>CBDDCL010000015.1:0-4800000 GCA_965226245.1 Bryobacterales bacterium | reverse complement strand
CGGTCGAGAATCGAGCTTCCAACTCGACGAGGTTTCGGGGGTAGTCCTCCTTCATGCCCCCAACCACAACATATTGTGGCTACTGGAGTCAACTAAATACCCCATTACGGGATTAATCAACAGCTATCCTGCGAAGGAACGCTATGTAGTTCATCTCGGGGGGCTTAGTCCTGGCTCGCGGTGGGGAACTCCTTGTGCCGAATCATGGCGTCCCTATCGGGGCGAATTCCAGAGGAGAAATCAAGATAGTGAATGTTGTCGTCTGCGGCTCACGTGCCAGTGAGACCTTATGAATCTCTGGAAATGGGGTATTTAGTTGACTCCAGTAGCCACTACATCTTGGGGGTGGGGGTGCCGGCCCTGGTGGCCTCGACCATTGTCTTATAGGGAGCAGGGTCGGCGGCGACCGCCTGCTGGAGGAGGCGATAGAAAAGTTTGCCGCGCGACCGTGAGGTCCGCCGGTTGAAGCGGAACGTGAACTCGTCCAGGTAGTAGTCCAAATACTCGTGACTGACAGCCCCCTGGTGGGTCCCCAACAGCCAGCGCTTTAGCAGAGAGGCGACACGATGGACTCTCGGCAGCAGCTTACTCGCCGATTGCCGCTTCCCGCGCAGCACGGTGACTTCATGGCGGTATCCTTTGTTCTCCAATCCCGCATAGCCTTCCCAGCCGTCGGTGTGCACGAGGCTGCCAGGTTGGATAGCTTCTTCGACAAAGGCTTCCAAGCTCGCCGCTGAGGCATCCGCGATCCGACGGAGCCGGATGCGACCCATACCGCGCCCATCCTCCTCGGCAGCAACCGCAACTAACGCTTTGCCAACCATTTCGCGACCTCGGACGCCCTCTTCGACTCCGCCCACATACGTTTCGTCCACCTCCACCCGGCCGACCAGCCGATTGCGACCGGGGCGCACCATGGCGCGGCGGAACTTGTGCAGCCAGGTCCAGGCGGTTACATAGCTACCCAAACCCAAGACCCGCTGCAACTCCAGCGCGCTGGCCCCGCCTTTTTGCGTTGTCACCCACCAAGCCGCCCGGAACCACAACGTCAAGGGCTTGCGGGTGTCCTGGAAAATCGTGCCCGCCGTCACCGAGGCCTGGTAACCGCAGTCGGCGCAGAGCAGCAGATTGCGTTTGCTGGCCCATGAGGACTGGATCCCACAGCGCGGGCACACGAACCCCTCCGGCCAGCGCAGCTTCAGCAGGTACTCCCGGCACGCCTCCTCGGTCGAGAATCGAGCTTCCAACTCGACGAGGTTTCGGGGGTAGTCCTCCTTCATGCCCCCAACCACAACATATTGTGGCTACTGGAGTCAACTAAATACCCCATCTCTGGAACAGTAGCGACTCCGCAGGCCTGACCTTGTCCTGGATCTCGTTTTCTCACTTGGTCTCGAAAACGGCGAACACCGGATAGTGGTCCGACGGGTATTGACCGCCAACATTGAAATCGACGGTTTCGACTTCACTCACTTTCCAATCTCCGCGATAAAGAATCCAGTCGATGCGCCGGCCCTCCTGTCGGCCCACCCATCCCGAGGAGGTGGTCTGCGGACCTGAGCGTTTCTGTGACGCGTCCCAGGCGTCGCTCAATTCCGTGACGAAAAGCCGGTGCACGTCGCTGTCCGCCGCCGAGTTGAAGTCTCCGAGTACGATCAGTTTCGCAAATGCCGGCACGCGGCGACGGAAATCCTCAACGATGACCTTCGCACAGTTGAGGCGCGCCGCAGCGTCCTGCCGGCGATGGGGAAAGTGCGTGTTGTAGAAGTAGAACTCCTCGCCGACCGCGTCTCGAAAACGAGCCCAAGTGACCATGCGGGGTAAGGAAATGTCCCAAGCCATGCTGCCGGACTCGCTGGGCGTTTCCGACAACCAGAAGTTGCCCGACTCCACTACGAACAGCGTTGTCCGCCTGTAGAAGACACCCATGTGCTCGTTTTCATGGTTGCCGTGGCGGCTGATGCCGAACCATTCGTACTCAGGGAGTTGCTCGGCAATGTAACGGCCCTGGAGGTCAAACAGCTCTTGAGTTCCGAACACGTCGGGCTCATATTCGCGGATGGCGTCCACGAGTATATCCTTACGGTTCTCCCAGACATTGGCACCATCATTGGGACTTGGGTAGCGGACGTTGAAAGTCATCACCCTCAGGGGCTCGGCTTGTGCGAGCATGGCGGCGGCTAATGCGGGCAAAACGAACCTTCGAGCAAACATGTCTAGAGTCTGGCACGGTTGGATTAGGACTTGGTACTTTTTTGTGGTTGATCCCGCATCACAGCCGCAAGAAGACTCGCGTGTCTTGACTTGGGCGAGGGGTTTTCAGCTCTTCCGACGACGCGGAGGAGGCCTCTGACGGCGGATTACTGGTGGTTACGGGATATACCAACAGCAATGCGCTGGGGGGCGCTACACCGTTCGTTTTGTGGGGTCTTACTGCCGTCTAACGGCCCGTCCCGGCCGGCTATCTGGTGCGAGCGATCCGCCCTTAACCACCGGCTCGCCGTTGACCAGCACGTATAGGATTCCCTCCGAGGGAAGGGCTGGTTCTGTGTAGGTTGCACGGTCAATCACGGTTGCGGCATCGAAGATCGTGAGGTCCGCGTCGGCTCCGATAGCCAGACGTCCTTTGGTCCTCATAGCTGGAACATAGGCTTCCAGACGTCGAGCGGGCTCGATGGTCATGCGCCGCAACGCGTCCATGAGGGAAAGTACGCCTTCTTCACGAACGTACTTTCCTAGCACCTTGGCATAGGTGCCGGACGTGCGGGGGTGCGCTGGTGCTCCCCCGTCGCTGGCGATCATCGTCAACGGGTGCTCGATCGCCGTGCGCGTCATCTCCTCGGTGCGGACGTGGCTGATCACCCGTCCGCCCTGCGCCCGATAGCGGGCAAAGCTCTCGCGAGTAAGGCGCTCCCCGGTCTCCGCCCATTGGTAAATTGGGAATCGGTCGTCGTTCCAGGACTCCCAATCGTCAAAAACCGCAGACTCTATAGCCGTCATTCCCGCCTCGTAGGGATACGCCTCGGTGGTGAGGTCCTGACCGTCACTCCGAGCCTGCTCGATAATCTGGAGGTACTCGGCAGTTTCAGCACCGCCGGTCGAATTGACGTGGACCACGTGTAGAGAAGCGCCTGTGCTGGCGGCACCCTCGATAGCCTCTCTCAACCCGTCGATGCCCTCCCGCAAGTGGACGTGGGCTGACGCGCCGTGGTCGGCGGCGATCTGCAGCATGGACTCAAACTCAGCCCTAGTCGCGGCTGGAGTGTATTCTAGGCCAAGACCGACCGCAAGAGCTCCCTCCGCGAGACCTGCTTCAACCAGCCGCTCCATCTCGGCGACCTGTTCGGGGCTCGCAGGCTCTCTGCCGCCGGGGCCGCTGGGCAAGAACCTCTCGGAATCGCCCATCACCTTCATACGCACCGGAATATGCCCGACGCTGACTCCGTAGTTGAGGATCTGCCCTCCGGCGCGCTCCCTGTACCACGCTGAGACGTCCTCGACGCCGATCTCCAACTCGAATGCCGAGGTAATCCCGTCCTGAGCTTTTAGCGCGAAGGTTTCGTCCAACCGCGACGGATCCAGCAGATGTGCGTGTAGGTCGATGAATCCCGGGGCTACGACAAGTCCGGCGGCGTCGATCTGCTGATCTCCCTCAAGAGCGCTCTCGCTGATCACTGCAATCCTGCCGTCCCGAATGCCGACATTGCGAATTGCATCCAGACCCGACTCAGGATCCATCACCCGGCCATCCTGCACGACGAGGTCGTAGCGATCCTGGGCGGGCTCCGATGGGCCGCAAGCGGCCAGAGCTAGTGCCACAAGACCCACCACCGAACCGAGAAAAGCTCTTGACATGACTCGCCTCGCTGAATTGAGTTGCTGCACAACGACGTTGGCAGTGTAGTTCATTGGGAGTTGCGACAGCAATACCAGGCGGGGCGGGTGTCAAGAGGCGATAGAAATGTCCCCGGCGGTAGGGCGATAGAAATGTCCCCTTCGTTTTGTTGTTTGTAAGTTCGTAAGAGATAATCGTCGTCGTCGGGGCTGTGGGAATGTGGAAATCGCGTCAGCGATTTCCAAGGGACGGTGGGAAGGGTGGGAAACCTGTCGTTGCGATGCGAACCCTCTGCGCTGCTCGCTGAGGTTTTCCACGCTTTCCATCCGTCCCGTCATTTCCATAGCCCTGCCTTTTTTATGTCGTCGCCGCACGTTTTTTCGACCGCAGCGACTTACGCCAAGGGTGGTCCGCCGCCGGCTTGGGCCGCTGCCGGGCCGCTTGTTGTTTCGGCTTGGGGCGCGGCTTCGGCTCGGGCCACGTGATCTCTTCAAAGGCCACCGCTCGGCCTTCGTGGATCACCTGCAACTCGCCCTGGCGCGCTTGCTGCACGGTGACTCTCCCCCCCGCCCCCAGAGCCTGATTGCGCTTCGGTTTCAACTGTAAGAAGCGGTTCTCGAAACGGACCACCCGATCGTTGGAGACGACTCGCTCGGCCTCCAAGCAGAACACCCACTTTAAGTCCAGACGCTTGGGCGGGCGCTGATGAAAGTCCGCTTCCGCCGCTGGCTCGCAGACAAATTTGGCGTTGTGTTCCCCCAGATATTGCTCGCCGAGATAGCGGTTCGCCGCCTCGTAATCGCAGATACCTTGCAGTCGCATCTTCTTGATCAGGCGGTCTTGATGGGTGCCGTGATGCCGCTCCACGCGGCCCTTGGCTTGCGGCGACGATGCCGCGATGATGCGGATCCCCAGCTTGGCGCACATGCGCCCGAACTGCGTCTCGGGCTCGATGCCTTCCAGCGCTTCGCGCGACGTCGGCTGGCGCTTGTAGACGTTCTTCCAGTCGCAATACAACGCCTTCGGAACGCCGTATTGACGCACCCAGGCTTCGAGCAGATCGGCCGCCGCCCAAGTTGTCTCTTCGCTCGAGAAGCGGCACAGCGCCCGGCCGCTCGCATCGTCGACGAAGTTCATCAGGCAACCTTTCGGGCCGCGATCTTCGAGCCATCGGTGGTGCGAGCCGTCGACCTGGATCAGCTCCCCGAAGTGCGCTTTGCGCTGCCGCCGCTGGCGATGCGGCTGGCGCTTGCGGCGGCGGCTCCACAGACCCTCGGCGAGCATCCAGAGCCGCAGTGCCCGCACCGATACTTGCAGATCGTGGTCCTTTCGCAAATGCTCGGCCGCCAGAGTAGGCCCGAAGCGCTCGTGCGGTTCGCCGGAGTAGTTCTCGCGCACCAGTTGCAGCACTCGCTTGCGAACTTCCGCTGGCTTGGCCCGGTTCGATACCCGGCCCACGTTGCCGTGCTTCAATGCTTTTGTCCCTCCCGCGCTGTAGCGCTTCCAGATCCGCTTGCTCTGGCGGTAACTGATGTCGAGCACCTGCGCCGCCTCGCTCAGCTTTAACTCGCCTCGCTTCACCCGGCCCAGCACCTCGCCCCGTCTCAATTCCTTGTCGTTCATCCATGTCCTCTCCAATCTCGGCTCCTCCTTTCTGGAGCCTTAGATTAGGGGACATTTCTATCGCCCTCTCAAGGGGACATTATCATCGCCCTTCAACATGGCTCCGCCAGGAGATTCCCGAACTCCGAATCGTGCCAGAGGAACTGTGGCAGGCCGTCCACGGCAGGTTGAGCGGGATGAACCAAGCCGACACAGCCAAGATGGGCGGGGTGTGTCGATCCCGGAAGGCCTACCTGTTCAGCGGGATGCTTGCTTGCGGTGACTGCGGGGGCAGCATGGTCATTTGCAGCGGGGGAGGAAAGCGCGGCTACGTCAAGTACGGCTGTCACGAGCATCGGAAGTCGGGAACGTGCGAGAACAACTGGTACATCCGGCAGGACCGGGTAGAGGACCAGCTACTGTCCGCCATCGAACAGCGGGTGTTCAATCGGATCGACCAGGTCGTCCAACGTTGCGAGGAGGAAGTCCGGCGGCGGCTCAAGGAAATGGAGCGGCAAGGTGCGATCACCACACTCGACAGCCTTCGACGGGAGCGGCAGCAACTCCAGGCGAGGACGGCCAATCTCATGCGGGCTATCGAGTTAGGCAGCGACATTCCCAGGCTAGTCCAGCGGTTCCGGGAAGTAGAGGACGAGATCGCCCAATTGGACCGGGCCATCGCCTCCCACCGGGTTTTGAAACCGAAGGTGACGGCGGAGCAGGTCCGCAACCGGGTGGTGAAAACCCTGATGCGGCTCAGGGACATGCTGGACGAGCAGGAAGTAGTTGTGGCCCGCGCCGCGCTTCGGAAACATGTAGGGCGGCTCACGTTGACCCCTACAGTAAAGGATGGCAGACGATTGTTTGAGGTGTCCGGGAACTTCAGCCCCACCGGGGATCAACCGGATGGTGCAATGCGGTTGGTGGCCAGGGGCGGAATTGAACCGCCGACGCCAGCCTTTTCAGGGCTGCGCTCTACCGACTGAGCTACCTGGCCGGGGTTTCTCATTGTAGGGATCAGCCAGAGAAGCTGTCAATGGCCGGTGTGTCTCTTGTTGTAGCACAATAGAAATGTCCCCCTCGCCAGCACAGTAGAAATGTCCCCTTGCGCGCTAAGCTCTTAAGCCCATTCGCCTTGTTGAACCGAGTGCTCTTTTCGCGTCGGCGAGGGAACAGTCAAGGGCGAGCCCGTAGGGCTTGGCTTTGCGGACCCTTGACGGGTCCCTCGCCGACGCCATCATCAGCCTGCTAGGCGAAGGGGCCAGCCACGAATCTGATCTAGAGGGGACATTTCTATTGTGCGCGCAAGGGGACATTTTCATTGGGTTACAACATGGCCGGTGTGTCTCTTTGTCAAGGCCCAATAGAAGTGTCCCCCTGCGTAGCCTGGGCCGCCCCCTGGGGTGAGACAAATAGTTTAGACACTGTTGACCGTTCGCTGGTTTTTGATGGCCAGCAACGGCTCTTTTGCTGCATAATGGTTCCCGGCCGGGGAAGCCGAGGCGGGCTCTGCGGGAGCGCAACCCGCCAAGGAATACCCGGCCGCAGACTCATCGAGACGATGGGTGCGGGGTGCGGTCTCCAGGCCGTATCCCGCCTTGTCCTTCGCCCCATCGGATCGATAGATCTGCTTATGCCTGGAAAACTCATGCCTCAAACTCGCAGGGCATCGCCAACTGACAGGGCGCCAACCCTGTTCCGAAGATTTGACACCGGCGATCCGGCCGAGACGAGCGGTTCAAACGACGCTCCGTTGCGAACCGACGCGACACTCGGTTGTGCATCCGCTGACAAAGCGAGCACGAGGAAAACCAAGCTGAGCAACAGAACTCGAACTGGGCTGTGACGGAGTTTCATCGCTTATCTCCCTTGGCCCGGCCTTGAAACTCGACCACTCGCTTATTGCTTCACGTCTTGCGACAGATCGATGAGGACGATATCCGAGTTCTCCCGTACACGGTCAAAGACGATCTGCTTGCTGTCGGGCGAGACGTCAAAGCTGCGGATGGAAGCCCCGGGCTGGAGGTCTGTGAGCTGCCGTAGTTTTCCGGTTTCAAAGTCAAGAAGCCAGAAATTCTGGTTGCGAAAGAATCCTTGTAGTGCAACAAGTCCCTTGCCGTTGGGCAGAAAGCGGTGAGTTTCGGGCCCCGCGAGCACGTGCAGCTCGGGCAAAGGAAATCGTTGCCCGTCGGGCGCGATGGCTTTCACGGAATTAGTCGCTGCCGTGACCGGCTCCGAGTAGACGATAAAACGCCCGTCGGGCGACCACACAGGGTTGTAGGAAGGATTCTCCACGAGGCGGACGGGCGTTCCGCCGTCCGCCGGAACCTTGAAAATGCGGCTACCGGTCCCCTCGTCGCCTCCTACGACAATCCACTCTCCATCCGGCGACCACGAGGGCGCACTGCGAACTTGAAACGCGTCGGTCAGCAGCCGCACGTTGGTTCCATCCGCGCTCATTAAATATAAGGCGGCCTTGTCCTTTCTGCGGTAGGAAAAACAGATTTTACCGCCGTCAGGCGACAAGGCCGGCGAGGCCGTCAGACCGCCTTCGCTCGCTTTCCACAACTCGGTGGCCGCGCCGTTGGAGAATTTCCAGAGGCCGTCCGCAGGCCCCGTGGAGGAAAGGTACAAGAGATAATCCGGGCCCAGCCGGGGACCCGTGGCGCGCGCACTCGGAACCTGAACCGGGCGGGTCACGGTCTCATCCGCGATGCCCCCGGAAATGGGGACACTCCACAGATTGCCGGCCGGGTTCGACAAGGTGGCTACCAGCCGCCGGGAGCGTCCCGAGGTTGCCGCGTCGGCGGCGACCGAGATGTACTGCTCGATTCCGGCGCTGACCCGGTGCGGAATACGCCGCTCGACGTCCATCGCGTAAAGGCATGACCCGGCGCCGTCTTCCGCCGTGGCAGTGTAGATCAGGGTGCGGTTGTCCAGAAGGGTGGGATAGCCGACCGTCGAGTTGTGGCGGGTGATGGGCTCGGCCTCGCCACCGCCCGAAGGCACGCGCCAAACGTCCATGTTATGGGGGGGGAAGCCGCTGGTGAAGTAGATGAAGCGGCCATCGGGCGACCAGGTCGGATGGTGACAATGCCCCAAGTCCTGCTCCCGAGTGAAAAGCTTTTTAGGATTGCCGCCGGTGCGGTCGGCGACGAAGATGGGGTCGCCCGGCGTGGCTTTGTGATAGGCGATTCGTTCGCCATCGGACGACCAAGCCACCGCCGCCGAGCTCTCAAGAAACGGTCGCGGCGGCCCGCCCAGTGTAGGGAAGAGCCACACGTTGGGCAGGCGCACGTTGGTAACGGAAATGCGTAACCAGATGTGGCTGCCGTCCGCGGAAAAGCCGGCATTCCGTGTACGTGGATTGAGCAGTTCAGAGAAGCGGCCCTGGGTCAGGTTGACAAAATCGCCTCCGCCAATCTGGCCGACCCAGGCGTCAAAAGGCCCATTGCGGTCGGCCAGGAAGGCGACCAACTTTCCGTCGGCGGAAATGGCGGCGTCCAGCTCGGCGCCTTCAAAGTTGGTCAGCCGCGTGAACTTAGCGCCCGCCAGCGGGTTCTCCCAGGTGTCCACGGAGCGGCGAGAGTGCCAAATCGCCAAGGCCGCAACAAGCAACAACATCAGCGCCGCGACGGCGATGCGCCAGCCGGGCCTCGGCATGCGTGGCGAAGCGGCGGAAAGAGTCGCGTGCTGACGGCGGCGGGGGACGTCTGCAGCCAGCGGCGCCAGTTGCCTCTGCAGCAAACGCAGGTCGACCAGCAGCTCATCAATGTGCTGGTAGCGCTCATCGCCAGACTTCGCCATGGCCTTGCCAACGATGCGATCCAGCTCGGTGGGCACGCCGACTCGTAAGGCGGTGATCGGTTCCTGGTCTTCTTGGACGATCGCATAGAGCACCGCCTGTTCGCGTTCACCCTCGAACGGCAACCGGCCGGTGACCATTTCGTAGATCACGACACCCAGCGACCAAATATCCGTGCGGCGGTCGGTAGGCAGGCGCTGTGCCTGCTCGGGCGACATGTAGGCAGGGGTTCCCAGCATCGACTCCGTTTTCGTGAGTTTTGACCGCTCGGCCAACTGGGCCAGGCCGAAGTCCATGATCTTGACCTGGCCCTGTGGGGTGACCATCAGATTGGTGCTCTTGATGTCGCGGTGAACAACCCCCTTCTCGTGGGCGGCCTGCAGGCCGGCGGCGGTTTGAATCGCGATGTCGAGCGCTTCGTCGAGTTTCAGGGGTCGATCGGCGATTTTCTCTTTAACGGTTTGGCCTTCGACGAAGGCCATGGCGATGAAGGTCTGGCCCTCGTCTTCGTCGATCTCGTAGACAGTGCAAATGTTTTGATGGTCTAAGGAAGCTGCGGCTTTAGCTTCTCGAATGAAGCGTGCACGGCCTTCTTCGTCTTCTAACAGGTGAGAGGCAAGGAACTTCAGCGCGACGGTGCGCTCGAGCTTGGTGTCTTCAGCCTTGTAGACCACGCCCATGCCGCCCCGGCCGAGTTCGGAGAGGATTCTGTAGTGGCTGATCGAGCGGCCTTTCACGGCGGTCCAATTATACCGTTTCGCGGATAGATGGCGACAGCCTTCCATCCAGCTGATATGGTGTGACCGCCCCTTCCGTCGGCGATCCCGACCGCAATCGTTTCCTTGTGAACATCCAGTCCAATGTGCTTGCTAAACTTCGTCATGAACCTGTCCTCCTCGATGCGGCTCTGCGCATCTGTTCTCACGTTAAAGCGTAATCCGCGACAGACGCGGATGGACAGGTCACTCCATCTTCTCTAGCATGTTGGAAATTACTCATCTTCAAGCACTCGAAATTCTTGATTCGCGCGGCAATCCCACGGTTCAGGTCGGGGCCACGCTCGGCAGCGGCGCCCAGGGCCTCGCGCGGGTCCCGTCCGGCGCTTCGACCGGCATCAACGAAGCGGTTGAGCTGCGCGACGGTGACAAGAGCCGCTTCAACGGCAAGGGGGTGCAAAAGGCTGTCCAGAACGTAAACGGCGAGATCCTCAGCGCGCTCAAGGGGTTCAAGGGCGCCGATCAGGCCGCGCTCGACCGCAAGCTCGTCGAGCTGGACGGCACGCCCAACAAAGGCCGGCTGGGCGCTAATGCCATTCTCGGCGTATCGATGGCCGTGGCCCATGCCGTCGCCGCCGAAAAAGGAGTTTCGCTCTACCGCTCGTTAGCCGATCGGCAGCAGTACACGCTGCCGGTTCCCATGCTGAATATTCTCAACGGCGGCCAGCATGCCGACAACAACGTGGACATTCAGGAGTTCATGATCCTGCCACTGGGCCTGGGGACCTTCGGCGACGCCTTGCGGGCGGCCACGGAAACGTTCCATACCTTGAAGGGCATCCTGGCGGCCAAGGGGTATGAGACCGCGACCGGCGACGAGGGCGGTTTCGCGCCCAGCCTGAAGTCCAACGAAGAGCCGATGGAACTGCTGGTCGAGGCGATCGAAAAGGCCGGTTATCAGCCGGGCGACGAGATTGCCATCGCCATGGACCCCGCCGCGAGCGAGTTTTACGAGGACGGAGCTTATGTCTTCAGCCAGTCCGACGGCAGCCGCAAGACGGCGGCGGAGCTTGGAGAGATGTGGTCTCGGTGGATCGACCGCTATCCGCTGCTTTCGCTGGAGGACGGCTTCTCCGAGATCGACCACGAGGGCTGGAAGACGGAAGGCGCCAAGCTGAGCGGCCGCATTCAGCTCGTGGGTGACGATCTGTTCGTGACCAATCCCGAGATATTCAAGAAGGGCATCGCCGAGGGGCTCGGCAATTCCATCCTGATCAAGCTGAATCAAATCGGGACGGTCACCGAGACACTGGAATGCATCGAAATCGCCCGCCAGAACAATTACACTTTCATCATTTCGCACCGCTCGGGCGAGACCGAAGACACCACCATCGCCGACCTGGCCGTGGCCGCGGGCGGCGGCCAGATCAAGACCGGCTCCACTTGCCGGAGCGACCGCGTGGCGAAATACAACCGGCTGCTGCAAATCGAGGCCGAGCTTGGGGACAACGCACGGTATGCAGGGAAGCAGGCGTTTGCGCGCTGGGTTTCGTGATCCGGCTGCTGCTCGCTCCGGAACCCGAGCGTCTGGATTCGTACGCCCGGACTTGACAGGTCACACCGAGCCGCGCGCGTCAGCAAGCGGTTGCGGGACAGACCAGCGGCAACCGCTTGCTGACGCGCGCGGCTCCTGACCCTGCAGCGGCAGGCCGGGATGTCAGTGGCCACGGCCTGGCGAAGTGATGGAAACAAAGAGGTTGCGGGTTGAGGTATAAATTTTCTTTACAAAATGTCCGGAAATGGCAGAGAATGGCAGAATATGGCAGGATCTGGGCCATTTTCGACGCCTCGTCATGGTGTCAACCGATAATGTTTTTGTTTTCAGTGCCTGCGGTTGCAGGCGGCGGCGGGACCGTGGCAGGTTCCCTCGCAAAGCGACAGGTTTTCTTGCGGATTTGAGGGTTTTCTTGTCGCTTGCCAAGGCGGGCGAATTGGCGGCAACTCGGGTGGACGGCCACTGCCGCGCAAGACTATCCCAGTAAGACCATGCCACTAAGACATGTCGCCAGGAATGGCGACACGGCACGTCTGGAGACGTGCGCCACATCGGCTTGTCGCCAGCTTGCTTGTTTCCAGCTTTGCCTCGCGGGCTGGTCCGCTACTGGATACCGTTCTCATTGTAGCAGGCGGGGTCCGGCTATAATAGACACACTGGCGGTTCCGAATCCTGCCCGAGGAGGCTCGGTGTGCCGCAAACACCCTCGCACGACTCATCCTTGCGTGAGCATCTTGCCAGCCTGCTGCGCGCGAAGAACGCGCACCTCATGTTCGACGATGTGGTCAAGGACTTCCCGGCGGAAGCGCGCGGCGTCAGACCGCAAGGCCTGCCCTATACAGCGTGGCAGATCGTCGAGCACCTGCGGATCGCGCAATGGGACATTCTTGAATTCAGCCGCGATGCCAATCACATTTCGCCGGACTTCCCCGGCGGCTACTGGCCCGACAGCGACTCACCGCCGGATGACGCCGCCTGGGATCGATCGGTGGCGACGTTCCGCCGGGATCTTCAAGAGATGGAGAACCTGGTCAGGGACCCGGCGGTCGATCTTTATGCCGCGATTCCGCATGGCGACGGGCAAACCGTCCTGCGGGAGGCAATGCTTGTGGCCGATCACAACGCCTATCACGTGGGGCAGTTGGTGTTGATCCGGCGGCTCTTGAGGGTGTGGCCGCGGCAAGAACATGTCGTTGTTTAGTTCAATCACCAGGTCTAAACCCACCGCCTTTCAGGCGGTCAGCTTCAAGCGAGGGTTCTCAACAGAGCCGCGCCCGCAAGGGTGCGGTCCAGTCTGGCAGTGACCGCATTCCGATGGCGATCCCGACGCACGGACTCCCCTCGACCGCACCCTTGCGGGCGCGGCTCTGTTTCGGCCAAGCCGCGCTTCAGGCGACTTTCAGTCACACACGAACCTGCTGGCTTTCAGCCAGCAGTTGTTCAGGCGCCTGTTCGGGTCGAAGCCAAGCGAGAGAAGGCGCTCCACTCTACACGACGCCGGCGCCGATTCCCAATCCCAGCAAAAGAAGCAAAGCGCCGACCAGACGGCGAACCGTGCGCAGCTTGACCTTCTTGACGAGGCGCGCGCCGAGGAATGAGCCGGCGAACGCGGCCAACGCCGCCACCCCCAGCAGGCTCTGGGTTCCGGGGTCCTGCAGTCCGGCGGCGCCGCGCTGGAAGACTGTCGAGCCGTAGACACCCAGCCGGGTCAGGTCAACCAGCGTGGCGCACACCACGCTGGTGCCGATGAAAGCATCTCTCGAAAGACCGCAGTTGGTCAGAAAGGCGGCCCGCAACGCCCCTTGGTGGCCGGAGACCCCTCCGAAAAAGCCGGAAATGGCGCCTCCAGTCGAAAGCCACTTTTTCGGGATGCGAAGGTCGTCGAACAGCGGCACTAAGTCGGCCAGCGCGAAGAACGTGATGAGGGCGCCCATGGCAAGCCCGAGCCAGGTGAGATCAATCGCGCGGCCGCCGAGATGGTAGGTGAGCAGCGCGGGGCGGCCGGACATCCGCGCGAGGAGGAAGGCTCCCACCAATGCCGCCGGTATCGCCGGGACGCCAAAGCGAAGTGTCACGGGACCAGAAGCGTGGCGGCCCACCAGGATCAACTTGAACAGGTTGTTAGCCAGGTGCACAACCGCGGTCGCCCCGACCGCGAGCGGCAGAGGGAAAAACAGCGCGAAGACTGGCATGAGCAGCGTCCCCAGGCCGAATCCCGAGAAGAGGGTCAGGGCTGCAACGAGGAGTGAAGCGGCGGTGACGAGGATGTAGTCCATGTTGCCTTACGGGAGGATCAAGGTCTTGCCGGTCTTGCCTGACTAGAACTAGCCAAAGATATTTGAAATTTTATTCGTGGGGAACAGAGCCGCGCCCGCAAGGGTGCGGTCGAGGGTAGTCAGTGCGTCGGGGCCGCCACCGGAATGCGGTCACTGCCAGACTCGACCGCACCCTTGCGGGCGCGGCTCTGTTCGTGTCGTGCTGGTCTTGGCCACTTCGGCGCCGCTCGGAATGCGGCCTCAGTAATCCAGCAAATAATTGAACTTGACGAATAACGCTCTTGACAGGGTGCGGCGCTGGACCTCGTGGGGATCCAGGAAATCTCTGCTCAACTGCCGGGTGTTATAGACGACGAAAAATCCGGTGCTGGAAGTCGACAGCAGCCCCAGCCGCACGTTATGACCGACCTGGTTGGTGCGGCTGTTGTACTGGCTGAAGGTCTGCAAGAAACTCTTCGTCGTGAACGACCAGTTGAAGCGCAGTCCCACCAGGTCAGTGTTGAAGTTCCCGACCGGCAGATCGATGAAGTTGCGGACCCAGGAGCCGGTCCAAGTAAGATTCTTCCCGCGGCGGTAGCCGCCGGTGGCGCTCAGCGACCGGATCGTGCCGTCATAGAAGTTTCCGGTGGCGGCGTTGCCGCTGACGAAGAACCGCGCGCTGGGATCGCTGCCAAAGTTTGCGATCACTTCGCTGAAGCGATAACGTCCGGCCGGGATCCGGATTCCGGGGAAGATCTCGAAGGGCTGATCCAGGCGCTCGAAATTGCGGTTCACAGCGATGCCGAGACGACCACCGTTGTGCCAGCGGGTGTCGATGTGATTGTGCTCGAATCCTGATTCCCACTCGTTGGTCCCAAGCGTGAGCCAGTGTTGCGCGAAATGGTGCGGCTCGACGCTGCGGATAGGGCCGGTTTTGGGGTAGTGGCTGTAGCGGTAGAAATACGAAGGCTTGCGAATAGCTACCCGGCGAACGAACCCCACCTCGGGATTGAAGTTGCGGCCGACTTCCAGGTAACCCAGGTTGAACTGGTGCGTTGCATCGTCGTACCGAAAGCTCGTGGAATAGGCGTGGTCGTCGCTGCCTTCGAGATGCGGACTGCTGGTCTTGGCCACAAAGTTGGACCAGTTGCCGAACTTACCGATCCCGAAATTGGCGTCGGCGCCGAAGGTGCGGTTGTAGGGAACCGAATCGCCGAAGCTGGATGTCGATTCGCGGTTCACCCCGATGACGCCGATGGAGGAGCGGTTCGGCAGCTCGCGGCTGAAGCGCGCGACGCTATAATTGTTGGCCGGCGCCGCGTTGTCGACGCTGCGGGTTTGCATGTTGAGCAAACCAACCTGGTAGGGGCCGGCTTTTCCGCTCAGCCTGACTCCAGCGTCGATCGGCACTTGCTCCCGGTTCTCGTCGAGGCCGATGCGCCGGGAGAAAAAGATCTCCACTTCGCGGGCGGACCCGAACTCGAAGAAGCCCGAATTTTCGACAAAGAAAGGCCGCTTCTCGGGAAAGAACAGGTCGAAGCGAGTGAGATTGATCTGCTCGTCATCGACCTCGACCTGCGCGAAGTCAGTGTTGAAAGTTGCGTCGAGGGTGAGACTGGGCGTCACACTGTATTTGAGATCAAGGCCTGCATCGAGTTCGACGTCGGTCTGATCGCCCGACAGCGCGTAGTTCTGCGTGAATCCGCCCACAACATACGGCAGCAGCTTCAAGTTGCGCTGGGCAGTGGTTTCGAGCCCATAGAGATCGCCGGCCAGCTCGATTTGCGTTAGCTCGAAGGCGCGCGACACGGGCGCCCAAAAGGACTGCTCGTTGCGCCGCCGGAGATTTCGGGAAACGTTCATACCCCAGACCTGATCGGCGCCGGGGTGGTAGCGCAAGGTTCGAAAAGGTATCGCGATCTCGCTTTCCCAGCCGCGATCCGTGATTTGCGAGCGGACCTCCCAGACGGCGTCCCAGTTCAAGTTGAAGGCTGCCGCGCCGCCACGTTGCGCGCCGCCGGCCCCGCCAGCCCGCGCGGGTCCGCCGCCGCCTCCCCGCTGCTGACCTGCCTTCGAGACTTGGGCGTCAAACTCGATCCCAGTGGGGCTGGTGCCGAAGATGAACGCATTCTGGTCGTCGTTGAAGGTGTCAAGGAGGATCTGTATTGAGTCGGTGTCCCGCAGCTCTCCATCCCGGCGGTTCTGAGTGACGACGATATTCTCCGGATCGGAATCGAAGCAGATGATTCCGAAATAGAGATTCTCATCGTCGAAGGCCACGCGAACCTCGGTTTCTTCGCTGGCGGGATCACCTTCGACCGGATTTTGCTGGATGAACTGCGTGGCCGGTTCGATTTGGCGCCACATCTCTTCGATCACCCGGCCATCGAGTGTCGGGGGCTGCTCGACGCGATAGGCGCGCACGCGCTTGGGGTGGCTGTTCTCCCGCCGCACTTGCGCTGTCCCGGCAAGCGCTGTTGAAAGGAAGATGAAAAGAACGAGAGTGGAGGACCAGTTCATTAAGTTCTGTCCTGCAAGGAGCCAGCTGCTTACAAGGCCATCGGAGAAATGAGCCTCCTATTGTAGATGAACGGCGACGAACTGGATCTGGCTGGCGGCCAGGCTGTCGCTGCCGAGTGATAATGTCCTAAACGTGCCAAGTAGAAATGTCCTATTGACAAGGTCAGCCTGGAGGGGTGAGCAAGCAAGGACAACTACTAATGACACAACGAGAGCGCGACCGGCTGGTGGCGCTGCGCAAAGCAGACAAAAAACTCATCACGCAAAAGCAGGCCGCCCAGCAGACGGGCCTCAGCGAACGGCATCTGAGGCGGCTGCTGGCGAAGCTTCGCAGCGAAGGCGACCAGGCCGTGGTCCATGCCGCGCGGGGCCGCGCGTCCAACCGCAAGCTCAGCGCCAAGGCGGAAAAACAAGCCGTGGCAATCCTCTCCCAACCCGTCTACGCCGGCTTTGGCCCGACTCTGGCGGCGGAGTATCTCGAGCAGCGCCACGGCGTCCAAGTCGGCCGCGAAACGCTGCGGGGCTGGATGGCCGCCGCGGGCCTGTGGAAGCCCCGCCGCCGCAAGTCAGGACGCCCGCATCCGTGGCGGCCCCGCCGCAGTTGCCGCGGCGAGCTGGTGCAATGGGACACCTCCGAGCACGACTGGCTGGAGGGACGCGGGGAGAAGCTGTACCTGATCGGCATGATCGACGACGCCAGCAGCGAGTTGCTGGCGCGCTTCGTCCGGCACGACTCGGGCGAAGAGAATCGCCGTTTGCTGAAGACGTATCTGGAACAAAACGGCCGACCCGTAGCCTTCTACACCGACCGCGCCAGCCTGTTTGTCAACACGCCCAAAAACAGCGCCGGCGAGGACCCCAAGCTCTTGCCTCCCACGCAGATCGGGCGGGCGCTCCAGGAGCTGGACATCGAATCGATCACGGCCTATTCGCCGCAGGCCAAAGGCCGCGTCGAGCGCAGCTTTGGCACCGCCCAGGACCGCCTGGTGAAGGGTCTGCGGGTGGCCGGGGCCACGACGATCGAACAGGCCAACGCCTACCTGGAAAGCGAGTTTCTGCCCTGGTGGAACGCCACGTTGCGGGTGCAGCCGGCTCACCCCGACGAGGCGCATCGCGAGCTAGGTCCCGAGCACGATCTGGACTCGGCGCTGAGCCAGGTCGAGACGCGGCAGGTCGCCAACGACTACACGATTCGCTTCCGGGGAAAGAGCTATCAAATCGACCGCAAGGCGATTGTGCCGGGTCTGCGAAACAGCCGAGTGCGGGTGGAGAGACGCCTGGATGGCGTCCTGGCCGCGCGCTTCGGCAAGCACGAACTGGCGCTGAAGCGCTGCGGCGCGCAGCCCCAATCGGAGCGCCCGCAGCCCAAGAGCGCCCAGGCGGAACCCGCTGCGGCAGCGGCCGAGAAGGCTGGCGGCAAAGCTGCCGGCAAGCGAAGCAGCGACTGGATGAAGGACTTCGATCTGAAAGACAGCCCGCCTGTGTGGCAAGCGGCGCAGGCATCCGGCGCTCGGCGAGACGATACGCAGGACTAGGAGTCGCTGCCAAACCAAGACTCTATGCGGAGCGCCCATCGGGCCGATGCGCTGAGTTGGCAGTCGCTGCCAAACCAAGACGCTATGGGGAGCGCCGGGCAAACGGCGCCCGGCGATCGTCGCGTTGGCGAAGCCCAAGGCCTCCGCTCCGAAGCTTCACCAAAGCAATCTCTGTCACGAACAGAAAACCCTCTGACCGGGAGGCCAGAGGGTCGTCTGCTTCAGCCGATTGCTTGGGAGCCAGCTCCATCGCTTCGGCCTTGGGCATCAAGAGCAGGCGCGACCCTGCCCTCAACGCCAACCACTCTACCATCGCCTCTCCAGCCACCTGCCCCAAAGCGGACATTTCTACTTGGCAGCGATTAGGACATTTCTACTTGGCGTTGACATGGCTGGCGGCCAGGCCGCCAATCGGTCCGAAGACGGCCGGACCGGCATCAAAGCTCGAGTTCGGTCTTCCGAAGTTCGCGTTGTTGAACAGGTTGAAGAACTCCGAACGGAACTGAACGCCGATCCGTTCGGTGACCTTGAAGTTCCTAACGCGGACGAGCCGCAACCAAAAGGGGGAGCGTGGCCGCTGGCGGATGAGGCGCACCAGAGCAGCAACCGCTCCCTCACGGTCGCGGCTCTGAGTGTCGGGTAGAGGGGCTCCACGTGCATACGGGCGTAGCACGCTACGCCCCTACATGCGGTTCCCGAGTTTTCTGCCATCCTCGGCAAGGACTTCACCATACAGGTACTCACGGTCGGGGCTCCGAATCTGGCTCCCGAATTTTCTGCCATGTTTTGCAAGGATTTCACCATAGAGGCCGCATCTCCAGCGCCGTGAGGTCCGTCGGCACGTCGTTGCTGTGCTAGCCCTTGTCGGCCACGACTTCTTGCAGCCCCTGGGCGGCCAATCCAGAACGCGTTGAGATGGTGAGAGCCGCCTCGAAGCGCTGCTAGCGCTAAATGACACAGACACTCAAGATGGGTTCTAATGGTGGGGTTGGCAAGCAGCTCGGGACAACGAGGGAGGCCGCCGAGTATCTTGGTCTTGCGTGGAGACAGTCCATGAGAAGGCCCGGCTCCGGAATCAAGGCTGGCCGGTCGCGGGGGCTGATCGCCGAGCGAAGGCGCCAAACTCCGAGGAGATACGCTCGAACTGAGAGATGCTCATCACGCCCCCATTCTTGAAACGGATCCTTCCGCTCGTTGCGGTTTTCGCTCCTCTCGCTGCTCAGACACCCGTCGGCAATCCGGCCGAGTTCTCGATCAAAGATCAGCCGTATCAGCGCGCCGAGGCCTGTTTGCCCTGTCACCAGCGCCAGTACGACGAACTGCGCAGCTCGGTAAAATCCGGGTACCGGGCCGTTAGCCCGTTGTTTAACGGCCTGGAATTGGCCGGGAACTTTCTGAACGGCGGAATGCTTCGGCCTGTCTACAAAGACAGTACGCGAACGACGCCTGCGAATACGCCGCTGAACAGCAATTTGGTTAGCTCGCCAACCTTTACGGATATCACACAGGTCGCGGCAGGGTTCTGCATTGGCTGCCACAATGCCCACGTAATTCTTCTCGGTGACGATCCCGCGACGCGCGAAATACCCGAGCTGCCAGCGGTGGGCGCCGAGTTCCGCCCCGACTTGATCCGGCCCTTGCGGGATTACCATTTCGTGGACGCCTCGGGCCGGCAGATTCTTCCAGATGAGATCGGGGGGCCGCCCCCTTCCGGCGCGCAGCCGTCACTCGGCGCGGGGGGCATCACGTGCGATGTATGTCACAACGTCACCGGCCCGGATTTGGACCGCAGTGCGCAACGCGACGGGCTGGCCAACGCCAGTTTCGAGCTGCGCCCCTCGCTCAGCAAGGTCGGCCCCTTCCCTTTTGCCGCTCCCGTCAAGAATAATTTTCATGTCTCCAGCCGAGATCCCGAGCGCATTGCGTATCTGCGCAGCAGCACCTTCTGCGGCGGCTGCCATGACGTGCGCGTGCCCGGCGGGGGATCACTGACCCACGGAGAAATCAACCTCAATCCGGGCAGCGAAAATGTCCGCATGTATCGGCTAGAGAACCTGAACACCGAGTGGGCGAGCGGGCCCTACAACAGTTCCGACAATCCATTCGGCAAGGTGATCCGCTGCCAGGACTGTCACATGTCGCTGTACCCCTACGGCGGTGAATCAACCTATCAAGTGGGAGACTTGACGATCACGAGCCCAACGCCAGGGGTGTTCCCCGTGAATTTCGCCGCCGTGCCGGGAGTCTCGACCGACCTCGACTACCCTCTTCAGAAACGCCAAGTGGCAACCCACTATTTGACTGGGGTCGATGTTCCCCTGCTGCCAACCGGCGAGCTGCGGGCGCGCTTGGGAGCCGACTATCAGGACGTCAACGAGCCTGGTTCCGATGAATACGGCATTCCCAGATCACTCGCCCAAAGACGAGAAGATCTGTTGAAAAGCGCGGTTCGGCTCAGTCTCGACAAGACAGACCCCACGGCCCAAATAGGCGAATCGTTCATGGTGCGGGTGACCGCGGTGGCGCTGACCGGCCACCGGTTCCCCTCCGGGTTCTCGCAGGAGCGAACCGCCTATATCGAGCTGAGCGTTAAAGACAACAACGGATTCCTGCTTTACCAGTCAGGCTACGTAGTGGATAAGCCACACCCGGAAACCGGCGAGATGGAGCCGGACGGCAATCTCGATGACGAAGATCTGGAGCACGTCCACGCGATTGTCGACCCGGGAAGGCGTACGGTTCCTTACCGCCCCGGCACGGCAACCAATGGTCACACCAACCAGGTGTTTGAGGTGGGTCCCGACAACGGACCCGAGGCGCGCGTCTTCGTGGGCGAGCCTCTCGGCCTCGTGCTGTGACGCAATGAACTAGCCCGCATCTTCCTTCCCGGCCAAAGTCTGGGGCGCAAGGATGACGCCGGGAACGAGGTCATCGTATCGAGGCCGCATTTCGAGGAGACCTTTAGCGCTGGATTCGCCAACTCCGTCGACAACTACCGAGCCCTGGCTCCGCTGCGTCCCACGACCTATCGCTACGAGGTCAAGCTGCCCAAGAAAAAGGAGCTGGAATTGCTTGGTGTGGAGCTGGAGTCCCCCCTGCGTGTTCATGCTCAGGTGAATTTCCTGCACTTCCCTCCCCTGTTCTTGCGGTTCCTGGCGCGGACGACAGGACCCGACGGCCCGGCCGGGCACGACATGAAGCTGATCGACGAAAAGCTGATCGACGATCTGCTGGTGAATGTCAAGAATATTGCTTCGTCTGATACGACGGTCGACTTAGTCAACTAATGACGCCAACGCACAAATCGTTGTTCGCGGGTTCTTGCTCTTTGGCACTGATGATTCTGTCCATCGGGAGCAGCCAGGAACGGGGTCTCTCACAACAACAAACGGCCGCTCCCCTCAGCGCATCCGAAGCGCCGGCGCAACAGCAAGTTACCCGTGAGAACAATCCCAACTACCCGGCCCGGAACCCGTTTTACTTCGAGGGCAAGATCGACTACGAGCTGCTCGGAATCGACGAACCCGCCAATGCCTGGGAGTATATGCAGCGGGGTATCCATCGCCAGGATGACCAGGAAGACTACCGGGGAGCCATTCAAGACTACCGGCGGGCGCTGCAGCTGAACAGCAAAGAGAACGGCACTTGCCAGATCGTTACGTCGGTGCCGGAGAATTTCAATGCACTCGATCCCGCGCCGTGCATCTTCACGCTCAGGCTGAGGCTCGGTTATCTCCTGATCCACGATGAACCGCGGGAGTCCATCCGGTTGTTCAGGGAAGTTCTGGAGATCGATCCGTTGCGGCTTGAAGTTCATTTTCTGATCGCGGAGGCTTTCGAGTTTCTCGCCGAAGAAACCGCCGACAAGCAGACGCAGACTGAACTGTACTTGAAAGCAATTGAGGAGCTGCGGGCGGAATTGGCTCTGACTCCGCCGGTCAGCGATCCCAAGTTGAGCCCGGACGAAGCCAACAATGCTCACACGCATTGGCTCTTGGCCGAGATATACGAGAAGCTGGATCAACACAACGAAGCAATCGACGCCTTCGAAAACTACTTGCAAGCCACGCGCTGGCACAGCGATGTATTGCCCTGGAGAATCCAGCTCGCGGAGAAAAAGCTCGAGGAACTTCGCGGCATGGTCAATGCACAAGCGGTCAGCGCGCTCGCGGGCGGGACCGCGCCCAGCCGTGCCCGGACCCGCGCGCCCGCGCGATCCAGGTAGTGTTCGCCGAAAGAGAAACCTTGCCGAAACGTATCAGACAATTCAGCCGAAAACTGATCGCGTTTCCGTTGGTCTGCCTGTTGGCAGGGTTTCCAGCGCTTGCTCCCGCGCAAGACCGCGCCGATGAGGAGGAGAGCCCGCAACAAGACGCGCCAGCGGACATCGGCCAGGCCTGGGACGAGTTGCTGGCCGATGTCGTTCCGAAGGCCGCACCCGATCCAGCGCTTGTCGTGGAACAGAGACCGGTCAGCAAGACGGTAGCCGGCGACTTTCTCAACCACTTTTTTTTCCAGACCCATACGGAATACATCCGGCAAGACGTGAGATTCACTGGCGGGCCCACGGTGACAGGCGTATTCGACGGCCAGCCAGGCGAGATAGCGGACCTCACGGGCATCCCGTTTCATGAGGCATTCCAGCCCAGTTCCGACCATCTCTACTCCTTCATGAACCTGGGGACCCGAGGCTGGCTCTCGCCTCACGTCAACACGAACTTCTCATTCCGCTATCGTCAGGACTTGACTCACGTGGAGGTCGGCTCTCCCACGCAAAGCGTGCTCAATACCTTCGGTGCGAACCGGCGGCTGGAAATGCTGAGTGGTTTCGTGGCTCTCGCCTCACGTCAACACGAACTTCTCATTCCGCTATCGTCAGGACTTGACTCACGTGGAGGTCGGCTCTCCCACGCAAAGCGTGCTCAATACCTTCGGTGCGAACCGGCGGCTGGAAATGCTGAGTGGTTTCGTGGAGATCAGGGACCTTGCTTCGCGCGGCACTCTGGCGGGATCATCGCTTCAGATCGGCAGGCAGTTTGTGCATGGGGCGGAGATAGCCGCTCTCGATGGCGCCTCCTTCACAACCCATCGGCGAAGGTTCTCGCTCACGCTGTTCGGGGGGCGGCGCTTCACCTACTATTCGGATCCGGAGCAACGCGCTATCGGCGGAGGCAACATCGCCTTCCGGCTGCCCGGCGATTCGATGGTCGAGTACGAAACCCTTTTCTATGTCAGAGGAAGCCACAGAGTGGTTTTCCGCAAACGATTTAACCCGAATTGGGTTTTCAAGACTTATTTCAAGATGATCGGCGGCTCCCCCGTCGACTACAGCGCCCAGGTGATGTATCTGCCGCCCGACGGAAAGTCGACTATCCGTCTAAGTTTCTTTCAAAAGCTGTCGGACAAGGATTTCTTCTACGACTACACGTTGATTGCACGAGATCGCGCGAGGTTCAACCGGCTCACGCGCCTCAATCTCGGACCTCTCTCGCCCTTCAGCCAATTCATGATTGCAGGACGCCGTGAGATCACGCCCCGCCTCCGCCTCGGTGGCGCGGCCTGGATACGGCGGCTCAACGACTCGGAAGAGGATCAAGGAGCTTTTCTGGCTTCCTTCGAGGACTACCGCTTCAATGCTCAAACCTTCCCGTTGCGCAGGCTGGAGGTGTTTTTGGAGTTTCACCAGCGCAACACGGATCGTCTCAGTCCTCTGGGCGCCACCGAGTTCGACAATGTAAGCAGGGCGGGTGAGACTCGGATCCAGGATTTCAGCGGAGAGCTTCGCAGAAGCTTTGGGGAAGGAAGAGTGGTTCTCCAGGGCGGGGCCTTCTACCGCCGGATCAGCCTGCAGAACCGATTCTTTTTCATCGAGAATGAGCGTGTAGTCGGGATATTGGGGGGCGTTTCCTTGAAGCTCGATCCGCGAACGAGCCTCTACTTGGATTACAGCCTGGACAACGACTATTTCATTTTCAGGCCCAGCATTCAGAGAGCTCAGGTGTTACGGCTGGGCCTGAGCTGGCGATACTAGTGTAGTGCGCCCATAGTACCGCAACGTATGGATTTCGGTTGGGAAGAGGGAAGCCCGTTGAAACGGGCTGACAAACCTTGAGCGGCAGGGCTTACCAGCCGTAAAACGACTGGCCTGGAAACACCAAGCCGCGTGAACACGGCTCAAATGGCCCGTATCACGCCGCTAACAGGCGCGGAAACGACTACTATACGTTACGGTCTGATTGGCGCACTACACTAACACCGCGGACACAAGCAAGAGTCTATGAACGAGCGAACTGACTTTCATGCGCAGGCGGGAACATTCGTTCTGGTGGCGGCAGCACTGCTGTGCCGCGCCCTCTCATTCGCCCAAGAACCGGCCCAGAAGCAAACCCAAGAGGTCCAGCGCCTCCCGGAAGCGCAGGAATTCTTCGTTCATGAGTTTCATGCAACCCAGCTTGAACTAGACTGCAGCGTTTGCCACGTGCCGGCTCGGGAAGACTCGACCGTCCTGAAGCGGCCGGGCCACGATGAGTGCATCCTTTGCCATGAGGCCAACTACGAGGAGGACCTCACGCCGAAGTTTTGTGGCCAGTGCCATGCATCCTTTCCGCCTTTTGACAATGAGGATCTGCTTCCGTTCCCCTTTTTCGAGAAGAAACGAGCCATTCTGTTTGATTTCTCCCACGCGCTTCACGTTGACCCGAACGCCCGCATCGATCCCAAGACAGGATTCCGGGCGGACTGCACGTTCTGCCACAAGTTTGATGAACAGGGCATTTTCGCGAAGTTTCCCCGTCATCCCGAATGCGAGAGCTGCCACTCGAAACCGCACATCACTCCGAACCTAACACCGGAGTCCGACACGCCGGATTGCCGTAGTTGCCACAATCCTGAAGAGATTGAGAATCCCGGCTTTACCAAGGACCGCCGGATGATCGCCGCGCATGTGATCTCGGGCGTTTACGTCAACCTGAAGTTCTCGCACGTGGCGCATTTCCGGTCCAAAGAGAAGTTCGACCTGAATTGCACGACTTGCCACTATGCGATTCCGGAGAGCACAAGTTTCGCCGACCTGACGCTCCCGAAAATGCTCGACTGCGTCGAGTGTCACGACGTATCGAAAGACTTGCCGGAACAGTTCAGGATGTCGAACTGCGAAACCTGCCACGTCGACCCGCAAAGCGGGCCGGTGCCTGCCAGTCACTCCCGATCGGTCAAGCCGCTGTTCCACACCGAAAGCTTCCGCTTCGATCACGAGCAGCAGGCCATGGCGAGGGACGCCAAATGCTACGTCTGCCACATAAACGTGACAGCATCGGCTAGCGCGGAAACGCAGTGCGCCAACTGTCACCAGGCGATGCGCCCCGCTTCCCACACAGCCCGATGGCGTGATGACATCCACGGGAAGTATGCCGCTCTCGACCGAGTAGCCTGCGCAACTTGCCATACCGCCGACAGTTGCGTCCGGTGCCACAACCTTCTTCCCAGAAGCCACACGCCGCTGGCCTTGTTCAAGGCGGGCGCCCACGCGAATTTAGCCATGCTGGATCAGCGGACGTGCTTTACCTGTCACACGTTCGAAGACACCTGCGCGGCGTGTCACCGGCGTTAGCCCACGGTTAGCCGCTATCGGAGATGGATTTGGCGGATTCGCCGGCGTTCGGTCTCGAGCGGCACTGCCGGCCGCAAGACCGGCGAATCCTCAATTTGCTGGTTTCCGGCAGCGTATGGATCGGACCACCTGGGAATTGGCCCCTCGCCGCCCGGTTATTCCTTGATCGTACGAACGAACGCGATGATGTTTGCTACGTCGTCGTCGCTGAGACCTTTCACCGGCTTCATCTTTCCGGCGCCTTCGGTCATGCTCTTCTTGATGTCGTCGTCCGACTTAGCCTGGATCTCTTCCGAACCCAGGTGCTTGATTTCGACTTTTAACACCTTGGCCATCCCCGGGTTGCCCTGACCTTCCTTCCCATGGCAGGTGCGGCACTTCTTGGCGAAAACCGCCTTGCCCGCGTCGGCATCCGCGGCCCGCATCGACGCTGGGCAGAAAAGACCCATAGCCACCAACAGACCCGATGCGATGATCACTGCTCGAGATACATTCCTTCTCATGAGTAAGTTATCCTCCTTCCTGTTGCGCTTTATCGTTTCCGGCCCCGGATTCGCCAACCGCCTGAGCGGTCATGGGACCTATTTCATGGCCCTTTCCTGAACGGTCTTGAGGATGTCGTGTTCGGTCGAGGGCAGGGCGCTCATCATCGTCAGGAAGTTGGCCTTCCCCAACGCAGCCAGCTCTGTTGGGGCCACGGCGCGAACCGTGGCATTGCGGGGATCATCCGACAACAACGCCATCTCTCCAAAATGCTGGCCGGCCGAAAGCTTCGCCAGCGGCGTCTCGCCTTCATCCGTCTCCCGAACCACCTCGACTTCGCCGCTCCGAATGAAATAAACACAGTCGCCGATCTCGCCCTGGCGACAAACAACCGCCCCCGGCTCATATTGTTGGACGTCGAACAGGCGGTGGCGTTGCCGGAATCTGTGAAAAAGTACGCCGCCCAGGATCAGTATGGACAACCCAACCAGCATCGGCGCCAGGGTCGAAAAGACGAACAGCGTCCCGCCGGTCGTTTTGTAGAGAAACTGCAGTCCCGTTGCGAGCGACACCAGCACCAATAGCTGCGCCAGGATGAGCAGGCGCTCGGTTGTTGCAAAAGTGGCAGCTCCCTTGCTCGTCACTCAGCCCTCGATGATCACGGTTGTTCGGGAAGAATATGTGCCGGATGCCCCATGGGATCGTGGCACTCCATGCAAGAGGTGTCCCCCGCGAAAAGCGCTTCCTTGTTCTCTGTGTGAAGTTCCTGCTGCAGCCACTTCAGCGACTCGGCATGACACTTGAGACAGTCGTTGTTTGGGTAGGGACTCCGCATCTGGATAGGCACATGATAGGTGTCGGTGTAGTACTTGTACATATCGACGAGATGGGGTATTTAGTTGACTCCAGTAGCCACTACATCTTGGGGGTGGGGGTGCCGGCCCTGGTGGCCTCGACCATTGTCTTATAGGGAGCAGGGTCGGCGGCGACCGCCTGCTGGAGGAGGCGATAGAAAAGTTTGCCGCGCGACCGTGAGGTCCGCCGGTTGAAGCGGAACGTGAACTCGTCCAGGTAGTAGTCCAAATACTCGTGACTGACAGCCCCCTGGTGGGTCCCCAACAGCCAGCGCTTTAGCAGAGAGGCGACACGATGGACTCTCGGCAGCAGCTTACTCGCCGATTGCCGCTTCCCGCGCAGCACGGTGACTTCATGGCGGTATCCTTTGTTCTCCAATCCCGCATAGCCTTCCCAGCCGTCGGTGTGCACGAGGCTGCCAGGTTGGATAGCTTCTTCGACAAAGGCTTCCAAGCTCGCCGCTGAGGCATCCGCGATCCGACGGAGCCGGATGCGACCCATACCGCGCCCATCCTCCTCGGCAGCAACCGCAACTAACGCTTTGCCAACCATTTCGCGACCTCGGACGCCCTCTTCGACTCCGCCCACATACGTTTCGTCCACCTCCACCCGGCCGACCAGCCGATTGCGACCGGGGCGCACCATGGCGCGGCGGAACTTGTGCAGCCAGGTCCAGGCGGTTACATAGCTACCCAAACCCAAGACCCGCTGCAACTCCAGCGCGCTGGCCCCGCCTTTTTGCGTTGTCACCCACCAAGCCGCCCGGAACCACAACGTCAAGGGCTTGCGGGTGTCCTGGAAAATCGTGCCCGCCGTCACCGAGGCCTGGTAACCGCAGTCGGCGCAGAGCAGCAGATTGCGTTTGCTGGCCCATGAGGACTGGATCCCACAGCGCGGGCACACGAACCCCTCCGGCCAGCGCAGCTTCAGCAGGTACTCCCGGCACGCCTCCTCGGTCGAGAATCGAGCTTCCAACTCGACGAGGTTTCGGGGGTAGTCCTCCTTCATGCCCCCAACCACAACATATTGTGGCTACTGGAGTCAACTAAATACCCCATTCGACGAGACCCTTCGTTTTAGCCTCCGCGGTGCCAAACAATCCGTAGGATGTGTGGCAATCGTAACACTGGTTGCTGGGTATATAGCGGTTCTTGTAGTGGACCGCGGCCATGCTTTCACTCTCCAGGTTCATCATGTCATCCACGTAGGGCTGCATCGGCTCGTGGCAAGAGGCGCAGAACTCCACTCGCTCGGCCCTCTGGAAGACCAGGACGGTGCCGAACGAAACCGAGATCACCGGCAAGACTCCAATCCCGGCGATCAAGAGCCCCAGCGAAACCGGGCCGGCAATCCGCCCGCGGTACCGCGCCAGGCTGTAGACGACAAGGCAGGAGCAAAAAACCAGCAGCGCCGCGAGAACCCGCGCTCCGTAGTACTCGACTGGATCGTGCTGGAAAGACCCAGCGGCGCCTGCCCCATAGGCGGGCGGGGGGACACACAAAAGGCCCAGCAGCAGGCAGAAATCAGACCGTGACACGCCACACAATGATGCACCCTTCGACGCCGCTCTGTCAAGAAGGGCCTCTTCCGTGTCGCTGCCAAGTGATAGTGTCCTAAATGTGCCCAGTAGAAATGTCCTATGGACAAGGTCATCCTGGAGGGGTGAGCAACCAAGGACAACTACTGATGACACAATACCGGACATTTCTACTTGGCAGCGGACAGGACATTTCTACTTGGCGTTGACACATTCTTCTCACGTGCTCAGCAGTCATTCAGCAAGGGCTTCACGAAGAAACTTGAGAACCTTCCCCAACTCCGCGTCACTATAGGTTCGGATCACACTGCCGTGGGACCACGAACTTGCCGCCCCGCCTTCGGCCGGAAGTGTCTCGAATGTTCGCAGGACCGGCAGCTCCGCGCTCAGGTCGTACCAACGCGGAACACCCGCTTTCGGCGGCGCCGCGATGCCAACGAACGGCTCTTCCGTAGCAGGCTGGATGGTTCGGACTTTGTCCGACTTTAGCTTGCGCAGCGCCTCAACGCTGTCAGGCGGCATGGCCTCGAACCTTGAAGCTACCGCCAAGCCTAGACCGTCGAAAGCATGACACGAGCCGCATGGCGTTATGCGATTCGCGTCGAAGAAGAGCTCCCTCCCTGGATGCGCGAGCCAGGGCCGGTTAGGGTCTAGTTTCTCCTGCCTCGACACTTCTGTTTGCTGAAGACTAGAGACGTACTCGATCACTGCCGCCAGGTCTTCGACAGACAAAATGTCCTTCCACCCGGCCATGCTGGTGTCGGGAATGCCTTCTCGAATCACCTGACTCACTCGCTCCAGCGAGAGCCCTTTCCCGGCGACCGCGGTGACGGCTCCGGCGGCGCCTCTGACGCCATGGCAGTACTGGTTGGAGCAAGTCTCGGCGTAGACCTGGGCGCCGATCCGCCGGCCGGGCTGAGCCGGCGCCTCTCGCGCGGCCAGGACCATCAAGACAGCCGCCAGCAGCGGCCGCCAGCTCCAGCTCGTTGCGTGATTCATCGGCGTTTCCCCTTGGGCAGAGCGAAGACAAAAAGAGCGCCCCCGGTCCGTGCCAGCTCGGGAAAGAAAGACCGAGCCCCGCCGCCCATCGATCCCCAACCGCTGGGCGTCGCGATGTATTGGCGTCCATCGATTTCGTAGGAAACCGACGAGCCGCGATGACCCGAACCCGTCCGGAACGCCCATAGCTTCTCGCCTGTTTCCGCATCCAAGGCGAAGAACTCACCCTCGGCGTCACCGGCGAAAACCAAACCGCCCTCAGTGGCCAGCACCGACGAAAGGATCAGGTATTTGTAGTTGTATTCCCATTTCTTTTCTCCGCTAACCGGGTCGAAGGCCGCCAGACTGGAAGGGAATTCTCGGCCAGGCGCGGGCATGACCTGCCAAAATCCGCCGCTGTAGGGCCTGCCTTGGCGGGCCTTCTGCGGACGAACGTACAGGTCGTTGCAGAACCGCAGGAGCGGTATATAGACGAGACCTGTTCGCGGGGAGAAGGCCGCCTGATTCCAGCTTTTTGCTCCGCTTATGCTGGGACAAACATGGGTCGCCTGGCCGATGACAGGTTCCTTGCGGCCCACCAGCTTGCCGTCTTCGGTGATGCCGCTCACCCAATTGATATCTTCGACCATGCGCCAAACGCCGATGAATTCCCCATTCGTGCGGTCAAGCACCCAGACATAGCCCGTCTTGGTTGGGTGCAGCAGAAGCTTGCGCATCTTCCCCCGCACGGGCAGGTCAACCAGGATGCACTCGTAGGCTGAGTCATAGTCCCAAAGATCGTGCGGGACTTCCTGGTAGTGCCAGCGGAGCTTGCCGGTATCCGCCTCAAGAGCGATGACGCTGGCCGTATAGAGGTTGTCCCCTTCCCGCGCCGCCCCGTCGAGATCCGGAGCGGCGTTGCCGGTTCCCCAGAGGATCAGGTCGAGGTCGGGATCGTACGACCCAGTCATCCAGGGGGCCCCGCCGCCGAATTTCCAGGAGTCCCCGGCCCAGGTTTCGTTGCCCGGCTCGCCCGGAGCGGGCGTGATGTAGAATCGCCAGGCGAAACGGCCCGTCTTGGCATGGAACGCCGTCAGGCTGCCGCGGTGCGCGAAGTCCCCGCCCGTGCCGCCGACCACGACGAGGTCTTTTACCAGCAAGGGCGCCGCGCTGATATTGCAGCCGCACTGCAGCGGATCTTGCACCCTGACGCGCCAAACCTCCCGGCCGGTCTCCAGGTCCACCGCAAGCACGCGGTTGTCTACCGTCCCGATGAAAACCAGCCCATGTCCGACCGCAACACCTCGGTTCTGTTGGAAGTAGGCGCCGGAGTTGGGGTGTTTCGAGTCGTATTCATACTTCCAAATTATTTCTCCCGAGGCGGCGTCGAGCGCGTAGATGAGGTTGGTTCCCGTGGAAACGTACATCACCCCGTCAACAACAATCGGGGTCGCCTGTAACCCGCTCTCATAGTCGCCGGTCTGGAAGGCCCATACCGGGATCATTTCCTCGACGTTGCCGGCGTTGATTTGATCCAGCCGACTGTAGCGCCAGGCACTGTAGTCTCCCCCGTAGGTCGGCCAGTCGGCTCCGCTTCCTTGCGCATCGATCTCTAGCGGCAGAAGCAGTATGAGTAGCGCCAAGCAAAAGGTGAGTTTCACAGCGGGTGGGGTAAAAGATTCCGCGCTGGCTGCTCTGCGGCGCAAAATTCGGAAATTCATTGCTCTGGAAGGCCGAGGCGGACTCCCTGCTCCTCAAGACGACAAGCGCTGGATCACCGAATATCCCATCATGAAGGCCATGATCAGCGTGGAAACCCACAGCGCCAGCCGAATCCAGCCTTTCGGCAGGATCTGTTTCGGCATGTGATAGCGGCTCAGATAAATTGCGCAGAAACCAATGATCGGAAGCATCACGGCTTGGGCGACGCCCCCGATCATGACCATCAGCACGGGCGACTCCAGCCACATGTAGTACAACGACGGGATGAAGAGCAGAATGACCACGAACAGCCGCGTGACCTTGAGCCGCAAGGCGTAGTCTTTCTTGTCGTAAAGGCCCAACATCCCCACGAAATCGGCCCAAATGCGGCAGTGGGCGGCCGTGGAAGCGAATACGGTCGAGTAGAGGACCGCAAAGGCGCCGATCAGAAACGGAACCAGCGACCAGCTTCCCAGCGTTTCCGTATACATGTTCGAAAGCATGTGAACCATTTCCGTGCCTTGTGGAACAATGCCCATGCCGTGAAGCACGCCCGCTCCCAGCAGGTAGAAAGCCACCGTCGCGAAACTGTAAATCAGCATCGAGTTGATGACGTCGACCCCCATGACGCGTATCCAGCCGAAGGCCCTTTTCCGCCAGGCGGGCGAGTCGTCCCGCCTGCCCGTATAGCGCGCATAGCCCTTTTCAATGCACCAGTAGGGGTACATCACAAGTTCAGTGGCCCCCACGCCCGTGATGCCGAAGGTCGCCACCGCCGTGACGAATCCGCCCTCGGGGAGGTGGAAAGAAAGACCGTCCAACAGTTGGGCGAATGAGTAGTACTCCGGCTTTTGGAACAGCACGAAGGCGCAGCTCACTGTCAAGAAGGTGAACGTCACGACCAGACCCATCGCCACCCTTTCGATGATCGAATAGCGCCCGGCGATTAGCAGCGCTACTGTCATGAAATTGATCACCCAGACCCAGGCCGTGATCGGTACGGCGGGGACCATGCGGTTCAGGATCTCCGAGATGCCGCCCAGCATCGCGCCCACTTGCATCAGCGTCATCAACACCATCACGGCCCACAGCCAGACGACCCACGAGAGGCCGAACAGACGCCCTGGGATGCGGTTGAAGGCCTCGAGCGTTGTTTCGCCGGTTCCGATAGCGTAGCGTCCCAGCTCGTTTTGGGAGACGATCTTGATGATGCAGCTCAGGATGATCAGCCACAGCAGAGTGTAGCCGTTTTCCGCCCCGAGAACCGTGGTGGCGATCAACTCGCCGGTGCCCACGATTGAGCTGGCGAGGATCAATCCCGGCCCGATTCTGCGCAGAATTTCGGAGAACGCTGTTGGCGGGTTTTCAATCTCGCCGGGGTCCAACTGGTAAGGGTCTTTGACAGTGCTCTCTGCCATAAGCGAATCCGCAGGCTACTCCAGGCTGTCCATGAAGCGCAAGAAGCCTTTGGCGTAACGGTCCAAATTCTCGAGGCCGCCGCCGCCCAGCACCGGGGAGCAAATCTCGTAAGCCACGCTGCCCCGAAATCCGTGGTTGTGAAGAGCGGCCAGAAACGCCGCGAAGTCGATAAATCCTTCGTCGATGGGAACGGCCTGCACGTAAGGAGTTTGGGGCGTGTAGTTGACCAGGTCGGGCTCGTAGCGGAAGCGCGGGCGTTTTTGATAGTTCGCGATCGTCGTGTGAGCCGTCAGCGGAGCCATCACCCCGGCGGCCTCGACGATGTCGGTTCCTTGCAGCGCCGGGGCCCAGGCGTCGAACAGCGCCTTGCAGTTCGGTTCATCGACGGCGTTGATCAGGTCGCGCTGGCTGCGGTAGTCGACCGCGATGTCATGATGATTCTGCACTCCGAGCGTCACGCCGAATTCCGCCGCTCGCTGAGCGCATTCTTGCAGCGATTCGACGATCAGATTCCACTGCGGGAGGTAACTTCCAGCAGGGTTCTCATATCCCGTGTAGATACGGACAAGGTCGCCCCCCAGATCACGAGCCAGCCGCGCCAGCTCCGTCACGTAGTGGATCTGGATTTCGCGTGTGGGCACCTCGCCGTGTTCCAGATCCGTGGTGAAGTTGTTGTAGCCGGCCAGGCAGACCTTCGTGAGGCCCCGCTCTTCGATCTGGCGGCGCACACGGCCGCGGCTGGCGTCGTCATAGTCGAGCAGCGACACATGCGGCCGCTTGGCCATCAGCATGACGCCGGAGAAGCCGAGATCGGCGGCGTGGTTGACGAACTCCTCGACACTGAGCTTGGCCTGGCCCCAAGAGCCGGAATAGCTGACGGAATGCAGCAGCGTCGGGGGGTTCATAACGGCGGATGGCGGCGGATGGGAGTGACAACGTCTAGCAGGGCGACAGCATTCTTTGCTCCCTCAGTTGCAAGACCCCTGGCGAGTGTCCACCTAGAGTACCAGAACATAACCGTCATCGGACCAGCTTTCGCAAGCGCCTCATTGCAGGCGATCTCCGCACCTGTATGGCCGAAGCTTTGCCGCTCAGGGCAGGAAATTCCAGATGGCCGGACAGAGGCGCGGGATACCAGCCCGGCGATTCTGAGAATTTTGTTCGCAGAAAGAGGGGCGTCGTAAAGCGCTCCGCGCACTGGGGGGGGAATGGCTCACGGTGGCGCCGAGTTCGCCACGAATGACAACAGAGCAGGCAAGAATGCGGTGGAAGGCCAGAGTGGGACGAAAGCCCGTTGAAACGGGCTGAGGAAGGAAGTCAGGAGAGGCTTGTGAACCGGCCCTAAAAGGACCGGCCTAAAGGAGACCAAACCACGTGAACGTGGCTCATGCACTCGAGCGCAAACCCGCTGTCAAGGATCACGACGGCAGGCCGCAGGCCCCTGAAATGCTGAAAGCTCCAGGCCGGGGCACTGTTCGCAGCACACTGGCCAAACTGCCCACGAACGGAATTTCAAATATCTTTGGCTAGAGTTTCTACATTCTGCAGGCCGTGACGGCTGCTCATACCTGTCCTGCCGGCATATCAGGAGGTCATTTTCACGGCCTCAAAAAAGTCATTGAAACAAAAGAGGTTGCCGGTTGAGGTATAAATTTTCTTTACAAAATGTCCGGAAATGGCAGAGAATGGCAGAGAATGGCACGATCTGGGTCATTTTCGACGCCTCGTCATGGTGTCAACCGATAATGTTTTTGTTTTCAGTGACTGGGGTTGCAGGCGGCGGCGGGACCGTGGCAGGTTCCCTAGCAAAGCGACAGGTTTTCTTGCGGATTTGAGGTATTCTTGTCGCTCACCACAAGGCGGGCGGATTGGCGGCAACTCGGGTGGACGGCCACTGCCCGCAAAGACATGTCGCCAGGAATGGCGCCACGGCACGTCTGGAGACGTGCGCCACGTCGCTTGTCCCCAGCCTTCTGTCGCATTCGGTATGTCCTTACCTTCTGCTGCCGGCCCAGGCGTTTTTGCCTCAGGCCTTGTGTGTCTGTCATTGTGCCGCCAAGAGGGCTTTTTCCTGGCTGACCTTCCGCTCGTATTGTAGCAGGGGGGATCGGGTTTTCGGTTCGTTTGGCGGGGGTGAGTGGGATGTAAGTGATTGAAAAAATTCAGTTTAATCTCTTTTTGTTTTTACGTGACCGCTCACGCCGCGTCCCCTGCCCTATTCCGTTGCGGCTGGTCCGAGTTGGGAAGGAAACACCCGCCAACTATAATGAGGCTGAAGGCCTTGCTTGTCATGCCGGTAATCATTCTCCACTATCACGAGATCTGGCTGAAGGGATGTAACCGCAACTTTTTTGTCCAGAAATTGAAGATGGCGGTCAGCGAAGCTCTTGAAGGCCTGGAAGCCGAGAAACCGGTCAATGAAGAGCATCGGATTCGCATCCGCGTGCCGTCGGATGACGCCGCCGCGGAAGCCATCGAACGGCTAAAAAAGCTGCCGGGCATCGCCTACATGGCGCTGGCGACGGAAACCGAACCGCTTCTCGACGCGATTATCGAAACTGGTTCCAAGCTGATGGAGGGGGAGGATTTCCGTACCTATCGCGTGCGAGCCCGGCGCTCGCAAAAGTCCATTCCTTTTCGCTCGATTGAAGTCGAGCGCCGGCTCGGTCTGCGTATCGGGCTCGACGCCGGGGCCGCCGGCCGCCAGGTCAAGGTGGATCTCGAAAACGCCGAGGCGACTTGCTACGTCGAAGTGACCCCCTCGCGGGCTCTGCTCTACCGTGACAAGATTCGCGGGATCGGCGGACTGCCGACCGGCTCGGCGGGCAAGCTGGTGTGCTTGCTTTCGGGAGGCTTTGATTCGGCCGTTGCCGCCTACAAGATCATCAAACGCGGCGTGCGGCTGACGTTCGTGCATTTCCACGGCCCGCCCGCCCGCGCCGGCGAGGACAGTCCGCCCATCGCTCGCGAACTCGTAAAAGTCTTGACACCCTATCAGGGCCTCTCGCGTCTATATCTGGTGCCCTTTGGCGAAATCCAGCGGGAAGTCGTCGTTTCGGCGCCCGAGAGCTACCGCATTCTGCTCTACCGGCGGCTGATGCTGCGGATCGCCGAGCGGATCGCCTACCGTGAAGACGCTCATGGGATCGTCACCGGCGACAGCATCTCGCAAGTTGCCTCGCAGACGCTCCAGAACATGGAAGCGGTCAACTCGGTGGCGACGCTTCCGGTCTATCGCCCGCTGGTTGGCGACGACAAGCAGGAGATCCTCGACCTGGCGCAGCAGATCGGAACATACGATATTTCCTGTGAGCCGTTTACCGACTGCTGTCCGATGTTCTTGCCCAAGAGTCCCAAGATTTTCTCGAAAGTGGCGGAGCTGGACGATGTCGAGAGCAACCTCGATATCCGAAAACTCGTCGCCAGCGGGGCGGCTGCGGCGGTCAAGGAAATGTATGAGTACCGCGGAGGTGAAGTTCGGCCGCGGCGGCCCAAGCATGATCAAACCCGCTTTTCTCACCGCGTGGCGAGGCGAAGTGCGTGAGAGGCCCGTCAGTACGAGGCGCGCGCCGCTTGACGAGCGGAGGCGTACGTGACAGTACGTTGAGCACGGCGAGCAAGCGCAACGAAGTAATGGCGGGCCTATCGCGTGCTTCGCCCGTCAGGCGGTGAGAAATGCGGGTTAACTCCGCGCGATGAAACTGTTCCAGAGCCAGCGAGCGCTACGGTGGCCGGTTAGTCTTGCCGTCGTGCTGATTTTCACGGCGGCGGGGCATGCCGAGGATGAACCCGCCGGGGACGAAAACGAGAAGCCCTCCTTCTCGATCGTCAACGCTCACCTGCTCGACGAAGAAGACGGCTACCCGGTTCCGGGGGACAGCATCTTCTTCACCGGCGAGACCCTGCACCTTTCGTTCAATATTGCCGGCTACACGGTTGGCGAAGAAGATTACCAGGTAAGGCTTAGCTATCGCCTCGATTTTGACGGGCCGAGCGGGGTTCGGTTCGCTTTACCGCAAGGCGGAGAGATCATCGAGGAAGTTTTTCCGCAAGACGAGAAATGGCTGCCCATCGTGCGGGCCTCGCCCAAGCTGCCCCCTCACGCCGAATCCGGGACCTACAAGGTGACTCTCACCGTCTTTGACCGTCTTGCCGCGGATCGCAAGATCGTCAAGGAAGTTCCTGTATTCGTCAAAGGGGAGAACATCGAGGTCTCGAAGACGCTGCTGATCCGCAACCTCTCTTTTGCCCGCACGGAAGAGGGCGAGCCCTTGCCGGAACCGCTTTACAGCCCGGGGGACAGGGTTTGGGCTCGCTTTTACATCACCGGATTTGAAGTCGGCGAGGACAACTCTTTTGCCGTCGAGTCTTCACTCGAGGTCCTTTCGGCCAACGACGAAGTGATGTTCGCGTTCGAGTCCGGCGGGAAAAAGGGCGCGCCGTTTTATCCCAGGCGCTGGCTGCCGGCGAAGTTCCGTTTGGACCTCGATCCGGACCTGCTGCCGGGAGAGTATACCGTTCTGGTTTCCGTCCACGACAAGCTGGGAGAGAACACTTACCAGCAGCGTCACCGCTTCCGCGTGCGGTGAAGGGTCAACAGAGCCGCGCCCGCAAGGGTGCGGTCGAGTCTGGCAGTGACAGTCTGGCAGTGACCGCATTCCGACGGCGGTCCCGACTCAGTGGCAGACTGGACCGCACCCTTGCGGGCGCGGCTCTGTTCGGACGAGCGTTCGGTCCCTACTGGAGTCCTGAGTAGACACCTAGCGTTTCGTGCGCGGCTTTGATCCAGCTGAACTCGGCGGCACGGGCCCGGCCCTGTCGCACGAGCTGCTCGCGGAGGTCTTGGTCCACGATGACGTCTTCGATACCGGCCTCGATCTCGTCCGTGCTTTCAGGATCAACCAGGCGAGCCGCGCCAGCAGCAACCTCGGGCAGCGAGGAGCGGTTTGAGGTCACGACCGGCAGACCAACCGACATCGCCTCCAGCAGCGGGAATCCAAAACCTTCCTCAAGAGAAGGGAAGACCAGAGCGGTAGCTGTGCGGTAGAGTCTGGCCAGAAAACGATCATCGACATAACCGTGCACCTGGATACGTTCACGCGCGCGGCTGGAGTCGATTCGATCCATGATCTCTTCCGCGCCGTAACCCCGGGCGCCCGCCAAGACCAGCCGAAACTGCGAATTGAGGCGCTCGAACGCCTGCACGATGCGCACAACATTCTTGCGCTTCTGTATGGCGCCAACATGCAGCAGGAAAGGGGCTTCCAGCCCCTGACGGCGGCGGAACTCAGCGAGATCCTCATCCGAAAAGCGCGCAAGCGGGTTGATGCCGTGGTGTATCACGCTAATCTGCTCGCGAGGACAACCCAGGTGTATGGCCACCTGCTCAGCCGTGTATTGAGAGACGGTGATGATCCGATCCGATCTCCTGGCGGCATCTTCAGCGAGGAGGGTGAATCGCCGCCGAAACTCAGCCGTCGAGTAGTCCCCGTTGATCACGAACAGGTCGTGGAAAGTTGTCACCGTTCGCGCGAAGCGGCAATTGGGAAGCCGCTGATTCAAGCCATGGAAGACGGAGACTCGGCCCCTGAAAAGGAAGCAGAACGCTTCTTCCAGCAGTTTTCGCGAGCAGTTGCTTGCAGGCAGCGGCGTGCGGAGCGCTTCGAGGAAGCGTCTGGCGCGGTAGCACAGCAGAAACTGCTTCTCAGGCGCGCTAGCCGCGAGAGCGTTGATGAGATTCGAGCAGTAAACCGCGACTCCCGACGGTGAGCGGCCGAGACTGTAAGTCGCGTCGAGCGCTACGGTCAAGGAATGTGCTCCCTGACGGAGTCGAGCACTTCGGTGGGCGTCGAGTCTCTGTGAACCACAACCGTGGTGATGTAACCGCGGCCCCAGGGGCGCCAGCGCTCGATCATTCGGTCCGAGGCTGCCCCGGCGAATACGGTAAGGACGGGTATTCCCAGAGCCGCCGCCACGTGACCGGCGGCTGAGTCGTAACCGACATACTGGTCCGAGGCGCCAATGTAACCGCCGAAGCCGCTCAAGCTGTCTTCACAGACCATGACGGCGGCTGCGGGGCCGTGCCGCGGCAGATATCCAAAAACATCGCCGATCGTTACGCCATCCTCCATGAGACTGTCCGTGAGCCGCTTGGAACGTTGCAGCTCTTCGTCTCCGGCTCCGCGGTCGAGGACAACCCGGTAGCCCTTTTCGAGCAGCGAGAGCACTAGATTCTTTTCAAATGGATCCCTAACTCGCTTCGCCGCCCGGCCCCCTACGCCCAAATTGACGGTGGCAATGGGTTTTCGCGTGCAGCGCCGCAGCGAAGCGCCCACCAGTGTGTCGGCGGCGCCGAGCCGGACAAAGGGAAAGGCAGGCTCGTCGTCGGGGCCGAATACCTCGTTCAGCCAGCGGCCGGCCAGCTCCCCGAGAGGGTCCGATCGCTCCGCTTGATAGGAGCGGCTTTCAAAAAAGTAGTAGCCCTGATCGCCTTTGGTCAGGGGCAGCAGACCGAGCTGTGTCAGCCGGGAATCCGGGTCGACGATCAGATACTCGCCCTCGGACAGACCCTCGAGTTGAGTTTCGACGACCTGCACCAGCGATACCCAGGCGTTCAGCCGTTCGAGCAGTGTACCGGAGCGCTGGTAGTCCATCCTGACCGCCTCAATGCGGCCGTCGGACCCGAACAGAGCTAGTGTCTTTGGTCCCGCCAGCAGCACGATCTCGGCACTCGCGGACAGCCTCTCCATCCGATCGAGCACGACACTGGTGACGGCCACGTCAGCTCCCAGGGTGACGCGGGAGAGGACGAGGATCTTCTTTAGCCGTGCCTTGTTGATCTCCTCGCAGGCCGCAACGCGGCGAACCCTATTCGCGCGATCGAGCAAATCCTGTTCGCCGTGTAACCCAAAACTGTCGAGGCAATCGTCGAGAGTCTTCCCATCCGGCAGCCGCCGGCAGTAGTCCACAACGCGGCTGAAGAACCGCACGTAGAGGCCGCACAAGCTGGGCTCAAACCGGTCGGCCAGGAATTCGACCACACCGCCGAAGATGCCTCGGGACGCCGCCAGGGCAACAGAAGCGTCCGGCGAAGTCGCTAGTTCGCAGAGCTGATCGATTTGCTTGGAGTCACTGCCGCCGTCGCGCCGAAACCGCTCCAAGTAGGCTGCGGCGAGTTCCCGAGGACTTGTGATTGTCGTCATACCAGTCACTTCTACCCAGCATGACGTATCGTCTGCCGGCCTTCAAGCACTGGCTGGGGGGCTGCGGGTCAAGCGAAGATACTTCCCTGCGGAGGAGGGTTTTCCGGATCCCTCCCGCGATACTGTTTCAGCCTTCGGTAGAGCGTCGTTCGGCCGATACCGAGCAGGTCCGCCGCGGCTTGGATGTCGCCACGAGTATGCTCCATCACCTGCAGAATGTGTTGCCGCTCGACTTCCTCGAGGCAAGCAACGCTGCCGTTATGCGATGGGCCGGGCTGCTGATCCGGCCGGCTCAGATTCGAGGGCAGATCCTGCAACTTCAGAATAGGGTCGGACTTGAGCACCACCATACGGCGAATCACGTTCTCCAGCTCGCGAACGTTTCCCGGCCAAGCGTACTCCTTGAATCGCATCATGACTTCTTCCGACACGGTAACGCCATGCACCGCGTGTGTTTCGACAAAATGCCTGGCGAGCAAGGGAATATCCGCGGGGTGCTCCCGCAGAGGGGGGATGTGAATATGGATCACATTCAGCCGGTAGTAGAGATCCGTCCGGAAGCGGCTTTGCTGCACCTCTTCGAGCAGGTCGCGATTCGTGGCGGCCAGAATTCGGATGTTGACCTTCTCAACGCGTGTGGCGCCGATCGGCCGGATCTCTTTCTCTTGAAGGAGCCGCAGCAGCTTTGCCTGGACGTCGATTGTTAGCTCACCGATTTCGTCGAGGAAGAGCGTTCCTCCATCGGCCGCGCGAACCAGACCTGGCTTGTTGGCGATCGCTCCGGTGAAGGCGCCTTTCATGTGCCCGAACAGCTCGCTTTCCATCAGCGACCCGACGAGCGACGCTGAGTCGACGGCCAGAAACTTGTCATCGGTCAGCGATGAAACGTCGTGCAAGGCGCGAGCGACGAGTTCTTTCCCGACGCCGCTCTCACCGGTAATCAGCACCGGTGAAGTGTCACGACTCAGTTTTCGGATAGTTCGCAGGACGCTCTGGATCTGGCGTGAGCAGCCAAGAATCCCGTAGTCAGGAAGAGCGTCGTCGAACAGCAAACGCTGTTTCACGAGCAATCGGGCAGGTGCTTTCTCAGACATTATAGACGGCTTCGGCCTGCTGCTGGCGAACGTGCGCTAGAGCGCGATCGTCAGCAAGGCCGCCGCCAGGAGCGAGGCGAGCGCTCGCACGTGATTCCAGGCTGTCCACTCGGCCACGTAGCGAGACCAGAGCTCCGTCCCCTCGACGCTGTCGGAGCGTACGCCGATCAGTTTCTCGTTCCGGGGCACGTTGAACAGGACCGTGACCAGAACGGCGCCGACGAGGTAGATCCCACCACCGATGAAGAGGTATGAGTCGAAATGGTCCTGCCTCCAGAACAACGAGCCAACAGCAAGCAAGGCACAAGAAGCCGCCGTTCCGAAAAATGCGGCCATGAATGGCCACTTGAGGGCAGCAACATTGATGGACCGCATGGCGGCGATGCCCTGAGCAGGCGGGACGCGAGCCAGGGCCGGCATCACGAAGGCCGAGAACGCGAAGAAGACGCCGGCGATCAGGCCGCACCCGAGTGCCGAGAAGAGTGTTAGGAGGAAGATCATGGTCCAGGCCTCAATACCAGACGGAGTCCGCTGCTAGGGTCCCGGTTTATCAATATGTCTTATAGACAATCGGAAGGATTATCCAGAGTAAACGCCGTGACGAAACCATCGATGCCGTCTTGCCGCAGCCGGCGCTGCAAATCGCCCGCGGGTTCCCTTGTCGTGAATCGCCCGGCGACGACTCGATAGAGCGTGCCCAGATCGCTCTGCCTCTCATCGCTCTGTCCTTCAATGACCCGCGCGGTTCCGTATTGCTGGGCGATCTTTCCTTGCATGCGCTCGGCGTTTTCGATGTCTTGGAATGACCCGACTTGAACACCGTGGAACGACCCCGGGGAACAAGGGTTCTCGGCGTTTCCATCGTTCGATTCTATCGTTGTATGGGCGGTTTGGGAGTGTTCCGGGAAAGGCTCGGGCGGAGCGGGAGGTTCAGCAGGAGCAGGGGGGCTGGACTGAGCTACGGCCGCCGCCGCTTTCCTCCCCTTGTAAGCCATCGATGGAGTCGCAACAACCCGCACCCGGACTCGGGCTGTCCCCGGGCCGATCATTCCGATTCGCTTGGCGCCTTCGCGCGAGAGATCGATGATGCGTCGCTTGACGAAAGGACCCCGGTCGTTGATTTTCACCTCGACACTGTTGTTGTTGGCGAGATTAGTTACGCGAACCCAGGTGCCAAAGGGCAAGCTCAAATGGGCGGCCGTCAACTTGTCCATGTCATAGACTTCGCCGCTGCTGGTGCGGCGGCCGTGATAGGGGTGGCCGTACCAACTGGCGATGCCCCGCTGGGTCCACCCCAGGCGCGCCGGTGTGGGAGGCGGCAGTTTGACCCGCCTCTTTGCTCCGCAACCAATCAGCGCGGTCAAGCAGACGCAGCACAACAGAGGAAGCGTGAACGCGTGGAACCGTATCCGAAATCGTATCGCCTGTGCTACCATGCCGCCTTTGGACTCCGAGCCGCGGCCATAAGAGAACCAGCCAACCCGTGCAAAACAAACCCGCCTATCGCTATCTTCTCATTCTGAGCCTTGTTTCGGCGGCGGCTACTCTGCTGGCCTGGGGAACCGGAACAAGCGCCTTCGTGGGACCCGCCGCGATCGCCGCCCTGGCGCTGCTGGCTATCTCTTGCCAAGGCTATCCCTCTCTCAAAGTATTCACCTTCACCTTCTGGGTACTGACCGCTACGGTGGCGGCATTGTTTTACCCGGAGGCTTTTCTCAGTTGGGGAGGATTCCAGCTTTCCCGTCTCAACGTCCCGCTAATCCAGCTCATTATGTTCGGCATGGGCGCGAGTCTCAGCTTCTCGGATTTCGCGCGCGCGCTCAAAATGCCCAAGGCTGTTCTGATCGGGATGTTTCTGCAGTTCACCGTCATGCCCTTGGCCGGGTGGGGAGTGGCCAGCGCGTTCGGATTCGATCCGGAGGTTGCCGCGGGGGTGATCTTGATCGGCTCATGCTCGGGAGGCGTGGCATCAAACGTGATGGTGTACCTCGCCCGCGGCAACGTCGCTCTGTCGGTGACGATGACGGCCTGTTCCACCCTGATGGCGCCCCTGATGACGCCGCTCGCGATGAAGATCCTGGCCGGCCGGCTCATCCCGATACCCTTTGTGGACATGATGATCTCGATTATCAATCTGGTGATCGTGCCCATCGGCGCCGGACTGATCGTCAACAAGCTATTGCGTGATCGGCGCCGCTGGCTGGATCGTTCGCTCCTCGTCGTGTCGATGGCGGCGATCTGCTTCATCATCGCGATCATTGCCGCCAACTCCCGTGACAAACTCCTCACAGTTGGATTCGCGCTGATCGGCGCCGCCATCATTCACAATTCGATCGGATACGTGCTGGGCTATCTCGGAGCCCGAGCGGTTGGCTTGAGCGAGACCGACAGCCGCACGGTCGCTTTCGAAGTGGGCATGCAGAACGGAGGCTTGGCCGTGGGACTGGCGACCAATGTCCTCAACAGCAGCGACGCCGCCCTGGGTCCAGCTATTTTTGGGACCTGGATGAACATCTCCGGATCAACGCTCGCTTCGCGGTGGAGGGAGCGAACGCCGCATGGTGAACCTTCCCGCGCTGAACGGGATCGAATGAGGACGTGCTCAGGCGGATAAACTCTTGCGCACTTCGCGCTGCCTCCCAACCTCATCGGATCGAAAGACCCCCATGCCTTGAAAATCCCCGCCCGCAGGGCGGCATCTACGCTAGCTAGGGAGGCTCGGACGGGAACTGGAAGGGCGCGATCCGGAGAAGTCAGGGCCACTAGCCTGCTCGCGCCCCGGTCACTTTTGACTACATGCATTCCGAGGCACGGTACGATAACTGGACGGAACGGGATTAATCAACAGTTATCGGCCCGCAGGCGCTATCTAGTGTTTCATCCTGCTCGAACTGGCAGGTTCGGTACCGGGCAATCGTCCCTAACTGGACGGAACGGGATTAATCAACAGTTATCGGCCCGCAGGCGCTATCTAGTTCGTTTCGTTGGGGCTTAGTCCTGCTCGCGGTCGCGGAACTGTTTTCAGATCAGGTTCGGCCCCAGCGGCTAGCCGGGCAATCGTTGTGAAACATGTCTGACGAACCGGCTGTCGACGGCACGGGAAAACAGGAGTCGTTCGTGACTACGGGCGCGCAGAGGGATCGGACCAACGTTTTTTCTGCACTGTGGTGGGCGTGGGAAACTGCACCCCTATCGTTCCGTGGCGAGCGGGTGAGGTTAACCCTCCTACGGCTCCACCGCGATCGTCACTTGGTTCGACGGCACTTCACCGGCCGTCAACAGTAGCTCGACGGCGTCGCCTGTGGGCGTTCCCGCGGCTACTTCGGCGTTAACCTGATACAGGCCGACGAACCCGGGGGCAAGCCCGGAGAACGTCAGGCCGGCTTCGACCCCGCCGATCGTGACCACGGGGTTGGTCTTGGTTCGCGACAGCGTTGTCGTCGAGGTGGCGGCGCCGGTGGGCGGCTGATTGTCTACCGCTCCCAGCCCGGTGGCGAAGATCGAAATGAATTCGCCGATTTTCACGGGGCGCGTTACGGCGCCGGGAATACTGCCCTCGGGGGCCGCGACCGAGGCCGTGCCGGCGATGAGCACGGCCGCCTGGCCCGAGCCCGTTTGGGTGGTCGTGAAGATTCCAGGGTTGAAGGGTACGATGAACACCTTGGCGGGAAGCGACTCGTCCCCATTGTTGCGGACCACCACCGTCGCTTTCGCATCGGCCTGCAACTCCCAAGGGGTTTGGAAATTGATTTGGTTCGGCGAGACGAAGATCAGCGGCGCTGGAATACCATTCAACTCCACGCTCACCCCTCCTAGTTCCAGAAGCAGAGGAACTGTGTCGGCCACGATGGTTTCGCCCGCAAGCCCTTCACCGAATAGTGAGGGGTCGGAGCCGGGGCTGACGACCTCCCGCCGGTGAAATCCGGAACTGCTGTTGATTCCGAAGATTCGCACGCTGCCCAAGTCGTCGAGCTCCGCACCCGTGCTGGCGGCGTTGTTCGTGGGATCGGGGTCAGGCGTCTCGGCCGTTGCGAGCCCGCGAAAACGAGCGTTTGCGGCGCTGTTCGCTGCACACACGGTGAATGCAAGCAGTCTAACTTCGTTGGGGTTCAGCCTCCCAATACTACAATCGATGCTGCGTCCTGATCCGCTACAGTCGGGATCGATCTTGGTCACGTTTGCTGAAGTGATCTGACTGATGCCCACCTGAACCCCTGCCGCGGCGTCCAGTTCGCTGTTGGAAACGGCCGCGAACAAACCCGCGCACATCCCCCCCTCGTCCGACGGCCGCATAAAAAGCAAGAGCCCGACATCGGCCGCTGCTGCGCCGTCTTCCTTGACGAACGTGGCCTCGCTGGTAGCGATAGCTTGCGTTTCACCCGCGCGGACGATCGCTCGATTCGAGATAGTTGCGCGGAGGTCTTTGGGGCGTCCACGGAGCGTGACGACCCACTTCTCACCCGCCGGCAGCGCTTCGAGAGTGCAATTCAACGTGCTCGCGGTCCGAACCAACGGGCTAGCTAGGTTGAGACGGCAGTCGCCCCGAGAGCTTTCGAACTGCGGGTCCAGGAGTTCCGGAGGCAGGACGTCGTCCAGCCTCAGGTCCATCGCCTCTCGATCCTCGCTCTTGTTCTCTACCTCGTAGCGGTATTCGAGCTCGTTGGAATCAGACCTGACCAGCGTCTTTGTCAAGCCCAGATCCACCCGATGACTAACCTGTATGCTCGATTGGGCGATTCGTTCCGAGCCGATTAGGTTATCGGCGGTTGCACGCGCGATATTGATGAACCTGCCCGTGGCGGTCCCCGTGCGCGCTAAGACCTTTATCATTTTCCTTTCGCCGGGCGGAATCGTGCCGACATCGCACATCAACTCACGATCGGCCTGTGTGCAGCCGGCGGCGGCGCCGGATTCATAGACGAATCCGCGAGGCAAAGTGTCGGTGACGCGAACATTGGTCGCGGGGTCGGGCCCCTTATTGCGGACAATTACCTCGAACGCCAGGCGAGTGTTGAGGTTGATCCCCCCTCCCAAAATGCCGATCAACCTCTTGGTGAGCTCCAGGTCGGCGCCAGCGGCGCTTTCGAATACGCTGTCCGTATCGAACTGGAGCACAAAGGCCTCATACGCGGTATCGGTAAACACGCGCCCGCTTCCGAACACTTCCCCAGAATCGACGTATGGATCCGTCGCAAGGGCCAGGATGTCCCCGTCGGGAATGCAGTTCTCGCCCGGCGGGCTCATCGGCACTTTGATGAACATACCAAAGGTCGGGGCGAAACCGTTCATGCTGCCAGTGACGCCCACGCGAAGCTCATCGCCGCAACCATCGACCCGCGAGGGGTCTTCGCTGAAGTTGAACCTGGAAGTGATGACAAGCGCCCGGCCGAGGTTGTTAACGAACTCTACATCCAACACGGAGTTTAGGTTCGCGTCGCCGGTGTAAGTTACCAGCGGTTTGCCGTTGAGCAGGTCGAAGCCGCCGGGAGGAACGGTCTGATTACGGTCCGCGACCGCAATCCGCGCTAGGAAGCCGCTGGCGGGAACGCTCTGATTACGGTCCGTGACCGCAATCCGCGCTAGGAAGCCGTCGGTCGGCCCGCCCAGGTAGTCCGGATTCGGCGCGTTGGGCGTGGTCGGCAGCCCGCCGGTGGTGCTGCCGCCAATCCACACGCCTCCGAAAGGGTCGAGGTCGAAGCCCCCTGGCCGGTCGTCACCGGGGCCTCCGAGGTTGGTGCCGTAATCGAGACGATCAAGGCCGCCCGGGAACTTCGCGACGAAACCATCGACCCCGCCGCCGGGTAGCGGCTGAAAGGCATTGTCCGTTACGGGCACGTCCGGCGAGTCGGTTTCCACAGCGATATAAGCGTTGCCGTCGGCATCGATGAGAATATCGACGGGGATGTCGGAGCCGGCGCCGCCGAAAAGAGTCGAGTCCAGTAAATTCGTGCCCAACCGATCGAGTCTGCTGACAAAGGCGTCGGCCTCTCCCATGAAATCCGTTTGGAACGCTCCTGGCGTAACCGGGAAGCCGGCTTCGAAAGTCGCGCCGGTGACGACGATTGAGCGTCCTTGGCTGTCGTAAGCAATGCCGGTTCCCAATTCCAGGCCGGGGCCTCCGAAATACGTGGACCCCACGAGTTCGGAGCCGTCGGGAGAAAACATCGTCACAAAGGCGTCGCCCGGGCCGCCGCCGAACATCGGCTGAAAGGCCCCGTCGGTTACCGGGAAGTTCGGAGAATTGGTCGTGCCGATCACGTATATCACGCCGATGGGGTATTTAGTTGACTCCAGTAGCCACTACATCTTGGGGGTGGGGGTGCCGGCCCTGGTGGCCTCGACCATTGTCTTATAGGGAGCAGGGTCGGCGGCGACCGCCTGCTGGAGGAGGCGATAGAAAAGTTTGCCGCGCGACCGTGAGGTCCGCCGGTTGAAGCGGAACGTGAACTCGTCCAGGTAGTAGTCCAAATACTCGTGACTGACAGCCCCCTGGTGGGTCCCCAACAGCCAGCGCTTTAGCAGAGAGGCGACACGATGGACTCTCGGCAGCAGCTTACTCGCCGATTGCCGCTTCCCGCGCAGCACGGTGACTTCATGGCGGTATCCTTTGTTCTCCAATCCCGCATAGCCTTCCCAGCCGTCGGTGTGCACGAGGCTGCCAGGTTGGATAGCTTCTTCGACAAAGGCTTCCAAGCTCGCCGCTGAGGCATCCGCGATCCGACGGAGCCGGATGCGACCCATACCGCGCCCATCCTCCTCGGCAGCAACCGCAACTAACGCTTTGCCAACCATTTCGCGACCTCGGACGCCCTCTTCGACTCCGCCCACATACGTTTCGTCCACCTCCACCCGGCCGACCAGCCGATTGCGACCGGGGCGCACCATGGCGCGGCGGAACTTGTGCAGCCAGGTCCAGGCGGTTACATAGCTACCCAAACCCAAGACCCGCTGCAACTCCAGCGCGCTGGCCCCGCCTTTTTGCGTTGTCACCCACCAAGCCGCCCGGAACCACAACGTCAAGGGCTTGCGGGTGTCCTGGAAAATCGTGCCCGCCGTCACCGAGGCCTGGTAACCGCAGTCGGCGCAGAGCAGCAGATTGCGTTTGCTGGCCCATGAGGACTGGATCCCACAGCGCGGGCACACGAACCCCTCCGGCCAGCGCAGCTTCAGCAGGTACTCCCGGCACGCCTCCTCGGTCGAGAATCGAGCTTCCAACTCGACGAGGTTTCGGGGGTAGTCCTCCTTCATGCCCCCAACCACAACATATTGTGGCTACTGGAGTCAACTAAATACCCCATTCACGCCGTTCGGGTCGACAACGATGTCGTTGGCCTCGTCTATCCCGCTTCCTCCGAGAAAAGTTGCGTTGATGAGCGTGCCGTCAGGCCTCAAAGTGGCGACATAGGCGTCCGAGGGGCCTCCCTGGGATTCGCCGTTCCAGCCGTCTTTCGTTGGAATGTCGGTCGACTTGGTTGTCCCGGCGACATGAATTGTCCCGTCGGGACCGATGGCGACGGAGTTGAACTGGTCATCGAAGCTGCCGCCGATCGTTTCCAGCCACTCGATTAACGGGTCGATGACCAAAGGCTGGCTCGTGTCGTAGCTCGCGAGACGAAAAGTTACGGTCTCGTCGTCCTCAAGGACGTAGCTGCCGGCGACGTCGACCTTCTCACCATCGATCTTCTGGTAGATGACCGGCCGCCGGTGCCGCAACTCGCGCTCACCGGAACGCAGGAGCAGATCGCCTTCGTTATCGACCTCGATTTGGCGAGCACCGTCGAACTGCAGTCGAATCTGAGCCGGGTTGGCTCCGGGTGTGACGATGAAGTCGAATTCGAACGCGCCGACAGTCCCGTAGTATTCCACGTCGATGCCGGGGTAGACTTCGGTGTAGCGAACCCGGCCGTAATGCGGAACGCCGGTCCGCCACTTCCGCGGGTCACGACCGCGCAGGTAGTGACTCCGGGCCGCGAGCGGCTCCAGTACCACCGGCTGCGCTCCCGGGTTCGATCCGGCGAGGTGCATGGAAAGCACCCAAGGTACTTCGGCAGGAGCTGCAAAACGCTTCAAGGGAGGCAGCATCCACCTAGGAGTGCGAGGGCTGGAACGCAGGGCCAGGGAATAAGAGCCGTTCTGTAGCGCGACTGCGTAGCGTCCGCCTCGGGCCAGGAAATCGATCGAATCGGCGGTCTGGCCGACGTTGGGTTCGAAACTGAGTTTGGGCGGCCGCGAGACCGCGGCACTGAGCGCCGCCGAGAGGGCCAACAAAGTAGCTGTGGCGACAAGGCGAATCATCTGCTTTGACATTTGAACTCCTTCAGCAGTGAACCTATCGGAAGGACCCACCGAATGCTGGGATAATTTTAGAGAGTCTTGTAGCGCCTGATGGTGGTACCTGAATTATGCACAGATTCACTTTGCGAGTGTGGCTGCGTTCGTAGCGGGTTGGCGGTCGTCGTGAGGTCGCTCGGCAACTGGTCTTTTGGCTTCTCCGTCCCCGGTTTCCCTTCCCGCCCAGAATCCGCGTCGTCAAAACCTCGCTCGGAAGTGACGTGTTTCCAGTGTGTTACGGCTAGTGCATAAAATTTTATGCATAGCACATAGCCAGGCTCTCAGATCAGCGCCCTCCCGACCACCGGCAGCAAGCCGCCGTAGGGAGTCGGCTTCTTGCCGCGGAAGTTGTAAGGCGTCGAAGCCCCGATTTTATTGGGCCGCGAGGCCGTCACGGCTGGGCCTTGTTGGACGGGCCTTTGGGAGCTATGCTGTTTTCGTCTGGTAACCATGTGGGTGACCTCCTTGGGGTTGGCTGGCGAAGCTGGGATCTTTGCCAGCCGACCTTTTTACCCCATGTTTTCGGGGGTCCCCAATGGTCCCTTGCGGCTCAGCCCTCCTCAGGTCCACGCCGCAGTGCATAATTCAGGTGGTACCGACCACGACAGCCCTATTCTACCGCTTCACGGATAGATGGCGATAACAAGGCCTTTCCACCACCTATCCGACCAGAACCCTGCTAGCCGCCTGATTGGGCTCGATTTCGGCCCGCTCGGCGAACGATTTTGGACGCTCTGACAGCCGATTGCTAGATGAGAAATTATTTCTCGACACTTATCCGACAGCGTCACCCTTCGTGGAATATTCTAGCGAGGGACGGCTGGCAAATGGGGCCTGCCTGCGCATGAGGCGTCCGAGTTGCCAGGCGCCCCCTGCCAAAGGGCGAAGGCTGCGATGTAACCGGGACCTCAACATGCTCCACCTCGCCCGTTGTCTGGTCCTGATGAGGGTGTATGAGATGGCTTCAAGAATCTAGACTCTTCCATCTTTTGGCCCCCGCAATTCGGAGCAAACCCTGGGGCGAATCCGGCGGAAAGTGGCAGCCAAACTGACCTCTGAACGCAACAGCTCTGTTGTAAAATGAAACGGCGACGAGCAACCAGTTCAAGCGGTGGGTGGCCAAGCAGAGTTGTACGTTTGCTTCTGGAAAAAGGCGGACAGCTAAGGTGGACAAGCTGCAACAAGAGAGGGTCCACAGGGTGGACGGCATGGAGACGCGACCCCGGTCAAGCGCGGACTTCCGTCCGCGCCTCTGTCCGGCCGTCTGAAATTTTCTGCCACAATTGGCAACGATTGGAGCTGAAGTAAGGACGCTCCTTAAGGTGAAATATCCCGTCAAGTTGAAGCGCGACACGAACGGATCGCTGTTGGTGGATTTCCGTGACGTCCCTGAAGCTCACACGTTCGGAGAAGACGGGGGAGAAGCCCTGAAGCGAGCCGTCGATGCGCTCGAGACCGCGCTGATTCTCTGCATGGAAGAAAAGCGCGATATTCCTCAGCCCACGCACCGTGGTAAAATTATTACAAAGTACTGTAAAAAACCAAATACTTTAGTGTATAATTGTTTCATGGCAACGCGCCTCGGCCAGATCGCGGTACTCGCAGCGGTAGACCTCTTCGTACTTCGATGTCTTGATGAAAGATTCTGCTTTGGCTCTTGGGGCCAAGGCGTCCAGAGCACCCGCGCCCGTCCTCGACTCTACCCAGGTGGGGAGGCAAGGTGGATGAGAGGCGCGTCAGTACAAGGCACGCGCCGCTTGGCGGCCCGTCTCTTAAACGAAGAAGCGTACTTGGACCCTGCGCTGAGCACGGCGAGCAAGCGCAACGAAGTAATGGCGGGCCTATCGCGTGCTTCGACCGTCAGCCCCAGTGAGAAATGCAGGCTAGTATAAGGCTAGGATGAAGGGGCCAGCGATGGGATCGCGACTGAAAGCGCCAAAGCGAGCATCGAAGGTGCGCAATGATTGAGCCAGCAGGAGGGACCCATGCTATCCGTCTTTTCATCGCCTAGCCGCTATACCCAAGGTAAAAACGCTACGGCCTCACTCGGCGAGGAGATGGCTAAGCTTGGGTTGAAGGGCCCCGTCCTCATCCTGGCGGGCAGGTCGGCCCAGCGGCTTCTGTCACAAATCTGGACCGCCACCCTAGGCGCTGCGGGTATTCAGCACGCTGTTCACCCATTTGGAGGCGAGTGTTCACATGCCGAAATCGAGCGCGTCAAAGAGGCAGCCCGGCAGGGGAAGGCTGAAGTCATCATCGGCGCCGGGGGCGGCAAGGTGCTCGATACCGCCCGGGCCGTTGCCGCGGATTTGGACTTGCCCGCCGTCAACTGCCCGACCGTGGCCTCGAGTGACGCACCGTGCAGCGCGCTTTCGGTGATCTATACCGAAGAAGGCGTCTTTCAAGAATACCGCTTTTATCGCAAGAATCCCGATCTGGTCTTGGTTGACACGCAGGTCATCGCGCAGGGGCCCGTGCGGCTGCTGGTAGCGGGCATGGGGGATGCTCTTGCGACCATGTTCGAGGCCAAAACCTGCGTCGAGGGACATATTCAAAACATGCGGGGAGGGGCTTCGACCCAAAGCGCCTTGGCGCTTGCCGAACTGTGCTATCGCACTCTGTTGAACGACGGACCAGCCGCGCGGCGGGCGCTGGAGACCAAAGTAGTAACGCCGGCGCTCGAGAGATTGGTCGAGGCCAACACGCTGCTGTCGGGCCTTGGCTTCGAGTCGTCGGGGCTGGCGGCGGCGCATGCGGTGCACAACGGGCTGACAGCCGCTCCACCGACGCACAGCTATTACCACGGCGAAAAAGTCGCTTTCGGGACGCTGGTTCAGCTTGTGCTCGAAGGCAAGCCACAGACGCTGCTGGATGAGGTGATGGAATTCTCCACCCAAGTCGGATTGCCGATCACGCTGCGGGAAGTCGGACTCGACGAGCTGCCCGCGGAAATGCTTCAGCAGGTCGCCGAAAGGGCAAGTGCCGAGGGTGAAACGATCCACAACGAGCCGTTCGAGGTGAAGCCCGGAATGGTCGCCGACGCAATCCGCGCCGCCGACGCGATTGGACAAGCATGGAAGTCAGGGCAGCGCGGGTAAAGGGTGCTGGGGGATGCCGTACTGCCCTGCCGGATTTGCAGTTCCGCCCCGCAATACGCCATCCTCGTGGTACGAAATCAACAGACTAACGGAGGAACGATGTTTAGCAAAAAATGGTGTTTTCGAGCCCTGGCCGTGTTCTTGCTGGGAAGCGTGGTCTGCTTCGGCGAGGTGCGCCGATTCGGGGGGCCGGGCCCTGTCGAGATTCATGTCCACGCCAACGCCAAAGCCAACATGAGTTCAAACCTCGAGAAAGTATTCAAGGCGCAATTCTATCCCGCGATCAGCAAGCAAACCGGGTTCAGACACTGCAACCTATTGCGCTCGCCGGAGCACAAAGGCGCCTACGTCCTCACCATCGCCTTTGATAGCGAGGACCTTCGGGTGCGTTGGGCGAATTCCGACCTGCACGAGCGGCTGTGGCCGAAGATGCAAGCGAACTTCGCCGATGAGAGCATGAAGGTCGAAGCCTTCGGCATGGTGGCCGCCAAGTCCAAGTAGCCGGCGGGCTGTTGCGGACCACGCCTTGATTCCTTAGGCGCTTACCGCCTCCACATCGACAAAAAATTGTCGATGTTGCTCGTCAAGCGGCGAGGCCGAGGTCGTGGAAGAGGTGGTGCATATCGTAGCGCAGTTTTTCATAGTGTTGGTGGAGGCTGCGTGGCCGCAGAGCAAGGGTCGGGCGGCGGCGAGCTAGAGGCAGCCGACAACAGCGGAACGATGACCTTGTCTCGTAAAACCAGTAGCGCTATCAAGGCGCGGCTGCCGACCGTGGTCAGTTCGTAGCGGCGTCGGCCCTCGATCCGGCGCACGAATCCCTTGGCCCGCAGCTTGCGCAGATCATAACGCGCCTGGCGGACCGTGCAGCCCGAGGCGTCGGGACCGTGCATCTGGCGCAGCTTCTGGCCCAGCTCCGACGCGGTAAATCCGTCCGGCTGAGCCGCCAGCGCCACGGCAGCCTGGATCACCCGCCGTACGCGCACGCGGTTGACGTCGCGGCCCGCCACGAGTGAGCGGCCTAACCGCGCCGGTGGGTAGTGGGGTCATAGCGTGGAGATGGCAATCGGCGGATTTCCCGAGAGGATCAAGAGAGGGGTTTTCAGGCTTCAGGAACGAGCATTTGCTCTTACTCTACCCGGACTTTGTCGAACACCAGCGACAGGATCGAGAACTCATGGACCGTCCGACGCAGTGGTACCAACCTTACAAGCCTCCCGACTAAACTAAGAGAACGGCGATGCATTCCATTTCCAACTGAGGCGGCACACACGGTGTACGGACTGATTGGGCGCGTGATTCTACTTTGGGCCAGTATTTTGTTCGGAGGTCTGGCCGTTTTCAGAATGGTTGCCCGGATCAATCCTGTGTCAGGGCTGCCCGTGGAGAGAATAGATCTCTCAGTTTACGAGGCTGACCTCTTGACCGTGATCCTCTCGAGCGTTGCGGGAGCGGTGTTTGGATCTATCTACCTCTTTTCTGTTCTGCCTTCAAACATTCGCACGCTCCAGGAAGGACGCCTCCATTTGACGAGTCTTCAATGGATTCCTCTGCTGACTGCGACTGTGACAACTTTGGTTGGGTTGGTCACTGCCCAGTATTGTGCTCGACTATTTGATGCAACTTTGGGGCGAGGCTTCAGGGTCTTACTGTTCCCAACGGTTGTCGCGTTCATGGTTCTTGCCGTGCTCGGATTTCGAATTCTGGATTTAGTGGATGAATAGATTGTTCCCTTACTTATACAACTTGTCGGCAGACGCAACATGGACTGTTTCGGACAAGCCCTCTTGAGTTCGCGAATACGGTTTGTAAACAGAAAATACGGTCTAAAGCGAGCGAAATCTGATTTGGGTGCATCGAGATGGGGAGCCGCATGGGCCTTCATACTGCCCTTCGGGGTGATTATTTCGCTGCTCATACTTGCTTTCGCCGACTGGCCCGCCTTGCGCGCTTCATCGTCAACGGAATGATCTGGTTGACAAGGCTCGCCCCATCTCCACGCTATGACCCCACTACCCGCCGGTGCGGAAAGCCCCTCCAGGGCGCCGTCGCTGATAAAGCACGCATCGATCGTCTGCAGTTGCTTCAAGAGCAGTTCTAACTAACAGCCGTTTGAGTTCCGCGAGCCGTGACAACAAGATCATCCGACAGGCAGGCCGATGGAATCAAATTTCAAATATCTTTGGCTAGTTCTTTGTCCTACCTGGCAGGTTAGGGATGCGCTTCGGGGCAAGACTTCGTATGGGCGTTGAATCCCACGGAACAGATCGCGGTCGAACCATCCTTCAACGGATACCGTAGCCACCGCCTTCAGGCGGTGGTTTTCACTTCGCGTCTTCACGGTCCTTGATGGAGGCCAAAACCTTTCCGATAAACTCGTTGATCGCGCGGCCCTCGATCCAGCGGGCAACCACCACAAGGTCATTCTCCTCGTCCGCGTAGATCATGTTCGTGCCGTGGCCGCGGTGAGAATACGCCGTCTCCGGCGCGCTGGGAATCGACTTGCGGCCGGTATTGAGAAAGAAGTTCATGAAGCCGTAGCCGTTGTTCACCTTTCCTGGAGTGCGCGCCATCGCGAACCACTCTTCCGAAAGAAGCCGCTTGCCCTTCCATTTGCCGCGGCGCAATGTGAAGTAGCCGAAGCGAGCCTGGTCACGTGCGGTGAGGAACATCCCGCCGCCCCAATGTCCGCCGCCGCTGACAGACTGAACCTTCAGGCCGTCCAGGGTAACCCAGGAGTTTTCATAGCCGGTCCAGCGCCACTTATTCGACGCGCCGATCAGGTCCATCACGTATTTTTTGAGCACCTGCGGGAGCGCCTGCCGCCAGACGTGGAGTGCGGCCAAAGCGAGAAGATTAACCCTCACGTCGTTGTACTTGTATGTCGTTCCGGGCTCGTTCCGCGGGCGCATGAGCCACTCTGTCGGCTCGACGTCTTTTGGCGGCCGGTCGGCCCAATCGGGCTTGCCCCACAGTGTTCCCTCCCAGTCGCTGGTCTGGCGCAGCAGATGGTCCCAGGTGATCTTGGAGTTGTGCCCGGAATCGAAGTGGTCGGTTGGCATGTAAGACTGCACGCGATCATGCACGTCTCGAATCAGCCCGCGATCATAGGCGAGTCCGACCGTTGTCGAGAGAAAACTCTTCGTGACGCTGAAGGTCATGTCCACGCGTTGCGGCTCGCCCCACTCCGCAATAAGATAACCGTGACGGACGACGACCCCCGTCATATCGCCGCGTTTTTTGTGCGGCCCAACCGCGTCGCCGTGCGGCTCGCGCCCCCAAGAGAGATAGTGGTTCTGCTCGAGGTCGCGGCTCGCCTTCGTTTCGTTGGCTTTGGCAAACTCGATAGCTGTCTCGAGGAGAGCCGCATCCATGCCGACCTGTTCGGCTTTGCGATGTTCCCACTCGTCCCCTGGGCCGGGATAGTAGACAGCTTCTTGGGCCGCGGCGAGAAGCCCCGCCGCCATGGCACAAGCGAGCATCCGAAGCATCTTTCGCATAGCGCTATTGCCGCCTTATTTAGTAAGCTTTCTCATCCTTTAGGCTCCGTTCCAAGCGTCAGCTGGTAAAACGGCGGACGGAGACAACGGTTAGTCCGCAATCGCCTGGTAGGCCAGCCGCTTGAACTCGTCGCCGTAGGTCAGCCCGCTGTGCGGCAGGATCTGCACCATAAACACGCCGATCATCTCCTCGGCCGGGTCGATCCAAAACCGGGTGCCAGCGGCCCCGCCCCAGCGGTACTCGCCTTTCGAGCCCAATCTGCCGGTTTCGCCGGGACCGCGATTCACCGCAAAGGTGAGACCGAAGCCCCACCCCGGCATGTTCCCTACTTGCGGCATGTGGCTCAGGTGATCGGCGCTCATCAGCTCGACCGATTTGCGGCTCAATATGCGCACTCCGTCCAGTTCCCCGTTGTTGGCCAGCATCTGGCAGAAGCGCGCGTAGTCCATCGTCGTTGAAACCAACCCATCGCCTCCCTGGAACAGGGTTGTGGGCTTCTTGTGCTTGTCCTGGGCGGGAGCGGTCGAGCGCCGCAGGGTTTTGTCTTCGTTGGGAGCGTAGAGAGTGGTGAAGCGATCCCAATCGCCTTTCGGCACATGATACCCGGTAGTCGCCATCTTCAGCGGTTCAAAGATGCGCTCCTCAAAGAACTGGTCGACCGGCGTGCCCGAGACCACCTCAACCAGCCGTGCCAGCACGTCGGTCGAATAGCCGTATTGGTAGGTCGTTCCTGGCTGATGCAGCAGCGGCGCTTTAGCGATACGCTTGATCATCTCTTCGATGGTTTTGGCCCCGCTCACCTCAGCTTTGCGGTAGAACAATTCGCCGTCCGCGTCCCGGGGGCCCCCGTAACTCAGCCCCGAAGTGTGCCTCAGCAGATCCTGAATCGTTATGTCGCGCCGCGAGGGCGTCGTATAGAAAACCCGTTTGCCCGTTTTGGCGTTGGTCTCATCCACGGCCACCTCGAGTCCCCCCAACTCGGGCAGGAACTTCGAGACGGGGTCGGTGAGGAAGAAATGCCCCTCTTCGAGCAGAATCATGGTTGCCACGCCGGTCACGGCCTTCGTCATTGAATACATCCGGAAGATGGCGTCTTTCCGCATGGGCTTGGAGTTTTCCTTGTCCATCTGTCCCCAGGTCTGGAAGTAGCCGATCTTTCCTCGCCGTGCGATCAGTCCAATACCGCCGGCCATGCGGTCCGCATCGACGTGCCCGCGCATCACCCGGTCGATGCGGGCGAGGCGTTTCGTGGAGAGGCCGATCTGTTCTGGAGAGACCATCTCCAGTTCGCCGGGAAGCGCACGCGTCCCCGCGAGGCAAAACACGACAGCAAGAAACGCAATCAGACCTCTCATGAATTCTCCTTTCCGATCCCCCGGCAATATACGCCGCCACAGGTAAGCACAGGTCCGCCTTTGTTCGGCCGGCTCTCAAATCGAAGGCCCGGAACCTCACCCTGTGCTCTGCGGGCCAGCGCCATCCCGTCTTCGCCGAGCCTGTCGCCCTTCCTCCGACACTTGCCACAGCTTGACCGCGTCCGGCGCCGCAAGGACGTTAATCTCCGCCCGGCCCGAGCTGCCGTTCACCAATACCAAATATTTGCCATCGAAGCGAAGTCGCGCTATCGCCGGCCGGTCGAGGGCTGCTTGTCGTACGGGGCTCCGGTGCCCGACGAGCCGGCGAAGAGCCGCGTGCCGTCCGGGAGGGTTACATCGCGGCCGTTGGCTTTGTTGCTGCCGTCGATCGCCTGATACCCCTCGACCAGTACCTCGACGCCTGGCTTCACAGAGTCCTTGCGCCAGCCGCGCCGCACGAGCGCACCCGGGGGACCTGCCTCAATCATCCAGTTCTCGACGGCGCCGTCTTTGTTCTTGACTTCGATATGCATCCAGGCATGGGGATTGATCCACTCCATCTTCGAGACCTTCCCGCGCAGCCTGACTGGCTTGGTGGCGTCAAACTCGGACGAGAACGCATGGTGCGCCGCAACCGGCCCCGTGGCAATGAAGATGCCGAGTCCCAGCCCGGCACAAGTGATCGCTACTATCCTCCACATGAGATCTGCCTCGCTATTGGCCGGCTTGTGCGGCCTCTCGGTCTCTGGCCCGCGCGCCGCTCAAGATGTTGAACATGCCGTAATTGCCCTCGTGGCAGGCGTACTCGACCAGCTCGTACTGGTCGTTGTCCAGGTCGAAGGTGAACATGGCGGTCCAAGGTCGGGTCCAAACGGTGGGGTCGTCGACCGTGAACTCATACTCGAGCTTGGTTGGGCCGATCCGCGTAAAGCGCTCAGTTAGCTTCATCTTCTCGGACGATCCGCGGTACGACATCTTGTCGTTGAAGCGGGTCGTTTCGACGACCAGCGTGTCGCCCTCCCAACGGCCCTGTGAATCGCCCAGCCACGAGGTCAGCTTCGAGCCCGCCGGGCCGCGAGGCTTGGTCGGGATGGCGCGGGTCTCGTGGATCATCTCCTTCTGAATGGCGGCGTACCCGGGACCCTGCACGATCTGGAGGCCGTTGTTGTAGATCGACGGCATCATCATGCCGGGCAGCCCCTTTGTGATGCAGCGGACGTACGGAGTCAAATCTTCCGGGCCAGCCGAGGGGACTTTGGTGTATCGCGCGCGCGCCTGGCTAGCCTCTTCCCTCCTGCGTTTGCTCTCGGCTGTCATCGCCGGCAGCCGGCCATCGGGCGGGTCCACAATCATCGCCACCTGCGTGGACGGGGCCATCTTGTCGTAGCCGAGCGTGGTGTCGCGCCATTCGCGCTCGTATCCCCAGATGCTGCGGAGCGTGCCCCGCTCGCGGCGGGCGGCTGCTTGCTCCGTCGTCAGCGTTTCGACATCGCTGAGGCCGGCCGGCCGCTCGAGTGGAATGCCGTGCGCGGCGTTCCCGGTCCAGACGCCCTGGAGGTCCGGTTCGCCCCACGGCGTTCGCGGGGTGTCATAGGGTTCGCGCGCGTCGCTAGTTACCGCGGCCACCGCCTCGGCCTCGACTCCGGCGAACCCGGTTTCGACGATGGCGACCGTGACGTTGTCGGGACCGCGGGCGAACGCGCGCTTGGCCGAGGTGCGGCCGTTCTCCGGCGCCGCCGGCTCCTCGTGGAACTCGACGCCGCGCTGCCGCATCTTCGGGGCCGCCTGGTCGAGATCCGGCACCATGAACCCGATGTGATCGATTGCGCGGCCCCGGGTCGGCGCCGGCACGCCTTCCGGATGGCGTAAGGCCAGCAGCCAGATGTTGCCGAAAAGCAGCCCGTCGATCCGTCCCCTCAGCCTGGCGGGCTTGCCGCCGAACGCGTCTCGATACCAGGCCAGCGTGGCCTCGGGATCGGCGGCGCTGAGATGGATGTGGTGCAACCCCGGATACTCAGCGTCTTCGAGCAGCTCGAGACGCGTGCCCCACGGGTCGAAGATGAAGCCGTGTTTGAAGAGCCCCGGGGCGTCCCGCAACGTCGACCCGTCGTCGAACCGCTGCAGCCGAACGCCCGAGCCGCGCACGCCGACCGCTTCGAGCTCGGCCATCTTGGCGGTGAGGTCGCGATACGAGAAGCCGATGTGGTTCACTCCGGTGCCCTGGGTGCTCCCCATCGTCGGCTGCGAGACGAAGATGAACTCGACGCCGGCGCAGTTGGCGGCGTCGTTCCGGTCCTCTATCGGCTGGCAGTCCAGATGCTTGCCGTACCAATGGACCGCCTCTGATGGACTCGCGGCGGTGATGTGCACGTGGTGATAGTCGGCGTTGGCCGCGCGGGCCGGAGTTAGTCCCGAGACCGCCGCCCCGATGGCGACGAGCGTGAACGTGACATGTTTGGGTGTGATCACGTGGTCCCTCCGTCTTCTCGCCGAATCACCGGGTTGGTTCCCTGCGCAGGTGACCGTACACGAGATCTTCTGAATATTCGACGCACTTGAACGCCAAGACCCGCGCGTTCTCTTCTAGACGCCGGTAGAGCGGCAACCTCATCTTCCACGGCCGGGTAAATACGGTGGGGTCCTCGATGGTCGCCTCGTACATGATCGCGTTCCGCCCCATCGGAGTATACCGTTCCTCGACCTTGAGCGCCGAGCTGGCAAAGTTGCCGGCCCGATCGAACCACGCCTGGCCGGTGAAGCCCTGCGCGTCGACGACTAGCGTCTCGCCCTCCCACCGGCCGTGCGACCGCCCCATCCAACTGTCAAGCGGCGGCGGCTCGGGGTTCTCCTTGTCCATATGAATCGTCCGATTCGCCTCGGCGAACCCGTAGACGATCATGATCTTCTTGTCACCCTGGATGATTTGGAAGGGATAGGGCAGATAGGTGGCGCGCGGCACGCCCGGCAGGTAGCACTTCGCTTCGGGATCGCCAGCCATCCGGTTCTCGAAGTTTCGCTGCTTCTGTTCGCGGGCCGAGTTCTGATAGGGGATCTCGCCGCCGACCACGACGCCTTGCCCCGGAGGGATCGCGCCGATGGCGCCGAGGTCGGGGTGACCGGGCCCCGAGGGGTGATCTTCGAGGTCCCAGTGCGCCGTACCGATCGCCTGCCAGATCCCGTTCAGGTCCGGATGGCCGTCCCACGCACGCGGGATGTCGTCACTCTGGGCAGCCGCGGGACGTAGTGCCGGCACTAGGCCCATCGCGACCGCGGCCGCGACGAGGAGCATCCTCGTCTGCCGGTTCGTCATCCGCAATTCTCCGTGGATCGCCATACGCGCCCTCAAGATCATAGCATCGAAGACGACCCCATCCGGCCCTCACCGAGTTTCTCGGTGATCTTGTAGGGTGAGATGGTTTGGCCGATCACGACGGTCCAATTCTGCTGTTTCGCGGATTAGGTGGCGAGAACAAGGCTTCCCGCCATCTATCCGATTCAGTCCATTCTAACTCACTGGACGGGGCGGGGTTCAGCTCTCACTAACGACTCGGAGAAGGGCCTCAGGCGGCCGATGGTGGTAATGAAATTTCTCAACGCCTTGGATCATGGTGTGGGCGGCGGCGAGGAGTTGCTGGAGGAGCTTATTCCTACTCATTGATAAATGTTAGGATATCACCGGCAGGGCTCCTTGTCAAGCGGGAAAATGACATTCGGGGAAGAAAATGTTTTACGCTGGAGGGTCGGCGGGCCTCAGCCCGGGCGTCGGTCCGGGGGCGCAGCAGCGTCGTTCTTGCCGAGCCCTTCTTGCGCGGCGTCTAGTCGAGGCGGGCGTTCGGCTCCCGAGTTAACCCTGAGTTAGCCCTAATACTCGTTACTTAAGGATCTGTATGACTTTCGCGAAATCGATGCAGTGGCGCGGCGCGGCACGTGGGCGCAGCGGGTAGTGGCTCATCTTGCGCTTCACTCCGCGCGGCTTGCGTTGCCCGCGGCTGGAGCTTACTCGTTGCTGGAGAATCTCCCGCACCACGGCGCGATGAAAGGCTTTCCTAGCCCGCGGGGGGGATCATTGCCGCCAGCGGCAGCTTGCGCCGAATCACTCCCACCGCGTGCACATAGGAAAGTCGGTCCGGGTCCTCGTCGACCTCCAGGGCCGCTTCGTGCATCAGGCCCCGAATCGCAAAATGGGCCACCAGCAAACCGTAAAACTCCTGCCGCACTAACTGCGGCGTTTTGCTTGGCAACACGATCTTGGAGCCGCGCAAGTGGGTCTTGAGTTCATGCAGCGCCCCTGCGATCTCCCAACGCTCGTGATAGAGCGCGGCCAGCTCCCGGGCTGCTGCTTGTTCGGGGCCCCGGGACGCCCGAAGGCCTGCTGATTGCGCTTCTCAGCGGCCACCTCCTAAGGTGCTGGCAGCGAGCGAGACCAGCCGCCAGCGGCGGTAGAAAGCGTCTTTGGTTTTGCGCTTTGCCAGCGGACACAGCAACTCGTCGTGCAGCTGTTCGAGCGGCTCGAAGCCCAGTCGTGTGCGGGCTCTGGAGATGGCCGAGTGGCTGGCCACGCGCAACGCCGCGCGCGGTCCCTTGCAGCCACTGCAGTCCTGCCAGCAAGCAGCGCAGCACCTCGCGCTAGGAGACCTGCATGTACAGCGCCATGGCGCTGACGTAGTAGACCACGACAGGGGCCGGCAGGTCACGCTGGGGGCGGCTGCTTTTGCCGCTGTTGGCCAGCACCCGATCCACCGTCGAACGGGGAAACCACTGCGCCACCAGGCCTAAGCTGATGTAGTCGGTAATGCGCGCACCCTGCGGCAAACGCGCCAATGTTCGTGCCATCACCGGCCTCTTGTCTTCTAAAACAGGATACCACAAAATGTTCTTAAGTCACGAGTATTAGGCTTAGCCCGCTTTTCTCACCGCCTGACGGTCGCAGCACGCGATAGGCCCGCCATTACTTCGTTGCGCTTGCTTGCCGTGCTCGACGTAGGGTGTCGAGGCGATGTCGGCCTGGAGGCCGACGCTGCCCGCCAGGAGGCGCGCGCCACCTCAGGACGGTTCGTCAGGCCGCGACCGCTGCCATGCTTGTGCTACCGGCATGTCAGGAGGTCATTTTCACGGCCTCAAAAAGTCATTGAAACAAAAGAGGTTGCCCGATGAGTGTATAAATTATTTTCTTTACAAAATGTCAGAGAATGTCAGGTTTTGTGATGTTTACGGCATGTTTTCCGCGGTTTTGGGCGTCTCGTATTCATTGTCGTCGTTTAGTGTTTTTGTTTTCAATGGTTTGCGTTGAGGGCGGCGACTGGGCCGGTGTCACACTCCGTGACAAAGCGGCTGTTTTTCGTTGGATTTTGTTTATTCTTGTCAGTGACGGGCCGGCTGGCCCGGGGGCGACACGGGTGGCGAGGTTGCCCGCAAAGACATGTCGCCACGAATGGCGACACGGCACGTCTGGAGACGCGCGCCACGTCGCTTGTTCCCAGCTTGCTTGTTGCACGTCGCTTGTCCCCAGCTTTCTTGTTGCAACTGAGCGCGCAGGGGCGGAAACCACTCCCTCACGGTCGCGGCTCTGAGTCTCTCAGCTTTCTGCCGCATTGGGCGTGTGCTTACCTTTGGGCTGCCGCTCCAGGCATTTTTACCTCAGGCCTTGCGTGTCTGTCATTGGACCGCCAAGAGGGCCTCCTTGCCGACTTTCCGCTCGCATTGTAGCAGGCGGGGTTCGGTTTTTCGGTTTGTTTGGCGGGGGTGGGTGGGATGTAAGTGCTTGACAGAATTGAGTGTAAGCTTTTTTTGTTTTTACGTGACCGATCGCGCGGGTTTCGGATCTTGAGCCTGGAGGCCCAACGGGGCCAGTCTTTCGGGGTGTTCGGCCATTTCTTTGCGCCACAGCGTGATTAGATCCAGGCAACAAGGCCGCTTGGCGTCCCGTCGCCACTTCGGCAGCGGCGCGTACTGCTCTCCTCGCTTCGCTCCGTAGCTCTGGAACGAAGCCAGCAGCAAAGCGCTGTAGGCCGCCACCGCCAAAACCGGCTGTTTCGGCGCCGCCACCCCGTTCCACAACTGCGCTTGGCCGACTCCCAGCGTGTCCTTCTCCTCGCGGTGGTTGACTTCGATCTGCCAGCGGTTGAAGTAGATCTGCAACAGAGGCTTTCACGCTGCTGTCGAGGTCGCTGGTCAGCAAATACGCCGCACGCCGATAGTACCAGCGGCCGCTTTTGCGCTTGTGATACGCCGTCGGCGCCACCACGAACAAGCGTCACGGCTGGCGCCGCACTCCGCCCTGCCAAATCACCCCGCGCAGCTGTTTGTAGCGGATCTTGCGCCACGGGCCGCCGTAGAAAATCCTGGCCGTTTGCCACTTTAGCTTGCCGTCTTGACGCACTTGCTCGGGGGTGAACTTCTCGGCCCCGTAAAAACGCCGTCCCCCGGCCGGGGTCCCCCAGCACAGCCGCGCGTCCTTGCGGGCGAGCAAGAAACCCGCTCCTCGCATAAAACATCAAGCCCTCGAAATGTAGAAACTCCAAACGTCGGCCTGGAGGCCGACGCGGCCCGCCCGGAGGCGCGCCACCTCAAGGCGACGCACCCTTTCGTAGTTGCCGGAGGACGGTCGTGATCAGGGCGGAATGAAAGCCCGTTGAAACGGGCTGAGGAACAACTTCGGGAGGGCTGGTCAACCGGCCCTAAAAGGACCGCCCTAAGGGAAACCAAGCCACGTGAACGTGGCTCAGGCTTGCCTGTCCTGCAGAGGTGCAACCAGCAGCGGCCGGCTCCATGGCAGGCAAGGGCGCTGCTCGCCCAAGCTTTTCAACCGCGCTATCTTCTTCCGCAGGACTTCGCGGTAGTGCTCCTCCAGTCTGCGTGTCATGGGTCCGGCGTCCCAGTGCTGCTCGACCTCTTGACGTGCGCGGCGTGCCATGGCGCGAGCTTGTTCGGGGTTGTCGAGGATTGCCAGGACTCGCCGGGCGAACCCTTCTGCTGTATCGGCCAATTCTATGATGTCCCCGCTGCTCTCCGCCAGACCTTCGGCGCCGACCGTGGTCGAAACGGCCGGCATGCCCGCGGCGAACGCCTCGAGTAGTTTGACTCGCACACCCGACCCGCTCAGGATCGGACAAACGAAAACCGCATATTTGGCGTAGACGCCGCGGATGTCGGGGACACGTCCGAGGAACTCGATTCCCTCGCGGTCCAGCAGACGGTCGAGGCTGGGCGGCGCTTGTGCGCCCGCGACGATAAGACGGGCCGCCGGCCGTTGCTGGCGCACCCGCGGCAGGACCTGCTCAACAAAGAACTCCAAGGCGTTTTGGTTCGGCGGGTGCTGGAAGCTGCCTACAAACAGTAACGTGTCCGGCTCGCGTCCATTCTCCGAATAGCTGTAGAGACTGGCGTCGATGCAGGCGCGCAGGTCGTGGCGGATCCGTGACGAAGCCGCGCCGAACGATTCCAGATAGCGCCGGTTCTCCTTGGTGCAAACCTGGATGGCGTCGAAGCGGCCGAGCGATGTGAGTTCGAACCGCAGCGCCCTCAAGTATTCGTGGAAATGAACCAGCCGAGCCACTGGGTTCGCCAGCGACTTGATACCCCGCAGGATGGATTGAAAGTAGATGTCGTGCTCGAACAGGAAAGCGGCAATCTGCCGAAACTCTGCTGCGTAGTTCGCCAACTGCGTATAGTCGAGCTGGACGATATCGATCTCGTTAACAAAGATGTTGCGGTGGATTCGCCACAGCAAGTCGCTGCTTTCCAACTCTTGGGCAGCATAGGGCAACAGCGCTCCGACTCCTGGCTTTGCGGCCCGCCGGCGCACGGGGAACTCCGTGCTGGCACAAATGTCGCCGAGGCGCTGGTTGGTTGCAAGATCCTTTTCCTGATCGAGCAGGCAAAGCAAATGAAGCCGGGCGATCGGCGCCAGGTGGCGCACCGTTTGATTCATAAAGAGAGCGCCGCCATGCAGCGGAGGCTCGATCGGGTAGGGCGAGACGAACAGGACATTGAGCTTCTCGCGCTGCGGGTCGACCGTGCCGAAGCGGTCACGGAAGTATCCTCCCAGGGGCCGCCGGAAAGCTTCCGTATCGTCGATGGCGGCCAGCCGGTGTGCCCGGTTCCGCGCCCGCAGCGCAGGGGCAAACTGTCCCAGGGCTCGAAACAGCGCCGCGGTGTTCGGGCGAGCCGTTGCTGGGCCGGCCAGCAGGCGAACCCACAGCCCCGCGTAAAGCCACCCGAAGTGCGCCAGCAGGCGGCGCCATTCATGGATATTTTTCCAGGCGAAGAGCAGGTGGTTCCTCTCGAGGACTCTTTGAATGAAACCCTCGCTGAAGTGCTTTCCAATTGTTCCGCGGTGATCGTGGTAAACGACGCTGCGGGGCTGGTAGAGCACAATCCAGCCTCTCTTCCAGGCCATGTGACTGATGTCGGTATCTTCCAGGTAGAAAGGCTCCCACAGCGGGTCGAATCCGCCCAGCTCGAGGAACTTGCGGCGATCGTAGGCGCTGGAACCGCCGCCCGCGTAAAAGGCCGGGAACAGGTCCGTCACGTGTTCGTCGGCGATGTGGCCGAGCGACAGACGGCCGTTGCGCCAGAGTCCCCGCGTCAGGCCTGTCTCTTGGCGGCGGCGGGCGGGGTCGGAGAAGAAAATCTGTGCCGTTACGGCAAACACTCGCGGATCGGAAAAGCCTTCGACGAGGGGAGCGAGAAAGCCTTTTTCCAGCCGCATATCATTGTTGAGCAGGACAACGATGGGGTTGAGGGCGTGCTGGAACCCGGCGTTCGAACCGCCGCCGAATCCCCGGTTCTGGTGGAGCGAGAGCACCCGGACGGATGGGAAGTTTTGGCGCAGGAATTCGGCTGTTCCGTCGGTCGAGGCGTTATCGACGACGATAATCTCGTGGCCGGGGTTGCCTGCCAGCGCGTCGAGTACGGACGCCAGATTTCGTTCCAGATGCTCGCGTCCGTTCCAGCTGGGAATCACGACGCTGACTGTTCTGGAAGGAACGGCTTCATCGGAGGGAAGGGGACCCTTTCGCCGAAAACGCGTCAGAAGGTCGTTGCAAGCCAGCGCGGCGATCGCCAAGGCCATCACCACTGGCGCGGCGGTGACCAGAAAAACGACTTCGCCCAACGCCTTGAGCGTGGCGAACAATGTACTCATGACGAAACGGGAGATTCGGCGGGCTGGGAGTCTTGCAGCCGGCTATTGACAGCCACCTGGCAGGGCAGCCGAATGTAACCGTAGACCTGGCTGTCGCCGCGGCCCATTTGCAGCGTGAGTGCGTTGTCGATCCAATCGCACATCTCATAGCCGTCGAGAGGTCCGTTCGCCACCGCCGGCGTGAAGGAGAAGCTGCCGGGATAGAGCTCGGGAAGGTCAAAGTGGAAATCGACCGTGTGGATATCCCCGGGCGACATCGGCGAGAGGACGACGTTTTCGCCTTCCGTGTTGATCCCCGCAAAGTCGATACCCAGGTGGTTGCGGAGGACGAAGCCGACGTTCGGGGACTTCAAGGGCTGCTGGGCGCGCACGCTGATCCTGACGATCACGCGGCTGTGGGGTTCGAGCAATTCCAGCCGACGCCCTTGGGAATCGAGGGCGGCAATGCCGATGACCTCGGCGTTCTTGTTGCCGTGGCGGAAGTCGATGTTGGGAATGGTTTCGACGATCTCGGGCGCGATGGATGGAGCGGTCTTTCCGGGCTTCGGTTCGGCGCCGTGCAGCTTAGCGTAGGCGGCGTCCTTCTCCGACATGCGCGCCAAGTACTTGCTAATGACCGCGCCGGGCTTGCCGATCTCAACGAGCTGTCCGTTTTCGAGCCACATGGCCTGCGTGCCGATCGCCTTGACGTCGGCGATGGCGTGAGAAACGAACACGATCGTGACATCCCGCCGGCGCAGCTCATGCACTTTCCTCATGCATCTTTGACGGAAATAGTAGTCGCCCACGGCCAGCGCTTCGTCGACCAGCAGGATCTCGGCGTCGACGTTGATCGCGACAGCGAAGGCCAGGCGTACCAGCATGCCCGAGGAGTAGGTTTTGACGGGCTGATTGATGAAGTCGCCGATCTCGGCGAACTGCTCGATATCGCTGTATCGTCGCTTGATCTCGGCGGTGGAAAGCCCCAGGATCGTGCCGTTGAGGAAAACGTTCTCGTGTCCCGTGAACTCGGGGTTGAAGCCGGCTCCCAGTTCCAGCAGAGACGACACCCGGCCGTTAATCTCGATTTCGCCCAGGGTTGGAGGAAAGATGCTGGCGGCGAGCTGCAGGGCCGTGCTTTTCCCTGAACCATTCTCGCCGACGATGCAAAACGTCGCACCGCGTTCCACCTCGAACGAAACGTCGCGCAGCGCCCAGAAATCCCGGTGGTAGCCGCGGCGGTTGAAGGTAAGCAATTCCTTGAGCCGATCGCCAGGGGAGCGGTAGATCGGGTAGCTTTTTGAGACGCTGCGGAAGGCGAGGGAGGGCATTTTCCGTTGAGCCGTTGAACCGTTGAGCTGTTGAGCCGCTAGCCGCTAGCCGTTGTTTCCGGCAGTCCTGACAGAGGCCACCATCTCACTCTCCTACACCCTGTCCCGTACGTGGATCTGTTTCCCGTTAGAGGGCACGCTGACGCAAGCGGCGCCCGCAGGGCAGTCGGCTCAACGGCTCAACGGCTCAACCTAACTACAACACATCCGCGAACCCGCGCTTGCTGTGGCGAAAGAATAGACCTCCGGCAAAGAAGGCGGTCAGGGCGAACGCGGTCAGCGCTAGGAAGTCGGTCCAGGCTGGGGCTTGGGTTCCCAGGATGCAGTCGCGATAGGCCCGGACGACGTATGTGAGCGGATTCAGCTTCAAGACGATCGAGAGCTGTCCCTTGAACTGCCCCTCGAAAAGGAAGATGGGAGTGAGCCAGAACCACGCTGTTAGCAGGACCGTCAGAACTTGGGCGGTGTCACGCAAATAGACTTGTAATGCGGCGGCGATCCAGGCCAGCCCCAGGCTCAACATCCCGACGACGAGGAAGTAAACCGGCAGCAACAACAATGCGGGGCTGAGGTGGTGATCCCGAAACCCCACAATCCCGATCAACAGCACCAAGGCCAGCAGATGGCTGATCAGCGTCGAGAGAAAGATGCTGAGCGGAACGATCTCTGCCGGGAAGACGGTCTTTTTGATGAGGCTGGCGTAATCAACCAACGATGAGGCCGAGCGCTGCAACGTCTCGGAGAAAAGCAGCCAGGGCAGCATCCCGGCAAACAGGAACAAAGGATAACTGTCGGTGACCTCCCCCTGAGGCAGGCGCATGCCAAAGGCGTAGACGAAGACGAACGTATAGACGGCCAGCAGCACCAGAGGATGGATGATGCCCCACAGCCAGCCCACCACCGAGCCCACATAGCGCTGCTCGAAGTCCCGCCGGACGAGCTGATAGAGCAAGCTGCGGCTACGAACCAGATTCTGTAAGAAGTAGGTTCCTGGCAGGGGCATGGCGACTGCTCGGGTGTGCGCCGGCAGGAAGTACTCCAACCATAACAGAGACACGCCACGAACGCATCAGAACTCTGCTAAGTCTAGTTACTACAGTGATTTATTGTTGGGTAAAAGAAAAGTGGCGCGGGCCGACCGCCCGCGCCACCGGTCTCTTGTGGGTTCGCAAAGAGAAGCAACTGGCAGTTTTGTTGTCTGCAGTCTCACTACTAGAGACGGTTGAGGAGCGGGTTTTTTCGACAGCCGCGAAGAAAAAATTTGCGGCCAGAACGCCTGGAGATCTTAAGTCGTTGAAAACTAGATACTTTTCATGTCCTCCATGATACAATTGCAGCAAGCGCCCTCTCACCTCCAGACTTTTTCGCCTCCTGGGGCGTCTTCATAGTTGCTTGGAGCGAGAATTTGATCTTCCGCGAGGTCGAAGACAGGGACCTGATCCTGCGCAGCCGGCGCGGCGACGTCGAGGCCTTCAATGTGCTCGTCTCGCGCTGGGAAAAGCGCGTCTACAACTACCTGTTGCGGCAGCTCAAAGGCCGCGAGGACGCCCTGGACCTGACCCAGGAGACTTTCCTCAAAGCCTATCAGAGCCTGGGCCGGCTTCAGGAACTGGAGCGCTTTCCGCAGTGGTTGTTTCGGATCGCGCACAACGAGGCGATCTCGCTTTTCCGGCGCAACAAGCGGCTGGTGGATGAAGAGGTTCCCGAGGCCAGCGAAGGCGGTTCGGTTAGGGTTGCGGGAGCGGCTGTCTACCCGGCGGAACTGAGCCTGGCGGTGGAACGGGCCTTGGACTTGCTGACGGCGGAACAACGGGAGACGGTTGTGCTCAAGGTCTACCACGGGTTCAAGTTCGACGAAGTGGCGGAGATTGTTTCGTGTCCTGTTTCGACTGTGAAGTCACGGCTTTACAGCGCTTTTGAGGCATTGAAGGGCACGCTGGCTCCGGCCGCCAAGCCCAGCGTTTGAGCAGGCAGGCGAGAAATCCCCGGCAGGCTCCGGCGCAAGGAGGTTGTGAAGATGGCGCCCCACGATTTGCGGGATTACTTATTTGATGAGCTGACCCCTGAGCAGCGGGCCGAGGTGCAGGCGTATCTAGACACTTCGGCTGAAGCGCGCGAGGAATTGGAGTGCCTGCAGCTGACGCACAAGGCGCTGCTGACCGTCCCAGATGAGGAAATTCCGCGGCGGATCGCGTTCGTTTCCGACAAGGTGTTCGAGCCTTCCTGGGCGATGCGGTTGTGGCGGGAATTGTGGGCCGGCGCTCCGCGTGTCGGATTCGGCATGGCCGCGGTGATCGTCGCTTTCTTTGGCGGCTTGTGGCTGGTTCAGCCGACGCTTACCGTTGACACCGGCGGGTGGCGGGTTGCCTTCGGCCAGCCGGAGCAGGCGGTCGTCGAGCCGCCTCCGGAAAGGAGAGGCGCGGTTGAACCAAGCCTGACCGAAGAGCAGGTCCGAGCGGTGGTTGCCGAAGTGGTTGGCCGGTACGGCACGGAAAGCGAGGCGCGGCTCCGCCGAGACCTGGCCGCGTTGGTTTCCATGCAAGGTTCTGAATCAGACGCCCGCTTGCAGGCAGCCGTGGACGGTCTGCGCGGAGAGACGGAGCAAGCTTGGCGGCTGCTGAAAACAGAAATCCAGTCGATCACCTATACCACTTCGGCGCAAATGCGGCCTGTGGGGTTGCCGAGGTAACAGCCAGAGGTAAGGGAGATGACCCAAGCGGCGCTCACATTCTTATTGGTTTTGGCAGTTGCGGCCACTGGCACGGCGCCGGCGGCCGAGCTGGCCCCTGCATCTCGCGAACTGCGCGCCGATCTGCGAACTGTCGAGCGGTCGATCGACCGCGGTTTCGGCGGCGCCTCGATGGTTATGATCGGCAATACTCGGGGCGGGTACCTGCAAGGCTTTGGCGCCGTCTTCACGCTGGAAGTTAACGTCGTGCCGATGGCAAACGTGAGTCCCTTCAAGCCGTCGTATACCGAACAGGAATTGCGCCAGCTCAATCAACGCAAGCGCGACCGGCTTCCAGAGCTGGAAGAGCTTGGCACGGGCATTTTGGTCAAGGAGGCCGGCAAGCTAGGCGCCATACCTGAAGAGGAGAAGATGGCCCTCATGATCTCACTGTTTCATTTCACCTGGGAAGATACCGACGATCTGCCGGCGCAGGTCGTCATCCAAGCGCCTCGCCGCGCGCTGCTCGACCGCCAGGCCGGCCGAATCAGCGAGCAAGAACTTGCCGAGCGCCTGACGGTGAGGCGTTTCTAGGGGGCTCCGTTGGCTGACGGTCCGGTTTCCACGACTCATGGCGAGCAGCAGCCGGTCAGGCCTCAACCTGCCGGCGCCGAGGAATCGCAGGCAACACCGGCGCGGGTGATGCCGATGCGTCTCGGCGAGCGCCTCATCGCAAAGGGTCTTCTCGGGGCCGACGATCTGGAGCGCGCGCTCCAGATGCAAAAAGAACGTGGTGACAAGCTGGGCAAGATCCTAACGGACTTGGGGTTCGTGGCGCCCCGCGACGTTTTGGTGACGCTGGCGGAGCAGCTCGAGGTTCCTCTGGTTTCCAGCCAAGATTTCCCCCCGGTCGTGCCCGATCTGGAGCGCATCACACCGCGCTACATGCGGCAGTTTCGCTTCCTTCCCTTTCACCAAGAAGATTCAACGGTGATGGTCGCGATGGGCGACCCGCTGGATTTTGAGACCCTCGCCACGCTTCACAATCTCACGGGGCTTCGGGTCAAGACGGCGCTGGCCTCGGAACAAGAAATTCTCGATGCGATCGACAAGTACCACGGCGCGGAGGAGCGGGAAGAAACTGAGTCAGAGTACGGCTCCCTCAGCGGTGACGAGTCGGCGGAGATCGAGCAGCTTCGCGACATGGCAAGCGAGGCGCCGGTGATTCGGCTGGTCAACAGCATGATCGCCTCGGCGATTGGTCTGCGGGCAAGTGACATTCATCTGGAGCCGTTTGAAAAGGACTTCCGCATCCGATTTCGCGTGGATGGCGTGCTGCAAGGGGAGGAGCCTCCGCCGCGGGAGCTGCGGGCGGCGGTGACCTCGCGCATCAAGCTCATGGCGAAACTCAATATCGCCGAGCGGCGGCTGCCCCAAGACGGCCGCATCAAAATCAAGGTTATCGGGCACGAAGTCGACCTTCGTGTTTCCACCTTGCCGACGCTCTATGGCGAGAGTGTCGTGATGCGTTTGCTCGACCGTAGCGCCACCGATTTCTACGATCTGACGCGGCTGGGCTTCGACGAGTTCATGATGTCGCGGATGGAATACTACACGTCTCTTCCGCATGGCGTGTTTTTGGTCACCGGGCCGACCGGCAGCGGCAAATCCACGACTCTTTACGCGGCTTTGAAGCGCATCAATAAGACCGAGCGCAAGATCATCACGATCGAGGACCCGGTTGAATATCAGATGGACGGGATCAACCAGATCCACGTCAACTCGCAAATCGGGCTGACGTTCGCGAAGGGCTTGCGGCACATTGTGCGGCAGGATCCCGACGTGATCATGGTCGGCGAGATTCGCGACCGCGAGACGGCTGACATCGCGATTCGCTCGGCGCTGACCGGTCACTTCGTTTATTCCACGCTGCATACGAACGACGCACCGAGCGCGATTACACGCCTGACGGACATGGGGGTCGAGAACTATCTCATCACCTCGTCCGTGGTCGGGGTGCTGGCACAGCGGCTGGTGCGCGTCATTTGCAAAGAATGCCGCCGGGAAGATGAAACGGTGATGTCGCCGGATGGAAAGAACGTCCGGACCTGGCGGGGAACCGGTTGCGAGCACTGTCGTGGAACCGGCTATTCGGGCCGCGTCGGCATCTTTGAGCTGATGGATCTCAACGCAGAGCTAAGAAACCTGATCATGCAGAATGCCGACGCCGGGCGGCTGACTGAGGCGGCAAGAAAGAACGGCATGCGCAATCTGCGGGAGGACGGCTGGGAGAAGATTCCGCTTGGCGTGACGACGGTGGAGGAGGTTGTGCGGGTAACGCAGGAGTTTTAGTTACGTTGAGCGGTTGAGCCGTTGAGCAGTTGAGCCGAAACGGCAAACGGCTCGGGTTCATCTGCGTAGCCCGCGGCTCAACGGCTCCACCGCTCAACGGACAAACGGACAGACCGACGGATAAACTGCTCCACTGCTCAGCGGGAAAACGGCTCAACTGCTCAACGGACGAAATGTACTATCGCGCTCTAGCTGCCAATGGCAAGGTCCAGACCGGCACCTTGTCGACTGACGACGACCGGGCGGCGGCTCGGGAGCTGCATCGTTTGGGGTTGACTCCTGTCTTCATCGGCACGGCGAAGCCCGCGGGGTACTCTTTCCAGATGCCGCAGTTCGGGGGCCGCCGGTCTCGCGATATTCTGCACTTTACCGAAGAGATCGCGACGCTGCTCAATGCCGGCATTCCGCTCGACCGGGCGCTTTCGATCACCTCGGAGCTGACCGAACGCCCCCAGTTTCGAGAAGCGTTGAGCGACATCACTCAGGCTCTGCGGTCCGGCAAGTCGTTCGCCGACAGCCTGGGGACGCGTCCGGAGTATTTCTCCGAGCTGTACCTCAATATGATTCGTGCCGGTGAGGTGAGCGGCGCCCTGGCGTTGACGATGGATCGCCTGGCGGGATTTGAGCGCTCGCGTGATGAGCTGCGGGGGTATATCGTCTCGTCGCTGACTTATCCCGCTCTGCTGATCGTGGTTGGCGCGGGCTCGGTCTTCGTTTTGCTGCGGTTCGTGATTCCCCGCTTCGCGGAAGCTTTCACGCAGTCGAACATCGTGATGCCGCTGCCGATGCAAGTGCTGCTCACCGCGAGCGACATTGTGCGCACTTGGGGCGTGGCCGCGATCGTGCTGCTGGTGATCGGGATCGCGGGGTTGCGGTTCTACATCCGCACGCCGGCGGGCCGCTTGGCATGGGACAGCTTCAAGCTGCGCGTGCCGCTGCTGGGTGAAGCGCTGCTCAAAGCGGATACGGCCCGTTTCGCGCGCGCCATGGGGACGCTGGTCAAGAGCGCGGTGCCGCTGGTGCAAGCCCTTAACATTGCGCGCGGGATTCTGGGTAATCGTGTTTTATCAACCGCTCTGGATGCTGTCGCACTCGGAGTCAAGCGCGGAGAAGGCCTTGCCGCTCCGTTGCGGAAAACGAAGAAATTTCCGGAACTGGCCGGGCATCTGCTGACCGTCGGCGAGGAAACCGGCCACCTCGACAGTATGTTCGAGCGCATGGCGGACATCTACGACAAGGACACGCGCGACGCCATCAAGCGATTTACGGCGTTGTTCGAGCCGGTCGTGATTCTGTTCATGGGTTTGATCGTGGGCGCGATGATCCTGAGCATCATGCTGGCGATTACAAGCATTCAGCAGACGGGGTTGTAGGAAGGAACGTTGAGCCGTTTATCCGTTGAGCTGTTGAGCCGGCGGCACAACGGGAAACAGTTCTGCGGGAAGCGGCTCAGCGTTCGTTATGATAGCCATCATCCAGACAGCTTCGAGATTGACAATGAGTGGAACGCAACGGGGGCAGGAGATGAGCGAAGCATCCCAAGAGAACGAACGGCGGCATGTGGGCGAGGCCGGTATCACGTTGATCGAGATGCTGGTGGTCATCACGATCATCGCGCTTTTCTCGGCCATTGCCTATCAGCGCCTGACGCCGGCGCTCGACGAAGGCCGCAAGGTTGCGGCGAAGACCCAGATCGAAAGCCTCTCTGCCGCTACTCAGTTGTTCAACATCGAGCACGGCCGCTTCCCGAGCCAAGAGGAGGGAGTCGGCGCCCTGCGGTCGTTCCTGCAAAAGGACATTCCCCTCGACCCTTGGAAGCGTCCCTACATCTATCGCTATCCCGGCCAGCACGGCCCCGAACCCGACATCATCTGCTACGGAGCTGACGGGACCGAAGGCGGCGAGGGTCCGAACGCGGATATCGCTAGTTGGAAGTGATTGTCCGTTTTTCGGTTGAGCTGTTGAGCTGTTGAGCCGAGCCGGCCTGGATCAGACGCCGCAATCTGCTGTGTCAAGCTCCTCGGATAAACGGCTCAACAGATCAACGGCTCAACTTTCCCTTCGTCTTTCTGCCCGTGAGAAACGTCCTTGCTAGATGTGAGGGTATGTTCGCGAAGGCCGCTCCTGCGATCCAGCGCTAGCACCGCTGACGCGCGCAACTCGCCGCACCCACGGCTCAACGGCTCAACAGATCAACGGCTCGACAGCTCAACGGAATCAGGCATCACCCTCATTGAGCTGCTGGTCGTCATGGGCATCATCGCGTTGATGGTCAGCGTCTCGTACCCGACGCTGACCAGAGGGCTCGACGGGGTGCGGCTCAAAACGTCGGTGGGGCAAGCAGGCGCTTTCTTCAACAGTGTCCGTCAAGCGGCTGACCGCAGGCAGCAGCCGGTGCAGTTGACCGTCGACCCCAAGCAGAACCGGCTGATCGCCGTCGCCGTGGACGGGGGCTGGGACAACCAACTGGTGTTTGACGACCGCATCCGTGTGGCGTTTCCGGCGCAGCCGGCAAGTCTCATTCTGTATCCGGGACATCCGGCGCCTCGTTTCCGGCTCTTACTTGCCAATGAATCGGGTGGCCGGGACGGATTGCAGGTGAATGTCTTCACAGGCGTGCCGGAGAATTGGAATGGGGGCGGACCGTTGAGCCGTTGAGCCGCTGAGCCGTTGAGCCGTAGCTGCACTTGATTGCTTATTGGATGCGCGTGGATTGGACAGAGAAAATGCTTGGGGTTCGGAGCAGCAGGTTGTCGCGTCAGTCTAGACGCCGACGCTGCTCGATAATAAGTATCAACCGCTCAACGGCCCCACGGCCGCACGGCTCAACGGCTCAACCGCTCAACGGCTCAACGGCTCAACGAAACTCCGGCTTCAGCCTGCTCGAAATGATCGTTGCGATGACCGTGCTTTCGCTGGCGATCGTCGGGCTTCTTGGGCTGATTCGCGGTTCGCTGGCAAACGCCGCGCGCGTGCGCGAATATGATCGGGCGGCGATGCGGGCGCGCTCGACGATGACGGAGCTTCTGGCAACCGACCCGCTGCCCGTCCCCGCAACACTCTCGGGCAGGTATGACGACAACTCCGGCTGGAACGCCAGGACGAGTCCCGCCGAGATGCCGATCACCGCCCGGACAGGCGGCGTCATGATCGTAAGAGTCAATCTCACCGTCTGGTGGAACTCAGAGCGGCGCCGCAAGACCGCGGTTTTTGACGGCTTTCGAAGAGTCCGGATCGGTCAGGAGCACGCGGAGTTGCTTCCATGACCCGTTTCTCCGAGCCCCGTTTTTCCGTGCGTCCGATTCAGAAGCCGTGTCCGCCATGGCTGATTTCCTTCCGCCTGCTTATGCCCCGTTCCCAATATGCCGCTTCCGCCGGCCGGGAACAGCGGAGCAACGGAACAAGCGGGCAGCGTCGCGGCATGACCCTCATCGAAGTTCTCGTGGCGGTTGCCCTAATGAGCATGCTTTCGGTGGGCCTATTTACGGCGTTGCAGATCGGCGCGACCTCGTGGCAAACCACGCGCGAGGGACTGATGCTCGACCGCCGGGTTGCCACGGCGAATGCGATTCTGCACTCGTCGTTGGCGAGTATCGTCCCGCTCGAGGCGGAGGTGCCTGCCGAGCGAGCGATGGGGGTGCGCAGGCTGCTGTTTTTTCAGGGCGAACCCGGTTCGATGCGCTTCGTGAGTTCGTACTCGGTGACTGAGGGAGTCCGGGGCGGGCTGCGGATTGTTGAGCTCCAAGTTTCCAGCGGCAGGAAAGGGCTCCGCATTCTTCTGAATCAGTTGCCGTATCTAGGTCCGCTGAGCGCTGGGAGCTTGGTGGCCGGTCGAGTTTCCGATCCGGGCTTTCCGCAGGGGCGGATCATTTTTTCGCCGATCCGGGCCACGCCTGCGTCGCTGATCATCGCCGACGAACTTGCGACATGCAATTTCTCCTACTTGCGGCGTTCGCGCAGACCAGGTGAGCCATCGGCATGGCTTCCCTACTGGGGCGAGCGCGACTCGCTTCCGGCCGCCATTCGGGTAAACCTCTCACCGTCGTCTCGAGAAGCCCGACTACTGCCGGTCTCGATCACTGCCGCCGTCCGGGCCGAGTGGGCGCCCGGCGATGGGCAAGGGGCGGGGGGCAGGGCCGCCATGCGATATGTACTGCCCCAGCAGCAGCGTTGAGGCAAGTCGAATTCGGACGAGTCGAATGGGACGAGGAATAGCAGGAGAGCCAAGGCTGACGGCGGCGGCCGCGGCGGACCATGGTGGACAAAGGCCGCGCGGGCGTTTGGGTTTGCCTGGACAGGCAAGAGTGCCTGTCCCTGCCGGGCGGCGCGGCAGTGCGCTCTTGGCGGTTCTTTGGTTTTCGGCGGCGCTATCGGCCATTGCGTTCGCCCTGTCGATGACGGTTCGCACGGAGCTGGACCGGGCCGCTCTCAACGTCGATTCCACGCGCGCCTACTTTCTCGCTCAAGGCGCGATCGAGATCGCGATGAAGAGGATGCAAGAACGTCCGGCCCAAGACAATCCCGGGGCGCTAGGTTTCCTTCCGGGCCAACGGTTCATGCGGATTCCTTTCCCGCAGGCCGTGGTCGACATCGAGATTATCGGCGACAGCGGCAAGTTGAATGTCAACACGGCGCCTGCCGCGGCTCTTGCTCATCTGTTGGCCGCTGCGGGCGTGGATCCGTCCGCCGCGGTCGGAATTGCCGCCAGGATGGTCGAGCTTCGCCGCGGTCCCGCTCAAACGGCAAATTCAGCGGCGCCTTCGTCTTTCTCGCGCCCGCGCACGTCTTTCAAAGAGTTAGAGAAACTGTTGATGGTCCCCGGCGTTACCCCAGATCTGCTGTACGGCACTTATCGGCGAAACCCGGCGGGTCAGCTCGTGCGCCTGGGCGGCTTGTATCACCATCTAACACTGCGAGGCTCCAGGAACATTGACGCGAACTACGCCTCGGCCGAAGTTTTGCGGGCGGCCGGCTTGGCTCCGGCTGACATCGACCGTATTGTGAGGATTCGAGCGCAGCGGCCTGTGACCGCGGGCGACATACCGGACCTTGCCGCCCGAAACGAGGGCTTCTCGGTCGGTGTTCGGGGATCAACGAGCCACTACACGGTTTGGGCGACAGCTCGGCTCAGCAATGGCCGGGCCATCCGGACCGTTGGAGCGCGCGTCCGCACGGGAGGCGGAACCGGGGCGTTCGCCGTGCAAGCCGTTCGCTGGTTCGACATGGCGTTTTAACCGCGTATGTGGATGAATCGCATTTTTCGGGTGGGTACGGGCTGCGGTGTTGAAATCCGGGGCTCGCGCCTCAATGTCGTGGCCGTGAAGTCACGTCCGAGCGGCGTTGCTTTGCTCGGCCGGATCACGATTGAAGATTTCAGGGAACGCCCGCCCCAGGACTGGGGTGCGGAGTACAACGAATTCTTGAAGGGTTTGCGGCTGTCGCATCTTTCCTGTTCGGTCAGCTTGCCCCGCAACGACGTCATCGTGCGCGAGATTCATCTTCCCGTCATGCCTCGCAAGGAGCTGGCGGCGGCCGTTGGCTATCAGTTGGAGGGCCTTCATCCGTATGAGCAAGATGAGGTCTATCACGCCTTCGCGCCGCTTCAAGGGATGAACGAACGGAGGAACCAGATCCCCATCGCGGTCGTTGTCGCCGAGAAGGCGAAGATCGATCAGTACGCCTCCACTTTCGAGGAAGCCGGCATCGCAGTCGAGGCATTCACGGTCGCGGCGGCAGCGTTCTACGCCGGTGTCCGGGTGCGCTGGGACTCGCCGCCGGTTCCGTTTGTTATCGCCGACTTCACCGAAGACGGTCTGGAGATCTATGGGGAGGGAAGGGAGCGGCCGCTGTTTAGCGCGCGGTTTGACCTGGAGTCGATTCCGGCGGGGCGCGCCTTGCAGTTGGCCGGCGCTGAGTTGAGGCTGGAAGAGGCGGAACCGGCTTCCATTGTTCTGGCCGGCGGCTTCGACTCTGACGAGGAGGAAGGCCACAATTCACGGCTCTTGGAAGCCGGAGGATCTTTTGAGCCGCGTGCGGTCGAGGAATTACTGCCCTTTCTGGAAAGTCCGGAGGATGCCTTCGATGCCAAGCGCAACGCCGCCGCGCTGGCGGTTGGGCTGGAAGCCGCTTGTCCGCGCCTGGGCTGGCGCGCCAACTTGTTGCCCCCGGAAAGGCGAAAAAAGAGCGCGCGATGGATGTATCTGCCGACGGGAGTTCTTGCCGCGGTCTTGCTGCTTTTGGGTTTGGCGTTTGTGCTGCGTCCCTTGATGCAAGACCGCGATTACGTCAATGCGGTTCAGGCGGAGGCAGCCAAGCTGAGCCGGATTGTCGCGCAGGTAGAACGGCTTGACGCCGAGACCCGGCACAACAAGGGCCGGCTGGCGCTGCTGCGGTCGTTGCGCCAGCGGACGGAGGCCGATTTGAGAATTGCGAGGGAGCTTTCCAACCTGCTGCCTGATACGGTCTGGCTGACTCGCCTCGAGATCAACGACGAAGGTGTCCAGATGCAAGGTGAGGGGGATCGAGCCGCGCCGCTGCTGGGGATCATCAATGACGCCGAGACCTTGGCGGCCGCGGAATTCCTGACTTCGCTTGTCACGACTGATCAGGGAGACCGCTTCCAGATCGGCGCCCAGCGGCGGGCCGCTCAGGACCCCCGGGGAGGCACGGCTGCGCCGGCTGATGATGCGGATGGGGCTACGACGCTATCAACTGTTTTGGAAGCATCGGAAGCAGAGGAAGCCCCTTCGCGCTAACCGGCGGAGTTGATGCGGAATTGATAAGGATATGCAAATTCAGAGCAGAGAGCGAAAAGCGTTGATCGCACTGGGCGTCGCGCTGGTCCTTTTCGTGATTCTGCAGTCTGATTTCATTTTGCCTGCGCCGGGTTCACCCTCTGCTGACGCCGGCACGGTAGAAGGAGTTGAGCAAGCGTTTCGCCTGGCGCAAGTCAAGGCGCGCCGCAAACCGCTGGTGGACGCGGAGGCGCAGGCGACCGCAAGAGCGCTGGCGGAGATCGAGAAGCGGCTGTTGGCGTCTGAGAATGCGGCGCTTGCCAAGGCCGAGATGAGACAGCTTGTGGAAGATCTGCTAACGGCCGAGGGCATTGCCATGCGTGGTTCGCGGTTTGGGAACGTCGCTCTCGAGGGGGAAGACTACGCTCAGGTCCCCTTAACCGTGGACTTCGAGTGCCAGATTGAGCAGTTCGTGAACTGGATGGCGGCGGTGGCGAATGTCCCTCAGTTGCTTTCCACGCGGCGAATTCAACTCAACCCGGGCAACCGGGAAACCAAATCTGTTCGCGTTCAGGTTGCGGTTTCGGGATACTTGCCCGCCTCGCGCACCCCGGAGCTTGTCCGATCAACCGCTTCGATCGGAGCGACGCTATGAGCCGAAAGCTTCTGCTGATCAACGTCATGTTGCTGGGCCTGCTGATCCTGGGCGTGGCGGAGCTGGTTCGTCACGTGCGGGGCGCTCAACAGCGATACGCCCTTCTTCTCGATCCGATGCCTCCGAAAGAGGCGCCGGCCTATCCGGCTCCGGCTTCTCCGCCAAGGGTGCGCCAGCGCGACTACATGCCTGTTGTCGATCGTCTGCTGTTCTCGCAAGACCGGAATCCCGTTGTCGAAGTCGAGGTGCCGGCCGTGGAGATCGAACAGAGGCCGGCCTTGCCACTTCTAGTGGGACTGATGGATCTGGGTGACGGGCCCATCGCGATGATGGCTGCTAGCGCCAAAGGGTCGCCGCGACCGGTTACGGTAGGCGAGAAGGTAGGGGATTTTACGTTTGTAGCGGCTCAGGGCGAAACCCTCACTCTCGAATGGCATGGGCAGCGATTCGAAGCCACCGAGGCCGAGCTAAATGGCGCGGACGGAGCCGAACCCAATCCCAAACGGCGAGTCCAAGCTCGAGCCTCCGAGCGGCGGCCCGCGGCAAAGTCCAGCACCCGGCTCGGCAGCGATAGATCAAAGAGCGTTAGCACGAAGTACTACATAGGCCCGCCGCTGAGTGGCCAAACCGGACGTCGCTCCGCTGACCCCGCCGACGGCGTTCCCGACGGCGCCGAGTCGGACGGTTATACACGGAGAGTCCGACAGACGCCGTTCGGGGAGCAGCATTGGTGGGAGAAGAAGCAGCAGTAGTCCAAGGAGATCATGATGATGATTCGTCAAGCGCGACTTTTTTGTGTTGTGCTCGCTTTCGCCCTCTCGGCCGGGGCGGAGCTGAAGGACGCCCCCGCGAAGAAGGAAAACAACAAGGCTGCTCAAAAGCAATCACTCAAAGACGGCGAATACATGAAGCAGACGCCGTTCGGCCAGATGAAGCAGGGGCCGGCCAAGAAGTCGGCGGAGCCGGACGTGGGCCGCTTTGTTGAGGTCGAGGAACAGGGTGATACGATCATCTTCCGCCGCAGCACGCCCTTTGGAAAGCAAGTATGGAAGAGGCAGAGAGAACAGTTGTCCGACGTTGAGAAGAAGATGCTCCAGCGCCAGCAGGAGAGACATCAGGCGGGGAAGCCCGACAAGCAGGACTCCCCGAAAAGTTTCCAGAAGAAGGCGGGGAAATCGCGCACGGGCTCGAGCCGCCATCGAATTGAACGCTGAGAACGTTGTTTTAGGAACATAATGCGAACTATCGTCATTTTCTTGATGTTCTTCGTGCCGGCCCTGACACCAGGCGCGCAGCAAGCGCCCCCCAAGCCGGATCAGGAAGCCCCATCCGCTGATGCGGCTGCCCAGCCCGATGGCCAAGCCGCGCAGCCGCCCGCGCCACAAGAGCCCCAGGCGCTGCCGGCGGACCCGGCAGCAGCACAGCAACCCGCGCAGCCGACCCCGGCGGCGGGCGCTCCCGACCCGCAAGCGGCCCAGGGCCAGCCTCAGGCGGAGCAAGCTGAAGTCGGGCAAGCTGAAGCGGAGCAAGCTGAAGCGGAGCAAGCTCAGCCGCAAGGGCAGGCGACGCCCACACCATCAGGCGGCATCTCATTCCGCAACTTCCGGGGAGCCAGCTTGTTTGAAGTCGTTGACATTCTGGCGCGTCAGCTCAAAATCAACTACATTCTCGATCCCAGCGTGTCCGACGGCACGGTGACGATCAATACCTATGGAACCCTCCAGCGCGAAGATCTGTTTCCTTTGTTTGAGACGATCCTTCGCATCAACGGCGTGGTTGCGGTCAAAGTGGGCAATCTCTATCGCATCGTGCCCGCGGACGGGGCTGCGCGATTGCCGATCAGCCCGCAGGTGGACGCGCGGGACAATCTGCCCGATGACGAGCGAATGGTGTTGAACGCCATTCGGCTGCGTTACACGCTGGCCACGGATCTGGCCGACGTCCTTGAGCCTTTCCTGGGCGAAGGCGCGAAGTCGATGGTGGTGGCCCAGGCTAACATCTTGATCGTTCTCGACAACAGCCGCAACATGCGCCGCACGATGGAGCTGATCGAGCTGTTCGACACCGAACAAATGGCCGATCAGGGCATGCGCCTGATTGAGGTCAAGAACGGATTGGCGACGACACTTTCCATGGAGCTGACGAGCATTTTCTCGGCCTTTTCACTGGACCAGCAGCAGTCGCCGGTGCGCTTCGTTGCGATTCAGCGCATCAATTCGATCCTGGCCGTAAGCGCCAACGAACGCATGTTTGAGGAAGTCTATAAGTGGGTTGAGAGGCTCGACAAGCCGATTACCATCGGCGGCATCCAGAACTTCATCTACCGCGTCCAGTACGGTCTGGCCGGCAACCTTGCGTCCACGCTCTTGTCCCTTTACGGATTCGGGTTTGGCGGCTACGGCGGTTATGGTGGCGGCTACGGTGGTGGCGGCTACGGTGGTGGCGGCTACGGTGGTGGCGGTTATGGCGGTGGCGGTTATGGCGGTGGTGGTTACGGCGGAGGCTACGGCGGGTTTGGTGGCGGCTACGGCGGGGGCGGTTATGGCGGGGGCGGTTATGGCGGGGGCGGTTATGGCGGGGGCGGTTATGGCGGGGGCGGTTATGGCGGGGGCGGTTATGGCGGTGGTTACGGTGGCCGCGGCGGCGGCAGGGGCGGCTACGGCGGCGGTGGCGGGCGTGGCGGGTTCATTCAGCTTCCCGGGCAGACAGGGTATGGGCCAGGGATAGCTCCCCTGCCGGGGGCGGGCGCCGTAACGGATCAGACGGGCGCCTTGCTCGGCGCGGAAGCCGGCGTTGGAGCGGATCAAACCGTGGGCGGGATTCGCATCGTCCCCGATATGATCAACAACCTCATCGTCGTGCAGTCGACCGCTCAGGAGTGGCAAGTCATCCGTAAGACCCTGGAACAGCTTGATTTTCCCCCGCGGCAGGTCTTGATCGACGCTCAGATCTATGAAGTGTCGCTTTCCGGCGCCCTGACCAACGGGGTGTCCGCTTTCCTGCGAGAAAGAGGCGGCGGCTCTAACGGAAGAAAACTCACCGGAGGATTTGACTCCGTGGGCCGCGTGAGTCTCTCCATCGGCGCGCTGATCGGTAACACACGAGAGCTGGCCGCTTTCCTGGTCGCGAGCCAGGACAACGGCAAAACCCGCATTATCTCGGCTCCTTCGCTGATCGCAACCAACAACATCCCGGCTTCGATTACGGTGGGCCAGGCGATTCCGGTTCTGGCGAGTCAGGGATTATCCGCGGGAGCGCAAGTCGGTGGCTCGACGCTTTTCGCCAACACCATTAGCAGCGTGCAGACGGGTATCACGCTCTCCATCACGGCCAGCATTAACGCCTCCGGGATTGTGACCCTGTTCATTGATCAGGAAGTCAGCAACCCGTTGGCGCCCACCGGCGCCATTCAGTCACCGACGATCGACCGCCGCAACGTCTCGACTCAGATTACCGTTGAGGACGGCGCTACCGTCGCCATTGGCGGCATCATCCAGGAGTCCAACATCTTTCAACAAAGCCGGGTACCTTTCTTGGGTAAGATCCCGTTCATCGGGGCGGCTTTCGGTTCAACCAGTGTGTCCCGGGCCAAAACGGAACTCATCGTGTTGTTCACCCCTCGGGTGATCTATGACGAGCACGAACTGATTTCGGCCAGTGAGGAACTTCGATCAAGGCTAAAGTCGCTTCGTAAGCTGATGAGAAACTGACTCCGCAAGGCTCGTGCAGCTGAGCAGGTTCATTTCCCGGGCTTGCGGTCCGCCGCCCGAACCACGCCTCTGGCTTCCAGCCCCAAAACCCTGCTTCCGGTAACCAACCGTCAAAATATTCCCGCGGCCCTGTTTCTTCAAGCACTTAGACCCCACTCGCCCCGCCTTGCGAGCCAACAAACCGGACCCCGCCTGCTACAATGAGAACGGTATCCAGTAGCGGACCAGCCCGCGAGGCAAAGCTGGAAACAAGCAAGCTGGCGACAAGCCGATGTGGCGCACGTCTCCAGACGTGCCGTGTCGCCATTCCTGGCGACATGTCTTAGCTGGCAGTGGCCGTCCACCCGAGTTGCCGCCAATCCGCCAGCCTTGTGGCGAGCGACAAGAAAACCCTCAAATCCGCAAGAAAACCTGTCGCTTTTGCTAGGGAACCTGCCACGGTCCCGCCGCCGCCTGCAACCCCAGGCACTGAAAACAAAAACATTATCGGTTGACACCATGACGAGGCGTCGAAAATGGCCCAGATCCTGCCATATTCTGCCATTCTCTGCCATTTCCGGACATTTTGTAAAGAAAATTTATACCTCAACCGGCAACCTCTTTGTTTCCATCACTTCGCCAGGCCGTGGCCACTGACATCCCGGCCTGCCGCTTTGCCAAGCATAATGCAGGGTCAGGAGCCGCGCGCGTCAGCAAGCGGTTGCCGCTGGTCTGTCCCGCAACCGCTTGCTGACGCGCGCGGCTCGGTTTGACGCCAACGCCGTGGCGGGCAGAGATGCCTGTCCAATTCATCTTCAGAATGTAGAAACTCCAGTGCTCGGCCGCCCCTGGCGGCCGAGGACCGGAAGACCACGTAGTTTCGAGAGACTGATTTCCCCTGGGCTTGCGCTCCGGGGCCAGTATTAATGCAGCCCATTCAACCTGCTCGTCGCCGCCAGAACGACGGTTCTCCGGCGAAGCTCTGGATCAGTAAGATCGGAATGTGGGCCGCGGCGTGATCTCTGCCGCGGCTGCCGCGGCCCACACGGTGTTGAAGGGCGATGATAATGTCCCCTTGAGAGGGCGATAGAAATGTCCCCTAATCTAAGGCTCCAGAAAGGAGGAGCCGAGATTGGAGAGGACATGGATGAACGACAAGGAATTGAGACGGGGCGAGGTGCTGGGCCGGGTGAAGCGAGGCGAGTTAAAGCTGAGCGAGGCGGCGCAGGTGCTCGACATCAGTTACCGCCAGAGCAAGCGGATCTGGAAGCGCTACAGCGCGGGAGGGACAAAAGCATTGAAGCACGGCAACGTGGGCCGGGTATCGAACCGGGCCAAGCCAGCGGAAGTTCGCAAGCGAGTGCTGCAACTGGTGCGCGAGAACTACTCCGGCGAACCGCACGAGCGCTTCGGGCCTACTCTGGCGGCCGAGCATTTGCGAAAGGACCACGATCTGCAAGTATCGGTGCGGGCACTGCGGCTCTGGATGCTCGCCGAGGGTCTGTGGAGCCGCCGCCGCAAGCGCCAGCCGCATCGCCAGCGGCGGCAGCGCAAAGCGCACTTCGGGGAGCTGATCCAGGTCGACGGCTCGCACCACCGATGGCTCGAAGATCGCGGCCCGAAAGGTTGCCTGATGAACTTCGTCGACGATGCGAGCGGCCGGGCGCTGTGCCGCTTCTCGAGCGAAGAGACAACTTGGGCGGCGGCCGATCTGCTCGAAGCCTGGGTGCGTCAATACGGCGTTCCGAAGGCGTTGTATTGCGACTGGAAGAACGTCTACAAGCGCCAGCCGACGTCGCGCGAAGCGCTGGAAGGCATCGAGCCCGAGACGCAGTTCGGGCGCATGTGCGCCAAGCTGGGGATCCGCATCATCGCGGCATCGTCGCCGCAAGCCAAGGGCCGCGTGGAGCGGCATCACGGCACCCATCAAGACCGCCTGATCAAGAAGATGCGACTGCAAGGTATCTGCGATTACGAGGCGGCGAACCGCTATCTCGGCGAGCAATATCTGGGGGAACACAACGCCAAATTTGTCTGCGAGCCAGCGGCGGAAGCGGACTTTCATCAGCGCCCGCCCAAGCGTCTGGACTTAAAGTGGGTGTTCTGCTTGGAGGCCGAGCGAGTCGTCTCCAACGATCGGGTGGTCCGTTTCGAGAACCGCTTCTTACAGTTGAAACCGAAGCGCAATCAGGCTCTGGGGGCGGGGGGGAGAGTCACCGTGCAGCAAGCGCGCCAGGGCGAGTTGCAGGTGATCCACGAAGGCCGAGCGGTGGCCTTTGAAGAGATCACGTGGCCCGAGCCGAAGCCGCGCCCCAAGCCGAAACAACAAGCGGCCCGGCAGCGGCCCAAGCCGGCGGCGGACCACCCTTGGCGTAAGTCGCTGCGGTCGAAAAAACGTGCGGCGACGACATAAAAAAGGCAGGGCTATGGAAATGACGGGACGGATGGAAAGCGTGGAAAACCTCAGCGAGCAGCGCAGAGGGTTCGCATCGCAACGACAGGTTTCCCACCCTTCCCACCGTCCCTTGGAAATCGCTGACGCGATTTCCACATTCCCACAGCCCCGACGACGACGATTATCTCTTACGGACTTACAAACAACAAAACGAAGGGGACATTTCTATCGCCCTACCGCCGGGGACATTTCTATCGCCTCTTGACACTGCCGCGGCCCACACGGTTGATTTTTGATGTGAAGTCTTTTAACATGGCCTTAGCAATTTTGCTGGTTTGAGGGCTTGACACAGTACTTTTGAGTGTGCTAAAAGTTGAAGAGTTGTACTATTCCTGTGCGGCGGTGGGTTCTATTGCCAATGTTGTTCCCAGTTCTGAACTGTCGATGCCAGCCGGTAACGACCACGGGCTGGCGGAGGTTGTTCCCACCGATTACGGCCCCGCGGGGTGACTCGCATCGCGCCGCGGGCTGACTGTCCAGGTTGAAGATGAAGCAGTAAAAAAGTTGTTCCGTGTGGATCAAACCTTGTTGGAATCAATCCAACCTCTTGTGGATAAGAAGGAGAGAATCAATGGCAGCTTCTAAAAAGCTTTCTGTAGTAGCTGCACTGGTCTTGATGACCCTGTTGAGTACCGGTGTAGCAAGCGCCCAAGCCCCCCCCCGCGGACTTGGGTGTCATTACGTGTAATTCCGTAGCGGTTCCCCCGATCGTTAGAGCGGAGGGGATCGCCGAGCTCGTGGGTGACATTATCCTCACGTGCACCAATGTCGCGCCCATAGTGGGCGGATCTCCAGTCAGTCACTTGATCACCAACGTCAGCGTGTCGTTGAACGTGAACGTCACCAACAATCTTCATCCCGACCCGCTCACGGACGCCGTGCTGGTCATCAATGAGAACAACTGCACGGGCCCCGTTAACATTGGCGGCTCGGGTACGGGTGTCGGCGCAACCGCCAACACCACGAGCTGTCCTGGGGTTGGTGCTACCACCGCCGCAGGCGGCTCTCCAGCCCCGGGGGCTCCCGATCAGCGCTTCCAGGACCCGATGTTTGGGACCTTGGCGTCGGCCACTCGTATTGAGTGGAATGGGATTCACTTCCCGGTTCCCAACGGCCCCTCCGAACCCTTCCCTTTGACCATGGACTGCGGGTTGATGACCGCGACGCGTGATGGTCCCTTGGTCTCACAGTGCAACCCCGGCATCACCGTTCTCCGCATCACCAGCATGCGCGGCAACGCCTCGCAGTTGGGCGTGCCGGCCATCGAGGGTGTTCCTTTCTCGCAAATTCAGGCCTTTGTTTCGATCACGGGTCCCAACACGATCCCGGTCTCCAACAACGTGCTGAACGTGGCGATTCCTCTGACGGGATTGCTGGTGGATATCGACCCGGATGACGTTGTCGCCGGGCTGCAGTGCGAGGAGGACAGCGCACACATCGACTTCACCATCAGCGAAGGTTTCGCAACTGCCTTCAAGACTCTGGGTTTGCCCACCTTCACGCCTGGCAACACGCAGGTTGAGGCGGGCTATTACGCTCCAGGTTCTCTGGCCGGCGGCGGCGCTTCGCAGTCGACGCGCTTCTTGCTGCGGTTCTTCAATATTCCCGAGGGCGTGAGTGTCGTCGTTTATGAGTGGATCGATTGTAGAGACGACGATCCGGGCACCGCGATTGTGGACTTTGCTGATGCTGATCAGCTCAGGATCCATGCACTCGAGTGCGACGAGGTCGGTGACGGCTGCAGCGCGGCCACTGCTGCTGACTCGGGTGACCTAGAGGATCTTGGGTTCCCAGCGGGCCTGACCACCAAGGTTCTAGTCGATATCGACGGTGGTTTCGGGTCAATCGTTTACGAAGTTGAGGACAATAATCCGATCACCAATGAAGACTGCGTGGTTCCGGTGTGGTTCGCCTGGGTGCCTGACACGGAGAACGATCTGCCGGCGCCGGGTACCGCTCAGTTGGCGGTGACGTTTGCGCCGCTGAGCACGGAGTTCAATGCGGCGGAGGGCGAGCCTGTGCCGCGCTTCATCGACACGGGCGGCGATCCGACGAACGTACTCACGATCGTCAAGTGCACAACGCAGATTCTGTTCCCGTTCGTATCGAACCGGTTTGGGTTTGAAACCGGACTGGTGGTAGCCAACACGTCGGAAGACTGGTTGGGGACCCAACCGCAAGACGGCACGTGTACGATTCACTATCACGGCACGACGCTAGGTGACGGCGCTTCACCGCCGGATGACACCACCAAGGTCGTGCAGGCCGGTGAGCAGGTGCTCTGGCTGCTGTCGGGCGGGTCTACGACTTGGGAGATTGACCCGGCGCCGGAGTTCCAGGGCTACGTGATTGTGGTCTGTGACTTCCAGTTTGCCCACGGCTATGCGTTCATCACCGACGGGTTCGGGTCGATACCGACGTACGCGCAAGGCTATCTGGCGCTGATCATACCCGTTGACGCGGACGGTCGAGTTGCTTCCCCGGCTGCGGCTGGCGGGACTGGCTCCGGCGAGGGCCTGAACCAGTAAGCAGCGTCAATTTGTAAACTCTAACCATCAACCGAGGGGGGCGGCAACGCCCCCCTCGTTCTTTTTGGTGCGGGTGTCGCCTGGTTCGATTCTCGCTCTCGGACTCAAACGAGAGACGGGCTGAAAGCCCATCCTTCGTGCTGGTCGAAAGCCGCACCACACCTCCGAATTCGTGGGCATCCGACGATGGTGACCATCCTTACAACGGGCGGCGCCGCACTTCCTTGATTTGCCGCGAACCTGATATCATTCGATACTACGCTCCCTTACCGCCCCTGCGCCCCTGCACCGACCGAGAGGGAATATCGTATGCTTTTTATCCGAGTAGTAGCCGTGTGTCTACTCGCTCTGTTCGCTGCCACAGGCACGCTTCGTGCAAAGGGACGTGTCTTTCTGTTTCCCCCCTCTGGAACCGCCGTTGTCACGGTTCTCGACGCCGACACCCTCGCCGCGATAGGGTCCTTTACCGGGACTTCGACCGTCACTGACGTTGTCGGCACCGCCGATGGCAAGAAATTCTACGCCATCAGCCGCACCTCAGTCGACACCGTCGTCGTCCTGGATGCCGAGACCTTGCTGGTCACTCAGCGTCTCAGTCTCGGCTCGAGCGCCACCGACGCCAAAATCACTCCCGATGGGAAATACCTGCTCGTCGCGGGCGGCATGGTGCGGGTGATTCGAACTGACACAGACGAACAGCTACCGGGCATTCCCGTCGGCGGCGGGCCGACTCAGATTGTCGTCGACAACACCTCCACCAAAGCCTACGTTCTCGCGAACCGAGGCAGAGTCGTCAACGTCATTGACTTGGCTACCCTGCTTGTTGAGCGCACTTTCGAGGTTCCCAGCTCTTCATCCATCGCTCTGACGCCGAATGACGGGCGCCTCCTCGTCGCTACCCGCAACGGCCTGTCGCAGTTCCGAACGACCGACTTTGAGGAAATTGAGATGATCGAGTCCAGTTCCACGATCGTCAACGGCAAGATTCTGCCGCTCCCCAATAGCACGGAAGTTCTCGTCCGGAACGGCAGTACCGGCGCGCTTGCGAACTCTCTCCTGTTTGACTTGAACGCCCGGACAGTTCGCCCAATCGGTGGAGTCGGAGCGACCAAGTTCGAGGAAATTGTAATTGTCAGCAACGAGCGGGCGTTTGGCATCCTAAGCGGCTCACGCGACTTCGTTGAAATCGACTTCACCGCCACGCCGAACCCAACAGTTGAGGTACTGAGTTTCGGGCAGGACTCCCGGGACATAGGAATCTCGCCCAACAAAAGGGTGATCTTCCTGTCCTCACTTCCCGCCAGCACAGTGACCCGCGTCGACGTGGCGACCATCCAGGCTACCAACACCGTGCTTGTGCCCATCGCTCCCGCGGGCCACGCCGTGGTTTTTCCGCCATCTCAGCTTCCCCCGGCTGAAATTACCGTGAACGGCGGGAACAATCAATTCGTTCCACCCGGGAGGGTCCTGCCCGTACCCGTGTCGGTACGGGTCGTGGACGCGGAAGGCAACCCGATATTGGGACAGGCCGTATTGTTCGCCGCTGAAGGTTCGCCCGTCGAAGTGATTATTGACACTCCGGAGCCGAGCGTCACCAATAGCCGGGGCATCGCTTCAGCGGTCGTAACGATTCCGGAGATCCCGCCGGAGCCCGAGGAACCCGCGGCCCTTTCAGTTGCCGAGGAGTTCACTGAGCAGGGAGAGCCCCCCACGGCGGAGACTGACCCGGAACCGGCGGCAGCCACTCAAGCCGCCCTGCAACCGGCTCCTGTCGAACAGGCTCAAGAACCGGTCCAGCCCATTATCATCGCCGCACGCACGGCGGGCGTGGAACCGGCAATCATACAGGTAAACCTGATCCGAGCGACGGGCCTCATTAAGGTCGGCGGGGATTCGCAGATTGTCTTCCCCCTAACGCTGTTCCCTGAAAAATTTGTTCTCTTAGTGACGGATCTAACAGGAAACCCTTTACCTCCGGGCACGCTTGTCAGCTTTGCGGCTTTCGCGGCTGGGTGCAGACCATTTGGCGCGGGCGTCACTCTATCGGAAGTGCCAACCGACCCCAACGGCTTCGCCACCGTGGAGTGTACGGCGGGGAGGATTCCCCCGGGCGCGGGCACTTTACTAGAAGGTTCGTTGGTTGCCCAGGTCCCGGGCTTTGGAGAGCTGGGCTTCGCCACCTACCGATTCACGGTGACGTTCGCGGCCAACACCATCGGGATCGCGAAGATCTCCGGTGACGGTCAAACGGCGCCAACGGGAACCCAGCTTCCCAATCCATTGGTGTTCCGGGCGTCAACAGGTTTTGGGGCAACTGGGAACATAGGAATCCGCATTCGTCAGATTTCGGGCCCCCCAGTCGGAATCACTCCGGCGTTTCTGCAAACGTTTCCCTTCTTCGACCGGGAGGTAAACGTGACTCTCGGCCCCAACGCCGGGAATGTCGCCATTCTTGTTGAAGCCATCGCTCCAAAATTCCCCTCCGCGACTTTTAATATCACCACAACCGGTGGTCAGCCGGTAGACTTCGAAAAGGTCGGGGACGGGCAAAGCGCGCGCATCGGGCGGGAAATCGCCATGCCGCTTCGCATGCGCATCATTAACGAGTCTGGCGGCGTTGTGGCGTTCCCGAGCGTCGTATGGAGTGTCGTCCAGGGTGAGGCGACTCTGATTACCGCTAGTGATCCCGATGGCGCCCTGGCGAGGGTGGTGATGGGGGAAACGCCAGGACCGGTGGTTGTGCGGGGCGTTCTCGGGAGCCTGGTGGCGACATTCAACCTAACCGCAACCGCCCCGCAACCCGTCTCGATCTCCACGGTCTCGGGGCAGAATCAAATCCTGGCGGCCGGGGAAATTTCCGATCCATTGATTGTTCAATTGAATGAGGTGGGGGATCAGCCGGCATCGAGCGTGGACGTGACCTTCTCAGGGCCGGAATTTGTCGTCTTGCATCCCCTCGGCTTGGGGGATCCCGGCAACCCTTTGATCCAGAAAACCGGCCCTGATGGGAGGGCCGGCGTGCGCGTCGAACTCCTTGTCACGGCCGCGGCGCTCATGGAAGCCAGCGGCCGTTCCGATCAGTTCGCCCGCACGATTTCAATCGTTGCAACTGCTGCTGCAGCTGCTGGAGGAGTAGTGTCCACAACATTCGTACTGGGCACGATCGGCCGCCCGCCGACTTTTGAAGCGGGCGGCTTAGTCAACGCGGCGACCTTTCAGCCCGGTATTGTGCCGGGAAGCCTGGCGACCTTGTTCGGGGCGGGCCTATCGGAAGGGATCAGCGGGACGGAACTTGCGGGCGGCGCTACCTCTTTCAACGGAACAACGATTCGCATCGGGGGAATCGCGGCGCCTTTATTGTCCATCACGGGAAGTCCCGCCGAGCAAGTCAACTTGCAGATCCCATTCGAGCTTTCATCAGGTCAAACGACGACGATCGAAGTAGAGAATAATGGCACTCGCAAGACGGTGAGCGGGGCCCCCGTGTTTTCAACCCAGCCGGGCATTTTCGAGATTCCTGTCGCGGGTGGAGGGACCGTCGGAGCCGTGATTCACGCAATCTCGGGACAACTCGTCACGGAACAGAATCCCGCCCAGCGCGGAGACGTCGTCTCCATGTTTCTCACGGGAGGCGGAGCGCTCTCGCAGTCGGTAGGTACTGGGGTGCTGGGACCAATTCCTCCGCCGGTTATGGTCGAGAGCATTGTCGTCGGGGTGGACGACAAGGGTTCCACGGTGCTGTTCGGCGGCTACGCACCGGGTTTTCTGGGTCTCTATCAAGTCAACTTCGAAATACCGCAGGATGCAGGCTGCGGCGTGAGGCCTCTCAGTATCAGGGTGGGCGGCTCCTTCAGTCTGCCCAGCTCGACCGTAGTACAGTGCCCCTGACGGCCCGTTCTTATGGGGGGGCAGTCTCTCCCGGGCCGTAGCGGGCGCGCCTGCTGGGAGGCTTTGCGGGTGCACAAACGCGGATCCCGCTCCAGGCAGGTATGGGCCGCCAGTGGGCGTGGCGGGGAGCTACGCTATTTCGCAGCTACCGTCACGTCGTCCCAATAGAGCGTTCCTTGGCCGCCGGTGTATCCAAGCTGGATGCGCGCGCTCCCGCCGGCATCCGCCTTGAAGTCGGCCGAGAAGGGCTGGAAGACCGAATCGGACACCTTTCGGGGGCCATCGCGGGCTTCTTCTTTGCCGGCTTTCAACAGCACACGTCCCTTGGCATTGGGAGACGAACGAGCCCACGCCGTGACCTGGTAGAGCCCGCCGGGACGCAAGCCCGAAAGCTGTTGTGTCACGGCCCCCTCGGAATTGCTCAGCGCCAGACTCTGAGCGCCGCTGGACGCCACTTCATCGCTCAGCGCAATGTCGGCGTCACCAGCGGTCTCCCAAGGGGCGGGCTCATTACTCTCGAAGCCGCCATTGGCGACACTCTTTTCGGTCACGGTCACGTCGTCGAAGTAGACCGTCCCGTCTCCTCCCTGGTAGGCCAGATGCACTCGAACGACCCCGCTCTCGGTCGCTCTGTAATCCAGCGTGAGCGGCTCAAATTCGGAGTCGGAGACCTTGACGGCATCCGTCGACCCGACTGATTGTTTCCTCCCGTCGTGAAGGTCCAGGCTGACTTTGCCTTCGGTTCCCGGTTCCGCCTTGACCCAGGCGGTAACCTGATAGAGGCGCCCCGGGCTGATCCCGGAGATATCCTGGTAAACCGCTCCGCCGGTTCCGCTTACCGCCAAACTTTGCTTGCCGCTCCTGGCCACTTTTGATGTTAGCTCGGCGTCGACGTTGGCCCATACGTTCCAAGGGATGACAAACGGACCTTCGAAACCGGATTGCGCGAACTGCGGGTGCACACGAGTGCGGTCGGTAATCTTGAGTCCGCTCCAGCGCACCGATCCGGACCCACCCACATAGCCCAAGTGAATGCGGGCGTTCTCCGTTGGGGTAGCGCTGAATTCAACAGCGAACAGCTCGGTCGAGCCTGTGTCAATTCTCCGCGGGCCGTCGGAGACGCCGTAGCGTCCCGAGCCGTCGTGAACGCCGAGCAAGGCCTTCCCTTGTCCGCCGGGAAGGGCCTGCGCTTCAATCTCAATGCGGTAGAGCTGGCTGGCCGTCAATCCGGTGACATCAAGGCTCCAGCGGCCTTGGTCTGTCACCGTCACCTCCTTCGCATAAACTTTTCCGGGCGTGTCCTCATAGGAGGCTTGGGACTTCTCGAAGATCAGGTCAATCGAAAAATGCTGCGAAATCGGCGAAATCGTGAACCGTACCTTGTGGTCTCGTCTCTGCTGCTCGACTGCGGGAACGTACATGAAGCTGACCTTGATCTTCTCGCCCGGGCCTGCCTCCTCGGGAGTAATCTCTACTTCGACGCCTTTGATGTCTTTCGTCCGCCGTTCCAGCGAAAGCCTCCCCTTCGAGCGATTAGTCACGGTGATCTCTTGGGTGATCCGCCCCGGAGCCGATGAAGGGAAGCGAAGTTCTTTTGCGCTTACCTTGTACATTCTCCGAAGGGACGCGAGATCCGGCCTTTCCTCCATTCTCGACAAGATCGCCAGCCGCTGAGGATCATCGGGGATCTTTTTAGACCCAAAGGGAGTTTGAACCGTATCGCCGGGCTTGTACTGCGGATAGTGGAGGTACCACTCTCCTTTGACCCTTCTCCACTTGCTGGCTACCGGGACCGCCACCGGACTCACACCTATCATCGGCATGATCATTCGAAGAGCGACCAGAACGGTTGCGTCCTTTACGTCTGGGGAAAACGAGACGCTCTTGATTTCGAAGCCCTGATGGCGAGCCTTTTTCGTCGTGTAGTAGGTGTCCTTGGAATCCTCGGCCACCAGCTCTTCAGCCTGACGGAATTTGCCTTGCCGGAAGAGGGTGTAGAACTGACCCACTCGCGCGCGAAGCGCCTCCTCAACTTTTGGAGGGGCGCTTTGGAAGGGGGACTGGCCCATCCCCAAAACGGTCAGTACAGTGAGGCCGGCGAGGTAAAAACAAGTCCTTTTCATGGGGTTAAGAAGGTGTTCCGACAACCAAATTATAGCAACTGCCCTGGCGCCACTCAGTTAGGAAACCAACCGTGCCTGGCGCGCCTGGCTAGCTGTCTTTCTTAATGTCGCGGTGCACTACTTTCGTGGTGCACCCGGCGGCGGCGAGATTGCGCCCGATCGAGTCGGCAATGAAAACGGAACGGTGCCTCCCACCGGTGCAGCCGAAGCTGATGGTCAGGTAACTCTTGCCTTCGCGAGAGTAGTGCGGAAGCAGATAAATCAGCAGGTCCGAAATACGGCCGATGAACTCGCCTGTCTGAGGGAACGACCGCACATAGCGCGCCACCTTGGGGTGCTTTCCCGTCAGATGCTTGCATCCCGGCACGTAATTCGGGTTCGGCAGAAATCGCACGTCGAAGACCAGATCGCTGTCGGTCGGCAGGCCGTGCTTAAAACCGAAACTAAGAATCGTCGCCTGCAGCGCGGGTTCTTGGGTCGAGCCGCTGAAGCGGGACGTGATCAACCGCCGCAGGTCGTGAATGTTGAGCTGCGAGGTGTCGATCGTAAAGTCCGTCAGCTTCTGAAGTGTCGCCAGGGCTTTGCGCTCGGCCGCAATGTTTCCGCGGACCGTGGTCGCCGTTCCCAGCGGATGCGGTCTGCGGGTCTCGCTGAATCGCCGCTGCAGAATCTCGTCGCCGGTCTCCAGGAACAGCAGCAATGTTTTCGTTTGCCGCCGCAATTCCCGAAAGATGCGCGGGAAGCGCTTCAGAGCCTTTCCTTCCCGGATGTCGACCACCAGGGCGGCTCGTGAGATCTCCTGGGACTGCCGGCAAAGTTCCGCAAACGTGTGAATCAAGTCGACCGGCAGGTTGTCGACCGCGTAGTAACCCATGTCCTCGAAAACTCGAAGCACCGAGCCTTTGCCGGACCCGCTTAGCCCCGTGATGATGACCACTTCGGGACCCGCGGCGGCCGGCGCATTCGGGTCCGCTGTCGCTTCAGTATTCTTGTCCGCGAGGGGCCGGGGCGTGCGTTTGGATTGCGTGGACTTGCGCTTCATTCTTCTCGAGGGAGGCGGCTTCTCTTGAGGGGCGCGGCTTGCACCCCATGCCTCTTCGATGCTACGAAGCCGCATCCCGACAGCGCTGCGCTTAGCCGGCTTCGATCAGTTCCAGATTCCCGTCACGACGTCGCATGAGGACATTCATGCGGCCATCTTCCACGTTTCGAAATGTCAGGTGATCACGGCCCAACTCTTCGAGCTTCAGCACGGCTCCTTCCACCGAGAGCGGCTTGGGAGCGATATCGTTACTGCGCAGAACGCGAGGCGTATGATTCTTCGGCTTCCCGCGGGACTTTTGGTTTGCGCCGGCTGCGTCAGGAGCGGCGCCTTCTTCGGCGGTGAACCGCTGGGCGCGGTTTCGCTCTGATCGCCGAACGTCAATTAGTTTGTGTTTGTTCTTGACGGCCTGCTTTTCCAGTCTGTCGACCGCTGCCAGTAGCGCCGGGTAGGGTTCCTGGTTCGTTCCTGTCACGACAAGTGTGTGGTTTAAAGCGTACAGGGTGACTTCCGCCTCGCACAGATGCCGCTGCCGGGACAGGGTGACATGCGCTTCCAGGCTCCGTTTGGGGCTCAGGATTTTATGGACTTTCTCAAACTTTCGCTGCACTTTTTGCTTCTGCTCATCTGAGACCTCTGCGTTACGTCCGGTGTAATGAATCCTCATAGCTCCCTTTACGCTTGCTTGCAGGCTCGGCGCCGCCGCCGATGAGTGGAGGGGATATTCATGTCCTCGCGGTACTTCGCCACCGTGCGGCGAGTGACCGAGATGCCTTGCTCCTTTAGCATCTTGCTGAGATGCTCGTCTGTCAGCGGCGCGGCGGGGTTCTCTTCCTCGATCATCTTCTTCACCCTGCGCTTCAACAGCAAAAGGGGAACCGAGGCGCCCGAGGGTCCTTGTACGGCTTCCGAGAAGAAGAACCGCAGCTCATAAACTCCATGAGGCGTGTGAGCGTACTTATTGGCTACCGCGCGGCTCACCGTCGAGGGGTGGACGCCAATCTCTTCGGCGACGTCCTTGATCATCATCGGACGCAGGTGGTCCAACCCGTTCGCCAAAAACGCCGTCTGCCTCCGAACGACTGCCTCGCAAACGCCCTCGATTGTGTGTCTGCGCTGTTGGATGTTGCGCAGCAACTGAATTGCCGCGTTATAGCGATCTTTGACGTAGTCTCGCGTTTCCTTCGTTGAGCGGCCTTTTCGCAACAGCTGGCGGTACTGCCGGTTCAAGCGCAAATCCGGCAGGTCGTCCTCGTTGAGGACGACACGAAACCCGTCCTGCGATTTCACGAAAAACACGTCCGGCTCGACCGTGCGAACCTTGGAGACGTTGTATTGCTGGCCCGGCCGCGGGTCCAGACGCTTGATCAACTGCAGGGCGATTTCGACGTGTTTCCGCGGGCGCGCAAGCCGCTTGCTGAGTTCGCCGGCATCCCCTCGTTCGAGCGCATCGAAATGCTCGGCGACGATGGCTCCCGCGACTCCCTGACCCGCTCCGCATTCCCGCAGTTGGATCGTCAGACACTCTTCCAGATTCCTGGAGCCGACTCCAAGCGGGTCGAACTCTTGCACAACCTTCAAGGCTTTCTGGGATTCCTCCTCTGACGCTCCCGTTAGGGCTGCAACTTCCTCCAGCGTCGCCGTCAAGTAGCCGTCTTCATCCAAGTTGCCGATGATGGCCTGCACGGTTTCCGCGATTCTGCCCGTACCGGCTGACAAACTGAGCTGCCACAGCAAATGGCCGGTTAGCGTGCTGGGTTGCGCCAGGAATGTTTCAAAGGAGGGGCGTTCCAGGGCTTCCACCGCGAAAGGTGTATGGATTCCCGGATCAAGGTAGTCATTGAAGTACGCCTCGATGTCAATCTCATCGAAGGCGTCGGGAGTTTCTTTCTCGCCCGCGCCGGCCTCTTCCGCGCCGACTGCTTCCGTCTGGGCCGCGGCTGCCGGCGCTGCTTCGGCGGAACCGTTGACCGCCGCCCCGTCCGTGTTTTTCGTTGCGGCTGTCGCAGCCGCTTCCGAGCCCCAGGCGGCCTCGTCGTCCTCGCTCGCACCCGGCTCGGCTTCGCTGTCGCCGTCGACAGCCGCTTCCAGGACCGGGTTTTCCAGTAACTCTTGAGAGATTTCCTCCTTGAGCTCCAGTTTGTTGAGGGCCAGCAACTTGACCAGTTGCCGCAGGCTTTGCGTCAGGACAGGCTTCTGCGCAAGCTTCAGGACCAGGCGCTGTTGCATCAACATAGCGGCCGCATCGAAGACTTTCTGCAATCAGTATAGCAACGCGGTTGATCGACGCTACATGAGACTGCCTCGTCTCGGCCCCGCCTCGCATCGAAGAAGACGTGTACTTGGAGCGGCTGCTGTTCAGATACAATGAGCAAGGGGACACAAAGCCGTTTACGGGTTCAGCCGGTCGTTCAATCTTAGGCGGCCAAATGGTGTTCTGGAATCAGCGCCAGGCCATTCCGCAACAGGTCACACACAAAGTCAACCCGGACGGGTCCATAGGAGAGGAAACGGCGAGGAAAGCACGGGAAGGGATTGTCAGAGAAGCTGAGATCGCGGTAGTCATGGACCTTAGCGTTGCCACCTCCTTGAGAGACTGGCTGGACGGTCACCTTAGGCAGATCGAAGCGTTACGGTCCGAGGAGGAGCTAACATGAGTGTCTTGGCGCTCAGCCACACAAACTCCGCCATCAACTTTTCAAAGGATTTGGCCCTGCACAACCATTCCCAAATAACACCGTCTTTTCGCTGGATGGACACGGTTGCTACCGAGACAGAAGTACATACGAACAACAGAACCTACGGAGATTTACTCGATGAGATCGCGGACCTCAAGTCGGGAACTTGATGAACTGCATGAAGTTCGCGAGGATCTCAGACTCGCAAGGGCCGCAGCAATACTATCAGAGTCAGCCTTGAGAAAAGTCTGGGATAATCCCGAGGATGCCATCTACGACGAGATATAGGTTTGGGGACATAGTTCTAGTCCTCTTTTCCGTTTAGCGACCTGTCGGCAGCGAAGCGGCGGCCGGCTGCCGTTGTTAGTTCCAACAGATTTCATCAGGGGAGAGTAGATTAATCTTAATGGGGTATTTAGTTGACTCCAGTAGCCACAATATGTTGTGGTTGGGGGCATGAAGGAGGACTACCCCCGAAACCTCGTCGAGTTGGAAGCTCGATTCTCGACCGAGGAGGCGTGCCGGGAGTACCTGCTGAAGCTGCGCTGGCCGGAGGGGTTCGTGTGCCCGCGCTGTGGGATCCAGTCCTCATGGGCCAGCAAACGCAATCTGCTGCTCTGCGCCGACTGCGGTTACCAGGCCTCGGTGACGGCGGGCACGATTTTCCAGGACACCCGCAAGCCCTTGACGTTGTGGTTCCGGGCGGCTTGGTGGGTGACAACGCAAAAAGGCGGGGCCAGCGCGCTGGAGTTGCAGCGGGTCTTGGGTTTGGGTAGCTATGTAACCGCCTGGACCTGGCTGCACAAGTTCCGCCGCGCCATGGTGCGCCCCGGTCGCAATCGGCTGGTCGGCCGGGTGGAGGTGGACGAAACGTATGTGGGCGGAGTCGAAGAGGGCGTCCGAGGTCGCGAAATGGTTGGCAAAGCGTTAGTTGCGGTTGCTGCCGAGGAGGATGGGCGCGGTATGGGTCGCATCCGGCTCCGTCGGATCGCGGATGCCTCAGCGGCGAGCTTGGAAGCCTTTGTCGAAGAAGCTATCCAACCTGGCAGCCTCGTGCACACCGACGGCTGGGAAGGCTATGCGGGATTGGAGAACAAAGGATACCGCCATGAAGTCACCGTGCTGCGCGGGAAGCGGCAATCGGCGAGTAAGCTGCTGCCGAGAGTCCATCGTGTCGCCTCTCTGCTAAAGCGCTGGCTGTTGGGGACCCACCAGGGGGCTGTCAGTCACGAGTATTTGGACTACTACCTGGACGAGTTCACGTTCCGCTTCAACCGGCGGACCTCACGGTCGCGCGGCAAACTTTGCTATCGCCTCCTCCAGCAGGCGGTCGCCGCCGACCCTGCTCCCTATAAGACAATGGTCGAGGCCACCAGGGCCGGCACCCCCACCCCCAAGATGTAGTGGCTACTGGAGTCAACTAAATACCCCATCTAATCTTAATGGCGATCACGAGCAAGCTCAGCCAATCGCGGCGATTCGGCGTTGTCGCAATTGCTGACTGGCAGGCTAGCGGCCTCCCCAAGAAGCCGGTAATAAAGCCAGTTGTCTTTACACTTGACAAAAGACTTATCCTCAAAAAATACGGCAGTCTTGACGCCCAGACCCTGACTGATCTTCGCAGCACAATTGCTGACATCTTTGCGTGAACGTCACGGATCTGGGTTTCTCTAGACCAGAACGACGGCCTGACTGCCAGTAATCCTGGCGGCCACACGAGGGCCCTTACAGTAAGTCACCCGCTCACCCGACAGCCCTCTCAAGGAACAAAACAAAAGTAGGCCCTTCTCGCCTTCAGCCGCGGCTAACGAAACTGAAGGACTCTCCCAGATAAACCCGGCGAACCTCCGGGTCCGACTCCAGCTCTTCAGGCGGACCTGAGCGGAAGACTTCGCCGTTGTGGATGATGTAGGCGCGGTCGGTCACACTCAACGTTTCCCGCACGTTGTGGTCTGTCACCAGGATGCCGATTCCAGCCTCTTTGAGTTCGAAGATGATCCGCTGCAGTTCGAGGACCTGCTTGGGGTCAATGCCCGAGAAAGGCTCGTCCAGCAGCAGGAAACTGGGTGAGATGACCAGCGCCCGCGCAATCTCAACCCGCCGCCGCTCACCGCCGGAGAGCTGATAGCCGCGGCTCCGGCGAACCGTCTCCAGGCCAAGCTTTGCAATCAAGAGGTCCAGCCTTTCCTGCCGGTCTTGTCTGGAGATTCCCAAGGTCTCGAGAATCGCGAGCAGGTTCTGCTCGACCGTGAGCTTGCGGAAGACCGACGCCTCCTGAGGGAGATAGCTGATTCCCAGGCGCGCTCTTTGGTACATCGGGGTTGCGGTGATGTCTTGATCCCCGAACATCACGCTCCCCGAATCCGGGTTGATCAGCCCTACGATCATCTGAAACGAAGTTGTCTTGCCGGCGCCATTGGGACCCAGCAGACCCACCACTTCGCCGGGATCGAGCGATAGCGAAACCCGCCGCACGACTTGCCGGCCACGGTAGCTTTTGCAGAGGTTTTCGGTACGAAGGGCGGCCATGAGCACTTACGACCTAAGGACTGCCGGGCCGGCGCTCCGGCTTGTAGCTGTAGGCGCGCTCGCCATCGTTTCCCAACACCAGCAGGCGGTCGCCGGCCACATGGTAGGTCAACCTCGCACCCCGTGTTTCGCTGCCATTCCCCGACCGCAACCGTGCCGGAGCCCCGGTCAGCACAAGCCTCTCGAGCCGCGGATCGTACTCCGCTTCTTCGCCGAAACCCCTGCGCTGCTCTCCAGTCGAGCCGAGTTCCTCGAAGATGCCGACTCTTCCGCGCGCGAAGGCGGTCTTGAGCGTTCCTGCACTGCTTTCTTCCCCGCCGCCCGGCTCGATCAAAACTTCGATCTCGTCGGAGTGAACCGTCAGCCCGCCACGAACAAGAGTAGCACTTCCGGTGTAGAGAGCTGTTTGAGTTTCCTCATCGTAGTGCATCGAATCGGCGCTCAGCGCGATGACAGGCCTTTCCGAGGGCCCCTGTTCGATCGGCTCTGGTTTAGAACTTCGATTCAGAGGCTCGGGCGCCGAAGAAGCTTCCCCCGGCAGTGGTCTTGCTTGGGTCTGGAACAGGCTCCTGACCCCGCGCTCCGCCGATAGCTTCTTGGCTTGCCTCTCAATGACGATGTGCCCGGCCTCGATGCGGTTCGGGCCTTGCCATAACCGCGCGCGGCCCCGGTAGTCGATGACTCCTGTTTTTTGATCCGAAATCATATGATCGGCCGTTGCGAAGACGGGCTCCGCGGAGGAAAACAGGCCGCCTCGAGCCTCTTCATTTTCCTTTGGTCCATCTCCACGCGAGTTACGCCCGGTCTTTGCTTTGGCCCCGCTGTGGGTCGAACTCACATTGCCACTAGCTTCGAGCGTGCCGCTAGCGTCATCCAACAAAATCGTCCGCCCGCGGACGGTTGCGGCGGGCTCCGACACATGAGCTTCGCCTCTCAGCTCAACCCGATTTGCCGCCAGATCGAACTCCGCTTCTCCGGCACTGCCTTTCCGGCTCCCTTGGCGGAAACGGAAATGCTCCCACTGCTTGAGGCGCGTCACCTCACCTGCGGTGTCGAATTCAGCTTCGAAGTTCGAACTCCACGTCAACAAGGGTTCCTTCGGCCTCTCCGCCGAACTTGCAGCGGCAGAAGGAGGAATATTCTTGGCCGCGACATCTCCCATTGCCCGCAGAGATTCCATCCGGTTGCCGGCCCCGTAACGGGCCGTGATTCGCATCGCCGCCAAGCTGCGTTTCCAGCGGTTTGGCGCGCCCGGGATGATCTCCAAAGTGCCCGGGGTCAGTGTCTCCAAACGCTCTATCTCTTGACCACCCTGCCGCATCGTTAGGTGAATCCATTCGGCGGCTACGCGCCGGATATCTTCGGCCGGTCCCGTGCCGCGAGTGCTGGGAGTGACCTCGATGCGAGCCCGTCCGCGTACGTCGGCTTCACGCAGGACGCTTTCGGCAGCTCCGGGGAGCGTTACATAGGACAGCTCGATCCTCTCACCCCGAGTGTCAATCCGGGAGCTTGCCGATACGGAGCGAAGCTCGGCCGCGCCGTTCGCCAAAATCCTCTCCAGGAAACGCTGCTCGTCGTAGAAAAGAGTCAGGCTCTGGGCCGCAAAGCGGATATCGCGGTCTTGTCGCTGATCGCTCCCTAGCGCGCTGACTGCCTCAATTCGCCGGATCGCACCGTTTTCCAGGTAGATGCCGGCTTCGGAGGACTGTACTTCGCGTCCCCCTTGGCGCAAGATGACCCCGCCTTTGAGGTCGATACGGTGTGCGTTTTCGTCATAGAATAGCTCCCCAGCCGAAATCTTAAGCGGCGGACGCCCAGGGGAGGAGGGATCCCGCTCCATGTACGCTTCGCTCTTCATCCGAAGGAAATGGTGGATCGAATCGTAGAAGGTGCCAACCGAGTGACCCGAGCCTCCGTCGAACTCATACTCGGTGTAGCGCTCGGTGCGGCAAATCCCTGTTTTGGACTCAAATGTTACGCCGGAGCTGAGGATTCGGGTAAGCGGCTTGGCGGTGGACGCTGGGTCATCAAGCGACAGCCCCAGCGCTAGCACGACTTCCCCTTCGCTGTATAACGTTTCCGTTTGGCTGTCGAACTCGGCCCGGCCGCTGAGCACCTGGTCGTAACTTTTTCCGTCTTCGCCGAAGATCTTCAGCTCGACCCCTTCCAGCTCCAGCAAGAGGGTTTCTTTCGTCTGCCGCACGGAATCGGCAAAAATTTCGATCTTTCTGTTGTCGCCGGAGGATTGCGACCAACTCCAGCGGCTTGATTGCGAGCTGAGCTCGGATGGGATCGCCGCCAGCTCACCCACGTCAACTTTGGCTTGGGTCCGGCGGGAGTCCAAGAAATCCAGAACGACGGCCGCGAGAATGATCCCGACACCCAGTAACAACACAAATCGGATGTTCTTCATGGAACCGGCCGGGAAAACAGGCAGTTGGAAAACAGACGAAAACAGCACTTTCAAGCGCTGAGTAGATGATACCAAACATGCTTTGGCAACCCCGCTCGTATTGGCAGTCTGCTCACTCGTTGCGGGGGATGGTTTCTTCGCTTGCCGGATCGTTCGAACTTCGCGCAACTGAGCCTTCGGCCGGCGCACACAGGAGCGCTATTCTTTGGCAATCGTTTCTATAATGAATCAAGCAGTTCTTGTGGCTGCCATTCGGAGGCTCCCGGCCGTAGCGGTTTGGGGAGCACCCGCCCTTTCCTTTGCCCCGCTAAGGCTTTATTTGTCAAATGGTTGAAATCGCTCCATCGATCTTGGCGGCGAATTTCGCGCGTCTGGGTGAGCAGGTCGAAGCTGTCAAGCGCGGCGGCGCATCGATGATCCATATCGATGTCATGGACGGCCATTTCGTGCCCAATATCACGATTGGGGCGCCGGTAGTTCGGTCGTTGCGTGCATCGACCGATCTTTGCCTGGACTGCCATCTGATGATCGAAGAGCCGGACCGCTATGTGCCGGAGTTTATCGAGGCGGGCGCTGGGATGGTCTCCGTTCATCAGGAAGCTTGCCCGCATTTGGACCGCAGCCTGCGCCTGATCCGCGAACACGGAGCCGTGGCCGGCGTCGTCATCAATCCGGCGACACCGGTCCATACGCTGGACGACGTGCTGGAGCTGGCCGACTTTGTCCTCGTGATGAGCGTGAATCCCGGCTTCGGCGGGCAAAAGTTCCTGCCCCATACTCTGGATAAGATCCGCCGGCTCGATCAATCCCGCCGCGAGCGCGGCCTGGAATACCGCATCGAGATTGACGGCGGTGTCACGCTGGACAATCTGGCGCGGATCGTCCAAGCCGGCTGTGATATTGTGGTGGCTGGTTCGAGCGTTTTCGGGACACCCGATCCGGCAGCCGCCGTGGAAACCATGCGGCGGGCGGCGGAGGAAACACAGTTGGTGAAGGCGTGACGGGGCGGGGAAGCGTCAGAGAACGTGGAAACAAGTGAGGCCGAAAGCATGACGACGAAGATCCTTGGTTGGAAGAGTTTCCTGGGTTGCGTGTCCCTGGCGGTCATCATCAGCGTCACGGGCTGCGGGCGTGATCCCTATGACAATCCGATCGCCAACAACTCCCAACAGCCCGACAAGATCCTGTTCGACAAGTCGATCCGCGACATCGAGAAACATCGCTACGAGCTGGCCCGCCTGACTCTGCAAACGCTGATCAACACTTATCCCGACAGCGAATACATCGCCAAGGCCAAGCTGGCCATCGCCGATAGTTGGTATCGGCAAGGAACCAGCCACGCCCTGGCGCAGGCCGAGGCTGAGTATAAAGACTTCATGACTTTTTTCCCGACGATGCAAGAGGCCAGTGAATCGCAGATGAAGATCTGCGGGATCCACTACGAACAAATGCAAAAGGCCGACCGCGACAACACCCACGCTCTGCGCGCGGATTCGGAGTGCCGCCAAATGTTGATGCAGTTTCCCAATACCGTCTTCCTTGAAGACACCGACCAGATGCTGCGCGAAATTCAAGAAATCATCGCCGAAGCGGAATACCGCGTCGGAACGTTCTACGCCAAGAAAGGAAGCTACCGCGCCGGCGCCAACCGCTTGCGGACCCTGACCGATCACTACCCGCTGTTCAGCAAGAGCGACGCAGCGCTGTGGCTGCTCGGTTCGACTTATGACCACATGGGACAGCAGTTTGAGAGCGATTCCGTGCATGCCTACACCAAGCTCGTGCGCGACTATCCTCTGAGCCCTTATGTCGACGAAGCGAAAAACAAGCTGGCAAGCCTGAACAGCCCGATTCCCGAGCCCGATGCCGAGATGTTCAATCTCATGAAGTACAATCTCGAAAGTCGGGTGGAAAAAGGCATGTTCGGCAAGGTCTTCGGGATGTTTGGCAGCCGTCCCGATGTCAGAATGGCAGCCAAAGTCGGCAAGCCGGCCATGACGCCATTGACCCCTTCGACTCCTCCGGGCATCACTCCATCGACGGGCATCGGCGCCGCCGAGCCTAGCGCCGAAGTCACCGCCGAGCAAATCACCGGACCCAGCAAGCTCGACACCGAGCCCGACGCCCGCAAGGTCCCCCCGCAAGACCAAGAAAAGCCGGAAGAATAAACAGCAGGAAGTCTCTTCCGCGGGTCACCCGGCAGTTACCTTGGCACGCCGTCCCGTGTGCCCGAATCCGGCCCACACACGAAAGGGCCGGTGCGGCCAGTGCAGCCTGCTTCGAATGCTCAAGGCCGCGTAGCAACCGGCTCGTGCCGACGCCGCGGGATGCTCTCTATTTGGGAGCCTAGCAGCCGGCGGGCAAGATCGAGCTCATAGGCGATTTGAAGATTCATCCAGAAGTCGGGCGACGTGCCGAAATAGCGGGCCAAGCGCAGGGCCGTGTCCGCGCTCACGTTTCGTTCCCCGGCGAGGATCTGATCGAGGCGATCGGAGCGTACCTGAAGGATTTCGGCCAGCTTGTGCGCGGTCAGGCCGGCTGCCTCGAGTTCGTCGCCGAGAATCTCGCCGGGGTGAATAGGTGTGCGGCTCATGGCCTGTCTCCTCCTTTAATGATAGTCGGTGATTTCCACGTTTTCGGGTCCCACTGCTTCCTTGGACCGTTTGAAGCAAATGCGCCACTGCTTGTTGATTCGGATCGAGTATTGACCTTTTCGGTCGCCTTTCAAATTCGCGGCAAGCGCGATTTGGGGAAGAGAATCTTCCGCCAGATCATTAAGAACGCCGAGTTAACGATTGATGACATGATGGATTGATGAACGGGCAGCCTTTGACAAGCTCACGAAGCTGAGGCTAGTTTGAACTTCATCAGGCTGTTCCGATGACGACTGAGCATAGCGCCAGAACAAGACGATCCTTCCCTTCACTTTCCGAACACCTCGTTCTCCGCTTCAGCGCCTTCACGGCACTGTACGCTGCCCAGGGTCTTCCCTATGGCTTGCTTTCAGTCGCTGTACCAGCCTATATGGCGGGGCAAGGCGTTAGGCCCGCCGTGATCGGCTCCTTTCTAGCGATCACGATCCTCCCGTGGAGCCTCAAACTCATCAATGGTCCCATCATGGACCGCTGGAGTTTTCTCCCGATGGGACGCCGCCGGGCCTGGGTCCTGGCCGCACAGGCGGGCATGGTAGCGAGTTCCGTGGCGCTCGCGATCCTCCCGGACCCGCTCGGGCACATGGCTTGGCTGACAGCGCTCGGCTTCGTGCTCAATTTCTTCACCGCCTTCCAGGATGTCGCCGTTGATGGGATGGCAATCGACATCATTCCCATTGACCAGCGGCCACGAGCGAATGGGTTCATGTGGGGCGGGAAGACGGTGGGCATCGCTGGGGCAACGGCGGGTGGCGCGTGGATGATAGACGCTTACGGCTTGGGCGCGGCCTGGTTCGCTCACGCGCTTCTGATTGGAATCGTCATGCTGATCCCGCTGCTGGCGCGGGAACGGCCGGGAGAGCGGCTCTTGCCCTGGACGGCGGGACGGGCCGCCGAGGAAGCTCAACGCTTGCAGTTGGGAGGTTGGCGGGACATTGGCTCGAGTCTATTGCGAGTGTTCTTCCTGCCGGGCAGTCTCGCCCTGGCGCTTGTTGGCTTCATCTATCTGCTTGGGAGGGGCTTTTCTAGCGCTTTGTTGCCGGTCCTGACCGTGCAGGAACTCGGGTGGACCGATGTCGGATACTCCGAGCTTTCCGCGGCGGCAGGGCTTGTGTCCGGGCTCATCGGGATGGTGGCAGGCGGGCTGTTCGCGGAGCGCCTCGGGCCGAGGAAGGCCATCGCTTTCAGCTCGTTGTCGCTCGCCGCCGCCTCGGTAGCGATGGGCGTCTTGCCGATGTTCTGGCACCTTCAACTGTCGGTCCAGGCTTACGTGTTCGCTGTCCTTCTTCTGGACACGCTGATCTCGATTGCCTTCTTCACTGTAGCAATGACGTTGTGCTGGAAGCGGGTGGCGGCCACTCAGTTTTCTCTCTACATGGCGATCGCAAACCTGGGCCTTGCCGGCGGCTCGGCGCTATTTGGGCCGATGCAGCAATGGCTCGGATACTCCACGCTTTTCTTTGCCCTCGCCTGCAATGCCTTGGTGGTAGCCGTCCTGCTTCGGTTTGTCGACGTGACCCGGCATCTGCAACAAGTGAGCGGTCTCGACGCGCTAGAGGGTTTGCGAGTTACTGAACCAGACCGGGCTCAGACGGGCTAACTAAATGCTCTTGGGCCTCGTGAATCGATGGAGCCGGTCTAAACCGAAAACGTGCGGCCGCGGTGCTGCCCGATGAGGATTTGAAACAGCCGGTGGGCGATCAGCTCATGCAGTGAGAGCAGTTCCCGATTCGCTTCCACGATGTCGTCGACATCGCCGGAGCCGCCGCCGCCCTCTTTCAGCGCATCGGTCGCTTCGGCGATCACGGGGTCGGAAATGGCTTCGCCGGCAATCTCCCACAACGTGATGAAGCGGTCGACCGACGTGGGGAAGCTGATCTTGAAGACGCCGTGATTGCTCGTGGTCCGGGGCGGTTTGAAGTCGAGATTGAAGGGACCTTCGTAGCCGTGCGAGCGCAGCAGCACGAGCACGTTCAGCCAGTCCAGCGGATTGACCAGGCCCACGCCCAGATCGACGTCGTGTTTCTGCGGGTAGCCGTCGTTGATGTCGAAATGCCACAGCTTGCCGCACAGCAATACCCGCGCCAGGACGGCCCGGCAGGCCGCTCCCCACATCAGCTCATGGAGATACTCGGGATTGAGGCCCACCATCTCGGGATGCTTCAGCAAGCCGCTGCTGATGAACGCCAGCATGGCGTCGCTCGACGGCAGGATGATTTGCGACATCGGCTCGAAGGGTTTCGCTTCCAGACAGTGCTTGAGCGTGGCGCGCCCCTTTGCTTGGGCGACTTCGATGTCCTTTTCGCAGGCGGCGTTGAGGCCGTCGGCGAACCAGCGCAGCGTCTGTGTTTCCTCGATCGCTCCCTGCAGCATGTAACCCAATGTGCCTGGCCAGTAAACAGCGAACTGCGCGCCCAACTCGTGTCCGATCTCGACGGTGTTTTGAAGGCGCCGGGAGGCGTACTGGCGGACCTCCGGCGCTTCGGCTGCCGCGCTGGCGGCGAATACCGGATGGAAAAACGTCTCGCAGGTCACCATCGAGCAGCGCACGCCGTTGTCGTCGAGCGCCTTGTTGATCCGTTCGACGATTTCCCACTGCCCGTCGGTCAGCAGCGTGGCGGTCGGGATCACGTCGCTGTCGTGCGTGGTCCAGCAGGGGATGCCAATCTCGCCGAGATGACGGATCACCTCCTCGAAGCTGACGGGCCCGCGGGTCGGGGCGTGGAACAGCGCCTGCCCCTGGTAGGCAGCAGCCCATTGCGGGCCGCTGATGAAATACTTGCGGCGCTGCTCGGGCGTGTAGCTGCCGCCACAGGCGTTGGTGAGGCGGTCGACGAGCGATGTCTGTTCTTCTCTGGCGATAGGCATATGAACAAGTAGAACGCCCCAATGGCTCGGGCGTCAAGTCTGCACCGTACTGCGCTGATTCGGGCTTCTTGTCGGTTACCCCCAATACTCTTCATTTAGGGCCATGAGCTGCTCGTTGGGAGCCTTGAGCCGCGAAGCGGCGCAGGATCGTAGCCCATGGGTGGAGCGAAGCGGAACCCTGGGTCCGGAACCCATCGAGGGAGAAGCCCCGCAAGGGGCGCAGGAAAACAAACCTATGATTCCGGCGACGATCGGGTTTTGCCGAATGAAGGACATCAACTTGAACAACTTCAGTCAGGCCCCAAACCTTTAACTGAACAGATGGGGTATTTAGTTGACTCCAGTAGCCACTACATCTTGGGGGTGGGGGTGCCGGCCCTGGTGGCCTCGACCATTGTCTTATAGGGAGCAGGGTCGGCGGCGACCGCCTGCTGGAGGAGGCGATAGAAAAGTTTGCCGCGCGACCGTGAGGTCCGCCGGTTGAAGCGGAACGTGAACTCGTCCAGGTAGTAGTCCAAATACTCGTGACTGACAGCCCCCTGGTGGGTCCCCAACAGCCAGCGCTTTAGCAGAGAGGCGACACGATGGACTCTCGGCAGCAGCTTACTCGCCGATTGCCGCTTCCCGCGCAGCACGGTGACTTCATGGCGGTATCCTTTGTTCTCCAATCCCGCATAGCCTTCCCAGCCGTCGGTGTGCACGAGGCTGCCAGGTTGGATAGCTTCTTCGACAAAGGCTTCCAAGCTCGCCGCTGAGGCATCCGCGATCCGACGGAGCCGGATGCGACCCATACCGCGCCCATCCTCCTCGGCAGCAACCGCAACTAACGCTTTGCCAACCATTTCGCGACCTCGGACGCCCTCTTCGACTCCGCCCACATACGTTTCGTCCACCTCCACCCGGCCGACCAGCCGATTGCGACCGGGGCGCACCATGGCGCGGCGGAACTTGTGCAGCCAGGTCCAGGCGGTTACATAGCTACCCAAACCCAAGACCCGCTGCAACTCCAGCGCGCTGGCCCCGCCTTTTTGCGTTGTCACCCACCAAGCCGCCCGGAACCACAACGTCAAGGGCTTGCGGGTGTCCTGGAAAATCGTGCCCGCCGTCACCGAGGCCTGGTAACCGCAGTCGGCGCAGAGCAGCAGATTGCGTTTGCTGGCCCATGAGGACTGGATCCCACAGCGCGGGCACACGAACCCCTCCGGCCAGCGCAGCTTCAGCAGGTACTCCCGGCACGCCTCCTCGGTCGAGAATCGAGCTTCCAACTCGACGAGGTTTCGGGGGTAGTCCTCCTTCATGCCCCCAACCACAACATATTGTGGCTACTGGAGTCAACTAAATACCCCATCTGAACAGTATTGCGGTTGCCCCCGATCGTCCGCGCCGCCACCTTGAAACCTCAACACCGTCAACGGCCAGCCCGTCGAGATGGGGGCCTCGTGTTGCCGCTAGCCACCTGGCCCGAGTTCTGTGTTGAGGGGATTCCAAATTGTATTGACATATTCAAATATCGCTGCTACTCTCAAGGCAGAGACGATGTGATGCTCATGGAGAGGCCGCATTGCAGGGAACAAAGCACTGGTTCAAGGTAACGCTATTATTCCCGCTACATGACAACGACGGCAACCCGTTCGAAGAGGAGGTTTGGCGGTGGTGGATGCGAGAAATGACTCGGCTGCGCCAAGGGTTTACCGACTTGGGTGTAGTGGAAGGATGGTGGCAGAAACATTCCGACCAGAACCGTTGGATCGTTATGAACGTAAAGTCGGAACGGGAGGTCGAGACGATTAGAGACTTCTTGCGAGCAGCTCGCAAGAAGTTTAGGCAAAAGACGATGTATCTGGACTACCACCCAGTGTGCTTTGAAGAGGTCAAGTAATTTTTTGGCCTGTTTAGGCGGCTTTGGACCGCAGCGTTTGGAGATTAGATTTGAGATATGTTAATTCGCGTACCCATGTAAAGATCGAGTTGGAAGGGCTGACTGAACAAGAAAGGAAGTTTTACCGGCGAGCGCTTGACAAGTTCAAGCGAAATCTCGACTGGCTGTCATTTGAGGAGTTTGCTTTCGACCCGCGATCTCCGATTTTCTCTCAGCGGCGCTCACATCTAGACGTGATGAAAGACCCTTTGTACTTGGCCCTTGAAGACATGTCTCTTCAGTTAGGGGTGCAACAGGGGATGATCGCGAGGCAAGCAACGGTTTCGCCGAGGCTCACAAATCGCTCGGTGGCTGAAAGCGGAGCTAAGAGGCCGCGGCGCCAACCGCAAGCATTGAGACTGGGAGCGAGTAAGAGCTCTTGAGCAGAGGCGGGAAGAGGCCTGGGGCCGGCAGGCCGACGACTAGTGCGACGATTAGGAAGAGTGTGACTTGGCGATTGCCGATTCACCTGTTGACTCGTGTCTATGCGCACGCGAAGTTCGAAGGATTGCCGGTGACTGCTTGGGTGGAGCGAGCGCTACTGGAGGCGCTAAAAACTTCCTTTGGGCGTGATCCATCTCAAGAAGATTAGACTTTGGTGAGGTCCCGGTGGCGCTCAAACGATGAGCTTCTTCATGCTGAGCCGCTTTTCGCTAGTGTGTAGTGTCCATGAAATAGATGGATAGTCATTTCTTCCGTTTTCTGGACCTCGGGCTGCTGCAGCCGGGCTGAATCTGCTCCAAAGTGCGTCGGCAGCGCTGCAAGGGGGGCACCCTGACGAGTTCCCAGTCGCACTGTGACTTGCGCTTGCCGAGTTGGAAGTCCAGTCTCTGGGTTCAGCACCGCTGCCTGTATCCTTTGCGTTGGGCTGAATGGTATCTTTAGAAAAGATCGATGATAGACGTCAAACAAGCTGTAGAGAAGTCAGCGGACTATCTGCGAGGGATTGAATTCTCCGCGCCGCAAGAGCTGCGCGTCGAAGAAGTGGAATTGTCGGGAGACGACGGTTGCTGGATGATTACGCTTGGCTTTAGGGGCGATCCACTGATGGCTGGCCCGGACCCCAAGAGACACGACGGCGATCCCATTGGCCCCGTTAGTCTCGACGCCCAACTCATTGCTCATCCCAAGTACCGGCGCGAGTTCAGAGTCTTTCGAGTCAGGAAGGAAGACGGCGAGGTTGAAAGCATGAAGAAGAGAATGTTCGATGATTGGTGATTAGAACCGAACAGGGCAGAGTCGGCATTCTTGAAAGATTGTTGCGCTTGGCGGACTTGACCCCAGGCTTCCGCCTGGGGCTCTGTTGCTGCTTTCCGAACTTCCGCCATGTCTGGCAAGGATTCAACAATAGAGGCGCTAATTTGGCGGCTTCACAATGTGATCGACCCCTTCCCGAACACCGTAGATCGGGCTTAGCGTCTTGTAGTCGACGCCGGTGCGGGAATTCCAGTCCCACACCACTTCGCCATCCTTGAGAGTCAGCTCGCAGAACATACGCTGGCGGCCCTTGACAGACCCTCCATCGACGTCCCGGTAGGCGAAGTCTCCTTCCATCACTCGGAAAACGGCGACGTCGGCGAGCGCCCCGACACTGAGATGTCCGTGAGCCTGACGCTGAATTTGCTTCGCCGGGTTCCAGGTCGAGGCCCGGACAACTTCGGTCAAAGGCATGCCCATCGCCAGAAACTTCGACATGACGGTCGGCATGTCCATCATCGTGCTGTTCATGCTGCCGGTGTGGAGATCGGTCGAAATCGAATCAGGATAGAAGCCCTGTGCGACTGCCGGAGCCGCGTTGCGGATAACAAAGCTGCCGCCTCCGTGGCCGACGTCGAACTTGACCCCGCGAGCGCGTGCTTCACTCAAATAGCGATAGAGCTTGCCGTTTTCGTCGACCCACGGTACGGGGCCGCGAAAGCAATGAGTCGGCATGTCGCCGGGCCGCAGCTTTTCGGTGACCAGTTGCCAAAAAGGCCGTTCGGGCAGGAAGTATCCGAAGTCGACCATGACAGGGATCTTCGCCCCGTTACCGGCCTCGACAGCGCGCTCGACCGAGTCCCAGTCCGGCCTTTGGTAGTGGGCCGACTTCACTCCAACGACAACGTCGCTGTGCTTCTTCGCGAGACGAACGACCTCGGCAGGATCGAAGTCCGCCTGTTCGGTCAGGTCGGTGATCATGCCGTATCCCGCAATGTTGATGAGAGCCAGGACACGGGTTTTTGCCTGATCAATCACTTGCTGCCGAAAGGCTTCGAAATTTCGCCAGCCGGAGCTGCCGGCGTCGACCATGGTCGTCACGCCCGTCCGAAAGCTGAAAGCGTCGGGACGAACGCTGCTGCGTCCCGCCCAGGATCCGGGATTCAGCGGCGTAGAGAAAACATGAACGTGGAGATCGACTAGTCCCGGCGTGACGACCAAGCCCCCGACGTCGAGTACTGTCTCTGCTTGGGAAGGATCGATCGTTGGTTCGATGGCGGCGATCCTGCCATCCGTCACGGCGACATCCATGGGAGCGTCGATGCCGTTTCGGGGGTCGATCAGCCGGCCTCCCTTGAGCAGCAGATCGTATTGGGCACTCATAGGGAGCTGGAATCCCAGGGTCAGGATGCCAGCAAGGATGAGTTTCTTCACGATGAGTTTCTCCACGATGCCCCGCCTTTCGCCAGCCAGCCGGTCTGACAACAGCAGTCACCACCGCTGCAAGACGCCGCGCTTTCCTGTAATATCCATACCATGAAACGACGTACTCTGATCAGCACGACCGTGCAAGGACTGGCGGCGGCGGGTGCGGCGCCCCTGGCGGCAGCGTCCGGAAAATGGCCGAACCGCTTCGCCGAACATCTTCGCGATGACTTTCTGGGGCACTGGCGCAGCACCAGCGAATACTCGCTCGAAGTGCTCGAGGCCATGCCCGCCGAGCACTTCGGATTCAAGCCGAACGAAGAACAGCGAACCTTCGGCGAGCAGTTGGAGCATCTTGCCAACTCGAACGGGCGCTATTTCGAACGCTTTGAAAAGGAGGCGGGCGGACCCCACCCCGAGCCCCCGGAAACGCTTACAAAAGATACGCTGCGCGAGTTTCTGACGAAGAGTTTCGGTTATGTTGAAACCGTGCTGGCCAGCCTCACCCAGGAAGACTTTCTGCGGCGCGACGTTCGGATGAACTTTCGCTCTGCGCCGCACACCGCACAGGACATTTTCTTACGGGCCTACATGCACACGGCGCATCACCGGGGGCAGGTCGTCACTTACTTGCGTTTGAAGGGCATTACTCCGCCGCTGTGGCGATTCCCTCCCAATGGAGACGCGTAGCCCTGACATCCCACTCACAACAATGGCTTTTAGATTCTTACCCGGAGAAACTGGAGCTTTACAATCTTGCCGACGATCTGGAGGAGCGGAACGACCTGGCGAAGAGGGAGCCGCACAAAGTCCGGGCGCTGGAATCGAAGCTGAGCGAGCACTTGAAAACCGTGGGCGCGCGCCTGCCTCGGCCGGGCTCCGGCGAAAAGAGCGATTGATATTTCCGGTCTCGAAGGCGGGTGCGCCGCGCCGCGGTAGACTACTGCAACGGCTGGCGATCAGCCCGGAAGATCCATATGAGTCAAAACTTCCTTTCCAACAAGAATATTCCAACCCGAGAGCGTCTGATTTTCGCGCTGGACGTGCCGACGGCCGGCGATGCGCGCCGCTTCGTCGAGCTGCTTGGACCCAGCGTGGAATTCTACAAGATCGGCCTCGAGCTGTTCATGGCAGGGGGGTACTTTGAGTTGCTCGACTGGCTGACTGAAAAAGGGAAGCGCGTTTTCGTCGATCTGAAGTTTTTCGACGTGCCTCAAACCGTGGGATCAGCGGTGCGGAGGCTCAACGGGCGGGGGGCGTCGTTCTGCACGGTCCACGGGAATCAGAATATTCTGCAGGCCGCCTGCGAAGCCAAGGACGACGTGCGGGTTTTGGCGGTCACCGTGCTAACCAGCCTCGACGAAGGCGACCTCGCTGATCTGGGCTTTCAGTGCAATCCGAAGGAGCTGGTACTTTCCCGCGCGCGCCGGGCGATTGAAGCCGGTTGTGACGGCGTGGTTTCCTCGGGTCTCGAAGCGCGGGAGCTGCGGGCTGAGCTGGGGGATCGTTTCTTGGTGATTAGTCCTGGGATCCGGCCTGTGGCGAACGTGGACGACCAGAAACGCACGGTCAACGTCGAGCAGGCGTTCCAAAACGGAGCCGACTACATCGTCGTCGGCCGTCCCATCAAGAACGCCCCGGACCCGCGAGAGGCGGCCGAGGCGATTCAGCAAACGATCGCTGGGGTGTTTAGCTCCTAGCCAGTTTCCGGCGCAGAATTCGCATGGCACACCCGCGGCTGGAAACGCTGATTTCGGGCCAGCAACTGCAAGCCCGAGTCAAAGAATTGGGAAGAAAGATCACGGCCGACTACCCCTCGAATCCCGGCGGCGAAGATCTGCGCTTGATCGCGGTCTTGAGCGGAGCCTTCGTTTTCCTGGCGGATTTGATTCGCGCCATCGAGCGGGACGTGAGCGTCGATTTTCTCGGCGCCAAGAGCTACGGCTTGTCCACAACAACATCGGGGGAGGTGAAGATCAACAAAGATCTGGACCACGAGATTTCTGGACTGGACGTTCTGCTGGTCGAGGACATCGTGGATACCGGACTCACCCTGAATTACCTCTGCCAGGTGCTTCAACAGCGCCAGCCGCGGTCGTTGCGAGTGGTGACTCTGCTCGACAAACCAAGCCGCCGCATCAAGGCTGTTGAGCTTGCCTACGTAGGGTTCGAGATTCCCGACCGATTTGTAGTTGGCTACGGGCTCGACTACGCTCAGCGGTATAGGAATCTGCCGGGCATTTGCGTGCTGGGGGAAGACGGTCTGGCTTGACGGGCTGCGTCCTTGTTTTTTTTGGCACGCTTCGTTCGCCTATGATGCTAGGTTGGCACGGCGAGCAAGCTGTCATCGGGTCGCGGCGTCCCCATGCGCGCTGGCGGTGATCGCGGCGTTCCTTTTTTCTTGCGGCAGGCCTTTCCCCATGGGTGCTGAAAACGATATCCGCGGAGATTCTCGCAACGATCCGCATTCCTATGCCAACCCGGGCGAGATTCGGGTTACGCACGTCGCCCTCGACCTCGACGTGTCGTTCGAGGGCAGGACGCTGGCAGGCGCCGCGCTGCTTTCCATCGATCGGCTGGCGGCGGACGCAAATCGCTTGGTTGTCGATACCCGCGACTTGACGATCCGGCGTGTCGAGGTGCGGGACAGCCGCGGGGACTTTTCGCAAACTGCCTTTAAACTGGGAAACAGCGATCCGATTCTGGGCGCGCCGCTCTCTATCCCGGTGCCTGCGGACGCCGGCGCCGTGCGTGTTCACTACGCAACAAGTCCCGCAGCCTCGGGACTACAATGGCTTGATCCGCCCCAGACCGCCGGGAAGCTTCAGCCGTTTCTGTTCACCCAATCTCAGGCCATTCACGCCCGAAGCTGGATTCCTTTGCAAGACAGCCCCGGCGTACGTGTTACTTACACGGCGACGATTCGGACGCCGCCAGAGTTGCGCGCGGTGATGAGCGCCGAGCTGGCGCCGACCCCAAGCGGGACGCCACGGGGAGAGCATCGCTTCGTGATGGAGCAGGCAATCCCGCCCTATTTGATCGCACTGGCAGTCGGTGATCTTGTCTTTGAACCGATGAGCGAGCGGACCGGGGTCTGGGCCGAGCCCGCGGTTGTCAAGCGTGCCGCGCGCGAATTTGAAGACACCGAAAGCATGATGCAGGCCGTGGAGTCTCTCTATGGTTCTTATCGCTGGGGACGCTACGATTTACTGGTTCTGCCGCCGAGCTTCCCCTTCGGGGGGATGGAGAATCCGCGGCTTACGTTCGCGACACCGACAATCTTGGCGGGAGACAAGAGCCTGGTTTCGCTGGTAGCGCATGAGCTGGCCCACTCCTGGTCGGGGAATCTGGTGAGTAACGCTACTTGGCGCGATTTCTGGCTGAACGAAGGCTTTACGGTATACGTGGAGAACCGTATCCAGGAAGCTGTGTTCGGCCGCGAGCGGGCTCTGATGGAAGCCGCTTTGGAAGTCCAAGAGCTGGAAGCCGAACTGGCGCGCCTCAAGCCCGCGGACCAGGTTCTGCACCTCGACCTGAGCGGGCGCGATCCCGACGAGGGCTTCACGACGGTACCCTACATCAAGGGTATGCTTTTCTTGCTCAGCTTGGAAACAGCGGCCGGCCGGCCGGCGTTCGACGCGTTCTTGCGAAGCTATTTTGACCACTTTGCTTTTCAGAGCATCACAACCGAAGACTTCCTGAATTACTTGGAAGAAACGTTGCTGAAAGAGAACCCCTCGATCGGCGAACACGTGCCCATCGCTCGGTGGATCAGCGAACCCGGTCTGCCGGACGAGTTTCCCCGCCCCGTATCGTACGCTCTTGCGAAGGTGCGGGAGCAGGCACGCCGCTGGTCAGCCGGCGAAGCCGCCGCGGGGGACATCGCGGCCCGCGGGTGGGTCACGCAACAGTGGCTTCACTTTTTGCGGGCGTTGCCTGACAACCTTGACGACGCCAGGCTCCTAGAGCTGGATGAGGAGTTCGGGTTCAGCCGGAGCGGGAATTCAGAGATCCTGCATCAGTGGCTTTTGATTGCGGTTCGCAATGAGTTTGCCAGCGCCAACGAAGAACTAGAGCATTTTCTGACAACAGTAGGGAGGAGGAAGTTTCTCAAGCCTCTTTACGAAGAGTTGGTTAAAACGCCGCATGGACTCGAGCGCGCAACGAAGATCTATGACAAGGCGAAGGCAGGGTACCATCCGATCGCCGCCGCCACGATCGAGGATATCTTGCGCGGGGCGGAACAGTAGGCGTATCCCGCAACTTTTGAAGAGGTCCCAGGCTGATTGTGGAAAGCGCTTTGGCGTGGTGCCCGGGGCCGCTGGTCGGCGTCGCCGTCGATGATACTCGTCTGCACAAGAGCGGCCGCTCGATCGAACAGGCCTTCTACCAGCGCGATCCGATGTCGCCGCCGTTTCATTGCAATCTGATGCTGGGAGGGCGCTTTTTGCAAGCCTCGCTGCTGCTGCCGCTGGAGCGCCAGGGGGCCGGCGCGCGCGCTGCCGATCCGCTTTCAAGACGCTCCGGCGGTGAAGAAGCCGGGCCGGAAGTCTGCGGCGATGTGTCGACGTTATGTCGCCAGGAATGGCGCCGCGCCACGTCACGCCGTTCGGTGAGAAATGCAGACTAACGGACTGGCGAAGAGTCGCCAGACTCGGGATCTCGCGGCCTGATACACTGATTTGGCTCCGGGCGAGTCAAGCGGTCCCCAGCATTCTCGTCGAAGGGTTGGATTGGGTCACCGCATAGCGCCCGGTTTCGAACCGCCATGTCTACTGAAGAACTATTGGCCATCGCCCCCATGTGGTACGTGGCGTTTCTGCTGTCGCTGACGTGCCATGAAGCCGCGCATGCACTGGTGGCCGATTGGGGAGGCGATTCCACGGCGGCTGCCGGGGGTCAGCTTACGCTGAATCCCGTGCCGCACATTCAGCGGGAGCCTTTCGGAACCGTTTTCGTGCCGATCATCTCTCTTGTATTGGCGCATTGGATGATTGGCTGGGCCAGCGCCCCCTACGACCCCTACTGGCAGCAACGCTACCCTCGGCGGGCGGCCTGGATGGCCTTGGCAGGACCCGCCGCGAACTTGATTCTGGCCGTGGCGGCGGCGGTTGCGATTCGCATCGGCATCGCCGCCGGATATTTGTTTCCTCCCGGCGGCATCAGTTTTACGCGCGTTGTCGACGGCGCGCCGGGTGAGATTACCGCGGCCGTCGCAACGTTCCTCAGCATTCTGTTCGCCCAGAACCTTTTGCTGATGTCCTTTAATCTGCTTCCCGTACCCCCGCTCGACGGCCACGTCGCGGTGGGCTTGTTCCTGAGCGAGCGGGCGACCTTGAAATTTATCGATTTCATGCGGCAACCGGGCTTCGGCCTGATCGGCCTGATCATCGCCTGGAACTTGTTCGGCCGAATATTCTACCCCATATTTTTCGCGGGGGTCAGACTGCTTTACTTCGGGTACGGCGGGTAGACCCGCCCGATCCAGGGCGAATGGCTTCACGGTCAGCGTTTGCGGGTTAACGGTGCAATACTGTTCAGTTAGCAGTTCCGCGCGGAGGGTTTTGGTTCGATGGCACGTGCTCTTGTATTCGGGCAGCAACGAACGAACGCCTCACAGAGCTTTGCTGCAGAGGCGTAAGCATGCGGTTGTTCTCTTACGCCCCGTCCGCGGACTTCCGTCCGCGGCTCTGTCCGGCCGTCTGAAATTTCCTGCCACAATCGGAAACGATTTGACTATACGGATACTAAGTGGACAATATTGGGGTTAACGGTATACGGATCATTGGCTCACGGCTGGGGGGCTCACGGCTGGGGGGCTCACGGCTGGGGGGCTCACGGCTGGGGGGGCTCACGGCTGGGGGGCTCAGGGGCCGGCGGGCTCAGGGTAAAAACTCTCTAGACACAAGCGGTCCAGCTTCGGTAGAGTTCAAGAGAAGCGTTTAAGAGAAGCGTTTTCGCGAGTTGCGGCGGCCACTAGGGCAAAACTCTTGGTGTTCTGGAGGGATTCCCGGAGAGTTTTTCCTGGCGTGGAACGCTACGATCAGCGTGGAAGCGTATGTTTAGTCCCCCTGGTATGCGTATCACGAACAGAGGCTTTGCAGCCCAACTCATCTTCGCCGTTCTGATCGTCGCTTCTTGCTCCCCGTCGGGCCTTTGGGCTCAGACAGCGGGGCAACCTCCGGTCGAAGCCTGCAAGCCCGGCGATTTTACCGTTGTCGGCTACCCTAACGAGCTCGGCCCCAAGGAGGACTCCAATTTCCGGGTCCTCATCGACGAGAAGTTCAACGGCCAGTTCCTGACAACCGAACGCATTTGGGTCCCTGTCATTCAGGAGACCATCGAAAAGTGGAATGGCATTTCCGGTTCCACCTGGAGTTTCGACACGGTGGGCCTGACCGACAAAGCTCCCAACGATGAAGACGGCGAGACTACCATTGCTGCCTGCGGTTTTGAATTTATGGGGTATTTAGTTGACTCCAGTAGCCACAATATGTTGTGGTTGGGGGCATGAAGGAGGACTACCCCCGAAACCTCGTCGAGTTGGAAGCTCGATTCTCGACCGAGGAGGCGTGCCGGGAGTACCTGCTGAAGCTGCGCTGGCCGGAGGGGTTCGTGTGCCCGCGCTGTGGGATCCAGTCCTCATGGGCCAGCAAACGCAATCTGCTGCTCTGCGCCGACTGCGGTTACCAGGCCTCGGTGACGGCGGGCACGATTTTCCAGGACACCCGCAAGCCCTTGACGTTGTGGTTCCGGGCGGCTTGGTGGGTGACAACGCAAAAAGGCGGGGCCAGCGCGCTGGAGTTGCAGCGGGTCTTGGGTTTGGGTAGCTATGTAACCGCCTGGACCTGGCTGCACAAGTTCCGCCGCGCCATGGTGCGCCCCGGTCGCAATCGGCTGGTCGGCCGGGTGGAGGTGGACGAAACGTATGTGGGCGGAGTCGAAGAGGGCGTCCGAGGTCGCGAAATGGTTGGCAAAGCGTTAGTTGCGGTTGCTGCCGAGGAGGATGGGCGCGGTATGGGTCGCATCCGGCTCCGTCGGATCGCGGATGCCTCAGCGGCGAGCTTGGAAGCCTTTGTCGAAGAAGCTATCCAACCTGGCAGCCTCGTGCACACCGACGGCTGGGAAGGCTATGCGGGATTGGAGAACAAAGGATACCGCCATGAAGTCACCGTGCTGCGCGGGAAGCGGCAATCGGCGAGTAAGCTGCTGCCGAGAGTCCATCGTGTCGCCTCTCTGCTAAAGCGCTGGCTGTTGGGGACCCACCAGGGGGCTGTCAGTCACGAGTATTTGGACTACTACCTGGACGAGTTCACGTTCCGCTTCAACCGGCGGACCTCACGGTCGCGCGGCAAACTTTTCTATCGCCTCCTCCAGCAGGCGGTCGCCGCCGACCCTGCTCCCTATAAGACAATGGTCGAGGCCACCAGGGCCGGCACCCCCACCCCCAAGATGTAGTGGCTACTGGAGTCAACTAAATACCCCATTTGAATTTAATTGTCCTGAGGTGCCCACTCTTCCGCTGGGCGCCGCCGCCAACCAAACCATTCTCGCGGTGACGCTGATTTTCGAGGACGAGAGCCGCTTCCGAGCGATCACCGATGCCGACGTATTTTTCAATCCCGAAATCCCGTTCTGGACCGAGCCCAGCAACGCCCAGATCGACTTCGCGTCGGTATTGGCTCACGAGCTGGGCCATGTGATCGGGCTGGGGCACAATGACAACTGCGTGGTTGGTCCGACGGTGATGGAGTCCATCTTCGACATCGGCGAGATCCGGCGCGATCTCTCCTCGGCTGAGTTCGAGGGCGCGCGCTTCCTCTACCCGGATGGCTCGGCGCCGGCGATCCGCATTTTCGAGTCCGAATCCAACCTTCGGTTCGAGTCAGCCGAAGGGCTGCCCGCGCCGTTTGGGCAGGAAATACACATCTATGGCGTTCGGGGAGGCCGATGGCTTGCCGACCCCAGCCAAAGCTGGGTCACCGTGAAGCCGCCGAAAGGCAACTTCCCGCTGGATAGCCAGATCGAGATTGAGGTCGATACATCGAGGCTCGGACCTGGAGACCATACGGCGACAGTGGCCCTGAGCCTGGAAGATCCCGGGCCGGACCCGGGCACTCTGCCTCCCAGCATCGATCCAAACCCGGCCAGCATCGCGCAGAGTTTGCCCGGCCCGCCGGCCATTGTTCAGGTTGAGGTTCACATCGAGCCGAAACCGCCGGCCGGCATCGAGCCCAAGCTGACGCGACGGGGCATCGTCAACGGCGCAAACTTCAGCTCTCAAGCGCTCGCCCCAGGGTCCTTGTTTACGCTGTTCGGGGAACGGCTGAGCGCATCGACGGATCAGGCCGGCGCCTTCCCGCTTCCGACGACTTTAGGCGGAACGAAAGTGCTGGTTAACGCGGTCGAGGCTGCGCTGCTGTTCGTGTCGCCGAACCAGATCAACGGACAGGTGCCCTATGGAATCGCCACCGGACGCGGCGGATTTATCGTCCGCAGCGGGGTTGGGCTGACGGACTCGATCCCGATCGATTTCTCGGAGGCGGCGCCGGAGCTGTTTCTGCTCGAGAATGACCAGGCGGTGGTCTTGAACTCGGACTTTACGCTGAATACGCCGGCCAATCCGGCCGCGCAGGGAAGCAAGGTCAGCGTCTTTTTCTCGGGGCAGGGACCGGTGGACCCGCCGGTCGCTAGTGGCCGCCCAGCGCCGTTCAGCCCGCTTTCGCATGTCGTGGGCGAACCGGGAGCCGAGGTCGGCGGGCTCGATGCGAAGGTTTTCTTTATGGGTCTTACGCCGGGTTTCGCCGGGCTGGCCCAGGCGGACCTCGAAATTCCAACAGGGCTTTTCCGGCAACTGCCGATCCGGCTCAGCGTCGGCGGGGTTGAAAATAGCAAGTTAGGCTTTGTTTCGGTGAAGGAGTAAGCGCGGCATGCGGGCGATTCGACGTTTTAGTCTATTTCTGCTGCTGGCCGGTACGCTCGCGGCTTCCACCGTCCTGCCAGTCAACTTCGCGCGCCTGAGCCGCTCGGCGCATCACGTCGTGGCAGGGCGAGTCACCAGCATTACCGCCGACAAGGACCCGGCGACGGGTTACATTTTCTCCAAGGTCACTTTGTCTGTCTCGGAGGCGGTCCCTGCATCCTTGGCGGGACGGGAATACAGCTTTCGCATGATCGGCGGAGAGCTGGAGGGCAAACGCCTCTACATCGCCGGTTTCCCGCGCTTTCAGGAGGGCGAGAAAGTGGTCCTGTTCCTGAACAGCCAGACGTCCAGCGTGTTCGGTCCGACGATCGGCCTGTGGCAGGGGGTCTTCTTCGTGGAGAAAGATGCCTCCACGGGAGCCGAAACTGTAACGGACTACAAGCGCCGCCCGATCATCGGCGTTCGGGACCGGCAATTGCTGCGCGGGGCGCCTCGGGAGAAGGTATCGAGCGCCGATCTCACCATCGGGGGCGGAGCGACAAGCAGTTCCCCTGCAAACAGCCTCCGCACAAGCGAATTCTTCGAACAGATCCGCGTCCACCGGGCCTTGCCTGTGATCGGCGTTCCCGCCCGGCAGTAGGCTTGGCCTTCCTGCCTTCCCGTTCGATCACCCCGCCGGCGGTCTAGCTAGACTAGCAGCCCGTGGTGCAACTCCCGCGAAGAAAGGTATTGTTCTGACGGTGAGCCTGGAGGCCCAACGCGGCACCGCTGGAGCCGTGTGCCACGCGGCAAGGCCACTTGCAGGGTGGCGGGGTGGCATTGGCGTGTTACTCTGAAATCTTCTCGCGGGGCCCGGGTTCGCGTTAGAGTTCGAGTTCGCGAGGCCCCCGGAATCCATTCATCGCGGGAACAGCTAAGCCCGGCCAATCGAAACGATCATGGACGAAAAAAGATGAGGCGACCTGATCTCTGCAAGAACCAAAAAAATCCCCAAACCCTTACATTTTCTGTAGAAAACTGTACTTTTCATTCCAGTCCATTGAAATCAAACGACTTACGCGTCACCCCCCAATCCACGCCAAACTGCCTAGAGGCGAGCTTTAACGTACATAGCGCCCTAAAAGCGGCAGCAGCCGGCGCGAAAAGGCCGCTTTTCTGCAATCCGCGGAAGCCCGGCCCCGCGGCAACCATCAGCCGGCCTGACTAGCGCGGCGGGCGAGCGGAACGAAGTAATGGCGGGCGGCGCCTTCTCCCACGATAGAATGAAGTCATGGAGACCCCATTTGCCGATAGCGGCCGCTCGGTGGTTATCGAGGGGGTGCGGCTGCACCTGGCGCATCCCGACGAGATCCCGATTCGCTGGGTGGGCCAGGAAGAACTGATGGGGCAACTGCAGGCCGCCTGGCTGACCATTCACGAGCACGACGTCCCGATGACTCCGCGCCTGCTCGGCAAGCCGGGTGTCGGCAAGACAACTCTCGCCTACGCCGCCGCCGAGAAACTGGGACGCGAGGTCTACATGATGCAGGCCACCCTCGACACCCGGCCCGAGGACCTGCTCGTCACTCCGGTCATCGAAGGCGAAGGCCGGCTTCGTTACGTGGCCTCGCCCCTGGTGACCGCCATGATCCGGGGCGGCGTCGTCATCCTGGACGAAGGAAACCGCATGAGCGAAAGGAGCTGGGCGTCGCTGGCGCCTCTGCTCGACAATCGCCGCTATGTCGAGTCGATCGTCGCGGGCGTCAAGATCCATGCGCACAAGGAATTCCGTATGGTGACGACGATGAATGACGATGCCTCCACATTTGAGTTGCCGGAGTACATTCATTCGCGCCTGCAGCCGCAAATCGTCATCGATTTCCCTGAGCGGGACGAGGAGCGCGCCATCCTGAAGGAAAACCTGCCGTTCGCCGATGACGAGGTGCTCGACTACGTCACGGACTTCCTTCAGGCCGCGCACACAGCCGACGAGCGCTACACGGCCCGCGACGGGATTAACATCGGCCGCTTCGGTCTCAAGCTGGCCAGCGCCAACTCGACACCCGGCAAAGCCAAGGTGCTCCACACGGCCGTGGTCCAAACTCTTGGGCGCGAGGCGCTGCGTTATGTTCCGCGAGGGTGACCCGGGAAGCTTGCGCCGGGGCCGCATTCGCTATTTCCCTGTCGTGCCCGGCCGGCTGGAGTTCGCCGCGTTGCTGCGCCAAGAACTCCTGCGAGAGAAGCCCGCCATCGTGGCCGTCGAGCTCCCGGTCACGCTCGAAGCCGTCTATCACCGGGCCATCGGCCGGCTTCCCGAACTCTCCGTCATCACCTACGAGGACGAGGGCCAAGACCGCGCGGTCTACCTGCCGGTCGAGGTGACTGATCCGTTCACCGAAGCGCTAAGAACCGCGCGCGAAATTGGCGCCGAGACGGTTTTTCTCGATCCCGATGTCAGCAAGCGGCCCCATGTCGAGGATCACTACCCCCATCCCTATGCCGTCGAGCGGCTGGGGCTTGAGAAGTACGTTGAGTCTTACAGGGTGACTCCGCAGCCCCGCTCCCAAGAGCTGGCTGTCCATGCCGAAGGGCTCGCCTGGAAGCTGCAAGGGTTGGACCCGCAAGCCACGATCGTCGCGGTGGTCTCGCTCAATCTACTGGACCCTCTGCTGGAGGCCATGGAACGTCCCCAGACGCAGCCATTACGAAAAGTGACGCGGCGAGGCGTCCAAGTGCTGAATTTGCACCCGGAGTGCCTTGCGGAAGTTCTGACGGAAATGCCTTTTCTCCAGGCGGTCTACGAAACGCGCCGCAAAGGCGAAGTGCCCGCGGCTGTGCCCGAGGTCGAGACGCGGCAAGTGCACGGATTCTCGGTCGTCGCCCCGCCCGCCGGGGACCCCAAGACAGCCGCGGTCACGCGCGCGGCGCAAGAACCCCTTGACCGCCAGCAGTTGCATTTCCGGCTTCTCAGCGAGACAGAACGCCAATACCAAAACAACACCGGCGAGAAAGTGGCTCACTGGCAACGGCGCCTGTGGGCCCGCTACACGCGAAACCTGGCGCTTGTGTCACAAGAGTTGCTGGCGGGATTGTTTGAGCTGACCGTCGCCGCTCGTTCGCTTGTGGACGATAACTTCGGCTGGGAGATGTGGGAAGTGGCCGGCGCCTACCCCGCACAGAAGACCGAGGCGGACTTGATGACCGTCAAGCTCTCAGGCGAACAGATGTGGCTGAACACCCGTCTGATCCGCTTGCGCAGGCGGCTTCCGAGGAAAAAGGGAAGGCAGCGTCCCCAGGGTCTCAAGGGCCGCAAGAAAGAACGCTTTCCCGGCGAGTGGCAGAAGAAATGGACCGGGCGCGGTATCTGCTCCTATCCGCCGGAAGACTTGGTGATCGAGAACTACGGCGTGTTCCTCAAGAAAAAGGGCAAAGGTATCCTTTCCGAGGAACGCTCCCACGCCGAACCTTTCACGACTTCGTTGCTCGATGGCATCGACCTGCGCGAAACGCTGCGCAACTGGCACGAAAAGAAGATCTACGTGCGTCAGAACCAGCGCGTCTCGGGCGAAGTCGGGGCTGTGGTTATCATCTTCGACGAAGACCGCGACAACCGCTACCCCTACTGCCTCACCTGGCTCGGAGAGCACCAGAACGAGTCGGACATGGCTTTCTATGCAACCGACCCGTTCGACAAGATCGTCGGTCCGGGCATCGGGCGAGCCGAGTACGGCGGACTGCTGCTGTCGTTGCCGTCGCAGCGCATGATGGATGTTTGGACGGACTTCGACTACTCGTTCGCGGAAACAAAGCCGGAAAAACTGCTGCTGGCCGCGCTGGATTACACGCTCGAGCGCCTGGTCGTCTACGCAGCCTCGAAACCGCCCCGCTCGATGTTCCAAAGTATCGCCGGAAGGCTGGGCCGCAAGATCGTTTACATACCCATCGGCCAGCTTTCCCCGGTGGCGCTCAAGAAGCTGCGCGTGATGCACGTGCTCGACGGCCACGACAAGAGAGCCGTCGCTAAGGATTACGTTTGGTGAATGACTCCGCGAATCCCGTTTTGTACAATGCGGAGCAAGGGGTCCGGTGCTGGCGCCAGGACCAACAATGAACGATATGCTCTCCAGGAAAACTTTCGTGTTGGCGTTTTTTCTATTGGCGGCCGCCGCCTACGGGCAACAGCGGCCGCCCGCGCCGCCCAAGCCGGACCTGCCCTACATCATTCACGCGACCAATCTGGTCGAGACCGAATCTTCGCGAGCAATCGAGCAAACGACAAAGAACGAACAATGGTATTTCGTGGAGGGTGCGTCGTCCGGCGTCGAAACTCCGATGGCACGGCCTGAGTTCCTGCTGAAATCCGAAAATCTGGATCCAGACAGCTTGGAACTCTATCGATTCGAGCCCAAGAACGGGAAACGAGAGATCCTCATCCGCAAAAAGAAAAAGGTGATCGCGCGGTCTTACTTCCTTTCACACGAGACTGTAGAGCCTGGCGTATTTCGCATTCGCGTGGATGACGTACTGGACAACGGAGAATACTGCCTGACGCCGAATGGTTCCGACTCCGTGTTCTGCTTCACCGTCTACTAACCCAACTTAGAGCCGCGACCGTGAGGGAGCGGCCGGTCGCCTCATGAGTTAGGTGTGGTCGAGGCGTGCTCCTAAGGTCATGATGCGACGTTTTTGGCTTTTCGCGTCGCTCTATCCAGAGCATTACGCACACTTCCACTTGATGTAGTAAAACAGCAGCGGCGACTTGCCGGTGTTTTCGATTCCGTGCAGCGCGTTTGCCTTGCAATACATGATCGACCCTGCCTCGCACTGCGTCACTTCGCCGTCGAGGGAGATCTCCCCACTGCCTTCGGCCACAATCAAGATTTCCTCTTCTGGATGCTGGTGCGGAGCATGCGGGCTCGCTCCGGCGTTCAGCCGCAGACTGCCCGATTCGAAAGCCTTGAGCTGTTCGGTTTCTCCCTTGTAATAAACTCGCAGGTCTCCGAAAGGATGGCGTGTCAACTCGCTCTTCGCGGTTGGCAAGACCGCGTCCTTGACCTTGGCCGCGGCCGGCGAAGAGCCCGCGGCCATAAGAGCGGCGCCCATGAGAGCAAAAAGTTCCCGGCGGTTTTCCATGCTGGCTGACTCCTTCAGCACGCATTATTTCATATAGCCGGCGGCCTTGGCCAATCGAAAAGTGAGTGCAAGAGTTCGGTAGCGACCCGCCCGATGACATGACTTTGGGAGCGCGCAAACAGCACTCCGAACAACAGTCTGATAGCGCCTTGACCGGCGGATGCCGGTTAGGATCATCGAGGCTCCGTTTGCTGACCGCCCTTCTTCGTCGGCAACAGCGAAACCCCCACGGCACCCACCATCGCCAGCACAAAGACCATGATCAGCGCAGTAGTGTAACTTTCGGAACGATCGCGCAGATAGGCAACGACATTGGGACAGATCGCTTGCCCCACCGAATCAAAGGGCCAGATGACGCCCATCGTGCGGGCCAGCGAATTAGCCCCGAAAATCTCAGCGGCCATCAGCGGAATCAGCATGAAATCAGCGCCCATGCCGAAACCGAAGATCACCGCGAAGATCCAGGGGACACCAGGCTGGTCGATGATCGCAAGCAATGGTACGGGCAGCGCGACAAACAGATAAGCCGCGATCATCACGTACTTCTTGTTGAAGCGGTCCGCCAGCCGCCCCATGACAAACCTTCCGGCCAAACTGGAACTCAGGCGAAGGAAGTTCGTATTAGCGACGACGTCGCGGCCCAGCCCGGCGCGCCGAAAAAGCAGAGGCAGGTTATGGTCGACCGCGCCGATAGCCCCGATGCTGCAAAAACTGGCGAAGGCCAACAACCAAAACGAACGCTGCCGGAACAGATAGCCGAACGAGTGTGATTCAGCCGCTGCTCCCGGCGGAGGCTCGGCCGCCCCATCGGGCTGGAGACCCTTCTCAGCGGGCCGGTCCCGAAGGACGAACAAAACAATCGGAACGACAATCAAGAGTACGCCTCCGATACCCTGCAACGCGATACGCCATCCATAGGCATCGATGAGTGGCAGGGCCACATACTTCTGCGCAATGGCCCCGCCGAGTCCCAACCCGAGATAAGCTACGCCAAAAGCGGCGCCTCGCTTGCGGTGAAACCACTGCGACAAGATCACTTGGTGAGGAATCGGGCCGGAGTAGAGAAAACCTGCCATCAGCGTGCACCAGATGAAGTAGTAGAGAAACAAGCTGCCGCCCATCAATCCAAAGCTGTTGAAGGCAAGCAGTTGCATCAAGGCGCCGGCAATGATCAGCTTGCGAGCGCTAAACCGGTGTACAAGAAATCCTCCGAACGGGAGCACTAACAGCGTTCCGATCAGAAACCCTCTCGTCGCCTGCGTATCGGTCCAGCCAAACTCGTCAATGAAGAATTCATAGAAGAACGGCAGATTGTAGAGCGTCACGCCGACGGTCAGCATCATCGTGAAAAACGCCGCGCCAACGACGTACCAGCCGTAGAAAGGTTTCTTTTCCATTGTGTTGATGCTCTCCGAATCAGGAAATCATGAGAGGTGTACAGGACCTTGCGGCGGACGGTGGGCCGGAGGCCATCTCGCCGAAATGGCGAGGCGCGACGTGGCGCAAGCTCTTAGCTTGCCGCGCCGGCACCTATGTCGACGCTTGTGCTGCTCGCCCAGCACCCAAGATCGGACACACACTGTGCTCGCCGCGGCCCAGCAAGCCGGAACGATCAGAGCGGGACCGCTTGCTCTATTGGCGTCCCCGCAAACCGTTCCAGACAGGCGCCGAGGGAAGACTCAGGGTCTCTGCCGTTTCCCCGGACCACGCGCCACAGGCACGAGGTGGCACGGCTGGAGCCGCGCGCCGCCTCAAGCCGCCGTCGGCCTCGCGAGTTCGGCCAGCTTCTCATTGACCGCCTGCTGCACCTTTTCGATCGACGCCGTCTTGATGTCTTCGTAGCCGCGGATCTGGTCGGGCAGCCGCGCGATCTCGACGGCACGGTCCAGGTTGGCGTCGCTGAGTCCGTCGAGCAGGGATTCCATGGTCTCCCGGTACCAGCCAATCAGTTCCCTCTCCTGACGGCGAGTCTTGGCCCAGCCGAAGACGTCAAAGGCGGTCCCGCGCAGGAACTTGAAACTCGCCAGCAGCCTCAACAGGGGCCGGAAGCTTGGTCCCAGGGATAGCTTCTTCTTCAGGCCGAGCGATCGCAGCAGCGGTGGATGGAGGTGATGGATGATCTTTCGTGGCGACTCGAAGGTTTCGCGATATTGCTGTTCAAAAGACGGGTCGGTCAGCAGGCGAGCCACCTCGTACTCGTCCTTGTAGGCCATCAGCTTATAGAGGTAGCGCGCGGCCGCGTCAGTCAGATCGCTGCTCCCTGGGCGAACCCTCACTTCGGCCTGGCGCACTTGATCCACAAAGGAACGGTATTCGGCTGCGTATTTCTGGTTCTGGTAGGCGCTCAATTCGCGCGCCCGGTGGCCGATAAGCCCGTCCAGCGTTTGGATTTCGAGCGGCGCTTTTTCGTCCGTCACATACTGCAATACGCTTGCCGGGTCGTGCTGATATTTGCGTCCCCAGCGAAAGGCGGCGAGGTTGCGCTCGACCGCCACGCCGTTCAGCCGCAGGGCCTGCTCGATGGATTCAGCGCTGATCGGCAGCAGACCCGCCTGGTAGGCAACCCCCATCAAAAGGATGTTCGATTGCAGATGGCTGCCGAACAGTTTCTCCGCGAGTTTCGAAGTGTCGACCAGAATATTTCGCTCGGCCACGGTCGAGCCATGAATGACGTGAAGAAAATGCCCGTCGACTGACAGCACCGTGAGGCCCTTGCGCACTGTGTCGGCGGTAGGCGTCTCGTGGCTGTTAATCACGGCGACGGTGCGCCGCGGGTCGGCGCGCTTGATATTCGTGGCCTCGGCGGCTCCCATGATGTCAAAGCCAAGCAAGAGATCCGTTGCCGCGTAGCTGATGCGGTTGGACGCCTCCAGCGGCTCCGGGCTGATCGTCAGGTGCGAGACGACAGCGCCCCCCTTCTGCGCCAGCCCGGTTTGATCGAGCGTGATCGTATGGAGCCCGTCAATCAATGCCGCCGTCGCGAGCAGGGCGTTCATCGTGACGACGCCGGTCCCGCCGATCCCCGGCATCAAGACATGGTAGGGGCCGTCGAGCGCTATCTTTCGCGCCGGTTCCTCCATCGCTACGTCCGGCAACTCGGGCAGCGGCTTTCGCTTCAGTTCCGTGCCCTCATCGATCATTACCGAAACAAATGACGGGCAATCCCCCATCACGCAGGAGTAATCGGCGTTGCAAGAGGACTGGTGAACCCGCGTCTTGGGGCCGAACTCGGTCTCGACCGGATGAAGCGAGACACAATTCGACTGCGTGACGCAATCTCCGCAGCCCTCGCACACCCGCTCGTTGATCATGATTCGCCGGACCGGCTGGGGCATGCGGCCGCGGTTGCGCCGCCGGCGCTTCTCCGCCGCGCACATCTGGTCGTAAATCATTACCGTGACGCCGGGATGACCGCCGAGTTCGGCCAGCACATCTTCCAAATCTTCCCGCGGCCGCACCTGCACCGGCTCCGCCAATTGCGAGCGGTCTTCATAGCGGGCGAGATCGTCGGTCAACAGGACGATTCTCCGAGCCCCGGCGGCATCCAGCTCGCGCGTCAACGCTGGAATCGGCAGGCCGCCGGCGACCTCCTGCCCCCCGGTCATAGCGACCGCATTGTTGTAGAGGATCTTGAAAGTAATGTTGACCCCGGCCGCGATGGCCGCGCTGACCGCCATTCTCCCGGAATGGAAATAAGTCCCTTCGCCGAGGTTTTGGAAGATGTGTTCCCGCTCGGCAAACGGCGACATGCCGATCCAGGCCGCGCCCTCGCCTCCCATCTGAGCGAGGTAGGCGACGCCGCGCTTGTCCTCGAACCGTGCCGCCATTCCATGGCAGCCGATGCCGCCGCCGGCGATCTGATCGTCGAGCAGAATCGTCGAGCGGTTATGCGGGCAACCCGAACAGTACGTCGGTGCGCGCGGGGCAACCCTCGGCTGGCCCGAGTCCGCGGTTTCTCGCTCAGAGATGCGGGCCAGGCGCTGCTCCATGGCCGGCGTCGCCTCGAGCCAGCGGGCAAGGCCCTTGGCTACAACTTCGGCATCCAGCTCACCATGCGTGGGAAATAGCGGCCGGCCGTCGGGATCATTCTTTCCATGGATCGCCGGACGCGGGTTGGCGTTGAACAACAGGTCTCGCAACTGCATCTCGATGAAGCTACGCTTTTCTTCGATGACGAGTACTTGATGCAGGCCTTCAATGAACTCCTCAATAATCGCGCTCTCGAGCGGGTAGACCATGCCGAGCTTCAGGATTCGAATCCCCGACCGCTGCAAAGCCTCGCGGCCCGCGCCAAGGTTCCGCAGCGCGCTCATCACGTCGTAGTAGGCTTTGCCCGCCGTGATGATGCCGAGTTTGTCGTCCCGATGCGAGACCTTGATTTCGTTGAGGCGATTGACGCGAGCGAACTCACGCGCGGCCAGCAAGCGCTTGTAGTGAAGTTCTTTTTCGAGCCCCAGGGATATGGGCACGATCAGGTGGGGCTTCATCACCTTCTCGTAGGGTGCGCCGTCGATGATCAGCTCAGGCTCGATCGTCTCGCAACGCTCGGGCGAGACCTCGAGCGTCCCGCCACCGTCACAAACGTCGGTCGCGAGTTTCAGGCCGGTCCAGGCGCCGGTGAAGCGCGACATGGCGATTCCGTAGAGCCCATAGTCGAGAATTTCTTGGGGGCTGCCCGCCGCAAGCGTGGGAATCGCGAAATTGTAAAACGACAGCTCGCTCTGATGCGGGATCGTGGAGCTTTTCGAGACGTGATCGTCTCCAGCCAAGGCCAGCGCCCCGCAATGCTTGCCGGTACCCGCCAAGTTGGCGTGGCGCAGCACGTCTCCGCTGCGGTCAACCCCAGGGCCCTTGCCGTACCAGATCCCGACGACGCCGTCGACGTTGGTCTCGGGCAGCAACTGATGGATTTGGCTGCCCATCACCGCAGTGGCGGCAAGATCTTCGTTGACTCCCGGAACGAAGTGGATATTGTGTTCGTCCAGCAGCCGCTGAGCGCGCTGCAGGGCGATGTCGTAGCCGCCCAGTGGCGAGCCTTCGTAGCCGGAGATGAAGGCGCCCGTTCGCAGGCCCTTGCGCCGGTCTCGGCGCATCTGTTCGATGGGCAGCCGCACCAGGGCCTGGATGCCGCTCATGTAAACGACACCTTCTTCCAATGTGTACTTGTCGTCGAGAGAAAACGGGCGGGGCACAGGCGTATTTGCTCGTACTTTACTCTACATGAAGCGGGAGGCTAGAGTTGTCCAATGCAAGATGATTCTCGCAGGGGAACACATTGAGATCGAGGCTAACCGTTTCCCACGTTTTCCGCAGGGATTTCCTGTTCCGGTCCCTACGACCGTGGCTGATCTCGTTCAGGCTAACGTCCTGCGTATTCGCGGGCGATCCGATAGAATCGTTTGTTGCTTGGCTTGACCGAGCGGCCGCCTCCAAAGTTAGAGGGGGCCTCGGATGCACGGCTAGACAATCGCGGGAAACTTATGAGATCGCTTCAACTTGTCGCCCCTCGTACTCTGGAACCCCGGGACACCCCCGATCCGCCTGATCCCGGCCCGGGCGAGGTGCTGGTCCGAATTCGTGCCGTGGGGATTTGCGGCTCCGACATGCATCACTACTTGGAAGGATCGGCGGCGGGAACAATCACGCCCTACCCCTCGATTCTGGGTCACGAGCCGGCCGGCGAGATCACGGGCGTCGGACCGGGAGTCGAGAACTTAAAGACCGGGACCCGCGTGGCCGTGGAGCCGACAATCACCTGCGGGAAGTGCGAGTTTTGCCTTGGCGGCCGCCAAAACATCTGCGAAACCTCCATCTTCATGGGCGGTCCGCAACTGCCCGGGTTGTTACGCGAATACGCGGTCATGCCGCAACGCAACGTAACCGTGATTCCCGGCGATATGGATTTCCCGACGGCAACCGTGGCCGAGCCCCTCGCCGTGCTGCTGCATTCTCTCGAACTGGCCAAATTTCAATTGGGCGAAACGGTCGCGGTCATGGGGGCGGGCCCCATCGGCTTGTTGGCGACCGCCGTCTCGAAACTTGCGGGAGCGGCGTCGATTGTTGTCGCCGACGAGATCCCGGAACGTCTTGCCCTGGCGAAAAAGATGGGGGCCGATGCCGTCGTTGATTTTTCGAAGGAATCGGTGGCAGACGCTGTACGTGACGTCACGGGGGGCAAGGGCGCGCACGTGATCTTTGATGCGGCGGGCAAGCCCGAGTCGATCAACAACGGGCTGGAATCGGCTCGCGCCGGGGCTCGCATGGTCGTCATCGGAGTCCCCTCCCAACAAGAGGTGCCCGTGAATTTCTGGCGCGGCCTAGACCGTGAAATCACCATCCACGTCCAGAAACGGTCTAATGGCAACGACCACCAGGCGATTGAGATGTTACAGCGCAAGCTGATTGACACGAGCGCCCTTGTCACCCACTTTTTCCCGCTGGAAGATGGCGCGAAAGCTTTCGAGGCCGTCGCTCATTACTCAGACGGAGTCGCCAAAGCGGTCGTCGAGTTGTAGATTAACCCTTACTTTTGACCGGCCTTCTGGTTCGACTGGAGCGATACGGGAAACCCTTCACGGAGCTCTCTGATCATCCGATAAGAATCCCTAGGCCCTCACCGCGAACGCCTTGGCGGGAGACCGGGAGAAATGCTTGGACGCCGGCATGGACGACTTTCTCACCAAGCCGATCCAACCCAAGCTGCTGACCGAGACCCTCAACAGGCGGGCAGCCGCCGTAACGAGCAAGTTAGAGATCGCATGAGCAGGCGCACCGGAATGTCCCAAAGAGCGGCTTAACGGCCCGCTCCTTGGAAAATCGGTTGTGACTGTTCTTGGAGACGCTTAGGCAGCAAGCGCGGCGTCGGCGCGCATTCTGCGATCCGCGTCGTGGGCCTCGCGGCAATGGATACAAAGCGCAGTCCACGGAATCGCCTGCAGCCGCTTGGGATTGATCGGATCGCCGCAATCTTGGCAGGTGCCATAGTCGCCTGCCGTGAGCAGGTCGAGCGCCGTCTCAATTGCCTTCTTGGTTTCGAAATTCGTGTTGATAGCCGTCACGGCCAAGTCCAGATCAACCCGTGACTGCATTTGGTCCATCGGATCGTTCGACCGTTCCGCAATTAGCCCCTCGCGACGGGAAGCGCCGCCGGTCACCTCTGATAGCTTGGCGAGCAACTGGTTTATGATCTTGTCGCTTTCTCTTTTCGTCATCGCCAACCTCCTTCCATGATTACGTTGTTCAAATAAATATAGATGTTACCCACCCCGTGGTGGTTGCACTTTATTTTAGATGCGTGAGACCTTTTTTGGCTAGCCGTCCGAAAGAATCAATGGCTCGCGGGCAGAAGCTTGTTCTTCCGCGCCTCTGTTGTAGTTGGCGCAACTTCAGCGCCAAACACTACATCTCCAAATAAGATCTTCTTTGTCAGCCGCCCGCGAGTTACGGGTAGCCACCCCAATTACCAAGCAAGGAAAATTGTAGCATACAACCGTCTTTGTATCAATACGTTGGTTGGCCGGCTGGCGGGCACGGTGGTCAGCGATTTCGCAAGCGGGTTCGGGGAGAGGCGAGAAGTGATTCCGAAACGGGCATTTAGGATGCCAACGGAGGATGCAAGCAGACTCGCGGCACGACCGGTCGTGGCTAAGCTGCTCGATCTTCTTACCGGCCAGCGCCACAACACCGAGAAGGCAACGGCTCTGCGGCGCCTGTCGCTGATCGCCACGACGGACGACGTGCCCGCGGTGGCGAAGCTGGTCCACGATCCGAAACTGCGGGAAGAGGCCGTTTTCTGTCTGGAGCGAATCCCGGGCAAAACGCCGGAAGAAGCATTGCTCGCCGCGCTTTCGGATGCTGCTGAAGATTTCAAGCCCCGCCTCCCGGCCGCGCTCGGCCACCGCCGCGCCGAAGAAGCGGTCAGCGCCTGCCTCGGCGCCATGAAGTCGTCCGATACCACCATCGCCATGGCGGGCATGAAGGCAGCCGGCCGCATTGGCATAGGGACAGGCGGCCAAGCGCAATTGCCCGGCTACGACTCACTTTCGGACTGGCAAAAGGTCGAGTACACCGACAGCTTGCTGCGCTACGCCGACGCGCAGGCCGGGCGGGGCAAACCGGAAGACGCCTTCGCCATCTACCAGGCAGCCCTCAAACGCGACGAAGGGCATTGGCAATGCGCCGCCATCATCGGCCTCGCCAAGATCGGAACCGCCGAGGCCGCCGCCGCCATCTTCCCGAAACTCAAGAGCGACGACAACACCGTCCGCATCACTGCCCAGAAGGCGTGGGTGGCGATGAGCAAGCGATCGGATGGATGAGGCGCACTCGAGAAACGTGCTGCGTTTTCGGGTCTTGACCCCAGGCTTCCGCCTGGGGCTCTGATGTCGCTTTCCGAACCTTCTGCTACGTTTTGCCGACTCATCCATTCTGATGGCGCAATTGTTTTTTTTCGACGGTCTTGAGGCGTTCGATGATGTCGTCGAGCACGGCGCCGCGGTACATCATTTCGAGCGACAAGCGCGACGCGCTGACTCGGCTGGCGGAGGAAGCTTTCTCGTCCTCCATGACGGCCTCGAGAGTGTCGACGGCGCGGGCGGTGATTTGCTGCAGGCGCGTGGTGGTCTGGGCCAGAGCGTTGCGGCGTGCCTTTCTTAGGGCAGTCTGGAAGTGATCCTGTTTCATCCAGACATAGATGGATCTTTCACTGACTTTGGCCTTTTGGGCTGCCCGGGTGATGGTGTTTGTCAGCATAAGGGCTTCGATTGCCCGCCGCTGTCCGTTTGTAAGTTCTTTATTCATAATGAGTTCCTTGTGGTGATTGCAGTTTTTTGCAGAAAACTGCAGGGTTTCAGAGTTTTTTGGCCGCCGAGACGCTGGCTCGGGTGTTCATTTCCCTCCGTATGACAAATGATTGATCGCTGGTTTCACCGTTATCAGAATAGCGAATCGATCTGGGGGGATCTTACCTTCATGAGACGAACTTGTTGATAACACAGGGAATATTTTTCTTAGAAATCTGTGACTGGGTTGGGGTGAATCGTGGCTGGGGCGTTTTGGAACAGCTGGAGGGTTGCGCCTGCCGGCGGCGAGACGGCGGTTTGCGAATGGGGCTGGCACTGCGGTTTTGCGGCGCGGAAACGGCGATTGGTGGTGCGCGGGCGAGATTAGTAACGACGTGCCAGAGCCCAGTGACCGTTTTCAGGACGGCGGGCAAGGCTGCGGGAGCTTGGGACGATTGCGCGAATCCGGGCCTGCTTCCCCCAGTACCAGTTTTTCCACGCGGGTCCAGACTTGCGGGTCATAGCTGATGTAGGAGTGCGCGACGCGGCCGAGCTTCTTGAACCAGTTGACGTTCGAGATGTCGATTTTGCGCTTGCTGTAGTCCACTCGGCAGTCGGCGATGATCGTTGTCCGCTTGGGGTCCTGGGCCCGGATCGGACCTTCGCCGCTTATGACGAGGCCGTTCTTCTGGTAGAAATTCGCGGCCCGGCGCACGTTGGACGGGATCACGGCGTCGTCCCGGCCCACGCTGTCAATCTGGATGGTCAGCAGTACCGCGATGTTGCGTTCGCTGAGGTCCCGCGCCAGCTTGACCGCGGCCGCGCCTCCGAAGCTTAGCCCGTAGATGACGATGCGCGCGGAAGCCTTCTCAGTGGGGTCGAGGACTCCGTCCCGGTTGCGGTCAAACGCGCGCTCGACCAGCTTGACGGCCAGCGGGCGCTTGCGGTTTGCCAGAGTTTCGACGTGCAAGCCGCGAATCCGCCGCGAACGCAGCTTGAGGGCAAGCTTGCGAGGAGATCGCTTGTCGTTGTCCCAGCGTCGCCGGCCGCCCTGGAATCCGATCACCAGCGTGTCGTCCGGGCCGATCGGGGTTGGGGTGCGGAAGTCTTCCCAGGTCTGGCCGTGGAGGGGCGGCGCGATGACACCAACTAGGGCGAGGGCCGCCGCGAGACAACGTATTGGGAGCCGCTTTCGGTACACCACTTCATCGTCTCTAGACCGTGTAAAACGTCCGCTTTGTTGTCGGATCGTCGCCCGGCCAGATTGCCCGACCACCCCAGGCGCCTTCCTGGTTGTCCCGGTAGCGAGTGTGCACTTTAACCTTTCGAGAACTGCGGTCGATCTCGATCACGTTGTAAAGTTGTGGAGTCGTCGGAGGTCGGCCTTCGACCCAGACGCCAAACGAGCCGGCACCGGCAACATGCACGGTCTTGCCGTGTTTGTAACCGACCAAGTCAGTCCTGTCTTCGTGGACATGGCCGTGCAACGCGAGACGAACTTTGGCTTTTCGAAGTGAATCAAGGAAACCCGTGTTCGCGATCTTCTCGTTGCCTGTGACCGGATGATGCCAAACGCCGACTCGCAACACGGAGTTCTTATCCACCCTTTCGCGTTTGAGCTGTCTGTCAGCCTCCGCCAGGCATTGAGATACCGCTTCCGGGTGCACGCTCGACCGCTCCGAAAAATATTCATCGATCTCCCAGCAGGAATTTAGGGTCAAGAATTGCAGTCCGTCGTCTTTGAAGAAGTAAGGAATGCCCTGACGTTCCGGTGCCAACGGATATGGCTCTTGCGTGATCTTGTGGTGAAACGAGTCTGAGTAATTCGAAAAACGCTGGGGATAGTCCTTGTCCTTGCGGATCAAATAGCCGTGGCCCTGCTGGTGATACGTCCCTTCCGCCAATCCACCTACGTCCACGCGTCGCTTTGGTTTCCACTGATAGACTTCTTCGTCCCAAGACAAATCGTGATTCCCCGGTACGAGGATACAACGCTGGGCCGTCAGCCCGAACGCCTTAATCACGCCGGAGACAAAATCGTGGGCCTTATCGAATTGTGCGGGTGTCGCCTGATGAGCCGCATCACCGGATACGACCAAATAGTCCAAGCGCTCAAAGCCCAAACCTCCGTCCGCGTCTTCGATATCAGCGATCAACGGCTGGAGCTTCGCTCGTACCTGCGTGTCATTTACGAAATGCAAGTCGCTGAGGTGCAGAATGCGAATCGGCTCGTCTGTTCTTAGTTCCTCATCGGATTTGCGAAAAACCTGCTTCACCGCTTTGACCGCCTGCTGCACTTTTTTCTCGACGGTCCCGAGCAGCGCCACTGCTTTTCGCTGGGCCGCCGTGTCTCGCTTGCCGGATTTGGCCACAGCATCGGCTAGATCGACACGTTCGTCGCATTTGATGCAACCCACGTCATTTTCGCCGCGAGCGATTCGTTGGCGAATGTCTTCTTCGGTAAAGGAGTATCCGCACTTCGTGCAGATCACTTCTATGTGCTCGGCAATCTCCAAGCCGTGGCTCCGCAAGTGCTGCTCAACGAAGTCCTGAAACACGCGCCGCGTTTTCTCGGGTGTCTGTTCATCAAAAAACACGTCCATCCGTGCGAAGCCCCGCCCGCGATCCAGTTTCCGCACTCCACACGCCCCGCGTCCCGCCGTTTCGAACTCCGCCCGGTCGTTCCGCAATCGCACCTTGCCAAAGTTCTTGCCCAGCACCAACCACGCCACCAGCGACGCGTAAATGTTGTCCACCGCGCCCGCGAAGTCGTAATACAGCGAGACGGTGTGACCCAAGCGACTGTCGTCTTCCAGGGCGATTTGAGCGAACAAAGAGGGAAAGATCAGAAGGCCCTCATGTTGAAAGCAAATGCCGTGCTCGATCAACAGTTGCGATACACATTCCAAAACGACGCGTTCCTGAACGCGCGACTTGAGCCGCTCCTTCTTTTTCATCCCCGGCAACGGCACATCGGGAGAAGCGAGCAGGCGCTGTTCAATTGCCGGAACGCCTCGCTGGCTGTTTCGAGCTGCAACGATCAAAGATCCGGCGTACCGTTCGATTACGGGCAACTGCAACACGAGTACTTCATCGCCGCCGGTGAGCTTGGTCCGCACGATGACGCCCTGGGTCGCCAACTGATCGGCCACGGCCCCCACGGCAGCCTCTTCGTAGATCGCTGGATGAGCATCCTGGAGGGCGCTCTTTAGTTCCGCCAGCGGCAGCACCACCTCGCCGCCACCTCGCCGCTCTTCGATCTCGTCGCGAATCTTCTGAAACAGCTCAGGGCGACTGGTTTTGGCCAAGCTATCCCAGTCAAGCGCGTTCGCGATGGCTTCGCGAAAGTCGGGGATGTTCCGCCCGGTCTTGGCACTGGTCTCTAGGTACCCAGCAAACCCGCACTCGGTTTGCAGCGCGTCGAGGGCGGTTCGATGGACGAGCCGACTGGCCCGATCCTGTTTCGCCCCCACGAGCAACTTCACAGCCTGCCGCCCGGCGAGATGTTTTTCGAGGCGCTTATTCCAATCCCGCGCCTCGTCCATTGCGACCCGCCCGCGAGTCGGATCGATGAGCACGAGCGCCAAGGTTGTATCGTGCAGAAACAACTGATGCACGAGCTGATATTCATCCTGCCCGCCAAAGTCCCACAACACCACATCCCGCCGCTGCCCTTCCGGCGCCTTGGCCGCAGGATGCAAGTCTTCCGCTTCCATCGGCCAGAACCGCATGCCGTGCGTGGTGCCGTGTTCGTGATCTTCGGGATAGCGATCTTTGGCGAGCCGCATGGCGAGACAGGATTTGCCGACGTTGCTTTCGCCGACGAGGACGATCTTCGCGGACGTGTAACTTATTGCTGCGAGAATCTTGTTGTTAGCAAGCAGTTTCGCAACGTCGAGGTCCCAAACGCGAATTACTGTTTGCTTCTCACCGTGTGTGGCAAGAACTGGGTCATTGGGGTGAAACGAAATGTTCGTCCAGTTCCATCCTTCAATAGACTCTGCGATCTCAGCAATTTGAACTCCAGAACCAATCAGCCAGATGCGGACAGTTTCGTCGTAGCCTTTTGAAGCAAGCAAACGCCCATCCGCCGATAGTGAGATTCCCCTGAGGGCGCCGGTGTGTCCTTCAAGCACGCGTGCCTGTTGAGCATCTGTCACGTGCCACAAGCGGATCGTATTGTCCCCCGAACCCGAGACAACTGTGCGGCCATCAGGTGACCACGCTACGAACATTGCGGCTCCGGAATGCCCGCGGAACTCACGTTCGAACTCTCCGGTGTTTGGATTCCATAGTCGAACAGCGCCGTCGTCGTGCCCCGTCGCAATCACGTCCGAAGAGTGCGACCAAGCAAGGTTGAAGATACGCGAACTGCCTTCGCCTAACGTCGCGAGTTTCGATTTGGACTCAACATTCCAAATCTCTGCGCGGGCAATATCATCCAATCCGAGCGCGATGCGAGATCCATCGGATGACCACGCCAAGGTCGTAACCCAACTTCTCTTGCCTGCTCTCCCGGCTTGACTATCTGAGACAAATACAGAAAGAAGTTGCGGAGGTTCAGGCGAATTCGTCGCCTGTAAATCTCGCGAATCCCACAATCGAAAGCTCCCGTCTTGGCTTCCAGACGCTAATAGCCGACCGGTGGGCGACCATTCAACACACGGTACGTCGTCCTCGTGCCCCGCAAGGACAGCGAGACAGTTTCCATTGTTGGCGTCCCAAATGCGGATGGTCCTGTCTTGAGAAGGTGAAGCGATGAATCGGCCGCAGGGGGACCAAGCAATACGTCCAATCGCTCTTGTGTGTCCGCGACAAATGCACCGCAGCCTCATCCCCGGCACGGCCTCCTCGCCCACTTGCACCCCATCCGCCTCGTCCATCGCCGGCGGCTCGCCGGTGGGAACCAATCCCGTGAACTTGCGTTCTGTGCCTATGGGGTATTTAGTTGACTCCAGTAGCCACTACATCTTGGGGGTGGGGGTGCCGGCCCTGGTGGCCTCGACCATTGTCTTATAGGGAGCAGGGTCGGCGGCGACCGCCTGCTGGAGGAGGCGATAGAAAAGTTTGCCGCGCGACCGTGAGGTCCGCCGGTTGAAGCGGAACGTGAACTCGTCCAGGTAGTAGTCCAAATACTCGTGACTGACAGCCCCCTGGTGGGTCCCCAACAGCCAGCGCTTTAGCAGAGAGGCGACACGATGGACTCTCGGCAGCAGCTTACTCGCCGATTGCCGCTTCCCGCGCAGCACGGTGACTTCATGGCGGTATCCTTTGTTCTCCAATCCCGCATAGCCTTCCCAGCCGTCGGTGTGCACGAGGCTGCCAGGTTGGATAGCTTCTTCGACAAAGGCTTCCAAGCTCGCCGCTGAGGCATCCGCGATCCGACGGAGCCGGATGCGACCCATACCGCGCCCATCCTCCTCGGCAGCAACCGCAACTAACGCTTTGCCAACCATTTCGCGACCTCGGACGCCCTCTTCGACTCCGCCCACATACGTTTCGTCCACCTCCACCCGGCCGACCAGCCGATTGCGACCGGGGCGCACCATGGCGCGGCGGAACTTGTGCAGCCAGGTCCAGGCGGTTACATAGCTACCCAAACCCAAGACCCGCTGCAACTCCAGCGCGCTGGCCCCGCCTTTTTGCGTTGTCACCCACCAAGCCGCCCGGAACCACAACGTCAAGGGCTTGCGGGTGTCCTGGAAAATCGTGCCCGCCGTCACCGAGGCCTGGTAACCGCAGTCGGCGCAGAGCAGCAGATTGCGTTTGCTGGCCCATGAGGACTGGATCCCACAGCGCGGGCACACGAACCCCTCCGGCCAGCGCAGCTTCAGCAGGTACTCCCGGCACGCCTCCTCGGTCGAGAATCGAGCTTCCAACTCGACGAGGTTTCGGGGGTAGTCCTCCTTCATGCCCCCAACCACAACATATTGTGGCTACTGGAGTCAACTAAATACCCCATCTGTGCCTTTTTGTTTGGATCTGCGCTTCGCCATGAACGTCTCCGTTTCGTTGTACGTGACGACAGTTGCCTAACCGCCCAACTCCTTCTTAGGCAGACTCGGATAAAATCGGACCCGGGTAGTGTGGTTTCATGTCAGTGTTTCGCCCGTTCTCGCTGTCTGGTCTTGCTTTGCATTTACGAGGCATATGTGGTTTGCCAATAATACCGTAACGCAATAGATTTCCGTTGTGGATGAGAAGCCCGTTGAAACGGGCTGACGAACATTGAACGGCGCGACCTACCAGCCGTAAAACGGCTGGCCTAAGAAGGCGAAGCCGCGTGAACGCGGCTTGTAGCGGTTGCTCTACCGAGATCTGACCCAGATTCTATGATCTGCAGCAGCAGTCCCTCCCGATCGTGAATTCTGGATGAAGGCGCAATCTGCTTGGCGCATTACGCTAGCTCAATTCGGCCGATTAGGCGGTTTCGATTTTTGCGGCGGCTTCTAGGCCTCGGAGCTCGATTTCTTTTTGGCGGATGACGAACTTTTGCACTTTGCCGGTGACGGTCATGGGGAAGGCGTCGACAAAGCGGATGAATTCGGGGATTTTGAAGTGGGCGATCTTTTCTTGGCAGAACTTTTTGATTTCGTCCTCGGTGGCTTTCTCGCCGGATTTTAGTTGCACCCAGGCTAGGACGCGCTCGCCTAGCCTTTCATCGGGCAGCCCCACGACGTAGACGTCGGCGATTTTGGGGTGGGCGTGGAGAAATTCCTCGATCTCGCGGGGATAGATGTTCTCGCCGCCGCGAATGATCATTTCCTTGGCGCGTCCCGTGATGCGGACATTGCCGTCCTCGTCCATCGTCGCCAGGTCGCCGCTATGCAGCCAGCCTTCTGAATCGACGGCGCGGGCGGTGGCTTCGGGCTCATTGTCGTATCCCTTCATCACCAGGTAGCCGCGCGTGCACAGCTCGCCTTGTTCGCCGGCGGGGAGGGTCTGTCCGTTTTCGGGATGGACGATCTTCACCTCGGTGCAGGGGAGCGCGCGTCCGACGGTCGAGACACGGAGTTCGAGAGGGTCATCGGTGGACGTCTGCGTGACGATGGGTGAGGCTTCGGTTTGGCCGTAGCCGATGGTCATCTCCGAACAGTGCATCTCAGCGACCACGCGCTTCATCAGCTCGATGGGGCAGGGGGCTCCGGCCATGATGCCGGTGCGCAGCGAACTCATGTCGTATTGGGTGAAGCTGGGATGGTCCAGCTCCGCGATAAACATCGTCGGGACGCCGTAGATGGTGGTGCAGCGCTCTTCGTCGATCGCCCGCAGGGTCGCCAACGGATCGAACCGCGCCGACGGTATCACCAGCGCCGCGCCGAAGACAAGACATTGCAGCGAGCCTAGAACGCAGCCGAAGCAATGATAGAGCGGGACGGGCATGCAGAGCCGGTCCTGCTCGCTCCATTTCAGTGTCTGGCCGACCAGGAGGGCGTTGTTGACGATGTTCTTGTGTGTCAGCAGGACTCCCTTGGGCTTGCCCGTTGTTCCGGAGGTGTACTGGATGTTGACGACGTCGCCGGGGCTTCCTTCGAACGGGGGGGCGGCGGCATTGGCGCCGAGCATGGCTACCATGGCGCTCCAGCTCGTGATGCCGTTGGCGGCGGCGATGGGGGCTTCCGCGGGGCGTTCGAGGACGATGGAATGCTCCAGCGCGAGTTGGCGGCCGTCGCTCGCTTCCCGCAGGATTTCGAGGTAGTTCGCTCGGGCGTCTTTCTCGTGCAGGAAGATGGCTTTCATGCCGGAGCGTTCGAGGATGTAGGAGAGGTCGTGGGCGCGGTATGCCGGGTTGACGTTGACCAGGACGGCGCCGATGCGTGCGGTGGCGACTTGCAGGTAAATCCACTCGGCGCAGCTCGAGGCCCACATGCCGACGCGGTGGCCGGGGCGGATGCCGAGGCGGTAGAGGCCGGCGGCGGTTTGTTCGACTCGTTGCTGGAGCTGGTTGTAGGTGAGGCGGAGGTTTTGATGGCAGGAGATGATGGCGTCGCGCGTTCCGTGACGCTCGACGGTTTCGGCGAAGACTTGAGGGATGGTTTTGTCGATCAAGGGCGCCTGGGGGCCGGCGGCGTAGCTTTCCATGTCGGTGGGATTGTACAACACAGTGGGGCGGGAGCGGTGGGATTGTCCAGACCGCGATCCTGGTTCAGTCCAAAGACTGGCTTCCAAATTCCGCTTCGAGTTCATCGAGCGTCGGCAAGCTTCCCTTAAGCTGGTCAGGGAGAGCCTCTAGGAGACGATACTTGGCAACACCGATGGGCTTGGCCATGTCGCGAAGGGCATACTCGACAACGAGCCGATTTTGACGGCTCTTGCACAGGATGATGCCGATGCTGGGTTGGTCGTCGGGATGGCGCAGCAACTCGTCAATCGCGGTGAGGTAAAAGTTCATCTTGCCGGCAAACTCGGGCTGAAACTCCTTCATCTTGAGGTCGATGACGACGTAGCAGCGGAGCTTCAGGTGGTAGAACAGCAGGTCGAGGTAGAAATCGTCCTGGCCCACCTTGAGGGGGTATTGGCTGCCGACGAAGGAAAATCCCACGCCAAGTTCAAGCAGAAAGTTGCGCAGATGCTCGATCAAGGCCTGCTCCAGGTCGCGTTCACGGGCGTCGTCCCGGAGCATCAGGAAAGCGAAGTTGTAGGGGTCTTTCGTCAGCTCTTGGGCAAGATCTGACTGGGGCGCCGGAAGGGTTGCGGCGAAGTTGGTTTGGGCTTTGCCTTGGCGGCGGTAGAGACCCGTGCCAATTTGGTGCTCGAGGACGGCGCGGCTCCAGCCAACTTCAATTGTCTTGCGCGCATACCACTCGCGTTCGAGCGGGTCCTTGAGGTAGTCCAAGAGACGAACGTTGTGACCCCAGGGAATTTGTGCAACAACCTGTTGCACAAATTGCTCATCCGGCCAAGCCTCGGCAAAGGCTCGCATGTATTTGAGATTCCGGGCAGAGAAGCCCTTCATGTCTGGAAATGCCCGGCGCAAATCGGCCGAAAGGCGGTCAATAACCTTAGCGCCCCAGCCTTGCTAACGCTGCCGCTCAAGAATGTCCCGGCCAATGCTCCAATACAGCCCGATCAGTTCCCGATTAACCGCTACGGCCGCACGGAACCGGGACGTACGAATGCGGTGTTTCAATTGGTTCAGGAAGCCGGTGTAGCCTCTCGGGGCAGGTGTAAGCCGTGTTGCCGGGGATGAGCGTTTCTTCGCCATGAATGCGGGTGATGTAGCTCACTTTAGCTCAACCCCATTTGTCAAGCCGATCCATGTGCACGGTCCCCGGTTCTCCCCTCGCGTAACTTCTCCTCCGAAGCCGGCTGAGTTTGAGCGGCGGCGTTTCGGCTCATTGCTTCTGGAGTGACGGTGCTCCTAGCGGGCAATTCCAAGATTCAGTCGCTCCTTGATTGGTTGCTGCGGTGGGGTCGGAGCTCAGTGAGGGTCGGAGGGATTGCCGGCCTTCTATTTGGAGCGTTCCTCGTATACGCCGGCGTCTAACAATTGGCAGTGATGCCCAACAACCGGTCGCAGCGAACAGCACTCAATGTCACATCCAGATTTACGAGGTTTAGGACACTCTTCGTTATGATGTTAGGGTGATGCACGTCGAGCGGCGGGCGGCAATCGAAGTAACGGAAAGAATCACGGCGCTCGAGGACTGCCTGTCGGGTGTGATCCGCGGCAAGGCGGAAGCTGTGCGGCTGGCCGTGGTTTGCCTGCTGGCGCGGGGGCATCTGTTGATCGAGGATGTGCCGGGAGTCGGCAAGACCACTCTGGCGCAGACTCTCGCCGAAAGCCTCGATTGCCAATTCCACCGGGTGCAGTTCACCAGCGACATGCTGCCGAGCGACGTCCTCGGCGTCACGGTCTACAGCTCCACGCGCGAGGAGTTTGAGTTCAAGCCGGGTCCCGTGTTTACGAACATCCTGCTGGCGGATGAGATCAACCGCACAACGCCCAAAACGCAGTCGGCGCTGCTGGAGGCGATGAACGAACGGCAAGTGACGATCGAGGGCCGTTCCTATCCGCTGCCGGAGCCCTTCATGGTGATTGCGACGCAGAATCCCATGGAGCATCACGGAACCTACCCCCTGCCGGAATCGCAGCTCGACCGGTTTTTGATGCGAGTTCAAATGGGCTATCCCGATGCCGAAAGCGAGCGCGAGATTCTGCGCTCGAACCGTCCGCTGCACGGCAGCGGGGTCAATCCGGTGGCGTCGGGCGCGGACATTGTCGAACTGCAGTCGCGGGTCGAGGAAGTCCGCGTGGACGACTCGGTCGTTGACTATTTGATGGGGATCGTCGAGAGGACTCGTAATCACGAGCAGCTCGGGCTTGGCGTGAGCCCGCGGGGTTCGATTGCTCTCTACCGGGCGGCGCAGGCGCTGGCGCTGGTCGAAGGCCTGGACTACTGCACCCCGGACCACGTGAAGCGCTTGGCGGTTTCAGTATTCGCCCACCGCTCGATCGCCGAAGCGCGCTCCAGCGGAGGGAACGCGGCGGACCGCAAGGTTGAGATTCTCGAAGAAATTTTGCAGTCGGTTCCAGTGCCGCTTTAGTTGCACTGGTGCAGATCCGGGCACGGGGAAAAGGGGTACAGCCAGCGATTGTCGAGGTGGGTAGAGTTTGTATCATGCGTTTGTTTTCCTGCGCCCCTTGCGGGGCTTTCGCCTCGAGGGGATGTTACCCAGGGTGTTGTAACCCAATGATAATGTCCCCTTGAGCACCCAATAGAAATGTCCCCTAATCTGAGGCTCCGAAGGAGGAGCCGAGATTGGAAAGGACATCGATGAGTGCAAAGGAAGTGAGGCGCGGCGAAGTGCTGAGCCGAGTGAAACGAGGCGAACTGAAATTGACCGAGGCGGCCGAGCTGCTGGACGTCAGCTACCGCCAGGCGAAGCGTCTCAAGAAGCGTTACGGCGAGGGGGGGAGCAAAGCTCTCGTGCATGGCAACGTCGGGCGCGCTTCGAACCGAGCCGATGACAAGCGACGCGAGCAGGTTCTCGAGTTGGTGCGCGAGAACTATTCGGGCGAGCCGCACGAGCGCTTTGGGCCGACGCTGGCGTCGGAACATCTGGCGGCCGATCACAGTCTCGAAGTGCCGCCCGAAACCTTGCGGCGTTGGATGCTCGCCGCGGGTCTGTGGAGCCGGAGCCGCAAGCGCCAGGCGCATCGCCAGCGGCGGCAGCGCAAAGCGCACTTCGGCGAGCTGATTCAACTCGACGGCTCGCACCACGACTGGCTCGAAGGACGCGGCCCGAAAGGCTGCATGATGAACTTCGTCGACGATGCGACCGGCCGGGCGTTGTGCCGTTTCTCCAGCGAGGAAACGACTTGGGCGGCGGCCGATCTGCTCCAAGCCTGGGTGCGTCAATACGGCGTTCCGAAGGCGTTGTATTGCGACTGGAAGAACGTCTACCAGCGCCAGCCGACGTCGCGCGAAGCGCTCGAAGGCATCGAGCCCCAGACGCAGTTCGGGCGCATGTGCGCCAAGCTCGGCATTGGTATCATCGCCGCTTCGTCGCCGCAAGCGAAGGGCCGCGTGGAACGCCATCACGGCACGCATCAAGACCGCCTGATCAAGAAGATGCGGCTCCAAGGCATTGCCGATTACGAGGCGGCGAACCGCTATCTCGACGAGCAGTATCTGGACGAACACAACGCCAAGTTTACCTGCGAAGCAGCGGCGGGAGCGGACTTTCACCTAAATTATGCACTGCGGCGTGGACCTGAGGAGGGCTGAGCCGCAAGAGACCATTTGGGACCCCCGAAAACATGGGGTAAAAAGGTAGGCTGGCAAAGATCCCAGCTTCGCCAGCCAACCCCAAGGAGGTCACCCACATGGTTACCAGACGAAAACAGCATAGCTCCCAAAGGCCCGTCCAACAAGGCCCAGCCGTGACGGCCTCGCGGCCCAATAAAATCGGGGCTTCGACGCCTTACCACTTCCGCGGCAGGAAGCCGACTCCCTACGGCGGCTTGCTGCCGGTGGTCGGGAGGGCGCTGATCTGAGAGGCTGGCTATGCGCTATGCATAAAATTTTATGCACTAGCCGTAACGCACTGGAAACACGTCACTTCCGAGCGAGGTTTTGACGACGCGGATTCTGGGCGGGAAAGGAACCCGGGGACGGAGAAGCCAAAAGGCCAGTTGCCGAGCTACCACCTCACGACGACCGCCAACCCGCTACGAACGCAGCCACACTCGCAAAGTGAATCTGTGCATAATTCAGGTTTCACCAACCTCTATCGAAGCGCCTGGACTTGAAGTGGGTGTTTTGCTTGGAGGCCGAGCGGGTGGTCTCCAACGACCTGGTGGTACGTTTCGAGAACCGTTTTTTGCAGTTGAAACCGCAGCGCAATCAGGCTCTGGGAGCGGGCGCGAGAGTCACCGTGCAGCAAGCGCGAGAGGCCGAGTTGCAAGTGGTCTACGAAGGCCGCGTGGTAGCTTTTGAAGAGATCGCCCGGCCGCAGCCGAAGCCGCGCCCAGAGCCGAAACAACGAGCGGTTCCGCGGCGGTCCAAGCCGGCCGCGGACCACCCCTGGCGTAAGTCACTGCGTTCGAAAAAGCGCGCGGCGACGACATAAAAAGGCAGGGCTGTGGAAATGACGGGCCGGATGGAAAGCGTGGAAAACCTCGGCGAACAGCGAAGAGGGTTCGCATCACAACGACCGGTTTCCCACCCTTCCCACCGTCCCTTGGAAATCGCTAAAGCGATTCCCACATTCCCACAGCCCCGACGACGACGATTCTCTCTTACAAACTTACAAACAACAAACCCAAGGGGACATTTCTATTGTGCTACCGAGGGGGACATTTCTATTGTGCTACAACAGGGATGTTACCCAGGGTTGCGCTTCGCTCCACCCATGGGCTACGATCCTGCGCCGCTTCGCGGCTCAAAGTCCGAACTTGCGAAGGCCGGCCTTGAACGGTATTGGGGCTGGATGCGCCCCCCTGCTCAGCGGGGGCCTCGCGCCCCTGCGTGCATCCAGCTAGTTCGTTAGACGCTCATGAAAACGGCTATTATCGGACTGCCGCAAGTCGGCAAGACTTCGCTTTTTACGATCTTGACCGGCATGTCGCGCGAAACGCACATGGGCGGGACGGCGGTGCAGGTCGGCGTGACGCAAGTTCCCGACCATCGGCTCGAAGCGCTGGCGAAGGTCTTCGAGCCCGACAAAGTTATCCCCGCGACGATCGAGTATGCCGATATGCCTGCCACTTCACGGGGGGGGTTGAACGACGCGAGCTACGTCGGCAGCCTGCGCTTGGCCGACGCGTTTGCTCATGTGTTGCGGGTTTTTGAGAGCGACATGGTGGCGCGCGCCGAGGGTGATATCGATCCGGAACGGGACTGGAAAAATCTCGATCTGGAGCTGATTCTCAACGATCTCGCGGTGATCGAAAAACGCCTGGCGCGCGTGGAAAAGGATATGGGGCGGATCAAGGATCCTGAGCTGCCGCGCGAACACGCACTGCTGGTCAAGGCCAAGGAGTTTCTCGAATCCGAACGGCCGCTGCGGGAAATGGAGCTGGAAGCCGATGAAGAAAAACGGCTGCGCGGATTCCAGTTTCTCTCCGCGAAGCCGATGCTGCTGGTGCTCAATGTTGGCGAACCGCAAGCCGGAGAGCTTCACAAGATCGAGCAAGGGTATCGCGATCGCTGGCTGGGCGGCCGCAAGAACGCCGAGGTGACGGCGGTCTGCGGCAGCGTCGAGGCGGAGCTGACCGAGCTCGAACCCGAGGAAACCCGCGAATATCTCGAAGGCTACGGGCTGACGGAGACAGGGGTTGACCGGCTGATTCGGGCTACGTACTCGCTGCTGGGGCTGATGTCGTTTTTGACCGCGGCAGAGAAGGAAGTTCGGGCTTGGACGATTCCCAAGAACACTCGGGCGGTCAAGGCCGCCGGCACGATCCACACGGACTTTGCGAAGAAGTTTATTCGGGCGGAAACGATTCAGTGGGAGTTGCTCGTCGAGCGCGGGGGGTACGCCGATGCACGCAAGCACGGGGAGCTGCGCCTGGAGGGAAAGGAGTATGTTGTGCAGGACGGGGACGTGCTGGTGATTCGGCACGGGTAGGGGGCCGGCCCGGCACGAGTGTCGAAGCAATGCCGGCCGGAATGCCGACACGGCACGCTGAAAGCGTGCGCCACGTCAGGCCGGCGCAACTTTCATTGGACACGCACTACGTTAGCCTAACTCGCAAGCTACGCGGAAGCCGTAGTCGGCGTATTCAAGCTCGGGGGGGATGCTGCTGCGGGCGGCGCAGCGGGAGATCTTGATTTGGTGGCGCCAGGCGCCTCCTCTCGAGGCTCGGCGGGTTCCGGCGGTTGCGCCCCGCGGGTTGTTGCGGGGTGATACTTCGTAGTATTTCGGGTCGTACCATTCCGAGCACCACTCGTGCACGTTCTCGCACATGTCGTAGAGGCCGAATCCGTTCGGCAGCGATGTCCCCACGGGCTCGGGACCTGTTTGCCAGCGGGTGTGGTAGTTTTCGCGCTCGGTGACCGCTTCGTTTCCCCAGGGGTGGAGCTGACCCGCCAGTGCGCCGCGCGCGGCCCATTCCCACTCGGTCTCCCCCGGCAGGCGAAAGCGTTTGCCTGTTGTTTGCGACAGCCACTCGCAATAGGCGGCGGCGTCGAACCAACTGGGTCCGGTCACCGGCTGTAGGGGTTGGTTTAGTTCGTCGTTGTTGCGGAATTTTGTCGGACTGTGGCCCGAGGAGCGGCAAAACGCGTCGTATTGCTCGTTGGTGATTTGAAAGCGCGCCAGGCCAAACGCCTGGACGCAGACTTCGTGCACGGGCCGCTCCTCATCGCGGCCGTCGTCCTGTCCCATGAGGTATTCTCCGCCGGGAATCTCGACGATCTCGGGGATGTCGGGGGCGGGTTTTGCGGTTGCGGGCACTTGAAACCTAGTCTAGCTTGGTGATGATCCGGCCTATGCAGGTGCTCACGTCAGCGGCTGTGGCTGCGGCATTTTCGGGCGGCACGCTAGCGTAGTCCGCCAATCATACAGCAACTTGTAGATTCTTGTCGAAGAGCCCCGCAGTTTTTCTGCACGTGACAGCGGGCCGGCAGATAACGGACTGTGCCGCGGTTTGGCTGCATTTGCGCGGTTTTCCGGCTATCCTCTTGTAGATAGAGAACGTCCGGCCGTTCGGCGGCCTAACATGACGGAGCAATCGAATGGCAATCAAAACAGAATTTGTTGAATACACGGACAGCGGAGTCACTCTCGAGGGATATCTGGCGTGGGATGACGCCGGGGCCGCTTCCATGCCGGGAGTCATGATCTCCCATGCTTGGGCCGGAAGAAGTGAGTTCGAGTGCGCCCAGGCACGGCGGCTTGCGGAGTTGGGGTATGCCGGATTCGCTCACGACCTTTACGGCAAAGGAGTCCTCGGCGGGGGAACGGAAGAGAACGCCAAGCTGATGCAGCCGTTCCTGGACGACCGCGGCATGCTTCAAGGAAGATTGGCGACGGTTCTGGAAGTGCTCCGTGACCGGCCCATGGTGGATGCGTCGCGAATCGCCGCCATGGGCTACTGCTTCGGGGGACTCTGCGTGCTGGATCTCGCTCGCTCCGGAGGAGACGTCCAAGGCGTCGTCAGTCTCCACGGGCTGCTGGGCGCCCCGGACAATACCGCCGGCGTCAAGATCACGGCCAAGGTGCTGGCCCTGCACGGCTGGGACGACCCCATGGCGACGCCAGCGCAGGTCAGCGCCTTCGCGAAAGAGATGACCGAAGCCGGCGCCGACTGGCAGCTGCACGCCTACGGCAACGCTCTCCACGCTTTCACCAACCCCGCTGCCAACGACCTCAACCTCGGGGTCCGCTATCATGCGGCCGCGGACCGGCGCTCCTGGCAGTCGACGCGGAACTTTTTGGCAGAGCTGTTTGGGTAGAGCCGCCGCGCGATCTCAGCACAACAGACAGAGCCCTGAGCGCAAGCGACGGGTCAGCGAGTGAGCGACGGGTCAACGACCACGTCAGGCCTTCAGATCTTCGGCCCGTCACTTGCGTTCTGGGCTCTGTTACCCCAGCAGCGGCTTCAGCACGTTCCCGTGCACGTCGGTCAGCCGGAAATGCCGCCCCTGATACTGGAACGTCAGCTCGGTGTCCTCTGGTTTCGTCTGCCGCGCTAAGGCCTTGCAGGGGTCATCATCGCCGCTGTTCTCAATTACAGCATGGAAACCGCGTGGTCTCGTATTGAAGTTCACCGCCAAGAATTGTTAAAATAGAATGTGAGTTTGTGAGTACGTTTGAGTCTGCAAAGGAGGCCAGCCATGAGTTCTCGCCGCTACGGAATCAGTACGTTAGCGCTAGTGACCGTTTCATTGATTGTGTGGAGTTCGCTCCAGGCCGCACAGTTCAACAAAGTCGTCGACATCGGGGCGCCGCTTCCGGCGTTCAGCAACTTGCCGGCCACGGATGGGAGCAAGCTCTCTTCCAGTGACGTCAAAGAGGAGATGCTGATTCTGGTGTTTCTGGCCAACCACTGTCCCTGGGTGAAGGGCGTGGAGAAGGATCTCATCAAGCTGGTTGGTGAGCTGAAGGGCCGCAGCGTGCGGTTCGTGGGGGTCAGCGTGAACCACCGTGAGGAAGACCGCCTGGCGGCCATGAAGAAGCGCGCCGCCATGATTGGCTACAACTTCACCTACGTGTTTGACGAGAGCCAGGAGCTGGGCCGCAAACTGGGCGCCACGCGGACGCCGGAGTTCTTCGTATTCAACAAGGACCGCAAGCTGGTTTACATGGGTCTGTTGCACAACTCGCCGGCCCAGATGCGGCGGGACGGTTCGCTCGACTACACCAAGGGTGACCCGACCCAGCTCTACGGCAAGGACGCGATCGAAGCGACTTTGGCCGGCAAGTCGGTGGAGGTGACCGAAACCCGCGCCCAGGGATGCACGGTGGAGTACGAGGCCCCCGCCGCATAGTGCGGAGCGCGCCGCTGCTGCTTGTCGTTGCCTTGCTGGCTGGCGGCTGTTCGCCCCAGCCTCGGGCGGAGGAGGAAACTGCGCCCGGCGTCTCGCTGGCGCCGATCACTTTCACCGAATGGCAGCGAGAGCTCGGGGCCAGTAAGGGCCAGATCGTCGTCGTTGACATGTGGGCGACCTGGTGCGCGCCCTGCCTGGAACGCTTCCCGCACATGGTCACGATGCACGGAGAATACCGGGACGAGGGAGTGAGGTTCATCTCGATGTGCCTGGACAACCGGGACGACAAGGAAGCGGTGGAAGCCGCACGGCAGTTCCTGATCGAGCAGAATGCGACGTTCACCAACTACCTGATGAATGAAAACATCACCGACGCGTTTGAGAAGCTCGATCTGCTGGGCATCCCCGCGGTCTTCATCTACGATCGTCAGGGAGAGTTGCGCCACCGGTTGACCGGCGACGACCCCAACCAGCAGTTCACCGAGAAGGACGTAGAAGAGGCCATCACCGAGCTGCTCAGGGCACAAGAGTAGCGGCTGCAATAGCGGCCAGGTTTTATCGTGCCTCGTGGCCGGATCCCCTGTCAGCAGCTTCTCTGTGGTTCCGCAAATCGTCTTTGAAACCCTTCGCATCGAAAAACGAAAGAACTACCAAAAGCTTCTAGCCAAGGTCGGCGAGTACGCAAGGGACCCACAGTGAACACAACGAATTTAACGCCGGAAGGCAAGTACCAACCTACTGGCGGCAGTCGCAATATTTAGGCGAAAGACGACAGCCCTGTTGGCACGAAGGCGCGCCAGAGGCGCGATTCTGGGCCTTTAAACGGGGCTTGGCCTTGGGGTCAAGACCACCAAAAACAAGCCCAGAGAAGCCGCTGACGGCGTTCTCAGGGCTCGGGTAGACCTGGCGTGGCGCTTCCGATAAAACTCTCTTCATTGTCGACATCTATCACTCCGGGCGGGCAGATGGCCAGGCCAGCGGCCTGACCTCAGCGTGTGCCACATCGGGACGCTGCGGCATCCCGATACCACCTGCGCTCTACGTAAGTCCCTCCGAAAAAAGGCGAAAAAGGGGTGGTGGTGTTTGTTTCGGCCGTTGCCTATGAGATAATAGGAATCCTTCCTGGAGACCCCTGTGATGTCGGAGATCCGTCTAGGTGACATCATTGACGACCACTGCACGAAGTGCCGTTTGCTGACGAACCATTCCATCATGGCGATCGTCAACGGCGAGCCCGCCAAGGTGCAATGCCGCACCTGTTACCACGAGCACAACTACCGGCACGGCAAAGGCGGGACGAAAAAGAAGCCCAGCAAGAAAGCCGACCTTTTTGAGGCGGTACTTTCAAAGGTGAAGGGCAGCGGCCCCCCGATCGAGCCGCCTCCGAGCAGCGGCCGGAAGTAGCTCATGGCCTGCTGCTCATAAGATCGTTCATGAGGATGGGAATCTTCTCTCGGCAGGCGCCTTCCTAGGTTCACGGTTCTGATTCCGCGTGTTTTGATGCAAGGTTCATGGAGCCGCAATCGGCGCTCCCAGCAGCTCATCCGGAATACCAAAGGCGTCGACTAGCGCTACGGCGCCGGGTCTCAGCTCGGCGCAGAGTTTGTTGACCTGCGTCCGGATGGCTTTGGACTTGCCGCTCGATAGATAGCCGCTTTCCTGGAACCAGCCGCGATCGGCTTCGAGCCGCGAGAGGGCGAAAAGCCCGCAGAGCGGTTGCAGAGAGTCTCGCAACGATTCGGGCTGGCATGCCGCGACAGCCTTGATGAACTGTTCCAGCACGACTCGTTCGACATGCGCGTGAGCAGTTGAAAGCAGGTGATCCTGGCAGTCGTTGAAGGCATGGTAAGAATCTTGACCTTCCTCAATACGATGTCTCAGCCGGGCCGCCACCGACCGCAGCAGGCTCTCCTCGCGATAACGGAACGCCGCCAGGTGAAATTCCGCATCGAGGAGGTGACTTTCGTCGGTCAGCCTCGTCACAACCGGGTTCAGCTCCGTCAGGGCCGTGCCGGCCCGTCGGCCGAGATACTTGAGCAACGTGAACGGCCGGAAATCCTCGAATTGGCGCTGATATTCAGTCAATAGACCCTTGGCCACCAGCAGCATCAGCACGGTATTGTCTCCCTCGAACGTAGCGAAGATGTCGGTGTCGGCTTTGAGAGCGGCGAAGCGATTGACGGCAAGGTAGCCTTGCCCGCCGCAGCATTCCCGCGCTGTTTGGAGAGTTTCGATATTATTCCAAGTGCTATAGGCTTTCAGTCCTGCGGCGAGGGCCTCGACTTCGCGCTCGTTTTGTTCGGAGCGCTCAACGAAGCGGCGCGCCAGATGCCGCAGCGCAAAATGGAGCGCATAGGCGGAAGCCAGCGGTGGCAGCAGCCGGCGCTGATGAGAACGATAATCCAGCAGACGGAATTGTTCCCCTCCTTCGGGCCCGAACTGGCGGCGCCGCTCTCCATAACGAATGGCGATGGCAAGCCCGGACTTGCTTGCGCTCAAGGCGCCCAGTGCGATGCTCACTCGGCCCGCCACCAAGGCGCTCAGCATGGTGAAGAAACGTCGTGAGGGACTGGGAATGCTGCTCGAGTACTCGCCGTCCGGGCTCACCTCGGCAAAGCGGTTGAGCAAGTTCTCTCGAGGGACCCGCACATGGTCGAACCAGATCCGGCCGTTGTCGACACCGTTGAGTCCGAGTTTTTCGCCGCAATCCTCGATACGCACGCCGTCCCGGACACTACCGTCCTTGTTTCGAATCGGGACCAGCAAGGCGTGGATTCCTTGCCGTTCGCCCCGGACGAAAAGCTGTGCAAACACCGTCGCCAGGCGGCCGTGGCAGGCCGCGTTCCCGATGTAGTCCTTGCGAGCTGACTCGCCGGGGGTGACGATCTCAAACTCTTCCGACTCCGGACGGTAATGCGCCTCGGTTTCGATGTCATAAACGTTGGAGCCGTGCCCCAGCTCAGTCATGGCAAAGCAGCCAGGCAGTTCAAGGGTCCCCGTATCGGCCAAATAGCGGCGGTGATGACGCTCGGTTCCCAGCATCAGGATGCTTCCGCCAAAAAGGCCGAATTGAACTCCGAACTTGATGAGCAGGCTCAGATCGTGGAATGCCAAGGTTTCAAAAGCGGCCAGGAACTTGCCCATATCGCCGGAGCCGCCATGGGGCACGGGGAAATGGAGGGCGCCAAAACCATGGCCGGCCAGCACCCGGCACCAGCGATATACCTGTTCCCGGTAGGAGGCAGTGCCGAGCCCATGCACGTGCTGAAATCTTGGCTGCCGCAGGACGGCTCTTACCTGCTCGCGAACTTCCTGATGCGGGCCATCCAGGAGCCGTAACAGCGCTTCGGCATCAATGCCGCCGGAAACACGGCCGCCGTCAAGAGGAGGCCAGTGCTGCTCCAGAAGCCGATCGGAAACCTCGGCGCCCACAACGCCAAGAGTTTCTTCGATCTCCCCCAGAGCTTGGCGTACTTCCGCGGTTGGCCACTCCTGGGCGCTGTCGGCGGCGGCCTGGGCCAATTCCAACCCAAGATCGACCAGCGAGCGGCGCTGCTCAGGAGGCAGATCCGAACCCAGCGCCCGGATCGTCCGCAACAGTGACTGAAGCTGGTTGGGCGTCGGCGGGGCTTCCGGACGCAGCCAAGATAGCAGCGCCTCGTGAGCGCCCTCCTCAGGCCAAGACTGCCCGGCCAGCTTTGCTTGGATGCTGTCGATTTCGGCTTGTGTCAATTCTCCATCCGCCCAAGCGACATAGAGCAGCGGCAGAAACGGCAGGGCCGCGGGATAGGAGGAGAGTTGACCAGCGTCGGCGGGTTTTGTGCTTGGCTGCGGCTCTGCCGGGTGTGTCATAAGAGAGAAATCCCTATTTGGTGGACGTGCTCTGAAAAGGATACATCGGCCCGGAGCGGCCGGGCCAGCAGCACGCGCAAGGCTTGTGCCTCATGGGGCGGGTACGAGAATGCTCGCAGCGGCAAATCAAGGGAGAAAAACGGAATTTCGACCGCACCTTCGCGCTTGCGGGCCCGGCTCGATTTCATGGGCGGGCGGGGCTCCAGCGTGCAAGACGTCCCGGAAACTGGCGCGGGTTAGTCTGCTCGAATACCGTGCTCGATGGCGTATTGAGCCAGCCCGACACGCCCCGATACCCCGAGCTTGGCCGTGATTTGGTGGAGATGGTTTTTTATTGTTTGCTGGCTGACAAAAAGCGATTGGGCGATCTGTCCGTTCGTCAACCCCTGGGCGAGCAGTTCAATTACTTCACGCTGGCGGGTTGTCAGCGTCACACTAGTAGCGGTGCTTGAACCGTCAAAGCTCTTCATGAGGGCGGCCGTCATTCCTCCGTCGAGCCAAATCTCTCCGTTATGCACACGCCGGATGCTGGTCGTCAGAAGCTCTGTCGCCATCTGCTTGAGCACGACGGCGGACGCGCCATAACCTACAGCGCGAATGTGCTGGTCTTGGTCCTCTGAAGCGGTGAGTACAATAATTTTCGTGTTGAACCTCTCCGTCCGCAGACGGCATAGCGTCGTGTTGCCGTCCAGGCCCGGCATGCTGAGGTCCAGCAGGAGGATATCGGGCCGGTATTCTTTGAGTACGTCGATGACTTGTTTGCCGTCGCTTGCTTCCGCCACGACCGTCAAGTCGGGTTCGAGTGAAAGTAACTGACGCAGGCCGTCGCGGAAGACTGGGTGATCGTCGGCAAGTGCAATTCGGATCGTCGGTTGTGAACGCATTGTTTTCAGTTTTGCCGTATTTTTTTCGACGGCCGCTGGACAGATCTGGACACGGAAACGTCGCTTCTCCTATGTTGCGGCGCTGCCGGGTCAATCGTCTATAGGCAACTAGTACCGATCGAGTGGTGGAATAACCCTTCCACGCAGTGGCCCCCTGGTACCACGCGATACTAGTTCGAGTGCCTTATGACCCTGACTGGGCGGTCCCTACGACCAAAAATGCAGACGGCCTCTTGGCAGCGGGACCGCCAATCGTTGCTTCGTTCTGATTCTTCGCCTCGTCAGATGTCGCAGCCAAGCGAGAACAGCAACGACCCACAAGCTTCCGCCCTCTTCGCTGGTCCAAGTCTCGCACGCGGCGTCCCAGCTCATGTTGCCTAACAGTGACAAGGTTGTGAAGATTCACGGCACATCTCTTCTTCATTCCGTCTTCCACGTCGAGGGCAACTTCGGAGGGTACCCCTCTCATGGAGGAAGTGATTGGGGCTACGGTCACAGTGGATAGACGGGAGATCGCCATGTGACGTGTAAGCACAAGAACGGGACGCCGCTTGCCCAAACCAGGTATCCGCCAGACGCGAATATCGCCGCGCTCTATTCGGGCGGCCACGCTGCTACTTCCCCCCATCCTTTTAGATCTTCATCTTCGGAATCGGGGAACCGCTCATAGCCCTCGCGTTCAAGGCGTTCGAGTTCTTGATAATGAAGCTTTTTCAGGTGCTCACGAAGTGCATTCCGCACCAAATCGGAGCGGTTCAGCTTGATCCGCCGGGCAACATCGTCGGCGGCCTTTAGAAGATCTTCATCGAGGAAAACTTGGATTGTGCGCATATGTGGAACTTATTCCTCAGTATAGTCCACAGTCAGCCCGGCGACGCCCAATGTCGCTGCCAAGTGAAAATGTCCTAAATGTGCCAAGTAGAAATGTCCTATTGACAGAGTCACCCTGGAAGGGTGAGCAGGCGCGAGCTTCCGGTGCCCGCCGGGGAGATGCGCCCGCCGATAGGCTGAGTTGGCGGGCGCTGCTATTCGATCGGCTGAGTTGGCGGGCGCTGCTAAACCAAAATTCGATTGGGAGCGCCGGGCAAACGGCGCCCGGCGATAGTCGCGTTGGCCCAGCCCAAGGCCTCAGCTCCGAGACTTCACCAAAGCAATCCCGCCCACAAACACAGACGCGGCTGTGAGCTGGCCGAATGGGTCAGCAGCACTCACTCGCAACGTCATGCCCAACCGGCGAGTGCCTCGCCACGGCCCCTCCAGCCGCCCCGCCCCAACCGGACATTTCTACTTGGCAGCGAATAGGACATTTCTATTTGGCGTTGACATCCGGCGACGCCCAAGCCGCCCAAGCTGGAATCGGCGGATCAGGCATCCGTGCCCATCTGCTTGTGTCCGCTGGCCGCGTTTACACTAGCGCGGCGGGATTCACCAGTTTGCCGATTTGTGGCGCCTCGATCGTGACGATGTCTCCGGGGGCCAGCGCGGCTTCCTGCGTAACGATGATTCCGGTGCCCGTGAGGATCACGGTGGCCGAGGGTACCGGGTTGCTCTGCATCAAGCAGCCGATGAGGTCCTCGATCTTTCGGCGCAGCTTGTTGGTGGAAACAGATCCTTCGAAGGTCGTCTGGCTGCCGCGTGTGATCGTGCAAGTCATGTCGAGGTCATAGGGGTCGGAGATCTCCTCGGGGGTCACGATCACGGGTCCAAGCGAGCAACAGGCGGCGTAGACTTTCGACTGCGGAAGATAGAGCGGATTCTCGCGCTCGATATCCCAGGCCGAAACGTCGTTGCCGATGGTGTAGCCGAGCAGTTTTCCTTTGCTGTTGATGATGACGGCCAGCTCGGGCTCGGGCGCGGTGAATTTCGAATCGGAGCGGATGCCGATTGGCTCGCCGGGGCCGACACAGACCCGATCCGTCCCTTTGAAGAAGATCTCAGGCCGGTGGTTTTGGTCATGCACGTAGCTGTAAAAGCCTTCGCGCGTGCCATGTTCAGCGTCCCGAAACTCGGCGCTTGGAGCGTAGGTGCAACCGCAGGCCCACACTTCCGGCGGATGGATGGGGATGGCCGCCTCGCTGCTCACTGTTTCCGAAGAGCCCAGCTCGGAAGCGACCTCGGCCAGTTCGCGGTTTTCGCCCTCGGCCTTTTCGATGAGGGAGGCCAAGGTGTGTCCGAAGATTGGCCGGAAGCCGCCGTTTTCGGCAATGACGGCGGTAATGACTCCTAAAGAATCTCGGATTTGGGCTAGTTTCATGACGAACCTCGAGGCAGGTGCAGCTCGCCAATATCGCGGCAACTTAATCAGCGCCGGCTTTCCGGGCGGACGGCAGATCGGGTCATGGGCGCCCGCGATCCTTTCGAGCCCGGGATCGCATCTGAAAGCCCCGCGCCCGGTCGCGGGTCAAGAACGTTCTGGACATTCGGTCGTGCCAGGTGAGTTTTTCTTCGTCCGCAAGGGACCATGCGAATCCCAGCCCTAGCGCAGCGCTGCTCAGAATAAGCCCCAGTGCACGGGCAGCCTTCTGGGCGCCGCCCGGCTTTTGCCCATGGAAGTTCAACAGCCGCAGTCCGCTCCACATCATGCCCGGGGTTTGACCGAAGTGTCCGACATAGAAGACCCAGTAGAAAGCCACCAGGACGAAGGACACGATTCCCAGAGTCCGGACCCCCTCGTCGCCTGGGTGCAAGGAACCAGCCAACCAATGGAATACAGCCAGAAACGCACCGAGCGCGACCACAACCACTGCCAAGTCGAGCACCCCAGCCACGGCCCGAATCTGCAGCGGAGCGACAGTGGCTTCGCATTGCACTCCCCCAGAGTGCCGGCGAACTGGCGGGGGCAGGCGATCGGCTGCGATCGCCGTTCCGAAGACTCCCGCACTGATACCGAGGGGCGGCAAAGCCTGGCCGCCAGTAGCAGACTCAGCGGCATGTTCGCGGCGCACTGCTGGAATGGAGGGAAGTTCCGCTGCTCCCGCTTCCCCCAGCCTCGCCGGCGAGGCATGAACAGAGCGACGCGCCGGCTGAACAATCGGCTGAGCAGGGGGCTGCCGGCCGACAGTGGCCTGATCGATTGAGAGCACATTCGGCGAAGGCTGGCTCGGGGTCTCTTCGAAAAAAGCCGGCTCATCCGCATCGAGTTCGCCGCCTCGCCGCTTGTCCCGGTACTCATCGAGCCTGCGGCTGATCTCGTGGCGCCAGGGACGAGCCGAAGTGCCGGAGCGCCGATCGAGGGGCAGCGGCGCCGGCGGGGTCTCAAGCCCCGAGCGTTTCCAAGAACTATCCGAGCTCAACCCGGCCCGCCGGCCGCAGTGTGTACAACGGTGTTCGTCGTCGTCGTTCCAATGACCGCACGCGCCGCAGATCATATTTGCTCGAAGTGCCGTACAAACCGGCCGCTGACAGAGTTACTTCCGGTCACACACTTTTATCGGAGGCAGCGGACTGCCTCTCTAGGGGCTTCGAAAAAATCTCTGTTACACTGCAACCTCTTTCAGGCAGGCCGCTTGTGTCGCCAATGACTTAAGACATTCTACCGCAAAAATGTTGTTATCAGCCCAATGGGAATCGCGTTTCGAGTTCCGGCCCCGCCGTCTAAGACCGGGGACTCAGGACAATCATCGCTCAGCCCTTTTTCAATAACTTGTACGCCTCCGCCACGCTGTGGTAATTTGAGAGTTAAGGCTTGCCGAAGCCGCCTGATCGGCGTCACTCCATTCCCCCAGGTACGTCCACTTCGACCGAGCGTCTAGCGTAGTTTTACGGCTGAAACCGCCCGGCGGGGATAGATCTCAATTATGGCTCTGGCTGTAGCAAATCGATACGCCCAAGCATTAGCCGATGTCGTCAGCCAGCCGGGGGCCGCTGTCGGGCCCGAGGCGGCGATCGCGCAGCTTGCGCGGTTCCAAGAGCTTCTCGAAGAATCCCGGCCTTTGCGCGGCGTTCTCGCCTCGCCAGCCGTCACGCCCGCGAACAAGAGGGCCCTGGTCGCAACTTTATGCCAGCGCCTCGAAGTTGCGGCCGTCATACGCAACTTTCTCTGCGTTGTGATCGACCACCGCCGAATGAGGTTTCTCGGTGAGATGATCGGGGCGTTTCGGGAGTGGCTCGATGATCAAGCCGGAGTAGCGCGGCTGCAGGTGACGACAGCCCAGCCGATCGGCGAGCAACAGCAAAGCGCTTTCATTGAAAAGTTCAGCAAGGTTACCCGAAGCAGCGTCGTGGCGGAGTTCAGCGTCTCTTCGGAGCTGATCGGGGGCGCGGCCGTGCGGCATGCATCGACCCTATTCGACGGCTCGCTTCGCGCCCAGTTGAAGGCTTTAGACCGCGCCATCGCAGGAGAATCTTAAGTCCATGGCTCAGATCAGTGCAGATGAAATCTCGAAGCTGATTCGAGAACAAATTGAGAATTACGAAACCGTGGTTGAGGTGGCGGAGACCGGTTCGATCATCTCGCTCGGTGACGGCATTGCGCGTCTCCATGGGTTGGAAAAGGTCATGGCCGGCGAAATGCTCGAGTTTCCTCACAACGTGGCTGGTATCGCCATGAACTTGGAGGAAGACCAAGTCGGCGCCGTCTTGTTGGGGGAGTATCAGGAGCTAAAGGAAGGAGATGAAGTCCGCCGCACCGGACGCATCGTCTCGGTCCCCGTGGGCGAGGCTTTGATCGGACGCGTGGTGGACGCGCTGGGACGTCCCCTGGACGGAAAGGGCCCGATTCAGACCGAGCATTACTTACCCGTTGAGCGGCTGGCGCCCGGCGTGATCGACCGCAGCCCAGTCAAAGAGCCCGTGCAAACTGGGTTGAAAGCCATCGACGCCATGATTCCAGTGGGCCGCGGGCAGCGCGAGCTGATCATCGGCGACCGCCAGACGGGCAAGACCGCCATCGCCGTCGACACGATCATCAATCAAAAGGGCGGCGACATGATCTGCATCTACGTCGCTATCGGGCAGAAACGCTCGACCGTCGCGCACTTGGTCAAAACGCTGGAAGACCGCGGCGCGATGGATTATTCCCTGGTCGTGGTGGCTTCGGCATCCGACCCGGCGCCGATGCAGTTTCTGGCTCCTTACTCGGGCTGCGCCATGGGCGAGTATTTCCGCGACAACGGGCGGCACGCTCTTTGCATTTACGACGATCTCTCCAAGCACGCCGCTGCCTACCGCGAGATCTCGCTGCTGCTGCGGAGGCCTCCGGGACGCGAAGCTTTCCCCGGAGATGTTTTCTACCTTCACAGCCGCTTGCTGGAGAGAGGCGCCAAGCTCAACGACGAGCACGGCGGCGGGTCGCTCACCGCGCTGCCCTTCATTGAAACGCAGGCGGGTGACGTTTCGGCCTACATTCCGACCAACGTCATCTCGATCACCGACGGCCAGATCTACCTGCAATCGGATCTATTCAACGCCAACGTTCGCCCGGCGGTGGATGTCGGCATTTCGGTGAGCCGCGTCGGCGGCAACGCTCAGATCAAGGCGATGAAGCAGGTCGCTGGAACGCTTCGTCTCGATCTGGCGCAGTACCGCGCGCTGGCGGCGTTCGCGCAGTTCGGCTCCGATCTCGACAAGGCTTCTCAGCAGCAGTTGCGGCGCGGCGAGCGGCTGGTCGAAATTCTCAAGCAAAAGCAATACGCCCCGGTAACGGTTGAAAAGCAGGTCATGATCATCTTCGCCGGCACGAACGGCTACCTCGATGACCTGCCGGTTTCACAGTGCCGCGACTTCGAGAACGAGCTTTACGATCATCTCGACCGCCAGCAGGACGGCGTGCTCGCCAAGATCAGTGAGCGTAAGGCGCTCGACGACGAGCTGACCGCGGAAATCAAGTCCACCCTCGCCGACTTCAAGGAACGTTTCCTCTCCCGTCACAGCCAGGAGGCCGTCGCGAGCTAAATGCCGAGCTTGATCGATTTGCGGCGGCGCATCCGCTCCGTCAAGAACACGCAACAGATCACCAAGGCCATGAAGATGGTCTCGGCGGCCAGGCTGCGGCGCGCTCATGAAAAGGTTCTGGCGGCGCGGCCCTATTCGTCGCTGCTGACCGAGATGATTGGCAGTATCCTGGGCAATCAAACCGAAGACGTGCCGGCGCTGAGCCACCCGTTGCTGGCGCGCCGGGAAGAAAAGCGCATCCTGCTGCTGCTGCTCTGCGGAGACAAGGGACTCTGCGGGGCGTTCAACAGCAATGCGCTCAAGGCATCCCAGCGGTTCCTGGCGAAGCACTCCGATGCCAGCGTCGAGTTGGAACTGATCGGCCGCCGCGGGGCGGATTTTTATCGCCGCCGCGAAGTCTCGGTCGCCGGAGAGTGGCTCAACGTTTTCGCCAATGTCGATTTCAACGTTGCGCAAGAAATCAGCCGCAAGGTGATGGACCGCTTTGTGGCCGCCGAGATCGACGCCGTCTATCTGATCTATAACGAATTCAAAAGCGTACTCACGCAAACGATCGTGGTGAATCGAATGCTGCCCGTGAAGGTGCCGGAATTGGCGGGCGGCTCGCGGGAGTACATCTATGAGCAGAAGCCGGAGGAGATTTTCCGAACATTGCTGCCGAAATACGTCGAGACGAACATCTACCAAGCGATGGTGGAGTCGGGCGCCGCCGAGCATGCGGCCCGCATGACGGCCATGGATTCGGCCACCCGCAACGCTGAGGAGATGATCGAAAAGCTGACGCTGCACCTGAACCGAGTGCGCCAGGCCAGTATCACCAAGGAGCTGATTGAAGTCGTAAGCGGAGCGCAGGCGCTGGAGTAAACAGAGCCCCGAACGCAAGTGAGGGGTCAGCCGCTACGACGCGCCTCATCCGACAGCGGCCAGCTTCCCGTCTTGGCTATTGCTCCGCCCAACCAGGAAATCAAAATGTCAAAAATCGGCAAAATCATCAAAGTCGCCGGCCCCGCCGTCGACCTGCAATTCAGCGAAGGGCGCCTCCCGAAACTTCTCCACGCTGTCCGAATAACGAGCGAGGGTTTCGACGTCCCCGATCCGATCGATATCATCTGTGAAGTGCAGCAGCACCTCGGAGAAGGCCGCGTCCGCACCGTCGCCATGCAGCCCACCGAAGGGCTCGTGCGCGGCATGCCGGCCGAAGACCTGGGCGAGCCGATCACTGTCCCCGTAGGACCGCAAACCCTGGGCCGCGTCCTCAATGTTCTCGGTGAGCCGGTTGACAAGAAGGGTCCGGTCGAGACCGAGAAGCGCTACCCGATTCACCGCGCGGCGCCGTCGCTCGAAGACCAGTCCACCGAACTCGAGATGCTCGAAACCGGCATTAAGGTCATCGATCTGCTGGAGCCTTACCTGCGCGGCGGGAAAATCGGCCTGTTTGGCGGCGCGGGCGTGGGCAAGACCGTCATCATCATGGAGCTGATCAAGAACATCGCCACCGAGCACAGCGGTGTTTCGGTCTTCGCCGGCGTGGGAGAGCGCACTCGCGAAGGCAACGACCTGTGGCTCGAGATGCAGGAGTCGAAAGTCATTGATCCCGACGACTGGCGGAAATCGAAGTGCGCTCTGATCTACGGACAGATGACGGAACCGCCGGGCGCGCGCTTGCGGGTGGGGCTGACCGGCCTGACCGTTGCCGAGTACTTTCGTGACGACGAAGGCCAGGACGTGCTGTTGTTTATCGACAACATCTTCCGTTTTATCCAGGCCGGCTCGGAGGTGTCGGCGCTGCTGGGCCGCATGCCCTCCGCCGTGGGATACCAGCCCAACCTGGCGACCGAGATGGGCGAGCTCGAGGAGCGCATCACTTCGACGAAAAAGGGTTCGATTACCTCCGTGCAGGCGATTTACGTGCCAGCCGACGATTACACCGATCCCGCTCCCGCCACGACGTTCGCTCACTTGGACGCCACGACGAACCTTTCCCGCGAGATCGCCTCGCTCGGCATCTATCCCGCCGTCGATCCGCTGGCGTCCACCTCGCGAATTCTCGATCCCAACGTCGTCGGAGCCGAGCACTACAACACGGCGCAGGCCGTCAAACAGGTTCTGCAGCGCTACAAAGAGCTGCAAGACATCATCGCCATTCTCGGCGTGGAAGAGCTTTCCGAGGAAGACAAGCTCGCCGTGTCACGGGCGCGCAAGATCCAGCGCTTCCTCTCGCAGCCGTTCTTCGTGGCCGAACAGTTCACGGGGATGCCCGGGAAATATGTCCGTGTAGCGGACACGATTCGGGGCTTCCAAGAGATCGTCGATGGCAAGCATGACGAGCTGCCGGAGCAGGCGTTTTATCTTGTCGGCACGATTGAGGAAGCGATCGAGAAGGCGGACCGTCTCGAGAAGGCGGCCTAGCAATGGCTGGAAAACTCAAGCTTGACGTGGCTGTTCCCGAGAGGCTGATGCTCTCCGAGGAAGTGGAGGAAGTGCAGGTCCCCGGCGCGGATGGCTACCTCGGCATCCTGCCCGATCACGCGCCGCTCATGACACAGCTCGGCAGCGGCGCGCTTTCCTACAAAACGGCGGGGCAAACCCGCTACATGGCCTTGACCGGCGGCGTCATGGAAGTTCTGCCCGATCACGTGCGCGTCCATCAAAAGAGCGGAAGAGTCGCGCCGCCGCGCCAACGACATGCTGCAAAGTCACAAACTACTGAAGATCGACGCCGAGCGGGCCACTCGGGCGATCCGGCGAGCCGAGGCGCGACTAGAAGCCACCAAGCGCCATCAGGCCGGCTAGCTTAGCTAGCTAGTTTCCGGCGCAGAATTTGGAAATTCATTGCTCTGGGGACAGTCAGCCAAATTTCGCGCCTCGCACTTTAACAGTTTAGGCGAAGAAACCAGAACGGCGCGAAAATTGGTGGCAGTCCGAAAGCGCCGGGATAAACCGGCGGGGAGTTGGGGATGCAAGAGCCCCACAGTGAAAGTTTAGCGAACTACGCTGACCTCGAGTCATGCGCCGGCAGTGGCGACATTGCGGGTGAAGCGTTGACAGAGGCACTGGCGGGCCGACTATTGAGCCGCGAAATACCTAGTTTCGGGTGCCGACCCTATCGATAGAAAGGGAAGGCCATATCAACCGTCGCGCAATCGCGAGCGGCGCGAGAACCCGGCGCGGTCGCAGAACCCGTGCACGTCAGGAAACTCCTCGCACGAGAACTGGGAGACGTCGGCGACGCCTGCCGCGAAGTGGCAGGCCGGTGGGGGAAGGCGCCAGCCGCACGCCCCATGCGTACGTCGCCGAGGAGTCGGAGCGGGAGGTAGTACCGATGAACGATTCGAACAAAAGCGGCACGCCGCCAGCGGAGAGTCGGGAGGGAAGCACCCGCGCCAAGGAGAACGTCCCACGGCCACGCACGGGCCGCGCGCAGCAGCGGGCAGCCGTGTCCCAGGGGCTGGAGGGCGTGCGGCAAGCAGCACGACGGAAGACAACGGGGAAGTTCACCTCGCTGTTGCATCATCTCACGCCGGAGCTTCTGCGCAGCAGCTTTTACGCCTTAAAGAGGCAGGCGGCGGCAGGAGTCGACGGGGTGAGCTGGCGTGAGTACGAGAGCGGACTGGAGGATCGGTTAGTGGATCTCGACAGCCGCCTGCAACGGGGGGCGTATCGCGCCCAACCTTCGCGCCGGATGTACCTTCTCAAGCCCGACGGGCGGCAGCGTCCGCTGGGCATCGCCGCGCTGGAGGACAAGATCGTCCAGCAGGCGGTGGTGACGGTTCTCAATTGCATTTATGAGGAACGGTTCCTGGGATTCTCGTACGGATTTCGGCCGCGGCGCAGCGCACATGATGCGTTAGATGCGCTGACGGTGGGGATCAGCAGGCAACGGGTGAGCTGGGTACTGGACGCGGACATTCGAGGGTTTTTTGATCATATCGACCACGAATGTTTGCTGAAATTCCTGGAGCACGAGATCGCCGACCGCCGCATTCTGCGCCTGATCCGTAAATGGTTGAAGGCGGGGGTGTCGGAAGACGGCGAGTGGAGGGAGACGAAGCAGGGCACGCCGCCCGGGAGTGGTGATATCGGCTCGGTGATTTCAGCGCTGCTGGCGAACGTGTACTTGCATTATGTTTTCGACTTGTGGGTGCAAGACTGGCGCAAAAAGTCGGCGAACGGCGGGGTCATACTCGTGCGGTACGCGGATGATTTCGTGCTGGGATTCGAGCACCGGAGCGAGGCCGAGCGGTTTCTGGAGGAACTCCGGGAACGGTTGGCGGAGTTCGGGCTGGAGTTGCATCCTGACAAGACGCGGCTGATCGAGTTCGGACGCTGGGCGATAGCAAAGCGGCGAAGCCGTGGGGAAGGCAAGCCTGAAACCTTCGATTTTCTGGGGTTCACGCATATATGCGAGATCAACCGGAAGAGCGGGCGCTTTGTGGTTGGGCGCAGGACGGTGCGGAAGCGGATGCGGGCCAAGCTGTTGGAGATTAAGAAGCAGCTTTGGGCGCGGATGCACGCGCCGCCGGGCGAGACCGGCAAGTGGCTGCGGACGGTGGTGCGAGGCTACTTTCAATACCACGGGGTGCCGGGAAACCGGCGCGTGCTGGCGGGCTTTCGCTGGGCGCTGGCCCGGCACTGGCGGCGGTCGCTGAGGCGGCGCGGCCAGAAACGCCGGATAAGCTGGGGCCGGTTCTACCGGCTGCTGGACGCGCATCTGCCGCAGCCACGATGTTGTCACCCGTTTCCAAGTGTGCGCTTTGCTGTTACCCATCCGAGGTAAGAGCCGTATGAGTTGATGCTCACGTACGGATCTGTGCGGGGGGTGCCGGGCAACCGGCATCCCTACCGCGACCCTTTTTTCGCCCGAGCACACTTTTGCCACGGGCTGCTAGATTGTGCGCCCAAGGCGCTGGTTTGTGTATATTCTAAATCTATGACGAGCGGCACGCTGGCATCCGTGACCGAGTATTTGGCGAAAACGTACCACCCCAGGTTCAGAATCCCCGATATCACTGTTGTGGCCGGCGCCAAGCCGGCAGAGCCGATCTTCACCACGCCCCCGTTTCTGTGCATCGAAGTTCTGTCCAAGGATGACAACGTGGTGCAAATGAAACGACGCGTCGACGACTACCTGACATTTGGTGTTCCTTATGTCTGGCTGATCGATTCGCGGGAGCGCCGGGCCTGGAGTTGCAACCGCGAGAAGACCATCGAAGTTGCCGGCGCCCTGACGACTTCGTCGCCAGAAATTCGCGTTCCTCTCGCGGAGATGTTCAGTTCGCTGTAATCTCTTGCCTGGCGGGCGGCTCGGCCTGTCAGCGGTTTGCTTGCCGTTAACGGAAGCCGCGGCGTTAAGCTGTTCCTGTGCTCTCCCGGATTCTCACATGGGCCGAATCAGAGTTCTCACCGACGTTGTCGCCAACAAGATCGCCGCCGGCGAAGTCGTGGAGAGGCCCGCTTCGGTCGCGAAAGAGTTGCTCGAGAACGCCTTGGACGCCCAGGCCACGCGTCTGCGCATCGAGCTGGAAGCGGGCGGCAAGCGGCTGATCCGCATCGCCGACGATGGCATCGGAATGGGCCGGGACGACGCCGTGCTGGCGTTCGAGCGCCATGCCACGAGCAAGCTGAGGGAAGTCGGTGACTTGTTGTCGATATCAACGCTCGGATTCCGGGGCGAGGCGCTGCCTTCGATTGCCAGCGTCTCCCGGCTCGTCCTGGAAACCGCCTGCGACGATGAATCCACCGGAACACGCGTCGAGATCGCCGGGGGCAAGATGCTGCAGGTGGACGAGGCCGCCCTGCCTCGCGGCACGACCATTACGGTAGAGAACCTTTTCTACAACGTCCCGGCCCGCCGCAAGTTTCTGCGCACCGACAAGACCGAGCTGGCTCATATCGCCTCGCTCGTGACGCACTACAGCTTGGCGCATATCGACAAGTCTTTTTACCTGGCGCATGAAAAGGGTGAGTTGCTCAATGCAACCCCGGTCAAGGAATTGCGTGAGCGCGTCTATCAGGTATTTGGGGCCGACACGCTCGATTCGCTTGTCGAGCTGGAGTTGCGCGAGCGCGACCTCGAGGTTGCGCCTTCACCCGTGCCGGCGACGCGCGCCGTTGCAGCAGCGCGTTCGGGTGCATCGCAGAGCCAGCGGCGCCGATTTCAGCTCAGCGGCTTTGTCTCAACACCCCAAGTCCAGAAGCTGAACCGCAATTCGATCTACATCTTCGTCAATCGCAGGCTGATTCGCGACCGGCTGTTGCTGCATGCGATCTCGAGCGCATATCACAATCTGATTCCGCCGGGAAACTTTCCGTTCGCCCTGCTGTTTCTGGACATGCCCTGCGAGGAAGTCGACGTCAACGTGCATCCATCGAAGACCGAAGTTCGCTTTCGGCATCAGTCTTTTGTCCACGATTTCGTAAGAGACTCGATTCGGGACCAACTCATCGAGTCGAAACCAGTCTCGACTTTCCCATTGCCGGCGGGAAGCCATCGGCCTACTCCGCAGCCGGCGGTTGCGCTGCCTTTCTCCGAGACGAGTCTGCGCCTCAATCAAGACGATGCGACAGCGCCGCCGGAAGCGGTCTTGACCCCTCCCATGGGACCCCGAGAGCGCCTGGATTTTTCCGCGCCTCCGATCGAGTTCAGTGGTCCCGGTGTAGCGGATGCGCCCATCCAGACAGTTCGAGAAGCGGCAGAGCCTGGCCAGCAAGGCGCCGCTTGGGGAGATCCAAGCCAAGCCGCCGCTCCCGCGGCCGCAATCAAGGAGCTCGCGGTCAGCGAAGACCTGCATAGCCGCGCCCCGCTGGTGGAGGAGCGCACGGAATCCATGGCGAATGTGGGCTCACTCCGGCCGCTGGGCCAGATCAAGGAAAGCTTCATCGTCGCCAGCGGTTCCGACGGGCTTTGGATCCTCGACCAGCACGTCGTCCACGAGCGTATTCTTTTCGAGAAAGTGCTGCAACAACGCTCGCGAGGACAAGTCGAATCGCAACGCCTGCTGATGCCGATTATTATCACGCTGCGGCCGGAGCAAGAAATCACCTTTGCTCAAATCGAGGACGAGTTCCGTGCCAATGGATTCGACCTCGAACCTTTCGGCCACCGCACAATCGCGGTCAAAGCGGCGCCGGCGGCGCTATCGCCGCAGCAAGTGGAAACGCTCATCCACGAGATACTCGACACGCCGGAGAGAGAGCTGCGAGCGCTTTCGCTGGATGACATTCAGCGGCGGGTCGCCGCGACCATCGCCTGCCACGCCGCCATCAAAGTGAACACGCCGCTGGACAGCGCGAAAATCCATTACCTGCTCGACGAGCTAGCCAAGACCGACTGCCCGATGTCGTGCCCCCACGGCCGCCCGGTAGCCCTGAAGTATGGGATGAAAGAGATCCTCAAAGCCTTCCATCGGATTTGACGCGCCTGGAGCCACGTCCACGCGGCTTCGCGTTGCTAGGCCGGCCGTTTTACGGCCTCGTCCGGGCCTCGTCCCGACGGGCGCCGGAAGCTCGCGCCGCCTGCCACACCGACGGGCTCTTCTTCAGGTCGAAGTCCTTCATCCAGTCGCTGCCCTTGCGGCGAGCAGCTTGACGAGGAGCCTTCTCGGCCGGCGTGGCAGCGGCCTGCTTTTTGGCATCCTCGGACTGCGACCGCCTCAGGCACCGCCGCAGCGCCAGATCGTGCTGGCCGAAGCGTGCCGCCAGGTTGCCGTCCAGACGGCTTTCCAGCCGCACCTGGCCGCCCCGCAGACCAGGCACAATCGCCTTGCGATCGATTTGATAGTGCTTTCCCTCGAAGCGAATCGTGTAGTCGTTGGCGACCCGACGGGTCACGACGTGGCTCAGCGCCGAGTCCAGGTTGTGCTCGGGTCCCAGCTCCCGGTGAGCTTCGTCGGGGGGGCCGGGGTGACCCGCAACGTGGCGTTCCACCAGGGCAGGAATTCGCTCTCCAGATAGGTGTTGGCTTGCTCGATCGTGCTGGCCTCGGCAACCCGCAGGCCCTTCACCAGGCGGTCCTGGGCGGCGCCAAAACTGCGCTCGACGCGGCCCTATCACTTGGCAGCGACACTATCCGCCCGCTACGCCCGTCGGCGATGGCATGCCAAGGACAGCCGTGCCCCGGCTGCGACCGGAGGCCGGAGTCCCCTGCAGAACTCTCCCGGTAAGCCTTCTTCTCCTTCTTGCCCTGAAACTCGGTGAGGCTGAGCTTGCTGTTACCGTCTTTGTCCCTTTTGATGAACTTCACGGATGTCAGTGGCCACGGCCTGGCGAAGTGATGGAAACAAAGAGGTTGCCGGTTGAGGTATAAATTTTCTTTACAAAATGTCCGGAAATGGCAGAGAATGGCAGAATATGGCAGGATCTGGGCCATTTTCGACGCCTCGTCATGGTGTCAACCGATAATGTTTTTGTTTTCAGTGCCTGGGGTTGCAGGCGGCGGCGGGACCGTGGCAGGTTCCCTAGCAAAGCGACAGGTTTTCTTGCGGATTTGAGGTATTCTTGTCGTTCGCCAAGGCGGGCGGATTGGCGGCAACTCGGGTGGACGGCCACTGCCACGCAAGACTATCCCAGTAAGACCATGCCACTAAGACCATGCCACTAAGACATGTCGCCAGGAATGGCGACACGGCACGTCTGGAGACGTGCGCCACATCGGCTTGTCGCCAGCTTGCTTGTTTCCAGCCTTGCCTCGCGGGCTGGTCCGCTACTGGATACCGTTCTCATTGTAGCAGGCGGGGTCCGGTTTGTTGGCTCGCAAGGCGGGGGACACACCGAGGACCTTGCAAGGCCTTGCCGCTGGGGCTGGAACTTGCCGCGGCAGACAGCTTTGTCGCAGCGCCGCCATAGGATACAATCTTGACACGATCGGGCCGACAGACCTCACGCGAGGAAGTTCGCTGGTGGGGCCGTCCGTGTGCGCCGGCACGTTCGCAACGCAGATCAAGTTTCTTGCGCCGTCGAAGCCTACCGGCAGAAGGAGGACTGCAACATGGCTGAGTCGAGAGGTATTGCTTACTGCAATGGGGATTATGTCCCGGTCGGGGAGGCCAGCATCCCTATCTTGGACCCCGCGTTCACCAAGAGCGATGTCGTCTTCGATGCGGTTTCGGTTTGGGACGGTCAGTTCTTCCGGCTCGACGACCACCTGGAGCGTTTCCGGGCGTCGTGCGGCTATGTCCGCATGAAGCCACCGTGCGACGAAGACGAGATCAAGCACATCTTGGCGCAGTGCGTGGCGCGGGCGGGCTTTTCTCGGGCCGTGGTTTACATGCTGTGCACGCGCGGCCGCTACGGCGGCGGTATCGCCTTTGGAGATCCGCGCACTTGCCGGAATGAGTTTGCCGCCTACTCGGTTCCTTACTATTGGGCCGTGCCCAAAGAGAGCGCGCAGACTGGCGCCCACCTCTGGGTTGCCGAGACACGCCGCGCGCCGGATGCGGCGATCAACCAACGAGTCAAGAGCTTCAATCGCATGGATCTAACGAGGGCACAGTTCGAGGCTTTGGACGCGGGGGCGGATACGCCGGTGCTTTTGTCCACCGACGGTTATCTCACCGAAGGTCCGGGCTTTAACGTGTGGATTGTCCAGGACGGCAAGGCGCTTACTCCTGGGGACAACCTGCTGGCGGGCATCACGCGGCTTACCGTCTTCGATCTGTGCAGCGAGCTGGGCCTCAGCGCGGAAACGACGGACCTGAACCCGGAAGATCTGGCCGATGCCGACGAGGCGTTCATCTCATCCTCCGCCGGCGGCATCATCCCGGTTACGAGGGTCAACAACCGTCTTATCGGCAACGGGCTGCCGGGTTCTATTTCATGCCGGCTCAGGGACCTCTACTGGGAGAAGCGGAAGAAGGGCTGGCACGCTACGGCCGTTGCTGACCTGCTCGTCGCGATTGCCGGAACCGATTACGTTGCGGTACTATTAGCGAACTACACTAAGGGTAAGCGGGAACCTTTGAAACTGTGACCGGCCAAACCATTTCTCATTACGAAATCCTCGAAAAACGCGGGGAAGGCGGGATGGGTATGGTCTACAAAGCGATCGACAAAAAGCTCGACCGTATCGTCGCTCTGAAGTTTCTGGCTCCCCACCTAGTCTCGAACGACGAAAGCCGCCGCCGCTTCATTCGGGAAGCGAAAGCCGCGGCAGCGCTGCAGCACCCCAACATCTGCACCGTCTACGAGATTGACGAGGTTGACGGGCAGACATTTATCGCCATGGCCTATCTCGACGGGCAGGAACTGTCGCAAGAAATCGAGTCGGGGCCGCTCAAAGTCGGGCGCTTGCTCGAGCTCACCGAACAGGTCGCGCGAGGCCTCCAAGAAGCTCACAGCCAAGGGGTCGTCCACCGGGACATCAAGCCGGCCAACATCATGGTGACGACTCAGGGACAGGCCGTCCTGATGGACTTCGGGCTGGCGCAACTTGCCCGCGGCGGATCGAAGCTCACCAAGGAAGGGACCGCCCTCGGCACCTCCGCCTACATGTCGCCGGAGCAAACCACCGGCGAGAAGCTCGATTTGCGAACCGACGTCTGGGCATTAGGGGTCGTGCTCTACGAAATGGCCACCGGGCAGGCGCCGTTCCAAGGCCATTACGAGCAGGCCATTCTCTACTCGATTCTTCACGAATCGCCGGAGCCGATCACGGCGGTGCGCACGGGTGTCCCGCCCGAGTTGGAGCGGATCGTCAACAAGTGCCTGGCCAAGCGTGCTGGGGAGCGCTACCAAACCGTCAGTGATCTCCTTGCTGACCTGAGTGCTTTGAAGCGCGGCACGGAATCAGGCGCGGGAACGAGGCCCTCCTCGGGCTCCAAGGACGCGCGGCCCTCAATCGCGGTGCTGCCCTTCGAGAACCGCAGCCGCGGCGATGAAGACGAATACTTCAGTGACGGCATCAGCGAAGACATCACGAGCGCCTTGGGGAAGGTGGAGCGGTTACACGTTGCGCCCCGCAGCATGGCCTTTCAGTTCAAAGGGAAACGCCCGACACCTCGCGAAGTGGGAGCTGCGCTCAACGTCGGGCACGTTCTTGAGGGGAGCGTGCGGCGGTCCGGCAACCGCGTGCGGATCAACGTGGAACTGATCGCGATCGAAGAGGGGTATCAAGTTTGGTCCGAACGATATGACCGCGTGATGGAGGACGTTTTTGAGATCCAGGATGAGATCTCTCAGGCGATTGTCGGGAAACTGAAAGTCAAGCTGGTAGGACGGGAGAAAGAACTGCTTGCCAAGCGCTACACGGAAAATCTTGAGGCGTACAACTTGTGTCTGCGGGGACGCTACTATTGGTACAAGCGCACGGCCGAGGCGTTCCGGAAGGCAATGGAGTTCTACCAGCGGGCGCTTGCCGAAGACTCCGACTATGCACTTGCGCACGCCGGGCTCGCCGACTGCCACACCCTTCTCTGGTTTTATGGCGCGCTGCCGGCAAAGGAGGCGATGCCCAGAGCAGAGGCGGCCGCGTTGAAAGCGCTTCAGATCGACGCTGATCTGGCCGCCGCGCACGCTTCGATTGGAGCAGTAGAATCTCTTTATCACTGGAACTGGGCAGCGGGAGTACGCGCGTTCCAGCGGGCGATCGAGCTGAACCCCGCGTACCCGGTGGCCCATTTTTGGTACTCAGGCTTCGCCCTAATTCCACTCGGGCGCCTGGACGAAGCCTATTCGGAGTGGAAACGCGCCGCCGAACTGGATCCCGTCACGCCGATCGTAAACGTAGGCCCTGGCATGATCCTTGTCTGCCAACGACAATACGACCGGGGCATTGCGGAGCTCCAGAAGACGTTGGAGCTGGACCCGAACTACTTCTGGGCGCACTTATTCCTTGGGTTGGCGTACCGGGAGAAGGGTGACCACGACAAAGCGATAGCTGCACTGGATCGAGGAAATGTGCCCGCCTTCCGGGAGGGCCACCTGGGATACAGTTACGCGGTTTCAGGCCAACCGGAGAAGGCCCGGAAACTGATCGAGGAGCTACAAGCGGGCTCCCAGCCGGAGCATCTCGTTCCCTATCATCTTGCGATGATTTACTTCGATCTGGGAGAGAAGGACAAAGCGTTCGAGTGGCTGGACAAAGCCTGCGAACAGCGCAGCCCGCAACTTTTTTGGATTAAGGTGATACCCGAGCTTGACAGCGTTCGCGCCGACCCGAGGTTTCAAAACATGCTGCGCCGCATGAACCTGGCGGACTGACACTACGTGATGACCGGCCAAACCGGGCGAGGAGACACGGCCCGCGGCGCCACGCATGCATCCAGTCTCCACCCCCCCAAAAAGCCCCACGCGTCTCAAATCGTCGCGTTTCATGTAAGGTTCCGCCAGGACAAGCAGGACTGTTCGTCCCCCGGGGTCTTCGGGCAGCGGTTGAACCGCATAGGAGCCGGTCCCTATCGGGTGTGCGACATAAATATGGGAGAATCGGCGGCTAGAGCCAGGGTACGAGTGCTTCGGCACCTGAAGTTTTCCCTTTGGTTCGGCCATGGCTAAAGCCCTACGGGAAAAGGACGTTGAAACGGCCTCGTACCAGGTGTCGAGCCCATCAAACCGGCCCTAAAAGGACCGGCCTATTGCAATCCAAGCCCGGTAAACCGGGCTAACGTCGCGCCGGCTTCCGCGGGTCATTCACGAGCAGCTTCCTATCCGGGCGTATCAAATACGCTCGGTTATCGCTGCAAAGAAAACACATCCAGCACACCTCCACATTCATGTCGCACACCCGTCCCTATCTATCCCTGCCACGCTTTGCTACGGTTTCAGTGCAACGAGGGGTTTGATTGGCCTAGCAGCCCGTGGTGGAAGTCCGAGGACGCGAAAAAAGGGGACAGCCAGCCGATTTCCGCAACCCACTGCCATTGAAAACAAGCACGTTCCGCGAGCGGAAATCGGTGGCAGTCCCCCATTTTCGCCCGCACACACTTCTGCCACGGGCTGCTAGAATAGAGGCAGCAATGACTCGACGACTAGCGATCGTGGCGCTGTTCGCCGCGTCCGCCCTCCAGGCGCAGACCGATACTGTTCGTTTCTTCGAAGAGAAAGTCCGGCCGATTCTCGCCAACAACTGTCTGGGTTGTCACAATGACCAGGCAAAAGTGAGCGGCCTGTCGCTCGCTTCTCGCGAGGGGGCGATGCTGGGCGGAAGTCGGGGTTCGGCGGTCATTCCCGGACAGGTGGATGATAGCCTGCTGGTTCAAGCGGTCCGCCGAGCCGGTGCTCTGAAAATGCCGCCCACGGGACCGCTGCCGCCCCAGGACATAAAATCTCTCGTCTCTTGGATTCGTGGCGGCGCCGCCTGGGATGAACCGTCCGGCCGGCAACGGGCCACGGCTTCACACTGGTCCTTTCAACCGATCACGAGACGGGAGCCTCCCGCCGTGAGGAATAAGGAATGGGCTCGGAACCCGATTGACCACTTTGTTCTGAGCAAGCTTGAAGAAAAAGGAATTGAGCCGTCTCCGGAAGCTGATCGCCGGACGCTGATCCGGCGCGCGAGCCTCGACCTGACCGGTCTGCCCCCAAGTCTGGAAGAGGTTCAACAATACTTGGAAGACAGCGATCCTGGGGCCTATGAACGGCTTGCCGATCGTCTGCTGAATTCGGCTCACTACGGCGAGCGCTGGGGCCGCCACTGGCTTGACATCGCGCGCTATGCCGACTCGAACGGCTATTCGATCGACGGCGAGCGCTCGATCTGGCGCTACCGGGACTGGGTCATCGAGGCGCTGAACCAGGATAAGCCGTTCGACCAGTTCGTCATTGAACAGATCGCCGGAGATCTGCTGCCGAACCCGTCGCGCGATCAACTCGTGGCCACCGGTTTTCAGCGCAACACGATGGTCAACCAGGAAGGCGGCATCGAGTTCGAGCAGTACCGCGTCGAAGCGGTCGTCGACCGCGTGAGCACGACCGGTGTAGCCTTCCTGGGACTGACGGTCGGGTGCGCGCGCTGTCACGACCACAAGTTCGACCCCATTTCGCAGCGTGAGTTTTACCAGTTGTTCGCGTTTTACAACAACGTCGACGAGAACGGCGGCAACACTCTCGACGGCGAGGGCCGGGACCGCATGATGGACCCGCTGCTCGAGTTCGGCAAGCCGGAAGAATACGCCCGCCGCGCGGCGCTGAAACATCAAATCGGGCTGCTCGAGGACGAGTTGGTGGAATATCGCAAATCCCTCGAATCTGACTGGGAAACGCGTTTCGCCACCGGAAAGGACACGGTGGAAGAGCGGGTTCGCGGCATATTCAATATTCCCCGGGCAAAGCGTTCGTCGGTTGACCGCGGAACCCTCGACCGGTTTTTCCGGGCGCGCGATGCAGGCTGGAAAGCACGCCAAGACGGCATCAGCGCGCTCAATGAACAGCTTCCCGAAATTGAATCGACCATGATCATGCGGGACTTGCCCGAGCTGCGCGAAGCCTACATACATATTCAAGGAAACTTCACGCGCAAAGGAGACCCGGTGAGCCCGGGAACATTGTCGGTGCTGCCGCCCTTGCCGAAGAGCGAGAATCCGACCCGCCTTGACCTCGCCCGCTGGCTTGTATCGAAGGACAACCCGCTAACGCCCAGGGTGACGGTCAATCGCATCTGGCAGCGCTACTTCGGCCTGGGCCTGGTGGAGACCGAGAACGATTTCGGCTCGCAGGGCACGCCGCCCTCTCATCCGCGGCTGCTGGATTGGCTGGCGTCGGAGTTCGTGCGCCGTGACTGGAGCCTGAAGGCCATGCATCGGCTGATCGTGAATTCGGCGACCTACCGGCAATCCTCCCAGGCGCGCCCGAAGGCGAGAAAGATCGATCCCAGCAACCGCCTGCTGGCGCGCCAAAACCGCGTTCGGCTGGAGGCGGAAATCATCCGCGACTCGGCCCTGACTGTCTCGGGTTTGCTGACTCCCGAGATCGGCGGCCCGAGCGTTTTTCCGCCACAGCCGCCGGGCGCGGGTCAGTTCACCCAGTACGACCGCCAGTGGAAAGCGGATGAAGGGCCCAACCGCTATCGCCGCGGCATGTACACGTTTTTCTGGCGCTCGGCCGCCTATCCCGGACTGGCTTTGTTTGACGCTCCGAACGCGCAGGCGTCAACGACCCGCCGAAACCGCTCCAACACGCCATTGCAGGCGTTGACCTTGCTCAATGACGAGGCTCAGACCGAGTCGGCCCGCGCGCTGGCTGAGCGGGTCCTGGCAAAAGACAAGAGCCGAAACGCGCGCATCCGGTTTGCGTACGAAACATGCCTGGCGCGTCCGCCGCGAGACGATGAGCGGGAAAGAATGTCGCGGTACCTGGCGCGTATGACGGACGAATTTGAAACAGATCGCGAAGCGCTGGAAGCCTTGGGGGCGAAGTCCGCATCGTCAGCGGCATGGACCGCGGCATCGCGGGTGCTGATCAACCTGGACGAGTTTGTGACAAGACAATAGCAAACGGCGAACGACTATGAGAGCAGGGCTGCGACTACTACTGTTCACTTAGGGCCTTTCAACCGCGAAGCGGCGCCGGATCGTAGCCCAGAGTGGAGCGAAGCGGAACCCTGGGTGAAAACCCCTCGAGGCGGAAGCCCTGAAGGGGCGCGGGAAAACACCCCTTGTGAGTCCGGTGACGGGGCCGGCTTTCGCGGAAACATTACAATGACCTGGGCGAGCAACCAGGCGCCGAAACCGTTAAGTGAAGAGCATTGGGGCTAGCACCATGAATCTCGAAAAGAAACTGCTCCAGCAAGTGACGCGCCGCCAGCTTTTCGAACAGTGCGGCATTGGCGTCGGCAAGGTGGCGTTGACGTCGCTGTTGGTGGGCGATCAGTTGTTCTCCGCGCCGGATCTTGGACGCCGCGGGTTGCATCACGCAGCACGGGCCAAGAACGTCATTTACCTCTTTATGGCGGGCGCGCCGAGCCAGTTCGAACTTTTCGAACGCAAGCCCGAGCTGCAAAAGCTCAGCGGCAAGGAGATTCCGCCTTCGATGATGGAGGGCAAACGCTTCGCCTTCATGGAGTCATTTGCGAAGAATCCGCCGAAGCTTTTAGGCACGCGGCGCGAATTCAAGCAGCATGGCGAATCGGGCCAATGGGTCTCGGAGTGCTTGCCGCACGTCGCCCGGGTGGTGGACGATTTGACATTTGTCCGCTCGGTTCATACGGAAAACTTCAACCACGCGCCGGCGAAAATCATGATGAACACCGGCGGGCCTATCTTCGGCCGCCCCAGCATGGGCTCCTGGGTGAGTTACGGAATCGGCAGCGAATCGAAAGACCTGCCGGGCTTCGTCGTGCTGCAGTCGGGGCCGCGCGGCCCGCGCGGGGGAGCGATGAACTGGGCCAGCGGGTTCCTGCCGACGGCTCATCAAGGGATACCGTTTCAGAGCGGCGGCGCGCCAATCCTGAATATGACGAGCCCGCCGGGGTTCAGCTCCGGCCGGCAGAGGGCTACCATCGACGCCATCCTCGATCTGAATCGCATGAACCTCGAAAAGTTCGGCGACCCTGAGATTGAAACCCGCATCTCAGCCTACGAGATGGCACACCGCATGCAGACCAGCGGACCGGAGCTGATCGATTTTTCCACCGAGAGCAAGGCAACGCTCGACATGTACGGCGCGGAGCCCGGAGCGAAGTCATTCGCCAATAATTGCCTGCTGGCGCGGCGTCTGGTTGAACGCGGTGTCCGGTTTGTTCAGCTCTACCACTCCAGTTGGGACCATCACGGAGGCCCCAACGAGAATCTGGACAACAACCTCGACGAGGTATGTTTGTCGGCGGACCAGCCTTGCGCCGCTCTGATCCGCGACCTCAAGCAGCGCGGGTTGCTGGACGATACTTTGGTCGTCTGGGGCGGGGAATTCGGGCGCACGCCGATGGGCGAGCAGCGCGACACGCTTGGCCGCAACCATCACATTGACGCCTTCACCATGTGGTTCGCCGGCGGCGGCGCCAAGCCCGGACAAAGCATCGGCGAAACCGACGACATCGGATTCTCGCCCGTCAAAGATCCCATCCATGTACACGACATTCAGGCCACCATCTTGCACCTGCTTGGAATCGATCACACGAAGCTGACGTTCAAGTTCCGGGGCCGGGACTTCCGGCTAACGGACGTCGCTGGAAATGTGATCCACAAATTGCTTGCGTAAATCGGGAAGGATCAAGAACCCAATCGGGTCCACTTCACTCAATTATTCACGCGCGGCCTCGTGGTGGCGGTCGTCAGCGTCGTGGAGAGCGAGTATTCCTCGGGTATCCTGAGGCTGCCCATAGCGGCGCGGCCCTGTTTGTTTGGATAATTCCTGCTTGACGAGCTTTCGTAACGCTTCGCGAATGATCTCTGCTTGGCTACACCGCTGTGCTTCAGCAAGCTGGCGGATTCCTAGCGTGGTCTCCTCATCGAGAGAAACAGTTGTTCTTAACCTAATCCTAAGGATTTCCTGTGCTCGGTGGATGATTTTATCTCGTTAGTTGTTGTTTTGTCTTGACACAATCCACCAATGAAGATATCCTCCTTGCGAGACTCACTTCGGAGGACCTCTTATGTTCCGGTATGCGTACCTGCCAATTGCCCTGTGTCTCTTCGCAGCGACGGGACAATCCCAGAAAGTCACGGTCGAGGATTCGTGCACAGAGAAACAAGAGAAAACCCTGCAACAATGTGTATACGTTGTGACTTTTACGCCCCCTGCTCCGGCTCCACCAACGACCCCAGCTCCGCCAACGACTCCAGCTCTACCAACAGCTGCCAAATACACGTTTACTTTTCAAATGCCCATGCTCGCCGCGCTCACCTCCCATTTAGATGTCAAACAAAGCGGCGTCGAGGTGATTGGTCGTGCCGTCAAGTGGGAGTTTAAGAACAAAACGTTGGCGGCCGATGGCACCTTTAAATTTACCCTTACTATCCAGGGGCATTCTAGCCTGGTGAAAAGAGGAATGCGGAGTTGGCGGGCGACATTTGGCGGCGTCAATGACCAGACTGGGAGGGCAAACGGCTTGGTTGCCAGGTACGATCCGTCCTTAATTCGACCTGTACTTTCCGCTGGAGCGAATTACCTGCGAGATGACCCCATAGATTTCAAGATAACCGAGATTCAACTTCCGGGTATGAACGCGACCAAACAGGAGTTCCTTGACACTGTTAATGACAGCCGTTTGCGAGCGAACGCCACCTTGGGTGTTCTATTCAAAATGAAAACCTTCAAAAAAGGGCCGGTCAAAAGCATTGACTTCTTGACCGGCTTAGATTTCACCAACGACACACAAAAACTTTGGACGGTTTCACCTTCGGGGTTGGCTTGGGATCACCAAGTATCCGGAATTCGTGGCTGGATACTCGCTGCGGCGCGGGAAAGAACTGAGTAAGGGGTTCAGGGCAGAAGCCAAGCGGCTCGTAAATGGCGATCGAATGAATGAAACGGGCGTCGACCTTGCGCGCTTTAAACCGATCCTTCAAGACGACGACGAGTTCTTCGACGGTTTCCCCTTAACAAACCAGGACGGAACCAGGTGGTTCCCGAGTGACCCGATTAGAGAGAGCTTCAACTCAAGCATTATTATCGGCATCGCGTTGCCAATCGACCTGCTCGATCTCTTTCGTCGTGGCGATGGTGGTGAGTAGGGCGATTGGCGTCGGGTCGGCTGGGCGAGGTGCTAGCTAATGTCGCTCGAAGCGATGCCGAGGCGCGCATATTCGCTGAAGATTGTCCCCTCGTCTTCCAGACCCGTGCCGTGAAAGAACAACGGGATTACGGAGACGCCGACCCCAACTGAACGGCCCTGCGGTAGAATGTCGAACCGGGGTGAAGGCTCCCGAGCGTTCACGATGCCGATTCCAACGGTGACACTCTATTCCCGTCCGGGTTGCCACTTGTGCGAAGTGGTCAAGGAACAACTCGAGACGATTCGCCGCGAAATGGATTTCCACATCGAGGAACGCAACATCGATGAAGAGGCGTCCTTGCGCGAACGCTACAACGACGACATCCCGGTCGTGGCCGTGAACGGTCAAGATGTATTCAAGCATCGAATGGACATTGGCAAATTTCGGGAAATGCTAAGCTTCGGAAGCAGGAGAATCCAGGCCGATGACAGTTGATGTCCTGGCCATCGCGGCTCATCCCGATGACGTCGAACAAACCTGTGGCGGCACGCTGATTCGAATGGCCGAAAGCGGTTATCGCACCGCCGTTATCGATTTGACAGCCGGTGAAATGGGGACCCGCGGGAGTCCCGAACAGCGGGCGATTGAGGCTCAAAAGGCAGCCGAAATCATGCTGCTGAGCCGCCGCGACAATCTTCACCTGCCGGACGCGCGCCTCGAGAACACCTTGGACGCGCGGCTGAAGGTCGCGGCAAAAATTCGAGAGTTCCAGCCCCGCGTCGTGCTGCTTCCCTATTGGCAAGCTCGTCACCCGGATCACTACCGTTGTTGCGAGATCAGCGCGGAAGCTTGCTTCCTGGCCGGGCTGAAGAAGCTGGAGCTGGATGGCCGGCCTCACCGGCCCGCGAAGATTCTCTACGCTTCGGTCTACGCCGATGTCCGGCCAAGTTTCGTTGTGGACATCAGCGCCCAGTTCGAACGGCGGCTCGAGGCTTTGTTGTCCTACAGCTCGCAGTATCAAACCCAGACCGGCGGTTCCAGCGTCTTCCCCGAGCAGGAAGCGGTGGCGGAGCGGATTGGCGCTGCCGCGAGGCATTATGGAATGATGATCGATGCCCGCTACGGCGAGCCTTTCGTCATGAAGGAGATGATGAAGGTGGAAGACGTGGCGGGCCTGGGCGTGCGCAGCATCTGAGCGAAGCGGCGATTTCGCCGGGTCTCAGCGGCCGCGCGCGATGGTCCGGAGATAGTTCTCGATCCGTGTTTCGTAGCGCTTGATCTTGCCTTCGGCTTCAAAGCGCTTGCGCACATCGCCTTTGAACAGATTGAAGATTTCCTCTTGTCTGCGGCTGCGCTCGCTCTCGAGCAGCTTGGCGCGCTCGTCATCGAATCGGAACATTTCCGCATCCTGGTGATCGAGCACGCGAAGAACCGCCCAGTCGCCTCCGGCATTGACGGGTCCGACAATCGTGCCCGGCTCTCCCTGAAAACCTTCGTCGCCAATGAGCCGAGCCGCTCCCAGCTCAGGGATTGAGTCGCCGCGAGCCACGAAGTCACTGGCCGTCGTCTGCAGCCGGTAGCGCCGCGCGGCAGCTTCCAAATTCTTGCTTTCTTTGGCCGTTTCCGCCAATTCCTTGGCACGCCCCTCAGCCAGCCGGCGAGCCTCTTGCGCCACATATTGCTGCTCGACATCGCCGCGAACCTCGCTCAACTCGGCCTGCCGGGACGGCACGATCTCGGTAACGACCGCAAGCGCGGTTTTGCCCTCCTGGTTGGAGCTGACCACTTCGCCGTCGGCGGTAGCAAAAACAGATGTCAGGAGGTTCGCCAGGCCTTCCAGCCCCGGCGGCTGCTCGCCTCGCTTTATGTTCGTCAGGGTGCGCACTGGCAGATTCAGTTGCTGTCCCGCCGACTCCATGTCTTTGCCGAACTTGCGGGCTGTCGCGATGGAGTCATCCACAATTTTCATCCGCGCCGAATAACTTCGGTCTTGCGTGATCTCCTGGCGGATTTCATCCAGCACTTCATCCAGAGCCTGAACATGGGAGTTCTGGCGCTCGTGCATGTTAATGATGTGGAAGCCGTAGTCGGTCGTGATGACGTCGCTGATCTCACCGGCTTTGAGGGCGAAGGACGCCTGCTCAAAGTTCGGGACCATCTGTCCGCGCGTGATCCAGCCAAGATCCCCGCCTTTCGGCGCCGTGCCGGGGTCGCCCGAGTGCTCTTGCGCCAACTCCGCAAAATCGGCTCCTTGCTTGATCTCAGCCAGTATGCTTTGAGCCTTCTCCTGAAGGGCTGTTTTTTCTTCGTCGCTCTTACCGTCCGTTGTGAACAAGATATGGCTGGCGCGGATGCGCTCGGAAACTTCGAAACGCTGACGATTCTGCCGGTAGTACCTCGCAATCTCCGCATCCGAAAGCTCGACCGGCGGCAGGCTGCTGTCGTCGACAACCATCAATTTGAACGACCTTGTTTCAGGGATACGATACTGCTGTTTCCGTGACTCGTAGAACTTGCTGATCTGCTGGCCGGTGGGTTTGATCTGGGAATTGAAGTCCGCCGTTTGAACTTTCACGAATTCGATCTTGGTCTTCTCGTTCTGAATTCGGAAGATCTCCTTCAGCTCTTCATCCGTGACTAGGACGTTGTCGGTGACCATCCGCTTGAGCCGAACATCAACAATCAACCTGCGGCGAACTTCCTCCTCGTATTGCGGTACCGACTTTCCGTACCGCTGCGTGACAAAAGCGCGGTACTGATCCGCGCCGAACGCCCCGTTCTGGAACAGGAATGGCAACTGCTGTTTGAGCCACATCGCCAGTTCCTCTTCGCCCACCGAGAGTCCCAGCTCGTCCGCTTCATGCAGGAGAACCAGATCGCCGATCTGATTGTCCACGATCTGCCGCCCCAGAAAACTCAGGGTTGCGGCGTCGATCTGACCGCTTTGGGAGTAGTCACGCAGACGTGCCTGGACATCCTGAATGGTTACCTCCAGGCCGCCCACTTCCGCGAGGACTGTGTCGTTGGGGTTGACGTCGGTATTCAAGGTGCCGGGAATCAGCGTGATCACCATGGAGACGGCAACAATCATGAGCAAGCCGCCGAGAAAGATCTTGACCGCTTGTTTTTGGCTTCGGAACAAGTTGAACATCTTGCTGTCATTATACTATTGGGATTCCGGCTTGTTTGCTTCTCTCCTCCGTCCAGAACCCAGCCGCGAAGCGGGCCGCCGCATCCGTCTCCCATGACCTGGCAAGAAAGACTCCGCATTGTGCTTGTTTGCCCGCGAAACCCGCTCAACATCGGGGCCGCGGCCCGCGCGATGTTGAACTTCGGTTTCTCGAACCTGTGGCTGGTTGACCCCTACGAGGTGGCGTTTCGAGAGGCCCGCTCGGCTGTGGGAGCCGCCGAAGTTTTAAGCAAGGCGCGAGTGACCTCCGAGATGAGGGAGGCTCTGGGAGGAACTTCCCTCATCGCCGGAGCTTGCGGTGTTCAAGGGCGCTTCCAGCGGCACGTGCGGCGTCAGTTGCCCGTAGCCGGGCTGGCACTCCGATCGCACCTCGAAAGAGGCCAAGCCGCACTGGTATTTGGGTCAGAGAAATTCGGGTTGTCGAACCAGGACTTGAGTCACTGCGACTGGGTTCTGACGATTCCCACTCATGATGATTGTCCCTCGATGAATCTGGGACAAGCTGTCGCCTTGTGCTGCTACGAAATCGCCCGCGTCTCGAAGCCCCTGCCGGAACTCAAAACGCCCGCCTCCATCAGTGCTAAACAGCGTGAACGCGTTGTGGAAATGCTGACACCGATTCTCGAAGCGAGCGGTTTCATTCTCCCAAACACCCGCCGATCGCAGTTGCTGAAGATCCGGCGGTTAGTCAACAGGCTGCGGCTGGCTCCCGCCGACGGGCGCGTTTTTCAAGGGATGCTGCGGCAGATCCGCTGGAAGCTGGATCAGGGCTGAGGGACGGGCTCGGTCTAGGCCGCGGCGAGCGCGAGTCCGTGCCACGCGCTCACGGTTCCCGAAGGACTCTCGCGCCTCTGTAGAAGAGAAAGAGTCCGGCCATTTGAACTAAGTGATACATGTCGTTGTAGTTGAAATGCTCGTGCAGCGACCAGCCGCTTTGCTGGATCCCGGCGGCGGCAAAGGAGACTGCCACGCCGGCGATGATCCACGGCGCGGCTTCGTCCCGCTGTGAGTACCAGCTATAGCCGTGCAACGCCACCAGCCCAATCATGCTTGGCACGTAGTCATAGATCACGTAGACGAATTCGTCGTGAGTGAGCATCCAGACCGCGTAAACCGCAAACTGGATCACCGCGGCCGCAACAAGCCACTGCCGCAGCCATCGTGGGACCGAGGCGATAATCGAGCCCGCGAGCATCAGCAAGGACGCCACGCCAATCGAGTAGACCGTGAGCTTCCAAGCGACAGCATGGCCGGCCTCCCCGAGATAAAGGGAGAATCCGTGGGATGTGCCTCCTGCAACCGCTCCCATGGCCGTCGCAAGCAGGGCGAATCCCCAGAGCCGGATCGATGCCTGTGACAACAAGCGGCCAAGCCGTAGCAGCCGCAGGGCCAGCAAGACGGCAAAGGCCGCCAGCAGGTAATCGGACACCATCGTCATGGGTTCGGTTATTTGCATGTCTTAATACCAATAGGCACGAATGGCGACACGGCACGCAGGAATGCATGCGCTACGTTCGGGGAGCTCACGAGTTCGGTGCATTGGCCCAGGCTGTCAGTTGAGAGACGCGATCGAGGTCCATCTTCTCCCGGCCGATGGCGAGCGACCAAAGAGCGAAGAGCACCGCCGCTCGCCGCTCGCCGCGCATCCAGCGGCCTTTTGCCGAGCGCCAGTAGGAATTCGCGAAGAAGCGCCGGCGCATGCCGTGCGAGTTGATGAAGGCTCGGTGCCGCCGATAGATGAACTTTCGGACTTTGTGGTAGTCCGGATGAATATGCGAAGTCATGTTGTCGCCGTGGCGGTGATAGAGATAAGTCACTTTGCCGGCATGATAGACCTCGACGCCGTGTTCGAACGCAGCGATCCAGAAGTCTGTGTCTTCTTGGCCGATCTTGAGTGTTTCGTCTTCGCAATAGCCTCCCGCGCTCTGCCAAAAATCACGGCGCAACAGAAAGCCGGCGCCGGGCATGAGGCGCTGAGTGAAAAACTCGCGCGGCGTCTGAGGGGTCTGCAGCATCGCTCTATTCGTGACTCCGAAGGTTTGAATATCCCCGAAGAAGGCGTGTCCGTTGAGGTGGCGGTCTGCCAGTGACAGCAGTGTTTCAAGAGCATCGTCCGCAAGCTTGTCATCAGCGTCCAAGCAGAGTACCCAGCGAGTCTGGGCAGCTCGAATGCCGGTGTTACGAGAGGCGGCCAGTCCACGATTGCAGTCATGACGGATGAGCTGGAAGCGAGAGTCTTTCTCTGCCTGAACGACAGCATCAGCATCCCCGATGGTGGAGGCGTCGTCGACAATGATCGCTTGCCAGTTACTGATCGTCTGGGCTCGCAGACTCCCCAGGCATTCTGGGAGAAACTCAGCTTGGTTGTACACCGCGACGATAACGGTAACACGAGAGCTCCTCGAGTGGTCTTTGTCCGTGAAAGGCATGTGTCAAAAATAGGCGGCAGGCGCTTGGCCAGGCCGACGACCGAGTAGTCTTGAGTCACCCTACAAGATTTCATTCGCCAGCGCCCGGACAGCGGTTAAACCAAGGTTTTCAGCTCCCGGTAGGCGTCGCGACTCTGCCGGATCTGCCATTGGGCGGCTTCGATAAGCTGTGGCCGGATGCCGGCGGCGGATTCCCAAGCCGCGCGCAGTCGTCGTATCAGTATGTCTTCCAGGTTTGGATCATGAAGAAAGACGGTTTCGCAGCCAACGCTGAATTGATTCGCCAGACCGAGAAACTTGTCTCTGTAGTAGGCCGAGTTCGCCAAGCCGATCACCGGAATCCCCTGAGAGAGCGCGAAGACACCGGCATGATAACTGCCGGTCACGACGACGCGGCAGCGGCCAATCTGCCGGATGATTTTCAGCGGCGTGTCAAGCCCCGCGCCTCTGTCGTCTGATCCTCCCGGGCCGTCAAGTATTTCGCGGATTGTATCAGGATCCGACGTATTGGGCGGCAACGAGATTGGGACCGGCAGCAAAGCGGAGCCTAGCTGTTCGGCGGCTGCGTGCAGAGCGCGTTTCACGGTCTGAACTTGGCTGCTTTCGACCTCGGAGTAGCTCGCGACGCGCAGGTTGACGCCAATCGCCTCGCCGATCTGCTCGCGGCGGTTCTCATGGGCAGGCTCGATAGCGTCGTCGCCAGTGGCGCGAATACGGCCGCGATCGACTCCGAGGGATTCAGCGAACGGAAGCCCTGACCGGCTCTCGCGCAGGCACAGTAGCGGAATCCACGGAAGAACCTCCGCCGCGCGGCGCCGCAGATCGGGATCTTCGACGGGCCCCAAGCCTTGGCTGAACATGGCGACGAGCTTGTGTTTCCTCCGGGCGAACTCCATCACGTCCAAAACCGAAATGGCGTGTTCTCGGAAGCAGTCTGTCAGCCCTCCGGCGCCGCTGACGACGAAAAGGTCGCTGTTCTCAACCGCCGTTGTAAACTCCTTCAGCAAGCCTGCGTACTGGGTCTTGAACTTCAACTTGTTGATGAACGATTCGAAGCCCTTCTGCTTGTTCTGTGCGGCCAGCCGCTTCCAGTGCCGGAGGCGGAACCAAACGGAACGGCCGCCGGCAGGCAGTGGACTCACCTGAGGACACAGGGCAGCCAAGGTTGCCGGGGCTCGCGTGATGACCCGCAGTTCCGCATCGGGCCACAGCTCGAGCAGCCGCGAGACGGTGACTTGCAGCATGGCCGCGTCTCCCACGTTGCCCAGTTTGTAGCCACTTGGCTCGACGAGAATCCGCATGCTCGAAGCGCGCCGCGCGTCCGATTCTTGTTCGGCCGCGCAGTATCCGTCCATGGTATCGATTTCAACCGCTGCCACGACGCCGATCGAGCCGCCGTGCTACGATGCGCCCGATGGGGACTCGGAAACGGACCTCACGCCGTTCTTCCCCAAAACCACGGCAGGCAGCGGTAAGATCCCCGAAGGCATTGACTGCCAGCGCTGCCACGGACCCGGCCAGGCCCACATTGAGGCTCTCAGGGACAGGAAGAACGTTAGCGCGGTTCAAGCAGCCATCGTGAACCCGGCGCGGTTAGCACAGGGTGCGCCTATTCGACGCTGGGAAAATGTGCGACGATAAGTAACCACGAGTTCGGTCGGATAGTCAATTCGGCCCCGAGGCTTTTTATGAGGGGTTATCCCTGGTACATACTATCGGTACTGCTTGTTTCGTGGCTTGTTTCACCTTCGCTGAGTTGGGGCCAGGACCCGCAAAGCCTGAGCATTGTTGTTGTGGCGGGCGAAGGAGCGATCCACAACATCATTCGCCAAGTTGCAGTCGAGCCGATCGTCGAGGTCCAGGATGAGCAAGGGCGGCCCGTGGCCGGGGCGACGGTCGTTTTCAACTCTCCGCAAGCGGGGCCGAGCACATCGTTTCTTGGCGGCTCGCGCAGGATGAGTGTCAGGACGAACGAGTTGGGCAGAGCGCGAGCACGGGGCATGGCGCCTAACACGCAGGAGGGCGCCTACACGATCGAAGTGACGGCCACCATGGCGGGGCGAAGAGCGACCGCCAGCATCGTCCAGACGAATGCGGTTCCGGCCGAGGCCGCCGCCAAGAAAAAACCTTTCGCCTGGAAGTTTCTGGCCGGTGTTGCCGCCGCGGCGGCGGCCGGAGTGGTGGTCGCGGTGCAGCGGAGTGATAAAACAGGGCCGTCGCAGCCGACGAGTGTTACGCTGGGAACCGTTCAGGTGGGCCCGCCCCGTTAATTTGAGGCGCAATGTGTTAACCGAGCCACACTGTCACGCGGAGCGGCGCAGTTCATGGCTTGTCGCCATTTCCTCCAGGCTCAATAACGCGAATGCTTCCTAAGCACTGCTGTTAACTCCATCTCACAGCGCTGCGGCTCGGCAAAAAACTGCTCATCGAACTGCTTAAGCGCGGGTTGCTCGTCGCTGCTAGGCGGCGAAGGACCGGCAGGAGTGCCGGTCCCTACTGGTTGGCGCCTGCTGTTAATCGGAACCGGCACGCGCCGGGGTTTTGGATGGGCCAGCCTCAAGACCTTCCTGACCTGATTCGGGGATTCCGGCTGTTATGCCTGCCGCGGGCTGCTTGCTCCCGGAGATGAGAAGTTCCAAACCTTCCGCCCCCATCGAGATCTCCACGTCGGGGATGGAGGAAACCTCAACGACCAAACGAGCTACCGGGGGGTGCGATTGGCTTTGCACGATTCGGATTCGATTCACCTCGGGATGCGAAACGGACAATGTGCGTTGCTCTTTGGGTATGGCAATGATGGCGTTCGGAATATCGAGAACAATCCGGGCGGGGTTTTCAATGTGAAAAGTTTTGTACCTCTTCGGGTGAAGCGAGGGAAACAAAATACGAAGCGAAGTCCCGTCATCGGAAACTTTCAGCGAGCTCAGAATGTCAACGGATTCGCGCGAGTTGCTTGCGGCACGGATCTCAGACGCCATCGACTCCGTGCTCTCCAGTGTTCGCTGGGTCTGTGAAGGAGCCGCCGCTGGCCGTGGAGAGACGTGGACAGAGGCGGTATCGGCTGGAACTTCGGGTTCTGGAGTTGTCGGCGCTTGCAGCGCGCCTGCGGGCGCTGGTTGCTCCGTCTTTCCACTTTGCGCGGGTGCGGACTTAGAGGATTCAGCGGAGGTGTTTTGGGCTGACTCCAAAGCAGAGGCCGAGGAGTTGTCCGCCAGCGTCATCTCAGGTGCGGTCTCTCGCGCCAGGTCCAAATCCAGCGCGGCAGCTCGTGCAAACAACAATTCCGCGGCCAGGTAGTCCTGCTGGGTGAGAGTGTCGCCGCCAGCGGGCGGCTGATCGAGCGCCGAACCGGGCTGTCCGATATCGGTATTCAGAGCCGCTTGATTCGCTCCGGCCGCGACGTCAGTCGCCCCGGTATCGTCTTCGGAGTCTTCCAGCCCGGCGTTTGGCGGAAGGGGATCCGCTGGTTTGGAGACAATTCCCTGGTAGGCCTCGTCGATGGAAATATTGTTGGAGGTCAGGGCTTGACCCGTTGCGCGCTCCAGATCCACTCGGCTTTTGACGTAGTTGTTTTGGGAGGTGATCTCGCTTGAACGCGCCAAGGCCAGGTCCCTTTGTGCCTGGACGACAAGGAAAATGGTCGATACACCGAGATCAAACTTTCTTTGTTCGGCGTAAAGGGTCTTGTCTTGCAAGATCCGGGTTTGCCTCGCCGCCCGATAAATCGCGCGTGTTTGTTGCACGCCAATGAGCGCGTTATTGACCTCTGCGCGAATCGAGTTTTCCTGCTGCCGCATGCGGATCTGGGACTGACGACGCTCCAGCAGCGTCGCGGTCATGTCGGCTTGAGCGCGGCGGTTTTTCAGAGGGATCGTCATCTGTACACCGATAGAGTAATCCGGAAAATTGCGCCGGAAAATCTGTGTCATACTCGTGCCCAGCCCCCCCAGAAAGAATCCCGAGATGGGATTGGCTTGACCCAGGAAGCCGCTGAAATTGTTGTTGATGTCGCCGGCAAGCCCGTTGTTCGTAACATCGGCCACAAGATCCACCTGGGGAAGCATGGCGTTGCGGATACCCTTGAGCGAAATATCGCTGTTATGAAGCCGAATACGCGACTGGATCAGTAAGGGCCGCGAGCGCAAGGCCAAAGTCATCAAGTCTTGAATCGGTTGAATTTGTTCTGTGTCCGGGACTTGAATCGTGTCGGTGGGAATGATCTCCACTAGTAACAGCGATGGGCTGGCCAGACCGTTTGTACTAATTGCATTCTTCAGCAAGGTTTCCTGCAACTGCACGCGCGTGTCGGCCAACGCCAGATCTTGCTCCCGGGACGCCACTTCGGCTTCCGCGCGGACGATCTCGATCGGGGCCAAAGTGCCGATTTCCACCCGGCGCTTGTTGTCCTGATACAGCCTTTTGGAGAGGCGCAGGTCTTCCTCCCGTCCTTCAACATCCGCCCGGAAACTCACCAGATCCCAGTAAAGGTTCTCGACACGCGTTACGGTCTCGACCAGTTGCTGCTCGAAGGCCAGATCGGAAACTTCCCGGTTGTTCTTTGAAACTGTGATGTTGCGGGAGTTGACCGCCAGGCCGAATCCCTGTATCAACGACTGCCGGAATGCAAGCGTGAGGTTGCTGCGCAACGAAGGATTAAAGTTCGCCCGCTGGGAGTTGGTCTCCGACGCGCGGTTCGCCCAGGTGAGAGATAGCCTGGAACCCGTTAGGAAGTTTTTGCGAAAGGATAGGCTAGAGGTGCTGGATTGAGTGATAAACGTATTGGTGCCGGTTACGAAGTTGCTTGTCTGCGGGTTGCTAAAGTGCCCCCAATTGATTCCCCCGGTCAGAACCGGATCCAGGTTGGGGACATTCGTACCGAAGAACGTGCTGGCATCCCCGACGGCCGCGGCGCCCCCTCCGCCGCCTCCTCCGGCGCGTTGGGTGAGTCCCGTGGCGTCACCGCCGCGCCCGCCGCCCCCGCCGCCGGCGACGGAAGCAGCCGTGGACAGATTGGAGATTTGGGTCTGCACGCCGCGGAGGTTTGCGCCCGACTTGGCGCGCAGAATGTCGGTGTCGGCCAGCTTCGGCCCGTAGCGCGCCGAGGCAATGTCCAAGTTGTTTTCGATCGCCAGGGCGAGAGTGTCCTTCAGTGACAGATAGAGCTTGCCGCCCGCGATCAGTTGATCGAGCCTCGGCGAGTTGGCCATGTTGGGCTCGCCGACGACAGGAGTCTTGAACACCTTCGTGAAGTTGGGCCAAGCCTGGATGCCGTCGCTGTAATCCTTTTCCGACTGCAGCTTGAACTGCGACAAGCCCTGTGACTGGACCGCCATCAGACCGACCCACACGAAAACGATTCGTTTTTTGGCTCTCATTTGTGCTCTCTCCAGTGAACGACGTCTTGGAACACCAACCTACCCGGCGTGCAGGCAAAGTTGCACCCCCACCACCTCCCGCGCCCGAAAAGGGGTTTTCACGGGACTGTCCTGCTACTCCTCTGGCGTGTGTCTCGATCAGTCGGTTACCGAGATGCCGCCGCACCCGCCGCCCCGCCCGGAGTTCGCGCCCGCTCATTCGAGAAACACAAACCTCACCTAATGATAGCGAGGCGCTCAACGGACTAGGTGTGCTGTCCTCACATACTCTTTCTACGAGCTTCGTTGTGAAGAGTTCATGGAAGTGCGGCGGTCGAGCCGGCTCGAGCGACGAAGCGCATTATGGGAGAGTGGCCGCGAAATGTCCCTAGCCGACTGGCGCCATCGGGCCTTTCGGGGAATCTCCTCCCCCCGCGGCTTGAGCCGTGCGCGGTGCTGCCGTGATGCTTCCGCGCCGGGTTCCTTCTTGGGCCTGCAACCCGCGGTCATGGCCTGCCGCCTACTCTCTTTCAGGTTCAAAGCCTGCGCTAAGCGAAAAGGGCGGCAGCGGCCCGTTGCCAGAAATATGCGATCCTGAAAAGTTGGACTGATTATAACCTGAAATTGATTCGGAGACTTCATGAATACAGTTGCTCGCGCCTCTGCCATTCTTCTCAGCGTATTGCTTGCGTTCCCGCTCTTGTTGCCTGCGCAACAAACAGGCGGCCTCTCGATCATCCCAGTTGCGGGAGAAGGCGCCATCAATAACATCGAGAAACGGGTCGTCGTCGAGCCCATAGTCGAAATCCAAGACGAACAGGGCCGTCCCGTGGAGGGAGCCAAGGTAGAATTCCGCTGTCCGACGTCCGGTCCTTCGGCTACTTTTTTTGGCGCTTCCCCCACCCTGACAGTGAACACCGACGCGACTGGCAGAGCCCGCGCGGCCGGCCTATCCCCGAACGCGGAAGAAGGAACCTTCGCTATTCAAATCACAGCCACCCACGAAGGCCGCACCGTGACCACGATGATGACTCAGACCAACGCCGTAGCCCCGGGCTCACCGCGCGCCAAGAAAAGCATCTTTGGCTGGAGATTGCTGGCCGTCATTGGCGCGGGAGTCGCTGCCGGGGTCGTTGCTGGGTCCCGCCGCGATAGCAGCACCACGGCAACACCCACCACCATCTCGGTCGGCACGGTGTCGGTCGGCGCACCCCGCTAACCGCGAATCACCTCACCGGGCCGTCTCCCGAGCCGCGCGCGTAAGCAAGCGGTCAGCCCGGTCCAGCCCTCTCTCCCACGAGCCCACCGAGCCGCACGCGCGAGCAAGCGGTCCAGCAGTCGTTGACAGATTTATGTGTACGTGATATGTTTTTCTGTATGAGGACTACGTTGCAGTTAGACGACGCTCTGATGCGAGATGCAAAGCGCGCGGCGCTGGAAAGCGGGCGTACTTTGACCGCCGTGATCGAAGACGCGCTTCGTCAAGCGCTTTCAAGACGCGAGAAGAGTAAGCGCCGCCGCCCAGTCAAGTTCACGACATTTCGGGGTAACGGTCTGTTGCCGGGAGTCGATCTCGACGATTCGGCCGGTCTGCTGGATCGAATGGAGAAGAACACTTGATTCTTCCTGATGTGAACGTTCTTGTTTATGTTCACCGGGAAGAGGCGCCGGACCATCGCGCTTTCTCTCAGTGGTGGCAGGACCTGATCTCCTCCGACGAGGCTGTCGGGATCGCCGATCTCGTGCTATCGGGTTTTTTGCGAATTGTCACGCACCCCCGGATATTCGACCCGCCGACACCACTGAGTACCGCTCTTCAGTTTGTCGAGGAAATCCGCTCTCTGCCTAATTACGTCGAGGTTGCCCCAGGCCAGCGTCACTGGGACATTTTCACGAATCTGAGCCGAACCGCAAGAGCGAAGGGGAACTTGATACCGGACGCCTATCTGGCTGCTCTGGCGATCGAATCGGGCAGCGAGTGGATCACAGCGGATCGTGACTACGCCCGGTTTGCGGGGCTGCGCTGGCGGCACCCTCTCGTGTAGGCCCCGGTTTTCCGCTTGACGCACGGTGTGAGCTGGCTCCGCCTCGGGCGCCACTACTCCAAATACGTATAGTCGTCGAGCACGCGCGAGAAGGTGGCCAGCACTTCGTGCTCGTCGTCGTCGGAGATCAGGCCCTGGTCTTTGCGGTCCGAGAGCTGGCGGCTGATGGATTCGCGCAGTTCGTCGGTATCGTAATCGCTATATTCGAGCACTTCGCGGACGGCGTCGCCGCGGGTGACTTCCTCTATTTCGGTCTGGCCGTCCTCGTTCACCGTCACATGAGCTTCGGTGACGACCCCGAAGAGGTTGTGCAAGTCGCCGAGCGTTTCTTGATAGGCTCCCAGCAGCAGGAAGGCCAGGTAGTAGGGTTCTCCCGGCCGCAGCGCGTGGAGTTCCAGGGATTCCTTGATGTGCTTGGCGTCAACGAACTTATCGACCGCGCCGTCGGAATCACAAGTGGCGTCGCAGAGCACGCCGCGCTCGGTCGGACGTTCATTCAGTCGGTGAATCGGCATGATCGGGAACAACTGATCGAAGGCCCAAAAATCGGGCAGTGACTGAAACATCGAGAAGTTGCAGATGTACTTGGCCGCGAGCAGTTTGTCGAGATCGTCGAATTCCTCGGGCCGTTGCTTCATTGCCCGCGACAGCTTGGCCGCCTTGCGGCACACTTTCCAGAAGAGCCACTCTCCTTTGGCCTTGTCCTCCAGATCGAGATACCCCAGTTCAAACAGTGCGTTCAGGTCTTCCCGCTGCTGAATGGCGTCGTGGTAGTACTCGCGAAAGTTTTTCCCGTTGATGTCGCGGGCCAGGTCGGTCAGCTCCAGAACGGGCTCGGCTTGGGATTCGATTTCGCTGAGTGCATAGAGCGCTCCCGCGCCCGGAGCGATGACCTTCTTGACGTCGGTGACGAGCAGCGAGTGATAAGCCACCATAGCGCGGCCGCTCTCGGTCACGACCGCGGGCACCGGGACTTCCTCGTTGTCGCAGACCTCGCCCACGACATAGATCACGTCATTGGCGAACTCCTGCAGCGAGTAGTTCACCGAAAATTCCGAGGCCGTCTTGCTGCCGTCGTAGTCGACGCCGAGTCCCCCGCCGACGTTGAGGTACTCGACCTCGCAACCCATCTTGCGGACCTTGGCGTAAACCCGCGCCGCCTCTTTGAAGGCCTGCTTGGCGCGCCGGATATCGGTGATCTGAGACCCGATGTGGAAGTGCAGCATCTTCAGCAGTGAAGTTTGGCCGCGCTGCTTGAGCATCTGAATCGTGTTGACCAGCGCGATCGTGCTCATGCCGAACTTGGCAAACTCGCCGCCCGACTCTTCCCACTTGCCGCTGCCGCGCGAATAGAGCTTGACCCGGATGCCCATGTTCGGCTCGATGCCAAGCTTCTCGCCGAGTTCCAGCGCCATGAGCATGTCCTCGGAGTCCTCGACCACGATGACGGTTCGCTTGCCGATCTTCTCCGCCAGGATGGCGGTTCGCAGCAGCAGGTCATCCTTGAGGCCGTTGCAGATGATCAGAGCGCCTGCGGCTAGCGGCTGCGCCAGAGCCGCGGCCAGCTCGCCTTTGCTGCCGACTTCCAATCCATAGCCGAAATCCGATCCGGCTTCGAGCAGCCGCTGAACGACCTGGGCCTTCTGATTCACCTTGACCGGATAGACCGCCACGTGCCGGTTGGAGTATTCAAACTCGCGAATCGCGTGGGCGAAAGCCTGGTGCAGCGCCGACATTCTGTCGTCCAGGATTTGCGGGAACCGTAACAAGACCGGGGTGGAGTGTTGCCGCGCGGTCACCTCGGCGATGACCTCGCGGACATCGATGGAACGGCTGCGGTCTTTGGACGGGGCGACCGACAGATTCCCGTTGTGGTTGACGAAGAAATAGCCAAAGCCCCAGTTTTCGATGCCGTAAATCTTGTTGAGAAGTTCAGGGGACATCCCGGCGCCGCCGGGCCGGAAGTTAAGCGGGGCAGCTTCGGCCTGCTTAGTTCTCTGGGTCTGGGGTGTCGCGCTCATTGTTGGGTCACGTTTAGTACCTGTATGGTGAAGTCCTTGCCGAGGATGGCAGAAAACTCGGGAACCGCATGTAGGGGCGTAGCGTGCTACGCCCGTATGCACGTGGAGCCCCTCTACCCGACACTCAGAGCCGCGACCGTGAGGGAGCGGTTGCTGCTCTCGTGCGCCTCATCCGCCAGCGGCCACGCTCCCCCTTTTGGTTGCGGCTCGTCCGTGTTAGGTCAGGGGGAGTTGTCATCTTTGTTGAAATTACGGTCCAGACGAACCTTCGATGCAGAGCAGTCTCCATGATAACGAAGCGATCGATTTCTGGTCCCGCCGATTGTGAACGCGGACTGTGGAAACGCTCAGGTCCGCGGCCTGAGCCACGTTCACGTGGCTTGGTCTCCTTTAGGCCGGTCCTTTTAGGCGCTTAGTGTCCCAAATCGACAAAAAATTGTCGATCTATGTCTTCACGCGGCGATGCCGATTTCAGCAAACAGCCCCTGGATGCCGACTTGAAGTCGTTCGTAGTGTTTGTCCAGGGTCGTGGCGTTGTTCGGTTTCGGCCCGCGTTTGAGTTGGCAGGCTCGGCAAGGGCGGGACGAAGCCGCTCCTGACCGCTAGAGCTGATGATCGCTTCATCCTAAAAACGGCAGTTGGACGTTCTAGCATTCGTTGTAACATATTGAAAGGGTCCAACTGACGTCTCGTCATAAGGTTGGGGCGGTTCGAAGACGACCAACTGCCGTTTTTATGTTCATTTCATCTCGTCCATTATCGAGGGCGGCGATTCCTGACCTGATGCCACCTGACACCCAGCGACCCCGCGTTCTCCGATTTGGCGTCTACGAGGCGAACCTCAAGACCCTGTATAGTGATCGCGCCACACCCTAGCACATGCCTGATCCGGCCCCCTTCCTCAGAGCCGAGTGGCGCTGGCTTGTGATGTTGAACTACGAAGTCGATGCGGCCATCGTGCGCCCCCACGTCCCGGCCGGCACCGAGATCGACTTCTGGAATGGCAAGACCTATGTGAGCCTCGTTGGCTTTCTGTTTCTCAGGACTCGAGTAAAAGGGATTCCGATCCCGTTCCACCGCAACTTCGAGGAGGTCAACCTTCGCTTTTACGTGCGCTGCAAGGCCGGGGAGGAGTGGCGGCGGGGGGTCGTGTTCATCAAGGAGATCGTTCCTCGCTGGGCGATCGCCTGGGTGGCCCGAACGCTCTATAACGAGAACTACGTTTCGTTGCCGATGCGCCACCACGTCGCGGGAGACGAGTTCCGCTACTCCTGGCATTTCAACGGCAAGTCGAATCACCTCGGGGTTCTGCGCAGCGGCGAGCCCTTGCCTGCCGAGCCAGGTTCCGAAGAGGAGTTCATCACCGAGCACTACTGGGGCTACACCGCGCAAGCAGACGGAAGCTCCCTCGAATACCGCGTCGAACACGTGTCTTGGCGGGTCTGGCAAACCACAGACACCAACGTAGACGTCTGGGCCGCCGATCTGTACGGGCCGGAATTCGTTGAGCCGCTCGCGCGCCGGCCCAGCTCGGCGTTTCTGGCCGAAGGGTCGCCGGTGACCGTCTACCAGGGACGACGCTTGCGGTAAGCTGATCTGCTTCTAGCGGCGGGCCGCGAAGGCCCTGCCCCGTCGTTTGCGACGAAGCCCGCGTCCCCACGCAGCTTGGCCCAGCGCCGGAATCGCCGGCAGACAGCACATTCTTGTGTTCCGCTAGCTAGCGATTCCCGCTCTGCGAAGCGTGTGTACAGAGTGTTCAAGAACCTCATGGATGGGATGTGCCGCTGGGTAGGGCTCGGCGTAATTGCCGACAATCTCATCAACATCGGGCGGTGCTTGGCTCAGCCGCCGCGCTAGGCGGCCCCAAAACACCGGGCCGGACTAGCCGAAGCCACTGACCAAGCAGAACGGCTGGTCAGAATGCGCTACTTTGCACCGCGAAGTAGTCTAGGCTCGTTCGGGGCAGTTGAAAAAAATGATTTGGGCAACATCGACAATTTTTTGTCGATGTGGAGGCGGTAAGCGCCTAGAAAGCTGGGCGATCGAGTTTTTGCCTAGTACGGGATTGAATGAAGCTGATGAGATCAACCATCTCTTCGGGACTAATCCCCTCTTCCAGGCCTTCAGGCATCACTGACAGGCCCATGGAAGTCAGGTCGCGGATCTTTGACCGGGGTACAACGTCCTCAATACCCTCTGCGCGACGAAGGGTGACGCTATTTTCTGTCTCACGCGCTATGATGCCGGTTAGAATTTGACCGTCTAGCGTATCCAATCGATAGTTGATGAAGTTCGATTGCACTTTAGCATTGGGATCGATAATATTCGTCAGCAGTTCCTCGCGAGAGTCACCAGCCACTTCTCTCAAATCTTGACCAACGTTGTGACCTCTTCCGTCGAGCTGATGACACGTGGCGCAGTCCCGGTCGAACACCTCCGCGCCCCGAGCCGGATCCCCGGATGGCGTCAGAGCTGAACGATATCTCTCGAGCACCTTCTTACGAGTTGGGGTTCGCCGATCCGCCAGAAGTTTTTGCGCCCGAAGGCGAATCTCCTCTTGCGGATGATCCAGCAGTGCTTGGCGACGCGAAGGGTCCAGGTGGGTAATTGGCACAATCTCCTTCTCCAAAGCATCCAGGAGGGGAGGCAAGCGCTTTTCCCGGCTGAAGAGCGCTTCCACTACTTCACGCCGCACGGGAGAACTGAAGCTTCGCCAGCGATCCACAAGTATTTGCCCTACTTCCGGATTAGGATGCATAGAGAGTGACCGCACCGCGGCTAACTGAATTTCACTCGCCTCTGCGGGAGAAAGAAGTTTCGTAAGCGTCTCCGCCGCCGCCGCATAAGGGGCCCCCCCCAACAGCTGTATGGCTTCCAAGCGATTTTGGCTGGGTTGCTTGTCCGCGTCCCTTGCAATCAGTTGAGCTTCTTGAAAAGATTCACCAATAATTCTTTTCAACGACGCCGGGGTGTTTTCTGACTCTTGTAAAACAAGCAAAGAATTTCCTGAATGCGTCAAACCGTCAGAAATCCCGGAGAGAATGCCCAAGCGACTTTCCGGTTGTCGGGAGGAAAAAGTCTGACGAGCTGTCCTGAGTATGGACAAGATTTCACCTGGTTTATTCCTTGCGCCGACAACAGCGGCCAGCCGTTTTAGGGCCGGGAGGCTCCCAGGTCTGGATGCGAACGAGCGGTCAGCGACCAGAAGATTGAATAAAACATCGGAACGGGCGCGCGCCGCGGAAAGAACAGCGGCTTGCACCCACTCATTAGTTGCGTCACGCCGCAGAATCTCAGCAAGCGCTTTGGTTGCCGCATTCCCTTCGACCAGAGAGAGCGTAAGCGCGGTCTGCAACCGAACGCCTGGATTCGCATCGGAAACCATGGACAAAACTTTTTCGCGGATGATCCGGGACTTCGGTAAACGGCTTTCAGCCAGACGCACAGCGTTCTCCCGCAAAGCCGCATGAGGGTCGTCCAAAGCCGTCAACAATGTCGTCTCATCGAGAATGCCCAGGCCCTCGAGTGACCAAAGAGCATGCAGCCGGCCCTGCGGCGATTTGGACGCTCGCGCCATTTTTTTCAGCCCCTCGCCAGCCCCTTTGTCCTGACGTTCAAATAAGAGGCGGTGGGCTGTCTCCCTCCACCAGCTATCCGGGTGTTCCAGCAGGCCGACTAACTCATCCACGCCGGCATTGGCCAATCGCGGCGGCCTGCTTCCTTCAAACCCATCCGGCGCTATCCTGTAGATGCGGCCCATATCCTGGCCTGTGTAGTAATCGATGTGCTCGAGAAGATCGTGCGGAATCGCGCTAGGATCCTCAATAACCTCGCGATACATATCCATCATATAAAGACATCCGTCGGGTCCATTTACAAAGTTCACCGGCCGGAACCAGTTGTCCGTGGAGGCAATGAATTCTCTGTCAGTATCCGCGCGCCTCGCAAGAAACGTTACTCCCGCCTTTTCTAAAATGCTCCGCACCACCAGGTTCCCCGCCGGTTCCGGCGTGAAAGCATTTCCCTGAAAAGCCTTCGGATAGACCGAACCGCGGTAGATCTCAACGGCCGCCCCTCCCGTAAAGTAGCCCTGAGGGGTCAGTTCACGAGTCGAAAACCGGGCGGCTCTCATATCGTGCGACGTGTCCACCCAGCGGCTCCAAAAGTTCTGGCGAACCACACGCCATGGCTCGGGCTGGCTAATCGGATACACCCGCCGGTCGGATTGAAAAATCGCGGTCGAAAGCCGGGAGACAGTCAGGTAGGGATTTTGCGCAACGTAACGGGCGGGAATGACCGCCTGAATAATCGGTGAGCCCGCGCTGGAAGTGAAGCGGTTCCCCCAGTCATCGAAGCAATTGCCGAAGTCACCCCGGTTCCCCTCCACCGCTTCAAACTTTTCTTCAAGCGGATGAAAGCGAAAGTCATTGGAGCGTACCGAGACTGTTTCGGCATTTAAACTTTCAGCGTGCCGGACCGTTCCTCCGTTGTATGAGCTGGCGCCGTAAATCCAATGATCCAATCCCCATTTGAGGTTGTTCATCATGTTTTCCGATGTGCGCGTGCCGAAACCCGTAAAAATGACTCGACGAACATCAGCCACGCCATCACCCGTTGTGTCCTTCATATAGAAAATGTCAGGCGGAGCCGCAACAAAGACGCCGCCCTTCCAACAGGCGACACCGCTCGGCCAGTGAACACGGTCAGCAAAGATCGTGCTTTTTTCAAAAACACCGTCCCCATCAGTGTCCTCCAACAGACGAACCCGCCCGGCGGGATCTCCTTCAGAGGGCGGATCATCAGGGTAGTCGCGCATTTCCGCTACGTACATCCGCCCGTTTTCGTCAAAAGCCATCGCAATCGGGTCGGCGACATGGGGCTCCGCCGCCGCCAGCTCGAGGTGGAAACCTTCCTCTATCTCGAAGGATTTCAGAGCCTCTTCCGGTTTGAGCGGTTCCAACTCCACGAGAAGCTCTCGGAAAGACGGTTCATCCGTTCCAGTGTTGCGGCAGGCCGAAAAGGCCAGGATGCTGAAAATCAATAGCCGGCTAACAGTCTTGAATTTCATTCTCACAACTCCTCGCTGAGCAGCGGGTGGGAGGGCAACATCGATTGTGCCGATCGCAGGTCGAGGTCGCCGGTCTTGATCGCGACAGTCTCCTTCATCGCATTTAGGACCGCGTCGCCAAGTTTCCGGCCTGCCTTCTCCGTTTTTTCATGCGTACTCCACAGCGCGTTCATGTTACCGTAGCAACCCTGGCCAAATAGCGCAATGACATCCTCGCCCAACTCCTCTCGGACTCGCTTGACCGCCGAACCCGGATAGTCGGCGTTGATCAGTCTGGCTTTTGTCCGGGACGATGACCGGATGAGCAGCGTGCTCGAAGAGCACGGCGATCGGTTTCTCGGTCTTCCTGCTTTCTGCTTAGAAGAGGGTCTCGAATCGCTGACCACGAAACTCGGTCGCCTGTTCGAGACCGGGTTCTCCATCAATGGCGGACGGCCAGACTAGACTAGTCCTTGGCCACTTATGAGATAGGTTTTACTCCGGCAGTATCTTTGGCTGGATGACGGCAACTCCGATCTTCGCCAGCTCTTCGCGCAGTTGTTCGAATTGAGTCTGGTCCCGGTAGGAGCCAACGATGGCGCCGCCCGAGCCGGCGAACTTGGCGCTGGCGCCGGTCTTGCGCGCCGCCTTGACCATCTCGAGATTTCCGGCGCTAATGCGGTAGATGCGGGCGCGCAGATCGAAGTTGGCGTTGACCAGGCGCGAGAGGTTTTCGTAGTCGTGATCGATGAGGGCCTGGCGGCCCTGCGCCGCGATTTCCCCCCACAGCTCCATGGCTTCGACAACCGACGAATCGCCGGCTTGATAGCGAGCGCGAATGTTGTTGTGGAAGACTTCGGTTCCCTCGCTGAGACTGGTCCGATAGGCGACGTAGACGTTGGAGAGCAGTCCCGGGTCCAGCTCTTCGTAGTTGCCGTAGCCGTTGCTCTCCATGAGTTCCCGCGCGAAGTCCATATAGACCAGACCCTCGTAGACCAGAATGACGCGGTCTTGAAGGCCGGCCGAAACGCCGAGTTCCCGCGTTTCCGTCTCGAGCGCAAGGTTGGCTTGAACCGGCTTCGGGATCTCTACTTCGTAATGCTCGATGAGCGCCCGCAACGTTGCCGTGATGATGGCGCTCGACCCCCCCAAGCCGAGCCGCTGCGGAATGTTGGATTCGTATTCGATCGTGAAATTGCGGTCGGCCAGCTCGATGCCTTGCTCCGCGCAGTAGCCGGTAAAGCGCATCACGAGAGCTTGGATGATGCGGATGCCCCCGTAGTAGCCTCGCCAGCGCGTGGTTTGCCGCAGGTCATCGAGGCTTTCCCAAATCGGAAAATCCGCCTTGGACGGCTTGATCTCAACTCGCGCGCTGGGATACAGCAAGACTCGCGCCCGAAAGTTGCGGATGATAAAAGCGATCGTCTTGCCGAAGTAACCGTCGCTGGGATTGCCCAGCAAGCCGGCGCGCGCGTAAGCTCGGGTTTCAATCATTGTTCCCTGTGTGAACTATATCGCAAGATCGGCCGCGGGGCGATCAGACACGAGGCGCCTTCCGGCGGAGAAAACCAGCATTCGGGGCTAAGAAAACTGCTTACTGGTTCCGGTACGATGATCTGAGGCCTTGCTGGTGCGGGTTGGGGATCGCCGATGAGAGCTGTCGTCGAACGAGTGAGCCGCGCCGAAGTGAGGGTCGATGGCGCTGCGGTCGGAGGGATTGGAAAGGGGCTATTGGTCCTGCTCGGCGTAGGGCGGGAAGACAACGCCTCTGACGCGTCGTACCTGGCGGATAAGACGGCGGGACTAAGGGTTTTTCAAGATGCCGAAGGTAAAATGAACCGCTCGGTCGAAGACATTGGCGGCTCCGTGCTGGTGGTCTCGCAGTTCACTCTTTTCGGGGATTGCCGCAAGGGGCGCAGGCCGAGTTTCGCCGCCGCCGCCCCTCCGCGCGAGGCCGATGCGCTGTATGAGCAGTATGTGGCGCTTCTGCGGGAACGGGGCCTGAACGTGGAGACGGGTGTGTTTCAGGCGATGATGAAAGTTGATTCGATCAACGACGGCCCGGTAACGATTTTGCTGGATTCAAAGAAGGTCTTTTGAGGGTCCCTCTCTCCCTCCACGCTAGAATACGAACTTCCTTCTCATGAAGAAGTTACTAGCAGCTTTGCTGGCGGCGACGTTCGTCCTCGTCATCTATTTCGCATACCGGTCCGGGATCATCGGGCAGCTCAGCGACTATGACGAGCTTGTTAAGACGATGCGGGCCAGCGGCGTTCGAGGGCCGCTGATCTGCATGGCGGTTCAGGTTGGGCAGGTTATCGTTTTCCCTATTCCCGGGGAAGTCACTCAGATTGCCGCAGGGTACGTTTTTGGCGCTTGGGCCGGTTTTCTTTATTCCTGGATCGGGATCATGCTTGGATCTGCTTTGGCTTACACGTTTTCCCGGATCGTGGGACGGCCGGTGATCCAGAAGATTATCGGCAGCAATAGGCTGCGGAAGATCGACAACGCGCTCGATACCGGCAAGGGCAAGTCAGCTCTGTTTCTTCTGTTTCTGCTGCCGGGCATGCCCAAAGACAGCTTGTCGTACGGCGTTGGGTTGACGGATTTTCGCATGGGAGAGTTCATCGTTCTCTCAGGTTTGGGCCGAGTTCCGGCTCTGCTTGTCAGCACGATGATCGGGTCGCAGATCCAGGAACGTGACTACACTTCGATTGCGATCACGGTGATTGTTGCGGGACTCGTCATTGGAGCAGCCTACCTTTACGAAAAAAAGCGGAGTTCGCCATGATCCGGGTGTTTGTGGAAGACGATATTGCGGCGGCAATGCGGCTCACCGAGGCCGCCGGCTGGAATCAAATCGAACAAGATTGGCTGGCGGTGCTTGCTCTGGCGCCGGGGGAGTGCTGGGTTTACGAGGAAGACGGCCGTGTCGTGGGCACTCTAACAGCAATTTCCCATGGCCGAGAGCTAGCCTGGATCGGCATGATGCTTGTCGACCCGGCCTACCGCCGGCGCGGCATTGGGCGGAGTCTGATGGAGCATGCGCTTGCTTATCTCGAGGGCGCCGGCGTTGGAACCATCAAACTGGACGCCACCGACATGGGCTACCCGCTTTACCGCAGCTTGGGATTTCAGCACGAATGTCTGATCGAGCGCTGGAGCGGGATCGCCGGTTCGGTTCCGCCCGAATCGGCAACGCAGGACCTGCGGTTGTTGGTGGAAGTCGAGGAAGTTTCCGCGCTCGACCAGGAGGCATTCGGCGTGAACCGAACCGCGGTATTGCGCTCGTTGCGGCGGGCATGCGCACAGGAGTGTTTGCGGGCTCCAGACGGGTATGTGATGGCCCGGCCGGGATCAAACGCCCATTTCCTGGGGCCTTGCGTTGCCCGTGAGGCGGGGCAAGCGAGAAGGCTAATTCAAAGCATTTTGGCAAAACATTATGGGGAAGCAGTGTTTTGGGACCTTCTGCCCGACAACGAATTAGCCAGTGATTTAGCGAAGGAACTCGGGTTCACTTGTGTCAGGAGACTGAAGCGAATGTGGCGGCCCGGTGTTCGCGAACGCAATGAAACGGCGCCGAACTTGGCAATGCAGTTTGCCGCGGCGGGCTTTGAATTTGGCTAGGCACGCTAGCGCATGTTTGCGCTTAGGCCTGCTAACTGCTTGAAAAGGCGGGGGCGGTTTTTGGTTTTGGTCACTACATGATGGTTTCCTGGCCGGCGGGCGGCGGCGGGGGGTCAAGTTGTTGCTCAGCCCCAGCACCCGCAGCACTTCCGCGGCCTGGCGGCTGCCGCGCGTGACACAGCGTTTGCGCCGCTGGCCCAACTCCAGCTCCACCACCCGCACCGTCTCCAGGGCCCGCCAGACCGCCGCCGAGGACCGCTAGAATATTCGAGATGAGCCGTGTACTCGTGATCGGGGGAACTCTGTTTATCGGACGGGCGCTGGTCCGCCGGTTGCTGGCGCGGGGGGATGAGGTCACGATACTTCATCGCGGCCAAGGAACGCCCTTCGGCGGCCACGTCACCGAGATCCATTGCGACAGGAATGACGCGAGCGGCATCCGGCGGAAGCTTTCGGGTGAGCGATTTGACGTTGTCTACGACAATGTCTACGACTGGGAACGAGGCACCACTGCGGAGCAGGTCCTGGCCTCCGCCGAGGTCTGCGCGAAAGGCCTGAGCCGGTACGTCTATATGTCGAGCGTTGCGGCTTATGGCGAAGGACTTGACCGCGACGAGGACAGCCTTCTGGCAGGACGGGACCACCCGGAACCTTACGTCCGAAACAAGGCTGAGGCCGAACGCGTGTTGTTGGGGCTGCACCGCGGTACGGGCTTCCCGGCGGTAACTCTCCGGCCGCCTTTCATCTATGGCCCGGAAAACCCCTTTTATCGCGAGGCTTTCTTTTGGGACCGCCTGCTTGCGGGGCGCCCGCTCATCCTGCCCGGGGATGGATCGCGTCTGATGCAGTTCGTTCATGTCGACGATTTGGCGCGAGCGGCTATCCTGGCGGCCGAATCCGATGCAGCTCCCGGACGAGCCTACAATATTGCTCACGAGTGCCCGCTTACCCAAGAGGAAATCGTTCGGGCCATGGCCGAAGCGGCGGGCCGGGAGGCGGAACTGGTAAACGTCGATCGCGAAACTATCGAAGCGCGCGGCGGTGGCGTATTCGGGCCGCCCTACTACTTCGGCCAATACTTCGACATGCCCCCGATTACCCAGAAAACCGGCCGCGCCCGCGGGGAGTTGGGGTTCAATCCGAGAACCTTCGCCGAAGGTTTGGCGGACACTTTCGACTGGTATCAGCAACAGGCCAGCCGAGAGGCGCCGGACTTTTCTTGGGAAGATGAGTTGCTGGAGGTAGTTTGTGGTTCCGAATGAGGGCCACAAGACATCGATCGGACCTATTACGGCTGTGCTGGGCGCCATGCCTTGCGGCGTCCATGTGATATTTCGTACATTGACGTCCGCGGCTAGATCCTGTGCGGCAAGTTGCAGTTGGTTGACAAAGTGATTTTCACACTGCCCTGTCAAGCCTTTGCTTTGAGCATTCGGCCGCTTGCAACTCAATTGCGAATAGCGTTCAATGGCGCTCTCGGCAGAGCGCGCAGTCGGGTGATGACTCCCGCTGATACGATTGTCGCCGCCGAGAACGCCGCCACGAATGGCGACCGGTCGCGAGAATGCGCGTGCCCCGTCTGGCGCCCAGCCGTCGGCGAAGGCAGAAGCCATGCAAGCTAGCGAGGCGGCCGCACCGGGACAGTTTGCAACGCCATTGCAGTTGCGGACGGAAAGGCTTGGCCGGTTTCGGTGGCCGGGCAAGCACTGGCAGTTGCAATTTGATTGCACGTGGGAAACAATCACCCTATTCGGCATCGACGCGACGGAGGATTCACCGGCCGGTTTTTTGACAAAGGCGCCTCGTGGCAGGTAAAAAGGACAAGGAAGGAGCAACTCATGAAAGGCGACCCCAAGGTCATCGATTTACTCAATGAAGTCCTCAAGGCGGAGCTTACCGCCATCAATCAATACTTCTGCCACGGAGAGATGTGCGAGAACTGGGGCTACAACAAACTGGCGTCCTACATGCGCAAAGAGGCGATCGAGGAGATGCGCCACGCCGAGATGCTGATCAAGCGGCTACTTTTTCTCGAAGGCGTGCCCAACATGGCCGACATGTTCCCCATCAAGATCGGTCAGGACGTGAAAGCGCAGTTCGAGAACGACCTCGCGCTCGAGCTGGCGGCACTGCCGCGGCTGAACGGAGCGATTGACGCCTCCGTGGCGGCTGCTGATAACGCGTCGCGGGAACTGTTCGAGAGGATTCTTGTCGACGAGGAAGAGCACGTCGACTGGCTCGAGGCGCAACTCGGCATGATCGAGCAGATGGGAATCGGGGTCTACCTCGCGGAGCAAATTCACGAGGGAGGGGACTGACGCCGCCTGCCCAAGGCTGGGCGCTTGATAGCCAGACGTATCCAGTCCGGCGACGATCGATCTACCGGGTCCGCAGAACAACTCGTGTCCGTGTTTGCCGTCTGCACGCGTCCGCACCGCGGAATTGCACTTCTGATGAGTCCCAGCTCGCGGAGGCAGTGTCGCCTGTCGCTCGGCGTGCAAGTTCCGACATTCCCCATGATCAGAAGGACTCATTTCATCACTGCCTGCTACACAATGGTGCCTCTCAGGACTGTCTATGTGCTTCGTCTTTCACTGTCGCCAACGATTTGGAGTTGTGCAGTCTTGGAAAACCGGAGGAGCTACTCGAAAATGCGGCCTAGGCTTCGAGGCTGGAGAAGCTCCGGCAGGTTCCGGACGCCGAAGCGGGGCCCGAGTTGATCTTTAAGGATCTCCTTGTATTCCAGCCTCTCCTTACCAATGCCGCGGAAGACGTAAACTACCTGAGTCGGTTGTGGGCGCTCCTCCTCGGCGCGGAGCTCGCTGTTGTCAATAGCGATGACGAAGGCGAGAGCGTCTTGAGCGTCGTTGACTACGACCTCGCTCGCGAGGTAGTTGTTGAACCGTTCAGGATCGTTTGGGCGGTTGCGCTGCACGAACCACTCCCGAGGCCGCGATTCAAATGCCTGTCGCAGCGCCTCGATGTGGTTGCGGCGGATATCCTGGTAGGGTTCGCGGGGGTAGATCTGTTCTTGTTTACCCATGTGGGGATCATAGATCGCCACCTCCGCTGCGTGGATGGGTGCGAAATGCATTTGGCTTTTGTGAAAAACCAAAGTGTCATTCTCAAATGTCGCGAGGGGCCATCCGTCGAGGGCCGTCTGGAACACAAGCTCTTTTGATAAGACGAGTACCCTGCCAGCGGAAGGATTGTCGTGTCCTTTCAGGAAGAAGAACTTGGGTGAGGCGACGATCTTAATAATGGAGCCTGTGAAAAAATTTGGCTTGCCAGGGAAGAGTTCGCCGTAGCGGAGCGTCGCGGTTCGTGTTTTCCCGGTGTCGCGATCGACGCTCAGGATTTCGAGTTGATTGCTCAGATAGCCAGTTTGGTTTTCCCAGTAGAAGGCTATGCAGAAGGTGGCTGGTTCGTCGAGGATGCCATAGCTGGTGATGGGGCGGTCGGGTGAGGGGTGGAATGTTGAGGCAATGCCGTGTTTCTTCAGGACTTGGCGGAGCGTTTCGGCGGAGCGGACCGGTGAGGTGACGAGTAAGATGACGGCGACGGCAAGATAGACGGGTCTCACTCCCTTCTCGATCATGACGGCCCTGGACCTTGGCCTATTATTGAACATTTCCGACAAGTACGGAAGACCGATTTGCGGCAGCCTGAGTTCGTGGTGTGTTCGGCCTCACCATCGCCCCATCCATGACGCCAAGTGTCAGGGCTGGCTAGCCGCTCATGTCGACCAGAACGCTGCGCACCCGATCAGTGATTTTCGCTGCCCTCCGCCGCCAAGAACTTCTGAATCCGCTGCGCCTGCACGCGGCTCACCAGCCGCGCCAGTTCGTCCACCCCTGCTTTGCGGACTTGCTCGAGGCTGCCGAATTCGCGCAGCAGCTTCTGGACCGTCTTTTCACCGATGCCGTTGATTTGAGTCAGAACGGAGGTGAGCTGGCGCGTGTTGCGGCGGCTGCGGTGAAAGGTGACCGCAAACCTGTGGGCTTCATCGCGAATCATCTGGACCAGATGCAATACCGGCGAAAAGCGGTCGAGTTGCACCGGCTCATCCTCTTGTCCGAAAACGTAGATCGTCTCTTCGCGCTTGGCGATCGCGGCCAGAGGCTGGTTGATCACGCCCAAGCTCTCGAGCGCTTCCGCCGATGAATGCAGTTGACCCAGCCCTCCATCGATCAGCACCAGTCCCGGCAATGCCACGCCCTCTTCCTGGAGCCGGCGGTAGCGCCTCGTGACGACCTCTTTCATGGAGGCGAAATCGTCGTTCCCCGTCACGGCCTTGATGATGAACTTGCGGTAGTCTGACCGCCTCATCTTGCCGTCCACGCAGACCACCATTGACGCAACGGTATCGGTGCCTTGGATGTGTGAGATGTCGAAGCATTCAATTCGCTGGGGAGTCTGCGGCAGGTTGAGGGCGTCGGCAAGGCCCGCCATCATGGCCTTCGGAGTGGGCTTCATCACCCGGAACCGCTGCTCGAAACAGTGCCGGGCATTGCTGTGAACCAAATCCAGCATCGACTTCTTCGGGCCGCGCTGGGGGATGGCGATCTCTACCTTGCGGCCGCGCTTTTCGCTGAGCAGTTCTTGAAGCGCCTTTAGGTCCTCGAATTCCGCCGGGACGTGAATCAGCGACGGCACGTACTGCTGGTCGAGGTAGATCTGCTTCAGCAGCGCAGCCAGAAACTCAGACTGCTCGAAGCGCTGAACGTCTTCCCAATAGAACTCGCGGCGATCAACGATACGGCCATTGCGCAAGTGGAACAGGTTGGCGGCCACCAGGGGCGGCTCGGCGAAGAAAGCAAAGATGTCGATGTCGCGGCCTTCGACCGAAGCCACGCGCTGCCTTTGCTTTAGCTCGTCGACCGTCGTGATGAGATCGCGAAGGGCCGCCGCTTGCTCGAACTCCAAATTCTCGGAAGCCTTGAGCATCCGTTTACGCAGATCCAAAACCAGCTCGCCCGAACGTCCGTCGAGAAACATGCGAACGTCGTCCACGGCCCGCTGGTAGGCGTCATCGGTCGTCAGTCCCTCGGCGCACGGTCCCCAACAGCGGTGGATGTGGTATTCCAGGCAAGGCCGCGGATGGTAGCGGGTCAAGTCGACCCGGCAGGATGGGATCTTGAAGTAGCGGTGAATGAAGTTCACCAGCCGATGCGCCAAGTTTGCCGGGAAGTAGGGGCCGAAATAGCTCGAACCATCCTTGCGGAGCCGCCGAGTCACATACACGCGCGGGAAGCGTTCTTTGGTGAGCTTGATGTAGGGATAGGTCTTATCGTCTCGCAGCAGAACGTTGAAGCGCGGTTTGCGCTCCTTGATCAAGTTGTTCTCCAGCGCCAGGGCCTCTTTTTCGTTGGCGACCGCGATGTATTTGATCTCGCGGGCCTCCGAGATCAAGCTGCCGGTCTTGGTGTCGGAGAGGCGTTCCACGACGAAGTAACTACGGACGCGATCACGCAGGCTTTTCGCCTTTCCGACGTAGATGACCCGATCAGCGGCGTCCTTGAAAAAATAGACGCCCGGGGAACTGGGGAGAGTGGAAGCTCGCTGCTTGAGACGGTCCAGATGCGGCAAGATCGCCATGCGGGGAGAGTTCTTGCTTCGATTCTATCAGAGGGACGAGCGGCTCCCTCCCCTGCGGTGGATCGGCGCCATCGGCATCTCGCTCTATCTTTCCCAGGCTGTTTCGATAGCCTTCTACATGATCGCGCTGGCCGAGGCGTTTGACCCCGTACTGGCTTGGGTCCAGCAAGACTACGGCTGGCCGCTGGACCCGCGCGCGGTCAGCCTGCTGGGGACCCTGTTTCTGGTCCTGTTGATTCTCAAAAAAGGCGCCGCGATGGGAGCCCGCACGCTTTGGCTAGGCTGTTCTTCTTTCGCCGCTGACGCGGCTCTGTCCTTCGTCCACCCCGGCCGCAATCTTCTTCCGTGATATCCTGGCGATGCTATGGCCTTTTGCACAAACTGCGGTAATCAGCTCTCCGAGGGAGTGGCTTTTTGCCCTAACTGTGGCACGCCGTTGAGTGGCGGGAACCCGGCAACTCCCGCGGCCCCCGTTGTGGCGCCGCCGCCTCTCGAGTACAAGATCGAGGGCGACAACCTGCAGATCGTTCGCATCAAGCTCAAGTCCGGCCAGGACGTCTATGCCGAAGCCGGCAAGATGGTCTACAAAACGTCGTCCGTCGAATGGGAAACTCGAATGACCGGCAAGGGATTGGGGGAAAAGCTCTTTGGGGCGCTGAAGCGCAAGCTCGCCGGGGAATCGCTTTTCATGACCCACTTTCGTACTTTGGGTGCCGAGGGTGAGGTCGGCCTGGCTGGAGATTTTCCCGGACGTATTCAGGCTTTTGACCTTGGCCCGGGCAAATCAATCCTGGTGCAACGGGACGGCTTCATCGCGGCGGAGAGCAGCGTGAACCTCGACATTGCTTTCACCAAGAAAATCGGGACGGGACTGTTCGGAGGCGAAGGCTTCATCCTCGAAAAGCTGACCGGGCCGGGCACGGCGTTTATTCATGGCGGCGGCGACTTCGTCGAGTTCGATCTGGCGGCAGGCGAAACCCTTCAGGTGGACACGGGCTGCGTCGTTGCCTTTGACGAGTCGGTACAGTACGACGTGCAGTTCGCCGGGGGCATCAAGACCGGAATCTTCGGCGGGGAAGGTTTGTTTCTCGCCACGCTGCAAGGCCCCGGAAAAGCCATCATCCAGACCATGACGCTGTCGAAACTTCGCCGCGAACTAGGCGGAGGCAAGACAGGCGGCGGCGAAGCGCAAGGCCTCGGCGCTCTCACCAACATGTTCGGCAGCGACGACTAGAGAGCGATCGCAGGAATGCGACCAGCGACGCCTTTTTCCGGTTTGTGAGCTAGAGGGGCCGGACAGCCCTGAAGGCGGCTTTCGATCGTAGCGATGCGATACGGCCTTTGAGCGTCGCCGCTTCGCGGCGAAGGACCGCCAACCGTGCCGGTCCCAACTGGCGGGCTCATGCGGAGATCTTCGTTATTGATTTGCGCACCAGGCGGATCAGATGACCAAAACTTGGTGGTCGTGGCAGTCGGGGTTGATCGCCTGGTGGACGCGGTCGATAAAGCCCACTCCGTAGCGCGCCAGGAAAGGCAGCACCGAGTAGGTGCGTTCCTGGAAAGTGTTGTTGGGGAAGATCAGGTTCGAAAGATGGGCGGCCTCTTGCCCGGCGCGGGAGTCTCTGCGCAGGCCCTCGCGCGCCGCGGCCGTTTCTATTTTTCCAAACTGGTAGAGCATCTTTTTTCGCGCCTTCGCCAGCGCCGTGCTTAGCGTCGGGTCGAACTTCGCCAGGTCGCGGCCGACTGCATCGAGCGACGACTCGATCTGACTCTGCCCTGCCGCGAAAGTCTGCTCCAGGCCGGGAGGAATCAGCCGTTGAGAAATCTTTTTTCGAAGTGTCTCGGCTCCCTCGAAGCAATCCGGCAGGGAAAGCTTGTAGCGGCTGAGATACTTTCCCGCCCGCGCGTCCAGAATGGTAAAGAACGCTCGCGGCACGACGACCGGCATGCGTCCGAGCAGGTTGCTGTAGAGCACTTCGGCTTGCGCCAAGTAGGCCAACTCCGCCGGGCCCGCCACGTAGACCGCGGTGGGCAGCAGGAAGTCTTGAACCACCGGCCGCAACAAGACATTGGGTGAAAACTGTTCGGGGTTTTGTTCGAGCTTGCGGAGCAGGTCCGGGGTGGAATAACTTATCTCGCCGGCGTCGTAATTGGATTCATGAAGCCGCAGAGCCCTCCGCTGCCGCACGCTAATCAGAAAGACGGGCGAGGTTTCCCCGGTGACGTGAACCTGAGCGTGGTAGCCGGCACGCGCGAGGTCCTCGCTCCTCGCGATCAGCTCGGTGTTGAGATCTCCGGCGCGCTCGATCGCTTTCCGCAACAGCGGAGCCGAGAGGCGGCGAATTGCGGGGTCCATTGGGTCCAGCAGGATCAGCCCGTAGCGTCCGAAAAGCTGTTCGAAGAGCGCCCGGAATCCGGTCCCGAAACTGCACTCTTCCGAATAAGCCTCACTCGCCAGCTTGATTGCGGACTCTCCGAAGGGGAGATTCGCGAGCGCCGACGCGACTGCCGCGTGGCCGGGATCGGTTAGCCGCACGCCGCCGACCGGCTGAGCTGGTGATGCTTGCGTTTTTGCCTCGATCTGAAAAGGCTGGTTTTCGTGGTCGAGGATCCACGTCTGCTCTACTTCGTGGAGATCGTGATCCTCCGTGGCAAGCCAAAATACAGGGACAGCCGAAATCCCCTGGTTGCCCAATTCCTCCGCCATCCGGATGGCTGTCAGAGCCTTGTAGACGGCGAAAACGGGTCCGCCGTAGAGGCCCACCTGCTGGCCGGTTGCCACGACGACAGTATCTTCTTGCGCCAGGCGGTCGAGGCTCGCGGAGGTCTCGGCCCCGGCAGCGGCGTTCTGCTTGCGCAGTGCGCCGACCAGAGCAGCCCGGTGCTCAGCCGTGATCCGAACCCGCCCGGCGGCGGCCGGGAATTGATCCGACAGCGGCGGATGCTGATAGAAGCGGCTGACCTCGTCAAAGGAATAGACGTAATCCTTAAAGAGACGCGAGGACGACGGAATTTCCGTGTGACGAATGCAGGAGGTTTTCATGTTCCTGAGGGAAAGCGGCGCAGCAGTACGAGGTACAGCGAGACGAGTACCCGGAAGAGGCCCCAACAGCAGCGGGTCTGCTACCGCCTGATTGAGGACCTCTCGCTCAGAATAACAGAACGCGCGATTTGTCGAAGTTGCGGTTCTCACACAACTCAATACCGGCAAATTGCAGTACAGGGGCGCTGCGGCTGACGGAGGCCGCATCGAGTTCTGCCCTCTTTCGAAAACGCCGCGGAAAATTTCAGACGGCCGGACAGAGGCGCGGACGGAAGTCCCCGCTCCTTCATCGCGGTCACGTCTCCATCCCGTCCACTCCCGTGGACCCTCTTTGGTTGCGGCTCGTCCGCGTCAGAAGTAAGCCGTCAAATCGTGAGGCGAGAGCCGTCAACCGTGAACCGGATCAGCCGAAGATATCCGCAGCCGTGATTTTCAAGCCGAAGCCGCTGAGTTGCAGTGACCCCACGGCCGTCAGGCCGTTGTCGCCGTAGACCGATAGCTGCCGCTGCCATGGGTCGGCCAGCCAGATGTGGGGCACTCCCCAGGCGCGGTACTCTTCGAACTTCTGAATGATCTCCGTGTGGCGATCCTCGCGCGAAACGATCTCGACAATGAGCAAGGGCGGGGTCGAAGGGACAAGCTCGGTGGGCTTATCTTGGAATACAGCAAAGTCAGGGATGCGTATCCGCGTGGGCGAAAGACGTACCCGAAGCTCAGTCGCCAGATGAAGATCCTGATCGCGGTTCAACTGCGTGAACAGTCGTACGAGGCGGACTTGCGCCGCACTGTGCGGATATTCCCCCAAGTTTCTCCCCATAATCTCGCCGTCGACGAATTCGGCGTCCGGCTCGTAGATAGTCCGCAGGTATTCTTGCAGCGGAATGAGAGTCTGCGTTGCCACTGGGTTTAGCATAGCAAAACCCGGCCGCATTTCCGCGATCGGGCTTCGTGTGTTTCAGTTCTAGTCGGGAGGCGTCCTAGTCTCCCACGCAGTCGCCCGCGCAGCACCATCAGGGCTGAGGGGCTTGGCTTCGTTTGATGTTCATGGCGTGTTCGGGATGGCGTCGCTTTGCCCGACTTTCCCGAACTCTCCGAACTCCTCCCAAAACTGAGGCTGTCCCGGTTTCCCGGGTTTCCCGGGTTTGGCGTTCACCTTGGGGATCCAGCGGCGGTGTTCGCGGCGTACTTGCCGGTAGCTTGCGTCGCCGGCAAGGTTCTTCCACTCGTTGGGGTCGGCTTTCATGTCGTAGAGTTCTTCGGAACCATCGGCGTACTGGGAAGATTTGAGCAGGTCTCGGAAAATCCTCTCTTGGCGGCTGGGGTTTTGCGAAGTGCTTGTTCCCAACACTGGCTGATCGCGAACTAGCGGAAACCGCTTGCTGACGCGCGCGGCTCCGTTTCGGGGTTGGCTTCGGGCGGGCACCGGCCGCGGATTGCCGCCAGCGGGCTGGTTTTGGCGTTGGGCCTTTTTGTCGTCCTCGCGGAGCCAGCGGCGCAGGGTGCTTTGACCGACCTCGGCCTGGCGCGCGGCGGCAGCGATGGAACGCGCGGTGAGCATGGCTTTGGAAGGCGCGTTCTTGGCTGGGGCTGAGTCCGTCGTTGCGGACGCTGGAGCGACATTGGCTCATATATTCAGGCTAGCATGCGATGGGAGGAAAGCAAGGGGTGTGCGCTGCACGTCGCCGCTATGCGACGATGGACCGGCAGGATTGCCGGTCCCTACCGCAGACGCGGTCAGATAGTTGCGTGTTAGCGGGCAGGGCGGTTGAGGAAGGCACAACCGTGGATATCGAAAAGGCAGTTGAGGAACTCTGTGACGGCAAGGGTTACCTGCTCTTTGAAGGCTACTTCAGCCAAGAGCAGGTGGCCGAGGCGCGCGAGCTGATTTACTCGCTTTCCGCCGAGGAGCCAGCGCGCGCCTCGCATTTTTACGGCGACGAGAATGAAACCACGCAGAAGCGGGTTTGGAACCTGCCGGAAAAAGGCGCTATCTTTCGGACGATGCTGTCCGACCCCAAGACTCTGGCCATCATGGAGCCGATCCTGGGTGACGACTTAATGCTCAGCTCTTACGCCGCCAACGTGCTCTACCAGGGGGCTCCGGCGCAGGAGCCTCATGTCGATTATCCTTACTGGGACTTGCATGCCAGGGCGCACTGGCCTCGAACGCTGAACTCGAGCTTTTTTCTGGCTGTTGAAACAGTCGTCATGCTGGATGAGTTTACGGAAGAAAACGGCGCCACGGCGCTTGTCCCGGGCAGCCAGAAACAATGCCGCTGGCCCGATGCGGACGAGTTCCAGGCAAGACACATTCGGGTGGCCGCGCCGGCCGGATCACTTTTCATGTTCCCCGCCCTGACTTGGCACGCCGGCCAAAGCAACCAGACGCCGAAACCGCGGGCCGCGCTGATGGGCTCCTACACCTGCAAGTCGATCAAGCCGATCGAGGACTGGAGCCGCTGCATTACGGCCGAAACGATCGCTCAATGCGATGCCCGCACGAAGGCCTTGCTGGGCGCCGATTACCCCTATCCCGCCGTGATGGATGCGCTGCCGGCGCGGAGTTCAGAAGGCACGCTCAGTAAGGAGCAACCGCGAGCGGCGGAGTACGGGGCCCAAGGCTAGTTGTTTCGATTTGGCTACTCTCGCGCCCGCGATAGAGTGTCGAATACGCTTCAGCTCTTCAGTAAACTCCTGTCTGGTAACCTGACATTAAGATCACCGAAGTTCCCCGAATAGCCCCTGCCGATTAGCATTAGCAAGCTCGGACAGCACGGCCAAGTAGTCATCCCGAAAGACATCCGTGAAGAGCTAGCCAAAGATATTTGAAATTTCGTTTGCGGGGAGTTTGGGCGGTGGTGGTGCTAGTACGGGCCCGGGCCTGGACCTTACAGTATTTCAGGGGCGTGCGGCCTGCCGGGATGAGCCACGTTCACGTGGCTTGGTCTCCTTTAGGCCGGCCCTTTTAGGGCCGGTTCACAGGCCTCTTCTGACCTCGTTCCTCAGCCCGTTTCAACGGGCTTTCGTGCCACTCTGGCCTTCACCCGCATTGAACCGCATTCTTGCCTGCTGTGTGCCATTCTTGGCGAGCTCGGCGCCACTATGAGCCATTTTTCTCCCCGTGCGGGGAGCGCTTTTCGACGCCCCTCTTTCTGCGAACAAAATCCTCAGAATCGCCGGGCTACAATCTAGCGAGCCAAATCTGTAGATTGACGGCGCTCAACTGCCGGCAAACTCACTGTGCTTGTGCCCATAAAGCCAGTAGATCGAAAGCCCCACGGCTAACCATACGACAAAGCGAATCCAGGTCTCCAGCGGCAGCCCGAGCATGAGAAGAAAGCAGGCCGCGATCGCGGCCAGCGGAACGGCAGGAACCCACGGAACGCGGAAACCGCGCTTGCGGTCCGGCTGTGTCTTACGCAGAATGATCACACCCGCGGAGACCACCGCGAAGGCGAACAGCGTGCCGATACTGGCCAGGTCGGCAAACGTACCGATGTCCCAGACTCCGGCCGGGATGCCGACGAACAGCCCGGCGACCCAAGTGCTGACGTGAGGTGTCTTGTATTGTTGATGCACGGCTGAAAAGGCACGCGGCAGAAGCCCGTCCCGCGACATCGCGAACCAGATTCGTGCCTGCCCGTACTGGAACACCATCAGCGAAGAGATCATTCCGACGACAGCTCCGACACCGACAATTTGCCGGATCGAGGTGAACCCTAATGACTTAAGAGCGTTTACGACGGGAGCGGCGTTGCCTAACTCCCGCCAGTTCACGATGCCGGTCAGCACCAAAGCCACCGAAACATAGAGGACCGCGCAGGCAGCCAGCGTGCCGACGATGCCGATCGGCAGATCGCGCTGGGGGTTGGTGCATTCTTCCGCCGCCGTCGAGACCGAATCGAAGCCAATGTAGGTAAAAAAAACGATAGCGGCCCCTGTTAGCAGCCCTTGAAAACCGTTCGGCAGAAAGGGCTGGTAGTTGGCCGGGTCGACCGCGCGGGCCGCGCCAAAGATGAAGATCAAGATCGCGCCGACCTTGATCAGCACCATGACGTTGTTTGTCTTGGCGCTCTCGCGGATGCCTCGCACAAGCAAGACAGTCAGAATCATCAGTACGAGAAACGCCGGAAGATTGAAAATCGCGCCCGTCAGTTCCCCGCTCTCGATCGGAGGGCGTGATAGTGCTTCAGGCAGGCGAAGGCCGAACAGACTATCCAGCACATCGTTGAAATAAGCGGAGAAACCCACGGCGACCGCCATGTTGGACACGGCGTATTCAAGGATCAAATCCCATCCGATAATCCAGGCAATGAGTTCTCCCATCGTGGCGTAGGCAAAGGTATAGGCGCTTCCGGCGACCGGGATCATGGACGCCAGCTCGGCGTAACACAGCGCGGCCAAACCACACACGAGCGCTGTCAACAAGAACGAAAGCGCAATTCCCGGCCCTGCACCGGGCCGGCCGTAGGTCGAAACAGCATCGCCGCCGTGCAGGATCAGATCGAGCAGCGGCGCCTTGATGATCGAGGGAACCGTGACCGACTCGCCGGCGGCGGCAGTGCCGGTCAGAACGAAGATACCGGTTCCGATCACCGCGCCGACACCGAGCCCGATCAAGCTCCAGGGGCCAAGCACGCGCTTCAAACGATGCTGGGGATCTTGGGACTGCTGGATCAGCCGGTCGATGCTTTTTGTTCGGAAAAGTTGGGACATCATGAGGCCGCCAAGGGAGGCCGTCCGGTAACCGTCGGGATCCTGGCTGCGGATGAGGCCTTTTTCGGGCGTGTCGTCTCGTTTTTGGTACCGGAAGGTTTATCCGAGGCCAAGGCCGCCCTGATCACGACCGTCTCCCGGCAACTACGAAAGGGCGCGTCGCCACCGCTGGCAACCGCGAGAGCCTAAATAGAGTTGTTGAAACGAAAGAGGTTGCCGATTGGGGCATAAGATTTTATAACGTTTCTTTATGAAATGGCAGAGAATGGCAGAGAATGGCACATATACCGGACTTTGCGGCGTTTTTTGCCTCTCGTAGTTGGTGTCGACGGATAGTGTTTTTGTTTTCAGTGGTTTGACTCCAAAGGGTCCTGGCGCCCCATGTCAGACTCCCTGGTGATTTGACTCCTTTTCGTCCTGAATCGTGTGTTTTTGTTGTCCGAGCCTGGATCTCTGGACGTTCTGGCAGAGTGCTCGCGGTAGCGCTCGCGAATACCGATTGGAGGCCATGGGAAACGACTTCTCCGGACCAGGCGCGGGGCGACACGGAGAAGCGCCGCGCCACGGTTGTTCCAAGAAGGGTGCGGAGCGGTCTCACATATTCAGATTAGCAGGTGGCGGGCGGGGAATTAAGAGTGGATTTCTCTAAACGTATGACTTGAAAGGGAATGAAAGTCTTGAAATAGCGTGACCCGATTGGGGGGACGGTGCCAGATGTCAGCCTGATCGTGAAACCGCCCAGGGTGAGCCCCTCTGAGGTGTCGGACCCGCCAGTGGGCAGAAAATTCGGACGGGCGGACAGAGGCGCGGACTAAGCATCCGCATTGTTTTCCTACGCCCCGTCCGCGGACGGGGCTTCCCCTCGCAGAGTTTCGGACCCAGGGTTCCGCTTCGCTCCACCCATGGGCTACGATCCGGCGCCGCTTCGCGGCTCAACGGCTCTAAGTGAACAGCATTGTCCTTAGAGGTGTCGATGCAGGCGATGACACGCTACGTCGGCCCGGAGGCCGACGCGGCCCGCCGGGAGGCGCGCGCCACCTCAGGGCGTAATGAAAGCCCGTTGAAACGGGCTGAGGAACAACTTCTGGAGGGCTGGTCAACCGGCCCTAAAAGGACCGGCCTAAAGGAGACCAAGCCACGTGAACGTGGCTCGGGCTTGTGGCGGCCGTCTTGGGCGGCTCAGGCTTGTGGCGGCTGTGTTGGGTGTTGCCTGTTTAGGGCTCGTTTTTGGATCGGTTTCCTGCCTAGCGTGAAGACCCGAACGGCATCGGGTCAATACGTCCAAGCAAACCGATTTCCGTAAGTCCCGTGTTATCAACATTGACGAAATTGTTTCCTTAGGAGGGTTTTGGTTCTGGCACAAGGGGTCCCAGCGGCGTGATCTGTTTGGGTGTCGCTGGCTGTCAATGGGCAGTCATTTCACAGTGTCAATTGGGGATGGGCGGTCAGATCGAGGCCGGAGCGCTCGCCGCGCTCTATTCTCGGATAAGCCGCGGCGGCGATCATGGCGGCGTTGTCGGTGGAGAGCTTTAGGCTGGGGAAATACAGGGGATAGGGGATCGATCGAAATCGCTTGCGAAGTCCCGAGTTGGCCGCCACGCCGCCCGAGACGATTACCGAGCGGATGGGCTCCTGCTCGGCGGCTTTGACCGTGCGTCCCAGCAGTTGCTCGACTGCCGTTTGCTGAAAGGAGGCGATGAGATCGAGAGTGTGTTGCGATGTGACTCGGAGCACGTCGTCCAGACTCGGAGCGGGCGGTTCTGAATACATGCGGCGGCGGCGCAGGATTTCGTCATCCATGCCGGCTGCGCGGACATAGCGCAACACCGCGGTTTTCAACCCGCTATAGCTCATGTCGAGCTGATTTCCCTTCATGCGAACGGTTGGCAGAGGCACCTTCGAGGGATTGCCCAAAGGAGCCAGCTTGTCGATGAGCGGACCGCCGGGATAACCCAGGCCCAACAGTTTCGCCACTTTGTCGAAGGCTTCACCGGCGGCGTCGTCTCTCGTGCGGCCGAGCAAGCGGTAGCGGTAATCGGCGGGCTCGGGCCGCTCGACCATGAACAGGTGCGAGTGGCCGCCACTGGCAACCAGGGCCAAAGCGGGAAACTCGATCTCCCGGCCGCGTTGCTTTTCTTCGAGGACGACGGCGTGGATATGTCCCTCGATGTGGTTGACGCCAAGCAGCGGGATGTCGAGCGAGACGGCCAGTCCCTTGGCATAGGTGATTCCGACGAGCAACGAACCCACCAACCCGGGGCCGTTCGTGACGCCAATGGCATTTAAGTCACGGTAGCCGATACCGGCGTCCTCGACCGCCTGCCGGACGACCGGGACGATTGCCCGCAGGTGTTCGCGCGAGGCGAGTTCGGGGACCACGCCACCGTAGCGCTGATGGGTGTCCATCTGCGAGGCGACGATGTTCGACAGCAACCGGTCGCCTCCGCGGACAACCGCCGCCGCCGTTTCGTCGCAGGATGTTTCTATGCCGAGCAGGTACATCTGTAGAGGTGTGAACGATTGATCGTGGACAGTTGGGCGAGAGTCGTCAACCGTTGGTGGCAAGCCCGCATTTCTCACCACCCGACGCGGACGAGCCGCAACCAATGAGGGGAGCGTGACCGCTGTCGGATGAGGCGCACCAGAGCAGCAACCGCTCCCTCACGGTCGCGGCTCTGAGTGTCGGGTAGAGGGGCTCCACGTGCATACGGGCGTAGCACGCTACGCCCCTACATGCGGTTCCCGAGTTTTCTGCCATCCTCGGCAAGGACTTCACCATACAGGTACTCACGGTCGGGGCTCTCAGGCACATTGCCCGGCCTCCCGCCAGCGAAGAGCGGACCACAGTAGACAAAGCCCCCGGAGAGTTTTGGCTCTCTCGGGGGCTCACTCCCGGAGGCCTGAGGGGATTAGCCTCAAACCGCGAAAAGTGGGAACAACCGACTAGTGAGATGGCCGTTCCACATGAACTTCGTCCCGTAGCTGATACGGGCGTCAGAACGTTCGAACGGTCGCTCTAAGAGTCGACCACCTCACCAGATCTAGATTCACCACATTCACTCATATTCTGGATCACCTCCTTTTTTCAGCCAATTCCATGGTACGAATCCCTGGGTTGCCAAGTCAACAGCCCCTTCCGGATGCGGTGCTGGCGGCGGTAGCGGATTCATCATGGTTTTCAATCTTCGCGTTCTGAGTCTGGGGCCATTCTTCATATCGTGGCGCTTCTCGCGATAGCGGCGGGTTTGAAACCGTGCCCGGCAGCGTAGCGTCCCAAGTTCAGGGATCGAGCAGTCTGCCATACTGAAGGGGGAAATTCGGTGGCAGGTACCAGCGATGGTGACTTATAGCGAAGCGGGCGTTGAGCTGATCCAAGCGCGCGGCAAGAGCGGAACGTTTGTTTACCAGGGCCACTCGTTGCGGCTCCGCGCCTACGGCGGGCCGGACGGCTGGCATCTGGGCGTTCACATGTCCTCGGGCAGGCTGTTCGCGCGGCTCAGCCTCGAGAACGCGAAAAATCTCAAAGAAGCCACGGATATGCTGCGGTTCGGGTTTTTCCTGCATTCAGACGTGGATTCGGATCTGGTCGAGCATCTTCGCAAGATCGGCTTGCTGTCGGTTCCGAGGCTTGAACCGGGCGAATGAGCACCTGCGCTTGACTATCATTTGACGCGTTCGCCGTCGATTGCCTATGCTGCAAGTGGCAAGTCGATCGCGCGCTCCCGCGCCCTGACGTTCGGAAGTTAAGACGATCTGGAACTCGCATGGCGCGCGCGTCACGCGGACCGCCTGGATGGGCTCCCGCCAAAGGGGTGGAAACTTCGCTTCTGATCTGACAATGTCTTACTATCAACGCACTCCCGCGGTCAGTTTCGGTCCCGGCGGGAGACTCCCCTGGGGCGTCAAGTGGCTGCTGATTAGCAATACGGCCGTCTTTGTCGTTTATTTTCTTTCGGTTCAACTGCAGATCACGCCACTGATGTGGCTGCTTCGTAGTCTGAGCTTGATCCCGGAGTGGGTCCTCAAAGGTGCGATCCTGTGGCAGCCGATCACCTATTTGTTTCTCCATAGCCCCTACGGATTTGGCCACCTCTTATTCAACATGCTGGCGCTGTGGATGTTCGGGTCGGATCTGGAAAGGGATTGGGGGACCAGGCGTTTCCTGAACTACTATTTTTTCTGTGGCATCGGGGCCGGTCTGTGCGACGTAGCGGCCCGATACATCATGGGCAGCCCGCGAGAGTTGCTGATCCCGACGATCGGAGCCTCGGGTGCAATCTATGGGCTGCTGATGGCGTTCGGACTGTTGTACCCAAACCGACAGATTTTGCTGTTCTTGACCTTTCCGATCCCTGCGCGGATTTTTGTGGCGGGTCTGGGCGGAATCGCTTTCCTGTCGACGTTCGGCGCCAGTGGCAGCGGCATCAGCCACATGGCCCATCTCGGCGGCATGGCGTTCGGTTATTTCTATCTCCGCTTTCGGCCGGACGCGCTGGATACCGACTGGCTGGGATCTTTCAAGAACTGGCAGCGGCGGCGCGCCAAGCGAAAATTTGAAGTCTATATGCGAAAGAACAACCGGCCGCGCGACGGCGGCTGGGTCAACTGACCCGCTTTTCTCACCACCCCAAGCTTGGGGAATGGGACCCGGGCGGGAAGCTGGGAGTCCGGACGAGGGTATCAGAACGGCCGGATACGTCTTGACGGCTCCGCGGGCGGCCACTACAATGAAATCGCAGGAGCGATTATGCCACTACTAAATCTCACGCAGGTTCCTCTAGCGTTCATGGGTCCAATTGGAGTACCAGAACTCTTGGTGGTGCTTGCCATCGCCGTATTCATGTTTGGCGCCAAGAAGCTCCCCGAGGTTGCCAAGGGCTTGGGCCAGGGGATCCGGGAATTCAAGACCTCGCTGAAAGCTGAAGAAAAAGCCGAAGAAGAGAAACCAACTCAGCAGTCGTCGACCTAAGGCTCTAGGCGCATGCTCGGCCTCTCAGGCTGGCAGATCTGGACACACGGAATCAATAAGGCCCCACCCGGTTGAACGACCGGGTGGGGTTTTCGTCGCAGCGCTCGAGCGAGCACTACTACTTCTTCTTCCTGGGTGGAACGACTGCGTCCTTGGCGGCTTTTGCAACCCGGAACTTCACGACTTTTTTTGCCTTGATCTTGATCTGCTCGCCCGTCGCTGGGTTGCGGCCGATGCGCGCCTTCCGCTCGGACTTGACCAGTTTGCCGATGCCAGGGATCGTGAACTGGCCGTTCTTCTTCGTCTCCTTGACGGCCAGCGCCGCCAGATTCTCCAAGAACTGCTTGGCGACCTTTTTGTTGAGGTCGGTCTGCTCGGCAAGCTTGGTGATGATCTGAGACTGAGTCATTTTGGTTGGTGCTGCCTTCGTTGCCATATTCCTCCTTAGCTTGTTAGCGAAAACCCTCCAGACGATAAAACCAATTCGGGACTAAAATGTTTTATGTCCGTCGTCTAATCATACGGGACTCCGCAGGGTTTGTAAAGACAGTATAGCCCTGAAAGGCCTATTTTTGCTGGTTTTTTCTCACTCCGGTCCGAAAACTCGCTTGTCGCGGCAGCCGCTGCACTTAAGCGTGAGGCCGGCCGGCTCCGTGGCGGGGCGACCGCCGACCCAACCCTATAATGAGGAAGGCGGGCGAGAAGCAATGAGGCATCAAGCGCTACACGTGATCGGCGGGGGGCTGGCGGGCTCGGAGGCGGCTTATCAAATCGCGCGGGCCGGCCGACCGGTCAGTCTCTACGAGATGCGCCCCAAAGCCCGCACGCCAGCGCACCAGTCGGATCAACTGGCCGAGCTTGTCTGCAGCAATTCCCTCAAGAGCGAACGAGAGAATTCCGCGCCATGGTTGCTCAAACAGGAGCTGCGCCGGATGGATTCGCTCTCCATGCGAGCCGCCGCCGCCGCGCGGGTCCCCGGAGGAAACGCGCTGACCGTCGATCGTCACCTCTATGCCGGCTACGTAAGCCGCGCTATCGAGAACGAACCGCTGATTGAAATCCGGCGGGAGGAAGTGCAAGAGTTGCCTCGGGATGAAATCGTCATCGTAGCGACGGGCCCTTTGACGAGCGATACTTTGGCGGCTTCGATCGTTCGGCTCACGGGCAGCGAGCGGCTCTTTTTCTACGATGCGATCAGCCCGATTGTCGATGCCGAAACCATCGACATGAACATCGCGTTTCGGGCCTCACGCTACGGCAACTCGATGGACGGGACGGATGACTACATCAACTGCCCGTTCACCAAGCAAGAGTACGCTAAGTTCTATGAGGCTCTGACGGCGGCGCGGCAGCACGCCGGACACGAGTTTGACAAACCCAACTATTTCGAGGGTTGTTTGCCGATCGAGGAAATCGCCAGGCGAGGCGTCGATACCTTGCGCTTCGGACCGATGAAGCCCGTGGGACTGCGTGATCCCCGAACGGCGAAAAGCCATTACGCGGTGGTGCAACTGCGGCAGGAAGACCTGCGAGCCGGTTCCTACAACATTGTCGGTTTTCAGAACCATCTGAAGTATGGCGAACAGAAGCGCATCTTGCGAATGATTCCGGGACTCGAGAATGCGGAGTTTTTGCGCTACGGTCAGATTCACCGCAACACCTACATCAATGCTCCCGCGCTGCTGCAGCCGTCACTGAATCTGCGGACACATCCGAACATTTTTTTCGCGGGACAGATTTCCGGCGTGGAAGGGTACGTCGAAGCGATGGCGACGGGGCTGATGGCGGGCTGCGGCGCGGCTCGAATGGCTGACGGTCTGGAGCCTCTGGCATGGCCGGGAGAGTCGGCCCACGGCGCCCTGGCCCACTATATTTCCGGGGCCAACCCGGACAACTATCAGCCGGCCAACATCACCTTTGACCTGCTGCCTCCTTTGCCGGCGGCTAAGCACGAGCGTTTCCGCCGCGACAAGAAGGGCCGGCGGCGGAAGCAGTGTGAGCGAGGTCTGGAAAGTCTGGAACGGTTCTTGGAGAAGCAGGCTCCAGTGGCAGCGGCGTAAGAAGGGAAATTCGAGGGCTTCCGGAAGACACGACTGGGGTTCGCCGGGCGCCGGCTCCCCAACCGGCGCGATTTCGTTCGTGCGGTGGCCCGTCAGCGGCGCAAGGCAAACCGGCACAACGGACGTTGACTCGATGGCACAGGCTGAAACCGCGTTAGGCCGGGAAATCACACGCTTCCTCGACACCCTCAAGCGGGCGAATTTCTCGGTGCACACGATCCGTAGCTACGCCTCCGACCTGGGCGGCTTCGTCGAATACTTCTCGCCTCCCGGAGAGTTGCCGCCCTCACCCGCTGAATTTGAACCGTTGCAGATCCGGGAGTTCATGGCGGGCTGCTACGAGCGCGGCAACAGCAACCGCTCGGTGGCGCGGAAGCTGTCGGCGTTGCGTACACTTTTCCGGTTTCTGGTGCGAGAAGGTGTTGTCCCCAAGAACCCGGCCGCGCTGGTAGCCAGCCCGAAGCTGCCCCAGAAGATGCCCTCGGTGATGACGGCTGAGGAGACCAACAGTTTGATTGATGCGGTTTCGGGCGGAAGGCTGACGCCAAATCAGGAAGCGGGCAGGCCCGAAAACGGTCCGCTAAAAAGGGTCCAAACGGATTTCATTTCGGCCCGCGACCGGCTGATCTTCGAGCTGCTGTATGGTTCCGGTCTTCGCGTGAGCGAGCTGGTGGGGCTCGATCTTAGCGACTTCGACCAAAAGGAAAAATGGATCCGAGTCAGGGGCAAGGGACGAAAGGAGCGCCTCGTGCCGTTCGGCCGAAAAGCCGGGGAAGCACTGGAACGCTACCTCGCCGTGCGCGAGAGGATCACGGAGAATCGAGGGGCGCGAGATGCCGCGCTAAGCGGGGAGTCCCGTACTGCTGACGCGGAGACAGCACAGCCCACCCGCTCGGCCTTCGACCGGCAGGCAGCGGCCGCGCACTCCAGGCGGACCTCCACGAAGCTGCCTCTTCTGCTCAACAACCGCGGCGGACGCCTCACCGCCCGCAGCGTCCAGCGCATCGTCAAACACTACGCTCTGCTGTTCTCAGGCGACCCGGCACTTCACCCCCACGCCCTGCGCCATGCCTTCGCCACCCACCTGCTCAGCGACGGCGCCGACCTCCGGGCCATCCAAGAACTCCTCGGCCACGCCAGTCTCTCGACCACCCAAAAGTACACTCAACTCTCGCTTAAAGAATTGATGGAAACCTATGACCGCAGCCATCCAAAAGCTTGAACCTAAAACCGGCGGTTGGTCGTTTGGATCCACCACAACCCTCTGAAAGTAAAGGCCGCAGGTCTCTTCGAGCCCTGCGCTACGGGACTTACGGAAGAGTTCCAGTCTTCCCAAGTGCCGGATTCAGCTTGAATGGGTGGCATGGTCCGGCGGCATGGTCCGGCGTTATGGTCCGGAGCAATGGCAGCGTGGAGCAGACCGGCGGAACACCTGACAGGAGTGACTCAAGCCGTTGTGTGTTTCCGGACCGCGCTTCATTGCCGGCCCTGCCTATCGCCGGCCCTGCCTATGGCGTGATTCAGCAGCACGTCCGAGATGCGCTCGCAGGCGTGGCCGTCGCCGAAGGGATTGTGCGGGCGCGACATGGTTTCGTAGTGAGAGGCGTCGTCCAGCAGACGCGCGGACTCCGCGACGATTTTTCGGGTGTCGGTCCCCACCAGCCGCGCAGTGCCGGCGTCGAGAGCCTCTGGGCGCTCCGTGTTGTCCCGCATCACGAGCACCGGCTTGCCCAGCGATGGCGCTTCTTCCTGAATGCCGCCGGAGTCGGTCAGGATAAAGTGGCTGCGCATCATGAGGTCGATCAGCGGTACGTAACCGAGCGGTTCGATCAGCTCAACGCGGGGAAGGCCGGAGAGTTTGCGATAGACCGGGTCCGTCACATTGGGGTTGCGGTGAACCGGATAAACAAGCTGGATGTCGTCGCGCTGAGCGAGCACCGTTAACGCTTCGCAAATGCGCTCGAAGCCGCCGCCGAAGCTTTCTCGCCGATGGGCGGTTACCAGAACCAGCCTGCGGCCGGGGTCAATGAAAGACCACTGCGGCGCTTGAATCCGCCCTTGCTCCAAAGCGTTCTTCATAAAAAGAAGCGAATCGATCACCGTGTTGCCGGTGACGAAAACCGCTTCGCGAGGCGTGCCTTCGCTCCACAAATTCTCGGCGGCCCGTTTGGTGGCGGCGAAGTGGAGATCACTCAGACGGCTGGTCAGGCGCCGATTCAGTTCCTCGGGGAAGGGACTGTAGCGGTCGTTTGTCCGCAGCCCAGCCTCCACGTGCGCAACCGGAATCCGCTGGTAGAAGGCAGCCAGCGCCGCCGCGAACGTCGTGGTCGTGTCACCCTGCACGACGACAATGTCGGGCCTTACCTCGGCCAGGACCCGGCCCATGGCGGTCAAGACTCGTGATGTGAACTGGTCCAGACTCTGCCCGGGCTGCATCAGGTTCAAATCATGATCGGGCTGGATCTCGAATGCCGCCAGTACCTGATCGAGCATCGAACGATGCTGGGCGGTGACGCACGTACTCACGCCGAAACGGCCGGGCAGGCTTCGGAGATGCCGGATCAGGATACACAATTTGATCGCTTCCGGGCGGGTACCGAAGACGACCAGCACGCGAAGGGGAGACATGGGAGTCAGTTCATCATCGCCAGCAAGGTTCGCAAGCCGGTGATCTGCTTCTTGACTTGTTGGGCGTCCGCGGCGTCCGGGCGCAGCGAAAGATAATGCTCGAGGTCTCGCCTGGCCCGGGGAAAGTCGCGCATTTGGTAGTAGAGCATGCCGCGCTCCTTGAAGCGATCGGCCGCGTCCGCCGAGAGTGTGATCATCAGATCCAGCACGCCAATCGCCTTGCGGTACTGGCAGGAATGCAGGTGGATTCCGCGCAGGTTGTTCAGCATTCTTTCAATGACATAGCGTTTCTCGACAGCCGCGAAGTCGGCATCACGCAGATCGGGCCGGCCGTTGAGCACCACGGCAACGAGCTTGCGGCAGCCATCGCGGCCGGCGATGGTTTCTCCGCCGAAAGGGTCCACAAAGTGTAGTTGATCGCCATCGTCGTATTTCACGACGAAGTGCCCCGGCAGCCCCACGCCGAAAAATGGAAGACTCAAGCGCCGCGCGATTTCAAGGTAAACCACCGAGAGGGTGATCGGGATGCCTTGGCGCCGATCCATGACCTCATTCAGACAACTGTTGCGAGGGTCGTAGTAGTCGCCCGAGTCGCCACGGAAGCCTTTCTCGTCGAAGAGGAAGCCGTTGAGGGCTTGGATGAGCTGCAAGGGAGGGGCTCCAACCGTCAGCCGTCGAGCAGCGCTAGCGGAGAAATGATCAAGTTTGGCGACGTAGCGGGCGACATCCAAGTCCGGATACTCGAGCCGCGCCACGGTAAGGGCAGCGGCACCCAAGTCGATTTGTTGCTCGGGGCTGCTCAGAATTGCTTGAAGCTGCCGTGCTAAACGTTCGCTCATCCGCGCTCACGAGTACCTGGCATCAGCAAGGCAGCACGGAGATGTGTCCTTGCGCGCCGTATGCCAGGATGCGGCTGTCACGCGTGACCAGCTTCAGCCCCAGGACGCCGATCTCGCACGCGGAAACAGGCGAGAGAAACAACTCGCCGGCCTTGGCCGCCGTCCGGATCGATTTCAGCGCTGTGGGGAACATTGGATCGCGGTTGACGGCCCAGATTAGCGCACACGTATCCACTAAGATCACGGCTCAGTCGTGCAGTGCCTCCCAGTCAACTCCCGCTGGTTCAGTCAAGTCTCCACTGTAGGTTGCGAGGCCTGACAAACAACCATAGAAAGGAGTTTCCTCGTCGTCGATCGCGACCAGTTTCGCGTAAGGCTGGCCGCGTTTCGTAATGACGACGCAATTGAGTTTTCGATCATGCACCTGTTTGAGAAGTTCGAGACACTTCGCCTTGAAGCGGGTGGCGGCGACTAGAGTTAGCTCTTTCATGACGGAATGTTGCGTGGCCGAATCAATCCAAGTGGTCCATCTCTGATGACCAGTTTAATCTAGTTTAGAAGCCTCGTCAAGAAAGGCTTTTCTCGTTTCGGGGCATGCCGCGAAGCCGGCCTCAACTGCCCTCAAATGACCGCAATGAAACATTCGACTGACATTTGGGGGCATGTTGGAGAGAAATCGCAATGAAACGGTCGCGGAGACCGAAAGCATTTTCCAATCCAAGAGTGAGCCTGAAATGGGTCAGGGCGGAAAAGGGCAGACTGCAGGGTGAGGATCTCCTTTCTGAGAGGATCGAGGGCTTCGAGAGGGGAGGGGGGCAAGGGGGAGGGGAAGCTGAGCACGGAAGCCGAGTTTGCCACGTGGGGCCAGCCGAACGACACACTGCGCCGACTATGCGCAATTACTTAAGACGTTGTGTTTATTTGTCTCACCCCAGGGGGCAAACCCACTCAGCATGTTGCATCTAGCGTGTAGCCATCACAATGAGCCTAAAGTGCGTCATCTATTCCCCCGATTAGTGGAGGCATAAGCACTTGTAAACCTGTGGGATAATCGAGTCGTATGCAAACCGCCGCTCAACGTATGGTGGAGTCCGGCATTATCGCCTCTGAATTGAGCGAGAAGATCCGGGCGCACGCGGCCAACACGTGTGTGGTTGGGCTGGGTTATGTCGGCTTGCCGCTGGCGGTCGAGCTGGGGCGGGCGGGCTACCGGGTGACGGGAATCGACCGCGACCCCGAGAAAATCCGGGCGATTCGCGGCGGCGAGTGCTACATTGCCGACGTCGAGCCGGGCGTGCTGGCAAGCCTGGTTGACTCCGGCATGCTGCGGGCGACGAGGGACCCTTCCGTGCTGGAAACGGTGGACGCGGTCAGCATCAGCGTTCCAACACCCCTTCGCAAGACGCGTGATCCCGACCTGAGTCACGTGGTAGCCGCCGCGGAAGACCTTGCCGCGCATATTCACCCGGGGATGCTGGTGATCTTGGAGTCAACCACTTATCCAGGGACGACGGAGGAAGCGATCTTGCCGCTGCTGGAGAAATCGGGCCTCAAGGTAGGGCGTGATTTCTTCCTCTGTTTTTCGCCGGAACGGGTCGATCCCGGAAACAAGCACTTCCATACACGCAATATTCCCAAGGTGATCGGCGGAGTGACGCCGGCTTGTACCGAGATCGGGGCGCTGTTCTATTCGCAGTTCATGGAGCAAGTGGTGCCGGTCAGCTCGACGCGCGTCGCCGAGATGGTCAAGCTGATGGAGAACACTTTCCGCATGATCAACATCGCCCTGGCGAACGAAATGGCCTTGATGTGCGATCACATGAACATTGACGTCTGGGAAGTGATCGAAGCCGCCGCTACCAAGCCATTCGGATTCATGCCCTTCTATCCCGGACCGGGGCTGGGAGGGCATTGCATCCCCGTCGACCCGCTCTATTTGTCCTGGAAGACCAGGCAGACCGGACACGAGGCCCGCTTGATCGATCTGGCTGCCCAGATCAACATTCAGATGCCGCGTTTCGTTGTGGACAAGGTTCAGGCGGCGCTCAACGACCGCGCCAAGCCGGTCAAGGGGTCGCGCATTCACATTGTCGGCGTCGCCTACAAGCGGGATGTTTCCGATGTCAGGGAGTCTCCGGCGCTCGACATCATCAAGCTGCTGGCGGAACGGGGCGGGGAAGTGAGCTACACGGACCCGCTTGTCCCGCGGATCGAAATCGAGTCCCGGGTTTGGGAGTCACAACCGCTTGATGCCGCGGCGAAAGCCGCCGATTGCGTTGTGGTGGTGGCCGATCATTCTTCGATCGACTACGACCGCCTGCTCGCGGACTCAGATCTGCTGGTCGACACGCGCAACCGTTATAAGGGTGTTGTGAGCGACAAGATCGTGCGGCTGTAGTCCATTGCCCGCTCGTAGGCGCGAGTAGCCTGTATGACGGTGTTACGAAAACGCCGCACGGGCAGCGGGCTGTGAAAAAATGGGGACAGTCCACTTCGCGCCTTCCAATACCTTTGAAGTTAGCGCTGGTTGTGCTCGGCGCTTGGGACAGTCCCCATTTTTTCACAGCCCGCTGCCCGTGCGGCGACCGAGGTCACCCTCTGTCCATTGGCGTCTGAGGCTGGTCTCTGTGGGCTTCCACGTAAGTCCGCAAGACCGCGTTGATTTGCGTCTGGTAGCCCTTGCCTTGGGCGCGAAACCAGTCCAGCACGTCCGGGTCGATTCGCAGATGGATGGACTGCTTGCGCCGGGGCAGGACAAGGCGAGCGCGGGTCCAGTCGAGGCCGCGCGCTTGCGCCTCCGGATCCTCCGCGATGGCGCGTTCGAGTTCGTCTTCGCTCATCGAGTCGACGCGGGCCCAGTCGGTGAGGCCGCGCTTCCTGTCAGCCAAGCGCCGCTTCATAATTTTCTCGCTCATTTCTGCCGGCCCTCCTGGCGGAGATGATTCGCCGGACCCCGCCGCGATCCGTGTACACGACAGCGATCAGACGGCCTTCCAGAACGCCGAAGGCCACCAACCGATTCTCGCCGTGACGGCTCCGAGAAGACGGCGCCTCGACGACATCGCCTTCCCAAATGCCAATAGCGTCCTCAAAATCGATACCGTGTTTTTCAATATTGGCGAGGCCCCTTGGCACTTACGGCGGCAGTCCCATGCGCTCGAAGAGCTTCGGAAACCTGGGGTCGGAACGGATGCCGTCCAGCAAGGGGTCGCGCAACCACGAGGCCACCAGAGACCGCTCCTCAATGGCCTTTTCGTAATACTCGAAGGCCCGATCTTTTTCACCCAGGCAGGCGTAGATCAGCGCCGGCAGGGCCGGAAAGACGTATTCGTTGGCGGCGCGATCCAGCAACTCGTGAAGCAGCTTCCGCGCCTCTTCTCCGCGGCCCAAGAACGCAAGAACAGACCCACCGTCCGACAGCGCGTGCGCCCCGCGCTTGGAAAGGCGAAGCGCTTGTTCGACAGCGGCCCTCGCTTCGCTCTCCTTACCCTGCAGCGCATAAGCACGTGCGAGAATCGTGTAGGTCAAGGGGAACTCGGAATCCATTTCCAACGCTTTCCGCGCTTCCTGGACGGCCTTCTCGTACTGTCGAGTCAACGAATAGAAATAGGCCACTTCCGCACTGATGATGGGAGAGAGCGGGTCCAACTCCCACGCGCGCCGTATCTCGGCAAGCGCCTGCGGCATCGACCCCACCGTCTGAAGGTAATAGGCGTACCAGTGGTGAGCCGTTCCATATTCCGGGTTCAGCTCGATGGCCCGGCGGAATTCTCGTTCGGCCCCCGGCCAGTCCCACTCATAGAGCGTTTTCAGATACCCGAGCGTGGCGTGCGGTTCGGCCAGCGTCTCCTCGATTTGGATCGCGCGCCTTGCCGCCGCCCTGGCTCGGGGGTACGCATCCGCGGGCGGCATCAAGCCCCACCCTCCAAGCATCAGAAACGCGTCGGCCAGCCCGGCCCAGGCGAGCGCATAGCCGGGATCCTTTTCAACCGCCTGCTGAAAAACCTCCCTGCTTTTTCGCAGGCCCTCTCCCCGTTGTTTCCATTGGTAGCGGCCCTGGAGATAAAGCCTGTAAGCCTCGGGGTCACGGGTGGACGGAGCACGCAGCCGCTGCTGCTCCTCTCCGGTCAGGTGTGACCGCAAGTGCCGGCTGATCTCTTTCGAGATCTCCTGATCAATGGCCAGGATGTCCGCCACCGGCCGTCTGTATTGGTTCCGCCAGAGGACGGCGCCATCGCTGGTGTCCACCAGCTCGGCGCTGACCGAGAGGGAATCGCCGCGCTGCACGAGCCTGCCTTTCAACACGGCGCGGACTCCCAGCTCCCGGCCGATCTCCTGGGCGTCTCTGTCCTGCCCCTTGTAGCGAAAAACGGTATCACGCGATTTAACCTTCAGCTCAGGGATCCGCGAAAGGCCGGTAATGAGGCTCTCGCTGATCCCATCACTCAGGTATTCGTTGTTAGCTTCGCCGCCCACATTGACGAAGGGCAGAACGGCCAGCGAGTCGATGGGCTTGTCCCCGGTAAACGTATAGATGCCCACGACACCGGCCACAACAACGGCGCTTGCGGCAACGCCGAGAGCAGTCCGGCGACTGATAGTGACCTTATGCCGCCTGGGGCGCCTCTTGCGAGAAACCGCCCGTCTCTCCCCCGTCTCGATCGACCGCTGTAGCGCTCGCAGATCAACCAGCAGGTCTTCGACGTGCTGGTAACGCTCTTCGCGGTCCTTTGCAAGCGCTTTGTCGACGATATGGTCCAGCTCGAGGGGTAGTCCGCTGCGCAAAGCGGTCGGTGGCTCAGGCTCAGTGTTCACGACCGCGTAGGCCACCGCTGCTTCGACTTCCCCCTGGAAGGGAAGCCGCCCGGTGAGCATTTCGTAGAGCACGACGCCCAGTGACCAGATGTCGGTGCGGCGGTCGGTGGGTTGCGCCAAGGCTTGCTCGGGGGACATATACGCCGCCGTGCCCAGGGTGGTCCCGGTTTTGGTCAGCTGGCTGCGATCCCCCACCTGGGCCAGCCCGAAATCCATCACCTTGACCCGGCCCTGAGGGGTCACCATCAGGTTGGCGCTCTTGACATCGCGGTGGACAACGTCCTTTTCATGCGCCGCTTGCAGTCCCTGCGCGGCTTGAACCGCGATGTCCAGCGCCTCGTCCAAGGGCAGCGGCCGCGCCCGCGCCTTCTCCTTGACGCTTTGCCCTTCGACGAACTCCATGGCAATGAATGTATGTCCGTCGGCCTCGTCGATCTCGTAAACGGTACAGATATTGGGGTGGTTGAGCGCGGCGGCTGCTTGCGCTTCGCGCACAAAGCGGGCCTTTTCTTCTTCGCTCGCGAGCTTGTCAACGGGAGGGAATTTCAGCGCCACGGTGCGCCTGAGCTTGGTGTCCTCGGCCTTATAAACCACACCCATCCCGCCCTCGCCGAGCTTTTCGACGATGAGGTAGTGCGAGATGGTTTGGTCGATCATGGTGTCGGGCTCTCTCGGTCAACTAAGGCCAACTCTAGCTCTAGCCTACTACAGCGGCAGGTTCATCCACCGCAACAGATCTTGGAAGCGCGGCTCGTTGCGCAGCATGTTGGCGAAGAGCGGGACTACATGGATGTAGGGCATGCCGGGTTCGCGCGCCTCTAGAGCTTTCTCAAGCCGCCAGGCTGCCCTAATCCATCAACTGGCCGGAGATGGCTGCAAGGGGAACGACGATCTCGGGACTTTGGGTCCTGAGCACGCCATCCGCGGCCTCGCGGCAACCCTCGGAAGTGTGAATCCACGCCCGCCGCTCTCGTGGATCAGCAACCCAACAGCTGGGCACACCGAAGCGCAGGTAGTCGTCAATGCGCTGCTGCATCTCGGCCATGCGATCGTCCTTCGAGAGGATTTCGATGCAGATGAAGGGCGGCTTCGTGAAGATCTGTTCGGTTGGCTTCGGGCCCGCGACAACGCAGACGTCAGGAACGCGAAAGCGGGTTGATGAAACCTGGACTCTCTGCTCGGGGTAAACGTGTATCCCAAGCTTGCGGCGCAAACGGGCCAGATAAACAATGAACTCTCCTTGGAGTTCACTGTGATCTCTTTCTCCCAAACTACGCTCCAATATGGACCCATCGATGAATTCGCGGTCGGGGTGATAGCTGGAATTGAGGTACTTCTTGACCGATGTGAGCGTTCCAGCGGGCATACCTAATATGACAGGGCTGCGGGCTTGAAACCGTGCGAATAAGTAAACTGAAGCTGTCCCGGTTCCCTCCCGGGCTTGCGCCCGGGGGCAGCACTAAAGCTAGCCAAAGACGTGTGAAATTTCATTCGTGAGGAACAGAGCCGCGCCCGCAAGGGTGCGGTCGAGGGTAGTCAGTGCGTCGGGGCCGCCACCGGAATGCGGTCACTGCCAGACTCGACCGCACCCTTGCGGGCGCGGCTCTGTTCGTGCCGCCATTTCTGCGAACAAAATCCTCAGAGGCGCCGGGCTAGATTCTAATCGGCAGTTCTGGGGGCGATACGATGCAGAAGAGTTCGGCCGATCACGGCGACGATTCCGCTAGAAGTTTTTCCGTCGTCTCCACGTGTGTGGGCATGCCGATCTCTCGATAAAGCGCAAGAGCCGTATCGAGGAGGTCTCTCGCTTTCTCGCGATCGCCGGAGGCGTTGCGGTCAAGGAGCATACGGGCATACCAGTAGCGCGCTTCGGCCTGTTCGCTTCGGAAGGGGATCTTATCGGCGAGGCCAAGGGCGGTGTCGTAGTGGGTCTGGGCTTCGTCCCACCGCCTACCCGCGGTCGCGGCGATGCCGGCGATGGTCTGCAGGAGGTGGCTGGCGTCCATTGTGACGACGGTGTCCGTCGCGATCGCTTCCACCGTCAGCGGGTAAAGCTCGGCGGCCCGATCCCGCTCGCCAAGCAGCGCAAGTCCCTCGACCGTCTTAAAGAGCGCTTGCCAGGGGCCAGGGCCGTTGAGCGTGCCGGCGCGAGGGAGACCGTCGCGGCGTTCATCGAGCAAGGCAAGCGCGTTGTTGTTGTGACCCAAGGAACATTCGCACAGGAAGAGCTGGCCCCAGCCGTGGCCGGTGTGCACGTTGGCCCGCGGTTCATGGTTGAGCGATCTCTGGGCGCGAGCGCGCGCCTCTTCCGGGCGGCCACGCCAGAGGCTCGCCTGGGACTGCCAGGCCTCGCCTAAGAATGACCACTGCCCGCCCATCGAGTCCATGATGGTCATTACTTGCTGAAGACATGATTCGAGCGCCTCGAGATCCGCCGTCGTCAACCAATCTCGCTGTCCTTCTGAAATCCGTGCGTGAACCTCAGCGTCCAACAGGCCTAGTCGTTCAGCCAGAGCTCGCGTCTCCTCCTGGGTGCGGGCGACTTCATCCGGCCGGCCGGCCAGGACGGATGACCATTGCCGATTTGCGAGGGCATCGGCCAGTTTATCCAGAGCTCTGGCGGGTCTGAGAAGCTCCACCGCTCGTCCGGCCGCTTCCATCTGCTCACGCCGGCGGTTGCACATGTAGTGGTGATAAGAGCTTAAGCGGAAGACCTCGCCCTGCAGCCGCGGGTCCGAGAGCTCTTCGGCCATCGCGAGCGCTTGCTGCATCATCGCGTCCGCCGATTCCAACTCGCACGCCAGTCCAAGGGCCCAAGCGCAATGGCCGAGCAGCCGGCAGCGATCGGCGCCCGGCTCGGGCGAGAGAGCCCGCAAACCCCGCTTCGCCACCTCAACACCCTGCGCAGCCTGCGCGGTCCAGATATAAAGACGGGCCAGCTCCTCGCAGATCATGGCGATCCCTTGAAGGTCTGCTAGCGCTTCATGGATCGGCAGGGCCGCTTCCCAGTCGCCGATCGCCTCCTTCCACAGCCCCAGGCTGCGTTGGGCTAGGCCGCGCTTCCACAACAGAGAGGCTCGGGTCTGCTGGTCATCGGCCGGCACGAGCGAAAGGGCCAGGTCGAAATCTCGTTGCGCCTCCTCGAATGCGCCCGTCTCCAGCGACTGCTCGCCTGCAAGGATCAGAAAATGGATGGTCTTCGCCTCGTCGGCGGCCGATCCAGCCTCATAGAGGTGGTGCGCGAGCGCCGACGCGCGCCTGGTGAGGTCGGACTCGTAGACATCCTCCATTGCCGCCGCCACCCGTGCATGAAGACGCTGGCGCCGCGGGAGCGAAAGCGCTTGAAGCAACGTATTGCGGATCAGCTCGTGGGTAAACACGCAGCTCGTTTCGCGCCCCTCCCGTTCCGACACGATCAGCTTTGCAGTCTCTGCTTCCTCGATCGCTTCGAGAAACCCGTCGCTGCCGAGGTCGCTCAGTGCCTCGACGAGCTTCAGATCGAAGCGCCGGCCGACAATCGCCGCCGCGGTGAGCAGCTTCGGCGTGGCCTCGCTTAGCCTTTCGAGTCTCCTGCCAACCACGAGCCGGACCCCTTCAGGCACGTCCAGCTCGTCGACGCTCACGTCCGTCTGCCAGTCGCCAGCCTCGTCGAAGAGCTTGCCCTCTTCCGACAAGTGCTGGAAGACCTCACCCACGAAGAACGGATTCCCCTCGGTCTCGTGGAAGATCACCTGAACCAGCGTCCGCGGCGGCTCGCTGCCGCCCAGGGCGGTCAGCAGCTCGGCGACCGCCTCCTGTGGCAAGCGCCGCAGACGCAATCGTTCCGCCTGCTTCTGCCGCACGAGCGCGGCCATCGCCTTTTCGAAGGGTTTGCCGACGTCGAGCTCCACGTCGCGATAGGTCCCGACTGCCAGCAGGGGCAAGCCGGCGAGGTGGGGCGCCAGGTGCTGAAGCAACCCCAGCGTCGCGTCGTCGGCCCAGTGGAGGTCGTCCAGCAGCAAGACCGCCGGTTGCCGAGCGCCCAGTCTCCGGAAGAGGTCCAGGACGGCGTTGAACAAGACGCGGCGCTGTTGCTCCGGCGTCAGTTCGGCGGGCGGGGCGATGTCGCCGGCCACCCGATGGATTTCCGGAACGAGCCGGGCCACGTCGCCAGCGGCGTCGCCCAGCGCCTCCCGCAGGACGTCGGCGGGGATCTCGCGCACCATTTGCTCCAGGATCTCGATAAAGGGCGTGAACGGGGCCGTGCCCTCCTCATAGCAATGACCCGTGAAGGTGAGCATGCCGCGCTCGCGAGCGTCCGCCAGAAGCTCCTCGGACAGGCGGGTTTTGCCGACGCCGGGCTCGCCGCCGATCAGGGCGAGGGCGCCCCGGCCCTGGGAGACGTCATCTAAGCGTGCGGTCAGCTTGTCCTGTTCGGCCTGGCGTCCGACGAACGGCTGCCGCGTTTGAGCGGCCACCGGCGCCGGCGTCTTGCCGTCGCCATCAATGTCGAGGCCCGCTTTCCGCCAGCCGTCGACGAGATGCTCGACGAGCTCCTCGGAGACGTGCCATTTCGAAACCTCCGCACGTACATTTCTTGCAACATCCGGCGCGAGATCGACAAACGTCTTGAGATGTTTCCGCGCCGCCTCGGACCGTCCAAGCTGAGCATGGATCGCAGCCAAAAGGCCGCTCGCCCACGGATAGCCGGGCATGTTGACCTTCTCGGCGGCATCGAGGGCTTTCTCGTACTCCCGCTTCCGGTAGTGATCGAATACGAATACGAAGTGCAGCCAACCCGCGTGGTGCGGGTTCAGTTGCATGACCCTCTCCACGACCGAGCGTCCGGCAGGCCAATCGCCGCCATAGGCAATCATCAAGCCGATCAAGGCGACGTTGCTCGTGTCTCGCGAGTTGAGCGCCAAGACCCGATCGGCTGCCGGACGGAACGCACCGAGCTCCCGCCGGAAGTAGTGGGCTTGCGCCAGTGCCACGTAGGCGAGCTGGCTCGTTGCGTCCAGCTCCACCGCTCGCTGCGCCGCACTAAGGGCTCGGTCAAGCGCATCGGGCCGCGCATTGTAATCATGTCGAAACTCGTCGAGGTACAGCACGGAAAGACACGCCAACGCGTCGGCGTGGTTGGGTTCCCGTTTCAGCGCGTGTTCGAGGGCCCTCCGCACTTCGGCGTGCTCATCCGGGCGCACTTGCTGCAAATAGGCGAACATCCGCAGTACACACTCGTGGGCCGTGAGCGCGTCGACCGGTTTTGCCTTCGCCAATGCTCCCAGCGATCGTGTCAGCACACCATAGGTGTCGGCGACGGTGGCCACGATGCAGTCGGTCAGCTCGTCCTGCGCCGCGAAGATATCGCTCGTGCTAAGGTCGCGATCGAAACGCTCGGCCCACAAGTGGGCGCCGGTCGCAGCATCTAGCAACTGCACGCTGACCCGGATGCTCGATCCTGCTTTTCGGATGCTTCCTTCGAGGACGAATCGCGCGCCCAGCTCCTTGCTGACTTCTCGCACGCCAGTCTGTCCTTGGAAACTGGCCGCGGCGCTCGCCGATACGACAAGCAGGTGGCGGAACTGCGAAAGGCCAGACGTGATCTCTTCCGTCAGGCCTTCTCCGAAGGACTCGAGTTCGGCGTCGCCCGCGCGCGTCTTGAGCGGCAACACGGCCACCCGCGGAACCTCGGAGGGCGCGGCTGGGGCGTCGGCGGTTGAGGGGCGCGGCGACGCCTGGAGTTCACGAAGCGCCCGGTGGAGCGCCTCGCCATCCTGATAGCGCTCGCTTGGATCCTTGGCCAGACAGCACCGGATGACGGCCTCCACCTCAGGCGAGCTGATCCCGAGCGGCTCCGGGTCTTCATTCAAGATGGAGTAGACGATCGCCTGCTCGTAGTGGCCCCGGAAGGGCGGTTCGCCGGCGAGCGCCTCGTAGAGCACGCAGCCCAGCGCCCAGACGTCCGTTGAGGCGTCAAGCTCCGCGCCGCTGGTCTGCTCCGGCGACATATAGTGGACCGTGCCGAGCGTCGTTCCTTCGCGGGTCAGCCTGGAATCCGTGGAGGCTAGCTGCGCCAAGCCGAAGTCGAGAACCACGCCCCGCCCGTTCAGGGTGACAAACAGATTCGCCGGTTTGATGTCGCGGTGGACAATCCCCTTGGAGTGAGCCTCCGCCAGCCCGTCGGCGAACTGAGCCGCGAGATCGAGCACGCGCTGGACCTCCATCGGCCCCTCGGCGATCTCATCCGCCAACTCCCGGCCTTCGAGATAGGCCATCGAGATGAACGTCCGCCCGTTGGCCTCGCCAATTTCGTAGACCGTACAGATGTTGGGGTGACTCAGTGCCGCCGCCGCTCTGGCTTCTCGAAAAAACCGCTTGCGGTCATCCGCGTTCGAGACCAAGTGCGGAGCCAAGAACTTCAGCGCGACGATGCGGCCCAGACGCGTGTCCTCGGCCTTGTAAACGATACCCATTCCGCCCCGGCCGAGTTCGGAGAGGATCTTGTAGTGGGCGATGGTTTGGCCGATCATCGACAGGGAGATTATACCGCCGCTGGATACCCGCCGGTATTTCGGACTCTTAGCGGTAGAACAGCTCCACCAGCGCCATCGGAATTGCGGGCACGTAGGTCACCAGCAGCAGCACGGTCAGCAAGACTCCCACAAAGTAGACATTAACTTTGCTGACTTCCCAAATGTCCGCCTTCGCGATCGAGCAAGCCGTGACCAAAACACTGGCTACCGGCGGCGTCTGCTGTCCGATGCCGAGATTGAGCGTGACGACGAGCCCGAAATGCACCGGGTCGATCCCTACCGCGTGAACCAGCGGCATGACGATCGGGACCACCAGAATGATCGCGGCGGCCGAGTGCAGGAACATCCCAATGACCAGGAAGAAGACGTTGAGCAACGCCAGCACCAGATAGGGATTCTCGGTCAGCCCCACAATGCTTTGCGCAACCATCTGCGGAACCTGGATCGACGTCAGATAATCGCTCATCAGCGCCGAAGTCGCTACCAGCAGCATCACGATCGCGGTTTGCGTTCCTCCTTCGAGCATGGCCTCGCGCAGACGCACCCGGTCCAATCCGCGGTAGATGAGCCCGCCGATCACCAAGGCGGCCACGACCGCCAGCCCCGCGCCTTCGGTCGCCGTCACCCAGCCGCCGAAAATCCCGCCCAGGATGATCACCGGAAGCAGCAGGGCCCAGCCCGCGTCTCTGAACGTCGCGCCCACCCGCGGCCACTGGAATTCCTCCTCAACGGGATAGTTGCGCTTCACCGACAGAAAGTAGGTGACCCCCATCATCATCAGGCCGCCCAAAACCCCGGGCACGATTCCCGCGACAAACAACTCGACCACCGAGCTGCCCGACATGACGCCGTAAAGAATCATCGGGATCGACGGCGGAATGATCACGGCCAGCGTCGCCGCCGATGAGGTCACCGCGGCGGCGAATGGAGTGGGGTAGCCCTTCCGTTTCATGGCCGGAATCAGGATCGACCCCAGCGCCGCCACGTCCGCCACGGCTGATCCGGAGATCTCGGCGAAGAACAGCGACGCTCCGACTGTCACCATGGCCAGACCGCCCTTGACGAAACCGATCAATGCGGATGCAAACGCGATCAGTCTGCGAGAAATGCCCGAAGCGTTCATGATCGCCCCGGCCAGAATAAACAGCGGAATTGCGATCAGCGAAAACTTCGTGGCGCCGTCGAACAGCACCAGCCCGGTGTTGACCAGCGCGTCGGCTCCGCCGCTGACACCCATGGCGGTGACGGCGACAACACCCAAGGCAATGGCAATGGGAATGTCCAGCAGGATCAGGACGATCAGGCCAAGCAACAGCAGCAGGAGAGTCACTGCTGCTCGCTCCGGCTTGGCTGTTCTCCGCCGGTCTTTTCTTGGTTGCACCGGCTTTCGCCGAGGACCTCCGCAGCGCTGGCCAGCTCCGCTATCACAAACAACACGGCGCCGATCGGTATGACCGACTGCGCCACCTGCGCCGGCACCCAAGGGAGGCTGACAAGGTAGGTCCCCTCGAGCACCTGGATGATCCGCCAACCCGACCAGGCCACCAGCACGAAAAAGCCCACGACGATGAATTCGCGAACCACGAACAAACAGAACCGCAGCCTCGGCCCGGCGGACTCAACCAGCTTTGGAAAACCGATGTGAGCGCGTTTCAGCGCCGCCAGAGACGCTGCATAGTAGGTCAGCCAGGCCAGCAGAATCGAGGCAACCTCGTCATACCAAACCAGCGCTGCACCCGCTTTGCGGAATACCACGCCCAGTACGACGACCACGGCCAGCGTCGTCATCAATAGCAATACGACGGATTCCAGAAACTTCTCGAAGAAGCGGCGAAACTTGGAGGAGATGCGACCCACGGCAGCAGACAGGCCCCGTCGCCGCTCGACTGGATTTGCTGTTTCTCGATCGGCGATGTCGGGTTTTTGGAGACTCGTAGTATCTTACCTCAAGGGCGGCGAGCGCAAGCGTGTTCGCCAACAGTACAGTGGTTGGTCATCTGCAAGCCGAGCAGACAGCGCGCAAGCGAAAGGAATAGGCTGCGGGGTTCTCGCCCACGGATAGATTCTTGACTCCTTGCTTCGCGGGTAAGAGCAAGTCTGAAATCTAGAGGAAGCGGTGGTTTTTTGCCTTGGGCATTCTCTTTATTCGGTCAAAGAACTCGCTCTCCCTTATCTCAGAAGGCCAGGCTAGGTTGATCTCAAAGACCCAAGTATCCTTCTCTTCCACAGACTCGAACGTGATTGATCCCAGGTGTATCAGGCTGTTCAGATCGCGGATCAACGCTCTCCCGGGATCGGCGAGATCTCGGTAGGAGTGGTAGGTGAGTTTTTCAAGATCCTCAAACTTCAGCTTTTCCCTATCTAGAAGCAGCTTCAGTATCTCCATTTGGCGCTGAGCGATCACCCTCTTACGCGGCGTGCGCAGGCGCCCGAAAAGGTCAAACATGGTGTTGCGAAAGATCGCTTTTTCGACGCCCTTCTTGATCTCCCGCAACAGCCTCTCGCACTGCTGGGCGACGCCCAGGAGCGCCAAGACGACAAAAGGTGTGAGGTCATGATTCCGAGCTCGTGCTTCGGCCAGAGCGTTAAGGTATGCCGGTTTTTCCTCGTAGTAATAGTTGGACATGGCGATGAACGCGGTGTCCCTCAAGCCCGCGCGCTGGAGTATCAGCGCCTCCAGCGCCCTCGCGGTACGCCCGTTTCCATCCTGAAACGGGTGCATGGCGGCAAGGTGGTAGTGAATCGCAACGGCCTGGATCAGAGGGTCGTGAGCTGGGTATTCGTGCCGGACCGCCTCCAGCAAACGCGCGAAAGCGACCTTACAGGCCTGGCCTCCTTCACATCCTCGATGGAGGGGAAAGCCGAAAGTTACGTTGTGGTCGCGCGTTCGGATGCGGCCCGGCTCACAATGGTCGTCGTCACAACCAGTCACCATTCGTCGATGGATATCCAGCACGAGCGCTTCGTCGATCGGCCGGTCATCGGGTAGTGAGGCTATCCAACGGTAGGTGCCGGCGGCGGCGGCGGCCTGGCGTTGAGAGCGCGTGAAGTGATTCTCCGCGGGCTCCTCGAGTGCGGCGTCTAACTCGAGTGCCGTGAACTCGGCTCCCTCGATGCGCGATGTGCCCGCCACCTCCATCTTGAGTTGGAGATCCTGAAGCCGGTCAACCCAGTCTCTTTGGTACGGTGTCGCCTTCAGAGCTTTTACGGTGGCTTTGGCTTCGACCAGCGGGTTGAGAATGGAAGGTATGTCATACCTGATCCAATGTGTCGGAGTTGTATAGCGAATCGCCATTCACTCTTGAGTTTCGCACAGTGTCTATAGCAGTTGTCGTTGCAAGTCAAGTATAAGACAACAAGCACTTTGCGCTCCACACAAGCGATTTCATTCCCCTGTCATGGCACGCTTCGTGGCGGATGAATGGGGCCACGGGCCTGCCCGGCCTAGCGGCAGCTTCCGGCGCTCACAGGCGCGCTCGCCGCAGCCGGGCGTTGGGGATGTCGTAAGACTGCCCGTCGTGGACGAGCATGATCCATACGCTGCGGTATCATTAGCGCACTACACTAGCTGGTTCGGCCCGCCCTCCTCCACCAAAAGGTTGTATAGTGCTGGTTTGTTTCGCGCCGATTCGAATCCCCCTCGCGCCTTCGGCGCCATATCCCCATTTTCCCGGAGACCCTGATCGATGCCCAGCGGTGCTGAACTTTTCGTCGCCAGCCTCAAGAATCTCGGCGCGACCCACATATTCACCCTCGTCGGCGACCATCTCAATGAGGTCCTGCAAGTTGCCGACCGCGAAGGGTTGAACATCGTCGACACGCGCCACGAGTCCGCCGCCGTTCACATGGCCGACGGTTGGGGGCGCATGACCCGCACGCCCGGCGTCTCTCTCGTCACGGGCTGTCCCGGCCACACCAATTCCATCACCGGTATCGCCACCGCCAACGCCACCGGCAGCCCGATTGTGGCAGTCAGCGGCATGAGCAGCTCGCGGTTGCGAGACCGCAACGCTTTCCAAGACATGGACCAAATCTCGCTCGTCCGGAGTATCACCAAGTACGCCGCGGTCCCCGCCCACGCCGGGCAGATCCCGTTTCATCTTCACCGGGCCTTCCTCGAGGCCCTCTCCGGGCGGGCCGGCGCCGCGCACCTCAGCATACCGGTCGATCAGTTCACCGCCCAGGCGGATAGCCACGCTCCCATTCCCAGCGGACCGGTCCACCTCCAGCGCCCTGGCGCCGACTCCGCTGACATCAACCGTGTGATTGATTTGCTCGACGATGCCGAGCGTCCTGTCGTAATTGCCGGGAGCGGCGCCTGGTGGTCCGACGCCGGAGCGCCCTTGGAGGCCTTCATCGAGAAGGCCAGCCTGCCGCTGTTTACGCTTTGCTTGGCACGAGGCTTGGTATCCGACACCCATCCACTGTGCTTTGGATATGCCGATCCAACCCTGAACCGCGCGGCCGGCAGCGCTCTGCCGCAAGCCGATCTGGTCATCGTTCTCGGCAAGAAGCTCGACTACCGTGTGCGCCTGGGAGGCGCCCAACTGTTCTCGCCGGACGCGAAGTTTGTCCAAGTCGATATTCACCCGCAGGAGCTGGGACTCAACCGTGGCCTCGAAGTCGGCATCGCCGCCGACGTCAAACTGGCGCTCGAAGATCTGCTCGACGCGCTTGGCAACCGGCCGCCGCCGGACCGGTCCTCTTGGATCGCCGGCTTAAAGGATGCCAGGGCATCCTGGGAACAAGAACTGCAATCCATTGCTTCCCAGCCGTCGGCGCCGATGCATCCCCTGCATCTCACCATGGAGCTGCGCAAGCGCCTTCCCCAAGACGCCACCTTGTGCTGGGACGGCGGGGACTTCGTGCATTGGGGACGCTGCAGCATACCCGCGCGCCAGCCGATGCGCTGGCTGCGCCTGGGCGCTCTGGCCGGACTCGGAGTTGGCTTTCCGATTGCGCTGGCGGCACAGATCCTGCGCCCCAACTCGCCCTCGGTCGTCATCACGGGCGACGGCTCACTCGGGTTTTATCTCGCTGAAATGGACACCGCCGTCCGCTTCGGCTTGCCGGTCATCATCATCGTCGGCAACGACGGGGGCTGGGGAATCGAGCGCGAGCTGCAGCGCGGGACCTACGGCGAAAAGACCGTCGCCTGCGAGCTTCGCCGGACACGCTACGACCTGGTCATGAAAGGCTTCGGCGGCGAAGGCGAGTTCATCGAAACGCCCGACCAAATCGCGCCGGCTCTCGACCGGGCGCTCGCCAGCGACAAGCCCTATCTGCTGAACGTCGACATCAAAGGCGCCCGCTCTCCCTTCACGCAATATCAACTGGCGAGGAAAACCCCCCAAAAGCAGTTGGGTTAACCGTCCTTTGTTCTGATGTTCTGAATCGAGTCCACTCCCAGCTTACTGCGGCGCCACCGCGATTGTCACGGCGTTCGACGGCGCCAGGCCGCTGCTCAGCACAAGCTCAACGGCATCGCCCATTGGCGTGCCCGCGGCTACCTCGGCGTTGACCTGATAGAGGCCAACGAATCCGGGGGCAAGCCCCAATACTCGTCACTTAAGAAGTTTCTGGAGCGGTTTCGCCGGACGAAGCCTTCGTGCTTTTTGTTGACGCTGGCGGGTCCGGTTTCGGCATCATGCGTTTGCTTTCCTCCACCCCTTCCGGGGTTGGCGCCGCGCGGGTTCTGACCCAGGGTTCCGCTTCGCTCCACCCATGGGCTACGATCCTGCGCCGCTTCGCGGCTGAAAGGCCCGTAAGTGAACAGCATTGCGAGCAAGCCCGGAGAATGTCAGGCCGGGCTTCCCCCCGGTCGAAGCCGATGACGTTTGGAGGGTGTCTACAGTAGGTGGAGCTATCGTCCACCGTTGCGGTTCCGCTGCTCGCGGATCCACTCGTCCATCATCTTGATCAGTACGGCGAAACGCTCATCGACTCCGCGGTGAAACTCCTCGAACCGCTGGTGGTCCTGGTGGTTTTGCTCCGCGAACAGCCGGACGATGTCTGTCAAACTCATCAAGTTCTCGGCTAGTTGAGTCTGGGTCGCTTCGAAGCGCTGCTGCCCCTCGGCCAGCTGATCCTGGCGTTCGCTCGTCCGCTGCATTATCGCTTCGGTTCGAGCGTGCTGCTGGAGGATGAACTCGATTGTTTTTTCTACATCCATCGGCCTCAGCTTACCACCAGTTCTCGGCTAGTTGAGTCTGGGTCGCTTCGAAGCGCTGCTGCCCCTCGGCCAGCTGATCCTGGCGTTCGCTCGTCCGCTGCATTATCGCTTCGGTTCGAGCGTGCTGCTGGAGGATGAACTCGATTGTTTTTTCTACATCCATCGGCCTCAGCTTACCACCACGGGTCCAATTCCCGGTAAATGCTAAAGTTGCCGCCCGGATCGCCTACGGTGCAACCGCGATGGTCACTGCGTTCGAGGGCGCCAAACCATCTCCCACTACAAGATCACCTGCGGCTCCCCGTGAAGACCTGGCTGCAGGGTTTGCATTGACAGACCGCTGCCCGAGCGGAAGCATGGCGACGCCCGTCTCTCCGAGCGAGACTCAGGCTGACGCCGTAGTCGGGTCAATCATTTTTCCGGCTTCCGTGACCTTGCTTGCGGGAAACCCGCTCAGCTCCGCGTGCTTGTGGATAACGTCTTCGTCCTTGGCGTAATAGACGCAGAATGTCTTGTTGGCGGCAACGTAGGACTGGACCCATTGAATGTCGGGCGCCAACTGGCGCAAGGCCTCATTCGATTTCCGCGCGGCTTCTCTCAGCTCTTCCCGTTCTAGGCTTCCAACCTCAGGCATATTCCGTTCGATGATGAACCGTTTCATGGTTTTCCTCCTTAACTATCTATGCGAAGTTTCCGCTGGCAAGACGACATCGCCTGCGGTGGCGCCGCGCCTCCTCACGTTTTGAGAAAGCGAGAATCCACCGCCCTGTGCGCGCCAGTTGATCCGCGGAAGAAGGCCAAGCGCTGCACCTCCCCGGGACGGTTCGCGATCTCGCCCCAATAGCGCGGCAGCCCGCCCCTTTCCCAACGCGGACGAGCCGCAACCCTGAAGCGCGGACTTCCGTCCGCGCCTCTGTCCGGCCATCTGAAATTTCCTGCCACAATCGGTAAAGATTTGACTATACAGGCCCTCACGGCTTGTTCGCGCCAGCTAACGTTCTGAGGTTAGGAAACGCCGGGTGACGGGACTCAGATGAATAGCGTAAACGCCGCACTTGTGATGAGCGCCACCGCCCAGATCAAATGAAGATTGATCCAGGCTTTTCGCAGCAGAGCCAGACCGAATTTCTTGTACACCACCCAAGCGACGAGGCCCGTGACCACCAGATAGCTCAACGTATGGACGACTGTTGCCACCGACCCTGCCGTCGCGCTCACGAAAGAATGCGTTTCGGCCCCGGTTCCCAGATGCGTGCTGTGTCCGGCGAGCACGTCGGCGGAAGAGCCCAGCAACACCGGCAAGACCATGAAGCCCGCTCCGTGGGCGGACGCCATGAGGAAGGACCAGGTGGTGAGATCGCGGAAGCCAACCCGCATTCCGCCACCGCGAGGATGGCTTTGCCTAAAGAGAGAATACACTCCGAAACCGAGCAGAGTCAGAGCGACCGCCACTTTGATATAGGTGAGCGGAATCACCGTCCCTAGCAGAGTGGCAATCAAGACGACGGCGCCGATCGCGAGCCCATGTCCCAGGGCGATGGGCAACAGAGAACGGCCTACAGCCGAACTGCTGCGCTCCTGCATTCCGAGAGCAACAGCAAATAGCCACCCCATCCCGGGATTGATCCCGTGATAGGCGCCCAGCAAGAGCATTAGGAACAGCGCCGTCGTGCCGAGGCCGCCGAGCGTTCCCGGGTCACTCATGAGTAACAGTAAGAGTCGGAAGAGGCGTCACCGCCCTCCAAACGGACTTGGTGGCCGCGGAGATCGCCAAATTCGACAAAGAAATCGGGATCAATCCGCAGCCCTCCTTGCGGCGCTGCGTTCAGCTTCACCATCCAGCTTCGAATTCCATCCGGGTAAAACTGCTCGTCCCAGGGCGAATACAGCGAGTTCGTGAAGTAGACCCGCTGCCCGTCGCGGCTGACTTCGACCATTTGTGGCCCGCCGTTGAGGGGTATTTGGGGGTGCTTCGGGTGCCCGGCTCGACGGACAATCCCGCCCAGGTGAACCGATCCCGTGAGCTTGGGGTTGAAGGGATCGGAGACGTCATATTGCCGGAATTCTCCCGTGCCCCAACAAGAAACGTAAAGGAAGCGGTCGTCGAGCGAGAGGTTAATATCGGTAATGAGCGGCGGCACCGCCTTGAACCCCTGGAGCACCGGCGGCAGCTGGTCCGGCTCGGCGGGCTCAGCCGGGATCTCGATCACTTTCTGCACATCCCAACTGCCGTTCTCTTGGCGCCACACCCAAATCGACGCTGACAGGTCCTTGATAGAAATCACGACTCCCGCGAAGCCGTACGAGCGAGTGGGATCGTGCGCCGGTCTCAGTTCGAGCACCATCTGCTGCTCCGATCCGAGATCGAGTGCCTTCAGATGGCGTCGTTTGCGGAGGTCCCAAAAGTGAAGTGCATGACCATAACCGCCCTTGAGCAGGATATCGGGATTGACGCCATCTTTGACCATGTTGGGAGTGCCCCATTCGCTAGTGACCATGGTGTCGTAGCCGAGATGCCACCCGAAGTCGTAGGCCAAGTTCTGCGGTCCTCGATCGACTTCCCACTTCCCAAGGACGTCAAAGCTCTCGGGGTCCATCACGAAGATGCCACCTGGACCGTTCCCGTCTGCTGATCCCAGCGCGCTTCCGTAGATGCCGTCGGGCCCGCAGTGGAAGGTGTGTGGTGCGGTGTAGCCGGTTCTCGCCGTGAACTCGTCCGGCTCGATCACCTTGACGATCTTGGGTTGCTTGGGATCGGGCTTGGTGTCGATGATGTGAATTCGCGACGAGTTGATACCCGGGACGATAAGATAGCGGCGCTCCGTGTGCGGGTGCGGCGCGTAAGGACAAAGGCACGAGCTGCAAGCGTTCCATCCGAAGTGATGCAACTCGTCGCCACCGTGAGGCATGTCGACCTTGCCGACAATCTGCCCGTAGGTGGAAGAGCCTGGCTCTGTATCGACGACGCCGAGGGCGTCCTTGTGGTCGCCGTTGCCGGCGTTCAGCATGGACACGAAGGCAAGCTTCTCGGCTGGCGCCTTCGCCGCCATCTTGGGGGACGGGTAGAAGGTGGGATCGGGAGTCCACAGGGGCATAAAAGTTCTCCTTCGAGAGAAGGATCTCCGGCGCGGAGCCTTCGGCCCTTAAGTATACCCCTCCGCACTCGGCCGTTCATTCTTGGATTGGAAAATGCTCCTGGCATGGCACGGAGATAGTGGACAACGCCTTCGGTTGTCGTCCTGACTGGTGGCGGCTCACAGCCCTGATATTATAGTTGGGGCATTCGATAGCTGTTGATATATCGCCTTGTGTCCAACAATCGCCCGCTGGAAGTCTTCCCCAAACAACAGCTCCTCATCATCAGAAAGTGGTATAACTTCTAGGGCAGGTCGTCGGGACTAGCCTGGCGCAATCTGTCAGAAAGCACCGTTGGAGGTGAACCATGGCACTACACATAGGCGATGAAGTCCCGGACTTCACAGCGGAAACAACCGAAGGAACGATCAACTTCCACGAGTGGATCGGGGATGGATGGGCCGTCCTGTTTTCCCATCCCAAGGACTTCACGCCGGTCTGCACGACCGAGCTCGGCTACGTGGCCGGCCTGAAGTCGCAATTCGCCGAACGCAACTGCAAGATCATCGGTCTGAGCGTGGATTCGGTCGGCGATCACACGGAATGGGCAAAGGACATCGAGGAAACCCAGGGACATGCACTGAACTATCCGTTGATCGGTGACACCGATCTGACGGTAGCGAAGCTCTTCGATATGATTCACCCCAACGCCACGGGAAGTGCAAAGGGGCGAACGGCGGCAGATAATGCAACGGTGCGCTCGGTGTTCGTCGTCGGGCCGAACAAGAAGATCAAGCTGATGATTACCTATCCCATGACCACGGGCCGTAACTTCGACGAGGTGCTGCGGGTGCTTGATTCGATGCAGTTGACCGCGAAGCACAAAGTCGCCACGCCGGTTAACTGGCGGCGGGGCGAAGACGTCATCATCGTGCCCGCGGTTTCCGATGACGAAGCCAGGCAAAAATACCCCGAGGGCTGGAAAGCGCCGAAACCGTATCTGCGGATCGTTCCGCAGCCGGAATAACAGCGTTCCGCCGGGTTCGTGCGAAAAGCCCTTCGGATAGCTGTCGCGATATCGCGTTACCACCAACAAACGCCTGCCTGAGGCCCTTTTCCGAGTCGTCTGAAGAACTGCAAACCCCTCGTCTATTGAGTTACGATGGGCTTGAACCGGATAGCTGGCGCGAAGTGCTTGTTACCACCATCTATCCGCGAACAGGTAGAATTAACCCATCGTGGTAGGCGAGACGATCAGCCACTACAAGATCCTCTCCGAAGTCGGCCGGGGTGGTATGGGTGTGGTCTACAAGGCCGAAGATACCAAGCTCGAACGCACGGTCGCGCTGAAGTTTCTCGCTGCTCACTTGCTGGAAGACGAGGAAGGCCGTGCGCGTTTCATTCGAGAAGCGAAGGCCGCCGCCGCGCTCGATCATCAAAATATCTGCACCGTCCATGAGATCGATGAGGTGGAAGGCGAGACCTTCATCGCCATGGCCTACATCGAGGGCCAAACCGTCAAAGACAAGATCGGCGAACGCCCACTGAAGCTCGATGAGGCGCTAGATATCGCCGCTCAGACTGCGCAAGGCCTGCAAGCGGCACACGAAAAAGGCGTCGTTCACCGGGACATCAAGAGCGCCAACCTGATGGTCACCCCGCAAGGCCAAGTCAAGGTCATGGATTTCGGCCTGGCGCAGCTTGCCGAGCGCTCCCAGCTCACCAAGACCGCGACCATCTTAGGGACACCGGCCTACATGTCGCCCGAGCAGACGAAGCGCCTGTCGACCGATCGGCGCACGGATATCTGGTCGCTCGGGGTGGTGATCTACGAGATGGTGACGGGAAAGTTGCCGTTCGAGGGCGAGCGCCAGGAGGCCGTGCTCTATGCGATTGGCAATGAAGAGCCGGAGCCCATCACGGCTTTACGGGCTGGTTTGCCGATGGAGTTGGAGTGGATCGTCGGCAAGGCGATGGCCAAGGATGCGGGCGAGCGCTACCAGCACGTCGAGGAGATCATCGTTGACCTCAAGAGCCTGAGTACGAAACTGGCGGCGGGAAAATCGACAAATGGGGTATTTAGTTGACTCCAGTAGCCACAATATGTTGTGGTTGGGGGCATGAAGGAGGACTACCCCCGAAACCTCGTCGAGTTGGAAGCTCGATTCTCGACCGAGGAGGCGTGCCGGGAGTACCTGCTGAAGCTGCGCTGGCCGGAGGGGTTCGTGTGCCCGCGCTGTGGGATCCAGTCCTCATGGGCCAGCAAACGCAATCTGCTGCTCTGCGCCGACTGCGGTTACCAGGCCTCGGTGACGGCGGGCACGATTTTCCAGGACACCCGCAAGCCCTTGACGTTGTGGTTCCGGGCGGCTTGGTGGGTGACAACGCAAAAAGGCGGGGCCAGCGCGCTGGAGTTGCAGCGGGTCTTGGGTTTGGGTAGCTATGTAACCGCCTGGACCTGGCTGCACAAGTTCCGCCGCGCCATGGTGCGCCCCGGTCGCAATCGGCTGGTCGGCCGGGTGGAGGTGGACGAAACGTATGTGGGCGGAGTCGAAGAGGGCGTCCGAGGTCGCGAAATGGTTGGCAAAGCGTTAGTTGCGGTTGCTGCCGAGGAGGATGGGCGCGGTATGGGTCGCATCCGGCTCCGTCGGATCGCGGATGCCTCAGCGGCGAGCTTGGAAGCCTTTGTCGAAGAAGCTATCCAACCTGGCAGCCTCGTGCACACCGACGGCTGGGAAGGCTATGCGGGATTGGAGAACAAAGGATACCGCCATGAAGTCACCGTGCTGCGCGGGAAGCGGCAATCGGCGAGTAAGCTGCTGCCGAGAGTCCATCGTGTCGCCTCTCTGCTAAAGCGCTGGCTGTTGGGGACCCACCAGGGGGCTGTCAGTCACGAGTATTTGGACTACTACCTGGACGAGTTCACGTTCCGCTTCAACCGGCGGACCTCACGGTCGCGCGGCAAACTTTTCTATCGCCTCCTCCAGCAGGCGGTCGCCGCCGACCCTGCTCCCTATAAGACAATGGTCGAGGCCACCAGGGCCGGCACCCCCACCCCCAAGATGTAGTGGCTACTGGAGTCAACTAAATACCCCATATCGACAATTCTGCGCACAGCACCGTCGGCCACGGGTGCAGGGTTGAGCGGGCCGCTCACCCAACAAGCCGCACCCTCACAAGCTGGCATCGAGCCCGTCAACACAGCGGTTTTCCCCTACCGCGTCATCGAGCGTTTGAGCGACGAAGGGGAAAGCGTGACCTATCGCGCCGAAGACACCGAACTTCATCGCTCGGTTGCCATCCGCGTCGTGCCCGAATCGGCCGCCAAGAAGGCTGAAAAGCGTCAGCAACTAAAGCGCGGAGGATTGCTCGGCATGGGGGTGCTCCTGGCCGTTACGCTGGGTCTGTTGGTTTTCCAGTGGCTTCGGGGCCCGATGCCGGATTCCCCCGAAGAGGTTCTTCGGTTTTCTTTCTCTCCCGGGAATGTGTTTGCGCCGTCTGTTTCACCCAACGGCCGGCACATCGTCTTCGCCGTCGAAGAGGGAGGGGAAAGCGCCCTTTGGGTGCGAGACCTTGCCCGCGAAACGCCCCGAAAACTTGAGGGAACGGAGGGTGCCGACTACACATCTGCCGCAGGTATGTTTTGGTCGCCGGACAGCCGGTTCATCGGCTTTCGAAGCGGCCAGGAGTTAAAGCGTGTCCCGGCAGAGGGGGGCGATCCGATCACGCTGTGCGATCTGCCCCAGGGTTATTATATTGGCGGATCGTGGAGTCCCGACGGTGCGCGGATTGTCTTCTCCTCCGGCGGTCAATTGTATGAGGTGCCCGCTCGAGGCGGCACCTCCAAACTTCTTTTTGAGCTGGAAGAGAGTCAAGAAGGGCGCGGCGGCGCTCGGCCTCACTTCTTGCCTTTCAGCGCAGGCACTCACGGGCTGGTTTACAATTTCGGTGGTGTGAGTGATCCCAGGCTAGGACTACTTGACCTCGAGACGGGAGAGCGCCGGGAACTAGGGCCGGGAAGCCGGCCGGCTTACTCAGCAAGTGGACATCTCGTTTACCAGTCCAGCCTTGTGGACGAGAAGCCGGGATTGTGGGTCCTGCCCTTCTCCTTGGAGACCTTGACCGCCACAGGGGAGGCCTTCCCCATCGTCGAAGGGGGAGCGTTACCCAGTGTTGCGCGGGATGGGACGCTGGTCTATCTCGACCGCGGCGGCTCGGTCGAATCACAACTGGTCTGGCGAGATCGCGGCGGCAACAGCTTGGGACCAATCGGCCGTCCACAAGCCGGTAACATAATGTTCCCCAAGTTATCTCCTGACGGGAGCCGGGTTGCTGCGCAGGACGACAGTTCGGGCGACTTAGACATCTGGGTGCATGAAACAGAAAGGGCCGTTGCAACCCGCCTGACCTTCGCCGCCGGGCTTGAAGCTCATCCAACATGGTCTCCTTCCGGCACGGAGATCACGTTCACGTCGGACCGGCGGGGAAGCCGTGACATTTTCAGCAAGCCCGCCGCCGGCACGGGCGAGGCGACTTTGCTGGTTGGCGGGCCTCTTGACGATGAATATCCTGATTGGTCTCCGGACGGCAACTACATGGTCTATGACGTTAGCGGAGACCCTAAGAACAAGGGGGACATTCGGTACCTGAAGCGCAAAACAGACGGCGTCGGGTTTGAAGAGGCGGTCTTCCTATCTACCCCGCGCCAGGAAGGGGCGGCGAAGTTTTCGCCGGACGGGCGGTTTGTGGCTTACTGTTCGGATGAATCGGATCGCTTCGAGGTCTACGTTCGGCCCTTCCCCAAAGGAGCGGGCAAGTGGCAGGTCTCGACGAACGGGGGGACACAGCCGCGTTGGAGTCGAGACGGCAAGGAGCTGTTCTACTTCGAGGGATCGATTCTGATGGCGGCGCCGGTGAAGACGACCCCAAGTTTCTCGGTCAGCACACCGGCCCGTCTGTTTGAAGATGCGAGCCTGAGTGGGCGTTTGAGGCCCAACTACGATGTTTCCAAAGAGGGGCAACGATTCGTGCTGGTGGGACTCGCAGGAGACGAAGCGGACACCCCCCGCTCCATCCACGTCATCCAAAACTGGTTCGCCGAGTTCCGCGACCACGAGTAGCCCTAAGTCACCCAAAACTAAGTACATAGGGCTCGTCAGCCGATTACTATTGATATATCGCGTTCCTGCTAGCTAACACCGCTCGGAGCCTGTCAGTGAGAGATCGGAACGGAAAGACGCCGGGGAAAGCGGTATGCTTTCCGTGTTGAAGGCCGAGTTGCCTCAAGGCGTAGTCCAAGGCTAGCTGTCTGAAACAGCAACCACGACCCCACAACCGGCTAATCATTTTTGTTGCAAGTGGAAGAAGAGTGATGAAAGCAGAAGACCATACGGTAACTGTGATTGAGTTGGCGGGCTGGAAGGCGCGGGTGACTTCTTACCGGGTTGGAGATCGCTTCCACTGTGTTGTCGATAACGTCTCACCGGGCGCCTGGATCGCTCGGGCTACGGCCGCGACACGCGAGGAAGCGGAAAGAGAAGCCACTGGGCAAGCCGAAGAACGATTGGCGAGAACCCGCATCGTGGAGCCGTGAAGAGCGCCCTTCACTCGTGCGGCGGCACGCAAGTGCTTGGCGTCCAGCGCGCGAAAAGGATGAACCGTGATTTTCAAGCAGTACTACCTGAACTGCCTGGCACATGCCTCCTATCTGATAGGAGACGAGTCGACTCGGGCGGCTGTCGTCGTCGATCCGCAACGCGACGTCGATCAATATCTCGAGGACGCCCGGAAATCGAACCTTGAGATCCGCCACGTATTCCTCACACACTGTCACGCGGACTTCATCGCCGGACACCTCGAACTTCGGGATCGAGCAGGGGCCCGAATCTATCTTGGGGCGCGGGCCGAGGCAGAGTTCGGCTTCACGCCGATGAAAGACGGCGATGTCTTGAATCTGGGAAGCGTCCGTCTCCAGACTCTCGAAACGCCTGGGCATACGGCGGAGTCGATTTGCATTTTAATCTATGACCTGGAGAAGAGCCAGGACGAGCCTCATGCTGTTCTGACCGGCGACACACTGTTCATAGGAGACGTCGGCCGTCCGGATTTGCGGGCTTCTCTCGGTTGGTCGGCACACGAGTTGGGTGGAATGCTGTACGCCTCGGTTCACGAAAAGCTGCTGAAACTCCCCGGCCAGACGCTCGTCTACCCGGCCCACGGGGCGGGATCACTTTGTGGAAAGAACCTCAGTACGGAAACGGTCTCGACGATCGGCGACCAGCGCCGCTACAACTACGCTTTGCAGCCCATGAGCAAAGAGGACTTCATCCGAATTGTGACAGCCGACCAGCCAGAGGCGCCGGAATACTTCACTTATGACGCCATTCTGAACACAAAAGAGCGCGAGACGCTGGAACAGGTCCTGCGGCGCGAACTCAATCCGCTCTCGCTCGACCAAGTTCTCGATATGCAGCAGTCGGGCGCCCGGATTCTCGACACCCGGGACCCGGCGGATTTCGCCAAAGCCCACTTGGCCGGCAGCTTCAATATCGGGCTAGGAGGTCAGTATGCCACTTGGGCCGGAACAATCCTCAACCCTGAAGAATTGATTGTTGTCATCGCCGAACCGGGAAGAGAAGAGGAAGCGGCCAAGCGTCTCGGGCGCATCGGTTTTGACCGCGTCAGTGGTTACCTTCAGGACGGAATTCAAGCTCTGGAAGGGCGTCCCGATCTCGTGGACGGATGGGACCGCATCGATGCCGCAACTCTGGCGGAGAAGCTTTCATCTCCATCGCCTCCTCTAGTGGTCGATGTGCGACGGTCGACGGAAAGAGAGCTGAAGCACATCAAGGACAGTGTCCACATACCACTGAACCAGCTAAGAAGGAGAGCTTCCGAGTTACCCAAAGATCGGACACTCGCCGTACATTGCGCGGGAGGATATCGGTCCTCGATCGCGGCCAGCATCCTGCAGCAGCAAGGGTTCACGGAGATCGAAGAGTTGGCCGGTGGCATGGCGGCCTGGGAATTGGTCAATCAGGAAACAATCGGGGCGGCTACCTAGCAGACGTCACTTCCGGTCCGCGGCCGGCCTCCGGCCCGCCGTCCGCTGTAGAGTCCAGAGATTGCAGGGTCAAGCGCGCTAAGGTCGACGACTCGGCGCCCAATAGTACGGACCCGTACTCCTGCCGGTCCAAACAAAAGGGGTACCACTCCTGGTTTGCGCGACGCAGCCGCCCGACCCGCCCTATACACCTAAGCGATGACTTGCCCCCGCCCGGTCACAACCCTTCCCGCGAATGTTTTCAATAACTTATCCCGAAAACGCCCTGAAGAACTTGACACCGCCTGGTAAACTGAGAGCTGCTAGCAGGCGGATCATAGGCGAACTCAGACGCCGGCGCCGACGACCTCACATGCCGCTCAACTGTCAACGCTTACCAAACATGGGAGAAGGCTCGCAACGCAGCATCAGAGGGGTCAGGTCCGCCATGCGCAAGACTTCTCAAGACTATCGCCCGCCCTGCTCGGTTCCGGCTGGTCCCCGTAAGGGACAAGAAGCATGCAGATCCGCACGGAAAACTGCAACTTTCCCGCGGAGTCTGCAAGTGGGCTGCCCATCGCCCTCAGGACAAACCATTGAAAACAAAAACACTAGACGTCGACACCGAAGGCGAGACGCCCAAATCGCGGCGTTTTACGCCGAGACCCTGTAAAAATCTGCAGAATTCTGCAATTTTGTAAAGAAACTTTAATTCAACCCGCAACCTATTTTGTTTCAATCACTTCACAGCGCCGTGAAGCCTGTTCCCTGGCCCGATATGAGATTGGTTGTAGAATGAACTAAGTGCTGGCGAATGTCGTTTAGGTATTTAAGGGAGGACTAGACATGTTTTTCTTCGACCCTCTTTACTTGATGTTCATGCTTCCCGGCTTGGCTCTGTCGATATGGGCCAGCTACCGCACGAAATCGGCGTTCAGGAAATACTCGAAGGTCCGCTCGATGATGGGACACACCGGGGCACAGGCGGCCAAAGCGATGCTCGACCGCGCCGGGATCCATGACGTCAAGATCACGCGTTCGCACGGGCTGCTCTCCGATCACTACAACCCGGTCTCAAAAAGCCTGGCGCTTTCCGAACAAGTCTACGGTTCGCCTTCGATCGCCGCGATCGGCGTGGCCACGCACGAAGCCGGACACGCCATCCAGCACGCCCATAGCTACGCGCCCCTTTGGCTGCGGTCGACGCTGGTTCCCACCGCGAACATTGGCTCCTCGATCGGCTACTTCGTCATGCTCATCGGGCTTTTCATGGCTTCGCAGAACATGGTCTTGATCGGGGCGGTGCTGTTTTCCATGGTGCTGCTGTTCCAGATCGTCACCCTTCCGGTGGAGTTTGACGCCTCGAACCGCGCCAAGCAACTAGTCGTCGAGTACGGAATCATCTCCCCGACCGAGCGGGAGGGCGTTGACCGCGTCTTGAACGCGGCGGCGCTCACCTATGTGGCGGCGGCGGTCAGCACGCTGCTCACGCTGCTCTACTTTTTGATGCGCGCCGGACTGCTTGGCGGAAGCGACGACTGAGTCACCGCCGAGCGAAGCGGCCTGCCGATCAGCAGCCGGCAAGGCAGCGTTTACGGGTCCCGCAAAATCCCGCCACTGCGAGGGTTGCCGTTTTGAGCTGCCCGGCCCTACTCGATTACACCCAGTTTCTGAAGACGTTCCAGATGCGCCAAGATCTGGCGTTCGGCCAAAGGACAGGCTGCCGGCTCAAGGTCTTCGTATACCTGGGAGAGCATTTCCTTCGGTTCGCGTAACCCTGACCGCCAGCTCGCCAACACCCTCTCTTCGCGCCAATGCCGGTGCTCGATCATTTCCGTGAGCTTCGCGACGGCCTGGGTCACGAACGGCCCGTGAGCTGGCAGAAGATAGCGCGGCTCGAGATCAATCACCTTTTGCAGCGAATTCAAATAGTCGTCCATGTCGCCTTCGGGAGGATCGATGACGATCGTGCTCCCGCCCGCCACCAAGTCGCCCGCCGCCACCACCCGCAAGCGCTCTTCGAAAAAGCACACGTGACCGCGGGCATGGCCGGGGGTATGGATCACGCGCATTGTCATCGCTGGGTCGCCATCGAGCACAATCCGTTGACCGTCAGTCAACTCGCGATCTGCTCGAATCCCGGCTGGGGCTAGGCGCTCGGCGGTCAAAGCGTGGGCCCAAACCGGGACTCCCAGGAACCCCCGCATCGCTTCGACCGCCCCGATGTGATCACGGTGGTGGTGCGTCAGCCAAATGCCGCTAAACCTCTTGCCGCCTTCCTGCTCGAGGGCTCGCGTAGCCTGCTGCAACCGCTCGATCTCCGCCTCGTCCGAGGCCCCCGGGTCAACCAGCACGAGCTCACGATTCCCGAGCACGCAGGCATTTGTGTGGGTTGCCGGCGGCAGGGTCTCGGTCCGCAGCGGCAGCAGATGTACCCCGGGCAGAAACTCCATCCGCCGGAATGGCCCCAGACTGATGTTTCGCGGCCGCTGCAGCCGGGGCAGGGCCTTATGGGGACCGTCGGCTTCGAGCGCCCGCAGGATGTAGAGCCCCGGCGGAGCGACCAGCACATCGCCGCGTTGCCAGCGCTCAATTGCTTCAGAAGGCTGAATCCACGCTCCTTCTTCCAGCTCCCCCGGCATGACTACAGGCTGGAGAAGCTCACGCTCCGGCCACTCCAGCAGATAGAATCGGGCGTCGAATCGAATCGGAGAACTCGCCGGCGTGATCCAGCGGCCGGCGAATATCAATCGGGAGGGGTCAAGAGTGGCGCCGAGTCGCTTGGCGACACCGGCCAGTGAAATCCGCTTCCCGAGCAGTTCCTCGCGAAGCCCAGACAGCGAAGACAGAGCAATTCCAAGCCCATTCAACGGCTTCTTGCTCGGCAATATGCCTGTTTCCTCGAACAACTCCCGGATCGCGCAAGCAGCCAGCCGCCGATTTTCCTCATCGGAGCTTTGATGATCGCCGCTGTGGCCGGTCGCTCCTTCGGCGAATGTCGTTTCATCACGCCGGCTCAGGCCGCCTCCGGGGAACGCATACCAGCCTCCCATGAAGCGCAAGCTCTCCGTGCGCCGCACCCAGTAGACCTCGATTTCCCGTGCCGGGGATGAGCGCCGCCAAGGGATCACCGCCGCCGAGTCACGCGGCCTCACCGGCTCTGGAGCGGTTCGTTTCGAGGCGGAGGCAAGAACTCTGTCGTAAAGGCTCAATTGAGATGTGTGCTTCCAACAAAAGCGTGTGAGTCGCTGATGCTTCGGACCACTGTAGCTGAACCGGAGAGCCGCTCGCTGAAAACCGGCAGGCGCTCACTCATCGGTCGGCGCGAAACCGGCGGACGATGCTCCAAAAATCCACCAAAAGGCGGAATGCAGGTGAATCGGAGACCAGTGCACGGCGGCTAGCCCTCAGCCGGCTCGATCAGGGCGGCCATCGAACCAAGACACCGGGGCAAACGGTAATCGCGCCCATAGGCGTGAATCTGATCGCGCTTTCCTTCAGCTTCCTGGAGGCCGCAGGTGATCAACCGGGTATGACCTTTCGTGTCGACCTCGACCGTGTGAAAGTACGCCTTCTCCTCGGAGAAGCCGAAGATCTTCATCAACATTTCGACGACGTAGGGAACGGTATGGTCGTCGTCGTCCAGCAAGATGACATGGTAGGGGCGATCGAGCTCGCTCGATGTGTCGTCCCCTTCAAGAATTTCTTCGTCAATTTCAGGAATAGCGACGGTCGTTCCCATTGAGACATTCGAGCCGTGACCGTAAGGAAGCGGTTAAAATCTAGCTTGTACCAGGGGCCGCTAGACTACGCTGCCAGCCCAAGCTAGCCCCGCGCCGCCCGACACGCCCCTTGTGGACATTATCGGCAATACGGGTTCGTTTCCTCCATGATATCAGGCTGATTGATCCCTCTCGCCGGGCCGCTGTATCCGTGGCTTTGCCGTTACACGACAACATGCGCTGGAGACAGGCGGCGTGACGACACCGTATGATGAAACCCATGGGTAAAGGCCCCGGTAAAGGATTGCATCGAGGGGCTGTCACCGCGCTGGTCACGCTCGCCCTGGCCGCTTCCGCATGGGCCGATTCTTACTCTCATCCGTCTCGTGTCGAACACATTGAACAACTGACCCACGACGTCAAGCGGATCACCTTCCGGGCTCCGGACCAGTTCCGTTTTCGGCCCGGACAGTTCGTGTTGCTCGAGGTGCCCGGCTCCTACGTCAAAACCTGGAACCGGCAATACGGGACTTCCCATGAGCAGGTTTCCCGGCCCTATTCATTCGCGTCCCCTCCAAGCCGGCTGCCAGTCTTCGACCTGATCGTCAAGCACCAACCAGCCCCGCGCGGTAGGGACGTTCCTCCTGGTTTGGCTTCGACCTTTATTCACTCGGAATTGAAGGCCGGGGACGTGGTCGCGTTCGGCGAACCGATGGGAGCGCTCTACTCGGCCGGCGATGGAGACCGGCCGATTATCCTCGTCGCCGGCGGGGCGGGGGTCTCCCCATTCGTCGGCCTGCTAGAGCACTTGTTCGAGAAGAAGGTCAACGAGCGCCGGAAGATCTATCTTTACCTCGGTGTCCGCGGGCGGCGCGACTTACTGTTGCACGATCAGTTCGCCGGGTGGGCTGAGACGAAGCGCAATTTCTTCTACGTGCCCGCGTTGTCGAGTCCTGCCGCGGGTGATTCCTGGGAGGGAGAAACGGGTTATATCAACCTGGTGCTCGACAAGCATTTCCCGGCGCCCCTCGACGCCGAAGTCTGCATTGCCGGATCGCCGGTCATGATGCGCGAGACGGTGAAAGTGCTCAAAGCCAAGGGGCTGGCGGACGAGCGCATTCATCACGATCCGATTGAAGTGCAATAGCAGCCCGTGGTGCAAGTGGGTTCGGCGAAAAATTTGGAGGTCGCTGATCGTCAGTCGTAGTATTCCAGGCCAAGATGAGTAATCAGATCCTCTCCCGCCACCCAGCGAAGCGTGTTCTTGAGCTTCATGAGCTGAATGAAGATGTCGTGCTCCGGATAAAGTTCCGGCGCCACCATGGGGCTCTTGAAATAAAACGACAGCCACTCCTGCGTCCCTGCCATGCCTGCTCGCTGGGCAAGGTCCAGGAATAAGGCCAAGTCCAGCACAAGCGGCGCGGCCAGGATCGAATCACGGCAGAGAAAGTTAATCTTGATCTGCATGGGGTAGTCGAGCCAGCCGAAAATGTCAATGTTGTCCCAGCCTTCTTTGTTGTCGCCGCGCGGCGGGTAGTAGTTGATCCGCACCATGTGATCGAACTTTGCATATAGGTCTGGATACTCCTCCGGCTGCAGGATCACCTCCAGGGCGCCCAGCTTGCTGACTTCCTTGGTCTTGAACGCATCTGGATCGTCCAGCACGAGACCGTCGCGATTCCCCAGGATGTTGGTGGAAAACCAGCCGTTAAGACCGAGCAGGCGGGCCTTCAGACCGGGAGCAATCAGCGTCTTCATGAATGTCTGCCCAGTTTTGTAGTCTTTGCCGCAAATCGGAACACCTTCGCGCCTGGCCAGTTCCTGCATGGCCGGAAAGTCAACAGTCAGGTTGGGAGCGCCGTTCGCGAACGGAAGGCCGCTCCTCAGCGCCGCGTAAGCGTAAATCTGCGAAGGCGCAATCTCGGGATCACTTTGCAGAAGACCTTTCTCGAACGCCTCCAGGCTCTGGTGAGACGCGCTCGGGCTCTGGTAGATCTCTGTCGAGCCGCACCAGATCATCACCGCCCGGGACAGCCCGTTCTCCTGCTTGAAGGTCTCGATGTCCCGCATGAGAGCTTCGGCCAGGTGCATCTTGTTGCTCTCGGACTTCACGTTGGGGCCGTTGATCCGGGTCACGAAACGGTTCTCGAATACGGCCGCCATGGGACGAACCGCAGCCAGCTCGTCGCGGATGCTTTCGAGCATCGGCTGGTCGAGAACTTTGGCCTCGGCGGCGGCCTCGTAGCAGTTGCGCGGGTAAATGTCCCATCCGCCAAAAACCAAATCGCCGAGTTGGCTGAGAGGAACAAGGTCACGAATCGGCGGGTTGTTGGCGTCAGTGCGTTTCCCCAGCCGGATATGTCCCATCTGGGTGAGCGAACCGACCGGCCGCGTCAAGCCCTTCTTGATCAGCTCGACGCCGGCCATGCAGGTGGTGGCAACAGCGCCCAGCCCAGGCATCAGAACCCCGAGCTTGCCCTCAGCAGACGCAAGGGCAGGGCTTTGCTTTGGCTTTCCCGTCCGCTTCGGACCCCGGCCCGGAGCCTGAAGCAGGCTGGCCTGACGGCTGTCGGCGCGGAAAAGCTTTTGCTGCAGCGCATCATGAAACTCGTCCAATGTGAGATCCAACGCGTTCGCGACTTCCGCCGCGTCGCCGAGCTTGAGGTCTCGCTCGCCCTTGACCATGCTCAGATACAGGTGGTGGTAGCCAAGTCTTACTTTCGTCTCGAGCTGTTTGAAGTTGATGGAGTAGGTGGGTTGCATAATTGTGTTGGGGTCAATGAACCGGCGTTATCCAGAGAGGCTTCCGCCGCTTGGACAAATAGTTAGCCAGCGGTCAACTTTGCCACGCTGACTAGTGTACTAATAGTATAAAGAAAATCAGGAACAGTCAACGACGCCGTGAGCGATCAGGCTGCGAGCGTTCCGGGAACGAACGGAGCCGCGACCGTGAGGGAGCGGTTTCCACTCCTGCGCGCATAAGCCGGCAGCGGCTGCGGAAGCCATTTTTCGTTGCGGCTGGTCCGCGTTAGGCAGTCAAGTTGGAGCTCGAACCGGTGTTGATGCTCACTCGACTGGAGCGGATGCGTCCGAGATGGCCTTTTGCAGGCGCTTTAGTCCTTCTCCAGTCGACACGTTGATGAAAAGCACGCCGAGGAAGTCGTCGCTGCTGTTGCGCACCTCGTGCTCGGCGCCGGGCGGAATATAGAGCACATCTTCAGCCGCGACCGAGTGCTCTTTCCCGCCGATGAATGCTGTCCCATGGCCGCGCGTGATCACGACAAGCTCTTCGGCATCGGAATGGATGTGGAGCTCGGCGACGTGGCGGCCGCCCGGCGGAATCAGCATGTGGTGCACGAACTGAACCGTTTGCAGACAGGTTCGCTCGGGCGAGGCTTCCGTCTCGTAAAGGCGACGAACGGGAGCTGGGTTATCGGCGCGGTCCTGCCATTGACCTTCGGGATTCCTGACCTGATACCGAATCACCCTGTGCGGGTTGTTGTAGAGCAGGCTCTGAACAACGTTGTAGACTTGCGATTTCCAGTTCGCTACGGGCATAATATGGATCCTTTGGGTTGTTACGGATGGCCGTCTGATTGACACATGATAGCCGCAACAGCGTCAAGCTTTGGAGCCCGTATCGGCGCGGGGGCAACGGATTCGGCGCCAGTCCCGCAGTCTCGGGGCCTGGTCAACGCAAGAGCCGATAGACGCGGGAGATTGGCAGACCAACGACGTTGAAATAGCAGCCTTCGATCCGCTCAATGAATTTCGACGCACTCCCCTGGATTCCGTAGGCGCCGGCCTTGTCGAGCGGTTCGCCGGTCGAGATATAGGAATCGATCTCGCTGTCGCTGAGTTCGCAGAACTTCACCTTCGTCGTCTCTGACACATTCTGACATTCCTCGTCTCGCAACAGGCAGATGCCCGTGATGACCTCGTGGACGCGTCCCGACAGCAGCCCGAGCATCCGCGAAGCATCCGCCGCGTCCCGAGGCTTGCCAAGTATCCGGCCGCCGGTCACCACGACCGTGTCCGCGCCCAGAACCGTCTCGCCAGGTTGACGAACCGCGCGGGCTTTGGCCTCCGCGAGCCGCCGAACATAGTCGCCGGGGGTTTCACCAGCGAGCCGCGACTCGTCAATGTCGGCAGGACGTACCGAACAGGGAATGCCCGCCGAGTTCAGAATCTCTCGGCGGCGAGGAGAAGCCGAAGCGAGGACTAGCATGTCGGATAAGGGCAGCAAAGCCGCAGGCCTCTTCGAGCCGTTTGCCGCGGGACGTTGGCCGGTAGTCCGCCAATTTCCCCGAATCTGATTCCGCAGGCTTGCGCCCGGGGCCACTACTAGCCCGCATTTCTCACCGCCTGACGATCGAAGCACGCGATAGGCCCGCCATTACTTCGTTGCGCTTGCTCGCCGTGCTCAACGTACTGTCACGTACACCTCCGCTCGTCAAGCGGCGCGCGCCTCGTACTGACGCGCCTCTCACGCACTTCGCCTCGCCACGCGGTGAGAAAAGCGGGCTAATGGCTGGCGGACTTCCGCGCCGCGCTGGCCAGGGATCGTAATACAGCCCCAGCCATCTTCACAGCTTATTAAACCCGTCCAAGGCTGCCACCTTGTACGCCACCGAAAGAGTCGGGTAGTTGAAAACGGCGTCGCGCAGGTAATCAATGGTGGCGCCGTGGTCGATCAAGACCTGTCCGATGTGAACCAGTTCCGTGGCATGTTCGCCGAGAATGTGGACCGCTAGCAAGGTACGTTCTTCGCGGTGGAATAAGATCTTCAGGAGCCCCACACGGCCACCGCTAATTTGCACGCGAGACAGCTCGCGGAAGCGGGCGACGCCGGTTTCGTAGGGCACGGCCTGTTTGGTGAGTTCTTCTTCCGTGGGGCCGACCATGGCGATTTCAGGAATGGTGTAAACCCCGTACGGCAGCCGGCGCGACATCGGCGGCACCTCGACTCCCATCGCGTGCATGGCGGCAATTCGTCCCTGCTCCATCGAAGTGGAGGCCAAGCTGGGGAACCCGATAATGTCCCCGACTGCGTAAACATCTTCCACCGAAGTGCGATAGAATTCGTCGACTTTGATACGGCCGCGCTGATCGGTTTCCAGCCCGACCGTCTCGAGATTCAGGTCTTTCGATGCGCCCTCCCGGCCGGCGGCGAACATCAGCGAGTCTGACTTCAGTTCTTTGCCGCTCTCCATGCAAATACGGACTCGCTCGTCCTCGGTGAGCTGCACGGTTGAAACTTTTTCTCCGAACCGAAGCGTGATGCCCTCGTCACGCATGTGGAAGTAGAGGTTGTCTTCCACTTCGTCGTCGATAAAATCGAGTGGCCGCTGGCGGCCGTCGATCAGGGTGACCCGCACCCCGATTGTGCGGAAGATCGTGGCGTATTCCACCCCGATGATCCCGGCCCCCACGAACGTCATCGAGCGGGGAATCTCCGCCAGTTTGAGCAACCCGTCGCTGTCGATGATCTTGCGGTCGTCGAACTCAATGCCTGGCGGCCTGGCCGGCTTAGTGCCGACCGCGAGGATTACTTTGCCTGCGTTGAGAATCCGGCTGCCGGTTTCGGTCGTGACCAGGATCTTATGCGGCTCAACAAAACATCCGCACCCGCTGATGATGTCGACGTAGTTGCGCACCAACTGGTCGCGTACGACATTGACCTCCCGCTCGATCACGCGCTGTGTGCGGAAGGTAAGATCCTGGATCGTTATGTTGTCTTTGACTCGATAGGCCGCACCGTAAAGCTCCCGCTGGCGAACTCCCGACAGATACGAGACGGCCTCACGCAGCGTCTTGCTGGGAATCGTGCCGTGGTGCAAGCAAGCGCCGCCCACGGAAAAGGCGCGTTCCACGACCGCCACTTTTTTTCCGGTTTTAGAAGCAGCTATGGCAGCCTTTTGGCCCGCCGGCCCGCTACCGATAACGACCAAATCGTACTGACTCATATTGATTTATCTCGCGGATCCCCCCGGGTGCGGGTCTCTCTACCGAGCGCGCTGCTCCTTTTCGGCTAACCGCAACCGCAGCGGGCTCGCTGCGAGCAAGACGAAGGCCTCGCCAGCGCTGACCGAGGGCAACTCCCATTCTTGTAATACCGAAGCTTCTCAGAAGGCGTCCTGTTTCTTCGGCTCGAAGAAAGCAAGAGGATTACACCTGAATTATGCACAGATTCGCTTTGCGAGTGCGGCTGCGTTCGTAGCGGCTTGACGGCCGTCGTAAGGTGGGAGCTCGGCAACTGGTCTTTTGGCTTCTCCGTCCCCGGTTTCCCCTCCCGCCCAGAATCCGCGTCGGCAAAACCCCGCTCCGAAGTGGCGTGTTTCCAGTACGTTGCGGCCAGTGCATAAAATTTTATGCATAGCGCATAGCCAGGCTCTCAGATCAACGCCCTCTCGACTACCGGCGGCAAGCCGCCGTAGGGAGTCGGCTTCCTGCCGCGGAAGTTGTCAAGGCGTGGATGCCCCGATTTTATTGGGCTGCGAGACCGTCACGGCTGGGCCTTGTTTGACGGCCCTTTGGGAGCTATGCTGTTTTCGCTTGGTAACCATTTGGGTGACCTCCTTTGGGTTGGCTGGTGAAGCTGGAATCTTTGCCAGCCTACCTTTTTACCCCATGTTTTCGGGCGTTCCCCAATGGTCCCTTGCGGCTCAGCCCTCCTCAGGTGCACCCCGCAATGCATAATTCAGGTTACACAGATTATATCGACAGCGAACCCGCCAAGCTGGTTACCTGCTTTCCGGGGCCTCAAAGACAACGTGTCGCGCGAACAACGGACCCTGCGGCTTTTGAGGAAGTGATCCCGTGTTTTGAGGTGACGGATGTGGCGCAGGCATTCTGGCGTGCCGTGTCGCCATTCCTGGCGACATCGTAGGGACCGGCTCTCAGCCGGTCCCAGCTCGCCCATAAGGCGAGCCTTGCCAGGCGTCTTACGACTGGCAAGTGTGGACTTCCGCCCACGCCTCTGTCCGGCCGGCTGAATTGTTTCTGGCAGCATCGGTAACGATTTGACTGTACAGGTGTTAAAGGGGCGCAGTGGCGAACGATGCGCCACTGCCCGACTGGAGCCATTTCGCGGCCGATGCGGGCCGTTGATCGCGGGGATTATTCCGCGGTTGTTGCTTCTTGGGCAGCAGTCTCGCCAGCGAGCGGCGGCGTTGCGGGCGGCGACTGCCCGGACTCGGCCTCCCCGAGCAGTTTCTTGACGCAGGCGAGTTGAGCATCGACCAACTCCCAGGCGGCAGGCCAGAAACACATATCGATCGTCCAGTAATCGAGACCAGGGATGTTCAGCAGCTTCGGCGCCAAGGACTTGAAATCGATCAGCCCCGTGCCAAGAGGATTGTGAGTGCTGGTGTCGTTGTTGTGCAAGCTGCCGTCGGAATCGATCAGGTGCAGAGCGCCGACCTTGCCTTCAAGCCTGTCCAGCAACTCCTCCGCGCCTCCCGGCAGGGTCTCCTTCTGGCCGCGCTGGCGGGTGCCGACGACGGCGCACATGTAGGCGTGGCTGGTGTCGTACATCAATGAAAAATTAGGGTGGCCGGTCTTCTCGTGAATCTCGAGAATCTCCGAGGGCTTGTTGAAAATGAAGCCGGGCTCAAACTCCCAGTGCATCGCCACCCCGGCGTCCTGCGCTTTCTGGGCGGCGGCGTTGAATACTTCGGTCACGGCTCCCTTGGCTGACTCGTATTTTTCGTCGTCACGGTACCGGTTCGGAGGCGCTCCGGTATCGACGCGGATGTGTTGGATGCCCAGATCGTTGCACATCTCGAGGTTGCGGGCGAACCGCTCCAGGTATTCCTCTTTGTTGCCCGCAACGGTCGGATCGAAGGCGCGCTGGTCGCCGGAGTAACCTGACCGCTCCAGGCCCAAATCGTCCAGCAGCTTCTTGACCTCGGCGCGGGATTCTTTGGTTGGGTAGCGGCCGAGCGTGATGTGGCCCCGGCTGCCAACCTCGATCGCGTTGTAGCCGGCTTCGGCAGTCCGCTTGGCGGCCTGGTCGAACGGAACCGGCTGCCTTGCGTAGGGTCCGGCCGCGAACGCCCAGCTTCCCAGAGACACTTTTTTCATAAGATCGGCCTGTTTTGAGGTTTTGTAATGCGGCGTGTCCGAAGAGGCTCTCCGAGCGGCGCAGCTCGATCTGCTGCTACTTGAGCTTCTTGATCTTCAGGTTGCGGAAAGAAACCTGCATCGGCGGACCGCGGTGCACTTGCAGGGCGATCACCCCCTCTGAAGCCATGTTGTCCTTGACATCAGCGGTGACCACGCCGTTCAACGACAGCTTGATGTGGTCGCCCTTGCAGTAGATTTCGTAGCGGTTCCAGTCGCCGGCCTTGACGATCTTCTCGCCCTTTCCCGCCCAGCCGTCAACAATTACGCCGCGTCCCGTCTTCTCGCCATAGAGGCTGCCCCACCATTTATCTTGCGCGGCATCGGCCTGATAGCCCTTGATGACGAACTCCGGCAGCCGCTCGCTACGGAATTGTATTCCGGTGTTGTGGTTTCGAAGCTTGATGTCGGCGCTGAGGATAAAGTCCGAGAACCTCTCTTTTGTGATCAGGAAGCTGTTCTGAGAAAGATCCTTGCCCTCGGTCGAAGCGACGATCATGCCGTCTTTCACCGACCACAGATCCGGGTCGCCGTCCCAGCCGAGCAGGTTCTTGCCGTTGAACAGCAGCTCGTAACCCTCTTGCTTTTCTTTCTCGGTCAGAACATTGTGCGGGCCGGCGGCAACGGCGAGACCCGCTAGAAGGAAGAAGGAGATCAAACCGCGCATGGCTCTATTATCGCCCGAGTCGGCCTGGGGAACCGGCAAGCATTGGGGTGTCGAAGTAACGGCGCTAGTTCGGCTCGCCAATGATACCGTAACTGAATCGGTCCCGGCTTTCGGGAGATGACTGTCGAAAACGGGCTGCCGGCGTGGTTCGGGCGGGCCCCTATGGAGTGACTGAAAACACGGAGGTTGGCGGTTGACGTATAAAGTTTCTTTACGAAATTGAAGTATTTTGCAGATTTTCACAAGGTCTCGGCTAAAAACGCCACGATTGGGGTGTCTCGTGTTTGATGTCATCGTCTAGTGATTTTATTTTCAGTGGTTTGAATTTGGGGTGATGGGCGGCGCATTGGCAAAAAGCGTGGCAAAGCGGCAGTCTTCCGTACGGATTTGTTTTTTTTGTCGCTGAGGGGGACCGGCCGGAAGCCGGAGCGGATCTTCTCCACCTTCACGCAAGATCTGGAAGCTTTGGCCGATTGGCTGCTCGAGCGCGGCATCCAGGCGGGCTAACACGGGCTAACACGGGCTAACACAGGAGGTTCCTTGGAAGAAGTGCCGGCGCGGCAAGCTAAGCGCGTGCGCCACGTCACATCGCAAGAACTCGGACGGAAATCCTGCCGAGGCTTCTCGAAGCCACGAGCCCGCTTATTAGCCGCTTCACCCGGCCCGTTGAATCGTCGCCCCCACGGCGGCTAGTTTCTCTTCGATTTTCTCATAGCCGCGGTCAATATGATAGACGCGATCGATCACGGTCTGACCTTCAGCGGCCAATGCGGCGACGACCAGGCTGGCACTGGCCCGAAGGTCGGAAGCCATGACATCCGCGCCGCTGAGAACCGTCTTGCCCCGAACCACGGCGCGGTTCCCGTGGAGAGAGATCCGAGCGCCCATCCGCACAAGCTCGGGAACGTGCATGAAGCGGTTCTCGAATATATTTTCAACAATCGCGGACTCGCCTTCCGCCTGCGTCATCATGGCCATCCACTGCGCCTGCATGTCCGTGGCGAATCCAGGGTGCTCCTTCGTCATGACATCGGTGGCGCGCAATGGGGCCCCGCCAACCACCCGGATCGTTTCGGGTCCCGATGGCGCAACATCCGCTCCGGCTTGGCGCATCTTTGCGAGCAATGCTTCGAGATGAGCGGGCCGGGCTCCGCTCACGGTCAGCTCTCCACCTCGGAGAGCCCCGGCGATCAGGAACGTACCTGCTTCGATACGGTCGCCGATGATCGAATGACGCGCGCCATTCAATTGACTGACTCCGCGAACGCGAATGACAGACGACCCGGCTCCCTGGATCGAGGCTCCCATCTGAATCAGCAAATCAGCCAGATCAACGACTTCCGGCTCTCGCGCCGCGTTTTCTAGGACAGTTTCCCCATCCGCGAGGACAGCCGCCATCAGGACATCTTCCGTTCCAGTGACAGTGATTCGCTCAAACGAGATAGGGGCTCCCTTCAAGCCGCCAGGCGCTTCGGCTTGGACATAACCATGCTCCTGGGAAATCGTCGCGCCCAGTTTTTCAAGAGCGGAAAGATGCAAGCCGATCGGCCTGGCGCCGATCGCGCAACCTCCCGGCAAGGACACGCGGGCGCGGCCCGTGCGAGCCAAAAGCGGGCCGAGGACGAGGCTCGAAGCCCGCATGGTCTTGACCAGGTCGTAGGGCGCTTCGGGCGAGGAGAGAGTTTCCGCCTGAATTCGATATTGGTTACTGGTCCTTTGAACGGACGCCCCGATGCTTTCGAGCAAACGGACCATGGTGCGAATGTCGCGCACTGCGGGGATGCGGTCGAGAACGACTTCCCCAGCCGTGAGAAGGGCCGCGGCCAGCGCCGGCAAGGCGGCGTTCTTGGCTCCGCTGATCGGGATCTCTCCCGAAAGCTCGTGGCCGCCTTCGATGAGGAATTTATCCATCTCCAACGCGGACGAGCCGCAACCAAAGAGGGGAGCGTGGCCGCTGTCGGATGAGGCGCGTCGAAGCGGCTAACCCCTCCCTCACGGTCGGGGCTCCGAGTCTGGCACCCGAATTTTCTGCCACGTTTGGGGTGAATTTCATGATGCACGTACTACTGAACAACGTCGCCGCAGTCACCGCGAATCACCGCGACGCCGCGAGCCCGCCTCGAATGCGCTCCGCAAGTTGTCGCCCGCGCGCCGCAGCATCCCTTCCGCCTCGCCCCGGTCAACCTGAAACTTGGCCATCAGGATCGCGGCGCGAACGTTGTTGCCTGAAGCGACAAGAGTTTCCGCGGCGCGTTTTTGCGCGCACCCGGTCACTTCGGCCACGATACGGCGCCCGCGATCGCGCAGCTTTTCGCTGTTGAGCTGGACGTTCACCATCAAGTTGCCGAGTACGTACCCCATGCGAACCATGACGGCTGTCGAAATCATGTTCAGTACCAGCTTTTGCGCCGTCCCCGCCTTCATGCGGGTCGAACCGGTGATCACCTCGGGACCGGCGAGAGGGCTGATGGCCACGTCGACTTGCGAGGCCAACTCGCTCTGCGGGTTGCAACTCAGCCCGACGGTGAAGGCGCCGAGAGATTGGCCATAGACAGCGGCTGCCACGGCATAAGGCGTTCGCCCGCTTGCTGAAATCGCGATGAGCGAGTCGTTTTTCGCAAGTCCTTTTGCGCGCAGATCCGCTTCGGCGGCGCCGGTTCTGTCTTCGCTGCCTTCGCTGGCCTGGAGAACCGCGCCGGGGCCACCAGCGATGACGGCCTGAACACGGTCGGGCGGCAGTCCGAAAGTCGGCGGACATTCAGCCGCATCGAGAACGCCGAGTCTGCCACTGGTCCCGGCACCGGCGTAGAACAGCCGCCCGCCGGTCTGGAAACGCTCCACGATGGCGTCAACCGCTTCCGCGATACGAGGGATTTCCAGCTCCACGGCGGCGGCGACTTTGCGGTCTTCCCGGTTGATGATGCGAAGCAGCTCGGAGGTGGCCGCGGTGTCAATTTTCTCGGAGGCGGGGTTGCGCTGTTCCGTCAGCAGAGAATCCAGCACAGGCACATCGAAGTATAACAGAGGGTCCATTCGGCGCCGTCTTCGTCGCCCAAGACGACGAAGGAGCCGAATCAAGGCTCGTTTGATGTTGAACTATTGCCGCCACCACGCGATAATGGCTGGCTGCCGTAGCGGCCGGGGAGATCACAAGCCATGGACGCATACATCGCCGAATTTCTAGGAACAGCTTTACTGGTCTTGCTTGGCAACGGTGTTGTCGCCAACGTCGTTCTTCGCCAGACAAAAGGAGAGGGGTCGGGATGGATCGTCATTACCTTCGGCTGGGGGATGGCGGTATTCGTGGCGGTTTTCTGTGTCGCTGATATCAGCGGCGCCCATATCAACCCGGCCGTGACGCTTGGGCTGGCTGCGGCGGGCAAGTTCTCCTGGGCAAAGGTGGCGGGCTACATCGTGGCGCAGATGATCGGCGGGATCGTCGGGGCGGCGCTCGTTTATCTTTTCTACAAAGACCACTATGCCGTGACTCAGGATGCTGCCGGGAAACTTGCCACGTTTTGCACCGGGCCGGCCATTCGCAACGCCGGCTCGAATTTGTTTTCGGAGGTGATGGGCACTTTTGTCCTCGTATTCGCGGTCTTATCCATGGCCGCGCCGAGCTTAAGCCTCGACGGCGGGGTGGCGGAAGCCGCCCTCGGTTTGGGGGCCATTGGCGCGCTTCCCGTGGGGCTGCTCGTTTTCGCCATCGGCCTCTCCCTGGGCGGGACGACGGGCTATGCCATCAATCCCGCGCGCGACCTCGGCCCGCGCATTGCGCACGCCATCCTGCCCATACCCGGCAAAGGAGATAGCGACTGGGGCTATGCCTGGATTCCTGTCGCCGGGCCGCTGCTTGGAGGATTGCTGGCTTCGCTCGTTCACCTGGCCCTGCGCTGATCGGGATCGAGCACCGCCATGCGACGATCTGGAGTCATGAGGTTCTTTCGATGCCGATCAACGTGATGGACTACTTCTATCGCAGCTTCCAGCACGAAGTCGCAAAGTGACCGCCGGTCCATTGCGTGCGGGCGATCATGATTTTACTAGTCGTGAACATTGCTATTCTGAGAGTGCCGGAGGCCACCATGAGTACAGCCAAGCCCCACCTCAAACACAAACATTTCCGGCTCGACAACGCCAAACTCAAAAGGGCTCAAGAACTACTGAAAGTCGGCACGGAGACGGAAACGATCGACCGCGCCCTGGACCATGTGATCGAGGAGCATAGGCGAGATGGCTTGGCGCGGGAAGCGAATCAGCGCTTTTTCAAGCGGGGCCGAGATCGAGGACGTCTACGGAAAGCTGCCGGACTAGCCCGATTCGACACTTCTCTGTACATCGATGCTCTGCGCGGTGGCGAAGTCGCCGCACTACACGTCGGGCGGCTCACGGCGAATGCGGCGATCTGGTTGAGTGCTGCCGGACTAGCCCGTGGGGTCCGTTCTATTCGACACTTCTCTGTACATCGATGCTCTGCGCGGTGGCGAAGTCGCCGCACTACACGTCGGGCGGCTCACGGCGAATGCGGCGATCTGGTTGAGTGCGGTGGTGCTCGAAGAGCTCTACGCCGGAGCAGGATCCCGTGACCGGCGCCTCGTCGCGAGGCTGCATCGCGATTTCGATAATACCCAACGGCTTTTGGTTCCGAGTCTCAAAGACTGGGTGGAAACCGGCCAAGTCCTGGCTCGCCTGGGAAGTCACTTCGGCTACGAAAAGATTGGCCGCAGCCGGCTTACGAACGATACGCTGATCGCAATGAGCGCCGCGCGAAAGGGCGTGACGGTGCTCACGGCCAATGAACGCGATTTCTCTCGCTTGGCCCGATTCTGTCGTTTTCAATTGCAAATCGTGCCGGCGAGGGAGCGGTGAATAGGAGCGGCCATGAAGACCTTGCGGCTGTCCACTTAGCCGCGGCGTTTGAGGGACTGGTTGTAACTTGCGGGGGATTCCGCACACTAGTCGCGCAGAAGCTTCTTGATGCCGCGCGTTGCTTGGCGCGTGCGGTGTTCGTTCTCGACGAGGGCGAAACGAACATAGCCCTCTCCTTCGGCTCCAAAGCCGGCACCGGGCGAGACGGCGACAAGCGCTTTCTGAAGCAGCAACTTTGAGAACTCCAGCGATCCCGCCCAGCGGTGCTTTTCGGGGATTTGCGCCCACAAGAACATCGTCGCTTTCGGCGCCTCCACCATCCAACCGGCGCGGTGAAGGCCCGCCACCAGGACATCCCGCCGCTTCAGATAGATATTACGTATCTTGGCCGTATCCTCTTCACACTCCCGGAGGGCGATGATCGAGGCAATTTGGATCGGCTGAAACACTCCGTAATCCAAATAGCTCTTGATACGCCCCAGCGCCGCGATCATCTTGGCGTTCCCCAGGCAGAACCCGATCCGCCAGCCGGCCATGTTGTAGCTCTTCGACATCGAAAAAATCTCGACGGCGACATCCTTGGCCCCCGGTACTTGCAGAAGGCTCGGCGCGCGGTAGCCGTCGAAACAGAGGTCGGCGTAAGCGAAGTCGTGGACAATCATCGTTCCGTGCTTATGAGCCAGAGCGACCAGGCTTTCGAAGAACGATTTTTCGACGCAATGCGTCGTCGGATTGTGAGGAAACGAGACCAGCACCATCTTGAGCGGCTTCGAAGAGGTCCGGTAGAGATCTTCCAGCCGATTGAGAAACTCTTCCGGGGACGGCATCGGCAGGTTGCAGGCCCGCCCCTCGGCCATCACCACGCCCCACTGATGAATGGGATAGGAGGGGTCTGGCGTAGCCACCGAGTCGCCTGGCCCGATCACGGCGAACAGCAGATGAGCAATGGCATCTTTGGCCCCGACGGTGACAATGGCTTCGCTCTCGGAGTCGAGTTCGACACCGTAGTTCGCCTTGTAGCGCTTGGTGATCTCCTCGCGCAGCCGCGGGATGCCGCGTGACATCGAGTAGCGGTGGTTGCGCTTGTTGCGAGCCGCCTCGATCAGCTTGCTGACAACGGTTCGGGGCGTGGCGCCGTCGGGATTGCCCATCCCGAGGTCAATCACATCGAGCTGCGCCGCCCGCGCCTTCGCCCGCATCTCGTTGATGACGGCAAACACATAAGGGGGCAGCTTCCCGATGCGGTAGAAAGGCTCGTCGTCAAATACGCCCATGTTTTCTCGCTGAATGATGGCCGGACCGTGCCCATGCCGCCGCTTACATCGATCATAGCGCGAGCCACGAAATGGCCCGGCGCAACCGTCTGATCCCGATGGAAACGAGTCCGAGGGAAATCGAGATTGCTGGATCGAGATCCTCCTGGGCAAAGTAAATTCCCGTACCGACAACGGCGACGCCAATCCCCTGCCCATTCGAGGCGGCCCTCATCCGCCCCCCAAAATCCCTGCGGCAAAACCAGCCCGATGCATAAAGAACGCCGCCCGCTATACTCGACACTGGAGGGCCGGTCATGGCAAGCAAATGGTCACTGTTCGTGTTTACGCTACTCTTTTGCGTCTTATGGGCGGGACTCCGCATGAGGGCGCAAGATCAGCCCGATCGCGGCGACCCAGCCGAAAGGCTGGGCCGCATCGAGAAACGGCTCGCTGCGATCGAAACTCATCTGGGACAGCTCTCGCTCGCCACATCCGCGAGCCAAAGGCCGCTTCCGTCGGCTTCGCGGATCGATCGCTTGGAGCAGCGAGTCAGCCGCATCGAGTCCGGCGCGGGAGCGCTCAGCTATAGGCCTGGGGGTCCCTCATCCATGCTCGAAAGCCGCCTTCGAACTTTGGAGCGCGAAGTCTCCCGCCTGCGCCGCTGACGCCGCTAGCAAAGGCCGCAGGTCTCTTCGAGCCCGCGCTACGGGACTCCGCTAGGAGCGGACGCTAATCAAGCCCCTGGGGTGACGGCGGGGTTTGCTTTTGAGTAATCGTGACTTTGCTCAAGCTGTTGGCGTAATTTTCGACTCCCTTGTAAATGTGCTCCGCCACCTTCTGGCGATAGGAGCCGGCTTTGAGCAGTTTCTCGTCACTGGCGTTGCTGAGAAAACCAACTTCGGCAAGAACAGCGGGCATTTCGGCGCCGATCAAGACCATGAACGGAGCTTTGCGGACTCCCCGGTTTCGAAGTCCCTTGGTCTCCCCGGAAAGCCCGCTGTAGAGGGCCTTCTGAATCTGGGCGGCAAACTCGCGGGATTCTTGAATCTTCTCGGTCAGCGCGATTTTCGACAGCAGCCCTTGTAATTCGTGGATCGAACGTTGCGCGGCGGCGTTCTCGCGCGAGGCGACCGCCATGGCGGACGAGCTGGTTGTGAAGCTTAGGTAGTAAGTTTCCACGCCACGAATATTCTTCAAACGCGACGAGTTGGCGTGGATGGACACAAACAGGTCAGCCTGGCTGATGTTCGCCAGCTTCGTGCGCTCCTTGAGGAGAATAAATTGGTCATCCGTGCGGGTGTAGATGACGTCGGCTCCCAGACCGCTTTCGATTAATTCACCAAGCCGGGAAGCGATGTCGAGAACGAGATCCTTTTCGCGCAAGCCGCCGGGTCCGATCGATCCGGTGTCGTGGCCTCCGTGGCCGGCATCGATGACCACGCGCCCGACTTTCAGGCCCAGGGCTCGGATTAAGTTTCGCTGTCCGCGGCTCGTCGCCGACGCCGGTTTGGGCGGCTCCAGCAGCTCAACGGCAGGCGGCGGAGGCGGGGCTGTCAACGGCGGCGGCGTGAGCTTGGCCAGTATTCTTGGCGCGGGATTCAACGCCCCGGTTTTAGCTTCCGCCGCCCGCAGCGCCTGTTCTAGTGCCTGCCTAGGCTCCGGTCCCAGGTCAGGAAGCGGAACGTGACCGATGGCGATGCCCGTTGCCGCGGAGATGCTGGAAGCGGCAGCCGGAAAGCCGGGCGGTTGATCCGCCGGCAATGGAGCTTCGTCCGGGCGAGACGCTACTCCGGGCGGAGGGCTGTGATATCGCACGACCGGCGTGGCGGGCGACGGCTGCTGAACAGCAGCAGCCGCCGGAGGATTGCCCGCCACGTCGGGGTAGGAGGAACGAACAGCCGAGGAAGGGCCGTCGCTGGCTGGATTCAAATTCGTTGTGCCGGCAACATCGTGCCGATTCTGAACCGCGGAATCTTGCTTGTTGGGGACCGGCTGTATCGGGGGCGGGAGCGCCACGAGCGGGTCGAATCGCGCGAGGAGGGTTTCCGGCGGCCTCTCCGCGGATGGCGGGGTAGCGCCGTGGCGTCTCGCCGGCGCCTCGGCAGTCGAGACCGGTTTCTTCGCGCTTCGCAGCTCAATGACGAAACGTCCCGGATTGGACAACCAGAAAACGCTGTGGCTCGCCGCTTGCTCCAAATCGAATACGACCCTCGAAACCGTGCGGCGATTCTGGCCGACACGAATCCGCTTGATGAGGGAATCACCGACCGGCAACGTGAAGTTCTTAACACGCCTCAGCTTGCCGCCAAGACGCGCACCTTTTAAATCAACAAACAAGCGCCGGGGGCGGGGCAGCTCTTCGAATCGATAGCCCACCTCCTCGTCGATCTCGACCACAACCCGCGTGTAATCTTCGTGAGTCCAAAACCGCACGTTCTGGACGGTTGCCGAGTCCGTTCTTTTCCTTACAGGTCGTGGTTCGTGCCGAACGGGTGTGGGTGGCGCCGGCGCCGGCGCCTGATTCTGCCGTGTGACAACTTTGTCCGCCTGGAGCGCCTCGCCCGGCAGCGCTGCTCGGGATAACTCGGCGAGAACGGATTCCGCGGTCCCATTCGCTTTGAGTTCGGCGAGAGCCCGGCCGGCTCGCTCCTTGTGCTCGCTGCCAGGGTATTCCCGAACAAGAAGGCCGCAGGCATCGGCGGCCTGAGAGAGATAAGGCTCCAGGCCAAACCGCTTGGCCGCCTCGAGATAGAGTTGAGCTTCCGAGAGGAGACTGTCGCCGCCAAGAGCGCCGCCGGGAGAGCCGAGATAGACCTTGCGGAAAGCTTTCGCGACGAGAACGTACTGCTCTTTGCCCAACTCCAGCGTGGGTACGGCACGCAGGTCGTCGAGCAGGAGTGAGGCGTACTGATAGTCTTGCCCGGCTTGCTCCGTCGTTTTCGGACCGGCAAACGCAAGAACGCACAGCGCCGGCAAAGCCAAGCAAGCGACAAGTCCCGCCGCCGAAGCCCGCCGGCTTCGGCCCATTTGTCGAGAAAAGGGCATTACCCTAATCTGATTCCGTTTCAAAACGAATCAGACCCGACGGCTCTTCGTAAACGACAATCCGGGGCCGAGAGGGCTTTCCGGAATGGCCATCGTCTTCATCGCCAGCAACGAAATCTTTGCCGGGCGCTAGGAACCGGCTTACTCGTTCGACGAAGTCCTCGGTCTCTGGATAAGGGGGAATCCCCTCATACCGATCGACCGCCGCTTCGCCGGCGTTGTATGCCGCCAGGGTCCTGGAATGGTCCCCGTCGTAGCGGTCCAGCAAGTGACGGAGGAATTTTACTCCTCCTTCGACATTCTCGGCGGGATCGAAAATGTCCTTTACCCCAAAGCGCCGCGCCGTTAGCGGCATCAACTGCATCAACCCGAGTGCGCCCTTGCGGGACACCGCGAACGGGTTGTAGTCACTTTCCTGCCGGATCACGGCATGAATCAGCTTCGGGTCGACGCTGTGGCGTCTGCCGGCGTGCCGCACCAAAGTACGAATGTCGAGTCGGCCGCTCGTTCTCGCAGGCTGACCCGAGCGCCCCTGGACAACCTTTTGCCTCGGTACGGCTTGCTGGCTTTTGCCCGAAATCCTTGAAGGGTTCCGCGATCGAACGGCAACTCGCACCAAACGACCACTGGCGTCCTCGCGGACTTCGTAGCGTCTCAAAACAGGCCGAGACGGCGACTCGGATCTCAGTTCAACACCCTGCTGGATCCTCGCGGCCGGCTGAGCGGAGCGACTCTCCAGTTCAGGTATTGGGCCTGCCGACAGGGCCAAGGCTGTGAATAGCCCCAACCCAACCGCCTGTACCCGTTTCTCTAAAAACAATACCATAGACTTTGTTCTATCGCAACTGTTTTCTTTTCAGTGCATTATCTCACACTGGAGCAGTTCCTGCCTAACCTGCGGGGTGCGGGCTTCAACTGCGGGCAGCGGGGGAACGTGCTGCTACCGGTCAACGCACTGACAAAACGCCTGCGTTTAATGTAATGACGCTTGAACATCCATTTTAGACGACAACCAACGCGGAAATCTATTTTGAGGTCAGAAACGCCCGCGAGGCGAGTTGGGCAAACCTTTCAGCAGGCGGTCTGTTGATTCCCTTAAAGTGGCAGCCTCGCTGCAGGGCGGGCGCCACTGAAGCGCCGGTCCCATGATGCAGGTTTGCTTCGCTAATTCGAGAGAAGACCAGGAGGCCTCACAAGCACCTCTTTTTCTGGGGCGCTTTTGGCGGCGCTAAATCGTACGATGGCGCACCAGCGGCGCAAACTTTCGCCCAAGAAGCACTACTTTCGGTAGCACTATCAGCCGGCCAGCGGCGGGTCCGAAGTACACTTAAATGGCTGGAAAGGAACGGGTTATGGCAATGTATGCTTGCTCGACGCTGGAGCGGGAGACGGGGATTGAACCCGCGACATTCAGCTTGGGAAGCTGACGTTCTACCACTGAACTACTCCCGCTCAGGCTCCTCAGTATATCAAAGGTTCTCGGCGAGTCTGTCCGCCACTAGCTGCCCGTGATTGCAGTGCTGAAAGGGCGAAAAAAGGGGACTGTCCGAAAGCGCCGGGATAAACTGGCGGGGAGTTGGGGATGAAAGAGCCCTACGGCGAAAGTTTAGCGAACTACGCTGACCTCAAGTCATGCGCCGACGGTGGCGACACCGAGGACGGCTTCCGCAAGCCACGCCAGGTAAGCGATCCGGCTTCATTCGCCTATAATCATAATCCCTATAATGGCTGCTCGCGATGAAACTGACCCTGATCGACTTCGTTGTTATTGCCGCCTACTTCCTGCTCAACCTTGCGATTGGGTTTTACTGCCGGGCGCGCGCCGGGAAGAATATCGACGAGTTCTTCGTCTCGGGCCGCTCGGCTCCCTGGTGGCTGGCCGGTACCTCCATGGTCGCAACGACGTTCGCCGCCGACACGCCGCTTGCCGTCACCGGCATGGTCGCGACGGGCGGCATTGCCGGGAACTGGTTGTGGTGGAACTTCGGCTTCAGCGGGATGCTGACCGTTTTCCTGTATGCGCGCCTGTGGCGCCGAGCCGGAGTGCTGACGGACGTTGAATTCGCGGAGATCCGCTATAGCGGCAAGCCGGCTGCTTTCTTGCGGGGTTTTCGAGCCCTCTACCTGGCGATACCGATCAATTGCATCATCATGGGGTGGGTCAACCTGGCGATGGTGAAAGTCTTGATGCTGGTTCTGGGCATCGAGAAGGTGGAAGCAATTCTTGTGGTGCTGGGGCTGACCGCGCTCACCTGCGCTGTGTCGGCGCTGGCCGGGCTGCGTGGCGTGCTGCTGGCGGATCTGTTGCAGTTTGTCTTGATGATCAGCCTGGCCATCGCGCTGGGAGTGTTTGCGGTCCAAGGCGTGGGAGGTGTTTCCGAGCTGAAGAGTCAGCTTGCCGCGGCGGGCGGCGATGGCAGCGCGCTCAGCTTCTTTCCCTCTCCGGATTCGGCGTGGATGCCGATGCTGACATTCTTTGTCTACATTGCTGTTAGCTGGTGGGCCACCTGGTACCCCGGGGCTGAGCCGGGCGGCGGCGGATTCATTGCGCAACGCATGTTCGCCGCGCGTGACGAGCGGCACTCCCTGCTGGCAACGCTTTGGTTCAACGTGGCCCACTATGCACTGCGGCCTTGGCCTTGGATCTTCGTCGGCCTGGTTTCGCTCGTCGCTTTCCCGAATCTCGAAGACCCCGAAACGGGCTATGTCCTGGTGATGCTGGAGTATCTGCCGCCCCATCTTCGCGGACTGATGATTGCGGGCTTCGCCGCCGCCTTCATGTCGACCATCAGCACGGAACTCAACTGGGGAGCGAGCTACCTCATCAACGACTTCTACCGAAGATTCGTCAACCCTGGCGCCTCCGAACAACGTCTGGTTTCCGCCGCGCGCCTCGCGACCGTCTTGCTGGCGCTCGCCTCGGCCGCCATCACCTTCTACATGGACAGCATCGCCGGGGCCTGGAAGCTGCTGCTTGCCACCGGTGCGGGTACCGGCACGGTCCTGATCTTGCGCTGGTTTTGGTGGCGCATCAACGCTTGGAGCGAGGTGTCCTCGATGGTCGCTGCGTTCGTGGTGTCTCTCAGCTTGCAGCTAGCGGCTGGATACGACGCCGATGACTCGCATGACTTTGCGGTGGTCATGCTCATCACCGTGGGCTTGACGACCCTGATATGGATTGCGGTCACTTTCTTGACCCGGCCCGAACCCGAGGAAAAGCTCGTGGCCTTCTACCGGCGCGTGCGTCCCTATGCCGCGTTTTGGGGGCCGGTCGCCCGAGTGGCGGGCGATGTCACTCCGTCAACAGGCGCCCGCCGCGACCTGCTCAGTTGGGTTGCCGGCTGCGGGCTGATCTATGGGGCGCTGCTGGGGCTAGGAAAGTTGCTGCTGGGAGAGCTGAGCGAGGCCGGGCTGTACGCCCTGCTAGCAGCGATCAGCATCTGGCTGATCTGGAAAGGCGGCGCGCTCAAACAAGAAGGGACAGGACATTGAAACCCGCCACGGAGCAACAGAGCCCAGAGCGCAAGCGACGGGTCACTTCTCCAATGCCCTAGGGGGTAGCTACCCGGGGGTTCTGCTTTGCCCTTGCCGGGCTGTTATTTCCCCCCGAACCCCCGCTGTTGCAACGTGAGACGTTGCATGTTACAGTTCCCTATGATTGAGAGTTTTCGACACCGGGGCCTGAAGCGGCTTTATGAGCAAGGCGACGGCAGCAAGGTCCGCGCCGATCAGCTCGACCGCATCAGTTGACGTGCTGTTGCATCTGGACAAAGCACAAGAACCGGAGATCTCGATTTGCCGGGCTATCGTCTCCACCCGCTCAAGGAAGACCTGAAGGGCTACTGGAGCGTGACGATCTCCCGCAATTGGCGCATCACTTTCCGCTTTGAGGATGGCGATGCCTATGAGGTCGGCCTGGCCGGCTACCACTAACAATAGGAGCAACCGCCATGCCCATGAAAAACCCGCCGCATCCGGGCCGTTCGATCAAGGACGCCTGCTTGGAGCCGCTCGAACTCAGCGTGACCGAAGGCGCGAAGGTCTTGGGCGTTACCCGCCATACGCTCTCGCGCGTGATCAACGGCCAGTCCGGAATCTCTCCGGACATGGCGATCCGCCTGGAGAAAGCCGGATGGTCCAACGCCGACCACTGGCTGCGCCTGCAAACAGCGTACGAGCTGGCCCAAGCGCGCAAGCACCAGGATCAGATCCATGTCGAGCGCTACGAGCCGCAGCCTGCGGCGTAAAGAGGGGTCCGCATGTAAGCGCCAGGCTCAGGATGCTGAATTGCAAAGCGACCGGCCCTCGCGTTGAATCCGCCGGAGAAGTGCCATTCCCCGCGGAGTTCGCGGATTGGGATGGAACCAGCCGTTGGGAACGGCTGGTTTTCTTGCCCGGCCCAGGCCCCGCAAGGCCGGAAGAGCGGCCTTGCGCCGAAGATGACCATAGGGGGTAGCTACCCTGGGCGTCGGAACCAAAGCTCGTCGCTGCCGCCGCCGCTGGAATCCTTTCCCAGGCCCCTTTTCGCCAAAAGGCCATGGTCCATTCGCATGAAACACATGAACCTAAAAACGGCAGTTAGTCGTCTTCGAACCGCCCCAACCTTGTGACGAGACGTCAGTTGGACCCGAGTGTCATCGGGGACCGGCGGGTGAAGATTGCAATTGCTCCGCAGTTGCAATATCAGCACATAAGATACGTTCTTTCAATATGTTACAACGAATGCTAGAACGTCCAACTGCCGTTTTTAGGATGAAGCCTTGCGTTGAAGCAACATATATGCTTAGATAGAATCACTCATCCACTCCGGTAAAGGCAGTGAAACTACTCACGTTTCTCCTGCTGGCGGGTTTGCTATTGCCCGCTCAGACACCGGATCCTGCCCACGATCCACTAGAAAAAGGCTATCAGGCTCTTCGCTCGGGAGACCACGCCGCGGCGCTCGATCACTTTCTCGAAGCCGCGAGGCTCGGCCCCCGCCGGGCGGCGGTGCGCAAAGAACTCGGATACGTCTATCTGAAACTCGGGCGGCAGGACTTCGCCCGCAAGATGTTCGAGCAGGCCTTGTCACTCGATCCTCAAGATCACCACACGATGCTGCAGTTGGCGTTTTCTTGCCAGCGCGCCGGTGAGGTCGAGCGGGCCGTCGAGCTGCTGGAAAAGGTCAAGAAAAGCGCCAGCCCGCCTGAACGCGAACAGGCGAAGAAGGCGTTGGCCGCCATCAGGCGCGAGACGGCCCCGGCCCGGGAGGTTGGCGGTTCCGGTCTAGTTCAGAGGTCGCTAGCCGCAGCCTATCAGGCCATGGGACGCAAGGATTACGAAAGGGCGATCAGCCACTTTCAAGCGGCCGCGAAGGAGTCGCCGCAGCGCGCCTCGATCCGAAAAGAGCTGGGGTACGCCTATCTCAAGATCGGCGAAACCGAGTGGGCGCGGGACGTTTTCGAGCAAGCGTATGTCCTCGAACCTGCTGATCATCGGGCCGGACTCGAGCTGGCCTATCTGCGATTCGAGACGGGCCAGCGCGCGCTTGCCCTGGAGCTGTTTCGAAAGTTGCGGCAGGCGGACGACGCCGATGTAAGCAGAGGCGCGTTGGACACCACGCGGCGCATAGAAAGCGAGCTAAGCAGCGAGATCGCCCGCTGGGCGGAAAGCGTGAAGACCGCCCCGGCGAACTGGTCCGCGCACCAAGAGCTGGCGGGGCTCTACGACGAATACGGGGATCCGCAAAAGGCCGCGAAGCATTACGAGGCGGCGTGGCGAATCCAGCCCCCAAGGCGCGAAGAGATGCTGTTGCGGCTTGCGCGGGCGCGAGAGCGAGCCGCTGACGCTGAGCGTGCGAGGGGAGCCTGGCTGCTGGCCTCCTATTCGAGCGACACGCGCATCGCGGAGACAGCGCGGGAACATCTTCCCCGGCGATATCCCTACGCCTCTGAGTTTCGCCGCGCTCTGGAGCTGGATTCCAAAAATACGGTGGTTCGCCGCGATCTAGCCTACCTCTTGCTGGCCGTTCGGCAACACGAGGCTGCACGGAGGGAGTTTGAACTCGTTATCGAGCATGATCCCGGCGACCTTCTGGCGGCGGCTCAGCTTGCGTTCCTCTACCTGGAACGGCGAAACGCCGCGGGCGCCGTGGAACTGCTCGAAAAGGCTCTCAAAAGTACGGACGAAAACGTTGCACGCCCGGCACGAGAAGCGTTGGAACGGGTGCGGCAAGCGCGCGCGAGGCCCCATCGTGAACTCGGCGAAAAGAGTCTGCAACGGAGCTACCTGCGCGACGCACGGCGGGCGTTCGCCCGCGCCTATGAGGAAAACCCGGAGGACTACTCGGTCGCGCTCAAGCTGGGCGTGGTATCCAACCTGTTAAAGCAAGACCGCGAGGCCATGCGCTGGTTCAAGGTTGCTTCGCAAAGCTCCGACGTCGAAGTCGCCGAACAGGCGGCGCAGTCGTATCGTAATCTCGCTCCGCAGTTTCGCCGTGTGACAACAACGCTTTGGACCTCTCCTTTCTTTTCGACGCGCTATCACGACCTGTTTAACTACGCGCAGCTAAAGAGCGAGTTTCGGCTCGACTCGCTTCCCATCCGGCCGTATTTGTCATTGCGGTTCGTTGGAGATCTCAAGCAGCGCACTGGAGGACAGCGGCCGCAATTTCTCTCCGAGAGCTCACTGATTGCCGCCGCTGGATTGCGCGCGCTGCCCTATCGCGGCGTGACTCTTTGGGGCGAGGCCGGGCAAGCCATTAGTTATCTGGACAAGCGCCCGCCCGGCGTGTCCCGAGTGGTTCCCGACTACCGGGGCGGCGTGAACTGGTTCCGCGCGACTGGGGCTACGTTAGGGAGCGGAGTACCCGGCGCGTTTTTCGAGACCAACTTCGACGGCGTCTACATCAGCCGGTTCGACGACAACGCCATCGCCTATTGGCAGCTCCGGCCCGGTTACCGCTTGCCGAATCGCGGGGCGTTCAAGGCCCAGGTCTTTTGGAACTTCAACGCAACCGTGGATATCAACCGGGTTTATTGGGCCAACTATGTGGAGTTTGGTCCTGGGGTGCGCTTGCGAGTTCCCGGCGTCTCCCCGCCGATGGATTTCAGCGTGCACGTGCTGCGGGGGATGCACCTGGTGAATCGGTTCAATCCTCGCAGGCCGAATTATTGGGACGTTCGCGTGTCGCTTTGGTATTCGTTTGCACGGTGAGATGGCGGCTGGCCGGGGGAGTTCTCGCGGGCCAGTGGCAATACCGTTCAGTTAGTGGCCGCGGGGACTTTCCCGCGCCCCTTGCGGGGCTCCCGGCTTTGAGGGGTTTTCACCCCAGGGTTGCGCTTCGCTCCACCCTGGGCTACGATCCGGTGCTTACCGGGGACATGGTGAACAAAACATACCGGCTACATGGTGAACAACTTTCCAAGGGAAACATTAAGAGGCAACAATGTTTTATGCCTTGGAAACAAACAGACGCCATGGATCAACGCATGCAGTTCATCTTAGACTGGAAAGCCGCTCGGGAATCGAAGACCGAGTTGTGCCGCCGCTACGGCATCCAACGCCGTATCGGCTACAAATGGGTCCGGCGCTACGAGCGCGACGGCCCCGCCGGGCTCGCGGACCGCTCCCGTGCCCCGGTGCATCATCCTCAGCAAACCAAGCCAGAGGTGCTCGGCCGCATCCTCGAGATCCGCGCTGAACACCCGCTGTGGGGCGCGCCGAAAATCCGCGCCGTGCTGGAGCGCGAAAAGCCCCGGCAACACCCGCCCGCGGCGTCGACGATCGGCGAGATCCTGCGTCTGGAAGGGCTCACCCGGCCCCAGAAGAAACGCCGCCGGACGCCGCCGCACAACCAGCCTCTAGCACACGCCGGCGGGCCCAATGACGTCGTCTCGATCGACTTCAAGGGCTGGTTCCGGTGCCTAGATGGCACGCGCATCGACCCGCTGACCCTGGTCGACAATCACAGCCGCTACGCGCTGTGCTGCCAAGCCGTCGATGCCTGCGACTTCGCGCACGTCAGAGCCGTGCTGGAATCGGTGTTTTTCCAATACGGGCTGCCCCGCGCCATCCGCAGCGACAACGGCGCGCCCTTTGCGAGCCGCGCCGTGGCGGGTTTAAGCCGGTTGAGCGTGTGGTGGCTGAGGCTGGGCATCGAGGTGGAACGCATTCCGCCGGCGACACCCAGCGACAACGGCCGCCAGGAGCGTTTTCATCGCACCCTGAAGCAACACACGGCGGATCCGGCGGCGGCCAACCGGCGGGCGCAACAGCGGGCCTTTGAGAGCTTCTGCCGCGAATACAACGAGCAGCGGCCGCACCAGGCGCTGGGACAGCAAGTGCCGCCCAGCATCTATCGCCCGTCGGATCGTGTTTATCCGTCGCGGCTGCCCGAGATCGAGTATCCAGCGAGCTTTCTGCGCCGCAAGGTGGGCAAGCGCGGCGAGATCTACTGGCGGGGCGCGCGGATCTTCGTCAGCGAGGTGTTGCACGGCGAGCTGCTGGGGCTGGAGGCGATCGACGACGGGGTCTATCGCGTCTGGTTCTGCTCGCTGCAGCTGGGCACCTTCGACGAGCGCCGCGGCGGGCTCGCGCCGTTGCCCCGACGTCGGGGCAACGGCGCCTGCGGGTCGGCTTCCCCGCAAGTCCCGCACGGCTCGCAACCACCGAACGGCTCGCAACCAACCAACGACTCGGAACCAATCAACGAGTGTGAACCAACCAACGACAAATGTGAAGCAACCAAAAACCCAGTACCAACCAACGACTCTGAATCAACCTTGACAACACCAACGAAAGGAGGCAATCTGTTCACCATGTCGCCGGTATAAACTGTTCACTATGTTCCGGGTAGAACAATCCGGCGCCGCTCCGCGGCTTAACGGCTCTAGTTGAAGAGTATTGAGGCTAGTGGGACATGATCCGGCAGATGAAGCAGGTCTTGATTTGGTTGCTGCCGTGGGCGGTCCTGGTTTGCGGTGCGGCGGACTTGGCGGTTCAGGTCGAAGAGCCGGACCTTTGGGCGCCGGTCTTGTCGCCGGTCGGGCTCGAAGCCACCGGCCGGGAAAACCGCTTCCGAATTGTGGCCGGTGACTCGCCGGCCGCGCAGGAGTTTGGCTTTCGTCCGACGGCGGCTCGGGTTCGGGTTGCTCAGGTTGCGGAGGCGCGGGCGCCTGGGCTTCGCATCTTCTGGGAAGAGCCTCTTGAGTTGCCTGTGTTCAAAGTGCCGGCCGAGGCCAGGGTTTTCGCGCGAGAGAAGCACAGCGGCGCACCCTTGGTTTCCGGTCTCCCGGGCGAAGACGGAGCTGTGCTGTGGGTGGCGACCGGGCCGGGGCGCAACGGCTACGAACGCTTCCCCTACTTGATACACGCCCTAGTCGATCTGGGGCTGGTCTTGCCTCTTCGTGGTGCCAGGACTTGGGCGTTCTTCGACTACTCCTATCGCACTCGCGCCGATCCGGATTACCTGGCACTGCAGTGGCGAAAAGCGGGTATCGCGGCGCTGCACGTCAGTGCCTGGCATTTCCATGATCCGGACCCGCAACGCGACAGCTACTTGGCCAAACTCATCGAGGCTTGCCATCGCCAAGCCGTACTGGTTTACGCTTGGCTGGAACTGCCTCACGTCAGCGAGGCGTTCTGGGAGCGGAATGCCGGCTGCCGCGAAAAAACGGCCGCGTTCGAAGACGCCCGGCTGGATTGGAGAAAGCTGATCAACTTGGCGCAGCCGGACTGCTCCAGCCGGGTCGGCGAGGGCATAACCGGCCTGCTTTCGCGCTTCGACTGGGACGGCGTGAATTTGGCTGAGTTGTACTTCGAGTCACTTCACGGCCCGTCCAATCCCGAGCGATTCACGCCGATGAACGACTGGGTTCGGGAGGACTATTCGCGGCAAGCCGGCATCGATCCGATCCGGTTGTTCGATGCTGAATCACGCTATTTTTGGAGCCGCAACCCTGATGCGTGGCGCCGCTTCGTCGACTATCGCGCGGAGTTGGTACTGCGGCTGCAGCGCTCTTATTTGGAGTTGATTCGGTCGAATCATTCTCAACTCGATATTGTCGTCACCCAAATCGACGACCGCTTCGACACGAGCATGCGCGAACTGCTAGGGGCGGACACGAGCGGGCTGCTGCGTCTGGCTGAGAAGTATGACTTTCAGTTGGTGATCGAAGATCCGGCAACGCTGTGGCACCTGGGTCCGCAACGCTATACCGAGATCGCCAAACGCTATCGGCCTTTGGCTCGCGACCGGCGCAGACTTGCGATCGACATCAACATCGTCGAGCGTTACCAGAAAACCTACCCCACGAAGAAACAAGTGGGCACGGAACTGTTGCAGCTCGTGAACACCGCCGGCCAAGCTTTTCAGAGAGTACTTCTCTACTTTGAGCATTCAATTTCCCGCCCTGACTGGGACCTGTTGCCCCACGCGAGCGCCAACGCGGAGATTCACCGCAACGGCGAAAATCTCATTGTCGACGCACGGCAACCCGTTGGAGTCACCTGGAACGGCCCCGCCCTAGTGAACGGGGAGCCTTGGCCTCTGACGGACGGCTCGACGCTTTGGTTGCCCGCCGGACACCACAAGATCACCGGCGGCGAGGCCCATCCCGGAGTGCGTGTTTCCTACCTCAACGGCGACTTGTTATCGGCGAATGCCGTAGCTTCAGGCGCCGAGTTTGAGTACCACTCGAAAAGCCGCGCGATCGCTCTGTTCGAAGATCGGCCGACACATGTTTACGTGGATGGCGCCCGGGGGAAGGCTGCCGTGCTTGAAGCTACGGATCATGCTACGGATCATGCTACGGATCATGCTACGGATCATTGGGCGGTTCTTCTGCCGCGGGGGCGGCATAGGGTTCAAATCTTCTCGGACGGTTTGCTACCATAGGCAGTCCGATGGCTGAGTCCGAAACTCCAGCGACCCCCGAATCCGAGAGCCAGTCCATCATAAAGACGGAAACGCCGGCGATTCCCAACCGCCTTTTCTTCCGTATCGGCGACGTCGCGGAACTGGCCGGAGTCGAGACCCACGTGCTGCGTTTTTGGGAATCCGAGTTCCCGAGGCTCTCCCCCAAGAAAACCAGCACCGGACAGCGCCAGTATCGCCGCAAGGATGTCGCGGCCATCCTCGAAATCAAGCGCTTGCTTTACGACGAGGGCTATACGATTGCAGGCGCCCGGAAAGTGCTTCGCCAAAAGGCCAAGAACAAGCGCAAAGGCCCTGAGCTGAAGGCACAGCCTGTTTTGCTTTTCTCCGAACCGTCGGCAGCTAACTTGAAGGCCCTGGTTGTTATCAAACAGGAGCTTCGGGAGATCTTGACGCTGCTCGAAAGGCGTTAGCCCGCGAGGCTCCCCCGCGACGGCGCCGAGACTCCTTCTGAATCATTCTGGGTTCATGTTCCGCATCCTATTGACGAACGACGACGGCATCCATGCCCCCGGTCTCAAAGCGCTCGAGGCAGAGATCGCGGGCGTTGGTGAAGTCTACATAGCGGCGCCGCATAGCGAACAAAGCGGAACCAGCCGCGCCATTACGTTGCGGCAGCCGCTGCGCTACAGCGAAATCGAAGCCAAACATTTCGCGGTCGAGGGAACACCGACCGACTCGGTGATGCTGGCGCTGGCTCATTTGCTGGATTTCCGGCCGGATTTGGTGATTTCCGGGATCAACGGCGGGCCTAATCTCGGCGAGAACATTTTCTACTCGGGAACGGTGGCGGGCGCGGCCGAGGGCGCCAAGCACGGCATCCCGGCGATCGCGTTGTCCGTCGCCGAACGTTTGAATATCGACTATTCGGCAGCCGCGAGATTCGGCGCCCGGTTGGCGCAACATGTGCTCGCCGACGGACTGCCGGCCGGCATTGCGCTCAACGTCAACGTGCCGCATCCGAGTTATGGCGGGATTGAGATCACGCGCCAGTCGCCGAAAATCTCGCGCCATGTCATGCTAGGCGGGCGAGACCCGCGGGGACGGCCTTACTTCTGGATGCACGAAGAGGTTTCGCCCGGCGCCGCCGAACCGGGAACTGACTACGCTGCGGTGCGTGACGGCAAAGTTTCCATCACTCCATTGCGCTTTGACCACACGGCGGACCAGCTGACGGATCAGTTGAAAAGCTGGGCACGGTTGTTATGAGCGGGGAAACGCCGGCGAGCCTGGAAGGCAGAAGCCCTTCGCGCGGCTAATGAGGCTCGCCTCTTGCGGCGATAGTGAGACAAGATGCGAGTTCGCGCCGAGCTGTTCACGCATAGCCGAACCTGACGGGGCGCGCAAGAGAAAAAAGTTGATGATGGCGCTAGAATCTCCCGATCCCAGCGTGGCCGGCCGTGCCGCGGTGATCTTTGACCTGGACGGCGTTCTGGTGATCACCGAAGCACTCAAGGCGCAAGCCCATGAGGAAACAGTCCAATTCTTTGGAGGAAGAGTTGAGCGCGGCTTCTATGGCTTGGTGATGGGCGGTTCGCACGAATCAGTCCGCGCCGCCTTCATAAAAGAGGCCGCGCTTGCTATCGAGCCGCGGGACTATTCCGAACGCTACGGTCAAATCTACGAACGTCTGCTCGGCAGTGACCTAGCCGTTTCCCCGGGCGTCGACGAGTTGCTGAAGGACCTGAAACAGCGGGGATACGCGTTGGCGGTCGTCACCTCGAGCCAGCAATGGATGGTAGACCGCATCTTCGCGGGGACGAACATTTCCCAGTTCTTCGACGTGGTGATTACTGCCGACGATGTTGCGCGTCACAAGCCGGCGCCTGATCCCTACTTGGCCGCTTTGGAGCGGCTTGGCACGCCGGCTGATTCGGCGCTTGTGTTTGAGGATTCCGAGGTCGGAGTAGTGGCGGCGGCCGCTGCCGGCATTCCTGTCATCGGCCTTCGCCACGAATTTAACGCGGAACACGATTTTTTGCCCGTGAGGCGGACGATCCGGTCGTTCGACGACACGAGAGTGGTCGTTGAGTTTGTTGATGAGATGCTAGCGGAAGAGAACGGTTCGTGAAGCTGCGAATCGATCGGGTCAGCCCTTGGGGGAAGCCAGGTCGAGCGGGGTGTCGACTAGGCGGGCCCACAAACACATGATTTCCGCAGCGGGTCGCAGCACGCCTGATCCGCGGCCGTTTCTTGAAAGCGGTCATAGTAGCGCGCGGCAGGCTCGGAGAAAGCAGCGGCCCATTCCAACCGGCTGCACGAGCATGGGGAAACCGGGGGGGGACCCAGCACATCTCTAAGAAAGTGGACTTCCTCTGCCCGATCGTTCGGTGGCCACCCACTCGCAAACACTTGGCGGCGTTGCCTGTGAATCTTCTCTACCCATTGACTGAGTTTTACAACCGAGCCGGACGGGCGCTCCCCCGAGTCCGGCGGCTCGATCCCGCCGAGATGCCGCAGCCGTACCGCCGCCTGCTGGTCCACGAGCGCGACATGACGCCGACGCTCGAAGCCGCCTGGGGCCAAAGCATCCATCTGCGGGTACTCGAGCAGGTGCTGCGAGATGAGCTGTTTTCCCGGCAGGTTGTTCTGGTCTTGGACGGCGATCAAACGGGGGTGGGAATGGGCGCCATCCAAATCCACCTCGAGCGCTTTGCCGAGCACGCCAGGAAAATGGTCCTGGAGGGGAGCAAGCCCCTGGGAACGATTCTGCGCATCCAAGGCATGGCGCATCGAAACCGGCCGGCGGGGTTCTTCGAGGTGGCGCCCGACGCGCTAATCAGCGAGGCTCTCCAGGCCGGCCCTGCTGGCTTGTTCTATGGCCGCCAAAACAGACTCCTTGATTCCCGCGGCCAGGTCCTAGCCGAAGTCGTCGAGATCCTGCCTCCGCGAGACCCCTGCGCCGCCCGCCCCGAGCTGTGACCGTAGGTACCTGCTCATGAGATTCGTGTCAAACGTGGCAGAAAATTCCGCGCCGGAACAGAGCCGCGCCCGCAAGGGTGCGGTCGAGTCTGGTAGTGACCGCATTCCGGTGGCGGCCCCGACGCACTGACTACCCTCGACCGCACCCTTGCGGGCGCGGCTCTGTTCCCCACGAACGAAATTTCAAATATCTTTGGTTAGAGTTTGACCCGGCTCCCTTCCTTCAGCAATGCTTTTGAAGATGACAAATCCGAAGATCCTCGAAAAAATCCGCCAATTTCTTGACGAGAGCGAAGCGGAGTACCGCGAACTTCACCATGAAGCGACCGTTACCTCCGAAGACTCGGCTCGTGTCCGGGGGGAAGACATTCGCGTTGGGGGGAAAGCTCTGCTGCTCAAGGTCGGCGAGAGTTTTCGGCTTTTCGTCCTCAGTGCTGCTTTGCGAGTCGATTCACAAGCGATTCGCGCACATTTCGAAGTGCGAAAGACACGCTTTGCCAGCGCGGCCGAATTAAAGGAATTGACGGGGCTCGTGCCCGGCTCGGTTCCTCCGTTCGGAGAACCAATTCTTCCGTTCGATCTTTACGTCGATGAGTCAATCCTCGAAAACGACCGCATCGCCTTCAATGCCGGGTCGTTGACGGACTCTGTATTTATGGCGGTAGAGGACTACACCCGAGTAGCCAAGGCCACTACTTTTCGCTTTTCGCTGCCGGCGGATTCGTAGCTGCCCGTCGTGAAAAGTAACAGGGCATACGAAGTGCCGATTGAGCGAAAGCTGTCCCGCCAATCGCTGCCCTGGCCAGCATCGTTTTCCTGAGCGGACCAGCCGCAGCCAAAACGGGGAGCGTGGCCGCTGGCGGATGAGCGCGTCGAAGCCGCTAACCCCTCCCTTACGGTCGGGGCTCGAGTCTGGTTCCCGAATTTTCTGCCACGTTTGGCGTGAATTTCATGATGCTGGACTTGCCCCCAAAAGTGAGACAACCAGTTTAGACTCAAAATCCAGTGAACGGAGGATGAGTGATGAGTTTGTCTCGACGGAAATTCACGCAAGAATTCAAGTTGTCGGCGGTGGAACGGCTGGAGCAAGGCGCCTCGGCAGCTCAAGTAAGCCGCGCTTTTGAGATCAATCCCAACCTGCTGCACCGCTGGCGGCGAGAGTTTCGCCAAGGTCCCGGCAACGCCTTCCCCGGTGAAGGCAAACGCCGCTGGGAAGAAACGCGCACGGCGGAGCTGGAGCGCAAGGTCGGCCGCCAGGCCATGGAGATCGATTTTTTAAAGCGGTGCTTGCAGCGCATCGAACAACAGCGGAAGCTGCAGGCCTCGACTGGAAAACCGCTGTCGGCCACCAGATCCGGCAACAAGTCCAGGAGCCGCCGCCGATGAGCGTCCAGCGGATGTGTCAGCTGGCGGAGCTGCCGCGCGCCAGCTTCTACCGCTGGCAGCCTGAGAAGCAGGGGCCCGATGCGGACCTGGAACTGCGTGACACCATCCAGCGCATCGCGCTGGAGTTCTCCAGCTACGGGCGGCCACGCATCACCGCCGAGTTGCGGCGCCGCGGCTGGGTCATCAATCCCAAGAAGGTGCAGCGCATTCTGCGGGAGGACAATCTGCTGTGTTTGCGGCGGCGGAAATTCGTGCTGACCACCGACTCGCGTCACGGCCTGACCGTCTATCCCAATCTGGCCCGTGAGATCGTCCTGAGCGGTTTGGACCAGCTCTGGGTGGCTGATATCACCTATATCCGGCTGGCCTGGGAGTTCGTTTACCTGGCGGTGATTCTAGATGCTTACTCGCGGCGGGTGGTCGGCTGGGCGCTGGAGGACACGCTGGAAGGGAAGCTGACGATCGCCGCGTTACGGATGGCACTCAATCAGCGGCGGCCGGGTGCCGGGCTGGCGCATCACTCCGACCGCGGCGTGCAGTATGCCGCCAACGGCTACGTCGACTTATTGAAGCAGCACGAAATCACCATCAGCATGAGCCGCAAAGCCAACCCCTACGACAATGCCAAAGCGGAGTCTTTCATGAAGACGCTGAAGTACGAGGAGGTCTACCGCTCGGAGTACCGCGACCTGGCCGAAGCGCGCGCATCGATCGGACGCTTTCTCGAGAAGGTGTACAACGAGAAGCGCTTGCATTCAGCGCTGGGCTATTGTCCGCCGGCGGAGTTCGAGCAGAAGCTGGGAGCGCCGCCAGCGGATTCGGCGGCAGTGGCGGAAGGAGTTTTCTGAGGCATGGGGAAATCTTTCGATCCGATGGACTGGGTTTGTGCAGGAGTGGGGCGCGAAGCGGACGGCTTCACGCCCCGGCCCATCGTCTCGATGAGTTTCCAGTTGGTTATTCCTTGGCGGGTTGCGCTCCCGCAGAGCCCGCCTCCGCTTCACCAACCGGGAGCTATTATGAAGCAAAGGGCCGCCGCTGGCCAGCAAAAACCAGCGAACGGTCAACTGTGTCTAAACTATTTGTCTCACCCCAGGGGGCAAGCCCAATGCAGGTACTCATGAGTCGAGAGAGGCTTACAGTCAACCCCTGAGACTAAGCTACCCAAAGGTCCCGGTGACAAAAGTACAGAAGGTCTATCAAAAAACGAGCCGAGCTGATGCTGGCTCTCATCGACCATCGCCGCGGCAAAAACATCGAAAGCACGGTCGGATCGTGCGTCGCGTGGTATATCGTCGACCGTGAACTGCAGGAACTCGAACGCGAAATCCGCGACAATCCGGGCCCTCTCAAAGCAGTTCTAGCCCGGCGCCCTTGATGGCTGGCCGGGTAGAGCCGGCTAAAGCCCACTGGATTCGCTTGCCCAAGTGATGGCATTTGCGATGGAAGAGCGCGGACTTCCGTCCGCGCCTCTGCGCCCGCATAGAGCAACATGCTCTGCGCCGGTACGCATAGCGCGCTACCTGAACCCAAACCGATGGCAAGAGCAGGTCGGCAGCGACGTTTAGCTGCACCGCAGATCCGAAACAGAGCCGCGGACGGAAGTCCGCGGTCGAGGGCGCGAAGCAACTGCAAAGCTCTCCGCCGCCCCGGCACGTCGTCCACCGCGTAACGCGGGAAGCGGGCACGGGCATCTGTTTTCTGCCCGACCGCGGACTTCCGTCCGCGCCTCTGTCCGGGCGTCTGCAGCCCCACGATCATTCGCTTTTTGCTGTTGCTCGTACTGTTGTGGTCCTGGTCGGCCGGGTGGACCAGGGCCGGCACCCCCACCCCCAAGATAGCTGGATAAAATACTGTATTGGTCTTGCTTTGGATCATCTCTCTCCTGCTAGTTGGGGGCTTAAGGCTCGTTGCGCAAGAGCCGCCCGAGCCGAACAAGTTCATCGGCAGCCAGGTCTGTCAGGCCTGCCATCCCGACCTATGGCACGGGTTCAACCGCAATCCGCACTTTAAATCGATCGCGCTCGAAGACGCTCCCCCTGAAAAAACCGGCTGTGAAGGCTGTCACGGACCGGGTGAACTCCACGTCAAGGGGATGGGAGACAAGTCGAAGATCACGCGCTTTCCATTCTTGGAACCGGGTCAAGTCATCAGCCGCTGCCTTACCTGTCACAGCAAAGACATAGGAAAGGCAGAGATCCGCCGCTCGTCCCATTCGACGGGAGAGGTGAGCTGCATCAGTTGCCACTCCGTTCATCACTCGCCGGAGCGCCGAAACCTGCTTGCCGATAAGCAGCGCGAAGTCTGTTACGAGTGCCATCTCGACGTTCGCGCGCGTTTCGAGCTGCCTTTCAAACATCGTGTGAACGAGGGGGCGATCGAGTGTACTGACTGCCACAACCCCCACGGCGCGCCAACGTCCACTTGGGCGACAGCGCAGTCGCCGCGGATGGTCTCTCACGCTTTTGGCAGCGACATTGCCTGCGTGAAATGCCACACCGACAAGCGCGGACCGTTCTTGCACGAGCACCCGCCGGTGCGAGTCGAGGGATGCCAGGCTTGTCACAACCCGCACGGCAGCACCAACGCCCGGCTGCTGAACCGGCCCGCGGTCTTTACGCTGTGCCTGGAATGCCACAACGGCGTAGTAGGCTTCGGACCTCGGGGAGGGGGCATTCCGAGCCCCAACACGCCGTTTCACAACATTGCTGAACCGCGCTTTCAGAACTGTGTCACCTGCCACGCCCGCATCCACGGCTCGAACGTGGATTCACTCTTCAGACGATGACGACCTGGCGCCTCATCTCGATGTGCTTTGCGGCGTGGGCCTATCCCGCCATCGTTTTCGCCCAGCCGGTGGTCGCGCCGACGCCCGGCCGCAATGACGACATCGAAAAGGCCGGAGCCTATACGGTTTCCAATTCATTTGAGGTGGGCTACCGCATGAGCGACGTCAGCGGAAACCGCGATGTCTATCGCAGCAGCGTCAACTACGGTAATGGCTTCCGGTTTCTCGAAGGCCAGCTCCGCATCAATACCGAGGACGGCAAAGGCAAGTACTTCGACGAGTTTTCATTCCAGACGCTGGGGACGGGACAGGATCCCTACCAGGCCAGCTCCTTGCGCGCCGAAAAGAACGCCGTCTATCGCTACGACATGCGGTTTCGCATCGTCAACTACTTCAACCGCCTGCCCTCGCTGTGGAACGGGGAGCATGGCGTAAACTCCGAGCGCATCTTTCAGAACCACGACTTGACGCTGTTTCCGGGCCGCCGCATCGAGCTGCTGCTGGGTTACGACCGCAACAACCATAACGGCCCGGGGTTTTCGTCCCAGGCCGTGGGAAGCGGCATTGGTGCGTTTAGTAAAGAGAACTTCATTCGGTTCTCGAACAATCTGCGTCAAGTGAACAACCAATACCGCGCCGGAGCCAGCCTGCGCGTGGCCGGTTTGGCGATCACGTTTCTGCAGGCTTTTGACAACTATAAAGAAGACACCGAGTACGCTGACGCGTCACAGTTGCCGGGCGTTCTGACCCCGGGCGTTCCGAGCAACGTTCAGGAGGTCTCGGGGCTGCGGCGGGACGAACCCATTCACGGCAACACGCCGGTGACGAGCATCAACATTCGAACTGAGGAAGAACACATCTTGGGGTTTCACGGGCGTTACGTGTATGCCGGAGGCCGGCGGAACTTTGCCCTGAGCGAAGCCGTGACAGCGGTCAACGCGGCCCGCGGGCTGTCGACCTTGCGTCAAACGGTTGTCTTGGGTGACGCCAGCCGCAAGCAGGGAACCGGAGACTTCAGCGTCACATTCATGCCGTCGGAGAAGTGGACGATCACGAATACCACCGCGATCAACAACACGCGAATACTCGGCCAAGCTTCATTTCTCGAAACCAGCCTTTTCACAAACGAATTTATCCAATTCGAAGAACTGGGCGTTCGCCATATTTCGAACGCCACCGAAGCGAACTTCCGTCCGGTCCCCGGGTTCGGACTCTACGGTGTTTACAGGTTCTCCACCCGTCGCGTTCGCGCTCGCGAAGCGTTTCGTTTTCCAAGCTTCGAGTTCTCAACACCCCTTGCCGGACAAGACAACGAGATCAACTCCGGCGGCGGCGGCTTTCGCTGGCAGCCGCTGCGCCGATTGCGAGTATCGTTTGACGCCGAGGCGGGAAGCGCCGACCGTCCTTTCACTCCCGTCAGCGAACGTGAATTTCACACCGAACGCGGAAGAGTCCAGTGGCGCAAAGACGGGCTCGTCGTAGGCTTCCAATTCAAAAACGCAGTCAACGACAACGGGGCGTCACTGATCAACCACAGCTCGACCAGCCGCAGTGTTGGAGCGAACGCTTCCTGGTCCGCCCCCACGGGCCACTTCACGTTCGACGCCAGCTACACCAAGCTCGACATTGACACCAGATCCGGTATCTTCAATTTCCTCCGCGAAATTGAACCCGAAGCGGTGCGCGGGAGTTTTTATACGAGCAACCTGCACGTGTTCTATCTAGGATCGCGCATTGAGGCTCACGACAGGCTGCTGCTTTATCTGGGATACACGATTTCGAAGGACACCGGCGACCCTCAGGGGAGCCCGTCGTTCGTCTCCGGCGTGACGCCCGCCTATCCGAACTTCAGCTTTGACGGCGACGTGCGGAACAGCTTCCCGCTCAGCTACCAGTCTCCACTGGCAAGGGTTTCGCTGGAACTGAACAAGAACCTGTCCTGGAATGTGGGCTGGCAGTTCTACAACTACAGTGAGCAGTTCAGCGGGCGGCAGAACTACCACGCGCACGTCGGCTATTCAAGCTTCCGCTGGACGTTTTAGGCAGCGATGGGCCACACTGCCCGCCCTTGAATGTACACTTTGGCGGGACCCTGCACGGCTACCGATGGCAGGGTTCCAATCAACTGGGCCCGCGGCCGCCCGTTGGCTCGCTCTGCGTGGTTGCACCAGGCTGCTCGAGCAGCTTCGGCATCTTCGGAAGCACATCGGAGCCGGCCGCCTCGAGCGCGTCGGCGCCTTCCGGCGTGATCTCGTAGTATCCGTTGTCCGCGGCCAAAACGCGGGCCTTTCCCCGCAAGTACCAGAGGCTGAACTGCAGGTGCTCTCGGGGACATCCCAGCAAGACCTCCAGATCCCTGAGCTTGACTCCAGGCTTCTCCGGTTCACGTTTTCGTTTCATATACAGAGCCAACAGAATGGCCCAGCGTTTTTTGTTTTCGTCTTCGAATCCGTCAACATCGTCCGGCTTGTCGAATATCCGCCACCGTAAGGCCGCGGCAGCTTTATGTTTTACGTCGTAAGCCGCGCGCGTCTCGGGGTCGCTCAAAGCGCGATAGGCTTGCAGCACAAGGCGGAATTTCGTGTCATTGCCCGTCTCGGTGTTGTCGGGATGGAATCGCTGCGCCAGCATCCGGTAGACGCGCTGAATAGTTTCGAGATCCGCCTGTGGGCTGACTTGGAGGATTTCGTAGTAGTCGGGTAAGGAGCTGTCTGGGGCCATTTGGGCTTGGCCGTTGGTGCTTTTGTGCTTCGTGCCGGGCTCTTCCTCAAAGGCCAGCCCCAAGCGGTAAATACCTTCGTCGTAAAGTCGGCAGTAAATAACCCGGGCTTTCCTTGTGGTGACTCCGTTCTCTCGGTTTGGAAACCCCAGATTCTTGACGGTGACCATTTCGCCGACGTTCAGCGGCGTGGTCGTTTGCAGCCCGCAGCCATACTCGCTGAAATCGACGAGAGTGGCGGGCATCGCGGCCGCCTTGCCGTTGGACGAGGCGGTTTCCAGTTGCAAACCGACCGGACGTTTCTGGGTCTGGCGTTTCTGCCGGCGCTGCTGTCTTGCTGACATATTTCCTCCGAATCCAGTGCGGCTGCTTTGTCCCAAACGGGCGAAAGACCCGTCTATTCTATTGAATACAACGAACGGCGGCGAGCTGTCTATAGCCTGATAGTCCCCAATCCATCAGCGAAACCGATAGTACGGAAGTTCCGTTACTCATTGGTTGCAGAGCTGCCAAAACCATGGATCGGTTGTCGCATCCTGGCGGCGATTGAGAGCCTCAGCGGACTGATCCCGAGGCATCACGAACCGGACGATGAAGCAGCGGAAAGAACGCTTCGCCTGGCCGAAGATCCCCGGATTTGCGGCGCGAACTTGCCAAATGAGTCCCGCCAGCAACGCCCCAACAGCCCCAACAATGCCTGACGCGGACGAGCCGCAACTAAAGAGGGGAGCGTGGCCGCTGGCGGATGAGGCGCGTCGAAGCGGCTAACCCCTCCCTTACGGTCGGGGCTCCAAATCTGGTTCCCGAATTTTCTGCCACGTTTGACACGAATCTCCGCGCGATGGGGCGACTCGGGAGACCAGAGCCGCACCGTTATTCCGTTTGCGGCCAACACGGTTTTCACGGCTCATTTGATCCAGCAGTTCAAGGTGGAATCGGGCGCCCTGCCCCCGGAAGGCGGCGCCGTGTCCTTCAACCCCCCTTCCACTGATGGCTTCTACACGGCCCGCTCTCACCTCGAAGCTGTTGCAGCTCCCGCGGAAGGGTTTTCGTTCGGCGGATGGATGGGGCTGAGTCTGGCGGGGATCCACGGGGTTTCGGGGAACCCGGCACGGTTCCCGGTAAGGTTTGCGGGTCTCAACTATACAGGCGTCTTCACGCAGCTTCCCGGCCAGATCCCTTCTCAGGCGCTGCCGGACTCGCAAGGCCTGGCGAACCTGATCAACGAAGTGACCTTTACGATCGGCGGCATCGCGGTTCCTCCGGCGGACGTTTTATACGCGGGCGCCGCCCCGTGTTGCGCCGGACTCTACCAGTTCGTCGTGCGCGTGCCGCCCAATGCCCCGGAATGGGGATCTTGGCTACGGATCCGGTGGCGCTGCTCAGGAGTCCACACCTTCATACCCTCTCTCGCTTGGATCGCACCGCGCCGTTCCTTATTTGTAGACCTGATCCCTCGCTTACCTCGGCAGCTAGATTGAGCAGTCCGGCAACGCCTTGCAGTTGTTTTCCCCGATCAGCCCCGCTCGAAAAGACGGACTGCGGTTCCACGGTGAGGTCACGGCTCTTCCTGGTGAAATCCACCCATGCGTTTTCCTGCAAAAGCTTCGTGATTTTCTCAACGGGCAGGGGGACGCTGAAAAGGTGTCCCTGGCCTTTTGTGCATTGCAGGGAGCGCAGAGATGCCAACTGGTCTTCGGATTCCACGCCTTCGGCTGTGACCTCGAGTTCTAGACTATGCGCCAGTGAAATCACCGCCGAGACGATTTTGACATTGCTGGGATCTCCCGTGATGAGACTACTCATAAACACCTGATCGATTTTCAAGCTGTGCAGCGGGAAACGGCGCAGATAATTCAAGGAAGAATAGCCCATTCCAAAATCGTCGATCGCAAACCGCACCCCCAAACAAGCCAATTTCTCGATTGTTCTTGCGGCAGCCTCTGAGTCTTCCACAAGGATGCTTTCGGTCAGCTCCAGTTCCAGAAAATGGGGGTCCAAGCCGGTCTGGTCTAGTATCTGGGAGACGGTGTCAACGAATTCTAGCTGCCGCAATTGGAGGGCGGAAATGTTGACGGCTACATTTATCAGGGGCAGAGAGCCCGTCAGCTGCCAAGCCTTGTTTTGGGCGCAAGCGGTTCGCAAAACCCACTCGCCGATTGGCACGATTAGTCCTGTTTCTTCCGCCAAGCCAATGAATTCCGCCGGACGAAGCCAGCCAAGGCTGGGGTGATTCCAGCGCAGCAGCGCCTCACAAGCAACAATTTTTCCGCTGTCAAGAGCCACAATCGGTTGGTAGTGGACGTCCAGTTGCCCGCCCTGAACGGCTCGGTGCAGATCGGCTTCCAGTCGCAACTGTGCCACGGCCTGCTTGTGCATACGGCTGTCGAACATTTCGTAGCGCCCCTTTCCAGCAGCCTTGGCTTGGTACATAGCCGTGTCTGCGTCCCGGAGCATGTCCTCGGGCCGTGCATAGTCGATCGTATTCAACGCAACTCCGCTGCTGGCGGTAATGACTATCTCTCGATCCTCAAGGCGGTATGGCTTGGCCAGTTGCTCATGGAGCCGGAGGACGAAGCGTTCAGCGTCAACAGGTTCTTTGAGATCCTCAATCAGAACCGCGAACTCATCTCCCCCCAGACGCGCCACAATATCTTCATCCCGCAGACAGGCCCCTATCCTTTCAGCGGCCTGAACAAGCAATTGATCTCCAATCGCGTGTCCGAGGCTGTCGTTGACAAGCTTGAAGCGATCCAGGTCCAGGAACAGCACAGCGAATAAATGGCCGCTGCGGCGTTGTTTTCGGGCATGGGCTAAACGCAGCCTCTCCATAAACAGAATCCGATTCGGCAGTCCGGTCAGCGCATCATGAACAGCATCATTTTTCAGCTGCTTTCGGAGTTGCTCCTCCGCTCACTGTCGCTCGGTGAGGATCCGGCCCAACAAGACAATGTTCAAGTACACGATGAGACTCATCGACAGTCCGGAGTGCAAAAGCATCGAGGCGTCAAAAGGGTCGTCTGACAAGAGGTTTATGATTTGGTACAAAACAATGGAGATGAGCATTACCCTCAGCAATGTCGCCGCCCGCCGTTGCAGAGAACGGCGCAGAAGGAAGTAAAACATCGTGGCTATAATAACGGTCAGGATGGAAACCTGCAGCATGAGGGATTTTGGTTCGCCCAGGCCTGGCAGCAGCGGCTGCAATACCATAAGAAGCAGCATCAGCGGTAGAAATGCCAGGCGCCAGTCCCGGTGACGCCACACCAGGAAGGCAGCCCAGCCCGCCGCGAGGAGACGAATCAGGATAGAAATGGAAACGAGGGCACTCATCTGGTTTCAGCTTCGGGCTGCTCGTGAGAGACTTTGGTCGGTCTGACTTTGTGGCATTCTTGCAAGCATCTAGCGCTGCTACCAATATGCGCCGGTTCCGAGGAAGTATCAATGAACTAATCGGTTCATTTGCAGCCGTACGATGGTAACTTTTTTTTCTCAGCTATTCGCCGTAAGCCTTCCTGACCCTTAGGGTATACTCCCCCCTTGACACGGCCTGGGATTGCTGGTCGTGCGCCAAAAGTGCGTTGACAGCCAACGTAGGGTGAGGTTGCTATGGCTGATGAAGCTGTCGGTATAGTGGCATCGCGTCCTACTGCCAGCTGGGGGGCGTCGTGGGGGGTCCGCAGCCGTTTGATGAAGGGTTACCTGGAGCGCCCATACATTCTGGGGAGACCAAATAACTAATCTTGACCCAGATGGTTTTGATGGGGTCAGTAGCACCTGGTATCAGGGCTCCCGCGGAAACAGCTAGAAATCCGGCCAGGAGTGCAATTCGACCATGTCCCGGCCATACTAGTATATCGTTTCATTAAAAGATACACCATCTCAGGCGGCCTCGAGCGCCTCGAACTTGCCCCAGCGGTGAACGACTGGAGCGGCATTGATCTCCGCGATTCCCAGCAGGATTCGTTCTCGAAGCTCCGCCCAGGACTCCACTCGAATGCCCTTGAGAAAGGTGCGCGCCATCTTCCCAAACAGGGTCTCGACAATGTTGAGCCAAGACCCGTGGGTGGGCGTATGTACGTATTTGAAGCGGTTCGGACGCGTCGCCAAATAGGAGCCTTCGGATGTCTTCGGCTTTGGTCCAGATAGCAATGTGAGCGGAACGCGGCCGTGTGCAAGTCCAGCGCCGCCAGAATGTCCAAGATCAATCGGATGGTGCATTCGGCCGGGTAGGTTTGGTCCAGATCCTTCAGCAATAAGATGAATTCCCGGCTGCGGTGGCGCCGCTCCACCCGCGCCGTCACGCGGCCGTCGTGCAAGTCCAGCGCCGCCAGAATCGAGCAAGTCCCCAGACGTTTGTATTCGTGATCGCGGGCCACACAAGGATGCCGCCCCGGCACCGGCGGCAGGTCCGGCGCGGTGTTGGCGATCGCTTGCACGCCGGGCTTTTCGTCCACCGAAACCGTGATCACGCCCGGCGAGGGGCCGCCCTCGCCAGAGCTTTCATTTTGCAGCGCCACCTCGCGGTAGACCAGCAGCACCTGCCGCATCTTGGACTCGAAATCCGGGTCGCGGCGCTCCAGGTAGTATTTCACCTTCTCCGGATGCAGCGGCTGGGCGGCCAGAATCCGGTGAACCGTCGCTTTAGCCGCTTGGGCCAGGGCCGGATAGCCCGCTTCCACGGCATGCTGGCGGACGTGCCGCGCGAGCGCGCTGCGGGTCCACAACTCGGCGGCGTATCCCAGTTCCTTGGGTTTGCAGCAGGCCAAGTGCACCACCCAGGCCTTGGCCTCTTCGCTAATGCGGGGCTCGTAGGGACGATGATAGGCGTCCTTGAGGGCCGCTTCCACCCCCATGGCGAGGGCTCGCTCGATCCATTTGGCAACGCTCTTGCGGGTCATCTTCACGGCCCGCATAATCTCGGCGATGGTCTCGCCGCCATGATAACGCCACAGAATCTCGGCGCGTTGCACCTCCCGAGCCGGAGCCTTGCGGGAACGACGCAGCCGCTTCAGATGTTGCACCTCTTCGGGAGTGAGAACCAGTGGGGGACGCTTCGATTTTCCTGCCATGCAACCAGTCTAGCAAAAAACATTGTCCTATGGTTATGTTTTAATGAAACGTTATACTAGTCACACACCAATCGGCGGAGACGTCCGACCAGCCTGTATAACATGTCAGGTACCTCTATCGTCATTGTCTGTCGTGCATTTTCCGCTTGGCATCGTTTTCAACAACTACTCCTGGGAACTGAGCGTGCCGCTTCGCCCGCAGCGGCAGGTCTTGCGCCCGAGCAGGTCAGAGCCGCTGTAGCGCCGCCAAAAGACAGACCAGTAGATGTCCTTAAGGACCCATCCGATTTGGCAGGCACGGCGGTCGTCGCAGAGCCGCCAATGTACAACGCGTCCCTCTCCCGAAATTGCCACGCAGGAATGAGGACCGTGAAGTTCCCCCATTCACCTGGCCCTCACCCCGATCACCGCCAGCATGCGGCCGGCGCTGTCGCCGTCACGCCGGTGCGAAAAAAACTGTTCGGGCGAGCAGTGCGTGCACAAGTTGCTGCTCCAAATTCTTTCCCCGGGGATTCCGGCCTCCAGCAACTGCCGGCGATTGGCCGCGCCCAGGTCAACGCGGGGTTTTTCTCGGCCGGCAACGACGCCCGGGTCGAACTGCTCGGCGACTTCACTTCCGACCTCGAAGCAGCACGGGCCGATACCCGGACCGATCGCCGCCTCCATTTCCTCCGGGACTGAGCCGAACTCCCCGCGCATCCGCTCAACGGCATTTGCCGCGATTCCTTGCACCGTGCCGCGCCAGCCCGCGTGAACCGCCGCAACCGCCCGCCGCCGGCGATCGACGAACAGCAAGGCCAGACAATCCGCCGTGCGAACGCCGAGCAAGGAGCCCTCCTGATCGCTCAGCATGCCATCGGCCTCACCCCGCGCGGGCGCCACGCTTTCGCCCGCGACGTGCAACCGGTTCGAATGCACCTGGCGCGGCATCCACAGCTCCATTCCCGTGACTCCCAACCGCCTGTTCAACTCATCCCGCGCCGGAAGCCGCCGAAAGTCACCGGCTGCCCGGCTGGTCCAGCCATGCACCAGCCACCGAAGGCCCTGCCAGCGGAGAAGGCGAATGACGCCCAGCGAATCCTCGATGAAATCCATCGTTTGGAGTCCATCCTAGCAACCGCGCTTCCCTCTGATGACGCTGGCAAAGTAGAAACCTCTTCTTCTGGCGAGCTTTCGTAAACAGAGCCGCAGCCCGCAAGGGTGCGGTCCAGTCTCGCAGTGACCGAGGCCCAATGGGATGGCCGGCGCGCCCCCCACTCTCGACCGCACTCTTGCGGGCTGCGGCTCTGTTCACGAAAGCTCGCCAGCAAATATCTTTGGCCAACTCTTCCATGGCGCCTCCGCGGCCATCCAAACCCGCCAGCCCCGAGAAGATGCGAGAATTATTTGTCTCGGGAGGACTTGAAAGTTGCACTTGAAGCGGCCAGCGTGGAAACCCGCCACCCAGCAAAAGATGCGGACCGATTGGGACCATCGGGCGCGCGAAAACGCCTTTTATTACATCGCCTCATCGAAAGACGACTGGGACCCGGCCGAGTTTTACGCCTCCGGCGAACAGTCGGTCGGGGAAATCATCCGGCCCGATATGGACGAGATCCGCCGCGGCCGCCCGGCGGCCAAGATGAGGGTCCTCGAGATCGGCTGCGGCGCCGGACGCATGACCCGCGCACTGGCCCGTATCTTCGGCGAAGTGCACGGCGTGGATGTCAGCGGCGAGATGGTTGCGCGGGGCCGTGAGCTGCTCAGCGGCGTTCCCAATGCCCATCTGCATCAAAACAACGGCGCGGATTTGCAGGTGCTGGGCGACCTCCGTTTCGACTTTGCCTTCAGCTTCATCGTCTTTCAGCACATCCCGAGTCAGGCGATCATCGAGAATTATATTCGTGAGGTGCAGCGCGTTCTGCGCCCTGGCAGCCTGTTCAAATTTCAGGTGCAAGGAAGCTCGAAAGTCACTGCGACAGAACAAGACACCTGGCTGGGGGCGCCGATCTCACGGTCCCTCGCGGCAGAACTGGCCGAGCGTAACGGGTTCGAATTCATGCGCGGCGAGGGCGCCGGGGAGCAGTATTTCTGGCTTTGGTATTTCAAGCCCGGCCGCCTGCAGATGTGGTGCAAAGCCGCCGAAGCCAATGCCTGGTTCGAGGGTCTCCGAAGACGTTAGTTCCCGCTGGTCCAGGTTCCAGATCCAGGCGGAGCCAAGAGGGTTTCGCGGGATTCCTTCTTGAGTAGCCTCCTGAACCGAGCGCATCATATACGCTCGGTCATCCGCCGCAAAAAACGAGACCCTCATGGGTGTCGTCTACAAGGCCGAAGACTCTAGAACCTATCTCATAAACGGCATCGATAAGCTTTGATCTCGAGGGCACTGAGCCCAGAACGCTCTGAGCTAGGTGGATAGGAACGTGCCATCCGCCCTTCAAGGACTTCCATGCAGCATAGCCAAAGACTAGCCATCGACCCTGAGTGTTCAAGGACGCCATCATTTCGATCATGGCCGCTCTGGCGAAGCAGGAACTAGTCAAGATCAGCGAGAGCACCATCGCCGGGTTAGCGTGCGCTCAGGGCAAGCAACTGGGGCGCCCAAGAAGGTGTTCCGATCGTAAGAAGCTCGTACAGATGCGTAGACGGGGCGATTCATTGGGAACGATCGCCAAGCAGTTCGGAATCAGCCGGACAACCGTGTGCTGTTTTCCCTTGGGCAAGGCGTTGCTGAAGATGGCTGAAGGACCAAGCGCCGAAATCATCAGCTCAAGAGCCGCGCGCCGGCAATCCCGTCGGTGAACGGCTAATGCGGGCTAGAATCGGAGGTCCCCCTGGACGTGCTTGCTGTCACGTTTAGGAATTTCCTGATTTGGGAATCGGACACGATTTATGGAACAAAGAGCCAGCCGCCGATTTCAACTGCTTTCGTGGCCACTGGCTCCAATGGAAGATTTTCACGCGCCGATGGAGGCGCTTCCGCTGCGAGAAGGCGCCAAGCGGACGAAGTACCCCTTCCGGGTGCTGCGCTACTGGTGGGTTTATCAAGGGATTCTCGCTGAGGCTCGGCGCCTTGGCCGGGGGCCCACGATTGTCGACATCGGTTCTGAAATTGGATTGCTGAGAAGTCTTGCACCGCCCCTGCCTGACGCCCGCTGGATCGGACTAGACCGCAACGTCGCTAATCAGTACGTGGTGCTCGCCGGGTATGACGAACTTCACGAATGCAATCTCGAGCAGTCAATACCACTTGCCGGCGACTCGGCTGACATCATCGTGTGCTCACATATCCTCGAGCACCTCAGGAACCCGCAAGACACACTCGGCGAAGTGATCCGGGTTCTAAGACCGGGCGGAGTCTTGCTGGTGGGCTCTCCGGTGCTGCCGAAGCCCGTGGCGGCATACTATCAGCGGCGCTACAACCGTGAACTGCAGGCGGGAAAACGGAAGCTTGGGCAGCACGTCACCGCCTTCCATCCGCGAATGTGGAAACGGCTGGCCGCCCAGCTCGGACTCGAAGTGGAGGTCTTCGCCGGTTCGCATATCCTTCGCTGGACCGGCAGCCGCCTGGAAAACTACCAAGCGTGGGTCCGCCTCAACCAGTTTCTGGCGGCAATCTTCCCGGCCTTCGGCAACGAAGTTTGCATTCAGCTTCGCGTACCTTCCGGCGAGAAGACAGCTTAGCTTGCAACGCTATGGAGGACGGGTTGCGGAACCGCCAAGCGGTACCCGACGCTGGGCTCGGTCAGTATGTACTTCGGCGATCTCGGATCAGGCTCGATCTTCTTGCGAAGGTGCCCCATGTGCACCCGCAAGGTTTGCATATAGTCCCCGCGCGTGGGTCCCCAAACACGATCGAGAATCATTTTCGAAGTCACCACGTGTTCCAAGTTCTGAGCCAACAGGATCAGGATCTCGAACTCGGTTCGCGTGGGCCGGATCTCTCGTCCTTCTAATACCACCCTTCGCCGGGCCAAGTCGAGTTGGAAATCACCGGCTTCGATCACGCTAGGGCCATTCTGACGGGATTGATACCGCCGGAACAGCGCGCGTATACGAGCCAGTAGCTCACTAGGACGAAAGGGCTTGGTCAAGTAGTCATCCGCTCCAGCGTCAAGAGCATCGATCACCATCAATTCTTCACCGTTTCCGGATAAGATGACGATCGGGCCCTGGTACCGAGAACGCAGCTCCCGGCACAGCTCCAATCCACTCTTGTCCGGAAGCGAGAGGTCAAGAATGATCAAGGAAGGCGATTCGTTGGTCGCCGACTCGATCGCCTCTTGGGCAGTAGACGCGAGGGCCACGCGATAGTCCTCTCTTTGCAGCACGAGCCCAACGACTCGGCGGATCATCTCATCGTCATCCACAACGAGGATCATCCGGCGGGCAGCTTGTCGGATGTGCATGTTGCCTCTTCTTAGCAGTCAGCGGGCATTGGAATCATAAATACATTTTTATCCCGATTGATCGTAACATTTCCATCAAGAAATGTAAAGTAATCATTTAAAACTTCATGATATAAACCCAATGCCTCCTTTCAGATACTTCCGCACTGTGCGGATGAGACGTTACGAACTGGCTTGTCCCTTTATTTTGCGTGATTGTGCACAGGCTGATCAGATTATCGGCTCATTTTGGCCGTCTCGCCGTGAGGTTGACGTCTAAAGGATTTGTTTTCAGTAGCTTGCGATTTGAGGCGATGAGCGGCCTGTGGCAAGAAGTCCTAAAAACGTGGTGTAAACCGGCCTTTTTCGAACAGGATACGTTCGCATTGCTGCCACTGCCGCTGGCGGCACGACCGTGCAAGAACGGGCCGCTACTGGGGAGCCACTCGGGATTAAGTCGTTGAAAACAATTGAGGAAAAGGTTTGTGACTGAGCGGACGGATCTTGAAATGAAATAGTGATCGGCGTTCCGCGAGCGGCGTCTGGATCAGCAGGAGTACACGCCCATCTGATGATCGATGCGCGATAGGAAAAACTACGCCCGCAAGGCGGAATCGTCAGCGAGGCCGTGCTGACTGGTCTCGGGGTTCAACGAACAAGGGCAGCGTGAAATTTGGACGGGCGCAACGGCGACAGCGAGTCCGAGCCAGCCTTTCTGGTAACGCAAGCAGGTGTGCGCTATGGCAGAATGGCAACTCCCCAGGGGCGCTCCCCTGCCTGGATTTTCTTTACCACCTTCCGGGTCTCGACATCGACAACCGAGACGTCGTTCGAGGGGCCATTCGCGGTGTAGAGAGTCTTGCCATCAGGAGTGATGGCAATGCCCCAAGGACGCAAGCCGACTTCAAAGGAGCCGGCGACCTCGTTCGTGGCGGTGTCAATTACCACAACCGTCTTACCACGGCCCATGGTGACGAAGATCTGCTTGCCATCCGGCGCGACGGCGATGCCCATCGGTCTTGCCGGGCTCCCGGTCACTTGGATCGTTTCGATCACCTCGTGGTTGGCCGTATCGACGACCGCTATGGACTCCCCTCTTTCCGCCGTGATATAGGCCCGCGAGCCGTCCGGCAAAAAGGCAACGACACGGGGCCTCAGTCCCACTTTGAAGCTCTTCGTGAGAGTGTCGGTTTCCGTGTCGATGACGAAAATTTCGGCGTCGTCTTCGGAAGTGACATAGACCGTTTTCCCGTCGGGGCTGATTCCCACGCCTTCGGGCTCGTCGCCGACCGGGATCGTTTTGATGACTTTGTTGGCGGCAATATCGACGATGCTCGCCAGCCCCACGTCCTCGTTGGCGATGTAGAGTTTCGTCCCATCGGCGCTCACGGCCATCTGCTCGGGATCGGAGCCTCCGTCGAGTATCTTGATGAGCTTGTTCTGCTCGATGTCGAAGACGCCGATCCCGTCGGCGGTCTTATCGGCGGGAGGCAGAGTATCTCTGTCGACATCGGGCCCGCCAAAGGGAGAACCGCTGAGAGCGATGTAGATCGTTTTCTTGTCCGGGCTGATCTGTATGCCGCGGGGCCGCTTACCCAGCGGAACCGTCGCGATCACTTCGTTCGTGGCGGAGTCGATGACGCTCATGTCCCCGGACGCCTCGTTGGTAACGTAGACCCGCGGCGAGGTTTGCGGTGGAAGCGGCGCGGTTTCGGGTGAAGAGCTTTCGGGTTGTGTGTCGCTGTCCCCGCCGCAATGGCTCAGTAAGCCGAGGCAAACCCCCAGCGCTAGTAGTAATGGCAGTCGTTTCATATAGCCCTCCGATACCGCATGTGTTTTGGGAGTGATTGTCCGCGGGCTTCCTCGGCCAACAATCAGTCTGAGACAGTCGAGCAGTCCGAGACAGTCGGGGAAGATCTCCTATTGGACAGCACCCATAATACCCCACGCGCCGGGCTGAGGAAGAGAACGCCCTCTTTTCACCACCTGCGCTCTGCTAGCCCGCACTTCTCATCGCCTGGCGGAGATCGTTTTGCAACTGCCACGAACGCACCAGACGGCCTCGCATGTTCATTGGTAAAGACGCGGATTTTCCCCTTTTGGGTCTTCGCCTCATACATCGCGATGTCGGCATTTCGGAGGAGCTGATCGGCAGAGCTGCGGCCGTCGGCGATCGCGATTCCGAAGCTGGCGGAGAGCGAAAATTTGTTGCCGGCGAGTTCCAGGGGGAGTTCAATTGCTTTCTGAAAACGCCGGGCGAGTTGTTCGGCATCCTCTGGTTTGCGAAGTCCGTTCAGCACGATCACGAATTCGCCTCCCCCCAAGCGGGCCACGATGTCGCCGCTGCGCGCGCAGGAGTTCAGACGCTTCGCGGTTTCCATCAGCAGTTGGTCGCCGACCTCGTGTCCCAGCGTATCGTTGATAATCTTGAACCGGTCGAGATCGATAAACAGCACGGCGAACAGGGATTGGCGGTCCGTGACGGTTTCTAGCTGCCTCATCAGGAAGCTGCGGTTGGGTAGTCCAGTCAGCGTGTCATGCAGAGCGTCATGGATCAAGTGTTTCTCAACCTCGATCAGAGTAGTGATGTCGGTCTGCGAGCCGGCGATTCGCAGAACTTTGCCTTCGGTGTCGCGTTCCGCCGCTCCCCGGTCTTTGACCGCCTGGAAGAGTTCTTTTTGTAGCCAAAGTTTTTTCGAGCCGCCTTGCGGTCGAACGTCCAGTTAATCTTCACTTGGTCTCGGTTCACACGATCTTTCCACGAACTCGTCTCCTGCTGCAATGTTTTCAGGTCAGGGATACGCCGACGGCCCAGGCACTGGCGCGAATACATACTCAGTTCAATTTCGGCCTGATGGAGCCAACTGCCGTGTATCGGGGTCGGATGGATCGTCAGCCAGCTCCACATCTCGCCTCCTTGCTTTTCCCCGTAGTAGTCCGTCAATGATTTCTTGCAGTGGATGTTCAGGTTGTCCCAGACCACGTGGATGGTCCGCGCCGAGGGATAACGATGCAGCAGGGATCCGAGCGTCTTCGCAAACTCCGCCGCCGTTCGATTCGGCGTCGCACAGGTGAAATGCCGACCGGCTTTCGGCTCCACCACGGCAAAGACATTGGCCGTGCCACAGCGTTGATACTCGTTGTCCCGTTTGGCAGTGTGGCCGGGCGCTGCCGGACGGGGCGGCCGCACTTCCTTGTGCAGCGAGACCGGTTTCTCGTCCAGGCAGACGACCGGCTCGGCCGGGTCATACGGCTTTTCGTACAGTGCCAGGACATCTTCCATGCGCTCGATGTATTTCTCATCCAGCTCCGCCACGCACCACATTTTTTTCCCGCCACGGCTTGAAGTCGTGGCTTTCAAGAAGTACCCGAATGGTTTCTCGCCCGGCCCGCGGCACGAGCTTGCGTTTGACCGCTTCTTCGGCGATCAGCCGCACCGTCCAGCGCGCTCGCCCCGCCGGCGGATCACTGCACACCATGGCAATGATGCGCTGTTTTTCGCTGGCCCCGAGCAGGGGAGCCGCCCCAGGCCGCTGTTTGTCGTGGAGGGCACGCTCGAAGCCTCCCTGTTCATAGCGCCGTCCAATCTCCCGCACCGCCTTGGAGGTGAGTTGAACATGGCGGGCCACCGCGGAAGCTGTCTGGCCGGCATCGAGCTGCAGCAGCGTCAGCACCCGTAATACGATGCGCACGGGCTGGATTCCCTTCCGCAGCAACTGACGCAGATCTTTACGGTCCCGCTGGGAGAGGCGAACGGAGAGACGACGATAGGCGCGCAGGGCCCATTATAGGCCAAAACATTCTTGTGGTAAAGTGTTTTAAATAACTTTTTCAGGCGGTCATCGACCTAGGGTCCGTAGTCCTGAAGTTTCAGGGACGGTTTTGGGTCCCCCTCTCCGGGCCGGTTGACTGCGGATTTAAAGTCCTGGCGAACGTGTTCAGAATGAAGGACTGGAGGCGGGCCTCCAGCTGGAAACTGCAGTCTTGCGGACTGGGACTGTAGTACCGGAGTGCAGCAGATCTCTAGCTAGTTTGCGGCGCAAAACGCGTGATGCCGGTATTCGGGTCGCGGTAGGGATGCCGGTCGCCCGGCACCCCCCGCACAGATCCGTACGTGAGCGTTTAACTCATACGGCTCTTACCTCGGATGGGTAACGGCAAAGCGCACACTTGGAAACGGGTGACAACATCGTGGCTGCGGCAGATACGCGTCCAGCAGCCGGTAGAACCGGCCCCAGCTTATGCGGCGTTTCTGGCCGCGCCGCCGCAGCGGCCGCCGCCAGTGCCGGGCCAGCGCCCAGCGAAAGCTCGCCAGCACCTGCCGCTTTCCCGGTACCCCGTGGTATTGAAAGTAGCCTCGCACCACCGTCCGCAGCCACTTGCCGGTCTCGCCCGGCGGCGCGTCGATCCGCGCCCAAAGCTGCTTCTTAATCTCCAACAGCTTCGTGCGCATCCGCTTCCGCACCGTCCTGCGAAGAACCACAAAGCGCCCGCTCTTCCGGTTGATCTCGCAAATATGCGTGAACCCCAGAAAATCGAAGGTTTCAAGCTTGGCAAGATCGCCGTCCTGCCGCTGTTGAAAAAAGGAGAAACAAACATCAACACGCCGCTGAGCACGTAGATCAGCCAGAGGTCCGTACGGTCATCGTGGTGTCGCGCGCGGCCTGGGGGGTCGCCTCGATCCTCAACTTGAACCAACTGCTGGTTCACGTCGCCGACAGCTACCGCGGGCGTGTTTTCTCTACGATCGAGTCGATGACCTGGGGTACAATGACGCTGTCGCTGGCCGTCGCCGGGTTTGCTTCCGACGCCTACGGCCCGCGCGTCATTGGAGCTTGCGCGGGCATGCTCAGTTCCTTGACCGCGGTCGGCTGGGGCTGGGCGCATTGGCGTGGCGCGCTGGTCGAGCCTGCGGTCGAGGGCATTGATCCCGACGATCTGGAAGTCGACCGTATGCCGCGAGTGTAGTTCCGATTTGACGTGAATGGCGTGAGAAATCGGTATGATCGAAGAGTCAGATGAAAGCGGAACTCAAGGCCTACAGGGACTATCGCTGGATCGTCCAGGACCCTCGCATGTTGGGTGGCGCGCTGTCGATCCGGGGAACCCGTCTGTCCGTGAGATTGATCCCGGAGTGCCTGTCTAACGGCATGACCCTGGATGATATCGATGAGGCCTTTGATCATGCCTTTCCTCACGATGCTCTATCCGAGGTTTTTCGCGTAGCTCCGTAGAGAGACGGGGTCCACCGTATCCACCCCTCAGTAGCCCTTTTTGTGGTAAAGGTGTTGCATGCTTGCCCGCCGATCGTTATTGCTTGCCACGGTCCTCGGTTCACTGATCGTCGCGGCCTCGTGCCAGCGCCAGAGCACGAAGAAGGTAATCGGTGTGGTTCCCAAGGGGACGAACCACATCTTTTGGCAAACCGTGCATGCCGGCGCGCTGGCGGCCGCGGATGAGTTCGACCTCGAGATCATTTGGAATGCGCCCCAGCTGGAGGTGGACACCTCCAGGCAGATCTCGATCGTCGAAAACTTGATCGCCAGGCGTGTCGATGGGATCGTTCTCGCTCCGGTCGAGGAAGACGCGCTGGTCGGGGTCGTGGAACGCGCTGTCAGCGAAGGCATCCCCGTCTCGATCTTTGATTCCGGCATCAAGACCGACAAGATCATCTCCTATGTCGCCACCAACAACTACGACGCCGGCGTAATGGCGGCGCGCCGCATGGGAAAAATCCTCGGAGGAAAGGGCAAGGTCGGCGTGATCGGTTTCATGCCCGGAAGCGCCTCGACAATGGATCGGGAGGCCGGTTTCAACGACACCATCGCCAAAGAATATCCGCTGATCAAGAACCTGGGGGTGCGCTTCCCGATGGCAGACCGCGCCAAAGCCCTGGCTGAAGCCGAGAACATGATGACGGCCAACCCCGACTTGGCCGGGTTGTTCGCTGACAACGAATCGAGCACCGACGGGACGGTCCGCGCCGTCAAGCAGAGGAACGCCGCGGGGAAGGTCAAGATCGTGGGGTTCGACGCGTCGAAGGAACTGGTGGACGAACTCAAGGCCGGCGCGATCGACTCGATCGTGATCCAAGACCCCTTCAAAATGGGCTACGAGAGCACCAAAGCGGTGGCGCTTTACTTGAGCGGAGAGGAGCCCGTGCGCGAGATCGATTCCGGCGCGTATCTGGTGCTGCGGGAGAACGTCGACACACCGGAGATGCACGAGCGGCTTTTCCCCGACATCGCGAGGTGGCTGCGGCGCTAAATCCGCGCCGCATCGGGCAGTGGCGGCGCGGCCAAGGTCGCCGTCGGGAGCTTCTTAGCCCGAGTTTTCGGCAGAGCCCCTCGACGTTGTTGTTCGGGTGTCTTCTCGGGCAAGAACTTGTACAAGAGCCTCTTCCATTTCATCGGGCTTGAAGCCGAAGGGCCCAGGCCGCTCTTATAAGCCACGCGCCCCTGGGAGTCGATGACGTAGAGACGGTCAGGCCACCCCGAGTAGTCCCGCTCAGCCGAGTCATCCATGTGGTCGAGAAGAGCCGGGAGTTCGATTCCTAATTTGCGGACGCAGGCCGTGGCCAGGTCGAGGCGCTCGCCAGCGTTTTGGGGACTGGAAAACACGACTTCGTCCGCGACATTCACAGGCATTTGCCACAGGTCACTGGGATGGGCTTCCTGGATGTAAACAATGTAAAACATGGCCCGCCCGGCGTATTCTTTATAAAGTCGATTGAGCTCGGGAACCTCCCGGCGAAAAGGCGGTCAAGTGTAGCTGCCGAAAACGAGGACGACGGGAGACTTCCCCCGAAGGTCGCTAAGACGGACGATGCCGCTCTTGTCGGAAGTTGGCAGCTCGAACTCAGGAGCCAGGTCCCCTATCTTCAGCTCCCCCGCTCGGGCAAGATTCCATAGCCCCTCGAACGGCAAAAGGGCCATCGCCATCGCCGGCATCGGAACGTAGGACATAATTCGGCCGAACCGCTCGGGCGACTGACTCATCGCCCAAAATAGGCCGGTGCTCAAAACGGCATAGATCGCCGCGACGGCGACGAGGGCGCGCAGCAGGCGTCTCTTGGCTGGGATGCTCAATGTTCTATTACCCCTGTGGTCGGCGGTCGAATCAAGACGGCGCTCCGACCCTCGACGAAAGCCGGAATTTTCAATTTCGATCTCCGACCGGTTGATTATACGCCTTCCCCACTGTTGTCGCAAGCAAGTTCTTGCCCTTTGTCAAGAGGCGATAGAAATGTCCCCGGCGGTAGGGCGATAGAAATGTCCCCTTCGTTTTGTTGTTTGTAAGTCCGTAAGAGATAATCGTCGTCGTCGGGGCTGTGGGAATGTGGAAATCGCGTCAGCGATTTCCAAGGGACGGTGGGAAGGGTGGGAAACCTGTCGTTGCGATGCGAACCCTCTGCGCTGCTCGCTGAGGTTTTCCACGCTTTCCATCCGTCCCGTCATTTCCATAGCCCTGCCTTTTTTATGTCGTCGCCGCACGTTTTTTCGACCGCAGCGACTTACGCCAAGGGTGGTCCGCCGCCGGCTTGGGCCGCTGCCGGGCCGCTTGTTGTTTCGGCTTGGGGCGCGGCTTCGGCTCGGGCCACGTGATCTCTTCAAAGGCCACCGCTCGGCCTTCGTGGATCACCTGCAACTCGCCCTGGCGCGCTTGCTGCACGGTGACTCTCCCCCCCGCCCCCAGAGCCTGATTGCGCTTCGGTTTCAACTGTAAGAAGCGGTTCTCGAAACGGACCACCCGATCGTTGGAGACGACTCGCTCGGCCTCCAAGCAGAACACCCACTTTAAGTCCAGACGCTTGGGCGGGCGCTGATGAAAGTCCGCTTCCGCCGCTGGCTCGCAGACAAATTTGGCGTTGTGTTCCCCCAGATATTGCTCGCCGAGATAGCGGTTCGCCGCCTCGTAATCGCAGATACCTTGCAGTCGCATCTTCTTGATCAGGCGGTCTTGATGGGTGCCGTGATGCCGCTCCACGCGGCCCTTGGCTTGCGGCGACGATGCCGCGATGATGCGGATCCCCAGCTTGGCGCACATGCGCCCGAACTGCGTCTCGGGCTCGATGCCTTCCAGCGCTTCGCGCGACGTCGGCTGGCGCTTGTAGACGTTCTTCCAGTCGCAATACAACGCCTTCGGAACGCCGTATTGACGCACCCAGGCTTCGAGCAGATCGGCCGCCGCCCAAGTTGTCTCTTCGCTCGAGAAGCGGCACAGCGCCCGGCCGCTCGCATCGTCGACGAAGTTCATCAGGCAACCTTTCGGGCCGCGATCTTCGAGCCATCGGTGGTGCGAGCCGTCGACCTGGATCAGCTCCCCGAAGTGCGCTTTGCGCTGCCGCCGCTGGCGATGCGGCTGGCGCTTGCGGCGGCGGCTCCACAGACCCTCGGCGAGCATCCAGAGCCGCAGTGCCCGCACCGATACTTGCAGATCGTGGTCCTTTCGCAAATGCTCGGCCGCCAGAGTAGGCCCGAAGCGCTCGTGCGGTTCGCCGGAGTAGTTCTCGCGCACCAGTTGCAGCACTCGCTTGCGAACTTCCGCTGGCTTGGCCCGGTTCGATACCCGGCCCACGTTGCCGTGCTTCAATGCTTTTGTCCCTCCCGCGCTGTAGCGCTTCCAGATCCGCTTGCTCTGGCGGTAACTGATGTCGAGCACCTGCGCCGCCTCGCTCAGCTTTAACTCGCCTCGCTTCACCCGGCCCAGCACCTCGCCCCGTCTCAATTCCTTGTCGTTCATCCATGTCCTCTCCAATCTCGGCTCCTCCTTTCTGGAGCCTTAGATTAGGGGACATTTCTATCGCCCTCTCAAGGGGACATTATCATCGCCCTTCAACAGCAAGTTCTTGCCCTTGCCCCGTGTTAACAATGCAGTTGACCCATCCCGGCGCGCGCTGCTATGGTGCGAGCAATGGCAAAGGTTCGGCGGAAAGTCTATCAATACACTGCATTTTTTGACCGGAACGAACTCGCGGGCTACACGGTAACCGTGCCCGCTCTGCCCGGACTGGTCACTGAAGCGGAAGATTTGCAACACGCCCGCTCTATGGCGGAAGATGCCATTCGCTGCTAGATGGGGTATTTAGTTGACTCCAGTAGCCACTACATCTTGGGGGTGGGGGTGCCGGCCCTGGTGGCCTCGACCATTGTCTTATAGGGAGCAGGGTCGGCGGCGACCGCCTGCTGGAGGAGGCGATAGAAAAGTTTGCCGCGCGACCGTGAGGTCCGCCGGTTGAAGCGGAACGTGAACTCGTCCAGGTAGTAGTCCAAATACTCGTGACTGACAGCCCCCTGGTGGGTCCCCAACAGCCAGCGCTTTAGCAGAGAGGCGACACGATGGACTCTCGGCAGCAGCTTACTCGCCGATTGCCGCTTCCCGCGCAGCACGGTGACTTCATGGCGGTATCCTTTGTTCTCCAATCCCGCATAGCCTTCCCAGCCGTCGGTGTGCACGAGGCTGCCAGGTTGGATAGCTTCTTCGACAAAGGCTTCCAAGCTCGCCGCTGAGGCATCCGCGATCCGACGGAGCCGGATGCGACCCATACCGCGCCCATCCTCCTCGGCAGCAACCGCAACTAACGCTTTGCCAACCATTTCGCGACCTCGGACGCCCTCTTCGACTCCGCCCACATACGTTTCGTCCACCTCCACCCGGCCGACCAGCCGATTGCGACCGGGGCGCACCATGGCGCGGCGGAACTTGTGCAGCCAGGTCCAGGCGGTTACATAGCTACCCAAACCCAAGACCCGCTGCAACTCCAGCGCGCTGGCCCCGCCTTTTTGCGTTGTCACCCACCAAGCCGCCCGGAACCACAACGTCAAGGGCTTGCGGGTGTCCTGGAAAATCGTGCCCGCCGTCACCGAGGCCTGGTAACCGCAGTCGGCGCAGAGCAGCAGATTGCGTTTGCTGGCCCATGAGGACTGGATCCCACAGCGCGGGCACACGAACCCCTCCGGCCAGCGCAGCTTCAGCAGGTACTCCCGGCACGCCTCCTCGGTCGAGAATCGAGCTTCCAACTCGACGAGGTTTCGGGGGTAGTCCTCCTTCATGCCCCCAACCACAACATATTGTGGCTACTGGAGTCAACTAAATACCCCATCGCTGCTATATCGAAGGCCTCCGCCTACTCGAAGAGCCGCCCCCGGTCGAATCCGACGTTGTGCAACTGCGGTTGAGCGTCGAAGTTTGATGCCCAAGCTCCCCCGGGTATCCTAACGCTGACCAGCCGCAACCGAAAGGAAGGCGTGACCGCCGGCGGATGAGGCGCATCGAAGCACCCCTTCCGAGATCCCACAAAATTGCTCCGACTTGGCTCGTCTAGCGCGTTTTTCGCCGGACGTGAGCTGTCGCCTTTCGCCTAAGAACTGCGACACCCCGCCTGCATGTCGAGTCAGCGGTGGCTGTGGAGGTTTATTTGTCGACATCCCCGCGGCGTAGCACGCCGTGTACGGCGGCGAGACGCTTAATCACGTCCTTGACAAAGGTCAGATCTCCGGCTAACGCCTCCACTCCCGTCTCGAGCTGCGTCACATCAAGCTTCGCCGGCCGGGGGTCCGACCCCTCCCCGGGGTCGCAAGGCGTTTCCGCGGGAGGAGGAACGAAGGTCACCAGGTCGCTGCCGACCGGAACGATAAATGTGATGAGCGTCTCGGCGGTTTCGGTGGCGCTGGGGTTGACGATCTTGTGCACCTGACCCGCGGATTCGAAGAACACGTCGCCCGCTTCGTGTAGAGAGATGCAGCCATTGCTGCGGTGTTCGTTGAATATCCCTTTGGTCGCGGTTATGATAGCCACACCTGGATTGACGTGCCAGTCGAGCATGGCGCCCGCTGGAAGCGCAAACTTACCGTAAATGGTATTGAACGGGCCCTCTGTCGCCTTGAGCAGGACCTTGCGTTCGGGGACGAGCCCTGGCGGCCCAAAGAGGTCGAATGTGGCTCCTCCGGGCAACACCAACTGAGCGCTCGCCGGTTGCGCCGACATCAGAATGCCGCCCAGCACAGCCGCCAACAAGAACAAGTTGAAGTTTCGTTTGATCATTGATTTCTCCTTACGTAAGAGGTTGAGGTGTTTTCGGGTCATGGTTTATCTCCTGACACCAGAATGGGGCGGGCGTGAGCGGGCCGTCATCGCCCATTTGGGTTATGCGGCTGTTTTTTTTATAGAAAGTGTGAATATCAGGCCGGCGCTGGCAACTTCAGCAGAAGTTGCACCAACTCTGCTTGGCGTCGGGCTCCAGTCTTGCTGAAGACGCTCTTCATTTGAGCGCGGCCGGTGTGGTAGCTAATGCCGAGGGCATCCGACACCTCGCGCAGGTCACCGCCTGACATCAGGGCCGCGGTCACGCGGCTCTCCGCCGGCGTCAGGCCGTAGAGGCGGGCGAGCAGCGCTGCGTCGCTTTCGCCGGCGGCCTCGGGATCGCTGATGAACACGGCCACGGCGGGCACGCCCGGGAGAGAGGGGAGAAACCCGTCCTTGGGCAGCGGCGAGACGGCGAGCGCCAGCGGCCGGCGCAGCGACGGGCGGGAGAGCAGAAGCTCGCCGCCCGCGGCGGATCCGTTGCCGTTCGTCGTGAGCGCCGCCGCCGCCACCAAGCGGCCCAGGGCGGCGCTCTCGCGCGGCAGGGCGGTGGCGAGGCCGTCGCGCGTGATCCGAAGGCCGTCGTCTTGGCTGGCGATCCGTTCGGCCGCCCGGTTGGCGAAGAGCACGCGCCCGCCCGCGTCCAGAAGCAGCACGCCCGTCGAGATGCGGTCGAGCGAATCCTCCAGACCCCGCCGGCTGCTCTCGAGCGACGCGATCCTGCCGTACAGCTTGAGGGCCTGGCTCAGGTGAGGAAGCAGCGCGCGAAGAAGCTCCAAGTCCGGTCTGTCATAGGGGCCTTTCGTTTTCTCACGCAGAATGACCATCAACGACGGCCCCGCGCCGACGGCCTGAAACGCCGCCCCCATGCCGTAGTGGAATTGCCGGGGGCCCAGGAATTGACTGAAACATTCGGTGTTCTCGAGCTCGGCGTCCGTGATCAGGTGGTGACTGGCGTCGGCGCCCCCTGTACGGCAGTTCTCCTGGACCAGACGGTCTAGCCACGGACACGGATACTGATGGTATTTGCGCATGTCGGCCTCGTCCGCTCCGGTGGCGACCATGAGCGAGAGCTTCTGATCCGGCGCGGCGTACGCTAGGGCAACATTGCGGGCTGCGACGGTCTCTTGGTACCGCCCGAGAAACGCCGGCCAGCGCTCCGAGTCCGCGGCTGCCTGGTAGATCAACTGCGTTAGATCGTTGAGCGTTTTTTCGGAATACATCGAGCGCCTCCGTGTGATTCCTGAGATAATGCATCAGTGTCGGCTTCGTTTTCCGACAAATGAAGACGAATATCGCCGCGCCGTAGGAAGGATAGATTAGCAGGTTCGGAGCAAAACTGTTGCTCTCCTTCGAGTTTAAATCCTAGGCGAGCGTACCACTTGGCGGTTTCTCTTGCGTCGGTCACCCGGGAAATCGGGACCACTGTTCCGCCATACTCTTGCTCCTTGTTTGACTTGTTTGATGCGAACCCAGGCGACGATCCGCGAGCCGCAGATTGCGTTCCGCGGCAAGCGCGACGGCAAGCGGGGCATTTGGATCGCGGACGCCAGCGGCCAAATCGACAGGCGAGCCGCGGATAGCGGGAACTGGCCGGCTTGGGCGCCGGATGACCAAAGCCTGTACGTCAACTCCGGCCGCGGAGGAGCCGGAAACATCTGGCGCGTCGAGTTGGACTCCGGTGCTTGGTCCCAGGTGACGAGAGGTCCCGGGCAGTATATGTACCCGGCGGTCGCCCCTAGCGGCGCAGTCGCTTATTCGAGCTTCAGCCACACCCTGCACATCTATCGCACATACCTGTCGAACGGCCAAAGCGAGCGGCTGATCGGAGGCACCAGCAAGCACCTGGATCCCCGGGTGTCGCCCGATGACACGCGAATCGCCTACCAATCCGGACGAACTGGTGACACCGAAATCTGGCTCCTTGACGTAAGAACCGGCGAAGAGCGTCAGCTCACGCACTCCCCCGGCCCGGACACTCGTCCGGACTGGTCGCTGGACGGCAAGCAGATCGTCTTCCGGTCCGCGCGCGACGGCGCGTCCAGGCTGTGGATCGCGGACGTGCAAAGTGGAGAAACGCGCCGCCTGTCGCCCCATTAGCATTCCGGTTACTTACATGAGGACGGCTGGAGTCGAAACCAATGCCGCGCCAAGATGGTCGCCGGACGGAAACCGGATCGGCTATATCGCGCCGACCGAAGATGGATTCGCCCTCTGGCTAGCATCGCTCGACGGCAGGGCAGAGCCGATCCCCGCCACCGTGGGCGCGATCAATTTCGGATGGTATCTGGATGGAGAGCACGTCATCTTGTCTCGCATCGCGAAAGACGGTGCTCGCGAAATGTTTGTTATGAACCTGGTGAGCGGCAAACAGCGAATCCTGCACCGCGGTCCCCACTACGAGCTTGCAGTGGCCCCGGACGGAAGTGCCGTATCGTTCAGTCACAACGAAAGCCACGTCAACCAGAATCTCTATGTTTTACGGCTGACCCCGCCTGACCCGGAAGACGGATTGCCGCGTGCACTCGGTGAGGCCGAGCAACTCACCGAAGGCAAAGGAATCTGGCACGTGCACAACGGCGGATGGTTCCCTGACAGCGAATCGGTCGTCTACACGCGCGACACCGATCAGGCGGACATCTTCCTTGTCGAAACACGCTGAACTCGGCGTGGGGGTTCTCACCAAAGCGCGTGGGCTAACCGCTTGCGATTCCTCCACTTGAAGCCCTCCGAGGGATTCTTGGTGTGAGATCGCGTTCGGTTGAGTTTAACCGCCGCGCCCTGATCATCGGGACCCAATCGTATGGGCCGTCGTCCTTAATGGCGTACCGGCGCGGTCCGGTGCAACAGAATGAGTAATGATGTACCGCAGGCCCTGGCTCATGGCAGCCGGAGAAAGATTTGCAGTCAGCCCCGATGTCTTTTTGCACGTCGAACCAGGCGATCAGATAACTGTAGAATACTTGCCACGTTCTCAGGTGGCCTTAGCCGTGACGAGTGAATCCTTGGGTATCTCGCCCCGGACCCTCTTCTAGCCCTGCCGTAGCTCCCCGAACCCATGGGTCCTCCTGGCTGTGCACAACCCGCTTGACACTCTGTTCTTCACACACGATGTGATACTTTGAGGTTGTGAGAATTCTCGGGCTTTGCCTCCTTTTGACGACTAGTCTGGTTGCGGCCGACTCGCCGCGGCTCGAGCCGCTTTCGGGTACGCCTCCCCACCCTCCGGATAATCAGCCTACCCCCGGCAAGATCAAGCTCGGGGAAATGCTGTTTTTCGAGACGATGCTGTCGGGCGGCGGGCGGCGCAGTTGCGGCACCTGTCACAAGCCGGAGCTGCTTTTCATGGACGGCTTGAGCCGGGCATGGGGGCTCAACGAGTCCGAGCTGTCCCGCAAGGCGCCCGGCTTGCTCAACGTTGGCTGGCAGCGGACCCTTTTCTTCGACGGCCGCGCGAAGTCGCTCGAAGAGCAAGCGGCCATGCCGTTGCGGCATCCCCAAGAAATGGCGCTCAGCCCGGCGGCCGCGGCTGAGCGAGTCGCCGCCGACCCAGGCTACCGCAAGATGTTCGAAAAGGTCTTCCCCGGCGAGCCGATGTCGTTCGGCCTGATCGCCAAGTCGATTGCGGCCTATGAAAGGACGCTTGTTTCCTACGACAGCGATCTCGACCGTTATCTCCAGGGTGACGACACGGCGCTGAGCGCGGAGGCTCGGCGCGGCATGGCGTTATTCAGCGGCAGAGCGCGCTGCATCTCCTGTCACAACGGGCCGCTGCTCACCGATCACAAGTTTCACTACACCGGCGTCCCTGAAAGAGAAGGCGACGCGGAGCCCGGGTCAAAGTACAAGACACAAGGCCTGCGTGACGTCATGCGGCGTTTTTCCTACATGCACAACGGCATGTACCTGCGCATGAAACACGTCCTCGACCACTACGTCACGGGAGGCGCCGCGCCGGCCGGTCTCAGGGCCGAAGTCTCGCCGGTCCCTCTGTCCGCGGACGAGAGGGGCGACTTGTTCGCTTTTCTGAAAGCTCTCAATGGCCGCGTCACGGGAGCGCGGCTCACATCGCCGCGAGCCACCGGCGTCTTCGACATCAAGCCGCAACAGCGTCCTGCTGACGACTCGAAGGGCCCTCAAGATCCCAGCTATTTAAAGTAGGCGCGCGCGATCTGGTTGTCCGCGGGGAATGAGGAGGAATCCATGGCAGCAGTCAACGAGATTGGTCCCGACCTGTATCGCATCTCGGAATATGTTCCCGATTTTGACTTGCAGTTCAATCACTTCTTGGTCGACGACGACGAACCGCTGCTCTTTCACGCGGGGCTGAAGGGCATGTTCCCTTCGATCCGTGACGCGGTGGCAACCGTGATCGACCCCTCGCGGATTCGCTGGGTCGGGTTCAGCCATTTTGAGTCGGACGAGTGTGGCGCTCTGAATCAATGGCTCGAGGCGGCGCCGGCGGCGGAAGCGGTTTGCAGCACGGTCGGCGCGCTTGTGAGCGTCAATGATTTCGCCGACCGGCCCGCCCGCGGCTTGGCGGACGGCGAGGTGTTCAAGACCGGCAAGCACAGCTTCCGGCTCTGCCGCACGCCCCACCTGCCGCACGGCTGGGATGCATCCGTCTTGTTCGAGGAAACAACCAAGACTCTTCTCTGTTCCGACCTTTTTCACCAAGTGGGTCAAGTCGAGCCCCTGACGCAATCCGATGTGGTCGAGCGTTCACGGGCGGCGATGGTCGAATACCAGGCTGGGATTCTAGCCGATTATGCGCCCTACGCGCCTTACACCGACGGGCTTTTCCAGAAGCTGGCTGCGCTGAAACCCGCCAAGCTCGCCATCATGCACGGATCCAGTTTCGAGGGCGACGGCGAACAGGCGCTTCGCGACCTGGCGGTCGTGTTCAAAGAGGTTTTTGGCGGCGAGCAAACCGGGACTTGACGGCGCCGAGTTTGACAATCATGAGCGAAATCTCCTTCGTGGTTCGCCTTCTGGTGCTCGCCCGTTGCCGCGGCCAAACTCTTGCCCGCGGGCAGACGGGGGTAAACAGTTCCGCCAGATCAAATCACAACCTTGAAATAGCCTTTCAGCAGGTAAGCGCTTAGCATCGAAATGACGAAGAACCAGATGAGCCAGTGCAAATCCACTCCCCACAGCTCGATCGTAGCCGCTGGGTAGAGAATCTCGACCCATTCGACGCCGGCGACTCCCAGAAGATCCTCGCCCGGGTGCATCAGGCTTGCGAGCGAGCCGTTGACGCGGCGGTAATTGAGGTATTGCCGGCCGTCGCCGGAAGCCACCGATTTCTCCCAACTCCCGTGCCCCTCCCAATTGAATTTCAGATTCCCGCTGGTCTCCCGCGCGGGGCGAATGCGCCAACTGAATTGGCCCGGCTCCAGCGCCCGAACGGCGGGTGTTTCGACAGTGATTCCGGCGGGTGCGGTAAGGCTGGGAGCCGCGGTGTCAGTTGCGATCTCGCCGCTGACCTGCACGGTAACCACCATCGGTTCCGAGACCCGCAAAGGCTTCAACCCATAAAACGAGTCCAGGTGGAAAAGCAAAACGACCATGGGCACGGTGAGATAAATCGCCGGTTTCAGCATGAGTCCCATGTAGCGGAGGTTGGCGGCCAGCAGGCTCTTTTGCGATTGCCAGATCAGCGACGGGTCATCGCCGAACAGCCGCAACTCGAGAAGGTAGGCCTGCAGAAGCTTCTTGGTTTTGTTGATGGCATCCTGGTCGGAAGTCAGCCCAAAGACCCACAACATGACGACTCCGACGGCGATCGACAAGGGTGTGAGGCTTACCAGCGGGTGGAGGTCCCCGAACAGCGCTGCGTAGCCGCCGATCAAGATGCGAAAAATAGCGTTAAACCAGTCCAGCATGGGGTCATCGGCGAGCGGCTACTCGATGTAGCCGAGGCCTTGGAGTTTCTTGACGATTTCCTCGTCGGTTTCTTCCTCCTCCATGCTGGAAAGCTCACGCTCCAGGACGTGCTGGATGAACTCCTTGGGCGAGGAATAGCCGGCCAGGTCGGCGCAGCGTTTTACGCGCTCGAAAAGGTCCTTGTCGAGTTTGATGGCGGGTCCGAACATGTTGTCTTCCTAGCAGATTGCCGTGCTGTGGTTTGACGAGACCACTTGCGATTATACAGGTTGGCTCAGTCCTTGCGGCGCCCACCAGACACCCGGCGGCTAGTCAGCGTTTCTGTCTATCCGGGTAGCGCTGAGCATCGGGGCTCTCCATTTCCGCAAGACCGCTGAGGACGACAGGAGGCCGGTCCGGGAAATCCGCCACAAGGCGCAGGCGGCCTCCCATCGCTTCGATGTAGCCGCGTAGCGTGGAGAGCAGCAGGTCGGCCCGCTTTTCGAGACGGGAGACGCCTTCCTGTCCTATGCCTAGAAACTCAGCCAGGCGCTCTTGAGTAAGTTCGTGCGCTCGGCGCAAATCCCGCAGCGACATTTCCTCGGCCACCAGCTCCTTCGTGCGTGCGGCTACGACCTTCCGCTCGGCCCGAGGCAACTTGTCGAGAACATCCTTCAATTTCACGGTCACCGTTTGCCTCCTTCCTCCCTCAAGCGTGCCAGGTGCGTGTCGAAACGGGCGTCCGCGGTCGAGATCAGGCGCTTGTAGAATCTCTTCTTGCTGGCGCCCGCCTTGTCGGCCGCGGCCAGCAGGATGGCCCGCCGGCCGGGATCGAATGCGAAGGCCACGCGCCAGACACCATCCGCTGCGTTGAAGCGAAGTTCCTTCATGTTGGAGTGCCGTGATCCCTTCAATGTGTCCACCCGCGGCCTGCCCAGGTTAGGTCCGAACCTTTCAAGCAACGCCGCGTGAGCCAGCAGCCCCACCCGCACGGCAAAGTCGAAACTCGTCAGCTCTTCGGCAAACTCGTCGTCAAACAGGACCTGCCAACTCATATCGTATCATGCTTTGAAAAACATATGCCGTCAACAGCATGTTTCGTGACAGACAAAAGCTGAGACAAATTCGAGGCCCGACAAATCCAGCTTTGAGCCAGCCCACTACCGCAAGGCAGCCACCAACTCACCGGTCTGCCGCAGCAGATTGAGTTTCGCTTTCTGTGACGCGTACTGCGCGTCATAGTAGCCCGCCCAGGCTTGGCTCTCTTGCAGGCGGGCTTTTTCGATTTGTTCCATGGCGGCACGGCCTTCATCGTGTCTTGCCAGCACGACGCTGAGGTTTTCGCGGGCGAAGTCCAGCTCCAGGCGGGCGAGTTTTTGCCGCCCTTCGGCTTGGCGCAGGTCTTCGAATTTGAGCTGCACTTGCAGCTCGATTCCCGAGCGCGTGGCCGTCCTTTGAATCTCCAGGGCGCTGGTTTCCAGGCGGACTTTCGCGGCTCGGGCGCTGACCTCCTTACGGCCGAATACCGGGATCTGGAACGACATTCCGATTTGCCCGTTGTGGCGCTGGAACTTGTTGAAGAAGTCCTCGAAATTGTTGAAGCGGCCCAGCAGTGAGTACTGCGCTACCAGATCGATCCGCGGCGCCAGTGCTCCTTTCTCCGCTCGCAGGGCAAATCCTTTGGCGCGCAGGCTGGCGTCGATGCGCTTCAGCTCGGGATTGCCGGCGACGGCTTGTCCCAGAGCTTCGGTTTCGTCCCGGGGCAGCGGGAGAGTGCTGACCAGATCGGTTGGTTGCGGCTCGAGCGGGGTGTCTTGCGGCAGGTTGAGTTCGTGCTTGAGGGTGGCTTCGAGCAGCTTGACTTGGGCTTGTCCGGCTGCGAGTTGTTGCCGGGCGCGGGCGGTTTCGAGGCGGGCGCGGGTGAGGTCCAGCGGCAACTGGCGTCCTTCCTCTACTCGCGCGGCGATGACGCCTTCGACTCGGCGAAGATTTTCGGCTTGGTCGGCGAGAAGCTTCGCTCCGCGCCAGGCGTTTTCGAAATCGAGATAGGTCGATGCCACGCGGAAAGCTACTTCGTCGCGCTTGTCGGCGGCCGAGTGACCGGCGGCGGCTTCGAGCTCCCGGGCCTCCTTGATGCGGCTGGACTGGGCTCGGTTATAGAGGAACTGGCGGCCAACGGCTCGCACGATCGCGGGGGTCGAGCCTTCGACGCTTTGGGGAATTCCGTTGGTGTAGGCCAGGCCGGACCCCAGGGTGAGTTGGGGGCTGAAGGGAGCCCGGGCTTCGCGGACGCTTTGATGTGCTTTTTCTTGGTCGAGGCGAGCCAGCAGTACGTCGGGGCTGGCTTTGAGGGCGATTTGGACGGCGGTCCTCAGCGTGATCGGTTTGGGTTGTTGCGCGCTGGCCGCCGAGACGACCACCAGCGCGGCCGCCAGCCGGAGGATCCGCGCACCTTTGCGGAGTGGCTTGGAAAGACGAGAGCGCCTCCGCCGAAGATAGGGCACGGCAGCCCCATAGGGCCTCCGCGCATCTCTGGGATCTTTAGCATTTTCAATCCAAAAAACCATGGATCACCTCATTTCAGGACAACAATACACTAGGCCTCATTTCTCACCACTCAAGTGCCGGGCCTCGGTTCCCGACGTGGCGCGAGCCCCCAGGCTTGCCGCGTCGAGACTCCTCTCGACGCCTGTTTGGAACAGTTTGCGGCGGCGCCAATCGAGCGAGCGGCACCGCTCTGATGCTTCCGCCTTGCCGCGCCGCGGCGAGCACAGTGTCTGTTGGATGTTGGGTACTGGGTGAGCAGCACAAGCGCCGGCAGAAGTGCCGGCGCGGCAGGCCTGGGGGCCCGCGCCACGTCGCGCCTCGCCGTTCGGTGAGAAATGGTCTAGGCCTCAAACGCAAGTTCTCGTCCTTGCCACGCAAGTTTTCACTCATGGCGAAGAGCCTCGACTGGACTGAGTTTGGCGGCCCTGGCGGCTGGCAGCAGCCCAAAAACGGCGCCGACAGTTCCGGATACCAGTACCGCAGCCACGACTGCGGCAGACGAGATCGGGATCGTGAGTTGTGGCAATAACTGGCGGGCGATCAGCGGGATCGAGATCCCGAGCAGAACTCCCGCTAGCCCGCCAAGCGTGCTGATGCAAACGGCCTCGATGAGAAACTGGGCGCGGATTTGCCTCCGCGTGGCGCCGACCGAGAGGCGGATTCCGATTTCCTTGGTTCGCTCGCTGACTGAGATCAGCATGATGTTCATGATGAAGATGCCGCTGATGGTCAGCGTGACCGCCGCGACCAGGACGAGCACGACGGTGAGGGCCAGGGAAATATCCTTCGCCGCCGACAAGATGGACGAAAGATTCTGGACCTTGTAGAGCGACCCCGGGCGGTGGCGCGAGACGAGGGTCTGACGGATCAGCTTCGTGGCGGCTTCGACCTCTTGTTGCGAGCGGACGGAGACGTAGAGCGGGTCGATTCGCTCCCGCGGCTGGAAGTATTTCATAACCGTAATCGGGATCAGGACGGAGTCGGCGGCGACCTCGGTTTGTCCCAGGGTTTCGACTCCTTCGCGGAATACTCCGACGACGGTGAACTTCAAGCGGCGGACTTGGATGGCTTCCCCAATTGCCTGCCCCGGCGACCTGAAGAGCTTCAGCGCCAGCGATTCGGTCAGCAGGCAGACTTTGACGCGTCCGGCGATGTCGTTGGCGTCGAAGAATCTGCCAGCCGGGATTTCGAGGTTGCGGACGACGCGATATTCCTCGTTCGACCCGAGCACGCGGATCTGCTGCGGGCGGCCGTCGATGAACAGGCGGTCCCATGTACCCATGACGCCGGCGATTCCTTGGGCCAGATCGCCCAACTGGAACTTGACGGCTTCCAGGTCGTCGAGCGTGATGTAGTCGGCTTCGGCTTCCGAGACATTGCCGCCGGCTTCGTAGTAGGCGTAGATCAGGTTGGCGCCCACGCCCTCGATTTGCTGAACGACAAAGTCGCGGCCCGTGAGGGCGACACTGACAACGACGATGACGGCGGCGTTCCCGATCACCATGCTGAGGCTGGTGAGGAGAGTGCGGGTTTTGTGGGTCGCCATCGCCCGGAACGCGCAGCCCAGGGCGTCGCGAAAGAAACCACGCGGGGGGCCGGGTCCTTTCGGCGAGAGGGTCATAGCTCCTTGAGAAGCCCGCGGGCCTCCCAGCGCGGCGTGGCGCCGGGCTCGAGTTCGGCTTGGATGTAGCGCTCTAACAGCGTTCGCGCTTGTGCTGGCTTGCGGCCTCCGCGCACCAGGGCTTTCGCCCGCGAAAACCAAACTTCGGGCGAATCGGGTTCGCGCTCCAGCGCTTCGGCGTAGATCTGGTCGCTCTCGTCGAACCATCCGCGCCGCGCAAGGAACGAGGCGAGACTTAGCAAGTGGCCGGCGTTATCGGGTGCGAGCGATCGGGCCTTTCGCAAACGGGCCTCGGCGGCATCGAAGTCGCCGCGCTTTTCGTCGATGGCGGCCCAGGCCCTCTCTCCGCCGGCTGAACCCTCTTGGCCGGGAACGGGGTTGAGCTTGGCGATGCGATCGGCGATCTTCTCGGCACGGTCGAGTCCTCCACCGACCATGCCAGGAGCTTCAATGTAGAAGCTCAGCAAGTCCCCTAGCGCCGCCTGATTCGATTCATCCAACTCGACGGCCCGCTCAAACTCCAGCCGTGTTTTTCTTGCCAGGCTCAGAGCGCTCCACCACTTCCACTTGCTCATCCGCTCGGCACGCCGGCCATAGGCCCGGCCGAGCCACAGGTGATAGCCGGATGTGCCGGGCGCGGCGCTCACCGCTTTCTCGAGCACTTTGGCAGACTCGCCGTATTCTTCTTGTGCGAACAAACGAACACCCCGCTGGAAGAAAGCCTCGGCATCGCCGGAAGTGCCGTGGACACCGGCCGCCGGCGCCAGAAGGGCGAACAGCACTAGCGCGGCTGAGAGAATCAAGGGGTTCATTCGCTATTACCTGGTTTGGGCGACGGGCATGACACGCGACCCGGCCTCCAAGGATTCCGAGCCTTGGAGCAGCACTTGTTCGCTTCCATCCAGTCCGGCGGTGATTTGGGTTCGGGCGGCGTTCTGGATGCCCAACTCGACTGGACGCTTTTCGGCTGTCTGGTCTTGTCCCAGCACCCAAACAAAGAGCTGTCCGCGGTCGTGCACGACGGCTTCGCGCGGCAGCGTCAGGGCGCTGCCGGCTATGCCGCTTTGTAGTTGCGCGCTCACGGTGAGATTGGGAATGAGTTCCCGGCCGGGATTGTCGACAATACACCAGACCTCGCCGACCCGGCGCGTTTCGAGTGAAACGACTTCGGTCGGGAGCCGGTCGACCTTGCCTTCCCAGCTTTGATCCAGGTAAGCGTCAGCCGTGATTTTCACCGGGGCCCCGAGTTGGATGCGGCCCAACTCCGGCTCGTCCACGAAAACGACAACGCGGACGCGGTCCACTTTGCCGACCATTGCGACACGAGTTCCCGGCGTTAGGAAGGATCCTTCGCGCAGATCAAGCGAGTACAGCACCCCGTCGGCCGGGGACCGGATCACCGAGGAACGTACTTGCTTGGCGGCAAGAGCGACGGCGGACTCCGCTTCTCGAACACGGGCCAATGCCGCGTCCCCGAGCTCAGGAGCCGCGCCTAAATTCAGCTTCTTGCGCAGTGACTCGGCTTCGGCTTCGCGGTTGGCCAGATCGTCTTCGGCCCCCGTCAGCTCCGCGCCCGTCGCCGCTTGTTTGCCGGCCAGGCGCTGCAGTGCACTGACCTCCTGTCGCGCTTTTTCGCGGGCACGCTCGGCGCTGCCGAGCTGGTGTTTGAGATCGGCGATTTCTTTGGGGCTGCCGCCGCGTTCGATCGTAGCGAGCGCGGCCTGCGCGACTTCCAATCGGGCCTTGGCCTGCTGCAGACTGGCTCGGGCAGTCTGGTTGTCGATTGTGGCTAGCACGCTTCCTTTCTCGACGCGGTCGCCCTCATTGACTCCTACCTTGAGTACCTGCCCAGTCGCCGCGGAAAAGATTTCGTAGTTCTCGATGGGGTCGACCCGGCCGTTGGTTGCCACGTAGCTGACCAGTTGTTCGCGGCTGGGTTGGATATAGCTGATGCGAGGAGGGTCTGCTTTAGCAAAGTAGAGATACGCCGCAGCGAGCGAAGTCAGGATGATTAGTGCGGCTAGCGACTTTTTCATGAGGAGTGAAAAGCGCGGCTGACGTCCAGTACGTGCATCATGAAATTCGCGCCAAACGTGACAGAAAATTCGGGAACCAGATTTGGAGCCCCGACCGTGAGGGAGGGGTTAGCCGCTTCGACGCGCCTCATGCGTCAGCGGTCACGCTCCCCTCCTTGGTTGCGGCTCGTCCGCATCAGGGAGGGATTAGCCGCTTCGACGCGCCTCATCCGCCCGCGGCCACGCTCCCCTCTTTGGTTGCGGCTCGTCCGCGTCAGGTTGGGGCTGCGGGTTTCGCCGTGAAGTTCCGCCAGTCTTGGCAAGGGTTCCACTCCTCGGGCACTAGGACCCGGAGGCCGCTGCGGGGGCGGCAGCGCGCGTCGTGAAGTCCCATACACGCAGCTCATTTTTCCCCGGCGCGTATTCAATCAGGGCGTAGTTGCCCGGCGGAATCGGGTCGACCGGCCAGACTTTGTAGACCTGCGGCGCCAACTGCTGGCGGAAGACTTCGATCTCCTCCTGCTCCTCCTTGATCTCCGTGCCTTGCGGTTCCTTCCAGACCCTCTGGACCACCCTGGATTTTTTCTTGTCCTTCAAGCGAACCATCATGAGCCGGGTGGTTTTCTCAAGACGGACGTAGAACATAGGCTTGCCGTCCTCGCTGATGAGCTTCGACTCGGCGCCCTCCACTTCCATCGTTGATTTGCCGGCGATAATAGGCGCGAAGACTTTCAGAAACGTACGTGACTTGCTTCCTTCTACGACCACTTCCGCTTGTTCGACCCACTGAACGTCATCGCCGCTCAGGAAGTAGACCCCATAGTCGAGCGGCACGCGATGCAGCTCAACGCGCGCCTTGCGGATGGCGGCCCGCTCGATGCGGTCTTCTTTGGCACGCTCCTCGCGGGCGGCAGCCTTACGCGCCTCGACACGGCGGGTCTGTTCGAGGTCAACGAATTCCAGGGGGATCTCCTCCCAGGTGCTGCGCTCGAGGCTGTAGTAGTGCACGCGGTCCTGCTCGATCCGGTACTCCTTGACGATCAAGTCACCCCCGCCCTTGAGGTAGAGAACGATCTTCTGAGCCGAGAGAGTCGGCGGGATCAACAGGAAAAGAATAACGATCCACAGCCGCATGGCTTTGTTTTCAGTTCTTTAGAAGAGACACTATCTATAGTAACGCGGGGTCGTCGGGTGCGGTTGCGCTGGGGTGGCCTGCACCTCTTGCGTGTGTTCGCAATTGACCAGCAACAAGTACGCCACAAGATCGCGGCGATTCCCACCGTCACGAGCGGTTGTGCGAGGGGACCATCGTGACCCGGATCAGACCGGTGGCACTACTCTTAGCAGGCGTGCGTGGTGTGGCCTGTTTCTGACTACCATACGGATTGACACTGCCCAACGCGGGTCGCGTGGTTGTCGAACTTGCGAGAATCCGAGACTATGTTCTGAATTCGAACAACCGAAGAGGCCGCCATGAAGCCCGCGTGTTCGCTTCGGTGCTCAACTTAACGAGCAAAGATGCCGATGAGCTTCGCGACGCCCTCCTTCAAGCAGCTCAAGAGCGCCAAGTTGTTCTGACTCGAACCGATCAGTACGGCGAACGCTATCGGTTGGACTTTACCCTCGAACGGGAGAACAGGGCGGCCACCGTACGCAGCGCTTGGATCGTGTCTCCTCCGGGACGAATACCGCGTCTGATTAGTTGCTGGGTGCTGCTAAAATGAGAGGGTCGATGCCTGAGATTCCATTGCGATCGTGGCACTCAAGACCCCCCAACTGATGCGCCTCCACCACCAGCCCGTCCACGAGGCCGCTTGAGTTGCTGAAGGAACTCTAGCTACCAGGGTTTTGACGTTTGTTTTCATGGGCTTACGGCTGCCTCTTGGGGTCGTGTACAACTGGCGTACGGCAGTGGTTTTCATTTATCCGGAGCAAAATCTTCCGCCCGGACAGGTCTACCTCCTCTTCTCATGGCCTCTTGAGTCGCTGGGTTGTACGGATCTTTCCTCGGATCTGCCAGAAACTCGGACGCCGATTCGTGTCCCTGCTCAGCGGCTAACCGGTACCACTTGACGGCTTCAGCGTAGTCTTGCGGGACGCCTCGGCCGGTGGCGTACATCACGCCCAGACCGAACTGCCCCGATTCGTTTCCCTGCTCAGCGGCTAACCGGTACCACTTGACGGCTTCAGCGTCGTTCTTGCGCGCCAACGGGGATGTCGCGAATCTTGCCGGGGACGCGTCGTACCACAGGCCCAGGGTGACCTGCGAATGGACGTGTCCCTGCTCAGCGGCCAAGCGGAACCACTTGACGGCCTCAGCGTCGTCTTGCGGGACGCCTCGGCCGTCGTCGTAATGCGTGGCCATTAAGAACTGCGCATCGACGTGTCCCTGCTCAGCGGCCAACCGGAACCACTTGGCGGCTTCAGCGTCGTCTTGCGGGACGCCTCGGCCCCGGTCGTACTTCGCTCCCATTTCGAGCTGCGCATCGACGTTTCCGTGCTGGGCGGCGAACCGGGTTAACCACCGCATAGGTAGCAGAAAAACGAGGAGCTGCTTGAGCAAGGGAATCACTGCACCACCTCCGACTCCGTACCTATCCCGCTTACGGTTGCCTCTCAGGGCCGTGTACAACTGGCGTACAATTCTTTTTCACCACGCCCTCACGGCTTTTTTAGCACTGTCCATACGTTTTTTCTGGCCTCTCTGGCCTCTCGAAATGCCAAGACCGACACTATAAGGGCAGCTAGAGCTATCCAGTTCTGCGTCAACCATTCCATCAATCGCCCTACTGTCGTCAGTTCACTCACTGCACGACCTCCGACTCCGCACCCATCCCGTGCGCCGCCATGAACAGCCGCGTGATCCGCTCCTGGCGATCCTTGGACCACTTGGCGTAATACTTCTCGACAGTCCCCGGACTGTTGCGGACTTGCCGCACTCAGTCGTTGGTCTTGACGTGAATCAGGAAGAGCTGCCGTGTTGGCTCCGGCTCGTCAGTCAATGATGAAAAAAGGATCTGGTCGCCCGAGCGGTTCCACTTCGGAGCGGTGTCGATGCGCAGGTCACCGCTGTCGTATTGGCGCTGATCGAACCACTGCGTGTGTGCCCAGGCGCCGTCGGAGCGCCGATAGACCGCGTAGGCGTTCCGTGCTTCTTCTTCGAACCCTTGCACGATCCATTTCGCGTCGGGAGACAGCGCCACATCATTGCCGGGGTCGGGGAAGATTTCCGATGAGCCGAGTTCCTGGATGACTTGCTGGCTCTCGGAATCGTAGAGCACCAGCCGTTCCCCTCCGTCAGCCTGCGGGGACGAACCGTCCGCGGCTGGGCGCGGCACCGTGCCGATCATGTTCGCGCCCAATTCCCATTCCGGATGGCCGCCGATGAAGACCCTATGCTCGGTTAGCCCGCTGCCGTCGGCGCGAACCGTCATCGGCACGTTGACGCGCTCGGGGCGGCGGTTGAAATTCCCTCGCACAAAAAAGTACAGGCGGTCGCCGTCGCGGTTCCACAACGTGTGATTGATGAATAGCGGCGTCTTGTCGATGCGCGGATAGCGCTCAACGAGGGCGTCCCGCATTTGACGAAATGAGACCAGCAGGCGCTTGGCGCCCGTCTCGATATCGGCCACGAAGACACCATCATCCTCGGGATGCAGTGCGCCGGGATTCCAGTCATAGGCTTCCGGATAACCCGTGACCGGTCTCAGGCGAGCCATGCGGCCGTAGTTGATGCCGGCAAACGAGCCGCCCTTCTGGTTGACGCCACCGTTGCCAAACGGAGTGTCTTCGAAGCGGTACTCCCGAACGCGCCGATTCTGCTCAATGTCGAAGAGCACGCAGAAAATTTGGTTCGTTGCCGGATCGCGGTCATTGAAGAAGAATTGCGTGTCCGGGGCGCCGGGATTCCAGTACATCATGGTGCCCTGCTGGGGATTCCAGGCCCGAGTTTCGTCGACTTTGCGAGCGGCGTAGTTGTTCTGGGCGTCGAGCAGGAGGATGTCGGCGGCGTCATCCGCGGTGGGCATGCGGTCGTGGAAGCCGACCCGCAGGGTAAGCAGGTAGCGCTCCGAGCCGTTCCACGGGATGTTCTGGACGTGGCCGATATAGCCGAAGTAGTGGTTTTGCGGGCCTTGGGTGATCTGCTCAATCTCGAGGCGGATGCCCGGTTCCCGCCGAGCGGCACTTGGCTCGGATTGGCAAGAGAGGAAGGGAGTCAAAAGAACCAGTGTCAGCGGAAGAATCAGAAGTTTCATCGCAGGCATGATGGTAACCTTAACCGCCCGTGTGTTGACTGAGCAGTTGGGAAGCCCTTGCTCTCGGATCCGCGGGGAGCTTCATACAGCCAATACTTCTTCTCGAATTTGTCGAAGGCAAATCGTCGCCGGTCTTTGACCGTCGTCAAAGTGGCACAGAACGGCCTCTCGCGCCTGCTTTTGTAGTTCGTCCCAATCGTCTGCTTGCGTCACAATCGAAGTGCCGAAAGCCTCCGCTACGTAACCCCCCTCAGGCGATTCCTCAACCAGAAAGATGATCTTTTTCATGACCGTTTTCCACTATCAATTGTAGAGGAGCGGCTTACTGCCGGGCGGTCCGCGATTCGGCGCGCGTCCGCACCGGTCCCCCCACGGGGAAGCGTTACGGGGCCGGCACGGGGTTCGGTCCGGGTAAGGTGGATTGCCGCGGCTAACGTCCGCGCCTACCGCGAGTCCGACGGCGCCTCCCGCGGTTCAACCAGATAATCCCAATGCTTGCGCGCTTGGCGCAGAATTTCGGGGACGTCTTCCGCCAGCAGGTAGCCTTCGTCCACCAGTTCGAGCACTGCGTTTGCCGCCAGACCCAGATAGTGCTCGCGATTGCGATAGCGTTCCTCGATCGAAAGGCGCGGGTCGTTATTCGCCTCGCGTTCGGCGGCCGTACGGGCAAAGGGGATATAAGACCCTTTCATGCTCGATATCTCGTGGCTCGGACCCGACTTGGCGTTGAACACGTTCCAGCCGGTATAGGTCGCCAATGGAACCTCCAGCTCCGGCAAGCGGATGCCGGCCCGGTCATTGCCGTCCGCGTCGACCGCCGGCACGAGCATGCCAAACGCGGGTCCGATCTTCGGCGGCTCTCGGGTCACGATCCCTTTCGTACGAAACTTCGGGCCGTAGTCCGCCCGGTAAGCCTTGTGAACAAGGGAGGAAAAGTTCACTCCGGGAATCTTGGGAAACTTCAGATTTTCCGCGGACACCGCGGTACCGTCGTCGATGCGAGGATACTGGCTTGGAGGCGGCTTGGTTCCGTCCGAGACCCAGCCATCCAGAGCGGTCAGCAGTCCGCGCATGGCCCATTTGAAATTCATCGGGTTGTCTCGCTGCTGGCCAATCGACGTCTTCGGCGGAAATCCGGAGGGCCCATGCTGAGTGCTCGCGAACAGATAGGCGCGCGTATTATCCAGCGGCTCGACGTCGCGCTTGCCGTCCAGGCTGGTGTGGATCAGCGAGGCGGCGCGTCCCCAATACTCATACGCCGAGTTGGTATAGAAGACATTCGGCCAAAACTCCTGCTTCAACGTGTGCGTGAGCAGGCCGTCGGTGATTCCTGTGTGCGGGTCTTCTTGTTGCCTGTCGGTGAACGGGAAAATGTCAGTGGGATGGAAGAAATTCATGTAAGGATGCGCATCGCGCGAGGGCTGCGCGAAGCGGTGATTGAAACTGCCGCGGCCGCCGCCGGCGACGTGCGACATCACGCCGTCGAAGACCTTGCGATGCTGCTCGTCCTCGTTGAATCCGTAGTAGAGGAAGGTCCGCAGGAAACGTCCGCATTGCGAAACGCCGAAACCATGCGCGCGGTCGATCGCGCCGTCCGGGATGCCGAGTTCCTTCGACGGACTGTGCTTGAGATAAGAGATCATGTCGCGCACGCCGGTTGGACCGAGACCCACCAGTGGCGGGTCTTGCGAGATGTAAACGACTTCGTAGATCTTGTTCGGCTCAAATCCGTCTTCGAGGTAAACGTAGGCGTTGTCGGCCACGGGCGCGCCACCCTTCACCTGGGCGAATTTCCATTTCGATCGCGGAATTGTGCGGCGCGGCGCCGTGACCGAGTCCCGCACGGTCAGGACGTTTTCTTTCGCTTTCGGATCGGCCACCTCGTAGGGAATGTGATTGCGGTCGGAAAGGATGTGGTGCCGTACTCGGTCGGTCACGATGAAGTCCGCCCGCACGAGGCCCCGAATCGGTTTTCCGTTGATCGATGCGACCGGCGGATAAACGCGGATCCGCCCATTCCCGCTGGGAGGATCGAACTGCCAGCCCATGAACAGCAAGGTGTAGCCGTTGCGCATCAGAAAGCCGTCGCCGAAGTGTTCTTCCGTTTCAGGGAAGTTGCTCCCCCGCGCCAGGTTGAACATGCTCAGCATGGTTTTGTTGCCGCGGTTGGGGATGTCGCATAGCACGGCGCCGTTCGCGCGGGCCATGTCGGCGGGTCTGAGCATGTAGAACTCCGAGCTGAACTCGACCTCGCCGTCCTGGTTCACGGGAGCATTGTCGATGTCGGTGATAATGCGGTTGGCGGAGTTGGAGGGATGGACGGCGAAGTGCGCTTTGCCGGTCAGCGCCTCGTAGGCGCCTGCCAGGCCAAAAGAGCGGCCGTCCAGGACGTCGGCTCGCTTCTGAACTTCGATCCGAACGACGCGAGAGAGTGCCGGGCTCGCAAGGATGCTAAACAGCAAGAAACTTCGCAGGAGAATCGGCATAATGCGCCCATTAGACGACTCCAGCGGCGAGAAGTCAAGGGCTGCGGCTCCGGTTCCTCGAGGTCTGCATTAGAATGTTAGTAGCAACTCTGCTGAGCGCACGCTCGTGCACTCTTTCTCTGGACCGATCGGTCAGCCGATTCCACTAACACCTTGACCCCACCTATTACACGCCGCTCGTTTGCGATGGGCTTGCTTGGCGCGGGCGGCCTTCGCGCGGCGCCCGCGCGTTCGAGCGGCCTCGGCGGCATGATGTGGGAATTCACGCTCGACTACATCGAGCGGCTGGACAAGCGCCGGCGCAAGCGCTTCGACGCTTTGGAAACTCCGCTGGAACTGGCGCAGCTCCAGCGGCGCGTGCGCGAGAAGCTTGCCGAGATGTGGGGGCCGTTTCCCGAGGACCGAAACTCCCTGAATGTCCGCCATGTGGGTAGCGTCGAACGGCCGGACATGATCGTCGAAAAGCTGATCTACGAAAGCCGACCGCAGCACTTTGTCACTGCGAATCTCTACCGTCCCAGGGGAGGCGAAGGAAAGCTTCCGGCGGTGATTTTTCCGCCCGGACACGGCGAGGCCGGCAAAGCCTACGAGACCTACCAGCGTTTCTGCGCGCTGATGGCTCGGTCCGGTTTCGTGGCACTGGTCTGGGACCCCATCAGCCAAGGGGAGCGCCTGCAGCTTTGGGACAAAGCGACGCAGGCCTCGACCGTCGGGCCCGGTACGCGCGAGCACAGGGTTCTCGGGAATCAGTGTTATTTGCTCGGACTGAACCTGATGCAGTATCGCGTTTGGGACGCAATCCGTGCGATTGATTATCTGGAGTCCCGAGCGGATATCGACGAACATCGAATCGCGATGGCCGGCAACTCGGGGGGCGGCATGGAGACGCTGCAACTGGCCCCCTTCGAGCCGCGCATTCAAGCGGCGGTCTGCGGGTGTGCGGTTGCCAGTTTCCGGCACAAGACGGAAGCGATGCTGATTGCCGACCCGGAGCAAATCCTGTTCGGGACTCTGCAGCATGGTATCGATCATCCCGAGCTGCTGGCCGCCTTCGCACCGCGGCCGCTGATGATCGGGTCGCCGCAGCGCGACTACGTGCCGATCGAGGGCGCGCGCGAGACCTTCCGGGCGGTTGCGAAGGTCTATTCCATATACGGCGCAAGCGACAAGGTTTCTCTTGTTGAAACCGACGACGAACACGGTCTGAACCGGGAGCTTCGGCGGGCGGCCGCCGGCTGGCTTGTTCGCTGGCTTGGCAACGAGGGCCAAGCAGTCGGCGAGGAGTCAGACGAAATATTTACCGAAGAAGAACTTCGGTGCACGCCGAGCGGCCAGGTTGCCTCTTCACTTGGCGGTCAGACGGTGCTGGCGATGAACCAGATTTATGCCGACAAGCTCGTGCCGTACCGGGCTGTTCCGCGCGGTCGCCATCAACACGAAATCTATCGCAACGACATCAAGAACAAAGTCTCGGAGATTATCCGCGCCGGCCACTACCGCCAGGAAGCTGGCGTTGCTATTCCCGATCGCGTATTCGATGTCGGCGCTTTCGCGCAAGGCGTTGCGCTGGTTTGCGCCGAAGCGGGAAAGGACGACCCGACGGTTCGGCGCGGCATTATTGATCCCCTGATTGCGGCTGGTTATCGTGTCGTCGGAGTGGATGTACGCGGATGGGGCGAAACGGCGCCCGACATGCCGGGAGCGGACGTTAGCTTTTCATGGGACGATTTCTTCGCTTATCGGGCACTTGAAGTGGGCCGGCCTCTGCTAGGGCAGCGAGTCAAGGATTTTCTGGCGTCCGCGCGCAACCGTACGGAAAACCGCGACTGGCTTGTCGTCGGTGTCGGCGCGGGAGCTTTGGTGGCTGCGCACGCAGCGGTGCTCGAGCGGCGTATTAGCAGGCTGGTGACTGTGGGGGGCCTGTTGTCCTACCGTTCGCTGATCGACGACCCGTTGACAAAGCAACCTTTCAGTAGCTTTCTGCCGGGAGTGATTGGTTCGTATGACGTCAGAGACCTCTATGCCGCGATGGCGCCCCGTCCGGTTTTGGTGTTGAATCCTCAAGACTCCCAGCGCGTTCCCCTGCATCGAGTCAAAGCATGGGAAGAATTTGACTGGACCGCGCAAGCCTTTGAGGCGGCCGGTGCGACAGGCAAGTTCGACATGCAGTCACAGCTCACCACCGTCAAAATGCGCAAGGTCTTGATGGATTGGCTGAAGAAATAAGTCCGCGCCTCGTTTGCGCCCCCGCCGTAGGGACCTGCACTCTTGCCGGTCCCTGGAGTTTCTACATTCTGCCACGTGGGGCAGGCATCCTTGCCTGCCATGTATTGGGCCTCCAGGCCCAAGATCCGAAACCCGCGCGATCGGTCACGTAAAAACAAAAAAAACTTACACTCAATTTTTTCAAGTACTTACATCCCACCCACCCCCGCCAAACGAACCGAAAAACCGAACCCCGCCTGCTACAATCCGAACGGAAGGTCGGCAAGGTAAGGACATGCCGAATGCGGCAGAAAGCTGAGAAGAGACTCAGAGCCGCGACCGTGAGGGAGCGGTTTCCGCCCCTGCGCGCTCAGTTGGAACAAGAAATGTGGGGGCAAGCGACGTGGCGCGCGTCTCCAGACGTGCCGTGTCGCCATTCCTGGCGACATGTCTTTGCTGGCATTACCTCGACACCCGTGTCGCCCCGGGTCAGTCGGCCCGTCAGCGACAAAAAACAAACAAAATCCAACGAAAAATAGCCGCTTTGTCACGGAGTGTGACACCGGCCCAGCCGGTACCCTCAACGCAAGCCATTGAAAATAAAAACACTAAACGATGACAATGAATACGAGACGCCCAAAACCACGGAAAACACGCCGAGAACATGACAAAACCTGACATTCCCTGACATTTTGTAAAGAAAATTTATACCTCATCGGCAACCTCTTTTGTTTCAATGACTTTTTGGGGGCTGTGAAAATGACCTCCTGACATGCCGGTAGCACAAGCATGGCAGCGGTCGCGTCCTGAGAAATGTAGAAACTCCAGGGACCTGCAATCTTGCCGGTCCTTCGTCGCGAAGCGGCGACGACCAGACTGTTTCGCATAGCCCCCAGCCTCGGCAGCAAGGCCAACAGAGCGTTGTCCACCAACCGCGCTACAGTGTGAGGGGCGCTTGCAAGTGTGATGGCTGACCCGAGCTCCTGATTGATCCCGATGAACCAGTTCAGCAAAAGTTGTAAGGCTGGCCTCAGCCGGCGCGAGGCGTTGCGGCTAGCCGCGCTTGCGGGCAGCAGCGCGTGGGCCGGCTGTGGTCCTGCGCAAGACGGCGGAGCGGCCGCGGATGGGAAGCCGACATCAGAAGTCCCGGAGTTCGAGTTCGATGAGATTCGGGTTGACCGGCTGCGGGTGGGCATGGAGAGCGGCGAATATACAGCACGGTCCATCGCCGAGAAATACCTTGGCCGAATCGAGCAGATCGACAAGAAGGGACCCTCGGTCAACGCCATTATTGAACTCAATCCCGACGCACTCTCGATCGCGGAGGAGCTTGACCGCGAGCGCCAGGCGAAGGGACTCCGCGGACCGCTGCACGGCATCCCGGTGATCCTCAAAGACAACCTTGACACCGGTGACCGCATGCAAACTACGGCAGGGTCGCTGGCGCTGGAGGGTTCCATTGCCCCGCGCGATTCGTTTGTGGCGGAGCGTCTTCGGGCTGCCGGCGCCATCATTCTGGCGAAGGCGAATCTGTCGGAGTGGGCCAATTTCCGGGGGCGAAACTCCGTCAGCGGCTGGAGCGGTCGCGGCGGGCTGACCCGCAATCCCTATGTGCTTGACCGCAACGCCTGCGGCTCGAGTTCGGGCTCGGCGGTGGCGGTATCGGCCAACCTTTGTCCGCTGGCCATCGGCACCGAAACGAACGGCTCGGTCATCTGTCCTTCATCGATCAACGGCATTGTGGGGATCAAGCCGACCGTGGGGCTGGTAAGCCGTTCGGGAATCATCCCGATCTCGCACAACCAGGACACGGCCGGGCCCATGGCGCGAACCGTCCGGGACGCCGCCTTGTTGTTGGGAGCGCTCACCGGCGTTGACCCGTGTGACAAGGCTACTGCGGCAAGCGAAGGTCCCTCGCACGCGGACTACACCCAGTTTCTAGATACAGACGGGCTGCGGGGCGCGCGCATCGGAGTTTGGCGGGGCTCGATGGGATTCAGCAGCCGCGTCGACAAACTGATCGACGAGGCGCTGTTAGCGATGAAGCAGGGCGGAGCCGAGCTGGTCGATCCGATCGAGCTGCCGCTCAGAAGCGCTTATGGCGACACGCCGTTCGAGGTCTTGCTCCACGAGTTCAAGGCCGGTCTGAACGCCTACTTGGCGGGCCTGGGGGAGAGCGTGAAGGTCCGCAGCCTCAGCGATGTCATCGCATTCAACCAACAGCACGCTGAGGAGGAGTTGCGCCACTTCGGACAGGAGATTCTGCTTGCCGCAAACGAGCGCGGAGGGCTGGATTCGCAGCCGTACCTGGACGCACTGGAAACGGCCCGCCGGCTTTCCCGGGCCGAGGGAATCGACCGGGCCATGAGCGAGCACAGGCTTGACGCCATCGTCACGTCGAGCACGGGGCCTTCCTGGGTGACGGATTTGGTTCACGGCGACCGCTCCTCGCACGGCAGTTCTGGCCCCGCGGCCATCGCGGGATACCCGCACATCACCGTTCCGGCGGGGTTTGTCCGCGGCCTTCCCGTGGGAATTTCTTTCTTTGGCGCTCGATTCAGCGAACCTGTGCTGCTGAAGATCGCGTACGGGTTTGAGCAGGCCACGAAACTGCGGCGGCCGCCGCGGTTTCTGGCGTCCGTGGAATGACCTGCTGAAGTACAATACCATTCAAAATGCAACCTGGTCTTCTAAAGGGTAACGACTGTTGTCGGGCTAGAAAACTCCCAGTTAAGTAATTGAAGAAATGGGGTATTTAGTTGACTCCAGTAGCCACTACATCTTGGGGGTGGGGGTGCCGGCCCTGGTGGCCTCGACCATTGTCTTATAGGGAGCAGGGTCGGCGGCGACCGCCTGCTGGAGGAGGCGATAGAAAAGTTTGCCGCGCGACCGTGAGGTCCGCCGGTTGAAGCGGAACGTGAACTCGTCCAGGTAGTAGTCCAAATACTCGTGACTGACAGCCCCCTGGTGGGTCCCCAACAGCCAGCGCTTTAGCAGAGAGGCGACACGATGGACTCTCGGCAGCAGCTTACTCGCCGATTGCCGCTTCCCGCGCAGCACGGTGACTTCATGGCGGTATCCTTTGTTCTCCAATCCCGCATAGCCTTCCCAGCCGTCGGTGTGCACGAGGCTGCCAGGTTGGATAGCTTCTTCGACAAAGGCTTCCAAGCTCGCCGCTGAGGCATCCGCGATCCGACGGAGCCGGATGCGACCCATACCGCGCCCATCCTCCTCGGCAGCAACCGCAACTAACGCTTTGCCAACCATTTCGCGACCTCGGACGCCCTCTTCGACTCCGCCCACATACGTTTCGTCCACCTCCACCCGGCCGACCAGCCGATTGCGACCGGGGCGCACCATGGCGCGGCGGAACTTGTGCAGCCAGGTCCAGGCGGTTACATAGCTACCCAAACCCAAGACCCGCTGCAACTCCAGCGCGCTGGCCCCGCCTTTTTGCGTTGTCACCCACCAAGCCGCCCGGAACCACAACGTCAAGGGCTTGCGGGTGTCCTGGAAAATCGTGCCCGCCGTCACCGAGGCCTGGTAACCGCAGTCGGCGCAGAGCAGCAGATTGCGTTTGCTGGCCCATGAGGACTGGATCCCACAGCGCGGGCACACGAACCCCTCCGGCCAGCGCAGCTTCAGCAGGTACTCCCGGCACGCCTCCTCGGTCGAGAATCGAGCTTCCAACTCGACGAGGTTTCGGGGGTAGTCCTCCTTCATGCCCCCAACCACAACATATTGTGGCTACTGGAGTCAACTAAATACCCCATTTTGAAGAAATCACTTAACCATTCGGAACCTGAAGTGGCGAGGGTGGTTCTTGCGGATGCGCTGCAGCGGTACACTTCCGACAATCCCCAATATAGGAAGTAACTTCACAAGCACGGCCAGGCCCGTTCGTGCTGGCCCATGAGGCTACACTGGATCGTTGCCCCATGCGCGGGCTACACGAACCCCCTCCATGCCAGGCAGCTTCAGCAGGTATCTCCCGGCACGCCTACCTCGGTCGAGAATCGAGCTTCCAACTCGACGAGGTTTCAGGGGGTAGTCCTCCTTCATGCCGGGTGTCCTGGAAAATCAAGGCCACAAGAGCAGCAGATTGCGTTTGCTGGCCCATGAGGACTGGATCCCACAGCGCTCCGGCCAGCGCAGCTTCAGCAGAGGCACGCCTCCTCGGTCGAGAATCTTCCAACTCGACGAGGTTTCGGGGGTAGTCCCCTTCATGCCCCCAACCACAACATATTGTGGCTGAAGAAATCAACTTAATACCCCATTCGGAACCTGAAGTGGCGAGGGTGGTTCTTGCGGATGCGCTGCAGCGGTACACTTCCGACAATCCCCAATATAGGAAGTAACTCAAAGCACGGCCTGGAGGCCCTTTCGTTGCTCCCATGGTGCTACAATCCCCCTGTCATGATGGTCGGCCAGAGCATCAGCCACTACAAGCTCGTCGAGAAGCTCGGTGAAGGCGGCATGGGTGTCGTCTAAAGTGCCGAGGACACCACAAGCTCAAACGCGGACTCGCGCTCAAATTCGTGAGCGCTCGGGCCCCTAACAGCCCGTGGCAGAAGTGCAGTGCGCACGAAAAATCGGGTACAGCCACCGATTTTCGTGTCCACTTTGATTGAAAACACGGCGCTTACGAGTCACGAAAATCGGCTGGCAGTCCCCATTTTTCGCCAAACCCACTTGCACCACGGGCCCCTAAGGCCGCTTCACCGGTACCACCGGACCGACCGGCGTCGATTTGCCATAGACCGTCAGGACGACCTGGTGGTTGCCCGTCTGGGCGCCTGATGGGACACGAATCGCCAGTTGGTAGAGTCCGGCTGTATTGGGCGTGACGCCGACATAGAAGACGTCTTGAGGGGCCAAGAAAATGCCGCCGAAACTCACCGCTGGATTGGCGCCGGGGAGAAGCTGGGCCGCTCCTGTTGCCAGTTGGCCAGTGCCGAGCGAGGCCGTACTCGGTCCCCAACCCGTGCCATACATCACGATGACGTCTCCGGGCCTCGCCGGACGCGACGGACCAAATTGGTCACTGAACATGCCCGCTGGTGCGACGGCGACTGCGTCTGAGTTAAAGCGAGCCGCGATCAGGCCGTCATCCGCGAGCGGCGGGAACAAGAAGAAACCCGGGGTGGCCGTTTCGACCGTCGTCATCTCAACACCACTGTTGAAGGCGACCGTCAGAGGCTCGCTGAGTAGTGCACTAGACGTGTTGCAGTTGGTGACGACTCGAAAACTCGCCGGGCCCAGTGCCTGCACTGCCGAAGTCTGGGCATTGATCTGAGTAGGGGTCATGGCGAAGATCGGCAACCGCTCGCCGTTCATCTCTAGACAGGTGCCGCCGAGAGAACGAGCGAGGTTCCCGTTGCCATCGAGATTGGGGAACAGAGTCGTGCCAGGTGAGAAGTTCTGTCCGAACACACTGATGATCGAGCGTGGCGAGATGGTGTTGACCGTGGGCAGTAAGGTCGCCAGTACAATGCCACCTTCACTAATCAGCGGCAGTGGCCCCGCTGCGCTGGGGTCGTGAAATTTTGCCACGTAGATATCTGTGGAACCGAACGAATTCAGGCGACCCTCAACCACGGCGCCCCCCCCCGAAAAGACGCCGCCAATATCCAGGTCAAAGTAGGCAGTAGTTCGGAACGACCCGGTCGCGTAAATATTGCCGCCATCATCCACAGCCACTCCGCCTCCCGTGTTGGAGCCACTCCCTCCCATGTGCCGGACCCAGTCGAACGTGCCATCGCTGTCGAGCTTGTTCAAGAAGATGTCTAAGTTCCCAGCCGAGGTCAAATTGGAGACGTTGGCACTCGGGTCAAAGTCAGCCTTAGCCGCAAACTCCCCGGTTGTATAGATATTGCCGCCGTTATCTACCGCCACACCCTTACCCTCGTCGTCGTTGGTTCCACCCATCTGCCGAGCCCAGATGTGGCTCCCCACTGTGTTCAGCTTGCTGACGAATATGTCGCTTTCCCCGGCCGAGACCAGGAAGGTCAACAAAGAGAAGCCACCGCCCCCCGGTGTTATTGCCCGCGACCGGAATACGGCGGTACCATTGAAGACCCCGGTCGTGTAGACATTGCCGCTGGCGTCTACTGCCACGCCGTAGCCCTGGTCAAAACCCAGTCCACCCGCCGTCTGGACCCAAACAGAATTTCCTGCACTGTCGAACTTCGTGACAAAGATGTCTGAGGACCCGGCCGAGATCCCCAACAGGGGACTGCCATTGCTCGAAGGGCCGAAGTCAGCTGTCTCGGAAAACCTACCGGTCACGTAGACGTTACCGCTGCCATCAACCGCCAGGCCGGAACCCTCATCACTCCTCGGCCCACCCATCGTACGAGCCCAGACAAGATTTCCGTTGGTATCAAGCTTCGTGACGAAGATATCCTCGGAATGGGGTATTTAGTTGACTCCAGTAGCCACAATATGTTGTGGTTGGGGGCATGAAGGAGGACTACCCCCGAAACCTCGTCGAGTTGGAAGCTCGATTCTCGACCGAGGAGGCGTGCCGGGAGTACCTGCTGAAGCTGCGCTGGCCGGAGGGGTTCGTGTGCCCGCGCTGTGGGATCCAGTCCTCATGGGCCAGCAAACGCAATCTGCTGCTCTGCGCCGACTGCGGTTACCAGGCCTCGGTGACGGCGGGCACGATTTTCCAGGACACCCGCAAGCCCTTGACGTTGTGGTTCCGGGCGGCTTGGTGGGTGACAACGCAAAAAGGCGGGGCCAGCGCGCTGGAGTTGCAGCGGGTCTTGGGTTTGGGTAGCTATGTAACCGCCTGGACCTGGCTGCACAAGTTCCGCCGCGCCATGGTGCGCCCCGGTCGCAATCGGCTGGTCGGCCGGGTGGAGGTGGACGAAACGTATGTGGGCGGAGTCGAAGAGGGCGTCCGAGGTCGCGAAATGGTTGGCAAAGCGTTAGTTGCGGTTGCTGCCGAGGAGGATGGGCGCGGTATGGGTCGCATCCGGCTCCGTCGGATCGCGGATGCCTCAGCGGCGAGCTTGGAAGCCTTTGTCGAAGAAGCTATCCAACCTGGCAGCCTCGTGCACACCGACGGCTGGGAAGGCTATGCGGGATTGGAGAACAAAGGATACCGCCATGAAGTCACCGTGCTGCGCGGGAAGCGGCAATCGGCGAGTAAGCTGCTGCCGAGAGTCCATCGTGTCGCCTCTCTGCTAAAGCGCTGGCTGTTGGGGACCCACCAGGGGGCTGTCAGTCACGAGTATTTGGACTACTACCTGGACGAGTTCACGTTCCGCTTCAACCGGCGGACCTCACGGTCGCGCGGCAAACTTTTCTATCGCCTCCTCCAGCAGGCGGTCGCCGCCGACCCTGCTCCCTATAAGACAATGGTCGAGGCCACCAGGGCCGGCACCCCCACCCCCAAGATGTAGTGGCTACTGGAGTCAACTAAATACCCCATTCCTCGGATCCAGCAGATGCGAGCAGCAAGACTTCAGGACCCGGGTCAAAGTCACGGTTAGAACGGAAAAATCCGGTCAGATAGACGTTGCCACTCACATCTACTGCCACACTTGCCCCCCAGGAGGGGTCGCCCCCGCCCATGGTCTTGGCCCAAACAAATCTTCCGGCGCTATCGAGCTTAGTAACAAATGGAGCGGTTTGCCCGCTGGCGGTCAGATTGAAGAATCCAGCGCCAGGGTCGAAGTCAGCGGTCCCGCCAAATATCCCCGTTGTGTAGACATTGCCAGCGGCGTCTACGGCGACGCTGCGGCCCCCTCCACTACCTCCGCCCCCGAATTGGCGGGCCCAGACTAGTTTCCCGGCGCTGTCGAGCTTAGTGACGAAAATGTTGGAGCCGAAACCGATCGCGGTCATGTCGAAGACTCCCGGACCGGGGTCAAAGTCGACGGTCTCGCGAAAGGCCCCCGTCGTGTAGACATTGCCGCTGGCATCTACCGCCACGCTGAAGCCGACGGCAGAATTTTCGCCGCCAAATTGGCGGGCCCATTCAAGCTGCTGCGCCCGTAGCGGCAGAGCCTGGAGCAACAAACTGGCAAGAATGCCGACCGCGAGATGCAATGTGGTTCGATTTAGATAGTTCAAAGTTCACCTCAAAGACAGCGACTACTACTGGCTTCAAACCGCTATTCAAGGAAAAGCTCACCGAATAGGCCTAGGCGTGTCTACGCTAGACCAAACAGCTAAGTCCTCCCCTGCTGCGTGGGCACAATTGTTGCATAGTCGACAGAACATTGGGCGGGAGCCGGGTCCGGCGGCTCTGATCAAGTTGACAGCGATCCCGCCGACTACGACTATCGCTAGAGGATCGGCCCCTTTCACTCGGTGACGGATTGGATGGGTGACCGAAAGTCGTAGAACCGTCCAGAATCGAAATTCAGTTGGATCAACGGGAAGTAGTTTCCTGCAAGTCCGATTCGCGGAAGTGACTGCCCGGACGATCCACGATCACCACACTCCTGGCGCTTGTTTTAATAGACGATAAAGTATATTATCATTGACAAAGCGAGGCGCCTAGCTGTCCCAAAGCCGGTTCGTAATCGGCTAGGTCTGCACGCCGGGGTGGAGCAATGGAAATGACCGAGGATCGGGATGGACCGCTCTTGAAACCCAATGCCCGAAAACCATCCCTAATCGAGATCGAGGGCGTTTGGATCCACCAGGGTGAACCGCAAGGTCAGGTCGATTCAACTGCCTTGATCAAGCAGGAGCGAGAGGATCGTATCCACCACTTGATGAACTCGTAGCTCCATGAAGTTTTTTCTTGGACACCTCGGTCCAGGTAGGTGCCCTTGTACGGCGCCACCCCCAGCATGTAAGTGGTTTCGCGTACTTCGTTCGGCGAGGAGACGCCCAACCGGTATTGCAAGTTAGAAAAACATACCGATATTTCAACGTGAGATACTGCACACCATGAAAAAAACCTGGATCGTGTTGTTGTTGGGATGGCTTTTGTTCGCCGCCGCGGGCGATCAGGCGAGCGGCGGCCCCGTCCCGCAGTTTCGTGACCTGTTCAACGGCAAGGACCTCTCTGGCTGGATCAACGTCAACACCGGCGACGATACTTGGTCGGTCCGTGACGGGCTGCTGGTGTGTTCGGGCCGGCCCATCGGTGTGATGCGAAGCGAGAAGCAGTACGAGAACTTTGTGCTGCATATCGAGTGGCGGCACATGGAGCTGGGCGGCAACTCCGGGGTGTTCCTTTGGAGCAACGCCCGCCCGCGAGAAAGCAATCGCCTTCCCGATGGCGTCGAAGTACAAATGCTCGAGCTGGATTGGGTCAAGCTCAACACGCGTGACGGCAAGACGCCTCCGATCGCCTATGTTCATGGCGAGCTTTTCGGGGTTGGCGGCGTGACGACGGTACCCGACAATCCCAGGGGCACTCGCAGCAAGTCGATCGAGAATCGCGCTTTGGGACGAGATAATTGGAATACCTATGACGTGGTCGCGGTCGACGGCGTCGTGAAGCTTTCGGTGAACGGCAAGTTTGTCAACGGCCTGAGCCGCTCGTCGCAAAAGAAAGGCTATTTGTGCCTGGAGTCCGAAGGAGCCGAAATCCACTTCCGCAATATCAAGATCATGGAGTTACCGCCGGGGGTGACGGCTCCCGAACAGATTGCTCCCGAGCTGTGATGGGTGCGGCGGCAAGCCTTGCGCTTGCAGCGAGGCGCTACGAGATCACGGCTCCCAGAGCGCCGATTGTGCTCTGCTCCCGGAAAAGGGAGAATAGTGGATCGCTACCCATGGAATCCCAAAAGCACCAGCTCATCCGGGGGATGCTCCAGCACTATCCCTTCGTTGTGAAAAACTTCCGGGCCTACTTTCTCAATCTCTATCGCCGCAAGGTATTGAAGTCGACCATCGTCACGCCCTACTCGGCCATCTTTTACGCCACCCACAAGTGCAATCTCGATTGCAGCTACTGCAACCAGAAGAATCCCCAGGTATTCAGCGAAGAGGTGGACACGGAAACGACGATCCGAATTTTCCGGGCGATTCGCAAGGACGTCGACACAATGCTCATCACCGGCGGCGAGTGCCTGATGCGTCCCGACATCGATGAGCTGGTCCGCGCCGCCCGCCGGGATGTCGGCTTCCGGTCCGTGCTGATGGTCACCAACGGGGTCTTGATCGATCGTCATCCGGACATTCTCGACCACCTCAACGGCATCATCATTAGCTTGGACGCTATCAGTCACGACCCTTCCGAGCCGATGTCGAAATCGGCGGCGGTTCCCCGGGTGATCGACAACCTGCTGCTTGTCAAGCAGAAGCTGCCGCCACAGTCGGTGACGATTAGCTGTGTTCTGGAGCGATGGAATATTGATGAGGCGGAGAAGATCCTCGAGTTCTGCCGTAAGCACGGGTTTGTTTTCTCGGTCCAGTCGGCACAAAACAATGGCAAATATCCGAACTTCACCTTCCTGCGGGACGCCCGCTATCGGGCATTCGTCGAGAAGCTGATCGAGATGCGAAAGAGCAAGGCCGCCCGCATCAATGGAACGCCCAAGCTGCTGCGGACTCTGCTCATGTTCGAGGAGTTCAAGTGCTACCCGACGATGTTCCCGAGAGTCTACCCGAACGGCGATGTGTTCTATCCCTGCGAAGTGCTGCGGAAGATTGCCGGCAATGTGCTGGAGGATGGATCGATCTCAGCCGCTTTTAAGCGAGGACGCCGCCTCTACGGAGAAGTTCCCGAGTGCAAGGCCAACTGTTTTCTGTTTGGGAACGTTCTATCGTCCTACTATGTGGAAGACTTCTGGGGTTTGGCCGGCGACACGATCCGCTAGCTTGCGAACGCTGTAGATTGCGTGGGCCGCTGTCTCAGCCAGGTGCTTGCTGAAGGCGCCCGTGTAGCGGAACTGAATGTTCCCGCCGGCGGCAGTGACAAGTTCCAGCTCGCTGCTCTCTGATTGATCGACGCTCTCTTCGCGCACCGGAGGGTCTTTCGCTTCCGACAAGTAAATGGGGAGGTAGGAGTCACCGTCCACGCGGATGTCGGAAACTTGCGAGAGTTCGACGACAGCATGGACATCGCCCCTGCCCTCCACGGGAACTAGGAGCAGTTGCTGACCTCTCAGCAGCAGGTAGAGTGGTGTCCCGGGTCTGAGGGGCGGGCTGCCCGGCAAGTCGCCCGACGCGAAGCGGCCCCCGTTGAGAAAGTAGTCCGCCGAGTGGCGACGCTGCAGTTTGCGCTCCTTTTCCGGGTCAGCCGCCGGAGGGAATGCGATCGCTCCCACAGCGAGAATGGCGCCTGCCGCCATCAGCCACCAGCTCAGGAGGGGCCACAGCATGGTTTGCCACACCATGGCTTTCAGAAGGAAGCCTCCTATCGCAACCAGCAGACCCAGCGACGCTATTGCGGCCCGAACGCGGTTCCACTCGGGCCCCCTCCGCCAGCGGCGCACCAGCGGAATGATGAGGAGGACCCAAAAGAAGGCGTAGAGCAACAGACCTGCCCAGCGAGGCAGGCCGAACGGCCGCAGGACGTCTTTGCTGGTTTGCGCGCGAAGAGAAGGATCGGCGCGGCGAATGGAACTAGGGGGTGCTTTGGTATCGCGGAGCATCAGCCGCGATTCTCAACGACCTCATCATATTCGCGTTCCAGGTCGGCGTCGATCGTTTCGTTGTCGGCGCCAGTCGGGTGCCCCAGGCCGACTGACCCAATAAGGTTGTCGAAGCGCTTGAGTGCCGCTTCCTGTTCAGCAGCGCTTAGTTGTTGCGGGCTTTTTGATGCTTGGCGCGCGAGGTATTCCAAAACATATGCCTCCGTCTCGACACCAGCCTTTTTCGCCATCTGCTCAAGGGCCGGGTATACTTCTTCCTGAATCTCGTAGGTCAAGACGCGGTTCATTGGATCACCGATTGCCTGCTACCCATTCTACAAGGCCAAACATGTACGAGAGGTGGCAAGTTTCCAAAGTTGTTGAACTGAAATCGCGATTATCCAAACACCGGACCACTCCGGTCACGGCTCGGCACCCAACTGCTGTTCGGCGAGTTGGGTCATGGGGTGGCGTTGCCGATTTTGGCAGAAGTCTCGGACGGAGGACCGCGGACTTCCGTCCGCGGCTCTGTCCGGCCGTTTGAGGGTTTTTTGCATGATCGGGGCGGAGTTGGGGATGCGAGTGCTCAGGGCCTCCCGCTTGCCCCCAAGTGCTGCTCGACCACGCGGACGAGCCGGGATGAATAGCGCTCAACGTCAGCGGTATTTTCCGCCTCTACCATGATCCTCAGCAGCGGCTCCGTGCCTGAATAGCGCACAATCACGCGGCCGCGGCCGGCAAGTTCTTCCTCACTCGCCGAGATTGCCTCCGTGAGCGTCGGCACATCCTCCAATGGCGGCTTGTGCGTCACTCGGACGTTCTTGATCGTTTGCGGGAACACGGTTAGGCGGCGGGCCAGCTTACTCAATGGTTCGTTGTTTGCCGACAGTATTTCGAGCAGCGCGCAGGCTGTGAGAAGCCCGTCACCGGTGGTGGCGTGTTCCCGGAATATGATATGCCCCGATTGCTCCCCGCCCAGGGCCGCGTCACGCTGCAGCATTTCCTCCAAGACGTATTTGTCGCCGACCGGAGTTCGCACCATGTTGATGCCACTCTCCCGAAGCGCTTTCTCGAGTCCCATATTCGCCATCAGGGTGGTAACGACGAGATGATTGGTTAGCCGCTTCCTTTCGGCCATGTGGCGGGCCGCCAGCAACAATACCACGTCGCCATCGACAGTTTGACCGTTTTCTGCGACAAAAAGCGCACGATCGGCATCTCCGTCGAAGGCGATTCCCAAGTCGGCGCCGGACTCGAGAACCTTTTCGCTGAGGCTGTCCAAGTGGAGAGACCCGCAATTCCGATTGATGTTGCGGCCGTTTGGATGATTGCCGATGAACTCCGCCGTGACACCGAGACGCGCGAACAGATGCGGGGCCAGCTCCGATGCGGCGCCGTTGGCGCAGTCCACCACCACCCGAAATGAATCGAGCTTACCATCAAAGGACCAAATACTAGACAGGTGGTCCAGGTATCGGTTCGCCGCGGATGCCTCGATCTCCAGTTTTCTTCCTTGCGGTTCGATCCGCTGTTCCAGCAGCCTGAAGATTGCCGCCTCGATCTCACGCTCTTCAGTGTCAGAAAGCTTGAAGCCCGCGGACCCGAACACCTTGAGGCCGTTGTCTTCGAATGGGTTGTGAGACGCGGAGATCATGACACCGCAATCGAATTCCCCGTGCTGCGTGAGGTGGGCCACCCCGGGGGTTGTCAGCACGCCCGCGAATTTGACGTCGGTGCCGCGGGCTTCCAGGCCACCTGCCACCAATTCGGCTAAGCCAGGGCCAGACTCGCGAGTATCCATCCCGATCAGGACTGCGGGCCGTGCCGATGAGCGGCTCACGGACTGGCCCAGTGCGGCGCCGACCACAAAGACGGTTTCTTCATCAAGCGGATACTTGCCCGCAACGCCGCGAATGCCGTCTGTTCCGAATAGCTTTTTCTTCATGAAAGTAGCGGGAAGGGCCTGCTGAGGGGGGCTTACTGGATCTCCACCTGCACGGTGACGGTGGGACCATTAGTCAGAAACCGCAGATAGGGATCAGGCAGTTGAGCGGTGGTTTGGAAACTCCGGGATTCGGAAACCTGGCTCAAATCGATCGGATCAGTGGTTACGCCCTCCACTAAAGAGGCCCACCGGATGGTTTCCAGACGCAGCAGGCCGGAGACGAGATACAGCAGCCCCAGCAGCACCACGCCCAAGGCAACCGGGGCGGCTCGCGTCCCTCGAATGACCAGGATGACTCGGTAGCCGAGATAGCTCAGCAGCGGGATTTCAATGAGGGCCCTCAGCGCCAGCGGGAGTGGGCCCTGCCAGAGTGGATCCAGTGCCGGAAGGTCCATATTCTTGAACGAATTCAATCTCAGTGTAACCTACTTGTATTCCCCGTATTCACGGGAAACCACGACACTCGGAGGTCGCCGAAGGCCGTGGAAGGACATCCAAAGGGTGCCACGACGGACGTTGCAGGGGTGCGATAGTCTGTTAGAATGACCGGCAGTTTGATCGCTAAAGCCATCTTTCACCCGTGCTTGCGACGGAGCGCCTGCTGGCGGCTCTTTGTCGTTCTGGCGCTGGCCGCCATCATTGCTCGGGCAGCCGGGCAAGACGAGCCCCAGGAGGAGCAGCCGCCGGAGCCCCCGGCGATTTCCTACGAGGGATCTCCTTTGGTCGTACCGCTTGACTGTGGCTACGATCATTTCTCGCGCGCCGGGATCGTCTGCTCGGATGTGACTCCTTGCCGGCTTTTTCTCGAACTGACCGGAGTCGAGACCGCGGGAGACAAAGTATTCTTGATCGGCAACATTCACACGGCCGCCGCTACGATTTCCACGATATTGCTCGCCAGCGGGGACGGCGGGCGAAGCTGGCAGGAGCCGATTCCGCGGTACTCAGGCGCGGGATTTGAACTGATTCAGTTTGCCGACTCGACCCATGGCTGGATCGGCGGCCAGGAAGGGGACTACGACCGTTCCACGACACCCCTGTTGCTGGTGAGCGTTGACGGCGGCTCGACATGGGAACGCTACGCCATCAACGAAGACGAGGACGCTACCGGCGCTGTTCTCGAGTTTTTCTTCGACACGCAGGAACACGGCCTGCTCATCGTGGATTTGCTTGTCTCGCAAGGAGATCCGTTTGAGTTGTACGAAACCCTAAACGGGGGCCGCTCCTGGATCATCCGCCAAATCGTCAGCCAGAAACCGAAACTCACCAACCGTTCTTTAGCGGATGACCCGATTGACTGGCGGATCAAAGAGAACCTCAACGACGGTCTCTACGAGGTGCAGCCCAGGGAACAGGGAGAGTGGGTTCTCAAGTCAAGTTTCGCGGTCGGAGTCGGCTCTTGCATGTCGATGGATCGCTGACGTGTCGCGCGCGGGCCTTGGCTGAGATCGGAAATGCCTCCGGTTCGCACGAGGTAAACCAAGCCATCGTAGACGATCGGCGTTGTCACCCTGGGCACGCCCCTCGTGACGTTCCAGAGAACGGCTTGAGCGGTGATGTTGCCGCTTCCTTCGGGCCGAAGAGCCATCAGTTGGCTTGCTGGCGTGATCTCGGCGACCAGTTCGTCGTAGTCGTCCCGCCGGAAAGCTCCGTCGCGGTCATAATCCTAAATCCGGCGGTTGGTCGTTTGGATCCACCGCAACCCTCTGAAAGCACGTCAGATGGCGACCGATCGAAGTGGAACTTGAAGGTGACAATTTCAACTGCTCCGCAGTTGCAATCCTGACAGATAAGATTCGTTATTTCAGCATTTTACGGAAGAGTTCCAGTCTCCCCAACTGCCGGATTTAGGGTAATCGGCGCCGTCGAAGTTGCCGCTCATCCCCTCGACACCTCGTCAGGCGTTAGGAAACCGCTGCCGTCCTTGTCGGAATCGCTCGGCGCTCGGGGCGCGGATAAAGTTATTTCAGTTCAGTTGCTTTCCAATGCTGTTACTGCCTCGGCATCTGACGGAGCACTCTCATTGCCGTCGCGGTCGACGGCCGTGATGGTGTAGCGGTAAGCTTGGCCGCTTTCGACCGAGGTGTCGCTGTAGCTGGCGGCGCCGAGTGGCGCAACGTTGAGAACCTTGAAAGGCCCCGCGCCGTGGCTGCGACGGACCCGGTACCGGGCGAAGTCTGGCTCGATACTAGGCTGCCATGACAACTCGATGCTTGACTCGGCAGCGACGGCCCGAACGTCGACAGGCGCGTCCGGCGGAAATGTGTCGACCGCGACGACGCCGGCCGCGGCTGAGTGGCTGCCTTCAACCTCGCCGGTCGCGCTGCGTCCCAGCGGGAGAACACGATAGTAGTAGCGCTTGCCCCATTGAAATGAAGTATCCAGAAATTCCGGTCCCTCGGTGCGGCCTATCTCTTTGAACTCTTTGGCGGGTTCCATGCCGCGAAAGATGCGGTAAGCGGCTGCGCGCGGCACCGCCTCCCATGTGACCTTGACGCCGTTCCGCAATACGCTGAGGCTTGGACGGCCGGGCGCTTCCAACGGTTCGGCCACCTGGATGAACGCCAGGTTCGAAAATCCGATTGTGCGGCCGTTGCGGCCTTCCCCTCGTACGCCGAATGCGAAGAATTTACCGGTGAGGCCCGCGGTTGGCAGAGCGAGCCGAATCTTCCCTCCCGGCTCGAAAGCGTCGAGATCCGCCGAGCCGAGCGCCGCCACCTGCTGACTTTGGCTTTCGAACCAACCCGATGGAATCGGTGTGGCCGGGTCTTGCACTTCCAGGCGGTGAATCACAAAATTGTCAAAATTCTTTAGCGGCCTGCCTTCCGTCGTCAATCGGGGCCAGGTCCATTCCAAGACAATACCTTCCGGGGTTTGGCGGGCGCTCAGGTCCTGGCTGCGTTCGGGGATGTTGAGAAGCGGCGGCAGGGGTTCGCCGATCGAACCGCAGCCGGAAACAAGGAGCACGCAGAGGGATATCACAAGCGCGAGCAAGGCCGGACCGCGAAATGTGGCGCGAGCTCTCAGCTTGCCGAGCCGAGACTCGTCTCGGCTCTTGCGAGTTGTCGAGCGAAGCCGCTCTTCTGACGGCCCGAGTGCTAGTCTCCCCCAACACCAGATGAACCCAAACGGCCCCTTTTTCTTACTCGATCTTCGCTGCTGTTTCCGGGGGCATGAACGAGCGTCGAGATGAGTCTCGACGCGGCAGGCGTGGGCGCCCGCGCCACATCGGGAACCGGTGGCCGTTTCCGGAAGTGATAAGAAACGCAGATTAGCCCGGGCTGTCACGACATGAAGCAGCGCCCAAACGGATCAACGGCGAAACGGAGCAACAGGGAAGCGCCCTTAGAGAATATACCGACTCAAGTCCTGATCCTTGACGATATCGGAAAGCTTGTCGTCGACGTATTTCGCGTTGATCGTTACGTTCTTTTTCTTGAGGTCGGGCGCGTCGAAGGACACTTCGTCCAGCAGCTTTTCCAAGATCGTATGCAGCCGGCGGGCGCCGATGTTCTGGGTCGACTCGTTGACGCTGGAGGCGGCGCCGGCGATGGCGGCAATCGCGTCCTTGGTGAACTTGAGCTTGATTCCCTCGGTTTCCATCAGAGCCACATACTGCTTGATCAGGGCGTTTTTGGGCTCGGTGAGGATTCTGATGAAGTCCTCCGTCGTGAGCGACTTCATCTCGACGCGGATCGGAAAGCGGCCCTGCAATTCGGGGATCATGTCGCTGGGCTTGGCGACATGGAAAGCCCCCGCTCCAATGAAAAGGATGTGGTCGGTGCGCACCATCCCGTAGCGCGTGTTGACGCTCGTGCCTTCCACGATCGGCAAGATGTCCCGCTGCACTCCCTCGCGGCTGACGTCGGGACCTCGTCCGCCTTCACGGCCGGCGATTTTGTCCATCTCGTCGAGGAAGATGATCGCCGATTGCTCGACCCTCTCCAGCGCCTGACGGGTGACTTGGTCTATATCGATGAGTTTCTGCTCCTCTTCTTGAATCAGATATTCAAGGCCCTCCACGACACGCATCTTTCGGCGCTTCGACTTGGGGCCAAACAAGCCGGGCAACATGTCGCGAAGATTGATGTCCATCTCTTCGGTGCCGGTGCTGGTCACGATCTCGACCGGCATGCTGCGCTCGCGGACCTCGATGTCGACCATGCGTTCGTCGAACTTGCCTTCTCTCAGGCTGCGGCGAAGCTTCTCGCGAGTTTTCTCGACGCTTTCTTGGCCCTCTTCCTGCGGCGGCATCAGCAAATCGAGCAGCCGCTCCTCGGCGTTGGCCTCGGCGCGCTCGCTTACCAGGTTGAGCTTTTCCTCGCGGATCATGTCGATCGAAACCTCGACCAGGTCGCGGATCATCGAATCGACGTCGCGTCCGACATAGCCCACTTCGGTGAATTTCGTCGCTTCCACTTTAAGAAACGGCGAGCTGGCGAGCTTGGCCAGCCGGCGCGCTACTTCGGTTTTGCCGACGCCAGTGGGCCCGATCATCATGATGTTTTTCGGCATGACCTCGTCGGCCATGTCGGGTTCGAGCTTCTGGCGGCGAACGCGGTTACGCAACGCGATTGCCACGGCGCGCTTGGCTTCGTTTTGCCCGATGACATATTTGTCGAGTTCGGAGACGATTTCCCGCGGAGTTAGTTCGTCGAGGGCGGGCGTGTCTTTGGCCGCGTGCCCCGGAAGGTAGATGACCATGAGGAATTACCCCAGCTCCTCGTAGGTGATTTTGTCGTTGGTGTAGATGCAGATTTTGCTCGCGATCAGCATGGCTTCTTGCGCGATCTGGCGTGCGCTCATCTTGCTGTGGTGCAACAGAGCGGTCGCGGCGGCGACGGCGAACGGCCCCCCCGATCCGACCGCCGCCAGCGGCTCGTCGGGTTCGATTACGTCGCCGCTCCCGCTGACGATCAGCGTGTCTTTCAAGTCAGCAACCAGCAGCAAGGCTTCCAGATGCCTTAGTGTCTTGTCGGTTCTCCAGTCGCGGGCCAGCTCAACCGAGGAACGGGGCAGGTTGCCCTGGTGCTCTTGCAGCTTGTCCTCGAAGCGGGAGAACAGCGAGAGGGCGTCGGCCGTGGAGCCGGCGAAACCCGCGAGGATCTTGTCGTCAAAAAGCCGCCGGACCTTGCGGGCGGATGATTTCAGCACCTCGGACCCCAAGGTGACTTGTCCATCCCCGGCCAAAACTACCTTGCCTCCGCGGCGCACGCACAGGACTGTAGTGGAGCGAATCTTAAGATTTGACCGTTCCAAGCCCCATTATACTGGAAGCTCGAAATCCTTCTTGAGCGGTGAGCCGTGAACTATGAACCTTGAGCAAAGGCGGATTGCCATGACTCACGCCACACGGAGGATTCGAACGAATCAAGCGCTCGCGTTCCGCGGCTCTTCCCGCTCAACTCTTGCCGCACTGGCCCGGGGGCGCGAGCCCGGGAACTAGCTAGTGGGGACTTAAGAAACCCCAGGACCTTGGGCCGACGGCCACGCCCGGGGCCTAAGGTCCCAGGTCAGCAGGGTGGATACTGCGAGGAGTCCGCGGAACTTACGCCCCGGGCCAGTATTAACGCCAGGACAGCCCGACGCCCAACGACCGAAATCTCAAATTTCTTTGGCGAGTCCTAGGATGCGGCCCACGAGCCCAGCTCGATCGCCAGCGGGTCTTCGTAGCGGCGTCCCCAATCGGCGAGAGATCTTGCCAGTGACTCCTTCACATCCGCCTTGGAAGAATAGAGGTCTTTCGTTTCGCCGGGATCCGCCTTGAGGTCGTAAAGCTCGCCCGCTCTCAAGACAGGGCGATTCTCAAACTTCCGCAGGATGAGCTTGTGCCGCTCGTTGCGAATCGCCCTCTCGTCGTAGAGCCCGCCGTCGATCGCCATTTGCGGGACGTTCTCGATCACGACCGGGTGGCGCCATTCGTCCCGTCCGCTGCGAACCCGCGGAATCAGACTCGTGCCCTGGATCTGCGGGAACGTTCGGTTGAGCATCGAGAAAGTTGTTCGGATTCCCGCGGCATCAAGGATCGTCGGCATCAGGTCCACGTGGCTGACCCCGGAATTCCAAACCTTTCCGGAAGGAAACAGTTTTGGATGGCGAATGATCAGCGGGACGCGCGCGGCCTCGTCATAGGCGGTACACATACCCTCTTGCGTGCCCGGACGGTCGATCCAAGAGCGCCCGTGTTCGGTGGTGAAGATGATCAGCGTTTTGTCGAGCAAGTCGTGCTTGCGAAGCGTGTCGAGGACGCGCCCTACATTCCAGTCCAGGGCGGATACCGAAGCATAGTAGTCGGCGTGGTCTTGCCCTTCGTAGGGTTCGAGGAAACGCTTGGGCGGATCGTTCGGTTCGTGAGGCGAATAGTAGGACTGATAGAGAAAGAACGCTTCGTCGCGATGCCGCTCGATGAAGCGAATGCCCTGGTCGGTATGCACGTCGGGACGGAAGCGCGACTTGTGCGGCTCGCCGATCCAGTGCAGCAGCAGCGAGTTGAAACCCTTCCAGTAGTCGAAGAATCCCGGGTTGGCCGGCCCGAGGTGCCATTTACCGATGTGTCCTGTGGCATAGCCGGAAGCGTTGAGGAAGTGCGGGAAGTTGTCCCACAGCTTGAAGCGGTTGTCGCGGAACGGATCGGGGATGACGTCTTGATACGTGGAGTAAGACGCGCCGGGGTGCGCCTCGTAGACGTTCTTCCGAAGCCCATGCAGATGCGGGTAGGACCCCGTGAGGATCGACGCGCGGCAGGGACCGCAGAGGGCCTGCGGTACGTAGGCGGCGTCAAACCTCGTGCCCGTTTCAGCGAGGTAATCAAGATTAGGTGTATGGCATTCGCGCAGGCCATAGCAACCGATAGCGTCGCGGCGGCACTTGTCGAAGAGAAAGAAGACGATGTTGGGAGGCGGTTCGGCGCCGGATTGTTGGGCCCAGGCGGATGTTGCGGCGAGGGGGAGCGCCGCGGCTTGAGACAGGAATGCGCGTCGGTTCATGAGTTACCTCACTCTGCTTCCGCAACAGTCTATCATTGTCGTCTGGTCCTTTACCTCGCGTGCCTGCCAGGTTCGAGTCTTCAAACGGTAGGTCGCGTCACGTCGAAATGGTTGTCCGTCACTGTGCGTCGGCCGCTTGGTCCCGGTTCTTTCCAGGATCTTCCCAGAGTTGACGAATTCCGTGCGGTAGCGCTAGCTCTCGCTTGGCTGATCGCGCGCCGCCAGTCCTCGGGACCTAGCAGCTCGGGTGACTTGTGGAAATGGCCTGCGAACAGGAAGACCTGCTGCAAGTGGGAGGACTGCCTACGCGGGGACAAGTTCCGCACCTGCATGTCCTCCGTCATTCGTTGACGAAGAGGTGTCATGTGGGAAGCTCCTTTGTGCGATGGAATGCGCTGCAAGCAGCGACTCCATGCTCGCAACAGAGCCCCCCCCGAGAAACAAGGACGTTCGAACGTTAGCTGCAACGGGTGCACCCAGCTACCGCCCGGCAGTCTGTGGTATCTTTTACCGTGTAGTGGTTTAGTCCAAACAAGAGTTAGCGGCACCGAGATGAAGAATCGGAGGGCATAACGCCACGCAAAGAGAAACGTACGAGAGTCTTGCTCGTGTGTGCGAACCCCCGCGGCACTGACCCTTTGCGAACCGCAGAGGAAGACCGAACTCTTCGGGAATCAGTCCAACTTTCTCCACATCGATCGAGGATTCAAGTCGAGACGCTCAACGCGGCCACGATCGATGACCTCCGAAGGGCGTTGCTAAGAGGAAACTTCGATATCGTCCATTTCTCTGGCCACGGCACCCAGACTGGACTGGTATTCGAGGATGCAGGTGGTCGGCTCATGGTCCCATCCTCCGACGCGCTCGCCGAACTGCTGAGCCGCCGCGAGGTTGGAACGGCAATCCTCAATGCTTGCTACTCTCTGAGCGTAGGCCGTCTCACCAGCATTGGGCTTGACTTCACCGTGGCAAGCACGGGGCCCGTTTCGGACCCGGCCGCAATCGAATTCACTCGAGGTTTCTACGACGCCGTTGGCGCAGGGAAGGACATACCGGATGCCTACGACGAGGGCGTATCCTGCGCACGACTCAAGGGCTACGCACCTGATGTGATCCTTCTCCGACGCGGTGAGGAGTATGTCGCTGACGACAGCACGCCTAAAGACGCCCACACCACCAGAGACGGTGGGCGGCCTCAAAGCGTCCTCGTAGGGGTCGCGCTCGACACGTCTGGGTCCATGCGTGACAGCATTCGCAACGAATCCGGCGGAGCGTTGTCGAGGCTGGAGAGCGCTCGCCAAGCCATTGAGAAGATCGGCCGTTCGGTGCAATCGGATCTGCACCGTAGAGCTTCTGAGGTCGGGTCGGAGCGCGATGTGTTTCGTCTCTTTGCCTATGCCTTTGGGCTTCGCATTGGAGGAGTCGGCGACCTGTTTAGCTTGGTCCGCGCAAGCAGGCAGATCGATCTCAAGTCGGAGATTGAACGCCGTCGTCAAACGTACGAGGCGGAGGCGCGAAGCCGCGCGTCAGAGTATGGCGGGTTGGCTGATCTTGCACGCAGACATGGGTTTGGCGGCATTGTTGATAGCGTCACGGATACTGCCCGATCACAGGCGCAGCGCTCAATTCGTGAACGCATTGTGGGTGAGATTGCGGACCTTCTCCAACGGAAAGCTGAAGAGATCGGTGATTCGACGCTGATCGCAGATGAGCTCGTCCAGGTATGGGAGGACGGTGGCGGTGCAACGCTCGACGACATCGAGCCCTTGATCTACGGCATGACACCGATGACAGCAGCCGCAGCCGAGATCGAAGCGAGATTCAAGCGCACCGACGCGATACGCGATGTTGACCAACAAAGGGTCCTGCTAGTTGTCTCGGATGGCGAGCCGAACGATGGGGATCCAAGACCGAAGTTCGAGGCGATGCGGGAGTCCGGCATCGCCGTTATCTCCTGTTTTGTCACCGATGACGATGTTGTGGACCCGCGCGTGCTTGTTGGAATGCCGCAGCCGACATGGAGCAGTGGCGCCCGCCTAATGTTCGAGATCGCGTCCCCGGTTGAAGAACGTGGACCATTCGCAAGGTACTTGCTCGGTCAAGGTTGGGCGATCGAACCTGGAGCGAGGTTGTTTGTCCAGGTAAACCACTCAGACGTTCTCGAAGAGTTCATTCGAGTGACACGAAGTCAACTCTCCGGTGCGAGAGTCGACCTGTTGCCTGAGGGGCGGTAGTGGCGGCTAACAAGGCGATGTAGCCTTCGGCGCCCGCACGTGATCGCCAAGGCGTTAAGCGGGTGACTCAGCCCTGACGAAGCGGCGTTGGTAGGAACACCATGTCAAGATAGATCAACTGAAGGCGGACATCGAGAGGCTCCCCGGTGAGGAGTTCGCGGAGCTTTTCTGGTGGCTGCCAGAAAAGGATTGGGAACGCTGGGACAAGGAGGTCGAGGCCGACTCACAAGGCGGAAGGCTCGATTTCTTGGTGCGTGAGGCGCCCGAACAGAAAGCCAGAGCAATCCTGAGGTCTTCGGCAAGTACCGAAGAACCGGCCCAGGTGTCGATTCCACGCCCGAACGTAGCGCTAGGCAGACTCAGAAGGCTGGGGGCCCTGCGCTCCCAAGGGTAAGCCGGTAAGCCCGTTGAAATTCAACGGGCTCAGGGACCGGGTCGGGTGGGTCGGGCAACCGGCCCTAAAGGACCGGCCTAAGGGAGCCAAGCCACGTGAACGTAGCTATTACGACTGCAATGTTTTGGGGTTCGTCTTCACTTTCGATTTGGGGTTGGCTGTCGAAACCGCCCGAGATGTAGTCGGTTGAGACCTACGATTGAACCTAATCAGCCGTTGTGGCGACCGGCTGTTCGGGGTCGATGAGCAACCACAGCGCGGCGCTGACTACGTAGTAGCCGGCGGCGATCAGCAGCGGGAGCTGCCACGATCCGTAGGTTTCGACCAAGTATCCGAACAGGATGGGGGCGGTTGCGCCGCCGATTTGCCCCAGCGAGTTCATGGTGCCCGAAACGGTGCCGGCGTGCTCGCCGCCGACGTCGAGGCAGGTCGCCCAGCAGACGGCAAGGATCAGGTCGGCCGAGCCGAAGCTGAGTGCCAGAGCGGCGATGCCGAGGGTTGTGTTTTCCGCGAGTGCGGCGATCGTCAGGAACAGCGCGGCGCCCAGCAAGCCGCACATGGCCGGGAGGCGGCGCGCCCAGCGCAGGCTCAGGCGGTGGCTCATCCAGTCGGTCAGAAGGCCGCCGATCAGGTTGCACGTGGATGCGGTCAGCCACGGCAGGGCGGCGTAGAAACCGGTATCGGCGACGGAAATCCCGCGTCCTTCTTGCAGGTAGGTCGGCAGCCAGGTCAGGTAGAAGTAGAGCCCGAACGTGTAACCGGAGTACATCCCGCACAGCGCCCAGACGTTGCGGCTTTTGAGGATCGCCCTCCATGGGACGTGAAGAGAGCGGGTTATCGCCTGGCGGCCGCTCTGAATCTCCTGTAACTCTTGGGGGCCGACGGCGGGATGCTCTTGCGGTGAGTTGCGATACCACGAAGTCCAGACGGCGGCCCAGAGCAGGCCCAGCACGGCGAAGGTCCAGTAGATGGAACGCCAGCCAACCGCGCCCATCATCGCGATGACGAGCGCCGGCGCCAGGGCGCCACCCAAGCGGCTTCCAACCATGACGGCGGCTTGGGCGCGTCCGCGTTCCGAGGCAGGGAACCAGCGCGAGATGGCCGAGGCGGATCCGGGAAACGCGCCGGCCTCGCCACATCCAAACAGGAAGCGAATCAGCAGCAGGCTGGAGTAATTCCAGGCGGCGCCGGTCAGCGCGGTGAACACGGACCACCAGATGACGATGCGTGTCAGCAGTGAGCGCGCGCCGTAGCGGTCCGCCAGCCAGCCTCCGGGAATTTCAAACAGAACGTAGCCAAGGATGAAGATGCTGAAGACCTGGCCCATTTGGACTTTTGTGAGCTCCAACTCCTCCGACATGACGCCGGCCGTGGCGGAGATACAGACGCGGTCCAGGTAGGTGATTACGGTCAGCGCGAACATCAACGCCAGAACTTTGTTGCGCGCGCGCATCACGACAGGATACTACGGATGTCTCGGGAGGCTGCTCTCTACAATTCACCCCCGCGGCGTGGCGCACGCATTCCTGCGTGCCGTGTCGCCATTCCTGGCGACATAGTAGCGACCGGCTCTCAGCCGGTCCGCCCCCCAAGAATGTGTGCGACACGCCGGCCGCGATGATAGACTGGCGTTCGTCGGGATACGCAGCGTAGCGGCCGGCTGTCATGATTGTCGACGTCGAGCAAGAGCGGGAATTCTACGATGATGCTTATGCTCGGCACGTCGGCGCGGCTGACCATGCATTGGCGTGTAACCGCGAAATTCTAGTCAAGCAACTCAATGACCCGTCGAGCCCCCTGTATGAGCGGCAAAAGCTCTATCAAGGCGTGCTCGAGGCGCTGTTGTCGGAACCACTGAAAGGCAAGAAAGCACTCGACTATGGCTGCGGGACCGGGGAGTGGGGCGTCATGCTGGCTACCGAGGGCGCCCAGGTTGCGTTGCTCGACCTGTCGCCGGTTGCCATTGAGGTGGGATTGCGGCGGGCACGTGCCAGCGGAGTGGCGGACCGTGTCGGGGGATATGCGCGCGATGCCGCTGGGGGAGCGTTTGCTGGCCCATGAGCGACATGAGCTGCTTTGAGGACGGCGAGTTCGATTTGATCTACGCGGGCGCCGCCATTCACCACACGATGAAATATCCCCACGCGCTGGGGGAGCTGCTGCGGGTGCTAAAACCCGGGGGCCGTTTGGTGCTTGCCGAGGGGTATGGCAACAATGTGTTGCTCAATTTGGCGCGGCGTTTACGATGGCGAATTGGCGGCGAACCTGAAGAGGCCGGCGAGGGGATTATTTTCTCCGACGCGGATGTTGAAACGCTGAGAAAGCAGATGACGCATGTCGAGATAACGCCGCTCAACCTCTTCGCCATGGCGAAGCGTGTTTTTCGGGGCAGGTTTGCCAGCCCAGGCGTGCGGGCCACGATGGCGCTGATCGAGTCGCTGGACTCGCTGGCTCTCGCGGCGTTTCCCTTCTTGAAACGTTACTGTGGCGAACTGGTTGTGGTCGCCAAGAAGTGATGCTGCCAGCGGCGATCTCACTTGGCGTGCTTCGGGCCCTGTTGATGCAGCTTTCTGGAATGATCCGCCGGTCCCGCCAGCGGCCTCCCCGCAGGTAGAGAAGACCCAGGCGCGCCATGGCGTCGACGTTGGCGTGAATTCCTGAGCCGAACTCGCGCCGCGCTATGCCATTGATCTGGCGGGGACGGTATTGACGGTCCCGCCAGCGGAGGTCCGAGCGGCGGATACCCAGGGGCGTAAATACGCGGTCGGACATCAGCTCTTGAACGTCCTGCCCGTAGAGCAAAGTGATGCACTCCGCCAGCCAGTTGGGACCGCCGTCGCTGTAGGCTCATTTCGTGCCGGGCTGGAACAGGAGAGGCTCGTATCCGCCGGGCTTTTGGAATCCCGCAGTCTGCGTTGCCAAGTGAAGCGTGATTTCATCGAGCCAGCCGGTCTCACGATTTTTCCCGGGCGGCGCGCCAAACTCGGGATGGCAGTTGGACACCCGGCCACCGCCAGACTTGACCGCAGCCTTTCGGGCGCGGCTATGTATTCGGGCGGGGTTGACGCTTCAGGCGGCCTTCCGTTGAACCGAAAACCGCACCGTCTTTCATGCGGCAAGCGTTTCACCGAAAACGGCCCGATTTGTCTTTCTTTATTGTGTTAAACTTACCTCAGCAATAGAGTCTTCACCATCCTTGCATGGCTGTCGTCGCCCGTCAGCACATCAAGCGGATGCGGGGCGGGGCGAACGCCCACTTGGTCTTGGCTGACGACGATCGCTACTACGTCGTCAAATTCCGAAACAATCCGCAGCATCAGCGCATCCTGGTCAACGAGCTGGTTTGCTCGGTAATGCTGAAGTATCTCCAACTGCCGGCGCCGGGGTGGGAGATTGTGCAGGCGCCGAAACAACTCATCGACGAGACGCCCGAGTTGACGATGGAAGTGGGGCGCAGGAAGCTGCGTTGCGAGCCGGGACTGCATTTCGGCTCCCAATATCCGGGTGACCCGGCGCGGCGCGCGGTCTACGACTATGTTCCGCTCTCCATACTGCGTTTGGTTCTCAATGCCGATACTTTTTGCGGAATGGTGGCCTTCGACAAATGGGTCAGCAATGCCGACGGACGGCAGGCTATTTTCTTTCGCGACCGCGCCAAGCATTGGCTTCGCGTGGGGGATCCGCTAGAGGGAATTTCTCCCCGGTCGCTGGTCTACGTGGTCAATATGATCGATCACGGATTTGCTTTCAATGCGCAGAATTGGGAGTTTTCCGACTCGCCCGAGATCGGCCTCTACAGCCGGCCGGAAGTTTACTCGGGCGTGGCGGGGTACGACAGTTTCGAGCCCTGGCTGGACTTGATCCGGCATTTTCCAGCGGAAGTTCTTGACGATGCGTATAGGAAGACGCCTCCAGAGTGGCATGGCGGCGACTGGGACGGCATGGAATCGCTGCTGGAGCGGCTCTACCGCCGCCGGGTACGCGTGCCTGAGCTGGTGCGGGCGGCGAAGAAAGCCGGCCGCGACCCGTTTCCCAATTGGGATGCGCGGGCGGCGGTGGCGTAGGGAGGCCTGGAGAACAAGTGCGTCGCCGACATGAGTTGGTTGCGCGGGAAGATCATGGCGGCTCTTTCGCTTTGGCGCGGGAAAAGCTTTCAAGGGCGCAAAGAGCATCGAGGCTACCGGGGACGTTTGCGAAAGCGGCGCGGATTCGGGAGCGGGACGGCGCTTAGGCGAATCGCCCGGGAGAATCAATGATGAGTACATCTACTGAAACGACTCATTGCTATCACTTTCAGCTGCTGCGGTATGTTCCCAACCTTATTTCCGGCGAGTACTTCAACATTGGCTTGCTTCTCCATGACAACGAGAACCGCTTAATTGACGCCCGCTTCACGGCCGACTTTCGGCGGCTGCGCTGCCATCCTCTGGCCGAGCTGGACTACTTGGAAGCGCTGAGAAATGAGTTTGAAGAAAAGCGCCTGCTGGGAGAGGGTTTCTCGGAGTACGTCCGGGGCCTCAGCGAGCACCTTTCGGCCGGGCTGGAGGTGACGGACTCGCGCGTTTTCTGGGGAGGGGCTGCCGAGGGAGAAATCGAACGGCTGCGGCAGTCGTTTCTTGTCACGCCGAGCCGCCGGGAAATCCATGGCGACGACAGCGGGGCGCTGCCCGGAACCCGGCGCGCCCTGCGGCGGCAAATGGAGCTGGCCTTCCGGCGCTACCATCTCATCGGCGCGGGACTCGACTCTCAGGTCAGCGTGCCCTACGCGGGACCGCGGCTGAGATTCACTTTCGACTACAGCTACCAGCCCAACGGCGCCGTCCACTATATCCATGCTCTTACTCTGCGCAACAACGTCAGCGATGCCTCGAAACTCTGTTTCGTCTTTGAACGGCTGCGCGCCCGCGCCGCGGAATCACCCGAGCTGACGGCGGTCCTCGATGATTCGTTTCCGGACGACACGCGCGAGCTGCTCAAATCGAGCGCGATCGTGACACGTCCCGCTTCGCAACTCAACGAGCTGGCTTTCTCCATACGTGGCGAGCTCGGAATGTAGGTTGGGGTTTGCCATTGGCTCGAAAGCGCCGTTCGTCTCTCCCCTCTCTTCTACCCGCTATACCTGCCAGGAATCCCAGGGGCGGATCATGGATCCGGGTCGGACCAGGCGTCGAGACTTGTCTCGAGGCGGCAAGCTAAGAGCTTGCGCCACAGCGGTTGTGACCCGCACTGGCCTAAACTCTCCCGCGATCTTGCTTGGCGGCCTTCGCCTCTGCGTGACGGAGCCTTTCTCTGGCCGGGGCGCGGAACGTTCCGATGCGATTCTGGTAAACTGCTAGCCTCTACGGCAGGATATTCAAAACAGATGCTCGAAGATGGAGCCAAACTTCGCCGGCGCGGCGGACCGCCGGTGGGTGTCATTGTCGCCGGGCTCGCCGTGATCGCCGGGCTTGCCGGCGCCTACTTCCTCTACCAGGAATGGCGGAACCAGGCTCCGCTGCTGCCGATCCTCACCGAAGAAGCGAAACAATACCTCCCGAGCCTCGATCTCAGCAACGTCGAAATGACCGCCGAGGAGAGTTTTCTCAAGCAGACGATTGTCACGATTGTCGGGGAAATCACCAACAAGGGAGACAAGACGCTTCGGGCGGTCGATGTCAACTGCGTTTTCCGCGACCCCTACCAGCAAGAGTTGAGCCGCGAGCTGGTCCGCATTGTCGGCCGCGACCGGCGGCCGCTCGAGCCCGGCGACACCGCGTCATTCCGGCTTGCGTTCGACAATGCGCCGGCCGGGTGGAATCAGATGATGCCCAATCTTTTCATCGCTCAGATTGTTTTCGAAGAATAGCTGCCTCTTTTCGGGACTCGAAATCAGTATCGCGAAAGATCGGCGGCGACTTGGCGAGAAACTCGACTCTGTAGCGGTGCGTCCTAATAAACAAGGCCCGGCATTTCGTAAGGCCATTTCAGGCACGAGGCAGCGATGCAACCCGACGCCACGCTAGAAGCACTCGAAAAACTGCGCGACTACGCAACCCGGATCGTGTCCCTCCAAAGCTCCGTAACAACTGAGTTCCAGGGCGACGCTTTCGCGGCGGCTGTTGACGCGCATAAGAAGGCTCTGGAGCTCAAGACCCTGCTTGATAACGAATACCGGGCTTACTCAAAGGAGCGCCTCGCACCGTAAATTCTGGCGATTTTCAGCGCGACACGAGGTGGATGGCGGGGACTTCGGTGGCCGGGGCGATTATCTGCTATCCGTGGCCCAGTTCGTCTATCGCGATGACCAGCTCGCGCATCACCTGCTTGCCGTCCCCGAAAAGCATCAGCGAGTTGGGCGCGACGAAAAGCTTGTTCGGGATTCCCGCGAAACCCGGACTAAGGCTGCGTTTGACGATCATGACGGTGCGGGCTTTGCCGACTTCGAGAATCGGCATGCCGTAGATGGGGCTTTGCGGCTCGTCGCGAGCGGCCGGATTCACGACGTCATTCGCCCCCAAGACCAAGACAACGTCGGTCTCTGGGAAAGTCGGGTTGATCTGCTCCAGGTCGTAGAGCTCGTCGTAGGGGACGTCGGCCTCGGCGAGCAGCACGTTCATGTGACCGGGCATCCTCCCCGCCACCGGATGGATGCCATAGCGGATTTCCACGCCGCGGCTTTGCAGCAACATCGCAAACTCACGAACATCATGCTGAGCCTGCGCAACCGCCATGCCGTAGCCCGGAACGATCGTCACGATGCGCGCGGTCTCGAGAATCATCGCGGCTTCGTCGGGCGAAGAGCTTTTGACGCGGCCCTGGTAGACATCGTCGCCCTTGGAAATCGTTGCCGCGCCCTGGCCCAGGTTGCCGGCGAGAACGTCGGCCAGCGAGCGGTTCATCGCGCGGCACATGATGCGAGTCAGGATGAACCCGGAGGCTCCCACCAAGGAGCCGCTAATGATCAAGACGTTGTTGCTGAGGAGGAAACCGGTGGCGGCGGCGGCCAGACCGGAACAGGAGTTGAGCAAGGCGATGACAACCGGCATGTCGGCGCCGCCGACCGGTACCGTGAGCAGGACGCCATAGAGGCTTGCTGCTGCGAGCAGGGACCATAGGACCCAGCCGGCCTGGGGGGCGATAACGAGACAGGCTGCCAGCGCAATGCAGGCGAGCAGGGAGGCGCCGCCGGCTAAGCGGACGATCTTGCCGAGCGGCTGCAAGCGCAGGATCTCCAGCAGCTTGGCCCAGGCGACCAGGCTGCCGGTCAGCGTTGCGGCTCCGACAATGGCGCTGACGGCGCTGGCAACGTAGAGTTGCGCCGCTGGCACGCCGCTCACGTTTTCCGGCGCGAGAACCGCCGTGGCCGCGACCAGCGCCGAGGCGCCGCCACCGAAGCCGTTGAACATCGCTACGAGTTCGGGCATCGCGGTGAGAGGCACCTTGACGGCGGCTACGGCGCCAATGAGGGAGCCTAGGGCGATGCCGATGAAAATCCACTCGTAGCTGACAATATGGTGATCGAGCAGGGTGGCGCAGATGGCGATCAGCATTGCGAGCGCGGCGGTGGCGTTGCCGCGGCGGGCGGTGCGGGGCGAGGTCAGTCCCTTGAGGCCCAGGATGAAAAGGACCGAGGCGGCCAGGTAGGCGATGTTGATGAAGTTGTTGAGGTTCATCTGCTTGGGTGATGATCGGCCGCGGGATGACCGCGCCCTTACGTTTACACCGGGATAACCGCTCCCTGACGCGGACCAGCCGCAACCAAAACGGGGAGCGTGGCCGCTGGCGGATGAGGCGCGTCGAAGCGGCTAACCGCTCCCTTACGGTCGCGGCTCCGAAACTTCTTTTCGCTTAAACATGGATAGCATCCTGTGCGTCACCAGGAATCCTCCTACGACATTGATCGTGGCCAGGACGACGGCTGCTACCCCCAGCACGGTGGCCAGGGAAGCGTGTCCGGCGCCGGCGGAAATCATCGCACCCACGACCGTGATGCCGGAAATCGCGTTGGCGCCCGACATCAGGGGAGTGTGCAGGGTGGGCGGGATCTTGGTGATGATTTCGAATCCCACAAAGACCGCCAGGACGAAAACCGTGACAGAGACGATAAAGGCTTCCACTTCGGCTATTCTCCTTTCAAGGCTTTCAGGACGGCCGGGTTGACCAGCCGGCCGCCGTGTGCAACCAACGATTCCCGAATGATTTCGTCTGATGTATCCACGTTGAGACCGCCGTCCTTCAACAAGAACCGCAGGAACGTAGTTATGTTTTTGGAGTACATCTGACTGGCGTGCAGCGGCACTTGTGAGGGCAAATTGATGGGGCCGATGATCGTTACTCCATCAACGACGGTCTGTTCGCCCGGCTTTGTCAGGGAGCAGTTGCCGCCCTTTTCCGCCGCCAGGTCGACCACAACCGATCCCGGCCGCAGGTTCTCGAAGATGTCTCTGGAAATCAGAATCGGGGCCCGCTTGCCCGGCACGGCCGCCGTTGTGATCACGACGTCGGATTTTGCGAGATGCGCGGAAAGCAGCTCCCGCTGCACGCGGTAGAAATCATCGGTTTGCTCACGAGCGTAGCCGCCGCTGGTTTCCGCTTCATCGGTCTTGAGATCGAGTTCAATGAAGCGCGCGCCCAGGCTTTCCACCTGCTCTTTGACGGCCGGACGAAGGTCATAGGCTTCCACCACCGCTCCCAATCTGCGGGCGGTCGCGATGGCTTGCAATCCGGCCACTCCCGCGCCGATCACAAAGACTTTGGCGGGCGTCAATGTCCCCGCTGCGGTCATCATCAGGGGGAACATCCGGGGCGCCGCCTGCGCCGCGAGCAGCACGGCCTTGTAACCTGCCAGGGTGGCCATCGAGCTGAGCGTATCCATTTGCTGAGCCCGCGTCACTCGCGGAATCAGGTCCATGGCGAACAGAGTCAGATTGCGGCCAGCCAGCGATTTCATCAACTCGGGCTCGGCCAGCGGCTCGAGGAAGGCGATCAGCGCCGCGCCCGGCCGCAGGGCGTCCAGGTCTGATTGGGGAAAGTCGGGGTCGGCGCCGGGACCTCGAACCATCAAGACGGTGTCGGCTCGCGACAGCAGCCAGGCGCGGTCGTCTTCTACTTTAGCCCCCTGCGAGATGTAAGCTTCGTCCTGTTGGAGAGCGCCCACTCCGGCCCCGGACTCGACGGCAATCTCAACACCAGCTTTGGCCAGAGCCCGCGTGTTAGCCGGCACCAGGGCGACGCGGTTTTCGCCGGGAAAAGTCTCCTTGGGGATGGCAACGAGCACGCATCACTCCAACATGGACGTCTATGACCGCATCCAGCCGGGCGATTTGATGCAGGCGTCGGCCATCATCGCATCGTTTGTGTATCACGCCGCCAACCGCGGCGAGATGTTGCCCCGTGAGCCTTTGCCAAAACCCCAGCCGAAGGAGAAGCCGCCCGAAATGTGATCTAATTCCGGCCTCGTCGGGCAATATTTCATCGCCCGGCGCCTCCTCGCCGGTCTGCTGAACAGTTGCGCCGCGCATGACGAGAACAGCACCGCCGTGCCGGCGTAGCCTAGACTAGGCAGCCCGCGGCCTCATTGTCTTCGGGCGAAAAAGGGGAACTGTCATCCGATTTTCGCTCGCCGAACCTTTTTTTCAACACCGGCCCACTTCGAAAATCGCTGGCTGTACCCTTTTCCGCGTAAATCGGACTTTCACCACGGGCTGTGAGCCAAGCTCCCGCATCCGTTCCCCCCGGATCTACCACAATGAGTGATAAAAGCCTTGATCCCGTGGATCGACGATGGCCTCGATCGGTTTGGAATGTATGGGCCGTCCGCGCAGGAAGTTGCCGGCTTCATCGCCGTCACCCATCTTGGTCCAGGTGTTCCCGCCATGGCGCAGTACGATATAGTGCTCGGCGGCACAAACACGCACGATATTGGGATTGTGATCTCTTAGGAACCAGCTATCGTAGCCGGCGCGTAAGTTGCGGAAAGGACGGCGCTGCCACATCTCCCGCGGAAAACACAGCGTCCGAGACTTTTTTTCGACAGAACGTACCAGGAGGTATTGTCGACTGGCAATGCGGCCGGCTTCGAGGAAGCAGGGGCTGGTTCGAGAGGTACGGCTGCCTGGTTCATGGCCGAAAAGTCATTGTAGATGAATATCAATCCTGGTTTGCCGCCGAACCCTAACCTTCCATCAGAGAACGACTATAGGCCAGCAGCGACGGGACAACCCTGGGATCGGGGCATGGTCGCCGCCTGGCCACTTGGAGAATGTCGCGCCAGTCGCTGCGCGTTGTCACCAGCACGGACATGCTCGAGAGACGAGACGCGGCATCGAGATCGGCCAGGGAGTCGCCCACGACGACCGCTCGCTCGAAGTCGATCTCCGGAAACTCTTGGCGTGCTTTCACGTATAAGCCGATTCCGGGTTTGCGGCAGTCACATGACCGCTTTTCGTGCGGACAGTGGTAGATGGAGTCGATCCGGCCTCCCGCCTGCCCGATCTCCCTCAACATATTCTCATGAATGTGGAACAAATCGCGCTCACTCATCATCCCAAGAGCAATTCCGCGCTGGTTGCTGACGACAATCAAGCGTGGCACGATCCCGGCCAGTGTCCTGATCGCTTTGAGCGCGCCAGGCAAGAACCGGAACTCGCTCCAGGACTTGACGTAATCACCCTCCGGAACCTTCTCGTTGATCACTCCGTCGCGGTCGAGGAAGATCGTCGTCGGCAAAGATGGAGACATACTGGCAGCAAAGCGAGAGCGGCAACGACTTAAGATTTAGCGTGAAACTTCCCACGCTAAGTGTCTCAACTCAGGCGAGATGAGCTTTTCCCATGCCAGCCGAACCGCAGCCGGAGATCCTGGAGTCGAGATGATCACTTTTCCGTTGTGGACACCAGCCGTTGCTCGGGACATCATGGCTGCGGGACCGATCTCTTGGTAGCTCAACGCTCGAAATATCTCGCCGAATCCGGGCAGGGTCTTTTCGAGAATCCGATCCAATGCGTCAAATGTCGTGTCCCGCCGGGACATCCCCGTGCCGCCGTTGAACAGGACAACCTGTACATCTTCGCCGGCCAGCTCTTGCAGCACGCTCTCGACCAGGGCCGGCTCGTCTCGAATGATTCGCGATGAGTGGACGGTGTGTCCGCCGGCTTCGAGCTGTTCCCTCAAATACTTGCCGTTGACGTCGGTTTCAGGAGTCCTGGTATCGCTGACGGTCACGATCGCGGCGCTGACGGGTCCCTTCTTCGTGGCCTTGTCCTGGTGTTCCCTGGCGCTTGCGGACGACATCTTTCCCTGGCCGATTTCCCATGGCCGAACGACCATTGTAGTGTACGAGCTGCACACGATGGCCCTGTAGCGCGTAGTAGCGCTACGGAAAGGTTGACAACAACTCGGAGTTGCGAACAGCAGTTTGTGGACGGTCCTGAGGAACCTCCTGCTCCAAGCGCTTGAGGCCTGCCGCCTGAGCCACGTTCACGTGGCTTGGTTTCCTTAGGCCGGTCCTTTTAGGGCCGGTTGACAAGATCTCTCTCTAACATCTAACTGCTTCCTCAGCCCGTTTCAACGGGCTTTCATTCCGCTATGATCACGACCGTCTCCCGGCAAGTGCGAAAGGGCGCGTCGGCCTCCGGGCCGGCGTTGCGCGTTCGCGCCTCCGCCGGCGCCTATGAGTAACGCCGTGCGCTACGGCCTCACGGTGCCCCGAGCTCAAACCCAGTGCCTTCACCGCCTTGACTCGCGAACGCGAGCCCGCCGCTGCTGAGGTGACGAAGATAGCGACCCTCTCAGGGGAGCTTTGCTAGCATGATTGTCATGCAGTTGATGCGCGCGCTGGCGGCGGGTTGGTCTGAGATGCACAAGTTCGGCCCCAAGCTGTGGCGCATGGCGCGAGAACTTTTTCATGAGGTCATGGGCTTTATCTTCTTGTCGCTGACGTTGTTCTTTATCATCGGACGCCAGGGGCTGTACCGGACCTATCAAAGCCTCGACAGCGATCCGGATGCGATGGGGCGTCTTGTCCTGGTTACGGCTTTCGTTGTCATGTTCGGCGGCTTCGGTATTTCATCGTTCCGGCGAGCCAAACGCCTGTCGCGCGGTAAATAGATCGCCGCGAACGGATCAGCGCCGCGGTCCCAGTAAGCGTGCTTGATCTGATCGCCAGCCCGCGGCAGCGGCGGGAAAGAGACACAGTTTCGTGAGCGACACGTCCCCTCTTCCTAAACACTCCGAACAACCGGACGAACCGGGCGAATTCCCCTACACCCGCGGGCTCCATCCCGGCATGTATCGAGACCGCCTGTGGAGCATGCGGCAGTACGCCGGGTTCGGTGACGCGGTCCAATCGAACCAGCGCTACAGGTATTTGCTCTCGCAGGGGACGAGCGGTCTTTCGGTCGCCTTCGATCTCCCCACGCAGATGGGCTACGACTCCGATCATCCCTTGTCGTTGGGGGAAGTCGGCAAGGCAGGCGTCGCCATCTGCTCGCTGGCGGACATGGAACAGCTTTTTGACTGCATCCCGTTGAAGGACGTCTCCACGTCAATGACCATCAATTCGACGGCCATGACTCTGCTGGCGCTCTACGTGGCCGTTGCGCGCAGGCAAGGGGCCGCTTCCGGGCAGCTTCGCGGGACAGTGCAAAACGACATTCTCAAGGAGTACGTCGCTCGCGGCACCTACATCTATCCACCGCGGGCTTCCCTGCGGATCGTCACGGATATGTTTGCCTGGGCCAGCCGCGAAGCCCCCAAGTGGAACGTGATTTCGATCAGCGGCTATCACATGCGCGAAGCCGGGGCGACCGCCGTGCAGGAAGTGGCCTTCACCCTGGCGAACACCGTCGCCTACGTTGAAGCCGCGCTCGGGGCGGGGCTGGAGATTGACGATTTTGCGCTCCGGCTTTCACTGTTTTTCAGCGCCGACCGTAATTTCTTGGAGGAGATCGCCAAGTTTCGGGCTGCCCGGCGGCTCTACGCCCGTTTGATGAAAGAGCGCTTCGGCGCGCGTGATGAGCGCTCGATGAAAATGCGCTTTCACGTGCAGACAGCGGGTTCGACGCTGACAGCCCAGCAGCCGCAAGTGAACGTGGTTCGGACCGCCTACGAAGCGCTTGCGGCGGTGCTCGGGGGAGCTCAGTCACTACACACGAATGCGCTGGATGAGGCTTTGGCATTGCCCACCCAAGAAAACGCCCGCCTGGCGCTGCGAACGCAACAAGTCTTGGCTCACGAAAGCGGTATCACGAACACTGTTGATCCGGTTGGCGGCGCTTACGAAATCGAACGAATGACGGACCAGATCGAGGACAGCGCCCGCAAATACCTCGACAGAATTGATTCGCTGGGTGGCATGGTCGCGGCAATCGAGCAAGGCTTCGTGCAGCGAGAGATCCAGCAATCGGCCTACGAACTGCAAAAGAAGGTGGAGTCAGGCGAGCAGACGATTGTCGGAGTCAACCAGTTTCGGGTCGAGGACGAGCCGCCGATACCGACTGTGCGCGTGAACCCCGAACAGGAAAGGCAGCAGGTGGCGCGAGTCGTTTCCCTTAAGAGCTCCCGCGACGGAGTGAAAGCCGGAGAATCCTTGCACCGGCTCGAAGACACCGCAAACTCGGCGGACAACCTCATGCCCGCCGTGCTCAATGCTGTCGAGAGTGAAGCAACGCTAGGTGAAATCGCCGACAGTTTGCGTCGGGTGTTCGGTGTTTACGAAGAGCAGGTTGTTCTCTGAAGGGCCTTTTGTCCCCGGCGAGCCGCCGCCGGCGCGAGCTGCTTTGCCACCATCGTTTCGGGTCCCTCCGCGTGGATGCCGGCTCACAGGCCCTTGATATACGCGATCAGATCCGCCATCCCCTGAACGCTAATACTCTTCTCGAGATCCTCCGGCATCGGCGACAGGCTCAGCGAATACATACTCTCGACGTTCCCGCGCAGAACCGTGTCCTGCTCGCCTTTGGCACGGCGAATCGTGATGCTCGTAGGGGTCTCTTCCGCGATGACGCCGGACAGCGAACGCCCGTCCGCGGTCTCCACCACATACTCTTCGTAGCCTGTTTCGATAGCCTGATTGGGGATAAGGATGTCAGCCAGAAGCCGTTCCTTGAAGCGCGTCGTCAGGCTCAGCAAGTCGGGTCCGACCTCGTGACCCGCGTCGCCGATCTTGTGGCATTCAGCGCAAACTTCGCGGAAAATCGCGGCCCCGGACTCGCGGTCGCCCTCCAAGCGCAAAGCCGGCAAGTAGTTTTCATAGACCGCTTGGCGATCCGAGCCTTGCGCTTCTTCGAGCAGCGCCAAGGCGCGCTGTTTGATCTCCGGCGCAGGATAACGCTCCAATTGACGTGTTCGCGCGGGTCCCAGCGACCAGGCCTGGATCGACTCGGCTTCCACGGCATCCAGCAGCTTGTGAAGCCGCCCCTCGTCGGAAAAGAACCAGTCGATCACTACCTGACGCGCGGGCGCCGTGAAGCTTCTCCAGCGCTCAATCAAAATCGGCGAAGCGTCGATCGCCCTCAGCCGCGTCAGCGCCCGTACCGCTTCCGTCTGGATCGCCTCGGGTTCTTGGGGAGCCAGCCGCTCGGTCAGCGCCCCGGCGGTGGAACCCGTTGGATCAAGCCCCAGCGCGCCTACCGCGAAAACCCTTTCTTCAAGCTTGGCCGCGGGGTTGCGCGCAATTGCTAGCTGCCCTCGAATCAGTTCACGCAAAGAGGACGACTCGGTGAGTCCGGACTGCGCGGCCAACTCCAGCAACACAGGACGCAAATCCGCGCCGCCGGTCGAAAGCAGCCTCACCAGGATCGGCTGACTCCCGCGCGGCCGAGTCATGCCCCCGCCTTGTTTCAAGCCCTGCGTCAAGCCCTCGAAACCGGCCTCGCGCCACCACCTTCCCTCCTGTCCCGCATCGCGGCTCAGCTGCGTCAGCAAGCGCGCGATTTCATCATCTCGCCGCCTCGCTCCCACAATGGAAGCCGCGCGCCGCACGAAGTCCTTCTTACCCTCCGATGTGTTGCCTTGATAGCCCGGCGTGTCGAGCATCGCCCGCAACCACGCGCCGGCGTTGTCCCGCGCTGCAGTCAGCACGGCGATACGGAACCAGGGATCCTCGATGTGTCCCAGCGCAATCTGGTGAAGAGTCGTGAAAACGCGCTGCCGGGGCAATGAGTCCTGCTTCAGAGAGAGCGTCAGCGCCAACTGGAATTGAACATGAGTGTCAGGGTCATCGACCAGGCGGAATAGCCGCTGCTCCAGCGCGTCATTGCCTTCGGCGGCAGGAAGCCGGCCCTCGGCCAGCCGAATCGCCTGTCTTCTCACCGCCGGGTGCGAGTCGCCGAGAGCTTCGATGACCGCCTCGTGGTCGAGCGCCCCCAATCCGTCGAGAGTCCAAAGCGCGTGAACGCGCGTCGCGGCTGACTCGTGCCCGGCCGCCAGACGCAGCAACCCTTCCAAGGCTGACTGGTCCTGGCGGTCGACCAGCAAACGCTGTGCTTCCGTCCGCCACCACTGGTTAGCGTGGCCCAGCGTCTCCACCAGTTCGCCCGTTGTCGCTTCGAGCAAGTTTGGCTTCGGCCAGAGCTTTGAAGACTCGTGAATCACACGATAGATGCGGCCGAGCCGCAGAGGCGTGTCGAACTCAACTTCCTTGGACAATTCCGGCGGCACAAACTCGGGGTGTTCCACATTTGGCCGGTAGTAGTCCACAACGTAGAGCGCGCCGTCGGGCCCCGTTGTTGTATACACCGGGCGAAACCAGCGGTCGGTCGAGGCCAGAAATTCTTGCCCGTCATAAGCAGGCTGCGACGCGAAGCCGGCGCCCCGCGGCTCCACGAGGCTGCGGCGCACCAGGTTGTGGACCGGTTCGCAGTTGAACGTATTGTTCTCGAACCCGGCGGGGTAAACACCACCCGCATACACCGATAGACCGCAGGCTGACGTGAAGTGACCGATTTCCGATTCGTGAATCGCCCGCGGATTGGCCGTAATGGGATAGACCGCCGCCGAATGTCCCAACCCCGAAGGTGACTCGTAAGCCTTCTCGACGGCCAAATAGGGGTTCTGCTTCAGGTACCGGCTTTCGATGACCAAGTGCCGGATGTAGTCGTTGTTCCAAACCGAGAAGCGGTTGCCGAACGAGTCGAATGAGTTGGCATACTGCGAACCGCCTCCCAGAGCCTCCAGGCGGCCATCGCCGGGATGAAAGCGCACATCCTCGCTGATGGTCTCGAGAACGGGCCCGCCAGGTCGGTCCGGGAAACGAATCGTCGAGCCCGCATCGTCGAACTCGGCCACGAACTTCCGCGGCCGAATGACGTGCGGGTAGGCGGCGTAAATCCAGTTGTCCGGCCCGTAGCGCGGCCCGTTGACGCGAAGCTGCGGATTCGTCGCCGCGAAACCGGTCAGGACAACCTTGCGAACATCGGCCCGGCCGTCTCCATCCGTGTCTTCGAAGTACAAGATGTCAGGCGCGGCCGTCACCAGAATGCCCTTGCGCCAGCGCATGACGCCGTTCGGGAAATTGAGCCCGTCAGCGAAGACAGTACTTGTTTCGTAGTAGCCATCTCCGTCCTTGTCGTCCAGCAGCTTAATCTGGCCGAGCGGCCGCATGTCGATTGGGTAATCGCGCATCTCGACGACGTAGATGCGCGCTTGCTCGTCGAAGGCGATGGCCACCGGGTCGACGACTTCGGGTTCGGAGGCAACGAGTTCGATGCGAAAGCCCTCGGGGAGTTGGAAGGTTTGCAATGCTTGTTCGGGCGGAAAGGGCGGGCCGCCGGGCGCGCACCCCGAGAAAGCGAAAAGCGCAACGACACTGAAAGCACGCCATACTCCGACGGTGGCCGCCGACGCTTTCGCGCTATCCGGCCGACCATCCTCGGAACGGCGGACGACCGGCCGAATGGCGGCCAACCCAATGGCGGAAGGACAAGTGCGCGGTTCCATCACTGAGATTCACCGCTTCCAGCGTTTCACTCGTTTCACTGCTTGCGGATCATCTCCACCGTGAGGCGAGCTTGCTGGGCGACTTTCTCCGGGAAGTTTTCCGTGGGCTGAAGAAACGGACGAATGGATTCCACATCCTCGGGTTTCCCGACAAGGTAAAGCGCCCGAAGCGCCTCATAAACATGCGTCGCGTCGGGCCCCAGCACCATGACCGAATCCCCCGCCTGTACTTCGGCGCCGTCCCGCAGCAGCCGCTTTTTGATGACACCGGGCAGGGGTGATCGCACCTCCGCGGGCTCTTCTTGGCCTTTCCCCTCGACGCGCGCAAGAAGGGTTCCGCTGTCGACCACGTCGTCCACCGCAAGACGGTTCGTGAAAACACCGCTGTGGGGACTATTGACTGTAAAATCACCTAACATCCCGAGCAGCTCTTGGTGGCCCGACTCGTCCTTGAAGCGAACCAGCGATAGAGACGTATTGCGCCGTACCAGCGGGTCGGAGTCGGTCAGCATCCGCTTCAGCTTTTCGTGGAATTCACCGGATTCGTTGTCTTGGCCCATCAGCCAGGCGGCGTTCACTCGCAACTGCGCCAACGGATGGTCCGCAAGAGCCACGATTTGAGGGTACCACTTCTTGACCGACTCATCACCCTGACTGATGCGCTGGGAAATCTGGGCGATCACATGTTGAGCGTTGCGAGGCTTGCCTGCATCGGCCAGGTATTCGCTGATTCGCTCGTCGCTGAGTTCCAGCCCAAACCAAGTGCCCCGCCAGAAAAGAAAAATCACTACTACGACCAGCACGGCCAGCAGCGAGACCATCAAGGTGGCTCGCTGTGACATGGGCTTTTCCAGAGACGGTGGGACGGGGGGTTGGCTCATGGATGTAGAACCCTAGTATAGAACCGGTTCAATCAGGAGCCTGCGTTCTCTCCGTTTCAACTTCAAATGCCTACAATGGAGTTCTGCCGAGCCTGAAACCGTTGGAGCGAATACTTCATGACGAAATCCCCGAGCTGTACCCGCAGGCGCCTTATTCTCCTAGCCATCTCCACTTTTCTTATAGGCCGCTGCGCCGCCGCGGATGACAGTAGCGGCGAGTTCTTGCGTCACGAAGACTTCCAGGGCAGACCCGCGCTGGTGCTTTCGAATGACGTCCTCGAAGTGACGGTGCTGCCTTTCGGCGGCGCGATTGCAAGCATTGTTCTGAAAGACGACCCTGAGAAAACGAATCCGATGTGGGACTCGCTTCGCGCTGAAAGAGAGGCCGGCCGGGCGCCGCGTAACAACGGAACCGTGGGGCATTTCGTTTGCGTCGATGGTTTCGGGCCGGTTTCAGCCGACGAGCGGGAGACCGGGCTGCCCGGTCATGGTGAGGCGCACACCCTGCCTTGGTCTCTGAGATCGGCGAAAAAAGAAGGCGGGGTGACCCGGCTGGTGCAGGCCGTTCAGTTGCCGAGGGTTCATGAAGTCTACACCCGGACAATGGAAATTGCCGATGGAGAGAATGTCGTTCACGTACACAGCACACTCGAAAACCTGTTGGGCTTCGACCGGCCCATTCGCTGGACGGAGCACGCCACCATTGGCTCACCGTTTCTCGAACCAGGAGTGACAGTGGTTGACATGTCCAAGAATCGGGCCATGACACGGCCCGATCGAAGCGGCCGCCCGGGCGTGATCCACCGGCTTCCGGCCGGCGAGGAATTCGAGTGGCCCATGGCGCCGTCGGCGGAGGGCGGGAAGATCGACCTGCGAGCGGCGCCGGCCTCACCGAACTCCCTCGATCACACGGGCCATCTGATGGATCCGGATCAAAGACTTGCCTACGTGACGGCGCTGCATCCGAAAAAACGGCTGCTGCTGGGTTACATCTTCAAGCAGGCCGAGAGCCCCTGGCTGCAGACCTGGGAATCTTATCCTCCGAAGGGAATGATGGCGCGAGGCCTGGAGTTCGGCACCCAAGCCTTCGACCAGCCCGCCCGCGAGGTCGTCACACAAAACCGGCTATTCGGCACGTTGCTCTATCGCTGGCTTCCGGCAAGACGCAAGATCGAAACCACGTTTCTGATGTTCTGGACCCCTACACCGGAGGGATTCCTTGGCGTTGACGACATTCAGGTCGGCTCCAAGCTGCTTAGGATTCGAGATGAGCGGTCCGGGAAGGTCATCACGCTCCATACCTCGAAGAGCTTGTGATAACGAAGAGCTTGTGATAACCGTGCGGAGAACTTGATTCCCGGTCCTAACGCCCCGTCCCCCCCGAGTTTGCGTCATAGAGTGGTCTGGTTGTAAGTCATACGTCCGCAGCCGGCCGTTCCTCCGATTGCTGCCTCAGTGCTTTTGGTACTGCGACCACATTCAAAGGGAAGAGTGTGGCAAAATGGACACAGTTTGCCATTGTTTGGCCCTTATTTATCAATGATTTGAACTTGGCCCTTGCCTTGCATCTAGTGCAGTTCGAAGGAAAGGAGCGCTAAGCCTTTGCGTTTTGAGACAACGATTCTAAGGCCCGTCGAAGCCAGTGGGATTGGCCTTCACAGTGGTCTGGAGGCCTCGGTTCGTATCCTTCCTGCTGCTGCCTCTTCCGGCATCGTTTTTGTGCGCAGCGATTTGGAGTCGTTCGAGATCCCGGCTCAGTGGAAACATGTCGCCCGAGTTAGCTACGCCACCAGTCTGATGCGGAAGGGTGTTCTGCTGTCGACGACCGAGCATCTGCTCAGTGCGCTTTACGGGATGGGAATCGACAACGCGCGAATCGAGATCGACAATCTGGAAGTTCCAATCTTCGACGGCAGCGCTCTGCCTTTCGCAACCCTGCTGCGGCAAGCAGGTGTCCAGCGCCTGCGGCGGCGGCGCCGCTATCTCAAGATCGTTCGGCCCTTGGAAGTCCGTGAAGGGGAAAAACTTGTTGCGGTTTGGCCGTCCGACGAATTTCGTATCACTTGCCGCACGGACTATAACCATCCGCTGGCCGGCGCTCAACAGATCGAGATGGAGGTTTCCTCTTCCTACTCCAGTGAAATCGCCCCGGCCCGCACTTTCGGGTTTGAGGACGAACTCGACCGCATGCGCGATATGGGACTCATTCGAGGAGCTTGCCTGGATAACGCCGTTTGCTTTACCCGCGACGGTGTGTTGAACCCGGGCGGGCTTCGATTTCCAGATGAATGTTGCCGTCACAAGGTGCTCGACCTGATCGGTGACTTGGCGCTGATCGGGCGGCCGATCCTGGGACACGTCATCGCTCAACGCGCCGGACATGCCATGCACGCCGCTTTGGTCAACAAGATCATGCACGACCCTTCTTGCTACGAGCTTGTTGGCTGGAAGGAAGCGGCAGCCAAGCGCGAGCCGGTTCTGGTGGGCTGACGTCTTGGCCAAACATGCGTTCAGCCACTCGGCGGGACGCTGGATGGTTTTCCCGCGTTAGAACTTGCGGTCAAACTCGGCCAAACGAACCCGAAGCGGGGTTCGTCCCTCACTTCGAGACCGCGCGCTTGTTATTACAATAGAAGAACACCCTGCTAGGAGGCGGCCGATTCCTCATGACGAAACTCTACAAAGTTGTCCGAAATATGGCGAACGTTGCCTGGATATTTGCGCTGGCGACCGCCTGCTCCCAACAGCCGCCTGTCGAAGCCGCCGAGCCGGAAGGAACATCGAAAGTCGTGGCGTTGCTCGATGGCGAGCCGATCACGGACGATGATCTCGATATCAAAGGTGAGCTGACGCGGCTGGAACAAGAAGCCTACAAGGTGCGCCAAGAAGCGCTCGATGGCGTAATCACCGCCAGAGTTCTCGAGAAAGAGGCAAAGAAGAACGGTATTGACGTCGAGGAACTGCTCAAAGCGAACGTCGACGGCGCCATCGCAAAGCCGACGCCGGCCGAAGTCAGAGCGTTTTACGAGCAGCGCAAATCGCGTTTTCGTAAGCCTTTCGAAGAAGTCGAGGAGCAAGCGGCCGCCATTCTAAAGGCCCTCAAAATTCGGGAAGCCCGGCTGAAGTATGCCGCCGGACTGCGAAAGGACAGCAAGGTCGAGATTCTGATCTCCGTGCCACGGCTTCCCGTCAGTATTGAAAACGCCTACCGTCGAGGGCCGGCCGATGCGCCCGTGACACTGGTCGAGTTCTCTGATTTTCAATGTCCCTTCTGCAAGAGAGTGCAGCCGACACTGGAGAGCTTGTTCGACGAATACGAAGGCAAGATCAGTTGGGTGTATAAGGATCTGCCCTTGACCTCGATTCATCCTGACGCGGTCGGAGCAGCCGAGGCGGCTCGCTGCGCGGGCGACCAAGGGAAGTTTTGGGAATATCGCGACGCATTGTTTGCCGAGAGCCGCGTTACGAAACAGGTTCACCCGAAGATTGTTGAAGCTCTCGATTTGGACAAGGCCGCTTTCGAAGAGTGCCTTTCAACGAAAAAGTACAACGAGGCAGTCCAGGCCGATGGAGCCGAGGCCCAGAGCCTGGGAATCAGCGGCACTCCGGCGTTCGTCGTGAACGGAATTCTGCTTTCCGGAGCCCAGCCCAAAGAAGCGTTTGTCCGCATCATCGACGCTGAACTAGCCGCGCAAGACCACTAACCCTTTCACCCGTAGCGGCCGGTAATCTTGCCGGTCCATCGCCTCGAAGCGGCGACGAAGCAGAAGCGGATCCTAGACGAGCATGGAAATCCTCTCGTCCCCTTTTGTTCGACCTGGATTTCGTGTCGCTGGAACAAACTTCGGGCTGACTCCTACTGAATCGTGCTGGCCCCTTCCACGCCAAAATCGTCGCGAATGATATTGCGGTTGATGTGGCGGTCAAGGTTGATCACGTAGGTCTCGGCGGCTCCCAGCAAGATCGGGGAATGCGTCGCGGCGATGATGCGGAACTGCTTCTGGTCGACCAGCTCTTGCAGCATCTTGAGGGTTTGCCGCTGATTGGACTGTGACAGAGCCATCTCCGGTTCGTCGAGCAGAAGAACGGTGCCATCGGGCAGGGAAGGGAAGGTGTTGCTGAAAAGAGACAGCATCACTTGGCCATGACTGGCGGTCTCGATGAACTCCTTCATCTGGGGGTTGCCTTCGTAGAGTTCAGGCTGAGTTCGGGGGTTATGCTGTTCGGCGTCAAACAGCAGCACTTTGCCGATGCCGACGCCGTCGGGCTTGTTCAACTTGTAGGCGTAGCCGTCCAGCTCCTCGCCTCGAAGCGCGTAGTAGATCGAATGCAGCAAGGTTGATTTGCCGGAGCCGTTCTCGCCCTCCAGCATGATCAGCGGGTGGGAAAGGTCCACCACCATCGGCAGGTGGAAATCCAAACTGATGAAGACGGGGTGCGAGAGGATCTTTAAGTGCATGATGAGGATTTGGCGGATCTGGATCGGGTTTAAACGAGGCTCTCAAAACTCCGGCGGGAGGAGCCCCCGAAACTCTCCAAGGAGTGTTCGTAACGGCGGCTATTTGTCAGGAGTCCCTTTCCCGGGTTCCGGGCGTTTCGGGGGCTCGGGCTTTGGGTCGCGTGGGGGTGGTTCCGGCCAACGATCTGGAATTGGCGGCCAATTACCCCTCTGCTCATCCGGTTTACCCCCAGGTTCGCGATCAAGTTGCGACCGGGGCAAGGTTTCTCCTTCGTAGAACGAAGCTTTGCCATCTCCGCAATTGCCGTTCCGTATTTGGCAGCTTCGTTGCTGTCTCGGAAAGGTCTCTTCCCACAGCTTGCAACCTCTTCCACTGCTGCAGGGCCGCGGGATCGTCGAGGGCGCCCCAGAGGTCTTCGTAGTCCGTTGCAAGCTTTGCCAGACGCACGTGTAACTGCGAGCATGTCCGGGCCTTGCTGTAATGCTTTTCCAACAGCAGAAACCCGCTGAGCACGGCTGTGATCGTCGGCAGCGCCGCCCGTAGCCAATGATAGTCAGCCGGTATGTCAGCGAGCAGTGACGCTACGCTCCCCGAAGAGAACAGAAGAATCAGGAGAGTCACTCTCTGCTCGTGGATCTGATACCGGCTCTCGAGGCTCGCAAAGTAGAGAGATCGCGTTTCGGCGTCCAGCATCCCGCCCCAGACACGCTTTCTTTGTTCGTCCGTAAACACTAACGCAACCTCAATTTCAGTATAGTACTCTCACCCATTTCCCCAACTGGACACATGACGAGGCATGTGTGCCGACCTCACTCGCGGCTGTTCAGCAATGACGGCCCCTTGCCGTGCCTTAATGTCGGTCCAACCGGGGCGGCCCTCACCTGGATGCTAATGCGCTTGTCGAAGTTCAGAAGTGGCTCCTTCTTCTCGTTTCCCGGCGCCTGCGGAGGGTTCTCGAGAAGCAATATCCCCCCGCGCCCCGCCTCAAACACTTCGAACGGTTTGCGGTTGATCTTTACCCGATACGCTTGCGCGCCGCCGAGTCCGGCAATAAAAATACGCTTACCGTCCGGCACTTTGACCTTGAATGACAACGGGAGTGTGCCGAAAACAACCGCGGTCTCGGGAAAAACCAGCGGGGCCTGTTTGGCCTCCCGAGGGATGATGTGCCGCTCACCGTCAGCGTAGATCTGAAACTCGCCGTCGATGTAGCCAGCCCACATGTCATCGTCTTGCCAGCCGGCTCGGACGAAAAGCCTCCCTCGGAGCTTATCTTGGGAAAACACGGGCGCCGAAAAAAAGCTCAATCCTGGAAGGTAAGGGTTGACCCATAAGAACTCATAGACCGCCCCCAGCGGGGTATTCAGGGTGTAGGCATCGTGCCGCAACCAGCCTTGCAGAAAGCGGTATTCGTCCCAGCCGGTTTCGTAGGCCACGAGCAGCATCTCGGCGATGCGGCGCAACGAGCTTTCACGAACGACGTCCAATTCCATAGTGCTGGGCGCGGCCGGCCGGCGGAAAAGCCCCTCTCCGGTTTGCAGAGGCTCAGGATAGTATTGCAGCATCAAATGCCGCGGCAGGGGCCTGAAAACGTCCGGGGTGTCGCGCCAGAGATCCCGCTCCAGGTTCTTGCGGATTACATGGCAGATCTCCATCACGGCAATCTGCTCGAAGCCTTGGTTCAACAGTTCGCCTCGCAGCAGTGCCGGCAGGATTTCGGGTTTCCAATGCTGTTCGAAGAAGGTCTCCAGGGCGGGTTCGGACCCCGGCCAGTCTCCCGCGGCGGCGACGGCGGCGAGCACCGCGCTGCGCACGGCATCGATTCCTTGATTAGCTGAGGAAAGGATGCTCTGGGCTCCCCTGCCTAACGCTTCGGCGGCAGCACGCTTCTCGGTGGCGCTAAAGAGCGCGTAACACCAGTCCAGAACAATCGCGCCGAGCCGCAAATCTTCCGAGTTCTGGAAACCGTTGGAAGAGCCGGCCAGCTCCAGCACCCATTGCTTCGCTTGATTGCCCGCTTCTTCGTTTGCCGTGACTTGGTACTGAACCGCCCGGACCAGTGGTTCTTCAGGAAAGGCGGCGCCGTTTTCGATCAGCTTGTGGAGATGGCGCCAGCGCGTGGCCTGCCGCTCAACGTCTTTGCGCAGACGGTTCAGTTGGCGCTGTTGCAGGAAAAGGCGAGGGTGGTGTTCGTAAATCCGGTAGTCTGCCTGCGCCCACGCGCTAACCGGCAGCAGAAGAATCAGAGCTGGCAGGTATCGGCCCATCGTCGAGACGGCGGTGCAATCACACCCGACCGTCAGATTAGCAAACCTCTCGGCCGCTCTATGTGACTTTGTCGTGCTTGCCTAAACAGAGCCGCGCCCGAAAGGGTGCGGTCGAGAGTAGTGGGGTGCGTCGGGCTTCCTATAGGAACGCAGTCACTGCCGGGACTGGACCGCACCCTTTCGGGTGCGGCTCTGTCTGAATCCGCAAATCGCGAAATCCGTGGCTAGTTCCGCAGCGGCTTCCCGGTCTTGAGAATGTGCTCCATCCGCTGCTGAGTTTTCTCTTCTCCGCAAAGACTCAGGAAAGCTTCGCGTTCGAGGTTGAGCATGTACTCTTCTGAAACCCAGCTCGCCTGCGACAGCCCGCCACCGGCAAGGACGTTGGCCAGTTTCCGGCCCACCAGACGGTCGTAGTCGCTGATCTCCCCCGCTTCGTGCATCAGGTAAAGACCGAGCTGCAACGTGGCGCGCACGCCCTTGCCGCCCACCAGGACTTCGGGCCGTGGCCGAGGCTCGTAGTTCGCCCCAGCCAGAGAGAGTGCTGTCTGCTTGGCGTCAGCGATCAACCTGTCGCGATTCATCGTGATCGAATCGAGGGGCCGCAGCAGCCGCCACTGGCGGGCCTCGGCCGCGCTGCCCGAGACTTTGGCCATTCCAATCAATTGAAAAACGTTGCCGGTCGCCAGCGCCAGGTCGTCCGTGACGGATAGCAGTTCCGTGTGCCTCCGCAACAGCTCTTTGCAGCCTCCGCCGGCGGGAATGAGCCCGGCCCCGACTTCGACTAAACCCATATAGGACTCGGCCGCCGCTTGCACCCGGCCGCAATGAATCGCCAGCTCGCAACCGCCGGCCAAGGTTCGACTAAAGACGGCCGCCACGGTTGGTTTCGAGCAATCCCGCAGCGACAAGAAAAGCTGCTGGGCGCTTACCACGGCTTTTTCCACCTCTTGCCATTTTCCCTCCCGGCTCAGCCCGAGCAGCATCATCAAATTGGCGCCGACGCTGAAGTTCTCCCCTTCGTTGGCGACGACGAGGCCCTCGTAGTTTGCTTCCGCCTCCGCCACCGTTTCGCCGATCATGCGGAAGACATCGGCGTCGAGCGAGTTCGCTTTGGAATGAAATTCGAGGCAAACGATGCCATCGCCGAGGTCGAGCAGGCTTGCGCCTTGATTCGATCGCAGAACGTTGCCGCGCCGCCGAACGGACGAGAGCCAAAGCGTTCCCGGAGCGTCTGTTAGCGTCTTCTGCGTCGAGGACTTCACGTCGAAATACGTTCTCGCGCCGTCCTTTTCGCCGTAGAAGGTCTTGCCGGGCGAGGACAGAACGTCGCTGACGAGAGGCGGGATTTCTTTGCCGGCCGCTTGGGCGCGTTCCACGGTCTGCTCCACGCCTAGTTGATCCCAGATCTCGAAGATCCCAAGCGACCAGTTGAAGCCGGACTTCATCGTCGTGTCGACAGCGGAGATATCATCGGTAATTTCAGGGATTCGCGCCGCCGCGTAGAGCAATAATTCGCTGATCGTTTCCCACAGGAAATCGCCGGCCGGTCCTGCGGAATTAACGAGGAACTTGATGCGTTCTCCCGTGGCGGGAATGCGTTTGGCCTCGTCGAGAATGGGCCAATCGGGTTTGCGGGGCTCGCGATAATCCATCGACTCGATGTCGAAGACCAACCTGCCTCCCGGTACCCGCTTGTCTCGCTTATAGAAGCCTTGGCCCCCTTTGTCGCCGACGATTCCGTTCTTGACCATCTGGCTCAAGAATTCAGGTGGCTGGTAGACTTCCCGCTTTTCGTCATCCGGAACGAGCCCGTAAAGATTTCCCGCCACGAACAAACAGACATCGATCCCCGTAAAATCAGCGAGCCGAAACGTCGCCATGCGCGTACGTCCGATGAGCGGACCGCTTAGAGCATCGACCTGCTCCACGGTCAAGCCCTGGTCCAGCATCGTCTTGAGCGAGTGCATCACCGAGAACAGAAAAATGCGGTTGGCGATGAAGTTCGGGCGGTCGTTGGCATAAACGACCACTTTGCCCAGCCGCCGGTCGCAAAAATCGCTGACGAAACGGCTGACTTCGGGATCGGTTTCCGGCGTCTCGATAATCTCCACCAAGCGCATGTGACGCGGGGGATTAAAGAAGTGCGTGCCCAGCCAATGTGTCCGAAAGTCATCTGAGAGTTCTTCAGATAAACTCGCTACCGGAAGCCCCGAAGTGTTTGTGGTAACGAGAGTTCCTTCCCGTCTGTGTTGGTCGACTTTCTGAAGTAAGTCTCGTTTGATGTCGAAATTCTCAACCACCGCCTCGATGATCCAATCCGCCTCCGAGATGCGGGCCAAATCATCGCCAAAATTGCCGGCCGATAGGCGCTTGCTAACGTCCGCCGTAAAGAACGCCGGTACGCGAGACTTTTGAAGTGCCTTCAGACTCTTCTGAACAATTGCATTGCGCGCTGTGGGTGAGTCTCCCTCGGCCGGTATATCCAGCAGCAAGCAATCAACACCGGCATTCGCCAGGTGAGCGGCGATCCGTGAACCCATCGTGCCGGCGCCTAAAACAGCGGCTTTGCGTATTTCTCTATTCATACCGTCATCCCAGCCATGACCGCCAGGGAGCGGTTGGCTAATAATCGTTGTTCCAGTACTTTAGTTCTGCCGGCAGAACACCGTTCAAGATCTTCCGGCTCTCCCGGCACTTCAATACGCACGACGATAACACAGTCCGCCGAGATTTCGGTAAGCTTGGAATCCGTCGCCATCGCCGAACCTATCCCGACCGACAGGGCCCAAAAATCTTAGCAGGAACCGGTGCGATCCACCCAACCCGCCTCTGCTAGTGTGACTGGTGAGGCGAACCGTGAAACCGCAGCGGGCTAAGACCAAGAGATCCCGGTCGATCGAGATAGGCAAGGCGCGCCTTTCCGTGATCCCGCCGGTTCCCTTTCAGTTCGCCCACAACGCAACGTTTCACGGCTGGGCGGCGTTGCCTCCCAACAACTGGAACACAGAGCGACAATCCGTTGGCCGTGTGGAAAAATTGAGCAGCGGAGGGGTCGTCACGCTCGATATGACAGGCAAGGGCAGCGGCGAAAACCCCGTTATCTCCATCGCTGTTTGCTGGGCCATGACAGGAGCTGGAGATCAGCTCGGCCCCAAGCGGTTGTCGTCCCAACAGCTAGCTGAAATCCGAGCCGCGGTCCGCCGGATGTTTCGGCTGGATGAAGACTTCTCCGAATTTTACGCACTGTGCAACAAGCGTGGGCGCCGCTGGAGGAAACCAACAACCGGGTTGGGGCGCATGTTGCGCTCGCCATCGGTGTTCGAAGATGTCGTGAAGACCATTTGCACGACCAACATCCAGTGGGGCGGCACCAAACGGATGCTCCAAAAACTCGTCGACGAGTTCGGCGAGTCCTTCCCTGGCGACCCAGCGGTAAGAGCATTTCCATCGCCCGGCGCCATTGCTTCAGTCTCGGAGGAATCATTTACCGAAAGGGTCCGCATGGGCTACCGCGGCCCCTATATTCACCGTCTGGCTGGGCAGGTTGCCTCCGGAGAGCTGGACTTAGAGCGCCTACTCGATCCCGCGATTCCCACTCCCGAGTTGACCGCCCGATTGCGGTCCATCAAGGGGGTCGGGAACTACGCCACCGCTACCTTGCTGATGCTGCTGGGGCGCTACGACGAATTGGCCGTCGATACCGTGTTCCGGAAATTCGTCAGCAAGAAATACTTCGCCGGCCGGACGCCTTCCGATGCGGATGCACGCGAAATCTATACAAAGTGGGGGCGATGGAAGTGCCTGGCATTCTGGTTCGACATGTGGAACAGCCGCCAGTAAACGAGTCGTTGAGTTTTGCCGCTCCACGTCCCCTCTTTAGGATCATCTTGCATTGGACAACTCTCCCTTCATAGGCCTATGCTATACTGACGGTTTCTCCCTGATGTGCCCTTCCCGTACGGCGTATGAGACGTAGTTGTGCGCCTTATCAGGCAGACGATCATTCCGGAGGTAAAATTCAAACGAAGAGTGTGAAATGAATGGGCTATAACATTTATCTAGGCAACTTACCACAGTGGGTCACGGCCGACGACATCAAGTCGTGGATCGAAGGCAGCGACCTGGTCAGCGACTCCGTGCGGGTCATCCGTGACTTCGAAACTCAGGAGTCGAGAGGTTACGCGTTCGTCGAAGCGCCGAACTCCGAAGAGATGCAGGCGATCATCCAGCGCTTCCACCGCGCACCCATCGAAGGGCGCCTGCTGCAAGCCAAAGAGGCGCATGCCAAAGGGGAAAGGCCGGCCCGGCCCAAGCCTCCCCGTAAGCGCCGCAGGACAGAACAGACTGGCACGGCCGAAGCCGGCGCGGCCAGCAAAAACGATGACGAGCAGGCGATTGGCAATCTTGGCGAGGTTCTGCAAAAGGCGCTCTAGCTAGTCCAATGTACTTGCTAAACTTCGTCATGACCTGTCCTCCTCGATGCGGCTCTGCGCATCTGTTCTCACGTTAAAGCGTAATCCGCGACAGACGCGGATGGACAGGTCACTCCATCTTCTCTATAGAAAGTCCAGCGTCACCGCGTGTTCTTCAATGTCGTCGCAGGTGAGGGCGACTTCCGTCGACCCGCTGAGATTCGCCCGTTCGTCGAATATCTGGAATAGGGCCATCTTGACCAGGGCGTATTGTTCGGTGGCGTTGAGTTCGCGCTCGTGGTTTTTCTGCCAGGTTTCCATGATCCGGCGGCTCATTGACAACGTGATGGTGAAGCTCGAAGCGCGGTCCGAGCTGACCGTAAAGATATATTCGTGGCCCGCTTCTTCCCCTGTACCAGATTCACGATACCCCTCATAGAAGTATTGATAGACGTATCCTGTATCGGCCGAATACGCTTTCTCACGGCGAACGGGCGGCTTGCCCTTGAGGGGAAGTTCTTGCGGCTGTTTCGCGAAGACTTTCCGTAGCCAAACTCTCATACTGGCTGATCCGCGGATGGACCGAATTCCCGGGCCGGTCTACAGTCTAACGGTTCCCATTCCGAACGCGGGCTTCCGCCCTCGCCAAGCATGGATTCCCGTCCACGGCCTGGCGAAGTGACGAAGTGATGGAAACAAAGAGGTTGCCGGTTGAGGTATAAATTTTCTTTACAAAATGTCCGGAAATGGCAGAGAATGGCAGAAAATGGCACGATCTGGGCCATTTTCGAGGCCTCGTCATGGTGTCAACCGATAATGTTTTTGTTTTCAGTGACTGGGGTTGCAGCCAGCGGCGGGACCGTGGCAGGATCCCTCGCAATGCGACAAGTTTCTTGCGGATCTGCGTTATTGTTGCCGCTCAGCCGCGGCTGGCGGATTGGCGGCAACTTGGGCCGACGGCCATGCTAGCTTAGCTAAGGCCATACTAGTATAACGTTTCAGTAAAACATAACCATAGGACAATGTTTTTTGCTAGACTGGTTGCATGGCAGGAAAATCGAAGCGTCCCCCACTGGTTCTCACTCCCGAAGAGGTGCAACATCTGAAGCGGCTGCGTCGTTCCCGCAAGGCTCCGGCTCGGGAGGTGCAACGCGCCGAGATTCTGTGGCGCTATCATGGCGGCGAGACCATCGCCGAGATTATGCGGGCCGTGAAGATGACCCGCAAGAGCGTTGGGAAATGGATCGAGCGAGCCCTCGCCATCGGGGCGGAAGCAGCCCTCAAGGATGCCTATCATCGTCCCTACGAGCCCCGCATCAGCGAAGAAGCCAAAGCCTGGGTGGTGCACTTGGCCTGTTGCAAACCCAAGGAACTGGGATACTCCGCCGAGTTGTGGACCCGCAGCGCGCTCGCGCGGCACGTGCGCCAGCATGCCGTGGAAGCGGGCTATCCGGCGCTGGCCCAAGCGGCCAAGGCGACGGTCCACCGGATTCTGGCCGCCCAACCGCTGCATCCGGAAAAGGTGAAGTACTACCGGCAGCGCCGCGACCCGGATTTCGAGTCCAAGATGCGGCAGGTGCTGCTGGTCTACCGCGAGGTGGCGCTGCAAAATGAAAGCTCTGGCGAGGGCGGCCCCTCGCCGGGCGTGATCACGGTTTCGGTGGACGAAAAGCCCGGCGTGCAAGCGATCGCCAACACCGCGCCGGACCTGCCGCCGGTGCCGGGGCGGCATCCTTGTGTGGCCCGCGATCACGAATACAAACGTCTGGGGACTTGCTCGATTCTGGCGGCGCTGGACTTGCACGACGGCCGCGTGACGGCGCGGGTGGAGCGGCGCCACCGCAGCCGGGAATTCATCTTATTGCTGAAGGATCTGGACCAAACCTACCCGGCCGAATGCACCATCCGATTGATCTTGGACAATCATTCCGCTCACATATCCAAGGAGACAAAGGCCTATTTGGCGACGCGTCCGAACCGCTTCAAATACGTACATACGCCCACCCACGGGTCTTGGCTCAACATTGTCGAGACCCTGTTTGGGAAGATGGCGCGCACCTTTCTCAAGGGCATTCGAGTGGAGTCCTGGGCGGAGCTTCGAGAACGAATCCTGCTGGGAATCGCGGAGATCAACGCCGCACCGGTCGTTCACCGCTGGGGCAAGTTCGAGGCGCTCGAAGCCGCGCCTGAGACAGGTACAGTTTCATGAAACGACATACTAGCTAAGACATGTCGCCAGGAATGGCGACACGGCACGTCTGGAGACGTGCGCCACATCAGCTTGTCGCCACCTTGTTGTTCCCACCATTCGCATTGTAGCAGGCGGGGTCCGGTTTGTTGGCTCGCAATCTTCCCTCCCGCATGGAAAGCGTGGGAGAATTGGGGCTTCGGCCTTGCCCGGGAGCCTTGATGAGGATCCAAATCTTTTCCGATATCCATAACGACTTGGCGGCGCTCGAACGAGCCATCTCGACGCCGGCGGACCTATATATTTCGGCGGGCGATCTGGTGACCTGGGCGAAAGGTCTGCCCCAATGCGGGCGGGTGCTGCAGCCTCTGGGCGAGAAGCTGTGGGTGCTGCCGGGAAACCATGAGTCGGCCACCCAGATCAGCCGGTTTTGCGAAGAGTTCGGGTTTCGAAATTTTCATGAGCAGGTGTTTGAAGCGGGCCGCTACTCGGTTGCCGGCCTGGGATACTCCAGTCCCACGCCTTTCGACACTCCTGGTGAATATAGCGAGCAGGAACTGGCCCAGAGGCTGGCGAGATTCGCCGGACTTTCACCACTGGTGCTTGTTTGCCACGCTCCGCCGGCCAACACCCGGCTGGATCAAGTTCGCACTGACGTCCACGCCGGCAGCAGCGCGGTCCGTGAGTTCATAGAGACGCACGCTCCGCGGCATTTCTTCTGCGGTCACATCCACGAAGCCGCCGGGGTTTCGATCCAAATGGGGTATTTAGTTGACTCCAGTAGCCACAATATGTTGTGGTTGGGGGCATGAAGGAGGACTACCCCCGAAACCTCGTCGAGTTGGAAGCTCGATTCTCGACCGAGGAGGCGTGCCGGGAGTACCTGCTGAAGCTGCGCTGGCCGGAGGGGTTCGTGTGCCCGCGCTGTGGGATCCAGTCCTCATGGGCCAGCAAACGCAATCTGCTGCTCTGCGCCGACTGCGGTTACCAGGCCTCGGTGACGGCGGGCACGATTTTCCAGGACACCCGCAAGCCCTTGACGTTGTGGTTCCGGGCGGCTTGGTGGGTGACAACGCAAAAAGGCGGGGCCAGCGCGCTGGAGTTGCAGCGGGTCTTGGGTTTGGGTAGCTATGTAACCGCCTGGACCTGGCTGCACAAGTTCCGCCGCGCCATGGTGCGCCCCGGTCGCAATCGGCTGGTCGGCCGGGTGGAGGTGGACGAAACGTATGTGGGCGGAGTCGAAGAGGGCGTCCGAGGTCGCGAAATGGTTGGCAAAGCGTTAGTTGCGGTTGCTGCCGAGGAGGATGGGCGCGGTATGGGTCGCATCCGGCTCCGTCGGATCGCGGATGCCTCAGCGGCGAGCTTGGAAGCCTTTGTCGAAGAAGCTATCCAACCTGGCAGCCTCGTGCACACCGACGGCTGGGAAGGCTATGCGGGATTGGAGAACAAAGGATACCGCCATGAAGTCACCGTGCTGCGCGGGAAGCGGCAATCGGCGAGTAAGCTGCTGCCGAGAGTCCATCGTGTCGCCTCTCTGCTAAAGCGCTGGCTGTTGGGGACCCACCAGGGGGCTGTCAGTCACGAGTATTTGGACTACTACCTGGACGAGTTCACGTTCCGCTTCAACCGGCGGACCTCACGGTCGCGCGGCAAACTTTTCTATCGCCTCCTCCAGCAGGCGGTCGCCGCCGACCCTGCTCCCTATAAGACAATGGTCGAGGCCACCAGGGCCGGCACCCCCACCCCCAAGATGTAGTGGCTACTGGAGTCAACTAAATACCCCATTCGATCCAAATGGGCGGCACGCAGGCGTGAAACGTTGGCAAGCAGGGTTATCTGCTGGAGCTGGATTGAGCCGCGGGATTTGACAGCTCGCGGTGGCGCTTGACGTCGATGTTGAGGCGCTGGATTTTCTGATTGAGGGTGGAGAGGGCGACTCGCAGGCGCTTGGCGGCTGCGGTTTGGCTCCAGCCGGGCCCCCGGTCCCAAAGCCCGCGCCACCGGCCTCTAACCTGGAGTTCGGGAGCTGTCCCCGATCTTCCGCCGATCTTCCGATCTTCCCCCCGATCTTCCCCCCGATCTTCCCCGATCTTCCTCCGATCTTCCTCCCCGCGGAGAACATGCGGAGCGGGCTCCGTCGGTCGTTCCTCCGTCTCGCTACCCCCTTGGAGGTCTCCAGCCCATGCTAGGCGGTGATTGTTGCGATCTGTTGTTCACGACCGTGGTTCACGGGTTGTAGCCCAATCAAAATGTCCCCTTGCCCGCCCAATAGAATAGAAATGTCCCCTCTGGATCAGGTTCGTGGTCGGCCCCTTCGCCTAGCAGGCCGATGATGGCGGCGCCGAGGGATCCGTCAAGGGTCCGCAAAGCCAAGCCCTACGGGCCCGCCCTTGACTGTTCCCTCGCCGCCGCGAAAACAACACTCGGCTCAACAAGGCGAATGGGCTTAAGAGCTTAGCGCTAAAGGGGACATTTCTATTGTGCTACCGAGGGGGACATTTCTATTGTGCTACAACATCACCGTTTCACGCCCTTACTCACTCTGGCGTTGCTATTGGGGGGGGCGCCTACGCCGGCGACGGCGTCATTGAGATCAACCAGGCCAAGGCCGGCGCCGGCGGCGTCACGCCGGGCGATGGCCCGGGGTTCCCGGTAACCATATCCGAGCCCGGCAGCTACCGGCTAACGGGCAACCTGACCGTGCCGGATGAGAACACTACGGGCATCCTGATTACGACCGATGATGTGACGGTGGATCTCAACGGCTTTGCGATTGCCGGTCCGGTCGTATGTACGACGACTTTCGGCCCCACGGATACCACCTGCAGCGCTATGGGCACGGGGTCCGGCATACTCGGCGCCGGGCCAGGCGGGTTTGCCCCCCAGAACATCACGGTCGTCAATGGAACGGTGCGGGGCATGGGTAATTTCGGCGTAGGGTTCATTTACGGAAGCATAGAACGAGTCCGGGCCATCAGCAATGCCGGCACCGGCATCGTGATACCGACTGCGGGAGCCGGTGACGCACCGGGTAGCGCAGTCGTCGAGTGCTGGGCAATCCGCAACGGTTTCAAGGGCATTTTCGCCGGGGCGCGGAGCCGGGCAACGGCAAACGTTGCTAACTTCAACGGTTCTGACGGCATCGGTTGTGGCGGAGACTGCACGGTAATAGGCAATACGGCGAACTCCAATGAAGGCAACGGCATAAGTTGCGGAATCTGCACGATAACGGATAATTCGGCCAACTCCAATGGAGGTGACGGCATCTTCAATGCTCGTGGCGTAGTCCGCGGCAACACTGTAACGCAAAACACCGGCTTTGGGCTCAATCTTCAGGGCGTTAGCACTGGCTATTCCGAAAACGTCATTAATTTCAACACCGCAGGCACTGTTAACGGCGGTGCCGAGATGGGCACGAACCTGTGCAATGGGAACACCACCTGCCCCTAGAGATCTAGTGATGGCACAAGATTTGCACTTCAGCGGCGGGATTCGTCTCGACGCGAGGCCGGCGCAGGTCCTCACGGCTGGAATCGACGGGCAGCGCAAGAGCCGGCAAGGGCGCCGGCTCGGCAAGCTCGATAGCTTGCGCCACGACAACCTCCGCCAAGAGCGTCATCATGACACGAATTCATTCCAGATTTAGGCTCTTGAGAGAATCGACGCGGCTGGGCCTCGCCTATCAGCCCGCGGTGCAAGTCCGAGAACGCGAAAATGGGGACAGCCAGCCGATTTCCGCACGCACTGATGCTGGAAACAAAGCAGTTGGGCGAACGGAAATCGGTGGCAGTCCCCCATTTTCGCCCGAGCGCACTTCTGCCTCGGGCTGCTATCTCGCGGCTTGGCTGCTGCTGCTGACTCCGGCCTTGCACGCCATCCCGAAGACCATCATCTTCTCGCCTGACATCACCATTGTCCTCGATGGCCAGACGATCGACGACGAAAACGCCGCCGAAGACGATCTCAATGGGAACCTAACGCCAGTCGATACGGGGGCGCTTCCCGCGAACGCCGACTTGCAAGCCTATCATCGCACTGGTGATGTCGCCGTCGGCGACCTGCTGGTTCTCGACACGGCGGTTGACCTTGCCGGCGGAGTGCATTCCACCCCTCGCAAGGTGATCGGCTTGAACGCGGGTGTCTTCAGTGAGTTCATGAATCTGGCGGCTTGCGGCGTCCCCGATGGAGTTCAAATCGACGCCATGACATCCGGCGCCGCCATGTGGTTCTCTTTCGACGTCCCGGTGACGCTGGGCGGGCAGCTCTACGATGACGAGGACGTCGTGGCGCTCTCCGACGGATGTGTCTGGCAGGCGGTGCTGGACGGCTCCGCCGCGGGGGTAGCCGCGGGGCTCGACATCGACGGCATCCACTTCCAGGAGGATGAGAACCTCTTGCTGATCTCTTTCGACGCCGCCGGAACGGTTGGCGGCGTGAGCTTTGACGACGAAGATGTGCTCGGTTACAGCCTCAACCCCGGCGGAGGGTGGGGGATGGTCTACGACGGCTCGGCCGAGCATCCGGGAGCTGAATGGAACCCCGCCGACCTCGACGCCCTAGGCACGACGCCGGAAGTCGTCATTGACCCCGATCCGGACCCCGATCCGGACCCGGACGATCCAGACCCAGATTCCGAGCCCGAACCCAAGGGACCGCGGCTCCGAGTGCGCCCGCAGCGCCTGGAATTCGAGCTGTCACAGGATGACGCCCCCGCCTCCAAGCCCTTCACCGTGCAGGCAATCGATGGAGAGATCCAGTACACCGTCCGGCGGGGTGCTAGCTGGCTTTCGGCCAATCCCACACGCGGCGTCTCGGACGGCGAACTAGACACGATTCTCGCGATTGTCGATCCTCGGGGGTTGGCGCCGGGTGTGTACCAGCGTCCGCTGTTCATCCAAGGAAGCGGCCAGCGGCGGCTGCTCATCGTCAGCCTAACCGTGACTCCCGGAGCGCCCCCGCCTCCGGTGGGGCCCAGCACGCCGGAAAACTCCGCCGTCAACGCAGCCAGCATGATCCCCTTCGGCCTCCCCGGGCACCCGATGTCCCCGCAATCCGTGGTTGCCGTGTTCGGTTCCCGCTTCGCCGAGGGTGAACACATCGCCGAGACGATTCCTCTGCCATTCCAGTTGGGCGGTGTATCGGTGACTTTCAACAATATTTCCGCCGGGATGTTTCACGCCTCTCCGGGCCAGCTTCTCGTTCAATTGCCGGGAAGCCTTCTTGATGGAGTGGCCGCAAGCCAGACCGGCGGACCCGCTGTCCAGGGAACCGCGACCATGGTCATCACAAACGCTGCGGGCTCGAGCGAGCCCCGGGTCGTTCAGCTCGACACCTACTCGCCCGCCGTCTATACGCTAAATCAGACCGGTTCGGGACAGGGCGTGGTGCTGTTTTCGAACACGAGCGACCTGGCGGGGCCTGCTGGTTCGGCGGCGAACAGCCGTCCCGCGGCCGCCGGCGACCTGCTCACGATCTACGCCAACGGCCTCGGCCCGGTTGTTCCGCCGATTGAAGATCTGCTGAATTCGTGCGACCCCGACGGACAGTGCCTTCCGGACTTCTCGAACATCGTCCTTCGGACAACCGCCACGAAGCCTGTCGTAACCGTCGGCGGGGTCGGAGTTCCGGACGAAGATGTGCTTTTTCCCGGGCTTTCGCCGCTCTTTGTCAGCTTGAACGAAGTCGTTTTCCGGTTGCCTGGCGGCGTACCCGCGGGCGATGCCGTTCCAATCGTGCTCGAATTAGGAGGAGTCGCCAGCCGCGGCGACGTGACGATCGCGGTGGAATAGGAGTGAGCCCAGGGCTCCTTGCAATTCTCGCGGGCGAACACATTGGTTGGAAGCAGGGTTACTTTACGCTGAGCGGCTGGACTGTGACAGCTCTCGGCGGCGCTTGACGTCGATGTTGAGTCGCTGGATCTTCTGATTGAGGGTGGAGAGCGCAACTCGCAGGCGCTTGGCGGCTGCGGTTTGGCTCCAGCCGGCTTTCTCCAGTTCTTCGAGGATCACTCGGCGCTCAAACTCTTCGACAATCTCGAAGAGACTTGCGCCGGCGGCGGGCTTGAACGTCACCGGCATGCGCATTCTCGCGGCTCCGTCGGTCCCCAATAGCGCCTCGGGCAGCAGGTCGGCGCCGATCTCGGGGGCGGTGGCCAGCACCACCGCGCGCTCGACTACGTTTTCCAATTCCCGGACGTTCCCCGGCCAATTGTGGTTCATCAGGATCTTCATCGCCGCCGGAGAGAATCCCAACGATGAATGGCCGTTAGCGTCGAGAAACCGCTCGTTTTCCTGACAATACTTATCGAAGAAGTGATCGCTCAGCAGCGGGATGTCTTCGCGACGCTCGTGCAGGGCGGGGAGGTTGACCTGGATGACGTTGAGGCGGTAGTAAAGGTCTTCGCGGAAAGAGCCTCCCGCCACCAGCTTCTGCAGCTCGTCGTTGGTGGCGGCGACGATGCGCACGTCGACCTTCACCGCTTCGCTGGCGCCAACCGGCATGAACTCTCGCTCTTGTATGACCCGCAACAACTTTGCCTGCGTGTCGATGCTGAGAGTGCTGATCTCATCCAGGAAGATCGTTCCGCCATCGGCCACATCGAAACACCCCCGGCGGGTTTGAATGGCTCCTGTAAACGCGCCGCGCACGTGGCCGAACAACGTCGATTCGAGCAAGTCCAGCGGTATCGATCCGGTGTTGACAGGCACGAACGGCTTGCCGGCTCTGGGTGAATTGGCGTGGATGGCTTTGGCGATCAGCTCTTTGCCGGTGCCGCTGTCCCCGTGAATCAGCACAGTCGAGCGGCTCGGGGCGACCTGGCCCACCAGGTCGAAGACGCGCTGCATGCGGTCGCTTTTTCCAATGATATTCGAGAAACTGAAGCGCGCCTTGAGGACGTTCTTGAGATGGGCGTTTTCGCGTTCGAGACGGCGGCGCTCAATCGTCTGATCGATTTCGAGCAGCAGCTTCTCGTTGTTCCAGGGCTTGGTGAAAAAGTCGGTGGCTCCGAGCCGAATCGCCTGCACGGCCGTTTCGATCGAGCCATAGGCGGTCAGCATGACGATCGGCGTCTCCCGGTCGCGCGAGCGGACATCCTCCAGCACGTCGAGCCCGGAGCGGTCCGGAAGCATCAAGTCGAGCAGCACCAGGTCGAAGCTCTTGGAATCGAGCGCGGCAATGCCGGAGGCTCCGTCGGACGCGGTCGAGACCTCGTACTGCTCCAGCTCCAGCAAGGTCTCGAGGCTTTCGAGAATCGCGTCTTCGTCGTCGATGATGAGGATATTGCCTTTGGCCTTGCTGACAGGCTGGAAAGACGCCCTAGGCCCGTTCACTGAGCGGCTCCGGGGAACGGCGTTGGTTCCATGACGGGTGGTCTTGCTTGGGGAATCGATGCAGGTCCGGCACTCATCGCTCTCTGCTGAGACATCAGCATCCGTTGGCTTCCTACGCCCCGTTTGGGGCTTAGCGTTGTGGGCCTCCCACCCAGGGTTCCGCTTCGCTCCACCCTGGGCTACGATCCTGCGCCGCTCCGCGGCTTAACGGCTCCTGCCGCGTTTCTCACCATCTGACGGGCTTCTCAATCATTTCGCTTTGCCACCGCTTCGCGTCTCTCTTTGCCACCGCTTCGCGTCGCAACATCGCAAGAAATGCGGGCTAGGCATGAATGGCTTTCCTGGCCAGCGGCAAGTCGATTCGGAAGGAAGTACCCTGCCCCGGCGTACTCTCGACACTCATGGTACCGGAGTGCTCGCGAATAATGCCGTAGCTGACCGCCAAGCCAAGTCCGGTGCCGCGGTTTTGGATCTTCGTTGTAAAGAAGGGATCGAAGATTTTCTTCAGATCCTTGGAGTTGATGCCCGACCCGGTATCGCTGACAATGATGGCCGCCATTCCCTCATCAGCCGCCGAGCCGGCAGCGCGGGTTTGCACGCGGAGCCGGCCTCCCTCGGGCATGGCGTCGCGGGCGTTAATAAATAAGTTGAGGAAGACCTGCTGCAACCGTCCCGAGTTGCCGACCACGGTCGAGGCTTCCGGGTCCAACTCCGTTTCCACGGTTACCCTGGCTTTCTTCAGTTGGGGCTCGACCAGCGCCAGCGTTTCTTGCACCACGTGAGAGAGATCCAGTTCGCTGAATTCCCGCGGAGCGGTGCGAGAGACGTTCAACAGCGAATTGACGATTTCGCTCGCCCGGAATGTCTGGGAGGTGATCTTGTCAAGGATCTTGGTTTGCTGGGGGTCGTCGCTGATGCGCTTGGACAGCATCTGCGCGTAACTCGAGATGACAGCGAGCGGCGTGTTGACTTCGTGGGCGACACCCGCGGCCACCAAACCGATAGAGCCTAGTTTGTCGGCCTCGATGAGTCGTTCTTCTAGCTCGACCCGCTCGGTTACATCATCAATAATGATGAGACGCCCGATGTGATCGAAGTTTTTCGCCAGCAGCGGCGCGATTGCCACATTGAGGATCCGTTCCTGGTCAGCCCGTCGTCCGGATCCGTTGGAACTGGATTTCGGCTGGAACTCCTCCGGGAATTCATTCGCCCGCAGCGGGAACTTGTAAATGTTGTGAATGCCTGACTCGCCTCTCACTTTTTGGAGTTCCCCAACCAGCGCCCCCGGCAGCAGCTCGATCAGCCGGCGGCCAACCGCGACGTCCCGGGGAATGCCGAACGTCAGCTCGAGCTGAGTGTTCCAGCTTTCGACGCGCTCATCCTGGTCCAGGGCGAGGATACCGACGTTGAGTGACTCGACGATGTTTTCGTTGTAGTCTTTGAGACGCTCAAACTCGGCGGCCTTTTTCTCAAGCGACTGCACGAGGCGCGAGTTCTCGAGCGCCACGGCGAAATAGCCGGAAACCGTTTGTACCAGCGAAAGATCTTCGCTCGAGAGATAGTCTCCTGCCTTCGTCCTGCCCAGCCCAAGATAGGCAATCGCTTTGCCTCGCACGCGGCAGGGGACATAGTAGTTCAGGTCCAGGTCCAGAATCGCGCGGCGGGCGCTGCCGGATTGTTCGTCCGGCCAGCGCGGATTTTCGAAGAACAAGTAAGGGCGGTTGCCGTTGTTCGAGGCAGCCTCGGGAGCCAGGAAACTGAGGTCAAGGCCGTCCCTAGGTGCAATCGGGGCCCCGTGGGCATCGCTGAGGCCTTTACCGCGGATCAGTTTGAATCCGCCGCCCGGAGCCGCCTGTTCGGGGTTGTCGGCAACGAAGACCGCCAAGCGGCGTAGCGCCAGTGTTTGAACGAGGCGATCGGCGAAGCTCGTCACGGCATGGTCCAGGTTGGTCTCGCTGCTCAACTCGGAGGCGAAATCGACCAATGTTCTGCGGTAGTCGTAACGCTCGCGATAGAGACGTTCTTCCAGTTTGGTCTGGATCCAGCCACGCAGCGGCTGAAATAGCAAGGCGGCCGCGATAACAGACAGCACCCAGCTCGCCGGCGTTAGCTCTCTCAGCGGCATTTCCGCCAGGCCGCCCAGCAAGAGCGCGAGTCCGTAGAAGACGGCTAGCAGCGTAGCCGTTGCCAGCGAATAGGCGATGCCTCTTCGCAAGATGACGTCCACATCCATCAAGCGGAACTTGACCACCGCATACGCGAATGTAAGGGGAATCAGCCCCAGCGAGAAGACCGCAAGGCTTTGGTTCGGCCCCGGAACTTGACCCCAGACATAGGGGACCAAGTAAAAAATGGCAAACGGCAACACGCCCCAAAGAGTGCCCGTAGCCAGCCATTTTCGCTGCTGCCGCAGAATGACGCTTTCACTCGCTCCCAGCCAAACGTTGAGGATCACCGCGCCGGCTACGAAGTAGACACCCAGCAGGCCGTACTCGACCCTGTCGAGCAGTTGGCGCAGCTCAACGAGCGAAAGGTCGGTTTCCACCGCACCCATCGCGGTCAGATGGTGGACGACGAGCATCACGGTGGCAGGGACATACCCTAACAACGCCATCAGTTTGCGGGGGGCCGAGGCGAGCTGGGAACGCGGAAAGATCAAGCAGAAATGCAGAAAGATGGCGGGTACAAGCAGTGTCGCCCAGACGTCTCCCCAGTAGATGAAGCGGTCAAAGCCGGTTGTCGAGCCGGTGTAGCTGAAACAGTACAAGACGAAAGAAGCCAGACAAAACAGATAAAAGTGGCGGACCATGGGACGCATGGTCCGCCGTGCAAACACAAAGACCCCAATTGCGAGGTAGGCAAGCCCCACCAACAACTGGAAATAGTAAACAAGTGGCTGGTTGATTGACGCGGCGCCTATGATCAGCGAAGCATCGAAGCCGACCCCGTCACGGGAGACCCCGTATTCCGCCCGTTTCCAGACTCCAATGCCCGTCAAGATCCGAGGGACGTCGAGCGCCCGGCCAACCCTTATCCGGTTGATGCTCAGCAGCCGGTCAGCAGGCTGAATACCGGCATTGTCCGCTGAGCTGCCGGAAGCGACGTTCGACGCGACAACTCCGGCGTCGCCATCCATCCATACCACGCCGTCATCGGGAAGCTCAAAAACCTGCCGTTGGCGATAGTTCACCAAGGCAGCCCCCACCAAAGCGATGGTGGCGATCACCATCAACTTGGTCAAGATCCGGGTTTGGAACCCCTGTCTCATGTCTCCGACTGCCCGACTGGGCCTCTGACTGCCCGACTGGCGTCGGGGCGAACCTTCGCCCCAGTGCAACTCTATTCTATGCTTTGCAAGTCAATGGCCAAAGCGGGTCCCGCCATGAGGCATGCAAGTCACTTTGTTTGAACAGTTTGTCGCCAGTGATCGAAGCGGGGCAGCCGTGAAATACAATTTTCTGGAGAATCCGCAAGTCCGGTCTCTGGAATTCTGTAGATGGATGTTTCGAAGGGCCGCTGCTGACAGGGTTCACCGCGGTCTTGCTCGACTATCGTGTTCCAGGAAATATGTCTTGTTGAGCCCATCAGAGTAGATAATTTTACTTGACGGTCTACCGTCAGACAGCCTAGAATCTAAACTGGGTAGTCGGCTAACATCGCGGCAGGCCCGCGTGTCTTATGTGCCGGACCAAATCTAGGCAAACCGCGTCTTCAAGGGGGCAAGTGTGAGCAACGCCCGTGGGTTATTTTGTGGGATTGTAATGCTGTCTTTGGCGGCGTTTCTACCGGCCCTTCAGGGGCAGGGGGCTGACCAGCCGCGCCAGCTAACCAAGAAGCAAGAAAAAAAGCGTCTCAAGCAGCTACAGAAGGAACTCGAAGGTCCCTTCAAAAAGTGGCTAAAAGAGGATGTAGTCTACATTATCTCCTCCGAAGAGCGGAAAGGCTTTCTCCGGCTGGCTACGGCCGAAGAGCGCGAGAATTTCGTCGAGCAGTTTTGGCTGCGCCGGGATCCGACTCCGGATTCGATGGAGAACGAATACAGAGAAGAGCACTACCGCCGTATCGCTTACGCGAATGAACGTTACGCCTCGGGAATTCCGGGCTGGAAAGCTGACCGTGGCCGGATCTACATCGCCCACGGGCCGCCAGACGAGATCGAGTCTCATCCCTCCGGCGGCTCGTATCAGCGGCCCTATGAAGAGGGCGGCGGCTCCACCTCGACTTACCCGTTTGAAATTTGGCGCTACCGCTGGCTCGAGGGTATTGGCCAGGACATTCTCTTAGAGTTTGTCGACAGCAGCATGACCGGCGAGTACCGGCTCACGATGGATCCTTCAGAGAAGGATGCACTGCTCCACACGCCCGGCGCCGGCCTCACGATCGCCGAGCAGATGGGGATGTCCAGTAAAGCGGACCGTTTCAACAGGAGCGACGGCACCCGCATGGGAACGCCGATTGGAGGCATCCAAAGCATACGGTACAACCAGTTTGAGCGGTTGCAGCTGTACGCCGACATCTTTCGGCCCCCACCGGTCAAGTTCAAGGATCTGGAAGCGATCGTCGAGTCCCGGATCGACTACAACACGCTGCCGTTCAAAGTGGAAGTGCATTATGTCCGTGTGACAAACAGCTCGGTTCTGACCGAAGTTACGGTGCAGTTGAACAATCGGGATCTGGTCTTTCGCGAGGAAGACGGATTGCAAAAGGCGATCGTCAATATATTCGGGCGAGTGACCACGGTTACTCGCCGCATCGCGACGAATTTCGAGGACACGATCTCGATTGACACGACCCCGGAGCGTTTGCAGCAAGAAACCGAGCGCCAGTCGATTTATCAGAAGGGCGTTCCGCTGGCGCCGGGTATGTATCGGCTTGAACTGGTCGTGAAGGACATCGTCGGTGAGACGATGGGAACATACCGTGTCGCGTTGCGAGTACCGGAATTCGACGACGAGCAGCTTGCCATGAGTTCTCTGATCCTGGCCGATCGGATCGAGCGAGTCCCAACCCGGTCATTAGGTACCGGCCAGTTTGTGATTGGCAGCTCCAAAGTGCGTCCCAGGATCGGTGAAGAGTTCAAGCCGACGGAGAAGATGGGGATCTACTTGCAAATCTACAATCTTGGCGAGGACGACGAGACCAGCCGCCCCTCAGGATCGATCAGCTATCAGATCGCAAGACTCGACCAGCCCGACGACCTGCTCTTGGATTTTACCGAGCCGTTCGAGCAGATTCGAGGCATCTCTTCCCGCCAAACCGTGATCGAGAAGCTGCTTCCGCTCGGCAACCTCGAGCCGGGCGAGTATCGCTTGAGTCTGAGGGTTGACGACAAGATCAAAAATGAAACTTTAACGCCGACAGCGACGTTTAAGATCAAGGGAGACTAGGGAGACTAGTCTCTAAGGCCTGGGAGTGTTCGTGAACGCCAAGCCGATGACTTTCAGCATGTCGCTCCACCGCCTGTTCTCAGGTCCGGCGGTGGTGATGTCCCTGGTGGCACTGCTGGCCGCGCCACTCGTCCAAGCCGAAATCGCAGGTACTGTCGGGGGTCTTGTCCGTGACGAACGTGGTGTCCCGCAGATGGGCGCGGTTATCACACTGCTCACTCCGGAGGGTCGTCCTATCAAGCGGGTCTTCAGTGACTACAGGGGAATCTTCAAGGTCGAGAGCCTTTTCCCGGGTGACTATTCTATTCGCGTAACTCTCGACCGCTTCCTGCCGCTGCTGAAACAGCACATTCGCATCGAGTCGGGTCGAAAGACGATCCTCGATGTCAACCTGCGGGGAGTTTTCGCCAGCCTGCAGATGCTGTTTCCCGACGGTGGTGAGATTCGGGACATGAGCAACGATTGGAAATGGGTCCTGAAAACGGCCAGTGCGACTCGTCCCGTTTTGCGTTTCCTCCCGGAAGAAAGACGTGAGATGCATACCGTGATGCGCAAAATCTCCGGAGGCTTTAGCGACACACGAGGGTATGCGGAGGTCAGTGCTGGTGGAGGAGCCCGTCAATCGGGGCTGGCGAATGAGACGGATCTTGGCACGGCTTTCGCGGTGGCCACCTCTTTACTGGGCAACAACGACTTGATCGTCAGCGGCAATTTGGGTTACGGGTCCACCACGGGCATGCCTTCGGCAGCGTTTCACACCAGCTTCAGCCGGGATGTGGGGGGCGTAGCACCGGAAGTTTCAGTTACGGTCCGGCAGCTGCAGGCGCCGGTGCTTGCGGGTCAATCGATCTTCGGCTCGTCACACGACCAAAACCGCGCCTTGCTGCAAACATTTACTCTTGGTTTTGGGGACAAAGTGAAGCTTGGTGAAATGGCCCGTTTGGAGTATGGGGTTCTCTACGAGTCGGTGAGCTTCATCAACCGGCTGAACTTTGTGAGTCCCTACGGGCGGCTTATTTACAACTTGGGGAACAATCGAGAGATCCAGCTTCGCTATGCCTCGGGCGTTCCGCAAACCGCCGACTCGGTAACGGGCAGTGAAGCGCTTCGGCAACAGGTTTCTACTCTGGGATTATTTCCCCGAATGGCTCTGCATGACGGCCGGGCGACGGTGCAACGGACAGAGCACATAGAGATTGCCTACCGTGAAAAGATTGGCGAGAACGGGATGATCGAGGTAGCGGTCTATCAGGATTCGTTGAGCGACGCAGCGGTCACCGCACAGGTCCCCGGCGGCCATTTTGCGGACGGCAATATCCTGCCGGATTTATTTTCGAACAGCTCGACGTTAAACGCCGGTTTGCACCGCTCCAAGGGGTATCGTGTTTCCTACGCAAGAAAGCTTCGTGACCATCTGCAGGCGGCGATCGGGTACGGCCTAACGGGCGCATTGAGCCCTACACGCAGTGCTCTTGGGACGCCGAGCATCGAGGAGTTACGCAGTTCCTTGCGCATGGGTCCCGCCCACATGGTTACGGCTTCGGTTTCCACTGAGATTCGGCGAACCGGAACGCGTGTGATTTCTTCCTACCAGTGGCTGAATCGGCAGGCGGTGATTGCGACGGACCTTTACAACGATTTCGCGGCCCGTTCGGATCCGGGTCTCAATGTGGTGATTCGCCAGCCTCTGCCTTTCGGAGGCTTACTCCCCGGCAAACTCGAAGCGACAGCAGACTTCCGAAATTTATTGAAGGCCGGATACGTTCCGATCCAAACCTACGATGGACAACAGATGTACCTGCTTCAGGCAATCCGGACCTATCGTGGCGCTTTGAGCTTCATCTTCTGATCCTTTTTGGCCCGTCTCCGGGTCAAGAGGTAAATTGAGTCAATGAGATTGTTTGTCAGTTTGGTGATCGCGCTCTTGGTCTATTCTCCGGGCGATCTCCGCGCCAAGAAGGAGCAAACCAACCTGCGTGTCCTCGTGCAGGACGAGGAAGGGAATCCGGTTCCCCGCGCGAGCGTTCTCGTCCGGGTATTGAAGGGCAAGAAGCTGAAGAAGATCGGACAGACCTTGGAGCTCCGCACAAGCCAGCAGGGTACGGCCCCGCTTCCTCCAATGAACCAGGGACACGTGCTGATCCAGGTGATTGCCAAGGGCTTTCAGACGCGCGGCGATACGGTCGAGTTGAATGAACTGGACCAGACCGTGACCATTACTCTGAAATTACCCGCTGAACAGCACTCGGTACATACCGCGAAGGCATCCAAGAAAAAGTGAGCCGGGCTCTAGCCTGCATTTCTCACCAGGTGGCGAGGCGCAGTGGATGAGAGCCGCGTCAGTACGAGGCACGCGCCGCTTGGCGCCCCTCACTCAATCAAAGACGCGCACTTGGACAGTACGGGGAGCAAGCGTAACGAAGTAATGGCGGGCCTATCGTCCGCTTCGGCCGTCAGACTGGTAAAAAATGCAGGCTAGGTGTCAATGAGCTCAAGCATCAAGATTGAGGAAAGAGCAATGCGTCTCTTTGTTGCACTGGAATTAAATCCAAAAGTAATCGCCAACCTAACGGAACTGCTTCGTCGGCTTGACCCTTATGCGCCGCTGCGATGGGTGCATCCGCAAAACATGCACGTGACGCTGAAATACGTCGGCGATTGGCAAGTCAACCGTCTGGATGAGATCATTCACAGCCTCAGCGAAGTCAGGCTGCCTGCCAGCGAGCCGGTTCTCAACGTCCCCCTCGCCGGTCTCGGATTCTTCCCGAACGCCCGCTCCCCTCGTGTGTTCTGGGCCGGCGCTGAGAACACGACCGTTCTCCGCCAACTGCACAGCAGGGTGGACGCTGCTCTACAGCCCCTGGGAATCGCTCCCGAGGTTCGACCCTATCACCCTCACTTGACCCTCGCTCGCATCGCTGAAGACATTTCACTGGACGATCTCTATCGTGCAATCGAGGACCTGCCAACCCGTGAATTCGGCCTGATCAGTCCTGACCAGTTCGTTCTTTTTGAAAGCTCGGTGAAACCTGCCGGACCAATCTATCGAAAGGTCGCCGAGTTCACCTTCGTTCCTCAGATTGGAGAGGCCGCTTCCCCCGCGGCTGTGCAGTCGCGCTCCTTCTACGCCACCAGGTACTGAGTCACACGATCGGCGCGGCGGAGTGGGGCCGCCAAGGGTTTCTCCGAGTTTTGCGCTACAGGTTCTAATCCGCTCACGGAAGGTTGAGGCCCGCCGGGGGCTATCCCTGCCCTCTAGCCGCCAAAGCGCGGCCTTGATCTTTCTTGCCTGATGTGAAAGGTACTGCGGTGGCCGGTTACTTGAGGAAGTAGGACAGAGATTCCGCGCATGACGCATGAGAAGTAGTCGCGCCGGTTGGAATGAAGAAGAATCGCTGTACTCTTTGCAACACGTCCGTGGGTTGTCGTCCCAGTAGATCGCAGCACAGTTCAAAGTTGAAGCCATCCGTTGTCCGGCCGAGAATCCAGTTCAGGGCATCTTCTCTCGAACGCTTCGGACCACGCGTCAGATCCTCCAGAGCCTGAATCAAGACCGCGCCCGCGAGCCTTTGTAACGACGGATCAAGAGCGTCGTTTTTCGGAATCATGAACCTGGTTGATGTCATTGCCATGCGTTACATTCCATGTTTGCAACTTCGACAGCAGGAAAGAATGGAACTTTCGTACCGATCTTCACTAAGGACACTCTCTTAGTGGATCTGTAAGGCTTAGGATGTCAGCGAGCAGTTTTGCAGCGGTAAGAAAGGGATTCTAGACCGATGCAGGCAATCGGCGAGGGCTCTGAACGTGTATTTAAGTCAACTATAAGTAGGTTTCAGAGCAACACGAGTACAGAAGGCCTGAAGAAGTTGGGTTGTGGCGGCAGCGCGGACGCTGGGACCTTAGAAGATGCGGGGTGCAAATCGGAGCGCGGGGTTTGCCAATCGCCGTGAGTCATAGACCATGTGGGCGATTGACCGATCAGCCGAAAAGTGCTTCCCAACGGACAGAAAGGCGTCCAATCATGCCGTAGAGGGGACGGATCTTGAGAAGACTTTGACCTCTATTAGGGCGAACCGTGTCCAGTCTAGCTGGAAGCGAGTTCGAACGCTTCCTCGACCGTGGCATCATCATGTACCATCGCTGAGAGAGCGCGGATCATCGCCATGGGTTCTGGATACTGCCAAACAATACGCCCGAAAACGAGGCCCGAAGCTCCGGCTTCCATCACCTCATCCACCAAGCAGAGGGTTGACTGCAGCCCCATATCCCGCCTAGGCCCTCCGGCAACCAGAACCGGGCGTCCCGCCGATTTAACGATCTTCCGAAAGTTATCCGGGTCGCCCGGATAGCGGGTCTTGATCGCGTCAGCGCCCAGTTCCGCGCCGATTCTCGAGGCCATGGAGACCTCTTCTGCGATGTCAACCGGAAGTCCGCCGTCGCCGTTTCCGCTGAAGTCCATGTGGTCATCCATCATGCGCTGGCTGAGCATTTCAGCCAATACGGGGATGCCCCAGGTTCGGCCCTCCGACGCCACGATCCCGACCTTTTCCAGCTCGGCGGTTTCGTAGGGTGCTCCGATCGTTGCATTCACGACAACGCCGTCGACGCCGAGGCGAACGGCTTGTTCGACACTGCTGAACAATTCCATCGGCCCCGAACCCAGGATGCTCACGCAGCCGTCGATTCGCAAAATGATCGCCAGGTCTCCAACTGCGTCAATTGCCTGCTCGAGAATGCCGGGAGTGACCAGAATGCCGTCGGCTCCTGCCTGGGCGGCCATTTTGATGACCTCGACCGGATCTTCCAGACCGCGCACTACACCGGCGGCATTGCCGTGATCGACCGCAACGATCACCACGCGGCCTGTTCTCATCAGACGCCGCATGCGCAGGTTCTTACCAATCGACATGGCCTTCATATTACATTCCTTTCGAGTGGGAAGTAAAGGACAAAATAGTATTTTGTGTCCCAGTGCTCTGTTAAATCCTGACGAGTTTTGTGTTGACTGCCCTAACGTTTGTCTAAAATCGGTAACTCCAACGGCAACTTCTCACCAATCTTTTGATTCTTGTGTCCTGAAATACTTGAGCCGCCTCTATTCCAAGTGTCACTAAATGGCAGGGGTTTTACCCCACGCAGTTTCTCCCGGCCCTGAGAAATTGCTCGTTCGCCATCACCAAGGGCGCGAATTCCCCGCACGGCTTCACGAGCCATATGCTAGCCGCCGGGCTCTCCGTTGATTCATCTCAGATTGCCTAACCCCGTTTCAAGGGGCATCGCCAAGGGGTCCTCAACAAGAAAATCCAAGCCCTTCATTTGATTCACCGCTTCGGCCACGGCACGCTCAATAGTCGGCTCAACGGTGATTACAAACGGAAGATCCTGCTTGTTGTGGCTCGGTTCTTGCAGAACCGCGTCAAGGCTAATGCCGGCATCGGCCAGGATTGCCCCTAAACGCGCAATAATCCCGGGACGGTCCCTGACCCGGAATCGCAGATAATGGGCCCGAACTTGATTGTCGATCGGGATCGGCGCATGCTGCTTCAAGTGCGAGTGCGCAAAAGGTGACACGCGCTCGGGACTGCCGTTGACGATCTCCCTGGCCACCCGCATCAGGTCGCTCACCACGGCCACTCCCGTCGGGGTCGCTCCGGCGCCGCGGCCGTAGTAGAAAGTGTCGGCCCCATGAGCTCCGCGCACCCAGATCGCATTGTAGGAGCCGTCCACATGCGCCAGAATCGTGTCCTTCGGCACCAAGGCCGGGCGAACCGACAACAACAAACCCTCCTCAGCCTGATGAGCCGACGCAATGAGGCGAACCGTTTGACCCAGCCGGCCGGCGTAGGCAAAGTCGATCGGGCGGATGCGGCGGATACCTTCCAGATAAATGTCTCCCGGCGAAACCCTCACGCCGAAGGCGAGAGCGGAAAGCAATGCCAGCTTGGATCGGGCGTCGTAGCCGTCAACATCCGCCGTGGGATCAGCTTCGGCGTAACCGAGCTGCTGCGCCTCGCTGAGAACGGTTTCCAGGGCGTCACCGCGGCGTTCCATCTCGGTCAGGATGTAGTTGCAGGTCCCGTTCAGGATTCCCACCATCGATTCGACCCGGTCGCCGGAGATTCCTTCTCGCAACACGGTGTGGATCGGAATCCCGCCGGCGACGCTCGCTTCCATCGCCAGGCAAATCCGGCTTTCGATCGCCTGGTCCCAGATCTCGGCGCCCCGCTCTGCCATCAGTTCCTTGTTGGCCGTAACGACGGATTTTCCCCGCTGGATGGATTTCCCGATGATATCGGCTGCCGTCGAGACGCCGCCAATCAGCTCGGCGACCACTTCGACGTCAGGATCGTCAACGACTTCCTGCCAGCGAGACGTTCGCCTTGCGTCCGGAAAAAGACTCAATTCGTCCGGCGGATTCTCGATGACGGATCGTGAGCAGACCGCTTTGACGTGCAGGGGGAAACCCAGCTTGGCTTCGATTTGCGCGGCGTTATCGGCGAGGATTCGCAGCGTCCCACGGCCAACATTTCCCAGTCCTATGAGACCTAAGTTGACAGCAGACACAGACCTCCATTATACGGAGCGCTCGAAAAACGAGTGCCTTGGCGGGGATTGGCGACCTCAATCACCTCCTTTTGTGGAGTGGCTTCGGTCCGTCTTAAGGCCGCGTGGAGTCTTAATAGAAGCTTCCCGACCGCTGCTCTGTTCCCGCGCGAAGCGTCTCGTCGAATCGATCACGCTGAGGGTCCGTTTCCCAGGGCGGACCCACTCTGAGATTTCAAATGCCCGCGGCTAGTCGCGAAGCCAGTCAACGATCAGTTGCGTCAGCTTTGCGCCTTGGCCGGTCTTGAAGATGTGCTGTGCGTGGGCATTGCCCTCGAGAACGACGAGCTTCTTCGGCTCCCATCGCCGATCCGAACCTTTCGGCTACCGGACTAGAAGTTCAACCAGATGTACCGTCCTGTTTGACAGTGGTGTGGGGCCTCCGTAAACTAAAGAGGAATTGTTCTTCCTCCCTCGTTGTCACTCGAATCGGGGCGTAGCGCAGCCTGGTAGCGCGCTTGCTTCGGGAGCAAGAGGTCCGGAGTTCAAATCTCCGCGCCCCGACCATTGTTTTCAATCACTTACGCTTCTCCCTCGTTTTTCCGAGGTCCCAAAACGGGCCCAAAACCTACGCCTGCAGGCAGTGGACCAGCTTTTCGTAGTGGCCCGACTCCCCCAAACTGTCTTCCCAATTGAGCTCTGGTCCACTGTTGTGGACCTCAATTCGACATGCCCCGCTGCCGATCATCTATGAGCTCCCGGCATCATCCGGGGCTTCTGGGCGAGTTTGGTCGAAGCGGAGGTGAGATCCGAGAAATAGGACGACGCCGTTTCTCCGCCTTTGCCGCAGGCATTGGCGTCGCGAATCTGGCCGCGCACTGAGAGAGTCCCGGATGCGGGCCCAACGCGGCACGCCAAGGCCGGCCGGCACTACTCCACGCGGTAGATCGCCTTCTCCTCCAGCACGTAGATCAGATTCAACTGGCGAGGTTTCGCGCTTCGCGCAACGAATCCACCCGCGCCGCCGGAAATGTGGAGGGCCCGCGAATCCCGGGACCAGCGATAGTCAAACGACCTGCCCGAGCCCGGATCGGCCTCCGTAAGGGACAGGACCGTTTCCATCTGGTCGTTCTCCGGATTCCAAACGTGGATACTATGCAGACTCGTTCCCATCGAACCGGACCTCAATAAAGCGGCCTTTCTGCGATCGGGCGATGCCTTGAGCGTTCCTCCCGGCCCGACGTAGCGGGTTGTCCCTTCGTTGAAGTCGTGGATATAAAGTGAGTATTCTGGCCGCAAACTCGCGTTGAGATAACTTCTCAAGTACCGGCTAATCTTGTGGAGGGCCGGGATCGCCCAGGAGTTCCAGCGGCCGTAGACAAGCAGGACAGAGGAACCTTCCCGCAGCAGGGTAGGCCGGTCCACAATCATGTCGCGGGTGATGTCGAGTTCGCGGAACCGGTCCGCGCCCGGCAAGCGCAGGTAAACGCGCTGACCCTGTGTCCAGTCGCCGCCGTCGCGGGCGGTTTGAATCACCCATAGATCTTCTTCTTCGAGATGGTCGGTGAAAACAACCGCACCTTCGAGCCCGGAGGAATCACCCTTCCATTCGGGCCGCGCGGGCTGGGGGGTTGCAAACTCGCCGCTGTATTGCAGCAGCTCGGGCTTCGAGCCGGCCGCCAACACCTCGGGCGTCTTTTCCTCCACACCTGAACCCCAACTACCCGGTCCCAGAACGGCGATGCAGGAGAAATGAACCGCAAACACCGGAAACAAGACGACCAGCAGGATCACCGGGACCCAGCGCCGCTTGGAGGCGCGGCCTTCGGGTTGGTGCGAAGATCGGTCCATAAAGCGTGAAGAGAGAGAAAGGTCCCGGCCCGGCCGTTTCGTCGGCCCTCGTCAGCTAGAGCATCATTGTAATCGACGACGCCGTCGAGGCCCCGGTCTCCTTTGTTTCGGCGAAGATACGACATCATCGCCTGAACATACAAGCGATCTCCAAATCCTCCGAACCCGCCTTGACAACATCAGCCAAAAGAGCCAATCTGTTCACCGTGTGCCGGGCGGCGCAAACGTTCTCACATCCCGGCAACAACAATAAATGTCAAGCCTGTGACGGCACGGCGCGCCGTGCGGAGGCGCCCCAGGCTTTGAAAGTTCCGCGCCAAGAGGAGATCCTGGGTTGTATCTGAACCTCGACAATGCTCCCGACTCCGGCGCGATGCTCAAGAGCCGTGCCGGCCTCTATCGCGACAAGCCGGCCCATTGGCCGGCCCCTCGCAAGCTGACCTTGGCTGAGGCCCGCGCGAGCCGCGTCCTCATCCCCATGATCGGCGCCTGCACTCCCGGCTCGATGGCGCTTCCGGCCGTTTTATGGGTTGCGGATCGGCTTCGAAGTGAGCCTTGCCATGAGTGAGCCCAACTCGTCACTCGTGATTGAGGGCGTCGTCCCCGTCCTTCCCGCGCCGTTCACTCCCGACGAAACCGTGGATCTCGATTCCATGGCGAAACTCATCCAATTCTCCGTGGATTCCGGGCTCTCCGCCGTTTGCCTGCCGGCGTATTCGACCGAGTTCTACAAGCTCAGCATGGACGAGCGGTACGCGCTGGTTCAAGCGGCGGTTGAAGCTTCCGACGGGCGGATTCCCGTCATCGGGCAGTCGAACCATGTTTCGGCGAAACTTGCCGCGGAGATCGCGGCGAAAAATGAGGAGCTGGGTGTCGCTGCGATTTCCGTCGCCATTCCGCGGCTGTTTACTCTCTCCGATGACGATCACTTTGCGTTTCTCTCAAAGGTGATTGGCGCGACGAGCTTGCCCGTGCTGGTGCAGGACTTCAACCCCGGCGGCCCCACCATCAGCCCCGCTTTCGTCAAGCGGCTCCACGACGCTCACCCGAACTTTCGATATCTCAAGCTGGAAGAGCCGCTGATGGCGCCCAAAGTCGAAGCCATACTCGAAGCGACACAAGGCGCCGTCGGCGTGCTCGAAGGCTGGGGCGGCTTGTATCTTCTGGAGAGCGTTTCCGCGGGTTGCCGCGGCGTCATGCCGGGGCTGGGACTTGCCGATCTGCAGCAGGAGATCTTCCGTCTCGCGCACTCCGGCGACTTCGAAGCCGCGATGGACCTGTTCCAGGAAGTGCTGCCGCACATCGTCTTCAGCCTGCAGAACCTCGAGCTGTTTCTCCATATGGACAAGCAGCTTCTTGTACGGCGCAACCTGCTGACTCACGCCACGGTTCGCTCCGCTACGCTTACGCCCGATCCCAACACGGCCCGCCACGCGGACTTCTTGACCGAGCGAGTACTGCGGAGTGTCGCTCGGTTTCAGGCGCGGTAAAAACGGGCCGGCCGGGCTTCGCGCCCCTATCCGATTCCCCAATTTCTATTGGCGGGAGGAAATTGACAATTCCACTTGGATTCGGCGGCCCCTCTGTACTATTTTTTACTCGCTCTTGAACCGATACGTAAATTAGGTCGTATTACCTAAAGCAAAAGGGTACGGAGGTTCCATTGCCGCCGATGAACGTGAAGGCGATAATCGCTGCTAGTCTGCATTTCTCAGCAGGTGGCGAGGCGAAGTGGATGAGAGACGCGTCAGTACGAGGCACGCGCCGCTTGGCGCCCCATCTCTTAAACGAAGAGGCGTACTTGGACAGTACGGTGAGCACGGCGAGCAAGCGTAACGAAGTTATGGCGGACCTCTCGTCCGCTTCGACCGTCAGCTGGTGAGAAATGCGGGCTAGATCGCGGCTGGAGGACGATAGAGATGACAGGAAGACAGCTACAGGCTTTCCGGGAAACGCTGGAGACCAGGCTCCAGCAATCCACAAGGCGATCAGAGAAGGCCGACGGCCTGCATGCCGAACAGGAGCCGGACCCCATCGACGATGCGCAGTCGAAGAGCTTAAGAGAACTAGCCGTCTATTTGATGAGTACCGATTGGCAAGTTCAAAAGGCGATCCAAGCGGCCCTGCGCCGGATCGAGTCCGGACAATACGGCCGTTGCGAAGAGTGTGATGAGCCGATCGTATTGCGAAGATTGAAGGCCCTGCCCTGGGCGTCGCGCTGCGTGACCTGCCAGGAAGAAACCGAAACGGCGCTTACGAGTTAATCGGCGCCGTTCCCGAACCTCATTGGTCTTCAGGAAGTACGCTCCCAAGACTGGACTGAGTCGGCGCCCGGGAAGAGCCGCATCTTCTCGAACATCCGGGCAAGCAGCCCGCATGTATCAGACGACTCTTAGCGGCTCCTAGCCTCGGGCTAGGGTAGCTGAAGCCACGGTTCATGAGCCCTTCTTTAGAATGCGAAGGCGAGATTATGGCGTCAGCCGCCCTCAGTACCAAACATCATGAAATTCGCGCCAAACGTGGCAGAAAATTCGGGAGCCAGACTTGGAGCCCCGACCGTGAGGGAGGGGTTAGCCGCTTCGACGCGCCTCATCCGACAGCGGCCACGCTCCCCGTTTTGGTTGCGGCTCGTCCGCGTCAGGGCCTGGGACAATAGGCTAGAGTGAAGGTTCGAGATCTGATCCGTCAGATGGAAGCTGGCGGATGGACGCTGATGCGGACAAAAGGTAGTCATCGGCAATACCGGCATCCCAATAAGCCCATGGTGGTCACCGTTCCCGGCAAGCCGGGCGACGACCTGCCGATCGGAACCTTGAAGAACGTCCTGAGAAAGGCGGGGCTGCAATCGCCATGAAGAAATACGCAGTCATCATCGAACGCGCGGAGAACAACTACTCGGCCTATGTGCCCGACTTACCGGGATGCATTGCCACCGGGCCAACACCTGAAGAGGTCGAACGCGAAATCCGCGAGGCGATCGAGTTTCACCTGGAAGGAATGCGATTGGTCGGTGAGAAGATTCCTGAACCGACGACGCTATGCCGGTACGTGGAGGCCCCGGTGGAACAGACCGCACCTTCGGCCCGTTAGTGACAGCTCCAAACAGTCCCTCGCCACAAACCGGCCACCCGCTTCTCTCGCTACTTGAGCTCCTGCTTTCGTGAACAGAGCCGCGCCCGCAAGGGTGCGGTCGAGTCTCGCAGTGACCGAGGCCCAATGGGATGGCCGACGCGCCCACTCTCGACCGCACCCTTGCGGGCGCGGCTCTGTTCACGAAAGCTCGTCCGCCATCCCCGCCAATGACGGCAGTCCCGAAAGCAACCCGTGTTATCCTGAACGATTACGCACGGTATTTTCGTCTAGATGCCCGTCCGGGAATGCGAAGCGTTCGTTCTCCGTACTTATCCATACCGAGAAGCAGATTTGATCGTGAGCTTCGTGGCCCGGGATCAGGGTAAGCTCCGGGGCATCGCGAAGCGAGCACGCCGGCCCAAAAGCCGTTTCGGATCGGGGCTGGAGCGGCTATCGCACGTTCGGCTTTTCTATTTTCAGCACCAGAATCGGGACCTGGTCAGAATTGACCGTTGTGAGTTGATCGGTCCGCCGATTTTCTTGCGGGCCGATTACGCGACCAGCGTGGCACTCGACTATGTCGCTGAGGTTTGCGACCGGTTGTTGCCGGAGAACGAACCGAACGACGCGTTTTTTCGGCTGGTGGTGCTGGTGCTGGAGCAGATTTGGTCGAAGCTCGACAATCGGACCGCGAAGACTTCGGAGTCCGCCGAGTCCTCGGAGAGCGGCCCGGCTTCGCCAGCGAATGGGAGATCAGCCGATTCGCTGGCGAACAACGCAGGTCAGGAAGAAACACCGGGCTGGCTTTGGCTGACGGTGACCTACTTCTCGTTGTGGGCGGTCAAGCTGGGAGGCTGGATGCCGCCGCTCAATGTGTGCATTCAGAGTGGCGTTGGGTTGGGTCCGAACGAGACGGCTTACTTTGAACGTTCGCAGCTCGGGTTGTTTTGCGCTGATTTTCGGACGAGCGATTGTTGGGCGATTGTACCGGCTTCCCGGGCGCTGGCGAGTCAGATGCTGAAGACGTCGTTGCTGGATATGGATGCAAGCCAGTGGAGCAGGCGTTCAGCCGAGGACTTGCGGCGGTTTCTGACCCAGCGATTGGAAGCGCAGTTCGAGGCAAGGCTCAAGACCGCGGAGGCGCTGGCAGAGCTTTGAGAGATTTCTGCAGGTGGCGGACCCCTCCCTTGCGGTTGGGGCTCTGAATCGACAGGAGTTGAATCATGGATAGACCCTTCATCAGATTTCAAAACTATTTCATCAACCTGGAGGCGGTCGCCTGCACCGAGACGACCCAAGACGGGGGGATGGCTATCACGGTAATGAGCCGCGAGCACCCGATTCGGTTGAGCCCGAAAGAGGCCACTGAGTTCGCCCAGATCATGGGCCGTTTCTCGCTTCAACTTCGGGAGACTGCCGACAACTAGCCCGCGCCTGATCTGTCTGGCCCACACGCAGCCAGCCACGGCTGTAGAACCACACGAATGCAGACTTACCAAGAAACCATCTTTAAGCTGAAGTCCTACTGGGCCGAGAAGGGGTGCATTATTCAGGAACCCTTTGATGTCGAGGTCGGTGCCGGAACGATGTGCCCCGAGACGTTTCTTCGGGTGCTGGGCGCCGATCCCTATCGGGTCGCCTATGTGCAGCCGAGCCGCCGGCCGGCGGATGGCCGCTATGGAGAAAACCCCAACCGGCTCTACAAGCACATGCAGCTTCAGGTGATTCTCAAGCCGGCTCCGGAAGACGTGGTCGAGCTCTACCTGCAGAGTCTTGAGGCCATCGGCATCGACCTGCGCAAGCACGATCTCAAGCTGGAGGAAGATAACTGGGAATCCCCTACCCTGGGCGCTTGGGGCGTCGGCTGGCAAGTCATGCTGGACGGGCTGGAGATCACGCAGTTCACCTACTTCCAGCAATGCGGCGGTGTTGAGCTGGACCCGGTGCCCGCCGAGCTGACCTACGGCCTGGAGCGGCTGGCGGCGTTTCTGCAGAACGTGGACAGCGTGTATGACATTCAGTGGAACGAAACTTGGACTTATCGCGATGTGCGCTTCACCGATGAGCAGCAGTACTCTGCTTACAACTTCGAGAAGGCTGACGTGAAGGCCGTTTGGAATGAGTTTGATCTTCACGAAGGCGAGTGCCGCCGGTTGCTGGACGAATATGGGGCGACGGAAGATGAGCGGTTAAAGGGCCGCTTTCCCTTGCTGGCCGCCTATGATCGAGTGCTCAAGTGCTCACACCTGTTTAATACGCTGGATGCCCGCGGAGCGATTAGCGTGACCGAAAGGGTCGGCGTGATCGCTCGCGTGAGAAACCTTGCAGTCGGGCTGGCGCAAGCTTGGATGGACCAGCGCTCGATCGCGCAACCCGCGGAGGTCACGGCTTGATGACCAGCGCGGAACTCTTGCTCGAAGTGGGTACCGAGGAAATTCCCGATTGGATGATCGGCGGGGCGCTCCAAGACCTCGAGAGAAGGTTTCTCGAAGGTTTGAAGAAATACAACCTGGACTCCGGAGTCCGTGTCAGCGCGGACGCGACGCCGCGCCGGCTGGTTCTCGTGGCGCAGGGAATTGCCACCCGCCAGGCGGATCGCGTCGAGACTCTGAAGGGGCCACCGCGTTCGGTCGCGTTCGACGAATCTGGCAGTCCGACCAAAGCCGCGGAAGGTTTTGCCCGCCGAGCCGGAGTGGCGGTTGAACAGCTTCAGGTCGGCCCGGACGACAAGCTCGCTGTCGAGCGTAGTATCGAGGGACGTCCCGCCGCGGAGATTCTCGCGGAGTTCTTGCCCGAGGCCATCACTGGCGTCTATTTTCCCAAGACGATGTATTGGACGGGTAAGTCGGGGCCGCGGTTTATTCGCCCGATTCGCTGGCTGCTGGCCCTTTTCGATGGCCGGGTTGTCCCCTTTGAGATTGCCGGTGTGCGGTCGGGGAAGATGACTTGTGGGCACCGCCGCCTGGGATCAACTTCGATTGAAGTCTCCGGCGCCGCCGACTATCGCTCGAAGCTCGCCGAGAATTTCGTCATTCTCTCGGCCGACGATCGCCGGAAAAAGATCGAGACGGAAATCGCATCGATTGTTCCAGCCGGCAAGCGCGTTCGCCCCAACGCCCGGCTGCTGGCAACGCTGGTCAACATTACTGAATACCCCACCGCGATTCTCGGCTGTTTCGAAGAACAATACCTCAGCTTGCCCGAGGAAGTTCTCGAAACGGTGATGGATCACCACCAGAAGTACTTCGCCGTTGAGGATGAAAACGGCCGGCTGCAACCGAACTTTGTCGCCGTAGCGAACCTGGACGGCGACCCCGACAGCATCATCCGCGAAGGGAACGAGCGGGTGCTGCGGGCGCGATTCAATGACGCGCGTTTCTTCTGGGACGCCGATCAAAAGCAGTCTCTGGCCGATCGGGTGGAGGATCTTAAAGCGGTTACTTTCCAGGCTAAGCTCGGCTCATACTACCAGAAAACCCAGCGCAGTCAGGAGCTGGTCACGGTCTTGGCCGGGGCGCTTGGGCTGTCTGGCGAAGCGACAACACACGCTCTGCGCGCAACGGAGCTAGCGAAAGGCGACCTCACGACCGACCTGGTGGGCGAGTTTCCGGAATTGCAAGGTGTGGTGGGCGGGCTCTATGCCAAACATCAAGGGGAGCCGGAAGAAGTCGCCGATGCGATTTACGACCATTACCGGCCCGCCGGTGGAGATGACCGCATTCCCCGCACGGCGGCCGGCCGGCTGCTATCCATCGCCGACAAGCTGGGCACGCTCGGCGGGCTCTTCGGACTCGGCATGATTCCGACGGGGTCCAAGGACCCGTTTGCCCTGCGCCGGGCCGCCTACGGCATTGTCCGGATTCTGATTGAGGGCGAGTTGCCGCTCTGTCTGCCCGATTTGTGCACCATGGCGAATGCCGCTGACGGCACGGCGAGCCTGGAAGAATTTTTTCTCGGCCGCTTGCGTTACTACTTGCGGGAGGTGCGCGGACACCGCTACGACGAAATCAACGCTGTCATCTCGGCGTCGGCCGGGCAGCCGCTCGACGTTGCCGCCCGCGCCGAAGCGATCTCGAAGGTTCGTCCAACGCCCAATTTCGAGCCCCTGGCGGTGAGTTTCAAGCGCATCGAGAACATTCTGAAACAGGCTGGAGGGGTGGAGAAGTTCGCCGCCGAAGCGGTCGACGAATCTCTGCTGGAAGAGGGCGCGGAAGCGGTGCTCCATGCGGCGTTTCAAGACTTGAAGCCCGGCGTCGCGGCCTCGAAAGAACAAGGGCATTACGAAGAAGCGCTGTATAAGATCGCTTCATTAAGAGAAGCAGTCGATCTGTTTTTTGACGAAGTATTGGTCATGTCCAAAGACGACAAGATCCGCAACAACCGGCTGGCTTTCTTGGCGAATCTGCTCCAGGAGTTCTCCACAATCGCCGACTTCAGCGAAATCGTATCAGCGGAAAAGGCCGCATGAGCGGCCATGACCAATGCAGCTCACCGTTGTGGCGCAAGCTCTCAGCTTGCCGCGTTGAGACTCGTCTCAACGCTCGCCGGCTCACAGTTCGCAAACATCAAAGCTTAAATCATCTGTGACTGACTTTACAGATCCAATAGAACAACAAGGACATACGGAGAGAAAAATGAAAAGGTACGTTTACGGCTTTGGCGGAGGAACCGCCGCCGGCGATGGCACGATGAAAGACACCCTTGGCGGGAAAGGCGCGGGCTTGGCTGAAATGAGCCGGGCCGGAGTGCCGGTGCCCCCCGGATTCACCATCGCGACTCAGGTCTGCAACCTCTATTTCGCGGCGGGCAACCAGTGTCCCGCGAACGTCGAAAAGCAGATGGGCGCCGCCCTTGCCGAACTCGAGAAAAAATCCGGCCAGAAACTTGGGAACCCCAAAGACCCGCTGCTGCTCAGCGTTCGCTCCGGCGCCAAGTTTTCGATGCCGGGCATGATGGACACGATTCTCAACCTGGGCCTCAACGACGAGACGACCGAGGGGCTGGCCCGAAAGTCGAACAATCCGCGCTTTGCCCACGACTGCTACCGGCGCTTTATTCAGATGTTCGGCAGTGTTGTTCTCGAAGTAGGGAAGGGTGATTTCGAGCACGTCTTTGAAGGCGTCAAGAAGAAAAGAAGAGCCAAGCTTGACACCGACTTGACTCCCGAAAACCTTGAGGAAGTCGTTGCCGCCTATAAGAGGCTGATTGAGAAAAAGACGAAGAAGTCGTTTCCGCAGGACCCCCACGAACAGCTCCGCTTGGCCCGCGATGCGGTCTTCCGCTCCTGGTTCAACCCGCGCGCCCACCACTACCGCGGGATGAATGACATTTCCGCCGATCTGGGCACGGCCGTCAACGTCCAAACGATGGTGTTCGGCAATCTCGGCGAAACCTCGGGCACCGGCGTTGGTTTCACGCGCAACCCCGCGACGGGCGAGCACCAGTTCTACGGTGAGTTTCTGCTGAACGCGCAGGGCGAGGACGTCGTGGCCGGCATTCGCACGCCGCGTCCCATCAGCGAGCTGAACGACGTCATGCCGGCTGCTTACAAACAGTTGCGGAAAATCACCAAAAGTCTCGAAAAGCACTATCGCGACGTGCAGGACTTCGAGTTTACCATTCAGGAGTCGAAGCTCTACATGCTGCAAACGCGCAACGGCAAGCGCACCGGCCCGGCGGCCATCAACATTGCGGTCGACATGGTGAAAGAGCGCTTGATCACAAAGGAAGAAGCGGTTTTGCGGGTCGAGCCCCAGCAGCTCGATCAGCTCCTGCACCCGGTTTTGGAGCCGGCCGCGAAGAAGTCTTTGACGCTGCTGGCCAGCGGGCTTCCGGCCTCGCCGGGAGCTGCCGTCGGTACGGTGGTCTTCTCCGCGGATGACGCCGTGAAACACGCCGCAAACGGAGCGGTCGTGCTGGTCCGCGGTGAAACCACGCCGGACGATATCCACGGCATGGAGGTCGCCAAGGGTATTCTGACGTCGCGCGGAGGCATGACCAGCCACGCCGCCGTCGTGGCCCGCGGCATGGGAGTGCCCTGCGTCGCCGGAGCGGGCGACATCCACGTTGACGCCGCCAAGAAGCGCATGAGGGTTGGCAAGGTCACGCTCAAAGAGGGCGATTGGATTTCGCTCGACGGCAGCACCGGAGAGGTGTTCGCCGGCCAAGCCGCCACGATTGATGCTGATCCCTCCAGCGGGAAACTGGCTCAGTTCATGTCCTGGGTGGACGAGTTCCGTACCATCGGCGTGCGCGCCAACGCCGAGGTTCCGCGCGACGCGAAGACCGCCCGTGCGTTCGGCGCCGAGGGTATCGGCCTTTGCCGCACCGAGCATATGTTCTTCGAAGGCGAACGGATCGAGTATATGCGCGCGATGATCCTGGCGACGGATGAGAAAGCGCGCCGCAAGGCTCTGCGCAAGCTGCTGCCGATGCAGCGCAAGGACTTCGCCGCGCTTTTCAAGGTGATGGACGGCTACCCGGTCATCATTCGCACGCTTGACCCGCCCTTGCACGAGTTCTTGCCGAAGCGCGAGGACCTCATGGTCGAGCTGGCCGAACTCAGGGCGCTCAAGAAAAACAAGGAACGCCAAGAGGAAGTCGCGGGGCTGCTGTCGCGCGTCGAGGAACTGCACGAGTTCAACCCGATGCTGGGCCACCGCGGTTGCCGCTTGGGAATTACCTTCCCCGAGATCACCGAGATGCAAGCGCAGGCCATCTTCGAGGCGGCCGTTCAATGCGCCAAGAAGGGAATCAAAGTGATTCCCGAGGTGATGATCCCGCTCGTCGGCGACGTCAAAGAGCTGCAGCACCAGAAGAAGATCGTCGTCGCCACGGCCGAAAAAGTCTTCGCTCAAAAGGGGCTGAAGGTCAAGTACAAGGTGGGGACCATGATCGAAGTTCCGCGGGGAGCGCTGACCGCCGACGAAGTCGCCAAGGAAGCAGAGTTCTTCAGCTTCGGCACGAATGACCTAACTCAAACCACCTTCGGCTTCTCCCGCGACGACTCGGGCGGTTTCATCCGCGACTACCGCGAGAAGAACATCTTTAAGGAAGATCCCTTCGCGGTTCTCGATGCCAACGGTGTCGGCCAGCTCATCAAAATCGCACTCGAGAAGGGACGCAAGACCCGCGGCGACCTTGAAGTTGGCATCTGCGGCGAGCACGGCGGAGATCCCAAGTCCGTCGTATTCTGCGTTCACGCCGGTCTGGACTACGTCAGCGCCTCGCCTTACCGCGTGCCGATCGCCAAACTAGCCGCCGCCCAAGCGGCTCTGGCTACGGATAAGGCTGAGAGCATGCGAACGGCCTAGGCCGCTTTGGCAGCGCCCGTAGCAGCAGGCGTGGCGTTGAGCGACGGTGGCCAAATCCCATTCGGCCGACGTCGGACCTGGAGGGCCGCTAGAATATCGCGGAAGGCAAGGGTGGTTTCAACACACCGGTCATTGCACCGTAAGCCGGCTTCAGTCCAAAATAAATTGAACCGACAGCGGCTGATTTATTATGAAACTGATGAACCGATTCATGTGGACTCGACCGCTCGCGGCGCTTGCCTTAACCGTCTGCCTCACATCCCTATCTCACGCTCAACTCACGCCCGAGGGAACTCAGTTCTTCGAGCAAGATCAAGACGACCTTCCCGGCGACGCAGAGAGCGGCAACAGCTTCGGCAGCGCCATCCGCGCCGGTGACTTCAACAACGACGGCCTCAAGGATATAGCGGTCGGCCTACCAGGGGAAGAGGGCGGCTCCGTCATTGTCATCTATGGTTCAGTGTCTAACGACGGCCTCAGCGGCGAAGGGAGCCAGCGCTGGCGCCAAGGAGACGACGGTATCAGCGATAAGTCAGAAAACCGGGACTTGTTCGGTCTGGAAGTCGCCACGGGCGATTTCAATGGGGACGGGTTCGACGACCTGGCGATCGGAAACCCGGGTGAAAATGAACTCCGCGGCTCCGTCCACGTGATTTATGGTTCCGCCAACAATCTGACGAGCAATGGCAACCAGCGTTGGCGCCAGGGCGGCGGTCCCAATGGAAAACTTGAAGACGACGACAATCGGAACGACCTATTCGGCATCTCCCTCGCGGCGGGAGACTTCGACGGCAACGGTTTCGACGACCTGGCCGTTGGAGTTCCGGGGGAGAACGGCCAAGAGGGCGTGGTCAATGTGATCTACGGTTCCAACGTAGGCCTGACCGACAGCGGCAACCAGCGCTGGCGGCAAGGTAACGACGACAACGGCAGACTCGAGGGCGATGGCAGGGATGATCGCGACGCGTTCGGAAACGAATTGACGGCCGCCGACTTCAATGGTGATGGCTTTGACGATTTGGCGGTCGGTGTTCCCGGGGAGAACAGCGGACGCGGGGCCGTCAACGTCATCTACGGCTCGAGTGGCCGCTTATCCAGCAACGGCAATCAGCGCTGGTTGCAAGAGCCGGACCTCACGGGCGGCGCGGAAAGAGGTAACGGCTTCGGTTCTGCCTTGGCGGGAGCGGATTTCAACGGCGACGGTTTCGATGACCTGGCCGTCGGCCTGCCTGGAGAAGACGGCGGCTCCGTGATCGTGATTTACGGGTCCGCTAACCGTCTGACAAGCCAAGGCAACCAGCGCTGGCGGCAAGGTGACAACGGCATCCTCGACCGAGCCGAAGGTGGCAACGGCTTCGGCTCCGCGCTAAGTGCCGGTGATTTCGATGGTGACGGCTTTGCTGACCTGGCAGTCGGCGTACCGGGCGAAGACAACAGCCAAGGAGTCGTCCACGCGATCTATGGCGCGCCCGGCGCGCTATCCAGCGAAGGGAATCAGCTCTTGCGCCAGGACATCAGCCGTCCCGAGAACAACGACCGCTACGGAAGCTCGCTGACCACCGGGGATTTCAATGACGACGGAGCCGACGATCTGGCCATTGGAGTTCCGGGCGAGAACGGCAGCCGCGGCGCGGTGAACGTGGTCTACGGCCTGCTCCCGTTCGCCATTACCAATGCCGCCAGCTTCGAGTTGGGACCGGTCGCTCCGGCAGCCATCGTGTCCATGTTCGGGCAGGGCTTGGCAAGTTCAACTGCCGTCGCAACGATGACGCCTCTCCCGACCACCCTGAGCGGAACGACCGTCGAGGTCACCGCTAGCAGCGGAGTCACCCGCCCGAGCCCGCTTTTCTTCGTCTCGGACCTGCAGATCAACTTCCAAATCCCGCCCGGCACAGCCACGGGACCCGCCACGATCACCGTTCGGCGAGACGGCCGTAGCCCGCTGACAGGCCAATTACAAGTGGAAGACGTCGCACCCGGTTTGTTCACGGCGAATGCCCAGGGCAATGGGGCGCCGGCCGCGGCATATCTCCGAATCGCCGAAGATGGGACCCGGGCCCCCGAAATGCCGCTGTTCGAAGGGCAAAACCCGCAGCCTCTCCCGATCGACCTCGGGCCCCCCGGCGACCAGATTTTCCTGCTCTTGGCGGGAACGGGAATCCGCGGGTTCACAAGCGCGGTCACTGCCTCGATCGAAGGAATCGATGTAACGGTTTTAGACGCGCGGGCTCAAGGTGAATTCGTCGGGCTGGACCAGGTCAATATTGGACCCCTGCCGCGCAACCTGCCGAAAGGAAATATCAACCTCGTGCTCACCGTGGACGGCCGGGAAACCAATGCCGTAACAGTGAATATCCAATGAGTACGGTCCTGTCCGGATTCTACAAACTTTGCGGCACAAAACATTGCCAACAAAATGACGGCCTGTCACAACAGAGCCGCGGACGGAAGTCCGCGGTCGAGGGCGCGAAGCAACCGCCAAGCTCTCCGCCGCCTCGACCCGTCGTCCCCCGGCGTAACGCGGGAAGCGGGCTCGGGTATCCGTTTTCTGCCCGTCCGCGGACTCCCGTCCGCGGCTCTGTTGTGTCGGCTCGCCTTGCCGCTGACGGGCACATCAGCGTCCCGCCCTTGCCGATGACGGGCGGAATGCCATCTGCGTCCCGCCCTTGTCGTCTCCTATCGTTCCCTATCGTTGCCAACAAAATGTCGGCCTGTCACAACAGAGCCGCGGACGGAAGTCCGCGGTCCAGCGCGCGAAGCAACCGCAAAACTCGGTCGAGGGCGCGAAGCAACCGCCAAGCTCTCCGCCGCCTCGACCCGTCGTCCCCCGCGTAACGCGGGAAGCGGGCTCGGGTATCCGTTTTCTGCCCGTCCGCGGACTCCCGTCCGCGGCTCTGTTGTGTCGGCTCGCCTTGCCTATGACGGGCGGAATGCCATCAGCGTCCCGCCCTTGTCGTCTCTTATCGTTCCTTATCGTTGCCGCAGGTCGTAGCAGATCAGCCTCGGGGGCTTTCGGTCGAAAATTCCCCGCTCGTTTTGGCTGATGTAGAGCAGGCCCCGGCTTAGCACCGGCGGCGTCCAAGTCTGTCTTGCGCCGAAGAGCCAAGCGCGGGCGAGTTCTTTGTAGCCAACGGGTGAAAGGTCGAGCCACAGCAAGTGCCCGAGCTCGCCCAGCGCCAGGAAATGCCCGTCGACTCGCAGCAGAGATCCCCGCAAGGTGCTGACGCTCAACGTTCGTGGCTGGCCGCGGTTGTCAACGGTCTCATCCCACTCAGGCACTTTGCGCCAAACCACTTTGCCGGTTTTCCAGTCCACGCAGACCAGGGATGAGTCGGGCTCGTTGCGGCCGTCGAAGGCGTAGAGATAACCGTCCTTGTAGATCGGCGTAGTCCAGTGGAGCCCTACCTCTTTGGTCGTCCATGCCACCGAATGCGTGAGGCCGGGAAGCACGTTGAGAAGCGCGCTGCCCGCCCGGTAGCTCGCCGAGATGAAGACCTGGTTGCCTACGATCAGCGGCGTCGAGGCGTTGACCGACTCGTAGCTGCGGCTTCGCCAGGGGAAAGAGAAATCGATCTTGCCCGTCGCCGGATCGATGGAGAGAAGCCCGCCTGAGGGCGGACGGCTTTCGCCGCCGGCAAAGACAAACACGCGGCGCTTGCCGTGCATGGTGGCAGGCACGGGAGAGGCATAGCTCGGGCCCCATTCGCTGCCCGCTCCCCAGACCATCTTCCCTGTCAACTTGTCGAAGCCGGCAACGGTCGGTCCGCCGGGAGCGCCGATCGTGACGATCAGCAGATCGTCCTCAATCAAAGGCGTGGACGAAATGCCAAAGAAGTCCTGGGGAACGTTGAACTCGGCGGGCAAGTCACGTTTCCAGTACAACTGCCCGGTATCCAGCTTGAAGCAGTGCAGCTTACCCTGCGCGCCGAAGGTGTAGACGCGGTCTCCGTCAATCACGGGGCTGGCGCGGGGGCCGTCGTTGTATCCGTAGCGGTCGGAGTAGCTGGTGGGGTAGGAGAATTGCCAGTAGCGCTGGCCGGTTTCCGGGTGAAGGCATTCGACGATCTCTTTGTCGCCGACCCGGTGGAGATAGACGAGCCGCCGGCCGGCGATTGCGGGCGAGGCGTATCCCGTGCCTTTTTGCAGCTCCCACACGAGGGGAGGACCGCTTTTCGGCCACGACTTGGCCAGTTTCGTTTCGGTGGAAGTCTCGTTGTGAGCGGGGCCGAGAAAGGATTTCCAGTCGTGAGTGATGGCGTCCGCCGGCAGCGGCTTCGGCTTGCGGTGGAAGGTAACGTCCGGGTGGGCGCGAGGCATCGGCGGTTCAATGTTCTCCATCTTGTTGAGTTGAGGAGGAGCGGGGTCCTCGAATGTTTGAGCCGCTTGATCCGCCGCTTGAACCGGGTCAGCGGGACCGCTGCAGTGGAGCAAGAACACGGGGGTTGCGAAAGCGATGGCAAGGGCTAGGGCGTATTGCCGGCGAGAGGCCGCGGATTGGGTTCGTTTTTTCATTTCAGCCGGACAGAGGCGCGGACTTCCGTCCGCGGCTACGTCGGCCCGGAGGCCGACGCGGCCCGCCAGGAGGCGCGCGCCACCTTGGGGCAAAGTTGCGACTTCGTTGGCTTTTCTAGCAGTGTATACGTTAAAGCTCGACTCTGGGTGCTGTGGCTTGAATTTAAGGGATGTTCGTAAGTCGTTTTGTTTCAACAACCTGAGCCCGGTCTTTGCAGTTTTTTGCAGAAAACTGCATAATATGAGGATTTTTCGCCCCTTGCAGAGCCCCGAAAAAAGGGGGCAGGCACCGATTCTCGTGCCGCACTAGTGTTGGAAACAATGGGGTTCCACGAGCGAGAATCGGCTGGCAGGGATGGAGACGCGACTCCGATGAAGCGCGGACTTCCGTCCGCGCCTCTGTCCGGCCATCTGAAATTTTCTGCCACAATCAGCAAAGATTTGACTATACAGTCACTAACGCGGACGAGCCGCAACCAAAACGGGGAGCGTGACCAGCGTCGGATGCCGCGCGTCGAAGCGGCTTCCGAGCCCGGGCTCGGCCCCCTGGAGTTTCTACATTTGCCATACCTGTCGCGATAGCGCCCTAGCGCCACGAATCCCCGAGGTGGTACAATTTGGCTGTCGATGATCGGCCAGACCATCAGCCACTACAAGGTCCTCACTGAACTCGGCCGGGGCGGCATGGGTGTCGTCTACAAGGCCGAGGACACCAAGCTCGAACGCACGGTTGCCCTCAAGTTCCTTGCGCCGCATCTGCTCGAAGACGAAGAGGCCCGCAAGCGTTTCCACAGAGAAGCAAAGGCCGCCGCCGGGCTCAGTCATCCCAACATTTGCACCGTCTATGAAATCGGCGAGGAGGGCGGCCAAACCTTCCTCGTCATGGAGTTCATCGAGGGCGAGAGCCTCGACCCCAAGATTGAACGCGGTCCCTTGTCTCTGAAAGAAGCTCTGGGCTTCGCCCGCCAAGTCGCCGACGGCCTTGCCGCCGCTCATGCCAAGGGAGTAGTGCATCGCGACATCAAGCCGGGCAATTTACTCGTGACTCCCGAAGGCCGCGTGAAAATCCTCGACTTCGGCCTCGCGCTGCTCACCGAAGGCTCGAAGCTGACCAAGCTGGACACAACGGTAGGCACCGTCGCCTACATGTCGCCCGAGCAGGCGCAAGGGGCCAAGGTGGACTATCGCACCGACATCTGGGCGCTGGGCTGCGTGCTCTATGAGATGGTCCGCGGGCAGCGGCCTTTTCAGGGACTCTACGATCAGGCACTGGTCTACGAGATCGTCAACCAGGAGCCGGAACCGCTGACGGGTGTGCGAACGGGTGTCCCGATGGAGCTGGAGTGGATCGTCGGCAAGTGCCTTGCGAAAGACCGCGAAGACCGCTACGGCCGCGCCGAAGACATGATGCTCGACCTGCGGACTCTGGCCGAAAAGTTGAAGTCCGGCGGATCGACCGTTCTGCGGACCGGCGTAGGGGCACAGCGTGCTGTGCCCGCACCGTCTCATGCAGTTGAGGCTGGGGCGCAGCGTGCTGCGCCCGCACCGTCTCATGCAGTTGAGGCTTCCTGGGCGCAGCACGCTGCGCCCCTACAAGACCCGGCAGAGGTCGGGGTGCAACCGGGTCTTGCCTTGCAACAGACAGCGGATCAGCCGCAACCGCGGGCGATCGACGGCACCGAAGGAGCAAGAACGCCGTTCTGGTCGCCCGACAGTGATTTTATCGGGTTTGCGGCCGCTGGGGAACTCAAGAAGGTCTCGGTTCAGGGCGGCTGGGCCATCCGGGTTTGCGAGCTTCCCGGCACGCGCTTGTGGGGGGGAACCTGGAGCCCGGACGGCGAGGTAATCGTCTTCAGCTCCGGCCGCCCACGCGTGCTCTACGAAGTTCCCGGCCGCGGGGGGACTCCCAACCTGCTGATCTCGCCGGAGGAGTCCGAGGGGTCGCCGGGAGGGCCGACGGGCGCAATCAGCTGGCCCCATTTCTTGCCGCCTGAAGCCGGGGCCCGTGTCCTGGTGTTCTCATTCGGGTCTTTGACGGAACATACCATGATGGTTCAGAACCTCGAGACCGGGCAGAAAGAGCTTCTGGGACCCGGCACACTTCCGTTCTATTCGCCCAGCGGCCATATTGTGTACCAATCGGCCCCGTTAACCCACGATCTCTGGGCGCTGCCTTTTTCTCTGGACACCTTGAAGGCTATCGGTGAGGCCTTCCCCGTCTCCGAGAACAGCCGTGGCCCCACGGTTGCGGCCGATCAAACGCTCGTTTACCTCGACAGTTCCGGCTCGGGGCAGCAGCAACTGGTTTGGCTCGACCGTCGCGGCGAGAAAACCGGTGAGATCGGCCCAGTTCAGGAGCCGATCGGTTCCCCCGCGCTCTCCCCGGATGGACGCCTCGTGGCTGTGACGGCAACGGAGGGCTCGAATGAAGACGTGTGGGTGTACGACATTGCCCGCGGGGTGAGGACTCGCTTGAGCAGCGCCCCGGAGAGAGACCGTCGGCCGGTTTGGTCGCCTGCCGGAGACCAGGTGGCGTTCACTTCCAATCGGGGGGGCAACGCCGACATCTTCCTTCGGCAGGCGGACGGCAGCGGGGAGGCGAAGATCCTGCTGGCGACACCCCGCACCGAGTTGCTATCCGACTGGTCCCGGGACGGGAAGTATCTCCTCTACCAACTGCACGATGATCCGGAAACAGAAGCTGGCCTTTGGTATCTGGAGAGCAACGAGGACGGCAACGGCTGGGAGCCCCACCCGTTTTTGCAGACACCGTTCGGGGAGTTCGTGCCAAGATTGTCACCCGACGGCCGCTATGTCGCCTACGTGTCGGACGAGTCGGGTCAAAACGAAGTCTATGTCCAACCCTTTCCCGAGGGCGGCCGCAAGGTAACGGTGTCGAGCAACGGCGGGAGGAAAGTGCGCTGGAGCCGGGACGGCAAAGAGCTGTTCTACGTCGAGGGGGAGACGTTGGTGGCCGTTTCGGTGTCGAGCGGTTCGAGCTTTTCGGTAGGCTCGACCACCCGCCTGTTTGAGCATCCGGGTTTGAGACCAGGGTTCAATTACCCCCCCTACGACGTCTCGGCTGACGGGCAGCGGTTTGTGTTGGCCGAGACCGTGGGGCTGGGCGCAGACGCCCCCGAGCCGTCGATCCGCGTGGTGCAAAACTGGTTTGCCGAGTTCCGCGGCCGCGAGCAGGATTGAGCCGCGGATCGAAGCCCGTTGAAACGGGCTGAGGAACGAGTTCGGGGGGCTCTGATCAACCGGCCCTAAAAGGACCGGCCTGGCGGGGACAAGCCACGTGAACGTGGCTTCGGCGGCAGCTTGTTGCTCTGCGCGGGGTGTGGATGCGCTTGTGTTTTGGCGTGAAGCCTCGGCCGGTTCGAGACTTCGTTCTCTGGTACGATGTCATCGTATTGCGAACCAGCTTGCGCCCGGATGAGTCCACGCCGCCGATATCAACCAGTTTTCCTTGCCTTTGGCTTGACCGTTCTGTTTGCTCTAGCGGCCGCTTCGCTCGAAGCTCAGTCAGAAAGTGAGCGCGGCCTCAGTCTGGCCGAACAAGAAAACTTTCTCCTCACGGCAAAAGTCATCCGTTCGCAAACGCTTTCAGTAGGCGTCACTCGTTCCATTCGAGCCACGCTCAGCGACGGGAAGCTGACCCACGACGCTCACATTCAACACGTTGACGAATCAGAGCCTTCCTTCCAGTTAGCCACCGGCTATGAGTTGAACTTTCGGGACAGCTACAAATTCAACATCGCGGCCTATCGGCTGGGCCGGATGCTGGGACTGGGAATGATTCCCCCCGCCGTCGAACGCAAGATTGACGGAAAACCGGCGGCGCTGAGCTGGTGGATTGATGACGTCATGATGACCGAGAAAGCCCGCTACACGAGAAAGCTGGCGCCTCCTGATTTGGATACCTGGAACCAGCAGATCTATCGTGTCCGAGTCTTCGACCAGCTTATTTACAACGTCGACCGCAATCTTGGCAATATCGTAATCACCAACGATTGGAAGATGTGGATGATCGACCATACGAGAGCTTTTCGTCTCCAGAAGAAGCTCAACAAGCCCCAGCACCTCATCAAATGCGACCGCCAATTTTTGGAGGCCCTGCGGAATCTCGATCAGGAGGAGTGCCGCCGAAAGCTGCACAGTGCATTGAGAAAGTCCGAAATTACGGCGCTGCTGGCGCGCCGCGACTTGATCGTTTCCTACTTTGATCAGCAGGCACGCGAGCAGGGGGAAGATGCGGTGCTGTTCGATTACACGGGACCCTGACGTTTGCGAACCTTTCTTTTCCTAACGCGGACGAGCCGCAACCGAAGAGGGGAGCGTGGACGCTGGCGGATGAGGCGCGTCGCAGTATCGGGAGCCGCAACAGAGCCGCGCCCGCAAGGGTGCGGTCAAGAGTAGCGGGTGAGTCTAAGGCAAACTTGACCGCACCCTTGCGGGCGCGGCTCTGTTGCGGCTCCTGTCATGGCCGCGCGAGCCACGAGAAACCCCGAGGACCAACCTCGAAGCGCCGGCCCGCGGCTTCCACGCGTTCCTGAATGATTGCGATGACCGTGCTCTGAAAGCCGGGTTCGTGCCAGGAGTCGAATCCATGGCGGGCGCTGATTCGCGCCGCTTCCTCACGGGTTGTAGCGCCCCGTTTCTTTACCGCACGAACGTGAAACGGGTCTCCGATGACATCCTGGCCAGTCGCCTCGAGCGCCAGCTCGGCGAGCTGCCGCGGATCACAAGGCAGTAATGGCGCCAGCGTCGCATGCACCGTGATGCCGGCTTCTCGAAGCGCCTTCATCGCGGATACGCGATCCGCAATCGATGCACAGTGCAGTTCATAAATGCGCCGGACACTCTCGCGATTGGTCGTCAGAGAAAAGCTCACTCGCAGCGTGGTTCGTTGCGCCAGTTTCACCAGCAACCGCACATCCCGCACAATCAGCGGGCCGCGGGTTTGGATGACAAAGACGCCGGGAGGGTTGTCGATCAGCGCGCTCAGGATTCGCTCCATCAGCCGTTCGTCTTCCTCCCCCGGCTGATAAGGGTCAACGAGCGGCGAGCAGTAGATGATTTGCTCCGGCCGCAGCTGTTTCCGCAGAAGCTCGGCGGCGTTGGACTTGAAGGTCGTGAACTGTCCCCAGCGGCGCCAGTCTTCCGGCTGCAAGCCCGCTTGAACCCGCATCGTGGGGACGTAGCAGTAGGTACACCCGAAAGTGCAATTGCGCGCCGGATTCAAGGAATGCGTAAAACCGGCTTCGGCGATAAAGCCCGAAGTCTTGCTGAGAATGCTTTTTGCCTCGGTGCGGCGGAGTTGGAGCCTGCGGCGGGAGGAGGGGGCCTGTTGGCGCTCAGCGAGTTGCAAGGTCGCGCTCCCCGGCCTCTTGTTCGAAAATTCGCTGCAGGGTTTCTTGGCGGAATGCGAACACTCGTTTCAAGTCTCTCGCCACGAACAGATAGTCGGCAAGAGATCCCCCGAGCACGGAGTACTGCAACCGGTCGCACGCCAAGGTCCCGCCGTCCCGCTCGACAAACGTGTGTTCATGAATCCAGCGGCGGTAGGGGCCGCGGCGCTGCTCGTCCACGAAACGGCGCGGCGGCTCCCACTCGGTGATCTCGCTCTGCCAGCGTATGGGTATCCCCCACAGGCGCAGGCGATAGTCGATCAGCGCCCCCGCTTTCATCTGAATCGGGCCGGGGGTAAGGATCGAAAACCGCAGCCAGGGCGGGGTTAAAGTGGCAAGATTTCGGGCATCCGCGAAGAAAGGGAAGACGGCATCGAGAGGTTGCGGCAGCCAAACCTCGGTTTCAAGCGAATGAGTTTTCATGGGAGAAAACTACCGCTCAGTCTTAACCCGGGCAACGGATAAGCACCCGACAGAGCGCGCTGGATAGCCACCCGCGGTTTTGCCTGGCGGCTCCACCGTGCAAACGGCTCAATTGTTGGGAGGGACTTCACCCGGCTGCGTGAAAACCTTTTCCTTTATCAATTCGCGGGTCGCCAATTTCATGACCGGCATTCCCATTTGCTCGCCCAGCTCGGAAAGGGCTTCCAGATCCACGGGGCCCACGATATTGACGACGGTGAACTCATGGGCTTCCTCGGAAACTATCGTGATTCCGGTCACTTCCTTGTTCTCAACGTAGGAGTACACTGTGACGGATTCGCTGTTTTGGCGGTCTCGCACATCGATCATCGGCACCCAGCCGCCGCCCTCGAGTTGTTTGCGGATGGGCTCGGTGTCTTCGGCCGAGTAGGCCTTCTTTCGCGAAAACCAGAAGCGCCGCAGATACACGCCTTTGAGACCTTTGATGAGTTCCTTGACGGACTTGCTGACCCCGTTCCGTACCGCCAGTAGTTTCTGTCCCATGCCCAGAGACTCACCTTCGAGATTCACGCTGAGAACCTCGTCGGCCTTTTCCTCTAGCAGCGGCAGATCCATGCGCACCTGCGGGGTTGCCCGCTGAGCGGACTGGGCGGAACCGGACTTAGCCGCGGGGCCGGATGGCGCTCCGCCGGGGCCAAAACCGCCTGCTGGCTGTTCAGATTGCGCCCAAGCCGAAGAACTCAGCAACAGTAGCGGCGCCAAGCACACAACCCACGGTCTTTTCATCGCAAGCCCCCTCTTATCCAGCTTCCCCATACTCAATTCCCGATTTTCAATGGCTGATCCAATCTTTGCCCTGGCTCCTGCCCGGCCGGCCGCATGAGCGCATCGCGGGCCTTATTGATTTTCGCCCCCGCGATTTGCAGCGAAAGCAACAATTGCGCATCCGCTCCATCCGCTTCAGGGCTGAGAATCGGCGCACGCTGCCTGCTGACGTAGACCCCCACGAACAGCGACGCCGCGATGGCTCCAACCATTGCCCAGCGCAGGCGGGGATGTTTTTTCGGCAGCTCCGCCGAGCGTACCCGCAGCATCACCCTTGCCGTGAAATCGACCGGGGGCGTCTGGCGAGCGCAGACTTCCCGAAGGCTATCTTCCAGCTCCATAACACACCTCGAACTCCAGGTTGCGAACTGTTTCTCTGAGACGGGCCAGTGCGCGGCGAAGCGTGGTCTTCACCGTATTCACCGGCATGTCCAGCAACTGTGAAATCTCGGACAGTTTCAAGTCCTCCTGAAACCGCAAGATCACCACCATACGCATCTTGTCGGGCAAGGCGGCGACCTTCTTGCGCAACGCCGCGGCCAGAAAGGGATCACTCTCTTGCGGGTCGACACCGGGTTCGGCGATGTCTTCCAGCGGCTGATACCGGCGGTGCTTGAGCCGCCGGGTGTGATCGATGCATTTGCGAGTGACAGCCTGCCTCAACCAGAACGACAAATGCAGGTCCGACACAATGCGGCCCAAATTCTTAAATAGTTCGAGGTAGACCTCCTGCGCGATGTCTTCCGCGAGCGCGCGGCTCTGGAAGAAATGAAACACGAGACTATAGACCATCGACTTGTGCCGGTCGACGATCTCCTCAAATGCGTCCGGGTCACGAAGCGCCGCTTCCACCAAGATTCTTGGCGCTGACTCCATTGGCTTTCGTAAGGGTATACGCATCTCAACCAGGGAGGGGTTCAAGTTCCTGGTACCTGAATTATGCATTGCGGGGTGCACCTGAGGAGGGCTGAGCCGCAAGGGACCATTGGGGAACGCCCGAAAACATGGGGTAAAAAGGTAGGCTGGCAAAGATTCCAGCTTCACCAGCCAACCCAAAGGAGGTCACCCAAATGGTTACCAAGCGAAAACAGCATAGCTCCCAAAGGGCCGTCAAACAAGGCCCAGCCGTGACGGTCTCGCAGCCCAATAAAATCGGGGCATCCACGCCTTGACAACTTCCGCGGCAGGAAGCCGACTCCCTACGGCGGCTTGCCGCCGGTAGTCGAGAGGGCGTTGATCTGAGAGCCTGGCTATGCGCTATGCATAAAATTTTATGCACTGGCCGCAACGTACTGGAAACACGCCACTTCGGAGCGGGGTTTTGCCGACGCGGATTCTGGGCGGGAGGGGAAACCGGGGACGGAGAAGCCAAAAGACCAGTTGCCGAGCTCCCACCTTACGACGGCCGTCAAGCCGCTACGAACGCAGCCGCACTCGCAAAGCGAATCTGTGCATAATTCAGGTGGTACAAAACAGCGACCCTCTCCCAAATCATATCGAGAACATCGAGGAGTTGGTGGCCGGAATCGACTAACTCCAGCGTCACGTTGGGTTTTCCCCAGGAGAATTCCAGCACGATTTGGGGATCGACGACCTCGTCCAGCCGGCCAGGGAACACCAGAGCGGGTTGCGTGATTTCCGGGAAGTCCTCGTACTGAGCGGCATCTTCGTAAAGTTGGTAGCCGACAGGCCGATGATCCATTTCGCCGTGGTGGTAGACGAGACGGGCGCCGTTCTGCTTCCAGGCTTCCATCCCGGCGGGACCGAGCGTTTCCGCCATCCGGCGAGCCAAGGCCATCGCCGGCGCCAGCAAAACCAGAGCCGAAACCCTTGTGGGGCAGCGCACCGCGTAGAGCGCCGCGAGATAAGCGCCCATGATCGAGCCTATGATCAGTTGTGGCTGTAGTTGCTTCACGGCCCGGTCAATCGTTTCGAGCTGACCGGTGACGGTCAGACCCTCGAAGTTCCCCTGCGCCAAATCCGGTGTGTAAACTTCACCGCCGATCATTGCGAAATTGCGATAGAAGAACTTGCCCTTGGTGGATTCAGGACTGGAAGCGAATCCGTGGAGATAGAGGATATTGGACATCGGCTAAGGCAGATCCGCGGCCATGACCAAAAAATCGCGTTCCCTTGCCGCTGATCCCGAAAGCGGCTCTGGACACGAGGCAAGACGGCCTCGTGAATCGCAGTCTTCGAACAGAGCGGCTACTCGTTTTCAGCGGCGAGAATCTTGGACAAGCGGCGTTGGTGCCGCTCTTCTTGGCTGAATTGGGCCCCAAGGTAAGCCCAAATGACTTCCCGCGCTAACTCTGCGCCGATCACCCGCGCCCCCAGGCAGAGCACGTTGAGGTCGTCGTGCTCCACTCCCTGACGCGCGGAATAGCTGTCGTGGCACAAGGCCGCCCGAGCGCCGCGGACTTTGTTTGCGGCCACCGATGCACCGACGCCGCTGCCGCAAATGACAATTCCACGCTCGGCCTCGCCGACAACGACGGCCCGTGCAACTGCCAAAGCGAAGTCCGGGTAATCGTCGGCTGCGTTGTACTCACAAGCTCCGAAATCATTGACGGCGTGTCCGGCTGCGCGGATTGCCTGGGTCAGTTTTTCCTTTAGCGCAAAACCGCCATGATCGGCCCCGATCGCGATTTTCATTTAGGTCCGATTGTACTCGACGAACCGGCTGTGGGGCCACTTTAGTTTCCCGAGGTCCCGACGGCCGCACAATCTTCATCGACGCGGAGAACTTACCGAGCGGAGCCCAACTGGCTTGGCCCGTGGACCCAGGGGGTGATCGATAGGCAGGATAAGGTAAGCGCCGCCGCGGACGACCGAGCTTCCATGTCCGCTGACGAGAGAGAAGGAATCCGTGAAGCGATCGCGATTACTCGATGCCCGCACGTGCTCTTTGTGACTCTCGGGAATCCCCGGTGCGGGGCGGGGAACATCGAATGACCCCTCATTGATCCATCGTTTTTGCGGATTTGCGCCTACGGAACTCTCCGAACATAAGATGCGTTCCCCGAAAAGCCTAAATTGAATGGTGCTCTTTGACGATTGAGTTCCTGCAGCGGCTCACGTAGGCGCCGCACATCAATTCAACTGGAAATCTTAACCGGAGATCATCAAATGCAACTTCCACACTGGACGATCGTTATCGCTCTGAGTCTCGCCGCTCCCCTGCCAGCGGCGGGTCCGGGCGGCACCCTTAGCACAGCAGGCAATGTCTGGACCAACGCGGTGTTGCTGCCGAGCGGCACGACCGTTCACAACGGAGACCGCATTGAGACGGATCACGGGGCTTTGGCGATTCTGTGGTCGCGAACAATGGGAAGAGTGGAAATCCGGTCCGATTCCGAAGTCACTCTAGCTGATGGCCATCTGCGGCTCCACAGGGGAGCGGTCGCCGGAAGCGGGATCTCCGTTCTCTTGGAGGGGTACAGCGTCGAGCCGGTCCCCAGCGAAAGCACTGATTCGTGGTTCGCGGTCGCGGATCGTGATGGAAAACAGCTCGTCGCCGCGCATCGCGGTCAAGTGCGTATCGTGCAAGCCGGAATGGCTCCTATACTGGTTCCGGCCGGTTCCTACGCAGTGCCGTCCGGTGAGTCGGACGAGGAAGAACAGGACAACAAAAAGGCGAGTGGCAAGACCAAGTCGCAGGGCGCGCGCGGCGCCGCCGCCGCGGGCGGAGTCGCCGGAAAAGCAGCGGGTGGATTCACCATCGGCTCTCTGAGTCACGCCGCCAGCGTGGCCTTGATTGCTGGAGCCGGCGCCGCGGCAGTCGGAGGCACGGTCGCTGCAACTACCCTGAACGACCCTTCCCCCAGCCCCAGCCGATAACTCCCGGTCCGCAAGGATGCTCCACGCCTCACGCGGACGAGCCGCAACCGAATAGGGGAGTGTGTCAACAGTGGCTGATTGCGGGCTTGCGGAAACCGCTTGCTGACGCGCGCGGCTCCGGGGCGCTGGCTGATTGCGAAGCAGCGCTAGCTAGGCCCCCAAACCCGCGCCAAGATCGCCTCACCCCGGAGCCGCGCGCGTCAGCAAGCGGTAAGCCCTCACGGTAGCGGCTCCAGCGCCCGCGCCGGATTCCCGACAACCACTTGCCCGTCTTCGACGTCCCGTATCACGACCGCTCCCGCACCCGCGACCGCGTCTCGGCCGATCCTTAGATTTGGGTTCACGACCGCGTTGGCGCCAATGGTGGCGGCTGAACACACCTGAACGCCTCCAGTCAGAGTAGCGTTCGGGAAGACATGGCAATGGTCCTCAACACGGCAGTCATGATCGATGCTGCAGCCCGTGTTGAGACAAACGTTGTCGCCGATGACCGCCCCGGCGTTCACAACGACGGCGGCTAGCACAACCACGCCCGCTCCCAGCCTGGCATGCGAGGAAATGACAGCGGAGGGGTGAACGAGGATTGCCGGCTCGATTCCAGCCTCCCGGACGAGCTCAAAATACCGTTGGCGCGTCGCGTTGTCGCCGAAAGCAACAGCCGCAGCGTCAACGAGTTTCTCGGCCGCTATCGCCCGCAACTGATCCGTCCGGCCGAGAATCGGAAAGCCAAAGACATCCGCGGATTGCTTCGAGGAGGCGTCATCCAGCAACCCGGCAAGCTCCCAATCCGGTAGCTGCTCGACGAGATCCACCAGCACCTTGCCGTGCGCGCCGGCGCCAAGAATGATGAGCTTCCTAGGCATGAGGCATCATGGAATCGTCCGGGACATCTCCTTCGAACGGTTCCATGGTGGCATGCCCGGCACAGCGAATGTTCTTGGGTTGGAGCAGCCGCCACGCGGTCAAAGCCAGAATCTTCAGATCCAGCCACGGCGACCAATGATCGATGTACCAAAGGTCGAGCTCGAACTTCCTCTGCCACGGCAGGGAGTTGCGCCCGCGGACCTGGGCCCATCCCGTGATTCCCGGCCGGACTTGATGGCGGCGCGTTTGCCGCGGGCTATAGAGCCGCAGGTATCGCGCCATCAGGGGCCGCGGGCCGACGAGACTCATTTCACCACGAAGGACGTTCCAAAGCTGCGGCAGTTCGTCGACGCTAGTTGCCCTTAAAAACCTGCCTAATGTCGTGAGGCGCGCCCCTTCCGGCTCCGGGCCCGTCCGCATCGTTCGAAACTTGTAGAGCTGGAAGACCGCTCCGCCGAGTCCGGCTCGCTGTTGCCGGAACAGCACGGGCCGTCCCATCGTCGCCCGGATGAGCAGAGCGGTCAATAACGTCAGCGGGGCTGTCAGCACGAGTCCGGCCGCGGCGGAGGCCATGTCGAACGGTCTCTTAACCCCTGTTTGCAAATACCGCTCCGGCAGCCCGCCTGCGCCATGCCCTCAGACTTCCCATCAGCGTCCTCACCAGGGCCGGCGCGGAGCCTGCAGCGGGTAACCGCTTGCTTACGCGCGCGGCTCCGTTAAAGACGAGGCTCCGTGTGTCACGCGAACTCTGGCCGATCGAACCACGGGCCTCTAGGGTCTCTTGGTAAAGAGCCAAAAGACCCTCCCAGACTCGCTCTGGAGGAAATTCGCGCACGACTCTGCGGCGAGCCGCTAGCCCGATCTGATCGGCCCGGGTCTTGTCGTCGAGCATGGCTCCTATCGCGGCCACCAGCGAGCACGAATCCCGCGCCGGCGTCAAGAGCCCGGTTTCCCCGTCGACAACCGCGTCCTCGGTACCGGTGACCCGCGTCGCGACAATCGGTTTGCCGGCGGCGGCTGCCTCGAGAGCCACGGTTGGAAAGCCCTCGCGGTAGCTTGGCAAAACCACGACATCCATCAACTGGTAGAGAAGAGCGGGATCGTCGACAAAACCGGTATGCACGATGCATGAGTTGGTCCGAATCGATGCCTCTACCCAAGGCGGCAGCGGATCCGCCTTCTCGAGGCAGCCCACGAGCAACAGTCTTATGCCCGAAAACCGGCTCTGGAGCGCCCGGAAGGCCTCGATCAACTCGACGATGCCTTTGTCCCGCGTGAGCCGGCCGACGAAACCGACAATAGAAACTTGGTCCGGCAAACCCAGGCTGCGGCGTGCTCTCCGGGCGCCGGCTAGCCGCAGGCCGCTGGAGTCGAATCGAGATGCGTCGACACCGTTCGCGCTGCCGGACCCAAGCAGCCGAGTTTTCGAAGCCGGCACAAGCCCCAGCCCGGCCGCTTTCTCCCTCAGGCTCTCGCTGACGCAGATGACCCGCTGCGCCAGCAAGCACGAGATCCGCTCGGCCGCGGTCAGTATCGCCCTCTTGAGTCCGGTTGCGGTCTCGAGACGCAGTCCGTGCAGTGTATAAAACCGCTGAGGCACTCCCGCGAGAAGCGCCGCCAACCCACCGAGCAGGCCGGCCTTCGGCGTGCCGACATGACAGATATCAGGGCGCAGCCGCCTCATCAGCCGCCACAATCGCCACAGTGACACAACGTCGCTCAGCGGAGCCATCTCGCGTTCCATCGGTACCGCGAAAGCGGTCACGCCATCTGACGCTGCCACTCGATTCAAGCCTCCGCCGGGAGAAGAAGCCACATATACGTCGAAGCCCGCCTGGCGCAGGAAACGAAGCTGGCCACGCAGCATCGTCTCGGCTCCCATGGGGCTGGTGACAATGTGCAGCAGCCTTGCTTTTTCCCCGCAAGAGCGTGACCGGAGCGGTTTCGTGGTGGAGTTATCAGCCTGAGGCTTCATCTTTGTGCCGGCATCCGACACTCCCTAGATCGGTGCGACGCCGAAGGACTTTAGCACGGGCCGGCCTTTGGGCCCGCCTCCCATCGCGAAACCCGCGGCTTCAACGCGCCGCTACGGGAGATGATCTTTCCGCCGTCCGCGCGGCGCTTGCGGATGTCACGTCTTTTGTGCCGGCTTGCCATCTCGCGGCAGACTCACGCGCTCGTGCTTCGCAGCTCTATTTCACTCGAACAACCGTTAGAATTGTCAGGGTGCAGGGGCCATGCACTATTCCAATTACGTCACGAATTAACATGATTGCCATCCGTTGTTTGTATTTCCAGGACTTTCCCAACTTCTCTCACGACTTCCTGTCAAAATGGTACACTTTGACCGACCGTGGAGATGTTGCCGTGACAACGTGGCTTGACAGGGTCTTGAGTGGTAAAGTCTTGGCGGCCCTGGTATGCGTCGCCTTAGCACTGATCGTGTGGCATTGGCAAGTGGCTGAGAACGACGGGGAGCGTATTCGATTCATTGCCACAGTGTCGGGGATGATCGCAGTCGTTTACTCCTTGCTGCTGAACGCGAAACAAATGTTCGACAATGCGCAGGCTATCCGATCTGGCCAAGCGATCCGATTGATCGAGAGGTGGTCTGACCCAGTGTTCAGAGATAATCGAGTGACACTGAGGAAGATCTGGTCAAACGATCTAAGCATCGATCTGGATGGAAGTCCAGATTCAGAGACTCACAGGCACCTCGTTGCCGTAAGCAACTTCTTTGAGGAGATGGGTATTGCGATTAGCCTCGACAAGGTCGATGAGCAGCATCTGTGGCTGTTCTTCGGTCAAATGGTGCCAATGATTCACGCTATCTTGACCCCCTGGATCATCAAACAGAGGAGAGACGAACAGGATAGAGCCTTTAGGGAGTTCGAAAGCCTAGCAGAACGGTGGAGGGACAGAGCCCCCTGAACCCCGTTCGGGGCTCCGAGGGCTCCTAGTTATCCAAGTATTGTACCGTTCATCGGAATCACCTGAGTATTATTGTACACCATACTGCATATCGGTTCAAGATCCAAAGTTCTGTCGCCCCCCTGATTCTATTCGATCGCCTTGTACGTTTCCTGCAAACCCGGCAGGAAGACCGGCGGGCTGTAGTACATATATCCCTGCAAGAACCGCACCCACGTTTCGCTGCTGATCGATCTCCTCGTGGCAAGCGCTCGAAAAAAGGGGACAGCCAGCCGATTTCCGCAACCCACTGCCATTGAAAACAAGCAAGTTCCGCGAGCGGAAATCGGTGGCAGTCCCCCATTTTCGCCCGTGCACACTTCTGCCACAGGCTGCTAGCGCGGCAACGATCGAAGGACGTGTCGCCTTCCAGTGCTCGTGGCTGGCGTAGCGCGTCATCATCAGAACCTCGTCATGGTCCGTATTGCTTCATGGCAGCGAGCAGGTTCGCGTTAACCCGATAGGATCCGCGATAGGCCGGGCCGCCGTGAACCGCCTTGAAACCAACGGCATCAACTGAGGCGGGTGATTCCAGCGTCTGCTGAATGGCCGCACGGTGACTGGGGGCATCCCCGCCCCGCTGGCCGATTCGCTCGAATCGTCCCTTGGCGAGGACTTTTTCGGAAGGGAATTCGATGAGCTGGTATTTCAGAGAAGTCGAGCCCAGATTGGGAACCAGGATGTTCACAAAAGCCGCTCGTAAACTGGAAGCTGGGGACAAAGCTCAGGGCAGGATTCGCATCGTCCCCTGGCGCTTATTGACCGCTTGCTGACCGCTCCCAAAACTGCTCGTTGGCCGCACGGTCGAAAACCCAAAGGTTTTCATCTCCTTGGGTGGGCCGCAGGCCCATGTCCCCTCCCTTGCGGTCGGGGCTCTGTTACTCTTGGGAAGCCTTGATCTTCGAGAGAATGTCGGTCGCCTGCGCTTGAACGGGACTTTCGATGTCGGCGGCAACGCCCATCCACTGGGTTGCCTGGGTAAGATTGTCTCCGTCGATGTCGAGCTTCACGTAGCAGATGCCGAGGAAATAGGCAAGCATTCCGTAGTTTTGCCCGCCCTGCGCCTTCAAGGGTTCCACGGCCTCGAGCAGGACCTCCCGCGATTCCCGAAACTTATCCTTGTTGCTGTCGGCTGCCTCGAAGAAGGAAACCTTGCCGAGCGCGAAGTTTCCATATGCCGTGAACAACTCCTTCCTGTTCGTCCAATCTTCTTCGCTTAGATTCTCAGGCTTCTCTTTCGTTGCCATGACATCCACAAGCTTCTGGCCCCACATCCGGGCTTGCTCGAGTTGCTGCTGGCCGAGGCGCGTCTCGGCCAGGGTGTAGAGGTATTCTTCATTACCGGGGTTTTTCTCGAGCGCCAGGGCCATCGCCTCGGCCATTTTGTCGAAGTTGCCCGCTTGGCGATAAGCCATCGCCAGCGGATCGAGCGCCTGAGGCCCGTACTTGCCTTGCGGATATTGCTCTCTGAGAGTTTCCAGGTATTTAATCTTCGTTGCCGGATCGGTCATTTTGAACGAAGAAGTGTAGAGGGAGTATTCGACATACTGAAGGACGCCTTCCGCGTACTCAACCTGAGCTTTCCACAACGCTGTTTCTTGTTCGTCAGCGTCTTCGTAGTTCTCTACGCCAGCTTCCGCCTCGGCAATAGCCTTGGTTGACAGCAAGTGCGGCATCAGCGCGGCCCATTGCTGAGTGCCCTCATAACCTTTGGTGAGATTGTGCAGAACTTCTATATCTTCCGGGGCGACATCCAGAATCCCTTTGCCGTGCTCGACAACTTTAGCGAAGTTCTGCGTTTCCAGATAGTGGCCCTGCAACTGCAAGCGAACCCAGTCGACCGCGTGATCGTCGGGGTACTTCTCAAGAAAGGTCTCGAGTAACTGGATCTTCTGCGCCGTGTCCTCGGACTCCTCCGCTTGCGTGATGAGCTGGCCTTCGGGGCTGCCCGTATTGATGTCCACATCGCGGAAATCGTACTCCTCTTCTTCCTGTGCGATCGCAGGAACCAGGAATAAGCAAAAGATGGAAAGGAAAAGCGCTAGTTTTTTCATGAGTCCACTCCCCAGGGCTGTTGGCTGCCTTGTTCTCAGCATGTTACGCCAATCGGCGGCAGGAATCAAGTTGTTGGGACGTTTTCGGTCCGACTTACCCTGCTCATTGCCCTGACCTGAATCCGGCGTCACATGTCATACCTGGCTCTGTCACGAGGTTGAAAGTACGAAAACGCGATGAGAGTCGCCGGGCGAGAATGCCCGCCGCGGAGGGGTTGAGCCCCCGCGGAACGCCGGCTACGCCTTCACGCTGGACCCATGTCTGTATTTGCCAGCAGTTCGAAAAAGTGGCTGACCGTCTGGATCGCCTTGTAATAGTTGTCGATGGAAAACTTCTCGTTCGGCGAGTGCAGGCCGTCATCAGGCAGGCCGAATCCCATTAACACAGTGGGGATACCCAGATGTTCGGTAATGTCCCCCACGATCGGAATCGACCCGCCCGACCGGATGAAAACCGCCGGTTGCCCGAAGACGTCTTCCAGCGCTTGAGCGGCTGTGCGAATAGCGGGGTGATCCGGCCTGACCAGGCTGGCCGGCGCCGAGTATAGCTCGCGCACTTCCACTTGAATCCCTAACGGCGTGTTCTCGGCAACAAAATTGCGGACCGCGCGCAGGATTTCTTCCGGGTCCTGCCCGGGCACGAGCCTCATGCTCACCTTTGCCGTCGCCTTCGCCGGAATGACGGTCTTTCCACCGGGGCCGGTGAACCCGCCGCCGATACCGTGAACTTCGAAGGTTGGGCGCGCCCAGGTCCGCTCTAAGACACTGTGATCCGACTCGCCGGTAAGGGCCGGCGAGCCGACTTCCGAAGCCAGGTATTGTGCTTCGTCGAACGGAAGCCTCAGCCAGCTTTCTTTCTCGGCCGCGGCGGGGGCCTGCACACTCTCGTACACTCCGGGCACTTGGATAACGCCGGCGGCGTCTTTGCACTTCGCAAGCAACTCCACGAGCCCGAACACCGCGTTGGGCACGGCTCCTCCGTAGAGCCCTGAATGCAAATCGCGGGCCGGTCCCGTCGCTTCCCACTCCATGTAAACCATCCCGCGCAGCCCGGTGCAGATAGTGGGTGTATTGGGGGCGTACATCGCCGTGTCGGACACCAAGGCTACATCCGCGGCGAGCCTGTCGCGGTGCGCGGGAACATAGGCGGCTATGGCCTTGCCGCCGACTTCCTCCTCGCCCTCGATCAGAAACTTGACATTGACCGGCAGGCGGCCGCCCGCGGCTCGAAGCGCCTCGATGGCCTTGATGTGGGCATACATCTGGCCTTTGTCGTCGGCCGCTCCGCGGGCGTAGAGGCTGCCGTTGCGCACGGTGGGCTCAAAAGGCGGCGTTTCCCACTCATCCAGCGGGTCCGGTGGCTGCACGTCGTAGTGGCCGTAGCACAGCACCGTCGGCTTGCCGGGCGCTTCGAGGCTTTCGGCGTAGACGAGCGGGTGGCCTTCGCCGGCGATGACTTCCACCGTCTCCATGCCGGCGTCCCGCAGACTCGAGGCGACAAACTCTGCTGCTCGCAGGACATCGTCCTTGTGTTCAGGCAGCGTGCTGACACTGGGGATACGGAGAAACTCGCAAAGCTCCTCCAGAAGACGTTCACGTCCGTTGTCGACGAAAGATTGGGCATTCACACTCATGAGTATCCGTTAGATGGGGTATTTAGTTGACTCCAGTAGCCACTACATCTTGGGGGTGGGGGTGCCGGCCCTGGTGGCCTCGACCATTGTCTTATAGGGAGCAGGGTCGGCGGCGACCGCCTGCTGGAGGAGGCGATAGAAAAGTTTGCCGCGCGACCGTGAGGTCCGCCGGTTGAAGCGGAACGTGAACTCGTCCAGGTAGTAGTCCAAATACTCGTGACTGACAGCCCCCTGGTGGGTCCCCAACAGCCAGCGCTTTAGCAGAGAGGCGACACGATGGACTCTCGGCAGCAGCTTACTCGCCGATTGCCGCTTCCCGCGCAGCACGGTGACTTCATGGCGGTATCCTTTGTTCTCCAATCCCGCATAGCCTTCCCAGCCGTCGGTGTGCACGAGGCTGCCAGGTTGGATAGCTTCTTCGACAAAGGCTTCCAAGCTCGCCGCTGAGGCATCCGCGATCCGACGGAGCCGGATGCGACCCATACCGCGCCCATCCTCCTCGGCAGCAACCGCAACTAACGCTTTGCCAACCATTTCGCGACCTCGGACGCCCTCTTCGACTCCGCCCACATACGTTTCGTCCACCTCCACCCGGCCGACCAGCCGATTGCGACCGGGGCGCACCATGGCGCGGCGGAACTTGTGCAGCCAGGTCCAGGCGGTTACATAGCTACCCAAACCCAAGACCCGCTGCAACTCCAGCGCGCTGGCCCCGCCTTTTTGCGTTGTCACCCACCAAGCCGCCCGGAACCACAACGTCAAGGGCTTGCGGGTGTCCTGGAAAATCGTGCCCGCCGTCACCGAGGCCTGGTAACCGCAGTCGGCGCAGAGCAGCAGATTGCGTTTGCTGGCCCATGAGGACTGGATCCCACAGCGCGGGCACACGAACCCCTCCGGCCAGCGCAGCTTCAGCAGGTACTCCCGGCACGCCTCCTCGGTCGAGAATCGAGCTTCCAACTCGACGAGGTTTCGGGGGTAGTCCTCCTTCATGCCCCCAACCACAACATATTGTGGCTACTGGAGTCAACTAAATACCCCATATCCGTTATTATGTGCGATCTCCCGCGCCTCAAACTTCCAGGCCAATCGAGCGCATCAAGTCCAGGGCGTTGCTCCTCTCCACAACACCGGGGCGCATCTTGAAATCGAAGACCATCTCGCCGTTCTCGATGCGGTCCTCGAAGTGAACGTTAAGCGCCCGCACTCCAAGCTGTTCGGTGATTTTCGTCAGCGCCAGATCATGCGTGGTCACGAGTCCGATGGCGCCGCGCCCGGCCAAACCCTTCACCACGGCCTCGGCTCCGATGCGCCGGTCGTGGGAGTTGGTTCCACTCAAAAGCTCATCCAGCAAGAACACCACGGGCAGCTCCTGTTCAGTCAAGGCGACAATCGCCCGCAGCCGCTTGATCTCGGCGTAGAAACGGGACGTGTGCTGCTGCAATGAGTCGACCGGACGCATCGAAGCGCCGATCGCCAGCGGCGAAAGCCTGAGGCGCCGCGCGCGAACCGGAGCTCCCGCCTGCGCCAGAGCCGCGTTCAGCCCCACCGACCGAAGAAGCGTGCTCTTGCCCGACATGTTGGAACCGCTGATCACGAGCAAGCGAAGGTCCCCGCCGATACTGAGGTCGTTGCGCACCAGTTCGGCGAGGGGCATCAGCGGATGTCCTAGACCTTCGGCGTCGAAGCAACGCTCACCGGCAAGTTCGGGGAACGGATCGTCGGGATTTTCGTAGGCGTATCCCGAGAGAGCGCAGAGGGCTTCGATCTCACCCACCGCCCGCAGCCACTTCTCAATATGAGGCCCGCTCTCTTGCCGCCATGCTTCGATCGCCAGCGCGAACTGGGTACCCCAAAACAGCATGCGTGCAAACGCGGTGAACATGTTGTTGCCGCGCCACTCGAGGTATTCCACCAGCCGTTCGAGACGCGCGATCCGGGCCGAGGCGGGGCGATCGGCGGTGTCCAGCCGGGCTTGCAGCTCCTTTAGCAAGCGTGAGCGAAATTTCTGGGTCTCGAGGCACGAAAGGACATCCGAGAGCAGGCCCAGATCGCGAGCCGGAGAATCCACTGCTTCGATCAGTTCATTCACGCGCGAGCGGACCAGCACCGCGAAAGCAGCCTCGAGCAGCAGCGCAACCGCGAATGGCGCCAGCATGGGGGGCTCACGGAACAAAGGCGCTAGAGACGCGAAAGTCACGGCCGAAAGAAACAACGCCGCCCATCGCGTGCCTGTAGGGAGAACGACCGCGGGAAGAGCTGCCCACCGGCTGAGCGCTTCCGGGCGGACACCGCTGCGCACATCAGCGCCCAGAAGCGCCAGTTCTTCGCGCAGATCGAGTTTGTGACGCAGCTCTCTGACGGCCTCTTGGCGGTCCAGAATCTCGCCGCGGGACGCCGGCCGGCACAACCAGGCGGCGAGAGCACTCTCCCCGGCGCGTGTCCGGGCGGTACACAGCAATTGAAACAGGGACCCTTCGCCGAATACGTCAAGGTCGCTGGCATAGAGGTGGTTGGCGTCGGCGAAACTCTCTCCACGCTCTCCGATGCCGATCCAGCGATCGCCGAGCCGCGCCAGCCCGTGCTCGTAGAACCGCACGGCCCGCTTGGCGGCCCGAATACGGCGCTCCACCATCTCGTGATAAACGACAACGGCGATGAAGGCCACTACCGGCGCCGCTATCCACCAGGGCCTAAAGAGGTCGCGTCCCCACGACAGCCAGGCCATCAGCGGCACGGCCAGCACACAGACGAGCCGCCAGTTGCTGACCGTGATGAACAGTCGCTGACGGCGCTCAAGAACCGCGCTGTGGGCAGCCAAGCGCCTTTCGTATTCGACCTTGGGCTCCGACCTGGGTTGGGTTTGTGGCGGGGAAGGCGCGGCGGGCGTTGTGTCGGTTGCCAAGTCCCATTGTAAATGTTGGGATCGGGTTTATCGGCCCCGTGCAGTGACCCATGCCCCGCAGAACATGTTACTCTACCCGCCGCAGAACAATGTAGCCCTATGCGGCGCAGAGCCGCGGACGGGAGTCCGCGGTCGGGCAGAAAACGGATGCCCGTACCCGCTTCCCGCGTTACACGGGGGAACAACGGGTCGCGGCGGCGGAGAGCTTTGCGGTTGCTTCGCGCCCTCGACCGCGGACTTCCGTCCGCGGCTCTGTTTCGGATCTGCGGCGCATCTAAAGATCTGCGGCGTATCTAAACGTTTGCGGCGTATCTAAACGTCGCTGCCGACTTGCTCTTGCCATCGGTTTGGGTTCATGTAGCGCGCCATGGGTAGGCCTTGGCGCCAGGTGTAGTTTACTGCGTCGTCGACACGATGCGGATCCCACAAGGCCGCGTGCAGCGCACTCTCGCTCGGGGTCCGCCGCCAGGTACGGAGTTCTGGCCGCGTTGTGGTTTCGATCGACTGAACCCTTTTCGGATCCATGTAGTCTCGCGCCGTAGCAGGCGAAGGTGAGGAAGTAAGCCCAAGGCCCGCTGCCGGGGCGCGGGGGCTCGTTCACATTTGGCAAGGTCTAGTTGAAACGCTACATGTTTCGCTACCCGCCGCAGAACAATGTAGCCCTATGCGGCGCAGAGCCGCGGACGGGAGTCCGCGGTCGGGCAGAAAACGGATGCCCGTGCCCGCTTCCCGTGTTACGCGGCGGACGACGGTCGAGGCGGCCGAGAGCTTTGCGGTTGCTTCGCGCCCTCGACCGCGGACTTCCGTCCGCGGCTCTGTTTCGGACCTGCGGCGCATCTACATCGCTGACGCCGGTTGCCGGCCTGAGTTCCCTGCCCCGCCCTGCCCTCCAACCCGTGCTGGCAGCCTCCTGTCTGTAACTCCCCGAGCCGGAGCCGGAAAGATCAATTTCACGGGCACTGGTGGTCTATACCTCCTTTCGGATCAAGTGGCTAGATCGATCCAGTTATAGACATCGTTCAGTGGCCCGGCAGATGCACGGTGACCGCAAATACACCGATTCATCTTTGTGAGTGGACCGAAAGGGCGGATGCGAGAAAAAAGGGGACAGCCAGCCAATTTCCTTTCGACGAAGTGCTGATTCTTAAATGGATTGGAGAAGCGGAAATTGGTGGCAGTCCCCCTTTTTCGATCGCTAACCGTCCCATGCGGAAACCGTCTGATCCGCCGCCAAAGCTGTATTTGAGAAGTGCATGACCGGGAGCCTCAACGTCATTCAAGTCGGCCTGCCGCAACTGTTGCTGCAGCGGCTCGGCCCGCATCTCAGCTCACAGGGATGGCTGGCCAAGACGGCTCCGACCGCTCGCGAAGGTCTCCAGTATCTCTTGGACCAGCGCTTCGACATTCTGCTTTTCGGAACCGAGCTGCCCGATGTTTCGGCCGAACGTTTTCTGGAAGAAGCGTTGCGCCGGCAGCCATCGCTGGCGGCGCTGGCGGTGGCGAATCGGCCCAATTACTCGGAGGCCGTTCACTTCGCCGGCCTTGGTGCGGTCGACTACCTCCCTCTTGACCGTCTGGCCTCACTCGACTGGGCTGATGAACGAATCCGCATCGCCGACTTGAACCGGGGTTCCGGGCAGGCCCCCGCGCTCGACCAATCGGTTCCGCGATTAGTCGGTGAAAGCAATCCCATCCGCAACATCAAACAGCTCGTCCGAATGATCGCCCCGCGCCGTTCAACTGTTCTGATTACAGGCCCCACCGGGACAGGCAAGGAACTCGTCGCGAAAGCCATCCACGCGGCGTCGCCGAGAGCCGCGAAGCCTCTGGTGGTTGTCAACTGCGGAGCGATTCCCGATAATCTCGTGGAAGCCGAGATGTTCGGCCACGTCAAAGGGGCCTTCACTGGGGCTGTTGGCGCGCGCGTCGGCCATTTCGAGCAGGCCCATGGCGGAACCATCTTTCTGGACGAAGTCAGTGAGATGCCGCTGGAGGCCCAAAGTAAGCTTCTCCGCGTCCTGCAAGAGCGTGAGTTTCAGCGGGTGGGCAGTTCGGAGACGATCACGGCGGACTCCCGCGTCATCGCCGCGACAAACCAGGACCTCAAGCAGATGGTCCAAAAAGGGAAGTTTCGCGAAGACCTCTTCTACCGCTTGAACGTCGTCCCGGTCAACCTGCCGACCCTGGCGGAAAGAAGTGAGGACCTGCCGCTGCTGGTCAGCCACCTAGCCGCGAAGATTTGCCATCGCGAAGGGCTGGCGGTCAAACAAGTGAGCGCCGAAGCGCTGCGCCGCCTGATGGAATACCGCTGGCCCGGCAACGTTCGCCAATTGGAAAACGCCATCGAGAAGGCCGTCGCGCTCAGCGGGGACCGCCTACTCCTCTACCCCAGCGATTTCCCGTTGCCTGCCCTGCAATTGCCCAGCAACTCGTCGGGAGCCCCCGAGTTGCGAATCCCCGCGCAGGGACTCAACTACGACGCCGTGATCAGCGACTTCGAGCGCAGCCTGCTCTCGCAAGCCCTGGAGCGCTCGAGAGGCAACAAGAAGCGAGCCGCTGACTTGCTCGGCATCAAACGAACCACTTTCACCGCCAAATGGCGGGTGCTACAGCAAGCGGCCGGCGCCAGGTAGCTACGGTCAGCTTCCGCGGAGGCTGCGAACCAGGGCAGCGGGAGGGGGTCAGCCGACCCTAATGCGAGTTCGATCAGCACACGCTATTGGGTAGCTTTCGGTGCATGGCGGATCGGTTGCCGGAATCATGGGCGTGGTTTTTCCTGCGCCCCTTGCGGGGCTTTCTGCTCGAGAGATTTTCGCCCAGGGTTCCGCTTCGCTGCTCCCTGGGCTACGATCCGGCGCCGCTTCGCGGCTCAAGGCTCTCACCGAGCAGCTCGCGGGCTCTCAGTGAGCGGCTCACGACTCTACCGAGTTTCGCAAAATATAGTGACGCCTGCAGATGGGCACAGCACGCTGTGCCCCTACCCATCGAGCGCGGAACGTATCACCGTAATTTGCGAAAGTCAGTAAGTGAAGAGTGTTGCACTTAGGACGGGCGCCGTCAGGCGTTGCGCGCCCTTTTGGGCCGCGAGGATTTCTGCGCGGCAGCCGGCTCTGCCTCGATGTGGTTGGTCCGCGCCGGGGGCTTCTTTTCGGGTTGCGCCGCCAGACTCTGCTGCAGCGCTTCCATCAAATCAATGACCGGAGCGAGCCGGGGCGCCCGCGAAACCGGCACGGTCTCGCCCTGACGCTTGGCCTCGATCAGCTCGCGGAGCTGCTGCTGGTATTCGTCGTGATACTTGCCGGGCTCGAAGGGCGCGGCCAGGCTCTCGACCAGTTGCATGGCCAGCTTGACCTCTTGCGGCTTGACCTCCGCGCCGCTCGGTTGCCCGTACTCCGCCAGCTCGCGAATTTCGTTGGGGTAATGCATCGTGTGCAGCGTAAGGCCGTGCTTGCGCGGGCGCACGAGCACGGTGTACTCCCGCTGATGCATGCTCATTTTGGCGACGGCCGCGTAGCCGGCGCTTTCCATGGTTTCGACGAGCAGGTAGTAGGCTTTTTTTCCGGCTTCCTCAGGTACCGCGAAGAACGAGCTGTCGAAATAGAGCGGGTCAACTTCGTCCAGCTTCACGAATTCGAGGATCTCCATCGTGGCGCCCGAGCTGGGAGCCATCTTTTTGATCTCTTCGTCTTCGACGAGCACGTAGTGGTCCTTCTCGTATTCGTAGCCCTTGATCAGCTCCGACCGCTCCACCTGCCGGTCGCATATCGGACAGTAGAGTTTCTGGCGAATGCGCGAATTGCATTCTTTGTGGATTTGGTTGAAGCCCACCCGCTCGCTCCGAGCCGCTACATGCAGGCGAATCGGAACCGAAATGAGGCCGAAACTCAAATACCCTTTCCAAACAGTTGCCGCCATGGCGCTCAGCGCCCCCTTCCCGCAGCCTCAAAAACAACTCACCTGCGAATTGTTCTCAGGCCGGGCAAACTTACAGCATGTTAGCGAACAAACAAGGGTAATGCAATAGGTCTTGAGCTGCCACAACTGGGGTGAAACGCCTCAACGCTCTGGAGTGAGACCCAATCGCGGAGGGCTGGTTTGTATTAGCGAGTTGAGTGCGGGAACCCGGCGCCACAACATATTGTGGGACCCGCAGTCAGCACCCCCCTGGCGAGTGACCGTGCCGTCGGCGGAAGGATTGGGTCGGCGGTTTGGTGGCCCCGTCTCGCAAGCGATTATTATTCCGGGTGGAGGTGCTAAGCTATCGGTTCCTTGGGCATTGTTGCTGTGAACTCCTGTTCGTGAAAGCGGGACTTGTGGCACGTTGCGCGCGCTCGCGGCGCTGCTTGAACGATTCGAAGATCATCCAATGCGTGTAGTCGGCGTCATCCCCTCCCGATTCAAGTCCTCCCGCCTCGACGGCAAGGCTCTGGCCGACATTCATGGCAAGCCCATGATCCAGCACGTCTGGGAACGTTGCAGGCGCGTCGCGTCGCTCGATCAACTGCTGGTGGCGACTGACAATGTTCGCATCCAGGAGACCGTGAAACAGTTCGGCGGAGAGGTTGTCATGACCGACCCTGGACACGCCTCCGGTACCGACCGGGTAGCCGAAGCGGTCGAAGATGTTGAGTGCGACGTGGTCGTCAACATTCAAGGGGACGAACCGATGCTCGACCCGCTGATGATCGACGAGCTGGTGGAACCCTTCCGCGGTGAAGCCGCAACGGAGATGGTGACCCTCCAACAACTGATTCGCGAGGAAGAGGAATTGAGGGACCCGAACGTCGTCAAAGTCGTCTGCGACTGCCGCGGGGATGCGCTCTACTTTTCACGGTCGCTCATCCCATTCCTCAGTTCGCGGGCAAAAGACTACCAGGCCTCGAAGCACCTGGGCCTCTACGCCTACTCGAAAGACTGTTTGGCGAAGCTTTCCTCGCTGTCACCGACTCCGCTGGAGCGAATCGAGCGGCTGGAGCAGTTGCGCGCGCTGGAGAACGGGGTTCGAATCCGCGTCGTGCTGACAAGGTCGCGGGGGCGCGGAGTCTCGGTTGACACGCCGGAAGATCTCGAAACCGTGCGCCGGTTGATAAGCAGGGTATGAATCCTCGCGCGGACTGCCGTCCACGCCTCTGTCCGGGCATCTGAAATTTTCGCCTCGTCAGCGGAATCTGTGGGTAAGCTGCGACTCACGCAGCTTACCAAGTGCTTGATATGGCTGCGCACGCTTTTCGGCGATTACGGAGAGGTGCGAGAAAGCGCGGAGAATGGTGGCCGCGCGGGGCTTGGAGTTGTTCCGGCAGCGGCCCATGGTTCGGTTCCTGGAACCCGCGAGGCTACCGATTTCGTTTCGCGTGTCTGCTAAAGTGGGGCTGCTATGCCCTTGTCAAGTCCCATGGAAACCGCCGCGACACACGCACGCTCTCGCGAGTTACTCGAAAGGGCGAAACAATCTCTGGCGAGCGGCGTCAGCAGCGCCTTTCGCGCCAAGGCCGTTCCGCACCCGCTCTACATCGAGAGCGGGCGGGGCAGCCGCATCGTCGACGTCGACGGCAACGAATACCTGGACTACGCGCTGGCCTGGGGGTCGCTGATCCTGGGGCATGCCCACCCCGCCGTCGCCCAAGCCGTCGCGAAGACCCTCCGCGACGGCTGGGACTACGGCGCCCAGCACGAGGGCGAGATTCGCGTCGCCGAGCGGCTGGCCGGGCTGATTCCCTGCGCGGACCGGGTTGTCTTCAGCAACACCGGCACGGAAGCCGCTCAGGTCGCCTTTCGCCTGGCCCGCATGTTTACCGGCCGCGGGCGCATCGTTCGGTTCGAGGGACACTACCACGGCTGGTTCGAGCCGCGTCCGGACACGCTCTTGCTGCCGTGGAACGATGCGGGCGCTGTCGAGGATGCGATTCGCCGGCATGGAGACGAGATCGCCGGCGTAATCATGGAGCCGATCCTGTGCAACGGGGGATGCATTCTTCCCGGGGAAGGGTACTTGGCGGCGGTTCGCGAGCTTACCGCGCGGCACGGCATCGTCCTGATCTTCGATGAGGTGATCACTGGGTTTAGGGTTCACCTGAACGGCGCGCAAGGGCTTTACGGCATTACGCCGGATCTCGCGACATTCGGCAAAGCAGTGGCTGCCGGATTCCCGCTGAGTGTGATCGCGGGACGCCACGAAATCATGAAGCTGATCGAAACCGGGCGTCTGTTGCACGGCGGAAGTTTCAACGGCAATCCCACGGTGCTGGCGGCAGCGGAAGCGACGCTCAGCGAGCTGTCCCGCGACAACGGAGCTGCCCTAAAAGCGGCGGACCATCATGGCCAGCGCTTGATGGCCGGTCTCAAAGCCGCTGCCGAAGACGCGGAAGCGCCGCTGACGATTCGCGGCGTCGGGACGGTGTTTCGCCTTTCCTTTCCCGATGCCGGAGCTGTGACCGATTCTCGTGGTCTGACCAGCCCGCCATCCGGCCTTTTAGGCGCGTGGCTTGAAGCCATGCTCGACCAGGGAGTTTACTTGCTGCCTGATGGGCGCTGGTACGTGTCGACGGTTCACAGCGACGACGATTTGGCGACAACCCTGGAAGCGGCCAGGCGCGCGTTCATGAAGGTCGCGGAACAGTTTCCCGCGGGAGGTCCCTGTCGCGGCCGCGTCTTCATCCGTAATCCCCCGCCCTTTGGGACATCATCGGCAAATATGCGGGCATCCATAGTCGATTTGCGCAGGGAGCGCCGGGCTCGTGCTCTGAAAGTAACGGGCTCTGCCCGCTCACAATCTTGCGGTTTAGCAGAATCGGGCTCAGTGCTGCTCGAGCCTCGCCTGTCGAGTCTCGCCAATCCTTTGCTCGATCAATTCGAGGTTTCGCTCGGCACGCTTCAACATTTCCGGAGCGCAATCGGGGATCTTCTTGAAGTTGGCGCAGGCGTCTTGGGCAAACTTCCGGGCCTCGACCATGCGATTCGCGTCGCGCAACGACAGCGCCAGCGTGAACTGGATCTGGGCCACTTGGTCGGTGGCGCCTTCCCGCTCGTAGTAGCGGATGGATTCCCGATAGTATGGAAGCGCCCGGCCCAAATCTCCCTGAGAAAAGCAGATATGTCCCAACGCCTGATTGTGCGCGGCGAGGTGCGCCCAGTCATCGGACGGATCGTTTTCGAGGGCTCGCAGGTAGTATTGCCGCGCGTCATTGAGGAACCGCAGCAGCTCCACCTGCTGGAGATTGGCTTTACGGGCTTCTCCAAATCGTTCCCAGGCCACTCGTCCCAGTTCAGCGCAGCAGGCCCCTTTCCCAAGCCGATCTTCCTCTTCCTTCAACTCAAGACTGCGCTGAAGCCAGCGCTCCGCCTGCTGCAGGTTGCGAAGCGCGGAGTTATCGGTATATTCCAGCCCCAGTTCAAACGCCCATCGGGAGGCCGTTTCCCTTTCCTCCAAACGCTCTTGCAGATCCACGGCCTCTTGGTCGATATTAGGCTCCGGAAAACCCTGCCGCCGAACGACGCCACCCATTCGATACAACGAAAGCGCGTAGCGCTCGAGCACGGCTTTTTGGGGTTTTTCCAGCTCGTTCTCGGCTACAGAAAGATAGGGGTTCGCCTGTTCCTTGTCCCAATTCAGGCAAAGTCTTTGCAGCTTCTCGGCTTGATGCAAACGCCGTCTTTGCTTCGCGCTGTGCACGCCTTGCTCGACAACGGCGCGCCAATACAGGCCGCGGCCGTCGAGAGGTTCCTGCGTGGCCTCATCCGAGCATTCCTTCATCAGCTCGTCGAGGAAGTCTTGCCACTCCGCCATGCGGCCGCCGCCCTCGAAAAGCGCACCCAGTCCGTGTATGCAACCAGAGGTGAGATCCCACCATTCGAATTTTCGCGCCAGATTGCAAGCGTGCCGCAGGTTTGCCTCGTCGGCGGCAAGTTCCCCCACCACCGCGGTATCGCCGTCTCGGAAGTGCTCAAACAGCGCCAGACCGAAATCACTGACCGCGCGCACGTAAGCGCGAGTTGCTTTGGTGGAAGGAGAGGTGGTTGCCTGTTGTGAGCGCGCCTTGAAAGCGGCAAAAAGTCTCTTTTCCGTTCGGGTGTGGTCCTCGGCGGGGAATTGGCGGTCAAACAACTTTTCCAGAAACGGCGGCAGCGCGGACTGGATCGAGTAGAAGCCGTTGTCTTCTTTCGCAAGAAGCCCCAACGCCGCCATGCGGTCCAGAACCGTTGAGTCGGGGTCATCCTCTTTTAGTTCGCGAAACTCGCGCAGGTTGTGGATCCCCGGCGCGGCCGCCGACTCCTCGCCTTCCCCCATGGCAGCGAGCCTCTGGACGTTTACGACACCGTGAAACAGGTGCAGCAACGCGACGATGCGCTGCTCATTTTGATTGAGGCCCTGAGAAAGAATGTGTTCCAAGGCTGCGTCGACGACCGCGGTCTGCTGTTTGTCCTCGCCCGCCGCTGAAGCTCTCGACCTCAGCTTCTCAATAAATGCGCGAACCTGAGATGCGCTCTCGATGCCCTCGTGGACCATTCGCTCCACCAGGCAGCGGACTACCAAGGGGTTCCCTTCTGAAAACTTGAGTACCGGCCGCCAGTCATCCACGTCCCTCAGCGAGGCCCCATCCTTTTCCGCCAAGGCCCGTGCAAGCTGCAAGCGCTCACGCATGGGCAGCGGAGGCAAATTGAGGGCCGCCGGCATTTTGCCCAGCCAGCGGTGTGTGGCGGGCCGGGAAGTCAGCAAGAACTTGGCCTGGGTTTCCCGAGCCACCCGCAGGAAATTTGCCAACTCTTCCTGCTCTTGCGATGTCCACGGGGATCCGCCGGCATCGTCTTCCACGTGGCCGATGTTGTCCCATATCCATAGAACGGGAATTTGATTGAGCACATGAAGCGAGACATCGAGCCGCTCTTCGGCTGGCAGCGTAGCCCATTGGTAGCCGGCCTTTTCGAGTGCCTGATCGAAGACCGCGGCCATCTGGTCTAGAACGGAGGAAAGCCGTTTGTGGTAGTCAAAAGACGTAAACAGTACGGCGCCGTCAAAACCAGACGTTTGCCCGTACCACCGCGCAAACTCGATGGCCGCCGCTGTCTTTCCCTGTCCGGCGACACCGCTCAGCAGCGCCACCGAGCGGGTGTTGAATATTCGATCCAGGGCCAACATCGTATCGTCTCGTCCGATGAAACCGGCAACGGGCGGGGGAGGAAGCTTGACGTGAAGTCCAGAATCGTCGCGAACCTGCTCTTTCGACAGGACTCCCAGCGGCAACTGAACCCTCGAGCCCTTGCTCTTGCCTGCGAGCAAACGAAGTGGCGCCGTCTCGTAGATGATGGGCACGGCTGCGTCCTGCAACGGAACCGGGCCGTAGGTCACCTGCCGGTCAGGCAAATCACGAAGTTGCTTGCGCACGCGCGTTACGGCTTCACCGGCCGTCTCTCCATGTGCGAGAGCCCAATAGATACGGCCTAAAGCTGTCGCCGCGCCGCGGGGATCGAGGCCGTAGGACAGAGCCAGCACCGCCGCTACCCCGTGACTGGCCGCGTCGTGGGCGATCGAATGGAAAGCATCGACAACAGTGCCTTCGGTCAGGTCACGGTCGATCGGTTCCAGCGTGAGATCCATCCGGACCGGCGGGGCGACGGCCAGCGTCAGCATCGCAACCCCCGCCTCGTTGAGCACCTGGGCAAAAGACTGACCGTCGACCAGATGACAGGTTTGGTCGACAGTAGCGTCCCCAAGAACCAGGTATCCATGAGGCCCCTGAAGCGTCGCCGCAAACTGAGGTTCGCGGTAGTGGTTCAGAATCTCCTCGGGGGCGCCGTTCATGTCGACATCCGAGAACACGCCGTATCCATCGATATGCACGACGTGATAAGGCTCGCCCATCGCTTCCGCCTCCAGCAGTACGCTGCTGAGCTGGCCGAAAGTAGGCGGACGCAGGACGTTGAACCGCACCTTCTCCCGTGTCTCCGCGTTGAGGAATTTGAGCAACTGAGCCGACGGAAAGCGGAAGGGATCACCCGGGCCGCAGGGCGGGCGCGATAAAAGAGTCAGGATGCGAAGCGGGCCGCCCCCGCCTGCCAGGGGAGCCGCATCAACCTCGATGGCGGCAGGCAGGCGCACGAAAGACTGGGCGCTGCTTGACAAAACGGCGCTTGTCGCCGGATCTCGCATCAGCTCCCAGGGAATCTGAGGACTCCCTTGTGGGGCCGCGGCGCTGATCTCAATCCGCGTACTCGCCAGTCTGGGCTGGACCTTGCTCCACAAGCGCGAGGCGGCGCTGTCCCGAAACACCCCCTTGAACAGCTCTGTTCCGACTTCCTCGATGCGCCGCTCGGCATCCGGGGCCTCATCGCTCGCGGGTTCGATGGGGTAGTCCAAATAGTCTTCCCAATACCATCGCAGGCGTTCTTGGTCCGTGGGGGTGAGCGAGAAATCAAACTCCCCGCCGGCTTTTGCCCCGCTGCCATCGTCAATCGAGAGATCGACTCGGTGACGGTCAGGGGAATCGCAGTGGTGATCAATCTTGAGTTTCACAACGTATATCCAATTGTAAGGTTAGTACAGTTTGTAAGGTAGTACAGTCGGCACGTCCAAATCTTCAGAAGTTCTGGCATACGAGAAAAAACCCGTGCGGCTAGGTGAATTCGCGGAGCTATGATACGCCCGCATGGCTCAGGAGACGAGAATGCCGGTTCCCTCCGCCTCAAATCGTGGCGCTACAATTGCACACGATAGCTTGGAGCAGCTCTCTTGCAAACGCTCGCTGAATTTCTGCCGCTGTTCAGGACGCTGGGGGACCGGGAAGCCTTGCGGTTTCACAACGGGTACCGCACGTGGCGAGCGTCTTATCGCGATTTAGAGGCTCGCATTGGAGCGGTTGTCGCCTGCCTTGACTCGAACGGAATCTCCAAAGGCGAACGCGTACTGCTTTGGGGAGAAAACCGTCTGGAGTGGACGGCGGTTTTTTGGGCGTGTGTGGCGCGGGGCGTGGAGGTTGTGCCCATCGATTTTCACTCATCCGCGCGGTTCCTTGCCAGCGTTCAGCAGCAGGTCCGCGGGCGCTTGCTGATTTTTGGCGAAGAAGTCGATGCCTCGGAGCTGGAGGTCGATAAGCTGTCGTTCCGAACCATCGCCGATTTGCCCGCGGCAGTTGAGAGATTCGAGCCTTCCGCAATATCACGAGACGACGTTGTCGAGATCGTCTTTACATCCGGGACGACGGGGGAACCGAAGGGAGTCGTCCACCGGCACAAGAACATTTGCGCCAATCTGACTCCGATCCATGAGGAGATCAACCGCCTGCGATGGCTGGCACGGCCTTTTCAGCCAATTCGGTTCCTCAACTTGCTTCCGTTGAGCCACATGTTCGGGCAGACAGCGGCGCTTTACATTCCTCCGTTGCTTGGAGGAGCGGTTGTTTTCACGCAGCTCTTGAACCCCGGGGCCGTCCTCGAGACAATTCACCGGGAACGCGTTTCGGTTCTCGTGTCGGTGCCGAGGCTGTTGCGCAACCTTCGCAATGAAATCGAGCGGCGTTTTGAAATCGGGGCGGAAGCACGAAGCTTTCAAGGGTTGCCCGGCGCGGCGGAGTCGTGGTGGAAGCATCGCCGCGTTCACGGGGCGCTGGGCTGGAAGTTCTGGGCTGTCGTCGTCGGAGGGGCGCAACTGGATTCGGAACTGGAGGGCTTTTGGAGGCGGTTGGGTTTCGTGCTTGTCCAGGGCTACGGATTGACGGAGGCGAGTCCGGTGGTGGCCATGAACCATCCGCTGAGCACGCGGCGCGGATCGATCGGGCAGGCGATTGAGGGTCAGCAAATTCGCGTCGCCGCGGACGGAGAAATCCTTGTGCGCGGTGACAGCGTCGTAACGGAGTATCTCGAGGACGGCCGTCTGACGGACGCCGGGCTCGATGACGGCTGGCTTCACACCGGCGACGCGGGCGAGATCGACGAGCAGGGCAGGCTTTACTACAAAGGCCGTCTAAAAGAAATGATCGTCACCGCGGACGGGCTCAACGTATACCCCTCCGACATCGAAGCCGTTTTGAACCGGCTGCCGCGGGTCAAGGAAAGCGTGGTCGTGCCGGTTCGCGAAAACGGCGAAGAGAAGGTCCACGCCGTCCTGATCCTGCGAGTTCCGTCCGCCCGCCCCGAGACGCTGATTGGGGCGGCCAACCGGGAGCTGGAGGCGCACCAGCGAATCCATGGCTGGTCCCTGTGGCCCGAGGACGACTTCCCGCGGACGGATTCCACCTTCAAGGTCAAGAGGGGCGAGGTCGCGGCTCGCATCGCCCCGCGGTTTAGCGGAAAAGCGAGTCCGCGAACCACTCCCGCCAAAACCGGCGTGCCGGGCGCGCTGGCTCAGTTCGCGCCCAGGAAAGATCACGCTCTTGGTGATGAAGCAAGGCTGGCCGAGGATCTCGGAGTATCGTCTCTCGAGCGTGTCGAGTTGATGTCGCAATTGGAGAACGAATGCGGTGTCGAGCTCGACGAAGCCCGCTTTAGCACGATTGAAACTGTAGGCGAGCTGCAAGCCGTCGTCCGCCACGCCCAGCAGCCGGAGTCCGGCCTTGACGTCGAGGCTGCTGCGGAAGCCGTCTTTGCCCGAGGCGCCGACTCAGAGACTTTCGCACTCCCGCCGAAACGCAACAAAGAGGCTCGGATGCCGCGTCTGCCTCGCTGGAACCGGTCCGCCCTCGTTCGCGGGATGCGATGCATCGCACTGGAAGGGCTGGCCCTGCCGATGTTTCGTCAGATGCTCGTCAGCTTCTCTAGCGAGGGAATCGAAAACCTGGCGGACGTGAAACCGCCGGTGATCTTCGCCGCCAATCACAACAGCCATCTTGACACGATTGCCATCTTGGCCGCGCTGCCGCCGCGCCTGCGGCGCCGCGTGGCCCCGGCGATGTCGCAGGACTATTTTTTGTCCTACTGGGACTGGCGGCAAACCGGCTTCGAAGAGACGCTGAAGATCGCCGGACAGTATTACTTGGCGACATTTCTGGTGAACGCCTACCCGCTGCCTCAGAAGATGAGCGGGACACGGCGCGCGTTGCGCTATACCGGCGAGCTAGTAGACGAAGGATTCTGCCCGCTCGTTTTCCCGGAAGGAGAGCGCTCCCCCGACGGCGGAATGCAGCCGTTTAAAAGCGGCATCGGACTGATGGCGCTGCGGCTCGGCGTACCGCTTGTTCCCATCCGCCTGGAAGGCCTTTTTGAGATTTATTCCCTTCATCACGAATGGCCCCAACCCGGATCGGTTCGTGTTCGATTTGGCAAACCGCTCAGTTTCTCTGGTCAAGCCGATTACGAACGCGTGGCGCAAGCCATGGAAGCAGCGGTTCTTCGGCTTGCTGAGCGTTGAGCTTTGTGGACTCGAAAGGCGAACGTCTAACAGCCCGTGGTGCAAGTGTGTTCGGCGAAAAACCGGTCGCGGTAGGGATGCCGGGCAACCGGCATCCCTACCGCGACCCTTTTTTCGCGTCCGCGGACTTCCGCCATGGGCTGCTACCCCTGCCGCGTCTCCCCCTCGAGAAACGCAGCGATCTTGGCCGGGTCGTTGGGCATGACCAGCGGTGCGTTACCGAAGGTGGATTCGATTTTCCCCGCCCCGGGCGCTTCCAACTGCCCGGTGTGATAGCGATAGACGTAATCGGGGTCCTTGAGCAAATGCCCGGTGAGCACGGCCACCACATCCGCTTCGGCGTCGATCGTTCCCGCCGCCGTCAGCTTGCGAATCCCCGCCAGCGTTGCCGCTGAGGCCGGCTCGCAGCCAATGCCGCAGCGCCCGATCACCGCCTTGGCGTCAGCGATTTCTTGCTCCGTCACGCTTTCGACCACGCCGCCGCTCGACTCCACTTCAAACAGGGCCTTGGGCCACGAAACCGGAGCGCCAATGCGAATTGCCGTTGCCAGCGTCTCCGGCTTTTCCACATTCAAAAACGAGCCGCGGTGTTCCCGCTTGAAAAATTCAAAGAACGGCGCCGAGCCCGCCGCCTGAATCACCGCCAGCCGCGGCAGCCGGTCAATCAACCCGATCTCGCGCATTTCGCGCAACCCCTTGCCCAGGGCCGACACATTGCCCAGATTCCCGCCCGGTACGACGATCCAATCAGGCGCCTTCCATCCGCGCTGATCGAGCATCTCGATCGCAATCGTCTTCTGTCCTTCAATGCGAAAAGGATTGATCGAGTTCAGCAGATAGATCCCCAACTCTTCGGTGAGAACCCGTACCAGCGCCAGAATCTGATCGAAATTCGCCTCGACTTGAAGTGTCAGCGCTCCATACTCGAGCGCCTGCGCCAGCTTTCCGTAGGCAATATTCCCGTGAGGAATGAAGATGACCGCTTGCATCCCGGCCGCCGTCGCATAGGCCGCCATCGAAGCCGAGGTGTTCCCAGTGGATACGCAGGCGACGCGCTTCATGCCCAACTTGCGGGCCTGCGCCACCCCGGCGGTCATGCCGTTGTCCTTGAACGATGCGGTGGGGTTGTAGCCCTGATGCTTGAACTGCAAGCGGGTCAGACCGCCATGAGAGGCCGCCAGCACCCCGTCAAACAGGTGGGTGTTGCCTTCCCCGAGCGTGACGACATGCCGCGGGTCATCAAGAAACGGCAGCATCTCGCGATACCGCCAAACGCCGCTGACGTCGAGCGCTAGGCGGCTCAGCCGGCGCTGCTCCCAGACCGCGCGCAGCTTTCCCGCGTCAAGCCCGCCTAAGTCATTCGAAGCCTCAATCAGCCCGCCGCAAGCGGGGCATTGGTAGATCACTTCGTCAATCGCGAAGCGCTTGCGGCATTGCGGGTTAAAACAAATCAGTTCAGCCGCCATCGGGCAAGACTCTCAGGAGGCTAGAGGAGCGGAAGGCCGGATTGCCGCTGATTGCAGGAAAGCGGCCTGTTCGCGGCGGCCGATGGCAGGATTTGGCAGAAAATTTCATGGTCTAGCAGCCCGTGGCAGAAGTGTACGCGGGCGAAAAAAGGAGACTGCTATCAGGATAGCGCAGCGTTCGACAGGCCACTATTCGACGCGGTAGACGTGAATCGGCCCCTGGCCGGGGTCAGTCCCCACCTCGCGCAGGCCCCACGCCGCCGGGTTTTCGCCGATGGTCTTGGAGAGATCCGCATAGCCTCCCGCCGTACTTGTCACCAAAAAGGAAATGTCGTGCCGCTTCAGCTCCTCATGGATTGCCGCCCGCAGAGCCGCCACCGAAACCGGCCGCCGGCTTTCCTTGATCCCGGGATCAAGTGGGAACCAATTCCCGCCCGGGTCTTTTCCGAAATACTCCAGCTCCAAGCCATACTGGCCCCAAGGATAGATGAGGTCGGCTCCGCTGAGCTGCAACGGCTCGGGGAAATGCGCCTCGATCTTCATTCCGTCAAACAGTGGTCCCCACGACTTCCAAGGAGTAAAGGGGTTGCCATCGAAGGCGTGGGAAGCGGTCCACGGGGACGGATCGGCATGAACCCGCCAGCTCGTGCTGGGAACGACTTCGCCGTCAGCGTCCCGCGGACGAACTTCGGAAACCGTCCATTGCGTGGCAGGATCATGATTCCGCTGCAAAATGCGAAAGCCGTGAAGCTCTCGCGCCGGCCACTCGAGAGAAAGAACGCGGGACGGCCAGTACTGCGGATCAGCACCGGCCCGCAGAACCTCGACGAGCTGTTCGTTTTCGGCGCCCTGGTAGTAAACAAGCTGCTCGGATGCAAAATAGGCATCCGGCAGGGCTTCGAGACTCAGCACGCGGTCACGTGGTCCCACAAGGTCCGCGATTCTCTGAACCACGCCAAAGTGCGATACGTGCCGCGTCAGATATTCGTCCTCGGGCTCGAGGCGCAGCGCCGCCTTCCAGGGAACCGCTTCGTGAAGGGACCACACCGGTTGCGGATGCCAGACTCGCAGCATCGCCGGCCATGAGCTGACGGCGTGGAATCCAAGCACCAGGCAAGCAGCAAAGGGCACAATCCGCCGCGGCAGGAAGCACAAAGCCAGACCAACCGCCAGCGACGCGAAAACCAGTGCGGGAATCAGGAACCGGGTTCCCGCGTTCGCCATCCAGGGAAGCGCGCAGAGCAACCCCGCAAGGAGAATGGGCTTCCCCCAGCGGCGCCGCCAGGCCAGAAAACCGAGCGGCGTGATCAGAAAAATCGGTCCCAGCATGCCTTGCAGCTTGGTTCCCCGAACCGTTAGTTCGAGCGCATATTCATGCGGCGGAACGGCCTCCCCGGAATGACTGTAGTCCTTCAAGTAATTCCTGTAGGTGTCTTCAAAAAAAACCGTGACGTAAGGATTGGGAAAGAACCGATTGAAAAATGGAGCCACTGGATTCCCGACCAATATTGCGTTTTTCAGAGTCCAGGGCAAAACAAACAGCGACGCCACGGCCGCCACTGCAAGCGAGCGTCTCAGAGCAACCCGGGCATTTCGGAGGCGCCGCCAGCTCCCCCAGGCCACCAGCGCGACGGCGGCCGGCGGCATCAGTCCTCCCGTGTATTTAATGGAAAAGCAAAATCCCGCCAGGATTCCAATGATCACAAGCCAGCCTCGTTGCCTGCCGCGCCACCAAAGCAGCAGAGCGTAAAAAGCCGAAAACTCGTAAAACGCCAAGGCGCAATCGTTGTAGGTGCTGGCCGCATCCGCGCCCACCACGGGAGAACAAGCGTAAAGAACCGCGCCCACGACGCCGGCCCGCCACAAGCCGTGGCGGCGCGAGAAAGCCAGCATGGCGACAACAGTCGCCACAAGGAAACTGAAGTGCACCAGCTTCGCCGCGGAATGCTTCCCAACAGCGAAGGCGAACAAATAGAGCATTTCGGCTCCTTGCGAGAGATACGCATAAATGTTCGTCGTGATATGAGGAAACCCATGCTCCCGGTAATAGCGCGAAACCAGACCCAAGTGGTATCCGACCCCGTCGGGGCTGATCGCGGGGGCCAGCGCATGGACGAAATAGGTGCAGCCATAAGCGACAGCGGGAATGGCGAAGATTGCCCACCACAGCCTTTGTCCAGGTTCCGCGGGGAACCGCAGTGTGGAAGACCCTTCGCGGCCCCAGCGCCAGTACGCTCCGGCGGCTAGCAACGCGACGGCCCAAACAGCTTCGGTGTAAAACGCTCCCAACCCGCACAGGAGGAAAACGGCGTTACTCAAACAGGCAGCCCCGGCGCCGAATGCGAACACGAATCGTTCGGCGCGGGACAGAGCCATCCGCGGCCCCAGGCAACGAACTAAGACGATACGGCCCAGCAGATAGCTCGTGATGACAGTCAGAATCCAGCCAAGAAGAATCAGAAAAACGGTCGTGGCGGCTGGGAGAGGCATGCAAGAAGGCCGAACGGACTAGTCTAGGGGGTGCTCGGCCAGTACGCAATGAGAGCCGGGAGCGCGAAGCGGCTAGCAGGCTGTCCAACAGAGCGCGGCAGCGTATCGAGGCGCCGCCGGCCACCTTCAGATGGCTGGGCCGGCCGCGGTCAACTCGATCCCGAGGCTGCTTTGTTGGGCTGCCACAAAACTTCTTCCGCGCCTAACTTGAGGCAAACCCAGCGGCTCCAAACGAAAAGGGCGTCGCTCAAGCGGTTGAGGTATTGAATGGCTTCGTCGGGAACCGGCTCGCCGTGCTTGAGGGCGATGCAGTTGCGCTCGGCCCGCCGGCAGACCGTGCGGCAGATGTGAAGCTCGATGTTGAGCCGGCATCCACCCGGCAGGACGAAGGACCGCAGCGTTTCGAGCTCGGCGTTCATGCTGTCGATTTCATTCTCGAGCTGCCGCACATCCGCTGCGCCGACTCGCGGCTGCTTGGGGTGCACATGGCCGGGATCCGTCGCCAAAATCGATCCCAAATTGAACAGCTCGTGCTGCACGCGAAGCAGTATTTCCGCCAGCCCGCCGAAATCCGCAACCTGAGAGGCAAGCTCCTGAGCGGAAACTCTGGCCGCGCCGATCAACGAGTTCAGCTCGTCGACGGTTCCGTAGGCTTCAATTCGCGGGTCATCTTTCGCCACGCGCCGCCCGTTGACCAGACTGGTTTCTCCCTGGTCGCCTTGCTTGGTGTAGATCCGGCTCAGAGCAAACTTGGGGTCGTTGTAGGTCGTCTCCGCCATGATGGTCTCATCATACACAGGCACAGGGAGAACGAACTGACCGGCCCAGGGAGAACGAGCTGACCGGCGCAGGGCGAACGAACTGCCCCCCTGGCCAAGCAGTATTGTGCGAAGTGCGCGCCCGTTGGACATCACGCACCGAGAGGCCCATGACGGTACCGTTCAATCCGATCTAAAAGAGTGGTGATCTTCATTCCTGATCATGTCCGCATAACGGCTCGGGCACTCAGGCGCGGCCCGCTTTTGGCAGGCACCTGTCAGAGCACCCGCTGGCGAAGTGCCCGTAGATTCTCAAGCTTGATCGCTTCGACTGCAACCAGGAACGCTCCGAAGATGTCGAGAGCGAGACCGTGCATCGAAAAGTGGTACGGCTGCATGTCGCTTCCATCGCACGGTCTGCCTAACGGCTGGTTAGGCGGTCTATTCGATGGCCCCGTCGAGATAGCGAGCGATTCGGTCATGATTCGCAGAGAGGCTGGAGTACTGCTTTTCGCAGGTGTCGCTGAACCGCGCTAGTACTTTTCGATTCACCTGTTCCTGGTCCTCGAAGATGCCCAGCGACCTGAACTGCAACGGCCACCGTTCGAACTGCAGAAGGGTGATCGTGGCGTCTCGGACACGGTCGTCACCAGGGAGAGCGAACACAAACAGAGGACGCGGCATCCCATTCACACGGCAATCCACAACGTAGTTCCCCACTGGATCGTGGGAAGGGTCGCTCCACTCAAACGTTCGTCTGACCTCTGGTATTCGTTCGGACATGAACGAACGGAAGTCCTCAAGAAAAGTTGAGCGCACTCTCTCCCGCGTGAGATACGAGACATCGGTGATCTTTAGGAGAGCTTGGACGAAGTCGTAAAGGGCATCACCATATCGCTCGTCGGACACCTGAAGGAGGAGTTCGCCTTCGCGGTCTTCCACGGCGAACGAATCAAGCGCGTTCGTGATCACCTTGGCCCGAGTACCCCTGTGCAAATCTTTCTCGCTAATGTCGTACGTGAGATGCATGTAGGTGTGTCCCTCGTCCGAGAGGACCCACGTGCCATTCATACGTTTGAGAACAATGGCGAGATGGTCCCGATCATCGAACTGGAACGGTGTGAGAACCCGATAACGGTCCTCCCCCTCGGGTTCGAGCCGGACCTTCTTCGAGACCTTGTTCTGGAATTCTCTCTGGATGGACTCGACGCTCATCCGCCACCTCGGGGGGGGGAACAGTGAGGCCTGTGGCTCATCTGGCGTAATGAATCCGCAGTCCTCGAAGAGACACTCGACCGCTTGATCCACGTTGGCGTACCGGTCGGTCACCTCTGCGAAGGTGTCTTCACGATTCCCGCTGCGCTGATATCGCTCTGTGGCTGTGTGGATGAGAAAATCGTAGAACGTCTGCCGCTCGATCGGGTTCGTGTGCTCGTGACTCCTGCCGTTGTACCGCTTTAGACGTAGCACCTGGTTCGAACCCGGCACGCGATAGACGAGGATCACAGAGAAGTCGAGATGATTGAAGTTGGAACGCCGCGCCACGACCCGGAACGGCGAACCGTCTGCGCCGTCGAGATCCAGCTCGAATTCAGAATGGCCACGCTTCGGCTTCAGCACGAATCGACGGCCATAATCCGCCGGCAGGCGCTTCTCCTCCGCGAGCAGCGCGTGAACCTCCTGGTCGGAGAGAAAATCAGCCACGTTTCCCTCGTACGCCGGATAATCCCACCGCTCTCGCTGGAGACGGCTTTGCGCAGACTGTCAAGGGGGCTGAGGACCCCTCGACCGCTGCGGTTCAGCACGTGGGTGTAGACCATGGTGGTCTTGACGTTCTCAGCCAAGATCCCAGGCACTTCCGACAGGAACACGTGCATTATGCCACATGGATCCTATAGTTGGTCTAGACCGCTGTTAGGGTGGTGGAGAGAAAAATCGTCGTCATGCGACCAATGCCGTCCCTCAGCCGCTAAGTCATCCGTCAACAAGAATCGGCGAGGGACCACTGTAAATGGTCCTCCGAGGTCAGGAGTGGGGCCAGAACCGGCCTCTTTCTGGCCGCTCCTCTGCCATTTTGATTAGGGCCGTTTTTCATTCATCCGTTTGGCCTGCCAACCGCGCAATTCCCAAAACCAGCCGTTCGAGTCACGGATTTCAAAATAATTTAAACCCTTCAAAATCAACAGTTCACCACTGTTCTCCAGAAAATAGCCCTCCCCCATCTGCTATCGTACGGGCAAAAGGGCGGCGACCGCCGTCCCGCCTGGACCCGGGCGTTTTTGTGTGTCGCGATTCGCGGCTTCGGCGTGGTGGCGAAGCCCGGCGCATCGGCTCTCGCCCAGCCGCCGGTTTCGTCAGCGAACAGGGGCGGGCTGGTTCGCCAAAGGAGGAATGTATGAAGACCATCCTGAATACCGATCGGCTCAACCGGCTGCCGGGCCGAATTCGGCCGCGCTGGGCGCACGATCTCAGTCCGGCAACGGCGCCGTGCGTGGATGCCGGGACAGCGCAGCCCGAGGAGTCCGTGCCTCGAAATTCCGCCCCATGCCGCGAACTGTCCCCGGCCCCCTCCGAACGAGCGGTTTGGCGCCCAATTTCGCGTTTGCATAATAAGGAACGCGCGCGATACGAAAATCCGCTAATTTCCGCTAACCCGCATTTCTCGCGACGTGGCGCGCGCATTCTTGCGTGCCGTGTCGCCATTCCTGGTGACATCGCCTCGGCACAGCCGCCCGCATCCCTCCTCCCGCCTGCCCCCTTTGCGAAATTTCTGACTACCCGCTTATTTGACACCGTGCGGCCCGTGGCGTAGTATTACGGTTAAGTTAGTGTGTCTGGAGGCCGCTCATGAAGCTGCTTAATAGCATTCTGTGTGGGTGCTTGTTCGCATTAGTGTTGGCCGGGCAGCAGCGGTCGCCCGCGCCGGCGGGCGAGGAAGCCCTCTCCCCTGAGCAGTTCAACAAGGCACACAAGTCACTCTATGCCCCCTCGCAGACAAACCAGGCGGGCGCTCTCACCGAACAGCTCCTGAAGGACAAACAGAAACCGCTTTCGCCTCAAGCAGCGCCGCTTGCGCGCCGCAATTTCGTCGACGATTTCATCTTCTCCAAGATGGAGCGGGACGGCATTCCGCACGCCCCGCCGGCCACCGACGCCGAGTTTCTTCGCAGGGTTACGCTCGATCTGACAGGCCGCATACCTTCAGCCCAAGACGTCCGCTCGTTCGCCGCGGACCAGGAACCCGAAAAACGCGACAAGCTCGTCCAGCGGCTTATTGACAGCGAGGCCTGGGTCGAAAAGTGGTCTTACTTTTTCATGGACTTGTTCCGCGCGAACGGCAAGATGGGCCGCGGACGCTACCTTTTCCATTACTGGATGAAGGAGAATCTGCGCTCCGACCGCCCCTATGACGATGTCGTGCGGGCCATCATCACGGCCTCGGCCAAGAGCAACCACGTCGTGGCGGCGTCGAACGTCATCGCGCGCGAGCACGTGCAAGGAGCGCCGCAGCCGAAGCACGGCGACGACCTGTCAATGGTCCATCAGCTCGACACCACCGACGAGCTTTCAATTATCTACGGCAAGGCGTTTTTGGGGATCAACTTTTCCTGCATCTCTTGCCACGACGGCCAGGGACATCTGGAAAAAGTCAATGTCTGGCTGAGCGGCAAGACCCGCGGGCAGTTCTTCCAAAACGCTGCGTTCTTAGGCCGCAGCCGCTACCTGATGTATTGGGAGGACGGGAAGCCCCAGTCGGGCGAATTCCTCATCGACGATCACAATCCGGGCTACGACACCGAAGGTCACAGCATGATCCGCATACCTCGGCCCGGCGGGTCCGGGGAGCCCGCCTTCTTGCTGAACGGTAAGGGCACAAAGCCCGAGCAGGACTTCCGCGACACATTGGCGGAGCTGCTGACCTCGCATCCGCAGTTCGCCCGGGCGACCGCCAACATGATCTGGGCCAAACTGATGGGCGTAGGCATCGTCGAGCCTTATGATGAATTCGATTTGGCGCGCCAGGACCCCGCCAATCTGCCGCAAGGCTGGCAGTTGCAGCCGTCACATCCCAAGTTGCTGAACGCTCTCGCGAAGGATTTCCGCGATAGCAACTACAGCATCAAGCACCTGATGGCGACCATCAGCCGCTCGAGCGCCTATCAGCTCTCGGCGCGCTTCCCGGCCGAGTGGAAGGACTCCTATACCAGCTACTTCGCCCGCAAGTTCGCCCGCCGGTTGTCGGCCGAGGAGTTACACGACGCGATTGTGCTGGCAACGGACAAGCCGGGCGAGTTTAAGCAGGGCGGCAGGAGCTACGGCATGGCCATGCAGCTCGCCGGCCCCGCGGGCGACCGCGACACGCGCCATTTCATGCGCATCTTCGGCCAGTCCGACCGCCAGACCCCGGCGCGGCCCGTCATGGGATCAATGCAGCATCCGCTGGTGCTGATGCAATCGCCGGTGGTCAACAACCGGGTTCTCGCGGAAAAAGACAGCCGCGCGCAAAGGCTGCTCGATAGTTATCCAGAAGATGGGCGCGTGGTCGAGGAGATGTTTCTCGGCAGCCTGTCACGGCCGCCGTCCAACGGTGAAAAGGAAGTCGCGGTAGCGGCACTGCGGAAGGATCGGGCCGCCGGAGCCCAAGACCTGCAGTGGGCTTTGATCAACAGCGTCGAGTTCTTCTTCAACTATTGAGGAAACAAATACGCGCGGTCCGTGACTCGGACACGCGGAGCAACGAATAACGGAGCAACGGAAATGAGAGTCGGCGATCTGATGGGTTCGCGCCGCGAGTTGATGCGGCTGGGTGGCTTGGGGCTGTTGGGAGCCTCGATGGACGGCGTCTGGCCGCTCCGCGCTTCCTCGACCGGCGATAAGGTTCAGCCGCGCGGCAACGCCCGCAACGTCGTGTACTTTGAGATTTCCGGCGCCATTAGTCACGTGGAGTCGTTCGACTTCAAGGAAAACGCGGACACTCCGAAAGATCTCGACGTTCGCGAGGTCTACCCGGGACTTTACCTGCCTCACTTGCTGTTTCCCCGGCTCGAAAAACACATGGACAAGCTGGCCTTGGTGCGCTCGATGCGCGGCCACGAGCAAGTCCATTTCCGGGCGCAATACTACGTCCAGACGGGCCGCCAGAACAACCTGGCCTTCGCGCGCGAGATTCCCGCTATTGGTTCGGTGGTGGCGCACGAGCTTGAACCCCAGCGCCGTCCCACCGACACGTTTCCGATTTACATGTCGTTCAATCTGGAAAAAGGGTCGGTTGGGGCGCTCTCGACGGGCTTTCTGCCCGCGCGGTTTTCCGTCGTCGACATCAACACCGAGGCTGCCATCAACGGTGACAAGCTGGACTCGGAAGCCGCCCGCCTGCTCGAGCAGCGCTGGGACCTGCTGCAAAAACTGCGCGACGCCGAGCGGCCCCGCCTGGGAAGCTACGGCCGCGAGATGGCCGGCTATGACGATTTTTACGGCGCGGCCTACAAGCTGCTCTCCGACCCGCGCTGGCCGAAGGCGTTTGGCGTGACCGAAGAAGACCGTCAGCGTTACGGCGACAACCCGGTGGGCCTTGCCTGCATTCTCTCCCGCAACATGCTCTTGCAGGACGGCGGCACCCGCTACATCCACATTTGCCATCCCGGCTGGGATCATCACGTCTACATCTGGGACCGCTCGAAGAAGACAAACCACTACATCCAGTGCGCTCAGTTCGACCAGGCGTTTTCTGCTTTGCTGGAAGATCTGTCGACTTTGCCCGCCACGGGCAACTCCGGCCAGACGCTGCTCGACGAAACGCTCGTGGTCTGCCTGAGCGAGTTCGGCCGCACGCCCAGAGCCCTCAACAACATGGCGGGGCGCGATCACTACAACAAGTGCTACCCGGCCCTGTTCGCCGGCGCCGGAGTCCAAGGCGGCCGCATCTTGGGCGCCAGCGACGCCGACGGCGCCAAGTGCATCGAAACCGGCTGGAGCCGCAAGGAGCAGCCACGCAACGAAAACGTGGTCGCCACGATGTATTCGGCGCTTGGGATCGACTGGAGCAAACAGATCCACAACACGCCGTCGGGCCGGACCTACGCCTACGTTGATCCCCTTGGCGCCACCGGCTTCGTTCCCACCGATGAAATCGCCTCGATTTACGGCTAGCTTGCCGCGCGCCGGTCTGCTGGTTTTGGCCTCTATTCTCGTGGTCACGGCAGCCGAGCCGGAAATGGTCTTCATACCCGGCGGCGACTTTCTTCGCGGACGCTCCCACCCGCTCCCCGACGACAACCTGAAATGGTTTCCTACGCTGCTCAAGGACGACCGCCCCGTTCGCTCGATCGTCCTCGATCCTTTCTACATTGACAAGCACGAGGTCACGAACGCCCAGTACGCCGAGTTTCTCAAAGACACCGGCGGAGCCCCACCCTACTACTGGCCCCAAGGAAAACCGGAGAGCGCCAAAGAAAAGCATCCGGCCGTCAACATCACCTGGCAGGACGCCAATGCCTACTGCCAATGGGCCGGAAAGCGCCTCCCCGCCGAAGCGGAATGGGAACGGGCATCCCGCGGTTTGCGTGACGGCCTGAAATACCCCTGGGGCGACGACGAACCCACCAAAGAGTCGGCCCACTACGACGGCATGGACGGGCCGGGCGAGGTTTGCCAGTACCCGGAAAACGCTTTCGGCCTGTGCGATATGTCAGGCAACGTCTGGGAGTGGTGCGCCGATTGGTACGAGAAAGACTACTACGCGCGGGCACCGGAGCAAAACCCGGCTGGGCCCGAAAAGGGCCTCTACCGTCTGCTGCGGGGCGGGTCGTGGGTCGACGCCCCGAAATACCTCACCACTGCCTACCGCAGCTATGCTCGTCCCGATGAGCAAAGCCCCACGATCGGGTTTCGCTGCGCCAAGACTTTTGGCCGGGCGAAAGCAGGTGAGCGGCGATAGCGGCAACCAGGGAGCCGTCCCTCCGCGCTATTCTGGTGAATCCCGTGCCTGACTCGCTTGTCACGATCGCGACGTATCCCACTCCCCAGCAAGGCCACCTCGCGAAGGGCTTGCTCGAGGCCCACGATATCCCGGCCGCTGTTCTCGACGAGCATATCGCTCGCATGGTGGGTCCCTACAGCGGCAACATCGAAGGGGTACGGCTGCAAGTGCGCGCCTCCGACGTGCCGGACGCCCTTGAGCTTCTGGACATTGTAGATGGAGACGAGCCGCTGGATGACGCCGCGAAAGGCAATGGCAACCCCGCCCAAGCCGACATCTGTCCCCTCTGCGGGAACCCCAAGCCAGGCTGGGCGGAACAGCTCCGGTCCTGTATCGCTGCCGTTTTTGCGGCCTTGGCCCGTCACCAAACCTGTTCAGCCTGCGGAACGATCCGCGAGTACTAGCCCCCTCCAAAACTTCAACCGGCCGGACAGAGGCGCGGACGGGAGTCCGCGTGCCCTTGGAGTTTCTACATTTCGCGGGCCGCGACGGCTGCTCATACTTGCCCTGGCGGCATGTCAGGAGGTCATTTTCACGGCCTCAAAAAAGTCATTGAAACAAAAGAGGTTGTCGATGAGCGTATAAAGTTTCTTTACAAATGTCCGAAAATGTCCGGTTTTGTCATGCTGTCGGCTTGTTTTCCGCGGTTTTGGGCGTCTCGTATTCATTGTCCTCGTTTAGTGTTTTTGTTTTCAATGGTTTGCGTTGAGGGTGTCGGCTGGGCCGGTGTCAAACTGCCTGACAAAGTGGCTAATTTCGTTGGATTTTGTTTGTTTTTGTCGCTGAGGGGCCGGCTGACCCGGGGCGACACGGGTTTCGAGATAATGCCAGCAAAGACATGTCGCCAGGAATGGCGACACGGCACGTCTGGAGACGTGCGCCACGCCGCTTGTCCGCAGCTTTCTTGTTGCACTTCGCTTGTCCCCACATTTCTTGTTGCGACTGAGCGCGCAGGGGCGGAAACCGCTCCCTCACGGTCGCGGCTCTGGCCGACTTTCCGCTCGCATTGTAGCAGGCGCGGATCGGGTTTTGGGTTCGTTTGGCGGGGGTGGTGGGATGTAAGTGCTTGAACAAATTGAGTGCAAGTTTTTTTGTTTTTACGTGACCGCTTGCGCGGGTTTCGGATTTTGGGCCTGGAGGCCCAATACATGGCAGGCAGGGGCGCCTGCCCCGCGTGGCAAAATGCAGGAACTCCAGGGCGCGGACGGCAGTCCGCGCTTACGTCGGCCTGGAGGCCGACGCTGCCCGCCGGGAGGCACGCGCCACGTCAGAAAGGCCAAACTCTAGGGCGGACGGGAGTCCGCGGCCAGCGGTACCCAACTAGGCTTCCCTGTTCCAAAGCAGTTCCAACGAGAATTCAAACGTCGGGCATCATTGGCCCCAACACTAGCGCTGATACACCCCCCGTCACTTCTTCCCCGCCCCGTAAAGAATCGTTCCCGGACGCAACGCCGTCATCTTTCCGTCGTCCAGTACCACTTCGCCATTGACAATCACGAAGCGGATACCGTCCGGGTACTGGTGAGGGTCGCCGAACTCGGCCCGGTCGATGATCGTGTCCGGATCAAAAATCGTCACGTCCGCTTTCATGCCGGGCCGCAGTAACCCGCGGTCGAACTGCCCAATTCGCTGCGCCGGCAAGGACGTCATTTTGCGCACGGCGTCTTCGAGGTCTAGGATTCCTTTTTCGCGGCCATAGCGCCCCAGCACACGCGGAAAAGTACCGTAGGCGCGCGGGTGCGGCACTCCGTCCCCAAGGCGAAAGATCCAGCCGTCGGAGGCGATCATCGTCCCCCGATATTGCATGATGCGCTCGACGTCTTCCTCGTTCATGGCGTGATAGACGGCCGCGCAGCCTCCGGCTGCCTCGATCTCCATGGCCGTCTCGGCACCGGTCTCGAAGCTGACCTCGCGGCCCCGCTCGCGCGTCACGTCAGCCAGCGTTTTCCCGTTGAGACGCTGGTCCCACTCGCAGTTCACCAATTGCACATTCTTCGGATCACCCCCGCCGCGGTCCAACTCAATGCGGCGGGCGATCTCGGCCTTGATGCGTTTCCGCGTTGCCGGATCCTGTAAGCGCCCGAGCAACTTTTGGCGGCCTCCCGCCTGCGCCCAAGGCGGAAACATGGCTTTCGTTCCCGTGCTCGATGCCGTATAGGGGTACTGGTCGATCGACACGTCGACCCCGTTCTCCCTGGCCTGTTCCACGCGCTGGAGAGTCTTGCTGCTGCCTCCCCAGTTGGGCTTGCCGACGGCTTTGTGGTGGGTGATCTGCGTGGGAAGCCCGCCCTCTTCGCCGATGCGAATCGTCTCGTCGACGCTGTCGAGCAGCTTGGCGGCTTCATCCCGCATATGAGAGATGTGCATGCCTCCCGAGGCCGCGGCGATCTTGGCCAGCTCGACCACCTCCTCGGTAGGCGCGAAGTTCCCAGGAATGTAGAACAAACCGGTGCTGAGCCCCAGGGCGCCCTCGTTCATGGCCTGGCCGACGAGGCGGCGCATGCGGTCCAGCTCCCGCGGCGTCGCGCGGCGGTCCTCGGCTCCGATCACCTCGTTGCGAACGCTGCCGTGGCCGACGAAGGCGCCGAGGTTGACCGCAATTCGTGTGTCGAGCAGCTTCTGGAAGAATTCTCGAAGGGGCAGGGGCGAGCTGCCGTCATTGCCCTCGATGATCGTCGTCACGCCTTGGCGGACGTAATTTACGGCGCTCGGGACCTGAAAGATTCCGCGCCGCCCGTGGTTGTGAATGTCGATGAACCCGGGCGAGACGACCTTGTCCCCGGCGTCGATCGTCCGCTTGGCCTTCGCCCCCGGCAGATGCCCCATGGCAACGATGCGGTCTCCGCGAATGGCCACGCTCCCCCGCACCCAGGGGTTGCCGGCCCCGTCGACGATGCGTCCGCCGGTAATGAGCAGGTCGAAGGGTTGTGGGGTCTGGGCGGTCAGGGTCGGCAAGCAAGCGGCCGCCAAGCAAAGGGCCACAAAAATCGCGGCGGGTGAATGGCGATGGAGTTGATGCCTTACCGGAATTGGAATGGCGCTACGGCTCCGTCGGCTGGGGTGACACGTCTCTATCATCGAAGGCTCCTGATCATTGAAGACGCCTGGCTGGGTCCATCGACAGGATAACAGCCCAGCGAAAAAGGGTATAGGCTACGACTTTCCAGGATCAAAACCGCGTGAACGCGGCTCAGCTAGCTGCGGTTGGATGCCACGATCGCGGCTCTGAGTTTCGATTCTCGGATTTCTGCTGCGTTTGGTGATTTTTTGGGGTCACCAGGCCGGGGGATTTGCGGGCCTGTCGGCGGCCGAGACCGGGTCGCGGGCGGATGAGGGGCTTTCTTGTGCCTGACTTTCCGGGTACAATTCCATTGGACAAGCCGCTATGGCACGACGCCGTTCACCTGAACAAAAAGCCCTGGAGCGCATCGAAAAGGCTGCGAGAACCGGCGCAACTGAGCTCCACCTCAGCAACCTGGGCCTCACCACGCTGCCCGACTCCCTCGCCCAACTCCATAACCTGCAGGTGCTGTTCGTCAACGACAATCGGTTGACGGCGCTGCCCGACTCTCTTGCCCAACTCCGAAACCTGCAGACACTGTTCCTCAACCACAATCGGTTAACGGTACTGTCCGTCTCCCTCACGCAACTCCGAAACCTGCAGAAGCTGTACGTCAACGACAATCGGTTGACGGCGCTGCCCGACTCCCTGGGCCTGCTGCAAAACCTGCTGACGCTGGTTGCTCGCAACAATCAGTTAACGGCGCTGCCCGACTCCCTCGGCCAACTCCAAAACCTGCAGAAGCTGTACGTCAACGACAATCGGTTGACGGCGCTGCCCGACTCCCTGGGCCTGCTGCAAAACCTGCTGACGCTGGTTGCTCGCAACAATCAGTTACGGCGCTGCCCGACTCCCTCGGCCAACTCCAAAACCTGCAGCTCCTGGACGTCGCCGACAATCAGTTGACGGCGCTGCCCGACTCCCTCGGCCAACTCCAAAACCTGCAGCTCCTGGACGTCGCCGACAATCAGTTGACGGCGCTGCCCGACTCCCTCGGCCAACTCCAAAACCTAGAGAAGCTGGACGTCTCCGGCAATCCTCTTCCGGACCCCTACCCCGAGCTGATCAAACGCGGAACGAAGGCGGTCCTCACCTATCTCCGGAGCCTCGCCAAGGAAGAAAAAACCGAACCGCAATACGAAGCAAAGCTCATCCTTGTTGGCGAAGGCAGCGTCGGCAAGACCTGCCTCGTCCGCGCGCTCCAAGCCGGGCCGGGCCTCGAGAAAAAGGCCTTCGACCCGGACAGTAAAACGACTCACGGCATCAAGATCGACCAGGTTGTTCTGCCGCATCCCGACGAGCCCGGGACCAGCATGACCCTGAACGCCTGGGATTTCGGCGGCCAGGAAGTCTACCGCATCACCCACCAGTTCTTCTTCAGCCGCCGCGCCCTCTACCTGCTGGTTTGGCGTCCGCGTGAAGGCCAGGAGGCGGGCCAGTTGGAATTCTGGCTGAAGAGCATTCGGCTCCGCGCTCCCGACGCCAAGGTCGTCCTGGTTTCGACCTACGCCGACGAAGGCCGCCACCCCGAAGTGGACTTCGACGATCTGAAGCGCCGCTACGGCGAGATGATCGTTGGCGGCTGCCACGAAGTTTCCAACGCCGAGGGGACGGGTTTCAGTCCTCTGCGCGAAACCATCAGGCGCGAAGCGGCCCGGCTCGAGCACATGGGCCGCCGCTACAACAAGCGATGGCTCGCCGCTCGCGACGATGCGCTGGCGCACCCAGAGCCGCGCATCACTCGCGAAGTCTTCGACGGCATCGCGAAGAAGCACGAACTCACGGACGACGCGGCCGAGGTCTGGCTCAATCTCCTCCACGACCTGGGCCGCATCGTCTACTACGGCGATGACGAAGGCTTGCGCGACATGATTGTGATCAAGCCCCAATGGCTGACCGAGGCGATCAGTTATGTCCTGGAGGACAAGCCGACCCGAGACCACGGCGGCTTCCTGGAGCACGCCAGATTGCCCAAGATCTGGAAACAATACCGGAGCGAACATTACCCGTTCTTCCTGCGGCTGATGGAAAAGTTCGACATCAGCTACCGCGACTCCGAGCGGCAGGCGAGTCTTGTCGGCCAGCTCGTGCCCTACGCGCGGCCGGCGCTGCCCTGGGAGCTGCCGACCCCCATTCAGAGCGGATTTCAGGAGATCTCACTGGTCTGCGACATGAGTGACGATCCGCCGGGCCTGGTCGAGTGGCTCACCGTCCGCAACCACCCCTATCGGACCGAAGACGGCACACACTGGCGGAACGGCGTTTTCCTAAGGCACCGGAGAGGCGAAGCGCTTTTCGAGCGTGCGGGCAGACAACTGCAGTTGTCGGTGAGAAGCCAAAGGCCGATCGGGTTTTTCGAGATCCTGCGGGATGGGCTGCTGACGCTGATCGAGGCGCGCTGGCCCGGACTCGAATTCCAACTCAAGGCGCCTTGCCGGGGAATGCGAGACGACGAACAACCGTGCGACTACCTGTTTGCGATCGATGATCTCGAAAGAAAACGGAACAAGGGAAAAACGCGAACCGAGTGCCCGAGGTGTGACAGTGAACAGCGCGTTTTGAAGCTTCTGCACGGTTTCGATGTCTCGTCGTCGGTGGAGGATCTGGCGGCGAAGGTGGATGACATCAGTCGCGCGCTCCGCGCGCTTCACCGATCGCAAGCCGCCGAAAACAAGGAACACCCCAGCGTGTTTACGCTGATCCCGAGCGGCGGCGGGATCATTCACGACAAGTGGGAGCTGACCCTCTGGTGCCAGCATCCGGGACACGAGCACGCGGTCGAGGAGGCGATCTATGAAGTTCCCGAACCGAAAGAATGGGTCGTCCGCCTGTCCCCGGCTATCAAGCTGCTGGGACAGATGCTGCGGTTGGCGGTCGGTGTGGCGGATTTTTCGGGCTTGTCGCAGTCGGTTGTGGAGCTGACGAAAAAACAAGCGGACGGCATGCAAAAGATCCTGAAGGAGCTGCCGGCCGACGATCGCAGGCTGGACGATCACATGCGCGACGAGGGTGGGCGGCTTACCCCTGCCCAAGGAGCGGCGTTTCGGCAGCTTCGGTCATTGCTGCGGGAGGTTGATCCTGCCGAGGGGTGGGGCCGGTTGCGGCGTTTTCAGACCAATGAAGGCGATTGGCTTTGGATTTGTCCGGTGCATTCGACATTGCAACAGTATGACCCGGGGTATCCGGTGTTGCCTGGTGCGGCTGGCAACGAATCTTGAGGCGGGTGTGGAGGATAGCTGAAGCTCTCAAATCTCTCAAATAATGCCCTAGCGTGGTGTGGGGCCCGGCTTTCGATCGAAGCCCGTTGAAACGGGCTGGGGGCGGATTGGTATGGTCGGGCTACCAGCCGTAAAACGACTGGCCTAGAAACACCAAGCCGCGTGAACGCGGCTCAAGCGTCGACACGGGTGTGCGCCGACATGGGTGTACGCCGACACGCGACGTCGGCCCGGAGGCCGACGCGGCCCGCCAGGAGGCGCGCGCCACGTCGCGTTCCCTGCCACGTCGCCGTCCCCGTTGGACGGAACGCGGTGTCTTGCGTGGATGCGGTTGACCCCTCCATTGCTGTCGGGGCTCTGAATCCTTGCCGCGCTAGCCACGGTTGGCCGCCACGATCGCTAGGATTCTGGCTCCATATTTGCCGGCCAGGCGAGGGCCTATGCCGGTGACTTGTAACAGTTCCTCCTCGCTACTGGGGCGAGCCTGAACGATGGCGTTCAAGGTTCGGTCGGGGAAGATGCGGAAAGCGGGCATACGCTGAACGCGTGCTTGCGTCAGGCGCCAGGCACGCAGCTCTTGGATCAGCCGCTGGTTTGGGGGTTCAGCGGCTTGTGACGAGGCTTCGGTTTCGATGAGCTGGCCTTGCTTCGAGCCGGGCCGCCAGGCGTGCTGGACGGGACTTTCGACCGCTTCCGGTTCGGGTTCCCGGCGACGCGGCGGTCCCTGTGCGGGCCTTTGAGAAGCGCCGCTTGGGGTCTTTGCCCGGCGCTTCGGCTTCGGCTCGCGTTTCTTCCTCTTGCGGGGCGCGCGCGGGGCGTCCGCGGCCACGGTGACGAAATCCCCGGCGGAGGCGTCGAGGTCCCTTCCTTCTTGGGAGAGGAAAATGCGGCGGTACTCGATCGTCTGCCCGTTTTTCTCGAATGTGTCGCTGACAATCTTGACGAGGCCCGCCTGGAACAGGCCGGTTAGCAGCTTTTCGAACGTCTTGCGGTCGAGCAAAGCCTCGGGGGTGACCTGCTCCAGCAAGCGGCCGGCTGCCAGCCCGTCCCGTTTCTTGAGCGCTTCGATGATGACGTCGAGCGCGCCTCTTTCTTCTTGGGTCGGGGCTCGCCGGGTTTGCGAGACGCTCTCCGCGGGAGCGCAAACATCGCACATGCCGCAGAGTTTTTGGGAGTCCTCCTGGTCGCCAAAGTGCCTGACGAGGTCCAGCATGCGGCACTGTTGCGAGGAGGCGAAACGAACAATGAGGTCGAGCTGCTTGAGCTTGTAGTTGCGCTGCTCGACGTAGGTCCCTTTCCAGCGGTCGTGACCTCGCTGCACGTTTTCTTCCGGGTCGATGACGGCGCCGCCCTGAATCCAGAGTTTCTCCAGCGCCTTTTCGAAGTCGATGGGGTCCATTCCGAGCCGTTGCTCGAGCTTGAGGCGGGATTCGGGTTGCGCCGGGAGTTTGCCGAAGATTCGGTCCAGCTCGCTGACCGCCGGGTAGTCGCGGTCCAGGAAAAATTCGTGGGTCTTGCGGTCTCCCCAGGAGTACATCAGCACGGCGCGGGAGGGTTTCGCGTCACGTCCGGCGCGGCCGATTTCCTGGTAGTAGGCCTCGACCGTGCCGGGCAGGCCGGTATGAACGACCGTGCGAATATCGGGTTTGTCGATCCCCATCCCGAAGGCAACGGTTGCTACGACGATTTCGTATTTTCCGGAAAGAAAGGCGGTTTGAACGCGGTCGCGGAGTTCAGGCATCATTCCGGCGTGATAAGCCGCCGCGGGAAATTGCGCCGCCAGCTCCCCCGCTAGGGAATCGGCCGATTTGCGGGTTGGCGCGTAGATGATGGCGGGCCGGCGGGCGGGGTCTTGGAGCAGCTTCGTCACCGCCGGGGGCCGCTGGCTGGGCGTCAGCTCGACAATCTCGATGGCGATGTTGTCGCGGCGGAATCCGTGGATGCGGCGCAGAGCGTTGTCGAGCCCAAGCTGCTCGATGATGTCGTCTTGCACCAGCGGGGTCGCGGTGGCGGTGAGCCCGATCACGGCGGCGGGCCGTAGCAGCGGCAGCCGCTGTCCGAGCATGCGGTATTCCGGCCGAAAGTCGTGGCCCCAATGAGAGATGCAGTGCGCTTCGTCGACGGCGACGAGCGTGGGTTTGCGCTTGGCCAGCATCTCGGGAAAGCCCGGCACGCTGAGCCGTTCCGGGGCGATGAAGAGGAAGTCGAGGTTCCCCTCGAGGTAGCGGAAACAGACTTGGCGGCTTTCCTCGCGCTGGCGGCCCGAGTGGATGCGTTCGGCGCGGAAACCCATTTGCTTGAGCTTGGCGACCTGGTCTTCCATGAGCGCGATCAGGGGGCTGATGACGAGGGTGACGCCGCCGCGGGCGATGCCGGGGAGCTGGTAGCAGAGGGATTTGCCGGCGCCGGTGGGCATGACCAGCAGCACGTCCCGGCCTTGGGCAACGGCTTGGCAGACTTCTTCTTGGTGAGGGCGGAATGCCTGGAAGCCGAAGGCGGAGCGGAGCAGGTCTGGGAGACTCTCTTGGCGGGGTTTCGGTGCGGGTGCGGTTCCGCCGGGCCGCGGCGGTGCGGATGCTTCTGAAAGATGCGGACTGGGTGGGGAGGGTGGACTATCTAGAGAATGTGAGCTTTCTAAAGAATGTGGACCGGCAGGATTGCCGGTCCCTACGGGAGTGGCGGCCGCTACTTCCGCGGCTCCGTTCGAAGGCCGCGCGGCGGCTTGGCCGAAAGGTTTCGCGGGTTCTCCGCCGACGACTTCGCGGACGTACTCCTCGATCCCCTGCATGAAATCCCGCAACTTAGCCTCGCCACGCTCGATCCGCCTTAGCCTGGATTCCCATTCGCCCGTCATGGCGGGACTCTTGACGGCCGGATGAACCGCGTCGATCAGGTGGATGCCTTTCTCGGTTGCCTCCAGTGATTTGCCCTTGCGCACGATGTATTCACGGCGCAGCAGCGTCTCGATGATGGCGGCGCGCGTCGCCGGAGTGCCCAACCCGCGGTCTTTCATGGCGTCGGAAAGCTCTTTTTCCTCGAGGGTTTTTCCGGCGGATTCCATGGCGGTCAACAGCGTGCCCTCGGTAAAGCGCTTGGGCGGCCGGGTCTTCTTCTCCACGGCCTCCGCGGCGGTTACACGAAGGGGCCGCCCCTCGTCGAGCCCTGGGGGGATTTTCTGTTCGTCTTCTCCTTTGGATGGAGACGCGTTTCCCGTCTGGGATGGGTCTCGGGATTCCCCTTTCTTTAATTTTCTTTTGGCCTTCGATTCGCCGAAGCCGAGGTCAAGCACTTTCCAGCCTTCTTGCTCGACCGAGGCGCCCGAGCTGGAGTAGCGGTCGACCAGCGGTTCGGCGTTTTCTTCATCCGAGGGCGAGACAATCGCCGTGATGACAGTCGTAACGGACCAGACATGGTCTTTGTGCCAGGCGGCCAGCAGACGCCGGCAGACCAGATCGTAGATCTTGGCTTCGTCGCTTCCGGCCGGCGGGGATTGGGAGGAGCCGGTCGGGATGATGGCGTGGTGGTCGCTCACCTTGCGGTCATCGACGAAGCGGCGCCCCAGGGCGCGGCTGCCCGTTCCAGCGGCAAGCAAGTTCTCGTAGGGCCCGGAAATCGCGCCGGTGACTTTGCCGAGAGTGGCCGCAATGTCTTTGGTGAGATGGCGGCTGTCGGTGCGAGGGTAGGTGATCAGCTTGTACTTCTCGTAAAGGTTCTGGGCCAGATCGAGGGTCCGCTTAGCGCTAAAGCCGTGGAGCCGGTTGGCATGGCGCTGCAACTCGGTGAGGTCATAGAGCAGCAAAGGGGCCATGCGCTTCGTTGAACGGTCGATCGACTCGATACGGGCCTCGCCGGTTTTGGTCCGCTCGATGACGTAGCGGGCCTCGTCGCCGCCGGCCGGCAGACGCGAGTTTCGTCTGGACGATTCACTGCCGGGGAGAGACTTCTTGGCTTCAGGCTTCGGCCCGGCCGAATCCTTTTCAACTGACTCGTGCCGGAAATAGATTCCTTGGAATGACGGTTGCGGGGCCGCGGCGTTCGGTTTTCCAGTTTCCCGGCCCCCCGGGCTCTGCTGCAGCTGGAAGGTCGCGACGACTTCCAAATAGTCCTCCGTCACAAACGAGCGAATCGCCAACTCGCGCCCGGCGAGCATGGCCAGGGTGGGAGTTTGCACGCGTCCGACCGACAAATCCTGCTGGCAGTCCAGGCTGTAGGCTCGGGAAAGATTCATCCCGACCAGCCAATCGGCCTGGCTGCGGGCACGGGCGGCATCGGCGAGGCAGTCGTATTCTCGGGCTGGCTTGAGGGTCCGCAACCCTGCCTCAATGGCCGCCGGGGTCAGCGACGAAATCCAAAGCCGGTCGACAGGCTTGCTGGAGCGGGCGGCCTCGTAGATGTAGCGGAAGATGAGTTCGCCCTCGCGGCCGGCGTCTGTCGCCGCCACGATACGGCCTACCTTCTTGCTCGTCAGAATTTTCTTGACGACCTCGAATTGATCGCGGCTTTGCTCATAGACGACCAGCGGCCACTCTGGCGGCAGCATGGGCAGGGTGTCGCGGCGCCAGCGACGCCATTCCGGGTTGATCTCGTGGGGTTGGGCGAGGGAGACCAGGTGGCCGATGGCCCAGGTCACGATGTACCCGTTGCCGTGCTGGTACCCGTTGCCTCGCTGGTGGGCGCCGACGACTTTGGCAATGTCTCTCGCGACGGAAGGCTTTTCGGCGACGATCGCGGTAGCCCTGGCTGGTTGAGTGGCCACTGAACTCTTCAAGGCTATTCTAACTTCAATACACTGGCGAGGAGGAGAGGGTGGCGACACCTCCCAATCGGGCCGCCATGCCCTGCTCGGAGGTTTGGATGTAGTGAACCCGTTGCTCGGCTAGTATCGAAGTAACAAAAGCCCACCCTCACCTATTTGAATACTCAAGGCTTGCAACCAGCACGCCCCGGCAACACGACAAAACGAGTGGAGAAAATGCATGCTTGACAGAATCATCTCTTCTGACGCCCCCAGTCCGCGCGGGCCTTACTCTCATGCCGTGCGCGCTGGCGACTTCATCTATGTTTCCGGCCAGGCGGCCATGAACCCCGAGACGGACCAGCCGGAACACGGAACCGCGGCGTCGGAAACCCGCCGCACGCTGGAAAACATCAAAGCCATCTTGAACGCCGCGGGTGCGGATTTATCAGACGTCGTGAAGTGCTCGGTCTTCCTGACGGACATCCGTGACTTCGCGGAAATGAATGAGGTGTACGGCGAGTACTTCGGCGACTCCAAGCCGGCGCGCACGACCGTTCAGGCAACTCTGCCTGCCCTTGGCCTCAAAGTCGAGGTGGACTGTGTTGCCTACAAGCCCGTAGAGAAGTAGAGCAGCCTTTCCAGTCCCCAAAGCACCCTTCACGTAGGGCGATCCGCCGCCTAGTTGTGTTCATCCGCCTGGGTCAGAATCCAGCTCCGAATCTTGAAAGCGCCCCAGTTTCTGGGGATGTTGCAGGGGTACCCCAGCCACCACCAGCTCCGCGGCTGCCCAACCATCCTAAGCTGCCGGCTTTCCCAGGCTGACTCGAGATCATCGAGCGGCAGCAGCGGCTCAAGAGCCGTAACGCCGCTTCGATCGTAAATCTCCATGAGACTTTCGAGGACGGACACTTCCGTCACGACCGGAAAACGGTCTAAGCAAAGCATGTTGATCACCGCGGCCGAAGCGACGGCGGAGAGCGCCGGGGAGACCGAGCTTGGAGAAGCGGAGGAGGATTGTGTCGTTAGATCCCTGAGCAGAGCGACCGCTTGCTCCCGGCCCGCTGTTTCCGAGGCGATGCCGCGAATCGCACGGTAGGCTCCCGCAAAAGTGCGGGTCGCTGGTTTGTCGCCCAGGATCGCTTCGAATACTCCCCGGCGCGCAAGTTCCGGCGCCAGCTTCGCCGCGATTTCATGCCGAAGTATTCTGTTCGATTCCGGATCAAACGGTCCCCGCGCGACGGTGTCGGAGATATAGACGACTCCGCCGGTCCGGAGAAGGCCTGAGATCAGGGCGGCGTGTTCGTTGAGAGCAAAGCGCTGGAGGCGGCGGTCGGCCTGTTCGTGGCCATCCCACCCGGCAAGTCCGGCGTGAAACTTCCGGCGCAGCAGCCGGTCGGCATACCTTCCCGGGTAACGATGCAGCTCCGAGGCGACCAGGGAAGAAATCACTAAATCGGCGCCTGGAAAGCGGGGCAAGTCTTGTTCGCCAATCGCCTTTGCATAGACTTCGCTGAGCTTGCCGAAAGCTTGCTCGATCGTCTGGCTGGCTTCAACCGCCTCTTCAATCCCTCGCATCATCGGAACAGCGAACGAGGTCACGTCCGAGACTTGCAGCTCCAGCTTCACTTGCAATTCCGGAGACAAATCCTCCGCGGCCTCTTCAAGACTGCCGCGGTCAAGATCAACGAGGACAACTTGTTCGAACTGCCGCGCCAGCTCTTCGAGCGGTATTTCGCGGCATTTGCCGGCGCCGAGGACGACCGCTCGGCCACGGTTCTTGGTGAGTTCGGCGGCCCGCAGAATCCTCCGCCGGCTGTTTTGCAGATGGGAAGACCAATAGTCCTGGTAGCGGTCCTCGACCGCACGTACGCGCTCTCCCGCATCGACGAAAAAGCCGAGCGCGCCTTGCGCCGCCAAGACCGTGACTGCGCTGAAGAAGGCTATGCTCCAACGCAGCACGAAGGTCCGGCGCCTGGTCAGTCGCTGCATCACAGGTCTCCTCGAGAATCCATGGCAGATCTTGCCGAATCCCGTCCGGCTACCAGACCCCTCGCCGTTTTTCGGCGGCGCGGACTTCCTTCTCGTCCATCCCGAGGTGGTGGGCAAGCTCGTGCCACAGTGTGTCGTAGACCATTTTCGCGACATCCTGGCGGGATCGAGAGGCCCGCTCGATCGGTCCTTGAAACAGAGTGACGCGGTCCGGCAGGACCATGCCGTAGTGGACGGTCCGCTTGGCCAAGGGAACGCCTTGGTAGAGTCCGAGCAAAGTCCCGCCTGGAGGAACGCGCCCGGCGCGGAGGTCCTCCGAGGCGGGCTCATCTTGGACAAAGACCGCTAGGTTCGAGAATCGTTCCCGGAATCCTTGTGGAATGGTTTCCCAGGCTTCGTCCACGAGCCGTTCGAATTCAGCGCGATGCATCGGGACTCTTGCTCCAACCTTCTGAGTCTACCGATTCTCGGCGGGCCCGCCGGCCGGAATCAGCGACGGGAGCGTGGCCGCTGGCAGATGAGGCGCGTCGAAGCGGCTACCCCCCCCTCACGGTCGGGGCTCCGAGTCTGGCTCCCGAATTTTTTGTAAGGAACTTGGCGAAACGATGAAAAGGCCTCTTCGGACCAGATTATTCGGGATGGCCGCCGTGCCAATCGACCACCTCTTTGTGTGGCACGAAGCGCCCGGCTTTTCGATCCGCTTTCGATCGCGCGAGAGCTTCTTGCCAATCGGGCCGGTTTTCGAGCTTCGCGTTGTCACCAGCGGATCTCTCTGACAGCAACTGGTAGAGCATTTCACAGACGTACTGGTCCGGAGTCAAACCCTGCGAACGGCTTCCCCCGTAGAGCTGCTCGACCAAATGATCCGGTAGATCCACTTTCACGATCATGGGTTCGTTGGTTAGGTTACTTCCATTGGCATTGTAACTCCATTCCGAACTGTTGGGGCGCCAATAGGGCAGGCGGCCCGGCCCTGATCCTTCCGGCTCGCTGCGTCGAGGCGAGCACAGCGTCTCTTCGATCTTGGGTGCTGGTTGAGCAGCACAAGCGCCGGCATAAGTGCCGACGCGACGTCGGCCCGGAGGCCGACGCTGCCCGCCGGGAGGCGCGCGCCAGTGTGCCCAGCATGGGCTGATTCTAGCAGGATGAAACGATCCTGCCGGGACCGATGGAGGTAACCGTAGGGAACCGCAGAGCGGAAGTCGTGGGGCGCAAGCCGCGCGGTGAAAGCCGAAGGAAGCGGGGAACGAATACTTCGACTGTAGGAACACAAACCGACAGAGAGGCCGCGTACGGGCGGTAAGCGTGCTGGCCACCGCGAAGCCCAATATCCATACGAGACGTGCGAGGTAGAGCCGGACGGCACGAAGGAACAGAATCAGCGCCTTACCTGGGGAGAGCTTCTCCGTGAGAGCGGGGGAGAAGTCAGCAGAAGCCATAGTAGCCGAGAAGGCGGGTAACGCCGCTGGAGCAAAGGGCTGAAGGACCAAGGAGCAAAGCTAGAGGAGCGACTGGCACAGCGTGCAAGAGGTTTCCCGGAGTCCCGGACCGCAGGGTCCTTCCCCGCTGGGGGAACGAGACGGGGAGCAGGCGGAGGCAGAAGCGGTGGAACCGTGGCGGGCCAATGCCGGCGGGAACCCGAGCGTGAGCCGCGAGACTCTCGACAGAAAGTGATGCACGACGATCTGATGGAACAAGTGGCGGCCGAAGAGAACCTGCGGCGTGCGCTGGGGGCGGTCAAACGCAACCGCGGCGCGGCGGGCATCGACGGCATGACCACCGAACAACTCGAATCCCACTTTCGACGCCACGGTGAAAAGATCCGGGCGAAACTGCTGGCGGGGCGCTGGACGCCGAGTCCCGTGCGGCGGGTAGAGATATCCAATCCGCACGGAGGCCAACGGCTGTTGGGCATCCCGACGGTGATGGACCGGCTGCTGCAGCAAGCGTTGCTGCAAGTTTTGACGCCGATCTTTGAGCCTGGTTTTGGGAGCCGATGTTCAGCGAGTCGAGCTACGGATTTCGGCCGGGGCGGAGCGCGCATGAGGCGGTACGCGCGGCACAGGGATACGTCCGCGAGGGCAAGGACTGGGTGGTGGATATAGACATCGCCAAGTTCTTCGACCATGTGAATCACGACATTCTGATGCGACGGATCGCGCAAGTGATTCGGGACAAAAGGATCTTAAGATTGACAGGCCGGTATTTGAGGGCCGGAGTACTGCTGAACGGGGTGCTGGTCAAAAGCGAGGAGGGCACGCCGCAAGGCGGGCCGCTGTCTCCATTGCTGGCGAACATCTACCTGGATGCACTGGATCGGGAACTGGAGAACCGCGGGCTGAGTTTTTGCCGTTATGCCGACGACTGCAACATTTATGTGAGCAGCGAGGCGGCGGCGAAGCGGGTGCTGGCGGGGATCTGGAGCTGGATCGAGCAACATCTGCGACTGCAAGTGAACGAGGCGAAGAGCGGGGCGGGGCGGCCTTGGGAACGGAAGTTTCTGGGGTTTCGCATCAACCGCCGGGGGCAGCGGGAAGTGGCGCCGCAAAGTGTCGAGCGGCTCCAGCAGAAGGTGCGAGAGATATGGCGCAGTTGCCGCAGTGTCACGAGCCGGGAATTACGCGACGAATGGCGGCGGTATATCGTCGGCTGGTGGGGTTACTACCGGCTGGCCGAGGATCGGCGCGCGGTCTTTTGGCTGGAAAGCTGGATTCGGCGGCACATTCGGAAGTGCTTCTGGCTGCGTTGGCACAGCGTGCGGGGTCGCTGCCGCGCATTGCGGCGCTTGGGCGTGCCCGAGCAGATGCTGCGCTATGTGCCGACGCGTCGTGGCGCTTGGTTTGTCGCGGCGCGGGCGATGATGCATCGGGCCCTGTCGAAACGTAATTTGCAGCGTTACGGATTTGTGATGCCATCGGATCTCGCGGCCAGCCGGTAAGCCGCTGGGTCCAACCGCCGGATACGGAAAACCGTACGTCCGGTGGTGTGGGAGGGTGCCGGGGCGCAATCCCCGGTACCCGACCCGATCGTCAGAAAGGCCAAACTCATGAGCGCGGACTTCCGTCCGCGGCTCTGTCGGGCCGTCTGAAATGGCCTGCCACAATCGGCACAAGTACTAGCAAACGAGCTGTTCGCGATCGACTTGGAAACCGTTGAGACTGCCCAAAACGGCCAGCGCGACGCGATCTTGCTGGAACCAATCGTTGGCGACTTCCAAGATGTTCTCGGCGCTGACCTGCTCAATCTGCTCATTGAGTTCGTCGAGGGACAAGAAGCGCTTGAAATACTTTTCCTGCCGAGCCAAGCTTGCCATGCGGCTGGTAGTGGATTCCAGACTGAGGGTAAGACTGCCTTTGAGATGGTCCTTCGCGCGCCGCAGCTCGGCGGTGGCCACCGGGTTCATCTTCAGGTCTTTCAACTCCGCCAGTACGTGCTGGATGACCCGCTCGGTTGTGTCAAGCGAAGTGCCAGCATACACGGACATGTAGCCACTGTCGCTGTAAACACTGAGGTCCGAGAAAACCGAATACGCCAAGCCTTCGTGCTCGCGAATCTTCAAGAACAGCCGTGAGCTGATGCCACCCCCAAGAACGGTATTGAGCACGTAACCCGCGTAGCGCCGCGGATGAGCAATGGCGTATGCCGGGACTCCGATACAAACGTGCACCTGCTCGAGCGAAGGCTTGTCCCGCAGTGAAATGGCCGGATGCGGCTCGGGTTCCGATGTGGCTACCGGAGAAGCCGCGCCGCTCAGGTTTCCGAAGCGTTCTTGTACTAGCTCAACCAAGTGCCCATGCTCGACCTTGCCCGCCGCTGTAATCATGAGGTTCGCCGGACGGTAAGTCCGCCCAAAGAACTCCCGCAGTTGCCGGCTTTGGAAGCTGCTGATCGTCTCTTTCGTCCCGATAATCGTGCGCCCCAGGGCATGGCTCTTCCAAAAGTTGCTGACGAACATCTCGTGGATCAAGTAGTCCGGATTGTCCTCTTCCATCTTGAGTTCTTCGAGGACCACCCCTTTCTCGCGCACAATGTCTTCTTCCCGGAAAGCCGGGTTGAGCACCAGGTCGGAGAGCACATCGAGCGCCCGCGGCAGATGCTCATCGAGAACCTTAGCGGTAAAAGCAACGCTTTCTTTTGTCGTGAAAGCGTCGAGCTGGCCGCCGATCGAGTCGATCGAGCAGGCGATGTCGTCGGCTGAGCGGTTGCTCGTGCCTTTGAAAACCATGTGTTCAACGAAATGGGAAATGCCGCTTTCCTCATTGCTCTCGGCGCGCGAACCGGCGTCGACCCAAACTCCGACGGCCACCGAGCGGACATGAGACATCTCTTCAGAAATGACGCGTATTCCGCTTGGGACAGTAGTTCTTTGGATGTCTGGATTGCTGCTTTCGGCTGGACTCATACCCTTCGCTGGTTCTAGTGGAATCTAAAGAAGGTAACTTGGAAAGCGGGGCCGGCCCGCCTTGGACGACCTCTTAGTCTATCACAGGAAAGTACGCGAACCCGCTGTTCGCTACAATAGAGAGGTGGGACAAGCTCTTGTAGGCAAAGAGGTTAACGAGCTTTCGCAGATCGTGGGGCTGCTCGGAGAGCCAGCCTATCGCGGGCGCCAGCTTTACCGGGCTTTATATCGCGAGCGGCTGGGCGAGCTGGACGGGATCCGTTCGCTGCCACTGGGTCTGCGAAAGTCGCTGGCACGCGAGTTCTTCGCCGGACTGCCGGGGGTTTCCGACCGCTTCGTTGCCGCGGACGGGACGGTTCGCTACCTGCTGCGGCTCGATGACGGCAAGACAATCGAGTCCGTCTTCATTCCGGAAAAAACGCGCGATACGTTGTGTATTTCCACCCAAGCCGGCTGTCCGGTCGATTGCAAGTTTTGCCTGACCGCGCTGATGGGGCTGGAGCGAAATCTTGCGGCTGGAGAGATTGTGGGCCAGGTTCTGCGTCTGTTCACTGAACACCGACTGGAACCGCGCAACCGCCCTGTCAACATCGTGATGATGGGCATGGGGGAGCCGCTGCTCAATCTGGAAGCCGTGCTCAAAGCGACGCGGCTGCTGGCGGACCCCGACGGCATGGGTGTCGCTTTGCGGCGCATTACGGTTTCGACATGCGGCATCACGCCGAAGATCCGCGAAATGGCAAAGTGCGCCGAAAGGCCGCATCTTGCCGTGTCATTGAATGCCTCGACGGAACAAACTCGGCAGAAACTGATGCCGATCACCTCGAAGTATCATCTCGACGAGCTGTTGGAGGCCTGCCACGAGTACCCCCTGCGTCCCCGGGAGAGGCTTACGTTTGAATATGTCTTGCTCAAGGATGTCAACGATAGTGACGCCGACGCGCGGCGCGTCGTGCGGTTGCTCGCCAACCTGAAGTGCCGGGTCAATCTGATCGCGTTCAATCCGGGACCCGAGATTGCGTTCGACACCCCGGAGCCGGAGCGCGTTTTGGCTTTCCAGGGCATCTTGCGGCGCGGTTTTCCTTGTTTTGTGCGGAAGCCGCGGGGGCTTGAGATTCACGCTGCTTGCGGGCAGTTGAAGCGGACGGCGGGGTAGAGCTTCGAGGCCTTGATGCGGCTCTGTTCCCCACGAACGAAATTTCAAATATCTTTGGCTAGCTTTCGAGGATGACTTGGGCGAGGGCTGTTTGGCGGGTGTGGGAGAGGGATAAGCTGATCGAGCGGCAGGCGAGTGACGCGGCGACATCCGCGGCGCGTCCGTGGAAACGCAGAGTGGGACGGCTTTTGGGCTCGCTGACTACTTCCACGTCAACCCAGCGGACTCCCTGGTCCCAGCCGGTTCCCAGAGCCTTCATGCCGGCTTCCTTGGCGGCGAACCTTGCCGTGTAGCGTTCGTAGCGGTTCGCTGCCTGCTCGGCGTATGCAACTTCTCGAGGTGTGAAAATCCGTTCGACGAAACGCCGGCCATGACGCTCAATTGCGCCGCGGATGCGGGACACTTCTTCGATATCGATGCCGCTGCCGACGATCATGGGTTTGATTGGGTGATGGGTGTGTAGGGACCCGTCGCTTGCTTGCGCTGATTCTCGCTCGGTCGCGCTTACCCGTCGCTTACGCTTCGGGCTCCTCGCTGCTTACCCGTCGCTTACGCTTGCTGACCCGTCGCTTGCGCTCTGGGCTCTGTTACGGTTTCGCCAGGCGGTAGGGCTTGAAGGATTCAAACACTCGCCCCAGCCCGTCCACGCCGACCAGCCGAACACCCAGCGTCGCCGGATAGCGCTTCGTCAGTGTTGCCGGAATCGTGAAACGGCCGAACTGCGTGGTTCCGATCACCCGCGGACCGATTCCCGCACCAGCCACTTCAGCCACTTCGGCGATCCACAACCATTGCATCTTCTTCGTCGCCCGGCCGGTTTTCTTGACCGTGGCGTTGAATTCAACAGCTTCTCCCGCCGTCAGCTCGTCCGTATCAGGAAACTGTATCTCATAAGGAACATCCGCGGCGCCAGCCTCGATCTTCTTGGGCTTGATCTTGCGCCAGGCGAGCAGGAGCGACTTGTTCATGCCCTGCTTCTTGCCTTCCCGGCGTAAGTAAAGCACCCAATCATGCGATGGATCGGGCGGCCCCGGCGTATTGAAACGTTCTCCTTTGAACTTCTTCTTCTCGTCCACCCAGGTTCCGTCACTCGGGTTGAACCAGCTAATGCTGTACTCGTGCTTGGGCACCCGCAGCTCGACCGGCCCGGGCTTGTCGAGATAGACCGAAAATTCCACTCCACTGGGCGTCTCGGCTCGATAGCGGAAGAACGTCAGCCCGATTGCCGCTCCCCCTTCCACCCGGTAGTAGGGCAACAAGTCGGCGTAGCGCGTCTGCGCAAAATAATCGTACAGATGCGTCATGGCGCGGGCGCCCGGCGAGTCAGCGTATTTCAGGTCGACGGTTGAGCCCCCGGCTCCCCACGTGCCGGCGTTAGCGAACGTCACGTACTGCCCCCGAATGGCCGCGTTCCAAATCCTGTGGCGCAGCGTGCTGGAGTCGACAAACCTCGACTGAGCGGTACTTCCAGCGGTGCTTCCATTGGCACTTCCGGCGCTTTCCACCCCAACTTCAATATTGACGAACGGCGCGGGATGCATCTCGTGCTCGACCGTCGCCAGGCTGGGGTCCCAAGAGCGCTGGACGACGTAATTCATCCAGCGGTCTTCCCAGGCCGGGCTGGAAGTCACCACCGCTGCCGTTGAGCGGGGATGCTTATAGGAGTCCCACTTGTCGATGTAGCGATTGATCTCTTTCACGAACGCCCGGCTGCTTTCGTACTCCTCGAAGCGCTCGACTCCTTGCCAAGTGATGTTCATCGCGGCGTAGCGGGCCACCAGGTAACGAACGTAGCGCTCGCGCGTGCGCCGGTCCGGCAGCAGTTCGGCCAGTTGATTCGCCCCGCCGCCGAGAATGACGTCGTAGATGATTCCTTTTTGATTTAGGTAGTCGACGCGCTGGTCGACTTCTTGAAAGTGCTCGATGAGCGGGCGCTCCGGGTCAGCAAGGACTTTGGCCGCGTGGCCGGCGTTGCCCAGAACAAATCCGCGCATGTGGTTGAACTTCTGTTCTGAGCGAATATCCACTAGCTTCAAAAACGTCTCCCATGGGATGGTGGCGAACGAGTAGCAGGTGTCGCCCATCCAATAGTGGGTGGTCTCGGGTGCATTAAAGCGCCAGTAGCGCAGATTGTGCACGCGGATGAATCCCGGCGTGCGCGCCGGTCCCGTGTCAAAGCTGCCGGTTTTGCCCGACAGGCTGGGCAGGTTGGAGACGATTCGAAAGTCCCAGCGGCCCGGGTCGAGCGGCGAAAAGCGGATCTTGAAGTTGCGCCCGCCGTCCCAAAACCCGGGCATGACCTTCGTGCGGCCGCCCTTGGGTGAGCGAAACTCGGCGCGCAACTCGACGCTCATATAAGGATTGGAATGTTCCTCGGCTTCGGCGGCGCTGATCTCGATTTCGATTTCGCAGAACTCATAGAGTGGCGGCGGCGCACAGACTTTGATCGTCTGAGCCGGCAGGGTCAATGCGCTGACGAAAGCCGCAACGGCTAGCAACCTCATACTGTGAGGATAGAACGCGGTCGCCTACGGGCGCAAAGGAGCGGCTAGCGGTTTCCAATTGTGGCAGGAAATTTCAGACGGCCGGACAGAGCCGCGGACGGAAGTCCGCGGACGGGGCGCAGCAGAACAACCGCATGCTTACGCCTCTGCGGCAAAGCTCTGTGAGGCGTTCTTGAGGCGTTCGTTCGTTGCTGCCCGATACAAGAGCATGTGCCATGGAACCAAAACCCTCCCCGCGCAACTGCTAACTGAACAGTATCCGGCCTAAAGCAGATCAGTGGCCGGACCCAGCCGTCTCCTCGACAGGGCTTGAATCACCGGCGGCAGCCCCGTGGGCGGATTCGGCGGCAGCTCCCGGCCCTCCGGAAGAGGGCGCCGGTTGAGCGTCCCTGTACTTGATGATCAACGAAATCCGCCGGTTGGAGGGATCTTCGGGCGTGTCCGGCGTGCGCAGCTGGACGTCCGCGAAGCCGCGAACCTGGACGATGCGGTCCCGGCCAAGCCCCGCCTCCATCAGGATGCGGCGGGTGGCGTTGGCACGGTCGACGGAAAGCTCCCAATTCGAATAGTTCTTGCGGCCCTCGAACTGAAGGGAGTCGGTGTGCCCTTCGATGATGATCTCGTTGGGCAGCTTGGCCAGCTCGCGCCCGATCGTCTGGAGCGCGGTGCGCCCGGAATCGCTCGGCGAAGGACTGCCGCTTTGAAAGAACATGCCCTCGTCGTTCTCCAGCAATTCGATACGAAGGCCATCGCCGGTCACCGTGGCAACCACGTTGTCCCTGAGCTGTTCAAGCTCCGGCAGCTCCATCATGGCATGCTGTATCTTGTCAGCCAGTCCCTCCAGATTGTCCTTTGAAATGGTGATTCCAGGCTGGCTGCCGCCCCATTTCTCGGCGAATCCCTTGGGGTCGTGGAAATAGGCGGCGATCGCTTCCTTTTTATCCTGACCGGCGTTCAGGAGCCAAAGCACCATGAACAGCGCCATCATCGCGGTGACGAAATCCGCGAACGCGACCTTCCACGCCCCGCCATGATGTCCCCCGCCGCCGGAGACTTTCTTGATGACGATGATCGGAGGACCGGACCCGCCCGACTCCGCGCCTAGCTCTTGCTCTTCCCCTTGCATGTCTTCTCCATTTCAAGAAAGGTCGGCCGCTCGGCGTGGGGGATCATGCGTCTGGCAAACTCCATCGCCATGATCGGCGGGTGCCCCTTAACGAATCCGATCAGGCCCGCTTTCAAGACGCGGTAGTAGGCTCCTTCAGCGTCGTCGATCGTGGTCATCGCGGCGGCCAGGGGGGACAGAAACCCATAACAAGTCAGAATGCCCAGAAACGTCCCGACCAAAGCCGCGGCCACTTTGTGCCCCAACTCTTCGGGCGGACCGCCCAGCGACTGCATGGTGATCACGATGCCCAAGACCGCGGCCACGATACCCAGACCCGGCAGGGCGTCGGAGACCGTCATCAGCGAATTCACGGGCTGGTGGCTTGCGTCGTGATGGACCTCTATGTCAGCGTCGATCATCTGATCCAGATCGAACGGCGGAATACCGCCGCTGATGGCCATCCGCAGCGTGTCGCAGACGAAGTGCACCGCGTGGTGGTCCTTGAGAAACAGCGGGTACTTCTTGAAGACGTCGCTCTTTTCCGGTTTCTCAACGTCGGCTTCAAGACCCATCATTCCCTTTTTGCGGGCCGCCTGAAAGATGTCGTTGAACATCTTCAGCGTGTCGAGATAGACGGCGCGATTATATTTGTTGCCTCCCAGAACCCGGCCGAGGTTCTTCATGATCCGCATGATCACCGGAAGCGGAGTGGCGATGACGAGGGTCCCCAGGGCAGCGCCCCAGATGATGAGAAATTCCGAAGGCTGATACCTGAATTATGCACAGATTCGCTTTGCGAGTGCGGCTGCGTTCGTAGCGGCTTGACGGCCGTCGTAAGGTGGGAGCTCGGCAACTGGTCTTTTGGCTTCTCCGTCCCCGGTTTCCCCTCCCGCCCAGAATCCGCGTCGGCAAAACCCCGCTCCGAAGTGGCGTGTTTCCAGTACGTTGCGGCCAGTGCATAAAATTTTATGCATAGCGCATAGCCAGGCTCTCAGATCAACGCCCTCTCGACTACCGGCGGCAAGCCGCCGTAGGGAGTCGGCTTCCTGCCGCGGAAGTTGTCAAGGCGTGGATGCCCCGATTTTATTGGGCTGCGAGACCGTCACGGCTGGGCCTTGTTTGACGGCCCTTTGGGAGCTATGCTGTTTTCGCTTGGTAACCATTTGGGTGACCTCCTTTGGGTTGGCTGGTGAAGCTGGAATCTTTGCCAGCCTACCTTTTTACCCCATGTTTTCGGGCGTTCCCCAATGGTCCCTTGCGGCTCAGCCCTCCTCAGGTGCACCCCGCAATGCATAATTCAGGTGATACAACACCTCCATGTGGCCGCCATGCATGAGGTAGCCGCCGAACACGGAGCCGACCACGATCAGAATTCCTATAATCGGGAGCATAGATCTATCTGTAAGGTCGTATCGGCCGCGGCCGGGCAAGAATGACGGGGGCGATGGAGTTTCTGTTCTCGGGTGCGTGACTGAGCCCGCATTTCACGCCACCTGACGGCCGAAGCACGCGATAAGCCCGCCAATTACTTCGTTGCGCTTGCTCGCCGTGCTCACCGTAGGGTCAAGTACGCTTTCGCGCACTGAGCGGCGCGCGCCTCGTACTGACGGCCTTCTTCTCACGCACATCGCCTCGCCACGTGGTGAGAAATGCGGGCAAGTAGATGTGGGAGATCAGGCGGCGGATGAGCGGGATTCCCAATAATCCCCGAAGCGGCCACTAAGCCGGCAGCAGTGCAAGGCGATGATGGTGTTGGCTCCGCGCACGCTCCAGAACATGAACATGCCGGAGCGTTTGAGCCGGGCGCCGATCAGCGTCTTGCAGCCCACTTCCAGGCACGTCCGCGGCGGAGGCACAAAGCCACCACTGCGGTCAGTGCTGATCGTGACCCCTTTCAGGCTCTCAGAGCAGCCAGGCATACCAAAGTGGACATGATGCCTTCTCAACACGCTGACGGACTCTGAGAGGCAGGAAACGCCGTAAGCAAACACCTGAGAGTCGCCTCCGGCACCCGCAGGCCAGCGCAAGGTCGTGGGTTTGCCGGCCAGCTCTTGCATTGCCGGCAATCCGGCTCATTGTCTGACGAGCTTCGGCGGAGCAGCCGAAACTCCCTCCAGACCCCCGCTAACCCGTAGCACCTGCCCTGTGATCCAGGAAGCCGCCGGGCTACAAAGAAACGAAACCGTCCGCGCGATATCAACTGGCTCGCCCCAGCGCCCCAACGGGATCGATTTGCGGACGCGTTCGATCATGTCTTCTTCGCTGATGCCGAGGCTTTCTGAGCGCTGTGACATCACTTTCCTATTGAAGTCTGTATAAACTGGTCCGGGGCTCACGGCATTGACCATCACACCGTACGGCGCGAGTTCCAAAGCCAGGGTTTTCGTCAGGCTAATGACGGCTGCCTTGGCGGCGTTATAGGCGGCCACCAGGGCGGCCGGATTTTGACCATTGATCGAAGCGAGGTTCACAATAGCGCCAGACTCTTGACGTGCCATGATCTGGCCGGCTGCCCGGCAGGTGTAGAAGGTTCCGGTGAGGTTCACCTCTATCACGCGCCTCCATTGTTGATCGCTCAAGTCGAGCACCGAGCAGACGTCCTGGCCGAGACCGGCGCTGTTGACCAGGATATCGACGCGCCCTTGTTCCGCGGCGATGGTGTCGAAGAATCCACTTACCTCTACGCTGTCAGTCACGTCCAGGCGGGCGGCGCTCGTATTGAAGCCCCGAGCAGCCAGATCCTGGGATGCCGCCTCAGCCTTTCCGAATTGGAGGTCCGCCATGAACACTTGTGCCCCGTCGGCAGCGAGTTGCTCGGCGATGGCGAGTCCGAGTCCTTGGGCCGCCCCTGTCACTACCGCTACGCAGCCGTCCAAACTGCACGCGTCTTTCATGCTGTTGATCACGACATCGCCTCCTTCAAGAAACCGCCTCCCGACGCCCCCGCACGAAGATAGACTACCAAAGCCCCGGTTCGACTGTTCAGGCTCGATGCCCGCGCGGCGTACGCTCCATCAACTCGAAACAAGATATATTAGAGGATCGGCTAGCTGGATGATTGCATCGGTAAACAACGTGCAGCCCCGTGGCTGGCTGCGGAGCAACGGCGGCACGATATGAACCGCGGGAAAGAGCAGAGAGCGCGCGACCCCAGAGTTTCGGCACGAGAGTTCCAACCAAGGAGGACAGCATCCCGAAGATGAAAGGCCCAGCCGTTTTCCTCGCTCAGTTCATGAGGGACGAGGAGCCGTACAACCATATAGACAAGATTGGGAAGTGGGTGGCAAGCCTGGGCTACAAGGGCATCCAGATCCCGGCCTGGGATCCGCGCGTCATCGACCTCGACAAGGCCGCGGAATCAAAAACCTACTGTGATGAATACAAAGGCAAGCTCCAGCAAATGGGGCTTGAACCGACCGAATTGGCCGGCTATCTCGCCGGACAGGTCCTGGCGGTACACCCGGCGTACGAAATCATGTTCGAGGCGTTTCATCCCGCCGGCTTAAAAGGAGATGCCAGGACCGAGTGGGCGGCCGGCGAATTGAAAAAGTGTGTTCACGCCTCCCTCAACATGGGCACTGCCGTTGTTCCCGTACTCTCGGGTGGTTTCGCCTGGCACATGACGTACCCCTGGCCTCAGCGTCCGGATGGAATCATCGAAGAAGCGTTCAAGGAATTAGCCAGACGCTGGCGGCCGCTGCTGGATCTGGCTCAGGATAACGGCATCGTATTCGCCTATGAGCTGCACCCCGGGTCCGACGTCTACGACGGTGCAACCTACGAGATGTTCCTCGATCACACCGCCAACCACCCCGCCGCCTGCCTGAACTACGACCCAAGTCACTTTTTGCTGCAGCAGCTGGATTACCTCGAGTTCATCCGCTTATATGGCGAACGGGTTAGGGGATTCCACGTCAAGGACGCCGAATTCCGTCCGACGGGCCGGGTCGGTGTGTATGGCGGTTTTCAGCCCTGGGCTCGCAGGGCCGGCCGGTTCCGGTCCCTCGGCGATGGTCAGGTCGACTTCACGCAGGTCTTTACTCTGCTCACCGAGGCCGGATATACAAGCTGGGCCGTCTTGGAATGGGAATGCTGCGTAAAGAGTCCCGAACAAGGGGCGGCCGAAGGCGCCGAGTTTATTGCCAAGCACCTGATTGAGACCGCTAACGTGGCTTTCGATGACTTTACCAGTGGCCAATCAGACGTTGCGCGGAATCGGCGAATCCTCGGCTTGAGCTGACGGCTGCCAGTGCGCGGCGCATGCGCCACCCCACGTAATAGGCCAGCAGACACACAAAAAGATGTGTGCCCACAGCGTACCCTCTCGGGCACAGCTCTGTCGTTCTTGTTGGTTACTCGGTCAACCGCCAGCTCCCCAGCCACCAGCACCACGCCCCACCATGCTAGCCCGCTTTTCTCACCGCGTGGCGAGGCGAAGTGCGTGAGAGGCCCGTCAGTACGAGGCGCGCGCCGCTTGACGAGCGGAGGCGTACTTGACAGTACGGTGAGCACGGCGAGCAAGCGTAACGAAGTAATGGCGGGCTTATCGCGTGCTTCGACCGTCAGGCGGTGAGAAATGCGGGCTAGTGTCGCAATGCCCCAGGGCAACGAGGTCCATGGAAGGTAGAGAGGGCGGTGGTCGAGCATTGGATAAGGGTCTTGCCGCTTTCAGCGGGGAGCTGACTCTGAGGACGCTACCTGCGTACCCGCTAGATGCCGATGGCCAGCAACTGCTGACTTGTACGGATGTACCAGTGGCCATCGACCAGCGCGGGCGAAGCCAGAGTCTGCTCGTTGAGCCGGTTCACATGCAGCAGTTGGAACTCCGGACCGGCTTTCAGAACAAACGTCTCGCCGGCGTCGTTCGTGAAGAAGATCTTCCCCTCCACCGCTACCGGCGAAGCCGAAAAGCCCTCTCGCATCGCATGACCAAGCCGTTGCTGCCACACCGTTTTGCCGGTTCTCGCTTCGAAGCACGTCGCGATGCTCACCATGTCGTTAACGATGTACAGATAATCTCCATAAAGGAGAGGCGAGGGAATCAAGGGCGAGCCGCGCGTTGTGCGCCAGGCAACGTGCGTATCAGTCACATCACCCGAACCGCCTGGGCGAATAGCAAGGGTGGGGCCGGCGCGTCCCGAGCTGCAGAACAGCAACCCGTGTCCAGCCACAGGTGTGGGCGTCACCTCAGACGTGGGACCGCCGCAACGCCATAGTTCCTTGCCGGTCGCGGGATCATAGCTATACACGCGGTACTGGCTGTGCACGATGATCTCGTCCCGATCGCCGGCGCGGATCGCCACAGGCGTTCCCCAGCCGACCGTCTCCTGGCGTTTGGTCCACCAGACCGTCTCGCCGCTTTTTCGGTCGAAGGCCGCAACGAACCCCGGCGCCCCCCTTCCATCGCGCCGTGAGCGACGCTGGTCCAGGAACAAAATCACCATTTCCTTGTACAGGAGCGGTGAGCATGCCGGACCGTGATAGTTGCCCATAAGCCCGACGTCACGAGTCCAAACGACGTTGCCGATGAGGTCTACGGCCATCAGTCCCTGGTTTCCAAGGAACGCATACACTCGTTCACCATCAGTGGCCGGCGTGGATGAAGCAAGACCGTTCTTACGACTCGCGTGTTCCGGAGCTGCGTCGGGGGCAAAGCTCTCCCACATCAACTCGCCGTTGCGGCGGCTTAGACTCAGGATCGAACGCCGCGCCGCGTGGGCCGTGGTAAGGAAGATGCGATTGCCCCACACCACCGGCGAGGAATTTCCCGCGCCGGGCAGGTGCGCTTTCCACAGAACATTTTCGTTGTCCGACCAGGTGTCCGCATACCCGGAGCCCTCGACCAGCCCCTGCCCCGAAGGACCGCGCCAGCGCGGCCAGTACTTGCTCCCTTCGCCAGTGACTGGAATCATGGACACCCGAAGGGTTCTCTGCTGAGCCGGAGCCCACGGGGCAGAAAGAATTACTGGAATGGCGGCTCTTCTTCGCATCCGTCGCCTCGGTTTGGCTGTGCTCGCGCCCATGAGTATAGGTCGGAGTTCCGCTTCCGCGCAACGATCCTCGCCCTCCAGCGCCCTCCAGCCCTCCAGCGAGCCAGGCCGCTCCGAAGGCGCGCCGCACGGCAAACGTCTCGTCGATTCGAAGCTCTCGTCCTTACGGAAAAAGAATGCCGCAATTTTTTGCGTGAAAGGCGACAGTCGAGACACCTGTCGGAATGTCTGTTTACCTCATGAGAGAGATTTATTCAAAGGGTCGAGACACCGACGGGACGACCGCGGTGAAATACTCCGGAGCAGGGTCGCCAACCAGAAACTTCATCCAGATCACGTGGGTATAGTCAGGAGCTGTCTGGGAGGATAACAGTTCATGTAGGCACGGGCTCCATGCTGGTGTTCAAAGGGTTCTTAGGAACACGATCAGTGCTGTCTTTTCATCGGCTTCTAGCCTCAGCCCGAACTCATGGCCCTTCACGGCGCGTGTCTTCACGCCGTATCCTTTGAAACCGGTGGGCACGTAGTCGTCACGAAGTCGAGCAGAATCAAACCAATCTTCCAGGGTGGCGACCGAGCCGTTGTGTTCAAACGGCCCCCGATACCAGACTCCTTTCAGCGACGGGACCTTGTAGTACCCCGTGCCCTTGTGGGTTTCGAGGGCATAACGCGGGTCGGCGCCAACGCGCTCTTCCAAAACATCAAACCGCTGCTTGTGGGCCGCCGGAGGCTCGAAGCCGTCCACCGGGACCAGCTGGTTGTTTGTGTAGAGGGGTGGCGTGTGGCACCTGGCGCAACGCTCGCGCTCGAAAATCTCCTTCCCTCGCGCTGCGAGAGCGTCGAACCGGTTTGGGTTCGGCGGCGGGCGGAGCGAATAAAGGTATTGCGCCAGCGCGTACAACTGTTCGTCGCTGTAGCGCCTGCGGTGGCCAGCTACGGGCGGTGGCGGCTGAGAGCTGCCGTAGCGATCGAGCCCGACCATGTCCTGCACGAGCGACGAATAGCGCATTAGATCGGCGATGCTTTCGTGACGTACTAGGCCGGTGTGGTCGAGATAGCGGCGCTCCTTGACTCCGATCAAGTCGGGAATCTGGGGCGGCACGAACATGCTGGTATTGCTGCGCGCCGTCACGCCCGGCGGGATCGCCTGGCCGACGGCGATCAGCTCGTCGAGCGACATTGTCCGCGCCCGCTGGTTGGGATCATCTGGCAACCACGGCATTTCAAACTGGCGAGCGAAACGGCGGATCCGTTCAAGCACTTTGGCCGGGTCGCCGGCTTGCGCGGCGCGGCGGAGCATCCAGGCTCCCTCTCGGTCACCCGGATTGTTGCCCTGCGCTCCGGGAATGACCGTGCCGTCTGTCATGACGCGCGTGTGGCACGTATTGCAGCCCATCGAACCTAACTCGACCTTGCCTTTTTCGCGGATCACCCAGCCCGCGAATGGGATGGTGCCGTCCTTTGCGACGGGCATGCCAGTCGCGTCGTAAAACGAGGGATCACGAAGACTGGCGGCGCCGAAGAAAACGGGGTTGTGGGAGGTTGGCGCGTTGAAGACGACTTCGCCCGCTTTGACCCAGTCCTCGCGCGTTTTCAGCTTCGAGGCGTCGAAGGCAATCTCGGGTTCCTGCCGTTTCAGCCACTCGAGGTAGCTGGCAGGCTCGTGGCTCGGATGGTAGACCGGGTAGCTTTTGTAGATTGTGCGCTCGGAAATTCGATAATAGGTCTGCTCGGAAATGTGGACGGGAGAGTACTCGGGGTTCGCGAGCGGCAGTTCGAGCGCCGCGACGGCAGCGTCGGTCCAAGTCTTCGGAATCTCGGGTTGAAATGCGCTTGCCGCGAGCAGCACTGCCAGTGCTTTCATGAGAGATCTCCTGAGACAATGAAGCCAAAGGTTATCAGGTATCGTCTTTGAAGGTGGCCGCAACTTTGGCGCTCGCGGACAAGGGAATCCGATGACCCAACAGCGATCGGTCGTCCAGTGGGTCTCGGAGATCGTCTTGAACGTGCGGGATATTGAGCGAATGAGCCAGTTCTACCAGGACGTCCTCGGCTTCCCCCTTCACAGCCAGTTCCCTGAGACCAATCCAACAATCGTCTTTCTCACCATCTGCGATCACGACTCTGCCCTTGGCCGGGGCGGACACCCGCAATTGCTTGCGCTGATTGATCCCGTCCGGCACGGCCCCGCGCAAGAACGATTCGGCGAGATCGAGCGTCGGCGTTCGACACTGAACCACGTTGCCTTCGAGATCGATTACGCCGACTACGAGCCTCAGAAGCGACGCCTCGCCGAACTCGGTTTGAACCCAAGCACCGAGGAATTCGCTTTCCTGAGGGCGCGAGCGCTATTCTTCGAGGACCCGGAAGGGAACCTTCTTGAACTGATCTGTCACGACAGCTCGCTCATCTCTCCACAACCGTGATGGTGATAAACGATCGCCTTTATAGGGGTTCTGCCACAGTTATGACTACATTCCCCTTTTTGTGTCCTTTTTCGACATAGCTATGAGCCTCGGGAGTCTGTTCCAACGGATAGCGTCTATCTATGACTGGTTTTATTCTCCCCGCCTCAGCAAGCTCTTTGAGGAAGATTAGGTCTTTGGTCTTTTCGCTTGATGGCCTCAAACCCGTGAACACAATCATTGCCTTTTTGCAGCCGATCTTTGAAGTCCATAACATTTGAAATAGAATTGCCACCGTGAGGACAGTCGAAAGGTAGACCCCTCTTTGCTTTAGCGAACCTTTACAGCGTGAAAATGAACTCTTGCCGACTGCGTCAAAAATGATCTCATAGGTCTGGCCGGTTTTCGTAAAATCCTCTGTAGGTAGTCAATGACCTTATCGGCTCCCAGAGACTCCACCAATTCCAAATAATGGGGTATTTAGTTGACTCCAGTAGCCACTACATCTTGGGGGTGGGGGTGCCGGCCCTGGTGGCCTCGACCATTGTCTTATAGGGAGCAGGGTCGGCGGCGACCGCCTGCTGGAGGAGGCGATAGAAAAGTTTGCCGCGCGACCGTGAGGTCCGCCGGTTGAAGCGGAACGTGAACTCGTCCAGGTAGTAGTCCAAATACTCGTGACTGACAGCCCCCTGGTGGGTCCCCAACAGCCAGCGCTTTAGCAGAGAGGCGACACGATGGACTCTCGGCAGCAGCTTACTCGCCGATTGCCGCTTCCCGCGCAGCACGGTGACTTCATGGCGGTATCCTTTGTTCTCCAATCCCGCATAGCCTTCCCAGCCGTCGGTGTGCACGAGGCTGCCAGGTTGGATAGCTTCTTCGACAAAGGCTTCCAAGCTCGCCGCTGAGGCATCCGCGATCCGACGGAGCCGGATGCGACCCATACCGCGCCCATCCTCCTCGGCAGCAACCGCAACTAACGCTTTGCCAACCATTTCGCGACCTCGGACGCCCTCTTCGACTCCGCCCACATACGTTTCGTCCACCTCCACCCGGCCGACCAGCCGATTGCGACCGGGGCGCACCATGGCGCGGCGGAACTTGTGCAGCCAGGTCCAGGCGGTTACATAGCTACCCAAACCCAAGACCCGCTGCAACTCCAGCGCGCTGGCCCCGCCTTTTTGCGTTGTCACCCACCAAGCCGCCCGGAACCACAACGTCAAGGGCTTGCGGGTGTCCTGGAAAATCGTGCCCGCCGTCACCGAGGCCTGGTAACCGCAGTCGGCGCAGAGCAGCAGATTGCGTTTGCTGGCCCATGAGGACTGGATCCCACAGCGCGGGCACACGAACCCCTCCGGCCAGCGCAGCTTCAGCAGGTACTCCCGGCACGCCTCCTCGGTCGAGAATCGAGCTTCCAACTCGACGAGGTTTCGGGGGTAGTCCTCCTTCATGCCCCCAACCACAACATATTGTGGCTACTGGAGTCAACTAAATACCCCATTTCCAAATTCCCGGTACTGCACACCCCGGTGACTTCCGCCCCGAAGTACTTGGCCAGCTGTACGGCAGAAGTGCCTACCGATCCGGAGGCGCCATTGATAAGGACTTTTTGTCCGCGCTGAATCTTTCCTGTATCTCTTAGGAAAGGCAGTGATGTTAATCCCCCACCACAGACGCTGGCGGCTTCACCAGAGGTCATATTGGCCGGTTTCAATGCCAGCGCCCCTTCTTCAGGCAGACATATGTACTCGGCGTGAGCGCCAAGAGCGGCATCGCTAGCTGCAAAAACCTGGTCACCTTCTTTAAATTGCTTTACATCTTTGCCAACTGCTTCAATTTCTCCGGCTAAGTTAGACCCTAGTGTAGTTATCTTTGGTCTTGTGAGACCAGTGGCGAATCTTGCAATAAACGGGTCACCCTTTCGAAAGGTGCAGTCCTCTGACGTAACTGTTGCCGCATATACTCTTATGAGTACTTCATTGTTCCGGGGAGCGGGTTTTTCTACTTCTTTGAGCTGAAGAGTATCCGGTGGTCCGTATTTTGTGTACACAATCGCTTTCATGAGTCTCCCTCAAGATTGCTTTGGCCCCGGTCACTCTAAACCAAAACAGCCGACCAGGTGAAAGACTTCCCGTGACTTCGTTCGACTGTTGCTTGGGATCAGCTTATCTCTACAAATGCCCCAGGCTGCCCATAGGGGCGGCCCGCTAAACCGGTGTACGGATCGGTTGCAACTTCCCATACGTGAGCGAGCGCCAAAGCCATTCGAATGGTCCGAAACACCGCGAAGCCGCGGAGCAGGTCGAGCGAGGCGATCCGCTGGGGCCGAGTCACTGGCCCGGCGGATGGTTTCTCGCCAGAGTCGATTGGATATCCCAGTCAACAGCCGAACGGAGACGTATCAGAACGAGCCACCTGTTTTGATAAACGTCAACAGGTCGGTCATTTGTTGAATGTCAACCTGTTCCTCGACATCCTCGGGCATGGCCGAAAGCTCGGCCACGTATAAGCTCTTGATGTCACTGCGTCTTATCAAGTGCTCTTTGCCTTCTTCTTGGCGGATCGTGATTGTTGTCGGCGTCTGCGGGCCCATGACTCCGTCAACGGTTTCCCCCGACGCCAGTTCGATAACGTAGGATTCGTATTGCTGGGCGATCGATTTGTTGGGCATCAGGATGTCCGCCAGCAATAACTCCGGCGGACGGTTCCGGACTTCCCCTAAGTCGGGCCCGACCTCTTTACCGACACCGTTGAAGGTGTGACATTTGGCGCACACTTCCTCGAACACCTGACGGCCCCGTTCAACGTCGCCATCCATTGCAATCGCCGGCTCGTAGCGTTGGACGACCTGCTCGCGTTCGTCCGGCGACGCCCTCAGCAGTTTCTCGGCGTCGGCGCGAATGGACTCATCCGGGTGCGTCAGGAGCCGGTACTTCTGGCTGGCGCTAATCGTCCAGGATTGAACTTCGCCGTTCCTGACCGCATCGAGAAGTAAGCGAACCCGAGGCGCCTCGCCAAACAAAGCTTCCACCGCCTCCGTTCTGACCGGCGAAGTCATGGCTCGCCAGTTTTTCAGCAAGAAGACGCCCACGTCTTCATCCTCGAGTTGACCTATTGCATGCACAGCGGCAACCTGGACTTCTTGCGGCTCGTGAGGGTCAACAAGTTTCTTCAGCATCGATTCATGGGCAGCGGGACCGGCAAGCGTTAGAAGACCAATGGAATCTACTCTGTGATCCGCGTCCGCCTCGCTACTCTCTGCAACTGTGGCCGCCCGCTTTACGGCACTCGCTACAGCCGGACTCCGCGGCAGCCCTATTGCTTCCAGGAGCCCTAGCGAGGCGCGCCGGACAGACCCTGCCGGACTTTCAAACAACTTCAGGAGCTGACCGTGTTGTTGGGCCGTCAATATACTCGGATCAGTATTTCTCCCCCGGAATCCTTCAGCAAGACCCTCCAGACTCGCGGCGCGCCACCAAGCGGAGCCCGCATCGGAGGGGGCCGCGACGGTTCGCAGCACTTGCCGAATCTCCCCGCTGCCGCGGGCCGCAATCACCGAGCTGACCTGGCGAAAGAAACTCGCCCGGCCTTCGGTCGGCGAAGACGCCAGCTCCGCAACCGCCATCCGGAACATCCGCGGGGCGTCGCCGGACGAGGAGCTGAGCGCCGCCACCTGCATCCAGCGGTCCTCAATATCGGCTGCTAGCAGCTTGTCCCGCGCGGCGGCGGCGGCGGCGGAATCGATATATCCCAGGGTGCAGAGAAGCTGGAAGCGGACCCTCGGGTCCGGGTCCTCCAGCATCTCGAGCAGTTTCTTGGTCAAGGCCGGAGAGCTTGACAGACGCGGCTCGGCCAGGCGAATAGCGTTTTCCCTTAAACCCGCTTCCGGGGCGTCCAAGGCCTTCTCGATAAGCGCCGGGCCCAGTTCCCCAAGGCCCTCGAGCGTCCACAGAGCGTGCAGCTTCCCCAGCGGCGATTCAGTCTCTTCAAAAAACGCAACCAGCGGGTCAACCGCGCTTTTGTTGCCGCGGTCGACCAGCAAACGCTGCGCGGTTCGCCGCCACCAAATGTTTGGATTGCCAAGCTGGCTCACCAGCTCCTCGTCAGACGCATCACCCAAGCTGATGTTGCGGGGCAACGGCGGCGGATTATTCGCTGGCACAATGCGGTAGATTCGGCCCTTATCATTACCGTGATAGATGGCCTCGGATTCGTAAACCTCACGGGAAGTCCATTCCGGGTGCTCGATGACACGCCGATAATAGTCAATCACGTAAAGTGCACCGTTGGGACCAATGTAAAAGTTTACCGGCCGGGACCAGCCATCCTTGGAAGCCAAAAACTCCGTGTCCGGGCGCAGGCGCTCCGCCGCGAAAGACGCGCCCGCCGGAGACCACCTGTGAGCCAGCACCGCATTTTGCGCGGGCTCGGCGATAAAGGCTATGTTTCGATACTTGCCGGGAAACGCGCCTCCCATGTAGAAGGTGATGCTGCAGGCCGAGGTGATGCGACCGAAGTTCTGTAAGCCTGCCTCGGTGCGGGGGGATTCGGGACGCTCGGTAATAAAGGAAACGTGCCTGTCCTGGGACAGATCCTTCATGACCGACGAAAGCAATAAATCGGGGTTGCGTTCCAAATATCGGGCGGCGATGACTTCATGGCGGCCTGTGTTGGGATTGTTGACTCCAAAATGACGGCCCCACTCATCAAAGGTCTGACCATATTGCGACGTGCCGGAAAGGACTTCTAGTTCATGGGTGTCGGGACGAAAACGAAGGTTTCGCCCCTGAGGGTCTAAGGGAGAGATGTCATTTCGATCGGGAAACTGGATGGGGGTCCCGCGGTCGCCGAACTCGTCCACGAACACCTTGGCCTCTGTTGGTCTTTCATGCGCCAGGTAAACCCAATTGTCCAGCCCGTAGGTTGGGGTGTTGACGGTATGTTGCGGGTTGGTGAAAGCAAAACCTTCCAAAACGACTCGCTTCACATCAGCCTTGCCGTCTTGGTCGGTATCCTCCATGTACCAAACGTTGGGGGCGTCCGTCACCAGAATGCCTTCCTTCCAGCGCATCACTCCGGTCGGCATCTTTAGCTCGTCGGCGAACAGGCTCGTGCGGTCAGGAAGGCCATCTCCGTTGGTGTCCTCAAGCAGCTTAACCCGGCCCAAGGCCCGTCCGGTTTCGAGGGGATAGCCGGGGCTTTCCACAACGTAGATACGGCCGTACTCGTCAATTTCCATAGCGACGGGATCGGCCAGATCGGGCTCATGGGCGAACAAATCCATCTGAAACCCCGGCTCCAGCTGGAAGGTTTTCAGCGCTTCCGTTGCACTGTAGGGCGGGCCCGCTTGTTTGCAGCCGCTTAGAGCGCCCGCCACCGAGATTACGGAAAGAAGTACGATGTTCCAAGACGCAATTCGTGCATGGGTCAACATGGCCCCTCCATTTCACTTCAGCGAGGTGTTCCGTTTGAAATCCCTTCGCGCCATGAGTCTACGCTTTCACGCCGGTCCGGCGCAACACCGCTGGGAAAATACGGGTACGGCGGCGAGACATGTCATGTGCTGTTGAATGAGATGGCTTGTTGTGGCGGTTCTGTTGCTCGCGAGCGGCTTGGAGTGGAGTGGCCAGGGCGTGGCGGTGGTCGGCGGAAAAACGAGGTCCTCCCCCCTCGCCAAGACGGATCTGCCGGCCTCCGAGGTCCGGTTTGAGGATATAGCCGCCAAAGCGGGCCTCGAATTCCGGCACGTCTCCGGGGAGCCCGCGGAAAAGGTTTTCATCCTCGAAACAACGGGGAGCGGCGCCGCGATTTTCGACTTCGATAGTGATGGGCTGTACGATATCTTCTTGGTGAATTCGACTCGCTGGCGGCTCTCGAAGGAAGAGACCCCGCCCGAAATGTTACTTTAACTCTTCCCACGTCTTCGGCTTCCACTCCCGCGCTAGTCGTTGGGCTTCGGCAATTTGAGCGGTGGTCATTTTTTTTTCGACCCGGTCTCGCGCACTGCCATATTCTTTGTTTTTCTCCGCGCTCGGGCCGGAGGCCGCCAAGTTAAACCACCTGTGCGCTCGGACATGGTCTTGCGGGACGCCTTCGCCGTTGACGTACATCACGCCCAGATTGAACTGCGCAGAGGCGTCTCCCTGCTCAGCGGCTAAGCGGAACCACTTGGCAGCTTCAGCGTGGCCTTGCGGGACGCCTTCGCCGTTGACGTACATCACGCCCAGGCTGAACTGCGCAAAGGCGTCTCCCTGTTCGGCAGCCAGGCGGTACCACTTGATGGCTTCAGCGTAGTCTTGCGGGACGCCTTCGCCGTTGTCGTACATCAACCCCAGATTGACCTGCGCAGAGGCGTTTCCCTGCTCAGCGGCTAAGCGGTACCACTTGATGGCTTCAGCGTCGTCTCGCGGGACGCCTTGCCCGTTGGCGTACATCACGCCCAGGCTGAGCTGCGCATCGGCGTATCCCTGCTCAGCGGCCAACCGGAACCACTTGAGGGCTTCAGCGTAGTCTCGCGGGACGCCTAGACCTTTGGCGTACATCAGACCCAGGTAGGCCTGCGCAACGGCGTCTCCCTGCTCAGCGGCTAAGCGGTACCACTTGAGGGCTTCAGCGTAGTCTTGCGGGACGCCTTCGTCGTTTGAGTACATCGTCCCCAGCGCAAACTGCGCAGAGGCGCCTCCCTGCTCAGCGGCTAAGCGGTACCACTTGACAGCTTCAGCGAGGTCTTGCGGGACGCCTTCGCCCTTGACGTACATCACGCCCAGGCTGAACTGCGCAAAGGCGTCTCCCTGCTCGGCAGCCAGGCGGTACCACTTGAGGGCTTCAGCGTCGTCTTGCGGTACGCCTTCGCCGTTGGCGTACATCAGCCCCAGCGCAAACTGCGCAACGGCGTTTCCCTGCTCAGCGGCTAAGCGGTACCACTTGAGGGCTTCACCGTCGTCTTGCGGGCCGCCTTGACCGTTGGCGTACATCACGCCCAGGCTGAGCTGCGCATCGGCGTATCCCTGCTCAGCGGCCAACCGGAACCACTTAACGGCTTCAGCGTCGTCTTGCGGTACGCCTTTGCTGTCGTAGGACATCAGCCCCAGGTTGTACTGCGCATCGGCGTCTCCCTGCTCGGCTTGAGTACGTAAAGTTTCCTCTAAAGTCTGACCTACAAGAACCCCTACAAGTGCAGCGGTGGCGACCAGGAGTGCAGCGTGCTGAAGCAGGCGCGGCATGGACCGCCGCGTGAGAGTTCGAGCGATTCTCTGTTCAGGCGGCATTCCCCTCCATTCTATGCGCGGGCTACAGCGATTAGGGACCAATGGGGTATCTAGTTGACTCCAGTAGCCACTACATCTTGGGGGTGGGGGTGCCGGCCCTGGTGGCCTCGACCATTGTCTTATAGGGAGCAGGGTCGGCGGCGACCGCCTGCTGGAGGAGGCGATAGAAAAGTTTGCCGCGCGACCGTGAGGTCCGCCGGTTGAAGCGGAACGTGAACTCGTCCAGGTAGTAGTCCAAATACTCGTGACTGACAGCCCCCTGGTGGGTCCCCAACAGCCAGCGCTTTAGCAGAGAGGCGACACGATGGACTCTCGGCAGCAGCTTACTCGCCGATTGCCGCTTCCCGCGCAGCACGGTGACTTCATGGCGGTATCCTTTGTTCTCCAATCCCGCATAGCCTTCCCAGCCGTCGGTGTGCACGAGGCTGCCAGGTTGGATAGCTTCTTCGACAAAGGCTTCCAAGCTCGCCGCTGAGGCATCCGCGATCCGACGGAGCCGGATGCGACCCATACCGCGCCCATCCTCCTCGGCAGCAACCGCAACTAACGCTTTGCCAACCATTTCGCGACCTCGGACGCCCTCTTCGACTCCGCCCACATACGTTTCGTCCACCTCCACCCGGCCGACCAGCCGATTGCGACCGGGGCGCACCATGGCGCGGCGGAACTTGTGCAGCCAGGTCCAGGCGGTTACATAGCTACCCAAACCCAAGACCCGCTGCAACTCCAGCGCGCTGGCCCCGCCTTTTTGCGTTGTCACCCACCAAGCCGCCCGGAACCACAACGTCAAGGGCTTGCGGGTGTCCTGGAAAATCGTGCCCGCCGTCACCGAGGCCTGGTAACCGCAGTCGGCGCAGAGCAGCAGATTGCGTTTGCTGGCCCATGAGGACTGGATCCCACAGCGCGGGCACACGAACCCCTCCGGCCAGCGCAGCTTCAGCAGGTACTCCCGGCACGCCTCCTCGGTCGAGAATCGAGCTTCCAACTCGACGAGGTTTCGGGGGTAGTCCTCCTTCATGCCCCCAACCACAACATATTGTGGCTACTGGAGTCAACTAAATACCCCATAGGGACCATTTGTTGCAGTCCCAAGCGCGGCGCAACCTGCCCAGCACTTTTCGTCTCATTGGCGCTGCGAACGCCTCAGAACAGCTCTGAGACATGCCGCGGCGGATCTGAGCGCTGCCTGTGCCGGGTGGTTAGGGCCGTCCCGTTCGGGCAGGAGATCTGGGCGTTGAGGCGACCAATCGGCTGAGCAGCAGCGAGACGGGCTCACCGGACCACAAGAACTGGCCATGGGAACGCTTCGATGCCGTCGTGGCCTGCCTTACGAGGCAAAGTCGTTGCATTCAGGAGAAGAGAGGGAGTACCATGTTCGAGTCGGAGTTCCAAATCGGAAATTCTGGCTAGGGCTGACCGTCGGCGCTGGCAGTGCCAGGGTGAGAAGAACTCGCGTTCAGCGATAAACTCCTCCGGCGCTGGGGCAGTTAGTGAACTTTTCCCTTTCGAATCTCTCCGACTCCTCTACACTGGAGAGCCGCCAGGAATCATGAGAGACCAGGCCCTGCTGGCGCGGGAACGGCAGATAAAGGCCGAGGCTCTGATCGAGAACGTCAAGGCACGGATTCGCTACAGCCAACCTCAGAAAGCTACGAAGTTCGGCTTGCTGCTTTTGCTGCTCGGGCTGAACCTCACCCTGGCCGTTGCACAACAGACGACCCCGCACCAGCCGGATGTGAGGTTTGTAGCCACCCCGCGGAGCATCGTGAAGCAGATGTTGGAGCTAGCCAACGTCAAACCGGGTGACGTGGTTTACGATCTCGGTTGTGGTGACGGACGCGTGGTCATCACAGCGGCAAAGCGCTACGGGGTCCGTGCCGTGGGCATCGACATCGATCCGGAACGGATCAATCAGTCAATGGAGAACGCCCGCAAGGCTGGAGTGGAAGACCGCGTATCCTTCCGCAACGAGGACCTGTTCGAGGCGGACATCAGGGAAGCAACGGTGGTCACCCTGTACCTGTTGCACACGCTGAACTTGAAGCTCCGCCCCAAGCTGTGGAAGGAGCTGAAGCCCGGCACGCGCATCGTCTCCTACAATTTCGACATGGGTCGCTGGCCGCCCGAAAAACAGATCCTGACGAAGAGACTGGCGCTCGAGCTGAGCAAGGAAGGAACCCGCGTCGGCACAGTGACCGGCACGATCTACCTGTGGACAATACCCGCGAACGAATGTTGCACGCTGGAATATTAGACGAAATGGACGTTGAGCAAACGCAAGCCCGCCGCTGGCAGCTACTCGCCCGCATGGACGAAGACGAGTTCGAAGCCGAGCCAGCGGCCTGCTGGCGGGGTCGGCTCAGAGCGGCTAGCCGAAATGGAATCGGCGCCCGCGTCGCCGTCAAGGCGGGAGGCGTAGTCCAGACCGATGAGGTCCGCAGCGGCGGCAGCTACATCTCGCACAATGATATGAGACTTCACTTCGGGTTAGGCGAGGCGACTCGAGTCGAGAGCATCGAAGTCCGCTGGCCCGCCGGGGGGACCGAGACATTCGGCCCCTTTGAGGTCAACCGCGAGGTGCTGGTTGAAGAGGGGGGGGCACACCGCCAGCCGGCTCTTGAAACCGCCAGCGGGCCGTCAACGAGCCGGATCCGAACAATTTCCGGGCGCCTGGAAGAATTTGCAGGTTTTTGCTTGACCTCTGCGTTTTCTTCGTGGTATACAAGAGCGATACTGTTAAGACTCAACCTGTAGTCGTGTCGTAGAGTACAGTTCCCGCTGCTTGGGGAGTGAGGATACGTTATTATAAGCTCATCACACACCGCGCATGATATCCCGCGCGGTGAAGGCATAATCGGGGTTGTGGAGTTCAGGTGGCGACGTTGCTGAAGCTACGTGTCTGGATGGCGTTTCTGGCGGCCGGTTTCTTCGGATCGGCCCAAGGGACGCAGGCTCAATTGCTCACTGAGTTCGTTGCCTCTTCTCTACAAAATACGCACGGTGCAGTCAGCCGAGTGCGGTTCTCTTCAGATCCTATCGTCCTGGAATCCGGTTCCCTGGCCTTCCATTCCCCACAGGCGGTAAAGATCCTGCGGTTCGCCGAAGCTGTCTGGGTCATCGGATACAAGGCGGAGATCCTGGACGTTGAGGGCAACAAGCCTCGCAACAATCACCTCTGTCACACCTTCTTGGGCGATCAAAGGGTGATGCAACACCAAGACCGGGAGATGCGGGCCCTGTACTCGGACGCCTTCACCGGGGAGATCCAGTTTCCGGAAGGGTTCGGCATGCGCTTTGGGCCGGAAGACAAGTTGCACTGGATGCCGCTGTTCAACAACCGGAGCGAGCAGCTGGCCCGAGTGAGAATGCGATGTGAGATCGTGCTGATCCGGGAGAAGGATCTCAAGAAACCATTGCGGCGCCTTTACTCGACGTTGCGCAGCGTGCAGGTGCCACATCTGTTTTTTGTTCCACCGGGCCGGCATGAGAGCGAAGCGACGTTTGAGCTGCCGTTCAACGGCCGGATTCATTTCATCGGCACGCACATACATCCGCACGGAGAATCGATGGAACTCTCCAACGTCTCACGCCGGGAACGGGTTTGGCGGGGGAGCCGGAAGAATGATTCGCAGGGACGAATGATAGGGATGGAGGTGTATTCCAGCGACCGGGGCTACCCGGTTCGTGCCGGAGACACTTACCGCGTGAAAAGTACTTATAACAACCCGACCCAGCACGACATCGATGCCATGGCCGGGGTTTTCATATTTTATTCGCGAGAGTAGTGGCCCGGGCCGCACCGAAGCCGCGGGCCATCTGCTAAAGTAGTGGCGTGGAAAGGCCTAATACAGGCGATCACGATTACAGGGGCTTCAGCCCCAGGGGCTTTTGAGCTAAAGGGAGAAACTATGATTCGTCAAAAACGAGAGCAGTACGTGTTGTTCCTGGCCTTTCTACTGGCCATGGGACTGTTTTGTTTGCCGCAGACCGCGCCCGGTCAGGCGCGTGACACAGCGGGAATTAGTGGAACTGTCAGCGACCCGCAGGGCGCGGTGATCCCTGGCACTACGGTGACCGTCACAAATGTCGGGACCGGCCAGAGCCGTGAGGTGCAGACCACCGCTAACGGCGGGTTTGTGTTTGCGCTGCTGGCGGTGGGAACGTATACCGTGAGCGTGGAGTCCGAGGGGTTCCAGCGCTACGAACAGACCGGCGTTTTGTTGCAGGTCGGCGAGAACGTCCGGGTGGATGTGGGCTTGGAGGTAGGGAACGTGCTGACGACGATCACGGTCGAGGCCATGGGAGCGCAAGTGGAGTCGCGTTCCGCGACGCTGCAGGATACCGTCGACGAAAGGCGCGTGGTGGAGCTGCCGCTAAACGGCCGCAATCCGGCCGACTTGGCCCTGCTGGCCCCTGGCGTCTCTCCGGTGGGTAACAACGACGGCGATACCGGGGGCGCCATCGCTCCGCGGGGAAGTAAACGCATCAGCGTAAACGGCTCGCGTCAAAACAACGTCCGCTACACTCTGGACGGCGGAGACAATAATGACGCCCTGCGGGATCTGAACACGCCGTTTCCGTTTCCCGATGCGATCCAGGAGTTCAATATTCAGACGAGCAACATGGGTGTGGAAATGGGCGGCAAGTCCGGCGGATCCGTCAATGTCGTCACCAAAGCGGGCACCAACGAGCTGCACGGCAGTGCCTTCTGGTTTGTTCGCAATACGACGCTGAACGCGACGGATTTCTTTTCCCACGAGGAAGACCAGTTGAAGCGCAACCAATATGGGGCGACGGTGGGCTTCCCGATCGTGAAGAACAAACTGTTCGTCTTCGGGGGATTCCAGAAGCTTGAGATTCGCCGAGCCTCGGGAGGCAGCAGGGCTCAAACGTTGTCGGCGGCCGAGAGGGCCGGTAACTTTTCCGCAAACCCGGATACGATCTTTGACCCGCTGAACAATCAACCCTTCCCGAATCAGACCGTCCCGTCGAGCCGCTTTTCGCCAGCCGCGCTGAGCGTACTAAAGCAATCGCCGCTGCCGGATGCCGATGGCTTCACGAGATTCGGTTTCGCGCGGCCGGACCACGGCGAGCAGTACATCGGCCGTGCGGACTACGTAATCAGTGATTCACACAGCATGAATATACGGTATTTCGAGAGCAACCAGAAAAATCCTTTCTCGTCCCCTGCCGGGAACATTCATGCCGTACGAAGCTTGGGATACCAAGACACCAAAAATGCAAACATCGGGTGGAACTACATTGTAAGTCCGACGTTGCTGACCACCACCAGATTCACTGCATCTCATATCAAGAGCGTTTTTGACAATGATTTTCCGATATCGATTAACGACCATGGCATCAACAACTTTGGTCCCATAGTCGGCGGAACCAGCATTTCATTGCGAGAGAGCGGCGTGAATTTCACTACGAATAATAGGGGCACGTTTACTCGAGCCAGCTTCGAGTTCCTCCACGACTGGACGTGGATCAAGGGAAATCACACTGTCACATTCGGCACGAGTGTTTCCAGGAAACACTTTAACAACGACACGTTTTTCCGCAGCGCCGGGCGCTTCGAGTTTAACGGCCGAGGCACCACGGGCCCCGGCAGCCCCGGCTACGACCGGGCCGATTTCATGCTGGGGCTGATGTCACGCTACCAGCAGAACAACGGCGAATTCGAACAGCGGCGCGTGACGCCGATAGCTCTTTATTTATCGGACACCTGGAAGGTGAAGCCGCGACTCACGCTGTCGTTAGGCGTGCGCTACGAGCCCTATGAACTCTTCAGCGACACCCGCGAGCGCGTCCAGTTCTTCGATGTGAACAATCACATAAACGGGGTCGGTTCCACGCAGTTTCTCTTGGCCCCGCTGGGGTTGTATTATCCACAAGACGCGGCGCCCGACGGCTATCCCTGCGGCAGTGTGATCAGCCATGCCGGCGCCTGCCCGGATTGGAACAATATCGCTCCCCGCTTTGGCTTTGCTTGGGATCCGCTCGGAGACGGCCGAACAAGCGTCCGCGGCGGCTACGCGATTTTCTACGATGCGCCCGCGCTCAACATCCTCAACGACGCCAACAACGTGGCTCCATTCAGCTACAGCGTGGAGCTGTTTCAGAAGGGTTTGTTGTTGGACGACCCCTTCGCCGGAGTGGATGACTTCGGCCGGTCGATAAGGGAGCTGGATCGTTTTCCCGTGGCCGACTTTGCGTCGGATACGCCGTTCGCCGATCCCTTGTATACGATTGTCGCTCAGAATCAGTACATCACTCCGTATGTTCAGAATTGGAACCTCACCATCGAGCGGGAGGTTGTTCGAGACACGCTGGTGCGGGTGGCGTACGTGGGGACCAAGGCTACCCATTTGAAAACGGAGTATGACAGGAATCCCGCCACTTACAATCCCAATATTTCACTCAGTGAAAACCGGGACACTGTCAACGCGCGTCGCTCGTTCAGAGGCTTCCAGGAAATCTCTCATTGGATGCTGGGGCTCAATTCGAGCTACCACGCGCTGCAGGCTTCCATGGATAAGCGCTACAGCGACGGGTTCACGCTTTCGACGTCTTATACCTGGTCGAAGGGGCTCGATTACGTTTCGTTCAACGGCTTTGGCGGCAGAGACCAGGTTCCGAATCCCTTTAACTTTTTCATGACCCGCGGTCAAAGTGACTACACCCGGCCACACCGCTTCACTATGTCCTACGTTTGGGATCTTCCCTCGCTCGTCGAGAGCGGACCCGGTAAGGCTATCTTGGGGGATTGGAGGTTTAGCGGCATCGTGACGATGATGTCCGGGCGGAGCCTGGATATCCGCTCTTCAGGAAACTTTGTTCCGGGAGCGGGCTTCTCACGGGCCGACTCAGTCGGCAGCGGCAACCCCGTTCTCGGCGGCAGCAAAGGGCAACGGATTGAAAGGTACTTCGACACCTCACGATTCGCTCAGCCGGCTCCGGGCACCTACGGCACGCTGGGAAGAAACACCTTCTTTGGCCCTGGCTACGGAAACTACGACATGTCACTAGTGAAAACAATCCCGCTGGCGCCGCTTGGCGAGGCAGGCAGGTTCGAGGTGCGATTCGAAGCCTTTAACCTTTTCAACTCGACACACTTGAACCGGCCCAACCGCAGCCTTACCAACCCTAATTTCGGTAAGATCACGAGCACCGACGGAGAACCGCGAATCCTGCAATTCGCGCTTAAGGTAAGTTTCTAAGGCGTCCCGCCCGTGCATTCGCGGGCGGGGCCGCACTTCATGATGCGCAGGTTTTCGCGCCGAGCATTTATTGGAAGTGTCTGGGCGGGAACGGCATGGCTGCCGTTCCCGCCCCGTATTTTGGCGCAGAGGCAGGGTCCTGAAGGGGGATTGGAACACGAAGTCGCGAGTTTCGATCTTGGGTTGCTGGACGATTGGCTGACGCCCAACGAGCTGTTTTTTGTTCGGAACCACTTTGCGGCCCCAAAGATATCGGAGCAGGAGTGGAAGCTGGCATTTTCCGGGGCTGTGTCCGCCCCGTTCGAGCTGAGTTACGAGCAGCTTGGCGGGGAGCCACAGACGGAACTTGCGGCGACATTGGAATGCGCCGAGAATCCCGCGGGCGGCGGGCTGGTCAGCAATGCCCAGTGGAGCGGCGTGAGCCTTGCCGCTTTGCTGAAAAAGGCCCAGCCCCGCGCCGAGGCGCGCTTCGTCCGCTTCTGGGGCGCGGATGGCGCCGCCAGCGGCGGGCTTGGCTACGCGAGGAGCATCCCTATTTCGAAGGCAATGAGTTCTGATTCACTTCTGGCCCTTCGGATGAACGGCGAGACCCTGCCGACCGCGCACGGATTCCCCGCGCGCGCCATCATTCCAGGCTGGTACGCCATGGATTCGGTGAAGTGGCTTCGCAAGGTGGAAGTGCTCAGCGATGCCGGCAACGGCTCATTCATGACCGCGGGCTACCAGCGGCAGCGGCGCTCGGGGACCGTTTTGCTGCCCAGAGAGCCGGTTCGCGCCATGAAGGTGAAATCCGTTTTTTCGCGCCCGCTCGATGGCGCTATTCTCATGGGCCGCCGGTTCGTCGCGCGGGGCGCGGCATGGGCGGGCCCGAGCCGGGTGCGGCAAGTAGAGCTGAGCATGGACCGAGGCAAGTCCTGGCAGACCGCCCAACTCGAGCCGGCGGGTGCTGCTTCCAGCCAAGAGCCGTACTCGTGGGTTTACTGGAAGTACGATTGGAAGATCCCTGCCCCCGGAGACTACGAGTTACTTGTGCGGGCGACGGACGACCAGGGCCAAGTGCAGCCCGCCGGCCGCTCCCCAGAGCGCCTTGATCCGTATGAACAAAACTCTTTTCAACGAGTGCGTTGCAAAGTAACTGGGGCCGGTTAGGTGTTAATCCATTCTGCTATGAGACTGATTGGTCATTGCCTTATCCTGGCCACCCTGCTGTCGCTGCACAGTGTAGTTCCATCTCAGATGGGACAGACATTCCTGGCTCAGTTGGGCGCCGCGCCTCTGCCCCAATCCGATGCAGTCCAGCAGGCCCATCAGGCCTTTCGCGCGGGAGATCTGAAGCGGGCCGCAAGCTTGGCCAGACAGGTTTTGGCCCACGACCCTGAATCCGAGTATGCACATATGATTCTCGGACTCATCGCAGCCCGTGAGGGGGAGTGGAAAGCGGCTATCAAGAACCTTGAGGCAGTAGTCCGCTTGAACCCCTCCAGCCCGCATGGGAACTTTTTCTTGGGGCAAGCTTATCATCAACAGGCCCATTGGGAGAAGGCCATACCCTACCTCGCTAAGGCGCTGGAAAGCGGGCATCCCGAACGTGAACGGCTCGTTTTACAATTAGCGGTTGCGCAGAATGAGGCCGGGCGCCCTAGCCAGGCGCTCGAGAGTCTTAGCAAGTTTCCGGCGCCCGCCGGAGGACCGCCGGCAGCACAGTATCATGCGGTCTCCGCGTTCGCTCACGCAGCATTGGATCGGCCTGGCCCGGCGGTCGATGCGGTCCGGCGCGCCTTGAAGCTGGACGACTCCAATCCGGAATACTGGCAGTTGTTGATCTCGACTCTGATCTCGACCGATCAGAAAAATCGGGCGCTCGTCGAAGCCATTCAGGCCCAGAAAAAATTCCCGGACAATCCTGAGATTCAGTTCCAATTCGGTCTTTCCAGCTATTACGTCAGCCACCAGAACCCTTTTGCGAAGCTTGCCCTTCGCAACCTTGAGGAGGTCGAGCCTGACAGCGCGCGAGTGAAGTGCCTCGAAGGACTGCTGCATCGCCGCCAGGGCCGTACCGAGGAAGCCAACCGCGCCTTCGCTCTCGCTGCTGAACGCGGATTGGAGGACGCTCATCTGCTTTTGGGTATCCTGCTCAAAGAAGCGGGTGACTATGACGGCGCTGAGAAAGAGTACCGGGAGGCCGAGAAAGTGAACCCGCATAACGGACAGGTCCACCTTGAACTGGGCAAAATTCTCCTCGCCAACGGAAGTGTGCAAGAGGCGCTGCCGCGGCTGGCAAAAGCCGCCGATTATATACCTAAAAACCCGGGTGTACACTACCAGCTAGGCCGTGCTTACGCCCGGCTCGGGCAAGCGGAAAAGGCAGAGTATCACTTCAGCTTGTTTCGCGAGCTGGACAAGGACTTGAGGGAGCTGTCGGCGAGCGCTCCGGCGGCCCCAATGAGCCCCACGAAGCAAAGACCGGAGGAAAAACCATGACATGGCTCCCGACTGACCGCATCCAGCGGCTATGGCCCGCCGTCCTGTTAATGGCTGTTGCGTGCGGATGTCAAAGTTCCGGCCCGCCCCATAGTCCCGAGGAGGCCCTTGCGTCGTTCCAGCTGGAGCCGGGCTTTCAGATCGAGCTGTTTGCGGCGGAGCCCGACATCGTCGATCCCGTGGCTATGGAAATCGACGAAAACGGACGTATTTACGTCATCGAAAACCCGGCGTATCCCCTTGCGGTCGATGGCAAGCTGGGCCGTGTGAAACTGCTGCAGGATACCGACGGCGACGGTCGCGCGGATAGCTCGACAGTATTCGCGGACGGCCTCACCATGCCCACCGGCGTGATGCGCTGGAAGAAGGGCATATTGGTCACCGACGCCCCGGATATCTTGTACCTAGAGGATTCAGACGGGGACGACGTGGCGGACGTGCGGCGAGTGGTCCTGACTGGTTTCGCGTTCTCCAACCCCCAACATACTGTCAGCAGTCCGACCTATGGACCGGACAACTGGATCTACCTCGCCGGGGAAAACCCGGTTGAAACCAACATTTTCCCCGACGAATTCGGAGACAAGGGAAGCGATATCCGGTTCCCTGACCGTACCGGCGTTGCGGGGCTGCCGCAGGGAGGCCGCAGCGTTCGCTTTCGGCCTGACTCCTATCAACTGGAAATCCTGTCAAGTACTTCGCAGTTTGGCCACGCCTTCGACGACTGGGGCCGTTATTTCACGATCGGCAGCGGCGGTAATGGCTACCATGAAGTCATTGCGGCTCGCTATTTGGAGCGCAATCCAGACCTGCTGCTGAGCTCGACCCGGCAGATGTTGTCTTCCCACACGGAAGTTTTTCCCATCACCGAACGTCCCGAGCACCAGATGCTGACCGGCACGGGACGAATCACGTCGGCCTGCGGCCTGACCTTCTACCGCGGCGGAGCCTTTCCGGCGTCGTTTGGTAACCTGGCTTTCCTGGCCGAGCCCGAACATAACCTCGTATTGTCGAACGTCATATCGCCTTCCGGAGCAACGTTCCAAGCACAGCGTCTTCGAAAGGGAAAGGAGTTTTTGGCGTCGACCGACCCCTGGTTCCGGCCGGTCAACTTTTACGTTGGCCCGGATGGGGCGCTGTATGTGCTGGACTACTATCGGCGAGTTATCGAGCATGCCGAGTGGACCGCTCGAGAGGTGTACGAGTCGGGAGCGGCCTACCAGGGAACCGAGCAGGGCCGCATTTACCGCATCGTGCCGGATTCAGGTCTGCCCGCTCTACCACGAGATATGCGCTTGGGTGAATCGACGGATGAGGAGCTGGTCAGGCACTTGGAGAATCCCAATGTTTGGTGGCGGATGACGGCCCAGCGGCTGCTGGTTGACCGCCAGAGCGCGGGCGCCGTGCAGCCCCTGATTCAGCTTTTTCAAGATAGCGATTCAGGCGCGGCTCGCGTTCAAGCGCTGTGGACGCTGGAGGGGCTCGGTAAACTCGACGACGGCTTGGTTGAGAAGGCTCTGGAGGACCCCGAACCCGGAGTGAGAGAAAACGGGGTGCGGCTGGCCGAATCACGGCTCTCTGACTCTCCCAGACTCGCGGAAGCGCTGGTCAAACTGAGCGACGACCCCGACCCGCGGTTACGCTTCCAGCTCCTTTGCACCCTGGGTCCCGTGGAGTCCTCCCCAGCCCGCGCCGCGCGAGAAAAATTACTGGAGCGGAACATCGAAGACCGCTGGTTCCAGGTAGCGGCTCTGAGTTCGGCTTCCGATGGCGGCCCCCGGATGTTCAGGATGGCCGTGTCGCGCCTGACCGGCTCGCGCACGGACGGGCGGGCGGACTTCTTCCGCCAGGTCAGTTCGGTTGTTGGCGCGCGCCAGCGAAGCGCCGAAATCCAGCAAGTGATACAGACGGTGGCAAGAGCTTCGGGGTCCGAAGCGGGCTGGTGGCGATTGGCCGCTCTGGAAGGGCTCGCCGAAGGCATCGAGCGAAGAGGCGGTGAGCTAATCAAGGGAGAGGCCGCCAAGAATCTCCTGCTGAAGTTGTCGGAAGGAGACGACACATCCGTCCGGCGCGCATCTCTGTCGCTGCTTGAAGTCACGGGACTGCCGGCCGGGGCCTCGGCCGCATTGGCGAGGGCGACGGCGGCTGCGGGGAACCGGGAAGCCGATCCCGATCGCAGGGCGGATGCGGTGGGTCTGCTGGCGCTCGCGGATCCCGCCGCCCACGAGCCTCTATTGAAGAGCCTGGTGAACCCCCAAGAACCCGAGGCGCTGCAGGCCGCGGCGGTCCGAGCAATTGGGAAGATCCCGGGCGACGGGATTGGAACCTACTTGGTTGAACAGTGGCGGGGGATGACCTCCTCGGTGCGAAACGAAGCGGTCGATGCCTTGCTGCGAGACCCCGGCCGCACTCGAATGCTGGTAAAGGCGATCGAAAACGATCAAGTGCAGCCTTGGGCGCTTCAATTTGGGCAAAGGCTGGGATTGCTGATGAACAAAGACGAGCAGATTCGCGAGAACTCGCGCAAACTTCTGATGCAGCAGCCCGAAGAGCGCGAGAGAGTCGTTGACCAATACGAAGAGGGGCTGGCCATGTCCGGGGACGCGGCCCGCGGCCGCGAGGTCTTCGACAACGCCTGTTCGAAATGTCACAAGTTCAACGGCGCCGGAAAAGAGGTCGGGCCTGACCTGGGAGAAGTCCGAAACCGTCCGCGAGAGGTGCTTCTGGCCGATATTTTGATGCCCAACCAAACGATTTCTCAGGGCTATGAGGCTTACGTGGTGGAAACCGCGAACGCCGGCACAGTCGAGGGAGTCATGGGCCCGCAAACCTCGACCACCATCACCCTTCGCCAGGAAGAGGGAAAAGAACAGGTGATTCGGCGCCAAGACATCACAGGCTTCTATGCGGCCAACCTGTCGACAATGCCGGAAGATCTTGAAGAGCAAGTCGATGTGCAACAGATGAATGACTTGCTGGAGTACCTAAAAACCGCTCAATAGAGAAATATTGGAATGAAGGGTTTGATGTGTTTTCGCGCCCTTGCGAGTTGGCCGGGAACCGAAAGCCCGCGACGACTTTTTTTTGGAGGTATCCTATGCGGAATTCGTTAACGATTGTTGTGTTTGTTGTGCTGGGGTTGCTGGCCGCGGGAACAACCGCGAACTCACAATCCCTCACGGTATCGAAAGTTGATCTGCCGGTCGATCCGGCGGACAGGCCGTTCTGCGTCAGCCTTCCCGAGGACGGCAAACTGATCGCGTTCCAGTCGTCCAGAGACGGCGGACACGGCAAGACGGACATTTGGCTGTCGCGCTGGGAAAACGGCCGCTGGTCCGAGGTGTATAACGCGGGGCCGGGCGTTAACACGGCCGACAACGACGTCGACGCCAAGCTGTCGCCCGACGGGTCTTCGATGGTGTTCATTCGAAGCCCGGATTTCCAAAAGTCGTCCCGGATCTACATTTCCCGTTTCCGTGGCGGAAAGTGGTCCAAGGCCGAATGGATCGGCGCCCCCGCGAGTCCTCCCGACACCGTGGAGTTCGGCGCGGTGATGTCCGCCGACGGGAAAACATTGTATTTCTCCAGCAACAGGGAGGGCGGTCACGGCGCCATGGATCTGTACTCGAGCCAGTTGAGCGGCGGTAAGTGGTCCGAGCCCGTCAATCTCGGCCCCGCGGTCAACACGAAGGAAAGCGAGGTGGACGCCGCTTTGAGCCGGGACGGCAATACCATCATTATCCCAGCGAAACAGGCTGATTCGATCGCCGGCAGTACGGACCTTTACGTTACCCGGCGTGTGAATGGCGTTTGGTCGCGTATTGAAAACCTGGGGCCCCGCATCAATACCCCCGGAACCGACACTTGCCCCTGGCTCGGCCACGATGGCAAAACGCTCTATCTCAACAGCGATTGGGACGGACTTGTCCCAGGGGAAAAGGGTCCTCTGCTGGTTTGGAAGATTCACTACTCGGAAGGATTCTAGCGGATCGGGTTGCTCCTGATTGGCCCCGAGCGTGGGTGGAGCACCGGATCAGCGGAGCAGTCGTCGTCCCTGACAGAAGCGGTCCGAAGCCTCACGCGACGCTTGGGATCGCAAACACACTGACGCGAACAGCCGCATAAGGCCGCGCGCGCCCTCGGTACGTACCTTTGGAAAGGCCCCTCCGCGCGCAAAAGTGAGGTTGCTGATGGTGGACCTGAAGAAGACCTATGACGCGATCGTAGTGGGCTCTGGCGCCGCGGGCGGAATCGCGGCCAAGGAGCTCACGGAAGGAGGCTTGGAGGTGCTCGTGCTCGAAGCCGGGCCGCAATTGGACCCGGCGACGGACTTCCTCGCCCATGAATGGCCGTACGAATTGCCCTTTCGGGGCTTTGACAAGCCGGGGGATCGTGAAAAGATCTACCCCAACCAGTACACGTCTGGAGAGTATACGCGACGTCTCTATATTGACGACCGCGAGCATCCCTACACCACCCCCGCGGGGAAACCCTATCGCTGGGTGCGGTCGCGCTGCGTGGGGGGAAAGCTTCTCCACTGGGGGCGGAACGCACGCCGCCTGAGCGACTTTGACTTCAAGGCCGCCGATCGTGACGGTTACGGGGAGAATTGGCCCATCACTTACGAGGAGATGGCTCCCTACTATGACAAAGTGGAAAGCTTCATCGGGGTGAGCGCCACGCTTGAAAACATTCCCCACTATCCCGACGGGAAATATTTGCCCCCTTTCCCTCTCAATTGCGGGGAGCGGATGGTGCAAAAAGTGGCGCCCACATTGGGGCTTGGAATGCGCGTGGTTCCCAAACGAGCGGCGCAGCGCTCCAGAAGCGTCCATGGTCTGGCGGCCTGTCACTACTGCGGACACTGCGGGCGCGGTTGCGACATTGGGGCGTTTTGGAATTCGATATCCGACACTCTGCCGGCGGCGATCAAAACCGGCCGGCTCACGCTGCGGCCCGACTCGGTGGTCCGGCACATCGAAGTCGATGATAACGGCCAAGCGAAAGGCGTGGGTTTTGTCGACCGGCGGAGCAAGAGCTTCCTCGAAGCCAAGGGACGGGTGGTCATGCTTGCCGCCTCGGGGCTGGAGTCAACCCGTATCATGCTAAATTCCGTGTCCCGGTTTTGGCCCAACGGGATTGCCAACTCCAGCGGCGTCTTGGGGCGCTACCTGATGGATAATTTCGGCGGGCCCGGCATCCGCGGGATGCTGCCTCGGTTGCGGGATCGTGAACCGGTCAATGAGGACGGCAAAGCCACCGGGGTCGATATTGTTCCCTACCGCAACATTCACTCCAAGCATCCGCGTTTTATCCGCTCCTATATCCACGAAGGCGGCTCGGGGGCGCGCATCTTTCCGGGCCATGCGAGGTCCATGACGGGTTACGGGAATGAATTCAAGAAAACCGTGCGCAGCTACTACACAGCCCCCGTATCGTTCAATACCCGGGCCGAAGTGCTGGCGCGCTGGGAAAACTACTGCGAGATCGACAAGGATGTCGCCGATTCATGGGGAATTCCGGTGCTCAAGCTTCATTGTGAATTTGGCGACAACGAGCGTGAGATGGCCAGGGACGCGATAGAAAACCTCAAGGCGCTCTTTGATGCCTTGGGCGCGGAGCATGTCCGAGTGACAACGCGCATTCTGGCCCCCGGTTCCATGATCCATGACATGGGCACGGCCCGCATGGGAAGCGACCCCCGAAAGAGCGTGCTAAACAAGTTCAATCAAACGCACGACGTGAAAAACCTCTTCGTCGTCGACGGGGCGTCTTTTGTCACCTCCGGAGGCTACGGTCCCACATTGACCATCGGGGCATTATCCGCCAGAGCATCGGATCACGTAGTCACGCGGATGAAGCGCCGGGAATTGTGAACTCCGAAGGACCGAATAGGGTCGCCGAAGCGGAACAGCGTCGCCTACGAGTCTGCGAGTCCTTCGGGTGCGGAACTGCAACTCTGTCCGCGAGTTTCTCAGCTAGTTTCCGTACTTCGTTCGCTCCAGTGCGTCGAGCGCTAGGTGCAGAAGTTCGTTAGGCTGGTTGGTAATGCCGAACGCGCTCCCCGGAACGCCTTTTGAGGTGTCAATCTCCCCGATATAAAAGATCACCGGAATATGCCGGTTTTTCTTTCTCAGCTCTGGCAGCATCGTAAGCCCAGCGGTTGAATCATTGCCACGCGCAATATCAGAAAGAATCACGTCAAATGGGGTATTTCCAGTAGCCATGGGCAAGTTGACTCCAGTACCGCAATATGTTGTGGTTGGGGGCATGAAGGAGGACTACCCCCGAAACCTCGTCGAGTTGGAAGCTCGATTCTCGACCGAGGAGGCGTGCCGGGAGTACCTGCTGAAGCTGCGCTGGCCGGAAGTCACCGTGCTGCGCGGGAAGCGGCAATCGGCGAGTAAGCTGCTGCCGGGTGTCTCTGCTAAAGCGCTGGCTGTTGGGGACCAGCGGACTGTGGGCGTTTGCTATCCAGTCCACGTCAAATGGGGTATTTAGTTGACTCCAGTAGCCACAATATGTTGTGGTTGGGGGCATGAAGGAGGACTACCCCCGAAACCTCGTCGAGTTGGAAGCTCGATTCTCGACCGAGGAGGCGTGCCGGGAGTACCTGCTGAAGCTGCGCTGGCCGGAGGGGTTCGTGTGCCCGCGCTGTGGGATCCAGTCCTCATGGGCCAGCAAACGCAATCTGCTGCTCTGCGCCGACTGCGGTTACCAGGCCTCGGTGACGGCGGGCACGATTTTCCAGGACACCCGCAAGCCCTTGACGTTGTGGTTCCGGGCGGCTTGGTGGGTGACAACGCAAAAAGGCGGGGCCAGCGCGCTGGAGTTGCAGCGGGTCTTGGGTTTGGGTAGCTATGTAACCGCCTGGACCTGGCTGCACAAGTTCCGCCGCGCCATGGTGCGCCCCGGTCGCAATCGGCTGGTCGGCCGGGTGGAGGTGGACGAAACGTATGTGGGCGGAGTCGAAGAGGGCGTCCGAGGTCGCGAAATGGTTGGCAAAGCGTTAGTTGCGGTTGCTGCCGAGGAGGATGGGCGCGGTATGGGTCGCATCCGGCTCCGTCGGATCGCGGATGCCTCAGCGGCGAGCTTGGAAGCCTTTGTCGAAGAAGCTATCCAACCTGGCAGCCTCGTGCACACCGACGGCTGGGAAGGCTATGCGGGATTGGAGAACAAAGGATACCGCCATGAAGTCACCGTGCTGCGCGGGAAGCGGCAATCGGCGAGTAAGCTGCTGCCGAGAGTCCATCGTGTCGCCTCTCTGCTAAAGCGCTGGCTGTTGGGGACCCACCAGGGGGCTGTCAGTCACGAGTATTTGGACTACTACCTGGACGAGTTCACGTTCCGCTTCAACCGGCGGACCTCACGGTCGCGCGGCAAACTTTTCTATCGCCTCCTCCAGCAGGCGGTCGCCGCCGACCCTGCTCCCTATAAGACAATGGTCGAGGCCACCAGGGCCGGCACCCCCACCCCCAAGATGTAGTGGCTACTGGAGTCAACTAAATACCCCATTCACGTCATACGGCTCGTTCTGTACCATCTTGAGGGCTTCCTGCGTGGTCTTGGCAAAGTCGATGTCCACCTTGAGTTGTCGGAACATCCGTCGTTCGTTGGCGTTGTTGTCGGGGTGGTCGTCTACCCAGAGTATTTGAGTGTTTCTAAGAATGTCCAGGTGCTGCTTAGCACGATTCAAGGCTCTTTGTTTCTGCTTCGGCGTAACCGCAACCTTCCATTGCGGTGACTTTTGGGCCAGCTCTAACGCCTCATCCATTGACTCCTGGACGGAATTGAAATTGATTTCGACACCGCCCGCGCTGAAACTGGTGAGCTTCGGCAACAGGTCGTCGCGAATGGGCTTGTAGAAGAGCAGCACGAAGACCAGAGCCAGGATGAACCAGAGGATCTCTGGGATGATTTCGATGGCTTCGGGGGGGATTTCGCTCATGGCTGGCTGGAGGTCAACTTACGGTTGCCTCTCGTGTTCGGCCGCTCGTAACCCTTGCATGTGCGAATTCTCAATCGGGACTACGATTTCGTCGAACCGAATAGACTTGGACGCTCCGCTTTGCTGACTGGGGCTTCTGATATGTTGAACCCGGACTCTTGGTGATCTTCTTCGTCCGCCTTCGGCAAGTCGTAACCTACGCCAACGGGGACAGTCCCGCAGATGATGTCATAAAGATTGCGGCGGTGCTTTCCCCGAAGGATCAGTATTGGACTAAATGGGGTATTTAGTTGACTCCAGTAGCCACAATATGTTGTGGTTGGGGGCATGAAGGAGGACTACCCCCGAAACCTCGTCGAGTTGGAAGCTCGATTCTCGACCGAGGAGGCGTGCCGGGAGTACCTGCTGAAGCTGCGCTGGCCGGAGGGGTTCGTGTGCCCGCGCTGTGGGATCCAGTCCTCATGGGCCAGCAAACGCAATCTGCTGCTCTGCGCCGACTGCGGTTACCAGGCCTCGGTGACGGCGGGCACGATTTTCCAGGACACCCGCAAGCCCTTGACGTTGTGGTTCCGGGCGGCTTGGTGGGTGACAACGCAAAAAGGCGGGGCCAGCGCGCTGGAGTTGCAGCGGGTCTTGGGTTTGGGTAGCTATGTAACCGCCTGGACCTGGCTGCACAAGTTCCGCCGCGCCATGGTGCGCCCCGGTCGCAATCGGCTGGTCGGCCGGGTGGAGGTGGACGAAACGTATGTGGGCGGAGTCGAAGAGGGCGTCCGAGGTCGCGAAATGGTTGGCAAAGCGTTAGTTGCGGTTGCTGCCGAGGAGGATGGGCGCGGTATGGGTCGCATCCGGCTCCGTCGGATCGCGGATGCCTCAGCGGCGAGCTTGGAAGCCTTTGTCGAAGAAGCTATCCAACCTGGCAGCCTCGTGCACACCGACGGCTGGGAAGGCTATGCGGGATTGGAGAACAAAGGATACCGCCATGAAGTCACCGTGCTGCGCGGGAAGCGGCAATCGGCGAGTAAGCTGCTGCCGAGAGTCCATCGTGTCGCCTCTCTGCTAAAGCGCTGGCTGTTGGGGACCCACCAGGGGGCTGTCAGTCACGAGTATTTGGACTACTACCTGGACGAGTTCACGTTCCGCTTCAACCGGCGGACCTCACGGTCGCGCGGCAAACTTTTCTATCGCCTCCTCCAGCAGGCGGTCGCCGCCGACCCTGCTCCCTATAAGACAATGGTCGAGGCCACCAGGGCCGGCACCCCCACCCCCAAGATGTAGTGGCTACTGGAGTCAACTAAATACCCCATTTGGACTAATGATCAACCAGGGCAACCACAGTGCGCAGGCGACGGCATACATCTCTATCAAATCGGAGCTGTCGTACCACGGCTCCGCCATGACGATAAACAACGCGACTGCGCCAGCCACCGGCGCACCCCAAAGAAATAGCGCCAACTGACGAAACAGCGCTCTAAGAAATCCGACTGGATCGCCGGTAGATCGTCGAATCTCGAATCCCCCGAGGCCGAATCCAGGCGTCTTTCCTGTTTTCGCCAGCACAACCACGAGGGCAAGTACACCTGCTATGCCTATGGCTCCGGCGGAGGCCTCCACGAGAACGAGTAGACCTGCCATCACAGCGATATCGACCAACTCCGCCCACATAATTGACATCATCCGGCGAAGGGCCAACGATCCGTTCAGGCGTCTGAGCACATCCATGATGTTGAGAGGAAAGAAAAACAGATACCAAAAGCCAAGGGGCAAGGTGAAAATGAGAAAGTCTGCGCGAGCATGGTCGTAGCCTGATCCTTCATGGTTTTGTGCGTCAACTAGCAAGATCAGCGTGCATGCGACGAACAACGCCCCCAAGATGATGTGCAGCCGAACTCGGCGAGCAATGCCTGTCACCAAAGTATACGTCGCAGCTGAAGTCATGATCCAGCCGAAAGGTGTCAAACCGCTGTTGAAAAAGTCTCCGGGCGATTCGAGAATCCACACTATGGCTACGAACATTACTGCCGCCGCGACAGTGGGAACGATCAAGAAAGTCCGCAGGGCTCCTTTCTGAGCGTCGCTTAGCTTTTCCAGGTCAGCCTTCTGCTCCTCGCGCAAACGCGCCTGCAGCGCCAACTGACCTGTTCGCCGGCGGTCAATTTGCCGCCAGGCTGCAACAACGGAGCGGACAGCGAAATCGTGGGCCAGCTCATACTGGTTCTCGTCCCCAACAGTCGTCTCGACTTGGACGAGTCTCACCTCGATGAGTGGGCGTAAAACCTGCCCCAACAGTTTGCTGTCCACCCTCGGCAAATCCAATTCTGTCGGCCGAATCTGGTTCAGCTCTTCGATCAGACGGGACTCGACGAGCGCTCTCCTGTGCCGGGTCTTGTCCGTGAGCAGATACAATGTGTCGATTCTCAAGTCCTTCCACACCGAAGCCGGATAAGTTCGCGCGTCGCGCAAGCCATCCAGCATCTCGGTCATGTAATTGTCCAGAACGTTCTTCGCGGGCGACCCTTTCGGCGTCCCCTCTTCCCGGATAGCCGTGTCTATCTCCGGCTCAGAGGCGGTGTCTCCGCCGCCAAGAGATTCATAATGGGCCAAGGTGAACGGGTTTTTATGTTTTGCTCGTGTCTGCCAGAGACGATCGAGAACGACTTGCAAAGCGGGAAGCTCAATGAAAGGGTCCTTCTCGGACGACCGCGCAAAGTGGACCTCGGCAGAACGCTTCCGAGCATTCATCGAATAGTTTTCGGCAAGATCAATGAGGATCTTGTCGACAGCATCGCTGTCGAACACCATGCCTCGGGATTTCGCGGGCAACTCAAGAACAGACCTACAGGTATCGCGCCGTAACGGTGTCAGCTTGAAATAGTTCGAAAATATGTCGGGGATTACTTTTCGGAAGGCGATCATACTGCCGACCCATTCCTCCCGCATCGAGAAGAGAAAGTGAACCGGCAAGTCGTGCAACCCCCAAACCTCGCCCAGGGCGCCTATGAACTCGTCCAGCTCAGGTGTGTCGGCATAATGGACGAATAGCTCTTCGAACTGGTCACACACGAAAACCATACGGCTTTCCGACGAAGTGAGAGAGTGAACCTTGCTCATGAATTCGGGGAGCGGTTTGTCGATGTGTTCAAGAAGTTCGTCACTGTGGCGGTTCTGATCAGCCTGGTCGGGCGACGGACGGGATAGTCGTGACTCGATCTGGGCGAGGATCTGATCCAGGTCACCGACGTCGCTTAATCGCTGGGCTTGCAGCTTCACCCGTGCCTGTCGCAAAAGCATTAGGTCTTGGATCCCCTATTGGGGCTTGTATCTCTCGAAGCATCGATTCCTTGAAGGCCCTCAGGGGATTGTCAGGACACCACGGGGGCCGGGGCCGAGTACGATAAACCGGGTATTCCTCCTCGTGAAAGTAGGGGAGGAGACCCGCATTGATGAGGGAGCTTTTCCCGTAACCGGAATAGGCGTAAAGTATGGAGGCGCGGGATGACGCGACCATGTCTATGACAACGCGGAGCTCATCCTTTCGAGTTTGCTTGACCAACTCTCGGTCGGCGGCCGAATCACCTCGCAAGGATTGAAGGAACCGCCAGGGGTTTTCTGTTGTTGCCAGAGTCATAGTGGATGACATTTCAAGCTGTTGCTGCTACCGGCTGGATTTGTTTGCGAACTGCCACCAGCAAGTCACCCATAAACTGCGCACCGTCCACGTTGATAATGTCCACATTCTTTTTCCCCCAAAATTCCACCAAAGCGTCCCGCCGAGTCCTCTCGAGGTCGGTCATCTCCGATTCAGCTTTCGGATTGTACTGAACCGCGTACGACTTGGTGGTACGGGCCTCCTCTCTTTCGGCGGTGGCCTTAAAGATCACTCGGAAATTCCAATCCGCCAAACTGTACCCCACAAAAAGAATCGTGCCCCGGGCGATCTTGCCGCGCACTCGGTGAAGGACCCGTTTCTTTTCGTCCTCGCTGAGCGCGTTCGTAAGGAAATTAACGTAGTCTTCCTCTGTGACAACCAGGTTTTGGCCGGAAGGATCAGAAATGCAGCCGTGCATTTTGTAGAGGGCCGACCTGTCCCCCACATCCCACCACTCGTCGGCCTTGGCGTGAAGCTTTGCCATTCGATCATTAGGATTATGGCCGCCTTTATAGACGATGACTTCTGGCAGCCGCCCCGTGGCTGCCTCATAAGTTTTCTCAAAGTGTTGATCATAGTTGGTGGTTACCACCAGCAAAGGTCCGCGGCGCTCCTCCACGACCGTGATAATTTCAACCAACTTTTCGATGCTCTCGGAGGGTTCGATGATTGATTTGCCTATCTGATTAGCGAGGAAGTCATTCAGGTCATCACGGGCAAAAAAGAATTCAAAGTAGAAGGCGATGGTCGAAAGGGGGATGTACTCATGCCAGCGCAGGTCACATTTCCTCGCCAATAGCTCGGAAAGTCGCGCCGCGGTAGGAAGGTCCGGTTTGTTCGGATCGGCCGAAGCGCCAGCTCCCAAAAACGGCAAGCACTTGCCCTTAAGCAGGTGACTGGCGAGCCGTTCGAGAGTCGATTTGTATACGTACTTTGGCTGACCGTTCTCATCGATCATACGGCTGACCAAAGCCATGAAGAAGCCCTCCTCCCGCACCGAGGTTACTCAGGTGACGTTTGCCTTCCTGAAGCTCATCTTATATCCCGAATTGGTCGATTTCCTCGGCTTGCGGTAGCTTGTCGCCAAAGAATTATCTGCACCGCAGAGGAAATTAATTAGTTGCTGCCGATTCGAGTTTCACCTTGGCCATGATACACCGCCTAGGACGGGAATACAAGCAATTCTCGCCTCCGGCGTGCGGCAAAGTTCCGCCTCCAAGGCTTCCAAAGTCGTGAGAAACCAGTCCTTTCCGAGAACGGGCAAGCTATGATCGTAAATAGTGAGCTGGGTTGACTTCCAAACTCGACCCAGAATGGCTTTCTGGACTATTCGACACGTCCTTGGAGTTCGGTGGAGTTCGGGAAGGAGTTCGGCGCCTCCGCGCTCACCGTGTAATTGAGAGGACGGTCCGTTTCTATGAATCCGCAGTTGGGAGACCGTTGAAAACGGTCCTTCATTCATCCAAATAGCCTGAAAACATCACTGAAACAAAACGACTTAAGCGTCTTCCAGAAAATCCATGCCTCAGCGCCTAGAGTCGAGCTTTAACGTACATAGTTGCTCCAAAAGCCAAGGAAGTCGTCAAAAACAGGCCGCTTTGCCCCAATAAGCAGAAATCTGGCCTGGCCGCCGGATTCAGGTATGATGTGCGGAAACGGCAAAGGTGTCCGGCGGGGCGATCGGGTTCAGCCCGAGCAGCAAAAGCAACCAGCCGATTCTTTAGGTTCAGGGTTCATCGTCGGAGCCTTTCATCTGTGAGAATCTGCGTAATCTGCGGACCGAGAGCTAGTCCCAGTGTACAATGGACACCTCAGGAGAACCTCAGGAGAACCGCCATGACCCATCGAAGAACTCGTCGCGAGTTGCTGCGGACCGCCCCGGCCGCTCTGGCCAGCTCGGTGTTCGCTGGAAGTGCCACCGTCACCACGGTCGAAGGCAAACCCTTCTCCGCAAGCGGTCTCAACGGTTGTCAACTGTTGCCCGGTGCGGAGTTCCATGTGGCCATTGATGACAAGGGGCTGTGGCCCAATCTCACCAAGCTGCCGAACGGCGATCTGGCGGCGGCCGTCTACAACCACCCGAGCCACGGCTACGGAAGCAACAGCGACGTCGAGCTATGGGTCAGCCAGGATCGTGGCGTTAACTGGGTTCTGCGGAGCAAAATCACCGATCATCCCGAGGAGCCCAACGCGATTCGCATGAATCACGCCGTGGGTCTGAATGCCGATGGAGACCTCGTGGCCATCGTCAGCGGCTACCACGAAGGGCAAAAGAGACCCTTTCTCCCACTGCAGCGCTGCATCTCACGCGACAACGGCAAGACCTGGCGCCGGGACCTGCTCGACATCAAGCTCGTCCCCCATGGCGACATCTTCCCGCTGCCCGACGGACGGCTCGCCTGTCCGATGTACATCGGTACGAACAAACCGCCGCGGGGACGCCGCTCCGCGGTCTTCTTCAGTGAGGACGGGGGCCTCACCTGGGGCGGTGAGCGGGCTGTTGCGGAAGTGGGAGAGACGCACATCATACGCCGCCGTGCGGGCAACTGGCTGGCGGTTGGGCGGACGAGCTGTCTCGACCGCATGGACGGCGTGTTGCCGCACGGCAGCGGCGAAGTCCTGTTCGAATCGAGCGACGAGGGCAAAACCTGGTCGCCGCCGAAGCCGTTATCGCCCCAGGGGCAGGAGAACGCGCACCTGTTGGAATTGGCGGACGGACGTCTGCTGTGCTCGTTCACGAGCCGCATTCCCGGGTTGTTTGGCGTGGTGTTGCGTATGAGCAGCGACGCCGGGAAGTCGTGGTCGTATCCGGTGGTACTGGTATCAGCGCCGCACCGCGATTGGCACAAGACCGACTGTGGCTATCCTTCCAGCGTGCAACTCGACGACGGCTCGATTGTCACGGCCTACTACTTCGGCCCGAAGCAACCCAAGTGGGCCGCCTACGGTCTTCCCTGGCACCAGCGCTATCACATGGGTGTGGCGCGCTGGGACCTGTCGGTTTGGCCTCAAGACGCTTGATGGTTGGCCTTGGCCTGACGCTAACGCCGAACGAACTTCTGGACCCGCCAATTCGCAACTTCGGCGTAAAAGCCTTCTGAGTGCAGTTGCTCCGCCCGAGCATAGATTCGCTCGGCATTAGCCACCTTGGCTGGATACGAAGACTGATACTGGCGCTTTTCCTGTGCGATCTGCCTTCGCCGTCTTATCGCATCTCCGGCATTAAAATTAGGAGCGTTTCGGAGGGCCTATTTCGTTTTGGGATCGAGGGCGAACGTGATTAACGCGCCGCCACTCGCGATGGCGATATATTGCTTGCCCTCGCTCACATAGCTAATGGGATTCGCGTAGCAGGCTCCTCCGGTTTGAAAACGCCACAGGATCTCCCCGGTCTTGGCGTCGGCGGCGAAAAAGTCGCCTTCCATGGTCCCGGAGAAGACCAGTCCGCCCGCCGTCGATAGAAGGCCAGCCCAGGGCGGGGACTGCAGCGGGAACTCCCAAACGAGTTCCCCAGTCAGCGGCTGGAGCGCGCGCAAGAATCCTTTCGGATCTTCGCCGGTAACCGTCCGGCGGCTGGCTCCTAAGTAAAGCTTGCCCGTTTCATAGATTTCACCGCCGCGATAGTAGATGGCGCCTTTATCGCGGACATTCTGATAGAAAAGATTCGTTTGCGGGCTATAGGAAGGGCTATACCAATTTGCCGCGCCATCGTCGTCGGGGTAAACCAGCGCCCCCTCCACGCTAGGTACCGTCTCTAGATTCTCGATGGGCCTGCCGTTCTCATCCAGCCCTTTCGCCCAGGTCTGATGGGCAAATTCCTTGCCAACCAAATATTCACCCGTGACCCGGTCGAGGACGTAATAGAACGCGTTACGGTTGGCGAATAGGACCAGCTTCCGGGGTTTTCCCTGAAAGTCCGCATCGAGCAAGACCGGAACTTGCGTTGCGTCGTAATCGTGGATGTCGTGCGGCAGGAATTGAAAATACCATTTCAGCTCGCCTGTGTCGGCGTCCAAAGCAATCAGGCATTCGGAATAAAGATTGTCGCCCAGCCGCACCTCACCGATAAAGTCAGGACCTGGATTGCCCGTCCCCCAGTAGATAAGGTTCAGCTCCGGGTCGTAGGAGCCGGTGGTCCAGGTTGGCGCGCCTCCGCGTTTCCAGCTATCGCCCGACCAGGTTTCGTTTCCGGGTTCTCCGGGACCGGGAACGGTCCAGAAACGCCACGCCAGCTTTCCCGTCTTGGCATCGTAGGCATCGAGGAATCCGCGGATTCCGTATTCGCCGCCGGCGATTCCCACGATGATTTTGTCTTTCACCGCCAGCGGCGCCACCGTGACGGAGTGAGCGCTCTTGTAATCGGAAACCTTGGTTTCCCACCGCACCCGGCCTGTCTTGGCGTCAAGCGCAACCAGGTAGGCGTCCACCGTACCGACGAAAATCTGATCATCCAGAAAGGCCACTCCGCGGTTTACTTGACCACAGCAAGCGATCACGCCTTCGGGCAGGCTTCGCCGGTAGCTCCAGACCGGACGTCCGGTTCGAAGGTCGAGGGCGGTCACATCGCTCGGGGGTTCAGTGATGTACATGATCCCGTCCACCACCAGCGGCGAGACTTCGAATTTGTGCTGCGCACGGATCTGATACATCCATGCCGGCTGCAAGCGGCTGACGTTTTCACGAGTGATTTCGTCCAGCGTGGAATACCGGTGAGAGCGGTACGTGCCCGAATACGTCAACCAACTTTCCGGTTTCCGGTCGGCATGGAGGATTCTTTCATAAGGTACTTGGCCGGCCAGTGAAATCACGAATAGGAATGCACAGAGGATTTGTTTCATGGTCTGCCCTGAAGAGATGCCAGATATGCAACGAGATCGTCGAGTTCCGCCGGCGTCAGGATCGCTCGATAGCTCGGCATGGAAGACTTACCCCAATCCTTGTGGAGTTCCTCCAACTCACTCTTCCAAAAGGAGTGCATCTTGCCGGAAAGATCGCGCAACTGGATCGAAAAACTGTCCTCATTCAGGCGCGTCCCGGTAACGCGCCGGGCATCTTTGGTGGCCACTCTCACTTGCAGGAAATTGTTCGGAACGGCAGCTTCGGGCTCGACAAGCGCCTGTCGCAAGTAGCTGGCGCTGCGCCGCGCGCCGATTTCGCTTAGGTCCGGACCGACACCTCCGCCCCAGCCGTCAATGGCATGGCATTGCACGCAGTTTCCCTTCATGGTGTAGAGCCGCTTTCCCTGCCCGGGGACACCAGAGATCGGTTCTTGCTCAACCCGGCCGAGCGATCGCACGAACCCCGCTACCTGCCAGATTTGGTGCTCGCCGAGCCCTGAACGAGGCATCTCGGTACCCCGGATCCCCCTGCGGATCACCTGGTAGAGCGAGACATCACTCGGTGCGCGGCGCAGACGCGGACGAGCCAAAGCGGGACCTCGTCCCCCTTCGCCACCAGGCCCGTGGCAGGATCCGCATTGAGCCAGATACAGTCGCTCACCCTCTTGCAGGTCTTCCGAGGTTAGGGTGGGTTGGGGTCCTGGTTGGAGAGGTCCTTGTCCCAAAGCCAGCAAGGGCGCAAACCAGAAGGCTAACGCTAGTCTCAAGATGTACCTCCGACACCAGCCGCGCAACGCTAAAGACCATCATACGATAACGTGGTGGCTAGTTCAACAGCAGTCCGCGCGGAAAGTTTCTCCATGCGCTTCGAGGTGAGGACAAAAAGATCCAGAAACTCAGGTGATTGACTGAACTAGTGATTGACGGAGCCATGGGAAACTTCGACTAAGAGGGACTTCTCGCAATGAATGTCCTCATGTGGAACGGGCGCGGCTTCGAGGCGTTTCGGCAACTGCGTTGCTGGAACGATGCTTATCCGCGTTTTGCCCGAGAGAAACTAGTACTAGTCATCCGCGTCCTCGTCACTCAGGCGGCGCTCGCCGGTCTGGCGCTGGCGCAGTTGTCCCTCCCGCCCGGCGACAGTTGGCGCCAGAAGCTGCGTGAGGGTCACGCCCTTGCCAGGCAACAACGATTTGTCGAGGCCGAAAGCGCCTTTATCAATGCTTTGCAAACCGCGGAGCGGCTCGGCATGGAAGACCCAAGAGTGGCGGCGTGCTTTAATTCGCTGGCCTTGTTTTATCAGTCGCGAGGCAATGCCGGCGCGGCGGAGCCGTTGTTTCAGCGAGCGATCGAGGTATTGCGGGGGCGTCTGCAACCGGCCGATCCCGAGATCGGAAAAGCGTACTTCAATCTGGGAGAGTTTTACCGCAAGCAGCGCCGCTTTAGCGAAGCCGACAAGGCCTTTGAGCGCTGGCTGGAAATCGCCGGCGCCGGGGATGAGACGCTGTTCCTCCCCACGCTCGATCACCTGGCCTTGGCGCACTTCGTGGACCGGCGTTTCGCCCTGGCCGAAGCGCTGCTGCTCAAGTCCATTAAGCTGGCCGAGAGCCGCCTCGGCCCCGAAGATCCGCAAGCCGCCCGTTCATGGAGCAGTCTCGGAGTCGTCTACCAGGCCACGGACAGGCCCGCGAAAGCCAAGGAGGCGTTTCTCCGGTCGTTGTCGCTTCTGGAGAAAACCGAAGGTAGTGAGTCTGATAGGGCCGTTACCTTCGGCCACTTGGCAGCCACCTACGCCGCCCGGCTGCAGTTCGCCGAAGCCGAGCGCCTCTTCCATCGTTCGCTCGCGCTCCACAAAGCCGCCGAAATGCCGCACGGGCGGGCGCTTGCGACCGTCCTGAATAATCTCGGGGAGCACTACCGGCAGCAGCGCGAGTTCAAGAAGGCCGAGCAGCATCTGTTGGGCTCGCGCCGCATCTGGGAAGACTTGGTAGGCGGCGGCCACGCCGAAACGGCTACGACGCTCTACAATCTGGCGCTGCTCTATCAGGACCTTGGGCGTCCCGGCGAGGCCGGCCGCCTGTTTGAGCAGTCCGCGGCCGTGTTTGAGAGGACACTGGGCGGCGACCATCCCAAGACGGCTCTGGCCAAGACAGCCTTGGCCAAAACGGCGCACGATTCGCCGCATACGAATGCTCTGGGCGCTCGCTAGCGCCCGGCATGGCCGCTCAAATCATACGAGCGGGCAGTCGGCGAGAGCCGCCGGCGCTAGTTGATCGCTGCTGCGCCTCCCAGCGTCGCGGGCTTGTACGCCTGATGAACCTTGTCGATGGCGCGGACAATGTCCAGCGCGTCTTCCTTGCTCCCCATCAGCGTTCGCAGCGGAAGCCAGAACGAATCCCGGCATACCTGCTCGGCGACCGGGCATGGCTCTACCCGATGGGCGAGCGCTTCATACATCGGGTTCTTGTAAAGCGGATGAGGATAGAAGGGATCGCAGGGAACCCCCTCGGCCCGCATCGCGCGCGCGAATTCGTCGCGGTCCACGCCGAACAGCTCCTCGTCAATGCGTCCGGGCAGCAGGTAGAGGGTGTGGGGGTTGGCTGACTCCGGCGCTTTCTGCAACCGCACGCCGGGGGTTTGAAGCGCTTCACGCACCGCGTCAAAGTTTTTTCGCCGCCGTTGAACCTGCTCCGCAAGCCGCTCCAGCTGAGCCAGCAAAATGGCCGCTTGAAACCCCGTGATACGAAAGTTTGAGCCCAGTTCGAAGTGGCGGAACCAGCCCTGGTCCGGCCGTCGGCCGCTATCGGCCAGAGAGCGCGCGCGGGCGGCGAATTCATCGTCGTTCGTGGTGATGATTCCTCCCTCGCCCGCCGTCATCACTTTGGTGTTCTGGAAACTGAACGTCCCACAGAGGCCGAAGCTGCCCGCTCGTTTTCCTTTCCACTCAGCTCCGTGAGCGTGGGCGGCGTCTTCGATCACAATTAAGTTGTGCTCGCCGGCGGCCTTTGCGATCCGGTCCACGTCCGCCATCTGGCCGGCGAAATGAACAACGATCGCTGCTCTGGTCTTTGGCGATACGGCGCCGCCGATCTTGTCCGGATCAATGTTGAATGTCTCTTCCTCGATGTCGACGAAGACGGGGATCGCCCCGACGCGCGATACCGCCGAGGCCGTCGAGATGAAACTGTGCGCGGGGACGACGACTTCCTCGCCCGGCTGGATGCCCGCCGCGGTGAGCGCCAGCTCGATGGCAAGCGTTCCGTTAGCTACGGCAATGCCGTGCTCGCAGTCGTGCATCTGGGCGAACAACGATTCAAAGCGTCCCACAAACTCGTGGTAACCGCCCCACTTGCTAGAGGCTAATACCTCCAAAAGCAGTTCTTGTTCCCGTGAGCTTGAAACCGGCCATCCAGGGTAGGGGTCTTTTCGGACCGGAATTCCGTCGTATAGAGCCAGCTTACTCACGCTACTGACTAGCATAGGCCATTGCTCTCCGAAAGCAGCGACTGGCCTTCGGCGGCTCGCCCGCGACGGGCCTACGACTGCCGGCAACCCCGCCAAGTGTCGGCGCGCCCAGCGCCGGACGGATGACCAAGTTCTCTACGCCACGGTTTTTCGCGGCCTCCATTCAAACAGGCCGTTTTCTCGCAAAGTACGTCTGAACTCGGCCGAAGAGAGCGATAGATGCAGTGTCGCTTTACCATCCGCTTTGTCCTCTTGGCTTGCTGTCTTTTCCTTGCTGTCTTTTCCTCGGCAGGCCCGCTTGCATCGCGCAACAGGCGGGTCTGCGTTCACCAGGCTATGACGACTACGACAGCCGAACTTGGTCTGCGCGGCCTGCCGGAGCCACGGCAGCCGCGCTGAGCCCGATTCCGCCTCCTTCCACCGGTACGAATCTCTACAGCCTTGATGGTCCTTTGACAGGCGCGCGGAGCAGTGATCCGGAAAGTGTTGCTCGATCCTTTCTTAGCGGCCGCATCGGCTCGTTCGTCGTATCGAAAGTTAGTACGATCGAGCTCCCGCTGGTCTCGCGCTACGAGAGCCGGGCGGCCGGCTTGACACACTTGGTTTTTCGGCCTGAGTTCCAAGGGATCCCTTATTTTGATTCGGGAATTCAGGTCCATCTCGACGGCGAGGGGCGCATCTGGCGAGTCAATCAGAGCTGCCCCGCAACACGGCCGCTGGAGCTGACAACGCCGGCAAGCGCGGAAGCGGCGATTACATCAGCCCTGGCTCTTCTAGCCCCTGAAACTGAGCCCATGACCGAGCTAGTGCTGCGAGAGATCGTGCCCGAAACCGGTCCCGCTCGGCAAGTTGTGTTTCAGGAGGACTCGCTGGCTGAGCCGATCCGGGCTAGTCTGGTGTGGTTCCCTTCGCGGGAGACGGCGGTTTTGGCCTGGCAGTTGCATCTCTACTTTGGCGGGGATCGCGCCTACCTGGTTGTTACCGGCGCCGACCGGGGAGAAGTTCTTTTCAGCCGAAATCTGACTCAGGCAAGCAGTCCGCAAGGCAAAGTCTTTGGCGCGCCGGACGTTGCTCATCCCGGCGAGGGGGGACAAAGTGACGAGCCTTTGACAGGATGGCCGGCGGTTGATGGCGTTTGTCCGAGCGGCATCTATCCTGCTCAATTTCGCGCCGGCCCGCTCCTCAACCGCTGCTGGGTGCAGGCCACCGAGACACAAGGCAACAATGTGGATGCCTGTTTGGACCTCAATGGGAACAATCTTTGCGATGGGCGCGCCACCGACTCCAACACCCATTTCCTGTTTGCCTTCACGAATAGCTACGACTTAGCGAACGATCCGGTGACCGACCGCGCCGCGGCGCTGGCCAACGCTTTCTACTGGACGAATGCCCTGCACGACTGGCTCTATGGCCTGGGATTCGATGAAGCCGCGGGGAACTTCCAAACCGACAATTACGGGCGGGGAGGCGCCGCGGCGGACGCCCTGAAGCTGGACGTTCAAGACGCCGGAGCATCGAACAACGCCAACTTCCTCACGCCCCCCGACGGAATTGCCCCCCGCATGCAGCTAGGGCTGTTCGCCGGCCTGCGGCGCGACTCGGCCTTTGATGGGGATGTCATCACTCACGAGTATGCGCACGGACTCACAAATCGTCTCATTGGCGGCCCCTTGAGCGTGATCGGATTGTATCGCTGGCACAGCGGAGCTTTGGCCGAAGGCTGGAGCGACTCCTACGCGGCCACGTTCACAAACGACCCCGTCATCGGGGAATACGTTTCGCGGAATCCCGCCACGGGTATACGCACGGTCGCTTATGACTCCAGCCCCTATACATTCGGGCAATTCGGAACTCTGTTCTCGAAAGCGATTCCGGGCGCGTCGCTAGTTCTCAACCTGCCCCAAGTTCATCGGGACGGCGAGATCTGGGCCACCGTCTTGTGGCAGCTTCGCCAAGCTCTCGGCCAGGCTGCGTTCGAAAACGCGCTGACCACCGGCCTCACCCTCACGCCCAACAGGCCGTCGATGCTCGACGCGCGAGATGCCATCCTGCAGGCGGCGATTTCTCTGGGTGTCGGCGGCTCCAATGCTTGCGGCGTGTGGACGGCGTTCGCCGCGCGCGGTTTCGGAGCATCCGCCGCCCTCAACCCCAAGCAAAACGAACAGCCCAATGACACCGCGCTCAGCGTGTACGAGGCCTTCGACCTGCCCCCGGCTTGCGGTGGAACCCCCCTGATGCCCGTGGACAACCGGCTCGACGATGACATGGAGGGTGGAGATAACGGCTGGACCGCCACCGGACTGTGGCGCCGCACGAATCGCAGGGCGGCATCCGGGGTCTTCTCCTGGTGGTTCGGCCAGGAAGCGACGGGAACCTACAACACGGGCGCGCGTGCATTCGGCACGCTGACATCCCCTTCCATCGACTTGACCGGTGTCAGCAATGCCGTCGTCGAATGGGATCAGGTCTTGCGGACCGAAGGGTTCGGCCAGGCGATTAATCTAGGCAGCGGGAATGCCGCCGCGTATTTGAATGCTGACGCCGGCCGGCTGCTGATCAGCGTTGACGGCGGCTCCTGGGTCACGCTCAGTCATCTCGCGCACAACAATTCCGACGGCGGCTTCGAGCCTCACAAGGTCAACATCTCGCGCTTCGCCGGCGGAAGCGTGCGCATTCGCTTCGATATCGATACAATCGATGCCGTCAACAATGGTCTTGAAGGCTGGTTCATTGACAACGTACGCGTGTCGCGGCTCTCGGCCAGCCCGTCCCAACTCCTGGTCTCCCCGCTTGGGCTCACCTTCTCCGGTGTCGCGGGCGCCCTCTCACCGGGTTCCCAAACGATCAACATCAGCAATGGCTCGGGAGAAGCGTTGGGCTGGAGCGCAAACGTCTCCCAGGGTAACTCATGGCTGACCCTGTCTTCCCCGGCGGGAGTGGCGCCTTCGACGGTTGCGGTTTCCCTCGACTCGAGCGGCCTGCCCGCGGGGACCCACCTGGGCGTCATTGAGATCGATGCGGCCGGCGCCGCTGACTCGCCGGCAACGGTCAATGTGACCCTTACACTGAGCGCTCCCGCCTTGCCGGCCGCCCTGTGGTCGTTTGAGGAAAGCGCCTCGGGGCCGGGCGTCACGGTGACCGACAGTTTTGGCGGGCATCATGGGACCACGAAGGGCTTCGGTTCGGTTCCCAGCCCGGGGGCTTCGGGTTTCGCTCGGGTCTTCAACGGCTCCACCGACTGCGTCCAGATTCCGGCTTCTTCGGATTTGACGCCAACTACATTCACGGCACGTGCCTGGGTCAAACTACATTCCTACCCCAGCTCGTTTGGGGTGATTCTGGCGGCGTTCGGGGGTGGGAACTCTCGCGGCTGGTATCTAGGCGTGAAGTCCTCGGGCGAAGTAATCTTCATGGGCGCTTCTCCCCCCAACAGCTCGCCCTGGCTGGTCTCTTCGGCCAAGCTGAATCTGAAGCAATGGCATTCCGTGTCGGTCACGGTAGACCGGCTGTCGGGGGACGTAGCCATCTACATTGACGGCGCGCGCGATCGGACCGCACGCTTCCCGGCGATCGTGGACGATGCTACCGTGCCCGTGACGATCGGCCGCGCTTCCTGGTATGACGGCTACTACTTGAACGCCGCCATCGACGAAATCGAGATCTTTCCGGCACTGAGGACCGCCGCTGACATCGCGTCACGGTACGCGCTCTTCAGCCCTCCACCTCTGCCGGCGAATCTCTCGACCGTTGCCGAGTGGAACTTTCAAAGCGGAGCCGCCGACGTTTCCGGCAATGGTCACGGCGGGACACTGAACGGCACTGCCACGGTCACCGGTGTTTCGGGTAACGGACGGCGGTTCGACGGAGTCTCCGATGTGGCGACAGTTCCGGGGAGCGTTGACTTCACGCCCTCCAGCTTTACGGTTCGGGCCTGGGTGGAGCTGCTGTCGGCGCCGGGGGACTGGGGCGCCGTGGTTGCGAATTTCGGCGGGGCGTTCGATGGCTGGTATCTCGGTGTGAACTCGGATGGGCGGGTGTTGTTCGCCGCGGGGAGCTTGCCTTCGAGCCTGCCGATCGTAGTGTCGGCGTCAGCGGTCAGCTTGAACCGCTGGCACCACATCACGGCTGCCTATCACGGTCAAACCCGCAGAGTGACCCTCTACATCGACGGAGTGCAAGATACGGTGGCCTATGTCGCCGGGCTGACGCCGCAGGCCGGCGGAACGCTCGCGATGGGCAAGGCGTCATGGGCCCAGGACCACTTCCTTCACTTCGATTTGGACGAAGTGCGCCTCGACCCAACTGTTTGGACGCCGGTGCAAACGCAGAGCGACTTCAACAGTTTCTTTCCGGACCAGGCGCTTGATCCGGTTGCGATTTGGAAGTTCGACGATGCCGGAGCTGGTCCGGGAACCAGCTTGGCCGATAGCTCAGGGAACGGGCATGATGCAACGACCCAGGGCCTAGGCGCCGAATCCGTCAGTGGCGTGGTTGGGCCGGCGCGGAGTTTCGCGGGCCGGCCGGACTACGCCTGGCTCTCGCCCCATGCCGAGCTTTCGACAGCCAGCTTCAGCTTTGCCACCTGGGTGAAAGTGGACACCTATCCCGGCAACTGGGGAGTGATCGCATCGACTTACGGCGGCGATTTCAAGGGCTGGTACGTTGGGGTTTTCAATGACGGCAGAGTGATTTTTTCAGTGTCGGGACTGCCGTCGTCCAATCCCTGGCTGTTGTCGGCGAGCAGCTTGCAGCCCGGCCAGTGGCACTACGTGGCGGTAACTTTGGAAGGAGCAAGCCGGCGCGGCCGAATCTACATTGACGGAGTCCTGGACCGAACGGCGGTCTATCCAGCCTTCACGCCCCAAACCAGCACGCAGCCGACCCTTGGCCGCGCCTCGTGGGTCGATAGCTACTATCTGAATTGCACGCTGGATAAAGCCCGCCTTTACCCGGGTGAGCTTGCGTCCGGCGAGGTGCTGGCCCTGTTCAATAGTTTCCCGGCGCCGCCGCCTCCCGCCGCTCCTCAGCCGGTGGCTCACTGGGCTTTTGGGGAAACGGGCGTCGGCCCTGGAACCGTGCTCGCCGACGGCACGGGCAACGGACATGATGCCGTCACCGCCGGTACCGGCACTGTCCCGGCAACCGGCATTAATGGCAGCGGGCGCCACTTTACCGGCTTCCCCGACTATGCTTACTTGACTCCGCATGCCGAGTTAAGCAGCACCGATTTCAGCCTTACGAGCTGGGTGAAGATCGACGCGCTGCCCTCAAAGTGGGGAGTGATCTATTCCAACTACGGCGGAGACTTTCAAGGCTGGTACGCCGGCATCCACACCGATGGACGGGTCATCTTTTCGGTCTCGGGTCTGCCGTCCTCGAACCCCTGGCTGCTCTCGACGAGCAGCCTGACGCCGGGTCAGTGGCATCACATTGCCGTTACGTTCGACGGTAGTGACCGGCGAGGCCGCATCTACATCGACGGCCTGCTGGATCGGAGCGCTGTATTTCCCGCGTTTGATCAGCAATCGGTCATTCAGCCCCTGATCGGACGGGCCTCCTGGGTGGACAGTTATTATTTGAAGTTTCTTGTTGACGAGATGAAACTTTACGGCCAGGAGTTGTCGCCCTCCGAGGTGCTTGCCGACATGGCTGGTGTGCCGTGAGTCTTCGGTAAGGGGCGCGGCTTGCGTCGTTTGATGGAGGGGAGCTCTGCTTGGGGGCCTTGAGCGCGGGCTGGGGCTCGCGGTGAGCGTGGACTGCCGTCCACGCCTCTGTTGTTTCTTGGGGCGGTGTGAGCAGGTTTGAGCGGGTTTCGGAAAATTCGTACTCCTTTTGTTCGCCTTTCTGGGCGGGCGGAACGCAGGTGCGCCGGTGGGATCGGGGTTATGGTGAGCCTGGGGGGCCAAGACATGTCGCCAAGAATGGCGACACGGCACGCAAGAATGCGCGCGCCACGTCTTGCGGCTTTTGGTGTTTCGGTCGGGCGGACGACCAGCGCTTACGGTGATAGCGTCAATGTCGGGGGGCGGGCCGTCGCCTCGGTACCATTCGACGCCCGGACCGATGATCATGGAGGGGCCGTCGCCGTCTTGCCAGACGAGATAGGCGGGGGCTTCCCTCTTTTGAGATTGGCCCGCTTCGAGCCGCTCCAGATAGCGGACGACATCGGTGTAGTAGCACCAGTATTTCATTGCTTCGACCCCGCGGCTTGATTCTTCTCGAGGGTTTTCATGCGCTCGATGACGTCGTTGTAGACGCTGGAGCGAAAACCGAAATCCAGGGCAGTGCGGATGAGTGAAGAGCGTCCGGGCTCGATGCGTTTGTCGCGCTCGATAAGGTCGTAGAGGATTCCGACGGCCTTGCTGACGCCTTCCTGGAGTTGCAGGGCGGCGTGCGACAGGGCTTGCTCGCGGAGGCGGCGCAGCTTGTCTTGGAAATTGTCGTCCTCGCGCAGCCAGCGGCGGAGGCTGCTTTCGCCGACCTTGGCTTGGCGGGCGGCGGCGGCGATGGAGCGCGACGTGAGCAGGGCTTTGATGGCACGTTCTTGCGACGGCGTTAGGCCGTCGTTTCTGTCGTTGGACTGATTGATGGGTGTTGGAACGGTTGAGTTGTTGAGCCGTTCAGCCGTTGAGCCGTCGCTACTGCTGTTGGATGAATGGATGGGTGTTACGTTGCTATTGGATGATTTTTTCATAACGTATGCGTCTCACGTTTACGCTAACAGGCCGATGGGGGTGATTTGGGGGTCTTGGGGCCAATGGGTTGATTCTAATGAGAATATCTTTTTTAAATTTCCGTGACTGGTTGCGACAATTTTCGAAAATGACGTGTTTTTGTCAGCGACCGACTGCTTGGCAAGCCCGGATCGCCGGATTTCGGGTGGAGGTAGGGCGGCCAGTTTCGGCCGGTCGAGTCGTGGTTGGGCGCGCGGATGGGCGGGTCGTTGTTGGATACGGACCAGAGCGCCCCACCGAACTTGGTCGGCGAGGTGTTGTTTTGTGAGGGACCGGCCTATGCAATCAAGCTATCTGAACATGGCTGGCCGACCGGTCCTGGAAAGTCGTAACCTGATCCGACTTTCTTTCGCCATCTATGATTCAAAGGGAGTTACCATGCCGCGCGCAGATTCGAAGCTCTACAAAACCCTGCCCTACATCCTGGCCATACCGATGGTGCTTTCCGGGGGCATGAAACTCACCGGGCGCATGGCCGCGCAGTTCATTGCTTGGGGCTATCCAGGCTGGTTCTCGCAGTTCTCCGGACTTCTGGAGCTGATCGCGGCGGTGCTGTTGTTTCTGCCGAAACGTCGCTTTTGGGGCGCTTCGCTGATGGCATGCGTCATGACCGGGGCCGTTGTGACTCACTTGATCCACGACGAAGCAGCGAATATCGGCCCGGCTGCAGTGTTGGGCGTGATGGCAGCGTTAGTTGCTTACAAGTATTGCCCATTCCTCGGAACGCCCGAATAGCGTCGTTTAGTTTAGTCTCAACAGCGCCGTCGCCGGCTGGGCGGTCTGGTAAAGTGGTTTGGCCGGCGGATCGAGTCATTCACATTGCGCGTCACGCCGTTCAACCAGGAGAAGTCGAAGAAGTTTGTTTTGGCCAAGCACTGGTTCAGCGCGCAAAGTCTCACGGAAGGAACCCTGTCTACTACGTACTGGGGCGAACCTCATCCGGGCGGTATCTCTTCTCTGTTGTCATTCAATTTCCCAATGCCAAAGGCTTCCCTGTCACGGCCCGGCCGATGACTCGGAAGGAGAAAGAACGATATAACCGATGGAAAAAACGATAAAAGGGCAAGGGCCGCCAAACACTGATTCCATTGAAGAGTTGGCGAAGATGGGGTATTTAGTTGACTCCAGTAGCCACAATATGTTGTGGTTGGGGGCATGAAGGAGGACTACCCCCGAAACCTCGTCGAGTTGGAAGCTCGATTCTCGACCGAGGAGGCGTGCCGGGAGTACCTGCTGAAGCTGCGCTGGCCGGAGGGGTTCGTGTGCCCGCGCTGTGGGATCCAGTCCTCATGGGCCAGCAAACGCAATCTGCTGCTCTGCGCCGACTGCGGTTACCAGGCCTCGGTGACGGCGGGCACGATTTTCCAGGACACCCGCAAGCCCTTGACGTTGTGGTTCCGGGCGGCTTGGTGGGTGACAACGCAAAAAGGCGGGGCCAGCGCGCTGGAGTTGCAGCGGGTCTTGGGTTTGGGTAGCTATGTAACCGCCTGGACCTGGCTGCACAAGTTCCGCCGCGCCATGGTGCGCCCCGGTCGCAATCGGCTGGTCGGCCGGGTGGAGGTGGACGAAACGTATGTGGGCGGAGTCGAAGAGGGCGTCCGAGGTCGCGAAATGGTTGGCAAAGCGTTAGTTGCGGTTGCTGCCGAGGAGGATGGGCGCGGTATGGGTCGCATCCGGCTCCGTCGGATCGCGGATGCCTCAGCGGCGAGCTTGGAAGCCTTTGTCGAAGAAGCTATCCAACCTGGCAGCCTCGTGCACACCGACGGCTGGGAAGGCTATGCGGGATTGGAGAACAAAGGATACCGCCATGAAGTCACCGTGCTGCGCGGGAAGCGGCAATCGGCGAGTAAGCTGCTGCCGAGAGTCCATCGTGTCGCCTCTCTGCTAAAGCGCTGGCTGTTGGGGACCCACCAGGGGGCTGTCAGTCACGAGTATTTGGACTACTACCTGGACGAGTTCACGTTCCGCTTCAACCGGCGGACCTCACGGTCGCGCGGCAAACTTTTCTATCGCCTCCTCCAGCAGGCGGTCGCCGCCGACCCTGCTCCCTATAAGACAATGGTCGAGGCCACCAGGGCCGGCACCCCCACCCCCAAGATGTAGTGGCTACTGGAGTCAACTAAATACCCCATTGGCGAAGTTCTGGGGCTCCCACGATCTGACAGACTTTGAAGAGGATCTGGAAGAAACTGGAGAGCCCGTTTTTGTACGCGCAAAGGGCACGCCGCTGAGCATCGAGCTACAACCTAGAGAAGCTCGGCAGCTCAGCAGAATCGCGCGGTCCAAGGGCGTCAAGGAGAGCACCGTACTTCGGCAATGGGTTGTTGAAAAGCTTCACGAGTCTTCCCCGGCCGGCGCGCGGCCAGACAAGGCGTTGCAGCCGACAGCGCAAGAACCACGCCGCAGGTAACGCCCGAGTTGTTAGCCAGGTGGTCACGGACTCTCCGGGTCGTTGTTGGATACGGACCAGAGCGCTCCAGCGAACTTGGTTGGGGAGGTGTTGTTTTGTGAGGGACCGGCCGCGAGGCGACCGGCCCTGGAGCCCACCCCAACCCCCGAACGGCCGTTGCTGACGGCCGTTCGCCAGAAGCAGATTTTGGGGGTGCGGGGGACGCCGGGCCTCAAGGACCGGCCTAGGCAATCAAGCCAGGTGAATGTGGCTGGCCTGCCAGCGTCCTGGAAAGTCGTTGCCTGTCCCCGACTTTCCCCCGACTTTCTGTCCCGACTTTCCGTGAATCGCTCCAACCGCCAAGCTCGGGCTCGGTCCCCGAACTCCCGGCTTTCCCCCCTCGTATTGGTAGTTAAGGCACGCCGGTGGGATCATGGGACACGAAAGAGCGCGCTGCCCTCTGACGACACTCCCGCGAGTGTCACCTTGGCTTGAAACGTATAGACTCCCGAGGGCGCGTCGGCGGGGACCGTCACCGTTTCGGCCGACGAATACGTGCCGGCTGTGCGGGCGATCGAGTCGTCGAACTGGTAGATCACTGTTTCCCCGAACCGCAGGCTGCGGTGTTCCACGATCTCGAAAGGCATCCCCGGTGGTATTCCCTCGACTCGGTAGTGAATCACCAACCGGACTTCCGTGCCCTTCTCGACGTTCGCGGGCTGCACGCCGGCCAGATCGATACTGACCCACGGACTAAACGTCGCCGGTTCTTCCTGAGCGGGAGAAGAAGAAATCGCGGCCGCTGGCGCCGGGGCGGGAGCGCGTGGCATCAGCGCCGGCGCCGACAGGGCGCGCGACGCCTCCGTGGGAGCATTCTGTGTCAGTGAAACCGCGCCCGGCGCCGGAGCTGTGAGCTGGAAGATCTGAATTCGCATCACCCTTTCGATGTCTTCTAGTTCGTCCAGCCTATGTTTGGTGAACTCGATCCGCGCCTCCACGGGAACGGATTCAAGACGTAACTTCAAGTGAAGCCCTCTCCCTTTAGACGGCATGGAAAGCGCCCAATTCTCCGCCACGAAGGCCGTGCCCGGACGAATCGACTTCTTGCGGTAGAGATAGCCCTCGCGCGCCAGCGCCTCACGGTCGGAAACCCAGATGCGGAACTTGACCTCCCGTTCGCCGGGCAACCGCGGCGCGGGCAGCCAGTCACTCCTCGACCAGCCCTGCTTGTCTTTTCCTTTCTTGATTGCGGCGGGCACTCTGATGATCGCCCGGCTTCCGGCCCAGCGCTGGTTGACCGTCCTCATATTCACCGGACCGACGCCGGCGGAGCTGACCGCCACCGGCTGCACTTGCTTTTTCTTGGCGAGGACGGGTGACACTCCGGCCGTCAAAAGGACCCCGCAAAGCAGCATCCGCGAGATCGCCCGGAGCGGGCGCGTGCACGTGTATCTTGGAACAATCATCATCACGGTGAATGGGGTATTTAGTTGACTCCAGTAGCCACTACATCTTGGGGGTGGGGGTGCCGGCCCTGGTGGCCTCGACCATTGTCTTATAGGGAGCAGGGTCGGCGGCGACCGCCTGCTGGAGGAGGCGATAGAAAAGTTTGCCGCGCGACCGTGAGGTCCGCCGGTTGAAGCGGAACGTGAACTCGTCCAGGTAGTAGTCCAAATACTCGTGACTGACAGCCCCCTGGTGGGTCCCCAACAGCCAGCGCTTTAGCAGAGAGGCGACACGATGGACTCTCGGCAGCAGCTTACTCGCCGATTGCCGCTTCCCGCGCAGCACGGTGACTTCATGGCGGTATCCTTTGTTCTCCAATCCCGCATAGCCTTCCCAGCCGTCGGTGTGCACGAGGCTGCCAGGTTGGATAGCTTCTTCGACAAAGGCTTCCAAGCTCGCCGCTGAGGCATCCGCGATCCGACGGAGCCGGATGCGACCCATACCGCGCCCATCCTCCTCGGCAGCAACCGCAACTAACGCTTTGCCAACCATTTCGCGACCTCGGACGCCCTCTTCGACTCCGCCCACATACGTTTCGTCCACCTCCACCCGGCCGACCAGCCGATTGCGACCGGGGCGCACCATGGCGCGGCGGAACTTGTGCAGCCAGGTCCAGGCGGTTACATAGCTACCCAAACCCAAGACCCGCTGCAACTCCAGCGCGCTGGCCCCGCCTTTTTGCGTTGTCACCCACCAAGCCGCCCGGAACCACAACGTCAAGGGCTTGCGGGTGTCCTGGAAAATCGTGCCCGCCGTCACCGAGGCCTGGTAACCGCAGTCGGCGCAGAGCAGCAGATTGCGTTTGCTGGCCCATGAGGACTGGATCCCACAGCGCGGGCACACGAACCCCTCCGGCCAGCGCAGCTTCAGCAGGTACTCCCGGCACGCCTCCTCGGTCGAGAATCGAGCTTCCAACTCGACGAGGTTTCGGGGGTAGTCCTCCTTCATGCCCCCAACCACAACATATTGTGGCTACTGGAGTCAACTAAATACCCCATCACGGTGAAATCCTTCGTCCGTCGATTGTAGCGCCCCCCGGTCCGACCGAGATGTTGTGCGCCGGCCGGGGACAGAGCCGGCTCACCGCCGCCCGCGCTTGCGAAACACTGCCGCACGGTCCGCAGATCTGCCGGGCCCGCACGCCGCCGTAGCCCCTCTTCGCCTGCAGGTAACGGGCCGCGCTCGAGTTGGAGTGCCGCAGCGGGTTGCCGTTGCTGTCCTCATCGGGTGAAAAAGTTATCACTTCGTACATCCGCGTGCGGCCGTTTGTGCACCCTCCCTGATTCCTGAACGAATACGTGAACTCGAACAGGTAGGGATAGGTGTTGCCTGCGATGAAGGTGCCGATGAGGCAGGAGTTGCAATTGGGTGCCGCGCCGCCTCCGCCGGGCGAAACGCCTCCGCTGGGCGAAGCACCTCCGCTGGGAACCGTCGCGCCGCCCGTCGCCTGGCTGATGACGCTGGTCAGAGTCGACAACCCGGAATTCGGCGAGTAGGGCGGCTGATAGGCTGTCGCCGTTCGGCCCGAACTTATCGACGACTGCACGCTCACCAGCGCACCCAGCAGACTCTGCATCCCCGCTCGCCGGTTCGCCCGGTTGCGCGCTTGCACGGCTTGCTGCGCCTGGGAGATGGGTCCGTTCAACATCGATACCTGTTGCGACATGCACGGGGGAGCGATGCTCTGCGCCTGCAAAGCAATCTGGGCGGCCTGCTGAATATCCCCGTTTGTCGGCTCCGGCCTCTGGAGCACGTTGCGAGCCTGCGACAAGGAGGATTGCGCGGCCTGATAGTTCGCTTCGTCCCTCTGAAGCTGCGGATAGCGGCCTGAGAGCCACGGGTGGCCCGGGTAGGAAGCCGCCAGATCGCCCGCCATGCCGTGCATGGTCCGGAAATCACAACGCCCCGCGGCGGATTCCGCCGACTGAATCAATTGCTCCGCCGCCGGTCCGCTCGCAGCGGCGGGACGCGGGTCGAAAGCGGTATCCGCGCCGGTTCCGGGATCAAAAACCGGCTGGCCGCCTTGCGGGTTTGCCGACAGCGTTTCGAGATCACCCTTGCGCGTCCAGCCCGAGCCGGCGCCTGCATTCTCACTCTCTGTCCCCGCGCCCTCACTCTCACCCCACCCATGTTTACGGTCCCACTGCTCGACCTCGGCCAGCAAGTCCTCCAAATCGAAATCGTCATCGGGCAGCGGTTCACGCGGCTTCGTCGCCTCGGCGATCACATTCCCCAAAGCATCCGGATCGGGCCACCCCTCCAAGGTATTCTTGATGCGGGCAACGTTTGGGTTATCGAAACCGATTTGGCCGCCGATGCCCGCGTGCGTCTTTTCCAGATGCTCTCGGGCCTTTGTGAAGCGTTCGAGCTGCCGGTTGAGCCGTTGCCGGACCGAAGGGTCGTCCAGGTTGCCGGCTTCAAGGAGAGTCTGAATCTCGTTCTGGACCGACTGCACGGTTTCAAGCTGGTCGTCGAGGTTGGCCCGCGCGTAGTCCGCCAGGTCGCGCTCCGTTTGGGCCGCCTTCCGTTCGGCGTCAAAATCCCGGCTGAAAACCTCAAAGATAGGGTTCATCAAGGTAAACTCGCCCGCCACCCGGATGCCCGCCCTCACCTTTCCCGCCCACTCGTGCGGGTCGCGCCCCAGCTCCCGCGCCCGCTCGGCTTCCTTGAGAAGCTCTTCGTGCAGGATTCCCCGGCTCATGTTGTGGCCGCTCATCTCCGCACCCACTTCACCGAGCGCCCGCCACGCGGCCCACCAGCGGGATTCCTTGGCCGCGTCGGATTTCAGGATCTCCCCCTCGGTGATTTCTTTCGCATGTTGGAACGGTGTCGCCGTGAAGCCTTTCAGTACTTCCAGCGCCGCCCCGTGAGGGGTTGCCCGGCGTCCCTCCTCGATCGACGCATCCTGCTCCGCGATGTAGCCCGCGGAGACAATACCCGCCCCGAACATGCCGGTCAGGGTCTTCCCGCCAAAATTCCTGGCTCGCGCCGGGAGGGCGGTGTCGAGGATTTCCCCCGCTGTCCTCAGCGTATCCCTGCCAAACCCCTTAACCCGGTCGAGCAGCGGGGTTACCGCTTCGCCCGGCAGCGGCTCCCGCGCCCCGGTCATCACTTCGCGGGCGACACGAGACTTGCCCCTGAGAAGCTCTTCCTTGCCCGCGGGCGTGTCGGCGTCGATTCCGGTGAGTTTCTTGGTAGCGGCCGGGTAGTCCTCCGCCATCGCTTGTATCGTGACCTCGTTGGAGGCCACATCGTTGATGATTCTCTCGCGGATAGAGGTGTAGGTTTCCACGTCGCCGGCTCGCAGGGCGTCGTTGGCGAGTTGCTCGCGTATGGCGTTGCGACGAGCGCCCTTGCGGGCGCCCTCCTCAACGGCATTCTTCAAAGCGGTGTCGATCCCCTCTTCGAACTGCTGGATCTTTTTCGCCTTGACTTCCGGCGAGTCCCCTCGGTTATACACGCCGGCGTCCTCGGGCCCCAGGTAGGCCTTGAGCTTCTCGGCTACGGCCTTCAGCTCGGGCTCCATCTCGCTTCCGGTCCACTCGGAAGCTTTCCAAGCCGCCTTGGCTTGCTCCTTGAGGTTAATCGTCGCATTGCCGCGGCCCGCCTTTAGATCCGCGCGGGCATTGAGTGCCTTATTGACGTTACCCACCGCGGCCCCGTGTTCACCCGGTGCACCGTAAGGCGAAACCTTGTTCATGGCGCCGTCGGGAGCCAAGGCATCGCTGCCCGGCCGCGCTTTCGAGGCGACGAAAGCGTCCTTGGCGGAGCTTCCCGTGGGTTCGTTGGGATACGGTTTCCAGATGACCAAATCGAGCTCGGGTATTTCCCATCTCGCCGGGTTACTTGTATCTACCGTGAATCCTTTTTATGGGGTATTTAGTTGACTCCAGTAGCCACTACATCTTGGGGGTGGGGGTGCCGGCCCTGGTGGCCTCGACCATTGTCTTATAGGGAGCAGGGTCGGCGGCGACCGCCTGCTGGAGGAGGCGATAGAAAAGTTTGCCGCGCGACCGTGAGGTCCGCCGGTTGAAGCGGAACGTGAACTCGTCCAGGTAGTAGTCCAAATACTCGTGACTGACAGCCCCCTGGTGGGTCCCCAACAGCCAGCGCTTTAGCAGAGAGGCGACACGATGGACTCTCGGCAGCAGCTTACTCGCCGATTGCCGCTTCCCGCGCAGCACGGTGACTTCATGGCGGTATCCTTTGTTCTCCAATCCCGCATAGCCTTCCCAGCCGTCGGTGTGCACGAGGCTGCCAGGTTGGATAGCTTCTTCGACAAAGGCTTCCAAGCTCGCCGCTGAGGCATCCGCGATCCGACGGAGCCGGATGCGACCCATACCGCGCCCATCCTCCTCGGCAGCAACCGCAACTAACGCTTTGCCAACCATTTCGCGACCTCGGACGCCCTCTTCGACTCCGCCCACATACGTTTCGTCCACCTCCACCCGGCCGACCAGCCGATTGCGACCGGGGCGCACCATGGCGCGGCGGAACTTGTGCAGCCAGGTCCAGGCGGTTACATAGCTACCCAAACCCAAGACCCGCTGCAACTCCAGCGCGCTGGCCCCGCCTTTTTGCGTTGTCACCCACCAAGCCGCCCGGAACCACAACGTCAAGGGCTTGCGGGTGTCCTGGAAAATCGTGCCCGCCGTCACCGAGGCCTGGTAACCGCAGTCGGCGCAGAGCAGCAGATTGCGTTTGCTGGCCCATGAGGACTGGATCCCACAGCGCGGGCACACGAACCCCTCCGGCCAGCGCAGCTTCAGCAGGTACTCCCGGCACGCCTCCTCGGTCGAGAATCGAGCTTCCAACTCGACGAGGTTTCGGGGGTAGTCCTCCTTCATGCCCCCAACCACAACATATTGTGGCTACTGGAGTCAACTAAATACCCCATTCCTTTTTTTCGAAAGTTTTCCGTCAGGTTTTTGCCGTCAGCGTAAGTTTTCGGCGTGAAATCCATGTCGGCATGGATCGTCTTGGGAGGGCTGCCCGTGTCCGCCAGTTGGGCGCTCGTCTCCCGCACCGCTTGTTGGAAGATCTCCGGCCGGCCTTCGAGCACGGCATAGCGTTCCCTAAGCCTGCGTTGCGTGCGTGCGGCCTGCTTGTTCATCTTCTGCCATTCGGGGTTAGTCGTGTCCACGCTACCACCAGGCCGGATAGCTTCTTTGGGCATCTGTTTACGGAAGAACTCCTCCACACGGGCTTCATCCACCCTGTGATTGGCGCGCAACTTCTGGACGTCATAGGGGGCCTGGGGGGCCTGGCCTGGCAGGCTGGGATTGGCAAGGCAGCACAGCAAAACGCCCAGAGACGCGTGGCGCGCCTTCTCGAGTCCGATCCCTTCTAACGTTCGAAATAGCCTTGTCATTGGGCCGCCTCACTTTTGTAACGCTGGCGTAACTCCTTGGCCATCTTGACCAGTTCCCGCTCGGCGTCCTTGCTCTCGATGACGGAGCGCAGCAGTGTCAGGGCGCGCCCTTGGTTCCCGCCGGCGTATTCGAGAATCGCCGCGGAGATGTGAAACTCACCGCGCTCTTTTTCGAGCGCCAGATCTTCGAAGAAACGAATGCCGCGCGGAATCTCCTCCACCATCGCGTAGACGGGGCCTAGCAGACGGATGTGGTTCCAAGTCGGCTCTGGGCTTTCCCGGATTACTGTCTCAAACTCCTCCATCGACTTCAGAAAGCGGTCGCTGGAGAGGTACGCCGAAGCGAGCTTCGCCCGCGCCTTCAGCCGGTTGGGGTCGCGTTTCAACGCTTCTTCATAGGCATATTGAACGATGAAGTCCGAGGAAGGATGCCCGATGAAGTTGGCCAGGTCGCCCAGCTTCTCCCAAAGGTCGGGATGCTCCGGGTCGAGCTGGAGCGAGTTCTGGAGATAGTCCATCGCGCCCTTTTTGTCGCCCTCGCGCTGTTTGGCATCGGCGATCCGGGCTCGCAAGTCCGCCATCTGCCGCCGCATTTCCGGGTCGTCCGGGCGTTCGCCGGCGCGGCCCATCAGTCCCTGTTCCATGAGAAGGAGAGTGCTGAGGGGGAGGTCCGTCTGCGCCAATACCCTGGCCGCGAGGAAGAACGCAACGGCCATCAAAAAGCCTCGAGCTATCCGGTGGGATCCCATTCGGCCCGGTTACGGCGTACGAGAGGACTACGGAGGAGGATTCGCACCCATCGATTTTCGAAAGCCATTATACCCCACGCCGGTCACGGGCAACAAGCGCACTAGGAATGATGTTCGGAATGAGAACCACCAAGCACGCTTGCGAACGGCCCAGGCGTTCCAAGCCGACAAAGTCGGTGACAGGCTACGAGTTTCCAGGCCGCTGGCCGGTCAGCCACGTTCACGTGGCTTGATTTCAAATAGATCGGGCTAGGCTCGCCGGTTCGGAGGCACGTTTTCGCCGGCCAGATTCAAAAGTAGTCGCAGTACCCGGTTCACCGAGGCTGAATGCTTGAAGACTTTCGCCAAATCGGGCTCGAGAAAAATCACGTTGCTTCCCGCCTTGTAATCTTCGTGATGTTTCCCGCGCGCACCGTCAGCGAAGTCGTACTCCGGCAGTATGTCCTGGGCGTGTTCAGGATTAAGGTTTTGACTCATACTGCCCGCGCTCCCTCGGCGTGGCCTGCCGCGCGCTGATGATTCGAATGCGCCGGCTGCGTTCCGTGTAGGCGACGGCCACGACGCGGCCAGCTTCAGAAAGGCCGATACTAACGAATCGCGACTCGGCGTCAGAATGCACTGGGTCGGAAATCGTTAGTTCGAGCGGGTCGCCGAATACCCGTCATCGCCTCCGCGAAACTGACGCCGTGCTTGGCCAAGTTCGAGGCTGCCTTGCCGGCATCCCATTCGAACTCCAGCACTTAATCTTACCCCAGGCGCTGGCCCGGCGGCCCGAACAGTCCGTAGAACACGAGGAAAAAGCGAAAAGGGGAAAAGCCGGAAAACTCGGGGACAGAACGTAATGCGATCGCCCGCCACCACCACACAGGCGTTTCCCGTGTTGAGGGGGGCCGAGCCACTTTAGATACCTTGGCTCACCGATCAGGTCGGCGCGGCCGCGGCTTCTGGGGTGAATCCCCGAGGGGCGAGGGAACTTGGGCGCGCTACACTTCGTAAGGGAGAGCAGTAACCCTTGATTCGATGAGCGCGGCCTTGCCTGTTATCCAAACCGAGGAGCTGACGAAGCACTTTCGGAGCTTCTTTACGCGGAGGGTGGTTCAGGCGGTCAACGGGATTTCTCTCAAGATCGAAGCGGGGACGGCCTTCGGGCTGCTGGGGCCAAACGGCTCGGGCAAGACGACATTTATCAAGATGCTGCTGTCGTCGATTGTCCCGACGGCGGGGACGGGGCATCTTTTCGGGCAAGACTGCCGTCACGCCGAGGCGCGGCGGCGGGTGGGCTATTTGCCCGAGAATCACCGTTTCCCTACCTACAACACGGGCCGTCAGATGCTGCATTTCTATGCGGCTCTCTCGGGGAGCGGCTGCGACGAGCGCGTCAACAGGGCCGGCGAGTTGCTCGAGCGGGTGGGCCTGGCGGACTGGGCGGATGTTCGCATCGGGAAATATTCCAAGGGCATGCTGCAGCGGCTGGGGCTGGCGCAGGCATTGATGCACCGTCCTTCCCTGCTGATGCTGGACGAGCCCGGTGACGGTGTCGACCCGGTGGGGCGGCGCATGATCCGCGACATTCTCCATGAGCTGCGGCGGCAAGGCACGACGATTTTTCTGAACTCGCACCTGCTGGCGGAGGTGGAACTATTCTGCGACGAGGTGGCGATCATCCGGCGCGGCGAATTGGCGCTGACGGGACGGGTCGGCCAGCTCACGGCGGGAAGCGGCTATCGGGTGTCTTCGCCCGACGCGGCGGAGGGGGCGCTGGAGGAGCTTCGCGAGAAGGCGGCGAGCATCGCATCCAGCAACGGCATGGCCCACCTGCAATTCCCGGATCGCGACAGCTTGAACGAAGGAATCGACATCTTGCGCAAGCACGGGTCCCAGATTGAAGAGGTTCAGCGCCAGCGGTCGACGCTCGAGGACGTGTTCATGAGGACGATCGAAGAATCAAAGGAGGCGCGATGATCGGGCGCTACGCGGCGGCGACGGGCGCCCTTGTTCTCGATACGTTTCGCGAGTCGCTCTCGCGAAAGATTTTTTGGGGATTCTTCGGGTGCTCGACGGTTTTGATGCTGCTGTTTCTGCTCGTACTCAAACTCGATATCGTCGAAGGAGGGGTGGCGGCCATAAAGATTTTCGGGCAGGATTTCAGAGGCGGCCAAGGGGTGGAAATCCAGCAGGTTGTCAACGCTGTTTTGGGCGGCGTCGCGGTGTTCCTGTTTACGGCCGGTCTGTTTTTCGCGGTATTCGCGTCGGCGGGACTGATCCCGACCGTTTTCGAGGCGGGACGGATCGAGTTGCTGCTCTCGAAGCCAATCAGCCGGCCGCATCTGTTGCTAGGGAAGTTCCTGGGCACTCTGGCGGTCATCGGGTGCAACCTTTTTTATTTGGTGTTCGGCGTGTGGGCGATTTTGGGCCTGAAGACGGACATCTGGCAGGCTGGTTTTCTGGCGTCGGCCTCGCTTGCCGTGTACGCGTTCGCTGTATTGCTGACGATCGTGCTGTTCGTGGCAGTGATTTCGCGGAGCGCGGTGCTGGCGACGATGGTGACTTACTTTGTGATGCTGCTGAGCGGAATTTTTTCGCAGCACGAGAACATTGGTCCCTATTTCAACTCGCAATGGCCACGGGATCTGGTGACGGGGCTTTACTACGTCTTCCCGAAATTTCCCGGCATCGGTAACATGGCGCGGCTGGTCTTTTTGGGCCGTGAGATCGAAACCTGGATGCCGCTGGTGACGTCGGGTCTATTTGCGGCTGTGATGCTGGCGGCAAGTGTTTTTGTGTTCCGGCGGAAAGATTATTGAAGTCCGTTGAGCTGTTGATCCGTTGAGCCGTTGAGCCGATGAGCTATTGATCCGATGAACCGTTTTTTCGCTACCGGCTGAGCTGTTTTCCGCCGGGGTGTGAACCGTCGAGCCGTGTTCCTCAGCGTCTCAACGATTCACGACGAGCGGCTCATCCCGTAACAACGGAAAACGGATCACCGGCTCAACAGATCACCCGGATCAACGGCTCAACAGCTCAACAGCTCAACGGCTCAACGGCTCAACGGCTCAACCTTATGCAGAGACCGGTTTTCTCACTCATATTGGCGGGGGTCGTCACGCTGGCGGCCGGCGGGCAGATCTTTTATTCGACGAGCGCCCGGGCGCAAGTCGTCATTGTCGATCGGGACTTGGCGGCCTTGATGCCTCCGGGAACGACATCATTAATGGGTGTCGATGTTGCCCGCGTGACGGAAGCGCCTCTCTACCAGCACATCGAGAAGGAGGGCGGGGGAGCTGGGAGCGGTTTCGGCGGAGCCATTGATGATTTTGTGGCCGTCGCGGGTTTCGATCCGCGGTGGGATGTCGAGCGGCTTTTGGTGGCGTCGTGGGGAGATCCTGGACAGATCAACATGCCGACGGACCTGCCATTTCTGGTTTTGGCGCGAGGCCGATTCGATGTCGCTGCCCTGGGCGACATTTTTGCAAAAACCTCGACCGAATCCAGCAAGTACCGCGGGCTGGGCGTCTATCACTGGGTTAGAAGCGGAGGCGATGCTCCGAAGAGCGAGGAGGGGGATGAGATCCAGGCGCCCGATCCGGTGTGGTTCTCTCTTTCCTTTCTGGACGCAACCACGGCTGTCATCGGTCCGCCGCAGATCGTTCTCCAGGCGCTGGACCGCAGGTTCGACGGCGGCCCGAGTCTGATCGAAAACGCCGCGCTGCTGGGCCTAGCCGAAAGCATCGAATCCAGGAATCAAATCTGGGGCGTTTTCGAACAGCCGGGCAAGCTGAAGCCGGAGGAGGGGCCCGCGGGGACGGGCGCCGCAGAGCTGCCGGGGGCGCGCATCCTGAAAACCATGCAGCAGAGCACCTTCGCGCTCGACATGACGGACGGGTTCGACTTCAAAGCGGAGGGCTTGTTTACATCCGCCGAAGACACCAGGTTGCTCGGCGACGCCGCCCGCGGCCTGCTCGCGATGGGCAGGCTGACCATTGGTTCCAAGAACCCCGGCTTGATCATTTTCTTGGACAGCATCGGCGTCACCGAATCTGACTCGAGAGTCATGTTCACCGTCAACATCGACGCCGTCGATTTCGAGAAGATGATCGAGGCCTTTAAGGCCACTCAGGCACGGGCTGTGAAAGGCTGAGGGGCCGCGCTAACCCATCCATAGAGGTTTCGATCAGGCGATGACACGCTACGTCGGCCCGGAGACCGGCGCCTGGAGTTCCTGCATTCTGCGGACCGGAGGGGACGAACCGCCCTGAGGTGGCGCGCGCCTCCCGGCGGGCCGCGTCGGCCTCCGGGCCGACGTTCCGTCCACGCGCTGGAGTTCCTGCATTCTGCCATCTGGGGCAGGCGCGGCGCCCTTGCCTGCCATGTATTGGGCCTCCAAGCCCCAAATCCGAAACCCGCGCGATCGGTCACGTAAAAACAAAAAGAGCTTACACTTCATTATTTCAAGCACTTACATCCAACCCACCCCCGCCAAACGAACCGAAAAACCGATCCCCACCTGCTACAATGCGAGTGGAAAGTCGGCCAGGAAAAGGCCCTCTTGGCGATCCAATGACAGACACGCAAGGCCCTGAGGCAAAAACGCCTGCGCCGGCAGCAGAAGGTAAGGACATACCGAATACGGCAGAAAGCTGGCGACAAACGACGTGGCGCACGTCTCCAGACGTGCTGTGTCGCCATTCCTGGCGACATGTCTTTGCTGGCATTACTCCGGTACCCGTGCCGCCCCGGGTCAGTCGGCCCGTCAGCGACAAAAACAAACGAAATCCAACGAAAACCTGCCACTTTGTCAGGCAGTCTGACACCGGCCCAGCCGCCGCCCTCAACGCAAACCATTGAAAACAAAAACACTAAACGGCAACAATGAATACGAGACGCCCAAACTGCGGAAAACAAGCCGACAACATGACAAAACCTGACATTTCCTGACATTTTGTAAAGAAACTTTATGCACTCATCGGGCAACCTCTTTTGTTTCAATGACTTTTTTGAGGCCGTGAAAATGATCTCCTGACATGCCGGCAGGACAGGTATGAGCAGCCGTCGCGGCCTGCGAAATGTAGAAACTCCAGGCGTCGGCCCGGAGGCCGACGCGGCCCGCCGGGAGGCGCGCGCCACCTCAAGGCGACGCGTCGTAGTTGCCGGGTGACGGTCGTGATCAGGGCGGAATGAAAGCCCGTTGAAACGGGCTGAGAATCAACTTCGGGAGGGCTGGTCAACCGGCCCTAAAAGGACCGGCCTAAAGGAGACCAAGCCACGTGAACGTGGCTCAGGCTGGTGGCGTCAATCCGAACCTGGGCCGCTCGGTCGAAAACCCACGGGTTTTCATCCCTTTGGGTGGGCCGAAGGCCCATGGGCACTCCCTTATGGGCCGTGAAGAAAAGAGTTAGCGGGCTGCTGCCTTGCGATCACGGCTCTGAGGGTCCCACAGGAAGGCCATAGCGGACCCGGACGCGCTCTGCCAGCCGTAGAGCAGAAACAGGTCTTTGACTCTCTCTCGCAAGATCTCTCGATACGAACTGGATGTTCTGATATTTGTATCCCGGTTTGGGGCTGAGGTCTCGCACGAGCTTCCAGTTCTCGCCGTTGCGGTCGGAAACCCACTCCTCCACTTTGGTTCCCCACCCGTAGCTGTCCATATCGTCTTCGGAGTGGCTCTCCCCCTCTCCCCTCACGAGAAAAGCTTTCCTTCGACACATGCCCCTTCAGAATCTTGACGTCATGCTGCCCACAAATGTCCCGCATCAAATCGCGCACTCGCAGCGCCACTTCCCCGCTCAATGCCGACCGCGCTACTTCGTGATCCCCACCAAATGCAAGTGGATCTCGAACACCGCGTGCGCGCCGCGTCGGTATTCCGCCATAACACAAGCTTATCGCGCGGCGCGCTTGCTGAAGCCGCCGCCTGAAAGGCGAGGGCTTTAACCCACCCAGACTGGGACAGTAGGCCAGATCACACCCAGAGGCCCAAACTCTCCTAATCAGCCTCATTTCGCACTCGAAATTAGCGGATACCTAGGGGGCGTTAGTGTTTTCACCTTGCTGGAAAAGAGTACTGCCGAGCCATTGGCAGAAATCGGGGTCCTACCGCATGATGGTTGCATGGGATGTGGCACAGCACAATCCGTTTAACAGTCAACAGAAAAAAGGAGCAGAGAATGAATAAACTGTACAGTTTGATCCTCAGGCTTGTAAAAGACGAGCGTGGTCAGGATATGGTGGAATACGCTTTGCTGGCCGGCTTTATCGCCGTCGCCGCGGGCGCGATCCTGCCTGGTATTTCCGACAACATCAGCATCATCTTCAGCAAGATGGCGAGCTTGGTTGGAAACGCCGCAGCTCAGTAGGAAGCTGATTCAACATATTCGGTATTGCCGATTAGAGGCCACCCTGCGGGGTGGCCTCTTTCAGTTGGCCTTTCCAGTCTTCCCACACCGCCACCGGCGTCTCCTCGCTCAGGCAGTTCTTCTCAGCCACGACTTCTTGTCGACTACGGTCCGTCGAATGTAACCCGTTTGTTTGGAGTACTGAAGCCGATTTCTGTTCCCCTGCTTGCGGAGCGACCTGGGCGTATCCATGCCCATCCGCACACCCCACAAAGGCGGGTCGGAGCCCTAGGAGTCTGTCCCACAGAAAGTCTTCGGTACCACATATAGACAAACTGAGTTATCCTCACACAGCTTTTGATCCGTTGAGCCGGTGATCCGTTGAGCTGTTGATCCGTTTTAGGTTTTCCGTTGCTCGGTGAGCCGCTCGTCGTGAGCCGTTAACCGTTGAGGCGGCGAGCAACTAGGGATCGGCGATTCACGACCTGACGGAAAAACAGCTCAACCGAACGGCGGAGACACGGTTGACCGTTCAACAGCTCAACGGATCACCGGCTCAACGGAACGACAGCCGAACAGTAAGCCAGATCATACCCAGAGGCCCAAACTCTCCTAATCAGTCTCATTTCGCACTCGGAACTAGCGGATACCTAGGGAGCTTTAGTATTTTCACCTTGCTGGAAAAGAGTACTGCCGAGCCATTGTCAGAAATCGGGGTCGTACCGCATGATCGTTGTGTTGGTTGTGGCACAGCGCGATCCGTTTAACAGTCAACAGAAAAAAGGAGCAGAGAATGAATAAACTGTACAGTTTGATCCTTAGGCTTGTAAAAGACGAGCGTGGTCAGGATATGGTGGAATACGCTTTGCTGGCGGGCTTTATCGCCGTCGCCGCGGGCGCGATCCTGCCTGGTATTTCCGACAACATCAGCATCATCTTCAGCAAGATGGCGAGCTTGGTTGGAAACGCCGCAGCTACGTAAGAAGCTGATTCAACATATTCAGCATTACGGATCAGAGGCCATCCCGAGGGGTGGCCTCTTTCAGTTGGCCTTTCCAGTCTTTCCACACCGCCACCGGCGTCTCCTCGCTCAGGCAGTTCTTCTCAGCCACGACTTCTTGTCGACTACGGTCCATCGAATGTCACCCGTTTGTTTGGAGTACTGAAGCCGATTTCTGTTCCCCTGCTTGCGGAGCGACCTGCGCATCCATGCCCATCCGCACACCCCCACAAAGGCGGGTCGGAGCCCTAGCGCATGTTTGCGTTTAGGCCCGCTAACTGATTGAAAAGGCGGGGGCGGTTTTTGGTTTTGGTCACTACATGATGGTTTCCCGGCCGGCGGGCGGCGGCGGCGGGTCGAGTTGTTGCGACAACCCCAGCACCCGCAGCACTTCGGCGGCTTGGCGGCTGCCGCGCGTGACACAGCGTTTGCGCCGCTGGCCCAACTCCAGCTCCACCACCCGCACCGTCTCCAAGGCCCGCCAGGCCGCCGCCGAGGACAGCCCGCTGCCCGCTGCTCGCAGCTTCTTCTCCAGGGCGCGGTCCAGCAACAACGCCAGCGCCGCCACGAAGATATGCGCCCGCACCCGCTCGTCGCGGCGGTGATAGACCGGCCGTACCTGGAGCAAACCCTTCAACTGCGCAAAGCCGCGCTCCACTTCGTTGAGTTCTTTGTAGGCCGCGACCGCTTCCAGCGGCGTCAGATCCCTCTCCTCGGTCTGAATCACATACTTGCCCTCCAACAACTGCTCGCGGGCGAAGTTCAGCTCATGCTCGGCGTAGTGGAACTCGCCTTGCCGCAACTCCCACTGAAAGGAGCGATGACCGTGATGGCGTCCCAGGATCGCGGCCGCCGCCGCGCCGATCTTCTCGGGCTGCTTCAGCGCCCCCCGCTCGACCCGCTGCTGGAGACGCTCCAGCTGCTCCCGCACCCGCTCGCGAGCCTGTTCCCGCCGCGCCTGCTCGTACTGCTGGCGCTCCTCGCTGTCGACCACGAACACCCGCACCCCCTGCCGCTTGCCCGCCACCTCCTGCACCCGCGTGCGCGGCGGCTGCGCCTTCTCGGAAGCCGTGATGCCCGCTTCACACTCTTGCCACCCGTCCCGTGCCAACGCCTCTTCGATGTAGTCGGCAATGTCCTGGCGATTCCTGCGCTGCAAGCCCATCAGATATCCTTGTCCGGCTTGGCGCAGCTCGTCCAGGTTGCCCAGCGTCACCATGCCGCGGTCGCCGACCCACAACACGCGCTGCAGCCCAAAGCGGCTCCGCAGGTCTTCCACTACCTCCAGCAAGGTCGCCTGGTCCGGGCGGTTGCCGGCAAAGACGTGATGGGCGATCGGCCAGCCCTGCATCATCACCACCCCCACCAACACTTGCCGCTTACGCGGTTGCGAGTCGCGGCTGTAGCCGAAGCGGCCCAACTCGGCCGGCCCCTGGCCCTCGAAATAGGTCGAGGTCAGATCATAAGAAACCAACTCGGGCGCCAAGCTGAACAGGTTGCGCAACTGCCGCCAGATCGCGGTTTCAATCGACGCTTTGTGGGCCAGCAGATCGTCCAGCGTTTGATACCACAGCCGCAGTTGCTCGCAGGCCACTTTCACGCGACGGGATCGCTTCCACTGCGGCTGCCAACGGCTGCCGACGGCGGTGACGACATAGAAATCCTCCAGCCACTGGGCCAGGGCGTGTTCGCTGCCCGGCCGCGTGAGCCGATTCGCCAGCAGCACGAAGACTCGTTCGGAGAGCGGCTGGCCGTGGCGCCGGGTGGCCGAGAGCCCGTCGAGGATCGGTCCCAGCGCCAGCTCGTCGAACAAGTGGCGGGCGGCGCGGAGCGGCCCCCAGCTCCAGGCCTGCGGCGCGGCGACTTGCTCGCTGGCCACCCAGCGGGGCTCGGGCTGGTCGGCTTGCAACAAGCGCACCAGCGAGTCCAGATGGGGCGCCAACAGGTCTTTGCGGCCCAAGTGAGCGACGACCCTTTGGCGGGGCTGGCCGTGGAGGCGATAGGACTCGACCAGGCGCAGGTAGGTGTGGTTACCGGACTTGTGGGCGCGCAGGAACACGGGCGAATGGGTACACTACAATGATAGCGCAATAAATCCGATAGATAAAGGGAATAATCACGAAAGTACGAAAAAATATTGTCACTACGTTTTTGGGGTCTCCGAGACACCGGCCTCGTGTTTTGAGTCACTTACGGGCAGAGGAGGGGTCAAAATCGGCCCAAATGTGCAAACATGCGCTAGACGCGGACGACTGTCGCTACGCCAGAGAGACGAAAGCCCGGCTCCTTCGCGCCCTCGAAGCAACACCGTCCTCTGGACCGAGCCAGGCCTGACGACACCGAGTTGTGTGCGTCAGGGGAATTCGGGGACGGAGCCCGAACCCAGCCTCGCGCCGACTCAGGGCTTTGCTCTTTGGTGGTGGACCGGGGCTTCGAAGCGTCAGTCGGCGACCGAATCTTTGCTCCAGCCCGCCACAAACTCGCGGTTGCCCAGCGGCATCCCCGCATACGTTGCCTCGCGGACGCGTTTCTCGTCATCGGCTGCCGGCGAGCGCGTCAGGGCTTCGCCCCATCTCGGTTTTCCGGGTATCCGACGCCACAGCGTCCAGTCGATAAGCCCCGCGGGGTCCCTTTCCTCCGCGTGAGCCTGAGCGTTTGACCAAGGGTAGTGCTCGGCTTGACCCACCGACCCCGCGCGCAGCGGGTTCTGATCCACGTAGAACAGTGCCGTGAGCAGATGATCGCGGCCTAACGGGCAGGGAAAAAAGCGGTTCTGCCAAAGGTGACCGCTCCGTCCATACTGCCGGTTGAACCGTTGCGCGTACCGCGAATGGCTCCGCCGCAGGGCCCGGGCGAACGAGTCGGCGCGCTCGGGCACGGCTACCAGATGGACATGGTTGGTCATCAGGCAGTAGCCCAACACGCCCACGCCGCAGCGGCGGCAGTCCTGCGCCAAAGTTTCCAAATAGAACCGCCGGTCTTCGTCAACCAGGAAGACAACCTGGCGGTTATTACCCCGTTGGGTGATGTGGTGCGGTACGCCCTCCGCCACCACACGGGTCGCCCGTGGCATTCTCGACGCTATTATCGTTACGGCTGAGATATAACCAAAAGTTGTGGATGAGCGGCTGAGGGAAGGTGGCGTATCCTGACGGTTGAGGAATCAACTCAATCGTTTCCTGGAAAGGAACAAGGAGGATACGCCATGAGTCAGTGTGAAGCTGCTGAGAGCAGCAGTCAAGTCAACCCCCAAGTCATTGATGGAAAGAAACCCTCGCCCTGGGATGAAGTGCTGCGCCAAGGAGCACGCCAGATGCTCGTCAAGGCTATCGAAGAGGAAGTGAGCGCCTACATCGAAGCGCATCAGCACAAAGCCGGCGAGGACGGCCGGCGGCTGGTGGTGCGCAACGGTCACGCCCGCGAGCGCACCATCGTCAGCGGCGCGGGTCAGCTCAAGATCCGGGCCCCGCGGGTCGACGATCGCCGAGTCGATGAGCGGGGCCAACGCTTCCGTTTCACTTCCGAGATCCTGCCGCCGTACCTGCGGCGCACGAAAAGCGTCCAAGAACTGATCCCCTGGTTGTACCTGAAAGGGATCTCGACGGGCGATTTCAGCGAGGCGCTGGAGGCCTTGCGGGGGCCTGACGCTCCGGGCCTGTCGGCGACGACGGTGGTGCGTCTCAAAGAAGTCTGGCGGCGCGAGTACGAGGCTTGGTCGAAGCGCGACCTCAGCGGCCAGCGGTTTGTTTACATTTGGGCCGACGGCATCTACTCGAACGTCCGTCTGGACGATGAACGGCAGTGTTTGCTGGTTGTGATGGGCGCGCTCGAAGACGGCCGCAAACAGCTGCTGGCGGTGCACGACGGCTTTCGCGAAAGCGAGCTGTCGTGGCGGGAGTTGCTCGAGGACTTGAAACGGCAGGGGCTCGAGTTGCCGCCGAAGTTGGCGGTGGGCGACGGCGCGATGGGCTTCTGGGCGGCCTTGCGCAAGGTCTATGCAGCGACCCGGGAGCAGCGTTGCTGGCTGCACAAGACGGCCAACGTGCTCCATAAGCTGCCGCGGAGCATGCAGGGCAAAGCCAAGCAGGCGCTGCGCGACATCTATCTTGCCGAGAGCCGGCAGACGGCGGAGGACGAGCTGGACTGTTTCAAGAACTTATATGAAAAGAAGTTTCCCAAAGCGGTCGAGTGCCTGGACAAAGACCGCCAAGTGCTGCTGGCTTTTTACGACTTTCCGGCCGAGCACTGGGGGCACTTGCGGACGACGAACCCGATCGAGTCCACCTTTGCGACGGTGCGATTGCGGCAACGGCGAACGAAGGGGTGCGGCAGCCGGGAAGCGTCGTTGACGATGGTCTTCATGCTGGCCCGCCAGGCCGAGCGCCACTGGCGGCGCCTGAACGGTTCAGAAGTGATTGTGCATGTCTTAAATGGAAAGGAATTCAAGGACGGTTTGATGGTTCAGGAGAACGCCGCCTGACCTCGCCCATCCACAACATTTGACAATATCTCGTTACGGCTGGTTCAGAGGTTCAGATCCAGAGTTCGGGCTCCGTCTCCGAACTCCCGCTCTCTTCCGGGTGAAGAAATGGTGTTGAAGGGCGATGATAATGTCCCCTTGAGAGGGCGATAGAAATGTCCCCTAATCTAAGGCTCCAGAAAGGAGGAGCCGAGATTGGAGAGGACATGGATGAACGACAAGGAATTGAGACGGGGCGAGGTGCTGGGCCGGGTGAAGCGAGGCGAGTTAAAGCTGAGCGAGGCGGCGCAGGTGCTCGACATCAGTTACCGCCAGAGCAAGCGGATCTGGAAGCGCTACAGCGCGGGAGGGACAAAAGCATTGAAGCACGGCAACGTGGGCCGGGTATCGAACCGGGCCAAGCCAGCGGAAGTTCGCAAGCGAGTGCTGCAACTGGTGCGCGAGAACTACTCCGGCGAACCGCACGAGCGCTTCGGGCCTACTCTGGCGGCCGAGCATTTGCGAAAGGACCACGATCTGCAAGTATCGGTGCGGGCACTGCGGCTCTGGATGCTCGCCGAGGGTCTGTGGAGCCGCCGCCGCAAGCGCCAGCCGCATCGCCAGCGGCGGCAGCGCAAAGCGCACTTCGGGGAGCTGATCCAGGTCGACGGCTCGCACCACCGATGGCTCGAAGATCGCGGCCCGAAAGGTTGCCTGATGAACTTCGTCGACGATGCGAGCGGCCGGGCGCTGTGCCGCTTCTCGAGCGAAGAGACAACTTGGGCGGCGGCCGATCTGCTCGAAGCCTGGGTGCGTCAATACGGCGTTCCGAAGGCGTTGTATTGCGACTGGAAGAACGTCTACAAGCGCCAGCCGACGTCGCGCGAAGCGCTGGAAGGCATCGAGCCCGAGACGCAGTTCGGGCGCATGTGCGCCAAGCTGGGGATCCGCATCATCGCGGCATCGTCGCCGCAAGCCAAGGGCCGCGTGGAGCGGCATCACGGCACCCATCAAGACCGCCTGATCAAGAAGATGCGACTGCAAGGTATCTGCGATTACGAGGCGGCGAACCGCTATCTCGGCGAGCAATATCTGGGGGAACACAACGCCAAATTTGTCTGCGAGCCAGCGGCGGAAGCGGACTTTCATCAGCGCCCGCCCAAGCGTCTGGACTTAAAGTGGGTGTTCTGCTTGGAGGCCGAGCGAGTCGTCTCCAACGATCGGGTGGTCCGTTTCGAGAACCGCTTCTTACAGTTGAAACCGAAGCGCAATCAGGCTCTGGGGGCGGGGGGGAGAGTCACCGTGCAGCAAGCGCGCCAGGGCGAGTTGCAGGTGATCCACGAAGGCCGAGCGGTGGCCTTTGAAGAGATCACGTGGCCCGAGCCGAAGCCGCGCCCCAAGCCGAAACAACAAGCGGCCCGGCAGCGGCCCAAGCCGGCGGCGGACCACCCTTGGCGTAAGTCGCTGCGGTCGAAAAAACGTGCGGCGACGACATAAAAAAGGCAGGGCTATGGAAATGACGGGACGGATGGAAAGCGTGGAAAACCTCAGCGAGCAGCGCAGAGGGTTCGCATCGCAACGACAGGTTTCCCACCCTTCCCACCGTCCCTTGGAAATCGCTGACGCGATTTCCACATTCCCACAGCCCCGACGACGACGATTATCTCTTACGGACTTACAAACAACAAAACGAAGGGGACATTTCTATCGCCCTACCGCCGGGGACATTTCTATCGCCTCTTGACACCGGGTGAAGAAATGGTTGCGCTTCGCCGGGTGAGGGTGTAGACTCGTGCCGTCAGAGGAGCCAAATCGGAAATCCTGGCTAAAACCGAGAACCCACCCGCCGAGAGCGGGTGGGTGCTTTTTCGTGCTCTGGGCGGGGGGCCGACGGAGGACGGGCCGTACAACTCGCAGGTCGAAACATGAGCGACTGTCCATTGACTACATTGCTCCTAGCTTCAGCCCTCGTAACTGCTTCGTTCGTGCTTCAGGGCAATATCAGCCTTGATTTGGCGGATGAGGGTTTTCTCTGGAACGGCACCCTCCGCATCGGGCAGGGGAAAATCCCGATCCGTGACTACAAATCCTATGACCCGGGCAGGTTTTATTGGTCCTTTGCATGGACGAAACTCTTTGGTGGCGGAATACTGGGTATTCGTGGTGCAGCAGCCGTTTTCACTTCGCCCACCGCGGTGAGAAGCGGCTTGGAGCGCAACTCCCTGTAGTGCGCCTGATGACCGCAAGAACAAGGAAGGCTGCGCTGATCGTCGGCCGGAGCTGGGAATCGCAGCAGTTCGGCCAAGGCCGCTGCCCCGGCCTGATGCATGGCCGAGCGCAGCGCCATCTCGATGGCTTCCAGATCGAGATGGCCCGTCTTGTGGCGGCCCTTGAAGATCACGCGCAACAGTTGGTCTAGTTCGCGTGTGACTTCTTGGCGGATCGCCTCGGCCGTTTTTTTTCCTGGGCCGTCTGTTCGGGCTGTGCGCTCTGTTGGACGGGACGCAGACGGCAGATCCTGCGGTTGACAGCAACCAACTCAGCGGCCAAGGCCCAGAACTTGCGGTACTCAGCGATCTCGCTTGCGGCCTTGCGGACGGCTGCCGGAGAGGGCAGGTTCTGCGTGGCCGTCTTGCTATTGATCTTCTGGGTGAGCTGAAAATGCGGACCGTGGCCGGGATGATTGGGTTGGGTGCAATGGCAACTCGGCTTTCCGCAGCGCCGGGTGGCGTTGGTGATGGAACCGGGCTGGAAGTCGCCGAGTTCGCAGATCTGCCCAAGCAACTCGGAGCGGTCGGCGATTAGGGGCGAGAGGGTGTCAGTCATGGAGCCTCCCTGTCTCTTAGAGTATCATATACTTTAAGAACCGGCTCCCAACAAAAAGAACCTGCGATTCTTCACTCCTACGTCGTGCACCCTCTAGGAGTCGACCACGGAAGAAGGCTTCCCAGCGCGTCTGTAAGGTAAAAGACTGGGTAGCCCTCCGGAATCCAATCTTGCCAAAGGATCGCCTGTTCGTACGTCTTGCGTCCGGGTTGCTCGCTCAGAATTGGCAGCATCAGGCCATCGGCTAACTGCCGGGACCAGGGCGAGTCTCGTTCGGTGCGGACCCAAATCGATTCACTGATCTGCCAGGTCTCTTTCATTTCGACCAGCCGCGGGCTGTTGTCGCTCGCCAGCCGTGAGGAGCCCGAGGCCTTGTGGAGCAAGGCCAGGGCCACGGGCGGCTTCACCGACAAGCAAGTTCTGTGGTCCGCCCACGCCACCATTCAAGCGTTACGGCATTGGCGTATGCGCCATCCGGCACCGACAAGACTAATATTTTCGCACCATGGGCTTCCGCGTGCCGGTATATCACACTGAGGTGGCGTGATCGCCTCATTGCTGTCCGCGCTTCAGAACTTCCGGGGTCTTAAGGAGAACTAAAGCAGGTTGGTTGTGTAGTACCGGCCCCGATCGTTGCTGGATTGAGATTATCGCTGCAGTTGGCAAAAAAGGGGGATTATCGGAAACCACCGCAGCCCCGTCCTCCGTCAGTCTTCCAATGTCGGTGCCGCAGCTAAACTAGCGCCGGTCCCACGAACTCCCGCGCGCTGGCTCACGCTAGTCGTTCTCGACAGAAGCACTCAAGACCTACACCGTCTGCGCCGAACCCCAAGCAACGCAACCCATGGACGGGATCGACGCCGGGCATCTTCAGGAAACCCTCAACACTCAAGGTTGGGCGCACTATTTCTTGCGTCTGACCGAGGCGATCCGCGGCGAGCAGAGGCGGCTCGAATCGCTCGACGATATCACCGAGGTTCGCCGCAGTCAGGGCTTCTTGAAAGGCCTGCGTCGCGCCCAGCAGAGAAGGAAGGAGACCAGGTTCGTGTGACGGGGTTGTGGTGGCTTCCCAGATCGAGGACTACCGCCAGCAGATCGAACTGGCCAAAGGCGGAGGCGCGTTAAGCCAAGGAGGAAGCTCAACTTCGCTTCATGCACGCAACGACTTCCAACCGAAACCTTGGGACGGAGTGTCATGTCACGGGACCGTCACATGACAGTCAGTCCTTTTTGTGCACTTTTTTGGCAATCGCTTCCACCATGCGGCGGTCGTCTGGGGCCATCTTCTGAAGGTAGAGGCCGATAGCCTCGTCCACGACAGCACGCGCGGACTTCCTCTCGATGGTCGTTAGGGCCTCTAGGGTTGCTCTCGTGTAGGGGTGGATGGAAACTGTCAGTTTTGGGTACTGGCTTGTCTTCTCGGGCTGGCCTTCTAGACCTTTGCCGGCCGGCGGTCGCCCCATCTTCGTTCTTTTTCTTGCCACGCTACCAGTTTACTTCATGTCGGTCGAAAGAAACAAAATGATTCTTGACTTCTATACATAAATAAGTATACTAGTATTATGGCGGTGTTCGGCTACGTCCGCGTCAGCACGGACAAGCAAGCAGACCAGGGGGTGAGCCTGGAAGCTCAGACCGAGAAAATCCGCGCCATGGCCGTGGTGCACGGCGTGGATTTGTTGGAAGTGATTGTGGATGCCGGAGAGTCGGCAAAATCCCTCAGCCGTCCGGGCATGGGGCGGCTCTTGTCGCTGGTGGACTCAGGCAAGGCTCAAACCGTCATCGTGGCGAAGCTGGACCGCTTGACGCGCTCTGTGAAGGATCTAGCCGAGCTTCTAGAGCGGTTCAACCGACGCGGTGTCTCGCTGGTAAGTGTTGCCGAGTCGCTGGACACCGGCTCTGCGGCGGGGCGCTTGGTACTGAATCTCATGACAGCGGTGAGCCAATGGGAGCGCGAGGCGATCGGCGAGCGCACGAGGGACGCGCTGAACCATAAGAAGGCGAATGGTGAGCGTGTTGGAACGATGCCTTTCGGCTACCGGTTGTCACCCGACGGCATCCACCTGGACCGAGAGCCGGCTGAACAAGCCGTTCTCACCCAGATTCGGACTCTGCGGGCCTCGGGCTCCACCTACCGACAGATTGCCGCGGAACTCAATCAGCAGGGACTCAAAACACGGCGCGGGACGGCCTGGCGGCACCAGTACATCGCCGGGGTCCTCAGAACTAATGCAAACCAGAAGCAGCAGTTCAACAGGCTGCCAACATCAAGAGCGGCCCGATGTCGGGCCAGACAGCAAGCGTAGCTGCCTTGAGAGGCGGCAAGGAGCGTCCGTCGCTAGGCGGACATTGTTCAACCAAACGGCTCCCGAGAGTGTAGGCGCACTCCCGAGAGCCTACAACCCCACACGAACAGAGCGTGTTAGGGCTGCTACCCCCTATTCTCTCCAAACCGTGTGGGCTCCAACCAAACGGAGTCCACGATGAATCCAGAAAACGAACAAGCGCTGAACGACACCCGTACCTGGGTCGTCGATGAGGCCAACGGCCTTTCCGAACTCGAAACCCGGCTGAATCACTTGGAAGGCGAAGGCTTTGCCGTCCATCGAGTCTTTCTGCTGCGCGGGTTCCAGCCCGAGTTTGTGATCCTGGCGCGTCGGGCTGAAGGGGGGGCGTCCCCGGGAAGCTAAAGAGGGCGGTGAGGGGGCTGTAGCCGAACCCGCGTTTTAGCCATTTCTGGGTGTGGTGACGCCGTCCGGGCACATTTGTTCCCATGAACCTAAAAACGGCAGTTGGACGTTCTAGCATTCGTTGTAACATATTGAAAGAACGTATCTTATCTGCTGATATTGCAACTGCGGAGCAGTTGCAATCTTCACCCGCCGGTCCCCGATGACACTCGGGTCCAACTGACGTCTCGTCACAAGGTTGGGGCGGTTCGAAGACGACCAACTGCCGTTTTTAGGATGAAGGAATCACAACGAAGAGTGAGACAAGTCTAGACCGTTTTGACGAGTTCCTAGCCGATTTGGAGTGGACATGCCGAGGGAATGGATTGAAGACAACAGCCCGATGAGCTGGCCTCTGCGGGTCGCAGTACTGCAACAAAGTTTCTGTAAATTTGTTTGTTTCCACGGTGCCTTTGTTTCTCCAGTGTCTTTCCTTCTTCAGATTTGCGCCGCTGAGCCGGGCCGCAGGGAGCCCCTGGGGCGACCGCAGGTCCCGGCTCAGCGGCGGCGCGCTCAGGTCGCCTGCCTGGCCGTTTTGCTAGCCGCTTGCCCCAGCGCCTCCCAATCCGCGTTCTCCATGCTGAAGTAGGGCCGCGGCTCCAGTTGCCACTTCTCATGCCGCTCCAGCAAGATCGCCCCGATCAGCCGCTCGCAGGAGGCCCGGTTGGGAAACACTCCCACCACCCGCGTGCGCTGCTGCAGCGTCTTCATCAGCCGCTCCAGCATGTTCGTCGATCCCAGCCGGCGGTGGTGGCCCTCCGGAAAATCCAGCACCGTCAGGCAATCCTCCAGCCCCTGCCGCAACATCGCCGCCACTTTGGGCCGCCGGGTCTGCCACTTTTGGGCCATCTCCTCGCCCCGCCGCAGGCACTCCTGTTTGTCTTCTCCAGCAAACACCGCGGCCAAGTCGCTCAACACCTCGCGGTATTCCCGGTTGGCGACCTGGCGCGCCACCTCGCGTTTGAAATGCACCCGGCAACGCTGCCAGCGCACCCCTTGGAAGTGCCGCCCCAGCGCAGCCACGATGCCCGCATGGGCGTCGCTGACGATCAGCCGCAGCCCGCGAAACCGCGGTCCTTAAGCTGCCGAAACAGCTCTCCCCAAGTGGCTTCGGACTCGCTGTCGCCGTTGCGCCAGTCCAGAATTTCACGCTGCCCTTGCTCGTTGAACCCCGCGACCACCAGCACCGCCTCGCTGACGATGCCGCCTTTTTGGCGTATCTTTTCGTAACGCGCGTCGATCATCAGATAGGGGTATTCGTGCTGCTCCAGACGCCGCCCGCGGAACTGGGCCAGCTTCTCATCCAGCTCGGCCGCCACCCGCGAAACCGTCATCGCCGAGACCTCGCAGCCGCACATCTGATCCAGCACCCGCTGCACCCGCCGCGTCGAGACGCCCTGGAAATACATCTCGGCGCAGGCCACCAGCAGGGCCCGCTCGCTGCGCTGCCAGCGAGCGAACATCGACGGCTGGTAGGGCTCGCAATGGCGCACCTGGGGCACGCTCAGCGCCAGCTCTCCCACACGGGTTTTCAGCTTGCGGGGCTTGGCGCCATTGCGCCAGCCCTGTCGCTGCGGGTTGCGCTCGTGTCGCTCCACACCCAGTTGTTCGCTCACCTCCGCTCTCATCGCCAGGTTCAGCAGCTCTTCGAGCAGGCGTTTGAGGCCGTCCTGTTGTTGAAACAGCTCTTGCGCCAATTCCTCAATCGTGTCACTGTGTTGTTGGGTCATCGTTTCGTCTCCTTTGTGATGGTTTGTCTTTGAATCACATCCATCGTGGAAACAAACGGTGACCCGAGTCAACCAGGCCAGAACATTCTACAGAAGAATTGTTACAGAACCGGAGATTCCACCGGCGCCCCGCCCACCCGCTGCTCCCCCGAACTCACCCGGCTTGAATCGTTCCAACCGCCGAGTTCGGGCTCCGTCCCCGAACTCAAGTCAATCGCCGAACGCTAACCCCAGTGCTTGGCCGATCACCTCGCGGCCTCGGTCCAAGACCGTCTGCCGCCAAGACTCATCATCAGGAGAGAACTTCTCCTTCAATTCCTCCTTCGTTGGATGATCGACCGTCCCATCCCCATGGTGGTGCCAGCGGTTCTCGTCGCGGAGAGCCCTCAGAGCCCGCACAACGTGGTACGTGCCGAACTCCTGGCAAAGGAAATACACTTCCTTGCCAGAAAAGACGCGGGGATACATAGTGTCGTAGGCTCCTTTGATTCGGTAGCCCGGGCCGTGATCCGGGTCCAAGGATGCGACGCGCTCACCGAACGTTCTCTTCATCACTTGGTAGATCTCGGAACCTTCATCACCAGCGTGAACAAACAAAGTGTCATAAGCGAATGGCCCCAACCCGGTGTGCACGTCAACGACTACCACATGCTCGGCGGACCCCAGACGCTCCCGCACGAATTCTTGAACCTTCCGCGGTCCTTCTTCAAGCTTCGACCCGCCGAAGAAAAGACCCTTCGGGTATTCGTATTGCCCGCCGGCGATTACCTGCTTGAGGGTTGACATGCCATGCTGGGCAATCAGCCACGCCGCACGGGGGTAGTACAGATCCCAAGAGGGTGGCGTCGGAGGATTCAAGAAAGGGTCGAGCTTGTCGTAACCCTTTGAAGCACCCTCGTACGTCTCTCTTGGCCCAAGAAAATTGCGGTTCAAGTCAACACTGCTTTCGTTGAATCTTCGGAGCCAGGCCATCCCAAACGGATTCAACACGTGGACCAGCACAAGTGCCGAGTCCTCGGGTATGGAGGGAATGCCCTCATCTAACCACTGCAACTGGATAGCAGAACCGGCGAAAGCCTCCACCCCATGCAGTCCGGACGAGTGCACGAGTGCCCGCTTGGGCTTCTCAGCACCAAACCAGGCAATGTCGATCGTCAAGTCTTCCCCGTTCGGGCCCTTGGCATCGAGCTGCAGCGCCGCCAGCCGCCCGCCCGCCTTCTCGACAGCGTTCCGGAATTGGGTCCGAGCCGTCACGTAGTCGGCAGAGAAGTACTTAGCAGACATTGTGTCCTGACCGTTTCCTTCCGTGCTTCCACACGAAGCAAATAAGAATAGACCAAGAGTGTTGACAAGCAGCGTCAAGAGCGGTGTTGAATGAGACGACTTCTCATCTGTGGCTGGCATCACGTTTGCCTCCGCAAGCTGAAGCGTGTTGATCCTTGCTGCTTCAATGGTACGGAAGGTTCGGATGCGTGACTACAAAGACTGTGACAGTTTCGCAGTTGTCATAGCCCCTGTGTGGCGGTCACAGAGGACATGGCGGCCTTCGCGGTCAGCCCCAGCCGCCACCGCACCAACTTTCCCTTGATGCGAGTGAATGGCTTCCAGCCGCCGATAACCAACGAGCTTCGCGCTACGGGGAAGCGCGTGAGTATCTCATGACCGTCCTTGGTCACCAAGACGGTATCGGAATGTCGCACGCCGCCGACACCCTGCAAGTAGATCCCCGGCTCAACGCTGATCACCATGTTTTCGGCCAACCGGTCCTCGCTGCCTTCGGCTATCCAAGGGGCTTCATGGTTGCCGAGCCCGATACCATGCCCGGTGCGGTGCAAGCGCCGGTCTTCGCTGCTGTACCCTTCGTTCCGCAGATAGTCGTTCACGGCCGCGTCGACTTCGCTACACGGTATACCGGGTCGGATCATCCCAAAGGCAATACGGCGAGCTTCCGTCATGGCATCGAACGCTTTGCGAACCTCGCCTGAGGGTGGTGCGGTGAAATAGGTTCGCTCGCTTTCCGCGGCGTAGCCGTTGACGCGGGTGAGCACTAATGCCACGTGCGGCCCTTGGCGGAGGCGGTCGTTGAGGTCCGGAATCGAGTGTGGCATTGCACTGCGGGGGGCCGCCCAGGTCGCCATCACCACTTTCGTTGTCACGGGATCCCAATCATCGACCTCGCGGATGATCCGTGACGTGACGAGGCGCGTCTGGGCAAAACCCTCAGCGACAGTGGCCCCCGAGTACGAAGCTGCCAGGAGACTGCGAACTCCGAGATCAGCGTAGCGAGCCGCACGCCGGATCAGGGCTATCTCGGTGTCGGACTTAATCAGGCGCAACCTTTCGACTAGCGGCAAGACGCGAATGGTGTAGCCCTTCAGCTCTGCTGCAATCTCTTGCGGAAGCGTGGGCTCGACTCCGATCTCTTTGGCTTTTCCGATGAGGTGATGGACAGCGTCCGGCCACCCACGACCCGGCGGCGCTGGATATTCCCAGTAGGTGCGAATGTCTTGCTCTGTGAAATTGCAGGCTTTCTTCATGTGCTCGTGTTCGAGCTTCGGCACCAATAGAATTGGAGCCTGGCGAGGACGGATCAGGAGAAAGAACGGGCGCTCCAGCGGCTCGAACCCGGCGCCTGTCAGATAGTAGAGGCTGTCGAAGGCCGAGACGATGAACACGTCCAAACCAGCTTCCGCGACGTTGGCCTGAAGCGATTCCAGCCGTCCACGATATTCTTCGGAGGAGATTCTCAGTATCTGTCTATCATTTACTAGCACTTTTGCCTCCCGGCGCCTGCAACATAAGCAGCCAGGCAAAGAGCGGCGAAAACACTTAGAGCCGGAATAGGCAGCAGGTATTTGGCCGGGGCGTAGACGGCGGCGATAAGCAGCACGAGGGGCAGGAAGACATTGCCGAAATTCATGGCTTGTGCCGCATGGCGCGCGGCCCGGGGCGAATCCCCCGAGTCAAGCAGCGCCTGCACCAACAGAAGGTTCAGTATGCCGATTCCGAAACAGGCGATGTGCCCTAGCCGCAGCAGCCGCCGCGGAGTGTCCGTGTAATCCCCGATGAAGCTCGGCGGAGCGAGGGGGCCGTCAAAGGACCACAGACCCATGATGAGGCCGAGGGCCGCCCCGCACGCCATGCCCGTCCACGCTACGATCCGGTTGAGATCGCCCATCGAGTAACCCCGTGCCTTCGAACGGCTAGGGGCGTGGAAAGCCTCTTCAATCGTTGTCGGAGTGCTAGACATATTCGTGTCTCCTGATAGACGGTCCGGCGTCACGCGACCGCGGCTACACGCCGCTGCGCGTAGCATTTTTTTCGAATCCCTTTTCGCTTGGCGGACTGCTCCGGGGAATAGAGATCGCGCATCAGGCCTCGAAAACCGTCTTCGAGCTCATCGGCGCTCATCCGCTTCGGGCGATAAGTCACATCGAAGAGCGTGCAGGAGTCCCAGAAGACCGGCTTCAGTAACCGTCCCTCGGACCGGAGTCTGCTGTATAGCTCCGTGCCGGGGAACGGCGTCAGGATGGTAATTTGGACTTCCGACAGCCCGCTGGCCTGAACAAACTCCCTCGTCCTGTCGAACACCCGCAAATCGTCCTGGTCGAATCCAAAGATGAAGCAGCCGTTGACGGTAATCCCGTAAGACTGGATCTTGCGGATCTTGGCGGTATAGCTCGCCAGCTGGCTCTGCTTCCAGCGCCGGCTGTCGACACGGCCGAGGGCGGCGGGGTCCAACGACTCCAGTCCGACCAGGACCTGCGCGCAGCCGGAAAGGGCCAGCAACTCGAGAAGCTCATCATCGTCAGCCACCGAGAGATCGGTTTCCGTAAACCATCGGATTCGGTACTGGGAGAACAGCCGCGCCAACTCGCGAGCCCACTTCTTCGAGACGAAAGTATTGTCGTCCGCCAGTTCGATAAAGGGCTCGGGCCAGATGTTGAGAATCGCTTCCAGCTCGCGCCGAACCTGGGCGAGGGGTTTGATTTTGTAAGGCGAAATTAGCCGTGATGCTCCACAGAACTCGCAATCCAACGGGCAGCCCCGGCTTGTCTGCAGCGTGAGCCGGTTGTAGCGGCCGACGTCGAGCATGTCGTAACGGGGGACCTGAGCCTGCGCCAGGTCAAATCGCCGCGGGCTGTCCATTGACGAATAGCGGGGACGCAGAGCGCCGGTTTCAAAGTCGGCGAGTAACTCCGGCCAGAGCAGCTCTGCTTCGCCCGCGACGATGGCGTCCGCGTGGCTGAGGGCCTCCTCCGGAAGTGCGCTAACATGGAGACCGCCCAGCACAACCGTAACACCGGCGTCTCGAAGCTGATCGGCGATTTCGTAAGCGTCGAGAATGCGCGCGGTGAAAGCCGAGATGGCGACGATGTCGTAGCCGCCGCTGGCAATCTGAAAGGCGGCGCCAGCGGTGAGCTCGTCGATCTCCCGGTACTCCGCCTCCCAGTTCTCCGGCGTGTGAGCGGCCAGCGTCAGCAAAGAAAGACTCGGCAGTGACGCGATGACTTGCCCTCTATCGATAAAGCCAGGCAAGGTCATACCAAGCTGCCGCAGCTCGTCGCTTTTCACTCGGACACCGCTCATGGCTAGCAATAGGACTCGGCGTGATTTCATTGGGCCTTCCTCCGTGATTCTGAAAACGAGTTTACGGGCGGAGACCGGGACTGACAACACATGTCGTGACAGTTTTCGAAGTGTCACAACTCGGACAGCTCCGAGCCCTGACGTGGGCGAACGGCAGCGGTCGTCCAGCAAATAGGGAGCGGAGGAAATGGATATTCGCATCAGCAAAGAGAGCGAAGTCCCCATTCATGAACAAGTGGTAGCTCAGATTGTCCTGTCGATCGGAACCGGCGAGTTGAAGCCAGGCGAGGCCCTGCCGAGCGTCCGGGCGCTGGCCCGCCGGCTAAAGATTCACCACAACACCGTCAGCCGGGCGTATCAAGACTTGGTGCTCCAGAAGCTGGTGGCTAGGCGCCGTGGGAGCCAGCTAGTCGTGCGCACGCCAAATGAGCCGGAGTACCTGCCGGATGTCAAGGATCTCGACGATTTAATCAACGAGACCATTCAGACCGCATGGAAGCATGGCTACACGCTCCAACAGCTTCGTCAGCGTGTTCGAGAGCGAATGCTGGTTCAACCTCCCGACCACATCTTGGTACTTTCAACTGATCCGGGAATGCGTGTGTTGTTCCGAATGGAGCTGAGAGAGGCTCTTAAGTACGCCGTGGAGTCGTGCTCGCCGGACGAACTTGCCGCGAACCCAGGCTTGGCGATCGGCGCCCTCGTCCTGAGCGCGCCAGGCCACATGCGGGCTGTCGTTTCGATGCTGCCGAAGGATGGATCCGCGATTCCCATCATCTATTCCCCCGCTGATCAGCACGTCGAAATGGTCCGAAGCCTTCAACGATCCTCGATGATCGCGCTGGTCTCGATTAGCGAATACTTCCTGCGAACCGCCCGGGGTGTTCTAGCCCGGGTCGCCGGGCAACACCATTCAATACGCGAGTATCTCCTAACCGCCGACGATCATCCTGATACTCTCGGCGCCGCCGACATCGTGATCTGTGATTCGGTTGCTTACCGGGTAGTTTGTTCCCGGGCGAAAAGGGGAAACGTTGTTCTCCACCGGATGATCGCACGGGAATGCTTTGATCGTGTTTCATCAATCATGGTGGATTCCGCGCCGGATAATGCACCAGGCAAGCAACCGTGAACAGGAGAAGTTCCCGTTCAGATTCTCCGGCGCAATGGAGGGCCGGCTGGTTTGGCTATGCAGTTCGGCAAAGCAAGGGGATAAAGCTTGCAGCGCGATATCCGCTGCGGCCTGCAAAGACCGCACCCCTGGTTGGCTAGGTCCAGGGTCCTCGATCGATCAAACGGGTTCGTGGCAGAATGAATTAGCCATGTTGCTCCAGATCAACAGTCGTGTTGCGGCCGCCGGGGAGCAATTCTTCTTCGGCGAGGGCGGCTGTGACTCCTGTCACATGATCGCCGGGCGAGGGAAAACAAACGGCCCCGACCTCTCAGATGCCGGGCGTCAGCTCACATTGCGCGATATCGAGCAAGCTCTCGATGAACCCAGCTCGCGCCTGGGGAGCCGTTCGCCGGCTTCGTGCCCTGGCTGGGCCTGGATGCTAAGCCCCGGCGGAAAATCCCGCCAGTCTCGCCCAATTCCGTCTGAATAACCCACCCTTTTCTTTCCGTCGGGCGGACGAGGTTTCTACCATCCGCTCCGCGGTGATATACTTTTGGCGGCATTCTTTACGGCACGAATAACATGAAGTTGTCCATTTGCTTTCATAACCGAGCCTGGGAGGTTCTCCGTGGCGGACTTGTGGATCGTACGAATCATCTTTCTGGCTGTGTTCACAGCAATGACGTATCACCTGGGACCATTTGGATTTACCGGCGCCCCAGCGATTGTTCTAGGGATTCTTTCGGGAATCGCAATTATCGTCTTTGAAATCCGTCTCCGAAAAGTCACCCTGAAACGATTGATCGGCGCCGCGGCCGGCTCCGTGCTGGGAATCATCGGCGCTTTCTTGATGAGCCTGGTCATGGGCTCGAGCTTGTCCTCTGACAGCGTTTCCTTTTTGCAGCTCTCCGTGCTGCTGCTGATGGCCTACGTCGGTCTGGTGGTCGGCGGAGCCAAGGGCGACATGCTGAACCTCGCTGCGCTGGGCGGCTTGTTCGGCGGCGACAGCGGGGTGGAGAAGTCCTACAAGATTCTGGACACGAGCGTCATTATTGACGGCCGCATTGCCGACATCGCCGAAACCGGCTTCATGGACGGAGTCTTGATCATCCCGCAGTTTGTCCTGTGGGAGCTGCAGTTGGTCGCCGACTCGGGCGACTCTCTCAAGCGCAATCGCGGTCGCCGCGGTCTCGACGTTTTGCAGAGAATTCAAAAGAACAAGACCGTCAATGTCCAGATCATCGAAACCGACTATCCCAAAATCAAAGAGGTGGATTTGAAGCTAATCCAGTTGGCCAAAGACACCGACGGCAAAATCGTAACCAACGACTTCAACCTGAACAAGATCGCTCAGCTCCAGGGAGTGACCGTCCTCAACATCAACGAGCTGGCGAATACGCTCAAGCCCATCGTGTTGCCGGGCGAGACCATGCGCGTGTTCATCCTCAAAGAGGGGAAGGAATACAATCAAGGCGTGGCCTACTTGGACGACGGCACGATGGTGGTCGTCGACAATGCGCGCCGGCAAATCTCCAAGACCGTCGAAGTATCGGTCACCAGCGTCCTGCAAACCACGGCTGGTAAGATGATCTTCGGCCGTTTCGAGGAGAAGCAGTCCAATTCCTCGCAAGAGCGTCACAACCAAGGTCAGCGCGCCGGCGCTACGTCGCACAAGGTCGAACATTCCGCGGGACGCTAACAAGAATATGACGGTCACTGCGATCATCCCGGCCGCCGGGCTCGGGACTCGAATGGGAAAAGCGTCGGCTGAAACCTCAGGCACCAGCCGCAAGCAGTTCATGCTGCTCGAAGGGGCGCCCATTCTGATTCATACCATCCGCAAGTTCGTGGCCGCGCCGCGAGTGACGGAAATCTTCGTGGCCCTGCGCCAGGAAGACATGGAGTCGTTCCAGCGCCAACTGGAAGAGGAAAACTACGCCAAGCCCGTGCGGCTCGTTGAAGGCGGGCGCAGTCGCCAGGAGTCGGTTGGCAATTGCCTGGCGAGAGTTTCCGCTGGCGCGGATCTGGTGGCGGTCCATGACGCGGTCCGTCCGTTCGTGACGGTCGAGCAGATCGAGCAAACCTTCGACGAAGCTTTCGAGCACGGAGCGGTCATCCTGGGGTTGCCTCCCGTGGATACCGTCAAACAGGTCGAACGCAAGGTGATTCAGTCCACGCTGTTCCGCGAACGCATCGTTCTCGCTCAAACGCCGCAGGTGATTCGTTCCTCCCTGCTGCGACGGGCATTTGAGCAGGCCAAACAGGACCAGTTCATGGGCACGGATGAAGCCAGCCTGGTGGAGCATCTCGGCGAGGACGTTCGCGTGCTTTTAGGCAGCGACCGCAATATCAAGATCACGCGCCCCAGCGACATGGCGCTGGCGCGGCTCTTTTACAGCGAGGAGCTGGCCGCCCAACATTCTGCGGACCAGGCTCCGGACCAGGCCCCCGGCCCGGACCTGGAGAAGGGAATCTCCCAGGCGCAATGACGCCCGAGTACCGCAGCGGGATCGGCTATGACCTTCATCGCCTGGCAAAGGGACGCAAGCTCATTCTGGGCGGCGTCGAGATTGCGGCGGAGAAAGGCCTCGCCGGCCACTCCGACGCCGATATCCTGCTGCATGCCGTGACCGACGCCCTGCTGGGCGCTGCCGGGCTGGGCGATATCGGACAACACTTCCCGCCGTCTGATCCGCAATGGCGTGACGCCGACAGCGCCGTCTTCCTGCGCCACGCCCGGCGTCTTGTTGAAGAAAGCGGTTACCGGCTGGTCAACGTGGATGCGGTCATTGTTCTCGAAAAGCCGAAGCTCGCTCCGTTTCGGGATGCCATCCGAGAGAGCCTCGCGGACAAGCTGGGCGTTTCGCCAGACCGCGTTAGCGTCAAAGCCAAGACCGCCGAAGGACTAGGTCCCATCGGAGAGGGCGAGGCCGCCGAGGCCCACGTCGTGGTCCTCGTCAGCAGAAGCAGCTAAGGCTGCAAGGCGACTTCACCGTCCACCTCGCCGACCAGGACGGTTTCCATGTCGAAAGCTTTTCCGAACTGCATGCGCCAGCGCTCCCGCCAGTCGGTTCCGTTGAGGAGTCCGTAACGTTCATCGACTGTCTTTTGCCAGGTTACCTTTTCGAAGTTGGCGACCACGATGGTTTCGAGCTGCTCGTAGTCAGCGGTGGTGGCTTGGCGGAATTGGAGGGGCATGGAGTTAGCTGCTGAATCAACCGCCTTGTATCAACGACTGGTGAAAAACGGCCCGTTACCCGTTGGCTACCGCCGCGACGAAATGTCGAGACTGCTATTCATACCCCGTTGTGGCCGAAGGCTATGGCCCATTCAGGGCTCGGAAGATCGCCTTCTTCGGATGTCTTCGATTGTTTCGCGCAGGGTGATCATGGGGTCGCGCGTGGTAAAGCCTAGCTCCCGTTTTGCCTTGCTTGAATCGCAGTACCAAAACATCGCCGACATCTTGATTGAGGCGTCGTCTAGCTTGAACGACTTCCCTACGAGAGGGAGCACTCGCCGCAAGATGCGGCCGCTCCATAAAGCCGCCCAAAGCGGCGGCTGAAGCGACGGGGCCTTGCGGCCGGAGAGTTGCGCCGTGCGTGCGATCCATTCGCGAAACGTCCAGTTCGGACCGCCCAGAATGTAGCGCTCACCGGGCCTGCCGCGCTTCATGGCAGCGATCAACCCGGCGGCGGCATCGCGCGCATCGACGAAATTCAGTCCGCCGCTGGGAACGGCCATGATCTGTCCTTCGAGAAACAGGGCAACGTCCCCTGTCGAGGACCCGCGATCGTCGCCCGGGCCCAGCAGAAGACTCGGATTCACGATGACGATCGGCAGCCTCTCCTGCTCGAAATACCGTAACGCCAGCTTTTCAGCGTAAATCTTGCTGGTGTAATAGGGCCATTCGCTGACCATGCCGGCGGCATAGCCGGATTCCTCGTCGCGGACTTCCGGCGTGTGCCCGACCGCGACCGTTCCGGACGAAGAAACGAGCACAGCCTTGGATACACCATGCTCGCGGATCGCCTCACAGACGTTTCGGGCGCCTTCGACGTGCACACGATAGAGCAGGGTCGCGTCCTTGGGGTCGCGCTCGACGATGCCGGCCAGGTGGTACGCCTCCGACGCGCCGGCGGCGGCGGCGAGGACATCTTTCTCCGAGGTAATGTCCCCCTGGACGACTTCGATCCGGGAGCTTGCCGCGCCCGTCCACCCGCTGCGGCAGAGCAGCCGCAGCTTGGCTTCGGGCTCCTCGCGGCTAAGCTGATCAACCAGGTGCTTGCCGAGAAAACCAGTGGCTCCTGTGACGAGAATGGTTTTCATTTGTGGGTAGCCTCGGCTAGCCTCAATACTATTTACTTAGCAGTTCCGAGGAGGGTTTTGGTCGAGTGGCGCGTGCTCTTTTTTCGGGCATCAATGAACGCCCGCCGTACATCGCCCTCCCCGGAGACGAATGGGCCGGTTTGCTCCTACGCCCCGTCCGCGGATGGGGCTTACCCTGGATGATTTTCGCACCCAGGGTTCCGCTTCGCTCCACCCTGGGCTACGATCCTGCGCCGCTTCGCGGCTCAACGGCTCTGGGCTCGAACGCTCGAAGGCTCAAAGTCTCTCAGTGGACAGTGTTCCAGCTAGACGGATTCGCGCTGTCCGCTGACGTCCGCCATGTTGATCGGGGGAATGTGCATGTGCGTCACGCTGGGCGCGCGGCCAACGTGCGAGTGCGCCATCTCGAGCGCTTCTTCCATGCTCGCCGCGCACTCCCAACCCATGACTTTGGCGGTGTTTGTGTCCTCAGCACCCACCACAATGACCTTGCCGACGTGAGCGCGGCCGTTTTCGCCCCAATACCACATATAAAACGGATGCACGCCGTGGTAGGCGTGACCCGTGCGGTACATCTTGATGTATTCCTCGTTGTGAGCGAATTCGGCTTCGTACTTGTGCTGCAGCTCGCGCGAGTTGTTCGTCTCGGGCAGAATGCGGTTGAAGAACTCAATGTAGGAAGGGTGATGCCCGGGGTGGAACTCGTTATAGAGCGGGTGCGTCAAGATCAACACCCCGTTCTTTTTCACCACCGGCATGCCGCGGTACATGTTGAAAAAATAGCCCAGCGCCAGCACCTGTACCAGCAGCGGGTTCAAGATTGAATTGACGTTATAGGGCGATACGAACGGAATGCCGAGGACGAGAACGTCCGACTGCCCTTCAATGGGCACGCAGTATTGCTGATAGGTGTAGGCCAGCGTCTTGCGGTGAGTCGCGTTCGTCGCTCCGGCGTGCACGGCGATCAGCTCGTAAGGCGCCGGGATCGAAAACAGCAGCTTGCGCTTCATCGGGCGCGACAACTTGCTCAGAGCGAACTTCGCGGTCCCGAAAGCCATCTTGTCGACAGTTCCCCAATGGTCCTCGTTCTTGACGAAAAACTCCATCGCCGGGCTGAACATGGCGTTGTTGACGACCGTCTCGATGTGGAAAACCTTGAGGTTCTTGTTGACGACCTCGCCCACGCGGTCCGCCGACGCCGTCAAGGCCGAGCGCGTGTGGTCGAAATAGGAATCACTCTTGAGGATGGTCTCGGGATTGTGGTGAGCCTGCAAAGAGGCGTAGTCACACAAGCCGATCCCGACCGACTTGTTGCCGCCGTCCATCGGAACCAGATTGATGTTGACGTAGATCAGCAAGTCGGACTCGGCCGCGCGGCGGTTGATGCGGACCCTCTCTCCCAGCCCGGTTTGGCCCAGCTCGACCATGCCGTCAGGATCTTCCCCGTCATGGTTGTAGAGGCTGTGAGGATAATAGGCTTCGTAGATGCGATTGCCGACGGCGTACTGGATCTCGAACGGTTCCATTCGGCGATGAAACGATGTGGCGATGATGATGTGGATATCGGTGACGCCGCAAGCGGCAAGCAAGTCGAGCAGGGTGGTGAGCACCGACTCGCGAATGTCGGGCTTGTTCATCTTCGGCAAAGGAACGGAGATGTCGTCAATGGCAATCGTCACCTTCATGCCGGACCGCAGCAAGGCGCCAAAAGATTCGAACTCGGAAGGGTGGCCCAGCGCGTGGCGAATGGCCGAGGCACGATCGGGCAGGCCGGGAATCGACGGCTTGGGATAGACGACCCGGGTTCCCGCCGGGAGCTTTACCGACAGCAGGTCTTCGCCATACCACAGCAGCCGGGCGGCGGAATTGGCTTCGAGATGGACGACACAGCCGTCGTGCGAAACGAGCGCGTTGCGTCCCACCGCGTTTGGCTTGGGATCGCCGAAATTGAAATCCTTTACGACTTGGGCGCTTTCAACCGGTGTGGCCATGACTGCCTGCTTTCAGATCCAAGATCGGCCAGCCGCATTGCGAAGCAACTCGCCGCAGACGACGGTCGGGGTTCACAGCGGCCGGAAGACCCACCGCTTCCAGCATGGGCACGTCCGAATGGCTGTCGGAGTAGGCCTTGGATTGGGCCGTGTCCACATTATACTCGCGGCAGAATCGCTCAATCGCGGCAAGTTTCTCTTGTTCGGCAAGCAGCGGAGGGGCGATCTCGCCGGTCGCAACGCCCTGCTGGTAAACCAGCCGGTTGCAGATCACATCGTCGAATCCGAAATGGCGGACCGCCGGAGCCAGTGCAAAGTCGAGACCGCCGCTGACCAGGATAAGGCGGAAACCGGCTTTGCGATCGGCTTCGAGCAGCGGTTCCGCCCCGGGATAGACCTTGGGGATAATGTCGCGCTCAAACATCTTCTCGGCCTGCTGCCGCAGCCAACCCTCGTCCATGCCGCGGTACTCGCGGTAGAAGACTTGATTGAACAGTCGGCGCGAATAAATGTCAAGACCGATCCAGAAAGGAACCGTGACGAGGAGCTTGGCGTACCGCAGACAGGCACGCAGCTTGGAGGGGTGGTTCTTCGCGAAAAAGGCGTAGCGGGTGACGACGTTGCTCGAAACCAGCGTTCCATCAAAGTCGTAGAAGGCGGCTCGGATGGGCTGGCTCATGTGTAGAGGGTGAGAATGCTGCCACCGGAACGAGACGGTCCCGAGCGCTTGCCGCCTTCGCGGCGAAGTTCTCATTATGAACAAGACGAGCGGGGAGCCGTGATGCCGGAAAGTGCCGCGAACTCGGCGCGCCGAGCCACGTTCACGTGGCTTCTTTCGGAACTATATACTTATACCAGCACATGAGCTGGCACCCAGCAGTTTGTTCTTCGATACTACGAACGCGCTGTGGTGGCTCTCTTGGGAGCCGATGGAAAGCGTCTCATGTACAGGGACTGATTGGCCCGCGCCTAAGGGCAAAGAACAGCCCTGGGGAGACCCGCTGATGCTCGCGAAAAAACAGAGCACCGACGACCCACTCTTCATAGTCAAGCTACATAGGGGACTCGCTGACAGGCATCGTCTGCCTTTAGAGGATGTCCTGACGGTCTTGGGCGAAGTACGACAAATGTTATCCGACGCGGGGTGCGCGGTACGGCAGCAACAAGGTCTGGCTGATTCCGATGTGGATTTTGGGTTGGAGCTTGTTGCTGGCCCTCGGGGCTCTGCGTTTCGAAAAGGCAGCATTCAAGCGCACATTGCATTAACGGCTGACAAGGCGAACGGTCTTCTAGCCGCCGGCCTCGTGTTGGATACAGTCAAAGCGCTCACCAAGGGCAAGCTTGATCCTGGGCCGGCGGGTAGCCCAGAAAACCGCATTATCAGACGATTGAATAACATCGCCAAAGTCCACAAAAAAAACAAGGTCGATACGGAATTTGGGGTCCGACGCCCGAACCAAGCACGCGCAACGACTGCCACGTTCGGAGATGCGGCTGTTTCCTATGCAAAGACCCTCTCTGATGCTGAGTTCACTGAAGACTCGGTCACGGTTTTCGGAAAGCTTTCCGAATTAGAAGATCGCGATTTTGAAGAAGAGGGCGGCAAGGACGTATTCGGAGAGCTTCGCCACGACACTGGAGAAACCTGGCGGGTTCAATTTAGGGCGTCTGATAAGACCAACGCCCGGGATGCCTGGGGAGAACAAGTCGCAATAACCGGTCGCGTAAGTTATTATCGCGTCGCAAGTCCTAAGATCGAGGTTGAATCGATTGAAGTTGATCCCGACCGAGACTACGAGAACAGCTTCGACGAGCTTTTTGGATGCGACAAGGAAGCGTACAACGTCGGCCTTGACATGCTGCTAGAAGAGATTCGCGGGGCCTAGCCTGAGAAGAGGCGCTTTAAGTGCGTTCCGTATATTTCGACACCTCCGTATTCTTGGCGATCTTCAAAGGTGAACCAGAGGCCAAAGAGATCCGCCAGCTATTTCGTGAACTCAAGTCGGAGCGCATTCGCGCTTACACATCGATAATCACAATCGAAGAAGTATCAGTGCTTTCATTTCGATATGGGACGGTGGCTAGCGATAATTATTCTAAGGTTAGCAGGCTCGCCCGAATCGTTGGAATTACAAAGGAGACAGCGCTTACGGCTGCGAAATTTGAGGCGCAACTAATCTCGACATCATTAGGCCCAGAGATGATCGTGAAAGAGCTGCCGAGAACAGGAGACGGCGTTGGGATTGTTTTCATATTGCAACCGCTGTGGAACTCGGATGCGAGGCGCTTTATGCCGGCGACAAGAAGATGTTGACTCGGAAGGAACACCTAAAACTTGGATCGCTGAAGTTTCTCCCGCCAAAGCCAGAGAAGCCCAGTCTGCCATTTGATGGACAGAAAAAGAAGCCGAACGAAAGCCGCTAGAGAACTTAGTCCAGTGACTTTCAGTGAAGCTGTCACCGACCCGCTGAAGGTCACGCTGCGGCTGAAGCCAGAGCGGAAGGCGAATTCGGCAAAGGAATCCTCTCGCGGTTCGACTTACTGCAGGCGGAATAGACGCCGCCCAATGAATGTGGTTGGACGGACCGGGCACACACCCCCTACCGCGGAACGAACTTCTGCGCCCGCCAGTTGAGAATCTCGCTGGTGTAGATCGCCCCGCTGGCGCCGGCGGCGATGTGGTGACAGAAGTTGAACTGACCCGGCAGCTTGCCGAACTCGCCGAGCACGCCGAGGATGCCGCCGTCCAAATCGAGTTTCACGACGCGGTTGTTGTGCCCGTCAGTCATGAACAGCTTTTGGTCTTCGGTGATGTCGAGTCCCCAAGGGGAGCCCACATGGTTCCACTGCCGCAGGAAATTCCCGTCGCCATCGAAAATCTGGATGCGGAAGTTCTCCCGGTCCCCGACATAGACCAGCCCCTCTTTGTCAATGGTTATGGCATGAGGGGTGTTGAACTCGCTCTCTCCGACGCCCTTTTTTCCCCAGGCCTTGAGAAACTTCCCTTCTTTTGAAAACTTGACGACACGCGAGTTGCCATAGCCGTCAGTGACATAGAGATCCCCGTTCGCGGCAACGGCGATGTCGGTGGGACGATTGAAGCGGTCAGGTCCCTCGGCCGGCTGGCCAAGGCGGCCGAGAACCATCCGCACCCGTCCGCTGGGGTCCATCTTGACGACCACGTGGCCGCCGTCGTCGACCGCCCACACGTTGCCTTCGTTGTCGATATGGACTCCGTGGGGACGGCTGAACATTCCCTTGCCCATCGAGCGGAGAAACTTCCCGTTCTTGTCGAAAACCAGGATGGGGTCTTCCCCGCGATGGAACACGTAGACGTTTTCTTTCGAATCGACCGCGACGCCCGCCGTCTCGCTGAAGTTTCTGCCAACGGGAAGCTGCGGCCAATCCGGGTCCACTTGGTAGGGGAGCTTGGCCAGGGGAGAATCCGACAACGCAACAAGACTCAGGCAAACGATGAATAACGCCAATCGATGGACCATTACTGAACCTCCCTCGGGAATTACCGCACGCCCTATGCTAAACGCCTGGCGCACTTGATGCAACAATAAAATGCTTCGTGAACCGTAAAGCGACGCTGGGCGGAACTTCGGTCCGCGGCGAGCGTGGACTTCCGTCCACGCCTCTGTCCGGCCGGTTGAGGTTTTCTGTCACCGGGATCAATCAGGATCTGGACGCCCAGACGACGCGTCCGTCGCGGCGCTCGGAAACCAGATCTCCGCGGTTGCGCAGGAACTGCAGGTGCGCCAGCGCTTCCGCCATGGCGAGACGCTGATCGATCAGGCCCAGCTTCTGTTTCCAAATGCGGGGAACCAGCTCGAAAGCCGTATACTCTCCGCCCTCGGCCGCCGCCTGCACGCGCCGGAGGCGCTCGTCGTGATGTCCGCGGGTTTCGGTAATCCATTCGCGGTGTCCCCGAAATGGGTCGCCATGCGACGGCAAGACCAGGCCGATGTCCAATTGATGCAGCCGATCGAGCGACCTGAGGTAGTCACTCAGCGGATTGTCGTCGTAAAAGGGGTGAACACCGATGTTCGGCGTGATCCCGCTGAGAATGACATCGGAGGAGAACAACAAACGCTGTTCGCGGCAAAGAAACGATAGAAGCCCCGGAGAGTGTCCTGGCGTCACCATTGCCTCGAGGGCGCCGCTGCGGTAAGGCAGCGTGTCGCCGTCATCGAGATAGCCGTCCGCTACAAGCCGCTCGCTGACGCCGGAAGCCTTACGTGACATCTCGCGCAGCCGGCCGATGAGTTCCTCGGGCACCCCGTGTTCCCGCATGTAACGTTCCGCTTTGCCGAAAAACTCCTCTCCCGGCTCTCGCGGTGCAATCAGCTTCGCTTCGGTGCGCTCCATGAGGATCGGCGCGCCGCTGCGCCGGCGCAGTTCCGCGGCCGCCCCAACATGGTCGGCATGCATATGCGTCACAACGATCTGCTGGATGTCGTGGAATGTGCTGCCCAGTGTCGCCAGCGCTTGCGAAAGCACGCCGAGCGACTCATCCGTCTTCACACCGCAGTCGATGAGCAGCAATCCGTCCTGTTGCTCGAGCAAATAGACATTCACGATGGCCAGCGGCCACGGCAGCGGCAGGCGAACCAGCCAAACGCCCTCCGCCACCGGCTCAATCGCCGGTGCGGGGCTTTCTTCGGCAGCCGGACTCTCTTCTTCGGGTCGTTCTTTTTCTGGGATTGGTTTTTCTTCCATGATTTGTTCTGAGGCCGCCGCGTCAAGGCCAGACGCGCCACAGCCTGGGTCAGCATCAGGCGTTTGCTTTCCTTCGCCCCTTCGGGGCTGGGTCCGCGAGGGGCGCCTACCCAGGGTTCCGCTTCGCTCCAGCCTGGGCTAAGATCCGGCGCCGCTTCGCGGCTGAAAGAGTCAAGGGGTCAAAGGCTTGAAGGGTCATAGGCTGGACTCAAAGTCGACAGTGTTAGGTTGAATCCGCTAACACCCGGCCGGCCCACTTCGCCGGATCGAGTCGATACGATTTTCAAGGATCTGATCGGTACGGAAAGTCGCGGCGAAGCCGGCCGGGGCTTCCTGCAGCGCGGCTCTCGGAATCAATCCGATCAGCTCGGTTCCGGCTACCGAAGCGCCCAGTTCCCTTGCCCGGTCTCTCACTGTTTCGAACACCTGGTGTGGCGGCGTGCGTTCATGGTCGGTGAGATTCATGGATACCTGCGACAGGTTTCGGCTCGAAAGCTTCAGCCCGAGCGCTTTCACGCACGGCAAGCCACCCGAGGACTCGCTAATTTCTCGTGCAATTCGCCGTGCGATCGAAACGTCCGGAGTGGTTAGTTCAATGTTATATGCGATCAGAAACTTCCTGACCCCGACCGCGCAGGCGCCCGCCGTCGGATGCAAACCAGGGCCGCCGACATCAGGCCGGCGTTCCTTTTCGTCGGGTAAACACTTCAGCAGTCCCTCGAACCCTCCGCGGCGGATGTTCTCCAGCCGTCGTCTGTGTTCAACCGCGGCAGCGTCTCCGTAGTAGTATACCGGCACTTTCAGTTGGTCCCAGATGCGCTGGCCGAGCCCTCGCGCAAGCGCCACGCACTCCTCGCTGGTGATACCCTCCAGCGGCACGAGCGGCACGACATCCAGGGCGCCGATCCGCGGATGGACGCCCTGGTGCTCTCGCAAATCGATGGCCTCCACTGCTGCTTCGGCGGCCCTTAGCACGGCTTGCACAACGTCTCCGGGCGGTCCCGCCAGCGTGAAGACGGAGCGGTTGTGGTCGGCGTCCATCGTCTGATCCAGCAACAGCACGTCGGCGGCCGACAGGATTGCCTGCCGGATTCCGCTGATCACAGCCCGCTTTCTCCCCTCCGAGAAATTGGGCACGCACTCGACCTGAGGATTCATTTACCTGATTCAAGCAGCGGATGGGCGGGCCCAGGGTTCGATTCGCAAACACTCGCCCGAGCTTCCAACTTCACCCTACCGCCACCGGGAGGGGCCGCGGGTCTCTGCATGTCAGCGCCTCGCGGTAGTGACCAACTCCAAGATTGCTTGCCCTGACTTGTCTCAATTGCTGACCCGTCACTGGCGTTCCGGGCTCTGAAGCTGCAGTTTTGCGGCCTTTTTCTTTGCCTAATCGTATATGCTAAGCTGCCCAAGAGCCCCGACCAATGAAGCACACCATTCTACCCCTTGCATCCCTGCTTATCCTGGTACCTGGCCTCGTCGCCGCTGACAGTCAGGAAAAGAAACACATCTTAATGATCGGCGCCAGCCAGAGCTGGGCCCATGACTCCGTCTCCCACGCCATGTACACCATGGAGAAGATCGGACAAGAGTCGGGGCTGTTCGACGTCCGCTTTCATACCGACGTCGAGCTGCTGACGAAAAAGAAACTCGGCTCCAACAAGAAGAACCTCGATCACTTCGACATCGTCATGTTCTTCTGCCAGGGCGACCTGCCCCTCAGCGACAGCCAGAAGGCCGATGTCATGTCCTTTGTCCGCGAAGACGGGAAAGGCATTCTCGCCGTCCACAGCGGCACGGACAGCTTTCGCAACTCCTGGCCCGAATACGTCGAAATGGTCGGAGGCGCCTTCGACGAGCATCCGTGGCATCATAAAGTTCAGGTCAACGTGGAGGACCGCAATTTCCCGGCCACCCGGCATTTCCCCAAAAGCTTCGAGATCACCGACGAGATCTACCAGCTCAGCCGCTACTCACGCACCAAAGTACGAGTCCTAATGAGCCTCGACGTCTCATCGGTCGACCTCAAAGCCAAAGGAGTCCACAGAACCGACAAAGACTTCGCCATGACCTGGGTGCGCAACTGGGGCAAAGGACGCGTCTTCACTTCCATCCTAGGCCACCGCCCCACCGTCTGGGACCGCCCCGACATTCAAAAAATGTGGCTGGAAGCCGCAAAATGGGTCCTAGGCCTCACCAAAGGCGACACCACGCCCCTGCCACTACCATCAGGAGAGTAGCTCAGCCGGCGTGTCGTCTTTCCGAGCCGTGACCATACTAGAGCGGAGAGCGGCCCGCCAACCCAAATCAAAACACCCCCCCAAACCCGCCCCCCCCAACCGAAACTCAGCGTCCCAAGCGATCCGAAAAGGCGGAATGCGATTCCGCCGATTCTGGAAAAGTTGCTGGCGGGAGATGAATGAGGCGATGCGCCACGTGCGGTCCGGTCCAAGACTGGTTCCAGGGGACCTGCCCGGCGACCCCGCGCAGGCGAATACTTGAAACAAACGAGGGCATTGCGGCGTCCATGCAGTAGGTAATCCAGCTAGGAACAGACGTGGAACCGCCGAGGGCTATGAAGACGCCGAACGTAAACCGAAAATCGAGTGGCGGCCGCCCGAGCCGCCGGGCATTTCTTGGCGTCTGCGCCGGTTTGACGGGGCTCGCCGCCTGCCGCATCGAAGGCTATGGAAGCGGCACTTGGCGCGAGCGATGGGCACTTCTAGACGCTGATCCCCGCGGCGGCCCTATTTCGCTGGCGGAGTTTGACGATACCGGCACGAGCGCCGGCCTCGCTGAGAAACCTGTCATCCAGCGGAGCTCTGCTGAGTGGAAAGAACTGCTAACGGGCCGTCAATACCAAATCGTGCGTGACAAAGGGACCGAGTTTGCTTTCAGTGGAAACTACAACAAGCTCTACGACTCCGGCCTCTACCGCTGTATTGCTTGCGGGACGGCCCTGTTCAGCTCTGAAACCAAGTTTGATTCCGGAACCGGCTGGCCCAGTTTCTGGACGCCGATCGCGCGGGAGAACATCAAAACAGAGGAGGATCGCAATCTTGGCCTGCCTCGAACCGAAGTCCTGTGCGCCCGCTGCGACGGCCACCTCGGCCACGTGTTCATGGACGGCCCCCCGCCCACGAATCTTCGCTACTGTCTCAACTCAGCAGCCTTAGCGTTCATACCGCGGGAAGAGCCGCGAGTCTCTTCGGACTGAAACAGAGGGTAGCTCAGACGAAGGTCTGGAAGCGCTGTTTGATGATCTCGACGACCTCGTCAGGATCCCGGCGCCATCAGTTGCCGGCCGAAAAGATTTCGACCTCGCAGGGGCCGTCGTAGCCGGTAAGCGTATTTTGCGATATTGGAGCCAACAGCAACATTAGTCACCCTTGTACTGTCTGCGCAGCGATCCCGCAACCGGCTGCGGGAAATCCGGCTACCGCGTCTCGCTCGCATCGGCCCGGTCCAGCGGTGTCACCGGGTCGATAAACAACCAGCACACCGCGCCAACAAAGTAGATCGCCGCCGAGACATAGAACGTAATGATCCAGTTGCGGCCGGTCCAGAGCAAAATGTAGGCGACCATAGTCGGCGAAACGAAACCGGCCATGTTGCCGGCCATGTTCATCGAACCGGAAAGACTGCCGGCGTACTTGCCGCCGACATCCATGCAAGCGGCCCAGGAGGGGGGCATGGCGAGGTCATTCGAAAATGAGGCGAGCCCCATAGCGACCATAGCCCATACCGGCTCACTCAGGTAGACCGAGACAATCAGCAACGCGCCCGCCCCGGCGCATCCCAGCACTCCCATGAAGCGGCGCGATCGCCGAGAGCCGCCCATCTTGCGGTCTAACCAGGTGAGCAAATAGCCGCAAACCAGCGACCCAATCCCCCCGAAGAACAAGGGCATTCCGGCAAGAAACGCGGACCGTTCCATCGTCTGCCCGCGCGCTTCCTGAATGTAGGTCGGGAGCCACGTGATGTAAAAATACCAGCCGTAGGACATGCAAAAGTACTGCACCCACAACAGCCACACCGTTCTCGAACGGAAGAAGCGCCCCCAAGGCACATTGCCGTGGTTTCCTCCGCCCCTTGCAGCAGCGCCAGTTCGGCTTCGTTCGGACCCTTGTGATCACGAGGATTGTCACGGTACCAGCGCCAAAAAAAAGCCGTCCAAATGATGCCGATCCCGCCAAAGATTTCGAATGCCCGCCGCCAGGAAATATACGGAAGAAGAGAAACCACCAGCAGCGGAGAGAACGCCCCGCCCCAGCGCGCGCTCCACCACATGATTCCCTGCGCCCTCGCACGCTCGGGCTGGGGAAGCCAAGTGGTGAAGGTTTTCGTGAGAACCGGAAACACCCCGCCCTGCCCCACGCCAAACAGCAATCTTGCGCCCACGAGCGTGACCAGGCCAAAAGCCCAGCCCGTCGCTGCCGTGAACAGCGACCACCACACAACGATACTTGCCAGGACACGGCGGGGGCCGATCCAGTCGCTCATCCAACCGCCGGGAACTTGAAACAGAAAGTACCCCAGTGCGAACGCAGAGAACGCCAAGCCCATTTGAACAGTTGTTAACCCCAGGTCTTCGGTAATCAAAGGCGCGGCCTGAGAGATCGACACGCGGTCGATGTAGGTGATGACCGACAGAGTAGCGGCGCAGAAGATGACCCAGTCGCGGGTGCGGGTGGGCTTGGACCCTCCGGCGTATGGCGGGGCAGTACTCATGGTGGTGTGAACCTCTGGATCCGCTGTCACGCCCTGCTGAGGCTGAATGTCGGAACACCCCGCCGTGGGCGAGGTCTATTATACTCGCTGGTTATTTGCAGCAACGCGACAGTACCTCTGTAGGGAAACTCTTGCAAAACGTGGCAGAAAACCCGTGAACCAGACTCGGCGCCGCGACCGTGAGGGAGCGGTCTGCCGCTTCGACGCGCTCAGCGCCAAGAGATCGACAAGAAATTGGCGATGTTGTGCAAATCATGTATTTTCAACTGCCCCGAAGGGGCCACTCGTTCGGGGCGGCGGGCCCGGGAACGGGGAGTTGCTAGCCCAAGATATTCGAAAATTCGTACGTGGGGCTTTTTGGGCTGTGCTGGTGTTGATACTGGCCCGGGGTGCCAGCCCCGGGGGCGCACCGGGCCAGTATTAACCATTCCTTCCGTTTCTTGCGGGAAGCGCTCTGTTGTGCCGCCATTTCTACGAACAATATCCTCAGAGTCAGCGGGCTAGAATCTAGAAAGCTGTTTTTTTGCTGCGTTGCCAGCATTCCCTTAGAATAGAAAGAGGCGGAGAAAACCAATGGCGGAACGAATGGTCCAATGTCTCAAGCTCGGCAAGGAATTGCCTGGTCTGGCGGAAACGCCGTTTGACGGAGAGCTGGGGCAGCGCATCTACGACAATGTGTCCCAAGAAGCTTGGACGATGTGGACTGAGCACCTCAAGATGATCATCAACGAGTACCGGCTCAATCCCGGCACAATGGAAGCTCAAGAGTTGATCATCAAACAGATGGAGCAATTCTTCTTTGGTGAAGGCGCGGCGCTTCCGCCGGATTACGTCCCGCCGGCCCAAGCCCAGCACTAGCCTGCGGCGAGCCACGGCAAGCAAGCACGCCAGGTAGGAAACCGATCCAAAAACGAACCCCAACCGGGCGACGCCCAACACCGCCGCCACAAGCCTGAGCCACGTTCACGTGGCTTGGTCTCCTTTAGGCCGGTCCTTTTAGGGCCGGTTGACCAGCCCTCCCGAAGTTGTTCCTCAGCCCGTTTCAACGGGCTTCACTCCGCCCTGATCACCACCGTCCCCACGAAAGGGCGTGTCGCCTTGAGGTGGCGCGCGCCTCCCGGCGGGCCGCGTCGGCCTCCAGGCCGACGTAGCGTGTCATCGCCTGCATCGACACCTCTAAGGATCACGCTAGCCCGCGGCCGAGCCACTGGCAACTCCATTGGTTAGACCGCCGGTCAGACGCGGTCCATCAGTTTGAGAAGGGCCGTTAAAGACGCCTCGCTCGCTTTAGCCTTGCTGCCGTCTACCTTGTAGTGGGTTTCGAGGGAAAAGGTTTCCTGGTAGCCGGCTTTGAGAAGCGCGCGCAATTGGCCCAGGTGGTCGAACTCACCCTCGCCGACGCCGCACCATTCCGTCCTGCCGCTTGGAAGATATCGGTAATCCCTCAGGTGCACATGGAAAATGCGCGAGGGGTCGAGCATGGCGTAACCCTTTGGGAAGGGGCTGCCGCCCATTTGAGCCGCGTTGTTGGGGTCCCAGGTGAGTCCGAAACTGTCGTCCGAAATCGCCTTCAGCATGCGGGCCGAATCCGCGGCCGTCGCCACATAGCTATGGCCGACATTCTCTAGCGCCAACCGCAAACCTCGGGCCTTGGCGCGGCGGGCGGACTCTTTCACGAGTTCGATGATGCGCGGATAGTTTGCCTCCTCAGGCTTGCCGTCGCGGGGGTATGTAAAAGCGAAAGTCCTGATTCTGTCCGTTCCGAGGATCTCAGCCCGTTCCATGGCCCGCTCGAGCAGCGCCCATTGCTTGTCGATGACTTTCTGGCCCTCGGCGTTGTCAGGCGGAACAGGAATTTTGAAAAAGCCCGTGTCAACAATAGCTGTCTTGATGCCGTGCTCGTCCAGCATCCGGCGGGCTTCGCGGATCTTCCCGGCAGGCTGTGAGGTGTTGTACTTTCCCCAGACATTGCGAATCTCGGCGTATCCCAGACCGAACCGCCGCAAGAACTGGATTGCAATCAACAGGTCGTTGTCGATTTCGTCCGTTGTGACGGCGAGGCGAAAGCGGGTCTGTTGCTCGCTAGGGAGAGCGTTGGCTATGGCGGCCGTGGCAGCGAGAGATAGGAACGTCCGGCGTGTCGTTGCGGTCATAGCGGGATTATAGCGTGGCCGGCACTTTGGGAGGCTACAGATCCAGGCGCGCGGGCGAGCCATGCATCTTCCTGAAAATCGCCCGCGGCTGGTTTGCCGGCTTTAAAGGGGAGCGCTCCGTTAGCGTCTATCACTCGACACGTTATCGTGACTTGGCGCCGGCTTGTTGGTTGTCCAGCTCCCGTTCTATTCTTTCCTTTAAAGCCTTGACTTGCTCCTGGAGGTAGTCCGCCTGCTCTTGGAGTTGGGTGCGGGCTTCTTTACTGAGTCGGGCTATCTTCTCCCGCAACTCTTTGGCCGCCTTCTCTGTCTTTTCCGTCCGTTCGGCAAGATTCTCCTTGCCACTGCTTGACGCCTTGTTGGCCTCCCGCCGGATCCGCGCGTAGTCTTCTCGCAGGCCCTTCAAGCGCTCGTTCACTGCCTCGATAGTTTCCTCGGCCTGCTTGCGGGCCTGCTTCGTCTGCTTGTCTAGCTTTCTCGATTCGAGCTGAATGGCGTCGCGGATGTCTTCATCCGTGAGGTCCGAGTAGTAGACGGCCACCAATGCGGCCAGAATCAAGGCGATAGAAAATAGAAGAAAGCGCATGGAGAAGCCGTGCTGACTCTTCACTCATTATTTCAAACGGTTTCGCAATCGACTCGTAGTCTTTCTAGAAGCCCAGCAGCCTCTCTTCCACAGCCGTGAGCGATGCGAAATCATTGGCGCTACTGAGAAATCCAGGCTAGCCCAAGGCTAGTCCGACGCCAAGAGTGTGGTCCCGAAATTTCTGCAACGTTTGGCGAGTATGTTCGCGCCGTTCGGATCCAGCCTGGGCTGCTTTTCGACGCATGACGCGCGGCTTCACGGGCTCAGAATGTGCTTGACCAGCCGCGCCTTGCGTTCGTAAAGCCCCTGCTCGAGTCCAACTCGATAGGCTTTCGAGTGCCTAAGTTGTTTGGTTTCCGGCGGCAGGCGAGCGATCTGATCGTATGTCCGCTGACGCGACTTTTCGATGGAGGGGGGTTCGTAGACAGCCTCTCCCGCTCGCAGCAGCGGAACCAGCAGATCCTCGCTCTCGGCCTCCGCGGCCACGGGCTTGGCTTGTGCCGGATTGGAATGGTCGATCATCGCCCAGGCGGCCGCGGGGGGTTCCAGTTCGTCATAGATGATGTCGCAGAGAAAATTGCCGTCTTTGCTGAAGCGGCGGGTTTGCAGGAAGCCAGGGTTCGAGGCCTTGGCTGGATCGTTCGATGTCTTGAGCTTGGGCTGCCAGTCGCCGGCTTCATCGCGGATCGCGGATAGCTTGTAGACTCCGCCTAGCGCGGGGTCATCGTAGGCGGTTGCCAGCTTCGTTCCAACACCCAGGATCGCGATCGGAGCGCCCTGCTCATAGAGGGCCGCTATGGAGTGTTCGTCCAGCTCGCTCGAGGCCACGATCTTTGTTTCGGGGAAACCGGCTTCGTCCAGCATGCGCCGGGCGTCCACGCTGAGCGCCGCCAAGTCGCCTGAGTCCAGGCGGACACCGAGCATTTCGTGACCTTGCTCTCGCAGCCAGCGGCCGGCACGGATGGCGTTCTCGATGCCGCCGGCGGTGTCGTAGGTATCCACGAGAAAAATACTGTTGTTCGGCATGGCCTGGGCGTAGGCTTGGAAGGATTCCTGCTCGCTGTCAAACGACATCACCCAACTGTGGGCGTGTGTCCCGGCAACGGGAATTCCGTAGAGCTTACCGGCCAGGACATTGGACGTGGCGTGACAGCCACCCACGTAGGCGGCCCGGCTAGCGGACAGCCCGCCGTTGATGCCCTGAGCGCGCCTGAGTCCGAACTCCAGAACGCGGTTGCCGCGGGCAGCCATACAGATGCGGGCGGCCTTTGTGGCGATGAGGGTTTGAAAGTTGATGATGTTCAACAGCACGGTCTCGAGCAGTTGGGCTTCGAGCAGCGGCCCCTTCACTCGAAGGAGAGGTTCCTGGGGAAAGACGACCGTACCTTCCGGCGCCGCGTCGATATCGCAGCTGAGTTTGAGCCGGGCGAGATCGTCCAGAAAAGCCGTTTCGAAGAGCGGCTTGCCGTCGGCGCCCGTGAGGGTTTCAAGATAGCTCCTGTCGCTGTCGCTCAGATGAAATTCCCGCAGGAAGTCCAAGACCGTGGCCAGCCCGCAGGCAACGGTAAACCCTCCCCGGCAAGGGTTGCGGCGAAACGTCAGGTGGAAGGCGGCCTCCTGCTCAGCCTTGCCGCACTTCCAGTAGCCGCAGGCCATGGTGAGCTGGTAAAGGTCGGTGAGAAGAAACAGGGAATCGGGTTGCAGCTTCGCCATGCTAGGTTCAGTCTAACTTTTCAAAGGTCGCGAAGCTTGAGCAGCCGGTTGCGGTTGGGTGTCGAGCCGAGACTTAGACTAGGCTAGGCTCGTTCGATGGAGTCGAAACGGTCGAGCAGCTCGATCAAAATGCCGGCATCGTCACGAACCTCAAACCCTTCAACAACGAGGAGGTGCGTCAACTGCTCACTCGCACCAGCAAGGGCCCCTTCGGCCCTGACCTAGACCTTACTGAGTCTCGCAAAATAGAGTGACAACATGGGTCAAAAAAGAAGACCGGTGTGACGCAAGAAAGAGAGCGGCAGTTTGGATCGGCGCACTCGCTCCAGGCCGCTTCGCAGGGCCGCCTCGGCGTCCGCTAATCCCTCCACGCAGCGGTTGTCGAGTTCCTGGCCCTTCACGTTGCCCCACAGGTCTTCCAGCGGATTCAGATCGGGCGAGTAGCTGGGCAGCATTTCCACCTCAACCAGCTCTTCTGGCTCTCCAGATAAGCTCGCATCTCCCGGCTTTTGTGCGCCGGCAAGCCGTCCCAGATCAGAATGGCCGGCTGTCTTCGCAGGTGTTTTTTCAGATCCCGCAGGAAATCAATCAGGCCCGCCGCGTTATAGCTGCCCGGCCGCAGTTGGAACCACAGACGGCAGCGTTGGCCGTCCCAGCGGAAACCCAGCGCGGCAGAGATCGACAACTTCTTCCAGTTGAAGGCATGAATCAAGCGCGGAGTCTCGCCCTTCGGCGCCCAGGCTCTCCTCACCGGCGACCGCTCCGTGACACCGCTTTCGTCCTGGAAGACGATCCAAGCTTTTCGGCGCCGGGCTTTTTTTTAATGGCCGGCCAGCGTTCGGCCAGCCATTCGCGCCGGGCTTTTTCGTTGCGTTCCCGAGCTTGTTTGGCGGGCCGTTGCAGCGTCCAGTTCAGGGCTCCCAGAATTTTCCACACATGTCCGGGATGGTAGCAGACTCCCGTGAGCCGCTCGATGAGAGTGGCCACCCGCGGCAAGGTCCACAGAGCGGCGCCAAAACCGTGGGCTGGCGCTCCCTGCCGCAGCGCCTTGTCCAGCACCTTGCGTTGCCGCTTGTCGAGTTTCGGTTTGCGGCCCGCCCGGCCGGCGCCAGCGAGCCAGCCCGGCTGATCGTGCTGCCATGCCAGGTACCAACGACTGACGCTCTGGCGGCTGGCGCCGAGTTGGCGGGCAATCTCCGCCTGCGTCATCTTGGCGGCGGCGAACAAGCGCGCGGCGCGGCGGCGGCGCTGAGCCAGGGCGGCGAAATCTCGCCGGGGAGCCGGGGAGCGGGACATGCCTCTATTCTACCGTTCGACCGCTAATATTGTCACTCTATTTTGCGAGACTCAGTAATAGGCCAGAAGGGCCCAAAATCCCCGTGGAATCGTAAGCGCCGTCACGTTTGGTCTCGGTGAGTGTCCGCGACCTTACGTTCAATCGCGGAGAACTTGATTTAGGTGTGGTCAAGGTGACTATCCCTCTGCTTTCCATTTTCTCGCGACGCTCCCGCTTTCACTTCATGGGGCTGACACTCAGACCACTCTCAACTTGACGGTACCTTTACCGACACCCGGCTCACCTCGGGCGTGCCCGACGTGTCCGTGGATCTCAATAACAAACTCAGCCGCCAACGTCCGGCAGCGAGCGATTTCACGGAAAGGACGTTCTGTCCGTTGTACACCTCACGCCACCCGGAGTCCGCGTCTGGTGACCCGTCGTCGTCGCGGTCGATCTCAACCAGCAGGCTGACCCTGTCGCCACCGAAAGTGTACTGCTCCACATCCGCTATGCTCGAGTGCCTAGCCGTACTGTACTGCCCCTGAGGTATCGTAGGGTCTCTGTAAGCGTAGTAGGTGGCGGCGACGAATGTGTTATCGATTCTTCGCTTTAGATCTCCATACCCCGTATCGGTGCCTGGGTACATCGGTCCGTGGAGCAGTTCCGGACCGTTCCACAACTTGCCGTTGTCATCGGACCAGTAGACGGCTGGTTTGCGCGTGCCACTGCGGTGGAGGTCGTGGAAGCCGACGCCCCACAGCCGTCCTTCACCAAGAGCGTAGTTGAGCCGATTGTTGTACTGGAAATAGGGATTGCTTTCCTTGTAAAGTCTCACTCGCTTCCACCCACCGTAGACCCCGCCGTCGATCTGGCGGGTAATATCGACAAGCGGAGAGAACGAAGCTCCCATGTCGGTGCTCTCGGACTGCCAGGTATATCGACTGCCGGCGCCGTCCCGCAGCACCGCCACGATCGTGCGATTGCCGACGTATTCGATGGCGGGCTCAAACGTTGCTCCTGAGTGGGGATCTTTCCGGCTCGCCAGAGGCCCGATCCAGCTTAGAAACTTGTAACTTTTTCCGTTGTCCCTGGACCTTGCGAGCAGGGTGCCCATCAGGTTTGCGTCTCCATAGTAGATGTATTGAAAGGCCATGTAGACGGCCGAGGGGTTCTCGGGGTCGACAAAGTAGTCCTCTGTACCGAGAGCCTTGTTGGCGTCGACTCCCGTCACCCCCTCCACGTTGATTTGATCGGCATCGAGAACCCACGTCTTCCCGTTGTCTCTTGATCGAAGCTGCGTCGTCCCAGACGAGTAGCCAATGCGCCAGAATTGCAGGATGAGATCACCGTTGGGCATTTTGTAGAGCCCCGGCTCGCTGTGGGTGTGTCCGTCCTCGTAGGGCATTCCTTCAATCGAGGCGCCGTCGAACCAGCGATTGAGCTCGCTCCAGCTTCTGCCTTCGTCGCTCGAGGTGATGATGTGGATCGCGTCCCGATCTCCCCACGCGACATGGTTCACGCCGGAACGCAGGGCCATGACCCAATGCTTCTCATCCACGATGGCAATCATGCACCTGCCGTACCAGTCGTGTGGGACGTGGTCTTCGTCCACGAAAGGGGTTTCCGAGCCATCGACAACCACCTCGATGGTCTTGTTGTCAAAAAGGTTAATAGCCGCCTCCACGCTGATCTGGAGTGAACCTGTGGCACGGTTTCCCTCATACCAGTGACTCGTCCAGCGACCGTTGGCTGCCCTTTCGAGAACCAACCGCTCGTCCTGGATACGGATTCCACTGGCCATCGAGGTTGCCTGCTTCCACTCCGAGGACGAAGCAACGGACCACGATGGCTGCTCCGCGGCGGCCCCTACTCCTAGGAGCGCGGCCATCACGAATCCGGTGAGCCTTACAGCCCTGTTGAACATCATCTGATTCTCCTTCTTCGGCGGCCGGGGCGATCTCTCAGATCGTCGAGTCCCACTCTGGCTCACCTGATCGCAACGACAAGTGAGCGTAAATCAATAGTCCGGCGGCTCGATTGTAGCGCAGAATCAGACGTATGTGAACACTCGGCACGAGTTGCCGCGCACGACCAAGCTCTACGATCGGACCAGCGACGAGATCACGCTCAATAACGTCGAGCGGATTGCTATCTAAGTTCGCTAAGCGGCCACACCGGGATAACCGTCGAGAAAATGATTTCCCATCCAGCAATCACCCGTCAGAGCCTTCCCAAGGCCGATAAACCGACTCGACTCAGGGGCTTGGCGGGGGTGCGCGACATAATCGTGCAGATGGGTTCAAGGCATATTGCGGGCGGGTTTCTCTTAAAGTATTATAGGCTTTAAGAAAGGAACCCGCCCTATGGACACATCCCTGCACACTTCCCAAGACACTTCCCTGCCTGCGTTGGAACAGCGGCGAGCCGAGTTGTTGCAGCAGCTGGCTGGTTTGGGGGACCTGCGCCGAGGATCGATTTCCTCTCCCACCAGACGCTGCGGCAAGCCGGCCTGCCATTGCGCCCGGGCCCGCACGCCCGGCCACCAGGGCAACACGCAGATCACCTACAAAGTCCGGGGCAAGACCGTGACGCGGTCGCTGCCCACCCCCGAGACCCGCCGCAAGGCGGAGCGGGAGATCGGCGAGTACCGCAAGTTTCAGCAACTGAGTCGCGCCTTTGTCGAAGTCAACGAACAGATCTGCCGCTGGCGCCCCGTCACAGAAGAAACACAAGAACAGGAACAAGCAGCGTCGCCGGCGCCGCGGGAAAAAAAACGGCCGCGGCAATCCAACAAGAGGTCGCCCAAGAAGTAGAAACGTTGCTGGGCGTCATCTTCGCCGCCCGGCGTAAGGATCATCGCTGGGATCTGGAAGCGCTGGAAACGGCCACGCGGGCGGCGCTACACCAAGCCGGCGCCAAGCTGCTCGAGCAACTGCTGGAGGCACCGTGGGAGGCCGCGCCGGAACGTCCCTGCTCCTGCGGCCGCCGCGCCCCTCAGCGCGGCCGGCGGCCCAAGAAAATAGTGACCGTGCTCGGGGAGGTCGACATCGAACGGCCCTATTACCTTTGCGCTGTTTGTCACCAGGGACAGTTTCCCTTCGACCGCGAACTCGACGTCAGCGACACGCAATACTCTCCCGGGGTGCGTCGCATGATGGCGCTGGTGGGCAGCGAGTCGTCGTTCGAAGGCGGCCGCCAGCAGCTGCGGGTGTTGGCGGGTCTGGAGCTGACAACGAAAGCCGTCGAGCGTGGGGCGGAAGGGGTCGGCGCCGACCTGGCGGCCCGCGAACAAAAGCAGATCCAACGGGCTGTGCAACTGCCGTTGCCCAAGGTGAGGGGTGCCGACATCCCCATACTCTACATTGAGATGGACGGCACGGGGGTGCCGGTGGTGGCGACCGAAACGATCGGGCGGCCCAGCAAGGACGGCGTCGAGCGCGCCCGCACGCGCGAGGTCAAGCTCGGCTGTGTGTTCACCCAGTCGCGGCTCGACGACGAGGGCCGTCCCGTGCGTGACGAATCTTCTGCCAGCTATACGGGAGCGATCGAGGGCGCCGAGCAGTTCGGGCGGCGCAGCTGGCAGCAGGCCTGGGAGCGCGGCTGGTACCGGGCCAAGAAAAAAGTCGTGCTCGGCGATGGGACGCTGTGGATTTGGAACCTCTCCCACCAGTACTTTCCCGGGGCGGTGGAGATCGTCGATCTCTACCATGCCCGCCAGCATCTGTGGGAATTAGCGTCCCAGCTGTGGCCCGACGACGAGCGCCGCCGGCGCAGCTGGGCCCGGCAACGGCAACGCCAACTCGACCAGGGCAAGATCAAACAGTTGGTTGCTGCTCTGCGAGGATGCGCCGACGAGCACCCAGATCTGGCTGCTCGGCTGACCACCGAAGCAGGCTATTTCGAACGTAACGCTGACCGCATGCGCTACCCCGGTTTTCGCAAGCAAGGTCTGTTCATCGGCTCGGGAGTGATCGAGGCGGGTTGCAAGAGTGTGATCGGCCAACGCCTCAAGCGGTCGGGCATGTTCTGGACCGTGCGCGGCGCCAATGCGATCCTGGCTCTGCGCTGCGCCCGCCTCAGCGGCCGCTTCGAAGACTACTGGGAAAATCGCGCCCAGGCTGCCTGATTGGCACTTTTATGTCGCACACCCCAACAGGAACGTATTCCTGGAGCACTAGGGGGCAGGAAGCTGTGAAAAAATCGGGGACTGTCACAAGCGGCCTTCTCTAAGCTCCCTAGAATCAACGAGTGCAGAGGCCGCGGTTGACTGTCCCCAGCATTTTTTCACAGCTTCCAGTCACCTTACGCCGGACGCCGGGGCAAACGTGATACTGTTCGTGTTTCATGCTTGTTGCCGGACTCATGAGCGGCACTTCGGTCGATGGAATCGATGTCGCGCTCGTCGAAATCAGCGGGGAGGGCTTCAACCACACCATCCAACCTCTGGCGACAGTCTCAGTTCCTTACCCTCGGGACGTCCGCGAGGCGATTCTCGGAATCTCAAACGCCTCCACCCACACCTCCCGCATCAGCCAAATGAACTTCCTGCTCGGGAAGCTTTTCGGCGACGCGGTCGTTGAAGCTTGCCATCGGTCAAACATTCCTCTCGAGAAGCTCGAACTCATTGGCTCCCACGGTCAAACGATTTACCACCAGGGAAGCACGAGTGCCCTGCTTGGCCACGAGATAGCGAGCACGCTGCAAATCGGCGAACCCGCCGTGATCGCCGAGCGAACCGGCGTTCCCGTCGTCGCCGACTTCCGTACCGCCGACATGGCTGCCGGCGGACAGGGCGCGCCTCTGGTTCCCTACCTCGATTACCTGCTCTTCCGCGACCAGCGGCTCGGACGAGTCGCGCTCAACATCGGCGGCATCGCCAACCTCAGCGCTATTCCAGCAGCGGCGGGGCCCGAACAGGTCATCGCGTTCGATACCGGGCCGGGCAATATGCTGATCGATGCTCTAATCGCGTTGGCCTCAAAGGGAACCAAGAAATTTGACGAAGACGGCAAGCTAGCGGCGTCGGGAACAGTGAACCGCCCTCTGCTCGAGAACCTGATGGAGCTGCCCTATCTGCGCCAAAAACCCCCAAAAAGCATCGGCCGGGAACAGTTCGGGACGGACTTCGTCGCCGATCTTTTGAAGAAGGGACTTGACCCGCCCGATCTCGTGGCCACCGTCACGGCCTTCACTGCCGCGAGCATCGCGGACGCGATCCAGCGCTTCGTTGCTCCCGTGATGAAGATCGATCAGGTGATCGTTTCCGGTGGCGGCGCCCACAACCCGCGGACCATGAGCGAGTTGAAAGACTTGCTCCGCGACGCGAAGATTCTTACCTCGAACGAGTTCGGCATTGACCCTGACGCCAAAGAAGCCATCGCCTTCGCCGTTCTCGCCTACGAAAGCTACCACCGCCGCCCGGCGAACCTGCCTTCAGCGACAGGCGCGCGGCGCTCTTGCCTGCTGGGGAAGCAGGTGTGGCCTTAATCCGGACGCCTGCTGACCGCATAATCCCAAAAACCCGCCGTTCGAGTCACGGATTTTAAAATAATTTAAACCGTCCAAAATCAATCATTTAACGATGTCATCCCGAAAACAACCCTCCGCAATCTGGTATTGTGCGAACAAAGGGCAACGATCGCCGCCCCGCCTGGGCCGTGGTGAATTCGTGAGTGGCGATTTGCGGGTTCGGCGTGGCTCCGAAGTCCGGCGCATCGGCTCCCGCCCAGGCGGCGAAGCGGGGCAGGCTGGTGCGCCAAAGGAGGAATGTATCAAGACCATCCTGAACACAGATCGGCTCAAGCGGCTGACAGCCCGAATCCCGCCGCGCTGGGCGGACGATATCAGTCCGGCAACGGCGCCGTCCCCGGATGCCGGCATAGCGCAGTCGGCGGAGTTCCTGCCCCGAGATTCCGCCCGGCGCCTGGCCTCCTCCCAGAAATGTTTTGTCCCTGAAGGTGTTGCCTATGTGCTTGGTCTGATGTGTTACTTATGTGCCCGGTTCATACCCTCCGAAGTAGCGGTTTGGCGCCCAATTTGGCGTTTGCATAATAAGGAACGCGCGCGATACGAAAATCCGCTAATTTCCGCTAACTCTAATACTCGTGACTTAAGAACATTTTGTGGTATCCTGTTTTAGAAGACAAGAGGCCGGTGATGGCACGAACATTGGCGCGTTTGCCGCAGGGTGCGCGCATTACCGACTACATCAGCTTAGGCCTGGTGGCGCAGTGGTTTCCCCGTTCGACGGTGGATCGGGTGCTGGCCAACAGCGGCAAAAGCAGCCGCCCCCAGCGTGACCTGTCGGCCCTCAAGAAAGGGATGTTGTGCCTGGCGGACCGCAACTTCCTGGGTTACCGATTGTGGCGGCAAGCGCGGGCCAACGGGGCCGAGCTGTTGTGGCGGGGCAAGAAGAATCTGTGTCTGCCGGTACGGCGGCGGCTCGCCGACGGCTCCTATCTGAGCCGCATCTATCCCTCGCAACGGGACCGCCGCACGACACTGGCGGCAGCGCTGTGCGGGTCATCGAATATGAGCTGCAAGGAGTGGAAGATAGCGAACCCTTCTAGCGCTTGTTGACGACGATTCTCGACCCCGAACACAGCAGCAGCCCGGGAGCTGGCCGCGCTCTATCACGAGCGTCGGGAGATCGCAGGGGCGCTGCATGAACTCAAGACCCACTTGCGCGGCTCCAAGATCGTGTTGCCAAGCAAAACGCTGCAGTTCGTGCGGCAGGAGTTTTACGGTTTGCTGTTGGCCCATTTTGCGATTCGGGGCCTGATGCACGAAGCGGCCCTGGAGGTCGACGAGGACCCGGACCGACTTTCCTATGTGCACGCGGTGGGAGTGATTCGGCGCAAGCTGCCGCTGGCGGCAATGATCCCCCCCGCGGGCTAGGAAAGCCTTTCATCGCGCCGTGGTGCGGGAGATTCTCCAGCAACGAGTAAGCTCCAGCCGCGGGCAACGCAAGCCGCGCGGAGTGAAGCGCAAGATGAGCCACTACCCGCTGCGCCCACGTGCCGCGCCGCGCCACTGCATCGATTTCGCGAAAGTCATACAGATCCTTAAGTAACGAGTATTAGGGCTAACCTCCACTATTGACTTATCTGTAGTGGGGCCGGTCTCGCTTGCCCAGTCGTTGTATTGGTTGTTGACCCAAGGCGGTCCTGTCGTCGAAATCATACGCTAGTTTTCCTGCGCCCCGTCCGGGGCTCCCGCCGTGTGGGTTTTACCCAGGTTTCCGCTTCGCAGCTCAAGGGCCCCAAGTCAACAGTAAGGCTGACGCACCGGCTACTCTCGACCGCACCCTTGCGGGCGCGGCTCTGTTTCCGCCAGATCGCGAAACAAGTCAGGCACAAATGCTACGCCCAGCAGCCCGTGGTGTAGAATACTTTACATAGCGGGGCCTGCAAATTCGGGCCCCGAACACCCTTTCGGCACAGCGCGTAAACCACGGATGCCTACAGGAACGTTTACCAGCGACGTTGCGGTCCGTAGCCGCCGGTTTTCGCACATTGCGACCCTGCGCCTGGTGCTGGCGCTCGCCTACTTGGCCTTCGAGGTTTTCGTTGATCCAGCGAACTCCTCGATTTTCAAGACACTCATTTCGATACTTTTCGGGATCTACAGCGCCCTGATCGTGGCCTACAAGTCCACGGCTCAGGTGCGCAGCTACGCTTTGTGGATCCAATTCGGCGATCTGTTATTCGCGGTCCTGCTGGTGCTGGCGGCGAGGACCGGTGAAGCCGCGCTGCCTCTGCTCCTGTTCTATTTCCTGCTGGCCGAAAGCTCGCTGCTGCACAGCGGCCGTGAAGTGCTGATGGTGACGGCCGTGATTCTGGTCTTCTACACCGCTTGGCTGACCAGCGGCGAGGCCCAGCAGTTCCATTTCGAGCCGGGCTCGTTCATCTTCGTGCTGCTGGTCGCGGGAGTGCTGGCCTACTACGTTTCCGACCAAGGTCACCTTATCGAGCGCACGATCAGGGACACTCTTCAGCGGGCCGGCGGAGAGTCGGAAGAAGCGATCGTCCGCGCTGTCGAGGAAGCCCTGCGGGAGCTGATGAGCTGGCGGCGAGCGTCCGGGGCAATCCTCGCTTTCTGGGATGATTCTCTGGAGTACCACGCGATCTGCCAGGTCCCGGCGCAGCGAGACCGTTCCGGAAAGCCGCTGGTTCGATTTGATGCCAGCCGGGAATGGGCATGTTTTCGCGGCAGCCGGCTCGACTTTCACACCAACGACGTTTCGGTCGTCGACCGCGAGGGCAAGCCGGTGAACCGGGGGTTCGATCTGCACCCCTACGTCATCCAGAAGTTCGAAATCTATAACGTTGTTGGATGCGGGCTGTTGGATGGGAAAAACCCTGTCGGGCGCCTGCTGCTATTCAACAACGTCTACGAAGTAAGGCGTGCCGACTGGAAAAGGGCTCATGATGTGGCTGGCCACTTCCGGGACGTGGTTCGTCACCTGCTCGTGGTCAAGCACACCGAACAAGAGGCCTACGAGCAGGAACGGGGGCGCATTGCTCAAGACCTGCACGACGGGCCGCTCCAGAGCATCATCAGTTTTGAGATGAGGCTCCAGATCATTCGAAAAATCCTGGAACGTGATGTCGCCGTTGCCTCGGCCGATATCGAGTCGTTGCAGGTATTTTCCCGGGATTTGGTTTCCGAGATGCGGACGTTCGTTCATCGCATGAGGCCGCTCGACACGGGTGACACTTCTCTTCTGGCGGGGGCGCGGCAAATCGTGGATGGCTTTCAGCGCGAAAGCAATGTGTCGGTGACGTTTGTCGGGAACGAAAGCGGCAGCGTGTCGGTCCCCGGCAAGACCGGGATCGAGATTCTTCAGGTGATTCGGGAAGCGCTACACAACGTCTACAAGCATGCGCAAGCCACCCACGTCCTGTTCTCGCTCGAAAAGCGTGGCAGTGAGGTCCACCTCGCGATCGACGACAACGGACGAGGCTTTCCTTTCGGGGGGCAGTTTTCTCTGGAAGAGCTGGAGTCATTCAGGATCGGCCCGCGCAGCATCAAGCAGCGCATCCGCACGCTTGGCGGTACGCTGACGCTGGAATCGAATCCCGGACACGGGTCCGTCATGCGCGCGCGGGTTCCTGTGTTTTAGCCAGCCCTCTAATTCGGGCCGCGCGGCCTGGAACTTCCACTCCCCTTTCGCACTTCCGTTGTTGTACTGATCGTCTCCGCGGCGGCTTCACTCCCCGCGACTCGCGGGTCCATCTCTGGTTGCCTGCGATTCGTCGGCCTTAGAGGTTTCCGCTGAGGATATCTTCAACCACGACTTCCAGCCGAGGGTCCTCCGTTCGCAGTACTCCGTCCTTGGACTCAAAGCTCTCCCGCTTCGTGTACACATAACCCCGCCGCGATTGTGGGTCGATCACCCACACGAATCGCACGCCAAAATCTATGTAATCGCGAATTTTTTCTTGGATCTCGCCCGGGCGGTCGTCTTTGGAGAGGACCTCGACGACCAGAAACGGAGGCGTGTGAAACACTTGCTCATCCGGTTCGCTCCCGATGTATACGCAAACGTCCGGAACGCGAAACCGGGTCGGTTTGACCTGCACCCGCTGCTCGGGGAAAGCGTGCGTCCCATGCGTGGAGCGGAGAATGCGAAAAAAATAAATCAGCTCACCCTGAGTCTTACTGTGGTTCTTTTCTCCCAAGTTTCTCTCCACGATGCGCCCGTCGACGTATTCACGGTCACCGTCAGGGAAGCTTGTTCGCAGATACTCTTCCACGGACACCAGCGTGGGGGTTGGATGCATGTTTATATTCTACTCTTGTACCGCTACGAGACGCCGAGAGGAGCTGATGAGGTGGCTCCTAGTTTCAATCGCCGGGTCCAGACCCATCCCTGTTTCCGGGCGCAGCTCGGATGGCGGTTACGCGCCGATTCGGTACAGCTTGGAGTACGTTCTCAGAATCAGGCTCGAGTCGGCGATGGCGGGCGTTGCCATGCACATCTCGCCAAGGCTGTTCTTGCCCAGCATCTTGAATTCGGGACCTGCCTGGATGACGTAGGTGTCGCCGTTTTCGCTCAGGCAGAAGACACGGCCGTTGTAGGCCCAGGGCGAACTTGTAAAGCCGCCGCTGCCCACCTCAATCCGCTGCTTGCCGTAGATTTCCTCTCCGGTTCTGGCGTCATGGCAGGTGATGAAGCCGCGGTCGAACAGGGTGTAGAAGCGCCCATCGTAGAGCACCGGCGAGGGGTGGTAGGGCCCGCCCTGGGGCAGGCTCCAGGCCACGTAGCGATTGCTGGTCTTGCCGCTATCGAGCGAGATGTCTCCCGAGGCGCCGGGGCGAATAGCATAGACGGGACGCAGGTCGCTGCCGAGGTACCCCGACGCGACATAAAGCAGACCGTATTCGGAAAAAGGTGTTGGAATTGACAGCGGCGACATGCCTTTCAGTTCCCAAAGAAGCTGGCCGTCGAGGTCGTAGGAGCTGACCTTTTGCCGCCCGGCCGTGATGATTTCGGTGCGTTGCTCGTTGTGCCAGACGAACGGGGTCGCCCAGGCCGTTCCTTCTATGCGGTTCGTCCTCCAGATTTCCTTGCCGCTTAGCTTATCGAGGGCAAGGATGTAGGACTGATCCTCGTTGTCGTTGACAATATAGAGCCGCCCCCCGTCCAGAGCCGGTGACGAGGCCGTGCCATAGCCATAGCGGGTCTCGACCGGCGGCCACTGCTTGGTCCACAGCAGCTTGCCCGACATGTCGAGACAGTAGGTCGCGAGGTCGCCGAAGTGGACATACAGCCGCTCGCCGTCGGTCACATTCGTTGCCGAGGCATAGGAATTCTTGCGGTGACGGGGAACCTTCGGGATACCTTTGTGGACCTGTTTCGTCCAGCGGGTTTTGCCGTTGTTGAGATCAATGGAGTAGACCAGCCAGCGGTGCTCGACCTGTTTAATCGGATTCAACACCCTGCCGTCGTAAAATCCTCCGGGCGGAATTTCTTCTCCGGACGTGCTGACGTTGGTATTGAGAAAGATCTTGTCGTCCCACACCACAGGCGACGACCAGCCTTTGCCGGGAATCGCGGTTTTCCACAGAATGTTCTCGCTGCTGCTCCAGGAATCGGGCAGACGAGGGTTGTCGGAGGCGACGCCTCTGGCCCCCTGTCCGCGAAATTGCGGCCATGATTCGCCCCGCAGCGCCCCGGCGGGGACGACGCCAACAATTCCTCTTAGCCAATCTCGACGATGCAGCATGCGGCCTCCTCCAATGACAGGTTTGTTTTCTTGTAGAGCTTGAAAGGACTATCGTAGCGGGAATCAGATGCTGTTTGGGATGGGGCCGCAGTTCAGTTTCCATTGCCAGGTCTGAACCCGCCGCCTTTGAGGCGGTCAGCTTCCAGCGAGGGTTTTGAACAGAGCCGCGCCCGCAAGGGTGCGGTCAACGGTAGTCATTGCGTCGGGCGCCCCCATAGCAATGCGGTCACTGGCAGACTGGACCGCACCCTTGCGGGCGCGGCTCTGTTTCGGCCAAGTCACGCTTCAGGCGACTTTCAGTCGCACACGGACCTGCTGGGCGGGGCTCAGACGATCTGCTGGATCACGCTGCCGTGAACCTGGGTCAGACGCTCTTTGCGGCCCAGGTGGAGGTAGCTGAGCTTATCCTGGTCGAGGCCAAGCTGGTGCAGGATGGTAGTGTGAATGTCGCGGAAGTGGCAGGGGTCTTTGATTGCCCGCAGCCCGATATCATCGGTAGCGCCGACGACTTGTCCGCCTTTGATACCGCCGCCGGCCATCCACATGGTGAAGCCGAGGTTGTGGTGATCGCGGCCTTTGCTTTTTTGCGCTTCGGGGGAGCGCCCGAATTCCCCGCCCCAGACGACCAGCGTCGAATCCAGCATGCCGCGGCGCTTGAGGTCCCCCAGCAGACCGGCAACCGGCTTGTCGGTTTCCGCGGCCATGCGCAGGTGGTTCTCTTCGATGTCGTCATGGGCGTCCCACTGCAGATTGCCGGGACCGCCCCCGGAGACGACGCAGACAAACCGCACGCCTTTTTGGACCAGCCGCCGCGCCAGCAAGCAGCGCCGCCCGTAATCATCCGGCTGGCCCTCGCCAATCCCGTAAAGGTCAAGAGTTTCCTGAGCCTCGGTTGAGGTATCGAGGACTTCCGGCGCTTCGGTCTGCATCTTGAAAGCCAGGTCGTAGGCTTTCACGCGCGCGTTCAGCTCATGGTCGCCGGGCTGGAGCGTCGCTTCGTTCAGCTCACGAATCAAGTCAAGCGTCTTGCGGCGCCCGTCCGGAGAAACGCCCCGAGGCAAGCCGAGGTTCAAGACCGGCTTGTCGCCCGGCTTGAACATCGTAGGCTGGTACACGGCCGGCAAGAAGCCGTTGGTATACATCGGCTGACCTGCTTCGAGGGCGCCGTCGGGGTCCGGCATGACGACGTAGGCCGGCAGCGATTCGCTCTCGGTTCCCAGGCCGTAAACGACCCACGAGCCCATGCTCGGGAAGCCGGGAACGATGCGCCCGCTGAAAAGCTGGTATTGGGCGGCGGAGTGCACCACCATGTCGCCGTGGCAGGAGCGGATCACCGCCATGTCGTCCACCCATTGCGCCATGTTCGGAAACAGGTCGGAGACTTCGATTCCGCTTTGGCCGTATTTTTTGAACGTGCGCTGGGTACCGAGCAGCTTGGCGGTCTTGTCAACGAACTGGTATTTCGCCTCGCCGAATTCCGCCGGGCGAGGCTGGCCGTCGAGTTTGTTGAGCAGCGGCTTGGGATCGAACGTTTCGATGTGGCTCGGCCCGCCCGCCATGAACAAGAAAATGACCGACTTGGCTTTGGCGTCCTGATGAGGCGGCTTGGGAGCCAGCGGGTTGGTTGGGTCGGCGCAAAGCTGCTCATTGGCCAGCATCGACGTCATCGCCAGCGAGCCGAATCCGCAAAATGCATCCGAGATGAATTCGCGCCGATTGCGTGTCCAGCGAATATGTTCCGGCATATTGACTCCGCGCCGCGGCCCTGAAAAATCGGGGACAGTCCACTTCGCGCCCCACCGATGCCTTGGAAATCAGCACTCGTTGTGGCCGGCGCTTGGGACGGTCCCCATTTTTCAGGAGCGGTTCCCGCCCCTACTAAATCTCCCCGCTCAATTCAAATACAAAAACGAATTCAAATTGAACATCGCCAGAGCAAACTCGCGCAGCGGTTGTTCCTCGAGAAACTCGACTCCAAGCTTTCGCTCCTGCTCGGTCGGACCGCGGCCCGCCGCCAGCAGGTACGCCCGTTCGACTTGCTGCATTTTGTTCGACCCGACTTCGCGTTCCAGCCGCTCCGCGAAAGCAGCCGCAAGTTCGTTCGACAGGTCTCCGTTGAGTAGTTCCAGCGCTTGCGGCGCGTGGGTGCTCGACTCGCGGCGGTAGCAACTGGTTTGCAGCGTCGGCTGATCGAACACCTCCATGAAGGGCACGCGCAGATTGCGCTTGGCCATCAGGTAGACCGAGCGGCGGTAGTGTTCGCTGCGATCCTCGGCCACCTTCCATTGGGACGGTTTGTAGAGCAGCTTGACCAAACCCTCCTCGACCGGAACAATGATGCTCTTGCCGCCCATCCTGGTGTTGAGCTTGCCCGCAACCGCCAGCATGGAGTCGCGAATCTCTTCGGCCTGCAGACGCCGCCGGCTGAAGCGCCACAGCAGCCTGTTTTCGGGATCTTTCTTGATGCCGGTCGCCTCATGCGCTGAGCGCGAGGATTGACGATAGCTCTGGCTCAGAACGATCAAGCGATGCATGTGCTTGACGCTCCAGCCGCTGTCGACGAACTCGTTGGCGAGAAAATCGAGCAACTCAGGATGACTTGGGCGGTCGCCGTTGAACCCGAAGTCGTTGGCGGTTCGCACGATTCCCTGCCCGAAATGATATTGCCAGATGCGGTTCACCATCACCCGGGCCGTGAGCGGATGATCCGGGCCGGCGATCCAGTCGGCGAGCTTGGTGCGGGGGTTCTTCGTATCCGGCGGCAGCTCGCCCGCGCCTTCGGGCAGCAGCACGCCCAGGGCGCGGATGTTGACCGCATCACCCTTGTTGTCCCAATTGCCGCGTTCGAGAACGTGGATTTGCGTCCGTTTTTCGTCGACGTTCTCGATGCTGCAAATCGTTGGGAGCGGCTCGGGAAGCGTGGCCTCCAGACGGGCGGCTTCGGCATTAACCGGCTTTCGCTCTTCGGTTGACAGCTTTTTGGCCTTTTCCTTTAGCTCTTTGACCTTCTTCTTGATCTCTTCGGTTTTTGCCTTCCAGGCGGCTTGTGTCTCTTCGCTGGCGAGGACGAGGTTGTGCTCCCGCGTTGCCGCCAGAAACCCTTGCAGGCGGTAGTAGTCCTTTTGCCGAATCGGATCGAACATGTGATCGTGACAGCGCGTGCATCCGACCGTCAGCCCCAGGAAGGCCGCACCAATAATGTCGGTCCGTCCCGTGAGCACTTCGTTGCGGCTGCCGGCGACTTCTTGATTGCCGGCATTGCGCCGAACCGCCCCCAAGCGGTGGAAGCCCGCCGCGATCTTGTATTCGTTCCGGCTGGGATCGATTTCGTCCCCGGCCAATTGTTCGCGGATGAACTGATCGTATGGCTTGTCGTTATTGAACGACTGAATCACGTAGTCGCGGAAACGCCAGGCTCCCGGAAGGTGGCTGTCATACTCGAATCCTTCTGACTCGGCGAAACGGACCACATCGAGCCAATGCTGCGCCCAGCGTTCGCCGTAGTGAGGACTTGCCAGCAGGCGATCCACCAGCTTCAGGTAGACGCCGGGGGATTTATCGGTCAGAAAGTCGGCAACTTCAGCCGGAGTCGGCGGCAGCCCGATCAGGTCGAAATAAAGCCGCCGGATGAGCGTCCGCCGGTCCGCCGGGGACGCCGGCCGCAGACCTTCCTCGTTCAGTCGCGAGAGGACGAAAGCGTCGATCGCTTCAACGGAGTCACGCAGCGGCTGGGGCGAGTCCGGACTTCGGATCCATTCCTCGCCGGTTCCAGCGGAGAACGCGGGAACGTGCGGCTGCGTTCGTTCCAGCAGCGACCAGTGTTTGCGCTCGGAGTCGCGGTATTCACTCCTCGGCGCGGCGGCCACGAGCAGCAGCGCCGTTCCCAGCAACGCAGCGATCCCGAGCCGTAGAGTCACTCTGCTTCTAACCTTAGTAGATACGAGGCCCGAAGGGCAATAGCGGTGATCCCATGAACTGCCCCCTGCGCCCGTTGAGGCTCCCGCGCGAAAACAACGTTACCACCACTGATCCCCATCCAAGCCGGTTGCATGGCCGGGCTCTTGAGCTGCTAAGACCAGCCGTGCGAACCGTCTCGGGCGCTGCTACGATTGGATAGCTGGTGGCAAGTGCTTGTTACCATCATCCGCCAGGCGTTAGAATTGAGCCACGTGCCCACTCGGACGATCAAGTATCGCAAGAGCCTGCAACGGTTCCAGTTCCCCGGCTTTGTCCTGCTCTTAGCGGCGATCTCGCCACTATTGACGTTGACCACCTGTCAAAGCGGCCCCAGTCCGCTGACCGCCGAGGTCCCGCTGCACCTCGAAGACCACCTCGAGGCCGCCACCGTCGTCGGCTCCGAGGTGCCCGCCGATGTTCCGGTTCCCGTCGAGTGGCGCTTCGATGAGCCGCAGCCCGACTGGAAGCCCATCGTTCCCCTGCCACCAGCGATCAGGCCGGCGAAAGTATCGCGCACCGATGACAGTCTGCGAATCAGCCTCACGAAGGCCAACGATTACAAATCACCGTGGAACGACCGTCCGAACCTGAAGGGCGCCATCTACATTGATTTGCCCGACTGGCGGCGCGAAGAGTGGGGCGACATCTTAGTGCGGGCACGCTCTTCGGACAAGGTCGAAGGAATCAGTATCGGATTCAATCTTCGAGAGAAAATCGGGCCCGAGCCATGGGATAGAAATCCGTTCTTGTTTGGGAGCCCCCCCGTTCCGGTGATCCGGGACGGCTCGGAACAAACCTACGTCATGCGCGCCGACTGGTCCATGGACTACTCGAAGCAGTGGGAGGGTCCTTGGCGTCAACTAGGCGTGGGGATTCGGTCCCACGAGCCGGTCAGCATCGACATTCTCTCGATAAGCGTCATCCCCAAGGAGGCACGCTACGCCGGCGCTCCGGTGGGGGTGAAAACCGAGGCCCGCGACCAGGCCCACCGCCGCACCCTTTACACCCATGCCCCGGCGAGGATCGAATATCGCGTGCGCATCCCCCAGCATGGACGCCTGGATGTCGGCCTTGGCGTGCTGCGCGACGATGCCCCGGTGACCTTTCGAGTCACCGCTCATCCCGAAGGCCAAGCAACCGAGCACCTTCTTCAGGAAGCCTACGGAGACAAGGAGAAGTGGGCGCAGCGCAGCCTGGATATGTCCCATCTTGCGGGGCGCACGGTGACACTGTCGCTGGAGGCCGAGGCCGACCGTGCCGGAACCGTAGCGCTGTGGGCCGCGCCAACTCTGAGCGGCTCACGGACCACCGAGAAACCCAACATCATCTTCTACATCATTGACGGCGCGGGCGCTGACTATATGAGCGTTTATGGCTACAACCGCCGCACGACGCCCAACATGGAGAGATTAGCCGCCGAGGGGGCCCTCTTTGAGCGTGCTTACAGCAACGCGGGGTGGACGAGGCCATCGAACCTCTCCTTTCTCACTTCGCTGCAACACAGCGTGATGGGGGGCATGAAGAACAACCGCAACGCTCCGCCGGAGCAAATACTGACCCTTCCCGAGCATCTGCACCGCGCCGGGTACCAGACAGCTCTGTTTACCTCCAACCCCAACGCCGCGACGATGAGCAACCTGGATCGTGGAGTGGACGTGTTGCGCGAAAAAAGTGTCGAGCCGACCTCACACTCGACCCGGGAACTCCACGCGGACTTCTGGAAGTGGCGCGGAGAGTACCGTGGCGAGCCTTACTGGGTGCACTTCCAGACTACGGACGTACACGGCCCCCACAACCCTCCGGCCCCGTTTGCCGGCCTCTTTGTCAGTCCCGAGCGCCGCAAGATGCTGGACGAATGGGAGAAAAAGCTGAAGGCCACGAACCGCCGATGGGGTCCGTGGGGGGACGCCTTTGACAAGGCCGGCGTCGACCGCATCGCCTATTTCGACGGCAAGCGTGGCCTCTACGCCGAGGGCATGGCTCACCAGGACTATCAGATCGGCCGCCTGGTGGAACGGCTGAAGGCTACAGGCGAGTGGGAGAACACGCTGCTCATCATCGCTTCCGACCACGGCGCTGCGGCGGGCTCGCAGGATTATGCTATCGCCGTGCTGGACCCTCTACCGCCCCAGTGGACACCGCTGCTCCGGCCCGGGGTGACACGCATCCCGATGATCTTCGTCTGGCCGGGGCACATCAATCCCGGGCAGCGTTTCAGACAGCCGGTCTCGATGATCGACATGCTGCCGACCATTCTTGACCTCGCGGATCTTCCCATGCCCGAGGTGATGCAGGGGCAATCGCTGGTCCCCTTGCTGCTAGGGAAACAAGGCTGGGAGCCGCGGCCCGTCATTTTCGATGAGTTCTACGAGGATGCCAACACAGGCAAACTGCGGGGGCGGATCGAGGTGATCGATGGGCGCTGGGGGGCTTCGCTCGAGATCAACCAAGACCCGGAAAACGACGAGCGGCCACAGAGAGAACGTCGGCCGGTCCCGCTGCTCGTCTACGACCTGTGGAACGACCCCTACTGTCTCAAAAGCCTGCACGAGGACCGGCCTGACCTGGTGAAGAAATACACCCAGTTCTTGGAAGAGCAGTTCGAGGCGCACCAATCTCTGGCGCAACACTTCACCCGCGGCGAGGATTCGCCGCTTACACCCGAGCAGTTACGGACCCTGCGGTCGTTGGGGTATATCCAGTGAGGCGATGTGGCTTTCTCCGCCGCGACCGGCGCCATTTCGTGTCCCGGAACAGATCGCCGAAGGCTCCTCGTCCGTGATCCACATTGTCGAAAACTGGTACGAAGAGTTCCGCGACCGCGAGTAGGACTAACTCCTCGAAACGAACTAGATAGCACTTATCCGGCGGATAGCTATGGTAAATCGCGTTCCACCAATAATCCGGCTGCTGCCCCCCCCATAGGCGTATCAGCGTCTCGGGCGCTGCCATGACGGGTTGCTTGTGTAGTGCGCCAATGATGCCGCAACGTATAGATTTCCGTTGGGCAGAGGGAAGCCCGTTAAAGCGGGCTGACAAACCTTGAGCGGCCGGGCCTGCCAGCCGTAAAACGACTGGCCTAAGAACACCAAGCGTATCACAATCCGAGTGGCTGCAGGGGGCGGCATTGCCACCTGGGTGCGCGACATGAATGTGGGACCTTGCGGGTTTCTTTTCTTGCGATGAGAATCCTTACGTTGTGATACGTTAGGACAAAGGAGGTGTGCTTTGTCCGAATCTCTCGCCACACTCGAAATTCAACGAACCGACATTCTCTCCCAGATCCTCCAAGTGGGGGACCTTCGCAGCGGCTCGATCAGCGCCATCAGCGGCCGCTGCGGCAAACCGAATTGCCGCTGCCATCAGCCCGGTCAGCCGGCTCATGGTCCGAACTACCGCCTCACCAAGAAGGTGAACGGAAAAACCGTGAGTGAGACCTTTTCTTCGCCCGCCCAACGGCGCAAGGCGCAACGCGAGGTCGAGGCTTTTCACCGCTTCCGGGAACTGAGCCGAGAACTGCTCGACGTCAACGAGAAGATTTGCCGGCTCCGGCCCGTCGAGGAGACGCTCACCCCCCAGGAAAAAAAACGGCCGAAACGATCCAGCAGGAAGTCGCCCAAGAAGTGAGGCAACTGCTCAAAGTGATTTTCAGCGGCCGCCGTAAGAGCGGCCCATTCGATCTCGAAGCCGTCGAGACGGCCACTCGCGGCGCGATGCATCGCGCCGGAGCGGCTGTGTTGAGCGAGTTACTGTCCTGCTCGGAGGCGGCGCCCCGCCAGCAGCCCTGCGCCTGCGGCCAACAAGCTTGCTATCACGACACCCGCCCCAAACAACTCACCACCGTGCTGGGAGAGGTCCGCTTTGAACGAGCCTACTTCGTCTGCCCCCATTGCCGCCGGGGACAGTGCCCGCGCGACGCCGAACTCGACGTGGTCCGCAGCGCCTGCTCGCCGGGCGTGCGTCGCATGATGGCGCTGGTGGGCAGCGAAACTTCCTTCGAGCAAGGCCGCGAACAGCTCGAGGTCTTGGCCGGTCTCGACGTCACCGCCAAGGCCGTCGAGCGGCAAGCCGAAGCTCTGGGCGCCGACATCGGCGCTCGGGAACAGCTGGAGATCCAGCGCGCCAAGCAACTCGAACTGCCCCAGGTCTGCGCCCCTGTCGTGCCCGTTCTCTACATCGAGATGGACGGCACGGGCGTGCCGGTTGTGGCAGCCGAGACCACCGGCCGCGTCGGCAAAACGGCGGGCCAGCCGGCTCGTACCCGCGAGGTCAAGCTGGGCTGCGTCTTTACGCAAACCAGCAGCGACGAACAAGGCCGGCCGCTGCGCGACGAGAATTCGACCAGCTACACCGCCGCCATCGAAGGGGCCGAGAAGTTCGGCCTGCGGCTCTACACCGAAGCTTGGCGGCGGGGCTGGAGCCGGGCGAAGAAGAAGGTCGTGATCGGCGACGGCGCCGTGTGGATCTGGAACTTGGCCCACCAGCACTTTCCCGGCGCGGTTCAGATCGTCGATCTCTACCATGCGCGGCAGCATCTGTGGGAGCTTTCCGCGAAGCTGTTCCCCAACGATGAGCGGGGCCGCAAACGCTGCACCGCGCGGCTGTTGAACAAGCTCGATCAGGGCAAGATCGTGGCGTTGGGGAAAGCCCTGCGCGAGTTCTCGCCGCCGAGCGAAGATCTGGCTCGCCTGCTTTCGAGGGAAACAGCCTACTTCGAGCACAATGCGGAGCGGATGTGTTATCCCTCCTTCCGCGAGCAAGGTCTGTTTGTCGGCTCGGGCGTCGTCGAGGCTGGATGCAAGACTGTCATCGGCGCCCGGCTGAAACGCTCGGGCATGTTCTGGACCGTGCGTGGCGCTAACACCATCATCGCTCTGCGCTGCTGCCGCATGAGCGGAAACTTCGAGGACTACTGGGAGCTTCGATCAACCGCTGCCTGATCTCCCACATTTATGTCGCGCACCCTTGCCACCTTCGCAAATCTGACGAAGGTGGCAGACGGCTCCGTCCCCTTGGAGAGTTTTGGGATATTCCACGGTCGAATTCCCCAAAACACCACTCAAGCCGGCCTGCCGGCCACTATCCCTTCCCTGGGCCGGTGCTTACGGCTGACCGCCCGGAGGGATCGACGTCGGCGACTCTCCCCCAGGGAGTGATCGGACCCAGCCGTCGAGCTGTCGGGCCGCAATCTCACGTCCACCCAAGCCAAAAGCAATGGCCACGGCCACGGCCACGGCTCCGAGAGTTAGACCAAACGCTAGACTGATGATTTCGTTGGCCAACCCCATCTGCCTTAGCGCCATGGCGGCTGCCAGTACTACAATCGCAATCCGCGCCGTCGTAGTCAACAGACTTGCATGAGCCGAACCGCTGGCTCGTATCGTCGACGCCGCCAGGTTCGCCAGAAAGAGGCCAATCCCCAGAATTACTAGCCCCACAACGATGTGGCCTGCGAAACCTAGGAACTCCGAGACGATATCCGTGAGCGTTGTGAACCCTAACAGACCGGCAGCTTCGGTGGCGGCAAAAAGCATGATCGCGATCAACACGAGGGCTCCCACGATCGAAGACGGCGTCTTCGCATCTCCTTCCGCCGACTCTCTTCCGAGCCCCAAACGCGCCAAGATCGCATCGAAACCGATGCCGCTCAACAGACTCGTTACCAACCCCGCTACCACACGGCCCACCATGTAGGAGATGGTCAGCACCAGCATGGCGGCGAAGACCGCTGGGATGGACTCCAGGATCATCGTCAACATGCGGCTCAGCGGCTCCGTAACGGAGTTCAACTGCAATGCGGTAAGAGCACCGATGAGAATTGGGATGAAGATCAGAACATAGACCACCATCCCTAATACGCGCGACAGCTTCTGATCACCTAAGGCGCCCGCCAGGCCGACTCTTTGACTCAAAGCATCCAAGCCGACAGCAGCCAACAAGCTAGTTACAATGCGCTGCACGATCCGGGCGAGAAACCAACCAACTGCCAGGGTTATCCCCGCCGTAAGCAGGTTCGGCAGAAAACCTGTAACCTGGCTCACCATCTCTTTTACGGGGTCGAGCATGCCTTCGAGCGCCAGGGCATCCAGGACTCCGGGCAGAAAGAGCAGAAAGACGAACCAGTAGAGAGCATCGCCCATGGATTTACTCACGGGAGCCGGCGTTTCTTCGTCTTCCCCTGTTTCGTCCGCCAGACGTTGATCGAGCTTCGTGGCCCCGAGCGCGCGGGTGACAATGAGCCGTGCCGCGGAACCGAGAGCCCAGGCGATAAACAACAGCAATCCAGCGCCCAATAGCCGGGGAGCGAACTCAAAAATCTGAGTCAGCAGCCCCCGCAGGGGTTCGGTCAGCATCGTCAGACCGAGCGTTTGGAAAACCGCCACAAGGACGAACAGCATGACAAGGTAGTAAACTGCCTTGCCAACCCACACCTCCACATCCATCTTCTTGGCCGCTTCCTGTCCCGCAAACCAGCTTGTCAATCGGTTGTCAAGGGTCGTGCGCCGCAGTGCCCCGCGTATCAGAGCACCCGCAATAACGGCGATAATCCACCCAACGATGAGGATGCCGAGGGCCGATACTAGCCTCGGTAAATAGGGTGCTACGACCTGTGTGATCTGGTTGATTAATTGCTCCATGACTGATCCTCCTGTTTCTGCGGAATGAGATCTCTACAGTCTCGCACAACAGGGTCATCGCATAACTGTTGGTAAATCTTAAAATCTTAGTGTTGTATCGCAGGCGACCCAACGATTGGAAGGAAGCCGTCCGAGCAGGGGCCCAGGGTCTATGCGTTTTCAATCAGGGAGGCAAGAAGCTCTGATGGGAGGCCGGGACCCGTTCGACGGTGCGAGAGCGGCTTGGCAGCGCCACTTGGAGTCGTGGTCGCACGGGGAGGCGAGAGATTTTGCTGCTGGCGGAGCGATCAAATATAAAGGGACAGTCACCTTAACCGTGTTCTCGGCTGTGATTCAGTGCGACAGCGTGAGATCGACTACAGTTCGGCGGCTTGGGAGTGAGCGAGCTTACGATTCCACAGGGATTTGCTCTCGTCCGCCTGATTAAGGTGACTGTCCCTATCGGACTAGACCCCGCTGATTCAGCGGTTACCGCCAGGCCTGTGCCTTCGAGCGCTGCTTCCGACACGGATTCATCAACATAAGTTATTGCTTTATAGACAGTTAGGTGACTCTGCCTGGGGTGCGGCGCAGCAGTTAAGGTGACTGTCCCTCGGAATCTCGGAATTCTCGGAATTCCTCGGCGTATACAGCCTGTCCGCGATGCTGATGTAGTCGATGATCTCGACTCGTTTGCCGCCGCGCTGCCGGCTGAGGCGCGGCTCAATAGCCGACAGCTCAAGACGCGGACCTGGAAAAGCGCCAGGTCCGCGCTAGTTTTCTTTTGGAGCCCTGCCCGCGTAGCAACTCATGCGTCGTGGGCAACGAATCGCTCCGGTTGCCTGTCCCCAGAGGGACGGAGACCAGGTCCTTGCCGTCATCCACAAAGCCGACGTCGAGCCGCCCGGCTTGCTGCTAAGGCAGCAGTTCGACGTCGAATGAGAAATTCATTGTGCCGGTGAAACATACGATCGCCTTGCTCGTCTGGGTGGTTCCGCACGCAAGCCCGGCCGTCATCGGTTACGGTCCAACTCGTCTCGCTGTTGCGCACGACCTTCACCAATCCACTCTTGCCCTTGCAGACATTCGGACCCTTCAACTCCGGGCGGTAGTCAAGGAAGAAAATGTTCGCATTTGTTGTTGGATAACCGAAGCGAATTCCCATCGGGACTATCACGGACTTGGACTCCCCCTCCGCCATGCCGAAGACTCCGCCGTCGACTTCCTCGTCGACCTCGACGCGCAAGAACTGGAAGTCGACGTACAAGGGCGACGGTTCTGTCGGAAGTCCGCATTTGTCGTTATCGGGCACGGCGATGCGGAGCTTTCGACCGGAGTCGTTGCCCTCGAGCCTGATATTGCCTTGGTTCGCTGCTGAGTCGATGGTGACCTCTAGACCTTCAGACCCGATGCCTTCGTCTGTATACGCCGTGCCGTCAATGCCGTCACTCTTGATCTCGACGTCGAAAAACGGGTCGGGCGGGTCGGAGGGATCGCAGTTGACTTCGCAGAACGTAATCTTGGCCGGGGTGAGCGGCTGGCCTCCACCTTTGCCTTGTCCGCCGCCCTTGGCGGCTTGGCTTGGCGTCGGGGCGACAGTGAGGATAGCGCCGACCATCAGACCGACAGATACGACCATCGTGGCCGCCGCGAGATTGGATAGAGAAAAGCGATTCATCATAGTTCCTCCTTGGGTAAACTGCGTTCGTCAATTCGTCTGCTTGCGGCGAATCTCCATCAGAGGCGAACCGGCCTCGGAAACTCGCCTTTCACTCCTGTATGGCGACAAGTTTGCCTCAGGAAGGCCACTGTTTCAAGCCATCGCCGTGTGATTTCTTTGTGATCGGCTAACTCCTTCGTTTCAGGGCAGTTGTCGCCCGTTGCGACACGGGAAAACAGCGCAAACCACAGCCTTTCAGCAAGATGGGTGTTCCAAGGACTGGAAAGAAGGTGTATATTAGTTGGCGTCTATGGGTTTGGGTGTGGATCCGCCGCGGGAGATTGGCGCCCGGCGCATCGTTCGCTTCGGGGCCTTCGAAGCGGACTTGCACGCAGGGGAGTTGCGGAAGTATGGCATCCGCATCAAGGTTGCTGACCAGCCCTTTCGCGTCCTGGAGCTGTTGCTCGAACGGCCTGGCGGGTTAGTAACGCGTCAGGAATTGCAGCAGCATCTCTGGCCGGGAGATACCTACGTCGATTTCGACCGCAGCCTGAATGCGGCGGTCAAGAATCTGCGCGGGGCCTTGGGGGATTCGCCGCGAAACCCGCGTTTCATCGAGACCCTGCCGAAGCGGGGATACCGCTTTGTTGCTCCGGCGAAGCCAGCGCCGCGGATCCACGGCACGCCAAAAGAAACTCCGCGGGACGAGACAGCGGCCGGCGCGAGCGCGCCTTCACAAGCAGCGGCGGCCGCGGCGGGAAAACGCCAGGGGAGTTGGGCGCGGGCGCCCATGGCGCTGGCGGCGGTGCTGCTGAGCCTGGGGGTGGCCGTCTTGTGGCAAGCGGGCTCGAATCCTCGAGCCGAGACGCTCGGGAGCCCTTCCGAGCGCCTGCTCGATTCGTTTCCCTTCGCCTACGGAAAGATTTCTCCCGACGGGCGCTACCTTGCCTATGCCGCCTGGGAGAATCACCACCTGCGTCTGCGTGATCTCCGGAGCAAGAGCGACCGGCTGCTCGTCGCGAACTTCACGTTTAGCGTTTCCTGGTCGGCTGACAGCAAACGCCTGGCGCTGGCAAGCGCCCATCATGGCGATCAGGTACAGCTTCTCGAACGGCCTCAGGTAGAGGTTGTCGAACGGCCTGGCGTTTACCGGCTCGAAATCGTCGATATCAAATCGGGCGAGCGGCAGGTTCTTCGAGAGGGCTCTTCGCTTGACGAGATGCTGCGACCCATGGCCTGGGACGCCGAAGGAAAGCGGCTTTTGTGCAACACCGGCAGCGGCCGCGGGTACGGCTTTCTCTCGCTGCGGGACTTGACACTGACTCCGCTCAAGACGCCCCGCTCCCGGATCTACGATCCTGCCCTTTCACCGGACGGCCGATTCCTCGCATACTCCTACCGGAACGGCAGGTTTCAGGACATCGAGCTTGTCGCGACAAATGGGGAGCACGATCCCATCCAGCTCACCGCGGCTACGAGAGATCCTCAACTTCATCCGCACCACGACTACGGCATCCCCCTTCAACCTACGACAGGCAGGCGTTTTGGGCACGCGACGGCCGCACCCTTCTGTTTATCCGGGGATACGGCCTAAGAGGATCTGACCGGCACGAATTGTGGGCCCTAGGGATCGACTCCGATGTCGGCGCGCCCCAAGGAGCGCCTTTTCAATTGGCGGAGGCGCCTCATCACCATGGTTCGCTGCCGCCAACCCTGACGCCTGACGGTGAAGTCCTCTTGGCGCGGTGGAAGAGTGTTGTTCGCGTGCACCTGCTTGCCGTGGATCCCGAAAGCGGCAAAGCGCGCGGGGAGCCCGAGTCGGATTTTCCCGAGGGCTCGTGGGGCAAGCACTGGGCGCCCCAAGAAATGAAATTCTACTACTGGGACCCGAGTGTGCGCTGGCAAGTGATCTCTGATCTGCTTGCTTTTCGTGAACGGGATGTCGCAAGCGGCAAAGAGCGCATTCACCAAATTCCGTGGCCGGAACTTTCCGGCAGGCGTAACTTCAACTATAGCCGGGATCACAGCAAGGGGCTCTTTGTCGCCGACGCCGGCAGCGGGAGGGGCCGCGCGCTCTATCTTTTTAACGCGGAAACCCACGAACTTTCCGAACTGCTCACGCTGGCGGAGGGCGCGATGCCCGAATTTTCGCATGACCTCAAGAAGGCGGCAGTCTTCGACCGCCCCCGGTCAGGGGAAATGTGGCTTTGGGATTGGGAGTTGAAGGTAGCCGATTTGACACGCGGCAGCGTTCGGACACTGACCCAAACCCGTGGCCGCTGGACGTGGCCGAGATGGTCCCCTGACGATACGGAAATAGCATTTGACTTCGCTAATTGCTTGTACGCCGTGCCCGCCGCCGGCGGCCAAGCGGTCACGATCGCCCGCGGGCCCGCGCTGCCGGATGCTTGGTGGGCGCCCGATGGGTTGCCGGTGCACAAATGGCTTAAGTCAGTGAGATTTTCCTGGTCTCCCGGTGGCCGGATGCTCGTCTGGGCGGTCGCCATCCCCGAGAAACGAAGAGTGGAGCTGTGGGTGGTGGACCGCGATACGGGGAAGCACCGGGTGGCATGGGCGGGCGGCGAAGCCTACAGCCGCATACCCTTTTCCCCCGAATGGTCTCCCGACGGGAAACTCATCGCTTTCACGATGGTGACCCAGGAGCCGGTCGAGGTTTGGGCGATGCGGAACAGCGTCTTGTCGGGCCTGCAACCGGTTTCCGAAGGGGTCGAGCTCGACGAGGTGGAGAAGAGACCGGGCTCGTAGTTCCGCGCGCGAGACCCCTCGACCGGCTCGTCCGTTCGCCGCGGGGGGTGGGGCGGTCGTTTAGGGTTGGGTTGGCGCCCACGACCGGCCGCCTCGCGGCCGGTCCGTCACAAAACGACACTCGGGCAACCATGTTCGGCCGGCGTGCTGGTCCGTGTCAGGCAATGACGCGGTCGTCCGCGCGCCCTACGGCGACACGACCGGCCCAAACCCAATACTGTTGACTTAGTGGTTTCGGGGCCGTCTTCGCTTGCCCAAGTCGCCGTATTTCTTTCGACGCAAGGCGGAACCGTCGTCAGCATCATGCGTTCGCTTTCCTACGCTCCATCCGCATCCGGGGCTTGGCCTTGAGGGTTTTCCTGCCCAGGGTGCCGCTTCGCTCTACCCTGGGCTACAATCCGGCGCCGTTTCCGCGGCTCAGAGGCCCTAACGCGGACCGGCCGGGACCAAAGCCGCCCCACTTTGCTAGCAACGCCACCCGAATCGGGCAGCCAAGCAGTTGAAGGAGCAGCGGGAAGGCTGGTAGCGCTACCGGGAATCGAACCCGGATTTGAGCCTTGAGAGGGCCCTGTCCTAACCCTTAGACGATAGCGCCGGTCTCTCATGATTGTAGGCCGGCGCCTTTGAGCGGTCAAGCTGAAAGGCGCGTCCCGCCAGTAACCCCCACCGAGTCCGATGGCACGCCTGCCGGCGGCCTATTTGCTCAGAGGTGCGTTGGGCCGGGTGGTTCGGCCCGTTACGGTAAAATAGGGTCCTATGGCTGAGTTCCCCGTTGCGATTATCACCGATGAGTTCACGCAAGACTTCGAGCATATCTGCGAAACCGCGGTGCGAATGGGCGTCCCAGCGCTCGAGATCCGCACGGCGTGGAATAAGAATATTGTCGACATGTCCGACAGCGAGATCGGCGAGATCGGCAAGATGGCGAAGGCGGCCGGACTCGAGGTCGTGTCCATTGCTTCACCCGTCTACAAATGTACGCTGCCGGATGGAGGAGACATCGACCATCGCTTCGAGCAGGACGCTTTCCAGGCAGCCCACACTTACGACGACCAGTCGCGTATTCTGAACCGTGCCATCGAAATTGCCGAAAAGCTGGAAGCGAGAATCATCCGCGTGTTCAGCTTTTGGCGAACGACGGACCCCTCTCAGTTGACGGATCGGATCATCGGTGCGCTCCGCACGGCGATCGATGCCGCGGCTCCCAAGGGCCTCGTCATTGGGCTGGAAAACGAGCATGCCTGTAATCTCGCGACGGCCGCCGAAGTGGCCCCAGTCATGCGGGCAATCGACAGTCCGCACTTCGGGCTCGTCTGGGATCCGGCCAATGCCTATGTTGCCGACGAGGGCGCCTTCCCCGGCAGCTACGACCTTCTTCCCGCCGGCAGAATCGTGCATGTCCACGCCAAAGACGGTGTCATGCCGGCGGAAAGCGATCGCATGAACTGGTGCGCCGTCGGCGATGGCAAAGTCGGCTGGAAGGGGCAGCTTTCCCGCCTCGTGGCCGACGGCTACCCTGGCATGATCAGTCTCGAAACCCACTGGGGCGGGCCGGACGGGGACAAATTTGAAGGCAGCAAGATTTGCGCGCAAAACCTCCAGAAGCTCGTCAAAGAAGCGGTCTGAACAGCTGCTGGCTGAAAACCAGCAGGTTCGTGTGCGACTGAAAGTCGCCTGAAGAGCGGCTTGGCCGAAACAGAGCCGCGCCCGCAAGGGTGCGGTCGAGGGGAGTCCGTGCGTCGGGACCGCCATCGGAATGCGGTCACTGCCAGACTGCGATCACTGCCAGACTGGACCGCACCCTTGCGGGCGCGGCTCTGTTGAGAACCCTCCCTTGAAGCTGACCGCCTGAAAGGCGGTGGGGTTAGACCTGGTAATTGAACTAAAAGACCCCCAAAGCCGTATTGCTATCTGATCGAGTTGGAAATCTTCGAGGATCGTTTGAAGGGGTTTCCCCGCTACGATTCCGCCGACACCAAGATAGGCGGTACGAAGGGATGCACGACCGCGGGCGTGACTCCGTGGAGCAATTGTCGCGTCTGGTATTTGGCCACCACGATATGTGAGACCTCCAAGCTTGCCGTAACATTCGCTTCGAAATTCGGTATCGCCGAATCAGGGAAGCGGGCCATCCAGCCGTAGCGTCCCTCGTAGAACAGGGGCCGCCCCATGTCCCACTTTTCAAAGACGCCCGCGGCTAACTCAACCTGTGCTTGATCATAGCCTTCGGGAATGCCGCTGCGTTGGAAGAATTTGAGGTCCTGCTCCCACCTTAGCTCGGCTACTTTATGCGCGCGGAAGCTCGAGAAATCAGAAGCCCGCGGACGGGTTCCGAAGATCTCAGTGAATCCATCCGGTATTTCGGGTTCAGGAGGAATTTCGACCGGCCGCCAGGGTTCCGGCCCCGTAAAGGGGTTGACCTTCCACCACTCTCCGCCGAACTCGGGCGGTGCCTGCTGGTAGGGTCCGAGCGGCCGTTTCCAGGCATCGGGGACGTCCTGATAGCGCGGAGTGAAAGGCTGGACCGTGGTTGCCGGTTCAGGCGGTTCATCGGGTGGAACCACGGCCTCTGGACCCTCGGTCAGCCCCGCCGGCCGCGCTTGGTCCGGGAGGCGGAGCGGGGGTAAACCGCCACGCGAAACCTCGTGAGCCCGGGCGTGTTGTGGCGGAGCTGCGGCGCCGCTGCTATTGCCCGCCGAACGCGAACGAGCCGGGAGCGCCGGCAGTCCTTTGGAATGAGCCGGGGCGACCTCGGGCGCACGGGAACGCTCGGCGACACGGGCTTTGAGAAAGGCGGCGAATTGCTCGGCTCGTTGCCCTTCGTCAAGCTCGATTCTTTGCGGCAACTTCCAAAACGCGTTGGCCGATTGTGGCAGGCTGGTGGCGTGGGTCATCGGTAACCTCCACGGCCTTCGAGAGGCCTTCGTGCAGACCCGAGCACGCGGCGTTCCAAACAGAAACGGAGCCGGAGTTAGGAATAAAGTCTTTGTTTCCTAGGACACAGCGGGGGTTTGCGCGGGCGAGCACGGAATGGCCGCGTCAAGAATTTGCCAGCAGACAAGATGTTGCGGCGGCCTACGGGCTAGCTGCTTCGAGCGCGGCCCGTTGCGGGTGTGTGTAGCGGCAGTTCGAAGGCGGGTGCGTCAACGCAAGCATCCGGTCCGTGCGTCTGAGACGTCTTTCGATCAGTATTAGATTGTTGCGGGCGTCAAAATGGCAAGGATCGCTTTCGAGAGCCCTGCGAAATACGGCGGAGGCTTGGCCAATGTCTCCAAGAGAATAAAGCGCCGCGCCGTAGTTGCTGAGCGCCTGAGCGTCGTCGGGTGAAACAGCGAGAACGGCCTGAAACTCACCGAGGGCTTCCTCGGGCCTTCCCCGGCTGAGGTGGAAAACTCCCAGTTCGGTCGCGACACTTCGATCACTGGGTGCGAGTTTTTTGGCCCGATGCAGGAGTCTAAGACGCTCCTCGTCTTTGCCGGGCCCGCCGCCGGCCAGGGCTCGCGCGAGCTGCAGCTTCGGCCGGATCTTCGACGGCGACTTCTCTGTTGTATCGCGCCAGAGGCTCTCTTCAGTCCGCCACACCAGACTTCGCTGCAAGCTAATGCCACACAGCGCGAAGGCGAGGGCCATCAGTACAGGCCTTGGAGCTGGTTTGAGCAAGGAGCCGATCGCCAAGCTCAGGCTGAGAAGAGGCAAGTACATGCGGCGTTCCGCGATGAGATCGGCTAACGGGACGACACTGGAGGCAGGAATCAGAAGAATGAAAAAGCCCAGGAGCCAGTAAGCGTTAGGCTGTCTTTTTGCAAACCAGCAACTGGCGGCAATGCCTCCCACTAGCAGGCCCCAGGCCAGCCAAGCCGAGAGATCCTCTGGCGCGGACAACGAAAAGTCCCGATCGAAATTCAAGCTTGCGGGCCAAACAAACACGCGAAGGTACTCCCAAATCACACGTCCCTGGGTCAAAAGGTACCTCGCCGGAGTGATATCTCCCAGTTCGAAGCCGATACCGGCGCCCTTTGTGACGAGCGCGGCGTAGTAAAGCCTGGCGGCGGCCAGTGCCGCGAAAGCCAGCATCGCGGACAAGGGCTTAAAAAAAACACGCAGCTCCGGGAGTCCCCGCCTCCGACAGATCCATTCATAGCCGAATAAGAAGGCGGGGAATGCCGCGGCTTCTTCCTTCGCCAGCAGGGCTGCCCCGAAAAACAACGCGGACCGCCATCGTTTGCCGTTGAGCCAGTCTTTCCAGCAAAGCAGGCACAGTAGCGCCGCAAGCAAGGTAGCCCTGCCGAAGATATAGGCCACGGGCTCGGTTTGAAGTGGGTGAAAAGCGAAAATCGAGACCGCAATGAGAGCCGATTTTCTATCTACTACGCGGAGAAAGACAGGAAAAGCGACCCAAACCGAGGCCAGGTGGATCGCAAGATTAACGAGGTGATAGCCGAACGGATGCTCGCCCCCAACTTGCCAGTTCAGCCAGAAGGTTAAGTAAGTAAGCGGTCGTGTTCGTTCCAGCCGGAACACTTCCCACCAGCCCGAGGAGGAGGTGATCGCTGAGTCGCTGAAAAGAGAGTGGTCGTCGAAGTGAAACGATGATAAGAGGGTTGGACCAAAGGCGAGTAGCGCCAGGCCGAGGATGGCGATCTGAACCCGATTGGGCATGCCTTGCGGCAAGTTCGCTCGGAACCGGTTCAACAACCCGACAACTGTAGCACGGGTGACGGGCGGGCGGACTATCCGGCCGCGGATCGGCGACAAAAGGGTCGCGGTAGGGGTGCCGGGCGACCGGCATCCCTACCGCGACCCGGCGAGCCCCTGGCGGGCCCGCGAGAGTCGGCTTGGGTTCTGTTTTGCACCTGGCGGGCGGGCCTGACGGTAACACATGTCGCCAAGAATGGCGACACGGCACGTCTGGAGACGCGCGCCACGCGCCGGATCAGTCGAAGAGGTCCGCCACCGTGATTTCCAGGCCTAAGTCGCTAATTTGTAGTGACCCCATGGCCGTCAGGCCGTTGTCGCCGTAGACCGAGAGCTGCCGCTGCCATGGATCGGCGAGCCAAATGTGGGTCACTCCCCAGGCACGGTACTCTTCGAACTTCTGAATGATCTCCGTGTGGCGATCCTCCCGCGAAACGATCTCGACGACGACTAACGGGGCATCGGAAGGAACGAGTTCGGCAGGATTTTTAGGGTGGAATAGCGCGACATCGGGGATCCGGATGCGTGCGGGCGCAAGCCGCATACGGAGTTCGGTTCGGCAATGAACGGGGTGTTTCTTCTTTAGCTCGTAGAAGATTTCGACCAACCGGACCTGCACCACGCTATGCGGATTCTCTCCCAAGTTTCTCTCCACGATCTCGCCATCGACAAATTCGGCGTCCGGCTCGTAGACCGTGCGCAGATATTCTTCGACCGGCATGAGAGTCTGCGTTGCCACTGGGTTCAGCATAGCAAAAGGCCCGACCGGCCACATTTCCGCGAACGGGCCGACGGGTGTTTCAGACTAAACCCAGGGAAAATATGGGAAAATATGGGAAATAGGGGGGGGAATAGGGACGGAGCCCAATTACGAAACCGCGGTTCGGCAACTGGCCTCATGCCGCCGGTTCGCTTTGGAAGGCTCTGGCCCGGTAGAGGAAGTCGACGATGTTGCCTTCGTGGGGCTGCAGCCAGTCGAGCTTCGTCGTGGGGACGGCGCCCAGATTGAGCCGGTCGATGTGTTCGCAATCGAGCAGTTCGGCGCGGAATTTGGGATCCTTGGTGATGCCGCTGCCGACCAGCGTGGGGCCGATTTTCTCTAGCATCTGGTCCCGCGGGCACTCGACGACATTAACGAACGGGAACATGAATTCCTTCTTCGCGATGGGTTGTTCGGGCGACTCACAGTAAGTAATCGTCGGAAGCAAATAATCGCAGTGCTCGCGCTGGATCAGGCGCGAAGACCCTCGAACCTTGCCCACGAGATCCTCGTGGCCGCCGGCGTCTAGGTCGGCGTCGATCGCCCCTGAAACGGCTTCGGCAACGCCGGGGACGGTGAAGGCCGCCAGCGCCGCTTCGGGGTCTTCGGGAGGCAGCGGTTTCACCGATGCCAGCCGTTCGGCCAGCGCTTGGGCGATATCCTTGCCGTGACGCGGCGTCCAGATGGCGCTGCAGTTGATGCAACTGCGTCCGCTATTGAGGAATACGCTGGTCTCCATCAGATCCAGGTAATCTTCCCAGTTGTCGGCCTCGTCGTCGCCGATCAGGATCTTGCTGTAGCCGGGTCCGTGTACCTGGACTTGAGGATTGCCCCCGTGCTGGTCGACTGTCGCTTGGCTCCCGAACAGCATGGTCCGGGGACAACTCCCCAGCACCGCCGCCCCAATATCGCCGCCGCCCGCATAGATCGCGAAGGCCTTCGCTGGCACGCCCGCCCGGATCATCGCCTGCGTCATGCGGTAAGGCGTCCAAGGCTCCTGAGGGCCGGGCTTGAGCACCAGCCCGATCTGCATGGCGACGACCGGCATCCAAAGCGTGTGCACGCCCGGCGAATTGCTTGGCAGCACCATGCCCAGCACGGGGGTGGTCGCCTGGTAGCTGAGCAGCCGCCCAGCGGCGTCGGTTCCATACCCCGAACTGAGGATGTTGAGGTCGAGGCCGCGAGTCAATGCGTCCAGGATGCGGTCCATTTGGCTGAGGACATGGGCGATCTTGTCCATGTTCTTGCGGCACATGTGTTCCGGAAGCCCGGTTGTCGACGACTGCTGGCGGACGAAATCGTCCGGCGTTTGCGTGTCTTCTCCGATAGGGAGGTCCGCACTCATGAATAGCTGCCCGGCTTGCTGCACCATCTTGATCAGCTCGGCGCAGGGGATCTCCCGCAAGGCGTTGCGGGCCGCCTGAGCCTGGCGCATGTCACGGCGGACCATGCCGGCAACGGCCTGGCTGACTTCGGCGATCGGCTCGCCGCTGTCGAAGTGAACGACCTTGTCTTTATCGAGGCTGGTGTAGGGCTCTCCCCAGCGGACTAGCGGTACGTGGATCATGGATGCTCCCTTTTGTTGACGCGGACGAGCCGGAACCGAAACGGGGGTGCCGGGCCTTGGCGGATTAACGCGCCCTAGCGGCTAACCGCTCCCTCACGGTCGCGGCTCCGATTCTGGTTCTCGAACTTTCTGCCCCTTGGGACCGCGGACTCCCGTCCGCGGCTCTGTCCGGCCATCTGAACTTTTCTGGCACACGCGACACGGGCTAGGCTTTCCACGGAGGTGTTGAAGGTAGTAGTTTCTCAAACTCGGCGACTCGGGCGTCTTCGTAGTTGCCGCCGTAAGTCCCGGAGAAGAATCGGCCGAGCGCTTCGTCGTGGAGTCTTTCCCAAGAATCTTCCTCGTGCCCCGGATTGACGGGGTAGAACATCATGCCTGTCGCCCTGGCAGCTTTGCTATCGCCCGGTGCGTCTCCAATCATCAGCATGCGGTCAGCGGCGTAGCGGTTGTGGCGCGTCATGACGCGCAGATGTTCGGCTTTCTTGCCCAACTCCTGCCCCGCGATCAGGACCGGATAGTGATCGATCTTGTGCTCGACCCATTCCCGGCGGAGCGCCTCGCCGGGCGTGCCCGAGACCACGGCCAAGTCGGCCGCGGCGATCATCTTGTCCAGGCATTCGCGAACTTTGGGGAACGGCGGCACGCCTTTGACGATGCCGGCCACGGCGTCGTTGACGGCATGACTCCACTCGAGGGTACGCATCAAGATGGGATCGCGCGTTTCGTCCACCAGTTTTGTCAGGGAGGCGTTGCTGGGCGGCAACCCTGAACTGATGAAACCGCGCAACGGCTCGAGGCCGGGAATGCTGACTTCGCGGCGCATTGCTTCCGGCCAGTCCTGGATCAGATCGAGGCACTTCACCAGCACGGGGAATCGGTTCGTCCCCCGATAGACCGAGTAGAGGTTGGTGAACTCCCAAACACGGCGGGCAAACTTCGACGCAGCCTGAAGATCCCAATGTTTGATGAAAGCCGGCGTGAAGCATTCTTTGTGCTTGATCTCCATCGAGTCAAACACGCAGCCGTCGGAATCAAGGCCGATATAGAAGTCGTGCTTGGACTGAAAGTCCTCAAGTAAGCTGCGGGTTGCCATGTCGGCTTGCTGCAAGAGGGGCCCGTACCGGGCAATTACAAGATCAATCGATTAGGATAACTGACCGGCCGGGCAGCAAGGCACAACTCCGCGATGCGGCGCCAGCACTCCTGGTGATGTGGCGCAAGCACTTGTGCTTGCCGCGTCGAGACTCATCTCGACGCTTGATCTCGGATCGATGTATCCCAGCCCGCGCCAGTTTCGACGAACCATTGGTAATACCGGCGACCGAACCCAGCAAGAGCCGGCACGAGTGCCGGCTCGGCAAGCTAAGAGCTTGCGCCACGGGCTGCGCTTGACCTGAGGCCACGGGCTGCGCTTAACCTGAGGAAGTCAGCGTTTATCGCTGCGCTAGAAATCAGCTCACCCACTCGGCGTGAAAGACGCCTTCGCGGTCGAGGCGTTTATAAGTGTGCGCTCCAAAGTTGTCGCGCAGCGCCTGCAGCAGATTCGCCGGCAGGAACTCGCTGCGGTAGCTGTCGATGTAGGCGAGCGTTGCGCCCAGGCAGGTTGCCGGAACGCCGGTTTCGGCCGCGAGCTGGACGACCTTTCGCAAGCCGGCCTGATTGGCGTTCGCCATGCCGCTGAAACTCGCGTCGAGCAGCAGGTTGTCCAGATTGGGATTCGCCTCGAAGGCCTTCTTGATCGGGCCCAGCAGCTTCGAGCGAATAATGCAGCCGCCCTTCCAAATGCGCGCCACCTCGGCCAGGTTGATTTTATAATCAAACTCCTTGGAGGCCGCCCGGATCAAGGCCATTCCCTGCGCGTAACAAGCGGTCGTTGCCAGATAAAAGGACTTGTACATCGTCGCAATCAGCTCGTCACGGTCACCGGAGTATTTTGCATCCGGGCCGCTGAGAATTTTCGCGGCTTCGACTCTGTTCGGCTTGATTCCCGAAAGAATCCGCGCGGTAACAGCCATGCTCAGACTGGGGATCGGCACTCCCAGGTCAAGGGCCGACTGAGCCGTCCATTTGCCGGTGCCTTTTTGTCCCGCCGTATCGAGTATGACTTCGACCAGCGGCTGATCCGTCAGATCGTCCTGCTTCGCCAGGCAATCCGCCGTGATTTCGACCAGGAAGCCGCTGATATCCGATTCGGTCCATTTCGCGAAAACCTCTTGGATTTCCGCCGTGCTCATGCCGGCGGATTTCCGGAAAACATCGTAAATCTCGCAGATGATCTGCATGATGCCGTACTCGATGCCGTTGTGAACCATCTTCACGTAGTGACCGGCCGAACCCTCGCCGACGTAGGTGACACAGGGGCCGTCGTCGGTCTTAGCGGCGATCTTGTTCAGCACGGGCTCGATCTTGGCGTAGGCTTCTTTGTCGCCGCCGGGCATGATGCTCGGTCCCCACAGAGCCCCTTGCTCGCCGCCGCTGATGCCGCAGCCGATGTAGTGGATTCCTGTTCCCGATAGTTCCTCTTGGCGCCGATTCGTATCAGGGAAGTGCGAGTTTCCGCCGTCGATGATGACATCGCCGGGCTCGAGCAGCTTGCGGAGTTCAGCGATCACGGCGTCGGTCCCGCGCCCGGCGGTGACCATGAGCAGCACACGCCGCGGCTTTTCGAGCAAATCGACCATTTCCTGGATCGACTGCGTGACTTGCACGTTCTTACCCGCGGCGGCCTGGCGCATGTGGTCGGCGTTTTCCGTCCCGCGGTTGTAGGCGACGACGGGAAATCCGTTGCGTTCGATATTGAGGGCCACCATGCGTCCCATCACGCCCAAACCGGCAACCGCAAATTGACCTTTTGACATTTAAAGTATCCTTTCCTGCTTGTCTTGTGCTAATGGTTTCGCTGAATCCCTGGCGAGTCGCCGAGGCGCCTGGCGCATTCGGTCAGCGCTTGCGGCTCGCCGCGCGGTAACACCCAGCGGTTCCGGCAAGGCCGCCGCGGAGCCGCCTGTCGGGAAACTCGCTGGATCAGGAGAGACTGAGATCTTTTATGACCGAACGAACACTCATTGTACAGACCGGAAAGTGAATCGCAACGTGTCTCGCGGCCGCCTAGCGAACTCTTTCGAAACGGCCGTCGGGCAGCAACCGGTAGGTCCTGTCCCGCCACTGGATTTGGTTTCCGAAGAATCCCGCGATCCAAATCAAGAAACCCAGAATGTCCTGGATCGGAACCAGCCACCAGCGGCCTCGGGTGAGCGGGTCGTGAAGCACGCGCCCGGCAACGGCCCAGACCGATAGCGCGCGAAACGCCGCGGTCGCGGCCAGGATGGCGGGCCAGCCCGGAACAGCCAGGCAGGTCAGAATCGCCAGAGCCAGCGGGTAAGTGAATAGCTGCCCGGCGTAGCCGCTGGGGCGCGATCGTCTCGTGCTGCGCGCCCATCTCAGGCGGTGCCGAAAGTTTTGACCGAATCCCTGACTTCCGATATGGTGCTCGACGACATAGGAAGACAAGTCAACCCCGTAGCCACTTTGAGCAGCGATTTTCCCGAGCACGAAATCTTCTGCCAGGTACTCTCTGAACCGGCCAAAACCGCCCAGGGCATCAATCAACCTCTTGCGCGCGGCGATGGCCGGCCCGACCGCGAACTTCACGCCTTCGACCAGCCGCGCCACCAGTAGGCCGCTGAGGAACTCCGTGTTGAGGCCCACCGCCTCGAGCGTCGACCAGGGACTGGGACCCGGCACGGCACGGTAGGGGCAGGTGAGAAGGTCGACCTTGCCGCTGTCGAACTCCGCCGCCAAAGTCGCCAGCATATCGGGTGCAACACGGATATCGCTGTCGCTCATCACCAGCAAGTCGTGGCGCGCCGTAGCGATCATCTGCACCAAGCTGAAGACTTTTGCGTTGGCATAGGGAGGCTCTCCCGTCACCAAGACACGGCACGGCTGAGCTGGGAACTCAGCGCGCAGCTTCTCGACGACTCTCACCGCGGGATCCGCGGCTTCCCGCACCGCGAAAAGAATCTCGAAGGCGGAGTAGCGCTGGGTAAAAAAACTTCGCAGGTTGGTCTCGAGAGCATTCTCGGCTCCGGAGAGAGGTTTGAGCACGCTGATGGGCGGACCGTTTTCCAGCGGCTTGAACCGTAGCGCCCGATAGCGCAGCGCTGCCACCACCGTCAGAATGCAATAAACCCAGGAACCAGCTAGCAGAAGCAACAGAATAGTCTGCAGGACGAACACAACGGACCTTCACTCAAACTGAGACTTGAGCCTACCAGAATGAGGCCGGGAGCTAGCCGCGACCTAGCCGCAATACTGTCCACTTACAGTAGTCCGTATAGTCAAATCGTTTCCGATTGTGGCAGAAAATTTCAGACGGCCGGACAGAGCCGCGGACGGAAGTCCGCGGACGAGGCGTAGGAGAACTGAACAGTATTGGACCTAGCCGGCAGCAATCGGCGGCCGCTTCTTGTGCCATTCGGTCGCCTGCTCGTAGCTGTGGCCGACTTCGAGCAAGGTGGCTTCGTCGAACAACCCCCCGATCAATTGCAGGCCGATCGGAAGGCCCTCGGAGCTGATTCCGCATGGAACGGAAAGCAGCGGCAGCCCCGTCATGTTGAGGGCCCGCACCAGGCGGGTCGTGGCCAGCCTAACGTTCTCGTCGCGGCCGGCAACACGCATTGTGTCCTCGCCGATCTTGGCGGCGGTAATGGGAATGGTCGGGGTGGCGATGACATCGACCTCCCTCAGCAGCTCGTTAAACGCGTCGTTGAACGCCCTTCGCCGCCGCTGAGCGTCAAGATAGTCGGTGGCTGGGATGAAGCAACCTTGGTCGAGCAGGGCGCGAACATCGTCTCCGAAATCCTCGCGCCGCTCGCGCAGCCGCCGATGGTGCACCGAAGACGCTTCAGCCAGCAGAATCAACCGTCCGATCGAGTTGAACTCCTCGATGTCGGGCACCGCGATTTCGACCAAGGTCGCGCCCAGCTCCTCCAAAACCTGCAGCGCTTCGCGAACGGCCGCCTCGACGTCAGCGTCCAGATTCTCGAAGTAGTAGTTCCTTGGAACCCCGATCTTGCGGCCGTCGAGGCGTGGTTCCGGGGACAGAACCGGCGTGCGGTCGGGCTCGTCGGCGCTCGAGGGATCGCGCGAATCGAACCCTGCGATCGCCTGGTAGACCCAAGCCGTGTCCCGAACCGTCAGGCCGAATGGGCCGGCGTGGTCGAGAGTGTGCCCGAGCGGGTAGACTCCGCGGCGGCTGACGCGGCCGAAAGTTGCTTTGAGGCCGGCCAATCCGCACAACGACGCTGGGATGCGAATCGACCCCCCTGTGTCGGATCCAAGCGAAAACAGACACTGCCCCGAAGCCAGCGCGGACGTCGAGCCGCCACTCGACCCGCCCGGGATGCGGTCCGTGTCCCAGGGATTGCGGATCGGCCCATAGTGCGGGTTGTTAGACGTAATCCCGTAGGCGCACTCGTGCAAGCCGGCCTTGCCCACCAGCACAGCGCCCGCATCGTTGAGCTTTTCGATGATGGTGGCATCGAAATCAGGTACGAAATCGGCCAGGAACTTGGTTCCCACGGTCGTGCGGATGCCCTTCGTGTAAAACAGGTCCTTCGCTGCGTAAGGGATGCCGTGCAGCGGGCCGCGATAGTTGCCCGAGCGGATTTCGGCTTCCGCCTGGCGAGCCTGATCGAGAGCATGATCCGCCGTGATGGTGATGTAGGCGTTGAGTACCGGCTGCAGCTTGGCGATGCGCTCCAGGGTTTGCTGAGTCAGCTCGACGGGGGAGATCTCGCCGTTTTGGATACGCTGGGAGGTTTCTTGAATGGTCAAGTTGTGTTCTCTATGTTTGTTTGCCTTTTTGAAAGACTGTGGGGCTGGGTGGATTTGACCCGTCACTTGCGTTCGGGGCTCTGAATTTACTTCCTCCGCGGACGAAAATCGGCGGCTGGCTCGATGGTGCTCAGGTCGCGGTCAAGCGCGGGCCGAACGTTCTCATAGAGGGACTCGAGTATGGCGACGGCCCTTTCTAATTCAGGCTCCGGAATGTTGAGCTGCATGCCCTCGGCCATCTGTTTCCACATCGCGTGTTCTCCGCTGTTTCCCAAATGAGAAGCTTACAGTTTACAGTGTTATAGATGTGCGTTCACAAGATTCCGTTGATCCCCCTGCCCGCCAACGGGTCAAACCGGACCATGCTGAACGGAGAGTAATTTATGCCTGAAACCCTTGCACAACTGTTCCGGCACACCGCCGCCTATGACAAGACCGATACGATCCTTGCCAAGGCGGACGGGAAATACGGCCCGATCTCTTCTCAGGAACTCTACCGCCGTGTCGCTCGCTTGCAAGCCGAGTTGAAAAAGGCTGGTATCGGCAAAGGCGTCCGGTGCGCACTGCTGTCGGAAAACCGCTGGGAGTGGGCGGTGGCCGACTTCGCCATGATGACGGCGGGAATTGTCAGCGTTCCGCTCTATCCGACCCTAACACTCGATCAGATCCGCTACCTGCTGGAGCACTCCGAAGCCAAAGTCGTGATGGTCTCGACAGTGGATCAGCTCGAAAAAATACAAGCCGCCTGGGACCGCCTTCCGAAACTCGAAGGGGTGATCATTTTCGATCCCTGGGCCAGCGATGACGAGCGCATCATCTCCATTGAAAAGCTGATCGGAGAAAACCCGCTGAGCGAGGAAGAGAGGCAAGCCTTCGAGGCTTCCATCAGCGCGGTTCAGCCCCAAGACTTGGCCAGCATTATCTACACCTCCGGGACAACCGGGGTTCCCAAGGGAGTGATGCTCTCCCACGGAAACTTCGCTACCAATGTGAGGGACAGCGGGTTCGATTTGCGTGAAGACGACGTGTGCCTTTCCTTCTTGCCGCTCAGTCACGTCGCGGAACGAACGTCGGACTACATTTACTTCTACGCCGGCTCGACCATCGCCTACGCGGAATCCATCGACAAGGTGCCCCAGAACATGCTCGAAGTGCGCCCCACGGTTGCGCTCGGGGTTCCCCGATTTTTTGAGAAGGTTCATGGCCGCGTGATCGAAAAGGTGGGCGCCGCGCCGCCGCTGCGTCAAAAACTGTTCCACTGGGCGGTCAAGGTGGGCAAGCAGACGATCCCTTACCGCTTGGAGGGGCGGCCGATGCCGATCGGGCTGCGGGCGCGCCACGCCGTCGCCGACCGGCTCGTTTTTTCGAAACTGCGGTCGCGGCTCGGCGGCCGGTTACGCTACTTCGTCTCCGGCGCCGCGCCGCTTGCCAAGCACCTGGCGGAGTTTTTCTACGCCGTCGGAATTCCGATTTGCGAAGCCTACGGGCTGACAGAGACCTCGCCAATCATTTCCAGCAACCGCCTAGATGACCTACGTTTCGGCACCGTGGGGAAGGTGATCAACAACGTGGAGGTCAAGATTGCCGCCGATGGGGAGATCCTGGTCCGCGGGCCGAACATCATGCAGGGCTACTACAAGATGGAGAAGCAAACGTCCGAAGCGATCGTCGGCGGCTGGTTCCATACCGGAGACATCGGAGAGCTGAGCGACGACGGCTATCTGAAGATCACCGACCGCAAGAAGGACTTGTTCAAAACATCCGGCGGCAAATACATCGCGCCGCAGCCCATCGAGAATCAATTGAAGACAAGCGCCTATATTTCAACGGCCGTGGTGGTGGCCGAGGCCCGTAAGTTTCCAAGCGCTCTCATCATTCCCAACTTCGAGAAACTGCGCCAGTACGCGGCGGCGAACGAGCTAGACTGCCCCGGCGACAAGGAATTATGCCGCCACGAGAAGATCACTGAGCTGCTGGAGCGAGAAGTGCAAGAGGCCTGCAAAGACATGCCCCGCTACGAACAAGTCAAGAAAATCGCCGTCCTCGACCAGGAGTTTTCCATCGAAAAGGGAGAGATCACCCCGACCATGAAAGTGCGCCGCCGCGAAGTGGAAAAACTCTACGCCCAACAAATCGAAAGGATCTACAGGGAGCCGTGACGGTAAGGGAGCGGTTGCCTCGAACGGATCAATCGTCGGCAGGGGGAGCCCGTTTGCTCACGCCCTGAGGCTCACGCGTGGATTGATCCGCTTGAAATAACCGCTTGCTTACGCGCGCGGCTCATGCGCGGATTGAACTAACCGGGCGGTCCCCACACAAGCCGCGGCGAGAACCGCGGGTGAAGCGAAGCGATCACACCGAGCTGCCCCAAGGGGCGGAACGGCGCTCGTCCTGCCTCAGGCAAAGAATATCGATGGCCCCGAAAGCCGTCTCGCCCAACTGGGAGGCTGGACATCAACGACGGAATCCCGGGCTACGAAATGCATAGTAGAGTTCCCCCGAGGTTTCTGGGCGAAAGCACCAGTAACTTGCCTGTTACCCGCGGCTCTCGCCGCGGCTTCCGGCGCCCCTGAGTAAACGGCCTTACATCATTTCAGGCACCGGAATTCCCATTATATCTAACACCCTTTCTAGCTCTTCGAGAAAGAAGGTCGTCATCCACAACAAGAAAGCCTTACGCTGCGGGTCGGGTTCATTCAAGATGTGGTGACGATGGTAGAAGTTGTTGAAGGCTTGGGCGAGCTGAAAACCGAACCTTGCCAGTTGCGCCGGCTCCGCGGCCGCGACCGCTTTCTCGGTGGCTGACTCCCGTCGCGACGCCTCCAGCAGCATTTGCCAGAAATCCTCGTTCTCCAACTGACGGTCGAAGACCTCCCGGCTCAGCACTTGGCCGAAGTCGGGCAACTCTTCGCCCCGTTCGCCAAGCTTGCGAAGAATATTGTGAGCGCGAACCGCCGCATATTGGATATAGGGACCCGTTTCTCCTTCAAAACTCAGTGCCTCCTGGAAGTCGAAGGCGATCACCGAGGTTCGCGTGAACCGCAGCATGAAGTAACGCAACGCGCCAACGGCAATCTTAGTGGCGATTTCGGTTTGCGCCGCCTCGCTTGCATCTTCGTGGCGGCTTTGCACCTCGCTGAGAGCATTCTTAATCAGCAGATCGATTAAATCGTCCGCTTTGACACCAAAGCCTTTGCGGCCCGAGACTTCGACGTAGGGCCGGCGCCGATCCTCTTCCGAGAGTTCAATGCCCAACTCCGCGCAGCAACGCGGCGAAAGAGCCACCATTTCGTAGGAGAAATGAATCGAGTTGTCAGCTTGCCGCTCGAACCCAAGCGACCGCAAGCCGGCCCGAACCACATCCTGCAAGTAGGACTGGCGGACATCGATGACGTTGTAAACGCGCTGTCCGTTGCCGAATGCCGGTGACACCACGCCGCCGGGCGTGAGGGTGGAAGCCCACAGGGTTCGTCCGCCGGGTTCGGTTCGCAACGGCGTGTAGTGGAAGTCTTTTTCGAGGAGCCCGAACTTCCAAAGCTGGTAGGCGATGTCCTTGCCGACGTAAGTTACGGTGCCGTTGGAGCGGACGATGACCTTTGACTCATCGACTTCTGGTTTGGCTTCGCTCCCGCTTGGCTTTTCGCTTCCCTCGTCAATTGCGTTCGGCCGATGATTAACCGCTCCCTTACGGTCGCGGCTCTGAGTGGGTTGGGCGCCGGTTTCGATTGTTTGAAACAGCTCGGCGGGCATGACCCAGCAGCCCTTGTTCTTTCCCTCGGTCTCGAAATGGATCGCGTTGCGCTGCTTGAGCAGCTCGAAAGCGGACGCCCAAAATTTCAGATGCAGGATCTCGCTCTCTCGCGGCAACAGGTCGTAGCGAACCCCGATGCGCGCCATCGTGTTCAAGTGCGTATCGACGATCGTCTCGGACACGATGCGTCCCAACTCGGCCAAGGCCCCTTCCCCGCTTTCGATGGCATGAAGCGTTTCAGCACGCCAGGACTGTGTCGAAGGGTCTTCTTCATAAAGCCGCGAAACGCGCGCGTAGAGGTCCCAGCAATAGTAGTCGAACTTGACGTCCGGGTCATCGATCAGCGCCTGGACATCGGTGGCGCTCTTCTTCTCGAGGAAGTGAAACGCGGCCACGACGTCGGCCACCTGCACGCCGGTATTGTCGATGTAGTTCTGAACTTCGACCTCGTGCCCCAGCTCGCGCAGCATGCGGACCAGCGTGTCCCCGAGAACGGCATTGCGCAGGTGTCCGATGTGCGCCGCTTTGTTGGGGTTGATGTTCGTGTGCTCGACGATTATCTTGCCTCCGGCCGCTGCTTTCGGCGAAAAAATGGGGACTGTCCCAAGCGCCGGCTCAACCTCCGCTGATTTCAAAGGCTTTGGCGAGGCGCGAAGTGGACTGTCCCCGATTTTTTCCAGTCCCGAGGCGTCTTTCAGCGCGGCCGCGTAAGCCCCCCGGTCAAAACGCAGATTGATGTAGCCTGCCCCGGCCGGTTCGATGGCCGCAACGCCGGGGATGGGTTCCAGCTCGTCAGCAATTTCTTCAATGATCTTGCGCGGAGGACGCTTGAGCAGCTTGGCCAAGGCAAAGCCGGCCGGCAAGGCGAACTCGCCGAACTCCGGCCGTGGCGGCTGTTCGACGACGATTTTGAGCTCGACCGAGTAGCGTTTCCGAATGTGATCGCCGACCGCCGCGCCAACGCGTTTTTCCAAAGCTAAAAGCAACGAGGAACCTCAGCGCAACGAAGTGAAGGGGGCCGCGCATAGCACGCAACGGCCTGATAAAGCCCTGTTTCGCGAGTGTAGCACAGCACCGCTCCTAGCCCCAATGCTGTTCACTTACAGTAAGGTGACTGTTTCAATGCATAGGGTAGAGATGAAAAAGTCCTCCTGGTGGGAAACTATTGGGGCCGACGACCATGCCGGCTCGAAAACTCACCAGGAGGAATACCATGAACAATCTGAACGATCTCTGCTATAGCGGACTCGATGTTCACAAGAAAACCATCACCTACGTGATCAAAACCAACGAGGGCAAACTCGTCCGCCAGGGGAGCGTCGCAGCTACCCGGCCCGCGCTCACAGCCTGGGCGGCGGCCATCGATCGTCCCTGGATCGGGGCGCTCGAGGCCATCATGTTCAGCGGCTGGGTCTACGACGAGCTGCGGCCACGGGCTCGGCGTCTCGACGTCGCCCACCCGCTGATGCTCCAGGCCATCACTTGTTCCAAGAAGAAAAACGACCGCCTCGATGCCGACAAAATCTGCGGCCTGTTGCGCTGCGATCTGCTGCCGCGCTGTTACATGGCGCCGACCGAGATTCGCGAGTTGCGGGCGCGGACCGCGCAACCGCGCGACGGTGGCGCGCAAGCTGGTGGCCTATTTGTTGGCGGTCGATCGACGCCAGCGCGGCTTCGAAGCGCTGCCGCCGGCGGCCTAAAAGAGGAAGGATTTTCGCTCGGGGACCCACCACCGGGAAAGGCTGTCTTGGCCGTCTCCGGCCGCCCGCCGCCAAGCCAGGGTGAGCGACGGGCGGCTGCGCCGGGAAAGACAGCACGCGGGTCCCTGCCCTGGGAAGAAGAAAAAGACGTTCTGTTGAGTGACGACGAGTTGCCTGCCGGTCCTCGCATTCGTAGGGACTGCGCGACGGAGCATTATGTTCCCGAGGCGCCCAGTGTGACTGTTTCGAGGCCGGCAGGCCGGACCCTAACTGAATCTTCTGCGAGGGCTGGTGGTTCGCTACTCGCCCGAGGCAGCTCATGGATGTCTGGTCCTTGGGGCCCCACGTTCGATTCGCAAACACTCGCCGCGCAACGGGACTACCGATCACACCCAACCCGCCATCGAAGACGGTCCGAGGGGTCTCTGCGTCGACCCCTTGACTTTTACCTATCATGGATGTCCCTCGATCGCCCTCGATCTCCTCGATCTCCTCGATCTCCTTCGATCTCCTTAAGGTGACTATCCCTCGATCTCCCGATCTCCTCCGTCTACGCGCCGGCCTTGACGTTTCGCCGCAGCCACGGCGCCAGTTTGTCAAAGCTGAACGTCCCTGCTTCGTACAGCCCCGAGATGAAGGCGTGTGCCTCTTCTGAGTCCGCCGTCAGTTGTGCCCCGTTGATCGCCAGAAACGTGTATGTCGCGGCAAAGGCCGCGCGCTTGTTGGGGTCGATGAACGGATGGTTCTGGGCAAGACTCTCCCACAGCGCGGCGGCTTCCTCAACAAGATCGGCGTAGTAGCCGGTTTGCGGCCGATAGAGTGCCGCCTCCAGAAGACCGGCGTCCCGAACGCCTTGCGATCCGCCATAGCGTTCAATCTGGTCCGCGTGAATGGCGAGGATTTCCGCCAGCGTGAGGTAGTCCGTCACTTCGCGAGCTTTTTGTAGAGCTCGCCGTACTTGTCATGACTGGCGAGATAGGCGGCCATGACGTGTGGCCGGGGCCGGGACTGCTTTCGTTTTTCGATCAGGTCAGCAAGCGCCTCATCCACGAGCGCCTGAAGCTGGCGGCCTTCCTTCTCCGCGATCGTTCGGATAGAGGACAGAATCTCGGCATTGACCTGGGTAGCGAATTTTTTGCGGGTCTGGGACATGGCTCACTTCTCCCTCAAGTAACTCCAAGATATCATGACAAATCATGATATGTCAAGAAACTTCTTTCGGCGCAGCCCCGTTTTCAACGGGCTAAGCGTGGACTGCCGTCCACGGCTCTGTCCGGCCATGTGGAATTTCCTGCCATGAGCGGCCATGCGGGTTCGTGACGAGGCATGGCGGTGGGCCGGAGGCGCCGACAGGAGTGTCGACGCTGCAAGCTGAGAGCTTGCGCCACGGTGCGCCGACGTGTCCCGTTGCTTGCGTTGATTCCATCGGCCGTCAGTTGTCGTCGAGCGGTGCAGCCCCCACTTGCTCTGCCGGGGTCCGGAGACCCGCCAGCGTGGCCGCGCTGAGCGGAATTCCCTAAGCCTTGCCCCCGCAAAGCCGCTCCCGCCGGTTCAGCCGCCTGTTCGTTGCATCGCGACGCGTTTTCCAGATAGTTCAGGCATTGAACAATTCTCCTATACATCGCCTATACATTGTCCACAACCGAACAGGGGGGATTCGCACTTTTGAAAGTATTGTTGCGGTTGGCGGAGGTGACCCCAGGCTTCCGCCTGGGGCTCTGTTTCTACTTTCCGAATCTTCCGCGACGTCTGGCAAGGATTCAAGCTGCCCCGGAGTGTCGCGGCGGCCATCACGCGCGAGCCTCCTCGAGCGCGGGAGCCAGGTTGGCGTAACAGCGTTTCGCCGCCGCTACTGGATCATACCCCGCCCGTCCGTGGATTTGGCCGCTTACCTCCACGACCACGGCCCCGCCGTACCCGAGCCTCCGAATGAGGCTGAAATACTCGACGTAGTCCACCCGGCCCTCTCCGGGAAGCAAGAACTTCACGTTGCCGGGGTCACCCGCTGAATCCTTGACGTGAATGAAGACCGCGTCAGGCAGAAGCGCCCGGGCGGTTTGCTCCAGGTCATAGCCGCGCAACTCGTAGTGGCTGTAGTCGTAGACCAGCTTGATCCAAGGACTACTCACCTGATCGAGCAGCCAGCGCGCTCCCTCGGGCGCGTGCAGCGCCCCTCCGACGTGGGGCTTGATCGCGATGACGGTCCGCGAGGTTTCAGCGGCTTTCGCCCAAGAGTAAAGCCGTTCGGCCATTTGACCTTTGAGCTGTTCCCACTGAGCGGGATTGCCGCCCAAGGTCGTCTCGATAACGGGCGGCTGATCAGGCGAGAGCGCGTGCGCCAGTTCGCCCGCCGCCTTGAGCCGTTCCAGATTCCGGCTGTGTTCGGCCTGGTCCACAAGCAGCGAGAGATGCTCCATGAGCGCCGGCAACGCCAGATTCAGCTCAACCAACAATCCGCGGATATCACGGCGGTCGGCCGCCGACAACGATTTCGGCTCGGCCGGCCAGCCGGGGTTGAGCACCAGCTCCACCGCCTGGTAGCCGATTTCCGCGCATGTCCGAAGAGCCGCCTGGGTCCCGAGGCTCCGCATGCCATAGAGGCTGAAGCCCAGTGGGATTCGATTGTCGCGGGGATTCGCTGGAAGCGGGCCGCCAGCCAACGGCAGCGAGCCGCCCGCCGCCGTCAGAACGGCGTTGCGGATGAAGCGGCGCCTGGCAATTCTGCTCATCGCGTAGTCTCGGAGTGACGCGAGCATTGTAGCGTGTTTTGGGGTCGCGATCCGGCCGACAACGCAGCACGCCTGCCTCGGCGGCGCTGGAGGATTCTGCTTCCTGACGCAGACCAGCGCAACCCAATCGGGGAGTGTAGTGGGCCGCCGTCGGATGAGGCGCGTCGAAGCGGCTAACCCCTCCCTCACGCGGAGGAGCTGCAACCAAAGAGGGGAGTGTGGCCGCTGCCGGATGAGGCACGTCGAAGCGGCTAACCCCTCCCTCACGGTCGGGGCTCCGAATCTGGCTCCCGAATCTTTCGCCAAGTTTTGCAAGAATCTCACTATGGAGGCACTTAGAGGCACCGCCGGTCGTCCACTGTCGACCATCCTCATTGACAGAATCGGACCCTTGCAGTAGATTACAAGTTCAACACCGCTAGCAAGCGCAAGATGCCAAATCACGAAATCCACGGTATCATCCCTCCCATGGTCACCCCTTTCGACTCGGAAGGGAAGGTCGACGAAGCGCTGCATCGCGACGATGTCCGCTACATGCTCGGCGCTAACGTGCATGGCCTCGCCGTTTGTGGAAGCACCGGTGAGGGTCACACGGTAACCACCGACGAGACCCGCGCGATGACCGCCGCCACCATCGAGGAAGTTGGGGGCCGCATCCCCGTCGTCACCGGGATCATCACCAACAGCACGCAAGCAGCCATCGAACGCGCCAAGGCGGTCGCCGACCTCGGTGTCGCCGCCCTGCAGGTCACGCCGGTCCATTATCTGTTCCGGCCCGACGACGAGGCCATGGTTCGCCACTTTGACCGCTTGTCTCAGGCAACCGGAATCCCGGTGATCATTTACAACGTCGTACCGTGGTCTTATCTCTCGCCTCAACTGCTGGTCCGCATTCTGCGCGAAGTCGGCGGCGTGATCGGTGTCAAGCAGAGCGCCAGTGACATCAAAGCACTGGCGGATCTGCTGATGCTTAGCGATGATGATCAACTCCGGAGGAAAGGCGTGAGGATTCTGTCGGCCGTCGACGCTCTGCTCTACTCCTCATTTTCCCTGGGAGCACACGGCGCCGTGGCCGCGATTCTCACCGCCGCCCCGGAATGGTGCGTTGAGCTGTGGGAGGCGGTTCGGGCGGGAAATCACTCCCGCGCGCGCGAGCTGCACGCGGTGCTGCTGCGGCTCTGGAACGCGATTGACGCTCCCAACCTCCCCGCCAACGTCAAGACCGCGATGAAACTGCAAGGCCGCCAAGGAGGCCTCCCCAGGCCGCCGATGCCGGCAAGCTCGCCCGAGCAAACCGAGGCCATCCGCCAGGCCTTGGCCGCTGTTCCCGAGCTCTCGCCGGCGTAACCGAAGATGTTCGAGCAGCCGCGCAAACGAATCAAGCCTGGCGAAAAAGTCGTACTGTCTCTAACCGTTCGCCAATGCGGTTTGATTATCGACAAGACGTTCGCGCCGAGTGAGTTGACGGACCGGTTGCGATTGCAGATTGTCGGGAAGAAGCCTGTCTACCGATTCACACTGGACGAACTCGACGAGTTGATGGGCTATGTGGCCGCGGAAGCAAACCATACGCCAGACCGCAAGCTAAAGAGGGAACTCCTCGAGATCTTCGGCCGCATCGAGCAGCTCCTATACGCCTATACCGACGAGGACTGATTTAACTCTGGAATCCCCCGGGCTGATTCTTTCGGCCGCTGAGACCACCGTCCCAGTGGATCATCGACGTCTCCGCAAAGCCGCGCGGCTGGCGGATGGGCGGCAACTCGGGTCGACGGCGATGCTAGCTAAGACCCAACTAAGACATGTCGCCAGGAATGGCGACACGGTACGTCTGGAGACGTGCGCCACATCGTGTTCCCCCTCGCCGAACGCTATAATGACCGGTGTATGGACCAGTCCAGCGTATTCTGGCTGCGAGTCACTTTGCTGCTGTATTCACTGGGCTTATGGCATTCGCTCGTGACTGTCGTCAGACGCCGGCAGCGCATGTTCAAGCTGGCGCTGGGATCGATTTCCCTCGGCGCGGTTCTCCACCTCGTTTCGATCGTCGACCAAGCCATGGCGATGGGACGTTTCCCGGTCGTCACTTTGCACCAAATGGCGTCTCTGATCGGGTTTCTCATCACCTGTACATTTCTTCTCGCCTACTGGCGCTACAAGCACGAAAGCCTGGCCGTCTTCGTCTTCCCGACCGTCTTTCTGCTGACCCTGGTCGCCAGCCTGGGCACGCCGGTCGAGCCCTGGGGCGGGCGGACGCTGGGTAAGTGGTGGCTCTCTATTCACGTTCTGTTGATCTTGCTCGGCTTCGCGGCCTTGTTTCTCACCTTCATCGCCGGCGTGATGTACATCATTCAGGAGAAGGAGCTGAAATCGAAACGGCCTCGGGCGTTCTACACCCGCTTGCCGCCGCTGGGCACGCTGGACGACATGGCTTACCGCACGCTGGCCGTGGGATTCGTGCTGTTTACGCTGGGGCTGATTGCGGGCAGCTTTTGGGCCTTCGTCCAATGGGGAGCCAACTGGATCGTCGATCCCACAATCGCGCTGGCCTTTCTGACTTGGGCGATCTATCTGGCGCTGGTCTTCAGCCGGCTGGCGATTGGCTGGAGAGGCCGCAAGGCCGCCTACTTTTCGATCATCGGATTCTGCTGCGCGGCCATGACCTGGATTGTCAACAGCGGAGTCCACTCGTTCGCGTCACGGTAAGCGGGCATGAGCGTTCTGCTACTCGGACTCAGTCACAAGACCGCGCCCATCGAAGTGCGCGAACGGCTGGCCCTGCCCGAACAGGCCGGCGGCGAACTTGCCGGCGAACTGGCGCAAAGGCGCGGGATTTCCGAGGCCATGGTGTTGTCGACCTGCAACCGGGTCGAATTCCTGGTGCGCGGTGATGCCGGGCACGATCCGTCGGAAGAAGTGCACTCCTTCTTGGCTGAGACGCCGCGCCTGAAGATCGAAGAAGCCGCGCCCTTTCTCTACCGCTACCTGGATCAAGATGCGATTCGGCATCTGTTCCGCGTGGCCTCGAGCCTCGACTCGATGGTCGTCGGCGAACCGCAGATTCTGGGGCAAGTCAAGCAAGCCTACGCCGCCGCCAAAGCGTCCGGCGCCGTGCGCGGCCAGCTCGACCTCATCGTCAATAACGCTTTCCGGGTGGCGCGGCGTGTCCGCAACGAGACCGGCATCGGGCATCTGGCGGTTTCGATCAGCTACGTCGCGGTGGAGCTGGCGCGCAAGATCTTCGGCGATTTGAAGGGCCTCTCGATCCTGCTGATCGGCGCCGGAAAAATGTCGGAGCTGGGCGCCAAGCACTTGCAAAACGCCGGGGCCAGCCAAATCCTTGTCACCAACCGGACCTACCAGCGCGCCGTCGAGATGGCGCGGGGGTTCAGCGGCACGGCGGTCCCGTTCGATCGCCTGCTGGAGGTGCTCAATCAGGTTGATATCGTCATTTCCTCGACCGGCTCGCCCCGCTTCATCTTGAACAAGAAGACCGCCCAAGGCGTCATCGCCGCGCGCAAGAACAAGCCAATTTTCTTCGTGGACATCGCCGTGCCGCGGGATATCGATCCCGAGGTCAACTCCATCGACAACATGTTCGTCTATGACATCGACGACCTGCGCCAGGTCGCCGATGACAACTTGCGGCAGCGCCAGCGAGAAGCCGATCAAGCCGAGCGCATTGTCGAAGAAGAAGTCACGAAGATGGTGCACCGCCTCAAAACCCACGAGGTGGCGCCCACGATTGTGTCGTTGCAATCCGAGCTCGATGACTTGCGCCGGGCCGAGATTGAGCGCTTCCGGTCCAAGCTGGGAACCCTCGATCCGCAACAAGAAAAGGCTCTCGAAGCCCTGACACGAAGCATCGTCAACAAGATCGCCCATCAGCCCATCACGGAAATGAAGAAGCTGGCCAGTCACCCCGACGGCCTGCATTTCGTTGAGTTCGTCAAGCGCGCATTCAACCTGAAAAAGTGAAGCCCGTCACCATAGGAACCCGAGGCTCGAAACTCGCCCTCTGGCAAGCCCACTGGATCGGGCAACAACTCAAAGATCGCAACATTGCCACCCGAATCGAAATCATCAAAACCACCGGCGACAAGATCACCGACGTCGCCCTGGCCAAAGTCGGCTCGGAAACCGGCCTCAAGGGCGTCTTCACCAAGGAAATCGAAGAAGCACTGATCGGCGGCTCCATCGACCTGGCGGTCCATAGCCTGAAAGACCTCCCGACCGAGCTGGACTCGCGCTTGGCCGTGAGCATCATCCCGAAACGAGCCGACCCGCGCGACGCCCTCGCGGGCATGACCCTGGCAGAGTTACCGAAAGGCGCAAGGGTCGGAACCAGCTCGCTGCGCCGCGCCGCCCAAATGCGCCACCTGCGCCCCGACGTCGAAGTCGCAGGCATCCGCGGCAACGTCGACACCCGGCTGCGAAAACTCGACGAAGGCCGCTACGACGCCATCCTGCTGGCCTCGGCGGGACTGCATCGTCTGGGATGGCAGGATCGCATCGCGCAGATCCTCGAGCCCGAAGTGATGCTCCCCGCAGTCGGCCAGGGAGCACTCGGAATTGAGACCCGCGCCGGGGACGATGCCATCAACGAACTGCTTTCCCCATTGGACGACCCCGGGACCCGCATAGCCGTGACAGCCGAACGTGCCCTGCTGGCGGCGCTGGGCGGCGGCTGTCAGGCGCCGCTGGGAGCCTACGCCGTGCTGGAGGGAGGGCGGCTCAGCCTGCTGGGCGTGGTTCTCGGCCAGGACGGCAAGCAAGCGGTCCGGACCGCCGTGACAGGCGCATCAAACGCACCAGAAGCCCTGGGACAAGCCGCCGCAGCTCAGCTTCTCGACCAAGGAGCAAGGGACTTGATGAAGTTTGAGAGCCCCGAACGCAAGTGAGGGGTCCCATCGCCCCGTATTCATTGCTTCAGGTTCATCGCTCCAGATTGCCGCTGGTGCATGTACGCTGCCTCTCACTGGCGTTCGGAGCTCTGTCCATAATCCGTTTGCAAGGCGACGATTTGCGTTGCATCGTCGTTGTCAAGCACCCGTAGCGCAGGGCTCGTAAGAGACCTGCGGCCTTTAGGTTCACCCGCCGGGTGTGGCTGGGCGAAAGGCCGCAGGTCTCTTACGAGCCCTGCGCTACGGCTTTTTCATAACGCTCTCGCAGGCAACCAGAATCCTTGCGGACGGATTTCGGTCTGTTCGGGGCTCTGAAAAACGCAATGAAGTAGAGTAGAATTGTTCGAAGGCGAAAAAGTCAGAAGCGCCCAGTCACGCGCCAAGCGCCGAGCTTCGTTTTAGTTCAACTGCCGCTGCCGCACCCTGAAGCGCAACGGAGGAAGGATGTGACCTGCCGATCCGGAACACTTCTGACGCGCCTGTGTGCCTTGCTGCTTGCTGTTTGCACGCTGCCTAACGCCCAAACCCAGCAACCCGCCGAGCCGCCGCCAGACTCGCAAGCGGTGGAAATCTTCGTCCGGACCGTGTCCGTCCGCGAGGGTGTCGACCGTTGCGTTGTCTGCTCGACATTGCTGAAAGCCGGTGACAAGGTCTACCTGGTCGAGGGCCAGCGGGTCGGGATCATGGAAGAGATGGAGCTGCAGCTTTTCAGCGAGCCCTGGACCTTCATCGGCCGCCTCAAGCCCCGGGGCGGCCTTTTCGGCGGCGAGACGGCGCCCGCAAGCGGCATATCAGACGCCTGGCTGCTGCTGGGAATCTACGTCACGATGGGTTTGGGCTTCGCCGCTGTCTGCGCGCACCGGGCGATCAACACCGGTCAGGAGCCTGTTCGCTGGTTCGCGGCGGGTTTTCTGTTCAACGCCTTCGGCTATCTGGCTTTGCTGCTGCGAGCGGCCGACGCCGAGCACGCGGTGCCGCCCGAGCACGCGGGCGTAACGAAAGTTCCCGCCACCTCGGAGCCGCTCACCTGCCCGAGTTGCGGACACCTCAACCACCCCTCAGCGGCGGAATGTTTAGGTTGTCACGCCTCCCTGACAGCCGAGCGTCCCTCTGAAGTAACCCAGCTCGCTCGCAATTCGAACTGAAACCACTGGTCCGCCAAATGCTATCGAAAGTGAAACAACTTGTCGAGGGAATCATCTCCAGCCCCAACATGGTGCAGCGCCGGCCTCAGGTCGATAGCGACCGCGAGAGCAATATCCCTGGTCTCTACATCATCGGCGACCTGGCCGGCGCCCCGGTCATCAAGCTGGCGATGGCGCAGGGCTTCGAGGTCATCGAGCATATCGCAGCCGAGCCCGGCGCGATCGGCCAGGACCCCAACGTCTTCGATGTGCTGATCGTTGGCGGCGGCGCTTCCGGTCTGAACGCGGCGCTGGCCGCCCAAGACCGGGGTCTGCGGCATCTCCTTCTCGAAAAGGAGAAACTCGCCAACACCATCGAAAACTTCCCCGAGGGCAAGTGGGTCTACGCCGAACCCGACAAAACACCGCCAAAGGGAAAGCTCTGGCTTGACGGAGCGCGGAAAGAGGACCTGGTCGAGCGCTGGCGCCAGATTGTAAAAGACAACAAGCTGAACGTGCATACCAGCGAGGGGTTGAAGTCCCTGGAAAAGCAGAAGGACGGCAGCTTCATCGCCCGCACGGACAAAGGCAAATACCGCGTCCGCCGGGTGGTGCTTGCCACCGGGCAGCGCGGCAATCCCCGCAAACTCAAAGTTCCCGGCGAGGACCGCGAGCAGGTTTATCACCGCCTCTACAGTCCCAAGCACTACCACGACGAGAACATCACCGTGGTGGGAGGCGGCAATAGCGCGGTCGAGGCCGCGGTCATACTTTCCGAGCAGAATCACATTACGCTGATTCACCGGCGCGACAGTCTGGGAGTGGTCTTTCAAGACAACAAACGCAAGCTGGACGACGCCGTTGCCGAGGGAAGGATTGAAATCATCTGGAACGCCGGCGTGACCGGGTTCGGCGAAAGCGAGGCTGCGGTCCAGGTCAAAGGGGAAGCGGGGGCTCGCGTGGTCCCCTATCAGCATGCGTTCGTTCTGGTGGGGGCCGAGTTGCCTTCGCGGTTTCTGAAATCGCTCGGCATTCGGCTCGAAAACGAATGGAGCGGGAATCCGCTGCAGTCACTTCTCCTGGTGCTGGCCACGCTGGTGGGATTGTGGTTCGGCGGCGGTCAGACAGGAGCGGACGTGCCGCCCCTCGCCGGCTGGGGGCTTGCCGCTGCATCGCTCGGCGGACTGCTTTACACCGGCCTCGCCGGGTCGCGCTGGTCATGGCTGGGTGTTTCGTTCCTCATCGCCTACAGCGTCTACGGCGCCAAGCTCGGCAACGGCATGGAACTGTGGCCCTATCGCGACTGGGGCTTCAACGCGCTTTCGCTCTTCAACCGGCCCTGGTCGTTCTGGTACACGGTGCTCTACACGATGCTGATGACTTACTTCGGCTTGCAGGCCCTCAAGCGCTGGGGCATCGACCGTAAGGACAAGTTTCAGATCTGGCGCTACGTCAGCCTGCTGTCCTTCCAGTGGGTCTTCTTTTTTCTTATTCCGGAATTCCTTTTCAAGTGGGCCGTTAAATTCCAGTGGGTCGGGGAGCGTCTGGCCAGCGATCCCTCCTTTAGCGAGCAGGCCTGGCGTGCCTACGGGATTGTTTATGCCTGGCCTTTGTTCTTCTATACGTTCTTCTACGATCCTCACCAGGTTTGGGTCGTTTGGGGTATCGTACTGACCTTTGTGATCATTCCGATCCTGGTCTTGTTTCACGGCAAGCGTTACTGTTCTTGGATCTGCGGCTGTGGCGGGCTGGCCGAAACCCTGGGTGACCGCTGGCGGCACCTGGCCCCGAAGAACCCGGCCTCGCGGGCCTGGGAAAGGATGAATTGGGCCGTGCTCGGCGCCGCCGCCGTCGTCACCGTGATGATGCTGTTGCGCGATACCGTGGCGGTTTTCCAGACATCCGCGACTGTGGGGCTTGACGTCTACCACCTGGTCGCCGACGTCTGGCTGGTCGGCATCATTCCCGTCACGCTTTACCCCTTTATGGGCGGCAAGGTTTGGTGCCGCTACTGGTGTCCACTAGCCAAAATGATGGACGTCATGAGCAAGTTTTACGGCAAGTTCAAGGTCAGCCGCTTTCACATCGTCTCCAACGACAAGTGCATCGGCTGCACCGAATGCACCCGCAACTGCCAAGTCGGTATCGACGTGATGAGTTACGCCATCAAGCAAGAAGTGCTCGACAACGATACGAGTTCTTGCATCGGCTGCGGCATTTGCGTTTCCGTCTGCCCCATGGACGTGCTTTCTTTCAGCGCTCAGGCGCCTCAGCCTAAGTTGGTGCAGATCCAGATGAAGAAGGCGGCATAGGGCGCTTGCGGAAGGAACAAAGGCCTAGGCCGCATTTCTCACCACCTGACGCTCCAAGCACGCGATAGGCCTGCCATTACTTCGTTGCGCTTGCTCGCCGTGCTCAACGGACTGTGTCCAGGCGACGTCGGCCCGGAGGCCGACGCCTGGAGTTTCTACATTTCCCGGGCTTGCGGTCCGCCGCCCGAACCACGCTCTGGCTTCCAGCCCCAAAACCCTGCTTCCGGTAACCAGCCGTCAAAATATTCCCGCGGCCCTGTTTCTTCAAGCACTTAGACCCCACTCGCCCCGCCTTGCGAGCCAACAAGCCGGACCCCGCCTGCTACAATGAGAACGGTATCCAGTAGCGCACCAGCCCGCGAGGCAAAGCTGGAAACAAGCAAGCTGGCGACAAGCCGATGTGGCGCACGTCTCCAGACGTGCCGTGTCGCCATTCCTGGCGACATGTCTTAGTGGCATGGTCTTACTGGGATAGTCTTGCGTGGCAGTTGCCGTCCACCCGAGTTGCCGCCAATCCGCCCGCCTTGGCGAACGACAAGAATACCTCAAATCCGCAAGAAAACCTGTCGCTTTGCTAGGGAGCGTGCCACGGTCCCGCCGCCGCCTGCAACCGCAGGCACTGAAAACAAAAACATTATCGGTTGACACCATGACGAGGCGTCGAAAATGGCCCAGATCGTGCCATATTCTGCCATTCTCTGCCATTTCCGGACATTTTGTAAAGAAAATTTATACCTCGACCGGCAACCTCTTTGTTTCCATCACTTCGCCAGGCCGTGGCCACTGACATCCCGGCCTGCCGCTTTGCCAACCATAATGCAGGGTCAGGAGCCGCGCGCGTCAGCAAGCGGTTGCCGCTGGTCTGTCCCATAACCGCTTGCTGACGCGCGCGGCTCGGTTTGACGCCAACGCCGTGGCGGGCAGAGATACCTGTCCAATTCATCTTCAGAATGTAGAAACTCTAGGCGTGGACGGTAGTCCACGTTAAACTCCAGGCGTCGGCCCGGAGGCCGCCGCGGCCCGCCAGGAGGCGCGCGCCACCTCGGGGCGGTGACGGCTACGTGCGACTAGCTAGGTGACGACTAGCCCTCGGCTAGCCCTGACCCAGCCCGCGCGACCTGCTAACTAATCGTCCGCGAGCAGCTCCGCCATTGCAAAGATTCGATCGAAGGGGACTCCGGTTTGCTCGATCGCCTCCCGGCCACCTTGCTCGCGGTCGACGAGGCAAATGGCGCCGATCACTTTGAGGCCGGCCTCGCGCGAGCGCTCGATGGCTTGGATAGCGGAGCCGCCCGTCGTGCAGACATCCTCAACGATGACCACCTCATGCCCGCTGGTGTCGGCGAGCCCTTCGAGAAACTGCCGGCGGCCGTGCTGTTTCGTTTCCTTGCGAACCAGGAAACCGTTGATCTCGAGACCAAACTCGAGGCTTTGCCGCGAGATCGCCGTGACGATTGGGTCAGCGCCCATGGTGAGTCCGCCGACGGCGACGGGATGCCAGCCGCGCTTCTGCATCTTGCGCACGAAAGCACTGCCGATGAGCGGGGTCGCCTCGGCCCGCAGCGCGGTCAGCCGGACATCGACGTAGACATCGCTACGCTCTCCGGAAGCAAGAACGAAGTCCCCTCGCTTGACCGAATGGGTTTGCAGGATTTTCTTGAGCCGCTCTCGGTCCGTTGGTTCCATGGTTAGCAGTACGTTGTCGGCCGAAGATCCGTCATGAAACCTTCGAATCGTCTATTGTACCGGCAACCACGTACCCATATGGACGGAGTGCGGCCCCTTCGCGCAGCGGCGAAACATGAGATAGGATAGGAGCACGATGGACAAGACGTTTGTCAAGCTTGGAACCTGCTTCGTCAACTTGCAGTCCGTCTCTTATGTCGAGCGGACGGAAGACGGTGGAATCTCTATCACCGTGTTAAACCGCGATCACCCGGTCCGATTGAGTGGCGCGGAAGCGGCTGACTTTGAAGGAATGTTGGCGCGGTTCTTGCTTGAGCCGCAGGCTTCCGCGGCCGGCGAGTAGAGTTGCCCGACCCAGCCGCCAACAGCCCCGGGGCGCTCGCCACCTGTCTAGACACCGTTGGTGGTTCTGGAAACAAGAGCGAGAAATTCTTCGCGGGTTTGCTGGTTTTCGCGGAAGGCGCCGAGCATGGCGCTGGTGACCGCCGAGGAATGCTGCTTCTCGACTCCGCGCATGATCATGCAGAGGTGTTTTGCTTCAATGATGACGCCTACCCCCACCGGATCAATGGCGTCTTGGATCGTCTCGGCGATCTGGTTGGTCAATCTTTCCTGGATTTGGAACCGCCGGGCGTACATTTCCACCAGACGGGCGATCTTGCTCAGGCCGATGACCTTCTTGCGAGGAAGATAAGCTACGTGGACCTTACCGAAAAAGGGCAACAGATGATGCTCGCACAGACTGTACATTTCGATGTCCTTGACGATCACCATCTCGTCGTAGCACACCTCGAACAGAGCCCCGTTGAGGATCTCGGCGACGTCCATGCCGTAGCCCCTGGTTAGCTCCTGGAAGGTCTGGGCGACACGCTCGGGGGTCCGCTGGAGCCCGTCGCGGCTGGGGTCTTCGCCCAACTCGACGATCATCTTGCGGACAAGATCGGGAATCGCGGAGTCCAGCTTATCGCCGCCCGGCGTCTCGGCGGCAAGATCGTGAACAGTGTGACGGGAAGCCATGTTTCAGTTTTGAATTAGCCTAGTTTCGAATTTCAAAGCTGTTGCGGGGAGTCTCCTCGATGCGGACTCGGGCCAGCTTCAGGCCCTCTCCTCCCAGTTCGTCGTCCCAGGCCTGCTTGAGCCAGTTCTCGACCAGCAGCGCCAGGTTCTCCGTGCTGGGAACCACCCCTTCGAACTCGGCGACATCGCAATTCAGGTTAGCGTGATCCAGCTTGGAAATCACGTGCCGCTCAACGAAGCTGTTCAGGGTCTTTCGCGGAACCACCATCCCCGAGCCGGCATCGACCGGCCCCTTGACCGCAACTTCCAGCGTGTAATTGTGCCCATGTCCGAAAGGATTGTTGCACTTCCCGAATATACGCGCATTTTCCTCGGCACTCAATTGCGGCGAATGGAGCCTGTGGGAGGCGCTGAACGGATAGCGTTTTGCTAAGTGCATTTTTCGTGCTTCTCCCAAGGAGGGAGGCATCTCCGCGGCCGGATTCGGCGGCCGATAAGCAACGGACCGCTCCCTTACATTCAGGGTTCGGAGGAGTGCTCGTCCTCTCCAAAGTAGTCCACGTAGAGGTCAGCCGTCTCGTAAAGCCGAATCCCGTGGAGGCGTCGGCCATCTTCGTTCACGCCGGGAGTCAGACGCTCCCATATGTCCTTGACGATGTTTTCGGGTGTCGGCACGACGCGGTCGAACGGCGGCACCTCGTGATTCAAAAAGCGGTGGTCGTAGACCTCGACGACGCGATCTTGAATGATCTGCTTGAGATCCTTGAGATCCATGATCATGCCGTTCGTGGGGTCGACATCTCCCGCCACGGTCACCTCGAGCACGTAATTGTGGCCATGTCCGCTGGGACGGGAGGCCGGCCCGTACAGTTCCTCGTTCTGCTCGGGCGAGAGCGCCGGGCTGGCACAGTAGTGCGACGCCGAGAACTCGGCTTTGCGCGTGATCAGGAGCATTTGCGGTCAGCGGCTGCGACTAGCTACAGTGAGGGTCGAGAAACCTCATTATGCCACGGTCCAGAAAGGAGCTTGCCGTTCTCTGCCTGATCGCGGGGCTGATGGGTCTTTTGTTCTATCGAGTGCTTCCTTACCTGCACGTTTACGAGGTCGAAATCGGGGACAAAGCGCCGGAATTCGAGCTAGCCGGCGGCGTTCGCCTGGCCGATTACCGCGGCAAACTGGTGCTGCTGAACTTCTGGGCGACCTGGTGCCCGCCCTGCGTCGCCGAGATGCCGTCGCTCAATAATCTCTACGAACGATTTCGGGAGGATGGATTGGTTGTGCTCGGAGTCAGCGTGGATGAGGAGGAGGAAATCTACGACCGTTTCCTCCAGCGCTGGGGCGTGAGTTTTCCGACGGTGCGCGATCCCGAGCGAACGGTCAGTGTTCGCTACGGGACCATGAAGTATCCGGAAACTTACTTGATCGACCGCCAGGGCATCGTGATTCGGAAATACATCGGCCCCGAAGATTGGGGGCATCCGGAGATCGTCAACTATGTGAGGTCGGTGCTGTAGGGGCTTGCCCGCCGGATTGGCCGAGGCAAGGAGCCAGCCGCGGCGGGTGCGGTGCATGAACTGCTTGCAACGGGGGCAAGACAACTGTGCTGAGCGGCACGCGGAAACCTTGACGCCTGAACGCAGGCTCACCATACTAAAGAAGGAATGGGGAACCCGATGATGAACGCTACGCGGCGAAGCCGTTTCGGCATGGTGGCACTGCTTGGATCGCTGTTGCTGATCGGGTCCGTCCTGCTTTCGGCGCAGAAAACATCAACTACCGCCACTGGAGACAAGGTCCGCACGACAGAGCGCTATACAGGAGAGCACAAAACACCGATCAACAAGCCCACTTCCGTTCTGAAAATAGTCAAGGTCAAGGGGGTGCTGGATAAGATCGACCTTAAGAAGCGCACCGTCACGATCGTTCCCCTAAAGCAAAAGGATGGATTGGAACTCACCTTTCCCCAGCCGAGCGGCCGCGAACAGATCAAGGCATCCAAGAAGGCCGCCAAATTACTGGGAAGAAAAAAGCTGACTCTGGAAGAGCTGAAGACGGGATCGAAAGTCAAACTGCAATACTATCCGCTGCTGGGTCAGGTGATGGAACTGATCATCGATCGTACGTCCTAGCCGCAGTCTAGTTGGGCCTCTCCGAGCCGGAAGACCTGCCAAAATCATCGCCGATCGGCTTGCGCCCCGCGTATCCCTCCTCGACCCGGTGCCAATAGCCGATGGAATCCTCACCCAATTTCCAGCACAGGTAAACTTCCTCATCGCCCAGTAAAGCCGGGAAATCAACAAGTCCCCTATCGAGATCTTTGACCAAACAGCCGCTGGCCTCGATTTGGCCGACGACGTTCCGAAGTGTACGCAGAGCCTCGTCCCTCGCGCGCTTCAGCTTGAGAACGGCGGCAGGGTTGATTTCGGAGCCTCCCAGGAGGTTGATTCGTTCATTGATGCCCTGCAACTCGCGTTCGACTGTATCGACCTCGCGCTTTGACTCGATCGCCCGCTGGAGCCACTCTTTCACGGTGGGGACCAAACGCTCGGCTTCTTGCAGCGTGAAAATCTTACTCATGTCTGGGCTGCGCTGTGGGGCGCGTCGCACCGCAAAACAGATGCGGCATGACCGCGGAACATTTCATCCGCATGAAAGGTCGTTAACAGCCGCTATTTCAAGAATCAGCTGCGGCATCGTGGCGCGGCGTAGCGGAGTTGCGGCGCCCCACAAGACCCCTAGCTAAACACCCATGACTTGGACCGAAACCGAACGGCTCCGCGGGCCGTCCAGCTCCGCCAGGATAATGCTCTGCCAGGTTCCGAGCAGAACCTTGGTGTTGCGGACTTGGAGCGAAACCGAGGAGCCGAGCATGAGACCGCGCAGGTGGGAAGCAGCGTTCTTCCGCTCGCAATCGGAGTATGCCGGATCGTCATGACGCCATTTCTCATCGCGGCCAACGAACTGTTCAAGGACAGTCCCGATGTCGTACAGCAGAGCATCCTGCCATTCGTTGATGAACACGGCCGCGGTCGTATGGAGAGACTGCAAGTGAACGATGCCGTCCTTGACACCGCTCTTGCTGACGATTTCGTTGATGCGATCCGTCATGTTAATGAGCTCGAACTTCTCGTTCGTGATCCAGTCCGCTATACGCACGAAACTCTTGACGCCGGGAATCGACGGGCTTGATTCGGCCTGGACGGCACTCGCATTCATCTGGGACTTCGGTATCGCGCTGGCGCTCATCGGACGCAACCTCCTAAGAGTGAATTGGCTCGGAAAACGGACCCGCGGCCAGCGTCCTCAACGCAGCCTAGATCCGATAAATTACTCGACAGAAACGTATTATAGCTTGTTCGGTTCACTTTCCGGCACGGCCAGAGTTATCCAACACAAGATGATCCTGAAAGCGCACAGGACGGGTCAGGGCACAATGCGGGTGAATGTAAGTCAGCATGCAGCATGCCGAACCTCTCACGCTGGCCGAGATGCGAGAGTTTCTCGACGCCAGCAACACTCTCAGCTTCGCCGTAGCCGGCCGCCGGCAGGTCTGCGGCTTGGTCGAGCGCGTCTTGCGCGCCCAGCAGTACCTGGGTCTGTCGAAAAAGACAAAGGGATCGTGCACTGCTATCTCGTCAAGATCAGCGGACTCAGCTTGCGCCGGGTGGAGAAGCTGTTGAACCCAAATCCGGCGGTTGAGTAGGCGGTTGTGGGGGCAAGTGATTGATAACGTGATCACCTTTCGGTGGAAGGATTATGCTCACGGCAGCAAACAACGGCTGATGACACTCACCGCCGAGGAGTTCCTGCGGCGGTTTCTGCTGCACACACTGCCGCGCGGTTTCGTCCGCATCCCCTTCTTCGGTTTCCTCGCCCATCGCAAGCGTGGAGTGTTATTGCCCCTCTGTCAGCAACTGCTGCGGGTGCAGGCCGAATTGCAGTCCCTAGAATCGTCTTTTTTTAATTATCTAGCGTTCTGCCTTGTATTTCAGGATAGGCGAGAGTACATTACAGAAGTGAAGATGCGAATCTGGAGTTGTCGCTGATGAACGTGGTGCTGCATCCGCGCGCCGCTCCCGGTGACCGGGTGCAGGTTTGGGTTGGCGTGTTCGGCGGCACGGACCCGCCAGTTCTGCACTGGTGGCTCGACGGCCGAAACGAAGAGCCGGCCGCTCTGCGGCCGATTCAGATTGCTCGTCCGGCCGAGACGGTGCGGGCGGGCGAGCCGCGGGCCTTTACCGGGGTTTACGAGTTTCAAGGGCCGGACATAACGCCAGCGACGTCTCATCGCGTGGAAGTCCATGTGAACGACACGGATGGTGTTGTTCAGAGCACGCAAGTCCGGGTCAGAACTCTTCCCGGCCAAGTACCCTCCGGCTTCTCGAAATGGTTCAACGTCCTGCTGGTGCTTTCACCTCGCCAAGGACCGGGCGGGCCGTCCTGCTTTCACCTCGCCAAGGACCGGGCGGGCCGTGCCGGGAACGTTGTGGCGGAGATTGCGAAGCGTGAGCGGTTCCGGCCCGACCTGACGCTGCTGCTGGGGGATCAAGTCTATCTGGATCTGCCGACCTTCGGAATTTTAGGCGGCGGCTTGCGCAAACTTGCGAAAAAGTTTGAAAAGGACTACCGCCTGAACTGGACCGGCTCCAGTGGCTACGCGCGGATACTCGGGGCCGCGCCGACTGTTTCGATCCCGGACGACCACGAGTACTGGAACAACTATCCTCACGCTGCCACGGTGATCAGGCAGACTTGGACAGATGGGGGCCGCAACAACTGGGAACGGGCGGCTAGGCGAATGTACGAGGCCTTCCAGTTGCCTCAGCCCGGTGCGTTGGGAGATGCCGTTGAATTCGATGTCCCCCCTCTTTCTTTCTTTCTGATGGACACGCGGTCCTCGCGGGATCGCGACAGAAAGTTCGCGCTCTCTCCCGCCTCGCTCGAGCGCTTTCGGCGCTGGGTGACCCGCGTCGTCGATTCAGGTTTGTTCGCCGTCATCGCCTCGGGCCAGCCGCTTTTGGATAAGGCCGCCGGGAAACTCAAAGGCGCCGTGGCGGACTACACTCTGCCTGACTACAAAGACTACGGTCCCATCGCCAGGGAGCTGGCCCGGCTGGCCGACGGCGGAAAGCAATTCTTGTTGCTGACCGGCGATGTTCACTGGGGCCGGGTGACGAAAGGGAAAGACAGAAATCTAAACGGACGCGGCGCCGGGTTCTACGAGGTGATCTCGTCGCCAACTTCGCTCGTCGCGACCATCGGTAAGGATCAAGTCCAAACGATCTTCGGCGGGATCAAGAGCTTTTTCGGACATCCTGATCCTTTCCCGCGCCATGGCAAACCGAAAAAGCCGCCAGCTTTCCTGGCGCGGGAAACTCTGGGGCGCCGTTTCCAGTGCGAGATGCTGCATCCCCAGAAAGGAAACCATGTGGCCGTGCTGTCTTTCCGGCAAACCGGGTTCGGGTTGGAACTGCTGGTGACTTACTGGCCCATCTCTCGCGATTTTCAAATTGAAGAACCAGTGCGCGTCGGGCCGCTGAAACTCTCCGCCGCATAGGAGGATACAACGATGCTGAACATCCTTTCTTCCCCCGCAAGCAAAGCAAGCGATCAATTTCATGAAGTCACGCGACGAAAGGGAGAGAGCAACCTGGCGTGGCTGACGCGGAACTTTCCGGCCGCGGGAGAGGGAGTCTCGCTTTTGCTTCTGGGCGGGACCGATCCTTACGCTTTTCGCTTGCGGGTAGCCCAGTCTCACGTGCGCCACGACATGTCGCCGAGCCGCTGGTCGCATATCGGAATTTTGTGGCCGGTCCGCAAGAACCCGGCCGCCACGAAACTCTACGAGATCTCGCTCCAGCCGCCGCGTGGCTTCGGGTTCCCGGCGTCCACCAATGGCGTCCAGGAACAAGGCGACGTAGGCAATTACACTGACCGGCAAAGATTTCCCAACCTGGCCGTGCTGCGAATACCCGCGAAGTGGAGCGATGTTCGCAAGGCCGTGGAAGAATTCAAGAAGCAGCGGGCCGTGCTCGATACGAAGGAGCTGATCTTGCACTGGCTGGCCTTCGCATGGGGAGTCGGCAGAACCGGCAACCCGCTGCTCGACGGTCATGGAATTCCCTCCGCCGCCATGGTTGAGACCGTGGTCGGGGCTGCGGGATACGACCTCACGCCGGGGTTGGAGAGCGGGGCGAGTTGCCCGGAGGCGATTTGGCAGGCGGCCCGCTGGTGGCATCAGTACTACAGCGAGCAGCAGAGCGACCCGATCGGTGGGTCTTGGACCGCCGAGCACCGCATTGGTTAGGCGGCCTTTCTTGCGGCGTGGCCGGAAACGGAGGAAACGGGCTCGTTGGCCGGTGCTCAGGACGTTGTGCGGGTGAGAATATGCAGGAATTCGTCGATCGCTCGGCCGGCCAGTATTCAGGCGGCTTCCGTGCCGTCAAGAGTCAAGAGCCCCATCAGGAAGTCCGTGTCAGTACAACATAACCAAGGAGCTTGAGTGTGCCGAATTCTAAGACATATCCGATTGTTCTGGCTCATGGCATTGCGAGATTTGACGTTCTCACGAACGCCTTGTTCAAGATCGACAACGACGATAAAGACGACAAGGTGCACTACTTCCGAAACATTCGCACCTTTCTCGAAGCTAACGAATTCGATGTGTATCACACGAATGTCGACTGGGCCGGGGGCGTTGCGGTTAGGGCCGCGGATATGAAGCGGCAAGTCGACGAGCTTCTTGAGTCCACGAAAGCGGAGAAAGTCCACATCATCGGTCACAGCATGGGCGGCCTCGACGCACGCCGCATGCTATGGGACAACCGCCATGAAGCCTTCCAGGAAAAAATCGCATCGCTCACAACTCTGGGAACGCCCCATCACGGCACCGCCTTCGCCGACTTCCTTTCTCGAGGGTCACGCCAGGATTCCGAGGCTTTGGGTTTCGGGTTCGACGGCATCCGGGACCTTACAACAACGGCCGTTGCAGCCTTCAACAGCGAAGCAGGAGAGTGGGAGAAAGGCAGCGGCGTGCGTTTTCGAGCGTACGCCGGCAGCCAGAGCCTTTTGCATATCTTTTCGCCCTTGAAGTTCGCCTGGCTAGTCATCAAGTCGGCCGAGGGCGCGAATGACGGCTTCGTGTCGGCAGAGTCGGCCAGGTGGAACGATGACTACTTCGTCGAACCTTTGCTGGACGCGGATCATCTTAACCTCATTGGCTGGTGGGATATCTCCGAGGCATGGCATGGTGTCGACTCGGCAACACTGGAGAATAGGATCAAGAATCTCTACTTGCGAATCGCTCGTGATTTGGCCGATGAGTTTCCACTCCAAGGCGTCAGCTAAAGAAAGAGGGCTGTTTCCTTTCTCTTAGTTAGCAGCCCGTGGCTCAAGTGGGTTCGGCAAATCGGTGGCGTCGCCCGATTTTTCTGGCCTCTTTGGGAGAAACAGGCACGCTGGCACGCTTGATTCGGCTCGGTGCGTTCGTGTGGTAAGAAATCCATTGCATTTCAAGATGGACCGGTTCGTAAGAGTCAGAGGCATAAGATAGAAAGCGGAAATTCCACTTTCCTGCAAGCGAGGTGATCCATGGCACGCTGGAAAAATTGGGCGAAAACGGTCGACTATAAGGATCTCGAGAAGGTTTATCAGCCGGAAAGCCTGCCGGAGCTTCAAGCCAATGTGAGCGAGGCTGCCGGCCGAGAGTGGAAGCTGCGCGTCGTCGGCAGCGGTCATGCCTGGTCCAACCTCGGCGTACCGAGCCGCTGCGGTGGGGCGGTGATTAAGACCGACAAGCTCCAAGGTATCCTCGGGACGACCAGCGATACCGCGGAGGTTGAGGCGGGAATTTCGATTCGAAGGCTAAATAATCAGCTCTTCCAGCGCGGCTTGGCGCTGGAGAATATGGGCGACTCGAATCCGCAAGCCATCGCCGGCGCGATCGCGACCGAGACCCACGGATCGGGCGCCGGCCTCGGCTCGATCTCGGAATTCATCGAGGGGATGCGGATCGTCAAGGCGAACGGCGAAGTCCACGATCTGACCAAGCACCAGCTCAGGGCCGGCCGCGTCTCGCGCGGCCTGCTGGGTGCTGTCTACTCGCTGAAGCTCAAGGTTCGTAAGAAGTTTTTCCTGCATCATTGGCAGGAACTGGTGGATTTTCCCGGCACGGAAGATGTCGCGGCGCTTTTGGCCCATCGCCATCTCGAGTATTGGTACTACGCGTATACCGGCAAGGCGGAGCGCATCATCCGCGAGGAGGTCGCCTCGACAAAGGTCATCAACCCTTTGGACTTGGCGGAGGAATGGTTCATCAAGTTCGGCGCGATCCATGTTCGAAACCTCGGGGAGAGGAGCCCGGAGAAAATTCCCGCGTTCATGAAGAAGAACGTTCACCCGAATCAGTTGGGCTTCAAGCCGTTCGAGCGGCAAGGGCCGTCGCACAAGATTCTGCTCGGAAAATCGAATGTTTGGCGCCGGGTTGTGAAGACTTTTACCATGGAATACCAGTTCCCGCTGGGGCCCGGGCTGAAGACGTTCTGGAAGGCCTTCCAGGCGCTCCAGGACAGCATCGAGCTGGCGCGGCGGAAGTGTGTGTTTGTGGCGTCGCCGATTCAGATCCGGTTCACGAAGAAGAGCGAGCGGAGCCTGTTGACTCACCTGTGCCATCAGCCGACGGCGTCATTCAGCATCAGCCTGTTTCGCAGCCATCAGGGGGTCCACACTTGGCTGCCGGATCTCGAGCGCCGGCTGTTGGCACTGGGCGGGTTGCCGCACTGGGGCAAGATGTATTACACGGAGCCGCCGATGGATCCGAAGTTCGAGCAGATTCGGAAGAAGCTCGATCCGAACGGGGTGTTTAATTTTCGGCAGGGGCCGTATCGGCCGGACCCCGAGGCGTTTCAGGGGCCTTGATGGGCTGTCCTTCGCCCTGTAGAAGCAGATCTTCAGACCCATCTGAATCTGCTGCGTGGAAGGAGGCCTAAAAGCCCAAGCTTTGAAAGATCTCTACGATCTCCGCGAGACCGGCGAAGTTGGCGTGCAATATGACAAGGACGTGGCGCATCGAGGGCCACGGGGCTTTGGGCGTTCGGGCGTCTTCAAGCGTTGCTATCTCTCTTGCTGTCTGTGAAAGTGAAGGTAGCAACTTCAGCGGGCGCGCATGGAATCCCCCTTTCTCACTGACTACGACCTGCACTTGCTCGCCGAGGGCACGCACTATCGCAACTACGAGAAGCTCGGCGCGCACCTCGCGAGCTTAAACGACGAGCCGGGCACGCGCTTCGCCGTTTGGGCGCCGAACGCCGAAAGTGTCTCGGTCGTCGGGGACTTCAATGGCTGGAACCCCGAAACGCACCCGATGAAGCCTTCCGAGGCGGGCGTGTGGGAGTGTTTTATCGCGGGCGTCGGGCAGGGAGCGCTCTACAAATACCACATTGCCTCGCGGGTCGAGGGTTATCGGGTCGATAAGGCCGATCCCTGCGCATTCGCTAGCGAGATTCGACCGCAAACGGCGTCCAAGGTCTGGGATCTTTCCGGGTACGGCTGGGGGGACGCGGACTGGATGGCGGATCGCGGCAGGCACAATGCGTACGACGCCCCTATTTCGGTCTATGAAGTGCATCTGGGGTCTTGGCGGCGTGTCACGGAAGAAGGCAATCGCTGGCTGAGTTATCGCGAGATGGCGCCGCTGCTGGCCGGCTATGTCAACGAAATGGGCTTCACTCACGTGGAGCTGATGCCGGTCTCGGAGCACCCTTTCGACGGCTCTTGGGGCTATCAAACGGTCGGTTACTTTGCTCCGACGAGCCGCTTTGGGACGCCTCGGGATTTCATGTACCTGGTCGATACGCTCCACCAGCACGGCATCGGAGTGATCATCGATTGGGTTCCGGCTCACTTCCCCAAAGACGGCCATGGGCTGGGGTTTTTCGACGGTACGCATCTTTATGAACACGCCGACCCGCGGCAGGGCCAGCATCTTGAGTGGGGCACGCTGATTTTCAACTATGGGCGCCCGGAAGTCAGGAACTTTCTGATCGGGAATGCGCTATTTTGGCTGGACAAATATCACATGGACGGACTGCGGGTCGACGCGGTCGCTTCGATGCTTTACCTCGATTACGGCCGCAAGGACGGCGAGTGGTTGCCCAACCGGCATGGCGGCAAGGAAAACATCGAGGCGATTGATTTCTTGCGCAAGTTCAACGAGCGGGTCTACGCCGAGTACACCGATGCCATGACGATCGCGGAAGAGTCGACGTCGTGGGGCATGGTTTCCGGGCCGACGCACGCAGGCGGGCTGGGCTTCGGGTTCAAGTGGAATATGGGCTGGATGAACGACATGCTGCAATACATGTCCCAGGATCCGGTCCACCGGGCCCACCACCACTCCAATATCACCTTCAGCATGATTTACGCTTTTTCAGAGAATTTCGTTCTGCCGTTTTCCCATGACGAGGTGGTTCACGGCAAGAAGTCGATGATCGGCAAGATGCCGGGTGACGACTGGCAGCAGTTCGCCAACCTGCGTTTGCTCTACGGCTTCATGTTCGGGCACTCCGGGAAAAAGCTGCTGTTCATGGGGAATGAGTTCGGCCAGCGGCCGGAATGGGACCATGACCACAGCCTGGAATGGCACGTTCTGGAAGAGCCTTTGCACCAGGGCCTGCAGCACTGGGTACGGGATCTCAACAGGTTTTATCGGGACGAGCCGGCATTGTACGAAGTCGATTTCGAACAGGAGGGCTTTAGCTGGATCGATTGCAACGATGCGCAGTCGAGCGTGGTGAGTTTCTTGCGGCGCGCTCGCGACCTGGGAAACGAATTGCTTTTTGTTTGCAACTTTACGCCGGCGCCGAGGTACTACTATCAGATCGGCGCTCCGGCCGGCGGCTACTGGCAGGAGGTGCTCAACAGCGATTCGGCGCACTATGGGGGAAGCGATCAGGGAAACCAGGGGTCGGTCAAGGCAACCAGCGCGCCGAAGCACGGCCAGCAGTATTCGCTGCACCTGACGCTGCCGCCGCTGGCGGTCGTGGTGCTGAGGAACGTGCGGTGAATGCGAAGCGCGGCTAGAATAGTTACAGAATGCAACTAGCCCGTGCGAGAAGTCGATCATGCCGAGTCTGACCATTCGAAACCTCTCTGAAAACCTAATGGACCGTCTGCGCCAGGCTGCTCGAGAGGAGAAACGTTCCGTCAACGCCCAGGCGCTGCACTGGCTCGACTCTGGCGCACGGCGGTGGGTCAGCCCGGCGGAACGAGCGAAGCTGCTGAATGAAATTCGCTCGCTGCGTGATCGGGTATACGCTCGCCACGGGATGGGGACCGACAGTTCCGTTCTGACACGGCGCGCCAGGGCTCAGCGTTCCAAATCGCGGTGACCTGTGGCTGTTCCGCAAATCGTCATCGATACGAATGTTATCGTCAAGTTCTTCATGCGGGAAACCGGCAGCATTCATGCCGAGGGATTGCTCGAAGCGGTTCTCTCAGCGGAAGTGGAATTGGTCGCGCCCGATTTCATGCTCACTGAATTCGTCAACGTCCTTTGGCTGAAGGTCGTGCGTGGAGAGCTGGGTGATGACGAAGCGGAACAGATCATCGCGCGATTTCTCTCGCTGCGGGAGTTAATGGAGATCGTTCCGGCCTGGAGAATGCTGGGCGCTACGTTTCGGACCGCGAGGCTTCACAGCCACAGCGCATACGACGCTGCATTCTTGGCCCTTGCTGAAGACCGCGGGATTCACCTCGTCACCGCTGACACGAAGTTTTACCAAAAGGCGAGGAGCCTTTCTCCACGGCCTGTGCTGCTGCGGGATTGGGAAGCCACGCTTCACTGAAAGCGTCCGGTTTGACAGCAAAAATACCGGCCGATAGGATAAGATTACCCTCACCTTGATGTTCATGCCGGGGTAGCTCAGGTGGTTAGAGCGAGGGCCTCATAATCCCTAGGTCGGCGGTTCGAGTCCGCCCTCCGGCACCAAACCCCGCAGCCCTAGCTAGCTATCCGTTCATAGCCCTGCTAACAACCTGATTGGGCTCGATTTCGGCCCGCTCGGCGAGCGATTTCGGACGCTCTGACAGCCGATTGCTAGATGGGAAATTATTTCTCGACACCTATCCGACAGCGACGCCCTTTCGTGGAACATTCTAGCGTGAGCGGGTGGCAAATGGGGTGCGCCTGCACATGAAGCATCCGACTCGCCGACGCCCCTGCCACAGGGCGAACGGCGCGATGCAACCGGAGCCTCAGCATACTCCACCTCGCCTGCTGTCTGGTCCTGATAAGGGTTTATTTGTGAGATGGCTTCTAGCCGCGGAGAAACGAATCAACAGTACGGCGTTGGCCGCCGGATCGCGGATTGACTGCGGGCCGGCGCCGTTCCTCTTTTTCGCATGGATCTTCGCTCTTACTGCCTCGAAACAGATTCCCGGCCGCCGCGGAGAAGTGCCGGCTGGTAATTTCATCACTCCATCCAAGGGGCTAGACTTGTAAGAGCAAGATGCTTTCCGTTCATGTGTCCGCTATGCCATGAACCACTGGTCGCCTTCGAACTCGATGGCGTCGAGATCGATCGCTGCGTCGATTGTGGCGGGGTTTGGCTGGATGCCGGGGAGTTGGAGCTGATAGCCGGCCGCGCCGGAGCGCCTCCGGGCGAGATATCCCGCGCGCTGAATGGAGCACGGGGCCGGCGGCACGGAACGCGGCGTTGCCCGCGCTGCCGCCGCAAGTTGAAGGTTGTTCAGGTAGAGGGATCATCCGTGGTTGAGCTGGACCGCTGCCCGGCCGGGCACGGATTGTGGCTGGATGCCGGTGAGATGGAATCATTGATCGGAGCGTTTGAAACAGGCGAAGAAGGCGCGGTGGCTTCCTTTTTCGGCGATTTTTACGGCAGAAAAAAGGAAGCGAACGGGTAGCCTGACTTGCTGCGGTGGAGCGTTTGCCGCAACTTGTTTTCGGCGCGAGAGAAGTTCTGTGTGCCCGTCTCTTTGTGTGCCCGTCTCTATGAGAGATGCTTTCGGAGCTGAGCCTTACGACGCGCTCGAAAGCCTGACGCGGCACACCGAGGAAGTGCGGCACTTTTCCGGGGCCAGATCGGGGCCGCCGACCTTTCAGAGGAGGAGCTCATGGTTAGTATCACGTTTCTCTTGATCGTGCCGCTTGCCATCCTTGCGCTGGTCTTGCTGTGGTGCGTGGGAATGTACAACACGCTCGTCACCATGAAGAAGCGCGCCGAAAACGCTTGGGCGCAAATCGATGTTCAGCTCAAGCGCAGGCACGACCTGATCCCCAACCTCGTCGAAACGGTCAAGGGCTACGCCTCACACGAGAAAGAAACCCTTGAGAACGTTACGCAAGCGAGATCGCAGGCGGCTTCCGCCCAAGGCGTGGGTCCGCAGGCGCAAGCGGAACAGGCGCTGACAGGCGCGCTGGGACGGCTGCTGCTGGTTGTCGAGCAGTATCCCGACCTGAAGGCCAACCAAAACTTCCTGGCGCTTCAGGAAGAGTTGACCTCCACCGAGAACAAGATCGGATTCGCGCGCCAGCACTACAACGACTCGGTGATGCAATACAACACGAAAACCGAAGTTGTGCCGACGAACATTATTGCCGGTATGTTCAATTGCAAAGGGATGGAGTTCTTCGAGGTCCAGGACGAAGCCGTGCGCGAGGCGCCCCAGGTTTCGTTTTCCTGAGGCCACGCAGGAAAAATCGCGGAACAGTCTAGCTCGCGGCGATACGGCGGGTTGATTCGTTCGGGATTCAGCCGGCGGCGCTCGTAGCAGCTCTGATCGATCGGCACGTCCTCTTGCGGCAGGGACGCCCGCCTGACGCCGGGGGCGAATAGTTCAAGCCGGACCGGGAGCGTTGCCGGTCTCTACTCATGTGGGAAGCCATCGCCGCCAATCGTCGCCGGTCCATCTGGCTGATCATGCTGATGGGCGCGGTCCTGGTCACCCTCGGAGCTTGCTTGGGGGCTTACTACGGTACGGCGTCTTCAGGCCACGAGCCGGCTTCCGGACAAGTCTTGTTCGCGGCGGCGGTGGGTGCGGGTTTCGCGCTGGGGTTGTGGCTTTTGATGTGGCTGGTGGCCGTTTTTCAGGGCGATCGCTTGCTGCTGCGTTCGGCCGGGGCACAACGAATTCAAAAAGTCCACCACCCGCGGCTATGGAACGTTGTCGAAGAGATGACGATTGCCGCCGGGCTTCCGCGGCAGCCCCGCATCTACATGGTGGAAGACCCTACCCCGAATGCTTTCGCGGTGGGAAGGAAACCGGAAAAAGCTGCCGTCGCTGTCACCTCCGGTCTGATACGCCTGCTGAATCGGGACGAGCTGCAAGGCGTCGTCGCGCACGAAATCGCTCACGTTAAGAATCTTGATATCCGGTTCATGGCCATCGCTGCTGTGCTGGCGGGCACGGTGGAAATGAGTTTCACAGGGACCAGGTCGAGTGTCCCCGTTGCGAAAGGGTGAACTTCGTCCCGAAGGCCGAAGCCGCGCCGAAGGAGCATGTTCGGAGTGAGTCCGGGGATGGCGATCGGCGCATCACCGGTGAAGCTCAGCCGGCTGGCGGTTCCAATCTCGAGTACACCCGGCGTGACGATGGATGGGATGCCTTCCGCTGTGCCTGCGGGCAAACCATTCAGCTTGGTCCCGACTTCCCGCTCGACTACACGGTGTGCGCCAAGTGTGATCGACGCATCGAGCTTCGTGGCCGAAAGTAGGCAACAGACAACAGTCCGGGCGTCACGGGGTGTTAGTATCTTGGTAGCACTTTCAGGTTTCAGTAACTTTAGATGGCAATGGGCCACAATTGCTCTGGTGTTTGAGGAATAATTGTGCGTTCCGTGTTTAGCCCGGAACTGAAACTTCTGTTGCAGCCAGATCGATCAAGAACATAGGAGAGAATCATGGTCCGCGGAATTCTGAAATCACGCGCGGCGATTGTCGCCGCGTTCACGACGAGCTTGACCTTCGTCTCTTTCGCGCAGACTCCGGCCACGAGGAACGCTTGCCGGGAGGTGCCGACACACAGTCAACTCAAAGCCGCTTTGAAGAAAGGGCTGAGCAGCAGCCGCAACGGCGGTCTGAATAACAATATGTGGGGAACGCTGGTCAATCGGGACGGAATCGTTTGTGCCGTAGCGTTTACGGGTGTTGATCGGGATGAGCAATGGCCCGGGAGCCGCATCATTTCGGCGCAAAAAGCGAACACCGCGAATGCATTCAGCTTGCCCGCCGGAGTGCGTCGCGGGTCGGCTGGGCTGGCATTGTCCACAGCGAACCTTTATTCGGCGGTTCAGCCAGGGGGTTCGCTTTTCGGGCTGCTCGAGAGCAACCCGGTGAATCTGCCCGCGGCCTACGGTGGCGACCCCGAACTCTATGGTCAGCCGAACGACCCGATGGTGGGGCGGCGAATCGGCGGCGTCAACGCGTTCGGCGGCGGACTAGCGCTTTACTCCGCCGATGGCAAGGTCGTGGGCGGAGTCGTGTCAAGAGGCGATAGAAATGTCCCCGGCGGTAGGGCGATAGAAATGTCCCCTTCGTTTTGTTGTTTGTAAGTTCGTAAGAGATAATCGTCGTCGTCGGGGCTGTGGGAATGTGGAAATCGCGTCAGCGATTTCCAAGGGACGGTGGGAAGGGTGGGAAACCTGTCGTTGCGATGCGAACCCTCTGCGCTGCTCGCTGAGGTTTTCCACGCTTTCCATCCGTCCCGTCATTTCCATAGCCCTGCCTTTTTTATGTCGTCGCCGCACGTTTTTTCGACCGCAGCGACTTACGCCAAGGGTGGTCCGCCGCCGGCTTGGGCCGCTGCCGGGCCGCTTGTTGTTTCGGCTTGGGGCGCGGCTTCGGCTCGGGCCACGTGATCTCTTCAAAGGCCACCGCTCGGCCTTCGTGGATCACCTGCAACTCGCCCTGGCGCGCTTGCTGCACGGTGACTCTCCCCCCCGCCCCCAGAGCCTGATTGCGCTTCGGTTTCAACTGTAAGAAGCGGTTCTCGAAACGGACCACCCGATCGTTGGAGACGACTCGCTCGGCCTCCAAGCAGAACACCCACTTTAAGTCCAGACGCTTGGGCGGGCGCTGATGAAAGTCCGCTTCCGCCGCTGGCTCGCAGACAAATTTGGCGTTGTGTTCCCCCAGATATTGCTCGCCGAGATAGCGGTTCGCCGCCTCGTAATCGCAGATACCTTGCAGTCGCATCTTCTTGATCAGGCGGTCTTGATGGGTGCCGTGATGCCGCTCCACGCGGCCCTTGGCTTGCGGCGACGATGCCGCGATGATGCGGATCCCCAGCTTGGCGCACATGCGCCCGAACTGCGTCTCGGGCTCGATGCCTTCCAGCGCTTCGCGCGACGTCGGCTGGCGCTTGTAGACGTTCTTCCAGTCGCAATACAACGCCTTCGGAACGCCGTATTGACGCACCCAGGCTTCGAGCAGATCGGCCGCCGCCCAAGTTGTCTCTTCGCTCGAGAAGCGGCACAGCGCCCGGCCGCTCGCATCGTCGACGAAGTTCATCAGGCAACCTTTCGGGCCGCGATCTTCGAGCCATCGGTGGTGCGAGCCGTCGACCTGGATCAGCTCCCCGAAGTGCGCTTTGCGCTGCCGCCGCTGGCGATGCGGCTGGCGCTTGCGGCGGCGGCTCCACAGACCCTCGGCGAGCATCCAGAGCCGCAGTGCCCGCACCGATACTTGCAGATCGTGGTCCTTTCGCAAATGCTCGGCCGCCAGAGTAGGCCCGAAGCGCTCGTGCGGTTCGCCGGAGTAGTTCTCGCGCACCAGTTGCAGCACTCGCTTGCGAACTTCCGCTGGCTTGGCCCGGTTCGATACCCGGCCCACGTTGCCGTGCTTCAATGCTTTTGTCCCTCCCGCGCTGTAGCGCTTCCAGATCCGCTTGCTCTGGCGGTAACTGATGTCGAGCACCTGCGCCGCCTCGCTCAGCTTTAACTCGCCTCGCTTCACCCGGCCCAGCACCTCGCCCCGTCTCAATTCCTTGTCGTTCATCCATGTCCTCTCCAATCTCGGCTCCTCCTTTCTGGAGCCTTAGATTAGGGGACATTTCTATCGCCCTCTCAAGGGGACATTATCATCGCCCTTCAACAGGTCGTGGGCGGAGTCGGCGTGAGCGGTGACACCTCTTGCACCGATCACATCGTCGCCTGGAGGACTCGCGATGCAATGGGGCTGGATCACGTGCCGACCGGGGTGAGCCCCACTGGTGATGACAACATTATTATCGATAGGGCCGTTGACCCGGATACCGGTCACACTGTCAGCGAAAGCGGCTGGGGCCACCCTGATTGCGGTTCCAAGGGGCTCTCCGATTCCCTCCCGGGACGTTTCCGTATTGGTCCCTGAGCCAGGCCTGCGTTCGCCAGGTTAGAGAAACCCTAGCAACCGCCGCCGTGGTCTTGGAAGGAAACAGGATACTACCTCTGCGGGAAGACCCTTTTGACTTTGCGAGGCATCTTCAGCCGCAAAGAAGACTCCTTCAGCGGCGGGTTCAACGAAATGTCCGTGTAGGTGTACAGGCGATAGTCTCCGGGGTTCGGTCCATAGAGTTTTTGCTGAACCGGCTGCCATTGGGTTGTCGAGATCCACATCTCCAGCCGCGACATGCTTTCGCGCATCTTCTCGGCCTTGGGGACCAACTCCAGTTTCACGGTGGCCTCTCCGGCCGCCTTTTCCTCCCCGGCGAGCTCGATTTCATAGTGCTCGCTGAGGAACCGGCCGGCCGTTCCGAAGCCCAGTAACAACGCTTGTTCCAAAGTGTCCTTCGATTTCGACAAGTCGTATTCTTCGACCGTCGCAATGCGGGGACGGTAGATTTCCACCTTCGTACCTTGGATCGAAACGAAATAGGGGTAGGGTTTTTGAAACTCGATCAAGAGATTGACCTGCCCTTTCTTGTCCCTCAGGACTTTGATGATTCCCTCTTCGGTGCTTGTGTCTTCGACAATATCGGTGTAGCTGACCCAACTGAGCTGGGCTTGCATTCCGCGGTAGGCGTCGGAGGCACGGTCCATGTTCGCCAACAGCGTATCGAGCCCGATCGCCAAGGCCGGCCACGGCGAAAAGAAGAGCACAAGAATGGGAAGAGTGCATCCATCCCTGCATGCAGCAAAGTGTCGCATTCGTTTCAGGTTGTGCGCGGATGATGCAAACTGTCTGGGAGCAGCCGATTCGGTTCGAGGTGACGCCGGGCTCAGGCAGCGAGTTCTGAGTTTATTCCAGCGGCGCCGAGCCCAGGTGAGAATCTGGAGCACTATCATACCTGAATTATGCATTGCGGGGTGCACCTGAGGAGGGCTGAGCCGCAAGGGACCATTGGGGAACGCCCGAAAACATGGGGTAAAAAGGTAGGCTGGCAAAGATTCCAGCTTCACCAGCCAACCCAAAGGAGGTCACCCAAATGGTTACCAAGCGAAAACAGCATAGCTCCCAAAGGGCCGTCAAACAAGGCCCAGCCGTGACGGTCTCGCAGCCCAATAAAATCGGGGCATCCACGCCTTGACAACTTCCGCGGCAGGAAGCCGACTCCCTACGGCGGCTTGCCGCCGGTAGTCGAGAGGGCGTTGATCTGAGAGCCTGGCTATGCGCTATGCATAAAATTTTATGCACTGGCCGCAACGTACTGGAAACACGCCACTTCGGAGCGGGGTTTTGCCGACGCGGATTCTGGGCGGGAGGGGAAACCGGGGACGGAGAAGCCAAAAGACCAGTTGCCGAGCTCCCACCTTACGACGGCCGTCAAGCCGCTACGAACGCAGCCGCACTCGCAAAGCGAATCTGTGCATAATTCAGGTCATAGGGACCCCGAAAACACTCTTAACGTTTCCTCGGAATGGGTATTCAGGGGCGGGCGTAGACCAGGTAGGCTCGGACTTCCCCTTCCGAATCGGTCGACGGGCGGATATCGGTAACACGAAGATTCTTGCCGGTTCGCTGGCGCAGCAGAGCCGCGAGTTTCTCGTTCCTCTCATCGGCTGGGGTTTCATCGATGACGAAAGGCTCAACCCAAAACACCATGCTCCCCGGATCGTCGCCCAGGGCTTCGATTTGTTGGACGCTCGGCAGCCGCGGCTGGTCGTTGAAGAACCCGCGAGGCGTCGAAAAGATAAAGAGAAGGATGGCTACCGCGAGCACATCGTACTGCCACGAACCCCTGCGGTACTCCCACAAGATGAGCGGCCGCACCGCGCGCCAGAGTTTTCCGAACATGGTGTCATTTTATCGTAGAATGAGTGGGGACGAAGTGGTGCTTGCAAAATGACTCAGCTCAGAACAAAGATCAGCCGGTTCTTTCGGCTCGCGGCTCATACTCAGTTGTTGCCCATCCTCGAAAGTGGCGACGATCCGCTGATCGGCGGCCAGGCGGTCATCGAGGGAGTCATGATGCGGGCTCCCCATAGCTACTGTGTCACCGTCCGAAGACCCGACGGAACGACCGTCTCCGAGCAGGGTATGCTAGTGCGCCCGTCGGAAAAGCACAAGGTGCTCGGCTGGCCCGTCATCCGCGGCGTGGGAACTCTGGGACAGGCCATGAGCCTCGGCATCAAGACCCTGCGGTTCTCCGCGAATCAGGTTCTGACCGAAGAGGACGAACAGCGGAATTCCGGCGGCGAAAAGAGCGCAAGAGAGGAAAAAAAGTCCAGCGAAATCTCCGGGTGGATGATGACGCTCAACGTGATCTTCTCGATTGCCTTCTTCATTTTTCTGTACAAGTTCGTCCCGCTCGTCATCACCACCCAGCTTCAAGACTACAGCTCCTGGCTGTCCGGCAACATCGCGTTCAACTTCGTGGACGGCGTGATTCGCTTGGCGATCTTCCTCACGTTTCTTGTCTTGATCTCCCGGATGGAAGACATTCGGCGGGTGTTTGAATACCACGGGGCCGAACACAAAGTGGTGTTCAACTATGAATCCGGGAAACCAGTTGATGTCGCCGCTTCACAAGCGTTCACGACCTTCCACCCGCGTTGCGGGACGAGTTTTCTGATGGTCGTGATGCTGATCAGCATCGTGGTCTATTCGCTCATCCCGGTCGAAGGTTTCGCGCTCAGGTTTCTCATGCGAATTCTTCTGTTGCCGGTCATCGCCGGTATCAGCTATGAAGTCATTCGCTTCGCCGCCAAGCGCCAGGGAACCCTTTGGATGAGCATGGTCGCCCCTGGCCTGTGGCTGCAGCGAATCACGACCAAGAATCCCGCCGACGATCAAGTCGAGATTTCCATCCAGTCGCTCGAGACCGCCATGGCGCTCGAGAAAGAACAAGCCGGTGAGCCGGTGGTCGCTTAGCCCGTCAGCCGATGAGAAATGCGGGTTAGCCCCAATACCGTTCACTTAAGACTTTTGTGATGGGCAAACAGCCCGCCGATCCCTTGAGGATGTACACTAATGCTAAAACAAATTATTACCAAAATGTTCTTAAGTGACGAGTATTGGGGTTAGCCCAGGGTTAGCCCGGGGTTAGCCCGGCTTCTCACGGCGTGTCGAGAAACGAGGCCATCACAACACCTTGCCAGAGCTTCCCATGCAGGGACAAAAAAAATTAGCCGAGCTAGAGGCTCGCTACGATCAGCTCACCCAGGACATGGCCGATCCCGCCGTCATGGCCGATCAGGACCGCTATCAAAAAGCGGGCAAAGCCACGGCGGAAATCTCCGAAGTCGTAGACAAGTATCGGCAGTGGAAACGGCTGCAGTCCGAACTAGAAGGTACGCGCTCGATGCTCGAGGAGTCCGACCCCGAGATGGTCGCTCTCGCCGAGCAAGAGATCACCGGCCTGGAGGAGCGTGCCGCCCGTCTCGAGACGGAAATCAAGATCCTGATGATTCCCAAGGACCCCGACGACGAGAAGGGCGTTGTTCTCGAGGTGCGCGCCGGCACGGGCGGTGACGAAGCCACGCTGTTTGCCGCCGAGATCTTCCGCATGTACGGCCGTTTCGCCGAGGAGCGCGGCTGGAAGGTCGAGACGATTTCCTCCAGCCTGTCGGAAGTCGGCGGTTTCAAGGAAGTCATCGCCATGGTCACCGGCAACGGCGTCTACAGCAAGATGAAGTACGAGAGCGGCGTGCACCGCGTGCAGCGCGTTCCCAAAACCGAAACCCAGGGCAGGATTCATACCTCCGCGGTGACCGTCGCCGTCATGCCCCAGGTCGATGAAGTTGAAGTCGACATCGAACCCAAGGACATTCGTGTCGATACCTTCTGCTCCTCCGGGCCCGGCGGCCAATCGGTCAATACGACTTACTCGGCGGTTCGCATCACCCACCTGCCCACGAACCTTGTCGTCAGTTGCCAGGACGAAAAGTCACAGATCAAGAATAGGGCCAGGGCGATGCAGGTGCTGCGATCGAGGCTCTACGAAATTGAGCGGGAAAAGCAGCACGCCGAGCAGGCCGAAGAGCGGCGCGGCATGGTGCGCAGCGGCGACCGAAGCGAGAAGATTCGCACCTACAATTTCCCGCAAAACCGCGTCACCGACCATCGCATCTCGCTGACTTTGCACCAACTGGAAGGCGTGCTAGCCGGCAAGCTCCAGCCCTTCACCGACGCCCTGGCCGCGCACGCCAGGCATGTTGACTGAGTCAGAGCCGCGAACGCAAGTGAGCGGTCCTCAAGCGCGATAGCGTGCGCCAGAGATGAATGCTCAAAGAGGAGGAACAACCTCGAGCCCGCGCCGGCCCTTTAGGAAAAGTCCTCCAGCAAGCCATCCAACTTCTCAAAGCCGCCGGAGTTCCCGTTCCCCGCCTGACCGCCGAAGTCCTGCTCTGTCACGTACTCGAAATCGACAAGTCGTTTCTCTACGCTCATCCGGAACAGCGCTTGGGGCCCGAACAATTGCAAGTCCTGCAGGCCGGCGTAGAGCGCCGCTGCCGGGGCGAGCCCACGCAATACATCACGGGTGTTCAGGAATTCCACGGGCTCGATTTCACGGTTACCCCCGACGTCCTTATTCCCCGGCCTGAAACCGAGCACTTGGTCGAAGAAGCTCTGGCCCGCGCCCAAGGCGCTCAAGCAATCCTCGACGTCGGCACGGGTTCAGGCTGCGTGGCCGTCTCGATCAAGAAAAACCTGCCTTCGGCAAAGGTCGTTGCCGGCGAGCTGTCTCGCGCCGCTCTGCGGGTTGCCGCGGAGAATTCCAGCCGCCTGCAATCCCCGGTGGAATTCGTGCAAGCCGACCTCGTCGAGGCCTTCTCGGCCGGCTGCTTCGACATGGTGGTTTGCAATCCGCCCTATGTCCCATTAGCCGATCTTCCCGGCTTGCAGCGAGAGCTGCGCTCGGAACCGAGCCTGGCTTTATTCGGAGGCGAGGACGGTTTGCGGGTCTACCAAAGGTTCACCAGCACCGTGGCAAGGATCCTCAAGCCCGGCGGCTGGCTGTTGCTCGAACTCGGCTACAGAACCCGCCAGGCGGTGGAAGCCCTTCTCAGGGGAGGGGACTGGCACGAGCCCGCGGTCAAAGCCGATCTGGCCGGCATCGACCGCGTCCTGGCCGTCCAGCGCAGAGAACCCACCTCGGCTCCGTCCACAAACGGGCATTAGCAACTCTGAGTTCTTGCCAACCGCTCGTAGCGCGGGACAGTTTCCAGGATCGATCCAGACAGCCTCGTCAACAAACCGCTTGCTTACGCGCGCGGCTCCAAAATTGACGTTTGCTTCGAAACGCCGGTTATCGTGCCGGAGCCGCGCGCGTAAGCAAGCGGTCATTTCGGAGCCGCGCCGCCTTTTACGCAGGGAAAGCGAGAACATTCGCCCGATCGCCCTTCCTGCACTTCGGGGCCCCAGAGCCGCATCTGCTATGATCGAGCGATTAAGCGAAGTTTCCTGCAACCGGCGAGGCGGCCGGCCCGCATTAGCAACAAACCGCAATTCCCCAGCACTCCATGCGGCCTGCATTAGGGAAGCGACGACACGAACTGGCCGCAATTCACCGGGCGGTGGTTCTCAACCGCTTTCCCGCTGTCGGTGGTATGTAATAAGTCCTTTTGTATCAGCAGACACTTCGTTGGAACAAGGCGTGCAACGCACCAATGTGACGAACCGTCTCAAGGAGCAGGCCATGAAAAAGCTAAGCAAATTTGGGATGTTGCTGGCGATCATCGCGGTGCTGACCCTGGCCAAGCCCGCAGCAGCCCAAACCAAGCCCGAGCTGGGTGTGGCGCGCATCAGCTTGACCAATGGCGAGGTGACAACGCGCCGCGGCGACTCCGGCGACTGGGTCGAAGGACGCGTGAACCTGCCTCTGGTCGAGGGCGACAGCATTGCAACTGGCCGCGCTTCGCGGGCGGAAGTCCAGCTCGACTCGGCGAACTTCGTCCGTCTCAACGAGTCCACGGAATTGTCAATGGCCCAGCTTGGCAACCGGCAATTCCGAATCCAGGTAGTCCGGGGCGTCGCGACCTATAGCGAACTGAAGGGCGGGGACGCCGACGTTGACATTGAAACCCCCCATGTCGCCGTTCGTCCGCTCAAGCACGGCAATTACCGCGTCGAGGTAACCGGCGCCGGTGAAACGATCGTCACCGTTCGCAGCGGCGAAGCCGAGATCGCTTCCCGAGAAGGCCGCGAAACGCTCAAGAGCGGCCGCATGATGATCGTGCGCGGCCCGGCGGAAGAAGCCGAGTTCCAGCTCGTCAAGGCCGCCCGCAGAGATGACTGGGATTACTGGAACGAGCGGCGCGACAAACAGCTCCAACGGTCGGTCAGCCGCCGTTATGTGAACAGCGACATCTACGGTGTCGAAGACTTGGACGACCATGGACGCTGGCAATACGTCTCCGGCTACGGCTATAGCTGGTTTCCGCATGTGTCAGCCGGATGGGCGCCCTACCGCCACGGACGCTGGAGCTGGCTCGATTACTACGGCTGGTCCTGGGTCGGCTACGAGCCCTGGGGCTGGGCTCCCTACCATTACGGACGCTGGTACCACAATGCGCACTACGGTTGGGGCTGGTATCCCGGCCACCGCTATGGCCGCCACTACTGGCGTCCGGCGCTGGTCGCCTTCTTCGGCTACAACAGCTACAGCGGTTTCAACTTCGGGCTGAATTTCGGATACGGGAATATCGGCTGGGTGCCGCTGGCGCCGTATGAGCCCTACTACCCCTGGTACGGACACCACTACCGCTACGGCTATGGACACGGCGGCGGGGTTCATAACACCACGATCCACATCGACAACAGCACGAATATATACACGAACTATCGAAACGCGCGCGCCCAGAACGGCGTGTCGCTGGTGGATGCCGAAAGCTTTTCGCAAGGGCGTGTGAATGCCCCACGGTCACTGCGTGCGGCGGAGCTAAGACGGGCTACGCTGATGCGCGGCCAGATCCCAGTGGTGCCGGCGCGCCAAAGCCAGGGAAGAATCGTCCGGGCCTCGAACGCATCCGGGGCCGCCGGCACGGCGAGTTCCCTGCGCCGGGCGAACTTCTTTTCCCGTCAGCCGTCTCGGCAACGAGCAGCCAGAACGTCCTTTGACCAGCAGCGCCAGAACATGACCCGCTCGGTTCGTGCTTTCGCGGATTCGAATGGAAGACGCACGGCCACGGCAGGAGCCGCCGGTGGTTCCGGTCGCGTGCGGCGGGCTGGAGGAGCAAGCGGCTCCGCCGGCACGCCGGGGGCAGCGGCCTCCCTGCCGGCGGGCGGTGTTCGCGCCGGGACCACGAGCTCTAGATCGGCGGCTCTCAGCGGCAGGAGAGGATCGGATTCCGTACGCGCGGGCGGTACTCGCTCAACGGCTCGAACCGCAAATAACCCTTCTCCTTCCGGTTCTGGGGCCGTCGGGCGGAGTGGAGTCCGCACCACCAGCGGAGCGGCTACCACCCGGGCTGAATCCGGCCGGGGACGTGTTCGCGCGCTTGGTCAGAGCGGCTCGGCGGCTCCCGTGCGAAGTGCGGCGCGGCCCCCCAGCGGTGCAAGTGTTACCGGCGGTCAGACCCCTCAATGGCGGCGCTTTGGACGGTCGAGAACCGGCGCTGCCGCCGCCAATGGAAGCTCAGGTCGCTCCGTCCGTTCGACTGGCCGGGCGGGCACGAATGGTGGCGCGCGAATCTCTCGATCCGGTTCGAGTTCCACGGGTGCGTCGCGGCAAACCTGGCGGCGCTTTGGCGGAAATTCCCGCATCCGTGGTTCTTCGGCACAGTCTCGCACCTCGCGGTCGCGCGTCTCGGGTTCGGCCCGGGCGCCCAGCAATGGAAGCAGAACACGCAGCCTTACGTTGCCGAGACCGGCGCGGGGTGGAACGAGCGGGACCACAAGCGGTGCTTTGCCCCGCACAAACTCCCGCGTTCATACGAGCAGCGGATCTCGCGGATCGTCCTCCCCGCGGACGTTCACGCTGCCGCGTCCGGTGGATGGTAACTCCCTCAGGCGTGGTGGGGGCGGCTTTGTGCCCAGAAGCCGTTCGCGGGCAGCTCAGCCGGGCCGATCGGGTGGTTCTGGGACGATCTCCCGGTCGCGAGCGCCGTCCACCAGCGGAGGCAGCCGCACGTTTACTCCCAGGAGCAACTCCCGCATACCAAGTTCCGGCCGTCCTCGAAGCAGTGCTTCCGCATCAGCCGGACGGTCGATACCGCGTTCATCTCGCTCGTCTCCGTCCCGGGTCAGCCCGAACCGGGACGGCTCTTCACGAGTCAGCCCATCGGCGGGCCGGTCCCGCTCGTTCGGCGGATTCGGAGGCGGCTCGCGAGTGAGGTCAGCGCCCTCGGCTCGCTCCAGCGGTGGCTTTGGCAGATCATCGGCCAGCCGGGCACCGAGTAGTCGATCGAGCGGTGGCGCCCGATCCGCCCCGTCCCGCGGCCGCGGCGGTTCAGTGAGCCGTAGCGGGGGCGGCTCGCGATCGTCCGGTGGCAGCCGTTCATCCGGCCGCGGTAGCTTCGGACGCCGCTAAACATCCGGTCATTCTCACGAGAGTGACGGTTCCCAACGTGCTTCACTGAGCTGTTTGAGGACTGCCCACTCCCCCCGCCCCAAGCGGCTCCCTGCCCGGGACGGATGTGAAACGATGAACATGTGAGGCGCTTTCTCGTGGCCGCGCTGCTTGGCGTGCTGATTCTCTTCCTCGGGGCGTGCGGCAACAGCTCACCGAAACTGGAGCGTATTTCTCTCCAAGAATGGGAGCAAGTCCGGCGCTCATACCAGGGGCAAGTGCTCGTCGTGAATGTCTGGGCAAGCTGGTGCCGGGCGTGCGTTGAGCTTTTCCCCTCGATCGTCGAGCTGCAGCGCGAGTACGAGCCTGCCGGCACTCAGTTCGTTTCCCTCTGTCTGGATGATTTAGATGAACCAGGAGAAGTTAGGGCGACGGAGAACTTGTTGGCAAGCCTTTTCAGGGATCCGCCTGGAGTAAGCTCCTATCACTACGCTTTCGAAGAAGATTTCGCTGATATCATGGATCGGCTCTCACTGCCGAGCCTGCCGGCCGTTCTGGTCTATGACGCCGCGGGTCAACTTCGGCACAAGTTGTCTGGAGACGAGTTGAACAACGAAGTCAGTCCCGCTGACGTAGAGGATGCGATTGAGTCACTGATCGGGCCGCTAGCCCGCTTTTCTCACCGCGTGGCGAGGCGAAGTGCGTGAGAGGCCCGTCAGTACGAGGCGCGCGCCGCTTGACGAGCGGAGGCGTACTTGACAGTACGGTGAGCACGGCGAGCAAGCGCAACGAAGTAATGGCGGGCTTATCGCGTGCTTCGACCGTCAGGCGGTGAGAAATGCGGGCTAGGGCCCGCATGAGCATGTCAGTCCAAAACAACGCCCAGGTCTCGTCCAACCACGCCGCGAAGCCCGAATCCGTTCTCGCAACGCACTTTCATCAAGAATTCGGCCTCGCTTCGGCTCGGCGAATTCGGTTGGGCAGCGCCTGCCCGTGTCCGGCGGGCTAGTCGCCGAGCCACTTGTAGCTGGCTTCGATAGCGGATTCGAGGAAGCGCTGAGTCCGCCGGCCCTGCTCGCTGTCGGACCCGTCTTCGAGCAGCTTTGTGGCGGGCAGAACCGCCCCAAACCAGCCTTCCGTGTGCCACTCGCCGCCGCCCGACAGACGCGGCAGCTCGGTGTCTTTGGGCGCCGGATAGGGGCTTACATAGTAGTAAGGTCCCGGATAGCTGCTGTCCCCCGGGGTCATGCCGAGGCCGATCGAGCGGGATTGCTCCGGGCTTTCGTGCGGATCGATTTGAATCGTTGCCGCGATGTCGAAATGGTGGGGCCAGCAGCGTACAGCCGAGGCGTTTTCCCTCCCAGAACTCACTCGGCGGAGGACTTGGTCGGCGTTTGAAAACCAGCGCGCCAGCTCCTCGAGAGCTGCCTTGGGTTCCCCGGAAATCGTTTCATCGACTGCAACCGGATGAAATGGCAACTCGAAAGGCGGGGGGGCGATCGCATTCCTTGGCGGCTTCCCCGTAAACGTCTCGATGGCTGACGTGAGCCATTCGTAACCTTGGTGGAGCTTGGTCCCGCTCAGAGGGAAACTGTTCGCGGTTCTCCCGTCCGAGTCCAAAAGCAGCAGGGTCAGATCGGCAACGCGGATCGTCGCCTGGAACGACGGCTCATCCTCTGTGGGGTGGCTGGCCAGCGCAGCGGTCTTGTCAAACCAACCGAGGTTCGTGTGGCCGTCGTCGGGCTTCGGCTCCAGCAAGAAGATGCCGACCGCGGCGGCGATCTGAGCGCAGTGATGCAGTTGCAGACGGGCGTCTGAAAGGCTTTCCGGAGAAGGATTTCCAAGGGGCTGCCAGGCGTTCGCCATAGAAACCCTTTTGGAAAAAGCCGTTGGCTCTGCCGAGTGCCTGCCCGAAAACCTAGCCAAAGATATTTGAAATTTCGTTCGTGGGGAACAGAGCCGCGCCCGCAAGGGTGCGGTCGAGGGTAGTCAGTGCGCCGGGGCCGCCACCGGAATTCGGTCACTGCCAGACTCGACCGCACCCTTGCGGGCGCGGCTCTGTTCGTGCCGCCATTTCTGCGAACAAAATCCTCAGAATCACCGGGCTAGTATCCTAGCGCCCTGCCCGCGGCTGCCCTCCCGTGATCTTCACCTTCGCCTTGAACGGCGGCGGACTGAAGGGGATCTCCTTGTCCTCGCCGCCAATCACGGTCGATGAAGTTGTCAAATCGATCTCAAACTCCCCGGCCGCGGCGTCGGCGTCGACCTTGCAGAGTATGCGGAACTCACTTTGCGCCCCCGGCACTTTGGCGGTTTCGCAGGCGACACCGAGGGGAAGATTCTCGGCTTTCACTTCAACTTCGCGATCGAACCCCTCCTCGCGCCGGAGTTTCGCTGCCAGCTCGGTGGCGCCGCCTGGTTCGAGCGTCGTCACCTCCTCGGCGGGCTCGACTTCGTAGGCCCGAACAACATCAATTGTAATCGCCGGCGAGTAGATGGTTTCCTCCCGGCCATCCACCTTGATCTTCGCCGGAAGAACCACTTCGAACTTGCCCGGGCCCCAGCCGACTTGGCCGCCCAGCACGAAAACGCCCTTGTTGGGATTCTTCGGATCACGTTCCAGCCGCCGCGTGACCCGAACATTGGGAGTGGACATCAGGCTAGTCCGCTGCGCCTCGTCGGCCATGGATAGACCCTTCGAGCGGGGCGTGAACTGCCAGGGAATTTCCGTCTGGGTGCCCTGAATCAGCTTAATGTAGTGCGGCGCCATCAACTCCACGACCGCCGGCTGCTCTTTCACAACCATGGCGGGAAGATCGCTGCCGAGCCATGGGGCCACGTTGTCTCTCACCGTTCTTTCGCCGATCTTGAACGTGACGTTTGCCTCCATTCCGGGCCCGCGCGCCCGGCGGCGGATGAGCTTGCCCTCGACTTCCGCTTCGCCCCATATTTCGAGGTTGACGACTTTAGGCTCCGCTCCCGGCTTCGGCGTCAGCGTAAGAAAGCCCGTGGACGCCGCCAGCGACGAACCTTGGTGTTCGTGGAAGGGAATGTGGCCGCCGTTCATGATGATGTCGCCGGGAAGGTTCGGGATCGAAAGCTTGATCGGACCCTTGTAACCCTGGCGGTCGGACCTCACCGTCACAAGGGCGCTGCCGCGAAGTGGGATGTTGACCTGCTGCGTCAGAATCGTGAGCGAGAAGTCGGCTGGCTGCTGCTTCGCCACCAGACGGTATCCGAACAAATCACCCCCTCGGTCGAGCAGGTCCTCGACCGCGACACGGATTTCGCTGACACCCTCGGGCACTTCAAACGACATGTGCTGGTCGGCATTAGGGTCTTCGGCGACATCGAGGTTCGACAGCTTGTGACGAACGCCGATCTCGCGGGTCGTGCCAAGTTTTTCGCCCTTGCCGTCATACAGTGTCAGTACGCCGTAAAGACTCGATGTCCCGAGCCGGGCGGCACGCAACTGAACGTGCCACTTTTCGCCTCCCTTCACAACGAACTTGTAGGTGTCGATCTCGCCCGGTTTCGAGATTCGGCCGTTGACTACCGTGCCGGATTGCATTTCACCGGTCCCCGTGCTTTCGGGCTCGATTACCTCCGGATCGTCGCCGAGGGCGAGCCGCATCGGCAGTGCGCCGGCTTCGCCCGGCACGCTGACGTAGCTGAATTCAGCGACGGAATCCTCGGTCATGAGGTCAGCACGCACTTTGACCGGTTTGGCGAGATTGCCTCCGAACAGCTCAACGTCGATGGTTTCTCCGCGCTTCCAGCCGAGCGGGAATAGGCCTTCGGCATAGCTATACTGGCCGATCTTGAGGCGGTAGAAATCTTGCTGCTGCTTGCTGAATTTGGAATCGTGAACCGCCACGAGGTACTCGCCGTCGTTGGCGAACTTGTGGTCGAGCCGGGCGTCGACGCCAATTCCAGGCGCATCCTGATTCCACGCCAGCCGCTTGCCGGCCGCATCAAATAGCTCGATCGCCGGATCAATCGCGGACCCGATCCGGCGGCACTCCACCTCCAGGACGAGATTTTGCCCGGCCTCTGCCGAGAAGCGATAAAAGTCGCGGTCGGGACCCGGCAGTGTTCCGTTTATCGTGACCGGCGCAGTGACCTCTTGAGCGGTTTCGAGGTCGTCATTGAGCGGCTCGCCGGCGTCCAGGCCGGCCGCTTCGATTTCCTTGTCGGCGGTTTCCGGGAACGCTCCGACGCTGAACAACAGAACGTTCGAAAGACCCTCCTGGGTCTGGATGCGGATCGGATAAACACCCACCGCGGCGTCGGCGCTGATCTCGAGCAGATAGGGAAGTTCCCTGCCCTGGCGGTTCATCTGCTTTGGTGGAGTCAACGGCGTCAGGGCGCCGGGAATCTTTGAGATGACCTGCGTGTATTCGGTGAGCCCTTGACCGGCCAGTGTCAGCTTGACCGCTGTGCCGCGCTGTCCGCCGATGGGATCGAGTTTCTCCAGAACCGGCGGAATCGCAAGAGCGACCGTGGAAGTAAGCGCAAAAAGTAGCGCGTAGCGAATGATGCGCATGGTGTCCTCTTCTGCAACTTTCAATACGAATGGTAACAGAGCCCCAAGCGCAAGCGCGGGGTCAACTCCGCTAAGCCGCGCGATCTTTCAATGAGCGGAATCCAGCCCGTCCCTGGCCGCCCTAGAACTCCAGTGATTCGATCAGCGTGGCCAACTCGCGCCTCTGATCGTCGGTTTCTCGTTGCAGCGCGGTTCTGCGGTCCCGCAGGGTAACAAGTTGTCCTTCCTGCCCGGCCAGCTTATCCGCGTATTCCATGACTCGCTGTTGCTGTCCGGTGACGGACCGCAGAGTCGAGATATTGCTGCGCAGGCGACTCTGGTCTTGGACCATCTCGTTGAGTTGCTGGTCGAGACGCTTGACCTGATTGTCGTTGTCCGCGATCTGGCGCTTCAGCTCCGCGATCTGGCCAAGTTTCTCGCGGCCTGCCTCGTCGAGTTTCTTGTTGAGAACGTAGGAGAACAACTGATCGGGAGTGAGATTCGTGATCCCGATCTGCTCGGAGTAGACTCTTTCCTCGACGATCGGGAACTTTGTGGTCTCTCCCCCTTCCACATTGACCTCGAAGCGATAGGCGTTGGCGGTTTTTTCCGCCGCCTTCATGTCAACCAATTCGTAGTTCGGCCTTACCGCGTGCTCGATAATCACGGTCTTCGCGTCCGAGTCTAGGTTGCGAATCGTGAAGGTTTTCGTCTCTTTCAGCGCTCTGCGAAGCGTCAGGATGCCGCGCCGGTAATGGAACTCTCCCTGTAGTTTGTTGGAGCTGTCGAACGCTGTTGTGATCCGCGTTCCCAAGTCAACCGCGTAACTGATCAGCCGTTTGTCGCCGGACTTGATCGTTTCCACCAGAGCTTCTCCGGCATAGGCGCCGGCGTCGTAGACCGTCATCGCGCCCCCGTCCATCGTCGTGCCGCTGGTGTTGTTCAGCTCCGCCGCGTTGAGCGGGTGTTGCGAGCCGTTCCCGTGGTCGTAGATCAGAAGCCGCCGGGCCTTGATACGTTCGCGCAGGAAAGGCAGCATGGCGGACTCGCCCTTGCGAATCGTTACAGGCTCCTCGATCTTGTACTCGAACAATTCACCGAGTTCCGCTCCCACCGCGGCCGCCGCGACCGTCGATGCCATCTGATTGCGTTCGAACCCGCCCCCTGCCATCCGCCCAGGCGGTCCGGCAGCGACGCTTTGACGGTAAGAACGGTCACCCACCACTAAGCCCAGCCTTGCGGTTTCCGCGAGTTCCTTCTTCGGCGCCATGGCCAAGGCCATGTGCTTGTTCGCGGCGAAACGGTTGTCCCGCCGTTTTTGGTCGGCCGCCTGGGCAAGCTGCGCTTTTTCGCCTTCAATGACTCCCCCGTGTACGGTTGGCCGCCAAGCGCGGTCCTGGGCGAGTTGCACCACCGGACGGCTCAAATAGCGCGGCTCGTAGAGTTTGCTGATGAACGACACCGGCAGGCCCGAGACCAGCGACATTCGTACGCCGGTCCAGTCTTCGCCGGTCGTGTTATCGACAATGGCCCAGCCTTCGAGCAGCGCTTCGTCGCCGCTGAAGACCAGCCGGTAGCTGCTCTTCCAAATCGGTGTCGGGACAACGTAGCTGACGGCGACCTGGCTGGCGCCGCCGCTGGATTCACCGCTGGATTCACCCATGGATTCAATGGTCACGGTGCGCTTGTCCAGGCTCCGCGATCGCGCGATGACTTCGAGATAATCCCGGAATTGAGCTTGCAGCTTCGTATCGACAAACCGCAGCCCGGCGGCCCCGGTCGGGTCAACGGTCTGCAACTCGCCGTTTGCCATGAACAGCATCAGCTCGATGCGCTCGGGCTGGCGGTCCGTCGCCGGACTCAAGCGCGAGCTGACGATGGCGCCCCGCACGGCTCCGCGGCTGAGGCGCAATTCTATCTGGGCGCCCTTGAACTGGTCGAGAATGTCGGCCAGAGTTATCTTGTTTCCGATGCGAAATGGAAACACCTCGAGCCGCTTCGACAGCGGATCGCTCGAGTCGTAGCGAATTGCCGATACACCTCCGCCGCCACGTTTCTCCACAGTGAGCGACTTCAGCACGTCGTCCATTTCGGTGGCTTTGAACTGCAGTTGTGCCGTGTCGCCCGCGGGTACCGAACCCGACCTCTCGAAGAAGCCGATCCCATGTTTGTAAAGAACAACCTTGCTGACCTTCAGATCGGCGGCCGTCAGGCTGGGGATCACAATTGCAAGAAAAATGTAAGCAGCAAGCGAGCGAATGCGCATTTTGTCCTCCACTATTTACATACGTCTCAACGTCTCCGAACGTGCAAGCGGAATTTGTACTTATTACACCATTTCATGAACCGCGCTCACGTTTCTGATGCACGCAGGGTGACTTGGGTCTTGGGCGCGGGAAACTCCAAGCGGCCTGCATCTTTGGCCTTCGTCACCCGGCCACTGACGACACTACAACCTATCTCAAAATGGCCATGGACCGAAGTGACGTCTGCTAGGGAGGCTCGGACGGGAACTGGAAGGGCGCGATCCGGAGCCTCGCCTGGACGATCTGCTCGGGGGGCATCTTCCGGCAACAAGGTCCCTGAACTCCCTACCGCTAACCGCTCTATCACGGGCTTCCCCAGTCGCGTTGGCAACAAGGCGATCTGGGCGGTGGCGCACCGGACCGAACTGTGCAGATATAGGTGGGACAACGTGCGAGGACTGTCAGGGATGGAGCGCGGAAGCACCACCGGGGCATACGATAGAGTAAAAGTTGCTTCTTTGGGGGACAGGGGTGGCTAAGAGTGATGTCCCAGATTCAAGCAAGTTTTCAGGTATGGGTGGATCTGAAACTTCAGATCTCGACGATCGACAACGTCCACTCGCAGGGCGATAGCGTCGCGGGTGAGGTGATCATCTGGGGTGGGCAGCATGAACAGCGGGGAAACTCGATCAGGCTGGGCTGGATAGAATTTTGGCACGAGATAAGACACAACACAGGCGGGAGGACTGTGACCAAAACCAAGACCTGGGGAACGATCAAACTGAGCGGAGAGTTCCTCATCCGGCCTCGTTCGGAGCAGGCCTATCCCTTCGAATTCAAGCTGCCAATCAACTGCCGCGTCTCGATGGGGGACCTGGCAGGTTGGTGGGTGGTTGTGGTCATGGACATTCCCGAGGCCGTCGATCCCAAAGGAAAGGGTGTACTCAGGGTGGAGCCGGCCAAAGAATTTATGGCGATAGTCAAAACCTGCGAGAAGCACCTGCATTTTCAAGAGGAAGACTACTGTAGACGTCTCTGGGAGCGCGGCGTGACAAGCTTTATGTTTGCACATTTGGGCCGATTTTAACCTCTCCTCTGCCCCGTAAGTGACTGAAAACACGAGGCCGGTGTCTCGGAGACCCGAACGTGTGAGCTTCAGGGACGTCACGGAAACCCACCAACAGCGATCCGTTCGTGTCGCGCTTCAACTTGACGGGATATTTCACCTTAAAGGAGCGTCCTTACTTCAGCTCCAATCGTTGCCAATTGTGGCAGAAAATTTCAGACGGCCGGACAGAGGCGCGGACGGAAGTCCGCGCTTGATCGGGGTCGCGTCTCCATGCCGTCCACCCTTGTGGACCCTCTCTTGTTGCAGCTTGTCCGCCTTAGCTGTCCGCCTTTTTCCAGAAGCAAAGGTACAACTCTGCTTGGCCAGCCACCGCTTGAACTGGTTGCTCGTCGCCGTTTCATTTTACAACAGAGCTTTGTGCTAACGGAGAACGCTCGCTCTCCATTTCAGGCTGAACCCGGACAATCTACTACAATCGACCTGGCCACCGAAAAACCGCGGTCCCGCCGAAACCCAGACCATCGAGGTGCGAAGATCGAGTGAATGCCTAGTAGGAGTCGCAACGTCCCCGGCAGGGCTCTCTATCCAACGTGCTACAGTGTAGAAGTAAGTTGAAACTCTTACCAGCCTAGCTGACTCTCATCAGTTGCTTTGCTCGGGAAGATCGGCCTTTCGGCCCGGCCTTTGGCTGCTTTCAATTTCGAGACGAGGGCTCCTATGAAGCGACTTTACGTCGGCAATCTCAATTTTGCCACTACCGAAGACGAAATCCGGGCTGCGTTTGAGCCGCACGGCGAGATCGACTCGATCCATCTGGTACAGGACCGCGACACGGGTCGCTCGCGTGGCTTTGCCTTCGTCGAAATGGTGGACGCGGACCAGGCCGAGCAGGCCATCGCCGCGCTCAATGGCACCGATTTGTCCGGCCGCGACCTGGTCGTGAACGAGGCGCGCCCGAGACCCGAGCGCAGTGGCGGCGGGGGCTATGGCGGACGCGAGGGCGGGGGGGGACGCGAGGGCGGGGGGGGACGCGACAAAGGCCGGCGCGGAAAACGCGAGCCGCGCTGGTAGAAAAGTTACGAGAAACACGGAATCCGCGAAGGAGGATCTTCATTGGCGAGTCGATCAAATACTAAGTTCCAGAAACGTCAAAAAGAATTCGCGCGCCTTGAAAAGCGGCAGGATAAGGCAGCTCGCAAAGAGCGCCGCAAGGCAGCAAAGGATACTGGCGGGGGAGGCCCCCCCATCGAGGCGATCGATCCCACCGATCTCGGCTTGCCCCCCCTAAAAGAACCTGCCGAAAGCGCCTGAACATTCTTGTGCGCGAGGCTGCACGGCCACCTGTAACATGTCGTAAGTGTCCAGTTTGCAAGTATTTGCGAAGAAAGCCCTCGCCAATCGTGGCGCAACCCTCGTAATACAATTCAAGGCCCCAGACGTAAGTCCGCGGTCAAGCCAATCTCAGTCCGTCCAGGCAACGTCTGATTGCCTGCTTTGGCTCCGGTTGCCGAGCTAGCTAGAGCCCGGCACGGTCAGGTAGTCGAATCAAGAGATCCGACGCAAAGTACTGGTCATCCTCTCACGGTCCTCGGCAACCCGAACTACAGTCGACGAACGAGGTTTCACTTCAGATGGGTGCTGAAGTTTGAGTCGCTGTCGAAGCTCGGCACGGCGCAAACAGCGGGCGCTGCCGGGGCAGGGGCCTTCATGTCCCGCCAAACTCTTTTTCCATTGCGCGGCGGATCCTGACGGCATTCGCGGATTCGTCGATTTCTGCGTCACTCCAGTGAATCGCTTCTCCGCCGGAGACCGAACGTTTCAGTTTCACCCCATGCGCCAAGCCAATCGGGAGTCCGCCGTCCTGGAGCGATGCGCCGGCGGGCGTGAGTTTGCCCCAAACGGTACTGCCGCCTTCACCATCGAGAATCTCTCCTATAAGCAGGTCACGCTTTGCAACGGCAATGACGTCGGCCACGAAGTCTTGGGGCGCACCCGTGGATTCTCCTCGCAAAGCCGCGGAAGCAACACTGATCCCCAGCTCGAGACCGATCAGATGATAGGGGCGATAAAGCGCTGCGTAACGTCCGCTTTGGTCTGTTGCCAAACCGTACTCCCTGAAGCAGCGCGCGGCGTAATCGGTGGGAGCATCGAAAGTGACATAGACACCCCAGCGAAGGTCCTGGACAACTTCGCTGCCGTCCCGATGGAGAGAGGAGATCACTTCCACGGTTCCCTTTTGATGAAGCAGGCCGCCGTCCGCGATGGGCTTGAGCACTTCCGCCAGAGAGCCGGTCCCACACGGCGGGAACTGCAGGCCTCCGGCAGGCGGCTGAAGTCCGGTCGCATTCGCCACGGCGGCCATCTCGATCGCCGACTTGGTTCCGTCGAGAAACGAGTTGAACATCTTGGGGTTCATGCCGGCGTTCGCTGCCTGCTCGGGGGTAAGACCGTAGTAGGGCCAAACCGTCTCCGGAGTTGAGACGTGGTATTCCGGGAGGTATTTCGTCCCCTTGCCGGCGCAGACAACATCGAAGCCGCTGGCTCGCGCCCAATCGACGAGTTCGACAATCAGAGCCGGCTGATCGCCGTAGGCAAGTGAGTAGACAACACCCGCGTCCCGGGCCCGGCGGGCAAGGTACGGGCCGGCAAGTACGTCGGCCTCGACGTTGACCATCACGATATGACGCCCGGCTTCGCAGCACGCCAGGGCATGGCGTATTCCCGCCGCGGGGTCGCCGGTCGCATCAACGACGACCTCCAAACCGTCAGCGGTGATCATTGTCTCGGCGTCTTCGGTGAGATATATCGAATCGTCCCGAAGAGCTTGTTCCAGCGACGAGGCAGCGAACTGTTCCTCGGGGTAGCCGGTCTTGCGCAGGGTCGAGCGGGCACGGTTCAGATCGAGGTCGCAAACCGCCATCACGTGGAGCCCGGGCGTACTGCGTGCTTGGGCAAGGAACATGGAGGAGAACTTCCCGGCTCCGATGACGCCAACGCGGACGGGCCGTTTGTCAGCGGCCCTTTGTTTCAACAGGTGATGAAAATTCATGGACGCTGGTACTCTCGACTGATTGTACCGATCGCGTGCTCGTTCAGTGGCTCAATGGCGCCGACACGGTGTGGGTGATCTAGCCCGGCAAGGGGGAGGCTGTTGTGCGAAGTTTGTCAGGGATAGCGGAGACGGTTATGCTCTGGGGATTCGTGGAAGCGGCTCGAATCTTGCACGGTGTCAGAATGCACTCCGCAAGAGATGACCCCTCCCTTGCGGTCGGGGCTTCCATGAGAAGGCAGGTCGCTGTCAAGGGCAAGGGTTCGGTGAGGGTTTCGGTGAGGCTTTAGCCTGGTTGCCGGACTCTGTTCCGATCGTCGCAGTGACGGGGCAGCGCTGACCGGGCCGTATTCGCGGCAGACCCGCGGGCGCGTCTTGTAGAGCGCACAGCGTGCCAATGCTTTCCGCCACCTGGAAAATATAACGAAATCTCTTAAGATCGGTGTCCCCTCTCCCTCACTTTCTCAAAGCGCAGCAAGGCATCGAAATCCTTCTCGATGACCGCCACGGCGCTCGGTGCTGAACTCCGAAGGCCATTCCAGCGGGGAGTTGGCCGGGATTCTCAAAGCGCCACGCTCGATAGGGGTCCCGTGGCCTGCGGCTTGGACACGCGCCGCACGGGAACTCACAATCGCTACTTTGGGAGCGAAGCCGAACTGGTTGCCACGCTGAGAAGAGTCGGCCAGGAGCGGAAATATTTCTCGATGGCGGCGGAATTGGTGGAGAGCTTGACTTCTTCGAGCAGCTCGCCGTCGAGGCCGGCCACGCCGCCGATTTCGCCGCTGTGTTGCATGCGCTTTCGCTCGGTTTCCAACTGCTGCTCGAATGGCGTTTGCGGTTTGCTTGCTCTCGGCTGGGGTCTGGTCTGCTGCGATTTGGTCTGCTGCGATTTGCTATTCTCTCCTCCTTTGTTTGAGAATCAAAGTTCCGCGGCACGTTCTTTCTCGAAGAGTGTGCTGCTGCCGGTCGCTTAGCGCTGCCCGGCTTTCAGCGACCAGCCTTCTCATCCCATCTCTGAATCCTCGTCCCGAACCTCCCGCCAGGTTTGGATCGTCTTCTGTTTGTCCCCGGCTTCCGAGTTCCCCGAATACCGCTCCGGTAAGATGGGTAGGTGTCGGCGGCTTTTGTCACGGACTCGAAGCGGTCCTTTCGAACTTTCTGGTACACCCTCGCCATCGTGAACGCGTGCCTGGTGGCCGCGGGAATCATTCTTGCTGCACGCTATCACGTGCCCGCGGCGATCGCCGCACCCATCGTCCTCGCCTTTTTGCAGCAAGTCTCAGTCTATCTAGTTCCGGGCTTCCCTCAAGTACGTGCCGCGTTGGAATCGCGTTTCACACCGAGACAGTTAGCCACTTTGCTGGCGGCGTTTTCGATAGGGCCGTATCTCATCTACGCTATTCCGACGGGGGTTTTTTCACTGCTGGGACTGGCCAAACTGAGCGCGCTCGTCGGGGTCATCTGTCTTCCATTCCTCGTCGCTCCTTCGTCCGACAAACGGCTTGGTTGGCAAGACATCGTTGTCCTCCTGGCGCTGGCATATCCGATGATCAGCGGCCTAAGTCCAATGTTCCGGGAGATCTATCGCTCGCCAATCCCGGAAGTTACCAAACTCGACTTCCTGGGCAAGATGATGCTCGTCCCGCTTGGCGCGACGGTGTTCCTTTCGATCCGGAAGTTGTCCGCAACCGGGTTCCGTCTCGCTGTGTCCGCGAACGATGTAAAGGCCGGCGTGAATAACTATCTGCTTTTTCTCCCAATTGGAATCCCACTCGCCCTGGGAACCGGGTTTATTCGGTGGAGCCCAAAGGCTATTGACCAATGGACATATGTTCCTGAGCTGCTAGGTAATACGCTCGGGGTTTACGTCTTCCTGGCGCTCGGCGAGGAACTCTATTTTCGAGGAATTTTGCAGAATCTTTTGGCCCGCCACCTGGGCAGCGCTCTCATGGCACAAGTCATCGCTAGTATCTTCTACGCCCTGTCGCATATATCCAGCCGGCACTTCCCGAACTGGGAGTATGCTGCTGTCACGCTGATTCTGGGCTGGTTCTGTGGTCGAGCGTACGTTCAAACACAGAGCATCGTAGCCGCTGCCGTCACCCACACCCTCGTAGTGGTCTCGTTGAGATTCTTATTCGAGTAATAGGACCCTGCTCGGGTGAATGCGACAGGCGTCTCAGGCTGTCCCCCGTGATCTTCGAGGGGCCTCCCTTACCCGCCGTATCGACTTCTTGCGATTTTGTCCTATATCTGAGCCCTGCCAAGCCCGAAAACCCTTCCTCCGCCACTCAAAACATACCTCTAGCCATACAGCCAGGACCTAGCAAAACTCGAGTAACACGCTAATCGAATTAGGCCGTTTCTCGGATGGGCCGGAATTCTTTGCCGTCTTACAATTCATGCAGGTTTAACTGCTAAATGGTCGCCGCCGACTTGACTTCCAACTCCTTGAGGTTGTCGCCTCGCAAGAACGAGTACTCTGTCCAAGAGGCCGCTCGCATCCTAGATGTGAGTTCCGAAGAGCTGCGGTCGCTATTGTCGCGATGTGTGCTGGATGAGATGGAGTCGATCCCCAACATCGCCAAGATGAGGTTCCGGCCGGCTGACTTGGTGATGCTCAATCTCGTGAAGCGAACTACCTTCGACAACCGTCCGAAGGCGTAGATCGCGCAGACGATCGGTCGAATCTATTGTTCGGCTGCTCCTGGGCGGCTGGCAATCCCGCCCGCCAATTCTCGGCCGCGCGCTCACCGCCGCAAGAGTACGCCCCCGAGCCAAGATTCCAAACCTCTCGCCGCCGTTGGACGCCCGTCGTTCGGCCTGGTTCCTCACATCCCTCCACGCTCAACAGTGCTAACTTGAGAAAAGTGATGAGGTCTTGATGCGCCCGCGGGTGGCACTTCTTGCGATCGGGATCACGGTGCTGGTTCCCATGAAAGCGGCGGAAGTGTATTCCGGCGTGACGCACCACTTCACGATCCCGCCCCAAGACGAGGAGGTGCTGCTGTCGGACATTACTTTCACGGTCGTTCCCGGCAGCAAGAATCTGACGATTGAAGTCGAGACGGAAAACTCCACGGATGACGTCGACTTGTTCGTTCGCTTCGGCCTGCCACCCGTTGAGCAAGGCGGTATGATTCTCGCTGACTATTCCAGCGCCACAGCCGGCAGCGGGAACGAGGAGATCGAGGCGACCGGCAACTCCAATCCTCCTCTGCAGACCGGCATCTATCACATCGGACTGCTGGTCAAGACGCTCGACACAGAGATTACCGGAACTATCGTTGCGACGACCGCCAAGGGTGGAACCCTGCAAACCTTTGTCGTCTCGACCTTCGAAAACCTCGACGACGAAGGCTGGACACGCAACTTTCCAGCCTCCGATCTTCCGGGTGCGACCAGCGGCGATTTCGGCGGCATCTCGTTCGTCGATCCCGCCGGATTCATGCGCTACATCGACACGGACGGCCCAAGCCGGGACTTCGCCGTGGCTCCCCGGAAGTTCTTGGGCGACCTGTCGCAGTTTTCCGGCGCACGGTTTGAGTTCGACTACCGGCACTCCAGCGACTTCGGGCCTTTCTTCAAGTTGTCGATGATTTTGATCGGCGCCGAGTCGGCTTATAGCTGGGTCGGCACAGTGCCGCCCAACAATGAATGGGCGCACTCTACGGTCGAGCTGTCGGAAGCGGAGTGGACGCGAACCGTTGGAAGCGCGGCTTTCACGGAGGTCTTGCAAGACACGCGGCGAATCGAGCTGAGCATGGATCAGTCGCCGCAAGGGGAAACGAACGATCTGGACAATTTTGCGCTCATCGGCGGCCCGCCTAGCGGCCCGAGCGGCTCGCCCGACGGTCCTCGCTCGTCTACTTTTGAGTTCGGGCTCGACGGCTGGACACGGAACTACCCGCCGGTGGCGATACCTGGCGCAAGCATCGGGGCCGTTGATTCCGGAATCGTTCTCGGTGCCCCCGGCAAGGACTCCATGCGTTTCTTGAAGTTCGTCGACTCCGGGGAACGCAGCGACGATTACGCGGTTGCACCTCCGAAGTTCCTGGGAGATTTGTCCAAGCTGGACCGCCCCTGGTTCGAGTTCGATTACCGGCACATCGAAGGGGCCTTCAGCAAAGACCGCGTAAACCTGCGGCTGGTCGGGCTGGAGACAGTCTACATATGGACCAGCGCACGAGCCCGGTCGACGTGGCAGCATTTTCGGGTCCCGTTAAATGAGGACAACTGGGTCCGCTTCGTCGGCGAGTCGGAGTTCAATCAAGTGCTCGCCAATCTCCAAAGAGTCGAGGTCAGCATGGATCTGGCCGACGGGCCCGAGGTCAACGGTCTCGACAATTTCCACCTGCGGACGGAATACGTTTCTCCGTCGGGCCGGGCCCTATTCATTGAGCCCGAGCGAATCGTTGCGACAGGCAGCCTGGGAGGTGTCCCGATTGAGCCTCGTGTCTTGGAGGTTACAGGAACCGCGACGGCGGTCAACTGGACGGCGAGCGTCCGTCCTGAATCGGTGACGTGGCTGTACCTGAATGTAGCAACGGGAACCACGCCCTCGCGGTTGGAGCTGATGTTCGACCCGGCCGGGCTTCCCGGCGGCGTCCACGAAGCGGAAGTGCTGATCCGCGAGGCCGAGTTTGGTGTTCCGCGCCAGACGGTTCCGGTGACGCTCGTGCTGGATGATTCCGCCATCCGCCCGCGTATCAGCCCAGGAGGAGTGGTTCACAGCGCCGAAACCGGGCTGCCGCTTTCTCCGGGCGTGCTCGCCACGGTTTTTGGCGAAAACTTCGCCCCGGCTGCGCAAGAAGTGGGCTTTGTGCCGGGGACAACCAGCCTGCTGCGAGAGGCGCTGGGCGTGAAGGTGCTCATCAACCACAAAAACGGCGGGCTGATCGAGCAGGTGCCGCTCCTCTACGTCGGTCCGAAGCAGGTGAATTTCCAGATGCCCTTCGCGGTCGCGGGCAGGCCTTCTGTTGAAGTCGTCGTGATGTCGGGCGACTTAACAAGCGAGCGGGCCGAGGCGCTGATCACGCCCGCGGGTCCGGGGCTGTTTTTGTTTGAGGGCAACCGCGCGGCGGTGGTCAACCAGGATGGGGCCGTGAACATGCCGGCCGCGCCTGCGGATCGAGGCAGCGTCATCCTGGCTTTTCTTACCGGCGCCGGAGAGGTGCAGCCCGCCATTGCTTCTGGAGCCGCCGCATCCGCCGACCCGTTGAGCTTCGCCACCTTGGACGTCCAAGCAACGATCGGCGGCGTTGAAGCGAAAGTCCTTTCGCTGGTGCTGGCGCCCGGTTTTGTCGGTCTGGCCCAGGCCAATATCGAGATACCCGAGGGACTTGCCCCCGGCGACCATGAGCTGGTCATCACGGTTGGCGGCTGGGTCTCGAACGGAGCAGTGATTTCGGTCCGCTAGCCCAGGGTTAGCGCCGAGCTGGCCCCTCCCAATCCCTGAAATCCGCGAAGTTTCTAAATCAGTTGCGCAACTTTTAGATTCTTATTCCCTTTGATACCAACAACATCTCCTTCCCGGCGTCCGGAAACGCGCTCCCCGTCGGCTATCATGGAAGCAGAGAAAGAAAATCGCGGGCTCTCCCAGGCGCCGACGGCGACCTGTCGGGAGACTGCTGCACAAGCAAGAAAGCATGGGCGTCAGAAGAAAATGACGAAAAGCGCGACTTTATGGCACGCAACAAGGCACGGTCTGCCACGTTCAGAGTCCAAAAACGAAGCGGATGATCATGAACAAGTCATTGATTCTTATACATCTTACAGGCGATCTAGGGGTTCCGGCCCCACCCGCAAGAACCACGAAATTCCCATATCTCTGCCATTCTCTGCCATTCTCTGCCAAATCCATGGCTAACACATAGTAAACAAAGAGCTTACGAAAGTGTCACATGCCAAGGGGTACAGGATAGGTAATTGCCAATGACCTCAGCCAACGGTTCAGAGCGAATCGCCGCTCGCCGTCGCCGATTTCCCGTCTATCATGAAGGCTTGCTTTTCCTCTCCCGCTGAAGAACCCGAATGCTTCGTTTTGAAACAGCCGGAGAGTCTCACGGTGAGACTCTCGTCACGATCCTGACCGGCCTGCCGGCAGGTATTCCCATTTCGCTCGACTTCATCAACCGCAACCTGTGGCGCCGCCAGCAGGGCTACGGCCGGGGCGGCCGCATGAAGATCGAGACGGACAAAGCGCACATCGTCTCGGGCGTGCGCCACTCGAAGACGATCGGCTCGCCGATTGCCATTCTGCTCCAGAACCGCGATTGGGAGAATTGGACCGAAGCTCTCCCGATCGAGGACACCGCCGGCAGCGAAGGCAAAGCGAAGCCGGTCAAGCGTCCGCGCCCTGGACATGCCGATCTGGCCGGCTGCCTGAAATACAACTTCCACGATGCCCGCTATATCCTCGAACGAGCCAGTGCCAGAGAGACGACCTCGCGCGTCGCCGTGGGGGCGTTCGCCAAGCTGTTGCTCGATCAATTCGGCATCTCCATCCTCAGCCACGTCATTGCGGTCGGCAACGTTGCCCTCGAACGCGACGCTGGCTGGGACGAAATTGCCGAGCTTTCTCAAAAGGACGAAGTGCTGCTCAACTGCGTCGACCCGGAACTCGAACAGCGCATGAAGGCCGAAGTCGACGAGGCCTACAAGACCGGCGACACGCGCGGGGGAGTTTTCGAGGTGGTCGCCCACAATGTCCCGGTGGGGCTCGGCTCGCACATCACCTGGGACTCCCGGCTCGACGGGCGCCTCTCGCAGGCGATCATGTCGATGCAAGCCGTCAAGGCCGTCGAAATCGGGCGCGGCATGCTGGCCGCGATGAGTCCCGGCTCGAAAGTCCAAGATACGATCCACTACGACAACGCGCGGCGGGCTTTTACTCGCGGCTCGAACTACGCGGGCGGGCTCGAAGGCGGCATGAGCAACGGACAGGACGTCATCGTACGTGGCTACATCAAGCCGATCTCGACTCTGCGGCGGCCGCTGGAATCCGTCGATTTGGATACGCGAGAGCCCTCAACAGCCGCCTACGAGCGCTCCGACGTCGCCGTCGTGCCGGCCGCCGGAGTGATCGGCGAAGCGATGGTGGCGATCACGCTCGCCGCGGCGTTCCTGGAAAAGTTCGGCGGCGACTCGCTCGAAGAAACCCGCCGCAACTTCGACGGCTTCCAAGAGCAAGTCAAGCAGTTTTAGCCGTGCGCCCCGGAAGCCGAGATGGCCGCCGGCCAGCAGGGACTTCCATGATAGGTAAGAGTCAAGGGGTCGACGCAGAGAGCCCTCGGCCCGTCCTCGATTGACGGGTGGGTGCGATCTGGAGTCCCGTTTCGCGGCGAGTGTTTGCGAATCGAACGTGGGGCCCCAAGGACCAGACATCCATGAGCTGCCTGGGGCGGCATCCCTCCCGAGGATGGGTTGCCGATCAGAACCCCTCCTTGACAGTGCCGAGGAGCTTGTCGCCAAACAGCTTTTTCCCCAGTTTGACCTTGGCGGCTGTGACCGGGTTGTCTTCGGGGATGGGGCGGTAAAGGTCAAGACCCAGGGGGAGGCGGATCTCGGCAAGCATCGCAGGGGCCAGTGCCGTGAAAAGCGGAAACGCAAACAATAACGATCTCATCTTTCCCATCCACGCCCGAACGGGCCTGGAATGTCCCCAAAGGGCGGGTCAACCGGGACGCCGCGCCCCGGCGCGAACTCTTCGGCAGCCACCGCCGTAGCGGCCTTGCGCTCATTGCCGGGGATGCCGACGGTTGAGGCGAGGCCAAAGAAGAACAAGGTCCCGGCCACGATAATCAGTGTTTCCCCCAACAGTTGTTTCGCCATCACTCAGTACTCCTTTCGCCGCGACGTGGCGCACGTCTCCAGGCGTGCCGTGTCGCCATTCCTGGCGACATGTCTTGCTCTCGCCCGGCCCTGCCCAGCGGGCTGCGGACACCTCGCCTGCCCATGGAGCCCCGGAGACCGGCCCGCGCCCTCCGAAAACCCATGCCGCCACGAATGGCGGCACGGCACGCTGAAAGCGCGCGCCACGTCGCGGGCCACATCTTCAGCCACGTCGCTCATTTCGCGGCTCCCAGCCACGTCGCTCATTTCGCCGCCCTCATCTCCGGCAAGAAATTCTCGATCACCCAGACTTCGGTCTTCGTTTCGTTCTTCGTGTAGGCGATCCGCTTCCCATCAGGGTGGATACTGAAGGCCCTTTGGCTTTCGACCGATAGTGTCGTCTGCCGCGGCTCGCCGCCTTCAGCGGGAATACGCCACATCGAGTATGGCTGTGACTTCTTTTTGTCGTCGGACTTTCGCCAGAACAGGATATACCGGCCGTCGGGGCTCCATTCCGGGCTGCCGATCCACTCCGGTTCCGTCACCCGCAACAGCTCTCGCGGTTCACCGCCCGTGGACGGCAGAACCTTTAACACGGCCGTCTTGCCGATGCGGTCTCTATCCCTCATCACAAGCTTTTGTCCGTCGGGAGACAGAGACGCGTGATTCGTATCACCCTGATAGATGAGTCGGTCTTCCCCTGTTCGCAGGTCGCGACGACGGAGAAGAGGGTGTGGCCCACCGTCCGGCAGCAATCTGTAGTGAAGCAGTTTGCCGTCTGGGGAAAGTTGTGCGCGGACCACGATCTCGGGTTGCGTCCGCAGAAGGGGCTCGACTTTGCCCGACTCGACGTCAACGCGGAAAATCCCCGAGCGACTTTGCTTGTCCCTTCCCGCGGCGACGATCCCGCCGCCGTCGGGCGTCCAGTTTATTGCGAAAAGGAAGTTAAAACCCGAGGCAACTTCACGTTCCACCCCCGTCTCGATCGAGCGAATCGCAATTGTGCCACGGCCCCGGAGATAAGCGAGGGAGTCACCATTGGGCGACCATGCTGGCTGCCGATTGCGGCCTACAAATTTTTCGATCGGCGAGGACGGGACCCCGCTGAGCTTGCCGGTGTCGGAGTCAATCTCAGCGACATAGACGTCCATGAGACCCGTACTCTGCCCGTAGTAGAAGCTTCCATCGGGGCCGAATCCGATGGGGTCTCGAATTTCTAGGCTGGATTTGATCAGCTCGGGAGAGTCCGCCGGCTTACTGTCAAGCACGCGAACAGCCCATAGCGCGAAGCGGCCTGTCCGGTCACTTGTAAACAAGATTCTGCTGCCGTCGGGAGTCCAATCGACGACGGCTTCTTCCGCCGGGTGCTCGACGAGCGGCGTCTCCCGGCTGCCGTCGGCTGCCAGCAACCAAACGTCGCGCTGGCGATGCTCCTGGCTCCGCTCCAGGTCATAGATCAGGTAACGCCCGTCCGGCGAAAGTCGAATCCTGCGTGGATAGCGCCAATCGAGGGATTTGATGACAGTGAGTGAGCCGTCTTCCGCGGAGACAGTGACGATTTGATTGAAGTTGTCTTTGCGGGCGAGCAGAACAAGGATCTTGTCACCGCCGGGAAACCAGTCCATGGGCTGGATGTAGGAGACGTCCTCGTGATAGTAGAGAACGCGTGGTTCAGCCCCGCCGTCGGCCCCCTCGGCGCCGATCACACGTAGTTCGTGCCGAACGTGTTCCCGGTTGAACCAAACATAGGCGACTTGCTTGCCGTCCGGAGAGATCACGTTCCAGTCGGCATAGCTTTGGTCGTCGGAAGCTCCCTTTGTGAGCAGCCGGTTCTCACCGGTTTCCAAATTTCGTAAAGCGAGATTCCCGGTTTCCCATTCAACGTATGACAAATACCGGCCGTCGGCCGAAAGCGATCCTGAGGCTTCGGCTCCCGGCTCCGGCCAAACGACGCGGACCGTCACGGCTTCGGAAACCTCCGCGGCTCCGGCCAGCGGATCCGGCGGGTTGAGGATGGGGCCCCATCGAACGATGGCCGCGACGGCCAGCAGGGCGAGCCCGCCGGCCAGCGCCGGAATCAGACGCCGCCAGGGCGGGCGCGGAAGCTCTTCGCCGGATTGGGGGTTGCGGGCGGCGCGCCAGGCTTCCAGCTCGCTGGCGTAGGCGTAGACGGTGCTGCCCTGGCGGTGCTGGTGGCGATGGACGGGCAACCCCTCCTCCTTTTCCCAGCGGGCGAGAGTGCGGACGTCCCTTTTCAGGTACGCGGAGATCTCCTTCCAAGATTCGAGCAGTGTTTCGTTGTTGGGCTTGTTGCGGTTTATGGTCATGGTTTCAAAGCAACGGCCCTTCGCGGCCGTTCAACGATGACATTACGCTAACAAGTGCCCGCCCGCAACAGGCAAGTTCGGACATGGCCGTCTTGACCGATCTTGTCACCTACAATTCCGGCAATGTCCGGCGTGGCGCGCGTCTCCAGACGTGCCGTGCCGCCATTCGTGGCGGCATGTCTTGTTTTTGTTCCCGTGCCGCGCGATCCCGCTGCCGGGCGCACAACTCGGCCCCGCGAACGGGGGGGACTAGCCCCGCCCGCCGGTTGCCCGTCTCCCAATGGACGTAGGAGAGATAACGCCCGTCCAACGAAACTGAGCCCAAGGTGTCCACATTCGGCCCTGTCCAGACCTGGCGGACAACGATTCCTGCTATTTTGTGACGCAGCGTCTTAACAAGACGGGCTCGCTTCTCCAGCTTACGTTCACTCTCAGGGAGCGATAACTGGTTCGCAGTGAACGCAACCTCGTCGGGCGTGAGCAAGACGAACGCGTAGCCCACATCGCTGTGTTTCTCAAATTTCTCCAGTAAGGTGGCGCCCTGATCCGGCTCGCGATGCAGGACGACAGGGTCCAATCCGACCCCCTTGAGAAACAATTCGAGATCCGTCTTCAACCCGCTGTCGTGCCCATGAACCACGAACACACGACCAGAAGCTGTGGAGCCGCTGTCCGGGACGACGACAGGTTGTCGTACCGGCAATCCTTCGCGGATACCATCTAGAGCTGTTGTCAGTGCACCGATCATGTATGACTTGGCCATGTTGAATCTGTCGGGAAGCATCCCGATAACCGGTGTTTTCAGACCCTCGGAGAGCGTCTCTCCAACGACCGAGTCCATGCCGTACGTGTTTTCGACCGTCAATCGGGTGCGACCAGTCCAAGACAACCACTCCGGCGACGGCAACTCTGGGTAACCGCTCTCGTCGTTCTGTGCGAAATTGTCGTGCGTAAACCCTTGGCCCTCTTCAATTAATCGTTTCAGCCGATCGATCACATCCTGCATGTCTGCTCTATTGCCCTGGTTGGGCAGCGTCCGACGATCGGGTGGTTCATTGTTTCCTACGTTGTGTTCCTGCCGCTTTATCGCAGCGGTATGTTCACCAACGCCGAATATCTGGAGTACCGCTTCGGACCGGGCGTGCCCGAACACACTTCTCCCACGTGCTGTTAGACGAGATTTCGCTGCCGCGCCACGTCGTCAATCGCCCGGGCGGCGATCTTGACCGTTCGATCCAGAGCGTCGCGAGGCGTGATCAGCGGAGGCGCCATCTCGAAAGCCGTTCCAGCCGCGTTCACCAGAACGCCCAGCTCCCGCATCCGCTTGACGATCTGTTTCACGGTATCGTCTTGGAAAGCCGCCTTGGTCGCCTTGTCAGCAGTGAAATCGACGGCCAGCCACATACCGAGACCGCGCACTTGGCCGACGATCGGATGCTTCTCCAGCTCCATTTTCAGGGCATCGAGGAAATACGCGCCGTTGTCGCGGGCACGGGTGATCAGGTTCTCGCGCTCATAGATAGTGATCGTCGTGTTCGCCGCCGCCACCGCCGCCAAGTGACCGCTGAACGTGTGCAGATGGAGGAAGGTGTCGAGCGCATCGGCAATTGCGGCCTTCGTCATGACGGCGCCCATGGGAGCGTAACCGGCCGTGAGGGCCTTCGCTAGTGTCATGATGTCGGGCTCGATGCCGAAGTGTTTGTGGACGAACCACTCGCCTGTCCGGCCGAACCCGGTGATGACCTCATCGACGATGAAGAGAACTTCGTGCTTGTTACAGATTTCTTGTACTCGCTGCAAGTAACTCTTAGGCGGAATCTGCACGCCGTTGGCCTGCATGACCGCTTCGGCGATGAAGGCGGCTACGTGTTCGGGGCCTTCGTGCTGGATTTGCTGTTCGAGATAGTCCGCGCAAAAGTCCGAGTAGGCTTCCTGCTCCATGCCAAACGGATTGCGATAGCAGGTGGGGGCGGGGATGTGCGAATGCCCGGGTACGGCGGGCTCAGACACATGCCGCATATCGAGCCAGTCACTGGCCCCGAGCGATCCCATGGTGGAGCCGTGATAAGCGTTCCAGCGAGAGATGATCTTGTGGGCCCGCGGCTTGGCGCCGCGGTTGAGGTGGTATTGCTTGGCCAGTTTGAAGGCCGTTTCGACGGCCTCCGAGCCGCCGCTGACGAACATCGTCTTGGAAAGTTTTCCAGGCGCTAATTGAGCCAGTTTCTTGGCCAGGCGGATGGTGGGTTCGGCCAGGTTGTTGCGCGTTCCGATATAGTGCAGCGTGCCGAGCTGCTCGTAGACGGCGCGGGCGACTTCTTCATTTCCATAACCCAGCGTATTGGCGCGAGTGTGGGCGGAAATCATGTCGAGGCAGGTCTTGCCGTTGATGTCGGTGAGCTCGACACCGTTGCCGTGAGTGTAGATGCGAAGGCCCTCTTGGTCGAGCAGCTCCTTCGCGGTCATGGGAAAGAGGCAGTGCTCGTGAGCGTCGCGGGTCAGGTTATCCGTCTCTCCCGCGGTCGCATGCGTTTCCGTGATCAAAGGGACTTGTGGTTCAGCCATGGCTAGCTCCTCTCCATCAAAATTGGCCGGCCTCTGCCGTTTCCGGCCTTCAACCTTACATTATCTCGATTCGCCAGGGCGATCAACCCGGCTGGGCTTCCGCGCGACAACTCTAACGAAGGGGTGTCCATACGAAGACTTATTGATACCCGCAGAATATAGTGTTGTCTTCGGACACAGCGAATGCCTTGCCGGAGCGGGCGCAGCACGCTGCGCCCCTACACTTTATTTCGCGAACATCAATATTGCAGGCGCGAATAAATAGCTGTCCCGCCTACATAAGAGAAAAACGCCAGCGCGATGGCCAGCAGAACGTTCACGAGTTTGGGGCTGAGGAAATCCGTGCCTACCCAGCGGCGGCGGTTGTTCATGATCAGCAAGGTCAACGCCAGCAACGGCAGGAACATCGCCCCGATCACGCCGTAGGCTAGCTGGATCAGGCGAACAGGCGAGAGCAGCAGTATCAAAGGCACGGTCGCGATGACTACCAGGAAGGCACGATAGGCTTTGGTGGCGCGCAGATCGGTGCTGCGGCGAACTCCGCTACTGGGCGAGCGGCGCAGCTCCAAAAAATCAGCGAACATATACGGAAGACTCTGCCACACACCCAGCAGGCTGGAAAAAACCGCGCTCCAGAAGCCAAACAGAAAAATCCATTTCCCAGCCGGTCCGATGACTTGTGTCAACTGGTCGGCCAACTGAAGCGCGATAGCCGCCCCCTGCCCTTCCAGCCGCACACGCGACCCGATGATCACAACAGCCACTCCGAACAGTGCCGTGGCCGCTTGGCTAAAGAGCAGATCGAGGCGGCAGGTGCGGACGTCTTGGAGTCCCCGCCGGCCTGCTTCTTGAATCCAATAGCCATAGGAAAGCAGCGTCACCGTCCCTCCGACGCCGCCCAAAGTCGCCACAATCCAGGCCGTCCCGCCCGCGGGGATGGAGGGGACGAAACCCCGCGCCACCGCGAACCAATCTGGCTGAATCAGAATGGCGGTGAGGACTACCGTGACGAACATAATCCCGACGCAAACCGACATCACCAGTTCGAATAGCCGGAAGCTGCCCAGCCGAACCAGCGCCAGCCCCACAAGCGAATGAATGATCCCCCAGACGATTTTTGAAGACTCGGGGTCACCCAACGGCGCCAGCCCCGCGCTCGCGACGCCGCAGGCGGTGACCAAAGCTCCTCCAGCCGCAAACGCGAATAAGACGAGGTAAACAAGGAAAATCCAATGAATCCAGGCGCCGAGCTGTCTTGCCCAACCTTCGAGAAGAGTTGTTCCCGTGGCCAGTTGCCAGCGAGCGATTCCTTCGCTAAGCGTCCATTTCAAGATCGCTCCGGCCAAGACGGCCCACAGAACGGCCAACCCGACCTCGGAGCCGGCCAGGCTTGCGGTCAACAGATCGCCCGCTCCAACGCCCGTCGCGGCAAGTAAAATGCCGGGGATCAGCAGGGAAAAGGCCGAAGGTCGGTAGTTGCGGGCCACGGGTGTTCGTCGCGGTTCAGATGCAGAAACGACTTTCCAGGGTAGCAGGCGGGCTGGGAAGGGCGACGCTGAAGCCGACTCGCTGTTTTCTTCAGCGGCAGGCGGCTATGCGGGGTTGAAGGGATGGTGAAGCAGCTCCGGTTTGTGCGTCGCCACTTTGTCGAGATAGGCCTCGAAGCGGTGGCGGCGCAGGGTTAGGATTTCTCCTTTTGGCGCAGGAAGCGGCGCAGATTCAGCTCGCAGATGCGGCCGGCGATCTGGCACAAGCTGCGGCGCACCGACTCGGCCACCACGGCGTCGTATGTGTTGTTGTTTCTCGCGATTGTCTGCAGCACGATTCCAGTCTATCAACGCTGCGGCGCGAGGGGCTGCTCGCCTGAATGAAGAGCTTTGAAACACCCGTAGCGCAGGGCTCGCAAGAGACCTGCGGCCTTTTGTTGTGCCGCACCCCACCGGTGAGTTCAAGAACGCAGGTCTCTTGCGAGCCCTGCGCTACGGGTGTTTGACGACAACGATTCAACTCGAATTGTCGCCACGTGCACGGATTGGGGTGTGGCCGAGGCGAAACGCTAGAAAGGTGACCGCCTGAATGGATAGCTGGCCGCTAGACCGGGCGATAGAAACTAAAGATCGATCCAGTAGTGAATTTCTTGGTCGGCGGCTTGTTCTTCGCGGGAAGCTTCGGCGCTGGACTTTTCGCTGGAAGAGGAAGTAGCTCGTTCCTCGTGAGGCTCCGAGAGCACAACCCCCTCAGCCGGGTAGTCATCCGAAGCAGCGGTCCAATAGCCGAGCCAGAAAAAGCCGCTCATGATCAGGGCTATTGGCAAGACGGCAAAAAGGATGTTTTTCAAGCTGGCGCGGGGCCTCCACGGCTGGGATTCCCGCGGAGACTCGCTGGTATTCGTGCTCACATATTATTCTTCGTCCGCGGAGATGAGGGTACCAATCCGAATACCACCGCATTTCCCTTGGTACTTTGTCGTAGAACAGCCTAGTGCCTGAAGGTCTATCGGTCTGAAAATCGGCCGGTGTCAGCGACCCTGACAGGGGTGAACCGCTCAGAGTGGGAAGTTTGCGCTGGGGCAGGAGTGCACCCTACCCTTACGCGGACGAGCTGCAACCCAACGGGGGAGCGTGGCCGCTGTGGGATGAGCGCGTGGTAGCGGCTAACCGCTCCCTCACGGTCGCGGCTCCAAATCTGGTTCCCGAATTTCGAGTTCGGAACTACTTAATCCTTCAGGTCTTGCAAGACGTCTTCGGCTGCATGGATCGCCTCGTCGAGTTGCGCCTCCGCGTGGGTTGTCGAAATGAAGGCCGCTTCGAACTGCGAGCACGGCAAGTAGACGCCACGCTCCAGCAATCCTCGGAAGAACCGGCCGAATCGTTCGGTATCGCTGGCGGACGCCCCGTCGAAGTCGGTCACCGGGCCAGGACTGAAGAAGACAGTGAACATCGAGCCGATGCGGTTGATCGTCACCGGAACGCCGGCTTTTTCCGCGGCCCCGGCGATGCCTTCCTGCAAACGGGCTCCTTTTGCGCCGAGGCTCTCGTAGATGCCCGGCGTGTCGCGGAGAGTTCGCAGCATCGCCAGCCCGCCGGCTACCGCGAGAGGGTTGCCGGAAAGCGTCCCGGCTTGGTAGACGGGTCCCAGCGGGGCGACCTTCTCCATGATGTCCCGGCGCCCGCCATAAGCGCCAACCGGCAGTCCGGCACCGATGACCTTGCCGAGTGTCGTCAGATCGGGTTTGATCCCGTAAAGCTGCTGGGCGCCGCCCAGGCCCAGGCGAAAGCCGGTGATGACCTCATCGAAAACCAGCAGGGCGCCGTGCTTGGCCGTGATGCCGCGAAGGCCTTCGAGAAAGCCGGGCTGCGGCGGGACACAGCCCATGTTGCCGACAACCGGTTCGAGAATGACCGCCGCGATCTTGTCTCCGCGGGCCGCGAAGCACCCTTTTACGGCGGCGATGGAATTGTAGGGCAGCGGAATGGTTGTTTCCGAAAAGCTCCTCGGCACGCCGCCCGAATCGGAGATCCCGAGCGTCGCCACGCCCGACCCGGCTTTGACCAAAAGCGAGTCCACGTGTCCGTGGTAGCACCCGATGAACTTGACGACCAAGTCGCGTCCGGTGAAACCGCGAGCCACCCGGATGGCGCTCATGGTGGCTTCGGTTCCCGAGTTGACCAGCCGTACGGACTCGATGCTGGGGACAAGATCGCAGATCAGCTCCGCCATCTCGACTTCACGCTCGGTGGGCGCGCCGAAGCTGGTTCCGATTTCGAGAACTTCCCGCAGCGCCTCGATGACGGCGGGATGACGGTGTCCCAGGATGAGCGGCCCCCAGGAGCCGACGAAGTCAAGGTAGGAGTTGCCGTCGACGTCGAATAGCAACGAGCCCTGGCCTCGCTCGAAGAATACCGGGTCGCCGCCGACAGCCCGAAAAGCCCGCGCGGGAGAATTGACGCCGCCGGGAATCAGGCGCTGGGCTCGTTCGAAAAGCGCTCGCGATTTGCTGCGGTCAAACGGCGCAGAAGTGGGACTGAGAGCCTCACCGGACTGGCTCATAGTTACTCCTTATTGGCGCCTCTAGAGCTAAACTCTCGCAAAGCGTGGCAGAAAGTTCGGGAGCCAGATTCAGAGCCCTGACCGCGAGGGAGGGGTCCGCCGCTACGACGCGGGGTATCGGACAGCGGCCACGCGCCCCTTTTTCATTGGGACGGGCCGCGCAAGGTTGCTGCGATTGCATGCGCTTAGTTGGAGACCGGAGGATGCCCCTTGGGTAGTTCTGCTCGCGGCTGAGATTCGGTAACGGGTGGATGGCCGGGCGGCAGCTCACCCGTACTTTCCGGCTGGCCTTCGACGGGCGGGTGTCCCGCAGGCAGGCCGGCGGCGCCGTTCCTTCGCGGCCTGCTTTCTGCCGCGCCTTCTTCGCCGCGCGGGTCTTGAACTTCCCAGCCGTCAGCCGTTCGCGTCAACCGGTACATCATCTGCATCGAAGCGTTGGGGTCATCGCGCGCAGTGATCGTGACAGCCGCTGTTGCTTCGTCACCTTGAAACTTCACCTGGGCGAGTTCGACGCGCATACGGCCCGCGCCCAGGTCGGTGCGGAGGCCGAGATGACTGTCGATGGCCGCGGCGATAGCTGCTTCCGAATCCTCTGAGTCACTACAACCGGCCGCAAAAGCAGAGATGGCGCACAGAAGAATTGTGATAGCGGTTTTCAAGAGTCTCGCCCGTAAACGGGTACACACATTATAAGGTCTGAACAGAGCCGCGCCCGCAAGGGTGCGGTCCAGTCTGGCACGGACTGCATTCCGATTTCGGCCCTGACGCACGGACTACCCTCGACCGCACCCTTGCGGGCGCGGCTCTGTTTCGGCCAGGCGACTTCAGTTTGTCACGCTACGGATAAACCTGCTTACCTCCGAGATAAGTGCGATCGACGGTAATGTCCTTGATCTCGTCGAGCGGGCAGGTGAGGATGTCTTTGTTCAAAACGACGAGGTCGGCCAGCTTGCCTTTTTCGATCGAGCCCTTGTTTTTTTCCTCGAACGTCAGGTAGGCGTTGTTGATGGTGTAAAGCCGCAGGGCTTGCTCGCGGGTGATGCGCTGCTCGGGATGGAGCACCTGGCCGGTCCAGCGGGGCCGACGAGTCAGCGCGATCCACATTCCCCAAAACGGGTTGTAGGGGTTGATCGCCCGCATGCCGCCGATTTTTTGCATATGGTCGGACCCTCCGCCCACGGTGACCCCGTGCTCGAACAGCGTCTTGTAGGGCTGGAAGTACTCAAGCCGGTCATGGCCGAACTGCTTCAACAAGGTCGCCCCGTCGCGCTCCAGCCAAGCGGGCTGAAGATCGGCGACGATGCCCAGACGCTTCATTTTCTGGATCGCCTCGAGGCTCATGAAATTCGAATGCGTGATGCAGGGACGCTGATCGCGCACGGGAAACTCGCTGTTGACCTCTTCATAGGCCTCGATCAGGGCGTGTACGGCCCCGTCACCGACCGAGTGCGCGGTCATCTGAAAATCGTTCGTCAGGGCGAGCCGGGCGATGCGGTAGAGTTTTCCCGGCTCGATGTAGCGCATGCCGCGGTATTGGGGGTCCTCGATCGAATAGATCTTGCTGACGCCCCAGGGCTGCCGCAGGTAGGCGCTGCCGGTCAACATGCCGCCATCGAGGAAGACCTTCACGCCGCGCAGCCAGAGCATGTCGTTGTGGGAATGGAGAGGGTCCTGTGCGGCCGCCCGGATCTTGGATTCAATCTCCTCCAGCGGCGCCTGTGCGTCAATAGCCATATTGATGAATACGCGGCAGCTCAGCTCGTCCTGGTCACGGAGCCGCCGGTAGAGCTCCACCGCCCCCTCGCTGGCATTGCGGTCGGCGATGCTGGTGATGCCGACCGAGTTGTAGTCGGCCAGCAGTTCCTTGAGGCGGCTGAGTTTGTCATCGGTTGTCGGTGCCTTTTCGCTTGACTGGTATTTGATGAACCGCGCGCCGCTTCGGACAATGCCGGTCGGCTCGCCGGTCCCGGCGTCTCGCTCGATACGTCCCGGCTTGCCGTCGGTGATGCGGTAGTCTTTGTCGATGCCGCTGAGCTCGAGCGCCAGCGAATTGAGCGATGCGTCGGGACCGGTGCTGAAGTAGACCGGGTTGTTGGGCGCGGCTTCGTCGAGTTCGGCGCGGGTGGGGTAGCGCTGTTCGCGGAGCCGCGTAATGAACACCTGCCGCACGCGGATCCATTGGCCGTCGTCGAGAACGTCCGCGCGAGCGCCGATGTAGGCCAGCACGTCGGCGATCGTCTCCATGTCGGGAACCGCGTGGTCGAACTCGTACATCGCCGCGCCGGTAGCGTGCGAGTGGGTGTCCATCAGCCCGGGAATGACGGTTTTTCCCTGGAGGTCGATTTGTCGGGTGCCCGCACCAGCCAGCTTTCGGACATCCGAGTTGGAGCCGACGGCAACGATTCGGTCACCCTGAACCGCCACCGCCTCAGCAATCGAAAAGTCAGAGTCGACCGTGACGACCTTGCCGTGATGGAGGATGAGGCCGGGAGTTTGCGCCGACAGTGTTACACAAAGGCTCGCCCATATACCTGCCGCCATGAAACGCTGAAAAGCACACATGCCAACCATCATGCCACTTTTGCCAGGAGCAATTGTGGTCTGCGGGCCAGGGTCCTTTTATTGAGCTCTGCCCCCAATTTTTCTCGTCCGCACTCCACCCCGTCGAAATAGGAAGCTGTCCGAAAGCGCCGGGATAAACCGGCGGGGAGTTGGGGATGCAAGAGCCCCACAGTGAAAGTTTAGCGAACTACGCTGACCTCGAGTCATGCGCCGGCGCTGGCGACAGCGCGGGTGAAGCGTTGACAGAGGCACTGGCGGGCCGCCTATCGAGCCGCGAAATACCTCTTTTCGGGTGCCGACCTTGTGGACTGAAAGGGAAGGCCATATCAACCGTCGCGCTATCGCGAGCGGCGGGCGAACCCGGCGCGGTCGCAGAACCCGTGCACGTCAGGAAACTCCTCGCACGAGAACCGGGAGACGTCGGCGACGCCTGCCGCGAAGTGGCAGGCCGGTGGGGGAAGGTGCCAGCCGCACGCCCCATGCGTACGTCGCCGAGGAGTCGGAGCGGGAGGTAGTACCGATGAACGATTCGAACAAGGGCGGGCAACCGCCGGCGGAGAGTCGGGAGGGAAGCACCCGCGCCAAGGAGAACGTCCAACGGCCACGCACGGGCCGCGCGCAGCAGCGGGCAGCCGTGTCCCAGGGGCTGGAGGGCGTGCGGCAAGCAGCACGACGGAAGGCAACGGGGAGGTTCACTTCGCTGTTGCATCATCTCACGCCGGAGCTTCTGCGCAGCAGCTTTTACGCCTTAAAGAGGCAAGCGGCGGCAGGAGTCGACGGGGTGAGCTGGCGTGAGTACGAGAGCGGACTGGAGGATCGGTTAGTGGATCTCGACAGCCGCCTGCAACGGGGGGCGTATCGCGCCCAACCTTCGCGCCGGATGTACCTTCTCAAGGCCGACGGGCGGCAGCGTCCGCTGGGCATCGCCGCGCTGGAGGATAAAATCGTCCAGCAGGCGGTGGTGACGGTTCTCAATTGCATTTATGAGGAACGGTTCCTGGGATTCTCGTACGGATTTCGGCCGCGGCGCAGCGCACATGATGCGTTAGACCGAAGTTCCAGGGGCCGATTTCGGCGTAAGAGTAACCAAGAAAGGGAGTTAGGGCCGGTTTGGGGTGGTCTCGAAGTGCTTTTTGTAGCCACTAATTAGTGACTTTCTTCTGGACTTTTTGCTCTAGATATGCTATCATAGCTTTATGCCATCTAGATCAGGTGCTGTTCATGTAGCCACCACTACTCGCCGCTACAAAAACAAAATCTATACCTCCCACCTGCTCCGCCGCTCCTTTCGCGCCGGCCAGCAGGTCAAACACGAAACCCTCGGCAACCTCTCCCACCTGCCCGATTCCCTCATCGACGTCATCCGCCGCTCGCTCGCCGGCGAATCCTTTGTCCCCGCCAGCGAGGCTTTCCTGGTCGAACGCTCCCGCCCCCACGGTCACGTTGAAGCTGTTCTCGGCACGCTCCGCCAGCTCGGCCTCGAACGCCTGCTGGGGTCCAAACCCTCGCGCCAGCGCGACCTCGTCGTGGCCATGATCGTCGAGCGGCTGCTGCATCCCGGCTCGAAACTGGCCACCACCAGGCTGTGGCAGCATTCCACGCTGGCCCAGCAGCTGGGCGTCGAAGACGCCGACGAAAACGATCTCTACGCGGCGCTGGACTGGCTGCTGGCCCGCCAAAAACGCATCGAAAAGAAGCTCGCGGCGCGGCATCTCGCGGCCGGCGACACCGTGCTCTACGACGTCTCCAGCAGCTACTACGAAGGACGCCACTGCCCGCTGGCGGCGTTCGGCCACAGCCGCGACCGCAAAAAGGGCAAGCCGATCATCGTCTACGGCGTGCTCGCCGACAGCCAAGGACGGCCGCTGGCGGTCAGCGTCTACCCCGGCAACACGGGCGATCCGGCGACGCTGCCCGATCAGGTCGACACGCTGCGGCGGCGCTTCGGGCTCGAGCGCGTGGTGCTGGTGGGCGACCGCGGTTTGTGGACCCAAACGCAGATTGAAAACCTGCGGCGGCATCCCGGGCTGGGCTGGATCTCGGCGCTGCGCGCGCCCGCGCTGCGGCGGCTGGCCGACGGCGGCGAGTTGCAGTTGTCGTTGTTCGACAAGAAGAACTTGGCCGAAATTCGCTCCCCCGACTATCCCGGCGAGCGCCTGGTGGCCTGTTATAACCCGCTGCTGGCCGAGGAGCGCGGGCGCAAGCGCGGCGAGCTGCTGGCGGCCAGCGAGAAGGAATTCGAGCGCATCGAGGCCGCAGTGGCGCGGCGCAAACGCACCCCGCTGACCGCGGCCGAGATCGGGCGCAAGGCGGGCCGCGTGCAGGACCGCTACAAGATGGGCAAGCATTTTGAGACGACCATCGGCGAGGGCGTTTTCTGCTGGCAGCGGCGCACGGCGGCGATCAAGCGGGAAGCGGAGCTGGACGGCATCTACGTGATTCGTAGCAGTGAAAAGAAGGCTGATCTGAAGGCTGAAGACGCGGTGCGTTCCTACAAGAGCTTGGCCCGTGTGGAACGCGTGTTTCGCTGCATGAAAGGCGCGGATCTGCGGGTGCGGCCGATCTTTCACCGCACGCCGGACCACGTGCGGGCGCATATTTTTTTGTGTCTGCTGGCCTATTACGTGGAGTGGCGGATGCGCCAAGCGTGGGCGGAGTTGCTGTTTGAAGACGAGCAGCTGGAGGCCGGCCGGCAGCAACGCGATCCGGTGGCGCCGGCCGAGCCTTCGGCGGCGGTGAAGAAGAAAAAGGCGAGCCGCCGCACCTCGGAGGGCTTGCCCGTGCACAGCTTCCAGACGTTGCTCGACGCCCTGGCGACGCGCTGCCAAAACACCTGCCGGGTCGGCGGCGAGGAGGGCGAGGGGAGCGCGGCGACGTTCGAACAACGGACCGCGCCGACGGCGCTGCAAAAGCGGGCCTTGGAGCTGCTGGGCCTGTAGCCAGAAGAGCGAATTTCGTCGGCCGCCTTTCCGCCGCAGAATCAATGACTTACTGTCGTTTTGCCCCTGGAACTTCGGGTTAGATGCGCTAGCGGTGGGGATCAGCACGCAACGGGTGAGCTGGGTACTGGACGCGGACATTCGGGGGCTTTTTGATCATATCGACCACGAATGTTTGCTGAAATTCCTGGAGCACGAAATCGCCGACCGCCGCATTCTGCGCCTGATCCGCAAATGGTTGAAGGCGGGGGTGTCGGAAGACGGCGAGTGGAGGGAGACGAAGCAGGGCACGCCGCCCGGGAGTGGTGATATCGGCTCGGTGATTTCACCGCTGCTGGCGAACGTGTACTTGCACTATGTTTTCGACTTGTGGGTGCAAGACTGGCGCAAAAAGTCGGCGGGCGGCGGGGTAATTCTCGTGCGCTACGCGGATGATTTCGTGCTGGGATTCGAGCACCGAAGCGAGGCCGAGCGGTTTCTGGAGGAACTCCGGGAACGGTTGGCGGAGTTCGGGCTGGAGCTGCATCCTGACAAGACGCGGCTGATCGAGTTCGGACGCTGGGCGATAGCAAAGCGGCGAAGCCGTGGGGAAGGCAAGCCTGAAACCTTCGATTTTCTGGGGTTCACGCATATTTGCGAGATCAACCGGAAGAGCGGGCGCTTTGTGGTTGGGCGCAGGACGGTGCGGAAGCGGATGCGGGCCAAGCTGGCGGAGATTAAGAGCCAGCTTAGGGCGCGGATCGACGCGCCGCCGGGCGAGACCGGCAAGTGGCTGCGGACGGTGGTGCGAGGCTACTTTCAATACCACGGGGTGCCGGGAGACCGGCGCGTGCTAGCGCCCGGCACTGGCGGCGGTCGCTTCGGCGGCGCGGCCAGAAACGCCGGATAAGCTGGGGCCGGTTCTACCGGCTGCTGGACGCGTATCTGCCGCAGCCACGATGTTGTCACCCGTTTCCAAGTGTGCGCTTTGCCGTTACCCATCCGAGGTAAGAGCCGTATGAGTTGATGCTCACGTACGGATCTGTGCGGGGGGTGCCGGGCAACCGGCATCCCTACCGCGACCCCTTTTTCGCCTGCGTCCCTTCCGGGGCGCCCGCCGTTAGGGGTTTTCACCCAGGGTTCCGCTTCGCTCCACCCATGGGCTACGATCCGGCGCCGCTTCGCGGCTCAAAGGCTCTAAGTCGACAGTATTGGGGCTAGCCCGGGGCTAGACCGGGTGATTGAAACTACAGCAATCCCAGCTCGATCTCGATGTTGGTCACAACCGCCACGCGCTTGCCGTCTTTTCGCGCCGGCCGAAACGTCCACTGACGGACGGCTTCCACCGCTTTTTCGTCCAGCCCCAAGCCCAGGCTGCGCAACAGCCGAAAACTCCGTGCCCGCCCTTCGCTGTCGATGGCGACTTGCAGCAGAACCGTGCCCTCGTGCCGCGCGATGCGCGCTTCGTCGGTGTACTCGGGTTCCACCCGGTCCCTCAACTCCGGCTGGCGGCGAACTTCTTGTGAGGTATAGATTTCTGATAGCTGCCCTTCGGGGCCGTTGTAACGGCTCACCCTTTCCTGGCGGACCCTCTTGGCGCGGGTCAGCAGCTCTTGGGCCTTTTCGCCCTGCTGCAGCTTGTTCAGCAGACGTGCGAAGTGTTCGGCGGTGGCAATCGTGTCAAGGTGATCGGCTCCCAGCAACTTTTCGCGGATGGACAAGGCGTGCGGGAAATAGACCTCGGCCTTATCCAGGCGACCCTGGTTCTCGTAGAGAACGCCGAGATCGTTGATGCTTTGGGCGACATCCGCGTATTCGCGGCCGAGGGTTTTCACGCGCAGCGCGAAGGCCTTCTTGTAGTGTTCCTCAGCAAGATCGTATTTGCGGCGGGCATGGTAGTAGCCGCCGACTTCGTGCAGGTAGCGCGCGTACTCGGAATCCTGGGCTCCATGGGCCGCTTCGGCGGCGTCGAGTGCATCGCGGTAGATCGCCTCGGGCTTGGCGAAATCCCCTTGGGCGCGGTAGAGCCGGGCCATGTGCACCAGCGTCTTCGCCTTTCGGGGGTCGTTTGAGCCGAACCCCGCAGTCTGGTCGAGCGCCGCCTGAAACTGTGTTTCGGCCTGGTCGTAATCGCGCGCCTCGAGCGCCCGTTCCCCGGCGGCGATCGCTTGATCCCAGCGGCCGGCTTGGGCGCGAACCGGTCCATCGGCGAACGCAACGAGCAGCACCGCTAGGGCACAGACCAATAGAGCGATTCTGGCCTCAGCTCCACGCATCATCCACGAACACCGGTGCATCAACGGGGCTAGCGCTTTGTAACAATCTGAACGCAAGGGTCGGCTCGTAACAACCAGCCTCGGCGTCCAACCCGCCCGGCATCAACTCAGCTTGAAAGACCCCCAATTAACCCAGTCTACCAAGCACGTCCTCTGCATAGCCAAACCGACGCGCTACCAGCGTTTATCACCAACACCGGGGCCCTTGGTTAAAATGAACATTGGAAGTTCCGCTCGCGGTCGGCGCCCGCCATGGTCGGCTGGGATCGCCGACAAGCCTCTCAACCCATGTTCCGAAAGATTGTCAAATACGGTGATCCCGCGCTCGAAACGGTTTGTGATCCGGTGACGGAATTCGGCACGCCCGAGCTCCATCAGCTCATCAATGACATGTTCGAAACGATGTACGATGCCAAGGGCGTGGGCCTGGCGGCGCCCCAAATCGGGCTCTTGAAGCGCCTGACCGTGATCGACCCCACGGGCGGCGAAGAAGAAGGCCAGCAGCTTGTCTTGATCAATCCCGAGATTGTTTCAAGCGAAGGGGAGCAGATCGGCGAAGAGGGCTGCCTCAGCATCCCGGGTTTTCGCGAGAACGTCAAACGCGCTTTCACCGTCCATGTCCGCACTCAGGACGAGAAAGGCGAGTGGTTCGAGATGAGCAGCGAGGAGCTGCTTTCCCGCGCGATTTTGCACGAAAATGATCATCTCAACGGGATACTTTTCCTCAAACACATCAGCCGGCTCAAGCGGGAAATCATTCTGCGAAAAATCCGCAAGCTCAAGCGCAACGGTGAATGGGACTGACCGATGCGGGTCGTCTTCATGGGTACGCCGGCATTCGCCGTGGCGACGCTGGACGCGCTTCACCGAAGAGGAGACGAGGTGTCGCTCGTATTCACGCAGCCCGACCGGCCTGCCGGAAGAGGCCGGAAACTGACGCCTCCCGCAGTCAAGGCGAGAGCGCTGGAGCTTGGCCTTCCGGTGTTTCAGCCCCGGCGGGTCAAAGAACCCGAGTCACTCGAGCGCATCGAGGCGATCGTTCCCGAAGCAATTGTCGTCGTCGGCTATGGCCAGATCATTCCGGACACGATCTTTAACTTGCCCAGGTACGGATGCATCAACGTCCACGCCTCGCTGCTGCCAAAATATCGGGGGGCGGCACCGATCAACTGGGCCGTCGCGAATGGAGAAACCGTGACCGGTGTCACGACCATGCGCATAGCCAAACGTCTCGATACAGGCGACATGCTCTTGAGGCGCGAAGTCGAGATCGGCCCCGACGAAACTGCCTCGGCACTTGCGGCGAGGCTGGCCCCGATCGGCGCCGAGCTTCTGCTCGAGACGCTGGACGGCCTAGCGAGTGGAACCGTAATTGCGGCGAAACAAGACAATGATGAGGCTACTTTCGCGCCGATCCTCAAGCGCCAGGACGGCTGGATCGATTGGAGCCTCTCGGCGCGGCAAATCTTTGACCGCGTCCGTGGTTTCGAGCCCTGGCCGGGGACCTATACAAGCTTTCGAGGTAAAAGGTTGCATATTCGCAAGGCGCATCCTGCTACTTCGCAAACTCCAGCCACGGCGATGCCGGGGGCCATCGTTGCGGTCCAGGAAGACTTCCTGGTCGCCTGCGGACACGACTCAGCCCTCGCCGTCGAAGAAGTCCAGCTCGAAGGGAAGAATCGCATTTCAAGTAACGAGTTCCGGCGCGGCTACCGCCTCGCCGACGGAGAGAAATTGGGAGAGCCGCTAGAGTGACACCACTTGGTTATCGTTTCGCCGCCACCTACGCCGGGATACGCAAGGATACCGATGACGACCTGGCGTTGATGGTTTCCGACGTTCCCGCAACGGCCGCCGGAGTATTTACGCAGAACCAGGTTCGCGCCGCGCCGGTGACTGTCTCGATTGAACATCTCGAGAAAAGCGGCAACGTCTGCCGGGCTATCGTCGCGAACGCCGGCAATGCCAATTGCGCCACCCCGACGATGAACAAAGCGGCTCGGGCGACGGCGCGCGGAGCCGCAAAACTCATGCGCGTTCCGCATCAGCAGATCCTTCTGGCATCGACGGGAGTGATCGGAGAGCCGCTCGACGAAGACCTCATTTTGAAGGCGCTTCCCGAACTCCACCAGAACCTCTCGCCCGCGGGATTCGAGGCCTGTGCCGCAGCCATCATGACAACCGATACGTATCCCAAAACAGCCGCCGCCGAGGTAGAAACCCGCAACGGCATCGTTCGGGTAGCGGGCATGGCGAAAGGCGCCGGGATGATCCAGCCCAACATGGCGACGATGCTGAGCTTTATCTTCACCGATGGCGCATTCGAAGCCAGAGCGCTGAGCCGCATGCTGCGAGCCGCCGTCGAGCGCAGCTTCAACCGCATTTCAGTGGACGGCGACACCTCGACCAACGACACGGTCCTGCTGCTGGCCAACGGCGCATCGGGCATCCAGCCGAAAGGCCCGGATCGCGCACGTGTCCAAGATGCGCTCAACCGGGTTGCCGAAGAACTAGCCGTCGGAATCGTGGGCGACGGCGAGGGCTCGAAAAAGGTGCTGACCATCGACATCGAAGGCGCAAGCAGCAACGCCGCCGCGGTTCGGCTGGCGAGAGCCATTGCGAACTCACCGCTGGTCAAGACCGCCCTTGCCGGCGTCGATCCGAATTGGGGCCGCATTATTTCATCGGCCGGAGCGTCGGGGGTGAAGTTCGATCCGGCGAAAGTGGACATTCACCTCAACGGACACCTGATTTGCCGCCGCGGCGTGCGGGCCGATTTTTCCGAAGCCGACGTGCAGACCACCATGGAGCTGGATGAGTCGACCGTGAAATTCCGCATCCGCGGGGGAGGCAAGGGCAAAGCCCGTTTTTGGACCTGTGATCTGACGAAAGAATATATACAGATCAACGCGGATTACCGCACTTAAAAGCAATACTGTCGACTGAGAGACTTTGAGCTGAGAACCTCCGAGCCCGGAGCCGTTGAGCCGTTGAGCTGTTGAGCTGTTGAGCCGCGAAGCGGCGCAGGATCGTAGCCATGCCGCCAGCAATCGCGGCGCCAGAGCCGCCCCCGCGCCCGGCAGTCCCTCGAAGAGGGCGAAATCCTCGTGGGCCGCGCTCAGTTCCTCGATCTTCTTCTCCACGACGGCGATGCCTTGCCGCAGATGCCGCCGATGGTGTTGCAAGATATCGAGCAACAGCTCGGCGTCACGTGGATCGTCTTTCGATCCGGAGCTGTAAAACGCCTGCCGCAGCTTGGCGGCCGCTTGCGGCGGGCCGGGATAGAGAACGAAGTTCTCGAACTGCAACAGCATCGACACCAGGGCGCCGCGGCTCTGCGTCTAGGAGAGCAAAGGCGTGTTGTTGGCCGCCCCAATCGAGGGCGACGAGAGCTGTAGCGAAGCGGAACCCTGGGTGCGAAGACCATCAAGGATAAGCCCCGGACGGGGCGCAGGAGCAAACCGACCCGTTCGTCTCCAAGGAGAGCGATTATTCCCCGACGGGAACAGACTCAGGTGAGGAAGCGCCGAGAAGCGCGCGAATCTCGGTCGGATCCAGCGGCAAGGGCTTGCCGAGATCTTCCGCGGTTTCAAGGTAGCCGAGCATGGCTTCGCGAGTCATTTCCAAGGCTTCCTGGGAAGTGGCGCCGTAGCTCGACAGGCCCCCGAACGACAGGACATGGCTGACCCAGAGGCGATCGGCGGGGTCCCACTCGAGCCTGATTTCGAACGCTGAAGCCATGGGAATTCAACTGGCTTGAGTATACCATCGACAGGTAAGGAGCCAGCCGCCGGGAACGGCCACGCCAAAGCCTTTTGTCCCAAAGACTTCCTCGGTTGTCTTGCGGGCGGATTGCGCCGAACGGCCCGGGATGATTACTGTCCTCTCCCTTTCGTTCACGTTACCGGAAACACGGCACTCCCCGATGCGAAGTTCCCACGCGCTTCCCAGCCCACGACGCAAATCATCAGCGGCGCCCGGGAGAACAGAATCCCGCAGAGAGACATCGATCACGGCAGAACGCTGAAGCCCTGTTCGCGGAAGTGCCGGCCGAAGCAGAACGCCTGCCTGACTTCCACCTCACGCATCACCAGGAAGCTCGAGCAGTCGACGAGACTCAACCTCTTTCGAGATGCTGCCAGAGCCATTTCGATCGCGGCCCGATGGCGGATTTCATCCATCCATTCCACTCCCAGTAACGGGACGATGTCCTCCTGGAAAGCTCGCAAGGCGGCGATTCCAAGCCGCCGCTGGAGCAGAGCGCTCGTTTCCACCAGCACGTAGTTGGACGTCAGCAGAGCCGAGTCGTCCTGAAGCAGCCGCCGCCAGACTTTGGCCGCCTTAGGATGGTTTTCGTCGTCCTGATCGAGGACCGCATAGAAAGCGGACGTGTCGATAAAGATTCTCACCCCTCAAACGCCTCGGCGAGGTAACGGTCGTGGTTGCGGCTCACGTCGCTTGATCCCGAACGGAAGCGGCCCGCTGCCCGCAGGGCCCGCTGGGTCCTTTCTTGCCGGCTCGGCCGGTGCTGGGCAGCCAGCACAACCTCGACACCCTCCCGGATCAGATCCGCCATCGAGCGGCCGGATTGAGAGGACAGCCGGCGCAGGTCCCGTACCTGGCTGTCAGTAAGCTGGATCTGTGTTCGAACCATGGAACCATCATGTTATCACCTTAGACAGCATGTAATCACCATCTTTGAAATTCTCCCGGTTCCGGCCCGTGGCTGGCTTACGGCCTTCGAAAACACGGCACTCCCGATGCGAAATTCCCGCAAGGGTTCGACCTGCTCCCGGCACACGACGCAGATCATCAGCGGCGCCCCGCAGACACCCGGGCGGGTTCGAGTTTTCTTATCTTGGGCCTCGATCCGTCCATGGACTGGTATTTGCAACTCTGAGTTTTTGTCAATTGCCCGTAGCGCGGGGCTCGGAGAGACCCGCGGCCTTCGCTAGGGCCTTGTGAAAAACGGTTTCGTAGACAAACCCCGGCGCCCCACCGACGGATTTACCGATTGTGGTTGCGGCACTCCCGAGCCAAGCGCGGTAGAATTCCGATGGAGGAACCAGAACCATCATGCTTACGGCTCCGATGCTCGTTCCAAGGATTACCCGAAGAGAATGGCTTGCCGCTCTCGGGGTTTCGATTTCGTCCACGACACTGGACCCGGCCCGGCTCGCGGCCGCCGGCAACGATGACCTGTGGCAGACCGATGTTTTTGTCGCCGGCCAGGAGGGCTATCACACCTACCGCATTCCAGCCCTCGTCCGCACCACCAAAGACACTCTGCTTGCCTTTTGCGAAGGACGAAAAAACAACCGCCGAGACCACGGCGACATCGATCTTGTGCTCAAGCACAGCAGCGACGGCGGGCGCACCTGGTCCCGGCAGCAGGTCGTCTACGAAGAAGGCGGCTCCTCCGAGGTCACGATCGGCAACCCGGCTCCTGTCGTGGATCAAGATACAGGAGTCATCTGGCTGCCTTTCTGCCGGGACAATGACAGGGTTCTGATCACGCACAGCAGTGACGACGGTTTGACTTGGACCCAGCCCATCGACATCACCGCTGACGTGAAAGAGCCCGATTGGACCTGGTACGCCACCGGACCCGTGAACGGCATTCAGCTCCGCCGTCCGCCGCACAAGGGCCGCTTGGTGATCCCGTGTGATCATCGTGTCGGCGGCGCGGAAAACCCCTGGAACCACGCCGGGCGCTCCCACGCCATCTACTCCGACGACCATGGCAAAAGCTGGCAACTGAGTAAGGCAACCGAGTTTGCCATGAACGAGTGCACGGTGGTCGAGCGTTCAGACGGAACGCTCCTGCTCAACATGCGCAGCTATCGTGGCCGCAACCGGCGAGCCGTCGCCACGAGCGAGGACGGCGGAATCACCTGGTCCGCCAGCCGCGACGACCCCAAGCTCATCGAGCCGGTCTGCCAGGGAAGCATGATCCGCTATACGTGGCCGGATGAAGATGGGCCGGATGAAGATGGGCCGCACGATGACGGACACGACCCTGACGGCAAAGACGAACAAGGACGAGATCAGAGGCAAGGCGAACATGAAAGCGGCGCTCATGCCCAAGAGAGTGATGGACATGACAACGATAAATCAGGCCAACGGGGCAAGAGCCGCATTCTCTTCTCGAATCCGGACAGCAAGACCCGCGACCACATGACGGTCAGGCTCAGCTACGACGAGGGCAAGAGCTGGCCGGTCTCTCGTTTGCTCCACGAAGGTCCCGCCGCCTACTCGGGTTTGTGCAAGCTTCCAGATCAGACGATCGGCAACCTGTATGAGCGCGGTTCCGGGAGCCCGTACGAAAGAATCACGTTCGCACGCTTCACACTTGAATGGCTGACGCGGGGCAAGGATAGACCGCGCGGCTATCATAGCCTGTAATTCTCACTACCTGACCCGGACGAGCCGGAACCAAAAAGGGACTCGTAAGTTCGATTTTTAGGTAACCTCTGTAACCTATTGAAAACACGCCACCTAGGCCAGTACTCAAAAAATTCCTGCCACAGAAAACACGAACTCTATGATGCAGGCACTGACGGTCGAAGCGGACGATAGGCCCGCCATTACTTCGTTGCGCTTGCTCGCCGTGCTCAACGCAGGGTCCAAGTACGTCCGCACCGAAAAGGCGTACTGAGAAGTACGGGCTAGCGGCCAGGCCATAACAAACAAGACTCCGAGTGCAAACAGTACGAACAGAAGTTCAGCATCTTTGTTGACTTACAACCTCACACTTCGAAATACAAATTCGAAGCGCGGAAGTTCCCCGCCAAGTACACAAGACGTTGTAGTCCAAAAGGCCATTTTTCGTTCCGTGAGACGGACTTCTAGCTGGTAAAATGTCGGAAGGAGCAGACTACTTCTCAGGCGCCTATGAACCTCAACGACGAAATTCAGCAAGTTCTCGCCGGCTATGCCTTGCCGCGCGACGTGATCGAGACGTTTGCGGCCGCGATGGGGCGCATCGAAGAGAATAAGGTGGCGCCGGGCCTCTCGGCCGGCCAGCAGGCGCCGGACTTCGAGCTGCCCGACCCCCATGGCAAGCCCGTTCGCCTTGGTGAGCGTCTGGCAGAGGGAGCGGTTGTGCTGAGCTTTTTCCGGGGAGACTGGTGTCCCATCTGCAATCTGCAGTTGAGAGCGCTTGAGCGAGCGCTTCCCGACATCCGCGAGGCCGGGGCGTCGCTGCTTGCCGTCACGCCTCAATCGCTGCAACACGCCCTTTCTTTACAAGAGAAGGCCGAGCTGACCTTCGACGTGCTGAGCGACGCAGGGCAAAAAGTCATTCGCGACTATCGCGTACAGTTCATGATGCCGCCCGAACTCAAGGATCTCTACCTGGGCTTCTACAGCTTGGACTTGGGCGAGCAAAACGGAGACGGGAGCTGGAACCTGCCGGTTCCGGGGACCTTCATCATCGACGGCGAAGGGATCATCCGAAAGACTCACGTGACCGCCGACTTCACCCGCCGAATGGAGCCGGAGGATGTGATTGAGGCGTTGCGGCCGCTGGCAGCGGCGGCGGCTTCTTAGGCGAACCGTTCACTCTTCCACGGGTTGGAGTCGCAGCGGCGGTCAATTGGCGACGCCGCGGGGCTAGTGACTACTGGATTCCCGGGACGGGCAGTTGCTGGCAAAGCCCCTCGACTTCTTCTCGAATTGAGCGAAGCGCGGCTGCGTCTTCGTGGCTCTTTAAGGCTTTGGTGATCCACTGGGCGAGCTGCCTCATTTCGGGCTCGTTCATTCCGCGGGTGGTTGCCGCAGGGGTGCCTAGGCGAATGCCGCTGGGGCGCAACGGGGGGTTGGGGTCGTCCGGGATTATTTGTTTGTTGGTTGTGATCGAAACGGCGTCGAGTGTCTCCTCCGCGACCCGGCCGTTGATGCCGAAGCTGGCGACGGTGTCAATGACCATCATGTGATTCTCGGTGCCGCCGGTGATGAGCTGGGCGCCGCTCTCCAGCAGAGTTTGCGCCAGGACTTGGGCGTTTTTCAGCACCTGCGCGCAGTATTGCTTGAACTCGGGCTGAAGGGCTTTCCCCAGAGTGATGGCAATGCCGGCGACCGCGTTCATGTGCGGCCCCCCTTGCATCCCCGGAAATACGGATTTGTCGATCGTTTTGCGATGCTCGGCCTTGCACAGGATCATCCCCCCGCGGGGTCCTCTCATGGACTTGTGCGTCGTCGTGGTAACGAAATCGAAGCCCGCGTCGCAGGGATTGCGCATGACGCCGCCGGCAATCAAACCGCCGATATGCGAGACGTCCGCCATGGTCAGCGCGCCGACCTCATCGGCAATCTTCTTGAACTCGGCGTAGTCATAATCGCGCGGGTAAGACGAATAACCGCACAGGACCATTTTCGGTTTCGATTCGAGAGCGGTCTTGCGCAGCTCGTCGAAGTCGATTCGGCCCTGCTCTTCCGGAAGGGTCTTATAGCGGATGAAGTTGTAGATCTTGCCCATGTGCGAAACCGGCGCGCCGTGGGTCAGGTGACCGCCGTGGGAGAGTTCCATGCCTAGCACGGTGTCTCCGGGCTGGAGAAACGCCATGTAAACCGCTTGATTCATGGGCGAGCCCGACAGCGGCTGGACGTTGGCGTGCTCACAACGGAACAACTGCTTGGCGCGATCGCGCGCGACGTTCTCGATGATGTCGGTGAACTCTTGCCCGCCATAGTAGCGGCGTCCGGGGTAGCCCTCGGAGTATTTATTGGTGAAGATCGAGCCCAACGCTTCAAGAACTTCCGGGTAGGTGTAGTTCTCGGACGGGATCAGCTCGATGCCGGCCTGCTGGCGCTTTTCTTCTCCGATCAGGGCTTCGTAAATGGCGGGGTCGTTTTGTTTGAGAAGTTCTCGATTCGGTGACATGTTGGGTTTGCTCCTTACCGTAAGGTGCTCCGCCGAACGTTATTGGTCAAGCGGAGACAAGAAAGCCCGGACCAAGGAGACGGGCCCAGGCGAACGGCATCTCTATGTAAGGGCTCGCGCTTCCTCGTGGTTGATTCCACTGACTCGCCAGTCGCGCGGACCTGCCCAACGGCAACCCTCTTGTTATACAAATCGTCAGAGCGGAGTGCAAGTTTGGCTGCGCTGAGTTTCGGTTGAGATTTTGCCGGTCTTGGCGATAGCCCGACTGCAGGCGGTTTCCGACAGCGACCACCGTCACACCTGAATTATGCATTGCGGGGTGCACCTGAGGAGGGCTGAGCCGCAAGGGACCATTGGGGAACGCCCGAAAACATGGGGTAAAAAGGTAGGCTGGCAAAGATTCCAGCTTCACCAGCCAACCCAAAGGAGGTCACCCAAATGGTTACCAAGCGAAAACAGCATAGCTCCCAAAGGGCCGTCAAACAAGGCCCAGCCGTGACGGTCTCGCAGCCCAATAAAATCGGGGCATCCACGCCTTGACAACTTCCGCGGCAGGAAGCCGACTCCCTACGGCGGCTTGCCGCCGGTAGTCGAGAGGGCGTTGATCTGAGAGCCTGGCTATGCGCTATGCATAAAATTTTATGCACTGGCCGCAACGTACTGGAAACACGCCACTTCGGAGCGGGGTTTTGCCGACGCGGATTCTGGGCGGGAGGGGAAACCGGGGACGGAGAAGCCAAAAGACCAGTTGCCGAGCTCCCACCTTACGACGGCCGTCAAGCCGCTACGAACGCAGCCGCACTCGCAAAGCGAATCTGTGCATAATTCAGGTCACAGGGGCCGCAGAAAATCCACGGGGTCTAGCTCAATGATCTTCCAGCGGCCCTTCGACTTGGCAACCCGCAGATGGACGTTCTCGTGCCGAGTCGTGACCTGCCCCGGCGCGCCTATCAATGTGAGTTGGAGGATCCAATCGACTGCACCCAGATACTCGCCTGCTTCTTGGGTTAAGGCGCTCACTTCGATGGACGAGGCGATATCGGCTTGCCGGGTCAGCGCTACCACGCTGGACTCGATCTCAGGGTAGTCGGCGGATCGCTTGCGGTCAAAGTAGGATAAGAACCTGGCGGCGTTTCTGGCCTGCAATGCGCGGCTGGCGTCTTTCAGAACGCGAGTCACTGCGGTCACGTCGGGCTGCGCCGCTTGAGCGTACGCATACTGAGTGGCTGAAGTGAAAAGCAGCAGCAGCGCCCCTAGCTGGGGACAAGTCAACAAGCAGCGGCGCAATCCTAGCCAAGGAGATTTGAAATCTCGGCGGTGGCGCGATACGGGCTGTGTGTGTTCTACCCGGGGCTGGCGCCCCGGGCCAGTATTAACCATTGCTTCCCTTTCAAGTCCAATACTGTTTGCTTAGTTAGCAGTTCGCGGACGTTTTTTGCTGCGTGGCGCGTGGTCTTGTTTCGGGCATCGTTGAACGCCCGGCGCACAGCGCTCTCCGCGGAGACGAATGGGCCGGTTTGCTCCTACGCCCCGTCCGCGTCAGGGGCTTTCCTCGCAGGGTCTCGGACCCAGGGTTCCGCTTCGCTGCACCCTTATAGTTATTTACGTCGCTGTTTGGTGTTGAGAGTTTTCCACAGCTCGTCGGCGTTGTGGATCTGTGGAAATCTTCGCCGCGCCATGCCATGCTGAAACCCCAACCGGCATCCCGCTGCTGCGAATTTTCACCCTTGCCAGAAGGATGGCTAAGCCCAGCGTTTCGAGCAGCGGGACCCGGCTTGGTTTCAAAACGAATTCTCAGATGGTGTCCGAGATCCGCTTCTCAGGACTCTACTATAAGGCTTTCGCCGAAACCAAGTCTGCTGGCTGGCAACTTTTGATCCCTTTTCCCTTGCAGGAGATTGTTCATGTCAGACCCCGTTTCCGAACCCGCTTTTGGTGCTTTCCTCGCCCTCGATTGGGGCGACCAACAACACGCCTTTGCTCTGCTAGACGCTGCCAGCGGCGAGCGCCAAAGAGGCGTCCTCAGCCACACTCCGGAGGCGGCGAAAGACGATCCGCGCGACGCCGAGCTGTTGCTCGATATCTTGCAACACCATCGGCGGCATCTGCGGCCGCTCACTCCCGACAGCGTCGAGATCCGCAAGCTGCAGTTGCTGGTGGCCGACCGGCGGGATCTGGTCGACGAGAAGAGCAGGCAGAAGAACCGCCTGAGCGACCGCCTCAAGCAGTACTATCCGCAACTGCTCGAGTGGTTCGACGAGCTGGACACGCCGCTGGCGCTGGACTTTCTCGAACGCTGGCCGACGCTCGAGGCAGCGCAACGGGCGCGGCCGGCGGCGCTGCGGAAGTTCTTCGACAAGCACGGTTGCCATAACCGGCAGCGCAATGAGCAACGCATCGCCGGCATCCGGCAAGCTCTGCCGCTGACCAGCGATGAGCCGGCGCGCGCCATGGTGCTCACCCTGGCGGGGTTGCTGCGGCAACTGCGGCAAGGCATCGCCGTGGTGCAGAAGAAGATCGAGGAACTGACCGCGGCGCACGAGGATTTCACCCTCTTCGAGGGACTGCCGGGTGCGGGGGCGGCTCTGGCGCCGCGATTGCTGGCGGCATTTGGCAGCCGCCGTGAGCACTTCGGGAGCGCCCAGGAGGTGCAGACGACGAGCGGCATCGCGCCGGTTCGCAATCAGAGCGGCAAACGAGAGTGCGTGCATGTGCGCTGGGCCTGCCCCAAGTTTTTGCGGCAGACCTTCCACGAATTTGCCGCCTTTTCGGTCCGCCAGTCGGTTTGGGCGGGCGCCTTTTACAAACAAAAACGGGAGCAGGGCAAGGATCACCATGCGGCCGTGCGCGCCCTGGCTTTCAAGTGGATTCGGATTTTGTATCGTTGCTGGCAAGACAGCAAGCCTTATGAGGAGTCGCGCTACCTGGCGGCCCTCCGGCGCCGCGGCTCCCCGCTGGTTCGAGACTTGCCCGCTACCGTGGAAAGCCTGTGAATCGGCTGTGCATCAGCGGCAGAAAAATCTGCTCTACCCTCTTGACAGACCAACTCAGATGGCTGGGCTACGATCCGGCGCCGCTTCGCGGTTGAAAGGCCCAAGTTGCAAGGCCCTAACGCCGACGAGCCGCAACCAAAGAAGAGAACACAGAGTGGATGCCATGGAGACGCGGCCGCGATAAAGGGCGCGGACGGAAGTCCGCCCTTACAGCGCCCTGAGCGTTGTATTTGAGCGTGGACTTCCGTCCACGCCTCTGTCCGGTCGTCTGAAATTTTCTGCCACAGGAGACACGAACACGTCGCGGCGCGGGACCCTTCACTTGCGTTCAGGGCTCTGAATTTCGTCGTCCCTCAAACCCCGTCCCCCACTTCCTCAACTGCCGGCCGTGCCTCGAGCTCGGCGTTCTTGGCCTCGAGTTCAGCGATCCTGTGGCGAAGTTCTTCTACCGTGGGCTGCATCTCTTCGGCCGTATACCTTGGCTGGATGTGCTGTGTGCAATTGACGTCCCAGGCTTTGAGATGGAAGACGAGCACGCGTTTCGGCCGCGCGTTGTAGTCACGGTCGGTCACGCGATCCAGCAGTTCCGGGTCATCCTCAATGAACTCGGCCGTGCCCCAGATCTTGATGCGGTGTTGATTGGGGTAGTCCATCAGAAAGATGAACGCTTTGGCGTTCTCACCCAGATTGCCCAGTGAAATGTACTGGGAGTTGCCGACGTAATCGGCCATCGCAAGAGTCTTCTCGTCGAGCACTTTCAGGAATCCCCCCGGACCTCCACGATGCTGGATGTAGGGCTGTCCGTCGGCACTAGCCGTGCCGAGGTAGAGGGACTCGCGTTCCGCGATAAACTCCGCGAGCCCCGGCGTCACGGTGTCGTTCCAGCCGCCTCGTTGCTCCATCTTGGCGTAGGCGGTTCGTGCTCCTCTCTCTTCCTGAGCAGCCTTGACGGCTGGGGTAAAAGCAATGTCACTGATTGGGCGGGCCATGGTTCACCTCCTTACAGAGGGGCCGCCAGATTCGATACCGGCGGCCCGTGGGACTGACAGTTCATTCAGGCGGCGGCAACTCGATTGTGCTGGCGCACAACGTTCCTGTCGAGGAAATCGCGTATCAAGCCGGCAATCACTTCCCCGTCTTCCTCCAGCGCGAAGTGCCCGGTGTCGAGCAGGTGGAATTCGACGTTCTTCAAGTCGCGCTTGTAGGGTTCGGCCCCTTCGCCTGGAAAAATGTAGTCATTCTTTCCCCAGGCAATCAACGTCGGGGGCTGATGCTGGCGGAAGTAGGCCTGCCATTCCGGGTAGAGCGGCGGATTCGTTCCATAGCTGTAGAACAGCTCGATCTGAATGTCCTTGTTGCCTGGACGCTCGAGCAAGAACTGGTCGTTGAACCAGTTGTCCGGCGCGATTGTTTCCACATCGCGAACCCCGTGGGTGTACTGCCACTTCGTTGCTTCGATCGTCAGCAGTGCGTCCCGCAGAGTCTTGGCGTTCTCCGGCGTCTTGTCTTTCCAATAGGCCTTAATCGGCTTCCAAAACTCCCGCAGGCCTTCGTCGTAGGCGTTGCCGTTCTGAACGATCAGAGACTCCACCCGTTCCGGGTGATTCGCCGCAACGCGGTAGCCGACCGGGGCGCCGTAGTCCATCAAATAGATGCTGTAGCTGTTGATTCCCAGTTTGTCGACAAACTTCTCGACCACCTTGGCGATGTTGTCGAACGAGTACTCGAACTCATCCATACTCGGCATCGAGCTGGCTCCGAAGCCGGGGAAGTCTGGGGCGACCAGGTGGAAGCGATCCGACAAGCGCGGAATCAGGTTGCGGAACATATGGGACGAGGTGGGAAAGCCGTGCAACAACAAGACGGTTGGGGCGTCGGTTGGGCCGGCTTCCCTGTAGAAAATGTCCAAGCCGTCGATCTCGACGGTTCGGTGCATGGTCTGGTGTTGGTTCTGGTTGACTGACTTTGGCATGTTTTCTATCTCCTTTGGTTGAGTTCGGCTCGTGGCCGAAGCTGTTTGACCTGTTAGGTGGGCACGTGGCGTTCCAAAGCACGATCATCCCCGTAAAGGACTGATTTTATTGTCTTTCAGTAGATCTATGGACCTGGAGCCGTCGAACGGCATTTCGTCAGAATAACGATTTCTAGTTGACTGCTAACGAGATTTCGTTTCTAATGGTCTCAGGACCCATGGCAACCGGATCAGTCAGCAATGTCGGCGCGCATGCCGATGCAGGCTCGCTCAACGTCGAGCTGCTTCAGTCCATTTCTCTAGCCGTGGCAAAGGTTCGCGACGTCGGGACCGTGCTAAAGATGATCGTGATGGGGCTGGCCGACGAGGCCTCGTGTACGCTGGCCCGCATCTGGCTGACCGCCCCCGGCGACATCTGCGAACGCTGCGCACTGCGAGCTGAATGCCCTGACCAGGAACGGTGTCTGCATTTGAAGACCAGTGAGGGAAGGCCGACGACCCCCCTGAGCGGCGCTAGATGGTATCGCATGGACGGCGACTTTCAGCGCTTCCCGCTGGGTATCCGGATCGTTGGGCGCATTGGCGCTACAGGGCAATCCGAACACCTGCTCGACACCGCCGGCGACAAGGAGTGGATCGGACGCGATGACTGGCTGAGTCGGGAAGGCATTCGTACGTTTGTCGGCCACCCGCTCCAATTCCGGGGGGAGATTCTGGGAGTGCTTGGCGTGTTCACCAGGGAGCGGCTGGGTCCGGAAAAAGTGGCCTGGCTGCGTCTGTTCGCGGACCACGCGGCGGTAGCCATAGCCAATGCCCGAGCGTTTGAGGAGATCGAGCGGCTCCATCGCCGGCTCGAACTCGAGAACGAATATCTCCGTGAAGAAGTCAAGGTCGCCCACGGCTTCGGTGAAATGGTCGGCCAAAGCGCGGCGTTGAGGAAAGTCTTGGACCAGGTAGACTTGGTGGGCCCTGCTGATACGACCGCGTTGATCTGCGGCGAGTCGGGCACCGGCAAAGAGCTGATCGCTCGGGCGATTCACGAGCGCAGCCGCAGAAGTGACCGGGCGATGGTCACGGTGAACTGCGGTTCCGTCCCTCGGGAGCTGTTTGAAAGCGAGTTCTTCGGCCACGTCAAGGGCGCCTTCACTGGGGCGATCCGGGACCGCGCCGGCCGCTTTCAGCTAGCCGACGGCGGAACCCTTTTTCTGGACGAAGTTGGCGAGATCCCCTTGGATCTGCAAGGCAAACTCTTACGCGTCTTACAGGAAGGGACCTTTGAGAGAATCGGGGAGGAGCGCACGCGCAAGGTCGACGTAAGAGTTATCGCGGCAACCAACCGGGATCTGAAACAAGAAGTCGAAGCAGGACGATTTCGCGAAGATCTTTTTTATCGCCTCAGCGTGTACCCGATAGACGCCGCTCCTCTGCGTGAGAGGCTGGACGATGTGGGGCTGCTGGCCGCTCACTTCCTCGAGCAGGCCTGCCGGCGGCTGGGTATGCCGTCCCGGCGGCTCAAGCAGCGGCACGTCGAAGCTCTTCAGAGCTATCCGTGGCCGGGCAACATCCGCGAGCTGCAGAACGTTGTTGAGCGGGCGGTCATTGGGGCAAAATTGGGTCCGCTTGAGTTTGACCTGCCGCAAGACTCGCATAATCAGCAACGAGCTTCTGGCGCGGCGGAGCAGTCAAAGGGCCGAATAAGCGGCATTTTGAACTACAGTGAACTCAAGAGCCGGGAACGCGATAACCTTCTGGCGGCACTGCAGGCGACCCGCTGGAGAATCTCCGGCCCAGCCGGAGCCGCCAAGCTGCTCGGCCTCAGGCCCACGACTCTGGCGTCGAAAATCAAAACCCTTAGACTGCGCGAAGAAGAAACAGAATACCCGGGCGGTTCGTGATGATAATCCGTTGAACTCTGGCAAAGCCTGCTGCTCAGCTCGGAGGCGTCTGAAACCCGTGACCATCTCACGACCGCGACCGTAACCGCCAATCCGTTTCGAGCTCCCCGAGAGGCTGGTGCGATGGAGAAGAAATCCGCCCTGCCGCCCAGACACTACAAGATGATGTATCTGTCTCTCAAGTGGCACATCATATAGTAGTGCTGGCGCTTTCAGGCAAATATTTTGGTGGAAATCGTCTTTTCCCCTTGACAAACCGGCACTTAGCGGTCAATCTGGTAAGGGTCGGGAGTGGTCAAAAATGGCTCAAAGTGGCCCTTTCAAGATGATCGCTGATTCGACAAATTTGACCGTCCATGATCTTGTTTCGAGGAACACAAACGGGCAACGTCGACGAGAAGGGCCGGCTGAAGCTGCCGGCCAAGGTTCGGCAACGGTTTGAGAACCGGTATGAGGATCGGGATGTATTCATCACCAGCCTCGACGGCAAAGTCGTCAAAGTGTTCCCGCTGCGCGAGTGGGAAGCCGTTGAAACCAGGTTATCGGAAAAGTCCACCGAAAGTAAAGACATGGACGGCGAAGTGAAAGACAAGATCTTGTTTCAAGCGAACAAGTACGGTTCTGAAGAATCCTTGGACAACCAAGGTCGCGTGCTTGTGCCCGCGGTTTTGCGGGAGACCGCGGGCATGAGCGGCGAAGTGAAAATCCTTTGGTCGTCCAATCATATGTTAGTGCTGAGCGCCAGCCGGTTCGAAGAGGTGGCGGAGCAGAAAACGCTGACTCCCGAAGAGTCGAAGCACGCCGCCAACCTGGGGATTTGATGATTGCGCCACTATCCGGTTCTTCTCGAAGAAGCGATCGAGTACTTGAGCATCGATCCGGAGGGAGTCTATGTGGATTGCACCTTCGGCGAGGGCGGACACAGCGAAGCCATCTTACAACGGCTAACGACCGGCCGCCTGATCGCGCTGGACCGCGACCGGACCGCGCTCGAGGCGGGGCGGGAGCGGCTCGCTGAGTATAGGGACAAATTAACGTTGATCCATAGCAACTACAGCAACCTTGCGGAGTTCGTGGCCACGCCCGTCCGGGGAATCCTGGCGGATGTGGGACTCTCGCGGCGGCAGTTGGAAGATGCGGAGCGAGGTTTCAGTTTCATGTCGGAAGGGCCCCTGAGCATGGCTATGGACCAGGGGCAACACCTAACGGCGGATGTGATTGTCAATCACTACGGTGAGCGGCAACTCGCCGACCTGATCTATCAGTTCGGCGAGGAAAGGAGGAGTCGAGGAATCGCTAGAGCCATTGTTCGGGGACGGCCGATCCGCACCACCACCCATTTAGCGGAAATCGTGGAGAAGGCCGTTCCTCGGACAGCCCGCCGCAGAATCCATGCGGCAACAAAAACGTTTCAAGCAATCCGAATCGCCGTCAATGATGAACTGGATGAACTTGCGAAGCTGCTGGAGGTAGCGCCGTCGCTGCTTTACCCGGGCGGCCGCATGGTGGCGATTAGCTTTCACTCCTTGGAAGACCGTTTGGTGAAGCAGAGTTTCCGCTCCTGGAAGCAACAAGGAGTGTTCGACGTGCTTACGCGGCGGATCGTGAGGCCGTCGCTCGATGAGATCAGAAAGAATCCAGCAAGCCGAAGCGCCAAGCTGCGCGCGAGCAAAAGGACCGCTCTCGAATGGCCACACCAGAATTAATCACGCAAATGCTGGCGCGCGCGGCGAGTCCAGCACCGCTATTATCACCACGAACGCAAGAGAAGCATGGCAAAGTCGTAGAGTTCGACCCGGATGGCAAGAAGTCCCGTTCCTATGAAGCCCCAGAATCCCCGCCGACAGAGTTGTTGGGACCGGGAGGCTTCACTTTTGATGGGGTTCGCGCGGGACGCGCCATCCGGGCCGGGCTTTCCAGGCGCTTGGCGGCGGCGAGTCCGATGCTGATGGAGGACGTCTATTTCCATGTCAAGGGTCTTGACAATTCCAAGCGCAGGCGAAGAATCGACCCGGCGGAGAAGAGCGCCTGGCGCCGCTGTGTGATCGGCGGATTCGTGGCTGTTGTCGTCGTATTGGCTGCTTTCGGGCCACGAGCCGCCCTGCGGCAGTCGGGTTATCGTCTGGAGCAGCTCAGTAAGCAGCACCAATCGCTAAAGGAAATCAATCACCAGCTTACGATGCGCCAGGCCATGCTGAGCGACGTCCGCCGAGTGACGGCGCTGGCGGAAGCCAGAGGGCTGACGGCGCCCCCGGCGGAGCGTTACGCCTGGCAGAATCGCACCATCACACCGTTGATGGGCAGGAGTGAATTGGCGAGCAATAACACGAACACCCGGCCTTGACCGGATTGCCGGCCAGTCTTTGCATGGCTGGCTCCGCGCCGGGACTACCACATGAGAGACGGATGGCACGCATGGGACAGCAAAGCGATCGCGGCTTCCCAAGGAACCGTCGCGGGCCGCTGGGCCGGTTTGGCCTCCTGCTGAGCAAGATCAGCAGCCGTCCTGCTTTTCGGCTCATCCTTTTCGGTCTTCTTTCAACGGGCTGGTTCGCCGCGATCCTGGTTTGTCTTTGGGACTACCAGGTTCGCCGGGCGGAACATTTCAACGAAAGGGCTAAGAAACAGCACGAGGGGACGATCGAGATCCGTGCCGCCCGCGGGGTCATCCACGACCGCCTGGGAGAGAAACTGGCCGTCAGCACGCCGGTCGAGTCGATCGGAGTGTTCCCTGATCAGGCGCCGAATCCGGAGCTAACCGCGTCACTGCTCGCGGAGGTTCTCGACACCAGCGCGCACAGCATTCTCAAGAAGCTTAGGCGCTCCCGATTCCAGTGGATCAAGCGTCTGGCCGAGCCCGGCGAGGCCGAGAGAGTCCGCAACCTCAACCTGGCCGGGATTCATTTCGAGAAAGAGAACAAGCGCTATTATCCGCATGGGACCGTGGCGTCCCATTTGCTGGGCGCGGTGGGCATCGATCATGCCGGGCAGGCAGGATTGGAGCAGTCCTTCAATTCACTGTTGCGAGGCGAAGCGGGAAAGCGGCTGGTTCAATACGATGCCAAGCGCAAGTATTACTCCGGCCGCGTGTTGAAAGAGCCCGTTCCCGGGGCGGACCTGGTGCTGACAATCGACTATCGGATTCAAATGACGGCCGAGCGGGAGCTGGCGCGGGCCATTGCCGAGACGCGGGCGATAGCGGGAACGATCGTGGTCATGGACCCTCATAACGGTGATCTGCTGGCAACCGCGAACTGGCCGACATTCGACCCCAACGAGCGGGTGCGGCACGCCAGCAGCCTGGAATCGCGCCGCAACTTCGCTCTCAGCAACCTGATCGAGCCGGGGTCGAGTTTCAAGATCGTTCCCATCTCCGCCGCGATTGAAGAAGGACTGACGACAGCGGATGAGGTTCTCGATTGCCAGCTAGGCGCCATCTACATTGGGAGGCGGCGAGTACGGGATCACAAGCCGTTCGGCATGCTCACGGTGGCCCAGATCCTGGCGAAATCGAGCAATGTAGGCACGATCAAGCTGGGGCTGCGTTTGGAGCCCGAACGGCTCTACCGCTACGCCGTGAAGTTCGGTTTCGGGCGGAAAACGGGACTTCCCTTGCCTGGTGAAACCGCCGGGTTGCTGCGGCCCGTCGAACAATGGCAGCCGGGATCAATTGGGTCCGTGCCCATTGGACAAGAAATCGGAGTCACGGCGATGCAGATGGCCCGGGCCGTATCGGTTGTGGCGAATGGCGGTCTTCTACCGCAGCCCACGCTGGTGCAGTCAATTGTCTATCCGGATGGCCGGGTGGAGCACGCTGACCGCAAGGAACCCGAGCGGGTGTTGTCGGAAAAAACGGCTGCCGTGATGCGGGCGATGATGGAAGATGTCGTGCGAGCGGGAACGGGCCGCTTGGCTCAAACGCCTGGATACCGGGCGGCCGGCAAGACCGGCACTGCCCAGAAGGTGGATCCGGATACGGGGGCCTATTCACGGAAGAACTATGTTCCGAGCTTTGTTGGATTCGCTCCGGTGAATAACCCCTCGATTGTGGTTGTCGTGGTACTGGATTCCCCGGTGGGAAAGTATTACGGCGGCTCGGTGGCGGCTCCCGTTTTTCCGCGAGTTGCGACCCAAGCGCTGCGGTTTCGCGATGTGCCGCCGGATCAGCCCATTACGCCCGGGCCAGCGCTGCGGGAACCCGTCACGGAGGATCTACTGGCAGACTTTGCCGGACCACGGGATGACGAAACGGTTGACGGCGGCGAGGGGACGACCCGCAAAATCGCGGCCGGTGAGATTCTCGTGGCGGCCGGGGAGCTGAACCTGCCGCTCGACAACCCGGAGACGGCGGCTCGTCCCGTGCTGGAAACCGCGCTACGGACCGCGGCGAACTCCTCTCGGGTTCCTGAGATCACGGAAGCACGGTCCCAGGTCGTTCGCTCCGAGGCTGTTGATGTAACGGTTGCGCCTGGGCTTGTCCCGGACTTCGGCGGCAAGACAGTTCGAGAAGTCGTGGCGCTAAGCACCTCCATCGGCCTCAGTGTAGACCTGCGCGGAACCGGATTCGCCCTCCACCAACGCCCCGCCGCGGGGTCGGCGGTTCAGCCTGGTCAGACGATTGCGGTGGAATTCACGCCCTCGGTGATGGCGATTGCGAAATGACGGTGGGACAACTGCTCCATGGAGAGATTGTCAGCACATCTTTGTCGTCGCGATTGTCATCAAAAGAGATATCGGGGCTTCAGTACGACTCACGCAAGCTTCAGCCAGGCGAGCTGTTCTTCGCTTTCCCGGGAGAAAATGTCGACGGACACCAGTTCATCGACAGTGCCTTGAAAGCGGGCGCCGCCGGCATTGTCAGCGAGCGTGAGCCCCCGGCCGAGGCGGGACGAAAAGACGTCCGGGACTGCTGGGTTCGGGTTAAGCACGGACGAGAGGCCCTGGCCAAGGCGGCGCTTCGGTTTTACGAGCGTCCAGACCAGCGGCTGAAATTGAGCGGCGTCACCGGAACGAATGGAAAGACGACCGCTGTATTTCTGATCGACTCCGTGCTGCGGGGCGCCGGCTTCACGACGGCCCGGATCGGCACGGTGGATCACAAGGTCGGCGAGAGGTCGGCCGCGGCGGTGAACACGACGCCGGAGTCGCTTGATTTGGTTCGCTATTTCGCGGATCTGGAGGAGCAAAAAGGGACGCACGCGACATTGGAGGTTTCTTCCCACGCGCTGGAGCTTCGACGGGTGCATGGGTTCGATTTTCACACGGTGGTATTCACGAATCTGTCGCGAGATCACTTGGATTTCCATTCCACGATGGAGGCCTACGGCGCGGCGAAGAAACGTCTGTTCAAGGGCGCGGGCGGCGCAACTCCCCGCTTCGCCGTGATTAATCAGGATGACGCTTTCGGAAAGGAACTGAGTGAAATCGGCGGCTTTGAGGCGCTGACGTACGGGCGGTCCAAAGAGGCAGCGGTGCGGGCGGCCAAGGTCGAAGCGACGGCTGACAGCCTGCGCTTCCAGGTGTTGGCGCCGAACGGATCGCGTGAAATCGCGGCACGGCTTCGGGGCGGTTATAACGTTCCGAATATGTTAGCCGCGATCGCAACGGGCTTGTCCTACGGGCTGGACTTAGAAACGGTCGCCGCAGGTATTGAAAGTTGTCCTCCGATCGCGGGCCGCTTCGAGACCGTCGATTGCGGGCAGCCATTCTTGATCGTCGTCGACTACGCACATACCGATGATGCTCTGGAGAACCTGATTCGGGCGGCACGGAGTTTGCTGCGGCCAGCCAAGCAGCCAGGCCGTGTCCTGACAGGCCGTGTCTTGACAGGCCGTGTCTTGACAATGTTCGGCTGTGGCGGCGACCGAGACCGCACCAAGCGTCCGGCCATGGGAGAAATTGCCGGGCGCTTCAGCGACATGGTAATTCTTACATCCGACAATCCCCGCAGCGAGGACCCGCTGAACATCATGAACGACATTCTCGTGGGGCTCAAGAGGGCGGAAAGCCGCTTCTTACTGGAGCCGGACCGGGCTCAGGCAATCGGCAAAGTGCTGCAAGAGGCCAAAAAAGGAGACATTGTTCTGCTTGCCGGCAAGGGGCATGAAACCTGCCAGACGGTCGGGCAAGAGAAGATCCCTTTCGATGACCGCGTGGTGGCCCGTGAAGTGCTTCGTGGTATGGGGTATGGCTGAGTGCGGGGTCGAAGTCCGATCGGGGCCGGCTGATGCTCGATGAAACTGGGTTTGGCACAGATCGCGGAGATGGCCGGCGCGGCCCGGCCGATAGTGGATAGCGAAGTGACTGGATATTCGATCGATTCACGAACGGCGGGTGACGGAGACCTCTTCTTCGCGATCCCGGGCCCGAACTTCGATGGCCACGACTACGTCGTGCCAGCACTGCAACGAGGGTCCCGCGCGGCGGTTGTGACGCAAGAGTGGGCAGGCCGGCACCCGGCTATTGGGCCGGTATTGGCCGTCGAAGATCCCCGCCGGGCGCTGGGGTGTCTGGCAAGCCAAGCTCGCCGGCAATGGGGCCGCCCGATTGTGGCGGTTACCGGAAGCAACGGCAAGACCACGACGAAGGAGTTGATCGCGGCAGTGCTGGCGACGCGATACAGGGTCTCGAAATCGGGGGGTAATCTCAACAACGATTTGGGGCTGCCGCTCTCTCTGTTGCGTTTCGACGATCGGGCTGAGGCCGGCGTCCTCGAGATGGGGATGAATCACTCGGGCGAGATTCGGGCATTGGCGAAGGTTGCCGAGCCGTCAGTCGGAGTCGTCACCAACGTGAGCCCGGTGCATCTTGAACATTTCTCTTCGGTTGACGAGATCGCATTGGCGAAGCGGGAGCTCATCGAAGGCTTGCCGAGCGATGGCGTAACTGTGCTAAATGCTGATGACGCGCGGGTCAGGCGGTTCGGCGAATCGCACAGCGGCCGCGTTGTGATGTTTGGCATCGATCACGAAGCGGATTTCCAGGCAGTGGATGTGGAGACTCTTGGTGCACAGGGCGTGCGCTTTCGGCTGGCCGGCAAGTCATCCGCTGAAGGCCTGCCCATACGGTTCAGCAGCCCGCTTGCCGGCCGGCACAATATTTCAAACATCCTGGCGGCAATAGCGGCCGCATCGGTTTTTGATATCGCTCCGGAGGGTCTGGTGGATGCGATCTCTCAGTTCCGCCCGCGGGGAATGCGGGGTGGAGTGATCGAGATTGGCGGCCTGCTGATCCTCAATGACTGCTACAACTCAAACCCCCGCGCCGTCCTCGAGATGCTTGAGGTCTTGCGCCAGACGCCCGCCAAGCGCAGAATCGCCGTTCTGGGAGAAATGCGGGAATTGGGACATGATTCAGAGGACTTGCACCGGGCCATAGGGCGCGACGTTGCGGGCGGCGGGATCGGAGTGCTGATGGCGGTTTCGGGCGCCGCCCGCGAGACCGCTGAAGAAGCGGTGAGATCCGGGTTGCCGCGCTCAGCCGTGCATTTCTTCGAAACAGTACGGGAAGCGGGAGATCTTTTGCCAACGTTGTTAACCGCCGGAGACGCGGTGTTATTCAAAGGCTCACGCGGTGTCGGTTTGGAGATTGCGCTGGACACTGTGTTGGCGTCCGTGAATGTTTCGGGCAACAGAACGAAGAGCTGAAGACTATGCTTTATCACCTTCTTTACGAAGAGCTGTTTCCGTTTTTTAGCCCTCTTCGCGTCTTCGGTTACATCACCGTTCGCACCGCTTTTGCCAGCATGACAGCGCTGGGCCTGGGACTGCTGCTGGGACCTTGGTTGATTCGCACACTCAGGGATTTTCAGATCGGGCAATTCATCCGTGAAGAAGGACCCAAGAACCACCAAGCCAAAGCGGGAACGCCGACGATGGGCGGATTGCTGATCTGCATCTCGATCGTGCTGCCCACGCTGCTGTGGGCTGACTTAGCGAACGTTTACATTTGGATCGCCCTGCTTGGGCTGGTCGGTTTCGCGGGCATCGGATTCGCCGATGACTACACGAAGATCAAGCGGGGAAAGAACCTGGGCCTCACCGCGCGCGCCAAGATCGCGCTGCAGGTCGTGGTCACGCTGTTGATCGGGTCGATGCTTGTATGGCTCTATTCGAGCGGGGACTACGATGCGCGCATCGTGTTTCCGTTCTTCAAGAACCTGACTCCGGACCTGATCTTTGAGTCGCTGCTGGAGAGCAGGTTTACCTATCCTTTTGCGTTTGTTTTGTTCTTTGTCTTTTTGTTTCTCGTCCTGGTCGGCTCATCGAATGCGGTCAACCTGACGGACGGGCTTGACGGCTTGGCGATCGGGCTGACCGTTATCTGTGCGGGCGCGCTGACCGTTTTGGCGTATATCGCGGGCCACCGCGAGTTTGCCGAGTATCTGGACGTGGCTCGCGTGCCTCAAGCGGCCGAGCTGACGATATTCTGCGGATCGATGGTCGGCGCCAGCCTGGCCTTCCTGTGGTACAACGCGCACCCGGCGGAGATCTTTATGGGAGATGTAGGGTCGCTCGGGCTGGGCGGCGCCCTGGGTGTCGTCGCCGTGCTGGTGAAGCAAGAAATACTACTGCTTTTCGTGGGCGGGGTGTTTGTTGTCGAAGCGCTATCGGTGATCTTGCAGGTCGGCAGTTTTAAGTTGCGAGGGAAACGAATCTTCAAGATGGCGCCGCTCCATCATCATTTTGAGGCTCTTGGGTGGCCGGAGTCGAAGATCATCGCCCGGTTCTGGATCGCGGGCTTGGTTTGGGCGCTGTTTGCTCTGAGCACGCTGAAATTGAGATGAGGTTCAAGGGGAAACGCGTGCTGATCGTGGGGCTGGGAGAATCAGGGAAAGCGGCGGCGGCATTCTTCGGCCGCCAAGGCGCCGTTGTTTGCGCCACCGACTTGCAGCCGGCGGAGAAGCTGCTGACCGTGAAAGAGGAGCTAGAGAAGCAAGGCGTCGAATGCCACTTTGGCGGGCATCCCGCATCACTTTTCCTCGGACAAGACATGATCGTCCCCTCGCCCGGCGTTCCTTGGAACCTGCCGCAACTCGAAGCCGCGCGCAACTCAGGCGTCCAAGTGATGGGCGAACTCGAGATCGCGGCAAGTCTGCTGCGCGGCCGCGTGATCGGCGTCACGGGCGCCAACGGAAAAACCACGACGACGGCTCTGATCGGACACATCCTGGAATCAGCGGGGAGGCGCGTCCAGATTGGCGGAAATATCGGCCTCCCTGTCCTTTCGATGGTGGACGAGTCAAGCTCGGATGCCTGGAACGTCCTCGAACTTTCCAGCTTTCAGCTTGAAGCGATGAATAGCTTTCGCTCGCATATTGGGGTGGTGCTCAACATCAAGCCCGACCACCTGGACCGCCACGGGACTTTCGAAGCCTACGCGGCGGCGAAAGCCCGTATCATGCGGGCTCAGAAGAGCGGCGACCACTTGGTGCTGAACGCGGATGATGCCCTGTGCCGTAGCTTCGCGGACGCATCGAGGGCGGAGGTCGTCTGGTTCAGCCGAACCTCTCCCGGCGGCGCCGGGCAGGGGAGCTTCGGCGCCGTGGTCCAAGATGACTGGCTGCTGTGGAGGGGCGACAGGGTCACCGAAACAGCGCTGCCGATCCGGGGAGCGCACAATCTCGAGAACGCTTTGGCCGCTGTCGCCGCGACGTCTTTGGCGGGGATTCCGGCCAGCGAGATCGGGCGGGCGATTGAGAGCTTTCACCCCGTTGAGCACCGGCTCGAATTCGTGCGCAATGTTGCGGGCGTGGATTATTACAACGATTCGAAGGCGACCAATGTGGACGCCACGCTCAAAGCCGTTGAGACATTCGACAGCGGACTGTGGGTGATTCTGGGCGGCGCCGACAAGGGCAGTGACTACCGAGCCCTGCAGGACGCTCTGTCGGAGAGGGCCAAGGCGGCTCTGCTGATCGGCGCTTCCGCGGAAAAGATCGAACAGCAGCTCGAAGGCCGCGTCCCGGTCCACGTACTCGGCACATTGGAGCGCGCCGTTCAATTCGCCCGCCGCCAGGCGTCTCCGGGCGACACGGTTCTGCTGGCGCCTGCCTGTTCGAGTTTCGACCAGTTTGACAATTACCAGCACCGCGGCCGTGTATTCAAGGAGCTGATTGCGTCTCCCAGTTAACAAGAAAATGCCGAGGAGAAATGCCGAAACAACTCAAGTGTGACCGGGTCCTGTTCTTGACCATTCTGGGGCTGATGTTTTTCGGCCTCGTGATGGTCTTCAGCGCTACGACGGGCAGCGCGGACGGTTCCCTGTGGTTCGTTTTCAAACAGGCGCTCTCGGCTGGAATCGGACTGTTGGCGATGCGTTTCTTGATGTTCGTCGACTATCACAAACTGGGAGTGCAGCGGACAGTCTTTTTCTTCTTGGGAGGGACGATCACGCTATTGTGCGTGGTGTTATTCGCCAGCGAAACGGCGAATACTCACCGCTTCTTGCGAATCTGGTTTTTCTCGATCCAGCCCTCGGAGTTTGCCAAGCTCGCGGCTGTTCTGTTCCTGGCCTTCTACCTTGCCAAGAGAGCGGAGCAGATTCACGACTGGCGGACGCTGGGAGCCGCCGGGTTCGTCATCGCGGCGCTTTGCGCGCTGATCCTGGGCGGACGCGATCTGGGCACGGCGGCGCTGATCTTGGTGATTGCCGGAGTTGTGCTCTGGGTGGCGGGCTTGAAACCCAGCTATTTCTTGCTGGGTGGCCTGGCGGCTGTTCTCTTGCTGGGGGCCGCGGTGGCGATCGAACCCTATCGTCTCGAGCGGATCACGACGTTTCTTCATCCGGAACGGGACCCGCTTGGGGCGGGCTATCAGATCCAACAATCGCAGATCGCCGTCGCCACGGGTGGCCTGACGGGGCAGGGACTCATGGCCGGCAAGCAGAAGATGGACTTCTTGCCCGCCGCCCATAACGACTTCATGTTCGCCGTGATTTGCGAAGAGCTGGGACTGATCGGCGGCTCGCTCGTGGTGCTGGCGTTTTTCATCATTCTGTGGCGCGGGATCGCGATCGCCCTGCGCGCACCCGACCCGTTGGGGTGTTATCTGGCAACCGGAATTACCGCTATGATCGTTTGCCAAGCCATGATCAATTTGGGAGTCGTGCTGGCTCTGTTGCCGACGAAAGGGATACCGCTGCCGTTTGTCAGCTACGGCGGAACAGCTATTGTCACGGCGCTCGGCGCGTCTGGAGTTTTGCTGAATGTTAGCCAGCATGGGGACTGAGGCAGCGAATGCATTGCCGCCGCCGGGCGCGCTGGCTACTCCGCCCGCGCAAGGTTTCGCGAAGCTGCGGCTGGTTAAAAAGGTGAGGCGCCGAAAGCACGGGGCAAAGTTTGTGATCGCCGCCGGCGGAACAGGCGGGCACGTGCTTCCCGGACTTGAAGTTGCTAGGGAACTTCGAGCCAGAGGACACGACTGCTGCTTCGTCGGTACGCCGCGGGGGCTGGAAGGCCGGCTGGTTCCAGCGGCCGGCTTCCCGATCGAGTTTGTTGCCGCGGGGGCCTTGAAACAGGTTTCGATGGCGCGCCGATCTCGAACGTTCGCCGGCATGCCGCGAGCGCTTATCGCCGCCCGGGAAATACTCGAGAGGAGGCGTCCGGCGGCGGTGCTCGGGCTGGGAGGATACGCTTCGGGACCGATTATGCTGATGGCGCTGGCCCGGGACGTTCCGGTGGTGCTGCTGGAACCGAACGCCAAGCCCGGGCTGGCCAATCGTCTGGCGGGACCTTTCGCCGCGTGGGCGCTTCTGGGGTTTGCCGAAGCCGGCGGATATTTCCCCGATAGGCGCCAAGAGTTTAGCGGGATTCCGATTCGCGAGGAATTCTTCAACCTTCCCGCCAGAACCAATCGAGAGCCGTTCACGGTTCTCGTGACCGGAGGCAGCCAGGGTTCGCGGCGCATCAATCAGGCTGTGCTGGCGGCAGCCAGGACGTGGGCGGACGACCGGCGCCTGTCGAGCGTCAGATTGCTGCACCAGACTGGAGAGAAGGAATTCGAGCAAGTCCGCCGCGCCTACGAAGCAGCGGGAATCGAGGTGGAAGTTTCCGCTTTTCTCGACGACATGCCGCGGGCCTTTGGGGAAGCCGACGTCGTTGTCTGCCGCGCCGGGGCGTCAGCGGTCGCGGAACTCAGCGCGGCCGGCAAAGCTTCGCTTCTGGCGCCCTACCCGTTTGCCGCTGATCAGCATCAGCTCCGCAACGCGGAGGCCATGCAGCGGGCGGGCGCGGCTCAGCTCGTACTTGACGAGGAATTGACGGCTGAGCGCTTGACTGCGGAAATCGCGAATCTTCTTGACAATCCCGGCCGGCTGGAAGAGATGGAGGCCGCCGCGCGAACCCGGGCGCTCAGCGGAGCAGCCAGGCGGGCAGCGGATCGGCTGGAGAGTGTGGCGGGCGTTCGCTAGCGTTATTCATCATGCTGTTTCAACAAATCGCCATCAAGCATCGCCATATTCACTTCGTCGGTATTGGCGGCATTGGCATGAGCGGCATAGCTGAGATTCTTCTGAACCTCGGCTACCGCATCAGCGGCTCCGACCTGCGGAGTTCCGCGATCACCGAACGCCTGGAGTCGCTGGGGGCTCGGGTGTTTCAAGGCCACGCCGCCGAAAACACGGAGGGCGCCGACGCGATCGTTGTCAGCTCCGCGATTCCGAGTGACAACCCGGAGCGAATTGCGGCGAAAACCCGCCAGATTCCCCTCATCGAGCGCGGGGAATTGCTCGCCGAGCTGATGCGGCTCAAGTACGGCATCGCGATCGCCGGCAGCCACGGCAAGACAACGACGACTTCGATCACCGCGGCTGTCCTCAACTCCGCCGGCAAGGATCCGACGGTCGTCGTCGGGGGACGGGTCGATGCCTTGGGATCAAATGCCCGTCTGGGAAAGAGCGATCTCTTGTTGGTCGAGTCTGACGAAAGCGATGGGTCATTCCTGAAGCTTGCGCCGATTCTGGCGGTGGTTACCTGCATCGACGCCGAGCACGTCGACTACTACGGCTCCTTCGATGGCGTCAGTGAAGCTTTCGTCGAATTTGCGAACCGGGTTCCATTCTATGGCTCGGCGATTCTGGGAATTGACGATCCGCAAGTGCGAAAGATCCTGCCCGCCATCAAGAGAACGGTGCTTACCTACGGCGTCTCGCCGGATGCCGATCTTGTCGCGCGAAATATCGACTGCGGGCACTTGAATAGCCGCTTCGAACTGTGCTATCGGGGACTGGAGCTTGGCGAGTTCGCGGTTCGCGGCGTGGGACGGCATAACGTGCTGAACTCGATGGCGGCGGTGCTTGTGGCGCTCGAACTCGAGGTTCCGGCCGGCCGCATACGTGCTGGTCTGGCATCCTTCAGCGGTGTCGACCGCCGCTTTCAGATCCGCGGCGAGCAAGCAGGGGTGACCGTTATCGACGACTATGGTCACCACCCCACCGAAATCCGCGCGACGCTGGAAGCGGCTCGCAACTGCAATTTCAATCGAATTCACGTTGTGTTCCAACCGCACCGCTACAGCCGCACGCAGTTGCTCGAGAGCGAGTTCGCGGCCTGTTTTGGCGATTGCGACAATCTCCGCGTGCTCGACATCTACAGTGCCGGTGAGACTCCGATTGAGGGCGTCAACGCCGAACGCTTGGCCGGGAGCATTCAAGCAGCCGCCGGCCGGCCGAGTGTCACCTACAGTCCGTCCATGGAGGAGGCCTGCAAGGCGGTTGCGGAGTCCGCTCAACCCGGCGACGCGATCATCACGCTGGGGGCGGGCAGCGTCTGGCAAGCCGGAGAAAAAATACTGGCCCGGCTCGCGAGCCTGGAGGGGCGGGTGACGGCGCAGCCGTAGCCCACGCGAATCCCATGCCGAAACGAGCACATATATCGTCATCGGAATCGTCCGATTCGTCTTACCTGCGCCGAAAGAAGCCGGTAGCGGTGCGCCGCAAGGTGCTAGCAGGCGCCTGGCCTTGGCTGATGAGGGTGCTGCTCGGATTCATCATCCTTGGAGTTGGGCTTTCCGCGGCCTATGCGGTAACAACCTATCTTCATGCGTCCCGGCATTTCTTGTTCTCCAACGATCAAGAAGCGCTGCACATCAGCGGCCTCAAGTTTGTCGACAAGGAATCAATTCACGACGTTTTCAGGCCTGACGCCGGTTCGAGCGTTTTCTCCATCCCTCTGGAGCAGCGCCGCGCGCAAATCCGAGAAATTGCATGGGTGGAAAAAGCGTCGCTTCGGCGCGTTGCCCCTAACCGGATCTGGGTGCAAATCCAGGAGCGGCGGCCGCTTGCCTTCGTGCGCTTTCCGCGGTCTTCGGAAGCGCGCTCCGTTTCTCCGAAACTGATTGACCGCGAAGGGGTCCTTCTGAGTCCTCCGGCCGGCGAGAAATTCATGTTTCCGGTGCTAACCGGCATCAGCGCCTCGATGCCGCTGCCTGACCGCGCGAAGCGTGTCGGTCTTTATCAGGCCCTGATCGCGGACCTGGACGCCGCGGAGCCCTTTTACAGCTCCCGGATTTCAGAAGTGGATGTCGTCGATCCTCGAAACGCAAAGCTGACGACGGTTTATGGCGGCGAGATGGTGCAGCTTCAGATGGGAAACGAAAGCTTCCGGCATCGGTATGAGATTTTTCTCAAATATTTCGACAGTTGGAAGAAGGAATTCGGCAGAGTGCGAACGGTGGATTTGCGTTACAAGGGAGTCGTCGCCACGGAATGAAGGGATGATAAAGCGCCACAATTATCTGGTGGGCCTGGACGCGGGAACCGGCCAAACGCGGTGCGTCGTCGCGCTGGAGGAAGACTCCCATCTTCGTTTCATCAGCCACGGCCAAGCAGCGGCAAACGGCTGGACGCGGGAGAGCATGACCGATCAGGACGCCGTCGTTCAATCGGTTGAAGAATGCGTTCAGCAGGCTGAGAAGAACGGCGGCATGGCAATCGAGGCCGCTGTGGTGGGAGTGGGCGGCAGTCACGTGCAAAGCAACGTCAGCCACACCTACGTTCATTTGCCCGCGGGAGAAAATGAAGTTCAGCAGGCGCAAGTCGACGCCGTCGTCCGAGCCGCGGGACAGGGCTCGCTGGGTGGGGACCGCACCGTCCTGCACCTGATACCGCTTTCGTTCGCCGTCGACCAGCAGAGCGGCTTGCGGAATCCCGTTGGGATGACCGGTGAGCGGCTCGACGCGCATGTACAAGTCATCACGGCCCAGGCTCAGGCCCACGGTAATCTTTGCGCCGTGGTCAACCGAGCTTCCCTGATCGTACAGGAAACCGTGTTTGAGCCTTTCGCGGCGGCGCAAGCGGTCCTGGAAGAACGGGAACGGGAGATGGGAGTGGTGGTCATCGATATGGGGGCCGGATCCGTCGATTTCGCCGCTTATGTCGACAGCGAGCTGCGGCTTGCGGGATCGCTGCCCGTTGGCGGGTCACACTTCATTGGCGACGTGTCGACGGTGTTGCGTACGCCTCGCGAAGGAGCCGTGCAGTTAATCCAGCAATACGGCTGCGCGATTGCGGAACAAACTCCCCAGAACATCATGATCGAAGTGCCGGGCATCGTGCCGGAGCTCTCCGAGCCCAAACCGCGGCGGTTGCTGAACCGCATCTTGCAAGTCCGCGCGGAAGAGACGTTCGAGCTGGTTTCGGCGGAACTGCGCCGTTCGCGGCTGCAGCATCGCGTGATCGCGGGTGTGGTGCTCACCGGAGGTTTGGCGGCGCTGGCAGGACTCTGCGATGTTGCGGAGAACGTGATGAATACGCCTGCGAGAATCGGGTTGCCGCCGCGGCTCGAGGACATGCCGGAGGAGCTGGATCACCCGGCCTGGGCGACAACGATTGGTTTGGTGCTTTACGCGCAGAGGCTGCGCCTGTATCAGCAGCGGCGCCGGGATCGTGTCACTGACTGGCTGAAGTCTCTGCTGGATAGTTAGTGAGACACATAGCAGGCAATGGGAGTTAGCCCCAATACTGTCGACTTAGAGCCTTTGAGCCGCGAAGCGGCGCCGGATCGTAGCCCATGGGTGGAGCGAAGCGGAACCCTGGGTGAAAACCCCCAACGGCGGGAGCCCCGGAAGGGCGTAGGAAAACTAACGCATGACCTTGACGACGGATTCAGCTTTTGCCGAATGAAACAGAATGACTTGGGCGCGCGAAGCCAGCCCCGAAACCACTAAGTCGACAGTATTGGAGTTAGCCCGTATTTCTCAGCAGGTGGCGAGGCGAAGTGCGTGAGAAGCCCGTCAGTACGAGGCGCGCGCCGCTTGACGAGCGGAGGCGTACGTGACCCTGCGTTGAGCACGGCGAGCAAGCGCAACGAAGTAATGGCGGGCCTATCGCGTGCTTCGGCCGTCAGCTGGCGAGAAATGCGGGTCGGGGCCAGCCGATATTTTGCAGGCGCTCTTGCGCGCCGCGCCGCGGCCGGCATTTCAAAGAGCCGCCGAGATGGCCACCGCCTGCTATAAGAGAACGCTCGCCGGGGCCTTCGGCGTACAATGCTAATGGGGTATTTAGTTGACTCCAGTAGCCACAATATGTTGTGGTTGGGGGCATGAAGGAGGACTACCCCCGAAACCTCGTCGAGTTGGAAGCTCGATTCTCGACCGAGGAGGCGTGCCGGGAGTACCTGCTGAAGCTGCGCTGGCCGGAGGGGTTCGTGTGCCCGCGCTGTGGGATCCAGTCCTCATGGGCCAGCAAACGCAATCTGCTGCTCTGCGCCGACTGCGGTTACCAGGCCTCGGTGACGGCGGGCACGATTTTCCAGGACACCCGCAAGCCCTTGACGTTGTGGTTCCGGGCGGCTTGGTGGGTGACAACGCAAAAAGGCGGGGCCAGCGCGCTGGAGTTGCAGCGGGTCTTGGGTTTGGGTAGCTATGTAACCGCCTGGACCTGGCTGCACAAGTTCCGCCGCGCCATGGTGCGCCCCGGTCGCAATCGGCTGGTCGGCCGGGTGGAGGTGGACGAAACGTATGTGGGCGGAGTCGAAGAGGGCGTCCGAGGTCGCGAAATGGTTGGCAAAGCGTTAGTTGCGGTTGCTGCCGAGGAGGATGGGCGCGGTATGGGTCGCATCCGGCTCCGTCGGATCGCGGATGCCTCAGCGGCGAGCTTGGAAGCCTTTGTCGAAGAAGCTATCCAACCTGGCAGCCTCGTGCACACCGACGGCTGGGAAGGCTATGCGGGATTGGAGAACAAAGGATACCGCCATGAAGTCACCGTGCTGCGCGGGAAGCGGCAATCGGCGAGTAAGCTGCTGCCGAGAGTCCATCGTGTCGCCTCTCTGCTAAAGCGCTGGCTGTTGGGGACCCACCAGGGGGCTGTCAGTCACGAGTATTTGGACTACTACCTGGACGAGTTCACGTTCCGCTTCAACCGGCGGACCTCACGGTCGCGCGGCAAACTTTGCTATCGCCTCCTCCAGCAGGCGGTCGCCGCCGACCCTGCTCCCTATAAGACAATGGTCGAGGCCACCAGGGCCGGCACCCCCACCCCCAAGATGTAGTGGCTACTGGAGTCAACTAAATACCCCATTCAATGCTAAATCAATATCCATTCCGAGGGTCAGGGAGGCGCAATGAGTAGCGACGCCGTAAAGTTTACGTTCGACGAAGCCGCCGGAACGAACGCACGGATCAAGGTAATCGGTGTTGGCGGGGCGGGGTGCAATGCCGTCAACCGCATGATCGAAGCGGGCGTCGAGGGTGTCATGTTTGCGGCCATCAACACCGACGAACAGGCATTGCGCGTTTCACGCGCGCAGGTCAAGTTGCAGCTCGGCTCCAGGCTGACAAGCGGCCGTGGGGCGGGGTCGAACGCTGAAGTCGGGCGAGAGGCCGCGCTGGAAGACACCGAACGCCTGATCGAGCTCTTGGGCGACTCGGACATGGTTTTCGTTACCGCCGGACTAGGCGGCGGCACCGGCACCGGCGCGGCTCCGATTGTCACCTCTCTTGCCAATGAACTCGGAGCGCTGACGGTTGCCGTTGTGACCAAGCCGTTTTCATTCGAGGGCAACCGCCGGATGAAGATAGCCGAACAGGGTCTTGCCGAGCTGGCCGAGACGGTTGACACCGTGGTGACGATTCCGAACGAGCGCCTGATTGAGGTGGTCGAGCGCGGCACCAGCTTCTTTGAGTCATTCCGGATCGCGGATGATATTCTTCGTCAGGCCGTCCAAGGAATCAGCGACATCATTACCATTCCCGGGATCATTAACCGTGACTTTGCCGACGTGCGCACGATCATGCAGGGGATGGGGTACGCGGTGATGGGGACCGCGGTTGCAAGTGGCAGCAGCGCGGCCGTGGAAGCCGCGAAGAACGCGGTCTCCAGCCCGCTGCTCGAAGACACCAGCATTGAAGGCGCCCGCGGAATACTGATCAATATCACCGGTTCTCCAAAGCTGGGCCTGCACGAAGTTCACGAAGCGTCCACCATCATTCAGAAGGCGGCGGACCCGGAGGCGAACATTATCTTCGGCGCCGTGTTGAACGACGCGATGGAAGACCAGGTCAAGATCACAGTGATCGCGACCGGCTTCCGCAGTGAGAATGTCGGGATCAGCAAGAAAATGTCAGACGCGGCCGCCGCCTCGGCCGCTGAGTTGCGTCCCGCGATGCAGCAAGCCGCGGCGGCACGCCATCGCGAAGACGGCGACTCCAGGCGCCTGTCGAAACCCGAGACGGATCCGCCCGTTGTTCAGCCTGAGGAGCCGGAGCTAGGCACGGTGGTCGAGTCGTCGCCTCCACCGCTCGAGACCGAGCTCGCCCATGATCTCGACATGCCGAGTTTCCTTCGCCGCCCGAGCGAGGAATAGGAGCCGCGCTCAAGCTTGCAGCAGGTGTCTTCGGGCGCAATCAGTTAACATGGATCTACGGAGATTGTGCGAAAAAACCGCCTGGCAACACTTGCCTTCGCGTGAAAGCTCTTTTAAGATGATGGTTTTGCCCCCAGCCCTGTGATTGGGAAGGCTTCCTTGTACGCCGTTCGGCGACCGTGTCACCGAGTGAACTTAACGTGTCTATGAAACAGCCTATTTTGTCGAATTTCAGGAAGAAGTTGCTGCCGCTCGCGGCAGGCGCCGTGGTGCTGTTTGGGGCCGGCGCCTGCGGCACTCGGCCCAACCCAGTGGGGGTTTTTAGAGTCAGCTCCGAGCCTTTCGTCTACAACTGGCTGGCGCTCTCGCCGGTCGCCGCGACAGCCTTGGGGTATCACGAGCACGTGGCAGGCGGCGGCGAGGAAGGCCAGGCAGGAACGACGATTCTTCTCGATGAGCTGCTCGACGACTACTCCCCCGCCGGAATCGCCAAACGCATCGACCTCTGCAAGCAGTATCGAGCCCAAATCCAGGAAGGGCAAATGACCCGAAATGATCTGGCGGGCGAGGCGTTTGTCAGCTTTGCCGCGATCGACTATTACATCGAGCAGACGCTACTGGAGCTGGAGCGAATCCGCGGTCATGAACACAATCCCAACTTATATGTAGAGCTGCTGGGGACGGCCCTCTACACTCCCCTGGTTCACGAGTATGCCTCCAAATCGGAACGCTACGGACACGTCATCGCCAGACTGCAAAAGGTCCCGGCATTTCTTGACCAAGCAAAGCAGAATCTGCAATCCTCCCCGGCTGTTTGGACCGAGGTGGCGCAGCAAGCCAACGACGCGGTCATCAAACTGGTCGAGGAAGTGATTCCGGCGAGTTTGCCGGGTGAACTCAAGAGCGGCTACGACTCAGCTTCCGCAACAGCCCAGACTGCTCTTCGCGACTTTGGCGCATATCTGAAAGACGACCTTGCCAGCCGCGACAATTACGATTGGCGCCTGGGCAGGGAGCTTTACGCGGCGAAGTTCAAGGCGGCGCTGGGCAATGACCACACTCCCGAGCAAGTGCTGGCCGACGCTGAAGCGGAATTCGAGAAGGTCAGAGGCGACGCCATTTCCGTCGGCGAGGCCCTCGACAAGGATATCTTCGGAAGCGCCCGCCCGCCCAGCGACAAGCTGGCGCTGATGAAGGGCGTTCTCGAGGTCGTCGCGGACGAAAACCGCCAGCGCAGTGGTGACTGGCAGCAAATGGCCGACAGGGTGAAGAGCGATATCGATGAGCTGCGTCAGTACGTCCGCGAGGCAGACGTGATACCGCTGCCTTCAAGTGACAATCTGCAAATCGTCGAGACGCCGGAGTTTATGAGAAGCGTGTACTCGGTGGCCGGTTTTATGCCCGCGCCTCCGCTGACTCCAAAGCTAGGAGCCTTCTATTGGGTAACGCCGATCCCGTCCGACTGGCCGCCGCAGCGTGTTACTTCCAAGCTTCGCGAGTATAACCATTTCCAGTTGAAACTCCTGTCGCTCCACGAAGCGATGCCTGGCCACTACGTCCAGTTTGAGCTCGCCGGCCAAGGCCACCCGGACATGGACCCGTTTCATCGCACGCTTCGCTCGGTCTTTGCGCACGGACCCCACGTTGAAGGCTGGGCTACTTACGTTACCGAGGCCATCGTGGATGCCGGGTATCAAAGCGACAGCAATGAGTTCCAGGTCAATTGGCAGAAGCTGAAGTTGCGGGTGCTGGCCAACGCCATCATCGACATCCGCATGCATACCATGAATATGTCGGATGAGGACGCGATCACTTTGATGATGGATCAGGCCTTCCAGGAAACCGAAGAGGCCCGAGGGAAACTGCTGCGAGCGAAACTGACGTCTGTTCAGCTTCCCCAGTACTACGTCGGCTGGAAAGACTGGCTCAAGGTTCGGGATCACTACCAGAAAGAGACGACCGATTTCAGCCTTTCGTCCTTCCACGACAAGATGCTCCGCTCCGGTCCCGCTCCGCTGCGCGAATTAGGCTATCTTGTGGCCGGCTACCGGCCTATGGCGAACTAGCATTCAGAGCCCCGAACGCCAGTGATCAGAGCCCCGAACGCCAGTGAGTGGGTCCAGCCTCCGTCCACTGCGTCGCGAAAAGCATCCAGCAGAGTGGGTCCAGCCTCTGTCCAGCTTGTCCTGCCGGCTACTACGGCCCCCGGACGGGTGCGTGGACTTCGCCACCTCATCAATAACTCCAAATAATTCCGTACCCACAACTCCGCGCCGCCCCCTGGCTGTATAATAGGGGCGTTACTTCTCCGCTGTGAGCCTGCTTCGGGGCCTAGCTTCGGCCTTCCGAAATTTCTCCAAATTGATGCTTTAACCCGCCGGACTAGCCGAGGATTCGTCCGGCTAACAGGTATGATCCAATATCTTGTCGCGCTCCTGCTGATCGTTGTGTTGCTGTGGATTTGGTCAGCGTTCATGTGGTCCTCGTCAAGGAAACCGTAAGGCCAACAGACTGGCGCCCGCGGGCGCCACAAGCAAGCAGTCCGCCGCCGAGCGATTCTGCCGGCTCTAAACTCAGCCGCAAAAGGAACCTATGCCTCTGTTCAAGACTCGTAGCGCGGCCATTTACGGTGTAGATGCGCTGCTCATCGACGTGGAAGTCGACATGTACATGGGCGACGCCAAGGACTTCACCACCGTGGGCCTCCCGGATACCGCCGTGCGCGAGAGCCGCGAGCGGATCAGGTCTTCGCTGATCAACACCGGATTCGGTTATCCCAACAAGGCGGTCACGGTCAATCTAGCGCCCGCCAATCTTCGCAAGGAAGGGGCCGGGTTCGACCTGCCCATGGCGCTGGGAATCATGGGGGCCATGGGAACCATCCCGACCGAAGGCATGGAAGACTTCCTTATCCTTGGTGAACTATCGCTCGACGGCGGACTGCGGCCCATCCGGGGCGCCTTGCCGGTCGCGGTTTGCGCCAGGGACTCAGGCGTTCCCAACATCATTCTTCCCATCGAGAATGCCGCCGAAGCCGCCGTCGTCGAGGGAGTAAACGTTTTTGGAGTCAAACACTTGAGAGAAGTGGTCGATCTGCTCGAAAACTCGGGGTCCCGGAAACCGGTTCAGGCGAACGGAAACCCCCAGAGGGCGCCCGCGCCCGTTGAGGCACATGATTTTCGGGATGTCAAGGGTCAGGAGACGGCCAAACGATCACTGGAAATCGCCGCCGCTGGGGGGCACAACATCTTGATGGTGGGCCCGCCGGGCTCGGGCAAGACGATGCTCGCCAAGCGGCTGCCCGGAATCCTGCCCAAGCTGACTTTCACCGAGGCGCTCGAGACGACGAAAGTGCATAGCGTGGCGGGCGTGCTCGAGTCCAACCAGGGCCTTCTCGAAAGGCGCCCGTTCCGGGCGCCGCACCACAGCATCTCAAACGCTGGTCTGGTCGGCGGCGGCGTTGGGATGCCTCGTCCGGGCGAGGTCAGTTTTGCTCACAACGGCGTGCTGTTTCTTGACGAGTTTCCGGAATTCCCCCGCAACGTTCTCGAGCTGCTGCGCATGCCCCTCGAAGACGGCGCCATCACGATCGCCCGCTGTAACCTCAGCCTCACGTTTCCATCTTCGTTTATGCTCGTTTCGGCGATGAACCCATGTCCTTGCGGATACTTCGGAGACCCCAGCCGTGAGTGCCGCTGCTCGCCGGCCATGATCCAGCGCTACGTTTCGAAGATCAGCGGCCCGCTGCTCGACCGCATCGACATCCATGTCGAAGTTCCTCCAGTCAAATACCGGGAACTGCGCTCGGAAGGGACAGCGGAGTGCTCCGCCGACATTCAGAGCCGTGTCGAAGTAGCCCGCCAAATTCAAATGGCCCGCGGTTTCTCCAACGCCCGCATGCCCTCGAAGCTGATTCGGGAACACTGCCGGCTGGACGAGGCCGGTGAGAAAACTCTCGAAGCGGCCGTGCTGCGCATGGGGCTATCGGCCCGCGCGCACGACCGCATCCTGAAAGTGGCGCGGACGATTTGCGACTTGGGAGGCGAGCCAACCATCCACGTCGCCCACCTAGCCGAAGCCGTCCAATACCGCAGCCTGGACCGCACCTACTGGACGTAGCCCGAAGTCAACGTCTTGCCTGAACGCCAGAACACGATGGATGTTCGCGAAATACAGTGTAGGGGCGCAGCGTGCTGCGCCCGCTCCGGCAAGGTATTCGCTGTGTCCGAAAACAACATATTCTGCGGGTATCAATAGGTGTGCCAAGCTAGACCCCGCAAGCTCTCAACTGCCGCGTCGCGACTCATCTCGACGTGGCTATGAAGACCAGTCGAGAGCAGTTCTTTCCGACTAGGCCGTTACTCGGGAAGAATCCTAACACCGCGCTCCGGCTATGGGTAAACCCTTGCCGACAAGGGAGGATCTATTTGTCGCCGAATGCCGCTTTCCGAGGGGCTGGGTGGACTCAGCCTAACTGTCCGGTTTGGCGACTTCGCGGCCAACTGGTGGCGAGACCCACACGGACGGCGAACATTTACCCATGAAAATGTTTTGACAAGTCTATCATAAATTGATAGACTTGGATCGCGTGGCCAATCATGGTTTATACGCGTTCCCAGACCATTGAAAAGCGACTACGTGACGTCCTAGATCTGGTCCGTCGCGGGCGGCAGTCCACACCGACTCTTGCTCGGGCACTTGGCATCTCGCAACCGACGGTATCGCGATGCTTGGCGGCCCTTCGTCAACGCGGCTATTCGATTAGGGCGGTCAAAGATGAGATTGGCTGGTCTTACGAATTAGAGGCAGAGCTCGCAGCCTCGACGCACAGGCTCGACAGTCTTCGATGAACGGCGATACAGGGATGGAATGGCGAAAAGAGTTCGGGATCGTGGATGTCGAATCCAAGTTCTTCATCGCCAGCGAAGCTGAGTTGAACGCGCCCGGAACGGAAATCTCGCAGGGGCATGTTTTGCGTCGTGCTTTTGACCTTCTGAAGCTCGACGGCATTCTCTGCACCGACAACACTCCTCTCGTCTACTTCAAACAGGTGAGGCAAATCGAGCCCGCGGAGGTCCTTCGCCTTCATCAGAAGTTCTGGAATCATGGCGGCGCGCCGATCCTTGTACTCGTCACGAGGAATGAAGTCCATATCTATTCGGGACTCACCCGTCCAGTAGCGCAAGTTGATCGCGGGCGCCGAATTCCCGGATTGGTGGATACGCTAGAGCGGGCATCTTCAGCGGTTCGAGAGTTCTTGCCTGCCGTCGAGTCTGGCGAATTCTTCCGCCGACACCAAAAGTCTTTTGATCCCGCGCACCGGGTGGATCGCGACCTGCTCGACAACCTGCAGTCGACTCGTGAAAAGCTCATTGCCGCATCCACCGGCAGCCTCGATCCCAAAGTACTGGATGCACTGCTCTGCCGGCTCGTTTTTACCTGTTACCTCTTCGACCGCAAGATCATCCTTCCAGCCTATTTGGAAGCCATCGGCCTGCGCGGCGCGGGTCATCTGCGGGATGTGCTCGGCATCGAACCGAAATCCAGGGCCAAGCAGTACCTCTACGCACTTTTTCGACAACTAGGCCAAGACTTTAATGGCGACCTGTTTAGCGATGACCTAGACGCGGAGGCCAGCCTTGTGTCCCCCGCATATCTCGATCCTCTGGATGAGTTCTTCCGCTCTACCAATGTGCAGACCGGTCAGACCTCATTCCCTTTCTGGATCTATGATTTCGGGGTCATCCCGATCGAGACCATCAGCGCAATCTACGAACGATTCTTGAAGCGCGGTGACAAGCGCAGCGAACAGCCCGACAAAACTGACGAAAACATTTCAAAGCCCGAAGGCGTGTTCTACACGCCGCGTTTCCTTGCCGAGATCGTTCTCGATATAGCGCTTGCTACGACATCCTCCCTGCTTGGGCGTCGTTATCTTGACCCTGCCTGCGGTTCTGGCATCTTCCTGGTGGGTCTGTTCAACCGCATCGCTGAAGAGTGGAAGCGGGCTAACCCAAAGGCTGGAAATGACCGTCGTGCAAGGGAGTTGAGGAGGATTCTCTGCGGCAGTATTTGCGGCGTGGACATCAATCCCACAGCGTGCCGGATCTCTGCATTCAGCCTTTACCTGGCCTACCTGGATCAACTTTCTCCAAGGGACATCCAGGAATTGCAGCAGAAGGGCCACAAGTTACCGAGGCTTGTTCACTTCCCTGAGAGCGGTGGGCGCGGGGATATCGAGGGGAACATTTGGTGCGGGGATTTCTTCTCGGAAGGCGCCGAATATCCTGTTGATGCCGATCTCGTTATTGGTAATCCACCGTGGGGCAGCACGGCACTGGATGGCACACCAGCGGCAAAGTGGTGTGCTAATCCCGATCATCGGTACCCTGTCCCCAACAAGCAGATCGCTGCGGCGTTCGTCTGGAAAGCGACGCACCACGCTGTTGAAACTGGCAGAATCTGCCTCGTGCTGCCGCACGGCACATTGTTCAATCACAGCACCACGGCTCTGGAGTTCCAGCGAACCTTCTTCCAGCGCCAAGCGGTAGACCACGTGCTCAACCTCGCGGACTACCAAAATTTTCTGTTCCAGGAGGCCCGCCATCCGGCCCTCGTGATCGATTACCAGAAGAAGCCACCGGTGAACCATCAGCATGCGGTCCAATACTGGGCGCCAAAGGCCGATTGGCTCGTTAGGCGGACTGAAGTCATCGCCATCATGCCAGAGGATCGCTGCACCGTGAGTGTCGGGCAGGTGCTCCAGGATCTGGAGGGGCCAGATGCTCCACAAATCTGGAAGCGAAGGTATTGGGCCACGCCGAGAGATTGGCGGTTGATCGACCGGCTGTCGCTTTACCCCCGCTTACGGGATCGAGTCAGGGGGGCGAGGGAGAAGGCTCCGGATAAACCTTGGCTAATGGCCGAGGGGTTTCAACCGCTCGGCGAGAACGACGATCCCGCAAAGGCAGAGACGATTGACCTCCCATCGAAGCACTTTATCAAGGCGACCTCGTCGAACCTCGACTTGTTTGTCCTCCCTGGCGACTGTGCCGAGCTCCCTGCGCCCGAGGTAATCGTCAGAAGCGGTTCAAACAAAGGCACGGACGTCTTCCGAACCCCACACGTTCTTGTGGCCAAGGGGTTCACGAGTATTGCTTTCGCCGATTTCGACGTCTCGTTCCGGCATGCTCTCCGTGGAATTACCGGACCGAAAAACGATCGTGCTCTCCTGATTTTTCTTGCTGCTTATCTGCGTTCGGCTCTGGCTAGGTACTTCCTGTTTCAAACCTCCTCTAATTGGGGGGTGAGCCGACAAGAAGTTCACGTGGAAGAACTGAGACGGCTGCCCTTCCCCATGCCGGACGTGAGTCCCACACCCAAACGTGCTTGGGAAATCGTCAGAGAGGTCGCCAGAATCGTGACATCCGCGGCGGTAAATGCGACGGAAGCCTTGGTCGACCGTGAGGATCTTGTGCGGGTCGCCAGCGACTCAATTGAAACCCTGATCAACGAGTATTTCGACATCCTTCCGTCAGAGAAGGCTGTCGTCAACGACACGGTGCGCGTCATCATCCCGAGCGTCCGACCGACAAGAAAGAGGCGGGTCGTGCCGACGATTGACCCAAGCAAGGAAGGGCAGCGTGACGACTATGTGAGCCGACTGTGCGAGACCCTCAACGGCTGGGCGAAGAGCGGACCATTCATCGTCCGAGGTCATGCAGACGCCTCCGCCGAACTCGGGATCGGCGTCGCGGTCTTGCAAAAGGTTCGTATCGGTGGAAGCGCTCCAACGCCACCGAAGGACTTGGGCGATCTGTTGTCTGCGCTAGACCGCCTGCGTAATCTTGCGTCACAGAGGCTGAACACTTTCGAGCTGATCCGCGGAGCGAAAGTGTTTGACGGGGATTCTCTGTATATTGTGAAGCCAATCGGCCAACGGTATTGGACGCAAACGGCTGCCCTGAATGACGCCGATGAGGTTGCAAGCACCATCCTCATGCACACACCGCAGGGGGTGGCGTGGCCATAGTCGGTACTCCCACGGATTGGGCCGACCTAATCGACTCGATGGTGCCTCAGATCCTCGCTTCGGTGATCGAAGCTTGGGAGGGAATGCCACCGCCCGCTCATGACGAAGGGGAAGATAACATCACGATTGCGTTGTGTCGAGCGCTCCAACAGAACCGTACCGCTCGCGGCTTGATGTTTCAGATCCGGACGCAAGTAGTCGAGTTGGACCCCGTTCCTGGAGAAGACTTCGGGCGGATGGATATTGTCTTCAATGGGGTATTTAGTTGACTCCAGTAGCCACAATATGTTGTGGTTGGGGGCATGAAGGAGGACTACCCCCGAAACCTCGTCGAGTTGGAAGCTCGATTCTCGACCGAGGAGGCGTGCCGGGAGTACCTGCTGAAGCTGCGCTGGCCGGAGGGGTTCGTGTGCCCGCGCTGTGGGATCCAGTCCTCATGGGCCAGCAAACGCAATCTGCTGCTCTGCGCCGACTGCGGTTACCAGGCCTCGGTGACGGCGGGCACGATTTTCCAGGACACCCGCAAGCCCTTGACGTTGTGGTTCCGGGCGGCTTGGTGGGTGACAACGCAAAAAGGCGGGGCCAGCGCGCTGGAGTTGCAGCGGGTCTTGGGTTTGGGTAGCTATGTAACCGCCTGGACCTGGCTGCACAAGTTCCGCCGCGCCATGGTGCGCCCCGGTCGCAATCGGCTGGTCGGCCGGGTGGAGGTGGACGAAACGTATGTGGGCGGAGTCGAAGAGGGCGTCCGAGGTCGCGAAATGGTTGGCAAAGCGTTAGTTGCGGTTGCTGCCGAGGAGGATGGGCGCGGTATGGGTCGCATCCGGCTCCGTCGGATCGCGGATGCCTCAGCGGCGAGCTTGGAAGCCTTTGTCGAAGAAGCTATCCAACCTGGCAGCCTCGTGCACACCGACGGCTGGGAAGGCTATGCGGGATTGGAGAACAAAGGATACCGCCATGAAGTCACCGTGCTGCGCGGGAAGCGGCAATCGGCGAGTAAGCTGCTGCCGAGAGTCCATCGTGTCGCCTCTCTGCTAAAGCGCTGGCTGTTGGGGACCCACCAGGGGGCTGTCAGTCACGAGTATTTGGACTACTACCTGGACGAGTTCACGTTCCGCTTCAACCGGCGGACCTCACGGTCGCGCGGCAAACTTTTCTATCGCCTCCTCCAGCAGGCGGTCGCCGCCGACCCTGCTCCCTATAAGACAATGGTCGAGGCCACCAGGGCCGGCACCCCCACCCCCAAGATGTAGTGGCTACTGGAGTCAACTAAATACCCCATCTGTCTTCATACCCCTTATCCCCCGAGAGGACATCTATTTCTGCTTAGAAAGCAAGCGGCTAAATGTGGTCAAGGATGGCAAGACCCGCGCGTATGCGTCTCAGTATGTGACGTTCGGCATGTTGAGGTTCGTCACTGGACAGTACTCGAGGGTGGTCCGCCATGGCGGAATGATAGCTTATGTGCTGGACGGAGACGTTGCCCGCGCCATGACCAATATTGAAAAGAATATGCGGAGGCAGCACTCCGCACTGGGCATGACTGCTCCTGGGTCTTTCCTCCTCTCAACCGCGCTGAAGGGTGATGCTCGCGCACGCGAGACGCACCACCGCCGGGCTCATGAGACCCAACTTTTCCGTATCCATCACCTGTTTGTGGGATGAAGGTGCGGACGGCAACCGCAAGCCGGCTTCGGTCCCCTGCTTCAATTGGACGTATCACGCCCTATCCGTAGAAGTGCCTGAGCTTAGAATCCCATCAGGGAAGCACGCCTTGCCGACAGAGCCGATAGATCCTCCCTGATGGCGCAGTGTTGACTAAAGATGCCCAACTCCCGGTTTGTCGCTAATACCCGGAAGGTACGGGTCTGGATTTCTCACCTCCGAGCAAGCGATCCAGGATTGGGCTTCCAAACTGACCCGCTACACGGCGGTCGATGCCGGGCGGCAGTCGATTTGCATGGTGCTGCGGCGCGAGCGGCGGAAGAAGATCAAGCGATCGATCACAAGACGCTCTTCAAACGCGCTGTCGAGCAACCGTTCAAGCAATTTGATTTTTTATTCCCTTCAATATCAACATCGTCACTTCATAAAAGCCCAAATGGGGTATTTAGTTGACTCCAGTAGCCACAATATGTTGTGGTTGGGGGCATGAAGGAGGACTACCCCCGAAACCTCGTCGAGTTGGAAGCTCGATTCTCGACCGAGGAGGCGTGCCGGGAGTACCTGCTGAAGCTGCGCTGGCCGGAGGGGTTCGTGTGCCCGCGCTGTGGGATCCAGTCCTCATGGGCCAGCAAACGCAATCTGCTGCTCTGCGCCGACTGCGGTTACCAGGCCTCGGTGACGGCGGGCACGATTTTCCAGGACACCCGCAAGCCCTTGACGTTGTGGTTCCGGGCGGCTTGGTGGGTGACAACGCAAAAAGGCGGGGCCAGCGCGCTGGAGTTGCAGCGGGTCTTGGGTTTGGGTAGCTATGTAACCGCCTGGACCTGGCTGCACAAGTTCCGCCGCGCCATGGTGCGCCCCGGTCGCAATCGGCTGGTCGGCCGGGTGGAGGTGGACGAAACGTATGTGGGCGGAGTCGAAGAGGGCGTCCGAGGTCGCGAAATGGTTGGCAAAGCGTTAGTTGCGGTTGCTGCCGAGGAGGATGGGCGCGGTATGGGTCGCATCCGGCTCCGTCGGATCGCGGATGCCTCAGCGGCGAGCTTGGAAGCCTTTGTCGAAGAAGCTATCCAACCTGGCAGCCTCGTGCACACCGACGGCTGGGAAGGCTATGCGGGATTGGAGAACAAAGGATACCGCCATGAAGTCACCGTGCTGCGCGGGAAGCGGCAATCGGCGAGTAAGCTGCTGCCGAGAGTCCATCGTGTCGCCTCTCTGCTAAAGCGCTGGCTGTTGGGGACCCACCAGGGGGCTGTCAGTCACGAGTATTTGGACTACTACCTGGACGAGTTCACGTTCCGCTTCAACCGGCGGACCTCACGGTCGCGCGGCAAACTTTTCTATCGCCTCCTCCAGCAGGCGGTCGCCGCCGACCCTGCTCCCTATAAGACAATGGTCGAGGCCACCAGGGCCGGCACCCCCACCCCCAAGATGTAGTGGCTACTGGAGTCAACTAAATACCCCATTAAGCCCAAAACACTTGACATCGCCTGTTACAATGCAACTAGAAACCGGTAAGGACATGGATCACCGGACCAACACGACCGTTTCCAGGCCTGGACAGTTTCGAGTTGCTCTCCGAATTTGTGGTCATCCACCGCGGATGGCTTCTAACTCGGGGGGGATCGGGGGGGGGATCGGGGACAGCTCCCGAACCTCGGAAAAGGACAAGAGAAAACAAATAGGGACAGAGCCCAATAAAGGAGCCCGGTAAGGGGCGGTTGTGTGCGACAATCGAAGCGTCCACGGACGCCATCAGCATGCCCAGAGCTGCTCGTGTGGTGGCGGCGGGCGCACCGCACCACACGATCCCCAAAATCCACCGTCTCAGTCACGGAGTCCCAAGACAAGTATCCCCTTTGTTGTCAACAGTTGACCCTGCAAAGGAGTTGACATTCAGAATTCGTCCGCTTATCCTGATAGCGGTGAATGAAAAGGATGAATCAAAAGGATGACAGGCGATCATGCGCACCGGCGGGCGCAAAGGCGAATGGGGCCCTGCGAGGGCAAAAATCCCGATATCCTCTCAAATGGGGTATTTAGTTGACTCCAGTAGCCACAATATGTTGTGGTTGGGGGCATGAAGGAGGACTACCCCCGAAACCTCGTCAGTTGGAAGCTCGATTCTCGACCGAGGAGGCGTGCCGGGAGTACCTGCTGAAGCTGCGCTGGCCGGAGGGGTTCGTGTGCCCGCGCTGTGGGATCCAGTCCTCATGGGCCAGCAAACGCAATCTGCTGCTCTGCGCCGACTGCGGTTACCAGGCCTCGGTGACGGCGGGCACGATTTTCCAGGACACCCGCAAGCCCTTGACGTTGTGGTTCCGGGCGGCTTGGTGGGTGACAACGCAAAAAGGCGGGGCCAGCGCGCTGGAGTTGCAGCGGGTCTTGGGTTTGGGTAGCTATGTAACCGCCTGGACCTGGCTGCACAAGTTCCGCCGCGCCATGGTGCGCCCCGGTCGCAATCGGCTGGTCGGCCGGGTGGAGGTGGACGAAACGTATGTGGGCGGAGTCGAAGAGGGCGTCCGAGGTCGCGAAATGGTTGGCAAAGCGTTAGTTGCGGTTGCTGCCGAGGAGGATGGGCGCGGTATGGGTCGCATCCGGCTCCGTCGGATCGCGGATGCCTCAGCGGCGAGCTTGGAAGCCTTTGTCGAAGAAGCTATCCAACCTGGCAGCCTCGTGCACACCGACGGCTGGGAAGGCTATGCGGGATTGGAGAACAAAGGATACCGCCATGAAGTCACCGTGCTGCGCGGGAAGCGGCAATCGGCGAGTAAGCTGCTGCCGAGAGTCCATCGTGTCGCCTCTCTGCTAAAGCGCTGGCTGTTGGGGACCCACCAGGGGGCTGTCAGTCAATTTGGACTACTACCTGGACGAGTTCACGTTCCGCTTCAACCGGCGGACCTCACGGTCGCGCGGCAAACTTTTCTATCGCCTCCTCCAGCAGGCGGTCGCCGCCGACCCTGCTCCCTATAAGACAATGGTCGAGGCCACCAGGGCCGGCACCCCCACCCCCAAGATGTAGTGGCTACTGGAGTCAACTAAATACCCCATTTCCTCTCAAATCCTAACAAATACTCTCATGGGGTATTTAGTTGACTCCAGTAGCCACAATATGTTGTGGTTGGGGGCATGAAGGAGGACTACCCCCGAAACCTCGTCGAGTTGGAAGCTCGATTCTCGACCGAGGAGGCGTGCCGGGAGTACCTGCTGAAGCTGCGCTGGCCGGAGGGGTTCGTGTGCCCGCGCTGTGGGATCCAGTCCTCATGGGCCAGCAAACGCAATCTGCTGCTCTGCGCCGACTGCGGTTACCAGGCCTCGGTGACGGCGGGCACGATTTTCCAGGACACCCGCAAGCCCTTGACGTTGTGGTTCCGGGCGGCTTGGTGGGTGACAACGCAAAAAGGCGGGGCCAGCGCGCTGGAGTTGCAGCGGGTCTTGGGTTTGGGTAGCTATGTAACCGCCTGGACCTGGCTGCACAAGTTCCGCCGCGCCATGGTGCGCCCCGGTCGCAATCGGCTGGTCGGCCGGGTGGAGGTGGACGAAACGTATGTGGGCGGAGTCGAAGAGGGCGTCCGAGGTCGCGAAATGGTTGGCAAAGCGTTAGTTGCGGTTGCTGCCGAGGAGGATGGGCGCGGTATGGGTCGCATCCGGCTCCGTCGGATCGCGGATGCCTCAGCGGCGAGCTTGGAAGCCTTTGTCGAAGAAGCTATCCAACCTGGCAGCCTCGTGCACACCGACGGCTGGGAAGGCTATGCGGGATTGGAGAACAAAGGATACCGCCATGAAGTCACCGTGCTGCGCGGGAAGCGGCAATCGGCGAGTAAGCTGCTGCCGAGAGTCCATCGTGTCGCCTCTCTGCTAAAGCGCTGGCTGTTGGGGACCCACCAGGGGGCTGTCAGTCACGAGTATTTGGACTACTACCTGGACGAGTTCACGTTCCGCTTCAACCGGCGGACCTCACGGTCGCGCGGCAAACTTTTCTATCGCCTCCTCCAGCAGGCGGTCGCCGCCGACCCTGCTCCCTATAAGACAATGGTCGAGGCCACCAGGGCCGGCACCCCCACCCCCAAGATGTAGTGGCTACTGGAGTCAACTAAATACCCCATATACTCTCATTCGAAATTTCTCATCATTTAGAATCAATGACTTACGCCAATTCAGAAAATTCCTGATGCGACCCAAATGACCACGATTTAATAGGGAAAGTCAGTGAATTGACTCCGTTTGCTAGCTTTCTCACCGCCTGGCGAGACCACCGGAGAAGCGTGACTGATTCTGCTTTCCCGCACCGTTTTGCCAAAGCTTCATCCGCCGGTCACGGATAATTTAGATCTATAGTTCCTTTAGTATCAACACCGGCATATAGAAAACCCCCCGAAACACTTGACACCGCCTGGTACACTGCGAATAGAAACCGGAAAGGACATAGATCGCCGGACCAACACGACCGTTTCCAGGCCTGGACAGTTTCGAGTTGCTCTCCGAAATTTGTGGTCATCCACCGCGGATGGCTTCTAGCTCAGCAAAGACCGGCAGTTTCGCCGGCCAGACGTGGCGCACGCTTGCAGCGTGCCGTGCCGGCATTCGTGCCGGCATAGTAGGGACCGGCTCTCAGCCGGTCCAGCGTGGACATCATTTCGATGCGCCAGCCCGTCCAAAACTGCCGAGCAAGAAGACCATCCGCAAGCAGCCGCTTTTTGGGACTCCTTTTGGAGGCGGCTGCGAGGTTCAATCAACGGGAGCAAGAGGCGCCTCTCACAAACAAAAAGGCAGCAAGAGAGGGTATAGGCATTTGAGCAAGAGAGGGGGCAGAGTATTCGAGTCTCCAGAAAATGGCGCGCATCACCGCGACGAATACACGAAAAATGGCGCCGGCGCGCCGCGCTTGTTGCTGCGTCAGGTTGCCGAGGTTCAGCTTCTCCTCATTCACCTTGTCGAGCAACACCTGCGCCGAAAATGGGGGACTGCCATCCGATTCTCGGTCGTGGAGCCCCATTGTTTCCAACAATAGTGCAGCACGAGAATCGGTGGCTGTACCCTTTTTTCGCGTAGTCGGACTTGCACCACGGGCTGTTAGGCGCAGCCGGTTCGTTGCGGAAAGGTGACGACGAGCCTTGGCAGCGAACCCGGTACCGTTCGTCAAAACGAGAATAGTTGGCGAAGGGCCGTTGCAAACGGTCCTTCGGGGGTGAGGGTGGGTCCAAAGACCGCCTTTGAAGAGGCCGGTCTCCTGCCGCTCTTCATTCATCCGAACAGCCAAAATCCCGCGCAATCCCGAAATCCGCCCTTCGGTCACGTAATTCTAACAAAATTATTCCCTGTGTTTTCAACAACCTTTCCCCCGCTCAAGGAAAACATCGCAACCGGTCTGCTATACGGATGGCGGTGCAGCGAGAATCCTTGGCATCGAGTGGCTCGGGCCAGACAACGCCCTGGGGGCGAAACAGCATGGCGATGGATGGGTTGGTTTGGCTCCCGGCTGTCGTTACAATCGAGGCATGCCTGTAGCCCCCTCCTTGATCCGCTCGGAAACAACCGCGCTCGTTGTCATCGACTTGCAGCAGAAGCTCGTACCTGCCATCGAGGCTCGCGAGGAGATCCTCCAGAACACAAAACGGCTGCTTCGGCTGGCCCAGACGCTGGGTCTTAAGATTCTGATCACAACGCAATACCGCAAAGGCCTCGGTGAGACGGTACCGGAAATCGCGGAGTCGGCCGGCCTGGAGCCGATCGACAAGGTGAGCTTCGGGTGCCTGGGTGATGATGCATTTCGAGCGACTCTGCGTGAAACCATACCGCAAGGGGGCACGCTCTTGCTGGCGGGAATCGAGGCGCACATCTGCGTGATGCAAACTGCCCTGGGCGCCCTGGACGAGGGCTATCAGGTACACGTCGCCGGGGACGCCGTTGGCTCCCGAAGCGCGGCCAACAAGGCCGCCGGCATCGAGCGCATGCGCGGCGCCGGCGCGGTGATTTCGTCGACTGAGATGGCCATCTACGAACTGCTCGGCAACAGCAGCCGGGCCGAGTTCAAGGCGATGCTGCCGCATCTGAAATGAGACGGTACGCTGCAAAGGAATACAGCCTGACGCCAATATTCTTCACTTAGAGCCGTTGAGCCACGTTCACGTGGCTTGGGGTCCTTTAGGCCGGTCCTTTTAGGACCGGTTGACCAGCCTACCGAAGTTGTTCCTCAGCCCGTTTCAACGGGCTTTCATTCCGCCCGGATGGGGTATTTAGTTGACTCCAGTAGCCACTACATCTTGGGGGTGGGGGTGCCGGCCCTGGTGGCCTCGACCATTGTCTTATAGGGAGCAGGGTCGGCGGCGACCGCCTGCTGGAGGAGGCGATAGAAAAGTTTGCCGCGCGACCGTGAGGTCCGCCGGTTGAAGCGGAACGTGAACTCGTCCAGGTAGTAGTCCAAATACTCGTGACTGACAGCCCCCTGGTGGGTCCCCAACAGCCAGCGCTTTAGCAGAGAGGCGACACGATGGACTCTCGGCAGCAGCTTACTCGCCGATTGCCGCTTCCCGCGCAGCACGGTGACTTCATGGCGGTATCCTTTGTTCTCCAATCCCGCATAGCCTTCCCAGCCGTCGGTGTGCACGAGGCTGCCAGGTTGGATAGCTTCTTCGACAAAGGCTTCCAAGCTCGCCGCTGAGGCATCCGCGATCCGACGGAGCCGGATGCGACCCATACCGCGCCCATCCTCCTCGGCAGCAACCGCAACTAACGCTTTGCCAACCATTTCGCGACCTCGGACGCCCTCTTCGACTCCGCCCACATACGTTTCGTCCACCTCCACCCGGCCGACCAGCCGATTGCGACCGGGGCGCACCATGGCGCGGCGGAACTTGTGCAGCCAGGTCCAGGCGGTTACATAGCTACCCAAACCCAAGACCCGCTGCAACTCCAGCGCGCTGGCCCCGCCTTTTTGCGTTGTCACCCACCAAGCCGCCCGGAACCACAACGTCAAGGGCTTGCGGGTGTCCTGGAAAATCGTGCCCGCCGTCACCGAGGCCTGGTAACCGCAGTCGGCGCAGAGCAGCAGATTGCGTTTGCTGGCCCATGAGGACTGGATCCCACAGCGCGGGCACACGAACCCCTCCGGCCAGCGCAGCTTCAGCAGGTACTCCCGGCACGCCTCCTCGGTCGAGAATCGAGCTTCCAACTCGACGAGGTTTCGGGGGTAGTCCTCCTTCATGCCCCCAACCACAACATATTGTGGCTACTGGAGTCAACTAAATACCCCATCCGCCCGGATCACTCCCGGCAACCGCGAAAGGGCGCGTCGCCTCCGAGGTGGCGCGCGCCTCCTGGCGGGCCGCGTCGGCCTCCGGGCCGACGTAGCGTCTCATCGGCTGCATCTGAACCGGCCACCGCTCCCCAACCGCCAAAACACCCATCCCAAAAAAACGGGTCAACGTTATTGCAAGACTCTTATTCCCTGAAAGCCCGTTGAAACGGGCTGAGGAACAACTTCGGTAGGCTGGTCAACCGGTCCTAAAAGGACCGGCCTAGACTAGAAGGAGACCAAGCCACGTGAACGTGGCTCAACGGCTCTATGTGAACAGTATTGAGCCCAACCCGCATTTCTGAACCGTCCCGCCGGGCGGGCGCCCGGCTCTACAGCCCGCGGAGGAAATAATTCATCTCCCTCTCGCGCCCAATGGTCGTCTCTGGACCGTGGCCGGGGATGACGACAACGCCGTCGTCCAAGGAGAGAAGTTTTTCCTTGATGGAAGCGATAATCTGGCGGGAATTGCCCCCAGGCAAGTCGGTCCGTCCGATGCTGTCGCGGAACAGAGTGTCGCCCGCGATCAGCTTGTTCTCACTGGGAACGTGTAAACTGATGCTTCCCTGCGTGTGGCCGGGCGTGTGGAGCACGTGGAACGGCTGCTTGGCCAGAGCGACAATGTCCCCGTCGCGAACCATGACATCAATCTCCGGTTTCTCGGGCGGCTCGATCCCAATCCAGCCTGCCTGCACGTCAAGCTGCGCCCGCAACTCCATGTCGTTCTCATTCATGTAGACCGGGGCGCCGGTAAGCTCCTTGAGTTTCGCGGCCCCTCCAATGTGGTCGATATGGGCGTGGGTAATAATAATACCCTTGACGTGCAGTTCGTGACGGTCCAAAATCGCTTGTATTTCTCCAATTTCGTCACCTGGATCCACAACCAGCGCCTCGTGAGACTGCTCGTCGCCAAAAATCGAACAGTTGCACTGAAGCTGCCCTACCGGAAGGATTTCGTGGATCATTGGGGTATAATATCAAGTTCCTATTACTGGGCCGATTCGGATGCCGCCTAACCGGCTGAAGCGCCCAGGCGATCGAAAGGGAGCGGCAATCATATGGACATATTTGCTCGGTGGCTGCATATAGCGGCCGCGGCTGTTGCGCTGGGCGGGCTTGTTTACGCGCGTTTGGTTTTGGCGCCCGCCCTGGAGGTCCTTGGCGAACAGGACAGGGCAAGTGTCCTGGACAAGCTTTCCGCCCGCCTCAGACCGCTAGCCGTGACGGTGATCATCGCTCTCGTGGCGTCCGGAAGTTACAATCTTTTCAAAGTGATCGAAGGAGGAGTCGGCGCGAGCTACCACATGGTATTCACAGTCAAATTTCTCCTAGCGACCCATGTTTTCGCAATGCTCTATCTTGTCGCCATGCCGCCTAGCGGGGATGCGGCACGCGACGCGAAACGGCCCAGATTGATGCTGGGGGCCGCCATCTCCGGACTAATCATCCTGGCACTGAGCGCCTATCTCCGGACGCTCCACGGTTGAGGCCATGCCGGGTTATCGCGCTCTTCGAGAGTCGGCCGCTTGGGTGGATATATCGTCTCGCGGAAGAATCCGGGTGGCCGGCGAAGACCGCGTCCAGTTTGTTCACGCGATGTGCAGCAATGACGTGGAGAGCTTGCGGCCCGGGCAAGGCGTGCGCGCGTTTTTCCTCGACGTTAAAGGCCATATTCAAGCCGACGCGCGAATCTTCGTCAGTGAAGACCACGTGTTGATCGACTGCGAGCCGGAGCGGCCGGAGCAGTTGCGGGAGCACTTGGAGCGATTCATTGTTATGGATGACGTGACGCTTCAGCGACATTCCGGCGTGGCCGTGGCGCTTGAAGGGCCGAGTTCGGATAAGATAGCCCGTGAAGTCCTCAGCGTGACCCCGCCACCTGCTCAACCGTATTCCCACGTACGTCAAGGCGGGCTTTCCACGATTCGAGCATCGCTTACCGGGCAGCCGGGCCTCTGGTTGTTAGTCGAGGAGGGGAGCAAGACTGATCTAGCGGCAAAGCTTGGGGCGGCCGGAGTGCCGACTGCCAGTTCTAATGATGTTTTGAAAGTTCGGGTTGAGAACGGAGTCCCGCGCGAGGGCGAAGATTTTTCCGGCTCAACTCTGCCAAATCACCTCCAGCAGCCGGATGCGCTCTCGTTCACGAAAGGCTGTTATCTAGGCCAGGAGATTGTCGAAAGGGTAAGATCCCGTGGCCAGATCAACCGGCTTCTTGTCGCAGTAGAGCTGGAAACGACAGAGCCGCCCGCGCCCGGCGCGGCCGTCTTGGTAGAAGAAAAAGAAGCCGGCCGATTGACGAGCCCGGTTTTTTCACCAACAATGGAGCGAGTGGTAGCGTTTGCCATCCTAAGGCGGGAAGCGGCTTCGCCCGGGACGGAGTTCACCGTGAATGGGCGCCGCGGGCGAGTCCGGCCGGCGGACGGAGACATGGAAAGACTGAAGAGCAGTGTGATTGTCGCCAGTGAGTAAACCGTGCTTGATCCGGTAGCGTAGCACCAGAAAAGAGCGGGGCGGAAGTCAGCAAAGACCAACTCGCCTAATGCAAGAGAACCCGGTTTCGGCAGGCGACGAAGATCCCGAACCGGTACGTCGCGTATGGGTAGCAGCTACGGAATGACCCACGTCGGGCTGGTGAGGTCCAACAACGAGGACTTCTACGTCATCAAGCCTGAGCTCGGCCTGCACATTGTCGCCGACGGAATGGGCGGCGCGAAAGCTGGGGAGCTTGCGTCGCGGATCACCGTTGAAACCGTGGTCTCGGAAATGGAGCGGGACGGCCAAACGGTGAACCTTGCTTCTCTTACGGAAGCGATTCGGCTCGCGAACAAGAATGTTCGCTGGGAAGCTGATCGAAACCGCCAGAATACCGGCATGGGAACGACTATTGTTGCCGTGCTTGTTAACGAGACGAAGGCCTATATCGCAAGCGTAGGAGACAGCCGCGCTTATCTTCGGACGGCCGGAGAACTTTACTGCGTTACTACGGACCACACTTGGATCAACGAGATCGGCAGGGGTCTCGGGCTAACCGAGGAGCAGCTCCGAACGCACCCGTACCGCAACGTTCTGACCAAGGCCGTTGGAGCCGAGGATACGCTCGATGTCGAAACACACATCATTGACTTCCTCCCGGGTGACATGCTGCTGCTTTGTTCGGACGGACTGCACAACGTGGCCGGTGAAGATGCGCTGGTGCATTCTCTCGAGCAGCCCGGGCCGCTCAAGACCAAATGCGAACTGCTGATTGAGGCGGCTTTGGAGAAGGGCGCTCCCGACAACATAACCGCCGTTTTAATCGAAAATTGATGATTACCGGGCGGCGGCTGACTCCCTTGGCCTTGGCGCGCCCCCAGTCGCCCGCCGCCGAATCACCTCCCCGTGAACTGCACGGGCCAGCTAACCTCCTGATAGAATCTCTACGGACCGTATCTCTTGCGGGTCTGCGGAGGACCCAGGGGCGCTGACAACATATACCTTCTCAAGAGGTATTTTCCCTCTCGGCGAAGCCGGGGGAGCCTATCTTGCCCAATGCTGTTCACTTAACGATGCATCCAAGCGGTCCGTGCACACCCCGCCGGGCGCTCCGACGGTGGTCGTTGCGCCTGCCAAAAGACCGATCGTGCTAGCTGATCGTTCCAAGTGTACAGCTTTGGGCCTGTGCCACTGGGGTTGGTTGTTCTCCTCTCATGATTTTTGTTCGTGGTGCGCGACAGCTCCTGACTTTGCGCGGACGGGCGCCTCGCCGGGGAATCGAGCTTTCTGACTTAGGAATCATCCCCAACGGCTCGGTCTTGATCGAAGGCGAAAAGATCGATTCGGTGGGTTCGACTCGCCGCATTGAAAACACGGCAGCAGCCCGTTCGGCCAAAGTGATCGACGTGGCCGGAAAAGTCGTACTTCCCGGCTTCGTCGATAGTCACACTCGGCTCGTCTTCAGTTCGGCGCAGCTCAAGGAGTTCGAGGCCAGGTCCGCTGCCGAGCTGCCCGACATCGAGTCTGGGCGCCACGCCGCCGTCCGGACGCCCAGTCATTCGATGCGTGTTACGTCACCGAAAGTGCTCCAACTCGACGCCCAGCGCTGGATACGTCTGTTTGCCGCCCACGGGACCACGACTCTAGAAGTGCGGTCCGGACAAGACTTAAGTCTGGCGTCCGAGATCAAGGCCCTGAGAGTGGCACGCCGCCTCGACGGCGACTTGCTGGACGTGGTAGCTACATTTCGCGCAACCTGGCCCGAATCGTCAGACCTCGGCGAAGATTCAGCGGCGATAGTTGGGCACATAACGGAGGTGCTTTTGCCCATGATTCGTCAGGGCGGATTGGCTGCCTTCTGCGACGTCGAGTGCGGGCCCGGGGCTTTTAGCCTTGAGGAAAGCGCACGGATCCTGGAGGCCGCTTCGCGTCTAGGCTTTCTCCTAAGAGTCGGAACGAATCGGACAGCTCATACCAAAGCAATCTCTCTAGCACTTGAATTGAAAGCCACGAGTGTGGAGCATCTGCGATTTGTCAATGCGTCCGAGATCGACTCTCTGGCGGACTCTTCAACCGTGGCGACCCTTCTGCCCAGTGTCGTCTACCACGAGGGTGGCAGCCGTTATCCGCCCGCCCGAAAACTGATCGAAAGGGGCGCCGCCGTGGCTTTAGCCAGCGGCTTCGGTCCTGATCTTAGTCCGGCGCTTAGTATGCCCGCGACCCTTTCGCTGGCTTGCACGGAAATGAAGCTCGCACCGGCCGAGGCAATCGCCGCTGCCACGATCAATGGCGCGGCGGCAATGGATCGGGCTGGTTCGATCGGATCTCTCGAGCCAGGCAAGCAGGCGGATCTGGTGGTCTTCGACACCGGCGACTACCGCGAGATCCCTTACTACTTCGGCCTCAACCTATGTGCAATGACAATCAAGCGGGGCAAAGTGATTTACCCCAAACCCGCGATGGCGGACTCATTGCCATCACGTTAACGTGTCCCGGAATGAAGCCTCGGCCAATCGATGTGACACCTTCTCCGCCCCTTCGGGATCGGGGCGTTTCAGGCATCACTGATTCTGGGCCGGCAAGGTTTCGGCCAGCATAGCCAGTCGAGAATTCCTGGCCTGGACGCACAGCCAGCTCGGTGGGTGTTTCCCCCAGTGCGCATTCAAGTCGAACCGGCGCCCGGGGAGCGACGAGGCCCGTCTGCGGGAGAGCGGCAAGCTGTGGCCGAAAGAAGCTATTCTGTTGGGGACGGGAGAACGCCATGTCCGCGAAACCGAATATTCACCGTCGCGATGCGATGAAACTAACGGCCTTGGGACTGGCCGGCGCCATGAGCGCGCCCGCCGCCCCTCGCAAGTGGCCGGTAAAGCCTTCGAGTAACCCGTTCGGAGGCTTAAAGGTTGGACTCACTTCCTACACCACCCGCAAACTCAGCCTCGATGAAACGATCGCGGCCTTGAAGCGGCTCGACATTCGGTATATCTCGATCAAGTCCATGCACTTGCCGCTGGAGAGCACGAAGGCGGAGCGCAAGGCGGCGGGTCGCAAGATCGCGGATGCCGGATTGATCCTGATGGGATGCGGTGTTTTGAAACTCGAAAACGACGAGAAACAGATCCGCGAGGCACTGGACTATTGTCGCGATGTTGGCTCCCCGATGGCTGTTGCCGCTCCCAAGCGGGATGCCCTGGGAGCGATCGATCGGGTGATCAAAGACTACGGCGATCTCAAGGTCGCCATTCACAACCACGGCCCCGAGGACAAGAATTTTCCCTCGCCGACGGGCGTCTTCAAGCTGATCCAGGGGCTCGACAAACGCATCGGTTGTTGCGTCGACGTCGGCCATACCTTCCGGCTCGCCGAGGACCCGGTGGAAGCGCTCAAGACCGTCCGCTCGCGCCTGTTCGATATTCATCTGAAGGACGTCTCGGCCACCGGCGAGAGACCGCCCAAAGTTCCCGTCGGGCGCGGAGTGCTCGACCATCCCGCGATCCTGCGAACGCTGGCCGATTTGAGGTTTGCCGGCCACGTTGCGTTGGAGTGGGAAGCCGAAGCCGAAGACCCGCTGCCCGGCATGGCTGAGTCCTTTGGCTACGTGCGCGGCGTGTTCGGAGCGGCGTAGGGGCGCAGCGCATTGGGGCCCGCCAAAAACACTCGATCGCTCAAACCCGCGTTCACGTCACGAAAGTTACGCCAATTCCCGAGCTGGATTCGAGAAACAATCATCGCTGCTGAATCTTACTATACCGGCGCATCACGGGTTGAAGAATCTTCGCCCCGCGCCCTTCGTCTGTTTCCGGCGAAAGGCCGGCCTCTAATCCGAAAACGGCCAGTTTTGATTCAGCAGCAGTTCGTTCTCGCGCTGCTCCCTGGGCACTTGATTGACCGTCAGATTTTCGAACCAATATTGACCGCTCTTTCCCGCCGTGAAGAAATCTTGATCGCCATCCTTGTCGAAATCGAGGACGACGAACTGCATACCGGCCCCGGCCGTCGAATTGTAGGCAATGGGGTAGCGGGTGAAGGTGGCCGTCTTGCGGTCGATCGTATAGTAAAACAGCGCCAGCGGGTCGTACGCGCCCGGGTCTCTGCCGTTGTGGCCGCGATAGCGTTTGCCGGTTAGCACTTCCGGCTGTCCGTCACCGTTGAGATCGGCCAGCCGCAGGTTGTGCAACTGTGAAAACGTGCCGTCGATCAGGTGCTGTTTCCAGCCGCGCTTTCCGTTGACGGCAACCTGCTCCAGCCAGAACAAGCCGTAGCTGTGACCGCGCCCGTAGATGAGGTCATTGGCGCCGTCGTTGTTGACGTCGTACACCTGAATACTGAAGCCCACCGCGCCCAGCTCGAACTCCGGCAGCCACTCCCACTTGCCCTGGCTGGCGTCAATCTGGCGATACCAGCCCTTGATTGTGACGACATCCGGCTTGCCGTCGCCGTCGATATCTCCGACGCCGACCCCGTGGCCGTCGCCTTCCTTGCCTCCAACACGATGTTTCGCCGGTTTCCCGCCCGCGAAACTTATGTAGAAGACTTCCATCTCGCGGTAGTGCACGGCCACCATTTCATCCTTGCCGTCGCCGTCAAGGTCGGCCCGCCACATCCCTTCCGTGGCGGGAGAAGTCGTGATCAAGCGCTTTTCCCAGATCGGCCCCGTCTCGCCGGGATTCTCCCACCAAAAAATGCCGTCCTCCTGCCAGCCGCCTCCGACGATGTCAAGGTCGCCGTCCTCGTCGACGTCGATCGTGAACTCCCCGCAGTTGACGACGAATTCTCCTTCGATCTTGACCTCCCGGAACTTGTGACGCCGCCAGTCCGGCGCCTCATACCAATAGGCTCCGCTGATGACATCGAGCGTCCCGTTACCGTTCATGTCCATCACGGCAATACCCTCGGAGTGGTCGTTGCCGATCTGGTGGAGCAGGAAAACGGGCTGTTTCGAAGTGGGGCGCTCCATCTTTAAGGGGTATTCCGGGGCCGCCGCTGGTCTCATTGACCAGCCCCAGGCCACCAGCAGGAGACCGCAAAGAATCTTCCAATAATGCTTCTTCATGGCGGATATTCTAACAGAAGAAACAGAAGAACTCCGTGTTTTCGATCGTCCTCGTGCCCTTCAATCCCTCCGCGCGGTTGCCAGACCGCATCTCTCCAACCGCAGTAGGGCGTCTGACTTACTCGCGGTAGTGAGAAACGTATTAGGAATCTAGGCGCATCACCCATAGGCATCAAAACTTTAGTCCTTTACAAAGGTACTAGGAGCTGAGCAGCATTCTAAGCGTTCTCGGAGGAGAAAAGTCCCCCCATGACTGTAATCAAGAAGGAACCCAAGAGCACCCAACCACTTCAGTGGACGATCTTGCTGTTTTTGGCCGTGACGGTCATTGCGTTTTTTGCCAGGTAGTTCCCTGTTGAGATTCTTGCGACGGCCGCGTCAACCGAAGACCGATAACATTAGATTCTAGCTCGCTGACTCTGAGGATATTGTTCGTAGAAATGGCGGCACAACAGAGCCGCGCCCGCAAGGGTGCGGTCGAGTCTGGCAGTGACCGCATTCCGGTGGTGGCCCCGACGCACTGAGTACCCTCGACCGCACCCTTGCGGGCGCGGCTCTGTTCCGGCGCGGCCAAGCCAAAATTCGCCGCCCTATTCAAAAGAGGCCGTGCGGTCTATGCTTGCGGACCGATCCGCTAGAATCGGTACTGCATGCGTCCCAATGGACCGCAGTTTTGTGACGTCGCCGTTCCCGTTCCCGTCGACCAGCCCTTTACTTACCGCTTGCCCGAAACGCTGCACCACCGCGCGCAAGCGGGCAGCCGCGTGGTCGTGCCTTTTGGCGCCCGCAAGCTGACGGGAGTCGTTGTTGGCCGGCATGGGAAAGCTCCTCGCCAGCAAGCCCGCGAGGTCCTGCGGCTGCTCGATGAAGAGCCGGCCTTGACAGCCGAGCTTCTCGATCTGGGCCGCTGGATCGCCGATTACTACTGCGCGCCCTACGGAGAGGTCTTGCGGACCATGCTGCCGCTGGCCGGAGAGACCCGAGCCGGCAAGATCGTCTCGCTGACACCCAGCGGCGTCGAGGCGGCGCGCCAGTTCACCGCTCCCGGCACGGAGGATCACGCCGCCCGGCTGCTCCATGCCCTGGAAAAGCGGTCCCTCAGCGAACAGCACCTCAAGCGCAAGGTGCCTGGAGCAGACGCGGCGCTGAGAAGCATGAAACGGAAAGGACTGCTGACCGTCGAGCCGGTCCTCACCAAGAAAGACCCCTCCCTGAGCCGCTCCGGTCGGCTGATGGTGACAGCCGCTGATCTTCAGTCGGCTCCTGAAAAGCTCAGCCGGGGCGAGCGCTGGCTGCTCGACTTTCTGCGCCAGCAGCCGGGATCTCACGAGGTCGAACCTCTCGTTTCCCTGCGAAAAGACGCCAAAACCATTGCACGCCGGCTGGCGCGGGCCGGCGCCGTGAAACTTTGGAGCGAGTTCGACAGCGTGAACCCCAAGGGGCCCAGCGTAACCCCGGTCGTGGAACTGAATCGTGATCAGAAGGCGGCCTTGGGCGCTATTTGTTCTTCTATCCGCGGCGGGGAGTATCGAACCTTTCTCATTCACGGGGTCACGGGCTCGGGCAAGACGGAGGTCTATCTTCGCGCCATCGAAGAGGCGCTGTCCCAAGGGAAAGGCTCACTCTTGTTGGTCCCCGAAATCGCGCTCACACCCGCGGTCGCCACACAGTTTTTTGGCCGCTTCGGTGACAAAGTGGCGATTCTCCACAGTGCTTTCTCGGGATGGGAGCGTTCCGGCCAGTGGAGGCGCCTGCGCCAAGGAAAAGCCCGGGTGGCGGTGGGCACGCGCTCGGCGGTGTTTGCCCCGGTCGAGAACCTGGGGTTGATCATCGTCGACGAAGAGCACGACGCAAGCTACAAACAGGACGAGACGCCTCGCTACAACGGCCGCGACGTGGCGGTTGTCCGCGCCCAGAAAGCAGGAGCCACGGTGGTGCTGGGTTCGGCGACGCCCAGCCTCGAGTCTCGCCACAACGCCGGGCGAGGGAAGTACGAATTGCTCACCATGCCCGAGAGAATCGGAAAGCGCCCGCTGCCGAAAGTCGACGTGATCGACATGCGGCTGGAGTTCGTCGAAACGCGCCGCCAGGACCTGTTTTCGCGAGCGCTCGACGAGGCGATTCGCAACCGCCTCAAGCAGGGCGAGCAGGTGATGATGCTGCTCAACCGCCGCGGCTTCTCGACTTTTGTCGCCTGCCGATCGTGCGGCGCGCGCATCGAGTGCCGCAATTGTTCGCTCACGCTGACATTCCACCGCCAGGCGCGCAAGCTGGAGTGTCACTATTGCGACTACGCCGAGCCGGTTCCCTCGCTGTGTCCCAAATGCGAGAGTGAGTACATCTATTTCATCGGGAGCGGTTCGGAGAAGGTCGAAGACTACTTGCGGCGGAGCTTTCCCGAAGCCCGCATCGCGCGCCTGGACCGTGATTCGGTTCGCGGCCGGAACCACTACGAGACCGTGCTGAACGCTTTCCGAAACCGCGAGTACGACATCCTGGTGGGGACCCAAATGATCGCCAAGGGACACGACATCCCAAACGTGACGCTGGTCGGCGTGGTGGCCGCTGACGTGGGCCTGGGCATGCCCGACTTCCGCGCCGCGGAGCGAACCTTCCAGTTGCTGACCCAAGTCGCCGGCCGCGCGGGGCGAGGCGATCTTCCCGGACGGGTGCTGCTGCAAACGATCAACCCGGACCACTACGCCATCCGTTTTGCGGCCGCCCAGGATTACGACGGGTTCTACAAGAAGGAAATCCACTTCCGCCGCATGCTGCACTATCCGCCGCTTGCGCCCATGGCGATCCTGCTTGTGAGAAGCAAGAAACTGGAAGAGGCGCTGGCCATGAGCGGCCGCCTGGGCCGCTACTTACATGGAGAGGTTCCCGAGGGCATCCGCTTGCTCGGTCCCTCGGCGGCTCCGCTTGCACGGCTGAAAACCGACTACCGCTTTCAATTCATCCTCAAGGCCAAGAATCGGCGCGTGCTCGGGCAGCTCATCAAGCGCGCCCGCGATTTCGCCCGAGGCGACAACTGGCCCGTGACCGCGCTGGTGATTGATGTCGACCCGCTGAGCGTCATGTAGCAGCGGCGCCTCGCGGCACTCGAAGGAACGGCCATGTTCGGCCCCAACGTTGTATTCCGGCCCGCTTTCGCTAACAATAGAGGGACGGGCGCTTTGAGCCCCAGGCCCGAGGCGGCGCCGACCAGGGACAGGAACCGGGCACACAGCCGGTTCTTTTCGACTCCAAAGAAGTCATTCCTCGGTCCTCTGCTCATAATATTGGGAGTCAGTACGAATGAAGGTCTATGAAGGTAAAGATGTGCGCAACGTCGCCGTCGCGGGCCACGGCGATTGCGGCAAGACCAGCCTGGTCGCGGCTTGTCTCTACACCGCCGGCGTCACGACCAGGCTGACTTCGGTCGACGAGGGCAATACCATCACCGATCACGACGAGGAAGAGATCGCCCGCAAGGTGACCATCTCGTCGTCGCTGGCCTGCATCGAGTGGAAAAACAGGAAGCTGAACTTCATCGACACGCCGGGCTACAACATCTTCATCAACGAGACGAAAGCGTCGATGCTGGCAGCCGACGCTGCCTTGATCGTCATCGACGGCGTTGCCGGCATTGAAGTCCAAACAGAAAAAGTCTGGGGCTTCGCAGCGGACTACGGCCAGCCCAGGGTCGTTTTCATCAACAAGCTCGACCGCGAGCGCGCCGACTTCTCGCGCGTGCTGGCGGAGGTTCAGGAGATACTGGGCCGAGGCGCGGTGCCGGTTCAACTGCCGATCGGGTCGGAAAAGGACTTCCAGGGTGTCATCGATCTCATCGGCATGAAAGCCTATACCTACGAGCGAGGCGGCAGCGGCAAAGGGACGGCGGGCGATATCCCGGGCGAATTGGCCGCCGACGCCGAATCGGCCCGTGAAGCTCTGATTGAGATGGTCGCGGAGAGTGACGACGACCTGCTCAACGAGTTCTTGGAAGAACTGACCCTGCCGCCGGAAAAGATCCTGGCCGGCCTGCGGAAAGCCGTTGCGGAGGGCAAGATTTTTCCCGTCCTGTGTGGGTCGGCAACCGAGAACATGGGCGCCGATGCGCTCCTCGGCTTTCTGGCTGAATACGTTCCGCCGCCGGCCGCGCGTGGCGAGGTCGAAGGCAGCGACGGCTCAGAGGGCGTCCTCAAGCGCAAGATTTCCGATAGCGAGCCGCTTGCGCTTTATGTCTACAAGACGGTGGCCGATCCCTTCGCTGGCCGAGTCAGTTTCTTCAAAGTGGTCTCGGGAGTTCTCAACAACGACGACCATGTCTACAATCATTCCAAAGACTCAGATGAGCGTTTCGCGCGCATCTCCGTCATTTCGGGCAAGGACCTGAAACCGGTAACCGCCATCCACGCCGGGGACCTGGGTGCGGTCGCGAAACTCAAAGACACCCTGACCGGCGACAGCCTGGGAGTCAAGGGGAGTCCTATCTTCTTCCCCAAAGCGGTGATTCCCAGCCCGGCGATCGCCTACGCCATCCAGCCCAAGACGCGCCAAGACGAGGACCGTTTAGGCAACGCGATCCACAAGATCCTGGAGGAAGACGCGACCTTGACGTTCTTCCGGGACGCGCAGACCCAGGAGTTCCTGCTGGGCGGTAACGGGCAGCAACACCTCGAGATTATTGTCAGCCGCCTCAAGAAACGCTACAACGTCGCGGTCGAGCTGAAGGCGCCTCAAATCCCCTACCGGGAAACCATCCGGGGCAAAGCCCAAGTGCAAGGCCGCCACAAGAAGCAGACCGGCGGACACGGCCAATTCGGAGACTGCCGCATTCGCATGGAGCCGCTGGGGCGCGGCAAAGGATTCGAATTCGCGAACGAAATTTTCGGCGGGGCGATTCCGAAGACCTATATTCCAGCGGTCGAGAAGGGCGTCATCGAGGCCGCCTCCGGGGGCTACTTGGCGGGCTATCCCGTAGTTGATTTCAAAGTGGTCCTCTACGACGGCCAGTACCACGACGTCGACTCATCGGAGCTGGCTTTCAAGCTGGCGGGCCGCAAGGCGTTCCGGGCGGCGATGGCCGTGGCGAATGCGGCGCTGCTCGAGCCGATCATGAGCGTGGAAGTCGTCACCCCGAGTGACTTCGCCGGAGATCTAATGGGCGATCTCAACGGCCGACGCGGCCGCATCCAGGGGATGGACACCAAGGGTTCCAGCCAGATCATCCGCGCCCAGGCTCCCATGGCGGAAATGCTGACCTATGCCAACGATCTGACATCGATGACCCAGGGACGCGGCAGTTTTTCGATGGAGCTGGACCACTACGACTTCGTGCCGCATCAGGTCGCCGAGAAGGTCATCGCCGCCGCCAAACGGGGCCGTGAAGGCGCCGAGGCCGAAGAAGACTAGCCAAAGATATTTGAAATTTCGTTCGTGGGGAACAGAGCCGCGCCCGCAAGGGTGCGGTCGAGGGCAGTCAGTGCGTCGGGGCCGCCACCGGAATGCGGTCACTGCCAGACTCGACCGCACCTTGCGGGCGCGGCTCTGTTCGTGCCGCCATTTCCGCGAACAAAATCCTCAGAATCGCCGGGGTAGTATCTAGCTAGTTCGGAAAGAACGGAAACAACCGGCGGATCTCTTCCTCGCTCGGCTGCAGGCCGTACTCGGTGATCTGGAAAGCTTCGGCCGCTTTGATCGAATCCGCGCCGGCCCCGTACCACTTGCGAAGGTTCTGTTTCCACTCCGCGGGCACGCTGGAGCGCCGCTGCGTTTTGAGCCATTCGAGGCGCGCCTTGGCGTCTTGGGGAACCTCGGCCAGCTTGCCCGCATGCCAGGGCAGCCACTCATAGAATTGAGACCCGTGAGCGTCGAGGGCGCGGTATTTCTTCTCTAGCACGTCATCGATCGAGACGACGATGTCGGGCCGAAACGGCTCCGGTCTTTGAAAGCGATCCGCGAAGTAGAGGAAAACCGGATTCTTGCGCAGCGCCGGCGTATCGGTGACCAGATTGGGAACCGTCACCATGTAAGACGCGTCCTGGACCAGTACGCCCGTATAACGGTGATCCGGATGATAGTCATTGGGACGAGGGGACAATACAATGTCGGCCTTCCATTGGCGGATGCGCCGTATGACCTGTTCCCTGATATCGAGCGACGGAACCAGCTCGCCGTCATGGTTGTCCAAGACTTCGTACTCGATGCCGAGCCGGCGGCCCGACTTTTCGGCTTCGGCGCGGCGCCGGGCCGCCAGCATGCCGCCGCCTTCCGAGAAGTGGCCCGCGTCCCCGTTCGTTACGGAAACAAACTTGACCTTGTGGCCGGCCGCGACATACTTGGCGGCCAGCCCCGATGCCTTGATGTCACAGTCGTCGGGGTGAGCTCCAAACGCAATCACTCGCAGTGGCCCGGTTTGGGCCTGAAGCACTGCCAGCGACGCCAGAATAATCGTTACGAGTCGAATCATACATTCCTCCGGGGGCCTTAGTTGATGAAGAGCCGCCCTCGGCTTTACCACGCACCAGCCTCCGCACCGCCGCTGCTCTAGCATCACCATTATAGGAGGCAATTTCACCCGGGCCGCGAGCAAAGAACGGCTAACACTCACAACCAGGACGATCGCTCGTTCAGGCCATTCGCCGACCCGCTTTCCTACAATAAGAAATTCTCGACCCTTCCCCGCTGGCGGGGTTCAAAAAAGAGGCTGATCCAGCAATGAAACTGAATATCTTCGTCATTCCCGGCGACGGCATTGGGCCGGAAGTCACTCGTGAAGGCGTTCGCGTCCTCGAACATGTGGCCAATAAGTGGAACCATGAACTGAATCTGACCGAAGGGCTGCTCGGTGGTATAGCCATCCACGAGACGGGCGGGCCATTGCCGCAAGAGACGACCAAGCTGGCGCTCCAGGCCGACGCCACTTTGCTCGGAGCGGTCGGGCTGCCGGAGTTCGACAACCTTCCGCCCGGCCAGCGGCCCGAGAAAGGTTTGCTTGGTTTGAGAAAGGTGCTGGACGTTTTCGCCAATCTGCGGCCCATCGTTGCTTACGAGAGCCTGATCGATTCCTCGCCGCTCAAGAATGATGTTGTCCGCGGCACCGACATGCTGATCGTGCGGGAACTGACCGCGGGTCTTTATTTCGGCACGCCGCGGGGAATCAGCGGTGAAGACGGTGAGCGGATCGCAGTGAACTCGATGGTCTATCGCGAGTCCGAGATCGTGCGCATCGCCCGCATGGCCTTTTCTCTGGCGCGCAAGCGGCGCAACAAACTGACCTCGGTCGACAAAGCCAACGTCCTCGAGAACTCCCAGATGTGGCGGCAGGTCGTCACCGAGATTTCGAAAGACTTCCCTGACGTCGAGCTCGACCACGTTCTGGTCGACAACTGCGCCATGCAGCTTGTGCTGAACCCGACTCGATTCGACGTCGTCGTGACCGAGAACCTGTTCGGCGACATCCTCAGCGACGAGGGAGCGGTACTGGCCGGCTCGATCGGGATGCTGCCTTCGGCCTCGATCGGCGACCAGCTTCCTAGCGGGGTCTGGCGGGGGCTTTACGAACCGGTCCATGGTTCCGCTCCTGACATCGCCGGGCAGAACAAGGCGAATCCATTGGCCGCGATTGGTTCGGTGGCGGCGATGCTGAGTTACAGCTTTGGGCTCGAGGAAGAGGCAGCCGCGGTAGACGCCGCGATACAGAAAGTGCTCAGTGAAGGACCGCTGACCGGGGACCTCCACCCCGAGGGTACGGCCGCCACCACGCAGGAAGTTGGCCAGGCGGTGTGCGCGGCGATCGGATAAACAGAGCCCGGAACGCCAGTGACGGGTCCAAGTTCAGGTGGCCGAGATGCTCCGCGGCCCGTCACTGGCGTTCCGGGCTCTGTTTACCGCGCTTGGGTCAATCCGGTCGTCTACCCCTCGATGAACCCGGCTCGACTAGAATGAATTCCAATACGAGTCACGGCATAATCTAGCTTTTGTGATTTAATCAGTGACTTACGGGCAATGGGAACATCTAGCAAACTGGCAAAGTACTTGGACGAGAGCATGCTTCAGGAATCTCATGGCGTACCCGATCGCACCCAGCCACGTATGCGACGAAGATCTTCCTGAGGCATGCACGTAAACCCTGGCTAAGTGAATCTCGCGGCGCCAAAAGCCGCTGCTAATGGACGATCCCCAAGACTACGTCGATTGGTCGGACTACACGGACGAACCCGAGGAGTACCCTTGAGACTCCAAGGTAGATGATGCTCAAGAAGCGATCCTGGACCTCTTCGAGGAGAATCCCGAGCAAGTCTTCTACGGTCGGCAGGTCGAAGTGCTTCTCGAAAGGGATTTTTTCCACTGGATCACCACCAAGGCGCTCAACGAACTCGCGGGCTCGCGCGAGCTCGAGGCCGAAAAGCTCTCGTTAGACGACGCGGGGAAAGTCAGCGTGAAGTTCTACCGCCTCAAACGCAACCGCTACTGGAAGCGGCAAGCCGAGTCTGGCACTTGGCCCACCCATAACCAGTAGGGGATTTGTATTCATAGAGGGAACAGTTAAACCCTTTCCTTCCTACCACTTACCCGGCTCCCATTGTGAATTCCTCTCGACATTCACAAGGACTGTCACCCCATGAGGACTGGATTGCGGCACGCGCATCCAGCACCTGAGTCCCGCGATCCAGTCCGGACGTGCCCGGCGCCTGCCCTATCCCGCCCCGGCCAACCCCAGCCGTTCCAGCAGCGCCTCGGGATCGGGGTCGCGGCCCATAAAGCCGCGAAACAGCGTGTCGGGGGATTCGCTGTTGCCCTTGGCTAGGATTTGCTCGCGAAACTGCAATCCCACTTCCCGGCTGAAGATCCCCTCTCGAGCGAAACGGGTAAAGGCGTCGGCATCGAGCACTTCCGACCATTTGTAGGAGTAGTAGCCGGCTCCGTACCCGACCGGGCTTGCGAACAAGTGCGTGAATCCAGCCAGCATGGCGTGGTCCGGGGGCAACTTCACCGGCGAGAAGGATTGCAGAATCGCGAACCCGTACTCCATCACGCCGGCGTCTTTTTCGGGGTCGTAGTCGATGTGGAGCGCAAGATCGACGGTCCCGAAACTGAGTTGCCGCATCTGCGCGTTGGCGCCGCGGAAGGTGCGGGCCGTCTTCATTTTTTGGAAAAGCTCTTCTGGAATCGGCCGGCCTGTCTCGTAGTGGCGGGCGAACAGATCGAGCGCCTCGCGCTCCCAGCACCAGTTCTCCATGATTTGCGAAGGCAGCTCGACGAAGTCCCAGGCCACGCTCGTTCCCGCCAGGCTGCGGATCTCAACTGTACTGAGCAGGTGATGAAGCAGATGCCCGAACTCGTGGAAAATCGTTTCCACCTCGCGATGGGTGAGCAGCGCCGGCTTGTCGCCGATCGGCGGCGTCAAATTACCGCAGATCAGCCCGAGATGCTGTTGGATCGCGTCGCTGGGCGAACCGGTGATAAGCTCGTCCATCCAGGCGCCCCCTCTTTTGTTCTCGCGCGGGAAGAAGTCGGCGTAGAATGAACCGAGCCATGTCTGGTCGGCGTCGTAAACCGAGTAGTAGCGGACGTCCGGGTCCCAGGCGGGAACGTTCGATTCCTGCTTGACCTCAATGTCGTACAAGCGTTTGACCACTTCGAACATTCCCTCGACTACCGAGTCGAACGGGAAGTAGGGGCGCAGCTCTTCTTCGTCGAAATCGTACCGCGCTTGACGCATCTTTTCCGCGTAATAGCCGACGTCCCAGCCGGCGAGTTCAGCGGCGTCACCCCCCTCGAGACTCTCCCGGAAGCCCCGCAGCTCGGCGTTTTCCGCCGCAAACGCGCCGTCGGTCTTGGCCTTCAGCGAACGAACAAAACTCCGTGCCTCCTCGCCGCGCTTTGCCATGCGGTCTTCGAGCGCCAAGTCGGCAAAGTTGGGATAGCCGAGCAGCTCCGCCTTTTCACGCCGCAGCGCGAGAATCGCTCCAATGATTTCGCGGTTGTCGAAACGTCCCGCGGAAGCGCGCCTGCTGAACGCCCGATAGATCTGCTCGCGGATCCCCGCGTCATCGAGGTAAGTCATGACCGCGGTATAGCTCGGTGCCTGCAAAGTGAACCGCCAGCCCTTCTTGCTCTTTTTCTCGGCGCTTTCACGGGCGGCCTCGATAGCGCTCGCAGGCAAGCCGGCAAGCTTCGATTCATGCTCGATGATCAGCTCGAAATCGTTCGTTGCGTCGAGCACGTTTTCTGAAAATTTCGTCGTCCGCTTCGTGAGCTCGACATTGATTTCGGCCAGCCGCTTCTTGCCCGCTGCGTCGAGCTCTGCTCCGCTTCGCCGAAACCGGTCAAGCGTCCGGCTGAGAAACCGGCCGCGCGCTCCGGTGAGATCCCTTGCCTCGGCAGTGCCGCCATAGCGTTTGAGCTGCTTCCAAAGATCCTCGTTGAGGGGAATGCTCGAATAGAACTCGCTGACCGGCGGCTGCACGGCGTTGTAAGCGGCCCGCAATTCCGGAGTCGTCGCCACGGACTCGAGATGGCCGGCGATGTTCATGGCGTATCCAAGTCTCTCGGTAACCTCCTCGAGCGCGAGAAGCGTATTGGCGAAGGTTCGCTCCGCCGGGTCGGTTGCCAGCTCTTTGAGACGCTCGCGGGCGTCGCGCAGCAGCTCGTCAATCGCCGGCTCGACGTGCTGGGCCCGAATCCGGTCAAACGGGATGCGGAACTCTCGATCGAGGAGCGGGTTCAATTCAGGAGTTTGAGGCATGGTCTAACGGTCTATGGGTTCGAATCAATCGAGGAATCAGTCCAGCGGCGTTCAGCTCCACGGGCCTCGATAGGGAAATGATAGGGAAATTCTGGTGCGGATTCCATCTGCTCCGCAGCTGCGACTCTCTAAGATAAGTCATTTTACCTGAATACGTTATCGCACGGGACCAGCAGAGTGCAGGTTCAAGGTGGGCCGAATTGACGGCTGAGGGGACTCCCGGTTAGTCCACATCAATGATCTCGCCCCGAATCGGCGTTTCGCCTCGGTCTTGGCGGTACGCCGAGGCCTGACCCGGCGCACCAAAATCCACATGAACTCGCGCCGTTCCTTGCTTGACCGCCCTCTCGATGCGCTTCCAGAGATACGCCTTGATCCATCCTCGCGTTGCGGGGATCAAGACCAGAAAGCCAACGAAATCGGTGAGAACTCCCGGCGTGATGAGTACCGCGCCGGCCAGCAAGATCAAAACTCCATCCACCATCGGCGAGGCTGGCAGCCGCCCTTGGCCCATTTCTGCTTGCATCCTGCGCAACACGCCCAGGCCTTGCCGCCGGGCCAGAGCCGAACCCAGAAGCGCAGTGAGGAAAATCAGCGCAAGCGTGGAAACCGTCCCGATGCGCTGACCGATTTCGATCAACAAATACAGCTCGGCGATCGGGACAATCAGGAACAGCAGCAATAATCGGCCCACAAGCCGAGCATAGCAGGCAGCTCGGGAGTAGGGCAGCTTGTCCAGTCGGCAGGCGGGTCTATCCTATAATGTTGTGAGAGGCAAGAATTCGAGATGACACTCGTCCCTACGCCGTCAATATTCGTGGTCATTACCTCGCCTGGTAACGCGAAACTCGAGGAAGCGCTCGTAGCATCTATTCCGATCCGGGACTCCATTTCGCTGGGAGACGGGCAGTATTTGGTGGCGTTCGGTGGGTCGGCTAGGGATCTTTCAGTCCACCTTGGGGTGACCAGCGGCCCAGGTCCGGGGGCGGCGGCGCCTGCCGTGATCCTTCGTGTCAATGACATCCACGGCTCCGCACCGGAGGACGTTTGGCTCTGGTTGTCACGGAAATTGGGCGCCAACGCCTCGGACCAGTTTTTGCTACCCCAGAAAGCCGGCGTCCGGTAGTGGAAGAAAACCTCCAAAAAAGTGAATGGAAAACCGCCCGCCCGCTGGCGGAATCGGAAGTAGCGCTTATTGTAGGCCGGCTCCAGGGCGCATACGAACCTCTCGCAAAGCAACTCGAAGAAGTACGGGCGGAACTTGCCGAACTTCGTGTTGAACTAGCTCGCATCGACAAGCAGACCTTCATGGTCGGCCTGAAAGCCGGAATCATAACCAGCTTTGTCGCGACTGCGATCACCATATTGGCTGCCGCGGCAGGGGCTTTGTTGATTCGGTGGTTGGTGAGTGGTGCAGCCCTGCCGGTTCCTCCGGGATCGTAGGTTCAAGGAAGCGCGGATAGCAAACCATGCCTCCCAGTCTCACCCCCGAGCAAATCGAACGATACAACCGCAGCGGCGTCCTCTTCCCCATCCCCGTCCTCTCCCCGGAGCAGATCGATGTCTCTCAGAAAGGTTATGACGAGCTCATGGAAGCTTTCGGCCGCAAGCCGAAATCGGTCGAACTGGCGGTCACGCACCTGAATTTTCCATGGGCCCATCAACTGGTCACCCACCCCGCTGTGCTCGATGCCGTCGAAGGCGTTCTCGGTCCCGACTTGCTGGTCTGGGCGTCCTCGATCTTCGCCAAACCGCCTCACGACCCCGGCTACATCACTTTTCATCAGGACGCTACTTACTGGGGACTCGACTCGCCCCAGGTAACGACAGCCTGGATCGCGCTCTCCCCGAGCACCGTCGAAAACGGCTGCATGAGGGTTGTTCCGCGGACCCACGCTCACCAGATTCACCCGCACAAGGAAACCTGGGCGGACGACAACATGCTGTCGCGGGGACAGGAGATCCAAGTCGAGGTCAACGAAAACGACGTCGTGGACGTGGTTCTCAAACCGGGCGAAATGTCCCTCCACCACGTCAACATCATTCACGGGTCGAATCCCAACCCAACGGACATCCCCCGCATCGGTTTCGCCACCCGTTACATCACCCCGAAGGTCAAGCAGATCAAGCCCGGCCATCCCGCGATTCTGGCACGCGGGGAAGACCGCTATGGCCACTACGAGCTAATGAAGGGGCCGCCGGCGCTGCTGAGCACCGAGGAAACCCTGGGAGAGCATCTGGCCATGGCTGCTCAGCACGCCAAGGAAATTATCTCCACGACTGCCGCCACGCCGAAATCGTAAGGGAAACCGCTGGGGGCCGGAGCGGCACGGCGCCCTGGGCCTGTTCCGCCCATCGGCTGTTCAAAAAAGCATCAAACGGCCGGACAGAGGCGCGGACGGAAGTCCACGCTCCGAGCTGATCTCGGCACGGAAAGTCGCAGCCTGTTTCAATGCATAGGGTAGAGATGAAAAAATCCTCCTGGTGGGAAACTATGGGAGCCGGCGCCCATGCCGGCTCAGATTCGAACCAGGAGGTTACAAATGAACGACCACTACTATATCGGACTCGATGTTCACAAGAAAACCATCACCTGCGTGATCAAGACCCACGAGGGCCAGCTCGTCCGCCAGGGCAGCGTCTTGGCCACCCGGCCCGACCTTGCGGCTTGGGCCGAGGCCATCGAGCGTCCCTGAATCGGGGCGCTCGAGGCGACCATGTTCAGCGGCCGTCGACCCCTTGACATTTACCTATCATGGATGTCCCCGATCTCTACCCCAGTTCGGGAGCTGTCCCCGATCTCCCCCCGATCTCCCCGATCTCCCCCCGATCTCCCCGATCTCCCCCGATCTCCCCCCCCGATCTCCCCCCCACTTGCCGTAGCCGCCCGTGTGGTAGCCGGCTTTCTTGAGGACTTCGGCAATCGTAACGTCCTCGGCGGCCAGAGAAGTGCCTCCGCCGTTGCGCCGGATCGGGGTGTGCCCCCCGTGCAGACCCGTCATCAGCACGCTGCGTGACGGAGCACAGACGGTGGCGCCCGCGTAGGCCTGGGTGAAGCGCATACCCTCGGCTGCCAGACGATTAATGTTCGGAGTCTCGATCTTCTGCTGGCCGTAGCTTCCGAGATGGCCGTAGCCCAAGTCGTCGGCCATGATGAAAACGATGTTCGGCGGCGTGCGCCCCAATGTGATGTTGGGGGCCGGCTGATCGCTGGCGCCGCAGCCTGAAAGCGCCAGCAGCGCCAACACCGCCAGTTTTGAGAGAGGCTTTCGCGCGTTTTTCATGACTGAGACCACCCGTATTTTTGCGTCCCCGCCCTGGCGGGGCTAGTGTAGTGCGCCACTGATAACGCAACGCGTGGATTTCCGTTGAGAAGAGCGAAGCCCGTTGAAACGGGCGGCCAGCCTGGGCTGGTCGTGGAAGTCCATAAGACTGAAAAGGTGGGGGTTACTAGTGAAGGGGCCGCGGGCTATTTCTTCAGGAGCTTGAAGAATTCCTCGGTGCTCAGACCCGCCTGGCGGATGATACTGCGGACAACAGGTTTGGGCAGCTCAAAGCGCTGGTGGTAGGGGACGGTGACACGTCCAGGTTTGGTGGGATGTTTGAGGTGGACGTGTGCGCCGGTTTGCTGGTGAATGTAAAAACCGCCCCTTTTCAGGGCGCGGATAACGATCCTGGGTTTGAGGCTGGCAAGTTTGGGCGGCATGCCCTAGACAGTAACTTTGAGCTGTTCGGTCAACGGTGGTTGATGGACAAAGGGATCGTCGGGAATTTCCTCGCCGTCCTTGTGCAAGGCGCGGACGTGGCAGAGGATCGCGTCTTGAGCCATCTCTCGAGCTTCCTCAACAGTTCGTCCATAGGTAACGATCCCAGGCAGAGCTGGAACGAAAACGTGGTAGCCACCTTCGGAGAGTTGTTCGTAGACGACGGTGTAGCCGTACTCGACCGTCAGTTCCTCCTTGTGGGGTGATTTGCTGGGAGACTTCATAAGTGTAGGATAGCAAGCTGGTGGTATCCGTCAGGGAAATAAGAGAAATAGGAAATAGGAAATAGGAGGAGATCGGGGACATCCATGATAGGTAAATGTCAAGGGGTCGACGCAGTGACCCCTCGGCCCGTCCTCGATGGCGGGGTGGGTAAGCTGTTGTCCCGTTTCTCGGCGAGTGTTTGCGAATCGAACGTGGGGCCACTGGGACCAGACATCCATGTGCCGCCTCGGGCCAGCGGCGAACCACCAGCCCTCGCGGAAGATTCAGTTTGGGTCCGACCTGCCGGCCTCGAAACAGGCTAAAGGGGCGCCTCGGGAACACCAGGCTCCGTCGCGCAGTCCCCCGGCAGGTAACTCGTCGTCATTCAACAGAACGTCTTTTCTCTTCGCCCGGCCAAGGACCCGGGAGCCGAAGCTGCGAGCTTCCACAAGTTAGCACCCTGCAACCACGGGAAAGACGGAACCACTCGAATTGTACTCGGGAACGCCACGAATTACTGCAAAAACCGCAATCCTCCCGCACCCGAATCCGCCCGTCCCGCGCCGCCCTGAGCCGCGCGCGTAAGCAAGCGGTTTGCTCGAATCGATTGATCCGCTCGCAATAACCACTCCCTCACGGTCGTGGCTCCGACGTCAAAGCCGGTTTTTTCAACAGGTTGACCCTCTTCCGCCCGGAGACCAAGCTGCGACCTTCCACAAGTTAGCACCCTCCAACCACGGGATAGACGGAACCACTCCAATTGCACCCGGGAACACCGCGAATCACTGCAAAACTGCAGTCCCCACACACCCGAATCCGCCCGTCCGCGCCGCCCCGCCACAGCCCCCGATCTCCCCAAAACCCCAACAGCTCAAAACCGGTCACGGATTCTAAAATAAATTATCTCCCGTGTTTTCAACAGATTCTCCCGATCGACCCGAAAACGCACCCCCCGGATTTGCTACCCTGAGACCAGTGGATCAAACGATGAAAAATCGTCAGCATGCAAGAACTGGGCTCTGGCGGACCCAAAAACGCTGAAACCCTTACATTTTCTGTAGAAAACTGCAATTGGCATAGTTAACTTATTGATATAAAATAACTTACAGAAACCGTGCCCGCTGGACCATACACGAGAGCTGGACTCCTTTCGCAAGTCAATCGCTCGGAAAGCCCCGCAATCCTCAAATACGGGACACGATTCATACGGGAAAGTCGGGGATAGCCTACGACTTTCCGTGCCGAGATCAGCTCGGAGCGTGGACTTCCGTCCACGCCTCTGTCCGGTCTTTCTGAAGTTTTCGTGACGGGCCGGCAAGCACACTCACGCCAGCGCTCGCCACACCACCGCTACGGCGAAGGTCACTAGAAAGGCGAATACTAGCGGCATTAGTGCGCCGATTGTGGTCCATTTGGCGCTGCGCGTTTCGCGCCAGATCGTCAGGATGGTCGTCGCGCAAGGGTTGTGCAGCAGCGAGAAAAGCATCAGGTTGACAGCGGTCAGCAGCGTCCAGCCCTGTTCATCAACGAGCAGGACCCGGATCTGGTCGAAAGACGTGATGTCGCTCATCATCGTAACGCCCATGTAGACCATCATCATCGTCGGTACCACAATCTCGTTCGCCGGAATCGCAATAACATAAGCGAGCAGAATGACTCCGTCCAGGCCGATCGCGCGGCCCAACGGATCCAGGAAATTGGCGGAATGCTGCGCCAGATTGGTTCCCTGCCAATCGATGTTCCCAAGGATCCAGATCACGGCCCCCGCGGGGGCGGCGGTCATGATGGCGCGGCCCAACACGAAAATGGTCCTGTCAATCAGAGATGTATAAAGGATGCGCAGAATGCTGGGCCGCCGGTAGGGAGGCAACTCCAGCGTGAAAGCCGACGCTTCGCCCTGCAGCACGGTCCGCGCCAGCAGCCATGAAGCCAGCAAAGTGAATCCCACGCCGATCAAGACCACGCCCACCACCGCGCCGGCCGCGGCCACGGAAGCGAAAGCAGGAGGAAAGGCCGCCGCAACGAAGATGACCGCCAGCATGATGAGGGTCGGGAAGCGTCCGTTGCAAGGAACAAAATTATTCGTGAGAATCGCGATCAACCTCTCGCGCGGCGAATCGATCACCCGCGTGGCAATGATACCCGCAGCGTTACACCCGAACCCCATCGCCATCGTCAGCGCTTGCTTGCCGTGCGCTCCCGCCTTGCGGAACAGCCAATCCATATTGAAGGCGACTCGCGGCAAGTAGCCCAAGTCTTCCAAAATCGTGAACATCGGGAAGAAAATCATCATCGGCGGCAACATCACGCTGACGACCCAGGCCAGGCCGCGGAAGACGCCGTGCCACAAGAATCCTGTCAGCCAAAACGGTGCGCCCCATGATTGGAACCAAGCCGCCGCTTGCGCCTCGAACCAGAAGAAACCCGTGGCTAGCATCTGTGAGGGGTAGTTCGCTCCGATGACCGTCAGCCAAAAGATCAGCGCCAAAACCGCCAGCATCATCGGCAGCCCCAGCCAGGGCGAGGTAACCATGCGATCGATTCTTTGGTCGAAGTCCCACTTGCGGTTGCCGGTCACCTGCACGGCCCGGTCGGCGATGCGTTGGGCCTCGCTGTAGAGCGACGAGACCATCTGATCACGGAAGTCCTCGCCCAAGTGGCGGCGCAACTCGTCGCCCCGCTCAAGAACCGCTCGCGGATCGATCACGCCCGTACTCATTGCGACCCCTGAATTGACATGATGGGACTGAATTCCTCGGCGGGGCTTGCTTGAACCGCTTCGATCCCGGCCAGCTCGCCGGAAAGCAATGCCTGGCGAACCTTGTGGTCCCCATCGAGCAAGCGAAACGCCACCCAGCGGGCATTCGGAAGTCCGGGCGCCAACTGCTCGATCATGGGCACCAGTTCATTTACGGCTGCTGCAACTTCTTCAGGCGGCTTGGGCCTGATCGGCTTGGTCCGGAGTTCCCCGGAAATTACGTCGGCGACCACCCTCACCAGGTTTTGCAGGCCCTCCTTGGTGCGCGCCACGGTGGGAACGGCCGGCACGCCCAGATCACGCGCCAAGCTACGGACGTCCACATCCAGGCCCTTGCGCTTAGCCTCGTCCATCAAGTTGACGCACACAACGACTTTGTCGGTGATCTCGAGCACTTGCAGAACCAGGTTCAGGTTCCTCTCGAGCGCCGTGGCGTCGGCCACGACGATGGTGCAATCGGGCTGTCCGAACAGCAGAAAATTGCGGGCGATTTCTTCGTCTTGCGAGGCCGAGAGCAGCGAGTATGTCCCCGGCAAATCGACCAGCTTGTAGCGGACCCCTTGCAGCTCATAGCCACCCTCGGCGCGGGTCACGGTCTTGCCGGTCCAATTGCCGACGTGCTGGCGCAGCCCGGTCAGAGCGTTAAACACCGAGGACTTTCCCGTGTTGGGATTCCCCGCCAGCGCCACGATGTGATCATGCTTCCCCATCGAGACGCCCATCCGCGCCAGTTGCGCGTGCGCGGGACAGGCCTCGCAGCTCGTATGCGAGGCAGCAATACCATTGGAAGCAGGAAGGCCACTCATTAAGGTTGCTCCCCAGTACTGTCCATAGTTCCGTTGGACGCCGCCGGTACAGGGCTCACCGCGGCGCGCGCGCCGTCATGGGTCTTGACTTTCACCCAAACGTGATCGGCCTGCTCCTTTCGCAAGGCAATCAGCGTCCCGCGAACCCGAAACGCGCGAGGATCGCCGAACGTGTTTTCCAGCGCCGCCTCGATCTTTGTGTTTCCGGTGAGTCCTAGGTCCAGCAGACGCCGGCGGCTGAAGCCCCGGCACAACGAGTCCAGCTCGACGATTTCAGCCTCGGCGCCGACGGCCAGCTCGGAGAGGCGCTTGACACCGGCCGGCCTCTCGCGCTGGGGGGCCACGGCGGCCACCTGAATGTTCGCCGCCACGACGTGCGCCAGCCTGTGTTCCTCCTCGCCATCACTGATTACGAGTCTTTCCGGAGTGTTTTCGAGGATGCGCAGCACGCTACCGGGACGCAACCCAGCGGCCAGTATCTGCTGAAAGATCACGTCCGGCTCGTCCTCGATATGAACGACCCGAGCGGGCAGATCCGAAGGCCAATCGGTCAAAGCCAGGGCTTTGACCTTGGCCAGCGAGCCATCGGAGCGCGGAATTGGGTCGCCATGGGGATCGTGCTCAGGGTGTCCCAAATGGGCGTCCAAGGCATCGAGGTTCTCCCCGCTGAGCTGGTGTTCGGCTTTCTCGGCGGCCTGGTGAAGCCGCCCCATCGGCATGCCAGCGTCATCGGCCAAGTAGCGTTCCCAGAGACGATGCGCGCGGACGACGTGCAGCGCCAGCCGCTGTCCCTTCGAAGTCAACCGCAAGCCACCGGCAAGCGACTGGATCAGACCCTTAGCCTCCATGCCGGTGATGAGCCGCAGCACGCCGCTTTGAGACATGCCGAGCCCGCCTGCCAGCGACTCCGGCGTAGCGTTCTGAGTTCTCTGTTCCCAGGAGAAAACGTGCTTGAGTGCATCCTCGAGCAACTCACGGCGGCGCAATGCCCTCCAGCGCCCGATCTGGGCAAACAGACCGGCGTCTGGCCACAGGGCGGCTACCAGCGCCACAAGGGCGGCTAGAATCAGCCAACTGGATGTGCTGTTCTCCACAGTAACCTGCCTACACTCATGCCATGGACTCGGCGGCCAGTTCAGCCACCTGCTCTTCCTCTAATTGCGACCCGTCCACGACGTGGATCTGTTTCGCCACTCGCATCCCAATCGCCCGAACATCCGGCGCCCCGTCCACCTTCAAAAGCAGCGGGCCATCGAAGGGTCCCCGTTCGCTCAGCACCAGAGCAGCCCCAAGGACAATCCCCAGACCAAACAGGTAACGCAGGATGTCGGGATCGCTGTCGGAAACCCTCGACACAGTGGCTTCGCTGCCGACCGGCAATTCCAATAGAGGAATTTCATCCCGTTGAGGAATCGAGCCGTCCTTACGCGGGATGGGGTGCCCGTGGGGATCGATCTCGGGGTCGCCTAGTTTCTCCGCAATGCGGTCCTCGAAAGTTTCCGAGATGGCGTGCTCGAGCTTTTCGGCCTCCGCGTGGACCTCGTCCCAGCTATATCCGAGCGAATCGTGAAGGAAGAGCTCGAGAAGCCGGTGATGACGAATGATTTCGAGCGCCCGCAGGCGGCCGCTTGCACTCAATCTGGCTCCGCGGTGCTTTTCGTATTCCACCCAGGGCGGTTGGTGCTCGGCGAGTTTGCGGAGCATTCCGGTTACCGAAGCCGGCGCCACGGCCAGGCGCTTGGCAAGCGAAACGGTGCTCGCCCGCCCCTCGTCTCCCGCGATCTCGAAGATCGCTTTCAGATAGTCGTCTACGGCTTCCGTGGTAGTCATGAAACTGTAATTTAGGCGAACCTAAATATTTAGTTTACGGCGAGTTGGCCGAGCATGTCAATGGTTCTATTGAATTTGTTCCCCGAACGGACCACGCTTCGGTGGATCGGGAAATGGCTTAGACTTTCAGGCGTTGCGGGCCGAGCGCACGAAGCACTCAGAACGGCACGACGCCAAAAGTAAGTTGTCGAAAGTATTGGTACTGGCGCCCGGGGTCGAACCGGGGACCTCCTGATCCACAATCAGGGCTGTCATAGCCCAGACCCCTTGTGAATCAGTGAGTTGCGGTGGGCTGGTTGCCAATTGGTTGCCATAATCAACCTCGAAAACTTCATTGAACGATCTCTCCGTCCCCACTTGAGAGCGTTTCGGCCATCGTCTCAGCCGCCTGCCGTCTACGTTCCACGTCGGCAACCGAGTACCACATCGTCATCCTCGCGTCGCTGTGTCCCATGCCGGCCATGCGGTCGCCAAGGGGGACTTGCTGTTGGTCGGCCAGCGTCGCGTGCGTGCGCCGAAAGTCATGCCACGAGAGCGATTTCAGACCCAGCCTTCGACCGAGCGGCCGCAGATGCCGGTGGGCGTAGTTGGTTTCGTCGATGGGCTTGCCTGTTTTCCCGGCGAAAACCGGATCCTCGGGTCCGTTCCAGGCGGAGCGCTCTTTGACCCCGGCCAGCATCGAGACCAGCATCTTGGGCAGCGGCAGGTCTCGTCTGCGGCTGCCGCTCTTCAGCGTCCCCCAGTCGCCGCGGTAATAGTGTTCCCTCACCGCTACCGTGAAGGGCTGAATAGCTTCTCCGTCCACGATCACCCAATCCGGTGTCAGATTAAGGCGTTTCCAGCGCAGCCCTAGCGCTTCGGCGACGTTCACGCTCGTCAGGATCATCAGCCACACAATCTCCCGGCAAGGCCACACGAGCAGCTCTAGAGCCTGCTTCGCTGTCTGGACGTTCAGGGCGCGGCGTTCCTTGACCGGGGTGACCGTTGGCATTCGCACGCCGAAAATAGGATTGTCGCCAACGTAGAAGCCCTTCACTTTGGCGTGGTTGAAGATCGCCGAGACCGTGTTGCGAATCGCCTCAACCGTGCGCGGTGAGAAGCCAGCCTCCAGCGTTCTCTTAATCAGGGCTTGAACATCGTCGGAAGTGACGTCACGCAAACGGAGCGAACCCAGCTCCGGTATGACGTGCTTGTCGAGAGTGTAGGCGTAGAACTGCTGGGTTGCCGGTTTCAGCGACCACACCCACTGCGGGACGAACTTCGATTCGACGAAATCCCTCACCGTCGCCAAACTCTGCGGCTTGATGGATACCGAGTCCAGCTTCGAGAGGATCGTCTCCCAAAAAAGGCGCTGCGCTTGGCGTTTGCTGATAGCGTCCGGCCCGGTTCTGGGCGCGATCTTTTGCGTGCAGCGCTTGCGCACCAGGCTGCCGTCGGTGTCCCTGAAATCTTCCCACCACTGCCCCAGCCAACTCGGGCCCTTGGGAAACAAACGCCCCGTTCTTTGACCTCGCCTTCTTGCCATGGTTTCGCCTCCGCGTTCCCGTTGGAACATGGAAACCATAGCAGCTTTCCGCGCTGGGGTCAGGGTGGCCATTATCGCGATACAGCCTCCCGGCTCTCCTGTGCCCAGCGGGCTGTGTAGCGGTGGGCCCAGTCGATCTGGAAGCGGGTGTGCCTCTTTGGGTTGCCGAGGATGATCTTCGCCGCTTCGTCGTTCTGCTGGTCGTATCGGCGCATCAGGTCGCGCGGCGAGCGGCGGCCACGCATTTGGCGCTGTCGGCCGGCATGTGCAGAAGGGGTGGTCATGGCGGCTACGCGGTCGCCTCTTCCCGCTCCGCAAAGTCCTCGAACCGCATAAATTTGTTGATGAACGTCAACGGGATGCGCCCGATCGGTCCGTTCCGCTGTTTCGCGATGATCAGCTCCGCCCTCCCTCGTAAGTCCGCTCGGTCGGGCTTGTAAAGCTCCTCACGGAAAATGAATGCCACCAGGTCGGCGTCCTGCTCGATCGAGCCGCTCTCCCGAAGGTCGCTGAGCTGCGGTCGATTATTCGGCCGAAGCTCGGGGCTGCGGTTCAGTTGCGATAAGGCGATAATCGGAATATCTAAGTCCCGCGCCAACAGCTTCAGGCTCCGCGAAATCGCGGTCATTTCCTGTGTCCGGTTCTCTCTCCGCTCTGCCGACGACAGCAGTTGCAGGTAGTCCAAAATCGCCAGTGCCAACCCATGCTCCCCTTGGATGCGCCGGCATTTGGCGCCAACCTCCATCACGTTCGTGTCCCCCTGATCGTCAATGAAGAGACGACTGTTCGATATCGACGTAATGGGGTATTTAGTTGACTCCAGTAGCCACAATATGTTGTGGTTGGGGGCATGAAGGAGGACTACCCCCGAAACCTCGTCGAGTTGGAAGCTCGATTCTCGACCGAGGAGGCGTGCCGGGAGTACCTGCTGAAGCTGCGCTGGCCGGAGGGGTTCGTGTGCCCGCGCTGTGGGATCCAGTCCTCATGGGCCAGCAAACGCAATCTGCTGCTCTGCGCCGACTGCGGTTACCAGGCCTCGGTGACGGCGGGCACGATTTTCCAGGACACCCGCAAGCCCTTGACGTTGTGGTTCCGGGCGGCTTGGTGGGTGACAACGCAAAAAGGCGGGGCCAGCGCGCTGGAGTTGCAGCGGGTCTTGGGTTTGGGTAGCTATGTAACCGCCTGGACCTGGCTGCACAAGTTCCGCCGCGCCATGGTGCGCCCCGGTCGCAATCGGCTGGTCGGCCGGGTGGAGGTGGACGAAACGTATGTGGGCGGAGTCGAAGAGGGCGTCCGAGGTCGCGAAATGGTTGGCAAAGCGTTAGTTGCGGTTGCTGCCGAGGAGGATGGGCGCGGTATGGGTCGCATCCGGCTCCGTCGGATCGCGGATGCCTCAGCGGCGAGCTTGGAAGCCTTTGTCGAAGAAGCTATCCAACCTGGCAGCCTCGTGCACACCGACGGCTGGGAAGGCTATGCGGGATTGGAGAACAAAGGATACCGCCATGAAGTCACCGTGCTGCGCGGGAAGCGGCAATCGGCGAGTAAGCTGCTGCCGAGAGTCCATCGTGTCGCCTCTCTGCTAAAGCGCTGGCTGTTGGGGACCCACCAGGGGGCTGTCAGTCACGAGTATTTGGACTACTACCTGGACGAGTTCACGTTCCGCTTCAACCGGCGGACCTCACGGTCGCGCGGCAAACTTTTCTATCGCCTCCTCCAGCAGGCGGTCGCCGCCGACCCTGCTCCCTATAAGACAATGGTCGAGGCCACCAGGGCCGGCACCCCCACCCCCAAGATGTAGTGGCTACTGGAGTCAACTAAATACCCCATTCGACGTAAGCGCGGCGCTCAGTCGGCGGCGCTCTTCTTGGTTGAGATAGCCGTCGCGATACCTGTGGCTATCGACGCGAGCAGCGGCACATAACAGCCTTTGCATCAGTGACTGTCGCGACATTTCCAGCGAGAAGAGTGCAACAGGTTGCCCCGTCCGGCCGGGTCTGTCACTTGCCACGTACTCGGCGATGTTCAGCGCCAGCGCGGTCTTCCCCATCGACGGGCGAGCGGCGATGATGATCAACTCCCCCGGATGAAGACCGGAGGTCATTTGATTGAATGATGCGAATGGAGTTGATAAACCCTTCTCGCCTTTGCTGGGGTCGAGCAGCGCTGAGACGCTGCCGGGGTATCTCTCGGCGATCTCGCGGGTCGTCATGGCAGTTTTTGTCCCTGAACCGTCGGTGAGTCTCAGAAACCGGGACTGAGCATCCGCGATGAGCTGATCCGGTTCTTCGCTGCCGTCAAGTGCTCGGGAGGTTACCCCATGGCAGGTTCTGATCACCTCGCGGAGGCGGGCTTTGTCCTTGACGATCTTGATGTAGCTGTCGATGCTTGCCAATCGCGGAAGGCCGTCTGTCAGAGATGCGATGTAAGCGATCCCGTCGATCGACTTGAGCTGGTTCTGTCTTTCGAGCTCGTTGACAATCGTCAAGTACTCAATGCGTTCGCCCCGGCTCTGCAGCTCGCCCATGCGCTGGAAGATGCGGCGATGCTTCTCGATGTTGAAGTCAGCCGCCGTCAAGGCCCCAGCCACCTTTGGGAACAGCGTCCCTTTTTCGTCGAGCAAGATCGAACCCAGAACGAACTGTTCCGCCTCGATGTTGGCGGGCATGCCCTTCTGCAACGCGGCTGACTCGATGCTTGTGACGGGCGCGGTCATGCGTCTATACCTCCTTCATCAGCCTCTCGACGGAGACGGTCCTTCTCCCGATCGGAGAGCCAGTAGCCGTCGTCGGTTTTCTCTGTTCCGACTGGCTCGTCTGCTTCGTCGGGGACCTCCGTCCACTCCCCGCTATTCAGGTAGGTCGTCGCGTGCTTCGGCTCAGGCACGAACTTCCCAGCAACCTGGTCCCGTTCGTCACTGGCGACCCGCGCTTTCGTCGCTGCTATCAGAACGTGGTGACGCCGGTCAAACAACTCCGTTCCGCCTCTTAGGTCATCTGGAAAATCGAACTTTCGCGACGGCTTGCCGAGATAGACTCTTTCAAGGTAGAGGGTCTTCGTCGGGGGCTTCCCTGATCGATGACAGGGGTAGATAGACCACCATTCCTCGAATCTGGATGGCCAGAGAGCGCCGTCCCCCTTTGGGGGACTTATAGGGGGTTTAGAAGATGAAGAAGAAGATGAAGAAGAAGAGTTGCCATTTGGTTGCAAGCAATCGTCAACCAAAAGTGAACCGCCCTTGCCGTTTGGTTGGCTTTTGATTGCAACCAAACTTGAACCACCCTTACTCCCCCCTATCTTCTTGGCGGCAGCGGACTTCCGACCACCTTTGGCACTTTTCTTAGCCCACTCCTCCTGTTTCTTCCGCTCTTCGAACAGGCGGTCGTTGTACAAACGACCGTTCTGGGCACGGAATTTGCGTCGAATTTTTGCACCGCTGCCGTGTTCCCACTGATCATCCAGTCGAGACAATACTGCAAGCTCCTGATCATTGTCTGGTAGCCCGCAGTCCGGCTGAAGCCATTCGTGGCAAAGGAGGCGCCAGTAGGCCCCTTCCTCAGCCGGCGTCATGAGCGTGATATCAGTCGACGACAGCCAAGCGTCGGGGTAGAACTGGAACGCCGGCGCCTTCCCTCGGCCCATCAGTCAACCTCCGTATCCTCGTTGGCCCACAGCCAGCCAGGACGGGGACAAACGCCGACGAAGTGAAGCAAACGGAAGTAGAGGCAGGTCAGCATCGGCTGTAGCTGCCTCCCGAGGCTGTCGTGGGATGGCTTCATAAGGGCCACCCCACTTCCGCTGCCACTGCGACGACCTTTTCGCGAGCTTGAATGAGTTCGTCCAGCGTGGCAGTCAGTCGGGACAGTTCTACTTTGGACGGCTCTACATAACCGCGTTCGATCGCCGAAAGTCGCGCACGGTCTATGCCCGCTCTTGCGGACACTAGGACTGCCGGGATATCGGCCTGATGGGGTATTTAGTTGACTCCAGTAGCCACAATATGTTGTGGTTGGGGGCATGAAGGAGGACTACCCCCGAAACCTCGTCGAGTTGGAAGCTCGATTCTCGACCGAGGAGGCGTGCCGGGAGTACCTGCTGAAGCTGCGCTGGCCGGAGGGGTTCGTGTGCCCGCGCTGTGGGATCCAGTCCTCATGGGCCAGCAAACGCAATCTGCTGCTCTGCGCCGACTGCGGTTACCAGGCCTCGGTGACGGCGGGCACGATTTTCCAGGACACCCGCAAGCCCTTGACGTTGTGGTTCCGGGCGGCTTGGTGGGTGACAACGCAAAAAGGCGGGGCCAGCGCGCTGGAGTTGCAGCGGGTCTTGGGTTTGGGTAGCTATGTAACCGCCTGGACCTGGCTGCACAAGTTCCGCCGCGCCATGGTGCGCCCCGGTCGCAATCGGCTGGTCGGCCGGGTGGAGGTGGACGAAACGTATGTGGGCGGAGTCGAAGAGGGCGTCCGAGGTCGCGAAATGGTTGGCAAAGCGTTAGTTGCGGTTGCTGCCGAGGAGGATGGGCGCGGTATGGGTCGCATCCGGCTCCGTCGGATCGCGGATGCCTCAGCGGCGAGCTTGGAAGCCTTTGTCGAAGAAGCTATCCAACCTGGCAGCCTCGTGCACACCGACGGCTGGGAAGGCTATGCGGGATTGGAGAACAAAGGATACCGCCATGAAGTCACCGTGCTGCGCGGGAAGCGGCAATCGGCGAGTAAGCTGCTGCCGAGAGTCCATCGTGTCGCCTCTCTGCTAAAGCGCTGGCTGTTGGGGACCCACCAGGGGGCTGTCAGTCACGAGTATTTGGACTACTACCTGGACGAGTTCACGTTCCGCTTCAACCGGCGGACCTCACGGTCGCGCGGCAAACTTTTCTATCGCCTCCTCCAGCAGGCGGTCGCCGCCGACCCTGCTCCCTATAAGACAATGGTCGAGGCCACCAGGGCCGGCACCCCCACCCCCAAGATGTAGTGGCTACTGGAGTCAACTAAATACCCCATTCGGCCTGAACGCGCTTCTTCCTGAGTTCCTTACCTGCCATCAGCACCTCCAAAATTTGTCGCTGTTTATTGTCGAGACGAACGCGGAGACGGGATTGACGGCTAACAAGACCCTAACAACGACCTAACAGGCAACCTAACAACGGTCGCTAGCTGCTGGCCACGGGACTTGATGTGGAAATGGACTGCGTAGAAGGGTGAATGGGAAACCAACGCCTGCGACCTACTTCGAGCTATCGTCAGGCAGCATCTTGGCTATTTCTTTCACCGTCGAGTCGTGATGGGTGAGGAGGGTCGCCCTATTGAATTGGATGTTCTTCGCTTCGACGCTCAGACGCACTCGTCCGTCGCCGGACGACTCGAAGAGCTCCTTTGGGTTCACGGCTAGAGACTTAAAGGATTGCCTCAGACGGTACACCGCCTGGTGAGGGTGCTTTCCGGGCAGGATTCTGTTCTCGATGAGATCTTCTTTGTGGACCCAACCGTCGGTTGACTGGGATAGGGCGACTACTAGTCGAAGCAAAAGGCAGAAGGAAGCGTCTCCCACACGAATGACCCGGCCATTGACAACCACTTCGTTGCTGGCTGTAGCCATAGTCTTTCCGGTAAGTTCGATATCAAGAGTTGAAATCACACATTCCCTCCCTTTGTCTCCTTGTTTCGGCTCAGGCGTAGAATCGGAATATGTCTTTCTTGAATCGGTTCGGACTGGCAAGTTGAGCAGGTGCTGCTTATGCTGGCCAATCCATGCCCACAGCTTTTCTTTGACGGGATCATCCTCCGCCCCCGGGAAAAAATGGCCACGTTTCGTCGCCTCGGCTTTCACGCAGTCCACGATTGCGGCGAGAACTTTAACTAGGCTGATGACGGTCTCGATACCGCCGCGTTGGCACCGGGCCTCGATGTTCAGTTCTCTGGCTGCCGAATCGCACCAGTCAACGAGTTCGTATTGCACAGAGTTAGGATCCATTGGATCCTTGTGATGCTTGGTTTCCTTCGCAGCTATCCGCGCGACCACGCGCTTGATGTCCTCGTCAGTAATGGGAAGTTTGTAGATTGAAACAAAGCGGTTTGACACGATCCTTGCTCACGATCTCTCCTTGCGAAAGAACCTAGCCACCCCAGCGGATTGCAGGGGGAATTTCCACACCCTCCGGTTCGAGCTGGGCGTAGATTGAAATGAGGCTAACACATCCCGACCACCAGCGGCGCCACCTTTTCAGGCCAGCGATTGATTGAAAAAAATAAAAAAATTGGACCCGGGAGAGCAAGTCCCATGTCACGGACACCCCCCCCGACCCTTGGACAATTCCCGACTATGGTCTTCCCCCGCCCGCCTACTCGTGCGCGGGCGCGTCTGTGTGCTCGACGTAGACGTAGATACACCCCTTTCCCTTTAGTGGCTTACGCGATCGACTGAAGCAAAAACGCCCCACTTGCTCGACCTGCCGCCTCAGCCCAACATCGAGCCCGCCCCGCCCTGCCAAGATGCCTCTAATTGACAACCACGAAGCCACATAGGACATAGCGACGGCAGTCGTAAGGTGCTGGAAATAAAGTGGTTGCTGGCGCGTGGGCTTACGCTGACATCTTCCGCCGGCAGCCGCTTGTCTCGCGGGCCCGGGTCCAAAACTGGCTAATGGGCTGTGCGCACGGACGAAACATCGCCCCAACCAGCCAACACAGCAGCGAACCGACAACAGCACGGCCTGCGTTGACGTGTGGATAAAAAAGGCGTTACTCGTGCGCCAACACCGGAGGCCACCCGAAGGCCCTCAGATGGGCGATTGTGACGCAGCCAATTGGGGGATTCATCGTGGACTCCGTTTAGCTGGAGCCCACACAGTTGGGAGAGAAGGGGATAGCAGCCCTCCACGCTCATTCCGTGCACCATCCGGGGCCGCTATGAGGTTGAACCTAGCCCGCCCGAGGGCGAGCGCTCGACTGCGAACCAGAGTTCGCCCTTGCCCCAGGGCCCGCACTTTGCCGCCGCAGGATCTGGTTAATCGTGAACCCGTGCCAGGGTTTCCCGGTCCGGGTCCGCAAACCCTCCTCGTTGAGGCGAGCGGCCACTCGGTCAAACCCGAGACCTTCCGCTCGCAACTCTTTCATGCGCTCGATGACGGGCTTCTCGCCGGAGTAGTGCCCGAAAGGCTTTCGCCCTTCGCAGTGCCCCGTTTGTTCCTTCTTTCGTTGTCGAGCACCGCGCAACTTGAGCACGATCATGCTCTTTTCGTACTCCGCAATCGCCCCCACCATCTGGCGAAGTAGCTTCCGTGTTGGGTCGTCCCGGAGGAGATCCGGCTCCGCCACGGACAGCAGGTCGAAGGCGTGTTTTCGCAGGTCGCCGATGATCGTCTCCTGAATCATCAGATCACGGGCGAGTCTGTCGAGCCGCTCGACGAGCACTAACTGGACCCCGTTACCGTGCAGAGACTTTATCAACTCGCTCAGCGCCGGTCGATTCTCCAACTCCTTCGTACCGCTGACGCCCTCGTCGCGAAACACCTTGACGATCTTGATGCCGCGTTCTTTTGCGAACTTGCGAATGGCGGTCAACTGGCGGGTGAACCCATCACCCTTGACCTGTCCCTTGCCGGAGACTCGGAGGTAGGCGAAAGCCTTGTCCACAGTCCAAGAATACTCTCTTCCGTTCTCATTATCAACAGTAATTCTAAAGAATTATTGTTTTTACTCATTCCAACGGACTTAGGCTGACCAGAAAACGAGGGACAGGGGTTCTTTCGATGGGCTTCTGCCCGAGGCCATAACGACCACCGAAGGGAAATCCGTGCCTGTTGTCGTTTCTATATGGGAGAAACTGGGCTTACTGACACGAGCACTTGATTTTTGTGAACCTTCGCCGGGATCGTTGGGCCGCCTCACGGCTGCTGTTACCACAAGGGCTCGGTATTATCTCCTCCATACCGGGACGCGGAGCCGACTCGGTCGCTGCGTTCTTCGCCCGGCTGGGATACAACACGGATGTCCGCACGGCCCAGACCGCCGGTAATCTTGGCATCACGGCAGAGGGCACCACTCGGCAGATCAAGCGGATCGAGCTGCTCGCGAGCCAGGAGAGCCTGCTCCAGGTTTACCTTTTCGAGGTCACCAGCGTGACCGTAGCGATTACTCGGACGCTCGCACGCGCCTTTCGGAACCTCCAAGGCAACTACCTGTTGGTTGTGACGAACGACTACCAGCGCCTTGACTTCGTCCTCGTTGACAAGGCCGTTCCCAAGCATAGTGGCAACGGCAGGAACATCGCTCAGGCCCAGATCAGTGTTCGCCCCCGGACGCTTACCGTGGACCGCAGGAAGCCTGGGACTGTTGACCTTCGCGTGTTGCGCCGCTTCACCTATACCGAGTCTGATCCATTGGGGCAGTACGAGAAGCTCAAGTCGGCGTACACGATTGCGGACTGGTCTGAAGAGCTTTTCAATAATCGAGCCCTCTTCTCGGACCACTTCTTACTCACGCGGCTCCGGAGTGAGTTCCCGCGGCTACGGGATGAGTTCCCGGAGTGGCGTGAAGATCCAAAGCCGGCCTATCGCTTAGTCCAAGATCTCTACCGTGGCGCAAGGGGCAGGTACGGAAACCTCGAACGAAAGGACCTCACCACACAGCTATATGAGCCCCTTTTTCGAGAGCTTGGGTTCGTCACCAAGGCGGTCCGCAAAGCAAGCGAGGTTTCGGCCAGCGAGCCGGACTTCCGGTTGCAAGACCCAGAGAGTGGTCGGACCCTGGCCCTGTGTCTGGCTTACCCGTGGGGGCGCTCCCTCGACAGTAAAGACGATCAGCGGGACGCGGTTCGTCCGGATGAGAACCCTGGGGCCCATGTCGTAAGCCTTCTCCAAAACGGTGAGGCCGGTTGGGCGGTCGTCACCAATGGCAAGACTTGGAGAATGTACTCGGCGGCGACCCATTCACGGGCGACCAACTATTACGAAATCGACCTGGAAGAGGCTCTCGCAGCGGAACACCAAAGGCCCGGCGACGCGTTCCGCTATTTCTGGTTACTGTTCCGACGCGAGGCTTTCCAGCCGCAAGTGGTCCAACGCGAAGGGAAGTCAACCTTGCTTTGTTTTCTTGACCGCTTGCTCGCCGGAAGCCAGGACTATGCGAAGGAGCTGGGCGAGCGTCTGAAAGAGCGCATCTTCGTGAAGGTGTTCCCCCACCTCGCTGAGGGCTTTATCACTTCCATTCGCGCCCAGGAGGGTGCTGAAGCTGACCTGAGTCAGCCACGCCTGGATGAGATCTACCGGGGAACACTCACACTCTTGTACCGCCTGCTGTTTTTGTTCTATGCGGAGTCTCGGGACCTTTTGCCTGTCAAGGAGACTCGCGGCTACTTCGAGGTCAGCCTCACCAAGCTCAAATACGAAATCAAAGAAGCAGTCGGCGAGATCGAAGATGAAGTTCCAGATCGAATCAAGCGCCGCTTCCGGGGAGACTCCTATCAGTTTTGGGATCGCCTGACTCAGCTCTGCGTTTTTATCGATCGGGGCAACTCGGACTTGAACGTGCCGTTCTACAACGGCGGACTGTTTATGACGGAGCCAGACCCCGAGGACTCGACACCGGAAGCTACGAACGCCCGTTTTCTCAAGGGGCATCGAGTCCCGGACCGTCACCTTGCTTCAGCGCTGGACTTGCTGGCGCGACTTCCGGACTCGAAACGACAGGATCTCGTCTTCCTCGACTACAAGTCCCTCGGCGTGCGCCACCTCGGTTCGATCTACGAAGGTCTTTTGGAGTTCAAGCTCCGCATCGCTGGCCGAAAACTGGGAGCGCTGAAGCAGAAAAACCGCGAGGTATACAAGCCATTCTCAGAACTAAACGACCGGCAGAAGCGCAGAGCGGAACGCGACGGCAAGGTAGTTTCTCAAAGTAAACCTTATCTCGAAAACGACAAACACGAACGCAGGTCCACAGGGTCCTACTAACACCGTGGGTCCAGTCCTTGATGAACACTTCGAGAAGCTCCGCGCGAAACTACGTCAGGCCCAGGCGGATCGCCGAGCCTTTCAAAAACGCCAAGCGGAACTAGAACGTCGAGGCCTCAAACCTGAGCCGGAAAGCAAGGCCGACCTCATCGGGCGGGTCCTGGTGGATGACCTATTTGACGTAAAGGTGCTTGACCCGGCGATGGGATCGGGACACTTCCTGGTAGAGACGGTTGACTACATAACAGACAGGATTCTCGAACTCCTTAGAAAGCAAGGCCGACCTCTACTGGAGTCAACTAAATACCCCATTTGATTGACGGGCCACTACATCTTGGGGGTGGGGGTCCGGCCCTGGCTGCTGGAGGAGGCGATAGAAAAGTTTGCCGCGGACCGTGAGGTCCGCCGGTTGAAGCGGAACGTGAACTCGTCCAGGTAGTAGTCCAAATACTTGACTGACGTAAAGCCAGTGCTTTAGACCCGGGACTCTCGGCATGGGATTGCGGGCAGCACGGTGACTTCCTGGTAGAGACGAGTTTGACTACAAAGGCTTCCAAGCTCGCAGCGATCCGACGGAGCCGGATGCGAGCGATCCTCCTCGGCAGATCGCCAACCATTTCGGACACGTCCACCTTTGCGACCATGGTTGTGCAGAGGTCGGTTGCAACTCCACTACATAACAGAAGGATGGTAACTCGAACTCCTTAGTGAACCTTCCCGCGGAATCCTGTACTTGCCCATTTGGAAGAGATGCGGCAGACAATCCTTCGACAGATGAACGACCAGGTCGTTACGATTGATCCGGGTCGGCTCACCGATGTAAATCTGCTCAGATGGGGTATTTAGTTGACTCCAGTAGCCACTACATCTTGGGGGTGGGGGTGCCGGCCCTGGTGGCCTCGACCATTGTCTTATAGGGAGCAGGGTCGGCGGCGACCGCCTGCTGGAGGAGGCGATAGAAAAGTTTGCCGCGCGACCGTGAGGTCCGCCGGTTGAAGCGGAACGTGAACTCGTCCAGGTAGTAGTCCAAATACTCGTGACTGACAGCCCCCTGGTGGGTCCCCAACAGCCAGCGCTTTAGCAGAGAGGCGACACGATGGACTCTCGGCAGCAGCTTACTCGCCGATTGCCGCTTCCCGCGCAGCACGGTGACTTCATGGCGGTATCCTTTGTTCTCCAATCCCGCATAGCCTTCCCAGCCGTCGGTGTGCACGAGGCTGCCAGGTTGGATAGCTTCTTCGACAAAGGCTTCCAAGCTCGCCGCTGAGGCATCCGCGATCCGACGGAGCCGGATGCGACCCATACCGCGCCCATCCTCCTCGGCAGCAACCGCAACTAACGCTTTGCCAACCATTTCGCGACCTCGGACGCCCTCTTCGACTCCGCCCACATACGTTTCGTCCACCTCCACCCGGCCGACCAGCCGATTGCGACCGGGGCGCACCATGGCGCGGCGGAACTTGTGCAGCCAGGTCCAGGCGGTTACATAGCTACCCAAACCCAAGACCCGCTGCAACTCCAGCGCGCTGGCCCCGCCTTTTTGCGTTGTCACCCACCAAGCCGCCCGGAACCACAACGTCAAGGGCTTGCGGGTGTCCTGGAAAATCGTGCCCGCCGTCACCGAGGCCTGGTAACCGCAGTCGGCGCAGAGCAGCAGATTGCGTTTGCTGGCCCATGAGGACTGGATCCCACAGCGCGGGCACACGAACCCCTCCGGCCAGCGCAGCTTCAGCAGGTACTCCCGGCACGCCTCCTCGGTCGAGAATCGAGCTTCCAACTCGACGAGGTTTCGGGGGTAGTCCTCCTTCATGCCCCCAACCACAACATATTGTGGCTACTGGAGTCAACTAAATACCCCATTCTGCTCAAACGGCACGTTCTTAAGCGCTGTGTTTACGGAGTAGACCTGAACCCGATGGCCGTGGAACTCGCCAAAGTGTCGCTTTGGCTCGACTGCTTCACGTTGGGAGCGCCCCTCTCATTTCTCGACCATCATCTTCGATACGGCAACTCTTTGATCGGCGTCACGGTCGAGGAGGTTCGATCGGTGCTAGACCGGGCACAGCTTACGCTTTTCGGAAGCCGATTTGCGGGCTTGCTCTTGGCCTCAGAACAAATGCGACATGTGGGCGAACTCTCGGACATCACAACTGCTCAGCTTACGGAGTCGAAGGCCGAGTACCGAAAGGCTCTGGACGCCCTGGCCCCATACAAGCGCATCTTGGACACATACACCAGCCAATGGTTCGGCAATGGGATTCCTGAGGGGCGCTCTGTACCAGACGCCATCTCGTTTCTTGAAGCGCAGGAGAACGAGCGCTACTTGAGCGCAAGCAGCGCTGACGAACTCAATGCCGCGAGGTCGCGGCTCACTCTGAGAGATCGACGAATATGGGGTATTTAGTTGACTCCAGTAGCCACAATATGTTGTGGTTGGGGGCATGAAGGAGGACTACCCCCGAAACCTCGTCGAGTTGGAAGCTCGATTCTCGACCGAGGAGGCGTGCCGGGAGTACCTGCTGAAGCTGCGCTGGCCGGAGGGGTTCGTGTGCCCGCGCTGTGGGATCCAGTCCTCATGGGCCAGCAAACGCAATCTGCTGCTCTGCGCCGACTGCGGTTACCAGGCCTCGGTGACGGCGGGCACGATTTTCCAGGACACCCGCAAGCCCTTGACGTTGTGGTTCCGGGCGGCTTGGTGGGTGACAACGCAAAAAGGCGGGGCCAGCGCGCTGGAGTTGCAGCGGGTCTTGGGTTTGGGTAGCTATGTAACCGCCTGGACCTGGCTGCACAAGTTCCGCCGCGCCATGGTGCGCCCCGGTCGCAATCGGCTGGTCGGCCGGGTGGAGGTGGACGAAACGTATGTGGGCGGAGTCGAAGAGGGCGTCCGAGGTCGCGAAATGGTTGGCAAAGCGTTAGTTGCGGTTGCTGCCGAGGAGGATGGGCGCGGTATGGGTCGCATCCGGCTCCGTCGGATCGCGGATGCCTCAGCGGCGAGCTTGGAAGCCTTTGTCGAAGAAGCTATCCAACCTGGCAGCCTCGTGCACACCGACGGCTGGGAAGGCTATGCGGGATTGGAGAACAAAGGATACCGCCATGAAGTCACCGTGCTGCGCGGGAAGCGGCAATCGGCGAGTAAGCTGCTGCCGAGAGTCCATCGTGTCGCCTCTCTGCTAAAGCGCTGGCTGTTGGGGACCCACCAGGGGGCTGTCAGTCACGAGTATTTGGACTACTACCTGGACGAGTTCACGTTCCGCTTCAACCGGCGGACCTCACGGTCGCGCGGCAAACTTTTCTATCGCCTCCTCCAGCAGGCGGTCGCCGCCGACCCTGCTCCCTATAAGACAATGGTCGAGGCCACCAGGGCCGGCACCCCCACCCCCAAGATGTAGTGGCTACTGGAGTCAACTAAATACCCTATCGACGAATTTCTGACTTAGTCCTCCTTCCCATAAATACGATGACGTATTGTGGGGTGGCTTCTTTGGTTTTGCCTCGGCTAGACTGGTCTTAACACGGAGACCAGTCGATGCCAAGAAAAAGCCCCTTCTCCATCAAGCTTACATCCGAAGAGCAACGAGTGCTGCAAGCGAGGGCCCGAAAGTATACCTCATCGTATCGAGACGTGATCCGGGCCAAGATCGTCTTGCTTGCCGCCCAAGACCTCTCCAATGACCAGATCGCTCGGCGCCTCGACACCCCCCGTCAGATCGTCAGCAAATGGCGCAAACGCTTCTTCCTCGACCGCCTGGCTGGTCTCGAAGAGCAGCCCCGCGGCGGTCGTCCGCCGACGTTTTCCCCCTCAGCTCGTCGTCGCCGTCAAAGCCCTCGCTTGTGAATTGCCCGCCCAGTCCGGCTTGCCGCTCTCCCGTTTCTCCGTCTCCGAGATTCGCCATGAGGTCCTGCGTCGAGGTCTGGTCGCCGACATCAGCGGCGCCACCCTCTGGCGCTGGCTCGACTCGGATGCGCTGCGCCCCTGGTACCACCGCAGCTGGATCTTCCCCCGCGACCCCGACTTCGCCGAAAAGGCCGCCCGCATCCTGGATCTGTACGAAGGCCGTTGGCAGGGCAGTCCGTTGGGGGCAGACGATTTTGTTCTCTCCGCCGACGAAAAAACCAGCATCCAAGCGCGTCAGCGTAAGCATCGCGGCAAGCCGCCTGCCCCCGGCCGCTCGGCTCGCGTCGAGAATGAATACAAGCGCCTCGGTGCTTGGGCTTACCTGGCGGCTTGGGATGTTCATCGCGCCAAGCTGTTTGGCCGCTGCGAAACGAAAAACACCAGCGCCGGGGTCGATCGTCTGGTGGCGGAAGTGATGAGTCAGCCGCCCTACTGTTCGGCCCGGCGGGTTTTCTGGATCATGGACAACTGCTCGACTCATCGCGGCGACAAGGCCGCCGAGCGCTTGCGCACGCGCTGGCCCTCGGCGGTGCTGGTCCACACGCCGGTGCACGCGAGTTGGTTGAATCAGATCGAGATCTACTTCTCGATCCTGCAACGCAAGGCCCTCACCCCGAATGACTTCTCTTCGCTTGACGAACTCGAGGAGCGCCTCCTAGGTTTTCAGCAACACTACGAGCAAATCGCGACCCCTTTCCGGTGGACCTTCACGCGCCACGATCTCAAGCGCTGGCTGGCCAAGCTCGATAACTCTAGCCTCACTCCTGCCGCTTAGGTTGATACCCTACAAACATACGTCACCGTAATTCTGAGGCAGAGGACTTAGCCAAGGAAGCGGCTACAGAACATGGTTTAGGGGGTATTTAGTTGACTCCAGTAGCCACTACATCTTGGGGGTGGGGGTGCCGGCCCTGGTGGCCTCGACCATTGTCTTATAGGGAGCAGGGTCGGCGGCGACCGCCTGCTGGAGGAGGCGATAGAAAAGTTTGCCGCGCGACCGTGAGGTCCGCCGGTTGAAGCGGAACGTGAACTCGTCCAGGTAGTAGTCCAAATACTCGTGACTGACAGCCCCCTGGTGGGTCCCCAACAGCCAGCGCTTTAGCAGAGAGGCGACACGATGGACTCTCGGCAGCAGCTTACTCGCCGATTGCCGCTTCCCGCGCAGCACGGTGACTTCATGGCGGTATCCTTTGTTCTCCAATCCCGCATAGCCTTCCCAGCCGTCGGTGTGCACGAGGCTGCCAGGTTGGATAGCTTCTTCGACAAAGGCTTCCAAGCTCGCCGCTGAGGCATCCGCGATCCGACGGAGCCGGATGCGACCCATACCGCGCCCATCCTCCTCGGCAGCAACCGCAACTAACGCTTTGCCAACCATTTCGCGACCTCGGACGCCCTCTTCGACTCCGCCCACATACGTTTCGTCCACCTCCACCCGGCCGACCAGCCGATTGCGACCGGGGCGCACCATGGCGCGGCGGAACTTGTGCAGCCAGGTCCAGGCGGTTACATAGCTACCCAAACCCAAGACCCGCTGCAACTCCAGCGCGCTGGCCCCGCCTTTTTGCGTTGTCACCCACCAAGCCGCCCGGAACCACAACGTCAAGGGCTTGCGGGTGTCCTGGAAAATCGTGCCCGCCGTCACCGAGGCCTGGTAACCGCAGTCGGCGCAGAGCAGCAGATTGCGTTTGCTGGCCCATGAGGACTGGATCCCACAGCGCGGGCACACGAACCCCTCCGGCCAGCGCAGCTTCAGCAGGTACTCCCGGCACGCCTCCTCGGTCGAGAATCGAGCTTCCAACTCGACGAGGTTTCGGGGGTAGTCCTCCTTCATGCCCCCAACCACAACATATTGTGGCTACTGGAGTCAACTAAATACCCCATTCATGGTTTTTCCCATTGGGAACTTGAGTTCCCGGAAGTCTTTCTAAGGAGGACGGGGATATCGAAACAGGCCACGGGTTTCGCTGTTGTGCTCGGAAATCCGCCGATGGGGTATTTAGTTGACTCCAGTAGCCACTACATCTTGGGGGTGGGGGTGCCGGCCCTGGTGGCCTCGACCATTGTCTTATAGGGAGCAGGGTCGGCGGCGACCGCCTGCTGGAGGAGGCGATAGAAAAGTTTGCCGCGCGACCGTGAGGTCCGCCGGTTGAAGCGGAACGTGAACTCGTCCAGGTAGTAGTCCAAATACTCGTGACTGACAGCCCCCTGGTGGGTCCCCAACAGCCAGCGCTTTAGCAGAGAGGCGACACGATGGACTCTCGGCAGCAGCTTACTCGCCGATTGCCGCTTCCCGCGCAGCACGGTGACTTCATGGCGGTATCCTTTGTTCTCCAATCCCGCATAGCCTTCCCAGCCGTCGGTGTGCACGAGGCTGCCAGGTTGGATAGCTTCTTCGACAAAGGCTTCCAAGCTCGCCGCTGAGGCATCCGCGATCCGACGGAGCCGGATGCGACCCATACCGCGCCCATCCTCCTCGGCAGCAACCGCAACTAACGCTTTGCCAACCATTTCGCGACCTCGGACGCCCTCTTCGACTCCGCCCACATACGTTTCGTCCACCTCCACCCGGCCGACCAGCCGATTGCGACCGGGGCGCACCATGGCGCGGCGGAACTTGTGCAGCCAGGTCCAGGCGGTTACATAGCTACCCAAACCCAAGACCCGCTGCAACTCCAGCGCGCTGGCCCCGCCTTTTTGCGTTGTCACCCACCAAGCCGCCCGGAACCACAACGTCAAGGGCTTGCGGGTGTCCTGGAAAATCGTGCCCGCCGTCACCGAGGCCTGGTAACCGCAGTCGGCGCAGAGCAGCAGATTGCGTTTGCTGGCCCATGAGGACTGGATCCCACAGCGCGGGCACACGAACCCCTCCGGCCAGCGCAGCTTCAGCAGGTACTCCCGGCACGCCTCCTCGGTCGAGAATCGAGCTTCCAACTCGACGAGGTTTCGGGGGTAGTCCTCCTTCATGCCCCCAACCACAACATATTGTGGCTACTGGAGTCAACTAAATACCCCATATCCGCCGTACGACGTACTTGCTGAGAAAGAACTTGGGAGGGATATTAGCGAAGAGAAAACCTTCTTCCGATCGCAGCATCTGTACGCGCCAACCCTCAACGGAAAAAACAATCTGTACAAGCTCTTCATATGCCGGGCTGTGGAGCTTCTCAGTCAAGAGGGTCAAGTATCCTTCATCGTCCCCATGACGTTGCTCGGGGACGACCAAGCTAAGGGCGTGCGGCAGCTACTTCTACGCAAAGTTGGACTACGGGAAGTGCATGCTTTCCCCCAAAAGGATGACCCCAAGAGGCGAGTGTTTCCAGAGGCCAAACTGTCCACTACGGTGTTCGTCGCGGACAGAGGCCGAGCTGCAAAGCGGTTCAAGATGCGAGCCTACCCAGGACGGATATTCGAGAACAATGCGGCGTGCGTCAACCTAGAGCCTAATCAGATAGCAAGTTTCGATCCATCAAATCAAACCATACCCTCGTGCACTCAGGCGGATTGGAATATCGCGACCCGGACCCTCGGGCTGACGAGCATCCAGAGAATTGGCGACCTGTGTTGTGGTTTCCAGGGCGAGGTCAATGAAACGACAGACGGCAGACGCGGCTACGTAACACGCGATCCGGAAGACGGACCCGAAGTTGTGAGGGGCGCGAATATCACGCGCTATGCAATTCGGTCAGCTTCGCAGGGCGAAGCTCTGTACCTTAAACAAGACGAGTTTGTGGCCGGAAAGCCGAGAAGTGAGAAAGTGCATCATCACAACGAAGCAAGAGTAATTTGGCAGGAAAGCTCGCCCCAAAACAACTACCGAAGAATCATAGCGGCCTATCTGCCACCTGGTTATTTTTGCAATCATGTCGTTAACTACATCCCGGAAGAAGGTAGCAAGCTGCCTCTGCGATTTGTGTTGTGTTTGTTGAACAGCGCATATGGGGTATTTAGTTGACTCCAGTAGCCACTACATCTTGGGGGTGGGGGTGCCGGCCCTGGTGGCCTCGACCATTGTCTTATAGGGAGCAGGGTCGGCGGCGACCGCCTGCTGGAGGAGGCGATAGAAAAGTTTGCCGCGCGACCGTGAGGTCCGCCGGTTGAAGCGGAACGTGAACTCGTCCAGGTAGTAGTCCAAATACTCGTGACTGACAGCCCCCTGGTGGGTCCCCAACAGCCAGCGCTTTAGCAGAGAGGCGACACGATGGACTCTCGGCAGCAGCTTACTCGCCGATTGCCGCTTCCCGCGCAGCACGGTGACTTCATGGCGGTATCCTTTGTTCTCCAATCCCGCATAGCCTTCCCAGCCGTCGGTGTGCACGAGGCTGCCAGGTTGGATAGCTTCTTCGACAAAGGCTTCCAAGCTCGCCGCTGAGGCATCCGCGATCCGACGGAGCCGGATGCGACCCATACCGCGCCCATCCTCCTCGGCAGCAACCGCAACTAACGCTTTGCCAACCATTTCGCGACCTCGGACGCCCTCTTCGACTCCGCCCACATACGTTTCGTCCACCTCCACCCGGCCGACCAGCCGATTGCGACCGGGGCGCACCATGGCGCGGCGGAACTTGTGCAGCCAGGTCCAGGCGGTTACATAGCTACCCAAACCCAAGACCCGCTGCAACTCCAGCGCGCTGGCCCCGCCTTTTTGCGTTGTCACCCACCAAGCCGCCCGGAACCACAACGTCAAGGGCTTGCGGGTGTCCTGGAAAATCGTGCCCGCCGTCACCGAGGCCTGGTAACCGCAGTCGGCGCAGAGCAGCAGATTGCGTTTGCTGGCCCATGAGGACTGGATCCCACAGCGCGGGCACACGAACCCCTCCGGCCAGCGCAGCTTCAGCAGGTACTCCCGGCACGCCTCCTCGGTCGAGAATCGAGCTTCCAACTCGACGAGGTTTCGGGGGTAGTCCTCCTTCATGCCCCCAACCACAACATATTGTGGCTACTGGAGTCAACTAAATACCCCATCAGCGCATATTGCGAATGGCATTTCCGAATATGGGGTATTTAGTTGACTCCAGTAGCCACTACATCTTGGGGGTGGGGGTGCCGGCCCTGGTGGCCTCGACCATTGTCTTATAGGGAGCAGGGTCGGCGGCGACCGCCTGCTGGAGGAGGCGATAGAAAAGTTTGCCGCGCGACCGTGAGGTCCGCCGGTTGAAGCGGAACGTGAACTCGTCCAGGTAGTAGTCCAAATACTCGTGACTGACAGCCCCCTGGTGGGTCCCCAACAGCCAGCGCTTTAGCAGAGAGGCGACACGATGGACTCTCGGCAGCAGCTTACTCGCCGATTGCCGCTTCCCGCGCAGCACGGTGACTTCATGGCGGTATCCTTTGTTCTCCAATCCCGCATAGCCTTCCCAGCCGTCGGTGTGCACGAGGCTGCCAGGTTGGATAGCTTCTTCGACAAAGGCTTCCAAGCTCGCCGCTGAGGCATCCGCGATCCGACGGAGCCGGATGCGACCCATACCGCGCCCATCCTCCTCGGCAGCAACCGCAACTAACGCTTTGCCAACCATTTCGCGACCTCGGACGCCCTCTTCGACTCCGCCCACATACGTTTCGTCCACCTCCACCCGGCCGACCAGCCGATTGCGACCGGGGCGCACCATGGCGCGGCGGAACTTGTGCAGCCAGGTCCAGGCGGTTACATAGCTACCCAAACCCAAGACCCGCTGCAACTCCAGCGCGCTGGCCCCGCCTTTTTGCGTTGTCACCCACCAAGCCGCCCGGAACCACAACGTCAAGGGCTTGCGGGTGTCCTGGAAAATCGTGCCCGCCGTCACCGAGGCCTGGTAACCGCAGTCGGCGCAGAGCAGCAGATTGCGTTTGCTGGCCCATGAGGACTGGATCCCACAGCGCGGGCACACGAACCCCTCCGGCCAGCGCAGCTTCAGCAGGTACTCCCGGCACGCCTCCTCGGTCGAGAATCGAGCTTCCAACTCGACGAGGTTTCGGGGGTAGTCCTCCTTCATGCCCCCAACCACAACATATTGTGGCTACTGGAGTCAACTAAATACCCCATTTCCGAATGATTAGCACTAACGCACATGTCAGCTACTATCAGATCTCGACTCTTCCCGTTCCTAAGGTGGTTGACGGACCAGACTTTAGCGATTGGAGGGTGATGTTGGAGCAAGGGCGTTGGAACGATATTCGTCAGCTCCTGGTGAAAATTCATCGGTGTCAACACGGTTGCATGTTGCGGAACTCTATGGAAGTTTTGGTGGCTCTGGCGGAGCGCATCGAAGAGATCGAAGTCTCTAGAGAACTAAGAAGTCGATCGGAGAGGGCATTTCTCGCGCCTGAGAGCGAGGAGATTCAAGCGGTAATCGACGATGTGCTGTTTGCCTGCTTCGGCTTGACGAATGGGGATGCCGGGCATGTACGGGCTCGTCTCGGAGATGCTGAAAATTCAGGATGAGAATCCCCTACGTCATCGATAATCAGTCGAATCGCCTCCACGATGTCCTATCCGATCTGCTTGGAGCTTACCGAGGTCGGGCGCTGGACATCGCAACAGCATACTTTACCGTGGGGGGATTCGAGCTGCTTCATCATGGTTTGGTGGGGCTTGACAACTTTCGCCTCTTGCTGGGCGCGGAGCCTAGCCAGGGCGAGCAAGTCGGCCTCAGACCGCAATCCGAGGATGTGAAGGGACTACTTCGCCGGGATCTGGAGGACTTACCGTTTGACGAAAAGACTCTCCGCGTTGTTGAGGACCTTATCGCCTTCCTCCAACGAGACTCCGTGCTGGTCCGGGTTCACCAGGAGGGGTTTCTTCACGCTAAGTGTTGGATCTTCTACTCCGATCGGCCAGGACAACAAATGCTGTTCGACAGGTTTCGGCCGATCGTCGCCGTCGTTGGTTCCTCGAACTTCACTCGTCCGGGCCTGACCTCAAATCGCGAGCTGAATTTGGCCCACAAGGTGTTACTGGAGCCTTCGGAAGCCGAAGACATCGAGGCCGCCGAGGCCGTGCGCTGGCTTTCCGATGCACGTCCCAGCGACCGAATCGCCGCGGAGAACCGCCAACTACTCAAGAGCGAAGTCGGAGCTCGCGCCATCATCGATCTGTCGGCTTGGTTCGACCGCCAGTGGGTTGACGCACGCGACTTCAAAACTGATCTGATCACGCTGTTGGACGAGTCGAAGTTTGGACGGAAAGAGTACTCGCCGTATCAGGTTTACATGAAAGCCCTTTACGAGTACTTCAAAGGTGAGCTGGAAGACGAGACGCCCTCGCCGACCCGCTCCGCCGTGGAGCTGGCTGAGTTCCAGGAGGATGCAGTCAAGAAAGCGCGGAAGATCCTTGCCCGGCACGACGGCGTAATGATCGCCGACTCAGTGGGGCTCGGCAAAACCTGGATCGGCAAAAAGCTACTGGAAGACTTTGCCTATCACATGCGACAGAAGGCGCTGGTTATTTGCCCGGCGAGTCTGAGGGACATGTGGCAAGGCGAACTGCAAGAAGCCACAGTCTCGGCGGCAGTCTTGTCTCAGGAGGAGCTGGGGAGGGAGGAGTTCGACCCAGCGCCGTGGAGTGACGCGGACGTGATCCTCGTCGATGAGTCTCACAACTTCCGCAACCGGAATGCTCAGCGCTATGCCGCGATCGAGAGTGTTCTTGGAGCCAATGGTGGGCGTGGCCGGGACGGGTTGCGCAAAAAGATCATCCTGCTCACGGCGACGCCGGTCAACAACGATCTGTTTGATCTCTACAACCAGATCGCCTTGATCACGCAGGGCGACCGCAGCTACTTCTCAGCCGTCGGGATTGGGGATCTTTACCGCTACTTCCGGCAAGCCCGAAGGGAAGCGCGGCAGAACGGGAATGTAGGAGCGTTATTCAACATCTTGGAGGAAATCGTTATTCGGAGAACACGGCCGTTCATCCGAAGCGCATATCCCGAGGCAACCATTGCCGGCAAGAAGATCTACTTTCCCAAGCGGAAACTCAGGACGGTTCAGTACAACCTGGAGGCTGTCTGCGGCGGCATCTATGACGAAATCGTCTCCGGAATTGAAAGCCTGAAGCTAGCTCCCTACAACCTAGAAGCCTACAAGAAAGCGGGCGTTGAGGTGGACGACTTCGAGGCGGGCCGTGAGCAAGCTCTTGTGGGGATCTTCAAGAGCCGGTACCTGAAGCGCTTTGAATCGAGCGTCGAGGCGTTCCGGATCAGCGTCCGACGAGCGCTGGCGTTCATCAAGACGTTCGAGTCGTACATCCTGGATGGGCGCATACTCCCGAGCACCGACTTTCGTAGAGCCATTCGCTATCTGGCTCGTGAAGACGAAGAAGACGACGCGATGCCAACCTCTTTGGCCGATGAGATGGATGCCAGCGAAGAGGCCAAACGCAGCTTAGAAGGCATGGAAACGGTGGATCGCGAGCAGTACGATCTGCGCCGTTTGCATGACGCTTTGCAGCACGACGGAGACGTGCTGTCAGGAATCTGGCAGCGCATCAAAGACATTGAGCCGGAAACAGACGCGAAGCTCCAGCGCCTGAAGGACCTTCTTAGAGGGGAGCTGCGAGGCAAAAAGGTTCTGATTTTCACCTACTTCAAAGATACCGCTCGCTATCTGTATCGCCACGTGGGGCACCCGGAGCATGAGGACGCGAAGCGGTTCCGAGAAGAACTGGGCGGTGTTCAAGTCCGGCGGATGGACAGCGACGCTGATGCCAAAACGAGGACACGCACGGTCCAGAGCTTTGCTCCAAAAGCGAACCGCAAGCCCGAGTGGATTGGGACTGACAAAGAGACGGACATCCTGATTTCCACTGACGTACTGTCGGAAGGTCAAAACCTTCAAGACTGCGGCTATTTGTTGAACTACGACCTCCACTGGAACCCTACTCGAATGGTCCAGCGGGCCGGGCGGATCGACCGGATCGGCACCGACTTTGAAACCCTCTGGATCTACAACATGTTCCCCGATGAAGGGCTGGAGCGACTACTGCGGTTGGTTCAGAGTCTCAATCAGAAGATCGCTAACATCGATCGCCTTGGAATGTTGGACGCGAGTGTGCTCGGGGAGAGTGTCAACCCTCGCAATTTCAACACGCTGAGGCGTATTCGCGAGGAAGACGGGGCCGTTGTCGAAGAGGAGGAGCAGTTTTCCGAACTGGCGAGCAGCGAGTTCCTGGCTCAGCAACTTCGAGATCTCTTGGATGCCGGCGGAAGGGACATGCTGGAGTCGTTGCCTGACGGAATCCACTCTGGCTTGATCAAGCCGGGAGCGAACGGGGTTTTCTTTTGCTTCCAGGCGGACGATCCGAGTGGAGGAAAGCTCAACTTCTGGAAGTTCATCGATTGGAAGGATCAGAGCATCATCGACAATCGCTACATCTTGGCCAACCTAATCGCGTGCGACCGAGACACCCCACGTGTTGTCGATCCCGAGATGTTTCGGGTGGTCTTCGATCTCCAGGAAAAGGTGATCGATGACATTTTGCGGTCGTTCGAGCAACAGCAGGCGGCAAGAGTGGCTCCGAGATCCGTGGACCCAATTCAGCAGACGGTTGCGACGGTCTTGCAGGGTTACCTGAGCCATCCTGAAGTGGACCGTAAGCAGGCGATCGAAGCCGTGCGCTTCCTCAGCCAGCCGATGTTGGCAGTTCAGATTCGCACGCTAAGGCAGGCGTACCGGGAGTTCCAGAGGAACAGCGAGATCGGAGCTTTGCTGGGTGCAGTGCTTGAGTTGAAGGACCGCTTCGGGGCTAACGGTGATGCACCACAACCGCCAGGAGAGCAGCGAGTGCGCCGACTGAAGAGGAAAGATCTTCGGCTGATCTGCTTCGACTTTGTCTCGGCCTGAGTTGTCCGCGAGGGTTCGATCAAGTTGGAGCCGGGTAACGGCGGCGTGGCCAAGGGAAACCCATTGGCTTTCCTTTGGCATCTCCATTTGGCTCACTTCTGCATGACATGGTGTTACGGCCCAGTGATTCTGGGCGAGGTCTCTCCGTTCTCGGGTTCGGGGGGAGCCACTCAGTTCATCTCCGAGTAGCGGTCTTCCAGGAACAGGCATAGTAGGTCTGTGGCACGGTTGCTTCTTTTCTGGTCGTGGCAAATCCCAGCAGTCACGATTGCTCGGGTGAACTCAACGTACTGGAGAAGGTGATCGACTTCCGCTTGAAAGAACTTCCGCGACGAGTTTCGGGCGCGTAGTCGATACGCTTCAGCGTTCTCATTCAGTTGTAGCTGGCCTCCATCGTCGTGCTTGAAGCGGTAGTAGGCCGCGATCAAGTCATGCGCCCGTTGCAGGGTTCGGTGATCGACGCTGTATTGGTCTATCAAAGGCTCGGATAGATCCGTCTTCACATCTAGGAGCATCGCTGCCTCCAGATATCTTCGTCGTGCGGACCCGAACATGTAGGCGATCATCTCGCCGTAGATCTCATGCTGCATCTGCATCAGCGTCTTGTTGTTGTCTCCGTCGAAGCAGGACCCAACGATCACTAGTTCTTCCTCACCTATTCAGACCACAGCCCGTCGAACCGTGAAGAGCCTCTGGATATCGTATCCGGCTTCCTGCTCATCTGCAAGCCGGTTTTGCTCGGCCTGAATCGCCTCGGACTGGGCCCTCATAAGCTCCATCTGTCGAACCTGTCTCGCGATTTCAGCAGCCTTCATTACCCCATCAGGGACAGGGTTCTGAGAATGCAGCGGAACTGCCAACACGACCATCAGCGGGAATACAAAACATCTTTTGAGCAAAGGTGCATCCTTTCCAACGCATTCAAGGACAACAGTGGGTGCCGCTCACGACGGCAGGCAAACGTCAGGACCCTAGGCCAAAAAAGGCCTGGCACCCGCGCTTTGCAGCGCTATCGGGTGAGAGAAGGCGGATAGTGAAAATTTGCGTCGTGATGTAGAGTCTTGTGCGAGGCGGCCCCCCTTTTCCGGCGACCTGCCCCCCTTTTGACGTTCCCCTCAGACTCCGCGCAGACGTCGCTATTTCAACTGATTCCAGTGCCCCCCAGAAGCTTGCCAACACCCAATAGTCTCCAGCGCTAGTTTTTTCTTGTGTCACAGGTGGACCCCTCGCAAGTTTTTCCCACAGAACTCAAGCCCGAGCTAGCATGCCTACCTTCCAAGTGGAGCAGTGTAACCTGAATTATGCACAGATTCGCTTTGCGAGTGCGGCTGCGTTCGTAGCGGCTTGACGGCCGTCGTAAGGTGGGAGCTCGGCAACTGGTCTTTTGGCTTCTCCGTCCCCGGTTTCCCCTCCCGCCCAGAATCCGCGTCGGCAAAACCCCGCTCCGAAGTGGCGTGTTTCCAGTACGTTGCGGCCAGTGCATAAAATTTTATGCATAGCGCATAGCCAGGCTCTCAGATCAACGCCCTCTCGACTACCGGCGGCAAGCCGCCGTAGGGAGTCGGCTTCCTGCCGCGGAAGTTGTCAAGGCGTGGATGCCCCGATTTTATTGGGCTGCGAGACCGTCACGGCTGGGCCTTGTTTGACGGCCCTTTGGGAGCTATGCTGTTTTCGCTTGGTAACCATTTGGGTGACCTCCTTTGGGTTGGCTGGTGAAGCTGGAATCTTTGCCAGCCTACCTTTTTACCCCATGTTTTCGGGCGTTCCCCAATGGTCCCTTGCGGCTCAGCCCTCCTCAGGTGCACCCCGCAATGCATAATTCAGGTGTAAAGCTCTTGCTAGCGGTTGTCTTGAGTGGGGTATCCTTCGGAGCAACCAGACGCCAGGCAGGTGTCGCTTACTCATTTCCCTTGATCCACTGTGAGTGCGCCTCTCCATCCCCGCAGGTAGTCGTCCAAACACCGCATTCGGGACAACGATCCGCTATTGAGGCAGACGACCTTGAGGGAAACGTGACTGTAGCATTCCTCAACACTTCGCCGATAGGGAGGAGCTATCCCCGTTGTCTCCTGGCCGAGTGAGTCAAATGCCTCGGACGAGCTGTCGCCAGGTCCAGGCGGTTACATAGCTACCCAAACCCAAGACCCGCTGCGAACGGAAGCATCCACTGTCTATACAATTGGAAACTGGCTCTGTTTATCTTGACTCAAATATGCTCGCCTCTGGGTGGCTTTGTGTGAGCTGTGACAGGGTGAACCTGGTCGCGCGAGGATTGCATGATTACGTTAGCCGTCCGATCGGTTAGTCTGCTGTTGATTGTGGCTATGGGAGCTCTTGCTCAGCAAGAGCGTCCGCGGGCGCGAGAATTGGGCATTGCGCCAGGTGTCATGTCGCCGGGGCTGTTGAACGCGATCACGGATGTAAAGGGCGTGAAGGTGGGGCAGCGGACGGTGATCCGTGGCGACAGCGTTCGGACCGGGGCGACGGCCATCCTGCCGCACGACGGGAATCTTTTCCAGGAGAAGGTACGGGGCGCGGTCTACGTCTTCAACGCGTTCGGGAAATTGATCGGGTCGACGCAGGTGGAGGAGCTGGGCGTGATTGAGACGCCGATCCTGCTAACGAACACTTTGGCGGTTTGGGAAGCGGCGGACGCTCTGAAGCGCTACACACTCGATTTGTTCGGGAATGAGGATGTACGTTCGGTGAACCCAGTTGTTGGCGAGACGAATGATGGACGGCTGAACGATATTCGGGGGGAGCACTTGAAGCAGGAAGATTTTCTGGCGGCGATTCGGGAAGCGCAGGGAGGGCCGGTCGAGGAAGGCGCGGTAGGCGCCGGTACCGGGACGACGGCGTTCGGGTTCAAAGGCGGGATTGGGACGAGCTCGCGGCTTCTGACGGAGCAACAGGGCGGCTACACGGTGGGCGTTCTCGTGCAGTCGAATTTCGGCGGGGTTTTGATCGTGGATGGCGTACCGGTAGGCGAAGAGCTCGCGGCCGAGCGCGGTAGGGCGCTGCTGGAAGCGGAGGAAGACCTCGATCTCGCCGACGGGTCGATCATGATGGTGGTGGCGACAGATGCTCCGGCGGATGCGCGGCAGCTCAAGCGGATTGCACGGCGGGCGAGCTTCGGATTGGCGCGTACCGGGTCGTCGGGCGGGCATGGAAGCGGGGATTTCGTGATCGCGTTCTCGACGGAGCGCGACGCCGCGGCGCGGATGGAGGATCTCCGGTTGCAGCCGTTGTTTCAGGCGACCATTGAGGCGACGGAAGAGGCGATCCTGAACTCGATGCTGCAGGCGACGAGCATGGACGGACACCAGGGGAGCCGCGCGGACGCGCTGCCGATTGGGCGCTTGCGGGAAATCCTGAAACAGTATGGACGGTAGGAAGATTCGGCTAGGTTTTTCTAGCAAATGGGGCTGGTCCCAAGGATTTTCTACTGCGCACGTGCGCAGTAACTTTTCCTTGCGAAGGTTCCCCACTGTCGCCCAGGGACCTGCCAACGCCCCATAATATAATAGGCTCCGGTCCAAGTTTTTTCTTGGAGTCTGTGGAACGCCTCCCAAGTTTTTTCTACAGACCTGGAGCCCAACTCATCTGCAGGCCAGTGGTTCATAGTCTCTGCTAACGGTCGTCTTGTGAGGGAGTCAGCCTTAGGACGACACGAGAGCACCGGGCCGGTGTCGCCTGCTTGCTTTTCCTTGACCTCCTGTTCCGCTGACCAACGGTTTCCACCACCCCCTCGTTTGGACAGCTATCCTGCGGGGGACCGGCACTCGCTCTCACGGTTCGGAAAACACAGCCTGACTTCGGGACAGCGATCCGCTATTGAGGAAATCAACCTACGAGGGAGACGCGACCGTTAGCCATTCCTCGGCGTTGCGCCGTGGGAAAGGATCTATCCAGATTAGGGCTCTACGCTCGAGCCAATGGGCAAGAAGGAGACCTTTTCATTCCCCAGCCTCTGAAATCAGGCTAAGTTCCTTCTTTACAAAGAGTTAAGCGCCAGAGATCGTAGATTGCTGGTGGTTACGGGATTTACCAACACCTATCCCGCGGACAAGCGCTATGTAGTTCTTTTCAGGAGACTTAGTCCTGCTCGCGGTCGCGGAACTCTTCGTACCAGTTGTGCACGATGCGGATGCTGGCCGGGGGCTCCTCACCAATGGTTTCCACCGTCACAAAGCGCTGGCCGTCGAGCGATACGTCGTAGGTCGTGTCCGGCCGCGGCCAATCCAGGTCCGGCGAGGTGAACACGTCGGTGGTCGCGCCCATCGTGAAGGTGGGCCGGGTAGAGACCGCCACCGCGTAGAGTGTGTCCTTCTTCAGGTAGAACAACTTCTTGCCGTCGCCGCTCCAGCGGGGTTGGTCGCCTCCCTGAGACACTCTGTCATTTCCCAGGGGCCTGAGGGAAACGGGCCACGTATACTCCGAACTGACAGACTCATTGGAACAACAACCTGAAAGCCGACGGACCGATCTCGCCGGTGTGTCAAGGTCAGCCAAAGAGCGGGGGCGGATCAGCCCGTCGAATTAACTCCGACGAGTCGTCTTCGCGGAGTTGACGAGCCGAGACACAGGGTAGGCTTCCATCTCCGAATCGGGGTAGGGTCGAAGGCTCTTCAGTATTAACTCCCCAGGCGACGGGGGCTCTATGTTATAGTTTTGTCCGCTGAGCTTAGCGAAATATTGATCATACAGATGACCGTAGGTCGAACCTGAATGCCACTGGTGCGGACATCCGCCGCGGGTCCCACTCATCCGAGCAAAGCTTCGCTGACGCGGAGGCCTTGCCTCCTGCTCATAGCCCTCCTAGGGTGCGGCGAGTCGCTCCTGGCGCTCCCCCGAATCTTCCCCAATGGCATCGTCAACGGCGCCAGCTTTGTAAGACCCGGCTTACCTGGCGGCAAGATCGCCAGGGGGTCGATCTTTTCCATTTTCGGGGGCGGCCTTGGTCCGGAAGCCGGTGCGGAGGTGTCGTCCTTTCCTCTGCAGCCGAGTCTGGCCGGTGTTTCCGTCAAGGTAACCCAGGGCGAGACCTCTGTGGATGCCATCCCGCTCTTCGTCGCCAAGGGTCAAATCAATGCGATCATGCCGTCGGACGCGCCGTTAGGACGGGTCTCCGTCCGCATCCAGATGGGCAATGTGCGGAGCAATCCGTCTCCGGCTACGGTGGTCGAGAGCAGTTTTGGGATCTTTACGGTGCTCGGGACGGGCATGGGGCCCGGCGTCATCCAGAACGTCCCGACGAACTCCGTCACGAGACCGTTTAATTCCTTGACTGATGTGACGCAGCCCGGCCAGATCGTCACGCTCTGGGGAACCGGTCTCGGTCCCGCGGATTTCCCCGACAATGAGGCGCCCGAGCCGAAGAGCCTCCCCATTGACACAGAGGTCTTCATCGGCGGTAAGCGCGTTGCGGAGGAAGACAAGCTTTACATCGGCCGCAGTCCGTGTTGCGCGGGCGTGGATCAGCTTGTCGTCCGGCTACCGGAAGACGCTCCGCTGGGCTGTTATGTACCGGTTCAAGTTCAAACCGATCAACAGATCGTGAGCAACTCCGTCACCCTGGCGATTGCCGAGGACTCCGGTTCGTGCTCCGACCCGACGAATCCTTTCGGCAACGGTTTTCGCGACGGAGGCAGATTCGGAGCCGTCTTCCTGGTCCACGCGGAACTGGAGATGACCGTGGACCTACCGGAGCCTCGCGAAATCGTCGCGGATCTCGGCTTCGCGACCCTGCGCGAGGAGGCAGCGAGTCCTTTCTTCTTCAACCCAGTTGCTTCGCTTCCCCCCGACGGAACTTGCACCACCTACACGGGCTCAGGTGACCTGTGGAAAGGTGACATTCTCGCGCTAATCGCCCCCTCACGTCGTGAGTTGGACGCGGGCGAAGAGCTGACGGTATCAGGCTCGCGCGGTGCACGAACGATGGTCCGTGCACTAAATGACCCAAAACTGTATGGGGGCGTTCTCGGTGGCTCCACCCCGCTGGACTTTGTGCCGCTCTTCCGCTATTTCACCGGAGGAAGTCATTCCGTCTCAGCGCCGGGTGGCGCCGACGTCGGGCCGTTCGAAGTGAATCTCTCTGTGCTTCCGCCGTTAAGTTGGGTAGGGCGTGACGAAATCGATGTCGTGGACCGGTCACGCGATTTGGCGTTGCAGTGGTCCGGCGTCGATTCCTCCCACCGCGTCGCCATCCTAGGAGGCGGTTTTGATGGCCCTACTTACTCCACGGCGGCGTTCTTCTGTATGACGCCGGCCGGGGCGGACAATTTTAGCATTCCCGCAACGGTGCTTTCCAGCGTCCCGGCGTCTCGCGCCCAAACTTACCAGTCGGAAGGGGCCTTGTTGTTGTGGACGGTACCCCAAGGGCCGCAGGCCGAGTTTAGCGCGGAGGGGTTGGACACAGGCTTTGGCGTTTCCGTCTCCGCCATCGCGAAAACGGTCATTTTCGAGTAGGCCGTCGACATGAAAGGAACACTTAAGAACCGCAAATCCCTGTACTTCATCTTGCTGTTGATTGTCGGGTTGGGTACAACGTGCATTCATTATACTCAGCTTTCAAGCGAGGCTCTAGAAAACGCGCAGTGTCAGGGAAGTAGGGCCGTGGCGATCGCCTTCAGCATGGGGTTTGGGTCGGACCCTTCGGAGGATCCCGGCTCGCCCGGTCTCGATCTCACTGCCGGTCCCGAACAGAGTGGCCCGGTGGGACTGACCGAGCTAGAGTTTGGTTTCTTCGGTGACTTCGATCCCATTGTTCGACACCAGAATGCGGAGATAAATAGTGACGGGATCGCCGTCGACCCGGTCGTGGTCGCCAGCTACCGTCTCCACGGCAGTGCGGGTAATTCAGTCCGCGCCGTTGCAACACCGCGCGTCTATTTCACCAACGGCCCCCGGAATCAAGTGGGGGTTTTCGACACAGCCACCAAGAGTTTCGTTGCATCCATACCGGTGGGCAGCCGCCCAAGAGGAATTGCGATTACTCCCGACGGCAAGTTTCTCTACGTGGCAAATCAGGCAAGCTCTTCCGTTTCCGTTATTCAGGTCGAGTCGTTGGAGGTGACCGACACCATTGCGATTCCAGGCGGAGGTTCGCCTTACGGCGTCGCGGTTACACCCGACGGTGGTTCGGTGTACGTTGCCACCGCGGACGACCGCGGCCGGATTTTCGTGATTGACACGGAAACGCGAACTGTGGTGGAAACGATCCGGGCTGGACGTCAACTCCGGAACGTTGCTGTGAGCCCGGATGGGACGCTTGCGTATGTCACCAGCAACGGCGACGGCAGAGTGTTCATCATCGATGTGTTAACCAATACTGTGCTTCGTGCGCTTAAGGCAAGGAAGGCCTACGCGATTGCTTTCCAGCCTTACGGGAACGCTGTATTCGTTACGAGCGAGAGTCGAGTCGGCAAGGTGACCATGTTCGATATCGCTACCAATCAGGTTTTGGGCGAGTGGAAGGTCGGCGAGTTCCCACTCGGGATAACAACCAGCCGTGGCGGGTTGCAGGTCTACGTGACCAACCGGGATTCGGATTTCATTACGGTGATCGACCCCAACCGGGAAGAGGTGGCCGGTACGCTATCCGTGCGACAGGGGCTGGGCCCGATTGTCCTCCTCCCGCGACCGATCGGCTAACCCCTCTCCCGCCCCTCGCCGAGCTTCTATAGGATCTTGTAGTGGGAGATCGTTCGGCCGACCATGACGGTCAAATTGTAGCGCTACCAGATAGCTGGTGATAACAAGCCTTCGCGCCAGCTATCCGGTTCAAGCCTATGGTAACTCAATAGACGAGGGGTTTGCAGCTCTTCCTACGACGCGGAGGAGGGCCTCAGGCAAGCGTTAGCTGGTGATTACGGGATTTCCCGACAGTAATCCGCGGATGAGCGCTATGTGGTTCGTTTCGGAGGACTTAGTCCTGCTCGCGGCCGCGGAACTCTTCGTACCAGTTCTGGACGATGCGGATGGACAGCTCTGGGACCTCTGAGTCCTCCACCGGCTCGGCCCTGACAAACCGGGCCGTTCGTTCGATACGATGTCTGGGCGGGCCGTTCCGCGCGGGCCGCGTTTCTTAACCGCACCTGGGAGTTCCACACGTCATGCGAGTCGCTTGTGTTTTCACTGGATCACTCATCCTCATAGTCGGAATTCTCATGACCGGGACGCTCCATGCGGAGATCCGGGCCGTGTTTCCGGAAGGCGCGCCGAAACCAACCGGACCGTATTCACCCGGGCTGCTTGCGGAGGACTACCTTTTTGTGTCAAGCCAGGGGCCGCGTGGTGCCAACGGCCAAATCCCGGACTCCTTCCCGGACCAGGTCGAACAGTGTCTGCTGAACATAGAGGCGGTTGTTGAAGGCGCGGGACTGACGATGCGGCACGTCGTCTACACCCACGTTTATCTCGACGACATGGCGAACTACCAGACCATGAATCGCGCCTACGCGAAGCACTTCCGCAATACGCCCCCGGCCCGCGCCGTAGTCGGAGTAGCGCCGCGCAAATCAAAGATCAGAATCACGATCAATGCCGTGGCCGTGTTTGATCTCGCCCATAAGGAGGCCGTTCAGATTCCAGGCATTGCACTCGACGAGCCCTACACGCCGGGCATCCTCACCCACGATCTGCTCTTCGTTTCCGCCCTGCTCGGCCGTGACCTCGAGACAGGCGAAATGGCGAGTGATTCCTCGGTCGAGGTCGGGATGGCTCTCGACAATCTCGGAAAGGTGTTGAGCGCCGCTGGGCTGGGATTCGAGCACATGGTTTTCGTCAATCCTTATTTGAAGCAGTCGCTTTCTTACGGATCAATGAACCAGATTTACCGGCGGTACTTCGAGTTCGGCAATACCCCCGCTCGGGCGACCATCTTTGTGACCAGCTTGCCTCATGACGCACGGATCGAGTTCACCGGAGTAGCTGTGCGCGGCCTCAGCCAGCGGCGGGCCGTCCGCCCGAAGAACATGAAACCCAGCCCGACCGCCAGCCCCTGCGTGTTCGCCGGTGACTGGTTCTTCTGTTCGGCCAAAAGCGGCTTCATTCCCGGCTTGAACGGCGGGATCTGGGCGTCCACGGTCGAAAACCAGTTCCGCCAAACGATGCGGAATCTTCTTGATGGGCTCGAGGAGGGCGGCCTCGACTTCAGCCATGTTGTCTCCAGCACTCTCTATTTCGACGATCACGCGGACTACGACAAGCTGAACGATATCTACAAGCTGTACTTCCCGCAGCGGCCGCCCGCCAGAACGACCGTGCAGCAGTTGAAGCCGATCGAACGAAAACCGCGGCCCGACGGGCGTTGGCCCACCCTCGAGCAAGTGTCGCTGATTGGGCTAAGGCGATAGAACCGGACGCGCAGTTAGTTGCTCCCGCGCAGAGCACGGGCCGCCCAGCGATTTCAAGAATTTGGCAAACTAGAGCCAACTCGCCAGGAGGCCGTGGAAAGCGGTGGCGTCGATACAGGGATTCCACCGGTCAATTGTCGCCGACCGGTGTTAACTTGACAATGCCCACACCCATGCTTCCGCTACCGGGGATCCCGTGAATTGGAATCAACAAAGCTGCCCGCAACTCCGCGCCCCTTGGCGGAGGGGCTAGCCGATTTGCTAGAGTTTCTTTGACTCGGAGAGTGAATATGCTGCGAATGACTGCGCTCGCCCTTGCCTTTGTGACCTTATCCGTCGCCCAGGAGGGCACGAGGGTCTTTATCGCCCACTGCCAGCAGTGTCATGACCCGAACAGTGACACTCACGCGCCTCTGCCCGAGGCGATGGCCGAAATTCCTTGGCGGAAAATCTTGGAGTCCCTTGAAACCGGCACCATGAAGGCCTTTGGGGAATCGCTGAGCCTGGAAGAGAAAACCGCGGTGTCACGGTATCTCGGCAAAGAAGGGCCGGTCGAGCTTCCGGAAATGACCGGGCATTGTGAGCCCGGCACACAACCAACTCTCACGAGCGCAGCTTGGAATGGTTGGGGCGTTGATAAAGCGAACACGCGCTACCAACCCAAACAAGCCGGCGGTTTGACGGCTGAGGATCTGCCAAAGCTCAGGGTCAAATGGGCGTTTGGATTCCCCAATGCCGTGTCCGCATATGGCCAGCCGACTGTCGTCGGGGGCAAGGTCTACACCGGCAGCAACGATGGAACCGTGTATGCCTTGGATGCGAAAACCGGCTGCATCTACTGGATGTACACGGCCAAGGCGATGGTTCGCAGCGCGGTCGTCATCAGTCCCGGCCAGCGTGCCTACTTCGGTGATCTGGAATCGAACTTCTATGCTGTCGATGCCGCCACGGGCGCATTGATTTGGCGCAAGAAGCTCGACGATCAGGCGTTCACGCGCATTACCGGCACGCCGAAGCTCCATGAAGGGCGCTTGTATGTGCCCATCACTACCCAAGAAGAGAACGCCGGGGCAAACCCGTGGTACTCCTGCTGCAAGTTCCGCGGCAATATCCAGGCATTGGATGCCGAGGACGGGTCTTTGATCTGGAAGACCTACACGACGCCGGAGCCAAAGCCGACCTGGAAAAGCGAGAAAGGCGTTCAATACTATGGCCCGTCGGGAGCGACCGTCTGGTCATCGCCGACAATCGACACCAAGCGTGGGCTTCTCTACGTCGCCACGGGAAACGGTTTCTCTGATCCCAACCTCGAGACGGCTGATGCGATCATCGCCTTGGACATCAAGACTGGAAAGATTCGCTGGACGAAGCAAACCGTGCCGGATATGTTCAACTGGGGCTGTGCCGGGCGGTCCGGCAGCCTTGCCAATTGCCCAGAGAATAACGGGCGAGACGTGGACTTCGGCGCTTCACCGATCCTGATGGATGTGGGAGAGGGCCGGGAGTTGCTGATCGCCGCGCAGAAGACCGCGGAGGTCCATGCCTTCGATCCGGACGATAACGGCAACATCGTTTGGACGAAACTGATCGGCCGGGGCGGTCCCGGAGGCGGCATCCAGTGGGGCATCGCCGCCGGTGAGGGACTTATCTATGTCCCGCTGGGCGAAGCTTTACGGCGTGAACCGGAAAAGGGCGGCGGGATGTTCGCTTTCAAACCGGCGACCGGAGAAATTGTATGGCAGACACCAGCGCCGCGGCCGGAGTGCCTTGGCCGACGCGGCTGCTCCACGGCACAGAAGTCTCCGCCGACCGCAATACCGGGCGCCGTTTTTTCTCCCTCGATGGACGGTCATATTCGCGCCTACGACTCCAAGACCGGCAAAATCATTTGGGATTTCAACGCCCTGCGCGATTTCGAAACAGTGAACGGCATTGCGGCGAAAGGCGGATCCTTCAGCTCGACAGGCGTAACCGTCGCGGATGGCATGATGTACGTGAATTCCGGCTACTCCAGCATGCCCGGCAACGTGCTGCTGGCGTTTGGGGCGGACTAGTTTTTCGCTTGAATGCCAAGTCTGTTGCGGGCGAGTTGCGATGCCAGCCAAGCCCCCAAGCGTCCGAACGACCAACGAGAGTTGCATTCTGCCCGGCTTGGCCCGTTCCAAGCTGTGGTGCGCAAATATTCCGTCCGCGCGTCCACAGCATAGTGCAGCAAGTAGGACAACGCACTCCCAATTTGCTGGGGCCGCAACGTGAGCTTCGGAAGCGGCTGAAACTCGCTGGAGAGCCTCACTGGATCTTGCGCCCCGGTCTTTATCGTCGAGCCCACATCTTCCAGCAGCTCGTTGAGATCGACCGGCATGATCTCGGCGCGATCCAAATTGGTGACGCGCCGCATCCGCTGCACCGTTTCATGGATGCGATTGCGCGGAGTCGAGCGCCACGCGATGCAGCTCGGTCTCGGCCGTTTCCAGCTTGCGGCGCTTTTCTTCCGAGGCCGACGACTTCTGCTGGGAAACCGGCCAAGGTGGGTCGCGGAACTAGGCGGCCCAGTCCTGCATACACTGGAGGAAGGCCACTTCCGACAATCCCCATTGTCGGAAGCTGCCCCCCGGCAAGCGTGGCTAAGCGGAATCCGGCCCTGCATCACTTGCTGAATCTCTTCTCAGCCACTCTGAACGAAGTAACGCGAACAAGTGATGATCTACCCAGCGGTCGTCAACGTGTTCCGCCTGGCGCATAGTACCCTCAAGCCGAACCCCAGGCGTTTCGGAATCGCACAACTCCTGACGTTCTCGGGCGCGCAATGGATCTCGGCCCGGTGCAGCTTTCGGTCCTCAAACAGGCATGGCAGCACGGCCCCAATCGTTCGGGTCATGAGTCCTTTACCTTGGAACTCCGCACAGAGCCAATAGCCGAACTCGCCGGTCGGCGTCCTGGGATTCAGAATGACTCCCACCACACCAGCAAAGCGGCCTTCCCGCCAGATCCCGGCAGTCAACCCTTCTTGTCTGGCCAACTTCCGCAGTGATGAATCGATGAACGTGTGCGTATCGGCGACGTTGTCGCGGGTCAGCCTGCCCAACCAGCGTGGTCGCCAGACGGACGTCAGATCGCGTTCGCACAATCGGGCGCCATCTTTATCGTCGAGGCCGACGGATCGAACGTCCGAAAGATTGAGGGCTTGCCCGATCCCAGCAGTGGGCCGTCATGGTCGCCAGATGGCAAACACATCGCGTTCGTGTCGAAAGGGGCCGTGACGTGGGAAATCTTCGCGGTCGAGCTCGGGAGCGCGCTCGTCCGGCAACTGACGCGAACGACAAACGCTAGCATATCCAGCCAGGGACCGGCGTGGTCGCCGGACGGGTCGAAAATCGCGTTTGACAGGGCGCAGGATGGGAACTTCGATATCTACGTCATGAACGCCGACGGCACCGGCATCGTGCGGCTAACGCAGGATCAAGGCGTGGATGCCAGGCCAGCGTGGTCACCGGATGGGCGATCAATCGTCTTTCACTCCACGCGCGATCGGCCTCAGAGCGCGACAAGCGATGACTTCGACTTTTTTGATCTCTACGTCATAACTGGGGACGGCTCGAATGTCAGGCGCTTGACGTCGAATCAGTACTTTGACGGGCATCCTACATGGGGACGGCTACCGGCCAACGGGCAGCATAATCGTTAAACTTGCCGGTGACGGGGGTTCGCGGGAAGTGCCCTTCGCACTCTGGCAGGGTGTCGCAATATTTAGGCGGAAGGCGACAGCCGGGTGGCTCGCCGAAACCTGTGCTCTGAACCGCTCTGAGTCGTTGTCTCGACCTCGGAAGGGTACTTCGCACCGACTTTCCCGGAAAGGCGCGAGAAGCTCGATCTTGGGCCTTTGGCTGGGATTTCTCGGCGAGAGGCCACCAAGCGGCCCTTGGAGAACGCCGACTGCGCCCGGTTGGCTACTCAGTTCTCAGAAACTGGGTTAACTGCTTTCATTGTAGCATGTTAAGAGCCAACGAGCCTTGATTACTGGTGGTTACGGGATTAATCAACAGTTATCGGCCCACAGGCACTATGTAGTTCGTTTCGTGGGACTTAGTCCTGTTTGCGGTCGCGGAACGCTTCATACCGGATTCGTCTCTTCCGCGCATGCTTACCCCGGTGGGACTGTCTCCCACTGAACATGCCAGCCTTCACTGGACACACGTGCCGAATTTGATTCCAGGGATAACAACATCCGGAACAAAGAAGCCCTCAAGCTGCCTTGGGAGCAGTGAGCGCCGGGAGTCTCACTGTTCCCAAGAAAACAGCACCGACGCGTTTCACAAGGTCACCCTGTTGCAAAGCGTGCTCAAAACCAGCAGCAAGGGCGGCGGGTATCCTGGAGCGACTCAGCGATTGAGGTCCGTCGGGCTGGAGTCTCGTTGCGGTGTGTCCTCGTGGCGGATGCCGGTCTGGTTGGCGGGGGCTTCGACCAACCGTTTCGGCTCCGTCAGGCGGTCAGGTGCGAGCGCCTGCGCTGCCGTGATTGTTAGCGCCACTCCGTTGGAGGCGTTGTCGCTCGGGTCGCTGTCGCCTTCGCTCTCGAGAATCACGCCCACAAAGTAATTTCCCGTCGGCAGAGTCTGTGGCAGCACGTTGTTGGCCGAGGTGATTTGGGGGCTGCCGCCCTGCAAGCGCAAAGGCCGCCGATTTATCAAAGTGTCCTGCTGAGTGATGGTGGCATCAGTCGAAATATATACATCGCGGAAGTACTCTCCGGTCACACCCCGCGGATTCGACGCACTGTAAGTCACCGAAATCGCACCACCGGCCGCCACGCTGGTGGGACTGACGCTGTCCGTCGTCACGCCTATGTTGAAAGGCGCCCGCTGCGTTCCTACCGTGATCGGCAGACCAGCCGAGACGTTGTCGGCGGGGTTGGTGTCGCCCTCCGTTTGGACAATCACGCCAACAAAATACGCGCCCGGCGCGGTAACGCGCAGGATGATGTTCCCGCCCGACACCACCTCCGCGTTGCCATCGACGATATCAACCGTGCGGGTGTTGAGCAGGGTGTCCGCAGCAGTAATGGTGGCGTCGGTGGATAGATAAACTGAGCGATCAAATGTTCCGGATACCTGGTTTTGTCCCGCGGCCGTGTATTCCACAGTGATCGTGTCTCCCGCGCCGACCGTGACCGGATCGACACTTTGGATTTGGGCCGCAATGTCGAATGCGGGGCGCTCGGCCAGCACCTCGAGCGGGAGAGCATTCGAGATGTCGTTGGCGGGGTTGCCATCTCCCTCAATCGAGACGATCAGGCCCACAAAATAAGCTCCGGGAGCCAGGTTGTCCGGCAGTGGGTTGCCGCGGGAGACGAAGTTCTCGTCACCGCCTCCACCTTCCAGTTCGAGCGTACGGGTGTTGATGAGCGTGTCTTCGGCCAGCGAAATGTTCGCGTCGGTGGAAAGATAAAGCCCGCGGCTGGCGGCGCCCGCCACACCCGAGGGGTTGAGCACGGTGTAGCGCAGCGTCAGCCGATCCTGTTGCACTACTTGCGCCGGGATGACCTGATCAAGCTGCACGCCAACATCGATAGCGGGTGTCCCGGCGCTCACTTCGATGCCAATCGTATTCGAAGTGTCGTTGGCGGGGTTCGTGTCGCCGCTTGCAGCTACCGTCAGACCCACAAAGTAGGACCCCGGGGCCTCGTCCGCGGGAATGGTGAACGATTGCTGCAGGGTTTGATCCAACCCGTCGAGATCCAAGTTCACCTGGCCCAGCAATGGATCACCGCCAGGATCAATGACCGCGTCGGCGGATAGGTAGGCCGACAAGAACGCCGGGCCTTGATAACCCGAAGGATTCAAGACCGTCAAGTTCACCCCGATCCGTGAACCGCGCGTCAGCGAGCGCGGCTGCACGTCGTTGAGCCGCACACCCACGTCGACTAGCGAAGGCCCAGCGCCCTCGACCGGCAGGTTGACCGTCTGGCTAGCGTTGTCGCCAAAACGGACGACCAGCGGGAGAGTCGAAGCTCCCTGCAACTTGGCCTCCGAGGTTAGCGCAAAATTGCTCGCCAGTTGAATATTGACCTGCCCCAGCCCGACGAAGAACGGAGTCAGCCCGGCGAAGAAAACCGTTGCGGGCACACCACCCACTGTCACCACCGGCGTCAGCAATGCCGTGGCCAGCGGCGACCCCAGCGCTGCTGCCCCGCTTGGGGGCGGGTTGCTCAGACCGCCAATGCCGGCCATGTAGACAAGCAACACGTCACCAGGCTCGGCCGGGTTCCGCGCCGTGATCAGCGCCCCGTCGGGGTGGCGTTGGATGATCGGCTCACCGGTGTTGGGATTCATGAAGATACCCGGCGCGTATTGCGCTACGGTGACTTGAACAGGCGGACCGCGGACCCCATTTCGAACCACCACGATCTCGACCGTCTGGCCGATGGGGGTTTCAAAAGGAATCTGGAAGTTGATCTGCAGCCGCGAGACAAAAAACAGCGGCGCGGGGATACCGTTGACCAGAACCTGTACTCCACCCAGCTCGGCCGGCAGCGGAACACCCTTCGCCAGCACGACGCCAGCGGCAAGGTCGATGCCAAAAATGCTGCTGATGCCCCCGGGCGCCACCAGCGCGACGAAGCTGGCCGCGTCGACCACGCCTCCGGCGTTGATGCGGGGACCTCCGGGCGTGGCGCCGGCGCCGGGCGGCGGCAGCGTGAACGCCAGCAGAGGCACTTCCGTGGTGGGCTTGTCGGGGTCATCACTCGTAAGTGTCAGCCTCCCTAGGGCATCTCCAGCCTCGGCGCCGGTGAAAACAAGCGGAACCGAAAATTCCTCGCCCGCGGGCACGGTCGCCGCTGTCGCCGGATCGCCCAGACCAAAGCCGCCGCCCTGGATACTCCACGAGACCGCCAAGTCCACATGGCTTCCGTTGCGGCCCACAAGATTCGCGTTGCGTGTCTCGCCGATCTCCACGGCGCCAAAATCGACGACCGTGGAATCCAGCTGCAAAATCGGCGACTGCCCGTCCACGCCTTCGCCGTTGAGCCGAATCGCGAGCCGCGGCTGGTCGGTGGCGTTGCTGGCGACCAGCAGCGTGGCGGATTGGCTTTGTTCGGCGCTGGGCTCGTAGCTGACCTCCAAGGAAAAGCTGGCCCCGGCCCGAATCGTGAACGGCCCTTGCGGAAAAACGACCCGGAACTCCGGCTGATCAGTGGCCACCGAGGCGACCTCCAGCGGCCCTGTTCCAGGATTCTGCAGCACGACCTGCCCGCTGACCTGATCGCCGAGTACGGCCTGGCCGATGTCGACGGGGTCCTGTTCGGGCGAGATCTCCGGCCGCTGGTTGACCGTGATGGGCCCTGCCTGTGCTTCCGAGCTGTGGAAACCATCACTGGCGATGACCCGGAAGTGAACTTCGTCGCCGCCTTGGATCAGGGCCGGGCTGAACGTATGGGTTGGCTCGGTGAGGTCGATCACAATGGGCAGCCAAGTCGTGCCGTTATCCGATGAATAGAGGAGCGAATAGAGCAGCGAGTCGCCGTCCGTATCGCTGCCGGTCCAAGTGACGGTCCCGTCGGCCGCGGCGTCCCAGGCGTCCCCCGCATTGGGGCTGGTGATTTGGACTGCCGGCGGTGCCGCCGAGGCCGAGCGCGAAGCGAGTTCCTGGCCGTTGAATAGCAGGGTGATGCGCGTCGTTTCCCCATCTAGCGGCGTCACGACGGTAAAGCTGTCTTCCGCGAATGACTCGTCGGTTTCGGAGGTTCTGAAACTGAGCTCGAAGCAGTAGTCGCTGATTGCGCCGGCATCGCCGCTGAAACGCAGGCAGGTGTTGCCGGCGGGGTTGGTTGGCACAAGCGGGGCGCCGGATGCGAATTGGTAGACTTCCTCGATCCGGCCGGTGTTCAAATCACGGTCCACGGCCCCGCTGACCATGAGCACGTTTACGGGACCTCCTTGCTTGACGGGCGAAGTCTGCTTGCCTGGCTCGTCTTCTTCCGGCCCCTCGTTCAACGGTTGCGGCTGCAACATCCCGGCGATCAGCTTCTTGTAGTGAAAGTCGGACATCCAACCACCGATCCAAACATCGTGAGGAGAGCAGTAGGACATCAGGTCGTAGTGAGTCCGCGGACGCTTGAGCCGGCCGCCGTTGGGGTCATATCCATACTCGTGGATCGTGTGTCCGCTGTAGGGCCAATCCGTCTTGCTGTCCTTCGATCCGCAACTGTCACTTGTGGCCGGATGCCGGAGGCCCAGGTTGTGACTCATCTCATGCGCCAGAATGAACTTCGTTAACGCGATTGCGCTTGGCAGGTCCGAGACTTCTCTGCCTTCGCTGTTATCGAAGCCGACGGTGACCCGGCCCTGGCCGCCGTTCCATGTCGGGTCGGAGAAGCCCCCCAGGGTGCCGCCTCCGACGCCACGAGGCAGCCACGCAATGAGCTGATCGAAACTGCCGAACTGGCTCACCGCCAACTGGTACGTCCGATTCAGCCAGCTTTTGAAGCGGGCCTTTTTTGCTCCGGTCTTCTTGGGGTCATCAGCGTCAAAAAGAAGCTCATCGAGCTTGGCGTCGGGAATGTTCAGTCCCCTGTAGGTGAAATCCCGTTCGGCGATGGGGAACAGCTTGGGGACTAAGCCCGCGACACTTGCGACCCGCCGGCTGGGACAAAGCTCCTTCAGTCCAGGGATCTCGATGCAAACAGGCAAATAACGGATGGAGAACGGCGTACCCTTTACAAAGCGCACCGTTACTTCCATCTCGTTGTTCGAGAAGTCCGCTTCAGGAATGGTTCGGATGGGGTTCACCACCACGCGGAGGGTCAGTTCGCCTTCTTCCGTCCAGTGCGCCGGCAGCGTGAGATTGTGTGCGTGTGAGATGAAGTCGCGGCTGGGTTCCTTGGAGGTGATGCTTCGGGAAACATTGGTCCGTCTCCAAGGGGAGTTTGCGATCTCAGCCCCGCCCCGGAAGGCGTGAACGTTCACTTGGACCCCGCGCATCTGATCCGGGCCCGCCGCGATTTTTGTAAACGGGCGGATCATGGTCGTCTTGTTGGCAATCAGGGGTATGGCGTTGTCGGCGGTTTGTATAACCTGCACGACCTCGATGTGATCCATCGTGAAATCCACGCTGATTTCGAAGATCACGTCGGCAGCACTCGCGAGCAGGCGTCCATCGGGCGCGACGAGGCCGGCCTTGAGAAGCAACCTGCCCTCTTCGGGTACGAGAAAGTCCGCGATGTCGAAGCTGACCGTTCCGTCGTCTGCCTTCGCGACAGTCATCAATAGCGGAGTGATCACGTCTTCCAGCATTCCACCGGGTTTTTCGTGGACAAGATTCAGGACAACTTGCGCCTCCTGCTCGCTTCGCAGCGAGTAAGCGAGTGTCGCTGTCGCGCCCTGCTGGATCGATCCGCCACCAAGCCGGTCTGGCGGCGACGGGTTGGTGCTTGAAAACTCCAAGAGGTCTCTTTGGGAGCGGACCGGATACTCCGCCGAGTCCGACTCAGCCAGAAGGTTGCCTGTATCGTCAAGGAGTGCAGCCTTGAGAAACAGATTGTCCGGCTCAGCCGGCAGGATCACCGGTCCCAGAAACATTCGCGGATTGCCTTCGCCCGCTGCCACCGGGATGGAACTGGGAGAGATCAGCTCTTCGCCCGCCATATCCAGAAGCCGCAGTTCCACCGTCCCCGTTCCCCCACTCTGCAGGGAGTAATGCACGTCCGCCTCGAAGGTCTGGATGGACTCGGGTTCCAAACTGCTTCCAGCGAGCGGGTCGGGATTACTCAGTGAGATCAAGTCTTGCGGCGGCGGTTCCGGTAGCGTGGCGCCAAAGAACACACGAATCGGGCTCGAGGCCGTGAACTGGCCGCTCTCGAGATTCGCGTAATCCATGGTCTCGACAGTGGTGAAGACGAGGCTGAAGACAATGAATCCTTCTCTCCCCGGGGACGCAAACCGGTTGAAGAAGTTTTGTGTCGTGTCAAGGATGAGCCCTTCGGTGTTTCGCAGGACGCGGCCGCGGTCGAGCACGAACGTCTGCATGAGGCGTTCTCCGGTGGCCTCATCCTGCGCTACAACCCACATTCTTGCCCTTCGAAACCGCGACAGGCGGTAAACGAACTCAGGTACGACTTCGATCTCGACGTCAGATTCGGCGGAGAAGTCATGTTCGAAAAAATTGACCTGGTTGGGCGACGCGATGAGTTTTTCGCTGGGCCGTCCCCTCAGATTGACGGTGACCTGCTGCAAGTCGATGAAATCATCCTGTCTGGGGGGCTCGATTGTATAGGCACTGAGTTTTACGCCCTGCCGAAAATTAGAGGTAGGGTCCCGCGGCAAAACCCCAACTCGTAAGTCATGGAGACCGATGTGTTCGACATCCCGAAAAAAAATGCTCATGGTGAATTCAATCGTGTTGTCATCGATGATACGGCCGCCACAGCCGGTGTTTAACAAACTCTGGTCTTCTGGTGGCGGGCACGGGAGGTTGGAAAAAATATACCTCCAATCGCGATCGAGATTTGGGTCGTCTTCGTGTAAGAGTTCGAAGGTGATGAAGTCCGATTGAGTAAACCCCGCGCCGGAGGCGGTCACCCGAACCTGCTGGCTGGAGAAGAGAATCTGCCGGTTCGGGGTGATCTCGATATTTGTGATGCTTTGGCTTTGGGCAAACAGCGGAAGGCTGAAAAACAGCCCGATCAACACGGCCCCTGTCAACATGGATGCGGAGCCGAGCAGCGATCCGACCTTAGACGGTGTGTTCAGCACGCAAGAACGCATAGAGGAATCCACATCGGGATGGAACCCATTCGCTATGAACTTAATCGTCCTGGCCAGAACTGGCACGAAGACTTGCGCGACCACCAGCAGGACTGAGCCCGATTAGGCACCGTAGACCCGGCCTGATCCTCCCCGTTGCAAGATAGGTGGCGAAACAAGCCTTACCACCAGCAATCTGGCTCAGATAGTTGACTCCAGTAGCCACTACATCTTGGGGGTGGGGGTGCCGGCCCTGGCCTCGACCATTGTCTTACCACCGGCGACCGCCTGCGATAGAAAAGTTTGCCGCGCGACCGTGACCATTCGGAACGTGAACTCGTCCATTGGTTGGGGCGGGTCCCCAACAGCGCTCTCAGAGGCGACACGATGGACTCGGCAGAAGCTTACTCGCCTTGCTGCTTCAGCGGCATTACTGGTATCCTTTGTTACCCGCATACTTCCCATCGGTGTGCACGAGGCTGCCAGGTTGGATAGCTTCTTCGACAAAGGCTTCCAAGCTCGCCGCTGAGGCATCCGCGATCCGACGGAGCCGGATGCGACTATGTAGGCAGCAACCGCAACTAACGCTTTGCCAACCATTTCGCGACCTCGGACGCCCTTTCGAGTTTCGTCCACCTCCACCCGGCCGACCAGTGCGACCGGGGCGCAATGGCGCGGCGGAACTTGTGCAGCCAGGTCCAGGCGGTTACATAGCTACCCAAACCCAAGACCCGCTGCAACTCCAGCGCGCTGGCCCCGCCTTTTTGCGTTGTCACCCACCAAGATCAAGGGCTTGCGGGTGTCCTGGACAGTGCCCGCCGTCACCGAGGCCTGGTAACCGCAGTCGGCGCAGAGCAGCAGATTGCGTTTGCTGGCCCATGAGGACTGGATCCCACAGCGCGGGCACACGAACCCCTCCGGCCAGCGCAGCTTCAGCAGGTACTCCCGGCACGCCTCCTCGGTCGAGAATCGAGCTTCCAACTCGACGAGGTTTCGGGGGTAGTCCTCCTTCATGCCCCCAACCACAACATATTGTGGCTACTGGAGTCAACTAAATACCCCATCCTAACTCATTGGTTGGGGCGGGGTTCAGATAGGTGGCTCTCACTACGACTCGGAGAAGGGCCTCTGACAGCGGATTACTGGTGGTTACGGGATTATGGGGTATTTAGTTGACTCCAGTAGCCACTACATCTTGGGGGTGGGGGTGCCGGCCCTGGTGGCCTCGACCATTGTCTTATAGGGAGCAGGGTCGGCGGCGACCGCCTGCTGGAGGAGGCGATAGAAAAGTTTGCCGCGCGACCGTGAGGTCCGCCGGTTGAAGCGGAACGTGAACTCGTCCAGGTAGTAGTCCAAATACTCGTGACTGACAGCCCCCTGGTGGGTCCCCAACAGCCAGCGCTTTAGCAGAGAGGCGACACGATGGACTCTCGGCAGCAGCTTACTCGCCGATTGCCGCTTCCCGCGCAGCACGGTGACTTCATGGCGGTATCCTTTGTTCTCCAATCCCGCATAGCCTTCCCAGCCGTCGGTGTGCACGAGGCTGCCAGGTTGGATAGCTTCTTCGACAAAGGCTTCCAAGCTCGCCGCTGAGGCATCCGCGATCCGACGGAGCCGGATGCGACCCATACCGCGCCCATCCTCCTCGGCAGCAACCGCAACTAACGCTTTGCCAACCATTTCGCGACCTCGGACGCCCTCTTCGACTCCGCCCACATACGTTTCGTCCACCTCCACCCGGCCGACCAGCCGATTGCGACCGGGGCGCACCATGGCGCGGCGGAACTTGTGCAGCCAGGTCCAGGCGGTTACATAGCTACCCAAACCCAAGACCCGCTGCAACTCCAGCGCGCTGGCCCCGCCTTTTTGCGTTGTCACCCACCAAGCCGCCCGGAACCACAACGTCAAGGGCTTGCGGGTGTCCTGGAAAATCGTGCCCGCCGTCACCGAGGCCTGGTAACCGCAGTCGGCGCAGAGCAGCAGATTGCGTTTGCTGGCCCATGAGGACTGGATCCCACAGCGCGGGCACACGAACCCCTCCGGCCAGCGCAGCTTCAGCAGGTACTCCCGGCACGCCTCCTCGGTCGAGAATCGAGCTTCCAACTCGACGAGGTTTCGGGGGTAGTCCTCCTTCATGCCCCCAACCACAACATATTGTGGCTACTGGAGTCAACTAAATACCCCATACGGGATTAATCAACAGTTATCTGCCCACGAGCGCTATGTAGTTCGTTTCAGGAGACTTAGTGGAGTGAACCCCAGAAGTGAGACAAGATAAAGTGGGACAGAATTCAGCGAAATGGAGAAGGAGTTCCAGATGGGGAGAAGGAAACAGCGCTCGTATGAGGCGAGATTCAAGGAAGCAGCGGTGCGCCGCATGCTTGACGGGGAGAGCATCATGAGGTTGAGCCGCGAGCTCGACGTAGCGCGGGCGGTGTTGTATCGCTGGCGCGACACCTATCGGGCCGAGGGCCTGGCAGGTCTCGAACGGCGGCGCGGGCGGCCGCGACCCGGACAGCAAGTGGTGAGCTTGAAGTCGCCTGATCCCGCCGCCGAGCGGATCGCAGAACTTGAACGTCTGGTCGGCAAGCAAGCGGCGGAATTGGATTTTTTCGAACGAGCCTTCGGCGCCTTGAATCTCGCGAGGCCGAGCAGCGACGCTCGAACCGCGAGCAGCTCTACGCGGTTATCAACGAAATCCGCGCCGAAGGCCGACTCAGCATCGAACAAACTTGCGAACTCGCGGGGGTGAGCCGAGTGGGATATTACCGCCAATTAGCCCGCGTCAAACCTGCGGAAGCGGACATCGAATTGCGCGATCGGATTCAACGCATTACGCTTTCGAATCGCCGCTACGGCTATCGTCGGGTGACCGCCGAACTGCGCCGGCAAGGCTTCACCGTGAACCACAAGAAGGTCCTGCGTCTGATGCGCAACGACAACCTGTTGGCAATTCGCAAGCGCCGCTATGTGTTGACGACGGACTCGGACCAGCAGCGCGCGGCCTATCCGAATTGGGCCAAAACTCTACAAGTTGACGGCATCGACCAGCTTTGGCAGGCCGACATCACGTACGTGCGCATGCGCCGCTCGTTCGTCTACCTGGCGGTCGTGATGGACTCCTACTCGCGGCGGGTGGTGGGCTGGGAATTGGGCCCTTCACTCGAAGCGATCTTGGCGCTGAATGCGTTGCGTCAAGCGATCGAGTTACGGCGGCCCAAGCCGGGGCTGGTGCATCATTCCGATCAAGGGGTCCAATACGTCTCAAGGGCATACGTCGGGCTGCTGGAACAATGTGGCGCGCTGATCTCGATGAGCCGGCGTGGAAATCCTTACGACAACGCCCGCGTAGAGAGTTTTATGAAGACGCTCAAGAGCGAGGAGGTGAACCTACAGACGTACCAATCGATGGACGAAGCAAGGGCTTCGATCGCGGATTTCATCGACGCGGTCTACAACCAACGGCGATTGCATTCGTCGCTGGGATATCAACCGCCGGCGGAGTTCGAGGCATCGTTGCCGGCATACGAACAGCTCAGAAATCCGAGCTTTGAGTTTTCCGAGGCATGAGACAATCTATCGAGACATCGCTTGCACCCGGAGCGGGACACATGTCCCGCCCCGAGGCTCATCGTCTCGATGAGTTGTCGGTCGGGTATTCCTTGGCGGGTTGCTCTCCAGCAGCGCCTGCCTCCGCTTTCCCGGCTGTTTCAGAGTATTGCAATAGTGTCGCTCGAAAGTCTACAATCTTTCAGCGAACGGTTACTGTCTCACTTTGTCGCTGTCTCAGCCTAGGGGTGCATACCATAGTCTTGCTCGCGGTTGCGGAACTCTTCGTACCAGTTTTGGACGATGCGGATCGACGGCTCGGGGACGTCCGCGCCCTCTCCCACCGTCTCGGCCAAGACAAACCGCTGGCCGTCAGCCGAGACGTCGTAGGGGGCGTAATTGAACCCTGGTCTCAAACCCGGATGCTCAAACAGGCGGATGGCTGAGCCTACCGAAAAGCCCGAACCGCTCGATACCGAAACGGCCACCAAGGTCTCCCCCTCAACATAAAACAGCTCTTTGCCGTCCCGGCTCCAGCGCACTTTCCTCCCGCCGTTGCTCGACACCGTCACCTTGCGGCCGCCCTCGGGAAAGGGTTGTACATAGACTTCGTTTTGACCCGACTCGTTCGACACGTAGGCGACATAGCGGCCGTCGGGTGAGAATCTTGGCACGACCTCCCGGAAGGGTGTCTGTAAAAACGGGTGGGGCTCCCAGCCGCTGCCGTCCTCGGTGACTGGCGGGCCGTGGATCTGGTGAGGGGTAGGTTCGCTAAAGCACAGTTGGTTTGGTCCGCGGGTTTGGTTTGGTCATCGTGTGGTAAGATCTGAATGTCGATCACGACAAACCGGCGCGAACATGCGCTGGGGCGGGCGTTGGGCTTGAGATGGCCTGGCGCCCGCTTTGTTATTTGGGGACTGCGGATTGTGCCGAGGTCACTGGGTGTTGGAAAATCTAGCTGGGATGGATAAACCTTTTATCCTAAAAACGGCGGTTGAATTGGCGGCTCAGGGGGCAAGTGGTTGATACTGTGGGTGATGTCGAAATCACGAGGCGCAATACAGCTTCACCCGCTGGGGGAGCCCCAAAATGCCATCGCTAAGCAGAGCCGTGGCAGCCAGGCGCTGGACACCTACGGCGGCAAGGTGCATCTGCGCTGGGACGCCGGCGCGGCGGTGACCGCCTACGGGCAGATGCCCTACTTCATCGAGTTTCTTAAAACCGCCGGGTTGTTCAACGACTGGGTCGCCGCTTGTCCGCTCGACTACCGCAGCCCCAACGCGCCGGCGGTGCGCGACGTGTTGGGCGCCCTGCTGCTGAGCCTGCTGGCGGGACATCGCCGCTACGCGCACATCAGCTCGATCCGCGGCGATGGAGTCAACCCGGAATTGCTGGGGATGAGCAAGGTCGTCAGCGAAGACTCGGCGCGGCGGGCCTTTCAAAGGGCCGACGAGAAGGCTTGCAGCAGCTGGCTGCGCGAGCATCTGCAGCGAACTTACGAGGCGCTGCTGGAAGAGCCCTGGATCCTCGACGTCGACTCCAGCGTCAAGCCGCTCTACGGGTGCCAGCAGGGCGCCAAGCGCGGTTACAACCCGGGCAAGCCGGGGCGTCCTTCGCACGTCTACCACACTTACTTCGTGGCCAACTTGCGGCTGCTGCTGGAAGTGGAAATGCAGCCGGGCAACCAGACGGCGTCCTCGTATGCGCAGCCGCAGTTGTGGAAGTTTATCGACGGCTTGGAACCCGGGCAGCGTCCGGCGCTGCTGCGCGGAGATATCGGCTGGGGGACGGAGCGGATGATGCTGGGCGCCGCACAGCGCGAGCTTCCTTATTTGTTCAAATTGCGGCAGAGCCGGGGCGTGAAGGGACTGTTGGAGAGGTTGTTTCGCAGCGAGGAATGGGAGTCGGCGGGCAAAGGCTGGCAAGCGATCCGCACGGAGTTGATGCTGGAAGGCTGGAGCCGGTCCCGGCCGCTGGTGGTGTTGCGGCGCCAGATTCGCAACGATCTGGCCCTCACTCAGCCCGACCCGGCGGCGCCGCAACAGCTCTCGTTGGGGTTGGCGGAAATCGTCGACCAGGGTGTGCTCTATGAGTACGTCGTGCTGGTGAGTTCGCTCGACGAAGAGGTGGCGACGATCGCGCAGCACTATCGCGACCGGGCGGACGCGGAGAACAACCTTGACGAATTGAAGAACCAATGGAGTTGGTCGGGATTCACGACCCAGGACCTGCTGCGTTGTCAGGTGCTGGCGCGCATCGGGGCGCTGGTGTACAACTGGTGGACGCTGTTTACGCGGCTGGCGATCCCCGACAAGCATGGCGAGGCGATCACGACGCGTCCGCTGCTGCTGCACGGCATTGCCCGGCGGACGCGCCACGGCCACCAAACCACGGTAACGATTACCAGCTTGCACGCCAGGGCGCGGCAGATGAAGGCGGCTTTGCAGCGGGGGAGCGCCTTTCTGCAATGGGTGCGAGCAACTGCGGAGCAGTTGACCCGAGCCCAACGCTGGCGACTGATTCTGAGCTGGATTTTCCGCCAATTTCTGCACGGCAGAGTCCTCGGCGGCCCCTTGTATGTCACCGATGCCCCCTAGCAACTGCCGTTTTTAGGTTTATCAAAGTCGGCAAGCACATCATCAGCGTTGAAGCGATCTCTGACGTCGAGGAAGAGTCCGATGGACGCGTGACCGTGAGGCTTCGTGGAACGTACAGAATGATATTGCTGGGTCCAGAAGATGGCTGGGCGTTTCTGGAAGAGTTGGGCCGATGGTCGCGGGACGCCAAGAATCCGCCGAAGCCGGGGATGGGTCGCTAAAAACGGGGACGAAGCGGCGGGGTCGTGGTACAATCCTTCCGATATGGCTGACATCCTAGCTCTACTCATTGAAGAACGTGATCGACTTAATGAAGCTATTGCTGTCCTGGGTGGGCCTCGGCGTAGGGGGCGGCGGCCCGGCGGCGGTGCTCCGAAAGAAGCTGTCGAGAAACCGGCAAAGAAGAAACGCCGGTGGCGGTCTCCGATGACGGCGGACCAGCGGGAAGCCGCGTCGAAGCGGATGAAGGCTTATTGGGTTAAGAGAAGACGAGCGGCCAAGAAGAAAGCGGCCACAGCGAAGTAGCCTCTCAGTGAGGGCAGGAACTATGAGGAATTTCCAAGCGGTTTCCCTGAATCTTCTGCGTGTCATCGCAGGGTTCCTGCTCTTGCAGCATGGATTGCAGAAACTGTTTGGCCTTCTGGGCCGAGAGGCGGTCGAACTGGCATCGCTGCCCGGTTTCGCCGGGGCACTGGAGTTTTTCGGTGGAATCGCAGTCATTGTCGGGCTGGGGACGCCGCCGGTCGCGTTTATCCTGTCGGGCCAGTTGGCAGTGGCTTATTTCATGGCGCATGCACCGCAAGGTTTCTGGCCGATCGTGAATCGTGGGGAGTTGGCAGCTCTGTATTCGTTCGTTTTCCTCTTCTTGTCCGCGAGCGGTGGGGGCAGCTTCTCAATTGATGGTTGGCTTCGGGAGAGAAAAGCACGGAACGCCGGGGGCAGTGGGGATTGAGATCCAGCGACAGGTATCGCCCGGCTGAGCTGATCCGCGGAGTTGAACTTGCCTTTTGGGGCTGGGCATCTCGGGTGATTACGGATATCGACATTCGGCTGGACAGTCAGGGAGAAGTGATGCCAACTCTGTGATCCTCCCGTTGGGGTTCCATCATGCTGGGGCCGTGGTGAATCTTGATCATCTTGAGATTCTGAAACACGGCGTCAAGATTTGGAATGTTACGCAAAAAAAGTCTGGATGTGCTGGAGTTCGGGCAAGGACAGCAGTTATTGCCTTGATGAGTTGATGAACTCGGCCGACGTCGAGGTCTTGGGTCTCCTGACCACGGTCACTCAGGCGTTTGACAGAGTCTCCATGCACGGTGTGCGGAGGGAGCTTCTGGCCCTTCAAGCCAAAATGCTGGGGCTCCCCCTTCATGTCATTGAAATCCCCAACCCCTGCCCCAACGAGGTCTACGAAAGAAAAATGAAAGGGGTGATCGACACTGCTCAAAGCGAAGGCGTCACGCACATGGCCTTTGGCGACTTGTTCCTGGAAGACGTGCGGCAGTATCGCGAGGAAATGCTGCGAGACACAGACATAGAGCCGCTCTTTCCCCTGTGGCAACGCCCCACGGTCAAACTCGCGCGAGCCATTATTGAGTCCGGCCACAAAGCGATTGTTACATGCGTTGATCCACGCAAATTGGCATCAGATTTTGCGGGTCGATTCTATGACTCTGCTCTCTTGGCTGATCTTCCGGGCCACGTGGATCCCTGCGGCGAAAACGGGGAGTTTCACACCTTCGTTTTCGACTCCCCTCTCTTCGCCGTGCCGCTCACCGTTGAGCTGGGCGAAACGGTGGAGCGAGACGGCTTTGTCTTTGCGGATGTGTGCCTTCCTGCGCACCGCACTTGATGGTGGGATTCTCGGGAAGGTGAGGAATGGTCAACTTTCGGCACACTCCGGCGAGGCGGATTCGGACCGGTTGGAGATTCTGAAAAAGGGGGTTGAGATCCAGCGACACGTATCGCCCGGCTGAGCTGATCCGCGGAGTCGAACCTGCCTTTTGGGCTGGGCATTGGTCTGGTGGGAAAGAAAAGCGGGCTCCTGGTGGAGTCCGCTTTTTGTGTTTCCTCAGTTGCCGCCGAGCGATTAGTTCCGAAGACCGATCGATTGTCGGACTTGGCGCATCTGGTGCTTGAGCTTGTCCACGTCTTCGCGGATGTCGAGTTTCCGGCTCATCTCTTGGAATCCCCGCTGGACCATGCGCGCGAGCCCTTCGATCTGCTCGGAAGTATGAGCCTTTGATTCCGTGAACCGTTCGTCGGTGTAGGCTTTGAGTTCCTTCGTTTGCACGTCAAATCGCCGATCCATCTTCTCGAATCGTTGGTCTACCTTCTTGAAATGTTTGTCGAGCGCCTTGTCTAGGTGCTCTTTGGTGAGTTGCGTCATGTCGCGGGTCGGTTATAAGGTCACCGTAGCATCTGGGTTGGATTGGTCAAGTGGATAAGGTGGTTGGGCCGGACCTGCCTTCTGGGCGGTGTCGGGGTCGGGACTTGACGTTGGCCTGCCTTTGGGAGTGGTGGGTCTCGGATTTTGCAGCGCAGAATTTGGGGTCTGGGGTGTGCAGGATTCGGGGCTTGAGGTCACTGATTTTGCATGGATGCCTTCCCATCCCGCTCGAACTCGGAGGGAAGACTTTTGCACTAGGCGCTCCTGAAAGCTTCCCCATTCCGACGCTCCGAAACTGTAGATCGGAGGGCTGCCTGCCTGGTCCTGCCTTCTGGCACCCTTTTGCGGAGAAAGATCTCCGGGAGTCGGCTTGTTCTGATCGTGGCCTGCCTTACGAGGCAAAGTCGTTGCATTCAGGAGAAGAGATGGAGTACCATGTTCGAGTCGGAGTTCCAAATCGGAAATTCTGGCTAGCACTTCGCCGAACCACCTCAGACGCCTAGTAAGGAGTAAAGTCATGACCAATCGAAGCGCACTCGTGATCGTCCTCGCCGCCGCTGTGTTGGCGCCCGCCGCTCTCGCCGAGGATAGTCCAAAGACGTCCTGGGGTGATCCCGACTTGCGAGGCACCTGGGACCGCCGCTCAATTACGCCGTTCGAGCGGCCGGCGGAATTCAAGGACAAGGAGTTCCTCACGCCGGAAGAGGTGGCCGAGTTTGAGGAGAAGCGCCGGAAGATCGACAGCCGGCGTAATCTAGAGGAGCGCGTCCCCTTGGCGGGCCAGAACGACCTCGGAGCACAGGCCCTTTTGGACAGCGGGGTTGGACGAGCAGACGACAACCGGCGCGGCTCCTTGGTCCTGGGCCAGGCCGACCTCGACGTCGGCTACAACTGGATCTTCGTGGATGTCGGCAAGAAGATGACCGGCACGATGAGAACGTCGCTCATCGTCGATCCCCCGGACGGCCGCCTCCCGGCGTTGACCGAGGACGCCAAGCGCCGGAAGGATGAGCGCACTGTCCGCTGGGGCCAAGTGCCCGCGGGACCGGAGGACCGCGATCCAAGCGATCGCTGCATCGTCATGTCGGTCGGACCACCGATGAACCCCGGCGCCTACAACAACTTCGCGGAGATCTTCCAGACGAAAGACCACGTCGCGATCCTGGTCGAGATGATCAACGACCACCGCATCATCCCTCTTGACGGTCGTGACCATGTGCCGCAAGACATCCGCCTGTGGAAGGGGGATTCACGCGGTCACTGGGACGGGAATACGCTGGTCGTGCGGACCAAAAACTACACCGAGCACACCAACCTCCGAGGCTCCGGCAAGAACATGATCCTCGAGGAGCGTTTCACCCGAACCAGCACCGGCACGCTGCTCTACGAGTACACAGTGAATGATCCGGAGTCGTTCGAGAAACCGTGGTCGGTGGCTTACGAGATGCAGTTGAGCGAGGAGCCTCTGCTTGAGTTCGGCTGTCACGAGGGAAACCGCCCCATGACGCTGGCGCTCCGCGGCGCCCGGGTTCGGGAGGCGAAAGGCGAGGCGTCGGACGACTGGCTCGGGGCTCGCCAGGGCGGAGCGAAGGCGGTCAAGGCCGCGGGAAAGCGGCTAAAAGAACGGCGGGAGAAGGCGCAGAACGAGCAGTGAAGAAGCTCAGCGACGCTGCGGCTCTCTGGGGTCGGTATCATCGGGCGGCGCACCCGTTCCAGAAGATCCCATGAACAGTTTGCGCGGCAGTGGCCTTGATTCCCGCTCCCGCGATAGCGACGAAGATGCCAGCTCCGCCCTCCGCCTTATCGCCCTCCTGGACAGTAACGGCCACATCAAACTCCACGGAATCAGGCTTCCCCCCTGACGTCAAGATTCTCACGCCTCGGTTCAGAACTTTGCCAGCAGCAGTTTCGACACCAGCCGCGATCTGGGAAACTGTCTTTTCCACAAACTCTTCTAGCTTCATTTCTGATGTCCTCGCGATTCTTCGGTAGCTCCCCGGACGTGAGATCCAGCTCGAAAACTCCAAACCGAACCACTCTGGACTTGCTTTATTCGACGACTGACCGACACCGAGATTCTAGCTCCCCCGGATACCTAGCGAGTACAAGCCTTCGCACTAGCTATCCGGTTCAAGCCTATGGTAACTCAATAGACGAGGGGTTTGCAGCTTGTCCGACGACGCGGAGGAGGGCCTCTGACGGCGGATTACTGGTGGTTACGGGATTTCGCGACACTAATCGGCAGATTAGGTAGTACCTGAATTATGCACAGATTCGCTTTGCGAGTGCGGCTGCGTTCGTAGCGGCTTGACGGCCGTCGTAAGGTGGGAGCTCGGCAACTGGTCTTTTGGCTTCTCCGTCCCCGGTTTCCCCTCCCGCCCAGAATCCGCGTCGGCAAAACCCCGCTCCGAAGTGGCGTGTTTCCAGTACGTTGCGGCCAGTGCATAAAATTTTATGCATAGCGCATAGCCAGGCTCTCAGATCAACGCCCTCTCGACTACCGGCGGCAAGCCGCCGTAGGGAGTCGGCTTCCTGCCGCGGAAGTTGTCAAGGCGTGGATGCCCCGATTTTATTGGGCTGCGAGACCGTCACGGCTGGGCCTTGTTTGACGGCCCTTTGGGAGCTATGCTGTTTTCGCTTGGTAACCATTTGGGTGACCTCCTTTGGGTTGGCTGGTGAAGCTGGAATCTTTGCCAGCCTACCTTTTTACCCCATGTTTTCGGGCGTTCCCCAATGGTCCCTTGCGGCTCAGCCCTCCTCAGGTGCACCCCGCAATGCATAATTCAGGTAGTAAGGGTCTTGTTTTGTATGAGTTGTAATACCCAGGGGCGCAGGGCTCTTCATGACAGTTTGCATCACAGAGGATGGAGTCGGGGGACGTAGTAATTGGTTTGTCACGAAACGAGGACTCGCCGGCGCGCACTCCGCCTTCGTCGAGCCAGTCGGCTAACACTCGGCGTAGGCACAAACGGAGAAGCCGCTGACCTTGACAGCTCAGGAGGGGAAGAATCCGCCCTTCGATCTTCCTGACAGGCCGACGATCCACTGGGACCCAAAACACATGGAAACGTTTCGCCTGGACTTGCGGGCGCGGGTTCAGATGGTTGCCGAAACCCAGGGATGGAACCCGGGCGCGGAGGTGGCCGCGGTCCGCAGCGGCTGAAGAGTCGCACAATTCGCAGTAATCCACCGCTACTCCGACGGCCTCTTCGCCATCAGGTATGCGAGGCCTAAGAGCGCCGCACCGACCAGCATCACAATGACACCCGTGAGGAAAACTGGTCTATCGGGTATCAAGAAGTAGAAGAATATCGAGATGCCAATACCCGCCGCAAAGGTGATCATGCCGCCGGCTAGGAAGCCATCGATCTGCTCTTGGCGCTTCAGCCGGGCATCGCGATCGGCACCCACGTCATCGATATGAACTGTGCTTGCGATCGTCGATTTGCCGGATTCGAGCTTCTTGCCCAGACCTCGCAGATCGACGATCATCTCCTCGACATGCTGGTAGCGCTCGTCGGGGCTCTTTGCCAGCGCCTTTTCCACGATGCGGTCGAGTTCGAGAGGGACTCGGGACCTTAGAGCGGTAGGCGGTTCTGGTTCTTCGTTGCCAATGGCATAGAGCACGGCCTCCTGACGCTCGCCCTCGAATGGCAGGCACCCCGTCACCATCTCGTAAATCACCACCCCCAGCGACCAGATATCCGCGCGACGGTCGGTGGGCAGGCGCCGGGTTTGCTCGGGCGACATGTAGGCCGGTGTCCCGAGCATGGTCGCCGTCTTTGTGAGCCTGGACTGTTCAGCTAACTGCGCCAGCCCGAAGTCCATGACCTTGAGTTGGCCTTCCTCGGTCAGCATCAGGTGGGCCGGTTTGATGTCACGATGGACGACCTCTTTCTGGTGCGCCGCTTTGAGGCCCTGGGCTGTCTGGATGGCAATGTCCAGAGCCTCGTCGAGTTTCAGCGGGCGGGCTTCGATCTTTTGCTTGACGCTTTGGCCTTCGACGTAGGCCATCACGATAAAGGTCTGGCCGTCGATCTCGTCGATCTCATGGACGGTGCAAATGTTTTGATGATCTAGGGAGGCGGCGGCCTTCGCCTCTCGAATGAAACGCGCATGGCTTTCCTCGTCTTCCAGCAGGTGAGAGGCTAGGAACTTGAGCGCAACCGTGCGTTCGAGTTTGGTGTCTTCGGCCTTGTAGACGATACCCATGCCGCCCCGGCCGACTTCGGAGAGGACCTTGTAATGCGAGATGGTTTGGCCGACCATGACGGTCAAATTGTAGCGCTGCCGGATAACTGGTGATTACAAGCCTTCGCACCAGCTAACCGATCCTAGCACCGCCAAGCCCCTGAGTCGAATCGGATTTCACCGGCTCTGGTCGCCTAAGGAGGTAGCGCCGATGACCGATTGCTGGTGGTAATGAAATTTCCTAGTAGCTATTCGCAGTCCTGGTCGTCCGGGGGAACTCTACCCCTGAACGGCAGCCTGCTGTCGGAAGACTGTGCTGAATTGTGAATGGCCGGACCTTCCGCAGGGCGTGAAGGGGAAGGATGAGTGGGACGGCAAGGTTTTTCTAGCGTAAGGGACCAGTCAAAAAATTGGACCACAAGGATTTTCTACTGCGCGCGCGCGCAGTAACTTTTCCTTGGGTTCTGAGTTCCCGCTAGTTCCCGCTTTGAGTCGGCAGAGCGTCAATCTTCAGCAGCAGCCCAAAACTGGGGGGCGGACTCACTTCGTGGATAATCTGGCCGCTCGGGTTCGCGAGACTCCCTAACCCTGGCTGGTGAACTGGCGGGTCCAACTCGGCTTGCTAATCCATCAACGCAGCGCTTCAACAACGGGCCGGTGTCTGCTCCACGGCTAGACAGCGAGGCGACCAGCTTCCCAAAAAACTCCGATTCGTCAATCTCGCAGACCTGACAAAGGTGCGAAATCCGGGTGTGCCGGCGCTGCCAGAGACCCAATTTATCCCAAGCTTTTACCATGGCTCGAATCCGGTGATCTTTGCAACAGCGGCTGAGATCGATCATTCCCTGGCGTCCGCCGTGCGGACGCGTGATGAACTCTAAGCTACTCCGGTAATCGAGTTTCGAACGGGTCTTTGAAGCGGCGACGCGGAGTTCTCGCAAGCGGCTCATGGTTCGAGCGTCCTCGATTTTCTGGCGTATTCTTTGAGTCATCGGTTGCCTTTACAGCCAGCGGTTTTCGAATGGTTTTGTGTTTTCCCCGCTTGGCTCCGTCGCCACCAGGTGCACCGTTGCCCCATGCAGTTCAACAGCATCGCGCTTTCGCAGCAACTCCAATGCTGTTTTCAGTCGATGAGCCCGCATTCGCCACAAGCGCTGTTGCAGCTTGCGCTTATTGATCCAGCCGCCGGCACGCTGCACAGCCCCGAACACGCGTACCTCATCTTTCGAAGAAATACGGTCGTCGGGCTCGACGCTCTGCTCCTGGTCGATCTCCGACAGAGTCTTCTCAGGGTGCTCGGGCAGCAGCCGCCTAGGGTCCGGATCTGCCCAGGCATCGCTCAGACACTCAAGGAGCCCGTCACCCTGCACTAAGAAGTTCGGCAACACTGGAACCCACCACTCCCCTCGAGTCGCCGGAAAACCCAAAGCGCGGATTTGCTCGGCCTCTTCTTCTGTTAGAAATGTTTCCCCCAATCCATCAGGGGCCCGGCTAAGTTGAGGGAGCAGCTCGACCAGGGCCGCATAATCCCTTTCGGGGCTAATTCCGACCTGGATAGATGACGGACCGTCGGCTCTTTCGACTGATGCCTTCATCGAACTGTGTACCGGATTGCGTGGCAAAGTTAGGTTCCTTAGCAATCAGCAAGCGCCTCAGTCTGCGAGGCACAAACCTGCTACTGCCGGCTTGCTCCGAACTAGGCGCTTTACCCTGTTGTGACATCGATTTTACGATGTCGAAGAAATAGCGAAATTAAGCGCCTGCAGGTAACGACCCACGGCGAGGCCGACTCCACAACAGCGACCAGGAGGATGCCATAACGCCCCCAAGTCGTATAGGCTTGCCGGGAAACGGACCACGGCCCGCTATAGCCCCAAAGCCTCACCCGAGAGAATGCCCTTTTCATCGCCCTGCGCTTGTCGTGGCCGCATATGATGCAGGTTCGAGGCATCAATCTCCCCCTCGCGCCCGTCTCAACGTAGGCGTCCCCAGGCGTGCGGCCGCCTTGGTTGCCAATTGGTTGCCAAAACTAGCCGTATTCGGTGGCTTTCGGAGGGAATTACAGGGAAGGGGAGAACCGTAAGTTGTTGATTCTTTGGTACTGGCGCCCGGGGTCGAACCGGGGACCTCCTGATCCACAATCAGGCGCTCTAACCATCTGAGCTACGCCAGCAGGCTTTGTTTTCTGTTACTTAGGGGGTGGATATGAAAATATCGGGTAACAGAATTCCGTCCGTCAGTATAACACGGAGTGACGGAAACCAAGCCTTTGAGGCTTTCGATGCACTCAGGACAAGTCTCGGATATTGCATGGTGGTGGTTGGGTTTTGGCTTGGTTGTGGGGGTTTTCAGCCTGGTAGGGTGGCTCGGTACGACCCAGGAAATACGCACTCGCGGCGATCCTCAGCAGCAAAGTGGAATCCACGAACTCCATCGCTGCACCGAAGCTATGCTTGGGATCGTTTCGACCGCCGGGTGAACTGATCGCCTTGCTTTAGAGCCAGTCAGGCGCGGCGGAAACAGTTGCTGCCCACGCGCTACCTGCACGCCGTCTTCACTCTGCCCCACGAACTCTCGAGGCTGGCCTTACAGAACAAGCGAGTCGTCTACCCTCTGCTGCTGCGCACGAGCGCAGCAACGCTGCTGGAAGTCGCCCGCGATCCCAAGCGCTTGGGCGCCGAGATCGGCTTCTTCAGCATCTTGCACACCTGGAACCAGAAGCTCCAACATCAAGCGCCGTTGCGCTTGCTTGCCGTGCTCGACGTAGTCAAGTACGCCTCCTCTCGTCAAGCGGCGTGCGCCTCGTACTGACGGGCCTCGCACGCACTTCGCCTCGCCACGTGGTGAGAAAGCGGGTTAGTGCAGGGTTAGCGCCGACGACGACGGCGATGGCATCCCATTCTTGGCGCGCAGCCATGGCAACGCGATTCCACGAACCGGCTGGGCAACCTCTCTGCCACATGGTGGCCGACTGTAACGACTCGTCCCGAGGCGCATCAGAAACGAGTTTTTGATTTCCCCAGAGATGGACTGCCATTCGTCTATTCAGCCAAAACAGCGTCGAGTTCGAGCCGGTCACCGATTTGATACAATAGCGACGCTATGGCACAAAGTAATCGACGCGAATTTGTTTACAGCGGTCTCGCCGCCGCTGCGGCCGCCGTGGCCGGGAATGCTCAGGCTGCCGAGAGGAAATTTACTCTCGCATTCACTCCGGGCAGCATTGGCGTCACCGCGGACCAGGGCCGCTCCATCGAATTGGCCGCGAAGTACGGATATGAATCCGTCCAGCCATTCGGCCCGCAGTTGCTGAAGGAGGGCGTTTCGCGGTACGTCGAAGCGCTGAAGTCGAACAAGCTGAAATGGGCCGCCGCAAGCCTGTCGGCCAGCTTCCGTAACGAAAGTGATCATCGTCCCGCCGTCGCTGAAGCGAAAGCATTACAGCAGGCCGGCGTGACTCGGGTGGGGACGGCGGTTTCATCAAGAAGCGACACTCTCACCTATCTTGAGAACCTTAAGCAGACTTCCCGCCGGCTGCGAGGAGCCGCTTCCGTGCTTGAAGATCACGGCCTCCGCTTGGGCCTGGAGTATCTCGGCACCAAACGACTTTGGACCGCCCAACGTCACGCCTTTGTGCACTCGATGGCGGAATGCAAGGAACTGATCGCGGAAATCGGCAAATCCAACGTTGGGTTTGTCCTCGACTCTTGGCATTGGTGGACAGCGCGCGAAACCGCTGACGACATCTTGACTCTTTCAAACAGCGATGTTGTCTCCGCCGACCTCAACGACGCCCCCAGCGGTATCGAGCGCGAAGAGCAGTACGACCGCCAGCGCGCATTGCCCGCGACAACCGGCATGATCGACGTGAAAGCGTTTCTGAACGCTCTCATAAAGATCGGATATGACGGGCCGGTTCGCCCCGAACCCTTCAGCCAGCGGTTAAACGAGATGGACGACGAACAAGCAAGCGAAACCACCGCCATCGCCATGAAAAAAGCCTTCGCGCTGGCGGGCTAGCAGAGTCAATGGATCGGAAATAGAGTTTCTCAGACAGCTATTCGCATCCGGTCATGGGCCAGAGTGACGTGCGAAATGACGTACCAGATATTCGGAAACGGGCTGTTCGTCTCCATTAGGCCGGCATTCGGCTCGGCTAGCCACCGCGCCAGGGTAACTAACGAAAGACGACCGCGGGCAACTCAGCCGGATAGTTGTCTCTTGACGACCTCTTCGTTGAGCTCGATTCCCAAGCCAGGCCCCGCCGGCGGGGTAATGAATCCGTTTTCAAACTTGATCGGCTCCACGAATATCTCGCTGTGGAGGTCGTTTGTGTTGTATTCCTGAATGAGGAAGTTGGGAGAGCAGGTGTCGAGCTGCACCGCCGCGGCAGCGGCGACCGGACCGCAGTACATGTGTGGCGCGATCATCGCGTAATGGGCTTCGGCCATACCGGCGATTTTCTTGGACTCCAGAATCCCGCCGCACTGACCGACATCGAGCTGAATGATCTGCGCGGCCTGCTTTTCAAGCACCTCCCTAAACTCGAACTTGGTCACCAAGCGCTCGCCAGTCGCGATGGGGATACTCGTGTGGGCCGCCACGCGGGCCATCTCATCCACGTTTTCCGGCGACACGGGCTCTTCGAACCAGTACGGATCGAATTCTTCGAGGATGCTCGCGACGCGGATCGCCCCGGCCGTACTGAACTGGCCATGGGCGCCGATCCCGATCTCCAGCTCATCGCCGACGGCGTCACGAATGGCCCGAAAGATCTTGGCGACGTGGCGGATAAATTTGAGCGAGTAGTCTTTAGGGGGGCCGGTGATCGGCCGGAACGGGTCCAGCTTGCAGGCGGTGTTGCCTGCTTTCACTAGCTCAATGGCCCTTTCGCCGGCCAGTTCCGGGTTCTCCCACACGCCCTGGGTGTTCATATACCTATAGGCGCGCAGCTTGTCGTGGTACTGGCCGCCTAGCAAGTTGTAGATCGGCTGATTCGTCGCCTTGCCGACAAGGTCCCAGCAGGCCATTTCGATGGCGGAGAACGCCGGGATGGAATAGAGTCCCGGATGGCGATAGTCGTGAGAGCTGGTGTACATGCTCTGCCAGATCTTCTCGATATCGAACGGGCTCTGGCCGATAACAAACCGCTCGCACAGGTCGTTGAGTAGCTCGATCTGCGATTTCAGATTGAGTACCCCGCCCGTGGGCCGCTCGCCCAACCCAACGATACCTTCGTCGGTAAAGAGCTGGATAAACAGCCACTTCCGATGCCCGATATAGGGGCGGATGTTATCCAGCAAGATGGTTTTGACCCGGGTTATTTTCATTTTCGGCGCCTTCGAATCTTGGGCTCCACCGGCCGCTGGCCGCGGCGCAGCCGTCATGCCGGCGCCAATGCCGGCCGTTGCCATACCCCAGTTGTGAAGAAAACTGCGTCGATTCATACTCATTCTGGTTCTCCGTTTCGTAAACCAAGATTTCCTTTTTGGCCATCCTGAGGCAGACAGGATAGCAGTGCCCCAACTGCGATGCAACAAGTGTAACCTCTATTACGTTAGCCCTCGCTGCTGTGAAGAACCCTTGCATAAGGTTTGTTAAATGTAAGAGGGGCCTTTTGTGTTCGCTTGCGACAGCGAGAACCACCGCGTTCGCGCCGTGAAGTGACCCATCGCCAACGCCGCGCACACTTTCAGCGTGCCCGTCGAGACTCCTCTCGATGCTTGTTTGAAGCAGTTTGCGGCACCGCCAAGGTTCGCGGTCGATTCGCAAACACTCGCCGAGGGAGCCGAGCTTCGAACTTCGCCCTGCCGCTACCGGGAGGGGCCACGGGTCTCTGGCATCGCCCCTTGGCAGTTACCTGTCCTGAACGCCCCGAGTGTACCATTCTTGTAAATGGTTTGTTTTCTATGGATTATCTAAGGATTTGGCAGAGAATGGCAGAGAATGGCAGACTTTTGGGCGCTTTGGGGTTCTTTCGGCCGGGCTCGGAATCGCAGGATTGTCCGTAAACTGTATAAGAATCAATGACTTATTCATGATTGTCCGCTTTCTCTCCGGCCTCTGAGCGTGGCAGATTGTGCCTTATTACGTGCCATAAAGTGGTGATTCGCATCGCTTTTTGGTGACGCGAATGCTTTCTTGCTTTGCCGCGGTGTCCCGACACGACGACGACGGCGCTTGGAAGAGTCCGCGATTTTCTCTCTCTGCTTCCATGGTAGCCGGTGGGGGCGGGTTTGCGGGCGCCGGAGAGAGGGTGTTGTTGTTATCAAAGGGAATAAAAATCTGAAAGTTACGTGACTGATTCGCAGGTTACGGGGGATTTCGCGGATTGGGAAGGACCAGCCGTTGGGAACGGCTGGCTTTTTTTGCCCACCCCAGGCCCCATGCCCCAGCAGGCGCTGTAGCGCCGGTAGGGAGATGCCTTTCTGGATTGCCGTGACGGCAAAGGTGTGCCTCAGCACGTGAGGGGAGACCTTGCGGCTGATGCGTGCGCGGTTAGCAAGACGCTTTAGCATGCGCTGGATAGTGCGAACACTGAAGCGGAAGGTTTCGTGTAATGCAAAGTAGCCCTCGATGAGGGGCTGGATACGGGCACTCAAAGGAATGACCCGGCGCTTGGATTTGCTGCCGAAGGGTCCGCCCTTGCCGTAGATCATCAGGCGGTGAGTCTGCCAGTCGAGATTAGCTCGTTTGAGATTGGCAAGCTCGGAGACCCGGAGTCCGGTGTCGAGAAGGACCCAGACAACGAGTTTTTCTTCGTGGGGGGTTGCAGGCGTTGGCCAAGCGGGTTGCTTCATCTCCGGTAAGAGGTTCGCGCTTGTACTGGTAGAGCATAGAGGCGTGGGGCTGCTGCCGTAAATTCTCTAGGATAGCGACACACTGCCGCAATCTTACACGGGCATCTTACAGGAAATAAAGAACTTAAGGAAGGGTCGGCTGTGAAAGCGTCGCGATTAAAGGGGGAAGGTGACGGGTCGGAGCGAGCTGCCACTGTAGTCGGGAGGATTCGGTCTGGGGATGCCGCAAAGGAAGGCATCGACGCGAGGCTGCTGCACGCGATCCGAACCTCTCCCCGAGACCGTTCGATCCGTCTTTCGGTCCCCGTGCCCCTTCCTGCGAACGCTTACGGACGGATTAGGGGCAAGAGAGCAAATCCCCTCCAACGCGCGGTGATGACGGGGAGGACCCTCGTGTCAACACATGCTGGTGCTGGAGGACCTGCCTCCGCAACTGCTAGTAGGTGCCTCTCTTCCGCCAAACCCCATTAACACATTGCAGCGAACGACCCGAGGTACATATATATACACCATCAGAGTAGCTCGCTCCGTTGTAGGTACATGATTGTCCGGCAGCCGCATCCAGCGGCGAGTTGTCTTTGGTTGGGTCTTGCGGCCCCAGCTCTTCAGCAGTAATCGTGATAGTGATAGCCACTTGAGATCCTCCTCCTCAAGATTTCCAGGTTGGCCCTGGAAGGGTCATAGTATACACCACCGGCCAGCATCAGTTGGGGGTACCGCCAGTCCCTCAGGTCAGGCGCGGACAAACAAAGGGAATTATAAGGAACGCTTGACAGGCAAAGGAGAATTGAGTAGAATGCGTTCGTGCGGATTCAGTGGCTGGAGTGGCTCACAATTGTCCTTTCCCTTATATCTGCGACTGTGGCAGTCATCACAGTTCTTGGGTGTGAAAAAATGGTCCCGGAACTACTGAGGGCCTCGCTGCCGTTAATTGGCATATTGACATTTTCATTTGTCGTCGTCTGTGTGATCGGACGACTACGGGAGAACGCAAAGAAATACATACTGGAACTTGATGATCTGGTCGAGATTTGGGGCCGGATTCTCTATCCTAGAGACGATGTGCCGCTCACCATACAAGAAGCTGCCCGGTACAGGGTTCTGTATCAGAAATACGAGACTTGGATGGGGAGAACCCGAAGCGACACGGACGTAGCATTGAGGTATAAGGCCCAAAGGTGTGCCGATCTGCTGCGATTCCACGGTTGTGTTCGGGGTCGGCTGAAGATTTGGCAGAAGAATCGGGCATCGAGGCGACAATGACCGCTCCGAACTGGAAGAACCACACGATCTGGACCGGGGACAACCTGCCGATCATGCGCGGCCTCAATTCCGAGTCCGTGGACCTGATCTATCTTGATCCGCCCTTCAACTCGAACCAGGACTACGCCGCACCTATCGGGAGCGAGGCCGCTGGGGCCGCGTTCAAGGACACCTGGACCCTGGATGACGTGGACCGGCTCTATATTCTCCTTCTAAGGGACAAAAACCCGGTGCTGTATCACGTCATCGAAGGAGCGCGGCTGGTTCATGGAAACAGTATGGCCTCTGATGGGGTATTTAGTTGACTCCAGTAGCCACTACATCTTGGGGGTGGGGGTGCCGGCCCTGGTGGCCTCGACCATTGTCTTATAGGGAGCAGGGTCGGCGGCGACCGCCTGCTGGAGGAGGCGATAGAAAAGTTTGCCGCGCGACCGTGAGGTCCGCCGGTTGAAGCGGAACGTGAACTCGTCCAGGTAGTAGTCCAAATACTCGTGACTGACAGCCCCCTGGTGGGTCCCCAACAGCCAGCGCTTTAGCAGAGAGGCGACACGATGGACTCTCGGCAGCAGCTTACTCGCCGATTGCCGCTTCCCGCGCAGCACGGTGACTTCATGGCGGTATCCTTTGTTCTCCAATCCCGCATAGCCTTCCCAGCCGTCGGTGTGCACGAGGCTGCCAGGTTGGATAGCTTCTTCGACAAAGGCTTCCAAGCTCGCCGCTGAGGCATCCGCGATCCGACGGAGCCGGATGCGACCCATACCGCGCCCATCCTCCTCGGCAGCAACCGCAACTAACGCTTTGCCAACCATTTCGCGACCTCGGACGCCCTCTTCGACTCCGCCCACATACGTTTCGTCCACCTCCACCCGGCCGACCAGCCGATTGCGACCGGGGCGCACCATGGCGCGGCGGAACTTGTGCAGCCAGGTCCAGGCGGTTACATAGCGGCGCGCTGGCCCCGCCTTTTTGCGTTGTCAACCGCCCGGAACCACAACGTGCGCGGGTGTCCTGGAAAATCGTGCCCGCCGTCACCCGGTCGGCGCAGAGCAGCACCATGGATCCCACAGCGCGCGGCGGAACTTGTGCAGCCAGGTCCAGGCGGTTACATAGCTACCCAAACCCAAGACCCGCTGCAACGTCCAGCGCGCTGGCCCCGCCTAGCCACTTCTTGGGGGTGGGGGTGCGTTGGCCTCACCATTGTCTTACCACCGCCTGCTGGAGGAGGCGATAGAAAAGTTTGCCGCGCGACCGTGAGGTCCGCCGGTTGAAGCGGAACGTGAACTCGTCCAGGTAGTAGTCCAAATACTCGTGACTGACAGCCCCCTGGTGTCCCCAACAGCCAGCGCTTTAGCAGAGAGGCGACACGATGGACTCTCGGCAGCAGCTTACTCGCCGATTGCCGCTTCCCGCGCAGCACGGTGACTTCATGGCGGTATCCTTTGTTCTCCAATCCCGCATAGCCTTCCCAGCCGTCGGTGTGCACGAGGCTGCCAGGTTGGATAGCTTCTTCGACAAAGGCTTCCAAGCTCGCCGCTGAGGCATCCGCGATCCGACGGAGCCGGATGCGACCCATACCGCGCCCATCCTCCTCGGCAGCAACCGCAACTAACGCTTTGCCAACCATTTCGCGACCTCGGACGCCCTCTTCGACTCCGCCCACATACGTTTCGTCCACCTCCACCCGGCCGACCAGCCGATTGCGACCGGGGCGCACCATGGCGCGGCGGAACTTGTGCAGCCAGGTCCAGGCGGTTACATAGCTACCCAAACCCAAGACCCGCTGCAACTCCAGCGCGCTGGCCCCGCCTTTTTGCGTTGTCACCCACCAAGCCGCCCGGAACCACAACGTCAAGGGCTTGCGGGTGTCCTGGAAAATCGTGCCCGCCGTCACCGAGGCCTGGTAACCGCAGTCGGCGCAGAGCAGCAGATTGCGTTTGCTGGCCCATGAGGACTGGATCCCACAGCGCGGGCACACGAACCCCTCCGGCCAGCGCAGCTTCAGCAGGTACTCCCGGCACGCCTCCTCGGTCGAGAATCGAGCTTCCAACTCGACGAGGTTTCGGGGGTAGTCCTCCTTCATGCCCCCAACCACAACATATTGTGGCTACTGGAGTCAACTAAATACCCCATTGGCCTCTTACCTATCGATGATGGCTCAACGCCTCGATGAGATGAAACGGCTACTCAAGCCCACAGGGTCGATATACCTTCACTGCGACCCCACCGCAAGCCACTATCTCAAGACGCTTATGGATGCGATCTTCGGGGCTTCAAACTTTCGGAATGAGCTAGTTTGGTGGCGTTCAAAGAACCCCAAGGGATCGCAACACGATATGAGGCGTTTTAGCCCTTTTACGGACACGATTCTGTACTACGTCCGATATCAGACGGCGACCCTTAATCTAGACAGTATACGAGTGCCGCTGACGCCAGACGCCTTCTCCCACCCATAAATATCCCTACAAGGATGAACACGGACCTTACGCGGATGGCCCAATCCTTCGCTCAGGAAGCATGGGTGAACGGCCAAATCTCGTCTACACCTATAAGGGATTCACCCCCGGACCTGCTGGATGGCGCGTGAAGCTAGAAACTCTAGAGGATATTGACAAGAGCGGCAATCTCGCATGGACCAAGACCGGAGGGGTACGAAGGAAGCTACGCCCTAGCGATATTGAGAAGGGGCGTCCCATAGGGAGTTTGTGGGATGACATTCCACCCATAAATTCCCAAGCTCAGGAGCGCGTAGGCTACCCCACACAGAAGCCCTTAGCTCTACTCGAACGCATCATCAAGGCGAGTTCCAACGAGGGCGACACGGTATTTGATCCGTTCTGTGGATGCGCCACGGCTTGCGTCGCGGCAGAGCGTCATGGCCGTCAGTGGCTTGGCATTGACATCTCCGAGAAGGCTGCCGAGCTAGTCCAGGTCCGCATCAGGAAGGAAATCAACCTGTTCCACGACTTCAAGCCGATCCACAGAACGGACCAGCCGCAACGGACGGACCTCGGGAAGTTGTCTCCCCCGTCCGCACACAAGGATGTACTCTACGGAAAGCAGTCGGGGCAGTGCGGCGGGTGCATGGTGATGTTCCACAAGAGGAATCTAACCTTGGATCACATCGTCCCCAGGGCTTACGGCGGAACGGATCACGTCGATAATCTGTGGCTCCTTTGTGGGGCCTGCAACTCATCGAAGGGAACGAAGTCTCAGGCCGAGTTTCTAAAGGAGCGGGTGAAGCGAGCCGAGCCGATTGGATGGCTGTTATGAGAAAACGACCAGACTACGGAGATGCAACGCCGGAAGACTTGGTACGCGCTCTTATGAACGTGCGCCGGAAGGCAGGCCGTTATCGGCAATCAGGTCGCGGTAACTCAGCCGCTTCCCAACCAGGTTCACAACGAGCCGCCGCATCTGCTTCACGGTGTCAGCCTGACGGAGATTGTGCTTCCCTGCAAACTCCCTCACATAGCGATCAAGATGCTTCGGACTGATTTTATGGAAGACTCCCTTATGCGCACGTTTCAGGGTACTCCAGAAGCTCTCAATCCCGTTGGTGTGAACCTGGCCGCGCACGTATTCGGAAACACTGTGCTTGACGGTTGCGTGGTTGGAGAGGGATTGATACGCCGAGGCATCATCAGTGTAAATCCTGGCTCCAGGCTCAACGTTCTCCATGATGAAGCGGCTTATGGTTTCCCTCGTTGTGTCGGGTACAACCTCGGCCTGGACACGGTTACTGGCCCTGTCCTTGACGCCGACCACGGCAACCTTGCCGACCGGCCCACGACCTTCAAGATACTTGCGCTTGGACTTGGACATATTGCGCCGCTTCCCGCCCACGTAGGTCTCGTCTACCTCGACCGGCCCGGCCAGTGGAGTTCCGTTGTCGGATTTGGACCACGCTTGCCGGATGCGGTGCAGCATGAACCAAGCGGCCGGTTGGCTGACGCCGATATCCCGATGGAGCTTCATACTGCTGATGCTCTTGAGGCTGGTAAGTTCCAGGTAGATGGCAATGGCCCATTTGCGGAGGGCGATCTTGGTATGGGCAAGAGCCGTGCCGGTTCTCACGGAGAAGTAGCTACGGCAGTCCTTGCACCAGTAGGGCATCGGTTTCCGGTTGGCAGTTGCCTTGGTGTTCAGGCTCCCGCAATGACCACAGCAACGGTCCCCGCTCCACAGTTGATGTTCAAACCACTTGGCGGCAACCTCTTCCGTAGGGAACATTTCAAACAGTTGGATAAGGGTGACACCGTTTCTGAAGGCTTTTCCAGGAGCTTGCCGTGTTGTTTGTGACATGTAAACAGTATAGCGAAGGGAGAGGTATTTGTCAAGCGTTCCTTATAATTCCCCAAACAAACTGGGGCCAGAAGAGGCCCGGTAAAACAAACGGGTTACGGAATAATGCAAGCTTTGAGCTGTCGCAATTTTTAGGCGGAAGGCGACAGCTAGGACGCCTGAGGATAATCAGCGCGAGCAAAACCACCGCCAAAATGCCGCAGATGACCCGGAGTGTTACGGGGATCCCATGAGTTTCTGTCTCCGGTCGGCAGCATAGCAGGTCTGCTGACGAAAAACTCCACTCAACGAGCCGCTCTAAGCGGCTGCCTCGGACCTGGGAAGGGGCAAGTGCCCGGAAATCAAAAAACCCCGCCACAGGGCGGGAATTTGGCGCTTAGCGGGGAGATTAGCTCCTCTTCCGCTTTTTGCGCTTTGGCCAGAGGACTTCTTTATAAAAACCTCCTGAATTCCTCTGGCGACAGCCCAGCCTGCTTGAGGATCGAGTCGAGAGTTCGGCGTTTGAGATCGCGGTTGTGATAGGCAGTGACTCGGAGGGTGGCGTTGGCGGGGTGCTTGAGGATGTAGTGAGAGCCGGTCGTGTGGTGAACAAAAAAGCCGGCTCGTTTGAGCGCCTGGATTACCTTCCTGGGCTTGAGAGCAGGCAGGGGAGAACTCATGCCGCGTCTAGGGCGACGGAGATGTTTTCTTTGCGGGGCTCGGCGGGAATAGCTTTGTCGGTGGGAATCGGTTGTCCGTCTTTGCGCAAACTTTCTAGGTAGCCGCGGATGGCGTCAGCCGCCATCGTACGGGCTTCTTCGAGAGTGTCACCCTCGGTCACCAAACCAGGGAGAGCCGGACAGGAAACAACATACCCTCCTTCTTCGGCTGGTTCAAACAGCACGGTGAAGTTGTAGCTGTATTGAGGTTCGCTCATAGGGTTAGGGTAGCAAGTGGGTGGAAAGTGTCAAGCCGAACGGTCGTCCCGAATTACAGCCCAGGAGGACGCCGCGGAAGATGCTTGTTCGTTCAGCGCTGGGAATTCTTGAGCATGACAGACGGCCGTTTTTCCTCCCGCCGCCAGCATTTTGAACTATCATGAGTTTTGCTCGGGGATCAGGAGTGCCGGTTCTGGCCACTCCTTCATTGCCAGCGCTTCTTTCTCTCACGGTCCGTGCCCAAGGGCGCCGGCCTGGCCTGTTCATTCATCGATGAGGCATGAACGAGGCAGGGCATGGATGCGGCAGCGCACGGATGCAGCAGGGAGAACAATTGGTGTATCCCGGCGCTCTTTTTACGTAAATCCGCGAAATCTGTCCACCGCAAACTCCGCTGACTCGCGGAGCGGAGGCACTTCAGTTGTGAGCAGCGCTCTTGTACCAGAAACCGCGGCCCCGCGGCCGGCCGCGCCGCCGGCAGCGACACCTCAGGTGGTCCCCAGCGCCGGACTAAGAGCTTCCGTGGCGGTGATGCCGCTCGTCCTGCTTTCTCTGGCGCACGGCACGGTCGATCTCTATTCGAGCATCATCGCCACGCTTCAACCGCTGTTTGTCGAACGCTACACCCTCTCTCTCACCCAGGTGGGCATCGTTGGCGGAGTTTTCATGTTTTCCTCCTCCGTGATGCAACTGTTTTTCGGAGTGACTGCGGACCGCTTTCACACGCGCATGTGTGCCGTCCTGAGCCCGGCAATCGCGGGGGTTCTTCTTTCGAGCCTGCTGCACGCAAGCGGCTTCCCGATGCTGCTGCTGCTGACGTTTCTCGGCGGGCTGGGTGTGGCGGCCTTTCATCCTTCCAGCACCAAAGAAGCTTCGGTTGCGGGCGGACAGCGGCGCGGGCTGGCCGTGGCTATTTTCGTCAGTTGCGGAACGTTCGGGTTGTCCCTGGGGCCGGCGTACTTCTCCACGGTGATCGCATGGGCCGGCGCCGAATCACTGAGTTGGGCGGCCATTCCAGGGCTGGCCGTCTCGGCGATATTGTTGTGGAAACTGCCCCCACCCGGCAAAGCCGCGGACGGCAAGCGGAGCGGTGTGGATTATACGTTGCTCAAAGCCCACTGGAAACCTCTGGCACTGCACTACGCACTGGTCGTGCTGCGATCGATCGTACAGGTCGGCATGATTCAGTTCCTGGCGATCTACCTGTATAGCGAACGCGGGTTCACTTTTCGCGAAACCAGTTTGGCGCTGACCGTATGCCTGTTCAGTGCGGCGGCGGGATCCTTTCTCGGAGGCGGTCTGGCCGAGCGCATCGGCGGACCCAAGGTCATGGTCGTTTCGATGGCTGGCGCGACTCCCTTTTTGGCCCTCTTTGTGGCGACGACGGGATGGATCTCGCTGCTCAGCTTGTTCATTGGCGGAACTTTTCTGCTTTTGACGATCCCCGTGATCGTTGTCATGGCACAGGAGTTGATCCCGTCTCAAGCGGCAACCGTCAGCGGACTGATGATGGGTTTTGCTTGGGGCATGGCGGGAATGATCTTCGTCCCCTTGATCGGCTGGACTGCCGACCGGGTCGGCTTGGAGCCGGTGTTTTGGGTGCTGGCTTTACTGCCACTTGCGGGATTGCTGCTGTCGTTGAAGATCATGAGGCTCGAGCCCGCGGCCGCCGAAGCCTGATTCACCTGTTGCGGCCGGGGGTTCTGAACAGAGCCGCGCCCGCAAGGGTGCGGTCCAGTGTGGCAGTGACCGCGGTCCGATGGCGGCCCCGACGCGCGGACTAGCCTCGACCGCACCCTTGCGGGCGCGGCTCTGTTTCGGCCAAGCCACGCTTCAGGCGACTTTCAGTCGCACACGAACCTGCCGGCTTTCAGCCGGTAGTTGTCTAGTCATCCGCTGCCGCGGTGGCTTCCTCTTCCGCGTTCTTCTCGTCTGGGAGGAGTTCGGCGAAGGTTAAGGAGATCTCCTGCTCGACCAGCGGGATCTGTGCGTCGGCTTCCAGGTAGCTTGCCGTGCGCCACAGGGCGGGACGGTCGTGGTCGTATTCACCAACGATCAATACCGGCGTCCCTTGCTTGCGGATACGCCAGCCTCGCGGCCCCAGCTCCCACTGCTCGCCCCAGTCGTAGATCCATGTAGCGTCTCGCTCGAGCAGCCGCACGCAGCCGTGGCTTGCCGGGCGGCCCGGCAGCTCGTACTGATGGAATGAGTGTCCGCGCTTGTTTTGGAAGTTGAAGTACCACGGCAGGAGCCAGTTGCGGTTGAGAGTGCTGCGCTTGAGCGTTGCTTTCCAGTTGAGGTGAAACAGCCCTCCGGGCGTTCGGCTGGATTTAGCGCCCGTGCTGACCGGTCCCCAGCGGACGAGCTTGCCGCGCTGATAGGCGCCGAAAACCTGCCCCGGTTTGTAAACCACGATGGCTTTCGGGAATCTTCGAGCTTGCTTATAGCTGATGGGAAGCGGGCTGTAGGCTAGCTCGTCGAGGTCCCAGCGATCGGGCACTACGATTCTCTGGAGCCGAATGAGGTGATTGCGGTCCGAGCGGTTGAGCTTTTCCAGCAGTGCGATCTGCTTTTCGTTGAAGCTGCACTCGAGTTGTTCAGGGTCTTCCGAGACCGGCTCGGTTGCGAGAGTCACGGATGGCAAATCCAGTTGGTTGATTGGCTGCGGTTGGTTGGCCGGCAGGACCGCGCTTGCGGGCAGCACCGCGAGTCCGGCTATGCAAAATTTGATTCCCCATTTACGCCATCGAACCTGTTGAAGCCACATCTTTTCACCCCCTGAGCATCTTTCGCTGCCTTAGGGTGCAAGCCGAGGGCCAAAATACGATTGACCTTCAGCACGCTGCGTCAACTTTGCGAAAATCGTCCCAACTGTTAGACATACGAACCAATTATTAAATTTCACCGCCTCCATTTCGCTCTGTCCGCAACCGCACATGCTCTGTCCGAGTTTGTAATTTTTCCCACATGGTGGAAAGTGCTACATGGTTGGGCCGAATCTCTGAGCTCTGCCCCACCGTCTGGAGTTTCTACATTCCGCGGCCAGGGGGGACGAACTGCCCTGAGGTGGCGCGCGCCTCCCGGCGGGCCGCGTCGGCCTCCGGGCCGACGTTGCGTTGGCGGCTAGCACCGTCTCAGTGGGCCGAGAGCCACCCTTGAGCGAGCCCCCCGCGGCTAGGTGTAGAATGGAGGGAATCTTAACAGGAGGCCCCATGGCACAAGACAATTCCCGGCGAGACTTCTTCCGAGCGAGTTTCGGCGGCGCGATGATCGCCGCGCTGGCACAGCAGGCGATCGCGCAACAAGACAGCTCCAACGGCATCCCGACCCGCAAGCTCGGGCGTACGAACGAGCAGGTTTCGATCGTGTGCCTGGGCGGTTGGCACATCGGCGCCGCAGCCAACAAAGACCGCAAAGAAGCCATCCGCATCATGCACGCCGCGATCGATGAAGGCATGACCTTTTTCGATAACGCCTGGGACTACCACGACGGCGGGTCCGAAAACGTAATGGGAGAAGCCCTTGCCTCGGGCGGCCGCCGCGACAAGGTCTTCCTAATGACGAAGGACTGCGAGCGCGATTACGAAGGCAGCAAGCGCAGCCTGGAAGACAGCCTGCGCCGCTTGCGGACCGGCCACATCGACCTGTGGCAATTCCATGAGATGGTTTACGACAACGACCCGGACTGGGTCTTCGATAAAGGCGGCCTGAAGTTCGCGCTCGAAGCCCAGAAAGCCGGCAAGGTTCGCTACATCGGCTTTACCGGCCACAAGGATCCCCGCATTCACCTCAAGATGCTCGGCAAGCCCTACGATTGGGCATCCGCTCAGATGCCGATCAATATCATGGACGCTCACTACCGCAGCTTCCAGAAGGAAGTGGTTCCGGTGTGCCTCGAGAAGAATGTCGGCGTGATCGGGATGAAGAGCCTCGCGTCGGGCCGTATCGCAACCGAAACCGACATTACCGCGGAGGAGTGCATTCGTTTTGCGCTCAGTCTGCCCGTCTCCACCCTGTGTGTCGGCATCGAGTCGATGAAAGACCTCATGCAGGCTGTCAAGATCGCTCGAGGTTTCAAGCCGCTGTCCGACTCGGACAAGACGCGTTTATTGTCGATGTCCGCCACTGAGGGCAGCGATGGGCGCCATGAGCTGTTCAAGTCCAGCCAGCGGTTTGACGGGCCACATCACCGCAAGCAACACGGGTTTGCGGTGTAAGCGGCTGGTGTTGGACCTCAACGTGGCGCACGGCGAGCGAGCGCGGCATTCACACCACAGACCGCTGATTCCGCAAACGAGGCAATTCCCCGGACCACACGCCAGTGGTTGTGATTCTCATTGGGTCGAATCGTAGCAAACTGCGCGCGGCCAGCGTCGCCGCCTCGCGGCGAAGGTCCGGCAGGATTGCCAGCCCCTACTGTCTTGGCGCTTGGAGGGGCTGGGTTGCGCGCGCTACCTTACCTTACCTTTCCGGCGCTGACCAGGTTGGCGAAAATGCGGTAGGCGCCGGGCACTCCGGCGGGTAACTGGCGGAACCAGGAGTAGCCAGTGAAGATGTAGACACCCTTACCATGGCGGGCGTAGAGCATTCCTCCCAGCCGCGGCGGCTCGCCGGGGTCGCTGCATTGAAGAACCGGCTGATAGCGCTCGTCCCATTCGCTCATGAAATAGAGCCCGCGCTCTTGCACCCAGCCTTCAAAATCACGCTCGGTGATGCGGTTGGGTGCTTGCAGTAATGGGTGGTCCGGCGACGGAAAGGTGACCGGCGCTTCCTCGACACTGACCCGCTCACGGGAAAGGGTCAGCGGGTAGGGTCCCAGCACGGCTTGAGTCCGCGAGCGGCGGGAAAGCGTGTTGTACTGGACGACCAGCGTGCCGCCCGCCTCGACGTATTCGAGCAGCCGCTGCCGAGCCGCGCGCAGGTCCGGCCTGGTGTTGACGGCGCGAACCCCAGTGACGACGGCGTCGAATTGCGATAGGTCCGCCGAAACCAGCTCGCCCTCTGACAGCAGGCTGACCGTCGCTCCAAGTTGCTCCAGAGCAGCGGGCACTTTGTCGCCGGCTCCCATGATGTACCCAATCCTCTTGGACAGCAATTGCACATCGGCGCGTTCCACCCTCATCCGAGCTTTTGGGTAGGACATCTGAATCGGTATATGCGGATACGAAATCTCTTGCATGCCGTGCGAGATGCTCTTGCCGCCGAGATCGACCTTCGCAACGACCTCTCCGCCCGATGGGTTTTCGGGAGGCGTTAGCTCGAAACGCAGCGTGATCTGCTGACCCGAACGTTTGATGGCAAAGGGAGCCGAGGCCGGGCTGACCCGCCAGCCTTGGGGGACCTCCAACGTTGCGGATCCGCTGGCGTCGGGAACATTGCTTTGGAGCCGTACCGAGACTTCCCGTTCCGCGCTGCTCGGGAAAATCATGTTCGCCTGCGCGAAGCTGACCGCGACGCCTGGAACGATTTGCAGGTCACGAGAGCGCTCCCCGCGCGCGCGGTCGACCCAGCGATAGATCACCGGCCGGCGGAAGGGCAGCTCGACGCCTTTGCTCGTTCGCAGATAGAACGTTGCTTCGAGGACCGGCGGAGCCTCCGGCATCCCAATCACCCGCGGGTCATGAATGTTGTAGAGCGCGCCGCTCGAAGGGCGCCGCAGCCACTCGGGCTCGGAATACAGGGCGAACTCCGGGATGCGGAGACTCATCTGCTTTCCGGCGGCTTCGTTGTAAGCCAGCTCGACCGGCTCCTGGTTGCTTCCCTTCGCGGCCCCGGCGACTTCGGTTCGCGTCCAGGTGAAAGGGTGTTGCGAGCGATTCACCACGGACAGCGAAAGATTGACATCGTTGCCGGGCGTGGCGTCCCAGCGATCGGCGGCCGCGTCAATCCACAGTCCGGCGGCCAGCTCGATTGCTTTCAATAATTGCGGGCGCTTGACCTCGGGCCAGTAGCCGTCCAAGTCCTCCAGCGCGGAATAGGCGTCAATCAGCAGCGGCAGGATCGCTTCGGGGCGGTCGGGCCGGTGGGCCTCTCGGGCTTTCGTGAGAAGCCGGCTCACGGCGGCCGCTCCGGGTACACGTCCCCAGGACGTGTCGATGCCTTCGAAAAGATCTCTCTCGGCGGTTTCGCCCGCGATGTACGCAAAGAACGCCGGCGCGCTCCCTTTGCGTTGCGAGGCGCCCATGGCCTGACTGCGGTGCAGGCTGCGGCTCTCGCCCGCGATCTCCGCGTAGGATTTGCCAAGCACGGGGTCGTATTGGCCCACGTTGATCCGCAGCCGGTCTTTCCTGGCCGCTTCGGCTTCGATCATCCGCCGGGTGAACGCTAGCGTGTTCCAGTAGAGGCGTTTCGCCTTCCAGGGTTTTAGCCCCTGCTGGATTTGATCGGGAAACCGGCTCGCATCCCCGGCTGCTTCAAAGGCGACGGAAGAAAGCCTGCCGGCCGCAGTGTGGTGTCCATGACCACTGCTGAGGACGGGTGAAAACCGCGAGACGATGACGTCGGGGCGGAACCGCCGGATGACGCGGACCATGTCGCTGAGCACCTGCTCGCGGCCCCATTTTTCGAGCGCTTCTTCGGGACTCTTCGAGAAGCCGAAATCGATCGCCCGGGTAAAGAACTGCTCGCCTCCGTCGATTCGGCGGGCGGCCAGCAGTTCCTGGGTGCGGATCAAACCCATCAGCTCGGCCTGCTCGGCGCCGATCAGGTTTTGCCCGCCTTCTCCGCGCGTAGCGGAAAGATAGGCCGTGCGCATATGGCGGCCGCGCGCAAAGTAGGCGATAACGGCGGTGTTTTCGTCGTCGGGATGGGCGCCCAGCATGAGCAGGCTCCCCAGCGTGTTGAGCTGGTCGAGCGTTTGCGCGAGTTCGGCCGCGCCCGTGAGCGGGGTCGGCGGCGGGCCCTGTGCCCCAATCGGGAGGCTGATCAAGGCGCAGAGCAGCAGCGCGCGGACGGGCCAAGCGTCGAGATGAGCCTCGACGCGGCAAGCTGAGAGCTTGCGCCACGAAAGAACGCGCAGACTGGCGGGACGGTCTGGCTTGGAAGCAAAGTCACGCGTCTCCCGCGGCACTTCAAGGTTTTCGTTCATAAGTTCCGATGTGGATGGCCTCAGCGATTACATGGCCTTGCAGGGCAGTGTCCAGAACGTGGCGCCTGGCGCCCTGGGGCAAGCCAAGCGTCGCTGTGTTCAAAGCGAACAGCTTGAAAAAATAGCGATGCGGCCCGTGCCCGGGCGGCGGACAGGAGCCTCCGTAACCAGGCTGCCCGAAGTCGTTCGTGCCGCTCAGGCCGGTTTGGCCCGGGTCGAACGCCTCATCCAGACCTTGCGCCTGCGCCGGGATGTCGTAGAGCAGCCAGTGATTCCATGTTCCCACCGGAGCATCGGGGTCGTCCACGACAAGAACGAAGCTTTCGGTCGCTTCCGGTTCGCCGCTCCACGACAGTGCCGGAGAACGGTTTGTTCCGTCGCAGGTGTAGCGGACCGGGATAGTTTGTCCGTTTGCGAATGCTTCGATATGGAGCGAGAAAGCTATCGTTGGCTCCTTGCCGCCAGACCTGATTTCACTGGCTCTTTGTTAGAGGAAAGGGCTGCTAGCGTTCCCATTGTAGGACAATCCCTGGGGCGACTTCGCAAAGAACGCACGCCCCCGCTTTTCTCACCACATGGCGAGGCGAAGTGCGTGTCAAGGGGCGGTTTGACACCCAATTTTGCGTTTGCATAATAGGGAACGTGCGCGATACGAAAATCCTCTAACTTCCGCTAACTCCCCCCTGCCAACAACATGGAGTCCCCCGGACGTGGCGCACGGTTCCAGCCGTGCCGAGCTGGGCCTCCGGCACACCGTAAAGCATACGCGCAATCAGCCCCATTGGACGCGATCGGCTCCCAAGAAGCGGGCTGGCGCCCCGACGCTAGTTTTGGATGGCCACAAGCGTTCGAGATGGCAGCTTGCGCCACGCCGTCGTTCAACCGGGCGTTTTTCCGAACAACCATCGTTGCTCGACGTTTCTCGAGGCGGGTCTTTACAGGCACGCGACAAGTGTGCCATCGTGGGACCAACCGGAGGTTTCCCATGTCCAAGAATTCCATTTCCCGGCGGCATTTTCTCGGCGCTGCTGTTGCTTCAACCGTAACCGCCCATGGCGCCAATCCTCGCATGGAGAGCGGCTTGCCCACCCGCGTCCTCGGCGGCACGGGCGAGCGGGTGTCGATGCTGGCGCTGGGCTGTGGCAGCCGTCTGCTCATGTACAAAGAGGAAGACAAGGCCGTCGAGTTGCTCGACATGGCCATCAAAGCCGGCATCACCTACCTCGACACGGCGCAAGGCTACGGTAACGGCAAGAGTGAAAGCTGGGTCGGCCAAGCGATCAAGGGCCGCAGAAAAGGGCTCTTCCTGGCGACGAAGACACAGGCCCGCACGGCCGACGATGTCCTGCGCCGCGCCGATGAGAGCTTGAAGCGCATGGGCGTCGACCAAATGGATCTGCTCCACATCCACAGCCTCAGGGGTCCCGAAGACCTGGCGGTCATCGAGAAGGAAGGGGTGATGGACGCGCTCTACAAAGTGAAAGAGCGCGGCCTGACGCGCTATATCGGCTTCACTTCCCATAGTGATCCCGAAACGCTGGCCAAAGCCCTGGCGCGCTACGACGTCGACTGTACACAAATGGCGCTGAACGCGGCCTTGCAGGGGATGAAGAGCGGCCCGGGCAAAATGGTCATCAATCCCGTCATGCCGGCCAGCTTCGAGAAAGTGGCCCTGCCGGTCGCTAAAAAGAAGAACCTGGGCATCATCGCGATGAAAGCCTTTGGGCAGGAGGACATTATCGGCGAAGACGCCACTCCGGCGAAGCTGCTCCGTTACGCGCTTTCGCTGCCAGCTTCGATCGTGACCGTGGGAGTCCCGAAACACGAACACCTGCGCGAAAACCTGGCCACGGCCCGCAACTTCACGCCCATGCCGCACGAGGAGATGAAGGAGTTCTCGCACCGTATGGCGGCCCGATACAAGTTGGCGCTCGATCGAAAGTTCGCCCGTCACATCGACGCCTAGCCGGGCCGAAGCTCCGCCCGAAGTCGCCTCTGAAACCCGAGACGAAGATTCAGAGGGGGCTGACTTCGATTGTTCAAGTTGATGTTCTTCATTCGGCGCAACCCGATCGTCGTCGGAATCATAGGTTTGTTTTCCTGCGCCCTTGCGCTTGCGGGGCTTCTCCCTCGATGGGTTTCGGACCCAGGGTTCCGCTTCGCTCCACCATGGGCTACAATCCGACGCCGCTTCGCGGCTCAAAGGCACTAACTGGACAGTATTGAGGTATGCCCGCACTCTTTCTAAGAGCTCCGCCCAGTGTCCTCTCGGTCAAATCACTGAGACGGAACATTGGTGCTTGCTTACTGAGACAAATTCGCTTATGATTCTTGAAACCCGTATGTGAAACCGGCGGCGACGAGAACCGTCCAATCACTAGGCCGCATGCATTGCTTTGCTGGAGCGGGACATGGAGATTATCGGGAATCGAAAGTACATCAACGTCCCCGGCGGAAAAACGCATGAGCTGCCGCCGCTGTTGCTGAAAGAGCGCACGACGCCGACTCCGCTGGCGCAGATCGTCGCGCTTGCCGAGCAAATGGTTGAGACAGAAGCGCTCGTTTCCGAGATCAGGCGGGACCCCCACGAAAGCGACAGCTCGTTGCAACAAAGAAAGTTCAACCTGGCGATCAACTTCGCCGAGCACTACCTGCAGTTTCTGAGGCACTGGGACTGGGGCGAATCGATCGTTGAATGGATTCGGCAGTGCGAGACGACGTTCGAAAGCAAGCCCGCGCTGCGTCCTCTGATGCACGCCGACGTTTGGCCCCACGTCAACCACAGCAGTTTCGTAACGCTGCTCTCGGACAAGGCCGTGCCGAGCGGGGAGGTGAACCTGGAGAATGCGGTCGGTTTCCGGCTGACTTTCCGGCAGCCGCCGCCGATCGAGTGCCTCTCGGACAATTTCCTGGTCTTCAACGCACCACTGGCGCAGAAGGCCTATCACACCTGGGCTGACGCGGCGAAACAGGGCTCGCTTCCGCCCGAGCGCTTCCACTTCTTGGTGGTGGGAGAGGACATCAAACTGGTGTGAGGCTTGACCCGGCTGCGCGAACCCCGGCCTACTTCACAACTTCAAACTCAAACACCATCGCCTTGCCGCGAATCACAAAGCACAAATAGTGCTCCCAAAATTTGCGGAACGCGAACGAGCGGTTGACCGCCAGCTCGAAGCCAAGCAGTTTCCACAGGCGCAGCAGTTTGACTTGCAGGCGTTTCTGGAGCAAGCGGCAGCGCGTGTAGTAACCGAAGCCCGCGTCATCGCCGGTGAAGTAGCGGAATGAGAAGGTGTTGAGGTGCCAGCGATGGGTCGGGTCACAGAACGAGCTGAAGTCGGTGTAGTGGGGCGTCTCGATGACGATGACCCCGCCCGCTCGCGTCAGGCGGTGCAGTTCCTCGATGGTAGAAACGACGTTCTCGACATGTTCGATGACGTGGACGACCCAAACCTTGTCGAACGAGTTGTCGCGAAACGGCAGGGCGCCGCGGTCGATGTTGGCTATTACGTCGGCGGCGGTGTCGCGGTTGTGGTCCACACCGATCGCGCCGGGGCGCTTGTTTTGGCCGCAACCGAGGTCGAGGGTCATGGGGGTGGGCGGGCAAAGGCTATGGCCTCACGGGCGTGGTCGCGCATCTGCGAAAGCGATACAAGCAGATCACGCTTCGCCATAGACGACCTCAGCGTCGCTAAGAACCTCTTGCCGGAAATAACGGCTGATGAACTGAGGTGTGTTCAGGTCGACGTTTCGGCCGAGGATGCTGGACAGTTCCTCTTGGTGGGTGATGAACGCCAACCCCGGCACGTGGCCGCACTCGTACTCAACGACGACGTCCACGTCACTTTGCGGCGAGAAATCATCGCGCAGGACGGAGCCGAATAACGCAAGCTTGCGGACATGATTGCGCCGGCAGAACTCCGCTATCTGTTCTGGAGGCACAACGAGGTTACGGGCAGCCCGAAGCGCTCCACGATTGAAAGTGTTTGACGCCGCCATCTTTATCTACTAGAGCAATATCTATTATCCGATGATCCAGCCTAGCCGAAGATATCTGAAATTTCGTTCGTTGGGAGTTTGGGCGGTAGTCGTGTTAATACTGGCCCGGGGCGCCAGCCCCGGGAGGGCATTGCACCGTGCCGCACGCCGCAAAGTAGAAACCCCTTTTCCGCGCCGGAACAGAGCCGCGCCCGCAAGGGTGCGGTCGAGGGTATCACCGGAATGCGGTCACTGCCAGACTCGACCGCACCCTTGCGGGCGCGGCTCTGTTCCGGCATACGTTGCGGTGCTATTGGCGCACTACACTGGTACAACGCTCTGACGCCGGGTCCGAAGTTTCGAGGGCGACTCCGCTTCGCGCATCTCAGGTCCCAGCGTACTTCCAGCGCGTGCCTTCGCGGGTATCTTCCAGGATAACGCCACGCTCTTTTAGCTCATCGCGAATCTCATCCGAGCGCGCGAAGTTGCGCGTCTTGCGCGCTTCAACGCGTGCGGCGATGAGCCGGTCGACTTCATCAGCGGGTACCTGCCCCCCTTGCTCGACTCGAAGCACATCGAACACGGAGTCGAATAAATCGAGCACCGCGCCGGCGCCGGCGACGTTGTCCACACGGAACTCGCCGCTGTCCATGCGGGTGTTGGTCTCGCGCAGAAATTCAAACACCGCTCCGAGCGCTTGTGCGGTATTCAGATCGTCATCCAAACCGGCGTCAAACTGCCGCCGAGCTTTGTTCGCTAGACCGGTAATCTCAGAGTTGCGCCCTTCCGGGAATGTTTCCGTTTCGAGTCGTCGTTTGTAGTTGCGCAATCTCTCGATCGCCGTGGCCGCGGCGCGCAGGCCGTCAAAGGTAAAGTTCAATTGCCGGCGATGAGGCGTCGAAGCCAGCAAGTACCGGATCGCCTCGGGCGAGAAACCCTTTTCGAGCAGGTCCCGCAGCGTATAAAAGTTTCCGAGAGACTTCGACATCTTCTGCCCGTCGACCAGCAAATGCTCGGCGTGCAGCCAGAAGCGGACAAAAGGCTTGCCGCTGGCTCCCTCGGATTGCGCGATCTCATTTTCGTGATGGGGGAACACCAGGTCGACTCCGCCGGTGTGAATGTCGAATGTTTCCCCCAGGTGCCTCATCGCCATCGCCGAGCATTCGAGATGCCATCCAGGACGCCCCGCGCCATACGGACTATCCCAGGAAGGCTCGCCCGGAGCGGCCGCCTTCCACAGCGCGAAGTCTCGGGCGTCGTCTTTTTCGTACTCGTCTTGATCGACACGGGCACCCGCCTTGATGCCCTTGACGTCGAGCTTCGACAGCTTGCCGTAGCCGTCAAAATTTGCGATGCGGTAGTAGGTCGAGCCGTCGCTTTGGTAGGTGTAGCCGTTCTCCTCGAGCCGCCGGATCAGCTCGATCATGTCGCCGATGTGCTCGGTCGCCGGGGTGATCTTCTCGGGGCGCTCCAGGCGAAGCTTGGCCGTATCCTCCTCGAACGCGCGGACGTAGGCGGCGGTGTAGTCCTGTATCGACTGGCCGGCTTTCCGGGCATTGGCGATGATTTTGTCATCCACGTCGGTGACGTTCATGACGTGCTGCAACTGGTAGCCGCAATGCCGCAGGTGGCGGCGCAAAATGTCCTGGAACATGAACGTCCGCAGATTGCCGATATGCGTGTAATCGTAAACCGTGGGGCCGCAAGAGTAGATGCGGGCGGTCTTTCCATCAGCGGGAGCGAACGGTTCGAGGCGGCGGGTCAGCGTGTTGTAGAGGTGAAGAGGCATGACAGTTGGCCGGGCGTGAAGTCAGGGTCGGCGTCAAAACTACGAAACTAGGGTCTGGAGATACTAGGCCGTGTCACAACTCAGGTGGCTTCAAGACGATGGCTCTATCGCTTAACCGCTGCCGAAACTCCTTCTTGACACTACGTGCAACCTTCAGTTTAGGATCGAACCTGCCGTTCTTGTAGGTCCGAACTTCTGAATGCGAATAGTTGTCCTCCCCTGGATCATGGTCCACTCGAAACTCGAACTGAGCGCCGCCGCCGGAGAAAATCCGCGACGGGACGTCTCCTACCTGAAAACTAGCAATGCCCCAATGCTCGTAAGAGGGAATCAGCACATCCTCCGGCTCACTGTATTTCCCTCGATTGACTGAAAAGTCGGGGGAACGAAACGCTTGAGGCAGAATCCGGCCAGCTACAACGTGCCCGACCTGGCAGCGGCGATACAGCTTTTCGGATGGCTCAAAATAAGGGTCTAAGGGACGACCCTTGCGGTACATCCGCAGCGGTCGTTCAGGCACGGATGTAGGCACGAATCTTTCTTAGCGTCTGTTCGACCGCGTCAGTTTCGGCGCCGACTTCCCAAACCTCGGGGTCTCGTCCTTCGCGCGATGTAACGGCAAGGACGTCGCCGTTGTTGAAGCACTCGACATCGGCGTATTTGCCTTCTCTCACGAAACAGACTGCCGCCCCGCCTTCTGCTGACGGAGCGATCTTGGCCGGCTCCAAGCCAACTCGAGAAACTTGCAATAAGATGCGTCTCAGAGCGGAGACTGCAGCAGCATTGGGCGGCTCTGCTCCATACGAATCCCAATTCACCCGGAGCTTCCTCAGGCCGTCCAACTCCGGGTCCCACTTCAATTCGCCGGGATGAGCCCCCTTTCTCTGTGAATGCTCTGAAGAGGTGTCGGAACCATTGACAAGGTCCAATCGAGCCTCCCCTGACAGACGACTATTGGCGTTCGCCTCTTGGGGTTTTGGTTTTTTGACGCGTCCGCGAGCCATCAAGCACCCACAAACAGTTTATCACCGGCGAACAAACTTCCAAAGAATCAACAGCATGTTCCCGATGGTCCTGGCCTCAGGACGAACTACTCTGCGTCAGCGCCGCTTCGCGCGCCAGCTCATCACAACGGTTGTTGTCGGCGTGACCGGCGTGACCCTTGACCCACTTCCATTTCATGTCGTGACGCGAGACCGCCTGGTCGAGTTTTTTCCACAGGTCGGCGTTCTTGACAGGCTTTTTCGCTGAGGTGATCCAGCCCCGCCGCTTCCAATTGTGAATCCAGACAGTAATGCCGTTCTTGACGTATTCCGAGTCGATCTCGACGTTGACCTGACAGCGCTCCTTCAGCGTATCGAGGCTGGCGATCACCGCCATCAGTTCCATGCGGTTGTTGGTGGTGTGCTGCTCCGATCCCCAAAGCTCCTTATAATGGCCGCCGCATCGCAGGATGGCCGCCCAGCCGCCCCGGCCCGGGTTGCCCAAACAAGACCCGTCGGTAATCAGGGCAACGGACTTCATGCGGCGCGGGTCTTCATGCGGCGGGGGTTAGGCAGCCCGTGGCAGAAGTGTGTTCGGGCGAAAATGGGGGACTGCCACCGATTTCCGCTTGCCGAACTGCTTTTTTCAAGGCCAGTGGAGCGCGGAAATCGGCTGGCTGTCCCCTTTTTTCGTGTCCGGACTTCCACCACGGGCTGTTAGGCAGCATGCGTCAGGGCCTCGTCAAAGAACTCGTCGACGCGGAGACGCACTTCGTCCGCCGTCTGGCAGGCGTAGATCGTCTTTCGCAACCGCGCGCCGTTGCGGACACCGCGCGTGAACTGACTGGCGAATTGCTTCATCTTGCCGCGGACGTCACCGGAAACCTTGTCGGGCTGCTGAACCAGCATGCTGTAGTAGTCACGGATCATGTGGTAGCGGTCTCGTTCGCTGGGCTCGTCGTAGCTGCCGCTCGCGATGTACTGTTGAGTCTGGCGGAAGATCCAGGGGTTCGTCGGCGCCGCCCGGCCGATCATCACTCCGTCGCAGCCGGTGTGTTCGAACATGCGGACCACGTCTTCGGGAGCGAACACATCGCCGTTGCCGATCACGGGGATCTTGACCGCCTGCTTCACTTCGGCGATCAAATCCCAGTTGGATTTCCCGGCGTATCCCTGCTCGCGCGTGCGCCCGTGCAGCGCCACCGCTTGCAAGCCGCAATCCTCGGCTAGGCGAGCCATCTGGACCGCCACAATCTCGTTGTCGTTCCAACCGGTTCGAAACTTGCAAGTAAAGGGGATCTTCACCGCCGCTCGCACTGTCCGGAGAATCCTCTCGACCAGTGGCAGGTCCCGCAGCAGCCCCGAGCCCCCGTTGCACTTCACGACCTTCTTGACCGGGCAACCGAAATTCAGATCAACTGTGTCAAAGCCGTGGCCCTCGACAACGCGCGCGGCCTCCGCCATCACTTCGGGGTCGGCTCCGAATAGCTGGGCCGAAATCGGGTGTTCATCGGGTTCGTAGTAGAGGTAGCGGAAGCTCCGCCTGCCCTTCTTCCGGCCGCGTCCATAGGCCATAATCCCGTGCGAGCTGGTGAACTCGGTCATCAACAGCCCGCAGCCGCCCAGACCGCGAATGAAGCGCCGGAAGACAGTATCGGTCACGCCCGCCATGGGTGCTAGTACCATGGCCGGCTGGACGGTCACCTGACCGATCTGAAGCTGCATGGGGAGGCCCAAACGATTAGTTTAGCAACGTTGTTCCGTTGAGCCGTTGTTCGGTTGAGCTGTTGTTCCGTTGAGCTGTTGAGCCGTTCTTCGCTGCGCCGTTGCTCCGTTGAAGTGTTGAGCCGCGGCGGAGTTTTGCGCCGTCGCCTGGAGTTCCTGCATTCTGCAGACAAGGGGGACGAACCGCCCCGACGTGGCGCACGCATTCTTGCGGGCCGTGTCGCCATTCCTGGCGACATAGTGGGGACCGGCTCTCAGCCGGTCCAAGCGTCGGCCTCCGGACCCGCGTAAGCGCGGACTTCCGTCCGTGCCTGCCGTGCCGCTTTGCGCCGCCCGTCCGTCAAGCCCCCTTCCTTCCATGCCGCAATTACGAAACCCGTATCACTGGCTCGCCGAGCGTCTCCATGATGGGAGTCACGCCCAAGCCCGGTGCTGTCGAGGCGGCCATGCGGCCGTTGTCGCGTTTGGGTGCGCCCTCGGCGGTGCTGACGGTGACATAGCTGTTGAAGTCGGTCGCGGTGAACAGGAATTCCGCCGGCGTGCTGTGGGCCAGGTGAGCGATGGCGGCGGTAGTAATGTCCCCTCCCCAGCTATCCTCGATTGTCATCGCGATGCCGAGCGAAACACAAAGATCCCTCGCCTGCCGGGCCCGCGTGAGGCCGCCAAACTTGCCGATCTTGATGTTGACGACATCCATGGCCTGATCGCCGGCGGCGCGCAGCAGAGCGTTAATCCCGTCAATCGATTCGTCAAGGACGAAGGGATGATTCGTGCGGCGGCGAATCGAGAGGCAATCTTCATAGCGCAGACAAGGCTGTTCGATGTAGACGTCCACATCGCTCACGCCGCGCACAACGCGGGCGGCATCGTGGGCGAGCCAGCCGGTGTTGGCATCGGCCACCAGGATATCGCCGTGCTCCAGTACGCGCGAGACCGCCTGAATGCGCTCAATGTCGGTATGAGGATCGGCGCCCACTTTAAGCTGAAAGCGGTGATAGCCTTGCGCGCGATACCCGGCAACGTTCTCGGCCATTTCTTCTGGAGACCGCTGCGAGATCGAGCGGTAGAGAACGAAGTCTTCCCCGTAGCGTCCGCCAAGCAGCGTACAGACGGGCAGCCCGCTACTTTGCCCGAGAATATCCCAGCAAGCCATGTCAATCGCTGATTTTGCGTAAGCGTGCCCTTTGAGCGCCGCGTCCATCCGGCGATTCAGCCGCTCGAGCTGGGCCGGATCCTCGCCGATCAAGTGGGGCGCTAGCTCGGCAATTCCCGTTCGCGCGCCCGCCGCATAAGCCGGCAGATACGCCGGGCCCAGCGGACAAACCTCGCCATGGCCCGCCAGACCAGCATCCGTTTCCACCCGCACGATCGTGCTGTCAAAGACAGAGACCGACTTTCCGCCGGACCAGTTGAAGCTTCCTTCATGCAACGGAAGGTCGACTTGGTAAACCAGGATTTTCTTGATCTTCATGGATTGGGCGCCGCGCCGGCAGTTTGCTTGCAAGTGAAGAGTTTCGCGCACCCAAGGCAAGAACGCAAACCCGCCTGCTGGGTCCGCGCGCAGCCGAAACTTGCTACGACAGGGCGGTCACGGCCGCGGATCGCATCATCCACCCGGGCTCCACCCGAGCTTACAGCGGCGCCGGGTTGCCGATCCCCCGCGTTGTGTTACACCTGAATTATGCACAGATTCGCTTTGCGAGTGCGGCTGCGTTCGTAGCGGCTTGACGGCCGTCGTAAGGTGGGAGCTCGGCAACTGGTCTTTTGGCTTCTCCGTCCCCGGTTTCCCCTCCCGCCCAGAATCCGCGTCGGCAAAACCCCGCTCCGAAGTGGCGTGTTTCCAGTACGTTGCGGCCAGTGCATAAAATTTTATGCATAGCGCATAGCCAGGCTCTCAGATCAACGCCCTCTCGACTACCGGCGGCAAGCCGCCGTAGGGAGTCGGCTTCCTGCCGCGGAAGTTGTCAAGGCGTGGATGCCCCGATTTTATTGGGCTGCGAGACCGTCACGGCTGGGCCTTGTTTGACGGCCCTTTGGGAGCTATGCTGTTTTCGCTTGGTAACCATTTGGGTGACCTCCTTTGGGTTGGCTGGTGAAGCTGGAATCTTTGCCAGCCTACCTTTTTACCCCATGTTTTCGGGCGTTCCCCAATGGTCCCTTGCGGCTCAGCCCTCCTCAGGTGCACCCCGCAATGCATAATTCAGGTTACATTGTCCCCGTGTCGGCGGACCCGCGAGTCCGTCACCGGCCAACCATCTGGAGGAAGAAATGACCATTGATCGCAACAGCTCTGAACTCATCCCTCATGCCATTCGCGTCTTCGCGGCGGTTGCCGTGCTGGCCGGAGCGCTGGCCACGGCGCAACCAGCGCAAGCCGCGGATGGACGTGTCTTCGAGATGCGCACCTACACAACCCATGAAGGAAAGCTCGGCGACTTGCACGCGCGGTTCCGCAACCACACGAATTACATCTTCGTGAGGCACGGCATGACCTTGGTCGGCTATTGGACCCCAAGCGACGGCCCCGAGTCCAAGAACACGCTGGTCTACATCCTGGCGTATCCCAGCATGGAAGCTCGAGAAAAGGCCTGGGCGGGTTTCCGCAACGATTCGGACTGGAAGAAAGCCTATGCGGAGTCTCAGAGGAATGGCAAGATTGTCCAAAAGGTCGAATCGAAGTTTCTCAACCCAACAGACTATTCGCCGCTCCAGTGAATCGGGTCCGCGAATGGAGTCCCCGGGGGGATGCCAACCTTTTTGGGGCTGGGTTGATCCGAGTCAAGAAGCGGTCAGAAGACTTGTTCTTGGCGGCCGCTCCAGCTAGGAGCCTATCCCACCGGCAGCAGCAGCGTTTTCAAGCCGTCACCGGTGACGGTCGCCGCGGCCTTTAGTTGAGACCGCGCAGTTGATATCATAGGTCATGATGAAAACGACGCTGCTGTTGACGGCGCTTCTGTGCACCACTGCAATCTGGGCGCAGACAAAGAGCGCCTTGCAGCAGGACCCCAGCGGATGGGTCGATCTGTTGCCCCAGCAGGACTTCAAAGGCTGGAAGCGAGTCGGGATTCCTCCCACCGAACCTCTCTCGGCTGAAACGCAATGGCGCGTCGACTCCCCAACCAAAACCCTGATCTGCAGCGGCAAGGGCGGTCACGAGTGGCTGCGAAGCGACCGAGAGTTATCCAACTTCATCCTCCACGTCGAATGGCGGTTCACGCCACTGCCGGGCACGCCACGATACAACAGTGGCATCGGGGTCAGGCTGTCGCGCTACGGCGAAATCTGGCACCAGGCGCAGACCGGCGAATCTGGCGCTTTCTTGTTCGGCAGGACGATAGTGGACGGAGGCCTCAAGTTTGTGAACCTCCGCGAGAAGATGACCCAGAATCGCGTCAAACCGGCCGGTGAGTGGAACACCTTCGAGGTCCGTGCCGAAGCCGGCACGATTGCGCTTTGGGTCAACGGCGCGGAGGTCAGCCGTTTTACAGGATGCGGCATGCTCAAAGGCCACGTCGGTTTTGAAGCCGAAGGGTTCGAAATCACGTTCCGCAACATCAAGCTGAAAGAGCTGCCGTAGCGAAAATCGCCTTCACCACGTATCCATCGTCAAAGGCCCTCCTCGGCGTCGTCGGAAGAGCTGAAAACCCCTCGTCTATTGAGTTACCATGGCCTTGAACCGGATTGCTGGCGGGAAGCCTTGTTACCGCCAGGTATCCGGTAGCGGTACAATTGGGCGTCGTAGTCGGCTCCACCATCAGCCACTACAAGGTCCTCTCCAAGCTCGGCCAGGGCGGGATGGGTGTCGTTTACAAGACCGAAAATACGAAGCTCAAGCGCTCGGTGGCCCTGAAATTCCTAGCTGACCACTTGCTGAAAGATGAAGCAGCCCGCAAGCGCTTCGATCGCGAAGCTCAAGCCGCTGCTGCCTAGCATCACCCGAACGTCTGTCACGTGCACGAGATCGACGAAGCCGACGGCAAGACGTTCATCGCGATGTCGCTGATCGAGGGAGAGCCGCTTGACAAGAAGGCTTCAGATTAACGTGAACAAGACAAATCTTGTTCCACAGGCGTATGTTAGAATGTCCCCGCGATTCGCGAAACGACCGATGCAAAGGATTGTACAACCCCCCAACAGGTCCCCACGGCGGCCGAGCCACCGGCTATGTTTTCTTGCTCCCCTCGTTTGCCTCTTTGTCCCTACAACGGTCCTCACCGCTGCGGGCGTCCGCGCAATGTTTGACGTAGGGAATCCGCTGGTCGGGCCGTTCCCAACCGATGCTCTGACGGTGCCCGACCCCACGCAGAAGACAGGGCTGAAGGTGAACCTCCCTCTCCCTCCCTGCGGCGACCAGCCCAGTTCGTGCGCTGAGATCGGGGAAGTCAACCGGCTGGACGGCTTCAGCTTGAACCCTCGGACCACCATTCGGTTCTCGGCGCCGGTCAATTTGCATTCAGTCGAAATGGGCGTGCATTTCGTCTGGCTCGACAACCTCACGGCCGAGGAGCCGGGCTTGCGGCCGGAGGGCCACACGACACAGATCAATCAACTGGTCTACGACTCGGCCACGAACACCGCGCATTTCAAACCGAACGAGGTTTTTGATCAGCATCGGCGTTATCTGCTCGTGGTGACCCAGGATGTTCGTGACGAGCAGGGCGACGCGGTCGAGCGTGACCCGGCGTTCGATGCCTGTATCACTCAGCCCGCCGGCGACTATTGCGGCCGACTGTCGGCGGCCGTGCTGGCGCTCGATGACCCCTCGTTCGTTGTGGCGGCCTCGTTGTTTACCACTCTAAGCGCCACCGCCTGGCTCGAGGGAGCGCGGGACCAAGTCGGCGACACAGAGCCCAACTTCCGTCCCGTAGGCGAGCCCAACGTCTATCAATTCCGCAATCTGTTAGCGATCACCATTCGCACGGAAACCGGGCCGGGCCTGTTCGACGACTTTACCGTGCCGCAGCCGTCTCTGTTCCTGCCGAACATTGATCGCATCGCTTTCGGCGTTTACGAATCACCAAACTATCTCGATGGGAACCAGCTCATTCCAGCGGCTCCGACCGGCCAGCCCCCACCCGCGGCGAACTCGACCAGCAACGTCTTCTTCCAGGTAGTCTTGCCCGCGGCCGCACCGCCCGCGCAAGGTTATCCCGTTGCGATCGTTGCTCACGGCCTGGGGGACAGCCGTCTAGGCGGGCCGGTGCTCATTGCCAACGGGTTGGCCGCACAGGGCTTTGCCACGCTGGCAATCACTGCGGTCGGCCACGGGGGTGGCCCGAACAGTATCGTGCGCCTGACGCAAACCGCCGGTGGAACCGTCGAACTCCCTCTAGGCGGCCGCAGCATCGATCGGAACGGTGACGGGAGGATCGAGGGCCGCGAGGGCTGCATCGTTTTCGACCCGGCGCCGGCCGGGATACGGGACTGCTTGCGTCAGACCGTCGTGGATCTCATGCAGTTAGTGCGTCTGATCCAGTCGGGCCTCGACATTGACGGAACGGGCGGGAGTCCGCTCGACGCCGGCCGCATCTATTTTGCCGGGCAGTCGCTGGGTGCGTTGACCGGCTCGCTTCTCCACGCAATCGAGCCGGCGATCCGGGCCGCCGTGCTCAACGTCGGGGGCGGCTCTGTGGTCGACATTTCTCGTCATAGTGAGGGGCTCGGGGATATCGCAATCGATTTCTTGGCCAACCGTGAGCCGGCGTTGCTGAACGACAACGGCGCCTTCAACGACGACTATCCCATCCGCAACCAGCCGCCGCGCGTGATCAGCGTGCCAGGAGCACTGGCGATCCAGACCGTTGTTGAACGTGCGGAATGGGCCCAAATGCCGGGTGACCCGTTGGCGTTTGCCACCCATCTGAGTCGCTCTTCCCTGCCCGGTGTGCCCGCGAAAGCGACGTTGTTTCAGATCGCGCTCGGAGATACCACCGTCCCCAACCCGGAAAACAGCGCCCTCGTGCGAGCGGCCGGCGCTCGGCTATCGACGCAGGTCTATCGTCACGACCTGGCTCGGGCGGCCGTGCCGTCGTTGCGTGAAAACCCGCATGCGTTCCTCGTCGAATTCGAGGACCTCTTCGGTGTGGGCGGAGAAGTCTCTCGGGCGGCCCAGGCACAAATTGCGGGCTATTTCACGTCAGACGGCACGACCATCCCGAACGTGAACCCATTAGTTGCAGATCGCTTTGGATTCGATATCTTTGAAATGGGGTATTTAGTTGACTCCAGTAGCCACAATATGTTGTGGTTGGGGGCATGAAGGAGGACTACCCCCGAAACCTCGTCGAGTTGGAAGCTCGATTCTCGACCGAGGAGGCGTGCCGGGAGTACCTGCTGAAGCTGCGCTGGCCGGAGGGGTTCGTGTGCCCGCGCTGTGGGATCCAGTCCTCATGGGCCAGCAAACGCAATCTGCTGCTCTGCGCCGACTGCGGTTACCAGGCCTCGGTGACGGCGGGCACGATTTTCCAGGACACCCGCAAGCCCTTGACGTTGTGGTTCCGGGCGGCTTGGTGGGTGACAACGCAAAAAGGCGGGGCCAGCGCGCTGGAGTTGCAGCGGGTCTTGGGTTTGGGTAGCTATGTAACCGCCTGGACCTGGCTGCACAAGTTCCGCCGCGCCATGGTGCGCCCCGGTCGCAATCGGCTGGTCGGCCGGGTGGAGGTGGACGAAACGTATGTGGGCGGAGTCGAAGAGGGCGTCCGAGGTCGCGAAATGGTTGGCAAAGCGTTAGTTGCGGTTGCTGCCGAGGAGGATGGGCGCGGTATGGGTCGCATCCGGCTCCGTCGGATCGCGGATGCCTCAGCGGCGAGCTTGGAAGCCTTTGTCGAAGAAGCTATCCAACCTGGCAGCCTCGTGCACACCGACGGCTGGGAAGGCTATGCGGGATTGGAGAACAAAGGATACCGCCATGAAGTCACCGTGCTGCGCGGGAAGCGGCAATCGGCGAGTAAGCTGCTGCCGAGAGTCCATCGTGTCGCCTCTCTGCTAAAGCGCTGGCTGTTGGGGACCCACCAGGGGGCTGTCAGTCACGAGTATTTGGACTACTACCTGGACGAGTTCACGTTCCGCTTCAACCGGCGGACCTCACGGTCGCGCGGCAAACTTTTCTATCGCCTCCTCCAGCAGGCGGTCGCCGCCGACCCTGCTCCCTATAAGACAATGGTCGAGGCCACCAGGGCCGGCACCCCCACCCCCAAGATGTAGTGGCTACTGGAGTCAACTAAATACCCCATTTCTTTGAATTCCCTCAGGTGCTGCCGGACAACTTTGGGGACGACGAGGAAGCCGTGACCGTCTCGGCCGGAAGCTTCGTGGGGCCGAACCTGTCAGCGGCCAGCATTGCGAGCGCTTTCGCACCGAACGTGGCGACGGGCTTCCGGATCAACGATCAACTCCCCTTGCCGACGAGTCTGCTGGGAACGGTGGTGCGCATTATCGGCAGCGACGGCAGGATTCACTATGGCCGCTTGTTCTTTGTGGACTTCCTGCAAACAAACCTGTTCATTCCCGGGGACGTGGCGCTCGGGCCAGCCGAGGTTGTGATCTCGAACGCAGACGGCCTTATCTCCCGAGGCGTGATCGTGATTGCGCCAGTTGCGCCGGCTGTGTTTACCGCAAACGCGAGTGGCGAGGGTGTTGCCGCCGGTCAGTTCGTCTCGATTGCCGCGGACGACACGCGGACGGACGGCCTAACGTTTGATTGCAGCGCCGGGGTCGGGAACTGCGTCGGCAACCCGATCGGCCTGGGCGGCGACGGAGACGAAGTATTTCTGGTGTTATTTGCCACCGGTGTTCGGGGCCGCTCGGATCTCTCCGCCGTGCGGGCGACGATCGGCGGACAAGAGATCCCCGTTCTGTTTGCCGGAGACCAGGGCTTCTTCTTAGGGCTCGATCAGTTCAACCTCGGTCCGATTTCACGCGATCTAATCGGGCGCGGCGAAGTGGAGATTGTCATTATGGTGGACGGCGTCGTGGCCAACGTCGTGACGGTCGTGATTCAATGAGACCGGCGGCCGTCGGCCGAGTCCGGTCCTGAGACTCATACGGTTTGGGAAGACCTCCGGGAACGTGAGCGGGACTAAGTCCTCCGAAACATCTAGATAGTGCTTGTCGGCGGATACCTAATGGTAAATCGCGTTCCGTCCACCTATCACCCCGCGCCCGGTAATCCGCTTGCTGGAGGTGCGCGGCCGCGAGCGAGCTACGGTCCCGATCTCTCCAGATCAAGTCGTTCCAACCCCGTCGCGTTCCATCCCTGGCAGACGTCAAGTCTTGTCCTTGGCCCATTTATGAGATAGGTTGCACCTGAATTATGCATTGCGGGGTGCACCTGAGGAGGGCTGAGCCGCAAGGGACCATTGGGGAACGCCCGAAAACATGGGGTAAAAAGGTAGGCTGGCAAAGATTCCAGCTTCACCAGCCAACCCAAAGGAGGTCACCCAAATGGTTACCAAGCGAAAACAGCATAGCTCCCAAAGGGCCGTCAAACAAGGCCCAGCCGTGACGGTCTCGCAGCCCAATAAAATCGGGGCATCCACGCCTTGACAACTTCCGCGGCAGGAAGCCGACTCCCTACGGCGGCTTGCCGCCGGTAGTCGAGAGGGCGTTGATCTGAGAGCCTGGCTATGCGCTATGCATAAAATTTTATGCACTGGCCGCAACGTACTGGAAACACGCCACTTCGGAGCGGGGTTTTGCCGACGCGGATTCTGGGCGGGAGGGGAAACCGGGGACGGAGAAGCCAAAAGACCAGTTGCCGAGCTCCCACCTTACGACGGCCGTCAAGCCGCTACGAACGCAGCCGCACTCGCAAAGCGAATCTGTGCATAATTCAGGTTGCAGGGCTCAGGAATACCTGACATAGCCAGGCCGCAACGGGAATGAAGACGTTCTCTGCGAAAATGGGGGACTGCCATCCGATGCTCGCTCGTGGGATCCCTTTGTTTCCAATAATAGTGCGGCGCGAGAATCGGTGGCTGTACCCTTTTTCGCGTAGTCGGACTTGCACCACGGCCTGCTAGCTAGATCAGCTTTAAACCGGATTCGCCGCCATGGATGTTAGATTTGTAGAACCGCCATGCGGACTCACGCACGCATCGATCTTGAACGCCTCGCCGCGAACTACCAGAAGGTCCGGGGTGCCGTCGGGGGCTCTGTCACCGTACTGCCGGTGGTGAAGGCGGACGCCTACGGGCACGGGGCGGTGGAAGTCGGACGCACCCTATCGGCGGCGGGAGCCGGATGGTTTGCGGTCTCTTGCCTGGAAGAGGGCGTCGCCCTGCGTCTGGCGGGGATCGAGGGTGAGATTTTGGTGCTGTGCGGCTTCCATCCCGGCGAAGAAGAAGATGCGCGGGTTCATCGGCTCACCCCTATGGTTCAGACCCTCGGGCAGCTCGATCGCTGGGATGGGCAAGCGGCGGCGAGCGGAAACCGGCTCCCTTTTCATCTCGAGCTGGACACGGGAATGACACGGCTCGGCCTGGACGCGGAACCATTGCAGCGATTGGTTGACTCGATACGGAAAGCCTCCCGCCTGCGATTGGACGGGCTGGCGACCCATCTGGCTTCGGCGCATGACTTCATCGGAGAGCAGTCGGCGGAGCAAAGCGCGCGATTCCTGCGTGTGACCACCCAGCTACGGGAACTCGGAGTTCGTCCGCGCTTCCTCCATATCTCGAACAGCGCCGCAATCGCCTATCGGGCCGGAGAGGATTACAGCATGGTGCGGCCCGGGCTGGCACTCTACGGCTACCTTCCCGGACCGTCCGGCGCGGCGCCCGAGCCCCGCTTCAGCGTGGAGCCCGTCCTCGAATGGAAGGCGAGGATCATTATGGTTCGTGACACAGCGGAGGGAGTGCGGCTCGGTTATGACGGATCCTGCACCGCGCGGGAGCCGATGCGCGTCGGCGTTGTATCCGCGGGCTACGGAGACGGATTCAGCCGCCGGATGTCGAACGGAGGCCAAGTGCTCATCAGGAACCGTTCTTGCCCGGTTATCGGCCTCGTCAGCATGGACGTGACGCTGGTCGATCTTCGGTCAGTGCCGCAAGCCGAGCCTGGTGACGAGGTGACTCTGATCGGCAAGGGACTCGACGCCACGGTGATGGCCGGCCATTGCGGCACGATTCCTTATGAGGTTTTGTGTGGCCTCTCGAAGAGGGTCCCGAGAATCTACGGCAATCGGCCGGCCGAGGGAGCTTGATAAACGGGAGCAAAAGATTGACGAACGGAGTGCGGGGAGGGGTTGACAGGCAAGAATACAGATCTACTTCAGGCCAAACGCCGTGCCCGGCTCGGCAGTCTAGCAACCTCTAGTTCATCAGGCCGCGCAGGAACTCATAGCGGTCAATGGTAGCCGCTACGCCCGTCCCGCCCTGAGAGCCGGCCTTTTCCGAGCGCGTGACCCGGCCCCGGCAACGAAGCCGGATCCGTTCTCCTTCGGCCTGGGTGTTTCGCAAAGTGACGATGAACTCGATTGGCGAACCGATGGAAACGTTCAGTTCGCCGACGACGAAGTAAGCGCCTGAGGAACCCACGTTTCGGGTTGTGCCAGACACATTGACGTCACGGTCGCTGAGGCGAACCACGTCGAGAGGAAGGGCAAGACCGAAGCGGAGTGACCTGCGCTGTTCTGATCCGTGTGAAGATGCCATGCCGGTTCAAACCACTTTGATACAGAAATGTTTGAAACATAACACCTGAATTATGCACTGCGGGTACACCTGAGGAGGGCTGTGCCGCGAGGGACCATTGGGCGACCCCCGAAAACATGGGGTAATAAGGTAGGCTGGCAAAGATTTCAGCTTCGCCAGCCAACCCCAAGGAGGTCACCCAAATGGTTACCAAGCGAAAACAGCATAGCTCCAAAAACCCCGCCAAACAAGGCCGCGGCGCGACGGCTCCGCAGCCCAATAAAATCGGGGCTTCCACGCCCTATCACTTCCGCGGCAAGAATCTGACTCCCTACGGCGGCCTGCTGCCGGTCGCCACCCTGCTCGAAAAACTCGGCTTCCAAGAGCTGCTGGAACAAACCCTCAGCGTCAAACGAATCACCCGTGTGATGAGCCTCTACCAGTTTGTGCTGGCCCTCGTGCTGGGCCTCTATGTCGGCTTTGCACGGCTCAACCAACTCCGCTTCATCGCGCGCGACCCCATCCTGACCGGCATCTTGCAAGTGACGCGGCTGCCGCCGCAATCCACGCTGTGGCGCTTTCTGGCCTCGCTGCATCTCAACGTGGCGCGGCAGATCCTGTCGATGCAGCGCCAACTGCGCGAACGAGCCTGGGCGGCGGCCAACGTGCGGTTGACCACGGTGACGCTGGACACCGACACCACCGTGCACACCCTCTACGGCCAGCAGATGGGCGGGCGCAAGAGCTACAACCCCAAGAACAAGGGCAAGCGCAGCTACCAGCCGATACTGACCTTCCTGGCCGAGACGCGCGAATACCTGATGGGCGGGTTGCACAATGGCGACCGGCCCACGGGCAAAGAGATCGCGGCGCACCTCGAAAGTGCTTTCCAGGCTTTGCCGGCCAGTGTGAAGCGGATCTTGGCGCGGGCCGATTCCGGCTTTTATTGCTGGGAAGCGGTGGCAGCCTACGAACAAGCGCATTGTCAGTTCGTCATCGTGGCGCGCAAGACTAGGCGACTGGTCGAGCAGTTGCAGCAAGCGGAATGGAAGCCCTCGCCCCACAGCGACGCTGCGGCGGAGTGCGAATTCCTCTACCAGCCGCAAGGCTGGGGCAGGGCCTGCCGCTTTGTCGCGCTGCGTTATGAAAAGGAGCCGGAAACCGACGAGGTCGAGCAATATCAGTTGTTTGCAACCAGCGCTTACACCTACCGCGTGTTCGTCACCAACCTCACCGAGCCGATCGCGGCGGTGGCGTGGTTTTACAACCAGCGGGCTGGGGCGGAGAACCTCATCAAAGAAGCCAACAACGACGCCGGGCTGGCGGCCCATCCTTCGCGCCGCTTTGACATGAACCGCAATCACTTTCAGTTGGTCATGCTGGCCTACAACCTCAACTGCTGGCTGCTGCTGTTCCAGCGCGAAGCCGACGCCACCCCGGAGAAGCTGCGCCACACCACCCTGGCGACGGCGCGGCTGCGCTTTCTGTTCGTGGCGGCCAAGATCTGGCGGCATGCCGGCAGAACGGGCATCAGCTACAGCGATCAGTACCAGGAGCAGGGCCTGTTCGAGCGGCTGATGCGGCGGCTGCGGGCGATGGCGCCGCCGGGATCGAGCTGCGCGCCGGTGGTGGAGGGTGCGCTGCGTTGAGGGGCGCTGCGCATAGAATTTTATGCATGGGCCGCAAGCTACTGGGAACATGCCGTTTGCGAGCCCGCTTTTGCCCGCCCGGAATTGGGAGGCGGCTCAAACCGGGAAGGAAACAGCAGAAAAGACGACTTGCTAAATCACTGAGTTGACACGACTGCCGCTACCGCCACAACTCCATCGGCGATGGCTACGCCGAACCTGTGCATAATTCAGGTAACAGTAACATAATGTACTGAAAATTGCAGCAACTATCTCAGCCCGGTGTTGTAGCACAATAGAAATGTCCCCCTCGGTAGCACAATAGAAATGTCCCCTTGGGTTTGTTGTTTGTAAGTTTGTAAGAGAGAATCGTCGTCGTCGGGGCTGTGGGAATGTGGGAATCGCTTTAGCGATTTCCAAGGGACGGTGGGAAGGGTGGGAAACCGGTCGTTGTGATGCGAACCCTCTTCGCTGTTCGCCGAGGTTTTCCACGCTTTCCATCCGGCCCGTCATTTCCACAGCCCTGCCTTTTTATGTCGTCGCCGCGCGCTTTTTCGAACGCAGTGACTTACGCCAGGGGTGGTCCGCGGCCGGCTTGGACCGCCGCGGAACCGCTCGTTGTTTCGGCTCTGGGCGCGGCTTCGGCTGCGGCCGGGCGATCTCTTCAAAAGCTACCGCGCGGCCTTCGTAGACCACTTGCAACTCGGCCTCTCGCGCTTGCTGCACGGTGACTCTCGCGCCCGCTCCCAGAGCCTGATTGCGCTGCGGTTTCAACTGCAAAAAACGGTTCTCGAAACGTACCACCAGGTCGTTGGAGACCACCCGCTCGGCCTCCAAGCAAAACACCCACTTCAAGTCCAGGCGCTTCGATAGAGGTTGGTGAAAGTCCGCTCCCGCCGCTGCTTCGCAGGTAAACTTGGCGTTGTGTTCGTCCAGATACTGCTCGTCGAGATAGCGGTTCGCCGCCTCGTAATCGGCAATGCCTTGGAGCCGCATCTTCTTGATCAGGCGGTCTTGATGCGTGCCGTGATGGCGTTCCACGCGGCCCTTCGCTTGCGGCGACGAAGCGGCGATGATACCAATGCCGAGCTTGGCGCACATGCGCCCGAACTGCGTCTGGGGCTCGATGCCTTCGAGCGCTTCGCGCGACGTCGGCTGGCGCTGGTAGACGTTCTTCCAGTCGCAATACAACGCCTTCGGAACGCCGTATTGACGCACCCAGGCTTGGAGCAGATCGGCCGCCGCCCAAGTCGTTTCCTCGCTGGAGAAACGGCACAACGCCCGGCCGGTCGCATCGTCGACGAAGTTCATCATGCAGCCTTTCGGGCCGCGTCCTTCGAGCCAGTCGTGGTGCGAGCCGTCGAGTTGAATCAGCTCGCCGAAGTGCGCTTTGCGCTGCCGCCGCTGGCGATGCGGCTGGCGCTTGCGGCTCCGGCTCCACAGACCCGCGGCGAGCATCCAACGCCGCAAGGTTTCGGGCGGCACTTCGAGACTGTGATCGGCCGCCAGATGTTCCGACGCCAGCGTCGGCCCAAAGCGCTCGTGCGGCTCGCCCGAATAGTTCTCGCGCACCAACTCGAGAACCTGCTCGCGTCGCTTGTCATCGGCTCGGTTCGAAGCGCGCCCGACGTTGCCATGCACGAGAGCTTTGCTCCCCCCCTCGCCGTAACGCTTCTTGAGACGCTTCGCCTGGCGGTAGCTGACGTCCAGCAGCTCGGCCGCCTCGGTCAATTTCAGTTCGCCTCGTTTCACTCGGCTCAGCACTTCGCCGCGCCTCACTTCCTTTGCACTCATCGATGTCCTTTCCAATCTCGGCTCCTCCTTCGGAGCCTCAGATTAGGGGACATTTCTATTGGGTGCTCAAGGGGACATTATCATTGGGTTACAACACAATTATTTCAGGCCGGAATTTGAGCGGCAAGAATATGTGAGTTTCTTGGCGCCAGGAAAGGCGCGTTCCGGCCCGCGGCAGGCGGCGGCGAGACGCGCCGCCAGGCGGACGTGGCAGAAGTGTGTGCGGGCGAAAATGGGGGACTGCCATCCGATTCTCGGTCGTGGAAGCCCATTGTTTCCGGCAATAGTGCGGCGCGAGAATCGGTGGCTGTCCCCTTTTTTTGCCCGTTTGAAACCCAGTAGTTGCTCCCGGCGCCTCAGCCGGTTATCATCGTCAACTTATACTCCGTCGATCGGCGGATTCCAGGAGACCTACCAAGCGTGGCTGACACCAATCCTTCTGTCCTTCTTCAAACCGACCTTGCGGGCATCGAGCACGTGGCGCGCGGCAAGGTGCGCGACATCTATCGCGTCGGGGACCAGCTTCTTTTCGTCGCTTCCGACCGCATCTCGGCGTTCGACGTCGTCATTCCTAACGGCATTCCGCGCAAAGGCGAAGTCCTGACCAAGCTGTCGATATTCTGGTTCGACTTTCTCAAGGATGTCGTACCAACTCATTTCATCACGGCGAACGCCGATGATTACCCCGAATCGTTGCAGCCGTTCCGCGATCAACTCGAGGGCCGCTCGATGCTGGTCAAGCGGCTGGAAATGATTCCGATCGAGTGCGTGGCGCGCGGCTATCTGGCGGGCTCGGGCTGGAAGGAATATCTGCAAACCGGGAAGGTGTGCGGGCATGAAATTCGTCCCGGAATGCGGGAGAACGGCTTGTTGCCGGAAGCGATCTTCACTCCCGCGACCAAGGCCGAGACGGGACACGACGAAAATATTTCGTTTGAGCAGGCATGCGGCCTGATCGGCAAGGACTTGTGCGAGAAACTTCGAGACTTGACGCTCGAGATCTACTCGCGGGCCCAGCAGCACGCTTTGGCGTGCGGATTGATCCTGGCGGACACGAAGTTCGAGTTCGGCCGGCTCAATGGAGAGATCGTGCTGGCGGACGAAGTTCTCACGCCGGACTCGTCCCGCTACTGGCCGTTCGAACTCTATCAGCCGGGAAGGCCGCAGCCCTCTTACGACAAGCAGTATGTTCGGGACTACCTCGAGTCAGTCAACTGGAACAAAGAGCCTCCCGCCCCTGAGCTGCCGCCGGAAGTCGTTGCCAACACCGCGGCGAAATATGAGGAAGCCTATGTCACTCTAACCGGTGAGGAGCTGTAAGCAGGGACCCCGCCTGCTACAATGAGAACGGTCTCTAGGAGCGGACCGGCCGCGCGGAAAAGGTGGCGACAAGCAGATGTGGCGCACGTCTCCTGACGTGCCGTGTCGCCATTCCTGGCGACATGTCTTACGCGGCATGGCCGTCCACCCGAGTTGCCGCCAATCCGCCAGCCGCGCTGAGCGACAAAATTTACCGCAAATCCGCAAGAAAACCTGTCGCTTTGCTAGGGAACCTGACACGGTCCCGCCGTCGGCTGCAACCCCAGTCACTGAAAACAAAAACATTATCGGTTGACACCATGACGAGGCGTCGAAAATGGCCCAGATCCTGCCATTCTCTGCCATTTCCCGCCATTCTCTGCCATTTCCTGATATTTTGTAAAGAAAATTTATACCTCAACCGGCAACCTCTTTGTTTCCATCACTTCGCCGGGCCGTGGCCTAGCTCACTTACGGATCAGCAGCTCGCAGCTTTCCTCACCCTGGCGAATGGTTAGCTTCAGCTCGCGCAGTTTGATGAGCTTACCGTTGTAGGCGAAATAAACGTATCCGGCGGAAGGGTGGCCGATGGGCTCCCGGCGGAGAGCGTGCAACTCGATGATTCTGGAAGGCAGCGAATCGAGGGCAGGCGGGGTTTTCGTGACTCGCGGATCCGCGGGCGCCGTCTCGGGAATAGGCCCGCCGTTTCGCGGGTCGCCGGGAAACCGCGGATTCCGGGGCGCGCCGCCGATCGTGACGCCTTCAAATTCGCCGGTCCGGCGGTCCACACTGCCCGCCACGGCAACGATTCCGCGGTCACCGCGGCTGAATTCGGGTCTCATCAAAGAGGCCACGACGTAGCCTGGATGGACCGGCGGCTGCGGCCAATCCACCTTCTTCCAGTCGAGCTGAAAGTTATTGAGGGGGAACTCGAACGTGTTGCCGGCGGTCGGATAAGCCGCGATCTCGAAAATCAATGTGCCCGGTATGAGCTGCGTGCCGAGAGGCGTGGGGAGACTCCGCCGCAAGTAATCGACAGCCACTTTGCCGCCTTTGAACTCACAGGCGTGCGGATACTCGCTCTCCCGGTCACTGCCAGACTGGACCGCACCCTTTCGGGCGCGGCTCTGTTTGCGCCAAGCCACGCTTCAGGCGACTTGCAGCCGTCCGCGTTCGGTAGAGTGGTTCTTTCGAATCACCTTCCGGCTTCTGGAATCACCTGAGCTAAAACCTTCTCCCATGTCACGATTCAGCGCGAAGATCCCAACGGTCGGCGCCGTGCTGCTCTTCGTCCTCTTAGGGCAACTCCAAGCCGGTGATCTGACCCGGCGATTCGAACTCACCCTCCAGCGCGTGATCCAAGGCGGTCCCCCTGCCTACACCCGCGAGCTTCTGCTGGCGGACGTGATTCCTGAAGACATTCGACGCTTCACGAACTTCAGCGGTGATCTTTCGGGCCGCTATGTCGGGGCCCTGGCGCTCGCTTCTCTTCACAAAAGCAAAGCGCACGGCCAGCTCCGGACGCTGGTGAACGAGATCCTCGGCCACCAGAAGCCGGATGGCCATTTCGGCGATCCCATGGGGCTAACTGAGGTGGCGGACGACGACATGGCGCGCCTTTGGGGCAACGGGCGCATGCTGATCGGGTTGCTGGAGTACTACCGTGCCGATCGGCGTCCTGAAATCCTCGAAGCCGCGCGCCGCATCGGCGACTTTCTCGTCTCCGTGGCGCCGAGGTTCAATACGCGCTCCGTACAGCGTTTCTTCAGTGACGGGCGATTCGCGACCGGCTATGTCTGTTGGACCCAGAACCTGGAAGGACTGGTCGAGCTGTACCGGCAGACATCGGATGATCGATTCCTGGAGTTGGCCCGGCAGTTGGCGAACCGCGCATCCCGCCATCCCAGCCAGCACAGCCACGGTTTCCTTTCGACTTTGCGCGGCATTCTGGAGCTGGCTCGCACAACAGGCGATCAGCGGTTTCTTGATCAGGTCGAACGAGAGTGGAAAGCTATTGTGGATTCGGAAAATCTGCTTATCCAAGGCGCCATTCCGGAGGCTTTCGCTCCCAGCATCGAGCGGGATGAAGGCTGTTCTCAGGCGGATTGGCTGAGGCTGAATTTGGAGCTGTGGCGTGAGACCGGCAGCTCGCGGTATGTCGAACAGGCGGAGCGCACGCTCTTCAACGAGTTTTTCCTCAACCAGTTCGCTAGCGGCGATTTCGGACATATCCGTTTGCGGCAAACAGGGGTCGGCGCTGAAACCGCTCGCGCTTGGTGGTGCTGCACGCTGCACGGGCTGCGGGCATTCCCGGCGGTCTTCGATTCCGTTTTCCGGTCTGACGGCAAGAAGCTATTCTACGAACTCTCGTTGGATGGCCAAGGCAGCCTGGAAGGTCTTCGCGTGGTCGCCAGTTCTTCACTGGAACAGGACGGATCCATCCGCCTTAGGATCGCCGCTTCGGACGGCGGTCGCCGCACGATCAGCGTCCGTGTACCCAACTGGGTGAGCAAGCTCGAAGCGCAAGCCCCGCCGAATGTCGAGGTGGCCGGTCCGCAGGCTGGTCCGAAGGCTGGTCCGAAGGAAAGCTACATATCACTGACCGGCGCATGGACAGCGGGAGACGAAGTCGTCCTGGATTATCGCTTCCGGACGCGCCTCGAACCGCACCCCAGCCACTCTGATTACACAGCGGTATTTCACGGACCTTGGCTCCTCGCGGTGGACGAGGCAAGTTCCCCGTACTTTTTCGACGAGCCCTATTTACACAATCGGGTGGAACTTTCGAGCCTCGAAGAGGGCAGTGAGGCGGAGCAGCCAGCCGCTGGGGCGCCCGTTAGCACTCCGGCAGCGAACTTCTCGGTTCCCGTTGCGCACCGTGATATCGAGTGGATCCCGGCGGGCTACCAAAATCAGCGCCAGCACGCCATGTTGCGGCCCGTAGCGGAGCGAACGGCCTCGGTGCGGCCTGCCCGCTGGGAGTTCTGGTTCCGCACGCGAAAGGCTCCCAACGGCCGCGCGGAATCGACCACCCCACAGTCCCCCGCTCGCTCGGGCTGGTTGCCATTCTCGGTCCTGGTCCTCATCTTGATCGTTGTGACCGCTGCGGTTTGGCGCAAGAGACGCCGCACGGCCCGCTGAAGCTTGGCCATAACGTCCCTTATTAACCTTGGTTCGCTGTCCCTGAAGACAGCAATTCCAGCGCCGCCCCCACTCCGCCTTTGGAAAAGGGTACGCTCGCCAGATCGAGTCCCATCTCGACACCGCAGAGCGTGCCGGCCAGCATGAGTTCGTTGAAGTCGCCCAGATGGCCAATCCGAAAGACCTTGCCTTTGAGCTTGCCAAGTCCGTTGCCGAGGGAAAGATTGAAGCGCTCGAGAACCAGCCGCCGAAAGGCATCGGCATCATGGCCCTCTGGAAGCAGTACCGCGGTCAAGCTGCTGCTGTATTCTTCCGGATTGCGGCACAAGATTTCGAGTCCCCAACCACGAACCGCCCGCCGGGTCGCTTCCGCCAGTCGGTGGTGGCGCTCGAAAACTTCCTGCAACCCTTCGTCGAGAAGCATTCGCAGCGCTTCACGAAGGCCCAACAACAGATTCGTTGCGGGAGTGTAGGGAAAAAACCCAGCCTCGTTGGCAGTGAGCATCGGCCCCCAGTCCCAATAGGATTTTTGCAGTTCAGCGGAGCGCGAGGCGCCCAGCGCCTTCCCGCTGATCGCGTTGAAGCCGAGCCCCGGGGGCAACATCAAGCCCTTTTGGGACCCGCAAACCGTCACATCGACTCCCCACTCGTCGTGCCGATAGTCCGTGCAGCCGAGCGACGAGATCGTATCCACGAGCAACAGCCCGGGATGCCCTGCCCTATCCATTGCCTTTCGAATCTCTTCAATCCGGCTGGTCACCCCGGTCGAGGTCTCGTTGTGCACGACCATGACCGCCCGGATCGCCCCGGAGTCGTCGTCGGCAAGTCTTTGCTCAAGGACGGCCGGGTCGACGCCGCTACGCCAGTCACCGGGGACCAACTCGACATCGAGTCCCAAAGCAGTGGCCATAGTGCTCCACTGAGTGGCAAAGTGGCCAGTCTCAAACGCCAGTACCTTGTTGCCTGGCGAGAGGGTATTGACCAGGGCCGCCTCCCAGGCGCCCGTTCCCGACCCGGGGAAAACCATCACAGGCTGCGTGGTCTCAAAGACCTGCTTCAGGCCGTCGAGGATCTCCCCGGTCAACCGTCCGAACTCAGGCCCGCGATGATCAATCGTCGGCGCGGCCATAGCCCGCAGGATACGGTCCGGCACGTTCGTGGGGCCGGGGATTTGGAGGAAGTGGCGTCCGCTGGTTATCGACATCGAGTTGTGGATTAGCGCGTTTCCGAGGGCGTTCGAGTTACCCTCCGGCTGAATCGTGATTGCCGTTTGATTACACAGGCAACGGCAGGGAGGTGTCAAGTTTGGGCGAAGGTTTCGGAGGCCTGGGGACGGTCGGTCTCGGTGAATCCGCGGTTCATAGCAGCGTCATGAAGGAGTGCGTCAGCAGACACGGTGAGCCCTAGGCACGCTGGCGGCACTGTAGAATCAACGACTTCCGACCCGTGACCGCAAGGGCGCGGGCGGTATCCCGCTTTTACCGCTGCTCCGCCCTCACCAATCCCAGTTTTCGATCGCAGTATGCTACCATCAACCTTATCAAATCAGACCTAAATTGTTCGATCCAACGGAGGAACCCATGGCAGCATCAAATTGTTCTTTCTTTTGCCTTGGGCTGGGGATCGGCGCGGCGGTTGCACTGCTTCTCGCTCCAACGCCGGGGGAAGAAATGCGGGAACAGCTTCGGGCCCGCGCCGATGAAGGGGGCGAGTATCTTCGGCAGCGCGGTGGGGAGCTTCGCCACCGAGCCGAAGGCATCCTGGAACGCGGACGAGGCGTCATTGACGAACAGCGGGGTCATTTGACAGTCGCGCTCGAAGCGGGCCGAGAGGCCTACCGCGAAGCGAGCCGGCGAGAGGCAGCGAGCGAGCCTTCCGAGTCATCCTCCCGAGCAAAGCCGGCCAGCTAAGATACGACGGATCGGCGACTGACTTCCGCTGACACTGCACGAACGGATAGGAACTCAAATGGACAGCAACAGCCAGCAACTTCTGCTCACCACGATGGCGGCATTCACTGCGGTAGCCGCCTTGGCGCTGATTATCCAGATGGGAACTCTATTTGGCATCTACCGTGCGGTAAAGGCCCTGCAAGAGCGCTCCTCGGCGTTTATGGACCGCTGGGAGCCCGTGGCGGACAGCTCGATGAAGACTCTCGAGCAACTACGTGAGCAAACTAACGAGATCCTGCAGAAAATAAGTGCGTTAACAGATTCCACAAAAACTCAGATAGACAAAGTTGACTCTATCCTCAGCGATGTTTCTGATTTCAGCAAAACGCAGCTAGGCCGGGTAGATCACACCGTCGAGGGGGCTCTGCGGAAGTTGAACGAGACGAGCGAGGCCTTGCAGAATACGCTGCTTACCCCGGTCCGGCAAGTCCGCGCGATGGTCTCGGCCTTGAGTGCCATCGTCGAGAGCCTGTTCGGCCGCCGCCGCCAGACGGTCGACCGGGCTACCACGGACGAAGAGATGTTCATCTAGCGGGCGGTCCTGGAGACTGTAATAAAATGGAGGCTCTACCGAGCGCCGCGGATAAAAGTCCCCAGGAATCAATATCTCAACGGCGCAAGATCGACTGTCTCCGATTTTTCAAAACCCCTGGGTGATTGCAAGAATTTAGTAACCGCCGCCGTGGCCGCTCCCATTTGATCCCTGGAAGGTAAACAAATCATGTCCATTCGAGTTGCACTGTTCGGTACCAAGTTCATGGGTAAAGCCCACAGCCAAGCCTGGAGAAACGTCAATATGTTCTTCCCTGACGCTCCACAGGTCGAGATGAAGGTCATCGTGGGGCGCAACCCCGCCGAAACCGAGCAGGCGGCGGAGAGCTACGGCTGGCAGGAAGCCTCAACCGATTGGAAGGCCGTTATGGCCCGGGACGACATCGATCTGGTGGATATCTCAACGCCTGGCGAATATCACTGCCCCATGGTTCTCGAGGCCGCCAAGGCCGGCAAGCACATCGTTTGCGAGAAGCCTCTTTCGAACACGGTCGGCGAAGCGAAGCGCATGGTGAAGGCCGTGGAGAAGGCCGGCGTGCGGCACTTCCTGATGCACAACTATCGCAGGGCTCCGGCGGTGACTTTGGCCAAGAAAATGGTCGTCGACGGACGCATCGGCAAGATCCATCATTTCCGCGCGCGCTACTTGCAAGACTGGGCCATGTCACCGGACCTGCACATGCTGTGGCGGTTCGACAAGAATATCTCCGGCAGCGGCGCGCTCGGCGATCTGGGAGCTCATATCATCGACCTCGCCCGCTACCTTTGCGGGGAGATCGCCGAACTGGCGGCCACGACCGAGACTTTCGTGAAGACCCGTCCGGTGAGTCCCGGCGCCAAGAAACGCGCGGCGGTGACGGTCGACGATGCCGTCGCGATGTGCGTGCGGTTTGAAAACGGAGCGATCGGCACTCTCGAGGCCACGCGTTTCGCGCCGGGCCGTAAGAATTTCAATACGTTCGAGATCAACGGGAGTAAGGGGTCGCTCAGTTTCGACCTCGAAAACCTCAACAATCTGAAGTTCTTCTCGACCGAGGACGACCCCGAGTCCCAGGGATTCCACGAAATCATCGTGGTTTCAAAAGGCAAGCACCCTTATGCCGACCACTGGTGGGCCGATGGCCACATTCTCGGCTACGAACACACGTTCACCCACAGCGTGGCGGACTTCCTTGCCGTGATCGGCGCCAAGAAGAGAATCCATCCCGACTTCACCGATGGTTTGCGGAATCAGATGGTGCTATACGCCGCGGAAAAGGCGGCAAGATCGAAGCGCTGGGTCAAGGCAAGCTAAGAACCTAAGGGCTTCCGCGCCCACTGTCGGCTTAAGCAGGCAAGAGTTGAAAGCGCTCTCTCGCCGTGGGTGCGCCTCCATACGCATTCATTCCACAAGCGTTCGAGATCAGACCCTCAATCGTCCGACCCAGTGCCGGACGCCTTGCCGGAACCGGCGCCTGAGGCCCTCCGTGAGCCCTCGCCATACAACTCACGATAGACAGCCGCGTTGCGCAGCACGGCCTGCACATAGCCCCGCGTCTCGGTGAACGGGATGGTTTCTACGAACTCGGCCGGTTCAGCGAAGTCCTCCCAAGTCACCCACTCATCGACGCGGTGTTCACCGGCGTTGTAGGCGGCCAAGGTGTATTCGATGCGGCGGTCAAACTGATCGTACACTTGCCGAAAGTGGAAAGTCCCCAGCCTTAAGCTTGTGTCCGCCCGGTAGAGGTGGCGGGTCGAGAAACCTTGGATTCCCAATCTCCGCGCCAGCCCTTGACCGGTTCGCGGCATGATTTGCATCAGTCCACGCGCACCGGCCCTTGATCGGGCACTAGGGTTGAATTCCGATTCTTGGCGAATCAAACCGGCCACCAAATAGGGATCAAGCCTGTGGGGCTTGGCACGGGCCCGCAGTTGCTTCGCGAACGGCATGGGGTAGAGCCGCTCCCAAAACTCCCGGGAGACCGCGTCCAGCGGCAGGCGAAGGTACCCGAACCCGTAGCGCTTCATCGAACGCAGCGCCCGGTGATACTGCCCTCGTTCGGAGTACTGCCGGGCCAGTTCCATCCCGATCCAATGTGAGTCAGGCCGGCGATAATCCCCGGTTTGCAATTCACTAACGGCAAGGTCAGCCAAACCCAAGGCGTGAAGCGTCACGCCTCGCCGGATAACAGCGGCCACTTGTGAAGACTGCTTTGGTGTCAGCGAGCGTGCTTCAGGCAGGTCCTTCAAGTAATCTGGAATTTCCCCGGCAACCAGCTCAGCGGCGGCGGCTACTTTCTTGATCCGTTCTCTCGCAAGCCTGCCGTAATAATAATTCGGGAACCGGGTTACGATCGTCGAATAAAGCAGGTGCGCCAGGCCGGGGTTTTCTTTCTCTTCCAGCCGCGCCAGCCAGTAAATGGCGTTGCTCAACGTCCCGGAGCGCTGCTGGGTCCGAATGTGTTCTTCCAGCAGGGCGTGCGCTCGCGGATCACGGTCCAGATACGCACGCCAGCACACCTTCCAGTGAGATTTGGAAGCGTGCTTGCCTTGGGGAAAGCCACGAGCGGCGCGTTCGTAGTATTTACGGTACTGTTCGGGCTCGTCTCTGAGCAGGTAGAAATTCCCCAGCGAGAAGAGAGCCTCCTCGTACCACGGCGAACGGGGATATCTTTGCGCCAGCTCCTGGGCTCTTTCGCGAAACTCCGTGATCCGTCTGAGTCGCCGCGCGCACTCACCCAGGTGGTAGATTCGTTCGGCGTCGAGCTCCGGGTCAGTGATTCGCAGGGGTTTCAAGTGCCCGTAAGCCCTGGTTGTGTAGCGCCGCCCGTAGTCTGATGAGCCCTGCCGAACGAGTGCCCTCTCGCGCTCTTTGCCTTGCAGTTTGGCCGAGGCCAAGCGGTACTCGAGCGAGGCCTTGGCGAACTTGCGGCCACCGAAGAGGGCGTCTCCTCTCAACAAGCGCCATTTGGGCGGCGCGTCGGGATACTGCTTGCCGAGTTTGCGCCGCAGGGCGTTCAAATGAGCTTCAGCGTCGTCCACTTGAGCTGAAAACGGGTAATGGTAATAAACGCGGCGGTAGGCGCGAACGGCGGGTAGAAGGCGGCCTTCGATGTGCTCGATCCGGGCCAGCAGGTAGAGCCGGACGGGCTCCGACAGGCCGCCTTTCGAATCATCAAGAAACTTTTTCGCCTCGGCGGTTTGCTCACTTCGGATCAGGCTTTCAGCTTGAATGCGACGCACGGCTCCACCGAACCGGCTTTCGCCAAATCGGCCAGAGAAGTCACTCGCCGCTTTAACGGCCTGTGGGTGCTGATCCGCCAATGCCAAACTCTTGACCCGATGGTAGACGGCGTAATCGGCGAGATCGCCAAGACCCTTCGCGGCGCGCTCCAGATGCCCGGCCGCGGCCGTGTAATTCTTCGCCTCGTAGTCACCCATGCCAAGGCCAAACTCGGCCAGCGCCTTGATTTGGGCTGAAGACTGTCCGCTTGCATAGCTGAGCAGTTTGTCTCGAGAAGACTTCGCCCCGGACTTCAGATAGTCGCGGCTGAGCCGTTCGAGCTCAGCAGGAACTTTCGCTTCAGCGGTTCGCTGTCCGGCGAAGGCGAGTGACAGCAGTGCTAACGAAAGAAGGCGCCTTATCATCCGCGTCTTAGGGGGCAGACCGATACGATCGGCAAACCCCCTTTTCCTTCATTTTACGGTATCGCGCTGCTGACACGAGACTCTGATCCAAACAGCACGCGACTTATCCGTGCGATAGGATTCTGCTCGCGACGGCGAAATCACTTCCCGAAGGATCGGGAGGCGGCGCACCTGCGCCACGCCGGGCCGGCGGACCGCGCGGCCTCTATGCGTCTTCGTTGCCGTTGGCGGCGGGAGCATTGTTCGCCGGTTGCTTTCCGCGCGCGCCGACGGCTTCAATCCAGGCTTCGGCAAGGGACGTCAGCAGTTCGATCGCGGCTGTCTCGGGCTCCCGGTCAGACCCAACCTCGTCCGCGTAGAGAACCGCCAGCACACTGTCGCGCAAAACAATGGGGAACAGATGTACCCGGCTCTCGGGTTGCACGTTCAGCACTTCGGCCAACGGGGCGGAAAGTTCGTTCGGGCTGCCCGTCGTCACCACCGGATCTTTCGTGTCGACAGCGTGTGCGATTGCCGCCGCCTCGGCCAACGGAATCTCGAGCCGGTGGAAGGCGGAATTTTGCGTGTCCGTGAGACCTTCCGCCTTGAATCCGAGAAGGTGGTCGCCTTTGTGGATCAGCAAGGCTGCCCGGCCGGCATAGTGAGCCGTGGTTTCGACCAGTGCGGCGGCAACTCCGCTGACCGAGTCCTCCGAACGCAGCCTGCGCGCCGCCGCGGACAGCGTTTCAGCCGTGTGAGTTTCAGCCTCCCGCACGGTCCGGTCGACCATTACCGCGCAGTCCCGCTGAAGCTGCTCGGCGAGCTCTACATGAAGTTCATCGAGTCTTTTTCGAAACGCCGAATCGAGTCCGGTCAGCATTCTACGCTCGAGCTTGTGCTCCATTTTTGGGGCAGCCATGCGGTAACTGATATTGTAGCGTAGGTAACTATTTCATCAACCAATTCGAGAGGCATGATGGGTGAAGACCTGCAAGGGAAAGTGGCCGTTGTCACCGGCGGCACACGAGGCATTGGACGCGCTATTGCCAAGGCCTTGCTGCGGGCGAAAGTGTCCGTAATGATCTGTGGCCGTCAGCAGGCGAAGGTCGATCAGGCCGCGGCGGAAATGCGGGAGCTGGGGCATATTGCCGGGAAAGCCTGCCATGTGGGGCGCTTTGAGGAAGTCGAAGCCCTGTTCCGCGCGGCCGAAGACGCCTTTGGACGGCTCGACATCCTGGTCAACAACGCAGGCGTGAGAGGTTTCGGAGCAATCGATCAAGTGAGTCCGGAACAGTGGCGCGAGGTCATTGACACGAATCTTAACGGAGTCTTCTATTGCAGTCGCCAGGCTGTTCCCCTGATGCGAAATACAGGAGGCGGATTTATCATCAACATCGGCAGCCTGGCTGGAAAGCACGTATTCGCCGGCGGAGGGGCTTACAATGCCTCGAAATTCGGCTTGAAGGGTCTAACCGAGGCCATGATGCTCGACTTGCGCTATGACGACATACGAGTCAGTACGATCATGCCGGGGAGCGTACAAACCGATTTCGGAGGCCACGGAACCGAAGGGGGCGAGTGGAAGATCGACCCCGCGCACATTGCCGATACCGTGGTCCATCTGTTGCGGATGCCGAACCGCAGCCTGGCCAGCCGGGTGGAGATGCGGCCTAGCCGCCCGCCGAAGCGATAGTCTCGCCTCATACCATGGAAGCGCATCGTTTTACAGCCCAGCGGGAGGAACGCCTATGCATCGCCGAACGTTTGCCAAATTGATGAGCTCGGGGAGCCTGATGTTGCCGCTCGGGGCCGCCGCCGATGAAACCAAGCGCATCAAAGTCGCAGTCGTCACCGGGGCGGACGGCGCTCATCTCAGCGCCTACTTCCCTGCCCTCGCCGACACTGCCGGGGCGGGGCCGGTGGTGCTTTCTGATCCCAGCGGAGAGTCGTTTGCGGCGGCCCGAAAGGCCCTGGGTGGCAAGCTGACCGCGACCTACAAAAATCTTGACGAAATGCTTGCGAAAGAAAAACCGGAACTGGCGCTGGTGACCATGGAAGCGGTGCAGGCTCCGCCCGCGATCGACGCGGCACTCGATGCCGGTTGTCATGTCCTCGCGGAGAAGCCGGCCTGCGTGCGCGCCGAAGACTTCGAAAAACTTAGCGCCAAGGCCAAACAGAGAGACCGCCTGCTGGTGCTGGCCTTAGCTAACCGCCTTAATCCCGAGGTTCGAACCGCGCGCTGGCTGATTGAGAGCGGCAAAATCGGAAAGATCTACGGAATGGAAGTCCACCTGATCGCCGACCAGACTCGCCTGACTCGTCCGGCTTACCGGGACACCTGGAGAGCCCAAAAGGCGCGCGGCGGCGGCGGACACTTGATCTGGCTCGGCATTCACTGGCTCGATCTGGCAATGTACATCAGCGGCTCTCGCATCACTGAAGTCAGCGGCTTCAGCGGCGTGGTCGGAGGACAGCCGCTCGACACCGAGGACTCAGCTGCCATCGCGATGAGGTTCGATAACGGGACGTTCGGCACGATGACGTCCGGTTATTACCTGGATCGGGGCTACCACTCGAATCTCAAGATCTGGGGCTCGAAAGGCTGGCTTGAGATTCAGAGACACAAAGGGGGCACACAGACCTACCCGCTGGAATGGTACAGCACGGAAGAGGCCAATCCGCAGGTTCACCGTGTGCGCCGCCCTGACGTAGTGACCGGCTACACGCCGTTTGTGCAAGCCGTCGTGCGGGCGGGCGCCGGGCTTGCGGAAGCGCCTCTTGATTCCGAAGACAGCCTCTATGTGCTCAAGACGGTTTTCGCCTGCTACAAGGCAGCAGAGACGGGACAGCGGCAGTCGGTAGTTTGATTCCGGCCCGCTAGGCCGCGCCACGAACCCGCACCAGCTTGCGGTCGATCTCGGAAATCTTCGCGACCCCTGACATACCCATGTCGAGCGCCAGCTCCGTACGCAGCAGCTCGATGACACGCGCCACCCCGCGCTGGCCGAAGCTGGCCAGACCCCACAGGTAAGGGCGAGCGACGCCGACAGCGGCGGCTCCCATGGCGAGAGCCTTGAGAATGTCCGTGCCACGGCGAAAGCCGCCATCGATCAGCACCGGGATCTTGCCGCCTGCCGCCTGGACACACTCCTCCAGCGCCTCGATGGTCGAGCCGGTGTGGTCGAGCTGGCGGGCTCCGTGATTCGACACGACAACCGCTGAGGCGCCGTACTCGACCGCTTTTTCGACATCCTCGCCAATCATCAGCCCCTTGAGAACCAGTTGCAAATCCGTCATTTCGCGAATCTCACGCACCGTTTCCCAGGTCGGCAAGGGGAAAGGCCGCGAGGGGTACTCGCCTGTTTTCCAGGTCCTGTCGTTGGGATCGTGGATCAAGGCGCCTTGATCGTCCCGCGGCACGCCCACATCGCACCAGCGGCGTACAAACTTGTTCCGGATGCTTCGTTCGCGGTGCGACACGTACATGCTGTCAACGGTAAAGCAGATGCCCGTGGCCCCCATGTCCTCGAGCCTTTCGACGAAGTTGGCCATGGAGTTCTTGGTGCGGAACTGCCCGCCGGTGGTGTATTGCCACCAATTCTTGGGCCCGTTGCCTGAGTTGACCAGATCATCGATGCCGCCGTTGGTGAACATCATCGTGCCGGTTTCGGCGGCGGCTTTGGCGACCTCTTCCTCGCCCTTGGGGTAGAAGCAGTTTTTGCCTCCGGCCGGATCGATGAAGATGGGGTGGGTGAGTTCGTGCCCCAGGAACGTGGTCGAGATGCCGATCTTGTGGACGTCGGTCAGAAACCGCGGGCGAATGATGATGCGGCCAAACGCGCTGCGGTTCTCGCGCAAAGAGACTTCGTCCTTGCCGCCTTCGTCCATGTAGTCCCACGCGACCGAGTCGAGCTTTTGTTGAGCGAGCTTCTTGAAGTCGAAGACGTTGACCATGCCGGTCAACTCGTCCGGCTCGGCGGCGAGCAGATCCATGTCGGTGAGCAGCGGTGAAGCAAGCAGGAACTTCGCGAAACTCCCTACAGCGTGGCGGCGTGTGACTGTCATAGCAAGCTTCCCTTGATACGATCCCGGCGGCCCGGCAATGAGACCCGTGATAGGCAATCGTTCAGAAAGGTATCAGCTTGCGTGGAGGGATGTCAATTGGTAAAGCTGATTCGGTGGCGGCATGGGCAAGTCGCGGATTTCTCCGGCGAACGGAAAATTACCGATCGCTTGGCGCTTGGACGGCTTTGAGAAGCCTTGGTGAGACGCGAAAGTTGGTTTGCCGCAGGCGATCGGAGACGACGATCATTCGTCCAGAGCTTGGTCGAGAGCTGCTCTGTCCTGTCTCAACTCTTCTTCGTCATAGGGCAGATATGCGCCGCGTTGCTTCAGGAAAGCTTCCGTTTCCCAGTACGATAAGTCCAATAACCGCCCGACCTGACGTTGAGTGATCGCCTCGCTTCGATAGCCCTCGACCGCGACCGCTTCCAGTGCGCGCCGGGGCATATCTTGCCAAGCGGCTTTGAGCCGCTTGGCGATATCCTCAGGGAGTTCGATGGCGACGTTCATCGGTGAATGAAACCCTTAGTCATTCTAGCGTGTCGCCGCCGCCAAGAGCTTCATGCCGGCAAGCGGATAAACTTTCTCCGCCTGCAAAACTTCGGTGGCATAGGCAAGGCAGGCTCGGATGTCCGTTGTAGTCAAGTTGGCGTAGCTGTCTTGGATTTGCTGCTTGCTCCAACCATTAGCTAAGAGGTTCACCACAAACTCGACGGAGATCCGGGTACCGCGAACGACCGGTTTTCCGCTGAGCACCTTCGGATCGAGGATGATTCGATCTCCTCACTCCATGAGTACACGATATCAAACCCAATGAGGGCGACAATCATCCAGGAACAGCTTGGACGACAGATCTCCCACGGGCATGAATCGAAATCGACGCCATGTCCGCTCATGCCGCTTTGCCAACGGCGGGAAGGCTGATAATCTGGGGGCTCAGGCAAGGAGCCGCGCATGTCCCAAGAGAAGCCGAAACCCGACACTCCCTCGAACGAGACGCCGCTGCAAGGCTGGAAGGAGATCGGCGCCTACCTCGAGCGAGACCAGCGGACTGCCCGCCGCTGGGAGCTGGAAGAGCGCCTGCCGATTCGCCGCCACCGCACCGACCGTCGCTCGAGCGTCTATGCCTACGCGAGCGAAATCGACGCTTGGCGCGCCGCCCGGCCGCCGGAAGTGCAGACCAGCGACAATCCCGCGCGAAACAAGCGCATCTGGGTTGGGGGCCTCGCCGCAGCGGCTCTCGCGGGCGCATGGTTGATCTCGGGGCCGATTCTGAACCCGCCCACTCCGCTGGCCAACGCTGCCGCGCGCACCGATCCCATGGTCTCGCGCCGGGTCTGGGCCGGAAAGGACGTCGACGACTACGGCGGCCTTTCTCCGGACGGCCGCTTCCTCAGTTACGCCGGCGAAGACGGTTCCCTGATGATGCGCGACCTCGAAAGCGGCGAGAACAGAACGCTAGTCCAGGGCGACAACCACGAGACGGGTTTCCCCACGAACAGTGTGTTTCGGCCTGACGGGCGCGCCATTGCCTATGTTTGGTGGAACCATAGCGATCCGAACGCTCAAACTGTCGATCTGCGGCTCGTGCCAATAGGGGACAATGGAACGCCGAATCAATCTCAAACGGTTGTCCGGTTCCCGTTGGGCGACGAGTCCGGACGAGTCTCGGGGTTGGCAGCGTCACGACTTCGGATCACCGGCTGGACTCCTGAGGGCGAAAGGGTTCTCGCCGTCACAAGTGACGAAAGCCGCCTGAACCGCATCGCCTTCGTATCAGCGGAGGACGGCAAGGTAACGACCCTCAAGACGGTGGGGTGGGAAGATCCGAACCCCCTGATCTCGCCGGATGGCCGCTTCGTCGCCTATGACCTGCCGGCGGAGCCCGGATCCCCGCAACGCGACATATTCGTGCTGGAGGCAAACGGGGAATTTGAAGCGCCGGCCGTATCGCACCCTGCCGACGACGCCTTGGTCGCCTGGGCGCCCGGCTCGAAAGCGCTTCTTTTCACGAGCAATCGCAAGGGAGCGACGAGTCTCTACTCGCTGCCGATGCGCGACGGCCGCCCCACAGGCGAACCGACAATTATCAAAACCGGCTCCGGTCCGATGCGCGCCCTGGGCGCTGCGGCAGGCGGGCGATTGCTCTACAGCATTCAATCCAAGACGATGGAGATCCGTCTGGCGGACCTCGCGAGCATCGGCAATCCCAATGCAGCTCCGAAGATTCTAGGCTCTCGATTCCCCGGAACACAGCGCGCACCGGCGTTTTCACCCGATGGCCGGTATTTGTCGTATCTTGTCCTCCGCGGGCGAGTCAGCCACGCGACGACCCGCTTGGTGGTACGTGATCTGAAAAGCGGAGAAGAGAAGTCCTATGGCCGGGAAACTACAGGGGCAACCTTGTCGAGATACGGTGTCCAACGATTCTCGCCGGATAGTAGGCGCATCTTGCTGAATGGCTGGGACTCGCGAGGGCGTGGGTCGGTGATTGTCGTCGATCTCGAAAGCGGGCCAACCATGATCGTTCCGCTCGGCGCACATCAGCCCAGAGCGGAGGGTTGGTTGGACAACGATACCGTGCTGCTGCGCGCCCGAGTTCGCCAGTGGCGGGAAGAGGGGCGGTACCACCAAGAAGTTGCGGTGATCGCGCTGGACCTGGAATCCAGAAAAGAGCGGGAGATCTATCGCCAGTCCGCCTACATCCGAACGATAGCGGTTTCTCCTGATCGACGCCGGTTCGCCGTGCCGCAGAAGTACAGCGATGAGGCGGACCGAGTGCGCATGCGGCTATGGACCGTGGTTGCGAGCACCGGGGAGTCGGCTATGGCTGGCGACTTTCCAGCGGCCGTAAACGACATTCGGGGCGTGGCGTGGAGCCCGGACGGCGAGGACTTGTACGTAACCGTGAACCTACAAGAACAACCGCGACAACTATGGCGGGTACCCACGGCGGGCGGAATCCCTGAAGAAACGGGACTGGATTTAGAGAAGCTCCGCGACGTGGCGATTCACCCGGATGGTCGACAGATCGCCCTAGAGTCCGGCTCGCCCGAAGTTGAAATCTGGGCCCTCGAGAACTTCCTGCCCGACACGACGGATTGAAGGAGGCAGCGTGCCGTTCCCCCGCATTCTCGCCGAGGCCGCCGTGATCGCCGCCGGGACCCTGTTCTGGCTGGCCCTCTCGGCCTTCGTCGGGCCGCCGACGAGGCCGCGCCCCCCGCAAGCGGAGGCCGCTCGAACGGAGCCCGCCGAGCAGAGCGAACCGGTTCGAGCACACCGCCTGGGACCAGATTTGCGGTGAACGCCAAGCAGCCCTGATCGAGAGATTCTGGTGATCGCACTTCCCTAGCGAGTCGTCGCCTTACTCTGCCTTGGGCCAACGCTATAGATCGCTATAGATATAGCCTTGGGGGGAGCATCGGTGGTTTTTCGGGCGATGAGCCCTAACGCGGACCAGCCGGAACCGAACAGGGCACGTTTGGCACTCGAGAAAGGTGTTGCTTTTGGGGACTTGCCCCCAGGCTGACGCCTGGGGCTCTGCTTAATAGAGGAAAAGGCTTGTGACTGAGCGGACGGTTCTTGAAACGAAACAGTGATCGGCGTTCCCTAAGGCTCCGCATCCAGGCGAACGTTCAATCACCCCCATAGCTAAACTCTTGCCGCACCACCCGATTCAATTCGTCCAGTTCAACGCGGCACTGAAAGCCAAAGCCGTCTCCTCGCGGAAAACGAAAGTCGGCCATTCGCACAAGAGAGCCCCCCGGAATCGGTTCCACGCTGGTGAAGGCATAGCGCGCGAAGTTCCGATAGTCGCGGACAACGCTGCCGGCATAGGCGGCTTCCAAGACAGGACCGTCCTCCGGTTTGTAATACCGCTCGGCGAGGGAAGGGTCGTAGCCGTCGCTCAAGTTGAGGGTCGAGACATAGTGGAAACGCTCGGTTTCCACATAAGCCAGCCAGGTCAGCGGATTCAACGGCAGCGGAAACGCCGCCACTCGAACCGCGGGCGCGCCGTCATAGAGATGCGAATCGAGGGTCTCAACCGCCTTCGCATGGAGCACGCCCTTGACTCCAATGAAGGCGAGAACCAGCGCCAGTCCGGCCCATGCCCAGCGGTCCCGGCGTGGCGGTTCGTCGCCGATCTCGCCGTGCAGCAGACCGACGAGCATGGGGGTGACGATCGCAAGAAACAAGATGAGCCAGATGAACGGCTCGATAATAAACAAGATGTCCAGGCTCTGCCATGCGTCCAAAAACGGCAGCCCCAGGCGGATGCCGTAAGCGTTCGTTAGATCGATTAGCGGGTGCGACAACGCCACCAGAGTCGAGACAGCCCAGGCGCGCAGCCACGGCAAAGGCTCGCTCCTTCGCCGGAACAGGCGAGCCAGGCCTTCCGCGAAAATAAGTGTCAGCGCCCCCATGAACGGCGCCGCGGGTAATCCGTGGGTGAGGTGGCGATGGTAGTTCAAGTAGTTGATCGGCGAGGTTGCCGTGACGAGGTCGATATCAGGAATATTCGCCGCCACGACGCAGATAAGCGTGGCGCGCGGGGTGAAACGGTCCAGTCCGGCCCGCGCCATCAGTACTCCCGCGGCGGTGTGAGTGAGCGGGTCCATTGCTTGGGAGCGGCACCGGGACTAACTACTTTGCGGCGCAAAATACGCTAGACAGCGGCGCTGGAAAGAGCATCCGCGGTCACCGGACTGGCGTGCTCCTCGGCGTAGCGCGCGGGCAGAAGAACTTTGACTCCATGGGCCGCTATCTCAACGCTGGCGGGAAGCCGTCCCGCCAGTTCGCCGTCCACTTCAACGTAAACACGGTCGGAATCCAGCGGGAAAAGCTCAGCCCGGCTGGTTCGATGGAAAGTGACGTCCGGCAACCGATCGAGTTTGCGCGCCGTGAGCCCGGCCAGGTAGTTCACATAGCGCAGCGGCGACTGCCCATGAAAGACGACAACATCAAACTCATCCCGAAAGGGGTGCGCATGGGGAGTGATGGCCAGATGTCCCCCATAGACACGGCTCTTGCTGAGCAGCGCGAACGTGCATTCATGGGTTTCGCCGTCAATGCGAATGCGAAACGGCTCCAGCTTGCGATGAAGATGATCGAGAGATCCCAGCCAGTAGGCGCCCTGTCCGAGATAGGCCTTGAGCTTGGTGTTGAGATTGTAAATGATGCTGGCGTCCACTCCCACGCCGCACAGCAGCAGAAACAGCCGCTGGGAAGGTTGGGGGCTCTCGCAGCGGACGATCCCGAGGGGCGCTTCGTAAGAGGCCGCTTCAGGAAACAAGGCCGCTGCTTTAACCGGCCCCATGGGAATGCCGGCTTGTTCCGCCAGCAGGTTCGCGGTACCGGCCGGCAAGGGCAACAGCGTGGCGCCGGAGTCGCCGATACCGCCGCCGCAAGCGGCGATGAGGTCGCAGCCGCCGGCAATGGCGTCGCGAGTCAGGCGCGCCGCGTCCCCCATGGACTCGGTGGCCATCTTATCCACGCGCGGAATCCACTGTTGAAGGATCTCCCGCGCCGATTCGACTTTCTTCTCGCGGAGAATCTGACGCCGGCCCGAGATGGGGTTGTAGATCAGAGCGCAGTGCTGATAGCTATCGGGGACCAATTTCTATAATAGAACGTCGATGGCAGACCCTGTGTCCGATACGTCGCAAAGGGCCGGCGCTCTCCGCGAGGAGATCCGCCGCCACGAGCATTTCTATTACGTGCTCGATCAGCCTCAGATCAGCGACGCGGAATACGATGAGCTGCTCGCACGGCTGGCGGAGCTGGAGGAGCAGCACCCGGAACTCGTCACACCGGACTCCCCCACGCAGCGCGTCGGGGGCGCTCCTCGCGAAGGGTTTGTCAAGGTTACCCATCTCACCCGCATGATGAGTCTCGACAACGCCTTCGACGCGGAGGGGGTCCGTGACTTCGACCGCCGGGTGCGCGAACTCTCGGGACTCGGCGTGGTCGACTATGTGGGGGAGCTGAAGCTGGACGGCATATCGATGGCGGTCCATTTTTCCGGGGCGGCACACTTTTCCGGCAACCGCATGATCCGGGCCTTGACGCGCGGGGACGGCCTCACTGGCGAAGACATCACCGAGAACGCCCGTACGATCCGTTCCCTGCCCCTGACACTGGAGAGCGCGGCGGACAGCGCGGCCGCCGGGGGCATTACGCTTCCCGCTGACCTCGAAGTCCGCGGCGAAGTCGTCATGAGCGCCAAGGCGTTCGAGCGTCTGAACTCCGAACGCCTGCGCCTGCAACAGCCGGCATTCGCGAATCCGCGCAACGCCGCAGCCGGGTCGTTGCGGGTTCTCGATCACAGGATCACGGCCTCCCGGCGGCTGGATTACTTCGTCTACATGCTTTTGGCCGATGGCAATCCGATTCGGCCGCGACACTGGGAGACGCTCGATACGCTGGCTAAGCTGGGTTTTAAGGTGAACCCGCATCGGGCGCTGCTGCATGGAATTGAAGAAATCCTCGATTTTCACCGGCAGTGGCAGGAAAAAAGAGAAAGCCTGCCCTACGAAATAGACGGACTGGTTCTCAAGGTCGACTCCACGGCCCAGCAATCGTCGCTGGGAGCGACGGCCCGCTCGCCGCGTTGGGCCATCGCGTATAAATTCGCGGCCGAGCAAGCGGAGACCGTCGTGGAGGGCATCGACGTCCAGGTAGGGCGGACCGGCGCCGTCACTCCGCGCGCCAGGCTGCGGCCGGTTTTTGTTGGAGGCGCGACCGTTTCGCGGGCGACCCTGCACAACGAGGACGAGGTCGAACGTCTGGGACTCCAGATCGGCGACACCGTGCTTGTCGAGCGAAGCGGCGACGTCATTCCCAAGGTGGTGCGAGTCGTCGCGGAAGGCACGGAGCGGCGGCCCTTCCTGATGCCTCGCGAGTGTCCTGTTTGCGGCACGCAGCTCGTGCGGGAAGAGGGTGAGGCGATCCGCCGCTGTGTCAATGCGAATTGCCCGGCGCGCCTGAAGGAGTCGGTGCTGCATTTTGCCTCCCGCCGCGCCATGAACATCGACGGGCTCGGCGACGCTCTGGTTGACCAGCTTGTTGAGAAGGGTCTGGTGAAGAGCGTGGCTGATCTTTACCAGTTGACCGGCGAACAGCTCGAAAATCTCGAACGGATGGGCAAGAAGTCGGCCGCCAACCTGCTGGAAAACATCAGTAAATCCCGCGCCGTGCCGCTGCCAAGAGTGGTGTTCGCGCTGGGTATTCGCTTTGTGGGCGAGAGAACGGCACAGGTCGTGGCGGACCGGTTTGCCAGCATCGACGACCTCAAAGCGGCCTCGCTGGAGGAGTTGCAAGAGGTCGACGACGTAGGTCCCCGCGTGGCCGAGGCGGTCACCAATTTCTTTCGCGAACCCAACAATTTGGACTTGGTAGGGCAACTCCGGCAGGCCGGCCTGCAGTTCAGCCAGCAGCGCCGGGAGAAAACCAGTGACAACCTTGCGGGTTTGACGTTTGTCCTGACCGGGACGCTCCCCAGCATGTCCAGAGACGCCGCGAAACAGCTCATCGAACAAGCGGGAGGCAAAGTCAACGCTTCGGTCAGCAAGAAAACCGACTACGTTGTCGCCGGCGAAGCAGCCGGGTCGAAGCTGACGAAAGCGGAAAAACTGGGTGTGGCGGTTCTCGACGAGTCAAAGCTCGTTGAGTTGTTGGCGGGCGCGGCCTCCGCCAATTAAATATTGCAAGTATGCGATTGAAAACCGCGCTTGCGCTCTACATCTCCCGGACCATCGCTTTAACCCCATCCAGCGCTAGCACGGCGGCGTGTTTGGACTCGTTGGACAGGCCCCCCACGGCGTTTTCTACTTCATCCCGGGTAACCGCCGCCGCCTCGGCCGCATTCTTGCCCGCCAGTAATTCAGTCAGCGCCGAACCGACGGCGATCGAAGCCGTGCAACCGCGGGTGAGGTAGCGGATTTCCGCAACCCGCCCGGATGAGAGATTGGCGCTGAGGCGCAGGACATCGCCGCAAATGGGATTCGACACCTCCACACGAACATCCGCGTCGGGGATTTCGCCGACGTTACGAGGATTTTCGAAGTGCTCCAGCAGACGATTGCTGTACATGGGATTCATTGTACGTCGAGCGTGTTGGCGGTCTCGCGCGAATCCGTGCGGGCGGGCGTTGTTCGGTGCGTTAACCCATGTTTGCCAAAAACATCTGTAAGTGTGGCCCTGCTAAGGTGCAAGAACACAGAGGGGAACCGTAGTGCGACCGTTCAAGAAGTCCTACTCTCTGCTTTTGCTGCTCGGGATGACTCTCACACTGGCGGTTGCACAACAGACGACGTTGCGCGGGCGGGATGTCAGGTTTGTGGCCACCCCCCAGAGCGTCGTTGAGCAGATGCTGAAGCTAGCAGACGTTAAACCGGACGACCTGGTTTACGATCTCGGCTGTGGTGACGGGCGTGTGGTGATCACCGCGGCAGAGCAGTACAGGGCCCGTGCCGTCGGCATCGACATCGATCCGGAACGGATCACCAAGTCAATGGAGAACGCACGCCAGGCTGGCGTGGAAGACCGCGTATCTTTCCGCAACGAAGACCTGTTCGAGGCGGACATCAGGGAAGCAACGGTGGTTACCCTGTACCTCTTGCGTGGCGATCGAGTGCGGGTTATGCCGCTCGGCCCGTCTGGGGCGCCCCGCGCGGGCGGAACGGCGCAGACCTCGCGGGCAGGGGTATTCGTAGCTGGCCGGCCCTGGCAGAGGGGAAAAAACGGCTCCTCTCGCCCACCAGGAACCCATACGCCGCGATGCAGAGTGTCCCGTGATGGTGAAATCCCCGCCAGCCCCGCCCCTCATATTGGTTGAGTCCCAGCTCTTGCTTGAGCTCCTGATAGTCCCGCTCGATGATCCAGCGCTGCTTGGCGAGGGCGACGAGTTCTTTGAGCTTCGTCGCCGCGGGCAGATTCGACAGCCAGTACTTCGCCGGTTCCGCTTCCCCTTGGGGCCATTCGATCAGCAGCCATTGCTCGGGATAAGCTTCGTGCTGCTCATAGTCGCGATGCGCCGGACGCACCCGCAACCAGGCAAAGCGCGAGCTCAGCTTGCGCTTCTCGCCCTGCCGCCAGCTCAGCTTCTTCCAGGCCTTCGGCGGCAAGCCCAGCGCCAGCTGCCGCACCGGCAGTGGCTGCTGGGCGCCGCGCCGCAACAACTTGGGCGGACGCCCTTTCCCTTTGTATTTCTTCGGCGGCAAGGGGCCTTCCTCCGGCTTCCAGACGCTCGTCGTGCTCTGGATTCCGACGACGTATTCCAGCTTCAGTTTCCGCAGCCCGGCCCGAAACGCGCTGTCATTGCCATAGGCCGCGTCGGCCAGCACCACGCCCGGCTCGACTTCGTCCTCGAGTGCCTGGCGAATCTGATCGAGCGCGATTTGTGGTTTAGTTTGGAAACGAACTTCCTCGGGCACGCCGGCTTGGCGCCGCCGCTGGCGATCGCGCGCCCAACTCTCGGGCAAGTAGAGGCGCCAGGCGAGCGGCAAACTGTCGCGCCAGCTGGCCGCCGACAGACTCACCGCCACTTGGCAGTTTTCCTGTTTGCCCAGCTGGCCGCAGTACTGCCGCGCCACGCCGACCGAGTGTCTGCCTTTCTTGGGGATGCCGCTATCGTCGACGACCCAGGCGACCAGGGCCCCCCTTTTTTTCATCAGCGGCAGGGTCCAAGCGCGCACCTGAGCCAGCATGTCCTGGTCGCTCCAAGGTGAGTCGGCGACCAGATGATGCAGCGACTGGTGGGTGCGGCGGACGTTGTGGGGCGCCAGACGGGCCGCCATGGGCTCGACGCTTTTGCGTTTGAGCGGCAGCAGCAGGCCCTTGCAATAGCCCTTCAGAGGCTCACTGCGGTCGGCATGTCCTGCGGCTCGCGCCAGGCTGTCCAAATAAGCCGCAAGACGTTTTTGTTGTGCGCCTGGCGCCGAAGTTTTGTCCGGCACATTTTTATACTAACATGTTTTATAACACAGTAGTATTAGCCGCCCGTGGTAAAAGTCTCACAAGGTACTTGCCAAAACCAAATACTTTAGTGTATAATTGTTTCATGGCAATGGGACGACGCACCCGGCGGCAGCGGCAGAAGGACTTGTGGATCGTTGCCGCGGATCTGCCCCAGACAGCGGCCCACCCGTTTTATCGCAGGCTCAACGAGCTGCTCGACGAGCACGGCTTTGACGACTTCGCCGAACAGCGCTGTGAAGGGTTCTACGCGCCGCGCATGGGGCCGCCCTCGCTGACGCCGGGCATCTACTTCCGCTGCCTGCTGATCGGTTACTTGGAAGGCATCGACGGCGAGCGCGGCATTGCTTGGCGCCTGGCCGATTCGATCTCGCTGCGGCGCTTTCTCGCCATCGAGCTCGACGAATCCACGCCCGATCATTCGACGATCTCGCGCACCCGACGGCTGATCGACGTCGAAACGCACCGCCAAGTGTTCACCTGGGTGCTGCAATTGCTCGCCCAGCAGGGTCTGTTGAAAGCGGGCACGATTGCCGTGGATGCGACCACGCTCGAGGCCAACGCGGCGTTGCGCTCGATCGTGCGGCGCGACAGCGGCGAGTCCTACGAAGAGTTCCTGCGGGGGGCGGGCTGGCGGCGGAGTCGGGGATCGAGACGCCGACCCGCGAGCAGCTGGCTAAGCTGGACAAAAAGCGCAAAAACAAAGGGTCCAACAAGGATTGGACGAATCCGCATGACCCCGACGCCAAGATCGCACAAATGAAAGATGGGTGCACGCACTTGGCGCACAAGGCCGAGCACGCCGTGGACCTGGAGACGGGCGCGCTGCTGGCGCTGACCGTGCAACGTGCGGATCAAAGCGACACGACGACCGTGGCCGAGACGGTGACCGCCGCCGCGGAGCAAGTCGCCGCAGTCGCGCTAGACCGGCAGGCGAACGAGCAACTGTCTCCGCGGGGGCTGCAAGAAGTGGTGGCCGACAAGGGCTATCACAGCAACGACGTGCTGACGGATCTCACGGCGCTTTAGATGCGTTCTTACATCAATGAACCGGATCGCGGGCGGCGCAAGTGGTGCGGCAAGCGGCGGCAACAACAAGCGGTGTACGGCAACCGGCGACGGATGTGCGGGGAGCGGGGCAAACGGCTGTCACGGTTACGCGGCGAGGGGGTGGAACGCAGCTTCGCTCATTTATACGAGACGGGCGAGACGCGGCGGACACACCTGCGCGTCCACAAAAATATCTTGAAGCGGCTGCTGCTTCACGCTGGCGCGTTCAATTTGTCGCTGCTGCTGAGGAACCAGCTCGGAGCGGGGACGCCGCGCGGCCTGGCGACAGCGAAAAAGGCCTTCGATTCGTTTTGGGAGGCTCACAGGTGGCCTTTTTCGGCCCGGCCAACGCTTCTGCTTCGGCTGTGGACGCGCCTGGGCAACGGGCCATTCCGGCTCGACTCGCCACCCCGCATCTGCGGTCCCGCTGGCACCGCTTCAAAACCCCGGTGCAGCATCTGAAGCGGCTGGGTCGTTCGCGGAAATCTCCAGCTAGGGAGGTGCAGCGAGGGGAAATTTTGTGGCGTTATCATGACAGCGAGACGATGGCCGAGATTATGCGGGCGCTGAAGATGACGCGCAAAAGCGTCGGCAAATGGGTCGAGCGAGCCCTCGCCATGGGGCTGCAAGCAGCGCTCAAGGATGCCTATCATCGTCCCCAGCAGCCCCGCATCTCCGAAGAGGCCAAGGCCTGGGTGGTGCACTTGGCCTGCAACAAACCCAAGCAGCTCGGCTACGCCATCTTACTGCTCAAGGATCTCGACCAGTCCTACCCGGCTACCCGGCCGAATGCACGATCCGATTGATCTTGGACAATCCGGGTGAAGTCCTGGGAGGAGCTTCGAGAACCAATCCTGAAGGGGATCGAGGAGATCAACGCCGCTCCGGTCGTTCAGCGCTGGAGGAGGTTCGAGGCGCTAGAGGCCGCGTGACATGGGTATATTTCAATGAAACGATATACTAGTCCAGTTCTTTTACCGCGATGTTGCGGAATCGGTGATAGCCGTTTTCGGCCCAGCGTTTGCCACTGTGGACTTGCACGGCGATCATGCCGTCTTCGGCGGCCCCGGCGGCGTGATTGGCTGTGTCCCGGAAATCCGTGATCTTCTTGCCGTTGAGCCAAACCGTGATTCGCGGCGGATTGCCCACCATCCGTGCGCGGATGGCATTCCAATCGTCTTTGTTCCAGACATCCTCCCATCCCTGTGAGAGAGCCCCTTCGACCCCTTCGAGCCGTTCGCCGTGGATGCCTCCAATGTTGCCCCCCTCCAGGTAGTCGAGCATGACCTGGTAAGCCTGGCCGGCGGCATTCGAGCGCAGGAACAGTCCGCTGTCGCAGCCGAAGTCGGGTTTGACTTCGAGGTAGACTTCAAAGTTCTTGTAGCGCTTGTCCGTCAGCAAGATGCCGCCATTGCCGACCGGGCTTTGGCGGCCGGTCAAATTCCCTTCAAGAACCCGCCATTCGCGAGTGTTGCCGTGGTGATTCGTCATGCTGACGTGCCACCCGGCGAGGTTGGCGCCGTTAAAGATAGACGTAAAACCGGCGGGAATCTTTCCTGGATGCTCGTCACTCGCGAGCGGGACAACGAGCAACAGCACGCTAATGAACAAAGCGACTTTTCGCATGTGGCGGACTCCTGCGAGTTAACGTAACACAGCGATCGGCGGACCGACTAAGCTCAGCCAGGCAAGGCCGGGCAAGGCTGTCTTCATGCAACTCCGATCTTCAGCACATCTTTGGCATACTTGACCGCTTGCTCGACGTCGCGGCGCTCCTGATCGATGAGGAATTGCTTGAATTCGGGGCTGCCGGGGGCGGCGCCGGCGGGTGCAGGCGGAACATTGGTGTATTCGGCGCCGCCGCGGGCCAGGTTCTCAAAGCCCGCGAAAACCCAAGCCGGGACGTCTCGATAGTTTTTCCAAAAGTCGGGCTCTCGGTAGTTGAACAATCGCGGCCCGCGGAGGTTGATGATCTCCAGTGAAAACGGCTTGCCGGGACACAGTTCGGTAAAGCGCTTGGCCCATCCCTCGATGTTGACGTTGCCCTCGCCCATCGTGACCCACTGCGAAGCGGCGCCGTTTGGCGTCTCCCAAACCGCCGAGTCGCGGACTCCTGTTGTCACGCAATAGGGAGCCAAGGTTTCAAGGGTGTGCAGCGGGTCTTCGAGCGTCCAGGTGGCGTTGCCGGGATCAATTAAGGCGCCGACGTAATCTTTACCCGCCTCCTCAATAAGCATCTTGAGTTGCCCGGCCTGCAGGTCGCCGGAATGATTCTCGACGGCGATCTTGAGCCCCATGTCAAGCGCTTCGCCGCGAACCGATTTACAGGACTCGACTGTGCTTTCAATGTGGGCTTCGATAGGAAGGGGACCTTCCCGATCTTTGGAGCTTCCCAGATAGCACCGCACAAGCGGCGAACCCAACTTCTTCGCGACTCCGAACATCCGTAGCAGTTGTTCACGCGAAGTGCCGTCGCTTTTATCAAAGCGGGTCGAGGTGGGGCAAATCGATCCCAAACCGACTTCGATGCCGAGGCCCAGCTCGTCGGCGCGGGCCTTGACTTTCTCTAAATGGGCGTCGTCCAGGCCGTCCAGGAATCTGGGCTCGGAGAAATGGACGATCTGCACGCCAAGACCGGCGGCGTAGTCCAGCAGTTCAAAAGCGCTCCATTCCTGGGAACGCAGGCTGAACAAATCCAAACCTAGTTTCGTCGGCGGCGGCCCCGCTGCCGCTATGGAACCGGCCGCCGAACTTGCCGTGGCAGCCGAAGAGCCAGTCAAGCCGCTGCCGGCGGCCATCAGGAATCGGCGACGATTGACGTCCACCGCGGAGACGGAAGAGGCGTACATGACAGGCACATCGTAACGGATTCTGCTCACGGTCGTCAAACTGGGAAAAGAGGCGTGTTGTAGCACCTGAATTATGCATTGCGGGGTGCACCTGAGGAGGGCTGAGCCGCAAGGGACCATTGGGGAACGCCCGAAAACATGGGGTAAAAAGGTAGGCTGGCAAAGATTCCAGCTTCACCAGCCAACCCAAAGGAGGTCACCCAAATGGTTACCAAGCGAAAACAGCATAGCTCCCAAAGGGCCGTCAAACAAGGCCCAGCCGTGACGGTCTCGCAGCCCAATAAAATCGGGGCATCCACGCCTTGACAACTTCCGCGGCAGGAAGCCGACTCCCTACGGCGGCTTGCCGCCGGTAGTCGAGAGGGCGTTGATCTGAGAGCCTGGCTATGCGCTATGCATAAAATTTTATGCACTGGCCGCAACGTACTGGAAACACGCCACTTCGGAGCGGGGTTTTGCCGACGCGGATTCTGGGCGGGAGGGGAAACCGGGGACGGAGAAGCCAAAAGACCAGTTGCCGAGCTCCCACCTTACGACGGCCGTCAAGCCGCTACGAACGCAGCCGCACTCGCAAAGCGAATCTGTGCATAATTCAGGTAGCACAATAGAAATGTCCCCCTCGGTAGCACAATAGAAATGTCCCCTTGGGTTTGTTGTTTGTAAGTTTGTAAGAGAGAATCGTCGTCGTCGGGGCTGTGGGAATGTGGGAATCGCTTTAGCGATTTCCAAGGGACGGTGGGAAGGGTGGGAAACCGGTCGTTGCGATGCGAACCCTCTTCGCTGTTCGCCGAGGTTTTCCACGCTTTCCATCCGGCCCGTCATTTCCACAGCCCTGCCTTTTTATGTCGTCGCCGCGCGCTTTTTCGAACGCAGTGACTTACGCCAGGGGTGGTCCGCGGCCGGCTTGGACCGCCGCGGAACCGCTCGTTGTTTCGGCTCTGGGCGCGGCTTCGGCTGCGGCCGGGCGATCTCTTCAAAAGCTACCGCGCGGCCTTCGTAGACCACTTGCAACTCGGCCTCTCGCGCTTGCTGCACGGTGACTCTCGCGCCCGCTCCCAGAGCCTGATTGCGCTGCGGTTTCAACTGCAAAAAACGGTTCTCGAAACGTACCACCAGGTCGTTGGAGACCACCCGCTCGGCCTCCAAGCAAAACACCCACTTCAAGTCCAGGCGCTTCGATAGAGGTTGGTGAAAGTCCGCTCCCGCCGCTGCTTCGCAGGTAAACTTGGCGTTGTGTTCGTCCAGATACTGCTCGTCGAGATAGCGGTTCGCCGCCTCGTAATCGGCAATGCCTTGGAGCCGCATCTTCTTGATCAGGCGGTCTTGATGCGTGCCGTGATGGCGTTCCACGCGGCCCTTCGCTTGCGGCGACGAAGCGGCGATGATACCAATGCCGAGCTTGGCGCACATGCGCCCGAACTGCGTCTGGGGCTCGATGCCTTCGAGCGCTTCGCGCGACGTCGGCTGGCGCTGGTAGACGTTCTTCCAGTCGCAATACAACGCCTTCGGAACGCCGTATTGACGCACCCAGGCTTGGAGCAGATCGGCCGCCGCCCAAGTCGTTTCCTCGCTGGAGAAACGGCACAACGCCCGGCCGGTCGCATCGTCGACGAAGTTCATCATGCAGCCTTTCGGGCCGCGTCCTTCGAGCCAGTCGTGGTGCGAGCCGTCGAGTTGAATCAGCTCGCCGAAGTGCGCTTTGCGCTGCCGCCGCTGGCGATGCGGCTGGCGCTTGCGGCTCCGGCTCCACAGACCCGCGGCGAGCATCCAACGCCGCAAGGTTTCGGGCGGCACTTCGAGACTGTGATCGGCCGCCAGATGTTCCGACGCCAGCGTCGGCCCAAAGCGCTCGTGCGGCTCGCCCGAATAGTTCTCGCGCACCAACTCGAGAACCTGCTCGCGTCGCTTGTCATCGGCTCGGTTCGAAGCGCGCCCGACGTTGCCATGCACGAGAGCTTTGCTCCCCCCCTCGCCGTAACGCTTCTTGAGACGCTTCGCCTGGCGGTAGCTGACGTCCAGCAGCTCGGCCGCCTCGGTCAATTTCAGTTCGCCTCGTTTCACTCGGCTCAGCACTTCGCCGCGCCTCACTTCCTTTGCACTCATCGATGTCCTTTCCAATCTCGGCTCCTCCTTCGGAGCCTCAGATTAGGGGACATTTCTATTGGGTGCTCAAGGGGACATTATCATTGGGTTACAACAACTGGGAAAAGAGGCGCTGTCAAGAGGCGATAGAAATGTCCCCGGCGGTAGGGCGATAGAAATGTCCCCTTCGTTTTGTTGTTTGTAAGTTCGTAAGAGATAATCGTCGTCGTCGGGGCTGTGGGAATGTGGAAATCGCGTCAGCGATTTCCAAGGGACGGTGGGAAGGGTGGGAAACCTGTCGTTGCGATGCGAACCCTCTGCGCTGCTCGCTGAGGTTTTCCACGCTTTCCATCCGTCCCGTCATTTCCATAGCCCTGCCTTTTTTATGTCGTCGCCGCACGTTTTTTCGACCGCAGCGACTTACGCCAAGGGTGGTCCGCCGCCGGCTTGGGCCGCTGCCGGGCCGCTTGTTGTTTCGGCTTGGGGCGCGGCTTCGGCTCGGGCCACGTGATCTCTTCAAAGGCCACCGCTCGGCCTTCGTGGATCACCTGCAACTCGCCCTGGCGCGCTTGCTGCACGGTGACTCTCCCCCCCGCCCCCAGAGCCTGATTGCGCTTCGGTTTCAACTGTAAGAAGCGGTTCTCGAAACGGACCACCCGATCGTTGGAGACGACTCGCTCGGCCTCCAAGCAGAACACCCACTTTAAGTCCAGACGCTTGGGCGGGCGCTGATGAAAGTCCGCTTCCGCCGCTGGCTCGCAGACAAATTTGGCGTTGTGTTCCCCCAGATATTGCTCGCCGAGATAGCGGTTCGCCGCCTCGTAATCGCAGATACCTTGCAGTCGCATCTTCTTGATCAGGCGGTCTTGATGGGTGCCGTGATGCCGCTCCACGCGGCCCTTGGCTTGCGGCGACGATGCCGCGATGATGCGGATCCCCAGCTTGGCGCACATGCGCCCGAACTGCGTCTCGGGCTCGATGCCTTCCAGCGCTTCGCGCGACGTCGGCTGGCGCTTGTAGACGTTCTTCCAGTCGCAATACAACGCCTTCGGAACGCCGTATTGACGCACCCAGGCTTCGAGCAGATCGGCCGCCGCCCAAGTTGTCTCTTCGCTCGAGAAGCGGCACAGCGCCCGGCCGCTCGCATCGTCGACGAAGTTCATCAGGCAACCTTTCGGGCCGCGATCTTCGAGCCATCGGTGGTGCGAGCCGTCGACCTGGATCAGCTCCCCGAAGTGCGCTTTGCGCTGCCGCCGCTGGCGATGCGGCTGGCGCTTGCGGCGGCGGCTCCACAGACCCTCGGCGAGCATCCAGAGCCGCAGTGCCCGCACCGATACTTGCAGATCGTGGTCCTTTCGCAAATGCTCGGCCGCCAGAGTAGGCCCGAAGCGCTCGTGCGGTTCGCCGGAGTAGTTCTCGCGCACCAGTTGCAGCACTCGCTTGCGAACTTCCGCTGGCTTGGCCCGGTTCGATACCCGGCCCACGTTGCCGTGCTTCAATGCTTTTGTCCCTCCCGCGCTGTAGCGCTTCCAGATCCGCTTGCTCTGGCGGTAACTGATGTCGAGCACCTGCGCCGCCTCGCTCAGCTTTAACTCGCCTCGCTTCACCCGGCCCAGCACCTCGCCCCGTCTCAATTCCTTGTCGTTCATCCATGTCCTCTCCAATCTCGGCTCCTCCTTTCTGGAGCCTTAGATTAGGGGACATTTCTATCGCCCTCTCAAGGGGACATTATCATCGCCCTTCAACAACTGGGAAAAGAGGCGCCTTCCACGAGCGCGAGGGCGCTTGCGGTGGATTCCCGAAAAGCTTCCGAAATGATCCGGAGCCCGCGCGCGCGCCAGGTCGCTATCGCCGAATGTGCATTGGCTCACCCGCCGCGGTTTCCCTGACCGGGTTCATGGCCTTTGCGGTAAGAGACAAGCAGCCACTTCGCGTCATTCGGCTCACTTGGCTCTTGCGGCTCCTGCTCGCGGTGCTGAAGGATGTACGTGTTTTCGTCACTGGCGACGATCTTGAAGTAGGAGCTGCCCGGGGCGTACCAGCGGTCCAAGATGCGTGTGACATCGAGTGTCCGCTCTCCCAGCGTGATGCGAACAGGCCGTTCGTCGGCCTTGTAGCCGGAGTAAGTCTGAACCCGAAGTATCACCTGGCGGCTCCTTCCATTGGCTTCTCGAACGATCTAACAAGAATTTTACAACTTGAAAGAATTTTACAACTTGACGTTAACGGTCGTTTCCCCCTGTGCTCAAATGAAGAAGCACCGTGCGATTTCCGAGGACAACTGCCAGCTCGAAAGCCGCCCCGAGCGAAACGTTTGCACGCTTCCGTTCGTCTAGCCATGCGATGCCCCGAAAAGCCACCGGACCTTCCAGCAGGAAATGGACGCCGGCCGTGACACTCACTCGGGTATTCGGCGGCCTTTGTTGTCTCCTGCTAGCCGCCGCCGCGCTGGCACAGGTCCGTGGCCCCCTAAGCCCGGGCCGCCGCCGCCCTCCCCGTCCTCCGGCGCAGAGCACAACGGTTATGATCTTGCAGGGAACTCTCGAGCAGGTGGACGATGTGTCGCTGGTCCTCACCACGCGTGACGATCGCACGGTGCGAGTGGTCTACCGCAAGAGCACAAAGTTCTTGCTGGACGACCGGCCTGTTACGGCGGCCTCGTTGAAGATCGGTGACAGCATCACGGTGCGCGCGCGACGCACCAACGAAGGAGTTCTGCTGTCTGAATCGGTGATGGTCCAGCTCACCCCATCTGCGGCTCCGGCCAGTCCGCCGGGACGCGCCATGCCGGCCCCACGTTCGCCGGCCCATCGAGACGATGCCCTTCGAGACGATGAGGACGCAGGTCCGCCGACGTTGCGGCGGCGGAGCGCGGAAGACGCCGCCACGTCAACGCCCCGCCCCGCCACGCCCGATTTGCCCGAGGACGACGACCCCGGCCCGCCGGTACTGCGCCGCCGCAATACGGCTGAGCCGGAGCGTTCGGCGCCGCCTGCCCCTCGCGAGCCGCCCGCTCTGCCGGAGGATGAGGATCCGGGACCGCCCAAACTCCGCCGCAAGGATTCGACAGAACCGTCTCGTGCCACAGCCCGTCCCGGCGAAACCTCCGGATCTCCAGAGTACCCGCCCGCCCGCGCCGCTTCCATGCCGGCGGCCCAGCTCGACCCCCTCATCGAACAAGCCCGCTACGAAGCATTTGAATATTCCGACAAACTGCCGAACTTCGTCTGCCGCGAGGTCATGAATCGCATGGAACGCGCCGGACGGCGATCGGGCTGGCAGACGATCGACATCCTGGAAACCGACCTTGTTTATGAAGACGGCAAAGAAGACTACCGCAACATCAAGATCAACAACCGGGCCGTGAAAAAGGATATGAAGCAGCTCGAGGGAAGCTGGTCCATGGGCGAGTTCGCGTCCACATTGCTGAGCATCTTCGTTCCCGCTTCCCAGACGACCTTCCGGTTCAACCGAAGTTCGCGAGCAGCCGGCCAACCCGCCGTCGTCTACGACTTCCGAATCGAAGAACCCAACTCTCAATGGAACGTAACGACTGCGGGCAGCTCCATCAAACCCGCATATAAAGGCGCGATTTGGATCCACGAGAAAACCGCCAGCGTGCTGCGGATCGAGACCGAAGCCTTTAACATACCTGCTGATTTCGAGCTGGATACCGTCGAGATGACGGTCGATTATGGCTTCGTCCGCATCGGCGGCGAGGAATACCTCCTGCCGGTTGCCTCAGAGAACCTTGCTTGCTGGCGCGGCTCGAACAACTGCTTGCGGAACAAGATCGAATTTCGCAACTACCGCAAATTCGGGGCCGAGTCGACGATTGTCACCACCGACTCTGAAATTACCTTCGACGGCGAAGAGGAATCCCCGGCCACGAAACCCTAGTAACTGTTTCGTCTGTTTAGTCAAGTCGCTGCCGATTGTGGCAGAAAATTTCAGATGGCGGGACAGAGGCGCGGACGGAAGTCCGCGCTCTCCGGCGCCAGTATGCTTGGCAAAGCGGCACGCCGGGATGTCAGTGGCCACGGCCTGGCGAAGTGATTGAAACAAAAGAGGTTGCCGGGTGAGGTATAAATTTTCTATGGGGTATTTAGTTGACTCCAGTAGCCACAATATGTTGTGGTTGGGGGCATGAAGGAGGACTACCCCCGAAACCTCGTCGAGTTGGAAGCTCGATTCTCGACCGAGGAGGCGTGCCGGGAGTACCTGCTGAAGCTGCGCTGGCCGGAGGGGTTCGTGTGCCCGCGCTGTGGGATCCAGTCCTCATGGGCCAGCAAACGCAATCTGCTGCTCTGCGCCGACTGCGGTTACCAGGCCTCGGTGACGGCGGGCACGATTTTCCAGGACACCCGCAAGCCCTTGACGTTGTGGTTCCGGGCGGCTTGGTGGGTGACAACGCAAAAAGGCGGGGCCAGCGCGCTGGAGTTGCAGCGGGTCTTGGGTTTGGGTAGCTATGTAACCGCCTGGACCTGGCTGCACAAGTTCCGCCGCGCCATGGTGCGCCCCGGTCGCAATCGGCTGGTCGGCCGGGTGGAGGTGGACGAAACGTATGTGGGCGGAGTCGAAGAGGGCGTCCGAGGTCGCGAAATGGTTGGCAAAGCGTTAGTTGCGGTTGCTGCCGAGGAGGATGGGCGCGGTATGGGTCGCATCCGGCTCCGTCGGATCGCGGATGCCTCAGCGGCGAGCTTGGAAGCCTTTGTCGAAGAAGCTATCCAACCTGGCAGCCTCGTGCACACCGACGGCTGGGAAGGCTATGCGGGATTGGAGAACAAAGGATACCGCCATGAAGTCACCGTGCTGCGCGGGAAGCGGCAATCGGCGAGTAAGCTGCTGCCGAGAGTCCATCGTGTCGCCTCTCTGCTAAAGCGCTGGCTGTTGGGGACCCACCAGGGGGCTGTCAGTCACGAGTATTTGGACTACTACCTGGACGAGTTCACGTTCCGCTTCAACCGGCGGACCTCACGGTCGCGCGGCAAACTTTGCTATCGCCTCCTCCAGCAGGCGGTCGCCGCCGACCCTGCTCCCTATAAGACAATGGTCGAGGCCACCAGGGCCGGCACCCCCACCCCCAAGATGTAGTGGCTACTGGAGTCAACTAAATACCCCATCAATTTTCTTTACAAAATGTCCGGAAATGGCAGAGAATGGCAGAGAATGGCACGATCTGGGCCATTTTCGACGCCTCGTCATGGTGTCAACCGATAATGTCTTTGTTTTCAGTGACTCGGGTTGCAGCCGGCGGCGGGACCGTGGCAGGTTCCCTCGTAAAACGACAGGTTTTCTTGCGGACTTGAGGTATTCTTGTCGCTCGCCACGGCTGGCGGATTGGCGGCAACTCGGACCGGCGGCGATGCTAGCTAGTTTGCGGCGCAAAAAGGAGCGGTTAAGTCCTTTAACGTCCGCCGACCCGGCGAGCGGTTTGTGCAAGAACGACGCTGCTGCGCCCCCGGACCGACGCCCGGGCTGAGGCCCGCCGGCCCTCCAGCGTAAAACATTTTCTTCCCCGAATGTCATTTTCCCGCTTGACAAGCCCTGCCGCAGGGCCGGATTTGCGCTGATCGCGGCAAGGTGGCCTTTTCGCGGCGGCTGGCGTGGTTTTCGGAGTACTATGCACGTTAAAGCTCGACTCTGGGCGCCGTGGCAGGGATTTGGAGATGACGTGTAAGTCGTGTTGTTTCAATAGCTGCGAACGCCGATTGCAGTTTTCTGCAGAAAACTGCAGGGTTTTGGGATTTTTGGCCCTTGCAAAGCCCAGTTCGCCTTTTCTTTGATTTGCGCATGACCGTTTGTCATTCGATTGATTCCCCGCTATCAGGATAGCGTAGCCGTTGGGGGCATTCTTACCTGGGCGGGCAAGATGTATTGAAAACACGGGGAATATTTTTCTTAAAAATCCGTGACTGGCCGTGGCCTTTGGCCACAACAGGGTATGAAAAGCCGTGTCGAGAGATTCTAGCCGCGCGATTTTGAGGATTTTGTTCGCAGAAAGAGGGGCGTGCAAAAGCGCTCCCCGCAAGGGGGGAGAAATGGCTCATAGTGGCGCCGAGCTCGCCAAGAATGGCACACAGCGGGCAAGAATGCGGTTCATTTCAATGCGGGTGAAGGCCAGAGTGGCACGAAAGCCCGTTGAAACGGGCTGAGGAACGAGGTCAGAAGAGGCCTGTGAACCGGCCCTAGAAGGGCCGGCCTAAAGGAGACCAAGCCACGTGAGCGTGGCTCATGCCGGCAGGCCGCACGCCCCTGAAATACTGTAAGCTCCAGGCCCGGGCCCGTACTAGCGCTACCACCGCCCAAACTCCCCGCGAACGAAATTTCAAATGTCTTTGGCTAGATTTCGTTGGGTGGCGGCCAGCAGCCAAAGGGCAATTTTCAAGGTCTTGCCCGAGGCGCCGGAGGTTTGGGATCAACCTTGATCCGGAAACGGGGGAGTTCGGGCTCCGTCCCCGAACTCCGAAAGCTATGGATTTAACTATTCAATCGCTATGGTCACATCCCCACGGCTTTCCGACTCACCCATGCCGATGATGATCGGCACAGCGTTACCGCTGGGCAGGCCCTGGGGCGCCCGGATATCCACCTGATATACCGCGACGTTCAGGGGTGAAAGGCCGGAGAAAAGCACATTTTCGTCGGGCACAACGACCCCGCCGATTGTAATGACCGGCCGTTCCGTCGTGCTGCGCAGGACCAGGTTTGAGAAGTTCGGCAAACAATCGCCGGCCGCCCCACAAGAGTTGTGGCCGTCTTCAATCGGCGGATCGACCGGACCGAGTCCATTGGCGTAAATGGTCAGAAGATCTTCTGCTCTGGCCGGGCGGCTATTCCCCGAAAAACCGGCCCGCGCAACAAGATCCAGGGTATTGGCGAAAAACACGGTCCCCTGACCCGTGCCCGTGCCCGAGGTGGTGAAGATTGCCGGCGAAAAGGTGTTGACCTCAACCGCACTGGCGTCGCTTGAGCCATTGGCATTTTCAACGACTAGTGTCGCCCTAGAGGTGACCTGCCGATCGGCTGGCTGGGCGTTAAGCGCCTGAAGAGAAGTGGAACCGATCAGCTCCCAGGGTAGCTGAGCATTGATTTGATCGGGCCAGACGCCATACAGCGCCGCCGGCAACCCGTTGAAGGTCACCGAGACCCCTCCCAGGGTAAACGGCAATGGGATGTTCTCGGCTTCGAAATGTTCGCCGTCGGTGAAGTCCGAGCCGAATATCGCCACGACCGAGCCAGGGGCCATAGCATGACCGGGATCTTCGAAAGGAATGAAGCTGGCGGCGTTGACAACAGCGTTCTCAGGCACCGAGGGTGGCGGTAACGGCTGCAGTGGAGCCGGAGAGAGATTCAGGATGACCTCGAGCTTGCGCTTGCGAACGCCATTTTCTCTAAAGAAGAACTTCTTGCTATAGGCGCCCGGAGCTAGACCTTGCGGATTGACGATAGCGAGGATTGTGTCTGTTTCACCGTCGGACACACCCTGCGCAGGGCTGGCGGACAGCCAGCTAGAAGGCGGCCGGATCGAGTATCGAACCTTGCCGTTGATGGCGCGCACTGTGAAGGGCTTCGACGCCGGCTCAGACCCCTCCTGAAGATCGAAGCTCAACGTGTTGGGAGACACCACCAGCCTTGGGGGCGGCGTTGGGGGCGGCGGTTCCGGAGGAGCAGCGATGACGGGCGTCAGCAGCCGAACGCGGTTGTTACGCCAATCGGCAATGTAGACGTTCCCCGCGCCGCCCACCGCTACACCGCGGGGGAAGTTCATCCGCGCGGCGGTCGCCGGGCCGCCGTCGCCCCCGAATCCGAACGTCCCGTCTCCCGCAATCGTGGTAATCGTTCCCGAGGTGTCGACCTTGCGAATGCGGTGGTTGCTTGTATCGGCAATGTAGACGTTCCCCGCGCCGTCCAGCGCTACACCTTCGGGGAAGGTGAGCTGCGCGGCGCTCGCCGGGCCGCCGTCGCCGCCGAATCCGAACGTCCCGTCCCCCGCAATCGTGGTAATCGTTCCCGAGGTGTCGACCTTGCGAATGCGGTGGTTGCTTGTATCGGCAATGTAGACGTTCCCCGCGCCGTCCAGCGCTACACCGCGGGGGAAGTTGAGCTGCGCGGCGCTCGCCGGGCCGCCGTCGCCGCCGAATCCGAACGTCCCGTCCCCCGCAATCGTGGTAATCGTTCCCGAGGTGTCGACCTTGCGAATGCGGTGGTTGCTTGTATCGGCAATGTAGACGTTCCCCGCGCCGTCCAGCGCTACACCGCGGGGGGAGTTGAGCTGCGCGGCGCTCGCCGGGCCGCCGTCGCCGCCGAATCCGAACGTCCCGTCCCCCGCAATCGTGGTAATCGTTCCCGAGGTGTCGACCCTGCGAATGCGGTGGTTGTCAGTATCGGCAATGTAGACGTTCCCCGCGCCGTCCAGCGCTACACCGCGGGGGGAGTTGAGCTGCGGCGGCGCTCGCCGGGCCGCCGTCGCCGCCGAAGCCACGTGTCCCGTCCCCCGCAATCGTGGTAATCGTTCCCGAGGTGTCGACCCTGCGAATGCGGTGGTTGTCAGTATCGGCAATGTAGACGTTCCCCGCGCCGTCCAGCGCTACACCGCGGGGGAAGTTGAGCTGCGCGGTGGTCGCCGGGCCGCCGTCGCCGCCGAATCCGAACGTCCCGTCCCCCGCAATCGTGGTAATCGTTCCCGAGGTGTCGACCCTGCGAATGCGGTGGTTGTCAGTATCGGCAATGTAGACGTTCCCCGCGCCGTCCAGCGCTACACCGCGGGGGAAGTTGAGCTGCGCGGTGGTCGCCGGGCCACCGTCGCCGCCGAATCCGGACGTCCCGTCCCCCGCAACCGTGGTAATCGTTCCCGAGGTGTCGACCCTGCGAATGCGGTTGTTGCCATGATCGGCAATGTAGACGTTCCCCGCGCCGTCCAGCGCTACACCGGTGGGGAATCCGAGCCGCGCGGTAGTCGCCGGGCCGCCGTCGCCGCCGAATCCGAACGTCCCGTCCCCCGCAATCGTGGTAATCGTTCCCGAGGTGTCGACCTTGCGAATGCGGTGGTTGTCAGCATCGGCAATGTAGATGTTCCCCGCGCCGTCCACCGCTACACCGTCGGGGGAGTTGAGCCGCGCGGCGCTCGCCGGGCCGCCGTCGCCGCCGAATCCGAACGTCCCGTCCCCCGCAATCGTGGTAATCGTTCCCGAGGTGTCGACCCTGCGAATGCGGTGGTTGTCAGTATCGGCAATGTAGATGTTCCCCGCGCCGTCCAGCGCTACACCGCTGGGGAATCTGAGCTGCGCGGCGCTCGCCGGGCCGCCGTCGCCGCCGAAGCCACGTGTCCCGTCTCCCGCAATCGTGGTAATCGTTCCCGAGGTGTCGACGCTGCGAATGCGGTGGTTGTTTGTATCGGCAATGTAGATGTTCCCCGCGCCGTCCAGCGCTACACCGCTGGGGAATCTGAGGTCCGCGGCGCTCGCCGGGCCGCCGTCGCCGCCGAAGCCAAGTGTCCCGTCCCCCGCAATCGTGGTAATCGTTCCCGAGGTGTCGACCTTGCGAATGCGGTGGTTGTCAGCATCGGCAATGTAGACGTTCCCCGCGCCGTCCAGCGCTACACCGCTGGGGGAGTTGACCTGCGCGGTGGTCGCCGGGCCGCCATCGCCGACAAAACTCGTGCCCGCAAAGGCGCTGATCACGTAAGACTGCGCACTACAGGTCGCCGCCAGCAACAGCGCCGCCGCCACCCGAGCCACTTGACTCAGCGCCGACGCCTTCAGCCGGCCTCGGCCGAGCCGTGCCGTCGCGCTCGAGCCTGCCGCCGGCCGGCACTCAGCCGAACCGCAAGCGGCCGCCGGCAGCCTCGACAGAATCGCCTTGAATACCTGAAAACTGCTACCCAACATGATCAAGGTCTCCTTCCGCAAACCCGCATCTTTCGCTGCCCAGAGGCTCAACCGCTCAACCCGGAGCAACTCGTTACACCGCGACATCTTCGCCCGCGACAGACCGGTAGCCGGTTTCGGCCTGCAGGCAGTAACGGAACTTTCACGTGTCGTCGGGCGCCACTATCGTATCAAGACGGCAAAGACGCGAAAAGTCGGGAAAAGTCGGGGAAAGTCGGGGAAAGTCGGGGACATCCATGATAGGGGGACATCCATGATAGAGGATAGAGGGACAGTCACCTTAACTGCGTTCTCCGTAAGTGTCGAGTGCCTTTACCGCAAGATCGGCACCCTCAGAGAGGCCACAGGTAACGGCGCTTACGATTCCACGGGGATTTTGCGCCTTTCTGGCCTGTTAAGGTGACTGTTCCCCCGCTCCCCCGAGATCTCCCTCCGATTAAGGAGCGATTAAGGTTGCAATTAAGGTGACTGTCCCTGAGGCGCGTGGAAAAAAGCCCCCACGACCGGGCTCACGTGCCATGCCCGTGAGGGTATTGGTCGCTTAAGGACGGGCCAGGTATGCGCAGACTCTACTTTTCCGGCGTCTGAGACGGTAACCGTCGCGGCGAGGTGTAATTGTAAGGGTGGTAGGAAGCCGACCAGACATTGTCACCTTGACGGAAATCCTTGTAGACCTTGTCCCTGTCCTTGTCCCTGCCCCTGTCCCGCTTCTCCCCGCCGCTACCCATATTGCACTCTATGTCAAACTTTCTGTCGACCTCTACGTCCCACTCTCCGACCTGAAACGGCCCGAAAAAGGTCGGGCATTCGCACTGTACCGGGGAATTCGTGTCATTCGCGCCGGTGCACGGCGCCGTCATACAGCCTGCATAAAGGCCTACCGGACAGGAGGTGGAGCCGAAATGGCTCTGCTTGGCTTCCTGGAAACCGAACGTCGAATAGAGCACGCCATCCTGCGTATCTCCGTTGATCGATCCGCAAACCGGCGCGATCGGAAGGCCCGCGTTGAACTCCTCGATCTTTGCTATGCAGGCTTCCACGGCCTTTTTGTCTTCCTTTTTGTCACAGTCTTCCACGTCTTCCAACTTGGCGAGACTCTTACACCCACTGCCGTCAATGCCGCACATTTGGACTGTATTCTGGTACCATGTGTCGTTCAGAATGCCGTTGATAAGGACGTAGTACGTGCCCGTCTTTTGCATGCAAGTGCATGAGGCGGTCGGCATCTTCTCGCTTCCCTTCGTCATTTTCGCGTCCAGGGTACACGGCAGCGGGGTGCCCTCGGGTCCGGAGCTGCTCGGGCCGGAGTAATAGCACAGTGCGAATTTTCCTGAGCACTCCAAAAGGTTGGAGCTTTGGAGCACGACATCGGCGCTCACCGCGCCGAAAATGGTTGGCTGTTCCTGCTGTGCGTGCGCCACAATGGCGACCGAGCCGGCTATCACAACAAGCGCCAAAAACCGAACGGACGTTTTCCTCACGATTTTTTCCTCAGGATCGTGAAATGCGGACACCCGTACGATTTACCACAGGCGAATCCGCATTTCGATTCGCAGCATGATAACACGATTTCCCCATTACAGTCAAGTTTCTTGTGGGACAGTGTTGTAGCACAATAGAAATGTCCCCCTCGGTAGCACAATAGAAATGTCCCCTTGGGTTTGTTGTTTGTAAGTTTGTAAGAGAGAATCGTCGTCGTCGGGGCTGTGGGAATGTGGGAATCGCTTTAGCGATTTCCAAGGGACGGTGGGAAGGGTGGGAAACCGGTCGTTGCGATGCGAACCCTCTTCGCTGTTCGCCGAGGTTTTCCACGCTTTCCATCCGGCCCGTCATTTCCACAGCCCTGCCTTTTTATGTCGTCGCCGCGCGCTTTTTCGAACGCAGTGACTTACGCCAGGGGTGGTCCGCGGCCGGCTTGGACCGCCGCGGAACCGCTCGTTGTTTCGGCTCTGGGCGCGGCTTCGGCTGCGGCCGGGCGATCTCTTCAAAAGCTACCGCGCGGCCTTCGTAGACCACTTGCAACTCGGCCTCTCGCGCTTGCTGCACGGTGACTCTCGCGCCCGCTCCCAGAGCCTGATTGCGCTGCGGTTTCAACTGCAAAAAACGGTTCTCGAAACGTACCACCAGGTCGTTGGAGACCACCCGCTCGGCCTCCAAGCAAAACACCCACTTCAAGTCCAGGCGCTTCGATAGAGGTTGGTGAAAGTCCGCTCCCGCCGCTGCTTCGCAGGTAAACTTGGCGTTGTGTTCGTCCAGATACTGCTCGTCGAGATAGCGGTTCGCCGCCTCGTAATCGGCAATGCCTTGGAGCCGCATCTTCTTGATCAGGCGGTCTTGATGCGTGCCGTGATGGCGTTCCACGCGGCCCTTCGCTTGCGGCGACGAAGCGGCGATGATACCAATGCCGAGCTTGGCGCACATGCGCCCGAACTGCGTCTGGGGCTCGATGCCTTCGAGCGCTTCGCGCGACGTCGGCTGGCGCTGGTAGACGTTCTTCCAGTCGCAATACAACGCCTTCGGAACGCCGTATTGACGCACCCAGGCTTGGAGCAGATCGGCCGCCGCCCAAGTCGTTTCCTCGCTGGAGAAACGGCACAACGCCCGGCCGGTCGCATCGTCGACGAAGTTCATCATGCAGCCTTTCGGGCCGCGTCCTTCGAGCCAGTCGTGGTGCGAGCCGTCGAGTTGAATCAGCTCGCCGAAGTGCGCTTTGCGCTGCCGCCGCTGGCGATGCGGCTGGCGCTTGCGGCTCCGGCTCCACAGACCCGCGGCGAGCATCCAACGCCGCAAGGTTTCGGGCGGCACTTCGAGACTGTGATCGGCCGCCAGATGTTCCGACGCCAGCGTCGGCCCAAAGCGCTCGTGCGGCTCGCCCGAATAGTTCTCGCGCACCAACTCGAGAACCTGCTCGCGTCGCTTGTCATCGGCTCGGTTCGAAGCGCGCCCGACGTTGCCATGCACGAGAGCTTTGCTCCCCCCCTCGCCGTAACGCTTCTTGAGACGCTTCGCCTGGCGGTAGCTGACGTCCAGCAGCTCGGCCGCCTCGGTCAATTTCAGTTCGCCTCGTTTCACTCGGCTCAGCACTTCGCCGCGCCTCACTTCCTTTGCACTCATCGATGTCCTTTCCAATCTCGGCTCCTCCTTCGGAGCCTCAGATTAGGGGACATTTCTATTGGGTGCTCAAGGGGACATTATCATTGGGTTACAACAGTTTCTTGTGGGACAGTCACCTTAACTCGTTTTTGCAGCGGCAGCGAGGGGTTTTGGCGGCGCTGGTCCTGGTTTTTGCCGCGCCAGCGCTCTCTGCAGACGCCCTTCGAGCGCCGAGATGAACTCCGAACTGCCTAGCGGGCGACCCGTCCGCGTCGCCTGACGCAACCGCTCGGCGAGTTGCTCGTCCGGCGCCGCCGCCGCCAACACCTCCCCCCTCTCGTTGAGAGGACACACCTCACGCCAAGCCTCCTGATCGAGCCGGCCCGCCGGGTCCTTCCCGCTCAGATGGGACGCCGCACTCGACCATTCGTAGCTCACCGCCTCAACGACAAGGCGGGCACGAAGCGGGTTCAGATCGACATAGCGCAGCGCCGCGACCAGGTGATCTCGGCTCAAACTTGTTGAATAGAAACGATTTTGCCAAACATGCCCGCTGCGCCGCCGCCGTCCGTTCAGGTAAACCGCATAGTCGTAGTTGGTGCGGCCAATAGCCTTGGCCAGCGACTGCCACTGTTCGGGCACAGCCACCAGATGGACCTGATTCGGCATCAAGCAATAGCCCAGCAGCGTGAGTTCCCAGCGCCGTTATGTGCTGCCCCGAAGGGGCCACCTTTTCGGAGCGCAGTCTCCGAAAAAGCCTGGCGCCTCAGTAGCCTGGAAGGACGGCGGCTCAAAGAAATTAGAGGAAGACCGGCCCGAGGGAAATCAAGAAAGCAGCCGCGCAGGATCAGTGACTACGCAGCGCCGTCCGCCCGAACGTGGATGACTCGGCCCAGGCGCCCGCGATTCGCGAATTCGACAATACCGCTGACCTTGGCGAACAAAGTATCGTCCTTGCCCCTGCCAACGTTAATGCCGGGCTTGAAGATTGTGCCCCGCTGGCGCACGAGAATCGAACCGCCCGTGACAAATTGTCCGGCGAAACGCTTGACGCCGAGCCGCTGCGCGTTGGAATCGCGCCCATTGCGTGAACTGCCTAAACCTTTTTTGTGAGCCATGGCTCTGTTGCCTTCCTGTCTGTTGCATTCTTCTTAGGGGGAGCTGCTTGAGAGTGTTCTCTGGAATCGTCTAACAGCCCGTGGTGCAAGTCCGAGGACGCGAAAAAGGGGACAGCCAGCCGATTTCCGCAACCCACTGGCATTGAAAACAAGCAAGTTCCGCGAGCGGAAATGGGTGGCAGTCCCCCTTTTTCGCCCGAGCACACTTTTGCCACGGGCTGCTAAACCACGATTTCGGCGATCTTGACACGGGTGTAGTTCTGACGGTGGCCGATGTGGCGCCGGTAGTGCTTGCGCCGCTTGAATTTCAGCACCAGCACTTTCTTGGCGCGCTCTTGGGACTCAATGGTTCCCGTGACCTTGGCCGACTTGACCGCGTCGCCCACGAGCAATTCGCCGCCGTCTTGCGACACAGCGACAACATTCGTGAACTCGACCGAAGAGCCTGTTTCGCCCTCGACTCGCTCGATTAAAATTTTTTTTCCGGGAACGACTGGGTACTGCTTCCCCCCGGTTTCAATGATGGCGTACATATACCCTACCCATTCGAATAGCTTCAGACCCCTGCCCGAAACCTTCGCTAAGAATTCATTATAGCGGTGACCCTTATAGTAAAGTCCTGAGAAGCGGATCTCGGACACCATCTGAGAATTCGTTTTGAAACCAAGCCGGGTCCCGTTGCTCGAAACGCTGGACTGAGCCATCCACTGGCAAGGGTGAAAATTCGTAGCAGCGGGATGCCGGTTGGGGTTTCAGCATGCCATGGCGCGGCGAAGATTTCCACAGATCCACAACGCCAACGAGCTGTGGAAAACTCTCAACACCAAACAGCGACGTAAATAACTATAGGGGTCACCGCCACTCAGAGGCCTAGACTTCAGTCCAGGGTGGCGTAAACGCAAGTCCACGCCCATCCCGCCGCCCGTGCCCTCTATCGCTCACCCAACATCGAACACCCAAGCTCCAACCCCGGCTTGACAAACCCCAAACCGCCCGGACAATGAGATCAAAGACCGGGTAAGAATCTCCACCGGGCCGCGCTGGCAGGCTTATGAATCCGGGTTAATGCCGAAGCAGTAGAGAACGCTGTCGAAGGTGGCGATGTAGACGCGGCCGTTGGCCAGCGAAATGTTGCTCCAGTGGTTCCACGATTTGATCTGGTCGCCGCTCGACCATAGTTCCTCGCCGCTGCGGGCGTCCAGCACGTAAAGCACGGCGTGGGTCGACCCCGCGATGCGCTCCTCGGCGGTGTTGGTCAGACCGACGTCAAACATTGCTTGATGGGTGTCTTCGCCGTTGCCGTAGGTGAATACCATCTCGTTCGCGATGATCGGCGGCTCGGCGCGGTTCATGTCCCGCGAGATCCAGACGGGCTCCAGCCACAACTTCTCGTCCTTGTCTTTCACGTGGAATGCGGCAATGGCGCCGTCCTTCACTTCGCCGTGTTCGATCGGCGCTTGGAAGGCGGAATGCTTCGGTCCCCAGAACGGGGTCAGCACCCAGCGCGTGCCGTCCGGCTCTTCCCAGCTCGCCATCGAACCCCAAATTCCCGCCGAGGCGAAGTTGACCTCTTCGTTGCAAATCAGCGGAGTGCGGTAGGCCGGCGTGCGATGATCGTCGCCGCCGATGGACTCGGTGTCCATCAGGTAGATGCGGCATTCCTTTCCGGCATCGACCATCAGCTCCTTGCCTTTGTAGTCGAAGATCGCCGGCGTGACCTGCATGTCGAGGTCGCGCTTGAACAGCCACACCGCGTTGGAGGGGCCGTAGTAGTCCACCAATTCCATGGCCTTCGTCTCGGGATTGAGTCGCACGCCGATGATGCCGTTGCCGTAGACCGCGTTTTCCGGGTCCCAAATTCCGTCGCCCGTTCCCGTGTACAAGGTGCCGTTTGAGCTGATTGCGGGGCCGGTTCGTCCCCACATGCCGCCGCCCGCCGGTCCCCAGGAGCCGACCCTGTCGCTTTCCAAGTCGTAGGAATAGACCATGTTCGGATTGCCGCCGCAGCGCTGCGCGGTGTGCGTGTAGATCACGTTGCCGGCCAGGCTGAGGGCGTAGGGTTTTCCATTCGGCGGTATGAACTTCGCCGGCGGCGCGATGTCTTCACCATCGGCCACGTTCAACCGCCGCAGCCTGCCGTCCCAGGAGAGGATGTAGACCGTATACTTGCCCGGCGTGCCGGCCGGCCCGATGACCGGCGTAGCTGTCAATCCGCCGGGGCAAAGCAAGTCGTCGTCCTGCCCGCCAGGCGTGGGCTTCCAGTTGCTTTCAAAATGCCTCGTCCAAAGCAGCTCGCCCTTCTCGACGTCGATCGCGAAAAGGTTGTCCGACACACCGGCGACGACGGCAATTTCCTTGGGGCCGCTCGCCGTAACCACGCGGCCGGCGATCAGAGGCGGGAACAGCGAGTGCATTTGCCGCGGCTCGTTGTCGAGCTTCATCTTCCACAGCAGCTTCATCTCGCTGATGTTGGCCTTCGTCAGGATGGTTTCGTCTTGCTGCCAGGCGGTTCGCTTCGAGTTGCCGCCGTCGGTCAGCCAGTCCGCGCCCCAGGCCGTCGCGCAGCCAACGATGACTACGATCACAGTCGATAAGATTCGCATTCCCAAAACACCTCTGCCGCCGAGAAACGGCTCCACGAGAAACGGCTCCACGAGAAACGGCTCCAATGGATACATTCTATACAGCGCGATGTATTCTTAGCTAAGATGGCGAGTCGGGCCGAGACGTTTGGCGACAACCTGCTCGTTGCACGGCGCGTCTAGCTAGCAGCCCGTGGCGGAAGTCCGAGGACGCGAAAAAAGGGGACAGCCAGCCAATTTCCTTTCGACGAAGGGCTGATTTTAAGATGGATTGGAGAAGCGGAAATTGGTGGCAGTCCCCCTTTTTCGCCCGAGTCAGAGGAAAGTGATTCCGGACTGCATGGAGATTGAGTCATGAAGAGACTTTCCGCTTGGGCGCTTGTTTGCTTCGGCTGCTTCTTTTTCGGGGCGGATTCCGCGCGGCCTCAGTCGGACTGGACCACCATCGGCAATGATGCGCAGCGTTCCTCCTGGATCAGGGCGGACGCCAAGATTTCGACCGCGGGCGTACAGCAACCGGATTTCAAACTCTTGTGGAAGCTCAAGCTGGATAACGAGCCGAGGCAACTGAACGCCTTGACCCAGCCGGTCTTGTACGATTACTACATCAGCTACCGGGGATTTCGGTCTCTCGCCTTCATGGCAGGCAGCTCGGGCAAGGTCTTTGTGATGGACACCGACCTGGCTCGAATGGAGTGGGAGAGGCGTGCCGGCTCGCCGCCAGCGCCGAAGGGAACCCTCGATTGTCCGGGCGGCATGACCGCGAACCTGACGCGCCCCACGAGCGCGGCTATCCCGGCGCTGGTTGGTTTCGTAGGCCGCGGCCGCCGCAACCCCGCGAGCAGCGGAGTCGGCCGGCCAGACGAGGGCGCGGTCACTCTGGCCGCGGCCACCGGATCGAGTTTTCGTCCTCCGCCGTCTCCCGCCATTTCCTCTTCTCGCAGGCGGCCGCCGCCCAGCCGGTCTTCGCGCGGGCTCAGGCTCGTTTACGCCCTGTCGAGCGACGGCATGCTGCACACGATGTATGTCTCAAACGGCGACGACCGCGTACCGCCGGTGAAGTTTCTTCCGCCGAACGCGAACGCTCAGGGCCTGATTGTGGTCGATGACGTCGCCTATGTCGCGACGACGAATGGTTGCGGCGGCGTTACCGATGGCGTTTGGGCGCTCGACCTGGAGTCAAAAAAGGTCACTACTTGGAAGTCAAACAGCGGCGGAGTGGCGGGCTTGGCGGGTCCGGCTCTGGGCCCGGATGGAACGCTTTACGTGGCGACGGCCGGGGGATCGATCGTGGCGCTGGAGGCGAAGACCCTCGAGCAAATCTGTTCCTACGCGCCGGGGAGCGCCGGATTCACCTCTTCCCCCGTTGTGATCGATTACAACGAAAAGGACTATCTCGCCGCAACCGCCAAAGACGGAACGATTCATCTGCTCGACGGCGCGAACCTGGGCGGCGTCGACGGCCGCACTCCCGCCGACAAAACGCCGGCCTATTCCGCTGGGACCGGTTTCGTTCCTGGGGCGCTTGCCACCTGGCAGGACTCGAACGGCGTGAGCTGGGTGCTTGCTCCGTCGGGCGCGCCGCCTGCCCCCGGCGTGACCTTCCCGGTTACCAACGGCCAAGTGACGAATGGGGCGATCGTCGCCTGGAAGATTGCCGGCAAGAACGGCTCTCCATCTCTCGAACCCGGCTGGATCTCGCGCGACATGGTTTCGCCGCTGCCCCCGATCGTCGTGAACGGCGTGGTTTTTGCCGCGTCGAGCGGCGCTTACCGTACGAGTGACTCTTCGATGAGCGCCGAACAGCGTGCCCAACGCTCCTCGCCCGCGATGCTCTATGCGCTCGACGGGGCAACCGGAAAAGTGCTATGGGAAAGCGGGGACGCAATCAGCTCGTTCGCTCCCAAGAACGGGTTGTCCGCCGGGGGCGGTGCTGTGTATTTGAGCGACTACGAAGGAACACTTTACTCGTTTGGTTTTCCGTTGGAGCATTAAGTGCGCATGAAGCGTGCATCCAAAATATGGCGGAAGATTTTCTCAAAAGGGATCGGAGCCCCAAGCGTTAGCGCGGGGTTAACCGCAAGCGAGCGGTCAACCGCAAGCGCGGGGTCAAATCCGCCAAACGCAGTACCCCCCGCAAGAGGCCAGGTGCGGGGCGTTTCGCGTATCGCGTTGACCCTGGCGCCCGCCCTCTTCGTCCTCTTGGCCGTTCAGGCCTGGGCGGAGCTTCCCGAGGGTCCGGGAAGTGTGGAAACCGAGAACCTCTGCGTGCAGTGCCACGACATGGCGAAATCAGTTTCACTCCGCCAGGACCGCAACGGCTGGGGAGTCACATTGACCAAGATGGTTGCTCTTGGAGCTAAGGGCAGCGATCAGGAATTCCGCGCGATTCTCGAATACCTCACGAAAAACTTTCCAGCGGACGAGCTTCCTCCGGTCAATGTCAACAAAGCGAGGGCGATCCAACTGGAAAGCCGCCTGTCGCTCAAGCGCTCCGAAGCAGCCAAGATTCTCCGCTACCGCAAGGAGCACGGCGACTTCAAATCGATCGAGGACCTGAAAAAGGTTCCCGGCATCGACCTCGCCAAGATCGAAGCCAAGAAAGATCGTTTGGTTTTCTGACTGAACAACCGCCGCCTGAAAGCCGGCAGGTTCGTGTGCGACTGCAAGCCGCCTGAAGCGGGACCTGGCCGCAACAGAGCCGCGCCCGCAAGGGTGCGGTCGAGGGTCGTCAGTGCGTCGAGGGGGCCATCGGAATGCGGTCACTGCCAGACTGGACCGCACCCTTGCGGGCGCGGCTCTGTTGGGAACCCTCGCTCTAAGCTGGCCGCCTCAAAGGCGGTGGGTTTAGACCCGGCGATTGAAACTAGAGACAACATCACGATCCACAACGCGCCCCGGTGCATACGAATGTGATATTTTGCTGGAGTCACCACAAAGGGGACCCTCCATCATGAATCGCCTCATCAATCGCCGTGACTTTCTGGGAGCCGCTGCCGCCGGTCTCGCTTTCTTGCCAGGGGCGCGCGCCGCCGACCCGCCACGCAAGGTCGGAGTGATCGGGCCGGGCTGGTACGGCAAGGTCGATCTGTTCCGCTTGATCCAGGTCGAGCCGGTCGAAGTCGTCGCGCTGTGCGACGTGGACCGCAACATGCTCGACCACGCCGCAAAGATGACGGCGACCCGGCAGAAGTCAGGCCGTGAGCCGCGCAAGTACGGGGATTACAAGGAAATGCTCGCCCAGGAGGAGATGGACCTCCTCCTGATCAACACGCCCGATCACTGGCACGCGCTGCCGATGATCGATGCCTGCCGCGCGGGAATCGACATCTACTGTCAGAAGCCGATCAGCGTAGACATTGTCGAAGGCCAGGCCATGCTCGCCGCCGCCCGCAAGTACAACCGCGTTGTGCAAATCGGCACGCAACGCCGCTCGACGCCGCATCTGGCCCAGGCCAAGGAGCGGATCGTCGGGGAGGGGCTGCTGGGCGATATCGGCCACGTCGAAATCTGCTGCTACTACCACATGCGGGCAAACCGCAATCCTCCCGACAGCGACCCGCCCGGCTACCTGGACTACGAGACCTGGACCGGACCCGCGCCGATGCGCCCTTACAACGAAATGCGCCATCCGCGCTCCTGGCGGGCGTTCATGGAATACAGCAACGGCATCGTCGGCGACATGTGCGTTCACATGTTCGACATGGTCCGCTGGATGCTCGATCTGGGATGGCCGCGGCGGATCTCCTCCTCCGGCGGCATCCTGGTTCAGAAGGAAAGCAAGGCGAACATTACCGACACGCAGACGGCGACTTTCGAGTACGAGAAGTTTCCGGTTGTTTGGACGCACCGCTCCTGGGGCACGCCGCCTGATCCGGACTATCCCTGGGCGGCGTTTATTTACGGCTCGAAAGGCACGCTCAAGGCCAGCGTCCACCGCTATGATTTCATTCCCGTCGGCAAGAAAGCCAAGCCGGTACACGCCGACGTGGTCTACGAACTGGAGCAGTTCCCGGAAGACAAGACCGAAAAGGACATCGAGAAGCACATCGCGCCGGCGGTTCGCTACCACATGAAGGACTGGCTGAAGGCGGTGGACGAGCGCTCCCGTCCGGTGGCCGACATCGAGCAAGGCTACATCTCAACGGCATCGTGCATCCTGGCCAATATCGCGCTGGAGGCGGGCCGGACACTGGAGTGGGACCCGCTGCGCGGCGAGGTCAAAAACGACAAAGAAGTCAACCGCCGGTTCTTGGCTCGAGAGTACCGCAAGCCCTGGAAGCACCCGGACCCGAAACGGGTGTAAGCGGCGGGGCACGGCCGCGGGCCAGCTACCCTACAAACCTTGAGCGTCGGGGCCTACCAGCCGTAAAACGACTGGCCTAGCAGCCCGTGGCAGAAGAGTGTGCGGGCGAAAATGGGGGACTGCCATCCGATTCTCGCTCGTGGAACCCTATTGTTTCCAACACTAGTGCGACGCGAGAATCGGTGGCTGTCCCTTTTTTCGCGTAGTCGGACTTGCACCACGGGCTGCTAGCCTCAATATTGTTCAGTTGGCAGTTCCGCGCGGAGGGTTTTGGTTCAATGGCACGTGCTCTTGCATCGGGCAGCAACGAACGAACGCCTCACAGAGCTTTACTTGCAGAGGCGTAGGCATGCGGTTGTTCTCCTGCGCCCCGTCCGCGGACTTCCGTCCGCGGCTCTGTCCGGCCGTCTGAAATTTCCTGCCGGCGGGGCGCTACCCTACTTCAGCAACGCTTCCAGCTTCGAGCCGTTGCGGATAATCGTCTCGTCTCTTTCCTGGCCCGTGGAAATACCGCCGATCTCCACTTCGGTCTCATCTTCCAAATAGGCCAGATAGTCTTTCGCGGCTTGGGGCAGCTCATCGAACCGAGTGATGCCCCGTGTCGAGCTGTGCCAGCCAGGGCGTACATCATATACCGGCTCGATGGCGGCGAAGACATCAGCCCGATCTGGCATCTCCTCGAGCACTTCCCCGCGATAGCGGTAACCGGTACAGACCGGGATCGTCTCCCGATGGTCCAGCACATCGAGCTTGGTGACGATGAAGGAAGCCAGATGGTTCACCGTGTGGACATAGCGGCTCAGCGGGATGTCGAACCAGCCGCAACGCCGCGGACGTCCGGTGACTGTCCCGAACTCGCCGCCGTGCTCGCGCAGTGTGTCTCCTTCCGGCCCGCTACATTCCGAGGGGAAGGGACCGCCGCCCACGCGCGTGCAGTAGGCCTTGACGATGCCCACCGCGGCGTCGACGAAAGTTGGGGAAACCCCGAGTCCGGTGCAAACCCCGCCCGCCGTTGCATTGGATGAAGTAACGAACGGATAGGTGCCGTGATCGATATCGAGCATGGCGCCCTGGGCGCCCTCGAAAAGGATGCGCTTGCCTTCTCGAAACGCCTGACCCAGGTAGTGAGCCGTGTCGCAAACGAAGGGCCGCAAGCGCTCGGCGTACTGCTGGTATTCGGTGATAATGGCGTCGATGTCCCAGGGTTCGTGAATCCCCAGCGCGGTGGCGATGATGTTCTTTTCCTCGGCAATCGCCCGGAAGCGTTGCGGGAATTTCTCGGTATCGAGAAGTTCGCCAAGGCGAATGCCCCGGCGCGCGATCTTGTCCTCGTAACAAGGGCCGATCCCGCGCGAGGTAGTGCCGATTTGGATCTTGCCTGGCTTGCCTTCCGTGGCTCGTTCCATCATGCGGTGATAGGGGAAAATGACGTGAGCGCGATTGCTGATGAAGAGATTGCCCGCCACTTCGACGCCCAGGCCCTCGAGCGTATCGATCTCCTTTAGCAAGGCCGCCGGATCCAGCACCAGGCCGTTGCCGATGACGCCCTTCTTGCCGGGGCGAATGATGCCGCTCGGAACGAGCGTGAGGACAAAGCGCTGTTCGCCGACATAGACCGTGTGGCCGGCATTGTGGCCGCCTTGAGCGCGGGCGATGACGTCGAAGCGGCCGGAGATGAGGTCGACGATTTTACCTTTCCCTTCATCTCCCCATTGCGTACCTAGAATGACGATATTGGACATGAAAATCTCTTCCGCTCCCCCCGTGGAAAGCTAGGCCCGACGCACACCTGTGGAACGAGCTGTCCGGTGAAATGAAAGCTGCCGGTTGAAAGCTGTCCAGAATAAAAGAACGCGAAGGACCCGCGGAGGAGTGCTGGTTACCTATCAATTCTAGCCGGTCTGCGATGCAGGTGTAAATTCGGGTAATGTCCTAATCCTGAAATTAGGACACTACCGGAAAGACGGCTGCAGCAACAGTTTTGCGCTTGATTGGGAGCGGAGTTAAGCCTCGACGCCAGTCACCGGCTCGGTGGCGCCAGGCTGTCTGGCGTAGTGGCTGGCAACATACTTGTTGAGAATTTCGATGAATTCCTCAACGATCCGGTCGCCTTTGAGGATGGTCATCAGCCGGCCGTCGACGTAGACCGGGGCTTTGGGTTCTTCAAAGGTACCGGGAAGCGAGATGCCCAGGTTGGCGTGCTTGGACTCGCCGGGTCCGTTGACGACACAGCCCATGACGGCAACGTTCATCTCTTCCACACCTGCATGGGTCGTCTTCCAGATCGGCATCTGCTGGCGCAGATACCCTTCGATCTGGCCGGCCATCTCCTGGAAGAATGTGCTGGTGGTGCGTCCGCAGCCCGGACAAGCGGTCACTTGCGGAGTGAAGCTGCGCAGCTCCAGAGATTGCAGAATCTGCTGGCAAACGAGAACCTCTTCGGTGCGGTCGCCTTCGGGTTTTGGCGTCAGCGAAACGCGGATCGTATCGCCAATTCCTTGCTGCAGAAGGATAGCCAGCCCGGCCGTGGAGGAAATGATCCCCTTAGCGCCCATCCCGGCTTCAGTCAGCCCCAGGTGAAGCGGGTAATCGCAGCGGGCGGCGAGGTCGCGGTAGACCGCAACCAAGTCCTGGACGTTGGATACCTTGGCGCTGAGAATGATCTTGTCGCGGCCGAGTCCGTAAGACTCCGCGGCCTCCGCCGACGTGACAGCGCTGAGGACAATCGCCTGGCGGGTTACTTCTTTGGCGTCACGCGGGTCGCTGCGCCGGGAGTTTTCGTCCATCAAACGGGTTAGCAGCGCTTGGTCGAGAGATCCCCAGTTGACGCCGATCCGCACCGGCTTGTCGTTGTCGATGGCAACTTCGATCATGGTGCGGAAGTTGTCGTCATGCTTCTTGCCGATGTTGACGTTGCCGGGATTGATGCGGTATTTGGCCAATCGCTTGGCGCACTCGGGATACTTCTTCAGCAGGATGTGGCCGTTGTAGTGGAAGTCCCCGACGATCGGCGCCGTGACGCCAAAGTCCTGGAGGGTCTGTACGATGCGGGGCAGCGCTTGAGCCGCTTTATCGTGATTGACCGTAACACGGACCAGTTCCGACCCCGCCTTGGCCAGCGCCATCACTTGGTTGACCGTGGCGGCGCTGTCAGCCGTGTCGGTGTTGGTCATCGACTGCACGACGATCGGGTGATCGCCGCCGATCTTGACGCCACCGACGCCACAAATATGCGATTTTCGTCGTACGACAGACATCACACCGACCCGCCGGGCAACCCTGAGAGGAAACTTGATTCTATCAAAGGGGCTACCGGCGGCCGCGCATTGAGCACGCTTTCAGCCGCACGGGACTGGAACCCGCGCGGAACTTGAACCCGAATCATGTCTTTAGACGTAAACCCGGTCCCCTGGAGCCGATATGGAGAAGAGCGGCAGCATGGTCAGGGTTACAAGACTTAACGGCGCTGAGATCGTCGTCAACGCCGGAGTGATCGAGGCTCTCGAAGCGACGCCGGATACCGTAGTCCGGCTCGTCAACGGCCGGCGGCTGGCTGTCCGCGAAACCGTCGATGAGGTCATTGAAAAAGTGATCGCCTATCAGCGGGAAGTGCATCAGCCTCCACGGCAAGCGAGGGCCAAAAACGCAGTTCGCGGCAGCATACGTCGTGGTGGAGGCGAAGAATCATGAGGGTCGACTGGGGAACGCTGGCCGGCTTGCTATTGGCTTTTGACGGGATTTCCGCCGGGCTGATGCTCGAAGGGGGGTCCCTCTACGAGATCCTGCAACCAACCGCGGCTTTGATCGTGCTCGGGGGGACATTCGGCGCAACCTTGGTGGCACAACCCTTCCCTGTCGTATGGAGCGCCTGCCGCCAGCTTGTGGTAGTCTTCGCCGAGCCTCGCTACCAGCTCGAAACCGCCATCGAGCAGATCATCGAGCTTGCCAACCAGGCCCGCCGGCACGGCATCATTTCTCTGGACAAGAAGATGCAGGACATCTCCGATCCGTTTCTGCACAAGGCGATGGCACTAGCCGTGGACGGCACGGACCCCAAAGACTTGCGGGGCATACTGGAAAACGAAATTGACCAGGACATGGCTCGGCGGGAAGCTGAAGCACAGGTGTTTGAGTCAGCAGGTGGGTTCGCTCCGACGATTGGCATCATTGGGGCGGTCCTCGGCCTGATCCAAGTTATGAAGCACTTGGAAGACATCAACCAAGTCGGCAAGGGAATCGCCGTCGCCTTCGTGGCCACAATCTACGGCGTTGGAATCGCCAACCTGTTGCTGCTGCCGGGCGCCAAGAAGATCGTCGCCCGCGCGCGCCAAGTTGAGACGGTCAAGTACTTGATGCTCGAGGGCGCTATCAGCCTGGCCGAGGGCCTGCACCCGAGACTGATTCGAAGCCGGCTGGAAGCTTTTGTGGAACCCGCCAATCCCGCCACCCTGGGGAAGTCCGAGGAATAGTACATTTTCGCTGGAGGTGACCAACGGCAAGAAGAACGAGAAAAGGGAGGGCGCGCCTCGCTGACAATCACGAGCGCTGGCTTGTCTCCTACGCAGATTTCATCACGCTGTTGTTCGCGTTCTTTGTGGTCCTGTTCGCGGCATCCGACCTTGATAAGAGCCGCGTATCCGCTCTGGCTGAGTCCTACTCATCGTACCTTCAGGGGGCTCCGCCGCAGACGCTTCCGGCCAGCAACAGCGTCACCGATGGTGGAGGCAACCCGCGACGGGACGAGCACAACATTCTCACGGCAGCGGAACTCCTGCCCATCAAAAAGAATCTCGAAGAACGGCTTGCCGGGATGGTCGGGGACGGCCAAGTCTCGATTTCATTGCACCCACGAGGGCTCGTGCTGAGTCTGCGCGAAGCCGCGTTCTTCCCCATCGGCAAGGCGGCATTTCGTGCCGGAGCAGAGGATCTGCTCGAGCAGATTGGCGAGACGATTCGGCAAATACCCAGGCAACCGATTCGTCTCGAAGGCCATACCGACAATGTGCCCATTCATAACGAAGTATTTGCTTCGAACTGGGATCTGTCAAGCTGGCGGGCGATCGAAGTCATGAATATTCTCATTGGGCGGTTCAAGATTGCCCCGGAGAGGCTCTCGGTTGTCGGCTACGGTGAACTTCGTCCCGTGGCGGACAACAACTCTCCACAGGGTCGGGCCGCCAACCGGCGCGTGGATATCGTCATCCTCAGCCGCTCGGCGGCGGCCATGGCGCCGCGACAAAAGCTGCAGAACCGCGCCGCCGGCGCCGATCTATGATGGGTTGGCAAACATCGCAAGATGAACCGCCGACGGGCCCGCTCGTGTGCCGTCAGGGAAAAGCTCCGCCTTTCCGGCAAGAGCTCTCGTTCTCTCGAAATCTTCATTAGATACCGAACCAACCGCCAGGCAATATGAACTTTGCCTTGCCTTACATTACATTCGTGAGATAACCCAAGTATTTGATCACATGGCAAACGGTTGAATGAGAACGTAAAGTGTTTCTGTTCAGTACTTTGCCCCCTGGTGGGTCCCCAACAGCCAGCGCTGCAAGCTCGGCAGCAGCTTACTCGCCGATTGTTTCGTGGGGTCCTTTGTTCTCCAAAATCGCCTTCCCAGCCGTCGGTGTGCACGAGGCTACTAGACGTAGGTGTGGCTGGTCCTTTTGTACTAGCTACTCCGCCCACAGGTAAACCGAAAACCGGGGCGCACCATGGCGCGGCGGAACTTAGGCCGGACAAACCCAAGACCCGCTGCAACTCCAGATGCCTTGTCACCCACCAAGCCGCCCGGAACCACAACGTCAAGGGCTTGCGGGTGTCCTGGAAAATCGTGCCCGCCGTCACCGAGGCCTGGTAACCGCAGTCGGCGCAGAGCAGCAGATTGGGCCACCCACAGCGCGGGCACACGAACCCCTAGCATTCTTCCCGGCACGCCTCCTCGGTCGGGAGGACGAGGTGGGGGTAGTCCGGCCCAATATGAACTTTGCCTTGCCTTACATTACATTCGTGTAACCCAAGTATTTGATCACATGGCAAACGGTTGAATGAGAACGTAAAGTGTTTCTGTTCAGTACTTTGTGTGCGTGAAGCAGTTTCAAAAAAGTACTACTAGACGTAGGTGTGGCTGGTCCTTTTGTACTAGCTAAGGTAAACAAAACAGCTTAGGCCGGAAAACCCAAAGATGGGGTATTTAGTTGACTCCAGTAGCCACTACATCTTGGGGGTGGGGGTGCCGGCCCTGGTGGCCTCGACCATTGTCTTATAGGGAGCAGGGTCGGCGGCGACCGCCTGCTGGAGGAGGCGATAGAAAAGTTTGCCGCGCGACCGTGAGGTCCGCCGGTTGAAGCGGAACGTGAACTCGTCCAGGTAGTAGTCCAAATACTCGTGACTGACAGCCCCCTGGTGGGTCCCCAACAGCCAGCGCTTTAGCAGAGAGGCGACACGATGGACTCTCGGCAGCAGCTTACTCGCCGATTGCCGCTTCCCGCGCAGCACGGTGACTTCATGGCGGTATCCTTTGTTCTCCAATCCCGCATAGCCTTCCCAGCCGTCGGTGTGCACGAGGCTGCCAGGTTGGATAGCTTCTTCGACAAAGGCTTCCAAGCTCGCCGCTGAGGCATCCGCGATCCGACGGAGCCGGATGCGACCCATACCGCGCCCATCCTCCTCGGCAGCAACCGCAACTAACGCTTTGCCAACCATTTCGCGACCTCGGACGCCCTCTTCGACTCCGCCCACATACGTTTCGTCCACCTCCACCCGGCCGACCAGCCGATTGCGACCGGGGCGCACCATGGCGCGGCGGAACTTGTGCAGCCAGGTCCAGGCGGTTACATAGCTACCCAAACCCAAGACCCGCTGCAACTCCAGCGCGCTGGCCCCGCCTTTTTGCGTTGTCACCCACCAAGCCGCCCGGAACCACAACGTCAAGGGCTTGCGGGTGTCCTGGAAAATCGTGCCCGCCGTCACCGAGGCCTGGTAACCGCAGTCGGCGCAGAGCAGCAGATTGCGTTTGCTGGCCCATGAGGACTGGATCCCACAGCGCGGGCACACGAACCCCTCCGGCCAGCGCAGCTTCAGCAGGTACTCCCGGCACGCCTCCTCGGTCGAGAATCGAGCTTCCAACTCGACGAGGTTTCGGGGGTAGTCCTCCTTCATGCCCCCAACCACAACATATTGTGGCTACTGGAGTCAACTAAATACCCCATACCCAAAGTTTGGCTAAAAAAGGTACCTTGGGACTATTTAGAAACCGCAGGACACCTGATAGCCAGATACCCCGTCGGGCGTTAGCCTAGATCTATACACAGGCCCGAGCCGCCACGAAGAAACAAAAGCCAACAAGTCTTTGGGCGGTGACGATAAGGAAAGCGGAGGGTGCCGTGAGTGATCAGCGACTAAAAGGCCTTATGGAGCAGTTGGGGGATGCGGTCCATCGGACTCTGTCCGACTCCACTACGATGGCGGACGTCCTCGATGACATCAAGCAAGCTGGATACGCCGTTTCTCTGTCGGTAGACGCAACCTTTTCGGAACCTTCGGGCGGGACCGATTTCCAAGAGACGCCGGCGCACGCCGAAACGCCGATCCCGCAAACGAACGGTGTCAGCCTGCCATTGACAGACAACGATGAGTCTTTCTTGCGGGCGCTCCGTATTGCTGTCTAGCAGGCGCTCGCCTCGCCGCCGGAGAGCGACCGCGCAACTTGGTGGACAAGCGGAAAGAGCACAAGCGGAAAGAGTATTGACCGCGTTGTCAGATCGCGGCAATCGAGCCTGATTGAACTCTTGGCAAGCTCCCCCCCCCCAAAGACCCTGAAAATCTACACAGCCGACAAACACGTGAACCTTGCTCCGGCAATCGAGGGGCTTTGTCAGCTACAATTATAAGCACGTTTCAACTCCGCGTATGAAGGAGGAAAGGGCCACCATGTCTACTCATTTAGCAATCTTCACCGCGTTCAGCGCAGTCTTACTTGCCGCTATCGGGGTGTCCGCCGCTCAACATGAAGAGCAGCAGTACCTCGAATTCAGGACCTATCATCTCAGCTCAGCCGATGAGATGCCGCAGATGGATGTCTACCTCGAAAAGGGCTTACTCCCGGCGTTGCAACGCCAGGGAATCGGGTCGGTAGGAGTGTTTACGGATGAAAAGCCGGACGGCGCGCCGAACGTCTACTTGCTGATCCCGTTCGATTCCATTGAGCAGTTCTCGGCGATGCAGGGCAAGCTGGACGCGGACGGCAAGTACCAATCCGCGGCCGTGAAATACTTCAGCACGCCTCAGAAGGAACCGCGCTTTTCGCGGATCGACTCCGAGCTGATGCTTTCGTTCAAGGCATTCCCTCGCGCCACCGTTCCCGAGCTGCACAAGAAAGGCAAGCCACGGCTGTTCGAGCTGCGCAGCTATGAGAGTCATTCGGAGAAAATGGGAACGCTCAAGGTGGAGATGTTCAACTCCGGCGAGGTGCCGATCTTCCTCGACTGCGGTATTCAGCCGGTCTTCATGGGCCGCGTGCTGGCTGGCCCGAAGATGCCGAATCTCACGTACATGACGGTCTACTCGGGCGAGGAGCAGCTCAAACAAGGCTGGGCGAAGTTCAGCAAGCACCCCGATTGGGACAAGCTAAAACAGGTGGAAAAGTACAAGGGCACGGTCTCGAAAATCCACAAAGCGCTTCTGGTGCCCCGGTCTTACTCGGGTTTCTAGCGCCCGGGGAACGGTAGTCAACACTTCCAATCTCTGTCGGTCTCGGTTGCGGGCTCGCATCAGCGGAAGATGGTTCTTCTCCGCAGCAGTGCAATCTAAAAACTCGTGAGCGACGCACGTCAGCCCTCCGGCGGGCCCATCGACGCCGGCTTGCTCCCCGCTTGGCAGCAGGATGACCTGCCCGAGCCGCCGCCCTTCTCGCCCGGCAATCTGTTTCGGGTGATCGGCCCTGGAGCCATCATGCTGGTCGCTTCGATGGGAGGCGGCGAGTGGCTGGTGGGGCCGGCGATCGGCGTTCAGTACGGCATGGGCCTGTTCTGGGTCGCCACCCTCGCGATCATCCTGCAGGTGATCTTTAACCTCGAATCCATCCGTTACACGCTCTACACGGGAGAGCCGATCCTCAGCGGCATCATGCGCCTCAGTCCCGGCCCCAAGTTATGGGCTCCGTTCTGGGTGCTGCTGGGCGGGGCTCAGTTGGGACTGCCGGCGCTGGCAGCCGGATGCGCCGCTGTCCTGTTCGCGGCCTTTGCCGGGCACATGCCGCAGGACGCTGACGCCGCCGCGCTCTCCTACGTGAGCTACGGGGTCATGGGCCTGACGGCTGTGATCCTTCTCCTGGGCAAGACGATCGAGCGCACGCTGGAGTATGTCTCCTGGGTGATGATCGTTGTGATCTTCGGTTTTCTGCTGTTCGTTAATGTCTTTTTCGTTCCCGCCGCGAATTGGGCCACATCCATCGCCGGTTTCTTCCAGGTGGGCTACATTCCCGAAGGGATCGACGTGGTCCTGCTCGGTGCGCTGGCAGCCACGGCCGGCTCGGGCGGAATGGGCAACCTCTCCATTTCAAACTGGGTTCGAGACAAAGGTTTCGGCATGGGCGGCAAGGTCGGCGCGATTGCCGGCGCCTTCGGACAGCAAGAGATCAAGCTTTCTGGCATCGGCAAAATCTTTCCCATTTCGACCGAAAATCTCCGGCGCTGGAAGATTTGGTCAAAGTACGTCCGCGCGGATCAGGTTTGGCTGTGGGGTGTCGGCGCTTTTGTCGGCATGTTCCTCAACGTGAATCTGGCGACCGGCATCATCCCGGCGGGCTCGGACATCTCGCAAATCGGCGCGGGAGCCTACCAGGCCGAATACATGGCGCGGAACCTCTGGTCAGGATTTTGGATGCTGGCGTTGCTGAACGGTTTCTGGGTGCTGTTTTCGACTCACCTGGGCAACACCGACATTCTCATGCGAAGCGTCACGGACATCATTTGGGCGGCCAACCCGAAGGCGCGCCGCTGGCGCGGGGGAAACGTCAGCGCGATCTACTACACGGGTCTGGCGGTGTTCACGGTGTGGGGAGCCTTTGCGATCAATTGGGGGACGGCGATGGAATTGTTCAAGGTGTCCGCTAACATCGCGGGGCTGATTCTCGCCATTGGCGCCGTTCAGATTCTGCGGGTAAATACGAGGTTCCTTCCCAAGGAGCTGCAACCGCCGCTGTGGCGCAAGATTGCGATGGTGTTGATCGCGCTGATCTATACGGGAATGTTTGCGATCGTGGTGCGAAGCCAGATCTAGCCGCAGGGCATTGCGAACGAACCGTGGGGCTGCATTCCTGCCTGCCAGACGTCGGCCTGGAGGACGTCGGCCTGGAGGCCGACGCGGCCCGCCCGGGAGGCGCACGCCACCTCAGGGGGATGGGCCCTTTCGCAGTTGCCGGGAGACGGTCGTGAGACAGCGGAACCGAAGCCCGTTGAAAACGGGCTGCCAGCCTGGGATGGGACGGTCGGCCTACCAGCCGTAAAACGACTGGCCTTGGAAAACAAGCCGCGTGAACGCGGCTCAGGCGTCGACACGAGTCTCGACGCGGCAAGCTGAGAGCTTGCGCCACGCCCGAGCTTAGGCCACGCCCGAGCCCACACAAGAAAACTCGGGGCGCATCTCGTCGTAGTTCACGCGGTCGACTCGGACCCGAATGCGGTCGCCCACGGTGAACCGTTGCTTGCCGTGCTGGGCGACGAGCGCTTGAAGGTTCGCGCGGTAGTAGAAGCGCTCATCGGTGAATGACTCAACCGGCACCAGACCTTCGACGAACATCTCCTCCAGTTCGACGAAAAGGCCGAAGCGCATCACCGAGACCACCATCGCTTGAAACTCCTCGCCAAGATGCCGCTCCATGAAGCGCGCCTTCTTCCAGTCGATCAATTCCCGCTCCGCATCCGCCGCGCGCCTTTCGGTGAACGAAGAATCGTTGGCAATCGCCGCCAGCTCGTCACGCCGGTAAGGGCCTTTGCTGGCCGGATCAGTGTAGGGGCTGCTGGGACCCTCCTCCAGGATCGAGGTCAGGATGCGATGAGTCACCAGGTCGGGGTAGCGGCGAATCGGCGAGGTGAAGTGCGTGTAGGCGGGGGTGGCCAGCGCGAAGTGGCCGTCGTTGGTTTCGCTGTAACGGGCTTGCTTGAGCGAGCGAAGCATTTGGAGGGTCAGGATGCGCTCCTCGGGCTTGCCCGCGAGCTTGGCGATCAGTTTTTGAAAGTGGCGCGGACTGATGTCAAATTCGCCGCGGGGAACATCGACGGTGTGGCGCCCCTTCGACCCGTCACGTCTCCTCTCTCTGAAACCAAAGCGCCGCACGGGAAGGTCGGCTCCGAGTGAATACCCGAACGTTGTCAGCAGTTGTTCGAAGTCCAGCAGCCGCCTCGGGTCCGGCTTTTCGTGGATGCGGTAAAGAGCCGGTACTCCCTTTTCTTCCAGGAAGCGGGCCACCGCCTCGTTGGCCGCCAGCATGAATTCCTCGATGATGCGGTGAGCGATGTTGCGCTCGGCCCGCGAGACCCCCTGCATCATCCCGTCCTCGTCAAACTCAATGATGGGCTCCGGCAGATCGAAGTCGATCGAGCCCCGCCGTCGCCGCCGGCCATTGAGCACCTGCTCCAGCTCGCTCATCACTTGGAAACGTTCGACCAGGTGGCGGTAGCGCTCGCGCTGCTCTTCGTCGCCTTCGAGGACCAGATTGACGCTGGTGTAGGTCATTCGCTCAACACTGCGGATGACTCCGCGGCAGAAGTCGGCGCGGAGGGTTTCTCCACGGTTGTCAATTTCCAGAAGAGCTGAGACCACCAGGCGGTCGGCCTTCGGATTCAGCGAGCAGATATCGGTTGACAGCTTGGCCGGCAGCATGGGAACCGCGCGGTCAGGAAAATACGTGCTTGTTCCGCGCAGCCGGGCCTCTTCGTCCAGCGGGCTCGCCGGGCGGACGTAGTGGCTGACGTCAGCGATGTGGACTTGCAGGGAGAAGTTGCCGTTCTCGAGACGGCTGACCCAGACGGCGTCGTCGAAATCGCGGGCGGTTTCGCCGTCGATCGTAACGATGTCGAGGTCGCGAAAGTCGCGCCGCTTTTCGATCTCAGCCGCCGGAATGCCGGGAGCGATCGCCTCGGCCTCGTCGGCTGCCGCGGGAGAGAAGCGGTGCGGCAGATGATACTTGCGGATGATGATCTCGACGTCGAGGCCGAAGTCGCCGGGACGTCCGAGGATCTCCACGACCTGCCCGCGAGCTTCCTGCGTCCGGGCCGGGAACTGAGTCAGCTCCGCGGTCACCATCCAGCCGTCGAGTTCCGCGGGCGTGGAAATTTTCGGTTTTGGGGCGTTGCCGAGGCGCTCGCTCTGCTGCTGGGCGTCGGGCAGCTCCAGACCCTTTGTGATACGTATGTCCTGCCGGATGCGCTCGTCGTAAGGAACAACGTAGCTGCCCTTCTCGGAAAAGTGGAAAAGCCCGGCCACAAAGGTTTGGGTGCGGTTCAGAATGCGGTGAACATGCCCCTCGGCGCGCCCGTCTTCGGGGAGACGGCCCAGCCGAACGACGACACGGTCATGGTGCATGGCGTTCGCGGTGCGGGCGGGAGGAATAAAAACATCCCCCTCGACGCCGGGGACGGGGCGGTCCGGGGTCACGAATCCATAGCCGTCGCGGTGCAGGCTGAATCGTCCGGCGATGTATTCGGAATCGGCGCCGGGCAAGCTGTAGTGGCCACGCTGGAATTCGACGACGCGTCCTTCGGCGACGAGGTCTTTGAGGCTTTTCGCCAGCTCGCCGTACTGCTTCCCGCGCACACCGAGCCGCCGGGCCAGGTGCTTGAAGCTGGTCCGGCCGCGGGGCTGGGTGGCGATATGGCCCAGCAATCGCTGGGCATCGATTGTTCTACTCGATGCCATCGTTCTTTGGTTCTCACTATATCGAGCACCGTCCGCCCGGACCATCGGCCCCGGGAATTTTTCCAGTGGCGGTATGGAAAATTTCAGGGGAGCCGTGACCGTGAGGGAGCGGTTGCCTCCACAACGTGATCGGCCTCTTGGAAGCGATGCACCCTCCATTGGTTACGGCTCCCCTGCATTGGTCTATGATCGTTTTTCCGCTTTGGCGGGACCGCGAGTGAAGGCATGAACATTGATTCAATCCAAGTTGACCACTTCGAAATTCCGCTTCCGACAGAGCCGTGACCGAGCCGGAATCGTAGTTTGGAGTTGCTGCCCCGCTTGTCGTAGAAGATAGCGGCCTATGCGAGAAAATGGATGAGAGCAAGCTATGGGGCAGGCTGAATTCAGCCAGCGACCGTGCAGTCGATAGCCCCGCGCCAAAACGGCATGCTATCTTGAGAATGCGAAGCATGTCGGGACAAGCTGACTTACCAGGCGTGCAGACGCCTCCTTCCTCTCCGGATCATCCAGTATCGAAACCAGCTGTTCGGGTGGTACAGACGCACGCGCCGCGGTCTGTCCTTGGTGAACCCAGCTATTGGTGGGTCCTTGTGTTCATCTTCTCTTCGTTCCTGGCGGCGGGAGCGTATTACGAGGGAAAGGAAAAGCTGCTCTCAGGCGCAAATGATTTCGCACCGGTCTATGCCGCCACGACCCTGGTCGGAACACCCGACGTTTACAACCCGGACAAGATCCATGAAATCATCACCAGGGAGCTGGGGGGAAGCAATCCCTCTTGGCGATTCACGAGGATGCCGTTTCACGCGGCCATTCTGTCGCCTTTGAGCTGGTTCCCCTATCGCACGGCCTACGCCATTTATCTTGTCGTGCGGGTGGGGGTCGTGATCGCTTTCGTGGTTCTTTGGCGTATTCCGTCGCGCACGTATGCGGTGATTTTCACGCTGCTCTCGTTGCCGGTGTTTTTCTCCCTGCTGACCGGCCAGGATACGCTCTTCTTGCTGTTATGGATAGCGCTGGCGGTTCGTTACCAGGAGCAAGGGAAACCATTTACGGCGGGTGTTTTCTTTTCCTTCTGCGCCATGAAGTTTCATCTCTTCATGTTCTTGCCGCTGCTGTTTATCGGCCAGCGCCGCTGGCGCATGTTTGGCGGCGCTGCCTCGGGCGGCCTGGTCTTGATGGCCATCTCATTTCTAGCCGCCGGAGCCCGCTGGCCGCTCGATTACTTCGCGACTCTGACCAATCCGGTGATCAATCCGGCTCCGGCGCTGATGGTCAACCTGCACGGTTTGTTCCATGGAGTCACCGGAGGCTCGCTGATCGAGCTGGTTTCCTGCCTGGCGGTCGCGGTTGCCGTTTGGCTGGTCATGAAGAAGGCAACGTTTTTGGAAGGTTTGGCTATGGTGCTGGTCGGGGGCTTGCTGACCAGCTATCACACCTACACGGGCGACTGTGTCCTGCTTGTACCGGCCTGCTCGATTATCGTTTCGTCGATGGCGGACCACTGGACGGTTCCCTGGGCCGCATTGGCGTTATTCCCGGCTCTTTACGTGATTCTTGTCGGCGCCACCTGGGCCTACGGGGTCCAGGCCGTCATCATCCTGCTGTTCTGCACCTCGGCCGCGCACCTGCTTCACAGACCTTCACAACCGGCCGCCGTCCTCGCAATGGAATGAAGTGAACAGATCAGGCCACCGCCCAGCCGGATTCGCCGCGCCCGCTTTTCGGTCAGCCCATCCGTAACGCGGACGAGCCGCAACCAAAGAGAGTCCACAGAATAGACGGGATGGAGACGCGACCGCGATGAAGAGGCGCAGACCGTTTTCAACGGGCTAGCGTGGACTGCCGTCCACGCCTCTGTGCGGCCGTCTGAAATTTTTCTGCCACAATCGGCAGCGGTTGCGAACCCAGGTTCACAGCCTGCAACTCACCGCCCATCATCCCGTGTGCCGGTTTTTCAAATAGGTATCCCGATTCTCCTTCGATTCGAAAAAGAAGGGCTTGCCGTCGATGATTTCCTTGAGGGCTAATCGCTCGTCGATGTAGGTCCCCGAGACGGGGTCGCGAACCAGCCGATTGGCGGGTCGCCCGCTCGAACCACTAGCCGGCGCCTTGGCATCGCCTCGGGCGCCCCGGTCGTCCTCGCCCCTGGAGAGCCCCAGTGCCTTGAACACGGCTCCGGAAATGTCCCGCACAAGCCAGCGGACCAGAGCTAGCCCGATCATGATGAAAATCAGGATGAGCAGGTTTCTAATCATCGGACGAATAAAAAGGGGCGTCGACCGAAGCCGGCGCCCCTGGATTATGAGCAGACTGCAAATCGCAACCTAAGAGGAGGATTTCTTCCTGGGGCGCCGCTTCTTCCGGGTCTTCTTGGCGGGATTCTCGTAGGAGGTTTCCACTTGAGCCGCTAACCCTTGAACCATGCCTTGGGCGCTCGGCGCGTAGGGGCCGCTGGGCTCGAGTTCGATGTATTTCTGAAACGCCTCAAGCGTGCCTGGAGCCGGCACCACGCTGCCGTCTGCCTTGGTCTCGGCCATGCCGACAAGAGCCATGCCAAGCTGGTAGTAGGCGTTGGCATTGTTCGGATCCGACTCGGTGGCGCTCCGGAACGCGTCAATGGCGCCCTGCGTGTTACCGGTGTTCACCATCACCGCCCCGAGATTGAAATAGAACTTGCCGCTGTTGTCCGGGTCCATTAGCGCCGCCTCGGCGAGCTTCAATTTTCCCTCTTCTCCTTTCCCCGCCCGGACGAGCACAAGACCTAAATTGTTGTGGTAGGAAGCGTTGGCAGGGTCGATCTCGATGGCCTTGTTGTAGGAAGCAACGGCGTCTTCGTACAACTTTGTCCGGTCCGCCCCGGTCTTCGTACGAGCGAGCTGGGACTGGGCGTCACCAAGATTCGCCCAAACGACGTGCTGCGAGGCGTCGATCTCAGCCGCCTTGGTGAGACTCTCGACCGCTACAGGGAAATTCTTCGTTTTGAGGGCAACCATCCCGTTGCCGAATGTATCGTTCAGTGCTTTGTTCTTGGTGATTTGCTGCTGTTGCGTCTTGAGAATCTCTTCGTACTGCTTGCGCTCGGCCGGGGACATGGCCGCGAGATCCTTCTGCGTGGGTCCGCTCTTCGCCCGCTGCGCCGCCTTGAAAAGGTCAAAGTCAACGCGGATGGGATCACCCATACGGATACTGACTCCGCTCAAACGGTCGACCATCTCGCCGTCGACTTCCACATGGACGTTGTAGGTTCCAAGCGGAAGACCGGCATGGAAAAAATCGCCTCTCTTCCTTGTCTTGACTTTGTAGTTACTCTTCATTTCTACGCGTTCGATCTTGACCCAAACCCCCTGCAGTGGCTGGCCATCCGGACCGGTTACTTTTCCGGTGATCGAACCGGTTTGTCCGAAACAAAGGCCGGCACTCGCCAACAGACCGGCCAAAATCAAGCCGACTCTCAAATGTTTCAACGACATGCTCTTACTCCTTGAACTGTGCTGACTAGACCTCATAAGGATACACTATCCGGCGCTCGAAGACCAACTTGACGTCGTCCGTAATATACCAAATCCGGCCGCGCATCTTTCGGCATCCAGGACCTATATGCTGGAAACGGCAAATATCAGACCGGCAGACCAGAGCCTCGAACGGCATAGTGTATCGGATCCCGCATCCCCGCCTGCTCAAATGCCCGCAGCCGAAGGACGCAACTATCGCAGCTCCCGCAGGCAGCATCCGCCGACCGATAGCATGACCATGTCAGATGCAGTGGTGCATTCAACTCGACACCCTGAGCAATGATCTCAGCTTTCGAAAGTCCGATCAACGGCGTGCTGATCTCGATGGACGTTTCGGGGCGGGTGCCCGTTTCGATAACTCTATTGAATGCTTCGTAATAGGCGGGCCTGCAGTCCGGGTATCCCGAGCTATCCTGCTCGACGGCGCCGATGAAGATCACGCCTGCTCCGAGCACTTCGGCCCATGACACGGCGGCCGCCAAGAAGTGAGCGTTGCGGAAAGGAACATAGGTAACGGGAATCTCGCCCTGCTGGGCGGCAACGAGATCAGCGTCGGGAACCTCGACAGAGCTGTCCGTCAGCGCGGAGCCGCCGATCGCCGCCATGTAGCGCTGGTCAATGTGCAGCTTTCGCTCCGCTCCCAAAAACCGGGCAATTTCCTCAAACGCCCGCCTTTCACGTTTCTCGGTGCGCTGGCCATAGGAACTGTGCAGAACCGCCAGACGGTGGCCGCGCGCCGCAAGGGTGGCGGTGACGCAACTATCCATGCCGCCGCTGAGAAGCACGACAGCAATTGCCCGCTCGTTTTCACCGGGGTTTTCCGGCACCATCGTCTCCAGCACTACGTTTCCAACACCACCACGTTTCCAACACCATCATGATAAGAGGTCGCCGGCGAGGAACTGAAATCCGCAGACAGGCGGCAGAGCCATAGACCAGCAGAGCCGCCCCCGATTGCCGATTCTCGCAAACGCATGTGACCCCGCCGGACCGCTATTATGGCCGGGGAGGTTTCCACGACCATGAGTTCTCGACTGAGTCCCCCTTCACCGCACGGATCTCCTTTACGGCATTTTTGAAGGGTTTGATAGATTATCCAGATCATGCCGGCCCGTTATCGGCAAGCTGAGCTCGAAACCTTCACCCTGGAAGAGGGCGTCACTTTGACGCATTCCAAGGTCTCTCGCGCCGCGCAGACCCTCAGCAACGACGACGCCCGGTTGCTGCACTACTGCCGAGCGTTCCGGACGCTCGAAAAGCACGCGCTGCAATGGTCCCGGGAGGCCAAGTTCCAGGAACTGCAGGATCTCTCCAAGATGCGCCTGCCCCGGTTCATGAGCGCGGCATTCGAGTGGGTTCGAGACTATGCGGAGCGGCGCGGCGCTGAAATTGCCGTCGATCCCAGCCAGCTCGCCTCAGTGAAGGGACGCCTCGAGGCGCTTGCGGCATCGGGCTTTCTGGTGTCTGACGAAGACCTCGTCCGGCAGTGCAAGCAGACACACGCGGGTCCGCCGGCGCATCCGCCCTCGGTGACCGCGCTGGGGATGGCGACTCGCGGCCGCGAGGAAATCCTGCGGCGCGGGATTGCTTCCTATCTTGACAACAGCGCGAGGTTCGGCGGATCCGTGGACTTCATCGTGGTCGACGACGCTTTGGAACCGGACGCCCAGCAGCGTACCAGGGCCATGCTGGAGGAACTCAGAAAGGACCATGGCGCAACGCTCCGCTATGCCTCAAGGCGGGACCGTGAAGCGTTCGCGGACCAGGTTGCGGCTTACTCCGGCCTGCCGGGAGATTTGATTCGCTTTGCCGTGCTGGGGCGGCGGCCGAATGACCGCACAACCGGCTCTTGCTACAACTCTCTGCTGCTCGACACGATAGGGAGCTGTTATGTAATCGCCGATGATGACACTCTCTGCCAAATCGCGGCTCCGCCTGACCAGCAGAGCAGCCTCGCGCTCACGTCGCGGTTCGATCCGACTGAATTCTGGTTCTATCGCGACCGGCAATCGGCATTCGACGCTCTCGCACAGGCTGATCAGGATTTCTTCGCAATCCACGAGTCCCTGCTGGGACGCGGAATTGGTGACTGCATGCCCGCGGTGGATGGCGCCGGCAGCCTTGACTTGGACCGCATGGCGCCCGCTTTTGATCGAAGGCTGCGGATGCTGGGAGGACGAGTCGCGGCGACCTCAGTCGGCATTGTCGGCGACTCCGGAATCGGCAATACCGGATACTTGTCCGCGAGCCCGGCGTCGCGGCGCCGGTTGCTGACTAGCGAGCAGGATTACCTGGCGTTCGTCGAAAGCCGTCAGGTGGCGCGAGCTGTCACAAGGCCGACGGTAAGCGAGGGGTTTCTCTGCATGGCTGGAAACCTGGGGCTCGACAATCGCCGCCTGCTGCCGCCCTTCATGCCGGTCCAGCGGGGTTCCGACGCGCTTTTCGGGATCACCCTGCGCAAATGTTTCCGCGACGCCTACCTGGGCTATCTTCCATGGACCGTAAGGCACGATCCGCCTCATCAGCGAACGCAGCCGCTGGCGGAGTTTATGAAGAACGCCGCGAAAGTGAGGTTTTCCGAGATCGTGCGGCACTTGATCCACGGTGCGCCGGAGGTTTCCAGCGCGGGAGACGACCAGAGCGGGCTGCGCCGTTTAGGCGCTTACCTCCAGCAAATCAGCTCGGGGAGCCTGGCGGACTTTGACGACACGGTCAAAACCTGCTTTTGGCGGCGCCACGGCGAAGGTTTTGCTGAAGCTTCGAAATATCGGCCTAATCCTGAATTACCCAGTTACTATCAGGCCTGCCGCCAACAACACCGCCAAACTGTCCGGGAGGCGATCGTCAGTCCGAAATACTTCGAATGGGGTATTTAGTTGACTCCAGTAGCCACTACATCTTGGGGGTGGGGGTGCCGGCCCTGGTGGCCTCGACCATTGTCTTATAGGGAGCAGGGTCGGCGGCGACCGCCTGCTGGAGGAGGCGATAGAAAAGTTTGCCGCGCGACCGTGAGGTCCGCCGGTTGAAGCGGAACGTGAACTCGTCCAGGTAGTAGTCCAAATACTCGTGACTGACAGCCCCCTGGTGGGTCCCCAACAGCCAGCGCTTTAGCAGAGAGGCGACACGATGGACTCTCGGCAGCAGCTTACTCGCCGATTGCCGCTTCCCGCGCAGCACGGTGACTTCATGGCGGTATCCTTTGTTCTCCAATCCCGCATAGCCTTCCCAGCCGTCGGTGTGCACGAGGCTGCCAGGTTGGATAGCTTCTTCGACAAAGGCTTCCAAGCTCGCCGCTGAGGCATCCGCGATCCGACGGAGCCGGATGCGACCCATACCGCGCCCATCCTCCTCGGCAGCAACCGCAACTAACGCTTTGCCAACCATTTCGCGACCTCGGACGCCCTCTTCGACTCCGCCCACATACGTTTCGTCCACCTCCACCCGGCCGACCAGCCGATTGCGACCGGGGCGCACCATGGCGCGGCGGAACTTGTGCAGCCAGGTCCAGGCGGTTACATAGCTACCCAAACCCAAGACCCGCTGCAACTCCAGCGCGCTGGCCCCGCCTTTTTGCGTTGTCACCCACCAAGCCGCCCGGAACCACAACGTCAAGGGCTTGCGGGTGTCCTGGAAAATCGTGCCCGCCGTCACCGAGGCCTGGTAACCGCAGTCGGCGCAGAGCAGTAGATTGCGTTTGCTGGCCCATGAGGACTGGATCCCACAGCGCGGGCACACGAACCCCTCCGGCCAGCGCAGCTTCAGCAGGTACTCCCGGCACGCCTCCTCGGTCGAGAATCGAGCTTCCAACTCGACGAGGTTTCGGGGGTAGTCCTCCTTCATGCCCCCAACCACAACATATTGTGGCTACTGGAGTCAACTAAATACCCCATATACTTCGTTCCCCGCGACCTGCGGGACCAGGGAAGCGAAGAGGAAGTTCGCCGCATGGTCCAAAGTCTGGTTCACGACCAGGGGAGACTTTTGGAGCACTGGCCGGATATTGTCCAGGCCGCGCGCGAGCTGCGCGCAAAAGGGATCCGTCTGACCCAAACCATCTGAATCAGAGCCCCGAACGCAAGTGAGTGGGTCAGCGTCCAGAGAGAAAACCTCAATCCACCCGGGCAACTGGGTCTGCTTGGTGCTGACCCGCCTGCTGATGCCCGCCTGCATCGCACAAAGTTTCAAGAGAATACCTTTCCCTCCGCCACCGTTTTCGGATATCATTCAAGCTAAGGGAACCATATGAGACGAATTTCTCCGCTGCACCTCGTTGTTGCAATGGTTCCGTTCAGCGCTTCCGGCGCTCATGCCTCGGACGCCACGACGGCCCAGTTGGTGATGGCGGCCAACGCAGCCGCCACGCAAGGGGGCGGCAAGGCATCGATCGCGTCGCTGTTTTCCACCAAGTTCGCGACTGGTCTGTCCCAGGGCCAGACCGTTACTGTCTCTCTATTACAAGGGGCCAATTTTGGGGATGAACTTGCCCCCAACACGTTCCTGTCGGTTTTTTTAACGCCGCCTGGGCTCGTGCCTTTGGAGCCGGGCTCCTTTCAAGTTTGGGATCAGTTTTTCCTGATGGGAGAGGATTGCCCAACAGAAGTTCCTCGTTGCATAGCGCCGACAGACCTTCTAGGAGTACAGGTTAAGGTCAATGGACACCCGGGTTTTCCCTCGGCTGTTGTCAGCGGCGTCGACTTTGACCAAATCAACTTCATCTCGCCAGGCTTCGAAGTTATCGGCATGGGAGCGGGCATGACGGTTGAGGTATTTAAGGATCTCGATGCAATTGAGGCAAGTGGGACAACAAGCGTTCAGTTTCAAGACATTGCTCCGGGGTTCTTTCCCTTCAATGGGGTATTTAGTTGACTCCAGTAGCCACAATATGTTGTGGTTGGGGGCATGAAGGAGGACTACCCCCGAAACCTCGTCGAGTTGGAAGCTCGATTCTCGACCGAGGAGGCGTGCCGGGAGTACCTGCTGAAGCTGCGCTGGCCGGAGGGGTTCGTGTGCCCGCGCTGTGGGATCCAGTCCTCATGGGCCAGCAAACGCAATCTGCTGCTCTGCGCCGACTGCGGTTACCAGGCCTCGGTGACGGCGGGCACGATTTTCCAGGACACCCGCAAGCCCTTGACGTTGTGGTTCCGGGCGGCTTGGTGGGTGACAACGCAAAAAGGCGGGGCCAGCGCGCTGGAGTTGCAGCGGGTCTTGGGTTTGGGTAGCTATGTAACCGCCTGGACCTGGCTGCACAAGTTCCGCCGCGCCATGGTGCGCCCCGGTCGCAATCGGCTGGTCGGCCGGGTGGAGGTGGACGAAACGTATGTGGGCGGAGTCGAAGAGGGCGTCCGAGGTCGCGAAATGGTTGGCAAAGCGTTAGTTGCGGTTGCTGCCGAGGAGGATGGGCGCGGTATGGGTCGCATCCGGCTCCGTCGGATCGCGGATGCCTCAGCGGCGAGCTTGGAAGCCTTTGTCGAAGAAGCTATCCAACCTGGCAGCCTCGTGCACACCGACGGCTGGGAAGGCTATGCGGGATTGGAGAACAAAGGATACCGCCATGAAGTCACCGTGCTGCGCGGGAAGCGGCAATCGGCGAGTAAGCTGCTGCCGAGAGTCCATCGTGTCGCCTCTCTGCTAAAGCGCTGGCTGTTGGGGACCCACCAGGGGGCTGTCAGTCACGAGTATTTGGACTACTACCTGGACGAGTTCACGTTCCGCTTCAACCGGCGGACCTCACGGTCGCGCGGCAAACTTTTCTATCGCCTCCTCCAGCAGGCGGTCGCCGCCGACCCTGCTCCCTATAAGACAATGGTCGAGGCCACCAGGGCCGGCACCCCCACCCCCAAGATGTAGTGGCTACTGGAGTCAACTAAATACCCCATTCCCTTCAATCCGGAAGGTCGCAGATTCTTAGCCGCGGCCCAGAATACCCCGGACCCAGGGACGCCGTGTACTTTCGTTGGCCGGGAGAATTTGTTTGGATTTGCGATGTTACCCAATGGGTGCACCATCCGGCCCGCCAAACCTGGGGACGTCATCGCGCTGTTCGGGACAGGATTCGGGAAAACAGATCCTGTAGTGCCGGTTGGGCGGATTGCCACGGTGGTGGCTACTCTGGAAGACCAAGTAAATGTGACGTTTGGCGGACAACAGGCTACGGTGTTGTTCAAAGGTTTGGCATTCGGCTTGGCTGGTGTTTTTCAAATTGTGATTGAAGTTCCTGAATTGCCCGACGGGGACCGCGAATTGATTGCTGAAATCGCCGGGCGGACCACCCAAAGTGACGCTTTCATCACCGTCCAACGAGAACAATAGCGCGCGAGCCGTGCCGCGGTCGTCACTCGCTGCTCAGTACATGCACGAGCAGCCCGTGGCAAAAGTGTGCACGGGCGAAAAAGGGGGACTGCCACCAATTTCCGCTTCTCCAATCCATTTAGAAATCAGCGCTTCGTCGAAAGGAAATTGGCTGGCTGTCCCCTTTTTTCGCGTCCTCGGACTTGCCCCACGGGCTGCTAGCCGCTTAGGCGCGCCATGATCGGTCGAACCGTCTCGCATTACCGCATCACCGAAAGACTCGGCGAGGGCGGGATGGGCGTCGTCTACAAGGCCGAGGACACAAAGCTCAAGCGCCCCGTCGCCCTCAAGTTTCTCGCCTCCCACCTGCTCGGTGACAGCAGCGAAAAGGAGCGTTTTCTGCGTGAGGCGCAGGCCGCGGCGGCACTGGATCACCCAAACATCTGCGCCGTTCACGAGATCGACGAGTTTGAAGGACAGATTTTCATCGTGATGGCCTACATTGCCGGCCAGACCCTTAGGGATAAAATCGCCGGCGGGCCGTTGAAGCTGGAAGAAGCTCTCGCCCTCGCGGTCGGCATCGGGCAGGGCCTGCAGGAAGCTCACGAACACAAGACCGTTCATCGCGATATCAAGAGCGCCAACATCATGGTCACTCTCAAAGGGGAGTCGAAGATCACCGACTTCGGGCTGGCCTATCTGACTGACCGCAGCAAGCTCACGAAGTCGGGGACGACTCTGGGAACGCCGGTCTATATGTCTCCCGAGCAAGCCCAAGGGCAGGTGGCGGACAGGCGCTCCGATGTCTGGTCCTTGAGTGTCGTGATTTACGAGATGGTGACGGGACAGTTGCCGTTCGAGGCCGAACATGCGCAAATCATCATCTACGACATCATCAACGAGCCCCACGAACCGGTCACGGCCAGACGGGCAGGATTGCCGCTGGAACTGGACCGCATCCTCGCTAAAGCGCTGGCCAAAACTCCCGCCGAGCGCTACCAGCACGCCGACGATCTGCTGGTGGACGTGCGGCGACTGCGCAAGGAATTAGAGGCGCGGAAAACACGGAAAGTCAGCGAGCAGCGGTCGAAACTTGCCACGGCCTCTCAAGCGGAGGGAGAGACGCGGCATCGTGTGGAGAAAGCAGCACCAACCCCGGTTGCCCCAGAACCATCTGTTCGAGAGGCCAATAAGCAGCACGCTGATTCCGCGGAAGGGCGAGCGACACCCCGGCCTGCAGGGCAAAAGGCGTGGACACCCGTACTAGCAGCTTTTGTTATCACGGGGCTTGTTTTCTTGATCTTGGGAGCCGCACTCGGCTATTGGTTGCGCGGCAATTAGCCCCAATGCTGTTCACTTAGAGCCGTTGAGCCGCGAAGCGGCGTCGGATCGTAGCCCATGGGTGGAGCGAAGCGGAACCCTGGGTCCGAAACCCTGCCAGGGGAAGCCCCGGACGCGGACGGGGCGCAGGAAAACAACCGCATGTGCACTGCACTTCTGCCACGGGCTGCTAACGAACCGGGCGACAAGCATCATAACCAACCGCGTCGGCGAATTCGCTTTCCGCGGCAGTCGACAGCCGCCACAAGCCTGAGCCACGTTCACGTGGCTTGGTGTCCTTTAGGCCGGTCCTTTTAGGGCGGTTGACCAGCCCTCCCGAAGTTGTTCCTCAGCCCGTTTCAACGGGCTTTCATTCCGCCCTGATCACGACCGTCTCCCGGCAACTACGAAAGGACGCGTCGCCTTGAGGTGGCGCGCGGCTCCCGGCGGGCCGCGTCGGCCCCCGGGCCGACGTAGCGCGGGCTTTCGCCCGCGCCTCTGTCCGGCTGTCCGAAATTTTCTGCCATGATCGGCAACGATTTGACTATGCAGGTGCTAAACCGCCCGCAAAGCATTCACGGCTTAAAGCTTGCTCACGTCCACGTAATTGACGCCAACCGTTTTGCCGCCGCGGATCAGGCGGGCTTCGAGCGTTCCGGGACCCGGCTGCAGGTCGACGCCTGAAAAAGTCACCGATTCGGCTTCACGCGTGAACGGCTTGCTCCGCTCAACGTCTCCCAGTTTGAACTCGGCCCTTCCGGCGCGCTCTTGTCTTGTAAACCGGAATCGAATATCGTATTTCGCCGCGGACTTCACGTCGACTTCCCAATAGCCGAGGTAACCGTCCGCCCAGCCGTCTGGGCCGGCCATGCGCCAATCCTGGCGGGTCAGAATCACGGGGTTTTCGTATTCGGTCCCGATGAAGATCTTGGGCGGGTCGTAGCCGCGGCTGGCCGACACGTCTTCGAACCAGTCTTCGTACTGCTTCTTGAGGCCCGCCAGAACTTCCGTCCGCTCGCCCGCCAAGTCGTTTTGCTCGCCCGCATCCGACTCCAGATCGTAAAGTTGCAAAGAAGCATTCGCGGGCGCGGGTTTTCTGAAGCTCAGCGGCTGCACCAGCTTATATTTCTGGCCGACGGCCGCGAAGTTGCGGTAGAGTTGCGGCTCGTTACCCCGGTGCGACTGAATGAAGATCGTCCGCTCGGGCCACAAGATCACATCACCGCGCACCAGCGGCATCAGACTCACGCCGTCGAATTCCGCGGAGGCGGGCGCCTCGACTCGTGCCGCCTCAAGCAGCGTAGGCGCAACGTCGATATGAGCGCCGAGGCGATCGACCTTCGCCGCCTGCAACCGGGAAGGCCAGCGCAGGAAAAAAGGTACACGGATGCCACCCTCGTAGACGCTCGTCTTCTGGTCTCGAAGGCCGGCGGCGAAATGCTGCGTCGTGGGGCCGTTATCGGTCATGAAGATCAGAATCGTGTTCGCCGCCAGGTCCAGCTCATCGAGCTTCGCCACGAGCTTGCCCATGTTTTCGTCGATGTTCGTGATCATGCCGTAGATGCGCGCGTCCTTGTCGTTGAGTCCTTTGGCCGCGTAGGGCTCGATGTAGGAATCCGGCACGTCATAAGGCGAGTGGGGAGAGTTCGTCGGAATGTAGATGAAGAACGGCTGATCGCGGTTCAGCTCGACGAAGCGCAGGGCGGCGTCGAAGAAAATGTCGGTGCAGTAGCCCTGGAACTGCTTTTGTTCGCCGTTGTGCTGCAGGATCGGATCGAAGTAGCTCGTCTCGGGCGGGTCCGAGGGCTGGCCGATGCCTCCGCCTTTGTGAATCAGCGCCTGCTGGAACCCTTGATCGATGGCTCGCAGCGGGTAGTTGTCGCCGAGATGCCACTTCCCAAAAATTCCCGTGCGGTAGCCGGCGTCGCCCAGCATCTCGGCGAGCGTGACCTCATCGCCGTGCATCATGGCGCGGCCCAGATACGTGTCGACAACTCCGGTGCGGTAGTTGTATCGTCCCGTCATTAGGCTGGCGCGGGTAGGCGCGCATACGGGCGAAACGTAGAAGCGCGTGAATTCCACGCTTTCCGAGGCAAGCCGATCGAGATGTGGCGTGCTGATCATTTCGTTGCCGTGGGAGCCCACTTGCGCCCAGCCCTGGTCGTCCGTCATGACCAGAATAATGTTCGGCGGTTGGAACGCTTCCTCGGCCGGCTGCCCGCCGCAGCCAAGGAATCCGAAAACAACCATAGCCAGAACGATGATCGGGAACCGGACTTCTCGCCCAGTCAGGATGTAGGGGGTTTTCATTGCGTATTTCTCGTCCCGCGAAGTAAACATCACAAGTTTACAGTGAACAGCGAGTGTAGCACTTAGTCCGCATTTCTCACCGAACCGCTGAGACGCGACGTGGCGCGGGCCCCCAGGCCTGCCGCCGGCACTCATGCCGGCGCTTGTGCTGCTCACCCAGCACCCAACATCGAACAGACACTGTGCTCCCCAAACACCCCATTCCGGCAAGAACGCACTACACCAGCGGCAGCAGCCAGCTCATCAGCAGAGTCGTCAAAAAACCGGCGAACCCCATCACAATCAGCATCGCGCTCTTGGTCTTCAGCGACTCGACTTCAGTGAGTCCGGTCATGGTGCGGTAAACCCAAAAGCCGCTGTCGTTCATCCAGGCACCAACTTGAGCGCCGGACCCGACCGCCATCAGGACATAGACCGAGTGATAGGCCGGCGGACTTGCAACCAGCATCGGCGCCATAATCGACGAAACCGTAATCATGCAGACCGTCCCCGAGCCTTGAGCCACCTTGAATAGAGCCGCCAGCAGGAAACCCAGCACCAGCAGCGAAACGCCGGCGCCCGCCGCCAAGCCGCCCAGGGCGTCTCCCACTCCGGCCAGCACCAGCATGCCTCCGAACGCACCACCGCCCGCCGTGATGAGAATGATCACGCCCGCGCTCGATATGGCGCCCTCGATCGGCTTCGACAACTGCTTCAATGTCAAACCCTTTTGCTTGGTCAGCACCCAGGCCGCCGAAACCGCCGCCAGCAGCAGAGCAACGCTGGGATTCCCCAAAAACGCAGTCAGCGGGGCCAGCCCGGACTCGGGCGCCACGGTGTTGACGATCGTATTCGAGGCGATCAGCGCGACCGGCAGCAAGATCGGAGCCATCGAAACCCAGAATCCCGGCAGTTCTTCCTCGGACCGCGAGGCGATTCGCCCCAGTTCTTCCAAGGACAGCCCCGGGGCTTCGCGGACCGGGATGTTGAGTTTGCGGTCGATAAAGATGCCGTAGAGCCAGCCGAAAAAGGATGCCGGGGCGGCGACGCACAACCCGACCAGAATCACCACGCCGAGATCGATGTTCAAAGTCGCCGCCATGGCCAGTGGTCCCGGCGTTGGAGGAACAAAGTGGTGCGTCGCGGTCCCTCCGGCGCTGATGGCGAGGGCGTAAAGCACAAAGTGCTTGCCGCCCAGCCGCACGCTCATCGCGCGCGCCAGCGGGATCAGCAGGTAAAACACCGTGTCGGAGAACACAGGGACCGCCAGCACATAGCCGCTAATAACCAAAGAGAGCGAAGAATACTTTTCGCCCAGAAGAGCAACGAAGCGCCGCGTGATGCGGTCGGCCGCGCCGCTTTCCATCAAACACTGGCCGATGATCGCCGCCATCGCAATCGCGATGCCGATGCGGCCGGCGACACCGCCAAAACGCTCTCCGACTTCCTTCATGATGTCGGTGAGGGCGACTTCCGGGGCAAGAAGACCGATAGTGATCGCGGCGGAAATCAGCGCCACGAAGGCATTGATCTTCAGGCGAATGATCAGCAGAAAGACGACCGCGATCGCGATCAGCAGAATTCCAATAGGGTGCATAGGGCTCTCTTCCACCACACGCCCGCTAGATTCCTGTTCGCGGACGAAGCGGCTCGGAACCGCACATCATACACCGCTTCGGGGGAGTTCGTCACTTGGCGGGTGCGGGCGTGCGCATGCGTCAACGCTGATTGCCAGCGCTACTCGAACTCCGCCAGCAACTTGACGGCTGGAAAATGATCAGCGGCCTCGTTCGCGGTCTGCCCGCAGTAGCGAGGTGCTATCCGTCAACGCGGGCAAGGACTCGACGAATTTGCGGAATGGTTCCCGATGTTCCCGCATCATCGGGCATCAGGTCTGCGTCAGCCAGCCTTGCCGGTCGAGCACCGACCAGGCCGTGCGGATGTGGCTCTCCGTGAAGATGCGTTTGCGGTCGTTCCAGGCGTAGGTTTTCTCGATCGCGTCGCCGACATTCGCGCTTCCTTCCCGACTGGCGACCCAGTGAACCGTGGACAGCAACTCCATGCCGAAAGGGGTTTCGAAACCACTGATCAGATCGGTGACGCGGTCGAAGCGGGTGTGGGTTTTGGGATGAGCTTTGAGGTATTGCTCTGCTTGCTCCCAGGCGCCGGGAAGCACCTCAATTTGCGTGTCCGGGCGGTCGTCGCCGGTACCATGGCCGACCACGAAGTGGCCCTCGATCCTGCTCAGGACATGGCGCAGGTTCTCGGCGTAGGGACCATAAAGCGCTTTGGCGTAGCGCAACCTCAGATCTTCGCCGGCCTCTTGCATGAAGTAAAGCAGCTTGTGGACTTCCAGGAGCGAAACGGCCGGGTCCATGACCGCAGCGAGATAGCGGCGCATGAGGCCCAGCAAACATGCTCGTCCCGTCGTCATTTTCGGCACTGCCTTCTCTTTGACCATCTTCTCCGGTTCTGGAGCGCCCTTCGGCTCGAAGAGCAACACCTGAACGTCGCGGAGCTTGCTCAAGGCCCGCTCGATTCGGGGCCGCACGTCTTTCCAGTCAAGCCCGCCCAGGCCGCAGCCCAAGGGGGGGAGCGCCACCGACCGAATTCCTCGTTTCGAGATTTCCTCTACCAGCGCCGAGAGGCCGGCTTCGATGTCCTCAAGCTGGCTTTTGCCCTTCCAGTGGCGCTTGGTTGGGAAATTGATGATGTAGAAAGGGTTCACTAAACGACCGAGGTCGTGGACCAACATCCGGCCAGGCCGCAGCTCCTCGCGGTCGCAGGCCGCTTTGTACTCCTTGAAGTTCTCCGGAAAGGCTTTGCGAAACTGAAGCGCGATGCCACGGCCCATGACGCCGACACAATTCACCGTGTTTACCAAGGCTTCGGCGTCGGCCCTCAAAATGTCGCCTTGTTCGAGCTGGATCATCGCTCAAGCTCCTATGTTCATGTTAGTAGTACCACGCTGGTTGGATCGTCACGGGCGGCCGGTAATCCGCGCCCACGAAGGCTTCTCGCACCCGTTCACGAGTCGATGCATTCCGCACGCCGATCCCCTCGATCAGGCTCCACGGAAATGATTCGTGGACCAGAAACTCCGCCTGCTTCCCCTCCTTGACACTGCGGTCGCGGAAGTCGGTTGCATCGACAGCCACCCAGTCGATCCGCCCCAAATCGACCAGGTCAGCGTAGAAATTAGCGTAACGGGCGCCCGCGTTGCACTCGCTGAAGGCCCACAACCGCCGGTGCTCCTCTGCCCAGGCGACGGTCGCCCGAAGGTCGGCGGCCAAATGGACGATCGGGTCTTGGCCGCCGCAGTATGTCACGTCGGGATGGTTGCCCTTGTGAAGAATGTACAACATGATCGAGCGCGGGCACAGGTAGAAGGGAACGTATTCTCCGACCTTCGTCGCCCGGTGGCACGTGACGCTGAGTTCGTGCAGCCTTCGCTCCTTGATGCGTGACATGCCGACGAGATGACATTCCAAGTCCATTTCAATCCGTTTGGCGTCCGACCACAGCAGTTCGTCCTGCACGATCTTTGCAAGATTATCCACATGGGTGATGTGGAAGATCTTCGGGTTTTTGGGTGGGGAGGACATGAACGTCAGTCGATTCGCGACTCGCGGACGAAGCGGCTCGGAACCGCACATCATACACCGCTTCGGGGGAGTTCGTCACTTGGCGGGTGCGGGCGTGCGCATGCGTCAACGCTGATTGCCAGCGCTACTCGAACTCCGCCAGCAGCTTGACGGTTGGAAAATGATCATGAGGATTTTGTTCGCAGAAAGAGGGGCGTGCAAGAGCGCTCCCCGCACGAGGGGAGTAGTAGTGGCGCCGAGCTCGCCAAGAATGGTGCATAGCACGCAAGAATGCGGGTGCAGGCCGGAGTGGGACGAAAGCCCGTTGAAACGGGCTGGGGAACGAGGTCAGGAGAGGCTTGTGAACCGGCCCTAGAAGGACCGGCCTAAAGCAGACCAAGCCACGTGAACGTGGCTCATGCGGCCAGACCGCGAGGCAACTCCTCGCCATGATCAGTGGTCTCGTTCACGGTCTTCCCGCAACAGCGGCGTGCTATCCGTCATCTCCGGCAACGACTCCACGAATTTGCGGAAAGGCTCCCGATGTTCCCGCATCATCCGGCGTCTCCAGCGCTCTTCCGTGCTGAGCTCAAGCAGTGAAATGATGTAGGCGTTGAGACTCTTGCCCGCGGACCGAGCCGCGTTCTTGAGATCGGCATGGATTTCATCGGGCAGATCCTTGAGAGTGAGATTCGCCATGAGTGTGCTTACAGAAATTCTCGAATCTGATGTTCTATGTAACCTGAATTATGCACAGATTCACTTTGCGAGTGTGGCTGCGTTCGTAGCGGGTTGGCGGTCGTCGTGAGGTGGTAGCTCGGCAACTGGCCTTTTGGCTTCTCCGTCCCCGGGTTCCTTTCCCGCCCAGAATCCGCGTCGTCAAAACCTCGCTCGGAAGTGACGTGTTTCCAGTGCGTTACGGCTAGTGCATAAAATTTTATGCATAGCGCATAGCCAGCCTCTCAGATCAGCGCCCTCCCGACCACCGGCAGCAAGCCGCCGTAGGGAGTCGGCTTCCTGCCGCGGAAGTGGTAAGGCGTCGAAGCCCCGATTTTATTGGGCCGCGAGGCCGTCACGGCTGGGCCTTGTTGGACGGGCCTTTGGGAGCTATGCTGTTTTCGTCTGGTAACCATGTGGGTGACCTCCTTGGGGTTGGCTGGCGAAGCTGGGATCTTTGCCAGCCTACCTTTTTACCCCATGTTTTCGGGGGTCCCAAATGGTCTCTTGCGGCTCAGCCCTCCTCAGGTCCACGCCGCAGTGCATAATTTAGGTGTAACCATTATCAGCGCCACTACAGTTTTCCAAGGGTTCGTCAACTGTCCAAACAAAAACCCCGCCCAGCGGGCGGGGTCTTGATAGAACTCTAAAACCGTGACGCTTGTCGGGCTAGCGCCGCTTGAGAGTTGGCCGGCCGTCCTCGTCCTCCGCGCCAGCGTCGGCGTCAGGATCGATGTCATCAGACTCGACCGTGCCTCCTGAAGGCGTTCGCCGCAAGCGCGGGCGATTCGGATCTTCCCGGGCTTCCTTCCCGCGCCGCGTCAACGACGTCAGGCGATCCTTCACGTCGAGGAATTCGGACGTGCTGACAACGTATTCGGACTTGTTGGGCAGCAGGCTGTTGATCGTCTTCTGGGTCTTTGTGATGCGGTCACCGTGGGGGGGGTGGCTGCGGAACAGCTTGGCCATCGTTCCGGGTTTGCGTTTTTCATCCGCTTGCATCTTCTCGAAGAAGTCGACGAAGGCCGTCGGGTCATAACCCGCTTTGTACATGTACTGCAAACCGAGAAAATCGGCTTCGCTCTCGAACTTCCTCGAAAAACGGAGAAACCCTAGCGGAATCGCGAAACCCGCCGCTTGCCGGATACCGTAACCGGTCCAGCCGCCCATGAAGATCAGTGGGATCGTCGCCAGATTAATCACTTGGCCGCGAGTGGCCTGCCTTGTACCGTGCCGGGCGGCGACATGGGCGATCTCGTGCGCCATGACTCCCGCCAGCTCAGCTTCACTTTCCGCCCTTAGCAGCAGTCCGGAGTGGACGAAGAAGAACCCCCCCGGCAGAGCAAACGCATTGACATCCCGGCTGTCGATCAGCTTGATCGTGAAAGGCACCTTCGCGTCGGAGTTGCGGACGAGGTTCTGGCCGACACGGTTGACGTACTCGGCCACGATCGGGTCGTCGACGATCTTGGCGTGGCGTTCGATGTCCTGAGCGATAGACTTGCCAAGAGCAATCTCCTTCTCGAGGGAATAGAAGTTCATGCCCTTGCCGACATCCCGGTCGCCGATCGCTTCAACGTCCTGCTTCTTGTTCTTGGGTTTCTTTTTCTTCGTTGAATCGGTCTTGGCGGCCAGCATCAACGGCATCGCCAGAGCCAGTACCAGCAGCCAGGCAACCGATCGTTTGCGGGTTCTCATCGATTCCTCCGGTTGATTCAAACAGCTCGGTTCGAAACAGGGCAAGCGCGGGTTCGAACCATCTTCAGTATATACCCTGTCTTGACTCGTTTTGACTAGGCTACACTCTAGCAGACCAGCCACTCGGCGTTTCGTCTGATAACTCACGAACATGCGGCCACTTTCCTACTATCGAAGCGAGTTCCCAGTCACAAAAAGTTACATCTATCTCAATCACGCATCGGTCTCCCCGCTGCCCCGCCGCGTGGCTTCGGCCATGCAAGATCTCGCCGAGGATGCCACGCAGCACGGCACGGTCCACTATCGGGGGTGGATGGCCACAATCGAAGCTTTGCGTCAGTCCTCCGCCCGGCTCATCGGCGCGTCACCCGATGAAATCGCCATCACAAAGAACACATCGGAAGGTTTGGCCATTGTCGCCAATGGAATCGACTGGCGCCCGGGGGATGTCGTCGCAGGGGTCCAGGGCGAGTTCCCGGCGAACTGCCTCCCCTGGATCCAGCTCGAGCGCCAAGGCGTCGAACTTCGCTGGATCGAACAGCGCCAGGGCCGCATCGATCTTGACGACATCGACCGCGCATGTAAAGGCGCCCGTCTGCTGGCAATCAGTTTTGTTCAATACCTCAGCGGTTTCCGCGTGGATCTCGATGCCGCGGGCGAAATCTGCCGCCGCCGCGGCTGCCTGCTCGTCGTGGATGCGGTGCAAGGGCTGGGCCCGTTCCCGGTGGATGTCAAAAAGAGCGGCATCCACGCCCTTTCCGCCAGCGGGCACAAGTGGCTGCTCGGCCCCGAGGGTTGCGGCATCTGCTTTATCGATCGCGACCTGATTCCTCACGTACGGCCGGTCGAGTTTGGCTGGACCAATGTGGCCGGCTGGCGCAAATATAGCCTCGATCCGGAACTTTGCCCCGGAGCGGCCCGCTACGAATGCGGCACTTTGAACACCATTGGCTGCCACGGGCTGCGCCCGGCGATTGAGTTGTTCTTGGAAGTCGGAGTCGGCCGAATCGGCGCCCGCATCCATGGCCTGGCCGGCCAAATCGTCGAGGGCGCAACCGCCAAGGGCTACGAGATCATGACGCCGAGAGACGAACAGTCCGGCTCGGGAATCGTCTGCATCCGCAAGCAGGGCCTCGACTCCGAAGCGATCGTGCGGGAACTCGCCAAAAAGAAAGTCATCGTGGCGCCCCGTTTCGGCTGGGTCCGCGCTTCGCCTCACTTTTACGCCAGCGAGGACGATATTGCCCGCTTCGTGGAGCTACTGCCCTGACTCGGCGGCCGCGGGTTCTTCGGGCGCCGGGGCCCGCGAAGGGAGCGTTTCGAGCGCCAGCCTCCGTAGAGGGGGCAGCGCCTCAAATGAATCGTTCAAAGAGCTGCTGCGGATAATTCCTTTTTCGTCGCGCGCGCCAGCGTACATAGCTATCAGCGCATCACCAAACTCCGTACCCTTGGTGAACTTCGGCGGTTCAGCGAAAGCAATGACCTTGAGCGTGTCCGTCAGCCGCTCGACCCAAATTCTGGCCACTCTTTTGGCGTCGATGTCGCCGGCCAGAGCTAAATCCTCCCGCGTCATTTGGACGAGCACTTCTTTTCCGGTGCCGTCTCCCTCCGTTAGCACGATTGCAGGCAGTTGACCCTTTTCGTTATCGATGCTGAGTGACTTCCCCCGTTCGCTAACGGCTCGGTCAACAGACCGCTGGATCTGATCGACCAGCTCTCGCGCCCGTTGAGCTCCGCCACCGCCCTGCAGCGGATCGTTGACCATGAAAATAGCGATCTGGTTCAGCTTGATCGCGATGGGGACGCCGGAAGTCCGCCCCTCGTTAGGCAGCAGAGTGTAGGACACCTCGGGAACCGGCAGCTCGATTTCAAGGCTGCCACTCTCGAGAAACGCCACAAAGACCCCGATCGTGATGACCAGCGCGATCGTGGCCACGGTCACGGGACGCTTGAGAATGGCCTGAAATGTGGCTCCCTTGGCGCGATCGGCGAATGTGAACTCGGTGCCGTCCGGCTCGAGAGGCCGCGGGGCTGCTTCTGTGCTCATATACAGATAGAAGGAATTCCTGGGATGTAAGTTTCATCTCATTGTACAGGAGGGTCTGTGCTGCTCCATCCCCTTGACCTTGACGACTCGAGGCTCGTTCTCTCATGGTGGCATTCTTTGCGAGTTCGCGGCGGCCCGCAAGCTGCCGCGGCGTTCCCCAGAGGAGGACCATGCGGCGGACCATGGAGAAGAGCTTCATCCTTCGTGAAATCCGGCGAACCGTAGAGGATAACGGCGGCAGCCCCTCGGCAAGATGAAATTTCGTCACGGTAAACCGGAATCAAGGAATCCGATTGGCTCGGAAAGCATTGGATAACGTGGAGAGACGCGCTAGAGGAGGCGGGATTCAGGCGCAACGCCATGACTGGGAAGATCAGCGGCCAGCATCTGTTGGAGAAGCTGATCGAACTGATTAGGGAGCTTGGGCACTACCCAGTCAAAGCAGAGATAAGGATGAAAGCGCGCCGAGACCAACAATTCCCGCCTGAGGCTAACCTATCGTTCGGAGAGTGAACCGCAGCGGGGACGCTGATGCTTCTGCCATTACAGTCTACTGCGAGATGATCTTTCGCGCGCGACTGCTTACCTGCAGAGAAGAGGGTAAGCCGAGCAGCCCTGGGGCCACCAGATCGAAAGGATAGGAGACGTCCACTTGAACGATACTTCCTCGATCACGGTCGGCGGACGTCCATGTGGGTGTAACGGTAAGCTTTTCGGGCTCGAGGCCGATCGACTCCGACTCGACGAAGGCTTTGATCTCGGTTACCGTGACGGAGTTTCCCCGGACCTGGGCGTAGCGCACACCTTGGCGCGCCGCGTGTGCGACGGTCGTGTAGATCCACACTCCTCGCCCGAGTTCAATCGTCGCTACCAGCAGCACGACAAACAGTAAGAACACAAAGGCGAACTCAATAAGAGTGCTGCCCCTCTGACTCGCTCCTCGTTGCCGCGAGCATCGATGGGCGGCCACGAGTCTTCCGAAGCTGGGCACGGTTCTGCCCGCCGGCGAGCGTTTTAGAGCAAAAGAGATCTTCATCTGCTTTACGCCTATTGCACGCGGTAGTAAGCCAGACGGTTGATATTGACGGTCGAGGGAATACCCGGGACCGGCACGATCGGAGCGAAAATCTGCTCTACCCGGGTGCGGACAAACACCCGGGGAAACCCGTAGGCCGGGCATGCGTTTTGATCCAGGCAGTCCACCGCCGCGGGATCGGCAGGTCCGTCGGCGGGATTGCTGGGACAGTCACAGTAGTGGTCCGCCGTCGAGGAGACTGAGCCTACATGATCGATGCTGGCCGTGTCGTCGTCGGCCACTGTCTCCATACTGGAAGACATCACGGCGGTCACGGTCCTTTGCGCTCCAAAGAAAGCGCCCGTAGCCGCTGCGTCCTGGACGATTATGCCCGAGTAGAACAAGCGGCCGAAATCGGCGGCTCCGAAGGCAATGAGAAGCAGCAGCGGAAATAAAATACCAAACTCCACGGCGGCGTTGCCGCGGGCAGAGCCTTTGCGGCGGTCTGTTTGGGCGGCGTTATGCATCATCAACCTCCTCGTGCTCCACACCGTCCATCGGCCTGCCTCGCACTTCGGCCACTGGCGGACGGGGACTTTCATCACGAGCTCCTAGTTCAGCAGTGTCACCTTTGTGATCGCTGGGACATCGCTGGCGGTTGTGCCGCTAATGGTTAGGTGAGCGTCGCCGCCGATATCCACTGTTTGAGCGATCACCATCCCAAACGGGGTGGCCCCGCTCGTAGTTCCCTCGAGCATCACGCTTTGCGAGGGAAAGTAGATTGCTCCTCGAAAATTGAAGACGGAATCTCCGATGCCCAGCATGTTAGTCATGTTGCCGGAGTTCGGGTTGCCATAAAACAGAACGCCCTTGTAGGGGCCGCTCGTCGGCGCCTCGAAGGTGACCGTGGCCGAGCCTCCAATCGTGATATTGAAGGCGGTGCTGGCGTTGTAGAAAGTGACCCCGAACCCTTCGACCGTGATGTCGCTCACGATGTCCATGCCGTTTCGCAGGACATAGATCCCCGGCTGAAAGGTTCTTGTGGCAGGCGAGCCCGCCACCGTAAGCTTGTTGTTGAAAACACACTGTCCGCCCGGGCACACATACTCGTTGGTCGGCGGATTGAAAGAGGCCAGAGGCCAACCGGTGTAATCGGGAGGTTCTAGGAAGGCGAGCGGGTCCAGCATGGGCGGCGCCTGCTCCTGGGGCGCCGGGCTCATCGAGCCGCCCCCTCCGTTGTCCGAGTAATAGCCCGTCACGCCGCTGAAGCTTGAGCTGACCAAGGATCCCCCGTCTCGCTCGAAGCCATTGCCGGCTTGTGAGTTCGACATCAGTCCACACGCCGCATCGACGACGGCGTTCCCATGAAATTTGAGAGCGGAAGCGGCTGATGGGTTCAGCGCCAGAATGCAGGTATCAATGTAGGGCGCCAGACCCGCCGTCCCTCGGGCCCGCACTGTCACCGGACCGGCATTCAGGACTTGCATCAGAGTCGTTGGGACCGTACGGGCGATGGTCACCTCCACCGCGCGGTTCGGCAACCCCGTGGGACCGTTCTCAAGATTTACGGTGATGGACGAGTCGCCGTCGGTGTATCCGTTGAGGCCCGTATCGTTGACGGCGGCAGGGCGCACATCGGCCCCCAGGTCGGTGTTTCCCCGGAACAACTCATGAGCGCCCGCCAAGGCGCCCGCGTCGGCGGCGTTCTGCATCCGCCTCTTTTCGAAGTACATGCGGCCGCCATCCAGAACAAGCCCGGTGATCGCTAGCAAAATAACCAGCAGCACGCTAACCATGGGGAGCATCTGTCCGGAACGGCGGCTCATCTGGCGGCACTCCGGATCGCCACATCGCACGCCCCTAGCCACTTTACTCGAATCGACTTGCACCACCCGCCTCCCTTAGAGCTGTGCGCCCTCGGTTGTTGTCCACGCTTAGGCGCCTCCAACTCTGCTGACTAGAGGAAGAGGGCGCCGTTTTCACCGTCGAGGGCCGTTGCAACAGAGTCTTCTTATCGGCCAAATCGACCAGGTTCTAGATGGAATGGAACATTCACAGTTCGGTATCAGTTCGCGCACGCCTCCCCACGCTGTGCTCATATACAGATAGTAGGAATTCCTGGGATGTAAGTTTCATGTCACCTGAATTATGCATTGCGGGGTGCACCTGAGGAGGGCTGAGCCGCAAGGGACCATTGGGGAACGCCCGAAAACATGGGGTAAAAAGGTAGGCTGGCAAAGATTCCAGCTTCACCAGCCAACCCAAAGGAGGTCACCCAAATGGTTACCAAGCGAAAACAGCATAGCTCCCAAAGGGCCGTCAAACAAGGCCCAGCCGTGACGGTCTCGCAGCCCAATAAAATCGGGGCATCCACGCCTTGACAACTTCCGCGGCAGGAAGCCGACTCCCTACGGCGGCTTGCCGCCGGTAGTCGAGAGGGCGTTGATCTGAGAGCCTGGCTATGCGCTATGCATAAAATTTTATGCACTGGCCGCAACGTACTGGAAACACGCCACTTCGGAGCGGGGTTTTGCCGACGCGGATTCTGGGCGGGAGGGGAAACCGGGGACGGAGAAGCCAAAAGACCAGTTGCCGAGCTCCCACCTTACGACGGCCGTCAAGCCGCTACGAACGCAGCCGCACTCGCAAAGCGAATCTGTGCATAATTCAGGTGTCATTGTACAGAAGGGTTCGTGCTGCTCCATCCCCTTGACGGAATTTCGTCCGTAAGAATTCTGGTCGCCTGCGAGAGCGTTATGAAAAATCCGTAGCGCAGGGCTCGTAAGAGACCTGCGGCCTTTGATTCCGTTCACCCGCCGCGTGCGGTGTAACGAAAGGCCGCAGGTCTCTTACGAGCCCTGCGCTACGGGAGTTTGACAACAACGACGCAACGCAAATGTCGCCTTTACGGGCGGATTGTGGCCTTGACGGATGACGGCTCGTTCTGCGATGGTGGCAGCCTACTTAAGAACAACATCTTCGTCGAAAAGTGATGGGGGCTCGCCAGTAGCGACCGGCTCTCAGCCGGTCCAGCTTAGCCGCCAACGCCCGGTGTCCCACTCGACCGTCCGCCCCGCCCGAAAAAGGCGTCCGCAGTGCCTTGATCGGGTCGGGTAGCGGGGATTGCGCCCCGGCGCCCTCCGCTGGCGGATGAGGCGCGTCGTAGCGGCTAACCCCTCCCTCGGTCGGGGCTCCGAATCTGGTTGCCGACAACGCGGTACCCTATAGTACGAGGAACCATGATCGGCACGACCATCTCCCACTACATAATCACCGGGAAACTCGGCGAGGGCGGGATGGGTATCGTCTACAAGGCCGAGGACACCAAACTCGAACGTCCGGTCGCCTTGAAGTTCCTCGCCCCGCACCTTCTTTCCAACGAAGAAGCCAAGAAACGCTTCCTCCGCGAAGCGAAGGCCGCCGCGGCGCTCGACCATCCCAACATCTGCACGCTCTACGAAATTGATGAAGCCAGCGGCCGCACCTTCCTGGCCATGGCCTATCTCGAGGGCCGGACGCTGGAGCAGATGATCAGTGAAGGTCCGTTGCGGATCGAAGACGCCCTCGACATCGGCACGCAAATCGCGAAAGGCTTGCAGAAGGCGCACGGCAAGGGCATCTATCACCGTGACATCAAGCCGTCCAACCTGTTCCTGGTTGACGAGGGCCCCAAAGAGCGCCTCGTGAAGATCATGGACTTCGGGCTGGCGCACCTCGTCGACCAGTCCAAGCTCACGCTGAAGGACACGGCGCTGGGGACACCCGCCTACATGTCCCCCGAGCAGGTGCAAGGCGTACCGGTGGACCAGCGTACGGATATCTGGTCGCTGGGCGTCGTTCTCTACGAGATGGTCGTGGCCCAGATGCCGTTCAAGGGCGAGTATCAGCAGGCGGTCTTCTACACGATCCTGAACGTAGACTACGAGCCGCTCACCGGTATCCGGACCGGTGTGCCTATGGATCTGGAATTCATTGTCGCCAAGTGCCTGGCCAAGGACGCCGCCCAGCGTTACCAGAGCGCCGGGGACGTGATCATCGACCTGACGGCGCTGCGCGAAAAGCTAGCTTCCAAGAAGTCGGCGATTGCGCGCAAAGTATCGCCCGCGAGTATAGGGGCGGTTCAGCGGCCCGCGCGCGAACCAGCGGCCGGCGCGGCAGTAGCGACCGGCACTCCTGCCGGTCCAACCCAGGTCCAGCATCCTCCGCCCCCGCAATCTCAGGACCCCGCGCCAGACGGCGGGCCGGAGGCCCAACGCGGCACGGCTGGAGCCGTGCGCCACGAGGCGGCCCCTGCTACTACCTGGCAGCGTTTGCCCTGGGCCGTTGCTGCTCTGGCCAGCGCTGCCGCAGTGACCTTCGCCGTCTTGCACTTCGCTCTCGAAACCCCGCCCCCGCCGCCCCGCTCGATCGTCTCGACCATCGTGCCGCCGGAAGAGGTCAGCCGAATCGACGACTTCGCGCTGTCCCCGGACGGCGAGTGGCTGCTGTTCGAGGGCCAGCGCGTTGAAGGTGAAACTATACTCTACCTGCGCCGCTTGGATAGCCCGGATGTCCGCTCGCTCGATGGCACGGAAGGGGTGACCTACCCCTTCTGGTCGCCGGACAGCCGCTTCATCGGATTCTTTGCCGATGGGAAGCTGAAGAAGATCGACATCAGCGGGGGCTCCTCATTCACAATAGCCGACGCGCCCGGCGGTCGGGGAGGGACATGGAACCGAGACGGCGTGATTGTTTTCGCTCCCAACATATTCGGGCCCCTTCATCGCGTGTCAGCAGGCGGTGGTCCTGTCAGCGCTATTACGCGGGTCAACGCCGAACGAAGGACACACCGCTGGCCCTGTTTTCTACCCGATGGCCGGCGCTTTCTCTTTTTGGGCAGCCAGACCGGAAACCCCGATTTGAGTTCCGAGGTCTACGTGGGTTCCCTCGAGGGAACGTCAATAAAGACGCTCATGCAGTCACAAGGGAACGCGATCTATAGCAACGGACAGCTACTGTTTGTTCGCCAAGATACCCTCATGGCCCACGAATTCGACCCGGAAACCGCGACGCTCAGAGGCGAACCCCGGCCGTTGCGCGGGGGCGTACGGAACTCATTTTATTCGAAGGGAACCTTCTCAGTCTCGGAAGACGGAAGGCTGGCATATTCGCCAGGAAGCGCTTTTGAGATTTCCGGACTGATTTTGTACAACAGGATGGGTCGGCGCCTGCGCACTGTCGGAGAACCGGGTTTGTTCCGAGACATTGCGATTTCCCCCGACGGAGCAGTCGTTGCGGCGTCCGTTCAGCACGAGGCAGGGGGAGTGAATATCTGGCTCTACGACCTTGCCCGGAATCTTCGAACGCGCTTTACTTTCGTCCCGGAAATGGATTTGACCCCTTCGTGGTCGCCTGACGGCACGCAGATTGCTTTCGCATCCAACCGGAGGGGGGGCTTCGGCGTTTTTCGGAAGACGGTTTCCGGGCTCGAAGAGGCGGAACTGCTGGTCGACAAGTTTGGCGTGGACGTACCTCGTGGTTGGTCACCGGAGGGGAGTTCGCTGCTATTCATGTCCAGGGACACGAACACATTGGACGACCTCTGGGTCTTGCCGCTCAGGGCCGCCGATGGCGGAACGGAACCGGCGCCCGAGCCCTACCTTCGCACTGAGTTCAACGAGCGGGACGGCCGGTTCTCACCCGACGGGAGTTGGGTGGCTTATATGTCAGACGGGTCGGGCCGGTTCGAAATCTACGTCGCGCCGTTTCCGAGGGCGACAGGAAAAGTTCAGGTCTCTACCGGAGGTGGAGAGTATCCGATCTGGCGAGCCGACGGCAAGGAGATCTTCTACCGAACTCAGGACGGATCGATCATGGCTGCCGAGGTCGAAGCCGCCAACTCCAACTTCCGCGTTGGCGCCGTCCGTCGCCTGTTTCAAGTCAGTCTGCCGATTGAGGGTGCTGGCTACCAGCGAAAATATGACGTCACCGCGGACGGTCAAGAGTTCCTCGTGCTCGATGTTACTGAAAGCGAAGCGAAGCCGGTGATCATGCTCGATTCGAACTGGCCGGTGCGCCTGCCCGAATAGCCCAAAACAGCAAAGCCGCGCCCGAAACATCCACGGTCTCATTCAGCTTATGGCATACTCCGATCTCCGCGAATTTATCCAAGCCCTCGAAAAAGCCGGCGAGCTGAAGCGCGTCACCGCCGAGGTCGACCCAGTCCTCGAGATCACCGAACTAGCCGACCGCGCCGTCAAGAGCGGCGGGCCGGCCTTGCTGTTCGAGAATCCCAAGGGGTACGACATCCCCGTCCTGATCAACGCCTTCGCCGGAATGCACCACATGGAGATCGCGCTTCAGGTCGGCTCGGTGGATGAGATCGCCGGACGCATTGCCGAGTATCTCGAGATGAAAACGCCGCAAGGCTTGATGGGCAAGCTCAAGATGCTGCCCAAGCTGGCGGAGATGGGCTCGTTCTTCCCGCGCGAAGTCAAAACGGGACCGGTCAAGCAAGTTATCAAGAAGGAAAACTTCTCGCTGTTCGATTACCCGGTCTTGCAATGCTGGCCCGAAGATGGCGGCCGCTTTATCACACTGCCGCTGGTCTTCTCCCGCAACCCGGTTACGGGCAAGCGCAACGCCGGTGTCTACCGCTTGCAAATCTACGATGAGCGGACCACCGGCATGCACTGGCAGACCCACAAGCAGGGCGCCGAGCACTACCGCCGCAGGATGCAGGAAGGCCTAGACGGAGGCCCAGGCGAAGGCACCGACGAGCGCATGGAGGTCGCGGTCGCCATCGGTGCCGACCCGGCCACGATGTTTTCGGGAATCCTGCCGCTGCCCCCCGATCTCGACGAGATGCTCTTCGCCGGATTCCTGCGGTCCAAACCGGTCGAGATGGTCAAGTGCGAAACGGTGGATCTCGAAGTTCCCGCGAATGCCGAGATCGTGCTCGAAGGCTACGTGACGCTCGGCGAGCTGCGCACCGAGGGGCCATTCGGCGACCACACCGGCTTCTACTCGCTCGAGGACGAATTCCCGGTCTTCCACGTCACCTGCGTCACCCAGCGCGAAAAACCCATCTACGCCACGACCATCGTCGGCCCTCCTCCGATGGAGGACTACTACATGGGCAAGGCCATCGAGCGGGCTTTCCTGCCGCTGATGCGCATGCAGATTCCCGAGCTGGTGGACATCAACATGCCGGCCGAGGGCATTTTTCACAACATGATGATCCTGTCGATTCGCAAGTCCTACCCGCTGCAAGCACGCAAAGTGATGAGCGCCATCTGGGGACTGGGGCAGGCCATGTTCACGAAATGCATTGTCGTCGTGGACCACGATGTGAACATCCAAAACTTGAGCGAAGTGGCCTGGAAAGCCCTCAACAACATCGATCCCGAGCGCGACATCCAGTTTGTGATGGGACCGATCGATCAGCTCGACCATTCCAGCCGGCTGCCGAACTACGGCTCGAAGATGGGCATCGACGCCACCCGCAAATGGCCCGAAGAAGGTTTCACGCGCCCCTGGCCCGGCCTCATCAAAATGGACGAAGAGGTAAAAAAGCGCGTGGACGGGATTTGGCAGGCGTTGGGGATCGGCGCTGGCCGAAGATGATCAACAGTTGAAGGTTGATGTTTGTTTCGTCAGAGAAGCTTGCGAAGCTCCTCCTCAGTTAGCGACGCTTGCCTGAGAATCCTCTTCAACAAATACGGCGGAAATGGGGTATTTAGTTGACTCCAGTAGCCACAATATGTTGTGGTTGGGGGCATGAAGGAGGACTACCCCCGAAACCTCGTCGAGTTGGAAGCTCGATTCTCGACCGAGGAGGCGTGCCGGGAGTACCTGCTGAAGCTGCGCTGGCCGGAGGGGTTCGTGTGCCCGCGCTGTGGGATCCAGTCCTCATGGGCCAGCAAACGCAATCTGCTGCTCTGCGCCGACTGCGGTTACCAGGCCTCGGTGACGGCGGGCACGATTTTCCAGGACACCCGCAAGCCCTTGACGTTGTGGTTCCGGGCGGCTTGGTGGGTGACAACGCAAAAAGGCGGGGCCAGCGCGCTGGAGTTGCAGCGGGTCTTGGGTTTGGGTAGCTATGTAACCGCCTGGACCTGGCTGCACAAGTTCCGCCGCGCCATGGTGCGCCCCGGTCGCAATCGGCTGGTCGGCCGGGTGGAGGTGGACGAAACGTATGTGGGCGGAGTCGAAGAGGGCGTCCGAGGTCGCGAAATGGTTGGCAAAGCGTTAGTTGCGGTTGCTGCCGAGGAGGATGGGCGCGGTATGGGTCGCATCCGGCTCCGTCGGATCGCGGATGCCTCAGCGGCGAGCTTGGAAGCCTTTGTCGAAGAAGCTATCCAACCTGGCAGCCTCGTGCACACCGACGGCTGGGAAGGCTATGCGGGATTGGAGAACAAAGGATACCGCCATGAAGTCACCGTGCTGCGCGGGAAGCGGCAATCGGCGAGTAAGCTGCTGCCGAGAGTCCATCGTGTCGCCTCTCTGCTAAAGCGCTGGCTGTTGGGGACCCACCAGGGGGCTGTCAGTCACGAGTATTTGGACTACTACCTGGACGAGTTCACGTTCCGCTTCAACCGGCGGACCTCACGGTCGCGCGGCAAACTTTTCTATCGCCTCCTCCAGCAGGCGGTCGCCGCCGACCCTGCTCCCTATAAGACAATGGTCGAGGCCACCAGGGCCGGCACCCCCACCCCCAAGATGTAGTGGCTACTGGAGTCAACTAAATACCCCATAAACCGGAACTGTGGCGGAACTCGTCGAGGCCACAATTACGAAGAGGCCCGCGTGGAGGACGGAAAAGGCGGTGAAGCGCTGCCAGAAGAAATTCTGCTCGTTCAGAAACCAATCATGTATCACGCCAAACGGAGTTGGATCACCTTCGGCGGGCATGTCTTGTCTTTCGTCTGGTGTGTCTGAAGATTTAGCCATATCGCATCCCGTGTCCGGCGCTCACTCAACTCGTGTTAGGCTGACTCGCCTAAAACGCCGTTCCTGGGGCTTCAGCCGTGCGGCGCTCCTCGATCGCACCGGGCGCGCCGTCGGGCCGCAAGCTTAAGTAAGAGGGAAGACGACAACCCGTTCACATCCTCGACCTGCACAACCGTATCGTTCGCAGCCGCTTGTTAGGCTGACGACAGCTCAGCCCTCGTCTCGGGGCGCAAGAAATCGAGCGCCCAGAGAGATCCCGAGTAGTAGTCGACAAGCCACAAAACATCATGCACGGCCCTGAGGATTTCTTCTACGTCGTCGACAGAAGGAGCTGAGGCACCTGCGTGAGAAAGCCGGTTTCGAATCGTCACACCCTTCTTTACGCCGTCCAAGACCGCTTTAGGCGGAGGCTTGATTTGACCGTCGATTTTACACCGAGCCGGCAGCTTTGGCAAATACTCTTTCAGCATGCGGACAAGCGGAGGTGTGGGCAGGTTGGTCGCGAGCCACTCAGCATCGGGGACTAGAATCGAAATACAGTGCTTCACTGAGAGCTCGGCCGCCGCCATGCCGATCACCAGCGCACTGCGCGGATTGTTGTCACGCTGTTCCCAGGCTTCACGGAACAAATCGTGGTGAAACGGCGCGCTGTTACCTGCACTCACTATGTTTTCGACCTCCGCACGGAGTTCTTCCGATGCGCGGAGGCGCCTATGATCGCGTAATAAACGCAGGCGGTAATCATCCGGCGAAGGATGCCAAAAGCTTCCGTCGAGTGACCAACGCAGGCCTCTGGCGCTGATGGGATTGTGAGGCCCCAGCTCATTCGCTCGCCAACGCAGCACGGCAACGGTGCGGACGGCAAAATCGGCGAGCTCGCGCCGAACACCCTCCACGAATGAACGAAAAGGTTTCGGAAAATCGGGCAAGGATGGAACGCGGACTCGGACACCTTCTGGCGTCGAGTACTCGGTCGAAACGCGGGCCGAATCGCTGTCTTTCGGGATTATCTCATTCGCAGCAATCCGAGTAAATACATCGCGAACCTCCTCATTAGGTTCAACCGCAGACGAGGCTGTGCAGAACGCGTTTTTTGCGCTGTGGCCTTTAGCTTGTTCTTCACTTGAAGGGGCCCGCAGCACGACCTCCACTCTGTGAGGCCCTCCGAAGTCGAAGGTCTGTACGACCTCAGGCGAAATCCACAGCTCCCTTACGGTGTATTCAAGCTTGAAAAGCAATTTAGTCACGCATCGAGCCACTGCAAGGCAGCCTAACTCTTGTTATTCGGATGCGAAGATCTTGCGCGTCCGAACCAGCGGACTGTGGATACCGCGACATAGAGCATGGTAGTCTTGACTGTACAATTATGCCAGATAGATCCACCCTAACGGCGAAGGGTCGATTCAGCACCGCGCTAGGTCGTTCGCAGGCCGTTTTGGCGCACCGCACTGCGAGCGTAAACCTCCACTCTAAGTCACTGACAACAAGGAACCTTAAGGTGCTGTCACGGGGTGCTGTCACGGAAAGATGTCGGGAAATCGCGTTCGCGCTATCAAACCCGCGTTTTAGCGCCTCTGGAGACAATCGGGCGAGCCGGGTCAAGGTCCATAGTGGCTTCTGTCATCTGGCTCTGCCGAGTTCGGTCAAAAGCACTTCATCCATGGTTCTCTCTCCACAACGGGGACAGGAAGGTGTGAAAAAATGCTGGGGACAGCCAGCCGCGGCCAAATGGTTTACTGATAAACAAGGACTTGGGAATAGCCGCTTGTGGCAGTCCCCGATTTTTTCACACCTTCCAGATGATTGGCTTCTGGAAGTCCGGGCGCTGAGGCCCGAGAGCGAACCGATGGGCTCACACTAATACTGTTTACTTTAATGGTTTCGTTCGCCCAAGTCGTTGTAATTCTTTCCGAGCAAGAGGGCTGGATCCCGCCGCCAGAATCATGCTGTTTTTTTCCTGCACCCCTTCGGGGTTGCCCTTTCTTAGGTTACCCCACCCAGGGTTCCGCTTCGCTCCACCCTGGGCTACGATCCTGCGCCGCTTCGCGGCTCAACGGCAGCGCGCCGCCCTGGCGCGGCCCTGGCGGCTCAGCCCGCGATGAGTCCGGCGATACAAGCCGTCATGAAGTTCGCCAGCGTGGCGGCAAGCATGGCGCGCAGTCCGAGCTGCGCCAATTCCGAGCGGCGGTCCGGGATGAGTGATCCTATTCCGCCGACTTGAATTCCAATCGAGCCGAAGTTGGCGAAGCCGCACAGGGCGTAGCTGGCGACCAGAAACGACTTGGGGTTGAGGCTTTCCTTCATGGGCCCCAACTGAGCGTAGGCGACAAACTCATTCAAGACCATGCGCGTGCCGAGCAGGTTTCCGATTGTCGCCGCATCGCTCCAGGGGACGCCGAGCAACCAAGCAATGGGGGCGAAAATCGCGCCCAGGATCACCTGCAAGCTGGCGGGCGCCCAATCCATCCCGGGAAGCCCGCCGATCCACCCCAGCAGCCCGTTCGCCAAGGCGATCAAGGCGATGAATGCGATCAACATGGCCCCGACGTTGAGAGCGAGGTAGAGGCCCTCGCTGGTGCCCCGGGCAGCGGCGTCGATCAGGTTGACATCGCCTTGCTCGGCGCTTTTGGGAATACGGCCCAGGGTTTGCGGCTCTTCGGTCTCGGGAACCATGACCTTGGCGAGCATGATGCAGGCTGGAGCTGTCATGACGACGGCTGTCAAAAGGTGTTCCACGGGCACTCCGCCGATGCGAACATAGGCGATCAGTAAGGCTCCCGAGATCGTGGCCATCCCCCCTGTCATGACGGTCATCAACTCCGAAGTGGTCAGGCGGTCCAAGTAGGGCCGTATGGTCAACGGCGCCTCCGACTGTCCCATGAAAATATTCGCCGCTACATTGAGCGATTCGGCCCCGCTGGCCCCCATCACGCGCTGCATCACAACGGCGATCCCTTTGACGGCCCATTGCATGAGTCCAATGTGGTAGAGAACCGCGAACAAGGCGGACACGAAGATGATCAGCGGCAGGATTTGAAAAGCGAAAACGGTCCCGACCGGGCCGTCCCCCTTGGCCAGGTCTCCAAAGACAAAGACGCTGCCCTGCTCGCCAAAGGCCATCACGCTGTTGACGACTTCGCCGATGGCCCCGAACACGGCCCCGAAAGGAGTTTTGAGAACCAGCACGGCCAAGAGAATTTGGAGGCCCAAGCCCCAAGCGATGATAGAAAACCGCACGCGCTTGCGGTTGGCGGAGAGCCCATACGCAGCGACGAGGATGAAGATCAAGCCCAGCAGTCCCATGGAGGTCGGCAAACCGGCGGCGTCCGCACCAAGGGTCTCGCCTAGCAGCCCGTGGTGCAAGTCCGATTACGCGAAAAAAGGGTACAGTCACCGATTTTCGTCGTCCGCCTGTGTTGGAAACAGGGGAGTTCGACGGGCGAAAATCGGATGGCAGTCCCCCATTTTCGCCCGCGGCGGATAAGAGGCCCGCCGTCAGACAAGAACCCGGCGTTGGCAAAGGATGCTCGCCGGTTTGACGGGCTACTGTACCAGATCAAGCGTCAAGTCGCGAGGCTTGGGCTGGATAGAAGACAATCTGAAGGCGTCTTCGACGAGCAGGACCGCCTCTTGCAGCCTCGTTTCTTCGGTGTAGTAGAGGGCGCACAGACGCGAGCCTTCGACCACTTGGTCGCCGACTTTGCACTGCAGGATCACGCCCACGGCGGGGTCGATCGTGTCATCGACATTGTCTCGTCCCGCACCGAGCAGGACAGCCGCGCGTCCGATGTCGTCGGCGTTGATGCGGCTGATGAAACCGGCTCGGGGCGAGCTAATGATATGCTCTCCGCTGGCATTGGGCAGAAGTTCGAACTGGGTCAGAACGTCCGGGTTGCCTTCCTGGGCCGTAATGACGTCACGGAATTTCGCCAGCGCCGAGCCATCGGCCAGCAATTGCTGGGCTTGGTCGCGGGCACTGTCGATCGAGCGAGCGGGCTCGCCTAGATAGATCATGCGGGCCGCGATTTCGGTGGAAAGCCCGACCAGATCGGGAGGACCCTGATTTTGCAGCGTTTGGGCGGCCTCCATAATTTCGAGAGCATTGCCGATCGTGAATCCGAGCGGCTCGCTCATGTCGGTGAGCAAAGCTTGCACCCGAATCTCCATTTTGCGGCCGATGCTGATCATGAGCTGTGCCAAGCGGCGCGCCTCGGCGCGATCCGGCGTCAATGCCCCGGTCCCGACCTTGACGTCGAGCAGCAGCCCGTCCAAGTTTTCGGTTAGTTTCTTCGACATAATCGACGCCGCGATCAACGCCAAAGAGTCGACTGTTGACGTGGCATCTCGGAGCGCGTACAGCCGCTTGTCCACGGGGGCGATTGCGTTTGTCTGACCCCCGAACGCCAGCCCGTGCTCAGCCACGATGTTTTGGAACTCGGCTATGGAAAGAGCGGTTCTGAACCCGGGAATCGATTCGAGCTTGTCGAGGGTCCCGCCGGTATGGCCGATTCCCCGTCCGGTAATCATCGGAACCGCAATGCCGGCGGCGGCGGCGATCGGTGCGGCAACGAGGCTGACTTTATCTCCGACGCCACCGGTGGAATGCTTGTCCACTTTCGGTTGGGATACCGCGCTAAGATCGATGCGTTCACCGCATTTGAGCATCGCCGACGTAAGCGCTGTCGCCTCGTTGTCGGTGAATTCAACACAGCAGCCGGCCATCAGGAAGGCCGCCATCTGATATTCTTTTACCTCACCGCGCGCATACCCGCCAATCAGACCTTCATAGTCCTCAAACGTCAGTTCTTCCCCGTCCCTTTTGCGCCGGATAAGGTCGACAACACGCTCCATAAATGCACACCTGCCCTAGGCTTTCCTGGCGGGAAGCTTGAAGGGCCCTTTGTATGTATCTGAACTGTCCAGCCTAACAGTCGGCTCTCCAGAGCGCAAGGAAGAGAGCCGCTAGTGTTGTAGCACAATAGAAATGTCCCCCTCGCCAGCACAGTAGAAATGTCCCCTTGCGCGCTAAGCTCTTAAGCCCATTCGCCTTGTTGAACCGAGTGCTCTTTTCGCGTCGGCGAGGGAACAGTCAAGGGCGAGCCCGTAGGGCTTGGCTTTTGCGGACCCTTGACGGGTCCCTCGCCGACGCCATCATCAGCCTGCTAGGCGAAGGGGCCAGCCACGAATCTGATCTAGAGGGGACATTTCTATTGTGCGCGCAAGGGGACATTTTCATTGGGTTACAACAGGAAGAGAGCCGCTAGCAGCCTGTGGTGCAAGTCCGACTACGCGAAAAAAGGGGACAGCCACCGATTCTCGCGTCGCACTAGTGTTGGAAACAATGGGGCTCCACGAGCGAGAATCGGATGGCAGTCCCCCATTTTCGCCCGCACACACTTCTGCCACGGGCTGCTAGGCCAAGTCAACGCTTGCTTCGAAAGCGGCCGCCGAGGCAGGAATAGAAACAACGCCGGCTCCGCGGTCAACAGCTCCGTGAAAAGTCGGCAAACTTACCAGCTCATCGTGCCGATTTGCCCCTGGCCGGCGAAACCAGCATTATCGTAAGAAGGTCGTGAAGGGTACTGAACCACATAGGACAGCCGCGGTTCGGCAAGAACTCGGCCCCATGCTGAAGCTGGCCGCGCCCGTCGTGATCTCTGAACTCGGGTGGATGGCGATGTATGTCGTCGACACGATGATGGTCGGGCGCATCGGCGCCGAAGCCATCGGCGCCGTCAGCATCGGCGGTATCGCTTTTCACACCGTAATCGTGTTCGGCATCGGCTTGCTGCTGGGACTCGACACGCTGGTCTCGCGGGCTTACGGGGCCGGCAAGCTGGACGAGTGTCATCACTCGCTGCTGCAGGCCGTCTACCTCAGCCTGGTCCTGACTCCGGTGTTAATGGGTCTTGCCTGGCTGTACATCCCGTTCCTGCGGGTGTGGGGCATTGACAGCGCGGTCGAGGAACAGGCCATCCCCTACATGAAGGCGCTCATTTGGAGCGTCGGCCCGCTGATGCTCTACACGGCGTTGCGGCGCTACCTGCAGGGCATGGGATTGGTTCGGGCCATCATGGTCGTGCTGATCTCGGCGAATCTGGTCAACGTGCTGGCCAACTGGGCACTGATTTTTGGCCATCTTGGTTCTCCCGCTTTTGGGACGGCCGGGGCCGGATGGGCGACATGTATCTCGAGAACGTACATGTGTGTCGCCTTGGCCGGCTACATTCTCTACCATGAGCGCCGCCATCGAACGGGGCTTTCCAGGGTATCGCGGCGGCTTGACGTGGCCCACATCCGCTCATTGCTGAGCCTTGGTTTACCGGCGGCAACGCAAATCTCTCTCGAGTTCGGGGTATTTGCCGTGGCGACAACGCTGATCGGCAAGCTCGACCCATTGTCACTAGCCTCCCATCAAATCGCGCTCACTTGCGCCTCCGTCACGTTCATGGTTCCGCTGGGTATTTCGTCCGCGGGCGCGGTGCGTGTAGGTCATGCCCTCGGCAGACGGGACGTCTCCGGGGCGCGCGCCGCGGGTTGGGTGGCGTTGCTGCTTGGAGCAGCATTCATGTCCGCCGCGGCCATCGTATTCTTTCTCGCCCCGCGCTTGATTCTGAGACTGTATACCACCGATGCCGCCGTGCTGGCCACGGGAGTGTCACTGCTCTACATTGCCGCGTTATTTCAGATTTCGGATGGCATCCAGGTGGTCGCGACGGGCATCTTGCGGGGCACCGGGGAAACCCGCATTCCGATGTTGAGCAACCTGGTCGGACACTGGTTCATCGGCCTGCCGATCGCCTATGCGCTAGGCTTTCCGGGGGGTTGGGGAGCGCCTGGAGTTTGGGCCGGATTATGCGTCGGGCTCACCACGGTAGCCGCGGTTCTGCTGGCGGTTTGGCACCGTAAAATGCGCGCGGACCCAGCGCCAATTCTAGCGGAAGATATTTGAAATTTCGTTTGTGGGGAACAGAGCCGCGCCCGCAAGGGTGCGGTCGAGGGTAGTCAGTGCGTCGGGGCCGCCACGGGAATGCGGTCACCGCCAAACTCGACCGCACCCTTGCGGGCGCGGCTCTGTTCGTGCCGCCATTTCTACGAACAATATCCTCAGAGTCAGCGGGCTAGTATCTAGCGGAAGCCTCCAATTGAGGGGCGCTTTCACTTTTACGGACTGCATGACGAGCAGCCGTCCGGGTTATTGAACGGCTTTTCCGGGCAGTGCTAAGCTTGGGGTCCTGCCGTGGGCGCGAAGAAAAAAAAGGCCGTCAAGCAATCTCCAAAGGCTGCCCCCGCGGCGCCGCCGGCCCCGCATCGAGACGCCGGCCGCTGGTGGCCGCCGGCCTTCTTGCTGCTGGCGGTACTGATCTTCTACTGGGCGCCCCTCACCTCCCCCAACGCCAGCATCCAGTGGGACGCGGTTGACGTTCACTACAGTTCGCAGAAGTACTTGGCCGACAGCTTGGCGGGGGGAGCTTCCTCACTGGACTACACGTACATTTTCTCCGGATTCCCGTTTCTCGCGGATCCTCAAGTCGGGGCCTGGTACCCGCTGAACTGGCCGTTCTTCCTTTCCGGTGTTACCCCCAGAGCGATCCAATATGAGATCTTTCTGCACGCTTTGCTGGCCTGTTTTGGAGCGTGGCTGCTAGCCCGGCCGATCCTCCAGCACGAGACGGCTTCGCTGGTTGCGGCGCTTGGCTACGGGCTTTCTGGTTTCTTCGCCGCCCATGCTTCGCACGTGGGCATGCTGCAAACCGCCGCCTGGCTGCCATGGTTGCTCCTGATTATTCACAAGAGTGCGCAGCCGAAGGCCGGCGGATATATCCCTTTAGCCGGACTGGCAGCGGGATCGATGCTCCTCGCCGGCCACTTCCAAACGTCGCTCTATGCTTTGTCTGCTGTAGCGATTGCCGCCGGCATCGAGGCGTTTCAATACCCCAAAAGACGGCTGCGATTGCTGCTCTGCTTGCTGGGGACCGTCTTGATCGCGCTGGGGCTGGCCGCCGTGCAATTGCTGCCATCGGCCGAGCTGGTGCGGCATTCGATCCGCGCGGATTTCGATACCTCGGCTAGCTCGGAAGGCGCGCTCACCTGGGAGGCTTTGTCCACTCTGCTGCTGCCCGACGCACTGGGAGCGCTCTCGGGAGATTATCGCGGTCCGGCCGACATCACGCAGTACTACTTTTACGGCGGGTTCCTGCTGTTGCCTCTGGCCGCGCTGGGGTTGTGGAATCGGGCCATCCGGCCGATCGGCATAGGGCTCGTGGCCGTGCCGTTGTGGTATGCATTGGGGCCTTCGTTCGGATTGGCGCGGCTGCTAGGAACGTTGCCGGGTTTCGGTCAGATTCGAGCGCCCGTTCACTGCTGGTTCGTGATCGCGCTGGGGCTGGCTCTGCTTGCGGGAGCCGGAGTGCAAGTGTTGGGCCGCAAGTTCGGCCTCGGGTTTTCCGCCTACATTTTCGCGGCGGTGTTCCTTGTGGACTTGGCCTATTGGAACTCCAGCAGCAATCCCTTGATGTACGCAAGAGCGAATTTCGAGCAGGCTTACGCGCCTGCCCGCGGGATGCTCGAAGAGAGCGTGAAGCCGCTTGTTGGCCCCCAAACCCGGCTGCACGCTTCAGATCATGTTGCCGCGTTTGGTTCGCTGAATCATCCCCTCGACGAAAAGATCGAGACGACCTATGGGTACAACCCTCTCGAATTAGTCCGTTACAGGCGATACCTTGATGCAGCGTTGGGGAACCCTGGGTTGTTGAAGGGGCTCAGTGTCGCCCGAGTAGTGAACGTTGAATCTGATCGCCTTGACGCCGTTAGCGGGACCCTGCCTCTAGCGACGTTCCCCGCCAAGATCGTCAGCGTGGCGGGACCCAGCGAGTCCGCGATGGCTTTGAAGACTCTTGACCCTTTGACGACCGCGATTGTCGAGGACGAGCCCGCCGCTTTAGCCGCGGACCCGTCGGGGGAAGTGCTCAGCATTTCATCCGGCCCGCGGTCGTACACGATTCGGTACAAGGCCGCGGCCGGGGGGCTGCTGCGACTCTCCCTACCCTACTTTCCCGGGTGGGAGGCGAACACCAAGGACGGCACGGCTTGTCCCGTCTTCCCCCTGGATCACGCCTTGACGGGAGTGGCCGTTCCCCGGGGCGAGCATGAGGTCGTCGTCGCCTTCCATTCGCGGTTCTTCCTTACGGGCGTGCTCATCAGCTTGGCCACTTTGCTCGGCGCTTGTTTCGCGACCGCATTGCTTTTTCAGCGAAGTGCCAAGCTGCATCCCTGATGCAGCCCCGCCCGTTATCTCCGAGCTGCCCGAACGAGCACTTGTCCTGGTATCGCGTGCTATGATGAAAACACTGACGCTTCCAATCGCCAGCGGCCGGTCGGCTGATACAGCGGCGTTTTTCCAGAAGCAAGCAGGAGAGTAATCAATGGCGAAGGTCTGTGTTGTGACTGGAAAAAGGCCCATGTCGGGCAACAACGTCTCTCATGCCAACAACAAGACCAGGCGCAGATTCGAGCCGAATCTGCAGCTCAAGCGCTTTTGGGTGCCCAGCGAAAAACGCTGGGTCAAAATGAAAGTCAGTGCCAAGGCGATCAAGATCATCAGTAAAGTCGGCATCGACCGGGTGCTTGCCGATATGCGAAAACGCGGCCAGAAGGTTTAGATCAATCACCAGGTCTAAACCCACCGCCTTTCAGGCGGTCAGCTTCAAGCGAGGGTTCTCAACAGAGCCGCGCCCGAAAGGGTGCGATCCAGTCTGGCAGTGACTGCATTCCAATGGCGGTCCCGACGCACGGACTCCCCTTGACCGCACCCTTGCGGGCGCGGCTCTGTTTCGGCCAAGCCGCGCTTCAGGCGACTTTCAGTCGCACACGAACCTGCTGGGCGATTTTCTCCTTCTCTTCGCCTGGAGCGGCGTCTCCAACTGCCGGCGCACCCCCTGGCAGGGTCCCACTGAGCCGCTCAGTTCGCCAAACAGCCCCAAATTTGCGCCATTCAACTGTTTCTCGTAGGCGTCGTAAGACAGATCCCGTATGCTTACTGGTTATCAGGCGTAGTATGTTCGCGCAAGGGCATAGTGTGCCTTCGAATAAACGGCTGTGGCCCGGCCTTGTTGTCATAAGCCGGAAATCGCAGCCGCCCGAGGAGATCTGATCGATGCATAGACCCACCAAGTATGTCGAAAAAGGTGTAACGAAGCTCGCATCCGCGATGTGGAACGGGATTCAGGCCTTGAACCGAACCATGGGCCCCAACCCGTCGTTCACCCCGGACTGGTCCGATAAACGGATGCTCAAGTCCTGGGAGAAAAGCAAGCCGCCGCTAGGCTGGCCGCGCCAAACCGACTCGCTCTGTCCCAAATGCGTCATCGAGGCGCGCGCCAAGATCATCAACGGCGAAGTCGATTACAACATCCTCAGGGAAGAGAAGGTCGGAGAAATCAAAGCCTCCGTGATCGAACGAGATGGCCAAATCTGGATGATCAAGGACTGCCCGAAACATGGGCGCATCGAAGACATCATGGCCATTGACTCGAAGTTCCTCGAGCACATCGAGTCGAACTTCCCGGGACGCGACATTCGCGCCCACAACGATAAGGATCTTCACAACCACGGAAGCAGCACGGTGAAGTTCGGCCGCGGCTCGGTGCTGACGGTGGATCTGACCAACCGCTGCAACATGATGTGCGACCCCTGCTTCATGGACGCCAATCAGGTTGGTTTTGTTCACGAGCTGGAGTGGGACGAGATCAAGACGATTCTCGACAATGCCCTGAAGATCAAACCTCGCCGCCAGATGTCGGTGCAGTTCTCCGGCGGCGAGCCGACGATGTCGCCTTTTTTCCTCAAAGCCGTCAACTACGCGCGCTCGATCGGTTTCAACAGCGTGCAGGCGGCCACCAACGGCATCGAGTTCGCCAAGAGCCGCAAGTTCGCCGAAAAAGCGGCTGACGCCGGCTTGCGCTATGCCTACCTGCAGTTTGACGGCATCGGCAACGCCCCGAATTCGCACCGCAAGATTGGCAATCTGTTCGACGTCAAGCTGAAGGCGATCGACAACATGCACGCCGCGGGAACCGAGATCGTCCTGGTGACCACGCTCGTCAATAACGTCAACAACGAGGAAGTCGGCCCGATCATTAAGTTCGCCCGCGACAACCCTGGAAAGATCGCCTTCATCGCATTCCAGCCGGTGTCATTCACGGGCCGCGACGAAGAGATCACCGATGAACGGCGGATGCGGCAGCGCTATACGCTCTCGCACCTGGCCCGCGACGTCAAAGAGCAGACGGGCATCACCGAGCCCAACCGCGATTGGTTCCCGATTTCAGTCATGGGCACCTTCGCCGATGCAGCCGACGTAGCGCACGGCCCGCAGTCGCAATGGGGCCAGGTGAGTTGCGGCTGCCATCCCAACTGCGGTGTCGGTACGGCGTTCATGATTAATAAGAAGACCAAGGAGATGGCGCCGGTCGCCGAGTTCATCAATGTTCCGCAGCTTGTACAGGACATTCGCACTGTGACCGACTCGGCGCGCGCCCCTTGGCTGAGCAATCTCCAAATGGGGCTGGTCCTGCTGAGAAACTACAACCCTTACAAAGCGCCCGCGAGCTTCAATCTGAGTTCGCTGCTGAAGAAGTTCGACAAGTCTTTCGGCTTGAGCGGCAAGAACTACGGCAAGGGCGTGGCTCGCCGCAACGATCCCTGGAACTTCCTGTTTGTGGCCGGGATGTGGTTCCAGGATCTGTTCAACTACGACTTCCGGCGAACCGAGATGTGTATTATTCCCTACGGAACGCAGGAAGGTGAAATTTCCTTCTGTGCCTACAACACCGGAGTCGGCTGGCGAAACATCATCGAGAAGATGCATATGACCTCCACTCTCAGCAAGTGGTATGACCAGCACGGCAAGCACAAGATTTACGCCGGCGGCCGCAAAGTCGACATGGTGGAATACGATCACGGCCTCAACATCAATGCCGAACACGCGGCTCGCGAAGCACAGAAATCGGACGGTCCGGCAAACGCGCGCGAAGAGAAGATCCTCGAACGCGACCGCAAGCTGGCCGAGGCTCAGGCCCGCGGCGCGGCGCCGCCGGTCGTCAACGGTGGTGCGAGCAAGCAGAAGATCCTCTCGCCGGAAGAAGAAGCTCGCCTGATGAAGATGTACCGCGAGCAGGTTCTCAAAGAGCCCCCGGCTCCCTCATTGATCCAGATCGGAGGAGCGGCCAACGGCAATGGCGCCGCCACGAATGGGCAAAACACCCACAGCCAAGAGCTGATCGGCGCCAGCGGCGACTAGCGTTTCTGGAAAAAGTCTCGCTTTGAACTTGGGAAGAGCCTGCCGCCCTGTCGGCGGGCTTTTCTGTTTCAATCGGCGGGTTGGCCTTGGGTCGACCCCAATGCTGTTCACTTACTCTAGAACCTTCGAGTCCAGGGTCTTTGAGCCGCGAAGCGGCACGGATTGTTCTACCCGGAACATAGTGAACAGTTTACACCGGCGACATGGTGAACAGATTGCCTCCTTTCGTTGGTGTTGTCAAGGTTGATTCAGAGTCGTTGGTTGGTACTGGGTTTTTGGTTGCTTCACATTTGTCGTTGGTTGGTTCACACTCGTTGATTGGTTCCGAGTCGTTGGTTGGTTGCGAGCCGTGCGGGACTTGCGGGGAAGCCGACCCGCAGGCGCCGTTGCCCCGACGTCGGGGCAACGGCGCGAGCCCGCCGCGGCGCTCGTCGAAGGTGCCCAGCTGCAGCGAGCAGAACCAGACGCGATAGACCCCGTCGTCGATCGCCTCCAGCCCCAGCAGCTCGCCGTGCAACACCTCGCTGACGAAGATCCGCGCGCCCCGCCAGTAGATCTCGCCGCGCTTGCCCACCTTGCGGCGCAGAAAGCTCGCTGGATACTCGATCTCGGGCAGCCGCGACGGATAAACACGATCCGACGGGCGATAGATGCTGGGCGGCACTTGCTGTCCCAGCGCCTGGTGCGGCCGCTGCTCGTTGTATTCGCGGCAGAAGCTCTCAAAGGCCCGCTGTTGCGCCCGCCGGTTGGCCGCCGCCGGATCCGCCGTGTGTTGCTTCAGGGTGCGATGAAAACGCTCCTGGCGGCCGTTGTCGCTGGGTGTCGCCGGCGGAATGCGTTCCACCTCGATGCCCAGCCTCAGCCACCACACGCTCAACCGGCTTAAACCCGCCACGGCGCGGCTCGCAAAGGGCGCGCCGTTGTCGCTGCGGATGGCGCGGGGCAGCCCGTATTGGAAAAACACCGATTCCAGCACGGCTCTGACGTGCGCGAAGTCGCAGGCATCGACGGCTTGGCAGCACAGCGCGTAGCGGCTGTGATTGTCGACCAGGGTCAGCGGGTCGATGCGCGTGCCATCTAGGCACCGGAACCAGCCCTTGAAGTCGATCGAGACGACGTCATTGGGCCCGCCGGCGTGTGCTAGAGGCTGGTTGTGCGGCGGCGTCCGGCGGCGTTTCTTCTGGGGCCGGGTGAGCCCTTCCAGACGCAGGATCTCGCCGATCGTCGACGCCGCGGGCGGGTGTTGCCGGGGCTTTTCGCGCTCCAGCACGGCGCGGATTTTCGGCGCGCCCCACAGCGGGTGTTCAGCGCGGATCTCGAGGATGCGGCCGAGCACCTCTGGCTTGGTTTGCTGAGGATGATGCACCGGGGCACGGGAGCGGTCCGCGAGCCCGGCGGGGCCGTCGCGCTCGTAGCGCCGGACCCATTTGTAGCCGATACGGCGTTGGATGCCGTAGCGGCGGCACAACTCGGTCTTCGATTCCCGAGCGGCTTTCCAGTCTAAGATGAACTGCATGCGTTGATCCATGGCGTCTGTTTGTTTCCAAGGCATAAAACATTGTTGCCTCTTAATGTTTCCCTTGGAAAGTTGTTCACCATGTAGCCGGTATGTTTTGTTCACCATGTCCCCGGTAAGCACCGTGATTTCACCACGGGAATGCGTGGAAGCGTCAGGACCGTTTGAACAACTCGGCGATCGATGGCGTATATGCTGAGGTGAGAGACAGCGGTGCGACGACTAGGGTCCAACCCGCCGGTCCGGCGGCTTCGTGTGGGACCATTCTCGCCAGGATTCGTCTCGCATCGACGATCCAACTCGGATGAAAAAGGGGTAAGGAATGGCGTTTTGCAGGAACTGTGGCACGGATGTGGCGGATGCGAAGTTTTGTTCGCGTTGCGGGACGGCGGCCGATCCATTTGGCGGGGGAGCATCATCCACATCGGCTAGCGCTTCACCGGCCGCGGATTTCGTCGCCGGAGACAATACCGCCGGAGCGCTGGCCTATCTCTTGCTTCCCGCGATCTACTTCCTCTTCCTAACGGATACCTACAGGCAGAACCGATTCGTCCGCTTTCATTCCTTCCAGGCCCTGTTCTATTGCGGTGGTGCGTTGGCCCTGATCTGGATCGTCTGGAATGTTTTGGGGCCCATCCTGGGGTACCTTGGGCTGGAGCACCTTGTGTTTGTGGTGGCCTGGCTTCTCTCGATGGCGTCTTTTGTCTTCTGGGCCAAGCTCATTATCCGAGCCTACCAAGGCCAGATGTATAAAATCCCCATGATCGGCGATCTGGCCGAGAAACAGGTGTAGGCCCTGCTACTGGCTTAGTCCACGGAAGCTCTGAACAGACTCGATAGTTCATGTGCGGCCCGCGGTCCGGGCTCGGTTATCTCACCAGTGGGCAGCCGATATCGGCTACACTCGTAACTCCAGCTCAGCTTACTCTGGTTCAATAAGGAGTCCAACACACATGTACAAAGGGATAGAACACACCGCCATCGCCTCACCCGACCCGGAGGCGCTTGCCGCTTGGTACGAGAAGAACCTCGACTTCCCGATTTGCTACCGCTACGGTGGCAACGTTTTCGTCAAAGCACAGGACGGCACGATGCTCGAGATCATCCCCTCCCAAGGAGAACGTCTTGAGACCAGCCCGAAAACACCGGGAATCCGGCATTTGGCCATCAGTGTCGATGACTTCGATCCTGCCGTGGAGGATCTAAAGGCAAAGGGAATTGAAATCGACAACTTTGTCGAGGCCGAGGGCAATCGGCTAGCGTTCTTCCGTGATCTCGAGGGCAATATCTGCCACATCGTCGACCGCGCGAAGATGATCTAAGAGGCGGAGAAAGCGCCTTCCATGAGCACGCTGCCTGCTTCTGAACCTTCCGCCCGCCAGGGACAAAACCCCATCGCCGGCAGCGGCGAGCATACCTGCGAAGTCATCCACGATGGGGGCGAGCCGCCTCCCGCGGCGCCTCGTCAGCCTGCTGCCTTTCGCTCCTCGATCCAGCGGTCAAGAGATTCCTGCGTTTCGCCGGATCGGCGCCCTGCGAGAAGACTGTTCGTGCTGATGTCTTCATCCAGATCCGGCCAGTGAATCCCCTCGCCACCGCCGATCAGACGCCAGTTGGCTCGCTCAGCCGGTGTTCCCCGTGCCAGCCTTGGGAACCAGGGGAGCGGCACGGTGATTGTCCGCCCATCGGCAAGATCGACCGTCAAAGCATCTTCGTTCACGCGGACACTCTGGGCCGTGGCTTCCCGAAGTTCAGTCACCGAAGTACTCATGCCATTCCCTCAACAACTTGACTGCGTACTCGCCAAGCACCGCTCCCGCCGCGGATGTAGCCGGACTCCTGGAGGAGCTGTTCAAGCGTTCCCATCTTGCCGGCTTCTTCCAAAAACAAGCGAACGGCTTCGATGAGATTGTCTCGCGCTTTTGTTTCGGTGCGAGCGCAAGAGGAGAGGTCGAGCTCGGGAGTGTGGGCGACGTATTGTGCGCCCTCCTTGAAAATGTCCGTGGTGAATTGGATATCCATAAACCTAAAAACGGCAGTTGGTCGTCTTCGAACCGCCCCAACCTTGTGACGAGACGTCAGTTGGACCCGAGTGTCATCGGGGACCGGCGGGTGAAGATTGCAACTGCTCCGCAGTTGCAATATCAGCACATAAGATACGTTCTTTCAATATGTTACAACGAATGCTAGAACGTCCAACCGCCGTTTTTAGGATAAATGATTTAAGATCAATTTTTTATGGCCGGATGTAGTATAGCATTTCAGGGCGGGGAGAAAAGCGGGCTAGAGGACCCGAGGGTCAACTGGCAGAGTGGAAAAGACATGTCGCCACGAATGGCGACACGGCACGTCTGGAGACGCGCGCCACGTCGTGTGGCGGGAACAATCTAGAGAATCGAGCCCTAGCGGAAGACGTCCAGGAGCCTGCCAAACAGGCCCTTCTTTTTCTTCCCTTTTGGGGGGGGCGGCGAGCGGCGAGGGCCGGGGTCGCCAACACCACGGTTCAGCCCTGGGGCGGCGGCGCGGCTCCGCAAGGTCGTGGAACCCTCCGGGCCGGGTTGATTCCTTTGCGGAGAACCGCTGTCCCAGCCCGCCACGTTGGTGGCCAGCAGCGTCTGACGCCCTCCGCCGCCGTGCAGGCGGCAATACTGGCTCGGTTCCGAGCCGGCGATGAAAACTTCCGTTCGGCGGTCCGCGCAAGAGTAGGTGGCAAGCTGCTGGGTATCGGGATCAATGGCAACAGTGACGATCCCGTCGACCGGCTCGAAAGGATCGGGGTTGCGGTACTCGCGCATCTGGTGGGCCCGCTTCATGAACTCGGTCCAAATTGGCAACGCCGATTTCGATCCCTCGATCTTGAGGTCCGTGTTGTCGTCGAAGCCGACCCATACGACGCAAAGCAGATTCGACGTATAACCCGCAAACCAGCCGTCGTCGTCGGTGCCGGTCTTGCCGGCGGCCGGTTCGGTGAAACCCATGCCGCGCACTCGCACGGCCGTGCCGCGGCGGATGACGTCTTCGAGCATGTGCGTGACCACGTAGGCCACGCGGGGATCGATAACTTCCTCTCCCTCGGGCTTCTGCCGCACAAGATGGCGGCCGCTCGAATCACGCACGTTTCGGATGAAATAAGGGTTCATCTTCACCCCGCCATTGGCGAGTGCCGTGTAGGCGCCCGCGATGGCGAGCGGCGTCACTTCGTAAGCTCCCAGCGCAATAGCCGGCGTCGCCTGAATCGCCTCGCCCAGCCCGACCCGGCGCCCCATGTCCGCGACCTTATCGTAGCCTGCCATATCGGCCACCTTGACGGTCGCTATGTTGAGCGACTTGTAGAGCGCCTGCCGCAGCGGTACCATCCCGTAAATCTTGTTGGCGAAGTTCGAAGGTTCGTAGGGTTTGTCGTCCCACCAGAATGTAGTCGGGACATCATCGATAACCGTAATCGGGGTCAGCAGCGTCTTCGGCGCGAAACCGTCATGCAGAACAGGCGATAGGTCCGCCGGTTCGGCCGCTTCGCCGTCGAGATAGCCATCATCGAGATATTCGTCGCCCAGCTCGTCCTCAATAGCTGTTTCAATCGCCGTGGCATAGACAAACGGCTTGAAAGCGGACCCCGGCTGGCGCTTTGCCAGAACTCGGTTGAGCTGGCTCAAACCATAATTCCTGCCGCCGACGATTGCTTTGACCTCACCCGTCTTGGGATCCAAAACGACCAGCGCCGCCTGCGCCTGAGGAGCCTTCCTCCCCCGAAAGCGCTTTTGCCGGGCCACGCGCTCATCCACCTCGGCCATCCCGATCCGAATCGCCTCGACGGCGGCACGCTGCAGATCCATGTCGATCGTCGTGTAGACCCAATAGGATTGCGTGATCAACTCGTCCGAGCTAAACCATTCCTGAAGCTGGTTGTTGACCAGGTCGACGAAATAGGGCGCCGTACTCGACTCGACCTTGCCGATCGCCAGCTCGATAGGCGCTTGAACGGCTTCGTTGAGCTCTTCGCGCGTGATAAACGCGTGGCGCTCCATGAAGCGCAGCACCGTGTCGCGCCGTGACTTGGCGCGCTCGGGATGCCGGAAGGGGTTGAGGTAACTCGGCCTTTGAATCAGCCCCGCTAGCAGGGCCGCCTCGGCCAGCGACACCTCGCGGATGTCTTTATCGAAATAGGCCCTGGCGGCTTCACCCATTCCCATCACGTTGAAGCTGCCGCGCCAGCCGAGCCAGATTTGGTTCAAGTAATGTTCGAGGATTTTCTCTTTGCTGAGGCGCGCCTCGAGCTGCAACGCGATCATCAGCTCGGCAAGCTTGCGTTTGTAGCTTCTCTCCGGGCTAAGGAAAAACCCGCGCGAAAGCTGCTGCGTCAGCGTCGAGGTCCCGCGAATCTTCTCGCCTCCCACGATCCCGTCGTAGGCGGCTTTCGCGGTACGAATGGGGTCGAAGCCCGCGTGATCGAAGAAGCGGTGGTCTTCAATCGCCAGAACCGCGTTGACCAAAACGTCCGGAATGTTCTCGTAAGCCAGCAGCCGCCGCTTCAACCGCTCCTTGTCGAACAGATTCGTGATCAGCTCGGGCTCGAGTTCGTAGACCGTCTGGGGGTTGTTGTCGCTCAGGGAAACGATGCGCGTGACCTGCTTGTCGTCAAAGTACAAGACCGCGGGTTCCCGGCTGAAGTAAGACATGCCGCCGGGATAGATCTCGAGACTGTTGTCCTTGACGAGAAAATGTCCGATTCGATTGTGCCGCGAGTCCGAATAGCCCGCGTTGCGCAGCAGCGACAAAATCTCTTCCGCCGAAATCTCTTCTCCCACATAGACCGCTTTCGGCGCGGCCAGGATCTTCGAGGGCCGGTTGAACGGTCCGCGCGCGAGCTTGGCGTCAATCAGCTTGGCGTATTCCCAGTAGAAGTGGCTGAACGCGATGACACCCGCAATGCCCGCGATCAGCATCGTGGCCAGCAGGACCTTGCCAAAGGGAGTCCAGAAGAAACGCCCCACTCGCCCGATGAACGACGAGTTGGACGCCCGTCTCTTGCTCCTTCGGGACCGCTTGCGGGCTGGCATCAGGTTCGTATCGTTAGACCCAAAGTGGAGATTTCCGGGGCTCTATCAGCCCGAAAACGGGTCTAGGAAGCGGGAGCGGATGCCGCGGGAAGAGCCGCCTGAAGCCGCTCTTGCACCTTCTCCGGCGCTTCTTCGAGTGTAACATCGGTGGATAGACGTGTCGAGCGATCAGTGAGTTCCACCATACCCCCGGAAAGCTTCTTGCCCACCGTGATCCGGAAGGGAATGCCGATCAGTTCGGCGTCCTTGAATTTGACCCCGGCCCGCTCGGCGCGGTCGTCGAGCAACACATCCAGCCCTAATTCCTTGCAACGCTGGTAGATCTGCTCCGCGGCTTCACGCTGCGAGTCGTCTTTGAGATTGACCGGTGTCACGACCACCTCGAACGGGGCAATCGAGACCGGCAGGACAATTCCGGCATCGTCGTAGTTCTGCTCGACCGCGCCGCTGAGAATCCGCTCCAGGCCGATTCCGTAGGAGCCCATGATGGGCGTGACCTCTTTGCCATTCTGGTCAAGGACCCGCAATCCCATCGGTTCCGAATACGCGTAGCCAAGCTGGAAGATGTGGCCGGCCTCGATGCACTTCTGAAGCTTCAGCGGCTTCGAGCAATGGATGCAACCGTCACCCTCGTGGACATCCCGAAGATCGGCGAAGCGCGCTTCAAAATCGCGCCCAACGGTGACATTCCGCAGGTGGCAGTCGTCTTTGTTCGCGCCAGTCACCATGTTCCGCCGCCCCTCGATCGCTTGATCGGCAATGATCTCCATCTTGGTGACGCCGACGGGACCAATCGAGCCGATCGTAGCCCCGGCCCACTCGACAACTTCCTCCGGATGCGCCGGCCGTGGCTCGGCTGCCCCCAGCAGCGAAGACAGTTTCGCTTCGTTGAGCTGGTGATCTCCCCGCAATAGCAAAAGGACCGGCTTTTCATCGGCTGCCATCACCAGGCTCTTGATATGCGATGTCTCGGGAAGGCCGTCAAACTCCGCTACCTCGGCGATCGTTTTCTTGCCCGGAGTCGCGAACTCTTCCGGCAGTGCGTCCTCTGCCGAGTCATCCTCCGCGCATGGCCGGGCAACCGATTCGGCCTTTTCGAGGTTGGCCGCATAGCCGCAGCCGTCGCAGATGACGATCAGATCCTCTCCGGCATCGGAGGGAACCACAAACTCGTGCGACTTGCTGCCGCCCATCGCACCCGAATGCGCTTCCACCGCCAAGTAACGCAGCCCGCTGCGGCTAAGTATCCTGCAATAAGCCCCGTGGTGTTTTTGGTAGCTGATCTCGAGCCCTGCGGCGTCTATGTCGAAGGAGTAGGAATCCTTCATCGTGAAGCGCCGCGTCCGCATCAATCCTGATTTGGGGCGCGGCTCGTCCCGAAATTTCACCTGGATCTGATACCAAAGCTGCGGCAACTGCTTATAGCTGCGCAGCTCGCCGCGCGCGATCGAGGTCATTACTTCTTCTTCGGTCATGCCCAGGCAAAGATCGCGTCCCCAGCGGTCTTTGAGCCGGAACATGTCGTGGCCCATCTTCTCCCAGCGTCCGCTTTCCCGCCAAATCTCAGCCGGATGCAGCTCGGACAGATGAAACTCTTGCGCTCCAATGGCATCCATTTCCTCGCGAACGATCCGCTCGATCTTCAGCAAGGAGCGTTTCGCCAGAAAGAGGTAGTTGTAGATGCCCGCCGCTAGCTGGCGGATGTAGCCGGCACGCAGCAACAACTGGTGGCTGGGAACTTCAGCCTCGGCAGGCGTATCTCGCAGGGTGGGAATGAAGAGTTGGCTCCAGCGCATGAGATCATTTACGGCGAAAAGAACCTGATGAATTCGCAAAAAACAGAGGCGGGCCAATGCCCGCCTGTGAAACTGTCAGCTTGTCGCCTCGCCGGTGGCCCGCTTCGAGGGGCCCATCGGTGGAAAAACGCTCATTGTAGCATGGTAGAATTGCTGTCAAGCCGGGCCTGGCTTGGCGCGGCAGTGCCCGGCAGTCGATCCATTTGTTCACACTCGCACGAGCCGCGCACTGGACCAGGAAAACCGGTTGCCGGATACAGCGGGAAACCCATGGCCGCCTCACCAAGCGCCACCCCCGCCCCGCGGGGCGCCACGCCCCCGGTTTTGATTCGCGACGATCTGCGGCGGCGCGGCTTCGAGCAAGTCAAGCGGTTCAGTTGGGACCGCACGGCACGGCGCATTCTTCAAATCTACAGGGATGTTGTCCCGCACCCCTAATAAGCGCCCTTTTTGAGAAGTTTCCCGGCTATGCTATCCCGCTATGCTATGGAGTTGCCGCTTGATCGGCTCCCCGTGTGACCTGGCCGCCGCGGCGATGAGCGCGGACTTCCGTCCGCGCCTCTGTCCGGCCGTCTGAAATTTTCCGCCGCCATCGGCGACGATGTGGCTATACAGGTGTTCATGTCCTCTAGCGGCGAGAAACTCACGAGCGGCGCGGAGGAGCCGGGGTCCGCCGAAGCCGCATCCACGGATCCGATCGCCCCCGCGCCGGGCCGCTGGAGCTGGCTGATTCCCAATCTGACTGTGTTTGTGTCGAGCTTGTGCATCATGGTGGTCGAGCTGGTCGCCGGGCGGCTGATCGCACGTCATGTCGGCAGCTCGCTCTACACCTGGACCTCTGTCATCGGTATCGTTCTGGCCGGCATCGCCATCGGAAACTACATCGGCGGACGCCTCGCCGACCGCTACCGCGCCCGCGAAGCGCTGGCCTCGCTGTTCTTGCTTTCCTCGGCGGCCTGCTTGCTGATTCCGCTGCTGAATGAGCGGGTCGGGCAGTTCTATATCCTCCGCAGCCAGGAATGGAGCCTGCGAATCGCGCTCCACGTGTTCTTCGTATTCTTCCTTCCCGCCGCGCTAATGGGGACGATCAGCCCGGTCGCCGCCAAGATGGCGCTGGGGCTGGGCCGGGAAACCGGGCGAACCGTCGGCAGCGTCTACTCGTGGGGCGCCGTTGGCAGCATCGTCGGCACCTTTATGACGGGATACTTCCTCATCGCCCAGATGGGAACCGTCGCGGTGTTGTTGAGCGTCGCCGCCGTTTTGCTGGCCATGTCGATATTCTTCGGAGCACAAAGTATTCTGCCCTATCTATGGATGGGCGTCCTCGGGGCGAACCTGCTGGCGCACGCCGGGCCCTGGGAATGGACACAAACCGTTGGCGAGCGGCTGGGGCTGCGCGAAGTCGAAGACGAGTTCGTGCACTTCCTTACGGAGTCGCAGTACTCGTTCATCCGTGTCGAAGACGAGCCGGACATGCCCGGAGTGCGTTCGATGACGCTCGATTTTCTGGTGCATGCCTACGTGTCCACGACTGACCCGGATGAGCTGGTTTACGAGTACGAGAACGTCTACGCCGGCGTGACGGAGGCCGCGGTTCGGGACTGGCCGCCCGAACGCAAGCCCCGCGCCTTGATGCTGGGCGGAGGCGGGTTCGTGTTCCCGCGCTGGATGCTGCGGCGCTGGCCGGGAAGCTATATCGAAGTAGCCGAGATCGATCCCGAAGTCACCCGCGCGGCCTACGAAGCCTTCGGCCTTCCCGCGAACACGCCGCTGCGGATCTACAATCTCGACGCCCGCAACCATGTGGAAGATCTGCTGTCGAGGCTTGACGAGGGTGAGGACGTCGGCCGTTTCGACCTGGTCTACGGCGACGCCTTCAGCCACTATTCGCCGCCCTATCATCTGACGACGTACGAGTTCAATCAGAAAGTCCGCCGCTTGATGAGTCCCGGCGGGGTGTTCCTCGCCAACGTGATCGACGTCTACCAGTCGGGGCTCTTCCTGGGCGCGATAATCAACACCCTCGAGCGCAGCTTTCCGCACGTCTACGTTCTCAGCACGGTTTTCCGCGGGCCGTCCGACGATGACTACCGCGACACATTCGTTGTCGTTGGCTCGGGTCGGCCACTGAAGCTCAACGATCTGGATTTCGACGTTTACAAGGGTACCCTCATGGAGCCACATCATTTGGCCACCCTTCGTCGGCGCTCAAATAATCTCGTACTGACCGACGACTTTGCGCCGGTGGACAATTTACTGGCCCCCGTCATCGCCAGGGCGGACGCATATTGAGACTCGCCGTCATAGGCTGAATCTAGCCCGATTGGGCGATCCCCATTCAACTGTGCCGATACCACCCGGTGAACCGTCCGATAATCCGCGGTTGCTGGGAGAACTGGCCAGCCTCTTAATCGCGATGTCCTACCCGCCCTCGTAGCGGTAGCCCGCTCCGTGGACCGTGAGGATGATGCGCGGTTGTTTGGAGTCTCGCTCGATGCGCTTGCGGAGTTGTGAGATGTGCTGATCCAGCGTGCGGCTGTTGGCGACGTGCGACAGGCCCCAGCATTTGTTGAACATCGCGTCGCGGCCGACGACTTGGCCACGCATACGGTGAAGCAGTTGCAGGATCTTCACGTCCCGCAGGCTCAGATCGACCATTTGGTCTCCCCGGCGGGCCCGCAGTTCGGCGGGGAGGATCTCGAGGTCATCCATCCGAAAGGGCTTCTGGCTTTCTTGGTGGCGGTCCCGGGCTATGCAGCGGCGGGTCACCGCACGAATGCGCGCCAGCACTTCGGGCACTCCAAACGGCTTGAGGATAAAGTCATCCGCCCCCAACTCCAGCCCCAGGACCTTGTCCACTTCCTCGGATTTGGCGCTGATGAAGATGATCGGTACGCCGGGGTCAGCCCGCCGGATCTCGCGGCAAACCTCATAGCCGTTGACGCCCGGCATCATGATGTCGAGACAAATGAAGTCCGGCGATTCACGGCGGTAGAGCTCGAGCGCTTGGGTCCCATTCTCGGCGGCCACGGTCTCATAGCCCTCCTCGGAGAGGATCTCCTCGAGCCCCGCGCGGATGTTGCGGTCGTCTTCGGCGATGAGCACTTTCATATCGTCACCCGCGGGGGCTGGAGTCGGGCGGACACTCGAGGGTGACGCGGAAGCGCGCGCCCTGCTCTGATTCCACAAGTTCCAGATCGCCCCCATGAAGGCGCGCCAGGTCGCGCGAGATCGCGAGCCCCATGCCGGTTCCGCTGACTCCTTCGGTAAGCGCGTTGCTGACTCGGTAGAAAGGCTCGAAAATCCGTTGCCGCTCACGCCAAGCGAGACCGGGCCCGCGATCGGCCACGGTGATTTCGACAGTGTCCCCCAGCCGCCGGCTGGAAATCTCCATACGCTTGCCTTCAGCCCCGTATTTCTCGACGTTGCTGATGAGGTTGCCTGCAATTTGCTCCACGGCGTCAGCATCCACCGAGACGGACTCGCCCGCGCCGGGCTCGAACTCCACCTCGATCTGTTTGGCCTCGAGCGCGGGCCTGAAATGATCGAGAACGCCACGCAAGACGTCGTCAACAACTCCGCGCCTGCGGCGCAGCTCCAGGGTCTCGCGCTGCTTGCGGCTGAAGGTCAGCACGTTACCGATCAGGCGGCTCAGCCGCTGGCTCTCGGAGACGATCACGCCCAGATGCCGCCGCAAGCGCTCGCTGGGCTCGTCCAGGTCCTTCTCGAGCAATTCGGCGTACATGCGGATGTTCGTCAGCGGCGTCTTCAACTCATGGGATACCTGGTTGACAAAGCTGACGCGCTGGGCCGCCTCGTGCATCTCGCGCGACTGCTCGCGATAGAAGTAGTAGCTCAGGCCGATCACAACCGCGCCCAGCACCGCCAGAGCCGCCGCCAAATTGAGCAGGAACCCGCCCGCGGCGGCCGACCCGAAGACGGAGGCAGAGGCGTGATAGTGCAGGCTCCAAGCCCCCAGCGGCGCGCCCACTGCAAGCGTGGCTGCCGGTTGTGAGTCTTCGCCGGCGTCGAAAGAGCCCCACTGATAAAGCACGCGGCCGGCGGAATCGGCAAGGCGGATGCGGCCCTCGGCCAATTCCCGAGCAAGCACATCCGTGTCCGGCAATTCCGCGATCAAGTCCGCCAGCAGCCGGGCGCGGTTGATCTCCGCCGCATGGGTTTGCTGCCCGTCACGCGCCCACAGGATCATCTGTATTCCGTCGCCCCAGTACCAAACATGCCAACCTCTCGACGCCGGTGCATCCCTCGATCGTGGCTGGGCAGGTGCTTCCGCAGCGGACGAGGCCGACCCCTGCCGCGAGGTTTGTGTCGATGAGGCTGTCGCCGGCATGGATAACAGGGACTGCTGCCGCGGAGTGGCGCCGCCTCCCGAACCCTCGCCGCTGCGGCCCGCACCCGCCAGGACACCGCTTTCCCAGACCTGCATTGTGCGCAGCAGCGACTCGCGCTCCGAGGCAGTGACGCCGGCTGCTGTTCCAACAGGGGGAAACAGCAGCCGCCCCTGCTCATCGAGCACGTAGTATTGAACGGCGTACGGAGACTGCCGGCTGCGCTTTCGTAGCTCTTCAGGATCGAGCGAAAAAGGCCGCATCTCGCCGAGCACCGCCTCCTCGTAACGCTCCAGAGACCGCCCCAGCACCGTATCAACCGCCCGCAGTTGGCCGAGCATCAACTCGCGAAGCTGGTGCTCCACAACAACTTGCTCGTCCTGGACGATCCTCGCCCCCAACCATCCAACGATAGCCAGGGGCGTGATCACGATCAGCACCAGGACGATAGTGAGCTTAGGTTTCAATCTCTCTTCTGCTTCGGGATACTCAACCGCTGGGTCTTGGTCTTATATTGCAACTCCTGCTGCCTCTTGCGCTCGCGAACCCATCCTTTCTCATCAAGGTTGTCGCCGGCTTCGTAGTTGGATACTGCGTCCCGTCCTAGACCGGCATCGTTCAATTTCTCCGCTTCCTTCTCGAGATAGGCGGAATTGGCCCGGAACGCTTCCCGGGATTCCTCGATCTTACCCTCATCCCGCAAAGCCGTGGCCTTCTCGTTTCGCTCAACGCCGATCTGGCTGGCCACCGCGACCATCACGTCCCGGTTGCGCCTCCGCTCGACACTGCCAGCGGATTGCGTGTAAGTCACCGACGCGCCGCCTTGAAGCGTTGCCTGCGATCCCGCCATCAGGTCGTGGTAGCCGACCGTGACGTCAGCTACACGCTGCACTTTCCTCGCCGCTGCCGCCGGCACTTCCACCTCCAGCAGAAAGTAGCGGGTTTGGTCCCGAAAGAGCTGATTCAGCGAGGCGTGAACGTCTTGGCCGGAGATACGTGCCTCGCGCCCGACCATCCGGATCGGCCGCACGCCTTTGGGGCAATGGATGTGGATCGTGACGCCCTGAGCCACGGTCGATAGCACATCGCCGAACTCGGTGGCGAAGGCCGCCTCCAGATCACCCTCATCCTCGACGAAGAAGTGGTTGCCGTCACTTGCCATCGCCAGCCGTGTCATCAAGTCTTCGTTATATTGCAGCCCCAGCCCGATCGTCGTCACTGAAATGCCCTGGCGGCCCAGCGATTGGCCGAATTGAGCCAGCTCGCCCGGCGAGCTCGGGCCCACATTGGCCAGCCCGTCGGAGAGCAGCAGCAAGGTGTTCACCCGATTGCGGTCCAGGAACTTCTGGAGTTCCCGGGCGCCCTTGCTCACCCCCGCGAAAAGAGCCGTCTTCCCACCCGCCCGGATGCCGCGGATGGCCCTGCGGATGGCCTCGCGGTCGTAAAGCTTCGTTGCCGGGACCAGCACGTTCACCGTGCTCTGATAGGTGACCACCGAGACGATATCGTCTTCCCGGAGCTGGTCAATGGCCATGATCGCGGCGCGTTTCGCCTCTTCGATTTTGCGGCCCGACATCGAGCCCGACTGGTCGAGGACAATCGCCGCATTCACCGGCGCCCGCATTCGCTTCACATCGAGGCCCCTCAGCGCGATCCTCACGTAAGCCTTCTGTCGTGCTCCGCTCAGCACCACCGGCGTCGACATTTGTACGTCCAGCTCGACCGAGCGCGCCGCTGCCGCCGGTATCGCCTGGAGCGTCAGCCCGAACAGCAGCACCGCCCGGATCCATCCCCGAAATATGGTCTTCATTCTCATCGTTTCTCCTTGTCTACAGATCGTTGGGAGTTGATCGCCCAACTGCTTCTGATTCCAAGTTACGCTCGTTTCCGATCGAGTTGGTCAGGCGCTTGCAAGGAGATTGTAAGAATAGTGTAAGCCCGCTCCGGCGGAAGATTGGCGGAAAGCGGAGGACAAAAGCGGGAGGCGGGGGACAAAGTGCTGATCGGCGTTAGCGAGGGAAGCCTGTTGGGGTGAAACCGTGCCTGCCGCAAAACCACTCCTACCAGTTGACGCCCCGCTGCCGCAACTGGTCCTCCAGTGCCGCCGCGCCGGTGAACTGAACCGCGTCGATTCCCAGCTCGGCCGCGGCGCTGATATTCTCCGCCTTGTCGTCGGTGAAGAAGCACTCCTCAGGGCGGCGCCCCGCTCTTCGAACCGCTTCCCGAAAAATCGCCGTATCCGGCTTCATGGCCCCCACCTGGTAGGAAAGAACGCAATCATCAAAATGCCGAACCACGGAGTAGTGTTCGACGATCCAGTCGAAATGAAGCTCATTCGTGTTGGAAACGATCAGCATCCGGTAATTTTGGTGAAGCTGCTCGAGAAGCGATTCGGGCAGAAGGGTCCCGCTTTCGAACATGTCCCCCCAAAGTACGCGAAACTCTTCAAACGACACATCCAAGCCAATCGCCGCGCTGAACTTCTCATGGAACTCACGGCTCGTGATGCGGCCATGCTCGTACGCGTTCGCAAGCCCGGTCTCGCTGATCAGTTGGGGAATCTCCTCTACGGAGCGTCCGGTCAGCCGAGCCGCTGACCGGTAGGCGCGCGGAAAATCCAAACCCACGAGCACATCGCCCAAATCGAACAGCAGCGCCCGGATCATCGCCCGGCCTTCTCCACGTGGAGAAGCGCGTACTCAGCGGCGCCGGTCACCCCGGCCGTGTTGTCGAGCTGTGCCGGAACGACTTGGATTTCCTCGGCCGAGGGTGAGCAGAGCCATTGGCGCATCACCCGCTCGAGGGACACCTCGAACAGCGAGAACCGCCGCGCCACTGACCCGCCCAGAACGCAAACCGACGGATCGACAACCGCGCAAATCATGCCGATCCCCTCGCCCGCGGCCGCCCCGTAGGCCTCCCAAGTTGCGAGTGCATCAGCATCCCCCTCTTCGGCCATCTTGCCCAGCTCTTTTGGCGGAGGCGCCTCTTTCCCGGCGATCTGCTGATAAAAGCGCTGCACGCCCGAACCGGACAGCATCTCATCAAACGTTCCCCCGGCGACCCGGCAATGGGCGACCTCGCCCGCGTTGCCGCGGGCGCCCGTCTGGATTTGGCCATCGACGACGATTCCACAGCCAAATCCGGTGCCCAGCGTCAAGCCGGCAATAACTGAATGTTCCCGGCCCGCGCCGGCGCGAGCTTCCGCCAGCGCGAAGCAATTGGCATCATTCTCCAGGTAGAGCGACGCCCCTAGCTCGGCTTCGACAAATCCCGCCATGTTGAAGTTTGACAAGTTCGGGAGCGTGTCGATCTCCAGCAGCCGCCCGTTCGGTGCATCCAGCGGCCCTGGACTGCCCATGCCCACCGCCAGCGGCGCACCTTCCAGCCCAGCCGCACGACGCGCCTGGCCCACGACGCGCTTCAAGTTCATCAGGGTCAGAGCCAGCGGCTGCCGCGCCATCGTCGGAATCGACTGCACCTGGCCAAGCCGCCTGTGATCCCGATCAAAAGCCGCGGCTGCAATCTTCGTGCCGCCGAGGTCGATGCCAATTATATAAGGACGATCGTTCATGGCCGGGTTCATCCACCAGGACTTTCGAGCCTAACATGGGTGACAACTCCGAAGCTGATTCGAGCCCGCGGATCTGTGCTGCCGTGCCCTGCAACGAGGCGCCGGCAATCAGACCATTACGGAACCCGGTCAGCACAGGGCGCACGTTCGGCGAAGCTTTGGTGGATTGGGAGCTATTGAATGCGGCAGAAAGCTCGAGAAGAAACTCAGAGCCGCGACCGTGAGGGAGCGGTTTCCGCCCCCGGCTGCATCAGTTGGAACAAGAAATGTGGGGACAAGCGAGTGGAACAAGAAAACTGGCGACAAGCGGCGTGGCGCACGTCTCCAGACGTGCCGTGTCGCCATTCCTGGCGACATGTCTTTGCTGGCGACCCCGGCACTCTCAAGGAACCTTGTGCTCCAAGCGCTTGAGGCCCGCCGCCCGAGCCACGTTCACGTGGCTTGGTTTCCTCAGGCCGGTCCTTTTAGGGCCGGTTGACAAGATCCCTCTCGAACTAGTTCTTCAGCCCGTTTCAACGGGCTTTCATTCCGCTCTTGATCCCGAAGCCGAAGGGGCCACTCCAAACGCCCCAGCCGCGATTCACTCCAAATGAGTCACGGATTTCTAAGAAAAATATTCCCTGTGTTTTCAACAACTCTGCCCAATGAAGATAAGATCCCCGGAGTCCGATTCGCTATTCTAATGACGGTGAAACCAGCGATCAATCATTTGTCATGCGGAGGGAAAATGAACGCGCCAGCCAGGGTCTGGATGGGCCAAAAACTCTCAAACCCTTACATTTCCTGTAGAAAACTGCAATTATCTAGGTAACTTATTATGAATAAAGAACTTACAAACCGACAGCGGCGGGCAATCGAAGACGTGGCGCACGTCTCCAGACGTGCCGTGTCGCCATTCCTGGCGACATGTCTTTGCTGGCAACCCCGGCACTCTCAAGAAACCTCGTGCTCCAAGCGCTTGAGGCCCGCCGCCCGAGCCACGTTCACGTGGCTTGGTTTCCTTAGGCCGGTCCTTTTAGGGCCGGTTGACAAGATCCCTCTCGATCTAGTTCTTCAGCCCGTTTCAACGGGCTTCGGAGGGCTGACTATTCGGAGGGATCACTAAGGAGTGAACATACGCGGTATTCTATGGGACGGGAAAGCATGATCGACCGCACCATCTCGCACTACAAGGTCACCGGGAAGCTCGGCGAGGGCGGCATGGGGGTGGTCTACAAGGCCGAGGACACGAACCTCAAGCGTCCTGTAGCTCTGAAATTCCTGGCGGCTCACCTGCTTGGTGACAAGGAAATCAAGGCGCGGTTCCGGCGAGAAGCCGAAGCGGCGGCTGCCCTCAATCACCCCAACGTCTGCCACGTCTACGAGATCAGTGAAATCGAAGGCAAGACCTTCATTGCCATGGCCTTCCTCGAAGGCGAGCCGCTGGAGAAGAAGATCGAGGCCGGCCCGCTCAAGCTGAAGGATGCGCTCGATATCGCCATCCAGACGGCACGAGGACTCGAGGCGGCGCACGAGAAAAAGATCGTTCACCGCGACATCAAGCCGGCCAACTTGATGATCACGGGCGCGGGCTCCAAACGACTCGTCACCATCATGGACTTCGGGCTGGCGCTGCTGGCCGACCGCTCGAAGCTCACCCGTTTGGACGAGACCATGGGCACGGTGACCTACATGTCTCCCGAGCAGACCTACGGGATGGAGCTGGACCACCGTACGGATGTCTGGTCACTGGGTGTTGTCATTTACGAGATGGTCACGGGCCAGCGGCCGTTCAAGGGCCACTACGACAAAGCCGTGATGTTATTCGATCACGAACGAAGAGCCCGAGCCGATGACAGCGCTGCGGACAGGCGTGCCGATGGAGTTGGAACTTTTGGTGAACAAGTGTCTGGCCAAGGAGGCCGACAGGCGCTACCAAAGCACCGCCGACATGGTGGTTGATTTAGAAACGCTCGCCGAGAAGCTGAAGTCGGGCAGATCGAGGGTCCTACGCACCGGTGCTCCCGTAGGGACCGGCACTCCTGCCGGTCCTAGCGCCGGTCCTAGCGATACAGGGGCGCCTGTTGGGCCCCCGGCGGCGGCCGGCACTCCTGCCGGTCCAAGCTATCCGGCCGACGCCGAGGTGTCAGATGTGCGGGAGCGACATGTCGCGCCTCCGGTACATCTCAGACCTGCCCCCACTCGGGAGCGGGTTGCTTGGGCCGCAACAACCGTTCTTGCTCTGGCCGCGATCACACTAGCACTTGTTCACTTCACTGAACCTGTTCCACAAATCGAGACCTCCCGGTTCCTCATCCACGAGCCCGAAGGAGTCCGGTTTGGCAGACGGGCAGCGGAGATCTCCCCCGATGGGCGTCACCTGGCTTTCGTCGGCGGGTCGAGTGACGGTGTGCGGCGCCTCTGGGTTCGTTCTCTCGATTCGCTCCAGGCGCGGCCTTTGGCGGGAACCGAAGGCGCCTACCAACCATTCTGGTCGCCGGACAGCCGCTTCCTTGGGTTTTTCGTCGGCGGCAAGCTCAAGAAGATTAGTGCTTCCGGAGGGCCCCCTCAGACCCTGTGCGACGCATCCTTGGGGCTGGGCGGGACTTGGGCCAGAGGTTCGACCGAGGGTGAGGGAGTCATTGTCTTCGCACCGAGATCGCTGACCGCGCTCTACCGGGTCTCGGATGCGGGAGGCGAGCCAATCCCTGTCACCGTCCTCGACGAATCGACGGGAGAGGCTACCCATCGGCGCCCGCATTTCCTGCCCCAAGGCCAACACTTCCTCTACGTGGGCGGCACAGCCCCAGGAGCCCGGCGTGTTTACGCTGGCAGCCTCGATGCCGGGGCCGACGGCCAGTCTGATTCCAAAGAGAAGAGTCCCCTTCTCCCGGACGACACGCTCGTCCGCTACGCGCCGCCGACCCTCTGGCATCCAAGGGGATACTTACTGTTCGTCCGGGACAACAGCTTGATGGCGCAGGAGTTCGATGCCGGCCGCCTGCAGCCGGCAGGCCAGCCCTTTCCCATCGCTGAAGGAGTACAAGGCGGCTCCGGTCTGGCTGCGGGTGACTTCTCGGTTTCGCGAACCGGGGTATTGGCTTACCGCACCGGGGCCGGCAGCGGGCTGACCCAGCTTCAGTGGTTCGACCGAGAGGGCAAACCGCTTAGCTCCGTGGGCGAGCCGGGCATTTATAGCACTTTTTCTCTCTCACCCGACCAGACTAGAGCTGCTGTCTCGCGTTCGGTCTCGGGCGACATCTGGGTCTCCGATCTGTCGCGCGGCGTTTCTACCCGGTTCACATTCGACCCTGCGCTCGATTTTTCTCACACCTGGTCGCCGGACGGCGAGCGTTTAGTCTTCAGTTCAGCACGAGAGGGCCCATTTGATCTCTATCTGAAACCGGCGAGTGGCGCGGGAGAAGCGGAGCTTCTGCTCCGGTCAGACAACAACAAGGCGCCTCGAGACTGGTCCCCTGACGGGCGCTTGATTCTCTATCAAGAACAGTACCCCGAGACGGGCTGGGACTTGTGGGTCCTGCCGCTCGAGGGCGAACAGAAACCGGTCCTGTATCTTCAAACAGGGTTCGACGAGACTTTAGGTCAGTTCTCTCCGGACGGCCGCTGGGTAGCGTACAATTCCGACGAGTCGGGGCGAATCGAAGTCTACGTCCAGCCGTTTCCCGCCACCGGGGGCAAATACCAAGTTTCCATCGATGGGGGGATACAGCCTCGTTGGCGCGCGAACGGCAAGGAACTCTTCTATCTGACAACCGACGGCAAGATGATGGCGGCGGAGATCCTCACTGGCGAGACCTTCCGGGCAGGCGTGCCGCGAATGCTGTTCCGCACGCCGGGCGTCAACCCTCTCTTGGTATCAACTGTATTTCATTACGACGTGTCAAAGGACGGGCAGCGATTCCTGATCGACGCAGCAGTCGAAGGACCCACGCAATCACCGGTGACGATCGTGCTGAACTGGCAGGCGGCGCTGCGGCACTAGGTTCGCATTTCTCACCGAACGGCGAGGCGCGACGTGGCGCGGGCCCCCAGGCCTGCCGCGCCGGCACTCATGCCGGCGCTTGTGCTGCTCACCCAGTACCCAACATCGAACAGACACTGTGCTCGCCGCGGTACATCGAGCCGGAAGCATCAGAGCGGCGCCGCTTGCTCTATCGGCGCCGCCGCAAACCGTTCCAAACAGGCGTCGAGAGGAGTCTCGACGCGGCAGGCTTGGGGGCCCGCGCCACGTCGAGACACGAGGCCCAGCACTCGAGTGGTGAGAAATGCGGGCTAGGTTCGCGATCAGCCACTGTAGGGCGCCGCGCTATCTAGTCGAGATCCTGCTGTCTTCGAGCCGCAACCTACAGCTCGTCGCCGGCGATGGGTGGCTTGTTGCTGCCCGCGCGCTTCAGAACGCGCTTCGCTCTTTTCACATTGGCCCGATCGGCCCGTTCCCGAAAGTATTCTTCCGTGCGCAAAGCCGAGAGTTTCTCCGCTACAGCAACATTGATCAGTTGATTCAAAGCAACACCCTCGGACTCCGCAACACGCTTTGCCTCTTCGAGCAGCGACGCTTGCAGTCGAAGAGCGACATTGCTTCTTCTCATGAGTGTTCTCCCTGGATCTCTTGCCAGACCTGGCCCGGCGCCGTGACTCGTATCCCGAAGCTTCTCGGAGCTTCGCTGAGGCGCCCGGTGTTGAATGTCACCAGGCAATCAGCCCTGCCGTTCACGGCTGTCTCCAGAACCATCTCGTCCGCGGGATCCCTCAGCATCGGCCTCCAGAGGAAACGCAGCAGAACCGGCTCGCTTACCTCAGCAAGGGCATCGAGCACTGCGTTTGTTTCTTCGACAGTTAATCCGGTCTGTGCCAACTGCTCCGCTCTTGTCAGCACTGCCTCGTACTCAAGCATCAGCGGCACGGAAGCAAGAAGCACAACCCTTTGGTCAAGTGCCGCTAGCAGGAGCTGCCGAGATGCGCCCCGATCGCTGCGGAACGCGGCAACCAGGACGTTGGTATCGAGGACGAGCCGCATCCGATCCAGCTTCTAATGATATCACATGCAATAGTGCGACCGGCTCTGCTCCGCCGACGGACGGAGCCTTTTTTCCGTGCACCTATTGTTGAATCCTTGCCAACAGAACAAAAATTTGAGAATCGAGAATCAGAGCCGGGACCACGAGGGAACGGTTTTGGCCCGTGAGCTATCGTCCGGGGTAGCCGGGGTTCCGGTGGTTGGACGCGGCGGCTCTTCGCGGCGCGCGCCGCGTGCTGACGGTCCTCTCACGCACTTCGCCTCGCCATGCGGCGAGAAGAGCGGGCTAGGGTTTTTCGGGGGAATTGACAACTTACTTGGGTTGTCGCCGCTTCGCGGCGAAGGACCGGCAAGATTGTGCCGGCCGCTACGTCGGGTTGCCGGGCCACGCAGTGGATGTGCAGCACTTTGCAAGAGCCGAGATGAGTCTCGGCTCGGCAAGCTGAGAGCTTGCGCCACGGTTTCCTGGCGAATGCTAGCGGACGGTTCGGAAGAATTTTCTTACGTCTTCGACGAATAGCTTGGGCTCTTCCATGGCGGCGAAGTGCCCGCCTCGGGGCATCTCGGTCCATTGCTTGACGTTGTAGGCGGATTCCACCCACTTGCGGGGCGAGAAGAAAATCTCTCCCGGGAAAATCGCAACCGCCGTCGGCACTTCAACCCAACCGCGGTCGCGCGGGTTGCGGCGGGACTCGTAGTAGATGCGAGTCGAGGAAGTGATCGACGCCGTCGACCAGTAGATCATGACGTTGGTCAGCAGCTCGTCCTTGGTGAAGCGGCTTTCAATGTCGCCCTTGGTGTCGGCCCAGGTGCGCCACTTCTCGATGATCCAGGCGGCCAGGCCGGCGGGGGAATCATTAAGCCCGTAGCCCAGCGTTTGCGGCTTCGTTCCCTGGATGTTGCCGTAGGCGTTCTCGCCGTTCCACCACTGGCGGCGCTCTTTGGTGCGCTTGAGCTCCCACTCGGGAATGCCTTCTTCGGGGTTCTCCATGCCGTCGGGCGGGCCGAGGCCGACCAGCGTCAGGTGGATTCCGGCGACGTGTTCGGCATCGTTGCGGCCCAGCCAGGAGGTGACGCCGGAGCCCCAATCTCCGCCTTGGGCGACGTAGCGGGTATAGCCGAGCTTGGCCATCAGCTTGGAGGCTGTCTCACCCATGCGGTCGACGCTCCATCCGCGGCCGCCCGGCTTGCCGGAGAAACCATAGCCCGCCATCGAGGGGCAGACGACGTGGAAGGCGTCCTCGGCCTTGCCTCCATGGGCTTCCGGATCCGTCAGCGGACCGATGACTTTTTGGAACCCGAAGACGGAGTCGGGCCAGCCATGCGCGAGCACGAGAGGCAGGGCGTTTTCGTGTTTCGAGCGCGCGTGAATAAAGTGGATGTCCAGACCGTCGATCTCGGTTGTGAATTGCGGGAATTCGTTCAGCTTGCGTTCTTGCTTGCGCCAGTCGAACTCGGTCCGCCAGTACTCGACCAGCTCTTTTAGGTAGTCCAGGTCGGTGCCGTAGTCCCAGCCCACGCCTTCGAGCTGATCGGGGAAGCGCGTGCGATCGAGCCGCGCGCGCAAATCTTCGAGAATCGAATCGTCAATATTGATCTCGAAAGGTGTCACTGACGAATCCCCCGAGGCAGGGGCAGCCGGGGACTGCTGGACTTGCCCCGTAATGGTCAACAGGGTAACAACAATGCCAACGCTCAGCGTGATGCGCCAGGCGCTCCGATTCGGTTTTGTGGTCATGATTCTTCCCTAACGCGGACGAGCCGCAACCAAAAAGGGCCCACAGGGCAGACGGGACGGAGACGCAACTGCGATGAGGCGCGCGGACTTCCGTCCGCGCCTCTGTCCGGACCGTTTGAAATTGTCTGCCACACTGGCGACGAATTGACTGTACGGATACTAAGCAGGGGTTTTCAGCTTACTACGCTCTGCCGGCCCGCGTCACCTGCCAAAGATGATCTTCTCTTTGTGGAAGAGCCGCGTGGTCAAATAGACGCAAACCAACCCTGCCACGAGCGCCGACAGTCCCGCGACCCCGAACCAAATCAGGTGCGGGGTCTTGCCGCCCAGCACGTCGGCCAGCAGCACGTGCTGGCCCAGGATCGGGATGGGAATCATCCAGGGCTGGTTGCCCAGCGGGTAGAGGATTGACAGAAACCTCGGCAGCATGGGAAGAATGATCAACATGCCGAGATAGCTCTGCGCTTCCTTGAAGGACCTTGCGAACGTCGCAATAAAGATCTGCAGTCCCGTCGCCAGCAGGGCCATCGGCAGGGTGGCGGCAAGCACGCCGAGTATTTCAAGCGGACCGATAGCGAAGCGTATGCCGAACTCGTTCAGAGGGATGCGCTGCAACACCCCTAGGCACAGGAAGAACGTCAGCGCCACGCTGCAGGCCGCGAAGACGACGGCCGCCAGCCATTTTCCGATGACGATCGATTCGCGCGGCACCGGGTTGACCAGCAACGATTCCAGCGATCCGCGTTCCCGTTCGCCCGCGGTCGTATCCGTTGCGATTTGCATCCCCCCCATAAAGGCCGCCAGCACAACGAACATCGGAATGAAGTTCAGCAGCGTGGCGGCCCGCTGCTGCGAACTCGACACTTCGATATCTTCCACCCGAATCGGGGTCGCAATGGCAGGGCTGACGCCTCGCACGATCAGGCGCAGCACGGCAATTTCTTGACTGTAACGCTGGATCAAGCGGCGCACCCGGCGCACCTTCGGCTGGGCGGTTTGGCGCGAGCCATCGGCCACGAGCTTGACCCGCGCCGGCCGGGCCTCGCTGAAGTCTTTCCCGAACTCTTCGCCGATGACAACGACGACGTCTTCGTCGCCTTCGCGGACAGCTTCCTCGGCGTCTTGAGGTCCCACGACGATTGCAACGCCGTCTTGCTGCTCGAGCCAGTTGATCAGCGCGGGCGCTCGCTCGGCTCCCACAACGGGGATTTGAATGTCCTGCGCCTCGCGCTGACGCTCGGCCAGCCGGTTGAACATGAAACCCATCAGGAGCGGCCCGATCAGAGCGGAGATGCCCACGGACATCAGGGAGCGGCGGTCACGAATAGCGTCCAGCATCTCTTTGCGAAAGACGACCTGAAGCCGCGAAAGATTCATTGGCTGATTTCGTCGATTCCGGTCAATGAGACAAAAGCGTCTTCGAGGCTTTCGTGCCCGGTCTGGGAGCGCAACTCATCGGGCGTGCCGCGCGCGACGACCTGTCCGCGCGCGATGATGACGATGGAGTCGCACAGCGCCGAGACCTCCTGCATGATGTGGCTCGAGAAAAGCACGCACTTGCCTTCCCCTTTTAGGCGGCGGATGATGTCGCGAACCGCGCGCGTGCTCATGACGTCGAGTCCGTTGGTGGGCTCGTCGAGCAACACGTTGCGCGGCCCATGGACCAGCGCGCGGGCCACGCTGACCTTCATGCGCTCGCCGTGAGAAAAGCCCTGTGCTCTGCGGTCCGCGATATCGCTCATGTCGAGCGTTTCGATCAACTCGCCGATGCGGCTCTCGAGGCCGGCGCCGTCCATCCCGTGCAGACGCCCGAAATAGCGCACATGCTCGCGTGCGGTCAATCGCGGATAAAGTCCCTGCGTGTCGGGCAGCACGCCCAGCTTCGCTTGCGCCCCAAGCGGGTCCGCGGCTACGTCGATGCCATCGACATGGATATGGCCCTGGTCGGGCGCGATCAGCCCGTAAAGCATCCGCAGAGTCGTCGTCTTACCGGCTCCGTTAGGGCCCAGCAGTCCCGTCACGGTCCCATCGGCGGCGGAGAACGAGACGTCGTCGACCGCCACTACTTCGCCGAAGCGCTTGTGAAGCTGCGCAACCTCAATCATCAGTTCTGGGTGTTTGCGGACCCACGTTGTTTACGAAGAAGGGCGGCCGGCGGACTTGCTCGACGCAGCCGGCATCGAGCTCGGCGGCGTTAGCGTTGTCCAGGAATTCGCCGACCAGGCGGCTGACGCAGCCTTGGCCCAGAGTGCCGTGGCCGGTTCCCGGGACGACGATATGGCGCGCGTTGGGGAGGTGCTCGAGCACCTGCTCGCCCCACACGGGCGGGGTGACCGGGTCCAGTTTTCCGGACAAGATGAGGACGGACGCATCCGAGACGACCGGTTCGTAGTACTCGTCCCCGACTTCTCCTTTGGGCCAGAACTCGCAAGGCTCGAGGAACATCTGGGAGAATGGGGTATTTAGTTGACTCCAGTAGCCACAATATGTTGTGGTTGGGGGCATGAAGGAGGACTACCCCCGAAACCTCGTCGAGTTGGAAGCTCGATTCTCGACCGAGGAGGCGTGCCGGGAGTACCTGCTGAAGCTGCGCTGGCCGGAGGGGTTCGTGTGCCCGCGCTGTGGGATCCAGTCCTCATGGGCCAGCAAACGCAATCTGCTGCTCTGCGCCGACTGCGGTTACCAGGCCTCGGTGACGGCGGGCACGATTTTCCAGGACACCCGCAAGCCCTTGACGTTGTGGTTCCGGGCGGCTTGGTGGGTGACAACGCAAAAAGGCGGGGCCAGCGCGCTGGAGTTGCAGCGGGTCTTGGGTTTGGGTAGCTATGTAACCGCCTGGACCTGGCTGCACAAGTTCCGCCGCGCCATGGTGCGCCCCGGTCGCAATCGGCTGGTCGGCCGGGTGGAGGTGGACGAAACGTATGTGGGCGGAGTCGAAGAGGGCGTCCGAGGTCGCGAAATGGTTGGCAAAGCGTTAGTTGCGGTTGCTGCCGAGGAGGATGGGCGCGGTATGGGTCGCATCCGGCTCCGTCGGATCGCGGATGCCTCAGCGGCGAGCTTGGAAGCCTTTGTCGAAGAAGCTATCCAACCTGGCAGCCTCGTGCACACCGACGGCTGGGAAGGCTATGCGGGATTGGAGAACAAAGGATACCGCCATGAAGTCACCGTGCTGCGCGGGAAGCGGCAATCGGCGAGTAAGCTGCTGCCGAGAGTCCATCGTGTCGCCTCTCTGCTAAAGCGCTGGCTGTTGGGGACCCACCAGGGGGCTGTCAGTCACGAGTATTTGGACTACTACCTGGACGAGTTCACGTTCCGCTTCAACCGGCGGACCTCACGGTCGCGCGGCAAACTTTTCTATCGCCTCCTCCAGCAGGCGGTCGCCGCCGACCCTGCTCCCTATAAGACAATGGTCGAGGCCACCAGGGCCGGCACCCCCACCCCCAAGATGTAGTGGCTACTGGAGTCAACTAAATACCCCATCTGGGAGAAACGGCCGCCCAAGAAAGTGCCGGCCGATTCTCTCTCGATTTGCTCGGGGGTAATCCGGGGCGCGTCTTCACTGCACACCACCGAAAATTTCATGCCCTGGCCCATCCTATCCACTAGTTCTTCATTCATGGAGGCCAGGGCCACCAAACCCTGAAAATCCCCTTCGCTGGCGCGCTCGAGCAAGTTCGGCAGCAGCGAGCTGAGGAGCGGTGAGTACAGAGCGCCCATGACGATGCCGGCCACCAGCTCGCGTTTCACTGTCACTTCGGCAGCCTCTCCGGTCCGCGGGTGAACCAGTCGAACCACAGGCGGCTTTGCATCCAGACGCGCGAACACGGACGCCACATTCCGGCCGAAATCGGGGAATCGTTCCCGGCAGGCTGCATCCGCTTCGCAATCGGAGATGAGCAAGCCAAGTGCACGCTGGCCGTCGCGAGGCATGTAAAGCGGCAAGCGCATGTTGGGCGGCGTCACTCCGTCAAGCACCACACTGCGGACATGCTCAGCATGACGGCGCAGGTAGACCAGGGCGGCCCGCGTCCCGTAGGAGCCGCCGTAAATGTTAATGGCCCCGTATCCCAGAAATTGGCGAACGTCGTCGAGATCGTCCATCGCGATGGACGTCGTGTAGAGCTTCAGGTCGGCGTCGTAGCCTTCCAAGCAGGCCCGGAATTTTTCCAAGGGCACCTCGTCCGCCTTGGAAAGATTCTCCAATGAGTCCACGTCCATTTTGCACTTGAGGGGGTTCGACTCGCCGGTACCGCGCTGGTCGACCAGGACGATGTCGCGTTCACTTTGGATGCGGGCGAAAGCCGGCTTCACTCCGGCCGCCATGTCCGCGGCTCCCATGCCGGGACCGCCGGCCAGGAAGAAGAGCGGGTCCGGCTTCGGCTCGTTTCCCAGCGCGGGCAGGACAACGATCTTGAGCGGGATCTTGCGGCCCGATGCGACTTCACGGTCCTCGGAGACATCGAGCGTTCCGCACAGAGCATCGCTCGGGCCGTCGTCGCTCTTGCAAGTTTCCAGCAGGTCGTGAATCGAACTGGTCTGTGGGGTGGAGCAGGCGGCGGCAAGCAGAAGGCCAATCAGGACGGGCAATGCCTTTGCGATGAACCGGTTCATGCCGGGGGGGTGAGAACTCAGTTTAGCGTACGGCCCTTTAGCTTAGGCCTAGGCGCTTGCCGCCACCACATCGGCAAAAAATTGTCGATGTTGCGCAAGTCATTTGTTTTCAATTGCCCCGAAGGGGCCACTTTTTCGGAGCGCAGTCTCCGAAAAAGCCTAGTACCTCTATCGTGAAATTCTTGCAAAACGTGGCAGAAAATTCGGGAGCCAGATTCGGAGCCCCGACCGTGAGGGAGGGGTTTTGACGCAGATTCCGCGAAAATTCTTATACTTGGATTACCTCGCCCGCCGAATACAGCCGGTAATAGGCCATGAGCGCTGAACCCCAATCCGAAAAGGAGAAAACGCAAGAGGAAACGGAAGCGCCGAAGCGTGAGGAAGACGGGATTCAGCCTGGGAAACGCAAGATTCCTAAGTGGCTCAAGGGCACCGGCGTGCTGCTTGCCGCCGGTTTGCTTGCAGCCGTCGGCGGAGACGTCTGGAAATTCGTCAAGAGTAAACTGTCCAGCGACCGCGCCCCTGTCACCCTCGCCCACCAACTGCGCGACCCGGTTCGCGACTTTGTCGGGCGGGAGGAAGAAACCCGCATGCTGCTGGCGGCGCTCAAAGACCGCCGGCCCGCCGTGATCTTCGGCGGAGGCGGCGTCGGCAAGACCCAGCTCGCCTATTTCGTTGGCAAGCAACTGCGTGGCGAGTTCGCCGCGCACATCGAGGTCGATATGCGCGGCCTCGACGCCACGCCCACCACGCCCGCACAGGCCATGGAGCAGGTCGTCCTGACACTCGCTCCCGAAACCAAGATTCCCGGCACGCCGGGCGTGCTCGAAAGCCTCTACCGGCAAATGCTTACGGAGCAAGCCGTTCTGGTGCTGGCCGACAATGCCTCCGACAGTGAACAAGTGCGGCTGCTCGTACCCAATCCCCCCTCGGCGTTGCTCATTACCTCGCGGCAAGCGATTCAACTAGCCGAAATTGAGCGCGTCGAATTGAGGGACCTGCCGCCAGCGGTGTCGGTCATGCTGCTGCGGAAGATCCTGGCCGGGCGCGGGCTGAGCGATGAGGAACTCGAGCGGCTGGCTGCGGTATGCGTACATTTGCCCTTGGCGCTACGGGTGGCGGGGAACTACCTGGCGGCTAACCCGGCGGTTGCTGTGGGCGATTACATCAGCCGGATTGAGGCCAAGCGCCAGGAGTTGCACTGGGGCGGGCGCGACGTGATGGCGCAACTGGCCTACAGCGTCGAGAGCCTGGAGAGGGCGCGGGCCGACCTGGTGGCCCAGTGGCGGGACCTGGCCGTTTTCCCGGCGTCATTCGATCGTGAAGCGGCGGTGGCTGTGGCACGGTTCGAGGGCGGCGAGCTGGATGCCCTGGTGGGCCGCAGCTTGGTGATTTACGACGATGATCAAGAGCGCTTCCGGTTGCACGACCTGATGCGCGAGCTGGCCGAAGAGGGCTGGGATGAGGACGCAGCCTACCGTGCGCGCCGGCGGCATGCGGCTCATTACCTGGCAGTCGCGGGACTAGCCAATTACGCCTACCTGGAGGGGGGCGAAGGAGTGCTGGCAGGGCTGCGGCTGTTTGATCAAGAGCGGGGGCAGATCGAGGCGGGGCAAGCCTGGGCCGCCGGGCATGCCGCGGAGGATGACGTGGCGGCTGTGTTGGCGCAGGGCTACCCGCTGCACGCCGCCTGGGTGCTCGGTCTGCGGCAGCACCCGCGGGAGCACATTCGCTGGCTGGAGGTGTCGGCCGAGGCGGCCCGCAAGTTACGCAATCGGGATCGCGAAGGGATGGCCGTAGGGAACCTGGGGACTGCGTATCTGCCACTAGGGGAGCCGAAGCGAGCCATCGAGTATTTCGGGCAGCATTTGGTGATCGCGCGGGAGACGGGGGATCGGCGGGGCGAGGGGAATGCGCTGGGGAGCCTGGGGAATGCGTATCGGCAACTAGGAGAGCCGAAGCGAGCGATCGAGTATCTCGAGCAGAATTTGGCGGTCACGCGGGAGACGGGGGACCGGCGCGGCGAGGGGCTGACGCTGGGGAGCCTGGGGAATGCGTATCTGCAACTAGGGGAGCCGAGGCGAGCGATCCAGTATTACGAGCAGAATTTGGCGATCGCGCGGGAGACGGGGAACCGGCGGGGCGAGGGGGTGACGCTGGGGAACCTGGGAGCGGCCTATGCGGATTTAGGGGAGCCGCAGCGAGAGATCGAGTATTACGAGCAGCACTTGGCGATCGCGCGGGAGACGGGGGACCGGCGGGGTGAGGGGACTGCGTTGAGGAACCTGGGCTTGGCGTATGCGGATTTGGGGGAGCCGAAGCGAGCGATCGAGTATTACGAGCAGCAATTGGCGATTGCGCGGGAAACGGAGGACCGGCGGAGGGAGGGGAATGCGCTGGGGAACCTGGGGAGTGCGTATGGGGATTTAGGGGAGCGGCAGCGAGCGATCGAGTATTACAAACAGCACTTGGCGATCGCGCGGGAGACGGGGGACCGGCGGGGCGAGGGCCTGGCCCTACAAGGTCTGGGGGTTCAGCGAGCGGTTCTAGGGGAGATGCAACGGGCGATTGAGTATTTCGAGCAGCACTTGGCGATCGCGCGGGAGACGGCGGACCGGCGAGGCGAGGGGCAGGCCCTGGGGAACCTGGGGCTTGCGTATCAGCAACTAGGGGAGTCGAAGCGAGCGATCGAGTATTACGAGCAGGTGCTGACAATCGCGCGGGAGACGGGGGACCGGCGGAGCGAGGGAATTGGGCTATGGAAGCGGGCTTTAGCGTTCGACAAACTGGGTGGCCGCCAGGAAGCTATCAGCGGCGCCAAGGCGGCTCTCGATATCTTGGAGCAGATTGAGCATCCCACCGCCGAGAAGGTCCGCCGCCAGCTTGAAGACTGGGGTGCGGCACGATGAATCTTATCGGCTAACGCAGAAAGTTGGCCAAACGCTTCACAGTAGGGACATCCAGGCACCGGCTTAGCCGCCTCGATCCTGGCGCCTTTCCAGTCCGCATCCGGCTTCGGATCCCGATCGCCGCGGGCGGCACAACGCCGCCGAATCCCTGAGCCGCGCTGCCCCTCGTCGCGATGCTGACGCGCAACGGCTCAGTGCGGGCAGCAGAACGCTGCCGGAACCTCGAGGCCTGCCGCTCAGAAAGGAGATCCTCACCCTGCGGCCTGCCCTTCTCCGGGCTGACCGATTTGAGGCGCATTCTTGGATCGGAAAATGCTTAGGCTTGCAGATTCACGCCGATTTCCTGGTTCAGCCGTTTCCGCTCTCAGGGCCGCTTCCGGGCGGCGTGAATCTGGAACTATCGGTGGGCGTCCCCTATGGCAGGCGGGTCGGCGGCAAACCGTCTGTCAGGTTGCTAGATCCTGTTTGCGCTCTTTGCGGAGCGTGAGTAATTTGCGGGCAGGCTTCGGAGCCGGCGACTCGCCCAGTTTCAGCCAGAAGGCACGGAAATAATCAACCGCGGAAACCAGTGCGATCACGACGACGCACCACAGCGAAATATAAGCTGCTTCGGCTATGAGTGGAGAATGCGGGGCGACCAGCAACAATGACACCGTGATAACCTGCGTCACCATTTTTGCCTTGCCGAGATCGCTTGCGCTGATGGTGTGCCCCTTCGACAGCGCCACGCCGCGCAGCCCGGTGACCGCAAACTCCCTGCCCACGATGATGAACACCATCCACGCGGGCACCCGGTCAAGTTCCACCAAGCAAATAAAAGCGGCTGAGATGAGCAGTTTGTCCGCCAGAGGATCCAGGAGTTTACCGAAGTTGGTTATCTGCCTCCGGCGCCGGGCAATGTACCCGTCCAGCAGATCAGTTGACGCGGCGGAGAGAAAAATCAGCAGTGCCAGCCATTCAGTGGTCAGAATGTACCCGCCTAGATTCAACTCGACGTTACGGCTCAACATGACCGTGAGCAGCAGCGGGACGAAAAAAATTCGCAGTACGGTGAGGGCGTTTGGGAGATTCATCTTACTCCGGAAGGTCCGCGTTCCTAAACCGCCTGGGCGTATATGTCTAGCCTACCACATTTCGGGTCCGGCAGAATCGTGAGTTTGCCCGTTGCGCCCGTCGCGCCGATATCTCCGTCTCTCGGGCGAATGCTTCACGGGGACAGCCGTTCAGCGAGTTTCTGCCTGCAAGCGGATCACTCAGACCCCAGGTGTTCGGGACGTCGAAGATCTCGTGCAGCCGGGGCTTGCGCATGTCGGCGTCAATTGCCAGCACGGGGCGGTTCATCTCTGCCAGTGCAATGGCAATATTACTCACGACAGTCGTTTTCCCTTCCTCAGGCAATGGGCTCGTCACCACAATGATCCTGGGCCTGTCTCCGTTTTGCCCGGCAAAAAGAATCGAGGTCAGGGCCGCCCGGAAGCATTCCGCCTGCAACGAAAGTTTTCTTTTCCAGGTGACAAGCTCGACTGAATTCAGTAAAGCTTCTTTGACGGGCTGCAGAGAACGCTCGTTTGAGGCGGCCTTTGGGCCGGCGATTGCCGTTTCCCAGGCGGAGCTTGATCGAAACTTTCTTTTTTCGTTTGGGCGTCGCAGAGGCTGAATCCGCCGCTTATGACGGAATCACACCCAAGCTCTGGAACTTCCAGGCAGAAAGGAGCGTCGCCCGGCGGCCCCGGGGCGTCCCGGCTGCTACCGGCCCTTCGGGGAGGAGACAGCGCTCCGACACTGCCGCTGCCAGCCCGACTCTCGGCCACGCTTCGGTTTTGCGCTATCATCAAACTGGCTTATGGGACCTCGAGTTGCCCTGTTCTTGTTGGTCGCTTTCCTATGGCCTGCCGCTGCTTGGGGCAACAGTGCTCTGCCGGAAGTGGGTCCGACGGTAAGCGCCGTTGTTCCGCTCGGTGCGCAGCGCGGGACGAGCGTCGAGGTCCGGATTAGAGGCAAGAACCTCGACGACATCCAGGAGATTCGTTTCGCACGCCCCGGTTTCGGCGCCGAAATCCTGGAACGCAGCTTTTATGAAGTCAAAGCCCGCATTGCAGTAGGCGCTCAGGTGCCGACCGGCCTCTATGACTTTCGCCTGACCACAGCCCGCGGAGGCCACGTCGGGGTCTTCCACGTCGGGGCTCTTCCCCAACAAGACGAGAACGAACCCAACGACGAGATCGCCGACGCCCAGAGTGTCTCGATGCCCGTCCTGATTGACGGTGTCGCCGAGAAAGGCGACTACGATGTCTTTCGTTTTCAGGCGGAAGCTGGAGAGACCGTGGTCGCCGATCTGACGGCCCGGCGGGCGGGAGGCGCCCTCGACGCGACACTGGCCTTGCTCGATGCTCGCGGAAACGAGCTCGACCTCGTCGATGACTACTACATCTTCAAGGACCCTCATCTGAGCTTTACCGCGAAGCGCGGCGGGGAATACTTGATTCAGGTCGCCGGCAGCCAGGAGCAGGGCTCGCCCCATTCGAGCTACCGTCTCGTGCTCGGGTCGGTGCCGGTCATGCAAAGGGTCTTGCCGTTGGGCGCCCGCAGAGGCGAAACGGCCGAGTTCGAGATCCACGGCATCAACCTGGACCAGATTACGAGGATCATCCTCGACGATTCTGTTGCCTTTGGCGAGGTCCTGGAAGCAACCCCTGAGCGGCTGAGGTTCCGAATGAGTGTACCGGCGGATGTCGAGCTTGGCCGCCACCAGCTTCGTACGGAGACCGAGTCCTTCGAAGCCCCGTTGCCTTTGCCGATCCTGGTTTCCGGCGTGGAGGAGCGGCTCTCGTCGGCGCCGCGAAAGAGAAGTGAGCCACAGGAGATTGAACTTCCCGTGGCGATCACGGGCGTCCTCGACAAACGCCGCGCCGCTGAGTTTTTCACGTTCGAAGTCCAAGCGGGCGACCGTGTCGAGTTCGATGTTCACTCCATGCGGCTCGACTACCCACTCGACCCGGCCTTGTTTCTCTACGACTCCAAGGGCAAACAGCTCGCCTATCTCGATGAGCCGGCGCCGAACAGCGGGAAGGAACAGCCCAACTTAGACCCCTATCTCGTCTACGACTTCGAAGAGGCGGGCCGCTACCTGGTGATGATTCGAGATTCCTCGCAGCGCGGCCATCCTAACAACGCATACCGGATGCTGGTTCGCGGAGTGGAGCCGGACTTCCAACTGCGGGCGCTCACCCCAACTCACACTTTGTTTCGTGGCGAGACGAACCTCTTGCCGGTGCGAGTGCGACGCCTGGGCGGCTGGGATCGACCTGTCGAGGTCTGGCTCGACGACCCACCCCCCGACATTCAAGCCGCCAAGGTGGTTGCTGAGCCGAAGAATACCCCGTATAAGGGGACCTGCGGAGAAGACTTGTGGATCGACGGCACGAACGTCGATCTGCGTCTTGACGTTGCGGCAGACGCACGACTTGGCCGATACTCGATCAGATTGCGGGCTCGCGGCGAGATCGGCGGAAAGGTCGTCGAGCACGAGGCGGAGGTCATTTATCGCTGGGGCTCGGTGGGCAAGATCAAAGGCCTCACGGCCGACCAAGAGTTGCTGGTCACGGTGACCGACCTGCCGCCGGTCGTGCTCGAAACGCCCGAAACGTTCTCGCTTCTCCTGGGCAAGACCGGCCGGTTGAAGGTGATCGCGGCACGTTTCGACGGCGGACAGGCGCCTTTGAGGTTGGAACTCAAGTCCTTGCCGGCGGGCGTCATCTTGGACAACAATGTGGTTGCGCCGGGAGCCAATCAAACTGAGATCATGCTGACGCCCTCCGATCAGGTGAAGACAGGCGCCTATACGATTCGCCTTCAGGCCGGAAACGTCTCTTCACCACCGATCGAGCTCAAGATCTCCGCGGAAGAGGATGAGTGATGCGAGTTTTGGTATTGGCGATCTGTGTCGCGGCCACGGCCTCAGCCACTGAGACGAGAAAGCTCAGCTTCGTCCGGGACATCGTCCCCATCCTGACCAAGGCCGGATGTGCGAACTCGAACTGCCACGGCTCGATTCGCGGAAAAGCCGACTTCAAGCTCTCCCTGTTTGGCTACGATCCTGATCTGGACTACGAAGCCATCACGCAGGCCAACGAGGGCCGGCGTGTGAACCGCGACGAGCCTGAAAAAAGCCTGCTTTTGTTGAAGCCGACCTTCCAGATCCAGCACGGCGGCGGAGTGCGGTTCGAGACGGGGTCGCTCGAATACGACGCCATCTTGCAATGGCTGCGGGAGGGGGCGTCGTTCGGCAGTCCCGGCTCGCCGCGAATCGCGTCGCTGGCCGTCACCCCGGAGAAGATGACGCTGCGGGGTATTGGCTCCACGGCGCCGCTCCACGCCGTGGCCACCTATACCGACGGATCTCGCGAGGACGTAACGCAAAAAGTTCAGTACAGCGCGAATGATCCGTCTGTCGTCGAGATCAGCCCGGACGGCGGGATCACCACCCTGCGAGCCGGTGAGACCGCCGTCATGGTACGCACGCTGGGCCAAGCGGTGGCCGCCAAGGTCGAGGTCGTGGCCGAGGCCCCGATGCGGGACTACCCGGACGTGCCTCACGTGAGTTTCATCGGCGAGACGGTCTTCTCGAAGCTTCGACGACTCAACATCATCCCTTCGAAGCTATCGAGCGACTCCGAGTTCCTGCGCCGGGTCCAATTGGACACGATCGGGCTGCTGCCGACGCTCGAGGAGACCGACCGCTTCCTCAACTCCAACGATCCGGACAAGCGCCCGCGCCTGATCGATGAGCTGATCGACCGTCCGGAATTCGCCGAGGTCTGGGCCATGAATTTCAGCGACCTGTTCCGCGTGGGCCTGCTCGACCAGGGCCCGAAGGGGGCCTACCTTTTCTACAATTGGATGCGTAAGGCGATTCGCGAAGACATGCCCTACAACGAGTTCGTGACCGAACTCGTCACTGCCTCGGGCAATCTCTGGTTCGACCCGACCGCCAACTTCTACTACATCACCGATCGTTCCGAGCCGGAAAACATTGCCACCAACATCAGTCAGGTATTTCTAGGCATAAGGCTCGAATGCGCCCGCTGCCATAACCATCCCTGGGAGAGATGGACGCAGGACGACTTCTGGGGCTTCGCCGCCTTCTTCGCGCGTATGGGAGTGAAGGACACCTACGGGGGCGACCAAAGCCAGATCACTTTACGAGACACAGGGGAAGTCATCCATCCGCGCACGAAGCAGCCGGTCGGACCGAAATATCTCGATGGACCGAACGAGACTGAAGGGGAGGACGAAGACATTCGCGACAAGCTGGCTGTGTGGATTACCTCACCCGGCAACCCGTGGTTCGCGCGTAACATTGTCAACCGGCTGTGGAAGCACTACCTGGGTCGCGGCATCGTCGAGCCGGTGGACGACATGCGGGTGACCAATCCCGCGAGCAACGAGGCCCTGCTCGACGCGCTTGCCGAAGACTTCATCGAGCACGGGTTCAGCCTGAAACATACCGTCCGCGCGATCCTCAACTCGCGGGTGTACCAGCTAGCGAGCGAACCCAACAACACCAACCGCGGAGACGAATTGAACTATTCGCGCTTTTACGTGAAGCGGCTGATGGCCGAGCAATTGATGGACGCCATCTCGCAAACGACCGGTGTGAAGCCCAAGTACCCAGGCCATCGCGAAGGCAAGCGAGCCATGGCGATTCCCTCCGGCGCGCCGTCCTATTTCCTGGAGACGTTTGGACGCAAAATCCGCCGGGAGAAGATCTCCGAACGCGAAACCGAGCCCGACATGGCCCAGGCCATGCACCTCATCAGCGGCGACACCCTGACGGAAAACATCGCCGCCGAGAACGGCACGCTCGCCCGTTGGGTCTCGGACGCCTCGCTGAACGACCAAGAGATCGTCGAACGAATCTTCCTATCCACGCTTGTGCGGCCTCCCACCGAGCGCGAGCGGAACCTGGCGCTTGCGCCGATCCGCGCCAAGGGTCCCGAAGCCCGGCGCGAGGCCTTCGAAGACGCGTATTGGGCGATCTTCAATTCCAAGGAGTTCCTCTTCAACCATTAGCGAGGCGACCATGGGACATTTTGACCGCCGTGCATTCTTGAAAGTCGGCTCCCTGGGCTTGTTCGGCTGGATGGGTTACGGAGACGTGTTGCGCCTGCGGGCGCAGGCTCCGGCCGCCAAGCCGCCGAAACGGGACCTGTCCGTGATCCACTTGTGGCTCACGGGGGGCATGAGCCAGCTCGACACCTTTGACCCCAAACCGGGCATCGATTCCAAGTACCGCAGCCTTTTCAAGCCGATTCCCACGAACGTTTCGGGGCTCCAGATCTGTGAGCATCTGCCGCTAACCGCGCTGCAGGCTGACAAGTACGTGGTCATCCGATCGATGACGCACAAGCAAGCAGCGCATGAAGCGGCGTGCAGCCTGGTCCTGAGCGGTCACCGTCCCCTGGCGACGATCGAAAGTCCCGCCGCGCAAACGGTTGTAGCCAAAGAACTGGGGCCTCGCAACGAGTTACCTCCGGTCGTCTCGATTCCCGGCGCAACGGGAGACTGGGAAAAAGCCGGTTTCCTCGGGCCGCGATACAACCCTTTCAACGCCGGCAACCCAAATGAAGACGACTTCCAGGTGCGCGACATGAATCTGCCCATGGGGGTGGATTGGACGCGCGTCGATCACCGGCGGTCCCTACTCTCGGTGGTGGACGAAAAGTTCCGTCGCATGGATACGACGGGCATTTCAGAAACGATGGATTCGTATTACCAAACGGCATTCGACCTGATGCGTTCCAAAAGGGCCAAGAAGGCGTTCAACATTGGCGAAGAACCGGCGAAGCTGCGTGAGAAATACGGCCGCACTTCTCTGGGGCAGGGAGCGCTCTTGGCGCGCCGCCTGGTGGAATCCGGAGTTCGTTTCGTGACCGTCTCACGAGGGTTCAATGCCTGGGATCATCACAAAGACATCTTCCGCAACTTGGCCAACACCTTCCTTCCCGAATTGGACCGGGCCTACGCCACCCTGCTCGAAGATCTCCACGAGCGCGGCATGCTAGAGTCGACGTTGGTCATCGTGACGGGAGAATTCGGCCGCACACCCGAGATCAACGTCGACGCCGGGCGGGACCACTGGCCCAACTCGTTCTCGCTCACGATGGCCGGAGGCGGGATCACCGGCGGCCGGGTCTGGGGCGAGACCGACGAGAACGCCATGTTCGTCAAAAGCGATCCGGTCGAGGTACCAGACCTCATCGCCACCATCTACAAGAAGTTAGGCATTGACTACCACAAGGAGTACCACAGCAACATTGGACGTCCCGTCAGGTTGGTCCCCGACGGTCACGAGCCGCTGCAGTTCCTACTGAGCTGATCCGTCAGTGTGGGAGCAGCCGCGCTGGACCCTGGGTTGTGGTTCGCGCTGTATACGGACTCCGCACGTGGCCACAGCTTGCGAGGAAAAAGCCTAGTGGCTGCATTGTTGAATCCTTGCCAAACATGGCAGAAGTTCGGAAAGCAGGAACAGAGCCCCAGGCGTAAGCCTGGGGTCAAGTCCGCCAAGCGCAACAATCTTTCAAGAGTGCCAAATCTGCTCTGTTCGGTTCCGGCTAGCCCGGGCTAGGCAATAGTTAGGCAGGTACTGACGGTCACAGCCTGAAAACATAAGCGGAGTCCGTAATGAGAAAAACGCTCACACCCTTGACCCACGCCGTAACCGTCGCCTTATTCTTTACGGGCGCCCTAGCGGCCCAACCGGAGGGCTTCAACTACGACGAGTCCAAAGTCCCGCGATACACCCTGCCCGATCCCCTCATCATGGCAAGCGGCGAACCCGTCAAGGACGCCCAAACCTGGAACAAGCGCCGCCGGCCCGAAATCCTGGAACTCTTCACAACGCAAGTCTACGGACGCAGTCCCGGTAAACCCAAGGGCATGACCTTTAAGCTCTTTGATCGCGACGAGAAGGCGCTCGACGGAAAGGCCCTGCGCAAACAGATCACGGTCCACTTCAGCGCTGATGAAAAGGGCCCGTCCATGGACATCCTGGTCTATCTGCCCCGCTCGCGGAAGGGTCCCGCGCCGACTTTCGTCGGACTCAATTTCGGCGGCAATCACTCCGTCCAGCCCGACCCGGGCATCAAGCTTTCTACTCAATGGATGCGGGATCGCCCCGAAAGCGGCGTGGTCAATCACCGCGCGACCGAGGGTTCGCGTGGCTCCGCCGCCGGCCGCTGGCCCGTGGACAAGATTCTGGCCCATGGATACGGCCTGGCCACGATCTACTACGGAGACATCGACCCGGACTTCGACGACGGATTCAAGAACGGCGTCCACCCGCTTTTCTACAAAGAAGGGCAAAGCAAACCCGGCCCCGGCGAGTGGGGCTCGATCGCCGCTTGGGCGTGGGGGCTCAGCAGGGCAATGGATTATTTCGAGACGGACGACGACATCGATCACAAACGCGTCTCGCTACTCGGCCATTCGCGACTCGGAAAAGCTTCCCTGTGGGCAGGGGCGCGGGATACGCGTTTCGCGCTGGTCATCTCGAACGATTCAGGTTGCGGGGGCGCCGCTTTGAGCCGCCGCCACTTCGGCGAAACCGTGCAACGGATCAATACTTCATTCCCACATTGGTTCTGCGACAACTTCACCAAATACAACGAAAATGAAGCCGCCCTTCCCCTCGACCAGCACATGCTGATCGCCCTCATTGCTCCTCGTCCGGTTTATGTTGCCAGCGCTCAAGACGATCAATGGGCCGACCCCCGCGGCGAGTTTCTCTCCGCCAAGCACGCCGATCCGGTCTACCACCTGCTGGGAACCGGCGGACTGGGCGCCGAGCGAATGCCCGCCGTCAACCAGCCGCTCGGCGAAACCATCGGCTACCACGTCCGAAGCGGCAAGCACGATGTGACCGATTACGACTGGGAACAGTACCTCCGCTTCGCTGACAGGCACTTACGCAGGGGCTCCCGGTAACTTCCGGACCTGACTCCCGGATGGCATAATTAAAATCTATGGCGCAAGACAAAGTCCGCCTGACGACGACCGTCAAAACGGCTGGTTGAGCGAGCAAGCTCAATCCCGCTCTTCTTGACCGGGTCCTCGGCAGTTTGCCGCGGCAGGTAAATCCGAACGTCCTTGTAGGATTTGATAAATCCGACGACGCCGGAGTGTATCTGCTCAATGAAACCACGGCCCTGGTTCAAACGGTGGATTTCTTCACCCCGATCGTCGATGACCCGGCAACGTTCGGAGAAGTCACCGCCGCCAATTCGCTCAGCGACATCTATGCCATGGGAGGCAAGCCGATCACGGCGCTGGCGGTTGCTTGCTATCCGGCCAAGGGGGATCCCGAAACTCTCGAGCAGATCATGCGCGGCGGGTTGGCGAAAATGAGCGAAGCCGGCTGCGTGGTCATCGGCGGACACAGCGTTGCCGACGACGAGATCAAGTTCGGCTACGCGGTAATCGGGATGATCGACCCGGGCAAGATCCGAACGAATTCGGGCGCGCGAGCGGGCGACGATCTGGTGCTCACGAAGCGGCTCGGGACAGGGGTCATCTCCACCGCTCTCAAGCGCGGGCTGGCCTCCGGCGATCACGTCCAGGCCATGGTCGATTCAATGACGATGCTTAGCGCGGCCGCGGGCGAGACCATGGGACTTTTCCAGGTCCACGCAGCGACCGACATCACAGGGTTTGGCCTGCTCGGGCATGCGCGCGAAATGGCTTCCGGCAGCGACGTCGGACTCGAGTTCGACCACACGAAGTTCGAGTTCATCCCCGGGGCTCTTGAGTACGCCCGGCAAGGGACGTTTCCTGGCGGACAGAAGAACAACCGCAGCTTCGCCGAGTGCGCGGTTCAGATGGCCGAGCGGGTGCCGCGGGAAATCGCCGGCTTGCTCTATGATCCCCAGACGTCGGGCGGCCTGCTGATTTCCGTGGACCCGGCGGATACCGAGAGTTTGCTGGAACAACTGCAAGCCGCCCAAGCGCCCGCGAACCGAGTAGGCAGGGTTCTAGCAGCAACCTCACCGCGGATTCGCGTGTGTTGAGTGAACCACTCCGCTATTCCGAGCCGCGTCCTTCATCAGTGCAGGTCGCCCTTTTTGGCATAAACATAATGATCACAAGATGTTTGAGCCAGCAAGAAAGCGGCCCCTGCCATGACAGAGCGTACCCAAACCAGCTTCACCTTCGGCGGCCATTCTCGGCGCCAGGTGGTGGCCCGTTTCGATGGCGGCACGATCACGAATCGCTGCTGCTTGTGCGCGCGGCGAAAGAGGCGGGAATCGGCCGTGTGGTGGTGACGCACCCGATGCTGCCGCCGGTCGGGATGAGCACCGAACAGCAGAAAGAAGCAGCAAGCCTGGGAGCCTTCTTGGAGTACCCCTTTCATGCCACGCTTCCCGGCGGCGACATCGAGATCGGGGACTTGGTCAAAACGTTGCGGGCAGTCGGTGCCGAGCACGCCATCCTGTCAAGCGACCTGGGGCAAGTGTTGAACCCGATTCATACCGATGGGCTGCTGGCCTATTTCCAGCAACTCAAGGAGCACGGGTTCAGCGAAGCGGAGATCGGCCGAATGGCCAAGAGGAACCCGGCCATCTTTCTCGGAATAGAGTGAGTTTAGGCCAGCCAGAACCGCTGTTGCCCAGGTCAGTCTAAACAAGAATTCGATGGCGATACAAACTAGAGCAGATAACGATAAAGAGGATCAGTGAAAAAAGAAGATGCTTCACGGCTGCTGATCACGCCGCCCAGATTCAGCAGCTGGCCGTCAGCCCGGGCCGCAAGGACCAACTCAGCGCCCAGTTGGAGGCGCTCGTCCGGCTGCTCGATCGCCCCCGCCGCTGGGTCGACTCCGAGCGGCTCGCCGCCCCCGAACAGGCCCCCGCCTGGGGACGCCTCTTAGCCCTCCGCCAGGCCTTCCAACAACTCGGCCTCGAAGACATTCTCGACCGCCTCGAAGGACCTCCCCCGCGCGGACAGGCGCGGCTGGCCGATCGCGTGCTGGTGCTGGCCGCCAACCGCCTGTGCGCGGCCTCGAGCGAGCTCCCCGCTCCGGCGATTACGAGTGAGAAGCAGTTGGGCCAGTGGTCCCGTCCGCCGTTGACGTTGATTTCGGGTGTCCGGCCGAATTCGCCGCTTGCGATCACGAGCGTGGTATCGAGCATCCCACGCTCGTCAAGGTCCTCCAACAGCGTCGAAAAAGCGCGGTCAAACTCGGGCAGAAAATCGTTCCCTAGATTCGGGAAGATTTCGCGGTGGTGGTCCCAGGCATTGCCTTGACGAGCGATGGTTACGAAGCGAACGCCCGCTTCAACTAGTCTCCGAGCCAGCAGACAACCTTGTCCGTTCACCGTGTGCCCATAACGCTCTTGCAGTTTCTCGGGTTCTTCGGCGATATTAAAAGCCTTCTTCGCCCGCGGTGAGCGCATCAAATCAAGCGCCGTCCGGTAGCAGGAGTCCAACGAGTCGAAAGCATCCGTCGTATCCCATTGCCGGATCTTCGAATCCGCCAGCGAAAGCAGTGAATATCGGCCTTCCATGCGCGCCCAATCGACGCCCATCGGCAAATCGAGATCGCGCACCGAGTATTTCTTCTCATTTGGATTACCGGCATGGAAGGGATTGTATTTGGCGCCCAAGAACCCGGCCCGCGCCTGGTTGCCTTCGGCACCGGGAATGTGCACATAAGCGGGAAGTTCATTTCGGGGACCAAGTTCTTTCGAAACGACCGAGCCCATCGAAGGGCTTTGGACCGTCGGCAGAAACTCATGACCTGTTAGTAACAACGTTCTGGCTGCGCCGTGAGCAGAGAACTTATGAGTCATCGACCGGATGACGACATACTTGTCGGCCTGCTTGGCGGTCAGCGGAAGGTGTTCGCAGACTTGGAGCCCCTCGACATTGGCGGGGATTGGCTTGAAGGCCGTGCGATATTCGGGCTTGCCTTCGAACTTCATGTCGAAGGTATCGAGGTGGCTCATCCCGCCGCGCAGATAGAGATGAATGACCGATATGTCTCGGGGGTCGATCTTCGGTTTGTTCTTGGCGGGGGCTGCGGCACGAAGGCGCAGCACGTCGCCGAAAGGTAGAAGGCCGAAGGGCGTTATGGAGCCAATCTTCAAAAAGCCGCGCCGATTGAACTTTTGCATGGCGTCTTCCCCGGTCTAGTGGTTATAGTGAAACTCCTTCGAGTTGAGGATCGCCCACAGCAGATCTTGAAACACGGCCAGCCGCTCGCTGGAGGGAAGCTGTTTGTGTACAGCTGCACGCTCTTCCGCTGTTGGATAACGTGTCAGCGTCGTCAAAAAGATCCGCTTGATCACTTGGTCGTTGGAAAGCGACGTGTCTTTGGCCCAATTTGCGATGTTCGATTTGGGCGAATGGACTTTCTCGTGAATTGTGTCGCCGCTAATCAAGTGCAATGCCTGGGTGAGCTGCGGCTTCGCGTCGCGCTCGCAAATGATGTCGCGGTTGAGACGGCCGAACGTCTCTAGCATGTACGCCGGGGCCCCGGCGAAAACCTGCATTGCACGCGTCCCGGGCGGGTAGCCGCGATAACGGTGTGGAACCGCAGTCGCCTGTGAGATCGTGTCGAGCATCTGCTCAGCGATCAGGCGTCGCATGAAGTAGCGAGAATAGTTGATCTCGTCGCTTCGGTTCGACTCGTTCGGCTCGGCGCTCAACTGATAAGCGCGTGAGTTGAGAATGGAGCGAATCATATGCTTCAGGTCGTAGCCATGGGAAGCGAGGTCCTCGGCCATGGCCTCAAGCAGCGCGGGGTTGGTTGGCGGATTCGTGACGCGGAAGTCGTCCACCGGCTCGACCACGCCGCGCCCCATGTAGTGCTGCCAGATGCGGTTGACAATGGTCGGAGCAAAGAATGGATTCTCTGGGGCGGTCATCCAGCGGGCAAGGTCTTCGCGCATGTCCTTGTCAGGCGCGTCGGGCTCGTGGTCGCCGGCCAAGTACTTCGGTGTCACCGGCTCCTTCGTCTTCGGGTGAACGACGACTCAGTAGTGCCATTTTCGTCGTTCTCGTAAACTTCCTTGATCGCTAACCGAGCGAAAAACGCCGCGAAGCCGTCCGTCCACTTCTCCCAAGCATTCGTCTTCGGGTGCCGGCCAAGTACGACCGAACTCCCTCCTCTTTGTAGTAGTGCGCATTTTCGTCGTTCTCGTAAACTTCCTTGATCGCTAACCGAGCGAAAAACGCCGCGAAGCCGTAGAAGTCATCCTGCGTCCACTTCTCCCAAGGATGGTTGTGGCACTTGGCACACTCGAGCCGGACCCCCAGGAAGAGTTGGCTGATGTTTGTGGCGTGGTCAGGAGCGTTGCTATCGAAACTGACGTTCCAAAAGCTGGATGGCGCTTTACCGAACAAGTGCGCACCTTGGGCGAGTAATAACTCGGTGACGAGCCGATCGTAGGGTTTGTTTTTGGTAAACGAGCGTTTGAGGTAGTCATAAACGATGCGCGCGCCCTTCGCTCCGGCTTCGCGCGTTACCGCACCGAAGAGTTCGGAAAACTTCAGCGCCCAAAACTCGGCAAACTCGGGGCGCTCGAGAAGGTCGTCGATAATGTGCGCACGCTTGGTGGGATCCGTTGACTCGAGGAACACAACAGCCTCTTCTTCAGCAGGAAGCAGCCCGATCACGTCAAGGTAAACCCGCCGCAGGAATTCACTGTCTGTGGACAGCCGCGACGGGATGATGCCGAGTCTCTTCAGTTTCGAGAAGACAAACTCGTCGATGTAGTTATTGAGAGGGACTTCCGGATAGTTGTCGGGCGGAGGACCAGCGCGCACGGCAAAGCCCGCAGCAACGGCTTTACCGAGAGTCCGGACCATGACGGCCGTCTCGCCGGCTTGCAATGCCTCTACCTTGCCGTCGCGGGAAACTTGTACCACGTCGGGGTTGTTCGAACTGTACCGGACAAGCCGCGTAACGTCGCGCTTGGAGCCGTCGGTGTAGGCTGCGGTTGCCTGCAGTTGGACCGTATCGCCCGGGCCGCTCAGCAAACGTTCTTCGGGAGTTACAGAGAGGGCCGCAATTCGCGGCGAGCCGGGGGCGTCAAACGGAGCGCCGTCCTGCAGCCATTCGAGGATGGTCCGATATTCGAGCGAATCGACAGCGAAGCGGAAGCCGCCGCCGTGGGCCGCCTGCATCGTCGGCTTGCGCAAGATGAGACTATTTTCCGGTTCCTTGAGATTGATGCGGTGGCTGTCAGCCCCCGTGATGGCTTCGTAGTCTAGTTCCGGCTCGTAGCCGAACAGTGACAGCTTGAAACCCTCCTTCCCTCGAATCGAGCCGTGACAGTTTGACCCCGCACAGCCGGCCATCGTGAAGATGGGTACAACGTCACGAACAAAGCTGAGTTTCGGCCTGCCGACAGCACGAGCGGAGGGTAGCGAGACGGCTACTAAAGATACGGTGGCGAAGATCCATCTAATCGTCATTGGCCGCCACCTCGCTTTTGGATTCTTTCGGCGTCTCAATTGCTATCGGGTGAGACTTTCCGAGAACTTTCCCCTCGGAACTTGCCACCAACACCACGCGGCCCTCACGATCGCTACCTCGATCATCTGTTGAGCTGCCCAGAAAGCGGTGGGGTTGGCCGTGACATTGAAATGCACGACACGCCGACGGTCGTGCGCGACGACCAGAAACACAAACAAGATACGGAAATTGATCGTCGGGACGCTGAAGAAATCCAATGAGACCAAGTCTCCGGCGTGATTGGCCAGAAAGACTCGCCAGCTTTGCGAAGGAGTTTTACGGGTCTTTGGGAGTAGACGCGAGATGGTCCTCTCGGAGATCTTGATGCCCAGTTTCAATATTTCGCCGTGAAGACGTGGGGCTCCCCAGATCGGGTTCGCCTGCTTCATCTTGCGAATCAGCTGACGGATCTCGTGAGTCAGCCGGAGCCGTCCAGGCTTGCGCCCGGTGCGACGACTCTTCCAGCTCCAGTAGCGACGGAAGGCTTGACGATGCCAGGCCACGACAGTCTTGGGTTGGACAATGACAACCGCAGAGCGCCAATCGCTCCAAAAGCGAGACAACCAGACCCAGAACAAGCGATCGGTTTGGCGCAGGCGCGGCCGTTTGACGCTTCGCTTGTACACCACGAGTTGCTGACGAAGAGCAAAATTCTCAAGAGGGAGGCTCCTGCGGCTGGGGAGAAGCAGTTGGAGCAGTCGAACGAGCGAGGAAATCAGCTGAATCACTGCTACCAGGATGTGCGAACAGCGGGCTTGGCTGTCAAGTGAGCTTCGGCGCAAGCACCTCAATCTAAACGGCTACGTAGTTTTGGCGAACCACAACCCGCATAGTTGGCCTCATAGCCGAGCGCTCGGTCGAGTTCGGTCGGGTGGCCGCAACTCTCGTGAATTCTCAGCCAGAGGTGTGTCGGATGTAACAACAGATCATACGCGCCCGCCTCCACCGACGGAGCTTTGAGCTTCTGGACCGCCTCCTCACCCGCTTGAGCGGCCTCGTCTAGGTAGGGATACTCCTCGATCCCCTACCAGCCACGCTGCACCGGCAGCGCCAGCGAGGCGCGCGACTGTGAATCGCCTTTACCACGGTCGACGGCGGTCGCTTGAAACGTGCCCCACGATCTGTTACAACTATCGCTTGGCATAGATCCATCTCCTTCAGCTGCTCCTTGCAGCCTGGAGTGCCTGACGAATCCGCTCAACCGAAGGCCACCCGGCGCTCCTGCCGTTCTCGGCCATAGATCCGGCAGCCATAGCAGTAGCCCTTCTCTTCCGTCTCCGGCCCCTCAATGTCAACGCCGTTGATTCGAATGGTTGGAGATCACGATGAACCGCTTTGCCTGTGCGCCGGCCTCGGAGGCGACCGGAACCATCCCGACTCTTGCGCAAGCCCCTCCAACCGGAACGGAGGGGCCTGCCATGCGAAGCATTGGTTTGCGACAGAGCCGATGGGTTCTCACCACGAGCCTATTGTTGACATTCCCGCGACCCCATTTCATACTGAAGGCAACTTGCAACTCAGTTTCAAGACGGGAGTGCCGGAAACGCCTGCGATGGAGAAATTGCACTGACGATAGCAGACTTGCGACAAGGCGAAGAAGGCGTTTTGGATAAGATTGATCTCTCGCCGGATGACGCTCAGCGGCTGATGGAACTCGGTTTCTTGCCGGGCGTTTCGGTGACCGCCGCCCAGGGATCGCCCTTGGGGCACACCCGCGTATTTCGTGTCGACGGCTCCGAAGTCGCGTTGCGCCGAGAGACGGCCGCTCGCCTTGTTTTGCAAACCACGACCCGGAAGGTGTGAAAAAATGCTGGGGACAGCCAGCCGCGGCCAAACGGTTCACTGATAAACAAGGACTGGGCAGTTGCCGCTTGTGGCAGTCCCGATTCTTTCACACCTTCCACCACGGAAACTACATGAGCGATTGCCACGGCAGCGGACCGGCGACAGTCGCCGCTCCCCCGCCAGCCCCTTCTTCAAAGCCCGCTTCGCAGCGCATCGTGGCCGTCGTGGGCGCTCCCAATTCCGGGAAATCCACGCTCTTCAACCGGCTGACGGGTCTGCGCCAGAAGGTCGCCAACTACCCCGGAGTCACCGTCGAGAAAAGGCTGGGCCGCGCCAGACTTTCCAGCGGCAAGGAAGTCCTGCTGGTCGATCTGCCGGGGGTTTACAGCCTCTCTCCCCGCAGCGAGGACGAGCGCATTACGCGCGATGTCCTCAGCGGTCAGAGAGAAGATGTTCCCCGGCCGGATGCCGTCATCCTGATCCTCGACTCGACGAACCTGGGACGCCATCTCACCCTGGCCGCCCCTATCTTGAGCCTCGGCCTGCCGACTCTGGTCGCCTTGAACATGGCCGACGACCTGAAAAGCCGGGGAGGCGGCCTCGACACCGATTTGCTGTCGAAGGAGATCGGCGCTCCCGTCGCCCTGATCAGCGCTCGCGGAGGGCAGGGAATCGACCAAGTCGTGGCTTTTCTGGAGGGCCGTGCCAGCCCGCCGGCGCGGGTCGAACTTCCCGCGGTTTCCCTTCCCGTGATTTCCCTCCCCGTAATTTCCGACGTCCCGCGCTGCCGCGACTGGGCCACGCGAGTTAGCGCGCGATCGCGCTACTCCGCGCCCGCGCCGCCTATTTGGACGCGGCGCTTGGACCGGATTTTCTTGCATCCGGTCGCGGGTCCGTTGTTCTTTCTGGTTGTTGTTATCGCCGTCTTCCAAAGCATCTTCACGGCTGCCGAACCGCTGATGAACGCCGTGGATGCCGGTATTGGCGCCTCTGGAGAATGGCTCGCCTCGGTGCTGCCGGAATCCTTGTTTCGCTCGCTGCTGATCGACGGCATCTGGAGCGGCGTCGGGTCGGTCATCATATTTTTGCCGCAGATCCTCATCTTGTTCTTGTTCATCGGGATACTGGAGGACTCCGGATACCTCGCCCGGGCGGCCCTCATTGCCGATCGAACGATGGCGAGGGCGGGCTTGCAAGGGAAGTCTTTCATCCCTCTGCTTTCGGCTTACGCTTGTGCCGTGCCGGCGATTCTATCCGCGCGCACGATTGAGAACAGCCGCGACCGCCTGGCCACGATCTTCGTCGCGCCCTTCATCACTTGCTCCGCCCGCCTGCCTGTCTACACGCTGCTGATCGCGGCATTCGTTCCCCAGCAGCCATTGCTGGGACCCATCTTCGGAACTCGCGCCGCAACGATGCTGGGCCTCTACGCGCTCGGGTTCGTGGCCGCCTTCGGGACCGCCTGGGTGCTGAAGTCATCGATCCTCAAAAGCTCCCGCACGCCTTTCATTCTCGAGTTGCCGCCCTATCGAGTGCCGACCCTGCAGTCGCTCGGGCTGCGGCTGTTGGATCGTTCCAAGGTTTTCCTGCGCCGCGCCGGCACAGTCATTCTCGTCACCACGATTGTGCTGTGGTTTCTGTGCACCGTTCCCCTGCAGGACGGCAAAGCGCCTCCAATCGGTGACAGCATCGCCGGGACCATTGGGAAAACGATCGAGCCGCTGATCGAGCCCCTGGGATTCAATTGGAAAATCGGGATCGGTCTGATTACTTCGCTGGCCGCGCGGGAAGTGATGGTCGCGACTCTGGGGACAATCTACGGTATGGAAGCCGACGAAAGCTCGCTCGAGCTGCAGCAAGCCTTGCAAGCGGAGCTGACGTTTGGAGGGGCGATCGCCCTGCTGATTTTCTTTGCGTTTGCGATGCAGTGTATGTCGACCGTCGCCGTGGTGCGCCGCGAAACCGCGGGGTGGAAGTGGCCCTTGCTGCAGTGGGTCTATATGACCGGGCTGGCCTATGTGAGTGCCTTGATTGCCTACCAGGTCATCCGCGCCTAGAAGCTCCAGCGGCCAAGAGTCATCGGGCCTCGACGTTCAGGCGGCAGCCTGCACCATATTCCAAGCTACAGTGGCAGGATTTCTTCTCGGCCGGGATCAAACTTCAATCGGCGCTTCTGGAGGTAGGCGATGTTGCCTAAATGCGATGCTTGCGCGGAGCGGTGTCCGATCCACACATCGCCATTGGGACGCTTTCTGGTCCGCACACAATCGATGAAGTTGTTTACGTGGTCGGCGGTCATGTTGCCCTCGAACGGGACGGTGGTCGGTTCAGGTTCAACTCCATCTCGCGGGCTGCTATCCAGCGGGTAGAATTCGAATTTCCGGCGGTCAATGTAGAGCCGCCCCTCCGTGCCGGCGAATTCGACCGCGGCGCCCCTGATGCCCGGCGCCAGCGTACCTTCAAACGTCGCGGTCCACTCGTTGGGGTACTCCAGCAAGACGTTGATCGTGTCGGGCGCGGTTCGTCCGTCTTTGTAGTGGTAAATACCGCCGGCGGCTACCGCGGAGATGGGGTTGTCCTGCCCCATGAACATGTGGACCACGTCGATCCAGTGGGTGAACAGGTCGGTGATCTGTCCTCCTCCGAAGTCGAGGTAGGCGCGGAAGTTGGCGTACTGTTGCGGGTCATAGTCGCGCCACTTGACCGGTCCCAGGAAGCGCGCCCAGTTGAGGTTCGAGGGCAGGGACTGCAATTCCGGGGGGGCCAGGCGCAGGTGAGCGCGGTTGCCGTGCCACCAGGTTCGCGCCAGAGTGATCTTACCCAGCCGGCCAGTGTCAAAGTACTCTTCTTTGGCCCGTAAGTAATGCTTTCCGGAGCGTTGCTGCATGCCTACCTGGCAGACTCGGTTGTTGACGCGGACGGCCTTGACGATCTCCGGGCCTTCCTCGATTTTTAGCGTCAGCGGCTTCTCGACGTAAATGTCTTTGCCGGCGTTGGCGGCATCGATGACGATTCCGGCGTGCCAGTGGTCCGGTGTCGCCACCAAAACGGCATCGACATTCTTCTGATCGAGCAGCTTGCGGTGATCGGAAAATCCGCGAGCCCCGGGGGCGATCGACAGAGCTTTGTCGGTGCGCGAGCTGTAGACGTCGCAGACGGCGGCCACGTTGACGGTTGAGTTCAACTGGAAGGCCTTCATGACGGTTTGGCCCCGCCCGCCGGCGCCAATGAGCCCCAGATTGACTTTGTCGTTGGCTCCCAGAATCTTGGAATAGGAACTGGCGGTCATCGCCAAGGCGCCCGTGGCTGCGGTTCGAAGCATGTCCCGGCGATTCATTTTGGAGTCCTGCATGGGTGAAATCATAACATGTCCGGGGAGCGGGGCTGCTGTCGGATAAGGCGCGTCGAAGCGGCTAACAAACCCTCCCTCACGGTCGGGGCTCCGAGTCTGGCTCCCGAATTTTCTGCTACGTTTGGATCCGGCGCCGGTATGCTTGCGAAACCGGCAGGCCGGGATGTTAGTGGCCAGGGCTTGGCGAAGTGGTGGAAACAAAGAGGTTGCCGGTTGAGGTGTAAATTTTCTTTACAAAATACCAGGAAATGGCACAGAATGGCACAGAATGGCACGATCTGGGCCATTTTCGACGCCTCGTCATGATGTCAACCTATAATGTCTTTGTTTTCAGTGACTCGGGTTGCAGGCGGCGGCAGGACCGTGGCAGGTTCCCTAGCAAAGCGACAGGTTTTCTTGCGGATTTGAGGGATTGTTGTCGCTCGCTGCCGCGGCTGGCGGATTGGCGGCAACTCGGGCTGGCGGCCATGCCAGCTAAGACATGTCGCCAGGAATGGCGACACGGCACGTCTGGAGACGCGCGCCACATCGCCGCTTGTTTCCACCTTACTGGTTTCACTGTTATTAGAATAGCGAATCGGACTCGCGGGATCTTGCTCTCATAGGCGAGGGTTGTTGAAAACACGGGGGATATTTTTCTAAAAAATCCGTGATCAGGTTGGGGTGAATGGCGGCTGGGGCATTTTGGAGGGACTGGCGGGTTGACTAACCGGACGCTGGCCGCATCGGCATCGCAAACGTAAGGGGCGACAGCGCTTGAGGTCGCGCCGACCCGGTCCACAGCCCCGAGCAAAGAGAGCCAAGGCGTAACCACAGGTCGGGTTCGGGAACTGTCCCCGATCTCCCCAGCATCTCCCCAGCGATCTCCTCCCAGTGTACCTTCTATAGAGTGGCCGCCTTTCGGACGATGAGAGCTTCAAGCTGGTCTGAATTGATCGCGAACCGAACCGGCACCTTAACGTAACCATGTTAAGTACTTTGGTACTAATACCTTTTGGGTCTGTTGTAACCCAATGATAATGTCCCCTTGAGCACCCAATAGAAATGTCCCCTAATCTGAGGCTCCGAAGGAGGAGCCGAGATTGGAAAGGACATCGATGAGTGCAAAGGAAGTGAGGCGCGGCGAAGTGCTGAGCCGAGTGAAACGAGGCGAACTGAAATTGACCGAGGCGGCCGAGCTGCTGGACGTCAGCTACCGCCAGGCGAAGCGTCTCAAGAAGCGTTACGGCGAGGGGGGGAGCAAAGCTCTCGTGCATGGCAACGTCGGGCGCGCTTCGAACCGAGCCGATGACAAGCGACGCGAGCAGGTTCTCGAGTTGGTGCGCGAGAACTATTCGGGCGAGCCGCACGAGCGCTTTGGGCCGACGCTGGCGTCGGAACATCTGGCGGCCGATCACAGTCTCGAAGTGCCGCCCGAAACCTTGCGGCGTTGGATGCTCGCCGCGGGTCTGTGGAGCCGGAGCCGCAAGCGCCAGCCGCATCGCCAGCGGCGGCAGCGCAAAGCGCACTTCGGCGAGCTGATTCAACTCGACGGCTCGCACCACGACTGGCTCGAAGGACGCGGCCCGAAAGGCTGCATGATGAACTTCGTCGACGATGCGACCGGCCGGGCGTTGTGCCGTTTCTCCAGCGAGGAAACGACTTGGGCGGCGGCCGATCTGCTCCAAGCCTGGGTGCGTCAATACGGCGTTCCGAAGGCGTTGTATTGCGACTGGAAGAACGTCTACCAGCGCCAGCCGACGTCGCGCGAAGCGCTCGAAGGCATCGAGCCCCAGACGCAGTTCGGGCGCATGTGCGCCAAGCTCGGCATTGGTATCATCGCCGCTTCGTCGCCGCAAGCGAAGGGCCGCGTGGAACGCCATCACGGCACGCATCAAGACCGCCTGATCAAGAAGATGCGGCTCCAAGGCATTGCCGATTACGAGGCGGCGAACCGCTATCTCGACGAGCAGTATCTGGACGAACACAACGCCAAGTTTACCTGCGAAGCAGCGGCGGGAGCGGACTTTCACCAACCTCTATCGAAGCGCCTGGACTTGAAGTGGGTGTTTTGCTTGGAGGCCGAGCGGGTGGTCTCCAACGACCTGGTGGTACGTTTCGAGAACCGTTTTTTGCAGTTGAAACCGCAGCGCAATCAGGCTCTGGGAGCGGGCGCGAGAGTCACCGTGCAGCAAGCGCGAGAGGCCGAGTTGCAAGTGGTCTACGAAGGCCGCGCGGTAGCTTTTGAAGAGATCGCCCGGCCGCAGCCGAAGCCGCGCCCAGAGCCGAAACAACGAGCGGTTCCGCGGCGGTCCAAGCCGGCCGCGGACCACCCCTGGCGTAAGTCACTGCGTTCGAAAAAGCGCGCGGCGACGACATAAAAAGGCAGGGCTGTGGAAATGACGGGCCGGATGGAAAGCGTGGAAAACCTCGGCGAACAGCGAAGAGGGTTCGCATCGCAACGACCGGTTTCCCACCCTTCCCACCGTCCCTTGGAAATCGCTAAAGCGATTCCCACATTCCCACAGCCCCGACGACGACGATTCTCTCTTACAAACTTACAAACAACAAACCCAAGGGGACATTTCTATTGTGCTACCGAGGGGGACATTTCTATTGTGCTACAACACGCGTTTTCCACCGGCGCCGTCATCAACGGCACAAATGCTCAGGAACTCTATCGCTCGGAGCACTGGGGCGACGGCAGTCTGCGCTACAGCTTCGTTCAGGCCAACGGGACATATAGCGTAACCCTGAAGTTCGCCGAAATCTATTTCACTTCGACGGGGCAAAGAATCTTTGACGTGGCGATTAACGGCGCAGCAGTCCTTCCGAACTTCGATATCGTGTCCGAAGCGGGCGGGGCTTTCACCGCCGTGGACCGGCAATTCTTGATCAATGTGACCTCGGGAGAGATTGCCATCGATTTCACCGGCGTGGTTTCCAATCCCAAAATCAGCGCGATCGAAATCGTGCCGGACGACGTTCGGGTAACGCCGGCGGAAGCGACGCTGACCGACGGGCAAACGCAGCAGTTTAGCGCGACGGTAGTGGAGGCGCCGGGGACGCCCGTTATTTGGTCAATTGATCCGAACGCCGGTACGATTTCGGGCGGCGGGCTTTACACTGCCCCCGCCGATATTGCCGGTTTACAGACCGTGACGATGACAGCGACGAGCACCCTGGATCCTGGCGCGGCGGCAAGCGCGATCGTGACGCTCGTTCCCAATGATCCGATTCGGGTCAACGCGGGGGGCCCGTTGTACGCTGATCCGGATGGCCAAGTTTGGAGCGCCGATACCGGGTTCGGCGGGGGCGGGGCGTTCAGTACCGGCCGCCGCATCAAAGACACGGCCACGCCTGAGCTTTATCAGACCGAACATTGGGGAATAGGGAGCCTGCAATACCGCGTTTCCGTGCCGAATATCGCCCACACGGTGACGCTGAAGTTCGCGGAAATCTATTTCAAGTCGGCGGGGCAACGAGTCTTTGATATAGCGGTCAACGGTCAAACCGTATTGTCTAATTTCGACATTGTGCTCGCAGCCGGCGGCGCCTTTACGGCTGTCGACCGCCAGTTTGCCGTTGACGTGACAACTGGGGAGATCGTTGTCGACTTCACAGGCGTCGTGTCGAATCCGAAGGTGAACGCAATCGAAATATTGCCTTAACCCCAATACTCTTCACTTAGCGATCCTGATGCATTTCTCGATATCCTGGACGGGGGCGAGATCGGTTGGTTTCGCCGGGCGGGAAAGCTGCTCATGTTTCGCTTGACGCCGCGCGGGTTGCGGCGTCCTCGGCTGGAGACCACGCGTTCCTGGAGAATCTCTTCTAGCACGGCCTCATGAAGGGCTTTCTGTGCCGAGGGGGGCAGATACAGAGGCCCTCAACAATCAGGCAGCTTGTGGAAATCGTCCTCCCCTTGGCAGTTAGGGGACGGGAAGCTGTGAAAAAATGCTGTGACAGCCAGCCGCGGCCAATTCGAACGAAGTTTCAAATATCTTTGGCTAGCTAGGCTTTACTTGACGGTTGGATACTCGATGCCGAGCTGCTCGAGGTAGGTTGAATACTTCGAGGGGTCGTAGCGCAGCTTCTCGAGTTGGGGTTTATAGCGTTCCATTTTATCGCGGTTGAAGTGAACCGGCGGCGGCGAATCCTTGGGGATCATTGACTCCCACGTTACGTCCTTCGTCTGCTCCCTGAAGTACTTCCAAGCATTTTCCACCAGCGAAGGGTCGGCGAACAGCTCGATCGCCATCATGGCTTGCGCTTTCGCGCCGGCCAAAGCGCCTTTATGGGCGATGGGCGTAGCCATGGCAATGGCGGAAGACCAATGGTGGCCGACGAGGTTGGGGATGTTCGCCGGGTAGCGCAGGTTGACGGTGGGCAGGTTCCAGCTCACCTCCGCGATATCATCGGAACCCGAGGCCGTCGATGTACCTTCCAGGGCGGATACCTCCGTCCGCAACCCGATCTGCTCGGAACCAAGCGTTGCTTGAGCGGCCTTCGCCAGGCGGATGTCATCTTCGCTCCACTGGGGCATGCCAACCGCCTCGATGTTGGCGTGCAGCAGTTCGGCCAAGGGCTTGTTGTAGTGCGCCTCCCAGGCGGCCCCGATCACCCGCTCGGTCATGGTGGTGCCGGTCATCATGGTGGCCCCGCGGGCAATCTTGGTTCCCAGCTCGTGGAGTTCCTTGACAAGCTGATGATCCCGCTCGCGAAAGAAGTACCAGACCGTCGCCTCGGGAGGAACAACGTTGGGCTGATCGCCGCCGTGCGGAATGACGTAGTGCGAGCGCTGCTGGACGGGCAAATGCTCGCGGCGGTAGTTCCAGCCGACATTCATCAGCTCGACGGCGTCGAGAGCGCTGCGGCCCTTCCAAGGCGAACCCGCGCCATGAGCGCTGACGCCATGGAAGCTGTATTGCGTGGAGACGAGCGCAAGGCCCCGCACGCCCCAGACCGTGCTGAAGTTGTTCGAGACATGGCTGCTGAGCATGATGTCGAGGTCTTTGAACAGGCCGTCGCGCGCCATGTAGGTGCGGCTGCCGAGTAGTTCCTCGGCGATGCCCGGGTAGACGCGGATGGTCCCCTGGATTTTGTATTTTTCGAGCAGAGTCTTGACGACCAGCGCCGCTGTCACGTTCACGGCCTGTCCCGCATTGTGGCCTTCGCCGTGGCCGGGACCGCCCTCGATTAGCGGGGCGTGATAGGCCACGCCGGGTTTTTGCGATGTTTCGGGAAGGCCGTCGATATCGGCCATCAGACCGATGACCGGTTTGCCCGAGCCCCACTCCGCGACGAACGCCGTGGGCATGCCCGCCGCCCCCTGCTGGATGCGAAAGCCGTTGTCCCGCAAAATGCCGGTGATGTATTTGGCGGATTCGAACTCTTGATAGCCCAGCTCAGAGAAACTGAACAGCGAGTCAGTGATTTCCTGCACTTGCTTGGCGCGGGCGCCCACCCGCTCGAGAGTTTCTTGCTTGAGAACTTGCAGTGCCGGGCGCTGGGCTGAGGCACACGCGGCGAGCAGAAGAACGACTAGAAATCGGCAGTATCCCATAGCAGCAATTGTTTCCTTTGCCTTGGAGTCAAAGAGTAGCACTTTCCGCCCCGCGCCTATCGCCGCCGGAAGAAAGAGTGCCTGATCGGGTATTGGCCGGGGACAGACTATCGCGTGCTTCGACCTCAGGCGGTGAGAAATGCGGGTTCGTGCCTCAAAGCGGCGGACCGCTCCCTGACGGGGACGAGCCGCAACCAATGAGGGGAGCGTGGCCGCTGTCGGATGAGGCACGTCGAAGCGGCTAACCCCTCCCTCACGGTCGGGGCTCCGAGTCGGGTCCCGAATTTTCCGCCACGGTTTGCGGGAATTTCGTTCACCGGCCGCCGCTCCCCGCGGGTCTTGTTTTGCCGTCTTGTGGTACGCTACCCAGCAAGAAGCAAGGTCAGGTTTGCGTAACCCGGCCTTCCCTGCAACCGAACCATGATTCGAGGTGGATGATGAGACGTCTGAGCGTCATTTTCGTTGTTTTCGGGTTGATCGCGGTATTTCCGGCAGGTGCTCAGGCGCCGCTGGTCGATGGAATCAAGCGGCTGGCCCTTGACCGCAGAGTCGACGAGGCGATCAGCGCTTTGGAGCAGAGCCGCGCTCAAGCATCGGCTGCCTCGCCCGAGTGGCTGGCGGCGGTTTCGTGGGCGGCGAGGGCGGCGGGTTTCGTCGAACGCTGGGAAGTGGCGGAGAAGTACGCTCGGGAGGCGCTGGAGGGAAGCGAGAAGCTGCTCAAAGAACGCGGCGTTGACGATGATCCTTTCCTGCCGACCGCGCTCGGCGCCTCCATCGAAGTGCTCGGAAAGGTATATAATGCGCGAGACCGCAATCGGGCCATCGACTTTCTCAGCCGGGAGCGCGCCAAATACAAAGGGACCTCGATTGAAACGCGCATTCAGAAGAATGTGCTGTTACTGCAGCTCGAGGGGAAGCGGTTTCCCGCCCTCGAAACCAAGCAGTTCATTGGCAAGCAGCCGCCGACCGCGGAGCAGTTGAAAGGGAAGGTCGTCCTTTACTACTTCTGGGCGCATTGGTGCGGCGACTGCAAGATTCAAAAGCCCATCCTTGAATCGCTCTATCAGGAGAACGCGGACAAGGGATTCGCGGTGGTGGGTCCCACGCAACTATGGGGCTACGTCGGGGGCGGGGAAGACGCGTCTGCTGAGCAGGAGCTCGACTATCTAAGAAACGCCTACCAAAGAGCCTACCCGATTCCTTCCTGGATGGCGGTGCCGGTTAGCGAACAAAACTTCCTTAACTTTGGTGTGTCCACCACTCCCACGCTGGTGCTGGCGGACCGGGCGGGGACAGTGCGCCTGTATCACCCGGGGCTAATGAGCTACGAGGAACTGCGCGGGCGGATCGAGCCGCTACTCAGGCAGCGGACGGACTAGGCCGCATTTCTCACCACCTGACGCGGACGAGCCGCAACCAAAGAGGGGAGCGTGGCCGCTGTCGGATGAGGCGCGTCAAAGCGGCTAACCCCTCCCTCACGGTCGGGGCTCTGAGTCTGGCTCCCGAATTTTCTGCCACGTTTCGCAAGAATTTCATGACGCCGAGGGTGTTAGGACGAGCCCTCAGCCGCGGCAAGAGCGTTCACCCTTACCGTCAGGCGAGACTTGATGCGGGAGGCGGTGTTCTTCTTCAAGATGCCTTTCTGCACTGACTTATCCAGGGCGCTGACCGTGGGCGCCAGCAGCTCCCGTGCCGCCTTGGGGTCTTTGCTCTCGAGCGCTTTGTGAAGCTTTTTGACTTCGGTGCGCATGCGGCTTCTGTTGCGGCGGTTGTTTTCACTACGGGTCGCAATTTGCCGGATGCATTTAATCGCGGAGGGAGTGTTTGCCATCTAAGTCCTTGGAATTGTTTGGGTAGCCGGGGAGCGTGCAGCGAGAACGACACGTGCCGTCTATGTCTCACAATAGCGGCCGCTTCCGAGTGCTGTCAATGAGATAGCAGCCCGTGCAGCCCGTGGTGCAAGTCCGACTACGCGAAAAAAGGGTCGTTGAGCTTGCTGCGGCACTCAACGGACTGTGTCGAGGCGAACGTCGGCCCGGAGGCCGACGCGGCCCGCCGGGAGGCGCGCGCCACGTCGCACCTCGCCGTTCGGTGAGAAAAGCGGGCTAACCCCTCCCTGATGGTCGCGGCTCCGTTAGTTTGCTGGCTCCTTCTTGAAGATGATTTCGTCTACCAGGCCGTAGTCCTTGGCTTGTTGGGCATTCAGGATGAAGTCGCGTTCGACATCTTTGCTGATTGTCTCCACGAGCTGTCCTGAGTGTTTCGCCATGATCTGGTTCAGCGTTTCCCGCATCCGCAGGATCTCACGGGCGTGGATGTCGATGTCGGTCGCTTGCCCCGCCAGGCCCGAGATCGAAGGCTGGTGCAGCAAGAAGCGGGAGTTCGGCAGGGCGTAACGCTTTCCTTTGGCCCCGGCCGCCATCAGGATCGCTCCCATCGAGGCCGCTTGGCCGACGCACACAGTGGTGATGTCGGGACGCACGAATTGCATGGTGTCGTAAATCGCCATTCCCGCGGTGATCGAGCCGCCGGGGGAATTGATGTAGAGCCAGATATCCCGTTCCGGGTTTTCCGCCTCGAGAAAAAGCAACTGCGCCGTGATCAAATTGGCGACCGTGTCGTCAATCGGATATCCAACGAAGATGATGTTATCCCGCAGCAGCCGCGAGTAAATGTCGTAGGCGCGTTCTCCACGGCTGGTTTGCTCCACCACCATGGGAACCAGCCCGGCTCGAGGTTCGAAGTTCGTCGGCATTCATGCTCCTTGTTAATCGGCGAATGTTTAACTTGTTGATCGGCGAATGACGCCACAGTCTTGCCGGCGCCGGTTCATTTGTCCGTTGAGTCCGCAGCGGTATCGGCGTTCACGGCGTCTTCGGATGGCGCATCGACCTTCTCGGCTTCATCGAAGAGAAAGCTCAGCGCTTTATCGTTGCTCATGCGGTCCTGAATACGGTCTAGCGTGCCATCCTCGGCTAGCTTTTTGCGCGCCGTCTCGACGGTCTGCTGCTTCTGGGCCGCGTACTGCCTGACCTGCTCATTGATTTCTTCGGGCGTTGCGCTGATGCTTTCTACCGTGGCGATACGCTCCAGAATCAACCCGGCCTTCACGTCTCTTAAGGCGGGTTCACGCTCATTGTCGCGAGCTTTTCTCCAATCAATGTTCACCTTTTTAATGTCCAGGCCCTGCTGTTTCAGTGCGCCCAGCTGGCGTTCCAGCCGGCGTACGACTTGCTGCTCAACTAGTTTCTCGGGGACAGCGAAATCGTGGCTCTCGATCAGCTTGTCCATGAGCTTGTTCTTGGCGGCTTCGGTTGCCTCGCGGCGGAAGTTCTCTTCCATCTGTTCGCGGATTCTCGCTCGTACCTCGTCGATCGTTTGAAAATCGCCGAGGTCGGCGGCGAACTCATCGTCGAGTTCCGGCAGCTCTTTCTTGCGAAGGCCCTTGACCGTTGCGTGGAAGGAAACTTCCTTGCCCGCCAGCTTCTCGTTGCCAAAATCCTCGGGGTAGCGGACCGTGAAGTCCACTTCGTCTCCCGGGCTTTTGCCGCGAAGGTTTTCGGTGAACTCCGGCAGTGTTCCCGCATCGCCCAGCGCGATGGTTGTGTCGTCCTGGCCGACTTGAGGAGCATCGCCGACAGCTTCGCTCTTCAGCGCCAGTACTGCAATGTCACCGTCCTCGAGCGGACGCGGATCGAGGTTCACGTAGGAGGCCTGCTGCTCTCGCATGTGTTCCAGCTCTTGCCCGATCTGCGCGGCGCTGACGTCGGGTTCACTATAGGGAACCTCAATACGGCGATACTCGCCTAGTTCAAATTCGGGCAGGATTTCGAATTCAGCCCGAAAGCGCATCGGTTCGCCATCTTCAAATTCCAGATCATGCACATCCGGCGAGCCAACGACGTGCAGGTCCTTCTGCTTGGCTTCGTCCCAAAAATATCGCCCGACTAATTGCTCGACGATTTCCTTTCGTATTTCGGCCTTATAGCGGCTCTTCACAACCGGGGGAGGGGCCTTGCCTGGACGGAAGCCGGGTATCTTGGCTGTGCGGCGGATCGAAGCGACGATCTTGTCGGTTTGTTCCTGGACCTCTTCCCAAGGGATCGCAATCTGGAGTTCCCTTTTGCAGCTATCTACTGAAGACAACCTTCCACCTCACTGATTGAACACTCATCTTAACGCAGACCGGAAAAATCCAAGCGGCGGAGCGGGAGCATGTTCTTTGATCGTGGCAGGCGAAATAAGTTCGGAAAGCAGCAGCAGAGCCCCAGGCGGAAGCCTGGGGTCAAGCCATACAACCGCAACAATCTCTCAAGAGCGCCAAATCCGCCCTGTTCAATATCCAGCTATTCCAAGTTAGGGATTCAAGATGACCTTGGTCAGATTCGGCTCCCTGGCGTAGAGGCGGTCGAACATTTCCGCTCCCCGCTCGAGCGGAACAGCTGCGCTGATGATCGGCGTCACGCGAATCTTGCCTCGGCCCATTAGCTCCAGGCAGGCTGGGTAATCATTCGAGGAGGCACATGATCCAAGGACGCTCACTTCCCTAGTCACTACGGATTGCAATGGAAACTTCACTTCAGGAGTGATATTTCCGATCAGCGTGACGGAGCCCCCCTTACGGACGCAGCCGACCGCCATCCGCACCGTGGTGTCGGCTCCGACAGCTTCGACGGTTATGTCGGCCCCGAGGCCGTTTGTCATTTCGATGACGGCGGCGGGAATGTCCTCCTGGCGAGAGTTGAGCGTGTCGCCGGCTCCGAGTTCTCGGGCAAGACGAAGGCGGTCGTCTTCCAGATCGACGGCGATGATACGTCCGCAGCCAGCGGTCCGGAGGGCTTGAATGGTCAGCAGCCCGATCATGCCGGCGCCGATGACAACGGCGGTGTCGGCGAGCTGGACCGGCGTGCGGTTGACCGCATGGACTGCTACAGAGACGGGCTCGACTAGCGCCGCTTCGTCGAAGGGCAGGCTGTCCGGGATCTTGTAGATGATGTGCTCGGGGACCGAGACAAACTCCGCAAAGGCGCCATCACGGCGGTAGTCTTCGCACGACACGCCCAACACGCGGCGCTCATCGCACAAGTTCGGAGCGCCACGACGGCAAAACCGGCAATGTCCGCATGAAATCATGCAGTCGAAGGTGACGCGTTCGCCCGGCTGGAAGCGCGTGACGCCGGATCCGGTGCTGTCGACGACGCCGGAGGCCTCGTGGCCCATGATGACCGGGGGAATACGGCGCCCGGAGCTGCCGTCGAACCCATGCACGTCGCTGCCGCAAATCCCGCAAGACTTGACACGAATGAGAACCTCGCTGGCAGCCAGTTCGGGAACTGGGGAAGCGGTGATTTTGAGTTTTTTGTAATCCTCGAGGACTAGTGCTTTCATTGTTTCGGGGCCTTGGGTCACTATAGCCTGGTTGGCAGGGCGGTTGTTTCGTGGAAGCTTCAAGCAGGAACACTTTGGAATGGGCCCGCGAGACGGCTAACCCCTGGGGCATCCGAATGGCCTTGTCTCGCCTTGTCGCATCTCTGGCAGTGGCGCTATGACGCTGCTCTCAGCTACGCCGATCTATCATTGGAGGCCGAGAGGCGCTGCGACTTCGCCCTTGGCTCGAGAGCAACGCTGATGCGTCTACAGTAAGACGGCAAATCTCCCTGGACGAGCAACGTTCTAACATGAAAGCACGAAAAAGATCTTGACGAATCAGACCATGGGCCAGACTCTGCTTGAAGCCATACGTGAACGGGTTCTCCTCGGCGACGGAGCCATGGGCACGCAGTTACAGTGCGCGGGGCTGGAGCCGGGAGGATGCGGCGAGGCGTGGAACATCGATCACGCGGAGCGGCTGCTCGAAATCCAGAAGGCGTACGTGGACGCCGGCTCGGACTGCCTGCTCACCAACACGTTCGGCGGCTGCCGGATCATGCTGGAGCGCCACGGCCGCGGCGGCGAGGTCAGGGCGATCAATCAGGCAGGCGTCGAGCTGGCGCGCCAGGCCTTCGGCGAGCGGCCCGGCTTCGTCTTGGGCGACATCGGGCCCTTTGGCGGCCTCATGGAGCCCCACGGCGACATCCCAGAGCAGCGTGTCCGCGACTCCTTCGCCGAGCAGGCCGAAGCTCTTGTTTCGGCCGGCGTGGACGCAATCATCGTCGAAACCCAGACCGCTTTTGAAGAACTCGGCATCGGCATCGAGGCGGCCAAGAAGGCAGGAGCGCCCTGTGTCATCGGATCGATGGCGTACGACGTGACGCGGGACGGATCCAAGCTCCGAACCATGATGGGAATTAGTCCCGAGCAGGGGGCCGCGTTCATGCGCGACGCGGGCGCTGACATCGTCGCGCTCAACTGTGGAACCGGCGTGGATGCCGGCTGGGCGGCGCGGGCGGTGAAACTCTACCGGGAGGTCTGCGATCTCCCAGCGATGGCCCAGCCCAACGCCGGCCAGCCCGTGCTGGAGCACATGAAGGTCGTCTACAAGCAGACAGCCGAGGACATGGTGGCGGAGCTTCCCGCCCTTCTCGAAGCGGGTGTCAACATTGTCGGCGGCTGCTGCGGCAGCACCCCGGACCACATCCGGCTGTTCCGAAAAACCATCGACGAAAGGGGCAGTTTTGCGTGAGGATTTGGTTTGTTTTTCGCACGTGACGCGGGCTGCCCCGCTACCCTCGGCAGCCCGCGGCGGACGATACGTTGGAAGCCAAAGCTGATCGGAAAGCCCGTTGAAACGGGCTGAGGAGCGGGTACGAGAGACCTTCGTCAACCGGCCCTAAAAGGACCGGCCTAAGGAGACAAGCCACGTGAACGTGGCTCGAGGACTCCGAGCTCGCCGCGGCTGGCTATCCGCCCCACACCGGGTACCGTCCTGGCTGGGGGCCCCGCCATTGGTGGGGTAATCTCCGCCGGCCGGGCATCGACATGAGTGTCGATGCGGCAAGCTGAGAGCTTGCGCCACGCGCTAAGGCGGAGCTTGATCCAGACAGCTTGAGCCACGCGCTGACGCGGACCTTGATCCACACTCGCGGGTTCGCTTTCCATACAGGACTTGGGCCTTGCTGCTTGCTGTTCTCATTGCTGAGAGGCGCCTCTCGCTCCCGTTGATCGAACCTCAACAGCCGCCTCCACAAGGAGCTCAAAAAGCGGCTGCCGGCGGCCGGTCTTCTTTTCCAGTAGTTGGCTGGACGGGTCGGCTGCCCTTGACACGATGAACGCGAATTCTCTCGCTGTCATAGGTCCGCTCCTTAAGTCTTCAACCCGCGTGCCCGACCACTGAAGCTCTTCGCCAATTCTGGATCGGCATTGGGGATTCGTCGGGCTGCTTGCTAACCTAATCGTAGACCACACGGTTTGCAAGCCCGACCATGCCCCCAGTATCTCGAATGACCGTCTCGCTGCTCTTGCTGTTCGCGCTAGCTTGTCAGAGCGGCGACATGAAATCCTCTGCAGGCTCCTCGCCCGAAAATCCCCCGATAAAGCAATGGATATCCAGCAACGGCTTCGCAACTACACCTCCTTCCGGCTCGAAAGCGACCTGAGCGTCCTTTCGCAAAACCAGCGGCGGATGCTGCCGCTGCTCATCGAAGCCGCCGACGTAATGGATGAACTTTTTCAGCAACAGGCTTACGGCGACCTCGACCCGCTGCTGGCCGGCATCTCCGACCCCGGCGTGCGCCGCTACGCCGAGATCAACTACGGCCCCTGGGACCGTCTGGCCGGCAATGAACCGTTCGTCGAGGGGGCCGGCCCGAAACCGCCCGGCGCCAACTACTATCCCGCGGACATCACCAAGGAGGAATTCGAAGCCGCCGCGGCCGAATCGCCCGAGCGCGCCAAGGACTTGCGCAGCCTCTACACTCTTGTCCGCCGGGACGAGCACGGCAGGCTGATCACACAGCCCTACCACGAAGCTTTTCGCGAAGCGCTTGAGCTTGCTTCCTCCAAATTGAAGCAGGCGGCGGAGCTGGCCGAAGACGCCGGCTTCAAGCGCTATCTCGGGCTGCGCGCCGAGGCGCTGCTCAGCGGCGACTACCAGCCCAGCGACTTCGCCTGGATGGAGATGAAAGACAACACCATCGATGTCGTCATCGGCCCCATCGAGACCTACGAGGACCAGCTATTCGGTTACAAAGCGGCCTTCGAGGCCTACATCTTGATCAAGGACAAGGAGTGGAGCGCGCGCCTGGAGAAGTACGCCGCCTTCCTGCCGGCGCTCCAAAGAGGACTGCCGGTTCCCGAGACCTACAAGCAGGAGAACCCGGGTACGGACTCCGACCTCAACGCCTATGACGTGATCTATTACGCGGGTGATTGCAACGCCGGATCGAAGACGATCGCCATCAACCTGCCCAACGACGAGGAGGTTCAGCTCAAGATGGGCGCCCGGCGCCTGCAGCTCAAGAACGCCATGCGCGCCAAGTTCGACAAGATTCTGATCCCGATCGCCGGACTGCTGATCGAACCCGCGCAACGCAGGCACGTCACCTTCGACGCCTTCTTCGCCAACACGATGTTCCACGAAGTCGCCCACGGACTGGGCATCAAAAACACCCTCGACGTCAAGCAGACGGTTCGCGCCGCACTGAAAGAGCACTCGTCCGCGCTCGAGGAAGGGAAGGCCGACATCTTGGGGCTCTACATGGTGACGAAGCTCCACGAGCAAGGGGAGCTGGGCGGCGGCGACTTGATGGACAATTACGTGACCTTTCTGGCCGGCATCTTTCGATCGATCCGCTTCGGAGCCTCCAGCGCGCACGGCATCGCCAACTTGCTGCGATTTAACTTCTTCAAACAGGCCGGTGCGTTCTCCCGCAACGAGGAGACAGGAACCTACGCCGTGAACCTGGACCAAATGGAACAAGCCGTCAGCGCGCTGTCGGAGAAGATCCTGCGCTTGCAAGGCGACGGCGATTACGAGGGCGCGGCGGCGTTTGTGGCCGAGATGGGAGTGACCGGACCCATTTTGGAGGAGGAGTTGCGGCGAATCGCCAGCGCCGGGATCCCGGTCGACGTGGTGTTCGAGCAGGGATTGTAGTTGCCCGGGTTTGGCGGCCGGGTTTTGATTCGTGGCGCAAGCTCTCAGCTTGCCGCGTCGACACTCTTGTCGACGCTTGTGCCGCTAGCCATCACTCGACAACGAACAGACCCTGCCCTCCAGCAGGTCTTTTCCGTGAATTAGCCGGAATTGTCAAACATTCTCCAATCCCGAGTTCCAACCCCGGCTTGACAAACCCCAAACCGCCCGTACAATGAGATCAAAGAAAGCAATCAGAGCCCCAAACGCAAGTGCGGGGTCAGCCTGCGAGCCAACCCCACCCCCTCCGGATCGGAGGGGCCAACCCGCGCTAGACACCAAATCCGCACGCAGCGCTGTACTTTCCTACACCCAATCTGCCATCGGGCCGCCGACCCCCTAGAAGCCAAACCACTGAAAACAAAAACACGATCCGTTTCCGTCGAAGACAGAATGCCCCAATCAGGGAAAATCTAGCCGAAACCCTGCCAGATTCTGCCAAATCCTGCCACCTTCTGCCATTCATAAAGAAAATTTATATCCCCGACCAGCAACCTCTTTCGTTTCAGTCACTCGCCAGTCCGGCCGCGGAGTGCGCAATGTAGAAACTCTTGAGCGCGGACTTCCGTCCGCGCCTCTGTCGGGTCGCCTGAAATTTTCTGCCTCAAGCGGCAAAGATTTGACCATACGGGTGCTCATCGGTCCCGGTTTTCGGGAGCGGGACACTTGTGGATAAGGCGCAATCGGTTTGATGGAGCGGGTTACCGTGGCGCTGGTTGCTTCAGGGGCTCGACTTTGGCGATCTGGCGCGCGAAGACTTCAGGATCGCTCGTGGGCAGCTCGCAAACCCTCTTTTCGCAGACATACGCGGTCGGCTTGCCGTTGATCGCCCGCTTGCCCTCGACCAGAGGCAGGAGCTTCGCATGAACCGCCAGTTCCGGTTCGGGGACGACGGCGAGTACGCGGTTTGGCAGGAACGTTTGGCGGAGCCGCGCCAGGAAAGGTTCAGCCTGCCCGCGCGTTCCCGGCGTGACGATGATGACTTCTTTCGGAGTATCGAGGTGGAAGTCCAGAGCGAGCAGCATCTCGGAAAGCGCCGCTGGAGACTTCTCGAGAATCGGATCGAACGCCTGGAACGCGCGCTCGGCCGTTTTGCGGTAACGATCGTCGGTCGTGAACTCGTGCAGCCGAACGAGGTTCATCGCGGCCACGGAATTGCCGGATGGCTCCGCTCCGTCGTAGCTTGGTTTTTCGCGCGCCAGCAGTTCTTCGTGGTCATCGCTGGTCATGAAGAAGCCGCCGTTCTCTTCGTCGGCGTAGTGCTCTTCGAGAACCTCTTCGAGAGCGACAGCTTCTCGCAGCCAAACGGGGCTGCCCGTAGCCTCGTAGAGATCGAGCAGCGCGGCGATCAGGAAGGCGTAGTCGTCCAGATAAGCGTTGTGTTGCGCCTGCCCCGACCTGTAGCTGCGCAGCAATCGCCCGTCCCGGCGCAGGTTTTTCAGCAGGAAAGCGGCTGCACGCTCGGCGCGCTGGGCATACCGCGCCTCGCCCAACACGAGCGCTGCCTGGGCGTGAGCTGAAATCATCAGACCATTCCAGGCGGTCAAGATCTTGTCATCACGCAACGGCGGCGGGCGCCGGGCCCGCGCCGCGTAGAGCTTTTCCCGCGCTTCACTTACTATCGAGCGCAGCTTCTCCACAGGCAAACCAAGCGCGCGGGCAACCTCGGCTGCCGGCTTCGGACGATGGAGAATGTTTCTGCCCTCGAAGTTGCCTTTCTCCGAAACCGCGTAGTAAGCCGCAACCGCTTTGGCGCGCTCTTCCCCCAAGACCTCGGCCAATTCCGCGGGCGTCCATGTGAAGAACCAGCCTTCCTCGCGCTCGCCTTCCGGGTTCAAGCTATCGGCGTCGGTGGCTGAATAGAAGGCCCCCTGGGGCGAAGTCATGTCGCGCTCCACATAGCGCAGGATGTCTCGCGCCACGGCGGCGAAATCCTCGCGGCCGGCCGCCTGGTACCCCTCCAGGTACGCCGTCACCAGCAGGGCGTTGTCGTAGAGCATCTTTTCGAAATGCGGAACAAGCCAGCGCTGGTCGGTGGAGTAGCGGTGAAATCCCCCGCCCGCCTGGTCGTAGATACCCCCGCGCGCCATCTTTTCGAGCGTCAGCTCGGCCATCTCGAGGGCACGTTTGTCGCCGGTCCGGCGGTGGTGGCGAAGCAGCCCGCGAATCGGCAAACTGCTCGGGAACTTCGGCGAGCCCTTGGTTCCGCCGTCTATATCGTCGAAGCGGCCTTTGTAGAAGCTCACAAGCTTGTCGAGGACTTCGGCTCCCGGCACCGCGCTTCCGGGCCGCGGTTCCATCGAGCGGCTGATGGCCGCCGTGATGTCTTGTGTCTGCTGGGTGACGCGGCCGGGGTCGTTGTCGTAGATCTCTTTCAGTTTGGCCAGCAGCGTCAGAAAACCCATGCTGGCCCCGCGGTCGCCGTCGCGGGCCGGGAAGTAGGTCCCGGCGTAGAACGGTTCACGGTCCGGCGTCAGCCACAGCGTCATCGGCCAGCCGCCGCTGCCCCGCATCGCCTGGACCGCGCTCATATAGATGGCGTCAATATCCGGGCGCACCTCGCGGTCCACCTTGATCGGAATGTAGTTTTTGTTGATGTAGCGGGCGATTTCTTCATCGTCGAACGATTCCTCTTCCATCACGTGACACCAGTGGCAGGTCGAATAGCCGACGCTGAGCAGCACGGGCCTGCCGAGCGCCCGTGCCTGGGCGAAAGCCTGGTCGCCCCAGGCGTGCCAGTTCATGGGGTTATGAGCGTGCTGCAGCAAATAGGGACTCGACTCGAAGAAGAGCCGGTTGGTGTATTTGGGAGTGCCGTCCGGATTCAGGTGTTGGGTGCGCGGCTTGTAGCCCGGTTCTCGTTTTGCCCAAGCCTGCTGCAGTCGCGCATCAAGTTCGTCGCCGGGAGCGCCGGCGCCGGGCAGGGTCGTATTGATGCGTGGCGCGGCCGGCTGCTGGGCCTGGCCGGCTTTCGAAGGAGCGACGGCGTCACCACAAGATACGAGGATTGGAATGCAAAGGAGTGTGAAGCGACATTGCCTGAGGAATGGGGATTTGCGAGCCACTGGGTTTATGGTAGCGGGTCAAGGATAGTTGTTCATACGGCGGCGCTTGTGTGAAAACGAGTCGCGACCTCCATGATCATTTGTTCTCCTGCGCCCCTTGCGGGGCTTCTCCCTCGAGGGGTTTCGGACCCAGGGTTCTGCTTCGCTCCACCCATGGGCTACGACGCCGCTTCGCGGCTGGGCTACGATCCGGCGCCGCTTTGCGGCTGGGCTATGGGCACGGGCGAAAAGGTTTTCAGCAGCTCCCCGTTGAGTGGGTTGTAGACGCGGACGTGGCCGTCGAATCCGCCGAGCGCTACCCTGTCACCGCTAGGGTGGAATTGAATTACGAAAATGCCCTGGGGCACTCCCTTGCATGTGGCCATGCGTTCGCCGGTCTCGGTGTTGTAGATCGGCGCCTCGCCGCTGAGTCCGCCGACGGCGATGCGGCTGCCGTCCGGGCTGAATGCCAGCGCTAGAATATTCGCTTTCTGCTCTTCGAATTTCCGTACCAAGGTTGAGTCATCAGCGATTTTGAGGGCTCGCGGACGGTCCATCATGTAGAGGTAAGGAACCCGGTCCATCCCTCCGATCAGGACGTAATCCCGGCGCGGATGGCGCTCGATTGCGAAGAGCTGCTCACGCAACAGATTGACATTTTCGAGAAAGGCTCCGGTCTTGGCGTCGGCCAGTTTCGCCGCGCGGTCCCGGCCCACGGTCACGATGCGTTTGCCGTCGATTCCAAAAGCGGCATCCAGCACCCAGTCTTCGTGATGCCCGGCTTTGAACAGTTCCTTTCCGGTGTCGATTTCGATGACGCGAACGCCCTTGTCGGCGCCGCCGATGCAGACGTACTTGCCGTCGGGCGAGACCGCGCCACCGAAGAGCGTGTCGGTCGTCGCGTCAATCGAGCGCAGCAGCTTTCGCGACGCTACATCCCAGACCTGGACCTCGCCGTATCGGGCGGGCGCGCCGCCAACAGCCACTAGTTTCGTTCCGTCCGGTGTGAACGCGAGCGAGTTGATGCGCTCGGACTTCCCCAGCAGCCGGGCGACGATCTCCGAGCCGTCAGCCTTCAGCAGAACGATCTCTTTGTAGGCGCCGACGGCTAGCAGCGAGCCGTCAGGAGAATAGGAAAGCCCGCTAATCAGCGGGGCCTGGGTGTAGACCGGAGGCTTTTCGGGAACCTGCGGGCCTTTTTCCGACGCCGGGGTGTCATCCTTCGCGCCCTGCTCGATCCAGAGTCGAAACAGTGCGATCTCCGCGTCGGGAAGGGGCTGGCCTCCCATCGGCATGAGGGGTTCGAGTTTTCCAGAAAGCATGCCCACGACTCTGCTGGTGTCCGGAGAGCCTGCGACGAAAATCGGACCTTTCTGCCCGCCCTTGGCGATCTGATCGTAGCCGGTCAGCACCAGTCCGCCCATTTTTGTGGCGGGTTGATGGCACCCCTGGCATGAGCGCTGAATTATGGGCTTGATGTCCTTGGAGTAGCTGACGTCTTGCGCCACGAGCCGCGAAGAAATCAGCAGCACAATCAAGAAGACGAGCCCGCTCCCGAAGGTGTGTTTTCTGAGCTGCTTCATCGTTACCTCGGACCGGGGAATTCAATCCCGGAAGACTAGAGGCATTATACATCAGCGTGTTCCGGATTCTAATCCGAAGCAGCGCTTGCGGGCGAATGGGAAGTGCTGGCGCCCAGCGCCCCGTTCCCCCACAATGGGACCATGAAAAGCCCCTTGTCACGGCGCCGATTTGTAGGATCCTCGTTCTCCGTGTATGCTCTAAGCGCAATGCCTCTTGCAAAGCCCAAGCGTATGCCTAGTGGATCGCTGACCGACGTTCCGGGTGTCCAAGTCGGCCACTTCACGCACGATAAGCGCCCAACCGGCTGCACCGTGGTATTGACCGGGGAAGGCGCGGTCGCCGGCGTGGACGTGCGCGGCGGCGGCCCCGGGACACGGGAAACCGATTTGCTGCGCCCGGAAATGTCCGTCAAGCAAGTCCACGCGGTGGTGCTCTCCGGCGGCAGCGCCTACGGGCTGGCGACTGCTGACGGAGTGATGCGCTACCTCGAAGAAAGGGGCATCGGGTACCGCGTGGGCCCTGCCGTGGTGCCTATCGTCCCGGCGGCCATCCTGTTCGACTTGCGTGTGGGTGATGACCCCAGTATCCGGCCGGACGCCTCATCCGGCCGCCAAGCCGCCCAAGCCGCGAGCAGTGATCCAGTCGAGCAAGGGAATGTCGGCGCCGGCGCCGGCGCGACCGTGGGAAAACTTCTCGGCCTTGACCGTGCGATGAAAGGGGGTTTAGGAAGCGCCTCGATCAAGTTGCCCGGGGGCCTGATCGTTGGGGCTCTTGCCGCCGTGAATGCCATTGGCGACGTCGTCGATCCCGATACAGGCGCCTTGCTGGCGGGCGCCCGTACCGCGGACGGCAAAGCGCTGGCGAACAGCATGGAGCAGATACGCAACGGACAAGGATTCAGCGACCCGGCGGAAGCCCAGAACACCACGATCGGCGTGGTGGCAGCCAACGTCACCTGGACGCAGTCCCAAGCGGCGAAGGTTGCGCAAATGGCCCATGACGGGCTGGCGCGGGCGATTCGTCCCGCGCACATGCCATTCGACGGCGACACCGTTTTCGCACTCGGCACGGGCGGCCGGCAAATCGACAGGCAAGCTCTCGGCTATGTAGGCGCTGTTGCCGCCGACGTTATGGCTCAGGCCGTGGTCTCTGCCGTAATCCACGCGAGCGGGATCTCCGGGTACCCCGCATACAGCGATCTGGCGGGATGACCGCAGCGCTACCTGCTTGCCGACTCGTAGACAAGCTAGGCGAAGTTATTGAAAACAAAGTTATGATCGGATGGGGTATTTAGTTGACTCCAGTAGCCACAATATGTTGTGGTTGGGGGCATGAAGGAGGACTACCCCCGAAACCTCGTCGAGTTGGAAGCTCGATTCTCGACCGAGGAGGCGTGCCGGGAGTACCTGCTGAAGCTGCGCTGGCCGGAGGGGTTCGTGTGCCCGCGCTGTGGGATCCAGTCCTCATGGGCCAGCAAACGCAATCTGCTGCTCTGCGCCGACTGCGGTTACCAGGCCTCGGTGACGGCGGGCACGATTTTCCAGGACACCCGCAAGCCCTTGACGTTGTGGTTCCGGGCGGCTTGGTGGGTGACAACGCAAAAAGGCGGGGCCAGCGCGCTGGAGTTGCAGCGGGTCTTGGGTTTGGGTAGCTATGTAACCGCCTGGACCTGGCTGCACAAGTTCCGCCGCGCCATGGTGCGCCCCGGTCGCAATCGGCTGGTCGGCCGGGTGGAGGTGGACGAAACGTATGTGGGCGGAGTCGAAGAGGGCGTCCGAGGTCGCGAAATGGTTGGCAAAGCGTTAGTTGCGGTTGCTGCCGAGGAGGATGGGCGCGGTATGGGTCGCATCCGGCTCCGTCGGATCGCGGATGCCTCAGCGGCGAGCTTGGAAGCCTTTGTCGAAGAAGCTATCCAACCTGGCAGCCTCGTGCACACCGACGGCTGGGAAGGCTATGCGGGATTGGAGAACAAAGGATACCGCCATGAAGTCACCGTGCTGCGCGGGAAGCGGCAATCGGCGAGTAAGCTGCTGCCGAGAGTCCATCGTGTCGCCTCTCTGCTAAAGCGCTGGCTGTTGGGGACCCACCAGGGGGCTGTCAGTCACGAGTATTTGGACTACTACCTGGACGAGTTCACGTTCCGCTTCAACCGGCGGACCTCACGGTCGCGCGGCAAACTTTTCTATCGCCTCCTCCAGCAGGCGGTCGCCGCCGACCCTGCTCCCTATAAGACAATGGTCGAGGCCACCAGGGCCGGCACCCCCACCCCCAAGATGTAGTGGCTACTGGAGTCAACTAAATACCCCATATGATCGGAATCAGCAGTAAGTTTACGCGACAACCAAACCTGCAGTAGTATCGGGTAGTGTTGTTGTGGACCATATTGACACGGTACGTATAGAACCCTAAAATGTGATGTAGGAGTCTGTCCCGCGACCGGAATAGGTCGTGTCCCCTCACCATGCCCGAAGCGGAAGAAACTGTTTCGACGCCTCAAGACGCCGCTGTCGACACTTCCGCGGAAAAGAAAATAAAAATTGCCCTCGCGGACGATCACACGATCTTCCGAGATGGGTTGCGGCGGCTGCTCTCTCTCGAGCCGGACTTCGAAGTAGTAGGTGAGGCAAAGAATGGCACGGAGGTGCTCGAACTCGTGCGCGAATTACAGCCCGATATCCTGCTGCTGGACCTCAAGATGCCGGGGCTTGACGGCCTTTCCGCCTTGCAGCGCATTCAAACCCAGAAGCTGAAGACGAAAATCATCGTTCTGACGGCGTCCGACGATGAGGGCGAGTACGTTCAGGCAATGAAGTTCGGCACCTCTGGTATCGTCCTCAAGCAGACTGCTACCGAACTGCTGATCAAGAGCATCCGGAAGGTCCACGGTGGTGAGATTTGGCTGGATTCCAAGACGACCGCCGCGGTGATGAGACAGTTCGCCTCCCCAGGCGAGTTGGGTCCGCGGGAACGCGATAAGCCGCGATTGAGTAATCGCGAGCGTGAAATCGTGGCCCTAGTGGCTCAAGGGTTCAAGAACAAGGAAATCGCCGAGCGCATGTTCATCAGTGAACAAACGGTCAAAAACCATCTGCACAACGTCTTTGACAAGCTTGGCGTGTCAGACCGATTGGAGCTGGCGCTCTACGCCATTCACCGTAATATCCGCCCGGGCTAGTCCTCACGGCCGGACATTCCCGCTGCCTTCTTCTGTCCGTAATATTTCAGGGAGGCTGCAGCGAAATGTCGTAACCTATGGCTTTGCCCATGCGCCTCTTCCGTTGAACGGCAGATGTATTTCGTTACGCCTGAGCGGTAGTGGCTGAGAGTGGCAGGACGGCTGTCGGAGGCAAGCCAGTGGGCAGAAACCTAAGATTTGAATGCTCGTTGAAGCTTTGCTCATCAAGCGCGCGCAGTCGGGCGACGCTGGCGCGTTCAATGAGATCATCCGTGCCTATCGAAAGAGGATCTTAGGGACGATTTTTCGGTTGATCAGCCGTGCTGAGGATGTCGAGGATGTGGGCCAGGAAGTGTTCGTCCGCCTCTACTTTTCGCTGGATCAGTTGCGAGCGCCGGAGGTCTTCGAGCCTTGGCTTTATCGGTTGACCGTCAACGCCGCGTACGACTACTTGCGGAAACGGCGCCGAAGCGGCGACGTTCGGATGGCCGATCTCAGCGAAGAGCAGTTGAGTATGGCGGATGCGGCGGCCGGGTCCAAAGAGAGCGCGAAACAAGAGAACCAAAAGCAGCTCAGGGAAACGCTGGATGTTCTTATGGGCCAGGTTTCCGAAGACGATCGTCTCCTGCTAGGCCTGAAGGAACTGCAGGGGCTATCGCTGAAGGAGCTCCGGAAGGTATACGGGGTGAGTGAGAATGTGTTGAAGGTAAGATTGTTTCGAGCCCGGAAACGTGTACTGAAGGCTTATGACCGATTGAAGAAGCGCCATGAGATCTGATAAACTCCGCGACAGGGGCAGGATGACAGACGAACGCGAAGCTTGGCTGGACCGGCTGTTCGCTGCTTACCGTGGCGCCTTCAGTGACCCGGATGCGTCTCCGGAGTTCATTCCTTCCATCTGGGCACGGATCGACGAAGAGCGCCATTTAGGCTGGGTGTGGCCCATGCGGCAATGGGCAACTCGTCTGGTCGGCGCGGCGGTCACAGCGATATTCATCTTGGCGGCTGTTTTGTTGCTTCCCAATGGAGGTCCATCTGTAGATGTTCGCGAGGCCAGCTACGTTGACACTTTGACCGCGGACTCTTTTGACGAAGGGGAGGCACACGTGCTGCTGATCGCGGAGACTAGCCGATGAGCATTCAGCCCAGGAGGGTTGCCGCGATCTACCTGGGAGCAGTCTTTCTAGCCGGGTTAGCCTTGGGTGTAGTCTCCTACTGGTTTTACGCAGTCAAGATCGCGCAGGCAAACACACCCCGTCACAAGACGGCGGCGGAATTTCGGCAGCGCATGGCCGTCAAGCTCATGGAAGAACTGGATCTCAGTTCCGGCCAGGCCGAACAAGTGCGGATGATCCTTGACTCGGTGGGACAAGGCTTTCACGACATTCGAGACGAAGTAGAGCCGAAGTTCGAAGCACTTCGCCAGGAACGTGCCGAAAAGGTTATGTCGCTGCTGAGCCCGGAACAGCAAGCGAAATACGAAAGAATCCTCGAAGAGCGCCGGGAACGCCGCAAAGAGCGCCACCACCAGTACTGGGGCAAACAGGATAAGCCGCTGAACTAGAGCGCTGTAGCCCGGCGCTTGGCCTTGCTAGCTACTTTCCGGCGCAAAATGACGATTTTGGCAAAGCGGCAAAAACTGAGAATCAATTGGGGGAAGGAAGGGGGCCGAAGAGACTGGGCAGAAGGGCTGGCTGGGACCGCGGGGGCGCTTAGCGGCTGTCGCAGACGGCGAGGTGACGTCCGATGTTGATCAGGTTGTCGGCGATGACGCCCAGCCCCACCCAGCGTTGCATGCCCGCCATCGTTACCACATCCGCGTGGCGAACACGCTCCTGACGCCCTGTTCGGGCGCTATCCTTGCTATAGAATCCCCATAGCAAGTTCCGAGGACGGCTTATGTTCCGAGGACGGCTTAGTGCAACAACCCGTATCAGCAATGCGGCGGCGCGAGCTGCGGTGCGCTCTCTAGCGACGTTTTTAGGCCGCCCCACTGTGATACAGTCCTAATGTGTTATCACCAGGTATCTGGTAGCGCTACAATCTGACAATCATGGTCGGCACCACCATCAGCCACTACAAGATCCTCTCCGAACTCGGCCGGGGCGCCATGGGCGTGGTCTACAAGGCTGAAGACACCAAGCTTGAGAGGACTGTCGCTCTCAAGTTCCTTGCCTCTCACCTGTTAGAAGACGAGGAAAGCCGTGAACGCTTCCTCAGAGAAGCGAAGGCAGCCGCACGCCTGGATCATCCAAACATCTGCACGGTCTACGAAATCGACGAGGCCGGGGGGCAAACCTTTCTCGCCATGGCCTATCTCGAAGGCCAAACGGTGAAGGACAAGATCGCCGAGCGCCCGCTCAAGCTGGACGAAGCCCTGGATATCGCCATTCAGATCGCCCAGGGGCTCAAAGCGGCCCACCAGAAAGAGATCACTCACCGCGACATCAAGCCTGCCAATCTGATGCTGACCCCGGAAGGCCGAGTCAAGATCATGGACTTCGGCCTGGCGCAACTCGCCGAAGGATCGAAGCTCACCAAAACGCGGACGCTGCTGGGGACCCCGGCCTACATGTCTCCCGAGCAGGCCCGGCGCGCGCCGACTGGCCGCCCCGCCGATCTCTGGTCGCTGGGGGTGGTGATTTACGAGATGGTGACCGGGCGTTTGCCGTTCGCGGGCGAGCGCGATCAAGCCGTGCTCTACGCCATCGAGCACGAAGAGCCCGAGCCGGTCACGGCGCTGCGCAGCGGCTTGCCGACCGAGCTCGACCGCATCCTGGAAAAAGCTCTTGCCAAGAGGCTGGAAGAGCGCTACCAGCACGCCGACGATCTGATGGTGGACCTCAGGCGTCTGCAAAAGGAGCGGTCCGGGGAGTCCAGGCAGACGCGGGCCGGAGCCGCCGTCCCCAAGCGCTCCCGAAGGGACCTCTACGCCGCCGTGACGGCGGTTATGGCCGCCGCGCTTGGCTTGGCGGCGTGGCTGGGCGTGTTGGGTCCAACAGGGAGAGAACCGCAAGCGCCTTTGTGGTCCGTACCCCTGACGAGTGATCCAGGGCTTGAGCTGCACCCGACCTTCTCCCCCGACGGCAATCAGGTTGCCTTTGACTGGGACGGAGAAAACCGCGACAACACCGACATTTACGTCAAACTGGTGGCCGGCGGAAGACCCTTGCGACTGACCACGAACCCCGCTGTGGACAACCATCCCGCCTGGTCCCCGGACGGCAGCCAAATTGCTTTCCTCCGTGGCGCCGAGGGTAGCAGGGGTATATTCCTGGTTCCACCTATCGGCGGGATCGAGCGTAAGTTGGCGGAAAGTCCACACTTTTTGGTCGGAGGTTTCTCTGGTCTGAGTTGGTCGCCGGATGGAAAGTTCTTGGCCGTCCCGGATCGGACATCGCCCAAGGAGCCCCATGCCATCTTCCTGGTATCCGTTGAGAGTGGCGAGAAAGAGAGACTCACATCGCCACCTGCCCAATCCCTGGGGGATCACAGTCCTGCCTTCTCCCCCGATGGCCGCACGCTGGCTTTCGTTCGGCAGAGCGCGGTTGTCATAGCGGATATCTACTTGGTGCAGGTTGCCGGCGGTGAGCCGCGGCGTCTGACATTTAATGACCAGACGACCCGTGGCCTGGCGTGGACCCCGGACGGCCGCGAAATTGTCTTCTCGTCGAGCCCTGGGGCCCACTCCACCAGTAGCTTGTGGCGAATTTCCTCCTTCGGTGGTATGCCGGAGCTGTTGTCAGGCACGGGAGGAGGCGCAATTTCCCCGGCGATCTCTCGGCAGGGCAGCCGCCTGATCTACTCGCGGTGGACCAGTGACCTTAACATTTGGCGCTTGGGGCTGTCAGGCCTGACCACCGCACGCAATCGGCCTGCCAGGTTGATTGCCTCCACTCGCACGGATTGGTTCCCTCGGATTTCCCCCGACGGAGACCGAATCGCTTTTGAATCCGATCGATCCGGAAGCCTGGAGGTCTGGGTATGCGACCGGGATGGCCGCCGACCGGTGCAACTGACATCCTTCGTTGACGTCAATGCAGGATCCCCTTGCTGGTCTCCCGACGGCCGCTGGATCGCTTTCGACGCGGCTCCCGACGGGAATCCCGACATCTACGTCATCAGCGCCGACGGCGGCTCACCCCGTCGCTTGACCACGGAAGGTTCCCAGGAGATTTTACCGAGCTGGTCGAGGGATGGGCAATGGATCTATTTTTCTTCTACCCGGACGGGGATTAGCCAGGTGTGGAAAGCGCCGGCCGCGGGGGGCGAGGCTGTGCAGGTCACCAAGAAAGGAGGGGGGTTTCGGGGCGCGTTCGAGTCTCCAGACGGCAAGTTCGTCTTTTACGCGAAATCCGAAGGCTCCCCATTCGGTCCAGCAGCGGTATGGAGGGTTCCCGCGGAGGGCGGCGAGGAGGTCGCCGTCCTTGACTCTCCGAGACCGGTGAGCGGCGGTGCCTGGGCCGTGGTGGAGCAGGGGATCTATTTCATTGTCGTGGAGCGGAGCGAGGCTTTGGCTGCCGAGGGCTTCTTGAATTTTTTCCACTTTGGCACGGGCCAGGTGACGCGGATCGCTTCCCTCGGCGAGCAGCTGGACACTAATTGGCTGCAAGTTGCGGTTTCCCCCGACGGCGGCTGGGTTCTTTACGTGCAAGAGGACCAGGGTGGAGCGGACCTGATGCTGGTGGAAAACTTCCGCTGATCGATCAGGGCCCCGGACGATTGAAGGGAAGCCATGCCCCCTCGGGGCTGGCCCGCCTGGTCGTCGCATTTGTTTCGGTGCATGGCGGGCCGGTTGCCGGAATCATGCGTGGTTTTTCCCGCGCCCCTTGCGGGGCTTCCTGATCGAGAGATTTTCACCCAGGGTTCCGCTTCGCTGCACCCTGGGCTACGATCCGGCGCCGCTTCGCGGCTCAAGACTCTCAACGAGCAGCTCACGGCTCGAACGGGAGAGTTCCCAACACGCTGAGTCCCGATTCGAGCAACACAGCACTGAGAGCTTACACCAGAATTTTCGATTTCGATCTCCGACTCGAACATGGTAGTCCCTCTCTTCTCCTGAATGCAACGACTTTGCCTTGTAAGGCAGGCCAGGGACTTGACACCCCCGCGCGGATCATGCCCCAATCAAACAACAGATGGACTTGAAAACAATCGAGCTTCTTGAGCTGCCTGAGCTGTTCGCGACACTGCGGCGCTATCTGTCGAGCCCGCTGGGTGAGTGGCAGCTTCAAGAGGCCGAGAAGGAACCGCTGCTGGCATCGCGAGCCGAAGCCGAGGAGGCCCTGGCTGAGTTGGGCGAGGCGATTGACTGGCTCCGCGAAAACGAGGCGGCGATGCGGGACCGCGATGCCAAACCCTCGCCCCGTTTTCAGGGCCTGCGCGACGTTCGGGAGTCCTTGACCCGGCTGCCGGTCGAGGGCGCTGTTCTCGAAGCGCATGAGATCTATAGCATCCTCGGGCTATTGGAACGGACGTCGGAAACACGTTCTCGCATGATCGCCGTCAGCAGCGTGCGGCCCAGACTCGCGGCCCGCGCCGACCGTCTGCATGAGTTTCGGCCGTTGTTGCGCCAGCTTTCCGGGAAAGTATTGGCCAACGGTGAAGTCGCTGACAGCGCCAGCCCGGCGCTGGCTCGGGTGCGCCGTCAGATTGAACGGCATCGCTTGACGGTTCAGCAGTCTCTCGAACGCTTTGTCCGTACGCTCGACGAACAGGGAAGTCTTCAGGACGACTACGTGACGATTCGCAATGGCCGCCTGGTTGTTCCCGTCAAAGCCAGCTCGAAGTGGAGCGTGGAGGGCGTGATCCATAGTGCCAGCTCGAGCGGGCAAACGGTTTTCATCGAGCCGGTAGCGACGATCGATTTGAACAATCGTTTGGTTGGCTTGCTGGAACAAGAACAGCGCGAGGTACACCGCATCCTGCGGGAGATGTGCGAGCGGCTGCGGCAAGAAGCGCCGGCGATCGAGATGGCGCTGCTGACGATGGCGCAACTGGAGCTGCTTTTCGCGAAGGCGCGCTTCGGCCGCGAGTTCGAATGCTCGATTCCGGCGTTCTGTGATGACGAACAGGCTTTCATTTGGTTGAAGAACGCGCGTCATCCGCTCTTGCAAGACGTGCTTGACGGGGACAAGCGAAAAGTCGTCCCGTTGTCGCTCACGCTGGATAGCGGCCATCGCGTCCTGCTCATCAGCGGGCCGAATGCCGGCGGGAAAACGATTGTGCTGAAGACGGTAGGATTGTCGTGCTTGATGGCGCAGGCGGGGCTGCCGATTCCCGCCGACGAGGCACGCCTGCCTTGGTTTGAGGAAGTGCTGGCTGACATCGGCGATTCGCAATCCATCGCCGAAAGCCTCAGCACTTTCTCTGCTCACATCGGCCGCATCAAGGAGATGATGGAGCGGGCCACGGCGCGGTCTCTGGTGCTTCTCGATGAGCTGGGCGCGGCGACCGACCCGCATGAAGGGGGCGCGCTCGGCGTGGCGGTGGTCGATCATTTTCGGGCGCGGGGAGCGTTTACGATTGTTTCCACGCATTTGCCGGAGCTGAAGGCCTACGCGGCCGGCAACGACGGGGTGACCAACGCTTCGGTCGGCTTCGATGAAGAGACGCTCTCGCCGAACTACCGGCTGACCACGGGCATCCCAGGGCAGTCGGCGGGGCTGGAGATGGCGCGCAAGTTCGGCCTTCCCGAAGCCGTGATCGAGCGGGCGCGGCGGGCGCTGGATCCGCGGCAGGCCGAGACGATTGATTTCCTTCATCAGCTTCGCCGCCAAGTCGGGCAATACGAAGCAGCGACGAGCGAGCTTCGTCAGGCGGAGCGGAGCCTGGAGGAGCGGAAGAAAAAACTGATTCAGGATGGGGAAAGGCGCGAGAACGCCAAGTTGCGTGAACTCGAGCGGCAGCTCGAGGCCCGCATCGCGCAATTCGAGGCAGAGCACAAGGCCGCGCTCGACAAGCTTGGGGAGCTGGGAGCCGGGCGGCGGACCCTAGCGGCGGCTCAGCAGCGGGAGGCCCGGCGGAAGCGGGAGCTGCGGGAGGATTTTCAGGCCGCCTCCGCTAAGACGCTGGGCCGAACGCCGGACGACGGGCTTTCCGGGAAGGCCGCCGAGCAGCTTGAAGAAGGTACGAACGTCCGCCTGAAGCTGGGAGCCACGGCCCGCGTGCTGCGACGCATCTCCGACGGTTTTCAGCGGCGGCTCAGCAGCGGGAGGCCGAACGGCGGAAGGGCGGGAGCTGCGGGAGGAGCTTCAGGCCGCCTCCGCTAAGACGCTGGGCCGAACGCCGGACTATGGGAAGTGCAGGCCGGCCAGTTGCGGCTGCGTGTGTCGCCGGCCGATATTTCCGGCGTAGTGCAGCCGGATGACAAACCGGCCGCGGGTCTGCCCAGCCGAGTCACGCTGCACACCGCGGCCCGCTCGGCGGCATCGCTGTCGGAAATCAATGTGATTGGGCGGACCGCGGAGGAAGCCCGAGACGCGGTGGACAAGTTTCTGGACGATGCTGTCGTCGCCGATGTTGATCGCCTGCGAATCATCCACGGGCACGGCAAGAACATCTTGCGCAAAACACTCTGGCGGATGTTCGCCGGCCACCCTCAGGTCGAGCGCTACTACCAAGCCGAGCAGTATGAGGGCGGCGCGGGCGCGACGATTGTGGAAGTGCGGTCATGAGGCGGCGGGATCGCGTTGGCGAGTCAAGGCGGTAAAGGAACCGGGTTCGAGCTCGGGGCGCCGTAAAGGCCGTAGCGCAGGGCGTTACTTATAGGTGTCGACGGAGGCGCGAACGCGCCGCGTCGGCCCGGAAGCCGACGCGCCCTTTCGCACTTGCCGGGAGACGGTCGTAATCAGAGCGGAATGAAAGCCCGTTGAAACGGGCTGAGGAACTAAATCGAGAGAGATCTTGTCAACCGGTCCTAAAAGGACCGGCCTAAGGAAACCAAGCCACGTGAACGTGGCTCGGGCGGCGGGCCTCAGCGCTTGGGGCACGAGGTTCCTTGAAAGCTTGTAGGACGCACGTCGGGGCGGTCACGATTCATTGCTCTTAGGACAGTCAGCCAAATTTCACGCCTTGCACTTTAGCGGTTTAGGCGAAGAAACCAGACTGGCGCGAAAATTGGTGACAGTCCCCGAATAGCGGCATCACACCCTCTCGGAGCTAGCTAGCGCTCCACGGGCATCTGGGCCGCTTTCCAGGCCTTCCACCCTCCAGCGAGCGAGTAGACATTGGAGTAGCCCATCTTCTGAAGCGCATCGGCGGCCAATGCCGAGCGGTATCCGCCTCCACAATACAGTACGATTTTCTTCGACGTATCAGGGACCGCGCTTTCGATGTCTCGCTCGATGATCCCTTTTCCGAGATGGATCGCTCCAGCGGCGTGCCCTGCCACCCACTCCGACTCTTCCCGGGTATCAGCCAAAACGAACTCTTGGCGCGACTCGTTGTCCTGCTTGACGTCGTCTACCGTGGACTCACGAATCCTTGATTTTGCGTCGTTCACTAGATCGAGAAATCTTTGCGAATGCTGCATGGACCTTCATTCCTCCTACAGGCTAGTGTAGTGCGTCGGGCGGATTGCAACCTGTCAAGCGCGGCCCAGGGTTTTCAAACGGTGCGAGCGGGACCGCAGATGAGGGGTGGCGAGTCGAGCCGGAATGGCCCGTTGGCCAGGCGCGTCCACAGCCGAAGCAGGAGCGTTCGCCGGGCCGAAAAAGGCCACCTGAGAGCCTCCCAAAACGAATCGAAGGCCTTTTTCGCTGTTGCCAGGCTGCGCGTCCCCGCTTAGCCCGCATTTCTACCCACCTGACGGCCGAAGCACGCGATAGGCCCGCCATTACTTCGTTGCGCTTGCTCGCCGTGCTCAACGTACTGTCACGTACGCCTCCGCTCGTCAAGCGGCGCGCGCCTCGTACTGACGGGCCTCTCACGCACTTCGCCTCGCCACGTGGTGAGAAAAGCGGGTTAGACGTTTTTGTTGTGCGCCTGGCGCCGAAGTTTTGTTCGGCACATTTTTATGCTATCAGATTTTATAACACAGTAGTACTAGGGCTAGTCAGGATCGCTCTCGTCCTGCCCCAAAACCATCGGCCTGGCAAACCGCCTGTAGGTGGTCCTCATCGCCGTTGCCACTGGCCGCGTTCCTTGGGCCAGAGCCTATAACCCCAAGCCATCAAAAAACCTGGAGCTGCACGCCGCCGCGAATCCAGCGTCCGGGCTGCGCCAAACCCTGAAAAGCTTCATGCGATTGATTCAGCAGATTGGAAACCTGGAAAAACGGCCGCCAGCGGCCCGCCGTGTAGATCAGCGAGGCGTCCCACAGCGCCTTCGTGGACTGCCACGTGCGGTTGAAAGCGCCCAAACGCATCTTCACCGCAAGGTATTTGTTCAACGACCCGTGGTAACTCACGCTCAGCGAGTTGAGAGGGAAGTTGAAGACGTAGCGTGAAGTCACTCCGGGGGTGGGAACCTTCGATGCGCGTATCACCGTATAGTTCACGCCGATCTCGGACGAACCCAGGCGCTGCCTCATCTGTACTTCGCCCCCATGAAACGTCAGCTCCGCAAAGTTGCGGGCGTGAAATTTCCGCAGACCCGGCTCCCGAACCCAATCAATGGTGTTGTTTTCCCGCCTTTGAAACCAGGTGAGAGAGACCGTCGTGCCGTGATCTGAATACCAGTCGGCGCCGGCTTCGTAGTTCCAGACGTTCTCGGGAAGCAGGTTCGAGTTTCCCTTGCTCACGGGGTCTTCGTAGTAAAGATCGGTATAGGTCGGAATGCGGTAGGCGTGGCCGGCTTGTCCGCGCAGCTTGAATCCGCGGCCCAGCCAGTAACCGATCGAGAATGTCGGGCTGGTCTCGCCCCGCCACTTCCGCCAAACTTCCTCGCGCGCCCCAATCGCCAGGTTCAGGCGTTCGGTTGGACGCAGCGTCAAAGTGAAGAAAGCCGACACGCGCTCGCGCCGACGAAGCCCCAAATTCGTGCTGTCGATGCCATCGGAAAGAAGCGCCGTTCCAGCCGACCAGCGGACTTTTTCGCTCCAGCGGCCGTTGACGGTATAGCCTCCCTGGTACTGATTCGTCGTATGGAAGTTCTCGAAAATTTCCGGCCGGTGACGAAACAGAACGAAGTGATCGTTGTGCCGCCGGTAGCCGAAGTTGAAGCGATGCTGCAGCCGGTCCGCTGAGCGCCCCATGGTTTGGCTGGCGGCAACGAAGGTCGATCCCGTGTCTTCCCAGGAGTCCCAGGGGCCATAAAAGCCGTTGGCGCCGAACGGACGGTCATTCATCGCGAACATGAGCGTTGTCGAGCCGAAGTCTTTGTCGAGAAACGATTCGCTCGAAAACGCGACGTTGCGGAAATCGCGCCCGGGCGCAAAACCGCTCGAAAAGTCGCGCGAGAACGAGGTCTGCTGGCTCCAGTCCCCCAGCTTGAATCCGCTGATGACCGATTGCCGGTGCCAGCCGAAGTCACCCCCGCCCCCCATCAGCTTCAATTCAGCCGCTTGCGGTTTCTTGGTGACGAAGTTCACGGCGCCGCCGATTGCATCCGAACCATAGAGCGTCGAACCCGTGCCATGCAGAACCTCGACTTGTTGCACGGACTCGAGCGGCATCGGCAGGTTCAAATTGTGGTGGCCGCTCTGGCTGTCGTTGACCCGCATGCCGTTGACCAGCACCAATACCTGATCGAAAGTCGATCCGCGGATCGACAGATCCGCTTGCGTGCCGTCGGGACCCCGCTCCCGCAAGTCGATCGAGGTGTCCTGCTTGAGTACATCCGCAAACGACCAAGCCGGCACATCCGGATCTTCGACCGCCAGAACCACCAAACTGCGGTTGATCTCGGCCAGCTCGCGCGGTTCGGGAGTGCCGGTAACGACGATGGGAGTTTCGACGCGGGTTCTCAGCTCGAGATCGATCACGATACTGGAAAGACTCGCCTCCACGCTTCGCCCGGCCAGCTTGAAACCTTGTGCGCGAACACGAATCGTGCGCGGACCTTCGGCGGCGCCACAAATCTCAGCCGCGCCCCGCTCGTCGGTGAGCTGTTCGTTGCTATCCGCGGTGACACGCGCTTCGGGCACAGCCAGACCGGAAGGGTCTCGAACCAAAACGTGGAGACAATCCGCCGCGCGGCCCGCCGTGCAGAAAGTCAGCCAGAACAAAAAGGCGAAGACGTTTCGAATCGAGCGGCGAAAACCCGCCTGCGGGACGTTCAAAGACATTGCGGCGCGCAACCGCCGGCACAAGAGCATCATCATTCAATCTCACTCCAAAACGAGAACTCCATTCCAGATTCTAGCCGACGCCAGACCAGGAATATTGTCCGATCCTGGCAGGCGGGCCGAAAGTTTACATTCGAAAAAGCGAGATGCGGCCCGCGCCCGCCGCTTCCATGCATCGCCGGCCGGCGCATCGCGGAATCGAGCGCCGCAATCTCAGGATGGCCGACAGCCGGCCAGGAGAACGAAGAGGGTAACGGCTTATTCTACGGCAAAGGACGATTGGGGTCCGTGACGCTGGTGGTCCCCGAAAGTCAACAAGAGCTAGTCGCGGAGAATCAGCCCGTCCCTCTTCCCGCGAGCTTGAATCAGAAGATTATTCGTACACCACGAAACTCGGCACGACCTGCTCACCTTCGAGTTCATCACTCATAACACAGGGGCCGCAGTGAAGGCGATAGTCGGGATGGGCTCGCGCGATGATTTCAGGAAGCACGACCATATCGTCATCGCGGTGATAAGTGTCAATCAGCAGGCGGGGACGATCGTTTGTCAGCGTTTCCATCGCTCCCTTGAGCGCTTCTCGCTCCGCGCCTTCGATGTCGAGTTTGATGAAATCGACCCGAGGCAGCCCTAGCTCGGCAACCAGGTCGTCGATCGTCGTCACGTCGACAGTGATCTCATCTCCGCCGCGGTGTTTTACTAGACTACTCATCCCTGAATTCTCAGTTCCTACGTGCAGTGACATCTTTCCTGGGCTGCTCCACACCGCCTTGGGAACTAAAACGACCTTGCCGGCCTCGATCTCGGAGGCGAAATTTCGTCTCAAGCACTCCAACTGAGTCGGGTCTGGGTCTACAGCGACGACCTTTGCCGCTCCCCTTTGGAGCGCCTGATCGACGAAGATGCCGACGTGTGCTCCGCAATCGATCACGATGTCTCCCGGCTTGACGACGTTAACGGGGTCCTGCGAGGCAATCCACTGATGCTCCGCGATTAATTGTGGCACCAGCGCCTCGCCGTTCACTCGTTCGCCGCTTGTACGAACCCAAAAACTCCTGCCGCAAGCGGGCAGCGAGATCAACTCAATCCCCCACTCTTCATCTTGAGATTCGACCCGTCCTCCGGCTTCGATCGATTCCTTGAGATCCGCTAGCATTTGTCGGTCCGAGTAAAGCGTCAGGATACGATCCCAAGGGCAAAAGTCGGCCTTTCCCTGGAACTTCATATAGGCGCCCCATAGCAGGGGGCCTACCGTTCCGATCACCGCATTGGAAGTCCCGACGGTAAGAACGAGGGCGACAACGATGACTATTTGTGCCGGACGGGGAAGGAGCGAATTTAGTTGGGCTCTCAAGGAACTCATGGCGATCCGTCGATGCGGGGCAGACTCGATCAGGAAACCTGAGCACCGGCTACATCCAACCGATACTCTACTAATGGGGTATTTAGTTGACTCCAGTAGCCACTACATCTTGGGGGTGGGGGTGCCGGCCCTGGTGGCCTCGACCATTGTCTTATAGGGAGCAGGGTCGGCGGCGACCGCCTGCTGGAGGAGGCGATAGAAAAGTTTGCCGCGCGACCGTGAGGTCCGCCGGTTGAAGCGGAACGTGAACTCGTCCAGGTAGTAGTCCAAATACTCGTGACTGACAGCCCCCTGGTGGGTCCCCAACAGCCAGCGCTTTAGCAGAGAGGCGACACGATGGACTCTCGGCAGCAGCTTACTCGCCGATTGCCGCTTCCCGCGCAGCACGGTGACTTCATGGCGGTATCCTTTGTTCTCCAATCCCGCATAGCCTTCCCAGCCGTCGGTGTGCACGAGGCTGCCAGGTTGGATAGCTTCTTCGACAAAGGCTTCCAAGCTCGCCGCTGAGGCATCCGCGATCCGACGGAGCCGGATGCGACCCATACCGCGCCCATCCTCCTCGGCAGCAACCGCAACTAACGCTTTGCCAACCATTTCGCGACCTCGGACGCCCTCTTCGACTCCGCCCACATACGTTTCGTCCACCTCCACCCGGCCGACCAGCCGATTGCGACCGGGGCGCACCATGGCGCGGCGGAACTTGTGCAGCCAGGTCCAGGCGGTTACATAGCTACCCAAACCCAAGACCCGCTGCAACTCCAGCGCGCTGGCCCCGCCTTTTTGCGTTGTCACCCACCAAGCCGCCCGGAACCACAACGTCAAGGGCTTGCGGGTGTCCTGGAAAATCGTGCCCGCCGTCACCGAGGCCTGGTAACCGCAGTCGGCGCAGAGCAGCAGATTGCGTTTGCTGGCCCATGAGGACTGGATCCCACAGCGCGGGCACACGAACCCCTCCGGCCAGCGCAGCTTCAGCAGGTACTCCCGGCACGCCTCCTCGGTCGAGAATCGAGCTTCCAACTCGACGAGGTTTCGGGGGTAGTCCTCCTTCATGCCCCCAACCACAACATATTGTGGCTACTGGAGTCAACTAAATACCCCATCTCTACTAACCACAGAGAGGCGACACGATGGACTCTCGGCAGCAGCTTAGATTGCCGCTTCCCGCGCAGCACGGTGACTTCATGGCGGTATCCTTTGTTCTCCAATCCCGCATAGACTCGGTGTGCACGAGGCTGCCAGGTTGGATAGCTCTTCCAAGCTCGAATTTCGTGCGGCAACTAACGCTTTGCCAACCATTTCGTCTCTTTCGACTCCGCCCACATAGAATATGCCAACCCATTGCGACCGGGGCGCACCATGGCGCGGCGGAACTTGTGCAGCCAGGTCCAGGCGGTTACATAGCTACCCAAACCCAAGACCCGCTGCAACTCCAGCGCGCTGGCCCCGCCTTTTTGCGTTGTCACCCACCAAGCCGCCCGGAACCACAACGTCAAGGGCTTGCGGGTGTCCTGGAAAATCGTGCCCGCCGTCACCGAGGCCTGGTAACCGCAGTCGGCGCAGAGCAGCAGATTGCGTTTGCTGGCCCATGAGGACTGGATCCCACAGCGCGGGCACACGAACCCCTCCGGCCAGCGCAGCTTCAGCAGGTACTCCCGGCACGCCTCCTCGGTCGAGAATCGAGCTTCCAACTCGACGAGGTTTCGGGGGTAGTCCTCCTTCATGCCCCCAACCACAACATATTGTGGCTACTGGAGTCAACTAAATACCCCATCTCTACTAACCACAGGATAACGCTAGACTAGACTAGCTCTTTTTTGAATTTCGTGCGGACAGTCTCTTTCGATAAGAATATGACAACCCATACTAGAACCGCACTTGTCACCGGCGCCGGCAGTGGCATTGGCCGCGCCGCCGCACTCGCCTTGCAATCTGAAGGATATTCGGTCGTTCTCACCGGGCGCCGTGCCGTTGAACTCGACCGGACAGCTTCCATGGCGGAATCCTCCGGCGGCGAGATGCTCGCCGTACCCGCCGACGTGAGCGATCCCGCTTCCGTCAAGGCGCTCTTCACCCGAACCAAAGAAGCGTTCGGGCGATTGGATCTTCTCTTTAACAACGCGGGCGCTGGAGCGCCAGGCATCCCGATGGAGGACCTTACCTACGAGCAGTGGAGCACGGTCGTCGGCGTCAACTTGACGGGCGCGTTTCTCTGCGCGCAAGAAGCCATCAAGATCATGAAAGCGCAGGACCCGCGCGGTGGCCGCATCATCAACAACGGTTCGGTCTCGGCTTACGCGCCGAGGCCCAACTCGGCGCCCTATACCGCGACGAAACACGCCATCACGGGACTCACAAAGAGTATTTCCCTCGATGGCCGCAAGCACGACATTGCCTGCGGACAAATCGACATCGGTAACGCCGCAACCGAAATGACGGAGAAGATGGCGGCCGGCGTCCCCCAAGCGAACGGCGCCACCCTGGTCGAACCCCGGTTCGACGTGCAGCACGTCGCCGACGTTCTCTACATGGCGCGTCTGCCCTTGGAGCAACGTCGACGTGCAGCACGTCGCCGACGCGGTTCTCTACATGGCGCGTCTGCCCTTGGACGCGAACGTGCAGTCAATAACGGTGATGGCCACCAAGATGCCCCTCGTCGGGCGCGGGTGAGGCGGGCCCGCTAGGCGCGGGCCCTCCCGAACCTTTGCGAACGTGGCGGAAAATCCGGAAGCCAAATCTAGAGCCGCGACCGTGAGAGAGCGGTCTGCCGCTTCGACGCGCGGCATCCGACGCCGCCACGCTCCCCGTTTTGGTTGCGGCTGGTCCGCGTTGGCGTACGAACTCGTTTATTGTCCATATCTCCGTATTGATATCACGTCCCGCGAAAGACTACGCTTCCTGTTGGACCGCCAGAACGGCCCACCCGGCCGAACCCCTGCGAAAGAAAGCCAATGCGGTACCGTGAATGAGTGAGGTTGCTGGAATCAGGAGCCGAAGCAGAGTTTTCTTACCCTTTCCAATCGTCTCGTTCCTCTTCCGCTGACTCATTCGAAATACGCAAGGAATCCACTATGTATCGAATCCCGGGAGTTCTGCTCGCCCTTCTGCTCACCGCCACCCTGGCGCCTGCCGACGAGGGCATGTGGCCTTACAATCACCTGCCGCTCGACCAGCTTCGCGAGAAGTACGGCTTTGAAGCCGACTCAGAGTTCTTTGAGAACTTGCAACTGGCCTCGGTGCGCTTCAACAACGGCGGTTCGGGCAGCTTCGTTTCGCCGCGCGGGCTGGCGATGACCAACCACCACGTCGCCTCCGACTGCATCAAGAAGCTCAGCTCGGAGACCAAAGACTACATGAAGGACGGCTTCTACGCCCCGCGCCAGTCGGCCGAGCTGAAATGTCCCGATCTCGAGCTGAATGTCTTGCTCAACATCGAAACCGTCAGCGGCCGCGTCAACGAAAACGTGACGCGGGAGATGAGTGAAAAAGAGCGGCTCGATGCTCAGAAATCGTCCACCGCCGACATCGAGAAAGACTGCCGGGATTCCACCCTCAATCGCTGCGACGTCGTGAACCTCTACTCCGGGGGGATCTTTGATCTCTATCAATACAAACGCTACACCGACGTTCGATTGGTTTTTGCTCCCGAGTTCCTGGCGGCCTTCTTTGGAGGCGACAAGGACAACTTCACCTACCCGCGTTATTGCTTGGATGTGGCGTTTCTGAGGGTTTATGAAGATGAGCGGCCGATCGAGCCCGCGTCCTATCTGCCCTGGAGCGGCGAGGGCGTCCATGAGGGTGACTTGGTCTTCGTCTCGGGTCATCCCGGCCGGACGGATCGTTTGCTCACAAAGGCTCAACTTCTTTTCGAACGCGACCGCCGCATCCCGTTCACGCTGGATTTCCTCAACACGATGATCGGCGCTCTGCGCGGCTACGGCAGGGCAGGTGGCGAGGCCGAACGCCTGGCAGGCAACGAATTGTTCGGGCTCGATAACGCCCTCAAGGCATACAGCCAAAGAGGGCCGGGCCTTCGCCGCGCCGAGCTGATCGACGCCAAAACAGAAGCCGAGCAGCAGCTGCAATCGCTGGTCGAAAAAGACCCTGAGAAGAAGAAAAAATTCGGGGGCGCCTGGAAGGCCATCGCGCAAGCGCAGCGAACCAAGGCGGAAGTCTTCGAGGAGTTCCGCCTGCTCGAACGTTTCGGCTTCTACTCACGGCTCTTTACGATTGCCCGTGATCTCTACCGGCTGTCGGGGGAACTTCCCAAGCCAAACAACGAGAGACTCCCCGAATACCGCGACTCGGCTCTCGAATCGCTTTACCAAAAGCTCTATTCGCCCGCTCCGATTTATGATGACGTGGAGATGGTCAAACTCGGCGCGTCGATGCGCTTCATGCGCGACCGCCTGGGCTTCGATCATCCGGTCATCGAGAAGGTGCTGGGCGAGAAGAACCCCGATATCGTCGCGCGCCGCTTGGTGAGGTCCACCAAGCTGAAAGACGTTGACCTGCGAAAGGATTTAGCCAATGGCAACGCCCTGAAGGCCGCCACTTCGGATGATCCCTTGATTCGACTCGTGGCGTCGATCGACGAACACGCCCGCACCGTCCGCAAGCGTTTCGAGGACGAAGTCGAGGCCGTCGAAAACGCACACGGAACCCGTATCGCCCGCGCTCGTTTCGCCGTCCAGGGCTCCAGCGTATATCCCGACGCCACCTTCACTCTGCGGCTCACCTATGGCGCCGTCAAAGGGTACGTCGAAGGCAGACAACGCATCCCGCCGCTGACCACCATGGCCGGGCTCTACGAGAAAATGTCCGACGAAGACCCCTACATCCTGCCGAAAAGATTCACGCAAAGGAAAAGACAGGTCAAGCTCGACACGCCCTACAATCTGATCTCGACGAACGACATCACGGGAGGGAACTCCGGCAGCCCCCTCATCAACCGCGCCGGCGAGATTGTCGGCATTATTTTCGACGGCAATATCCAGTCCCTGGTCAACGACTTCCAATACTCTGAAACCCAGTCGCGAGCTGTCAGCGTCGACTCGAGAGGCATTATGGAAGCCCTCCAGAAAATCTACCGCGCTCAGCGCGTCGTGGCCGAACTGAAGTCGCGGCCCTGACGATTCGAGACGAGACGCCTGGGTCCCAGATCGGCAGGGTGGATGCTGGGACGAGTCCCCGGAGCTAGTGCTAAACGACCTTTCTCGGGCGTGGCAGTCATGTCCCGACGGGTCCGGTGTGGGATGTGGATGAGAAGGGCGGCCCGCCGGGGCGGCCCGCTGTTTGGCCCACCCCGGGCCCCACTCGGTCGCCCAGGGGCGACCGAGCGCCGGAAAACCGCGTGGTCTTCGCGGGACTGGCTTGCGCCCGGGGCCAGTATTCATTGAATGGGTAGCGAGGCACGACCGTTTGCAACGACCCTTCGCCAACTCTTGTTGCGGGACTCTACCCACGGGTTTCGCCTGACGCTTGCTCAGTGGGCTACTTTCCTGCGCACGCTTCGGGCCGAATTCCTGTGATGATTGACGGTGGTTTTCGCCGTGGCACGGATGTGTTCAAGGCGCTGGCATTGGGGGCCGATGCCATTTGTATTGGCCGGCCCTACCTGTGGGGACTGGCTGCCTTTGGTCAAGAGGGCGTTCAAGCCGTGTTGGATCTGCTGCGTGCTGAGCTGATGATGGTGATGCGGCAAGCGGGTACGACGTCGATTGGCAAGATCTCAAGTGACCACATCCTCCACGCGGGCTGAGTCTGGATGTGCGGCGGAGTGTCACGGGCAGGAGGCTATAGCGGTCCAGATTCCCGCCGAATTCCAATAGCCAGCCCATTTCTCATGAGATGGGCTCACAAGGATCGCCAATCAGCAGTCTTCAAGCGGTATAATTTCCGCAGGCCCAGTAAGCCTTCGCCATGACCGGTCGGACCATCAGCCATTACGAGATCACCGCTAACGAAACTCGGTGAGGGCGGCATGGGTGTGGTTTACAAAGCGTTCGACAGTGAGCTCGAACGCACCGTCGCCGAGGGGCGAGGTAACGACGGCTTATTTCAGTTTTTCCGCGCTCACAGATATTATCTATCCTGATGAACTGATACCCACTACATCAGATGACCGGCAGCGTTTGCAGGTCGAACCACCTCAGACGCCTAATAAGGAGTAAAGTCATGACCAATCGAAGCGCACTCGTGATCGTCCTCGCCGCCGCTGTGTTGGCGCCCGCCGCTCTCGCCGAGGATAGTCCAAAGACGTCCTGGGGTGCTCCTGACTTGCGAGGCACCTGGGACCGCCGCTCCAGCACGCCGTTCGAGCGGCCGGCGGAATTCAAGGACAAGGAGTTCCTCACGCCGGAAGAGGTGGCCGCGTTTGAGGAGAAGCGCCAGAATCTCTACGCCCGGCGCAATCGAGAGGAGCGCATCCCCCTGGGGGGCCAGCCCGTCGTCGGAGCGGACGATGACCGGCGCGGCCCCTTGGTCCTGGGCCTGGCCGACCTCGACATCGGCTACAACTGGGTCTTCGTGGATGTCGTTCCGACGATGACCGGTACGATGAGGACGTCGCTCATCGTCGATCCCCCGGACGGCCGCCTCCCCGCGTTGACCGACGACGCCAAGCGCCGGAAGGACGAGCGCTATGTCCGCTGGGGCCATGTGCCGGGGGGGCCTGAAGACCGTGATCCAAGCGATCGCTGCATCATGGGCAGCGCCGGGCCGCCGATGAACCCCAGCGGCTTCGCGGAGATCTTTCAGACGAAAGACCACGTCGCGATCCTGGTCGAGAAGATCAACGACCACCGCATCATCCCTCTTGACGGCCGTGACCATGTGCCGCAAGACATCCGCCTCTGGAAGGGGGATTCACGCGGCCGCTGGGACGGGAATACGCTGGTCGTGCGGACCAAAAACTACAGCGATGAGACGGAATTCCGGGGCTCCGGCAAGAACATGATCCTCGAGGAGCGTTTCACCCGAACCGGGGCCGGCACGCTGCTCTACGAGTACACAGTAAATGATCCGGAGTCATTCGAGAAACCGTGGTCGGTCGCCTACGAGATGAAGTTGAGCGAGGAGCCCCTGCTCGAGTTCGCCTGTCACGAGGGCAACCGCCCCATGACGCTGGCGCTCCGCGGCGCCCGGGTTCGGGAGGCGAAAGGCGAGGCGGGGGACGACTGGCTCGGGGCTCGCCTGGGCGGAGCGGAGGCGGTCAAGGCCGCGGAAAAGCGGCTAAAAGAACGGCAGGAGAAGGAGAAGGCGCAGAAGGAGCAGTGAAGCTCAGCGACGCTGCGGCTCTCTGGGGTCGATACCATCGAGCGGCGCACCCGTTCCAGAAGATCCCATGAACAGCTTGCGCCCGTCGGAAAAAGTGATGTCGCGCCCGCCGTCCTTGCAGCTCGGGTCGCACAGCCGGTCCTTACTCTGGTAGCCGCGTACCGTCACTTCGGCGCCGGGCACAAGCAGCGTCTTGGTGAGCCCTCTCCTCAGCGGTCGCGGTCGTGGCTGGGTCGCGGTGGTCATGCGAGCTTCCCTGCGGCTCAGACCGTCTGAGGATTCAAGATTAGCCGCACCATCCAACGGAAACGGTTAGGCCCGCCGCGCGGCCGCGGGGCAAGCGGACTGAGGCGTACACCGTGTACCCACGGAACATGGCTTTTGCTCACACCGCCGGCAGCTCCGCACGAACGGCCCAGGGTTCATAACGCTGTGCTCGCGCCACGAAGCTAGCGCACCGGCAGCAGTTCCTTACGGCGCGCCTGCAACCAGCGCTCTCGGGTGTTGAGCGGGCCGATCGGAACGTCCTCGGCAATGCAAGTCTCCGGTCCATGACGATGATTACGCGCGGCCAAACGCGGCCAGGCTCGCGCATCCCCGGGCGGTCACTTCCGTATCCTGCGTTACGTCAATTGCTCCGCTAAATGACATGGGCGACGAAGTCCGCCACTTTGCCGTCACCGTTTACGTTGGGGGGGCTTTACAGACTCTCTCGTTCTGATATAGTGTTACGGTCTGGTCATTATCGACTGCGGAGAGATCGGACGGATTTTTGCTTTGAAAGGAAGGTGTCTGGTGAGTTCGAACAAGACCAATGAAGGTCAGGACAAGACTCAGCAGCGCAAAAACGGCTTCTCCCGCCGCACCTTTATGCAAGGTGTGGGCGTTGGTAGCGGCGCCGTCGGCGCCGGAGTTCTGACTCAGGAGGCTAAGGCCGCCCAGCATGTGGTGGGGCCGGGCCCGGTTTCGATGAGTTTGAGAATCAACGGGAAAGCTCACAAGGTCAGCCTGGAGCCGCGGGTAACCTTGCTGGATGCGCTGCGCAATCATCTCGACTACACGGGCGCGAAGAAGGTTTGCGACCGCGCTACGTGCGGAGCCTGCACGGTGATCGTGGACGGGAATGCCGTCTACGCTTGCTCGATGCTGGCGATTGAGGCGCAGGGGCGCGACATCCAGACCGTCGAAGGTCTGGCGTCGGGCGATGATCTGCACCCGGTTCAGAAATATTTCATCGAGAACGACGCTCAACAGTGCGGCTTCTGCACCCCGGGTTTCGTCGTCGCCTGCAAGGCGTTTCTCGACAAGAATTCCAACCCAACCATGGCGGAAGTGGAAAAAGGCTTGAGCGGCAACATCTGCCGCTGCGGCACCTACGTCGGTGTTCGCCAGGCCGTGCTCAACGCCGCCGGCGAACTGAGAGGAGGGGCCAGTGGCGACTAAATATGATTGGCCGGCTGCGGCAGAACGCAGCCTCATTGGAGGAAACACCAGCCGTATCGACGGTCCCGACAAGGTGACCGGACGGGCGACTTACGCCTACGACCGCGCGCTGCCTGGGATGCTGACCGCGAGGCTGGTGACCAGTCCGCATGCTCACGCCCGCATTACCAAGATCGATACCAGCGCCGCGGAAGCAATCAAAGGTGTCCGCGGCGTCGACATCATCAAGGGTGAAGGCACCGAGGTGCAGTGGGTCGGAACCGAGATCGCGGCCGTTGCCGCCGATACCGAAGAAATTGCGCGCGACGCCGTCCGTGCGGTGAAGATTGACTACGAGGTCTTGCCGCACCTTGTCAAGGAAGAGAACATTGACAACGCGGGCTCGGCGGTGAAGCCGGCTTCGGACAAAACCGAAGGCGATCCCGACACGGCTTTCGCACAGGCCGACGTAGTCCACGAAGGCTTTTACGGTCTTCCAACGATCACGCACTGTTGCCTGGAGCCGCATGGCCAGGTTGTGGACTGGAGCGGCGACGAAATCATCGTCTACGCGTCGACGCAGGCGGTAGGCCGCATCGGAGCGGACCTGGCGAAAAACCTTTCCCGCGACGAGAGCATTGGCAACGTCAGCCCCAATCAGATTCGAGTCCTCACTCCCGTGATGGGCGGCGGTTTCGGCGCCAAGTTCGCCATCGACTCATGGGGCGTTTCCTGCGCCAAGTTGTCGAAGAAAACGGGTCGCCCGGTCAAGTTGATGCTGGACCGCGACGAAGAGCTGCAAATCGCCGGCGGGCGCCCGTCCGATTTCGGCAAGATCAAGGTCGCGGCCAAAAAAGACGGTACGCTGGTCGCCTACCAGTCAGAAACCTGGTCGACGGGCGGCGTGACCAGCCGCGGCGCGCCTCCGCTGCCCTATGTGATGGCGCCGCCGAACCACAAGGTGCGGCACCTCAGCGTTGCGACTAACACTGGGCCGGCGCGCGCCTGGCGGGCTCCCAACCATCCGCAAGCCGCCGTGCTGACCTGGGGCGCTTACACCGATCTGGCCGCGAAACTGGACATGGATCCTCTGGATCTCGTGATCAAGAACATCGGCCTGACCGCGCGGCCCGACGTCTACCGCAAGGAGCTGGCGATCGGGGCCGACATGATCGCCTGGAAGAACAGGTGGCATCCTCCGGGAGACAAGACGCCCGGTCCCGTCAAACGCGGTGTCGGCTTCTCGATGCACACCTGGGGAGGGCGGCCGCATGACAGCAATTGCGAGGTCACCATCCACCCCGATGGCAGCGCCGTTGCCGCTCTCGGCAGTCAGGATCTCGGTTCCGGCACCCGCACGGTGATCGCCATCGTGCTGGCCGAAACTCTGGGCTTGCCGGTCGAAGCCGTGACGGTCGAAATGGGTGACAGCAAGTACCCGCCGTCGGGCGCATCCGGCGGAAGCACGACGGTCGGAGGCGTTTCGTCCTCGACTCGCCGTGCCGCTGTCGACGCCTTGGAAGAGCTGAAAAAAGTGGTTGCTCCTGCTTTCGGAGTAGACGCCGATCAGCTGGTCGCCAAAGACGGCTTCATCAGCGTCCGCGGCGCCGATCAGCGCTTGAGCTGGAAAGCGGCCTGCAAGAAGCTGGGTGCGCGCTCCGTCATGGGAAGCGGCAAACAGCCCGACCGCAACGGCGGCAAGCTCGCCGACAGCGGCGTGGGCGGTATCCAGATGGCTGACGTTTCGGTCGATATCGAAACCGGAATCGTCAGCATGAACAAGCTGATCGCGGTCCAGGATTGCGGTTTGATTATCGACCTCAAGCTGGCCGAAAGCCAGGTCTACGGTTCGCTGATCATGGGCGTCTGCTGGGCTCTCTACGAAGAACGGGTCTACGACCAGGCCAGCGGCCAGTATCTCAACGCCGACATGGAGTTCTACAAGCTGGCCGGCATCGGTGATATCGGAGAACTCGATGTCCACATGATGACCGGCGACTACGACGACCGCGGCGTCGTCGGCCTTGGCGAGCCTCCGGCGATTTCGCCCGGCGCCGCCATCGGTAACGCCGTATTCAATGCAATCGGCGTTCGTGTTCCAACCTTGCCCGTGACCCCGGGCAAAGTCCTGGCAGCTCTTGAAAAAGGAGGGATGGCGTAATGCAGGCATTCGAATATGCAGCTCCCGACACTGTGAAAGGAGCGCTTGACCTTCTTTCGTCCACCGCGGGCGAAACCGACATTTTGGCCGGAGGCACGGATCTGCTCAGCTTGATGAAGGAGCGGATACACACCCCGAAACGGCTTGTCGGCTTGAGGAACCTGGCTGATCTTCATGGCATCAGTTCCTCGGGTGACGGGCTTCGTATCGGCGCATTGGTCACGATCGATGAATTGCTGGCGAATCCGCAGGTTCGCGGCCAGTATGCTTCCCTTGCCCAGGCGGCGGATGGAATTGGCGGCGGGCAAATGCGCTCGATGGGAACCGTTGGCGGCGAGCTTTGCCAGCGGCCCCGTTGTTGGTATTTCCGCAATGGGTTCGGGCTGCTGGGGCAGGATTCCAGCGGCAAGTCGCTCGTTCCAAACGGTGAGAATCAATACCACGCGATCTTAGGCAACAGCGGGCCGGCGTATTTTGTCAGCGCCTCGAGCCTGGCGCCCGCCTTAATCGCCCTGGACGCCCGAGTAAAGATCGCCTCGCCGGGCGGTGACCGTGAGCTGGCCGTGGAGAAACTCTTCCACACGCCGGCGAACGGCAACGAGAGGGAGCTCAGCCTTCAGCCCAACGAGATCTTGACCGAAATCGTAATCCCGGGCGGCGCCTCCGCGAACGCAACCTACGAGGTGCGCCAGCGGAATCTGATGGATTGGCCTTTGGCGGCGGCGGCGGTTTCCATCAAGATGAGCGGCAGCAACGTCGAAAGCGCGCGTATCGTCCTGGGGCATGTGGCTCCGACGCCGTGGCGCGCGCCCGAGGCCGAGCAGGCGCTCAAAGGCAAGCCAGTCAGCGAAGAAACCGCGGCGGCGGCGGGAGAGGCGGCCGTTGCCAAGGCAACTCCGCTGAGCCAGAACAGCCACAAGGCGCGGCTCGCCAGCGTGGCCCTCAAACGGGCTATTCTCCAGGCGGCCGCAGGGAGTGTCTAGTGATGCGGAACGCGGGCTTGAAGGTTCTCACGAATCAGTGTGAGGCCCTTCGCTGGAAGGGCATGTTCATCGACGCGGATGATGATCCGACGGTGCCGAAATCGAATACACGTATCTATTGGTGCGTCTATACTCAAAGCCCGCTCGGCCCCGACAGCGAGGTGGCCGACGAGGAGACGTGCACGGCCTCACGCTCGTGCTATGAAAAGCTGTAAGCCGGAGCCGCGACCGTGAGGGAGCGGTTTCAGCTAGCAGCCCAATTGGCCGCCCTAAAGGCAATAGCCAACGAAAGACGGCGGAGGCCCCGCAGGCGCCGGTAGTGTCTTACCCAGGTGCCTGCGCCGTCCACCGACGTAGTAGAATAGAAAAAGTAACCGTCTATTTCCGAGCAGCGCCTCGGAGCAACTGGAGTCATTGAAAATGAAAAACAAAACTGCATGTCTAGTAGCAATCCTGTTGGCCGCGACAGCCGCGGTAGCCGGCGCAAGCGAAATACAAGGCCGCTACCTCGAAGCCCGCAACGCGGAGGTTTACGCATCCCATTGCTTCGCCAACTCCGAAATGGGGATCCGCGGCGACCTGGCCGTCATGGCTTGGCAGGTGGACCAGGGCGCCTATAACGGCGTGCCGCTCGATGGCTTGAGCGTTGTTGCCGTCATCCGGGCAAACTCGACTTTGGGTGATCCCTTCAGCAACCCCTACCCGGTGAAATCAGTGCTTATCTTCGACGAGCGCGCTTCCGAGCAACAGCGAGAAGCACTCGCGTCTTTTGCCAAGGGCGCAAGCAACGACCTGCTCAACGATGTGGTTCGCACCGAAGTCGCCCCGATCAGCCTCGACGTCCACGGCAACATTCACGCCCGGCGCGCGACGCTGACAGCGGGCAATTTGGTTCGCGTGGAGACGAGAGAGATTGAAGAGACAGACTCTCTCTGCCATCTGGAGGACCTCTACTATGCTCCCCTCGTCGAACTGGATCACGCCATGCCGGCGTTCGCGCTCGAGAACCGCTTCGACGGCCAGGGCCTGGGAGTAATATTCAGCGCTCCCCGCCGCAGCAGCGCCTATCTCGGAACGTTCGGTGGCGGCGCCGTGCACACCGACTGATCATCGATCGGACGGAGCAAAGAGTTCTACCATGACGGCAGGGAGCTGTGTCGCGGCTTCCTGCCGTTTTTCTTCTCTGGCCCGAAACAAGTCTTCGCGCGGCGAAACCCTTCGAGCCACTGGCCCGTCAACAAGGATACGAGTTATGAAAATCACAAGACGCCCCGCGATCGTTACTTTCCTGGCATTGGCCGTGAGCCTCCCGCTGGCTGCTGCCGGAGATTTTCAGGCCTCCGGCGGAGGCCCGCCGCCACCCGAGGACCTTGCCGAAGCGCTCAGCTCGATGCTTCAATCCGAAGGCGTGGTGGCCACGGGGCCCGACGGAAAGGTAGCCGCCGAGTTCTGGATGCGGTCCAGCGCATTTGAAGGGGAGGCTTCGGGCGGCTTCGGGGTAAGGTTCGACGCAATCCCCGAGGGGGCGCTTCTCGGTGTCGTCCGTTTCCCCGATACGGGATCTGATTTCCGCGAGCAGCACATCAAGCCCGGAGTGTACACGATGCGCTTTGGGTTGCATCCGGAAAACGGAGACCACATGGGCGTCGCCGCCAGCCGTGATTTCGCCGTGCTGATCACGGTTGAAGCAGACAAAGAACCCGCCAAGAACTACGATTTCGAGCCCTTGACACAGATGAGCATGGACTCCTCCGGCAACCCCCACCCGACTATCATGCGTCTGGAGTTGCCCGATGGAGACGAGTCCGCCCACATCTGGCAAGACGACATGGAACACTGGGTCCTCGACCTCAAAGCCGCCGAGGATGTAGTCGGCGTCGTCGTCTACGGTTATTCCGAAGAGTAGCGGCCCGCCGTTCGAGAGCAGGGCTGCGTTCCAGGACGGACCGGCCACCCTGACGTGGCGCACGTCTCCAGACGTGCCGTGTCGCCATTCCTGGCGACATGTCCGTGCCGTCAAGCGCCACCTGCCGGGCACCCAACAAAAACCCATCTCGACTCTCGTGGCGCAAGCTCTCAGCTTGCCGCGTCGACACTTTTGTCGACGCTTGGCGTTTCCACATTCCAGACACCCACGGCCCGCAACGAAGTAATGGCGGGCCTTATCGCGTGCTTCGACCGTCAGGTGGCGAGAAATGCGGGCTAACGTCCCCCACCCGCCATAATTTCCTCGATCTCCTCAACCCCCCGGGGCAGCGCCCCGCTCAACACCCGCCCGCCGTCCTTCGTCACCAGCACCATATCTTCGATGCGAATGCCGATCTTCTCTTCCGGGATATACAGTCCGCACTCGATCGCAATGACCATTCCCGCCTGGAGCGGGTTGTGCGGACTTCCCGGATCGTGTACGCCCAAGCCGACATAGTGGCCGATGCTATGCCTCAGATACCGCCCCAAGGAATCACCGCCCTTGTCCTTGCCGTGCGAATCGAGATACTCGAGCGCAACCTCATACAAACTGCTCCGGCCCCGCCCTGCGAGAGTCATGCCCGGTCTTACCGCGGCGATCGCGGCCTCCTCGGCGCCCAGAACAATCTCGTAAAGTTCCTTCTGCCGGGCAGTAAACCGGCCATTCACGGGAACGGTCCGCGTAAGGTCGGCCGCGTAGTGGCCATATTCCCCTCCCACGTCCATCAGTACCAGCTCTCCACTCTCCAAACGGCCGCTATTCTCAACGTAGTGCAGGGTCAGCGCCCGCGGACCGCTGCCGACGATCGGAGCGTAGGCAGGCCGCGAGCAGCCCAGCTCCAGCATCTTGCCGATCATCACGCCGCTCACTTGGTACTCGTGGATGCCCGGACGAATCTTCCTCCAGGCCGCCCGATGCGCCGCGACCGTGGCCCCAATGGCTCGCTCGATGAATCCGACTTCACCCTGCGTCTTGACCGCCCGCATGGCGGCGATCGCCGGCCTCGCATCCCCGATGGCATGCGCCGTTGCAAGCTCCTCCAGTCGCTCTGTGCGGTCCGGTTCCGGCTGGTCGGCGAATCCGACTTTGCCCGGCAGCAGGGACCGCACGTAACCGTAGTCCTCCAGCGCCCGGCTCATGGCTGACCCCAGCCTCTCCACGTCACGGACATCAGAAAATCCCGTGAGGCCCAGAATCTCGGGATCATCCGGACCGGCCCTAGAGCCATTCCAGTCTTCTTCGGAAGCATCGCGGGCCGGCAAGAAAAGAATCTCTCGGTACTTCTCGCGGGACTCGTTTTGCGGAAGCAGCAAAAGGCTCGCGCCCGGCTCATTCCAGCCAGTCAGGTAGTAAAAGTTGCTCTCCTGCCGAAAAGGCGAGCGCACGTCCTGCGCCTCGCGCTCTCCGTAGCCAAACAGCAGGATGATGCCGTCGGAATGCTTGCTTGCCAGCGTCTCGCGCCGTTGCTGGTAGACCTCCAGCGGCTCCCTCTCCGCCGCAACCGACAAACCGCTGACAGCCAAAGCCAAAGCGGCCACCCGCCAAGCGAAACCCATACGGACTAGTATAGGCGCCGCCATGCGCGGCAAAGCCGGTTCTTGTACAATGCGTATTTCCTTCGATCCGAGGTCTCATCGATGAAGTTCGTCCGCTTCGCTTTGCGCCTGTTTGCCATTGTCTTCAATCTGGTTGTCGCACTCTTTCTGCTCGGTGTTGGGTTCATTGGCTGGATGGAGGGACATGACGTCAACTTCGACCTCGTCCCCGGCGTCGAGCCCGAAAACATGGCCGTAACCCTCATCGGCCTGGCCCTCTTCGCCCTGCTCGCGATCGCGCTGAGCCTTAAGCGCTCCAAGCTCGCCCGCATGCTGATGTTACTGTGGAACCTGCTTGTCTCCTCATTGCTCGTCTGCGCTTTCGTACGGCCTTCTTACAAGTTCGATGGCATGGAACACCTCCACCACGGGCTCATTCTCTTCCTGATCTCGCTAATCGCCCTATACGGAAGCTGGACAGCCATCAAGCAAGTCTCTCCCGCCGCCAAGGGCTAGCAGCCTCGCGCCTCCAGGCCGTAACCGGGGGGTGGGGTTTTTCGGCGGATTTGGCCCTGTCCCGGCTTGTTTTCCGCTACTCTCATTGATGACACTTTGTTTAGGGCGGAAGCGTGACGAAAAACCAGCGTATCGTCTGGCTGTCGGTCGTCGGAGCCGGAGCAGTCGTCATCATGGTTGCTCTGTTTGTCTTCTCGAACCTGTATCAATCCTCTTCACGGACGATCACCTGCGACGATGGGCCTAGGCAAACCATCGACATCCGTGATTTCGTCATACGATACTCCGCCTATTCGGTGGAGTTTGAGAGCCGCATCGGCAACAAAGCTGAGTTTTCCGGCAAGCTCGACCCGGTCCAGCTACAGTCGCTCACCGAAGCCGCTCAACAGAGCAACGAATTTCGCAAGTTCCTGGTTGCCGGCTACAACGGTTGCGCGATCTCGAAGGAACAGTACGGGACGTTCGGCGCGCGCTTCCAGGCCCTTGATGGACTGGCGCTGCGGATTGACGCATTCAGCTCCGAGGTATCCCTGGATCAAGGCGGAAAACAAAAGCTCGCCGATCTGGTGGACCAGTATGTTGAGCTGACTAGCGGGTTGGGTGCACCGTGACTATTCCGCTATTTTATCTACGAAGGGTGAAGGGCCGATATCTCGCCTCAGCGCTTCTCTTTTTGCTTTTCGCGATTCCCATTCGGGCCCAGAACCGAATCGATTGCCCTGATGGTATTCACTACGAGATCGACCTCAGCGAGATCATCATCAAGTACCAGGCGACGTCGTTTTCGGCGACGCTAAGCAGCCTCAGCATCTTCGGGAACCGCATCGGGGTAGAGCCCAAGATGGTCCAGAAGGCCGAGGCAGCCACCCAGCAGTGGAATGAATTCCTCAAAGGCTTAGTAGTCGGCTACAACAGTTGTGCTGTTACCAAGGAGGAGTATGCCGAAGGGTTGCAATGGATCTACCCCCGGCTCAAGGAAGATGCCGCGGACCTGGAGAAGATTCGCGAAATTATTTCGGCAGGCAACGAGGCAGACGAGGAGCGCCTGCGCAGGCTGTTGGAAAGCTACCTGGGCAATCTGGAACGCTTGGCTGAAATCAGCAATCAGGAAATCATCTTGGAGCGCATCGAGGCGTTACTGTCCGGCAGTACCAACGAGATCAAAGGGGAGATTGTAAGGAGTGAGCAGAACATCTTAGAACGATTGAACGAAATCGACGAACGAGGAGACGAAGATCCGAAGCCCGATATTTCTCTTGTTCTGGCCTACCCACAATCAGTTTCGCTACTTATCCGAAACGATTCAACCGTAGTTGCCAGGGATTCAAAGTACTCCGTGTTATTTTGGAATCTCGAACTACTGCCGGAGTCCATGCAACCGCTACCAATTCCTGTTGGAAGCCACGACTGGGTGCGGCCTGGGAGAAGGGGCGGCCCATACGGGATATTGTCGCGGCCCACGTCACGAGGATTGATCAACCCCGGCGATCGTATTTTTGGGTACATATCACTTAGCTGCCCCGAGTGCTCGACTGACAAGGTCTATTGGGTATTCTTCAAACACGGTCAGGGCGGCTGGTACGCAGAGAAACGTCAGAAATTTTCAGGTGGTATTACGGCCCTTGTGAAGATGCTCCCAATGGTAAGGAGTGACCCGAACGCGGCACTCAGGTTTATTCCGCAGAACGACCGCGTACAGATTCGCGATCGACTTTAGAACTTGTTCTCATTGAACCGGGCCTTGCCGCCGATGAACGCTTCATCGGCTTCGACGGTGCCGTCATTGTCGAAGATCGTGCCAACCTTGACCGAGAACTGCTTCCGGCACTTCAGGCAAGTGCAAAGCATCCGCGTGACGATGCCGCTATTTTATCCACGAAGGGTGAAGGGCCGATATCTCGCCTCGGCGCTTCTCTTTTTGCTTTTCGCGATTCCCATTCAGGCCCAGAAACGAATCGATTGCCCTGATGGCGTTCACTACGAGATCGACCTCAGCGAGATCATCATCAAGTACCAGGCGACGTCGTTTTCGGCGACGCTAAGCGGGCTCAGCATCTTCAGGAACCGTATCGGGGTGGAGCCCAAGATGGTCCAGAAGGCCGAGGCAGCCACCCAGCAGTGGAATGAATTCCTCAAAGGCTTAGTAGCCGGCTACAACAGTTGCGCCATTACCAAGCAGGAGTATGCCGAAGGGTTGCAGCGGATCTACCCCCGGCTCAGGGAAGATGCAGCGGACCTGGAGAAGATTCGCAAAATCATTTCCGCAGGCAACGAGGCGGACGAGGAGCGCCTCCGCAGGCTCTTGGAAAGCTACCTGGGCAATCTGGAACGCTTAGCTGAGATCAGCAGTCAGGAAATCATCCTGGAGCGCATCGAGGCGTTGCTGTCCGGCAGTACGAAAGAGATCAAAGGGGAGATCGCGAGGAGTGAACAGAATATCTTAGAACGATTCGATCAACTCGAAGAACGGCTGAAAAATGTAGCGCCCCCCTCCGAAGTCAAAGAGGAGATTAGTGAGCTTCGCGCGACGCTGCTGGCAAAGGTGGACGAAGCCGAGGCGGCGTATGAGGAAGGCTACGACCTTCTCCAGAGGTTTCGGTTTGCGGAAGCGATCCCCCACCTTCAAACGGCTCTGAAGGATGTCAAGCTGCCCGATTTCTACTTCGCACTGGGAACTGCATTCTTAGAATTGTCCGACCTGCCGCGGGCGGAAAGAGTCTTGCGAGAAGGTTTAGCCCAAATCACCGAGCAGGACGACGAAAAGCATGAAGCAAGTCTCAGCAACCAGTTGGGGCGCACTCTGCAAGCCCAAGGGGATCTGGCGGGGGCGTTGAAATACACCCGGCGGGCGCTGGCAATCGACGAGAAGGTCTATGGCCCCGAGCATCCCACCGTGGCCATCCGTGCCAACAACATCGGCCAAATTCTGAAAGACCAAGGGGATCTGGCGGGGGCGTTGGAATACACCCGGCGGGCGCTGGCGATCGGCGAGAAGGTCTATGGCCCCGAGCATCCGCAGGTGGCTATCTTCGCCAACAACATCGGCCAAATTCTGAAAGACCAAGGGGATCTGGCGGGGGCGTTGGAATACACCCGGCGGGCGCTGGCGATCGACGAGAAGGTCTATGGCCCCGAACACCCGCGGGTAGCCGCCTTTGCCAACAACATCGGCACGATTCTGAAAGACCAAGGGGATCTGGCGGGGGCGCTGGAATACACGAAGCGGGCGCTGGCGATCGACGAGAAGGTCTATGGCCCCGAGCATCCGCAGGTGGCCCTCTTCGCCAACAACATCGGCCAGATTCTGCAAGCCCAAGGGGATCTGGCGGGGGCGTTGGAATACACCCGGCGGGCGCTGGCGATCGACGAGAAGGTCTATGGCCCCGAGCATCCCGCCGTGGCCCAAGACGCCAACAACATCGGCCTGATTCTGAAAGCGGGGATCTGGCGGGGGCGTTGGAATACACCCGGCGGGCGCTGGCGATCGACGAGAAGGTCTATGGCCCCGAGCATCCCGACGTGGCCATCCGCGCCAGCAACATCGGCCAGATTCTGCAAGCCCAAGGGGATCTGGCGGGGGCGTTGGAATACACCCGGCGGGCGCTGGCGATCGGCGAGAAGGTCTATGGCCCCGAGCATCCCACCGTAGGGATCCACACTGGCAACATTGGCCAGATTTTGCAAGACCAAGGGGATCTGGCGGGAGCGTTGGAATACACTCGGCGGACGCTGGCGATCCACGAGAAGGTCTATGGCCCCGAGCATCCCATCGTTGCCATTGGCGCCAGCACCATGGGCCAGATTCTGAAAGCCCAAGGGGATTTGGCGGGGGCCCTGCAATACAGCCGGCGGGCGCTGGCGATCGGCGAGAAGGTCTATGGCCCCGAGCATCCCCACGTGGCCACCTACGCCAACAACATCGGCCAGATTCTCAAAGCCCAAGGGGATCTGGCGGGGGCGTTGGAATACGTGAAGCGGGCACTCCAAATTTTCGAAAAGGTCTACGGGAAGGACAACCCGCTCACAAAAATCGCGGCGGCCAATCTGGAATTCCTCAAGCAAGCGATGAAGTAGTTTACAGGAGAAACTGAGCCCCACCCGCAAGGGTGGGGTCCACAACGCGCAAGAACCGACGGCGGCCCCCAACCCCTTTTGGGTTGCAGGTGGTCGCAATGACCCCATCCTAGCGGATGGGGCTCAGTTTCTTTCTCAGCAACTCTCCTGCGAAAATCCGCCAACAACATCGGCGGGATTCTGAAGGATCAAGGGGATCTGGCGGGGGCGCGTCCCCATTACGAGCGCGCTCTTCGGATTTTTCAAAAGTTCCTGGGGGATGATCACCCGAATACCCAGACGGTGCGGCGAAACCTGGAGGGGTTGGGCGGGTAGAGTGTGCCGCCCTTTTGCTTCTCATCCACATCCAAACCAGCGCACGAAATAGTGTTTTTTAATTGAAATCGCTGACATTATCCGCAATTTCTCAGATCCGGCTTGACACACCCCTTACAATGAGAGCGACTGGTTGGAATGTCCACCGGACCAACCCGACCGTTTCTTGGCCAAGACAGTTTCGAGTTGCTCTCCGCTTTGTGGGTGATCCCCCGCAAGCGGACTTCAGGCAAAAAAAGCGGGACCGTTCCAAGTGCCATAAGCCAGCAGGGCGCTGGCCGCGGCACGAGCGAACCGCACCCGATTTTTTCGTCTCTGAAGGAACGTTTGCAAGGCTCCTCCTTGTGGCTCCCCTCGGGGGAGGAAGCCGAGGTCGTACACGATGGGAGCAAGAGGGCCCTCTATTGGAGCCCCGACCGTAAGGGAGGGGTTACTGCGTGTGTCTGATCGGCGCGAAAGAGCCCACCCGCAAGGGAGGGATCAGGCACCCAGGCACAAAAGCAGATTCAGAGCCCAGAACGCAAGTGACGGGCCAGCCGCCGAAGCGCAAAGCACGCGTGAGCGGCCAAGCATCAGTCAAAGGGTAGAAAAAGGCATAGCCTGAATAAGACAAACTGAAAGCAGTCAAGCGCGGGGTCGCCGGACCCGCCGTTAGTCAGTTGCCCCCCCGTGGCGCACGTCTCCAGACGTGCCGTGTCGCCATTCCTGGCGACATGTCTTTTCACGAACCGGCCCCCGTCACCGGGACAGTCCGTGAAAACAAGCGAGATCGCCGTGGAGCAAGCTCTCAGCTTGCCGCGTCGGCACTCTCGTCGGCGCCTGTGCCGCACGCCGCACCGGCGCCCCATTCAACCGCGGGAGAACTGCGCCCCGCGCGATAAGGCGAACAAAAGGCGTACGAATTTTCTGAGATCTGCTCAAACCCCGCCAAAACCAACAGCGGGCTAGCGGCACGGATGCTACTCGAAATAGTCCGACCCTTCGGCCAGGTATCTCCGGCAGACTTCGTCATTCAGCTCAATTCCCAGCCCCGGCTTATTCGGCATCTCGAGATACCCGTCCTTGTAGAACGAGCCGTCGTGCTGCACAATGTCTTGCCAGTGCGGCAGCTCGACGCTGTCGGACTCCAGCGTCACAAACGAGCGGATCGAGGCGCAAGCGTGTCCGTTGCCCATCGTCCCGACCGGCGTACACATGTTGTGGCAGGCCATCGTGATGTAGTAGAGGTCCGCCCAGTCGGCGATCTTCTTGGTTTCCAGCAGTCCGCCGACCTTTTGCGGATCGGGCTGGATGATGTCACACGCCTGCTTCTCGATGAAGTCGCGGAAGGTGTGGCGCGTGTAGAGATTCTCGCCCGTCGCGGTCGGCACCTTGCTGGCACGCGTGAAGCGCGCCATGGCGTCGGCGTTTTGCGGCGGAATCGGGTCCTCGATGAACCAGATGTTGAGGTCTTCGATCATCTGAACGAAGCGCATCGCATCGGCCATGTTGTAGTTGAAGTGCAGGTCGATGGCCAGCGGGAAGTCAGGTCCGAGGCGCTCGCGAATCGCTTCGAGAATCTTGACCCATTGCTTCATCTCGACGATCGAAATGCCGCGGTTCCACATATCGCCGCGGAACTGATAGGGCTGCCCGGCCAGCGCTTGAGAGCGGCTTTCCCAGTCGAGGTCGAACTTGGTTGCCTTGAAGCCGAATGCGAGGGTTTTCTCGGCCTCTTCCACCCAAGGCCCAGGGTCGGCCGTTTTCGGGGAGCCGGTGTCGTGATAGAGCAGCAGCTTGTCGCGAAACTTGCCGCCGAGCAGAACATAGACCGGAACCTTGAGGATTTTTCCCGCCAGGTCCCACAACGCCATCTCGATGCCGGAGATGGAGGAAGAGATCGTCCCGGTCCAGGAGCCGTGACCCAGCTTCAGCTCGGCCATGCGCTGGTAGAGGTAGTCGACTTGCAGCGGGTCCTGTCCAATGACGGTCTCCTTGAGATGCCGGATGTGGTCCAGGACGCCGTCGCGATTGAAAGCCTCGCCGATGCCGTAGAGCCCTGAATCGGTTTCGACCTTGACGAGATGCGCCGGGTACTTGATCATCACCGAGGCGGTTTTGACATCAGTGACCTTGACCTTGCCGAACTCGCTTTCCGCAGCCGGCATGGCCTTGAGGATTTGCGACTTCTCGGGAAGAAAACCAGCCGCGGCAGCCGCGGCCGTGGCCGTGAGAAAACGTCGTCGATCGAGCATGGGAAACTCCTTCAGGTGCATTGGAGCACATTCGGCAGTGGATGTCTAATGCACCCAAGTGTCTTGAGCCAAAGTGCAAGCTTTCGACGGCGGAGCCGATCCTCGCATGGGTCCAGACCCCCACCCTATCAGCGGCCCCCAAGGGATCAAATTCGACCTGGTGAAACTTCTTGACCTCGACGGCGACGGAGACCTCGATGTCCTCACCTGCGAAGAGCGGGATAACCTGGGCGTCATCTGGTACGAAAACCCCCTGCGGTAGCCCTTCGGCTGAAAATGTGAATCATGGCCAGACAGAGCCGCGGACGGAAGTCCGCGGTCCGCCAGAACGCAAGTCCGGGATTTGCAGCCGAACTTCTCACCACCATTTTCGTACATAGAGATGGAGGTCAACCCTTCAAATAAAGGAGATCGCGGTGGTCAAGTTTCTTCTCTGGCTGATTCTCTTTATCCTCTGTTGGCCGCTCGCTCTGTTCGCCTTGTTTCTCTATCCGATTGTTTGGTTGCTGCTGCTGCCGTTTCGCCTGGCCGGGATTGTCGTGGGTGGTGTTTTCGACTTTCTGTGGGTCTTGGTGACTCTGCCCGCGCGGTTGCTGCGAGGCATGCGCAGCGCCTAACCCAATACTTTTCAGTTAGCAGTTCCGCGGATGGTCTTGTTGCGCGGCGCATGGTCTTGTTGCGGGCATCGTTGAACGCCCTCCGCACATCGCTCTCCGCGGAGACGAATGGGTCGGTTTGCTCCTACGCCCCATCCGGGGCTTGGCGTTGTGGGTTTTCCACCCAGGGTTCCGCTTCGCTCCACCCTGGGCTACGATCCTGCGCCGCTTCGCGGCTCAACAGCTCAACGGCTTAAGCAAGCACCAGCGGGTCCGCGCTCAGTCTCAATTGATGGTTTCGCTGAGGACGAGCCGCTTGTCGTAGCCGGTCATTTCGAGATAACCGACTCCCTTGACTTTCTTGTCTCCGAATACGCCTTCGTAGTCGACGGCTCCCTCCCAGTAGTTGGGGCCTATTTGCCGGGGACTGACGACTTCTTGGCCGGAAAGCGGTGTCCGGCAATCGAGTTTGATTCCGAGTTTGGGGACGGCGACCTTCCATTCGATCGGGTAGCTGCCACCCGTATCGGGGCTGGTCCAGGTCTTGCCCGGCTGCATCACGATGTCCGCGGCGTCAAGGTGGGTGACCCGGCCCCGCGCATCAACAAGCGTCCCTGAAGAGTAGGGATCGGCCGTACCGTCGTTGCGTCGCATGCGGTAGAGCATCAGGTCGGTCTCGTCATCGAGTTGGATGCTCATCCAATCCCAGCCGACTTGAGCGGGGTCCATGTCATGGGTGAAGAACTCGTGGTCCATCCAGGCGGTTCCCCTCACCGTGTGGTCTTGACCATTCAGCCGCACGCTGCCGGCAATATTGAGCCGCGTCAGCGAGATGTAGTGCGAGGCCGCGCCGTCTCGAGCTGACTTGCGGCTGATGCCGTCACGTCCGTGGATCACGGGGGGCTTGGCGGACTCAAGCTCAAAGTCGAGAGAGAACGCTTCATCGACTGCCTTCAGTTCCTGGCGGCCTCCCTGCTCTGTTGGTTCAAGCCACTGGACTTGCCAATTGTCATTCCAGATGCGAGCCTTGCCGGTGTCGGCTCCGGCAAGTCCGGGACCCGTGCGGTTCAGCCGTTCGGCCTTGTAGAACTCGCCGTTTTCGATGTCACTCAGTGTCAAATGCGCCATGTAGAGGTCGCTGATGTCCCACGTTGATTCCGGCGGAGTCTCGCGTTCGACGCCGACGCGGAAGAAAGTCAGTTCGAATCCAAAGCGGCGCCCTGCGGCGGTGAATACGTTGCCGGTGTAGTACCACCACTCGGTTTGGAAATCGGGGTGGCTGAAATGATCGCGCGGGAAGGCGTAGTCGTACCCGGGCCGGGCCGTGTCAAAGGCGGCCGCAGACCCGGCGCACGCCAGCAGAGCCAAGACGGTTCCAGTGAAAAGCGCGCGCCAGCAGCGGCAAGCAATCCTGCTGGTCCAAACAAGAGCCTCGCCGTCACAAATCCCCGGCCTTCTGTTCCCTGCTTTCCGATTGCCCATAAGCCGGTTTCGAAGCCCCCTCGCGACTACAGATCCCCGCGGTAGATCACGTAATTCCGCGCGACGCGTCCGCCGACTTTCTCCGCTGTTCGGCGCGACGCCCAGTTGTCGTCGAGCACGGGCGTGTAGCTTGCCAGCTTGTAGCCGCGCTCGTACATCGCAAGGTAGCTCTTCGCGGCCAACCCCGCGGCGATTCCGCGTCCCCGGAACTCCTTCTTGACGCCGATCGCTAGCAGTATCCCGTGATCAATCTTTTTCCAAGCCTGAACATATTCGGGAGAAGCCGTGCTGAAGCCGCCACGGCGCGCCGCTAGCAGCGCCTGATTGACGTTCGGCGGCGAAGAGACTACGCCCACGACTTGGCCGCCGGCTTCCGCGAAGATCTGAAACTCAGGCACCACAGCGCGCTTTCCGGCGAGGCCCTTGAAGTGATCGGCTGGAAAAGCCATCATGCCCCAGTGCTGGGAAAACGATTCGTTCATGACCCGCCCGTAAAGCGCGACTTCCTGTTCGAGGCGATCGGCATCCCAGCAGCGAAACCGGACGCCCTTTCCTTCCGCGTTTGCCACGATCCGGCGGTGGGATTCCGCAAGCTCGGGCGTCAACCGCAACTGGTACTCGATCATACCCTTTTCCGTTTGAAAATCTGAGTTTTTCAAATAGTTGTGATAGTAGGGCGGATTGTATCCATGAAAAGCACTAGGCGGGACGTCGTAACCATCGATTGTGAACGGAAGCTGCCACCCGCCCAGATACGAGGCTCGAATGGCCGTGCAGTCACGGGCGTGACACCACTCGGCGACCGCTTCCAGCAATTGCCGCGCGACCGAGTCGCTATCGGGCAAAGCCTCGAACGATGTCAGGTGGCCCAGTTTTTCCGGCCAGCGCCGATTGTATTCCTGGTCGATGACAGCCGTCGCGGTTGCCACGATTCGGCCCTCGGATTCGGCCCAAAATGGCTGCACTTCCAGTGTCTGGCAGCGTGCCGCTCGTCCGCTGATGAGACTGAACAACTGCCCCGGGAGACGAGGCGCCCAGCAGGGATCGTTGCGGTAGACTTCCTGCGGGAAGTCTTCGTAGCGCCGAAATTCCTCGTCGGCCCGAAGAGCTTGAACTTGGACGGATCTCATATTCCAGCGTACGTAATAGTGTAGTTCGCCAGTGAACCGCAACCGAGGGACAAGAATGTCACATTGAAGTCCGGCTGGTAGACTCGTATTGGAAGAAGATCTGTGAGAGTTTCCGCTTCAAAGCTGCGCGAGAACATTTACTCGATTCTCGACGAAGTCCTGGAGTCCGGCGTCCCGGCGGAAATCGAGTGGAAGGGCAGGTTGCTTAGAATTGTCCCCGAAGGACGCCACTCGAAGTTGAGCCGTCTCAAGAGGCGGGACTGTATAGTCGGCGACCCGGAAGATCTGGTCCACATGGATTGGCTCGATCATTGGTCAGAACTTCGGTGACCTGCCTTGACCCGCACGTCGTCATCCGGCCTTGATCTGGCCTGACGCGGACCAGCCGCATCCAAAAAGGGGAGCGTGGCCGCTGTCGGATGAGGCGCGTCGAAGCGGCTAACCCCTTCCTCACGGTCGGGGCTCCGAATCAGGCTCCCGAATTTCCTGCCACGTTTGACACCAATCTCATGATGTAGGTACTCACTCCGGCCGGCTGGCCCCAGTCGAGCGCAACATCTCGAAACACGCTCGGCAAGTTGCGCGTGGAACATGGTTCAGAGCCGCGAACGTCAGGTTGATTCACGCCCCTTGCAGCACGAACTCGCGTTCACTCCTCGTGTACGACTTCGATCGGATTGAGGCGGGCCGCGACACGCGCCGGATAGAGTCCGGCGAGGATTGCCGCCAGATAGATCAAACTCAGGGCTGACAACAACAGCCCCACCGGCCAGTGGAATTGAATCGTCCAGCCAAACGATTGCTTGTTGATGACGTAGATCAGGATCAGTGACAGCGAAGTTCCCAGCGCCAGGCCGAGAACGTTCGCCATTAATCCCAGCAACCCCGACTCGACTAGGATCAGCCGCCGAACTTGGGAGCCGGCCGCGCCCAGAAATCGCAGCACCGCGATCTCGCGGCGACGGTCGATCACCAGCGCCATCAAGGCGCCGGCCATTCCCATGATGGCGACGATGATCGCAACCGCCTCCAACGCGTAGGTAATCGCAAACGTGCGGTCGAAGACTTGCATTGCCGCTTCACGAAGCCGCCGATTGCCCGCGATAAAAAGGTTGCGCCCGGCGGTGATCTCTTCGATCGCCTGGCGCGCTTGGGCCGGATCGATTCCGGGTTTCACATAGATGGCCAGATTGCTCGGCGCGGGATCCGGCAAGTGTTTGAGCAAGACCTCGCGGTCGGCAATGACGTACCCCCGCTCGTTCGCATAGTCGTAGTAGACACCGATGACTTCGAAATGAACCACGCGGCCGCGCAGGGGAAGTTCGATGGTGTCGCCAACGCCAAGGTTGTGCTTGTAAGCGAAGGGCTCGCTGATCACCACGTAGTCGCCGCTGGGAAGCAAGCTCATGATGCGTTCGCGGTTGCCGGCAAGAAACCGCAGGTTGCTGGTGCGGGAAAAGACGCGCGTCTGGCCGGCGCCGAGCGTGGCGGGGAGTCCGTTGTAGCTGATCGAATAGGCGCGAAAACGGTCCACGGCGGCGACTTCGTTAAGAGCTTCGATTCGGTCGGCCAAGTCGGGATCCAGCGTCGGATGGTTGTCAATGCCCGCGGGGCCGGCAGGCCGCAGATAGAGGTCCGCGACGAGGCGATTTTCAAGCCAAACCGAAACCGTGTCGCGAAAGCTGCCCACCATGATGCCGACACTGGCCATCATCGCCACCGCGGTTGAAAGCGTAGAGACGAGCACGGCAGTGCGAGCCAGCGAGCCCAGCAAGCTGCGCGAAGCCAGCAGCCCTTCGACTCCCATCAGTCGTTCCACGGCGCCCGAGGTGAAGCGAATCAGCGCGGTCACGAGCGCGGGAGTCGCCAGCGCGGCTGCGGCAATGAGCAGGAGCGCCGCGAGATATCCGAACAGCGGTTTGCCCCCGACCGCTGGCGCAAGCGCCGCCGCGTAAGCCGCACCCGCCAAAAGCGCACCCCAGGCAAGATCCCGCCCCACCTTCAATCGCGCCACGTAGTGACGGCGGCCGCTCGCCATGGCATCTGTCGGGGGGACACGGGCAGCTTCTCGCGCGGGCGCCAGCGCCGCCAGCAGGGTGATGCCAATCCCGGCCAGCACCGCGACGACAAGAGTCCAATAGCTGAACTGGATTTCACCCGGAGTGCTGCTGACGTAAAGGGCTCGCACCGTAGCGGCCATCAACTCCACCGCGCCGTTCGCCATGACTCGGCCCAATGCCAGCCCGAGCACCGTTCCCAACACCCCAAAAAATCCTGCTTCGGCAAGGAAAGCGGCGAGGACGCCGAAGCGCGTCGTCCCCACGGCCCGCAAAATGCCGATCTCCTTCTGCCGCCGAACTACCGAGACCGAGATAGTGTAGTAGATCAGAAACGCCCCGACCACCAGGGAAATGTAGCTGAGGACCCGCAAGTTCCAGCGGAAAGCGCTCAGCATCTTACGGTTTTCGTCCGTGCGCGCGCCCCGGCGGCGGATCGTAACCCCGGCGGGCAACACCTGGCGCAGCAGCGGCTCCCAGTCCGTGCCGTCATCGGCCTTTGGCAGGCGCACTTCGATGCGATCGAGAAGACCCTCCCGCGCGAAGGCTCGCTGGGCGGTAGCGATGTCCATCACGACGAGGTCTTCGCGCGTGAGCCCCGCAAGCCCTTCCGAGGCGAGAACCCCGCGGACAACAAACTCGCGCGTCTGGCCGTTGATCATCAGCCGAAGGGTCTCGCCCGGCTGGCGAGCGACCCGCCGGCCCACCCAAACCGAATTGCCCGCCGTGAGCGCGTCTGAGTCGAACGATCGGCGCCAAAGCGTGCGGTCGATCGAGGTGTCGCCCACCAGGTCGAGTCCCACCACGGCGACGCTTCGCCTCTGGCCTGGGACGACGGCGGACCCGTCGATACGCGGAGCGACTCGGATGGGGTAGGGCAATGCCGCCAGCTCGCCAAGAAGCTGCTCGTCGAGTCCTCCCACCGCGCTGATCTCGAAGTCAGCGTCGCCGGCCAGCGATTCGAGCGACGAACGGAAGGAGCCCGTGGCCGCCTCGCCCGCTAGCTCGATTGCCACGACGACCGACACGCCCAGCGCAACCGCAAACACGGTCAGCATGGTTCGCAGCGGCTCGCGCCACAGCGGACGGACCATGAGCCGCGAAAACAGAATCAGCGAGGCCATCAATTGCGATGAATCTCCTCGATGCGCCCGTCGCGGAGATGGATCACTGTGTCGGCGACGGCCGCCGCTTCACTGCTGTGCGTCGCCATCAGAATGGTCGTTTTGCGCTCGCTGGCGGTTCGCCGCAGCAGTCGCATGACCACGTCAGCGCTCGACGTGTCAAGGTTGCCGATCGGCTCGTCCGCGAGAAGCACTTTCGGGGAATGGACCAGAGAGCGCGCAATGGCGACCCGCTGCATTTGCCCGCCCGAAAGCTGATGCGGCAGCCGTTGTGCGTACTCGCCCATTTCCACCCAGCGCAGGCTTTCCAGTGCATCGCGGCGGCGGGATGTCTCCCCGGCCAGCATCAAGGGGAGCTCGACGTTCTCGATGGCGCTCAGCGTCGGGAGCAAATTGAAGAACTGGAAGATGAAACCGACTTTCGTCCGGCGGATCTTCGTGAGGGCGGTGTCATCGAGGGTGGAAGTTTCTGTATTGTCGAGGAAAACGCACCCCGACGAAGGAAAGTCCATGGCGCCCGCAAGGTTCAGCAGAGTCGTTTTTCCGCAGCCGCTGCGCCCTACGACGGCTACAAACTCGCCCTTGGATACCTCGAGCGAGATGCCGTCGAGGGCAAGAACACTTTCGTTGTCGGCTTGGTATCTCTTGGTGACGTTTTCTAAGCGGAGGACGGACAATTCTCAGGATACAACGAGGGGTCACAAGTTCCGCTGGCGTCAGATTCTCTGCCACTCGTCACGGCCGATTCCAGCCTGTTTGAGAATGCGAGTCAGTAACTGGCGCCCTATATCTCCCGAATGAGGGTTGGGGATAAAAACTTTTCGGCCGGCGCGCACCATGAATTGATGGCGGCTGCCCGAAAACGGACCACGGAATCCAAGCCGGCGGAGTGCAGTGATGAGTTCTTTGCGTGAGACAGGTCCCACGAGGCATCAAGCGGTTATCTCTTTGACCGAAAGATCAATGTGGTCCACGATGGGCAAGGAATGGTGCTCGGAAACCCCTAACAGGATCCAGTCTTCGAGCACTTCCTCTAATTGTTCGCGACATGCTTCGAGCGTCTCCGCGTTCGCGAAGACCCCATCAAAACCGGGTATTTCTCCGTAGTATGACCCGTCGTCCGAAAGGATCTCGTAGTGGGCTCGGCGCATTGCCGCCCCGATGTACTGGCGTAACATCGCTTCGGTTCTATTCTACCGGCTCACAACAACTCGGATTGCAGCCAGGTTCTGAATGCTGCCTCCGAAACTCTCGGTCGTGTCGGTGACTCGTACGGCGGAGATGTAGGTTCCTGGTTCCCGGAATCGATGCGTAAACCGTGCGACGGCTGTCTGGCCGCTGAGAGCGACGGTCTGGTCGAACCGGTCGTCGCCCTCGAAGTCAATCTCGGCTTCCAGTAGTCCGTTGTCAGGATCTTCCGCTTCCGCTTCGAAGCGGATCTCTTCCCCGGCTCGAACCTCGATCCGTTCTTCGCGGCCGTTCGCTCGAAGCCGCACGACGAGCTGATATCCTTTCCGCTCGGCGGCTGTCTCGGGCAGCACCAACTGATTCATCGAGTCGATCCGATAGCTGGTGCTCGGAACCGGCGCCTCGCCTTTTTCGACCCAGTCGATCATCTCGTCTTGAGCCTTGTAAACCAGACCCATTTTTGAGATCAGTCGAAGCCCCGCATTGTCGCGCGACCCCCCGTGTACACTCCGCTCGACAAAGTAGATACGGTAGTGATCCTCGGCAGCGGCTCCCAGGTGCTTTCGCACCCCACGATGGTAACGGTCGGCGAGCACCGGCCAATCCCAAGGATCTTCCGTCGCGAAAATCGTGATCAACTTTCCGCTGATTTTCCCCACTTGACGATCCGTCTCGTCGAGAAATCGCATCGCTTCGTGTGATCGCTGAGCATAGAGAGGTTCTCCGTTCCGATAGAGCTCGCGCGCCGCCGGCTCGTCGGCGTCGGCGATGTGGCGGTAGTAATAGAGCCACGCGAGCTGATCCCGGTTATCCAGACGGAATCGGTCGCCGGCGGCCAGGCCTTCGACACCCGGGCCGCCATTCACGATGACTAGCTCGCGCCCCTCATTCCTCCGGACGTGCCGCCACTGTCCCGCCAACTTGCCGCTTGTGAAGGTGATCATGTAGTTGGTCAGGTCGGAAGGCGCTTCCGGCAGATCGACAACAATCGTCCGATTTGGCGCGTCCGCGGCCTTGATCGAGCCCTCGACCTCGACCACGAGCGGCTTGACCTCTCGCTCCACATAGCCGAAGCTCCAGAAATCGTCGAAGAAGCCGGGATCGAACTTGTGCTTGGTTGCGCTCATCGCCTGAAACCCGAACCGGTTGCTCAGGAGCCCGACCACCGACTTGGACAACCCGGCGGTCAGCACCATCCGTAACGCTTCCTTTTCTTCGCGAGTTGTCAAGACGCTGAAGGGGTCGCCCCTGCCGTTTGGCCCGACCGCCTCGCTCATGGCTTCCGCCTTGGGCTCCAGCATTTTCTGGTAGTAGTCGAATAGGGAGCCATAGAACCAGTGAAGTTTAAAGGTGCCGCCGCCCACCGTCGTGACTGCGCCGTCATAGACCTTGGGGAAGCGCTCGATCAGGCCGGTACCCCGAAATGCGCCGCCCGATGAGCCAAAGACATAGCTGAACCGCGGTTCCTTCCCGTAGATCTCAACGCAACGCGCCTTGGCGTATTGCATGATCGTGTAGCTCGCTTCATAGGCGAGCTCGGTCAGCGTGTCCTCGTTCTTGTAGAAGGAGGGTCCGTCGTGGCCTTGGGTGGACTCGACGAAGGCCGCGCCGTTCGCCAGCGCGTAGCCGGACTGCCCGCGGTCGCCGGTCATTCGGCCGCCGAAGCCGCCGCTCAGCCATTGAATGATTCTGCCTTTCCACGTTTCGCGTGGGGGCAGCATGACGATGAACGGCGTGTCTCCGTTGAGCGTGCCGCGAATACTCAAATGCCGTTCTGGGACGTCCACCCACTCTTGGGAATGGACCTCGATCGTTCCCGGCTGTTGAGCCGGGGCCGCTACGGCGAGTGCGAGAAAAGGCAACCAGGCGAACTTCATCACGATGGATCTCCCAGACAAGAGAACGAAACCCCGGCTGCGTACCAGCCAGGATTCCGTTTTGGCCATCCCGACTCGATTGTACGCAAGCCGTGCACTAGAACGGCACGTCGTCGTCGGTGATGCCTTGCTCGGGAGCGGGGCTTTCTCCGCCCGCCGAAGCTGCCGCGGAGCCGGAGCTTTCTCCTCCCGCCGAAGCTCCCGCGGCCGACTGCTGCGGCGGCGCAACGTCACGCTCTGAGCTGGGCGGCGGACCACCGGCATCCTCGCCACGGCTGCTGAGCAAGATCAGATTCTCGGCCACCACTTCGGTCTTGTAGCGCTTGGCGCCGCTTTGGTCCTCCCAACTGCGTGTCTGCAGGCGCCCTTCAATGAAGACCTGTTTCCCTTTTTGCAGGTAAGGCGCTACGTTTTCCGCCCGCCACATGACGACGTCGTGCCAGTCGGTTTCCTCCCTCCACTCGCCGGTCTGCTGGTTCTTCGTTCGCCAAGAAGTAGCCAGTGTGAAATTGGTGACGGCTGTTCCGCTCTGGGTGTGCCGCGTTTCGGCATCTTTGCCAAGATGCCCGATTAACATGACTTTGTTTAGACTGCGTGATGCCATGGCTCCAAGGTACACTCTGAGGCGGCACGAATCAAGTGGTAATTTAACAGAGCCGCGCCCGCAAGGGTGCGGTCGAGTCTGGCAATGACCGCATTCCGATGGCGGCCCCGACGCAGTGACTACCCTGGACCGCACCCTTGCGGGCGCGGCTCTGTTTCGGCCAGGTCACGCTTCAGCCTGGTCCCGCGGCCGTAAATCCGGCGGCCTGCCGTGCAAGCTTGGTTTCGAGTCGCCGCCATGTTATCCTACGCCAAAATAGGGTTTGCCGGCGGGCTGCCGCCGCTATGTTCGCGAGGTTCTCATGTCGATCAATCACCGCCTTTCCGTTCAACTCCAAAACGATCAGGTCTACCTGACCCTGCTGCCCGGCGGAGGCCACATCGCCGGGCTTGTGCTCAAGTCCAACGCGGTCAACCCGCTGTGGATTCCTCCATGGCAGACCATCGAGCCCGCCGATTACGATCCGCAAAAGCACCCCGAATACGGCGCCGCCCCCGAAGCAGGTTTGCTTTGCGGCATCGTCGGACACAACCTGTGCTTTGACTTTTTCGGCCCGCCGACCGAGGCCGAGGCGGCCGCCGGGCTGACCGTTCACGGCGAAGCATCCGTCGTCAACTGGGAGGTGGAACAGAAAAGGGGCGAGCTGCGAGCCGTGGCGAATCTGCCCAAGGCCGAGATGCGCCTGGAGCGCGTGCTGCGGCTGGCGCCCGACGCCCAGGCGGTTGTCGTTACCGAGACGGCTGAGAACCTGACCTCCATCGACCGGCCCGTTGGCTGGACCCAGCACGCCACTTTGGGGCCGCCGTTCCTGGCCAAGGGAAAGACGGTGATGCATATGCCGGCCACGGCGTCAAAAGTTCTTGAAGAGGAATTCGCCGAGGGCAAAGACCGTTTCGTCATCGGAGCCGAGTTTCAGTGGCCCATGGCGCCTCTGGCCGGCGGCGGCTACTCCGACTTGCGGGTCACCGCCGGCACCCCCGCCTCGGGGGCCTTCACGACACACCTGATGAGTCCTTCGGTCGAGCAGGCGTATTTCACGGCTTTCAATCCCGACGTAAAAACGGTTTTCGGATACATCTGGAAGCGCGACGACTTTCCCTGGGTTGGAATTTGGGAAGAGAACTACAACCGCAAACACGCTCCTTGGAACGGGAAGGCATTCACCCGCGGGATGGAGTTCGGCGCGTCGCCGATGCCCGAGCCGCGCGACAAGATGGTCGACCGAGGGACGCTGTTCGGCGAGCGCTGCTACCGCTGGATCGGTGCCCGCTCGAAGGTGACGGTCGAGTACTGCCTGTTCATCGCGGAGTCCGACAAGCCCATCGAGGCGGTCGTGTGGGATGGCGATGTAATCCGCGGCGACGGCGGATTCGAGGTACGGGTTTAGCGCTGCGGTAGAGGTCTCGATGCAGGCGATGAAACGCTACGTTGGCCCGGAGGCCGACCCGGCCCGCCAGGAGGCGCGCGCCACCTGGGAGGCGGTTCGTCCCCCCCATGTCTGCAGCGAATCAAGTGGTAATTTAACAGAGCCGCGCCCGCAAGGGTGCGGTCGAGTTTGGCAGTGACCGCATTCCGATGACGGCCCCGACGCAGTGACTACCCTCGACCGCACCCTTGCGGGCGCGGCTCTGTTTCGGCCACAAGTGCGCCCTACTTCAGATAAAAAAGACTCAACCGAGGCAGCCCGGCCGCTTCGAAACACTTTCGTTGCAGGAATTGCTTTTCGAGCAGCGAAAGCTGGGCAGCCGCCATCTTGCCGCGATAGGGCGCCAGTGCCCGGTCCATCTCCTGGCGCGCCGCGAGCATCTCACTCTCGTCAAGCTGTTGGGTCACGGAGGCGATGAGACGCTCTTCCAGCACGGTGAGACGCTGCTCCACTGACTCGAGATCGGGCAACTCCCCCGCCTCGCCGGCCCCGGCCAACTGTTCGAGCGACTCGGCCGTCCGCAGGAACACGGTGGCCGCCGCCGGGTTCGCGTTCCTCGCCGCTTGCCGAACCAGCACGGCGTTGGCGCGAAAAAACTCGGCCAACTCGCCGGTGCTGAAGGCGGCCTGAGCCTTTTTACTCTGTGGCTCTGACTCGCCCGACATCTCGCGCGCGGCGCTCAGCACCTCTTGGCTGCAGTAAGCCAGTGCGTTCACCATGCGCGTCCGGCGCTTGCGCGTGTGCCATTTCTCGAACGCCCGGTCGATACCCTTGAGGACGGCTTCCAAGGGGACGCCTGAATCCTTCCAAACCTCGATCAGAGCCCAGTCCAGCGGAGACAGCAAGAACGTGCCCGTCTTGCGCGCCCGCTGGAAATGTTCCTCGATTTCAGTGAAGTAGTTGAAGTAGTTCACGGGAAGCTGCTGTCCATCGGGTGCTGCAGGCTAGACCCGCCGGGGCCTTTCACGACATCGCAGGAAACAATCAGCGATTCTCGTGGTAGAAGAGTCCGTTGAACAGCATCTTGAAAGTCGCGTTCGATTGCGCGCGGTATTGCGGACGGATTCCCATCAGCACCAGGTGGCCGCGCCCGATGGGAACGTCCACGACAGCGGCGCGATTCGACAGATGTTTCTCGCCCAGCAGCCAGCCCGAAGCCAGGACGTTGCGCCGTGGATAGGTCAGCACGGCCCGCGGAAGCTCGCCGTTTCCGCCGCTGCCGGTCTCAAACGCCGGGCCGCTCTCAAACCAAACCGCCGCCTGAGGCCGCATCCCGAAACACAGCGGGTGTGAAGTGTCGACGCTGACGTTGAGCAATGCCCCGGGCGCGTAGAATTGCTGGTTTCCGAGGCCGCTGAGGACATTCCGGGTACCCGCATCCAGCCGCTCGATGGCATAGACGGAAGCCTTGTTGAAAGCGAGAATCGTCCCTCCGTTGCGGGCAAAGCGGAGAAGAGCGGCCGCGCCGGTGTCTTCAATTCCGCCGGTGTAGTCGGGGGGCGCCTCCGCGCCTTTGTAGAGCGCACCCTGGATGAACCCGGCTTGCAGGGTGCTTGGCTTGGTATCGGGCAGGATGATCACATCAAAGTCGTCATTCAGCGCCCCTTGCTGAATGCGCTCGTTGGCGAGACTCTGATACGGGAATTCGTATTGCTCCAGCACCCACCGGGTCCAGCCCTCATCCATGACGGGTACATGCCCGCGGTACAAGCCAACGCGGGGAGTCTGAAGCCGCCGATGCGCGCTGACACGAGTATCGGCTGCCGTAAAACAAAGTCCCAGCTCGCGGGCGAGTTTCGGCAACAGCGCTTCGGCTTGGCCCTCGCGGGGAATGTAGAAAACTCCGCTGGTCTCATTCCGGTAGACCGGCGCTTCCGCTTCCAGCAGGCGGTTGACCGCCTTCCAGGAATTGCCTGCGGCCGGCGACAGGGCCAGCAAGTCAGCGTCCTCCACGTGACCGGCCCCCGTCTCGACCTTGACTAGAGGGACCAGCGCAACGTCGAAGGGTTCCGCTACTTCCACGGCATCAACGCCCAGAAGCAGCGGCAGCGAATGAGCCGTCACGTCATAAGGCCGCCGGGGAGGGCCGCCGGGGTACTCGCGCAGATCAGGGTACAGCTGGCTCTCCAGCAGTGTCTTGGCGAAGGCCGCGTAGGGCTGCGCCATCCGAATCACGAAGTCGCCCCCCTTGAAACGCTGCCCGCCGGCCAGGAAATCGTCTTCCGCACGCTCGATCTCGACCATTCCAAACGAAAGCGTTCGGAGCAGACGTTCGGCCGCGCTGCTGTCGTGCTGTTCGCGGGGGATCACGAAAGCGAACGGCGTGTCGCGCTGCAAAACCCGCTGGCCGATGCGATAGAAGTTTCGCAGCAGGTCCCGGCGGTGAAGAGCCGCGTTGTAGAGGCACGACTCAAACGTCACGAGCTGATAGTCGACAATGTCGCGCAGCGTCCACTCGCCTCCAGGCCAGGGCTCGACGAAATTCCAGCTCGGACTCTTGGCGTTGTAGCCGCGCCCTTGGACGTCCAATGAAGCGAAGGGGACTTTGACGGGCGAAGCGTAACGGACGCTCGCCGTTTCGCTGAGAATCCGCAAGCCGCCGTGGTAGCTCTGGTAATGACGCGCCGGAGTGAAGTAGTCGTAGATTCCATTGACCACCACGCCCTTTTTGCCGGCGGAGGTCAGGTCGACCGCCATCGCCGTGCCCAGATTGTTGACCTGTTGAACAATCAGCGGATCAATATTCGGATCGATCGGGTCCATCCAGGGCGGAACGAACATGCGCGCCCCGCGGCCTCGCATTTGATGAACGTCGTAGACGATTTGAGGCCGCCAGACATTGTGCACCTTTTCCACCATCAGGCGTGTCTCCGCCTGGGTGAACATGTACCAATCGCGGTTGTTGTCGTGGCCGATGTATTTGTGATAAAGCTCCGTCATCGGCGCGCCTTCATAACGTGTTCCCAGGAATTTCTTGTACCAGGCGGCCACTTTGTCGACGCCGTCGGGGTTGAGCGACGGAACCAGCAGGAAAATCGTGTCTCTCAAGATGACCCGGTGGCGCGGCGTGTCTTGCGTGAGCAATTTGTGGACGAACTCGATCGCGGTGTGGGTCGAGCCGACTTCCGTGGAATGGATCGAGCAAGTGATGAGCACCACGGTTTTGCCCTCGCCGATGAGAGCTTCCGCTTGCTCGGGCGTCGTAAGGCGCGGATCGGCGAGCCGCTCCTGAACCCTCTGGTAATGATCCAGTTTCGCGATTGTTTCCGGGCTGGCGACCGTGACCAGAATGAACGGGCGTCCCTCGGTGCTCTTGCCGAGTTCTTGTACCTGGACTTGATCGCTGGCACGGCCAAGCTGCTGGAAGTACTCGACCACGCTCTCCCACTCGACCAGCTTGCGGTCAGCGCCCATGGCGTGCCCGAAATGGGACTCCGGCGAGGGGATCGCCGCCGCGCAGGGTAGGGGTATCAGCAGTGCGAAAACCAGGACTGCGCGTGAAACAAGCGCCATGTTCCCTACTATATCGCGCCCTATCCCGCCGGTCCTTCCATCAGACGCCCATCCCGTAGTTGGGCCTTCCGGTCTGGCCGCCCTCAGCCGATGCGGATTTTCTCGATCTTCTTTTCGTCCACGCTGAACCCCAGGCCTGGACCCTCCGGGACGACCAACTCAACGTCACGCACTTCGGCGGGAGGATCGATCAACTCCTGCGTCCAGGCGTGGTCGGGCCGTGAGCCGGGAAACTCCTGCACCAGCAAGTTGGGAATCACGGCGCAGACGTGCGTGGCCGCCCGGACGGCGACCGGACCCACCCAGCCGTGCGGCGCCATCCGGACACCGTAGCTGTCAGCCAAAACCGCCATCTGATAGGTTTCGAGAATTCCGCCGTCATTGCCCAAACGCCCAATCCGCGGAAGCGCCTCTACCGTGGTTCCAGCCGCAGCGTGTGAGCCGTGTTCTCTTCGACCGCTTCGCGCGTGAACACCAGCGGCGCGTACTCGTGGCTGGCCCACAGCGGCAGCAGATCGTCATAGTGCGGACTGCCGGGCTGCCCTGACTGGCCTGGCGTGCTCGTGAACACCGAGCGGTCCCAATCAGCGAGATCCAAGATGTGACGGTAGGACGCCCCACTCGACTGGGTATAGCCCGGGCCGCGCGTTGCGTTCGGCGTGTTGCCGTCGCCGCCCCGCTCAACCGGCCCCAGATTGAACAAGGCTTTTCGCGCGGGACTGTTCGCGAGTGGGTGTTGAAACGTAATCGTGTGCGGCGTGCCCCACTTCCACGACGACATGTCGCCTCCCAACAAGCGGCCCGCTTCGGCTACAGCCGCATCGAACGACTGCGCCAAAATGGAATTTCTCTGGCCCGCGGGAAGGTCTTTCAACAGACGGATCATAGTCGGCAATTGCAGGTTCGCCTCGACGAGCTGCCTCTGTGGTTCCGGAATCTGGGAGGCGATGAATCGCGGCGCCAGCTCTTTAAACCACACCTCGAATAGCGCCGCCGCCCCGGAGTCCTTGCTCACCACCGCATCCCATGCCTCCAGCAGCATGCGTGCCTGTTGAACGCGCACCGAGCCGCTGCGGGGCGTCTGTTTCAACAAGTCCGTCAGTTGGCGAGCCGGAATCGACGTCTCGTCGTGCTGCAGGCGCTGGAAGTCCTCCACGGTAAATTTCTTTCCCTCGCCCAAAACTTGGTCGATCCGCTGAAAACGATAAGGAGCCGACCAGTCGAAGCCCAAGTCATGCGGATAATTTTCGGGACGAATGTTGTGATTTGCCGTTACGACGTAATGCTGGCTGGGGTTTTGGATGCGGGGAAGCTCGCTGATCGTGCGAAATCCCTCCCATTCGTATTTGCCCGTGTGTCCCGGAACCGGGAGCAAACCGGACCAGTTCTTCCGTATCGGCATCAGCCCGGCGGGAATCCAGCCGATATTGCCGTCCACGTCGGCATAGACGATGTTCTCCGACGGCAGCTTCCAGCGAGCCATCGCTTTGACGAAGTCGTCCCAGTTCTGCACCCGGTCGATTGCAAGGCTTCCCAAATAACCGGCCGTGCCGGGCTCGGCCCCGCTCCAGCGCAGAGCCACGGCCCGCTGAGAAGCTTTGTCTTCCCAGATGACCGGTCCGTGGCGTGTGAACTTGAGCTCCACCTCTGCCGGCTCGGCCTGGCCTTTGACTTTGATTTCCTCCCGCTCAATCTTCATGTCGAGCCACTCGCCGCGGTAGAGGTAGCGGTTAGGATTCTCGGGGTCGGTCTTTTCGATGTAGAGGTCCACTTGGTCGTACTGCACGATCGTGAACCCCCACCCGGCCCGCTCGTTGTGACCGATGGCGACGCCGGGCAGCGCCGGCTCTCCGGAGCCGATGACATTCCAACCGGGACCGACCAAGTGCACCATGTAACGAAGAGAAGGCAGGATGACGGGACGGTGAGGGTCGCTCGCCAGCAGGGGTTTGCCGGTGCTGCTCAGTGTGCCGTCCACGACCCAGTTGTTGCTGCCGTCTTCGCCGTAGAGGGTTGGGATGGAGACGGCGTTGCGGTAGCCTTCCAAAACGCTCCGGTCAATCCCGGCAAGGTCGGCCTCGGGATCGGGTTTCAGCTCGCGATGGGGGTCCGTCGGCATGTATTTCATCGTGGATTCCAACCCTAGCTTGTGAACCATCTCGGCGCGCGCCACTTCCTGGCGGGCATTGCGGGTCATGAGCAGGCCGGCAATGCGCAGCAGGCAATCCTCGGGTTTCCACTCGCCCGGTTTGAAGCCGAGAAGTTCGAACTCGATGGGCAGGCGATCGGCGGCGTGCTTCACGAAGGCGTTGATTCCGCTCGTGAACGACCCGGCAATCGCGCGCGTATCGGGCGAGTAGCTTTCCCACTCCGTTTGCATATCACCCCGGTAGCGAACCAGCCGGGCAATGCGATCGCGTTCGGCATAGGAGGGACCGAAAACTTCCGCCAGCTCGCCGCTGCCGGTGCGCCGCCAAATCTCGATTTGATACAGGCGGTCTTGCGCCGCCACGAACCCTTGCGTGAAAAACAGGTCGGCAACTGTGGTGGCGTAGATGTGCGCGACTCCCCATTTGTCCCTCAGCACCTCCACCGGCTGCTCGAGTCCGTCGAGGACGATGGATCCTTCGATTTGAGCCAAGCGTGCTTTGGACTGTTGGGCTAGCGCAGCCTGATCCTCGCCAGATGGCGGCGGCGAGCATCCTGGGAGTGTGAGCAGGACAAAAAAGAAAGGAAACAGAATCCGATCGCGAGGCATGGCACACCTATCTTACGCCAATTGCCTCCACCGGTTCAGGCGAATCCTTTTCCCGGAAGCCCCGTAAACACCCCTGTGCCACGAGTCTTGGGTTTCAAAGCGACTCGACTCTGCGATTGCCCCGCCAGATCGTGATTTCGATGAGCCGCAAAGCCAACCCCTACGACAAGGCTTATGCTTCACACTGCACCTCCTGCGAACCGTGCGAGACGTTCTCGCCGCGCAGCAGGGCGGGATCGGAGAGTGCAGCAACACAAAACCCTCTGACGAGGAGGCCAGAGGGGTCCTGTGCATCAGCCGCTTGCTTCGGAGCCAGCCCCGCCGCCTCGGCCTTGGGCATGGAGAGTCGGCGCGCCCCGGCCCTCCACAGCCAACACTTTACCATCGCCTCTCTCGCCACCCGGCCCAAACCGGACATTTCTACTTGGCGTTGACATCGAAGCGCGGAAGTGAACGGAAGTGAACCGCGGCGAGCAAATGTCGAAAAGAGCGTCGACGCAGCAGACTGGGAGTGGGCAACAAACGGCTGTGCCGGGCGCTTGTCCGTGCGAACGGTAAGAGTTGGCCGCTAGTGGACCAAAGACTGGTACGCAAGGTCCAAGAACTCGTCGCGGAACTGGTCCTTGCGTTTGTCGCCGCCGGGATAGAGTTGGGTGGCGAAGATTGTAATCATATCCTGCTTGGGGTCAACCCAAAACCGGGTCCCCGCCGCCCCACCCCATCCGTAGCGACCTTCCGCGTCCGTATCGAATCCAAGGCCGAAGATGCGCTCCTCCGAGATGCCCTCCAGTTGGTTCTTCGTCATCAACTGGATCGATTCCTCAGAAAGAATCGTTGCGCCACCGTAGTGGCCCCCGTTGAGCAGCATTTGGGTAAACCGCAAATAGTCGGCCGCGGTTGAAACCAGCCCTCCGCCTCCTGACAGGAAACTCGTCGGCCGCGTGAAGTCGCGAACCCTTCGCCCCGCTGCCGCTACCCGTTCGGGGGTCGCGAGCTGCAGGATTCCATTGTCATCCGGGGTGTAGAGCCTGGAAAAACGGCTGTGACTGCGTGCGGGAACGTAGAATCCCGTGTCGCCCATCTTCAACGGCTGGAAGATTTTCTCCTGTAAAAAGACATCAAGAGGCTTTCCCGAGATCACTTCAACCACTCGTCCCAACATGTCAGTTGAGTAGCTGTAGTTCCAGCGTGTCCCAGGGTGGTGTTTGAGAGGAAGTTCACCCAGTGTTTTGGCTAGTTCAGCCAGATTCTTGGTATGAATCGTGCCCGCCTGGGCATACATCCTGTCGACCCTTGAGTCGCCGAAGAAGCCATAGGTCAGACCCGCGGTGTGGCGCATCAGATCGCGGATCGTCATGTCACGCTCGGCAGGCACTCTTTTCCCGCTCGTCTTCCCGCTGCGATCCTTCTTCTCGACAAGCACGGATAAGCCGCCAAGGTCGGGAATAAACTTTGACACGGGATCGTCGAGTTTGAAACTCCCCTGCTGGTGCAGTATCATCGCGGCGACCGTCGTAATGGGTTTAGACATGGAAAAGATACGAACGATCGTGTCGTTTGTCATCGGGAGACCCGCCTCGCGATCGCGCGATCCCCAAGTCTCCCAGTAAGCCACCTTGCCGTGCCGCGCGATCAGCCCGAAACCGCCGATCATTAGGCCTTCGGCGACATGCTTTTCCATGACCCTGTCGATCCGTGCCAGCCGAGATGCCGACAAGCCCGCCTTTTCGGGTGTGGCCTTGGCGAACCCATTGGGTCCGGCGGCGGCGCAGGCCCAGGCGCTGTACACCGCCACTACGACGGCAAGACCAGCAGTTATCAACGGGCATTTCGTTGTTCGCATGAGTCCCTCACTTGATAGTCGGCGTTCTCCAGTTTCGGTGGAAGGTCTTCAGGAAACCAAGAACCAATCGTTATGCAAGTCTGGCTTATTGTATGACAGCTCTTGGTCACTCCCATAGCGCAGCACCTTGCGGCCGGCGGCAGAGGCCACGGCGTGAGCCGCCGCCGTGTCCCACTCCATCGTAGGACCGAATCGCGGATAGACGTCAGCCTGGCCATCGGCGACCATGCAGATCTTGAGCGAGCTACCCATTGCGACGAACTCGACTGCCGTGTACCTGGCCCGGCTTTGGGCGATGAAGGCGTCCATTTCGGGGGTTGGGTGCGAAAGACTACCGACAATGACTAGGCGATCTCCATCGCTTGGTGGTGCGGGCGTTAGGCGCTGGGGGGCCGTGGAGCCCTCGATTTTGAACGCACCCCGGCCGAGTTCACCGTAATAGAGAAGCTCCAGCGCCGGTGCGTAGACGACTCCCGCGCGGGACCGGGAGTTTTCGATGAGCGCGATATTCACCGTGAATTGGCCGTTACGCTTGATGAATTCCTTGGTGCCGTCAAGCGGATCAACCATCCAGAACCGCGACCAATGCCGCCGTAGTTCGTAGGAGTGCTGTTGGGAACCTTCCTCGGAAAGAACCGGAATTTCCGGATAGCGCTCCGCGAGGCCGCCGGCGATGACTCGGTGCGCTGCAAGGTCCGCTGCGGTAACTGGAGACGCGTCTGCCTTCCGCTCGACGCCGAAGTCGGTTCCGTAGACCTCGAGGATCGCCTCGCCCGCTTGGCGCGCGAGGGCGTTGAGGTGCTCGGTGTCTATTGAGTCCATATGGTTCAGAAGATACGTTGGATCGCTACCTATTTGGATCGCTACCTATATGGTTAGATCCTTGCAGATTGTCTCAGAACTCTTCAGACGGCCGGACAGAGGCGCGGACGGAAGTCCGCGCTTCATTAGGCTCGCCTCTCCAGGGTCGCCTCTCCGGTCCACGGTGTCGACGGGATAGAGGCCCGACTTCGAAGAAGCGCGGACTTCCGTCCGCGCCTCTGTCCGGTCCTTTGAACTTTCCGCCTCGTTTTGCAAGCTTATTTGCTAGGCAGGCTGCAGACCAGCATATTTTTTCATGAGCTTTTTCATTCCGTGCCCTTGAAACATCACCGTGAGCTTGATATCGTCGCCAACTGACTCTCTTCTCATCACGGTTCCCACTCCGTATTTCGCGTGCCGGACCTTCGCGCCCAGGCGGTAAGGATTGCCGCTCCGGCCGCGCGGTTGAGGCTGACGTTGGGTTGGAAACTCAGTTACCACTCCCGAGCTGGTCTTATCCCGTTGCGCCGGGTGCGGCCGCTTCTTGCCGGCCGCCTGTGCCGGCCTTTGAGAGAACGGCATGCCGCGCTCGGAAAAGAAGTCCGCGATATTCTCGACCGAGTTGTACGTTTTCCTATCCCCGATGCGATTGCTGACCGTTTGCCGCACTTCGCGGCGCTCGACGAGCAGATCGACACCCTCGGTTTCGCACTCGTCTTGCAGCCCGCCCCAGGCGCCAGGAGACCGGTCGTCCAGCAGTTCCGGGGGGACTTCCCACAAAAACCGCGACGGCGTCATGAGCTGTGGCGTTCCGGCCCCGTAGCGCCGTCTGCGGCGGGCACAAGTCAGCATCAGCCGGCTGCGGGCTCGCGTCATGCCGACGTAGCAGAGGCGGCGTTCTTCTTCGAGCGCCGATTCGTCCTCGAGACTGCGGCTATGGGGGAAAAGGCCCTCCTCCATGCCGACCATGGCTACCAGGGGAAACTCCAGGCCCTTGGCGGCGTGGAGCGACATCAGGAGCACCTGCGCGCGCTCGTCGATATCGTCGGTCTCCGACACCAGCGCGGCATGGTCCAGGAAAGCGTGGATATCTTCGCCGCGCGAAGCGGCGTCGGCTGCGGCGTTCAAGAGTTCGTCGATGTTTTCGAGCCGAGTGGAAGCATTGGGCGCGGTGTCTTTCTCGAGCATCTGGCGGTACCCTGTGTGCTCGGCCAGCCATGCGAGCAACTTGTCGACGGAAAGCCGGGGCAGCTCCTCCCGCGCATCCTCGATCAATCGCCAGAAGATGAAAAGCGCGGTATGGGCGCGCGTGGCAAACACTTTCTCATCGAGTATGCGCCGAATCGCTTCCCACAGCGAGATTTGATGCTGCTGGGCATAGCTTTCAATGCGCTCGATCGTCGTTCGGCCGAGGCCCCGTGCCGGAGTGTTGATGACACGCAGCAAATTGACGCGGTCGCTCGGTGTCGCGGCCACCTTGAGGTAGGCGACTAAGTCCTTCACTTCCGCACGGCGATAAAAACTGAGCCCTCCTACGACGACATATTTTCGGTTGTAGCGCCGCAGAGCCTCCTCGATCTGCCGTGATTGAGAGTTTGTGCGGTAGAGGACCGCCGCCTGTCCCCGCGGTTCCTCGTTCAAATAGCGGTGGATCTGGTCGGCCACGTAAAGGGCTTCGTTTTCGCCGTCCGGACTGCGATAGAAAAGGATCGGTGAGCCGGGCTCGCCATCCGTCCACAGGGTCTTGCCTTTGCGCGCCAGGTTGTTCGCGACGACGCTGCCCGCAGCCAAGAGAATCTTTTTCGTTGAACGGTAGTTTTGTTCGAGGCGGATCACGGTCGCCCCAGGAAAATCTTTCTCGAAATCAAGAATGTTGCGGATATCGGCGCCGCGCCAGCTATAGATCGACTGATCTTCGTCTCCAACGACACAGATGTTTTTGTGTGGAGAGAGAAGCCGCATCAGGTCATACTGCGGCCGGTTCGTATCCTGGTATTCGTCCACCATCACGTAGCGGTAGCGCAGGCTCGTCGCCTCGCGCACTTCCCGGCTATGGCGCAGCAGCCGCACGCCTTCGAGCAGCAGGTCGTCAAAGTCCAAAGCATTCGACCCCTGCAGCGCGCCCTCGTAACGCTCAAAGATGACCGCCAGCTTCTCGGCTTGCGGGCTGGTGGCGGAGGCATAGAAGTCACCAGGCGTGCTCCCCTGGTTCTTCCCCTGGCTGATAGCCGCCAGCGCCCCCCGGTATTTCTTGAATGACTCGTCGAGACCCAGTTCCTTGTAGACGGACTTGACGACAGAGAGCTGATCGGCGTCATCGTAGATGTTGAACCGGGTTGTGAATCCAGGGCGAACTTCGCTCAGCGGCTCCCCGCGGCTTCGCAACAGGCGGACGCAGAAAGAGTGAAACGTGGAAACAAGAGGCAGCGAGCCGGAAGGGGCGTCCGTCCCTTCGAGCAAGCGGGCGACACGGTTGCGCATTTCCTCGGCTGCTTTGTTTGTAAACGTGACGGCAAGAAGTGAATAGGGAGGGACTGCTTTCTCGCGGATCAGGTAGGCCATCCGCGAAATGATGACCCGCGTTTTGCCGCTGCCAGCGCCGGCCAGGATGAGCAGGGGGCCGTCGGTGTGGATGACTGCTTTCTTTTGTTGGGGATTGAGCTCTGCGAGAAAGTCCATGGAACCCACTCATTCTAGCCTAGCCCCAATGCTGTTCACTTAGAGCCGTTGAGCCACGTTCACGTGGCTTGGTCTCCTTTAGGCCGGTCCTTTTAGGGCCGGTTGACCAGCCCTCCCGAAGTTGTTCCTCAGCCCGTTTCAACGGGCTTCCATTCCGCCCTGATCACGACCGTCTCCCGGCAACTACGAAAGTGTGCATCGCCTTGAGAGTGGCGCGCGCCTCCCGGCGGGCCGCGTCAGCCCCCGCTCCGGCAATGTCCGGTTTCGGTCTGTCTCCGCCCAGCAGTTGCTCTATACTGAACCTTTGGAGGACGATCTGATGGCCGATAACAATGGCAGCGCCAATCTGGCTTGGTTCCTGGTAGGAGCCGCGCTAGGCGCCACTGCTGCTTTACTGCTTGCCCCCCAGACCGGCACGGAAACTCGAGAGTTCATTCGCCGGCGCACTGAGAAAGGCCGCGGCAAACTGGCTGAATCCGGCCGCGAAGCGTTGGAAAGAGGACGCGAATATTACGATCGCGGCAAAGAGATTGCCGACGATGCCGCTGAGCTGTTCGAGAAGGGCAAACAGGCTCTCGACCGCGCAAAGTCCGCGGCTGGGCCGGCGGAGGGCTCTAGGGACGCGTCGGAAGCCTCTGGCTGAGTCGAGGCTTCAAGCTCAGAACCGTGTGCGTCAGGCGGACCAACCGCCGAGTACGTTCCCTGCATCGGTCGTTCAAGGACCGCGCATCCAGCGGTTTCCCCGAACCCCATTGCCTCGGGGTTGTGCACTCCCGCTTCAGGTCGGACGACAAGGCAGAACCCGCATCGAGCGCAAATGCCGCACCCTTACGTTCAAAGGCGCTCCCCCGATGCAGCAGTTTTGTGAATCTTCCGCCCGCCAGACGCGGACCAACTGAGACGGATTAAGTCCGACCAGCAAGTCCCCAGGCCTGAAGTGATTTTATCTGCGGTATGAGCGCACCCGTTCGGGCGGCTCTTGCTCAACCGAGAGTTCTTCCTGGCACGTAACGCAGTAGCGCGCCCAGCATACGGCTTCCAGCCGTTTGAGTGAGATCGGTGTCTCACACTCCCAGCAAGTTCCATAATCGCCGTCTTCGATGCGATCGAGCGCTTCGTCGATTTCCCGCAACAACATAACTTCGATATGGGGTATTTAGTTGACTCCAGTAGCCACTACATCTTGGGGGTGGGGGTGCCGGCCCTGGTGGCCTCGACCATTGTCTTATAGGGAGCAGGGTCGGCGGCGACCGCCTGCTGGAGGAGGCGATAGAAAAGTTTGCCGCGCGACCGTGAGGTCCGCCGGTTGAAGCGGAACGTGAACTCGTCCAGGTAGTAGTCCAAATACTCGTGACTGACAGCCCCCTGGTGGGTCCCCAACAGCCAGCGCTTTAGCAGAGAGGCGACACGATGGACTCTCGGCAGCAGCTTACTCGCCGATTGCCGCTTCCCGCGCAGCACGGTGACTTCATGGCGGTATCCTTTGTTCTCCAATCCCGCATAGCCTTCCCAGCCGTCGGTGTGCACGAGGCTGCCAGGTTGGATAGCTTCTTCGACAAAGGCTTCCAAGCTCGCCGCTGAGGCATCCGCGATCCGACGGAGCCGGATGCGACCCATACCGCGCCCATCCTCCTCGGCAGCAACCGCAACTAACGCTTTGCCAACCATTTCGCGACCTCGGACGCCCTCTTCGACTCCGCCCACATACGTTTCGTCCACCTCCACCCGGCCGACCAGCCGATTGCGACCGGGGCGCACCATGGCGCGGCGGAACTTGTGCAGCCAGGTCCAGGCGGTTACATAGCTACCCAAACCCAAGACCCGCTGCAACTCCAGCGCGCTGGCCCCGCCTTTTTGCGTTGTCACCCACCAAGCCGCCCGGAACCACAACGTCAAGGGCTTGCGGGTGTCCTGGAAAATCGTGCCCGCCGTCACCGAGGCCTGGTAACCGCAGTCGGCGCAGAGCAGCAGATTGCGTTTGCTGGCCCATGAGGACTGGATCCCACAGCGCGGGCACACGAACCCCTCCGGCCAGCGCAGCTTCAGCAGGTACTCCCGGCACGCCTCCTCGGTCGAGAATCGAGCTTCCAACTCGACGAGGTTTCGGGGGTAGTCCTCCTTCATGCCCCCAACCACAACATATTGTGGCTACTGGAGTCAACTAAATACCCCATTAACTTCGATATTGTTGCGGTTGAGGAAGATCCATTCTTCATGACTCTGACCGGGTAATTCCTCAAGGTCGGGTGGCTCGTCGCCTCGCGCCAGGGCTTTGGCGGCAGAAGAAGACTGCTGGTTGGCCCTAATTTCGAGAGCCTTGGTCTCTAACATTTTCTTGAAGCGGTTGATCTGGGTTTTCGTCAACCCTTTACTCGCTATCCTCGCCATGACTCACCTTCCGTGTTGCTCCTCTCCAGTCAACTTGGACTATATCGTCCCTTTTCCCTGGGACTGTTAGACTCCCCTCGCGGCTTGTCAGTTACACGAACAGCTACCGCCCGAAGGATCATCTGCCTAAAGGTCAGTGGGGATAAATACCCGACTATGTGACCGAGTCCGACCGTGGTTAGCCGGCTGTGTCGACCAGAATCGCTGAAGCCACAAGAGCTAGGTTCACGAACCCACCCGTTCAATGAACCGTTGCATCAGGTAACAAGATTATACGCAACTCAACCGCGCTTGGCAAGAAAAAATTCGTATGTCAACGCCAAGTAGAAATGTCCTATCCGCTGCCAAGTAGAAATGTCCTATCCGCTGCCAAGTAGAAATGTCCGGTCTGGGCCGGGTGGCGAGAGAGGCGATGGTAAAGTGTTGGCTGTGGAGGGCCGGGTCGCGCCGACTCTCCATGCCCAAGGCCGAGGCGGCGGGGCTGGTTCCGAAGCAAGCGGCTGATGCACAGGACCCTCTGGCCTCCTCGTCAGAGGGTTTTGTGTTGCTGCACTCTCCGATCCCGCCCTGCTGCGCGGGGAGTTGCGGCCTGGCCTCCGCCTTCACTGTGGGAAGCGCGCACCCGTTGGCTGTCACGCTCGGTGTGAGTGCTGCCTTCCCATGCGGCCCGCTCCCAGCCGCAGCTGTGTTTGCAAACAGGATTGCTTTGGTGAAGTCTCGGAGCTGAGGCCTTGGGCTGAGACAACGCGCCGATCGCCGGGCGCCGTTTGCCCGGCGCTCCCAATGAAGTTTTGGCTGGGCAGCGGCCGCTAGCGGGACTTTACTGAGAGAGGGGCGAGCAGAGACGTAAAGTATTGATCTTATGGGAGTTGCCCGGGGACGCGTGGTATTACCTACGAGCGCTAGCTAGCTCGCGCTGAGCTGGTCTAGCTCCAGTGCCTGCGCTAAGCATTGTTGGGGCAAAGTTTGCTTCGACAAGATGGTGGCCACTCGGGGCGGCCCTTTTTTCCCTTGCCGCGGGTAGAGCAGTTGAAACTGCTGGATCTGCCGCAGTTGCTCGATCAATTCCTCCATCGAGAGCCCCGGCCAGACCGCCTCGGCCTGCTTGTGCAGGTACTGCAACAGCGAGATCCCGAACATGCAGCAGAAGGCATGCACCCGGATTTTGCTGTCGGTCCAGTGATACATCGGCCCCCAGCCTAACCAGTCGCCGCCTTTGAGTCCGCGGAAGACGCGCTCGATGTGTTGCTGACCGCCGTAGGCGGCCACGACTTGCGCGGCGCTCCAGTCCAGACGATTGCTCAGCAGGGTGGTGCGTCCCAGGCGCTCCCCCAGCAGACGCTGCAGGCCGGCGTTGTCGACGTCGAATGTCAGATGCCAGCGGCCGTCGCGCCGCTCGAGTTGATAATTCACCAGCTCGGAGACGAACGCCGCGGCCAGCCAGCGCCCGATGCGGTTGCGAATGCCCTTCTCGGTGTAGCGCGCTTTGGGCTTGGCCAGCTGCAGCGCCAGCCGCCTGAGCGATTGCAGGGCCTTGGTCAGCGACGTGCTCAAGCTGTGCAGTTGTTCACTGGCGAACGAGGCCGAGTACTTCACCACGCAGAGATATTCTTTGCCGTGCACCAGCGCCCGCTCGGCCGCCGCCCGCACCCCCGGCTGCGCGCTGCCCAGCGGCGTCAACTCTTCGCTAGGGCGCTGGCGCAACTCCGGCGGCGCCTGGTTCCAGGGCAAGGCCGTGATCCAGCCCAGCCCGGCTTGCTCCAGCTCCAGCGTGTTCGCCAGCGCCGCCGCTCCCTTGTCCAGCACCAGCGTCACCGTCTCGCGAGGAATCTGGCGCCGCTCCAGCAGACGCACAATGCGCTCCAACACCGCCGGCAGTTCGTTGCTGTCGCTGACGTTGCCCGGATACAGGTGATGACACAGGCTCAAGCCGTGCTCGCCGTCGAGCACGTAACTCAGCCCCACCTGGCGCAGATTGTGCCGCCCCTGCTTGTTGTGACCGCGTTGCGCCAGCTGGTTGCGCTGGTTGCTGCTGGCCACCCAGGTGTAAAAGTTAATCGTGTCGTAGGCCAGCACGCGGCGGCTGAGGAGTTGCTTGCCCTGCCAGGCCTCCAGCAGCCGCGACTGCGCCTGCTCGAGTTCATCGTCGGCGGCCGCGCTCAACTCCGGGCTGGTTTGAATGCGGTCAAAACAATCCCAAAAGGCTTGCGAGCTGAAACGCTCGGGAGCAAACCCCCACACAGAATGCAGGATGCTGCGGCGATACCAGTCGGCCACGGCGGTCTTGGGGCCGGGCCGGCAGATGCGGTGGATGGCGGCCAGCAGCAGGTAGTGGGCGGTGGAGGGGCCTGAGCGGGGCGGCGGCCACAGCGAGCGCAGCGCCTCGAAGGCGCCGCAGCGTTGGGCGGCGAGCCACAGCGCTCCGGGCAGGCCGAGATCGATGGCGCTGGCGGCCAGGGGCACGGGAGCGCTCTGCTGGCGGACCAGGGCGGCGAGACGTTCGGCGGTGCCGAGGTAGGTTTGGTTGATGATGCGGGGCTGGCCGTTGACGCGAGCGCTGGTAACGACGTAGTAGTAGGTTTTGTTTCCCTTGCGTTTGGAGATGACGCTGGCCATATAGGGTAATACAATTATAGCGGAATATGTTTTAGCTGTCAAGATAAATATCAACAGACTCAACAGACATGGGGAGACCAGGGTTCACCCGCAAGCCAAGAGAGGAGAGAGCGAGGATCACAAATAGGGTAATACAATAATCCGCGGTGGAGGATAGAGCTAAACTCATACACAGCAATGAGTTAGTCGCCAGCCCCGCTTAACCGAGCTCGCTTGGCAGTAAAGTCCCGCTAGCGGTGGCCTGGCGGTTGGCGGCGCAGTCGTTAGCGCAGGACCAGTCCTATTTGGGGGGACCACCATCGTCGCATGCGCGCGCGCCTGGGTCTGGCGGCGGCGGTGACGGCGAGCGCGCACAAACTGGCGCGTATGATCTACCACCTAGTGACCACCGGCGAGGCTTACAATGAGGGCGTCTTCTTGCGGGAACAGCAACGTCAGCGCAAACGAAGCGAGGCCCGGCTCACAGCGCGGGCCCGCTGCTGCGGCTTCGCACTCATTCCGGGCGAAGCTTCGGCGTAAACCGAGCCTCATGAAAAACAGCCCCTGTTGGAACTAAAGGAATTACAAAAGCGTTCCTTGAGAGCCGGAGGGTATCCTCTCGTGGCGGCGGATTGGTCTTCATGTCCATCTCGCGGAAGAGGGCGTTGCGGGAATTCAGAAACTGACGGTAGTCGCGCTTGCCGATCAGCCGGCCCAGCTCTTCGACGCTCAGCCCTTTGTTTAGGTCAACGGTATGCAATGCAGCACCTTTCTCGAGCAAGAAACTTCTCGCTTTGCGGCAGGTGGTTCAACTGGGCTTTTGGTAAAAGATGATTTCCATTGTTTTATGTTGATCCGTTGAGCGGTTGATCCGTTCTCCGTTGCTCGGTTCAACACAGTTGGGCCGTTTCTCGCGTTCCAGTGTAGCATCGGCGGCTAGATAGAGCCGTGCGGCAACGTCTTGAAAATCCGTAGCGCGGGGCTCGGAGAGACCCGCGGCCTTTCACTCCCGAGGTGCGGCAGGGCGAAAGGCCGCGGGTCTCTCCGAGCCCCCGCGCTACGGGAGGTTGACAACAACTCGGAGTTGCGAATACTGGTTTATGGCGGATCTGGGTTCAGGCTCGGAAACTGCTTGACTCGCAATTCTCATCAAGTGGCGAGGCGAAAAGCAGGTTAATCCTCCAGCTCTTTGATCGCCGGATCGCCGGCCAATCCCAAGGGCTGTGCCCCCAGCCTGGGGTGCGAGAGCCTTGTTGCGATAAGAATCCCGCTGACGACAGCGGCCACTCCCAGAATCAATCTCGCTGTTACGGCTTCGGAAAGCAGCCACGCGCTGAGAGCGACTCCGAACACTGGAACGGTGAAGGTGAACATGGTCAATGCTCCGGGGCTGTGGCGCCGCAGCAGGTGCGCCCAAACCGTGAAGCCCGCCCCACCGACGATGATTCCCTGGTACATGATTGCGGCGATTGGAATCCACCCCAGCGGCTCCCGGCTTCCTGGATCGTCGAAGAGCGTTCCGGCCAGGAAGAACGGCAACGAGATCACCATCTGCCAGAAAGCGGTCTTTTCAGGCTCGATCCGTTGGACCACCCGTTGCATGTAAACGGTCCGGGCGCCGACGAGCGAGGCCGAGGCCAGCAGCAAGAGGTTGCCGATGATCGGGTTGGGAGCCAGCCGCGATTCGGGCCTGCCCAGGAAGATGCCGCAAATGCCCCCAAAGGCGACGGCCAGTCCGCCAACTCGGGACCAGGAAAGCCGGTCTCCCGGAACAACGTAGTGGGCGAGAAGGTTCGCGAAGATCGGATTGGTGTTCATCAGCACGGTGGCGTAAGCGGGCGAGGTATAGTCCGCGCCGTGGTGCATGAGGGCGATCTGCACCGCGAAGATCACGCCCAGGCTGAGCAAGGCCGGCCACTCTCGCCGTTGAGGAGTCAGGGAGATACCTCGCACCGCGGCCCAGGCGCCGACCGAGAGCGCTCCGCAAGACATGCGGCCGAAGGCGGTCCAAAATGGCGCGAGCGCGGTCAGAGCGAACTTGAGGGCTACTTGGTTGCCTCCGCGCACCAGGTTGATGCTGAGCACGGTGAGCGCCGGCTTCCAGCCGATCGGTTTGAGTTGTCCAGTTTGGCTCACGTTATCTTGATGCGTCTGGATATCTTTTGTCGAACCGTCTGATCGTCCCAACCGGCAGTTAAGGCTATCGCGCGGCCGCCGGCATGTTCTCGGCGGCCGTGCCTTCTCTGGTCCGTCCGCGCGACGCCTCCAAGGTAACGATGAGGATGCCGGCGGCGACAGCCGCGACACCCGCCAGCAGCTCCGGCGCGAGTTTCTCGGAAAAAATGAAGGCGCTGGCGATCACGCCAAAGATCGGAGTCGGGAAGGCGAAGACCGACAAGACGCCGGGAGGGGTCTTGCGAAGAAGCTTCACCCACACGACAAAGCAGCCCCCCGCCACGATCACACCCTGGTAGAGCACGGCGAGGACCGGCGGCGCGTCCACTGGCCCTCGCAGAGGCTCCTCCAGCAAGGTTGCCGCCAGCAGGAAACAGGGTATCGAAAAAGCGATTTGCCAAAAGATAGCGCGCAGGGGTTCGATCCGTTGCACCAGCCGCTGGGTAAAGACCATGCGCGCGCCGAATATCATTGCCGTCAGCGTCGCCAGTGTGTTGCCGAGCAACGGGTTGGAAGCGAGCCTCGGTTCCGGCTCGCCCAGAAAGGCGCAACAGATGCCCGCAAACGCAATCGCCAGCCCCAGCGCCCGGGTCCGGGAGAGCTTGTCGCCCGGCACGAAGAAGTGAGCGACCAGATTCGTGAAAATCGGGTTGCTGTTCATCAACACAACCGCGTATGCCGCGGAGGTCAAATTGACGCCGAGATTCAGAATCGATATTTGGACCGCGAAGACGGCTCCCAGAACCATGAGCCACTTCCACTCTCCCGAAGCAGGCTTGAGGGGCGAGCCCAGGACTCGCGCCCAGCCCGCGATCACGGGAAGTCCGGTGAGCATACGCCAAAAGGCGCTCCAGAAGGGAGGGAAGGTCCCCAGGCCGACCTTCAAGGCGACGACGTTACCGCCCCACAGGGCGGAGATCGCGAGAGCGGCCAGAGCGGTTTTCAACTCCACCCCGGCTGTTGCGCGGGGCTTCATCGAGCGGCCCCTCGAGGCACGGGAACCGCGGGATTGATCAAAGGGGCCTGCTTTCGCGTGGTCACCAGTACGATGCCCGCGGCAACGGCCGCCAGCCCGAGCCACAGACGAGCTGTCAATGCTTCGCCGAAGAACAAGCTGCTGAATAGAATCCCGAAGATCGGGGATGTGAAGCCGAACATCGACAGGCTGCCCGGGCTGTGGTGTTTGAGCAGCGTGGTCCACACCACGAAACACAAACCGGCGATGATCATGCCCTGATAGAGGATGGCGGCGACAGCCTCCCAGCCGATCGCCTGCGTCGCCGGCTGCTCCCAAAATGCTCCGGCGGCAAGGAACGGCGGCAAGCACAGCACCATCTGCCAAAAGACCGGGCGAATCGGGTCAATCGTTTGGACCAGCCGCTGAGTGTAAACGATCCGGGTACCAAGCAAGAACGCCGAAAACGTCACCAGTATGTTACCCCAAAACGGATACGCGGCTAACGAGCTGTCTGGCCGGCCCAGGAAGACGACGCAGACGCCGGCAAACGCAACAGCCAAACCGATGACCCGCCGCGGCGAAAGACGGTCCTCGGGAACGAAGAAATGTGCGATGAGGTTGGCAAAAATAGGGTGCGCGTTTAGCAGCACAGTTCCGTAGGCGGGGGAGGTGAAATCCACCCCAAAGTTCAGCATTGTGATTTGGATCGTAAACAGCACGCTCAGGATCACCAGCGGACGCCATTCTTCCCGGCCCGGCGCAAGTGAGCTTCCCCGCGCCCAAGCCCAGACGCCGACCGTCAGCGCGCCGACAAACATCCTCCAGAAGCCGCTCCAGAACGGCGGAAAAGTTCCCAGGCCGAGCTTGAGAGCGACGACGTTGCCGCCCCAGAGCACACACGCGCCCAGAGCGATCAGCGCCGTGCGCCACCCGATCGGCTTCAGGCCCACGGGCGAGCCCTCCGTGCTAGAGCCGTTGCCCGTCTTCGAAGTGAGTTTGATTTGCGCATCCTTCTCATCAACACTCAGCCTCATCAACACTCAGCGGTCCGGACACCCGCTAGCGCCGAAGGCCGGTCAGACACTGCCGCGCAACGTTGCCGCGGCAACACTTCAAAACGACAATCCCGGGGAGCGGCGGTAAGGTTACCCGAGATGGGTTTGAAACGCTGGCGAGCCCCAGCTAGCCGGACGATTCAACCACTGCATCCCGCAAGATCTCGACGACATGGCGGGGCGTGCGATCGGTGAAATGGCTAATCTGTTGTCGGCAAGAAACGCCCGTCACGGCGATCTCGGTTTCCACCGGAGCGGCTTCGACGGCAGGGAACAGCCGCTGGCCGCCGATTTTCTCTGACAGGTCGTAATGCTCTTTCTCGAAGCCGAATGAGCCGGCCATGCCACAGCAACCTGAGTTGACTTCCGAAACGCTGAGCCCCGGGACAAGCCGCAGGGCTTCCAGGCTGGGAGCGCTGCCAATGAGCGCCTTTTGGTGGCAGTGCCCGTGAAACAGGACTTTCTTCGGTGTTTCGTCGAACCGCAGATCCAATTTCCCTTGCTGGCTGAGCTGGACCAGAAACTCATCCACCATCCAAGAGTTCGAGGCCACCTCTTCGACCGCCGAGCCTTCAACGCCGGCGCCCTCCACCAGATCGAGATAGTCGTCCCGCAGCGTGAGCAGGCAACTGGGCTCGCAACCGAGCACCGGGATGCCCTGCTTCACATAGGGCTGCAGCTCTCGCACGTTGTGATTCGCCACCGCCTTGGCGTCCTCGATGAGCCCCTTGGAAATCATCGGCCGGCCGCAGCATTTCTTGTTGGCCAGGATGACTTCGTAGCCCGCTTTTTCCAGCAGCTCGGTGGCGGCGTGGCCGACTTGCGGGTAGTTGTAGTTCATAAAGCAGTCGTGGAAGAGCACGACCCTGGGACGCCCGCTGGCGCTTGGCCGGGAGCGCTTGCGAAACCATTTCTCGAAGCTCTCGCTCGCAAACGGAGGCATCTGGCGGCGGCTGTCAATGCCCACGAATTGATGCAGCATCCACTTGACGGGATGCAAACCCATCACGGCGTTGGCAAGCGGGGCGAAGCGGCTGCCCCACTTGTTGAGGTTCTCGATGCCGGCGAACATCCTGGCGCGTAGCGGCGTGCCGTGCTTCTCGTGGTAGTGCGCCAAGAACTCGTACTTGATCTTCGCCAGGTCTACGTTGGACGGGCACTCGCGCTTGCAGCCCTTGCACTCGAGACACAGGTCGAGCACATCGTACATGCGTTTCGAGGTCAGCTCTTCGGGCGCAAGCGCGCCGGAAAGAGCCGCCCGCAAGGCATTGGCCCTGCCTCGAGTGGAGTGCTCCTCGTCGAGCGTAGCGTGGTAGGAGGGACACATCGTTCCGATGTCCCTCTTGCGGCACACACCCATGCCGTTGCACATTTCGATGGCGCGCGCGAATCCGCCTTCACGGGAAAAGTCGAGGTGGGTCTTGATCTGGATCGTTTGGTAATCGGCGCCCCAGCGCAGATTCTCGGTGACCTCGGGGGCGTTGACAACCTTGCCCGGATTCATGATGTTGTGCGGATCGAAGATGCGCTTGGCTTCCAGGAAGGCCTGATAGATTTCGGGTCCGAACAGCACCTTGTTGAACTTGCCGCGCGCGATTCCGTCACCGTGCTCGCCACTCATCGAGCCGCCGTACTCCATGACGAGGCGGCAGACCTCCTCGCCCATCTCGCGCACTTTGTTGATCTCAGAGGCCTGCTTCATGTCGATAGCCGGCCGCACGTGCAGGCAGCCGACAGAAGCGTGCCCGTAATAGCCGCCGCGAGCATCGTGATCGCTGAGAATCTTCTGGAACTCCCGCACGAACCCCGCCATCTTTTCAATCGGGACCGCCGGATCCTCCACGAACGCGATGGGCTTCTTGTCACCGAGAACGCCCATCAGCAGTCCCAGCGCTTCTTTGCGGACTTTCCAAATGTTCTGCTGCTGAACGGGGTCGGTCACCGCCAAATACCCGAACCCGATGCGGTTGCGCTGCAAGTAGCCCTGCAGCTCATCGATTTTGGCCTTGACCTCCGGCTCTGTGTCGCCGTAAAACTCGACGATCATCACGACCTTGGCGTCGGGATCGACGAAATCCATGTGGCGCGCGAAGTCGGGGCGGCCGCGGGCGCTGCCGAGAATGAAGTCGTCCATCAACTCCACGGCGGATGGCCCGCGCGCGACGATTTCTTGTGACGGGTCGACCGACTCGACCAGCGAGCGGAAGTGCACGATCAGAATGCCCCTCTTCTTGGGTTGAGGAACGATTCGTACCTTCGCTTCCGTGACGACGGCGAAGGTGCCCTCGCTGCCGACGACCATCCTGGCCAGATTGAGCGGGCCAGGCTGGCTGGAATAACCAGCGCCGAAGCTGCCGTTGCCGTTGCGGATCAACTCATCCAGGTTGTAGCCGCTCACCCTGCGCATGAGCTTGGGAAAGCGCGCCAGAATCTCGTCGTGGTAGCTTTCGCCAAGCTGGAGCAGATCCCGGTAGAGACGGCCTTCGAAGGTGCCGGCACGGGCACGCGATTCGATCTCTGCTGCATCCGCCGCCGGCTTCAAAACCGCTTCGGAGCCATCCGACAACACGACTTTGAGTTCAAGGACGTGGTCGATCGTCTTGCCGTGAACGATCGAATGCGACCCGGCGGAGTTGTTGCCGATCATGCCGCCGATCGTCGCGCGGCTGCTGCTCGACGTGTCGGGGCCGAACCCGAATCCCATCGGACGCAGATAGTTGTTGAGTTGATCCTGCACGACCCCCGGCTGCAAGCGCACCCACTGTTCCTCGACGTTGCACTCGAGGATGTTGCGCATGTACTTGGCGAAATCGACCTGGACGGCGTGGCCGATGGTCTGCCCCGAGAGGCTGGTCGCGCCGCCCCGCGGCAGGATCGGCACTTTGTTACGCGCGGCGATGCGGCCAATTGCAGCCACGTCGGCCGCGTCCCTGGGGATGACGACACCGATCGGCTCTATCCGCCAGACGCTGGCATCGGTGCTGTAGAGAACTTTCGAGTACTGATCGAAGCGGACTTCTCCCTCGATTTCGTTGCGAAACTGCTCGGCGAGGTCGGCAGGGTAGCTCGTCATTTTCGTCGGCGGCATCTACTTCCGAGACCGCGAGGGAGTGTCCATGGGCCCCGCGGGCCAATCGGAGCCGCGCGCGTAAGCAAGCGGTTGCTTCTACCGACTGATCCGCTCCCATCAAACTTCCGGCCCACCCAAAAAGATGAAATCCTGTGGGTTTTCACCCGATGGGTTAGCCGCTTCGACGCGCCTCATCCGCCAGCGGCCACGCTCCCCTCTTTGGCTGCGGCTCGTCCGCGTCAGGGAGGTTGAACAGCGTCGGTGATCGGGCGGCTGGCGCGCTCCAGCCCTAACTTTACTATTGTCGTCGCTGCAGGCTGAAAAGGCAAAGTGCGCGAGCCTGAAGGCGTTTCCCCGCCGTTCTGCCGGGCGACAAGCTCTCCCGGACCCGGGCGCTGGGGCTGGCGATTGCGTTTGCGGGCATCTGTTGCGCCTTTCTGGGCGAGCCGGAACCGAGGCTCGCTTCCAACCCGTTGCTCGGCAACACACTGGCGACGCTGACGGCAATGATATTCGGCGCGCGCATGGTCTTTACCCAGCGGCTGGTGCAACGGATCGAACCCCTGCGCGCTATCTTTTGGCAAATCGCTTTTTCGATACCCTGTTTCCTGCTGGCGGCAACCTTGCTGGAGGAGCCTCTGCGAGGGCCAGTGGACGCGCCGCCGGTCCTCGCCGTGCTCTACCAGGGTGTGATCGTGGCGGGGGGCTGCTTTGTCGTGTGGGTGAAGCTTCTTCGCAAGACCCCTCCCGGCGTCTTGTCGGTCTTCGCCTTCCCGACTCCGATCTTTGGCGTGATCGCCAGCGCCTTCATTTTTTCCGAGAAACTCGCGCCGGAGCTGCTGGCGGGTGTCGCGGCTGTCGCCGCCGGCATCCTCATCGTTACCTTGGAGGCGTCGCGCGGACGGACCAGAGAAGGCACGGCCGCCGAGAACATGCCGGCGGCCGCGCGATAGCCTTAACTGCCGGTTGGGACGATCAGACGGTTCGACAAAAGATATCCAGACGCATCAAGATAACGTGAGCCAAACTGGACAACTCAAACCGATCGGCTGGAAGCCGGCGCTCACCGTGCTCAGCATCAACCTGGTGCGCGGAGGCAACCAAGTAGCCCTCAAGTTCGCTCTGACCGCGCTCGCGCCGTTTTGGACCGCCTTCGGCCGCATGTCTTGCGGAGCGCTCTCGGTCGGCGCCTGGGCCGCGGTGCGAGGTATCTCCCTGACTCCTCAACGGCGAGAGTGGCCGGCCTTGCTCAGCCTCGGCGTGATCTTCGCGGTGCAGATCGCCCTCATGCACCACGGCGCGGACTATACCTCGCCCGCTTACGCCACCGTGCTGATGAACACCAATCTGATCTTCGCGAACCTTCTCGCCCACAATACTCCTGTTTGTCCCAGCCGCCGAAGGCTCGGAACAGCGCCCCGTGGGGTTCCGCGGGGCTTGGGGCGCTGGAGTGTCGTTCTTGGGGGGCTCGATCAGGTTGGCTGATGCAGATTGGGCGCCAGTCCCCGTCGGCGCGTTACTTAGCCATCGCGAATGGACGGGGCCGCCCCTCCAACGGCCAGGACTGTTCTTGGGCTAATCTCTTGAGGACGCTAATGCGATTCTCCGTCACAGGGTGAGTAGCGAAGTAACCCTGAAATCGTTGGCCGAGCTGGGGTTCCTCCGGGAGGTGGTCAAAGAAATCCAAAGCCGATGCAACGTGCCCGTACTCGCGATAGACAATCTTAAGGCCGGCGCTGTCCGCCGCGAACTCCTGATTGCGTCCGAAGTTCCGCTCGGTGATACGCCCGGTCAACCCCAGCAAGTCCGCACCTCCGCCCGCTGAGCCAGTGACAACGGCCATCACCAGCGTTGTCGCCAGTTGGCGTCCCAAGCCGTTGAGATGATCACGATTCTGGAAGTGCCCAATCTCGTGACCAAGCACGAATGCTAATTCGTTCTCCGACCGGACGCCCTTCAGCAACCCCGTAGTGACCAGGATCGCTCCGCCCGGGACAGCTATCGCATTCGGCGTATTCTCTTCCAGCACGCCGATTCGGAACGAGTAGGGATTGTCGGGCCAATGCGAGGCCAGACGGTTCATCAGATTCTGAAGCTGTTCTGAGCGGGAACCGGTCTTGACGCCAAGGCCGTTGACGACGCGGGTTGCAAAGCCATCGAAAACTTGGGCTTCCCAACTGGCTGGAATCCAGGCAACGAGGACGTCGATCGAGAATCCGATCACCACAACGGCCAGGACAGCCACCAGACCCACTCCCCCGATCAAGACCAGCGCCTCTTTGCGAGGGTCGACCCGCGAGTAGTTAATACCTTCCCGCGGCTTTTTGGGGACGTATTTCATGGGCGAGTTGCGGCAAATCATCCCCGGTCAACCAAGCAGGCCCGTCAGTTATAAAACTCTCTGAGCACTTCTTCTGGCAGCGGGTCGTTGAAATCTTCGGGAACCTGAAAATCTCCTCTGCCAGTTCCGAGGACGCGGTCCCGGGGTTCGGACCGGATGGGAATTAGCCGAGCCACGGGCTTGCCTGCTTTCGCAATCACAACCTCTTCGCCAAGAGTGACTCGGTCCAGGATCTCGGAGAGACGGGTTTCGGCGTGATGGACATCTACTTCCAAACACTTCATTAAAGCGAAGTCGTGGAATACGCGGAGCGTGAACTCCCGTCCACGCCTCTGTTGCTGGACTGCCGACGGGCTGAGGTCAGGGCCATCGGTCAGGCCGTTGCTGGATTCACCAGCTTGACCGCTGTTCCAAAGGCAAGAATTTCGACTCCCGCCATGCCCTGTCCGTTCGCGTTCGCCAACCGCGACGTCTCCAGGCGAACGTTGATGACCGCGTCGTACCCGTTGGCAATCGCCTGCTCTTTCATACGCAAGAGAGCCTCACGCCGGCCCCGATCCAGCAACGTTTCATAAGACTTGACTCTGCCGCCAATCAGTATGCGCAACCCGGCCAGGAAGCGCTTGAAATAGTCAACCGAAACGACCACGCTGCCGCTAGCCAAACCACTCGACTCAACCTGCCAGCTCAGGGGCACGGACCGGAAGTTGACCACGGGAATTTTCAGCAAGTCCTGTTCGCGCTGCCGGATAGAGATGTAGTGGCGGCGCTCCAGATACGTCCCCGCGAAGTACCCCAGCAGGAGAAGGAATAGGAGAAGACCGATGTTGAAAAGCGAGTCCGTCAAGTCAGCCTCCCTGGCTATTCGACCCTTACGGCGGTCCCATAAGCAAACAACTCCGCCGCGCCTTGCGCCACCGAGCTGGTAGAGAAGCGGATGTTGACAACGGCGTTCGCCCCGACCGATTCCGCTTCCTGGAACATCCGCTGCATCGCTTCCTGCCTGGCCTCGTTGAGCAGATCAGTGTAGCTCGTCAGTTCACCGCCAACGAGGTTCTTCAGGCTAGCCAGAATGTCTTTCCCCACATGCTTGGCGCGAACGGTGCTGCCACTGACCATGCCGTAGAACTCGACGATGGTCTTGCCCGGCACGGTCTCAGTATTGGTGACGATCACTTTGCTCTCCTTTTCAAGCGCTTCAGTGCAACAACTGCCGCTGGCTCGGTCGCCAGCAGTCAAGGTCAGATCCGGAAATGTTAGAGAATGAAGTATTGCTACAATAGCGTGTTCCGAGGTGGCGAAGCAAAACGTCATTATTTACCCGGGGTCCTTTGATCCGCTGACAAACGGACATCTGGATCTGATCAACCGCGCGGCGCGGCTGTTTGATCAGGTGATCGTCGCAGTCCTCAAACACGACTCGAAGCAGCCGCTTTTTTCTCCCCAAGAGCGTTTGGAAATGCTCGAGGAGGCTGTTTCGGGGCTGCCGAACGTGCAGGCCGACAGCTTTGACACTCTGCTGGTCGACTATGCCCGCCAAAGGGGCGCACAAATGATCTTACGGGGGATTCGGGCTGTATCCGACTACGAGTACGAGCTTCAGATGGCATTGATGAACCGCAAGCTGGACCCCGAGTTGGAAACAATCTTCATGCTTCCGGCCGAGGCCTACAGCTATCTCAGTTCACGCCTGGTGAAAGAAGTCTGGCGGCTCGGAGGTGACATCCGGGACCTGGTGCCGCCGCTTGTGGAGGCGCGTTTGAGAGAGAAAGGAAGCAGCTTTTAGATAAGTATGGAACTCACACAAAGAGTCAAGGGAATCAGCGAATCGGCCACGATGGCAGTGACTGCGGAGGCAGGGCGCCTGAAGGCCTCCGGCGTAGACGTCGTGGCCTTCGGAGCGGGCGAGCCGGACTTTCCGACCCCCGGCAATATCAAGCAGGCCGCAGTCCGGGCCCTGGATGACAATTTCACCAAATACACCCCGGCGGGCGGCATTCCGGATCTGAAGAAAGCGATCTGCGAGTATCACGCGAACAATTTCGGCAGCTCTTACGATCCTTCCGAATGCATTGTTTGCGTAGGCGGCAAGCACGTCATTTTCAATACGATGGCGGCATTAATTGATGAAGGTGATGAAGTGATTTTGCCGGCCCCTTACTGGGTGACGTTTTTCGACGTCGTGAACTACCACGGCGGCTCGTGCGTAAAGGTTGTCACCAGCGAAGAGGATGGCTTCCGGCTGACAGCCTCGGCCATCGAAAATGCCTTGACAGACAGGACCAAGCTGGTTGTCATCAACTCGCCCAATAACCCCAGCGGGGCAGTGCTATCGCGGCAGGAGTTTGAGAAAATCCACGCCCTCACATCGAGCCGGGGCGTCATGCTTTTGACCGACGAATGCTACTGCAAACTTGTTTACGACAGCGAACCTTTTTCGATTGCCTCGCTCGATGGCGCCAAGCCCAACGTGGTGGTAGCGGGGTCCCTCTCAAAGACTTACGCCATGACAGGTTGGCGGGTGGGATATGCTTTGGCGCCAAAAGAGTTAATCGGTGCGATCAACAAGCTGCAGAGCCATTCGACCTCCAACGTCACATCGATCGCCCAGAAGGCAGCGATCGAGGCCTTGACGGGCTCTCAGGACTCGGTCGGCCAGATGCTCGAGGAATACCGCCGCCGCCGTGACTATGCGGTCCAAGCGCTCAGAGATATTCCCGGCCTGAGCTGTCCGCTGCCAGGCGGCGCGTTCTACGTCTACCCAAACATCAGTTGTTGCTTTGGTAAAGGCGGAATCAACAGCGCGCTGGACTTTTCAACCGCGCTTCTGAAGCAGGCTCACGTGGCGGTCGTGCCGGGTGAAGCATTTGGAACGAGCGAGCACGTGCGGCTCTCCTACGCGACTTCCATGCATGAACTGGAACGAGGTATCGCCCGGATACGGGACTTCGTCGCCGAGCTGTCTTGACCGATCTCTACCCACTCAAGTTGCCCCCCTCGTTTCGCAAGAAGATTTGGGGCAAGCGTGACCTGGCGCCACTCCTCCCGCGGCAAGAGCCGTCTCCAATTGGGGAGTTGTGGTTCAGTTTCGAAGAGAACCAGATTGCCAACGGGCCGCTGCGGGGGCGAACCCTCGGCAGCTTGATGAGGGAGTTTGGTCCGCGCTTGATGGGGACTTCCTATCAGCCTGTTGCGATGAGCCGGCGATCGGCTGGGCAGGCTGAGCAGGGCTTGCCGGGGAGCGGGCAAGCGTACTTCCCGATTCTTGCGAAGTTCATCTTTTCGTCCGATCAGTTGTCGGTTCAGGTACACCCGGCGGATGAGTATGCGCTGGAACATGAGGGTGGTCCGGGCAAGACCGAGATTTGGTACATCGTGCATGCCGAGCCTGCCGCGCGATTGGCGATCGGTCTGACTCGGAAGCTATCCAGCGATGAGCTGCGCTGGGCCGCGGAAACCGGAGAAATCAAGAACTATCTGAACTGGATTGAAGTCCGCGAGGGGCAGGCCTTTTTCGTTCCACCGGGAACGCCGCACACAATCGGCCCGGGACTTATCTTGTGTGAGATCCAGCAGAACTCCGACCTGACCTACCGTTTTTATGATTTCGACCGTCTCGGGGACGACGGCAAACCGAGGGCTCTGCACATCGAGCGCGCGGTGGCCGTCACCCGCCAACAGCCTTATCCCGGGCCGCAAGAGCCCTTTCGCTTTCCGCCCGTAAGCTTTCAGGACGACGAGTGGCGCCGAGAATTGCTTGTAGCCTGCCCGCATTTCGCCGTGGAGCGAATCGTATATGAGAAGCCGGTTTCCTACGTTGCGGATCCGAAACGAGCCCACCTGCTGCTGTTCACAGGCGGCGAAGGGCGGCTAACGCCAAGCGCCTCGCGCGGGGAGGGGTCCGTTGGCGGCGGGGGCGGCTCGACCCCAGACCCTGCCTATCGCGCGGCGGATGCCTATCTAATCCCAGCGGATGCGGGGCCGTTCACCCTTATTCCCAGTTCCGCCACGACGATGATTCGAAGCTATCTGCCCGATGTCGCGGACCTTCAGAAGCAGCTCGACGAAGCCGGCGCCGCGGCTGACCGGATTCGCCGGCTAATCTTGTCAAGTTGAGCCGCGACCGGTCTCCAATAGGAGGACAACTGACCAACGCGGACCAACGGACGAACAGTAATCACAAAATGATCGGGCAAGACCCGTCAGATCTTCCTTGAACTGAAAAGCAAGCTTAGTAGTCACCTTCTCCTTGCGGCTGAGGCGGCGCAGCCGGGATCGCCGCACTTCGTCGACGGCGTGGTTGCGATGTTGCACCAGATGGAAACGGTCGAACAGCACTTGGGCCCGCGGCGCGTTCCCACCCACCGCCTTGGCATAGGGAGCCCACATGTCCATCAGCACCACCTGAATGGTCTGGCAGCGATGCGGCCAGTGCGCCGCTCACCCGCGCCCACGGCTCGGCCCAGGGCAACGCTTCCGTGCCCGCTCCGCAACGCTCGCAGTTGACCCGCCGAGGCCGGTAGCGCAGCACAAGCCGCGCCTTCCGCAACGGCAGGTCGCGCCACGAACGTTGCTTCACCGCGCGGCTGTGCACCCGCCGGCAACTCCGCCAGGAGCGGCTGACCACACCCACACCGTGAGCAGGCAGCGGCTCACACTGGCCGCTGTCGTGAGAACCCACCAGAAACGTTTCTGCCGCCAAGTGGCGACTTCGGTCGAGCAACGCCGGGTTCTCTCCGACATCACAGCCTGCCGCACCCAGGCTTTGGACGGCCACGTGTTTGAGTGCGAGAAGTGCGGTCAGCCAGCCGCTGCCCGCTCGCCCAGAGTGGCTTCGGCGATTCTGTACCCTCCTGGTCGCCGGACGGAACTGCGATTGCTGTTCAGTCCAATCGCAGTGGGGAAACAAGACATTTGGGTGAGAGGAGGACGAAAGCCAGCGCAAAAAGACGTGGTATTCGGGGCAGCGCGGATGTATACTGACGCATAGGTGGCTTGGGCGACTCACCTAAACTAGATTGAAAAAGGAGCAGTGATCATGATCCAGATTGGACACCGATCGATTCGTCATGTGATGATCTTCCTGGCGTCGTTCTCGTTCGCGGCAACGCTTCCCGCGGCCGATATTCCGCCAACCGGGAAGCCCATTTGGCTATTCGACGGCAAGAGCCTGGAGCAATTCGACACGGTTGTCCGCGACAGGGGTCTCAACAATGACCCGGATGGGGTCTTTCGGGTTCATGACGGCATGGTTCACGTCTCGGGAACCCCATATGGGTATTTCATCACCAAAAAGGACTACGGCGATTACTATTTGCGGGCAGAGTTCAAGTGGGGCGAAGCGACGCACGCGCCCCGGAAGGACCTGGCGCGCGACAGCGGCATTCTCTATCACGCGACGGGCGTCGGAACCGTCGGTCCGGGCTCCATCTGGCCAAAATCGATCGAATTTCAGATCATGGAGGGCAGCACAGGTGACGTCATCCTCGTCGGAGGGACCGAGCTGACGGTCAACGGCGTAACGAAGCCCGACGATAGCGGTATTCAATTCGATCGTTTCAACAAGACCCCGTGGCGGCCGGGCGGGGCCGCCTACAAAGCGCCTCTCGGCTACCGTGATCCGGGAAAAGAAGTCGAAAAGCCTCGCGGAGAGTGGAACGTCCTCGAAATGGTCTCTGACGGAGATCAGGTCAGGTATTGGGTAAACGGAACCCTCGTCATGGAAGGAACCGATGCCAGCCTGACGAGGGGAAAGATTCTGTTTCAGTCCGAGGGGGCGGAGCTGTTTTATCGCCGCATCGAGTTGCGGCCGCTCGAAAAGAAACAGAGATAAACCTCGAAGCAGGTGAAAAGGAGGATTCAGATGAGCCATCGATGTCGCGGTTTAATATTGGTTGTGGCGACTGTGGTCGCGATCGTGTCGCTGGGGCCGGCGCCCGTAGCCGCCCAGGCCCAGACAGCCGCGGACGCGCGGACTCCGCCACGCACAGCGTGGGGTGAGCCCGACCTGCGGGGAATATGGGACTTCCGCACCATTACGCCCTTGGAACGCCCCAGTGAGCTGGCGGGGAAACAGGTTCTTACGGGAAAGGAAGCGACTGAACTGGAAGAGCGAACAGCGCTAACTCGCGTGGAAAGCCTCGAGATCCCGGATCGCTGTAAAGACTCCCCGAATTTCGTCGACTGCATTGGCAGCTATAACAAGTACTGGTTTGACCGGGGAACCAAGGTCGTACCGGACAGGCGAACGTCGCTGATAGTGGATCCGCCGGATGGGAGGATTCCTTCCTTGACGGAGGAGGCGCGGAAGAGGGCGGACGCTGTGGCGGAGGTTAGGCGGCGCCCCGCTCACGGCCCGGAGGACCGCCGTGTGGGCGCGCGTTGCCTCGTGGGGTTCAACTCCGGACCGCCAATGAGTCCAAGCGCCTACAACAACATTATGCAGCTTTTCCAGACTCCTGGATACGTGGTGATTCTCAACGAGATGGTCCACGATTCTCGCATCATCCCGCTGGACGGGCGCTCGCATCTTTCCCCCAGCATCCGCCAGTGGATGGGAGACTCACGTGGTCGCTGGGAGGGTGATACGCTGGTCGTCGACACGACCAATCTCACCGGCAAGACGAACTTCCGGGGATCCGGCGAGAACATGCACGTGGTCGAACGCTTCACGCGCGTCGACGCTGACACACTCCTCTACGAATACACGATCGAGGATCCGGAATCGTTTACGAGATCCTGGAAAGCAGTGTTTCCCATGAGGAAGACCGAGGGTCCGTTATTTGAGTACGCCTGTCACGAGGGCAACTACGGCATGTTCAATCTCCTTGCTGGAGCGCGCGCCGACGAGAAGGCCGCCGCGGAAGCCGCGAAGAAGCAATAGTAGGAGTCGAAACTCCCGAGGGGACGTCCCGTGCAGCGCAATGATACGCACGTCGTGTGCGGGTCGGGCACGTACCCCGGCGGCGAGGTGACGGGGGCGCCGGACAAAACTTCTTGAGTTGGTCTGTCAAGAGGGTAGAGCAGATCCTGCCGCGAGGCGTCCTGGCGGTCCTCTCCACTCGTAATTGCTTCCGACCGCCCCGAATTGCTACAATGGCCAAAGTCACCCCAGCGAGGAGGCTCCTATGTGCAATCGATCGTTCGCTCGGCTCGCGATCCTGACCAGCTTAGTCTCGATCGTCGCCGCGCTCCCGCTCGCGGCAGGCGATGGGGATTCCTGGACCACGCCCCGAACTCCGGACGGCCAGCCGGATCTCCAGGGAGTCTGGGCGAACAACAACGCCACGCCGCTCGAGCGGCCGGACCAGCTGGCTGGCAAGGCCGCGCTCAGCGACGAAGAGCTGGCCGAGCTCAAGGAGCGAGCCGGCAAGCTCTTCAGTAACGAGGCGGGCGACGCCGCCTTCGGCGACAGCGTCTTTGCCGCTGCCCTCAGCGATGCCAAGAGCTTCACCTCGAGCGATGCCCAAACCGGCAACTACAACCAGTTCTGGGTCGTCGAGCGGGAGTTCTCGGACAGCCGAACCTCGCTGGTTATCGATCCGCCCGACGGCAGGATTCCCGAACTGACTCCCGAGGGGCAGGCCAAACACGCCGAACAAACCGCCAACCGGCGCCGTCCGCCTCGCGGACCCGAGGATCGCAGCCTCGGCGAGCGTTGCATCACGTTCGGCGTGCCCCGGCTGGGCGCCGGCTACAACAGCTACTATCAAATCTTCCAGACACCCGGCTCGGTGGCCATCCTGACGGAGATGATCCACGACGTGCGCATCATCCCGCTCGACGGACGGCCGCACATCGACAAGCGGTTACGGCAGTGGCACGGGGACTCGCGCGGCCGCTGGGAGGGCGATACGCTGGTCGTCGAGACCCGGAATTACTCGCCCAAGAGCTCGTTCCGAGGATCGGCGGAGAACCTGCGGCTGGTGGAACGCTTCACGCGCGCCGGACCCGAGACGCTGGAGTACGAGGTCACGGTGGAAGATCCGACGACCTGGACTCGCCCCTGGACGGCGATGATCCCGCTCAAAAAGAGCGAGGATGCGATCTACGAGTACGCCTGCCACGAGGGTAACTACTCGATGGAGGGCATGCTCGCGGGCGCGCGCGGGCAGGAGGCTAGCTCCGGAAATGGTGAGTAGCATTTCCACCGCTAGCCATGCCTCGGGTCGAGGCGGGAGGCCCCTGGCTTTGCGCATAACAAGGTGCGACCCTTCAGAATCTTCACTTTGTGCTGCGCGCAAATGTCGCGAATCAGATCGCGCACTCGCAGTCCTACCTCCCTCGTCAGGGCTGGCCGGCGGTACTTCGTAATCCACACCAAGTGCAGGTGGATCTCGAACACCGTGTGCGCGCCGCGTTGGTATTCCGCCATCCCCCAAGCCTATCAAGCGGCGCGCTAGCTGAAGCCGTCGCTGAAAGGCGAGGGCTTTAACCTTCCCAGACTGGGACAGTAAATCGTGCTACATTCGCCCGCCGGTCAGACGGTGCGTGTGTCGGCGGAGCCGATGCCACGCCTGCACCATAGAACTCACGCTCAACACAATCCCACCGAAGCTCAGCACAATTAAGACGATGTCCCACAGCGGCCGCCGGTAATAGAGGAATCGAAAGTCCAGATTGTGCAACCCATGATAAAGCCAGCGGTTGACGCGGGTGAGTCGCTCTTCCTTGCGCAAGATCAGCCCCCGTTGCGGGTCAACGTAGAGCCACGTTTCCTGAGGATCGCCGTAGCGCAGGCGAAGAACCGGAAGAGGAAATTCACGATTCCGTCCGTAGTAGTAGTCGTCGTATTCTTGCAGCCACGTCGCGTCTTCGACAGCGATACCGGGCATCGCCGCTTGGGCCGCCGCAAGCACGTCGTCATCATCGAATCGCGTGAATGTCCCTCGCTCCGGCGCAACGGCCGAGATGGCAAGATGCTTTATCGGTTGAACTGCCGAAAGAAACGTCGATGGACCGCTACGCTGCCAGTGCTCGGTTTGGCTGATCGAGGGGGCACGATAAGCGAAAAGGAAAGGCTCGGCTCTAAACTGCACCAGTTCGAGCTCCTTGGGGGCAAACGAAGATCGAATCGCATCGATCGCCACGCGCATCCGTGCAGGAGTCAGCAGATCGAGCCGCAGTGGCCCCCCGGCAACGGCTTCCCTCTGCTGCCGCGTCGGTGAGGTGCTCGGGTGCCAGCTCCACGGATCCAGCGAAAGGCAGCCACTCAGTATCCAGGTAAACGTCGTGAGCCCAAAGATCAGGCCGGCGTAATGGTGCCAGCGCATCAAGCCCGCGTAGGGTGAACGGGCATGGACACCCTTCAGGCGGTAGCGAGTCGTTAGGGAGTACCGCCAGATTCCCCATAGGAGTCCCGACAGCGACAGTAGGCAGCCGGCTATCGACAGCCAGATGACGGCATTGATCCACAGGCTAGATTGGCGCCGAAAAGGCGTGAAGTAGAGCCAGTGCAGCACGGGGCCCGCGTAAGCCCAGCGTCGAGCGGAGCGCGTAGTTTTCATCACAGCTTCGCCTGTGCGATCGGAAATGTAGATGCAGGTATCGTCGGAATCGCCCAGTGCGATGCGATGCATCGGCATCAGACCACGAAGCTGAAGGGTCCACTGGTCGGGATCCGTCAGGTGCACATCGTACTGAACGCTCTGCGCGAACTCGGGTCCGAATTGGCGTGCAAGCGTCATCGCCTGCTCGGCCGTCAGTCCGCGCAGGGGCTGCCCGTCATCCGCAAAGACGGTGGACCACTCGCCGCCTCGCACAAAGCGGTACACGGGCCGGCGGCCGAGCATGCCCACACGAAGCCGGTCGGGCTGGAAGCTGACGCTTTGGGCTGCATCGGCCGGCGCGACAGCCAGCTCGGAGAGATCCAACACCGGCAACCGCATCAGACGCTCTTCCGGCGCCAGGCTGGGCATGCGCGCGTACATCATCACTAGCCCCGAGACGAACCATGCCACGAAGAGTAACCCGCCGGCGATGCCCAACCAGCGATGCGTGTAGATGAGCGCCCTTCGAATGGCGAACCGCGGCAACCGGATAGCCATCAGGAACACCTCATTTGAAAACGAACGACGTCGTGAGGAGTATCTGACGTGGCCGCCCGATGTCTGCTGACTGGCCACCAGAGATGTCGCCGTACCAGAAATACTCCGTGTTGAAGAGATTGTGTGCGGAGAGCGTCACCCGCAGCGGGCCGCGGCGCCATGTCAAGGCCGCATCTACTAGCGTGTAGGGGTCAAGTTCGAACGTGTTGCGCTGGTCTATTTGCACGGCGCCAATGTGCTTCACGTCGACCGTGAAATCGATGAGCGGTACCGGTGAAAAAGTAGCGCCGCCATTGATCACTCGATCCGGCGAAATCGGCAGGCGGTTGCCTGTCAACACTGTATCTCCTCCCGACGACTCGATCACGAAGTCACCAAATCGGTTCCTGTAAAACGACGCGTTGAGGTAAGTCGCCACTTTTGGGGATGCCAACCAGCGGACACCTGTCTCGAATCCTCTGTATTTGTGCTCGCCCGCGTTGGTGGGAAGAAAGAACGGGCCTTGACGCACCGTGGTGACGATGCCGTCGCGCCGCATCCAGAAATAAGCCCCCTCGAACGAGAGTGCACCGTCCAGGACGTTGCCCTTGACACCCACTTCATAGTTGTCAATCTCTTCTGGAATCAACTCGATCTGCTCGTCGCTGGGCCGTAACTGGCTGGGACGGCGCGGTGGAAGGAACGCTTGAGAGTAGGTTCCATAGACGTTGACCGCAGGTCCAGCGTCGTTCCCGGCGCCCAGGAGCTTAAACATCGAGCTGAGTTTCGGACTGAACGCGTCGAACTTGTCTTCGACCATGGGGCGACCGTCGCGGAAAGTCAGCGTGTTATCGAGTGCGAAGCGATCGTATCGGCCTCCCACCGTCATCACCCAGCGGTTGGTCGGCTCGATCATGTACTGAGCGAAGAGACCGGTAATGCCCAAGTTGTAGTCATTGCCGCCAAAGCGGAAGAATTGCCACTCGTCTCGAGGGGGGAAGATCGGATTCAGATAGTTCAGCGTCCAGCCGAACAGATCGGGGTCGGTAAAGATCAGATTGCCCGCGCTGAAGCCGCTGGTTCGCTCGTAGGATCCGCCGACGATCAGGGAACTCTTGACCGGACCGAGTTTCGGTGTCGCTTCGAATCTCAACTCCTGATAGAAGATGTCCTCGTCGGTTTGCAGCTCGAAGGGAAACATCGTTAGCGTGTTCGCTTCGAGATCGAAGGGTCCTCCGATCACGTCGCCATCGTCGATGAACTTGTATTGGATCGGGCGGTACCCGAATACCTCCACGAGCCGCGCCCATTCGGCAAGCGACCGGGTGTAGTTGAGGGTGAATCGCCGTTCTTCTTGACGATAGTTGGGGCCCGGAAAATTCAGGCTGGTGCGGCGGTCGAAGCGAGGGTCGAGATCACTCAACAACTGTCCGTCGATGATCGGGACGTTGGTGGGAGTGCTGTTGTCCGAGACGACGCTGTTGATGCTGACGCTGCCAAACGACTTGGTGTCGGGCATGAACGTGAGCTTTCCGAACACGGCCGTTTTGTCGACATCGAAGTCGATCGGACCCGTGAAGTAGCCGTCGTTATGTTCCCGTGCAATCGAGGCGTAGTAGCCGCCCCAGCGGCCCACCGGTCCCGAGGCTCTGCCCACGCCTTTCAGCATTCCGAATTCGCCGACGGTGAAGTCCACACTGAGCTGGTGCGCCGGCGTTGGATCGGCGGTGAGCACGTTGATCGCCCCGCCAACGGCGGTGCGGCCGTACAACGCCGAATTAGGGCCACGCACCACCTCGATACTGCTGGCGTCGTTGATCGGCAAATTAACTACCCGAGCACTGTTGCGTGAGTCCGTCTGCGGCACCCCATCGATCAGCAGCAGAGTGGTGGTGAACTCATTGCCGTCGCGAGGCATTCCACGCAGTGCAACCGATTCGAATGAACCCGCTTGGGTGCTGATCACGACCCCAGGAATGTGGGCGATCGCCTGCGTTAGCTCCTGATCACCTCTGCGATCGATTGTCTCGCGGTCCACCACGTCCGTTTGCGCCGGAACCTCTCCGATACTGAGGGCCGACTTAGTCGCAGTCACTTGGATGCGCTGCATGAAATTCGGAGTCACCTCAAGTTCGACAAGGAGTTCTAGCGGCTGATTGGCTTCGACCTGTAGTCCAGGGACGCGCAGGTCCAGGAACCCTGGGGCCTGCACAACGATGACCGTTTCTCCCGTGGTCACGTTGTCGATTGCGAAGCGGCCCACGGCATTGGCGACTGTACTCATCGCTGTGCCTTCGACCTGGATGACTGCGCCGGGAACTGCACGGCCAGCCGCACGTGCAACGACGGTACCTTGAATACTGCCTAAGGGCGCATCCTGGGCGACTGCGGTCAATGCGCCGACCGCAATCCCGGTGACGATCCACAATGCACACACAACGAACCGCCGTTCTGAACGCCGGGTCCTCCCACAATGCGCGACCAGACAAGTAATCATCGTAGGTTCGTGATTGTATCAATGGTTGGAGCAGATTGATACGGTACAGGGTTGGAGCAGATTGATACGGTACAGGTTTCGTCGCTCCACGATCCCGAAACCCAGAGGCCTCACGGATAACTGTCGAGATATCCCGGCAGGGTCGGGAACTGGCGTGGTGGCCCAGAAGCACGCCTGCTTGGCTATATCTGGGGTTTTCCCCTTCGTGCCCGTTTAGCCGTGTCCGTGGCTCCGTTTCCAGTTCCCGCCACTTCGCACGCAGCCTGCGGATTTCCCTCACTACGCGCTCCTGCACACTTCGTGTCAAAGCTTATTGGACCTATCCGATCAGAGCCGCTTTCGACGACAGCTCTGAAAGATGTTCGGATTCGAGTGGCGGCAAATGGCGCGGCAAGAAAAGCGGCGCAAGCGCAACGAGCACAGCAGACAGGGGCGGCGGCAAAAGCACGGCCCTGAGCAATTATAATTATGCCTGAACCAGAAGCAGTCGAACTGAAGCGCGGCGACTTGCGGCTCACCGAAGAGGTCACGCCGGCCGACGTGCTGTCGGGCAGGGGCACGGTGTGGCAGCGCATGTGCCGCTCGCGGACGGGCGAAGACCCGAGCCAGATTTGGCAGAACATGCTCCGCGACAACGGCATGGATCACTACCGCGGCATGGAAGAGAAGGACGGCTTTTTCGCGGGCGTGCTGGAAACGCGCAAAGAGGGAGTGCTGTCGAAACCCCGGCGCGTGCTGGCGGCATCGGATGCGGCGCCGGATGAGCGGATCGCGGACGCGGTGCGCGACGTGCTCGAAAACTTGGCCGATTGCGAAAACGTGTTCTGCGAGCTGCTGGACGCGCTGGGCAAGGGTGTTTCGGTTGCCGAGATCATGTGGGGCTTCGAGGGCCGCGAGATTCGTCCCGCGGAGCTGCGCTTTCGGCCGCAGGAGCGGTTTGCGTTGGCCCAGACTTCGGGCCGCAGACCGGCGAGCTGCGCATCAGCCGCGCGCGGGCGGGGTCGGCTCTGCCGGCGGGCGACGCTCGACCAGCCGAGCGGGGCCAGCGTGCAAACGGCTTCGAGCGAACCCAAGGTGACGACGAAGACGCGGGTGATGAGCGACTCGCATTTGGAGGGGTTTTGATGCCGTTGTGCCGTTGGTTGCGCCGAGGGTCACCGGACTCTATTGGGACAAGCCGAACCCCAACTTCGAAGGGACCTATCAAGTTCAATGCGGCACCGGCATCCGGCCGCAAGCTCAGAATCGATGCTAGCACGGGGCAGGGAAGCGACACCGTGCGAACACAACTGCCTGGGCGGGGGTGAGGGAGGTTCTTCGCGGGGCCGCTACTCTTCGCCCTCGACAAAGGCTTTGAGGCGGCTGCTGCGGCTTGGGTGGCGCAGTTTGCGCAAGGCCTTGGCTTCGATTTGGCGAATGCGTTCGCGAGTCACGGCGAAGCGCTGGCCGACTTCCTCGAGGGTGTGCTCACTGCCATCTTCCAGGCCGAAACGCATCATGATGACCTTTTCCTCCCGCAGGCTGAGAGACTTGAGCACTTGGCCGGTTTGCGCCCGCAAGTTGAGGTTGATTACGGTATCCGCGGGAGAGAGTTGTTGCTGATCCTCAATGAAGTCGCCCAAGTGTGACTCTTCTTCTTCGCCGACCGGAGTTTCGATTGAAATCGGCTCTTGTGCAATTTTCAGAACGCGACGGACCTTGGGTACCGGAACGCCCATGCGTTCGGCAATTTCCTCGCTGCTGGGTTCGCGGCCCAACTCTTGAACGAGTTTGCGGGAAGTGCGGATGACTTTGTTGATCGTCTCGATCATGTGGACCGGGATGCGAATCGTTCGGGCCTGATCAGCGATCGCCCGAGTGATCGCCTGGCGGATCCACCAGGTCGCGTACGTTGAAAACTTGTATCCGCGCTGATACTCGAACTTGTCGACGGCCTTCATCAGCCCGAGATTGCCTTCCTGAATCAGGTCGAGGAACTGGAGTCCCCGGTTTACGTAGCGTTTTGCGATCGAAACAACAAGGCGAAGATTGGCTTCGACGAGTTCCCGTTTGGCAATCTCGGCCTTCAACTGGCCCTTGCGGATAATGCGCAAAGTCGTTCTGAGTTCGCTGGAGCCGCAACCGGAATCGTCTTCAAGGTGATTGATCTTCTGATGCAGAGCGCGAATCCCAGCGCGAAGCTTGTGGGCTTCGTCACCGCGCCCGCGAGGCAGTTGCTCGAGATCACGCTGGTGTATGGCAAGAGGCTTTTCGAGCGCTTTGAGGGTGTCAACGACCTTTTGAATTTGCCCAACCAAACGGTCTTTCTGATGATCGGAAAGTTCAAGATCACGAATCTTCTTCGAGATCCGAATTCGAATCCGCGCCAGCTCCATCGCCAGCTTTCGAGTCTCAACGGGTTTCTGGCTGCGAGAAATCACTCGCAGGCGGCGGCGGGCCTTTTCTCCGCTTTTTTGGAGCCGCGCCACGTCATTGACGGCCTCAACAAAGTTCTGCCCCTTCGAGCTCAACAAGTCTTCGTTGATGTCATCGAAATTGAGCAAGACGACGTCCCGGATCGAACGCCCGCCCGTTGCCAGCTCATCTCTCACCGAGACTAGCTCACGGACTGTGAGGGGACAACGCGACAGGGCTTTTAGGGCCGCTATCCGGCCGCTTTCAATACGGCGCGCGATCTCTACTTCTCCCTCGCGGGTCAAAAGCGGCGCCGCGCCCATCTCGCGCAAATACATGCGCACCGGGTCTGTCGTTTTCGGTGCGGCATCAGGAGTAAGATTTAGCTCGGACTCTTCGGCCGTGTCGGGCGAACTGGAGTCGGTCTCGTCGGTTTCCGTGCCCGTCGGCGTCTCTGGCATGGTCTCAAGCTGCCGGGCATCGTAGTTGCCGAGCAATCTTTCCACTTCGGTCACGCCTCTTGGACTTTTGCTCGTTTCTGAATCCACTGTAATTGGTTCCCGAACTTCCCCGGCTTCACCCGACGCTCGGTGCGCGGTGTCGAGGCAATCTAGCCGAGAGGCGCGCCTCATTGGTCAACCCTGCGCTTCCCAGAAGAACCGCCGGCTTAAGCGCCAGGTCCGCGTTCCCCGCCAGCCTCCTGGTTGCCACAGTGCCCCTGGTTCGGGTAACTGTCGGCGCGCTTAAGAACACTGTAGCCAGCCTCGACTGGTGTGATCCGTTTCGCCGCTACTTGCCCGATCGCTCGTTAAGCTCCCCAACAAGGTGCTATCATTCTACAACAAACGCTACAGCGCCATGTCAACATGGCGGCAAACCGGGTAGTACTTGCGGCACGCCTATTCCGAGCGAAACACTTTATCTTTGTAGCGGCGGATTCCCTCTGAGATATCAGCACGATTGGCTGAAACATGTTGTGTGATACCTGAATTATGCACTGCGGGTACACCTGAGGAGGGCTGTGCCGCGAGGGACCATTGGGCGACCCCCGAAAACATGGGGTAATAAGGTAGGCTGGCAAAGATTTCAGCTTCGCCAGCCAACCCCAAGAAGGTCACCCAAATGGTTACCAAGCGAAAACAGCATAGCTCCAAAAACCCCGCCAAACAAGGCCGCGGCGCGACGGCTCCGCAGCCCAATAAAATCGGGGCTTCCACGCCCTATCACTTCCGCGGCAAGAATCTGACTCCCTACGGCGGCCTGCTGCCGGTCGCCACCCTGCTCGAAAAACTCGGCTTCCAAGAGCTGCTGGAACAAACCCTCAGCGTCAAACGAATCACCCGTGTGATGAGCCTCTACCAGTTTGTGCTGGCCCTCGTGCTGGGCCTCTATGTCGGCTTTGCGCGGCTCAACCAACTCCGCTTCATCGCGCGCGACCCCATCCTGACCGGCATCTTGCAAGTGACGCGGCTGCCGCCGCAATCCACGCTGTGGCGCTTTCTGGCCTCGCTGCATCTCAACGTGGCGCGGCAGATCCTGTCGATGCAGCGCCAACTGCGCGAACGAGCCTGGGCGGCGGCCAACGTGCGGTTGACCACGGTGACGCTGGACACCGACACCACCGTGCACACCCTCTACGGCCAGCAGATGGGCGGGCGCAAGAGCTACAACCCCAAGAACAAGGGCAAGCGCAGCTACCAGCCGATACTGACCTTCCTGGCCGAGACGCGCGAATACCTGATGGGCGGGTTGCACAATGGCGACCGGCCCACGGGCAAAGAGATCGCGGCGCACCTCGAAAGTGCTTTCCAGGCTTTGCCGGCCAGTGTGAAGCGGATCTTGGCGCGGGCCGATTCCGGCTTTTATTGCTGGGAAGCGGTGGCAGCCTACGAACAAGCGCATTGTCAGTTCGTCATCGTGGCGCGCAAGACCAGGCGACTGGTCGAGCAGTTGCAGCAAGCGGAATGGAAGCCCTCGCCCCACAGCGACGCTGCGGCGGAGTGCGAATTCCTCTACCAGCCGCAAGGCTGGGGCAGGGCCTGCCGCTTTGTCGCGCTGCGTTATGAAAAGGAGCCGGAAACCGACGAAGTCGAGCAATATCAGTTGTTTGCAACCAGCGCTTACACCTACCGCGTGTTCGTCACCAACCTCACCGAGCCGATCGCGGCGGTGGCGTGGTTTTACAACCAGCGGGCTGGGGCGGAGAACCTCATCAAAGAAGCCAACAACGACGCCGGGCTGGCGGCCCATCCTTCGCGCCGCTTTGACATGAACCGCAATCACTTTCAGTTGGTCATGCTGGCCTACAACCTCAACTGCTGGCTGCTGCTGTTCCAGCGCGAAGCCGACGCCACCCCGGAGAAGCTGCGCCACACCACCCTGGCGACGGCGCGGCTGCGCTTTCTGTTCGTGGCGGCCAAGATCTGGCGGCATGCCGGCAGAACGGGCATCAGCTACAGCGATCAGTACCAGGAGCAGGGCCTGTTCGAGCGGCTGATGCGGCGGCTGCGGGCGATGGCGCCGCCGGGATCGAGCTGCGCGCCGGTGGTGGAGGGTGCGCTGCGTTGAGGGGCGCTGCGCATAGAATTTTATGCACGGGCCGCAAGCTACTGGGAACATGCCGTTTGCGAGCCCGCTTTTGCCCGCCCGGAATTGGGAGGCGGCTCAAACCGGGAAGGAAACAGCAGAAAAGACGACTTGCTAAATCACTGAGTTGACACGACTGCCGCTACCGCCACAACTCCATCGGCGATGGCTACGCCGAACCTGTGCATAATTCAGGTGATATCGGATATTTTCTCCAGGCGTCCTTTGTCATGTAAGCGTTTTACAGTTGCCCGCGCAACGATTTTCAGTTGTTATCCGCACCGCCGGCCTGAAATCTCTAGACAACTTCAGCTAACTTTTCAGTCGTTAAAACGTTGTTTTTCTTTCGCGTTCCAGCTTGGTTTTGAGCTGAAGAAGCCGCAACGCCTGGCGGCGGTCTCCCGACTTTTCGGCCTCCGCAATCTGTCTGCGAACGGATCGATAGCGCCGCTCCCAACTCCGCACACGCAGTGCGCCGCAGGCTTGCCGTCCATCATCGAGTGAACAAGAGTGGGCATCTTCTTCAAAGGCGATCTTCGAGAGAAGTTTGCGATCCTTCTCTTCAAGGCGGCCTTCAGCAGCCGCGTACTGAAACGGTTCTTCGGATGACTCGGCTACCCTCAACGCCTCGAAAATCTTGGCGCTCGGAAGATCCTCGGATGCCGCTATCTCAGCGACGCCGTGCAACATTTCCTGGCGAGCCTCCGGGGACTTCAAGAAGAGTTTCAGCAGCAGGCTCTCTCCCGGCGAAAACTGATCCGTCGCGGCAGCGTCGAGAGGCGCGGACCGGCGCTCGGTGGCTGCCCGCCGGAACTGTTCCAATACAAGACCCGGCGGGATCGCCAGGTGGTTCGCCAGCTCGTCGGCTAGCGAAGCCCGCTTCAGTTTGTCGGGAAGCAGATGGATTGACGGCATGAGGAACCGAAAGGCGCCCACGCGGCCGTCCGAGGTGTGCATGTCAAACTGTTCACGCGCGCGGTCCGCCAGCCAAATGTAGTAGTCCGGAGCGTTTTCGAGACGCGCGCGGTAAGCGTCCGAACCGTGCTTCTGGCAAAAGTCGGCCGGATCCAGGCCATCGGGCAGCGTCAGCACTCGCACGCTCAAACCCTCTTCGAGCAGAAGGTTGATGGAACGTTGCGCGGCGCTCTTGCCGGCCGAATCGGAATCGAAGTTGATCACGACCAGCTCCACGTGACGTCGAAGGGCACGCACTTGCTCGGACGTGAGGGATGTCCCGCAAGTCGCCACGACGGACGGGAATCCGGCCGCGTGGACGCCGATGACATCCATGTAACCCTCCACAAGGATGACTCGATTCTGCTTCCGCATCGACACCTTGGCGCGTTGCAGATTGTAGAGAATAGAACTCTTTTTATAGATCGGCGTTTCAGCGGAATTGAGATATTTCGGCTGCTGGTCCGCGGCCAGGGCTCGGGCGCCGAAAGCCACGATGCGGCCATTTTCGTTGCTGATGGGAAAGGTCAAACGGTCCCGGAATCGGTCGTAGAATCCCGTGCCTTCGCGGCTCTTCGATACCAATCCGGACTCCTCGAGGTGCTTGTCCGGCAAGCCCTCGCGCTGGAAGTGATCGATCAGCCGGCTTCTGGCGGCAGCATAGCCAAGACCGAATTCGGCGATGACTTCTTCGCTGAGAGAGCGGCGTCTGGTGTACTCTAGCGCATGCGCGCCCGGGGGACTTTGTAATTGTTTCCGAAACACCTCCTGAGCGATCTCGTGCATTCGGTAGAGGGCGGCGCGGCGGGCGCTTTCTTCGTCCGCAAGCTCTCCAAACTGGCGCCGCGGCATGGGAATGCCATGCTGCTCGGCGAGCGTTTTCAGAGCCTCATAGAAGCTGAGTCCCTGTAACTCCATCAAGAATGAAAAGACGTCGCCTCCCTTCCCGCAGCCGAAACATTTGTAGATCTGGAGGCCTTGATGAACGGAGAAAGAAGGGGTCTTTTCCGTGTGGAAAGGACACAGTCCCACAAACCGATCGGGGCCCTGTTTGCGGAGACGGACGTATTCCCCCAACACGCCGACGATATCGACGGACGACTTGACGTGCTGTGCAAAGTCCATAGGCTGAAAGGCTGTGCAACTAATCGTATCGCACCTGCGCGGCGGCTTCGGCAGCGGCGCGAATCAGCCGCGAACGTCTGACAAACAGAGTGTCCCGGCGGTGTTTTTCCGTACCGTTTGGCGGTGTGCCCAGCTATCCCCGGAGCCTTGAGTCTTTCCTGATGTTGTCACTTGCCGCTAGCTCTAGCCGTTTCCCAGCGAATAAACAGGCTCACTGTTACCCCAATAGCCAGCACCGATGTGACCAGTCCAACAAAACTCCATTTCAATTGGTAGCTGATTGCGAAAACCGCCGAAACGTTTTCTTCCGTGACGGAATGGAACTGCATTGCAAACACGATAGGCAGCAGTATCAAGGTGACGTTCGTGAATACCATCCAGAACTCCGCCCTTCGCTCGGTTCCGCAAAGATCTAGCAAGATGCCCTTGAGACCCGATTTCAGGTACCAGACGACGGCAAAGCTCAACACAACCGTAATGGCCAGCCCCAGCAGAAACGTGTGAGCGTCATGCATAGCATTTCTCCTGTTATTATTGTTTTTTCAGTAAGTACTGAAACTACGATATCCTATAAAGGATGGTCTTGTCAAGACTTGAGCCCCGGCGAGTTTCGGGGCGAGACTGGCTTTTCGAGAAGCGAACGTGTGTCCGGCAACACCCAGCGCGGCAAGTCAGACGAGCGCGCTAGCCCGCGGCTTTTCGTTTTACGGAGGCCGGTTCGATAGGGACAACCCCTCCACCGGCAACGTTGGAGGCCGGCCGAGGGCCCCGGATGGATCTATTCCGCGGGAGGGGCCAGGGTCTCGGGAACAGCTTCCTCGGCCAGTCCGGCGGGGTACTCGATGGGAGTTTCGTCACCGTAGCCGGGAACGCCGCTCAGGTATTCGACTTCGGGAACAATCTCTTCGGGCTCGTCTTCGCCGGCAATTTTCACCCGGCGGTAAATGTCGAGACCCGTACCGGCGGGAATCAGGCGTCCGACGATGACGTTCTCCTTGAGGCCGCGGAGATAATCCACGCGACCGCTGATCGAAGCTTCCGTGAGAACGCGCGTCGTCTCCTGGAACGAGGCGGCGGAAATGAACGAATCCGTCGCCAGAGACGCCTTGGTGATTCCCATCAGCAGCGGCCGTCCGATAGCAGGCTCGTCGCCGCTGGCTCCCAAGGCGCTGTTGGTGGTTTGGAATTTGAATTTATCCACGACTTGCTCCAGCAGGAACTCAGAGTCGCCGACCTCTTCCACCTTGATCCAGCGCATCATCTGACGAACGATGACTTCAAGGTGCTTGTCATTGATGTTGACACCCTGCAAACGGTAGACCTCTTGGATCTCGTTGACGAGATACTTTTGCAGTTCCTTTTCGCCGAGAACCGCCAGGATGTCGTGCGGATCCCGCGGCCCGTCCATCAGCGGCTCGCCGGCCTGGACACGCTCCCCCTCCTGGACATTGATGTGCACGCCGCGTGGCAGCGAATACTCGCGCTCTTCTCCGTTCTCGGCCACGACGTAGATCTTGCGCTGCCCCTTGGAGATTTCGCCATAGCGGACAGCGCCGTCGATTTCCGAGATGACGGCTGTTTCTTTGGGCCGCCGCGCTTCAAACAATTCCACTACGCGAGGCAGGCCGCCGGTAATGTCCTTCGTCTTCGTGGTTTCGCGAGGAATCTTCGCCAGCACGTCCCCGGCGTGGATGTCGTCTCCGTCGCGAACCATCAGGTGGGCGTTCGTCGGAATCAGATACTTCCGTTTCGTCTTTCCCTTGCCGCCGCGAATCTCAATCTGCGGCTGCCGCTTCTCATCAGGTGAATCCGTTACGACCCACTGCGACATGCCGGTCACTTCGTCTATCTGCTCCTGCAGCGAAACGCCTTCCTGCAAGTCAACGAAGTGGCACCTTCCACCGTCCTCGGTCAGAATCGAGAAAGTGTAGGGATCCCACTCCAGCAAGATTTGGTTTGCGGTAACCGGGTCACCGTCCGCCACCCGGAACTTGGCGCCATAAACCACCTGATAGCGCTCTTTCTCGCGGCCTTGTTCATCCACAATGGCCAGGATGCCGTTGCGGTTCATGGCGACCAGGTCGCCGGTTTTGTTGCGAACCGTGGTGATCCCGATGAACTTCGCGAACCCGTCCGACTTGGCGTCTTGCGTCGACTGCTCGCTGACTCGCGTGGCCGTTCCGCCGATATGGAACGTCCGCATGGTGAGCTGCGTTCCGGGCTCCCCGATCGATTGAGCCGCAATCACTCCGACCGCCTCGCCACGCTCGACCAAGCGTCCCGTGGCCAAGTTGCGCCCGTAGCACATGCGGCAAACACCGCGTTCGGCTTCACACGTCAGCACCGAGCGGATATTGACTCGCTCAATGCCGGCGGCTTGGATCGCCGCCGCCAGATCCTCGGTGATTTCCTGGTTGACTTCGACGATGGTATCGCCTTCATAGTCTTTGATCTCTTCGAGGGAAACCCGTCCTACGATGCGGTCTCGAAGGGATTCGATGATCTCTCCCGACTCGACGATCGGCTCGACAAAGATTTCCTCGCTCGTATTGCAGTCCGGCGCCGTAATGATGACGTCCTGCGCAACATCGACAAGACGGCGGGTGAGGTAGCCCGAATCGGCGGTTTTCAGCGCGGTATCGGCCAATCCTTTGCGTGCGCCGTGCGTTGAAATGAAGTACTGCAGCACGTTCAGGCCTTCGCGGAAGTTCGCCGTGATCGGCGTCTCGATGATCTCGCCGCTGGGCTTGGCCATCAGCCCGCGCATGCCGGACAACTGGCGAATCTGCTGCTTCGATCCGCGCGCCCCGGAGTCGGCCATGATGTAGATCGGGTTGATCTCAGCTCCGCTGTTGTCTTGGGATTCCATGCCTTCGAACATCTCGTCCGAGACGCGCTCGGTGACCTTCGACCAAATTTCAATGATCTTGTTGTAGCGCTCACCGTGCGTGATGGCGCCGTCGAGATACTGCTGTTCAACGGCCATCACTTCCTTTTGCGCTCCCTTGACCAGGCGCGCTTTTTCCGCCGGGACAACCATGTCGTCAATACCGATGGAGATTCCCGCTTTCGTGGCGTATTCAAAGCCCAGATCCTTCAACTTGTCGAGCATCGTGACGGTCTGCTCACGGCCGAACTGAAGGTAGCAGTACTGAACCAGTTGCGCCAGACCCTTTTTCTTCAGGATACCGTTAATAAATGGCATCCTGTCCGGCACATGGTCATTGAGAATGACCCGGCCGACCGTCGTGTCCATGTGTTGCTTCCTGAACTCGACGGGCTCTGCATGGAGAATGTTCTGGTTATCGAAAGCGTTGACCAGGTCAATCACGCGTCCGGTGTAGTAGAGCTTGATAGGCGTGAGCGTCGCGACTTCGCCCATCTCCAGCGCCAAGATCACTTCTTCGGTGCTTCCAAAGGTGCGTCCTTCGCCCTTGGCTCCGGGCCGCGCTTTAGTGAGGTAATACAGGCCCAGCACCATGTCTTGCGAAGGCGTGGTGATCGGGGCGCCATTGGCCGGCGAAAGGATGTTATTGGCGCTCAGCATCAAGACTTCCGCCTCGACCTGAGCTTCCGGCGACAGCGGAATGTGAACCGCCATTTGATCCCCGTCAAAATCCGCATTGAAGGCCGTGCACACCAGCGGGTGGATCTTAATAGCCTTGCCCTCGACCAAAACAGGCTCGAAGGCCTGAATGCCGAGCCGGTGCAGGGTGGGCGCGCGGTTGAGAAGAACGGGATGATCTTTGATCACCTCTTCCAAGATGTCCCAGACGACCCCGTCCTGCTGCTCGACCAGTTCTTTCGCCTGTTTGATCGTTGTACAGTGCCCGCGCTGCTCCAGGCGCTGGTAGATAAACGGTTTGAACAGCTCGATCGCCATCTGCTTGGGCAAGCCGCACTGATGCAGCTTCAATTCGGGCCCGACTACAATCACGGACCGTCCGGAATAATCGACGCGCTTACCGAGAAGGTTCTGGCGGAAACGGCCTTGCTTGCCTTTCAACGTATCGGAGAGAGACTTGAGCGGCCTATTGTTGGCGCCGCGAAGCACGTGTCCGCGGCGGCCGTTGTCAAACAGCGCATCCACCGCCTCCTGCAGCATGCGCTTTTCATTGCGCACGATGACGTCGGGAGCGCTCAGCTCCATGAGTTTTTTTAGCCGGTTGTTGCGGTTGATGACCCGCCGGTAGAGATCATTGAGGTCGGAGGTCGCGAAGCGGCCTCCATCGAGCGGAACCAACGGCCGAAGCTCGGGCGGAATGACGGGAATTACATCGAGAACCATCCACTCGGGCTTGTTGCCCGACTTGCGAAAAGCTTCGGCGACCTTGAGCCGCCGCGTGAACTTGAGCTTCTTTTGAAGCGAAGTCTCCTCTTTCATCTTGGTGCGAAGCTCTTTCGCCAACCCGTTCAGCTCGATCTTCTTCAGCAGCTCCTTGATGCCCTCGGCGCCCATCAGGGCCACAAATTGGCCTGGAAATTCCTGATCGAGTTGCCGTTTCCGTTCGTCGCTGAGAACCTCTCCCGCGGTCAGGGCAGATACCTCTCCCGGGTCAACGACGACGAAAGCTTCAAAGTAGAGAACCCGCTCCAGTTCCCGCAAACTGATATCCAGCAACTGGCCAATGCGGCTCGGGAGGCCTTTGAAGAACCAAACATGGGAACAAGGTGAAGCCAGTTCGATGTGAGCGAGCCTCTCGCGGCGCACCCGGTTGAGTGTGACTTCAACACCGCACTTGTCACAAATGACCCCGCGGTGCTTCATTCGCTTGTATTTGCCGCAAAGACATTCCCAATCCGTCGTGGGACCGAATATCTTGGCGCAAAATAGCCCGTCTCTTTCCGGCTTAAACGTACGGTAATTGATCGTCTCCGGCTTGAGCACTTCGCCATGAGACCAGCTCCGAATCTTTTCAGGAGATGCCAGGCCAATCCGGATACTATCGAAATCGGCAATCACGCTCGCACGGTCATAGGGACTGGATCGATACAAGGTAGCCTCCGTTCCAGGCGTCTTTCAAGAGTTAGGTGTTCGTCTTCGCGGCGCTAGTCAGCAGCCAGCGCCGTTTGAATCACGTCTTGCTGTTTTTTGACCAGTTCCACATCGAGACACAGCGATTGCAGCTCGCGGATCAAGACATTAAACGATTCCGGAACGCCGGGCTCCAGCGCCGCTTCGCCCTTCACAATGGCCTCGTAGATCTTCGCCCGGCCATGAACGTCATCCGACTTAGCGGTCAGCAACTCCTGCAAAATGTGAGCGGCGCCGTACGCTTCCAGAGCCCACACTTCCATTTCGCCGAATCGCTGTCCGCCGAATTGCGCTTTGCCGCCCAAAGGCTGCTGCGTAATCAGCGAGTAGGGTCCGATGGAGCGGGCATGGATCTTGTCGTCCACCAAGTGCGACAGCTTGAGCATGTAAATGTAGCCGCAGGTCACTTCTTGTTCGAAGGCGTCACCAGTCAGACCATCGAAAAGGGTCGATTTGCCGGAAACAGGGAGCCCGGCTTTTTTAAGCTGGTCTTTGATTAACGCCTCTCCAGGACCTTCAAACACGGGCGAGGCGAATTTGAGGCCCAGCGCCGCGGCGGCCCAGCCCAGGTGAGTCTCGAGAATCTGCCCCACATTCATTCGCGAAGGCACGCCCAGGGGATTCAGCACGATCTCAATAGGCGTTCCGTCGGGCAGGAAGGGCATATCTTCCTCGGGCAGGATGCGGGCGATCACGCCCTTGTTGCCGTGGCGGCCCGCCATCTTGTCGCCCACCGAGAGCTTCCGTTTCATGGCCAAGTAGACCTTGACCATCTTGATGACGCCCGGGGAAAGCTCATCACCCTTCTTGAGCTTCGCCACGCGTTCGTCGGTCAGCTTCTCGAGCACCTGAATTTGGCGCACCGTCATCTCTTCGATTTCGTCGATGCGTTCGTTCAGGTCGAGATCCTTCTCCTTGATCCGCATCCGCTTCAAGTCGCGGGCCCGCAGGTTTTCGAGCATGTCGCGAGTCAGCGCAGCGCCCTTTTCGAGCAACTTCTTATTGGTGCGGTCGTCGTGCAAGTCGGCCTGAACGACCTTGCCTTCGAGCATCGCGGCCAAGCGCTTGGAGCGCTCGTCGTAGAGGATCCTCTTTTCGTCATCGAGGTTCCGCTGCAACCGCGCAACCGTCGTCGCCTCGATCGTTTTGGCCCGCTCGTCCTTTTCCTGGCCCTTGCGGGAAAAGATCTTGGCGTCCACAACGGTACCGCTGATCCCGGGCGGACAGTACAGCGAGGCGTCTTTCACATCGCCGGCTTTCTCGCCGAAGATCGCACGGAGCAGCTTCTCCTCCGGAGTAAGCTGGGTCTCCCCCTTGGGCGTCACCTTGCCTGCGAGGATGTCGCCCGGACGAACCGTCGCTCCGATGCGGATCACGCCGCTGTCATCGAGGTTTCGAAGAAAGCTCTCCGAAATATTCGGGATGTCGCGGGTGATCTCTTCCGGGCCCAGCTTGGTGTCACGTGCCTCGACCTCAAACTCTTCGATGTGGATCGAGGTGTAGTAGTCCTCCTTGACCAGTTTCTCGCTGACGAGAATGGCGTCCTCAAAGTTGTAGCCGCGCCAGGACATAAAGGCGACGAGCACGTTGCGCCCCAAGGCCAACTCACCCATGGCGGTACAAGGCCCGTCCGCCAGGACTTGCCCCTTGCCCACCACATCGCCTTTCTTAACGATCGGTTTCTGGTTGACGCAGGTGTTCTGGTTCGACCGTTTGAACTTTACGAGTTGGTAAATATCCGCGCCGACCTCACGTGACATCTGGCCTTCGTGTCCGGCTCCAGTCACCCTCACGATGATGCGCTCGGAGTCGACCGAATCCACGACGCCGTCACGGCGGCACAGGACAACGGCGCCGGAATCGTGAGCGGCGACCTCTTCCATGCCCGTGCCAACCAGCGGTGCGTCCGCACGCAGCAGCGGGACGGCCTGGCGCTGCATGTTCGAACCCATCAGGGCGCGGTTCGCGTCGTCGTTCTCCAAGAAAGGAATCAGACTGGCGGCCACGGAAACGAGCTGCTTCGGGCTCACATCGACATACTCGATCTCGGCTCGGCGCTTGAGCTGGAAGTCGCCCGCTACCCGGCAGTTCGCCAGCTCAGGCACGATCCTTCCTTTGCCGTCGACTTCGATATTGGCCTGGGCGATAACGTAGCGATCTTCCTCCCAGGCGGAAAGATAGTTGCAATAGGATTCAAACTCAGCGTGCCGCTTGCGAGCCCCAAGCGCCCGGTTCGCCTTCTCGGCTTCCCGGCGCGTCAGAACAGCTCCCGGTTTGAGGTCCGTGTCGCCTCCGCTCACGACTTGCACTTCACTGACCACGACTCCGTTTGACACCCTGCGGTAAGGGCTTTCGATGAAACCGTACTCGTTGATCTGAGCAAAGCAAGAAAGCGAACTGATGAGCCCGATGTTGGGCCCCTCGGGCGTTTCAATCGGGCAAATGCGGCCGTAGTGGGTCGGGTGAACGTCCCTCACCTCGAAGCCGGCTCTTTCCCTGGACAGGCCACCCGGCCCCAGGGCTGAAAGTCTTCGTTTGTGCGTGATCTCGGAAAGCGGATTCGTCTGGTCCATGAACTGCGACAACTGGCTCGATCCGAAGAATTCCCGGATCGCGGCCATCACCGGCTTGGCGTTCACCAAGTCGTGAGGCATCGCCGTCGCCATCTCCTGGTAGACGGACATTTTCTCCTTAATGGCACGCTCCATCCTCACCAGACCGATGCGGAATTGATTCTCGAGCAGCTCGCCGACCGCCCGCACCCGGCGATTGCCCAGATGGTCAATGTCGTCCACTTCGCCGATGTTGCGGCGCAGCTTCAATAAATACGCGATGGTGGCGTAGAAATCCTCCGGCTCCAGCGTCCTCCTATCGAGCGAGCTGGCGTCCATGCGGTCGTGGAGCTTGATGTTGAACTTCATGCGCCCGACTCGCGAGAAATCATACTTTCTGGAGTCGAAAAACATCCCCTTGAAGAGCTGGGTCGCGGTTTCAAGAGTGGGCGGGTCACCGGGCCGAAGCTTGCGGTAAATCTCGACCAGAGCCTCTTGCTGCGTCTTGACGGTGTCTTTCTTGAGGGTCGTCGAGAGAACCAGGCCGACCGCGTCGCGCTCGGCGTAAAACACCTCGAACTGCTTGATCGGCGAGTCCATCAGGGCGGCGACCTTCTCGGGGGTAATCTCGCTATTCGCTTCAGCCAATACCTCGCCGCTTCCCGGATCGACGATGTCCGCAACCAGAAAAGCTCCCTCCAGATCCGCCGTGGATGTGGGGAGCCGCTTGATGCTGGCTTTCTGAATTTCTCCCAGCACGTGCGGGGTCAGCTTGCGCCCCTTGGGTACGATCACCTCGCTCTTCTTGTTCGTCACGGCTTCGGTGAGCCGGGTCCCGACCAGACTTTCCGAGACCGTGCGATAGAGGCGCTTGCCGTCAATCGTAATCGTGTCGGCCTTGTAGAAGCCGCGAAGAATGTCTTCATCCGTGTTGAGACCCAGTGCTCTTAGAAAGACCGTTCCAAGAAACTTCCGCTTACGGTCGATCCGGACATAAAGAAGATTCTTCGCGTCGTACTCAAACTCCACCCAACTGCCGCGGTAAGGGATGATCTTGCCGAGAAAGTACGAACGGCGGTTTACGGTCTCAAAAAACACCCCGGGGGAGCGGTGCAACTGGGAAACAATCACTCTCTCGGTGCCGCTAATGATAAAAGTGCCGCGCTCGGTCATCAGGGAGATCTCCCCGAAGAAGACCTCCTGCTCTTTGATGTCCCGGATGCTCTTTGCCCCTGTGTCGGGATCTTTCTCAAAGATTGTCAGGCGGATGGTCACTGTCAGCGGAGCGGCGAAAGTCATGCCGCGCTCTTGGCACTCATCCACGTCGTACTTGAGCTTGAGACCAACCGGATCACCGCATTTCGTGCAAAAATTGACAACGTTCTCGTTGTAGGAGCCGCACTGCCCGCAGCTGATTTCGCTTGGGCCATAAGGGTCGGTCTTGACCGTCGAACCGCAACGCCCGCACGTCGAGCGGAGATGATGGAGACCTCGCAAATGACCGCACTTGCACTCCCAGTCACCGATCGAATACTCCACAAACTCGAGTTCGCTCAAACCGCGGAAGTCGCCGATCGGAAACACCGAGTTGAACACCGCCTGCAAACCGGTGTCGTCCCGTTCGCTGGGGAGGTGGTCCATTTGGAGGAAGCGTTCGTAGGAATTCTTCTGAACTTCGATCAGGTTCGGAATCGGAATTGCCGTCACAATCCGCGAAAAATCGTGACGCCCGCTTGAGGAACCATTGACTCGTAAACCATTGGCGGTAGTCGAAGGCATGTAGGTCAAACTCCCGAGTGGTCCGGACTCGCCCGCCGTATCCGGCAGGACGACATTGGTATCGCAAAGCGCAATAAAAAAACGCGCTAAACACGTTTGACACGCCTATCAGACTTGGCGTGCGCTCAAAGCTTCGTCAGAAGCGCAGTTTTGAAAGGGTTGAATCGATCTCCGGGCGCCGGAAATTGAGGATTCGACGTCACTCCACCCCTTCGCCCCGCCGTGACCGGCTCATCAGCCTGCAAGGCACAGAAGCCCCCCGGCTTGCAGGCACTCCGGAAACAACCTTCCTAGTACCGGATACACGTACTCAGGCAGCCTCTAGAAACGGGTTAGTGGGAAAGAGTATCGAAGAGTCCACGGGCTCCGACAGATAGATTATAACACCTGCGCTCGCTAAGTTCAATTGTGAGCCGGGCCGAATTAAAAAACCCGGCCGCTTCGCCGCCGCGGCATCGAGACAGCTCCCGGCCACGCAACGCTACTTCAGCTCGACGGTCGCGCCGGCTTCGGTCAGCTTCGCCTGAAGGGCCTCGGCTTCTTCCTTGGTGACGCCTTCCTTCACTGGCTTGGGTGCGTTATCTACCAGGTCTTTGGCCTCCTTGAGACCGAGACTGGTGACTTGGCGAACCGCTTTGATCACCGAGATCTTGTTGCCGCCGATTCCCGTCAGAACGACGTCGAACTCGGTTTGCTCTTCGGCAGCCTCGGCAGCGGGAGCGGGTCCCCCCGCGGGCATCGCCACCGCGGCAGCCGCCGACACACCCAACTTCTCTTCCAACGTCTTGACGAGGTCGGCGGCCTCCATCAGCGTAAGCTCCTGAATCGATTCGGCAATTGCATTTACATCCGCCATTTTTGATCTAGCTCCTTATGAATGAGAATCTCTTTTTAGAAATCAAAGTAAGTCAGCGGCACGCGGGCCGCTGAACAAAACTGACCTGCCCCCGGAACCAGCGGCGACCCCTGCAGGGGAATCGCGGGTACGGATCAGGGCTGCGCGGGAAACTTCTTTTCCTTGACGCCTTGATCGATCACGATCGCCAGATCGCGCGCGGGCGCATTGATCACGCTCACCAATTGCTGCGCCGGGGCGTTGATCAAGAACAGCAACTTGGCGTAGATCGCCTCTTTGCCCGGCAGGGTCGCAAGCTGATTGAGCGCGTCAGCATCAAGCACTCGGCCTTCAACCACTCCGGACTTGAACTGGAACGACGGGTGCTCCTTGGCGTAGGCCACCAGCGTCTTGACCAAACTCAACGGGTCCTCACCCGCGCAGGCAAGCGACGTCATGCCCCGCAGATCCCCCAGCGATTCCTCGAAAGGAGTGTCCTTCGATGCCAGCCGGGCCAGACGGTTCTGAATAACCCGGTAGCGCCCCCCGGCCTCGCGCACCTGGTTGCGAAGCTGAAAGTCTTCCTCAACCTTGAGCCCCTCGAAGGCGCAAATCAGCACGGTCGGATAATCATCGAGATCGCTCTTGATTCGTTTAAGGTCGGCGTTCTTGTCCGTTTTCTGCTTCATGGTTCTACAGTCCCTAGCTGGTCAAATCCGATACGTTGAGCTTCAAAGCCGGCCCCATGGTCGAACAAATGCTCGTGCCCAGAACGTAACGCCCCTTGGCTGCCGAGGGTTTTGCCTTCACCACTGCCTGGATGAGCGCCGTTGCATTCTCTGTCAGCTTTTCGTGGCTGAAACTCAGCTTCCCGACCGGTGTGTGAATCACGGCTCCCTTGTCGACCCGAAACTCCACCTTGCCCGCTTTGATCTCGTTCACGGCTTGAGCGACGTCCATCGTCACCGTGCCGGTCTTGGGATTAGGCATCAGGCCCCGCGGACCGAGAATCCGGCCGAGCCGGCCGACAAACTTCATCATGTCGGGCGTGGCGACGACGGCATCAAAATCCAGCCAGCCCTCCGACTGGATTTTCTTGACCATGTCCTCTCCGCCGATATAGTCCGCGCCGGCTTTTTCCGCCTCGGCCGCTTTCTCACCGGTGGCAATGACCAGCACGCGTTTCGACTTGCCCAGACCATGGGGCAGCACGATTGTTCCGCGTACCATCTGGTCCGCGTGTTTGGGGTTGACCCCCAGGTTCATGTGGACTTCAACCGTCTCGTCAAACCCGGAGACCGTGTTCTCTTTGAGAAACGGGATCGCCTCGCTGAGAGGGTAGGCTTTTTCTTCAATCTTTTCGAGAACAGCGAGGTACTTCTTGCCTCTCTTCTTCGCCATAGTTTCACCCTTGGTCCAGACGGCCGCTTGCGGAGCAGCCTCCCACTGGGTCCGTGCCAACCGAATCAGTTTACAAAGACAAAAAAAAGTTTACTTCCAGAACTCTCAAACCACTTGCACTCCCATACTGCGGGCGGTTCCGCTGATGATCCGCACTGCCGCCTCGAGATCGTGGCTGTTCAAGTCGGCCATCTTCTTCTTGGCAATCTCTTCCACCTGCGCCCGCGTGAGCTGGCCGACCTTGTTACGGTTCGGCTCGCCGGAGCCCTTCGCCAGATTGGCAGCCCGTTTGATCAACACCGCGGCCGGGGGAGTCTTGGTAATGAACGAGTAGGAGCGGTCATGGTAAACGGTGATGACGACCGGAACGATCAGCCCCTCCAACTCCTTCTCCGCCGTTTTGGCATTGAAGGCCTTGCAGAAGTCCATGATGTTGACGCCCGCTTGACCCAAGGCCGGACCCACCGGTGGTGCCGGCGTAGCCTTCCCAGCCATGATCTGCAACTTGATCTGCCCCGTGATCCGTTTTGCCATATTTCGCTCCGAGCGCGACTAGAGCCGCTCTTTCTCGACTTGAAAATGCTCCAACTCGACCGGAGTGCCTCGTCCGAAAATCGTGACCATGACCTTCAGCGTGTTCCGGTCGGGATTGACCTCCTCCACGGTGCCGGTGAAGTTCGTGAACGGCCCGTCGATGATCTTGACCCGGTCGCTTCGCTCGAACGTCAACTTAGGCCGCGGCTTTTCAACCGAGGACGTCTGGCGATAGAGAATCTGGTTCACCTCGCCCGCCGTCAGAGGAGTCGGCGTCGGCCCGCTGCCCACGAAACCCGTCACGCGGGGCGTGTTCTTGACTATGTGCCACAGCTCGTCGTCCATCTTGAGTTGCAGCAAGACATAGCCCGGATAGAGCATTCGCTTGCTCGTGATTTTTTTCCCGCTGCGCATCTCAACAACGTCTTCGGTTGGAATCAGGATCTCGCCGATGCGATCGTTAAAGCCGAAAGCGTCCGCGCGCGTGCGAAGACTCTCCTTCACCTTGTTCTCGAATCCGGAATAGGTGTGGATGATGTACCAATCGATCCCCGGCACTCCGGCCGGCTTGGGTTCGGTCGCGGTCTCCGCCTCAGCTTCCTCTTCAGGTTCGGCCGCCGCGGCTTCAGCGGCAACCTCTGCCTCAACAGCCGGTTCGGTCTCTGGGGTCGGCGCGGCCTCGGCGCCTGGCGTTGCGTCCGCGGCGGGCTCAGCCTCAGCTTCAGCTTCAGGTGCCGCCGCTTCAACGCCAGCCTCCGCCCCAACAGCCGGTTCGGCCTCCGCAGCAGGCTCGGCCTCGGCTTCAGCTTCGGACGCCGCCGCTTCAGCGGCAGCCTCCGCTTCAACAGCCGGTTCGGTCTCCGCGGCAACCTCCTCCGCTGGTCCTTCCGGCTCTTCGCCGGCTTCCGCCGCTACTTCCTCGGGTGCGTCTTGCGGCTCGGCCTCGACAGCACCCCCGGGCTCGGTCGCGGCGGACTCTGAAGATTCCCCCGCCCCGCCCGCCGCCTCACCCTCGGCTTCAGCCGGCAAAGCTTCGGACCTTTCGGCGTCCGTCGCGGAAGAAACCGCCGGCTCGGGAACAGTCGCCGCTGATGGTGAAGGCAACTCCGCGGTCTCCTCGTCGATCGAAGTTCCTTCCTCCCCGGAAGCAGACGCCACAGCCTCGCCCCCGGGAGTTTCCCCGGATTTAGGCACGCCCTCGCCTGCCCCCGCGGCAGCTTGCTGCTCGCTGGCCGGTTCTTCCTGCCCGGATTCGCTGAGTTCCGCCGGTTTGTTTAATTCGCTCACGGGTCCGCCTCTAGCGTTAGCTGCCGATGAAATAGTCGTAGAGCATGGTCTGAAGGTAGGTCAGCACATAATCGACGACGCCAAAGTAAAAGGCAAAAATAAAAACCGTCACCAGGACGACTCCGGTGGTCGCTTGAACTTGTTTCTTGCCGGGCCAGGTCACCAGGCGCATTTCCCGCTTCAAGCCGTCCGTATAGCTGCGGAAGCGGGCGGGCCAATCCTTGACCCCGCTGATCTTACCCATGACACCACCCTGTGATGCCTGCTTCGCCTTGGCTACTGTTGCCATGGAATCGCTCTTTGCTTAGTTGCTTACTTCCCGCCGCTTTGCCGCTTTTCACGGCCAACCTCAAGATGTGGCAGGGGCGGAGGGATTCGAACCCCCACTCGCGGTTTTGGAGACCGCTGGTCTACCGTTGAACCTACGCCCCTGAACTCGTTCCGCCGATGCTGAACCTCCGTGGAACTCACAAAAACCGGGGCGTCCGAACGTACTTGCCGACCCGCTACTTTGTTTCCCGGTGCAGAGTGTGCCTGCGCAGGCGCGGGCAATATTTCTTTAGCTCCAGGCGTCCGCGAGTCTTCTTCTTGTTCTTCGTGGTCGTGTAGTTGCGGTCCTTCGTTTCCGTGCACTCTAGAATGATGGTCTCTCGTGCCACGTCAGTCTCCTCGTTTCGCTCTCCGCGCCGGGCGTTTCTTGAGCCGTCTCACGGGCCGGGCGGTTTCTTTCCGCTTACTCGATAATCTCGGCGACCGTGCCGGCGCCGATGGTGCGGCTGCCTTCACGGATGGCGAATCGCAGTCCCTTCTCCATCGCCACCGGGCTGATCAGCTCCACGCTCATGCCGACGTTGTCGCCTGGCATCACCATCTCCGTCCCTTCCGGCAGTTGCGCCACGCCGGTCACGTCCGTCGTGCGGAAATAAAACTGCGGACGGTAGCCGTTGAAGAACGGCGTGTGCCGCCCGCCTTCGTCCTTCTTCAGCACGTACACTTCGCCCTTGAACTTCGTGTGCGGCGTGATCGACTTGGGCTTCGCCACCACCTGCCCGCGCTCCACTTCGTCCTTCTCCAAGCCCCGCACCAGCAGCCCCACGTTGTCGCCCGCCTCGCCCTGGTCCAGCAGCTTCTTGAACATCTCCACGCCCGTGATCACGCGCTTCTGCGTCTCGCGGAAACCGACGATCTCCATCTCCTCGCCCACCTTCACGATGCCCCGCTCGACACGCCCGGTCACCACCGTGCCGCGCCCCGATATCGAGAAAATATCCTCGATCGGCATCAAGAACGGCTTGTCCTTCTCGCGCTTCGGCGTCGGGATGTAATCATCCACCGCCTGCATCAGCTTCGCGATGTCCTGCTCGGCTGCGGAGTCGCCGTCGAGCGCCTTCAGCGCCGAGCCCAGCACGACCGGAATGTCATCGCCCGGGAAGTCGTAACTCGTCAACAGCTCGCGCACTTCCAGCTCCACCAGCTCCAGCAGCTCGGGATCGTCCACCGCGTCGCACTTGTTGAGAAACACCACGACGTAGGGCACGCCCACCTGCCGCGCCAGCAGAATGTGCTCGCGGGTCTGGGGCATCGGGCCGTCGGTCGCCGCCACCACCAGGATGGCGCCGTCCATCTGCGCCGCGCCGGTGATCATGTTCTTGATGTAGTCGGCGTGGCCGGGGCAATCGACATGCGCATAGTGCCGGTTCGACGTGCGGTACTCGACGTGCGACACGGCGATGGTGATGCCGCGGGCCTTCTCTTCCGGGGCGTTGTCGATCGAGTCGAACGAGCGGAACGACACGCTGGAATCGTTCTTCTGCAAAACCTTCGTGATGGCCGCCGTCAGCGTGGTCTTGCCATGGTCAATATGGCCGATTGTCCCCACGTTCACGTGCGGCAGGCTGCGGTCAAATTTCTCCTTCGCCATCGCTTGCTCTCCGATTTGGACCTCTGCGGTTCGAGGTCCCGTGCCGTGCTTTTCAGCGTCTTGCTCTAACGGGCGTCGTGGTGGACGGGGGAGGATTCGAACCTCCGTAGGACTGTGTCCAGCAGATTTACAGTCTGCCGCCTTTGACCACTCGGCTACCCGTCCTTAACTCAATACTCTCCTTGACCGGGATCTTCCTGTTCGCTAGCCACTACTTCGTGACCGCGCGGCCGCGTGTCACAGGGCAGCCTGTCCGGGTCGCTGGAGCCGATGACCGGGGTTGAACCGGTGACCTCGTCCTTACCAAGGACGCGCTCTACCAACTGAGCTACATCGGCCCGTCACTGCCCAGCGGCTTAGGGAAGCTACAGCCTGGAGCGGGAGACGGGGATCGAACCCGCAACCAACAGCTTGGAAGGCTGTGACTCTACCATTGAGTTACTCCCGCCGAAACCGTTCGAGTTTTACCCCCAATCCACTCCTGGGATTTTCCTGGAAATCGTTCTTGAATCAGCAACGCAGACAACTGGAGCTGGCGGAGGGACTCGAACCCCCGACCGTCTGATTACAAATCAGATGCTCTACCAGCTGAGCTACGCCAGCGCCGACAGACCTGTATATGATAGCTCAGACGGAAGATACGGCTCAACGCCTGAGCCGACGGACTCTGCCATCGCTCCTGCTCTTCCCGGGATCGATCCACATCACCCGAGCCCAGCAGGCCGATCAGTTCTTAGTATACGTTCGGGCTCGGGGTAGCGTCAAATCAGTGCGTCGGTTGCAGTTGCTAGTCGTACTGCAAACGTCAACGCCATGCCGCTTAGCGAGAACTCGCAAGAGCTCCGGCTCGACCTGAGTTGCCATCGTTGATCACGCTTGCCGCCTGTGATACGCTTTGTATGCAGTGAGCCAAGAATCATAGGAGGCCTGTCATGGCAATAACCCAGACGAAACTGTCGGCGCGGAAAACGCGCCCCACGCAATCAGCGCCGCGGGCGCCACTTGGCCGCCGCAACTTCCTAAAGTCCTCGGGAACCGCCGCGGCCGCAATGACCGCCGCTTCCTACTCCCAAGTCATGGGGGCGAACGAGCGCGTCCAGATCGCCTGCATCGGAGTTCGCGGGCGCGGAAAAGCCCACATCCGCGGATTTGCGCACGACGAGCGCTCCGAAGTCGCCGCCGTCGTCGACATCGACCAAGCGGTTGTCGAACGTGCCGCTCAGCAAACACTCGAGTTCCAAAAACGCAAACCCGCCGAGTACGAAGACCTGCGCGAGATGCTCGAGAACAACAGCATTGATGCCGTGTCCGTCGCCACCCCGAATCACTGGCACGCTCTGGCGACGATTTGGTCTTGCCAGGCGGGCAAGGACGTCTATGTCGAAAAGCCCGCCTCTCACAGCATCTTCGAGGGCCGCAAGATGGTCCAGGCGGCGCGCAAATACAAGCGCATCGTGCAGGTTGGCCACCAGGGCCGCAGCACCCAGCACAAAGTCCGTGCGATCGAATTGCTAAACGACGGCGTGATTGGCAAGCTCTATATGGCGCGCGGACTATGCTTCAAGCGCCGCAAGTCGATTGGCGCCAAGTCAGCCAGCCCGGTTCCGCCCGGCGTCAACTATGACCTTTGGCTGGGCCCCTCGCAAGAACTCGACTTCAAGGAAAACCGCTTCCACTACAACTGGCATTGGTACTGGGATTTCGGCAACGGTGACATCGGTAATCAAGGCGTGCATGAGATGGATATCGCCCGCTGGGGCCTTGGCAAGGAGGAACTTCCTCCGGCCGTCTACTCATCGGGCGGGCACTACATCTATCCCGACGACCAGCAGACCCCCAATACGCAAACCGCCGTCTTCGAGTATCCTGACAGCCAAATCGTGTTCGAGGTGCGCGGACTGCCTACTGGCGGCGAGGCCGGCATGCAGGACCCGGACGGAAACATGAACACCGTCGGCAACCTCTTTTTCGGGGCTGACGGCTACATGACCCTCAACAGTCGCGGCTTCGCGACCTACCTGGGTGAAAAGCGCGAGCCGGGACCGTCGATGTCCGCCGCCGGGGAGCGCGGTGCGCACTTCGCGAACTTTCTCGACGCGGTCAAAAGCCGAAAACACACCGATCTGCATTGCGACGTCGAAGTGGGACACCTATCGGCGGCGCTGTGCCACATGGCCAACATCTCCTACCGCACGAACCGCAAGCTGAAGTTCGACGCCAAGGCAGAGCGGTTCCCAGGTGATGACGAGGCCAACAAGCTGCTCAAACGCGATTACCGCGAGCCATTTGTTGTACCGGAGAATGTGTAGGGTGCGGATTCAGAGCCCCGAGCGCAAGCGAGTGGGTCAGCCGTTGCGAGCAAAGCAAAGGCCCCAGGACGAAGAGTGGGTCAGCCGTTGCGAGCGAAGCAAAGGCCTCAGGACGAAGACTCAGAGCCCCAGGCGGGAGCCTGGGTCAAATCGAAGGGCAGCTAGCAGTTCTGGCTGCGCTTGGCCGCTCCGCCCGCGCCCATCTCTGAGGAGGCTTCTGCTACACTAGCGCGGTATATCTCAGGAGGACGTATGCGTTCATCGAGAAGAAGTTTTCTGGCAGCCATAGCCGGTGGTTTATCGACTTGGGCTTGTTCGTCCGCCCCCGATCCCTACCCTGGAGTCACTCGCTACGTACGCTACGAACAAGGCGGCAGCGTGAAGTTCGGCGTCCTCAGCGGGGACACGATTGAAGAGATCGACGGTGATCTGTTTGGCAGCCGAACCCCCAACGGTACGACGGTCGAAGCAAGCAGCGTCAAGCTGTTGTACCCCATCGAGCCGTCAAAGGTGCTGGCGATGGCGGGCAATTACAAGAGTCATATCGGCGAAGATAGCGCCCTGCCGGCCAACCCCGAAATTTTCTACAAGCCGATCACGTCGCTGCAGCATCCCGAAGGCGACATCGTGCTGCCTGCGGACTCCAAAGATGTTCACTTTGAGGCGGAGTTCGTCGTCGTCATCGGCAAGAAGGCGCAGCGCATCTCAGTGGAGGAAGCGCCCAGCCACATCCTGGGCTACACCTGCGGCCACGACGTCAGCGAGCGGAACTGGCAGAATGGTTCGCAGGGCGATCAAAAGGACATGCAGTGGTGGCGTGCCAAAGGCGCGGAAACTTTCTCCCCGATGGGTCCGGCGATCGCGGTCGGCTTGGATTACGAAAAGTCCAGCATTCGGCTGCGTCTCAACGGTGAAGTCAAGCAAGAGCAGGGCCTCGTCGACTTAATTCACAAACCGCCGTTGACAGTCAGCTTCATCAGCCAGTACGTGACGCTGCTGCCGGGCGACGTGATCTTCACTGGAACTCCCGGTAAAACCAGCGCCATGAAACCGGGCGACGTAGCGGAAGTCGAGATCGACGGCATCGGCGTTCTCCGCAACAAAGTCGTCGCCGGCTGATTCAGACGCGATTCAGCCCCCGAGTCAGCAAACGAGTCAGCCATGTCAACAACCCGTAGAACATTCATGACAGCATTAGCAGTTGGAGGTGCGGTAATGGCCCAGAAAGCTTCAAACGGAGTCACTCTTTACGTACGATTCGAGCAGGGAGGCAGCGTCTCCCACGGAATTCTCTCCGGCGACACGATCGAGAAAATCGAAGGCGATTTGTTAGGCGACCGCAAGCCAACCGGCGAAAAAGTGAAGACCGCGGACGTCAAGCTACTCTATCCCATCGAGCCGACTAAAGTGCTTGCCGTTGGACTCAATTACGGCAGCCACATAGGTGAGCGCGAACCTCCGGCAAACCCTGAAATCTTCTACAAGCCGCTGACCGCCTTGCAGCACCCGGGCGGTGATATCGTCATCCCCAAGGGCGCGAAGGACGTCCATTTTGAAGCCGAGTTCGTCATCGTCATGGGCAAGACCGCCCGCAATGTCTCCGAAGAAGACGCGCCCGGCTACATCCTGGGCTACACCTGCGGCAACGACGTCAGCGACCGCAACTGGCAGGGCGGGTCAAAAGGCGATAAGAAGGACGTTCAATGGTGGCGCGCCAAGGGTTCCGACACCTTCGCGCCGCTGGGGCCGGCGATCGCTGTCGGGCTCGACTACGACAAGTCCTGGATTCAGCTTCGCCTCAACGGCAAGGTGATGCAGAAGCAGCGCGTGAATGACCTGATATTCGGCCCGGCCGCTATTGTGAGCTTCGTCAGCCGCTACATTACGCTTTCCGCCGGCGATGTGATCTATACCGGAACGCCGGGCAGCACCAGCCCAATGAAAGCCGGAGACATCGTCGAAGTCGAAATCGACGGCATCGGCATTCTCGAAAACCCGGTGGTCCAGGGCTAGCCCGCTTCGACGACTCCCCGATCAAATGTAAGGTTGCGAACGACCGAGTCTTGGATGATCGTCCGCGAATGGAACGCGTCTCGACCGGGTCCGGCGTAGCCCTCTATCCGGCTGATGCAGTCGAGGATATGCTCCAGGTATAGCCGGTCCTGTTCCGTCACAACGGAAGCGCTTCCCGCAAGATCCGGCCGCGAATCTTCGGGTGCAGCGACGACTCCGTGACCAGATCTACTTTTCGGCCGAGGATTTCCTCGAGAGCCGCCTGCAAACCGCCCGGGAAAAAGGGAGGCCTGTGGGGGCCGCAATCAACTAGGAAGTCGAAGTCGCTTTCGGGCCGATCCTCGCCGCGGGCGTTCGAACCGAAGACCCGGAGATTGGCCCCCCCATGGCGGCGGGCTGCGTCCAAAAGCTCTTGTCGCTTCGAAAGCAATACCGGGTTCGACAGCGCCACGTCTGCCTAAGAGTATAGCGACGGACCGGGGGCGAAGCCGCGACGATCAAGCCACAATCAAGCCAATCATGCGCGGGAGGACCGGGACAAGCATCTCTCACGATCGCCACCCCCGGAAACCTACGCCCCATTCGCCGTCGAATAGGCGTTGAACACGTATTGCATCACCATCCGCTGGGTATTGAAGAACGTCCCGTTGAGCGCAATCGCCGACCGCATCACTTTGGCATAAGCGTCCGGGTCGTGGTAGTGCATTGGAAGGACACCTTTTCCAGCTTCTCGTAAAGCGAAGCAGCCTCTCCGGCTTCGCCCTCCCCGCCGTCTTCAATCGACCAGCCTGTCACTCCTTCGATGTGCCCTTCGAGCCACCAGCCATCCAATACGCTGAGGCTCGGCACGCCGTTCAAAGCCGCCTTCATCCCGCTTGTACCCGATGCCTCGCGCTCCTTCTCGGGGGTATTCAGCCACAGGTCAACGCCGCTGCAGATCATCGCTCCCCAAGTGATGTCGTAGTTCTCGACGTAGGTGATCTTGATCGAGGCAGAAAGCTTGTCAGCAGCCGCGAAAACCCGGCGGATGAGATCTTTTCCGCCGTCATCGCGGGGATGCGCCTTGCCGCCATAGATGATCTGAAGTTTCCCTGCCTTCTTGACGATCTCTTCCAGCCGCTTGGCATCACGAAACAAAAGATCCGCGCGTTTATAACCCGTCGCCCGGCGAGCGAATCCGATCGTAAAAACGTCTTCTTCGAGCCGCTCGCCGGTGGCGTCATGCAAAGCGTTTAGCAAGGTGCGTTTGGCCCGGGCATGGGCCTCGCGAATATCCCTGAGAGGAATGTTGATGGCGTAGCGAAGGTAGATGTTGTCGTGGCGCCATTCCGGAATCTCCCGGTCGAGGACTTCCTGCATCGGCCGCGACAGCCAAGTCATCGCATGAACGCCGTTGGTCAGCGCCTTGATGCGGTACTTCGGAAACATCTTGCGCGAAACTTCACCGTGCCTCATCGCCACGCCGTTCACGTAGTTCGAGTGGTGCAGCGCCAGACGCGTCATATTGAGTTCGTCGGAGCCCGAAAAGCCCGTCGAAAACAGTAACGTTGTTCTGTCATCGCCGAGCACTCGCCGCACCATCTCTTCGGGAAACGAGTCATGGCCGGCCGGAATAGGCGTGTGGGTGGTGAACACGCACTTCTTTCGCAGCACGGCCAGATCCTCTTCACCGGGAAACCGCCGTCCGCTCTTGGAAAGCTGTCTTTCGAGCAGACGCAGCACCAGCAGAGCCGAGTGCCCCTCGTTCATGTGATAGTTCTCGATATCGGTGTGCCCGAGCTGGCGCAGCATCTGAAGCCCGCCGACCCCAAGAACGAATTCCTGGCAAAGGCGGTAATACTCGTCCCCTCCGTACAAAGAGCCCGTGATTCCGCGATCCCAGTCGTTGTTCGTGCTCACATCCGTATCCAAGAAGTAAACAGGGACCAAGTGCCCGTTGACACCGTGAACCGGATAGCGCCAACAACGAACGTGAACGGGCCTCCCGGCCAGAGTGAGCGTCACCAGCGGATCCATGGGTTCGAGATGGTCACTTGGATCCCATTCGACCGGGTTCTCGGTTTGGTTGCCGGATTTGTCCAGACTCTGATTGAAATAACCCCTTCTGTGGAGCAGGGTCACGCCGAACATCGAAACACCGAGGTCGGCCGCCGAACGCAACGTATCACCGGCCAGCACCCCAAGGCCGCCACTGTACGTTGGAACTTTCGGGTGTAGCGCGACTTCCATCGTGAAGTACGCCACCTTCGGCGGGTGCAACACACGTGGTTTTATGGCTCTCATCTCCTCGACCGGTTTAGCGGCTGCCAAACGGACTCATCCGAAAAAACGCCTGCTCTCCGCCGTTCCCTGACAATCTTACGACCGAGCGCAAACGGTGGCAAAACCTTGAATTATACTCCTACCGTGCTGTAATACAAACTGCATGACGAGCCTGCGGTCAGATCGGCGGCAAGACCTGCTGTGAGCAGTCTACTATCCCTGGTGTCCAATGTCATCTATTCGACCTGGGGGTGTCAAGAGGCGATAGAAATGTCCCCGGCGGTAGGGCGATAGAAATGTCCCCTTCGTTTTGTTGTTTGTAAGTTCGTAAGAGATAATCGTCGTCGTCGGGGCTGTGGGAATGTGGAAATCGCGTCAGCGATTTCCAAGGGACGGTGGGAAGGGTGGGAAACCTGTCGTTGCGATGCGAACCCTCTGCGCTGCTCGCTGAGGTTTTCCACGCTTTCCATCCGTCCCGTCATTTCCATAGCCCTGCCTTTTTTATGTCGTCGCCGCACGTTTTTTCGACCGCAGCAACTTACGCCAAGGGTGGTCCGCCGCCGGCTTGGGCCGCTGCCGGGCCGCTTGTTGTTTCGGCTTGGGGCGCGGCTTCGGCTCGGGCCACGTGATCTCTTCAAAGGCCACCGCTCGGCCTTCGTGGATCACCTGCAACTCGCCCTGGCGCGCTTGCTGCACGGTGACTCTCCCCCCCGCCCCCAGAGCCTGATTGCGCTTCGGTTTCAACTGTAAGAAGCGGTTCTCGAAACGGACCACCCGATCGTTGGAGACGACTCGCTCGGCCTCCAAGCAGAACACCCACTTTAAGTCCAGACGCTTGGGCGGGCGCTGATGAAAGTCCGCTTCCGCCGCTGGCTCGCAGACAAATTTGGCGTTGTGTTCCCCCAGATATTGCTCGCCGAGATAGCGGTTCGCCGCCTCGTAATCGCAGATACCTTGCAGTCGCATCTTCTTGATCAGGCGGTCTTGATGGGTGCCGTGATGCCGCTCCACGCGGCCCTTGGCTTGCGGCGACGATGCCGCGATGATGCGGATCCCCAGCTTGGCGCACATGCGCCCGAACTGCGTCTCGGGCTCGATGCCTTCCAGCGCTTCGCGCGACGTCGGCTGGCGCTTGTAGACGTTCTTCCAGTCGCAATACAACGCCTTCGGAACGCCGTATTGACGCACCCAGGCTTCGAGCAGATCGGCCGCCGCCCAAGTTGTCTCTTCGCTCGAGAAGCGGCACAGCGCCCGGCCGCTCGCATCGTCGACGAAGTTCATCAGGCAACCTTTCGGGCCGCGATCTTCGAGCCATCGGTGGTGCGAGCCGTCGACCTGGATCAGCTCCCCGAAGTGCGCTTTGCGCTGCCGCCGCTGGCGATGCGGCTGGCGCTTGCGGCGGCGGCTCCACAGACCCTCGGCGAGCATCCAGAGCCGCAGTGCCCGCACCGATACTTGCAGATCGTGGTCCTTTCGCAAATGCTCGGCCGCCAGAGTAGGCCCGAAGCGCTCGTGCGGTTCGCCGGAGTAGTTCTCGCGCACCAGTTGCAGCACTCGCTTGCGAACTTCCGCTGGCTTGGCCCGGTTCGATACCCGGCCCACGTTGCCGTGCTTCAATGCTTTTGTCCCTCCCGCGCTGTAGCGCTTCCAGATCCGCTTGCTCTGGCGGTAACTGATGTCGAGCACCTGCGCCGCCTCGCTCAGCTTTAACTCGCCTCGCTTCACCCGGCCCAGCACCTCGCCCCGTCTCAATTCCTTGTCGTTCATCCATGTCCTCTCCAATCTCGGCTCCTCCTTTCTGGAGCCTTAGATTAGGGGACATTTCTATCGCCCTCTCAAGGGGACATTATCATCGCCCTTCAACACTATTCGACCTGGGGGCCTGGTAGCACCAAAGTGGATTGGCGGCCGCCTGAGCCGCAGCCCAAAACAGCCTCGCTCTGGAAACTGGTTAGAATGTTGAACCGGAGGCAATATGGGTTCAGACATCGCGCACGGCAGAGTCGCGCTCGTAACAGGCGCCTCGCGAGGCATCGGCCGCGCCATCGCCAAGGCCTTGGCGGCCAATGGCGCCGCTGTTGCCGTCAACTACCGCGCCAATGCCGAGGCCGCGCGACAGACAGCCGCTGAGATTGAGGGCCACGGAGGGCGAGCCATCACGATACAGGCGGATGTCGCCGATAAGACCGCCGTCGAAGCCATGGCCGGGCAGGTCACAAAAGAACTCGGCCCCATCGACATCCTCGTCAACAACGCCGGCCTGCTGATCCCCGGCGAACTGCTCGACTACAAAGAAGAGGACCTCGACCGCATGTGGGGAGTCAACGTCAAGGGTGTGCTCCATTGCACGGGCGCCGTCGTCCCATCGATGATCGAGCGCAAGTACGGCCGCATCATTAACCTCTCGTCCAATGCCGCCATGGGAACCGCTTTCCCTGGGACCACGATGTACGCCGCGACGAAGGCGGCAGTAGCGATTCTGACAAAGCGTTTCGCGTTTGACTTTGGCAAGCATGGAATTACCGTCAACGCGGTTCTTCCCGGATTTACCGTCACCGACATGACCACCGGCGGGAAACCGCCGGAGCAAGTGGAACAAATCCTCGAAACCGTGTCATCAAGATCGATGCTGGCCCGTCCAGGCGAGGTGGAAGATATCGCTCATGTGGTGTCGTTTCTGGCTTCCGACAAAACGAGCTTCATGACTGGGCAGTACTTGATGGCGGACGGCGGCCGGATGGACTACCTGACCCACACCTGATGCCGGCCCGTTGCCGCGCAGCGGCGACGCGTGCCCAACGCCCGTAACGCGTATTAAACGCCCATAACGCGCACTCAAACGCCAGCGGCAACCCGACCCCATGCCACAACAGACCGTAAAGCAACGCTCTCGAGGTTTCATCTGCATCAACGCTCACCCGCAAGGCTGCGCCCGCAACGTCCAACATCAGATTGATGCGGTTCTCCAGGCTCGCCCCGCGGGCACAATCGGCCCCCAAAACGTCCTCGTCATCGGCAGCTCGACCGGCTACGGGCTAGCCACCCGAATCGCGGCGGCCTGGGGCTTCCGCGCCAAGACGCTCGGTGTCTTTTTCGAACGGCCGCCGGAAGGCAGGAGGACAGCTTCAGCCGGCTATTACAACACCGTCGCACTCCACCGCTTGGCAAGAGAAGCCGGTCTTTGGGCCGAGGGAGTTAACGCCGATGCCTTTTCAGACGAAGGCAAGCGACAGACGATCGGCCTCATCCGCCGGGGCCTGGGAAAAGTCGACCTCGTCGTCTACAGCCTGGCCTCCCCGCGCCGCACACACCCCCGCACGGGCCAAACGTTCAACTTGGCCCTGAGGACAATCGGTGAGCCCTTTACAGACAAAACAGTGGACTTTTCCACCGGCGACGTGAAGAAGGTCACAATCGAGCCGGCAACAGAACAGGAAGTCGCCGATACGATTGCCGTCATGGGTGGCGAAGATTGGAAGCTCTGGATCGAACTGCTGCTCAGCGAGGGCCTTCTCGCGGACGGAGCGAGAACGTTGGCGTATTCCTACGTCGGTCCCGAGCTCACCTGGCCCATCTACCGTCATGGGACGATTGGAATCGCAAAGAAAGATCTAGAGCAGACCGCACACTCGCTGGACGCCGAGCTGTCGTCGCGGATCGGCGGGCACGCCTGGGTCTCGGTCAACAAAGCTGTCGTCACGCAGGCCTCGGCCGCTATCCCCGTCGTCTCCCTTTACATCAGTTTGCTCTTCCGGGTGATGAAGCAGAAGGGCACGCATGAAGGCTCGATCGAGCAGATCAGCCGGCTATGTTTTGACTACTTGGCCGCGGGCAAAGAAGTCGCCACCGGCGCCAAACGTCTGATTCGTCTCGACAACCTCGAAATGCAAGAAGACGTGCAGTCAGCGGTCGCCGATCTGTGGGGCCGCGTGACAACCGAAAACCTTTCGGAAATCTCGGATGTCGCCGGCTTCCGCAAAGAATTCAGCAACTTGTTCGGATTCCAGGTAGACGGCGTCGACTACGAAGCGCTGACCGAGACCGACGTCCCGCTTTAGCCAACAGAGCCCAGAGCGCAAGCGACGGGTCAAGCGACGCTGGGATGTCAGCGGCCACGGTCTGGCGAAGTGGTGGAAACAAAGAGGTTGTCGGCTGAGGTATAAATTTTTTTTACAAAATGGCCGAAAATGGCACAGAATGGCAGGGTTTCGGGCCATTTTGACGCCTCGTCATGGGTGTCAACCGATAATGTTTTTGTTTTCAGTGACTCGGGGTGCAGCCAGCGGCGGGACCGTGGCAGGTTCCCTGGCAAAACGACGGGTTTTCTTGCGGATTGAGGTATTCTTGTCACTGGCCGCGGCTGGTGGATTGGCGGCGACTCGGACCAGCGGCCACTGCTAGCTAAGACAAACTAAGACATGTCGCCAGGAATGGCGACGCGGCCCGCCGGGAGACGTGCGCCACATTAGCTTGTCGCCACCTTAGCTTCTTTCCACTATTCGCATTGTAGCAGGCGGGGTCCGTTTTTTGGCTTGCGGCGCGGGCGAATGGAGTCTAAGTGCTTGAAGAAACAGGGCCGCGGGAATATTTTGATGATCGGTTACCGGAAGCAGGGTTTTGAGGCTGGAAGCCAAAGCCGCGTTCACGCGGCTGGGTGTCATATTCTTCCTGGGTGACAGTATTGGGGTTAGTCAATAATGATACTGTGACCCCGCAGGTCTCCCAAACCATCGCCAAGCATCACATGCTCGAGGCAGGCGAAGCTGTGGGCGTTGCTGTCTCGGGCGGTCCTGACTCGGTGGCCATGCTGCACTGCTTGCTGGAGTTGCGCCACCGCCTCGGAATCACGCTGGGAGTGGTTCACGTCAACCATCAGTTGCGCGGCGGCGCCTCCGAGCAGGACCAGCAATTCGTCGCTGAGCTCTCCACCCATGCCGGGCTTCCATTCATTTCGACCTCGGTCGACATCGCCCGCCAAGCCGCAACGAGCGGGGATAATCTCGAACAAACCGGCCGCGCCGTCCGATATGAGTTCTTCAGACAGTTGACCGGCCAGGGGCGGTTTGACAAAATTGCCGTCGGGCATACGCTTTCCGACCAAGCCGAGACGGTTTTGCAGCGGTTGCTGCGGGGCTCCGGAAGCGCCGGCCTCGCCGGGATTCGCCCAGTGCTAGATGGCGCCATCGTCCGCCCGCTCATCGGGGTCACCCGGCAACAAGTGCTGGCCTATCTAGAAACCGGTGGCTTCAAATGGCGGGAAGATGAGAGCAACCGTGACCTGGATCGCGACCGCAACCGAATCCGGCATCAGCTCCTGCCGCGGCTCACGAGCGAGTGGAACCCCAATCTTCCGCGGCTGCTGGGGCAACTTGCCCAATGGGCGCAGGGCGAGGAAGACTACTGGAATAGTATGCTTCCCGGCCTGGCGTCCGAGCACCTCACACAGGACGCGCTAGGAATCCGGCTCCGAACTGATGCTCTGAGTTCTCTCCCGCTTGCTGTCGGCCGCAGACTCCTGCGGCAAGCCATCGAAAGGGCTCGCGGTGACTTGCGCGGCATCGGATTCGAGCACGTCGAGTCGATTCTAAGGCTAGCCTCCGGGGCTGCGGGCAGCGGACAGACCGACCTTCCTGGACTGCGTGTCTCCCGTTCGTTCAATGAAATTCTGCTGGCCAGAACCTCTCCTGGGGTCGAAACTACCGCCGGAGACTACAGCTTCCTCATTGATCCTCCGGGATCTTTCGCCGGACCTTGGGGTGCAACCTTAGTTACACTCAAGTTATATAACCGAGAGAACCTCAAGCCCCGGCAGGGCTATAATAGGAAGCGTCGAAGTGTACTCGACTGGGATAAGGTCCCGAAGCCGCTGCGAATACGGAACTGGCGGCCGGGAGACTGCTACCAGCCGCAGGGTCGAACAGGGTCAAAAAAGATCAAGTCCTTGTTCCAGGAAAGCAAGGTCGCGATGTGGCAGCGCGGCGGCTGGCCCGTGATTGTTGGAACCGTCGGCGACAAGGCGCTCAACGGGGCGTCCGATCAGATCGTTTGGGTTCGCGATTTCGGCGCCGCGGCGGCCTACGCCGCCGACGAAGGCAGCCGGGTTGTACTAGAGGTTGCGGAGATCGAAAGTGCCTGACCAGTTTGGTGGAATCGAATTCATGCCAGGACGCGTCTATACAAGTAGACCTCCCGCTTTAGCTGCGTATTTCAAGATGGGGGTAGCGGAGGAGTCAAGCCTGTGAACTCCACAGTGAAAACAGCGGTCTTTTGGGTCGTGATGCTTTGCACGGCGGTCCTGCTCTGGCGGGTTGTCCAGACAGGCAACGCTGCCGGTGAAAAGCACCTCACCTACACGGAATTCTATAAAGAGGTCAAAGCGGGGAGCGTCGAATCCGTCACGATCAGCAACGGGAACCAGGTCACCGGAAAACTCAAGGGTAGCGGTGATACCCTGCGCACGGTGCTGCCGTCCGATTATCCAGGCATCATTGACGTTCTGCAAGATAGCGGCGTGATCATTGAGGTCAAGGAATCCAGCACGCCGACTTGGCTGAGCTTTCTGATCAATGCTTCGCCGTTCATCCTTTTGTTCGGATTCTGGATCTTCATGATGCGGCAAATGCAAGCCGGCGGCAATAAGGCTCTCAGCTTCGGCAAGAGCCGTGCGCGGCTGCTGACGAGCCAGCAGAAGAAAATCACTTTCAAGGACGTCGCCGGGGTCGAAGAGGCCAAAGAAGAGCTGCAGGAGATCATCGAGTTCCTGCGTGAGCCCCAAAAGTTTCAGGAACTCGGAGGCCGGATACCGAAAGGAGTGCTCCTGGTCGGCCCCCCCGGAACAGGAAAAACTCTTCTGGCCAGGGCAATCGCCGGTGAGGCGAGCGTCCCGTTCTTTTCGATTTCAGGTTCCGACTTTGTCGAAATGTTCGTGGGCGTCGGCGCCAGCCGGGTCCGCGATTTGTTCGAGCAAGGCAAGAAAAGCGCGCCATGCATCATCTTTATCGATGAGATCGACGCCGTGGGACGCCATCGGGGCGCCGGACTGGGCGGTGGTCACGACGAGCGCGAGCAGACCCTCAACCAACTTTTGGTTGAGATGGACGGCTTTGATGCCAACGAAGGGGTGATCCTCATCGCGGCCACGAACCGGCCCGATGTGCTCGATCCAGCCCTGCTGCGCCCCGGCCGATTCGATCGTCGTGTCATTGTGAGTCGTCCTGACGTGCGGGGACGCGAGGGTATTCTCCGCGTCCATACACGCAAGGTTCCTCTTGCGACCGATGTCGATTTGCACGTGCTGGCGCGCGGGACTCCCGGTTTCACGGGGGCCGACCTGGCGAACCTCATCAACGAAGGAGCCCTCTTCGCCGCTCGCCAGAACCGCAAGGTCGTCACCATGCACGACTTCGAACTGGCCAAGGACAAGGTCATGATGGGGGCCGAACGCCGCTCCATGATCCTCACCGATGAGGAAAAGAAAAACACGGCCTACCACGAAGCCGGGCACGCTCTGGTGGCCGGCCTGCTGCCGAACTCCGATCCGCTGCACAAGGTCACGATCATTCCGCGAGGATCCGCTCTCGGCGTGACGATGCAGTTGCCTTTGGACGACAAGCATACCTACACCAAGGAGTTTCTCCGAACCCGCCTGGCCATCCTCATGGGCGGCCGCATCGCCGAAGAGATGTTCCTCGATCACATAACGACCGGGGCCGGCAACGACATCGAGCAGGCGACCGAGATGGCTCGCCAAATGGTCTGCGAGTGGGGCATGAGTTCGATGGGACCGCTGACGTTCGGCAAGAAGGAAGAGCAAATCTTCCTCGGCCGCGAAATCGCGCAGCACCGCGACTACAGTGAAGCGACGGCCATTCATATCGACGCCGAGGTGGGAAGCTTCGTCAGAACAGGCTACGACGTAGCCAAGAAGGTCATCACCGAGAACTCGGATGCTCTGGTCAAGATCGCCGAGGCTCTTCTGGAACGGGAAGTTCTCGAAGGCGATGAGGTGATGACATTGCTCGCCGGCGGCGAGTTAGATGCAATTACTCATCCAGAAGAAAGTGAGGAGCCCGCGGTCCCGCAACAGGAAGTGCTGCGGCCCGACACCCCACAGCCGAAGGGAGTCCCCGGACTCTCCGAAGGCGAGCAGCCCTCCCCCGCCTAACCTCGGAGCCCCGACCGTGAGGGAGGGGTTAGCCGCTTCGACGCGCCTCATCCGCCAGCGGTCACGATCCCCTCTTTGGTGGCGGCTCGTCCGCGTCAGGGAGTGCCCATGGGCCAGGCCCGCGGGCTGGTAGTGACCGAAACCTAACCTAACCGATCGATCCCAAGTTCTCCTCATCGCGAACGGATGTAAGTCTGCCGCTGCGATCCCAAAGCCGTCTCGAAGAAAGCTTTGGTCTGAGCGGCCGTCTTTTCCCAGGTGTAAGCTCGCGCCCGCTGGCGGCCGGCGCCACCCAAAGCGCTCGACATTTGCACATTGCCCAGGATGCGCTCCATTGCGTTGCCGATCTCGGCCACGCTCAAAGGGTCGACGAGAATTGCACTGTCACCAGCTACCTCCGGAGCGGCCCCCGCATTAGACGTAACAATCGGCAATCCGGCGGCCATCGCTTCTAGCAGAGGTAATCCGAATCCTTCATACAACGTAGGAAACGCAAAAAGCGAAGCGCCGTGATAGATCTGTGGCAACAAAGCGCGCTTCACGTGTCCCAGAACCACAACCTCCGGAGCTTTCGCAAGCGCGCGTTTGATCTCACCGGATTTCCAGCCTAAACTGCCCACCAGCACGAGAGGGTGTTCCCGGCGCAGTCCCCGCGGCATCGAAGAGTAGGCCTCAACGAGCCGCACAATATTCTTGCGCGGTTCAAGCGTGCCGACGAAAAGGACATATTTGTCCGGTAAATTGTATTTTCGGCGGACCAAGAAATGCGCCGACGCGCTGCTCTCGAAAAACCGCTCTTCCACGCCGTGGTACACAACGCTGATCTTACTTTCGGGAACTCTCAATTCCTCGACCAGGTACGTTTTCACCGCATTGGAAGGGACCAGGATGCGATGCAGACGGTGGAGCGTGTCGCCGACAAATGCTTGAAAGTACCGAATGTTCGACTTCGTGTGGCACTCGGGCAAAGTGAGCGGCGTGGCATCGTGCACCATCGACGTCAAGCACTTGCCTCCTGGCAGCTTCCAAACATGCTGGGTTGCGTGAAATAAATCCGCCCGGCGGGCGCCGAAGTCAGCCAGCGGAAAGCCCAGATAGTTGGAGCCCAGCACGGCTCCAAGCCGCCACGAGGTACGCAGCCGGGCGTAGTTAGACCGGTCGTTTCTATTGGGCGCCAGCGTCCGCAGGAAGGGAAACAAACTAAGCCGGTGAGGGCTGATGCTGGGGATCAGATTCTTCAGCAGCGAATAGTGGTAGTTCTTGACCCCCGCGCTGCGCATCAACAGGGGAGTGCCGTCATAGAGAATGTGCACGTTTCTCCACTCCCGATGAATCTGGACGCTCTCCCCCCCCTTCTGCTCTCGCAGTTGAGCGAGCTGAACCCCCTGACGCTTCAGCTCCCACTCCAGCAGGCCTATCTTTTGAGCCAAAACGATATTATGATCCTTCAAACCGGAAACTTGAATCGAAGACCGGTAAAAGATAAACAGGAACAGCACCCCGGCGACAACCAGCAAAACCAAGGGGGAATCGTAAATTCCAAATATCCGTGAAAGCCAGTTCAGAGCTGTTTTGGATAGGCACAGACTTAACAGCAACACCGCCACGCCGAACCACGCCATCGAGTACTCTACCCGGATGTGCTCGCGCCGGACCGACCGCACGATCTGAAGCAGCAGCAACAGGCAAAAGACAATCGTGACGACGCGGATTTGCTCCATGCGCTAGCCTCGCTTCCCTGTATGGTAACGGCGTTCGTATTTGATGACGTTCACGAAGACGCCGAGCAACACGCGAACCATATAATAGGCCGCCGTCCAACTGTTGATCGTCGATTGCCCGCTGCGCCTCGGAAACATCTTGGTGGGCACTTCACTGAATCGTAGCGCCTTGCGCTTCAGCACCACCAGAGCCTCGATCTCCGGGTATTCGAGCGGGAAACTCCCGCTGAATACCTCCAAGGCTCTGCGGTTGACGGCCACGAATCCGGATGTCGGATCGGTTATGCGTTTTCCCAGAATCGGGTACAGAATCCACGAAAATATGAGACTGCCGAAGCGGCGCACTGTCCGGGTCGGGTAACCGTTAGGCGCCAGAAAGCGTGAACCGCTGACCATGTCGTAGTCGCCCTGATCCATCGCCTCCAATAGTTTCTTGATGTCCGCCGGATTGTGCTGACCGTCGCCGTCAACCCGCACCACTCGCTGGTAATCGTGCTCGAAAGCAAAGCGGTAGCCCGTCTGTACGGCTCCGCCCAGTCCGAGATGATGAGGCAGCCGGAACACGTCAGCCCCCGCGCGCTCCGCGACACGTGCCGTCTCGTCCCAGGAACCGTCGTCAATCACAATGATCCGCACGCCAGGAAGCACCTCTCGCACGGACCGGATCACGCCACCGACCGCGCCCTCTTCGTTGTAGGCCGGGACGACTACCAGCAAAGATGGCGTATCACTGCTCATCGCTGAGGATTTGCCAAGGGCGTTGCTCGTGCCACGCCCATGGTTCGGCTCACGGCCTTGGTGGTCTACTGCGCCGCAATCTCGCTCGCCCTAGTGTAGTGCCGCCTCAGGAGCCGCCAGAAAGACCACCCGCTGAGGACCGCCGTGCGCTGGATCGCGCGGCGCTTGCGAAGCAGCCTGGCTCCTTGCGGCAAGACGCTGCAGTGAGCAGACAATACTATTATTGCAAGACGCCACCACTTTTCCCCGCCGCCGGCGAATTCAGAGGCTAGGCCCCGCCCCCGGATCATCGCCCACAGATGCGCGGCGTATCGCCAGGCGGAATACCAGGGGACCAGCGGCCATAGGCCAACAGGGAATACTTTGATGACCGTGTAGAGGCGATTGCGTTCCACAAAGTAAGCTTTATCGGCCGATGCCCGTCCGGCCGAGGACGAATAGTCGTGCTCGACCACGGCCCCCGGGACATAGAGGCAATTCCAGCCCGCCAGGCGGCCCCTCAAGCCGAGATCCGTATCCTCGCAATAGAGAAAGTAGTCGCCGTCGAAGAGGCCGATTTGGTCCAGCATCGAGCGCCGGTAAAGAGCCGCGCAGCCACTCGGGATCAAGGCCTCGCTCGGTTCGCCGGAGGGATCTCCGGGCCGGCGGCGCCCGCGCTGCTTCGTCGTCCCGTCGCCATAGATGTCAAGTCCCGTGGAATCGAGCCGCCCCGGCTGATCCCTCAGAAGAATTTGCGAGGCGCACATTCCGGTACGCTCCTGGTTCTCGCAAGTGCTGACCAAACTCCCCAGCCACTCAGGCGCCGGGTAAGCGTCGTCATTGAGCGTGCAGACGAACTCACCCTCGGAGGCCTCGATACCCTGGTTCACCGCGCGGCCAAAGCCAGCGTTGGTCTTGTTCTCGATGAGTTTTGCGCCGGAGGCGGCGGCAATCTCGGCCGCGGCCCCGTGCCCGCTATTGTCGATGACGATCGTCTCGAACTCCCGGAAAGTCTGATTCCGCAAGGAGTGAAGACAACGAGCCAGCTTTTCGCCCGCTGAAATAGTAGGAATGATGACCGACGCGCGGGGGGCTTGCAAGCTAGGATCTTAGCATCTCTCCGTTCGCGGCCCGGCCGCAGGGACCGGCTCTCTAGCCGGTCCCTAGCTACTTTCCGGCGCCACGGCAACCGCTTGCTGACGTGCGCGGCTCGGTTTGACCTGCATTATGCTGGGCAAAGCGGCATGCCGGGATGTCAGTGGCCGGTCCCTGGCGAAGTGGTGGAAACAAAGAGGTTGCCGGGTGAGGTATAAATTTTCTTTACAAAATGTCCGGAAATGGCAGAGAATGGCGTGCGCGGCTCGGTTTGACCTGCATTATGCTGGGCAAAGCGGCATGCCGGGATGTCAGTGGCCGGTCCCTGGCGAAGTGGTGGAAACAAAGAGGTTGCCGGGTGAGGTATAAATTTTCTTTACAAAATGTCCGGAAATGGCAGAGAATGGCAGAATATGGCAGGATCTGGGCCATTTTCGACGCCTCGTCATGGTGTCAACCGATAATGTTTTTGTTTTCAGTGACCGGGGTTGCAGTCGGCGGTGGGACCGTGGCAGGTTCCCTAGTAAAACGACAGGCTTTCTTGCAGATTTGAGGTATTCCTGTCGCTGGCCTCGGCTGGCGGATTGGCGGTGACTCGGGCCGGGGGCCACTGCCAGCTAAGACAAACTAAGACATGTCGCCAGGAATGGCGACACGGCACGTCTGGAGACGTGCGCCACATCAGCTTGTCGCTACCTTGCTTGTTCCCACCGTTCTCATTGTAGCAGGCGGGGTCCAGTTTGCTAGTCGAAGCGACAGCAAAAGCTATCATGGTGGTTCCCCCGCCGCGGCCTGCATGCCCCGTCCATTAAAAATCGGCGTGAACGCGCTCTACCTGATCCCCGGCGGCGTCGGAGGCACCGAAATCTACATCCGGAATCTGCTTTCCGCGCTGGCGGCGATTGACCAGCACAACCAATACTTCATCTTTACGAATCGAGAGACGGGCCAGGACTTGTGTCCGCGGACGCGGAATTTCCAGCCGGTCGTGGCCCGTCTGCCCGCCCGCTTTCGTCCCGCGCGCCTGCTTTGGGAACAGACCGTGCTTCCCGTACAAGCGTTTTCGCGCCGTCTCGACGTGATGTTTTCCCCGGGCTTTACAGCGCCGCTGCTGACGAGCGCCCGCAAGGTCACCGTCATCCATGACCTGCAGCACAAGAAGCAGCCCGGCAATTTTGGCGCACTCGAGCGCCTGGCCTGGGATCTGATGGTCTGGTCCGGCGTGCGCCATTCTCACTGGCTCATCACGCCGTCAGAGGCCTCGAAACGCGACGTCGTTACAGCCTACGGCGTGCCGGCGTCCAAGGTCCGGGCCATTCATCACGGCGTTGAACCTGACTTCTTGGGTCTGAGCAGCAACCCGTTCTACGAGGAGTCCTTGCTCGCCGAGGCCGGAATTCCACCCCAGCGCTATTTGCTGGCGGTATCCACCCTCCACCCGCACAAAAACTGGGAGCGGCTATTGGACGCCTACCAGCAACTCGGGGAACATGGTTTCATCGAGCATCTCGTGGTGGCCGGTTTGCCGGGAAAATCTTGGAAGGCTGTCCAGCGGCATCTGCGCCGCACAGGCCTCGACGAGCGCGTCCACTTGCTGGGATGGCAGCCCCGGCGAGTTTTGTTAGCACTGTTCAAATTCGCTGAAGCGTTGGTTTTCCCATCAACCTTTGAAGGCTTTGGGATTCCCGTACTCGAAGCGATGGCGGCCGGTCTGCCGGTGGCTTGCTCCGACATCCCACCGCTGCGCGAGATCGCTGACGGCGCGGCCGTGTTCTTCGACCCGGCCTCAACGGAAGCGATCCGCGAGGGCATGAAAACGGTGCTTGGAGACCTGGGCCGCCGCGAGCAGATCGTCGCCCGCGGACTCGAAAAGGCCAAACGCCGCACCTGGCAGCGTGCCGCCGAGCAGACACTCGCTGTTCTCCTCGACGCCGGCCGCGGGGCTTGGGGTGGGTGAAAAACCAGCCGTTGGCAACGGCTGGTCCCTCCCAATTCGCGAAATCTCCGAATCAGTCACAAGACTTCAAGAAAAATATTCCCTGTGTTTTCAACACATCTCGCCCGCCCGGCAAGAATACCCCCAACAGCTACGCTATCCTGATAACGGTGAATCAATCGAATCACAAACGATCATGGATAAATCAAGAAAAGTAGAACTGCGCTTTGCGAGGACCAAAAAATCCCCAAACCCTTACATTTTCTGTAAAAAACTGCAATATGCGCTCACAGTCCACTGACAATAAACGACTTACGAGTCTCTCCGGAAATCATGCCACAACGCCCAGCGTCGCACTTTAACGTGCATAGTATTCCAAAAGCCACGGGAGAGTCGCCGAAAACAACACACTTTGCCCCAACAGCGGAAATGGGGCCTCTCGATTCTGCGGAAGGCAATTTCACCCCCGCAAGCCGTCACGAAAAAGAAAGAAAGAAAGGAGGGTTCTCGCGTCGCGGCTAAGGGTCGAACATCCCCTTGTTTCCAAGCGTTCGCTTGCCCTGTTTCATCGCCTGAAGGAATTCGTCCGACCCACCCCTCGGGATGGACAGCGTTCTCCAGTCCCTACCCTGCAGGCATTTCGCGATCAGGACAATCTGCCCCACGTGCATCGCACAGTGGCCGAGATGCCGATTGATTGCTTCGATTACCGACTGCGGCTCGTTGCGAATCAGAACTGTCTTGTCGAGATCTTCGGCCCCAAGCCGCTCGATTGCCGACCACTGACAGGCCCAACCTTCGTCCCAATTGCGCCTCAACGAATCGGCGGTATCCGCCGGACCGATTTCGAACTCCTCGTCGCGATTCCGGTCAGGCTTCTCGCCGTCCGAGGTCAGGAATTTGGTCCACCGAGACTTCATGTTCCCCGCCAGGTGTTTCATCAAGTGGGCGATGCTGTTCGCGCCCGGCGCGAGCTCAATGAACCACTGTGCCTCGTCAAGCTGGTCAATAGCCCGCTCGGCCAGTCTGCGAAGAGACCGAAATCGCAACAGTGCGTCGGCTAAGTAGTGTGTTCCGGTGTCGGCGTTCACGCGTTTACATCGTACCAGCGCCGCCGTTTCAACTAACCCGCATTTCTCACCACCTGCCGGCCGAAGCACGCGTTAGGCCCGCCATTACTTCGTTGCACTTGCTCGCCGTGCTCAACGTACTGTCAAGTATGCCTCCGCTCGTCAAGCGGCGCGCGCCTCGTACTGACGGGCCTCTCACGCACTTCGCCTCGCCAGGTGGTGAGAAAAGCGGGCTAAGGGATCGCGACAAGCAGCAACAGCGCAATTGACGGGTCCCGCATTGAGCGGCCTGCTGACGCATGGGCGCTTCGGGATCCAGCAGATTGATCCTCGGGCAGCGCCGGGTGGGCCCCACTGGAAGGCGTTTGCCGGGACCTAAGCAGTAGAATGAAACCAGCCAAGCCGACTTCCAAGGGTCGTTACAAACCGAACCAGGCAAAGAGGCCACTATGAAAGACGCCAATCGAAGAGAATTTCTGAGCAAAACCGCGACCGTGGCGGCCGGCGCGTCCGTGCTGGCAACCCCTGCCATCGCCGCAAACCGCCTCGGCCCGAATGACCGCATCCGCGTGGGCGTTATCGGCCTTCGAGGCCGCGGTCGTAGCCACATTCAAGCGATCCACAATCTTGAAAAACAGAATGTCGAGCTGGCGGCCATGTGCGACGTGGACGAGTCCGTCCTCAATGAACGCTTCAGCGAATACCAAAAGCTCTCCGGCAACAGCCCCAAAACCCACACCGATCTTCGCGGGCTTCTCGACGACCCCGAAATTGACGCCGTGACCATCGCGACACCGAACCACTGGCACGCGCTTGCAACGGTTTGGGCCTGTCAGGCCGGCAAGGACGTCTACGTCGAAAAGCCGCTTTCCCACAATGTCTATGAGGGCCGCAAGGCCGTCGAGGCTGCCCGCAAGTATAACCGCGTCGTTCAGCACGGCACCCAAAACCGCAGCAGTCCGAACATCATCGAGGGCATGCGCCGGCTCAAGGAAGGTCTGATTGGTGACGTCTATTTGGCCCGCGGCTTGGCCTACAAATGGCGCCCTCCGATCGGCAAGGACAAGCCCGAGGCCGTGCCCGCCGGCGTGGACTACGACCTGTGGACGGGACCCGCGCCCAAAAAGCCCTTCTCGCCGTTGCGTTTCCATCGCCGCACGCACTGGCTATGGGACTACGGCAATGGCGAGCTGGGCAATCAGGGCGTTCACCAGCTCGACATGATGCGCTGGGGGCTCGGCCTCGACGATCACCCCAGCACGATCCAGTCCATGGGCGGAAAGTTCATCCACGACGACGATCAAGAAACGCCGAACATGCAGACGGCCTCCTACCGCTACGAGGGCCGCGGCCTGGTGCTGGAGTTCGAGATTCGGCCCTGGATCACGAACACCGAGGCCGAGATCGGCGGCAAGTGGCAGACCCATGGCATTTGCACGGGGCTGATCTTTTACGGCTCGGAGGGCTATCTCGTCTTCCCGCACTACACGGCTTACTACAGCTGCTTGGGCAAGCAAAAGAAGCCCGGCCCCTACGCCGAAGATCCAACCGACAAAATCGCCAATCAGCCGCACTTCGACAATTTCATCCAGGCCGTGCGCGGCCGCAACCCAGGCGACCTCAACGCCGATGTCGAAGAGGGACACAAGTCGTCGGTTCTGGCGCACCTGGGCAACATCGCCTGCCGCGTGGGCCGCACCATCCGCTTCGACTCGAAAACGGAAACCGTCATCGGCGACGCACAGGCGTCCAAGCTGCTCACGCGCGCCTACCGCCAGCCGTATGTAGTACCCGAGAAAGTGTAGGTCTTCATTTCGGGCCGTGTGGGGACCCAGAGCCGCGACGGAGGAAACCATAGTGCAACATCAACGACAAGCTGCCTGGGTCGTAGCCATACTCGCGCTGACGGGCCTCAACGGAGCGGCACAAACCGTCACTTTTTCCGACCAAGACTTCAACGACTCAGATTGGACGGCGGAGATCATCGTCAATGAGGCCGGAAGCTCCGCGAAGTTTGAGGCGAGGCAAGACCCAAACAGGGGCAACCCCGGGGCGTTCCGCCGGATTAAGCATGAGGGTGAGACGAAATCGACCGGCGTAGAGATTCACGTGGCTCACCTTCGCGGGGACGCTGTCTACGACCCGTCGGAAAGCGGACGCATCACCAGCATTGACCACAGTTACGACCTGAAAAACCTTGAATCACGCACAGTCTTTGACTCCACGTACTATCTGCTGATCTTTCAAAACAATACGTATTACCTGAATTATGCACAGATTCGCTTTGCGAGTGCGGCTGCGTTCGTAGCGGCTTGACGGCCGTCGTAAGGTGGGAGCTCGGCAACTGGTCTTTTGGCTTCTCCGTCCCCGGTTTCCCCTCCCGCCCAGAATCCGCGTCGGCAAAACCCCGCTCCGAAGTGGCGTGTTTCCAGTACGTTGCGGCCAGTGCATAAAATTTTATGCATAGCGCATAGCCAGGCTCTCAGATCAACGCCCTCTCGACTACCGGCGGCAAGCCGCCGTAGGGAGTCGGCTTCCTGCCGCGGAAGTTGTCAAGGCGTGGATGCCCCGATTTTATTGGGCTGCGAGACCGTCACGGCTGGGCCTTGTTTGACGGCCCTTTGGGAGCTATGCTGTTTTCGCTTGGTAACCATTTGGGTGACCTCCTTTGGGTTGGCTGGTGAAGCTGGAATCTTTGCCAGCCTACCTTTTTACCCCATGTTTTCGGGCGTTCCCCAATGGTCCCTTGCGGCTCAGCCCTCCTCAGGTGCACCCCGCAATGCATAATTCAGGTATTACCGTTCCCCGAGAGATCGCATCTCGAGACGCGACTGGACTCCGTTCGGCCGAAGCGGTCTCGAAACACGAGACTTTACGCGAGTCGCTGGAGATGGACCGAGGTGCCTGAATTTCTCTGATAAGGCGCCGCCTCTCCAATTCGGCTTTGCTTCCGTCAGTAACTTTCCGGCCAGCGGCGGTGAGGTGTCTCCTGGACTGGGGGGGGACGGTGAGGACAGTCGCAACAGCGGTATCGACAACTGGACGGTCAGCATCTTCGGGCCGCAGCAGCAGGCCTGCAGAATCGTTTCCGTCGCACCGCCGGCGATCGGCTTCGGGCCCGTTCTTGTTGACGTCCAATCGCCTTTGCAAACACTTCGGGTTGTAGGCAGTGAAACGGCCTTGCTCATTCAAGCCAACCGCAGCCACGAAGAGTTTGATGTTCTCGAAACATTCGAGCGGATTTCCGAAACAGAATTGGACCTGTTTTTGTTCTTTACGCCGTTCGAGCCGGGTCCTGTCGAAGGAACCATTACGTTCTTCGATATCAGAGATGAAGGGATTGCGGAGTGCTCGCACACCGTCGCATTGCACGGGGCAGGTATTGTTTCACTGGAGCCGCGGCTGAGCGTGCGACCCAGCCGCCTGTCGTATTCCTTTGTCCAGCAATCGCCGGCGGCCGTCCGAAGGCTTCTCGTCTTGAATAAGGGCGGAGGCTCGGCGAGCTTTCAAGTCGATGCGGCCGGGCTGTCTTCAAGCCCGTGGCTTTCCGTCTCGCCGCTTTCGGGAGAGGTCACTGTTGAGGCGCCGGTGACATTGACGGTCGAGGCGAACCCTGCAGGCCTGGCTCCTGATACTTATTTAGGAGAGATCGTGATCGCGACCCCTGCGAACGCCGCAGCGCAGCAGACGTGTCCCACCTGCGATCTGGTGGCGCCCGTGGCCATGGCGATCAGCAGCCGTTCGCAGTTACTTCGTCTCTCGCAAAGGGGACTGACATTCACGGGTGTGGCGGGAGGCGGAGCCGTGCCCGTCCAGAATCTGCGCGTGTTCAACGATGGGTTGGGTGTGATGGCATGGGACATCGGATTGGATACGCTGTCGGGCGGCGGCTGGCTGACTGCAACCCCCCTAACGGGCGCCAGCGAACCCTCAGTTCCCGCGACAGTGGATGTCGCTGTCAGTACGCAAGGGCTGACCCCAGGCGTCTACTACGGTCTGCTGGAAGTGGCGGCCCCCGATGCAGCTAACTCGCCGCGGTTCACGACAGTGGTGCTGAATCTTCTCGAAGGAGATCGGGACCCTGGGCCCATCGTTGATCCCAGGGGGTTGATCTTCGCTTCAACGCCCGCGGACCCCGCGCCCTCCCCGCAAAGTTTTCGAATTTCGAATCTGACCAGCCGCTCGATCGCTTTCACCCTGCAAGGGCTGACGTTGACGGGAGGCGGCTGGCTGGCGCCCACAGCCGCGCAGGGAATTGTCAGCCCCGGTGAACCTACAAACATTGGTGTTGAAGTTCTGCTCGAAGGGCTCGACGCCGGTATCTATCGGGGCTTGCTGAGGCTCCAATTCGATGGCGGGCTGACCCGCGCCGTGGAAGTGCTGCTCGTGGTCTCTCCAGAAGCTGTGACAAGTCTCAAGCCACCCAATCCCGTGTCTCAGGCCGGATGCTCTCGAACGGAGGTTGCTCCGGTGTTCAAGGTTCTGGGAGGCACGTCTTCGATTCCCGCCGGCTGGCCGGCCGCCATCGAGGTGGAAGTTGTGGACAACTGCGCCAACAAGATGACGGACGGCTCGGTCGTCGTCGACTTCGCCAGTATCGCTTCCCCCAGTCTGGCATTAGGGCACGCGGGTTCGGGCCTGTGGACCGCAACCTGGAACGTACCCGCGGCGGACCTGCCCTCGATGGCCACCGTCACCGTAACCGCCACCGACCCCGCGGGCATCAGCGCAGCGCTCACGCAAGCGCTGTCGGTAAGTCCCAACTCCTCCTCACCGCCGCGGATCGCAGCGGGAGGGGTGGTCCATGGCGCGAGCTTCGTTGTGGACCCGCTTGCGCCCGGAACGATCGTTTCGATCTTCGGCAGCAACCTGTCGAGCGAACCCGCCAGCGGTGGGGGCCGCTCAGCAAGCAGCGTCCCGCTGCCAACCGAGTTGGCGGGGACGCAAATGATTCTAGGCGGGCGGCCTCTGCCGATCTTGTTCTCCCGCGAAGACCAAGTCAACGCCGTTCTTCCATTCGAGGTGGCGGACCGCCTCAACGAGAGCTTGCCGCTGCTGGTTCGGCGCACCGACGCCGGCAGTCTGGGGGTGCCGGAACCTGTATTGGTCAACGTGGCGAGACCGGGAGTATTTACGCGGAACGCTTCCGGCAGCGGTCCCGGCTCGATTCAAAATGCGAATTTCCAGATCGTGACGCTGGCGAGGCCGGTTAAGGCTGGCGATGCCATTATCATCTACGGCACGGGGTTAGGCGCCGTCTCTCCCGAAGTGGCCAGCGGGGAGCCGGCGCCCGCCTCGCCTTTGGCGCGGACGGCGGAGGATGTGACGGTAACGATTGGCGGCCGCCCGGCAAGGGTACTGTTCGCGGGCCTGACCCCGGGCTTTACGAGTCTGTATCAGGTCAATGCCGTGGTACCGGCAGGCCTGCCCGCCGGGGAAGCCGACCTCGTGGTTTCGATCGCGGGACAAGCCAGTCCCGTGGTGACCCTGGCCGTGGAGTGAGCAGATTGCGCGTATCCACTAGCGTTATCGGCCCAGAGCGAGTGAATCGCTCATGGAAACGTCTGAATGCGGTCGCGGAGCCGGTTGAATGCAAACCCTGCGGGACGACAGACTCTCCAACTTTCTAACTTTGGAAAGTCGTTCCCAGCCCTGTCCGCTACAATTAGGAATTCCGCTACTCCCTCGGTTTCAGTGTGTCCGGCGGCCCCCTTTGTGGATTTGAATCCGCCGCGGGTGACAGCCTCGGGGACTCACCATGACGCAGCACGAACTCGATGAAATCGTCCGCCTGGTTGGCGACGAACTGCTCGCGAAATTGGGCCACGTGCCTGCCAATGGCGCCGGTTCTGCCGGGGCGTTGCGCGGCTGCGAGCCCCCGGCGAATGGTGCCGGGACGCCTGCCTCGCTGCCTCAGGCTCTTGCGGAAACCGCCGTAGCTTGCCCCGATTGGGCGCCACCCAAAGAGGGCGTCGCCAGCCTCATCGACCACACCCTGCTGCGCCCTGATGCTTGCGAAGCCGAGATCATCGAGCTCTGCGCCGGGGCGCGAAAATACCGCTTCGCGACTGTTTGCATCCAGCCCACCTGGGTGGCGAGAGCGGTCCGGGAACTGCGGAGTTCGAGCGTCAAGACATGCACCGTGATTGGCTTCCCGCACGGGGCCTCGTTGACGCCCGTGAAGTGTTCTGAAGCCGAGCAAGCCCTCAAGCTGGGAGCCGAAGAACTGGACATGGTCATCAATGTCGGAGCCCTGAAGTCCGGCAACGAAGACCTGGTGTTCACGGATATCCGCTGTCTCGCGGAACTTGTTCACCAAGCCAGCGCCGTTGTCAAAGTCATTCTCGAAACGGGCTCGCTCAAAGAGCAGCAAAAGATAACCGCTTGCGTGCTCGCCAAGCTGGCCGGGGCGGATTTCGTCAAGACCTCGACCGGTTTCGGTGCCGCCGGCGCCGATCCAGCGGATGTCTCTCTCATGCACCGTGTGGTCGGCGGCGAGATGGGGATCAAGGCCGCCGGCGGCATCAACTCCTACCAGCGCATGGAATTGATGATGCGCTCCGGCGCCACCCGCATCGGCGCGTCGTCCGGCGTCCGCATCGTCGAACAGGCAGCGGCCGCGGGAATTCCAACCGGGGGCACGGGGTAACCATGCCGTCCCCATTCACGGCAGCGGTCCAGCAAGAGGCCGAAACGCTCGAAATCCTCGTCGAAGCTTCAGAGATCGCGGCCAGATACACCACGAATCTCGACAAGCTTCTGGAGGCGCTCCGCGAGCTGGTACGCAAGGTCGGCGACCACCGAATATTCGCGGTCTTATTGAAGAGCGAGGGCGAAGGGGCCGGGCAATGAGCGGCCCTTCGCGGGGTCGCTGACCGGGTTTTTCTTGCAGTGACCATGCCCACTCTCGGATTCAACTACCACCAAGACCACTTGCTCTGTGAAGACGTCTCGCTCGCCGCCATCGCTGAACAGTTCGGCACGCCGGTCTACGTCTACTCCGGCAGTGCAATCGTTTCCAATTACCGGGCCTACGACCAAAGCCTCCAAGATATCCCCCACGAGGTTCACTACGCCGTCAAGGCCAATTCGTCGCTTGGCGTGTTGTCGCTCCTCGCCGCGGAAGGCGCCGGGTTCGACATCGTCTCGGGCGGAGAGCTCTACCGCGTCATCGAGGCGGGCGGAGATCCGTCCAAGGTGGTTTTCTCCGGAGTTGGCAAGACTCGCTCGGAGATCGACTACGCGCTCGAGTCCGGTGTCGGCTACTTCAATTGTGAGTCGGAGCCCGAACTGGCGCTGCTGGCGGAAATCGCGAAACAGCGCAGTGTTCGGCCCGCTGTCGCCCTGCGGGTCAATCCCGATATTGACGCCGCAACACATCCTTATATCGCCACGGGACTACATGAACACAAGTTTGGTGTCGGACGAGACGAGGCTTTCGGGATTTACCGAAAGTTCGCTTCAAACCCCTATCTGCACCTGGAGGGCGTGAGCTGCCACATCGGTTCGCAAATCTTCGACTCGGGGCCGTTTCTCAAGGCGCTGGAAGCTCTTGTTGATCTGGCGAAAAGCTTGCCCAGCGTTGCGGTAAGGATTCGCTACTTGGATCTCGGCGGAGGGCTGGCTGTCTCCTACCGCGACAGTGAGAACACCCCATCGGTCGAGGGGCACGCAAAGGCGCTGGCCGCCGTCCTCCAGGGCAGGGAACTGCGGCTGATGCTGGAGCCGGGCCGCTCGATCGTGGGCCAAGCGGGCGTGCTGCTGTCAAAGGTCCTCTACCGCAAGCGAAGCGGCAAGAAGGAATTTGTCATCGTCGACGCCGCTATGAACGACTTGATCCGGCCATCGCTATATCAGTCGCACCACGAGATCATCCCGCTGAGGAAGCGGAGCGGCTCGCTGATCGTCGCCGATGTTGTCGGCCCGGTCTGCGAGACAGGCGATTTCCTGGCGCGTGACCGTGAGATGGCCGATGCGCAGCCGGGCGACCTGCTGGCCATCTGCACCTGCGGCGCCTATGGTTTCGTCCAGGCCTCGAACTACAACTCTCGTCCGCGGCCGCCGGAGGTTCTGGTTCAGGGCGGCGGTTTTCAGGTTATCCGCCAAAGGGAAACCTACGAAGACCTGGTTCGAGGCGAAACAGCGGGCGACAGAGACGGAGTGAGAGGTTCACGGCTGTCGGCTCGGGCTGAACACCCGCCGACTAAAGCCGGCGGATTCGTGCGCGGATAAAAGTCGCCGGAAGCATGGTTTGGCCGAAACAGAGCCGCGCCCGCAAGGGTGCGGTCAAGTCTGGCTGTGACCGCATTCCGATGGCGGCCCGGAGGCGCCGACTACCCTCGACCGCACCCTTGCGGGCGCGGCTCTGTTGAGAATCCTCGCTCGATGCTGACCGCCTGAAATGCGCTGGGTTTCGTCCTGGCGATTGAAACTAGAAAGATGGACACTCCCCGCTGGGCACGGATCCTCGCCGCCTTGGCGCTGCTCGTGTTTCTGCTCGCGGGCGGTCTTTGGATCGAATACCCCGGTTTGCAGTACGACGAGGCGCTCTTCGTACACGCGACGTATTCCGATCCGTCTCGAGCCGGCGTTTGGCACACAGGCGTGTTGGGAGATCCGGTTTGCGTGCTGATCATGCCCTATTTGGGGGCGCTCAAGGGGTGGCTTTACAAGGCGGTGCTGGCGGTTGCCCCGGCTTCGGCGGCGTCGGTGCGCATCCCTGTTCTTTTGTTGGGCGCGGTGACGTTGTGGCTGACGTTTTGTTTTGCCCGCCGCGCGTTCGGCTGGCGGATCGCTCTGGCGGCAACTTGGCTCGCCGCGAGTGACCCTCTCTTTGTCCTCACCACTCGTCTGGACTGGGGTCCGGTGGTGATTCAGCGATTGCTATTGATGCTGGGATGCCTGCTTGTGCTGCGCTGGGTGCGGCAGGGGGCCGCCTGGCAGGCGATCGTGGCCTTCCTGTTGTTTGGGATTGGGGTATTCGATAAAGCCACGTTTCTGTTCTTGCTGTTCGGGCTGGCGGCGGCAACCGTTTGTGTCTTTCCGCGCCACTTGATCAAAGGTTTGCGAAACAAATGGGCAGTGCCCGCCCTGCTCGCATTTGGTATTGGCTCCCTGCCCTTCTGGTGGTACCCAACCGTTCGGGCTCCGCGGGCGTCAAGCGCACTCGATTTCGTAACAGACACAGACCGCTACAAGGCGAAGTACAACATGCTTCGTGCCTCCTTAGAGGGAACGTCCGTGGTCACTTGGCTGGCCAGAGAAAACGAGGGCGTCGAGCCTGATTCCGCGGCCGATTCGCCGGTCTGGCTGCCACTGGGTTCCGCCAACGGCAGAGAAGTCCAGCGCACGTGGATGATTCCGGCGCTCGCGTTGGCATTGCTGTTGCTGCCGTTGTCGCTGCGGTCTCGGCATCGCCAAGGCCTGCTGTTTTCGCTGTTGTTTTGCATATTCACTCTGGCGGCGATGTTTCCCATTCAGTCGATTGGGTCGGTGCATCACATCACGCTCATCTATCCGTTCGCGCAAATTTTTCTTGCCGCGGGAATCGTGGCCGGCGCGCAAAGGCTGGGTGAGCGCTTCTCGATAACACTTGCCGCTACGGCTGCGGGCGCCGTTTTCGTGGCGGTTTTGACACTCGTGAACCTCAACAGCTTGCTGCAGCAGTACGACGTCATGCTGAGATACGGCGGCAGCACGGTTTGGTCCGAAGCAATCTACGAACTCGATGACTATCTCGAATCAGAGCAGCCGCGGCACGTTGTCGCCGTGCAGTGGGGTGTTTTTACGCAACTGCGTCTTCTTTCGAAAGACCGGCTGCCGTTGGCGGAAGCGCCCCAGCCACATCGCAGCCCCGAGGATCCGCTTGAAAAGCTGGAGCAATGGATACCGAGACCCGAAAGCCTGTTTGTGCTCTTCGCGGCAGACCAGCCGAATCCGTTTCCACAAATGCGCGAGGTTTTCCATCAAACCGCGCGGCGGCTGGGGTATGAGCCGCGCTTGAAGCGAGAGATCGCGGATCGGCAGGGGAGGATTATCTACGAGGTCTTCGCGGTGGATGCGCTGGATCCAACCGAGCCGTGACCGGAGCCCCGACCGTCAGTGAGGGGTTAGGCCGCTTCGACGAGAGCTGCCGTAGAAGAATGTCGCAGGGGTCTCTGCGAACCCTGTGCTACGGGAATATGGGAGGGGGAAGCAATGAGCGTCGCTGTTGGCTGCGGCATCAGATTTCAGTCCCGCAGTGACCCTGCCCCCGATTTCGTGAGCTAAACTTACAGTTGAGAGCGTCCTGACTCATGAGCATTGATCTTTCCCCGGAGCTTGAACGCCGCGTTCAGCGCGAAGCGGAACAGCGCGGTCTTGATGCCGACACCTACGTTGCCAAAGTCTTGCAAGAGACGCTTGAGGGCAGCGGAGATGTGGTCACGGCGCCGCCGCGGAGCTTGAAGCATCGCCGGCCTATCTCCGAACGCTTTGAAGAAATTCGCCGGCAGGCTCCCGCACACGTCCAACAGGCGCTGCGCGAGTTGCCGCCTGACTTCGCGGCCGAACACGACCACTATATCTACGGAGTTCCCAAGAAGTTTTCATGAAAGAACTGTTCGCCGACACGTTCTTCTGGACGGCTCCGGCGGACCCGCAAGACCAGTGGCATCGAGCCGCCCGCGAATTGGATGCCTCCTTGCAGGGCACGCGGCTTGTTACCACGGATGAAGTCCTCGTGGAATTCGCAACTCAGTTTGGAGTGCGTGACAGAAGTCTGCGCGAAATCGCCGCGCGGTGGGTACGAAGCATCCTCGACGATCCGGACATCCAAGTCGTCGCCCAGAGCCGCGATTCGTTCCTATCCGGATTGGAGCTGTACGAATCACGCCCGGACAAGCTCTACAGCTTGACCGACTGCATCTCGATGCACACGATGCGGCAAGCGGGCATCTCCGATGTCCTGACCCACGACCGCCACTTCTCGCAGGAAGGGTTTCGCGCTGTCTTTTGAGAATGAGGAATTGCGCAGCTCTGAATTAGAGTTTAGTTAGGGAACCGCTTCCAACTCTCGGAGGGTTTCGGTGATGATGTGCAACATCGTTCCCAGGCTCTGGGCGCTCAGCTTGTCGACGGTGTCTTACTCGCTGTGCCAATAGCGGTTGGACGGGCCGTAGTCGAAGTCGATCAAGTCCGCCGCATCAATCCCCGCCTCGAGAAACGGGACATGATCGTCCTCGATGTAAGCAGGCCTCCGCAAAGCGAAAATCGAGCCGTAACCGAGCTTGCCTGCCGTACTCGCTACCAGCTCCGTCAGCCAGGCGGTTGAATACTGTTCCGGGGTGAGCTGCAGGTTCTGGTCCCCGATCATGTCAACGTTCAACAGCGCTTTGATGCGGCTCGCCGTCCCATCGGATTGCCACTGCGAGGCCAGCCGGCGGCTGCCGTAGGTGTGGTCGTTGTTTCTCCAGCTCACGAACGATTCTTCGCCGTCAAAAAACACCAGCCACACGTTGTCTTTGAGGGGGCGTGCGGCGAGCACGCGAGCCAACGCAAGGAGAAAGGCCGCGGAGGAGCCGCCATCGTTGGCGCCAACGAAATGCAACCCGGGCCTGTGAAAGGTGTCGTAATGCCCTGACACCACGACGACCCGGTTTCCTTCCCCCGGCAGCTTCGCAATGATGTTCATCATAGGGACACTGCCCTTGGGAGTCTGAGCGACAAAGTCGTGCTCCACCACCTGCAGGTCCAGCGACCGCAGTTCGCCGACGATCACTTCCTGTTGCTTTTGCTGCGCGGGGCTTCCGGCGGGCCTCGGACCCAGCGACACCAGGTGCTCGACCCACAGCAAAGCAGCCTCTCCGGCTTTCTGAAAGTTTGCCGGCGGAGGTTGCGCGGCGCAACTCGCGCCGGTAAGTACGAGGACTAGCAGCGAAGTGGCCAGCCTTTCGCCCGCCGGCATGGGCTGAGGTTCACGAAACGGAAGCGAGAAGCCCCGCGCGCGTCCGGCCATCAGAAGCCCACTCACCTACACTTCCTCCGCGCGCATTGCTTCGAACATCACTGTCGCCCCCGCGCCACTCGCGGCCTCGACCAATGTCAATGGAATCGCCGCAACGACAAGTGACGCATAAAGAGCGTCTTTGAGCAAACGGATTGAGCTGGATTCCTCGAGCCCCCGCACGCGGCGGACAACCGGCTCCAAGCGCGGACATAGACTCGTGGCAAGACTCGCGGGGTTGTCCCGCAGCGAAAAGAATTTTCGCCGGAGAACGCTAAACCCGCATGCCTCGAGCAAGGATTCTAAATCTCCGGCCCGGAAATGAATCAGGTGCCTCGGCATGTCAAGCCCGCTCCAGAGCTTCCCCAGCAGCAGAAACTGCCAGGAGTCTGCGTTGGGAACCTGGACGATCAGCTTTCCGCCAGGGACGAGCAAGTCATCAATCGCCAGCAAAAGAGCCGCTGGGTCTGGCGCATGTTCGAGGACGTGAAGAAGAGTAACGGCGCTGAAGCTATGCGGCCGGAATGGTGCAAACGGCAAAGCCCCACAGACCGCCAGGGAATGTCCCTGAATCCGCGACATGCTTGCCGCCGTTGGTGAAACGTCGAGGCCAACCGCACTGACGCCATGCGTTCTCAACGCCCGCACGAGGGAGCCTCCACCGCAACCGACGTCGAGTACGGGCGCGGCGAGTTTGCCATGGCCGGTAATGAATCGAACGTGGTCGCCAAGGACGAACTGCCGGTAGAGTTCCGCTAGTCGTCCGGACGCCGACGAGTCAGCTTCCCACCAGTAACTGTCGGGGTAAAAATTTCTCACCTCAGCCGCCGTGGGAGTCGGGTAGAGGCGCATCAACCGGCAGGAACTGCACTCGACGACATGGAAGGTCGGGGCCTTGGTTTCGTACAAGCGATCCGAAGCACGAAATAGGATCAAATAGGATTCACCGTCACACCGCGGGCAGCGATTTGCGCTGCCTTGGGGCCCAGCGGGGTAGCTGGAGTATGCCACTTATCGCACCTTCAGGACCAAGTCCGCCAGAGGGATCTGGAATTTCCGGATGGTTTTCCCTACCGCTGAAGGAGACAGCTTTCGCAGCGGCTCAATCGTGCGCCTCTTTCTGAGCATCATGGGCAATCCGGCAATGGCGGCTAGGTTCGCCGCGAGCACGCATTTTAGCAGTCCGTAAAAGGAAATTGAAGAGACGGCTTGGCTTCCCTCGCCCCGGCCCAATACGGCCGCAAAGCCGGTTGCCAGCGCCCGAAACGAAAAATAGAGCGGGCTGAGCAATAGCATTCTCCACGGAAAAAGTTTGGCGGCCAGCCAGGAGCGGTTTCTCTCAATCAGAAACAAGCGCCGTTCCGAATGAGCTCCCAGCGTTGCGGCGCCGTGATGAAAAGCGAGGGCCGAAGGGACATAAAGACATCGCCAACCGGCGATGCGGGCCCTAAGCCCCAGCTCCGCATCGTCCCCGTAGGCGAAGAAGTCCTCATCAAAACCGCCGACATGCTCAAACAGGGCGCGCCGGTAGAAGGCCGCGCAACCATCCGGCCAAGCTGCCTCCTCCATGCGGTCATATTGGCCCCTGTCTTGCTCGCCCGTTCCGCGCCCGCGGTTTTGCCCGTCTGGGTAGATCAGGTGGCTGGCTTTATCGATGACGCTCCGATCACCGTGAAGGAGGATCTTCGAGGCGGCCATTCCGAACTCGGGGTTCGCTTCGAGGGCCCTGACAAGCGCTTTCAGCCAATCCTTATGCGCTTCCGCATCGTTGTTGAGCAGGGCCACGTATTCGCCCCGCGCAAATCGCAAAGCCTGATTGTTTGCAGCGCAAAATCCCCGATTGTTGAGGTTCTTAATCAAGCGGATCGGAAGCTGAGAGAACTCTTTCTCACGGGTCACTGTTCCGGAACGGTCCCTCGACCCGTTATCCACGACAATGACCTCTACATTTTGGTAAACTTGCTTGGCGATGGATCGCAGGCAGGCCCGCAGCAATTCACGGCGGTCCCGATTGACGACGACCACCGTGACCAGCGGATCATGCGCATGCGGATTAGTAGCGGAACCAATCTGTTCCTCAATCATTGTTGTCTAAGTTGTTGACGCTGTGATTTTTATGTAGCACAGGCTTGCCGTCGCAGCTAGAATAGTATACCCTTAGTAAAACAACAGTACTAGACCTTCCTCTATGCAAAACTTCGGCGAAGACCTTAGGTGCGCACGGGAGTCGCGTGGAATCTCACTCGAAGAGGTGTCAAGAGCGACTCGAATTGGCGTGCGTCTGCTCGAGGCAATCGAGCACGAGCGCTTCGATCAGCTACCAGGAGGCGTTTTCAGAACTAGCTTTGTCCAGCAATACGCGCAAGCCGTTGGGCTGGATGAAGAACGGACAGTCACTGAATTCCAACGGCTATCACCCCCGCAAGAACTCGACCTGGAGGAACATTTCGGCATCGAGCCGAGCAAGCCGAGAATCAAGATTCCGGTCGACCCAGCCGAGTTCGCCGAAGACGTTACGGAACTCTATCGCCGCAACCGCCTGCTAGTGACAAGTGTACTCTGTGCGTGCCTGGCCTTGCTGTTGGGAACAACGGTTTACTGGGCTTGGCCGGTCGAAAGTGGCGCTGACGGCGGTTTGGAAGCGGCCCGACAAAGCTTAAGTGAAACATCGCTGGCGTCGACAGGCCCTCCCTCTAATGACGGCGCCCGCGACGCGGGAATTCAAGTGAACCTGCGGGTGATCGAAAAGGTTTGGGTCCGTGCCACGGCCGATGGCAAACGGGTTTGGGAGAAAACGTTCCGGCGCGGCGACCAAAGCTCAATTGAGGCGGACGAATCAGTCCAGTTGCTGGTGGGAAACGCGGGCGGACTATCCATCGTATTGAACGGCAGGCCCATGCCCTCCATCGGGCCGCGCGGGCAGGTGCGCCGGGTGTTGTTCACCTCGTCGGGCATGCGAGTGGTTGAACCCAGACGCGCTTCGCCATCCGACAGGACGACGACGACAGCTTCGGTCGTGTCTTCGATCTCGTCGGGGAACGGGGCGGCGATTTTGGCGCGGGCCGAACGCTGACTCGTTTCTTACGCGCCCAACCCAACTCTCAAGAACCCGGTCTCTGGAGCGGTTTCGTTCAAAGCGCCGAACCGCATAAGAAAACGCGAGCCGGGCAGCAAGGGGTTCGGGCATCTCCTGCCCCAACCTTCAGCACGAATCAGATAAGGTAATGTCAGAGTCGCTGCTTCAGTCGGGACTTTGATTGACGCGCGCGTCACCCGCGAGTGTTACCTAATGACCCCGACTTCCCGATTTGGGAAAAGCCGCACACGTCTCGACCTTCTTTCGCACGGGAGTATCCCATCATGAAAACTAATCGAAGGGGCTTTACACAAGCGTTCGCCGGCGGCGGCTTGGTTCTCGCGGCCGGACTGACAAAGCATGCGTCCGCCAGCACCTCGAAAGGGGCTCGCATCAAGAAGATCGAAGTATTGCCGACCGCCGTTGAGTTCCAGTCCGAATTCAATATCGGCGTTGGGAAAGTCGGCGGCAAGGGAATCCCCGGCCAGCACGTCTTCGTGCGAGCGGAAACCGCTGATGGATTGGTCGGCTGGGGAGCGACGAATACGGTTCCGGCCTGGAGTTACGAAACCGTTGAGGCGGTGACTGGAACGCTGCGGCACCACCTGGCTCCGCTGGCGATCGACAAGACGCCTTTCGAGCTGAACGCGCTGAGGAAGGAAATGGACGTCAAGGTCCGCCCGGCCGTCAGCAACGGGGCTCCCTTTGCGAAGAGCGCGCTCGAAATCGCTTTTCTTGACTTGGCGGGCAAAATCACGGGCCTGCCCCTTCACGCTTTGCTCGGCGGCAAGGTTCATGACACGATCGACCTGTGCTACGCGGTGAGCATCGACGAACCGGCGGCCATGGCGGACGAGGTCAAGCGCTGGCCCGCTTGCTGGTGCTTCAAGGTCAAGGTCTCGGGCGATGCCGATAAAGACATCGCGCGGCTAAGAGCCATTTCCGAAGCCCGGCCCGATGCTGTTATTTGGCTCGACGCCAACCAGTCTTACCAGCCCATTGCTCTGGCGCGTTTCTTCCGGGCGCTGACTCAGTTCGACAACATTCGCTGTTTCGAGCAGCCTGTGCGAAGCGAGGATTGGCTCGGCTTGCGGCGCGCCCGTGAAAAGAGCCCCTACCCGCTGGCGATTGACGAAGGCTGCTTCTCCTCCTATGATGTCGCCCGCATGGCGCGTCTGGACGCTGCTGATCTGGTTGTGCTCAAGGTGCCCAAAAGCGCCGGTGTGATGAACTGCCAGAAGAGCGCGATCGTGGCCGAGGCAAACGGTATCGGGCTGCTCGGCAGCGGCTTGACCGATGCCGGCGTCAGCTTCATGGCGGCCATTCATCTTTACTCCACTCTCGATCTTTTATTGCCTCCAGAATTAAACGGCCCGCAATTCCTCACTGACATGATGGTGGACGGGATCGACATGAAGGGCGTGACCGTGACGGTGCCCGACAAACCCGGCCTCGGTATCACGGTTCCGGAAGACAAGATTCGCGCGAATCAGCTTCGGCTGGGATGATCGAGCCGGGGACGAGGCTCTCGCGGGACATAACGGCGCGGGGTCTGTAAATCATCGGACAGTGACGACGCGCGTGGGTGCGCTAGTCAAGGCGCTTTCGCTGCTGCTAGCCTTCGAGCAACGTTCGAACACCTGCCTTCTAATTCGATGCTCAAGAGCTATGTGATTGATTTCATTCAATGTTTATAGGTGTTAAACACGCTTGTTGACCGGTCTGAGGCGCTTTTTAAACACTATTCTGAACACAAGTCGTGAAGTGAGCCACCGGACCCTGCCTCAAGCACTAAACTGAGAGGTACAAGGGCGGGATCCGCGACGGGGCGCGGTCGGAGGACGGAAGCACAGCGACGCAGTGAATATGCAGCCAGCGCTCGTCTCTTGAGTGGGAAATCCCGCAAGGTTAGAGAAGATGGAGTGACCTGTCCATCCGCGTCTGTCGCGGATTACGCTTTAACGTGAGAACAGATGCGCAGAGCCGCACCTATGCGGAGGTTGCTGTCATTCCGACTAGGAGGCGCTCATCACGGCCTCCCGGAACCGATAGTGAAGAGATTCCCCGTCCCGTGACGGCAGAGCTACCGGATCATCACTCAACTCGACTTTGGCCACGGCCACCACGGGCCCTTCGTCATGTAACACTGCACGGAGTAACGCCTCCCGCTCCTGAGGGGTACGGACGGTCATAGCACGCTTGATCCCCGCTCCGGCCGCCATGGCGGCAATGTCAACCCCGAAGCTGGTCAGGCCGGGCTGAGAGCCCGTCTCCCCGAAGGCCTCATTGTCGAGCACGAGGATGGCGAGGTTGCGGGGCTGTTGAGAGGCTATGGTCGCGAAGCTTCCCACGCCCATGAGGATCTCACCGTCAGTGGTGAGCACGACGACGCGGCGGTCCGGCTTGGCCAGCGCCACCCCAAACCCCAGCATTGCCGCACCTCCCATCCCGCCCCAGAGATAGAAGTTAAGCGATGAATCGCCCGCAGCGGCACAGTCGTAGGTAGGACTACCAAGTCCGGTGATGATCGCGGCCTGGCCGCGCTGCCGCACCAGCTCGGCGACAAGGTCCCGCCGATTGAGCTGTTTGTCTCTGACCATGATTCAATGCCGCTCGTCGAAGTTCTTGGCGCCAACAATCTGTTGACTGACGACCACCACCGCGCTCAAGCCCGAGTTGTAGGCAAGATTTGCCGTCCTCTCGAACGTGGGCCCGATGTCAGCGCCAGCGGCGGGACGGTGTACGGTCACCCCCAGCTCCTCGAGAACCGTGGGTACGGCACGCCCCATCGGTATCTGCCAGGGATTGAACTCCTTCCATTCTCCGCGCATGGTTACGAGCATCAAACACGGAATGCGACAGGTATTGGGCAAAGACAGCATGTTGATGCAGTTCCCAACTCCACTGCTTTGCATGAACAGCGTCGCGCGCTGCCCGCCGAGCCAAGCGCCGCAAACGAACGCGACCCCTTCCTCCTCGGTGGTGAGCGTCACTACATTGATGTCCCCGTCGGCTTCACATAGCCGCAGTAACGACGTCAAGCCGCCATCTGGCACTGTCGCCACCTGTCGTATGTTGTTGTCTTTCATGACATTGAATACGTCGTGCGACCAGTCGTTAGCCGTCGAGGGCATCACCTTGCGTTCGTCTGATTGATGCATTATTTCGGTACTGCGACTTTGGGAGATGGCTGGACGGCTTGCCTGCGCTGTTGGGGCCGGATCGTTGGGCCCAAGCCGATTTGACATTAGTATCCCGGCGGCTCCGGGACCGAGACGCGAGTTGCGGTTGTCATTCGATGAGAAGGGCCTCTGACGATGGATAGAGAAGATGGAGTAACCTGTCCATCCGCGTCTGTCGCGGATTACTTGGGCCTGACTGATCGTACCGTGGGCCGGCTCACCTCGTCTTCGCGGCCGCTTCCGCTGCCTTCTCTAGGTTACGAGCGACACGGAGGATGTTCGGCAAGTCATAATTGCCCTCGTGACACGCGTACTCGTAGAGCGGACCCGCAGTCTTCATCAGCGGAAACTCGGCGCTCCAGGGTTGCGTCCAGGACGTCGGATCTTCGACAGTGAATTCGTAGAGGATCGTGTCAGCGTCGGCGCGCGTGAAGCGTTCGACCACATGCAAGGCCTCGCTCGATCCTCTGAAGTGAGTCTTGTCGGTGAAATTCGTGGTGTCGACGACCAGCGTATCGCCCTCCCAACGGCCACGCGAGTCCCCAGGAAACTGGCGGATGTTTGGCGGGAGATGCGGCCTCCCGTCTAGGGGGATGATGCGAACGCCGTTGTTACTCATCTCCTGGAGAACCGCGACGTATCCTGGAGCCTGGAAAATCTGGAGAATATCGTTGTAGGCCGGGGGCAGCATTGGCGATCCCTCGTGCCGCCACACGATGCAACGCTCGGCCAAGGGCCGGGTCTCGTGGCTGTCGAAGCTCCTCGCTGCTGTACGGTCCGCCTCTCGCTTTTGCGCTTCCGGCGTCAAGGGAGGAATTCTCCCATCCGGCGGATCCACAATCAGCGACGTTCTCCTGCTCGATAGACCTTTTGGCCGCGTCGTGGCCAGCCAGATCGCATTGTCGTAATGGATGCTCTCTTTGGACTGACGAAGCCGTTTACGTCTCTGCTCTTCATCCTCTTCATTGATAGCGCTCCTCGCCAGCGGGTCGACCCCCTCAGCGGTAAAAAGCTGCCTCAGCTCAGCCGCTTCCTCTTCCGTAAAAAACTCCTTCCCGGCAAGGTGCGCGGGTCGTTCCAAGGGGGTGAAGGTGGCGCTCGTCCATATTCCCTGCAGGTCCGGCTGGCCGTCCGGTGTACGTGGTGCAGTCCAGGTCTTCGCCTCGGACGACGTGGCCTGGCCGACCACAGGTACCGGCGCCAGCAACGCCGCCGCGAGCACGAGCGCCAGAATACCGATTGACCTGAGAAGTCGATGGCTCATAGGACATCTCCTTAATCACTTGCTCGGCTGCCTGCGCCGATACCGCGCCCCCAGACACGGTCAGGGCGGGGAATCCGCGAACCCGCCGAACCTGGATTATACACTGTCGTCGTCAGCCCATTCTAGCCCGTATTTTCAATTTGCTGTTTGACATCCCGACCTTGTAGCGGCCTTCAGCGTCTTTATTGACAGGGGATCAAGCCCAGTCAGGATGCCATGGAGGTCAACACCCAATGGGTGAAAAAGAACGAAAGCCGTTTCAGCTAACTTTCAACGGATTATTGAAGGTCGATTTCCAGGGATCGCGCGTCACCTCAGACGGTGGCCTGATTCTGGTTCGCGAACTGGACGAACGCCTCGGGCTCGGAGAACTGATCGAGCAACATCTGGCCGATTCGCGCCACTACAACCTGGGCAACCTCTGGCGGCGGCTACCGGCAGAGGTGATATGCAGGGTTCAGCGTGAAAGGACGTGCTGTTCGGAGCGGCGCGGGTGTATACTGTAGCCGTGCCAGGGCCAAAATGGAAATCCTGGCTTAGATCGTGCATGCTTCCTTGTGGCGTCGGCGCGGGGAGGGCCTTGCCTCTCTACACTCATGCGCCAGGAAGACCGAGGATTCGCGATGAGTCAAGGTGTGAATCGCTGTTTGCCTCTATTGTTGTGCCTCGCGGCAACTGTAACGCTCAGCGCCGCTGAAAACCAACCGTTTCAGAAGTTGACCGACATTCCCTACGCGAAGGTGGACGGCCACAGCCTCCTGCTCGACCTCTACCTGCCGAGTGATCGGACCCGCCCGGCGCCTTTAGTGGTCTTCGTTCATGGTGGCGCTTGGCGATCCGGCAGCAAACAGAGCATGCCGTTGACCGGTCTCGTGCGCAACGGCTTCGCTGTCGCCAGCGCCGATTATCGGCTCTCTCCGGCCGCTCGATTTCCCGCCCAAATCCACGACCTCAAGGCCGCGATTAGGTTTCTGAGGGCCAAGCAGCAAGATTATGGATACAATGCGCAACGATTAGCCATTGCAGGCACTTCAGCGGGAGGGCATTTGGCGGCGCTCGTCGGCGTCACGAACGGCCACGAACGGCTGGAAGGCCGCGTGGGCGAGCATCTCGACGAGTCGTCAGACGTGCATGCGATTGTATCTTTCTTCGGGGCCGGTAATCTCCTGACGATTCTGCCGCAATCAACGCCTCGCGGCCTCCGCGTGCGCATTCCAGCGCTAGAACTGCTGTTGGGCGCGCAGCCGGAAGACAGGCCTGAGCTTGCCGCGCTCGCTAGTCCCTTGTTTCATGTGGATAAGACGGACCCTGCCCTCCTCCTGCTCCACGGAGATCAGGACCCGCAGATGCCGATCAACCAGGCCCACGAGCTACACGGGAAATATAAGAAGTATGGTCTGCCAGTTCAATTCGTAGTGGTTCATGGAGCAGGCCATGGCGGGAAAGAGTTTGGAGTATACTATGAAGGAAGGCGCACTCGTTTATTGACCACATTTCTTGACACTCACATCAAATCAAAATGACTTGTGACGGGTGTATGATCAGCCTCGCCATAACGACACAAACCACTGACGGAGGCCGCAAACGTACTCGAGCCCGCAAAGAGACGAGCCTCGCGTGCCGTTGTTCACCGAGATTGACACAGTACTTCACCGCTTGCTGATTGTTTTAGCGATGGCAACCGGTGCCACGCTGCAGGCAGAAGACTGGCTGCGGTTCCGCGGGCCGAATGGGACCGGGATCGCCGCCGGTTCCGTCATCGAGAAGCCCTCGTTCGAAGACAACCTTATCTGGATTGGCTTTAGAGTCCCCCCAATCGTTGCGGACGGAAGCTCGTCAAGCCACGGGAAGTTATTGGGTGCCGTCATGACGCTCACCCGGCCTTTGGCTGAGGCGACGATGCCGCGATGATGCCAATGCCGAGCGTCGCGCACATGCGGCCGAACTGGGTCTCGGGCTCGATGCCTTCGATGGCTTTCCGCGACGCCGGCTTGCGCTTGTAGATGTTTTTCCAATCGCAGTACAGAGCCTTCGAAACGCCGTATTGACGCACCCAGGCTTGGAGCAAGTCGGCTGCTGCCCAGATCGTTTCCTCGCTTGAAAAGCGGCACGGCGCCAGGAGTGGCCATTTGTTGCTCCTCTGTATTCATGGTACAAGGCGGGTGGTGCTTATCCGGGGTTAGCCAGGGGTATTGGGGCTCCAAACCCTTGCGGATATTGGGTTAAGCTTTTTTTTCAAAGTTCGTGACTGAGTTGGGCGGTTTTGTCAGTTTGGGGGTTTCTTGTGGTTTCAAGCGGTGAGGGTGGGTTGGCGGTGGGGCCGGCGAGGGGCTGGGAGAATTGGGTTCGTTTTTTCGTTTTTGGGGATTTTGGGGGTGAGGCGGCGGTTTGGGTTCGTTTTTTCATTTTGGGTACGGGTTCCGGAGGGGGGCGGGTTTGCCGTGGCGGGGGTTGATTTGTGATGGTCTGGCTGGCTGATTTTGGGCTAGGGCTTAGACACACGTAACAGGTCGCGTGTCATCGGAACACAGGACCCGTGAAATGTTCTCAGACCCCTTGCGAGAGGCTGCTAGAATGATTTAGACAATCCTGCCTTATATGACACCTGAATTATGCATTGCGGGGTGCACCTGAGGAGGGCTGAGCCGCAAGGGACCATTGGGGAACGCCCGAAAACATGGGGTAAAAAGGTAGGCTGGCAAAGATTCCAGCTTCACCAGCCAACCCAAAGGAGGTCACCCAAATGGTTACCAAGCGAAAACAGCATAGCTCCCAAAGGGCCGTCAAACAAGGCCCAGCCGTGACGGTCTCGCAGCCCAATAAAATCGGGGCATCCACGCCTTGACAACTTCCGCGGCAGGAAGCCGACTCCCTACGGCGGCTTGCCGCCGGTAGTCGAGAGGGCGTTGATCTGAGAGCCTGGCTATGCGCTATGCATAAAATTTTATGCACTGGCCGCAACGTACTGGAAACACGCCACTTCGGAGCGGGGTTTTGCCGACGCGGATTCTGGGCGGGAGGGGAAACCGGGGACGGAGAAGCCAAAAGACCAGTTGCCGAGCTCCCACCTTACGACGGCCGTCAAGCCGCTACGAACGCAGCCGCACTCGCAAAGCGAATCTGTGCATAATTCAGGTGACACCGCTTGAAATCATCACCGCACTCAGCACTGCTTCCAAGAGTATCACCGCCATCGCCAAAGGTGCCAACAACGCTGACCTGAACAAGCGAGTCATCGAGCTCCAATCACTCATCTTCCAGTTACAGGGCGTACACGAGAAGCAACAGGACGAAATCCGTGATCTGAAGGAAACCATCCGTCATCTTGAGCGAACCTCGCAGATCCAGCAGGAGCTCGTCTTCGAAGAATCAGTCTACTGGAGGCCTAGGGACGGCAAGCGAGATGGACCATTCTGTCCCAACTGCTGGGATCTCGACAAGAAGCTAGTCCGGCTCAACTCCACCGGGGAGCAGGGCTTCTTCCGTTGCCCCATCCACAAGCATCCCTTCTACACTGCCGAATACCGCGATCCTGGAGAATCCTTTGCGATTGTTTCCATGGCACCCTAAAAACACAAAGAGAAGTCATCCTCGCTTGGCTGGTTTCGCGGCGCGAGTTGGCGAGGGTCGTCAGGCAGCAGTCCCCGTCTCCCCTGGGAAATAGGAAACAGCCCCCGGTTTTCCCTCACTTTGGGTGGGTCTCTTGCCAAGCGCTTATTGACTCTGAGGGGCAGCCGGTTCGTCGGGCTCGTTCGGTTGCGTGGTGAGCTGGCGGGCTTCGCGCTCGGCGGCGTCGGCTTGTTCGGTGTCGCCGGATTTGCGAAGCAAGATGCCGAGGATTGTCAGACTCTTAGCCAGCAAAGGCCGGAAACGCGCGGGGATCTGGGCCGCCAGCCGGCGGCGGATCTCGACCACCTCGCGGATCGCCGCCAGCGCCCCCGCGCCCTCCCCCGCATTGCTCAGACTATTGGACAGATTGTTGAGGCTCAGCGCCAGGTCGGGCTCGTACCGCGCCGGGTTTTGCGCCGCCAGCCGGCGGTAGATCTCGACCGCCTCGCGGCTCGCCGCCAGCTCTCCCGCGGCATCCCCCGCATCGTTCAGACGAAGGGACAGATTGTTGAGGCTCCCCGCCAAGTCGGGCTCGTAGCGCGCCGGGGTTTGCGCCGCCAGCCGCCTGTGGGTCTCGACCGCCTCGCGGCTCGCCACCAACGCCCCCGCCCCATCCCCCGCATCGCTCAGATAAGCCGACAGATTGTTGAGGCTCATCGCCAGGTAGGGCTCGTACCGCGCCGGGTTTTGCGCCGCCAGCCGACGCCGGATCTCGACCGCCTGGCGGATCGCCGCCAGCGCCCCCGCGCCCTCTCCCGCGTTGCTCAGATGGACGGACAGATTGTTGAGGCTCAGCGCCAGGTCGGGCTCGTACCGCGCCGGGTTTTGCGCCGCCAGCCGCCGCCGGATCTCGACCGCCTCGCGGATCGCCGCCAGTGCCCCCGCGCCATCTCCCGCTTCGCTCAGACGCAGGGACAGATTGTTGAGGCTCATCGCCAGGTCGGGCTCGTAGCGCGCCGGGTTTTGCGCCGCCAGTCGGCGGTAGATCTCGACCGACTCGCGGATCGCCGCCAGCGCCCCCGCGCCATCCCCCGTTTCGCTCAGATGGTTGGACAGACTGTTGAGGCTCAGCGCCAGGTCGGGCTCGTAGCGCGCCGGGTTTTGCGCCAGTAGCCGCCGCCGGATCTCGACCGACTCGCGGATCGCTGCCAGCGCCCCCGCGCCATCCCCCGCCTCGCTCAGATGGTTGGACAGATTGTTGAGGATCAGTGCCAGGGCGGGCTCGTACCACGCCGGGTTTTGCGCCGCCAGCCGGCGGTGGATCTCGACCGCCTCGCGGATCGCCTCCAGCGCCCCCGCGCCATCCCCCGCATTGCTCAGATGGATGGACAGACCGTTAAGAGTCCTAGTCCGCTCCGTGTCGTCAAGCTCGCCTGCCGCAAGTAACGCTCGACTCACGTTGACCGCTAACTGCAATGTCGTAGGCGGTGAGAAGTTATCGACAACGAACGCAAGTGTCTCTGCTCGCTCGGGGTTCCGGTTGACCATCTCGGCCAGCCAACCAGACATGCGCTGCTCAGCGGGCTCATGAACCACGCTGATGTCGTACCCGACGCGGTTTACACGATCCACCCAGCTGTGTGGGTTGTCCTCGAGGACGGCCCAGAGCCACTCTGGAACCAAGTCGGCTCGTTTGGCGAAAACTTCGAGGGAGAAGGCCGCGGCCACGATATCGGGAGCGGGTGCGGGGAAAGCGCCGTCCTCCCAGTAAGACAGCCGAGTTACAGCGTCGCCCGCGCGGTCCGCCGGGGGCAGGCCCAGTTCGAGCTTCGGTTCCGCCAGCCGACGGATCATGGCGGCGTCAAGCTGCCCACGCACGACGGCGAGTGCGGCCAGCCGGCCTGCTGACTGCCGGCCCAGCCCGGCGGACTTTCCCTCGTTGTTGATGCGGCCGATTTCGCGGCGGGCGAGAGCCTGGATCACTTCGCCCCCTTCGACGCCGAGTTTGCGGCCAGGCTCGAGCACACCATGAATCGCCGCCGCGGTGGCAAACAATGGCAGGCCGTGACGCGCGGGGTCACCTGCCCACCAGGAGCGAACGGCGCGGTCGCCGGCTTCCCCCGGCTCCCTGCCAAGGTGGGAGGAGAGCGCCTGCACGGCTTCCCGGAAAAGCGAAACGGTCCCTTCCTCGTCGAGGTTGGCGACGCCCACCGCCTGCGAGTCGCAAATACCAGCGGCGTGGGCTTCATCGATGGTGTCTTGCCACCAGTCGAACGATCGCCGGCTCAGCAAAAGCAATCGAGTCGGGGCGGGAGGGGTTTCCAGCGCGGCCAGCGAGCGCAATAGGGCGAGCGTCTCGGCCGGTCTTTCCTCCGGATAGTCCACTACCAAGAAGAGTCCGGCTTTTGCAAGCGGCAGAATCGAGGGTTGGTCGAGGCGCGCGAACCCTGCCGTCCAGCCCTCGGCACGCAAGGCATCGGCGACTTCGGCGGCGAGGCGGCTCTTACCCGAGCCGCCTGGGCCGGTGAGCAACCGCACGGCTGGTTGGTTGGAGGCTTGCCGAGCCCAGCCGAGCAGCTCGGCGCGCTCGGCGTCACGGCCGATTAGACGACGCACCAGGCGAGTCCGCCACGAGAGCAGCCGGAAAACATCGGGCTGGGCGGGCAAGTCGCGCCACGGCAGGGAGGGCTCAGCGGGCGGAGTCCCCTGGTTGAAATTCTGGATGAGGGTTCCCGAAACATCACCGAGGCAGACGTTGCCCGCGACAGTGCCGGCATCGAGGCCGGGGCGTTTCGGGAGCAGGCCGAACATGATCAATTCCTGAAAAACGCGAGGTAGATGTTCCAGCCGGCGAGAGCGACGCCCAGCAGGGCGATTATCCAGCCAATGACTTCACGCCAGCCGATGCGGGTTTGCTCTGCGCGGGGCGCGGGCGCGGTGGAGGTGTAAGTTTGGTGCATTTCACCGGGAACGTCGCCGGTGTTCAGGTTTCCCTGGAAATTGCGTATTTTGAGTTTCGTCACGCGACGGGGGGCGGCGATGCCGGCAATCGCCAGCAGAATGCCGAGCCCGATGAGGAAATAAGATTCGAAATTCACGGCGAGGTCCAGGGAACTCGGGGGCAAGTATAGCAGCAGGGACGATTTGCGGGAAGGGGAAGGCGAGAGGGTGTCAAGAGGCGATAGAAATGTCCCCGGCGGTAGGGCGATAGAAATGTCCCCGAGGCCGAGCCGCCTGCGGCGGCTAGGACAAGCAGGATTGCTTGTCGCTGCGGCGTAGCTTCCCCCAAGTCCCTGCGCCGGCCGATGAGCTTCACGGTGCCGTGCCCCAGTGCGCTGGACCTGCGTTTTTAGACGAATTGCTGAATCGAATATAGCTGGAGCGGGCGCAGCACGCTGCGCCCCTACACTGTATTTCGCGAACATCAATAGTTGAGTAAGATACGGAAGAGATCGTCAATCGCTGTTATCTGGCTGGTGCGGATGGAGAATCCGTAGCGCTTTTGCGGGTCGGGCTCTCGCTCGATTGAGTAGGCGCCGGGACCGAATACGGTGTCGAGCGCGGCTGAGATTCCGGGACGGAGGTTTTCGTCGGTGGCGCTGGTGTTGGGAGCGTCGAGACGGTCGTTGATCGCCAGCTCCCACGATCCAGGCTGGATTCTTAACTCGGCTGGATATTCCGGCTCGGCCAGCAGGGGTTTGACGAGCGCGAGGCAACGCTCGAAAGTTTCGGTGATTCGTTGCTCCACAGGGCCTGAGTAGTCCTGTTTGCCGCAATAGAGCAGTCCCGGGCCGGGATCGCCCAAGTCGATCGAGAAATTCCCCTGCTTGCCGACCAGAACCACTCCGGCGCCCTTGGGCATGTGAGCGTAGTCAGCCAGATCAAACCAGCCGGCTGGATTCTCGGCGTCGTTCCGCCAGCGCCCAAAGATCGCCAGGAAGGAGTCGATGCTGAAATCGGGTGGCGCGCCGGCTAGAAGCTTCACGTTGATTCGTTGCAGATCCATTGTTCGTGTTTTCGGGAAGAATTGGCGGGCGAGGGGCCGGTTAGCGCCGTTCACCTAACGCGGACGAGCCGCAACCAAAGGGGGTCCGCAGGGGTGAACGGGATGGAGACGGGATCGCGATGAAGAGCGCGGACTTCCGTCCGCGCCTCTGTCCGGCCGTTTGAAATTTTCCGCCATGATCAGCGACGATTTGGTCCTGCGGGTTTCCCACCCGGGGTTCCGCTTCGCTCCACCCTGGGCTACGATCCCAGCGCCGCTTCGCGGCTCAAAGCTCTATCCGCGACTGAAAGGCTCTAAGTGGACAGTATTGGGGCTTACGCCGTGCTGTACACCGACTGTGACTGCTCGATGAACAGCGTCGCTTCCTCAACCCGCTGCCGCGCGCGCTCAGGAGTCAGGCCGTCCAAACCTTCTTCAACGGTCCGGAAAAAATTCTCCGCGAAGGGCTTCCAGAAGTTGCCCGTGCCGTAAAAGTGGGTGCGGAATTCCTTCACGGTGTCGTATTTGTCGGAAAGTAAAAGCCCGCGCGTGAACAGGATGCCGTCGGCCGCTTTCATGGTGGCCTCGAGAGACAGTCTCGCGGCCTCCTCGTGGTTGCGGTCATCGAGTGCCAGCGTGGCCTCGAAGTTCAGGCGGTCGGCGTCCTCCAGCATGAACTCGGCCTGGTCCACCACCGCGCCCGCGCACTCGCCGACGCCGACGTTCTTGGTGTACTCCCAAGGCTGCCGGCAATCGGAGTAGTAGCCGGGGTCTTCCTCGTAGGCTGGAAGAACGGCCAGCTCCTTCAACTCGTCTTTCAAGCGGGCTTTGCCTACGCGGCTGACGACATCACTGAAAGTCTCTTCCCCTTGTTTTTCAGCGCTGTAAAATTCAGTTAGTTTTCGCACCGCCGCCGGGGCGTTCTTCGACGGCACCTTGCCAACAGCCAGCCCGTAAGACGACGCATTCCCCTTCGTGGCGCCACCAAGAAACACTTGCACCACGGGGGCGATCTTGTTGCCCTTTCGCTGCACGGAACCGAAGAAGCCGATGTCGGCGATATGGTGCTGTCCGCAAGAGTTAAAGCAGCCGCTGATTTTGATCTTCAGATCATCGCGGCCCGCAATGTCGGACATGCCGTTGTTGAACTTCTCGTGCAGAACCGCCGCCAAGCCGCGGGATGAGGTGATGCCCAGCTTGCAGGAGTCGGTACCGGGGCAGGCCGTCACGTCGGCCAGCCGCCCCGCGCCGACGGTGGCGAGATCAAGCGCCTTGAGTCCTTGGTAGAAAGCGGGCAAATCAGCATTCGAAACCCAGCGAACGAGAAGGTTCTGATCGACTGTCGTACGGACCGTGTCCTTCACATGCTGGTGGCAGAGGTTCGCCAACCCGCGCAACTGGTCGCCTGAGATGTCGCCCAGCGGCAAGAACACCTCGACCATGGAATAGCCTTCTTGCTGCTGGGGCCTGGCGTTGATTTCCAGCCAGCGCAGCAGTTGCGGATCAGCATTCTCGGGCACGACGAGTTCGGAAGCTGGTTTCAAGGGCTCGTCGGCGTAAGTCTCCCGTGCGTCCTCGAATTCCTTGGTCCAGCGTTCATCCGCGGGAAGCTTTTCGCGCTCGGCAGCCAGCAGCCGCATGAACTCTTCCATGCCCAGCTTGGCCACCAGGAACTTCATGCGGGCCTTGGCTCGATTCGACTTTTCCCCAAGCCGCGCGAAAACGCGCGCGATCGACTGCGCCAGCGGCAGCATCTCGCCGACGGGCACGAACTCGCTGTAAAGCTTGGCCTGGTAAGGCAGCGCCCCCAGACCTCCACCGAGATAGACTTTGAAGCCGCGTACTTCTTCAGCGCCGATCTGCTTCGTCTTGGCGATCGCGCCGATGTCGTGCATTATGGCCAAGCCGCAAGGGTGCTGCTCGCAACCCGAGTAGGCGATTTTGAACTTACGGCCGAAATTCTGCGCGTCGGGGTGGCGCAGCATGAAATAGGCCATCGCCTTGGCGTAGGGAGTTACGTCGAAGACTTCGTCGCGGCAGACACCCGACTGCGGGCAGCAAGTCACGTTGCGGACGACATTGCCGCAGGCTTCTTTGGTCGTGATTCCGACCTCGGCCAGGCGGCGCATCAGGTTCGGCGTGTCGTTGATGTCGACGTAGTGGTACTGGATGTCCTGGCGGGTGGTGATGTGGCTCACGCCGTCGGCATATTCTTCCGACAAGTCCGCCAGGCGAATCATCTTTTCGCGGTCGAGCAGGCCCAGCGGAATTTTGATACGAATCATCTGTACGCCTTCTTGCCGCTGGCCGTAGACACCGTGGCGCAGGCGAAACTCGAGGAAGACTTTCTCGGGCATCTTGCCTGATTGCACGCGCTGAAGCTCGGTTTCGTAGACGTCGATCTCTTCCTTGATGGCGGGCGGCAGATGGGTCCAGCGGCCGCTGCCAACTCCGGTTGCGATGGTAGCCATGACCTCCTCCTAGAAAGGACGGCGGAAACAATCTCTACTATTCAGATAGAGATTTGGTCCTTTGGGATCATTATACCGATGCCCGGCTTGCGGGTTCGGCGGCGGGCGAAACTGTGAACAGAGCCGCGCCCGCAAGGGTGCGGTCCCCTCTGGCAGTGACCGATTTCCGATGGCGGTCTCGACGCACTAACTACCCTCGACCGCACCCTTGCGGGCGCGGCTCTGTCTCGGCCATCAGTCAGGGGTTCGGGATGCTTCGCTGGTTCTGCCTGCCGCGTTTGCCCAGCTCGATGGCTTCGAGGTCGCGAATCTTCCCGCCCGCCAGCGAAAAGCGCACGGCCGTTCGCATGATGTGCCAGCCGAGGTGGCCGGCGGCTCCGGGGTTGATGTGGACCAGGCCGTTCTTCTCGTCCCGCATAACTTTGAGGATGTGGGAGTGCCCGCAGATGAACAGGTCGGGCGCGTCGTCCGCCAGCGCCTGCCTGACGCGCTTGTCGTAGTTGCCCGGGTAGCCGCCGATGTGGGTGATCCATACCCGGATTCCTTCACATTCGAAGCGCTGGTGGAGTTTGAAGCAGCGGCGCAGGGCGCCACCGTCCACGTTCCCGCAGACGGCTTTGAGCGGCTTGAACTCCGCCAGCGTGTCGGCGAGTTCGATCGTTCCAATATCGCCCGCATGCCAGATTTCGTCGCACTTTTCGAAGTACCCGAAGATGCTTGGGTCGAGGTAACCGTGGGTGTCGGAGATCAGGCCGATGCGAGTCATGGCGATGCAAGTTGAAGTTTCTCATTATGCGGGCGGAGCAGGGTCCGGCGCGAGAATGCTACCATCTACGGACACAAAATCGAGACTCCCCGGATACTCTGCTTTGGATACTCTGCTCTCCTTTCATCAACAACTCAACAGCCTGGTTTGGGGACCTCCCATGCTGGCTCTGCTCATTGGGGCCGGGCTTGTGCTCACGGTGGCGACCGGGTGGGTGCAGTTTCGCAGATTTGCCTTCGCGATTCGGGAAGTGCTGGGCAAGCTGTTCGTGAAGACTACGGGAGAAGGCACGGTGACGCCCTTTCAGGCACTCGCCACGTCGCTGGCATCGACGGTGGGCGTCGGCAACATAGCCGGCGTCTCGACGGCAATTTCGCTGGGTGGGCCGGGAGCGCTGTTTTGGATGTTTTTCTCGGGCGTTGTGGGGATGGCGACGAAGTTCTCCGAGATCGCCGTCGCGCTGCACTATCGCGAGCCGGACAGCGAAGGAACACTGCGCGGCGGCGCGATGTATATCCTGTCAAAAGGCCTGAAGATGCCTTGGCTGGGGACGATCTTCGCGTTGCTGACGGCGTGCGCCTCCTTTGGAATCGGCAACATGGTGCAGGCGAACTCGGTCGCGGATGTGGCCCAGAGCAGTTTCGGCGTGCCGACAATGGTGACGGGCGCCGTCCTGGCCGCCGCGACCGCCCTGGTTGTGCTGGGCGGACTTCGGCGCATTGTCGAGGTGTCGCAGATCTTGGTGCCGGTGATGTGCGTCTTTTATTTGCTGGGATGCGTTGTGATCCTCCTCTTGCACTGGGACCGCATCGCGGACGCTGTGCGGCTCGTTGTGAGTTCGGCCTTCCAAGGTCAGGCCGCGATCGGCGGTTTTGCCGGGGCGGGAGTGGCGGCGGCGGTTCGCTACGGTATCGCCCGCGGAATGTTTTCCAACGAAGCAGGACTCGGCAGCGCTCCGATCGTTCATAGCTCGGCCGTGACCGATCATCCGGCGAGGCAGGCCTGCTACGGTATTTTCGGGGTATTCACCGACACCCTTGTGATTTGCATGCTCACCGGCTTGGTCGTTCTGACTACCGGCGTTTGGGAAACCGGCGAGACGGGCGCGGAGCTGGCGGCCGACGCTTTCGCGGCCGGCCTGCCGGGAGACTGGGGACACTATGTCGTCAGCGTCGCAGTCATTCTATTCGCGTTTTCCACCGTGATTGGCTGGGCCTACTACGGGGAAACCGGAGCCGCCTATCTGTTTGGTACGCGGGCTCTGCTGCCTTACCGTCTGCTCTGGATCGCTTTCGTTTTCATCGGCGCGACGGGAAGCCTGCGGGTCATCTGGGATGTTTCCGACACGCTGAACGGACTGATGGCGCTTCCGAATCTGGTGGCGGTGTTGGGGTCGCTGGGGTTGCTGCGAAGGCTCGTGCGGGAGTTTTTCGCGTGGAATCCGGGCTAGCCGCAGCTCGGACCCGACTTTCCCTGAAAATAGTCTTTGAGAGAATCAGTCGAAGTAAAGAACTTTGGGCCTAACCTTGCCCCAGCCTGTCTCTACAAGTTTCCCGTGAACACTATAGTCGGAGCGAGTTTCCTGGATAATACGCGGAACCACGACAGGGTCGTCGTCTCTGTGGTAGACGCAAATCGCCATGCGAGGCTTGAATCGAATCAGCGTCTTGCGTGCTCCCTGGAGAGCATTGCGTTCAGCCCCTTCGATGTCCATCTTCACGAAGTCGACCCGGTCAAGCGCCAACTCATCGACAATTTCGTCGAGGGGCAATACCAGAATGTCTTCCGCGCCGCGGCTTTCGCTGGAATGCGGGACCAGCGTGTGGGCGTGGGAGGAGGAAACGAAAGTGTGGGCGTCGAAACTTTCTTCCGAGACGAACAGAGGTAAGCGCTTTCTCTGATCCCAAACCCCCACCGGCATCACCTGCACTTGACCGCTCTCGATTTCAGCGGCGAGATTCTCCCGGATACAGGCGACATTCGTCGGATCCGGTTCGATTGCAATCACACGACTCGCCCCTTGCCTCAAGGCGAATCGCGTAAAGACGCCCACGTGAGCTCCGCAGTCGATGACAACGTCGCCGGGGCGGATGGATACATTACGGCTCTCGTAGACCGACTGGGACAGCAGTTCCCAGACTTCCCAGCTCACGGGCTCGCCAGGCGCGGGAACCCAAAATTTTCCAAGGGGAGTAGCGTATTGCTCCCAGATATGGCCATCAACAGACTTTTGATCCAGCAGAGCGACATCCAGCTCCGATGAGCCGTAACACCTGAATTATGCATTGCGGGGTGCACCTGAGGAGGGCTGAGCCGCAAGGGACCATTGGGGAACGCCCGAAAACATGGGGTAAAAAGGTAGGCTGGCAAAGATTCCAGCTTCACCAGCCAACCCAAAGGAGGTCACCCAAATGGTTACCAAGCGAAAACAGCATAGCTCCCAAAGGGCCGTCAAACAAGGCCCAGCCGTGACGGTCTCGCAGCCCAATAAAATCGGGGCATCCACGCCTTGACAACTTCCGCGGCAGGAAGCCGACTCCCTACGGCGGCTTGCCGCCGGTAGTCGAGAGGGCGTTGATCTGAGAGCCTGGCTATGCGCTATGCATAAAATTTTATGCACTGGCCGCAACGTACTGGAAACACGCCACTTCGGAGCGGGGTTTTGCCGACGCGGATTCTGGGCGGGAGGGGAAACCGGGGACGGAGAAGCCAAAAGACCAGTTGCCGAGCTCCCACCTTACGACGGCCGTCAAGCCGCTACGAACGCAGCCGCACTCGCAAAGCGAATCTGTGCATAATTCAGGTAACATAATTGTCGCGTGGTCCCGCCTTTCCAAACATCTTCCCAACCCACAAGCGGGATAGCCCCGCTCAACTTCGCTATTACGATCCGCGCTTGCCCCCAAGGGGAACACTGATAATCCCCCATCAACAGCTGCCAGATCAGCCCGATGAGGAGGAAGCCGCCGGCCATCAACCAAGCGCCCAGCCGGCGCGTGGACCAAATCAGCCCGGCGGCCGCGACAACAGACGTTATGGGGACGGTTTCGCTCACTGAATAGAACGAACCAAGAACGATTACGAGTGCGGTAACAACCAAACTGAACTGAAGCCGCCGGGATTGCATACTATTTGAGCGTACCAGGAGCCAGCAGCACGGAACCGGTCTCCCGTCTTCGCCAACCTTCGCCGGAATACTCCTTATCGGATAAGTTCTGATCCTGCGCCCCGGGGCCAGCCGTCCTTAGCGGTTTGGCCTGGGAGGCATGCTGCAAAAACAGGCAACAGAATAGGGCGTTCCAAATAGTGCTGTACGCGGGGCGGGGATCGTGCGATCGTAAGTTAGGGCTAAAAATAGCAGATCTCGGTTGGACAGCAGGGGGCGTGCGTAAGCGGGTAATCTTTTAGAGGTGGCAAAAGAACAGGTAAAACCCGCAAGTTCGCAGTGCGTCGGCGGCGACGGCGCCGAATCCGATCATCCCGCGCCGGGCGGGGAAGCATCCCCGCGGGATCTTCTCCAGCGAATTGAAACGGCGCTCTATGTTTCGCTGTTGCTGCTGCCTCTGGGAGTGGCCATTTACATCGGATTCAATTTCACTCCTCTGGAAGATCGGCCCGCTGATTTCGCCATTTACCGCACAGCGGCTCAGATGATAGCCAGCGGCGCGGGACGGGATCTCTACGACGCCGATCTGCAGCAGACATTTTTTCATCGAGTCACCCATGACGAGTACGAAACCTTCATGATCTGGAACCATCATCCGGTCGAGGCGCTCCTGTATTTGCCGAGCGTGTTGCTGTCCTACCAAGATGGATTGCGGGCCATGCAGGCGCTGAATGTGGTTTTGATCTGCGGTTTTGCCGCTTTTTCACTCCACGGGATTCGCTATCAGCATGGAGGAATATTGGTTCTTTTCCTGATTTTCACGGCCGCCATACTGTTCTTCGGAGCATCGATCACGATGGGACAAGACTCGATGTGGGTTGTGATTCTCGCGTTCGCCGGATTGTTGTCGCTGTTGGAAGACCGTGACCGAACGGCAGGCGCGCTGATCGGGCTGGCCTCGGTCAAGTTCACGATCATTTTCCCGCTTTTGGCAATCTTAGCGATTGCGGGGAAGCGGCGGGCAGCGGGGTTCGCTGCTGCGGCCGCAGCGGGTCTTATCGCGCTTCCCGCGTTCGTGCTTGGTTTCGGCATGCTGGCTGACTATGCCGAGTTGTGCATGGAGCTAGCCGGAACCGACGGCAAGTGGGGCTTGCATTCGGAGCTTCTGTGGAACTTTCGGGGGCTGCTGCGGGGCGAGTTCAGCCCAGAGGCGGTCCTGGCGGTGACGGCGCTGGCGGGTCTGGGTTACGCTGTCGCCATGCGCCGGGTTCCGGGCCATTTATTGCCGGGGCTGGCGCTTTTGGGCGCCACGTTCTTCAGTCCTCATGTTTACCGGCACGACGGAGTGATGTACATCGGCGGTCTCGTGCTGCTGCTGATCGCAAGCTGGCGGAAACGGGAGCTGGAGACGGGGGCGCTGAGCGGCTATGCTCAAGCTCATTAAATGGGTTGATGATCATGCAGTCTAAAGCGGACATGCGGAATTGGACCGGCCGGTTGCGAGGGCTCCATGTTTCTCGCCGAGCGGCGAGCGGAACGCTGGCCGTGATTTTCGCCTGCAGTCTTTGGTTGATCTATCGCCTGGATCCGGCGCGCCTGTTCGGACAGTATCAAGACGACACTTTGTTCATGGGAGCGGCCCTGGCTCTGGCGGAAGACCGCGGGCACTTGATCCCCAGTCTCCCGAATACGCCGGTACAGACAAAATATCCAATGTTTTACCCCTGGGTGCTTTCTTTTGTTTGGCGCTGGAACCCGGAGTTTCCGTCTAATTTAGATCAGGCTGTAGCGCTGTCGGCGTTCTTCGCTTGCTTCGCGCTGTGGGCTTGCTACCGGTTGATCCGGCGCTTGGGGGCGAGCCGCGGATTGTCGCTCGCGATCACCGCCTTTTGCGGGCTGCATCCGGTCTTCCTCCAGATCGGCTCGCGAATCATGACAGACGTACCCATGATGGGGCTGTCATTTGTGTCGCTGACGCTGCTCGAGGCGTCGGTTAAGAAACGGGCTCCTGTTTGGCTGCCGGCCCTGAGCGGCGTAATCATGGCGGCGGCTGTGTTGACGCGGCTGATAGCCGTCACCTTCCTTGTGGCGGGAGTGGGATTCACGCTATACCGTCGCGGCTATCGCCCAACCGTCATTTTTGCCGCCTGCAGCGCTCCAATCGTGTGCCTCGTTCTGTTTCTGCAGGGGACCAACGAGCCGCTCGAAGCTTGGGCCTCGGGCGGAGACGCAGGTTTTCGTCAAACTTGGCTGTACTACACAAGTTACGGGGACTTTTGGAAGTTGTCCGTGCCCGACCTGGACCATTTCCTCACCATGTTAGGGCAGAACACGATCCTGTTCCTTCTCATGCCGGCATCTTACTTTTTGTTTCTTGGAACTGAACAGGAGGGCGTGCTGGTCAGCCTGCTCGCTCACCTTGCTGTTACGTTCGCTGTTTTTCATGGTCTATTTCGCCATGGCAAAGCCAACGGGTGGTCCGCGGTCCATCTGGCTGTTCCGTTGTATTCGGCCGTGCTGCTGGTTTGGTCGCACGGCGAATACATGCTGCGGTTCGGCCTTCCGCTGTTGCCGTTGTTCGCTATAGGGCTGTGGACCGAGGCTCGGTCCGTTGTTGGAGTTGTGGTCCAGACCTTGCGACCGCCCAAGCCTCTGCTGGACCGGCTTGTGGCGGCCGGAGTGGCGCTGGTGATTCTCTTCTTCAGTGTTCGCGGCGCCACGGGTTATTGGCGACGGAATAACGACATCGTCGCTCAGAGCGCGCGGCGCATTGAGGTCAGCGGCGAAGAGCAGGAACTGTATGACTGGATACGGGACCATACCGAGGCGTCGGCGAGATTTATCTCCTGTGATGACGGGCACCTTTACTTGTACACCCGGCGGCAGGCGATACAGCCGATTGTCTTTTCCCAGGAGGTGTCTTATGCGAACGACTCTTCCGTTCGCGACCGCGATTTGGCTAATGTGTTCGATACGGCGCGGCACGTAGGAGCGCGCTACTGGGTTGTTTCTTCATGGGATTTCCATTGGCTCAGCGGGGGAGACGCCGCGCGGGCCAAGATTGAGGAGCTTCTGAGGGGCCAGCCTGTATTGTTTGAATCCTCGACCGGAAAGTTTCGCGTCCATGACCTGCGGGGCATGAGCTTGCCTTGACTCGCGGCCTGATTTCCACGCAGATGGCTGTCCGAAAAAATTCAACCGGGTCAAGAGACGCGGCTCCGCCAAAGTCCCCGGCTCGGGCGATCGCCGGCTTCGCGACGATAACCGGGTTGCTGGGCCTCGGCTTCCGTCTGGATGGCCTGGCTCAGCGCGGTGAATTCTGCTTTCGCCCTGAGAGTCGTGCTGTAAAAACGAGTAACGGAATAGGGCGTTCCAAATAGTGCTGTACGCGAGGCGGGGATCGTACGATAGTAAGTCAGGACTAAAAACAGCAGCCAATGGAGTGAAGAGTGTGATGAAAGCTATCGTTACCGGCTCGGGAGGCCTGATCGGCTCGGAATGCGTCCGAATGCTCAGCGAGGAAGGGTGGGAAGTCATCGGCGTCGACAATGACATGCGCCGCCAGTTCTTTGGAGCGGAGGGGTCGACGAAAGCCACAGTTGAAGATCTGCGGCAACGGTATCCTCGTTACCAGCATTTTTCAATCGATGTCGCGGACCGAAGCGCTGTTCGCGATCTGGTGGAGGAGCAGCGGCCGCAGTTCATCATTCACACGGCGGCGCAGCCATCGCACGACAAGGCGGCCGAGATTCCCTACCTCGACTTCGACGTCAACACAGTCGGGACGCACAACTTGCTGGTCGCCGCGCGCGATTACTGTCCGGAGTCGCCGTTCGTGTTCACCAGCACGAACAAGGTCTATGGGGACCACCCGAATCACCTGCCGCTGATCGAGAAAGAGACCCGGTTCGATTACGCGGATGGGCGCAACGGCATTGATGAGACGATGTCGATCGACCAATGTTTGCACTCGCCCTTTGGGGCTTCAAAAGCCGCCGCCGATCTCCTGTGCCAGGAGTTCGGCCTCTATTTTCAGATGCCGGCCGGTGTTTTCCGCGGCGGCTGCCTGACGGGCCCGCAACAGTCCGGGGTCGAGCTTCACGGCTACCTCAACTACATCGTCAAGTGCGCGGTGGAGGGACGTCCCTACACGATCTTCGGCTACAAGGGAAAACAGGTTCGCGACCAGATTCACGCGCGCGATGTTGCGCGTCTTTTCCTGGCCTTTTTCAAGAACCCGCGCTGCGGTGAAGTTTATAACCTGGGCGGGGGCCGGGACAACAGCATTTCGGTTCTCGAGACGATCGAGATGCTGGCCGCGCTTGGCTTCCAACTTCCCTACACCCTCAGCGAGAAGAACCGCAAGGGCGACCACATCTGCTATATCAGCGATTTGACGAAGATCCGGAGCCACTTCCCGGATTGGAAACTGGAATTCGACGTCCCGGCGATCATCGAGCAGATTGTCAAACATCATCGCTATCCAGCGGACGGATCCGGGCAGCCCAGTTCCACCGTCGTTTGCCATGCCTGACCCGGGTAGTACCTCATTGAGGTCGCTTGGCGATCAGTCCAGATGGATCGTGGCCGGCGCCTTCACTGGGGCCTTCCTGTTCGCGATCGCCAACGCCGCGTTGCGCCCGTTTTGGTTCGACGAACTGCTGACTTTCCACCTGTCCCGGCTGGGAAGCCCCACCGAGATTTGGGCCGCGCTGGAGCAGACCGCCGACGGACAACCTCCTGTAAGCTACCTCCTCACAGCGTGTTTTCAGGGCCTGCTGGGAGAGACCGAATTTGCCACTCGGCTGCCGTCGCTGGCGGCATTTGCGATCGCTACCTATGTATTCTTTCTGTGGATCGCGGAAAGAATCGGCGCCCTGTATGGCGTGATCGCGGTGGGGTTTCTTTGGACGACCAACCTTTTCCAATACTCTTTTGAAGCCCGCCCCTACATTCTGCTGACGGCTTGCACCGCGGTATCGCTCTTGCTGTGGCGGCGGGCGTCCGACGGCCAGGGGCGGCGAGGCGCTTTGCTGGGACTTTCGTTGGTGGTGGCTGTTGCCATGGGAAGCCACTACTACGCCATATTCTCGCTTTTCCCGGTCGGAGCCGGCGAGCTGGCGCGGACTTGGCGGCGCCGCCAGCTCGATGTGCCCGTGTGGCTCGCGCTTGCCAGCGGCGCCGCAACGGTCCTGCTCTATCTCCCGCTGATCGAGGGAGCGCGCGAATCCTACTCAGAGGGGTTTTGGAGTCCGGTGGGGTGGGACAACCTGCTGACCTTCTACGTGGTCTGTCTGAATACCGCCCGCATTTCGCTGCTGGCCCTCCCATTTTTGATTGTCGCCGCCTGGAATACTGCCAAAACCCCGCCCGATATGAAACCCGGAGGCAGCTTTCCCTTGGAGGAGTCCGTCGCGATGTGGACCCTGACGGTATCACCTTCTCTCACTGCCCTGGCGGCGATGTGGACGACCGGGGCCTACGTATTTCGATACTCGCTTCCGGCCGCCCTGGGACTGGCCTGGATCTATGCCGTTTTCGCCCGCGGCTGCACGCAGAGCCGGCAACGGGCGGCATGGGTGGTGATCGGCATCCTGGCGGCATCGTTTGCCGTTCAAGGTGTGACGCGAGGTACTGATCTCGTGACCGGATATAGGAGCGGCTTCCGAACCGGAAGTACTTTCGCGTCGATGGAAAAGCTAAAACCGGCGCCGCACCTGCCCCTCGTGGTGACTTCACCCTTGGAGTATTTCGTCCTCCAGCACTACGCTCCCGAGCGCTGGCGGTCACGCCTGGTCTACCTCAGCGACGCTGAAAGGTGCCTGCGCATGAACCATGCGAACACTGCTGATGTGAACTTAAGCTTGTTCACGCAATGGGCGCCGTTGCGAGTCGAACAACGCTCGGAGTACTTGAGCCGCGGGCAGGATTTCCTGCTGCTGGACCCCGACCCCCGCTACTCCATGGGCCGCAACTGGCTTTCACTCTGCCGGAAATTCGACGCGAAAAACCTCGTCCGGCTGCACCAGACAAATGAGTTCGTGTTGTACCGCTGGAGCGCGTCACTTGAAGCCGGGACCAATGAAGAACCCAGGTTGCGAAGCAAACGGATTGCTTCTATAGGATCGTTTGCAGAAGCTCCGAGCGTTCGCTGAGCCAGCGGTAAATATCCTCGACCGTCGCCTCAACTCCTCGTACCGGGCGCCAGCCATTGACCCCCGAAACCCGCCGAGAATCACTGATATAGACCCGCACATCGCCCGGCCGCTGCTCCGAGGAAGGCTCGACTGGAATCGTTTTTCCGGAGATCCGGCGGCACAGTTCCGTGCATTCAAGCAGTGACACGCTGTTGTCCCGGCCGCCTCCTGCATTGAAACGGCGGCCCTGGTAACGTTCGAAGTTCGCCAACTGATCCAGCAGCAAATCAGTGAAGTCATCGATATGAAGAACGTCCCGCACTTGCTTGCCGCCTCCGCCGAATCCAATATATTTCAAGGGGCGGCCAAACAGGTGCGACATCGCCCAAAAGGCGATGACCCCTTGGTCGGAGCGCGCGAACTGCCCAGGTCCCGCCAGCAGGCCGCAGCGGTTGATGATGAAGCGGAACCCGTAGGCGTCGGAATATTCCTCGATGGCGAGTTCAGCGGCGAGCTTGGTCATGCCGTAGAGCGAGCGGGCGCCTTCGAGAGTGAATTCCTCCGCGATGCCATGGGCCGTGGCGCCCGCAGCCGCTGATTCATCGCTCCACTCAAAGCGGGTCGCCTGCTCGGTGTAGGGCAGCGAGTTCAGCGCTGCGACGGGATAGACACGGCTGGTCGACAGGAAGATGAAGTCCAACTTGCTCCGCCGCGCTAGTTCCAAGCAGTTCAGACATCCAACCAGATTGCTCTCGACGAGAAACCGCGGCGACGACTGGTAGCCGGCCAGCACGGAGGGCTCGGCCGAACATTCCACGAGCAGATCGGGTTCGCGGGACAAGTCCAGATCCTCGGCACAGCGCACATCCCCGTGAATAAAGCGCACTCCGGCCGACCGCAAGCGGGGCAAATTGATCTCGGAGCCGCGGCGCCGCAGGCTATCGAGGGCGATCACGTCGCTCTCCGGGAAACGCTGCTTGATCGAAATTGCCGCAGACGAGCCGACGAATCCGGCTCCACCGGTGACTAGAACACAGCGGTGCATTGGAGATTGTTCAAAGGGGGATTATTCACAGCGGGGCTCATTCACCGGCGCCATCCATTCACACAACGTGGGGTCGGGACGGTACCGAGACGCTGCCACCCGCGGGATCTTGACGAACGTAGTCTCCCCGCGAAAGATGTTTCTCAAGCCACAAGTAAAGTGTGATGAAAAGGTAGCGGCTGCCCATTTCCTGAATTTTCAGCTTAGACACGCCGCTGGTTCGGTTGCGCCAGGAGATGGGAACGACGGCGAAGGTGCAACCCCTCACAATCGCCTTGAGCGGCATCTCGACGGTTAGATTGAAGTGACACGAGATCAGCGGCTGCATGATCTCTACGACGCTTCTCCGGTACAGTTTGAAGGCGTTGGTCGTGTCATTGAACGGGATGCGAAACAAAGTCTTGATGAACCAGTTCGCCAGGCGGTTGATCACGAGTTTGTGCGGCGGATAGCCGATCAGTTTCGATTCGGGCAGGAAGCGAGAGCCGAAAACGCAATCATACCCTTCCTCCAGCTTGCGGTAACATCGCACGAGGTCTTCGGGATCGTCGGAAAGGTCGCCCATCATCACCGCCGCCGCGTCGCCGCGGAAGATTTGAAACCCCTTTCGGACGGCCCTTCCGAAGCCATGCCGCCCGAGGCAATGCGCCAGGCGGATTCTTGAATTATCGGCTGCCAACCCTTGGACAACTTGGACAGTGCGATCCCGGCTCCCATCATTGACGACAATGATCTCGAACGGTATCTTTTCGCGGTCCAGGACCTGGGTCGTGGACAAGAGCATTGCGCCGATAGACGCTTCTTCATCCCTGGCGGGAACAATGACTGAAAGCAGCATTACCGTTCCGGCACAGCCGCTCGCACGGCCGCTTCCTACAAGCAGTTTAACCTATGTGGGCAGACTGCACCATTCAGGGATCGCCTTAGGCCCTCGGGGTTTCTTGCAGTAAGCCAATTGTACCGAAAGTTTACCTGGTAGTCGCCGTCCGCAGGCAGGCCCGGCACGACGAGCCTGCTGAAAGATTTACCACAAGTCGAGGGAGGAATCTAGCGCTCACGAGACGCCTGGAGACAAAAAGACCGGCTCCGGGCCCCAAAAACCCAAAGCCGGTCTCGACGAGCAGAGGAGACAGAGAAAGCAAGCTCCGTCTTCGTTTGACCTTCCACCGAACTCGGCTTCAGGACTCAGGCATCGCTTGCAATGTCGAATAATTGGTGTCACTCGATAGACGGATCGCGGCGAAATCCGGTTTCGGCTGATTCGGTAAGGCTCGGCCGGGACGTCTGCTTGGAAGCGCCAGGCGCCGCGGGCTGTGTCCTTGTATCGAATGGCACGCTAGCCTTCGCCAAACTGCTTCCGTAGCCGTTCAGCAAATCGTTCCACGTCGATAATGAACCTCTCGTGAGTTCCCTTGCCGACGGTCTGCCGCGAGTCGGCGGCCTCGACCTCAAACGTCACTTTCCGCCCGTCGATTTCCGTCACCGTTGCGCGATAAGCAACCGTCTCTCCGATCGGCGTGGGCGCTAAGTGTGAAACGTCGACCCTGACTCCGACCGTGTCCTGCCCTTCGTCGAGATGCGGCAGCACGGCATCCCGCGCGGCGAATTCCATCCAGCGAATCATGGACGGCGACGCCAGAGACGGCTTCACATCCATTCCTAGAAAAGTGACGGAGTCTTCCCGCAGCACCTGGCGCTTCTGTTCGAGAGTGATACCCGGCTTGACCATAAGGCCCATAATAGCCGGATATGTCTTCCTCGGAAACCTTCCTGAACCGTCATGGCATGCGGCGCGTGCTGAATGCGATCGGCTCCCCCACCATTGTTGGAGCCAGCGTCGCCTCGCCGGAAGTGATTTCGGCCGTCGACGAAGTGCTGCGGGTCAATGTGGAGATTGATGAATTGCAGCGAGCCGCCAGCCGCGTGATCGCACGCTGGACGGGCGCTGAGTCGGGATGTGTCACCTCGTCGTGTTCCGCCGGGCTTGCCGTCACCGCCGCCGCGGCCATGACCGGCGCCGACCTGGCGAAGATTGTTCAACTCCCTGATACCGCCGGCCTGCCGGACGAGATTGTGTTGCAGGCCGCTCACGACGTCAATTTTGGCGCTCAAATCTCTCAGATGATCCGGGTTGCCGGCGCCCGCCCGGTTCTGATCGGAACCGCCAATCACTGCGGCGCCTTCCACCTTCGTGGGGCTCTTGGCGGCCAAACAGCCGCGGTTCTTTACGTGGCAACGGGAGCCGTGAACGCCGATGGCGATTACTTATCGCTGGAGCAGTGTGTCGAGATTGCGAGCAGCCGGAACATCCCCGTGATCGTCGACGCGGCTGCGGAACCCGATGTCCGGCCATTCCTCAGCGCCGCTGCGTCGCTTGTGATCACCAGCGCTCACAAGATGATGGGAGCTCCAACTTCCGGAATGATCTGCGGCCGGAAAGAACTGATTCGCGCTTGCTACCTGCAAAACTGGGGCATCGGCCGCGCCATGAAAGTAGGCAAGGAAGGAATCGCCGGATGCATGGCCGCCGTCGAGCGCTGGTACTCGCGTGATGAGCAGTCTGACGCTCGCCGCTTCGATCAACTCGCCGAAGTCTTTTCGCGTCACCTGCCCGCGCGACACGCTCCTGGCGCCAGCCGCTTGGAAATCGATACCGCCGCCGCGGCCGGGCAAATCACGGCGCGGCAGCTCGCCAACCTGTTTCGCGAGGGAGATCCCCCGATCTGGGTCCATGACGCAAGTGATGACTCCGGAGAATCGTCGATCACTCTCGAGCTGCGAGTCATGGACCAAACCGACGCCGAAGCCATTGCCGCCGCCATCGCTGAAGCATTGGCGCACCCGCGGCCGCCCAACGACGACGTCCCCTACCACGATCTGTATGTGTCAGAGGAGAAACTGATGCGCTGGCCCGATTGAGGGCCGAGGGATGCGGGCGCTTGCCGGCGTTGACGCCAAACTCGAGTCAACGATATTTGGAATCTAGTTCCACTGCGCGACCCGTGGTCTGCCGGCGTTCGTCGCGGCCCGGTGAGTCAGCGCCCAGTGCGTGCCCAGTGGCCGGTATAAATGAGCCTTCTTGTCCCTGTGGCGGCGCTTGATGACACCGTTTCCGGGAACCTAAACCTCGCATCGCCGGGATAGATCTAAGCTGCCCCAGGAGGCCTCTTCTTCAGCACTTCCAGGTGCTCCTTGTAGGCGCTTCTAGTAGCGATGAAGTTGCGGTGATCGAGCCCTAGCTCTCGCGAAATCCGCTGGATCTCGTTGTCTTCAATCGACGAGATCGAAGCGTCGGATGAGGAAACCGCGAACAGGCAGTTCAGCAGAGCTATTTTCTGCTCGCGGGTCGCGATTTTTCGGAACTCCCTGGTCACGACGAAGTTTTCGGTGCTTCCGAAAAGCTTGTTCTGCATTTTGGCGATCTGGACTACAAGAACCGCCTGCTCCTCGGAAAGGTTCCCCAACCCCTGAACGATTCTTTCCATCTCGCTCACTTCTTCGTCACTGATGTCGAGATCCGCATGCGCGACACGCCCCAGCACGTACGCGAACGAAGCAATGTACTTCGCCTCGGAGGGTTCCAACTCATCGAGCGAGTCACTGATCTTGCGAATCGTCTCCGCCGCGGAGTCGTGCGTTTCTTCCGGGGCCTGAGTTTGCTTGATTCCGAACAGCGCAAGAATGTCCATCTTTTCTCCCGGCAGGGCCAGCCCCCGAGTTGAGACTGACCGCGTGAAGCCCGTGCTTTCAATGTACCCCTTTTCAATGCAGATTCAGCAAACGCAGGTTCCAAGACCTTACGCGGACGAGCCGCAACCAAACAGGGGAGCGTGGCCGCTGTCGGATGAGGCGCGTCGAAGCGGCTAACCCCTCCCTCACGGTCGGGGCCCGGCTTCACGGTCCGGTCACGCCAGTTGTGCGCGAAGGCACGCCGTCTGACACGGGGATCTGCTCGACGATACGGATGTCGAACCCCTCCAATGCAACCACGCGGCGCGGCCGGTTCGTCAGCAGCCGGATGGTCCGCAGTCCCAAGTCAGAGAGGATCTGGGCGCCAATGCCGTACTGATATTGCAAGCGGCTTTCGCCGGCCCCGGTCACGCCGTGCGCCGGTGTGGGGTTGGATACGATTCGCTGTTGCCCGCCCGGGAGATCCTCCAGCCCGTAGCCGAGCCCGGTTTGGTGCAGGTAGACGAAGACCCCTCTCCCCTCTTCCGCGATGCGCCGCATGGAAGTCTCGATGATGCGGTGCGACGGGTAGTCGGATGAAAAGAAGACGTCGCCCATCAGATTCTTGGCATGCATGCGGACAAGCACCGATTCCACGCCCTCGACTTCGCCTTTGACCAGCGCCAAATGCACTTCGTCGTCGATGTCACTGCGGTACGCGATTGTTCGGAACTCTCCATATGGAGTGCTCAGCGCTCCCTCGGCGAAGCGGTGAACGTAACGCTCGTTCTCGAGCCGATAGCGAATCAGCTCGGCCACCGTGACCATCTTCAGCCCGTGACGCTCACAGAACTCCTTGAGTTCAGGGATCCGTGACATCGTTCCGTCCTCGTTCATCGTCTCGCAGATAACGCCCGCTGGAATCAACCCGGCCAGCCGGGCCAGATCGACGGCCGCTTCGGTTTGCCCTGCCCGAACGAGTACTCCCCCTTTGCTGGCGCGCAACGGTGGGATGTGGCCGGGCCGGGCCAGCTCAGATGGACGAGTAGCGGGATCGATGGCGACCTGAATCGTGCGGGCCCGGTCAGCAGCGGAGATGCCAGTGGCAATACCCTCCCGCGCGTCAATCATCTCGCAGAAGGCTGTTCCCAGCATGGAAGTGTTGCGGCTGGTCATCAGCGGAATCTGGAGATGGTCGAGCCTCTCCTCGCTCAATGCCAGACAGATCAACCCGCGGCCATGCTGCGCCATGAAGTTGATGATCTCCGGGGTGATTTTTTCGGCGGCGACGGTAAGATCGCCCTCGTTCTCGCGGTCTTCGTCGTCGACCACCATGATCAGCCGGCCGGCGCGCAGTTCTTCGAGTGCTTCAGGGATCGTGGCAAAGGCCATAGGTTTCTGATTTCACTATAGCTTGGAGAGACACAGAGCCCTCGGCTTGGCACGCGCCGCCCCAACGTGGCGCACGCATTCTTGCGTGCCGTGTCGCCATTCCTGGCGACATCGCGGGCCGATCCTGCGCTCACTCCTAACGCGGACGAGCCGCAACCAAAGAGGGGGAGCGTGGCCGCTGTCGGATGAGGCACGTTGTAGCGGCTAACCGCTTGCTCACGCGCGCGGCTCTGAATCTGGTTCCCGAATTTTCTGCCGCGTTTAGCTCGAATTTCATGATGCAGGTACTCAAGGATTATTCTGGCGCAGCCAGCCCAGCATCCGCCGGAAGGCCGCTCCGCGATGACTGTGCTTCCATTTCGTTTCCGCGGAAAGCTCCGCGAAACCCTTCCCAAGCGGAGGAAAGAAGAACAGCGGGTCGTAACCAAACCCTCCCGAGCCCGCCGGCCGGTCAAGAATGAGACCCTCCGCTTCACCATGAAAGGTCTTTAGCAGGACCGAGCCCCGGACGAGAGCAATGCAGCAAACAAACCGGGCGGTGCACTTGTCCCGCGGCAGGCCCGTCAACTGCTCCAGCAGAAATGCGTTGTTCGATTCGTCGCTGGCGCCGGACCCGGCGAAACGGGCGGAGTAAACTCCAGGGCGGCCCCCGAGAGCATCCACGACCAAACCCGAGTCATCGGCGAAGACCAGGGGCTTCGTCCCGCCTTTCGACTGCTTCCCCAACTCCGGGCATCGGCTGTAGCGGCTGTAACAAAGCGCCTTGGAAACAGCATTCTCTGCGAAAGTCGACCCCTCCTCCGGACAGTCGCAAGGCGGCAGCCCCCGGACGAGAATGGCCCCCCGGGCCGCGCCCTGGAACTCACGGAGTTTGCCGGGATTCGCCGTCGCGCAGAACAGCTCGAGCGGGGTCAAATCTCAACTACCTGTTTCTGCAACTCGATCAGGTCGTGAATTCCAGAAGCCGCCAGAGCAAGGAGTTGCTGCAACTGGCTCGAGCTGAAAACCTTTCCTTCGGCCGTTGCCTGGATTTCCACAAACTCGTCGCTGGATGTCATGACCACATTCATGTCGACTTCGGCCCGCGAGTCCTCTTCGTAACAAAGATCGAGCATTGCCGCGCCGTCAACGATTCCCACGCTGGTGGCGGCGACGTGGCTGAGGAGAGGCAACTCCTGAACCATTCCGAAATCGGTCATCTGCTTGAGCGCCATCGCCAAAGCGGCCCAGCCGCCCGTAATGGCCGCGGTGCGCGTTCCGCCGTCGGCCTGTATGACATCGCAATCGACATAGATGGTGCGTTCGCCCAGTTTTTCAAGGTTGGTCACCGCCCTGAGAGATCGCCCGATCAGGCGCTGAATCTCATGGGTTCGGCCACCCACGCGGCCGCGGGTAACTTCCCGGCTTGTTCGCGTCGAGGTGGCGCGAGGCAGCATGGCGTACTCGGCGGTTACCCAGCCTTTTCCGCTTCCGCGCAGGAATGCGGGAACTCCCTCTTCCACCGAAGCGGCGCAGATCACCTTGGTATGGCCGACCTCAATCAAAGCCGAGCCCTCCGCCGTAGGCAGGAACTTTGGAGTGATGGAAGCCGGGCGAGGCTCGTTAGCTTGTCGGCCGTCAGTGCGCATAGTCCGAGATGTGCCTTTCATTCAGAGTCCCGATTCAGAGCCCCGACCGCAAGGGAGGGGTCTTTTGTTATCCGATGCCTGTCCCAGCCGAATCCAGAAAACCCAGTGTCAATCCCGGCCGCGCGGACCCGGGGACAAGCTACGACGGCTGCAGCAGCGCCGAGAAACTCCAGATGAAGAACAACAGCACCAGCACGATGGCCATCACGCAACCAACCGCCCCGGCTTTCGAAGCTTTAGGTTTCTTCTTCCCGGTAGCTGGTTTCCACCTGGCCATGTCACCTACACCCGGCGCCGGGAAAGCCGCCGGGCGACTTCCGCGAAAAACTCGGCGACGGTCTGCCGGCTGCGCTCGCTGAGGTCCCTAATCGTGATCCCAACGACTGCCCGGCCCCGGCTGGCCAGCGCCCGCTGTGTCGCCAGCCATTGCGCGCGATGGTAATCCGCTGGATAGGAAACTCTCCTGAAACTCTCTGCTTTCTCCGTGAGCAATACCGTGCTGAAACCGCGCCCATAGCCAATGATCATCTCATGATAGGAGTGATTCATCGCCGGCCCTTCATAAACGTCGGCCGGCATTTTGAGCCGGGAGCGGAAAACCCCCTCCGCCGCCGCGTCGAGGACGCGACGCAGCGCTTTTCCTGACGGGCTGTAGCGGGTGTCGCCGAAGTAAGTCAGCTCGCCATAGGTGGCTTTTCGACTTTCAATGAGCGATCGCAGCGCCGCCGCATACACGGCCGCGGCGTTGCGGTTTTCGAGATTCAAGTCCTCTCTGCTCAGCAGGCCGAGTTCGCAAAGCGCTTCGAAGCTCACCGCCAGGCCGCCCCGCCACTTCATGCGGCAATCCGACGCCAGCATCGAACGCCACGTTGAAGTCTTTTCGATCCCCCCTTCTTTCTTGGCGGCTTCATTCAGTTCATTCGCGATTTTCTTGTACAACTCGACGCTGGGCTGCGTCACGAAGTTCATGTTTCTCAGATAGCCCAGGCCGAAAACCGTGTAGTGAATCACCTGCATGTAACGCGCCAGCGCCGCCTTCCCGTGCATATTCAAGACAGCCAGCGGATAGCCTGCCCTCCGCAGCGCCCCGACTTTCGTTGCGCCGGCATTCTTCAAGCCGCGGACGTTGACTACAAGAAAACAGCGGTCTTGCAGAGGCTCTTTCGGAGCAAAATAGTTGCGCAGCTTGATCTTCTCTCCGATCGCGACTTTGACGCCAATTTCCTCGCTTTTTCCCAGGCTTTCCTCGAAATCCTGTTTGGTCCAAATGGCGCCCCCGCTCCACTCGCGAGGCAGAAAGAGTGTCAGCTTGTCGCGGCCCTGCTCCGCGTTTGCTTGGATGAATCCGGCTAGCTCGAACGCGCAACCGGCCTCCTCTTCGCTGAGAAACGTGACCCGCATCCAGGCCGCCAGATCGCAGCGGTTCAGGGCCAGCGGATACAGGCTGCCGCGGGTCAGCGGGCCGCTGTGGCGTCCGGCTGTGGAGTTTCCGTTATCCGGCTGCAATTCCACCCGCCGAAAGCCCCGGGACTTGCCGAACTCGTCCAGAATGGAACCCGGCAGCGTCATGTAAATGAAGTTCGCCTGGTTGGCGATTTTCAGCTTGCCATAAAGTGCGTCCAGGACCTCGAGATTCAGAACCGGCTCATAGGAAGTCATTCCCATCGCCATGCCGACAACCAGTGTGCGGCGCAGAGCCGCCTGCAAGGGCTGCTTGCCAATCGTGACAATGTGCTCGAGAATCGCCTTCAGCTTGGCCGGATCGGTCGAATCGAGCAGGTAGACCCGCACCCCGCGGTTCAGCAGCTTGGCTCCTTGGTAGAAAGCCTTGTCCTCAGCCGAGCCGCCCATCCCCGCCCAAATGACGTAGCGCAGCGAGGACCCGTGCTCGCCTTTGATGCTTTTCTTGATTTCCCCCACTTCCTGTTCGATCACATCAGCCCATTGCGGGTTTTGCTCGGCCAGCCAGGGAAGGTGCAAGACACCGTAGCCGTTCTTGGTGACACGGCCCTTGCGATCGATCTCCATACCGATCTGGACCAGCGGATCGGCTGCGGGATTCAACGACGAAAAGCCTTCTTCCCGCGCCCCGGCATCGACTTTCCGGACGCGGTCGAGCACATGTTCAGCAACAAGACGCTCGTATCCCGGATTGGATTTCAGCGCGTGAATTCTCAGTCGAACGTGGGAGCGGGGGGAACGCATTCAACTCTTGTAGCCTACTCGAACCACAAGTGCAATATTCTGACGCAAACGCGTGGTTGATTCAAGTGGCAAGCGCCCGAACGGCCACGGATCGTGCAGTCGTCGAAGGACCAACTCGTCATCGCTGACTGAACCGGCGAGGGTGGTGCGAGCATGCCGGGTGATAGACTGGAACCCTCATCCGAGGGCGGCATCCCGCAAATTCACTCACCGTGACTCTAGCGCAAAGTCCAACACACGCCCGCCGCACGGTCCTACTGCTAGGTTTTCTCGTCTCCGCGATTACCTATCTCGACCGGGTGTGCATTGCCGTCGCCGCCCCCTCGATGACCGCCGACCTTGGCTTGTCGACCATCGAGATGGCCGCCGTTTTCAGCGTGTTCGCGCTGGCTTACGGGATCTTTGAAATTTCCATGGGATGGCTCGGAGACCGCTACGGCCAGCGCGTCTTGCTGACGCGCATCGTCGTCTGCTGGTCGGTTTTTACTGTCATGACCGGAATGGCGCGCAGTTACATCGTGCTGGTCGCGATACGTTTTCTGTTCGGAGCGGCGGAGGCTGGAGCGTTCCCCACGCTCGCCCGGGCATTGGCGCGCTGGTTTCCCATGCAAGACCGCGGGCGCGTTAACGGAACGATGTGGATGGGCGCGCGCAGCGGCGGCGCGCTAGCTCCGCCAATCGCCGTGCTCTTGATCGCCGCGGTGGGCTGGCGGTATACGTTCGCCATTTTCGGCGCGATCGGCTTCGTGTGGTGTGTGTTCTTTTGGCCCTGGTATCGTGACGACCCGGCCGATCATCTGTCGGTCAACGCCGCCGAGCTGGCCTACATTACCAGCGGCTGGGCGACGCCACCGAAGGAGTCCGCGAAGACTCCTGCTCCATGGGGCCGCATGTTTCGCAACCGCACCATGTGGTTCCTGTTCGCAATGTATTTCTGTTCGGCCTACGGATTTTTCTTTTTCGTCACCTGGCTGCCCACGTACTTGATGGAAGAGCACGGGCTGACCCTGCAGCAGTCAGGATTCTACGCCAGCCTGCCGCTCGCCGTCGGCGCGATCGGCTGCATCAGCGGCGGCACGTTTTCCGACTGGCTGGTGCGACGCACGGGAAGCATGCGCTGGGGACGCCGCCTGGTCGGCATGGGCGGATTCGTCCTGGCAGGACTTGGATTCGCCGGAGCCGCCATGGCCGGCGACCCGCTGACCGCGGTAGTGTGGATGGCATTCGCGCAAGGTGCGCAGGACTTGACACTGCCAGTGGCCTGGGCGACCTGTGTCGACGTCGGTGGCCGTTTCGGCGGCACCGCGACCGGCTTCATGAACACGGCCTCGAGCATTTCCGCTATGATTTCACCACTGGCGGCTGTCTGGCTCGAAAAAGTGTTCGGCTCGTTCAACGCTATGTTCGTTTCGGCCGCGATCGTCTATTTCATCGGCGGAATGCTATGGCTCGCAATCGACGCCGAAGATCGCTTGCTGCCGGAAGAAAAGGAACAACGTGAATCGTTGAGCGGTTGAGCCGTCGCTTCTCGGCGCCTTGGCGAACGACACGACGTGCAGCACTAGCCCCCGGTTCGCGGATCGCGTGGCTCGACAAACAACAGGGCAACCGAGAGACCTGAACGGAGAAACTGCTCAACTGCTCAACTGTTCAACTGTTCAACTGCTCAACTGCTCAACTGCTCAACTGCTCAACTGCTCAACTGCTCAACTGCTCAACTGCTCAACTGCTCAACTGCTCAACTGCTCAACTGCTCAACTGCTCAACTGCTCAACTGCTCAACTGCTCAACTGCTCAACTGCTCAACTGCTCAACTGCTCAACTGCTCAACTGCTCAACTGCTCAACTGCTCAACTGCTCAACTGCTCAACGGATCAACTGCTCAACGGCTCAACGGATCAACTGCTCAACGGATCAACTGCTCAACGGATCAACTGCTATGCGCAAAAGCTATCTCTATCACCACCACACTTGGCCCGAACTTGGCGAGGCCGCCAAGAAGCAGCCGGTCGTCGTCCTGCCCATCGGGTCGGTCGAGGATCACGGCCACCATCTGCCGCTCGATACCGACAACTTCCTCATCTGGAGCATTTGCGAGGAAGCCGCCAAACGGGCCGACGGCAATATCCTGCTGATGCCTTTGATTCCCTATGGTTTCGAAACGCATCACATGGACTTCACCGGTACGATTGATGTCCGCATCGAGCATCTGCTCAATTTCGTTCTCGATATCACGAAAAGCGTTGCTCACCACGGTTTCGAGCGCATCATCATCGCCGACGGCCATGGGTCGAACATGCCGATTCTGGAGCTGGTCGCCCGCAGAACGATTCTCGAAACCGATGCGCTTTGCGCCTGTTTTATCTGGCCCTCGCTGGCGCTGAAAGAGATTCGTGAAGTGCGCGAATCGGGCCGCGGCGGGATGTCCCACGCCGGCGAGCTTGAGACGTCGGTCTATCTTCACATCGCCTCGGAGAAAGTCCAATTCGACAAGGCCAAAAAGGACATCCATCTGCCGAACTCGGAGTTCATGTGGCTCGATCTCACCGAGGGATCGCCGATCCATCTGATGGACCATTGGACCCGTTTCAGCAAGACGGGGGTCCACGGCGATCCGACCCTCGCCACGCCGGAAAAAGGAAAGGTGATCTACGAGGCGGTGGTCAATGCTTTTGTGCGCCTCGTGAAGGAATTCAAAGACCGGCCCCGCGGGGAGCGCACCGACTACCACAAAGAGTCCCCGCAAGTTTGACCAATCCGGCCCGCGACAAGAGCCCTCGTTGCCCAGACCGCGCCGCCGCGCGGATCTCAAAATCGTTGGCTACGACTCGAGTCTTGCGTTAGACGGCGCTGACCTCTAACGAAGACAGGCCTAAACCTGCCCGGATATCATCGTAGACCGCTTGGATCGGCCGGTTGCCGTCAATCTTGATGAGTAAGTCTCTTTCTTGATACAGGTCCAGCAAGGGCCGGGTCTTGGTGTGGTATTCGAGCAGCCGCGTCCTGAGAGTCTCGGGATCATCGTCCACTCTCTTGGTGAAGCCGCCCCCCTCCCCAATCGCCGCCCGCTGCATGATGCGCTCGTAAACAACCTTGTCGTTAAGCTCGAGATAGATCACCCAGTCGATGTCCCAGTTTTGGAAAAGGTATTCTGCCTGGGGAAGGGTGCGCGGAAAGCCGTCCAGTACAAAGCCGTAGTTCCAGTCGTGTTCTTCCAGCCGTTTGCGCACGACCTCCGCGACGATCTCATCCGGGACCAGTCGCCCCGAATCGGTGATGCGTTTCACGCGGGCTGCCAGCTTTGAGTGGTGCGCGACGTGCCACCGGAAAATCTCGCCAATCGAGATGTGGACAAAGTCATATTCATCGCAGAGCAGTTGGCTCTGCGTACCCTTGCCGGAACCCTGAGGGCCGAAGATTACATATTTGTGCATCGTCTGCTGGCTTGGCCACTTCACGGGGGCCTCCGACACCAATTAATCGGCGTAAGAGCGCAAAACGCTTAGTGGCGGACTTGCGTAACGGGGCGCGGCGAAAGCCACGGCGCTAGCTGGCTGTCATTCGATCCAGCCGCCGCCCACAACCAAATCTCCCTGGTAGAATACCGCACCTTGCCCCGGAGTCACAGCTCGCTGGGGCTCGTCGAACTCGACCTCAACGCGGCCGGTCTGCGCTGTGGGACGCACTTCGGCCGGGGCCGGCTTGAACTGGTGACGGATTCTAGCCTCGACACGAATCGGTTCGCTTAACTCTGGAATCGCAATCCAATTCAGGCGCTTGGCGAAGAACTTCTGGCGCAGCAGGGAAGTATTGTCTCCCACCACCACCTTGCGGTCCGCCGACTCGATCTGCACCACGTACATGGGTTTGCCAACGGCCACTCCGAGCCCTTTCCGCTGGCCGATCGTGTAATGGTGGACGCCCGAATGCTCACCCAATACCGCTCCATCCTCGGTAACAATCTCACCCTGCCTGTCGACACCGCCGGCGCCCTTGTGTTCCAGGTAGCGCTCGACAAACCGCGCATAGTCGCCGTTGGGCACAAAGCAAATCTCGTGGCTTTCCGGCTTCCGGGCCACGGGCAATTTCATGTCGGCGGCCATCTGGCGGACCTCGGACTTCGGCGTGTCCCCCAGCGGAAACAATGTATGGGACAACTGCTCTTGCGTCAGTCCAAACAGGAAATACGACTGATCCCGGGTTGAGTCAACGCCTGCCCGCAGAAGGTAGCGGCCAAGGCCGGGGTCGTAATGGATGCGGGCGTAATGGCCGGTCGCGACCCGCTCGGCGCCGACTTGCCGGGCCATTCGCAGAAACTGATCGAACTTGATGAAGTTGTTGCACAAGGTGCACGGAATCGGGGTCCGGCCCGAAACATAGTCGTTCACGAACGGCTCGACGACGTCGGCTTCGAAGCGGTCCTCGAAATTGACAACGTAGTAGGGAATTCGCAAGTGCTCGGCCACGCTGCGGGCGTCGTAAACATCATCGAGCGAACAACAGCGGCCGGAGGTGACGCCCGGCGGAATCATCTCGGGAAAACGGCGCTGGTCCCACAACTGCATCGTCATGCCGACGATGGGCTGCTTCCGCCGGGCCAGCAAGCCGGCCACGGTGGAGCTATCGACGCCGCCGCTCATGGCCACCGCAATGAGATCGTTTTCCATGGAATGGTGTCTTATCGCCTAACGTTGGTGCCGGCCGGAAGCGGCGAGATGCCCCGCGGCGAGTTACCCCGCCAGGATATCCGGCTTCGAAAAGTCAGGCCGCCGAGGTTACCCCGCATACGCCGGCGAGAGCTGCCGCAAACGCTCGACCACGCCCGGAATAATCTCGAGCAGCGCATCAATCTGCTCGTCGTCGTTCTGCTTGCCCAGAGAAAAGCGAATACTCGACCGCGCTTCGTCGGCTGAAAGCCCAATCGCGGTCAGCACATGTGAGGGATGAACCGCCCCGCTCGAACAAGCCGCCCCGCTCGAGACCGCCACGCCTTTCAAGTCCAGCGCAATGACCATGGCCTCGCCCTCGAGATAATCGAACCGGATATTCGTCGTGTTCGGCACTCGAGACGTTCCTGCGCCATTCACTTGTGTCGATTCGATCCGTCCCAAGATCTCCTCTTCCAAGCGGTCCCGCAAAGTTTCGATGCGGCAGCTTTCCTCCGCCAGATTCTTTTCGGCCAGCGCCGCGGCGGCTCCCAGACCGACAATGCCCGGGACGTTCAGCGTGCCGGGGCGCCGATCCCGCTCGTGACTGCCGCCGTATTGAATCTTCTCGATGCTAGTACCCCGGCGGATGTAAAGCGCCCCGGCCCCTTTAGGACCGTAAATCTTGTGGGCGCTCAAGTTGAAAAGGTCGACGCCAAGCTCATCCACCCGCGTCGCGATCTTCCCGGTGCTCTGCACTCCATCGCAATGAAACACGACGCCGCTATCACGAGCGATCTTGCTGATCTCGGCAATCGGCTGCTCGGTTCCCAACTCGTTGTTGGTATGCATGATGGAAATCAGCACGGTCTCGGGACGCAGGGCAGCCCGGATGTCATCAGCAGAGACCACGCCATCGGAGCCAACGCCGGTATAGCTCACCTCGACGCCGTCTTGCTCTAGGCGCTGGCAAGCGTGAAGCACCGCGGGGTGTTCGATCACGCTGGTAATCACATGCTTGCGCCCGCCGCCGGAGGCGCGAACAGTCCCAAAAACAGCGAGATTGTCGGCTTCGGTGCCGCCGCTCGTAAAAACGATTTCCGCGGGCTTGCAGCCTAGAAGCGAGGCTACCTGCCGCCGGGAGCGCTCGACCAAGGCATTCGCCTCCTGTCCGAAGGAATGGATACTGGAGGCATTGCCGTATCCCTCCCGCAGACAGGGCAGCATGGCCTCCAGCACCTCCGGCGCGAGCGGGGTCGTGGCATTGTGGTCAAAGTAGTAGCGCGCCATGGCCGGATACTGACATGATTGATTATAACGTGTCGTCCGGAATCATCACCCTCACCACCGACTTCGGCCTCGCCGACCACTATGTGGGTGTGATGAAAGGAGTTATCGCATCCACCGACGCCGGCCTCGAGGTCGTCGACATCTGTCACGAAATCCCGCCTTACTCAGTCGCCGAGGGAGCTTTCGTGATCGCCCAATCCTGCTGCTTCTTCCCTGCTGGGACAGTCCACGTCGTAGTCGTTGATCCTGGCGTGGGCACATCCCGGCGCCCGATTGTCGTCGAATCAGCCGGCCACTACTTTGTGGCGCCCGACAACGGCGTGCTTTCTCAGGTTTGTGAGAAAGACCCGTTCCAGGCACGCGTGATTGATGTGGAACGCCATGCCCTCAAGCCGGTCAGCCGCACGTTTCACGGACGAGACGTCTTCGCGCCCGTCGCGGCGCGGCTGGCGGCCGGCCAAGCATTCGAAGAATTCGGGGAGCCCGCGGGCGCTTGCGTCCAGCTTGCCTCGACAATCCCCCAACAAACGGCCCCCGGCAAATGGCTGGGACGCATCTTGAGGATCGACCGGTTCGGAAACATCGTCACCAGTTTTCCTGAAACGCTGCTCGAGCAAGCCGAGGGCGGCTTCCTGTTGCTTGTGGGAAAGCTGCAAGTCAGCTCCCGTGCCGAGGCCTACGGCCAGGCGGAAGGGGGCAAAGCTTTTGCTATTGCCGGCAGCTCGGGGTATATCGAGGTGTCTGTCGCGCGGCAGTCCGCGGCGAATCGGGCAGGAGTCAAGGCGGGGGACTCCACAGAGCTGATTCTGAGGTAGCGGGCGAAGTTATTCCTTGAGAACCATGCGGATTTCAAACTGTGAATGATAAGTCGTGAAAGGAACCACCAGCCACTCCTGCTTCGCCCGTGCGCGAACAATCATAGATGGGGTATTTAGTTGACTCCAGTAGCCACAATATGTTGTGGTTGGGGGCATGAAGGAGGACTACCCCCGAAACCTCGTCGAGTTGGAAGCTCGATTCTCGACCGAGGAGGCGTGCCGGGAGTACCTGCTGAAGCTGCGCTGGCCGGAGGGGTTCGTGTGCCCGCGCTGTGGGATCCAGTCCTCATGGGCCAGCAAACGCAATCTGCTGCTCTGCGCCGACTGCGGTTACCAGGCCTCGGTGACGGCGGGCACGATTTTCCAGGACACCCGCAAGCCCTTGACGTTGTGGTTCCGGGCGGCTTGGTGGGTGACAACGCAAAAAGGCGGGGCCAGCGCGCTGGAGTTGCAGCGGGTCTTGGGTTTGGGTAGCTATGTAACCGCCTGGACCTGGCTGCACAAGTTCCGCCGCGCCATGGTGCGCCCCGGTCGCAATCGGCTGGTCGGCCGGGTGGAGGTGGACGAAACGTATGTGGGCGGAGTCGAAGAGGGCGTCCGAGGTCGCGAAATGGTTGGCAAAGCGTTAGTTGCGGTTGCTGCCGAGGAGGATGGGCGCGGTATGGGTCGCATCCGGCTCCGTCGGATCGCGGATGCCTCAGCGGCGAGCTTGGAAGCCTTTGTCGAAGAAGCTATCCAACCTGGCAGCCTCGTGCACACCGACGGCTGGGAAGGCTATGCGGGATTGGAGAACAAAGGATACCGCCATGAAGTCACCGTGCTGCGCGGGAAGCGGCAATCGGCGAGTAAGCTGCTGCCGAGAGTCCATCGTGTCGCCTCTCTGCTAAAGCGCTGGCTGTTGGGGACCCACCAGGGGGCTGTCAGTCACGAGTATTTGGACTACTACCTGGACGAGTTCACGTTCCGCTTCAACCGGCGGACCTCACGGTCGCGCGGCAAACTTTTCTATCGCCTCCTCCAGCAGGCGGTCGCCGCCGACCCTGCTCCCTATAAGACAATGGTCGAGGCCACCAGGGCCGGCACCCCCACCCCCAAGATGTAGTGGCTACTGGAGTCAACTAAATACCCCATCAATCATATTGTCGCCGTGAACGACCGTGGGCGGCGTCATGACAACATCCTTGCTGCCTTCTTCCAACGCATCCTTAAGATTGCCCATCATGATATTGGCCAGCTCGCCGATTCCGTCCAAGACTTCGTTGTTCAGGGTCGGGATGTCCGCGCCGAGCATAGTCGAAACCAGCCTGCAGGCTGAATCCGGATTGCACACCAGCATGAACGAGCCCTTCCATTCGCCCCGTATCCCGATGATCGACAGAACTTCTTTTCCGGCCTGAAGTTCTGACTTGCGTTCGAAGCCGTTGGAGTTGACCTCCATGGCGAACATGCTCTTGAAAACCTTGCCCGCGCTTTCTTGGATGGCATGAGCCAGTCCGCTATCGTCCATGATCATCGTTCTTCCGTCCCCATCTTCGGCGTATGTTTTCGCGCGGAAGCGGCCGCGTGGTCCTCAAATCCGGGGCCGGCGTTTCCCGGACGCGGAGTTTATCTCCTAAGCGAGCCGGGCGGCCGAGCATCTATGCCGAATCCGGCCGCGCCCGTCTCGATCCATCGAATCCTTCTTTCCGGGCGGCTTCCAAATAGAGTATCGGCAGAGTAGCTTTGATCTTGAATACTAATGAGCCGGAAAACATGCATCCCCGCCGGATTGGGACGTTGCCCTGCCCACCCAGTGCAGTGCGCGTTGCCCCGAAAGGGCCGCTAGTGAGCAGGTTTCCGGAGGCCACCAGAGGGCCCAAAAAATCCGCTGCACGGGGGCGGGCCGGCGCGTGGGGGCTGTTTCGGGCGCCCCTTTGCGGTTCCTAAGGGACCTTCGTTGCTGGCGCGGCCGAATGCGGGGAGACCGGCCTCTTTGTGGCCGGTCTTAGACCCACCCTTCCCCCCGAAGCGCCGTTTTGCAACGGCCCTTCGCCATGCTTTAGTGAGGTAAGGCGCATCGATCGGGGCCGGTTGCTTTCTTGGTACGGCTTCCTCTGTTCCGAACAAGCGCCGAGATGAGTCTCGACGCGGCAAGCTGAGAGCTTGCGCCACGTTGGGCCTTGGCCAATCATTTATCTATTCCGAACCATCGCAAGCCCTCTAAAACCCCGGCAGGAATGCCGTATGATGAAATTCCTGGGAAGTTCAGGACGCGGAAGACCGAAGAAATGTCACCCGCGTCTCAAAGGCTCATTTAGGCTCATGAAGCGATTGCGGTGGCGGGTTGCACGCCCCAAACCAAGCGGTCCGAAGATGAGCCTGTGATCAAGGTTAAACGCATCTACGAAGCCGCCGACCCGAAGGACGGCGTCCGCATCCTGGTCGATCGGGTCTGGCCTCGCGGCCTGACAAAAGAAGCCGCCAGGATCGATCTGTGGCTCAGAGACGTTGCCCCCAGCACGCCGCTGCGGAAATGGTTCGGCCACGATCCCGCGCTATGGGACGAGTTCCGCAAGCGCTACTTCTCCGAGCTAGACCAAAACATTGGCCTCGTCGAAGAGATTCTTAACAATGCGGCGAAGAAAAGCGTCACGCTGCTCTTCGGCGCGAAGGACGAACAGCACAACAATGCAGTCGCGCTGAAGGAGTATCTGCTCAACAGAGCCCAGAGCGCAAGCGACGGGTCGCCTCCAGGATCGTGAGGCTAAACTTGGCTGCGGTATCCACTTGGCTGCGCTACGAAAACTGATTCGTAAACCGCACGAACTCTTCGAGCGTGCCCAGCGCCTTCCCCGAGTCGATCGATTCGGCGGAGAGCACGGCGCCGGCCCGAAAATCTTCGGCGCGGCCCGCCGCAACCAATGCGGCAGCCGCGTTGGCGACGACAATATCCCGCCTGGCCCCCGGCCGGCCCTCTAGAATCTCCCGGGCAATCGCGGCGTTGGCCTCGCGGTCGCCTCCAACAAGATCATCGGGTTGCGCCGTGGGCAGGCCGAAATCATCGGGAGTGAGCCGGCGTTCCACTACCTTCCCGTCAATAATTTCGGCAACCAGCGTCGCGCCCGTGGTGGTAATCTCATCCAGTCCGTCGCTGCCATGAACGATAAATCCCCGCCGCAAACCGAGGCCGACAAGCGCCTCGGCAATCATCGCAACTAGCTTGATGTCGAAGACCCCCACGACCTGCGCTCCAGCTCCCGCCGGGTTTGTCAGCGGGCCAAGCATGTTGAAGACCGTGCGCATCTTGAGTTCGGCGCGCACCGGCTGCGCATGCCGCATCGCCGGGTGAATCAGCGGCGCGAACAGAAAGCCGATGCCCACGGACTCGATCGATGCGGCGACCTGTTCCGGGGTGAGCTGAACGCTGGCTCCCAGCGCTTCCAGAACATCGGCGCTTCCGCAGCGGCTCGAGATGGAACGGTTGCCATGCTTCGCGACCGGGACACCCGCTCCGGCTACAACAAACGCCGATACGGTCGAAATATTGAAAGAATGGGAAGAGTCGCCACCGGTTCCGCAGGTGTCAACCAGCGACGCGGCCTCAACTGCCCTCAAGGGAATCACGGCAGCTCGCGCCCGCATCGCACGCGCGAAACCGACGATTTCGTTAACGGTTTCGCCCTTCATGCCGAGGGCGACCAGCAAGCCGCTGACGAGCACCGGGCTAACCTCTCCGGTAAGAATCTCATCCATCGCGGCAGCCGCTTCTTCGGCGCTTAGGTGCTCTGTTTTCACTGCCTTGTGCAGGGCGTCGAGTGCGGCTCCCATCTGAATTGCTTTCCTTTCAGTTGATACCTTATAGTGAGAAATTCGTTCCCCGAATCCCCCCGATCGTACCACGCGGGTCCTCATTTCATGAAAATTCACGAGTATCAAGCGAAGGAGATTCTGCGCCAGCACAACGTCCCGGTTCCTCGCGGAAATATCGTCTTTTCAGCCGAAGAGGCAAGAGCCCGCGCGGAGGAGCTCGGTGGCCGTGTCGTCGTCAAAGCGCAGATTCATGCCGGTGGCCGCGGCAAGGGTGGCGGCGTCAAGCTCGCCGCCAACGCGGGAGAAGCGGCGGCACTCGCCAGTCAGATCCTCGGGATGACTCTCGTCACGCACCAGACAGGCCCGGAGGGGCGGTTGGTCAAGCGCGTCCTGGTCGAAGAGACTTTGCCGATCGAGCGCGAATTGTATTTGGGCGTCGCGCTGGACCGGGCAATGGCTAAGCCCGTTTTGATGGCATCGGCCGCCGGCGGCATGGACATCGAGGAAGTCGCCGCGAACACCCCTGAGCTGATTCTCAAAGAGGTGCTCGAGCCGGGTATCGGCCTCTCGGCGTTCCAAGCGCGGCGGCTGGCATTCGGGATGGAAGTTCCCGCCCAAGCTGTCGCTGGCGTCGTTCAGGCGATGACGGCACTCGCCGAGACTTACTGGGCGACAGACGCCAGCTTGGTTGAGATCAACCCCTTTGTGATTACGACCGATGGCCGCGCGATCGCACTCGACGCCAAGATGGACTTCGATGACAATGCGCTGTTCCGCCATCCGGAGCTGCATGACTATCGCGACCTCGATGAAGAAGAGCCGCTTGAAACCGACGCCCACGGCCATGGACTCAACTACATCAAGCTCGATGGAAACGTGGGCTGCATGGTGAACGGAGCCGGTTTGGCGATGGCGACGATGGACATCATCCAGTACGCCGGGGGCAGCCCGGCGAATTTTCTCGACGTCGGCGGTGGCGCCAGCGCCGACCAGGTCAAGAACGGACTTCGCATCATCCTGACCGACCCCAACGTCAAAGCCATCTTGATTAACGTCTTTGGCGGAATCCTGCGGGTCGACACGCTTGCCGAGGGAGTGGTGGCGGCGGCCCGCGAGCTGGAAATCGCACTGCCGATCGTCCTGCGTCTGGAAGGGACCAACGTCGAGATCGGCCGTAAGATCTTGCACGAATCAGGGCTGAACTTCACGGTTGCCGGCGACATGAAGGATGCCGCCGAGAAAGTCGTGGCAGCGGCGGGTTAGCGGGTCATCATTTCATGAGCGTTCTGGTAGACGAAAATACGCGTGTCCTGGTGCAGGGCTTTGGCCGGGCGGGGCAGTTCCACGCCGAGCAATGCAGGCAGTATGGCGCCAAGATCGTCGCGGGCGTCAGCCCCGGCAAGGGCGGCACGGAACAACTGGGCGTGCCCGTCTTCAACACCGTCCGTGACGCTGTCGGGCAGGTGCAGCCCAATGCCTCGATGGTGTTCGTGCCCGCCGCGGGCGCTGCCGACGCCATCATGGAGGCGGCCGACGGAGGGCTGAAGCTGGTCGTCTGTATCACCGAGGGAATTCCGGCGAACGACATGGTCAAGGTGGCCCACTATCTTCGCGGCAAACCGACACGGCTGATTGGACCGAACTGCCCCGGGATCATATCGCCAGGAAAATGCAAGCTCGGCATCATGCCCGGCTATATTCACAAACAGGGTCACGTCGGTGTTGTATCCCGCTCAGGAACCCTGACGTATGAGGCCGTGGGACAGTTGACGCCGCTGGGAATCGGACAGTCGACTTGTATCGGCATCGGCGGCGATCCCATCATCGGCACCTCGTTCATTGATGCGCTTCAGCTTTTTAATGAAGATCCGGACACGCACGCCATCATCATGATCGGCGAAATCGGTGGCGCCGCTGAAGAGGAGGCGGCCGCCTATATCAAGGAGTTTGTGAAGAAGCCGGTCGCGGCATTCATCGCCGGGCGGACCGCTCCTCCGGGCCGCCGCATGGGCCACGCCGGGGCGATCATCTCCGGAGGAAAGGGTACAGCCGAAGATAAGATCGCGGCGCTAGAAGCGGCAGGCATTGCCGTGGCCCCAACCCCCGCCGACATGGCCGCGACGCTGGCAAAGCTGATCTAGTGGAGCCGCGCGCGTAAGCAAGCGGTAAGCCGCTGCGATCCGACCCATCTGAAACGGACGTTGAGAACCAATCGGGCGCGGCAAGGCTACTCAGACGACAGTCCACAAGCGACAGCCCTTAACCAGGCGCCCATCAATCAACGACTCCGCGGACTAATTACCGATGCCACAAGAACAAACGCTCACCATCATCAAACCCGACTCGACTTCCTCGGCTCACATCGGGGAGATCATCGCCGAGATCGAAAAAGCCGGCTTCCGCATTCTTGGAATGAGGATGGTCCGCCTGACACGCGCCGATGCCGAGGCCTTTTATCAAGTGCACCGCGAACGGCCTTTTTTCAATGACCTTGTGAGCTTCATGACCGAAGGGCCGGTTGTCCCAATTGCTCTCGAACGCGATGACGCCATCGCGAAGCTGCGAGAGATCATGGGAGCGACGGATTCAGCTCAGGCAGCCGAAGGCACCATTCGCAACAAGTTTGGAACCAACATCGAACGCAATGCGATCCACGGCTCCGACGCTCCCGACACGGCAGCCACCGAGCTGTGTTTCTTCTTCAGCGATCTCGATCTTCATGTAGGGCTCACGTAGAACCATGTTGCTCTATACGGGGCAGAGCCGCGGACGGGAGTCCGCGGTCGGGCAGAAAACGGATGCCCGTGCCCGCTTGCCGCGTTGGGCGGGGGACGAGGGGTCGAGGCGGCGGAGAGCTTTGCGGTTGCTTCGCGCGCCCGACCGCGGACTTCCGTCCGCGGCTCTGTCCGGCCGTCTGAAATTTCCTGCCACAATCGGGAACGACTTGACTATAGCTAGAGCTAGACGTCGCTGCCGGCTGGCTCGTGCCATCGGATTGCGCTCATGTAGCGTTCATGTAGAACAATGTCGCTCTATACGGGGCAGAGCCGCGGACGGGAGTCCGCGGTCGGGCAGAAAACGGATGCCCGTGCCCGCTTGCCGCGTTAGGCGGGGGACGAGGGGTCGAGGCGGCAGAGAGCTTTGCGGTTGCTTCGCGCGCTCGACCGCGGACTTCCGTCCGCGGCTCTGTCCGGCCGTCTGAAATTTCCTGCCACAATCGGGAACGATTTGACTATACAAACTCTGGTCAATCCCCCGGCGTCAGCACTTCCTGCTCGGCCTCAACCTTCTTGGAGAAGCCCAGGCCCACGACCAGCTGCTCGATATCGGAGTTCGTCAGGCCCTTGCGTCCGTCGGCAAGATCGCTGAAGGCCTTGTACACGCGGTTGAGTTCGTCGCGGTCCAGCTCGCTGAAACCAAGGTCCTTGACCCGCTCGTGGAGAGCGTGCCGGCCGCTGTGCTTGCCCAGCACCAGGTTCGTGGCGGGCACCCCCACCTGTTCAGGCTGCATGATCTCGTAGGTGAGAGGGTTCTTGAGATAGCCGTCCTGGTGAATGCCCGCCTCATGAGCGAAAGCATTCGCGCCAACGATAGCCTTGTTCGGTTGTACGCCGAAAGTGATGAGGCTGCCCAGCAACTGGCTGCAAGGGTAAAGCAGCTCCTGGCGGATATTCGTATGGTAGGGAAGCCGGTCGTTGCGCACCGCCATGGCCATGACAACCTCTTCCAGAGCGCAGTTGCCCGCTCTTTCGCCGATACCGTTGATGGTGCACTCGATCTGGCGGGCGCCCGCGTTGAGAGCTGCCAGCGAATTGGCTTCCGCTAATCCGAGGTCGTCGTGGGTGTGGACGCTGACGATAGCCCTCTCGCCCACCGCCTCGACGATCTTGCCGATCATTGCCGCATATTCGTCCGGTACCATGAATCCGACCGTGTCCGGAATGTTGACGGTGGTCGCGCCGGCCTCGACTGCGGCCTTTGAAATACTACAAAGGTAGTCGATGTCGGTTCGGGTGGCGTCTTCGGCGGAAAATTCAACGTCGTCCACATGCTTCTTAGCCTGCCTGACGGCGGCTACGGTGTCGTCGAGAACCTGCTCCCGTGTCTTGTGAAGCTTGTAGGTAAGATGGATTTCGCTGGTAGCAATGAAGGTGTGCAAGCGGGGATTCTTGGCGCCATCAAGGGCCTGGAGAGCACGTTCCACATCCATCGGCACCGCTCTCGCCAGGGCCGCTACCCTTACGCCGGGAAACTCCCGAGAGACGGCTCGAACCGCCTCAAAGTCGCCCTGCGAAGCGATCGGGAAGCCCGCTTCCATCAGGTCGACCCCCAGATCCACCAGCTTTTCCGCCATCCGCAGCTTTTCGGATGTGGTCATACTACAGCCCGGAGACTGTTCGCCGTCCCTCAAGGTTGTGTCGAAGATGTAAACGCGATCAGACATTAGTGTGATCCCTTCATTTCTTCATCCAGATTCATTCCGGATCCTGATTCTTTCAGTTAAGCACGAGAGCAGCCATAATGCAAATTTATAATTATCGAGATTACGATATGATATTCTAATTCTATAATCGCAGGTGATGCTCCTATAAACAGTGATGCTGCCGAGAGGAATGCAATGGATCTAGCACTTCTGGAAACGTTTACAACCGTGGTCGAGGAAGGCAGCTTTTCGAGAGCCGGCGACAAACTACTCCGCACGCAACCCGCCGTTTCGCTGGCCCTGAAGAGGCTAGAGAATGAGCTCGGGGAGAAGCTCATTGACCGCTCGTCGAAACAGCTTGTTCTCACCGACGCGGGGAAAGTGGTCCGAGACTATGCACAGCGGTTCGATAGCTTGGAGCGTGAATTGCGGAACTCCCTGCTCGAGCTGCGAGACAAGCGGGCAGGGAAGCTGACGGTTGGCGCCAATGAGTCGACCGCTCTCTATCTGCTGGGCCACATTGAGCGCTACCGCGGGCTCTATCCGGGTGTCAAGGTGGAAATCCGCCGCAGCCTTTCGAGCCGCATCCCGGACGCTGTGGCCGCGGGTTCTCTAGATCTTGGCGCAATCAGCTACGACCCGCGGAATCCAGAGTTGGCCTCATTGGAAATCTACAACGATTCGCTCACGTTTGTGGTCTCGCCCAAGCACCGTTTCGCCGGCCGTGAACAAGTCAGCCTCACCGAACTTGGGATGGAGACCTTCATCGCTCACAACGTCGTCTCGCCTTACCGGGCGAGCGTCATTGACACCTTCAAGCGCCACCAGGTTCCGCTCAACATGGAAGTGGAAATGCCGACAATCGAAACGATCCGGAAACTCGTGCAACTGAACATGGGCGTGGCGTTCTTGCCCAAGATGTGCGTGGAGCAAGAGATTCAGGCGGGGGCGCTGATGGAGGTAGCAGTCACCGAGATCCATGTGGAACGCAAGATCAGGCTCATTTTCCCGGCGAAGCGGCAAACCTCCCATGCCGCCGGGGCATTCTTGGACCTCGTCTCCCAGAAGCGTTGACGCCAAGCCGATAGTACCGATGTTGGCTCCTGTTGACGCGAAAACCAGGCCGACTCAAGCTGCTTCCCACCTGCCCATTCCCCTTGATGATCACGATCAAGAAACCTGTCGAGCCCAGTTTAAAAAGTACGAAGTACGATTGCGCACTTTTCAATCGGAACTGGTGTGAACGTTTTGCATCGCACGGAAGTACGCCGGAATCCACGAAGGCACTGAAAATGGGGTGTTGGACGATCAAAGTGCTGTGTTCGGCCCCCCCGGCGGCTGCTTGGAGGTGAAGTTAGCGCCAAAAAAATATGGTACCCGGCGGAGCGTTCATGTTACGCTTTCGTAAGTGTAGCTTCTTGACACGGCTGCGATGCTGTTAAAGGGGACATTATGTCTAGGAAGAGCTTCCTGCTCCTGAGTTTCGTTCTGAGTGTCGCCATGATTGCTCCGGGTCAGCAAGGCGGCGGCGGTGGCGATCGCGGGGGCGGCGGAAATGCCGGGGGCGGTGGAAATACCACGGGCGGTGGTGGTGGTGGCCAGGGTGGAGACCTAGGCGGCCGCGGAAGCCGGCAGAACGCTCCTTTCGGCCGGCAGAATGATCCTTTCGGCCAGCAGAGACAGCAAGACCGTCCGATTTTCCTTTCCGGCCAGGTGCTCCTCGATGACGGCACTGCGCCTTCCGAGCCGATCACAATCCAGCGGATCTGCAACGGACGGAACGTACCCGAGACCTACACGGACCGCAAAGGCCGTTTCAGCTTCCAGTTGGGAGGTGACATAAGCCTGGCTATGTCCGATGCCAGCAGCTCGGGCGCGCCCGGGGGACGAGGTGGCGCGTTCGGTGGCCCGTCTGGCGGTTTTGGCGGCATCGGCGCCGGCAACTCCGCGGGTCTTGGACAGGTGGATCTCTCAGGATGCGAGTTGGTCGGGGAGCTGCCCGGCTATCGTTCCGACAGAATTCAGTTGGGCCGCCGAAGTGTCTTCGACCGCCCGGACGTGGGTGTGATCGTCATGCACCGATTAGGTGGCGTACGGGGCGACGCGGTTAGCGTTACGACCCTCGAGGCTCCGAAAAACGCCCGGAAAGCTTACGAAAACGCCGCGAAGGAACTCAGGAAGAAAGATGCCAGCAAGCGCAAACCGGAAAAGGCGGTGCGCGATTTGGAAAAGGCAGTGGCCGAATATCCGAAGTACGCCATGGCCTGGACATTGTTAGGCCAAACGAAGATGAGCATGAACGATCCGGATGGCGCCCGTGAGGCGTTTCGCATGGCGATGAAGGCTGATGCAAAGTATTTGAAACCATATGCTCCGCTGCTGCAGCTCGAGCTGCAGGAGAGCCGCTGGGATCAAGTCTCCGAACTTTCAGCCAAGCTGCTGAAGCTGAATCCGAATATCATCGACGTCAAGTACTATCAGTCGGTGGCGAACTATAATCTCGGCAACTACGATGAGGCCGAAAAGGCCATCGAAGCCGTCCAGTCGAGCCAGGACGCGGCACGGTTTCCGCAGACGTACCAAATTCTGGGATTGATCCACTCCAAGAAGGGCGACTTTACAAAAGCGGCGACCTCCTACCGCAGCTTTGTGGAAGCCCAGCCTGGTTCGCTGGCGGCTACCAAGGTAAAGCGGCAACTCATGGAGTGGGTAGCCCTTGGGGTGATTCAGCAGCCCGACTCGGCGGTGGCCGCGAAATAATTTACCAGCGTTGAGCCGTTAAGCCGTTAAGCGGCGCAGGATCGTAGCCCAGCCATCTGAGTTGGTCTGTCAAGAGGGCGGAGCAGATTTTTCTGCCGCTGATGCACAGCCAATTCACAAGCTTTCCACAGAAACGGGCAAGTCTCGAACCAGCGGCGAGCCGCGGCGCCGGAGGGCCGCCAGGTAGCGCGACTCCTCATAAGGCTTGCTGTCTTGCCAGCAACGATACAAAATCCGAATCCACTTGAAAGCCAGGTCGCGCACGGCCGCATGGTGATCCTTGCCCTGCTCCCGTTTTTGTTTGTAAAAGGCGCCCGCCCAGACCGACTGGCGGACCGAAAAGGCGGCGAATTCGTGGAAGGTCTGCCGCAAAAACTTGGGGCAGGCCCAGCGCACATGCACGCACTCTCGTTTGCCGCTCTGATTGCGAACCGGCGAGATGCCGCTCGTCGTCTGCACCTCCTGGGCGCTCCCGAAGCGCTCGCGGCGGCTGCCAAATGCCGCCAGCAATCGCGGCGCCAGAGCCGCCCCCGCACCCGGCAGTCCCTCGAAGAGGGTGAAATCCTCGTGCGCCGCGCTCAGTTCCTCGATCTTCTTCTGCACCACGGCGATGCCTTGCCGCAGTTGCCGCAGCAACCCCGCCAAGGTCAGCACCATGGCGCGCGCCGGCTCGCAGACCGCCTCATCGCTGGTCAGCGGCAGAGCTTGCCCGATGCCGGCGATGCGTCGCTCATTGCGCTGCCGGTTATGGCAACCGTGCTTGTCGAAGAACTTCCGCAGCGCCGCCGGCCGCGCCCGTTGCACTTCCTCGAGTGTCGGCCAGCGCTCGAGAAAATCCAGCGCCACGGGCGCGTCCAAATCGTCAAACCATTGCAGCACTTGCGGGTAGTACTGCTTGAGGCGGTCGCTCAGGCGGTTCTTCTGCCTGCTCTTCTCCTCGACCAGATTCCGCCGGTCGGCTACCAGCAGCTGCAGCTTGCGGATCTCGGTCGTGTCGGGCGTGAGCGGCCGCAGATGCCGCCGATGGTGTTGCAAGATATCGAGCAACAGCTCGGCGTCGCGCGGATCGTCTTTCGCCCCCGAGCGGTAAAACGCTTGCCGCAGCTTGGCGGCCGCTTGCGGCGGGACGGGATAGAGAACGAAGTTCTCAAACTGCAACAGCATCGCCACCAGGGCGCCGCGGCTCTGTTCGAGGCAAACCGCGATCGGCGCCGGGCCGAAGCGAGCGATCAATTCGGCGGCCCAGGCTTGGACCGCCTCCGGAGTGTGGCTGAGCACGCCCTTTTGGCGCTCGCCGCTGGCAGCGTCCTCGAGAGCGAAGGCGTGTTGTTGGTCGCCCCAATCGAGGGCGACGAAAGCACGAAAAGCGGGTTCGGAAACGTGGTTGGACATGAACAACCTCCTGAAGGGAAAAGGGATCAAAAGTTGCCAGCCAGCAGACTTGGTTTCGCGAAAGCCTTATAGTAAAGTCCTGAGAAGCGAATCTCGGACACCATCTGAGAATTCGTTTTGAAACCAAGCCGGGTCCCGTTGCTCGAAACGCTGGGCTTAGCCATCCACTGGCAAGGGTGACAATTCGTAGCAGCGGGAAGGGTGCGCGACATAAATGTGGGAGATCAGGCAGCGGTTGATCGAAGCTCCCAGTAGTCCTCGAAGTTTCCGCTCATGCGGCAGCAGCGCAGAGCGATGATGGTGTTAGCGCCACGCACGGTCCAGAACATGCCCGAGCGTTTCAGCCGGGCGCCGATGACAGTCTTGCATCCAGCCTCGACGACGCCCGAGCCGACAAACAGACCTTGCTCGCGGAAGGAGGGATAACACATCCGCTCCGCATTGTGCTCGAAGTAGGCTGTTTCCCTCGAAAGCAGGCGAGCCAGATCTTCGCTCGGCGGCGAGAACTCGCGCAGGGCTTTCCCCAACGCCACGATCTTGCCCTGATCGAGCTTGTTCAACAGCCGCGCGGTGCAGCGTTTGCGGCCCCGCTCATCGTTGGGGAACAGCTTCGCGGAAAGCTCCCACAGATGCTGCCGCGCATGGTAGAGATCGACGATCTGAACCGCGCCGGGAAAGTGCTGGTGGGCCAAGTTCCAGATCCACACGGCGCCGTCGCCGATCACGACCTTCTTCTTCGCCCGGCTCCAGCCCCGCCGCCAAGCTTCGGTGTAGAGCCGCAGGCCGAACTTCTCGGCCCCTTCGATGGCGGCGGTGTAGCTGGTCGAATTCTCGTCGCGCAGCGGCCGGCCTTGTTCGTCGCTGCTGGTTTGCGTAAAGACGCAGCCCAGCTTGACCTCGCGGGTACGAGCCGGCTGGCCCGCCGTTTTGCCGACGCGGCCGGTGGTCTCGGCTGCCACAACCGGCACGCCCGTGCCGTCCATCTCGATGTAGAGAACGGGCACGACAGGGGCGCAGACCTGGGGCAGTTCGAGTTGCTTGGCGCGCTGGATCTCCAGCTGTTCCCGAGCGCCGATGTCGGCGCCCAGAGCTTCGGCTTGCCGCTCGACGGCCTTGGCGGTGACGTCGAGACCGGCCAAGACCTCGAGCTGTTCGCGGCCTTGCTCGAAGGAAGTTTCGCTGCCCACCAGCGCCATCATGCGACGCACGCCCGGCGAGCAGGCGCTGCGGACCACGTCGAGTTCGGCGTCGCGCGGGCACTGTCCCCGGCGGCAATGGGGGCAGACGAAGTAGGCTCGTTCAAAGCGGACCTCTCCCAGCACGGTGGTGAGTTGTTTGGGGCGGGTGTCGTGATAGCAAGCTTGTTGGCCGCAGGCGCAGGGCTGCTGGCGGGGCGCCGCCTCCGAGCAGGACAGTAACTCGCTCAACACAGCCGCTCCGGCGCGATGCATCGCGCCGCGAGTGGCCGTCTCGACGGCTTCGAGATCGAATGGGCCGCTCTTACGGCGGCCGCTGAAAATCACTTTGAGCAGTTGCCTCACTTCTTGGGCGACTTCCTGCTGGATCGTTTCGGCCGTTTTTTTTCCTGGGGGGTGAGCGTCTCCTCGACGGGCCGGAGCCGGCAAATCTTCTCGTTGACGTCGAGCAGTTCTCGGCTCAGTTCCCGGAAGCGGTGAAAAGCCTCGACCTCGCGTTGCGCCTTGCGCCGTTGGGCGGGCGAAGAAAAGGTCTCACTCACGGTTTTTCCGTTCACCTTCTTGGTGAGGCGGTAGTTCGGACCATGAGCCGGCTGACCGGGCTGATGGCAGCGGCAATTCGGTTTGCCGCAGCGGCCGCTGATGGCGCTGATCGAGCCGCTGCGAAGGTCCCCCACTTGGAGGATCTGGGAGAGAATGTCGGTTCGTTGAATTTCGAGTGTGGCGAGAGATTCGGACAAAGCACACCTCCTTTGTCCTAACGTATCACAACGTAAGGATTCTCATCGCAAGAAAAGAAACCCGCAAGGTCCCACATTCATGTCGCGCACCCCAGCGGGATGCCGGTTGGGGTTTTAGCATGCCATGGCGCGGCGAAGATTTCCACAGATCCACAACGCCGACGAGCTGTGGAAAACTCTCAACACCAAACAGCGACGTAAATAACTATAAGGGTGAAGCGAAGCGGAACCCTGGGTGCGAAGACTGTCAAGGGTAAGCCCCGGACGGGGCGCAGGAGCAAACCGACCCATTCGTCTCCGCGGAGAGCGATGTGCGGTGGGCCTAGCCCTCACGGCGGCCCATCCGCGTCGAACAGATCGCGGAGCTAGCCCGACCTGTTACAATCTTTAGCGTTCTAGAACTTCCGCGGACCGTCCGCGGGATCCCCGTTTGGAGGAAATGATGAGTCCGATTACCCGCAGACAGGCTGTGTTCGGCATGGCCGCGCTGGGCGCCGGGGTGGCCAAGGCCGCGCCCCTCAGCGTCGGCGACATGGCTCCCGACGTCTCGATCCCGGCCACGACCGGAGGGGAGATGAAGCTGTCCGATTATCGTGGGAAAAAGAATGTCGTGCTGGCCTTCTTCCCGAAAGCGTTCACCGGTGGTTGAACACGCGAGATGCAAGGATACCAGGCTGGTATCAGCAAATTCACCGATAGCAACTCCATCGTGTTTGGAGTCAGCACCGACGATCTGGAAACCAACAAGAAGTTTGCCGAGTCACTGAATCTGGAGTTCGCCTTGCTCAGTGATACAAGCGGCGACGCATCCAAGAAGTTTGGCATCTACAACGCCGAACGCAATATGGCTTCCCGCGCCACTTTTGTCATCAGCAAAGACGGAAAGATCGAGCACGTCGAAACCGGCGGCGGTGCGATCGATATCGCGGGTGCGGCCTCAGCCTGCAGCCGCTTATAGGCAAGCAGCTATTTCAAGCAGACTTTTCGGTCACCCCGGAGACGGGACGCCGTCTCGTCTCTTCCGGGGTTACCCTGTCTACCCAGGGTGTGTTCAAAACAGCAGCTCCTACTACTACTTCTTCGGTCCAGGAATCTGGAACTCCTTCGTAAAGCCCTTCGGCCGTCCTGACAACGGTGAGCGAATCAGGTATTCTGCATTCTTATACTCGACCTTCACCGTCGAGCGGACATCGTCGACCTGCTGCTTCAGCTGCGCCGCTTGAAGCGGCGTAGCGATCTGGTTGCGGACGGCTTTCAGGGGCTGTGTCCGCACTTCCGTCACCTTGAAGAGATAGAAGCGGTCACCCTGTTGCAACGGCTCGGAAAGCTCCTCCACGGGAAGAACGAAAATCGCATCGCGGAGCATCCTGGGAATTTGGGCGTTGTACTTGAAAAACCCCAGATCACCCCCTTTGTCTGCCGAGGCATCGTCGGAATGCTGTTTTGCCAGCTCGGAGAAGTCGGCTCCTCCGTTCAATTCAGCCCGCAGCTTTTCGGTCTTCTCTCTCGCCTCATTCTCGGACAAGGGCTTGTTTCCATCCGAGCCTGAAGCCGAGCCGGGGTTGTCCGAGTAATCGATGTAAATCGCGTACACGCGGCGCTCTTCGTACTCGGCACGGTGCTCTTCGTAGTATTTCTGGAAGTCTTCTTCTTTGAGTCGAGCACGCTTCTGAAGCTCCGCCAGATAAATTTGCGCTAAGAAGTTCAGCCGAGCGAATTCGAGCTGGGTCCGATACGGCTCTTTCTCCGTGATCCCTTCGGCTTGGGCGTTTTTGGCAAACGCCAGCAACTCCGCATAGACTTGGACGAAGGCGCGGTTGTCCATCGCTTGTGTACGCTGCCGAAACTGCGGCGGCAACGATTTTCGGATCTGGTCCATCGCCTTGGCGGTGTATTCCTTGCCGTCAATTACGGCTACAACGTCGTCCGGGGAGAAGCCGGTTTGACCGACGGCAAGAGAAACGGTGGTCCGCGCCAGGACGATGACGACACACAGCGTGGCGATCCAGCGCCACGCGGAAACGCGATAGGACTCCATGGGAAGGGGGTAACTTCTTGATTCGGCGGGTAACTTCACGAATTGTAACACAGCAAAAGCTCCCATCCAGATGAGCTGACGCAGGCGCGCGACCGAGTGAGCCGCTGGTTTGAACTCGACATTGGTCGACGATCAATCCACTTACGCGGCCGGTTCGCCCTGGAACGACAGGCTGCCCCGCGCGGAAGGGCGTCAGGGCCAGCGCTGTTCCGCGCTGCCGGCGTGGTGTGCCAGCGTCATGACGGCCTCGCATAGTAGCCACTGCGAGTCTGAACGTTGACATCCTTACTTTTCGGGATTAGCCTGATCGTCCGAAACCCGCTAGCGGTTGGATCACCGTCGGACCGGTAGCCAATGCTGTATTGGCTGCGAAGCTCTTCCTGAATCTGCTGGTAAATCTCATCCAGTGGCTTCTTCCTCTTTACTTCGAACATGGAGCCACCCGTTTCCTTGGCCAACTTTCTTAAGGTGGATGACCCGCCGCCACCGCCGAGGCTGATAGTGGATGACCCGCGGCGGCCAGTTCTCACGGAGCGGTTATAGAACTGGTTGTCGTAGTATCGGACGCCATAAACCACCACATCCGCGCGTTGCGCGGCGGCGATGGCGTCCTCTCGTTTCATTCGGCTGCCGTAGTCGTTCCCGTCCGATATCAGAACCAGCGCCTTTCGTCCCACTTGAGGCGTCATCATCTCATCGGCCGCCAAGTAAACGGCGTCGAACAGCGCGGTTCCGACCGGCCGCCGGGAAGTCGGAACGGGCCCGGGATGCAATCCGGAGCGGCTGCCCTGCACTCGCAACTTGCGTAGGGCCGCGCCAAGCAGCTCTTGGGAGTCGGTCAGGTCTTGCAGTAGCTCGATGTCCACGTCGAAGCTGATCAGAAACGCCAGGTCTTTTTTGTGGCGCAGCACCTGCGAGAAGAACTGAAAAGACGCCCGCCTCTGCGGCTCGATCAAGCGTTCCTGGCTGATGCTCGTGTCGACCAGCAGGCCGATCGTCAGCGGTAAATCTGTTTGACGCGTGAAATAGCGAATCGTTTGGGGACGGCCGTCCTCTTCCAGTACGAAATCTTCCTTGGTGAGGCCGGTTAGCAGACGGCCCTGCTTGTCACGCACCGTGGCCAGCACATTGACCACATCCACGTCGACCGAAATCGTAATGTCTTCTTCCTGGCTGCGCAATGAAGGCAGAAGCGCCAGGCATGCGGCGAAGAGCACTGCGACACTGAGCATCCGGCGTAGCGGCATAAGCTGACGTTAGAGAGACGGTTATGCGGGATGAGCGGTTTCGGAAACCCGAGGCCGCGACTCTTCGGCCATTGTAGCAGCAGGTCCCCCCCGCGCTCCGGTCACATGCGAACGCGCAACCGAGCCCCGATCATCCGCGTCGGGCTGGAAAACCGCACCATTGCGGCGTCGGCCTCGAACTGCCGCCCCGCCCGTCCCCGGCGCCCAGGCTAGCGCACCAAGCTCCATCCGTGTTCCTTCCCTCTAAGCCACGGCCGGACGGGCCGGGTCCATTGCTTCTAAGGAACCTCCTGTGTTAGCCCGTGTTAACCCAGTGTTAGCCCGCCTGGATTGAGCCAGTTAGTATCCGAGCTCACGGGCACAGGATACTCCGAGCTCGAACCCGGTTCCATCACCGCCTTGGCTCGCCACCGCGAGCCCGCCGCTCTTGTCGACGCTTGGCTGGCTCCGCCTTGCCGAACTCAAGCAGCAAGTGCGTGTAGCTGGGAATCAAGCGAATACCCGTCGGCCGGCCAGCCGGATGACCCTGTTGTCCGGTCCTAGAGCGGCCACCGTCGTCTGAGCAAGCATCTCGACGCCGGCGGCAACGAGGAACTTTCCGTGACCCTCCACCGAAAGCGGATATAGCCGGCTAGCCCGCTCGTTGCTCAGAACTTCCGCTACTGACACAGACAACAGCTTGACGCTTCCACCGGTCATGACTAGCCGCAAATCCTCTGCTGTCGCCCCAATCAGCGTTTCGCACGGCGATTGGCCGCCATCGCGCAGCGCGATCAGGTCCGCCACTCCACGCTCTCGTACAAAACCCTCTCCGTCCTCCAGCCGCAGCACTTGTGCGGCCGTTTCCGTAACCATCGAGTAAAGTCGCGCAGGCGGCAGGCCACTGACCTGGGCCGCCACCCGCAGCTCTTCGAGCAAAGTGACGTGAGCCGTGATCGCCGAATCGGTCCCCAGCGCGATAGGAATCGCCCTCTCGAAAGCGCCCCTGTCAAGAGTTCGCCCGAGCGTAAACTGGTTGGAACTCGGACACCAAATAACGGATGCTTTTCGCTCTTCCAACAGAGCCCAGCCCTCCCGGTCGAGCCCGGCCGCGTGTACACACACGGTTCTGCCATCAACAGCTCCCAGCTCCTCAAGGCGATGTACTTCGTTGCGGCTGGCGTCGTCGCAGCCTTCACCAACATGAATGATGAACGGCCAGTTTTCCGGTGTCCGTTGAAAGCGTTCCTTCACGTCGCCGCCGAACGCCAGCGAATGTGCCCACCCAAAACGCTTCACCACGCGAACCGGGAATTCGTGCTCGAAGACTTCTTCGTAGGGGTTGTGATGGCAGACCGTGGTAACGCCCCCGAGAAGATTCCTGATGGCTCCCCAGAGCAGCCGCTCTCGCTTGGGAACACGCAGGTGATTGGCAATGGGTGGTTTGGCGGGCCGATAGACATCCTCGGCCCAGGCTTTCGCATTGGGATAGGGCCCAGCACCAAGCTTGGGGAATAGACTGAATTCCAAGTGATCATGAGCGTTGATCAGGCCGGGAAGAATCAGGCAGCCTTCGAGATCGACGATCTTGGCGTTCAGCGGCGCCTGCCCACTGCCCGCGGGCAGAAGTGCCTGGATGCTTCCGTTGGCAATTTCAATGTCCAGCGGCAAGGCTTCGGCTGGTCCGCGAGCGACACGGGCGTTGCGGAGCAACCAGTTTGACCAGTGCTGCCTCATGTTCGAGGGGGGCGAAAAAGGGGGACTGCCATCCGATTTTCGCTCGTCGAACTGCTATGTTCAACGTCAGTGGAACGCGAAAATCGGTGGCTGTACCCTTTTTTCGTCACTCACCCGGGCCGCTGAAAGACCACGGCAAAAATCGCCGGCCTGGCGCATGCTGCTTCGAACAGATCAGCCCTTCCGGCCCGCAAAAAAACGTCCCGCTCGGGCTCGCCGAAACAGGGTTCCGCCAGTTCCCGCGGCAGAAAACCGGTTTGCGCGGCCGCGCGGCAAACAGCCGCAATGGAGTAAGGATGGTTCTCGACTTCGCAGACCTCGGCGCCCCTGCGAAACGTTCGCTTCCAGCCGGCCCGGCTCGCTTCGGGATGGAAGTCGGTGACGATCAGCGTTCCGGCCGGCGCGACAACTCGGGCAAGTTCGCTGACTGTTGCCTCGGCCGGCGGCATATGTCCCAACGAGAGGGCGCACAGAACGATGTCCGCGCAGCCGTTTCCCACAGGGAGCGCGCGGCTGTCCGCCAGGGTGACTCGTCCCCGCAATCCCGGCTTGGCGGCAGCCTCCGCCAGCATCGCCGGACTGAGGTCAAAACCCGTGGCTTGGGCGCCTCCCTGGGCGGCGTGCGCGAGCCAGCGTCCGGTGCCGCACGATGCCTCGATGAATCTTTTTCCGCGAAGATCGCCAAGCCAGGGCGCAGTCGTGCGACTTTCGAGAGCGACGATCGGGCTGGGGTCGCGATCCCAGCTCCGCGCCCAAAGATCGTAGCCGTCGCGGGGCGACAACAGAACGGGTTCACTGCTCAACTTTAGTTCCATCACCAGGTCTAAACCCACCGCCTTTCAGGCGGCCGACTTCCAGCGAGGGTTCTGAACAGAGCCGCGCCCGCAAGGGTGCGGTCTAGTCTGATAGTGACCACATCCCAATGGCCGCCCCGACGCACGGACGACCCTCGACCGCACCCTTGCGGGCGCGGCTCTGTTTCGGCCAGGCCACGCTTCAGGCGACTTTCAGTCGCACGCGAACCTGCCGGCTTTCAACCGGTAGTTGTTTAGCCCTCATCACCAGTCCCCATCACAGGCTTTCGAATTGCGGTTTGCGAAGCTCGACCATCCGCTGGGCGAATCTCAATTCAAACGGATAGCCGTAAACGCCAAGACGGTAACGCCAGCCGCTGAGTCCCCGCAGCAACGATCGGCCCCAGGCGGGCAGCGCAATGTCCTGTGCGGTCGGCCAGCGCGAGCTGACCACCAGCTCGAAATTGTCGATGCGCCGCTTGATGCGGTTGGTCGTCCAGGGCACCTGAGGGTCGGTCTTGTTGACAAAATCCAGCCACGGCTGCGTCGCCCACTCCTCCAGCGTCGCGGGAAATTCGACACGGTCCTCAACGCCGCCATACATGCGCTCGCGCTGCGGCGTTGGGCTATAGTGCTGCAGGATGATTTCCGCATCGGGATTCAGCTTCTTGATCTTCCGTACGAACGCGATCGTATCCCGCGCCTCTCCCTCGGGATCGGCGGGATTCCCGACCACGAAGGAGAATTCCGGAGTGATCCCGAATCGGTACAGCCGCTCGGCCAGAGCCAGCGTTTGATCGCAAGTGAGGTTTTTCTTCATCTGCCGCAGAATCTCGTCCGAGCCCGATTCAGCCCCAAAAAACACCATGGTCAAGCCGGCCCGCCGCAGTTTCTCCAGCGTACCGTCGGAGAAACGCAAAACGGCGTCGATTCGTGCTTCGCACCACCAGCGCAGCCGCAGCGGCGCGAATCGTTCGGCTTGCTCGCGGGCGTGATCCTCTCGCAGAAAGAAATTGTTGTCGTAGAACTGAACGGCGTTGATTCCGTAGTCACGCTGCAAGCCGCGCAGAACCTGCTCCGTGCGGGCCGGATTCTCCATCTTCTCGCGGCTGCCGTACGCGGTGATCACCGCACAGAAACTGCACTGGTAGGGGCAGCCGACGCTCGCCTGGTGCACAGCGGTTCGCGAACCCAGGAAGGTCGGCAAAATGTATTTGGCTGCTTCGACGCGATGATAGGGGAGATGCGGGAAGTCGTTCGGTGATCGAAACGCCCGCTCCGGGTTTCGGACGCACTCGCCCGCGTCATTTGTATAAGCCAGTCCGGGAATCGAGAAGACATCGCCTCCATCCCGAAGCGCCTCGATCAGTTCAGCAAAGGTATCTTCTCCCTGGCCGATCACGGCAAAGTCCACGTAGCCGGCGTTCAGCACAGCCTCGGGATAGAGCGACGGAAAATACCCGCCCCAAACCACCGGGACGCCGGGATAATTGCGCCGAAACTCCCGGCACAGCGGAATCGCGGCCGCCATCTGAGGGCCGGGCATGACGGATACAGCCAGCAGCTCGGCGGGCGTCTCGCGCATGACCCGATCCAGTGTTGCACCGGGATCGGTGTCGACGTTGCCATCGATGATGACGTAGTCTTCGCGCCCCTCAATCACTGCCGCGAGCGAGAGAACGGACAACGGAAACCGGCGGTTTTTCGGCCTGGTGCCGCGGGGATGGAGAAGGATGATCATCGGGCCATCCAACTGCCCACCAGTATCTGAAACCGCGAGGGCGGTCTGCGCTTCCCCCACCAAGCTTTCAGAGGCCGCAAGTGCCAGCCAAACCCATACCAAGGACGGTGAACTTCCCAACGAAGATTCAGGGACCTCGACAGGCCCGCCAGCATCGTTTGATCCAGATACTCAATGCTGGGAACGCTGTCGGAGCGGAACCCATATTGCGCCTGAAACTGCTCCTGGCGTTCCTCCCGCATCTGCTCGCCGTGTTCGTGGCAGCGGTAAATCGGCGAGTCGATGATGACGACGCGGCCTCCCCAGCGCAAGCAGCGGCGCGCCTCTTGGAGGGTGTCGCGATAGTCAATGGAATAGTGAAACGAAGAATTGAAGACAGCCAGATCGAACTGCTGATCCGCAAACGGCAGACGGTCAAATTCCGCCTGAAACAGAGGAAACTCCCGGCCCAGCTCAGCGAAATAGTGACTCGCCGCGCCGAGGCCGTCTTCCGCGTCCCCAAGCAAGTCCACCGCAACCGGGGTGTGCCCCCGAAGCGCCAAACGATAGCTGAGCCAGCCCGTTCCCGCGCCGAGGTCCAGCACGCTGAGTCCCCGCGGCGACTGGCGCTCGAGGGCGGGCAGGATCTTACGCTCGAAGTAACGATAGCTTTCCCCCCGCATCGCCCACTGGCCGGAGAGGCGGCCGCTGATGTCTTCATAGGGCAAGGCGAGATAATACGCCGGGTCGGTGCTCCCGCGGCCCTCAGCCCTGCGGATCGTCAAGTACTCTTCGGAGAACTTCGCGTAATACTGCTCGCGCCCGGGAGCAAACGCCTTGACGATCGCCCCATCCTTCTTAAGACGCGCCCCGCAGCTCGGACACACCCAGCCAGACTGGCTTACTTCCCCAATCGTGGCCGCCTCGCCCCGGCAATCCGGACAAAGCAGACGCAGTTCAGCAAGCGCCGGCCCCGCGTCGTCCTGACGTTCGACTGCAATCGAAGAAGCGATGCTCACGATCTGTGTGGAGGAGGTTTTCCTCGTCGCCGGCGTCTCGATCTGCTTCGTCTCCCGCCGCGAGAGGCGCGGGACTCACGAGCTGCCCTCGCAAGCAATGCGGCGGATCGGCGTGCCGATGAGTACCCCTACGCTGAAGTCTGTTCCATGGTATGACTCAACCCCTGCCCATTCAGCAGCGACCGGCGCCGAATGAGGCGGCGCTGGGTCTCGTAAAGCCACAACTCAACCGGCCCGCGGTAAAACTGATGCCGCAGCCGCCAGCCAACCGGCTTGCGCAAGGCCTGCAGCAAAGCCCGCTCGGTTCGTGACTCGGCTTTGCGAATCCTCTTGGCAAGCTCAGTCGCCAGTAGCAGCAGTGACATGCTTTGTTCAACTTTTTCAAACGCCGCCCCGCGCATCCAGGGAAGGACGTTCGCTCCCAGCGTAAGATCCGCCCAGGCGGCGAGATTCTGCGGTTGCCGCATGCCGCGCCGCTCCAGCTCCCGCCATACCTCGATGCCGGGATAGGGCGTGAAAAGGTTCGGCGAAAACGTGACGCTTTCAAAGCGGCGGCCGATTTCCGCCATCACGCGCAGCGTTTCCCGGCGATGCTCCTCGGTTTCGCCCGGAAAACCTAAGATCAAATTGAAATTCGCGCGCACCCCCGCTGCTTCACATTTCCTCGCCGCCTCGAACATATCGGGAACCGTCTGGTGCGGCTTGTTCATCAATTCCAGCACTTCCTCGGAGCCCGACTCGCTGCCAAAGCCCGCATAGTCCAGCCCGCTGCGCCCCATCAGCCGCACCTCATCGTCGCTGAGGCGGCAAAACAAGTCAGTCGACGCTTGAAACTTCCACCGGAACCTTGATCCCGACTCGAGAAACCCCTCGGCGATGCGAACCGCGCGCTTCGTATCCACAAGAAAGTCGAGAAACCCCTCGGCGATGCGAACCGCGCGCTTCGTATCCACAAGATGGTAGTTGACTAGTCCACTAATCTTGGGGGTGGGGGTGCCGGCCCTGGTGGCCTCGACTCGGTGACCCCCCTGGTGGGTCCCCAGTTCGAGTCGGCTTCCAAGCTCGCCGCTGAGGCATCCGCGATCCGACGGAGCCGGATGCGACCCATACCGCGCCCATCCTCCTCGGCAGCAACCGCAACTAACGCTTTGCCAACCATTTCGCGAGCAGCGTGACGGTATCGAGCGCATGCTTCTCAACCAGCGCCGTGACTTCGCTCACCACGCGTTCCGCCGGATAGGCATTGAAGCGCCGCTTATAGAAAACCGTATCCGTACAGTAGTTGCAAGCGTAAGGGCATCCCACGCTGGTCGCGTAAGTCAGCGAGCGCCCTCCGCCCGCCTTCTCGTAAGCGTCAAAGTCGGCCATCTCGAATGCCGCAGAGGGCAGTTCCGCGATGCGGGAAACGGGCCGATCCGGGTTCTGGCAAATTTCCCGCCCCCTCTTGAAAGAACACCCCGCGACGCCTTCCGGCGCCAGCCCGGCTTCGAATCGGCGAACGAGTTCCAGGAAAGTCACCTCACCCTGATTGCGAACGACGACATCGACGAAAGACTCGGCGAGCGTCTGCTCGGGAAGCAAGCTAGGATGCCAGCCGCCGTAGACAACCGGCAGCTTCGGACGAAGCCGCTTCACCAACCGGCTCGCCTCGATCGCCTGGTGAATCATCGGGCCGGTCAGCAGCGAGACCCCGAAACAAAGCGCGTCCGCCGTCTGTTGCCCGGCCTGCTGAAGCCAATCCGCCTCAATTTTGGCGTCGATGATTCGAACGTCGTACCCCGCCGCCAGCAAAGGCGAGGCCAGGCTGAGCAGGCCCAGCGGAGGACCCAGCGGCGGGCCGGTATAGTCCGGCGACAGCAAGACAACTTTCCCTCTCGCGGAAGCGGCTGCGGCGGAAGAAGTTTGCTCTGGTCCTGCTTGAATGTCAATCAGCCGGGCAGTCATTTGATAATTGTGGCGGCCATGCCTTGTGCACGGCGGCATTCGAAAAGCCTCGAAATCGTGGACCCGCCGGCTGACGTCACTCTAACCCCAACCAGGCTCCGCCAGTTGAGAGACTTGTGGCAATTGTACGTGAACCGTTGGTGTCCGGACAAGCTGCCAGGGAGTGCCCGTTCCCCCGCGTAATATGATCGAGTCACCCGGCAGTGCCGCGCCAATCTAGCGTTCGGCGCGCCGCCAAGGACGAGCAACACTGTGGGCTGACGTCCAGGGCTCTGAGTGGCGGTGGGGGATGTTCCGGCAAATGTAGAAACTCCAGGCGCGAGTTCCTCGTGCAGCTCGTTGGTCGCTTGATAGATTGCTTCGTTGGTCATGTTGGCCAAAAGCAGTTTATCGAGGCCGGGTTCTCGCCGTCAATCAAATTTCGCCGTGGTTGGGCCGAAGGGCTGCCAGCTTGCAGCCAGCAAGTGTGAACAAGGGGGACGGGGGGGTCGATCTATTGCACCCCCGCGCTACCAGTCCCAGGCGAGCAGCGGAACTTGCGCCACATCAGCGGGCCGGGGGTCTCCCATTTCAGAATACGGTGGTGTTGCGGGGTTCGGCGCCAGGTCCCATACAAGCTTTGGCCGGTTCCGCCCAGACTTCGCCGACTTCGCGGCACATTTTACCTGTGCATTTGGCTGTGGCAATTGACCCAACCCGGAGCCGGTTTCCTCACAACTTCCCGCCATCGCTGCCACTCTTCGAACAGAGGCGGATACAAGTGTAACCTATGTTACGTTATCCTCACTGTGAAGCAACCTACAAAAAATTCGCCGTTTTCGATTTTTCAGTTGCAAACCCTTGTAATAAGGTTTATAGTCTATACTTGCGCTTGCAACAGGGTTAGTCGCCAACGCCGCGAGTGGTCTTCTCTCGACCTGCGTAGAGGTTGGCCCGCGCGCCTTCACGGCCTGCCGCAACCACATGTCCGATCGTGAACGCGTGTTGCGCAATTTATCGTTTAGGAAATGGAAGCACGATGCTGACACTGTCAATCCAACCGAAATCGAGGAAGAGGAGGAAGTCATGAAATCAATCCGCTCAGTGTGGATCATCACAGGGCTGGTCATCGCCCTCTGTTTGGCCGGCGGCAACGCCGCCCTTGCTCAGTCCGATCTCTCGCAGATAACGGGCTTTGTCATGGACGCGACGGACGCCGTAGTGCCCGGCGCGACGGTAACGGTGACGAACGAGGAGACGAGCTTCGAGCGTCGAGTCGAAACGAACCAAAACGGTCGCTACGTGGCCACACCCTTGCCCTCGGGCTTTTACACTATCGTGGTGGAGGCCGAGGGCTTTAACCGTACGGTCATAACGCAGAACAAGCTGGACGCCAACCTGCCCTTGGCTGTTGATGTAACAATCGAGGTCGGCGCCGTCACCGAGACGGTCGAGGTCATCGCTTCGGCGGCCGTCCTGCAGACGGAAACGGCTACGGTAGGGCGCGTCGTTGAAAACGAGCAGATTCGGCAAATGATCCTCAACGGCCGCAACCCGGTCCTGCTGGCTCTGCTGAAGCCCGGCGTCCGGACCGGCCGCTCGATGGGGGCATTCCAGTTCGGCAGAACGTCTGGGGGCTACTCGATGAACGGCTCCCGCAGCCAGGACAACTTGATCACCATGGACGGCGCGATCGCGACGCGCACCCGGGCGAACGGCACTCAGATCGGCGCCGCCGACGTCGACACGATCCAGGAAATCCAGATCCTGACCGCGAACTTCAAAGCTGAGTACGGGCGCTCCGGCGGCGGACAGATCCGCATGGTGACTCGCAGCGGTACGCAGGACTTCCACGGTACGGCCTACGAGTTCTTCCGCAACAACGAGCTGGACGCCAACACTTGGGACCGCAACCGGGCGGGCTTAGGCCGCGAAGCTTTCAAGTTTAACCAGTTCGGCTACAACTTCAGCGGACCCATTCCCGGCAAGTTCAACCCAGACAAGAACAAGCTGTTTTTCCTGTTTGCCCAGGAGTATAATCGCTTCCGCCGCGAGGAGACTTCCATCATTACAGTGCCGTCGCTGGCCCACAAACGGGGTGACTTCAGCGGACTGCTGGATCCGGGCAACCCTTTCTTCGGTCAACGCCGGGAAGTCCTCGATCCGGACACCGGCTCGCCCTTCGCGAACAACATGATCCCTTCCAGCCGCCTCAGCCCGAACGGAGTTGGGCTGATGACTGGCTACCCGGTGCCGTCACCAGGGTTTCAGCAAGGGACCAACAACTTCATCCAGACCCTTCCCGTGCCGGATGACCAGCGCAAGACCACGATCTCCATAGACTTCAACCCCACCCAAAAGCACAGTATCCGGTACCGCCACCAGCTCCTGGAGCGTGAGCTCGGCAGGCCCTTCCGCAGTGGTACCGATCGGGTGCCCCTCATCATCGAACTGCCGGATCGAACAATCACCGTCAACCACATCTGGACCATCAGCCCGACCACGGTCAACGAGTTCCTGTTCGGCTTCAGCAAGGACAGGGTAGGACTGATTGTGGGGACGGACGAGCACGGTTGCCCTTCGTGTAGAAATCTGTTCGTCCGCGACCTGTACGGGATCAATTATCCCTACCTCTTCGACGACCCGAAGGAGATTCAGAATAAGATTCCGACAGTTGAAATCGACAACTTCCAGCGCCTGGACGGCGGGCCCTATCCTGCCGCTACCCAGGGGCCGGTCTGGCAGTTTGAGAACAACCTGACCCATATTGTCGGAAACCACACTCTTAAGGTTGGCGCCCGCTACGCCTATCAAGGGCAGGACGACTTCGACCAGATCAACGTCACCGGCGTGCCGGGAGGCACGAACAATCAAAACGGCCGCTTCGTTTTCACCGACGGTACTCCCAATGGGACCGGGCTCGGGCTCGGCAATGCGGCTCTTGGCTTGTTCAGTACGTATGCCGAGATTGGGACTCGTGCCCTGACGGTCTACCGCGCCCATGAGTTCGACTGGTACTTCCAGGATTCCTGGGCCGTCACCCCCAAGCTGAAGATGGAGCTTGGAGTTCGCCACACGCTGATGACTCCCTACTACTTCGCCAAGCAGAACAATATGTCGATCTTCGACGCCAACCGCTACGATCCTTCGCGGGCCGTGGTTCAGGACCCGGCCACGGGGAACATCCTCAGCGGGCCGGGCGGAGCGCCCTTAACACCCATCGACCGCTTTAACGGCGTCCTCTTTCCGGGAAGCGGCTTTCCGGGCTCCGCCCTCGATGAACACACGTTTCGGCCTGGTCAGGTCAACGTGGCCATCGCCCAGACAGGGGAGTTCGATTCCCTGTTCAGCGGCAACGACATTTTTCCCCAGCGCCACCTCTTTAACTTCCAGCCGCGGCTCGGCCTGGCCTATCGCCTCAACGACAAGACGGTCCTCCGCGCTGGAGCAGGACGGTTCTACGCGCGTCCGGGAGTGGCCGACAACATCTTCCTCGGCGGGAATCCCCCGTTCCAGCCGACGGCGTCGGTGGCGAACGGCAGTGCCGACAACCCGGGCGGCGTGGGGACAACCGCCTTCCCGGGGTTCTTCCAGACGATCGACCCGGTTTATAAGATTCCTTCGACATGGAACTGGAACGCCGCGATCCAGCGGGAGCTCGGGTTCAGCACAATTGTGGAGGTCTCCTACGTGGGTCGAACGGCGGTGCACCTCGAGCGCACGATTGAATTCAATGCGCTTCCACTGGGAACCCGAACCAATCCGGCCAACGATGGGCTCAGCACCAACTTCTTGCGCCCATACAAAGGCTTCGCCTTTATCAACCTCGGCGAGAACGCGGCCCGGTCGGAGTATCACGGGCTGCAGATGGAGGCGACCCGCCGGTTTACGGGCGGTCTAAGCTTCGGTGTGGCCTACACTTTGTCGAAGTCCGAGGACAACGCCTCCCACCGGCGCCGCCAGCCCTGGAACCCCTTCGACGATCGTGGTTATTGGGGGCCGTCGGAGTTCGACTCGCGGCACGTGACGGTCATGAACTTCATCTGGGATGTGCCGTTCCTCCAGAATTCGAACTCGCTGGCCGGTAAGGTCCTTGGCGGCTGGACGCTCAGCGGAGTGATTCAGTTCCAGACGGGCGATCCATTCACGGTTGGGCGCGGGAACGACCGCGCCGGGATTGGCAGCGGCGGGGCGTTCCAGCCCTGGGAGGTAAGCGGCGATCCGGTATTGTCCCGCGGCGCGAGGAGGTTTTCCAACAGCCCGGCCGACAGCAACTTCGCCTTCGGAACGACGGGTTCGGACGGCGGCCCGCTGTTCACGGAGCCGGCCCTCGGAACCTTCTCCAGGACCCAGACGCGCACCCTCTACTACCAGCCGGGCTTCCAGAATTTCAACCTCGGCGTGTTCAAGCGCTTCGCGATCAACGAGCGCCACAATGTCACGTTGAGAGGGGAGTTCTTCAACGCCGCGAACCATGCGAACTGGCGGGACTTTAACACCAACCCGACCAGCGGCGCGTTCGGCAAGGTAACCAGGAAGGTAACCGAGCGTCAGGTGCAGGTCAGCCTGCGCTACTCGTTCTGACGTAGCGTCATAAGATGCGTTTAGAATGGCGGCCCCGGCTCCCGATGGGAGGCCGGGGCCTCATTTTTGTCGCCGGTCGCACTCGCCCGATCAGCCTGTTGGAAAAGGTGAAGCGGTCCGGTTTGCTAAAGTACTCATAGTGTGCCGCCTGTCGGCGCCATTGCGGGGGGCAACGAGATGAAGGAGCGAAACATGCCGAAAACAGGTTTGAATCGGAGAAACTTTGTCCGCACGACAGTGGGAGCCGGTGCGCTAGCGAGTATGCCCGCCCAAGCGGCCGCCTCGCCCCAGAGGAGCACGGCCGGTCAGCCCGCGGGCGCCAACGACCGTATCAATATCGGGATGATCGGCGTCGGCGGGCGCGGATCGAGTGTGATGCGCCTCGTCCTCAGCATGGCCGAGGGTGCCGTGACTCCTCCCGGTCCGAGATTCAGGAGGGGCCGGCGTCAGCAGCAGCCGTCAAATCCCAGGCCCATCAAGGTCACCGCCGTCTGCGACGTCTACGAAAAGCGCAAGCGGCTGGCTCAGGAACAATCCAAGGCCGAGTTTGCCACGCTGGACTATCGCGAGGTCCTGGCCCGCTCCGACGTGGACGTCGTGATCATCGCCACGCCGGACCATTGGCACGCGCCGATCGCCATGGCCGCGCTCGACGCCGGCAAGGACGTCTACCTCGAAAAGCCCATGACGCACACCATCGCGGAGGCCAAGGCCCTGGCGCGCAAGGTCAAGGAGACGGGCCGCGTGCTGCAGGTCGGTTCGCAAACCACCTCGAGTGATCAATGGTGGAAGGCGCGCAAGGCCATCCAGGACGGCATGATCGGGGATCTCATCTCGAGCCAGGGTTCCTACCATCGCAACTCCTTGCGCGGCGAGTGGAACCAAAACATCGAACCCGAAGCCGGTCCCGGCGGCAAGGGCGTCGATTACATCGACTGGAAGATGTGGCTCGGAAACACTCCTGAACGCGAGTTCGACCCCCAGCGTTATTTCCGCTACCGCAAGTATTGGGACTACTCGGGCGGCGTCGCCACCGATCTGTTCTACCACGTCGTCGCGCCGCTGCAGATCTGCTGGGGCGAGGCGCAGTTCCCCTACCGCGTCACCACCGGCGGCGGCATCTACGCCTTCCCGGACCGCGAAGTGCCCGACACGTTCAACTTGCTCGCGGACTTCGCCAAGGGGCACTCCCTGGTGCTAAGCTCCTCGATGGCCAACTCGACGCACATTCCGGGTCTGATTCGCGGGCGGAAGGGCACCATCACCATCGTCGAGCACGGGCGTTTCGAGGGTGAAACGCCTTATATCACCGCGACGGCGGAGAGCATCCATCAGGAAGAGTTCGTCCAGAAGTTCGGCTACAGCTCGGTGCAGATTCCCGTCAAGCCCCGCCAGGTTGACGGCCACATGGCCAACTTCCTCGACTGCGTGCGATCGAGGAAGAAGCCCAACCTGGATGTGGACACGGGCTATCGCGCCCAGGTGACGATCTCGATGGCCGTCCAGAGCTTTCGGGAAGGCAAAGTGCTCTACTTCGACCCGAAGAAAGAAGAGGTCGTCTACGAGCCGCCGGAACTCGGCTGAGTCGAGCCTAACGCCTAGATCCTGGAGTTCAATCGGAGCCGCGACCGTGAGGGAGCGGTTAGCCGCTTCGACGCGCCTCATCCGCCAGCGGCCACGCTTCCCCTTTCGGTTGCGGCTCGTCCGCGTGAGAGAGCGGTTTGGCGCCCAATTTTGCGTTTGCATAATAAGGAACGCGCGCGATACGAAAATCCGCTAATTTCCGCTAATCCGCATTTCTCACCACGTGGCGAGGCGAAGTGCGTGGGAGGCCCGTCGGTTACGAGGCGCTCGCCGCCCCGCCGTGGTGCGCGCATTCTTACGAGCCGTGTCGCATTCCTGGCGACATCGCCTCGGCACGCTGCGTTGAGCACGGCCAGCCAGCGAAACGAAGTATTGGCGGCCCTGTCGCGTGCTTCCGCCGTCAGGTGGTGAGAAATGCGGGCTAGGCGCAATACTGTCTACTTAGAGCCTTTGAGCCGCGAAGCGGCGCTGGATCGTAGCCCATGGGTGGAGCGAAGCGGAACCCTGGGTCCGAGACCCTGCGAGGGAAGCCCCGGACGGGGCGTAGGAAAACAAACGGATGCGCGCGCCTCCGCGGCAGAGCGCTGTGTCGCGGCCGTTCATTTGATGCCCAAAAAGGAGCACGCGCCATTCAACCAAAACGCTCCGCGGAACTGCTATCTGAACAGTGTTGAGGCTAGCCTGGATTCCCGCGGATTGATGGACCTCCTAACACATTAGTTCCAGGGGCGAGGCAACGACGGCTTAGTTCAGTTTTTCCGCGCTCACAGATATTATCTATTCTGATGAACTGTTAAACTGATAACCACTACATCAGATGATCGGCAGCGTTTGCAGCTCGGATCCCGCTAAGGCGATCCCAACCAGTCTTTGGATAGTGGCTCGTGCTGTTAACTCAATATGTTAACGTGGGAATCCAGGCTAGCACTTCGCCGAAGCAGCTTAGACGCCTAATAAGGAGTAAAGTCATGACCAATCGGAGCGCACTCGTGATTGTCCTCGCCGCCGCTGTGTTGGCGCCCGCCGCTCTCGCCGAGGATAGTCCAAAGACATCCTGGGGCGCCCCCGACTTGCGAGGCACCTGGGACTTCCGCTCAATCACGCCGTTCGAGCGGCCGGCGGAATTCAAGGACAAGGAGTTCCTCACGCCGGAAGAGGTGGCCGAGTTTGAGGAGAAGACGCTCAAGGAGCGCGCGGCGCGAAGGGAGCAGAGGAATCGCGAGGTCGTCCAGGGCCAGGGCGACGTCGACGTCGGCTACAACGCCATCTTCATAGATAACGGCGAGAAGATGACCGGCACGATGAGGACGTCGCTCATCGTCGATCCCCCGGACGGCCGCCTCCCCGGGTTGACCGAGGACGCCAAGCGCCGGAAGGACGAACGCACTGCCCGCGGGGGCCAAGCGCCCGCAGGGCCGGAGGACCGCGATCCGCGCGAGCGCTGCATCATGGGATTCAACTCGGGACCACCGATGAACCCCGGCGCCTACAACAACTTCGCGGAGATCTTCCAGACGAAAGACCACGTCGCGATCCTGAACGAGATGATCAACGACCACCGCATCATCCCTCTCGACGGTCGTGACCATGTGCCGCAAGACATCCGCCTCTGGAAGGGGGATTCACGCGGTCACTGGGACGGGAATACGCTGGTCGTGCGGACCAAAAACTACACCGAGCAGACGTACTTCCGAGGCACCGGCGAGAACATGATCCTCGAGGAGCGTTTCACCCGAACCGGCGCCGGCACGCTGCTCTACGAGTACACAGTGAATGATCCGGAGTCGTTCGAGAAACCGTGGTCGGTGGCTGTGGAGATGAAGTTGACCGAGGACCCCCTGCTGGAGTACGCCTGTCACGAGGGAAACCGCCCCATGACGCTGGCGCTCCGCGGCGCCCGGGTTCGGGAGGCGAAAGGCGAGCAGGGAGCGGAAGACTGGCTCGCTAGCTGGCACGGCGGAGCGAAGGCGGTCAAGGCCGCGGAAAAGCGGCTAAAAGAACAGCAGGAGAAGGAGAAGGCGCAGAACGAGCAGTGAAGCTCAGCGACGCTGCGGCTCTCTGGGGTCGCTACCTACCATCGGGCGGCGCACCCGTTCCAGAAGATCCCATGAACAGCTTGCGCCCGTCGGGAAAAGTGATGTCGCGCCCGCTGCCCTTGCAGGTCGGGTCGCACAGCTGGTCCTTACTCTGGTAGCCGCGTACGACCACTGCGGCGCCGGGCACCAGCAGCGTCTTGGTGAGCCCTCTCCTCAGAAGAGTATTGGGGGTGCCCGCCTCGAGTTCCCAGACCTGGGTCTTGCCGTCCTCGAGCTCGGCCGTCACGTGCACCCAGGCGTGCGGATTGATCCAGTCGATCTTGAGCACCTTACCCGTTATCTGAATCGGCAGGTTGGCGTCGAACTCGGCGGAGAATGCGTGGTGGGCGTAGGCGTAAGTCGCAGCCATGAGGAAGGCGCCCAGGAGCGTGAAGCTAGTGAATCGACGTGTCATCTCGACCTCTCTTCTCTGACCGGGGTTACTCACCATATTATAGACAATGAACTCGCGTCCACGCAAGTAGAATTGTCCAATACAAGATGAGCCTGAAGGGGGGGTTGTTTCCAACACAAGATGATCCTGAAGATGATCAGGTCGGATCAGGGCACAATGCGGGTGAATGCAAGTCACCATGCAGCAGGGCGACACCGACTCCCGCCAGGGGATCTACCACATCAATGCCGCCGGCACGGTCACGCAATGGCAGATCGTGGGCTGTTGCGAAACCATCTCCGAGGCCTATTTGGAGCCGGTTTTAGAGGCCATTCTGCATCAATTCTCTTTCCGCATCCGCGGCTTTCATTGCGACAACGGCGCGGAGTTTCTCAACCGCCGGGTGGAGAAGCTGTGGAACAAAATGCTGGTCTCGGAGTTCACCAAGTCGCGGACGCACCGCACGACCGACAACGCTTTAGGCGCACCCTACCCCACGCTGCCGTCCACTACGACCTCGACCAGGTTCGGACCGTTGTTGGTGAGGGCAGAGGCTAAGGCTGGGGCTACCTGATCCGGGTCGGTCACTGTCTCGGCCGGCACACCCAACGAGCCGGCGAGCGCGGCGAAATCGATTGCTGGGTCGTTGAGATCCATTGCGATGAACTGGTCGTTCTGGTGGAAGGCAAGCAGACGTTGCTTCAGGATGCGGTAGCCGCCGTTGTTGGGGATCACGTAGGTGATCGGCAGCTTCAGGTGGGCTGCCGTCCACAGCGCCTGGATCGTGTACATAGCGCTGCCGTCGCCGATAAGGGCACAGACTCGGCGCTTGGGCAGGGCTAGTTGGACTCCGACCGCAGCGGCCATTCCCCAGCCGATCCCGCCACTTGCCAAGCCATGGTAACCGTAGCGGTCGCGATAGGGCACCAGGTCGGTGATCAGGCGAGCCGAAGTTAGACCTTCGTTAACCAGGACGGCATCGTCAGGCAGAGCCTCGGCGAGCCGCAACATCAGGAAGTCGGGATCGATCGGTCGAACCCCGTTCTTGGCCCCGCCCAGCGTCTCAATCAGCTCCAGCCGTTTCGCCGACCAGTTGTTCGACGCCAACCGGGAGATCGCTGCGTCTGCCTGCTTCGCGAGCGTTTCTCCGCCTTTTCGTCGCAGTATAGGAATTAGTGCTCGGAGCGTTTCCCTGACATCTGCGCGAAGGGCCAGCTCCGAAGCATAGTTCTTTCCCATCTCCCAGTCGATCTGACCGATTTGCACGACCGGCATGCGGTCGGGTAAGGGTTCGACGGGCGACCAAACAGACATGCGTAGCGCGTCGGCGCCCAGCACAATCAGTAGATCGTAAGCCGCGAGGGTATCGCTGACCTGCGCTTGGTCGCGCGTGAGGCCACCGAGATAACACGGATGTTCAGAGAGGAAATGGGCGCCATAGGGCACGCTCTGCTGGTAGGCCGCGGCCCCAAGCGTCTGCGCCAACTCGGCTGCCTCGGCCAGCGCATCCGACTTAACCAGCTCGTCACCACACACGAGGACCGGCGCTTTCGATGCGAGCAGGCGGTCGGCCAAGGCCTCCAACACTTCGTCCGATGGGCGCGTGCGGGTGTCGACACGGGTGGGGGCGCCGAGTTCGATGCAGCCTTCAGCGTTCAGGACGTCACCCGGAAGCGAGATGAACACGGGCCCTGTGGGTGGTGTGGTAGCGACCTTGGCGGCACGGTGTACGATCCGCGGCAGATCTTCCAGGCGCAGCGCCTCGACAGCCCATTTAACCAATGGTTCGGCGATCGGCACCAGGGGGGCGTAAAGCATCGGCTCGGTGAGGCCATGCCCCAGTTCCTGCTGTCCGGCAGTCAAGATCATGGGCGTGCCCGTGAAGCGCGCGTTGAACAGGGATCCCATCGCGTTACCGAGACCCGGCGCGACATGGACGTTGCAGGCGACGAGCTTGCCGCTCGCGCGCGAGAAGCCGTCCGCCATCCCCACCACCACGGATTCCTGCAAGCCTAGGACGTAAATTAGGTCCGGATGGTCCTTGAGTGCGTGCATGATCGGCAACTCGGTGGTACCCGGATTGCCGAACAGGTGGGTGACGCCCTCATCCTCGAGGAGCGTGAGAAATGCGGATCGGCCGGAAATAGAGTTCAAGCTGGCTCCCTGTCAGCCAACGTCAATCCATGACGCTTTTTCTGATTTTTGTGACTAGCGCGAGGGGGGCCGGCGACCCACTCCAGCCGCGCCAACCGTGAGAAGCACCAAGAATGCGTTTCTCAGTCGCACTGTCATCGCGACTCCCCTTGGGTGTTGAGATCCTAACTATACCCCGCCGTGAGCCGAAGTTGTAGACTCGTAGCACCGAAAGATCCTCCATGACAGCCAGGCCCGCCGCGCACAACCTCGTACTGAGGGTTCTGATCCTCACCGGCTTGCTGGCGTTCGGCTTTTTTCTGGCGATGGAAAGGGGCTTGCTCGGCTCCGCCCTGGCGAGCGACCGCAGCTACATCTCCTACGTCATCCTGGCGATCTACGCCGCCGCGTCCCTTCACTGGATTGTCTTGTCGTATAAATTGTCCGGAGAGCGAGATCGATTGGCGCGCCTAGAGCGGACCCGGCTCGAGGGCGGCGTGGAATCGCTCGCGCTGAGCGAATCGGGAGTTCGAGTGCGAGGACTTTCAGCCGGGGAGGAAGCAGAACCGGAGATCGAAGAGGAATGGACCTCGGGGGATCTCACGAAGCACCTGCGAAATCTCTTGGCCAAGCGGGACGCCGGGTCTCTTTCCGGGGAGCAGACCGTGTTGGTTGCCGCCCTCGGCGACACCATCGCCAACCGGCACGCGATAGGTCATTTCATCAGCGACCTTCTGCTAAAGCTGGGTCTGCTGGGCACGATGGTCGGCTTTATTCTGATGTTGACGCCGGTGGCGCAGATGCCCGAGTTCGAAGCAGGGCTGGCGCCCCAACTGCTGCGCGAGATGAGCGGCGGGATGGCGACAGCCCTCTATACGACCATTGCCGGGCTGGTGACCAGCACGCTGCTCAAGCTGCAGTACCAGATTCTGGATACTTCGGCCCAGGACCTCCTCAACCGAATCGCCGTCGTGACCGACGTCATGGTTGCGGCAGCGCCTGTTGGCACAGTGGTTGGAGAACGGCCGGCAGGAGATGCTGCGAGGTGAGCGGAGGATGAATCAGCCCAGGCTTCACCGTACCTCGGAAGGCCAGGACGCCTTCACCGATGTGCTCTTCAACGCCCTCCTCGGCTTCGTCTTCATGTTCGTCGTGGCGTTCTCACAGTTGAACGAGCCGGCGAAGACGGGCCTGATCGACTCCAAGGCAGAGATACTGATCACGATTCGCTGGCCGGACGATCACCCGGACGACATCGACGCCATCGTCGAGGATCCCCGCGGACGCCTGGTCTGGTACCACAACCAGGACACGGGGTTGATGCACCTCGATCGCGACGATCGGGGGACATATTTCGACAGATTCCAGATCGATGACCGAACGGTCTCGAACCCGATCAATCAGGAGACCGTCTCCTTACGCACCCTGGCGCCGGGGGAGTACGTGATCAACCTTTTGCACTACAAGGCCAACACCGACGAACCCGTGGCGGTCGCCGTCAAGGTCGAGAAATTGAACCCTGAGGTCAGCGTTGTTTACTACGGGACTCACGAGCTGAGCGGCACGGGCCACCAGATCACGGCACTGCGATTCGTTCTCGATGCCGGCGGGGATGTGTCACAGCTCAGCAGGGCCCCGAAAGATCTGTTGACCAGGGCGGTTGCGGGGAAGAGCGGGTGACCGTGCTCCTGACCCTGGCGTATGCCGCCGTGGCGGCGCTCTTGCTCAATCTGGGTCTCGAGAGCCGCTGGTCGCCGAGGGTAAAGCTCGGCGCCGTCGTCGTGGTCTCTCTTCTCTATTACGGGACCTACGGCGGGCTACGCTCCATGGAGGGCTGGCCGACAGGGGAGGCGCCGCCGGAGGAGTTCCGGCTTCACTGGGTCGCCATCGACGAGCCCGACAAGGAGAGTGGGTCGGCGGGGGCGATCTACCTCTGGTTGCGCGGCCTGGATGACGCTGGCTTCCCGACCGGCCCGCCCCGCGCTCACGTTCGGCCCTACGATCCGGAGACGGCGGAAGCCGCCCGTGCGGCTCTTGCCCTGCTGGAGGGGGGAAAGCCGGTCAACGGCCATGTCGACTTCTCTGCTGTGGCGTCCGTCGAGCTGACCGATGACTCCGGCAACGAGAGTTCCAACCGGCGGGAAATCGAAGTCGCGGGACGCCCCCGCTTCGAGTTCCGCCAGGTCCCGCCGCCGGACCTTCCGCCAAAACCCCTGCTCTGATCGTGGCCGGTCGGGGAGCAGCTACCGGCAAAGGGGAATAGCATTTTCCAATCCAAGAATGAGCTTGAAATCGGTCAGGGCGGTTAAGGGCAGGCTGCAGGGTGAGGATCTCCTTCTGAGAGCATCGCTTGCATTGGACAACTCTAAGCCGCTCGTCGGTCCTGTGCATCCCTTACACTGTGCCATTTGTCTTTACCTCCTGGTTGGAAAGGGGGAGACAGACAGGGGGTGCGTTGGCAGCGTTGCCGGGTGCATTTCAAACGCGAGGTGGCGCGCAAGGTCGCCAACCGGGAGTACCGCGAGGTGTTGAGTGACTGTGGGTTGCGCTCGTGTCGCTCCGCAGCCAGTTGTTCGCTCACCTCCGCTCTCATCGCCGCGTTCAGCAGCTACCCAATTGAGACCCGGCTGGGTGAAATGGCGAAGCCGCGCGATCAACGTGCCGCGCCAGCCACTTTCCCGGAACCGCCCGGCCTTCTACAGCACCCTCGAAAGATAGCACCCGGTATAGGACTGTTCGCAGGCGGCGATTTGCTCCGGCGTTCCCTGGGCGACAATCTGTCCGCCCCGCTCGCCGCCTTCGGGCCCCAGGTCGATCACCCAGTCCGCGTTCTTGATGACGTCGAGATTGTGCTCGATGATCAGAACCGTTCCTCCGTTATCGAGCAATTTGCGGAAGGCCGCGAGCAGCTTGGCAATGTCGTCGAAATGCAGCCCCGTCGTAGGTTCGTCAAATAAGTACAGCGTCCCGTCGCACTTGGACTGCGCCACGTGGCTGGCGAGCTTGACACGCTGGGCTTCTCCCCCGGAGAGAGTGGTGGCGGATTGCCCCAGTCTCAAATAGCCAAGTCCGACCTCGGTAAGACAGGCCAATTTGTTGACGATCTTTGGCGCGCGAATGAATAACCGCAGGGCCTCTTCCACGGTCAACCGCAGGACTTCATGGATGTTTCTTCCCTGGTAGCGAACATCCAGGATGTCGTTCTTGTAGCGCTTGCCGCCGCAGTCTTCGCACACCAATTCCACGTCCGCGAGGAACTGCATTTCGACCGTGACCGTACCGGCTCCCTGGCAGGTTTCGCAGCGCCCGCCAGGGATATTGAAGGAGAAATTACCCGGCGTGAGACCGCGGCGGCGAGCGTCGTTCGTGGACGCAAACAGTTCGCGAACGGCGTCAAAGGCTTTGACATAAGTGATGGGATTTGACCGTGGCGAGCGGCCGATCGGTGACTGATCAACCAGCACCACTTCGTCAATGAGCGTGGCGCCGGCAACACGCCGGCAAGGGAGCCGCAGGATCTCCTGATCGGATGAAGCCGCTACTTTCCGCTTTCTGAGCGCCTGGAGGCTCTGATACACCACGTCGTGAACGAGCGTCGATTTCCCCGACCCCGACACCCCCGAGACGACCGTCATGACATCGAGAGGGATGGCAACGTCGATATTCTTGAGGTTGTGGATCATTGCGCCGTCGAATTTCAGGCGCTTCCGGGCCTTCGGTTTTCGCCGCTTTTGCGGCACGCCGATCGTGAAATCGCCCCGCAAATAGAACCCCGTAAGAGAGTGTCCGCCGTTGGAAACAATTTTTTTGTAAGGACCCTCGAAAATCACCTTGCCGCCGCGTTCTCCAGCCCCCGGACCGAGGTCGACAATGTGGTCGGAAGACCGCATGACCTCGGCGTCATGCTCGACGACCAGGATCGTATTCCCCAGATCACGCAAATGTTTCAGGGTTCGTATCAGGCGTCTCATATCGCGGCTGTGGAGGCCGATCGAAGGCTCATCCAGCACGTAGCAGGCGCCGACCAGGCGCGAACCCAGCGAGGTCGCAAGCTGGATGCGTTGCGCTTCCCCGCCCGAGAGGGTCGAGGACAACCGGTCGAGGGTCAGATACTCCAGTCCCACGTCGTTGAGAAACGTCAAGCGGTGACGAATGTCCACCAAGAGCTGCTCGGCGATCGCGGCCTGTTCGCTGCTCAACGTCAAGGAGTCAAAGTAATGCTTGGCGCGATCGAGACTCAGCTCACTGACATCGCGAATCGTCTTGCCTGCGACCCGCACGTTAAGAGCTTCTTTCCGCAGCCTTCCCCCTTTGCACGAGGAGCAAAGGGTGTATCCGCGATACCTCGCCAAGAAGATGCGCACGTGCATCTTGTATTTCTTGCGCTCGAGGTAGGCGAAAAAGCCGTCGACTCCTTTGAAACCCTTACCGCCGCGGATGACGAAATCCAATTCCTCGGCGGTTAGTTCGTGATAAGGGACGCTGACGCGCAGCCCGGCCTCTTTGGCGAATCGCAGTAGCTCTTGCTGATACCTTCGATAGCGCGGCTTGGTCCAGGGATCGATGGCGCCCTGACGCAGGGTTTTGAACTTGTCCGGCACGACCAGATCCATGTCGTAATCAATCGTGTTGCCGAAGCCCTGGCACCGCGGACAGGCGCCGAAGGGACTGTTGAAGCTGAAAAGACGCGGCTCCGGTTCGGGATACTCGATGTTGCACTGGCGGCACTCGAAGCGCTCGCTAAACCACAGCCGCTCCGGCGGCGTCTCCGTCGCTTGCTCGAAAACAACTTCGTGAGACTCGCGGTAGGCGGTCTCTACGGCGTCGACGACACGCCCGCGAAGATTGCCGCTGATGGAGAGGCGGTCGACCAGCGCGTAGAGCGGCTTGGTGAAGTCGATGTCCAGCAACGATTCCGGTGTCGAGAACTCGAACATGCGGCCGTCCTGATAGAGGCGGTTGAAGCCCTTGCCGCGCAAGTCAGCCAGCTTGGCCTTGAGCGCTTCAGTGAGCCCTTCCGCAGCCGTTCCATGAACCGGGAACAGCACATACCAGCGGGAACGTTCCGGAAGATCCAGGATGCGCCGCGCTACATCATCGACGTTGTCCTTCGAGACGCGTGCTCCGCACTCGGAACAAATCGTCTCCCCGGCGCGTGCGAACAAGAGCCGCAAATAATCGTGGATTTCGGTCGCGGTCGCGACGGTCGAGCGGGGGTTGCGCGTGGTGTTCTTCTGGCGAATCGCGATGGCGGGAGCGATCCCGCTCATGTGTTCGACGTCGGGTTTTGCCATACGCTCCAGAAACTGGCGAGCGTAGGCGGAGAGCGACTCGACATAGCGCCGCTGTCCCTCGGCGTAGATGGTGTCGAAAACGAGCGAAGACTTGCCGGAACCCGAGACCCCGGTGATCACAATCAGCTTGTCATGGGGCAGCTTGAGGTCGATATTCTGCAGATTGTGGACCCGCGCGCCGCGAATCTCGAGATAGTCCTGCGACAAGGGTTAACTCTCGGAACGGGGAAATAGCTAAAGCCCGAGCGGGCGTCAGCGTCCTCATTATAGAGGAGGGTCCGAAGCAGGACCGCGTAATCGTAATCCGCCTGTAAGGGTTCTTGATTGACTGCAAGAGCGTTTCTTGAAACTCCCGTGGACTTGCGGCTGCAAGAGCGTTCTTGAAACTCCCGTAGCGCAGGGCTCGTAAGAGACCTGCGGCCTTTTGTTGCGCCGCACCCCGCGGCTGAGTTCAAGGCCGCAGGTCTCTTACGAGCCCTGCGCTACGGGAGCTGCCCTGCGCTACGGGAGCTGCCCTGCGCTACGGGAGCTGCCCTGCGCTACGGGAGCTGCCCTGCGCTACGGGAGCTGCCCTGCGCTACGGGAGATTCCGGAGCCACGGGAGCGACGGGTGTTTGACAACAACGATGCAACGCAAATTGTCGCCTCATGGACAGATTGCGGGCCTACGCGGAACCGCGGCTACTCCACCCAGATCGGCGAGCTCCAGGCCACCATGTTGTTGTTCTGGACCACCCGCAGGTAGTAGTAGTTCGAGCCGGGCTCAAAGTCACGGTCGACGAACTCAAAACTCGTCTCATCGCTGTTGGGGTGACCCGTGTAGACAAACTGCTGGTTCTTGACAATCACGACCTGCTTGATGCGGTCGGTCCCAATCACGCGGATCTTCAGCTTCGGCGCTGAGCGGGATTGGATGATGTCGCCCATGATGTAGGACTTGCCATCCACCTCGGCCTGAAAGTCCAGCACGATATTGTCCGTCGCGCCGTAGGCATGCCGCTTTTTCAAGGCCTCGAACATCGACTCTCGCGTGAACTCCTCGGCGAGAATGCAGGCGTAGGAGATGTGCGTCGACCAATGATCCGAGCTGGCCTGGACGCCCATCTTATAACCCTTTCGCAGGGCATTCCACCAGTAGCCGAGGGGATTGAACCCGCTGCGCTGCTCGCGAAGTTTCCGCGGACTGGCGGCAAGCGGCGCGCCCATGTATTCGTAGCTGGCGCGGTAACCCTGGAAGATCTCGATCAGGGGCTCGACTTCCGGGTCATTGTCGCGGAAGTCGGTTCCCTGCGCGGTACCGCTCGAGTGCGGCATCGAGATCCCATTGTTCTTGTGCAGGTAGGCGTAGAGCTTCGCCGCGCCGACCTCACCCCGGGCTTCATCCGCCGGAATGGGCAACGGACGGGTGCCGCGTCGCAGAAGGATAACATTGCGATGCCCGTTCGGGAACGTCAGGCTGCGCTCATATCCGAACATCGGCGTGAAAGTCCCGGGCACGTGGAACAGGTCGGTCAGTTTCTCGTCCTGCCACCAGGTGAATTCCTGGTCGAACCCCAATTGGTGATCGGTCGGCACGATGTAATCGAACCCGGCCGCGTCCAGCGCATAGCGATAGACCTCGATCAGCGAGCCGTCATATTTGAAGTCCTGCGAAACATCGGTGTGGCGGTGCATGTCGCCGCGGTAAATCTTGTACTTCTTCTCGCCCGCCGCGATGGTGTAGTCGCGAATCGTCTGCACGTTTTGCTTTTCATTGGGGTGGATGGGGATTTCTTCGACAAACGGATCTTCGAAGGCAACGAACGCCGCGCTGTCGTAGGAAGGCGCCGCGGATGAAGAGCCAAAATTCGCCGCGTAGATCTCGGCGTTCTTGGGCTTGCCTGCGACGAACTCCCGGTTGTCCGTCATCCAGGCCGACGCAATGTTTCCGTCACTGTCGCGCGTCAAGGCCGGCCGCTTTTCGATCGACCCTTGGCTATGGGCCACCGCCACGGGAGGCGACCAGCTCTTGCCGTCAAACCGCGTGATGAAGTTTTCCCAGCGCAACCAGCTGCCGATCGAGCGGGCCTTGAGGCGGGTCCAGTGGCGAAAAACCATCGTCAACGTGCCCTTGCCATCGAAGATGATTTGCGGGTTTTCGAAGTTGGGGAACAGCCGGTGGACATAAAACTCCGCGATCCTGGCCTTCGGCTCTTGCCACTGCTTGCCGTCCCACATGGCCACCCGGACTGCGCGCTCTTGATGCAGCGGCACGCCGTAAGGCGGAGTGATTAAGTAGCCCTGGTCCTTGCCCCAATTGGCGCCCGATTCATCCCAGGCCAGCCAGGGGTTGCCATTGGGGTCGACCGCCACCGACGCATGGGCCTGGAAGCGAGCATTCGAAGTGACCGCCTGAAGATCGCCCAGGGTCCCGCTCTTGTAGGAGCGGAAAAATACATCGTAGTTGCCCTTGTCGTAGCCGTCCCAAGCAACGTAGGCGCTACCGTCCCGGCCCGCGGCCACGGTCGGCTCCCAATCGTTGGCGGGTGACGTGCTGACTTGCACCTCGTCCCCCCAGGAGCCATTCATGTAGGCACGCAGGTAAATGTCGCTCTGAGCGTTTCCCGCCCCGCCGCGAAAACTTTGCCATGCCACGAAGACCGTTCCGTCGGCGGATGCCGCGGCCCGGTGAAACGTATTCGAACCTTCCCCGCTGATCATTACGGGCGTCTGCCACCAGCCGCCTTTCTTCTGGCGTCCCCAGATGCTCCAGGCCGTCCCCTGGCGCTCGCTCCAAAATGCCCATAGATTTCCGTCGGCGTCGACAGCGAGCGAGCACCGAAACAGGTCGCCCGGCTGGCGCGTCACCTCTTCGGTCTTCGACCAGGAGCCGTCGGAGAGCGTTCGCACCATGACTCGGTCGCCCCTGTCACGGTAGGCAACCCAAGCGGCGGCGATGGAGCCGTCCGGCAAGGTTGTGATCGCCGCTTCATCGTCTTCGTACTGCTCGGTGGTGATACGCTCCACCGTCGGGGTCCAAGCAACCGTGGCATGGCCGCCGAGGAATTCCAAAGTCTCGGTGCCGGCGTCTGACAAGGGAAAAGCGAAATTCCCTTGCGCTGTCTTGACCGAGACGCGGGTGGATGGCGCCGCCTCGAGCGTCACGTAAACCCCCACCGGGAAATACAGGACAGGCGGCAGCTCGGCCGGGCTCATCTCGTTATAGTTTACTCGCGGAAAACCGCTCACTTCATCGCGGCGGTTGGTGCAAGCCCAGGAGCTGGGTCCGGTGATCTTGTCTAGCCCGGAAAAGTGCCGTCCCTCGATCGCAACGAGCCGCCCATTGGTAACCTCAACGTCCCCGTCCCAGCGCTCGGGAGCACTCGAATTCACGCCAAGCATCAGCAGCAGAGTCACCCGCTTGCCTGAGGAGCCGGAAGTCCCCTGGGGTGCGGCTCTCACGCCCGCGAATAGCGCGGCGAAAAGGCCGAGCACTGCCACTGCCTCGATCGTTCTTCGCATGGGGAATATCCTCCGAGGAAAGGATAGCAGTGTCGGAAGGAGTCCGCCGAATCCCGTGCGGCCAGAACTCTGATACGGGGACAAACTACGCCAGAATGTTCTTCACCACCTCGCCGTGCACATCGGTCAAGCGAAAGTGGCGGCCCTGGTACTGGTAGGTCAGCTTGGTGTGGTCGACCCCCAAACAATGCAGGATCGTCGCTTGCAGGTCGTGAACGTGGACGGGATCTTTGACAATGTTGTAGGAATAGTCGTCCGTCTCGCCGTAAACCATGCCCGGCTTGATCCCGCCGCCGGCCGCCCAGACGGAGAAGCAGCGCGGGTGATGGTCGCGCCCGTAGTCGTCCTCGGTCAAGCGGCCCTGACAATAAACCGTACGGCCGAATTCACCGCCCCAGATCACGAGCGTGTCATCGAGCATGCCGCGGTCTTTGAGGTCTTGGACGAGGGCCGCCGAGGCCTGGTCGGTTTCCTTCGCCTGCTTGGGGAGGGCCGTGGGCAGTTTCCCATGCTGGTCCCAGCCTCGGTGAAAGAGCTGAATGAAGCGAACGCCCCTCTCGGCCAAGCGCCGCGCCAGCAAACAATTGGCCGCGAACGTTCCGGGCTCCCTGGCGTCTTCTCCGTAGAGCTTGAAGACGCTCGCCGGCTCGCCCGACAAGTCCGTTAGCTTTGGCACGGAACTTTGCATGCGAAACGCCATCTCGTACTGCGCGATCCGCGTCGAGATCTCCGGGTCGCCGAACTCGTCGAGTTTCATCTGGTTGAGCTTCGCGAGGGCGTCGAGGTAAGTTCGGCGGTTTCCCTTGCTGAAGCCCTTGGGATTGGAGAGGTAGAGAACCGGATCTCCGACCGAGCGAAACTTCACGCCCTGGTACTGGGTTGGCAGGAAGCCGCTGCCCCACAAGCGGTCGTAAAGCGGCTGGCCGCCGCTGCCCTGCGTCACCATGACAACGAACGCCGGCAGGTCGCTGCTTTCGCTGCCCAGTCCATAGGCCAGCCAGGCGCCGATGCTGGGCCGTCCGGCGATCTGCGCGCCGGTCTGAATGAAGGTAACCGCGGGGTCGTGATTGATGGCCTCGGTGTGCATCGACTTGACGATGCAGATGTCGTCGGCGATCTTGGCGGTTTCCGGCAGCACGTCGCTGATCCAGGCGCCCGATTGCCCGTGCTGCTTGAACTTGAACAGCGAATTGACGACCGGGAAACTCCCCTGCGTGGACGTCATGCCGGTCAGCCGCTGGCCCTTGCGGATGGACTCGGGAAGCTCCTGGCCGCGCCACGGGCCGAGTTTCGGCTTGTAGTCGAACAGCTCCATCTGCGACGGCCCGCCCGACTGGAACAGCCAGATCAGGCGCTTCGCCTTGGCAGCGAAGTGAGGGTAACCGGGCAAGCCGGGGTAGGGCCGCCCGGAAGATTCAGCGCCAGTCGCCGCGGTGAGGTCCCTTCCAAGCAAGGAAGCAAGGGCTGCGCTGCCGGCGCCAGTGGCCGTTCGGCCAAAAAAGTGCCGCCGGGTCATCAGCAGTCCGTTTTCGTGCTTCGGATCATTCATGACATTCCCTGTCATCTTCTCCGGGTTTTGTTGCAAATGCTGCTATAAAATTTATTCCACGTTCAGGATACGGGTCTTTGACAGGCTCCATGCTAATCACCTGAAAGCCGGCATCTCGCAAGAGGCGTTTGAGCTCGGAGATCTCATAGTATCGGTAATAAATCGACCCTGCACCCTCATTCCGTCCACCGCGGAAGTCTCCTTGACGCACAAATACATAAAAGAGCCCGCCTGGCTTCGACACACGACATGCATCCCGGAAAGCTTTTGCAGGATCATCCAGGTGATGGTAAATAGCATGGGCAAAAACCACATTTACCGAATTATCAGCAAACGGCAGAGATGCCGCATCAAATTGTTGTAACTGATTATGGTTCACGCCGTTCCGTTGAGCCGCAAGCCGCAACATTTGTCTTGAATTATCTCCACCGACTGCGAGAATATTCGTTTGTTTCCGCCACCACCCAAGAAATTTTCCATATCCTACTCCGACGTCAACGACACGGATTGGCTCGTCAGCGGCGGGTTGATGTTCGCGTGCCATCCGAAGAACCTGACTGACGAGTTGCTCCTCTAAGGGTTGGAGTGTAGGACCCCGCAATTGCATGAATTCGGTTCCGTGCGTATCATAGGCGTCACGGGTGTCGTGAGATTTTTTAGACATTTAGAATGTAGGGGCGCAGCGTGCTACGCCCGTCTCCCGGTGTAAGTATATTCTGCGAGTCATCACGGTCCCGATTGACTTCGCCTGCCTGTCGATTCACATGCTTGAAGTCGATCCGCGGACATGGTTACCCTTTGCGACCAGCTTCTCGAATCGCCTCCTTTAGCAGGCGTGTTAATGCCTCGTCGTCGTATGTCATGCTCCTCGCGATCTCTCTCCCCCGCACGGAGAGACGCCGATAGCCCCAAATAGAACGACGCTTCGTCTCTCCCCAGCCTTCGCGTTCGTGGTAGAAGGGCAGATTGACCTCGAAATACGAAATGCTATCCGCATCCTTCAGCAGATCCGAGCGGTAATCGCCTCCAACCTCATGACGTACTACCAGCCGGCAAGCCTCGTCCGCGGTGGGCTTGGCCACACCGCACTCGTCGAGGATCGCTCGCAGGATGTTCGCCCCGTTACGCGCATGGGCGGCCTTGAATGCGTCATAGTCGTCATAGTCGCGGCGAAGCACTTTCCGTTTCTCAACGGCCCGGTCGATATCGTGAGCGAGAGCGGCGATCTGCATTGCCTGTCCGGCCTTGGCATCGAGCCTTAACACCCACTCAAGCGTATTTTCAGCATGCAGAGGGTCTTCCGGGACCTTGGAAGCCGCGATCGTCGCTCTGATTCTTTGTTTCGCGTTTTCTATGCTATCCACGGTCCCGGCAGATGATGAGGCGGCGTATCGTTTCCACGTTCATCACGGCGGCAATGATCACGAGCGTCAAAGGAGCTTGATTGAACAAGGCGCCGAGGAATATGAGAAAGATGCGGACATCGCGGCCCAGACGCAATCTCTTGCCGTGCTGGATGTGGTCGAGCATGAGGCGGTCGTATTTGTCCGCCGTATAGCTTACCATGAAGGACCCGATAATCGCCAGAAATCCGGTCAACAGGATGAGGCTATCCGTCTTGTCGGCGTAGGCGTGCCAGGTGAGGCCGAAAAGCAGCAAGGCGTCGGCGTAACGGTCCAGTACCGCATCGAGCCACCCTCCGTAGCGGCTGGTTTGGAACTTGAGCCGCGCCACTTCGCCATCGCAGCCATCGACGACCGAGGCGAACTGTGCCAAAAAACCGCCAAGCACAAGGGCGGGGTAGCCGCCCAGTGCGAACAGGCCGGCCGCCAGCACGGAACAAAGGAACGAAAACAGCGATATTTGATTAGGGGTGATTCGGTAGTTGACAAGGCGGCGGGAAATCCTTACGGATAGGGGCCGGTTCAAATAACGCGACACAGGGCCGTCGTTGGACTTGTCCCCTAAATCGGTCAAGAGCGCGGTCTCCGCCTGCCCGACGGTCGCCGGATCATCTACATCGATCCAAAAATGGCCGTTAATATCGGCTGCCTTGGCCCGGCCCTCGCCGGCCAGAACTCGCACCGCTCCAGACAGGCTGGTGTCGCCGGACTCCGCCGCGGAACGCTCCAGGGCGCCGAAAATCGCGGGAGGGCATCGGAAAATACCGGTGTCAAAGCCATTGAAGTCCGTTAAACCCTTGCCGATGTTGTTGATCTGCCCGCCTTCGGTCTTTACTCGGGTGACATCCTCCATGTCGATGAGGCCATTGGCAATATTCCTGTCCACTCCAAGGGTGATTTCGCCATGGGCGAAAGGAAGCTCCATCAACTCACGGGCAATCGACGGTTCAAAGAGATGGTCCGCCATCAGGAGCAGAAAAGGATCACGCAGGTATGGCCGCGCCTTGAGTACGGACAAGCCGTTTGCTTTTTCCCAATCCCCGTTAACGATGGCGGTGATACGAATCCCCGTGCGGTCGGTCAGGCCCTTCAGAAAGGTGCGAACATGCTCCCCGTGGTATCCGGTGACCACATAAAAGTCATCCGCTCCGGCCTCCCGCGCGGAGCGAATCACGCGTTCGATCAGGGGAACCCCCAAAATGGGGATGAGGGGTTTGCTGGCACCCGTGAGCCGCAGGCGGCTGCCCTTTCCAGCAGCGATGATTAGACACTTCATGCGTAGAGCCTCAGGCGGGGCTACTCCCCGGACTGAGGCAAACTCCTTAATCTGAAATGAGGCGGTTGAACTTGTCTAGGACGGTTACATTACAGGATATTGTCGCACATATCGAGGCACCAGACATCGGTGGTGCTTACCCTGTTTATCGCCCTGGAGCGCCACGGCAAGGTGGTCGTGACTTTGGCGCATTGGCTGGGTCTGCTCAGGGGCGCTGAGCGTGACGCAAGATTTGGCTGAGCTTGCCTTGCGCCGCGGATTTCAAGAGAGTCGTCGGAGCGGCGAAACTGGGTTGGAGAAGCCGAATAGAGACGGAAGCGTGGAAGGGCCGCCATTCAAGCAGGGATCAGAACTGGCGACTTGTCTGAGCTCGACTAGAATTGGTGAAGAGGTCAAGGTGTACTGATGTGGTGACACGAATGCCAAAGATGAAGATCGTAGTCACGTACGTTCCCCTAGGCCACCACCGCGGGCCGCCCTTTGAGAAACTTCCATCGCGCGTGCAGACGTCTGCACAATCACGGTCACTTTCGGGGCACGAACAGTCGTGCGCGAAAGTCGCCCTGCCACTCCAGCAGCAAGTTCTCCGGAAGCTCCTACTCCTTCGTGATCGCCTCATCCAAGTTGAGGATCAAGCTCGCCACACTGGCGTAGGAAGCCAGCTCGACTGGGTCCAGCGTCTCGTCGCGCTCCGATTCGCCTTCGCTGAGAAGCTCCAGCGCTTCGTCGGGGTCCGTCTGATACCCGTCCAAGAATTGCTGAAAAGTTTGGTGGAGGACGCTCCCCTCCCTCGCCTTCGGCCGTCGCGCCGTCGCCAACTCGAAGCCGTAGCCGATACGCTCCTCGGTGGTCGTGCCGCCGTCGGTCATCATGCGTTCGGCCATCTTGCGCGAGGCCTCGACGTAGGTGACGTCATTCATCAGGTTCAGAGCCTGCAACGGAGTATTGGTTCGCGTTTCTCCGACCGCGCACGTCTCGCGATCCGTCGAATCAAAGGTAATCATCGATGGCGGCGCTATCGTGCGGCGCCAGTACGTGTAGAGGCTGCGCCGATAGAGGCCATCGCCCTCGTCGGGTTCGTAGCCGCCCTTTGCAGAGGCCAGCTCCTTCCATAGTCCCTCAGGCTGATAGGGCTTGACGGATGGACCGCCGCGCCGCTCCACCAGTAACTCTGAAAGAGCCAGCGCCTGGTCTCGAATCATCTCCGCCGACATCCGAAAGCGCGGGCCACGCGCGAACAAGCGATTGTCAGGGTCGCGCTCAACCAATTCCGGCCCGACTTTCGACGACTGCCGGTAGGTCGCGCTCATCACAATCGTCTTGAGAATTCCCTTCACATCCCAGCCGTTCTCCATGAACTCGACTGCCAGCCAGTCGAGCAAATCCTGGTTGGGCGGTATCTCTCCTCGCGAACCGAAATTCTCTGCCGTTTTCACCAAGCCGACGCTGAACAGCATTTGCCAGAAGCGATTAACGGTCACGCGCGCCGTCAACGGATTGGATCGGTCGATCAGCCAGCGCGCCAGACCCAGCCGGTTCTTCTCCCAGTCGGGCTCGAGCGGCGGCAGAATCGCCGGCACGCCTGGTTCGACTTTCTCTCCCGGAGCATCGTAGGCGCCGCGGTCCAATACGAAGGCGTCCCGCGGTTTTTCGCTCTCCCGCATCACCATCACCGTCGGGATGCTCTCGTGGAAGAGATCGCGCTCGCGCCGGGCATCGTTTCGCCTCTCGCGGGCAAGCCGAACTTCCGGGCTGGCCGCTCGATCCAAAAACGCCAACCGCAGCTTGGCACGCTGGGCGGGGGTTCTTTTCCGGGCCGGTATCCGGGCGATCCGGGCGATCGTCCCCGGCAGCGGCATTGTTGAGGCTTCTTCCGCGGAAAGCGCCCTGTTGTAGACGCGCACATCGTCGATGCGGCCTTGGAAATGGGGCTCCCCGCCGCCGGCCCCGATTCGGAAAGGCTCATCGGTTGAAAGCGGGTAAGTGAGTTCGTCGAACAAGACGTCCTTGGCGGCTTCTTCACCATTGATGTAGAGGTGGACGTATTTTGCGTAGCGCTTGCCGTTGTAAGTGACCAGCACATGGCTCCACTGGTTCATCGGCAGCGGTTCTTCGGTTTGCAGCCGCAGACTGATGTCCGTCCAGCGGTTGGTGAGGTAGAGGAAAACCTTCCCTTCGCGCAAGTAGAGTCCATGGCCCGCACCCCTCGAAAAAGGCTGGGCCTTGGACAGAATGGCGCCGTTCGGCGACGCCGGATAGATCCAGGCCGAAAAAGTGAATGGATCCTTGTAATTGAATTTGAAACCGGGCCCGCCGTCCACGAAAGTCTTGCCGTCGAATTGCGCCGCTCGGCCCAGTTTCCCGTCCACGAATGGCAGTACCGCGTCATCAGGGCCGTCAACCGAAGCCCGCATAACCTTGTCGGGCTCGTCGAAGGGATTGATGGATTTGCGCTGCCGGTAAACTCCCGTGTCCTCGCGTAGGCCGCCATCGAGCTTGAAGCGGAGAATCAGTCCATCGCCCGGCGTCCAATCCGACGTTTTGGATTTGCGCAGCCACTTCTCCCAGCCCTGCTGGTTACGGGCGATTTGCGAGTCGTAACCGGCGAACTCGCGCTGGGTCCGCCCGGCGCGCTCGTCAAGCTTTGCCAGTTTCGCTTCTTGCTCGGGAGTCGGCGCTTTGATAAAGGGCTGTTCGTTGCCGAAGTTGTAAACCAGGCCCCTCTCGGGAACGTTGTTGAAGTAGGCGAAAAGCTGATAAAACTCCTTCTGCTTGATCGGGTCGTACTTGTGATCGTGGCAGCGCGCGCAGCCCACCGTCAGGCCAAGCCAAACCGTCGAGGTGGTCTCCACGCGGTCAGCCACGTACTCGACTCGAAACTCCTCTTCCACGATGCCTCCCTCGGCGGAAGTGCGGTGGTTGCGATTGAAGGCTGTCGCGATGACCTGATCGCGAGTTGCATTGGGAAGCAGGTCACCCGCAATCTGCTCGATCGTAAACTGATCGAACGGCATGTTCTTGTTGAAAGCGTCAATGACCCAGTCGCGCCAGCGCCACATGCTACGGACACCGTCACTTTGGTAGCCGTTGGTGTCGGCGTATCGCGCCGCATCCAGCCAGCGGATCGCCATGCGCTCGCCATAGCGCGGAGACTCGAGCAACCGGTCGACCACCTTCTCGTAGGCGTTCGGCGATAAATCGTTCACGAACTCGCGCACCTCGGAAAGCGTCGGCGGCAGACCGGTCAGGTCGAGCGAAATGCGGCGAATCAGCGTGCGGCGGCCGGCCTCGGGGGAGGGCTTGAGCCCTTCCTGATCCAGGCGCCGCAGCACGTGGTGGTCAATCGGGTTGCGAGCCCAGCCAGAGTTGCTGACCTTTGGCAGCTCTCCCCGCTCCGGAGGTATGAACGACCAGTGCTTTTGCCAGGGCGCCCCCTGTTCGATCCAGCGCCGGATGACGTCGATCTCCGCGGCCGACAATTTGTCGTGACCCAGATAAGCCGGCGGCATTCGCAGAACCTCGTTGTCGGAGGTGATGCGCTGCAACAGGACGCTCTCGGCGGGGTCCTCGCGGTCGATCGCAACTCCGCCGCTCTTCAGCTCGACGAACGCCCTCTCTTCGTTGTCGAATCGAAGTTCCGTCTTGCGATTGGCCTTATCGGGCCCATGGCAGGTGAAGCACTTGTCCGACAGGATCGGGCGAACGTCGCGGTTAAACTCGACGAGGTCGGCGCCGCGCGCAGGCCCAGAGACTGACCAAGCCAGAACCAGAAGCAGGGACGCCAATCGCGTCCGTTTGAGCGGGGAGATAGCTTTCATGACGACTGGCTTTTCTAGGATTGATTATAGTTAGTGGACGCCCTGAGCCGCGGTTCAGGGTCTTTGAACAAGGAAAAGCAGCTTTCGGGCGGGCGGGCCGGTGTTAAGCCCACCGTTTATGATCCGGCGGCTTGGGGTTTTAGACCCGCTCCCGCAAGCGCGCGGCTCCGGCAACGCAGCGTTGGAGCCGCGACCGTCAGGGAGCGGTTGCCTCGAACGCATCAATCCTCCGCGGGGGAGCCCGCTTGCTCGCGCACGCGGCTCACGCGCGCTGTTTGAACTAGCCGGGCTGGGGCCACACGGCCATGGGCTCCCCTTGTCCTTCGATGAGGTATCGGATCGCCTTCACAAGCTGGTCGCGGTTCGTAATCCGCCTGATGCTCCCGTGGCGCGCCCAGCGTTTGTTCCGTTTCTCACCTCGTTTGTTCAAGGCGCGGCTGGCGTAAGCCTTGAAGTCGTTCAGCACCTTTTTGCCATCCTCCTCCGAAGTCATGACAACATGGACATGCATCGTTCTCACGTGACAGGCGGCGAACTCCCAGCCGCGATATTCACGCACTTCCCGAATCGCCTGTAGGACGGCAAAACGCTCTTGCTGCCCAAGTAAATAGGCTGGTTCCCGCATAAGTGCGCCCTCGGTCCTGTGGCGCGGTTCGTCCAAGGGCAGGAGCCGCGTACCCGGTTGATTACGCAGGCGGTCAATAGAGCCACGCTCGTCGCCGTGCAGGTGCTGGCCGTAACACGAAAAAGTAATGAGATAAGTTGCCGCGCCGCGACTGTTAGGGAGCGGTTGCTTTTGCCTTTCCAACGCGTATCAGGATAGCGTCTTCAGCAAATGCTTGCTCATGCGCGCGGAGGGTCGGGTGCGGATTGATCCGCTCGAAACCGCTTGCTCACGCGCGCTGTTTGAACTAACCGTTGTGCTTCAATAAGAAGCAGGTGTCCGCCCGCTCATTCACTCCATGCTTTGGGTCTTGATCCTAGGACTAGTTTCCGGTTTTGGCCTCCCTCAGCCCTGCGCCGCGCAAACCCCCGCCGGTCTGTTGACCCTGGGTCCGGAAGAGCCGCCGTTTCCAGCCGAACGCGATTGGGAAAAGCTGGGCGTCTCCAACTACGAGCTGCGTATCCTGGAGCGTTTCTACCGCGACGAAGCGGGTGTGGAAGGCTTCCACATCGCCTACGAAAGCGGCGACCTCAACATGACGGGTGTCCTCCTACAGCCGCACATCGAGCTGCCCGATCCCGACGAGCCCCCCCGGATGGTGATCAATCCGGAAACGGGCGAGGAAGAAGAAGAGGAAGAAATCACCTACCCCCTCATCGTGCTCAGCCACGGATCGCCTTACGGAGTGAGCCCCGTCTATCGAGAAATCGCCATCGAGTTGGCCCATCAGGGCTACATCGTTGTTTCTCCGACATTTCGCGGCCGCGCCGGGCTGGAAGGGAAATCGCAGGGGCTGGTCGAACTGGCGAAAGGCGAGGTTCTCGACCTGTTGCAACTGACCCAGATTGCCCGCCAGATCGAATACGTTGACACGCGCCGCATAGGCATTGTTGGTTTCGGCGACGGTGCGACGACCGCTCTGCCAGCCATCGAACGATCGAACGTCTTTCAGGTGGCCGTCGTGGTCTCGCCAACACCCTTCGGAGGCTTGGCGGAATTTGGCTACGCCGGTTACGGGGTTCTCCAGCGCCGCTCCCAAGAGCTATTCGGGCGCGAACTTTCGCGCATCGAACTGCTGCGCGAGCTCTACGCCAGGGACGCGTTCCGCAACGTGAATCGCATCACAACGCCCCTGCTGATGATCATCACCGGAGAGGACCCGAGCCACAAAGACCAGCTCTACTTTGTCACCAATCTTCAGCACTTCGGCATCGAGTACCGGCTGCTGGAGTATCCAACCATGTCCCCGGGCTTTCTCACCGCAATCGACGACGGCACGCACGCCGCGGGCTGGCATGAGGTGCGCGATGCTGCCTGGGGTGAGATCTTCGCCCTGCTCGACGAACATTTACAATTGCCCGAAGAGGGAGAAGAGCTGGAAGGGGAGTAGCCGCAAGTCTGCCGCCGGGTATTCCTTGGCGAGCTGCGCTCCCTGCGAAGCCAGCAACCTTGTCGTCCAGAGTTCCTGGGCGTAGCCCAGATCCAGGGCCTTGCTCACGCAGCGCTCGACCCGTGGCCGGTTTGTGCCCAGGGCCCGGCGATCTCTGAAACCGTGTCTCCGGCGTGATATCGCAATAGAATCGAAGCCCGCTGCACACGGCCCGCAGGCTCACTTCTCGACTGCGAGAGCGTAGTGAGCATTTTAATCTCGCTGCTACCCAGCCTCAACTGGGCACGGCGGCTGACAAAGGGCAAGCGACAAACCTCCTCGGAATGGTAGACGCGGAGTTTACACCACAATCCCTTGCATTGCAATATTATTTTGGATGGGGTATTTAGTTGACTCCAGTAGCCACAATATGTTGTGGTTGGGGGCATGAAGGAGGACTACCCCCGAAACCTCGTCGAGTTGGAAGCTCGATTCTCGACCGAGGAGGCGTGCCGGGAGTACCTGCTGAAGCTGCGCTGGCCGGAGGGGTTCGTGTGCCCGCGCTGTGGGATCCAGTCCTCATGGGCCAGCAAACGCAATCTGCTGCTCTGCGCCGACTGCGGTTACCAGGCCTCGGTGACGGCGGGCACGATTTTCCAGGACACCCGCAAGCCCTTGACGTTGTGGTTCCGGGCGGCTTGGTGGGTGACAACGCAAAAAGGCGGGGCCAGCGCGCTGGAGTTGCAGCGGGTCTTGGGTTTGGGTAGCTATGTAACCGCCTGGACCTGGCTGCACAAGTTCCGCCGCGCCATGGTGCGCCCCGGTCGCAATCGGCTGGTCGGCCGGGTGGAGGTGGACGAAACGTATGTGGGCGGAGTCGAAGAGGGCGTCCGAGGTCGCGAAATGGTTGGCAAAGCGTTAGTTGCGGTTGCTGCCGAGGAGGATGGGCGCGGTATGGGTCGCATCCGGCTCCGTCGGATCGCGGATGCCTCAGCGGCGAGCTTGGAAGCCTTTGTCGAAGAAGCTATCCAACCTGGCAGCCTCGTGCACACCGACGGCTGGGAAGGCTATGCGGGATTGGAGAACAAAGGATACCGCCATGAAGTCACCGTGCTGCGCGGGAAGCGGCAATCGGCGAGTAAGCTGCTGCCGAGAGTCCATCGTGTCGCCTCTCTGCTAAAGCGCTGGCTGTTGGGGACCCACCAGGGGGCTGTCAGTCACGAGTATTTGGACTACTACCTGGACGAGTTCACGTTCCGCTTCAACCGGCGGACCTCACGGTCGCGCGGCAAACTTTTCTATCGCCTCCTCCAGCAGGCGGTCGCCGCCGACCCTGCTCCCTATAAGACAATGGTCGAGGCCACCAGGGCCGGCACCCCCACCCCCAAGATGTAGTGGCTACTGGAGTCAACTAAATACCCCATCTTCCGCCATTCGCGGGTGAGCGAAAAACGCTCACAAACCCTTAACTCTCTAGGAGAAAAACATTATGGCTAACCAGAAACCCATCACAGAAGTCCGAATCGGTCGCGTCAAGGCTACAATTTGGCGCAACGGAACCGACGAACAGCCGAGGCACAACGTCACCTTCTCGCGGCTCTACAAAGAGGGCGATCAATGGAAGAGTACGCAGAGCTTCGGGCGCAACGACTTGTTGGTGCTTGCAAAAGTGGCCGATCTAGCCCACACGCGCATCTTCCAGCTTCCGGCAGAAGCAGAACTCCCGGAGGTTCAAGTAGACGAGTCCTAGCGGGCAACCGCGCCAGGGCGCGGCGGAGCCGTTCGCTTCGCCGCGCTTGTTCTTTTTCTTTCCCGGTCCTGGACGAATCCCCCAGGTTGCTCCCCGGCGAGCTTCCGGCTGTACCTGACTTGTCCCCCAACTCTCGCGCTGTGCAAATTGCCATGGCCCGCTTGCCTTTCCCCGCTGCCGGTTTGAGCCGACGCAAGGCCAGCGCCAGAAACGCTTTGCTCGCCTTCGGCGTCTGTCACTGGACCTTGCCTTTGTCGGCCCTGCCCGTCACCGGCGCGGGTGGCGCTGTTCCTCCTGTCTGGTCTGTTGGTTTTCCCTCTGTCGTGTGAAGGGAAAACACATCAGACCATTCCAGTAAGGAGGAAACACACAATGGCAAACTCAACCTTTAACCGCGAGACGAATTGGAGAGAGTGACATGCTAGTGTGCCTATGGTACCATACTGGTATGGGTCCAGTATAGTACAACTGAGGTATAGGCTACTGGGCGCGGCGCTGGATGATAGCGCGGATGGATTGGGTACTCAGGCTGCCCCGTGTCCGCTTGGACTTATCGAGGCGCTGGTACAGCGGCCCGTCCCAGAAACCATACCAGTGTGTCTCTGGAAAGTTCCATACTGGTATGGTCCCGGTGTGGTACCATAACTTGGATGGTTGTTCTAATCGGAGGAGAGAAGGGTGGGACCGGAAAGTCTACGATAGCCACCAACCTGGCGGCTTACCTAGCCGACCGTAGCGACGATGTGGTTCTTCTGGATGCTGACTCCCAAGCCACCGCTGCTCGGTGGGTTGAGCGACGTAATAACTCCCACCCCGAACTTCCCAAAGTTCACTGTGTTCAGAAGACCGGGGATATTTTCGAAACCATCCGGGATCTGTCCACCCGCTATCAACAAGTGATCATTGATGCTGGCGGTCGTGACTCCGAGGAACTCCGTTCGGCGATGGTTGCCGCCCAAAAGCTCTATATCCCGCTGAAGGCTTCCCAGCCGGACCTTGAGACCACCATGAACATCAATCAGATCGTGAAACTTGCCTGTGGCCTCAACCCCAATCTCAAGGCCTACGCGGTTATTTCCATGGCCCCTACCCATCCCGCCATCACCGAAGCTCAAGAGGCCCACGAACTCCTTATGGAGCTTCCCGAGATCGAGATCTCTAGAGTTTTTATCCGAGAGCGCAAGGTTTTCCGGGACGCCATAGTGGAAGGCAAAGGGGTGATCGAGTGCAAGAACAAAAAAGCCAAGGCCGAGATCCAGCTCTTGGCTGGGGAGATCTACGATGGCTGAACGGCAAAGATTCCAACTGCCCAAGGAGAACAAGGTGCTGGCGGTTGCCCCAGAAAAGATCGCGGCGTTTGTTCAAGGAACCCTCCGCGAAGGGGATCCCGAGTTACCCTGGGTCGGACTGGACCCAAAAGCCAAGCCGACGAGTGGTATCAACCTAAGATTGAATGAGTACCAGATTGCATTGCTGCGCTTTGTAGCGAAGCACGAGGATCGAAGTCAACAGCAGGTAACCAAGCGCATGTTGATTCCGGCCCTGGAAGCTAGGGCGCAAGAGATATTAGACCGAACTCCTGGTTGAGGTGGGCGCACCCATTATAGTACTGCACTGGTGTGGTACTATATATGAGGTTAAGCGATGGTGCTAGGTAGTAAGGACGACACTGCAGTTTCGTCTGAGGTAGGAATCTACCACAACAGCGCCGGGCGCGGCGGCGTGCAAACCCGGTTCCGCAACCAGATGAACCGGCTCTTTCACGCCAGTGTCCAGTTGAGCGCACACGGAAATCCTGGGTAACATGACCGAAGACGAACGACAGGACCTGCTCGGAACGGTAGCCGAGGCCCACGCCGGCCTGTCCGAGGCTACCTTCAAGTTACGGCGGGAACTGACGCCGAAAGACCCTGCGCTGAAGACAGCGATAAAGGCCGAGCGTGAGACCTTTCGTCTCAAGCGCGAGATACTCAAGCTGGACCTCGAGAATCCGCTCGCTCGCTCGCCGCTGCCTTCTCTGACCCGGGGAGGAAAGGTCATCGACCCCGAGCAGCTCTAACCAGGGCCCTCCCGTAGCACCCGCGCCCCGAAAGAACGGGGTGACCGCCCCTTAATAACCGTCCAACTAGAGGCCCCTGAGAAGAAGTCGGCTGCCAGGCAGCCTTTCACGGCGCCAGTATATCGAGTCCCAGCCGGTCGTAGGGGGCGTCGTGGAGGTCCTGGCGGACGCCCAGGTAGCGTTCGGTGGTTTGGATGGAGGCGTGGCCGAGGGAGAGCTGGATCTGCTCGAGCGGCACCCGGCCGGCCGAGCACTGGGGGCACTTGCGGACGACGAATCCGATTGAGTCCACCTTTGCGATTGAGTCCACCTTTGCGACGGTCCGCTTGCGGCAGCGACGAACGAAGGGTTGCGGCAGTCGGGAAGCTTCGTTGACGATGGTCTTCATGCTGGCCCGCCAGGCCGAGCGCCACTGGCGACGCCTGAACGGGTCAGAAGTGATAGTTCATGTCTTAGATGGAAAGGAATTCAAGGATGGTTTGATGGTTCAGGAGAACGCCGCCTGACCTCGCCCATCCACAACATTTGACAATATGGGGTATTTAGTTGACTCCAGTAGCCACAATATGTTGTGGTTGGGGGCATGAAGGAGGACTACCCCCGAAACCTCGTCGAGTTGGAAGCTCGATTCTCGACCGAGGAGGCGTGCCGGGAGTACCTGCTGAAGCTGCGCTGGCCGGAGGGGTTCGTGTGCCCGCGCTGTGGGATCCAGTCCTCATGGGCCAGCAAACGCAATCTGCTGCTCTGCGCCGACTGCGGTTACCAGGCCTCGGTGACGGCGGGCACGATTTTCCAGGACACCCGCAAGCCCTTGACGTTCCGCTTCAACCGGCGGACCTCACGGTCGCGCGGCAAACTTTGCTATCGCCTCCTCCAGCAGGCGGTCGCCGCCGACCCTGCTCCCTATAACCTAAAATGGGGTATTTAGTTGACTCCAGTAGCCACAATATGTTGTGGTTGGGGGCATGAAGGAGGACTACCCCCGAAACCTCGTCGAGTTGGAAGCTCGATTCTCGACCGAGGAGGCGTGCCGGGAGTACCTGCTGAAGCTGCGCTGGCCGGAGGGGTTCGTGTGCCCGCGCTGTGGGATCCAGTCCTCATGGGCCAGCAAACGCAATCTGCTGCTCTGCGCCGACTGCGGTTACCAGGCCTCGGTGACGGCGGGCACGATTTTCCAGGACACCCGCAAGCCCTTGACGTTGGTGGGTGACAACGCAAAAAGGCGGGGCCAGCGCGCTGGAGTGTGGTTCCGGGCGGCTTGGTGGGTGACAACGCAAAAAGGCGGGGCCAGCGCGCTGGAGTTGCAGCGGGTCTTGGGTTTGGGTAGCTATGTAACCGCCTGGACCTGGCTGCACAAGTTCCGCCGCGCCATGGTGCGCCCCGGTCGCAATCGGCTGGTCGGCCGGGTGGAGGTGGACGAAACGTATGTGGGCGGAGTCGAAGAGGGCGTCCGAGGTCGCGAAATGGTTGGCAAAGCGTTAGTTGCGGTTGCTGCCGAGGAGGATGGGCGCGGTATGGGTCGCATCCGGCTCCGTCGGATCGCGGATGCCTCAGCGGCGAGCTTGGAAGCCTTTGTCGAAGAAGCTATCCAACCTGGCAGCCTCGTGCACACCGACGGCTGGGAAGGCTATGCGGGATTGGAGAACAAAGGATACCGCCATGAAGTCACCGTGCTGCGCGGGAAGCGGCAAGCGGCAATCGGCGCCTCTCTGCTAAAGTAAGCTGCTGCCGAGAGTCCATCGTGTCGCCTCTCTGCTAAAGCTGTTGGGGACGGCTGTCACCGAGTATTTGGACCCACCCCCAAGATGGCTGTCGAGGCCACCAGGGCCGGCACCCCCACCCCCAAGATGCACTGCGGCGTGGACCTGAGGAGGGCTGAGCCGCAAGAGACCATTTGGGACCCCCGAAAACATGGGGTAAAAAGGTAGGCTGGCAAAGATCCCAGCTTCGCCAGCCAACCCCAAGGAGGTCACCCACATGGTTACCAGACGAAAACAGCATAGCTCCCAAAGGCCCGTCCAACAAGGCCCAGCCGTGACGGCCTCGCGGCCCAATAAAATCGGGGCTTCGACGCCTTACCACTTCCGCGGCAGGAAGCCGACTCCCTACGGCGGCTTGCTGCCGGTGGTCGGGAGGGCGCTGATCTGAGAGGCTGGCTATGCGCTATGCATAAAATTTTATGCACTAGCCGTAACGCACTGGAAACACGTCACTTCCGAGCGAGGTTTTGACGACGCGGATTCTGGGCGGGAAAGGAACCCGGGGACGGAGAAGCCAAAAGGCCAGTTGCCGAGCTACCACCTCACGACGACCGCCAACCCGCTACGAACGCAGCCACACTCGCAAAGTGAATCTGTGCATAATTCAGGTATAAGACAATGGTCGAGGCCCCCAGGGCCGGCACCCCCACCCCCAAGATGTAGTGGCTACTGGAGTCAACTAAATACCCTATTTGACAATATCTCCCGTCGACTTCTTCTCAGGGTTCTCTGGTTAGTACCCTTATTGCAGGATGGATTCGATTGGCGATAGCTTTGTGCAATGTTGATCGGTTATCTTCTCGAATGGGGTATTTAGTTGACTCCAGTAGCCACAATATGTTGTGGTTGGGGGCATGAAGGAGGACTACCCCCGAAACCTCGTCGAGTTGGAAGCTCGATTCTCGACCGAGGAGGCGTGCCGGGAGTACCTGCTGAAGCTGCGCTGGCCGGAGGGGTTCGTGTGCCCGCGCTGTGGGATCCAGTCCTCATGGGCCAGCAAACGCAATCTGCTGCTCTGCGCCGACTGCGGTTACCAGGCCTCGGTGACGGCGGGCACGATTTTCCAGGACACCCGCAAGCCCTTGACGTTGTGGTTCCGGGCGGCTTGGTGGGTGACAACGCAAAAAGGCGGGGCCAGCGCGCTGGAGTTGCAGCGGGTCTTGGGTTTGGGTAGCTATGTAACCGCCTGGACCTGGCTGCACAAGTTCCGCCGCGCCATGGTGCGCCCCGGTCGCAATCGGCTGGTCGGCCGGGTGGAGGTGGACGAAACGTATGTGGGCGGAGTCGAAGAGGGCGTCCGAGGTCGCGAAATGGTTGGCAAAGCGTTAGTTGCGGTTGCTGCCGAGGAGGATGGGCGCGGTATGGGTCGCATCCGGCTCCGTCGGATCGCGGATGCCTCAGCGGCGAGCTTGGAAGCCTTTGTCGAAGAAGCTATCCAACCTGGCAGCCTCGTGCACACCGACGGCTGGGAAGGCTATGCGGGATTGGAGAACAAAGGATACCGCCATGAAGTCACCGTGCTGCGCGGGAAGCGGCAATCGGCGAGTAAGCTGCTGCCGAGAGTCCATCGTGTCGCCTCTCTGCTAAAGCGCTGGCTGTTGGGGACCCACCAGGGGGCTGTCAGTCACGAGTATTTGGACTACTACCTGGACGAGTTCACGTTCCGCTTCAACCGGCGGACCTCACGGTCGCGCGGCAAACTTTTCTATCGCCTCCTCCAGCAGGCGGTCGCCGCCGACCCTGCTCCCTATAAGACAATGGTCGAGGCCACCAGGGCCGGCACCCCCACCCCCAAGATGTAGTGGCTACTGGAGTCAACTAAATACCCCATTCTTCTCGTTCTAAGCAATCAACGGTGTAGTATGCTGGCTGAGCTTCAGAAATTCGTCGTCGTTCGCATCGACATGGTACTCGATTTGACGTGGCAGTCGTTCTCGACGATCATCTGCGCGCCGGTGTACTCGACGCGCCACGGACTCGCAACGCAAGTCGATGTCGGACTGAACGAAGGACTCCGACACGACAGCAGTGTGCACTGCGACGAACTTGTCAGCTTGCGGAAGTCGCAGTTGACTCAGTTCGTCGGGAGCCTCGACGCCACCAAGCGCAAGTGTCTCGACGACGCACTGATGGTTGCACTGGGGCTGCTCCGCAGCTAGAGAGAACTAGCGGCTCGGGCCATAGTCTCGCTCCGGCCCGCGCTGCCGCTGCTGGAGGCACGGGCGGGCTGTGGCGGTGCCGTCCGCGTCGTGATCACGCAGCGAGTCTGCTAGGAGTGGACTTCTCGTCGCAATCCATTCGGGAAGGTAGCCCTGAAAGAAAGGCAAGCAACTATGTCGGCAAAACATGGTCCGTTCATCTTCATCGCTGGCGTCATCGTCGGCTGTCTGGCACTCGGCGTCGCGTTGGTGGTCTTCGTTGAGACCGTGCCGGCCCTGGTAGTCTCGGTGGTCTTGGCTTGCGGCGTGGCAACATTGCTCTACGGCATCCTGGGAGGGGTGTCGGCAGCTGGCTTCGATCTGGGACCGCTCAAGATGAGCGGCAGCGCCGCAGTGCTGCTCGGCAGCGTTTGGCTATTCAACTACGCGCTCGATCCGCAGTTGGAGAGTATCCGCTACGAGAGGAGGATTGAACGGTTCGACTTCGACGAGATCGCCGCTCCGTCGGACGGCTGGTTCGCGATCGACGAGAGTACCGGCGTTCCGGTCGAGGTTGCGTTCACCGATCCCGTCACTGGTAAGGTCGTCGAGACTGTGCGGAGGCCGATTTCGGCCAACTTGCCGCTCAAGCTGGCCTCCGAAGAGGGAAATGACCGTTACCTGGTCCTGGGTACCGGCGCGGAGGCCGGGCAGGGGATCGGCTACGTGCGCTCACGCGATCTGATCAGCGCCGTGGGATCGATCGGCTGGAAGCCAGGGACTGTCTACGGGTTCCAGCGCCTCTACATCGCGAGGGAAGGCGAGCTTCCTCCAAATATGCAGAGGCATTGGGGCAACACGGAGTGCCGCGGCGAGAGCATGCCGTTCGAGATTGAGGCCGTGCGGTTCCGCGGATTCGCCGACTACGACCTCAGACGTTGCGACGCCGCGGAGGGGGCCAAGCCGGACCACTCCTCGAGTCTCGCCAGCGGCGATGGCGAGCTGGTGGAGCTGGTGATCGAGGGCGAACGACGTAGCTTCCTGGTCGCGGTCGTGGCCGCGGACCATCGGTCACCCCAGGACCGTCCGGACCCGAAAGAACCGCCTTGGTCCACCTTCCTCGTGATCGAGATGGAGTCCGCACGTTAGCTGTGGAACCTCACCCCTCTGGAGAGAGGAGGTTTGCCCCCCAACCTCTTCTGGCCGCAACCCCCAATAGGCTTTCCTTTACACAGACATCCGCTCGACGATATTGCGGGTGACGCGCCTACACCGCCGGTCGATCTGATCACGACGTACCTGGAGGTAAAGTACCGTCTGGACGGCGTTCTGCGGGAGTTGGGACGCCTGCCCTTCGTCACCGGTCGGTTTCACCAGTTCAATCCACTGATTTCGTGCCGCCAGTGTCGTCTTGAGGGTGTCTCAAAAAACGAGCGTTTGACGAGACGTTTTCCAGGGGCCCGGTTTCGGGGCTGAAACCCCGACCGAAACCGTCCTGTTTTGCTGTCTCACAAAACTGTGTATCATACGGCCATCTATGGCAGTCAAAAAGAAGACGGTTGGACGCAGCCTGGACATGGCTGGAAATGCGGAAGGAACCATGACCAGGTATTGGGCGTTGGCACGGGGCGGCGCATGGCGCAACCCGAAGCCGACCGGCGGCCCCTACGTCTGCGAGCAATGCCGCCTGGACGCCTGCGGCGGAAACGACAGAACCCTCACCATGCAGGCCGTCACAACAATCGAGCTGGCCCCTGCGGACGTGTGCGCCGACTGCGGAGCGCGGTTGTTGGAGGAATGGGAGGTCAAAGATCGAGCATGACGACCCCCGATATTGGATGGCACTATTCACGGATGGAGGGAGCCGTTACCTTGCTATCGGGCGGAACCCACACAAGCTCGGTGTGTACATCCTGGACGACGGCAACCCGCGCCCACTGCGAATGACTTTTCCGGGGCTGTCTCGGTTTCCTGCATGGCTACCCACGTGCCCCCCCCCCTTTGGCCCGATGATGAAGAGCTATTGGCGATGATAAATTAATTGGCCCTCGCTCGCCGGTGACGTGGCGACGATCTTGCTTGGCGACCCGACCCCGGCAACCCCGCGGGATCACCGCGCTAGCTAGCGGGTACGCTCCCGCTCGGCCGCGGTTGCCGCGGCAGACCCTTCTGCCCACGAGGAGATGACTCAGATCAAGGAGGCCATCCCGTCTCAAAAGGGTATTGATGCCCAAGACCGGGTTTCAGTACAATGGTTTCGCGCAAAGGGAGGATCCTATGGCTGAAACCATCCGTCGCGTCGACTATTTTTATGTGACAGCACCCAACAAACCGGGCGAAGGGGTCCGGATGTTAAACACCCTAAAAGAAGCGGGCATTAGCCTGCTGGCATTTTCAGGATTCCCAAGCGGCCGCCGAAGTCAGATTGACTTCGTACCTGAAGACACCGCTGCGTTTCGAAAAGCAGCCAGAAAAGCTGGTTGGAAACTGAGTCCCCGCAAGACGGGCTTTCTGATTGAGGGAAAAGACCAGCTCGGAGCGTTGCTCAATGTTGTGTCGCGCCTCGCTGAGGTGAAGATCAATGTCACAGCGGCGACCGCCGTTTGCGCGGGACAGAGACGCTATGGGGCGCTTCTATGGGTCAAGTCCCCGGATGCAAGAAAAGCTGTAAAAGTACTCGGCATCAAGAAGCGGGACGCAGCCCCTGCATCCAGTAAATGAAAGGGAACCAAATCGGCCACCAGGGCTAAGGCCCATCACAGCGGATCGGTTCCAGAACACCCCAGAAGTCACCCCTCCCCCACAGAACGATAACATACTTTATCGTTCTATAGAAATCCTGCGGGATTGGCCTCTGGATACCTGGTTACGCGGTATTCCTGGACCGGTGCGCCGTTCGGCTCTCTTCCTATACATCCCTCTTTGGGATATTATAATGTCTTCATGCGGGTCATCGCAAAGCGGACATTGCGCACCTTCTGGAAAAGTGACCCCAGAGCGGAACAACCGTTGAAGGCGTGGTACGCGATCGCCGCAAAAGCCTACTGGTCTTCGCCGACGGACGTGAAAATGGCTTACGGAAACGCGAGCATTGTCGGCAACGACCGGGTTGTATTCAACATCGGCGGGAACAGGTACCGGCTAATCGTCCGCTTTGACTACACGCATCGAATCGGGTTCGTGCGTTTCGTGGGAACACATGCCGAGTACGATGCGGTCGATGCGTCCAGAGTCTAGGAGTTTGACATGAATATTAAACCGATCAAGAGTGAAACCGACTATGACAAGGTATTAACCGTAATCGACGGCCTGATGGGCACCGCGCCGGACACGCCGGAAAGTGACGAGCTCAAGGTCCTCGTTACTCTTGTAGAAGCCTACGAAGCCGAGCACTGGACGATAGAGGCGCCGGACCCGATCGCGGCGATCGAGCACGTCATGGAGGCCCGTGGCCTGCGCCAGAAAGACTTCGCAGCGCTGATTGGCTCCCAGCCACGCGCTTCGGAAGTGCTCAACCGACAGCGCCCGCTCACTCTGCCGATGATACGGGCCCTGTCGATCAATTGGAACCTTCCCGCCGACGTGCTTGTACGCGAGTACGACCTCGTGAACGCGACATAGCATGGAAAGGGTAGCGCCCAGATTGGTGCACCACTCCGACCGTGGCGTGCAGTACGCCTCGGGCGACTACACGGGCCTGCTCGTCCGGCACAACATCGAGATCAGCATGAGCCGCAAGGCCAATCCCTACGACAACGCCCTGGCGGAATCATTCATGAAGACCTTGAAATACGAAGAGGTCTACTTGTTCGAGTATGAAGACTTCGCGGAGGCGCAACGGCGCATTGGACGGTTTCTGGAGCGCGTCTACAACGAGAAGCGTTTGCACTCGGCGCTGGGGTATCTTCCGCCGGTCGAGTACGAGCAAACCGTGCTCGAACGGGCAAGCCTCGCGGGAGTGGTGGGATGAGTTTGCCGAGGCATGAGGAAATCTATCGATCCGATGGGCCGGATCTTTGCCGGAGTGGGGCGCAAAGCGAGCGGCTTCACGCCCCGACCTATCGTCTCGATGAGTTTCCAGCCGGCTATTCCTTGGCGGGTTGCGCTCCCGCAGAGCCCGCCTCCGCTTCACCGGCCGAGGAGAAGTTTACAATGAAGGCCGCTCCCCAGCCAACCCTTTTTCAGCGAATGGGGAAACCCTGCTTAACCGGTTGTCTCACTGCAGGGGTCCACCCCAGTGACTCCAAAAGGCCTGTTGGGTCACCTTTGGGGCCTAGCTTCGGTTGGCTGAACCGCCTCAACATCTTGGACAGCATCTGCGGCTACCGGGAACCTGGTTTGGGGGTCGCTCAGGGCCGTAGACTGCATCCAGTATCCGTCTCTCGAAACCCGAATTTAAGGGGGCGAGGGCTCGAGTCTATTAGCTGCTTAAGAGTTATCCCGCGATGTCAGTAGGAGTGTCCAATTATTCTTTCCCTGTTTTCTTGCCAAAGGGAATTCCAATCGTGCCATTGGGCAGCCGCTCTTCTGTGTATGGAGGCTCGTGCGCGAAGAGTTTCGATCGCCAGAATAGCTCAGCATAGCGGCTAAGAACTACGACACTCGCAAGTACTCCGAAATGGGGTATTTAGTTGACTCCAGTAGCCACTACATCTTGGGGGTGGGGGTGCCGGCCCTGGTGGCCTCGACCATTGTCTTATAGGGAGCAGGGTCGGCGGCGACCGCCTGCTGGAGGAGGCGATAGAAAAGTTTGCCGCGCGACCGTGAGGTCCGCCGGTTGAAGCGGAACGTGAACTCGTCCAGGTAGTAGTCCAAATACTCGTGACTGACAGCCCCCTGGTGGGTCCCCAACAGCCAGCGCTTTAGCAGAGAGGCGACACGATGGACTCTCGGCAGCAGCTTACTCGCCGATTGCCGCTTCCCGCGCAGCACGGTGACTTCATGGCGGTATCCTTTGTTCTCCAATCCCGCATAGCCTTCCCAGCCGTCGGTGTGCACGAGGCTGCCAGGTTGGATAGCTTCTTCGACAAAGGCTTCCAAGCTCGCCGCTGAGGCATCCGCGATCCGACGGAGCCGGATGCGACCCATACCGCGCCCATCCTCCTCGGCAGCAACCGCAACTAACGCTTTGCCAACCATTTCGCGACCTCGGACGCCCTCTTCGACTCCGCCCACATACGTTTCGTCCACCTCCACCCGGCCGACCAGCCGATTGCGACCGGGGCGCACCATGGCGCGGCGGAACTTGTGCAGCCAGGTCCAGGCGGTTACATAGCTACCCAAACCCAAGACCCGCTGCAACTCCAGCGCGCTGGCCCCGCCTTTTTGCGTTGTCACCCACCAAGCCGCCCGGAACCACAACGTCAAGGGCTTGCGGGTGTCCTGGAAAATCGTGCCCGCCGTCACCGAGGCCTGGTAACCGCAGTCGGCGCAGAGCAGCAGATTGCGTTTGCTGGCCCATGAGGACTGGATCCCACAGCGCGGGCACACGAACCCCTCCGGCCAGCGCAGCTTCAGCAGGTACTCCCGGCACGCCTCCTCGGTCGAGAATCGAGCTTCCAACTCGACGAGGTTTCGGGGGTAGTCCTCCTTCATGCCCCCAACCACAACATATTGTGGCTACTGGAGTCAACTAAATACCCCATTATTTTGGAATCGATCTACTAGTGAACCGCCCCGATCATGTTACGAACATGACACAAAAATTCATATTGATTGCTTGACCTTGGTTCCGCCATGTGGTAGAAAAGTAGATCGTCGTTACCTGAATTATGCACAGATTCGCTTTGCGAGTGCGGCTGCGTTCGTAGCGGCTTGACGGCCGTCGTAAGGTGGGAGCTCGGCAACTGGTCTTTTGGCTTCTCCGTCCCCGGTTTCCCCTCCCGCCCAGAATCCGCGTCGGCAAAACCCCGCTCCGAAGTGGCGTGTTTCCAGTACGTTGCGGCCAGTGCATAAAATTTTATGCATAGCGCATAGCCAGGCTCTCAGATCAACGCCCTCTCGACTACCGGCGGCAAGCCGCCGTAGGGAGTCGGCTTCCTGCCGCGGAAGTTGTCAAGGCGTGGATGCCCCGATTTTATTGGGCTGCGAGACCGTCACGGCTGGGCCTTGTTTGACGGCCCTTTGGGAGCTATGCTGTTTTCGCTTGGTAACCATTTGGGTGACCTCCTTTGGGTTGGCTGGTGAAGCTGGAATCTTTGCCAGCCTACCTTTTTACCCCATGTTTTCGGGCGTTCCCCAATGGTCCCTTGCGGCTCAGCCCTCCTCAGGTGCACCCCGCAATGCATAATTCAGGCGTTACACTGTAGAACCTGAATTATGCACAGATTCGCTTTGCGAGTGCGGCTGCGTTCGTAGCGGCTTGACGACCGTCGTAAGGTGGGAGCTCGGCAACTGGTCTTTTGGCTTCTCCGTCCCCGGTTTCCCCTCCCGCCCAGAATCCGCGTCGGCAAAACCCCGCTCCGAAGTGGCGTGTTTCCAGTACGTTGCGGCCAGTGCATAAAATTTTATGCATAGCGCATAGCCAGGCTCTCAGATCAACGCCCTCTCGACTACCGGCGGCAAGCCGCCGTAGGGAGTCGGCTTCCTGCCGCGGAAGTTGTCAAGGCGTGGATGCCCCGATTTTATTGGGCTGCGAGACCGTCACGGCTGGGCCTTGTTTGACGGCCCTTTGGGAGCTATGCTGTTTTCGCTTGGTAACCATTTGGGTGACCTCCTTTGGGTTGGCTGGTGAAGCTGGAATCTTTGCCAGCCTACCTTTTTACCCCATGTTTTCGGGCGTTCTCCAATGGTCCCTTGCGGCTCAGCCCTCCTCAGGTGCACCCCGCAATGCATAATTCAGGTAGAAAGGTACCAGCGAAGAGAGCGGCAAAGGGAGGCGTGACGGCGAACAGTCCGCCAGTTGCTCGCATGGATGGGGATACTGGGGGCGGGTCTCTCCGGACCGGCCCATGGGACGCAGGCCCAATTCCTCACTGAGTTCGTTGCCTCTTCTCGCGATTGGGAAGATACCCCGCGATGAAATTGAATGATCGTATTACCGTCTCTGCTCAGAGCCAAGTTCACTGCGTTTTCCTTCGTGTTGGCCACGTGGCAACGGCTAATTCTGCTGCATGCAGGTTATTTCTCGGGCTTCTGTTTGCACTCGTTCCTCTGCTGCCTGTCTTGGGAGCCCAATCACCTGCAGGGAACGACTCCAGCACGACAACACCTGGGGATCACCCAGCCCAAGAAAAACCGCAAGAGCCAAGCGAGGAAGGCATCCCGATTACAAATCAGTTGGTAATCAGCAAATGTGCAAGCTGCCACACGAAGGACGAGAAAGGAAACCTGACCCGAATTTCCTGGGAGCGCACTACACCGGAGGGCTGGCAACAGGCCCTCAAGCGAATGGTGCGGCTGCACGAAGTTGAGCTTTCCCCAGCCGAGGCCCGCGCGATTGTTCGATATCTGGGCACGAATCACGGCCTGGCCCCCGAAGAAGCCAAACCGGTGATGTATATCGCCGAGCGTCGAATGGTCGACGAGGAGGCGCCCCACGAAAGCCTTCAGAAAGCGTGCCTGATCTGCCACGCCGTCGGACGCGCCATGTCATGGCGGCGTTCCAAGCAGGAGTGGGAGCTGCTGATCGATATGCACCTCGGTTATTTCCCGGTTGCCGAATTTCAGGGCTTTCGCCGCCGGCCGCCGCGTTCTGAAGACCCGCCCCCGCCTCCAGGCGCCGACACGCGTGACCCAGCGGAGCAGGCCGTGGAGTTCCTTGCCGAAAACTATCCGTTACATACACCGGAATGGAGCGCCTGGCGCGCCACCATGCGGGCTCCCAAGCTCGCCGGCCGCTGGCTTCTCTCCGGAGTTCAACCGGGCCGGGGCCGGATCTATGGGGAAGTAATCATTGAACCCACGGCCCAGCCGGATGAATTCACAACCCGCGCGAGACTGCTCCCGATCAAAACGGGGAAAAGAGTGGAGCGGACCGGGCGCGCTATCGTTTACACCGGCTACGCTTGGCGCGGCCGCTCGCGCGGCGGCGAGGGTGGGGGCCCGGACGCGCCGGTGGAAGCGCGCGAAGTCATGATGGTCTCTCGCGGCCAGTCCGAGATCCAGGGTCGCTGGTTCTGGGGTGGCTACGACGAATTCGGCATCGATGTGACCCTGCGCCGAGCCGGCAATGATCCCACGCTGTTCGGCGTCGACCGCACGGTTTTGCAAGCGGGCTCGACCGGCGAGCGGGTTCAGATCTTTGGGGACCAGCTCCCGACGGACTTGAGTGTTGACGATCTGGATTTCGGGGCCGGTGTGACGGTGAAGAGGGTCACGAGTCAAACCTCGAGTTCCCTGACGGCGGAAGTGGATGTCTCCGCGGAAGCGATCACTGGAAAGCGCGACTTGAGAGTCGGCCGCTCGTTCTTTACCGGAGCCTTCGCCGTCTACGACAAGATAGATTACCTCAAGGTCTTGCCGGAAGCGGCTATGGCCCGCCTCGGTGGCACGACGCACCCGAAGGGCTACCAGCAGTTCGAAGCGATCGCGTACCACCGTGGCCAGGACAAAAAACCTCAGACCCCGGACGACGTCGAACTCGGTCACGTGGATGTCGAGTGGTCTATCGAAGAGTTCTTCGCGGTCTACGGTGACGACGACAAGGAGTTTGTCGGCACACTTAGCCCGACTGGGCTGTTTACGCCGGCACGAGAAGGACCCAACCCGAAGCGGAAATTTGGCCGCAACAACTACGGTGACGTCTGGGTGGTAGCCACCTACAAACCGGCAGCTGGCGAGATCGCCAGAGACGGCAAGCCGGCGACTGGCAGGGCGCATCTTGTGGTCACAGTCCCGCTCTACGTCAAGTGGGATCAGCCGGGGGTTTCTCCATGAACACCCTGGGCACACCTAAGTTTTCAGAAAAGGGGAATCATCCGTGCGACTAAATTCAACAGCAAGTCCTGAACTCCCTCGGCCCGCCGACGAGCGCGTCGCGGCACCGCCGTACCAGCTTGGGGAGTTCCATCGCTTTGAGGGAGGTGGCCGGAAATATCTCTACCTCGTGCCAAGCGGCGCGATTTTCGAACCGACCAGGGTGGCATCAGAGATTCTTCAACTACTAAGGAACGGCGAGCGCACAAAGGAACAGATGGGGTATTTAGTTGACTCCAGTAGCCACTACATCTTGGGGGTGGGGGTGCCGGCCCTGGTGGCCTCGACCATTGTCTTATAGGGAGCAGGGTCGGCGGCGACCGCCTGCTGGAGGAGGCGATAGAAAAGTTTGCCGCGCGACCGTGAGGTCCGCCGGTTGAAGCGGAACGTGAACTCGTCCAGGTAGTAGTCCAAATACTCGTGACTGACAGCCCCCTGGTGGGTCCCCAACAGCCAGCGCTTTAGCAGAGAGGCGACACGATGGACTCTCGGCAGCAGCTTACTCGCCGATTGCCGCTTCCCGCGCAGCACGGTGACTTCATGGCGGTATCCTTTGTTCTCCAATCCCGCATAGCCTTCCCAGCCGTCGGTGTGCACGAGGCTGCCAGGTTGGATAGCTTCTTCGACAAAGGCTTCCAAGCTCGCCGCTGAGGCATCCGCGATCCGACGGAGCCGGATGCGACCCATACCGCGCCCATCCTCCTCGGCAGCAACCGCAACTAACGCTTTGCCAACCATTTCGCGACCTCGGACGCCCTCTTCGACTCCGCCCACATACGTTTCGTCCACCTCCACCCGGCCGACCAGCCGATTGCGACCGGGGCGCACCATGGCGCGGCGGAACTTGTGCAGCCAGGTCCAGGCGGTTACATAGCTACCCAAACCCAAGACCCGCTGCAACTCCAGCGCGCTGGCCCCGCCTTTTTGCGTTGTCACCCACCAAGCCGCCCGGAACCACAACGTCAAGGGCTTGCGGGTGTCCTGGAAAATCGTGCCCGCCGTCACCGAGGCCTGGTAACCGCAGTCGGCGCAGAGCAGCAGATTGCGTTTGCTGGCCCATGAGGACTGGATCCCACAGCGCGGGCACACGAACCCCTCCGGCCAGCGCAGCTTCAGCAGGTACTCCCGGCACGCCTCCTCGGTCGAGAATCGAGCTTCCAACTCGACGAGGTTTCGGGGGTAGTCCTCCTTCATGCCCCCAACCACAACATATTGTGGCTACTGGAGTCAACTAAATACCCCATAGGAACAGTTGCTTCCCGCCGTAACGAATCAGGGGTACCTGGCTTCTGAAGTGGTCCAAATACTCGTAGCCCCCTGGTGGGTCCCCAACAGCCAGCGCTCAGACCTGGCGATGGAGGAGGCGAGGAGCTCCATCAATCGCACGCCATCGTCGCCGGCAACGGCTTGCAGGAACCCGTGCAAGAGGTCCCCCTGCCGTTTCCGCTGCAAACCTTAGTCCTCAACGTCACCAACCAATGCAACCTCTCCTGTAAGTATTGCTATGAATTCGGGGAAGACCGCGTTGCTACCCCTGAGGGAAAGCCTAAGTTCATGTCCGAAGAGACGGCGCGGGTTGCCGTCGATTATTTGGTGGAAACATCACAAGCTCGCCGGAAAATCCATCTAACCTTTTTTGGCGGCGAAACGCTGATGAATTTCCCCGTGATTCGCAAAGTGATCTCATACGCACGGGAACGCGCCCAGCTTGCTGGCAAAACCATCGACTTCAGCCTCACCACGAACGGCACGCTGCTGCGCCCCGAGATCATCGAATACCTCGCGGAAAACGAAGTCGGCGTCACGATCAGCCTGGACGGCCCTCGGGAAATGAACGACGCCTTTCGCGTTTTCAAGAATGGCCAGGGAAGTTACGACGTGATCGAGCCGAAGGTCAAGGAACTGCTCAGACGGCACACCTCGAGGCCGATTGCCGCTCGCGTGACCCTGACATCACAGGTGGTGGACGTGCTGAAGATCTACCGCCACTTGAAACAGGACCTGGGGTTTCACGAGGTGGGATTCGCCCCGGTAACCACCTCTCCCGTGCGCCTCTACGCGATCGGAGACAACGGTCTTAACTCCATCTTGGAACAGTTCACCGAGCTGGCCCGGGATTATCTCGAACATGCGCTGCGCGATGAACACCACGGCTTCTCGAATGTTAGTGACACCATAGGCGAATTGCATGCGGGCATCAGCAAGTCGCACCCTTGCGGCGCGGGTTTGGGGTTATTAGGGGTCGGCCCGTCAGGTGATACCTAAATTATGCACTGCGGCGTGGACCTGAGGAGGGCTGAGCCGCAAGAGACCATTTGGGACCCCCGAAAACATGGGGTAAAAAGGTAGGCTGGCAAAGATCCCAGCTTCGCCAGCCAACCCCAAGGAGGTCACCCACATGGTTACCAGACGAAAACAGCATAGCTCCCAAAGGCCCGTCCAACAAGGCCCAGCCGTGACGGCCTCGCGGCCCAATAAAATCGGGGCTTCGACGCCTTACCACTTCCGCGGCAGGAAGCCGACTCCCTACGGCGGCTTGCTGCCGGTGGTCGGGAGGGCGCTGATCTGAGAGGCTGGCTATGCGCTATGCATAAAATTTTATGCACTAGCCGTAACGCACTGGAAACACGTCACTTCCGAGCGAGGTTTTGACGACGCGGATTCTGGGCGGGAAAGGAACCCGGGGACGGAGAAGCCAAAAGGCCAGTTGCCGAGCTACCACCTCACGACGACCGCCAACCCGCTACGAACGCAGCCACACTCGCAAAGTGAATCTGTGCATAATTCAGGTGATATTGCTCCGTGTCACCGGTTTGTGGATTCCGATAGTCATAAACTGGGACACGTCTCCACGATTTTCCAGGACACCCGCAAGCCCTTGACGTTGTGGTTCGGGCGGCTTGGTGGGTACGCAAAAAGGCGGGGCCAGGCGCACAGCAGCTATGCGGAATTCCTCGAACGCGGGCATATCAGCCGAAATGGGGTATTTAGTTGACTCCAGTAGCCACAATATGGCAGCCTTGTGGTTGGGGGCATGCCAAAGGAGGACTACTGCCCGAGAGTCCATCCGCCTCTCTGCTAAAGCGCTGGCTGTTGGGGACCCACCACTGTCAGTCACGAGTATTTGGACTACTACCTGACGAGTTCACGTTCCGCTTCAACCGGCGGACCTCACGGTCGCGCGGCAAACTTTTCGCCTCCTCCAAACCCTGTCCCTATAAGACAATGGTCGAGGCCACCAGGGCCGGCACCCCCACCCCCAAGATGTAGTGGCTAAGGTGATATTGCTCCGTGTCACCGGTTTGTGGATTCCGATAGTCATAAACTGGGACACGTCTCCACGGGCATTGACCAGGCCACGCAGGCGGAATTCCTCGAACGCGGGCATATCAGCCGAAATGGGGTATTTAGTTGACTCCAGTAGCCACAATATGTTGTGGTTGGGGGCATGAAGGAGGACTACCCCCGAAACCTCGTCGAGTTGGAAGCTCGATTCTCGACCGAGGAGGCGTGCCGGGAGTACCTGCTGAAGCTGCGCTGGCCGGAGGGGTTCGTGTGCCCGCGCTGTGGGATCCAGTCCTCATGGGCCAGCAAACGCAATCTGCTGCTCTGCGCCGACTGCGGTTACCAGGCCTCGGTGACGGCGGGCACGATTTTCCAGGACACCCGCAAGCCCTTGACGTTGTGGTTCCGGGCGGCTTGGTGGGTGACAACGCAAAAAGGCGGGGCCAGCGCGCTGGAGTTGCAGCGGGTCTTGGGTTTGGGTAGCTATGTAACCGCCTGGACCTGGCTGCACAAGTTCCGCCGCGCCATGGTGCGCCCCGGTCGCAATCGGCTGGTCGGCCGGGTGGAGGTGGACGAAACGTATGTGGGCGGAGTCGAAGAGGGCGTCCGAGGTCGCGAAATGGTTGGCAAAGCGTTAGTTGCGGTTGCTGCCGAGGAGGATGGGCGCGGTATGGGTCGCATCCGGCTCCGTCGGATCGCGGATGCCTCAGCGGCGAGCTTGGAAGCCTTTGTCGAAGAAGCTATCCAACCTGGCAGCCTCGTGCACACCGACGGCTGGGAAGGCTATGCGGGATTGGAGAACAAAGGATACCGCCATGAAGTCACCGTGCTGCGCGGGAAGCGGCAATCGGCGAGTAAGCTGCTGCCGAGAGTCCATCGTGTCGCCTCTCTGCTAAAGCGCTGGCTGTTGGGGACCCACCAGGGGGCTGTCAGTCACGAGTATTTGGACTACTACCTGGACGAGTTCACGTTCCGCTTCAACCGGCGGACCTCACGGTCGCGCGGCAAACTTTTCTATCGCCTCCTCCAGCAGGCGGTCGCCGCCGACCCTGCTCCCTATAAGACAATGGTCGAGGCCACCAGGGCCGGCACCCCCACCCCCAAGATGTAGTGGCTACTGGAGTCAACTAAATACCCTATCAGCCGAAAACCGGAATGCCACACCTGCTGGGCGCGTCCGGTCTGTTCGGGCGGCTGTTACCACGAGGCACAGGTTCGTTATGGTGACATTGGACACGCCAACCTGCACTACTGCGACTGGATTCGGGGATGGACCGACGTTTGTCTGCGAGTCTACGGTGAAATCGCCGCCCGTAATCCGAAGTTTCTCCGACACTTTGACGACAGGAACTAGATATGAAACACCTGCGAGCTGTCAATCGTAAGGCCGCCCGAATAGATGAGTATGTGAGTGCCGAGAAAGGTGACGTCTTCGCCCTGCAGGAGGGCCGGCCTCCCCAGCCCAAACCCCACATCCCAATGGGCTGCTCACTGGTCTTTTCCCCGGGCTGGGAAGTGGATTCCAAGGGTGGGACCGCTGGATTATGTCAGCCGGTCGAGCGGGACCTGTATGACTGCTATTTGTCTTGTTTCTGGCCCGCTCAGGTTCCCGATCATCTGAATAACAACCCCGACTGGACCAGTAAATGCGCCAGCGCGACCAAAGACTGGCGCAATATCGATTTGGTGTTCCCGTGATGCTGAGACGCGGCTTCTTGCCGGTCGTGGCGGCCGGCCTCGCGCTATTCGCCTTGGAGTCCGGCGCCGAGGCAGCGTCCGAGGCCGACGGCGCCGTGATGTACGCGGGCGCCCTGCCCAGCAGGATCCTTGTCATCGATGAGAATGAGGGCAAAGTAGTTGACGAGATCTTGCTTAGCGCAGGGGTGCCGAGACGGCTCCGGCTCTCCTATGACAAGAAAAAGATTTACGTCTTTACGGCGAACAGCGGGATCGCTGTCGTTGATCTGGCCACCCGCAAGGTCATCAACGAGTTCAGCCTCCATGAGGGTAACCGTCGCGTTCGCATCCGTGGGGGCTATGCCCCGGATCCCCAGGACCGGTTGCTCTACACCATCGTTCGAGTCGCCATCCAGCAGGTGGACCGATTCGAAGTAGAGAAACCGAAGTTTGCGGTCATTGACCTAGCCCAGCAGCAAATTACCAGGACGGCCGACCTTCCGGAAGATGAACCGAGACTCGGCCGGGGAGCAGGGCTTCGGGTCTCCCCGGACGGCAAATACCTTTACGCGTTCCAGGACAACGTGTTGGTCTTCGACACCGAGGATTTCAAGCTCGTGGAAAAGATCGAACTATCGAAACCTCTGTACCCGGGGATGGAGCAAATCAACTTCGGACCGCGTGATGACCCGAACGAAGATCGAGGAACCGTATTCGGGGTGTTCAATTCGACCGATCCGATCGTACGCCGCACCATTTTCGGACTCGCCCGGTTCGACCTCGACAAGCGGACGTTCGACTTCACACCGGTGGGTCCCTCTGCTACCAGGGGCATTATGGGTCTGCGGCTCACACCGGACCGCAAGACGGGCTACGCCGTGGCTTTCCAAGGAGAAGTCGGTAATCGCCGGACCGAGTTTTGGGTGTTGGACATGACCACGCACAAGGTCGTCAAACGCGTTGAATTCGACGGACCTGTAAATTTCGGCTACCAGTTGTCCGGCGACGGAAAACAGATCTACATCGCGGGGACGGCGCCCACGATAGACGTCTATGACGCGGAGACTCTCCAAAGACAGAAAGTCATTGACGTGAACGCGGACATCACGGGCGGACTGCTGGTTGTTCCCTCCAGTGTTTTCTGAAGCCTCAAAAGTGACCCAACGGATAGCACCTCTGAGCGATTTACCGTGGCCTCAAAGAATGAGACATTCTTTGACTCTGTCGTTATCGGGGGCGGCCCCGCTGGAGCTACGGCTGGACGCTTTCTGGCTCAGTGGGGGTACTCCGTTCTTATTTTGACGCGGCCTTCAACGAGACCAACCCTGGCCGAGTGCCTGCCACCTAGCACCCGGAAATTATTTAAGTTTTTCGGGATCCTTGAGCAAGTTGACCGGGCCGCCTTTTACCGAACCAGCGGTAACACGTTCTGGTGGGGTGGCGGACCTCGAGAGGCGCAGAATTACCCGGGACCCCGTCACACGTGGGGCTACCAGGTTTTGCGCAGCGAATTCGACCGGCTGCTTCTTACCTTGGCCGAAGGGGCCGGCGCCAAAGTCTGTCCCGCCGCAACGGTGCGTGACGTGGACCTGGGCAAGAACAAGGCGGCTCGCTTGCACTACGAAACGGCGGACGGAGAGAAAAACTGCGTCACCTCGAGGTTCGTGCTGGATTGTTCTGGCCGCGCCGGCGTGATTGCGCGGCAAGGATTCCGCGCGCATGAGACGAGACATAACACCCTGGCTCTCTGCGGCGTCTGGGAGCAAGAGGGCGGCTGGGGCCTTGAAGATGAGACTCATACTCTCATCGAAAGCTACGAAGATGGATGGGCTTGGTCCATACCGGTTTCACCAACCGTTCGTTACTTCACGGCCATGGTGGACGTGCGGGACAGCCAAATTGCCCGCGGCCATGCTTTGGACCGTATCTACAGGGCTGAGCTCGCCAAGACGACACAGTTCCGCGAAATCCTGAAAGCGGCTGCCCCGCGCGGTGAACCCTGGGGATGCGATGCCTCGCTTTACTCTGCCCATCGATTCGCCGGTTCTCATTTCTTGTTGGTGGGCGACGCTGCCTCATCTATCGATCCCCTCTCCTCATTTGGAGTCAAAAAAGCGCTGGCCTCGGCGTGGGTGGCAGCCGTGGTCGTCAATACTTGCCTCAAGCGGCCTTCGATGCGGGAAGCCGCCCTGGAGTTCTTTTCGAACCGCGAACGACAAGTCTATGAGACCCACCGCAAGCAGTCGGCCCGCTATTTCTCCGAGGCGGCTCAACGGCATCCTCGTCCTTTCTGGACTCTTCGCGGCCAGGCTCCTGTCCTCGACGATCGCTGGGAGATGGACGAAGAGGAACTGAAGCAGGACCCTGAAGTCCTGTCCGCTCTCAAAGCGCTCAAGCAAAGTTCCTCAATCCGTCTCCAGATGCAAGATCGTGTGCGCATCGCGAAGAGCCCCGTGATAGAGGGGAACGAAGTGGTGCTGAGGGAAGCGATAGCCACGGCAGCCAATCCCCTGGGCCTCCCATATCTATGGGGCGTGAATCTGCCAAAGCTGACGACTATTGCGGGGGGCTACGGGCAAGTGCCGGAGCTGTTCAATGCCTACAACGGAATCTGTCCGCCCGTGGCTCTGCCCCACTTCTTGGGAGCTTTGGCATTCCTGCTCGCCAAAAGAGTTTTGCGAAACGCAGCGGGTAGTGACGACTAAGGCCGGGTCAGCCGGAGCGGCCGATGCAGCCATCCGCACTGTGTATGCGGGCTGGCTTACCTGCTCAAGCACCCCGCTAGTCGCCTCGACAGGTGCACTAAGGCGCTCCACGGATTTTTCGTCTCCAACCCGCTCCCGATGGCGAGACGACATCGATGCCGATGAACGCCTCTGAATACCCTATACTATCTACGACTCCGGCGAGGTCCTTCCCGATTATCGGAAACACTTGGCGCTCGCCGGCCAGGTAAATGGGCGAAGAAACCGATTCCCAAAGTCCCGTGCCAGGGTTCTCGGACTATCGCCGGGTCTTTGCTTACATTGCCCCCTACTGGCGAAGGCTGGGGGTCGTGCTTGCCTTTAGCCTTGTTTCCACCCTTCTTGCACTCGCCCAACCTTACATCGCCAAGCTGCTCATCGACGATGCATTGTTGCAGCGTAACATGCAGGCGCTGATGGTGGTGGCCGTCCTGATGGTTGTCATCACAGTGCTCGGTTTCGCGCTCAACATCCTGTCGAGCTACCGCTACGTGAAGATCTCCGCTGAGGTCTTGTTTGATATGCGGCTGTCGCTCTATCGCCACCTGCAATCACTCTCGCCGCGATTCTATGCCCGCACGAAGATGGGAGAGATCGTTTCACGGATCAACAACGACATTGCTGAGAATGGGGTATTTAGTTGACTCCAGTAGCCACTACATCTTGGGGGTGGGGGTGCCGGCCCTGGTGGCCTCGACCATTGTCTTATAGGGAGCAGGGTCGGCGGCGACCGCCTGCTGGAGGAGGCGATAGAAAAGTTTGCCGCGCGACCGTGAGGTCCGCCGGTTGAAGCGGAACGTGAACTCGTCCAGGTAGTAGTCCAAATACTCGTGACTGACAGCCCCCTGGTGGGTCCCCAACAGCCAGCGCTTTAGCAGAGAGGCGACACGATGGACTCTCGGCAGCAGCTTACTCGCCGATTGCCGCTTCCCGCGCAGCACGGTGACTTCATGGCGGTATCCTTTGTTCTCCAATCCCGCATAGCCTTCCCAGCCGTCGGTGTGCACGAGGCTGCCAGGTTGGATAGCTTCTTCGACAAAGGCTTCCAAGCTCGCCGCTGAGGCATCCGCGATCCGACGGAGCCGGATGCGACCCATACCGCGCCCATCCTCCTCGGCAGCAACCGCAACTAACGCTTTGCCAACCATTTCGCGACCTCGGACGCCCTCTTCGACTCCGCCCACATACGTTTCGTCCACCTCCACCCGGCCGACCAGCCGATTGCGACCGGGGCGCACCATGGCGCGGCGGAACTTGTGCAGCCAGGTCCAGGCGGTTACATAGCTACCCAAACCCAAGACCCGCTGCAACTCCAGCGCGCTGGCCCCGCCTTTTTGCGTTGTCACCCACCAAGCCGCCCGGAACCACAACGTCAAGGGCTTGCGGGTGTCCTGGAAAATCGTGCCCGCCGTCACCGAGGCCTGGTAACCGCAGTCGGCGCAGAGCAGCAGATTGCGTTTGCTGGCCCATGAGGACTGGATCCCACAGCGCGGGCACACGAACCCCTCCGGCCAGCGCAGCTTCAGCAGGTACTCCCGGCACGCCTCCTCGGTCGAGAATCGAGCTTCCAACTCGACGAGGTTTCGGGGGTAGTCCTCCTTCATGCCCCCAACCACAACATATTGTGGCTACTGGAGTCAACTAAATACCCCATTGCTGAGATACAGCGCGTAGCCGCCGACACCATCTTGTCCTTGCTGGCAAGCCTGGTGTTTCTCGCCGGAAGCGTCGCCGTGATGCTCTGGCTCAACTGGCGACTGTTTCTGTTGAGTGTCGTGCTGGTTCCTTTCTCGGTCTGGGCTATGCGGCGTTACCAGCACCGGTTAACAAGCCACGTAAGGAAACTACGCGAGCGAAGCGCGGATATTGGGAGTTTCCTGATTGAAACGCTTCTAGGTATGCGGCTGGTCGTAACGTCCGGCGCCGAGACGCACGAGGCCCATCGTTTCCGCGAACGCAATCAACGGTTCATAGACGCTCTGCTGGCAATGCAGTTGACCTCTTATCTCGCCGGCGCGGCCCCGGGCGCAATCCTGACGCTCTCGACGGCGGCCGTGTTCCTTTATGGCGGCAAGCTGGTGATCGATGAAGTGATGACCATCGGCGCTCTGGTGGCGTTCATGGCCTATCACCTGCGGTTGCTCGCCCCGATACAAAACCTGCTTGGCCTTTACATCGAGCTGGCCACCGCCCGGGTGTCGCTGGGCCGTGTGTTTGAGCTGCTTGACACTCCTGCTGAGGTTGCCGAGCGGCCTCGGGCGGTAGCCTTCGAAACAGTGGCCGGCGATGTAGAGTTTGACAATGTCACGCTCGAACATGACCGCGAATCAGTCGTTCTCGACAGCGTTTCATTCCGTGTTCCCGCCGGCAGCATTTGTGCTGTGGTTGGGCCGAGCGGGGTGGGTAAGTCGACGATCGCCGACTTGATGCTCAGGCTTTACGATCCGCAGTCAGGCGCCGTAAGGCTGGACGGGTGCGACTTGCGTGATATTCGCCTGGCGGACGTGCGAAGCGCAGTCGCCCTAGTGGATCAGTCGCCTTATCTGTTCAATGCCAGCATTCGAGAGAACATCGCTTACGCACGTCCCGAGGCAACGCTGGAACAGATCGTTGAGGCCGCCAGAGCTGCAGCGGTGCATGATTTCATCGCGGCCCTTCCCGATGGCTACGATACACAAGTAGGAGAGCGCGGCCTGACACTGTCGGCGGGAGAACGACAGCGAGTGGCCATCGCCCGCGCTTTACTGCGTCGCCCATCTGTATTGGTCCTCGACGAGCCAACGTCAGCCCTGGACCCAGCCACGGAGAAGAGTCTGTCCGGCACACTGCTGCATTCAATGCGTGAGCGGACGACGATCCTGATCACTCACCGCGCCTCGATGATCGAAATCGCGGACCAGGTCGTCGTTTTGCAGGATGGAAAAGTCGCGGAAGCCGGCAGGCCGGTCGACTTGCTGGTGAGCGAGAACGCTTTCACCAGCCTTTTCCGGACGGAAGCAGTTACGGCGGAGGAACCGAGGTGAGCGGTGTCCGGGTGGCGGTCATTGACAGTGGCATCAACCCGGACCACCCGCACGTCAGAGGTGTCGCGGGTGGAATTCAGATCGTCTCCAATGGCGAAAACGAAGGCTACCTCGACCACCTAGGGCATGGTATCGCCGTGGCAGGCGCGATTCGTGAGAAGGCGCCCGATGCGCTCCTGTATGCTGTGAAAATATTCAAGCGCACTCTGTCGACAAACATCGAAACGACTCTCCGGGCGATGGAATGGTGCATTGCCCAGCGTATGGATGTCATCAATCTGAGTCTCGGCACCCTCAATCCTGCTCATCGAGGCCGGTTTGAACAGATCATCCCGCGCGCCAGTCAAGCTGGGGCGGTTCTGGTAGCGGCACGAGAAGTCGGCGGACAAGAGTCGCTCCCTGGTTGTCTACCAGGCCTGATTGGGGTAGCACTCGACTGGGACTGTCCTCGTACAGCCTACCGCATCTCGTTCGTCGCGGGCCGGCCGATTTATCGAGCTTCTGGATATCCTCGACCGATCCCTGGTATCCCCCCTGACGACAACCTGCACGGAACCAGCTTTGCCGTTGCGAACATGACAGGATTTGTAGCCCGCGCCCGTCAGATTGCTGCCGATGGGTCGTTTTTGACCCTGGAGAGAATCCTGCTGCAAAAAGCCGCATAACGGTTATGCAGGAACAGCTTCGTCCAAAAACTGGTTCGCTGAGTTTCGCGGCCGCGAGCGGGACTGAGCGCCGGAAAACCACGCTGTGGCTCTCCTCCCCGGATAGATGTTGATAGTTGATCGACATAGGTAGGCCCTGGCGGGCTGGGTGCGCGACATGAAAGTGCCAAGTCGATGGGGATTTGTTTTGGCGCTACTTTCCTGGAGTACATAGTACGCTAACCCAACGCTAACCCATGTTTGCCAAAAACATCTGTACCGGGACGGCAATGCCATCATTTTCCCTTCGAAACAGGCTGATTCGATCGCCGCCAGCACGGACCTGTACGTTACCCGGCGTGCGAATGGCGCTTGGTCGCCTATTGAAAACCTGGGACACCCCGCATCAATACGCCGGGCGCCGACACTTGCCCCTGGCTCGGGCACGATGGTCATACGCTCTATCTCAACAGCGATTGGGACGGACTTGTCCCAGGCGAAAACGGTCCTCTGCTGGTTTGGAAGATACACTACTCGAAGGGATTCTAGCGGATCGTGTTGCTATAATGAAGTTGTCTTTGTTGCATGGAACTTTCCCAGCAGAGGCCTCCGGGCAAGTTGTTGCACGTATAGCCTTTCGATCGTTGGCGGACCCGGAGAGCATGAGATCAGCAGAGCAGCCGTCGCCCCTGACACAAGCGATCCGAAGTCTCATGCAACCTGAATTATGCATTGCGGGGTGCACCTGAGGAGGGCTGAGCCGCAAGGGACCATTGGAGAACGCCCGAAAACATGGGGTAAAAAGGTAGGCTGGCAAAGATTCCAGCTTCACCAGCCAACCCAAAGGAGGTCACCCAAATGGTTACCAAGCGAAAACAGCATAGCTCCCAAAGGGCCGTCAAACAAGGCCCAGCCGTGACGGTCTCGCAGCCCAATAAAATCGGGGCATCCACGCCTTGACAACTTCCGCGGCAGGAAGCCGACTCCCTACGGCGGCTTGCCGCCGGTAGTCGAGAGGGCGTTGATCTGAGAGCCTGGCTATGCGCTATGCATAAAATTTTATGCACTGGCCGCAACGTACTGGAAACACGCCACTTCGGAGCGGGGTTTTGCCGACGCGGATTCTGGGCGGGAGGGGAAACCGGGGACGGAGAAGCCAAAAGACCAGTTGCCGAGCTCCCACCTTACGACGGCCGTCAAGCCGCTACGAACGCAGCCGCACTCGCAAAGCGAATCTGTGCATAATTCAGGTGCAAACGCTCGGGATCGCAAGCAGACTGATGCGAACAGATAAGTAAGGTCGCGCGCGCCGGCGGCACGTTCCTTTGGCAAGGCCCCTCCCAAGCAGAGATCCTGTGAAATCAGCGTGAGACTGCAAGATTGACGGATCGGGATGTAGTAGTGATGAGGCGAGGGACAACAAAACCTTTGTGGAGCGAAGGTCCCGTGGGCACGAGGTGGTGGCTCGAAGGGCCGGAGGCCTGGGCGGTTGATAATACCGACCCGCGTAGTAAGGCAGGACGGCGTCAGGGCGACGAAGGCTGTGTCAAACCAGGAAGCTTGTGGAGAACGCGGACCTGGCGCTTAAGCCGGCGGTTCTTCTGGGCAGGGCAGGGTTGACCAATGAGGCGCCTCGGCTTGAAGCCGTACTGGGGAAAACCCAACGTACGGAATTTTAGGGAGGGTGGTGGAACCATAGCTTGAGACGGGCGCCTGCGCAGGCGCTTAATGGACATTGCGAGTTCCGTTGGGACGAATCGGCCAACCTCAAGGCTGCGCGCCATCACTCTACCCGACAAAGGCCGAAGATACGAAGCTGAAGCGCTCTGTCGCGCTGAAGTTTCTGGTGCCTGATGGTCGCTTCGTCAGGCCTCGAATTCGGCCGGGGCGAGACTAGGGAAAACAGAGGTGACCAAAGCAACCCAGTGGTCAAGGAGAGGATTCCTGCGGGCCGCGGGCCTGGCGTCTCTTGCCGGACCCCGCTTGCTGTCCGCCAGCCCGGCCGGCCCCCTGTTTGAGGAGATTCCGCCTTCGAACAGCGGTATCACGTTCGTCCACGAGAACGCCATGTCTCCCGAACGCTACTTGCCGGAGACGGTCGGACCGGGCTGCGCCTTCTTCGACTTCGACAACGACGGATGGATGGATATCTATCTCGTCAACAGCGGCCCCTGCGACTTTTTCAAACCTGGGACGCCTCCGCGGAACGCGCTTTACAAAAACAACCGCGACGGAACGTTCACGGATGTCACCGAGAAGGCCGGTGTCGCGGGCGGGACGTTCGGCATGGGCTGCGCAGCGGGTGACTACGACAACGACGGCTACCAGGACTTGCTGGTCACCTCCTATGGACGTTGCATCCTGTATCACAACAACGGCGACGGCGCCTTCACGGACGTGACCGACAAGGCGGGTGTAGCTGCACCGGGATGGACGACCAGCGCCGTCTGGTTCGACTACGACAACGACGGCTACCTGGACCTGTTCCTGTGCAGTTTCGTCAAGTTCGCCGTCAACGTGAACGTCGACTGCGGCTTCAACAAAAGCGGAAAGCGCCACTATTGCATCCCGCGTGTGTTCGAGCCGACGCCGAGCCTGCTGTATCACAACAACGGCGACGGCACGTTCACCGAAGTCAGCCAGGGCACGGCAATCGCAAAGGCGCTCGGGAAGGCCCTGGGCGTCGTGGCGACCGACATTAATAACGATGGACTCAGCGACCTGTTCGTCGCCAACGACACGGTGCAGAACTTCCTGTTCATCAATCGCGGCGAGGGGAAATGGGATGAGATGGGACTGTTCGCCGAAGTGGCGTTCAGCGAGGAGGGGAAGGCGCGCGGGGGCATGGGCGTGGACGCGGCGGACTACGATCAAGACGGTTTTCAGGATCTGTTTGTCGCCAATGTCGACCAGGAAATGTTTTCGCTTTATCGCAATGGCGGCGACGAGACGTTCCGGGACCATGCGCGTCTCCACGGCATCTCGCTGGCGACCAGACTGCTGAGCGGTTGGGGCTTGAAGTTCTTCGACTACGACAACGACGGCTACCTGGACCTGTTGTTAGCCAATGGTCACCCGGACGACATGGTCGCGGAGTACACCCCGCGAGTGACCTACGAGGAGCCGCTGCTGTTGTTCCACCAGGAAAACGGCAAGTTGCGCGACATAAGTGCGGACGCGGGACCGATCTTCAAGAGGAAGTTTCCGGCCCGAGGGCTGGCGATCGGCGACTACGACAACGACGGGGCTATCGACGTGTTGATTGCTAACAACGGCCAGGCTCCGATATTGCTCCACAACCGCGCCGCCGCGGGCAACCACTGGGTAGGTCTGAAGCTGGAGGGCCGCGACTGCAACCGGGATGCTATCGGCGCCCGCATCACGTGGTCGGTCAGCGGGAAGAAGTTCACGCGGCTGAAGACGGGCGGCGGCAGTTATCTGGCTGCCCACGACCCGCGCGAGGTGTTGGGTCTGGGTGCGGCGACAAAGGTCGACTACGTTGAGATCCAATGGCCTCAGCCCAGCGGCCGAGTCGAGAAGCTGACCGACGTCCCGATCGACCTCTATGTGACGGTGGCCGAAGGCAAGGGAATTCAGAGCTGAACAGCCGTCAGTGCCAGAGCGCAGCCCCGTGATTGCAGGGCGAGTTCAACGGTTGCCCAAGCTTATTCCATCCCTCCTCAGGGGTGAGGCCGGAACTGCGAACTCATGGGACTTGACCAATCCCTTGCCTTCTCGAAAGATTGCCCACTGGTTGGCCCGGACTGCCTCGAACATTTCCGTTTTCCCGGAAGGGCAGCGGATCGCTACTTCGGCTCGATCATTTACCCCGAGGCCGAAGTGGACCCGAAAGTCACCCTGCGAGATGTGAAAACCGCCGCTGCGGACCTCGTCGATCTGCTTCACGTCCGGCGTGTTGACGGTGATCCGCGCGCCGATTTCATCCCTTCCCGAATCGGGGGATCAACAGAAGGACTGAGGGGTATCCGCCGGAGTCTTACGACCCGACTCATATGAAATAAGTACGCTCCACAATGAGGTATTATTTATGGGCTGGCTTACAGAAACCGTGCCCGCTGGACCATACACGAGAGCTGGACTCCTTTCGCAAGTCAATCGCTCGGAAAGCCCCGCAACCCTCAAATACGGGACACGATTCATACGAAACGGTCGACAGCTCGGGTAGCTATGGTCGGAAAGTCGGGGACCGTCTACGACATTCCAGGACGCTGCTCGGCCAGCCACGTCCACGTGGCTTGATTTCACATAAGCCGGTCCTTTGAGGCCCGGCGTCCCCGCACCCCCAGAAATCCGCTTCTGGCGAACGGCCGTTAGCGCCGGTCGTTCGGGGGAGGGGGTGGGTCCCAAGACCGGCCGACTCGTGCACGGACCGGGCGCCTCATTTCCCGCGCAAGGCCGGTGCTCCGGCCTTGCCCCTTCTTTGGCCCCATGTTGGCCCGCCGTGTCGGAACCAACGCAATCGAAGCCTACGTGGATAAGAGACGCAAAGAGAGCCGCCGAAACAGCACCATTAACCGAGAACTCGGCGCCCTCAGGCGATCATTTCACCTCGGTAAGGATCGACGGCCACCGCTCGTGGAAGTGATACCGTGGATCAAGGCCCTCAAGGAACCGCCGCCACGCCGGGGATTCTTTGAGTTTGAAATGTTCACGGGACTCCGCACGGAGTTACCGGAGTACCTGAGGCCGGTAATCAGCTTCGCTTACAACACCGGGGTACGCAAAAGGGAAATGCTGCTGATCCGCTGCCAGCAGGTAGACCTTATGGAAGGTATCGTGCGCCTGGAGCCGGGCGAGACAAAGAATGACGAGCCGCGCCACGTGCCGCTCGTCGGAGAACTTCGTGAGATCATTCGGCTCCAGATCGAAACCAGAGATCAGCGGTACCCGGACTGCCCGTGGCTGTTCTTCCGGAACGGCAAGCAAATCAGGGATTTCAGAAAAGCGTGGGAGAGTGCCTGCCAGCGTGCCGGATTATGGGACCCCGAACGGAACAAGCACGGCGGCCCGGAAAAGCTCTTCCACGACCTCCGCCGGACCGGAGCAAGGAACCTGGTTCGGGCCGGCGTCCCCGAGAAAGTCGTCCAGCAGATCGGCGGCTGGAAAACGCGCTCGGTGTTCGATAGGTACAACGTGGTCACCGCCCGCGACTTCCGAGAGGCGGGGGAACGCATGGAACGCTACCAGCAGGAGCAACAAGCGGCCTACGAGGCCACCCGGAAAACGGCCAGAGCACAGCCGCCAGAAAAGGTCAACTGACATGAAGTCCCGCAAGATTCGCAGAACTTTCGCAGAGCACGCGACGGCGGGTACGGATGGTGTGCCGCATGCCACCCATAAGTCATTGAAAACAAAGTGGTGCGAACGGGGGGAGTCGAACCCCCAAGCCCTCTCGGGCACTAGAACCTAAAACTGAAAATCGGTGTTCCCTGGTGTTGCGTAGCGTTGTAAGTTATTGATTCTACACCCTCGTACTGTTACCTGCTGTGGCCCCTGAAAGCGTCACAAAAGGGCAAACTACGGGGCAAACTTTTGGCGTCAAGTTCTTCTAACGCCCAGTAAACCAAAGAAAAAGAATCGTCCCGAGACCGAAGGAAAACGGAAACCAAAAATCAAGGAAGCTTTGAACCCCATATCGTGGAATCGGCACGACGTTCGGTCGCCCCATTGGTGTCACCCTTTGGCCTAGCCGGGCCAACCTTGCAGAGCGAGATCTCAACAACCAAGTGTAGAACCGCGTGGCCCTGGGCACTGCTTGCATAAAGGCGGGCCGAAACATCGCAGGCGTCTTAAATTTGAGAAGTACAAATTCCCATCCGTAACGCGGGTTGTTCCAAGCGCTGTAGGGGACAACTTCTTCCTGCCCGCGTGCCACCGGGTATTGTTCCCCTCCATACAGCAGGTGAACGTAGTCTTTGCGCACAAACGTCAAGAACTCTACGAGGAAATATGTCACTACGCCTATCAGCAGCCAAGATATCTTGGATTGGTCGATCTCATCGAATTTTATGCTGAGCGTGGTAATTGCCGTTGGCTTGAAGCCGTTTGCGTAAGCCAAACCTGCAACACAAGCAAGAAGCAGTGCCCGGCGCACCTTCCTGGTGGCGTCACTCAAGTAATCTGAAGGCGGTTCATCGCCGTCCTTCCCGGCTGAATATCTGGCAGAAGACACTCTGCCGTGAAGAACTGGTGATCCTTAACCCATTACCCCCAATTCTACCGAACGTCACCTCGGGGCTTCTTCGGCCTGCGCCGCGTGCAGCACCTACGCTTTCTCCCCGATTTCTCTTTCCATCCGTTTGACGATCTCCGAAGGCCGGACTTCCAGCACTTCGGCCAGCTTCACAACCGCCCGGACGGTCGGACTCCGCAAGCCCCTCTCCACCAGACTGATATAAGTCCGATCGAACCCAGAGTCCAGGGCCAGCCTCTCCTGAGAGAATCCCTCCCTCCGGCGGATATGCCGTAAAGCGTCACCGAACGCCTTTTCGGGACCAGGCGGGGGTTGGACTTGCCGACTTTTGCGCTGTTGCGCCACCTAACCCATGCTGGTACGATGTGGATCATGGTCCTACGGACTATAGTCCGAATTTTCGCCGCCTCGCTCCTAGCTGCCCTTTCGCTCTCGGCCCAAACGGAAATCACTGCCGTTGTCGATTCAGCTACCTTCACTCGCGGCTTGCGACATTATTCATTGGGCAGTGTGTTCGGGTCCAACCTGTCAGGTTCCACGAATACCGCTACGGAAATTCCCCTGCCAACCAACCTAGCTGGGGTGAGGCTAGAACTTTGCGACGATCGGCAAAAGTGCGACCCTGCCGGTTTGATATTCGTGAGTCCCGGACAGATCAATTTTTACTCGGACACGGATACCGAACGTCCGGGGAGGTCGGTCAAGCTATTCAGGAATAATTTTCTGGTCATCGAACATATCATCGGGCCGATCGACGGCTGGGGAGATTCAAACGTCAAAGGTCCCGCAATATTCCAGTTCGTCCAGAAAGATTGCCCGATCGATAAGGCATGTGATGAAGAGCTTTGGAGGGCGGCGATTACGGATATCCGTGGGGAGTTGGTGACGCGCTCAAATCCCATCGTGACAAACGGGATTTACACGGTCTGGTTTACAAGCACGTTTTTTGGCCGTCCCTACGAGAGGTTCGGCGCGGATGAGGTTGGGGAATTCGACCTGACGAATTTTTGGACTCAAGTAGATTTTGACAGTCGCGATGTTTGGGACCCTTTTGCTTTCGGTCGTATCCAAAATGGCGAAGTGAGGGACCGTCCCTATATCCTCTACGCTGGTCCGAGTCCTGAATTCCCCGGCCTCTACCAGCTTGTCTTTCAGGTTGACCCTAACGCCGTGTGGGTACGACGCTGTACGGAAGTGTGGTTGCGGATCTTGATCCGGCCCGACGACCTGACTTCACAATCCGTCCCCGTGCCTATGTGTCCATAGTTTTAGCAGGTCTTCAGAACGGGCACTTCCACGGCATCTTCGCGGGTGCCCGGCGTGGGACTGGTAGCTAGGCTGAGGTTAAACTATGCTTTTTTTGATGAGCGGATCTTGTTTTGCTTGGCTGTGCTCGTGTGGTGCATCAAGGAAGGCACGAGCCAGATGCCTGACCACGGGCCATTGGGACGGACTATTAGCCGTGCGGCTCTTTTTGCGCTGGGCGTTTGCGCTGTCGGCGTCGGTTGGTGGTTGACAGTTACTCTCGCAATCCGGGGTTACTGACTACGCCGAAACAGAAAAATCGATCGCCCCTACGCGCCCGTGGCCGTTACGGTGGCTCTAGTCTGAGTTTGCTCTGATCCTCATTTTCAGCGACGCGAGGGGGCGCTGATGTTTTTCGCGCTCGGGGCTCCTGCTTGCGTTCGAGGTCGTAGTAGGCTTTGAAGTGCCCGCTCGTCTGGTTGGACAAACCTCACAAACCGGCCTGTAATTGGAACCCCTGATGGAACCCCCACGCGGAACCCCAGTCCGTCAGTCTGCCCGGTCCCGCTTTCCAAGAGTTTAGTCACGAGGGGAGCGAAAGCATCGATAACCTTGCCCAGCAGATCCTTCACCGCCTCGGGTTTAACTTGGCTTAGCCCAAAACTCGCCACAGTACCCAACACCATCAGCATCCAGTTTTTGCGGGGTTGCGTCTTCGAGATCCTTCACCGCCTCGGGTTTAACTTGGCTTAGCCCAAAACTCGCCACAGTACCCAACACCATCAGCATCCAGTTTTTGCGGGGTTGCGTCTTCGATTCCTCTTTCAGGAACTCGAACTGATCGCTCAGCAATCTGCCATGATCCTCTTGTAGCTGATGCATCGCGGTAAGCTGGGCTTTGATTTCATCTAGCCGGGCCGAAATGAACTGCTGTTCATCTTCATTGAAACGCGTGTTCGGTGTCCCAACGGCTACCGCCGATTTTGCTAGCTGGCGCTGCCGTTCGATAACCGCCCACAGATTAGGGGCGTCAAGTTCACGCTTCAGATATACGGTCCAATCCTTGGCATTGTAATGCATCTCTACCCACCCAAGGCAGAACTCGTGGTCCTGTGGTGACTGTCGGCCCGGCGAAAAAGTCACGCTGATGTGCTTGCCGCGCATGTCAAAGGTAATCTTGTATCCCGTTGGGGTGTGAACGAGCGATGAAACGATCGCTTCCTCAGGGCCCATAGGAATCCGCTCCTTCTGCACTTCTCGCCACTCAAACTCGGCTGGATCGAGCCCGGCATATCGTTAACCGCCCGCAAGATTTCGTTCCTTTGCGTCTTGAGCAAAAGGTACTTGTTCACAGCACTTCGGATTCTAGCACTACGCCGGAATCCTTATCCTTGGCCATTTTGGGCTTCTGAATCCGGCTTGAGAGAACAATAAGGAAGAGCCTAAGTCCTTTGAAATCAGTATACAAACTTTATCTGCAGATAAAGTGTACATACTGAAATCATGAAACTTATACGTCAGGTCGGGCAGCGCACGATTGGTCCAGCGGACTTACTGAAGCCGAGGGTGTAAAGGGTGCCCGAGAACGCCAACCCGAGAATTGGCCACTGGGGGAGCTGTGGCTTGGAGGATGGCAATGACGAGGCAATGGATTCAGCCAGATATTTGCGCCTCCCGCACGGGTACCGAGTCCACGAGGCGACCCGGCCAGCCCCGTCCACCCCCGGTTTACCCCGCCTCACCCCGTGGTAGAAAGGCGCGCTGCAAAAAAACGCGTCGGGGGTGGCTTGGCTCCCGCTCGGGGTGGGTCTCGCTCATGGCAATCTCTGCCATGCCGCGGATGGGGTTGCAGCCAAGCTCCTCTAGAATCTGAGCCGCTTCCTCGGTACGCTTGTTCGGCGTCCCTGGGGCGCGACCGCCCGGTCTTGTACCCGAGTGCCATCTACTTGCTTCTACTTTAGACCACGGCGCGGCGAGCAGAGCCGATACGGCGACCCAACTGTTTGACACCGCGCACCCGTCGAATGCCGTCAATGAGGTCCGCGCTGAGCAGGCCGCTGTCAGCAGCTTCGGTAGCGAGACGTCGAACCCGCAGCCAGACGGGGTGGTTACCGTGCGCTTATTTGCACAGCCAGACTGTGACACCCGAATGCAGTACATTTTGAGCGGGGCTACACTCCGGTTGCCCTACCCGATGGAAGTTGAATTCTTGCGAGCATGGGTCGCGCGACGAGTCTCACTGCTTTTCAACGGAAATCCGGACATGCTGTAATATAAAGTTCCGATGAACGCTTCGACCCGGAATCCGAAGGTGTTCGTGTACGGTTACTACGGGAACCGCAACACGGGCGATGAGATCATCCTTGGGACGATTCTGGCCAGTCTGGGTGCAAGACTGCGAGACGCCTCATTCACCGTGATGTCGGACGATCCAGGACAGACTACAATTGAACATCGAGTTCGAGCGATCGGCCGATCCGAGCCGTACGAGATTGCCGAAGCTATCGAGGAGGCGGATTTGGTGGTTGCCGGCGGCGGCGGCCTCTTTCACGACACGCTTGGCTTTGAGCCGGATCGCATGTTCACAAGGGGCTCGGGGTGTACAGTCTATGTGGCGCCGGCGCTGTACGGCTTGCTAGCGCAAAAGCGCGTGATGCTTTGGGGGGTCGGAATCGGTCCGATGGGGTATTTAGTTGACTCCAGTAGCCACAATATGTTGTGGTTGGGGGCATGAAGGAGGACTACCCCCGAAACCTCGTCGAGTTGGAAGCTCGATTCTCGACCGAGGAGGCGTGCCGGGAGTACCTGCTGAAGCTGCGCTGGCCGGAGGGGTTCGTGTGCCCGCGCTGTGGGATCCAGTCCTCATGGGCCAGCAAACGCAATCTGCTGCTCTGCGCCGACTGCGGTTACCAGGCCTCGGTGACGGCGGGCACGATTTTCCAGGACACCCGCAAGCCCTTGACGTTGTGGTTCCGGGCGGCTTGGTGGGTGACAACGCAAAAAGGCGGGGCCAGCGCGCTGGAGTTGCAGCGGGTCTTGGGTTTGGGTAGCTATGTAACCGCCTGGACCTGGCTGCACAAGTTCCGCCGCGCCATGGTGCGCCCCGGTCGCAATCGGCTGGTCGGCCGGGTGGAGGTGGACGAAACGTATGTGGGCGGAGTCGAAGAGGGCGTCCGAGGTCGCGAAATGGTTGGCAAAGCGTTAGTTGCGGTTGCTGCCGAGGAGGATGGGCGCGGTATGGGTCGCATCCGGCTCCGTCGGATCGCGGATGCCTCAGCGGCGAGCTTGGAAGCCTTTGTCGAAGAAGCTATCCAACCTGGCAGCCTCGTGCACACCGACGGCTGGGAAGGCTATGCGGGATTGGAGAACAAAGGATACCGCCATGAAGTCACCGTGCTGCGCGGGAAGCGGCAATCGGCGAGTAAGCTGCTGCCGAGAGTCCATCGTGTCGCCTCTCTGCTAAAGCGCTGGCTGTTGGGGACCCACCAGGGGGCTGTCAGTCACGAGTATTTGGACTACTACCTGGACGAGTTCACGTTCCGCTTCAACCGGCGGACCTCACGGTCGCGCGGCAAACTTTTCTATCGCCTCCTCCAGCAGGCGGTCGCCGCCGACCCTGCTCCCTATAAGACAATGGTCGAGGCCACCAGGGCCGGCACCCCCACCCCCAAGATGTAGTGGCTACTGGAGTCAACTAAATACCCCATTTCGGTCCGTTCAGGTCGGAGCTGGCCCGGGAGTACACGAAGGCGGCCTGTTTGGCTGCCGACGTCGTCACTGTCCGTGACCAACTATCTCGATCACTTCTCAAATCGGCCGGTGTGCCCAGTTCCAGAATCATCGTGACCGCGGACTGCGCCTTCGGCGCCAAGCCATGCAAGAAGAGTGCGAAGGCACTCCGCGACCTGTTTCCGAAGCGGTCCTCGTCCGGGCCCACCGTGGGAGTGGCCGTTCGTGAATGGAGCGTCGATGTCCGGTCGCAGTACTGGGAGAGACAATTAGCCGAAGCTCTCGACAAGTTTGTGCAGAGTGAGAGTGGCCGAGTCGTCTTCGTTCCGTTTCAGACACTGGAGACGGAAAAAGAAAACGACCTCGCTGTTGCCCGGCGCATTGCATCGCAATTGAGTCCACAGACGGAGGCAACCGTGCTTCAAGAGCGCTTGGCTCCCCAAGAAGTGAAGGCGCTGATTGCGGAGTGTGACCTCTTGGTTGGGATGCGCCTTCATTCGATCGTCTTTGCGGCTCAAGCGGGTGTGCCGGTAGTGGCTTTGAGCTACGATCCCAAGGTCTCCGCGCTGATGACAAGGCTCGCGCTGCGGCACTTCGATTGCCCCCTACGCGACATTCAGTCCGGGACGCTCCGGGATTTGATGACGCAAGCGCTGGAACAACGGCCGAAGATTTCGGCATCCTTGCGAGCCGCCAGCAAAAAGCTGGCCCAAGAGGCGAAAAAAAACGTCCAACTAGCCTGTGAACTCCTGAAGCGGCCGCCGGAACCGAAGCCTTTGGCCCCGGAACTGGTTTCGGTTGTAGCCAGTGCGGTGAAGGAACAGCTCACGGCGGCCAAACGGTCCGATGAACAGCTGAAGTCTCGCAAAGAACAACTGGATGAGCTCTCCGCCTGGGTGGACAAACAGCACGCCCACATCGAGGAACTGAGCGGGCAGTTGAAGCAAGAGCAAGAACAGGTCGAGGAGTTCTCCGCCAGCGTGCGAAAGCAGCGCGCCGACAACGAGGAGCTCTCCGCTTGCGTGGACAAACAGCACGCCGACAACGAGGAACTGAGCGGGCAGTTGAAGCAAAAGCAAGAACAACTCGAGGAGCTCTCCGCTTGGGGGGGCAAACAGCACGCCCACATCGAGGAACTGAGCGGGAAGTTGAAGCAAGAGCAAGAACAGGTCGAGGAACTCTCCGCCTCCATCCGAAAACAGCACGCCGACAACGAGCAACTGAGCGGGCAGTTGAAGCAAAAGGAAGAACAGGTCGAGGAACTCTCCGCCTGCATCCGAAAACAGCACGCTGACAACGAGCAACTGAGCGGGCAGTTGAAGCAAAAGCAAGAACAACTCGATGAGCTCTCCGCTTGGGTGGGCAAACAGCACGCCCAGAACGAGCAACTGAGCGGGGAGTTGAAGCAAGAGCAAGAACAGGTCGAGGAACTCTCCGCCTCCATCCGAAAACAGCACGCCGACAACGAGCAACTGAGCGGGCAGTTGAAGCAAAAGCAAGAACAGGTGGAGGAGTTCTCCGCCAGCGTGCGAAAGCAGCGCGCCGACAACGAGCAACTGAGCGGGCAGTTGAAGCAAGAGCACGCTGACAACGAGCAACTGAGCGGGGAGTTGAAGCAAGAGCACGCTGACAACGAGCAACTGAGCGGGCAGTTGAAGCAAAAGCAAGAACAGGTGGAGGAGTTCTCCGCTAGCGTGCGAAAGCAGCGCGCCGACAACGAGCAACTGAGCGGGCAGTTGAAGCAAAAGCAAGAACAACTCGATGAGCTCTCCGCTTGGGTGGGCAAACAGCACGCCCAGAACGAGCAACTGAGCGGGGAGTTGAAGCAAGAGCAAGAACAGGTCGAGGAACTCTCCGCCTCCATCCGAAAACAGCACGCCGACAACGAGCAACTGAGCGGGCAGTTGAAGCAAGAGCACGCTGACAACGAGCAACTGAGCGGGCAGTTGAAGCAAAAGCAAGAACAGGTGGAGGAGTTCTCCGCCAGCGTGCGAGAGCAGCGCGCCGACAACGAGCAACTGAGCGGGCAGTTGAAGCAAGAGCACGCTGACAACGAGCAACTGAGCGGGCAGTTGAAGCAAAAGCAAGAACAGGTGGAGGAGTTCTCCGCCAGCGTGCGAGAGCAGCGCGCCGACAACGAGCAACTGAGCGGGCAGTTGAAGCAAGAGCACGCTGACAACGAGCAACTGAGCGGGCAGTTGAAGCAAAAGCAAGAACAACGAGCAACTGAGCGGCGAAAGCAGCGCGCCGACAACGAGCAACTGAGCGGGGAGTTGAAGCAAAAGCACGCTGACAACGAGCAACTGAGCAGTTGAAGCAAAAGCACGCCGACAACGAGCAACTGAGCGGGCAGTTGAAGCAAAAGCGCGCCGACAACGAGCAACTGAGCGGGCAGTTGAAGCAAGAGCACGCCGACAACGAGCAACTGAGCGGGCAGTTGAAGCAAGAGCACGCCGACAACGAGCAACTGAGCGGGCAGTTGAAGCAAAAGCACGCCGACAACGAGCAACTGAGCGGGCAGTTGAAGCAAAAGCACGCCGACAATGAGCAACTGAGCGGGCAGTTGAAGCAAAAGCACGCCGACAACGAGCAACTGAGCGGGCAGTTGAAGCAAAAGCACGCCGACAACGAGCAACTGAGCGGGCAGTTGAAACAAGAGCACGCCGACAACGAGCAACTGAGCGGGCAGTTGAAGCAAAAGCACGCCGACAACGAGCAACTGAGCGGGCAGTTGAAGCAAAAGCAAGAACAGGTCGAGGAGTTCTCCGCCAGCGTGCGAAAGCAGCGCGCCGACAACGAGCAACTGATCGCGCAGTTGAAGCAGCGTCAAGAGCAATTGAAAGAGCTTTCCGCCCGGGTAGGCAAGCAGCACGCCGATAACGAGCAACTGATCTCTTCCGTGGCCGAGAAAAAAGGCGAAGTGGCCAAACTGCAGGAGCAGTTGCAAGGCAAGGATCGTTTCGTGCTCCAGCTTGAGCAACGGCATGCGCTGGAAAAACGAGAGCTGGAGAAACAATTGGGTGAGACATCAGCGGAAGTTGCCCGCTTAGACGACCGAATCCAAGAACTCGCCAATTGGACCACTTCGCAGAATGAAGAGATCGAGACATTGCATCGAGGCAACGCGAAACTCAGAAACCTCGCTGAGTTCAGCAACCGCTCCCGTCAGGAGTTAATCGAGTTGCACAATGCCCGTCTCAGCGTGAAGCTACGCAGGAACTTGGATCGACTATTGGATTTCCTTCAATCTTGCGTTCCAGAGTCGGCGCGAGCCTTCGTGCGTCCTGTTTATCTGAAGTTTTATCGCCTTGTCTTCTCCCACAGGTATAGCGCGCTTCTCTCACCGCAAGCTCCTGCGTCGCAATCCGGGGCTGCCGACTCCGACGAGGCTGAGTCCTCCGAGACGGTCCCGAAGGATGGAACAAGGCCCGCCGCCAGCTCAGCCCACGCCCCCGCTGAGGTGCACGCGTACAAAACGAGCTTGCCATTTGACTCCTACCCCTCCTACCGGCCGAAAGTCAGTGTCGTCTTGCCGGTGTGGAACCAGGCACGTCTGGTGGGTGAGTCGATCCGCAGCGTGCTGGAACAGTCGTACAAAAATCTTGAGCTGATCGTCGTTGACGACGGTTCCACCGAAGACCTCGATCCCGTCTTTGACAAGTTCGCGAGCGATCCACGCGTTCGAATCATCCGGAAAACGCATGAAGGGCTGCCGAAGGGACTCAATACGGGCTTTCAAGCGGTCGAAGGTGAGTTCCTTACGTGGACGTCCGCCGATAACGTGATGCGGCCCGAGATGATTGCCACCCTTCTCGGCTTCCTGCTGCGGAATCCGGAAGTGGACATGACATACGGGAATGCGGACATTATCAACGACGAAGGAGCTCCGTTGATCGGGTCCGATTACCGTCCTAGCAACCAGTGTCCGAACGCCACCCAGCGGCTCCGCCTGCCTCATACAGTCGAGACCCTCGGCCTATTGGACGACAACTTTATCGGAGCCTGCTTTCTTTACCGTGCCCGAATGGGAAGGCTTGTGGGTGATTACGATGACGCTTTGCTCGGCACGGAAGACTACGATTACTGGTTGCGGGTCAGCTCACACGGCATTATTCGCCATGTCGACACGGAACAGTGCCTGTATCGATACCGAGTACACGAGGACACCCTTAGCGCCAAGCATGGACAGGCGCAGATCGTCCACAATGTGCAAACCCTCATGCGGCGCCACCGCCAAAGGTTGCTGTACTACGAGAAACGATTTGACGTCGTCATCGTCTACGATTCCGCTCGAGGCGTGCCGCAGGAACCGGTCGCCGCCATCGCTCGAGCTTTTCGACAGCTCGGCAACGCAGTAGCCGTCGTAGCGACGAGTGGTTGGGAGTCGGGTGAACCCGACGACCAATATAACGTGCTGTTGATGCCGGATCCCGACGAGGTGCGGGATTGGCTCACTGAGAACCGCTCGGCATCGAAAGGGATACTCCTGTCGTTCGGGGAGGACCCGAAGTGGTTAGTCGCCCTCGCCCGGGTTTGGCCCGCTGATTCGGTCTTTTGCTTTTATTGGCTTGCTCCGAACAGCGACCCCGGTCGTCTGACTGTGCTGAAAGACGCCCCGGGACTCGGGACTTGGTGTCTGGCCGGCTCCAAGCAAGTCGCAGCAAACCTGCCGCCGCATTTTCAGCGTAGGTGGTCCTTGTTCATCCCGGGCAGGTTTGCGTGCAGCGACGAGTCCAAGCTGATCCTCAAGGCCCGCGACAACACCTATGTGCCGTGGGATTTTCCTGAAATCAAAAGCCCTTTGGTCGTTTGTATTGCTCCGCTGAGTGCCAAGCTGCTCGACTTCGACTTCATCGGAGAGGCCGTCGAAAAGCATCCCGATCTGGACTTTCTCTTTATCTCAAGCAGCCCCCACTATGTAACGCATCTAGACACCTATTTCCCCGGCGCGACCAATGTGTACGACCTCTGGTACAAACCTCTCCACGAGTGGCACAAGTATTTGTCTCGCGCCTTCCTGCTGTTGGCTCCGTTCTCATCGGCGAAAGATGGGCTGCCCTGGATCGAGGATACACTGATGTGTTATCTGACCGCCGGCAAACCCATCCTTGCAACGGAAACGGTTCAGGCTGCGGGTTTTCACGATCTGCCGAACGCTCTCATCAGCTCCCGCGCCGACTCAGTGCGGGAAGCGCTCGAGATTTGTCCGGACTTGCAAATGGCCGACCAATACCTGAAGGAGCGCTCCCCTCTTCGCCGAGCACAAACCTTCGCGGCGATCGCCAACAACGATTTGCTCTTCCGCGGGACGCGCGATCCCAGCGGTGGTGAAAGCATGGGTCGGGAAACTGAAGTCGCCCCGGCCCTTTCGGCGACTTCCGAACGCAACGGTCAACCCACCGTAGTGCTGGAAACACTAGGCCTGCACCGCGGCGGCCTCGAACGTGTGGTAGCGGAGATGGCAAGTACGCTGAACGACGCCGGTTTCCGTTCGGTGATCTCCACCATTCAAGAGGGCGGCGATATCGCAAATGCCTGCCGAGCAGCCGGGATACGCACTTACTTGGTGGGTCGAGACACTGAGAAGTTCCAGAGGATTCTCGATACTGAAAAAGCGGACCTCCTGATCAGCCACTATTCCAACTTCGGCGCTGCGAGCAGCGCTTCCCGCGGCACGCCTGTCATCAACGTGGTTCACAACTCCTACATTTGGCACTCGCCCGAACAAGATGCCGAGGTGCGCGCCACCGACCGAGCTGTCACCAGATATCTTGCCGTTTCTAAGTCTGTCCGAAGCTACTTCTGTCGGAAGTACAATATCGAGCCGTCAAGGGTCGTCTGTATACCCAATGGAGCGAATCTTGCTTTTTTGCGCAACATTGGGGAATCACCTCCGGTCGTCACAAGGCAATCTCTGAATATTCCCGACGACAGCTACGTGTTCATGCAGGTGGCCGCTTTCTATGGGACAAAGGCCCAGTTGCACACGGTAAGCGCACTGAGGAAAGTCATTGAACCTGAATTATGCACAGGTTCGGCGTAGCCATCGCCGATGGAGTTGTGGCGGTAGCGGCAGTCGTGTCAACTCAGTGATTTAGCAAGTCGTCTTTTCTGCTGTTTCCTTCCCGGTTTGAGCCGCCTCCTAATCCGGGCGGGCAAAAGCGGGCTCGCAAACGGCATGTTCCCAGTAGCTTGCAGCAAGTGCATAAAATTTTAGGCATGGAGCACCTCTCAACGCAGCGCACCCTCCACCACCGGCGCGCAGCTCGATCCCGGCGGCGCCATCGCCCGCAGCCGCCGCATCAGCCGCTCGAACAGGCCCTGCTCCTGGTACTGATCGCTGTAGCTGATGCCCGTTCTGCCGGCATGCCGCCAGATCTTGGCCGCCACGAACAGAAAACGCAGCCGCGCCGTCGCCAGGGTGGTGTGGCGCAGCTTCTCCGGGGTGGCGTCGGCTTCGCGCTGGAACAGCAGCAGCCAGCAGTTGAGGTTGTAGGCCAGCATGACCAACTGAAAGTGATTGCGGTTCATGTCAAAGCGGCGCGAAGGATGGGCCGCCAGCCCGGCGTCGTTGTTGGCTTCTTTGATGAGGTTCTCCGCCCCAGCCCGCTGGTTGTAAAACCACGCCACCGCCGCGATCGGCTCGGTGGGGTTGGTGACGAACACGCGGTAGGTGTAAGCGCTGGTTGCAAACAACTGATATTGCTCGACTTCGTCGGTTTCCGGCTCCTTTTCATAACGCAGCGCGACAAAGCGGCAGGCCCTGCCCCAGCCTTGCGGCTGGTAGAGGAATTCGCACTCCGCCGCAGCGTCGCTGTGGGGCGAGGGCTTCCATTCCGCTTGCTGCAACTGCTCGACCAGTCGCCTGGTCTTGCGCGCCACGATGACGAACTGACAATGCGCTTGTTCGTAGGCTGCCACCGCTTCCCAGCAATAAAAGCCGGAATCGGCCCGCGCCAAGATCCGCTTCACACTGGCCGGCAAAGCCTGGAAAGCACTTTCGAGGTGCGCCGCGATCTCTTTGCCCGTGGGCCGGTCGCCATTGTGCAACCCGCCCATCAGGTATTCGCGCGTCTCGGCCAGGAAGGTCAGTATCGGCTGGTAGCTGCGCTTGCCCTTGTTCTTGGGGTTGTAGCTCTTGCGCCCGCCCATCTGCTGGCCGTAGAGGGTGTGCACGGTGGTGTCGGTGTCCAGCGTCACCGTGGTCAACCGCACGTTGGCCGCCGCCCAGGCTCGTTCGCGCAGTTGGCGCTGCATCGACAGGATCTGCCGCGCCACGTTGAGATGCAGCGAGGCCAGAAAGCGCCACAGCGTGGATTGCGGCGGCAGCCGCGTCACTTGCAAGATGCCGGTCAGGATGGGGTCGCGCGCGATGAAGCGGAGTTGGTTGAGCCGCGCAAAGCCGACATAGAGGCCCAGCACGAGGGCCAGCACAAACTGGTAGAGGCTCATCACACGGGTGATTCGTTTGACGCTGAGGGTTTGTTCCAGCAGCTCTTGGAAGCCGAGTTTTTCGAGCAGGGTGGCGACCGGCAGCAGGCCGCCGTAGGGAGTCAGATTCTTGCCGCGGAAGTGATAGGGCGTGGAAGCCCCGATTTTATTGGGCTGCGGAGCCGTCGCGCCGCGGCCTTGTTTGGCGGGGTTTTTGGAGCTATGCTGTTTTCGCTTGGTAACCATTTGGGTGACCTCCTTGGGGTTGGCTGGCGAAGCTGAAATCTTTGCCAGCCTACCTTATTACCCCATGTTTTCGGGCGTTCCCCAATGGTCCCTCGCAGCTCAGCCCTCCTCAGGTGCACCCCGCAGTGCATAATTCAGGTTGAACAGTTCCCGAACGTGCGGGTCTTGTTCGTGGGTGGCCGAGCGGACCAGGTGTATTGGGCGCGGGTGCGCGACTACATTCAAGATTTCGGACTCCACACCCATGTCATGTTCTGCGGGCAAACCAACAGGATGTGGGACTACTATAGCCTTGCGGACGCCTTTGTAGCTCCCTCGTTGATTGAAGGCTGGAGCTTAGCTGTTAACGAGGCAATGTTCTTCGGTCTGCCCTTGTTGCTCACGAAAGTAGGCTCCGCGGATGAGGTCGTTGTCAACGAGGACGCAGGCATTACGATCCCCGCCGCGTATCACCTGAATTATGCATTGCGGGGTGCACCTGAGGAGGGCTGAGCCGCAAGGGACCATTGGAGAACGCCCGAAAACATGGGGTAAAAAGGTAGGCTGGCAAAGATTCCAGCTTCACCAGCCAACCCAAAGGAGGTCACCCAAATGGTTACCAAGCGAAAACAGCATAGCTCCCAAAGGGCCGTCAAACAAGGCCCAGCCGTGACGGTCTCGCAGCCCAATAAAATCGGGGCATCCACGCCTTGACAACTTCCGCGGCAGGAAGCCGACTCCCTACGGCGGCTTGCCGCCGGTAGTCGAGAGGGCGTTGATCTGAGAGCCTGGCTATGCGCTATGCATAAAATTTTATGCACTGGCCGCAACGTACTGGAAACACGCCACTTCGGAGCGGGGTTTTGCCGACGCGGATTCTGGGCGGGAGGGGAAACCGGGGACGGAGAAGCCAAAAGACCAGTTGCCGAGCTCCCACCTTACGACGGCCGTCAAGCCGCTACGAACGCAGCCGCACTCGCAAAGCGAATCTGTGCATAATTCAGGTATCACGATCCTCTCGCTTTGAACGCATCGAACATCGGAGACTACTGTAATAATCCCGAGCCCCGCAACCATAGTGCTCTTGTGGAAGCGATGATCCGATTCTGCCGCGACCCGGAGCTTTGGAGAGAACGCGGCCGACGGGGCGCCGAGAAGCTCGTTCGGCAGTTTAACTCGGAGCTGATCGGGCTCCGCTATGTTAAACTGGTGAAAGAGGTGTTGGATGCCGCTCCAGCTTGCCAAGGGCCTCCGGGTTAAACTCACAGTTTCCAGGTCGCGGGTAAGCCTAGAATAGGTCACCGGGTATACCAATCATATTAGCCACGCTACTCACGGTGGCATCTGTTCTCGGTTTGGCGGCCTCGATTCAGGGTCCAAAAGAAGAACAGCCATTAAATAATTACAATGTCATCGTTATCGTGGTTGATGCTCTTCGAGCGGACCATCTCGGTTGTTATGGGTATAAGAGAGATACTTCTCCTTTCCTCGACTCACTTGCGAAAGAAGCGGTCGTATTTGAAAACGCACGTTCTAATTCCTCGTGAGGATGTCCGATAGTTCGTAGAAAGTAGCGACTCTCCAGTCCGAGCCGTTAGGCTCGGAGTGATGTTTTATTTTTTTAAAAAGGAGAGTCGCTATGAAGAAACGATACCAGATCGACCGCGAACAAGCCGTTCGCCAATTCCACAAGCAAGCCGAAGAATCCGGGCAAGAACTGCAACTGCACTTGCCGCTCAAAGAAGTCGCCGCCGCCCTGCAGCAAAGTGTCGGTGAGTTGATGCGCCAGGCAGGGCTGGATCTGATGCAGCTCATCATGGACAACGAAGTGCGCCAGCTCGCTGGCGAGCACTACCAGCGGCGCCAAGCCGAGCAGCCCTACCGCTGGGGCCGCGAGAAAGGCTTCCTCGTCGTGGATGGACAGAAGGTCCCCATTCAGCGTCCGCGGCTGCGCAGCGACGACGGTCACGAACAACCCTTGGGCAGCTATGAATTGTTCCGCCGCTCCGAGCCGCTCGACGACGCCGTTTGGGACAAGCTCATGCTGGGGCTCTCGACGCGGAATTACTCCCAAGCCGTGCGGGAGTTTGCCGCCGCCTATGGCATCGAAAAGTCAGCGGTGAGTGAGCGTTTCGTGCGCACTAGCCGCGAGAAATTGCAGGCACTTTTAGAACGCCCTCTCGACAAACTCAAACTCTGCGCCGTCTACATCGACGGCATTGAGTTCAAGGGTCAGCATCTGATCGTAGCGCTGGGAGTCGCTGTAGACGGGGCCAAAACGGTTTTGGGGCTGCGGCAGGGAGCGAGCGAGAACGCCACGGTGGTCAGCGAATTACTGCAGGATTTGGCCGGGCGCGGCGTCGATTTCTCGGCGCCGATGCTCTATGTGCTCGACGGCGCGAAGGCGCTCACCAAGGCGGTCCGCAAGCAGGCGGGCAAGACGGCGCTGATCCAGCGCTGTCAAATGCACAAGCGCCGCAATGTGAGCGGCCATTTGCCGCAGCAATACCGCGAATCGGTGGACCGCAAGATGGCGAACGCTTATGCGATGTCGAGCTATGAGGATGCCAACACGGCCTTGGAGAAGCTGCATCGCGAGTTGCTGGAGTTGAACCCGTCGGCGGCTCGTTCGCTCGAAGAGGGGAGAGAGGAAACGCTGACGGTGCACCGGCTCGGACTCGACGACTTGTTGCGTTGTACGCTGGCGACGACGAACCCGATCGAGTCAGCCTTTTCGGTGGTGGACCGCATCTGCGGACGAGTGAAGCGCTGGCGGGGAGGCGATCAACGCGAGCGCTGGGCGGGAGCGGGTCTGTGGCTGGCGGAGAAAAGCTTCCGGCGCGTCAAGGGCTACCGCCACTTGCCGAAATTACTCGACCAGCTCGCCAGACTGTCGACGCCGCCACCGGCCCAGGCCCAAGCGGCGTAAACTACAAGTTCTGGAGAGCCGCGCGTTTCAACGGAATTCTGGACATGCTCCGCCGGAGCGCACCCGTCCGGATCAGCGCAGCGAGGTCGAAGCGATGTTCTTTGATCTTCTGAAGGCGGTTGGCACCGTCGTAGCCGTACTCTCGGAAGTCCTGAAACTGGAAACTGAGGCTGTCCCGGTTTCCCTTGTGACTCTGCTGCGCTTGAGACGGATTCCAGGGCGCTTGACCGCAGGCTTCCGTCCGCGGCTCTGAAGTTGCTTTCCGAGCTTTCTGCTCTGTTTGGGCGGGGGCTCATCCATTCTGATGGCTCAACTGTTTCCCTTCGACGGTTTTGAGTCGTTCGATGATGTCGTCGATGGCGGCGCCTCGGTACATCATGTCCATGGCCAAGCGCGAGGCGCTGACTCGGCTGGCAGAGAAGGCTTTCTGGTCGTCCATCACGTTCTCGAGCGTGTCGAGGGCGCGAACGCTCATTTGCTGGAGGCGGGTGGTGGTGTGGGCAAGAATGTCCCGCCGGGCTGCTCTTAGGGCAGTCTGGAAGCTTTCCTGTTTCATCCAGCGATAAATGGATGCTTCACTCACATTTGCTCTCTTTGCCGCTCTATCGATCGTATTCGTTAGCAAAAGAGCTTCAATGGCCTTGTTCTGTTTGGTTGTAAGTTGTTCATTCATAAGGGTTTACTTTTTTCAATGAGAGTATTTGAGAGTCTGTGAGAGGTTTTCAGGCTTTTGGGTCCCGCCGGGGCCGTGGAATGGTTGTCCTCTCCTTTATGTTGCAACTGAGTCATTGTTGGTTTTGTTGCTTTTAGGATAACAAGCCGATCTTGGGATTTCTTGCGGGCGGTGGGTAAACCTATTGAAAACACAGGGATTATATTTACGAATTATCCGTGACTGAGTTGAGATGATTTGCGGAATTGGGGGGGAGCGGTGTTTTGGGGCCAAAGTGGCGCGCCGGGAGCCGGTTCGGCGTTTGGGTGGGGCGTTCGCGGCTGAACGGCTCGTCGCCGCTTGGCGTAGGAGCCTCGAGCATCGAGAGGGAGTTAGGGCTGGACCGGGTGAGAGTCGGCCGGTATCATTTCGGACGGGAATGCTGGTCGGACGCGAATGCTGGCGCGGCACGTTCCCAGGGTATAGCCGGCCGGCGCTGCTGAAGGCGTTGAAGAGGTTTGGGGCAGCGGATTGCTGAGGAGTTGGGTTCGCTTTGGTCGTGTTTCCCTTTCGCTGCTCGGTTGGCTTTGCCATGCGTCCATCGAAAAGTCGTAGCGTCCCCGCTTTCCCCGTCCCCATCAGCCCCGGGCGTCGACTTAACCCGCAGCAAGGCAGTCGGCCACCTTCCAGTGGGGACAGTCACCGTGTTTTCGCGGCAGCTGCAGGCGATTCCGCAAGAGTTGACAATAAAACCCGGTGACTGTCCCCATCAGCCGTCCATAAAACCCGGTGACTGTCCCCATCAGCCCCATCAGCCCCATCAGCCCCTTCAAGAGTACCCAAATCCGCACTATTCGGTTCCGGTTGGTCCGGGTCAGCCGTGCCCTCCCGAAATGTTGACACCATGATATCGAGCAACTCCCCCGGTGTCGAGCGGCGATGGACCGGCAGGGTTGCCGGTCCCTACGGCGGCGTTAAACTATTAGATGCGTATGATTACGAATCTGAAGTATATCCAGAATGTCGGGCGTTTTGAGACTGTCAACAACAATCCGGACCTGGCATTCAAGAAATTAGGCCTTGTTTTCTCGGAAAACGGTCGGGGCAAAACCACGCTCTGCGCAATTCTGAGATCGCTTACGACAGGGAGTCCTGCGCCTATCCTTGAGCGCCATCGCATATCGGCCAAAACGGTATCGCGGGTCGTTTTCGAGCTGGAAGAGATAGAGGCCGCCTTCGACGGCGACGACGCCCGCTGGAATGTAGTCGGCCCGAAGATGGCAATCTTCGACGATCATTTTGTAGACACGAACGTCTACTCAGGTCTGAGCGTGACGGCGGGAAATCGTCAGAACCTTCACGAATTGGTCATCGGCGAAGAGGGGGTCAAGCACAATCGTCGCGTCCAGGATCTTACAAAGGTGATTGCCGAGCTCCAAAAGGACGTGGGAGCGTGCGAGCGCGCCATACCTTCCAGCATTCTGGGCGGGCTTGCGATCGATGTTTTCTGTACGCTCCGCTTGCCGGCAGATCTCGACGAACAACTCTCGGCGGCAAAGAAGAGCGTCTCTGTGCTCCAGGACGCGGGGCTCATCAAGAGAACAGAGGCGTTCGAAGCGTTGGGCCTCCCCGACATTGGAAGCGAAAGCATCATCGCAACTCTGCAAGCGGCACTACCAGAACTGGAATCGACGGCGCTGGAAGCTGTGAAGGCACACTTCAAAGAACTCGATAATTCGCAGGCAGAATCGTGGGTTTCCAAGGGAATGGAGATAGCGTCGAAACGCTCCTCATGCCCTTTCTGTGGACAAGACCTCTCAGGATCGACGCTCCTTGCTCACTACCAAGCCTACTTTTCGAAGGCCTACGCCGATCATAAAGCCCGGATTACGGGCGCCAGCAACAGCCTGATGGAGAAGTTGGGTGGAGATCGACTAGCCCGCTTTCAACGGAAGGTTCAGCTGTCGAAGGACCGCCATGATTTTTGGTCCCACTATCTGCAGCTTCCTGCGTCCGACATTGATTCAGAGGAGCTGGCGAACTGTTGGGCAGCGGCTCGGGACGGGCTTGTAGAAGCCCTCGACAAGAAGGCTGCAGCCCCCCTGGAGCCGCAGGGTCTCAGCATAGCTATTCAGGAAGCTGTCGAGAAGTACCGTGATCTTGCGGCGAAGGTGCTATCGACAAACACTACTCTTCTCACCCAAAACGATGAAATCGCTCTAGCGAAAGAGAAAGCTTCCCATGGAAGTCTAGCCGGCGCTAGAACTCAGTTGGCTCTGCTTGAGGCGATTGAGAGGCGACATGAAAAAGACACTGCTCTGAAGTGCTCGAAGTACCTCCAAGCTAGGCAGACGAAGGGGGACGCCGAGGCCGAAAAGGTGGTTGCCCGCGCTGCTCTGGACAATCACCGAAAGAAGGTCTTCGGGACCTACCAGACAGCCATCAACGACTTCCTGCTGAAGTTCAACGCTGACTTCCAGATCGACACCCTAGCGCCATTGGATCCTAGGGGCGTGCCGACCTCATCTTACGAGCTGGTGGTCAACAGAGGACGCGTTGGCCTTGCGCAGGCGGGAAGTATCGAGCCGTCGTTTGGTACAACTCTCAGTGCTGGAGACCGAAACACTCTGGCACTAGCGTTCTTTTTCGCTACGCTGAAAGAACATTCGGCTCTCGATAACACGATTATTGTGCTTGATGATCCGGCATCAAGTCTTGATGAGGGTAGGACTCTAGCCACCCTTCAAGAAATCCGAGGACTCCTAGGCCGAGCAGAGCAGGTGATAGTGCTGTCACATTCACGCCCCCTTCTGTGCCAACTCTGGGACCGAGCTGACAAGGACCACACCTCGACGATGCAAATCCGGGATGCTGGCCAAGAAGCCTCAAAGTTCGAGCCATGGAACGCTGAAGCCGCTGCTCTCACCGAATACGACAGTCTGCATAAGTGCGTGCGAGTTTACAGCTCCAACTCGACGGGCGACCCTGAGAAAGTGGCTCCAGCACTTCGTCTTGTTCTGGAGGGGTTCCTGCGGGTCGCTTTCGCTGAACACTTTCCGCCGGGGAAGATACTCAAAGATTTCTTCGTGGCCGCAAAGCAGCTAAGGGATGACGGCTCTCCAATCATTTCGGACGATGTCATCGATGAACTTGACAAGCTACGCGAATACGCGAATCAGTTTCACCACGACACGTGCAAAACGTGGCAGGAAAAAATTTCCAATGTTAATGAGACTCAACTCAAGGGCTTCGCTAAGCGAGTCGTCAAATTCACGCGGCCAAGCTACTCGACCTAACTGCGGTTGAAGATCGTGAGTCCCCGTTTGGTGGGGTGTCAGAGACGCGGAGGAAGCAGGAAGCAGAGAAGGAAGCAGAGGGACAGTCAGAAAGCGCCGGGATAAACCGGCGGAGAGTCGGGGAGGAAGGAGCCCCACAACGAAGGAGTAGCGAACCACGTTGACCTCGAGTCATGCGCCGGCGCTGGTGACAGCACGGGCGAAGCGTTGACAGAGGCACTGGCGGGCTGGCTATCGAGCCGCGAAATACCTAGATTCGGGTGCCGACCTTGTGGACAGAAGGGGAAGGCAACATCGAGCGCCGCGCTATCGCAAGCTGCGTGCGAACCCGGCGCGGTCGGAGAACCCGTGCACGTCAGGAAACTCCTTGCGCGAGAACCGGGAGACCTCGGAGGCGCCTGCCGCGAAGTGGCAGGCCGGTGGGGGAAGGCGACAGCCGCACGCCCCACGCGTACGCCGCCGAGGAGTCGGACCGGGCCGTAGTACCCGCGAAGGGTCCGAACAAGGGCGGGCAACCGTCGGCGGAGGATCTGGAGGGAAGGGCCGGGACCGAGGAGAACGTCGTCGGGTGCGCCACGGACCGCACACAGAGGCGGACAGGCCGTGCCCCATGCGCTGGGCGGCGTGCGGAGCGGAAGCTGTTGTCTGGCTTGCGCTGACGCCATCATCCGAGGTAAGAGCCGTATGAGTCAACGCTCACGTACGGATCCGTGCGGGGGGTGCCGGGCGACCGGCATCCCTACCGCGACCCATCAGCCCCATCAGCCACGGTGACTGTCCCCATCAGCCCCAGAATCCAAAAGTTAATCTTGGCCCCAGTCTGGCCCGTTTGACGCATTATTTACCGGACGGGAGGTGTCGCCTTTCGCCTAAAGATTGCGACACCGCTTCAAGTGTCGGCGACGCCTAAGGGCGCTTCCGAAGAACAAGAGGTGCCTCCGTTGAAGTGTGCCTACGCTGCCGCTGCGGTCCAAGACTCAGTGGATTGTAGACAATACACTCCTCGGGTCCAACCTGTGTTTGATCGGTAAATACCTCTATGCTGCCGTCCACGTCAGCTTTGATCGCTGTGTAGATTATGTGGCAGCAGCCGTCGTACGTACCGCAATATTGGTCTGAACCGTAGCTGGGAATATTGACCGTCTTGGACACGATTTCTTCATAGATACTTTGACCGGCGGCATTCTGATACCAGAATTTACTGCCTATCTCGATTATGGTTACTTTCCAGCTCGAGGGGCAGTCATTGAATACCTCCACACATGTGGTATACTTACTAGCCTTTTTCTTGCCATCCAGAATTGGTGCTAGCTCGATTACCGTAGGGTTCACCTTTAATTCTTCCATTTGCTGAGAGATCCTCCTTCTTTCTTCTCCCTGCTGAGATCCTTAGAGAAGCTTAGCACAAAGCTGGTCGGGCCTGCGAAACTCCCCTTGGGCGGCCTCCGAACAGCACGCGGATCTCGGGACTTCCAACAGTAGCTTTATTAACCGCCGACTGTCCGGCTCAGTTAGGTAACTACCTACCTCGCCTGTCGCCTTCCCCCAAAACTTGCGACACGCGACGCTCTCACGCTCCGATAACCTATTGATTTCTGATCCGGTGGGCAAGAAGGATTGCGTCATCTGGTCGCAATTTTTTACACAACGCGACGCCGCCGCCAAATCCCCGCCCGTGGCGGGCTTGAGGTGTGGTTACTGGTCTTCTTCTGACTCGTCAGGTTTCCCGGAAGGGAGGGGGAGTCGGAGCGGCTCGTGACGATCTTCGAGGAAGATTTCAAGCTTCTTCCAACGAATCCTGATGTCTGGCAGGAACTCGAGAAAGCGGTAGAGAGGCTTACGGATGAATAGGAAGGCGACCAGGGCCACGAGGGGCCAGCCAAGCGAGGGAATGATCGCCGCGAGAAAGTCCAGAATGCCCATGCCGACCTCCTGGAAAGTCGGGGACAGTCTACGACGTTCCAAGAAGCTGGTCGCCCAGCCACCTTCACGTCGCTTGATTTCACATAGGCCGTAAGATGACGACACCGCGCAAGCCCATCTCTCCCTCCCTCTAGAAGCGTTCTGAGGTAGAAGAGCGACTCACCGCCAGCGAATTTGCTGCCGTGCCCGATTCATGCGGTGGATGGCTGTTGTCGGTATCTTTCTCTTGACCCAGAGCACGGGGCTCTTATAGCCGGCGAGCCTGTCGAACAATCCTGGGAAAACCTCAAGCAGTTGAACGTGGGACACGAGATTCAGGTGGTTCAAATGAATTTCAAATCCCTCCGGGGGACATTTCATTGGTGTCTCTGAAGAGGTGATTTCGCTGCGAGTCCAAGAGAACGAGGCCGCTCTCCCCCGTGCGGATGTTCTCCGGGTGAGCTTGCGAGAGAAATCGAAGCGTTTACGAAATGCTCTGATCGGGTTGGGTGTCTGGAGCTGACCTCCCATCTGTCAAATCCGCGGAGTCTGCTTGACCCTACCCTTATATCGGGTGTCTTCACTGGGCATCTTTGGCCTCCCATAGCGGATCCGCTTCGTCCGGCTGCGGGATCGCTCCCAGGAAGCCGTGGTTGCCCGCCGGCGAGCGGTCGCTGACCACCTGGCCGTCACCCTCGTCGAAGTTCCAATAGCCGGCCAGACCGGGGGAGCCCGCATCCACTCCCGAGCTCCGAAGGGCCGCGACCTGGGCGTCTGTCAGAACTACGTCCCAGACGGCCGGTTCGTCTATGAGCCCCTGGAAAAACCAGACGGGAGGCTCAACGCCCCCAGGGGGCGGCCCGATCGTACCGAAGGTATTCCCGACCGACAGCACCTGAAAGTTGTTCGGCGAGGGCACGCCTGTCCCCTCGCAGCTTGCTCTTTTGTCTCCGTCGATGTAGAGACTCAAGTCTCCTGACTGCCCGCGTGTAACGGCGACGTGGCGCCAGACGTCGTTCGCCACGAAGAGGTCGCCCTCGATGCTGCACGAGCCGAGCGGCCTGCAGTTATTCAACGGATAGCAGTAGTTGTTCTCTCGGGAGTCCTCGAGCATGATTTCGAGGGTGCCGTCCGAAATGACGTAGAGCTGCCAGCTCAGATTGAAAGAGTTGTCGTCTTCGCCTCGCGCGATGATGGCCGCCCGCCTGCGCGGCGGCAGGAGCTTGATCCAGGCGCTGAGGGTGAAGACCTCAGTCGGGAAGGTTGGGCTATACGGTACCGTGACGCGGTCGTTTGTGCCGTCGAACCTGAGTCCGCTCAGCTCCAACGGCCCTTCGAAAGGCCCGATGCTGATGGTGACTTCGTTGGCCGGGATGCCATCGAAGCTCGCAAGCACCCTCACTTCGCCGCGGCCTAGGAGGCTGCGCGGCAGGGGGCCGACAACCAATTGATCGAGGCCGTCGAACTGTCCCTGGGCCACAGCCCCAACAGTGGGCACATCAGCACCGCCAATGAGAACCGACACGGACGACTGGAAACGAAAGCCCGTCCCGAAGAAGCTTACGAATACTTCATCGTCCGCTTCTCCCAAGTCGATGGGGATATTGATGCGGCTGCCTACGGGGAGGTCGGTGCGGAACGTAACGCCTTCAACGCGGAAGCCATCGCCTTGCTCTCTGAGGAACGTCGCGGCGGCCACACCCATGCCGCTGGCGTTGGCGGAGAAAATTCCCGGTCCCACGGCCGCAACTTGCGCCTCCACGCTCGCGCTTTCCCCACTGGCGTTGGTGACGGTGACATCCGCGGGGCCGGAAGCCATGTTCGGCGGCGCCAGGAAGTTCAATTGTCCGGGGGCGACGAACTGCAATTGAGCCGGGCGCTCGGCGCCGAGAGAGTCAGTCACGGTGACTTGGGTACCGTCGAGGGAGGTGGGAAGAGGAGTCGTGGAAGCGACGACCAGCGTGCTAGCCAGTTCCTCTCCGAACAGAGACACCCAAGATTCGGGAGCGATCGGGCCGCCCATGAAATTTGCAGCGTTGACGAGCCCCCCCTGGGCAATGATCGGCGGAGCGCCGTGACCGGGCACAACCCAGCCGCACAACCAAACGATGGAGACAACAGTGACGAGGGCGGTTCGTGCGAAAGGCCGGTAGCGTCGTATGTTCATGCTGGTAGGGGCGACCGGGGATGGGCGGAGTTACGAGAGCAGTGTTAACTCATTGTTAAATCAACTCGGAGTCGAGGGAAATCGGAAAGTCGGGAAAGTCGGGCCAGGCTACGACTTTCCAGGACGCTGGTCGGCCAGCCACTCTCACGTAGCTTGATTTGACATAGGCCGATCCATTGAGGCCCGGCGTCCCCGCACCCCTGTGAACACGGACCTAGCACCTCATTTTCAGCGCCGGGCCGGTCCCCCCGGCCTTGCGGGGTCTCGGAAAGTACGGAAAGTAGGGAAAGTAGGAAAGTAGGTCGCGGTAGGGATGCCGGTCGCCCGGCACCCCCCGCACAGATCCGTACGTGAGCGTTGACTCATACGGCTCTTACCTCGGATAATGGCGTCAGCGCAAGCCCGACAACAGCTTCCGCTCCGCACGCCGTCCAGCGCTTGGGGCACGGCCTGTCCGCCTCTGTGTGCGGTCCGTGGCGCACCCGACGACGTTCTCCTCGGTCCCGGCCCTTCCCTCCAGATCCTCCGCCGACGGTTGCCCGCCCTTGTTCGGACCCTTCGCTGGTACTACGGCCCGGTCCGACTCCTCGGCGGTGTACGCGTGGGGCGTGCGGCTTGCGCCTTCCCCCACCGGCCTGCCACTTCGCGGCAGGCGCCTCCGAAGTCTCCCGGTTCTCGCGCGGGGAGTTTCCTGACGTGCACGGGTTCTCCGACCGCGCCGGGTTCTTCCGCCGCTTGCGAAAGCGCGACGGTTGATATGGCCTTCCCTTCTGTACACAAGGTCGGCACCCGAAAAGAGGTATTTCGCGGCTCAATAGGCGGCCCGCCAGTGCCTCTGTCAACGCTTCACCCGCGATCTCGCGACCGCCGGCGCATGACTCGAGGTCAGCGTAGTTCGCTAAACTTTCACCGTGGGGCTCTTGCATCCCCAACTCCCCGCCGGTTTATCCCGGCGCTTTCGTACAGCCACCGATTTTCGTCGTTCGCCTGTGTTGAAAACAGGGGAGTTCGACGGACGAAAATCGGATGGCAGTCCCCCATTTCGCCCGAGCAGAGTTCTGCCACAGGCGCCCTACTTCGACTTATCCTAGTGTTGGACAATATACAAAGCCAACTCCAGCCGGTTCGATACGCCGAGTTTCTCGAAAATGTTGTGCAGGTGGTTTTTGACAGTTTGTTCGCTGATGAACAGATTTTCAGCGATTTCCTTGTTCAAAAAGCTCTGGACCACCAAGCCGGAGATTTCACGTTCGCGGTTGCTGAGCGGCAACGGGTGGCGCTCAGTCGGACGGGCTTCGCGAGTAGCGGTGAAGGCTCGAATCACGGCAGCAGTTGTCTTCGAGTCGAGCCAGATTTCGCCTTCGTGTACCTTACGTATGCTCTTGATCAAAAGGTCGGTTGCGGTTTGCTTGACGACCACCCCGGAGGCGCCGCAGCGAATCGCCTGAACATACATATCTTCATCATCGACCGCCGTCAGGACGATGACTTTGGCATTCGATTTTCTCGAGCGGAGCTGGCGTAAAGCTTCGAGGCCGTCCATGCCAGGCATTCGCAAATCCAGCAGAACAATATCCGGATACTGGTCGGCCACGAGGTCGATGACTTCGCGGCCGTTTCCTGCCTGGGCCACGATCTCGAAATCGCTCTCCAGCCCCAGCATCTTGCAAAGACTGTCACGGAAGATCGTGTGGTCGTCAGCGACAATGATCCGGATCCGCTGTCCTTGGTTCATGAAGACCGCGTTTGCTTCGGGTTGTACTTCTTTGGTCAGCAAGTGGCGCCCAAATTCATATCCGCCGGTTATCGACGCCTGCCGTAAACTCGCGAGGGCTTCGAATCCTGATTTTGATACCCGACTCTCTGTTGAGCAGGAAAACTGGTCCGGCTTTGCGCATAGACTCTGGGAGAGCTCAGATTGTGATGGTAGTCTAAGAAGATTATCGGAGGGCCTTTGATAACTGTCAAGATTACGAAAGTACTGTGACAACCAAATTCGAGAAGGTACTGTTCCCGACCCAGGCTCGAGTAACGTATGCTGCCCGGCTGAAAGCAGTTGGAGCGTTCCTACGGGTCAGCTCTAGTACAATCCGGGTTAGGCGCCGCGGTCCTTCGCCGCCTAATACTGCTCGCGCAACAGGGAGTATTAGCCATGCCGATTGTTCGTCATATACTGCTTGCGAAAGCAGCCATATTCCTGGTGGCAGCCGGGGTCACGTCCGTGCTTTTTATCAATGGCTGTGACCTTTTATTCGACTGCGGGTGCCGTTCTTGGTGGAATGGGGCGGCTGATTCGTGCAATGTCCACAACTCCCGCCCTCCGCACTGCCCCTTCTGCCTGGTGGATGGCATCGGAGGGTGCGCAAGCTTTGTTCTGATCGTCTGCGTCCAAGGCCTTGTCACATTTCGGCCGACTCGCCTGGCACTCTGGAAGCGTGCCGTGTCCGCGTTTTTGGCGTTTCCGGTGGTCGGCGGCTTTTGCGGCCTAGTACTTGGATGGATCACAAGGTACTGGATACATTGACGGATCGTCACGGGATCGATCCGAGGTGGGCACTAGACAAATTGCAGGACTAGCTGGTTCCAGCAAGTCAAAACGACGGTCAAGTTGCGAAAAAAATATTATCGGGAGTGAAAAACAGGCCCCTGGCAGAATCGATGCCGCCTCTATAAGCGCTCTACCCTAGCCGTAAGCGGTACTGTCGATCTATTGCCTGCAATGCCGGCGATGGCGTAAGATACTGGCAGGAGCTAAGGAGATATCTGTATGGATCAAGAAATCGTTCGACTTATCTGTGGCGTTCTGGGCGTGGCACTGATCGCTCTTATCATGTTGCGGCGGCGCAGCCGGGCTCGGTCTTCCAGCTAGAAAGCAGCTTCCGCGCCGGTGTCTCAACAGCCTGGCCTAGCGCGGGTTTCCTATTCGGGCAGCCCGTGGGGATCACCTTGTTTTCGATAATCCTCACCGCGAAACGCTTAGCGGCGCATCCGTAACTGTCAGGGAGATCGGTGGTTTGGGCTTGCCCCCTGGGGTGAGACAAATAGTTTAGACACTGTTGACCGTTCGCTGGTTTTTGATGGCCAGCGGCGGCCCTTTCGTGCATAATGGTTCTCGGCTGGTGAAGCGGCGGCGGGCTCTGCTGGAGAGCAACCCGCCAAGGAATAACCAGCTGGAAACTCATCGAGACGATGGGGTCGGGCGTAGAGTTGCACAGCTTTGCGTCCCGCATCCCCCCAGCCACCCCTATCGGATCGAAAGATTTCCCCATGCCTCAGAAAACTCCTTCCGCCACTGCCGCCGAATCCGCTGGCGGCGCTCCCAGCTTCTGCTCGAACTCCGCCGGCGGACAATAGCCCAGCGCTGAATGCAAGCGCTTCTCGTTGTACACCTTCTCGAGAAAGCGTCCGATCGATGCGCGCGCTTCGGCCAGGTCGCGGTACTCCGAGCGGTAGACCTCCTCGTACTTCAGCGTCTTCATGAAAGACTCCGCTTTGGCATTGTCGTAGGGATTGGCTTTGCGGCTCATGCTGATGGCGATTTCGTGCTGCTGCAATAAATCGACGTAATCGTTGGCGGCATACTGCACCCCGCGGTCGGAGTGATGCGCCAGCCCCGCACCCGGCCGCCGCTGATTGAGTGCCATCCGTAACGCGGCGATCGTCAGCTTCCCTTCCAGCGTGTCCTCCAGCGCCCAGCCGACCACCCGCCGCGAGTAAGCATCTAGAATCACCGCCAGGTAAACGAACTCCCAGGCCAGCCGGATATAGGTGATATCAGTCACCCAGAGCTGGTCCAAACCGCTCAGGACGATCTCACGGGCCAGATTGGGATAGACGGTCAACCCGTGACGCGAGTCGGTGGTCAGCACGAATTTCCGCCGCCGCAAACACAGCAGGTTGTCCTCCCGCAGAATGCGCTGCACCTTCTTGGGATTGATCACCCAGCCGCGGCGCCGCAACTCGGCGGTGATGCGTGGCCGCCCGTAGCTGGAGAACTCCAGCGCGATGCGCTGGATGGTGTCACGCAGTTCCAGGTCCGCATCGGGTCCTTGCTTGTCAGGCTGCCAGCGGTAGAAGCTGGCGCGCGGCAGCTCCGCCAGCTGACACATCCGCTAGACGCTCATCGGCGGCGGCTCCTGAACTTGTTGCCGGATCTGGTGGCCGACAGCGGTTTTCCAGTCGAGGCCTGCAGCTTCCGCTGTTGTTCGATGCGCTGCAAGCACCGCTTTAAAAAATCGATCTCCATGGCCTGGCGGCCGACCTTGCGCTCCAGCTCCGCCGTGCGCGTTTCTTCCCAGCGGCGTTTGCCTTCACCGGGGAAGGCGTTGCCGGGACCTTGGCGAAACTCCCTCCGCCAGCGCTGCAGCAGGTTGGGATTGATCTCAAAGACCCGGCTGACCTCGGCCGCCGAGGCGCCCTGCTGCAGCCGTTCCACCGCCGACAACTTGAATTCTTGTGTGAATTTCCGTCGAGACAAACTCACCACTCATCCTCCGTTCAATGGATTTTGAGTCTAAACTGGTTGTCTCACTTTTGGGGGCAAGTCCAGTCAAGCCAGCGTCGATCCATGCCGTGCCCAAGGAGCTTCACTACTTCGGTCCACTGGAGTAACCGAAAAAGAGCCCTTTTCAGTTCATTGAGCATGCTTCAAAGCACCGCCCACAAGAGCAATCGTCCACCTGTTTTAGAGCTGTGACCCAAGTCCCTCCGGCGAACTGGCGACGACTCCAACAATTTGAGCCACACGGACAACATAGTACCTCGATCAACCGAGCGAAAAAAATGTCTCATGGGGTATCCATTTCATTCGGGTGCTCCTGATATGTTGTGGTCGGCCTATGTTGCTGGTTGATCGAGGACCGACTGACGCGTGAGGGGATCGTGTATTGAGTTGGTGCAGACGCAGATGCTGGCTTCCGCAGCCGCTGCCGGCTTATGCGCGCCGGGGTGGAAACCGCTCCCTCACGGTCGCGGCTCTGATGCGGCTGGGAGATTCGATTACGCGCGATTGTTCAGGCCGCGGATGAAAGCGGGCGCTGGGGCAACGCTTTATAATCACAGGTTCACCCCGGCCCGCACTCTGAACCCGGCCGGGGGACCTCCATGAAGCTGCACACTCAGGCTGTTCACGCCGGCGACCGCAAGAAGCTCGGTGACTACGTCCCGGCGACGACGCCGATCTACATGGCCACCAGCTTTTTTTACGACCAAGTGGCAGAGCTGGACCGCGTGTTCGGCAACGAGAAGGAGGGGCAGAGTTACTCCCGGTATGGGAACCCGACCGTCGAGGCGCTGGAGCAGCAAATCGCCGCGCTCGAAGGCGCTGATGTGGCGCTGGCGGCCTCCTCCGGGATGGCGGCGATTCATCTCTCCCTGCTGGCCGCGCTGACCGACCGCCGCAGGTCGATCGTGGCGGCCAATGTTCTCTACGGCCAGACGATCTCGCTGCTGATGAACGTTCTGGAACCCAGCGGCGTCGAGGTGCGCTTCGCCGATCCCTGTGACCTGGACGCTTTCGACGCCGCCGTCGCGAACGCCAAGCCGTCGTGCGTACTCATCGAGACGGTCTCGAACCCGATGATGCGGGTGCCCGCGCTCGACAAGGTCGCCGAGATCGCGCGGCGGCACAACGCCGTCCTGGTGGTCGACTCGACGTTCACCACGCCGGTCCTGATGCGGCCGCTCGGGCTCGGGGCGGACATCGTTGTCCATAGCGCCACCAAATACTTGTCGGGTCACGGAGATGCTCTGGGAGGCATCCTCGTCGCGGGCGAAGAGTTCCGGCAATCGTTGCAAGTGCTGGGGCGCACGCTGGGGATGAACCTGGGCCCCTTCGAAGCCTATCTGACGATGCGGGGTGTCAAGACGCTTCCATTGCGATTCGAAAAGCAGTGCCAAAACGCGGCTCTGGTGGCCGCATGGCTCAAGGCCCATCCGCGTATCGAGCGCACGCATTTTCCGGGCGATCCCGAGCACCCGGACCACGAGATCGCCGGGCGGCTGTTCGAGCGCGGGCAGGGGGGGGGAGAGCTCTACGGCGGGATGGTCAGCTTCGAGGTGGCCGGCGCCGGCAAGGCGGACGTTTTCGCCCTGATGGATCGCCTAAAACTAGTGGTCCGCGCAACCAGCCTGGGTGATGTTCATTCCATGATGCTGCATCCGGCGATGAGTTCCCACCGCGATATCGCCCCCAAGCAGCGCCAGCGCATGGGAATCGGAGACAACCTGCTGCGGCTGTCGCTGGGCATTGAGGCGCCGGAGGACGTAGTAGCTGATTTGGAACAGGCACTGGGGGAGTAAACCGTCAAATGCAGTTGGGTCAGCGGCCTCGAGTCGGTTGTTGGCTGTCGTTTCCGTACTCAAATGGGTGTAGCGGGTTAGGCGCTGGAGCGTCCAAGCAAGTCACGAAGCTCAAAGGATGCTGCCCGCGCGTTCACTTTCCAAACTTTGCGCTCGCTCAGGTTGAGCCTCCATACAGCCGATAAGTAGTCTTGTCGGGTGTTGTGTGCAAGCAAACCCTCGTTTGATTTCCCGCGGCTCGATTTGGGGCCGCCGACCATGACGAAAGCGGGCGAGGACGAAATGTGCCCGCCGCCGGAAGCCGCAGCGGCGGAAGAGCCGCGCGGTTGGCCCGCTTTTTCGAAAACGCCTGGCGACAGCCACTCCTCAGGGCCCCGCGACCGATGGGACGCTTACCAGCCAGCCGTTACTCGCTTCGTTCGGACGCGCGCGCCAGCGGCCCGCAAAGAGGCGAAGCTCTTGTTCGAGGAGATGGCGGCACAGCGCGTTCCGGTTGCCGAAGCGCTGGCTACCTGCAATCGCTGGCTCACGCCCATACTTCGTTTCAGTACCGGCTCCGAACGCAGCGCGGCACTGGAATCCGCCTCCGAGCTTCAGGGCCTGCTCGGGGAAGCGTTTGACCGGCGCGAGCAGGCCGAGGCCCGAGCCCATCTGCGGCTGGCTTCGGCCTATTCGCAAAAAACACGGGAAGTCAACACGCTGCTCGACAGCCTGCCGGCCTTCGCCTTCCTCAAGGACGCGGGATTTCGCTATGTGGCGGTCAACCGGGTTTTTTGCGAGGCCCTGGGCCGTTCTGTTGACGACGTGATTGCGAAGACGGACTTCGACCTGTTTCCCAGGGCGGTGGCTACCCGCTTTGTCGAACGCGACCGCCAGGTGATGGCCGGCCGTGAGCCGATCCGCCACGAAGAAACCGTCGAGTTCGGCGGCGAAACCCGCACCGTCCTTGTCATCAAGGCGCCTGTTCTCGACAACGACAGCAAACCGACCGGCTTGATCGGGGTCGGTTTTGACATCACCGACCGCAAGCGCATGGAGCAAGAGCGCGTGCGTCTGGCCGCTGCTCTCGAGTCCGCCGGCGAGGCCATCTTCATCACTGATACCCGGGGGAGCATCCAGTTTGTCAACCCGGCCTTTGAGCGGCTCACCGGCTACACCCGAGCGGAAGCCATTGGGCGCAATGCACGCATCCTCAAGAGCGGCTGCCACGAAGCTGAGTTATACCGGAGTTTGTGGGGAACCCTGATTCGAGGCGAAGTATGGAAAGGGACGCTGCGCAACAAGAGAAAAGACGGCTCCTTGTTCGACGTCGATCAGACCATCGCGCCTGTCCGCAATGGTCAGGGCGGTACGAGCGGATTCGTGGCGGTGAGCCGCGATATCACCGAACGCAAGCGCATGCTCCAGACGCTGCAGCAGGCGGTGATGGTCAAGAGCGAATTCACCTCGATGGTTTCGCACGAGTTGCGAACACCTCTCACCGCCATCAAGGAAGCCATCGATGTCGTCGCGGACGGCACGGCCGGGGATGTCAACAAGCACCAGGCCGACTTTCTCGAGTTGGCGAAACGCAACGTGGACCGTCTGCACCGTCTCATCAACGACACGCTTGACTTTTCAAAGCTCGAACGCGGCGAGTTTCGCCTGGAGCTGGCCGATCGCGAGCTCAATGCTCTAGTGTCCGAGATAGTCGCCCAGCAGCGGCTCGCGGCAAAGAAGCAGCGCTTGCGCCTGGAGTTCGCACCCGACGACGAACTGCCGCCCATTCCGATGGACGCCGACCGCATCAGCCAAGTCCTGATCAACCTCATCACCAACGCCATCCGCTATTGCGACAACGGCTGGATCGAGGTCAGCACCCAGCGCCGGGACTGCGAGGCCATTGTCAAGATTCAGGACAGCGGTCCTGGCATTCCGGCCGAGAAGCTCGAGAACATATTCGAGGCCTTCGTTCAGCTCAGCACGGGTCCGGGGCGGCGATCCGGCGGAACGGGTCTTGGTTTGGCGATTTGCAAGAAGATCGTCGAGCTGCATGGCGGCCGCATTTGGGTCGAATCCGAACTGGGGCGGGGCTCGGCTTTCTACTTTGCTTTGCGTCTTCCCGAAGGCGACTCGCAACCGAGCCGTGACCGTGAGGGAGACGCCCGCTCGGGATCTCTCTCCATACCCAATGAAGCTGCCGCTACCCAAGCCGGCCAAACCGGGCTGGAACGCCCGCCGGCCGGCAATCCAGCATGCGAAACCGGCAAGTCCGTTTAAGGAGCAAACATGAAAAAAACAAGGGTGCTCATCGTTGACGACGAAGAAGATGTCATTGCCGCGCTTCGGTTTCGGCTGGCCACCGCCGGCTATGAAGTCGTAATCGCGAGCAATGGCTCCGCGGCATTGGACGTCATCCGGACTACCGATGTTGACCTGGTGCTGGCGGATTTCATGATGCCCGAGATCAATGGGCTGGAACTGACCCGTCTGGTCAAGTCGGACGCCAAATTGTGCAACGTTAAGATCTTGTTGTTCTCGTGTAATACGGAACCCGAATTCCGGCATCGTGCCATTGAGCTTGGCGCGATCGATTACCTTGACAAGAGCGACGGCGCCAACTCGATCGTCTCGCGTGTCTACGACGTGGTCAGCCCGGAGAAACCAGCGGCCGGACAAGACGATCCAGCATCCGCCGGGAGCGACCGGGAAACGGCGCTGCGGTTGCAGGTCCGGGCGCTCGCCCAAAACTTGACCGATGTATTGCACTTGGCGCAAATGGAAAAGGACGTACCGCGGTCGACGCAATACGCCATCGATTCAGCGAGCCGGATCGCGGAAGACATGCTCAAGCTGGCTGACGCCGTCGAGGAGTTCGGGGCCGGAGTCCGGCCGGCGGAACAAGGGAAGCCCGCCTCGATTCCCAGTAGCAGCGGGTAGAAAGTTATGGACGCCGCCGCCGAAAAACTGAAGATACTGATCGTGGACGACGAGGAAGACGTCGTCAAGCCCATCGCGTTTCGCCTTGACATTCAGGGGTTTGAAGTGTTGATGGAGCCCGACGGCGATCACGGCTTTCAAACAGCCGTCGCCGAGCTGCCGGACCTGATCCTGCTCGACATCATGATGCCCGGCATTGACGGGCTGACTCTGTGCCAGATTCTCAAACAGCGCGCCGACACCTCCCATATTCCCATCATCATGCTGACCGCGAAAACTACTATGGGTGATGTCGAGAAAGCATTTGCCGCCAAGGCCGACGATTACGTCAGCAAACCGTTCGAATGGCAGGAGCTGTTCGGGAAGATCAATCGCTGCCTGGCCAATCTCGCCACCCGAATCCAGTCGCCGTGAATCAGAGCCCGGAACGACGGTGACGGGTCGCCGCGGTAGCGCGGCACGAGAGTATGCAGAACTGAAGTTTCGCCGCTTCGAGGCGAAGGACCGGCTGAGAGCCGGTCCCTTACTGACCCCTGGGCTCAGCCTGGGTCAGCAGTGATCAGCAGTGCGATACACGACCTCTTGTCGGGTATCATGGGCATAAGAGAACATCGATGCTCACTATCGAACTTCCACCCGAAGTCGAGTCTCAACTGGAAGCCCTTGCGGCCAAAACAGGCTGCTCGAAAGAGGACTACGCTCGGGACGTCATCGCGCAATTGCTAGTGTAGTGTCCACGAAATAAATGGACAGTCATTTCTTCCGTTTTCTGGTCCGCGGGCTGCTGCTGCCGGGCTGAATCTGCTCCAAAGTCCGGCGGCAGCGCGAAAGTTTCTCCGTAATCGATTCGACCGTCGCGGTCCAAACGAACGGTTTCGGCTCCTCGTTCCAGACCGCGAGGAATTCCTTAATGCAGTCCTTCAACTCCTCCACGCTGCCGAACGCCCCGCGCCGGATCGCCTTCTGGGTCAGTTCGCCGAACCAGCGCTCAACCAGCTTCAGCCAACTCGAGCTGGTCGGCACAAAATGAAGCTCGAAGCGCGCATGGCGCTTCAGCCAGCCCCGCACTTTCTCGTGTTTATGCGTCCCCTAGTTGTCCAGGACTAAATGCAGCGGGACAGCGCCGGGAAACTCCTTGTCGAGCCTGCGCAAGAACTTCAGAAACTCCTGATGCCGGTGCCGCGCAAAGCACTGGCCGATGACCTTGCCCTGCAAAGTTTCCAAGGCCGCGAACAGAGTCGTCGTGCCGTTGCGCTTGTAGTCATGGGTCATCGTTCCGCAGCGCCCCTTCTTGAGCGGCAAGCCCGGCTGGGTCCGATCCAAGGCCTGAATCTGACTCTTCTCGTCCAGGCACAACACGATCGCCTGTTGGGGCGGATTCAAATACAGCCCGACCACGTCGGTCAGTTTTTCCAGGAACTTGGGATCGCGCGACAGCTTAAAGCTCTTCACCCGATGGGGCTTGAGATGGTGGGCTTGCCAGATGTTGTGGATGGTGGACTTGCTGACCCCCTGGCTCTTGGCCATCGTGCGGCAACTCCAATGCGTCATCCCTTTGGGCTTGGTCTGCAGGGTGGCATCCACAATGGCGGCGATCTTGTCGAGGTCATAGCGGGGCTTGCGCCCGCGACCGGGGGCGATCTCCCACAGACCGTCGAGTCGCTGTTGGGTAAAGCGCTGGCGCCACAGAATGACGGTCTTGCGGTTCACCGACAACTGCTTGGCAATGGCGACATCGGAGAGACCCTGGCTCGAAGCCAGCACGATGCGGCAGCGCAGGGCTACCTGCTGAGGCGTGCCATGGGCGGCGATCCATTGCTGAATCTGCTGCTGCTCCGAGGGCGAAAGTTCGCGGGGAGAAGCCATACCCCAACATACGATAAACCGGTCTGTTTATCCAGTTATTTGTTGGACACTACACTAGCGGAAGCCGCCGGAGGGCCCGACGCCCAGGTCTTGTACATGGGCGCGGCTCCGGGGCTCATTCATGGAGTGGGGCAGATCAACGTCCTGATCCCGGAAGGCGTTGCCCCCGGAGACGCGGTGCTGGTTGAAGTCATGATCGGCGACAACACCAGCCAGGCATTACCATGGCGGTTGGCCCCGCACAGTGAACCCTCGGCTGGGCCAATATGCGCGGGGACGAGGGCCGCGCTCGCTATGCCCTGGTTTCGGCCAAGCTCTCGGGGACCTTTTCAGTTGGCTTTGGGTCCAGCGTTGTCGAGCGGCCAATTCTCGTGACAGCACCCAGCTCGGCCTGAAGCTCGCGATACTGCCGGCGCGAGCGCTCGAGGGAATAGTCGCGTTCAACCAACGCGCGGCCCGCTTGTCCCATATCCGCCCTTCGGCCTTCGTCGCTAAGAAGTTCATGAATCGCCTGCGCCAGCCGGTGCTCTTCCCCACTGCCGGGCTCTACCAGCAACCCGCAATCTTCGGGCAAGGCTTCTTCAATGGCGCCGACCCGGCAACTGATCACCGGTGTCTTCATGGCGAGGGACTCCACAAGAGCCAGCGGTATGCCCTCCTCCGTAGAGAGGATTAGCAGGAGCGAGGAATCCGCCAGCAATTCCGAAACCTCAGACACGTGACCCAGAACGCTGAAGCTTTTCCCAAGACCTTTTCTCTCGACAAGCGCGCGTAATCTTTCTTCTTCCGGGCCGTCGCCGGCAACAACGAAATGATAGTCCTGGCGAGGGCGGAGCTTTGCCAGCTCGGCTGCTACGAGCGGCAACAGCAGGGGCCGCTTCCGCTCGACCAAAGCTCCCGCGAAGAGGAGGATTTTCGTCTCAGGCGCGATACCGAGCCGCCGCTGGACCCGCCCCTTGGAGAAGCGAGCGGGATCAAATCTCTGGAGATCCACTCCATTGCGAATGAGGCGGACTTTTTCATCGGCGATGTTCATCTCCACGAGACGCTGCCGTCCCACATCGGAGATGACAACCCTGCGATCGATCTGATCCGCAACTTCGAGCGTTGCCGAGAAGAAATCCCAATCGTCGTGGACGTTGTGAAGAATATCCGCGACCTGCAGATCGGGCTTGACATTCTTGAGAGCCGGAAGCACGCTGTATGCCGCCAGCGAGTTCTGAATAACCAGGACATCGAAATCCCAGTTGACCGCCGTGGAATAGATGAAGCGCGGGGTCTGCTCGGCCGGTACGATTTGCGCAATGTCGTAGATGTGGTCGACGCACTCTTCCCAATCGCGCCGCAGTCTCGAATCGTGCGATTGCGTCGCCAGCAGAAACACTTCGTATAACGAACGGTCGATCCGCCGGGCAAATTCGAGAAGCACGTTCTCGGCCCCGCCGACTCCCAGATGCGGCGTGCACAAGACAAGCCGCCGGCGGTCTTCCGAGCAGGGGTTCGGGATGTAGTCAACCCTTTCGATTAATTCGCCCCCAATGAGAACGGATTGGGGCTGGAATTTCAAATAGAAGCTGAGATCGAAAACAGGGCGCCCTGCAACCTGATTCACTTTCTCCTTCAAGCGCAGCGGGATGAGCCGTTCGGCGGATCCGAGAGGGCGCTGCAGCCAGGCATCCAAAGTGTGGATTTCCGCGTTCTGCAGATGGCGGCGGATCTTGCCGAGAACGGGAGCTGGAGCCGTCCTCGCCGGAATTCGGGTAACGGGCGGAGGCCGCTTCGGGTTCGCCGCGGATGCAGGGTTGGCGGGCCGGGTTTGTTGCGAAGGCCGCGAGGAGTCCAAGGTCGCCGCTCGCGTGGCCGCAGTGCCTGAATTCGCCGGCGAGGCGATTCTCAATTCGCGGCCGGGCCCGCTGGCGCCTTCCGCGGGGCTGCGGCTCGGCCACGGGAGACGTCTGACGCGGCCGGAACGCTTCGACTCTTCAGTTTCCAAAACCCGGCGGGATAGGCCCAAAGGCCCGGCGGCTTGCCGGATCGAAGGCGGGGGAGCTAACCCGGTGTCGGTCCAGGTTACCCAATCGGCCGACTGCAGCGCCCAAATGCATTCCTCGGCGGCATAGGGTTGAAGCGGTTTGTCGTCGGTCATCCACAAGAAGCAGGAAGCGTTCGAATCACGAAGAGCCGCCGATTCGTCAACGTCCCTCAGCACCTGGTAGTCTTTGACCGTTTGGTTTTCAAACGAGGGTACGCGCGGCCCGCGGACGACAAAGCAAATCGAGGGCTGCCACTGCCGCTTGACATTGAGGCGGCCCTTTGGCGACAGCAGAGCGGGCCGCCTTTCAACGATGTAGGCCCAATTCTTATCGTGATGTTCGAGCCCGGTGTAGTGATGTCCAATGTGATGCGTCCGGTAGTTGAACAACACCCGCTGAATGTAGTGACCGTGCCAACCCTTCTCAGCCAATTGAAGAAATAGATGCCAATCCTCATAGGCCCGGCGGTGCCATTCATCATAGCCCCCGGCTTCTTCCCAGGCCTCGCGGCGCAGAAAGATGCAATGCGCCATGAAGTTCTCATTCAAGAGCCGGTAGAGGTTGTACTGTCCGGAGCGTTCTACGTAGTTCTTCTGGCCAAAAACCTGGTAGTCAAAATAGGCGTAGCCGGCCTCGGGGTGCTGCTCCAGTTCCCTCAGGCAGACTTCCATCATGTCGGGCTCGAGCAGATCATCACAATCCAGGGGGATGACGTATCGCCCCCGAGCCTCGGAGATTCCAGTGTTTCGCACCTTAGACAGCCCGATATGCTCCAAGCGCAGAAACCGAACACGAGGCATGTTTTGGGACTGAAGTTCATCGAGCAAAGCGGCGCTTGAGGGGTCCTCGCTTCCGTCGTCGACCAGAACGACTTCCCACTCGGTGTGCGTTTGACGCTGCACGCTCTGGATGGTTTCTCGGACGTAGGAAGTGGGATTGTAACAAGGGATGACTACGGAAATGAGTTCAGTCGGCACGGCGCAAGAGGCCTTCTCGTATTTCCCAGAGTGTCGAAATCCACGAAATGTTGCAAGTACTGGGGCGGTGAACTTCAGAATCGCAGACCCTTCTTCAGTAGCAGCGCCGCGTAGAAGTACAGCTCCGCATCCAGGGTTCGTTTGATGGTTTCCGCCCCCCGGAAGCCGTGCTGCTCGCCGTCAAAGAGAAAATACGACACCGGCAAGCCCTTCTTTTGAAGCGCCTCGACCATCATCTCGGCTTGATTCGGGGGAACCACTTTGTCCTCGCTGCCTTGAAAAAAGATGACCGGGACGTTGAGCCGGTCGACGAAGTGTATAGGAGACCGTTCTCGATAGAGATCCTTTCGTTCGGGATAAGGGCCGATGAGCCGGTCCAAATAGCGGGACTCGAACTTGTGAGTATCTTGGGCCAGAGCCTCGAGGTCACCGACACCGTAATAGCTGGCGCCGGCCTTGAAGGATCCGCGGAAGGTCAACACAGCCAGTGTCGTGTACCCTCCGGCGCTGGCGCCCTTGATGATCAGCCGGTCACCGTCCACGCGGCCTTGTTCGACAAGATATTGCGCTGCGTTGACGCAGTCGTCAACATCCACGATCCCCCAGTGATCCACGAGACGTTCGCAGTAGGCGCGTCCGTAGCCCGTGCTGCCACCGTAGTTGACGTCAAATACGGCGAAACCGCGGCTGGTCCAGTATTGGATGTCGAGCGACAAGTCGCCCGACATAGCGCCGGTGGGACCGCCGTGGCTCTTGATGATAAGCGGCGGAAGCTCCCCGGCTGGAGGCCGGTAGTCCGGATTGTATGGCGGATAGAACAGACCGTGGGCGGTGAGGCCGTTCTCGGTTGGGAACTCAATTGCCTCGGGAGCCGAAATACAGCGGCCTACATCGGTTTTCACCTCGAACGACTGCCGCAGCACCTGGCTCTCCCCTGTCTCGAGATCGAGCTCCACAATGCCGGCCGGCAGCCGCCCCGCCCCGCCTCGAAAAACCGCTTTTCCGGCTCGGGCACGAACTTGGGAAATGTGAGTGTAAGGGGTTTCGATCGGCTCCAGGGAGCAGCGCGAGGTATCGATGCTCGCCAACCGCCACGCTCCGTGTTGCGTATAGGCGCAGATGATCCTCTGGGGTGACTCGAAGGCGTACGTCGATTGGCCAAAGACCCACTGCGGAAGGCCGAACTCGGCCTCCATCTCGATGAGAGCTTCAGTGACGCCTTCCCGATAGCGAAAGAGATTCCACCATCCCGAGCGGTCCGAAACGAAATGAAGTTCTCCATCGGGTGACCATTCAGGCTGGAAAATCGACTCGGCGGGCCCGCCGGCAATCTGCTTCTGGCGGGAAAGCCGGCCGTCTGCTTCTATTTCCGCGGCCCACAGCTCTGTTCCGTCCCAAGGCATATTGGGGTGATTCCAGGTGAGCCAGGCGAGTTTGTTGCCGTCCGGGCTCACGTTGGGATTCGAATAGAAGTCATTTCCTTCAACCAAGACCTGTATCCCTCGATCATCGAAAAGATCGATTGCCACAAGGGTGTTCACCGCTTCCCTGCCCGAAGAGGAGTGATCCTCGCGCACGCAGATCAGCCGCTGATGTGAGTGGTCGGCGACCCCGTCCGCATAGCGCCAGGGCGCCTCCGGCGTAATGGCTACAGGCGTCTCGTCCACTTGCGCGCGGTAGAGGCGCTGGTCTTTGAAGTTCGAAAAATAAACGGCCGGGCCGTCGGCGAGGAATGCACCTCCGCCATATTCGTGGACTCGCGTGCGAGTGTTAAACGGTGGCGCGTTCACGTCTTTCATCGAACCATCGGGCCGGCGGCGAACAATTACGCTACGACCTCCCTCCGAAGGACGTCCCTCGGACCAATAGACGTCGTCACCCGACAAAGCTATCTGTCCCAGGGGAACAGTTTCGGCAGCGATCAAATCAGACGTAATCGGAGATTTCCAGAAGCCGTATTCGGCGGTTTCAGGCATGGAGTCTTTGGACCTTTCCGTGTCTATCAATTATTTTCCGGACCACACCCTTCAGTATGTGGTTTCTTCGAACGGCGCGAGAAACCGCGACTTCAACTTCGTAACCAACTACTAAGGCCGGGGCATTCGAACCGAGTAAACCGCAGCAGATAGTCGCCGCCGGCTCTACGGCGGTATTCCCGCGCCTGCTGGGGACAGAAATCGCCCAGCAGTCTTATGTCGTTGACATCGACCGAGACTCTGGCAACTTCACGCGCCGCCTTGGGTTAGCGCTCCCACCAGAGTGACCGCCGCAACGAGTACGGAGTCAATGCTGTCCCAACGGCGGGAATCCCGTGAGAATTGTCGGCGCGATCAATCATGACGAGGGGTTAGTGGTTTGAGCACCGGAAAGCAGCGGAAGACGCTGCCATCGATTCGGGACCCGCCCCGGCTCCTAACCCACGGATCATTGGAGTCCTCCATGCTAAAGGATATGACGCTCCGGAATCCGGCGGAACAGCGCTCAACAGCGGAGCAACCCCCTGTGGCACAATGAAAAATCTGTTCTCGGGACGAATGGAGGCTGGCGCTGAGGAGGAATGCCCGAGCCCGCCTTTGCGTTCATCCGGTAAACGCAAAGACACACCACCCTAGTCTGCTATATGATTCTCTCGTTGCTAGCTCTCGTAAGCTTGTTCGCCTGCCCTGCTTCGGCTATCGAGATCGCGACCGGCTCGATGCTCGGGCCCCGCTACAAGTCCGACCGGTTCTATGTGCGAGGATCGGAAGGTTCGAGTTGGCAGCTAACCTACTCAGGCGCGGCTTACCGCCGCCAGGCGCGCGGCAAGCTCATGCTGGTGCGGCTGGCGCAATCGTTGTTTGATGACGAGCGGCTCGAGCAGCAGGCTTTTGACCCCGACCGCAACACCCAGCGGGTCATCGACGCTCTCGACTTCTACAAACAGCATGGCATCCTGGCAATCAGCGTTGGGTTGCAAGGCGATAACCCCCGTTACGACGAGCAAGTCAACGGCGTTTCAGGCAACGGAGCGGCGAAGTTCGGCGACAAGAAAGGAGCGCTGGTTAGCGCCTTCCGTTCTGACGGATCTCTCAAACCGGAATGGCTCAACCGTCTCGACAGGCTGCTCACGGCGGCCAACGAGCGCGGCATGGTGGTGTGCCTAATCTACTTTCATCCGGGACAAGACGGGATCTTCGAATCACCCGATGGCATCGCGGCCGCCGCCAAAAACATCACGGACTGGCTCATCAAGAAAAACTTTCGCAACGTCGTCATCAACGTAGCGGACGAGTGGGATCTGGACGGCCACAGTTGGGATCATGCCCGCTTCATACCAGAGAACATTGACCGCGTCGTGGAACTGATCCGGGAGCGCTTCAACCACGCCGACTACACGTTGCCGATCGGAGCCTCCAGCAGCGGGAAGATGAGCTATCCGGACTCACTGGCTCAAGTCTGCGATGTCGTTCTTCTTCACGGCAACGGCCGCACGCCGGGCGAAAAGCTCGGCCGCCTGCGGCAGTTCCAAGCCACAAAACGCGCGCTCTGGATGGTGCAGGACGACAACGGCCAAGAAACGACGCTCGCTAATTTAGCCCGTGAAAAAGCCAGTGCCGATGCATTATTCAAAGACGGAGCGGGCTGGGGTTTCACGCCCTGGAAACAGGCTCACCGTTTCCCATTCAGGTACCTTCCCGACCCCGGCAGCGAGTTCAGCGACGACACCATGGAGGCGAGACGCGACGGGGCCTACTTTCGGGCCGTGCTCGAACATGTCGCGGCACTTGTGCTGAAAAAGCCTCCGGGCTCGGCGGCGAAGAAGAAAAAGAAGTAGCAGTCTTTCAGGCGGCGACCCGGCGTTAGTTGACCCGCGCTACTGGTCCAGAAACTCGCGTACTGCTTCCCTGAGGCGTTCCTTCTCGCAGAAGACGGACAAGTGCCCGCAGTTGCTATCAATCTCAAGTGTCGGGGCCCTTAGGCGTTTGGCGAAATCGAGAGCGGATCCCGGCGTGACCATATGGTCCCGCAATCCCACGATCACTAATAACTGGGCGTTGACCGCTTCCGCGGCGCGCTGCATGTCACCGCCCCAAGTTGCCGACACGTCGTGGCCGATCATGGCGCGCAACTGGCTGGCCCAGTCGTAAGGGTCCATACGCTGGATAAGTTCCGCTTCGGTCATCGCCAGCTTCCCGGCGAATTCCTCGCGCGGGATCTCGGCGTTGTATTTGGACGGTGTCGTCAGCGCCAGTTGATGAACATCGGCGGCAATTCGCATGGCCGCGGCCCGTGCCTTTTGGGGATTCGAATGCGCCGCCAACAGCTCCTCGATCACGTTGAGTTCGGTTTGCCACAGAAGTAAATCGTAGGAATCCAAGCGCGCGGACCCGACAATCGCTATAGCGTTGTCCATGAAATCCGGGTGACTGACGATCCACTGGAAAGTCTGCATGCCACCCATCGAGATGCCCATCACGGCGTGGAGGCGGCTGATTCCCAAAACTTCTCTCAGAAGACGGCGTTGCGATTCGACCATGTCTCGAATCGAAAACTTAGGGAAGGCGCTGCCCGCTTGCTTGGCGCTGTTCGAAGGGGACGATGAGACTCCGTTTCCAAGCGCGTCCACCGTCACGACAAAGTATTTCGATGAATCGGCCGGCCCAGTGGGACTTACGAACTGCGCCAAATCTTTTGACGTTCCGGAAAACCAGCTAGGGAAAAGAATGGCGTTTGACTTGTCTTTGTTGAGTTCGCCGTAGATACGGTAGCCGATCTTGCAGTCCTCGATTGTTTGGCCGTTTTCGAGACGAAAATCACCCATATCGGCGAAGCGCAGATCGCCTTGAGCGAGAGCCGCGGATACTAGAGCGAGCCAGCAGAAAAAAGCAAGCATCCAGCTCGTCAAAGCCGGCGGAAATCCGGGAGCGTCGGCTCGAAGAACGGACGATCGTTTGATTTGGGGTTTAGGATTGTCGTTCATGTATCACCAGCATAACCCGATACGGTTCGTGCAGCGCAACCGCGCGGGCAAACGGCGAGGCTTCAGGGCGCCACTGTGGGCAGGACGGCCGCATTCATTGGTTTAGCTCTTTGGGACTTAACTCGTGGCGGCTTAACCCTTGGGACGAAGCGCTTGCCGCGCCCGTGGAGAAAGCATCACCCCTAACTCGTCTAGTTGCTGAGTCGGGACGGTGTTCGGCGCTTCGCACATCAAGTCGGTGCCTTTGGCTGTCTTCGGAAAAGGAATCACGTCGCGAATGCTCGTTTCTCCGGCAAGAATCATGATCATCCTGTCCAACCCGAGAGCAATGCCCCCATGTGGCGGCGTGCCATATTCCAGAGCTTCCAAGAAGAACCCGAAGCGGTGACGGGCCTCTTCTTCGGTAAAACCAAGAGCCTCAAACACTTTGGCCTGTACGTCACGGCGATGGATACGGATCGAGCCCGACCCCAGTTCGGTGCCGTTGAGCACCAGGTCGTAGGCCTTCGAGCGGCAGGCCGCGGGGTCGCTGACCAGCTTGGGGATGTCGTCCTCGTGGGGCGAGGTAAAGGGATGGTGAGCGGCGTACCAGCGACCTTCGTCCTTGGCCCATTCGAACATGGGAAACTCAGTCACCCACAGGAAGTGCAAGTCGGTCGAGTCAAATAATTTGTGGCGGCCGGCATATTTGCGGGCCACTTGCAGCCGCAGATCGCCCGCCGCCTCGAGAACTTGCTGTTCGGGCTTGGGACCGCCCGGCGTACCCGTGGAGGTCACCAAGAAGAGAAGGTCGCCTTCTTTGAAGCCGGCGCGTTCCCGCACGGCGTTCATCGGCTCGGCGAAATCACGGTCGAGGCGCTTGACGTCTTCAAACACACGCAAGCCGGCCTCGGGACCGAGCGCCTTGATCTCATCCCGCTCACGCCGCGACAGGGCGCCGACCTTAGGAATCTTGACCGCTACCAGCGGCATCTCGGCTGTCAGCTCGCCAAGGGGGAATAAGTCGTTGACCCGCGTCATTGGCGGCAGCCGCAAGTCCGGCTTGTCGCTGCCGTACTGCTCCATCGCTTGCGCGTAGGAAAGCCTCAACAACGGCCGCCGCGGCGCGGGGCGCCCAGAGGCCTCGCAAACGCGAACCATCAACTGCTCGATCACGTCGAAGACGACGTCGGGTTGCACGAACGACATCTCGAGGTCAATCTGAGTGAACTCGAGCTGCCGGTCGGCGCGCAAATCTTCATCGCGAAAACAGCGGACGATTTGGAAGTACTTGTCATAACCGCTGATCATCAGCAACTGCTTGAACAACTGCGGCGACTGCGGAAGGGCGTAGAAAGTCCCCAATTGAAACCGGCTTGGCACCAGAAAATCGCGCGCGCCCTCGGGAGTCGAGCGCGTCATAAACGGCGTTTCAATTTCCAGAAAGCCAAGGCCGTTGAGACAATCGCGGATGGCGAAATTGACGCGATGCCGCAGCATGATATTGCGCTGCATGTGAGGCCGGCGCAAATCGACGTAGCGGTACTTGAGGCGAGTGTCTTCCCCGACTCTCGGATCTTCTTCGATTTGGAAAGGGGGCGTCCGCGACTCGTTGAGGATGAGCAGCCGCTCGGCCTGGACTTCCACCTGGCCGGTTTCCAGCTCCGGGTTGACCGTGTCCTGGGAGCGGCGGATCACCGGTCCTTCGACGGCCACGACATACTCGCTGCGCAGCAGTTCAGCCCGCTGATGGACCTGCTCGTTGATTTCCTTGTTGAAGACGACTTGCGTGATACCGTCGCGGTCTCGCAGGTCGACGAAAATCAGGCTCCCCAGATCGCGGCGGCGGTGCACCCAGCCTGCCACCACGGCCCGCTCGCCGACGTCGGAAGGACGCAGTTCACCGCAGTTGTGGGTGCGGCGCAGCTCGCCCAGAAAATCCAACGGGATGGAGTCTTGTGCCATTACGGATTCTTCATGTATTCCCGGCTCTTGTTGACGTAGCCTTCCGCGCTGCGCCGGATGCTCTCTAGTTCCGCCTCGGTAGTCTGGCGGCGGACCTTTCCGGGGGAGCCCATGACGAGGCTTCGCGGAGGGATTTCGGCCCCCTCGACCACGAGAGTAGCGGCCGCGACGATCGAACCGCTACCGATCTTGGCGCCGCTCAGAACGATCGCTCCCATGCCGATCAGGCAGTCGTCCTCGATCATGCAGCCGTGCAAGGTTACCGAGTGCCCCACGACGATGCGCTTGCCGAGCACGAGCGGCTCGCCGGGGTCAACATGCAGGCAGCAGTTGTCTTGGACATTGGTTTCGTCACCGATCTCGATCGAGTTGACATCGCCGCGAACGGTTGTGTTGCACCAGATACTGGCGCGCTCGCCCGCCCTAACCGAGCCGATCACTTGAGCGCTCTGATCGACATAGGCGGACTCGGCGATCGCCGGCCGCTGGCCGCGGTAGGTGCGAATCATTTCGGATCACGAAGGAGGCGGGACAGAAACGTACGTATTTGGCAGGTAACTGCGGGTTCTGCCCTTCTGGCTACAGGCCGAGACCAACAGGTCCAGCCCAACAAGTCCGGCAAAGACCCTCAGCGTAACATAGTAGTGGTTAGTGGTACATCCGAGCTGTTGTCTGGGATGGCGAAGCTTCGGAGCAGCAGAAGCGGTTGCCGAGGAGGCAGAGCCGGAGCGGTATCGGCAGGGTGGGCGCTAGCGTTGCCGGAACGCATTGATCAGACCGAACCTGAAGACCAAACTGAACAGATGGAGGATCGAATCTGAAAGCCGTGCGAAGAGCGTTGCAGCTCAGCCGTTGCTCGACTATCATGTCTGTGCCGGGACGGCCGAACTGGAAATCCTGGATTAAAGGATGCGCTGACTGACGCGCCGGGATTATCTCTATGTTTCTCAAGGAAGTCCGCCTCAAGAATGTCCGTTGCTTTGATGATCTTGCGCTCTCGTTCGAGGAAGAGATGAGCGAGGAGAACAAGACGGAAGAGAGAGAAAGGATTCGGCACTGGACCGTGATTCTCGGCGAAAATGGAGCCGGGAAAAGCACCGTTCTCAGAGCGATTGCGCTCGTAACCGCCGGCAGTGATGCTCTGAGTGAACTCCTGGGCGACCCGCGGGATTGGGTCGGGTACCGCAAGAAGTTCTGCGAGATCGAGGCGACGCTCACGACCAAGGACGGCGAGGAGCGGAGGGTTGCCCTGCGTATCGAGAAGGGCGACTCGATCTCGCGAGTCATCAAGCGGAATAGCGAGAATCTCGAACTGCTCGACGCAGCTCTCGAATACACGAACCGCAACTACTTCGTGGTTGGCTACGGCACATCGCGCCGGCTCAGCTCGGCTAGTTCTCGTCGTCAAAAAACCTCTTCGTTTCACCATGTGCGCGCCCGCAGCGTCGCCACGCTGTTCGACCCCGAAGCCACGCTGAATCCGCTTGACTCGTGGGCGATGGACCTTGACTACCGCAAGCAGCAAACAGGTTTGCGCGTGGTAAGAAAAGCGCTCCGCGATTTTCTTCCCGGAGTTTCCTTGAGCCGCATCGACAGGGAGAACAGCCGGCTGTTGATGAAAACGGCCGACGGCGTCATTCCTCTCCAGAATCTAAGCGACGGGTACCAAAACGTCGCGGCATGGATTGGAGATCTTCTCTATCGGATCACGGACGCCTTCGACGACTATAGATCGCCGCTGAAGGCGCGCGGGCTCCTGATGATCGATGAGGTGGATCTGCATTTGCACGCCAAGTGGCAGAGAACCCTGATCGACTTTCTCGAAGCCAAACTGCCGAACCTTCAGCTCATCGTCACCACGCATTCCCCGATCACCGCGCAGCAGGCGCGCGAAGGACAGCTTCACTACCTCAGCCGCCAGGACGGCAAGCTGGGTATCGAAGCGTTCCAAGGCGACCCGCGGATGTTGCTGGTGAGTCAACTGCTCATCACGGACGTGTTCGGTCTTGAGACCGACGAGTCGGCGAAAGTTGAGCAGACGAAGAACCGCTACCGTGAGCTGCGCGGCAAAAAGGCGAAATCCTCAAAAGAACGGGACGAGATGCGGACACTTTCGCGGAGTCTCAAAGACATGCCCGAGGGCGGTCCAAGCCTGGGGATTAAGGACAAACATCTCAAGCTCTTGCGGAAGGTCGAACGCGAGCTGGGAGCGAGGAAGTCATGATCCCGCTTGTGCGAGACCGCGCCGCTGTCGATGCCAACTTCCATGGTCAGAAGAAACGGGATTTCGAAAAGGATTTGCTCTTCGACAGGCGGCAGGCGCTGCGCGACGACGCCAAGCAGGAATTTAACTCGGGCCGCTGGAAAAAGGCAAAACCCCAATTACTCGCGGAAACTTCCGGGAAATGCGCCTACTGCGAAGCTCCGACGCATGAGGTAGCGTTCGGCGACGTCGAGCATTACCGGCCCAAATCGGTGTATTGGTGGCTGGCTTACAACTACGATAATTATCTCGCATCTTGTCAGCTCTGCAATCAGAAGTTCAAGAAAGCGAAGTTCCCGATCACGAACGCCAAGTTGCGCGGGCCGGTGGTACGCGGCAACAGCTCGGATCAGAATCTGCTCGGCAAAATCGGAACTTTGGGTCCGGACCCGACCGATCAGGCTCAGGTGGGCGCTTTCCAGGCTCTCCATGATCAAGAGCGCCCGCTGTTGCTGAACCCTTACTTCGACAAGCCCGATCTTTTCTACGCGTGGGAGGCCGACGACACATTGCGAGAAGTGCGGCTCGTGCCGACAAACACGCAAGCTACAGGATTTGTGCAAGCTGCGATTGACGACTTTGGACTCGACCGTTCGCAACTTCGGCGATCCCGCTTCCTGCTGTTCATGATTTACAGGACCCTTCGCCGCGCCCTCGACGATCCCGGCATCAGCGCGGCGACGCGGCAGGAGTTGCAGCAGACCATCGGAGAGATGGCGAGTGACGGCTCACCTTACGCGGGGCTGATTCGCTTCTTCGACAAGCTGGCCGTGGACGCCCTCTGAGCTTTCGGACGACTTGCTTGATGCGGCGGTGAATCTCACTCAAAGGTTTGCTTCCGAGTTGGTCAGAAGTTGACCGCTAGGCCGTTCTCCCTGCCTCGCCAGCCTCCCGTTGTGATCCCGGCCCTCCGTTGCTAGGCTGAAACTTGCCGACAATGGCCGTTGCCAAACCAGTCTCGCCATTCCCAGGGAGAAATTCACTGCTCCCAGCAGCCCTAGTTTGGGCCGTCATCGGAGCGTCCCTCGCCGCGGCCTCAACCCTGCCCACGCGAATCGTCTCGACTGCCCCCAGCATCACCGAAATGCTCTACGCGCTGGAATTGGGCGATCGAGTCGTGGGCGTCACAACCTATTGCCACTATCCGCCTGAGGTGCGAAACAAGCCCAAGATCGGAACCTATATGAACCCCAATTTTGAAACGACCCTGGCGTTGAAGCCTGACCTAGTCGTTGTGCTCAAAGAACACCGTGAATTGGGAGAAAAGCTGCGAGGATTCGGTTTACCGGTTCTCGGCCTGCAGCACAACACGCTGGAGGGAATCTACCAGTCGATGCTCACGCTCGGCGAGCGTACCGGCGCCGCGACAATCGCCGAGACCCGCGTGGCTTCGATCCGCGCCCGGTTGCAAGCCGTAAAAAAACGGACGGCCGGCCTGCCAAGGCGATCGGTCATGTTCGTTGTCGGGCGAACTCCAGCGACGGTGGAAGATCTGATGGCGGTAGGGAGCCACTCTTTCCTGAATGAGTTGATCGACATCGCCGGGGGCCGCAACGTATTTGAGGACGCTATAGCGTACTATCCCAGAATTCCCCGCGAGGAGGTCTACGCCAGGCGGCCCGAGGTCGTCATCGACATGGGGGACATGGGAGACACCGACGACGTGAGCGAGCAGCAGCGGCGGGAAGTCGTCGGGCTGTGGAAACAATTCCCCAACTTGCCCGCGGTGAAAACAGGACGAGTCTACGCGGTCGCGGATGACATCTTCGTTGTGCCGGGTCCCAGGGTTTCGCGGACAGCCGAACGGTTCTTCGCGATGATTCACCCCGAGGCGGCCGAATGACGATTTATCGCGTCGAAGATTTGCGCTTCCGGTTTGGAGACGCCGAGATTCTGCGCGGAATCTCGCTAGAGTTCCAACTGGGGCAGATGGCCGCGATTGTCGGCCCCAACGGGGCGGGTAAGTCGACACTGATGTCGGTCCTCTCCGGTTTTCGGGATGACTACGAAGGGCGCTGCACCTTCCGCGATGTTGAGATCAGGAAATGGAAGAAACGCGACCTGGGACGTCAAATGACGTTCATTCCCCAGATGATTCGCCTGGAATTTCCCTTTACCGCCGAACAGGTTGTCTTCATGGGCCGAACCCCGCATTGTCATGGCTTGTTTGAGTCACAAGACGACCGGGAAGCAGTGCGGAAGGCCATGGAGGTCACCGAAACCACCGGCTTCGCGCAGCGCGAGTTTCGCGAATTGAGCGGGGGAGAGCGGCAGCGAGTGGTGCTGGCGGGTGCGCTGGCACAAGAGCCGTCGGTATTGCTGCTCGACGAGCCTACGACCTTTCTTGACCTGAAGCATCAGATCAACACTTATTCACTGCTCCAGAAACTTGCCCGAGACGGTATCGCCGTCGTCGCCGTCACCCATGATTTGAACCTGGCGGCCAGCTACGCGGACCGCATGATCGTGATGTCTCAAGGCCGCATCGCCGCCGACGGGGAGCCCGAGCAAGTTCTGACGGCGCCGATGCTTGAGGAGGTATTCGAGGTCGATGCCGAGATCCGGCAAGGTCCCGATGGCCGCCCATGGGTCTTCTGTCAGAGCCCCGACCGCAAGGGAGGGGTCAACCTTGAAACCGGCACCGCAGCTTCCCTACATCACTCCCAAGCGAGCGCGAAACCTTCCCCGCCCACATGCTGAGCCGCAAGAAATTCTGGTTGGCGGTCGGCCTGTCTGTCCTTTTTTTCAGCGCGACCGCAGGGCTGGCGCCGCTGATCGGCTCCAGCTCCATAGAATTGGCGCGGGCATTGGCCGGCGAATCTCCTGATCAAGAGATTCTGTTTTACGCCAGAATTCCAAGGGTGATCCTGGCAGCTTTGGCCGGGGGCGCATTGGCGATGTCGGGAGTGATCTTTCAAGCTCTTCTGCGGGACGCCCTGGCGACGCCGTTCACGCTGGGCGTGCAGAGCGGGGCCGCGCTCGGGGCGGTGGTATCCATCTGTTTTGGCTGGCGCTCGTTCGGCCCTCTGCCCGCGGTCTGGGTCACCGCGTTTGTGGGCGCTGCCGTGACCATTGCGGTCGTGGTGTCGATCGCCGCCGAAGGGCGCCGCATGTCGTCCTTCACGCTGCTTTTGACCGGAGTCACGATCAACAGCATTTGCATGGCGGCGATCTTGTTTCTGCACTACACGGCCGGGTTTACGCAGTCATTCGCCATCGTCCGCTGGCTGATGGGAGGAATCGAGTCCCGTGACTACACCACCCTTGCTGGGCTATCGTTGCTGACCGTGATCGCCCTGATTGTCGCGGTGATGAAGGCGAATGACTTGAACGTCTTGGCGGTTGGAGAAGAGTGGGCCGCGACTCGCGGCGTCAACCTGCCGTCGCTGATGCTGCTCGCTTACTTACTGGGTTCGTTACTGACCGCCTCGGTCACGGCGTTTACCGGCCCGATCGGGTTCATCGGCCTGCTGATTCCTCATGCGTTACGGATTGTCGTCGGAGCGGACCATCGGATCTTGATCCCGGCCTCGTTTTTCGTGGGAGCGGGTTTTCTGATTGCCTGCGACACCGTGGCACGAACGGCAATGGCGCCGACTGAAATCCCGGTGGGCGTGATCACGGCCTTGCTGGGCGGACCATTTTTCATTTGGCTGCTGCGGTCGAGACGGGGAAGCTTGTGGGTGTAGGCTGTATCGTGCCCGACTGTTGATTTCACGGCTGCCGCAGGGCGACTGGCCGCTGCAACTACTGATTACTAAACAACGAGGAGGGATTCTTGGCTATCGTCCTGGTGGGTGGCGGCGCTCGCAGCGGGAAAAACCGTTTTGCACTCGAATACGCCGAACAGCGCTTCACGCGTCGGGCGTTCGTTGCCACGGCACAGCCTCTCGATTCCGAGATGGACGGGCGGATCCGCCATCATCAGCAGGACCGCGGCCCGGGCTGGACTACGATCGAAGCTCCGCTCGACCTGGTGGGCGCTCTTTCGCGCGAAGACTCTGACTTTGACGTATGGGTCGTGGATTGCTTAACCATTTGGCTGAGCAACGTCTTGCTCGACACGGAGAGGAATACGGAGGAGGAAATAGATAGTCTGGTCCAATGCCTCAAGAATCGCGGGGCGCTCTCCGTGGTTTTGGTGACCAACGAAGTCGGGTCCGGGATCGTTCCCGACCACGAGCTCGCCCGGAAGTTCCGCGACTTGGCCGGCAGCCTAAATCAGCAAGTAGCCGGCGTTGCCGGGGAGGTTTACTGGATGGTGTTCGGGATTCCGTTTGCCGTCAAGAAGAGTGCAACGCTTGAAAACTTTCCGTGCGCTGTAATACATGATCACCAAGACGCCCGCTGATCTGGAGAATTTGCTGCTCTCTCGCTGATCTGCTTCCACGCTTTCAATCCAAACGCTGATGCTTGCTGCTCTACTGACTGCGATTCAGACACTCACAAGGATTCCGGTTCCTTCGCCGGCCCGCGCCCCAGATACTCGAATGCTGGCCTGGTCCGCGGCCTTCTACCCTGCCGTGGGCGCTCTGCTTGGAGGGCTTGGCGTTTCCGTCTTCGAGTTGCTTGGGGGACGGCTCGCGCCGAGCGTGGTAGCTCTTGTCATCCTGGCGCTGTGGGCGTTCGTCACAGGAGCTTTGCACGAAGACGGCTTGGCCAACGCCTTTGACGCTTTCGGAAGCCAAGCCTCGGGAGAAGCGCATAAGCGCGTGCTGAGATGGCAAGTGTAATCTACCTGATCCGGCATGGAATTCCCGAGAATCACTTGGCGGTGCTCGGTCAGAGCGATCCTCCCTTGGCCCCCCAGGGGCGGGAACAGGCGCGATTGCTGGCAGCGGAGCTGGCCGGCCAAGGCGTCGAGCGAGTGCTGTCAAGCAGCTTGCGGCGCGCCCAGCAGACAGCAAAGGTTCTCGCGAATCGGCTAGGCGCCGAATGGGAGCAAGACGCGCGGCTGAATGAAATCACGTACGGGAGCTGGGACGGGTTGCACTGGGAAGAGATCGAAAGGCAGGACCCTGATACGGCAAAGCGAAAGGTCGAAAACTGGTGGGAGGTGACGCCGCAAGGAGGCGAAAATTTCTTGGACTTCTATCAGCGAGTGCGCGGAGCTTGGATCGATTTGCAGCTCGAGGCCCGTACCACCGCTGTCGTGGCGCATGTGGGAGTCAACTCGGTGCTGGCGGAACTGGCCCGGAACAAGAGCTCCGGCCGGTCCCCTGACTGGAATCTTATTCGAAGTTTCAATCAAGAGTATGCGGCCTGCACCCGGCTGCAGCTTTGACGGGATCGGGCGATGGGGCCATTTTGGGTATCGAAAGGTACGTGCAGGCGGGCGTCGCTCCGCCGATCAGTTTCCAGGAGGCTGCCCTCTCGCGCGGGCCGGTCGCTGGACAGGCCCGACACAATAGGCTTGGTACCCGGTTTCAAAAATTCGTTAGCTAACGTAATTCACGTGCCCGATTGACGGTAGGTTGCGACGGCGAGCCGTTGGGTCACAAGACCTGCACCCGGGCAAACCGACACCGGCCCCCAGCGTGAGGCATTCTCTCCGGGTGGGCGACGATTCATCCACAGCCTGCTGCTGCGGCTTTGCAGGCACAGAGTGCTAGTGTAGTGTCCACGAAATAATGGACAGTCATTTCTTCCGTTTTCTGCTCCGCGGGCTGCTGCTGCCAGCCTGAATCTTCTCCAAGGTGCGCCGGCAGCGCGAAAGTTTCTCCGTAATCGATTCGACCGTCGCGGTCCAGACGAACGGTTTCGGCTCCTCGTTCCAGACCTCGAGGAATTCCTTAATGCAGTCCTTTAACTCCTCCACGCTGCCGAACGCCCCGCGCCGGATCGCCTTCTGGGTCAGTTCGCCGAACCAGCGCTCGACCAGGTTCAGCCAACTCGAGCTGGTCGGCACAAAATGAAGCTCGAAGCGCGCATGGCGCTTCAACCAGCCCCGCACTTTCTCGTGTTTATGCGTCCCATAGTTGTCCAGGATTAAATGCAGCGGGACGTCGCCGGGGAACTCTTTGTCGAGCGTGCGCAAGAACTTCAGAAACTCCTGATGGCGGTGCCGCGCAAAGCATTGGCCGATGACCTTGCCCTGCAAGGTTTCCAAGGCGGCGAACAGCGTCGTCGTGCCGTTGCGCTTAGAGTCATGCGTCATCGTCCCGCAACGCCCCTTCTTGAGCGGCAAGCCCGGTTGCGTGCGATCGAGAGCCTGAATCTGACTTTTCTCATCCAGGCACAACACGATCGCCTGTTGGGGCGGATTCAAGTACAGCCCGACCACGTCGCTCAGTTTGTCCAGAAACTTCGGATCGCGCGACAGCTTAAAGCTCTTCACGCGATGGGGCTTGAGGTGGTGGGCTTGCCAGATGTTGTGGATGGTGGACTTGCTGACCCCCTGGTTTTTGGCCAGCGTGCGGCAACTCCAATGCGTCATTCCCTTGGGCTTGGTTTGCAGCGTGGCATCGACAATGGCGCTGATCTTGTCGAGCTCATAGCGGGGTTTGCGGCCGCGTCCGGGGGCGATCTCCCAGAGACCGTCCAAGCGCTGTTGGGCAAAGCGCTGGCGCCACAGAATGACGGTTTTGCGGTTCACCGACAACTGCTTGGCAATGGCGACATCGGAGAGACCCTGGCTCGAAGCCAGCACGATGCGGCAGCGCAGCGCCACCTGCTGAGGGATGCCATGGGCATTGATCCATTGGCGAATCTGCTCCAGCTCGGAGGGCGAAAGTTGGCAGGGGGAAGCCATACCCCAGCATACGACAAATCAGGCGATTTGTCCAGTGATTTATTGGACACTATACTAGACTTACCAGTGCGGTGCCACGCTAGCTCCTAGAACGCTGTTTCCAGGATCGCGAGCGGCCACGTCAGCGCTGAGTGCCGTGCCTGCGACAGCTTGACACCCAATTCAATGTCGGCGGCTACTCAAGGTGTTTCCGACATCAGGATTTCTGATACAACCAGGAGAGCAGAGCTATGGCGGTTTGCGTGTCGCTGATCAATATGAAGGGCGGAGTGGGCAAGACAACGCTCGCCTCGCAGATTGCCTGGTATGCCACCCTGCGACTCGATAAGAAAGTCTTGCTTGTTGATCTCGATCCGCAGGCAAATGCCAGCCAATCCGTCATGTCGCCACAAGGATATGTCTCCTACCTGGATAAGGGAGGCCTTACCGTGGCCGACATTCTCGAACAATTCACTCCTACCGGAACAGCTTCAGGAAGCCCCAAGAAACTCAATCCGGTCAGGGCGATCCACGAGCGCGTGAACTTCGACGACGGAAGTTCGCTACACATTGTACCGTCACGACTTGAGCTTTCTTGGACTCAGAGTTGTCCAATACAAGATGAGCCTGAAGGGAGGGTGTGTTTCCAACACAAGATGAGCCTGAAGATGATCAGGTCGGGACAGGGCACAATGCGGGTGAATGCAAGTCACCATGCAGCATGCCGAACGTCTCACCCTGGCCGAGCTGCCAGAGTTTCTCAGCGCCAGCAACAATCTCAGCTTCGCCGGTACCGGCCGCAAGCAGATTTATGGCCTTCTCGAAGGCGTCTTGCGCTCTCAAAAGTACCTGGGTTTGTCAAGAAAAGACAAGGGAATCGCGCGCCGCTATCTGGTCAAGATCAGCGGCCTCAGCGTGGCGCAAATCACCCGCTTGATCGCCCGCTGGCGCGAGCGCGGCGTCATCGAGCCGCAAGCCTCGCGGCGCCGCCGCTTCCCGCGCCGTTATACGCCCGCCGATATCAAGCTGCTGGCCCAGACCGATGGCGCTCACGAAGGCCTCTCGGCTGCGGCCCTGCGCCGCATCCTCGAGCGCGAATTCAAGGTCCACCGCCGGGCCAAATACGAACGACTGGCCTCGATCTCGGCCTCTCATATCTACAACTTGCGGCGCACGCGGGCCTATCGCGAACACCATGTCCATTACACCCAGACCCGCTCTTCGGGGGTGAGTATCGGCGAGCGCCGCAAGCCCGAGCCGCACGGCCAGCCCGGCTTCTTGCGGGTCGACACCGTGCATCAGGGCGACAACGCCTCGCGCAAGGGGATTTACCACATCCATGCCGTCGACACGGTCACGCAATGGCAGGTCGTGGGCTGTTGCGAAACCATCTCCGAGGCCCATTTATTGCCGGTTTTAGAGGCGATGCTGCATCAATTCCCCTTCCGCATCCGGGGCTTTCATTGCGACAACGGCTCGGAGTTTCTCAACCACAAGGTGCAGAAACTGTTGAACAAATTACTGGTGGAAGAGTTCACCAAGTCACGGGCGAATCGCACCACCGACAATGCTTTGGTGGAAGGCGAGAACGGCGCGGTGGTGCGCAAGCATATCGGACACGCACCGATCGCCGCCCGTCACGCCGACGAAGTGCAGCGCTTTTACACGGCCGATTTCAACCCCTATTTGAACTATCACCGTCCCTGCGGATTCGCCACCATCGAGCTGAGCGACAACGGCAAGCGGCGACGCCGTTACCGCCACGAGGACTATCGCACGCCCTACGAAAAGCTGGTCTCGCTCCAAGACTGGGAGAGCTGCTTGAAGGAAGGCGTCAGCGCGGCCAGGTTGCAGCAACAGGCGCTGCGGATGAGCGATACCGAGTGCGCCCTGCGGATGCAACAACGCAAAAGAAAACTGCTCGACGCCTGCCGCTCGCGGCGCTAGTCCGAAGTTCCAGGGGCAAAACGACAGTAAGTCATTGATTCTGCGGCGGAAAGGCGGCCGGCGAAATTCGCTCTTCTGGCTACAGGCCCAGCAGCTCCAAGGCCCGCTTTTGCAGCGCCGTCGGCGCGGTCCGTTGTTCGAACGTCGCCGCGCTCCCCTCGCCGCCGACCCGGCAGGTGTTTTGGCAGCGCGTCGCCAGGGCGTCGAGCAACGTCTGGAAGCTGTGCACGGGCAACCCCCCGGACGTGCGGCGGCGGGTCTTTTTCTTTTTCACCGCCGCCGAAGGCTCGGCCGGCGCCACCGGATCGCGTTGCTGCCGGCCGGCCTCCAGCTGCTCGTCTTCAAACAGCAACTCCGCCCACGCTTGGCGCATCCGCCACTCCACGTAATAGGCCAGCAGACACAAAAAAATGTGCGCCCGCACGTGGTCCGGCGTGCGGTGAAAGATCGGCCGCACCCGCAAATCCGCGCCTTTCATGCAGCGAAACACGCGCTCCACCCGGGCCAAACTCTTGTAGGAACGCACCGCGTCTTCGGCCTTCAGATCGGCCTTCTTTTCGCTGCTGCGGATGACGTAGATGCCGTCCAGCGCCGCTTCTGCTTCGACCGCCGCCGTGCGCCGCCGCCAGCGGAAAACGCCCTCGCCGATGGTCGTCTCAAAATGCTTGCCCATCTTGTAGCGGTCCTGCACGCGGCCCGCCTTGCGTCCGATCTCGGCGGCGGTCAGCGGGGTGCGTTTGCGCCGCGCCACCTCGGCCTCGATGCGCTCGAATTCCTTCTCGCTGGCCGCCAGCAGCTCGTCGCGCTTGCGCCCGCGCTCCTCGGCCAGCAGCGGGTTATAGCAGGCCACCAGCCGCTCGCCGGGATAGTCGGGGGAGTGAATTTCAGCCAAGTTTTTCTTGTCGAACAACGATAACTGCAACGCGCCTTCGCTGGCCAGCCGCCGCAGCGCCGGCGCGCGCAGCGCCGAGATCCAGCCCAGCCCGCGATGTTGCCGCAGGTTTTCAATCTGCGTTTGGGTCCACAAACCGCGGTCGCCCACCAGCACCACGCGCTCGAGCCCGAAGCGCCGCCGCAGCGTGTCCACCTGATCGGGCAGCGTCGCCGGATCGCCCGTGTTGCCGGGGTAGACGCTGACCGCCAGCGGCCGTCCTTGGCTGTCGGCGAGCACGCCGTAGACGATGATCGGCTGGCCTTTCTTGCGGTCGCGGCTGTGGCCGTGGGCCGCCAGCGGGCAGTGGCGTCCTTCGTAGTAGCTGCTGGAGACGTCGTAGAGCACGGTGTCGCCGGCCGCGAGATGCCGCGCCGCGAGCTTCTTTTCGATGCGTTTTTGGCGGGCCAGCAGCCAGTCCAGCGCCGCGTAGAGATCGTTTTCGTCGGCGTCTTCGACGCCCAGCTGCTCAGCCAGCGTGGAATGCTGCCACAGCCTGGTGGTGGCCAGTTTCGAGCCGGGATGCAGCAGCCGCTCGACGATCATGGCCACGACGAGGTCGCGCTGGCGCGAGGGTTTGGACCCCAGCAGGCGTTCGAGGCCGAGCTGGCGGAGCGTGCCGAGAACAGCTTCAACGTGACCGTGGGGGCGGGAGCGTTCGACCAGGAAAGCCTCGGCGGCGGGCACAAAGGATTCGCCGGCGAGCGAGCGGCGGATGACGTCGATGAGGGAATCGGGCAGGTGGGAGAGATTGCCGAGGGTTTCGTGTTTGACCTGCTGGCCGACGCGAAAGGAGCGGCGGAGCAGGTGGGAGGTATAGATTTTGCCTTTGTAGCGGCGAGTAGTGGTGGCTACATGAACAGGGCCGAATCTAGATGGCATAAAGCTATGATAGCATATCTAGAGCAAAAAGTCCAGAAGAAAGTCACTAATTAGTGGCTACAAACAGCACTTCGAGACCACCCCAAGCCGGCCCTAACTCCCTTTCTTGGTTACTCTTACGCCGAAATCGGCCCCTGGAACTTCGGCTTAGACACGATGATCCCTCGCCTCAAGCAAGTGATGCGGCAGACCAAGCAGCGCCTCTTCGGCGGCGACACGCAGGCCCCCGAAAAGCTGGTCAGTCTGTTTGAGCCCTCCACCGAGATCATTCCCAAAGGCAAGGCAGCCACGCCCACCGAGTGCGGCAAGCTGGTCAAGATCCAGGAAGCCGCAAACCAGATCATCATCGACTACCAGGTCGACGACCAGAGGCCCCACCTGCCGCCGATCTGTTGCTGCCGCCGATCTGATCCGTTCCCAACACGCGGTAACAGCGGCTTCGAACTCGTTCCGCTCGAAGCTTCGGCGTAACCCGAGCCGCATGAAAAACAGCCCCTGTCTTCATCAGAACTCAATCTTGAACTGCTCAAGTACGTTCTGCTATGGGCCACCTAACGAAAAGCTAAGCAGCAGTCGGCCGCCCGAGACACCGGCCTCGTGTTTTCAGTCACTTACGGGCAGAGGAGGGGTCAAAATCGGCCCAAATGTGCAAACATGCGCTAGCCGCACGAGAGCGAGGTGTCGAACCGCAGATCGTCGCCCTGTCTGCGGTTATCGGAGACGTCAACCACTTCGACAAGTGGCTCGGATGCCAAACTCTTTCCACTTCCGAACGTCCCGTGCCGCTGATTGAGGGAGTGCTCGATCGAAACGGCACCTATCAATTCTTTGATCCAGAAGGCAACGAGCTCAGCGAACAGCTCCTCAGTCGTTACGACATTGCTCAACGACGGAGCCGACCCGGCTCGCAGGACGTCATTGTTCCCCTCGTCCGCAAGCTGGTGGCTGCAGGTGAACAGGTTCTCGTCTTCCGCAATAAAAAAGGCTCGTCTACTGCCTGCGCCCAGTACCTCGCACAAGAGCTTGGACTTCCCCCTGCCGACGCGGTCCTTGCCGAGCTTCCGGCGCAGGATCAGTCGACAACATCACAGGTTCTACACTCCGCCCTCCAAGGTGGGACGGCGTTTCATACGAGCGATCTTTCACGAGAAGAGCGTGTGGTCGTGGAGCGCGTTTTCCGTGATCCCAACGGGCCTATACGCGCTATGGCGGCGACTTCTACCGTTGCGGCCGGCGTGAATACACCAGCCTCGACGGTCATCATCGCAGAGACCGCATTCGCGAGCCGACCCCCAGAGGACTACACGATTGCGTTCTACAAGAACATGGCTGGCCGAGCCGGCCGCCTCGGCCTTGCCAAACAAGGGCGGAGCGTTCTTTTGGCTGGCGGCTCAGTCCAACGAGCGCTGCTGTTTAATCGCTACGTCTGCGGAAAACCGGAACCAATCCGGTCATCCTTCGACCCACAAGACCTCGACACGTGGGTCTTAAGGCTCCTGGCCCAGGTAGACGAAGTTCCACGGAATGCTGTGGTCAGGCTCCTCTCCAACACGTATGCCGGGTACCTCGAAACGAGGACTTCGCACGACTGGCAGGAACGCACGCGCGAAGAGCTCGAGAATCTGCTTCAGCAAATGATCGAGCTGGGCCTGCTCGAGGAGGAGATGGAGCTCGTCAGGCTTTCTCTACTCGGGAGGGCGTGCGGTCGGTCGCATCTCAAGCTGCGTTCAGCAATGCGCCTGGTCGCTCTTCTCCGAAGGACCCCTGAAGGCTCTCTCTCTGCGGAAAAGCTCTTGGCCTACACTCACGCCCTACCCGAGTTTGACGGGGCGTACACGCCGATGTTCAGGAAGGGAACGCGCGAGTCGGTTTGGCAGAGCCACGTAGCCCAGCATTACGGTCGCGACGTAGCCGCTGCGGTCCAACACGGGGCCCCAGACAACATGGCCTACCAGGCACGTTGCAAAAGGGTAGCTGTGCTCCGAGAGTGGACCCGCGGCATGCCGATTGAGGAAATCGAACGCACCTTCACGGTGAACCCGTACTACAGCATTGGTGCGGGGGACATCCGTTCCTTCGCCGAACTCGCTCGCTTTCACCTTCAGGCTGCGTTCGAGATCGCCAACGTCCTACTGCCCGGCCAGGACACCGAAGCGGACGACGTACAGAAGCTTCTCGCACAGCTTGAAGTCGGCCTTCCAGCCGAAGCACTTGAATTGTTGGAACTCCCTGTCCGGCTTCCCCGTGGCGCTTATCTCGCGCTCCACAGAGCGGGGGCTGTGCAGCCCGAGGCCGTTTGGGGGCTTTCTGAGAAAGCTCTCCGCGACACCGTCGGCACCAGTGTCGCGGCGGCACTTGAGCGAGAACGGAAGACCGAGTGACGAGCAGCTGCAGTCGGCATGTGAGCGGTGGTCGCTACCCATACCGGGACCACGGTGCGACGCCTGCAAGCTGTCAGGGGTACGCTGTGCGGCGAGCAGATAAGTAAGAGGGGATCGCCTGCTGGTTTATCGATACGGACTACAGCGAGGAAAGTTTCTTCGTCCGACACGCCTATTTCCTCGGCGCAAACGACCCCTACAAGTCGCTCAAGACCGAGGTTAGCGAGGAGGCCTGGGAAACGCTCCACAGCCACACCTCGCGCCCCTTCGACAAGCCCACGTCAGCGCGTATCGCCGTGCCGGCCAGACCTCTCTGAACGCGCCAAAGTGTACCGGCGTGTGTTCAACCGGACAGAAATCCTTGCCCCAAATCCGCCTATATCCCACAGCCTACCATTCCACTTCGTAGCCGGGCGCTTCTACCGTCTCGATATCAGCGGGATCGAACATGCCGGGTTGGCGATGCCGTCTGTATCTCCCGATCGTCTGGCCCAGAAAGGGCTCGCTTTCCCCGATGCTTCGGCACGATGAAGCATCTGTGGTGCGAACGGCTTAAAGCCCGTTGCGAGACCCACGAGCTTCTCCTCATCGGATTTCGCTCCGTCGAGCAGTAGCTTCCGGTTTCCAGGCCAATCAAGATTATCGAAGGCGTCGTTGAGATTGCTTCCGACGTAAAAGCCCAGCTTGGCAACGATCTGGGCTAATGGGGTATTTAGTTGACTCCAGTAGCCACAATATGTTGTGGTTGGGGGCATGAAGGAGGACTACCCCCGAAACCTCGTCGAGTTGGAAGCTCGATTCTCGACCGAGGAGGCGTGCCGGGAGTACCTGCTGAAGCTGCGCTGGCCGGAGGGGTTCGTGTGCCCGCGCTGTGGGATCCAGTCCTCATGGGCCAGCAAACGCAATCTGCTGCTCTGCGCCGACTGCGGTTACCAGGCCTCGGTGACGGCGGGCACGATTTTCCAGGACACCCGCAAGCCCTTGACGTTGTGGTTCCGGGCGGCTTGGTGGGTGACAACGCAAAAAGGCGGGGCCAGCGCGCTGGAGTTGCAGCGGGTCTTGGGTTTGGGTAGCTATGTAACCGCCTGGACCTGGCTGCACAAGTTCCGCCGCGCCATGGTGCGCCCCGGTCGCAATCGGCTGGTCGGCCGGGTGGAGGTGGACGAAACGTATGTGGGCGGAGTCGAAGAGGGCGTCCGAGGTCGCGAAATGGTTGGCAAAGCGTTAGTTGCGGTTGCTGCCGAGGAGGATGGGCGCGGTATGGGTCGCATCCGGCTCCGTCGGATCGCGGATGCCTCAGCGGCGAGCTTGGAAGCCTTTGTCGAAGAAGCTATCCAACCTGGCAGCCTCGTGCACACCGACGGCTGGGAAGGCTATGCGGGATTGGAGAACAAAGGATACCGCCATGAAGTCACCGTGCTGCGCGGGAAGCGGCAATCGGCGAGTAAGCTGCTGCCGAGAGTCCATCGTGTCGCCTCTCTGCTAAAGCGCTGGCTGTTGGGGACCCACCAGGGGGCTGTCAGTCACGAGTATTTGGACTACTACCTGGACGAGTTCACGTTCCGCTTCAACCGGCGGACCTCACGGTCGCGCGGCAAACTTTTCTATCGCCTCCTCCAGCAGGCGGTCGCCGCCGACCCTGCTCCCTATAAGACAATGGTCGAGGCCACCAGGGCCGGCACCCCCACCCCCAAGATGTAGTGGCTACTGGAGTCAACTAAATACCCCATCTGGGCTATCACTCGGGTCCCGCTGCCGCCGACCCCGCCCAAAAGAAGAGGGCGCATGTCGCTCATGATTCCCTCAGCGCTCATGGTGGCATATCTGGGTCTGAACGAGGTGTCGAGGACCCGTAGACGTTCGCCAGGGTTTCATCGGAGAGTTAATAGGTTGTTTCAAAGCCTAGCGACTTTACGAAAGCGACGTCGGCAGCATCGAATATGTCGGGCCGGCCAGCTTTGTAGCGGCCGATGGTCGCGGGGGGAGCGATCGACTCCCATAGCGGCAGCACCTGTTCTTTGGCCAGGTCGGCACCTAGGAAGCGCAGCGGCGTTGCCACCTGTAGGGGCGGCTCTGCTCAGAGACGATCACAGCTTAGCAGGAATAGGCTATGCTGTTTACGAGTTGGAGCATCCGGCGTTGTGTTTTCCGCCCGAAACCGAGCGGGTTCGTGGTGTGAATACCGCTGACATTGGTTTGAGGAAAAGAGCCGCCTCGGGAGCCGAGTTGGTTTCGATTCGTGCTGTGGCACATGTCGAGACGATTGCGTACGACATGACCGTGGGAAGTGTTGAGTTGACGAGCCGTCCTCCATGCCTCACCGGCGCCGACGTTGGTCCCAACAGAGCCCGCCGGGGCACATTGAAAGGCTGTCCCTAGTAGAAAGGACCCCCTACCATGAGGCCGTCCCTAGAAAACCGATATTCGGCACACGGTTTTGTCAGGTCCTTTGGGATACTTTTACCACGGGCTGCTAGGCGCGAAGCTGCGTCCCGGCAACGTAACCCTCCCTTCGTCTTGATCGACATTCTATCAGCGAAGGACCTTCCGTGAACCCTCTAGCGCCGCGCTACTCCGCCACCTCAATCATGACACGAATCCGCTCAGGAAAAGGCTTCGGCAACTCGTACTTATCGACGTACACCGTCCCCACCACCGGCCGCCGACCGTCCCTCGTCGACTTCCTGCTGATGGGTTTCGATGTAGGCAGCCACTTCGGCTTCCACGGCCTTGACAAGCATCTGGCGCGCTCCTTGGCGCAGCACTTCATCCAAGGGCGAGCGTTCCTTTCCATCAATGACTTGGGGGTTGACTTGACTACTGCTTTCAGCAGCCTCACACTGACTCATGGCGTATCCTCCTTGTTCCTCTCCAGGAAACGATTGAATTGATTGATTCCTCAATTGTCAGGATACGCCGCCCTTCCTCAGCTGCTCATCCACAACTTTTGGTTATATCTCCAGGGCTTTTTCGCGTGAGTCGAAGTCGCCGTGTCGAGCTGCCTTACAAGCTTACGGCGAAGCACTTTGTCGATGGAACCAGGGCTCGTACAGACACTCACAAGGTCAGGCTTGGGCCAGGCCGGTTGAAGGTTAAGCTCCCATCGTGAAGCGATCTGCAACGCTGTTCCAGCCCCGCTGGGATAGCCACATGTCGGGGCAGTCGATGGATTCCTTCACCAACCAGTGCACACGGCAGTTTGGCCAGCGACGCATTGCGAAGTAAAGGAAGTTTCCGAAACCAATCGGACGCCGATCGCTGAGCATGTCGTGGTGCTCGTCCACATGAAGGATGAACTGCGGAGCACGGATGACTCTGTGCTTCACAGCATTCACCCATCGCTCAAATGCCTCGTGATGGTGTTCCACAACGAAGTCAACTGGGCGTCCGGCCCAGGCGAGCAGGCGGTCGAGTTCTTCGACAGGCTTATCAAAGAAGCAAAAGTAATCCAAGTCGATGTCTAAGATCGAAGACACGGTATCCTCGGTGGGACGAAATCATACCCGGAGCAAGACGACATAAAGATGGCCATCGTTCTGGAGCTCGAACTACATCACCTTGCAAGAGGGAGTATCCACATGGAGCAGAAGCTCTTGAATGACCTGGATCTTGAGATCGGAGAATTCGTCGATGCCAACGGCAAGCTCCTGTGTTTTGGCCTTTGTCACATGAGGATGCCGGTCCAGGATGTGCTCGTTCAGGAGGGCGACGATCACGGCGCGATGCCTGCCTGGGTCATTCTGATCATCGATAGAACGTACGACATCTTCCAAGTTCACGACGAAGGTCTGTTCGGCAAGATCATCGTAAACCCGAAGTGTCAACGCCAAGTAGAAATGTCCTAATCGTTGCCAAGTAGAAATGTCCGGTTGGGGGGGGGCGGCTGGAGGGGCCGTGGCGAGGCACTCGCCGGTTGAGCATGATGCTGCGAGTGGGTGCTGCTGACCCATTCGGCGGGCTCACAGCCGCGTCTGTGTTTGTGGGCGGGATTGCTTTGGTGAAGTCTCGGAGCTGAGGCCTTGGGCTGGGCCAACGCGACGATCGCCGGGCGCCGTTTGCCCGGCGCTCCCAATCGAATTTTGGCTTAGCAGCGCCCGCTCACTCAGCGTATCGGCGGGCGCATCTCCCCGGCGAGCCCCGGAAGCTCGCGCCTGCTCACCCTTCCAGCCATCTGAGTTGGTCTGTCAAGAGGGTAGAGCAGATTTTTCTGCCGCTGATGCACAGCCAATTCACAAGCTTTCCACAGAAACGGGCAAGTCTCGAACCAGCGGGGAGCCGCGGCGCCGGAGGGCCGCCAGGTAGCGCGATTCCTCCGATTCCTCATAAGGCTTGCTGTCTTGCCAGCAACGATACAAAATCCGAATCCACTTGAAAACCAGGGCGCGCACGGCCGCATGGTGATCCTTGCCCTGCTCCCATTTTTGTTCGTAAAAGGCGCCCGCCCAGACCGATCGGCGGACAGAAAAGGCCGCGAATTCGTGAAAGGTCTGCCGCAAAAACTTGGGACAGGCCCAGCGCACGTGCACGCACTCTCGTTTGCCGCTCTGATTGCGAACCGGCGCGATGCCGCTCGTCGTCTGCACCTCCTGGGCGCTCCCGAAGCGCTCGCGGCGGCTGCCAAATGCCGCCAGCACGTTTGTATTCGTGATCCCGAGCCGTACAGGGATGCCGCCCGGGGACCGGCGGCAGGTCCGGCGCGGTGTTGGCGATCGCTTGCACGCCGGGCTTTTCGTCCACCGAAACCGTGATCACGCCCGGCGAAGGGCCGCCCTCGCCAGAGCTTTCATTTTGCAAGGCCACCTCGCGGTAGACCAGCAGCACCTGCCGCATCTTGGACTCGAAATCCGGATCGCGGCGCTGCCGGTAGTACTTCACCTTTTCCGGATGCAGCGGTTGGGCGGCCAGAATCCGGTGGACCGTCGCCTTGGCCGCTTGGGCCAGCGCCGGATAGCCCGCTTCCACGGCATGCTGGCGCACGTGCCGAGCGAGCGCACTGCGGGTCCACAGCTCGGCGGAGTATCCCAGTTCCTTGGGTTTGCAACAGGCCAAGTGCACCACCCAGGCTTTGGCTTCTTCGCTGATGCGGGGCTCGTAGGGACGATGATAGGCATCCTTGAGGGCTGCTTCCGCCCCGATGGCGAGGGCTCGCTCGATCCATTTCCCAACGCTCTTGCGGGTCATCTTCACGGCCCGCATAATCTCGGCGATGGTCTCGCCGCCATGATAGCGCCACAGAATCTCGGCGCGCTGCAGCTCCCGGGCCGGAGCCTTCCGCGAACGCCGCAGACGTTTCAGATGTTGCACCTCTTCGGGAGTGAGCAGCAGTGGCGGACGCTTCGATTTTCCTGCCATGCAACCAGTCTAGCAAAAAACATTGTCATATGGTTATGTTTTGATGAAACGTTATACTAGTGACTTTCCCCGACCTCATGTCGTCGACCTCCGCCTTGATCGGCTTCTCATAAGGTCTCGATGTCATCGTGGTTCACCTCGTCGCGCCGATGATCGCATGTTCCTGCTCTTCTAGATACCGTCTGTAAAACTTGGCGACATCCTTCCAAAACTGTTTCCAGTTCAGCGGGTCTCGTTGCTGGTGGCTGTATCGCCTGAACATCAACTTCGTCACCATCCCGAACGCAGCTCTCTGGTCTCTGCTTTCCTCGTGATGGCTGATGTCGTTCATCCTGCTGTTCAACAGCTTCCACCGCAACGAGCAGGTGCGGCGCTACATCGAGCAGGCGCAAGGCCCCTGGGAAGATTGCCCGGCCGGGATCACGGCCCGCGAGAAGGCCGTCCCGCCGCGCACGCGGGTGCAGGAAGTGGCCGGCGAGGAAGCGGGCGTGCGGGTGTTTGTGGTGGACAGCGAGCAGCGGCGGGAGTACGAACAGGGGCAGCGGGAAAAGGCCATGGAGGCGCTGCGCGAGCTGGAAGCGCTGGAGAAGCGGGTGGCGGCGGGCCAGCTCAAGGCGCCGGAGAAGGTGGGCGCGGCGGCGGCGCGCATCCTCGATCGGCGCCACGGCTGGCGCTACTTTGGATGGGAGTACAAGGCCGCTCAGTTTCGCTACTACGAGCATCCGCTGCACTGCGAGCGTGAGAAGGCGCTGGAGGGCAAGTATCTGATCCAGACCGAGGAGCCGCAGCTGGGTGCGGTCGAGGCGGTTGAGCGCTACCAGGAGTTGATGGAAGTCGAGCAGGCTTTCCGCGACCTCCAGGACGTGATCGAGATGCGACCGATCTATCATCACACGAAGCGGCGAGTGGCGGCGCACATTTTCGTGGCGGCGTTGGCGCTGCTGCTGAAACACGCCATCGGCAGGAAGCTCCAGCAGGCGGGACTGGATCTGTCGGCCGAGGAGGCGCTGGGAGCGCTGGCGACGGTGCAGCTGCTGGATCTAGAATTGCCGCAAGGAGAAAGCAAACGGCTGGTGACGCGCGGCAGGCGGCGAGCGCAGCAAGAGCTCAAGGCACTGGGTATCAGCGACCGCCGCCCACCGGGCGACCCAGCCCAAAAACCGCGCATGTAGTGGCACAACCGACAACCCAACTCCATGGTTTCAACAACATACAGCGATTTATGACAAACATGGGCTAGGACTCTTGGTTGGCTTTTTCACCGCGCGGTTGAGGAGAGCCTCTCCCGGTTCGTCTCCGAGGCAGTTCAGAAAATCATAGGGCGACTCAGCATCCGGCGGGCAGGCTCTTCTTCTCGTGGGCGTCGCCGGCGGTCGGTCGGTGGTGGAAGACGCGACGGCGAAGTCTTGCTGCAAGGTCTTCGGTCACGCATCCCCGAAACAAAGAGCGCCTGTCGCGCGAAATCGTCCCCGATCTGTTACAACCCTCGGTAGCGGGAATCGCGTGATCTATTGCGGCGCCGTTCCAGTGAGCGACAGGACTTCTCCACGGAGTCGGCGCGCGTTCGGGGACGGGCGCGTTCAGCGCGTTTAGGGACGGAGCCTGAATCCCCTCCAAACTCCCTTCTACCCTGCCGCGGTCTCCGCGCCCTGCATCGCTCGCAAGGCGTTGCGCCCCATCACTTTGTCCACGTCCTCGTCGGAGAACCCGCGCTCCTTGAGAGCCGCGATCAGGTTCGGCGTCTTGGCGATGTCTTCCAGCCCGGCGGGCAAATTGAGCCCCACGGCGTCGAAATCGGAGCCCAGTCCAACGTGGTCGATCCCGGCTACCGTCGCGGCGTGTTCGATGTGGTCAACCAATCGGCTCAGCGGAATCTGTCCGATCGACTCGACGCTGGCCTTTTCGATCTTCCAGAGCTCTTCTGACAACTCTCTCCGGTCCGCGTCCTTGAGTCGCTCGCGTGCGGCCGCCTTCTGCTTGTTGAACTCGGCCAACTGTGACATCTTCGAGCGGAAGTCGTCGTCCAGCATTCCGGCGTAGTAGGCGACCCCGAGAACCCCGCCGTTCTCGCCAAGCTTCTTCAGCATGTCGTCGGTCAAATTCCGCGGATGGTTCGAGACCGACCGGCAGGCGGCGTGGGTGTTCAGAATCGGCGCGGTCGTTGTATCAATCACGTCGTAAAACGACTTGTCCGACGCGTGCGACATGTCAATCATCATTCCGAGCCGGTTCATCTCACGGACAATCTCCTTCCCGAAGTCCGTCAAACCGTCCGGCCCGTCCTCGTACTCGGCGGCGCCCACCCAAGGAGTGTTCCCGCTATGCGTCAGCCCCAAGTACCGCACCCCGAGCCGATACAGCTGCCGCAGCACCTCAATGCTCGAGTCGATCATGTGACCGCCCTCGACGCCTAGCAGGATTGCGACTTTGCCCTCGCGCTGAGCCCGCAACACATCATCCGAAGCGGTCGCGATGAAGAGGTCGTCAGGATGGCGCTTGACTTCTTCAACGATCACATCAGTGATCTTCAAGGCCTCCTTCACGGATTCCAGCGGCGTCTTGTTGCGCGCCGATGAGTAGACCGCAAAGAAGCCGGCGTTGAGCCCGCCTTGCTTCATCTTGGGAATGTCGACCGAAGTCCACCAATAGGTTTCGGCCAAGTCTAGCCCTTCCGACACCATGCGGCCGGGCGTATCGATGTGGAGGTCGAAGTAGAGCGGACCGGCCGGAGCTTGCGGCTCAGGCTCAGCCTCGGGAGCGGCGCCGCAGGCCGCGCCAAGAACAGCAGCAGTGGAGAGTCCCCATTCGCGTCGTGTCAACATAGCAGTCAATTATACGTGTCTTGCCCGCTCCTTCGCAGTCGCAGCTCTGACGCCGCGCCCCCCACTTCAGAGCCGCGGCCGGGAGGGAGCGGGCGCCGCAAGCAAAGCTTCACGGCCTCATGCCCCGGCTCGCCCCTTAAACCTTCGCCGGATCCGGATGCTTCCAAGGCTTTCGGTATGGCCTCGCTAGCATCTGGTTCGCCTTCTTGTCCCCGATCACTTCGTGCTTGACCGGATCCCAGCGCAGCGAGCGCCCACGAGCCCACGGGCCCACGCAGCGCCCACGGGACAGTCACCTTAATTAATTTAGATCTCAAGACCCGCTGATTCAAAGGGGTCCCCGCCAGGCCTCTGCCTTCGAGCGCTGCTTCGGACACGGATTCATCAACATAAGTTATTGTTTTATAGACAGTTAAGTGACTCTGCCCGGGGTGCGGCGTACCAGTTAAGGTGACTGTCCCTCGAATCCCCGAATCCTTTAAGATTATGGGTTTGTCGGGTGTCTGTTGACTCTCTCCGGTCAGGAAAACGAACCCGAAATCGACAATCACTCATAGCTTAGCTAACCGAAAGAAAAACCCATGCGCAACAAGACCCTGGTCGCACGCATTTTCGAGAACAAGCAGTTTGAGTCACAACCTCGCAGCCAGGGGCTGGCGGAGCTGGCCAAACTCACCGACGTCGAGGGCTACAGCACGCGCGACATGACCGCCGAACACGCCGCCGGCGTGATCGCCGTGATCGCCGACTCGGCGCTGTTTCATCGGAGTTTCTACGAAGTGGCCAAGGACCTGCGAATCATCGCGCGCTGGGGTGTCGGCTATGACAAGGTCAATGCCAGCGTGGCGACCGAACACGGCGTCCTGATCACTATCGCGCCGGTGCACATGGACACGGTCGCCGAATACACCATCGCCCAGTGGCTTGCGACACTCAAGCGGGTCTACACTCTCAACCGGCTCTCTCACGGCGGGGACTTCTCGATCATCCGCACCTACGATGCGCGGCGATCCACTCTGGGGCTCTACGGGTTTGGCCGCATCGGACAGCAGGTGGCGATGCGCGCCCGGCCCCTGCTCGGGGAGCAAGGCCGGCTCCTTGTCTATGACGTAAGGCCGGACATCGCCGAGCTGGCCCGGAAGTTCGGGGCCGAGACAGTGGACAGACCGCTCGAGTTGTTTCGGGAATGCGACACCGTTTCTCTGCATGTCTCGGGCGACGACACGATCGTCGGCTATGACGAACTGTGTGCCATGCGGCCGCACGCATCGCTGCTCAATCCCTCGCGCGGCAACCTCGTCGATGACCAGGCGGTCCACCGCGCCATCGTCGAGGAACGGCTATGCTACTACGTGGTGGACGACCCGCTGAACGGCCCGCGCCAGATCCACCAGGGCCATCCGCGCATTATTTGTACCAACCACAACGGCGGAATCACGGTCGAGTCAACCATGCGGCTGGACCGCCAGACATTCGAGCAGGTCACCGATGCCATCCAAGGCCGCAAGCCCAAGCACATCCTCAACCCGGAGGTGCTCGATCACCCCCGTGTTGTCTCGATGCTGCGGGGCTTCCCGCGGCAAAGCTGATCGATGCAAGTGCGGACGAAGGAAGGACAGAACACATGACGAACCCAATTCGGAAAACTCTGGCGGCCGGCGAGCCCAGCATCGCCGCCGCATCGAGCAGGGCTTTCAGTTCATCGACCTCAGCAACGACATGCACTTCCTCGCGACAGCCGCCCGCCAAGAGCTGTCGGACGCTCAAAGCTGACCGGCAAAGCACGCGACACTGAACTCGCCCGGACCGATATACTTGAGGGGTTCGCCGCTGAATCCGGTCGCGCCGATGTTTCCGCGCGGGAAGTTCAGCGCCGCGAACAGCGCTAGATCTGAAATCCTAATTCTTTGTCAGGGAGAATATTAGCATGAAAAGAAAGATTCACTGGAAGACGGTAGCAGCGGTGAGCGCCGCCCTCGGGATTTTCGCGGCGGGCGCGTTGTTCGGTCAAATGACGAAACCCGAAAGCGTGATCCACGTCGTCACCCTCAAGTGGACCGACGACGCCTCCGAAGAGCAGATCGCCAAGGCGCTCCAGGGCGTCGAAACCATAGCGGAGAAGTACGACGGCGTGACGCGGGTATGGACGCGTTCGATCAAGGCGCAGGGCGGGGAGTCAGGCGTGACCGCCGCCTTCGTGATGGAGTTCAAAAACGAGCAGGCCTTGAAGGACTACGCCGGCAGCGACGTCCAGAAAGAATGGTATGAAGTATACCTTCCCGTCCGCGAACTCAGCCTCACGTTTGACATCACGAACTGACCGAGCCGTAACAGAGCCGCGCCAGCAAGGGTGCGGCCGAGTGTAGCGGGCGCGCCAGATGTGCCTTAGATTCGTGTTGTCGTTTCTTCGTAGCATGACGCGTTTGTTTTCGGTCCCACCGAGTTGTCGAGCGCGGCGCCGGGCAGCGAATCAGCCTCCTCGCGGGGTTGGAGTCTTGGGCCACATGACTGCACGCCCTTGGGCGGAAAGTACAGACCCCCGGGGGGCCGCGATCGCCCGGTGGTGAGCTAGCGGAAGTTAGCGGATTTCGTTTACGCGCGCGTTCCTTATTATGCAAACCCCAGATTTGGCGCCATTTTTCGTGTATTCGTCGCGGTGATTCGCGCCATTTTCTGGAGACTCGAATACTCTGCTCCCTCTCTTGGTCAAATGCCTATACCCTCTCTTGCTGCCTTCCAGTTTTTGAGAGGCGCCTCTTGCTCCCGTTGATTGAACCTCGCAGCCGCCTCCAAAAGGAGACCAAAAAAGCGGCTGCTTGCGGATGGTCTTCTTGCTCGGCAGATTGCTTAGACGGGCACGAGCGCCGGCACGAGTGCCGGCGCGGCAAGCTGAGAGCTTGCGCCACGTCAGGCCGGCGCGCCCCCATTGAGAGTTCGCGCTGCTGACGCGTCCACGCTGGACCGGCTGAGAGCCGGTCGCTACTATGTCGCCACGAATGGCGACACGGCACGCTGAAAGCTTGCGCCACGTCTGGCCGGCGAAACTGCCGGTCTTTGCTGAGTTAGAAGCCATCCGCGGTGGATGACCACAAATTTCGGAGAGCAACTCGAAACTGTCCAGGCCTGGAAACGGTCGTGTTGGTCCGGCGATCTATGTCCTTTCCGGTTTCTATTCGTAGTGTACAAGGCGGTGTCAAGTGTTTCGGGGGGTTTTCTATATGCCGGTGTTGATACTAAAGGAACTATAGATCTAAATTATCCGTGACCGGCGGATGAGCTTTGGCAAAACGGTGCGGGAAAGCAGAATCAGTCACGCTTCTCCGGTGGTCTCGCCAGGCGGTGAGAAAGCTAGCAAACGGAGTCAATTCACTGACTTTCCCTATTAAATCGTGGTCATTTGGGTCGCATCAGGAATTTGCTGAATTGGCGTAAGTCATTGATTCTTAATGATGAGAAATTTCGAATGAGAGTATTTGTTAGGATTTGAGAGGATATCGGGATTTTTGCCCTCGCAGGGCCCCATTCGCCTTTGCGCCCGCCGGTGCGCATGATCGCCTGTCATCCTTTTGATTCATCCTTTTTATTCACCGCTATCAGGATAGCGGACGAATTCTGAATGTCAACTCCTTTGCAGGGTCAACTGTTGACAACCAAAGGGGATACTTGTCTTGGGACTCCGTGACTGAGACGGTGGATTTTGGGGATCGTGTGGTGCGGTGCGCCCGCCGCCACCACACGAGCAGCTCTGGGCATGCTGATGGCGTCCGTGGACGCTTCGATTGTCGCACACAACCGCCCCTTTCTGGGCTCCTTTATTGGGCTCTGTCCCTATTTGTTTTCTCTTGTCCTTTTCCGAGGTTCGGGAGCTGTCCCCGATCCCCTTTCCGAGGTTCGGGAGCTGTCCCCGATCCCCCAGTCCCCGATCCCCCACGATCCCCCACGGTCCCCGCTCACGAGATCTGGACCATCGTTTTACCAAAGTTTTCGCCGCGCAGCATGCCGATGAAGGCGTCCACGGAGCTGTCCAGCCCGTGGGTGACGCTCTCGCGGTACTTGAGCTTGCCCTCCTTGATCCAGCCCGACATGGTTCGCAACGCCTCGCGGGCGTCCGGTTGCCGGGCAGCAAGCTCGAAAAAATGGAAGAAGCGGAACCCTTCGGTGGAGCCTTCCTTGGCGAGGTCCTTCAGCCCCGCCTCGCGCAGCCGCTGGAGCGGTGTTGCCTGTTGTTGTTCCCAGGGTGCGTTGTTTCTGGGGATGTTGTATTGGCTCACCCATCCGGCCACCGGCACGCGGCAACCCGGGTTCAGCAGCGGGATCACCGCCTCGAGCACTTCGCCGCCAACATTCTCGAAATAGACGTCGATACCGTCGGGCACGGCCGCCGCCAGTGCGGTGGGAAGGTCGCCGGCCTTGTAGTCGATGCAAGCGTCGAAGCCGAGCTCGTCGACGCAGTAAGCGCATTTCCGAGGCCCGCCGGCGATGCCGACCACGCGGCAGCCGTGGATTTTCGCCAACTGCCCGACGACCTGCCCGACCGCACCGCTGGCCGCGCTCACGACCACCGTCTCTCCCGCCTTGACGGTGGCCACGTTGAGCAATCCGGCATACGCAGCGTAGCCGGTCATCCCCAGGATGCCGAGCGCGGTGGACGGTGGGCCGAGCGAGCCGTCCCACTTCTCGATGGGCATGGTCTCGTTGCCCCATTGCAGATCTTCCGGCGTGCCGACACTGTATTCTTGCCAACCGTGGTAACCCACGACGAGGTCGCCCTCGCTCCATCCGCTCGCTCGGCTCACCACCACCTCCGACACAGTGCCACCCACGATGGTGGAGCCTAGGCTCCGCTCGTTGTTCATGGGGCCGGAAGCGTCGAGGCCGCGCATGTACGGGTCCAGCGTGAGCCATTTGGTGCGGAGCAGCATCTGAGCCTCGGCAATGGGCGGAACCTCCTCGGTCATCACCTCGAAATCGGAGGGCTTGGGCTCGCCCTCCGGATTCCGCTTCAGCACGATCCTGCGATTGACGACCCCGCCGCCTCGGGCCAGGTCTCCATCTTGCTTTTCCGCGAGTTCTTGCCGCGTCCTGATTTTGTTCATGGTGTTCTCCTCTCTTTGGTTGCCCCTTGGCCCCTTGGGGAAAAGCAGAGCGCCAAGCTAGAGCGAATGGACCTCTTCGGTCCCGCCAGCTTGTGTCGTCTTGTGCAGACGCAGAGGCCGTTCGTTTGGCGACCGCCGGCATTCGGGGTCCTGAGCCAGCGATCACCAGTTCTTCCAACGGTCCTTCCTATGCCCCGCTCGCCACTCCCTCAGGTGTGCAGATGGAAGACCTTGTTCATGATCTTCCACTCCCCGGCGACTTTTAGCAGCGTGAACAAGTCGGTGTACCGGCTGCCGCCCCAGTTGTCGAGTTCAAGCCGCACGGTGGCAACCGTGTCAATGAGGTCGATGCTGGCGATCCGTGCTTGGAGCCCCGTCGCTGGATCGTTCTCGTCAACCCAATCAAAAAGCCCCTGGATAGGGCCGGCGAACAAGTCGACACCGGCATAACCGAAGATCGTCGCGTCCTCGTGGAAGGCAGGTTTCATGTCGTCGCCTCTCGCCTCGCCGGACTTGGCGCCATCGATGTAGTGCTGGACGGTCTTAGCGATCAGGTCGTACTCGCTTACGTTTGTAGGTGTATTACTCATGGGTCTCACTCCTTTCTTAGTGTCGTATTCATTTTTATTCATTTTGTTGACGATCAGCCATTTGCCATCTTATTTTGGCAGACCTCATGACTGTTTCTCTTTAAGAGCTGGCTGCTGGTATACCGAACAATTCGGTAGTGATCGAAGCGGGAGCGCCGATAGTCAGGCCGCCTGGCGCTCCAACCGGGACAACCCAGCCCACAAGGCGACAATCGCCGCTGCCAGTCCCGCGTGCAGCCAACGGTCGGCGTGATTAATGTGGACGATGCCGAGCAACATGTCTCCAGTGGTCAAGAAGCCGAGAATCGCTAGCACCACGCCCATCACCGCGAGCACCTGGATCGTGCGAAGCGGCGCTCCCATAGCCGCGCCGGCCAAGAAGCCGACCCCGACCAGGATGTGGAGAAGATTGTGCATCGTGTCCACCGCGAAGATGCCATCGGGAGACACGATCGGGTTGGGGATGAATCCTAGGATTCCGGCCGCGATAAAGGCCACCCCGAAGATCTGGCTTGCTGTTTTCGAATGCGTCATTTTGTTCTCCTTTCGAGCTGCCATGGTTTTGGGTTAGGGGGCAACGCTATCAAGTCCGACCCTCTTACTTCAGCTCCGAGGGCGCTTTGTCTCGGATCTGCGTCCAGTTCCCATCGGCCTTGACGATGTTTCCCGTGACGTCTTTCTCCCAGGTGGTCTGAATGTCCGGGTTCAGGTTGAGGTACAGCTTGTCGTCTACGACCCGAAATAAGGTCGGGTCGCCATCGAACTTCGCGCCGACAGCTACGCCAAAGGCGCAATAGCCGCCGTATTGCGGTACATACCGCTCGGGGTTGCTTTCGAACTTCTTCTTGTTCGCTTCGCTGACGAACCGGTAGGCCGCGTTGCCGTGTTTGATGCTGAAAGTAGCTTTGCCGACACGGGCCCGACCTTCGGTAAAGTAAGCCACCGGGTCGTAGCCGTGGACGGCCAAAGGGGCGCCCGCGAGGGTCATGCCGGTGCTCGTGTTGACCTCATATGCACTGCCCATGGGAAGGGAAGCGGCTGGCAGGAACACTGCCGCAGCCAGCAGCCCGACCAGAGCGAACGTACGGATTGATGTTGCTTGGTATGTTTTTCGAATTGTCATTGTCTTCTCCTGTTTGTTTGAGATTTGGATGGCGGATCGGGCAAGGTCGCTTGGGTTTTGGTTTCTCCCGCTGCGGCTCGCCACCACCGCTCATGTCGAGAATGGCACGCTGCGGCCATTGAGTCCATGGACAGCAGCCTATCGGTGGATGAAGCGTGTCTTACCGGCTATTCAACAGAAGATAAAGCACTTAAACGAACACCTCATGCGGTCGAACGCCCAGCGCTGGGAACAAGCCGGCCGGGTGCTAGACTTTGAATCAGGAACTTCTGATGGGTGACGCCGATCCAGCTAGAAGAGTCGTTCGGTTTGGGTCTTATGAGGTCGACTTGCGTGCAGGTGAGCTACGTAAGAAAGGGTTCAAGATCAGGCTGCAGGAGAAGCCGTTCCAGATACTCGCTGCCTTGTTGGAGCATCCAGGTGAATTGGTTACGCGGGAGGAGTTGCGAGAAAGACTTTGGTCCGCCGACACATTCGTCGACTTCGACGGCAGTCTCAATGCCGCCGTGGGGAAGCTGCGGGAGGCACTGGGTGACTCGGCCGAAAACCCGCGCTTTGTGGAAACCTTGCCACGACGGGGCTATCGCTTCATCGCCCCGGTGCAAAAGCACGTGAGTTTGCCCACGGTTGCAACTGACTTGGGGGTGGCGCATTCCCTCTCTTCACCCCGCCTTGATCCGCTGCTGATTGAGGTTCCCGATCTTCCAAGCCATCCCCCACCGATCGCGACGGTATCGATTGACCCTGGTGTTTCGAAGGAATCCGGTACTCACAACGAACCACTGGATCGATCCGCCAGGGGTCGATGGGCTGCTGTATTTGCGGTGGTGGCGATTGCGGTTGTCGCGTATCTGCTGACAAACGGCTCTGACGATCGAGACGCCGGAGCCAGACCCCCCACCCCCCCGGGGCGAATCTTGTTGGCGGTGCTTCCGTTTGACAACTATACTGGCGATCCTGAGCAGGACTATTTCGTCGGCGGTCTCACCGAGGAAGTCATCGCTCAGTTGGGCCGGCTAAACCCAGAGCGTCTCGGAGTGATCGCTCGTACGTCGACGGAAAATTACAAGGCCGGCGGAAAGCCGATCGAGCTCATGGGCGAGGAGCTGGGGGTCGATTACGTGGTGGAAGGAAGTTTCCGTCTGGAAAACGAGCAGGTTCGTATCACGGTTCAATTGATCGATGTCCGCGACCGAACTCACGCCTGGGTTGAGGACTACGAGAAACGTCTCGACAGCGTCCTGCAGCTTCAGACCGAGGTCGCCAATCTCATATCCCGTTCCCTGGCTTTGAAGCTACTCGACCGGCCGGAGGCACCCACGCGCGTTTCGGGCACATCCAACGCCCTCGCCTATGAAGCCTACCTAACGGGCCGATACTTTCGCGAACAAATCACCGAAAGCGGGTTTCGAAAAGGCATCGAGTACTTCGAAAGGGCGATCGCGGAAGATCCTGCCTTCGCTCAGGCCTACTCGGGATTGGCTGGCTGCTACTGCTTGTTGGGAGGCCACGGGTTGGAGGTCGAACTTCCAGGCGACGTCCTGCCGCGAGCGCGCAAAGAGGCCGAGGCGGCGCTTGAACTCTCCGAATCCATTGAAGAGGCCCATGGCGTACTGGGTATGATCAGCTTGAAATACGACTGGGACTTCGAAGAAGCGGAGAGACATTTCCGCCGAGCCACGGACCTTAATCCGAGCTACGCCCAAGGCTTTTTGTGGTACTCGCTGTATTACGAAGTCACTGGTCAAGCGGGCGAGGCTATCGCGAAAGCTCGGCGTGCGAGAGACTTGAACCCCCTTTCCCTCGCCGCCAACATGAACCTTGCTCAGCAGTACTATCGGGCCGGCCGCCACGGCGAGGCTGTCCAGCAGTTGGAGAAAGTGCTCGAGCTGAATCCCAATTTCTGGGGGGCTCACTGGATACTTGGCGATATCCACCAAGAAAAAGGGGCCTACCGGGAGGCGATCGCCGCGCTATCGAAGGCTGCTTTCCTGTCTGACAACAACCCCGTTTCCCTCGGCTCGCTCGGTTTCACCTATGGCCGGGCCGGAGAAGAGAAACTCGCCCGTGCGATGCTAGCCGACTTAGAGGAACTGGCCGAGGAGCGATACGTATCGCCTTTCAACCAGGCAATCGTCTATCTAGGTCTGGGTGAGAAGGACAAGGCCATGGAAAAGCTCGAGGAAGGTTATCGGCTGCGGTCCCGATCGATGGCCTGGCTCAACGTAGACGCCCGGCTGGAGCCTCTTCGAGACGATCCGCGCTTTCAGAGCCTCCTGCAACGAATCGGTTTCCGGCAGTGAGTCAGAAAACCGTCAGTGAGGTTTGCTGATCCTTTTAGCTGAGGCATGTCGCCTTCGCCGATCTTGTAGTGGCTGACGTTTTGGCCGATCACGGCGGTCCGGTTGAACCTTGGCGCAGATAGCAAATGGTAACAAGCGATACCACCGACAAACCGATTTTCTCACGCCCAGGTCCTTGAGCCGACTCGGTTTCCGTCTGTTTCGATAGCCGACCGAGGCCCTGGCATCGACGATTGTTGGTGCGAAATAAATTTCTCAGTGACAATCCGCAGTCGAAGTTTTCCAGTCAAATTGTAGGCTGGACGGCAGCGTATCGCAAAAGGCCGGAGTGGCGACCTAATTCCAAACCAGCGCTTTCGAATTACAGTCGTAGGCAAGTTGTCGCTGGCCTGAATTCTGCCTTGTCGGCCAGCGTTGACCAATGGCCAGGATCGCGACGCGTTTTTTGGGGCTCTCTTGTTCAAAGTGTGTGCTGCTGCCGAAAGCTTAGCGCTTCGAAAACTGTAGTTTGTGGCGTTGTGGTGCACTGCCCATCAGCCGATTTTTTGTGCGGGCGTTGGAGAAACCGCGGGCCATTTGAACTTGGCGGACTTGAGCCCAGGCTTCCGCCTGGGCCTCTGATGCTGCTTTTCGAACTTTCCGCCATGTTTGGCAAGAGTTCAACAATAGAGGCGCTACGGCGGCGGTTCTTTCTTCCTTCTCCGCAGCAGCGGCAACAGCAGCGACAGCAGCGTCGCCACGAAGAAGAACAACGCAATCGGCCGGGTCAATGTCCCGAACCAGTCACCGCGGCTCAAGATCAGCGCCCGCCGCAAGTTGGACTCCATCATGGGTCCGAGAATCAGCCCCAACACCAGCGGCCCCAAGGGAATTTGCGCCTTGCGAAACAGGAACCCCAGCAGCCCCGCCACGAACATCACCCATACGTCGACCACGGCGTTGTTCAGGGCATAGGATCCGACCGTCCCGAAGAGCACGATTCCGGCCCACAACCAGGCGTTCGGCAGCCGCAGCAGGCGGGCCAGGGGCCGCGCGCCCAGCAACCCAATCACCATCATCGCCAGCGCCGCGAATACCATCAGACACACAATGCTGAACACGAAGACCCGATGATCCCGAAACAGCAGAGGACCCGGCTGGATGCCGTGAATCAGCAGCGCCCCGATCAAGACCGCGGACGGCGCGTCCCCCGGAATCCCCAGCGTCAGCATCGTCGTCATGGCCCCGCCGATGGCGGCGTTACACGAAGAGCAACTGGCCGCCAAGCCTTCGATCGATCCCTTTCCGAAATTCTCTTTGTTCGGCGACATTCGCCGTGCCTGTTCCCATGCAATCACCGAGCCGATGTCGCCGCCAGCCGCCGGCACCGCGCCGACAAGCGTCCCCACTCCGGCGCCGGTCAGCATCCCCGGCAGCATCTTTTTCCATTCGGCCGCTTTGGGCCAAATGCGTCCCAACGCCACGGGCGGCTTGTCCAGCTTCAAATGCCGCTCCGAGATTTGAGTCAGCACCTCGGCCAGCCCAAAAAGCCCGATCATCACCGGCACAAACGAAATACCGTCCAGAAACTCCGAGTGTCCATAGGTGAAGCGCGGATACGCCGTCATGGGATCGAGCCCGACGGTTGCCAGCGCCAGCCCCAGCATTCCGGCCAGCATGCCTTTGATCACCTGCCTGCCCGACACTCCAGCCATCAAGCTGATGCCGAACAGCGCCAGCCCGAAATATTCGGCGGGTCCGAATCTCAAAGCAAACGCCGCGATCGGGAAGGCGGCCACCGCCAGAAAGAAAATGCTCGTGAGCTGCCCGATGGCCGATAGCAGCGCGTTGATGCCGAGCGCCAAACCAGCCTGGCCCTTTTTCGCCATGGGATAGCCGTCCCATGAAGTGGCGATCGAGGCGGGCGTGCCCGGGACGTTGATCAGAATCGCCGGGATGCCGCCTCCAGGGATCGCGCCGCCGTAGATGCCGAGCAGCATCGCCAGCCCTTCTTCGGCGGAGAGCCAAAACGTGAGCGGGGTCAGTACCGCCACGCCCATGGTTGCCGTCAAACCCGGAAGAGAACCGAAGACGGCTCCCAACGCCACGCCGATACTGAGAAACCCCAGAACCTTCCACTGAAGGACCGCCAGCAGTCCTTCGATCAGATCAGCGCCCATGCCGATTGCTTCCCATTCGGTTCACTATTGATACCCGCGGAATGTAGTGTTGTTTTCGGACACGGCAAATGCCTTGCCAGAGCGGGCGCAGCACGCTGCGCCCCTACACTCCGCGGCGCCGGGGCTTACTCCCCCTGAGCTTACTCCAACGACACGCGCAGCCCCGTCTGAAAAGCCACGGTCACCGTAATCGTCAGCACGGCCGCGACAGCGATACTGGCTTTCCAGCTTTGACCCAGAAATTTCAGAAACAGGGCCAGAAAAACTCCCGTCCGAAGAGCGAACAGCCCGGTACCCCAAAGCGCGAGATAGACAAAGGTCAGACCGATGGCGCCGACAATTGCAGCGCGGTTTTCGATCAGGAACTGGGTCGCCTCGCCCGCTGAATCGGCGGCATTCGGACGGACCGCCTGGAACAGCAGCGTTCCACCCAGCAGCAGCACAACCACTCCGATCACCCGCGGGAAAAAACCGGGGCCCGGCAGACCGCCCAAGCCGTCAGGCAATCCGGAAGAAGTGACGGCCAAGAATCCGCCCAGGGCGAGGAAGCAAACGGCGACAGCAAGATTTGTGCGGTTCATGGAACGATTCAGCAGCCGATCGCAAAGCTGTTGGAGCAACTGAACCGGCCGACCCTGCCTGCTTCCGAAGACCGTCCATTGTATCAATCAGTCTGGGACGTCATATCCAGCAGTCTGGGGCGTCATATCCAGAACCCCGCAAAAACGACCTCAGGGCCGTGGCTCTGGCTATCAGCCGTCGAGAAACTAACCCCTTCCCTTTGCCCTTTGCCAGATAAGCTTCCGCGAAAAAACACTAACGCCGTAAAGAAAACCAGAACGAATCGAGCGCGTACTAGGCGGAATTGCCAAAACGATCCAAGGCCTCCACCGAACCCCGGCGCGGCTTAGTATTGCGGCCGGGCGACAACTACCCGACCCGCCGCATCTTCCACTCTCGCCGCTGGCCGGCGGCGGAGTGGCTGTCGCGAATCGTCAGACTGTCTCCATTCAACTCGAACTCCGTGTGCGACGGTGCGGCCTGCGTAATAGGCCGACAGGGTCAGCACGGCGGCCCGGCCAGCCGCGTCCTGTGGTTATCCCAGGCGAGTACGCAGAGAAAAGCAAAGATCGTCAAGGCGGGTATCACCGTCCAAGGGGGCCCAAATAGAAACGAGAGAAATGGCAGCGGCACGGCCAGGGTGGCCGCGATCACCCGCAAGATAGGATTGTCCGAGCGGAACAGGACCAGCCAGATCGGCAACAGCAAAATCGCCGCGTCGTAGGCATAAGCGTGCGGCGTGATGAGAACGCTGCCCAGCAACCCAACCGACAGCCAGCGCCACAACGAAACTCTCCAGGCGCCGAGGATTGTGACCCCCGCCACGAGGCCGATCAGCAGCGCGGGCGCCCAAGGCCAGTGCAGTCCCAGGTTGGCCGCCACGCTCTGTATGTTGATCATCAGCTCCGGAGCCGGAGAGAGCCATTCTAAATCGTCGCGCCGCAGAAGGCTGGCGTACTTCTCCACGCCGCCGAAGCCGCCCAGCACTAAAAAGACGCCCAACGCGATGATGCCGGCCGCGCAATACCCGGCAAAGATCCTGAATCTTTTTTGCATAAGAACCACAACAGGCAGCAAGAAAAACAAGTGAAACTTGATCAGCCCCAGGCCCAGAACCAGGCCGCTCCAATAGTCACGCTTTCGCTCCGCCAGCACGTAGGCGCCAATGCCAATTGACAGAAGAAAAACGCAATCCTGTGCATTGGTGACGCCGGCAGCCGTTGGAAAATAGATGGCGCCGAAGATCATCGCGTCCCAGCCGAAGTATCGGCCGGCCCAAGCCCAGCACAGGAACAGCAGCACCGTCTGAAAAACAACCCAAGCCCAGAAGGCCGCTCCGAACGGCAGAAAGGAGAGAGGGGCCAGGATCAGTGCGTAGTAGCTCGGCCGAATGAACGGAATGACATCTTCGTTGGCCGGCGCAAGGGATTCTTGTATCAGCCTTTGCGCGTCGAGATCATAGAGGTCTCCCGCCTGAGCTTGTCTGATCAGAGTCGCTCCAGTATAAAAGCTCAAGAAGTCGTGATGGCGGGCTCTTTGATAGGTCAAAGTGCCTTGGACGACCCAAAAGATCGACAGCACGACGACGAAGACGAGGGTCCCGCGCGGAACATGGCTTGGACCGGAAGAGGCCGCGGGAGGCGTCGACATGGAACGGGGGCAGCAAAGACCGGCCGAAAGGATCAAGCTGCCCTTGTGCCTGCGTCAGTTCGCGCGCAGGACGAGAGGCGCCGAAAGCAGCGGGCTTGATCACGGCCCCTCGGGCCGCGGCTTTGCTTCAATAATCCGCTACCAGGGCATTTCGCGTTTGGTGAAGCGGCGGCCTTTGTCCGCCGTTTCCGGCGAGGCGCCGGCTCCGATCATGATGCCCTCTATAATCATTTCTTCTACGTCGTTCTCGCGAACGCCGTTGAGGAAGGCCACCTTGTTCTTTTTGCAGGCATCACGAACCCGTGCCCGCGCCGCGCGCATCTCCGGATGCAGCAACCGGTTGGGGCCGTCGGGAAGGTTGAGCGACATACCCATGTCCCCCGGACCCCATTCGGCGAAACCGATCCCGGGAACGGCGATCACCTTCTCGGCGTTGGCGAGCGCGTACTTGTCTTCGACCTTCAAGCCAAGCAGGAATTCTCCGTCAGGATTGAGCGGCCAGGGGTCGGCCGTTCGCGTGTATTCTTCACGCGAAATGCCCCAAATATCAGACGCGAAACCCTGACTGCCGTTGCCGAGCAGCCCTTCGCCGAGTTCCGGAACCACGGGTTTGGCGTGCGGATAGCGCGCCGCCCGCACCATCCACTTGACCGCCTCCGGTTCGCGGGCGTGGCAGAGAAGGATGCCGTGAATACCGCAACACAGCGCTTGCTGGACCACCCAGAAATTGGCCCTCATATGCATCTCGTCGATTCCCAGAACGGGAAGTGTGGCGATGACGGCCGGGGTGCGGTGACCGCTCTTGGTCGGACCGCCGTCCACCAAGCCTCGCATGAATCCGCGCAGCGCCGTAAAGTCGAGCGCTCCGTGTTCCATTTCGTAGTTGAGATAGTCGGCGTGCGTTTGGGCAGCCTTCCTGCCCTCTTCGTAAGCGCCACGTCCGCCGCCGTAATAAATCGGCTGACCGGCCGCCAGCAACTCGACGGCCTTGTTGACGCGTTTCGGCGTGTAGGACGAGGTCTTGGCGGCGCTAGCCACAGCCGCGGCCGCCAGAGGAGTTGCGAGAAATTCTTTGCGTGTCATGGTAGAACCATATACCCATCCCGGTGTCCACGTCAACTACTCGATTTGGACGCTAAAGAGTCTAGCCGCTACCTCCGGCGAAACCCCCGGTGGGCGCCTGTTCAGCACGCAGTTCGGCCTTGCGAAGGCCTGGCAGACGTGCCGGCTGTCTGCTCGATCTCGAACGAGCAAGGTTCGGAGCCTGCAAATTCTAAGGTTTTTACCTGAGTGCGATCGGTACGTATGCTCCATTGCCAAGCGGCAAACGCACGACGAACAATAGAGGTATGCTTGGCATGTTATACAGGCTGGCCAGACGTCTCCGCCAATTGGTGTTTGACCGGTATGGTCAGGACATGGTCGAATACGCACTCCTGGCGGGATTTCTAGCTGTTTCCGCGGGAGGCATAATACCAGGTGTTGCTGACAACATCAAGATCATCTTTGTCAAGGTTAGTTATTTGCTCTCCCCAGAATGTATGGGCTCTCCAGGTAACGGTGGAACATCAAACGGTTGCGCCCCCCCCACGACGCCCGGCGGCTTTCAGTAGGACGCGATGCCACTATAGCGACATCCTCATCAGCCACGGTAACCTCAACTACGTTGGCTGTCCACGCACTTTTAGCGCGCAACCCGATTCTATTCCCAGGCTGTTTGCGGCATCATTGGTATAATCAAGAAGTTGCACCACCCCTCCCGTACTTTTCCCCTGACAGCCAAGTCTGCACTAGTTTTGGCGCTCTTGGTGTGTATTGGGGCCACAAGTGCTTGCATCGTCCGCACGCGAACGGAAAAAGTGCGTCCCGTCGCTTTGCGAACAGCAACACTCGAGGAATTAACCGAGAAGCTGCGGGTCTTCGGGGGAATTCAAACGATGAAATCGACCGTCGACCTGCGGCTTTCGGTGACCCTCGATGAGCAGGCGGAAGGTGAAAGGAAGATCCGAGACTTTACGGAAGTTCGCGGTTTCATCCTGATCCGGCGGCCATCATCGATTCGAACGATCGCGGAGTTGCCTGTCCTGAAAACCAGGGCCTTCGACATGGTCTCGGACGGCAAGAATTTCAAGGTTCACATTCCACAAAAGAAACGGTTTCTCGTGGGGAACGCCGCATCGGAGGCAACGTCGAAGAATAGGGTCGACCGGGTCCGGCCACAGCACATCTTGGAAGCCCTGCTGATTGACCCGCCTCGCGAGAACGAGAACCATCGCTTTCTGGAAAACACGCAGGAAGGGCGCGATTCCTACCAGATCATCCATTTGCTGACAAACGGCGCCGGAGGCAAGCTGAACCTTTCCCGCAAGCTGTGGTTTGACCGCGCAGGGTCGGAAATCGTCCGGCAACAAGTGTTCGACGCGAAGGCTGATTTGGTAACCGACGTCTACTACAGTGAATGGGCGCTGGAAAAGTCGCTGCCCTTTCCGGGAACGATTTTTCTGTCCCGCCCCAAAGATGGCTATGACCTCGAGGTTCGAATCACCAAGGCCGGGCTGAACGAAACCATTCCCGAAAGAGGTTTTGAGTTGGAACCTCCGAAAGGCGTGGACGTCGAACGAATAGGGGAAAACCCCGAGCAAGACAAAGGAACGCCCGCCCCATGATCAACCAGATGGTCGTGCGGAATCTGCTGCACCGGCCTGTCCGCACCGTCCTGAGCGTGCTTGCCGTCGCCGTGGAAGTGGCGATGATCCTGATGATCGTCGGGGTCTCGGAGGGCTTGCTGTGGGAATCAGAGCGGCGCAGCCGCGGCGTCGGCGCCGACATTGTCATTCGCCCGTCCACCAGCAGCGCGGCGATGAGGCTCAGCACGGCCGACATACCCGAGAAGCTGGTGGACAAACTCACGCAAACGTTCCCCGAAATCGAGATCGCCACCGGGACGACACTGACGTCGTTAGGGAATCTTCAAACGATCACCGGCGTCGACTGGCAACGCTTCGAGCGAATGGCGGACGGGGTCCGCTACTTCGAAGGCGGACCCATGGCAGGCCCCTACGACGCCATCGTCGATGAAGTGTACGCCAAGTACAAGAAAACCAAGGTCGGAGACAAACTGGACCTGCTGAACCACGAGTTTCGTGTCTCGGGGATCGTCGAGACGGGCAAGATGTCACGGATCTTCATCCCCATCGAAACCATGCAGGAACTGATGGGCTGGCAGGGACGGCTCAGCCAGGTCTATCTCAAGCTGCACGATCCTGGCGACACGCAGCAGGTGATCGCGAAGATCAGGGCCTTGCTGCCGACCTACCCCATCTATGCGCTAGAGGAGCTGCTCTCTCAAGTCTCGGCCGATATTCGCTCGCTGTCGTCGCAAGTCATCAACGTCATCATCGGCATCGCGGTGCTGATCGGTTTCATGGTGGTGCTGTTGTCGATGTATACGTCGGTCCTCGAGCGCACCCGCGAGATCGGAATCCTCAAGGCCATGGGAGCCTCCCGCAGCTACATCATCCGCATCGTCATGCGCGAAACAATGATGGTGTGCGCGGCCGGAATCCTGGCGGGCTACGGCTTCAGCTACGGGGCGAAGGCGGCCGTCGAAGCTTATTTCCCGCTGCTCACCGTGTTGATCCTGCCTGCCTGGCTGTTCTGGGGCGCGGTGATCGCCGTGATCGGATCGCTGCTGGGGGCTTTTTACCCGGCGACCAAAGCGGCCCGCCAAGATCCCATCGAAGCCCTCGCCTACGACTAATCGAGAGAAAACGTGACTACCGAGCCGATCATTGAAGTCGTCGGACTGACGAAGGTTTACCACATGGGGGGAGTCGGCGTCTCGGCGCTGCGCGGCGTGAATTTCGAAGCCCAGCCCGGAGAGTTCGTCGCCGTTCTGGGGCCTTCAGGTTCCGGAAAATCCACGCTATTTCACATCATCGGGGGCCTGACGCCGCCGACTGACGGGCATGTCAAAGTCGCCGGAAAGGACTTGGCGGCCATGACCGACTCCCAGCGCACCGCCATGCGCAAAACGGAAGTGGGCTTTGTCTTCCAGCGATTCAATCTGCTGCCGACGCTCAGCGCCGCCGAGAACATCGCAATCGCGAAAGACATCGCCGGCAATCGCAATGAGGACAAGGACTTTGAAGATGTGCTGCAAATCCTGGGCATCCGGAATCGCCTTCACCACAAGCCCTACGCCCTCTCAGGCGGCGAACAGCAGAGGGTGGCGATCGCCCGAGCGATCGTCAATCGCCCGCGGATTTTGCTCGCCGACGAACCCACCGGAAACCTTGACTCCCAAAACTCCGAGACGGTTCTCAATACTCTGAAGGAACTCAACCAGCGCTTCGGCCAAACCATTCTGATGATCACGCACAACCCTGAAGCGGCAAGCTTTTGCACCACCAGGATGGTACACATGCGCGACGGGCGGATCGTCGGCGGCTGAGTTTCTGAACAACTGCTGGCTGAAAGCCAGCAAGTTCGTGTGCGACTGAAAGTCGCCTGAAGCGCGGCTTGGCCGAAACAGAGCCGCGCCCGCAAGGGTGCGGTCGAGGGGCTCCGTGCGTCGGGACCGCCATCGGAATGCGGTCACTGCCAGACTGGACCGCGCCCTCTCGGGTGCGGCTCTGTTGAGAACAAACGAAGTGATAAACGAGAGGAATCAAAGAAGCCGGAAGTTCACTTCCACATTCGCGCGAACTCTGACCGGGACGTTGTCCTTCTTGCCCGGTATGAACCTCCACTGCTGCACGGCATCAATGGCCTGTTTGTCGAGACCCAGGCCGAGGCTGCGAATCACGCGGATGTTGTGCGCCTTGCCGTCCTGCCAGACTTCGATCGCCAGGACGACCGTTCCCTGATACTTGGCCTTGCGGGCTTCCTCGGAGTATTCGGGCTCGACTTTGTAGGTCAGCCGCGGCGGCGAGACACCCCCGCCAATGCGGAAGACGCCGCCGCCGATGCCGCCGCCCGAACCCGGCCCGACGCCGGCTCCGCGGCCCGAGCCGACTCCGGTTCCCCTGCCGCTGCCGATGCCGCCGCCCGAACCAGGTCCGGCCGAAGGCGGTCCAATGTTGCCGAACGGATCTCCGAACATATTCATGTCAATCTTCGGGGCCTGAGCGTATTCCTGAACGATGACCGTGGGCTCGACCGCGAGCTTGGGGTCGGGGTTCATGATGATGGGAGTCGGAGGCGCCAACTGCTTCGAGTCGAACCGCGGCAGCTTGCCTTTGCTTTGCGGCAGGGGTGAGTTCTGGCCGCCGCCGCCGCCGCCGCCGCTGTCTTTGCCGGCTGGCGGATTTCTCAGTTCCGCCAAGTAAGGGGATACGTCAAAGTCCAGAACCAGATTGATGGAATCACCGCTGATATCCTGGAGCGGGTTCGCCGCCGATATCAGAAACGCTACCGTCACGATCAAGACATGACTGATGGCCGACGCGGAAATACCCTCTCGCTTGTGGTCATAAGCGCCCCAGATGCTTTTTATAGGGAGCGGCTTGGAAGTGAGCTTCAGGGCCGGGAGATTCTTTTCCGCCCTCGCCACGCGAATATAGCGGGGCAGCGATTGAAACCATCCTTCATGGAGGGTCGGGATGGCCAGCCTGGCGAGGCGGACTTCATCGTCTCCGCGCATCAGCGGCTTGCCGCGATAAATCGGCAGCGGCCGCTGCTTGCCCAGCAGTTCTTTGACTTGCCGCCGGAACGAAGAATACCAGGGCTCGAAAACCGAGTCGGTTAGCAGCGTTCCGAGCCGGACGTCGGCGGAAGCGCTATTCGAAACCGTGTCCATTGATGTATCCACAGGTGATATATCCGCGGGCGGTTCAGTAGCTACCGTCACTCCATTTTGGGATTCTTGAATTTCCATCACATCCGTAGCCGCTGGGGGCATGGCGCGCGTCGAGAGAACTAATTGAATGACGATGCACCGCGCCGGTCCGTTTCAAGGAATCTCAGTTCGTGGCAGAGATTCCCCCGCCAAGCTACACTCTTCCCTACTAATTAATTTACCATGTTAGCCCCGGCGCTCCGGCGAGGCAAGTGGATGCGGCGTCAACCTGCCCTTGCATGTTTTCCCCGGGCGGTAGAAGATGAATAGACCTGGCGGCTTTATGGCGAACGTGAGAATGTGCCCGAATTGCAGGGCGATCATCGACCACAAGAACAAATTGTGCGAGTACTGCGGCGCCGAGGTCGCAGCACGCAAATGGGCGCCGGCGCCTTCTTCTCCAATCAGCGGCCTTGTCCCGCAAGATAACCTCACAACGATCATCCTCTTGCTGGTGAACTTCGGTCTGTTCGTGGCCACGCTGGTCATGACGATGAAATCCGCGTCTGGCGACGGCGGGTTGTTTGCCGGCATCGACATGACGGTGCTGCGTCTTTTCGGCGCCAAGGACACCTTTTTCATCGTGCAGGGTGAATGGTGGAGGTTAGTGACGGCTGGCTTTTTGCACGCCGGAGTCTTTCACATCTTCATGAACTCATGGGTCCTATTCGATCTAGGCATGATGGCGGAGCAGACCTTTGGCACTTCCCGGTTTCTGGTCATCTACTTTGTTTCGAGCACTTGCGGGTTTATCGCCAGCATGTACTGGTCGCCCTACGCGATTTCGGTGGGCGCTTCCGCCGCGGTCTGCGGTCTCATTGGCGCCATGATCGCGCACGGCTACCGCAGTGGAAGTGGTTTTGGTTCCTTCTACATCCGCTGGGCGGTGCTAATCATCGTGATTGGGCTGATGCCGGGCTTCCACATTGACAATGCCGCCCATATTGGGGGGATGGCAGCCGGTTTCGTGATCGGCTACTTTGCCGGCACGCCGCGGCCGGCCAGCGCCGCAGAGCCTCTGTGGACGGTCGCGGCCGGCGCATCGCTGGCAATTGTCGCGGCATCGTTCTATCTTGCCTATGAGTCGCTCAGCGCTACGCCGTACTTGTAGGTGATTCCGCAGCCGCCGAATCCCCGCGGTACGGAGAGCATTGGGCCTCCTGGTGGCTCGACCTTGCCCGCTATGCCGACACGAACGGCTACGAGAGCGACGAGCCGCGCACCATGTGGCTGTACCGCGAGTGGGTGATCAATGCCTTCAACCGCAATCTCGGTTTTGACCAGTTCACAATCAAGCAGCTTGTCGGCGATCTGCTTCAGACCAAGGACAACTACCGCAACGGCTAGCGGCCACGCAAGTTGAACTTGTGGGGCTTGGGAGGGCTCGAGTTGCGGCTGCCGCGCGGCTGCAAAGGGGAGTTCCACTCGGCTTGGTTGCCCCGAACGCAAAGGACAAGACGGGGAGCTGGAAGCGTTCTTGGCCGAGGTCTTTCTAATCGGCAGACCGTAGCCTCGGTCTTCAGCTAGTCCGTTGATGCCGTGCCGAACTCATGGCTGGCTTCGATACCTTTGCCCTGGCGGATGACGATCCACCGGTTGGCATCGAGATCGCGGTAAGAATCCTTTTTGCCGTCTGGCCAGCGAATCTCGATGTCCAGCTTCGAGGCGGCAGCGAGACCGAAGTGCACTCGAAAGTCGCTTTGGGAGATGTGATAGCCACCGCTACGAACTTCATCCATTTGCACCCGATCGCCGACAGTGACGATGATCCGAGCGCCAACTGCTGCACGGCCTGATTTCGTCAGCGCTTCGACTAAGACGGAGTTTCCTCTGGGCCCGAAATTCTTGAGCAGCGATGGCGGCTCGTGCATGTTGACAACGACGATCTCCAGGTCACCGCTGTTGTCGAAATCGGCGACGGCGATGCCGCGCGAAGAATGCTTCGCTGCAATGCCGGGACCCGCCTCGCCCGCCATGTCGTGGAACTGCCCATCGCCACGGTTCCAGTAGACCAATCGCCTCTGGCGGAAGGACTCGTTAATGCCGGCGTCGTCCACGGCGGGGTAAACATGACCGTTTGCGACAAAAATATCCTTCCAGCCGTCATGATCGAGGTCGCCAAAGGCTGTTCCCCAGCCCAGGAACTGAGTGTTAACTGCCAACCCCGTTGCGACCGTCTCGTCGCTAAAAAGCGTCTCTCCTTCGTTGAGATAGAGCGTGTGGGTGTCGTTCGAAAAATTCGTCTTGAAAATGTCGAAGTCGCCGTCCCCGTCGAAGTCTGCGGCGGTGACTCCCATGCCGGCTTGCTCCTGCCCGTCGACGTTGTAGGCAGTTCCAGAGATGACACCTATTTCTTCGAAAGTACCGTCCTGCTGGTTGTGGAACAGTAAGCTAGCGGTCGAATCGCAGGCGACATAGATATCTATCCAGCCGTCGTTATCGAAGTCGGTGGTCAGCGGAGTGAAACCGTAGTAGATTTTCTCGGTCTCGATACCCGCTTGCTCGGTGACGTCGGTAAACCTTCCCTTGCCGTCATTTTGATAAAGCGACATGGACTCGCCTGGCAGGCCGCGTGGTCCGCAGAGCACGGGAACTCCCTTCCAGCGGCACTCAGCGCCTTCGCCGGGCTTGGGAGTCTTCTCGGGATCAAAACGCAAGTAGTTAGCGACAAAAAGATCGAGGTCGCCGTCTCGGTCGTAGTCGAGAAAAGCGCAACCGGTGCTCCAGCGCATGCCGCGCCGGCTGAACCCGCGCTGATCCGTCTCGTCCGTAAACGTCCCGTCACCGTTGTTGTGGAACAGAACGTTCGGGCCCCACTGGGGAATCATGACGTCATCATAGCCGTCGTTGTCGACGTCTCCGGCGCAAACGCCTTGGGCCCAGCCGGTGTGCTCAAGGCCGGCTTTCTCCGTAACGTCCTCGAATTTCAGATTTCCCTGGTTCCGGTACAGATAGTGCTTGGGGCGGGGCTTTCGGCGATCCAAGAAGTCGGCGTTGACCAATAGGATGTCCTGCAAGCCGTCGCGATTGTAGTCAAAAACAGCAACGCCGGTGCCAGTCGACTCGACGATGTAGACCTTGTGTTTCGGGTCTCCCGACACATTGACGGCCGTGAGGCCGGCTTCCCGGGCAATGTCCCGATAGTCAACCTTGGGTGGAGTCATTCCGGGCGGAAGAGGACGTTTTGGTTGCGCACGGCGCCCGCTGACCGCGACTCCCTGGGAGAATGCAGTCGACGCCGTGGCGACAAACAATAAAGCCACTATCAGTGCTGATGTGAGTCGTTTCTTGGGAAGGGCCGTCCCACTGGCGAAGCCGGTTTTCGGGGAGGGGACTAGCCGATTAAACCGCATATGCATCGCTAGTTCGCTTGCCCGGGAGCGAGCCAAATGCAGGGAGAGAACTTCTCTTCTTTGATCCAATTTTGTTGATGCCGAAGGCACCAGGTGGAGAAGAATCCTTACTAAAACCAACGATACCAGATCGGCCGAACGACCGCTGGACGGCTGGTACGGAGCTCGCGAGAACATCCCCGCAAGTGTGGCTTCTGGGGATGAAACTGCGGCTGGAAAGCTAACTACGCCGGATCCTCACTTTGATCGACTGCACACTGCGGGCGGGCAGTTGAGCCACGATCGGTCACCTCCACGGCGCCAAACCCGCAGGGGTTCCGGCTATTTCACGGAAAAGACCCATTTTATGAGGCGATGGAGGAGGGGCGAGTGCTGGAGGGTGAAGTCTGTTCAGCGGCTGGTAATGGTTGGCGGGGCAGGCGCCGGCACAAGCGGCGGCATGAGTGCCGACGCGGCAAGCTGAGAGCTTGCGCCACGTGGCGCCCCGCGCCAAGAAACAACAGAGCCGCGGGCGGCAGCCCGCGGTCAAGACCCCAAATCACCTGCCAATCATCAAGCCCAAAACGACGCTGTCCGCGGCCGTGGCCACCTTGGTTGAAAGTGTGTGTACTCAGCGCTTACACTCAATGAATAACGCTCTTCGACGAGCGCTTCAATACGATAAGCATTCGGAGGCTACACATTGACGGACCAATGGATGATTCGAGGAGTTGAGTACAGCAACTGTAATTGCAGCTACGGCTGTCCCTGCCAGTTTGCCGCCCCCACGACGAACGGTTTCTGCGAGGCTGTGGCGAGCGGCCATATCGAGGAAGGCAATTTCAACGACGTGCAGCTCGATGGCCTGGACTGGGCGTTGCTGCTCCAATGGCCCGGTGAAATCGCCGCGGGCAACGGCAAGCAGCAGGCGCTCATCGACGAACGCGCCGATAGCCGGCAACGCGAGGCGCTGCGAAAGATCCTGCACGGTGAGTCAACGGCGCCGGGGGCGACCCACTTCTTCGTCTTCAACAGCACTATGTCCGAAGTGCTCGAGACTCTCTACTCGCCGATCGAGCTGGAGATCGACGTCGAAGCCCGCAAGGGGCGGCTCCAGGTACCCGGCGTAGTGGAGTCGAAGGGAACGCCGATCACCCACCCCGTTACCGGGGGCGAACACCGAGCGCGAATCAATCTGCCAAACGGTTTCGAGTACACAGTCGCTGAAGTGGGGTCCGGATCGACCCAGGCGACTGGCTCCATTCAGTTAAACCTGTCCGACACCTACGGCCAATTCAACGTTCTTCACATGAATCAGGATGGCGTGATCCGCTAGCCCCGCAACCGCTGCCAACGCCAATTCGAAAACCCCCAATTCGAAAGCCATGGAGCAAGCACGTCTGCCGCGGCGCGACCGCGTGGCCATCTACGCGGCCCTGGCGGGCCTGACCGCGTTGTCTTGGGCCTATTTGATCCGAATGGCGGCTGGCATGGACATGCCCATGGACATGAACTCCATGGCGTACGGCGGGCTGCAAATCAAGCCTTGGGGGCCGGCGAACTTCGTCTACATGTTCCTGATGTGGGCCGTGATGATGGTGGGCATGATGGTCCCGACGGCCGTTCCGATGACGCTGATCTATGCTGCCGTCGCCCGCAAGGCGGCGGGGCAGGGGACGCCATTGGCTCCTTCGGCGGTCTTCATCTCCGGATACATTGCGATGTGGACGATCTTCAGCGCGGGCGCGACACTCGCGCAGTGGGGGCTAGATCAGGCGGCCCTGCTTTCGCCGATGATGGTTTCCAACAGTCCCGTGCTCGGGGCTTCCTTGCTGATCGCGGCCGGCCTGTATCAGATGACGCCGGCCAAAAACGCATGTCTGCGCCATTGCCGTTCCCCGGTGCACTTTATTTCGGAGCACTGGCGTCCCGGCCCGCGCGGCGCTTTTCGGATGGGGCTCGAACACGGAGCCTTTTGTTTGGGCTGCTGCTGGGCATTGATGGGATTGCTCTTCTTTGGCGGCGTGATGAACCTGCTTTGGATCGCCGGCATTACGCTGTTTGTTCTGCTCGAAAAGGTCATGCCTTTCGGTGGCCAAGGGGGGAGGATCGCCGGAGGCGCGATGATCATCTGCGGGCTGGTTGTGCTCAGTCAGGTCTAGCCACCTGACGAGTGTGCGGCGCCGTCTTCGACGGAAACGGATAGTGTTGTTTTGGTTTTCATGTCTGCGCGGGTTGGAGGTGGCACCTGAACAACACGGACATGTCGCAGACATGTCGCCAGGAATGGCGACACGGCACGTCTGGAGACGTGCGCCACGACAGGCGCGGGACGGTTTTTCGCGCGGCTCGCATGCAGTCCCTCGGGATCGGAGGGGCAGGTTGGCGCACAGGCTGACCCCGCACTTGCGTTTGGGGCTCTGATTGATTCTTACCCAGTCTTTGATTTCAGGCCGCCGAGAACCCTTTGCAGGCGCTGCCTGACCGCGGGATCCTTCCAATCGCGTACGAGTGCTTGGCGGTTCAAGTTGGATAGTTCCGTGCGATAGATTTCGATTTCTCGAGGCGCGATGACTCCGATCTTCACGTGCGAGCGGCCCACCTGCAGGATTCGTACCTCCACGTTGTCACCGACGCGAAACGACTCTCCCTGCTGGCGGCGGAACACGAGCACGATTCACTCTCTCGACAAAGGGAACGCCGTTGGATAATCGGAGTCCAGTTGCAGCACCTGTTTGGCTCGCCGCGTTGCTACGTTGACTACGATCGGCGCAAACAAGTTACAGTTCGGCGGAAGATCCGTGCCGGGAAGAACGAGAACGGCCAAGCAGAGGGCGTTCTCTGGCAAGCGTAGGGCATTTCCCGGTATGCCCGGCTCATCCGGGAACCCCAGCAACTTCCGATCGCCATGGCTGAGTTGGAGCTGGTAATCCTGCCTCACCGCCTTGACCGGAATGACCGGCAGGCTCAGGTCTTCATCCCCGACGTGCTGGAATAACAAGATCGGTTCGATGCCCTCGGGCCTCAGGATGACGAACCGTTTGCAGTCGTCGAGTCCGGGAAGTCCCTCTGGAAACGTAATGATGCTCTCGTCAGCGATGTCGCCAAGCCCCGGCATGAAGCTTTAGATCGGAGCCGCGGGCAGCAGGCCGCCGGGCTTCTCCAGGGGGGGCGGCGCGGTGCGAAACCAGAGATAGTCGAGCCGCCACATGGACTCAAAGAAGTTCTTCGCGAACTCTCGCGGCGTCACATCTTCCCAACCGCCGCTGACATCCGCGATCACTTCCGAGATCGTGCGGAACCCGTCACAACAGTTGAACAACGAGGCTTGACGAGCATCAACGAGGGCGGAGATCTTCGGGTAGCAATGTGCGTCCCAGCGAAGACGCGCGGCCGCGCCGGTTGGCAGATCGGATTCGATGATGCTAAGGCCCGGATTGGTGACGGGGACGTAGTCGAGCCATCTTTCGTCGTCAAATGACACCTCGTATTCGTTGGGATCCCGGTCGTCACGGCAAACGACATACTCATGTACGGGCATGCCGCCGCGATAGAGTTCCGTAACGGCTTGCTGCTTGTCTTGGGGCAGCTGCATGATCTGGTCGAATAGCTCACCGGAGTTCGCCAGCAGGGTGCAGCGCGGCTGATAATGCGCCTGGTACATAGGGCGCTGGACCCGCAACCCGCTGCTTTCCACGAGGCGGTAAAGACCGGGTATTCCGTAGGTATGTTCGTTTTCTTGAAGTAATGCTTCCATCGCGGAGGGGTCTTCGGCCCAACTTCGCAGTTGGCCGCCTCCCGAGCCGAACGGGTCGCTGCTGGCCAGCGCCAAGAGCACCTCCGGCGCGCGCTCGCGGGAGGGGCCGCGGTGAATGCCCAGAATCCCAAGCAGCAGCCGCACCAACTGAACGCCCTGCCGGCCATACGGCCCCAGCACCTTGAGATTGATCACTCCGCTGGGCCGCAGAACATCCCGCAGCGCCCGCAGGCCCCGTGAAGGGTCCGCCAGATAGCACAGCTCCCCGGAAGAGAAGATCAAGTCAAACTCACGCCCGAGCGCCGGGACATTCTCGACTGGCTGCTCGATGATTTCGAGATTGGAGAGAGCGTGCTTCAGCTTGCGTGCCCGCGCCTGCTCCAGCGCATTGGCTTGTGTGTCGATCGCGACGACACGGCTGCGCTGGTTGGTCACCGCCAGTTGGGCGGCTTGGTCGGAGGCGCAGCCCGTCACCAGGATATCCAGGTCCTCGCGATAGACCCCTCCAGGGAAGTACATGTGAAACCAGTGGCGCGGGCTGCCGACGACGGTTGATTCCCCGCCGAGAAAGGCGTCAAAAGGGTCAGTGTCAACTCCCGCGGAGGCTGGCCGTTCTACGTCTTTAGAAGTCGTCGGCATATGTGGTTGGCGCAATTAGGGCTGGACGTCTCTCTTAAGGAACCATCGGCTTTTCGAAGTGGCGTGTTTACGAGCATTGATGTGTCCGCTCCTATAACTGGCGTGCGCTCCCGCCGATCAATGGATTGTCACGGCCGCTTGAAGCCAGTAGGGACGGGCAATCCTGCCGGTCCTTCGCCGCGTAGCGGCGACGCACTTTTAGACAAGAATCGGCCTGCATCGTTGCTGAAGAGCGGATATGCACTCCGGCGCGAGTCAGCCCTGTTTCATTGGAGAACTTGCCATCCCAAAGAAATCCAGCAAGAGCCTTCCGCGGCTGATGAGGAAGCCTCGCAGCCGCGGGCGATTCGGCCGAACGAGCCATCGCGCTCCCTGGTCGCCGCCCCTGGTCAGTCTCTGCATGATTGCCTGCGACGAAGAGGCCAACATCGGCGCCTGCTTGCAGTCTGCCAGCCAGGACGCGGACGAGATCATCGTCGTTGACACGGGTTCGGGTGACCGCACCCGCTCGATCGCCCGGCGCCATGGCGCGCGGGTAGTGGAGCTTCCCTGGCGGGACGACTTCTCGGCGGCGCGGAACCACGGGCTGGACCAGGCCGCCGGCGAGTGGATACTGGTCCTTGACTGCGATGAGCGGATCGCGCCGGAATCCAGCGGGCTCATTCGCCAGGCCGCGGAATCAGCGGCAAGCGACGCCTACTACTTGCGCCTCATCAATGTGGACGATCACGGCAGGCAGGGAGCGGACTGGCAGGCGATTCGGATGTTCCGCCGGGATGCCGGAATACGCTACCGCGGACGTATCCACGAACGGCCTGTGTTTCCCGGCAGCGATGGCGCGGCGGATCGGCCAGCGGCGCCCGGCGTGGCGATTTTCCACCATGGTTACCAGGCCTCGGCTATCGAGCAGGGGGACAAGGCGGCAAGAAATCTGCGGCTCGTGGAGAAGGCCCTGGAGGAGATCCCCGAAGACGATCTCATCGAGCGCAGCCTTTACCTTTTCTACCGCGGTTGGGGATCACTGGCTCCTGAGCGGGAGCAGCGAATCCGGGCTTGGGTGGAGTTTGTCGAGACCCACGCGGAGCTGGAGCGCGAGCCAGTCAGCGCCTGGATTCCGTCCGGGATGGCGCAATACGCCTGGGCGCTGAGCGATCAACGCAGGCACGTTGAGGCCGAGGTCCGTGCCCGCCGCGTGCTGGCAAAATACGGTCCTTCGCCCCCGCTTTATCTGGCGATTGCCCGCGCCAGAGCCGCAGCGGGTGACTACCAAGCTGCTGCAGAAGCGCTTGCCGTGCTGCTCGACGAGCCAGACCCGCCAATGTCGGTGGTGTATCGCCATTTTCCGCTCGATCTGGGTTTGGTTCGCCGCCGGGCGCGGCACCTTCAGGCAGAAGTCGCCGAGCGGCACGAGCGCTACGATGAGGCCGCGAAACTCTACGCCACGCTCGTCCGAGAGGAGCCGGATCACTTGCCTTCCGTGTTGCGGCTGGCTTGTGTCGAGGTGCGGCGCGGCAGGTTCGTTGAAGCGCTCGCCACGATTCAGCGGCATCCTCGCCTATTGGAGCAAGGACTTGCGGAAATCGACTGCCTCTGTTTGGCACTGAGTCTGGCTATTCGCTCCCCCGACCACGCCAAGTGGGAAAAGCGGGTTCACGACTGGGCGCCGAAGAGTGAAGTTGCCGCCCGCTTCCAAAATCAGGTTGATTCTCACCCCGCTGGAGCTGCTTTTGAGCTTTCTGAGTTCCCCGAAATAGAGCAGGGCATTCGAGTGCAACTGCCAAAAACGCGGCAGACCCCAATACCGTTCCCTTAGCGGTTCCGCGGACTTTTTATTGCATGGCGGGTCATCATGTATCGGACATCGGCGAGAACACCCGCCGCACATTGCTCTCCTCGGAGACGAACGGGCCGGTTTGCTCCTACGCCCCGTGTGGGGCTTACCCTTGATGGTATTCGCACCCAGGGTTCCGCTTCGCTCCACCCTGGGCTATCGATCCTGCGCCGCTTCGCGGCTCAAAGACACTGGACTCGAAGGCTCTAAGTGAACAGCATTGCGGTAGACCCCAGAAACCAGGCAAACCCCAGAAACCAGGCAAACGCCAAGAATAGGCAAACGCCCAAAAAAGGCAAACGAATGAAACAAGATCACGGCACGGGGCCTGCCCCTCAAGTAGCGCGCCGCGGAAACCGTATCAGCCTGTGCATGATTGTCCGCGATGAAGAGCAGTACCTCGCCCAGTGCCTGGACTCCGTCCTCGGAGTCGTCGACGAGATAGTCGTCGTCGACACGGGCTCCGAGGACGGGACCGTGGCGATCGCTGAGTCTCATGACGCCAAGGTGGTCCATTTTTCCTGGACGGAGCACTTTGCCGAAGCACGTAATCAAGCGATTGCGGCAGCCACGGGTGACTACATGCTGGTCCTCGATGCCGACGAGCGTTTGGACGTGGCGACCGCCTACCACATCCGAGAAGTGGTTGATGCAGGTGAGTTCGACGTAGCCTATCTCCAATTTGAAAATGTCGCTGAGACGGGGACCGCCCGGCGCCGCTGGATCGCGCCGCGGCTCTACCGAATGACTCCCGGTATTCGCTACATCGGCCGCGTTCACGAGCAGGTCGGCCAGGGGCTGAGCGAAATCCGTACCTGCACGATCGAGGCGCGGGTCTGCCACTATGGCTATCAGCAAGCGGTGTTTATGGAGCGCGAAAAGGCCCGGCGCAACACCGAGTTGCTCGAGCGGGCGCTTGACGACCCGGAAGCGCGGAACCCGCTGCTGCGGTCGAATTTTCTCTACCACCACGCCCATATGGCCAGCGGTGAGGAACTGCTGGCCCGCTTTGAGGCTTTTCTGGTCTACGTGCGGGAGCAGTGGCCCGGGGAGCCGCCCCGTGTTCCTTGGATCACTGCCGGGATTGCCGAGTGCGCCCGCCTGTTGAATGATGCCGGCCGCTACGAAGAGGCGGGAGCACTGGCGCGCGAGCTTCTCGACCGTCACGGGTCTTCACCTTTGCTCGAATTCCTTCTAGCCCGTTCCTTGGCGGCGAAGGGCGAAATGGAAGATGCCGAGGCCCTGCTCCGCAAGATCATCGATGCTCAGGCCGGGGTCGCCCCCGAGCACCAGCAATATTCGATTGACGTCCCCCTGGCCCAAGGCCGGGCGCATTTTCTGCTCGGCCTGATCCAAGAGAGCCGCGGAGATCAGGCGCGCGCGCTCGAGCACTTCCTCGCGGCCTATAACGAGGAGCCGGAACAAGAGGTGTTTTGGAGTGCCTTGCTGTGCCTGCTGGCACGGGCCGGACAATACGATGACGCTTGCCAACTGCTGGAGCGGTCCAGCGCTTTGGGCGCCAACGACTCGCCGTCGCTGGACTGTTTGGGATTGGCCTTGGCCGTGTTGACGCAGTCTCCCGGGCGGCTCGCCTTTTGGGGTGAAAAAGTGCGCCTGGCTTCAGCGAGCTTCGGGCCGGCCGCGCGAACGCTCGAGCGGCTTCAGACCCTGGGAGGGGATCCCCCGCGGCTGGAAGACTTTCCCGATGTACTGGGGGCGCTAACGGCGCGGGCGGACCCGGTTTCTTTCCGAATGCCTCAAACGACGCGCAAAAGCGAGCTCGTGCCTAGCGCCGCCCCGCCACAGTCGAATGGGGCTCCGGCGTCTCCCGCCGCTTTGGGCAGAGATCACCGTTGATCAATCCGTGCCGATGACTTTGCGGCTTTCAGCCTCTTGATCGACTCGCGGATGCCTTCCGCCATCTCGGAGTCCGGGTGGCGTTTCAAAATGTCCCGCAGCTCGCTGATCGCTTCTTCGAGCCTGCCTTGCGCCGCGTATATCTCGGCTAGCAGGTACTGAGGAATTGAAAAATGGGAGGGGTCGAGTCGCTTGGCTTTTTCCAGATAATCGAAAGCCTTTTGGTGATCCCCGAGGTAGAAATGGTTCATTCCCATCTGTGAGTTCGCGAGCGCGCTTTCGGGGCGGTCCAGGACGGCGAACTGGTTGTAGCGGAAAGCCTCCTCGTGGCGGCCCATCGAGAGCAATGTCCCGCCCAGGTTGACGGTCGGCTCAAAGGCGTCGTCATCGTGTTCCAATGCCGACCGGAAATATTTTTCGGCTTGATCATATTCCCCTCTTTGATAGGAGATGGTCCCCAGCAGATTCCAGGCCGTAACAAATTGCGGGGAAATCCGGACGGCTTCCTGGAGATCGCTCACCGCGGCGTCGCTCTGACTCCTGCCGAGGTTGCTGCGGGCTTTTCGCATCAAGTTCGACGCCTTGGGCGAAATACTCAGCTCGCGCGCATGGACGGTATTGGAGCGAAGTGCTGTTCGGCCGCGCTCGTCTTTCGAGGGCTGGAAAGGAATCGTCACCTCGATGCGGCCTTTGTCGTCGGCGAAACTCTCCGTCACCTCCACGGTGCGGCGGGACTCTCCCCGGCGCGGGTCGAACACGGAAATGGTGTAGGTTCCCCGGGGCAGCTTCTTGAACCGGAAACGGCCCTTCGAGTCGCTGAGCGTGTGCTGCTGGAAGGGGTGCGTGGAGCCGTGGAGCCCCACCATCGCGCGCCTGGGAGGGTCAATGCGTCCGCGCAGCTCGAGGGTGGCATCGGCAGCCGAGGCGGCGACCCCGGCCAGCAACGCCGCGAAGCAGAGACGCCGAAATCTCATCGACACTAAGGATGGTAGCTCCGCCGCGTGAGATTTTCAATAGCAGCGGCCGCGCTGGCCCTTGTCAAACGTGCCAGAAAATTCCAGACGCAGATCAAATCCTCGCCAAGCGTGCCAGAAAATTCCAGACGCAGATCAAATCCTTGTCAAACGCCGCGGAAATTCCAGACGCAGATTCAGAGCCCCAGGCGGGAGCCTGGGGTCAACCTGTCAAACATAACGAAAAACCAAAACTACTTTCCCGAGGAAGGGCTCGGATGCCGAGGCCGTTGACCCCAGGCTCCCGCCTGGGGCTCTGAATCTGCGTCTGGAGTCTTCCGCCAAATAGGTCCAAGGTGTTGGACGAACGGATTGAACGCGCCCAAGGGGGACACTACATGTGCACACCCGATTCACACGCCGGCAATGGCTGGCCGCGGTTGGGGCCGGCGCTCTCGGTGCGGGCCACAGAGCGCAGGCGTCTTCGCAAAAGCCCATGCGAGGGGCGCCACGTCAGGCCGGCTTGTCCCTCATGGACAAGTATTCAACCTCTGGGGCGCGGGCAATCCCGCACTCGCTAAGCAACCCGCTCTCATGGGGCGGTGCAATCTAGGCGTTACAATCTAATTGATGCAGCCATGATCGGCCAAAACATCTCGCACTACCGCGTCACCGGGAACCTCGGCGAAGGCGGCATGGGGATCGTCTACAAAGCCGAGGACACCAAACTCGAGCGCAGCGTCGCGCTGAAGTTTCTCGCGCCCCATTTGCTCCAGGACGCCGAGGCCCGCGAGCGCTTCATCCGTGAAGCCAAGGCTGCCGCCGCGCTCGATCATCCCAATATCTGCACGGTCCACGAAATCGACGAAGTGGACGGCCGAACCTTCATTGCCATGGCCTTTCTCGAAGGCGAGCCGCTGGAGAAGAAAATCGAGGCCGGCCCGCTGAAGCTCAAGGACGCTCTCGACGCCGCTATCCAAACCGCCCAAGGCTTGCAGGCCGCCCACGAGAAAAAGATCGTCCACCGCGACATCAAGCCCGCCAATCTCATGGTCACCCCATTGGGCACGGCTGAGCGGCGGGTGATCATCATGGACTTCGGGCTGGCTCAGCTTGCTGACCGCTCGAGGCTCACGAAGCTAGATACCACGCTGGGCACGGTGGCCTACATGTCACCCGAGCAGACCTACGGCCCAAACCGCCTTCATTAGATTCACCCGGAACGCCCCTGATGGCGGGTGAGGATAGGACCCGCCAGATCTTCGGCGATTACGTCTCGATCTACAAGTTCAAACAATCGGTGACCGAACCCGTCCGCCTCTCCTACGAAAACTGAATCCCCGCGGTCCAGCTTATCAACGAAGACCTAACTAAACGAAGATATGGCTCCTGGAGGCGGCAGAGCTGGATGACGACTAAGAGCAAAAGCTGGAGCGTGAGTTTTGGCAGAAGACATCACTTCGCACTCTGTAAACCGGGGCTATCGCGGAAAAGGGATGGTCGTCTCGATCGACAAGGCAACCGCCGTCCGGACGTACGACAAGGTGCGCGTGTACTGGGAGCAGTGTTCTGGGGTGAGTTTAGGGGCGGTGACCCAGGTGAAAACTGTTACCTTCCAGCCAGTCGGCAATCTCGTGTTCCCGGAAGCGGACGGCGGACTGGAGCCGGACGTAGGGAATCAGCCCACGGCGGACCCAGGAGTAGATTGTCTTGGCGTCCACCTTGAGGCGAGATTCCAGGTCCTTCGCCGTAAGCAACTGAGACACGGCTACGGGGTGGAGCTTGTTGGCGGTGGTGCGTTTCACGTTCTGATGAGCAGTATCCCATCGATTTTTCTTTCAACTCGTTGGAAATAAATCTGGAAACCCTTTGGAAACAAGTGATCGAGAGGGACACGTAAGTCACCTGCCTTTGCGGCAGATACAGAGGGGTCAGGAGGCGGGGATCAATAGAGAGGAAACCGTCCGGAAACTAAGGGGACTTGACAAGGTGCGCAAAACGGGCCTGTTTAGAAATCATCCGCTGGATGGCCTTGCGCAACTCGGGGTTTCCCCAGCCTTGAACCCAGCTGTGGACGCCGTGCTTTTGCATCGAGGGCAGCGTTGGGATCGATTGTCGATGCAGCTCCTCACAGATGCGTTCTCGACTCTCCCCGCGCAATAACAAGTTGCGAATGATGCGGTTACGGTCTTGGGTCTTGACCCATTCTCTGCCGGGTTGTCGTGTCGAAGGACCTTCCTTGATCCGTTTTGCCAGGATCTCGCTCAGCACCGTCAGTCGGTTCCGCTCGGTACGGCTTAACTCGCCCACCAGCTCCTCCCAGGTGTCCCACTCGTTGTCTTCGGGAACGAAGGCGGACTCGACTTCCTCGGTCGACGCCGGCGGGTCAATGAACACCACCCTGAAGCCTTCCTCCCAGGGCCGGTCGGTGCGCGGTTCGTGCATCCCGCCTTCTTCCCAGCTTCCCAGGACCTGCAACTGCTCGTAGATGAGAATCTCCAGGAACTGGCATAACTTGGCGTAAAACCATTCCCGATAGTGAATGGGCCGTGGTCCATGTGGAAACTATCCGGAAACGGAAACCTTAGCCAACAAGCCGGAAAACAAGGAGTTAGGTATGTCGGAGAGTGGGGATCTGGAAACTTTTCCAATACTATCGCGGCGATATCCTCAGTTCGTGCGTTGGTGCAGTGCAGTGGATTGCGCCCAGCATAGTTTACAACTGCTACACACACTACAGTAAGTCACGAATCTGTAATGGACGAACTCTCGGCAGTGTTGGCCAGTGCAGAACCCTGTGAGTACTAGCCTGAAAGATTGTCCAGAAATCCCCTCCACGATCATTGAATAGAAATCCTTTGTGTTTTCAACCCTGGATGTGTCTAATAAGCATCTCCATAAAGTCTTCCAAAAAACGCCGGTTTTGTGGACAACCGACCTCGTGCTCCGGCTGTAAGCGACCGGGAACAATGAGCAACTGAATGAGGTCGTTCATGGCCCAACTGATCCGTCCAACCCATGACAGCCTGAATGGCGTCATGCAGGCAGCAGAGCAGGATTGTGGTCCGGAACCTGGATCTGTCGCCAGACAGGCGGCTTGATTCCGAGGAGAGAGATTCTGAGTTGAAAGATGGAAGGAGGCCCCTTCTTGGGCGGCACAAGACCATTGTGGGGCAGCCCCGCAGTGCGCCGTGACTGGCTTCTCACGAAGATTCAGGGTATGGATCAACCCTTGCCGACAAGGGAGGATTCAGGCGGGGGACAACTTGCCTACGACTAGGAGCGCTGGTTTGGAATTCGGATACTTTGGCCGCTCTGGCCTTTGCGATACGCTGCCGTCCGACCTACAATCTCACTCGACAACATCGACTGTGGATAGGCACTCAAAAACTCTTTTGTCACTAACAATTGTCGATCCCACGTCTCAAGGGCCTGAGTCGGCGGTCGAAGCAGACGCAAGCCAAGCAGCCTCATCAGCCACGTCGGACCCAGAGAGGGGTCGCGCGCCGCGCGGCTCCTTATACTGAGGAACGTAGGTCCGCCCGCCTGCCATGCCGAGAAAATTCACGAGGCTGGAATGACGCATCTCAAGGTTGCATTGCTGCAGATGGCGGCGCAGGGCAGAGATCAGGTGGCCAATCTCGAGAAGGGAGAGGCGTTTTGCCGTCGCGCGGCGGAGCAGGGCGCCGATATCGCGCTGTTCCCCGAGATGTGGAACATCGGCTACCAATGCTACGACCCGGCGGTCGAGGGTGCGCGGGACTCGTGGATGGATCTGTCCATCGATCGCGATAGCGACTTCATCCGGCAGCACCGGAATCTCGCCCGCGAGCTCGATATGGCATTGGCGGTGACCTACCTCGAGACCTGGTCCGGGCGGCCGAGGAATTCGGTATCCCTGATCGACCGGCACGGCGACATCCTGTTCACCTACGGGAAGGTCCATACCTGCTGCTACGAAAATCCTGAGGTCGTCTGCACGCCCGGAACCGACTTCTCCACCGCTGAGCTGGACACCCGCGTCGGACCCGTGCGGATCGGCGCCATGATCTGCTACGATCGCGAGTTCCCGGAGAGTGCGCGTCTGCTGATGATCCAGGGCGCAGAGCTAATCCTAACGCCTAACGCCTGCAGTCTGACCGAATACGATCACATCCGTATCCACCAGTTCCGCGCCCGCGCGTTCGAAAATATGGTGGCGACGGCGATGGCGAATTATGCGGCGCCGCAGCACGATGGACATTCCCTGGCCTGCAATTCCGACGGCGGCGTTGTCGTGATGGCGGGCGAGACCGAGGATGTGTTCATGGCCAGCTTCGATCTCGACTGGAACCGGACCTGGCGCCGAACAAAGTATTGGGGCGACGCGTTTCGGCGCCCATCGCTGTACACCCCGTTGGCGGACACCGTCGTCACGGAGCCGTTCATTCGGACAGATTTATTTGGCGAACCATTGATGCATCGCCATCGTACATGATCTCGACGTGGGCTTAGGACCGTCCAAAAGGCACCTATTGGATAAAATGGCTCAGCAACACCTCCCCGTCGCCCTTGATACCTGATTAGCGAACCTGAGAAGTCCGCCCGCTGATCAAAATCTTGTTTTGGAAGGATCTGATATAAAGTTGTAATAAATATTACATATTTGAGGATAGGTGAGGATTTGTTTTCTTGCTTCCTTTTGCCCCCCCTTTGCTGTAAAACTCAGCCTGCGGTGCTTGCCCAGCTTGGGGGCTCCGCTGAGCTGTGCATCCACTCGCCGCCCTCTCTGGCCGCCGCCTGATGCCACGTCTGGCCGCTGGGGCGCTTCGCTGGAGATCAACTAAGCCCCGGAGTACGACGATTGGGAACAGCTCAAAAGACGCCGCTCCCCCGTGCCCTTCCTGCTCTACGACCTTTGGAACGACCCTTACTGTCTCAAAAGCCTGCACGAGGGGCGGCCCGACCTGGTGAAGAAGTACACCGAGTTTCTTGAGGCCCAGTTCGAGGCGCATCAAGCGCTCGCGCGGCGATTCACCCGCGGCGAAGATTCGCCCCTCACACCCGAGCAGCTTCGGACGTTGCGGTCGCTGGGGTATATCCAATGAAGCGATCAGGTCTCCCCTTGCCGTAAGTGTTTCCAGGCTGAAAAGGACTGCCCCGCGTTATTGGACGCCACAGAGTCCATAGCTTGTAGAATACCTCCCTGGGAGGGAGCGCCTTGGGGTCCTTCCCACCAATGGGCCGACAGTTCGTTGCGCTTGCACACGTTCGCCACCGTGATCGGCCTGACGCTGGTCAGCCTGGTTTGCTTGGCGCTGGGCACGCGGCAGTCGGCGCTGAGCATGATGAAGACACTGGCGGAGGTGAAAGCCACTTTGGTGCGCGTGCGCAGCCAGGAGCGTGGTCGCCGTGCCACGGTGATGCTGGCGCCGGATTTGAGCGCCGAGCAACGCCAGGCGGTCAAGATCTTCGAGCTGGAGCGCTGGATGCCGACACTTCTTTCATCTAGGACTCGGGATGTGTCCGGCCCAAGCGTGAGGCCTGCCGCCTGAGCCAAGGAGGCCCGATTTTGCGAAAGTCGGGCTAGCCGCGAAGCGCTCCCCAGCTTTTCCAGGGTGTCGTCAGCGATGCAGCAGACATCCAGGCAATGAAGCGTATTCAGCAAGCGCTCCAGCATCCCTCGCAGCAACTCCACCATCTTGGGGCAGTTCGGCAGCGACCGCCCGCAGCAGAGTTCCTTGGTGTTGTGCACCACAGCCTCGATGCGGAGTACGCCTTCGCCTTTGCTGTAGATCTTCAGGGTCAACTTGCCATAATGCACTTTGAACACCGTCAGCTCATACGCAGGTGTCTCGACTACGACTCCGTAGCGGCCCTCTCGCAGTTGGCGGCGGCAGGGCCGCTTCTTGCTCCCGAAAATCGTCTTGACTCGGCGCCAACCCAAAGGGGCCCGTGTGCGGTCGATCAGGGACTGAAAAACTTGCTCCATTTGTCCGCCTGCCCAGAATTGCCGGTGGCGGCTGTACTCCATCTGGCAGATCGAATATTGGTATTGAAACTCACTCCGCTTCTGCTCTTCCAGGTTCAAAGCAAACAACAGACAGCTGCTGTAAATCCAACGCTCGCAGAGCTGGCTCAAGCGCCCGATGGTCCGCTGTTGGGACAAGGTGTCTGCCACCGCCGCCAAGCCGCCAGCGTCAGCCGTATCTGTCAAACAGTTCCCGTTCTTGGTGAATTCAATTTTCCTCTGGCGCGCTGCACAGGCCACGTATTCGTGACCGTTCAACATCACCTGGGCTCCGAAGAGAGGGTGGCCGCTCATCTTGATGGTGACATGCCCCCACTCCGCGTCCAGGATATGAAAATGGTAGTGGTTGACGTAAGGCCGCGGCTTCTTCCGCTCGATGTTGCCAATCTTGCCGCCGCCTGACATCTGGACATCCCACACCAAGGCCGGAGCCCGCGCCACGAGTATCATGAATCGCCCTGGCTTCACCTCGCGGGTGGAGAGATATTGCGCGGCGATCTCGTGTTTGGGTTCTGCCGCTGAACAATCCACGAGCGGGACCTGATGAGCTTTGGCCCAGGCACGAAGACAACGGCTGAAGCGGCTCGCCATGCGCATCAAATGCGCGTTCTCGAGGTTAGCGTCGGTACCGTGGAGCAAACGCCACCAATAGCGAAAACCAGCTGCGCTGACACCCATTGGGAAGCAGGCATTTAAGACGATACGGTCCACGCAATCGTAGCCGCCTTCCAAAAGATCTGGATAATGGTCGCTGAACTGATCCCCCACACTCCCTGCTGCTGCGAACGGAACGAACAGTCCGCAGCTTACGCAGCACATCGAGAATCTTGCAACCGCCCAAACCAAGCCCTGTTATGTGCTGCCCCGAAGGGGCCCTTTTTTCGGAGCGCAGTCTCCGAAAAAACCTAACCCATGTTTGCCAAAAACATCTGTAAGTGATTGAAAACACGGGAGCGGGGTTCCGGGTGTGCCACTACATGCGGGGTTTTCGGTCGGGGCCGCCCGGCGGCGTGCGGTCGCGGATCCCCAGTGCCTGCAGCACTTGTTGGGCACGCCGCGTCCCCCGCGTCACCAGCCGCTTGGCGCCGCCGTCGGGCAACTCCAGCCGCGCCTGGCCCCGCGGCGGTCTTGTTTTCAACAGGTTACAGGGAATTTCTAAGAATCGGACTTACGAGTCCCTTTTTGGTTCCGGCTCGTCCGGGTTAGGGGGTGTGTGCCAAATGTGTGCCACAGATATGCATTTCTGCGGTTTCTGTGGTTCTGGCAGCTTTAAGAATCAACAACTTACGCGTGGTCAATATGGTGAAGAAGTTCGAATCCCTCCAGGTCCACCACCTACGCTCTACATTTCAATTGCTTGCTGGTTGAACTTTAAGGCAACAACGCAGACCGGTCCCGCCAACAGGCCGTCAGCGCGGCCCATGTTATAATTCCGCAGGAAAGCTGTCTGTCTCCAAGCCCGGACAGACAGGCGGCGTCAACGTGGCCGATGAAATCGAGATAAGATTCTCTAGTGACCCGCGCTGGCTTCGGCCCATCCGCACTTTACTCGAGGAGTTTACCGAGCAAGCGGGCCTCGATTCCAAGGCTCGCCATGAGGTGATACTAGCTGCCGGAGAGGCCTTGGCCAACGTCATGAGGCACTCCTACAACGGCGATTGCAATCAAAAGGTTTGGCTGAAATGCAGGTCGGATGACAACATGATGGAGATCGAAATACGTGACCGAGGCGAAGCTTTTGATTTGAAGGCGGCTCTGCCTCCTCCGGACGAGCTGCGGCCCGGCGGACGCGGAGTCTACCTGATCCGCAGCGCAATGGACGAGGTCGAATACCGCCGCGAGGGCGATCAAAACCTCGTGCGAATGAGGAAGGTTTGTGAGCCGGGGGCTCGCTAGGATCCGCAAAGCCATGGACATCAATATCAAGCGCGACGGCACATGCTCGATCGTTTACGTCTCCGGCGATGTCGACCTCTATTCCTCGCCGAAACTGCGGGAGACCGTTTTGGATTTGTTCCGCAATCGTGAGCAACAGAAGGTTATCTTGAACCTCTCCGAGGTGAACTATGTTGACAGTTCCGGCATCGCGAGTCTCGTTGAAGGGTTGCAAGAAGCGAAGAAACACGCCGCGCGGCTGATTCTCGTGGGCCTCAATGAAGGACCGCGGCACGTCCTGGAGTTGACTAGACTGCTCAACGTATTTGAGATCGCGGAGAGCGAAGAGCAGGCTCTCGGTTAACCGTGGGACACAAATCCGGCTCGTAAAGCCGGGCCGGAGTCCTTCCAAGCGGTTCCCAACTGGACCATGAACATTCTGGAATCCGTCGGCAAGTCGACGATCGAACAAGTCGAGTACGTCGGCGGGCTGTCGGTGCAATTCTGGCGCGGGCTGCGGGCATCCTGGCGGGCCAACCCTGTGACGGGGAATCGCCTGCGCTGGAAGGCAACGGTGCGCCAGATGGCGATCGTCGGCGTGCACGCCCTTCCCGTCGTTTGCCTGATCGCGGCTTGCACGGGCTTGATCTTGGCGCTTCAAGCAGGCGCCGAATTGCGGCAATTCGGCGCCATGAAATTCGTCATCAACCTGGTCGGGGTCAGCATCACGCGAGAGCTGGGTCCGTTGATGACCGCGGTGGTTGTGATCGGGCGATCCGGATCGGCATTCTCGGCCGAGATCGGAACCATGGTGGTCACCGAAGAGATCGATGCGCTGCGCACGATGGCTTTGGACCCGGTTGAGTTTGTTGTCGTCCCAAAGTACCTGGCGATGATGGCGATGATGCCCTGCTTGACGATCGCGGCCGACACGGCGGGCATTCTGGCGGGGGGAATCTACACCTTCTACTCGCTGGACATGAGCATGAACCTGTACGTGCAGGCGACCCTGGAAGTGCTGCTCACGAGGGATATTGTTTCCGGACTGGTCAAAAGCATCGCCTTTGGCACCATCATCGTGCACGTGGGTTGTTTTGAGGGGTTCCTCGTGCGCGGAGGCCCGGAGGGAGTCGGCCGCGCAACGACGTCGGCGGTGGTCAAGTCCATTTTCCTGGTCGTCCTGGCGGATCTGCTTTTCACCGCCTTTTTCTATTTCTTCTGGCAATGAGCGCCGGCACGGAGAGTCTTGTCTTAGAGAGCCGCAATCCGGCTCCGGCCGAGCCCATCATCTCGGTCCAAGACCTGGTGGTGCGCTACGGCGACAACACCGTCTTGCACGGCATCAACCTGGATGTTCTGCCCGGAGAAACGATGGTCATTCTGGGAGGCAGCGGCTCGGGCAAGAGCACCATGCTGCGTCACATCGAGGCGCTGGCCAAACCGGCCTCCGGACGCATCTTCATCAAGGGAGTGGACGTTACCCGGGCAAGCGAGAAAGAACTTGCCGCGATCCGCCGAATTATGGGAGTCTCGTTTCAGAGCGCGGCGATGTTTAACTCCATGACCGTCGGAGACAATGTCGCATTGCCCTTGCGCGAGCACACGAAACTAGCCGAGTCGACCATCAAGCTCATGACCCGCATGAAGCTGGAGCAGGTCGGATTGGGCGGGGTCGAGGATCTCTACCCGTCACAGCTTTCCGGCGGCATGAAAAAGCGGGCATCGGTGGCGCGCGCATTGGCCATGGATCCCGAGATTCTGCTGTTCGACGAGCCCTCGGCCGGGCTGGATCCGATTATCGCGGCTGGGATTGACGAGCTGATTCTGCATCTCAAGAGCGCCTTCAAAATGACGATCATCGTCGTGACGCACGAGTTGGAGAGCGCTTTTCTGATTGCCGACCGCTTGTGCATGCTGCGCAAGGGCAAGATGATCGCGGTGGGAACAAAAGACGAGATTCGCAACAGTGATCACCCGCGGATACGGCAGTTTCTGGATCGGGTCGCCGACGAAGTGGGCGCCGACCAAGACTCTTACTTAGAGCGGCTGACGGACAGATAACTTAGGGGGAAAAGATGAGCAGCGAAGCCAAAGTCGGCACGTTCATCATTGTCGCGATCATTATTTTTGTCTACACGTTCATCTCTGTCGCCAACATTCAATTGGGCGGCGACAAGGTGACTTACCGCGCTTATTTCACCTACGCGGCGGGCCTCGACCCGGGTACGCTGGTGCGCTTCGGCGGACTGAAAGCAGGAGTCGTCAGCGAAGTGCGGCCTTTCGCCGAAGACCCCACCCGGGTCGAAGTCATCTTCCAGATGGGCGGCGACATTCCCGTCAACGCTGATTCGGTTGCCAAGACGGCTTCGCTGAGCGCGCTGGGCGACAAGTATCTCGAAGTCAGCACGGGATCGAACGAGGCCGGCCGAATCGAGCCCGGCGGAGTCGTGCGCTCCGAAGAGGCTTTGACGCTTGACGATCTGACGGCCCAGATCTCGCAGGTTTCAGAGCAGGCCCAGGTTCTGATGAAAGATGTGCGGGAGAATTTCAACAGCTTGACCGGCCGGGCTGAAGTGCTCCTAGAAAACCTGACCGAAATGACCAGCGAGAAGAATCAGAAGTCATTCGAGCAGATTCTCGAGAACACAAACCTCCTGGTTGCCGAGCAGCGCCCCAAATTCGACAAGATCACTGACCAGGTTAGCGAGATGCTCGAGAAGGTCGACATCCTGCTGGATGACATTCAGAAGGTAGCGCGGAACGCGGATACAACCATCGCCAACGTCAACCGCACCGTGGAGGAAACCCGGGAGCCGATGAAGAGAGACTTGGAGGAAATGGAAGCGGCCTTGAAAGAAACCCGGCGCTTGATCGCCGACATCCAAGCGGTCGTCGTCCTGAACGAAGAAAACATCAACGAGACGCTGGAAAATATTCGCGTCAGCTCGGAGAATATCGAGCAGCTCACCGACGAGCTGCGGCAGCGCCCCTGGAGCCTGATTTGGGTCAAGCCGAAAGAAGACCGCAGGGTACCGCTGGGAAGCGCGCGGTAACGGGACACTCGTATTTTCCGAGCCGCTGGCGCCAGCGTGCGGTCAACCGTGAAGTCCCCTCAAGTGGTTCCATCAAGCAACCCGCCCAGGAGGCGGCAGACAATGCTACGAAACTTTTCCAGCCAAACACGAATCCGGCTTCGAACGCCGGCCTGTCTTGTTGCCGCCGGAGTGTGCCTGGCACTCGCGGCCGCCGCCGAGAGCAATCCTAAGCCCCGCTTTACGGCGAACAACGAACTGGTCCGGCCGGAGGGCTACCGCGAATGGATCTTTGTCGGAGCATCGCTCGGCATGAGCTACGACGAGGACAGCGGCAAGCTGAAGCATGCCAAGTTCCACAACGTCTACATTCATCCTGACGCCTATCAGCATTTCAAAAAGACCGGCGGCTTCCCGGAAAGAACGATCCTGGCGATGGAAGTATTCACCCCAGGCTCGCAAGCTTCGATCAACCGGCAGGGGAGCTTTGAAGACTGTTCGGTAGGCCTCGAAGCGGCCGTCAAGGACAGTTCACGATTTCAGGAAAGCTGGGCGTACTTCAGTTTTACTGAGTCCGGAGGCAAGCTTGCCGCTACGGCCGCCGCGTTTCCCAAGGACCGCTGCTGGTCGTGCCACAACGAACACGCTGCGAACGGAAATGTCTTTACCCAGTTCTATCCGGTGCTTCGGAGCAAAGAGTGAGTTATTCGATATTCGCGGGGAAGCCCGTCTTACGAAATCGAACATGGCGGGGGAGCAGCGTACTTTCGCCGCGGCGCAATGAACCTCGATAAGCCCCGGCAAAAGCAAGGAAACTGTATGGGGCGCTTTGCGATTCTGATCTGCGGACTGGCGATTTGCGGCTGCGCTCCGGCCCAGGAACTGCCCGAATCCGGCGAGTCATTGCTTTCACGCGCAGGCCGAGCCTATCGCGCCCAACGCCCCGAGGAAGCGGCCTCGCTGGCGGGCAGGGCGATTGAGATCAACCCCGGCGACCCGCGCGGCTATTCGCTTCGGGCCTCCGTGCATGAAGCTGCTGGCCGGTTCGCCGAGGCTCTCGCGGACTACGATCGGCTCGTCCAACTCCTTCCGCGGAATTCCGATACGTATAACCGCCGTGGCAGCGCGCATTTCAAGGCCGGCCACATTGCGGCGTCCATCGACGATTTCGATCGCGCCATCGAACTGCAGCCGAGCCAGGAGCCTTATCATTGGCAGCGGGGAATCTCTTACTACTACACCGGCCGCTACGACGACGGCAGGCGGCAGTTCGAGTCCCATCAAACCGTCAATTCGAGCGACGTCGAAAACGCTTTCTGGCACTACTTGTGCACTGCGCGATTATCCGATCCGGACAGCGCCCGCCAGAAACTGCTTCCCATCCGGCATGACTCGCGCGTGCCCATGATGCGGATCTACGCGCTTTTGCGTGGCGAAACAAACGCCGATGAGGTGCTCGAAACGGCGCGGACCGAGGGGTCGCCTTCGCAACGCGCTTCAGCTCTTTTTTACGCGCACCTCTACATCGGCCTTTACCACGAAGCGAATGGCAACGATGCACTGGCGCGCCAACATATCACGGCGGCGGCCGAAGACCACGAAGCGGACCATTACATGTGGCACGTAGCCCGCGTCCACGCCGAGAGGTTCAGGAAACGCGAATAGCGCGTGAATATCCATGGCGAGCAAGCGTAACGAAGTAGTGGCGGGCCTGTCGTCCGCTTCAACCCTCAGACTGGCGAAAAATGCTGGCTAGCGCCGCGCCGCGAAAAAGCGTTGCAGCCGCTGGAGGCATTCGCCGGCGAGCACGCCCTCGACGATCTCCACTTGGTGATTCAATAAATCGGAATCGGCCAGCCGGAATTTGCTGCGCACCGCGCCGAAGCGCAGATCGCGAGTTCCAAAAACGAGCTTGTCCAGGCGAGCGTTCACCACTGCTCCCGCGCACATCGCGCAGGGCTCCATCGTGGCGTAAAGGGTCGCTCCGTTGAGGCGGTAATTTCCGAGCCGTTTGGCCGCTTCCCGCAGAGCCAGGATCTCGGCGTGCGCCGTGGGATCTCCGGTCGAGATGGGCGCATTCGCCCCGTTGCCGACGATTTGGCCGCGCACGACAACGACGGCCCCGACCGGCACTTCGCCCGCGGCCGCGGCCTGGTCGGCCAGCTCCAGCGCCGTTCGCATGAAGCTCTCGTGATCAGTGGTGATTGCGGCTGGCACGATTTAAATAGAGTCTAGCGTGTATTTTTCACCATCTGACGGCCGCGGCGGGCGCGGCCCGCTGAGAGCGTGCGCCACGTTTCGTGCTTTTTCAGGTTGTGTAGCAACTTTTCTTGGGGGTGTGGTTTCAAGGGGGCTTGGGACGCCTGGTCACTCCTCTTCGTCCAGTTTAAGCGAGGCGGAATTGATGCAATATCGCAGGCCGGCGGGCGCCGGGCCATCTGGGAAGACGTGGCCTAGATGGGCGTCGCAGGCGCCGCAGAGGACTTCGCTTCGGCGCATACCGTGGCTGAGATCTGTTTCGGCGGCAACGTTATCTTCGGACACAGGCCGCGCAAAGCTGGGCCAGCCCGTGCCGGAATCGAACTTATCCTCCGAGGTGAATAAGCGCGCGTCACAGCAGGTGCAGCGGTAGATTCCATGGAGCTTACAATCCCAATATTCTCCGCTGAAGGGGGCCTCGGTCCCCTTCTCGCGCGTGATCCGGAATTGCTCCGGGGTCAGTTCAGCGCGCCACTGCTGTTCTGATTTGTCTATTGTCTTCATCGGTGGGGTTTTCACGGGTGGCACTCCTTCGGAGAGTTAGCGGCGGGCTGCATGGCTTGCCACGGCGGAAGGACTAGCGGCCAGCCCCATCGCCGCGGTGGCTTTCACAAAATCCCTTCTGCTCCCTCGACAGGATTACTTCTTTTCTTCTAGTGCAGTGGACTGTCTCCGCATCGCTTGTTTTCGGCCATGCTGGGAGAGTAGGCCTCAGGCATTATTATAAGAGACCCCATGCTGAAGCGTGTGCCGCGGAAAACCATGGTGCGGCTCGGAAAACACTGCCAGGCATCGTTGTCAATTAGGTGACCAGCCGAGTCATCTTTCGCGCTAAGTGATGGCTCTTGCTTGCGTGGTAGCACGCCAGACTTCGTGTCGCAGAATCCCTTACCGTTTCCACTTCGGCTGTTACCTGAGCGACAAATTATGCCAAGAGAAGCATTTTCCAATCCAAGGATGAGCCTGAAAGGGGTGGGATCGGGGCAGGGCAGGCTGCTGGGTGAGGATCTCCTTTCTAAAGGGTGTGGTGTGAAAGATTTCAAGGGGAGCAAGATGGGAGGGGAGCACTCAACGCGCTCTGGCTCCGGCCCACTTCCTCTCCCAGGGTGCGTCGGTGTGTGGAGTCGTTTTCTTCCGAGTGGCCCCGGTCTTTTGGGCGCAGCCGGTTCTGTAACAATTCTTCTGTAGAATGTTCTGGCCTGGTTGACTCGGGTCACCGTTTGTTTCCACGATGGATGTGATTCAAAGACAAACCATCACAAAGGAGACGAAACGATGACCCAACAACACAGTGACACGATTGAGGAATTGGCGCCAGAGCTGTTTCAACAACAGGACGGCCTCAAACGCCTGCTCGAAGAGCTGCTGAACCTGGCGATGAGAGCGGAGGTGAGCGAACAACTGGGTGTGGAGCGACACGAGCGCAACCCGCAGCGACAGGGCTGGCGCAATGGCGCCAAGCCCCGCAAGCTGAAAACCCGTGTGGGAGAGCTGGCGCTGAGCGTGCCCCAGGTGCGCCATTGCGAGCCCTACCAGCCGTCGATGTTCGCTCGCTGGCAGCGCAGCGAGCGGGCCCTGCTGGTGGCCTGCGCCGAGATGTATTTCCAGGGCGTCTCGACGCGGCGGGTGCAGCGGGTGCTGGATCAGATGTGCGGCTGCGAGGTCTCGGCGATGACGGTTTCGCGGGTGGCGGCCGAGCTGGATGAGAAGCTGGCCCAGTTCCGCGGGCGGCGTCTGGAGCAGCACGAATACCTCTATCTGATGATCGACGCGCGTTACGAAAAGATACGCCAAAAAGGCGGCATCGTCAGCGAGGCGGTGCTGGTGGTCGCGGGGTTCAACGAGCAAGGGCAGCGTGAAATTCTGGACTGACGCAACGGCGACAGCGAGTCCGAAGCCACTTGGGGAGAGCTGTTTCGGCAGCTTAAGGACCGCGGTTTCGCGGGCTGCGGCTGATCGTCAGCGACGCCCATGCGGGCATCGTGGCTGCGCTGGGGCGGCACTTCCAAGGGGTGCGCTGGCAGCGTTGCCGGGTGCATTTCAAACGCGAGGTGGCGCGCCAAGTCGCCAACCGGGAATACCGCGAGGTGTTGAGCGACTTGGCCGCGGTGTTTGCTGGAGAAGACAAACAGGAGTGCCTGCGGCGGGGCGAGGAGATGGCCCAAAAGTGGCAGACCCGGCGGCCCAAAGTGGCGGCGATGTTGCGGCAGGGGCTGGAGGATTGCCTGACGGTGCTGGATTTTCCGGAGGGCCACCACCGCCGGCTGGGATCGACGAACATGCTGGAGCGGCTGATGAAGACGCTGCAGCAGCGCACGCGGGTGGTGGGAGTGTTTCCCAACCGGGCCTCCTGCGAGCGGCTGATCGGGGCGATCTTGCTGGAGCGGCATGAGAAGTGGCAACTGGAGCCGCGGCCCTACTTCAGCATGGAGAACGCGGATTGGGAGGCGCTGGGGCAAGCGGCTAGCAAAACGGCCAGGCAGGCGACCTGAGCGCGCCGCCGCTGAGCCGGGACCTGCGGTCGCCCCAGGGGCTCCCTGCGGCCCGGCTCAGCGGCGCAAATCTGAAGAAGGAAAGACACTGGAGAAACAAAGGCACCGTGGAAACAAACAAATTTACAGAAACTTTGTTGCAGTACTTAAATACTTCGCAGCGCGGACTCGTGCATCCATCCGCCGAACGCCCGAAAGCCCCCCGGTGTCGACTCCGTCCGCCCGAAGCATGGCCTCCACCTGGTCTCCATGGAATTGTCGCCGCGCCGCCCCCATAAGGACGCTTTCCCTCCTAACCAGGCCACCGCCCCGACACCTGCCGGGCCTCCGAGGGTACCTGTTTGCTCCATCCGCGAGTGGCTAGGAGATCTGATCACTGGCGGGCAGCCCGTTGGAGGTCGGGGCGATAGCGGTAGCCAAGCCGGCCATACCCGCCAACTCGCGGAGGTCATCGACAAGGATTTCCGGCCGATGCTGTTCGAATGTTTCGGGCTGCAGTCCGTAAGTCACGCCGCACGAAATCACGCCCGCGTTACGTGCTGTCTGGACATCGACGGCGCTGTCACCCACCATGATGCTTCTCTCGGGAGGCGTTGCCAGCTCTGCCATCAAGAGATTCAGTCCGTATGGATCGGGCTTTTTCGTGTCAAAGCTGTTGCCTCCGTAGGTTCGCAGGAAGTGGCCGCCAAGGCCCAGTCTCTCAATGAGAAGGCGGCTGAACCGGACCGGCTTGTTCGTCAGCACGGCCATCCGCTTGCCGGCGTCCAGAAGCTCATCGAGCGCACTTTGCACGCCAGGGTAAAGACGTGTGTTGTCGAGCATGTGCTCTTTGTAGTGCTCGTAGAAGAAATGGAGCGATTGCTCGGCCTGTTCGTCCGAGGCGCCGGGACCCAGTGCTCTGTGGATGAGTGTCGGCGCCCCATTACCGACGTAGGAATAAATCAGCTCATGTTTCAGCGGACCCTTACCAGCATGCTCACGGGCGGCGTTGACGGCAAGGGCCAGATCGAGCTTGGAATCGATCAAAGTGCCATCCAGATCGAAAACGAACAGGTCCATTTGCATGAGTATTCAGTCTAACTTACAGTAACGCCTCGGGCGGCGCTGGGCCCAAACCGCGTCAGTTAGGCGAGCCATCCGATTCGACTTGTTCAATGCAAATGTCGCGGCAAGCGGGGCCCGCTGCTTCAATGCCAGGATGGAACTTGTGATGGCAGCATCTTCCGATGGCCGACGCTGCCCGCCGGGAGGCAAGACATGTCGCCAGGAATGGCGACACGGCACGTCTGGAGACGTGCGCCAGTGTGCCCAGCATGGGCTGATTCTAGCAGGATGAAACGATCCTGCCGGGACCGATGGAGGTAACCGTAGGGAACCGCAGAGCGGAAGTCGCGGGGCGCAAGCCGCGCGGTGAAAGCCGAAGGAAGCGGGGAACAAATACTTCGACTGTAGGAACACAAACCGGCAGAGAGGCCGCGTACGGGCGGTAAGCGTGCTGGCCACCGCGAAGCCCAATATCCATACGAGACGTGCGAGGTAGAGCCGGACGGCACGAAGGAACAGAATCAGCACCTTACCTGGGGAGAGCTGCCCCGTGAGAGCGGGGGAGAAGTCAGCAGAAGCCATAGTAGCCGAGAAGGCGGGTAATGCCGCTGGAGCAAAGGGCGGAAGGACCAAGGAGCAAAGCTAGAGGAGCGACTGGCATAGCGTGCAAGAGGTTTCCCGGAGTCCCGGACCGCAGGGTCCTTCCCCGCTGGGGGAACGAGACGGGGAGCAGGCGGAGGCAGAAGCGGTGGAACCGCGGCGGGCCAATGCCGGCGGGAACCCGAGCGTGAGCCGCGAGACTCCCGACAGAAAGTGATGCACGACGATCTGATGGAACAAGTGGCGGCCGAAGAGAACCTGCGGCGTGCGCTGGGGGCGGTCAAACGCAACCGCGGCGCGGCGGGCATCGACGGCATGACCACCGAACAACTCGAATCCCACTTTCGACGCCACGGTGAAAAGATCCGGGCGAAACTGCTGGCGGGGCGCTGGACGCCGAGTCCCGTGCGGCGGGTAGAGATATCCAATCCGCACGGAGGCCAACGGCTGTTGGGCATCCCGACGGTGATGGACCGGCTGCTGCAGCAAGCGTTGCTGCAAGTTTTGACGCCGATCTTTGAGCCTGGTTTTGGGAGCCGATGTTCAGCGAGTCGAGCTACGGATTTCGGCCGGGGCGGAGCGCGCATGATGCGGTACGCGCGGCACAGGGATACGTCCGCGAGGGCAAGGACTGGGTGGTGGATATAGACATCGCCAAGTTCTTCGACCATGTGAATCACGACATTCTGATGCGACGGATCGCGCAAGTGATTCGGGACAAAAGGATCTTAAGATTGACAGGCCGGTATTTGAGGGCCGGAGTACTGCTGAACGGGGTGCTGGTCAAAAGCGAGGAGGGCACGCCGCAAGGCGGGCCGCTGTCTCCATTGCTGGCGAACATCTACCTGGATGCACTGGATCGGGAACTGGAGAACCGCGGGCTGAGTTTTTGCTGTTATGCCGACGACTGCAACATTTATGTGAGCAGCGAAGCGGCGGCGAAGCGGGTGCTGGCGGGGATCTGGAGCTGGATCGAGCAACATCTGCGACTGCAAGTGAACGAGGCGAAGAGCGGGGCGGGGCGGCCTTGGGAACGGAAGTTTCTGGGGTTTCGCATCAACCGCCGGGGGCAGCGGGAAGTGGCGCCGCAAAGTGTCGAGCGGCTCCAGCAGAAGGTGCGAGAGATATGGCGCAGTTGCCGCAGTGTCACGAGCCGGGAATTACGCGACGAGTGGCGGCGGTATATCGTCGGCTGGTGGGGTTACTACCGGCTGGCCGAGGATCGGCGCGCGGTCTTTTGGCTGGAAAGCTGGATTCGGCGGCACATTCGGAAGTGCTTCTGGCTGCGCTGGCACAGCGTGCGGGGTCGCTGCCGCGCATTGCGGCGCTTGGGCGTGCCCGAGCGGATGCTGCGCTATGTGCCGACGCGTCGTGGCGCTTGGTTTGTCGCGGCGCGGGCGATGATGCATCGGGCCCTGTCGAAACGTAATTTGCAGCGTTACGGATTTGTGATGCCATCGGATCTCGCGGCCAGCAGTTAAGCCGCTGGGTCCAACCGCCGGATACGGAAAACCGTACGTCCGGTGGTGTGGGAGGGTGCCGGGGCGCAATCCCCGGTACCCGACCCGATCGGCGGCATGCAGGCGCCAACTTACACCAAACTGAAGTAGCCATTACGCCGCACGACTTCCACAGGCATTTCGAACAGTTCCGAAAGCGGCGCCGAAGCCAGGATTTCGTCCTTGTCGCCGTCGTGGAAGACCTTGCCGTCTTTCATGAGCACGATGCGGCCGATCTCGGGAATGATGTCGGGAAGGTGGTGGGTGACCAGGACAAGGGTCGTGCCCGCCCGCGCGATCTTGCGCAAGATTTCGCGCAGCTCATGGACGGCTCGCAGGTCAAGGCTGGCAGTGGGTTCATCGAGAATGAGCGCTTTGGGATCGTGAACCAGGGCCCGGCCAATCAGAATCCGGCGGATTTCGCCGCTCGACATTTGGGATGTTTGCCGCCCGGCCAGGCGCTCGATTTCGAGCAGGTCGAGCACTTCCCCGGCTTTCTCCTCCATGGGCCGGGTAACCTTGTTATGGGGCCAAATCTCGGTGCTGCTGAAGAAGCCCGACAAGATGGCCTCGCGTCCGGTTATGTCTCGCGTGCAAAGCTGAACCCAGTCAGGCGAGACGATGCCGAGCAGGGGCCGGAGATCGAAAAGCCGCCAGCGGTCTTTACCGAAGATCGTCAGCGAAGCCTCATCTCTCACCAGTGGATAGCACTCGCGCATGATGGTCTTGATGAGGGTCGACTTACCCGAGCCGTTGGGGCCGACAATGGCGACGTGCCCGCCGATGGCGATCGAGAGAGTGAGCCCATCCAGTGCTTTCTTGTTGCCCCGGATGACGGTGATGTTGCGGAAGTCGATGAGCGAGGGAGCGGGATCTTGCACGGGGATGTCGGAGGTCATAACGAAACGGGATCAGCGACTGAGACGGGACTCGTTACGGGGCGAAGAATTCAAGATAGCATTTTGCGCTGGGAAGCCCTTGCGGGAACCGCTCTTGAGCAGCCGGAAACTGGCCGGGCCGGCTATTCGCCAAACCCCATTTTTCGCAGCAGGTTCGGCGTAATCAGCCATGCCAACTGGCCGCGGGAAGGCTGGACGCCTCTCCAATGTTGGACATGAAACTCGACGCACGCCAGCCCTCCCGCCGGGAAATGCATGGAGCCGCCGCCGATGAGGAAACTCACGAGCGCTGACCAGGTTGGTTCGTGACCCGAGATGAGCAAGATCTTCGTGTCTGCCGGCTGGGCCTGAACTTTTTCGAGCGCGACGCCCGCCGCCGTGTCGTAGAAGGTGTCCGTCGCTTGGATGGGGCATCGCCAACCGCCGGACTCGGCTGCGATATCCACGGTCGAGCGTGCCCGCAGCGCTGAGGAGGTAATGACGGAGTCGGGCCGCGAATCGATCGCCGAGAGATAGCGCCCGATGAGCGCCGCATCCTGTTTGCCTCGATCCGAGAGCGGCCGGTCCTGGTCGCGACCGGAAGCGGCGGTGCTTTCAGGCTTGGCGTGACGGAGTATGAGCAGAGTGAGCATTGGCTTGTTCCGGTCACTTGCCTGTCAACGTTCCTAACTCGTAGCTCACAAACCGAGTTCCACTTTCAGCTCGCTAAGCGATTGACTCCTGCCCTCCCGGATGTCCTCTCGGCCCTGTGCCACGGCCTCCAGATCCTCGGGAGTCAATGGTTCTTGATCTGCGTGATCACAGAGAAACTCGATGAATCGCACCGCAGCCGGAACTGCTGGATCGGGCAGCTTCTCCACCAGCTCGCGAAGAGCCTGCTTGGATTCCAGACTCATCCCTCTATTATCGAATGGTTTTCCAGGCGGTTGCGCGCTTGATCACCCGGAATCGAAGTCTCACTCTTTCGTGATCGTTTCGTCCAGGTTCAGGATCGTGCTGGCTACCGTCGTCCAGGCGGCGAACTCGGCGGGGTCGAGGTTCGAGTCGTATGGAGAATCACCGACGCCGAGCAGACGCTTCGCCGCGGCGGGGTCGCGGCGGTAGTCCTGTTGCTGCTCGCGGGCGAGTGCCAGCAGCACTTCCACTTCCTCGGACGAGGGCAGGCGCGCCGTAGCTCGCCGAAAAGCGTATTCGACGCGCTTCGCTCGGTCGTCGCCGGCTTCTTTGAGCATCATTTCGGCAAGTGCGCGGGATGCTTCAACATAGGTGGTGTCGTTCATCAGCGCCAGCGCTTGAAGAGGCGTATTGGTGCGGGCGCGGCGCGTGGTGCATTTTTCGCGGTCGGGAGCGTCGAAGGTAGCGAGGGCCGCGGGCGGTACGGTGCGCTTCCAGAACGTGTACATGCCGCGGCGGTAGAGGTCCTTGCCGGTATTGGGGAGGTAGGTCTGGGCCGAAAAGGTGTCGCCGAACGCCATGTCTTCCCATAGCCCGGGTGGCTGATAGGGATAAACGCTTGGCCCGCCAATGTCGGTGGTGAGCAGCCCGCTGACAGCGAGGGCGTTGTCACGAATTAGCTCTGCTGGAAGACGGAAGCGGGGTCCCCGGGCGAGCAGGCGGTTTGCTGGATCCTTTTCGTTCAGCTCAGCCGTGACCTTGGAGGACTGACGGTAGGTGGCTGAGGTCACGATCAGTTTCTGCATCGCCTTGATGTCCCAGCCGCTGCGGATAAACTCGGTCGCCAGCCAGTCGAGCAATTGCGGGTGGCTGGGAGTTTCGCCTTGGGATCCAAAGTCCTCCGAGGAGCGGACAATGCCGGTTCCGAAATACATCTGCCAGTAGCGATTGACCGTGACGCGAGCCGTGAGCGGATGCGAGGGACTGACGAGCCACTTGGCCAGGCCGAGGCGGTTCCCTGGCGCGCCGCCCGGCAAAGGAGGCAAAACGGCAGGCACGCCCGGCTGGACCTTGTCCTTCTTATTACGGTAATCACCCCGCCCCAGCACGAAAGTTTCACGCGGGTTTCTTGCTTCGCGCATGACCATCGTGTCGGGGATCTCTTTCTCGAGGCGGGCCTTCTCGCCATCGAGTGTTTCCAGCTTCTTATAGAGGTCCCGCAAACGTTGGGGAGCCACGTGCGTGAGGTAGTAGGCCCGCAGCTTCCCCTGCCTTTGGTTGCAGGCCTCGGCTTTCTTGGCGGCCTTGTCCTTTTTGCTCTGGTCGTAGTCCTCCTCGTCTTTCTTCTCGCGCCAAACGAACTCGGGGCAGCCTTCCAGCGGGTCAGCGATCAAGGCGCGAATGGGGTGGTGGATGGTCAGCCGGCCGATCTCGTCTTCGGTAAGTTGCCGGTTATAGAACCGCAGCTCGTCGAGGCTGCCCTTGAACGGGCCAGCGATCTTCTTATCACCGGCGCCAAGCAATGCCGCCGTCCGAATCGAACCCGTCAATCCGTCACGAGTGATCTCGGTGGGCTCGATCTTCCCATCGACGAAGAGTTGCAGTCCGGCGGCCTTGCCCGATCCGTCGTAATTCAGAGAGATCTGATGCCAGCCGCCTTGCCCGATCCTCTTCGATGTCTTCAGTTCGATGGCGTCGCCGGGCCAGCGGTGCACGAGGCGGACGATCAGATGATGGCCTCTCTTGCGGCCACCAATGGCTTTCGCTTGATCCACCGCGATCTCCCAGCCCCGGCGGTTTTCGGGGTCTCCGGCCTTATGAAGCAGAGCCATCGGAGTTGAACTGGCGGCATTGACCCAAAACGCAATGGAGAATGCATCTCCCGTATCGAAATCGCCGCTGTTGCCAAGCGTCGCGCGGGTCTCTCCAGTAAAACCGGCGGCTTTGTGAACCTGCCCGGAGTCATACGTCACATCACCCCGAACTGTTTTGCCGCGGCGGCTCTTATCCACCGCATCCGACAAATCGTTTTCAAATTCGTAATGCGAAACCATCCCGTCGTTTGGCGGCGGCGGTACGGTTGAAAGCGCATTGTGGCGCCAGTCAGATTCCAAGTTCGACAGCTCGTCCTCGGGGAGTTTCTGTTCGGTTTGCGCGATGTCGCGCTCGAGCTGCTCGAGCCGCTGCTGCTGGTCTTCGGAGGGCAACGGCAGCATCGGCATGGCGTTTCCAGTACGGCCGTCGAGACCCTTTTCGGGGATGCCGTTGAAGAATGCATAGAACTGATAGAACTCGCGCTGCTTGAAGGGGTCGTATTTGTGATCGTGGCAGCGTGAGCAGCCTAGCGTGGATGCCATCCAAACGGTGGCCGTCGTCTCCAGGCGGTCAATGACGTACTCGGTTTGATATTCCTCGGGGATCGCGCCGCCCTCGAAGTTGATCATGTGATTGCGGTTGAAGCCGGTGGCGATCCGTTGTTCCTTGGTTGGATTCGGCAGCAGATCGCCCGCAAGCTGCTCGATGGTGAACTGATCGAACGGCAGGTTGCGATTGAAGGCCCCGATCACCCAGTCACGCCAGCGCCACATGTGGCGCTCGCTGTCGATGTGAAAGCCGTGCGTGTCGGCGTAGCGAGCCAGGTCCAGCCACTGCATCGCCATGCGCTCGCCATGGTGGGGTGAGGCGAGAAGCCGACCCACGCGCTTTTCGTAGGCATCCGGGGACTCATCGGCCAGAAACGAGTCGAGTTCTTCCGACATTGGCGGCAGCCCGGTCAAATCCAATGTGACCCGGCGCAGCAAGGTGGCTTTCGCGGCGGGTGGTGACGGCTTGAGGCCCTCCCGGTCGAGCCGCGCCAGAATGAAGTGGTCGATCCCATTGCGGGGCCAGTCCGCGTCGCTGACCTTCGCCGGAGGAGGGCGCTTGGGAGGCGCATAAGCCCAATGCGTCCGCCAATCCGCACCCTCATCGATCCAGCGGCCGAGCAGGCCGACTTCCTGCTGACTCAACTGGCGGTCCGCTGTCGGCGGCGGCATGCGGGCGATTTCTTGTTCGTGACTGATTCGCTGGAAAAGTCTGCTTTTCGAGCGGTCGCCGGGGACGATGACTTGATAGCCGCCCCGGTCGGCGAAGGCTCCCTCCTTGGTGTCCAAGCGCAGTTTGGCTTGCCGTTGTCCCTCGTCGGGCCCGTGACAGGCGAAGCATTTGTCGGAGAGAACCGGGCGAATCTGGCGGTTGAAATCGATTCGTGCCGGCGCCGCTGGCGCGGCCCCGGCTGGCAGGAGCAGAGCTTTTTCAAGCAGGATGGTTGCGGCTAAAGCCGCCGTGCACCCTAGGACTAAGGTACGCGTTCTCATGTTCACTCCTGAGCGTGCGTTGCTTCGGTGTACTTTATTTCGTTGTTCTGTTGGATTTATCTTAGCGAAGTCGGCGCCGAAAAATCGGTTTTGTGACACGTCATTCCGCGGGGCGCTGGGACGCCGCTTTTGCGGGACTTAGCCCAATACTGTTCAGTTAGAGGTTTGGGGGCTGACTTCGGTTGTTCAAGTTGATGTCCTTCACTCGGTGCAACCCGATCGTCGCCGGAATCATAGGTTTGTTTTCCTGCGCCCCTTGCGGGGCTTCTCCCTCGATGGGTTTCGGACCCAGGGTTCCGCTTCGCTCCACCCATGGGCTACGATCCGGCGCCGCGTCGCGGCTCAAGGCCCTCAACGAGCAGCTCACGGGCTCTCAGTGAAGAGTGTTGACGCTAGTCCGCTTTTCTCACCGCCTGACGCCCGAAGCATCTGACGAAAAAACGTCGTATCATTGTAAGGCTTCACTCGGAAAGGTTTCACTCGTCCAATGCGACGAGAGCGGTTTCCAGGCAGGGCGCTCCGCAAGCCGGAACACCGCTGCCAGAGAATGCCGCGGGATGGAGTTCACTTTGCCGCTGCGCCGATGGAGTATTCGACGCGCCGGTTGGAGTAGTTTCAAAGGAGGTCCGTCATGAGTATCGAATGGGAACGAGACCTGGGATTAGGCAAGCAGTTGCTAAACGTGATAGAAGATCACGAACTGACGACGGGCCACGAAGTGCACGCAGTCAACATTGTCAGAGAACCTGTTACGAGTGTTGGCATTCCTCATAGGCGGACCCGAATCGTTGACTTGGTGGCGATTGTCAAGCGGCTCGAAATCTGATCCGGCGCGGCGCGGATTGGCTCCCAGTAAAATGGCCCCAGGCGCGCTATAGGAACAGCCCAGGGGCCCACTTTTTCCGCGCTTACGTCGGCCCGGAGGCCGACGCCTGGAGTTCCTGCATTTTCGCACCACGTGGCGCAAGCTCTCAGCTTGCCGCGTCGGCACTCTTGCCGACGCTTGCGCCGCCAACCATCACCCGCCAACGAACAGACCCTGCGCCCTCGCCCCCACCGTTTCATAAAATGGAGCTTTTCCGTGAAATAGCCGGAATTGTCAAACATCTCCAACCCCGAGCTCCAACCCTGGCTTGACAAACCCCAACCCGCCCCTACAATGAGATCAAAGACCGGGTAAGAATCTCCACCGGACCAGCGCGACAGCTTCCCGGGACAGTCTCGCGCTGCTCTCCGCCGTGGGTGAATCCCCGCAAGCGGCTTCCGGTGAAAGTAATCAGAGCCCCAAACGCAAGTGCGGGGTCAGCCTGCGCGCCAAACCGTCAAAACGTCCCGGCGGCTGGGCGTGGCGCGCGTCTCCAGACGTGCCGTGTCGCCATTCGTGGCGACATGTCTGTGCCGTCCAGGCGCCACCTGCCGGGCGCCCAGCGAAAACCCGTCCCGACTCTCGTGGCGCAAGCACTCCCACGGCTGCGCCCTTCCGCGTTGGGCGGCGCCCCGGCCTCCAGGCCCACCGTCCGCCGCCGCCCCCTGAAGCTCATCGTCCAACCCGCGAAAGACATGAAAACCACACGAATCCGCACAGAAAACCGTACTTTCTGACACGGAATCTGCCATCGGGCCGCCGCCCCCTCGAAGCCAAACCACTGAAAATAAAAACACTATCCGTTTCCGTCGAAGACAGAACGCCCCAATCAGGCAAATTTAGCCGAAACCCTGCCAAACTGTGCCAGATCCTGCCACTTTGTGCCATTCGTAAAGAAACTTTATACTCCCAACCGGCAACCTCTTTCGTTTCAGTTACTCGCCACTCCGGCTGCCGAGTGCGGAATGTAGAAACTCCAGAGCGTGGACTTCCGTCCACGCCTCTGTCCGGCCATTTGGAATGTTTTGCCATGATCGGCAACGATTCCTGCTCGACACGTCGTTGTTTCCTTCATGGCGGATTGCGGCCGATCGCGCTACAATTTGCTCGCCCGATGTTTATAGGAACCGCCGATCCCACCCGTCCCTTGACTCTTCAGCCGCCGTTCGGTCATCATTGTCTGACACGCGAGGAGTCAAGCTTTCATGGAAAAGACTATCGAAGTTACTGTCAATGGACGGGAACATGAGCGCTCTGTCGAGCCGCGCATGCTCCTGGTGCATTTTCTACGGGAAAAGCTGGGGCTGACCGGCACCCATATCGGTTGCGAATCGTCCGTCTGCGGGGCCTGCACGGTGATGCTGGAAGGCCGCTCGGTCAAGTCTTGCACCATGTTAGCGGTTCAAGCCGATGGCAAGAGCGTCGAGACAGTCGAAGGCCTGGCCCAGAACGGCGAAATGCACGCGATTCAGGAAGGTTTCTGGAACGAGCACGGTCTGCAGTGCGGTTTCTGCACGCCGGGCATGATGATGTCGGTCAAGCAGCTTTTGAACGACAATCCCAATCCATCCCGGGATGAGATTCGGCACGGGATCGACGGGAACCTGTGCCGCTGCACCGGGTACCAGCATATCGTGAAGGCCGTCGAATCGGCTGCAAAAGCGATGGCGGAGGGGGGATAGGCGATGGCGACCACAACAACGACACCACGCAAGGCCTACGTCGGAGAACGCGTCCGGCGCACCGAAGATCCGCGGCTGATTACCGGTACCGCTACCTACGTCGACGACATCAAGCGCGAGGGCATGTTGTACGCGGCGGTTCTGCGCAGCCCCCATTCGGCCGCGAAGATTTCGAGCATTTCAATCGAGAAGGCGGCGGCGCTGCCGGGAGTGAGAGCCGTTTATACGGGCGAGGACGTGAAGTCCGTCGGCCCGGTGCCTTGTGCCGGCTCGATGCCGACTCTTCGCGTGCCTCACCACGCGATTCTTGCGCAGGACCGCGTGTACTACGTCGGCCACCCGGTAGCGGCGGTTGTGGCGACGGACCGTTACGTTGCGCAGGACGCATTGGACCTGATCGAGGTCGATTACGAAGCGACCGACTACGTGGCGGATCCCGAGAAGGCCCTGAAGGAGGGATCGGTTCGGGTTCACCCGGAGTATCCGGACAACATCGCGTTTACCTACCACCAGGATGGTGGCGACGTCGAGAAGGCTTTCGCCGAGGCCGACGTCGTCGTCAGCCAGCGAATTACGGTTCCGCGCCTGGCGCCCTCACCGATTGAAACCCGCGGCGTCGTGGCTGAGTGGGATGAGGGCTTGAAGGAGCTGGTGCTCTACTCGTCTACCCAGATTCCGCACCTTCTGAAAATCCAGCTCGCGGTGCAGTTGAACCTGCCGGAGAATCACCTTCGCGTGATCGCGCCCGAGGTCGGCGGCGGGTTCGGCAGCAAATGCAACGTCTGGGCCGAAGAAGCTCTTGCTTGCTTCGCGGCGATGGACCTCAAAGAGGCAATCAAGTGGATCGAAACACGGCGGGAAAGCATCCAAGTAGTCGCTCACGGGCGCGGCCACATTGACCATGTGGAACTGGCGGCGAAAAACGACGGCACCTTGACGGGAATCAAGTTCAAGATCCTGCAGGATATCGGAGGTCACCACCAGCTTCTCACGCCCATCATTCCGACCCTCTCGATCCTGATGATCCCCGGCTTGTACAAGATAGGGAACTTCAGTGCCGACTTGACGGGCGTCTTCACGAACCTCGCGCCGACCGATCTCTATCGCGGCGCGGGGCGGCCTGAGGCGACCTATGTCCTGGAGCGCATTGTTGACAAGCTGGCCGACACGCTCGGCATGGACCCGGCGGAAATACGTCTGAAGAATTTCCCGGAGGCGAGCGAGTTTCCTTTCGCCACGGCCACGGGGCTCAGCTACGACAGCGGCAATTATGCCAAAGCGTTCAACATTGCGCTCGACATGATCGGCTACCAAGACTTCCTGAAGGAACAAAAAGAAGCCCGGGGCGAAGGCCGGCTGCTTGGCATCGGGATTTCAACCTACGGCGAGATTTGCGCTTTCGGTCCGTCACCGGCGACTCCGGCCGGCGGCTGGGAGAGCGCCACGGTTCGAGTCGAAGCAACAGGGAAGGTCACGATCATGAGTGGCGCTTCTCCTCACGGGCAGGGCGGAGAGACGGCCTACGCTCAACTGGCGGCTGACCATCTGGGCATCCCAATGGATGACATCGTCGTCATTCACGGCGATACGGCCAAGGTGCACTTCGGCGTCGGCACGTTTGGAAGCCGCGGCATGGCGATCGGGGGAACAGCCGTTCACCTGGCGCTCGAAGACGTCGTGAGCAAAGGCAGCAAGTACGCCGCGCACCTGCTGGGGGGCGTGGCGGTGGAAAGCGTGGGGTTCGCGGGCGGGGTGTTCTCCTCGAGCGAAACCGACAAGACGCTCACGTTTCAGGACCTCGCCTTCGAAGCCGCCATGGCCAAGAATCTTCCGCCGGGAACCGAACCCGGGATCTCAGCCACGCGGTTTTTTGAACCCCCCAACTTCGCCTTTCCGTTTGGCGCTCATATCGCCACCGTCGAGATTGACCGCGACACGGGCCAGGTGAAAATCCTTCGTTACATCGCCGTTGACGACATCGGCAATGTCATTAACCCGATGCTGGTCGACGGGCAACTTCACGGCGGCGTCGCTCAAGGCCTGGGGCCGGCCTTCCTCGAAGAAGTGATTTACAGCGAGGACGGCCAACTTCTCACCGGAACTTTCATGGACTATGCGATTCCCAAGGCGCAGCACATGCCATGGATCGAGTCGGACCGAACGGTCACGCCGTCCCCCGTCAACCCCCTGGGCGTCAAGGGCGTTGGGGAGGCGGGAACCATCGGTTCTCTTCCGGCTTTTGTGAACGCCGTGGTTGACGCCCTCTCCCCGCTGGGCGTCGATCACATCGACATCCCCATGACCCCTCAAAAAGTCTGGAACCTGATCAACGAAAGGAGCCAATCGTGATCCCCGCCAGTTTTGACTATTCCGCGCCCGATACGCTCTCGGACGCTCTGCAGCTTTTAGCCGGCAACCCCGAAAGCAAAGTGCTCGCCGGCGGGCAGAGTCTGATCCCGATTCTGAAGTTGCGGCTGGCCGTTCCGTCCCAAGTCGTCGACCTCGCTGGAATCGCTGAGCTGCATTTCATTGCCGAGGACAATGGCAACATCCGCATCGGTGCGATGACGACCCATCAGCAAGTCGAATCGTCGGACCTGCTGAAACAGAAGTGTCCGTTGCTTCCTCAAGCAGCGGCCAGCATTGGCGATGTCCAGGTTCGCAACCGCGGCACGATCGGCGGCAGCGTCGCTCACGCGGATCCCGCTGCGGACTATCCCGCGGTTCTTCAGGCACTCGACGCCAAGGTAAAGGTGGCGGGCGCGAACGGCGAACGGGTTCTCGCGATCGACGACTTCATCGTCGATGGGTTGACGACCGCGCTCGAGCTTGGAGAAATCATTACCGAAATCGAGGTTCCGGTGGAGCAATCCGGCGTTGGAACGTCCTACCAAACGATCGAACAGCCGGCTTCGGGCTATGCCGTCGTGGCGGCAGCCGCGCGTATCGGCGTTAGCGATGGCAGTATTTCCTTTGCTCGGGTGGCTCTGACCGGCGTGGGCTCGAAGGCCTATCGGGCGAAGAGTGTTGAAAGCGCGCTCGAAGGCCAGCCAGCGAACGCTGATTCGATTGCCGCTGCCGCTCGATCGGCGGCGCAAGGAGTCGACGCCCTCTCCGACCTGCATGCCTCGGCTGATTACCGCGCCCATCTTGCAGCGGTGTTTGCGCGGCGCGCCATCGCCGCGGCGGCTGGGCTGGCTCAGTGACAATCAAGGGCCAGTACACGCTTGCGGCGCCTCGGGAAAGAGTTTGGGACGCTTTGCTGGATCCCGAGGTGCTGGCTCGTACCCTTCCCGGTTGCGAGTCGCTCGAAGCTTTGGGGAACGATCAATATAAGATGCGAATGAAGCTGGCTCTGGCCAGCGTTCAGGGTCTGTTCGACGGAAAGGTCTCGCTGGAAGACCAGCAACCGCCCAGCTCTTACCGGCTGCGCGTCTCGGGCAGCGGTAAGGTTGGATTTATCAACGGAAGCGGACAACTGAAACTGGAGCCCGCCGGCGATTCCGAGACCGTCGTAAGCTATGAAGGCGAAGTGAAAGTGGGGGGTATGATCGCCGCCGTAGGTCAGCGATTGCTCGATATGACCTCGAAAATGATGACGAAGAGATTTTTTTCCGCCCTCGCGGCCGAGTTCACTCCGGCCGCGGCTGATTGACGTCCTACTGGGAATCACCTATATGGGGTATTTAGTTGACTCCAGTAGCCACTACATCTTGGGGGTGGGGGTGCCGGCCCTGGTGGCCTCGACCATTGTCTTATAGGGAGCAGGGTCGGCGGCGACCGCCTGCTGGAGGAGGCGATAGAAAAGTTTGCCGCGCGACCGTGAGGTCCGCCGGTTGAAGCGGAACGTGAACTCGTCCAGGTAGTAGTCCAAATACTCGTGACTGACAGCCCCCTGGTGGGTCCCCAACAGCCAGCGCTTTAGCAGAGAGGCGACACGATGGACTCTCGGCAGCAGCTTACTCGCCGATTGCCGCTTCCCGCGCAGCACGGTGACTTCATGGCGGTATCCTTTGTTCTCCAATCCCGCATAGCCTTCCCAGCCGTCGGTGTGCACGAGGCTGCCAGGTTGGATAGCTTCTTCGACAAAGGCTTCCAAGCTCGCCGCTGAGGCATCCGCGATCCGACGGAGCCGGATGCGACCCATACCGCGCCCATCCTCCTCGGCAGCAACCGCAACTAACGCTTTGCCAACCATTTCGCGACCTCGGACGCCCTCTTCGACTCCGCCCACATACGTTTCGTCCACCTCCACCCGGCCGACCAGCCGATTGCGACCGGGGCGCACCATGGCGCGGCGGAACTTGTGCAGCCAGGTCCAGGCGGTTACATAGCTACCCAAACCCAAGACCCGCTGCAACTCCAGCGCGCTGGCCCCGCCTTTTTGCGTTGTCACCCACCAAGCCGCCCGGAACCACAACGTCAAGGGCTTGCGGGTGTCCTGGAAAATCGTGCCCGCCGTCACCGAGGCCTGGTAACCGCAGTCGGCGCAGAGCAGCAGATTGCGTTTGCTGGCCCATGAGGACTGGATCCCACAGCGCGGGCACACGAACCCCTCCGGCCAGCGCAGCTTCAGCAGGTACTCCCGGCACGCCTCCTCGGTCGAGAATCGAGCTTCCAACTCGACGAGGTTTCGGGGGTAGTCCTCCTTCATGCCCCCAACCACAACATATTGTGGCTACTGGAGTCAACTAAATACCCCATTCACCTATTTTCGCCGGCCGGCCAAGGCTGCTCTCGCCGCAGCCCCGCGCTTGAGTGTAAAGGCGTGTATTCTCCTCTCCGCCGAATCCATACGCCGAATGCCTTACGACAATTCGTGACGGCTTGCGGTGGCTACCGAGTACGATCGTACTCACCAGTACAGACGTACCCAGGTGAAAACAGGACTTGACTATAGCGGCTCGCCCGTACACTATAGAAGTATCCACGCCTGAGGATCACCATGTTCTTGCTCGGTGCCTTCATTACCATCGGATGGGTCTTCTGTAACTTCTATTACGCGGACACCTTGCCTCGAAACTGGAGTGTCGGCATGATGTTCGCCGGACTGTTTGCCATGGGCTATGGTCTGCTCAAAGGGAAGCAGTTTTAGCCCGCCCGGTTGCTCCGTTCGGATCCTTTCGGCGGGTTGTTCCAGGACGTGTTCCACCCCAACCGTCCGGCCGCTGGTCTTGTTTGCCTGCCAGTCCGTCGACGCTCAAATCGTTTTCGTGATCTTGCTTAGCGTTCTGGGCCGGTCCGGATCGAGACCCTTTTGTTGGGCCAGGAAAGCGGCGAACAACTGTGCCGGGACGATGTAAGGAATCGGAGTCAGTACGTCCTCGGGACAATTCGGGGGAGCCGGTATTTTGCCCGGAATCGTAATCTTCCTGGTGGCCGCTGCCTGCACTCGAGGATCGGAGGTGGAGGAGATGACGATGGTTTCGGCTTCCAGTTGGCGAAGTTTCTCGCACATTTCGACGGTTCCGGGATGGGTCGGTCCTGGAGGCGCGAACAGGAAAACCGGGAAAGCGCGTTCGACCAGGGCGATCGGACCGTGAAGAAAATCCGCCCCGGAAAAACGTTGGGCCACGACATAGCAGGTTTCCATGAGCTTAAGCGAAAACTCGAAAGCGTTGGCGTAGTTGAAACCCCTTCCCACGACGACGGCGTCGCTCATGAAACGGTAGCGGTCCGATAGCGCTTCCACGTCGTCCTTTTGCTTGAGAACGCGATCCGTAATCCCGGCAAGGCGCCGCACGTAGCTTGGCGCGATCGGAGCTCCCAGCGCGTAGGCCAGCAGATACAGCATGAGCAGTTGCGCGGTGTAGGTCTTTGTTGCCGCGACGCTCTTTTCGCGGCCCGCGCGAACCTGGAAAACTTCATCGACGACACGAGTGATCGAGCTTCCGGCCCGATTGGTGATACCGATCGTCAATGCTCCCTGGCGGCGTGCCGCATCGAGAAAGATGTTTGCGTCGGTCGACTCGCCGGATTGGGAAATCCCGACGACGAGAGCGTTGTTCCAGCGGATTTTCGCTCCGTAGAGCGTGGTCACCGAGGGCGCCGCCAGCGAAACCGGAATTTCCGCCAAGGCTTCCAGCAGGTAACGGCCGAATAACGCGGCGTTGTCAGAAGTGCCGCGCGCCACCAGGACCACAAGCGACGGCGGGTTTCGCTGCATCCTGTTTCGGAATTGCTTGAAGTGTGCAATCTCGCGATCGAATGTACGGGCCAGTACTTCCGGCTGCTGCTCGATCTCGCGAAGCATGTGAGACATAAAGCGCTATGTTCCCATAACTCTGATCGTCCGATCGTCCGCTTGGCCCAGCTAAGCTAGGCCGACTATAGCCCGTATCTCTCGCAGAAGAGGAAATGCCGTGGTCCTCGTTCTCATCTGGATTCACATCCGGGCTTGCCGGCATCGCTTTTGCGGTCCCCTCGGCAACACTCGATCCTGGGGTTTGGCAACCCAAACTTACTCCACGACGAATCTCACTCAGTTCGATTCGGCTTCCGCGTTTCTTAGGGCGACCCCATGGCGCCCGGGGTTTGCATAGAACTCAGGTGGCGCCTCCGCCGACACCCAAGTCTGGTCCACCGAAGGCCGTTGAGGGCCACGAGCCATCGCCCCGCTGCCTCCGATTCCGAGCGTCCCTTCGACTGGCGCACTCTTGCCTGCAGCATGCAGGAGTCAGACAACTAGTTTAGCCTGCCCTGACACTTGACTTGACACGGCCGTAAAGCCTGGCCCCTCCCCCGGACCCGATCGCGTCCCACGCCAACAACTCAGAGCGAAAAGCCTGGTATCGCCAGCCAGCCAATCTGTAAGAATCTAACTATGCCGGACACACCCGCTCCTCAACTGCAGCGCCGCTTGGGCGTGCTGAATGCGACCACGATCAACATGTCGAACATGGTGGGAATCGGGCCGTTCATCACGATTCCGCTGATCTTGGCGACGTTAATGGGACCGCAGGCTTACCTGGCTTGGCTGGTGGGAACCATCATCGCGCTGGCGGACGGGCTGGTCGTCGCGGAACTAGGGGCCGCCCTGCCGGCGTCCGGCGGCACCTATGTGTTCCTGCGCGAAGGATTCGGCCGGCATCGCTGGGGGCGCATGCTGGCGTTTTTGTTTGTTTGGCAGGTGCTTTTCGCGGGACCGCTCGAGATCGCGACAGGCAACATCGGTCTTGTCTATTACCTGAAGGTTTTTTGGCCTGCCATGACGGACTTGCAAATGAAACTCGCCGCGGCCGGCATCGGGGTTTTTCTGATTTTCGCGCTTTACCGCCGTATCGCCGACATCGCCAGGATCATGCTCGGGCTTTGGATCGTCATGCTGGTCACGACCGGGTGGGTGATCCTTTCCGGTGTCTGGAGCTTCAATGCGGCGCTGGCCTTCGACTTGCCGCCCGATGCATTCAAGATCGACCTTGGATTCATTCAGGGGTTGGGACAGGGAACGGCGGAAGTGCTCTACCTGTTTCTAGGGTATTACCAAGTCTGCTATTTGGGATCGGAGATCAAGAATCCAGGCCGCACGATTCCCCGCGCGGTGGTGTTCTCGATTCTGGGCGTTGCCGCAATTGACATTGCCATTTCGTTCGGCTTCATCGGAGTCGTCCCTTGGCGGGAAGCGATCGGATCCCAGTTCTTGGGCGCAACGTTTGTCGAGGTGATCTACGGAGCTTGGGCGGGCAAGCTGCTGGCGGGAATGGTTGTGATGACCGCCTTCGGCTCGATCTTCGCGTTGCTGCTGGGCTACTCGCGCGTGCCCTATGCGGCTGCGAAGGACGGCGTCTTTTTCCGCTGGCTCGGGGAGCTGCACCCGACCATGGAGTTTCCTCACCGCTCTTTGGTGCTGATCGGTTGCGGCTGCGTCGCGGCAAGTTTCTTGAGCCTGGAGGCAGTCATCAAAGCTCTGATGGCCGCCCGCATTCTGGTGCAATTCATCGGTCATACGGTGGCGCTATTTCTGATCCGCGCGCATCGCAAGGATATTGAGCGGCCGTTCAAGATGTGGCTGTATCCGCTGCCCGCCCTGGTCTCGTTAGTCGGCTATACGTATGTATTCCTGTCACTGGGCGCCTACTTCATCTTGTTCGGAATCGGGACGCTGGCGCTGGGGGCGATGGTGTTCTTGGTGACGGCGAAGCAGCAGGGCGAATGGCCGTTCGCCAGGGCCGAAACCTAGCCAAAGATACTTGAAATTTCGTTCGTGGGGAACAGAGCCGCGCCCGCAAGGGTGCGGTCGAGGGTAGTCAGTGCGTCGGGGCCGCCACCGGAATGCGGTCACTGCCAGACTCGACCGCACCCTTGCGGGCGCGGCTCTGTTCGTGCCGCCATTTCCACGAACAATATCCTCAGAGTCAGCGGGCTAGTATCTAGCAGGCCTGTTTTTTCGCGCGCCCGAAAGTCTGACTTCGTCTCAACGGAGAGTCAGTAACTGAGTCAGTCGCTCAGCTCCGAGCAGCATTCTGGCTTCGGCTCGCGACTCGACAGCCGACACTTCCGCGGAACGGAGAAACGCACTCCAGCTATTCTTCGCCGGTTTCTCTCCACCTCCCGCGTCGAGCGCCGCCGCCGCGAAACTGAACAGCCCCTTGAGCAGGGACGACTGGGTCTCGGCTTCCTCTGCTGAAGAGCACAACGCCCGCAGGCGGAACTCGATCTGCCCGTCCGCACGCAGTCCTGCTGTCGCCACGGCTCGATGTGCGTGCCGTAAGGCGTTGGCAACCAGGCCGAGATTGATCCAGTCCTCAGGAGGAGCGCGCATGGCAACCGCGAGCCGCCGCGGGTCGATCCCGATCCACAAGAAGTCGCCGTTCCCCATACTGGCCCGCATCTCCGACGCCAGCGATACATAGTAAGGGTCCCAGTTACGTCGCAGTTCCCGAATCGCTTCCACTGAGGGCCCGCTTGACGCCGCCAGGAGATTCTCTTGAGCAGAGCCCAGCCAGACGATGTAATTCGCTCCCGCGGACTCCTGAACGCACTCCGGGCTCCCGAGAAAGGTGCCGCACTGGGCTCCTTTATCAGACAGATGCTGCTGTATCCGCGCCTGGCGGAAGTTGCCCGAGGCTGCTAGTGTCAAGGCGCCGGTTCCCAGCGACCCTGCCAAACTGTCCACATCCCTCCAGACATTTACCCCCAGCTCTCTGTTGATTTGAGGGAACATGCCGGCGTCGGCGGGTTTGGCGGCGATGATTTCCGCGAGCCCGGGTGAAGACCGCAAGCGCTCGACATCGAGATAGAGCTGCATGGCTTGATTGCCGGGCAGTTGACTGAACAAGAGCTCGGCCTTGTCCTGATCGCCGAGACGGCAGGCCGTGAAGCCCAGAAAACACGCTAGCGCCGGCAGCGCCAGGCGTCTTCCCCACAGCGGCGGGATGGTTTTCATGCTGCTAGGCCGCCGATTCCGGCGTAAAGCCCTGCACTGTGATCTGGTCTTCGCTCTGGCGCGCCTGCGCCAGATTGTAGGCGGCCTGCATCCTGATCCAGGTATCGGCCGTCGACCAGCCCGCTTTCTCGAAGCGGATCGCCATCTCGGGCGAAACACCCGCCTGCTCGTTGACCAGACGCGAGAGGGCGGCGCGGCTGACGCCGAGCTTCCTAGCCGCTTCGGTCACGGTGAGGCCGAGCGGCTCCAGACAGTTAATCCTGACCGAGAGGCCGGGGTGTGGTGGGTTCTTCATGGGCATGGTTTCGTCCTTTCGTTAGTGGTAGTCGACCAACTTCACATCGTGCGCATTGCCGCCCTCAAAGCGGAAGATGATACGCCAGTTCGTCTTCACCGTAACCGCGTAATAGCCTTTCAAATCGCCCTTGAGCGCGTGCAGGCGCAAGGCCGGAAGTCTCATCCCTTCCACACTCTGGACAGCATCGAGATGCTCCAAGATGGTGCGCACCTTGTCCAGTAAATCGGGCCGAATGCCGCTCGCGTCGCCGCGTTCGTACAGTCGTTTTAGGCCCCGATGTTGGAAGCTGCATATCATGCCTCACTGTACAGTGGCGCGTACCACGCGTCAAGAGGAACATATTCCTAGAAATTATAGCGATCACCCTTTTTACCTTCCCCTCAAGGGGAAGCTCACAAACTGAAATCGCTGCGAAGGGCATCGATACCGGACAGTCTTGCTCGACAGAAGCCTGCCCACCCCTGCCTGTTTCCCGTCCTGGTGGAACGAGAAAAGTGGAGGGCTGGGCCCTGTCAAGGCCGCCTGAAGCGCGCTCGACGGAGCGAAGCGGAGAGCCTTTACAGGGTCCGGGCCGGAGCGGACAATCTCTGAAATAACGGGAAGGGGGCCTTCCAGCGCTTCAACAAGCGTCCTCCCCATTGTTTGTGCCCCCGTCACGAGCGTTAATCTGGTGGAAGAATCATGATTTCCGTTTTCTGCCCGGCGGACGAAACCTCGAACCCTCGCCGCGCGTCGCTGGACCTAGTAGCAAACCTGTGTGTGCTGAAAGAATGCGATGCAAAACAAATCCCCCCTCTCAACTGGTTTAGTACTCATCGCAATTGCGGCCCTCGTTTTGCTTTCACGCGGCTCTCCTGAGCCGAGGCTGCTGAGAGCGGAAACACCTGCGATTGACAAGAGCGGCTCCCCGGATACATCTGAAAAATACGGACAACTGCCGTTGTATTTCTTCGAAAACCCGGGCTGGCTCGATCCGTCCGTAAAGTACTACCTGCCCGGCAGGAATAAGAATGTGTACTTCGCTCCGCGCGGAGTGGTCTACGAGCTGTTTGCTCCCCCGAGCCGCCCGCTGGCGCCCGCTGTACAGCCCGCATTCTACGCCGCTGATCGAGCCGACCGGCGCGCCTCTCGCGAACGCTGGGCTGTAAAGCTCGGCTTCGTCGGGGCGAACCCGGATCCGCTCGTCTTGGGCGGCGAGCCGGCGGCGGCCCGGCTGAACTACTTCCGGGGCGCTCGAGCTTCTTGGAGGACCAGTGTTGCGTCGTACCAGAGTATCCGCTATCAGCAGCTCTGGCTCGGGATCGATCTGGTGCTAACGGGAGAAGGACCGCATTTGAAATATGAATTCCGGGTTGGGGCTGGGCACAACCCCGGCGACGTCCGGTTCTTCTACGAGGGTGCTGATACTTCCGTGAACGAGGCGGGTCAGATCGAAGTGACAACACCCGTGGGCGGCTTCGTGGATGAGCGGCCCTATGCCTATCAGGTAGTGGACGGGGAACGCCTGGAAGTGCCGGCCTCCTACAGAGAAACAGCGCTTTCAGGCGGCCTCCCGGTCTACGGCTTTCAGTTGGGCGATTACGATCCGCGCCATGCGATCACTATTGATCCGGCCGTGCTGGTTTACGCCGGCTACATCGGAGGTTCTAGCCGAGACGAGGCTTACGGCATCGATGTCGACAGTCAAGGAAACGCCTACATCGTTGGCACGACCGAATCTTCGGAGATGACTTTCCCGGTCACGGCCGGGCCTCAGTTGACCTTCGACAACAGGACCAGCGACGTCTTCGTGGCTAAAGTGGATCCCACCGGCACGCGGCTGATCTACGCCGGTTACGTCGGTGGAAATTTCTTCGACCACGGGGAAGACATTGCGGTCGATTCCGCCGGCAACGCCTACATCACCGGATGGACCCGATCCACTGACTTTCCGACGATTGGTTCGCTGGATTCGAGTCACAACGGCAGAAAGGACTCCTTTGTCGCTAAGATCAGCGCCGATGGCACACAACTGATTTATTCCGGCTACATCGGAGGAAAGCAGGAGGATGAAGGGCAAGGGATCGATATCGACGCGGACGGAAACGCCTATCTCGTCGGGCGCACTCAGTCGTCACATACGACCTTCCCGGTCCTCGGCGGCCCGGACTTGACGTTCAACGGCGGCAACAGCGACGCCTTCGTCGCCAAAGTTGATGCGGGCGGAGCGCTGGCTTACGCGGGGTACATAGGAGGAGCCGCGTTTGACTTCGGCCTGGGCATCGTTGTCGACCAACAGCGCCATGCTTTTGTGACCGGTTACACCATGTCCACCGCTGACACGTTTCCCGTCGTGGGAGGCCCGATGCCGGAGTACAACGGATCCGAAGACGCCTTCGTTTCAAAAGTCAGCGCCGACGGGAGGAGTCTCATCTATTCGGGATATTTGGGCGGGCCTTTGGCCGACCGCGGACACGGGATTGGTATCGACGCGGCGGGCAACGCCTACATCGCGGGCCTGACCAGCTCGCCGCCCGACACCAACTTCCCCGCGGCCGTGGGCCCAAGTCTCAATTTTGGAGGCATCGTCGACGGCTTCGTCGCCAAGATCAGCACCGACGGCAGCACGATCTTGTATGCGGGCTACATCGGGGGGCTGCTCGACGATCGTGCCAACGCGATCGCTGTCGACGCGCTGGGCAACGTCTTTGTCTGTGGGAGCACGCTTTCCGACCAGCAGAGTTTCCCTGTAAGTGTAGGGCCGGACCTGACCTACAACGGAGGCACGGAAGCCTTTGTCGCCAAGGTAAACGCTTCGGGCCGGGGGCTCGACTTTGCGACTTACATCGGCGATGTTGGGGACGAGCGGGCGCGAGGCATCGCCGTCGATCCGCGCGGAACCGCGTATGTGGTGGGCGGAACCAGCTCGCCCGTCGCCGCGTTTCCCACAGTGGGGCCGGACCTCGTCTTCAACGGCCTCTCGGACGCGTTTGTCGCCAAGATCGACGCCACCATCATTTCACCCGAGGGCGTCGTCAATGCGGCCAGTTTCGCCCGCGGGCCGCTCGCTCCCGGCGAGATTGTTTCGATTTTCGGCTCCGGCATCGGCCCGATTTCCGGTGTTGGAGCGCGGCTGGACGGCTCTGGCCGCGTGGCATCCAACGTAGCCGGCGTGCAAGTCTTATTCGACGGCGTCCCCGCGCCGCTGTTCTTTGTCCGCTCCGATCAGATCAATGCCCAGGCGCCTTACTCTCTCGATGGCAAGTCCCAGGTTCGCGTCCAGGTGATGTTTCAGGATCTTGCCTCCGAGGAAGAAACGTTCGCCGTGGGCCAAAGCGCGCCCGGCATCTTTTCCCTCCCAGGGAACCCCTCGCGAGCGATTGTCGTACACTCTGACGGAAGTCTGAATTCTTTCAGTAATCCTGCCAAAGCCGGGGACGTCGTCGTTTTCTATGCCACCGGGGAGGGCCAAACCGTGCCGGCCGGAGTAGACGGCAGGCTCTCGACCTTTCCGTTCCCAATGCCCCGGCTCCCTGTTTCGCTGATGATCGGCGGCCGTGCCGCGGCATTAACCTTTCAAGGTTCCGCCCCGGGTTTCGCGGGTTTGCTTCAGTTAAATGCTCGTGTCCCGGCGGAGTCGAGCGGGGACGGCGCCGAAGTTATCCTCACCGTCGGCGCGGCGAGCAGCCCGCCTGGCTTGACCATGTCCACGCGCAGATAGACCGCTGGCGGCAGGCAAGCCCGCCCCGCACTTTTCACGTCTTCCCTCTCTCGGCGGATGATCCCTGCAAGAGCGGACTCGTTCCAGGGTCCGCGCTTCAACAAGCGCGCCCTCGGCGGGCTTATGTCGCATATTCCCCCGCGCTAAACGTGAGTAGGAATTTCTCTCTAATCCTCTTCGAAGCCTCCGACGATATTCCTTTTGTCATTCAGCGGTGAAGAGCCGAGTCTCGCCGCTGCTCGAGTTCAACTGAACCTTCGATCGAAGGCCGGATGGGACTCAGAGAGCGTGAGCTGTGCCCGAATTCACCCTGTTTCGTCCTGCGCTCGAGTGCGAGACGTCTGAGATGCGAACTATCACCGCGGTTGAGACCGGGCTAGAACGGCCGAGCCGTAGCGGGATCACACAGCAGGAGTTAGGACCGCAGGAGTTAGGAATGAAACAGGGACTACAAATGGGGCTGTTGCTGAGTGTGCTTTCGTTAGCGCAGGCCGGCGTGGTGCGCGCTCAAGACCTGCCGGCGGCGGTGGCTTTCGAGACAGGGCCGGCCGCGCTCGGCGCCGCTGAGCCGTCAGCGAATCCCGAAACGGACGCTATGAGGTCCGCCTACGTGTTAGGCCCCGATGACGAGATTACGGTGAGGACTCTCGAGGCCGAGGAAATCTCCGCTGAAGCGTTGCGGGTCGACCTGGGGGGTTTCGTAAGTCTGCCGCTGATTGGAAGGGTTCGGGCGGCGGGCCGGACTCTTGAACAGTTGGAAGCCGAGCTCGTTGAACGGCTGAGATTCTACGTCCGCGAACCGCGGGTAGCGGTGGGAATCAGCCACTTCCGCAGCCAGCCGGTCTCGGTGATCGGTGCGGTCAACAAGCCCGGCGTTCACCAACTGGAAGGCCGCAAAACGCTGATCGAGATGCTTTCCCTCGCCGGCGGGCTCCGTGAAGACGCCGGCCATGAGGTCAAGATCACGCGGCGCATCGAGTGGGGAGTGATCCCGCTCGCCGGCGCTGAGTCTGACCCTAGCGGGCAATTCAGCACGGCCGAGGTCAACTTGCAAGCAGTGATGGAGGCCAGCAATCCCGCCGAGATGGGGTATTTAGTTGACTCCAGTAGCCACTACATCTTGGGGGTGGGGGTGCCGGCCCTGGTGGCCTCGACCATTGTCTTATAGGGAGCAGGGTCGGCGGCGACCGCCTGCTGGAGGAGGCGATAGAAAAGTTTGCCGCGCGACCGTGAGGTCCGCCGGTTGAAGCGGAACGTGAACTCGTCCAGGTAGTAGTCCAAATACTCGTGACTGACAGCCCCCTGGTGGGTCCCCAACAGCCAGCGCTTTAGCAGAGAGGCGACACGATGGACTCTCGGCAGCAGCTTACTCGCCGATTGCCGCTTCCCGCGCAGCACGGTGACTTCATGGCGGTATCCTTTGTTCTCCAATCCCGCATAGCCTTCCCAGCCGTCGGTGTGCACGAGGCTGCCAGGTTGGATAGCTTCTTCGACAAAGGCTTCCAAGCTCGCCGCTGAGGCATCCGCGATCCGACGGAGCCGGATGCGACCCATACCGCGCCCATCCTCCTCGGCAGCAACCGCAACTAACGCTTTGCCAACCATTTCGCGACCTCGGACGCCCTCTTCGACTCCGCCCACATACGTTTCGTCCACCTCCACCCGGCCGACCAGCCGATTGCGACCGGGGCGCACCATGGCGCGGCGGAACTTGTGCAGCCAGGTCCAGGCGGTTACATAGCTACCCAAACCCAAGACCCGCTGCAACTCCAGCGCGCTGGCCCCGCCTTTTTGCGTTGTCACCCACCAAGCCGCCCGGAACCACAACGTCAAGGGCTTGCGGGTGTCCTGGAAAATCGTGCCCGCCGTCACCGAGGCCTGGTAACCGCAGTCGGCGCAGAGCAGCAGATTGCGTTTGCTGGCCCATGAGGACTGGATCCCACAGCGCGGGCACACGAACCCCTCCGGCCAGCGCAGCTTCAGCAGGTACTCCCGGCACGCCTCCTCGGTCGAGAATCGAGCTTCCAACTCGACGAGGTTTCGGGGGTAGTCCTCCTTCATGCCCCCAACCACAACATATTGTGGCTACTGGAGTCAACTAAATACCCCATCCCGCCGAGAACGTTCTCATCATGCCGCACGATGTGATTACGGTTCCCCGCGCCGAGATGATCTACGTCATCGGAGGCGTGCACCGTTCCGGGGGCTTCGTACTCAGCGAGAGGGAGAGCATTACGGTGCTGCAGGCGCTGGCTCTGGCCGGCGGTCTGCGGGCCACCGCGAAGAAGAAGGCCGGCAAGATTCTTCGTCGTGCCGAGCCGGGCGCCGAGCGGGTCGAAATCGCCGTCAATCTCAACAAGATCATGGCGGGGGCTTCGCTGGATGTGCCGCTTGAGCGAGAGGACATTCTTTTCGTTCCCCACAGCGGAGGAAAGGCGGCGATTCGGCGGGTGGCCCAAGCCGGCCTGAGCATGGGTACCGGGATGATGATCTGGCGCGTTGGGCGCTGATTGGGGCGAGAGGCGGTTGCAGCGAAAGATGAATAGGGAACATACGCACGGACCCAACGGCGACCCAGGCTCCGGTCTGGCGATTCGCCGCGTCCAGGAGCAGGCTGCCCCGGCCACTGGGATGAAATACGCCGGCCCGATCGAGGAGGACTACCTCGAACAGGCGGATTCGGAGGGCCTTCTCGACTACGGAAGAACTCTGTGGCGCCACAAGGCCACGGTCCTCGCGGCGGCGCTTCTGGGCGCTCTGGCCGGTTTGTTGTTCAGTCTGCCCCAGACTCCGATTTACCAGGGCCGCTCGACCCTGGAGATCGAGACTTTCAACGAGAACTATCTGAACCTCCGCGAAGTGAGCCCCACCACCGCCACGAGCCGCTACGCCACGGAGTTCGACATTGCCACTCAGGTGAAGATCCTTGAGAGCGAGTCCCTGCTGACGAAGGTCGTTGAGAAGCTCAAGCTCCACGAGCGGCCCGAGTTCGCCTATCGGGCGGGACGGCTATCGGCCTGGCGAAAGGCTCTCGGGCTGCCGCCGGCCTCGCAAGTTCCGCCCCTGGAGCGGGCCATTGAAAGCGCCTCGCAAAACTTTCATGTGGAACCCTCGCGAAAAACCAGGATCGTCGAGATCTTCTCGGACTGGCCCGACCCGCGGTTGGCGGCTGATTTCGCAAATACGCTGGCCGAGACGTTCATCGAGAACAACTTGGAGGCCCGCTGGAAATCCGCTCAGCGCAGCGGTGAGTGGTTAACCCGGCAGCTCGGCGAGTTGCGGGTCAAGCTCGAGAAATCAGAAGAAAGGCTGCAGAGCTACGCCCGCGCCAGCGGATTGCTGTTCACCTCCGAGAAAGACAGTGTCGCCGAGGAAAAACTCCGCCAGCTTCAAGCCGAACTCTCCCGAGCGCAGGCCGACCGCATCTCGACGCAATCCCGCTTCGAACTGGCGCGGGGGGCCGAGCCCGACGCCCTGCCCGATATCCTCGACAACGGTCCCTTGCGGGGCTACCAAGTGCGGCTGACGGATCTTCGCAGGGAATTGGCCCAGATCAACTCCATCTTCACGCCCGCGCATCACAAGTTCCGCGGCGTGCGCGCGCAGATCGAAGAGATCGAGAAGGCCATCGAAACCGAACACTCCAACGTGCTGGACCGAATCCGCAACGAATATGAGACCGTGCTGCGGCGCGAAAAGCTGCTCCAACAAGACTACGCCGCCCAGGGGCAACGGGTCTCGGAGCAGCGCGGCAAAAGCATCCAATACAACATCTACCAGCGCGAGGTGGAGACGAGCTGTCAGATCTATGACAATCTCTTGCAGCGGGTCAAGGAAGCCGGGGTTGCGGCCGCCATGCGGGCCAGCAACATTCGCGTGGTCGACGCGGCCAAACCTCCGCGCCGGCCGCACAAGCCGAATCACGCGGTGAACTCCGCCCTGGGGCTGCTGGGCGGGATTTTTCTCGGCGTCGCCTTCGTGTTCGTCTCCGAGCGGGCCGATCGAACCCTCAGGCAGCCCGGAGATTCGACAAACTATCTGCGCGTTCCCGAGTTGGGAATTATTCCCGCCGTCGTTGCCGATTCGCTTCAGCGGTCGAAAGGAGGCCGCAAGCTGGCCGCCGGGAAAAGACACAAAAGCCGGCCATCGTCATCGATCCTCATCGAACCGGGCGCTACGGGACCCAACGGAGGCGCAGCCGCCGGCGGCGGCACGCCCGAAACGGTGGAGCTGACAGCCTGGCAGCAGAAGCCAACCTTGGTCGCCGAGTCGTTTCGCGCCGCACTGACTTCCATTCTTTTCACTGGACAGAACGGCGCCCACCCGCGCCTGCTAGTCATCACCAGCCCCAGTCCGGGAGAAGGCAAGACAACGGTTGTGAGCAATCTTGCCATCTGCCTGGCGGAAATCAACCGCAAGGTGCTGCTGATCGACGGCGACATGCGCAAACCGAGGGTTCACAAAGTGTTCGGCGTTCCCAATCAATGGGGGCTCAGTGACCTTTTGCGCGGCACGGGCTCGCTGGACCAGGGCGTCTCACTCGAAGACCTTGCGGTCAAGACTCAGGTTCCCGGCCTCTATGTGTTGCCCAGCGGCTCGCCGACTCACACCATTCCGAATCTGCTGCACTCACCGCGCACCTCCGAGTTGCTGCGGCGCGCACGCGAGGAATTCGACTCGGTGCTGATCGATACGCCCCCGATGATGCAGATCTCGGATGCGCGGGTTTTGGGGCAGATGGCGGACGCGGTGATTCTCGTCTTGCGCGCCGGCCAGACGACAAGAGGAACCGCCAAGGCGGCCTCGGACCGCTTTCTCGAGGACGGCACGCGCCTGCTGGGGACGATTCTCAATTCCTGGGATCCGAAGACCAACGGTTATGGCTACTACGATAGCTACCGCTATTACGACTAGATGGGGTATTTAGTTGACTCCAGTAGCCACTACATCTTGGGGGTGGGGGTGCCGGCCCTGGTGGCCTCGACCATTGTCTTATAGGGAGCAGGGTCGGCGGCGACCGCCTGCTGGAGGAGGCGATAGAAAAGTTTGCCGCGCGACCGTGAGGTCCGCCGGTTGAAGCGGAACGTGAACTCGTCCAGGTAGTAGTCCAAATACTCGTGACTGACAGCCCCCTGGTGGGTCCCCAACAGCCAGCGCTTTAGCAGAGAGGCGACACGATGGACTCTCGGCAGCAGCTTACTCGCCGATTGCCGCTTCCCGCGCAGCACGGTGACTTCATGGCGGTATCCTTTGTTCTCCAATCCCGCATAGCCTTCCCAGCCGTCGGTGTGCACGAGGCTGCCAGGTTGGATAGCTTCTTCGACAAAGGCTTCCAAGCTCGCCGCTGAGGCATCCGCGATCCGACGGAGCCGGATGCGACCCATACCGCGCCCATCCTCCTCGGCAGCAACCGCAACTAACGCTTTGCCAACCATTTCGCGACCTCGGACGCCCTCTTCGACTCCGCCCACATACGTTTCGTCCACCTCCACCCGGCCGACCAGCCGATTGCGACCGGGGCGCACCATGGCGCGGCGGAACTTGTGCAGCCAGGTCCAGGCGGTTACATAGCTACCCAAACCCAAGACCCGCTGCAACTCCAGCGCGCTGGCCCCGCCTTTTTGCGTTGTCACCCACCAAGCCGCCCGGAACCACAACGTCAAGGGCTTGCGGGTGTCCTGGAAAATCGTGCCCGCCGTCACCGAGGCCTGGTAACCGCAGTCGGCGCAGAGCAGCAGATTGCGTTTGCTGGCCCATGAGGACTGGATCCCACAGCGCGGGCACACGAACCCCTCCGGCCAGCGCAGCTTCAGCAGGTACTCCCGGCACGCCTCCTCGGTCGAGAATCGAGCTTCCAACTCGACGAGGTTTCGGGGGTAGTCCTCCTTCATGCCCCCAACCACAACATATTGTGGCTACTGGAGTCAACTAAATACCCCATTACGACTATTACCACTCGGATTCGGAGAGAGAAGAGCCGCGAGCGCAAACAGCCTAGTGTCGGCGGGCTGAAGTGCCGAATAACCCTCCAAGGATGGCCGCGGCAGTGGTGGCTGGTTGCAGGGTTGTTGGAGAGAGGGTTCGGGTCTGATTTCCAGAAGTTCCCCGCCTAGGATCGTTTCCCGGTCCAGAGACCCGGTCCAGAGACCCGATCCAGAGAATGGATGACAGCGTTTTTCTGATCTATGCCTGAAGCGAATGTTCAGTCCGTCGAAATGGGTTACAGCAGCGGCTACGGTGGAGCGGCCGCGGCCACAGCCCCCCGTCGTTCCTTCCCGAAGCGTGTTCTGTTTCGCCAGCGCTATCGTTTCTTGCAGTTCATGCTCGATTCGGGAGCCCTGGCCGCGGCCTGGTTTCTTGCCCTGGAAGCGCGGCTGCTGCTCAACGGAGTCCTGGGACGAGAGCTGGGCCGGGCGGAGCTGGCCTTGCTGGCTCCCTCGCTGGGGACGATCTGGCTGCTGTGGGCGCTGCTGGCGCTCTATCGCGGCAGCTACGGTTCCAGGGCGGTTCCGGGTTTGATCTGCGGCTGGCGGGAAGTCGCCGAGTCGGCATTGGCGGCGGCGGCGGTCACCGTCATTGTCACGTTCTTTTCCCGGCAGTTTGGCGCCAACCTCTCGCACTCGTTCGTGCTGTTGTTCACGCCCCTGAGTTTCCTGGCGTTCCCGGCCGCCCGCTACGCCGCTCTGGCGGCCGCGGCCGTTTGTGAAAAGAGGTGGCCTTTGTTCGAGCGTGTCGCCGTGGTGGGACACGGCTCGGCGGCCCGCGGCGTGGCGGACCAGCTGCGCCGGGGCGCAACCGCCGCGGGCGCTGTTTGCGGCGTGGTCCTGCCGGGCGACGCCGCCCCGTCGGGATTGGGAAATTCCCTTCCTGTACTCGGCCGCACGGCGGAGCTGGGCGCCTTGATTAACGAGTATGGGCTGGAGCGGCTGGTCATCGTTGACGCTCACCTGGGCCTGGAAGAGACCGAGGACTGCGCCCGGATCTCGAAGCGGATGGGGGTGATCGCCAGCCGCGCGGTCGGGCGCGTGGGGCATGACTCGCGGCTGGAAGTGACCGAAAGCTACGGCCTGCGTCTGCTCGAGTTGCGTCCCCTGACATTCACTCGCCGAGAAGAAGTTGCAAAACGGGCGCTCGACATTGTCGTCTCCGCTGGTTTGCTGCTGCTTTTGAGTCCGCTTCTGGGCGTTCTGGGGGTTCTGGTGAAGCTGAGCTCGGAAGGACCCATTCTTTACAAATCTTCCCGCGTCGGCAAAGGCGGTCGGCACTTCACGTTCTTGAAGTTTCGCTCGATGCTGGCGCAGGGCCAGGATCGCGGCCCGGACCGCGGACACTTGCAGTGGCGCAACCAGCAGAACGGCCACCTGTTCAAGATTCGCGATGATCCGCGCGTCACGCCCATCGGCGGGTTTCTGCGCCGCTCGAGTCTCGACGAGCTGCCGCAGCTCATCAACGTGCTGCTGGGGCAGATGAGCCTGGTGGGTCCGCGGCCGCTTCCCGCCGAGGATCTGGACCCGGACGGACACAGCAAGCAGTTTGGCGAATGGGCCGAGAAACGCTCGCGGGTGCTGCCGGGCATTACAGGACTCTGGCAAGTGAGCGGGCGCAGCGAGCTGCCCTTTGAAAAGATGGCCGAGCTCGATAGGCGCTACGTCAGCGATTGCTCGCTGGCGCTCGATCTGCGGATTCTGCTCAAGACGCCCTTGGCGGTTCTCAACGCCCGCGGCGCTTATTGACGCAGCCGGCCGCGGCTCTCTCCCGCTCCACAGGCTAACTCACCACTGCTGACAGCCGCACGGAGAACTCGCTGAGAATGCCACGCAAGACCCGCCCGGGGAGGATCGATGAGTAGTTCGGCACAGACCATTTCGGCCCCCGAAACCAGAAGGTTTGCCTGCCTCCAGCCTGAGGGAAGCGTTCGGGCGGCTCTTCGGGATGCCGCTTTCCAGTGCGTCTTGTGCCAGTCGGTTAGCGCGGCGGAGGTCGGTCCCAACCCCGACTTCCCCGGTTCGCGGATCTTCCGCTGCCGCCGCTGCGGACTCATCGCTACATCTCCTTTGCCCAGTGATGCACAGCTCGAGTATCTGTATCGGCGGCAGTACCGGCAAACGCGAAACGAGAGGCCCGATCGAAGCTACTTGCGGCATCTCGACGCCCGTGCCGAGGCCCAACTGAGGTTTGTCCGCGGGGACGGTGCCCTCGACCCGCGCAATGCCCGGGTGCTCGACGTGGGTTGTTCGGCCGGCTCTTTGCTAAAGGCCTGCAGCCGCTTGAGCGGGTCGCTGGTTGGATTCGAGCCCGATGATGTGATGCGAGAAACCGCCCGTGGCCGCCTTCCGAAAACGGCGCGGCTGCACGAAACCCTATTCCGTCACGACCGCTTGAGGGGGTGCGCGTTCGACCTCATTGCCGCTTCCCATGTGCTGGAGCATGTGCCGCAACCGGTTTCTTTTGTCGCCTCTCTGTGCGGCTTGCTCTCCGATGGCGGCGTTCTGATGATCGAGGCGCCCAACGAAGACCTCCTCACGATTGGGAACGCCCTTGCGGCCGGCGACCGCGGCGTCATGCATTTGTTCTTCTTCAGCCCCGACAGCTTACGGTCCACGATCGAGGCCGCCGGCGGCCGCATCGTGCGGCTGGCGACGTTCGGCGCGCCGAAGCCAGCCCAGGCGGGCATCGGCGGCCGTGCAAGGACCTTCACGACCCGCTGGAAAAAGCTGGTCGAAGGCTCCTCCGACCCTTTCGCCATGGAGGGCTTGTATCGCTTGAAGAATCTGCCAAAAGCCCGCGGGCGGCGGCGTCTGATGGGGACCGAGCGCGGACTCGATGGGGAGTATTTGCGAGTCCTGGTTCGGAAGGATTCTTCATCGTCCGGGAATGGGCGGTTCGACCCGATGATGACCGCTGGATCAACCGCCTCGTCTTCGATTCCAGCATTGTCCAGCGCGCGGACGGCGGGGCGCGCTGGCTCTCAGAGGGCCGACCGGCGCCCTTGACCCGCTGTTTTCCCAGCCGGCTCGTCAAGGTTAGGCGAGCCTGCGTCCGTCAACGGAGGCCCACCATGACTGAAGGGTTCGGTTTTACGGCATTAGAAGACCGCTTGGAGCCGTGGATCGAGGCGCGAGAGGTGTTCATTATCGCCGAGATCGGGATTAACCACAACGGCAGCCTCGACCTTGCCAAGCAACTGATCGACGTCGCCAAGGGCACCGGCTGCGACGCGGTGAAATTTCAGAAGCGAGCGATCGACATCGTCTACACCCCGGAGTTTCTGGATTCTCCCCGCGAGAGTCCTTGGGGGACCACACAAAGGGACCAGAAGCAGGCCCTGGAGTTTGGAGGCGCCGAGTTTGACGAAATCGACGCTTACTGCCGGCGGGCCGGGATCGAGTGGTTCGCCTCGGCGTGGGACCTTCCGAGCCAGGCGTTCTTGCGCTCCTACAACCTGCGCTACAACAAAATCGCCTCAGCCATGATCGGGCACCATGAGTTGCTCGAGACCATCGCCGAGGAGCGAAAGGTCACCTTTGTTTCGACGGCGATGAGCTCTTACGTGGAAATCGACCAGGCGGTTGAGATCTTCCGGCGGCCCCAATGTCCTTTTGTCCCGATGCATTGTGTGGGGGAGTATCCGGCCAGCGAGGCGTCGCTTAATCTTCGCGTGATCGGCGAGCTGCGGCGCCGCTACCGCTGTCCGGTCGGCTACAGCGGACATGAGGCGGGCGTGAGCGGGGCTGTTTTCGCCGCTATGCTGGGCGCCGTCGCCGTCGAGCGCCACATCACGCTCGACCGCTCGATGTACGGCAGCGACCAGGCGGCGTCGCTTGAAAAGCGCGGACTGGAACTGATGGTGGGCTACATTCGCTCGATTCCCACCATCCTGGGGGACGGAGTCAAGCGCCTGAGCGAGAGTGAACGGGTGAACTCCCAAAAACTCCGCTACTACCAGGACCCCAACTACCAGGCCGCCCGGGCTTCGCTGGCGCAGGCGCGCTGACGAGGCCCGCCGCCTGACGTTTTGACGCCGATGGAGAAGCCAATGCAGAAGATGATGCATTCGAGCACTCCGGCTCCCCATGTTGTTCTGATTCTGCAGGCCCGGATGGGGTCCGCCCGGCTGCCCGGCAAATCCATGCTTCGGCTGGCGGGCGCTCCCCTTCTGGCGCGGATCCTCGAACGGGTGCGGCGCTCGAGCCGGGTCCATCGGATCGTCGTCGCAACGACCCGCAACTCCGAGGACGACGTTCTGGCAGGGCTGGCGGCCGGTCAAGGCGTGGCTGCTTTTCGGGGCGCGGAAAACGATCTGGTGGATCGCTACTATCAAGCCGCGCGAGCCTTCGGCGCCGATGTCATCGTGCGGCTGCCAGCCGACAATGCTGTTCCCGAACCTGCTGAGATCGACCGGATCATTGATTTTCATCTTCGCGGGCAGAGCGAGTTCTCCTCCAACCTTGCCGAAGTGTTCGGCAATGGCTACCCGGACGGCATTGGCGCGGAAGTTTTCAATTTCGCGACTCTCGAGCAAGTCCGCGCCGGCCGCGGCGACGCGCTTCGGCGGGAGCACCCGCATCTGAACTTCTTCGACTACGCGACGCAAACCGCCGCCCGTCCCGAGCGCTATCGCGTCGGGACAGTGCCCTGTCCGCCCGCTTTTCGGCGTCCGGAGTTACGACTCGACGTCAACACGAGGCAAGACTACGAATTCATGTCGCGGCTCTATCGGGATCTCTATCCCCGCAACCCTCGATTTCACATCACCGACATCATCGACTGGTACGACAACGTCTATCGGCGCGCTTTGAGCCGCGAACCTGCGCGCCTCGCGCCGGCAGTTGCTGGATGACGCGTTGGTCTTACGCGTGGAATATATTCCACCCCGTCCGATCGGTTTTGTAAAGTCGGCCCGCCGGCTTTTGCAGGGAACTGAGAAACACTTCGGACATCCGCACCAAGCTGACCCTTGACGACGAACACACGATGCTGCTGGCCGAGACAAGAAAAGCTTGAGGCGCACGAGCGCCGTCTGTGGGGCCCCGTTCCCAACCAAACCAGGACCCAACCCGAATAAACCATGAACCCATCTTCTCGAGTCGTCTATTTCAACGGCAAGCTGGTGCCGGAGGCCGAGGCCCGGCTCTCGATCTACGACTCGGCGCTGATGTTCGGAGACATGGTCTTCGAGATGACGCGCTCCTTCAACCGCCAACAGTTCAAGCTTCGCGAGCATCTCGACCGCCTCTACGCTTCCATGAAAGCGGTGCACATCCCGGCTCCGATAACGATCGCTGAGATGGAGCAGGCTGTCTGCCGAACCATCGAGGCCAATCGCGCGGCCTTTCTTGCCGACGATGAGCAGCGCGTGATGATCGACGTCTCGCGCGGCCTGTTGTCGATCTATGAGGGGATTGTCGGCGTTGCTTCGGGACCGAACGTGATCATCGCGGTTTTTCCCTTGCGCTGGACCGTGGCGGGGATGGGGAACCTGTTTGAGGAAGGCCTCAACGCCGTGATTCCTTCCCAGCGCGCCATCCCGGCTGCGCTGCTCGATCCAAAAGTGAAAAACCGCAGCCGGCTGCATTATCTAATGGCCAACATTGAGGTGAGCCGTTACCAGGGCGACAACAACTGGGCCCTGCTGCTCGATCCCGACGGCTTCATCGCCGAGGGCACGGGCGACAACTTTTTCATCGTCCGAGACAAGACAATCATCACGCCGGAGGGCCGCAACATTCTGCGCGGCATCAGCCGCGCCTGCGTGCTCGAAGAGCTGGCGCCGCAACTCGGGCTGCGGACCCTGCAGACGAATATCGAACCCTACGACGTGCTGACCGCCGATGAAGCGTTCATGACCGGCACGCCGTTTTGTTTGCTTCCGGTCTGCCGTCTCAACGGCGAGCCCATTGCTGACGGCCGGGTCGGGCCGGTCAGCCGGCAACTGCTCGGCCGCTGGAGCAGCAACGTCGGCGTCGACATCGTGGCCCAGATTCAAGCGTGGGACCGGGAGCGGCCGAGCGAAGCCGCCACGGGACCTGCGCCCTACGCTTTTCGATGTGCACGATAGTTTTTTGTGCTGAAAGGAGCAACTATGACTTCTCGATTGACCGCCGAAGGTCTTTGCTTGGATGAATACGCTTCGAATGAAACCTATGCCAGTGTTCACTTCAAACGCGCAGTTGGCGAGCTGCCGGAGATGGAGTGTTCCAAGGCCATGGCACGATTGGTAGCCCAAAGGATCCGTCCCAACGCTACGGTTTTAGACGTCGGCTGCGGCGCTGGACATTATCTGCGGTCCTTCAAGAATGCCGTCTCGGCTCCTTTCCAATACGTGGGCATTGACTATTATCCGATCCTTCTCGAGAAAGCGGCTCAGGCATGGGGACGCGAGCCAAACGCAAGTTTTCAGCAGGCAAGTATTTTTGATATGCCGGTGTCGGATGGTGAATTCGACATCGTGACCTGCAGTAATTTGCTCATGCACCTCCCCAGTATTGTGAAGCCCATGGGTGAGTTGATCCGTGCGAGTCGAAGGTGGGTTCTCATTCGAACGATGATCGGCGACAGGTCATTTCGGATTCAAGAAGTGTTGTCGAAGCAGTGGTGGGCCTTCACGGATGTGGCTGCCGAGCAGGAGTTTGACGATGAGGGTCGGCCGAGGTCGTTTTCCTACGAGAATATCTACTCGAAGGGATACTTCAGTGGCGTGATCCGGCGCTACGCCCCCGAGGCGCGCATCACCTATATCAAGGACGATCAGTTCCGGGCGGAGAACATTGAGAAATCCGCGGATACGGAAGGATTGCCCAACGCCACGCGGGTTGTGGAGGGGATGCAGGTTTTCGGTTACATCATTCTGCCCTACATGTTTGTTGTCATCGAGTTGCCGGCGTGAGGCCAGCAAACCCCATCGGAATCATGCAAGGAAGGCTGCTGCCTTCCCGCTCGGGGAAAATCCAAGCGTTCCCGGGATCGCGCTGGCGGGAGGAGTTTCCCCTTGCCTCGCAAGCAGGCCTGGATTGCATCGAGTGGATCTATGACGCGGAGGACGCCGAACAGCAAGAAGCGAATCCGCTGACGAGCGACGGGGGGATCGACGAAATCCTGCGGCTCTCCCGGCGCTGGGGCGTGGCGGTGAGGTCCGTCTGCGCCGACTATTTCATAACGAAACGCCTGATCGCGGCCGACGGCTCAGCCGATGTTGAAAACGCCGGGAGGCTGAAGTGGCTGCTGGGCCGCTCGGCCAAGCTGGGGGTTCGCTATATCGTGTTGCCGTTTGTGGATTCCTCTTCGCTTCAATCCGCCGGCGCGTGTCAAACGCTGGCCCGCCTTCTGTGTGAGCTTACCCCGGCGGCCGAGCGCGGCGGGGTCGAACTGCACCTGGAAACCGATTTAGCTCCCGAGCAGTTGTCCTCCCTGCTCAGCGGCCTTTCCCATCCGCTCCTGCGGGCCAACTACGACATCGGCAACAGCGCCTCACTGGGCCGTGACCCCGCCTCCGAGCTTGGATCGATCGGCCCGTGGCTGGGGAGCGTTCACGTCAAGGACCGCGCTCGCGGCGGAGCGACCCTGCGGTTAGGGACCGGAGACGCCGACTTTCCGCTTTGCTTGAGGCTGCTCCACGAAACGGGTTTCCGGGGGCCGCTGATCCTGCAGGCAGCCCGTGAGGATTCCATCAGCGAAGTCGAGCTGGCGACGCGCAACCGGCAGTTTGTCGAGCAGCATCTGGGGAGTCTCGGGATGCCGCTGCGAGGGGCGGCATGGAACTAGGACTCGATCGCCGCGTGGCCTTCATTGCCGGGTCGAGCCGCGGCATCGGCTTTGCCATCGCTCAGGCTTTCTTGCGGGAAGGGGCACGGGTCGTGGTGACGGGCCGTGATTCGGATTCGCTCGCCACGGCCTCCGGCTTGCTCGGCGCCGAAGCGCCGGCGGACCGCGTCCTGGCGGTGCGGGCCGACCTCACGAATGAAAGCGAGACCCGGCGGGCGCTGGGAACCGCGCTCGAGAAATTTGAGGGCATCGACGTGGTGGTGGCCAATGTCGGCAGCGGCGAGGCGCGGCCGGGTTGGGAGTTGGCGCGCAACGATTGGGAATCGGTGCTGAACCTGAACCTGCTCGGCGGCGTGCAATTGGCCGCCGCGGCGCTGCCGCACCTGGTCGGGCGCCGCGGCAACCTGGTCATGATTTCCTCGATCGCCGGGGTGGAGGCGATCGGGGCGCCGGTTCCCTACGGGGCGGCCAAGGCGGCGCTGGGAAGCGCGGTGAAGAGCTGGTCGCGGCTGCTCGGACCCGACGGCGTTCGGGTCAACGCCGTGGTGCCGGGAAACGTGCTTTTCCCCGGCGGGGGATGGGAGCGGAAACTCTCCCAGAAGCCTCAGTTCTACGCCGACTACATTCGCAGCGAAGTGCCCTTGCAGCGTTTCGCGAAACCCGAAGAGATTGCCGACGCGGTGGTGTTCCTGGCTTCCGAGAGAGCCTCGTTCATCACCGGAGCGGCGATGGTGATCGATGGCGGACAGACACGATCTTTTGGTTGAACCAGCCGCCGACGAACCCGGCGCTCTGGCGGCTCGTGTGCGGCGCGCGCTCGAAGACTCGGCGCCCCTCAAGCAAGAGATGGCGCGGACTCAGGCCGGGGCGATCGCCGAAACAGCTCGGGTGATTCATCAAGCCCTGCTGCACGGCCGCAAGTTGCTGTTGTGCGGCAACGGCGGCTCGGCCGCCGACGCGCAGCACTTGGCGGCCGAGCTGCTGGTGCGGCTGCGTGCCCACATCGACCGGCAGGCGCTGGGGCGCGCCGGCGACGTGCTTGTCGGCATTACCACTTCGGGCAACTCCGACAACATTGTTCGCGCGCTCGCGGCGGCCCGCCGCAAGGGGTTGACGACGATCGGGCTGCTGGGCGGCGATGGCGGTCAGGCGCTGGCTCACTGCGATCACGCCCTTGTCGTTCCGTGCCATACCACCGCCCGCATTCAAGAAGCGCACATCGCGATCGGTCATGCCCTGATGGAGCTGGCCGAAGACCTCTGGATCGTACAGCCAACTCGAAAACATGCCGACGCTAGCGCCTAAAACGCCTAGAACGACGATAAGAGCCACGACGAGAACAACTGCGACGAAAACAGCTTCGTCCCCGGTGAGGGACGCCTTTGATCTAACCGGACGCGTGGCGGTGATCACCGGCGGGGCGGGCTTGCTGGGCGGCAAGCATGCCGAGGCGATCACGGAGTTGGGCGGAGTGGTTGTGTTACTCGACCTTGACGGCGAAAAAGCGACCCAGCGAGCCGAGGAGCTCTCGGCGGGCGGCCGCGCTCAGGCGCTGGGTTTCGGGGCCGATGTAACCGATCCAGACGCTGTTGCCCGGACCCTCTCGCTCACGCTCCAGTCTTTCGGACGGGTGGACATCTTGATCAACAATGCCGCCAACAACCCGAAAGTGTCGGGGCCGGGACTGGCGGGAGGCCGCGACACGCGTCTCGAGAACTTCTCTCTCGAGGCCTGGCGCGGCGACCTTGAAGTCGGGCTCACCGGCGCTTTTCTGTGCAGCCAAATCATCGGAGGCGAGATGGCCCGGCGGCGGCAAGGGGTGATCCTCAACGTCGCCTCCGACATGGCTCTGATCGCACCCGATCAACGGATCTACCGCCAGCCGGAGCTTCCCGAGGAGTCTCAGCCCGTCAAGCCGGTCAGCTACTCGGTGACCAAAGCGGGACTGCTCGGGTTGACGCGCTACCTGGCCACCTATTGGGCCGAAAAAGGGGTTCGCGTCAACTCCATCTGCCCCGGCGGTGTCTACACGGGCCAAGATCCCGCATTCGTCGAAAGGCTGACCAGCCGTATTCCGCTGGGGCGCATGGCCCATCCGGACGAGTACAAAGCGGCGGTGGCTTTTCTGGTTTCCGATGCTTCCTCTTACATGACCGGGGCCAGCCTGGTGGTCGACGGAGGGCGCACTTGCTGGTAGAGGAGTCACCCACCGCCACGGCGGAAATCCAGCCGGGATACTTCGGATCACTCGAAGAAAAACGATCCGGCGGCGCCGCTGTTTTCCTCATCGCCACACCGTTGCAGGCGCTGAACGCAATTGAGGCGAGGAGCCATTTCAAGCTCGCCGGTGAGGAATGTCAACTGGTTTGGTTTCATTCCGCGTCCGAGGCCAACGACCGCCAAACCGAGGACATGCTGGGACGAGCCGATTGGGCACGTATCCACACGATCAGCCACAGAGGGGAAAACTTTTGTTCGTGGAAGCGCCGGTTCGACGAAGTCAACGCCGTCGCTCGCTCGATGGAGCGTGCCGGACGCCTGTTCATGGGGGACTATGCCTTCGACTTGATGCGCCATTTCGCGCACGCCGTTGCTGGCCGAAAAGTGGTGGTACTCGACGACGGCAACTCAACGCTGTTAATTGACCGCTCGCGGCGCGACCCAGCCGTCCCTTATCACTTCATGCCCCATTCATTCGGCGAGCGCGTCAAGCATCTGATCAAAACGCACGCCTGCGGCATGAATCGATCGCTCTTCGATGAGTTGACGTTCTTCACGGTTTACGATCTTGACGGCGATCAACAAACTACGATCGTTCCGAATACTTACCAGCACTTGCGAGGCCGGCTGCGGCTGGCGAGCCGCGGAGATGAGACGTTTTTGTTGGGGGACGCGCTGCCCGACAAGAACCTAATGAGCGAAGACGCCTACTTCAGCTATCTGGAGCGGGCTCTCAAGCATTTGGAACAATGGGGTATTTAGTTGACTCCAGTAGCCACAATATGTTGTGGTTGGGGGCATGAAGGAGGACTACCCCCGAAACCTCGTCGAGTTGGAAGCTCGATTCTCGACCGAGGAGGCGTGCCGGGAGTACCTGCTGAAGCTGCGCTGGCCGGAGGGGTTCGTGTGCCCGCGCTGTGGGATCCAGTCCTCATGGGCCAGCAAACGCAATCTGCTGCTCTGCGCCGACTGCGGTTACCAGGCCTCGGTGACGGCGGGCACGATTTTCCAGGACACCCGCAAGCCCTTGACGTTGTGGTTCCGGGCGGCTTGGTGGGTGACAACGCAAAAAGGCGGGGCCAGCGCGCTGGAGTTGCAGCGGGTCTTGGGTTTGGGTAGCTATGTAACCGCCTGGACCTGGCTGCACAAGTTCCGCCGCGCCATGGTGCGCCCCGGTCGCAATCGGCTGGTCGGCCGGGTGGAGGTGGACGAAACGTATGTGGGCGGAGTCGAAGAGGGCGTCCGAGGTCGCGAAATGGTTGGCAAAGCGTTAGTTGCGGTTGCTGCCGAGGAGGATGGGCGCGGTATGGGTCGCATCCGGCTCCGTCGGATCGCGGATGCCTCAGCGGCGAGCTTGGAAGCCTTTGTCGAAGAAGCTATCCAACCTGGCAGCCTCGTGCACACCGACGGCTGGGAAGGCTATGCGGGATTGGAGAACAAAGGATACCGCCATGAAGTCACCGTGCTGCGCGGGAAGCGGCAATCGGCGAGTAAGCTGCTGCCGAGAGTCCATCGTGTCGCCTCTCTGCTAAAGCGCTGGCTGTTGGGGACCCACCAGGGGGCTGTCAGTCACGAGTATTTGGACTACTACCTGGACGAGTTCACGTTCCGCTTCAACCGGCGGACCTCACGGTCGCGCGGCAAACTTTTCTATCGCCTCCTCCAGCAGGCGGTCGCCGCCGACCCTGCTCCCTATAAGACAATGGTCGAGGCCACCAGGGCCGGCACCCCCACCCCCAAGATGTAGTGGCTACTGGAGTCAACTAAATACCCCATTTTGGAACAATCTTCGGTCGTCTACATGGCGCATAGGTTCGAGAAAGAGGCGAAACTGAGAAAGATCGAATCGCTCTTCGGCATTGCCGTCCGCAAGTCTACGATGCCGATTGAGTGCCGGCTCTGTCTGGCCGCGAGTGTTCCCAAGCTGATTGCCGGCTTTGTCACCTCGGCCCTGGACAACTGCCGCATCCTCTGCGGGGACCAGATTGGAATTAAGTCGTTCTATATCGACCCGGCCGACTGCGTCCCGGTGATCCGCGGCACCGTCGAGGAATTCTACGGCCACTACGAGTCGTATACTTCAGGAAACTTTGAGCTTATACGAGTCTTTTAGCAAACACCCGCTCCCAACCATGGCCCTTGCGGCCCCAACAGCGCCGCCTGTCACTCATTGATAATTGCGCGCTTTATTACTGGGCGCCGGGGCTCGGCGCTCGGGATAGCCCCCGATTTTTCCACATGCCCTCGGCGATGAGGAACGAGGCCTCCAGGCGTTCTTTTCGTGATTGTGGATCGGACCCTTCGATCTCGGCTCCCATCGATCGCCTAGACAACGGTTTACGAGTCCAAGCGGGTGACCAAACGACTGACAGCCTCATGGATCGACAAAGACAGCGGGACTCTGTTCCAGTCGGTTTCAGCCTACCTGGTCACCAATGCGCTTCGCCTTGGCATCCCGTTTCTGTTGCTGCCGTTGCTCACGGCTTATTTGACGCCCGCCGAATACGGCCTGCTGGCTCTTTTCCAAGCCCTGGTGCAGTTTGTCTTGCCGCTGACGCCGATGAACGTCGATGCCGCGGTCAGCATCGCCTACTTCCGCTGCCCGCGGCAACAGTTGCCCAGCTATCTTTCAACGGCTTTGCTGGCCCCGCTGGGTACGACTGTTTTGTTGACCGCCCTGCTGGGGGCGGTCGCAAAGTTCGTCTCGGCGGCCACCGAGATTCCGGTTTGGTGGGTTGTCGCGATTCCGGCGTTCGGTCTGGTCCAACTACTGCCGAATGTCGTTTTGCGGCTCTATCAGGCGCGGCGTCAACCGCTGGCTTATGCGGGGTTCAGCCTTGGATTGGCAAGTCTCAACATCGTGCTGTCTTTGCTGGGAGTGGTGGTTTTTGGTTGGGGCTGGCCGGGCCGCATGTACGGCATTTTTCTCTCCTACCTTGTGTTCTCGGCGGCTGGGCTGGCGGTGCTCTACAAGTTCGGGTACCTGAGCCGCCTGATCCAGCGGCGGCACTTTGTCGACGTCGTCCGCTTTTCTCTGTTCTTGGTTCCTCACTCGCTGGGCGGCTCGCTGATGGCGCTCGCCGACCGCTTTCTGCTTGCAGCGATGGTCGGAGTCGAAGCCGTGGGAGCTTATGCGGTGGGGTTTCAGATCGGCTCGGCGCTGTTACTGGTGGGAACTTCGGTGAATCAAGCCTGGGCGCCTTATCTTTTCGGCCGGCTCGGCGCCATTGACGCGAAGGGCCGAGTCCAACTGGTGCGCCAATCCTACCTGATCGCGGGAGTGCTCGTGTTGGCGTTCGTGACACTGTTGGCGCTGATGCCGCTGATTTTCGACAATTTTGTTTCCGAGGCTTTCGCCGGCTCGCGCCGCTATGCGGCCTGGATCGCGCTGGCCAGTTTGTTCAACTGCTTCTACTTCTTGGTAGGCAATTACATCTTTTATGAGAAGAAAACTTATCTTTTAAGTTGTCTCACTCTGGGCAACGCTCTGCTAAATATCTGCTTGAACTATGTATGGATCGGTAAGTACGGCGCGATCGGCGCGGCTTACGCGAGTGCCGCCTCTTGGTTTACTTTCTTTTTGCTCACATGGTGGTTGTCCTGCCGAATTCATCCGATGCCTTGGATCGCGGCTTTGAGAACCAACGGCATTTTGAAACATCCATCCTCTTCTGGCCGGCAGGGGAGCCAATCCGGCGCCTCTGAGGCATAACCGCCCGCTCGGGGCGGGAGACGCGGCTTTATGAACAGCGGGTTACGACACTGCTTGAAGACGGGACGGATTCTGTCTCGCAAGGTGCTGAGCTACTTTTACGCCCTGGAAGTTAAGATCAGTTGCCACAGTTACACGCCTCCGCTAGCGGTGGCGTTTCGAAGCCGGGTCACAAAGCATACGGTGCTCAAAAGGAATGTTCACTTTAACGGCTTGGAGGTCGCCGGCGCGGGAACAGTGACGATCGGCAGCAATTTTCACTGCGGAACCGACTGCTTGATTATCTCGCAGAATCACGATTATGACAACGGCCGGGCCATACCCTATGACACGGATCGACGTATTACCAGCGACGTCACCATCGAGGAGAACGTTTGGCTCGGGTCCAGGGTCATTGTCATCGGCCCGGTGACGATTGGAGAGGGGGCGATTATTCAAGCGGGCAGTGTCGTAGTGAAGGACATACCGAAATGCGGCATCGCGGGCGGCCATCCGGCCAAGGCTTTTAAGTACAGGGACATTTCACACTACGAAAGATTGAAAAGCGAAGGCAGGTTTTGCTGAACAAGTTTCGCCCGAAGAAGTTTACACCCCATGGTTTCATCAGTTCCTTCTCGCAATCGCGCAAAACAGAAAGCAAAGAGGCTTCCCATAGCGGTTAAAGTCTTACTGGCCTATCTGGGAGCCATCACCATTTTCGGCAAAGGCCCGACGTATTTGGGCTACCCGCCGATTTATTGGGGTGAGATCGTCTTTGGGCTCACTCTGGGTTGGGTTTTTCACTGCCGGGGCGTGAGCGGCCTGGGCAACCGCCATTTGCGCCGGCTGTCGGGCGCCGTTGTGCTGTTCATGGCCTACGGAGCGGTGTTAACCGTCATTTCGTTTCCGCGCTGGGGTCTGGATGCCTGGCGGGACGCCGCTCTTTGGTATTACGCGGGTTTCTACTTTGTGGGGCTCAACATCGCCCGGGATCAAAACCTCTCGCGGAAGGTTTGGCGGACGGTTTGCGGCTTCTGGGTGGCGGCTTTGTTGTGGGGCGTGTGCGAAACGCTGTCTGGAAACGCACTCTCGCGGCTTTCGCCGGTCATCCCCTGGCGGGGGACGCCCGTGCTGGCAAGTTCGCACAGTGAGTTGATTCAGCACATGGCTTTGGGGTCGATCATCGTTCTGTGTACTCGCTTTCGAGTGGGGTCACGGCTAGGGGAACACTCGTTGCGTGCCATTGCCCTGCTCGGTCTTGTTCTCGTTGTATTTTCTTACGGCCGCGGTGTCAAAGTCGGCTTGGCATTGGCGATTGTGTGCGTTCTGGCCCTGAATCTGCGCAACTTCCGACCCTTGGGGTTGTCGATAAGGCTCTCCCGCTTGATGGCGCTGGGCGCTCTGGCGCTGATTCTCGTCGTAGCGGTTGCGGGGTTTGAGAGCACCGAGATCGGGTACTTGGGCCGCTTCGAGGACGTTTCCCTCTCGAGCGAGGAAGGCTCGGTCTATTGGCGGCTGACCTGGTGGCGGCAACTGGTCGAGGAGTTGTTCGCCCGAAACCCGCTGTTCGGTCTCGGTTTCGGGGAGAGCTTAGGGGTCTACAACCGCTACCTGGTGGACGACGAATACTCGCCTTGGCCGGTACGCGCACCCCACAACGTTAATATCAGCGTGCTGGCGCGCATGGGCCTGGTTGGTTTCGCCATTTGGACAGTCATTCTCACGCTTGGTCTGGGCGGCCTGTTCAGGCGGGCCTGGCGAGGGGGAGTGGCGGCGAAGGCTTACCCTCCGGCCCGGCGCGAGGAAATCGCCTTCTGGCTGCTGATGCTGCTGACCACCTGGGGAAATGGCTCCTTTGGCGTGCTGATGGAAGGGCCGGTGTTGGGCATCTGGTTTTGGTTCGCGCTGGGCTTTGCGAACGGGCGATCGGTGGCCTATCAAGGCCGGCCCGCGGTTGCTTCATGCCCCCGGCAGCCATCCTGGTTGCCGCAGCCGCGTCTGGCGGAGAACTTCTCCTCATGAAAGTACTGATGTTTCACAACCGCTACCGCCAGCTTAGCGGTGAAAACCTCTCGGCCGAACAGGAAGCCGCGGCGCTTCGCGCCCATGGAGTTGAGGTCGTGCGAGTCGACTACGACAACGATGCTGCTGAAGGAAGCGGGTGGACGAGCAACTTCCGAATGGGCTGGCAATCGGCCTGGTCACGGGCCTCCTACGAGCATGCCAGGCGGCTCTGCGCGCGGCACCGGCCCGACGTTGCGCACGTGCAAAACTTCTGGATGCGGCTGACGCCTTCGGTTCACGCCGCTTGTCAGGCGGCCGGCGTTGCGACCGTCCAGACGCTCCGAAACTACCGCCTTGTCTGCACCAACGCGCTGCTGCTTCGAAACGGTCAAGTCTGCGAAGACTGCCTCGGCAAGATCCCCTGGCGCGGCGTGGTTCGCCGCTGTTACCGGGACTCGCTGATGGCATCGGCCGCGGTCGGGCGCATGATCGTCCACAACCGCTTGCGAGGGACTTGGGAACGCCACGTTGACGTATTTCTCACTCCCAGCGAACACTCGCGGTCCCGCTTTGTCAAGAGCGGCCTCTCGCCCGAGCGCATCTTTGTCAAACCGAATTGCGTCGAAGGTCCCGCCACGCTCCCCCCGCCTCCTTCGACCTCGGACCGGATCGTCTATTTGGGACGCTTGTCGGCGGAAAAAGGGCTGGAGATGCTGCTGGGGGCTTGGAAGCTGGGTGATCTCGCGCGCCGCGGGCGGCTCGTGATCGTCGGTGAGGGAGAGGAGCGGGCGAGCCTCGAGCGCCGGGCGGCGGCGCTCGGTCTGACTGCACCCCGAGTCAGCTTCGCGGGACGCAGATTGCGGGCGGAAGCGCAGCAGATGGTTCAGGCAGCGCGTGGGGTTGTCTTACCCTCCCTTGCCTATGAGACCTTCGGCCGCCCGATTGTCGAGGCCTTCGCCGCCGGCCGCCCGGCCGTGGTATCGAACCGTGGAGCGCCGGGAGAGCTGGTAGACCATGGCCGCACGGGCCTCAAGTTTGACGCCGGTGATGAACAAGCCCTCGCCGCGGCGCTGGACGATCTGCTGGCCAGCGGCGAGCTTGCCGATCGCCTCGGCGGCAATGCCCGCCGGCACTACCTGAGCCGTTACACGCCCGAGCGAAACTTCGAGATGCTGATGCGGACCTATCGCTTCGCGATCGAGCGCCGCCGTCGGCCCATCCCGGAACGGCTGCGCTCGTTCCAAGCAGCTCGGGCGCCGGCCTAATGCGGACGGGCTGCAACCAAACAGAGGTTCCGTGACCGCTATCGGTATCAGCAGGTTTGAGCAGGTGACCCCACCCTCGCGGGTGGGGCTCTGAGTCTGGTCACAGCACAATGCCAAGCACACCCCGCATACAAAACGACCGGCTTCCTCTGAAGCACTCCGTGTTGGGTGTCTGTATTAGTGCGACGAACTACCACGAGGTGATGAGACTTTGCCGACGATGGATTGAGCAACGGCGCGTCTGGGCGGGCGCCCAAACCACGGATGCAAAGCCTCCCGCCGGACGGTGCGTATTCATTTGCACAGTGAACGCGGTCATGACGGGCGTGCTCCAGCCGAGCTTCCGCCGGCTTCTCAATGCCGGCGATATCGCCGCCACCGATGGGATGCCCCTGGCGTGGGCGTTGCGGTCTTTCGGGGTCAAGGGGCAACCCCGTGTCTATGGGCCCAACCTGATGTTGGCGCTGTGCGGTCAAGCGGCCCGCCTGGGCCACCGGATCTTTCTGTTTGGGGGTCGCGAAGACGTTCTCCCAGCCCTCTATCAACGGTTAAGAAAGAGATTACCCGGGCTTGGTATCGCGGGAACGTATGCCCGCCGCGACCCGCCGAACACCCCCGAGGAAGATGACGCTTGGGTCGACGCCATCCGCGAATGTGATGTCGATATCGTCTTTGTCGGTTTCGGTCAACCTCGTCAAGAGAAGTGGATCCTCGAGCACCGGGATCGGCTACCCGGCGTGGTGATGATCGGCGTGGGCGCCGCGTTCGACTTTCACACAGGCCGCCTCCGGCAGGCCCCCCGGTGGATGCAAGGGGCGGGTCTTGAGTGGTTGTTTCGCCTCCTGATGGAACCCCGCAGGCTCTGGAGACGATACGTGCTGCTGAATCCGCTCTTCCTCGCGATGTGGGCCCTGCAACTGCTTGGCATTCTTCGCTACCCCAAACCGTTGCGGAGGTGAGACAAGGCCTGGGAGACCTGCTGGAGACTTGTTCCAGAGCGAGCGGCCGGACTTTATTATTCACACGGCGGGCCAGCCGTCTCACGACAAGGCGGCTTCGATTCCCTATGAAGACTTCGATGTAAACGCGGTCGGGACGTTGAACCTTCTGGTCGCCGCCCGGGACCACTGCCGCGAATCGCCCTTCTGTTTTACGAGCACCAATAAGGTTTACGGTGACCACCCCAATCAACTCCCCCTAGCCGAAATCGATAAGCGTTGCGACTACGCCGACGGGCGAGAAGGCATCGACGAAAACATGTCGATCGATCAGTGCTTGCACTCCGTTTTCGGGGCGTCCAAGGTTGCCGCGGACGTGATGCACCAGGAGTTCGGTCGCTACTTGGGAATGCCAGCCGGCATTTTCCGTACCGGCTGCCTGACGGGCCCGCAGCACGCGGCAGTTGAGCTGCACGGTTTTTTGGCCTACATTGTCTGGTGCGCCGTTGCCGGTTGTGAATACAGCATCTACGGCTACAAGGGAAAGCAGGTGCGGGATCAGATCCACTGCCGCGACGTGGCCTCGCTGTTTCTGGAGTTTTATTGTCGTCCCCGAGTCGGCGAGGTTTACAATCTAGGAGGAGGGCGAGCCAATCGCGTCTCGATCCTGGAGACAATCGAGATACTTGAGCAGATGGGTCACCGGCTACAGTATCGCTACGGAGCTGAGAACCGCAGCGGGGATCACATCTGCTATATCTCCGATCTGATCAAGCTCTGCGCCCACTTTCCACAATGGCAGCCGCAGTACAACCTTCAGGCTATCCTCGTCGACATCGTCAAACATCACAAAGCTCAGCGGCAGTGCGTTGGCGCTGCGCTCGAAGACGAGCCGATGAATCGAGTGCGAGCTGGCGGACCGTGGAGGTTCCGGAAGCGGGACACAGGTGAGAGGCCCCCAAACGAAGCTTGCCGGCTAGGCGACCGAAGGTTCTCCCCCAGTTAACCGGCGGGGCCCATGGACAAACGGGAAGGAACTCCTATGAACCTAAGTGTTGTAGGCACCGGACACGTAGGGCTGGTTGCCGGCCTGTGCTTTGCCGAGATCGGCCATCAGGTCGTATGTGTCGATAGCGACACTGCCAAGATCGGCGCGCTCCAGCAAGGGCGGCTGCCGTTCTTCGAGCCACATCTCGATGACCTGCTCGAGCGAAACAGGAAGAAATCGCGGGTGCGCTTCACGGCGAGTCTTCAAGAAGGAGTCGATCACGGTCAGGTGCTTTTCCTGTGCGTCGGAACGCCGCCGTTCCCTACCGGGCAGCCCGACCTGTCCGCGGTCGAGAGGGTCAGCCGCGAGATTGCGGAATTGGCGTCCAGCGACAAGCTGGTCGTCGAGAAGAGTACGGTTCCCGCCTTGACCGGGACTCGCATCGAACAAACCCTGCAACTGTATCAGCGTGGCGGCGCGGAGTTTGAGGTGGCCTCGAATCCGGAGTTTCTTAGCGAGGGCACGGCGGTGGCCGATTTCATGCATCCCTCGCGTATCGTTCTGGGTGTCGAAAGCGAACGCGCTGAGACGCTGCTTCGGGCCATCTATGAGCCCATCCTGCACCAGGATTTCGCTTGGCGCCTGCCATCGGCGCATCATCAGGACATACGGAAGATCCCGCTGGTTGTGACCAACCGCAGCAGCGCCGAGCTCATCAAACACGCGTCAAACTCCTTCTTGGCGATGAAGATTTCCTACATCAACACAGTCGCCAATTTGTGCGATCAGGTTGGCGGGGACATAAAAAAAGTGGCCGAGGGCATGGGTTACGACCCGCGCATCGGCGCGGAGTTCCTGCGGGCGGGGATCGGCTTCGGCGGCTTCTGTTTCCCGAAAGACTTGCAGGCTTTCATCCGCATGGCTGAGGACAACGGCTGTGACTTTCGCCTGTTGCGAGAAGTTGAAAGGGTCAACGTAAATCAACTGGAAGTCTTTCTCGGGAAGCTTCGCAAGGCTCTGTGGATCATCAAGGACAAGACGATTGCTGTCTGGGGACTCGCCTTTAAAGCCCATACAGACGATCTGCGGTTCTCTCCGGCGGTTGCCGTCGCTGAGCGCTTGTTTGAAGAAGGGGCTTCGATTCGTGCTTATGACCCCCAGGCGATGCCCGCCGCCGCCGAACGGCTGCCCGCAGTGCGGCTCTGCTCCTCGGCTCTGGAGGCTGCCGAGGGAGCTGATGCGGTCTTGCTGCTAACCGACTGGCCCGAGTTTCTCGAACTGGACTTAAAACGATTGCGCCGCGTCATGACGCGGCCGCTTATCTTGGACGGACGTAACCTGCTCGACCCGGCAACGGTTCAGCTTGCCGGCTGCGACTACATAGCCATGGGCCGGTCCGGTCCCTCTCCCCTCCAGCAAAGTGTCCCCGTGTGATAACCGGCTCCGTTGGCGGGGATGCCCAAGAATAGAGTTCTTCCTCGCTACGCTCTCTTCCAACCTCAAGGTTGCCTAGCGGCCGCGCCGATTTTTGGGTGTCCCGCCGCTTTGCGAGCCGAAACACTTTCCAGTCTTCGGACATGCCGAGTTGCACGCGATTGCGCCAGCTCTCCCGCCAAGAGCGGAGCCGCGGCCGCTCAGGCTGGCTTGGTTATCTGGTGGGGCTAGGGTTGATATGGTCCTGCGCCGTGTTCCGGAAGGGAGCCACGGCCGAACGCGATTGGCTTTACTGCCTGCTCGCCGTCGGCGCTCTTACCCTGCTTTATTGGATTCGCACGCCTAAGAATCAGTTGGCCCCGGCGCTGCCGAGACGGACGTCACTGCCACTGCTGCTGTTACTGGGCGTCATGGTTCTGCAACTAGTCCCTCTGCCGGCGCCGCTGCTGGAAAGCGCCTCTCCGGCGCGTGCCGAGCTGCGGAACTCTCTCGCCGCCGCCTCGCCCGGCTGGTCTTCCGCCAGCGTGACTCCGTCCAAGACTGTGTTTCATCTGCTGCGTTTTCTCGGCTGTATCGCGACGCTGCTGCTGGCGCGGGAGTTGACCTGGCGCTTGAGGCGCAAGAGCTGGATGGTTGCGGTTCCCCTTGTGCTTGTCGCTTCGTTGGAAGGGCTGCTGGCGGTGATTCAGACGGCTGTCCAGCCCTCGCGTCTGGGGGTCTCCGGGACCTACGTGAACCACAACCATCTGGCCGACATGCTGGAGCTTTCGTTACCGTTCTCGCTTGCTATTGTTGCCATTCTGGCGAAACGCTCAGGCGGGCCTCCCAGCGGGGCGCCGGCGGCAAGGGCTGCCGCGGCCGCTATCGGGGTCGCCTTGATCTTCGCGGGGTTGTTGTGTTCCTTTTCGCGGGCGGGTTTCCTGGCCGCTTTGATTTCGGTCGCTGTGATGGCGGCGCTCGCGCTCACTGCCCGCGGCGCGAGCAGGGCCAGGATCGCCGCTGCATTGGCAGCGATCCTATTCCTCGCGGCGACCTTTTTTCTGCTGTTGCCTGACGGCTTTATTGTTCGCTACGCGGGGGTCGCTTCGACGGATGGGTTGCTGAGTGAGGGCCGAGTTTCGCTATGGAGTGAGACGCTCGATCTGGTCCGCGCCTATCCTGTTTTGGGCTGCGGATTCGGAGCCTACCAGTCGGCCTTCTACCAGTTCAAGAGATCGTGGCCGCACGTGACCGACGACTATGCGCACAACGACTACTTGCAGTTGCTGGCGGAGCTGGGGCCGCTCGGTCTGCTGAGCGGCCTGTGGCTTGTCGCCAGAATTCTTGCTGGAGTGATTGCGGTCCGCCGGAAATTGCCGGATCAATTCTTGCCTGTTTCGCTGGCCTGCGTTGGGTCGGTGGTGGCGATCGGGATCCACAGCGCGGCTGACTTCAATCTATATATCCCAGCCAACTCGATGCAGTTCGCCTGGATCCTCGGCATCGCTTCGGCGCTCCCGCTGCTTTCCGCCGGTCAAAAGCGGGCGCGGCCCGATGCTCCGTGAGTTGACGGAGCGGGACAGGCAGCCGTCCGCTTGACGTCTTAGGGTAGGGACGCTGGGATGATCAAGTTCCCGGCATGACGGCCCGCCAAAAGGTTGAGACGTCTTTGGCATGATTTTCTAAGGTGACTGTAAGTCTTGGGTCCCTTCGTGACGATGACTAAACTTTGGAGGTAATTGCATGTTCTGTTCTTTGTCAAGGTTTTCCATTCTTGCCGCCGCGGCGGTAGTTGTGTCTCAGGCGGCTTCTCCATTGAGCAAGCCGATCGCCACCCAGCCGATCGCCACCCAGCCGATCGCCACCCAGCCGATCGCTACAATGACCAGCACCGGGGAGATCAAAGTCGGCGCCGCTTCCCTGCAAGCAACAGGGGTCCGATCGTGGCCGGTTTTGGCCGCTGATCAAATCTCAACTGATGGCGAAGGCTCGGCGCTGATCTCTTCACCCGCCATGGGCCGCATCGAGATTTGGAAGAACTCCAAGGTCACTGTTGCTGAAGATCACGTGAGCTTGCGGGAGGGAACGGTGGGGTCGCAACGCCTTCCGGTCCGCTGGGGAAACTACACCGTCAGCGCCAAGGATCATGCTGCCCGGAATTGGTTTGTTGTGGCTGATCGGGAAGGCCAAGTCCTCGTCGCCGCTCATCGAGGCGACGTCTTGATCAGCCGTTCGGGAGCCGCTCCGCTCCTCGTCCCAGCCGGGTCCTATGCCATGCCCACGCCAGCTCCAAAGAAAACGGATGATGATGATGATGACGGCGATCGCAAGCGCGGAGCCGCCGCCACCGCCGGGAGTGCCGCTGCCGCCGGATGGACGATCGGCGCTCTCTCTCACGTGGCGAGTATCGCCCTCGCCGTTGGCGTTGGCGCCGCTGTTACGACCGGTGCGGTAGTGGGAATAGCAGCTGCCGACGACGGCCCTGAGCCGCGTTCGGTGGTCCAGTAAGAAAAGCCCGCGCGCGCTCTCTCTCTCTCGGAGAGTTCGGTCAGGAAAAGTGGCCGGGCGGGGACTGCGTTACGCCGACAGCCTTCTCAGTCTGAGAGTCTTGTCGCGAGAACGCTAACTCCGCCGGTCAGTTTCTCATTCGGTGGGCCCCGAGCCGCGCGCGTAAGCAAGCGGTCCAGAGACGAGCCCGCCTGCGTCTAGAACGCTCCCGCGAACGCAATAGGGTTCAGTAGGGTTGTCCGAGTCGGTTCCTGGTACCGTGATTCTAGCGGCCTTTTGTCGATGGTTGCCTCGGATAAGCAGCCTCCTCTCCCGCGAGGATGCAGTCCCGGTTTTGACTTGCCGCCTATTGCAAGCTGACCTATGGCCAAGCGTCTGTTTCCGGTCACCCTCGGGGTCCTGCTAGTCGCGTATTCGGCGGCGGCTCTGATCTTTGACACCAAGACCGCAAGCAACGGCGCGGCTGATTCCGCTGCCTGCCGTTTCCTTCCCTGCGCCGACCGCCTGCAGGCTCAAGCTCGCAACATCGCTTGGCAGCCTCTCTCGGAGGGAGTTCCATCCGCCTTGCCCGCCTTCCAGGAAGCACTGCGGAGGGATCCCGCTTCTCCGTATCGATGGAGCGATCTGGGGGAGGCGAACTTGCAAGCCGGTCTCGAAGATGACGCCCGGTACTGTTTTCGCCAGGCTGTCCACCAGGGACCCTATATACCGTCCATCCTGCTTCGAGCGGCGAACTTTCACTTCATCGTCGGCGAGCGCCGAGCCGCGCTGGAACTTGGCGCGCGCTGTCTGACTGCCTTCCGAGACTTCGATGAAGTGATCTTCCATCAATACCTGCGAATGGGCGGCAGCTTGACGGACATCCTGCTGTACGGCATTCCCCCGGAGCGGCCCGCCGCTCGCTCGTTTTTCCGATTCTTGATGCGGCCGGGGAGCGGTCTGCACCGGCATCCGGATCCTGACGCTCTGTTGAAGCAAGCCTGGGATTGGTTGCGGGCTCACTCGCTAGCCGAGTCTGACCTGCTGGGCGAGTATGTTTCATCCCTGCTGCGCCACGGGCGGTACAGGCATGCCATCTCGGTGCAGACTGCCTTCATGGAAACCGAACATGGTCCCGAAGGCACTGGAAACAACCTGTTCAACGGCGGATTTGACCGGAAATTCTCCGGCAGCCCGCTCGACTGGCGAATCTACCCGGCCGACCACGGCGGCGCGGCCCGGGAAAGGCATCCGGACGCGGACGCTGCTTGGTCGCTCCGGCTGGATTTTGACGGCCAAGCGAACCTCAACTACAGCCACGTTAGACAACAGGCCGTTGTGCGTCCTGGCCGCCACCGTTTTGGGGCTCGAGTCCGCCCCGAGCGTCTCACGACCGATCAGGGCATCGGCTTTCGCATCTTCGACCCGAACAATTGGCGCCGTCTCGATATCCTCACGGCGCATGTATCAGGCACATCCGGCTGGAAGACCGTTGAGAAGCGCTTCACGATTCCTCCCGGAACCGAGCTGATCGAAGTCTGGATCGTTCGGCGGCCCTCGTTAAAGTTCGACAACAAGATCGGGGGCACGGTCTGGATTGACGATGTGTCTCTTGTGCCGGCGGCGGGATTCCGGGAGGGTTCCGGCTAAGAGGCGTGGGGGCTGTCAGTCCACCGGCTTAGGCGGGAGCAGGCCGGTGATATCGTTCAGCAGCCTCTGCTCGGACTTGCTGTATCGCTGTTCGAACTCGGCCCGCTGCTTCTCGGACAAATCCGCGATGGCGTCGCGCACGATCTGCAAGCGGGTGTCCGCCACCATTTCTTGCTCGCGGTTGAAGCGCTGATCCACCAGCTCGATCGGCTGCCGGTCCTCCGGCGCATCCGCGATACTGCGGTGAGCGCGCTCGACGGAGCCACGACCGTGAGGGAGTGGTTATTGCGAGCGGATCAATCGATTCGAGCAAACCGCTTGCTCACGCGCGCGGCTCAGGGCGGCGGCGGGCGGATTCGGGTGCGGGGGGATTGCAGTTTTTGCAGTGATTCGGGGCGTTCCCGGGTGCAATTCGAGTGGTTCCGTCTTCCCCCTGGTTGCCGGGTGCGAATTTGTGGAAGGCCGCAACTCGGCCTCCCGACTTTCTTGTTTTTCGAAGAGGTATCCCCGCGGAGTTCGCGGATTGGGTTGGAACCAGCCGTTGGGAACGGCTGGTTTTCTTGTACCTCCCCAGGCCCCGCAAGGCCGGTGTGGGCCGGCCTTGCGTCGAGATGAGCGGCGGGCTCGCGTCCGCGAGTCAAGGCGGCTAAAGGAACCGGGTTCGAGCTCGGACTATCCTAGCAGAAGCTGTCGGCCGCGGAAGTAGGCCGGCGAAACAGTGGTGGTTCCGACCCCGTAGATGAGCGTGGTCCCAAGCCCGGCGCCCAAGGCAGTGGTGACACTCGGCGAGTTGCTTCGCCGGCTGATCCCGATTAGAAGAGTGCCCTATTATTACGCCGCTTGGCCGCTGTCGACAGCGCAACGCTAACTCAAGGAGGATCTTATGAACCATTCCCAACGCACTCGCCGCTCCAGCCGCCGCCGGTCGAGGCCGCAACCCCAGCCCCGGCCGCTGGTCGAGCCCAACTCCGCCGGCATCGATGTCGGCGCCCGCCAGATGTATGTCGCCGTCCCGGAGGATCGCGATCCGGAGCCGGTGCGGATCTTCTCCACCTTCACGCAAGATCTGGAAGCTCTAGCCGATTGGCTGCTCGATTGCAACATCACGACGGCGGCGATGGAGTCCACCGGGGTGTACTGGATTCCGCTGTATCAGATTCTCGAGGATCGCGGCATCCAGGTCTGTCTGACGAGCGCGCGGCAGATGCGCAACGTGCCGGGACGGCGCACGGACTGGCAGGAATGCCAATGGCTGCAATACCTGCATTCGGTGGGGCTGCTGCGGGCGGCGTTTCGTCCCCAGCAGCAGGTCTGCGCGGCGCGCTCGCTGCTGCGGCATCGCGGGCGGCTGGTGGAGAGCGCCTGCGATCAGATTCGGCTGATGCAGAAATCGCTGACGCAGATGAACGTACAATTGCATCACGTGATCAGCGACCTGACGGGGGTGACGGGGATGGCGATCGTGGACGCGATCCTGGGCGGGGAGCGCGACGCGGCGCGGCTGGCGCGGCTGCGGAGGCCCGAGATTCGCGCCAGCCAGGAGACGATCCGCAAATCTTTGGAGGGGGATTGGCGAGCGGAGCATCTGTTCACGCTGCAGCAGGCGCGGGAGCTCTACGGCGCCATCCGAGGGGCCATCGAGGAGTGCGACCGCGAGATCGAGCGGACGCTGGGGGAGTTCGAGTCGCGGGTGGACCCTGACGAGCAGCCTCCGCCGCCGGGGAGCAAGAAGCGCAAGACGCGGCGCACGAAGCGCACGGGGGACTTTCGCTTCGACACGCGGCGGGAAGCGTATCGGCTCTTCGGAGTGGACGTGACTGAGATTCCGGGCCTGGGGGGCAACGCGCTGGTGCTGTTCAGCGAGCTGGGCCGGGACATGAGCCGCTGGGGCAGCGGGGACGAATTCGTCTCCTGGCTGGCGTTGTGCCCCGACAACGACAAGACGGGAGGGAAAGTGGTCTGGCGGGGGGTGCGGGGGGTGAAGAACCGCGCCGGGCAACTGTTCCGGATGGCGGCGAGCTCGCTGCACCATAGCGCGACGCCGCTGGGGCAGTTTTTGCGGCGCAAGAAAGCCAGCCTGGGCGCCCCAGGGGGGATCACGGCGGCGGCGCACAAGATCGCGCGGATTTTCTACGCCATCGTGAGCCAGCAGGTGGAGTACGACGAGACGATCTGGCGGCAACAGGACGCGCAACGCGAACGCCGTCAGCAGACCAAGCTCAAGCGGCGAGCACGCAAACTCGGATACGAACTGGTGCCGATCCAGGCGGGCGCGTAGGAAGAGGTTCCTTAGAAGGATAGGGGTATCCACCGGCCGGAGCGCACCCGTCCGGATCAGCGTAGCGACGTCGAAACGATGTTTTTGATCTTCTGAAGGCGGTTGGCACCGTCGTAGCCGTACTCTCGGAAGTCCTGAAACTGGAAACTGAGGCTGTCCCGGTTTCCCCGGTCCCGGTTTCCCGGTTTCCGGTCCGGTTTCCGGTTTTTTCTCATGAGCAGCCTGTAGCCCTTCGGCCGTTTGAACGGCGATGTCGAGAGCTTCTTCCAACTTCAGCGGACGTTCTTTGAGTTCGTCCTTGACGGTCTGGCCTTCAAGAAAGGCCATCACGATGAAGGTCTTGCCTTCGACCTCTTCGATTTCGTGGACGGTGCGAATGTTCGGATGATCTAGGGAAGCGGCGGCCTTCGCCTCTCGAAGGAAACGCGCATGGCTTTCCTCGTCTTCTAGCCCGAAGTTCCAGGGGCAAAACGACAGTAAGTTATTGATTCTGCGGCGGAAAGGCGGCCGGCGAAATTCGCTCTTCTGGCTACAGGCCCAGCAGCTCCAAGGCCCGCTTTTGCAGCGCCGTCGGCGCGGTCCGTTGTTCGAACGTCGCCGCGCTCCCCTCGCCGCCGACCCGGCAGGTGTTTTGGCAGCGCGTCGCCAGGGCGTCGAGCAACGTCTGGAAGCTGTGCACGGGCAAGCCCTCCGAGGTGCGGCGGCTCGCCTTTTTCTTCTTCACCGCCGCCGAAGGCTCGGCCGGCGCCACCGGATCGCGTTGCTGCCGGCCGGCCTCCAGCTGCTCGTCTTCAAACAGCAACTCCGCCCACGCTTGGCGCATCCGCCACTCCACGTAATAGGCCAGCAGACACAAAAAAATATGCGCCCGCACGTGGTCCGGCGTGCGGTGAAAGGTCGGCCGCACCCGCAGATCCGCGCCTTTCATGCAGCGAAACACCCGCTCCACGCGGGCCAAACTCTTGTAGGAACGCACCGCGTCTTCGGCCTTCAGATCGGCCTTCTTTTCGCTGCTGCGGATGACGTAGATGCCGTCCAGCGCCGCTTCTGCTTCGACCGCCGCCGTGCGCCGCCGCCAGCGGAAAACGCCCTCGCCGATGGTCGTCTCAAAATGCTTGCCCATCTTGTAGCGGTCCTGCACGCGGCCCGCCTTGCGTCCGATCTCGGCGGCGGTCAGCGGGGTGCGTTTGCGCCGCGCCACCTCGGCCTCGATGCGCTCGAATTCCTTCTCGCTGGCCGCCAGCAGCTCGTCGCGCTTGCGCCCGCGCTCCTCGGCCAGCAGCGGGTTATAGCAGGCCACCAGCCGCTCGCCGGGATAGTCGGGGGAGTGAATTTCAGCCAAGTTTTTCTTGTCGAACAACGATAACTGCAACGCGCCTTCGCTGGCCAGCCGCCGCAGCGCCGGCGCGCGCAGCGCCGAGATCCAGCCCAGCCCGCGATGTTGCCGCAGGTTTTCAATCTGCGTTTGGGTCCACAAACCGCGGTCGCCCACCAGCACCACGCGCTCGAGCCCGAAGCGCCGCCGCAGCGTGTCGACCTGATCGGGCAGCGTCGCCGGATCGCCCGTGTTGCCGGGGTAGACGCTGACCGCCAACGGCCGTCCTTGGCTGTCGGCGAGCACGCCGTAGACGATGATCGGCTTGCCCTTTTTGCGGTCGCGGCTGTGGCCGAACGCCGCCAGCGGGCAGTGGCGTCCTTCGTAGTAGCTGCTGGAGACGTCGTAGAGCACGGTGTCGCCGGCCGCGAGATGCCGCGCCGCGAGCTTCTTTTCGATGCGTTTTTGGCGGGCCAGCAGCCAGTCCAGCGCCGCGTAGAGGTCGTTTTCGTCGGCGTCTTCGACGCCCAGCTGCTCAGCCAGCGTGGAGTGCTGCCACAGCCTGGTGGTGGCCAGTTTCGAGCCGGGATGCAGCAGCCGCTCGACGATCATGGCCACGACGAGGTCGCGCTGGCGCGAGGGTTTGGACCCCAGCAGGCGTTCGAGGCCGAGCTGGCGGAGTGTACCGAGAACAGCTTCAACGTGGCCGTGGGGGCGGCAGCGTTCGACCAGGAAAGCTTCGGCGGCGGGTACAAAGGATTCGCCGGCGAGCGAGCGGCGGATGACGTCGATGAGGGAATCGGGCAGGTGGGAGAGGTTGCCGAGGGTTTCGTGTTTGACCTGCTGGCCGACGCGAAAGGAGCGGCGGAGCAGGTGGGAGGTATAGATTTTGTTTTTGTAGCGGCGAGTAGTGGTGGCTACATGAACAGCACCTGATCTAGATGGCATAAAGCTATGATAGCATATCTAGAGCAAAAAGTCCAGAAGAAAGTCACTAATTAGTGGCTACAAAAAGCACTTCGAGACCACCCCAAACCGGCCCTAACTCCCTTTCTTGGTTACTCTTACGCCGAAATCGGCCCCTGGAACTTCGGTCTAGCAGGTGAGAGGGAAGAAACTTGAGGGCAACTGTTCGTTCGAGCTTGGTGTCGTCGGCCTTATAGACAACACCCATCCCGCCTCGGCCAAGCTCGGATAGGATCTTGTAGTGGCTAATGGCGGAGCCGACCACGACGCTCCGATTCTATCGCAGACAGGATTACTGGTGGCAACAAGCCTTACCACCACCTATCCAATCCTAGCAACGCCAAGCCCCTGAGTCGAGTCGGTTTATCGGCCTGTTCGGGCGACGGCTGGGAAGGCTCTGACGGGTGATTGCTGGATGGGAAATCATTTTCTCGACGGTTATCCCGGTGTGGCCGCTTAGCGAACTTAGATAGCAATTCGCTCGACGTTATTGAGCGTGATCTCGTCGCTGGTCCGATCGTAGAGCTTGGTCGTGCGAGGCAACTCATGAGGGTGTGCGACATAAAAGTGCCAATCAGGCAGCCTGGGCGCGATTTTCCCAGTAGTCTTCGAAGCGGCCGCTGAGGCGGGCGCAGCGCAGAGCCAGGATCGCATTGGCGCCGCGCACGGTCCAGAACATGCCCGACCGCTTGAGGCGTTGGCCGATCACACTCTTGCAACCCGCCTCGATCACTCCCGAGCCGATGAACAGACCTTGCTTGCGAAAACCGGGGTAGCGCATGCGGTCAGCGTTACGTTCGAAATAGCCTGCTTCGGTGGTCAGCCGAGCAGCCAGATCTGGGTGCTCGTCGGCGCATCCTCGCAGAGCAGCAACCAACTGTTTGATCTTGCCCTGGTCGAGTTGGCGTTGCCGTTGCCGGGCCCAGCTGCGCCGGCGGCGCTCGTCGTCGGGCCACAGCTGGGACGCTAATTCCCACAGATGCTGGCGGGCATGGTAGAGATCGACGATCTCCACCGCCCCGGGAAAATACTGGTGGGAGAGGTTCCAAATCCACAGCGTCCCATCGCCGAGCACGACTTTTTTCTTGGCCCGGTACCAGCCGCGCTCCCAGGCCTGCTGCCAGCTGCGCCGCCCGAACTGCTCGGCGCCCTCGATCGCTCCCGTATAGCTGGCAGAAGATTCGTCACGCACGGGACGGCCCTCGTCGTCGAGCCGCGACTGGGTGAACACACAGCCGAGCTTGACCTCGCGCGTGCGGGCGCGCTCGACGCCGTCCTTGCTGGGCCGCCCGATCGTTTCGGTCGCCACCACCGGCACCCCCGTGCCGTCCATCTCAATGTAGAGTATGGGGATGTCGGCACCCCTCACCTTGGGCAACGGCAGTTGCACAGCCCGTTGGATCTGCTTTTGTTCGCGGGCCGCCAGGTCGGCGCCGACCCCTTCCGCCCCACGCTCGACGGCTTTCGTTGTCAGCTCCAGACCCGCCAACACCCGCAGCTGCTGGCGGCCGCCTTCGAACGACGACTCGCTGCCCACCAGCGCCATCATGCGACGCACCCCGGGAGAGTATTGCGTGTCGCTGACGTCGAGTTCGCGGTCGAAGGGAAACTGTCCCTGGTGACAAACAGCGCAAAGGTAATAGGGCCGTTCGATGTCGACCTCCCCGAGCACGGTCACTATTTTCTTGGGCCGCCGGCCGCGCTGAGGGGCGCGGCGGCCGCAGGAGCAGGGACGTTCCGGCGCGGCCTCCCACGGTGCCTCCAGCAGTTGCTCGAGCAGCTTGGCGCCGGCTTGGTGTAGCGCCGCCCGCGTGGCCGTTTCCAGCGCTTCCAGATCCCAGCGATGATCCTTACGCCGGGCGGCGAAGGTGACGCCCAGCAACGTTTCTACTTCTTGGGCGACCTCTTGTTGGATTGCCGCGGCCGTTTTTTTTCCCGCGGCGCCGGCGACGCTGCTTGTTCCTGTTCTTGTGTTTCTTCTGTGACGGGGCGCCAGCGGCAGATCTGTTCGTTGACTTCGACAAAGGCGCGACTCAGTTGCTGAAACTTGCGGTACTCGCCGATCTCCCGCTCCGCCTTGCGGCGGGTCTCGGGGGTGGGCAGCGACCGCGTCACGGTCTTGCCCCGGACTTTGTAGGTGATCTGCGTGTTGCCCTGGTGGCCGGGCGTGCGGGCCCGGGCGCAATGGCAGGCCGGCTTGCCGCAGCGTCTGGTGGGAGAGGAAATCGATCCTCGGCGCAGGTCCCCCAAACCAGCCAGCTGCTGCAACAACTCGGCTCGCCGCTGTTCCAACGCAGGCAGGGAAGTGTCTTGGGAAGTGTGCAGGGATGTGTCCATAGGGCGGGTTCCTTTCTTAAAGCCTATAATACTTTAAGAGAAACCCGCCCGCAATATGCCTTGAACCCATCTGCACGATTATGTCGCGCACCGGGTGTGCGACATGAAAGTGGAGCTCAAGCCGCTCGGGCCTCCCAATAGTCCTCGAAGCGGCCGTTGTGGTGGCAGCAACGAAGGGCCAGAATCGCGTTGGCTCCGCGGACGGTCCAGAACATGCCCGACCGTTTCAGGCGAGAGCCGATGACACTCTTGCAGCCGGCCTCGATCACTCCCGAGCCGACAAACAGATGCTGGCGCCGAAACTCTGGGTAGCGCATCCGCTTGGCATTCTTTTCAAAGTATTTGGCTTCGTCGCGGAACTCTTCCGCGAGTTGGGGACTCGAGCATTCGACCGACCGCAGCGAGCACACTAACTCTTCCATCCGCCCCTGGTCGAGGTGGTCCTGATGGATCGTGATCCAACACCGTTGCTGGGCCTTGTCGTGGGGATGAAGCTGGCGTGCCAGGTCCCACAAGTGCTGGCGGGCGTGATAGAGGTCGACGATCTGAATGGCGCCGGGAAACTGCTGCTGGGCAATGTTCCAGATCCATTCGGCGCCATCTCCCAGCACGACCTTCTTGCGTGCCCGGCTCCAGCCCCGCTTCCAAGCCTCCACATACATGCGTTTGCCAAACTCGTCGGCGGTCTCAATGGCGCCGCTGTAGCTGGTCGAGTCCGGATCGCGGATGGGGTAGCCCTCTTCGTCCCACTTCGTTTGAGTGAACACGCAGCCCAACTTAGCTTCGCGGGTGTGGGCCGCCTCTCCCTTCCTTTTGCCCGCTCGGCCCACCGTCTCTTTGCGCACCACCGGAATTCCGGTCCCATCCATTTCGATGTACAGGATCGGAACGGGTTCCCCCACCACCAGCGGCAGCTCCAACTGCATCGCCCGCTGGATCTCGCTCTGCTCCCGCGCCGCGATATCCTCTCCAATCCCCTCCGCCGTCCGCTCCACCGCCTTGGCGGTCACTTCCAGACCCGCCAGCAGTTCCAGCTGCCGGCGCCCGTGATCGAAGGGAGCCTCCTGGCCCACCATCGCCTGCATACGGCGTACCCCAGGAGAGCATTCCGTTTGGGCGATGTCGAGTTCAGCGTCGGCCGGAAATTGGCCGCTGTGACAGTGCCCGCACAGGTAGTAGGGGCGCGATATATGCACCCTGCCCAGGGCGGTGAGAACCGACTTGGAGCGCAGTTCCCGGTAGTGAGCTTGGTGGCCGCAACAACAGGGAAGGCTCCGCTGGCCGGCCGCTGGGGCTGCCCATTGCAGTAGTTCGGAGAGGGCGGCGGCGCCAGCTTGGTGCATCGCCGAGCGCACCGCCATCTCGACGGCTTCCAGATCCCAGTGGCCTGTCTTGCGCCGCCCGCTGAACAGCACGCGCAATAGCTGGTCTAGTTCGCGCGCGACCTCTTGCTGGATGGCGGCGGCCGTTTTTTTTCCTGGGGGGTCTGCGCCTCAAGCTGCAGCGGCCGCTGTTTGCAGATGCGGGTATTGAGCTCCACGAACTCGCGGCTCAGTTGCTGGAACTTGCGGAACTCGGCCACTTCGCGCTCGGCTTTGCCCAGCGCGGCCGGAGTCGGCAGCGACTCGGTGACGGTCTTACGATCGGCCTTATAGGTGAGGCGGGTATGGGGACCGTGCCCCGGTTGACCGGGGCGATGGCAGCGGCAGCTTGGTTTGCCGCAACGCCCCGAGGTGCTGGTGATCGAACCGGGGCGCAGATCGCCCAGCTCGCCGATCTGGCGGACGATGTCGGTACGCTGTTGCTGCAGTTGCTCGAGGGAATCAGGCATGGAAGTGACCTCCTGTTCCTAGCGTAACACATACGCAAGGATATTGGCCACAATAAAGAGCCTGCTGAAATACTCACTTCTATGTCGCGCACCCTCGCGCACCCTTCCTGTTGACACGTGTCGCGTTTCAGGTTACAGTTCAGTATGATACGCAGCTTCGCTCATCGAGGCCTTAAACGCCTCTACGAACGCGGCGACGCAAGCGGAATCCGGCCAGACTTGCTCGACAAAGTCCGCACGATTCTCGCCCAGCTCGATGATGCGCAGATCATCGGCGACATGCGCGCGCCGGGCTTCCGGCTGCATGCGCTCAAGGGCGACAGGAAGGGTTATTGGTCGGTGAGCGTCAAAACCAACTGGCGCATCATTTTTAGGTTCGCCGACGGCGACGCCTCGAGTGTTGAGCTGCTGGATTACCACTAACGGAAGGAGAAAGCCATGCCGATGAAAAACCCGCCGCACCCCGGCCTCTCGGTGCGCATCAACTGCCTGGAGCCGCTCGGCCTGTCGGTCACCGAAGGCGCGGAGGTGCTCGGTGTGAGCCGTCAGGCGCTCTCGCGCCTGATCAACGGTCAGGCCGGGATTTCACCGGTAATGGCCATTCGGCTCTCGAAGGCCTTCGGCACCACGCCGGACATCTGGATAAGGATGCAAGCCGCCTACGACATCGCCCAGGCCAAAGGGCGCGAAGATCAGATCAAAGTCGAGCGCTACGAGCCGCAGCCGGCCGCGTAGGGAGCCGGACCGGTCAAACACCAGCCGAACAGAGTGACATCGTGGCGCGGGCATTGCTGGTGCAGGGCGTCAAGATAGCGCCTGCAATCCTCGTCGAACAGAAAGACATCCTGGCGGTTGTTGCCTCGTTGGGTGATGTGATGCGCCCACCGCCACCATGTCGCGGGATCCGAGGCCCGGACAGCTTGGAAAGGATGCGCGTCCCCGGTGACAGTCGCTGCCTGGGGGAAAAGGGACCGGGACAAACGGAAAACGGTCGCGGTAGGGATGCAAGGACCGGGTAGGTCTTAGCTCCGGGTGTGCGACATGAAAGTGGAGCCTCTCCCAATAGTCCTCGAAGGGCCGTTGTGGTGGCAGCAACGAAGGGCCAGAATCCGTTGGCTCCGCGGACGGTCCAGGCCCGACCGTTTCAGGCGAGAGCCGATGACACTCTTGCAGCCGGCCTCGATCACTCCCGAGCCGACAAACAGATGAAACTCTGGGTAGCGCATCCGCTTGGCATTCTTTTCAAAGTATTTGGCTTCGTCGCGGAACTCTTCCGCGAGTTGGGGACTCGAGCATTCGACCGACCGCAGCGAGCACACTAACTCTTCCATCCGCCCCTGCGAGGTGGTCCTGATGGATCGTGATCCAACACCGTTGCTGGGCCTTGTCGTGGGGATGAAGCTGGCGTGCCAGCCCACAAGTGCTGGCGGGCGTGCGACGCTGAATGGCGCCGGGAAACTGCCTGGGCAATGTTCCAGATCATTCGTCTCCCAGCACGACCTTCTTGCGTGCCCGGCTCCAGCCCCGCTTCCAAGCCTCCACATACATGCGTTTGCCAAACTCGTCGGCGGTCTCAATGGCGCCGCTGTAGCTGGTCGAGTCCGGATCGCGGATGGGGTAGCCCTCTTCGTCCCACTTCGTTTGAGTGAACACGCAGCCCAACTTAGCTTCGCGGGTGTGGGCCGCCTCTCCCTTCCTTTTGCCCGCTCGGCCCACCGTCTCTTTGCGCACCACCGGAATTCCGGTCCCATCCATTTCGATGTACAGGATCGGAACGGTCCCCCACCACCAGCGGCAGCTCCAACTGCATCGCCCGCTGGATCTCGCTCTGCTCCCGCGCCGCGATATCCTCTCCAATCCCCTCCGCCGTCCGCTCCACCGCCTTGGCGGTCACTTCCAGACCCGCCAGCAGTTCCAGCTGCCGGCGCCCGTGATCGAAGGGAGCCTCCTGGCCCACCATCGCCTGCATACGGCGTACCCCAGGAGAGCATTCCGTTTGGGCGATGTCGAGTTCAGCGTCGGCCGGAAATTGGCCGCTGTGACAGTGCCCGCACAGGTAGTAGGGGCGCGATATATGCACCCTGCCCAGGGCGGTGAGAACCGACTTGGAGCGCAGTTCCCGGTAGTGAGCTTGGTGGCCGCAACAACAGGGAAGGCTCCGCTGGCCGGCCGCTGGGGCTGCCCATTGCAGTAGTTCGGAGAGGGCGGCGGCGCCAGCTTGGTGCATCGCCGAGCGCACCGCCATCTCGACGGCTTCCAGATCCCAGTGGCCTGTCTTGCGCCGCCCGCTGAACAGCACGCGCAATAGCTGGTCTAGTTCGCGCGCGACCTCTTGCTGGATGGCGGCGGCCGTTTTTTTTCCTGGGGGGTCTGCGCCTCAAGCTGCAGCGGCCGCTGTTTGCAGATGCGGGTATTGAGCTCCACGAACTCGCGGCTCAGTTGCTGGAACTTGCGGAACTCGGCCACTTCGCGCTCGGCTTTGCCCAGCGCGGCCGGAGTCGGCAGCGACTCGGTGACGGTCTTACGATCGGCCTTATAGGTGAGGCGGGTATGGGGACCGTGCCCCGGTTGACCGGGGCGATGGCAGCGGCAGCTTGGTTTGCCGCAACGCCCCGAGGTGCTGGTGATCGAACCGGGGCGCAGATCGCCCAGCTCGCCGATCTGGCGGACGATGTCGGTACGCTGTTGCTGCAGTTGCTCGAGGGAATCAGGCATGGAAGTGACCTCCTGTTCCTAGCGTAACACATACGCAAGGATATTGGCCACAATAAAGAGCCTGCTGAAATACTCACTTCTATGTCGCGCACCCTCGCGCACCCTTCCTGTTGACACGTGTCGCGTTTCAGGTTACAGTTCAGTATGATACGCAGCTTCGCTCATCGAGGCCTTAAACGCCTCTACGAACGCGGCGACGCAAGCGGAATCCGGCCAGACTTGCTCGACAAAGTCCGCACGATTCTCGCCCAGCTCGATGATGCGCAGATCATCGGCGACATGCGCGCGCCGGGCTTCCGGCTGCATGCGCTCAAGGGCGACAGGAAGGGTTATTGGTCGGTGAGCGTCAAAACCAACTGGCGCATCATTTTTAGGTTCGCCGACGGCGACGCCTCGAGTGTTGAGCTGCTGGATTACCACTAACGGAAGGAGAAAGCCATGCCGATGAAAAACCCGCCGCACCCCGGCCTCTCGGTGCGCATCAACTGCCTGGAGCCGCTCGGCCTGTCGGTCACCGAAGGCGCGGAGGTGCTCGGTGTGAGCCGTCAGGCGCTCTCGCGCCTGATCAACGGTCAGGCCGGGATTTCACCGGTAATGGCCATTCGGCTCTCGAAGGCCTTCGGCACCACGCCGGACATCTGGATAAGGATGCAAGCCGCCTACGACATCGCCCAGGCCAAAGGGCGCGAAGATCAGATCAAAGTCGAGCGCTACGAGCCGCAGCCGGCCGCGTAGGGAGCCGGACCGGTCAAACACCAGCCGAACAGAGTGACATCGTGGCGCGGGCATTGCTGGTGCAGGGCGTCAAGATAGCGCCTGCAATCCTCGTCGAACAGAAAGACATCCTGGCGGTTGTTGCCTCGTTGGGTGATGTGATGCGCCCACCGCCACCACCCGCGCTTGTCGCGGGATGGAAACCGAGTTGCCCGGACAGCTTGGAAAGGATGCCTTCAAAATAGGAACGTCCCCGGTTTGCCGTCAGGTTCGCAGAGCGACGCCGGCGGATCGCTGCCTGGGGGAAAAGGGACAAACGGGACAAACGGAAAACGGTCGCGGTAGGGATGCCGGTCAAGGACCGATTGGTCGGCAGGTCTTAGCTCCGGGTGTGCGACATGAAAGTGGAGCTCAAGCCGCTCGGGCCTCCCAATAGTCCTCGAAGCGGCCGTTGTGGTGGCAGCAACGAAGGGCCAGAATCGCGTTGGCTCCGCGGACGGTCCAGAACATGCCCGACCGTTTCAGGCGAGAGCCGATGACACTCTTGCAGCCGGCCTCGATCACTCCCGAGCCGACAAACAGATGCTGGCGCCGAAACTCTGGGTAGCGCATCCGCTTGGCATTCTTTTCAAAGTATTTGGCTTCGTCGCGGAACTCTTCCGCGAGTTGGGGACTCGAGCATTCGACCGACCGCAGCGAGCACACTAACTCTTCCATCCGCCCCTGGTCGAGGTGGTCCTGATGGATCGTGATCCAACACCGTTGCTGGGCCTTGTCGTGGGGATGAAGCTGGCGTGCCAGGTCCCACAAGTGCTGGCGGGCGTGATAGAGGTCGACGATCTGAATGGCGCCGGGAAACTGCTGCTGGGCAATGTTCCAGATCCATTCGGCGCCATCTCCCAGCACGACCTTCTTGCGTGCCCGGCTCCAGCCCCGCTTCCAAGCCTCCACATACATGCGTTTGCCAAACTCGTCGGCGGTCTCAATGGCGCCGCTGTAGCTGGTCGAGTCCGGATCGCGGATGGGGTAGCCCTCTTCGTCCCACTTCGTTTGAGTGAACACGCAGCCCAACTTAGCTTCGCGGGTGTGGGCCGCCTCTCCCTTCCTTTTGCCCGCTCGGCCCACCGTCTCTTTGCGCACCACCGGAATTCCGGTCCCATCCATTTCGATGTACAGGATCGGAACGGGTTCCCCCACCACCAGCGGCAGCTCCAACTGCATCGCCCGCTGGATCTCGCTCTGCTCCCGCGCCGCGATATCCTCTCCAATCCCCTCCGCCGTCCGCTCCACCGCCTTGGCGGTCACTTCCAGACCCGCCAGCAGTTCCAGCTGCCGGCGCCCGTGATCGAAGGGAGCCTCCTGGCCCACCATCGCCTGCATACGGCGTACCCCAGGAGAGCATTCCGTTTGGGCGATGTCGAGTTCAGCGTCGGCCGGAAATTGGCCGCTGTGACAGTGCCCGCACAGGTAGTAGGGGCGCGATATATGCACCCTGCCCAGGGCGGTGAGAACCGACTTGGAGCGCAGTTCCCGGTAGTGAGCTTGGTGGCCGCAACAACAGGGAAGGCTCCGCTGGCCGGCCGCTGGGGCTGCCCATTGCAGCAGTTCGGAGAGGGCGGCGGCGCCAGCTTGGTGCATCGCCGAGCGCACCGCCATCTCGACGGCTTCCAGATCCCAGTGGCCTGTCTTGCGCCGCCCGCTGAACAGCACGCGCAATAGCTGGTCTAGTTCGCGCGCGACCTCTTGCTGGATGGCGGCGGCCGTTTTTTTTCCTGGGGGGTCTGCGCCTCAAGCTGCAGCGGCCGCTGTTTGCAGATGCGGGTATTGAGCTCCACGAACTCGCGGCTCAGTTGCTGGAACTTGCGGAACTCGGCCACTTCGCGCTCGGCTTTGCCCAGCGCGGCCGGAGTCGGCAGCGACTCGGTGACGGTCTTACGACCGGCCTTATAGGTGAGGCGGGTATGGGGACCGTGCCCCGGTTGACCGGGGCGATGGCAGCGGCAGCTTGGTTTGCCGCAACGCCCCGAGGTGCTGGTGATCGAACCGGGGCGCAGATCGCCCAGCTCGCCGATCTGGCGGACGATGTCGGTACGCTGTTGCTGCAGTTGCTCGAGGGAATCAGGCATGGAAGTGACCTCCTGTTCCTAGCGTAATACATACGCAAGGATATTGGCCACAATAAAGAGCCTGCTGAAATACTCACTTCTATGTCGCGCACCCCTTAGCTCCGTTCGCCTTGACTGAGAGTGTCGATTGTGCCAGGGTTGACTAGAAATATTTGGCATCGCTTTAGAATACGTATGTCAATCTTGACCCAGGCCAGCTAACCTCAGAGGACCAATCGATGAACGACTTAGCAGAACGTTTCGTAAAAGGCGTTTGGGTGCCCTTGCCGCACACTTTCCGACGTGAGGTCCGGGAGGCAACCGAAGCAGCCTTCGTGGGCAAAAATATGATCACCACCCTAGCGGGTTCGACGGTGTTGCTGGAGGATGTAGTGTCCTACAACCAGAAAGCTGAAGGACCGCTGGTTGCAACTTTTCAGACACTCAGTTCCATCGGCCACTCCGGTGTGGCTGGGCTGATCCAGGAGCTATACCCTGGGTTGGTGCCGTATTTCATAGGCTGCGGAAGCGCCAATCCGGTTCATCACACTAGCTATGTATTGCAATTCCTGGCCGTGATCCTAGCAGACGAAAAGGAGCATGAGACGCCTGTGAGAGTAGCGATGCTTGCGGCTCTCTTCCATGACGTTGCGCTAGGACTTTCAAAGCTACCCAAGATCACTGAGGCTCACATAGAGGAGAAGACCCGGGACGTCCTGCGAGGCGGGGCAACAATTGAGGAGTTGAAAAAATACCGTAACGACGCAGTGAAGGCAAGGAAAGAACATATGCAGAAGGGAGCCGAGATTGCGGAGGGAATCTTAACCGAGTATAAAACCGAGTCTAAACAGCTGCACAAAGATCAATTCAATCTCGAGGATTTGCCTGAAATGGGGTATTTAGTTGACTCCAGTAGCCACAATATGTTGTGGTTGGGGGCATGAAGGAGGACTACCCCCGAAACCTCGTCGAGTTGGAAGCTCGATTCTCGACCGAGGAGGCGTGCCGGGAGTACCTGCTGAAGCTGCGCTGGCCGGAGGGGTTCGTGTGCCCGCGCTGTGGGATCCAGTCCTCATGGGCCAGCAAACGCAATCTGCTGCTCTGCGCCGACTGCGGTTACCAGGCCTCGGTGACGGCGGGCACGATTTTCCAGGACACCCGCAAGCCCTTGACGTTGTGGTTCCGGGCGGCTTGGTGGGTGACAACGCAAAAAGGCGGGGCCAGCGCGCTGGAGTTGCAGCGGGTCTTGGGTTTGGGTAGCTATGTAACCGCCTGGACCTGGCTGCACAAGTTCCGCCGCGCCATGGTGCGCCCCGGTCGCAATCGGCTGGTCGGCCGGGTGGAGGTGGACGAAACGTATGTGGGCGGAGTCGAAGAGGGCGTCCGAGGTCGCGAAATGGTTGGCAAAGCGTTAGTTGCGGTTGCTGCCGAGGAGGATGGGCGCGGTATGGGTCGCATCCGGCTCCGTCGGATCGCGGATGCCTCAGCGGCGAGCTTGGAAGCCTTTGTCGAAGAAGCTATCCAACCTGGCAGCCTCGTGCACACCGACGGCTGGGAAGGCTATGCGGGATTGGAGAACAAAGGATACCGCCATGAAGTCACCGTGCTGCGCGGGAAGCGGCAATCGGCGAGTAAGCTGCTGCCGAGAGTCCATCGTGTCGCCTCTCTGCTAAAGCGCTGGCTGTTGGGGACCCACCAGGGGGCTGTCAGTCACGAGTATTTGGACTACTACCTGGACGAGTTCACGTTCCGCTTCAACCGGCGGACCTCACGGTCGCGCGGCAAACTTTTCTATCGCCTCCTCCAGCAGGCGGTCGCCGCCGACCCTGCTCCCTATAACCTGAATTATGCACTGCGGGTACACCTGAGGAGGGCTGTGCCGCGAGGGACCATTGGGCGACCCCCGAAAACATGGGGTAATAAGGTAGGCTGGCAAAGATTTCAGCTTCGCCAGCCAACCCCAAGGAGGTCACCCAAATGGTTACCAAGCGAAAACAGCATAGCTCCAAAAACCCCGCCAAACAAGGCCGCGGCGCGACGGCTCCGCAGCCCAATAAAATCGGGGCTTCCACGCCCTATCACTTCCGCGGCAAGAATCTGACTCCCTACGGCGGCCTGCTGCCGGTCGCCACCCTGCTCGAAAAACTCGGCTTCCAAGAGCTGCTGGAACAAACCCTCAGCGTCAAACGAATCACCCGTGTGATGAGCCTCTACCAGTTTGTGCTGGCCCTCGTGCTGGGCCTCTATGTCGGCTTTGCGCGGCTCAACCAACTCCGCTTCATCGCGCGCGACCCCATCCTGACCGGCATCTTGCAAGTGACGCGGCTGCCGCCGCAATCCACGCTGTGGCGCTTTCTGGCCTCGCTGCATCTCAACGTGGCGCGGCAGATCCTGTCGATGCAGCGCCAACTGCGCGAACGAGCCTGGGCGGCGGCCAACGTGCGGTTGACCACGGTGACGCTGGACACCGACACCACCGTGCACACCCTCTACGGCCAGCAGATGGGCGGGCGCAAGAGCTACAACCCCAAGAACAAGGGCAAGCGCAGCTACCAGCCGATACTGACCTTCCTGGCCGAGACGCGCGAATACCTGATGGGCGGGTTGCACAATGGCGACCGGCCCACGGGCAAAGAGATCGCGGCGCACCTCGAAAGTGCTTTCCAGGCTTTGCCGGCCAGTGTGAAGCGGATCTTGGCGCGGGCCGATTCCGGCTTTTATTGCTGGGAAGCGGTGGCAGCCTACGAACAAGCGCATTGTCAGTTCGTCATCGTGGCGCGCAAGACCAGGCGACTGGTCGAGCAGTTGCAGCAAGCGGAATGGAAGCCCTCGCCCCACAGCGACGCTGCGGCGGAGTGCGAATTCCTCTACCAGCCGCAAGGCTGGGGCAGGGCCTGCCGCTTTGTCGCGCTGCGTTATGAAAAGGAGCCGGAAACCGACGAAGTCGAGCAATATCAGTTGTTTGCAACCAGCGCTTACACCTACCGCGTGTTCGTCACCAACCTCACCGAGCCGATCGCGGCGGTGGCGTGGTTTTACAACCAGCGGGCTGGGGCGGAGAACCTCATCAAAGAAGCCAACAACGACGCCGGGCTGGCGGCCCATCCTTCGCGCCGCTTTGACATGAACCGCAATCACTTTCAGTTGGTCATGCTGGCCTACAACCTCAACTGCTGGCTGCTGCTGTTCCAGCGCGAAGCCGACGCCACCCCGGAGAAGCTGCGCCACACCACCCTGGCGACGGCGCGGCTGCGCTTTCTGTTCGTGGCGGCCAAGATCTGGCGGCATGCCGGCAGAACGGGCATCAGCTACAGCGATCAGTACCAGGAGCAGGGCCTGTTCGAGCGGCTGATGCGGCGGCTGCGGGCGATGGCGCCGCCGGGATCGAGCTGCGCGCCGGTGGTGGAGGGTGCGCTGCGTTGAGGGGCGCTGCGCATAGAATTTTATGCACGGGCCGCAAGCTACTGGGAACATGCCGTTTGCGAGCCCGCTTTTGCCCGCCCGGAATTGGGAGGCGGCTCAAACCGGGAAGGAAACAGCAGAAAAGACGACTTGCTAAATCACTGAGTTGACACGACTGCCGCTACCGCCACAACTCCATCGGCGATGGCTACGCCGAACCTGTGCATAATTCAGGTATAAGACAATGGTCGAGGCCACCAGGGCCGGCACCCCCACCCCCAAGATGTAGTGGCTACTGGAGTCAACTAAATACCCCATACGAGGCATATATCAGAAGAAACAGTTCAACAGGGCGCCGCAAACTGACGGAGGGACCATGCCGCTCGTTCCTTTCAAAGAACTGATGGCCGACGCCGAGCGAGGCCAATACGCTGTCGGTTATTTCGAGAATTGGGACCTGGGGTCGGTGCTGGCCGTGGCCGACGCCGCCGAAGCCGTGGACTCGCCAGTCCTTCTTGGATTCAGCGGCATCTATCTCCCGCATGCGGTGCGGGGGCGCAAGGAACGCCTCCGGATTTACGCCGCGTTGGGCGAAGAGACCTGCAGGAATCTTTCGGTGCCCGCTTGCCTAGTCTTCAACGAATCGTCAAACCTCGACTGGGTACTGGAAGCGATCGATTTAGGGTTTGGCCTGGTCATGTTCAGCGACGAGGCGCTCAGTTTCGAAGAGCATCAAGAACGTGTTTGCCGGGTCGTAGAGAAAGCCCATCGGGTTTCTGTGGCGGTGGAGGGAGAGATGACGTCCCTTCCCGGCGTCAGCGGCAACCTCTCGGCCCAGCCGGAGGACCTTCGACTCACCGAGCCGGCCTCTGCTTGCGCTTTCGTCACAGGCACCGGCATCGATGCCTTTGCCGTGAATGTGGGGCAGGTCCATCTCCACGGCCGCAGCGAGGTGCGTCTGAGTCTTTCAAGCGTGGCGGAGCTGAGGAAGGCGGTTCCCGTGCCGCTGGTTTTGCATGGGGCCAGCTCGGTGCGGCGGGCGGATCTCACTGAGTCGATTCGGCTTGGAGTAAGGAAGATCAACGTCGGCAGCATGCTAAAGAGGTGCTACTTTGAAGCGCTGCAGGACGCCTGCGGGCAGATCAGTGGCGATTACAACCCCTACGAGGTGGTGGGTTCCGGCCTCGATAACGACGTGCTGGCGGCCGCGAGGGGCGCTCTTCATAAGACCGTCGAAGACCTGATGCATTTGTTCGGCAGTGCTGGCAAGGCCCGGTAGAGGATCTCCCTTACTCGCTCCCCCGCTCTAGTTGGCCGAGGGTCATCTCAACCGCAAGGTGTTTGCAGACATGCTAGGCTGGATCTGGGCGCTGCCTGTTCCCGGCGGCTAGCACCCAGATTGAGGGACCAAATCTCGTTGCCAAAGTGGAGAAGGGTCGGGAGCGGTGTCTGAGAAATGGGCTAGGTGGCGGGAAGGGGGCCTCGTCGGACGGCAAAATCGGGTCGCATCAAATGGGGCTGCGGCGGGCGTTCCGAGGCGGAAATTGCTTGCGCTCCCGGCCGCAAGCGCTGTACCATGACCGCGGCAGAGTCCCAAACGGAAATTCCGGTCTAGAGGAGGGAATCTGCGATGCGAATTGTTAGAAAGCGATATTCGTGGGTTTTGATCGCATGTTTCTTGGCAGCCGTCGGCCGAACTGTTGTTCGGCCCGATGATATCCCGTTTCGAAAGCATACCGTGGACCTCGGTGTAAACGAGACCTGTGCGTTCGCTGATATGAATGGAGACGGCAACGTCGATATTGTGTCTGGCGAGAATTGGTTCGCAGGACCCACCTGGATCAGGCACAGATTTCGCAGCGTCAGTTTTACGAACAACTACCTCGATAACTTCACTGACCTCCCTGTCGACGTGAACGGCGATGACCTTGTAGACGTTGTGAGTTCCTCCTATTTCACTCGACGTCTTGTGTGGATGGAGAACCCCGGCCGAGCGAAGGGCGAGTGGAAAGAGCATCCCATCGAGACCGGCGCCTCGGTAGAATTCGTCTTCCTTGTCGACATGGACAACGACGGAAGGGCCGACGAACTTCTTCCTCAGTTTGGCCAAGCAACCGCACCGCTTGCCTGGTACGAACGAAAGGGCGGCCGATTTGTCAAGCATGTAGTTAGCCCCAAAAGCTATGGCCACGGCATCGGTGCGGGTGATGTGAACGGTGACGGCCGCACCGACATCCTGACTCCGAAAGGCTGGTTTGCCGCCCCTTTGGATCCACGCGGAGGCGATTGGAAGTGGCATGCGGATTTCGATTTAGGGGCGGTTGGTTTTATCTATGTACTGGATATCAACGGAGACGGTCGTCAGGACATCGTAACCTCTCAGGCGCACGACTATGGAGTTTTCTGGATGGAGCGCGTCGAGGCGGGTACTTGGATCAAGCATGTCATTGATGAAAGCTGGTCCCAGGCACACGCCATGACCATGGTGGATTTGAATGGAGACGGCCGCAAGGATTTCCTGACGGGAAAGCGCCTGCTGGCTCATAACGGACGTGACCCGGGAGGGAGAGAGCCACTCGGGATTTATTGGTATGAATACCTGCGAGAACATGACACCACGAAAATCGAGTGGGTCAAGCACATCATTGACTACGGTTCGCGAGCGGGCGGCGGAATGCAGATTCCGGTGGTTGACGTCGATGGTGACGGAGATCTGGATTTCGCCGTGGGTGGTAAGGGTGGCGTGTTCTTCTTCGAAAACCTGACGAAAACTAGGCGCTAATCCGGCCGCTTCTTCGAATCCGGGCCCTCGAGATGCGACAATCACTCTTGCCAATACGCTCGTTGCGGATACATTGGGGACTTCTCCTGGTGGCGGCGATGTTTGCTGAAAGCTCCAGCTATGTGAGGGCTCAGGGCGTAGCGGTGTCCGGGCGGAAGCCGCGGTTGTCTCGCCTTGCGGATGCCGGCCTTCCACCCCCAGCTGTGAAGTTTGAAGACATAGCTGGGGAGGCGGGCCTCAGTTTCAAGCATGTAGCCGGCGAGCCGGTTGAGAAGACTTACATCCTGGAGGCTACTGGGGGCGGGGTCGCCATCTTCGACTTTGACAACGATGGTCTATTTGACATCTTTCTGGTCAACGCTACTCGATGGCGACGTGAAGGCGCAGGGGCTTCGCCCAGCAACCGCCTTTTTCGTAACCGCGGGAATCTTAAATTTGAAGATGTCACGGCTAAGGCCGGATTGCTGCGCACGGGTTGGGGTCAAGGAGTCTGTGTCGGCGATTATGATAACGATGGATTCGACGACCTCTTTGTCACCTACTATGGCCAAAACGCTTTGTACCGGAACCAGGGCGATGGCACTTTTGACGACGTTACTCAGGTTACTGGATTGACCGCGAAAGGCACACGATGGGGAACAGGTTGCGCCTTTCTCGATTACGATCGGGACGGGAAACTCGATATAGCCGTTGCCAATTACATGCTTTTCGATCCTGCCGTCGCGCCGAAGCCGGGAGAAGAGAGCTTCTGCTTTTACAAAGGGCACCCCGTTATTTGCGGTCCCCGCGGTTTGCCGGGCGGAACCAACGTGCTGTACCACTCTCTCCCCAACGGAAAGTTCGCCGATGTCTCCAAGGAGAGCGGCTTTGCCGAACCGTCGGGTCATTACAGCTTTTCGGTGCTGACCGGCGATTTTGACACTGACGGCTGGACGGATCTCTACGTTGCCTGCGACTCTAACCCAAGCATTCTCTATCGCAACAATCGAGACGGAACTTTTACAGACATCGGCATAACCTCTGGCTTAGCCCTTAACGAAGACGGTCAGGAGCAGGCAGGCATGGGCGCGGCCGCCGGCGACTTCAATCATGATGGCTTGCTTGACATTGTCAAGACTAACTTTTCCGATGATATGCCGACTCTCTACAGGAATGAAGGTGGAGGCTTTTTTACTGATGTGACTTTTATAGGCGGACTGGGGGTCAACAATCATTTTGTGGGTTGGGCCGTAGGCTTTGTGGACATAGACCACGACGGATGGAAAGACATTGTCATGGTAAATGGGCATGTCTACCCTTCCGTCGATCAGTTAAAACTGGATACCCGATACAAGCAGGAGAGCAATGTATACTGGAACTTGCGTAACGGCGCCTTTCGGGACATTTCGGCGGAAGCCGGCTCGGGAATCCTCGCCAAGCACTCCAGTCGGGGCGCGGCCTTTGGTGACCTCGATAACGATGGCGCCATCGAAATCGTGATCAACAACTTAGACGACCGGCCCAGCTTGCTGATCAACCGTGAGGGAAAAGGGAACTGGCTTTTGGTCAAGACACGGGGTACAAAATCAAACCGCAACGGTATCGGCGCCGTGGTCACCGTGAAAGCCGGATCGCTGACTCAGATCGACGAGGTCCGCAGCGGCGGCAGCTACATCTCGCACAATGACATGCGACTGCACTTCGGGCTAGGCCAGGCGGCTCGCGTAGACCGCATCGAAGTCCGCTGGCCCAGCGGGCTTGAGGAGAAGTTTGGTCCAACCGATGCCAACCGTGAAGTGTTGATCGAAGAGGGAAATGGCGTCAAGGTGGAACCGGGATCTTAATGTGGTTTGACAAAGAACCATAACGGCCATTAACGGCCATAGACCTGGGGGTTCCTCACCCAAGATGATTTTTTACTAAACATTATTCGCTCAATATGCAGCACGTCATCGTCCTGCCCGACCTTGGGCAAACCACGAACGAGGCCAAAGTACTCACGTGGCACAAAAAGGCCGGCGACAAGGTGTCAAAGGGGGAAGCTCTCGTCGAAGTCGAAACCGACAAAGTGGACATGGACATCGAGTCTTTCGTCGACGGCTATCTACGCGAGATCTTGGCGCCGGAGGGTTCGCTGGCGACTGCTTTGGCTCCTGTAGCCATCCTTACCGATCGCCTGGACGAGCCTCACACACATGGGCGTTTTGGCTGGATCGGGCTTTACCTTCGGGGGTTCGCGGTCCGGTGCTGCCAGTTGCTTCGTCGGCGGTCTCTGCTTCCACGAGTGACGCCTCTTGGTTTGCCGGCTCGTCTTCGCCGGGTGTCACCGATTCCGCGGCTGGCGCCGGCTCGCCGGGGGCCGCTTCGTCCGTCCCGGCGTGCTCTTCGGGAGCAGCTTCCGCTTCGCCCTCGCCCAGAATGCCGCGGCTGAGTTCTTCGAACTCTTTCAGGCTCGGCAACTCGGAGAGGTCCTTGAGTCCGAACTGGATCAAGAACTCTTTCGTCGTCCGGTAGAGCATCGGTCTCCCGATGACTTTCTTGCGGCCCGCCGTAGTGATCAGTTTGCGGCTCAGCAGAGTGTGGATGACGCCGCTCACGTTGACGCCGCGTATGGCTTGAATCTCAGGCACTGTGAGGGGCTGTTTGTAGGCGATGACAGCAACGGTTTCGAGCGCCGGCAAAGAGAGTTTCAGTCTGGGGCGAAGGGTCTTGACAAAGCCCCGCACGCCCTCGTGATGCTCGGCCTTCGTTGACATCTTGTAGCCGCCGGCAATCATCCGGATCTCAATGCCCCGAGTTGGTTGCGTGTACTCCGAGATCATCGCGTCGAGATCGTTCTTGACCATCTCCTGAGGAAATTGCAGCCCGCCGGCAATCTGCTCGAGCGTCAGCGGTTCTTCGGCCACGTAGACGATCGCTTCGAGCAAGGCGCGACGCTGGGCTTGGTCGGGAAGTAGTTCGGGCAATGTCGGCTGCTCGCTCACGCTTGATAGTCTCCCTCGGCGGCGAGCAACGGCTGATCGTTACTGAATACAACGTCAAACATCTTATGTTTTCGAATCACGATTTCGTCAAACGACTTGTTCTGGCGCAGAAGAATGGCTTGCATGCGAACCATCTCGAGAACGGCCAGGAATGTGGCGATCAGGGCGCGGCGGCTGGGCTGCCGCTCAAATACTTCGCGCAGCACGACGGGCTCGTCTTCGCTGAGAAGCAGGTTTTTCAGATAAGCGATGCGGCTTCCGACCGAGACATCGCCGCCGGGAACTTCGTAGCTCGGCCGGTTCTTGGCGCGCTCCAGCACGTCTTGAAACGTCTTGACCAGATCGAACACGGACACTGCGAGACCCGGATCTTCGTCTTCCCCGGCGAACGCCTGCAGCGGCGGGTTCGACCAGGTGCTTTCCTCGACCAGGCGCTTCTCGCGCAGCATCTGTGACGCCTGCTTGAAGGTTTCGTACTCCAGCAGTTTTTGAACAAGCTCGTCCCGCGGATCTTCTTGCTGTTGCCCGGGAATAGTGGGATCGCGGGGCAGCAGCATCTTCGACTTGATCTGGATCAGCGTCGCGGCTATGAAGACGAACTCGCCGCCCAAATTGATATTCAACTCGCCGGCGCGGCGCAGGAACTCCAGATATTGACTGGTGATTTGGGCGATCGGGATGTCGCGGATGTCGATCTTGTGCCGGCGAATCAGATCGAGGAGAAGATCGAGAGGCCCTTCGTAATGCTCCAGCCGGACCCGGAAAACGGAGTCGTCCCGGGCATCATCTTCAGGAGGCGATGAGTCGTTCTCCGGTGTCACGACGGAATCTGCGTCGGATACATGGGAAGGGGCTGTTTCGCTCACGGGGGCATCCACGCTCGCCCGAATCCTTGCTGCTCGGGGAACAGCAGAGGATCGAATCTAACTTTAGCATGGGCGTAAGCTATCGAGAGTCGCACGGGGAGGCGGGGAACGGCCTCACGTTAGAGTGGGGGACTGCGGAGCCGGCGCGACCGCCGGGCCCCTTGCCCGTTGATTTCGGATCAGACGGCTACGCCGGAGCGGCTGTTATTCCGCCAGCTTGAACAGGAGGTAGATCACGATGGGGTAGACCATCGCAAGCGCAAACGCCATGGCCGTTTGAAGCGTTCGGACGGTTTTCAAGTCGCCGGATTTACCCAAGGCATCGCCAATGCTGTTTCCAATCGCTTTGGCAAGGTCGGGAGATGCGCCGGCTGCACCCTCTTCACCGTCGCGGGCCTTTAGTTTCTGCAGTTGGCGTCGAAGTTCCTTTATCTGATCCCCCGTCTGGCGTGACCAGTTGGACCAACGATTCGTTTCCTGCTCGAGCAAGGCCTTGATATTTCCGCCGCCGGAATTCTCCGCGTCACCCAGGCGCCGTTCCATATCTTCGAGCCGAGTCTGCAATTCAGCGGACGAAGCGAGCGGGCCATTGTCATCAGGTCCCCGGTCTTCGAGAGCCGCAACGCGATTCACTAGATCTTCGAAACCCTCCGGAGCTTCCCCTGAACCATCGGACACAGGGACACCGGACTTTTCAAGTACGGCGAGACGCGAGATGATTTCAGTGACTCTGGGATCACTCCCCCCGCCGCCTGCGTTTTCAATGCCCTTAATGCGAGCGGCCAGCTCGGCAACACCCGCGGCGCCGCCTTCGGACTTCGACCGCTCAAGCGAGCCCACTCGCGCGAGCAGCTTGCCTACTCGAGGATCGGGCTTGCTGCCACCGGCGTTCTCGATGCTCTCAAGCCGGGCAGCCAGCTCAGAGACGCCGGGTCCCGCGACCTTTGCCTCGACGTCAGTGATCCGTGCCTTGATTTCGTTGACTTCGCCAGCCGGTTCCCCGGTGTTGGATTCCAGAGAGCCCAGCCGTTCCAGTATCTCCCCGACTCTTGCATCGGACGCTTGTTGTTCGGAAGTCTCTTCGAGGCTGGCGAGGCGCTCTTTTACCTCTGCTAGGCTCTCGGAGTCGTCTTGACCGGAGGCCTGTTCAAGCGTATCAAGGCGCTCGGTCAACTCCGCGACAGCCAATGCCGAGCCGGGCGTTTCGGCATCGTCCAAAGCCGCCAGCCGGGAGAGCACATCATCGATGCGATCATCGGCGGCCGGCTGGGCGGTGTTTACCTCGACGGTCGCTATCCGGGCGACGAGCTCATCGAAGCGCTGCTCGGAGGGTAGGGACCGCAAGTCGCGCTCAACGGCAGAGACACGCTCTAGCGCGTCCTTGACTTGCGAATCGTCTTTGTCGGGCTCCCCGGCACGCTCCTCGATGGCCGATAAGCGCTCAGACACATCGTCCAGCTTCGAGTTGGAAGCAAGTTCCTGTGTCTCGTCCTCGAATGCTTCGAGCCGCGCCACGACGCGGTCGAGGCGGGTGTCCTGGTCGGCGGTGGAAGCTTCGCCTTCCAGTTCCGCAACTCGCGAGATGATCTCGTCCACTCGCGGGTCCGATGATAAATCAGCGGGCTTCTCCTCCAACGCAGCCAGCCGCGTAAGCACCTCTTCGTTGGCGGCCCCGGAAGGCGTCTCGGCGTTTTCGGCAACGGCATCCTCGACCGCGGAAAGTCGTTGCGCCAGGTCTTCGGCAGGGAGATTCCCTTCCACCTTCTCGATACGCTGGAGAATCTCTTCGACTCGAGGATCTGAAGCTGGTTGAGACTCCGCGCTTTCGAGTGCCCTCACGCGCTCGCTTAGCTCATCGACTTGTTCGGCATCAGCCGTGTTCCCGCCGGCCTCTTCCAAACCGGACAAGCGGGTCGCGGCCTCGTCCACGCTGGAGGTTAGGCTCTCTGCCTTCTCCTCGGCTGTGGAGAGGCGTTCGAGCACGTCGTCGACCCGCGGGCCGGGCGCCGACTCGGCGATCTGTTCCTCAACCGACCCCAGCCGGGAACTCAACAAGTCCACGCGCCGGTCGGAGGCCGGGATCTGAGCCGCTTCTTCGACCTGGGCAATTCTTTCTAAAACTCCGTCCACTCTGGCGTCCGCCGCGGGTTCTTGCAGGCGAGTCTCGACTGTTCCTAATCGTTCGCTCAGTCCGCCGACACGGGAGTCTTCGGCAGGCTGGGACGTTTTTTCTTCCAACGTGTCCAATCGGGTCACGATGTCATCCACTCGTGTATCCGATTCGGCCTCACTCGCTTTACGGTCCAGCTCTTCGAGCCTTGCGGTGATCTCGCCTGCCCGCGGATCAGCGGGAGGTTTGCTAAGCTGCTCCTCCGCTCCTTCAAGCCGCGTCAAAACCGAGTCAAGGCGAAGATCAAAGGCCGGTTCATCGGCAAGCGTTTGCAACTCATCGAGTTTGGAGGAAAGCTCCGCAAACCGCGGGTCCTCTTTGCGGGCCGCTTCGGCTTCTAGCTCGGAAAGACGCGAGGTGAGCTCTTCCGCCCGCGGGTCGGCCTTGATTTCTTCCGCTGTCTTTTCGATCGCTTCGAGGCGTCCCGTCAAATCCGGCACTCGAGCGTCTTCCGCCGGTTTCTTCAGCGCGCTCTCGAGAGAAGCGATTCGCAGCACCACGTCATCGGTTCGGGGATCGCTCGGAACTCCCCAGCAACTGCTCCAGCTCCAATAGCTGTAGCCACTGTTCCAGCAACTGCTCCAACCTCCACTTCATCCAGCCGCGAATCGTCTCCAGCGGCGGGTGACCGGCTGCCTTCGAGCGCCCCCAAGCGGTGAATGATTTCGTTCACGAGCGGGTCCGGCGTACCTTGGCCGAACTTTCTTTCGAGTTCCGCGACACGCAGCATGATGGCGTCGACTCGAGCATCCGCGCCAAATGTCGGCAAACGTTCTTCGAGTTCGGCTAGTCTCTCGCTCAGATCGCCGCTGGGCTCCTCCGGTGGGCTAGACAATTCGTCCAGTTTCTCTTCCACCATGGATTGAAATTCGGTGCTGAGTACGCTTTGTTGCTCCAAATCCGCACGGAGCTTGGTCAAGGAATCATCGTTTGCCATTTGACTGTCCTGGAGAGCCCGGTACTGCTCGGGGACCTCGGAATTGTCTGTTTTGTTAGTAAATTGTTGCTCCGCTGGCTCTTCCATGGCAAAACCAAACCGGGAACTTTCTTGCTTGTCGTTAGTACCGTTTTTGGAAGTTTTGTTGTTAGCCAAGCCGGTAACCCTGTTAGCGATCGTTTGTCGGGAAGCCTAACCGCTGGCGGCGCGGGATTCTTCGCGGACAAGCCCTATGTTGGAGTTTCGGCTCAAGCCGCGGGGGCCACAATTAGGGCCTTATCCTAATTCAGCGGCGAAAGAAACTTATCGTTGCCGCTCTGTAAACACAATCACTAACCCACTGATAAATTACTACGTTGTGGCATCGGACAAACGCCACGTGGATATCGGCTCGGGGCATCGGTTTCGGAGCTGCTTACGCCTAGACGAGGCGCTGCAAACCGCTTCCCAACGGACTCCCGAAACAATACGCTTTAATGGGGTATTTAGTTGACTCCAGTAGCCACAATATGTTGTGGTTGGGGGCATGAAGGAGGACTACCCCCGAAACCTCGTCGAGTTGGAAGCTCGATTCTCGACCGAGGAGGCGTGCCGGGAGTACCTGCTGAAGCTGCGCTGGCCGGAGGGGTTCGTGTGCCCGCGCTGTGGGATCCAGTCCTCATGGGCCAGCAAACGCAATCTGCTGCTCTGCGCCGACTGCGGTTACCAGGCCTCGGTGACGGCGGGCACGATTTTCCAGGACACCCGCAAGCCCTTGACGTTGTGGTTCCGGGCGGCTTGGTGGGTGACAACGCAAAAAGGCGGGGCCAGCGCGCTGGAGTTGCAGCGGGTCTTGGGTTTGGGTAGCTATGTAACCGCCTGGACCTGGCTGCACAAGTTCCGCCGCGCCATGGTGCGCCCCGGTCGCAATCGGCTGGTCGGCCGGGTGGAGGTGGACGAAACGTATGTGGGCGGAGTCGAAGAGGGCGTCCGAGGTCGCGAAATGGTTGGCAAAGCGTTAGTTGCGGTTGCTGCCGAGGAGGATGGGCGCGGTATGGGTCGCATCCGGCTCCGTCGGATCGCGGATGCCTCAGCGGCGAGCTTGGAAGCCTTTGTCGAAGAAGCTATCCAACCTGGCAGCCTCGTGCACACCGACGGCTTGCGGGATTGGAGAACAAAGGATACCGCCATGAAGTCACCGTGCTGCGCGGGAAGCGGCAATGGGAGTAAGCTGCTGCCGAGAGTCCATCGTGTCGCCTCTCTGCTAAAGCGCTGGCTGTTGGGGACCCACCAGGGGGCTGTCAGTCACGAGTATTTGGACTACTACCTGGACGAGTTCACGTTCCGCTTCAACCGGCGGACCTCACGGTCGCGCGGCAAACTTTTCTATCGCCTCCTCCAGCAGGCGGTCGCCGCCGACCCTGCTCCCTATAAGACAATGGTCGAGGCCACCAGGGCCGGCACCCCCACCCCCAAGATGTAGTGGCTACTGGAGTCAGGCGGGCGGAGCAGTTGCAATCTTCACCCGCCACTCGCGCTCGTCACAAGGTTGGGGCGGTTCGAAGATGACTAACTGGAGGTTTAATCGTTCCAGGCGGTCTCCGATTGTCTTGGACGGCTTGCATCCAATAACAGTTCGGACCGCCGACTGTCGAATAGCTTTCGCTGCCAATGGGGTATTTAGTTGACTCCAGTAGCCACAATATGTTGTGGTTGGGGGCATGAAGGAGGACTACCCCCGAAACCTCGTCGAGTTGGAAGCTCGATTCTCGACCGAGGAGGCGTGCCGGGAGTACCTGCTGAAGCTGCGCTGGCCGGAGGGGTTCGTGTGCCCGCGCTGTGGGATCCAGTCCTCATGGGCCAGCAAACGCAATCTGCTGCTCTGCGCCGACTGCGGTTACCAGGCCTCGGTGACGGCGGGCACGATTTTCCAGGACACCCGCAAGCCCTTGACGTTGTGGTTCCGGGCGGCTTGGTGGGTGACAACGCAAAAAGGCGGGGCCAGCGCGCTGGAGTTGCAGCGGGTCTTGGGTTTGGGTAGCTATGTAACCGCCTGGACCTGGCTGCACAAGTTCCGCCGCGCCATGGTGCGCCCCGGTCGCAATCGGCTGGTCGGCCGGGTGGAGGTGGACGAAACGTATGTGGGCGGAGTCGAAGAGGGCGTCCGAGGTCGCGAAATGGTTGGCAAAGCGTTAGTTGCGGTTGCTGCCGAGGAGGATGGGCGCGGTATGGGTCGCATCCGGCTCCGTCGGATCGCGGATGCCTCAGCGGCGAGCTTGGAAGCCTTTGTCGAAGAAGCTATCCAACCTGGCAGCCTCGTGCACACCGACGGCTGGGAAGGCTATGCGGGATTGGAGAACAAAGGATACCGCCATGAAGTCACCGTGCTGCGCGGGAAGCGGCAATCGGCGAGTAAGCTGCTGCCGAGAGTCCATCGTGTCGCCTCTCTGCTAAAGCGCTGGCTGTTGGGGACCCACCAGGGGGCTGTCAGTCACGAGTATTTGGACTACTACCTGGACGAGTTCACGTTCCGCTTCAACCGGCGGACCTCACGGTCGCGCGGCAAACTTTTCTATCGCCTCCTCCAGCAGGCGGTCGCCGCCGACCCTGCTCCCTATAAGACAATGGTCGAGGCCACCAGGGCCGGCACCCCCACCCCCAAGATGTAGTGGCTACTGGAGTCAACTAAATACCCCATTCGCTGCCATATCCGTCTTCTTACGCGGCCGAGACGAGGCCATTGATCTTGTTTCGGAGGGTTTCTTTTGGAACAACCCCGATCGCACTGTCGGCGGCCTTTCCCTTGTCAAAGATCAATACCGTCGGGATCGGGATCCGTAGCGGATACCGTATTGGGCAGCAATGCCGGGGTTTTCATCTACGTTCAGCTTGCCGACCTTTGCCTGCCCGGCGAGTTCGCCCGCGAGTTCTTCGACGACAGGGCCAAGGACGCGACAGGGACCGCACCAGGCTGCCCAGAAGTCCACCAAGACGGGTTGGTTGCTCTCGCGATGTTTGCTAGTTGGCGCTGTTTCGGATAAGGTGTTTGGCGTCGGGATTGCCGGGACCGAAATGCTTGAGCATGACGAGCTTTTCCTTGTCGCTCTTGTTGCTGACAACGACGCCGGCCTGGGCGGCGGCGGCGGTCAAGAAAAGCTCGTCCTTGGTGAGTTCGCCGTAGCGGATCAAGGAAGGGGTTTCCACTTCCATAGCGCCGATCTGTCCCCAGCCTTGGGTGACAATCAGGCCGTAGGCAGCGGCGTCCCGAACCGTGACCGAGCGTTTCGGATAAACCGTGAGTTCCTTGGCGCAGTAGAAGTCCGTGCTGTAGGCGACCCAGTTCTCGTGATACCCCTGGCCGTGCATCGCGTCCGGGTCGCCGACGGGCGTGGGCTCGAAGAAATTGCTATTCATGAACTCGGGATCAACGTTCTTGTCCCAATCCAGCATGCTGATGATGTAGTCGAGATCTTGATGATGCTCGGGCGGGACGTCCTTCACCAGCAGATCCCAAGGTACCGCCCGGTCTTCCACCATCGATTGGAACATTCCAAAAACGTCGGAGTTGACCTGGGGCTCGTAAGTCACCAGCGATCCAGGTGCATGCAGCACCCCGGCCGGAATGTGCCAGCCGGAACCCGGCTTCAGCTTGTAGGCCTTGGAGTGATACAGAATGCCGTTGTCGCCTTCGTTCCAGCGCTCCAGACACTTGCGGACATCGTCCTTGGCCGTGCCCGGCTCTAGGCCCATGAACGTGTAGGGAAAGTTGTTCCCTTTGAAGTTATACTGCGGCGGGAAGTAGTAGGCTTCGGGCTTTCCTTTGGCGCCAACCTTTTCGGCATGCTCATCCATTTGGTGCATGTGGTGCGGGATGGGGCCGAGGTTGTCGAAGAACTTGCACAGCACGTTCCAGCCGCCGCGGGCCGCCATGACGTCGGACCCGAGAAATTCGTCCCCGAGCGTATCGACGGCTTCCTTCAGCAGGATTTTCTTCGGCTCGGCGCCGTCACCGTTTCCGGCGACGATGTAGCTGAGTCCTTCGTCCTCGGGCGTTCCGGGGCCGTTATCGGCGTTCGTGGTGGAGGAGAACCAGCGTTCGTCGATGCCGCCCCGGTGGGCGCCGAGGGCGTAGATGTCGCCGGGGTGCAGTTTCAGACGGCCGCCGGGCATCAAGAACGAGCGGGGCACCCAGCAGGGGGCCAGACGCACAATGCCTTCACCGGCGCTCAGAGCGGAACGTAAAAGGGTGGTGTTCTCCGACATAGCCCCACCATAATACTCGATACCGGGGGCACTGGAAATACCTGCATGACCGGGGGCCAAAGGCCGGACAATTACGTGGCGGGGCCGGCGCCGGCGGGACGCAGATCCTTGACGAGGCCCGAGTTGAGAAAGAACTCCCGCACGGGCTCGGCTTCCTCTCCCTCGACGCTGATCGTCAGCCCCACGTCGTGGTGCGGTCCGAGAAGCCGAATATCAATGCGCCCGAGGTCGTCATAGAGACGAACATAGGAAATAGCAGCCACGTTGATGACGCGATTGCGGATGCGGATAAACTGGGAATCCATTTAGGTCGCCTCTTCTCTGGAGCGTGCTCGCTAGGCCGTAATTGTGAAATCCAACCGAAGCGAACATTCTACTAGTTTCGACGCTGCTCCCCCGCCTCGCGTTTCCGCGCTGCTCGGATTGAACATGTAAACTCTGCTTCCGGTTTAGCCGAAACGGTTTTCGAACATCCTAGTCTCGCCACTCTAACCGCACCGTTCGAAGGTGCTCGTTTGCTCGTCCCGCGATTGTATGGTGCGTGAAGTCTCCACCCCGGACCGTCAGCCTGGCCTCGATCCAACCGGTGGCTCCTGACTCTTCGAAAGGAAACGCAAGGGCGGGGAGGCCGACGATGTGCAGGCCGCCGAATTTCTCCAGGCGATAGACGTGGTCATGGCCGTGAAATATGGCTTTGACCTGGGGGAACGGGCGGAGCAGGGTCAGCAGACGGCCGCCATCGAGGAGGCTTCCGTCTTCGTCGTTTAAGGGGTGATGAACGCAAAGGAAAGTTGGCCGTGCGGGGGAACGTTCCAGAAAGCGGGCAAGCCATTGCCGCTGCGCCTTGCCGAGAAGTCCGGGAACGACGTCGGTGCGATACAAGGAGTCAAGAATGACCATCCGGATAGGCGGCTGCTCGAGGATCGTGATTGTCTTGTCGGCATGCGGCTCGGTTGTGAACCCGCTCTGGAAGGCCAGCAAGAAGTTTTCGCGGCTGTCGTGATTTCCGACAGTCAAGCAGGTCGGCACTCGCCGGGCCAGCGGGTTCACAGATGTCTTGAAATGAGAGTAATCTTCCGGCAGTCCTTCCAGCCACGAGATGTCGCCGGCGAGGAAAGCGGCATCAGGCGAGGCTGTGGCAACCTGCTCGACGGTTTTGCGAAAGTTCTGATCGGGAGAGAACCCGAGGTGCGTCTTCAGCCGATCCGGCGACACGTGGGCGTCCGCCAGCAACGCCCAGTGAACTTGGGAGGCTGGACGGCCTGGGACCCTCACCCGGGTGATGAGGAGTCCAGGAGATTCGACCGTCGTATCAACTTGGACGCTCTGGCGGGCGGGTGATTCGAGAAGCACGATGGGTCAGTTTAGTTCACCTGGCAGGGAACTGGGCTGCTTTGGCCAAGTGTCGACACGAGCGACGGGCTCGCGGTGGCGAGCCAAGGCGGTGATGGAACCGGGTTCGAGCTCGGGAGTATCCTGTGCCGGTAAGCTCGGATACTAACTGGTTGCAATCCAGGCGGGCTAACACAGGAGGTTCCTTGGAAGTCTCCACGCGGCAGGCTAAGAGCGTGCGCGGCTCTGTTGGGGTGCGATGGTCTAGTGATAGTCCGCACAGCTCATGAAATAGCCGCACTTTTCGCAGACAAGCTTGCATTTGAGTTCGGTCAGGCGGCTGGAACAGCAAGGGCAGAACAGACAGGCGTCCTCCGGCTTGGGCCGAGGAGAGGCGCCAGCCTGGGGTCCGGCTCCGGTGGACTCACAACTCATCGTGTGGGCTTCGGTGGGGCAGTCCAACGCTTGTGGAGCAGCGGGTTTGCGAGCGCGCGCTGCCTTTCGCGGACAACCGATTCACAAAACATATCTAGAGCAGATGTTCCCGATTATACCCGAGACACGAGAGTGCGTGCTAGATGGAACTGAAGCAGTTGTCCGGTTACGAGACATACGACTGAAGGATTAGGCGAGGGCACAACATGGCGGTGGTGGTTGCAAATTCGTCAAATATTCGGTATTGTCCATGGATGCCATGAGTGCCCCAGCCCTCGCGCCAACCCTCACGGACATTACCGCCGAGCTTTGCAACAAGCTCCTTCACTATATGGTAATGATGCGGGAATTGGAAGAGCGCATCGAGCTGAAGCTCTATCGTCAAGGCAAAGTTGTAGGCGGTTGCTACACCGGCCGCGGTCAGGAAGCGATCCCAGCCGGCAGCGCGGCTCATTGCCGGCCGGATGATTATCTTTGCCCCTCACACCGCGACATGGCGGCGCTGCTGATGCGCGGCATTACGCCCCGGGAAGTCCTCTCGCAGTATCTGGGGCGGGTCACCGGACCCACCCGGGGGCGCGACGGCAACATGCACATGGGCTGCTTGGAGCGGCGCATCTTGCCGATCATCAGCAGCATCGGCGCCAGCATACCCGTGGCGACCGGTATTGCCCTTGCAATGAAATATCGCGGGGAGCCGAACGTCGTCTTCAACTATTGGGGCGACGGCGCCACCAGCCGCGGCGACTGGCATGAAGGCATTAACTTCGCCACTGTACAGAAGCTGCCGATTGTCTATCTGTGCAACAACAATCTCTACGCCTACTCGACGCCGCTCGACAAGCAAATGGCGGTTGCTAACGTTGCCGACCGCGCCCCTGGATATGACATGCCGGCGGAGATCGTTGACGGCAATGACGTCATCGCCATTTACGAGGCCAGCGGGCGGGCGACGGCCCATGCCCGCGCCGGCCTGGGTCCCTGCCTGATCGAGTGCAAGACATTTCGCATGAGCGGGCATTCCGCCCATGACGACGCCAGCTATGTTCCCCGGGAAATCAAGGAGGAGTGGTCCAAGAAAGACCCCATCCTGAAACTGCAGAAATATATGGTGGAAAAGAGCTGGGCCACCGAGTCGGACTTCAAGCAGATGCGGCAGGGCATTCTCGGTGAAATCGATGATGCCACCGAGTGGGCCCTGGATCAACCCTATCCCGACCCGGCCACGGTCGAGGACGATGTTTACGACGAGATCTAGCTTGCTGGTCTGCGTCCAAGTTCCCCCCATGCGAGAGTTCACAAGCAACAACGGAGGAGCGCCATGCCCGAGATGACTTACCTCGAAGCGATTCGCCAGGGTCTCTGGGAAGAGATGGAGCGGGACGAGTCCGTCATGGTGATGGGTGAGGACGTCGGAGTGTACGGCGGAGCGTTCAAGGTGACCAAGGGATTCTCGGACCATTTCGGCGAACGGCGAGTGATCGATACGCCGCTGTCGGAATCGGCGATCATCGGCGCCAGCACGGGTGCGGCGATCAACGGGCTAAGGCCGGTCGTTGAAATGCAGTTTTCCGATTTTATGGCCTGCGCTTTCGATCAGATCACGAACTTTGCCGCGAAATGCCGCTATCGCTGGGGCGCTTCGGTGCCGATCGTGATTCGCGCGCCGGCCGGTGGCGGGTTCAGCGGCGGCCCGTTCCATTCACAAAATCCCGAAATGCCCTACGTCCATACGCCTGGGCTGAAGGTCGTCCAGCCCTCGACGGCTTACGATGCGAAGGGCTTGATCAAGGCGTCGATCCGCGATAACGACCCGGTGATCTTTCTGGAGCACAAGCATCTCTACCGCCAAATCAAAGGCGAGGTGCCTTCGGACGACTATACGGTTCCCCTTGGGAAGGCGGCGGTGCAGCGCCCGGGCAATGATCTGAGCGTCATCACTTACGGCGAAATGGTGCACGTCGCACTCCAAGCAGCGGAGAAGCTGGCCGCTGAAAACATCGACCTAGAGGTTGTCGACTTGCGGACTCTAGTGCCGTTGGACCGCGATGCCGTGATCGAAACCGCGAAGAAGACCAGTAAGGTGATCTTGCTCCACGAAGACACCTTAACCGGCGGTCTCGGAGGCGAACTCTCGGCCATCATCAGCGAGCATGCCTTTGAATACCTCGACGGACCGCTCGTGAGGATCGCCGCCCTGGACACGCCGGTGCCCTACAGCCCGCCGCTCGAGAAGGCCTTCCTTCCAAACGCCGAGAAAGTCATCGAGAAGGCGCGCTGGCTGCATCGCTACTGATGCCTCAAGTGGTTGATTTATGTTCTCTTCCAGCGGCCGCCGTTACACGATTATGAAGGTGGTTGTTATTGTCCTGTTGGTGGTTGTGGTGGTTGTGCTGAGCCTTGTGGTGTCTTCATGCGGAGTTAGTTACACTGTTGTGAAGACGGCGGAGCACAATCCCAGTCTGCCGCATTTCGTGCTCGATGGCGTCGTGTTGCACGGCGAGACTTTCGGCAACCCAGAGAACCCACTATTATTGTCGTGCACGGTGGACCCGGTTGGGACTACCGCAGCATGTTGCCGCTCAAAGCGCTGAGCGACGAGTATTTCGTGGTCTTCTACGACCAGCGGCGAACCGGCCTGTCTCCACGAGTTGATGACGATGAATTGACTTTCGAATCATGATTGGAGCTTAAGATGCTGCAGGTGATGTTGTCGGCCCGTGGATCGCCTGGAAGAGGTCAAAACAAGAAGGAGGGTTTGATTCAGCCAGGACTCGGGCGTCGAGCGCCCAGAATCATGCTCGGCTGTTGAGAAACGCGATAGATAAGGGTGCCGGAGGTTCGTGACTCATCAAAGACGTGCGCGATGAACGGCGTCTCATCGTAGTCATTGCGGTCGTCGTTGTAGGCGATGCGGCGTCCCTTGGGGTCGAGCATACTCATTTTGCACTCAAGCGATGAGCCGTATTCAATCGAGTGAAGGTCGAAGCTCCAGCGTTCACCCGCATTGACTTTTATGGCGAAGACGTCTATGTCCTGGGACGGATCCAGCAATCCTTTGACCTCGGCCGGTCCGCAACCAGGTGGGCTTCCTTCACGGAGTCATTCGGCTCCGCCTCGGGCACGTCCTTGAATTGCCTGACATTGAACATGGCCGCGGTCGAGTATCCATCCAGCGTCCAAACTCTCAGGAGGTGCGGACCCAACGGAACGCTGGCTGCTACCGATACGTTCCCTGACAGTCTGCCCGCGCTGGAGTAAACCGTCTCTACCCAGGCTAGCCCGCATTTCTCAGTGCGCCTTTTCGGCGCGGACACCCTGTGGGAGGAAGGAGCCCACCTATGTAGTTGTCGGTAAGCGTGGAAGCTGACGAGCGGCTTGGTCGGGTAATCGGCCTCGCGGAAGCCTCGTGACGAAGTCCGGAGAAAGCCGGGCGAGCAAGCTGGCAGGCCGTAACGCGCAGTAAGCCTGAGCAGGCCTCGAAAGTGAAATCGTGGACGCCGACCCGCCTGAGATACGGGGAGGCCGCACGAGCCGGGAAGCAACCGACACTTGCAGCGGTTCGGTCCGCCGGGGTAGTGGGCACGGCAGGTCAGCCAAGGGAGACCGCAGTGCAGCAAGGGAGGTCCCGGCGGGTGGAGTTCGCAACTCCGCCGTCCTCGCAAGGAGGGCGGGCTCGGCGGGGAGTCGGACAGGGCCATAGTAGCGCGGAAGCCGGGTAACTCCGGTGGAGCCAAGGGCCCTGCCTTGCGGCGCGCTTCGGAGGCAGAGGAGGGTCAGGCGATTGACAGGAGTCTGAAAACGCCGGAAAAGATCCGAAACTTGCAGAAGAAGCTTTATCTCAAAGCGAAGCAGGAGCCGAACTTCCGCTTCTATCAGCTCCCCCTTTTCAGTCGATGACAAGGTCTGGCGCAGCGACATTCTCGAGCATGCCTACCGGCTGGCGAAGGCCAACGGAGGCGTGGCCGGAGTGGACGGCGTAACGTTTCAGCAGATCGAATCCCAAGGCCGTCAGGAGTGGTTGCGAAGCCTGCAAGAGGACTTGCGCTCGAAGAGCTACCGGCCTCAGCCGGTGCGGCGGGTGATGATTTTCAAGCCCGGCGGCGGCGAGCGTCCACTGGGGATTCCGACCATTCGGGACCGTGTGGCGCAGAGCGCCGCCAAGCTGGTGATCGAACCGATCTTCGAGGCGGACTTGGACCCGGAGGCCTATGGCTACCGGCCAAAACGGAGTGCGCACGACGCCATCCGGAGAGTGCACGAACTGCTATGCAAAGGCTACACCGATGTGGTCGATGCCGCTTTATCGAAGTACTTCGACACGATTCCGCACGCCGAGCTGTTGCAGTGCGTGGCGCGGCGCATTTCGGACCGGCAAGTCTTACATGTCATCAAGAGGTGGCTGAAGACGGCGGTCGAAGAGCGGGATGAAAACGGGAAGCGGCGGATGACGGGCGGCAAGAAGAGCCGGCACGGCACCCCACAAGGCGGCGTGATCAGCCCTCTGCTGTCCAATCTGTACATGAACCGTTTTCTGAAGTGCTGGCGGCGGACGGGGAAGGGAAGTGAGTTCCGAGCTGTCATCGTTAACTACGCCGATGACTTCGTGATTCTCAGCCGCGGCAGCGCGGCGGAGGCGCTGAAGTTCACCGCGGCGGTGATGGAGCGGATCGGGCTGACGCTGAACCGCACGAAGACCAAGTTGGTGCAGGCCAAGCAAGAGCGGTTTGACTTTCTGGGTTACACGTTCGGGCCGCACCGTTTCAAGAAGGATGGCCATTGGTATTTGGGGGCTTCTCCGTCGAGGAAGAGCGTGGCACGGCTGAGACGGAAGGTGCATGAGGTGTTGCGTCCGGCTGAAGTGGGGCGCTGGGAGGAGGTCCGAGACCGGCTCAACCGAGTGTTGGTGGGCTGGGCGAATTACTTCTCTTATGGGACCCGGCTGATGGCGTATCGGGCGGTGGACAACCACGTGCATGAGCGAGTGCGAGGATTTTTGCGGAGGCGGAGGAAGGTGTCGTCGCGTGGCGCCCGGCAGTTTAGCGACCAGGTGGTGTTTGGCCAATTAGGCGTGGTACGCCTGCGCCGGATACACCTGGGGCCGCCGCCCGCGACAGCTTGAGGGATGAAGCCGGCCGGAGAGCCGGATGCGGGAAATCCGCACGTCCGGTTCGATGAGCGGGGACGGGAAACGGGACCACGACGCCCCAGGCGTCCAGAGCACCCGCGCCCGTCCTCGACTCTACCCGATTCCGGGAAACGGGGTTGGCGGGGGCGCGGGAGGAGATTTTCATGGTCTTGGGGCGGCAACGCCTCTCAGTGGGGCGGCGGTGAGGCGGAAACGGTCCTGTATGCCGTCAGCGGCGGCGGCCGAGATATTTTTGGTCCGTTTTTGCCCAAACCTCGATTGCCGCCCCTGTCGAGCCCTGTCCGCTTCAAGTATTACTTGAACTCGCCGCGCCGTTTTCAGCAGCGCAGTGGCTCTGCCCGTTCCAGATTGTCATACACTTGTTCGAACACTCCCGCCCAGGCGTATCCCGTCGCCAGCGAAATCCACACTTTGCGCGCCGTGATCCGCATCCGCGCCCCGATCTTCAACAAGCGCAGACGGATCGTCCCGGCTTGCGCCCGCGCCATCTTCGTCCCCGCCAACCCCAGCCGCCGCAGCGCTTCGAGAACACAGTATCCAATCGATGAAAAATATAATCGGATCTGATTCGACCGGAATTGGGCCGTCGATGTGCGGTCCGCGAACAACCCCATCTGCTGCTCCTTGATGCGGTTCTCCATCTCTCCCCGGGCGCAGTAGATCGTCTCGTAGAGCTGTTGCGCCGCCGCTTGTTCGGCCCTCAGCGAGGTCACCACGAAGCGCGGGTTTTCGCCCTTCGCCAGATACTCCGCCTTGGCCACCACGCGCCGCCCCCGCGGCCAGCTCGTCCGCGTGCGGTAACGGAAATCCGCGAACACCCGCGACGCCTTGCCGGTCTTGGCGAAACGCCGCCGCGCCAGTTTCATCCGTCTCTTGATGCGGCGCTGCAAACGCTCGTTGCGGGCCAGCCCGAACACATAATCCACGCCGTTGTTCTCGCACCAGCTCATGATCTCGTCGCGGCAAAAACCGCTGTCGGCCCGCAGCAGGATCTCGACTTCGGGCCACGCCCGCCGCAGTTGTTCGACGATGCGCTGGACTTCTTCCAGCGACCCCGCCGAGGCGTCGATGTTGGACGGCCGCAGGCGCGCGCACAGCAGCTGGTCCCCGGCGAAAATGTAGAGCGGCAGGTAGCAATAGTGTCCGTAGTAGCCGTGAAAAAAGCGCCCTTCCTGATGACCGTGCAGCGGGTCGTCGGTGGCGTCGAGATCGAGCACGATGCGCTCGGGCTGGCGCGGCTGCGATTGAATGTAGAGATCGGTCAGCAGACGGTCGGCCGCGGCGGTGTCGAGAACGATCTTCTTGTAACGGCTTTGCTCGTCGGCGTCGGCCGGGGTCCTCTCGAGGCGGTTGAGGGTGCTCTTGCCAGCGCCGGGGTTGCCGCGGTCTTGGGCTCGGCGGCGCTGCTTGCCTTGGAGGTCTTGCTTGCCGCTGAGCAGGGCCAGCAGCGGGTCGGAGCGCAGCTGATCGTGATCGTTGAGATCCTCGTAACCCAGCGCCAGCCCGTAGACGCGCTGCGAGACCAGCTCTCGCACGCTGTGTTCGATTTGCCCGGGTTGGCGATGATCGCGGAAGCAGGCGGCGAACTGCCGCAGGATGCCGCTGCGCTGTTCGGTCTGGCGCAACAGCACGCCGCCGCCGTCGGAGGTGATCGTGCCGCCGTCGAAACGGGCCACCACCTGGCGTCGGCCCTGATTGGCGAAGGTGAAGCTGGGTTGGGTACACTCTGTCATGGCGAAGCTCGCTTTCTTGCTGGCTGAAACATCTTGTGTTCATTATGTTTATGCCACAAAAGGCGGCCATCTGCCAACCCTACGATGAGAAATCCGGGCTAATGCTGGCCGCGAGCCTGCCTCAGAAGCTTGTCTTGCCGGAACGAGATTTCGAACCTGCCTATCATGTATCCGCTTTTGGAAAACGCGCTTCGGCCCCGCCGCGGACGTTCCATCGAAGATCACAACAAGGCCATGGGCAAGTTGTTCGCGCGCTTTGCCGCCGCGGCCAGGGACAACCCGCTGGCGACCCGCCGTAACGGCTTCTCCGCCGGCACGATCACTTCGGTGAATGACCGCAACCGCATGATCGGATTTCCCTACCCGAAGCTGATGAATTCCAATGCTTTCGTCGATCAAGCGGCGGCTGTCCTGATGACCTCCGCCGCGAAGCGCGGGAACTAGGGATTCCAGAGAACCCGTACCGGACGACGATCACGTCGCCCTGGGCCACTTTCTTGCGCCAGGCCTCCACCCATAGATCGCACACGTAGTGCAGGTACACGTTAGCGAGCAGTGGTGAAAACACCGAACCCTGCGGAGTCCCGACTTTCGTCTCCGACCATTGACCGTCTTCCGACACTCCCGCCCGCAGCCATTTCTGGATGAGACGGAGCATCCTCGGATCGGCCCCGCGGTGCTTGCGGAACTTGGCCAGCCATTCGTGCGACAAGTTGTCGAAGAATCCCTGGACATCGCAGTCAAGCACCCAGCTCCCACGCTTCGTTTGGATCCCCACCGTCAGCGCATCCAGCGCCTGATGGGGACTGCGTCCCGGTCGAAAACCATACGAAAAACCCCCAAAGTCCCCCTCCTAAATCTGATGGAGGATCCTCACCACGGCCTGTTGAATATCATATGGTGGAGATTGACCTCATGAAGTACCACAACGCCCGGAGCTTTCAGAGCGAGTTCGTAGATCGCCTCATGATGTGGATTGTTTGCTATCTGGTACCTGAATTATGCACTGCGGGTACACCTGAGGAGGGCTGTGCCGCGAGGGACCATTGGGCGACCCCCGAAAACATGGGGTAATAAGGTAGGCTGGCAAAGATTTCAGCTTCGCCAGCCAACCCCAAGGAGGTCACCCAAATGGTTACCAAGCGAAAACAGCATAGCTCCAAAAACCCCGCCAAACAAGGCCGCGGCGCGACGGCTCCGCAGCCCAATAAAATCGGGGCTTCCACGCCCTATCACTTCCGCGGCAAGAATCTGACTCCCTACGGCGGCCTGCTGCCGGTCGCCACCCTGCTCGAAAAACTCGGCTTCCAAGAGCTGCTGGAACAAACCCTCAGCGTCAAACGAATCACCCGTGTGATGAGCCTCTACCAGTTTGTGCTGGCCCTCGTGCTGGGCCTCTATGTCGGCTTTGCGCGGCTCAACCAACTCCGCTTCATCGCGCGCGACCCCATCCTGACCGGCATCTTGCAAGTGACGCGGCTGCCGCCGCAATCCACGCTGTGGCGCTTTCTGGCCTCGCTGCATCTCAACGTGGCGCGGCAGATCCTGTCGATGCAGCGCCAACTGCGCGAACGAGCCTGGGCGGCGGCCAACGTGCGGTTGACCACGGTGACGCTGGACACCGACACCACCGTGCACACCCTCTACGGCCAGCAGATGGGCGGGCGCAAGAGCTACAACCCCAAGAACAAGGGCAAGCGCAGCTACCAGCCGATACTGACCTTCCTGGCCGAGACGCGCGAATACCTGATGGGCGGGTTGCACAATGGCGACCGGCCCACGGGCAAAGAGATCGCGGCGCACCTCGAAAGTGCTTTCCAGGCTTTGCCGGCCAGTGTGAAGCGGATCTTGGCGCGGGCCGATTCCGGCTTTTATTGCTGGGAAGCGGTGGCAGCCTACGAACAAGCGCATTGTCAGTTCGTCATCGTGGCGCGCAAGACCAGGCGACTGGTCGAGCAGTTGCAGCAAGCGGAATGGAAGCCCTCGCCCCACAGCGACGCTGCGGCGGAGTGCGAATTCCTCTACCAGCCGCAAGGCTGGGGCAGGGCCTGCCGCTTTGTCGCGCTACGTTATGAAAAGGAGCCGGAAACCGACGAAGTCGAGCAATATCAGTTGTTTGCAACCAGCGCTTACACCTACCGCGTGTTCGTCACCAACCTCACCGAGCCGATCGCGGCGGTGGCGTGGTTTTACAACCAGCGGGCTGGGGCGGAGAACCTCATCAAAGAAGCCAACAACGACGCCGGGCTGGCGGCCCATCCTTCGCGCCGCTTTGACATGAACCGCAATCACTTTCAGTTGGTCATGCTGGCCTACAACCTCAACTGCTGGCTGCTGCTGTTCCAGCGCGAAGCCGACGCCACCCCGGAGAAGCTGCGCCACACCACCCTGGCGACGGCGCGGCTGCGCTTTCTGTTCGTGGCGGCCAAGATCTGGCGGCATGCCGGCAGAACGGGCATCAGCTACAGCGATCAGTACCAGGAGCAGGGCCTGTTCGAGCGGCTGATGCGGCGGCTGCGGGTGATGGCGCCGCCGGGATCGAGCTGCGCGCCGGTGGTGGAGGGTGCGCTGCGTTGAGGGGCGCTGCGCATAGAATTTTATGCACGGGCCGCAAGCTACTGGGAACATGCCGTTTGCGAGCCCGCTTTTGCCCGCCCGGAATTGGGAGGCGGCTCAAACCGGGAAGGAAACAGCAGAAAAGACGACTTGCTAAATCACTGAGTTGACACGACTGCCGCTACCGCCACAACTCCATCGGCGATGGCTACGCCGAACCTGTGCATAATTCAGGTGGTATAAGACTGCGTCATATGACTTGGCGTCGAACCGCTGCGGGATTTTCGTGAAGACTGTCAGATCAAGCCTTGTCTCAAGCTCCCGAATTAGCGCCTCGGCATAATCCGCCGTGCCAGTGCTTGCAGGCGGCAGCGGTGTAAACACAACTCCATCGGCGATGGCTACGCCGAACCTGTGCATAATTCAGGTGGTATAAGACTGCGTCATATGACTTGGCGTCGAACCGCTGCGGGATTTTCGTGAAGACTGTCAGATCAAGCCTTGTCTCAAGCTCCCGAATTAGCGCCTCGGCATAATCCGCCGTGCCAGTGCTTGCAGGCGGCAGCGGTGTAAACACCGCGACAGAGAGGCAGCTGCTACGAGCCCCGGGAACGGGTTTCGCGGAGCCGCGAAGGGGTTGATTCTCAGCAATTCTCTCAGCTCTGTTCGCGCTCATTGTTGCCGTCGATCTCCTGCCCGGCGGGCAAGGAGGAAGTAGTCTTGTGGGCCGTAAAAACGACGGTTAAGGTGAGCCAAGAAGGGCAGCGAGCCATAGGGATTTCCTTCCGGCGTACCAGCCTCGTTGATCTCCCCTGAAGATTCAACGGTCAAGCCTGCATACTCAACCGTAAACTGGAGCAGCTGGATCGGGATGGGGCGCTGATGTGTCGGATCGATCCAGAAAGACTCAGTGGCGGTCATTACATGTCCGGGGTGAGGAGTCTCGATAAGTAGAAATCCGTCGTCTGAGAGCACCCGCCGTATTTCGCGGAGCACTTCGAGGCAATTGGGGAGGCTCCAGTGCTCAATGACATGGAACAACGTGACTACCGAATACGACTCTTCAGATTGCGAGCGCAGGTAAGCGAGGGCTTCGGATTGAATGACGGGCAGTCCGCGGCTGGAGCAGTACTTTCCCGCAACAGGGTTGACATCGATTCCGGTAATCGAATGGCCCGAGACTTTCGCCAGTTCAACCCACTCTCCGCGCCCGGTTCCGATGTCGAGCCAAGGTCGGTTGAGGGCTGAAGGGCGTAAGTCTTGTAGTGTGTCAAGGTGTTTGCGGAGCTTGTTCTTGGTCTCCTCCTCAGATCCACGAAAACGGTCTTGCAGCCGAAACGTGAAGTCGGGAGGGAGTGGCACCTGAACAGAAGGGTTGTCTGCTGAGTTCCGCTGTCTAGGTTGGCTGGACGCGTGCGTCTCGCTTTGCAAGCGGCCCTGGATGAGCGCGTTTTGGGCGTTGAACTTCTGGATCTCTTTATGCAGTGTTTGAACTTCTTCCCAGAGGCGCATCTGATTGGAGAATAGTTTCTCTAGAGTAATGCACAAGGCTTCGACCGACGCCGTCACAGCGCCATTAAACCGGTTGATCTGAGGTGTGTACCAAAAGAGCATTCGCTGAACGAGGCGAACCAGCCGACGCCCCACGGAGGCGCGCAACGTTACTGTTTGGGAGAGGGAGGAATGCTACCAACGCTGTCACGGAGCTGATAGATCTGGTCGTAGGTCCCTCGCAGGCGAATGATGTAGTCTACTGACTCGGAAAAGCCGACGCCTCGAGGCCGGATCGCCCTTTGTCGAGCACGGTGGTGAAAGGCCCGGATAGCCTCGCTGGGGCTCAGATTCATTGTTTCCATCCTATTTGCTGCGATGTGAAATTATAGCGTATAAGTCATCCCCTAACCCGGACGGGAGTTCGGCGAGTTGGGGGACGGAGCCCAAACTCAGGAGTCGAACATGCCGTGCGCTATCGCGTGCTTCGGCCGTCAGGTGGTGAGAAATGCGGGCCAAGACCGGGCTCTAGCCCGACTTTCGCAAATTTGAAGCGATAGAGCCAGCCGACGAGCCTTCTACGCCTTTGGGGACGCACTTTTCGCTTGCCATTTCTGCTCGGATGTGGCTAGATGAAAGAATGAATATATTCGAGCGCGAAGTGGGAGGCCGGAGGTATCGCATCGCTTCCCAATCGCTGTGGGATTCCGCTCGGCAGCGGCCGTTTGCGCGTCAGGCTGTGTTAGGTCCGGCAGACCCGCCACCGCTGGCCGACTTGGGATTGACGCGCACCGTCGGGACGCGACGGGTCGGTGACGCGGGCGCTTTGGTCTGGGTGGCCGAGCAACTGGACTTGATCAAGCTCATCGACCAAGCGTGTGGTGTCACGGTGCCGGCCGGCGGTCCGACGATGGGCGAGATGGTGCTCGCCGTAGCTGTACAGCGAGCCTGTGCGCCGGCGGCCAAATGCCATTTGGCGGCTTTCTTGGAATCGTGTGTGCCGCGGCTGTCCTGCCTGCGCAGCTCGGCATTCAGCGGGCAAGCCTTTCAGCGGCTGGCCGCGCAGGTCAGCGACGAGCAACTCGAGAAGGCGCAGATCGAGATCGCCCGCGCGGCCGTCCGCGGCTTCGAGTTGTCGGCGGACGTGCTGGCCTTCGACACAACCAATTTTGACAGGCACATCGCGACCACCACGCCAGGAGAACTGGCGCGGCGCGGCCACGCCAAGAGCAAGCGCAGAGATCTGCGCGTGGTGGGACTGGCGGCGCTGGTGAGCGAGACGGGGCATGTGCCGCTGCTGCACCGCAGCTACCCCGGCAACGGATCGGAGCAGTCCGTGCTGGCTGCCTGCTGGGATGCCCTGGGCAAGCTGCACGATGCTTTGGACGAGGGGGAGCAACGCAGCCCTCCCGCCTGCCGCACCCTGGTGCGCGACGGCGGCTCGTGGAGTCCTCCACAACTGGAACTCGACCTGGACACCGAAGGCTACTACAGCCTGATCTCGCTGCCGCTGAGTCATGGCGCCTCGCAATGGGCCCTGGAGCAGGCCGCCCGGCGAGCAGCGATGAAGCGCCTGGGAGGGAAACTGGGGGACGTGCGGGCGGCGCGGTTGCGGACCCAGGTTGGCGACCTGGAGCGCACTCTGGTGGTGGTGGAGAGTCAGGAACTGCTGCGCGGACAGAAGCGGGGAATCGCGCTGGCGCTACGCCAGGCCAAGGTGGAACTACGCCAACTGGAGCGGCGGGCGGCCAGTGGCCGCATCCAGCGCGAGGCACTCGAGGAGCGGGTCCGCAAGACGCTGCAACGCGAGCGCCTGGCGGAGTTCGTGAGGGCCACGGTGAACCAGAACGGCAAGCAACTATCGCTCGACTGGCATGTCGATGCGGCACGACGGCGCCGGCTGGAGCGCAGGCGTCTGGGCCGGCGCGTGTTGTGCACCGACCGTCATGTCTGGAGCAGCGGCCGAATCGTGTACGCTTTCCGGGGCCAGTGGAAGGTGCAGGAACTGTTCCACCGGGCCAAGCAGGGAGGACTCGTGCCCTGGGGTCCTTCCCACCAATGGGCCGACAGTTCGTTGCGCTTGCACACGTTCGCCACCGTGATCGGCCTGACGCTGGTCAGCCTGGTTTGCTTGGCGCTGGGCACGCGGCAGTCGGCGCTGAGCATGATGAAGACACTGGCGGAGGTGAAAGCCACTTTGGTGCGGGTGAGCACCAAGCAGCGTGGTCGCCGTGCCACGGTGATGCTGGCGCCGGATTTGAGCGCCGAGCAACGCCAGGCGGTCAAGATCTTCGAGCTGGAGCGCTGGATGCCGACACTTCTTTCATCTAGGACTCGGGATGTGTCCGGCCCAAGCGTGAGGCCTGCCGCCTGAGCCAAGGAGGCCCGATTTTGCGAAAGTCGGGCTAGGACTGGAATAGCCGATCCACAGCTTTCTTCCTGCGTATGGGAACTAGCGCTAGACCGCATTGCGTTGGAAGATAGAGGCCGAGGTCCGCCTTACCAGGGGTTGGGGAATCTGGAATCGTGAATGACTTCCGTATCGGTCAGGGCGCGAAGGAATGCCAGCAGGTCTTGCCGGTTTTGTGCGGTTAGAGCGATTCCAGTCATTCGCGCGTCCCTGTTTGGATTGTCGTGGCCTCGGCCGGCGTGGCGGCCGCTCACGATGGTGCGCCCTCTGTCCGCGTAGTGGGGCCCGCTGTGGCCCGCTGTGGGACAGTCACCTTAACTCGTTTTTGCAGCGGCAGCGAGGGGTTTTGGCGGCGCTGGTCCTGGTTTTTGCCGCGCCAGCGCTCTCTGCAGACGCCCTTCGAGCGCCGAGATGAACTCCCAACTGCCTAGCGGGCGACCCGTCCGCGTCGCCTGGCGCAACCGCTCGGCGAGTTGCTCGTCCGGCGCCGCCGCCGCCAACACCTCCCCCCTCTCGTTGAGAGGACACACCTCACGCCAAGCCTCCTGATCGAGCCGGCCCGCCGGGTCCTTCCCGCTCAGATGGGACGCCGCACTCGACCATTCGTAGCTCACCGCCTCAACGACAAGGCGGGCACGAAGCGGGTTCAGATCGACATAGCGCAGCGCCGCGACCAGGTGATCTCGGCTCAAACTTGTTGAATAGAAACGATTTTGCCAAACATGCCCGCTGCGCCGCCGGCGTCCGTTCAGGTAAACCGCATAGTCGTAGTTGGTGCGGCCAATAGCCTTGGCCAGCGACTGCCACTGTTCGGGCACAGCCACCAGATGGACGTGATGCGGCATCAAGCAATAGCCGAGCAGCGTGAGTTCCCAGCGCCGACAGTGACTGCCGAGAAGCGACAAGTAGATCCGCCGGCCGGCGGCTGAGAAGAAGACTTTTTGGCGGTTGTCGCCCCGCTGGGTGACATGGTGCGGTGCGCCGACCGCCACCACGCGCGCGATGCCCTTGCTGAGGACAAGGGGGCCTCTGGGCAACACCGACGGAGCGGAAATATCGCGGCGAAGTACTGCGTTGTGGTGTGAGCTTGACTCGCGGGTTCGGAGGCGGTCTAATTGAGACTGCCTTGCTGGCAGCGCCGGGATGGCTCGGAGGCGGACGCCGGGACTATGGTCTGGAGAACCGGGGAATCATGTCGACCGGCCGGTCCGCATAGTACTCCTGACGAACGCTATCGAACCTGGATGTCCGCGTTCGCACTGAGCCCGACAGTTCCTGTAACTGAAATACTACGATTAAACCGTGGAGGATAGAGGCAAGTGAGACTGTGTCAAAGTTTCGGCCTAGCTTTGCTGGTATCGACGTCCCTGTCGGCTGCCGTGTTCAACCATTCTGTGTGGGATCGGGTGTTGAAAACGTACGTCAACGAGATTGGCGAGGTCGACTACGCCGCCCTTAAAGCCAATAGAAAGGACCTCGACGAATATATCCGGATGCTGGGCGAATCGAGCCCAGTAAATCGACCAGAGTTGTTTCCCACAAAAGAACATGAGCTGGCTTACTGGATGAACGCCTATAACGGGTTTGTCATACGCGGCGTGGTGGACCAGTATCCGACGCGCAACGTCCGCGGCACTTTCGGCCGTTTCTTTTTTCGCAAGACCCACACGGCCGGTGGCGTCAAGATGAGCCTGCAACACTTAGAGCACAAGATCATCCGCAAGCAGTACAATGAACCGCGCATGCACTTTGGCACCTGAATTATGCACAGGTTCGGCGTAGCCATCGCCGATGGAGTTGTGGCGGTAGCGGCAGTCGTGTCAACTCAGTGATTTAGCAAGTCGTCTTTTCTGCTGTTTCCTTCCCGGTTTGAGCCGCCTCCCAATTCCGGGCGGGCAAAAGCGGGCTCGCAAACGGCATGTTCCCAGTAGCTTGCGGCCCGTGCATAAAATTCTATGCGCAGCGCCCCTCAACGCAGCGCACCCTCCACCACCGGCGCGCAGCTCGATCCCGGCGGCGCCATCGCCCGCAGCCGCCGCATCAGCCGCTCGAACAGGCCCTGCTCCTGGTACTGATCGCTGTAGCTGATGCCCGTTCTGCCGGCATGCCGCCAGATCTTGGCCGCCACGAACAGAAAGCGCAGCCGCGCCGTCGCCAGGGTGGTGTGGCGCAGCTTCTCCGGGGTGGCGTCGGCTTCGCGCTGGAACAGCAGCAGCCAGCAGTTGAGGTTGTAGGCCAGCATGACCAACTGAAAGTGATTGCGGTTCATGTCAAAGCGGCGCGAAGGATGGGCCGCCAGCCCGGCGTCGTTGTTGGCTTCTTTGATGAGGTTCTCCGCCCCAGCCCGCTGGTTGTAAAACCACGCCACCGCCGCGATCGGCTCGGTGAGGTTGGTGACGAACACGCGGTAGGTGTAAGCGCTGGTTGCAAACAACTGATATTGCTCGACCTCGTCGGTTTCCGGCTCCTTTTCATAACGCAGCGCGACAAAGCGGCAGGCCCTGCCCCAGCCTTGCGGCTGGTAGAGGAATTCGCACTCCGCCGCAGCGTCGCTGTGGGGCGAGGGCTTCCATTCCGCTTGCTGCAACTGCTCGACCAGTCGCCTAGTCTTGCGCGCCACGATGACGAACTGACAATGCGCTTGTTCGTAGGCTGCCACCGCTTCCCAGCAATAAAAGCCGGAATCGGCCCGCGCCAAGATCCGCTTCACACTGGCCGGCAAAGCCTGGAAAGCACTTTCGAGGTGCGCCGCGATCTCTTTGCCCGTGGGCCGGTCGCCATTGTGCAACCCGCCCATCAGGTATTCGCGCGTCTCGGCCAGGAAGGTCAGTATCGGCTGGTAGCTGCGCTTGCCCTTGTTCTTGGGGTTGTAGCTCTTGCGCCCGCCCATCTGCTGGCCGTAGAGGGTGTGCACGGTGGTGTCGGTGTCCAGCGTCACCGTGGTCAACCGCACGTTGGCCGCCGCCCAGGCTCGTTCGCGCAGTTGGCGCTGCATCGACAGGATCTGCCGCGCCACGTTGAGATGCAGCGAGGCCAGAAAGCGCCACAGCGTGGATTGCGGCGGCAGCCGCGTCACTTGCAAGATGCCGGTCAGGATGGGGTCGCGCGCGATGAAGCGGAGTTGGTTGAGCCGCGCAAAGCCGACATAGAGGCCCAGCACGAGGGCCAGCACAAACTGGTAGAGGCTCATCACACGGGTGATTCGTTTGACGCTGAGGGTTTGTTCCAGCAGCTCTTGGAAGCCGAGTTTTTCGAGCAGGGTGGCGACCGGCAGCAGGCCGCCGTAGGGAGTCAGATTCTTGCCGCGGAAGTGATAGGGCGTGGAAGCCCCGATTTTATTGGGCTGCGGAGCCGTCGCGCCGCGGCCTTGTTTGGCGGGGTTTTTGGAGCTATGCTGTTTTCGCTTGGTAACCATTTGGGTGACCTCCTTGGGGTTGGCTGGCGAAGCTGAAATCTTTGCCAGCCTACCTTATTACCCCATGTTTTCGGGGGTCGCCCAATGGTCCCTCGCGGCACAGCCCTCCTCAGGTGTACCCGCAGTGCATAATTCAGGTGTTACAGAAGAGGGACTTAACTGGAATCACTGCCGAACGTGGCCGTCTGCTCGGCAATCCGGGACAAGTGAAGCTCTCTTTCTCCAACGCGGCCTCGAAGACGACGAAGGGGCGGCTAGATCCTGTGTAGTCGGCAAGGGTTTACCTACGCTGCCACGCCCGACCACTTCCACCGCTGAAGGGGTAGGTCATGTGAGATGGGTTCTAGTAGTCGCCCGGGCGCATCAACGTCAAACCATTCAGCTCATTGGGCATCAACCAAAGAATGGGATCGCTTGTCTCCCGCTCGATGACTTCGAACTTGTAGGACAGCTTCATGATTCCCCCTCGCTCGTAGGTCTTGTTCGCGAAGGGTGCCAGGGGCAAGATCTCTGCGAGGAAGAAACGATTGAACTCGGGATCACCGTACTCTGGATAGCCGTTCTCTTTGTAGTACTCCTTCAGCTCCTCCCAAGCTCCGCGGCTCACACGATACGGTGTCGGTCTTTCTCCTGCTTGAAGCGCAACCAAAACACCGTCCTCTACCGCCTGGTGGTCGCCGTAAGAATAGATCGGCTCTCCGAACAATTCCCCTGTTGAATCGTCACTCACATACATCACCTCGTTGCTTCACGGGTTCGAACTCCCATTTCCCCTTTTTCTTATAGCCGAGCAGCCTTTTAACCTTGAGGGTCTTTGGGTTAAAGGAGATCGACACTCGTTCGCACCCGCTCTTGACCTGAGTCAGCACCAGTTCGTTTCCCGAGGATGCCCCGCGCCTCAATCCGCGATTTGGAAGGTTCGGAACGCTCGCGGCTGCCACCCATCTCACACTACGGCCCGAAAGCCTTTTATGTTTAGAAATCCAACAGTACTGAATGTCCCGCCGACTCCTGTACGCCCTGCCTCTTTCATCACATCGACACATCCATACGCATGGAGGCAGGCACGACTGAGGACGGACGGGCTTGTCGAAAGTACCCGCAGAGGGTCGGGCAGAAGTACCGGGGTCAGTGTGTTTGCCGGTCCTCGGTGAACTGATGCTGGCGCTTCTCAAGCCGATTCGCCGTCGCTTAGATTTTCAACTGAGAGTGCAAACTGACGTCGTCGAGGTGCCAGAGAGAACGGATTCCATTGCGGTAGTAGTTCCACAAGACAGTTAACAGCGGGCGAGGTCGCACGGCACACGCTTTCTTGTGCAATTCATGGTTGTCCCTGAAGGGTTGCGGCTTTTCGTAGGCAACGGGAACATTCGTTCGGCGCCAGACAATTCTAGAGTAGACGAAGTCGATCGCTCACAAGCGGTTTTGATGGCAGACGCCGACGAGGTCGGTGAAGGTGGAACCCCCTCAATCCGGGGGCATTCTCCGTCGCAGCTCCCTCGGTTTCGCAGGTGGATGTAGACGGGGGGGTTTAGATTAGCGGTGTGGGAGTGGATCGGGGAGAGATATTGTCAAATGTTGTGGATGGGCGAGGTCGGGCGGCGTTCTCCTGAACCATCAAACCGTCCTTGAATTCCTTTCCATTTAAGACATGCACAATCACTTCTGAACCGTTCAGGCGCCGCCAGTGGCGCTCGGCCTGGCGGGCCAGCATGAAGACCATCGTCAACGACGCTTCCCGGCTGCCGCACCCCTTCGTTCGCCGTTGCCGCAATCGCACCGTCGCAAAGGTGGACTCGATCGGGTTCGTCGTCCGCAAGTGCCCCCAGTGCTCGGCCGGAAAGTCGTAAAAAGCCAGCAGCACTTGGCGGTCTTTGTCCAGGCACTCGACCGCTTTGGGAAACTTCTTTTCATATAAGTTCTTGAAACAGTCCAGCTCGTCCTCCGCCGTCTGCCGGCTCTCGGCAAGATAGATGTCGCGCAGCGCCTGCTTGGCTTTGCCCTGCATGCTCCGCGGCAGCTTATGGAGCACGTTGGCCGTCTTGTGCAGCCAGCAACGCTGCTCCCGGGTCGCTGCATAGACCTTGCGCAAGGCCGCCCAGAAGCCCCTCGCGCCGTCGCCCACCGCCAACTTCGGCGGCAACTCGAGCCCCTGCCGTTTCAAGTCCTCGAGCAACTCCCGCCACGACAGCTCGCTTTCGCGAAAGCCGTCGTGCACCGCCAGCAGCTGCTTGCGGCCGTCTTCGAGCGCGCCCATCACAACCAGCAAACACTGCCGTTCATCGTCCAGACGGACGTTCGAGTAGATGCCGTCGGCCCAAATGTAAACAAACCGCTGGCCGCTCAGATCCCGCTTCGACCAAGCCTCGTACTCGCGCCGCCAGACTTCTTTGAGACGCACCACCGTCGTCGCCGACAGGCCCGCAGCGTCAGGCCCCAGCAAGGCCTCCAGCGCCTCGCTGAAATCGCCCGTCGAGATCCCTTTCAGGTACAACCAGGGGATCAGTTCTTGGACGCTTTTCGTGCGCCGCAGGTACGGCGGCAGGATCTCGGAAGTGAAACGGAAGCGTTGGCCCCGCTCATCGACTCGGCGATCGTCGACCCGCGGGGCCCGGATCTTGAGCTGACCCGCGCCGCTGACGATGGTGCGCTCGCGGGCGTGACCGTTGCGCACCACCAGCCGCCGGCCGTCCTCGCCGGCTTTGTGCTGATGCGCTTCGATGTAGGCGCTCACTTCGGCTTCCACGGCCTTGACGAGCATCTGGCGTGCTCCTTGGCGCAGCACTTCATCCCAGGGCGAGGGTTTCTTTCCATCAATGACTTGGGGGTTGACTTGACTGCTGCTCTCAGCAGCTTCACACTGACTCATGGCGTATCCTCCTTGTTCCTTTCCAGGAAACGATTGAGTTGATTCCTCAACCGTCAGGATACGCCACCTTCCCTCAGCCGCTCATCCACAACTTTTGGTTATATCTCCCGATCCGCCAAGTCCATGGTCGATGCACATCTACTGATGTCCTACAAGCTCGCTGAGCGAGCAATGGCGTCTGCCTCAACAGTGGACGAGGTTGGAGCACTCGAAACCAAGAGGTGCGACCTCTTAAAGAAGGTTAATGTCCTCGCGCGAGACAGGTCCAGGCTTTGGTCATTGAACTGGTTCAAAGCGGGTTGACACTGCCACCGATAGTTCTCTTCCACTCAAGGGGTGAGCTGTGAGCGCGGGATCGATTCTGGAGCGGCACTACAGCATTGCCGAAATTTCCGAGATCTTGAATCTCAGCAAGGACGCTGCGCGGACGCTCTTCGAGCGCGAGGATGGAGTCTTCCTGCTCGGCGATACGACCACGACCAGGCGCAAGCGGCGCTATACGACTCTTCGTATTCCCGAGAGCGTTTTCGAGCGAGTCTGTCGGCGTTGCCTCATCTCCAAGCAGAGGTGAATCATGTTGAAGCCATTCCAAGGATTGCCAGTACGCTTCCAAGGGCCGATCCCATCGCCCGAAGTCTCGATACAAATCTGATACAACAGCCTGCTGCTGTACAAGCGACTGACTGTAACTCCAAGAAAAGAAAGGAGGTTATGAAAGAAACAGAATGGTGGAGGCGGCGGGAGTCGAACCCGCGTCCGGAAATGTCTATCGATGAGAGCCTACATACTTAGTTCGCTCGAAATCTCAGCCGGCTCCTTGGAGCGAACGAGTTAGAACCGGCCCAGCCCGATTCAATCTCAGCCTGGGGCTCCGGACAGAAGCCTTCAGCCTATCCCGCGAAAAATGACACCCATTGCCGTTGTGCGGACCCGCAAGCATGAGCGGCTACCTAAGATTAGGCAGCGTAGGCTAACTGCATATCATCATTGTTGGCAGTTATAGTTTTCCGATCGTTTTACGGGAGCTCGGAACCCGGTATGCCTCTCAACGACGGTCCAATCCCGTCGAATCCGTTACGCCCCCTTCAGTTCTTATGATACACGGCCCGCGGGGGAATGGCTGCAGCCCCCATTGATTGGCGCCAGAGAGAGTGCCTGCGAGAGCGGCCATTGCCGAGGTGATTCGGGGGCTCGACCGGGCCTTTGCGGGCGCGGCTCTGTTGTAACGTCACCGTTCGGAAACTTGACTTGTTTGTTTCGTTACTGACGAAAGATAGACAACTGGCGGCTCGCAAGCTTACCCCGACACCACGGCCAGCGTGACTGCAAGCACGACCATCAGCGCGACCGTGGCATATGCCACAAGATTGTAGATCGGCGAGTTCACCCACTTCCCCATCAACTCACGGCGGTTCACCAGGATCAGGATCAGGATCAGGATGACTGGCATCAAGAAGCCGTTCAGCACCTGCGAAAACAGGATCATTCGAACAATCGGAAAATCGGGCCACAACACCAGCCCGGCGCCTACCGCAATCAGCAGAGTATAGAGCCAGTAAAAGACCCGCGCTTCTGAAAACCGGTGATTGACGCCTGATTCAAAACCCAGCCCCTCGCACACGGAATAGGCGGTGGAGAGAGGCAAGATACTGGCTGCTAATAGTGATGCGTTAAAAAGCCCCGCGCTGAAAAGAATGTAGGCGTAATCGCCCAGCGGACGCAGCGCTTCGGCCGCCTCCGACACATCGTGAATTTGGCGGGGGCCATTCGACCAGATACCCGCGCATAGTGAAGGCCATGCGTTCAAAGTACTGCTTGACATCGCCCCGCGCTGAAAAGAATGTAGGCGTAATCGCCCAGCGGACGCAGCGCTTCGGCCGCCTCCGACACATCGTGAATTTGGCGGGGGCCATTCGACCAGATCGCACCCGCGCAGGCGACGATGACAAAGAACTTAATGAAGGCCATGACGATGCAACCGGCAATCACCTCGGTTCGCGACTCGGAGTACTGCTTGACATCGACGCCTTTTTCCACGATGGACGCCTGCAAGTAGAACTGCATCCACGGTGCGACAGAGGTTCCCACCAGGCCGATCAGAACGGTCAGGTAGGGGCCTTCCAGCAAGAGGACCGGGGTCACGCTGGCGCTGAAAGCCGCGGGCCAGTCCGGCCGGACGAGGAACGCCGAAATAGCGTAGGCGACGTAAAAGCAACTCGCCACAAGAAAGATCTTCTCGACGGTGCGATAGGTGCCGCGAACCACGAGGGTCCATACGAGGATGGCTCCGAAGGGAACCGAAAGGTACTTGCTGACGCCGAATAGCTCAAGCGAACCCGCGATCCCGGCAAAGTTGGCGGTAACATTCGTGAGGTTGACCAGCAGTAACGCAACCATGACGAAGAAGGTGATGCGGAGCCCGAACTCTTCGCGGATCAAATCGGACAGCCCTTTGCCCGTGACAGCCGCCATGCGGGAACACATCACTTGCGTCACGATGAGAATCACGGTGACGGGAATCATGGTCCATAGCAGGGTGTAGCCGTAGCGCGCGCCCGCTTCGGAATACATGAAGATCCCGCCCGCGTCGTTGTCCACGACAGCCGTAATGACACCGGGTCCCAGCACCGCCAGGTACACGAGGATTCTTTGTCGCAGGCTCTTGAGCATGGGTCCGTGCCGGTTCGCGGGAAGGCTTTCTAGGGATCCGGCGTGAGAACGCTGATGACGTCGTCGGCGGTAATGACGCCGCACAGCTCTTCATCGTCATCAACAACGGGCAAAGCGAACAAGTTGTACTTGTCAAACAGCTCGATGACGGTTTCTTCGTCGGCGTCCAAATCCACGCTAATGGGGTCCAGGATCGCCAGTTCGCGAAGCGCCTGGCGCGGCTCGGCGATGAACAGCTTCGCCACCGGCACGGCTCCGACCAAACGTTCGTCGCGATCGATAAGAAATAACTGGGTCAGCGCCGGCAGCAGTTTTTCGTTGCCACGCAATGCTTCGGCGGCGTCCTCGGCCAAGGCGTGTTCGTGAAGAGCGATGTACTGAGTGTTCATCAGGCCGCCGGCGGTATCCTCTTCGTGCTCGAGCAGTTCCTCGACTTCGGCGGCCGGCTCTTGTTCCATGTCCTTGAGGATTTCTTGGCTCGTTTCTTCCTGAAGTTCGCTCAGCACGTCGGCGGCGGAGTCGGGCGCCATCTCCTCGATAATGTCAGCGGCTCTTTCCTTGTCAAGTGATTCGACAATGCTGACCTGGATTTTGGGCTTGACCTCCGTTAACGCTTCGGCGGCGACGTGTTCGTCGAGGGTTTCAAACAATGCTTCACGCTCGGCCGGAGCCAGCTCTTCCACGATGTCAGCGAGGTCGGCGGGGTGGATACGGCCGATGCGGTCGTGGGAGATTCGCAACTTCAATCGCCGCTGGGGGTCGGGTTCGATGATATTGCAGTAGTCCCAGGGGATGGAGTTGGGCTTGAGGCGCTGCTGAACGTCGCGGATCCAGGCGGATGGCAGCAGGCCCTCGGTCAGACGCCGGAAGGCGCCTTGCAGCCCGACTCCGACTTCCTGAATCCAGAGTTCATCGCGCTGGGATGTGGACTCGATGCGGAGCGCCACGTCGTTGACACGCACCACCTTGCGTCCGTTGATGTCGACGATTTGTTGGTCGAGGAGATCCTTGCACAGTAACAGCAGACCTTCGTCAGGGTAGTAGGGAACGAAGCGGTCGTCGGCCAACCGGATACCATCCATCGAAATGGACTTGACCTGATCGTGGCGCACCATGAAGGGGGTTTTGCCCGAGCCGATCAGGAACCGGGACACACGGCGAGGGTGTTCGCTGGGAGCGATGGCTGCCTCGCGGACCCGGCCGATGCGGCGGCCATTCGGCCCGTCGACCCGCATGCCGGTCAGCTCGGTTAGGTAGACGATTCGGCCGGCGCCTGCTGTGGTTGTCGCCATCGTCCATCTCGCCTGACACCCAATAACCAGGTTTCATCAGTTCCAACGGACCGCCGCGGATTTGCCGATAGCGGTCCCAAATTCACTATGCACCATGGACGAGGCTGACCGCAAGGGAATGTAAGGGAGCGTTCCGCGGCATGGCCGCGGACCCGCGCCGCCCCGCGATTCTTTAGGAGGCGGTCTTTCCGACTGCCGCGCCGCCTCAGCTGACTATCCGCAGTAAAAGTTCGAGGGTTGTCTGTGCCGCGAGGGACCGGATCAGCTCGCGCTCGCCGCCGAAGTGGCGTTCCTTGACTTCGACGCCGCGTTCGCTGGCGATGCCGATGAACACGGTTCCGACGGGCGTTTGTTCGGCGCCACCGGCGGGGCCGGCAACGCCCGTGATCGATGCTCCTAGCGAGGTCTTCGCTTTGCCGCGCACCGCCCGCGCCATGGCCTCGGCGGTTTCGCGGCTCACGGCCCCATGCTGTTCGATCGTGGTTTGATCGACGCCGAGCCAGCCGATTTTGGCGTCTTCGGTGTAGCTGACGAAGCCACCGGCGAAGTATTCGGATGCTCCGGGAACCGACGTGATTCGCTGTGCCAGCAAACCGCCGGTGCAGCTCTCCGCCACGGCGAGCGTCATGCCCCTTTCACGGAAGCGACGGCCGACCACTTCCTCCAGCGACTCGTCCTCACGTGTATAGATCTGCCGCCCCAACTCCGCCTCGACCCGGACGGCAAGCTCCTCGGCAATGGTCCGTGCCTCCTCCCGCCGCGCCGCCTTGGCCCGCAGATGGATTTGGATGTCTCCTGGAGCCGCCAGGATGGTCGTCGCCACTCGAGGTTCGGCCGAGTAAATCGGACCGATACGCTGATCAAGGTCGGACTCGGGAATACCGCTGACCCGCATCGAGACCGTGTGATATTGATAGGGCGACTCGATCTTCTCTAAGCGGGGCATGCACTGTTCGGCGAACATCGGCTCCAGCTCGCGCGGCGGACCAGGCAGCAGCATCAGGATGCCCGCGTCGTCCTCGAACCACTGGCCGGGGGCTGTTCCGCGGGCATTCGGAATCATCTCCGCTCCTTCGAGGATGTACGCCTGGCGGCGGTTGACCTCCGCCATTTTGCGGCCTCGCCGACGGAAGCGCTCTTCAATCCAGTCGACTACTTGCTGCTGGAAAACCAACTTGCGCCCCAGCGCGTCCGAGGCGGCGTCGCGGCTCAGATCGTCGAGAGTGGGTCCCAGTCCGCCTGTCATGATCACGACCTGGCCGGACTCGCGAGCGCGCCGAATCTCCCGAGCCAGTCGCTGGCGGTCATCGCCGACGATGGTCTTGCGGACGACATCGATGCCGCGTTCGTTGAGTTTCCGGGTGAGGAAAAGCGAATTGGTATCGACGCGCCGCGGGGTCAGCAGCTCCGAGCCCACAGCGATGATTTCCGCGGTCACTTTGCGCTTAGTTGTTCAGCAGGCTGGCCGTGTCGACCCGGAAGAGCGCGTTGGTGGTAGCGACGACCATTTCTTTGGTTGGAAGGAAGTCGAGCCCTACGATTCCAGGGCCCGAGACCACCTGCTCGGGATCGGCATCCGGTCTGAGCCGGAAGATACCTTTGCGGCCGGCATGGGAAGCGGCCAGATAGAGATCTCCGCGGGCGTCAACGACCATCCCCTGCGGTCGTCCGAAGCCGCGATAGGCGACGTCGACTTCGCCTTTTGGGTTGACACCGTAAACGCAGTCGAAACTGGAGGTGGTCGGCCCGGTTACATACAGGGTCTGATCCGGGCCCATCGCCAGGTGGTAAGCGGAAATGGAGGCTTCCAGCGTCGCGAAGACAAAGATCTGCCGGCCCGGGCTGATCTTGAAGATGGTTCCGGTGCGGTCGCCGACGTAGAGGTTCTCTTCCTCGTCGAACGCCAGCCCGGTGGCCACGCCCATTCCCTCGGCATAGACTTCGACTTGACCGCGAGAGCTGACCGAATAGATCGTTCCGTTGTGGCGGCTCGAGATCAGCAGGTCTCCGCTCCTGTTGAAAATCAATCCGGTGGGGTTGACGATATTCGAAGCCAAGGGTTTGACGTTGAAATTCAGGTCGATTTTGAATACGGAAACCGGCAGCTCTTCACCACGTGTCCCGCTCCTGGTCGTGAAGATGTTTCCATGCACGTCGACGGCGGGGTTGGCCACCGGGTGCAGGTTCTCCGCGATCGTAATGCCAATGGCACAGGAATAGGGCCGGCTTTCGGCGGAGCCGTTGACGAGCGTAAGCGCGCCCTCCGTGGCGCCTTCCGGAACGCGGATTACCAGATGACGGCTGCCGCCCACGATCAGCCGCGCATCCACCGAGCCGAACCGCGCGCGGACGTGGCTCGCTCCGTTGTCCGAAAAGCCGGAACCACGAACTTCTACCTCTCCGCCGTGGATGGCGGCCCGGGGGGTGACGCTTTCGATCAGGGGTTGGGCCGTCGAACGGGCTTTTTTTGAACTCATCCTGCTTCCGAACATTGCGCGGGCGGAGGGTTAAGAAGCCTTCTTGTTCCGCCTAGGACTCAAAAAACCACCGCAGAACCACAAGAATAATCATACCGTACAACCCCGCTCCAACGTCGTCCGCAACGACTCCGGCTCCCCTGGGGAGCTGTTCCAATCTGCGGATCGGAAAAGGCTTGAAGATGTCCAAAAGCCGAAACAGGATGAAGGCGGCCAGCCAGTGGAGCCAGTTACCCGGGGCCGCGGCGGAAAGTGCGATCCATTGACCGACGACTTCGTCCACGACGACCTGCGGCGGATCTTCGCGAGAGAAGTGATTTGCCGCGATCTCAGACGCCCAGCAAGCGGGCCACAACAGAGCGGCAGCGAGGGCTCCCAGCCAGGGAGGAGAAAACCCGGCTTCATGCACCAAGCCGTAGCCGATGAGAACAGCCGCAACCGAGCCGGCCGTGCCTGGCGCTAAGGGGAAATAGCCGCATCCGCCCCAGGTGGCCAGCACCAGGCCGGCGCGTCTAGCCTGCATTTCTCACCAGTCTGACGGTCGAAGCCGATGATGACGATAACGATAGGCCCGCCATTACTTCGTTACGCTTGCTCACCGTGCCCGCCGCAGGTCCCAAGTACGCTTTTTTGATTGAGTGAGGGGCGCCCAGTGGCGCCTGCCTCCTACTGACGCGCTTCTCATCCATTTCGCTTCGCCACCTGGGTAGAGTCGAGGACGGGCGCGGGTGCTCTGGACGCCCTAGGGCGTGTTGGTCCCGTTTCCCGTCCCCGCTCATCGAACCGGACTTGCGGATTTCCCGCATCCGGCTCTCCGGCCGGCTTCATCCCTCAAGCTGTCGCGGGCGGCGGTCCCAGGTGTATCCGGCGCAGGCGTACCACGCCTAATTTGCCACACACCACCTGGCCGCTAAACTGCCGGGCGCCGCGCGACGACACCTTCCTCCGCCTCCGCAAAAATCCTCGTACTCGCTCATGCACGTGGTTGTCCACCGCCCGATACGCCATCAGCCGGGTCCCATAAGAGAAGTAGCCCAGCCCGCCAACACCCGGTTCAGCCGGCCTCGGACCTCCTCCCAGCGCCCCACTTCAGCCGGACGCAACACCTCGCGCACCTTCCGTCTCAGCCGTGCCACGCTCTTCCTCGACGGAGAAGCCCCCAAATACCAATGGCCATCCTGCTTGAAACGATGCGGCCCGAACGTGTATCCCAGAAAGTCAAACCGCTCCTGCTTCGCCTGCACCAGCTTGGTCTTCGTGCGGTTCAGGGTCAGCCCGATCCGCTCCATCACTGCCGCGCTGAACTCCAGCGCCTCCGCCGCGCTGCCGCGGCTGAGAATCACGAAGTCAGCGGCGTAGTTAACGATGATAGCCCGCGCCGCTTCCGTAAACCCGATCCGCTATCCTTTGAAATAATGCCCGCGGCGAAAAAACCCAAGCAATACTGGCTCGTCAAATCCGAGCCGTTCAAATACTCCTGGGATGAGTTTGTCAAGGACGGCTGGACCTACTGGGACGGCGTTCGCAACTACCAAGCCCGCAACAATCTCAAGGCCATGCGCAAGGGCGACCGCGTGCTCTACTACCACAGCAACGAGGGCACGAAAGTCGTCGGGGTCGCCCGCGTGAGCAAGGAAGCCTACCAGGACCCCACGACCGGCGACGAGCGCTGGGTGGTGGTCGACCTCAAGCCGGTCCGGGCGCTCAAGAAGCCCGTGACGCTGGCCGACGTCAAAAGCGACTCGCGGCTCGCCAACATGGCGCTCGTCCGCCAGAGCCGCCTGTCCGTCATGCCGGTCACTGAAGACGAGTTCGATGTGATCGTGGCCCGCGGCAAAGGCAAGCTGTAGCGGCTATTCCGCCGCCGCCACTTCCAGCACGGCGTACCAGAGAAACTGCACCAATTTGACGAGCGACTCTTCAGCGATGCGTTCGTCATCACCGTGCGCTCCGCCGCCTTTGGCCAAATCCTCCTCCGAGCGGATCGGGCCGAATCCATAAGCCTCGACACCCTTGGCGCGGAGCTGCGCCATGTCCGTCGCACCGGTCAGCATGAAAGGCAGCGTAACGGCGCCGGGAAACATTCGCTTTGTGACAGCTTCCAGCGCCCGAAACATCTCGTTGTCCATACGGGAAGGAGGCGCCGCGCCCCTGTAACTCGGCAGCGGTACGATTTCAATCGCGGGATCGTTGATGACACCCAGCAACTGGGCGAAAAAGTCGTCGACATTCTCGTCCGGCAAAGCACGAATGTCGATGGTCGCTTCGGCTTCGGAGGGAATCACGTTCATCCGAAAACCGGCTTTGAGGACCGTGGGAACAACGGACGTCCGCAGAATGGAATAGTGGTGGGGTTCGTGTTCAGCGAGGTAGCGCTCGATATGCGGCCGTCGCTCGGGGTTGGCCAGGTGGTTATAACGGGCCGCCTGCTCGGGGGGGCTGATCGCTGCCAGCCGCTCGAAATACTCGCGAGTGGTGTCATTCAACCGCATCGGCGGCTGCCAAGCGGCCACTTTGGATACGGCGGTTGCGAGCCGCGAAACAGCGTTGTCCAACCGGGGAACGGAGCCGTGTCCAGCGGTGCCGCGTGCTATCAAACGAATGCGGCGGGGCACTTTTTCGGTCGTGGCGATCGAAACGTAGCGCACTTTGCCATCGCGTGAAGTCACCGAGCCGCCTTCCGCCAGGCAGTATTCGGCTTCGATCTCCTTCCAGTGCTTCTCGACCATGAAGTCGATGCCAACGCTGGTCGTGCCTTCCTCACCGGATTCAGCGAGGGAAATGACGTCGCGATCGAGTTCGACGTTGTGACGTTTGAGCAGCAGCAGCAGCATCAGCATCAGTGCTGCCGTGACGTTGTCCTTGTCGTCGAGAGTGCCGCGCCCGAAGATGTAGCCGTCTTTGAGAACGGCATCAAAGGGCGGGACGGACCACTTCTCTTCCTGAACGCCCACGACGTCGGTATGGCCCATAACAAGAAGGGGCCGCTTGGAGCCATTCCCCTTGATGCGCACGACGAGATTGGAGCGTTCAGGGTCGAGGGCGAACTGCTTGGGTGACAGACCTTCTTTTTCGAGAACTTCTTGGAGGTAATCGGCGGCTTTGGTCTCGTTTCCCGGCGGGTTTCTGGTGTCGATCCGCAGCAGCTTCGAGAAATGGCCGAGTGACTCGCCGGCGACTTTCTCCCAATCGACGGGATAACGATCCGCCGCGCGCGCCGGCGTGGCGCCCAGCAATATCAACGCGACCAACAACCTCGACATGGAATCTCCTCTTATCAACGGCAGGCACGCTGGCCACGAATGCTGTTTTGTGGCCTCAGACCGGTCGTTCTTGCTCTTCTCGGCATGAGATGGTTTTTCCGGCAAATGCATTCAGGACCCGCTTCAGGCCTGGCGGTTCAGCCCAAACTCTACACGAACACATTGTATCTTCTAAGTAAGTGCTGGAAGACCCGTCTTGGTTTTCGCGGATGGGCGCCGAATCGTTCCGCCGGCCGCAAGAAAAAAATTGCCTTGACTGCGCTCCGCCGTTGCGCGAAACTTCTAGCACGGTCTGCCGTGGAGGCATCGTGAAATTCCTTCTTGCGTTTATTATCAGCGGAACCCTGCTCATGGCCCAAACCTCGAAACCTCGCATCGCTGTCGGCGGCATTCTGCATGAGTCCAACACTTTCTCGAAGGATAAGACCGATTTGCAGGACTTCGCCGGCCGCCTGATCACTCGCGGCGACGAGATCATCGCGGAGTTCGCCAAGAGCGCCCACGAAGTCGGTGGTTACATCGAGGGAGCCGAGGAGTATGGGTTGGAGCTGGTTCCTACGATGGTTGCGAATGCCACGCCGGCCGGCCCGGTGACTGACAGAGCGCTGGACGCGCTCACTGACGAGCTGATTGACCGGCTAAAGAAAGCGCAACCCCTGGATGGCCTGCTGCTGGCCTTGCACGGCGCGATGGTTGTCGAAAGCCACTTGGACGGCGACGCCGAGGTGTTGCGGAGGCTCCGCAAAGCTTTGGGCAACGACCTCCCCATTGTCGTCACTCACGACGCCCACGCCAACGTCGCCGAACAGGAAATCGATCTCTCCGACGCATTGGTCATCTACAAAGAGGTTCCGCACATCGATCAGCGAGAACGCGGTTTGCAAGCGGCGCGGATCATGTCGCGCATCGTGCGCGGCGAAGTGAAGCCGGTGCAGGCAATTCGCAAGCCTCCGCTGCTCTACAACATCCTCTACCACAACACCAAGCGCGAGCCGATGCTGCCGCTGGTCGAAGAGGCGCGGCGGCTGGAGCGCGAGAACCCCAAGATCCTTGCCGTCAGCGTGCCGGTGGGCTACCAATACGCCGACGTGCCACAGATGGGTCCCAGCGTCGTTGTTGTCACCGACGACGACCGGGAGCTGGCGGAACGCGAAGCGAAGCGCCTGGGCGAGATGATGTGGGAACACCGGCATGTGATGCAGCTCAACCTGCCGGATGCCGCCGAGGGGGTCCGGCAGGCCGTCGCGAGCAACGAAGCGCCGGTTGTCCTCGTCGAGATGGGAGACAATATCGGCGGCGGCTCGGCCGGCGACAGCACCTTCATTCTCGGAGAGCTGCTCAAGCAAGGCGCGAAAGGCTACGTCTCGGAGATGTATGATCCCGATGCCGTCCAGAAAGCAGTCGCGGCCGGAATCGGGGGTACATTCGATTCGCTCGTCGGCGGACGGACCGACAACCTGCACGGCGAACCGGTTCGCATACGCGGAAAAGTCAAACTCATCTACGACGGCGAGTACGTCGAACCCGCCGTGCGACACGGCGGCCGCCGCTACCTCGATCAAGGACTCACAGCCGTGATTCATGTCGAGGGATCAACTCAAGACCTGCCGAACATCGTCCTGCTCAACAGCAAACGCCACACACCGTTCAGCCTTGGACAGTTGACCAGTGCCGGAATCGATCCCACCCGCCAGAAAATCCTTGTCGTGAAGGCTGCCGTCGCTTTTCGGGCGGCCTACGAACCCATCGCGGCAAGAATCATCGAGGTCGACACAGCCGGACTGACGGCCGTCAACCCCAAGCGCTTCACCTACCGCCACGCGCGGCGCCCGATGCATGGACTGGAACAGAGCCCAGAACGCCAGTGACGGGCCAAGTGCGTCACAGCGAGCGCCAAAACCGCCTACGGACTACAGCAACTTCCTCAACTTCTCCCGCAACCCCGGCCCGTGTTGGGGGTCGGACAGCGCAAACTCACAAAACGTTTCAAAGTAGCTCGGAAAATTCCCAATATCGTAACGTCTCTCGTTGGGAGCGAGCCTAACACCCATCACGCGCTCTCCGCGCTCGCACATCAACCGGATAGCGTCGGTGAGCTGAATCTCCCCTCGCCGATCCGGCTGGACTTCGCGGATCAAGCCAAAGATCGCCGGGGCAAAGGCGTAGCGTCCGGCGATCGCCAGGTTGCTGGGCGCGTTCTCGGGGCTCGGCTTCTCGACGAGGTCGCTGATCACGAACACGTCGCCGTTCGACTCTGGTTTGACGACGCCGTAATTGGAAACCTGCGCCGCTGATACTTCCTCAACAGCGATGACCGCCGCGGCGTCATTCTCCTCAAAGACGTCGCTCATTCTCCTGCAGATCGACGATTCCCCGTTGAGGCCGATGATCGAGTCGCCGAGCGCGACCACAAACGGATTCTCTCCGACGAACGGCTCGCCATGAAGAATCGCGTCACCCAGCCCGCGTTGGACACTCTGGCGCGTGTAGAGGTAGTGAGCCTTGATATTCTCGAAGCTCAGCTCATCGAGAAGATCGTTCTTGGCGGCCCGCCGCAAAGAGTCGACTAATTCAGGATCGTGGTCGAAGTGGTTTTCGATCGAATCCTTGCCGCGGCCCGTAACAAATAAGATCTGCTCGCAGCCCGAGCGCGCCAGCTCTTCGACCACGTATTGAACGATCGGTTTTTTGCCGACCGGCAGCATTTCCTTAGGCTGTGACTTCGTAGCCGGCAATAAGCGCGTTCCCAACCCGGCGACCGGCACAACGGCGTTTCTAATCAAGCAACAGCTCCTTGGGATCAAGTGGATTCCGGCCGACAGACAACCCACGACCCGGAAGATCAGGAAGTGATTTCATTCTGGCAGATTGAGGCGACAGCCACCAATCCGGCCACGAGTATCAACGCCGAATCCCAAGTAGCCACAACAGAGGCGTGGACGGCAGTCCACGCTCAGCGCCGGAAAAGCGAGTCCGCCTCATTCAAGGCGTTGAGACACCATGATAAGGCGTTGAGACGCCATCTCCAGGCCGTACGCCTCCCTGTTGGAAACGCATCTCATATGTCGATCTCAACCCAGTACGGGCGAAGATTGTCGAACCGTATTCGTGGGCTTTCGGAGCTTTCCGAGTGATTGGCGTGCGAAAGGAGTGCAGCTCTCATGCATGACCAAGGGGGGGGTGGTTTTTGTAAGCTATTTGTTGTCAATAAGTTAACTATGCCAATTGCAGTATTCTACAGGAAATTACAGGGTTTCAGCGTTTTTGGGGTCCACCAGAGCCCAGTTCTCCTGATCGTTTCTTGCATCATGACGATTTTTTCATCGTTTGATCCACTGCTCTCAGAGTAGCAAATCGGGGCGTGCATTTTTGGAGTGACTGGGTGAATCTGTTGAAAACATGCGAGATAGTTTTTTGAAAATCCGTGACTGATTTGAGGATCTTGGTTTTATTGGGAGCTTTGGGGGAGACAGGGGACTCTCGCGGCGCGGCGCGGAGGGTGGATTCGGGCGCGGGGAAAATGCAGTTTCTGCAGTGATTGGGAGCCTTTCCGGGCACAATTCGAGTGGTTCCGTCTTTCCGTGGTTGCCGGGTGCGAATTGTGGAAGGTCGCGGCCTGCCCTCCCGACTTTCTTGTTTTTTGCGGAGGTGTCCCCGCAGAGTTCGCGGATTGGGATGGAACCAGCCGTTGGGAACGGCTGGTTTTCTTGCCCGCCCCAGGCCCCACAAGTCCTCCGCGTCGTCGGAAGAGCTGAAAACCCCTCGTCTATTGAGTTACCATAGCCTTGAACCGGATAGATGGTGGTAAGGCTTGTAATCACCAGGTATCTGGTAGCGCTACAATTTGACGGTCATGGTCGGCCGCACGATCAGCCACTACAAGATCCTCTCCGAACTCGGCCGGGGCGGCATGGGTGTCGTCTACAAAGCCGAGGACACCAAGCTCCGGCGCACCGTGGCGCTGAAATTTCTGCGCTCTGACCTGATCGAAGACCCGGAGCACAGAGAGCGTTTCCTTCGCGAGGCGCAAGCGGCCGCCGCGCTCGATCATCCCAACATCTGTACCGTCTATGAGATCGATGAGGTCGAAGGCAAGACCTTCATCGTGATGGCCTTTCTTGAAGGCAAGACCGTCAAGGACAAACTCAAAGAACGTCCGCTGAAGTTGGACGAGGCTCTCGACATCGCCGCTCAAACAACCCAAGGGCTCCAGGCTGCTCATGAGAAAGGCATTGTCCATCGTGATATCAAGAGTGCCAACTTGATGTTCACGGCGCAGAGCCAAGTCAAGATCATGGACTTCGGCTTGGCACAGTTGGCGGAACGGTCCCAACTCACCAAGACGGCGACCATTTTGGGAACACCGGCCTACATGTCGCCCGAACAGGCGCAACGGCTACCCACCGACCGGCGCACGGATGTTTGGTCTCTTGGCGTTGTGATCTACGAAATGATTACGGGCCGTTTGCCGTTTGAGGGCGAAAGGCAAGAGGCCGTTGTTTACGCGATTGGCAACGAAGACCCGGAGCCCATCACGGCATTACGTGCGGGCTTGCCCATGGAGTTGGAGTGGATTGTCAGCAAGGCATTAGCCAAGGAAGCGGAAGAGCGCTACCAGCACGTTGAGGAGATGGCGGTCGACCTACGAACCTTGCCGGCAAGGTTGAAGACGGGATCATCCTCGGCGGCGCATATCCCCAGAGTGGCTCCCGCACCTCGGCACGGAACAGATTCGACGGTCCCGGACGGCTCCCGAAAAGCGTCGCTTGGAGCGCAACACGTGTGGATGGCGGCGAGCGTGCTGCTGGCGGGTTCGCTTGCCTTGCTTTCTTTCCTCCACTTCAGCGAGCCTCCACCGACCGAGCCCACGCTGCGGCGCTTTTCGTTCACTCCGGTTTCACTGTCCAAACTGGAATACGGGCGAGCCGTTGTCTCGCCGGACGGCCGCTCCATTGTCTACGTCTCGGGTGAGACGCCGCACGCGTTGTGGGTGCGTTCAATCGAGAGAGAGCAGCCGCGCAAGCTGGAAGGAACGAGGATGTCCGATAGTTCGTAGAAAGTAGCGACTCTCCAGTCCGAGCCGTTAGGCTCGGAGTGATGTTTTATTTTTTTAAAAAGGAGAGTCGCTATGAAGAAACGATACCAGATCGACCGCGAACAAGCCGTTCGCCAATTCCACAAGCAAGCTGAAGAATCCGGGCAAGAACTGCAACTGCACTTGCCGCTCAAAGAAGTCGCCGCCGCCCTGCAGCAAAGTGTCGGTGAGTTGATGCGCCAGGCAGGCCTGGAGCTGATGCAGCTCATCATGGACAACGAAGTGCGCCAGCTCGCCGGCGAGCACTACCAGCGGCGCCAAGCCGAGCAGTCCTACCGCTGGGGCCGCGAGAAAGGCTTCCTCGTCGTGGATGGACAGAAGGTCCCCATTCAGCGTCCGCGGCTGCGCAGCGACGACGGTCACGAACAACCCTTGGGCAGCTATGCGTTGTTCCGCCGCTGCGAGCCGCTCGACGACGCCGTTTGGGACAAGCTCATGCTGGGGCTCTCGACGCGGAATTACTCCCAAGCCGTGCGGGAGTTTGCCGCCGCCTATGGCATCGAAAAGTCGGCGGTGAGCGAGCATTTCGTGCGTACCAGCCGCGAGAAACTGCAGGCACTTTTAGAACGCCCTCTCGATAAACTCAAACTCTGCGCCGTCTACATCGACGGCATTGAGTTCAAGGGTCAGCATCTGATCGTAGCGCTGGGAGTCGCTGTAGACGGGTCGAAAACGGTTTTGGGGCTGCGGCAGGGAGCGAGCGAGAACGCCACGGTGGTCAGCGAATTGCTGGAGGATTTGGCCGGGCGCGGCGTCGATTTCTCGGCGCCGATGCTCTATGTGCTCGACGGCGCGAAGGCGCTCACCAAGGCGGTCCGCAAGCAGGCGGGCAAGACGGCGCTGATCCAGCGCTGTCAAATGCACAAGCGCCGCAATGTGAGCGGCCATTTGCCGCAGCAATACCGCGAATCGGTGGACCGCAAGATGGCGAACGCTTATGCGATGTCGAGCTATGAGGATGCCAACACGGCCTTGGAGAAGTTGCATCGCGAGTTGCTGGAGTTGAACCCGTCGGCGGCGCGGTCGCTCGAAGAAGGGAGGGAGCAAACGCTGACGGTGCACCGCCTCGGACTCGACGATTTGTTGCGCTGTACGCTGGCGACGACGGACCCGATCGAGTCGGCCTTCTCGGTGGTGGACCGCGTCTGCGGCCGGGTGAAGCGCTGGCGGGGAGGCGATCAACGCGAGCGCTGGGCGGGAGCGGGTCTGTGGCTGGCGGAGAAAAGCTTCCGGCGCGTCAAGGGCTACCGCCACTTGCCAAAATTACTCGACCAGCTCGGCAGACTGTCGCCGCCGCCACCGGCCCAGGCCCAAGCGGCGTAAACTACAAGTTCTGGAGAGCCGCGCGTTTCAACGGAATTCTGGACATGCTCGATTCGCAACGCGCTCGTCGAGGCGACGGAGGAAATGTCGGTCACTCTGCGCAGGACCGCCTACTCGACGAACATCAAGACGCGCCTCGATTACTCCTGCGCCTTCGTTGACGCCGCGGGCCGCATGGTGGCGCAAGCCTTTTGCCAGCCTTCGCATCTTGTGACGGCCGGCCGCATCGTCCCGCGCGCCGTCACCGAGTATGGTCCCGAGAACCTGGAACCGGGAGACGGGCTGCTGGTGAACGACCCGCATCGTCAGTCGAGTCACCTGAACGATGTCTTCCTGATCGCACCGTTCTACTTCGAGGGCAAGCTGATCGGCTATGTCGCGAACACCTGCCATCACGTCGACGTAGGCGGAGGCGCTCCGGCCAGCAGCGGTGTTTTTCGCGAGGTCTATCAGGAGGGCTTCATCCTTCCGGTCGTCAAGCTCCTCTCTCGCGGAGAGGTGGTCGAAGACGTCTTGAAGATGTTTCTCGTGAACGTGCGGGCGGCCAAGGAAGTGGCCGGTGACTTGCGGGCGCAGGTGGCCGCCAGCAACATCGGCATTCGCCGCTTGACTCAGCTCTTCAAGCGTTACGGCGCCGAGGTGCTTCATCGCTATGTGGACCGCTTGATCGACTACAGCGAGCAGCGGGTGCGGGCCGAGATTCGCAAGCTGCCACAGGGCACGTTCGAGGCTGAGGGATGCCTGGATGACGACGGCATCACGAGTGAGCCGGTGCATCTGAAAGCGAGAGTTTCGATCGAGGAGGATCGGGTCACTTTCGATTTCACCGGCACGGACGCGCAACGGCCGGCGCCGATGAACTGTAACCTGACGCAGACCTTCACGGCTTGTGTCTACGTCCTGAAATGTCTGACAGACCCCGACATCCCGCTCAACGAGGGTTTCTACCAGCCCATCCACGTCATTGCGCCCGAGGGGTCCGCGGTCAACCCGAGGCCCCCGACGGCCATCGTCGGCGGCTGGGAGGTGTGCGCCCGGCTGTGCGAAATTCTCTTCAAGGCACTCTCGCCGGCGGTTCCCGATCGCGTGCCCGCCGGCACGAAGGGGATGATCTGTCAGATCGGTTTCGGGGGCCGCGACCCTCGTACGGGCCAGTACTACTGCTTTTACGAAACGATGGCGGGAGGGTACGGCGGCCGGCATTCGTCCGACGGGCCCGACGCCGTGCAGACGCACGTGCAAAACACACAGAACGCCCCTGTCGAAGAGACCGAGCAGAACTACCCGGTGCGCATCACGCGTTACAGCCTTGTCCCGGACTCCGACGGCCCAGGGCGGTTTCGCGGCGGACTCGGTTTGTGCCGGGAATACCAGTTCATTGATCACGAACCGACGTTCACGATTCTGGCGGATCGGGTGCGTTACCCGCCCTGGGGCCTTTTCGGCGGCGCCGCCGGCAAAGCGGCACGCTACGCGCGCATTACTGACGGAACCAATCACGAAATCCCTTCGAAGACGACCATCTCGGTTGCAAGAAACGATCTGATCCGACTGGAGACTTGCGGTGGCGGCGGTTATGGCCCCGCGTGGGAGCGAGAGCCGCGCTCGTCCTGCGAGATGTTCGCGAGCGCAAGATCAGTGCGGATCGAGCGCGGGAGTTGTACGGAGTTGCGATCGATTCCCGTTCAGGGACGATCGACTTTAGCGAGACAGACCGATTGCGGAGCGCCCTTCAATGCAGTTCGACCCCATCCTCTTCGAAGTAATTCGCAATGCCTTGGTGGAGGCCGCCGAGGAGATGTCCGTCTGCCTGCAACGGACGGCCTACTCGACGAATATCAAAACACGGCTCGACTATTCGTGTGCCTTCGTCGATGCGCAAGGCCGCATGGTGGCGCAGGCGTTTTGCCAGCCCGCTCATCTGGTGACGATCGGGCGGATCGTCCCTCGCGCCGTGGCGGAATACGGGGCCGAGAGGCTTCGGCCGGGCGACGGCCTGCTCGTCAACGATCCTCACCGCCAGGCCAGTCATCTCAACGACATCTTTCTGATCACACCGTTCTTCCATGAGGACGAACTGATCGGCTTTGTTGCCAACACCTGCCACCATGTCGATGTCGGCGGCGGCGCGCCGGCGAGCATCGGGGCCTTCCAGGAGATCTATCAGGAAGGGGTCATCCTGCCGGTGATCAAACTGCTATCCGGGGGCACGCTGGTTGACGACGTGTTGAAGATGCTGCTCGCGAACGTGCGCGCGAAGAAAGAGGTGGCAGGCGACCTTCGGGCGCAGATTGCAGCCAACAGCATCGGCATTCGGCGCTTGACTCATCTGCTCGAACGCCACGGGACGGGGACGATTCGTTTCTACATCGACAGGCTCATTGCCTACAGCGAGCAGAGGGCTCGCGAGGAGGTGCGCAAGCTCCCCGAGGGCCGGTTCGAGGCCGAGGGCTTGTTGGACGACGACGGAATCACGGATCGGCCTGTTCGTTTGAAGGTCTGCGTGACCGTCGACCAAGGGGAAGTGACGTTTGATTTTTCCGGCACCGACGCGCAGAGACCCGCGCCGATGAACTGCAACCTGACGCAGACGTTCACCGCCTGCGTCTACGTGTTGAAGTGTCTCGTCGATCCGGACATCCCACTCAACGAGGGCTTTTACCAGCCGATTCACGTGATCGCGCCCGAGGGTCTGGCGGTCAATCCGAGGCCACCGACGGCGATCGTGGGAGGCTGGGAAGTCTGCGCCCGGCTGTGTGACGTGCTCTTCAAGGCGTTCTCCGAGGCGCTTCCGGAACGAGTACCCGCGGGCACGAAGGCGATGATCTGTCATGCCGGTTTCGGAGGGATCGATCCCCGAACCGGCCAATACTATTGCTTCCTCGAAACGCTAGCGGGCGGCTACGGGGGGCGCTTTAACTCGGACGGACCCGACGCCGTTCAAACACACGCCCAAAATACCCAGAACGCGCCGGTGGAAGAGACCGAACAGTACTACCCGGTGCGCATCACCCGCTACAGCGTCATTCCCGACTCCGACGGCCCCGGCCGCTTTCGAGGCGGGCTCGGGCTGTGCCGCGAGTATGAGTTGGGTGTGCGACATGAAAGTGGAGCTCAAGCCGCTCGGGCCTCCCAATAGTCCTCGAAGCGGCCGTTGTGGTGGCAGCAACGAAGGGCCAGAATCGCGTTGGCTCCGCGGACGGTCCAGAACATGCCCGACCGTTTCAGGCGAGAGCCGATGACGCTCTTGCAGCCGGCCTCGATCACTCCCGAGCCGACAAACAGATGCTGGCGCCGAAACTCTGGGTAGCGCATCCGCTTGGCATTCTTTTCAAAGTATTTGGCTTCGTCGCGGAACTCTTCCGCGAGTTGGGGACTCGAGCATTCGACCGACCGCAGCGAGCACACTAGCCCGAAGTTCCAGGGGCAAAACGACAGTAAGTCATTGATTCTAAGGCGCAAAGGCACCTGGTGAAATTCGCTCTTCTGGCTACAGGCCCAGCAGCTCCAAGGCCCGCTTTTGCAGCGCCGTCGGCGCGGTCCGTTGTTCGAACGTCGCCGCGCTCCCCTCGCCGCCGACCCGGCAGGTGTTTTGGCAGCGCGTCGCCAGGGCGTCGAGCAACGTCTGGAAGCTGTGCACGGGCAAGCCCTCCGAGGTGCGGCGGCTCGCCTTTTTCTTCTTCACCGCCGCCGAAGGCTCGGCCGGCGCCACCGGATCGCGTTGCTGCCGGCCGGCCTCCAGCTGCTCGTCTTCAAACAGCAACTCCGCCCACGCTTGGCGCATCCGCCACTCCACGTAATAGGCCAGCAGACACAAAAAAATATGCGCCCGCACATGGTCCGGCGTGCGGTGAAAGGTCGGCCGCACCCGCAGATCCGCGCCTTTCATGCAGCGAAACACCCGCTCCACGCGGGCCAAACTCTTGTAGGAACGCACCGCGTCTTCGGCCTTCAGATCGGCCTTCTTTTCGCTGCTGCGGATGACGTAGATGCCGTCCAGCGCCGCTTCTGCTTCGACCGCCGCCGTGCGCCGCCGCCAGCGGAAAACGCCCTCGCCGATGGTCGTCTCAAAATGCTTGCCCATCTTGTAGCGGTCCTGCACGCGGCCCGCCTTGCGTCCGATCTCGGCGGCGGTCAGCGGGGTGCGTTTGCGCCGCGCCACCTCGGCCTCGATGCGCTCGAATTCCTTCTCGGTGGCCGCCAGCAGCTCGCCGCGCTTGCGCCCGCGCTCCTCGGCCAGCAGCGGGTTATAACAGGCCACCAGGCGCTCGCCGGGATAGTCGGGGGAGCGAATTTCGGCCAAGTTCTTCTTGTCGAACAACGACAACTGCAACTCGCCGCCGTCGGCCAGCCGCCGCAGCGCGGGCGCGCGCAGCGCCGAGATCCAGCCCAGCCCGGGATGCCGCCGCAGGTTTTCAATCTGCGTTTGGGTCCACAAACCGCGGTCGCCCACCAGCACCACGCGCTCGAGCCCGAAGCGCCGCCGCAGCGTGTCGACCTGATCGGGCAGCGTCGCCGGATCGCCCGTGTTGCCGGGGTAGACGCTGACCGCCAACGGCCGTCCTTGGCTGTCGGCGAGCACGCCGTAGACGATGATCGGCTTGCCCTTTTTGCGGTCGCGGCTGTGGCCGAACGCCGCCAGCGGGCAGTGGCGTCCTTCGTAGTAGCTGCTGGAGACGTCGTAGAGCACGGTGTCGCCGGCCGCGAGATGCCGCGCCGCGAGCTTCTTTTCGATGCGTTTTTGGCGGGCCAGCAGCCAGTCCAGCGCCGCGTAGAGGTCGTTTTCGTCGGCGTCTTCGACGCCCAGCTGCTCAGCCAGCGTGGAGTGCTGCCACAGCCTGGTGGTGGCCAGTTTCGAGCCGGGATGCAGCAGCCGCTCGACGATCATGGCCACGACGAGGTCGCGCTGGCGCGAGGGTTTGGACCCCAGCAGGCGTTCGAGGCCGAGCTGGCGGAGCGTGCCGAGAACAGCTTCAACGTGACCGTGGGGGCGGGAGCGTTCGACCAGGAAAGCCTCGCTGGCGGGGACAAAGGATTCGCCGGCGAGCGAGCGGCGGATGACGTCGATGAGGGAATCGGGCAGGTGGGAGAGGTTGCCGAGGGTTTCGTGTTTGACCTGCTGGCCGGCGCGAAAGGAGCGGCGGAGCAGGTGGGAGGTATAGATTTTGTTTTTGTAGCGGCGAGTAGTGGTGGCTACATGAACAGCACCTGATCTAGATGGCATAAAGCTATGATAGCATATCTAGAGCAAAAAGTCCAGAAGAAAGTCACTAATTAGTGGCTACAAAAAGCACTTCGAGACCACCCCAAACCGGCCCTAACTCCCTTTCTTGGTTACTCTTACGCCGAAATCGGCCCCTGGAACTTCGGACTAACTCTTCCATCCGCCCCTGGTCGAGGTGGTCCTGATGGATCGTGATCCAACACCGTTGCTGGGCCTTGTCGTGGGGATGAAGCTGGCGTGCCAGGTCCCACAAGTGCTGGCGGGCGTGATAGAGGTCGACGATCTGAATGGCGCCGGGAAACTGCTGCTGGGCAATGTTCCAGATCCATTCGGCGCCATCTCCCAGCACGACCTTCTTGCGTGCCCGGCTCCAGCCCCGCTTCCAAGCCTCCACATACATGCGTTTGCCAAACTCGTCGGCGGTCTCAATGGCGCCGCTGTAGCTGGTCGAGTCCGGATCGCGGATGGGGTAGCCCTCTTCGTCCCACTTCGTTTGAGTGAACACGCAGCCCAACTTAGCTTCGCGGGTGTGGGCCGCCTCTCCCTTCCTTTTGCCCGCTCGGCCCACCGTCTCTTTGCGCACCACCGGAATTCCGGTCCCATCCATTTCGATGTACAGGATCGGAACGGGTTCCCCCACCACCAGCGGCAGCTCCAACTGCATCGCCCGCTGGATCTCGCTCTGCTCCCGCGCCGCGATATCCTCTCCAATCCCCTCCGCCGTCCGCTCCACCGCCTTGGCGGTCACTTCCAGACCCGCCAGCAGTTCCAGCTGCCGGCGCCCGTGATCGAAGGGAGCCTCCTGGCCCACCATCGCCTGCATACGGCGTACCCCAGGAGAGCATTCCGTTTGGGCGATGTCGAGTTCAGCGTCGGCCGGAAATTGGCCGCTGTGACAGTGCCCGCACAGGTAGTAGGGGCGCGATATATGCACCCTGCCCAGGGCGGTGAGAACCGACTTGGAGCGCAGTTCCCGGTAGTGAGCTTGGTGGCCGCAACAACAGGGAAGGCTCCGCTGGCCGGCCGCTGGGGCTGCCCATTGCAGCAGTTCGGAGAGGGCGGCGGCGCCAGCTTGGTGCATCGCCGAGCGCACCGCCATCTCGACGGCTTCCAGATCCCAGTGGCCTGTCTTGCGCCGCCCGCTGAACAGCACGCGCAATAGCTGGTCTAGTTCGCGCGCGACCTCTTGCTGGATGGCGGCGGCCGTTTTTTTTCCTGGGGGGTCTGCGCCTCAAGCTGCAGCGGCCGCTGTTTGCAGATGCGGGTATTGAGCTCCACGAACTCGCGGCTCAGTTGCTGGAACTTGCGGAACTCGGCCACTTCGCGCTCGGCTTTGCCCAGCGCGGCCGGAGTCGGCAGCGACTCGGTGACGGTCTTACGACCGGCCTTATAGGTGAGGCGGGTATGGGGACCGTGCCCCGGTTGACCGGGGCGATGGCAGCGGCAGCTTGGTTTGCCGCAACGCCCCGAGGTGCTGGTGATCGAACCGGGGCGCAGATCGCCCAGCTCGCCGATCTGGCGGACGATGTCGGTACGCTGTTGCTGCAGTTGCTCGAGGGAATCAGGCATGGAAGTGACCTCCTGTTCCTAGCGTAACACATACGCAAGGATATTGGCCACAATAAAGAGCCTGCTGAAATACTCACTTCTATGTCGCGCACCCGTATGAGTTCCTGGACCACGAACCGGTGTTCACGATTCTGGCGGACCGGGCCAAGTTTCCACCCTGGGGATTGTTCGGCGGAGAAGACGGTAAGTGCGCCAAGTATTCTCTGATCTCGAACGGTGTCGAGAAACCGCTAGGCTCGAAGATCAGCGTGACGATCAGACAAGGCGAAGCGATTCGGATGGAAACTTGCGGCGGTGGCGGCTACGGTCCGCCGGGCGAGCGGGATCCGGCGCTTGTGCTTCGCGACGTCCGGGAGCGTAAGGCTAGCCTCGACCGGGCGAAGGAGCGCTACGGGGTGGTGATTGATCCCCAAAGCCTCTCGATCGACTACGAAGAAACAGGAAGGCTCCGGCGCCTGCTGGAGCAGAAGGCAACCGGAGGATGAGCAACTCGTATCGTTTGGGTATCGACGTCGGGGGCACGTTCACTGACGCGGTGTTGGTGTCGGAGGAGACCGGCGAGACCGAGATCGCCAAGGTGCCCACGACACCGGACGACCCGTCGGCCGGCTTCTTGGAAGCGCTGACAAGAATCTTGGAGAAGGCGAACCTCGAACCCGAAAGCGTGGCTTATCTCGTGCACGGCACCACCGTCGCGACGAATGCACTGATCGAAGGCAAGACGCCGAAGACGGCCTTCATCACCACCGCCGGTTTCGGCGACATGCTCGAGATCGCTCGCCAAGTCCGGCCGTCGCTCTACGACGTCCATTTCGAGAAGCCACGGCCATTGGTCCCTCGCAACCTTGCCTATGAGGCGCCGGAGCGGTTGGATGCCGGAGGCAGGTGCTCGTGGCTCTCGACCTGTCGCGTGTCGAGCAGATCGCGGATGAACTCGAGAAGGAAGAGGTCGAGTCGGTCGCGGTGTGCCTGCTCCACTCCTTACAGCAACCCGGCCCACGAGCAGCAGATACGCGACATCCTGCTCAAGCGCAATCCACAGCTCGCCGTTTCGCTCTCTTCCGATGTGCTGCCGGAGTTTCGTGAATATTTCCGCGCCAGTACGACCGTCGTGAACGCATGCTTGCGGCCGGTCGTTAGTTCTTACTTGACGGCCCTTGCGGACCAGCTCAAGACGCGGCGGGTGAAAGCCGAGTTGCTCGTCATGCAGTCGAATGGCGGTGTGTTGACCTTCAACACCGCGGCGGAGAAGCCTGTCTACATGGTGGAGTCAGGGCCGGCGGCGGGCGTGATCGCTGCGAACTTTGTCGCCGAGGCGGTCGGGCGGCGAGACCTGATCTCGCTCGACATGGGAGGAACGACCACCAAGGCGGGACTGATCCTCGACGGGCAACCCAAGATCACCAAAGAATACGAGCTGGGTGGCCAAGCCGTGGCCGGGTTCGGGGAGTCTCGCGGCAGTGGATATCCCATCCGCACGCCTGTGATCCTAAAAACGGCAGTTGGACGTTCTAGCATTCGTTGTAACATATTGAAAGAACGTATCTTATGTGCTGATATTGCAACTGCGGAGCAGTTGCAATCTTCACCCGCCGGTCCCCGATGACACTCGGGTCCAACTGACGTCTCGTCACAAGGTTGGGGCGGTTCGAAGACGACCAACTGCCGTTTTTAGGGTGATCGATCTAGTGGAGATTGGCGCCGGCGGGGGCAGCATCGCGTGGGTCGACTCGGGCAACATCCTTCGCGTCGGCCCGCGGAGCGCCGGGGCGGACCCCGGTCCGATCTGTTATGGGAAGGGCGGGGAAGAGCCGACCATCACGGATGCGAACCTCGTCCTGGGCCGTATCAATCCTGCTTACTTTCTTGGCGGCGAGATGCAACTGGACCCGGACGCCGCCAAAGACGGCATCGCGTGCAACTGCGGCGAACCGATGGGCCTCGATGCGGTTGCGGCAGCCAACGGGATCGTTGAAATTGCGAATGCCGCCATGATCAACGCGCTGCGGCTGGTCACGGTGAGACGCGGATACGATCCGCGCGATTTGGCCATGGTCGTTTCCGGAGGCGCCGCTCCGCTTCACGCCAATCGATTGATGGCTGAAATGCAGATTCCGCTTCTCATCATTCCGCCAAGCCCGGGCACAAAGTCGGCGCTGGGCCTGCTGGTCACCGACCTGCGCCACGAGTTCTCGCACACGCACGTGACGAAGGCCGCCGGCGCCGAACCGGCGGAGATCAGCCGCCTGTTCGGCGCCATGGAGGCCGACGGCAAACAGACGTTGACGCGCGATGGAATGCCCGCCGAGCGCATGAGATTCCAGCGAGAGATCGAGGCGCGCTACGCCGGGCAGTCTCATGAAATGCCGGTGGCCTGCTCCTCGGAAGCACTCACCGAGGACTCACTGCGTGACGTCGTCGCCCGCTTCCATCAAGAGCACGAGCGCGCGTATGGTCACGCCTACACGGAAGAAGAAGTGGAGTTCGTCACCTTTCGCGTCACCGCAATCGGGTCGATCGAGAAACCCAAGCTTCGGGTACTGGCGCAGAGCGGGTATGACTTGGAACAGGCGCGGCGCGAAGTTCGTCCCGTCTTCTTCGCGGAGGAAAAGAGTTTCGAGGAAACGCCGATCTATGATCGCTACCGGCTGTCTCCCGGTCACCGATTCGAGGGTCCGGCGATTGTGGAGGAACTCGACTCGACGTCCGTCATCCACTCCGGCTTTCAAGCGGAAGTCGATCCGTACGGCAACCTGCTGGTGACAAATCGAACGCCCTGAGGCGACCGCCCTCCGTAAGTGTGCCATCTTCAGGCTCATCTTGTGTTGGAAACACTCCCCCCCTTCAGGCTCATCTTGCATTGGACAACTCTGTCTGGTTCCGGTGCTTACCAGCGTTTCCGCACGCTCACCTGTAGCCCCAATTGAGACGGTCGCCCGGTTGACGTAAAGCTTCAGGTAACCATCGAGCGATTGCGGCTCAACGTCCGTCGAATAGCCTGTCCCGGAAATCCGAATTGACCCGTGCGCGCCGGCGGCTAGGGCTGCTCCACCAGATGAAGTAGCAATCCATCGGGGCCCGCGATCATGGCAGCGCGGGTCTCCCCGAAGGGGTGGATCTCCTGCACGATCCGCACGCCCTCGCTGCGGAGACGCTCGACGTGGATGTCAAGGTCAGGTATCGAGAACCCGACGTGCTCGAGAACCTGGCCCTTGGAGCTCACGAGCGGCTGGTCTTCTCCGCAGCGCCCGAATCGGCACTGCCGCGTATACGCGGACATCGTGCCGTTGCCGTATCGGACGGTCGAGCGCGGCGCTCGCAGCGTTCCCTGCGGCTCGAGGGACGGAAAACTCGGCGAGCCCACTTCGACCTCGCACGGACTGGGGATCTCGATCTCCACGAGCTCGTTGGTCGCCGGGTTACGCCGCGATGGCGGACGCATGCCGAGGTGCTCGATATACCAGTTCGCCGCGCACCACGGTTGCTCGTGCAAGAAATGGACGTGGTCGAAACCTCGACGCGACTGTGGGCCGCCCGCGGTTTCCACTAGCTCGCCGTCCGGACCGATGATGTAGCCGAACCCCCCGGCCCTCGGTTCTCCCGGATTCGTCTCGTCAATCTGCGTCATGGTCTGCATCCCTCGGTAGCGGGATTCCCCGGACCGCCACACCTCCCGTCCGTTCAGCGTTTCCCAAATGGGCGCCGTTGTGATGCCGACCTGGTCGAATCGCGTCTTGAGTGAGGTCGTGTCCTCGAACGTTCCGATATGCCAGAAAGCGCTCTGCGGGGTCGTACGGTGCTGGTCGAAATCCCACTTACCTGGGGCGGGCTGGTCGACCTGGTTGAAGACGTGGAAGAAGTCCTGCTGGGGGTCGCTGCCGCGAACGGTGGACCGGAGCGCTAGCTTGCCGTCGAGCGTCGAAGGTTCCGCTTCGGGCCCCACCAGCTGATACCACGCCATCGATGCCTCCGGGTCGACCACGTTGAGGCCAACGTGATGGATCATCGGCATCAGTAGCTCGACGACCGTATCGTCGAGAGCCTCCACGACTGCGTCAGGGTCGGGTCCGCCGCCCGCCGCACACGCCGTGACCATGGCCAGCGCCGTGACCGCCATGGCGGGGGGCATCCAGGCCTGAAATCCTCGCTGTGCCGTCGTTGTCGTGGTCATTGAGCGCACCTCTCTGGTTCGCGGTGATCGATGGACGATTATATCGCTTGCGCCTGATGGAATCTGCTTGGCTAAGCCGCCGCCCTATTTGCTTGGCTGTGGGAGCGCTGATCTGGATAGATCCTGACGGCACAGGGTTGACTGAAGGTCCCCAACTCCCGGATGGGCGGCATCGCGGAACAATCGGCAGGATGGCGCTTTCAGAAATTACGCAGACTGTGGGCAGACCGCGTCCGGAGTAGATCCAACAGGCCCTGCTCCCACGCACGCGAGGGCGGGCACAACGAAACCGGTTCCTGAGAGTGGGCCAGCGGATGGATACTGCGCATCTGCTGCACGGTTCCATGGATGCGGTTCGCGGAGTCGAGCGCCACGCGATGCAGCTCGGCCTCGGCCGTTTCCAGCTTGCGGCGCTTTTCTTCCGTTGCCGACGACTTCTGCTGGGAAACCGAGGCCAAGGTGCTCACTGCGCTGCGGAGCGCGCCGACGGGCGTGTTCAGCTCATGGCTCAGCGCGCCGGTCAGCCGTCCCATCGACGCAGCACTCTCTGCCAGGAAAAGACGCGACTGCGCCTGGAGTGTTTGCTGGTGAGAGCGATAGGTGGCAAAAAGCCGTTGATAGTTGACGGCACACAGAGTCGCACACAAGATGATCGTCAGGGGCAGGGAATGAACTGCGTGGTTTTGATCAATGGCTTGCTTCGTAGCCGCCCAGCCCGAGATCCAGGCAGCCGAAGAAAGATAGAGCGCCATGACCGACATTCCAAATGCGAACATTTGGATGGGCCGCAGCGGGATCACAGCAACTCCAACCAATTGGACAAACACCAGACTGAGTCCGGTTTCCACTGCCGTCTGTCCGTGGATCGCATCGGGCGACGTGAGAAGAGGCAACAGAATGAGAATCGCGGTCGTGCAAAGTCCCGAAAGGCCTGCGATCAGGCGCGGATACCTGCCCGCCCACGCCGTCCTGGCCATGGCGATTGTAGAGCCACCCACTAAGAAGAAGGCGACCAACGACCACACCCGAACAGTGGCGGCACTCGGCGGCGGAGGCGCCATCTGATGTGCAACGAACAAACCGATGGGCAAGGCCACAAGCGGCAGGCCAAGATTGACTCCGCCAATGATGTAGAGGGAGCGTGTGGCAAGACGGACGATCTCTCGACGGAATCCTTCGTCCTGTTCCGGCACTCGCGGCAGCAGGAATTCACGAAGTTCAGACAGCATTGGGCTTTTCCCAGCGTTCTCAATCTACGCCAGTCCTGTAATCAAATCAAGTGAGGCTTGGTGCCTCTGCCTGAAATTCTTGCCCAACGCGACAAGCATTGCGAGGAAAGAACCTCCGGGTGGCAATGCTGATCCACTGCGCCGCCAACATCGTTAGGGCGCTCGCCGGCCCACTCTGAAGGCGTAGAGTTCAGCAATGTTGTTTGGCATCGAAGACAAACCGCTGGCGATTCGCGTCGTACAAAGTGATACGAAGAATTTAAGAAGCGGGAGGACGACTAATCCCATTGAAACCAACTACATAACGCTTGTCCCGCGGGATAGCTAAATCTTAGTGTTGTATCGCAGGCGACCCAGCAGGAAGAGCTTCGCCCGACGAGAGAGCTAGACGCTTGCGATACAACGATTTGAAGGAAGCCCCCGAAGTTTGGCAGGGCAATTGCTCTTAGGAGGGGTTTATATGATTCGCTTTTCTTTCGCCTCGAATTGAGGACCTAAACCTCGCCTCCAGGCCGGGCTCAAGCCCGCTGATCGCATCGCCGTCCTTGCGAAAAATTGCCTCGAATATGCCCTCGTCTACCACGGATGCTCCAAAGCCGGCGTTGTGCCCGTGCCGTTGAACCACCGGCTCGCGGGGCCGAAATGGCTTTACATCCTCAACGACTCGGAATCGCGGCTTCTGATCTGTGCTGTTGAGTTTTGCGCGGCTATCGATGAACTCCGGTCCGAACTGGCGAGCACGGCTCAGTTTATTGCCATCGGCGCCCGAATTCCCGCGGACTGGCAATCCTTTGACGATTGGTTTGACGGCGGTTCGATGGAGGCTCCAGCGCACGGGCCGCTGGAGGAAGAGCCCGCCTTGCAGCTCTACACCAGTGGGACGACCGGCCGGCCTAAATCGGAAGGACGACGGACGGCAGTGTCCGTTGGGCATCGCGGCGCTGGAGGACAAGATTGTTCAACCTGAATTATGCACTGCGGGGTGCACCTGAGGAGGGCTGAGCTGCGAGGGACCATTGGGCGACCCCCGAAAACATGGGGTAATAAGGTAGGCTGGCAAAGATTTCAGCTTCGCCAGCCAACCCCAAGGAGGTCACCCAAATGGTTACCAAGCGAAAACAGCATAGCTCCAAAAACCCCGCCAAACAAGGCCGCGGCGCGACGGCTCCGCAGCCCAATAAAATCGGGGCTTCCACGCCCTATCACTTCCGCGGCAAGAATCTGACTCCCTACGGCGGCCTGCTGCCGGTCGCCACCCTGCTCGAAAAACTCGGCTTCCAAGAGCTGCTGGAACAAACCCTCAGCGTCAAACGAATCACCCGTGTGATGAGCCTCTACCAGTTTGTGCTGGCCCTCGTGCTGGGCCTCTATGTCGGCTTTGCGCGGCTCAACCAACTCCGCTTCATCGCGCGCGACCCCATCCTGACCGGCATCTTGCAAGTGACGCGGCTGCCGCCGCAATCCACGCTGTGGCGCTTTCTGGCCTCGCTGCATCTCAACGTGGCGCGGCAGATCCTGTCGATGCAGCGCCAACTGCGCGAACGAGCCTGGGCGGCGGCCAACGTGCGGTTGACCACGGTGACGCTGGACACCGACACCACCGTGCACACCCTCTACGGCCAGCAGATGGGCGGGCGCAAGAGCTACAACCCCAAGAACAAGGGCAAGCGCAGCTACCAGCCGATACTGACCTTCCTGGCCGAGACGCGCGAATACCTGATGGGCGGGTTGCACAATGGCGACCGGCCCACGGGCAAAGAGATCGCGGCGCACCTCGAAAGTGCTTTCCAGGCTTTGCCGGCCAGTGTGAAGCGGATCTTGGCGCGGGCCGATTCCGGCTTTTATTGCTGGGAAGCGGTGGCAGCCTACGAACAAGCGCATTGTCAGTTCGTCATCGTGGCGCGCAAGACCAGGCGACTGGTCGAGCAGTTGCAGCAAGCGGAATGGAAGCCCTCGCCCCACAGCGACGCTGCGGCGGAGTGCGAATTCCTCTGCCAGCCGCAAGGCTGGGGCAGGGCCTGCCGCTTTGTCGCGCTGCGTTATGAAAAGGAGCCGGAAACCGAGGAGGTCGAGCAATATCAGTTGTTTGCAACCAGCGCTTACACCTACCGCGTGTTTGTGACCAACCTGGCCGAGCCGATCGCGGCGGTGGTGTGGTTTTACAATCAGCGGGCCGGGGCGGAAAACCTGATCAAGGAGGCCAACAACGATGCCGGGCTGGCGGCCCATCCTTCGCGCCGCTTTGACACCAACCGCAATCACTTTCAGTTGGTCATGCTGGCCTACAACCTCAACTGCTGGCTGCTGCTGTTCCAGCGTGAAGCCGACGCCACCCCGGAGAAGCTGCGGCACACCACCCTGGCGACGGCGCGGCTGCGCTTTCTGTTCGTGGCGGCCAAGATCTGGCGGCACGCCGGCAGAACGGGCATCAGCTACAGCGATCAGTACCAGGAGCAGGGCCTGTTCGAGCGGCTGATGCGGCGGCTGCGGGCGATGGCGCCGCCGGGATCGAGCTGCGCGCCGGTGGTGGAGGGTGCGCTGCGTTGAGAGGTGCTCCATGCCTAAAATTTTATGCACTTGCTGCAAGCTACTGGGAACATGCCGTTTGCGAGCCCGCTTTTGCCCGCCCGGATTGGGAGGCGGCTCAAACCGGGAGGGAAACCGCGGAAAAGACGACTTGCTAAATCACTGAGTTGACACGACTGCCGCTACCGCCACAACTCCATCGGCGATGGCTACGCCGAACCTGTGCATAATTCAGGTTACCACCTGAATTATGCACAGATTCACTTTGCGAGTGTGGCTGCGTTCGTAGCGGGTTGGCGGTCGTCGTGAGGTGGTAGCTCGGCAACTGGCCTTTTGGCTTCTCCGTCCCCGGGTTCCTTTCCCGCCCAGAATCCGCGTCGTCAAAACCTCGCTCGGAAGTGACGTGTTTCCAGTGCGTTACGGCTAGTGCATAAAATTTTATGCATAGCGCATAGCCAGCCTCTCAGATCAGCGCCCTCCCGACCACCGGCAGCAAGCCGCCGTAGGGAGTCGGCTTCCTGCCGCGGAAGTGGTAAGGCGTCGAAGCCCCGATTTTATTGGGCCGCGAGGCCGTCACGGCTGGGCCTTGTTGGACGGGCCTTTGGGAGCTATGCTGTTTTCGTCTGGTAACCATGTGGGTGACCTCCTTGGGGTTGGCTGGCGAAGCTGGGATCTTTGCCAGCCTACCTTTTTACCCCATGTTTTCGGGGGTCCCAAATGGTCTCTTGCGGCTCAGCCCTCCTCAGGTCCACGCCGCAGTGCATAATTTAGGTACCAGAGAACCTTCGCAAGGCGTCTACGCAAGACGAGCTTCTACAGGAGGATACACGTAGAGCAAGACGATCACTCTTGGCCGCCAGTGGCATCACACTCCTTGCGCTAGTCAGCGATACGTCGCCCGCACTGCAAGGATGGAGCCCCACCTTTTCTGGTCACAGTCTCGTGGAACCCGCTGCAGTTGTGGTTCTGGTCTATTTGTACGTTACGTGGAGATGGGGTATTTAGTTGACTCCAGTAGCCACTACATCTTGGGGGTGGGGGTGCCGGCCCTGGTGGCCTCGACCATTGTCTTATAGGGAGCAGGGTCGGCGGCGACCGCCTGCTGGAGGAGGCGATAGAAAAGTTTGCCGCGCGACCGTGAGGTCCGCCGGTTGAAGCGGAACGTGAACTCGTCCAGGTAGTAGTCCAAATACTCGTGACTGACAGCCCCCTGGTGGGTCCCCAACAGCCAGCGCTTTAGCAGAGAGGCGACACGATGGACTCTCGGCAGCAGCTTACTCGCCGATTGCCGCTTCCCGCGCAGCACGGTGACTTCATGGCGGTATCCTTTGTTCTCCAATCCCGCATAGCCTTCCCAGCCGTCGGTGTGCACGAGGCTGCCAGGTTGGATAGCTTCTTCGACAAAGGCTTCCAAGCTCGCCGCTGAGGCATCCGCGATCCGACGGAGCCGGATGCGACCCATACCGCGCCCATCCTCCTCGGCAGCAACCGCAACTAACGCTTTGCCAACCATTTCGCGACCTCGGACGCCCTCTTCGACTCCGCCCACATACGTTTCGTCCACCTCCACCCGGCCGACCAGCCGATTGCGACCGGGGCGCACCATGGCGCGGCGGAACTTGTGCAGCCAGGTCCAGGCGGTTACATAGCTACCCAAACCCAAGACCCGCTGCAACTCCAGCGCGCTGGCCCCGCCTTTTTGCGTTGTCACCCACCAAGCCGCCCGGAACCACAACGTCAAGGGCTTGCGGGTGTCCTGGAAAATCGTGCCCGCCGTCACCGAGGCCTGGTAACCGCAGTCGGCGCAGAGCAGCAGATTGCGTTTGCTGGCCCATGAGGACTGGATCCCACAGCGCGGGCACACGAACCCCTCCGGCCAGCGCAGCTTCAGCAGGTACTCCCGGCACGCCTCCTCGGTCGAGAATCGAGCTTCCAACTCGACGAGGTTTCGGGGGTAGTCCTCCTTCATGCCCCCAACCACAACATATTGTGGCTACTGGAGTCAACTAAATACCCCATACGTGGAGTTTGCTTGCGAGGCGCGACGAGGATCGACACCAGATCGGTAAACTCAAGGTGTTCCAGGAGTTCAAGGATGATCTAACTTCTCAACAAGCAAATATCGGCGAGTCAATTGAGATCCTCGATCATTGGTTTGAGAGCCGGTCGCCGCCACATCCCGTGGAGGGACCGAACGATTACGCGCGGGCCCTCAATCTGCTACCCGGGTTGCTGTTGCTCCGCCCCGAGTTCAAGAACGATGGTTTGAACCCTCCGAAGTTCCAAAACGATCCGAACCTCCAGGATTGGCAGGGTAAATTTGAACAGCTTACAGCAATGGTCAAGACGTTCCGCACAGACACTTTTGAAAAATCCAAAAAGCACGCCGAAGATGCCCTCAAGGCTGCACGGGAAGCTAATATCGACCGTTTCAAAACCACTTTTCGTACCTTGATGTTCTGGGAATATAGGATCCCACATGCCGCCTTCGTCGTCGTGATGGTTTATGCACTTTTGAAGCTTCTAAAATGGTCGATTTCTATTTGACAGCCCAGAACTCGCTTAAGGTAACTGTCCCTCGAACATGTCCTCCGGGACCTCAAGACGCGGACCTGGAAAAACGCCAGGTCCGTGCTACAGGCTGTGTTACCGCCCTATGATGGCCTTCGCCAGCTCCACAAGCAGTGCACGGGGATCTTCTGTTGTTTGTTCCACGTAGGCCACAAGTCCTATTGCTATCCAGAGTGATGGGGTATTTAGTTGACTCCAGTAGCCACAATATGTTGTGGTTGGGGGCATGAAGGAGGACTACCCCCGAAACCTCGTCGAGTTGGAAGCTCGATTCTCGACCGAGGAGGCGTGCCGGGAGTACCTGCTGAAGCTGCGCTGGCCGGAGGGGTTCGTGTGCCCGCGCTGTGGGATCCAGTCCTCATGGGCCAGCAAACGCAATCTGCTGCTCTGCGCCGACTGCGGTTACCAGGCCTCGGTGACGGCGGGCACGATTTTCCAGGACACCCGCAAGCCCTTGACGTTGTGGTTCCGGGCGGCTTGGTGGGTGACAACGCAAAAAGGCGGGGCCAGCGCGCTGGAGTTGCAGCGGGTCTTGGGTTTGGGTAGCTATGTAACCGCCTGGACCTGGCTGCACAAGTTCCGCCGCGCCATGGTGCGCCCCGGTCGCAATCGGCTGGTCGGCCGGGTGGAGGTGGACGAAACGTATGTGGGCGGAGTCGAAGAGGGCGTCCGAGGTCGCGAAATGGTTGGCAAAGCGTTAGTTGCGGTTGCTGCCGAGGAGGATGGGCGCGGTATGGGTCGCATCCGGCTCCGTCGGATCGCGGATGCCTCAGCGGCGAGCTTGGAAGCCTTTGTCGAAGAAGCTATCCAACCTGGCAGCCTCGTGCACACCGACGGCTGGGAAGGCTATGCGGGATTGGAGAACAAAGGATACCGCCATGAAGTCACCGTGCTGCGCGGGAAGCGGCAATCGGCGAGTAAGCTGCTGCCGAGAGTCCATCGTGTCGCCTCTCTGCTAAAGCGCTGGCTGTTGGGGACCCACCAGGGGGCTGTCAGTCACGAGTATTTGGACTACTACCTGGACGAGTTCACGTTCCGCTTCAACCGGCGGACCTCACGGTCGCGCGGCAAACTTTTCTATCGCCTCCTCCAGCAGGCGGTCGCCGCCGACCCTGCTCCCTATAAGACAATGGTCGAGGCCACCAGGGCCGGCACCCCCACCCCCAAGATGTAGTGGCTACTGGAGTCAACTAAATACCCCATCAGGACCAATAGAAGCGTGTCAGGGACAACCACTGGCGTCAGTCGTAGCCTCAACATGACGTACCCAACGATAGGTGCGGCTGCGTAGGCCATGACGGCCAGAGTGCGAAGAGCCGTTGTAATGGCTTGGCGGCGCCTACGCGGAAGCGCTAAGCCCTGCTCGTGGCTGAGTGCCTCCCGTGGGAGGTCGTGCAGCTGCCCTGTCAGAAACGCGTTGGAGACCGATATTACGCGTTGACGTACCGCCTGAAGCGTGCTCACCTGCGGTAGGTGGAGCCAACTCGACAGTACCAAGACGTTGTCAGCGGCGATCTCCATCTGAGCACGAGCCCATTCCTCAGCTTTGTCCAGAGAAGCCCGCTCATAGTACAAGCGGCGCATGGCTTGCGATACTCCCCGAATTTGGTCTGCCAGGTGCCTGCGCTGCGGGCCCCAAAGCGTTTCAAGGCTGCCAACTTTGCCAAGCGTGGTCAGCAGCCTTAGGAGTTTGGTAATTATGTTGGCCTCTGTCACTGCGCGTAAGCTTCTGCGCCGCCTTGCGAGGGAGGTGAGCGCCACTAGGACGAGGGGAGTGAAGGAAAGAAGCACGATCAGCGGGACAAGCCACACGAGGAACAGCGCGCTAAGCTGTGGTTGAGATAGCTGGGCACGCGCTGCAGCGAGAACGAGACCGGCACCGGCCGCAACGTACAATGCGGTAGAGGTTGCGGCTACAAAGCGCGGCTGGCCGTAGCTAATTTCCGAGAAGGAGGTGGGCATAGGCAGCCAGTTCCGGAGAAGCGGCATGAGAGCGAAGTACGTCACTACAGCCATGACCCCTATTCCGACGCCATAGTCAAGCCCGGGCACAACGTCGAAGGCGCTCCGAAAGTCGTAGGCAGACCACTGTTGAGCCAACTGGTTGGCGAGCCTCCAGCCGGAGACCAGCACGACCGCAGCAATCGCGTAAGCTGGTGGGAGCGCTGTCACCTGAATTATGCACTGCGGGTACACCTGAGGAGGGCTGTGCCGCGAGGGACCATTGGGCGACCCCCGAAAACATGGGGTAATAAGGTAGGCTGGCAAAGATTTCAGCTTCGCCAGCCAACCCCAAGGAGGTCACCCAAATGGTTACCAAGCGAAAACAGCATAGCTCCAAAAACCCCGCCAAACAAGGCCGCGGCGCGACGGCTCCGCAGCCCAATAAAATCGGGGCTTCCACGCCCTATCACTTCCGCGGCAAGAATCTGACTCCCTACGGCGGCCTGCTGCCGGTCGCCACCCTGCTCGAAAAACTCGGCTTCCAAGAGCTGCTGGAACAAACCCTCAGCGTCAAACGAATCACCCGTGTGATGAGCCTCTACCAGTTTGTGCTGGCCCTCGTGCTGGGCCTCTATGTCGGCTTTGCGCGGCTCAACCAACTCCGCTTCATCGCGCGCGACCCCATCCTGACCGGCATCTTGCAAGTGACGCGGCTGCCGCCGCAATCCACGCTGTGGCGCTTTCTGGCCTCGCTGCATCTCAACGTGGCGCGGCAGATCCTGTCGATGCAGCGCCAACTGCGCGAACGAGCCTGGGCGGCGGCCAACGTGCGGTTGACCACGGTGACGCTGGACACCGACACCACCGTGCACACCCTCTACGGCCAGCAGATGGGCGGGCGCAAGAGCTACAACCCCAAGAACAAGGGCAAGCGCAGCTACCAGCCGATACTGACCTTCCTGGCCGAGACGCGCGAATACCTGATGGGCGGGTTGCACAATGGCGACCGGCCCACGGGCAAAGAGATCGCGGCGCACCTCGAAAGTGCTTTCCAGGCTTTGCCGGCCAGTGTGAAGCGGATCTTGGCGCGGGCCGATTCCGGCTTTTATTGCTGGGAAGCGGTGGCAGCCTACGAACAAGCGCATTGTCAGTTCGTCATCGTGGCGCGCAAGACCAGGCGACTGGTCGAGCAGTTGCAGCAAGCGGAATGGAAGCCCTCGCCCCACAGCGACGCTGCGGCGGAGTGCGAATTCCTCTACCAGCCGCAAGGCTGGGGCAGGGCCTGCCGCTTTGTCGCGCTGCGTTATGAAAAGGAGCCGGAAACCGACGAGGTCGAGCAATATCAGTTGTTTGCAACCAGCGCTTACACCTACCGCGTGTTCGTCACCAACCTCACCGAGCCGATCGCGGCGGTGGCGTGGTTTTACAACCAGCGGGCTGGGGCGGAGAACCTCATCAAAGAAGCCAACAACGACGCCGGGCTGGCGGCCCATCCTTCGCGCCGCTTTGACATGAACCGCAATCACTTTCAGTTGGTCATGCTGGCCTACAACCTCAACTGCTGGCTGCTGCTGTTCCAGCGCGAAGCCGACGCCACCCCGGAGAAGCTGCGCCACACCACCCTGGCGACGGCGCGGCTGCGCTTTCTGTTCGTGGCGGCCAAGATCTGGCGGCATGCCGGCAGAACGGGCATCAGCTACAGCGATCAGTACCAGGAGCAGGGCCTGTTCGAGCGGCTGATGCGGCGGCTGCGGGCGATGGCGCCGCCGGGATCGAGCTGCGCGCCGGTGGTGGAGGGTGCGCTGCGTTGAGGGGCGCTGCGCATAGAATTTTATGCACGGGCCGCAAGCTACTGGGAACATGCCGTTTGCGAGCCCGCTTTTGCCCGCCCGGAATTGGGAGGCGGCTCAAACCGGGAAGGAAACAGCAGAAAAGACGACTTGCTAAATCACTGAGTTGACACGACTGCCGCTACCGCCACAACTCCATCGGCGATGGCTACGCCGAACCTGTGCATAATTCAGGTATAAAGATCCCAAACGACGAGTTCCTAGAGGACGTGTTGAAGGACTGCTTGGTTTGGTTGGAGCAGAGTCCCAAGGTTTTGGCAGGCATTGGTCAGGCAGCACGGCGCTGGGCAGAGGAAAGTTGCAACTGGGGAAAAGTCGCCGCGCAGTACACCGACTTTTTGCAAGCAGTAGTCGAATCTAGGCGGCTGGATGGCCTTGCGCCGGAACGTCGTATATTCGATTCGCGAACTCGGCCGCCGGTGTTGGATGATATTCTGAATTGGTGCTCTCCTGGAACGTTAGGACGCAATTACGTAGCCCAGCATTCATACCGGCTCGTGAGAACCCTGGAGCTGATTCCTAGAGGCTTGGGTGTTCGAAAGATCTTGGAATTGGGCTGCTACATGCACATTACTCCGGCCTTGGAGAGGCCGTTGGCCTACGAGGAGGTTCGTGGCGCGTACCTTGGTCCCGTCGGCGAGACAGAACGAAAAAGGGTGCGCGGGCAAGACGGCAACGTGTTCACATGTGAGATCGATCTGTTTGACGCTGAGCGGGATGTGTTCCCGTACCCCGACGGTTCATTTCATTGCGTCTTGTGCTGTGAACTGCTGGAGCACCTCCATCGAGATCCAATGCACATGCTGTTTGAGATCCATCGAATTCTGACCAACGATGGCGTTTTGATATTGACCACCCCGAATGCCGCGTCATTAGACAGCGTCGGGAGGATCCTAAAGGGATTCCACCCGGGATTCTATCTATGCTTTCCTCTGTGCGACGGAATCGAGGAGTTAGCTACACGACACGCGCGGGAGTATACGCCTGATGAGGTGGCGCGTGTTTTCCATGAAGCAGGTTTCGGAGTTTCGCGCCTGGAAACGGGTCCGTATAAACAAGATGAGACCGACGAAGAGGAGTGGGCCCGTAGGGTCTTGAAGGAGCACGAGTTGCCGGTGGAACTCAGGGGCAAATGCATCTACGTTGTGGCGCGTAAGGAGAAGACCCCAAGAGTCCGGTATCCGTCCTGGCTTTATGACGCTCAGACTCGCGAGGCCACATGGTCTCTTGCTGGCAGCAATTACCGTTTCGGGGAGTAAGAATCAGCCCAACCATCACCTCCGGGCCAGTTTGCAGAATCAAGTTCAGAGCCAAAACCTCGATCCGCTGGACTTTGAGTTCGTTCGGCTGGGCACTGCCTACTGAACCGGATCGTCGACCTAGTGTTGTGTCCATTAAATAACTGGACATAGCACCCGGTTTGTCGTATGCTGGGGTATGGCTTTCCCCCGCGAACTTTCGCCCTCCAGAGCAGCAGCAGATTGGGCAATGGATCAGCGCCCATGGCACCCCTGAGCAGGTGGCGCTGCGCTGCCGAATCGTGCTGGCTTGCAGCCAGGGTCTCTCCGATGTCGCCATTGCCAAGCAGTTGTCCGTTAACCGCAAAACGGTCATTCTGTGGCGCAAGCGGTTTGCCCAACAGCGCTTGGACGGACTGTGGGAGATGGAGTTGGGAGATGGAGTTCGGGGACGGAGCCCGAACCCCAGCCTCACGGGGAGTCAGGATGATGCCGCTTTGGTCTCCGGTTGGGGACCGAGGCTGCGAAGCGTCAAGCGGCGATCGAATCTTCGCTCCAGCCCAGCGACAAACTCACGGTTGCCCAGCGGCATTCCCGCATACGTTGCCCCTCGCAAGCGCTTCTGGTCATCCTCCGCCAGTGAGCGCATCATGGCCCAGGCCGACTCGCCGCCCTGCAGGCGGCGCACAGCCTCGATCTTGAACTCCTTCGTGAATCGTCTTCGGGACACATCTTCCTCCTTGCCATTCGATGATAGTGTGTCCCCTCTTTCCTGGCTCCACTTTCCGCCCGCACTCCAGACAACCCGACTCCCGCACATGGCGCTGACTCCAAAACGACAACAAAATTCTCGTCGCACCGCGCATAACATGTATATATATGTATCTAGCCCGCATTTCTCACCGCCTGACGGTTAGCAAAAGGGAGACAGCAACAATGACACAGCAGGCCGGGAACCGCTGGCGCTTTGTGATCGCCGCGCTCGTCATGCAGCTTTGTCTGGGCGCGCTCTACTCATGGAGTGTTTTCCGCGGCCCGCTGGAGACGCTTTACGGCTGGTCCAAGGAAACCAGCATCGCCCCTTTTCGCTATTCGTTGCTGTTCTTTACGCTGGCGATGGTCGTTGCCGGGTTCTGGCAGGACAAGAAGGGACCGCGGTTAGTCGGCAGCATCGGAGGCGCCCTGCTCGGGACGGGCTGCCTGCTGGCGGCTTTGCTGGGCCATACGCCGCCCGGTCTGAATTTCGCCTACGGAATACTGGGCGGGTTGGGCATCGGATTCGCCTATGTCACCCCCATCGCAACCTGCGTGAAATGGTTCCCCGACAAACGCGGCATGGTGGTGGGGCTGGCTGTGATGGGGTTCGGCGCGGGCTCGCTCATCTTTGCTCCGCTGCTGGAGTCTCTGATCGGCGCCGATCCGGCGCGCTTTGGGGAGTCGATCCCCCGGACCTTCCTGGTGATGGCGGCGGTCTTCTACATTTGCGTCATCGGCGCCGCCCAGCTCTTCCGAACCCCGCCGCCGGGATGGAAGCCCGCGGGCTGGGAACCGCCCGCCGCCGCCGGGGGCGCCAAGCAGGACTTCGCGCCCGCGGAGATGCTGCGCACCTGGCAGTTCTACGCACTGTGGATCCTCTACGTTTTGGGCGCCTCGGTGGGTCTTGTCGCCATCGGGCAAGCCTCGCCGCTCATTCGCGAGATTGCGGCCGAGGGAGCGCTGCTCAGCGGCGGCGCCGCCTTGGGCGTCATGTCGTTTTTCAACGGCATCGGGCGCCTTTCGTGGGGCAGCCTTTCCGACAAGATCGGCCGAAACCCAGCCACGGTAGCCATGTATGCCGTCTACGTCGTCGCCTGTCTGTTTCTGTTGAGGACCGCCGACGGTTTCTGGCCCGTGTTGATCGGCCTCTGCATGGTGGGGTTCTCCTTCGGCGGCTACCTGGCGCTGCTGCCCTCCTTTACAGCGGACTACTATGGCACGAAGAATGTCGGCGCCAACTACGGGATCATGTTCACCGCCTATGGGCTCAGCGGGTATTTCGTGCCCGGCTATTTCGCGGGGATCATGGACGCGGCCCGGGAGAGCGGCGATCTGGCCGCGGGATACAATCAGGTCTACCTCACGCTGGCCGTGTTCGCCGTTATCGGCGCCGCGCTGGCTCTCGTCGTCCGCAAACCCCTCCACCACGGGAGCGCCTGAGCAGGAAGAGGCGGGCTAGTTGTTCGCTTCCTCGAGAAAAGCGTGGGCGGAACGGTAACCCAAGGTGCGCAGCGCCACGCCGAGTTTTTCGAGCGCCGTCTTGTGGATCTGGGAAACCCGGCTCTCGTTGACTCCCAGCTCGTTTCCGATCTGCTTCATGGTGCGCTCATGATCGTAGTAGAGCGTCACGACTCGCTGGTAGCGTGGCGGCAACGTCGAAATCGCCCGCTCCAGAATACCGCGTAGCTCGCGGTTGGCAAATACCTGGTCGGGTCGCCGTTCATTGGATTCGGTGGACTCAGCGAAGCTGCCGTGATCGGGGCGCTCGACGCGATGAGGCTGTCCGCTGCTCAGCCCGGCGTTGTAGAGTTCCGACTTCATCTTCCGGAATTGATCTTCCGTGACGCCCATTTCCTTGGCGACTTGAGCTTCCGTCGGCGCCTGTCCGAGCTTTTGGGCCAGCTTTTGGGTCTGAGCCTCGATCGACTTGAAGCGCTTGCGCAGGTCCCGCGAGGCCCAATCCAGTTGCCGCAAGCTGTCCAGAATGGCTCCACGGATGCGGTGCTTGGCGTAGAGGTGAAAAACCACTTTCTTTTCGGGATTGTATTTGCTGACGGCGTCGAAGAGTCCCAGAATGCCGGCATGAATCAGGTCGTCGACTTCGACTTGAACCGGCAGATTGTCGCGAATGCGGTTGGCGATAGCTCTCACCAGCGGCAGGTGTTTCACAATCAGTGCGTCTCGATCTTCTTTGGTTCGCGGGATTTCTGTCAGGGCTTCCCGCGCGTGGGCTGTGGCAGTGGCAGTGGCCGAAGTCGGCATATAGGTCTAGTCCTCCAACTAGTCGAAGTATTTGGGAGGAGCAATTGATCGCTGGAACCTGAACCAGAAGCCGCCGACAGCCGATGAAACTAGTTGCTGGCCGTCGGTCGCCATTCGTGGTGATTCATTGCTGGTTTGCTCCCGCGCGTTGCTCGTGTTGCCGGTATGCATCGCGGATGCCAACCCGGGACTGCCTCGTAAGTCGTTGTGAATACAGCATCAGGAGAGAGACGAAAAGGCGTCGGTCGTCAAAGTTTTGACACTAAGTGTCAGAGAAGCATACGTGCTGACCGCCAAGTCGTAAGCACTCGATGGACTGGCAGCGGGTGGCCGATACGACCAGCAAGGGTTAGAACTAGGACAATCGAGGGCCCCCTTGGGGGTCCTGTGAGCGCTAGTTTCAAATTGAAAAACCAGTCCCATATCGGAACGCCGCCGTGCAGGGCCCCTAAGCCCAAGCAACTAAAAGAAATATGGCTCAAAGCCCGCGGCGCTGTAGGTTCATATAGGAATCGCTCGTTCACGGCGACACCTGACAGTCCGGTTCGATATAGAAAGAAGTCTTTTATTTTCAGTGTTTATCTAGTGACAGTTGAGTTGGCCCCTCAGTTGCCATGAGAGATGCCACCGGCAACAGTTCCGGCTTGATCATGGTCGCGAGATCGATTCATCCCAAGGCAGGAAGTCGGCGGGTCATGCTCGTCACAGCGGACCCGGCAGGACGCCAGGAACTGGCGGCGGCTCTCGAAGTCAACGGCTTTCGAGTGGAGCTGGTCACCCGCCTCGAAGAGGCTTGTGCCAGAGTCACGATTCTGTCGCCCGACCTGATTTTGGCGGATATCAGCACCTGGCGGGACCCCGACGTATCAAACAAGTGTCAAAAACTTGTTCGATGCTCGGAAGAAGGGCTGGCCGCCGCCCCCGTGATCATCCTGGGCGGAACGGAGAGCTTCGAGCTCACGGCGCAGTTGATGGAAGCAGGGGCCAACGACTTCCTTAGCGGCTCTTTCTCGACGCAAGATTTGATTCGCCGTATCGAGATCGCTCTGGCCGCTTCGAAGCGCGCTCCCAGATCTGGCAGCGCTGGGCCGGCGCCGAAGCCCAGCCGGACAGGCAGGCTGGATACTGGGTTTGACGGCCGCTGGGCGGAGATAGCTGGAGCAGACGCGCCTGGCAGCAAAATGAGAGAGCCTTTCGACGGCATGCTGATCGGGCGCGGTGAGGCCTTCGCCCGCGTGATCGGCCAGGTGCGCCTGGTTGCGCCAAAAAACACGACCGTGCTGATCATGGGCGAGACCGGTACCGGCAAGGAGCGGGTCGCCCGCGCGATTCACATGCTCAGCAACCGGGGTAACCGCGACATGGTATCGGTGAACTGCGGCGGAATCCCGGCCAATCTGCTCGAAGATGAATTCTTCGGCCACGTCAAGGGCGCTTTCACCGACGCCTATCAGGCTCGTATCGGCCGTTTCGAGCAGGCTCACCGCAGCACGATCTTTCTAGACGAGATCGGGGACTTGCCACTCGAGTTACAGCCCAAACTATTGCGAGTGCTGCAGGAGAGGGAGATTCATCCGGTGGGAGGAGTGGAAACGGTTCGCTTCGACGCCCGCATCGTGGCCGCTACGAACGTTGACCTGTGGTCGCGTGTCCAGGACGGCTTGTTTCGGGAGGACCTGTTCTACCGCATTAACGTTTTTCCCATCCATCTTCCGCCGTTGCGAGAACGGCGGGAAGACATTCCGCTCTTCATCGCATATTTCATGGACCGCTTCTGCCGCCGTGACGGACTTCAGCCGAAAAGCGTCGACGAGGGCACTGAAGCCAATCTAGTGGCCCGCTACTGGCCCGGCAACATAAGGGAACTCGAGAACGCGGTCGAGATTGCCGTGATTCGCTCGCAAAATCGCCTCGTTGCCGAGCTAGCCGATTTTCCTGAACCGCGCCCGACTGCTCATAGAGCCGCGGCTGCGTCCGCCGGCCCAGCCGGGGGCAACTTCAAAGAGATTGTGTCGCAGTTCGAGAGAGAGCTGATTGATACGGTACTCGCGCGAACCCAAGGGAACAAGACTCGGGCGGCGGAGATACTGCGTCTGAAGCGGACCACGCTGATCGAGAAGCTGAAAAAGCTGGAACGGGAACCTGAGACGGTCAGCGAGAACTAGCCCGAGCTAGCCTCGATTAGCCCCCTTTTCTCAGTGCGCCTTTTCGGCGCGGACACCCTGTGGGAGGAAGGAGCCCACCCATGTAGTTGTCGGTAAGCATGAATGAAAGCTGGCGAGCGGCGCGGTCGGGTAATCGGCCGGGCGGAAGCCTCGTGACGAAGTCCGGAGAAAGCCGGGCGAGCAAACTGGCAGGCCGTAACGCGCAGTAAGCCTGAGCAGGCCTCGCCCCCCAAGTTTCCAAAGTGAAATCGTGGACGCCGACCCGCCTGAGATATGGGGCAGGCCGCACGAGCCGGGAAGGAACCGACATTCGCAGCGGTTCGGTCCGCCGGGGTAGTGGGCACGGCAGGTCAGCCAAGGGAGACCGCAGTGCAGGAAGGGAGGTCCCGCCGGGTGGAGTTCGCAACTCCGCCGTCCTCGCAAGGAGGGCGGGCTCGGCGGGGAGTCGGACAGGGCCATAGTAGCGCGGAAGCCGGGTAATTCCGGTGGAGCCAAGGGCCCTGCCTTGCGGCGCGCTTCGGAGCCAGAGGAGGGTCAGGCGATTGACAGGAGTCTGAAAACGCCGGAAAAGATCCGAAACTTGCAGAAGAAGCTTTATCTCAAAGCGAAGCAGGAGCCGAACTTCCGCTTCTATCAGCTCCCCCTTTTCAGTCGATGACAAGGTCTGGCGCAGTGACATTCTCAAGCACGCCTCCCGGCTGGCGGAGGCCAACGGCGGCGCGGCTGGAGTGGACGGCGTAACGTTTCAACAGATCGCATCCCAAGGCCGCCAGGAGTGGTTGCGAAGCCTGCAAGAAGACTTGCGCTCGAAGGGCTAGCCCGGATTTCTCATCGTAGGGTTGGCAGATGGCCGCCTTTTGTGGCATAAACATAATGAACACAAGATGTTTCAGCCAGCAAGAAAGCGAGCTTCGCCATGACAGAGTGTACCCAACCCAGCTTCACCTTCGCCAATCAGGGCCGACGCCAGGTGGTGGCCCGTTTCGACGGCGGCACGATCACCTCCGACGGCGGCGGCGTGCTGTTGCGCCAGACCGAACAGCGCAGCGGCATCCTGCGGCAGTTCGCCGCCTGCTTCCGCGATCATCGCCAACCCGGGCAAATCGAACACAGCGTGCGAGAGCTGGTCTCGCAGCGCGTCTACGGGCTGGCGCTGGGTTACGAGGACCTCAACGATCACGATCAGCTGCGCTCCGACCCGCTGCTGGCCCTGCTCAGCGGCAAGCAAGACCTCGAAGGCAAACAGCGCCGCCGAGCCCAAGACCGCGGCAAAGCCGGCGCCGGCAAGAGCACTCTCAACCGCCTCGAGGGAACCCCGGCCGACGCCGACGAGCAAAGCCGTTACAAGAAGATCGTTCTCGACACCGCCGCGGCCGACCGTCTGCTGACCGATCTCTACATTCAATCGCAGCCGCGCCAGCCCGAGCGCATCGTGCTCGATCTCGACGCCACCGACGACCCCCTGCACGGCCACCAAGAAGAGCGCTTTTTCCACGGCTACTACGGGCATTATTGCTACCTGCCGCTCTATATTTTCGCCGGGGACCAGCTGCTGTGCGCGCGCCTGCGGCCGTCCAACATCGACGCCTCGGCGGGGTCGCTCGAAGAAGTCCAGCGCATCGTCGAACAACTGCGGCGGGTGTGGCCCGAAGTCGAGATTCTGCTGCGGGCCGACAGCGGTTTTTGCCGCGACGAAATCATGAGCTGGTGCGAGAACAACGGCGTGGATTACGTGTTCGGGCTGGCCCGCAACGAGCGTTTACAGCGCCTGATCAAGAGACGCATGAAACTGGCGCGGCGGCGTTTCGCCAAGACCGCCAAGGCGTCGCGGGTGTTCGCGGATTTCCGTTACCGCACGCGGACGAGCTGGCCGCGGCGGCGGCGCGTGGTGGCCAAGGCGGAGTATCTGGCGAAGGGCGAAAACCCGCGTTTCGTGGTGACCTCGCTGACGGCGAAGCAAGCGGCGGCGCAACAGCTCTACGAGACGATTTACTGTGCCCGCGGGGAGATGGAAAACCGCATCAAGGAGCAGCAGCTGGGCTTGTTCGCGGACCGCACCTCGACGGCCACAATGCGGTCGAATCAGATCCACTTATATTTTTCATCGATCGGGTACTGTTTGTTGGAGACGTTGCGGCGGCTGGGGCTGGCGGGGACGAAGATGGCACGGGCGCAATGCACGACGATCCGGCTGCGGCTGTTGAAGATCGGGGCGCGGATGCGGATCACGGCGCGCAAGGTGTGGATTTCTCTGGCGACGGGATACGCCTGGGCGGGAGAGTTCGAGCAAGCGTATGAGAATCTCGAGCGGGGAGAGTCGCTGCGCTGCTGAAAACGGCAGGGCGAGTTCAAGTAATACTTGAAGCGCACAGGGCTCGACAGGGGCGGCAATCGAGGTTTGGGCAAAAACGGACCAAAAATGTCTCGGCCGCCGCCGCGGACGGCATACAGGGCCATTTCCGTCCCACGGCGGCCCCCCTGAGAGGCGTTGCCGCCCCCAGACCCCGAAAATCTCATCCCGCGCCCCCGCCAACCCCGTTTCCCGGAATCGGGTAGAGTCGAGGACGGGCGCGGGTGCTCTGGACGCCCTCGGGCGTGCTGGTCCCGTTTCCCGTCCCCGCTCATCGAACCGGACGTGCGGATTTCCCGCATCCGGCTCTCCGACCGGCTTCATCCCTCAAGCTGTCGCGGGCGGCGGCCCCAGGTGTATCCGGCGCAGGCGTACCACGCCTAATTGGCCAAACACCACCTGGTCGCTGAACTGCCGGGTGCCGCGCGACGACACCTTCCTCCGCTTGCTACGAGGATGTCCGATAGTTCGTAGAAAGTAGCGACTCTCCAGTCCGAGCCGTTAGGCTCGGAGTGATGTTTTATTTTTTTAAAAAGGAGAGTCGCTATGAAGAAACGATACCAGATCGACCGCGAACAAGCCGTTCGCCAATTCCACAAGCAAGCCGAAGAATCCGGGCAAGAACTGCAACTGCACTTGCCGCTCAAAGAAGTCGCCGCCGCCCTGCAGCAAAGTGTCGGTGAGTTGATGCGCCAGGCAGGGCTGGATCTGATGCAGCTCATCATGGACAACGAAGTGCGCCAGCTCGCTGGCGAGCACTACCAGCGGCGCCAAGCCGAGCAGCCCTACCGCTGGGGCCGCGAGAAAGGCTTCCTCGTCGTGGATGGACAGAAGGTCCCCATTCAGCGTCCGCGGCTGCGCAGCGACGACGGTCACGAACAACCCTTGGGCAGCTATGAATTGTTCCGCCGCTGCGAGCCGCTCGACGACGCCGTTTGGGACAAGCTCATGCTGGGGCTCTCGACGCGGAATTACTCCCAAGCCGTGCGGGAGTTTGCCGCCGCCTATGGCATCGAAAAGTCAGCGGTGAGTGAGCGTTTCGTGCGCACTAGCCGCGAGAAATTGCAGGCACTTTTAGAACGCCCTCTCGACAAACTCAAACTCTGCGCCATCTACATCGACGGCATTGAGTTCAAGGGCCAGCACCTGGTCGCGGCGCTGGGAGTCGCTATAGACGGGTCGAAAACGGTTTTGGGGCTGCGGCAGGGAGCGAGCGAGAACACCACGGTGGTCGGCGAATTACTGCAGGATTTGGCCGGGCGCGGCGTCGATTTCTCGGCGCCGATGCTCTATGTGCTCGACGGCGCGAAGGCGCTCACCAAGGCGGTCCGCAAGCAGGCGGGCAAGACGGCGCTGATCCAGCGCTGTCAAATGCACAAGCGCCGCAATGTGAGCGGTCATTTGCCGCAGCAATACCGCGAATCGGTGGACCGCAAGATGGCGAACGCTTATGCCATGTCGAGCTATGAGGATGCCAACACGGCCTTGGAGAAGCTGCATCGCGAGTTGCTGGAGTTGAACCCGTCGGCGGCGCGGTCGCTCGAAGAAGGGAGGGAGCAAACGCTGACGGTGCACCGCCTCGGACTCGACGATTTGTTGCGCTGTACGCTGGCGACGACGAACCCGATCGAGTCGGCCTTCTCGGTGGTGGACCGCGTCTGCGGCCGGGTGAAGCGCTGGCGGGGAGGCGATCAACGCGAGCGCTGGGTGGGAGCGGGTCTGTGGCTGGCGGAGAAAAGCTTCCGGCGCGTCAAGGGCTACCGCCACTTGCCAAAATTACTCGACCAGCTCGGCAGACTGTCGCCGCCGCCACCGGCCCAGGCCCAAGCGGCGTAAACTACAAGTTCTGGAGAGCCGCGCGTTTCAACGGAATTCTGGACATGCTCAACAGTCTCTACCGCAGCTCCTACTTCCTCGGCCTTCCAGGGAGTTGAAGCAAACCACGTGGCACTTAACGTGACTGACGTTAGACGCTCTCGGGACTTCTATCAGAAGCATCTCGGTCTGCCGGTGGTGAGACAGAGCGACACGAACTGCTTCCTGGGGCTTAGGAAGAACTTTCTGGCGCTCTTTCAGAACGCGAATCCGGGCATGAATCACTACTGCATCGCAATTGAAGACTACGAAGTCGGCACAGTGACGGCGGAGCTGGAGCGCCAGGGCTTGGACCCGGCTCGGCGCAGCAACCGAGTCTATTTTAAAGACCCCGACGGGATCGAAGTGCAGTTATCAAGCACAGATGACCAACCATAGAAGGCTAACACTCGTGGCGGACTGAGGCCCAAATCCAGATCCCGGATGGGAGGTTTCAAGCGATGACTCCGAAAGGATACGCATCCACAAGCGGGATCATTTTTTTGTTGGTTGCCCTGGCCCATCTTCTGCGCGTGATTGTCCCATGGGAATTCCACGTCGGTGGCTGGGATGTCCCGTCATGGGTGAGCCTGATCGCCGTGGCGCTGGCAGGCTACTTGGGCTACACAGGGTTCCGAATCGCCTCCCGCTCTACATAACCGCGCTGGCGGGCCGGAACAGGTTCCCCGAAAGCCTGAAACTAGACCGGCGGAACCCAAAAATCGAAACTGCTGCCGGTCGGTCAAAAAACTCGGACGGCCTAAAGAAACGCGCAGCAGTTCAGGGCACTCCAAGCGATCACAGACCGTTCGCGCAATAATGACTTCATCGTGACACCGAAGGGGGCCATGGCCTTTGTAAGGACGAACGGACTGGTCCTTGAATCAGCACGGGGGCCTGTCCCAAATCTGGCCCAGTTCATCGCTGGCGAGCGCATCCGCGGAAGCTGGTGGGCACACCCCAAGGCCAATGAAATCTTCATCCTGTCTAGGTATCTCCGCAGTTGTGAGAAGATCCTCGTTTGCCGCCTTATCAATGGAAAGGTGACCTACGTTCACCGCAGGCTTTGGCCAGCGATTGTGCATCTGGCCGACAAGCTCGGCCCAGAGCGTGTAGCGGCGATCCGTGAAGTTCACACTCCTTCGGGGAAACACAGAGCAGAGATGAGACTGTTTCCCGATTGGGTGCCGGAGGATGTGAAAAGAGCGAGCCGAAAGCTTACAGAAGAGGAGGCGATCTCCCAGTTGCCGGCGATCGAGACTGTGCTGAGTGCGAAGAGGAACTGACCGGACTGGGCAAGGAGGGAAAAGCTCTTTGCGCGACCTTCTTGTCGAAGCCGTAGCGTCACGGAGAGGAAAGGGTGTACGATCACGGCTTCGGAAGGGCTAAATCGGCAATTCCGGCCTAGGCCCCTCGGTTTTGGCATGCGTATCTTGGAAGTCCTTCTCGCCGGCTTCGGTGCTATTGCTGCCGGATGGGCTTCGTGGAACTGGTGGACCTACCTGCACTCGGGAACCTATGCCGCGGCCTTTCGAGGTGACAGTGTGTGGCTCCTACCCGCTGGATATCTGCTTGAGATCACGTTGCTCGGTGTGGGAGGGCTTGTTAGTGTTTCGGCAAACCGCACTTCTTCGCCGCCGCTATGGGGCAACGTGACGAGGGCGATTGGCGGCGTCTTCTTGAGTCTCGCGGTGCTTGGGGTCTGGAGCATTGGCCCGTCAGTAGTGCCCGCGCTGCTGGCGCTAGTCGCGGCCGCGATACTGGCCGGTGTTCGTCGGAGACAAAAGGTGGCGAAGCAGATTGGCTGGTTCGCTGGCGGCGTGATGGGGCAAGCTGTGATCATGCTATTGGCGATTTTCTTGCTCAATTAGGGTCCACTAGAAACTTTATGGTCGTGTGCAACAAAAGTTGTCGAGGGTCTCATTGGTAGTATTTAGGCAGTCTTTATAGCTCGCGAGACTTTGAGGCCCGCCTGGGCAGAAATGGGTGCGGGTTCGGGCCGCTCGACTCGCTAGTTTTATCTGGCAGAAATGGGCACAGGCCAGGGCGCTCGCCTGCAAGATTCCCCCTCACCTTTCCGGTCAGAATGCCCCGCAGGCAGGCGAGCCTCCCTCTTGCGGAACGAGCCGGTCGCGGTAGACTGCGCGTGTATGTGCGGACGATTTGGATTTAGCGATGTTGAGAAGATGCCTGAGCGTTTCAGTGCCGCCCGGCCGCTTTTGATTGAGCCACGGTATAACGCAGCGCCCGGTCAGGATCTGCCGGTGGTGTTGAGAGAGGAGAGCGAAAATGCCTTGGCGCTCATGCGCTGGGGGCTTGTGCCGTCGTGGGCCCGCGACGAGAAGATCGGCTACAAGATGATAAACGCTCGCGTGGAGACGGTAGGGGAGAGACCTTCGTATCGCGAGCTGCTTCAGAGTCGGCGGTGTCTGGTTCCTGCCAATTGGTTCTTCGAGTGGAAGCGGGAGCGGGAGCGGGTAGGCCCAAAGACCCTGTATGTAATCCGCCGGAAGGACGGGGCGCTTTTTGCGATGGCCGGGCTCTATGACATGTGGGAGCGGGCGGGAGAGGAGGTGCTGCGGTCGTTTACGATCATCACTCGCTCGCCGAATGCGGTCGCAGGAGTCATTCACGATCGGATGCCGTTGATACTCCAGCAGCATGAAGAGGAGGTGTGGTTATCAGCCGACACGAAACCGCTCGCGTTTCTGAAGCAGGTCGAGCCGTACCCTGACTCGGAGATGGAGGTCTATCCCGTCTCGCGGCTGGTGAATTCCGCGGCGAATGATTCGCCGGAGCTGATACGGCGTGCTCAATCACCGCCGCTTTTTGGTTGAACGGACAAGTTTGCGGATTCGTTTGCCCTTGGGCAATGAGCGCTGGTACAAGGAGGCGAGCGTGGGTATCAAGCACATAAGCGCGGTCACGTTTGCGGTTCGGGATATGGAGAGGGCTATCGAGTTCTACGAAAAGCTGGGCTTCTCACGCTTCTACGGTGGGAAGGGTTCTGGTTTTAGCAGTTTCCGTGCTGGGGATGCCATTGTGAACCTTGCGGCAACCCACGGGCATCAGGGTGCGTGGTGGGGGCGCGTCATCTTCCGGGTTAGCGATGTCGATGCCCACTACCAGGCGCTCGTCGCGTCAGGGCTGAGTCCTGAAGAGCCGCGCGACGCTTCGTGGGGTGAGCGGTTTTTCCACATCAGAGACCCAGACGGGCATGAGCTGAGTTTTGCGGAGTTGTTGCACGGCTAGGGGACACTGGGCGGTCCAAAAACAACGCGCTGTCGGTGGTATGCAGGTGCCTGGTAATAGCGGCCATGACTGATTCAACAAAGACGATTTCTTCTCCTTCATTTTAGGCATGGCACCAGTTGCCGAGAAGCTTTTTTTGACTGCGACGAACTGAGCGCTCTTGAACAAGGACGGGGATGCAGGTGATTATGGAGTTCCTTGGGGTTCCATTAGGGGTTCCAATTACAGGCCGGCTTTCTGAGGTTTGTCCAACCAGACCAGCCTTTATCCCGCTTGACGTTCCAAGGTAACACTTAGGTAACAACTTTGACCCTGTTTCGGCGGTGTCCAAACCGACAAGCCTTGTAATTTCAACTATTTAACCGCCTTGAGTCGAGTCCTACCTGAGGAGCCAATCTTTTCAGTCACTTAGCTTTCCCCTGTCTCGTCGCTGTGCGCAATAGCTGTGCGCAAAAGCCGTATAAACGTGCATCACTGCACCGTTTCCGCGTCCGCTGTCGGCTTGATGCGGTTGTGGTACGCCTCTAGCTTCCGGCCGGCCTCGCGAACGCACTGATCCGCCGAAATCATGTAGCGCCGTATCATGGCGTCAGTCTTGTGGCCGACGATCTCCATCACGCGCGGTTCTTCGATCCCGGACTCGGCCATGTTCGTCACTGCCGCGTGTCGCAGATCATGGAATCGTAGGTTAGGCCGACCGATCACACGCCGAGCTCGCTCCCACTCCGCCCGATAGGTGTTTAGCGGCTCGCCGCCGCGGTGAAGCGCCCACGGCACCGTAGGCCAGTATTTCTCGTGGTTGGCTTTTGCCACTAGCAGGGCTTTCTCAAGGTCGCCATAGATCACAAACAGGCGGATCGCCGTTCCCAAAGAAAGCGCCGGCTTCGGTGTGACCGGGACCGCTCATTGAGTTAAGCCCCCTAATCACTTAGCGGGAAGACCTTGGACCGTCTCCTCCCGCTCGCCTCTGATGTAGCGGATAACTTCCGCGGTATCGAGCAGCAGCGAGACGAAGTTCACTGTCATCATCACCCGAATCCAGATGCCGAACGCATCGTGGGCGGGAATTTGGTCCAGTCGGCTCCACAGCCAAAACATCATCGGAACCCAAAAGATATGGCCGATGCTCAGCAGGCGTGTGAATCCAGTGAGGCCGGTCACATCACCTCCAATAGAAAACTTCGGGGCCTTTCCAAAGCCACCTGTTGCCGTAAATCCTTTCCGTTACGGCTCCGGAAACTCCTCCCAACCACCGCCCAGTGCTTTGAACAGGCTGATCACCAGCACAAGGACTTGGGTCTCGCCGCGGGCGACGCGGTCATCCACGCCGGTGAGGACGCGTTCGGTATCCAGCACTCCGAGAAAGTCGGTCAACCCGAGATCGTAAAGTGTCCGCGAGAGTTCGACGGCGCGGCGGCTAGCCTGTTGGGATTCGACCAGCCGGTTGTATTCCTCGATCTTTTACCGATACCGAACTAGGGAAGTCTCGACTTCTTCCAGCGCGAGCAGGACTGTCCGTGGCTTCTTGGTTTTCCTCGGCGTCACCGCCGATCTCCATGTGGTAGCCCGCCGGCATGGCGAACCCAGCTTCCTCTAATTGCGCCAGCAGCACCTTGGTCACCTCCTGCGGCAAGGCGTCTGCCTGGGTATAGGCCTTGATCGTGTTGGTCCGCTCGCCGTCACGCCGCGAGATATGGACCTGCCCCCTGGGGTGAGACAAATAGTTTAGACACTGTTGACCGTTCGCTGGTTTTTGATGGCCAGCGGCGGCCCTTTCGTGCATAATGGTTCCCGGCTGGTGAAGCGGCGGCGGGCTCTGCGGGAGCGCAACCCGCCAAGGAATAGCCAACTGGAAACTCGTCGAGACGATGGGCCGGGGCGTGCAGCCGTGCGCTTCGCGCCCCGCTCCCGCACAACCCCAGCCCATCGGATCGAAAGATTTCCCCATGCCTCAAAAAACTCCTTCCGCCACTGCCGCCGCATCCGCTGGCGGCGCGTCCAGCTTCTGCTCGAACTCCGCCGGCGGACAATAGCCCAGCGCCGAATGCAGCCGCTTCTCGTTGTACACCTGCTCGAGAAAGCGTCCGATCGATGCGCGCGCTTCGGCCAGCTCGCGGTACTCCGAGCGGTAGACCTCCTCGTACTTCAGCGTCTTCATGAAAGACTCCGCTTTGGCGTTGTCGTAGGGATTGGCTTTGCGGCTCATGCTGCTGGCGATTTCGTGCTGCTGCAATAAATCGACGTAATCGTTGGCGGCATACTGCACCCCGCGGTCGGAGTGATGCGCCAGCCCCGCACCCGGCCGCCGCTGATTGAGTGCCATCCCTAACGCGGCGATCGTCAGCTTCCCTTCCAGCGTGTCCTCCAGCGCCCAGCCGAGCACCCGCCGCGAGTAAGCAGCTAGAATCACCGCCAGGTAAACGAACTCCCAGGCCAGCCGGATATAGGTGATATCAGCCACCCAGAGCTGGTCCAAACCGCTCAGGACGATCTCACGGGCCAGATTGGGATAGACGGTCAGCCCGTGACGCGAGCCGGTGGTCAGCACGAACTTCCGCCGCCGCAAGCACAGCAGGTTGTCTTCCCGCAAAATGCGCTGCACCTTCTTGGGATTGATGACCCAGCCGCGGCGCCGCAACTCGGCGGTGCTGCGCGGCCGTCCGTAGCTGGGGACTGCAGGGCGATGCGCTGGATGGTGTCGCGCAGTTCCAGGTCCGGATCGGGTCCTTGCTTGTCAGGCTGCCAGCGGTAGAAGCTGGCGCGCGGCAGCTCCGCCAGCTGACACATCCGTTGGACGCTCATCGGCGGCGGCTCCTGGACTTGTTGCCGGATCTGTTGGCCGACAACGGTTTTCCAGTCGAGGCCTGCAGCTTCCGCTGTTGTTCGATGCCCTGCAAGCACCGTTTTAAAAATCGATCTCCATGGTCTGGCGGCCGACCTTGCGCTCTAGCTCCGCCCTGTGCGTTTCTTCCCAGCGGCGCTTCCCTTCGCCGGGAAAGGCGTTGCCGGGACCTTGGCGAAACTCTCGCCGCCAGCGGTGCAGCAGGTTGGGGTTGATCTCAAAGACCCGGCTGACCTCGGCCGCCGAGGCGCCCTGCTGCAAGCCGTTCCACCGCCGACAACTTGTTCTTGCGTGAATTTCCGTCGAGACAAACTCATCACTCATCCTCCGTTCACTGGATTTTGAGTCTAAACTGGTTGTCTCACTTTTGGGGGCAAGTCCAATAGAACTCATCGCCGGCCGGACGCTAAGCCCGCCCAAAGCCGAGACAGGAATCCAGCCCGCACCGTCCGGCGCGATCAAGTGCACCGAACTGACTGAGCCCAGCTCACTGCGATCGCCGTTGCCGAAGCGGATGCGCACCGGCAAGCTCTCCGTGTCTTCCAGGACCGACCCGCCGTGCCGGCCTTCCAGGTTGCCTTCAAGCTGAGCGGAGATCTCGTTCAACGTGAGACCCGCGAGGCGGGCTTCGTTTTCGTCGAGTGCCAGCCAAACCTTGGCCTCACCACCGTCGAGCATGGCGCGGGTGTGAAGCACTTCGGGGATCGTTTTCAGGCGTCGTTGGAAATCTTGTCCCGGATCTCCGACCAAACCGGCGCCGGGTCCGTGACGGCCGCCTTCAGCTCCAGAGTGATGATCGAAACTCCGGCTCGTGAAGTGGACTCGATGAAATTGATTTCCGCGACTTCGCGGATTGCCGCCTCTAGTTCCTCGGTGACTAAGTCGAAGTTCCAGGGGCCGACACGCCGGACCACGTGCGGGCGCACATTTTTTTGTGTCTGCTGGCCTATTACGTGGAGTGGCGGATGCGCCAAGCGTGGGCGGAGTTGCTGTTTGAAGACGAGCAGCTGGAGGCTGACCGGCAGCAACGGGACCCGGTGGCGCCGGCACAGCCTTCGGCGGCGGTGAAGAAGAAAAAGGCCCGCCGCCGCACTTCCGGGGGGTTGCCCGTGCACAGCTTCGCGACGTTGCTCGACGCGCTGGCGACGCGCTGCCAAAACACCTGCCGGGTCGGCGGCGAGGGGAGCGCGGCCACGTTCGAACAACGGACCGCCCCGACGGCGCTGCAAAAGCGGGCCTTGGAGCTGCTGGGCCTGTAGCCAGAAAAGCGAATCTCACCAGGTGCCTTTGCGCCTTAGAATCAATGACTTACTGTCGTTTTGCCCCTGGAACTTCGGTCTAAGTATTGCCGGTATCCTTGCAAAGCGGCTTGCTCGAGCACGCCGGCGCAGCTCTTGAGGCCGCCGGCGAGCTCGGCCGAAAAGCGCTTGGCTGGGGCCACCACCCGGCCCGTCGCGGCCAGCAACTGGCGCTAGGCCGGCTCGAGTTTCTGGCGGCGGCGAGCTGCGAGCTGAGTTTCCCAAACCTTGCCCAGGTGGCGTGCGCCTCGCGGACGGCCTCGGCCTACTCGCTGGGCACATACAGGGCGCGGCTGTTGCCCTCGCTGCGGAAAGTCAGATACAGCTGGGGCCCGTGGCGGCGGGCGGGATCGGGTTGGCAGGTGCAGCGGGGTTGGCCGCAGCGTCGGGTGGTTTCCGACAGCCCGCCTTGGATCATGGACTGGGCGGCGGCGAGGAGTTGCTGGAGGAGCTTATTCCTACTCACTGATAAATGTTAGGATATCACAGGCAGGGCTCCTTGTCAAGCGGGAAAATGACATTCGGGGAAGAAAATGTTTTACGCTGGAGGGCCGGCGGGCCTCAGCCCGGGCGTCGGTCCGGGGGAGCAGCAGCGTCGTTCTTGCACAAACCGCTCGCCGGGTCGGCGGACGTTAAAGGACTTAACCGCTCCTTTTTGCGCCGGAAAGTAATAGCTTAGGATGGAAACAGCCATCAACGGCCCAGGGAATGCCGCCCGGTTTCGTTCACTCGGTGGTGAAAAGGCAGTCGGGCGATGGGTTCGAGCGGGGCTGAATTCGGGCTGCGTGATATACTGACGGTGGCGGTTCTCAGGGGCGGCTAGCTCAGTTGGGAGAGCGCGGCGTTCGCAACGCCGAGGTCGTGGGTTCGAGTCCCATGTCGTCCACCAATATTACCACTTTGAAATGAGTCACTTACAGGATTTTTTCTCGCGTGTACCAAATTTGTACCAGAAAAGACCCTCTGCATCAGCCCTGAGATGCGTTGCTGACGCCTCAGGGACGACTTCGCATAGTGCTTTCGGATGATGGCCGGACTGTTGCCCAGAATGTCCGCCGCCTCGTCGATGGCGCCCCCTATCTCCAGGATCTCGGTAGCCAACCTGTGGCGGAAGCGGTGTGCCTGAGCGTTCTCGACACGAGACGCCTCAAAAAACGCAGCCAGCGTCCGCCTTGCATTCCGGATAATACAGCGCTTTGACCCATGTCCAGACCAGAAGAAATACTTGCAGTCTTCAGCAGCCGCGCGAGGCCTGGGTAGTCTGTCCAGCGCAGCGCGCAGTCCTGGGTGAACCGGCAGTCTTACTGGTCTGCCGTTCTTGGCTGTGTAGAGGTGAATCTCGCCGTCGCGAACGCGTTCCTTCTCCAGTATCGCAACGTCCGAGATGCGGAGGCCGGTATAACGCAGCAGCAGCACCATCGCACGCGCCCGAATCCGCTCGTAGGCGTTCCGGCCAATACGATCGCAGGCCGCCAGAATCCTGATGATTTCGTCTCGCGTGTAAGGCTCCCGCAGTGCCGGCTTGATGTTCTTCGGCATCTCCACCAACCTTGCTGGATTCTCGTCGGTCCACTTTCACACCCCACAGAATTTGAAGAAGTGCCGCAGGATCTGAAGTTCTTTGGTCCATGTCAACGCGTTGATATTTCTGGACGCTCGGAAGCCGTCGACAGCGTCCACGCTGAAGTCCGACACGTAAGGTAAACTGCGTTCTCGGGCCAGGTCCTCCAGGCATCTCAGAGTTCGGCGGTAGTTCCGCTGTGTTCCCGGCGCTAAGTCGCGACTCGCCTCGAGAAATGCCTCAACGGCCTCATGGATAGGTTTTTCCGCCAGAGTTTGGCTTGCTTCACCTACGCTTTCGAATCGCGCCAGCTTTCTAAACGCTCGCCGCCAGTCCCTTGTCCTCAGAGAGTGCCGCCAGCGCTGGCCCGCCAGCTCCCCATCACACCAAATTGGGCAGTTGCATTTTGTGAAGTACTGCCCCTTACTGCGGTGCGGGCATTTCCTAGCCCATGTTTGCCACATTTCGGAGGCAGTGGGGAGCTAAGTTATTGAATTCCTTAGGGCGGGGGTGGGAAATCCCCATTTTGTGTTGTCACGGATAGTTCGATTTAACTTCATAGTTCGCTTGATTGATGCTTGTATTTGCGCTATAATCGTGTTGTCATTCCATAATTCGTGTTCCCCCGCCTCACCTCCGTCCGCCGCCCCTCGGGCAAAGTCGACGAGTACATCCAACTCGCCGAGTCCTACCGCGACAACCACGGCCGCACCCGCCAGCGCGTCATCGTCAGCCTGGGACGCAAAGACCGGCTGACCGCCCAACTCGACCCCCTGCTGCGGCTGCTCGACCCGCAGCGCCGCTATGTCGCCTCCGACACTTTGGCCGCCGAACAAGCGCCGCCCTGGGGGCGCGTGTTGGCCCTCGGCCAGCTGTGGCGGCAGCTGGGGTTGGAAACCATCCTCGACCAGCTCGAAGGCCGCCCGCCGCGGGGCCAGGCGCGGCTGGCCGACCGCGTGCTCGTGCTGGTGGCTAACCGGCTCGCCGAGCCCAGCAGCGAGCACGGGCTGGCGCGCTGGCTGCAGAAAGAATTCGTCTGCGACCGGGCTGGGCGGCGCTGGCTGCCGGCCTGGCGCGACGACGAAGAGCGCCGCCGCAGCCGCCGTCCGCGAGTGCGCGTCAAAGACGGCCAACTCCACGGCTGGTATCGCACCCTCGACGCCCTGCAGACGCACAAGGCGACGATCGAGAAGCAACTGTTCCTGAGGCTGCGGGACCTGTTTTCGCTGCGCGCCGAGTTGGTTTTCTACGATCTGACCTCGACCTGCTTCGAGGGCCGCGGGCCGGAGGGGTTGGCCGCCTACGGCTACAGCCGTGACGGGCGTCCGCAGAACCGCCAGGTATTGGTGGGCGTGGTGCGGGTGGACAGCTGGCCGATCGCCCATCATGTGTTTGGCGGCAAGCGGCGCGACGCGCAGACGGTGGAGAAAGTACTCGACGACGTGCGCCAGCGCTTCGGGCTCGAGCGTGTGGTGTGGGTCAGCGATCGCGGCATGATGACGAGTGGCAACGTGGCGCTGCTGCGCCGCCGCGGGCAGGGCTATTTGCTGGGGCTGAACCGGCGGCGGCGGGAGCAGGTGGATCGTTACATCGAGCAAGCGCAGGGGGAATGGCAGGAGTGTCCGCCGGGCATCACCGCCGCGGAGAAAAGCGGCCCGCCGCGCACCCAGGTGCAGGAGGTGGCCGGCGACGAGCCCGGCGTGCGGGTGTTTGTGGTCCACAGCGAGGAGCGCGAGCAGTACGAGCGGGCACAGCGGGAGCGGGCCATGGAGGCGCTGGGCGAGCAGCTGGAAGCGCTGGTGAAACGGGTGGCCGCGGGCCGGCTCAAGGCGCCCGAGAAGGTGGGGGCGGCGGCGGCGCGCATCCTCAGTCGTCATCACGGGCAGCGCTACTTTGGGTGGGCATACGAAGCGGGGCGCTTCCGCTATTTCGAAGATCCGCAGAAGCTGCCGCGCGAGAAAGCGCTGGAGGGCAAGTATTTGATCCAGACCGAGGAGCAGGACTTGACGCCGCTGCAGGCGGTCAGCCGCTACAAAGAGTTGATGGAAGTGGAGCGGGCTTTTCGCGATCTCAAGGATGTGATCGAGATGCGGCCGATCTACCATCAGACGCCGCGGCGGGTGGAGGCGCACATTTTTGTGGCGGCGCTGGCGCTGCTGCTGAAGCATGCGGTCCAGCGGAAACTGAAACAAGCGGGCATGGACTTGTCCGCCGAGGAGGCGCTGGGGGCGCTGACGACGGTGCAACTGCTGGATCTGGAGTTGCCCGACGGCGGCGCCAAGCGGCTGGTGACGCGGGGGACGCGGCGCGCCCAACAAGTGCTGCAGGCACTGGGGATCCGCGACCGCACGCCGCCGGGCGGCCCCGGCCGAAAACCTCGCATGTAGTGGCACACCCGGAACCCCGCTCCCGTATTTTCAATCACTTACAGATGTTTTTGGCAAACATGGGCTAGGCTGCCCCCCCGGCCTTGCAGGCCTGGGGCGGCCAAGAATCCGACCGGTCCCAACGGGCTGGCCCCCTCCCAATTCGCGAAATTCGCAAGATCCCCCGAACCAGTCACGTAGTTCTAAGAAACATATTCCCCGTGTTCTCAACAAGTTTTTCCCGCTCAGGGGGAAACGCCCGCAACCGATCCGCTATGCTGATAGCGGTGAATCGATTGAATGACAAACGATCATTCACAAACCAATGAGAAGGCGAACTGGGCTCTGCAAGGACCAAAAAATCCCCATATCATGAAATTTTCTGCAAAATACTGCAATCAGCGTTTGAGGACACTGAAACAAAACGACTTACCCGTCACCTCCAAATTCACGCCAAACCGCGTAAAGTCGAGCTTTAACGTGCATAGCACCCCAAAAGCCAGGGAAGTCAACGAAAACAGCACACTTTGCCCCAGTAGCGGAAATCCGGCCCTTCGGCAACCATCACCCGGGCGCTGTTTAGAGCCCGTGGTCCTCGCCCGAAAACGCACCCACGTCGGCAGCGGCCGTGGAAGCCTTGTTTCCTCGCGGCTCGTCTGCGTTAGCAGACTTCCATGCGCTATCATTGGCTCAACATCCGATTGGCCCAACAAGGAGGCTGTCCATGTCTAAATCCGCATCCCGTCGTTCCTTCATGCAACAACTCGCCGGGGCCGCGGCATTCGCACCCGCCGCCGTCTCGACCCTAGCCGAGTTGTCGCCGCTACTGGCCGCGAGCTCGGGCGGCGACAACTACTGGAGCCTCGTCCGCGAACAGTTCGCGTTTCTCGAAGACAAGGTGCCCATGAACGCGGCGAATCTGTGTCCCTCCCCGCGCGCCGTCGCCGAACGCGTCGCTGAGCTGACTCGCGACATCGATGTCGATTGCTCTTCCAACAACCGCGCGAAATTCAAGGGGATTCTGGAGCAAGCGCGAGAAAAGGTGGCCGCCCAGCTAGGCGTCAGCGCCGACGAGATCGCCCTCGTCAGGAACACCAGCGAGGCCAACAACACCATCAATAACGGCCTGTCGCTCAATCGCGGGGATGAGATCGTCTTGTGGGAACAGAATCATCCCACGAACAATGTCGCTTGGGAAGTTCGGGCCGCGCGATTCGGTCTTGCGGTGAAACGCGTCGCGGTTCCCAGCAACCCAACCAGTAACGGTGAGCTGATTGATCCATTCCAGAAGGCCCTGACCTCGCGAGCCAAAGTTCTTTCCGTGACACATGTCTCGAATCTGAGTGGCATTCGCTTACCGGTTCGGGAGTTGGCGGAGATGGCCCATCGGCGCGGGATCTACTTCCACGTCGACGGCGCGCAAACCTGGGGCGCCCTGGACGTCAACCTTCGGGAACTGGGGTGTGATTCCTACACCGCCAGCGCTCACAAGTGGTTCTGCGGCCCCAAGGAAGTCGGCCTGCTCTACGTCAAGGAAGAGAGAATCCCGCAAATCTGGCCCAATATCGTCGCGCCGGGATGGGGAAACGACGCTGACCCCAATGTCAAGGGCGCCCGCAAATTCGAGTCTTTCGGACAACGTGACGACGCCGCCCTCTCCGCTATCGTCACGGCGGCGGACTTTCATAACATGATCCAGCCCGCGAGGGTGGAAGCGCGCCTGCTCGAACTTGCCGCCGCGCTCAAGGCGGGGCTGCAACAAGCCGGAGCCAAACTCGTCACGCCGCGGAAAGAAGCACTGAGCGCCGGCGTGTGCATCATCGGCGTGCCCTCCGAAAACCGCCAGAAACTCGTGGATGCTATGTATCACGATCATGGCATCGCCGGCGCCACCACCGGAGGCTTGCGACTCTGCCCGCACCTCTACAACACGATGGAGCACGTCGAGCGAGCCGTCGAAGGAGTCAAAAGCCAGCGGCGCCTGCTAGCCTAGCAATCTTGTACCAACCGCGCCTCCATGCCGCAAGACATGAACGAGGACACCAGAGACAGGATTCGCCGCAAGATGCTCCGGCTTCGGGCGGAAATGCTCGGCTACCTCGAGCGGGCTGAGAGCAACACTCACTGCTGCCGCCAATGTCTGCTGCCTTATCCCGAGGGCGACTTCGAGTCCTACAGCTTCTGCCCCTGGTGCGCTTTATCCATTACCGGCCGCGAGCCCCGTTTGGACGAGTCTCGCAGAGTGATCGAAAACGAGCGCTACGGCCAGGACGAGATCCAATGCGGCGAGTGCGGCGGCGAGTATGAGCAACCAACTCCTTATCCCTTTCAGTGCTGTCCCCATTGCGGAGCCCCCTTTGCCCAACAAGACGAGATCCTGATCGAGTTGCCGTTCCGGGTCTAACGCCTTGCACAGTCATCCCTGCATCTGTCACCGCCGCATCTGTCACCGCCGCATCTGTCACCGCCGCGGCTGTTGTAACCCAATGATAATGTCCCCTTGAGCACCCAATAGAAATGTCCCCTAATCTGAGGCTCCGAAGGAGGAGCCGAGATTGGAAAGGACATCGATGAGTGCAAAGGAAGTGAGGCGCGGCGAAGTGCTGAGCCGAGTGAAACGAGGCGAACTGAAATTGACCGAGGCGGCCGAGCTGCTGGACGTCAGCTACCGCCAGGCGAAGCGTCTCAAGAAGCGTTACGGCGAGGGGGGGAGCAAAGCTCTCGTGCATGGCAACGTCGGGCGCGCTTCGAACCGAGCCGATGACAAGCGACGCGAGCAGGTTCTCGAGTTGGTGCGCGAGAACTATTCGGGCGAGCCGCACGAGCGCTTTGGGCCGACGCTGGCGTCGGAACATCTGGCGGCCGATCACAGTCTCGAAGTGCCGCCCGAAACCTTGCGGCGTTGGATGCTCGCCGCGGGTCTGTGGAGCCGGAGCCGCAAGCGCCAGCCGCATCGCCAGCGGCGGCAGCGCAAAGCGCACTTCGGCGAGCTGATTCAACTCGACGGCTCGCACCACGACTGGCTCGAAGGACGCGGCCCGAAAGGCTGCATGATGAACTTCGTCGACGATGCGACCGGCCGGGCGTTGTGCCGTTTCTCCAGCGAGGAAACGACTTGGGCGGCGGCCGATCTGCTCCAAGCCTGGGTGCGTCAATACGGCGTTCCGAAGGCGTTGTATTGCGACTGGAAGAACGTCTACCAGCGCCAGCCGACGTCGCGCGAAGCGCTCGAAGGCATCGAGCCCCAGACGCAGTTCGGGCGCATGTGCGCCAAGCTCGGCATTGGTATCATCGCCGCTTCGTCGCCGCAAGCGAAGGGCCGCGTGGAACGCCATCACGGCACGCATCAAGACCGCCTGATCAAGAAGATGCGGCTCCAAGGCATTGCCGATTACGAGGCGGCGAACCGCTATCTCGACGAGCAGTATCTGGACGAACACAACGCCAAGTTTACCTGCGAAGCAGCGGCGGGAGCGGACTTTCACCAACCTCTATCGAAGCGCCTGGACTTGAAGTGGGTGTTTTGCTTGGAGGCCGAGCGGGTGGTCTCCAACGACCTGGTGGTACGTTTCGAGAACCGTTTTTTGCAGTTGAAACCGCAGCGCAATCAGGCTCTGGGAGCGGGCGCGAGAGTCACCGTGCAGCAAGCGCGAGAGGCCGAGTTGCAAGTGGTCTACGAAGGCCGCGCGGTAGCTTTTGAAGAGATCGCCCGGCCGCAGCCGAAGCCGCGCCCAGAGCCGAAACAACGAGCGGTTCCGCGGCGGTCCAAGCCGGCCGCGGACCACCCCTGGCGTAAGTCACTGCGTTCGAAAAAGCGCGCGGCGACGACATAAAAAGGCAGGGCTGTGGAAATGACGGGCCGGATGGAAAGCGTGGAAAACCTCGGCGAACAGCGAAGAGGGTTCGCATCGCAACGACCGGTTTCCCACCCTTCCCACCGTCCCTTGGAAATCGCTAAAGCGATTCCCACATTCCCACAGCCCCGACGACGACGATTCTCTCTTACAAACTTACAAACAACAAACCCAAGGGGACATTTCTATTGTGCTACCGAGGGGGACATTTCTATTGTGCTACAACAACCCGCGAAAAAGTTGTTGTCACCTGAATTATGCATTGCGGGGTGCACCTGAGGAGGGCTGAGCCGCAAGGGACCATTGGGGAACGCCCGAAAACATGGGGTAAAAAGGTAGGCTGGCAAAGATTCCAGCTTCACCAGCCAACCCAAAGGAGGTCACCCAAATGGTTACCAAGCGAAAACAGCATAGCTCCCAAAGGGCCGTCAAACAAGGCCCAGCCGTGACGGTCTCGCAGCCCAATAAAATCGGGGCATCCACGCCTTGACAACTTCCGCGGCAGGAAGCCGACTCCCTACGGCGGCTTGCCGCCGGTAGTCGAGAGGGCGTTGATCTGAGAGCCTGGCTATGCGCTATGCATAAAATTTTATGCACTGGCCGCAACGTACTGGAAACACGCCACTTCGGAGCGGGGTTTTGCCGACGCGGATTCTGGGCGGGAGGGGAAACCGGGGACGGAGAAGCCAAAAGACCAGTTGCCGAGCTCCCACCTTACGACGGCCGTCAAGCCGCTACGAACGCAGCCGCACTCGCAAAGCGAATCTGTGCATAATTCAGGTGTCATAGTATGTTCGAGCGTGTTATAATGTCCACTGTCTGTCTGACAAGCCGAAACGTACCGATCACCATTTCCGGACAGCAGTTGCGTCGAATTACTCAATTTTCGTTGACAAGTGTCAGATAGACAGCGACACTTTTTCGAAACGGGGAGTTCGCGATGCCCAACCGAACATACTCTAGGCTAGGGTCGCTGATCAACGGGGCTCGAAAGCGAAAAGGCTTGACCCAAGTGAGATTGGCGGACGAGCTGGGCCTCTCGCCGAATTACGTCTATCGCTTAGAGAAAGGCGAGCGTCGGCCATCAGAGCGGCAGTTGTACCGACTGATCGATGCTCTTGGATTAGAGGGCCCGCGCAAGTCGGAGTTCGAGGAAGCCTCCGGCTGGGTGAACGCCCAGACACTGCAGAGCCACCCGGCTTTGCGGACTGTCGATAGGATTCTGACACCTGAATTATGCATTGCGGGGTGCACCTGAGGAGGGCTGAGCCGCAAGGGACCATTGGGGAACGCCCGAAAACATGGGGTAAAAAGGTAGGCTGGCAAAGATTCCAGCTTCACCAGCCAACCCAAAGGAGGTCACCCAAATGGTTACCAAGCGAAAACAGCATAGCTCCCAAAGGGCCGTCAAACAAGGCCCAGCCGTGACGGTCTCGCAGCCCAATAAAATCGGGGCATCCACGCCTTGACAACTTCCGCGGCAGGAAGCCGACTCCCTACGGCGGCTTGCCGCCGGTAGTCGAGAGGGCGTTGATCTGAGAGCCTGGCTATGCGCTATGCATAAAATTTTATGCACTGGCCGCAACGTACTGGAAACACGCCACTTCGGAGCGGGGTTTTGCCGACGCGGATTCTGGGCGGGAGGGGAAACCGGGGACGGAGAAGCCAAAAGACCAGTTGCCGAGCTCCCACCTTACGACGGCCGTCAAGCCGCTACGAACGCAGCCGCACTCGCAAAGCGAATCTGTGCATAATTCAGGTGACAGAAGGCCACGCCAGCGACCAATTAGAACTATTCACCGATCGAATCAGGGAACTCGCTGGGGAATTCAGAGCGCAACAACGGGCAATACGTGGACGCGTCCGAAAGGTGGTTGTAGCGCTTGGAAGGCTGGAAGCCACCTTCTTTGATGAGCGGCAGATCTTTCGGCTCTTACTCCATGCATCTCGCGAAGCTGACGCAGCCAAATTGAAGGAGATGGTCCTGATTCTGCCAGCCGGAGCCTTCAACGGGAAGTCGCTAGTCAACAGACTGAAAGCCGAAGTCCACATCAAGATCAAGGCTGTCGAACAGCAAATCCGAGGACTCGGTGAGGCTCTACTAGCTGGCGAAACGCTTGTCGGAGTAGAGCCTTTCGCGGTGCTCCTGCCAACCTATGTGAGCCACGATCATATGGCGCTGAAGAGACTAGTCGACGCGTACGGCGTAAACCATCGATCTTTATTTGGTGTTGGATCCGGTGATATGCAGGTTGAACCTCGTGATGTTCTGGGGTTCGTGGCGGTGAGTGAGACATCGGACGAGTCAACGTTCCAGGATGCACGCTCAGTTCAACGCTTTGTCACCGAAGTAGAGTTTCAAGGCCCTGGCGATTGGAGGCCTGTATTGGGCAGGCTCGTCTTTTCACCCGCGATATTTGATCAGTTAAGCGTCATATCCACTGTGAGTGCAGAAACGGGAGAGAAAGAACTTGCTTTAGCGCTCAGCAATTTCGTTCAGGGTCCCCTTTGCTATGCGATTGAGGTTCAGGTGGAACTACCATTCAGGCAACTTCCAAGGTTAGCCGACGATGCGCTGCGATCTCTGGAGGTGCCTAGAAAGCCGGTTCAAGAAGCGGATACCGCAAATGGAAAAGGCGCAAGGGAGGCGCAGCCGGGTAGCTGGGGGCTCAACTGACGGTCTCTCAAGCCTGCACCATTTGCAAAACGATACAACGCCGTCGTTAACCGCACGGGGGAGCTCGGGGACGGGAAGCTGTGGGCTGATGGGCTGATGGTGGCTGATGAGGCTGATGGGGCTGATGGGGACAGTCACCGGGTTTTATTGTCAACTTTGGAAAAGCGGGGATAGGCTACGACTTTTCGATGGATGTATGGCAGTGTGGAGCGAGGAGCGAAAGGGAACGATGACGAAACGAACCCAACTCCTCAGCAATCCGCCGCCCCAAACCTTTTTCAACGCCTTCAGTAGCGCCGGCCAGCCACCCCGGAAGCGTGCCGTGCCAGCATTCGCGTCCGAGTGATAGCGGCCGGCTCTCAGCCGGTCTAGCCTTGACTTCCTCCGGATGCTCAAGGCTCGTATGCCAAGCGGCGACAACCGTTGAGCAGCGAACTTCCCACCCAAACGCTGAACCGGCTACCGACGTGCCACTTTTGCCCTAAAAAACCGCTCGTCCCCCAAAGAACCGCAATTCACCCCAACTCGTTCACGGATAAATCATAGATATAGTCCCTTTGTTTTCAACAGGCTTACCCACCGCCCCCAAAGAATCCCAAGATCGACTTGTTATCCTAAAAGCGACGAAACCAACAATGACTCATCGGCAACATTAAGCAAAGGACAACCAATCGACAACCTCGGGGGACCAAAAAGCCAGAAAACCTCTCAGATCCTCTCAAATACTCTCATTGAAGAAAGTCAACCCTTATGAATAAACAACTTACAACGCAGCAGCACAAGGCCATTGAGGCTCTTTTACTAGCGAATACGATCGTTAGAGCGGCAAAGAGGGCAAATGTGAGTGAAGCATCCATCTATCGCTGGATGAAACAAGCTTCCAGACGGCCCTAAGAGAAGCCCGGCGGGAGATTCTTGCCCACACAACCACCCGCCTCCAGCAAATGAGCGTTCGCGCCCTCGACACGCTCAAGAATGTGATGGACGACGAGAAAGCCTCCTCCGCCAGCCGAGTCAGCGCCTCGCGCTTGGCCATGGACATGATGTACCCCCTCTACGGGAAAAAGCCGGAAAACGGGTACGGGTGTCTCGGTCCGCTCGACCGCGGACTTCCGTCCGCGGCTCTGCTTCCGGCTACTCGGGGAGGCCGAAGACGAAAAGGCCGTTGCCGGAGGCGATGGCGACTCTTTGACTTCCCTTTGTGGCGTAGGTCATGGGACTGGCCTGGACCGGGCCTCCTAGGTTGAGGTACCAGAGCTGCTGGCCCGTTTTGGCGTCGAGCGCCTTGAAGTAGCCGTCGTCGGTGCCGGCGAAGATGACGCCTCCGGCGGTCGAGAGCAGGACCCGCCCAGGCCGGGCTGAACATGCGATGCTCCCAGACCTTTTCTCCCGTTAACGGGTCGAGTGCCCGAACGCCGCCGTACCAGTCATCATCGACGCTCTCGTTCACGAAGCGTCCGCCCCAGAAACGAGTGCCGGGGTTGTAGTCGGCCGGCCCTTTGTAGTACATGCTGCCGCCTTCCCGCACGGTGACATAGAACAGTCCGGTCACGGGGCTATAGGTCGGCGACATCCAGTTGGTGCCGCCGGCAACCGCCGGGTAGACGTGGTTGCCTTCCTCGGTCGGCTCCTTGCCCGGCACGCGGATCGGGCGGCCCTTCTCATCAATCTCCTTCGCCCAGGTTTGTTTCACGAAGGGGTTGGCGTGCAGGAATTCACCCGTAACGCGGTCGAGAACGTAGAAGAATCCGTTGCGGTTGGCCGTGATCAGCAGCTTGCGCTGCTTGCCCTTGTATTCGCGGTCGACAAGCACCATCACCTGAACGGCGTCCCAGTCGTGGACATCATGGGGCGTGAACTGAAAATGCCACTTGCGCTTGCCGGTATCGGGATCGATGGCGACGACGGAATCCGAAAACAGGTTGTCCCCCATGCGGACATCGCCATTCCAATCAGGGCCCGGGTTGCCAACGCCCCAGTAGGTCAGATTCGCTTCCGGATCGTATGAAGGAGTCACCCAAATCGAGGCGCCGCCGAAACAGTGACGGCCCGAATTGATTCATAGCTCACGCTGGTGATCCGCCGGTCGCCCAGATTACACGCGATGCAGGGCCGGGTGCAACCGCACGGCGCTGAAGACGCTGAAGACCGGAGGGCCGTCCTGTTAACGCTGCGGGGAATGTGGATGCCCCGGTGACCTTCTCTTGAGACGACCCTTTTGACGAAACGCCCCATTCCGCCGCGCGGAAACCGAATGCGGCTCGGTTTCGGCTTGTCAAATTGGGGTGCGGTCAAGCCCGCCAACCAACCCGGACACAACTGAGCCGCGGCCGAAGGCTGCGGACAAGGCCCCGAAGCGTGTCCGAATCCGCGAAAAGCCCTGCCAGCCAGAAGCTGACCGAGGGGGGTCTCGGCAAGCCAGCTTGTTGGCGCCTGGGAGCGTCGCACTCAGTGCTGACCCTTCTCTGGCACGGACGAGCCGCAGCCAAAGAGGGGAGCGTGGCCGCTGTCGGATGAGGCGCGTCGAAGCGGCTAACCCCTCCCTCACGGTCGGGGCTCCGACGCTTCATCCCGCATTTCCTTGCGCTTCTGGCAATTTCTTGGCGGAGCGATCAAGTTTTGTCTTGCGGTTCATCTAGTCCAGGTTGATTTCAGGCAACTTAGGCTTGGCGGTTGCAATGCATGGATCGTCACGGTGCTGATTGGTTCGCAAACTCTTTTGATCGCCCGGTTCATGGACGTCATGACGGCGCGGCAGAGGCTTGTCGCGGCCAACATCGCCAATGCGGATACGCCGGGGTATCAGACTCGCGATGTCGACTTCCGCCGTGAGATGGTCCGCGCGATGGATAACCCAGAGGCGGCGGCGTTGGCCCCCGTCGGTGTCCATCATGTTGAAGGACTTGCGGTTAAGAACGACGGGAACAACGTGAACCTTGACCGTGAACTGCAAAACTTGGCCGAGACCGGGATTCGCTATTCGCTTGCCGCTCAGATGCTGCGAGGAAACATTCGGGCGGTACTATCCGCAATTCACGAGGGCAGGCGTTGAGACCGAGTCGGCGCATGATCAGGACCGGCTAAGCCGCATACGTGTTGTCCTGAAGAAGTGTTGTCCTGAAGAAATAGACATGGGGTTGTTCTCGATACTAAACGTAAGCGCCTCAGGCCTGGCGGCTCAGCGAACCCGAGTCGAGGTGCTGGCTCAGAATATTGCGAACTCTGAAACCACGCGCACGCCCGACGGCGGGCCTTATCGGCGCAGGCGGGTTGTGTTTGAGTCCGAGCGCCAGTCGGCAGCTCCATTCGGAGTCGTTTTAGCGGAGCTGGTGTCGCCCGTGAACGACCCGTTCCGGGCTGAGACGCAGGGCGTGCGGGTTGCAGACGTCTCCGTGGACAACGCTCCGCCCGAGCGCCGCTACGCCCCGCATCACCCGGATGCCGACCCTGCGGGCTATGTGGATTTTCCGCCCTTCAACCCGGTGGAGGATATGGTCGATTTGACGGCCGCCGTGCGGTCTTATCAGGCCAACCTCTCGGTGATTGCGTCGGTGAAAGAGATGCTGAATCGAACGATTGAAATCGGCCGCGGATAGGGAAATGAAGACAGTTAAACCGTTTGGAAACAACTTCTTGCATAGCTCACTTCAAGTTATTGGGTCAGCAGCTCCGGAGGTATTCGTGTATGGACCCCATCGCGCTTAGCAAAATCGTTCCGCCGGAACTAGTTCGCCAGCCGGCGTTTTCCAGCTCGCAGGGCGGACCAACCGAGTCTTTCGCCGGGATGCTTGGGGAAGCATTTGAGCAGATGCGGGAAATCCAGATCGACGCGGATCAGCAGGTTCGGAAGCTGCTGGCTGGCGAGCGGGTGGATCTGCATCGTGTGATGCTGGCGGGCGAAAAAGCAGGATTGGCGTCCAAATTGATGATGAGCGTCCGTAACAAGGTGGTGGAGGCTTATCAGGAAGTGATGCGCATGCAGGTCTAGGTTTGATTTCATTGGACCGTGGAAATGGTTGCCTGTTCCCTCCGGACACTTTGCGGGTACCTGGTTCATCCTTGCCTTGTGGTTTGTCTTTTTGCGGTTCAGCCTTCTCTCGCTGACCCCTCCCTTGCGGCCGGGGCTCTGTAAGTCCAGCGTTGGAGCCCTATTTTGATCGAGCTTCTGGCCGCATTTTTTAAGAAAAACATCCAGCCGATTGTTGTCTTCTGGTCCGGCTTGACGGCCCGCCGCAAGGTCGTTCTTGTGGCATCAAGCACACTGGTCTTTACAGCCATACTCGTATTTCGCGCGGAGATGGCCGACCGAGCTTACCGGCCGCTCTACACCGGCCTGACGGACAAAGAGGCCGGCATGGCCGTGGCGCGGCTGAAGGAAATGCAGGTTCCCTACAAACTGGCGGGCGGCGGAGGGACGATCCTGGTGCCGGAGCCGCGTTTGGCCGAGGTGCGGCTGCAACTGGCCACGGACGGCTTGCCACAGAGCGGACGCCTTGGTTTCGAGCTATTCGACGGGTCGAACTTCGGGGCGACCGAGTTTGCCGAGCACGTGAACTTCCGGCGCGCTCTCGAAGGTGAACTCGAGCGTTCGGTGCTCTCGCTGTCGGAAGTCGAACGGGCCAGAGTTCACATCAGCCTTCCCAAGAAATCCGTTTTCCTGGACCATCAACAACCGTCCAAGGCATCGGTTGTCCTGCAGCTTCGCCGCGGCAGCTCACTGAGAAAAGAGCAGGTGGATGCGATCTCATTCCTCGTGGCAAGCGCAGTTGAAGGGCTGGAGGCCAAGAAGGTTGTCGTGGTCGACACGAATGGCAGTGTTCTGGCCCGTCCCCGGCCTGACAGCGAAGGCTTCAGCGGAGAGCAACTCGAATACCAGCGCGACCTCGAAAAAGCGATCGGCGGCCGCATCCTGGCAACGCTGGAACCTTATATCGGCTTCGACCGCGTGCGCTCCAGCGTTGCGGTGGAATGCGACTGGAATGCGGGAGAGCAAACGGAGGAGATTCTCGATCCCGAAACGATTGTGATGACGAGCCAGCGTTCGCAAGAATCGGCCCAGCCTCTGAAGCAGGGAGGGATCCCGGGGACCGCCTCGAATCTGCCGCGCCAGCCCGAACCAGCGCTCACCGAGGCAAGCGGGGCAACGCGAATACTGGAAACGACCAACTACCAAACCAGCCGCACCGTCACCCGAATGAACCTGGAGCGGGGCGAGGTGAAGCGGCTCTCGGTCGCGGTTCTGGTGGATCACCGGATTGAAGTAGACGAGGAAGCGCGAAAGCTGGTGCGCGTGGCGAGGACCGCCGAAGAGATGCGGAAGTTTCGGCAACTCGTGATCGCCGCGGCCGGGATCATCGAGGAACGCGGCGACCTCCTGACGATCGAAAGTCTGCCGTTCACAATCTTCGAAGATCCACTGGAGCCGCCAGCGCCTCCGCCGAATCCAGAGGACAACATTTTTTCTCTAGAGTGGCTCAATAAGTACCGATACAACGTCATAGCGGTTGGTATTGCTCTGATTCTTGCGGTCTTTACCGTTTGGTTCGCGCTGCGCATCAAACGGCGAGTCTCGCGGATGAAGGCGGAAGCGGAAGCGAAGCGAAGAGCGGACGAGGAACGCAAAGAAATCGAGGCGGCGGAGGACCAGGCGCGCCTGCATCAGGCGGAAGAAGCCAAGATGCTGAAGGGTCTGCGGCTGGCGACTCTGCAGAGTTCCAAGGCACAGGTCCTCAAGAAACATCTCGAAGAGATGGCCACGGAGGAACCGGAGTCATTCGTCCAACTGATGCGGTCGTGGATCCACGAGGATGATCAGTAACGCCGAAAATCCCAACGAGGTCTTCACGGGCATTCGGAAGGCGGCGATCGCGATCGTCACGCTGGGGGACGAAGTCGCGGCTGAAGTCTTTCGTTACTTGACGGAAGACGAAGTTCAGACGGTGGGCCGGGAGATTTCCAAGCTCAGCAAGGTCACACCAGAGCAGGCGGAAAAAACCCTTCAGGAGTTTCACGAGATGTCGATGGCGCAGGACTACTTGATGTCCGGCGGCGTGGAGTACGCCAAGCGCGTACTCAACAGCGCCTTTGGCGCCGACCGCGCGCGGCACATCATCGATCGCGTGATGAAGTCGTTGGGAAATGAAGTCCCGACCTTTGACTCTCTGCAAAAGGCCGATCCGCAGCAAGTCGCCAAGTTCATTCAATCGGAGCATCCGCAAACCATTGCTCTGCTGCTTTCTCACTTGAATAGCTCCTCCGCGGCCGGCATGCTGATGGCGCTGCAGCCCGACGTCCGAGCGGACGTGGCCCGGCGCATGGCGCACATGGATCAGATTTCGCCTGAGATCGTGGGGCGAATCGCCACCATCCTGGAGCAAAAACTGAAGTCGCTGGGGCAGTTCAGCCGCGAGTCCTATGGCGGCGTTCCGGCGGTCGCGGAAATGTTCAACCGCTTGGAGTCCAACTCCGGCCAAGAGCTTCTTACGCAAATCGATGAAGCCGACACGGAACTCGGCGAGGCCATTCGCAATTTGATGTTTGTGTTCGAGGACCTGCTGCTGATCGACTCGATGGGGATGCGGGAGGTCCTATCACGGGTGGATAAAAACACCTTAACCTTAGCTCTGAAAGGAACGAGCGAACAGCTTCGCGAACATTTCTTCGACAACATGTCGGAAAGGGGAGCGGGGATGTTGCAAGAAGACATGGACGTGATGGGGGCCGTCAAGATTCGCGATGTCGAAGGGGCGCAACAGCAGATCATCGGAATCATACGGACGCTCGAGTCCGAAGGAGTGATTAGCCTCAAGGGCGCGGTCGGTGAGCAGTATGTTGTCTAAGTTACTCAAAGGCCAGGAGGCTGATCAGGCGAGCCACTTTTCGTTTCCGGGCGCAGGCGAGGAATCGGCCGACGGCATCCGGCAGTTCGAATTGAAACAGGTGGGTCCGGCGTATGCCCAGGACTCGGCCGCTTTCAAGGGAGGGAAGGAAGCCGAACCAGGAGCGCCGGGTGCGAGGAGTGACTCTGCAGCGGAAGGCGCCAACTCGCAGCCTTCGGCGGCGGAATCGCCCGCCGCGGATCCTCCAAAGCCGGAAATCGATGTGGAGGCCATTCAGCGAGCGGCGTTCCAAGAGGGTTACGCGGAGGGAGAGCGGGCAGGGTCGGAGGCGGCGCTGGAGCAATTTCGCGGCTCCATCGCGTCTTTCGGGCGCACCGTGCAGGAACTAGCCGCTTTCAAGCAGAAGCTGCGCGCGGAGGCGGAAAAGGAACTGGTTGAACTCTCCCTCGCCATTGCGCGGCGGGTCGTGCGGCGCGAACTGTCAGTCGACCCTACCACGGTGCTGGCACTCGTGCGGACCTGCTTTGACGAGTATCAACGCGCGGAGGTTCACTGCGTCAAAGTGAGTCCGGCGGATTTTGAGGCGGTTTCGGCCTATTTCGAGGAAAACCCCGCACAGAATCTCGAAATCCGGGCCGACTCAGCCGTTTCGGCCGGTGGAGCGGTCTTCGAGACATCGCAAGGACAGCTTGACGCGCGCGTTGAAACGCAGCTCGGCGAGATCGAGTATGGGCTGGCGGATCGCTGAGAGAGGCATCGCGAAATCGTCACCTTGACAAGACATGAGCGCTAACCCCAAATACTGTCGACTTAGAGCCTTTGAGCCGCGAAGCGGCGCCGGATTGTAGCCCATGGGTGGAGCGAAGCGGAACCCTGGGTGAAAACTCCTAACGGCGGGAGCCCCGCAAGGGGCGCAGGAAAACTAACGCATGACCGTGACGACGGATTCAGTTTTCGCCGAATCAAACACAATGACTGGAGCAAACGAAGCCAGCCCCGAAAACACTAAGTCGACAGTATTGGCGCTAACTAACACAATTGGCGAATTCCTCTGTGCCAAGACAGCCCAGGTTAGGCGCCTCAATCCGATTCGTGCTCAGGGTGTGGTCGCCGAGGTTGTTGGTTCCGTGGTCGAGTCGGAAGGCCCCCTCGTGTCGGTAGGAGATCTGTGCGAGGTGGAGACGGCGGACGGTGGAAAAACGCGCACTCAAGTCGTTGGTTTTCGGGGCAATCGGGTGGTGTCGATGCCGCTGGATGAGGGCGGCCAGTTGCAGCTTGGGAGTCCGATTGTGGCGCGCGGCGCCAAGGCGCGGGCTCCGGTTGGAGCGAGTCTCTTGGGCAGGGTGGTGGACGCCTTCGGCGCCCCGATTGACGGGGCCGGCCCGCTTTCCTGCTCCGAATTTCGGCATCTCTATCAGGCGGCGCCCGGGCCGATGGAGCGCGAGCCTATTGCGGAGCCGCTGGCTACAGGTGTGCGGGTCATCGACGGGCTGCTGACCTGTGGCAAGGGGCAGCGCCTGGGCATTTTCGGGGGATCCGGGGTTGGCAAGAGCACGCTGCTGGGAGCGCTGGCAAGGAATAGCTCCGCCCAAGTGAACGTGATCGGCCTGATTGGAGAGAGAAACCGCGAGGTGAGGGGTTTCATCGAAGAGACGCTCGGTCCGGAGGGGCTGGAGAAATCGGTTGTCGTGGTCGCGACCTCAGACCGGCCGGCTCCCGTGCGGGTCCGCGCCGCGTTTCTGGCGACGACGATCGCCGAGTATTTCCGGGATCAAGGAAGCGATGTACTGCTCATCATGGACTCGGTAACAAGGTTTGCCATGGCCCAAAGAGAGATAGGCCTGGCGACCGGGGAGCCGCCCAGCCAGAAAGGATACACTCCGTCTTGTTTCCAGTTGCTGCCGAAGATCTTCGAACGCGCCGGGAACTTCCGCAGCGGGACCATTACCGGGTTTTACACGATACTGGTGGAAGGCGACGACATGAATGATCCGATCGCCGACGCCTCGCGGGCCGTGCTGGACGGCCACATCGTGCTCTCACGAGAACTTGCTTCCGCCAACCACTACCCGGCCATCGACGCGCTGGAGAGCGTGAGCCGCCTGGCTCGAAGCGTGGCGGTCCCCGAGCATCTTGACTCGGCCGGACGTTTGCGGGATTCGCTGGCAACCTATCGCCGGGCCGAAGATCTCATCAATCTTGGCGCCTATACTAGCGGGTCGAACCCAAGCATTGATTCCGCCATTCGCTCCCGCGACGAAATCCTTCACTTTCTGAAGCAGGACCTTTCCACCCAGGAGCCGCTCGAAGGAACAATCGGCCAGCTTCAAGCCCTGGCACGGAAGCTATGAAGCGGTTCGCGTTTTCGCTGGAGAATGTGCTCTCCTTTCGGCAGCGAGAGTTGGAGCTGGCCGAGTCACGGCTGGAGCAGATCAAGACACAGCAAGCATATCTGGAACAAAGGGGACACGCTCTTCGGCAGGAATCTCTCAACCTGCGTGAACAAACGGCCCGTGCTCAGGCGACCACGGGTGCGGCGTTGGCGTCCACGCAACACTACGTTGACTCACTGCAAAGGGAACAAGACCGCGCGGCCGAATCACGCCAAAAGCTTGAGCAAGACCGCCAGCAGCAGCTTACAGCCTTGATCGAGAAACGCCGCCAGGTTCAAGTGCTTGAGCGGCTGAAAGACAAACGAAGCAAGGCTCACATGTCGAGTGCCGATCGCCGGGAAGCACTCGAAACGGCGGATTTGTTTCTTGGGAGGTGGATTGGAAGGCGTTGAGGTTGGGTTGCGGGCTGGGGCGACTGTACGGGGGCTAGCCGTTGACGTTCAGGCGGCGGCCGCTTGTTCGGCGGAACGGTTTGAGGGCTCGTTGGGCTCGCTGGGCATCGCGCAGCTCGGCAAGCTGAGAACGCAGGTTCTCGCGCTTGGCGGCGATCGGAAAACGGATCTTGGCGCCAACGTCGATGGCGCTTTTCAGTTTGGCGGCTTGCGCGGGTGACAGCGCATTTTCTTGGGTTGCTTCGGCCAGGTTCCTGGAAACTCGGGAACGTTCGTCCAGCAGCGCTTCCCAGGCGCCGGTGAATGACGACTGGCTGGTGTCGGCGAGAGTTTCGCTGTAGTTGATCAGGTCGTCGAGCAGGCCGTCGATCCGGGTGTGTTCTTGCACGGAGAGATCCACTAATCCTTCAAGGCGAGTTGCGCCTCGAACAAGGTAGTCAGCAGGTCTTGCTGCGCCTCGAGTTGGGCGAGCAGCAGGTCGGCGGCGGCGAAGCGGGCTTCCAGGTTGGCGATCAAGGCGTCGACCCGGCCCTGCTCTTGTTCGATCTGCTCGCTGAGCCTGGTGTCGGAATCTTGCAGCGTCGAGATGGCGGCTTGAATCTGGCCGTTGACGGGATCGCCCAGTGCGTCCAGCAAGCTGGCGGCGTTACCGGCGAACCCGGTCGAGGTAGTGCCGATGAAGGTAATGGCGTCCGCCAACTGGCTGTCGCTTAGCAGGTTGAATGTCAGGGAATTCAACGACAGTTTACCTTTGTTGCTCAGCTCCAAACCGATCTCGACCATCGACTGGATCGTTCCCGAGCCGAGATGCGAAGTGACGTCGCGCAGCACTTGCTGCGCCTGGCGCACGGCAACGCTGCCGGAAAGCGCCCCGGCGTTATCACCGATTTGCGCCTGAATCGTGTCCACCAGCAAGTTGTAATTCAGAACGACGCTCGACAAGGAGCTGGAAATCGAGCCGCGGTCTGTTTTCGCGCTGATCGTCGCCGTACCGGCCCCGGCGATGGTCAGCGTAATACCGGGAGCAAAGTCGGTAATCACGTTGCTCGAATTGGTGACATTCGGCAACCCATTGACCGAGAAAACAGCGTCGGAGCCCTGGTCATTCGCGGTGACGAGATTCGCCGACACGCTGTTTTCGAGCTTGAGGGTGGTCGTACCGGTCTGGGTCGTCGTCAGGGTGAGGTGGTAGTTGGGATTGATGGGATCGCTGCTGGTATTGATGATCGTGGCTTTGACGCCCAGTGTCGTGGAGTTGGCGTTGATGTAGTCGGAGAGGCCGTCCAGCGTATTGCCATATCCCTCGACGGTCTGAGTTCCGCTCAAGCCTGAGACAAAACCGGTTCCTTGCGCGCTGTCGGTTCCCGTGATGTCGAACTTTGTATTGCCTTTCACACGCACTTCGCCGCTCTCGGCGGTGAATACGACCCCGGCGCTGACCAGACTTTGGTTGAGAGCGACTTGCACGTTGAGCGCCGCGGTAATTTCTTCAGCGGAATGCCCTCCGAGAGTTCCACCGGATTCGAGGCCCGTGACTACGGAGCCTGTATTCGAAGAGGTGAACGTGAATCCCTGTCCGGCGGTGTCGCTGACGACGAGCTTGAGGTTTCCTCCCTCGTCGCTGAAGCTGACCTTGCCGTTGAGGTTCGCGTTGGCCGTGATTTGATTGTTCAGCAGGGTAGCGATCGCCGCGGCGTTTTCGCCACCCGCCAGAGCCGCGGTCGTAATGGTTTCGTTGATGGAGTTGTCTTCGCTGACGAAGGTAACGCTGATGGTATCGCCCGCCCCAGCGCTGTTGGGGGCCGCGGAAGCCACGAAGAAACTGTTCAGATTGGCGGTGATGCTGCCGGTCAACCCGTTCGAGAAATCGACTTGTACGCTGACGGGAGTGGCCGGGGTCGATGACCCGCCGGCTCCGGCGGTGCGTCCCGAGCCGATCGTGAGTAAGTCAATCGTGGTTTGCTTGGCGCCCAGCGTCAGCTTGTAGATGCCATCGGCCTCGAGCGCGGAGGTGGTTTTATTGGAGAGCGCGGTCGTGGTGGTCTCTTGCGCCACGGCCGCCGCGGAGGTGACGTTCAAGTCGACATCAACCGCCGAAGCCGATCCGGTGACCGTGACGATCGCCACGTCGGTGTCGGACGATGAGGCGGTGATGGCGCCGTTCTGCCCCTGGGTTCCAAGGGCGGCAAACGAGCTTTCGAGACTCTGAACGGCGAACGCCAGGTTGCCGAGCTGCTGCTGCTGCGCGAGGTTGAGTGTTTGTTCGGTTTGCAGGCCGTTAATCGGCAGGGTAGCTACTTCGAATGCCCGCTCGAGGATGACCTGGAAGTCGTCGGCGAATTCGCTTACCCCGGCGAAACTGATTGGCGTAATACTCATGAGATTGCGCTAGTGCTTCGCTGAGCGACTGTTACGCTGGCGTTGATGACCCCAGGCTTCCGCCTGGGGCTCTCTTGCTGCTTTCCGAACTTTCGTCGACGGTTTGCAACCACCTCAGATTCGATCGGCTGGTCTGCTTATAAAGTCCAGGCCCGGCCTTGGGCGGCTTCGCCAACCAGCTCGGGCTGAACATGACTTGCCGCTTCTTTGACGAGTAGTGCCGAGCGGCATTCTTTCCAGCCCTCGAGCAGCGTCGTCATCACGCTAAGAGCGTTATCGATGGGTTCGGCCTTCTGCTCCGTACTTGCCTCCGCTAACTGTTCTTGAACGTATAGATACAGCGCCGCCAGGTTCTGGGCGACCTCGCCTCCTTTTTCGATGTTGAGCGAGCCGATCAGCTCGAGCACAATCTCCATGGCCCGAGCGATCGCTTCGCTGCACCCCGCGGAATTGCCTTCCCGCAGACGCGTTCGCGCCAGATGCAGCCGCTCGATAGCTTTGGAGTAGAGCAAGCAGACAAGCTCAACCGGATCGTCGGTCGTGACGTCATTCTGTATGTAATCCTGGGCATACATGAACGTAGGCGCTCCGTTTCAATGGCAGTGTTGGGCAGGAGCGCTAGGCGATCCGTTCTCCCTGGTTCAGCTCTCTCAATACCTGGGCGGCGCGCAGAGTGCCTTCCCGAGGCACCTGCGCGATCACCTCATTGGTCACGCGGTCGACAATCTTGATGACGGCCTGGCCAGTGGCCTTGTCAAACGTGAAGCGCAGTTCGCTGCTGGGACCGAGCGCCCCGCCCTCATTGATCGTCTTGATGGCCTTGATCAGCTCGCGGTTCTTGGCAGCCTCCTCGGGTCCGCGGCCCTGGGGACCCTGGTGCGGCGCGATCTGTCTGGACACTTGTGAAGCCTGGATTTCAGCGATAGCCATTATCGTCGCCCCCTTCCTTGGAGTCGGAGCGGATGACGGCGGTTCGAAACACAATCGCTCCTCGATTGCCGGCCCGCCGATTTGTAACCCGCCGATTCATCGCTATTATCCTTATCGGCCGGCCGTTTGCGCACTAGAGGGAAATTTGTGGTTCTAGAACAGGCGGGACAGGCGGGCAACTCCGCGACGGCAAACGGCTGCTACGATTAAGGTGTTTAGTCCTGCCCTCGGCTCAGCGACGGAGAACTCGGAGCCGCAATACGCAGAACTTTCGAGGAAGCTTTAAGGGACATATTGATCCACATTGGGAGGTCCGAGATGGAGGCAGTAGCAAAACGAACGCTGACCTTTAACGCCGCCGAGCAGTTCGGGCGAACGCCCGGCCCGAGGCTCCGGGAACACGGCGAATTCTCTGGCCAGGAGTTCCGCGAGGAACACCTGCGCCCCCTACTCGAACAAGCGAGATCGAATGGCGTGAAGCTCATCGTTGACCTGGATGGCGCAGCGGGCTACGCTACATCTTTTTTGGAAGAAGCGTTCGGGGGGCTCGCTCGTGAGTTTGGATCACAGGCCGTTTCGAACACCCTCGAGTTGAAGTCGAACGATGAGCCCTACCTCGTCGACGAGATCTTGACCTACATTCGCAACGCCAACAAATGACTCGGTCGGCGGGATGGGTTGGTGTCTTTTTTCTTGGTGTTGCGGTTGGACTATGGTCGCACGCCCTTTTCCCCGCGCTTCAATTCGACACAAAAGTTTCAGTCGCCGCTATTGGCAACCTCTTTGTGGCGCTCGCCGTCGGGTTTCTAGTACATCACTTCGCGACGCTTCGTCATGCCCAGACGCGGGCAGAAAAAGATTTCGTGATAAAGAAAGCCGAGCGGTTGGCGGCGAAACTAGAAGCGGCGCGCGGAGTTTTCGATCAGTGTTTGCAGTCCCGGCCGCAAATCTCCAACGATGAGACGCGCAACCTTCTTCTCGTGCTCCGTTCCGTTTCCAACGCTGCACTTGATGTAGAGCGATCCGCCGCTATCTGCGAACTCAAGGACGCAGGTGCAAGGGCTGGACGAATTAAAGCCACGCTCTTTCGATACAAAAACGCGACAACCGGCTCGCTCCCGCGCATCGAGCCCGACGCTGCCACCGAAGAGGAGCAGGCCTATCGGGCCGTCTCTGAGGAAATCCTCCGTTTTGTTGTCGCCGTGAACCGGGGCTAACATTCGAGGGCAAACGATGTCCCGCCTAGCAACGGCGTTTTCGGGTCGCCCGCGCGAGCGAAATCCAAAAACGTCAGGCCAGCAGATCGAGCAGCGTCGGCTGCTGGCGGGAGGCGACCTGAAGGGCGAATTGCTCGGCGGTGGAACTGGAGATCATGTCTGAAATGGCGCTGATCAGGTCGGCATCCCGGTGCTGGGAGAGGCGCTGCTGGTTGACGACGTTCAGCGAAGACAGGTTTCCAAGGGTCAGGTCGACTTGGCGCTGGGTGCTGCCGTAAAAGCTTTGCGAGCCGCTGATGTGCTCGATGGCGCGGCGCAACCCGGAGACCCCCTGCGAGATACCGGCTTGGTTGTTATTTTTTAGGTCAGCAATCAGTTGGTTGAGTACGCCGAAAACGTTCGCGCCGCGCGTGCCGCCAACGTTGTGCGTCCCGGCTAGCCCGGAGACGAAGCCGGTCCCGCGGTCGAAATCAACCGCGTTAATCGTAAAGTCCACGTCGCCGTCGACCTGAATCTCCCCGTTGACAGCGGAGAATTGGATATTCGCGGTGGTCAGTTGCGGGTTGCCCGCGGCAGCGGCGTTCAGCAAGGAAGCAATCTCGGGGGCCGATTGCCCGCCGACCAAGCCTCCTGACTCGAGGCCGGAAGTAAGCCCCCCCGTGGCAGTCGAGGTGAACGAGAAACCGACTCCCAAAGTGTCGCTCTGGACCAGCTTGAGAGGCCCGCTTCCAGTCCCATCAGCGGAACTGAAGGTAAAACCACCGCTGAGTTGGGCGTCGGCCGCAAGGGCCGTATTGAGAGCCGCGGCGATTTGAAGCGTGTCTGCTGCCGCGGGAAGAGCCGCCGTCGTGATGTTGCCGCTGATGGTTCCATCACTGCTCGTGAACGCGACGCTGATCGTTTCCCCTCCCGCGGGAACGCCAGGGGGAGCCGCCGCGACGAAAAAACCAGGCACGTCGACGCTTAAGACGGCATCGACATCGCCAGAGAAAGCCACGCCGATTCCAAGGGGCGGACTGGGAGGCAAAATCCCAGCCGTATAGGGCGTCCTGCCTGACCCTAAGAAAAGCTCCGGCTGGGCGAAAACGCTGTCACCAGACAATGAAACCTGCGCTGGACGCCCGTCGGGAAAGGTAATCCGCCGGCTGCCGGAATCACCCTGGTAAACAACGCCGTCCGGGCTGCTGGGATCGATAACAAACGGAGTGATGTCATTGGTGCTTCCGCCGAACACGAACTTGCCCGAGTGAGTCGAATTGGCAATGGACACCAAATGCCGGAAAATCCCCTCGATTTCTCCGCTGATGACATCCCGGGAGCTTTGGGCTGATTCCTGGGCGTCGTTTGCTGCTTGAGCCGCCAGCGTAGCGGCGCGGTTCAGAACATCACCGGCTTGCGAGAGCGCCCCGTCGACCGCCTTCAACTCGGCCCGCACCTGTTCCAAGTTCAACTTGAATTGCTCGATCAGACGCAAGTCGGTGCGGGTTTTTACAATGCCGGCTGCGTCATTCGGCGAGTCGGATGGCTTGGTCACGCGCAGCCCGGAAGCAACCTGTTGCGTGGCGCGCTGCTTGCGCGCCTGAGCCAACTGGAGATTGATGAGTGTTTGGCGTCCTTGCGATAGAAACGTGGTTCGCATGCGTCTACCTCAGCAGCCCCAAGATCTCGCTGATCAGCGAATCGATCACCTGGATCACCCGAGTTGTCGCCTGGAACGCCTGCTGGAACTCCAGCAAGTGAATCGCTTCCTCGTTAATATCGACGCCGGAAAAGCTGTCTCGCAGAGCCTGCGCCGTAAACAAGATCTGATTTTGGGTGTCGAGTTGCGAGGATGCGGCCGAGCTTGCCTGGCCGACATCACTCACCAGAGCGGCGTAAGCCTCGGTATGCGTGACCCCGTTTACGAGGCCGGCATTCGCAAGAGCCGCCAGTGCCAGGGCGTTCTCGTTGCCGCTCGGGGAGCCCGGCGCTCCGGCGGCGATCTTGGCGGGGCTCAAGCCGGCCAGCCGTAGCGAGTTCGCGGCGACCGCGCCCCCAGCGGAACCGGACCCGGCCAGCCCGGACGCAAACCCGGCCGCAGCCGGATCGTTGTCGCTGACGGTGTAGTCGAACGCCACATCGCCGTCCAGCTTGAGTTCGCCCGCGACATCGACGAAACGGATTCCGGCGGCGGCCAAGCCGGGGTCGAGCGCAACTTGCGCATTGAGGGCGGCGGCGATCTCAGCCGCCGAATGCCCTCCTAAGGCGCCGCCGCTTTCGAGCCCCGTGGTGAAGGCTGGGTTGCTTGTCGCCGAGCTGAAACTAAAGCCCTGCCCGGCCGTCTCTGACAGCACCAGCTTGATGTTCCCGCCGCTGCCGGAAAACGTGATTTTCCCCGCTAGTTCGGGATCCACCGCAATCTGGTCGTTCAGACGCGTGACAAGATCCGCCGTTGATTCGCCGCCGAGAAGCGGGCTCGTTGTAATGGTTCTTTCGATTTCACCGTCGGCGCTCGTGAAAGTGACCGAGATCGTATCTCCCGCTGACGCCGCACTCGGCGCCGCCGAGGCAACAAAGAAGCTGTCGAGCGCGGCGCTGATCGAGCCCGTGACTCCGCCTGAAAAGGTCACATCCACGCTCACGGGAGGCGCGGGTGTTGCTGCTCCGGCCGTGCCCGCCGTTCGTCCTGAACCCAGCACAAAGGAGGTCTGGTAGTTGAAAATCGATCCACCCACGGCTCCGCTGACGTCAACCCCGAGAGCGTGCTGTTCGTTGACGCGGTCAGCCACGGCTTTGGCGATGCGGCTGACCTGGTCGAGGTACTCGGGCAGTTTCTGATTCCTGAGTTCGAGGATGGCCCCCAGCGAGCCCCCTTGTGACTCGATGCCCGCCGTGATGTCACGCCCGTCTTCATCCAGAATGGCGATCGCCGGTTCGGTGACGCTCACCGCCAGACGGCGCACGGTCGTTCCCACGACCAGGGCTTCCCCGCCTCCGGTGACAAGCGTCAAAGTGCCATCGCTCTGGTGGATCAGGGTGAAGTTGATGAGGCCGGACAACTCGTCCAAGATCTGATTCAGGCGAGTATCAGCAGCGAAATTCTGGCCTGTCGCCGAGTTGGTCCCCAGCGCCGCTAGCTGGGCGACTTGTTCCAGCAGTCCGTTGATGCGCCCCACCGTGCTGCGAGCCTCGCCCTCGAGACTGACTGACTGGCGGGAGAGAGAGGTGAAAGTAGACTGCACCGAGTCGACGACCTCTCCGGCGGCGTTGATCACTCCCCGTCTGAGATTGAAGTCTCCCGGCGACACGGACAATGCCGAGAAGGCCGAGAATAACTTGTCGACCGCTCCATTGATGCCGCGCTCGCCACTCAGATTGAAGATGGGCTCGACTTGCTGGAAGATCTGTTGTTTTTTCTCGAAAAGCGAAGCCGACTGTCTCCCTAACAAGACCTGGAAGTCGAGCAAGTGATCGCGCAAGCTCTGCACCTGCTGGACTTCGACGCCGAGCGAGAGTCCGGAAGGCGTGACCACGGGCGCGAGGGAGACCCGCTGGCGGGCATATCCCGGCGTGGCGGCATTGGCAATGTTGTTCTGGATGACCGAAAGGGCTTCGGAAAAAGAGGACAGCGTGCGAGTCGCCGATCGCAGAGCCCCTGAAAGGGTTCCCATTCTCAGGCCTCCGCGCTCAAACGGGAGCTATGGGAAGGCGCCGTATATCCATTTTTGGAATAACTCGTCGTGAAGGCCAGCTCGATTTCACGCAGCCCGCACTCCACCATTGCCCCGTGGCGCAGCACTTCAGAAACAAGATGAAGACGCTCCTTGAGCACTTCACAGGCAGGCCCGATTTCGGGAGAGTCTCCTGTGCCTTGGGCCGCCTCGATACCCTCCTTCAACTGCTCAAGAGCCACGACGTGGCGGTTCATCTGCTCGGCGTGGGCCGCTAGTTCGCGGAAGCGGGCCTCTCGCATGAGGACCAGCGCCTTTTCCAGGTCGTGTCTTGCTTCATCAATGCTCGAAGCGTTCATAGGCGCTCCTGCTTCCCGCGAGCCGCGGACTACTCTCCCTGCACCACGCCGTTCACAACCGCTCGCGCCACTTGATCGGCCGGGACGTTGAACGTGCCGTTGTTGACGGCCCGCCGAAGCTGATCGATCTGCTGAATGACTTCGGGCGGGTCATTATTGATCGCCTGAGCCAGGTCGCTGCCAAACGGCGACAAACTAACGGAGTCTTTCGCGGACTCCGTCTGCTTCTGCTTGGCGTTCTGCTCGACTTGAAGCTGCTGTGCTTTGCCGACTTGTGTCGACTGCACGTCGCTGGATGAGGCGAGATTGTCGTCGATTCTCATAGAGTCTTGGGGACCGATAAAACGGTCTCGATCATCTTATCGGCAGAAAATCGGAAGATGTGAGGATCCGTTGAGCCGTTGAGCTGTTGAACCGTTAATCCGCTTGGCTGTCTGTTGCCGGTCCATGGTGTTGTTCGAGGCGTTTGATATCTTGCAACAGCAACCGGCTGAAGCCGAGAAGTCCGCTGTCGGCCAAGGTTTTGGCCAATTGCTGCTCGGCTAGCTCGAGGTACCCTTCTCCACCCGTCATCTTGTCCTCGTCGCCGAACACGCTTCCCGCTTCCCGTGCGCTCTTGAGCAGCAGTCCGATCAGCATCGCCTCGAATTCTTGGGCGGCGTCTTCCACGCGGGTTGTCTTGAATTCGGGCCTGGCTTCCAGCAAGGCCGGAAGAAACTGTGCTGGAGAGGGGATGTGCACCTAAATCACCTCCAACGCGGCATCGAGCGAGCCGGCGGCCGCGATGCTCTGCATGATGGCGATGATGTCGCGCGGCGTGGACCCGATCGACATCAAGGCCTTCACGAGTTCCTCGATACTGGCGCCCTTTTTCAGCACAACCTGGCGCGCCTGGTCCTCGGTGACCTCCACTCCCACCCGCGGGGCGACGACCGTTTCGCCGCTCGACAGGGGCGCGGGTTGTGAAACAACGAAGTCGGTGACAATTTGGACGGTCAGGTTGCCATGAAGTACGGCCACGGGCGCGATCGTTACGTTGTTGCCGATCACAACCGTACCGGTGCGTTCGTTGAGGACCACGACCGCGCGGCGATCGGTGGGCACTTCCAGGCGGTCGATCAGAGCGATAAACTTCACTGGTTCGTGGCGGTAGTCCGGAGGCATGGTGACCATCACGGTTGCCGCGTTTTCGGCCCGAGCGATGGGCGTGGCAAACTGCTTGTTGAGGACCTCGGCCAGCCGCGACGCGGTGACAAAGTCGGGACGGCGCAGTTGCAACCGGAATCCCGCGGGATTGGGGTCGAGGGTCGGGGCGGCCTTCTCCACCCGGCCGCCGTCCGGTATCCGCCCCACGGTGGGATGGTTCACCTGAACTCCGCTTCCGCCCCGTCCGGCGCTGAATCCCCCTATCGAAAGCGCCCCCTGCGCGACTGCGTAGACTTCCCCGTTTGCCGCCTTGAGCGAAGTCAGCAGCAACATTCCTCCTTGCAGAGTGGCGGCATCACCGATCGAAGAGACGGTGACGTCGATCTTGGCGCCCGGCGTGGCGAACGCGGGCAGGCTGGCGGTGACCATCACAGCGGCAATGTTGTTGACTCGCAAGGCCGTGGGCGGGACGTTGACTCCCATCTTTTGCAGCAGATTGGACAAACTCTGTGTCGAAAACACGGTCTGCTGGCGGTCGCCTGTCCCATTGAGGCCGACGACGAGGCCATAGCCGAGCAGCATGTTGTCTCGGACGCCTTCGATGGACGCCACGTCTTTGAGGCGAGCGGCGCGGGCGGGTTGGGCGAAGGCTAGAAGCGCGGCGACAACGGCAAGCAGCAACAAGGCCGCGGTGCTGGCGTCGAGATGAGTCTCGACGCGGCAAGCTGAGAGCTTGCGCCACGGTGGGGGCTTGAAGACTTTGGGGCGATTCGCGTGGTCCGCGGAATTTAGATCGTTAGTTTGCATGGCGGCTCAGTCTAGCGGCTAAAACGGTAGTACTTTCTTGAAGATGCGCATCAATAAGTTGGGCCGGCGAATGGCGTCGTTGACGACTCCCTTGCCGTTGATGCGAAGCTCCATCATGGCGATGCGGTCCGAGCGGACGCTGTTGTCGGGCAACAGATCTACTTGTCGGGCCATGCCGCGCAGCCAGACAACCTGCCTTTCAGAATTGACGAGAACTTCCTTGATGCCCTCGATGACCAGGTTGCCGTTCGGCATCACGTGGGTGACATGCGCGGTAATGGTCGCGGTGACGCTGGTACGGCGGCTCGTGGTGCCCTGCCCGTCCAGCGTGCTTTCGCCTTTCGATCGGGCCAGGTTCGCTAACGTTCCAGCGGGATTGAGGGTACCGAGCAACGAACCGATCGAGTGGTTCGCTTCCGAGCTGCGGGAGGATGAGCTTGCACCGGTGGTCAGCGCACTCGCTTGTTCAACCACTCGAATCGTCACTAGATCACCGACAACCGCGGCTTTCGGATCGCGCCCAAGCTCGGACAAGTAGGACCGGTCGGTATAAAGCGAGCCTTTGGAGTACTTTCCGTATCGGGTGGCGGTCAGCGACTCCTCTATATGGCGGCGAAGCGAGTCTTGGCTCTTTTGCGCAAAGGCGGCCGGCAGCGGCAACACGCACGCTAGCAGCAACGCTGGCGAGATCCGGCCTAGACGGGGAAGATTCATGGAATCCACTCCACTTCGGCGTGTTTGGAGTCGACGATGACTGCGCTGATCCTTTGCCCCGTCTCTAAGTTGCGGCAGGCAATGGTCTCGCCGACCGAGCCCGATTGCTCCGCTCGTCCCGGAACCCGCAACTGGATGGCACGAGACTTTAGTTGCAACTCCAAGAGATCACCTCGGCGCACGGTGCGGTGTCTGGCAAGTGCGCTGCGAAGTAATGCTTTCCCCTCCGTCAAGGGATACTTCAGGGTCATGCTCATAACTTGTTGAGGTGTAGTGACATATTTCTTTGGGTCACCAGGCAGTGGACCCGTTTGGAAGACAAAGTCCTCAGGCTGGAGAGTCGTCCCCGCCTGCAACGATTCACTTGCCACCGCGTAAGGACCCATTACCGCAACCGTTGCTCTGAGCCAGATTGTGGCGCTTCTCCCGTCTCCGTCTTTCCAACGCAAGGGAACCGGGCGGGGCTCATTGAGCTGAGTAAGGGGGATATTCGCTTCGAAGCGGAGCGCGCCCGTGGGCACGGGAGAGGTCTCAAAGTCATGTATCTCGACCCGCACTTGGGCGGTGTCGAGCCCGTGCCGCTGGGCGATGGCTGCTGCCAGCGCCGCTTTCGCCTCAGCCTCGGTCAGCTGGCGTATGCGGCGCGAGACGAGCACGACATCCGGCAGGCTGGCGGGTTGGAGGTCGAGACCCAGACGCTTGCCCCAGCCAAGCAGTTGTCCCTTTGGCACCCTGCGGTCAATGCCAGGCAGGGGAGCGAAGCCGAGGAGTTCATGGGCGGGCGCTGCTTTCCATTCGGGAATGACTCGCGCCAGATCGCCGGCGGTCAGCCGATCGTGTTCGAGGGCAAGGCGTACGATGCTCGCGGCTTGGGTTGCGGGGACGAACGTGATTGCAATGACCAATGCGAGCAGCAGAAACGATCGGAACGCCGCTTCCCGGTTGGCGCCGGTTGCTTGTCTGCTGCAGTCAACGGTGGGAAGGTTGGGGAGACGGGCGGGGCCAAGCGTCGAGATGAGTCTCGACGCGGCAAGCTGAGAGCTTGCGCCACGTCCCGGCTCACGGCCGTCTTGGGTAACTCGGGCTTGTTCATCTCTTCTTGTCATTTCTTGTCGTCACGTCCTATTTCTTCATTTCACTTCTTCATCTCTGTTCCAATCTCTTCATCGCGCGGCCTAGCGGCTCAGACTGTTGGCTTCTTGGTACATTTCGTCGGCTGTCCTGACCACCCGGGCGTTCGCTTCGTAGGCCCGCTGGCTCAGGATCATCGCGATGAACTCTTCAACAACGCTGACGTTGGAACTCTCCAGGAATCCTTGTTGGAGCCGTCCGAGTCCCTCCTGGCCACCCGGCAGGCCCAGCACGGCGTCTCCGGAGGCTTGGGTCGGTTGAAAAAGATTTCGCCCGAGTGCCAGCAACCCGGCGGGGTTCTGGAAACCGGCAAGCTGAATGATCCCGGCTTGTTGAGCTTCGATTTGTCCGACCTGCGTGTAGCTGACTGTGCCGTCGGAGGCAATCGTAATGTCCATCGCCTCGCGAGGAATCGTAATGTTGGGCTCGAGGGGATCGCCGGAGGAGGTCACCAGATTCCCATCCCGGTCCAGGTGGAAAGAACCGGCACGGCTATAGGCCAACTCTCCGCTGGGCATCCTCACCTGGAAAAAACCCGAACCCTCGATCACCACGTCAAGCGGGTTGCCCGTCGAGATGAAGTCCCCTTGCTTGAAGATGACTTCGTTGGACACCACACGCGTGCCCAGACCGAGTTGCAAGCCGGAAGGAACGACGGTCTGCTGGCCGGCTTGGGTTCCAGGAGCTAGGATGTTCTGGTAAAGCAGATCTTGAAATTCCACCCGCCGCCGCTTGAAACCAGTCGTGTTAGAGTTTGCCAAGTTATGGGCGATGTTGTCGATGCTCATTTGCTGTGCCACCATTCCGCTGGCGGCACTGAAAAGGGCTCTAATCATTTACGTTGCTCCGTTTATCCGTTGATCCGTTGAGCGGTTGAGCCGTTGCTCCGTTGAACCGTTGCTCTGTTGATTCGTTTCTGTATCTCGGGTTTCCTTCACAAGCTGGGGATAGGCCTTGCCATTTACGACGTTCTTCCTAGTTCCTCGACGGCACGGCCGTCCATTTCGTCGCCGACCAGGGAGGCGACTCGCCGCATCATTTCGAAGTGGCGCGTCGCCATGATCAGGTTCACGGCTTCTTTCGTGGGTTCGACATTCGATCCCTCGATGTAACCCTGCTTCATCGTCGTTGCTGAAGCGGGTTGGGAAAGCACCCCCTGCGGCACCGCAAAATAGCTGCGCCCGACCTTTGAAAGCGGGGGACGTCCTGGAAACTTCACCATTTGGAGCTGTCCGGCGGCCACGCCACCAACCGATATCATGCCGTCGGGCCGGATATCGATTTCCCCAGTCGCAGGGAGGCGAATCTGTTCCCCTCGGCCGCCAACGACGGGATAGCCGTCGAAAGTCGAGAGTACGCCGGTCGAGGAGCGCTGCAAACTGCCGCTGCGAGTGTAGAGATCGCCGTTGGGAGACTGGACCACCAGGAAGCCTGGTCCAGAGAGCGCTACATCGAGCGGCCCCTCGGTCTGGATCAGCGGGCCTTGCCCAAAATCTATCACGGATCCCCCGACCACGGGCATCCAGGGACGCTCGCCCAGCCCCATATCGAGCCGTGCCTCGGCCGTCGAGAACAGCCGATAGAACTCGCGGTCAGCTTTGTAGCCGCTCGTCGGGGCATTGGCAATGTTATTGCCCAACACCTCCAGAGTCTCCATTCGCGCGCGCATTCCGGCGGCGACGGTCAGCAGTGCTTGATCCATCGCTGATAACAGGGCAATTTCGGGGCCATCAGGCAGCGAGTTCTAAGCCTTGTGTAATCAGCAAGCAGTCAGATCGTGGCTCCGTGGTGATCTTGACACTTGACATTTTTTCGTCGCTGCTGATTGTCCCTAAGTAGTTGAATCCGCGACGGAATCGGTTTGGCCCCTAACATGCGGAACAAGTCCGCGATGACGGTCGGCCAAGTTGGGGCGGGCAGTACGGCAGTGGAGCCACAGGCTGCTTTCGCGTCGGCCCCTGGAGGGCTGGTTTCGAATCCGAAAAGTGTGCTTGAGTTTGTGGAGCCCGCTCAGGTTAACGGGAAGCCTTTCTCGTTTCATTTCAGGGCTAAGAGCGACGGTGTGTTCGTGGACGAGGAACTGCTGGAAGGCGAAACCAACCGGTACGGGGGAGCATTTGGCACAGGCCAGGACGAGGAGCAGCCGCAAGCCCCGCTGCCCGGCGCCGACACTGCGCTAACTGCGGCGCCGCTTGCTTCGACGGCTCTCGAGACAGCGCGCAGAATCATTGCGGAGTTTCAAGCGCCTCTGCCACGCGACGCCGTCATATCAACGGCCGATGGTCACGCTACACCCGACAGCCGATCCGCAGCTCTACACGCCCCGTTTGGAAGTCTGGAGAAGCAGGGTGACCTCTCTCAAGCAACCGCCTTCCAAAAGGTTGAATCGCTGCTTCCGGCGGCAATGCCGAGAGCCACGATCGAGCACGAGTTTGGCTTGCTTGACTCCAACGGTATTCCGCCCAGCAAGATCATAGAACAAGGACTCGCGCGTACGTTCCTTGGGCGTGGGGCTTCCGTTCAAAGTCCGGATCTCGCCGCGTCAACCAGCCCACCGCCCGCGACACCGGAAAACCAGCCCAGCCCTGTGGAAATCTCGAGGGCGATTGCGGCAACCGAGGCTGCGGTCCCCGTCAATGCGCGGGCGTTCACGATTCGAAGGACTAATGTTACAAACCCTGGTGCAGCCCAGCCAGTGGGCACCACGATCGAACACGCTGAGCTTGGCTTGCTTGACTCCAACGGTATTCCGCCCAGCAAGATCATAGAACAAGGACTCGGGCGGACGTTCCTTGGACGTGGGGCTTCCGTTCAAAGTCGGGATCTCGCCGCGTCAACCAGCCCACCGCCCGCGACACCGGAAAACCAGCCCAACCCTGTGGAAAACTTGAGGGCGATTGCACTAACCGAGGCTGTGGTCCCCGTCAGCGCGCGGGCGTTCACGATTCGAACGACTAATATTACAAACCCTGGTGGAGCCCAGCCATTGCCTCCCAGCCGAATGGTTGCCTCCGGTCCTGGCAATATCACTCAGCACCACGGCGATCCGAACCACTCGAGCCGAAATCAGCGATCCGGGAAGGAAGTGGAGTCGGTTGATCAGAAGACGATTACGGCCAGCCCCAAGCCACGACTATTGCACGAAGTATCACATGATGGAAAAGTCATAACAGACTCTTTAAGTGATAGTTATCCTCTGAGCCGAATACTTCTGTTCAACAATCCATCGGACGCGGTGTCTGACACGGAGGCTCTCTCCGAGCAGTCACCGGAACGTAAAGCAGAGCAAGCAAACATGTTGTCCACGAGGCCCAGGCCTGACTCGCGGCTTGCACGCTTCGGAGTTCCAATGGGGCCGCAACGGAACTCCCCTGTGAAAGCGGCATCTCTACCGGTCTCGGCAGCACATTTTTCTCTTCGCCCCACCCAGACGCGTGGGAACGAGGGCATCGGTGCCGGAAGCCTGAGTCGCCAGTTTTCCACAGGTAATCCACAGACAGCGGCGGCCCATTCGCCGGCTGGACCCGAATTGAAGGCCGCGGATGCGACCCGGGAGACCCAACCCAGTGACGCTGGGTCAAGTCAGCATCTAAGAACCGTGCACGCGAATACCGCTGAAAACTCCCTGGCGGAAAACGATTTGCGATCGGGGCGTATTACCCGCCGAGGCGGTGAAACGGTCTCGCCGCGGAGTTTATCGATGCCGACCGCCTCTGAATTCACCCGAACGGATGCGAACCTTGTTTCGTCCAGCCATTCGGCGGCCGCGCTGCCTGGCGTCATGCGCCGGGAGCGGGTCCATCGGAACGGGCTGTCCGGGACGGAGTTCACACGATCCCAAAAGGGTCTTGATTCGCCCGAACAGTCCGAACGCCAGCCGACGCTCCCAGGAGCACCGTTCTCGAAGCGCGGCGCCTCCGCGTCCCGAGAAAGCGAGCCGGGGTCGTCCGTTCGCAACGGCCACTCTGACTCAGAGAAGTCGAATCTCTCCAACAGAATTCCGGTCCCCGCAGTGCGGCGATCGGCCAACGACACGGCTGACCCGGCATCGCAAACGCTTCCCCGGCAGGCAGAGTCTTCACCTCGGGCGCCAAGCGTATTCTCACGGCCCGCGGATCCAAGCACCCAAGCTCTTGCCTCATATTCCGAGCGAGTCCGGGCGGTCGAGCATGTTGTGGAGCTGGCTTCGCTCCAAAAGAATGCCGATTTGAATCAGATGAACGTTGTGCTCAGAGACAGCCACCTCGGGCGGCTTTCGCTGAGGCTGGTGGAGAGGAACGGGGTGATTGACACGCTGCTGCGGACCGACAATTCCCGCACGGGACAACTGATTGGAGAGAGTCTCCCGCAAATGCTCGAATCACTGTCGCAAAAGGGTTTTAACGTTTCGTACTCCGGAAGCGAGCAGTGGACCGGTTCGCAACAGGACCAGCGACAGGGCGGACGGCAGCGGCCACCCCGTCCGGCGTCCCGACAGGGGCAGCGCGGGCCTAGAGCCGGGCGCGTATTTCGACTCGAAATTGATTCCTAAGACAGGAGGATTACCGTGACCAAAAGAGACTCAAGCATCGCCAACACGACGGTGACCAAGGGAACGGATGGCGTCGAGTGGCTGAGATTGTTACCGGACACAGAGGAGGCCGCTCGCCGCCCTGCCGGCAATCTCGACCGGCTGGAGCCGGGCTGGAACCAGGGCGTAGTTTCGCTCTCCGCCGTGCCGCCGAAACAGCCCACCAAGCAACGAGCGGCGACAGCCGCCTCTGCGGCCCGAAGCAGCGGCGCCAAGGCCGGAAAATTCTTCGCAGCCAGGAGGGAGTCCTGATGCTCGTTACCGCACCGTCGCCTTCGCAAACCGCGCCGACGACTGAGGCCGACGAAAGGCCTTTGATCACAAACGACGCGAATAGAGACATGTTCTTAAAACTGCTGGTGGCGCAGATTCAGAACCAGGACCCGCTGAACCCGATGGATCCCACTCAGTTTGTGAGCCAACTGGCGCAGTTCAGCTCCATGGAGCAGCTTCTGCAGATTCGCAAGACGCTGGAGTCAATCCATGACGTGCTGAGCGCTCAGTCTAGTGAGGATTAAGTTTCACGTTTATTTTTAACAAGTTTTCTATCAACGGCCGGCTTTGACAGCCAGCCCAAGGAGCGATTCATGCCAAGTGCATTTCTCACAGCGTTATCCGGCCTGCGGTCCCATGCCAAGGCCATCGAGGTCATTTCAAACAATCTTGCGAACCTCAATACATTCGCCTTCAAGGGCAGCCGGGCTGAGTTTCGCGACCTGTTCTACCAAACGATTGGATTGAGCCGATCCGGCGTTGCCTCTCAGGCCGGACTAGGCGTCGCGCCGATTACCGTATCCCGAAGATTTGAGCAAGGAACGGTTCAGAACACCGCCGGGTTGCTGGATGCCGCCATCCAAGGTGAAGGATTTTTCATCGTAAAAGACGGCGACCTGACCCAATACACGCGGGCCGGAAACTTCCAGCTCAACACCGCGAGGGAGTTAGTCGAGATCAACGGCGAAATCGTCCAGGGATGGAGCAGGAATTCTTCCACAGGGGTGCTGAACACCAGCCTGCCTATCGGCGATATCAGCTTGGCCGGGAACGATACCCTTGAACCCAAGCCAACGTCCGAAATCAGTATCACGGCAAATCTGTCGAAGAACCTAACCACCGATTTCACGGTTCCCCTCCAGGTCTTCGATTCACTCGGCGAGTCTCACATTGTGACGCTGACCTTCGCTCCCGTAACACCACCGAGGACGGGCGCGGCTGGATCCTTCGATGTCACTGTAACGATTCCAGCCGAAGATGTTCTGACAGGCTCTCCGCCGGCGACCCCAACGAGTGATCCCAATATCCTGCTCGATAATTCGACCCCACCTGTAACCGTACTACCATACCCGATCGACTTCGACGGAACGGGTACCTTGATTAATCCGTTTGGCGGTCCATTCACCGGTCCGTTCGATCTCACGATCGACACGAGCTCCGCCAGCCTCGCCTTTGCCAACGGAGCGCAACCATTGGTCATCAAATGGAGCTTGCTGGACTCGCTTCTTCAGCCCACGCTGACTAACTTCGCGACAGACTCTTCGGTCTCCGACCTTACTCAGAATGGGACTCCGCCCGCCCAGCTTACCTCGATTTCCATCGCGGACGGCGGAGTGATCAACGGGCTTTACAGCGACGGAAGAACACGAATTCTGGCACAACTGGCGCTGGCTCGATTCACCAACGCGCAAACGTTGCTGTCGGTGGGCAACAACAACTACGTTCCGACGTCGGCTTCCGGACAGCCGGTCACCGGACCGGCCAACACCGGAGGGCTGGGCTCGGTGCTCGGCCTATCGCTTGAGTTTTCGAATGTCGATATTGCTCAAGAGTTTACGAACCTGCTGACTTATCAGCGCGGCTTTCAAGCGAACGCGCGGGTCATCACGACCGCCGACGAGCTGAACCAAGAAGTGCTGAACTTGAAGCGGTAATCTCTCGCTGAATCCATGGCGTCACGACATTCTCCTCGAAGGGACTCTCCGCCCGGCTCTGAGGCAGCCGGCCAGCCGCGGCTTCCGGCCCTGGTTGCCGCCGGGCTCAGCAGTCTGGATCAGCTTCGGGATGTGCCCATCGAGATTTCGGTTCAGTTGGACCGCAAGCGGCTGAAGGTTTCCGAGATATTGGAATTCCGCGAGGACTCGGTCATCGAGCTTACGCGTTCCGCCGGTGAGAATGTCGACCTGCTGATGGACGGCGAACCCGTTGGAAGCGGCGAGATCGTGGTGATCGAAGACACGATGGGACTTCGCATCACCGACCTTCGCCGTCCCGACGAGAGAGACCTCTTGGAGCCGAACGTTTCGCCGGCAGAAGCCTGAACTAGCTGCTTCGAGCTAAACAGCAGTCGCCTTGAGCTGAAACATGCTGAGTTCCCTGCTCGCTCTGATGTTCGTTTTCGGCCTGCTGGGCGGGGCGCTGTTTCTCTTGCGCCGCTGGGGCCGCGCAACCACGAAAGGACAGCACCTCGAAGTTGTCGAAACCGTGGCGCTGGGAGCGGGTAAGAGCCTCTCGCTGGTGGCTGTCGGACGCAGAAGCTTTCTGTTGGCAACTACGAATGACCGGATTTCTCTTGTCAGCGAGCTGCAAACGAGCGACCTGAAGGTTGCGGTTGACCGGCCGCGGAACAACCGTGAGGCCGTGGCGGGGTTCGATGAGGATTCCCGGCTGCCAACGGGCTACTGGCACTCTCTCCACTCGGCCGTATCGAGACGCGCTCAGCGCCACCGCACAACTGGCGCGGCCTCTTCGCGGACATGATGGGATTCACTGCCGCAATGTACCCTCGGACGAGCCGCCGCCTATCGCCGGCGCGGGGCGCGGAAGCAGGCCGTTTCGTGGCTGACGTGTGCGCTGCGCTGGACCGGACCGCGCCGCGACGTCTGGTCTTGGGCCCGCCTTCGAAAAGTCCGCCTTTTTCTTGGGCCAGCCGCGGGCGGGGACGCCTCGGCCACTTCTTCCAGCTCGCGATTGTGCTGCTGCTGCTCGGCGGGAACTGCCCGGCCCAGAGCCCGATTCCACCGACTCCTCCGGCTTCTCCAACCTTGAACATCTCTTTTGGCGAAGATCCCGGCAAGATGGGTGTGTCCATGCAGATCCTGCTGCTGCTGACTTTGCTGACTTTGCTGCCGGCGGCGATCGCATCGCTCACTCCATTCCTGCGAATCCTGGTGGTGCTTCACTTTTTGCGGCAGGCCGTTGGAACGCAGACCGCGCCGAGCAACCAAACCTTAATCGGGCTGACGCTGTTTCTTACCGTCGTTCTGATGCAGCCGGTCGCTGACGAAGTTCACGCCGCGGCGATTGTCCCATTGCAACAAGAGGAGATTAACCACTTCGAAGCATTGCAGCGCGCGGGTGGTCCCATCAAGAAATTTCTTTCCCGCTATGTTCGTGAGAATGATGTCGCCTTGTTTCTAGAAATAACGGGCAAACCCAGGCCGGCCAATCTAGATGAACTGGATCTGATCGTCTTGATGCCGGCCTACGTACTTTCGGAGCTGAAGACGGCGTTTCAAATCGGCGCCGTCTTGTTTCTGCCATTTCTGGTGATCGACTTACTGGTGGCCTCGATCACCCTTTCGCTAGGTATGATCCAGTTGCCGCCGATCATGATCTCAGCCCCTTTCAAACTGTTGTTATTCGTGCTGGTTGACGGCTGGAATTTGGTCGTCGGGTCGCTGGTGAAAGGATTTTACTAGTTACGTTGAGCGGTTGAGCCGTTGAGCAGTTGATCCGCTGCCCGACGACAGATTAGGACGCTGGGCAGTCGGCGGTGTTGACTGCGTGAGGAAAAACATTCCCGTGGACACACCAACGGCGTAGGTCCAACGGCGTAGGTCAACGAATCAGCCGCCCAACGGAAAAGCGGCTCAACAGCTCAACAGCTCAACGGATCAACGGCTCAGCGGATCAACGGCTCAACGGAACGATGACCCCCGACTTGGCAGTTGAAGTTATTCGCGAGGCTTTCTGGGTAACGCTCACGGTGGGCGGGCCGATTCTGTTGATCGGGTTCGCGGCGGGAATGTTGGTGAGCATTGTGCAGATCCTGACGTCGATGCAGGATCCGGCTTTCAACGCCGTGCCTCGCTTGCTTGTCTTTTTGGCGTCGGCGATGTTGCTGGCCCCTTGGATGGCTGACCGCCTGATGGCTTATGCGCGCTCCTTGTTTGGAGGTCTCGAGCGATTCGCTCAATGAGACAACGATTGCGTAGGGACCGGCAATCTTGCCGGTCCTTCGCCGCGCAGCGGCTAGGCGCCGCAGCCCGTTGAACCGCCGAGCCGCATTCGGATGAGCGCGCCGTAGCAGCTAACCCCTCCCTCACGGTCGGGGCTCCGAGGCTCCCGAATCTTGTGCCACGTTTGGCACGAATTTCGTGATGCAGGTACTACTGCTCGTCGCCGACGAATTGTCGAGGTGAGCCCCCCGCGGCCGAGGGCGGCCGATTGAGCACGCACTTGTGGATCCAACAGTCGAAATTCCAATCAACTGGCTGGTGAACGTCGTCTTGCTACTCGCTCGCACGGCGGGACTGGTCGTCTTCGTGCCGATTCCGGGGATGAGGCAGTTCCCGGCCCAGCCCAAGATCGTGCTGGCGCTGACGTTGACCGTTCTGTTGGCGCCACTGGGCTGGGGAAATTCCAGCATCAACATATTGAGCGGAGCTGACACGGTCTGGAAGCTCACAAGCTGGATTCTGGCGGAGGCCGTTTTCGGGCTGGCGGTAGGGGTGGCGGTGGCGCTGCTGCTGGAAGCTTTCGGATTAGCGGCGCAGATCTTGGGATTTCAGGCCGGATATTCCTACGTCAACATGGTCGACCCGACGACCCAAGTGGATGCGTCAATTCTGAATGTTTTACTTGCGCTAATGGGCAGCATGTTATTCTTCGCATTTGATTTACATCTGCATCTGATTCGTGCCATCGCCACCAGCCTCGAGTCCTGGCCTCTGGGGCACTTCAAGACTCGCCCGGCTGACGCGTTGCTGGTCATCAAGCTGGGATCGGCGGTGTTCGAGACCGCTGTGCGGTTGGCTTTTCCGGTGATGGCCGTGCTGCTGCTCATCGATCTGACGCTGGGACTGCTCAACCAAGTCAACAGCCGTCTGCAGTTGCTGACGCTGGCGTTTCCGGCCAAGATCGTCGGGGCCGTCGCCCTTCTCTACCCGGTTGTGCTGCTGGGGCCGCGGCTGTTCCACGACTTGGCGGAAAAGACGCAGCAGGTCATCCATATCCTCGTAAGCCGCTGAGACGATGCCGGCCGATCAATCCCAACGCACCGAGCAACCGACGCCGCGGCGCAAGCAGAAGGCCCGCGAAGAGGGTCAGGTCCCTTCCAGCCGGGAATTCGCGGCGGCGGTGCAGTTCACGGCGGCGGTCGCGATGCTGCTGATTTACAGCGACAGCGTCGTCGAAGGACTTCGCCTCGCCATGCGCGGCTTGTTGCGGGAGGCCTTCCGCTCCTCGATGAGCGTGGAACACCTCCAAGCCATGGTCTTTTCACTGGCTGTCGAACCGCTATCGTTTCTGGGGTATCTGGCGGGAGTCTTGCTGGCGATCGGGTTGTTGATGCAGCTGGTCCAGACCGGATTCGCCTTCACGCCGAAACGCCTTCAGCCCGACTGGAACCGCTTGAACCCAGGCCCGAAGTTGTCGCAAATGCCGGGCGACAATATCAGTCAAACACTGAAAGCGCTTGTACTCATGCCGCTGGCGGGCGTGGTGTTCTGGCTGCTGCTCGAAGCGGAGCTGGGAAGCCTGCTGCAGTTGCCCAAAATGTCGTTGCCGGCAGGCGCCGAGCTGGTCGGCGGCGTGTTGGGCAATCTGCTCGTCAAGGCCGCCGTGGTACTGCTCGCGATCGGCAGCTTCGACCTCTATCGTCAGCGCCGCAAGACGCACAAGAAGCTGATGATGACCAAGCAAGAGATCAAGCAAGAGCAGAAGGATCTAGAGGGGCACCCGCAAGTCAAGGCTCGCCTGCGGAAGCTGCAGCGCGAACTGGCCCGCCGCCGCATGATGAGCCAGGTTCCCGAGGCCTCGGTGGTGGTCACGAATCCGACCCACTACGCAGTTGCCCTGAAATATCATCCCGAATCGATGGCGGCCCCGGTCATCGTGGCGAAAGGCCTCGACTTTCTGGCGCTGCGCATACGGAAAGTTGCTGAAGAACACGGCGTCCCCATCGTCGAGAATCCGCCGCTGGCGCAAGCCCTCTACAAGAGCGCCGAGGTGGGCAGTGAGATATCGCTCGAGCTTTACCGCGCGGTGGCTGAAATTTTGGCTTACATCTACCGATTAAGTCGAGGGGCCTCCTAAACCGGGTCCCACTGTGCCTGAATCGCGGCGCGTACCAGGAGCCGGCCGAGGGCAGGGCCGGCCAAAGCGGCCGCGGCGGCGGTTCCACAGCCACTAGATCGAGATGCAAGCCGAAATCACAGCTCCCACCGCTGAACGCGTGAACGCCGCGGTGCCGATCGCCATCATGGTGATCGTGCTGATGATGGTGCTGCCGATCCCGCCCTACCTCCTGGATCTGCTGATTTCCTTGAACATCACACTCTCGGTGATCACTCTGGTGGCGACGATGTATATCACTCGTCCGGTGGAGTTTAGCGTCTACCCTTCGCTGCTGCTGTTGCTGACACTGCTGCGGCTGTCGCTCAATATCTCGAGCACGCGGCTGATCCTGCTCGGTGGCCACGCCGGAACCGATGCCGCCGGGGACGTCATCGAGGCGTTTGGCAACTTCGTCGTGGGCGGGAATTACGTCGTTGGGGTGGTCATCTTCATCCTCCTGATCGCGATTCAGTACATTGTGATCAACCACGGCGCGGTTCGTATTTCAGAAGTCACGGCGCGCTTCACTCTCGATGCTCTGCCAGGCAAGCAGATGAGCATTGATTCGGATCTCAATGCCGGATTGATCGACGAGACCGAGGCCCGCCAGCGGCGCCAGGACACGGCCAGGGAAGCCGAGTTTTATGGGGCCATGGATGGAGCGGTTCGCTTCACGCAACGGGACGCGATCGCCAGCATCATTATCACGGGCGTGAACATCTTGGCTGGTTTTCTGATCGGCTCTCTGCAGCATGGCTTGAGCCTCGGCGAGGCGCTGCAAACGTATACGGTTCTCACGGTCGGAGACGGCCTGGTGACGGTCGTTCCGGCGCTGCTGATATCGGTTTCCGGCGGCCTCATCACGACGCGCGCCGCCGCGGAAGCGCGTTTGGGAGCCGACTTCGCCAAACAGATGTTCTTGAAACCAGAGCCGTTGTTGATTGCCGCCGGTGTCCTGGTAGCCATGGCGGCTGTCCCGGGGCTGCCTGCCGTTCCGTTTCTGCTGCTGGGGCTGGGCGTGGGCGGGCTGGGTTGGAACGTGCGGCGCCGGCCTGCTTTGCCGGAAGCGCAGCCGGAGACGCCGGCGCTGCCGGGCGAGACGGAGAATATCGACAGGCTCCTTCGCGTGGAACCGATCGCGATAGAAGTCGGCCTGGGCCTGGTCAAGCTCGTCGACGCAGCCCAGGGAGGGACGCTGCTGAAGCGCATTGCCGGCGTGAGGCGGCAGTTGGCGACCGAGCTGGGCTTCGTTCTGCCACCGGTTCGCGTCACCGATAACCTCTCCCTCAAGGCTCGCGAGTACGTCGTGCTGCTCAAGGGCGCCGAAATCGCCCGGTTCGAGTTGCAGCCGAACTCCGAGCTGGCGATCAACCCGGGACAGGCGCAAGGCAAGCTCGACGGCACGCCGGCCCGTGAGCCGGCGTTTGGGCTGCCTGCTATCTGGATCGCTCCCGACCAAGTCGACAAAGCCCGCGTGATGGGTTACACCGTCGTCGACCCGGCCAACGTAGTTGCTACCCATCTCACGGAGTTAATCCGCCGTCACGCCAACGAATTGCTCACCCGCCAAGATACCAGCCGCTTCCTGGACCGCGTGAAAGACGAGCAGTCCCAGTTGGTGGAAGACCTGGTGCCGAAGCTGCTTCCGCTCTCCGTCGTTCAGAGAGTGCTCCAAAACCTTCTGCGCGAAAGGGTATCGACCCGCGACGCGGTATCAATCTTGGAGGCACTGGCCGAGGGGGCTCCCGCTACGAAAAACCCAACCTTGTTGACCGAGTTTGTGCGCCAGATGCTGACACGGACCGTCGTCAAGCCCTATTTGAACGAAAAGGGAGAGCTGGAGGCGTATTTCCTAGACCCGCGTATCGAGCAGACCATCCAGGGCGCGATCGAGCACAACGAAATCAGTTCCCGAATCGCGCTGGCGCCAAACGCGATTACCGAGATCATCGAGAACACAACCAAAACAGTGGGGACCCCGCAAGGGCCAACCGTATTATTGTGCTCAGCGGCCGTCCGTTTCGCTGTACGTCAAATCGTGGAGTCGCCTCTGCCGCAACTAGCGGTTCTCTCCCATGCAGAGGTTCCGTCAACCACCAAAGTAACTTCGCTGGGGACGGTGCAATGAGCCCTCGGCCCGGCGTGGGAGGCGGCCATTGCCCGGCCGTTGAGGTGGTGGCGCCGCCTCGCGTGGCGGCATCTCCGAAATCGACTCATGAACCGAGTGCTCGAAGGGAGCCTCTCGAATGAAGCTGAAGACCTATCACTCCGAAAGCGTCGAAGCCGCCGTGCGGCTCGCTGGGGTTGAACTTGGCGATGACGCGATCTTTTTGGGCTCAAGGGAGAAACCACGCGGACAAGGCGGCGGACAAGGCAGCGATGGTTACGAGGTCACGTTCGCCGTCATGGAAACCCCCGCCGTAAGCGCCGAGACGGAGTCCCAAGCTGCCGGGGATGCGCCATCCAGCGCCGCACCCATCCCAGCGCGGCAGACGGCAGCGCGGCGCACCGTCCGTAGCGCCCCGGCACAATCGGCTGCCGCGGCGGTGGGCACCACGCAAACAAGGTTGTCCTCTTCTCCTGGGACAGACAAGAGAATCGAACGTCCGCACTGGAAAAGATACATCCCGGAAGATCTGGAAACGAACCTCAAGCGCGCGCCGGTCCAGGGCGGCAGCTCAACGGGACGGAACAACCAGACTCGCGACCCCGCCGCCTCCGGCAGGCCGGCAGCGGAGAACTCCGCTCGCGGACAGGCTGCAAGAAATGCGACGACGGCGGTCCCTGCTCGCAATTCCGCCGCTCTTGCCGCTCGTCATCTTGTTGAGGAGACAACAAGCGCTGTTGAAGCGACAACAAGCGAGTCAACCCCAGCCGCAACAGACGCCCCGGCCGTAACCTCGGTTCTCGGCCTGAGCGCGCCGGCGGCCGCTCCAACCGCGGGTCCGGGAACCGCGACGGCTGCCAAGCTTGCGCCCACCCCTGACCGCTCGGGCTCTGCCCAGCCTGCCACGCCGGCCAGCAGTGACGCTGGCTCAACCGCGCCAACTCTCGCGGCGGCCAGATTGCGGAGCCCTTCGCTGACTCGTCTTCACGAAGAACTTCTCGAGATTCGGCGCCTTCTGGAAAAGCGGCCGCTTCCGGGACCGTCTTTATCGCTGGCCGGCGGCCCGGTACTGCGCGATTCTTTCCTTGCAAGCCAGTCCGCCCGGCTTTCCCAAAACGGCCTGGACCCTTTGTTGATCCTCCGACTGATTTCACCCCTGCTCCTGGCGGCGGGTATCGATCAGGAAGACAATCGCCAGGAAGACGATCGGGAATCCCGCTTGCGGACCGGTTTGGAATCACTCTGCAGTACATCGGCTGAGCTGGGCGATCAAGACGCGCCCGCGAAAATCTGTGCTTTCGTGGGTCCGAGTGGGACGGGAAAAACCTCCGCCGCCGTCAAGCTGGCCCTTCACCATGGATGGCAACGGGGCATACGAGTTCACCTGATCAGCTTGGACCAGCACCGCCTCGGGGCCGCTCAACAGTTGCAAGCCTACGCCCGAGTGGCGGAAATCCCGATTACTACTGTGGAGGACGTTTCCGAACTGGGCGCCGCCTTGGACCGATTGCACGGGGCGGAGGGTCCACATCGCTCTGAACTCATGCGCCCCGAACTCGTGCTCATCGATACCCCCAGTTACGCGCCGTCAGAGCGGGAGAGAGCTGCTGAGGCGGCCCAGGCCCTCACTTCGTGGCCCGGCATCGACCCGCACCTGGTGCTGAGCCTGACCGCGAGCCAAATGGACCAGCAGCGAGCCCTCGATAGCTACCGCGCGTTTGGCCCGGCAAAGCTGCTGTTCACCAAACTCGACGAATGCTCCGCGCCAGGCAGCATCCTCAATGAATCGGTTTACGCGCAGCTTCCGGTTTCCTTCATCAGTACGGGGCCGGCTGTTCCCGAGGACATTCGGCCGGCAAGTCCTGCCTATTTAGCAGAACTGATGCTTAAACCCTAGTCGCTACTTTGTCAAATCTTATGTATCCCACAGCATCGCAATCACCTGAGCTGCTGGAACGCGATCTCGAGCGGGAGAAGCTCATCCTCGATCACCTGCAGCAAGTCAAGCTGATTGCTTCTCGCATTCATGACAAACTCCCCGAAAGTGTCATTCTGGACGACTTGGTGAGCGCCGGAGTATTGGGTTTGATTGAAGCGGTGGACAAATTTGACGCCTCGCTCAACGTGAAGCTCAAAACATATGCCGAACACAAGATTCGAGGCGCCATCCTCGACAGCCTGCGCAGTCTCGACTGGGCCCCGCGAAATAAGCGCCGCAAAGCGAAGCTCATCGATGCCGCCATCTCGGCGGCCGAGAAGACGCTCAAACGAAGCGCGGTCGAGGAGGAAGTGGCTCAGCAGCTCGGTGTGCCCATCGAGCAATACCATCAATGGCTGGTCGAGGTGCGAGGGATCAACCTGGCTCCACTGGAACAAGGAGGGTCCTCGGACGGCGAGGGAACGGACTTGCTGCGGTTCATCTATGACAAGGACGACGAGTGGCCGTCGCAACTGTTCGAGCGTTCGGAATTGGAAAGGCTCGTAGCGCTGACGATTGAACGCTTGCCGGAAATCGAGCGAACGATCATCACGCTCTACTATCACAAGGAAATGACTTTGCGTCAGATCGCCCGCATCGTAAGTCTTCACGAGACTCGCGTTTCACAACTCAAGTCTCAAGCTATCCTGCGGATGCGTTCGGCGCTGCGGGCCAAATGGCCGAAATAGTCTCCAGGGCTGGGACACCAGCTTCCAACGCCGATTATGGACCCGAAACTTTCCCAACACGAAATTGACCGGCTCTTTAGTGAGTTTGGCGACGGGACCGGCTCCGGCAAGCCAGCCAAAACGGCCGTCACCTACGATTTCCGCCGGCCCGACCGAATTCCGAAAGAACAATTGCGGTCGATTCACTTGATGCATGACTTCCTGGCCCGAAATCTGGCCTCTTCTCTCGGCGCTTACCTTCGCGCCTACATCACTGTCAGCCTTGTCTCGGTTGAGCAAATTTCATTCGCGGAGTTCCAGCAATACCTGCCGACTCCGACATCCATCGCCAATGTCGGCATGAGGCCGCTGGACGGCAACGCTGTTCTCGAATTAAATCCTTCGCTCGTCTTTCCGATGCTCAACGTACTGCTGGGTGGCAGCGGGGAGTCGGCAACTACCGAGACACGAGAGCTGACCGAAATTGAGAGCAGCATTATCGAAGGCGTGGTGAAAATCGTGCTGCATGATCTGAAGGAAGCTTGGGCGCCCGTCACCGACATCGACTTTTCGATCGAAGGTACGGAAACTCAACCGCAGTTGATGCAGATCCTTTCTCCAAACGAGGCGGTGGTAGCGATCGGCTTTGAGATCACGATGGGGGATAGCCGCGGCATGATGAACCTTGGCATTCCCTCGATCATGGTCAAGATGATGGGTCAGAAGTTCGAGCAGCAGTGGTCGATTCAGCGCCGCTCGGGATCGTCAGCCGAGCAGAACCAAATGCGGCTCTTGCTGAACCGTGTCCCGCTTGGACTCGAGGCATTGGTCTCGGGAGCCCGAATTCGAGTGGAGGACTTGCTCAACTTGGAGCAGGAGGACGTCATTTCGCTCGCCATACCCGTGACCCGGCTGGCCGAGCTGCGAGTCAACGGGAAGAGCAAGTTTCGCGGAGAGATTGTCGCCACGGGAACGAAGCGTGGAATCCTCGTCTCCGATAGCTTCCCGGCCTTGCGAACAGAGAACTGAGTGGGCGCCGACAACACAGCGTGGAAGACCGAGCGATTGTCCCATTGGCTGGTGGTCAATTGGGCGAAAAGCTTCGCCGATGTCGTCGCAGCCCTGGACTTCAGCGGCTCGGCGGGTGAGATCCAGCTCAGTGCTCGCGAGCCCAACCCCGATTCATGGCAACAATGGGAAGAGGCCCTGTGGTTCGACCTCGCCGTCAACATAGCCGAGGGGGCAGTCATTTCTGTCGGCTGTGCCAAGGCGGCGGCCCGGCAGGTCGGGGCGCTCATCACCGGTGACGATGAGGTCGATGACGAAACCGCTCAAGAAACCCACGTCGAGCTGCTGAACCAAGTCGCAAGCTCGATTTCATCGGTCGCCGCTGAAAAACTCGGACGTCGTGTCGAGTTTTCCGCCGCCGCGGCATTCTCACAGCCGCCGGACGCCGAACTTGGTGTCGAGTACACGTTCGCGGTCGGGGACAACGAGCACCTTCTCGTCCTAATTCCCAACGACCCGTTGGTGGAGGCTCTGAATCCAGCCGAGACTCAGCAACCCGAGGTCGCCGAGGCCGCTTCGGCGGGCACGGGCGGCAGTGCCAGCGTTTCCGCCGATACAGCCGCCCCGGACGGCGCCGCCGGATCAAATGGAGAAGTCAACCGGCTGCTCGCCCTTGGGTCTGGCGCTCAGCGCAACTTAGCGATGCTGATCGGGATAGAACTCGAACTCAGCGTCAGCTTCGGCCGCACCGAGCTGCCTTTGCAAGAAATTCTCCAGCTTGCCTCGGGCTCTATTGTTGAACTGGACCGGTCGGTAACCGACCCGGTGGACGTCATGGTAAACAACTGCGTGATCGCACGTGGAGATGTCGTCGTGGTGGAGGGCAATTATGGAATTCGGGTGACGGAGATCGTGAGCCGCCAGGAGCGAATCCGGTCCATCTTTTAGCGAAGCATTCAGGCTCAATCCGGCTGCGGGCCGCACCCGGAATGTTAGCCCGCTTTTCTCAGTGCGCCTTTTCGGCGCGGACACCCTGTGGGAGGAAGGAGCCCACCTATGTAGTTGTCGGTAAGCATGGAAGCTGACGAGCGGCTTGGTCGGGTAATCGGCCGGGCGGAAGCCTCGTGACAAAGTCCGGAGAAAGCCGGGCGAGCAAGCTGGCAGGCCGTAACGCGCAGTAAGCCTGAGCAGGCCTCGAAAGTGAAATCGTGGACGCCGACCCGCCTGAGATACGGGGAAGGCAGCACGAGCCGGGAAGCAACCGACATTCGCACCGGTTCGGTCCGCCGGGGTAGTGGGCACGGCATGTCAGCCAAGGGAGACCGCAGTGCAGGAAGGGAGGTCCCGCCGGGTGGAGTTCGCAACTCCGCCGTCCTCGCAAGGAGGGCGGGCTCGGCGGGGAGTCGGACAGGGCCATAGTAGCGCGGAAGCCGGGTAACTCCGGGGGAGCGAAGGGCCCTGCCTTCTGGCACGCTTCGGAGGCAGAGGAGGGCAGGCGATTGACATGAGTCTGACACGCCGTAAAAGATCTCTACCTGCAGAAGAAGCTCTATCTCAAAGCGAAGCAAGCGGAGGAAGGTGTCGTCGCGCGGCACCCGGCAGTTCAGCGACCAGGTGGTGTTCGGCAAGCTAGGCGTGATACGTCTGCGCCGGATGCACTTTGGGCCGCCGCCTGCGATAGCTTGAGGGATGAAGCCGGTCGGAGAGCCGGATGCGGGAAATCCGCAAGTCCGGTTCGATGAGCGGGGACGGGAAACGGGACCAGCACGCCCGAGGGCGTCCAGAGCACCCGCGCCCGTCCTCGACTCTACCCACGTGGCGAGGCGAAGTGCGTGAGAGGCCCGTCAGTACGAGGCGCGCGCCGCTTGACGAGCGGAGGCGTACGTGACAGTACGTTGAGCACGGCGAGCAAGCGCAACGAAGTAATGGCGGGCCTATCGCGTGCTTCGGCCGTCAGGTGGTGAGAAATGCGGGCTAGGGTCCCGCCGGCGGAGACACCGCGCCGGCCGTTTTGCGGCTGATCCGCGGCAGCAACAGCCCGAATACATTGCCCTGGGCTGGAGACCCGGCTCTCAACAAGCCGGTATTGACAATCTGCAAAGTCCAAGGAGTTCTTATAGTGACCGTTTGGTTTGGAGTCGGCCTAATTGTTTACGTACACCTTGCCATCTTACTTGTGGGACTCATTTGCTCCGCTGAAACGCGAAAACTGAGGACCCGGGTCAAAGACCTGGAAACGAAGTCTGAGAAGACGGCCCGCAGCCTAAGCAACGCAGTCAACAAGGGAGAATGCAAAGCGGACCAGGACACGGGCGCGCAACAACCGCATGTGCCGCTCAATCCCGTGGCGGACTCATCCGCCACAAGATCGAAGGTGGGAGAGTTGGCTGCCCAGGGCCTTTCTCGAGAAGAGATCTCGCGACTGACAGGGACACCAAGAGCGGAAGTGGACCTCCTGCTCAAACTCCGCCAACTTCAAAGCCACAAAGCCAAATCAGCGGCGTCTTAGCCGCCCCGCCCTTAAGTAATCCCGAGGCCCAATGCCGAGGGATGGGGTATTTAGTTGACTCCAGTAGCCACAATATGTTGTGGTTGGGGGCATGAAGGAGGACTACCCCCGAAACCTCGTCGAGTTGGAAGCTCGATTCTCGACCGAGGAGGCGTGCCGGGAGTACCTGCTGAAGCTGCGCTGGCCGGAGGGGTTCGTGTGCCCGCGCTGTGGGATCCAGTCCTCATGGGCCAGCAAACGCAATCTGCTGCTCTGCGCCGACTGCGGTTACCAGGCCTCGGTGACGGCGGGCACGATTTTCCAGGACACCCGCAAGCCCTTGACGTTGTGGTTCCGGGCGGCTTGGTGGGTGACAACGCAAAAAGGTGGGGCCAGCGCGCTGGAGTTGCAGCGGGTCTTGGGTTTGGGTAGCTATGTAACCGCCTGGACCTGGCTGCACAAGTTCCGCCGCGCCATGGTGCGCCCCGGTCGCAATCGGCTGGTCGGCCGGGTGGAGGTGGACGAAACGTATGTGGGCGGAGTCGAAGAGGGCGTCCGAGGTCGCGAAATGGTTGGCAAAGCGTTAGTTGCGGTTGCTGCCGAGGAGGATGGGCGCGGTATGGGTCGCATCCGGCTCCGTCGGATCGCGGATGCCTCAGCGGCGAGCTTGGAAGCCTTTGTCGAAGAAGCTATCCAACCTGGCAGCCTCGTGCACACCGACGGCTGGGAAGGCTATGCGGGATTGGAGAACAAAGGATACCGCCATGAAGTCACCGTGCTGCGCGGGAAGCGGCAATCGGCGAGTAAGCTGCTGCCGAGAGTCCATCGTGTCGCCTCTCTGCTAAAGCGCTGGCTGTTGGGGACCCACCAGGGGGCTGTCAGTCACGAGTATTTGGACTACTACCTGGACGAGTTCACGTTCCGCTTCAACCGGCGGACCTCACGGTCGCGCGGCAAACTTTTCTATCGCCTCCTCCAGCAGGCGGTCGCCGCCGACCCTGCTCCCTATAAGACAATGGTCGAGGCCACCAGGGCCGGCACCCCCACCCCCAAGATGTAGTGGCTACTGGAGTCAACTAAATACCCCATTGCCGAGGATCATTCCGAGGCCGTTCGAAGCCAAGAGAGTTTTCCGTTAGAATACGGTTGGAGGAATGGCCGAGCGGTCGAAGGCGGCGGTCTTGAAAACCGCTGGCGGGGCAACTCGCCCGGGGGTTCGAATCCCTCTTCCTCCGCCATATTTCTGCTGTATCTAGCTAATTCTAAGTAGCTTACCAGTAGGATGTTTTCCTTGGCAGGATCCCTATTTCATCTTCAAGTATCTCAGCACGCCCCTGGAGCCGCCAACTTGGGCGCCAAAGACAAACCTCCCGTGCACGGCAACTCCTTCAGCTCCACTTGTTACCTTGGAGAGTTCGGGATTGGGGTCTGGGATGAATGCCCTAACCTTACCCGTTAGAGCGTCGCCGATGTAGATGCCTCGCTCGAAGCCAGGGTTGCGAGGTTTGCCAGTTAAGTCGGGATCGTAGCCTGAATCCGAGTCGGCGACGTAGATCTTGTCGTTCTCATCGATATAGATACCACTCGGTGACCCGAACTGAGTCCAAGTGTCTAAGTGGTTTCCATTTTGGTCCAGTATTTGGATTCTCTGATTGGCTCTATCGCCTACAAATATTCGACCCTGAGAGTCCATGGCCAGGGCATGAATCCCTTGAAACTCTCCAGGCCCTGTGCCTTTCTTGCCCCAAGCGGTGACAAACTTACCGTCTTTCGTGAACTTGACGACACGGTTATTTCCGCCATGGCCGTGGTTATGGCCGTCCCCAACGACGATATCGCCGTCAGGCAAGACTAAGACGTCGGAAGGACAGCTGAAAGTATCCTCTCCGTCTCCAGCCACGCCTGCCACGCCAAGGCTCATGAGCAGCTCCCCCGTGGGGTTGAACTTGTGAACCTGGTGGCCCTTGCCATTTCCCCTGCCGGGCTCACACGAGGCGTGAACCGCATCGGTCACCCAAACGTTACCTTCATGATCGACGTGAATCCCATGGGGCCAAACGAACAATCCTGACCCGAAGCTGCGGATGAATTTGCCATTCAGGTCGAAAAGCATGATCGGATCAAAGTCGCTTCCCACGCAATTGCCTTTTCCGCAGCGCTCAAAAACCCATATGTTTCCAGTGAAATCTCCCTCGCTGTTGCGGTGAGGGTAGATAGCACTCGTTGATCCCCATGCCCGCCCATCGGGAAGCTTTCCCCATTTTTCTCCAGCGCTGTACGGATTCGGCGCATGGATTTGGGCCACGGTCGGCGACGCAACCGCGATTAGCAAAAGGATCATCCGTACTACGTTCTTTTTCATCATTCACTCCTTAAGTTGGAACAAACGGGATCCTGTAAAAACGGTACAGTGCCTGTCACTTCCTGTGGCACCGACGGGCCGCTAGTAGCACTATGTTATAAAATAGGGTAACAAACAAGCCGGCGTGCCCGAGGAAGTTCGTTTCCTAACCAAACCGCAAATCGCGCTCGCTCAGATTCGCCGGGCGCTCGAGCAGGAAGTGGAGCCGGGCGTTGTGCTGGCCGACGCGGCTTATGGCAATGACAGCGCGTTTCGGGCCGAGTTGCGCGAGATGAAGTTGGAATACGTGGTCGGGATCCAGAGCACGACGAGCGTCTGGAAGCCGGGTCAAGTCCCCTTGCCGCCGAAGAAATACAAAGGGAGAGGACGTCTGCCCCAGTTGCTGCGGCGCGGCCAGCAGCAGCAGCCACTGGCGGCACGGGAGCTGGCGCTGACGCTGGAGGCGAAGGCCTGGAAGAAACTGAGCTGGCGGCAGGGTGAGAAGCGAAAGCTGGCCTCACGCTTTGCCTGGTTGCGGGTGCGTCCGGCGCATCGCGACTATGAGCAGCACGAAGCTTATCCCGAGCAATGGCTGCTGATCGAATGGCCCCAAGGGGAAGCGGAACCGGCCAAGTACTGGCTGTCGAATCTGCCGCCGGCGACGAAGCTCAAAGACCTGGTCGCCTTCGCCAAGCAGCGCTGGATCATCGAGCGGGATTATCAGGAGCTCAAGCAAGAGCTGGGACTGAACCAATACGAGGGCCGGGGCTGGCGGGGATTTCACCATCACGGGACACTTTCGATCGCGGCGTATGGGTTCCTGGTGGGCGAGAGAAGCCGTTTTTCCCCCTCCGCGCGGGCATAACCGCCACAAGTCTTTCAACAGAGATATTGTCAAATGTTGTGGATGGGCGAGGTCAGGCGGCGTTCTCCTGAACCATCAATCCATCCTTGAATTCCTTTCCATCTAAGACATGAACAATCACTTCTGAACCGTTCAGGCGTCGCCAGTGGCGCTCGGCTTGGCGGGCCAGCATGAAGACCATCGTTAACGACGCCTCGCGGCTGCCACAACCCTTCGTTCGTCGCTGCCGCAAACGGACCGTCGCAAAGGTGGACTCGCCACCGAACGAATTTCTCTACAGCTTGCCGTCCCCGGTTTCTTCCCCCGGTTTCTTCCCCAACACTGGCTGATCGCGGGCTAGCGGAAACCGCTTGCTGACGCGCGCGGCTCCAGGCACCTGTCTTCGGCCTTGTAGACGACCCCCATGCCGCCCTCGGCCGAGTTTGGCGGTGACCTTGTCGTGGTGCACGCCCCTCTTTCTGCCAACAAAATCCTCAGAATCGCGTGACTAAAATCTAACGAAGTCCTTCCACTAAATAGAGGTCCGAGATGTTTCGCGCGTAGCTGTAGCAGTAGGACTGTTCGTCCGCCGAGATCTGGATTGACCAGATGCTGGTCACGCCGACCAGATCAGCAGGCCCAAGCTCTTTCCAGAGAGATCTCTTACCCGTGGAGAGGTCCACCCTGTAGACCGTTCGTGGCACTTCCATTTTGTGGCTCACAAAGATGGAGCGGCCATCGGCGCTCCAGGCGAGGAAAGTGTCCCGCGGCTCGACACCGGGAATCCGTTGTGCCTCGCCGCCCCCGATCGGAAACAGAGACGGCGGACCGTCGCCCTCCGCGGCAATCCATTCGCCGTCCGGCGAGACCGCTTTCTGCCCCAGATCAAACCTGTTTCCCTCCGGCGTGATGGGCCGGGGCTCGCCGCCTTCGATGTCTTGGATGTAGCAGCGGGCGCCTTGGCCCGACGCGCTTCCCGCAAAGACAATTTGGCGGCCATCGGGCATCCAATCCATTGCCTCGTAGTTGCGAATGCCGTCGTTGCTGATGCGAACCGGTTCTCCGGCGCCGGCAGGGAGCAGAACTAACTCCGGGCGAGGCCCCAAGGACATCGTCAGGGCCATGCTCCCGTCCGCAGACAGAGCGAACGCTTGACCGTCACCCAGCCGTACGGCCGGCTCGCCTGTGGTCTTTCGCAGATACACCCCCCAGCGTTCAATCCCGCCTCCCTCGCCAAACTCCGTACTTAGGATCGTTCCGCCATCCGAGCTCATGTCGTCCACTTCCGAGGCGTCGAACCAAGAAAGGTCCCGCTCGGCTGTCTGCCCGGGCGCCAGGCAGTTGATACCGACCCGCCAATTGACGCGGCTCACCAACGCGCGGCCGTCCTCGGAGACATCGAGCAGCCGCAGGTCGACGGGAACGTTCTCAACGATGCGCTCGGCCCCCGAGGGCGTCAGGGCGCGTATCGTCTTGCCTCCCAGCCAGCCTGTTTCATACCAGACCGCATCCGCATCGGCGGACCATGCAAGAACAACGTTATCTCCGCTTCCGGGGGTGGCAAGAACGGTCTTGTCGCCGTTACCGTCGATCGTCGCGACTTCCCAAGCGCCTCCAAACCCGAAGGGACGTTCGGAAAAGGCAATCCGGCTGTCCCTCGGAGAAATCCGAAAGCTGGCTATTCGATTGGGCGTTTCGTAGAGTACCTTCCCGACGGGCAACTCAAGACGCGTTCGGCCTTCGACCATCCGGGTAACACCCAACTCGCCGTCCGGCGTCCAGTCCGCGAACGACACATCCTCCAAAACTTCACGGGGGGCGCCCCCGGCCAAGGAAACTTGCAGAAGAGTAGCGGGATAGGAATCCGCCGGGGCGCCAAAAGAAGCGCCCAGATACGACGACCGCGCCGCCAGGACCATCTCGCCGGTTTTCGATATCGCCAGGATGTCCGCATCTTGGATGTTCAGCGACCGCGACTCCGAGCTCTCCGGACGTGTGGAAAAGAGTTGACGGCGGCCCCCGTCCCAAGCCGCGCTGTAGACGATCGTGTTGCCATCAGGAGCAAACCGGGCCGAGGTGACCGTTCCGCGGCGGAACGTAAGCCGCTTATAAGTGGGAATCGGTGCGGGTTCATCTGCGAACCGCGTGCCCGCAACAAAGACGACCGCCAGCAAGATGAGCAGACCGGCTACAGCAAGAGGCACGGCCATGGCGCGTCTTGGTTTCGCTGCCGCCTGGAGCGTCTCTTGACCGACGTCCGTTTTGAGGACCGCCGACTTGCCTGACTCGATTTTCTTCCGCAGCGTCGCAAGGTCAACCAGCAGTTCGCCGACACTCTGGTACCGCTCGTTAGCGTCCTTCGCCAGACATTTGCCAACGAGCCACTCCAGCTCCATCGGCACGCCTGTGCGAACGCCCGTAAGCGCGTCCGGTACGTCGTGAACGATCTCATAGAGCAGTGCCTTGTCGTAGACACCCTTGAACGGCCGCTGGCCCGAGACCATCTCATACAGCACGCAGCCGAACGCCCAGATGTCGGTGCGATCGTCTACCTCCATGCCCTGGATCTGCTCGGGTGACATGTAGGCCGCAGTCCCCACCGTGGTATCGAACCGTGTGAGCCTCGAGCCCTCCGTTAGCAATGCAAGCCCGAAGTCCATCACCGTGACGTGGCCCTTTTCATCAACGATCACGTTGCCCGGCTTGATGTCGCGATGCACGACGCCCTTCTCGTGGGCGGCTTCCAGGCCCAAAGCGATCTGGCGAGCGATCTCCAGGGCGTCTTTCAGCGGGAGCGGACCTTGTTCGATCCTGTTGTCGAGGCTCTCGCCTTCGACAAACTCCATCGCAATGAACACGCGGCCGTTGTGCTCGTCGATCTCGTGGACCGTGCAGACGTTCGGGTGTGACACGGCTGCTGCCGCCTTCGCCTCACGATCGAAGCGCTTACGGGCTTCCTCGTCTTTCAGCAGATGGGCAGCGAGGAATTTGAGGGCAATAGAGCGGCCGAGCTTGCTGTCCTCGGCCTTGTAGACGACACCCATCCCGCCCTCGCCGAGCTTGACGGTGACCTTGTAGTGAGAGATGGTGGTACCGATCATGGTTCCCTGTGCAATAGGATACCGCGTTGTTCAGTTCATGGTGAGGCCGCCTTGACAGCGCCTGGTACACTGAGACCGGCTAAGAACACGGATCAACAGCCAACTCAGAAACCGGCGGCGACGATCTCAATGCCTGTCAACTCTCAACTACACGGCGGAAACTTCAGAAAGCAGCAGCAGAGCCCCAGGCGGGAGCCTGGGGTCAAGTCCGCCAAGCCCAACAAACTTTCAAGAGCGCCAAATCAACCCCTCTAATGTGCGTCGTGGCTACCGCACCGCACGACGCCGGCTTGGAGCTCACGGGACTGCTGGTTCGCTTGACCCTTTCTTCGCGGCTTCTTCGGCGGCCTTGTCTTCGGCGCGGGCGCCCTCGAGCATGGTGAGCATGGCGTAATTCCCTTCGTGACAGGCATATTCAAACATCGGTTGGCCGGTCTTCTTCATGGGAATCACAGCGGTCCAGGGTTTCGTAAAGGACTCGGGGTCGTCGATCGTGTATTCGTAGCTGATTCTTTCAGGACCCACCCGGGTAAAGCGCTCGGTGAGACGCATGTTTCTGCCGGATCCTCGAAACGTCGTCTTGCCGGTGAAATTGGCCGACTCGACAACCAACGTATTGCCTTCCCAGTGGCCACGCGCATCCCCTCTCCACTGACGAATGTCTTCGGGCGGATGCGGACGTCCGTCCAGCGGGACGACGCGGGCGTCGTTGACCATCTCGATCAGGAGCACGGCGTAGCCGGGAGTTTGGAAGATGTGGACATTGTTGTTGTAGGCGCTCGGCGTGTAGGGCGGTCCGGCGTTGAATCCAAGGAGGCAGCGCTCGGCCACGCCGCGGTCCACTGGGCTGTGGGCGGGACGGTCCCTGGCTGCCTGAATTTCGTCGTATCTTTTCTGAGCGAGAGGTGTCAGCGAAGGGATTCTTCCATCCGGCGGATCAACAATCAGTGACGTTCGCTTGTCCTCGGTGAGCTTGTCTCCGTAGTCCCACCAGAACTGGTTGTAGGCGTTCCTGACGTCCTCTCGAACAGTGAGGCCGTCCGTGGTCCGGCGGTCCTTATTGCGTTGCTTGAGTGTCTGTGTTGTGAATTCCGCGGCTTCCTGGTCGCTCAGAATGTCCTTCCCCGATAGCTCCGTTGGGCGTTCCAGGGGCGTGATCGTGCGGAAATCCCAGACTCCGCGCAGATCGGGCTCGCCCCAGGCTGTTTTTGGCGGAGTCCAGGTGTCCGTCCTGGCAGCGGCGAGCGGGTCGGCGGCCCAGAGCGCCGCCGCCGGCGCGATTGCGATCACGACCGCCAGAAGACTGGCTGAAGCAAGAGACCACGCGCTGGCGGCCCTTAACCGCGGATGAACATCACCTGTCTGTTGCGATTCCGCGCTGTTACGTCCGGACAGGCAAGAGCGCCTGTCGCTACTGGTTTTGCTCGGCCGCGAAAAGAATCGATTGTTCATCTCGTGCCTCCGGCCTCATTCGCTGGTTTTCTTGCGAAGATGGCCGTACATCAGTTCCTCGGCGAATTCCACGCACTTGAATTCCAGCAGTTGCACGTTCTTTTCCAGCCGCCGGTAGAGGGGCATGCTAATCTTCCAAGGACGCGTAAACACCTTCGCATCCTCGATCGTGGCCTCGTACATCAGAGCGTTGGGGCCGATCGGCGTGTAACGCTCGACCACGTGCAAAGCGCCGCTATGGAAATTCCCGGAGCTGTCGAACCAAGTCTGGTCCACGAGGGCTGTCACGTCAATGACCAGCGTTTCGCCGTCCCAGTGGCCGCGCGAGTGCCCCATCCAGGCGTCGACGGGGGCCTCGAAATCCGGCCGTTGCATATAGACGACGCGGCTGGCGCTGGCAAACTCGTAGGCGATCAAGATGTGCTCGGGCGTCTGCACAATTTGAAACGGGAAGGGCATGTACGTGGCGCGCGGTAAGCCCGGCATGTAGCACTTGATCGCCGGATCGAGAGTGAGCCAGTTTTCCAGGTTCTCTTTTTTCTTCTCCAAGGCCCATGGCTGGTAAGGAATCTCGCCGCCTTCCACCACGCCCAGACCGGCTGGAATCGCCCCGAGCGCACCGAGTGAGAGGATCGGGCCTGATCGCGCGGCATGGCCCTCGATGTCCCAGTGGGCCGACCCCAGAGCTTGCCAAATACCGTTCAGGTTCGGGTTGCCGTCGGGCGTGCGCTCGGCCTTGTACTCCGGGGGAGGAGCGGCGGCCGATTTCGTGTTGGGCGGGACAAGCGCCACGATGGCAACCGCAACACCAGCTAGGATTACGCCTCTCAATCGATTTCGCATTGTGATGAATCTCCTTTGCAGGCCCGCCGGGCGGGACGCCGTCGATAGTTTCCTGTTCGCGGAACGGGCGTCAGTCCACAGGCACCCGGCATCCTCCTACCCAGTAAGGGGTATATACCCGCATGATTCCAATGTCAAGTGTAGCTCGTGCGCGGGAAAGATTTGCAACAGGCAATAGCAATCGTCATCACATTATAGTCGTTTTGCGGTCCGCGGCGAAGATCGACGCTTGAGTTGCCCGCTTGACACACCGCTTGGAGGCCGGACGCTGCTCGGGCCGTCGTCTCAAAGCTCGAAGAAAACGAGCTCATCGGCATGTCGTGGTCGATCCTCGATTACGACGACGTCAACAAGAAGGAATTCACGCTACTCTGTCTTGCTATCCCCGCCGGCGAAGTCCAAGAAATCGCTCCACGGAACCGCCCGCCCATGGATCGGGGCGATGGTGGAGATATCCAGCCCTATTTGCCGCACGTTATTGTAGAAAGCCCTGTTGGCCGCGCTGGGGCTAGCCGGAGGCGGCACGTTCGCGGCGGGCGGGTCGTAAAGGTCCGCTTCAATGATGATTTTCTCTTTGGGCAGATAAGCCATCAGCATGCCCTCGACGTGTGAATTGAGCCCCTGGACGTAGTAGATGTCCATCATTCGCTTTCCGTCGCTGATGACGTATTTTTCATCGACGTCTTCCATCGTGTAGCCTTCCGAAAGTTCGGTCGGCGGATAGAGCGAAACCATGTCGGGCTCGAGCGTCCGGGGGACATAGTTCAACAGTTCGCTTTCGTAGAAAACGCGGTTGCGCTGGTGCGTGATGACCGTCGCGCCGATGTGCAGGTAGGTGCGCAGCCCGCCCAAATGGTCGTAGTGGGCATGCGTGTTGACCACGAAGCGGATCGGCTTTTGGGGAACCAGCTTGACGATGGCTTCGATGACCGCCAGCGAGCGCTTTTCGTCGAGCGGCGCCTCAACGACCGCTACGAATTTGTCGAACTCGACGGCCACGCTGTTGTGCGACGACCCGCCTAGGAGCCACACTCCTTCGGCCAGCTTTTGCGGTTCCACCTGAGGGGGAGAGACGCTCGCTCTTCGCACCGAGTCGGGAACGGTGACTGCTTCGCATACGTTCGGCTGGATCTTGTCGAACGTGCCGCCGAAGCCGTTGTGTCCGCCACTGATGACCGGGATCTGCCGCTCGTCGTCCCATCCATCGTGATGGTGCCAGCCGGCGGGAAATTTCACGCCGTCGATCTCCTGCCACTTGGTGTATTCGTGCTCGTAGTTCATGTCACCGAGGACGGGATGCGGCACCCAGGTTTGTACCCTTTGGATCAGATTCTGACTGTTGATCGTCGCGTTGACTCGGTACTTGCCAAGCACTGTGGCCGAGACGACTGTGATCTTCTCGATTCCGCCGGTGGTGGCCCCGTCGCGGCCGCTTTCGGCCATCTCCCAGCGCCAGATGGCGGTTGGGTTGGCGCCCGGCTGCATCGCCGCTTTGACAAAGCCCGCCGGGTTGAGCCAGATATCAAGCTGCCATAGCTCGGCATTGGCCGGCGCTGGAATTGGGGCGGCTCCATTTCCGTCCAGATGCCAGGCGTAGTTGCTGCTGACCGCGAACGTTTGCCGCTCCCTCTGCTGAAGCGGGGTCCCTCCAAGCCAGCCCGTGCCGTACTTCCACGAGCGAGGGTTCATCCGCGGTTTGCGGTCGAACTGCTCGACCGACGACTTGGCGGCGTAATTGATCGTCCTGGTGTAGTTGGCCAGTGGCTCGCCGAGCGGCCAGTCCGTATCCTGCGTGACGTTCTGGCCGACTTTGCCGGCGTACCCGGTACCGGAAAAGGTGATGCAGTTGAGCTTTTCGGCGCCCATTGCCTTGGCGGCGGCTTTCAATACGGGCAGGGGGTCAACATGACCGGGAGCGGGCTGCTGGGCTGCCGCCGGCCCGCTCGCCAGCAGCAGTAGCGGAAAAAGAACGCATGCTTTGCTTACCATGACTCCTCCTGGTCACTCGACTCTGGGTTACTCAACTCTGGTTCAGCAACATCACGGGCAGAACGTGACGAAGAAACAGTTCCGTCATCGATTGCTGCTCGAACCGTTGTCGTTTGAACCCTCGCGTGTCATAGTAGCGTGCCTGGGGCAGGACTGCATTCACTCCGCTACGCAGCGTTGGTCGACGCAGAATTGCGCGACGGCCTTGTCGTCCGCGATCCGCTCGAAGCAGCCAAATGAGCGGTCCGGTACTGCCTTCCTAAAAGTGGGATTCTGGAAACCGTCTAGCTTTCGACACAGCCCGGTTGAACATCTTGGCCATTTGGCAGTAGAATAATTGCTAAATGGCCAGCCATACCGCAACCTCCCGGATACAAGAGATTTTAGGAGGCAGGCAGACGCTTGGTCGAAGGGTGCTGAACGAGCAGGACCTGATCACCATCGTGCGGTCAGGCTTGCCTCACGCGGCCCTCGAATCGGTTCTGGATTTGCTCGGCCTGTCGGCGGACGCACTTTCCGCACCGCTTTCGCTCCCCAAACGGACCTTGGCGCGCCGAAAAAAGCAGGAGCGGCTGACTGCGGGGGAGTCTGACCGGCTGCTCCGCTTGGCGCGCGTAGCCGCAGCCGCTGTTGGCGTGTTTGGCGATCCGCACAGGGCGTCCGCGTGGCTGCAGAAGCCCAATCGGGCTTTGGGTAATGCCACGCCGCTCTCGCGGATGGATACCGATGTCGGCGTGCGCCAGGTCGAGCGTGTCCTTGGGCGCATCGAGCACGGTGTTTTCAGTTGATCCAGGTCTGGCGCATCGGCGGGCGCCGGCACGCCCGTGGCGCCTTCACAGGGGAGGGGGCGCGGCTTTACGGAGGACGCTGGAATCCCCCAGGGGTGGCCGTGGTTTATACCTCCGCCACGCTGTCGCTGGCTGCTTTGGAGCTGTTTGTAAACCTGGACCCTGACAATCTGCCGCCTGACCTCGTATCAATCGGCGCGACGATACCCGACGACGTTCCCATGGAATCCGTTTCGGTTGACCGGCTGCCGTCACGCTGGAGGGAATACCCCGCGCCCGAGCGTCTTCAGGAGATCGGTGCGGCTTGGGCCGCAAAGGCGAGAACGGCGGTACTGTCGGTGCCGTCGGCTGTCATTCCGCTAGAGCGCAATTTCCTTCTCAACCCGGCGCATCCGCGGTTAACGGGGATCCAAGTCGGCCGCTCTCAACGATTTCGGTTCGACCCGCGAATGGCGAAGTGAGTCTTAATCCCGCTCACCGGTGGCAGTTCAGCGCACCATGTCGTTGAGCTGCTCTCTGGCGCCGGGCTTCGGTAGGAGAATGTCCATTGCGCCCAGGAAGGCTGTTTTCCGACTGGCCCAACTGACCGGCTTTGACACAGTATTGACGCAGTTTGTGACCTAATGCGTACTCGCCAGCCCGACGAGGACGATGGCAGCTCTGGAAACAAAGGATTTAGGTGGTGAGGCGGGAGGGACTCGAACCCTCGGCCCACGGCTTAAAAGGCCGTGATGTTTTCCGGTAGCCCATTTTTTATCAACACGTTTTCTCGAAAAGTGCACTGATGGTGCGCAAAACTCCCCCTCACGGCTTGCTTGGCGGTGGTCTCAGTTCACTACTGTCCGGTTAACGACTCACTGGCGAGCGACAACTGATTGTTCCAGCATAGCTTAGAGCTGTTTTTCCCTTGCCGCGATTTGAACGGCGAAGGACGGCTGGAACGACTTCAGAGGCGGCCGACAATGGTTCATGAACCTCGGCCGCACCGTATTCTCCCAGTTGATCAGCTTCCTTCCGGATCACGAATTCCGCCGCTGCGTAAGCCGCTACGACGGGGATCGCAGATGTCGCGGCTTTTCCTGCTGGGATCAGTTCCTCTCGATGGCGTTCGCCCAGCTGACCTACCGCGAAAGCCTGCGCGACATCGAAGCGTGCCTGCGTTCGCTCGGCGCCAAGCTCTACCACATGGGATTCCGCTCCCAGGTGGCGCGCTCCACACTGGCTGACGCCAACGAGTCGCGCGACTGGCGGATCTATGCCGATTTCGCCCAGGTCTTGATTCGCATCGCGCGGCCTTTGTACGCCCGCGATCCGATCGGCGTGGATCTCGATCAAAGTCTCTACGCTCTGGACTCGACCACCATCGACCTGTGCCTCTCGCTGTTCCCCTGGGCCAAGTTCCGCCGGCACAAGGCCGCCGTGAAGAGGCACACGCTGTTGGACCTGCGGGGTAACATCCCCACGTTTATCCGCATTACCGATGGCAAAACGCACGACGTCAACATCCTCGACGAGTTCCTCCCCGAGCCCGGCGCCTTCTACGTCATGGATCGGGCCTGCGTCGATTTCGAACGCCTCTTCGTGTTCACCCTCTGCTCGTCGTTCTTCGTCGTGCGAACCAAGAAAAACATCTTGCTCCAACGGCGCTACTCGCATCCCGTCGACAAGTCCACGGGGGTGCGCTCGGATCAGACCGTCATACTGACTGCCATCGAATCGGCCAAAGCCTATCCCGACACGTTGCGGCGGGTCAGCTACTTCGACGCCGCGACGAACAAGCGGCTGAAGTTCCTGACCAACAACTTCACGCTCCCGGCGCTGACCATCGCCCGCATCTACAAGTCGCGTTGGCAGATCGAGTTGTTCTTCAAGTGGATCACGCAGCACCTGCGGATCAAGAAGTTCTACGGCGCCAGCGAGAACGCCGTGAAGACTCAAATCTGGATCGCCGTCTCGGTTTACGTACTGGTCGCGATCGCGCGCAAGAGGTTGGGCCTGGAGGCGAGTCTCTACCAAATCCTACAGATTCTCAGCGTTACCCTTTTCGAGAAAACGCCCATTCTACAGGCCTTGCAGCCGTCCGACTCCCACGAAAACTTACTCAATGACCCCAACCAGCTGATTCTATTCGACCTTTAACCGGACAGTAGTGAATCTCAGGCATACGTACTGTACCCTTGGCCGACAGGCCGGAATCGCCCCTGAAGTGATGCAACGTCTCATGAGGCGCAAGGACATCAGGACAACCCTGGAGATCTACTCTCACGTGACCGACGATGGTGCAGTTCGAGTCATCGAAGGCTCGATGTTGTTACCCGACGGTGTTACCCATAGTCGGGAAGTTCAAACGGTTCAATAGCTTGGGAAGAAAGATTGGCTCCTCAGGTAGGACTCGAACCTACAACCCTCCGGTTAACAGCCGGATGCTCTACCAATTGAGCTACTGAGGAGCAGAGGCAGGAACAACGACTACGCATGCTCATGCTCGCAAACTAGCGGTTCAGGTGTCAAACCTCGCCAGGTGGCGAGAAATGCGGACTGGAGTTGGATTTTAGTCGCGCGATTCTGAGGATCTTTCTCGCGGCAATGGCCGCGTGACGAAGTCTGTGTGGACGAAAGGGGAAGGGTTCGTTAATACTGGCCCGTGGGCGCAAGCCCCGGGAACAACACACGGAGGGAGTTGCCCGGCCAGGCAATGTAGAAGCCTCTTGCCTGGGCGTCCACATGAGTGTGGACGCTGCAAGCTGAGAGCTTGCGCCACGTGGAGGCCTTGGAAAATGTTAGAACTTCAGGCCGGGGGTAAGACCTGGGGTGGACCGGCTGAGAGCCGATCCTACGTCGGCCCGGAGGCCGACGCGGCCCGCCGGGAGGCGCGCGCCACCTCAGTGCGGTTGGTCCCCCTTTTTCGCCCGAGCACACTTCTGCCATGGGCTGCTATCCGCGGAATTAGAAACTCCTGGACCGGCTGAGAGCCGGTCCTACTATTTCGCCTCATGGTCCGAATAGCAACTGCCGGACGTTGCGATGCCGGGGGGGCGAAAGCACGCCGACAGCTTCGATCACCAGCGGCGGCCGCGTGCTGCCCTCGATCCGGACTGTCATTTGGTTCGGCCCTGGCTTGGAAGCTAATGTCCAGTTGAGGGTGACGAAACCGAACGAGTCGCTCAGCGGGTTCGGCGGGTCGGCACGGCCATCGCCGCTGACGGTAACGTTGAAGCGCACATCCTGGTAAATCAGGAAATTGTCGTCGAACACCTGGAAGAAGAAGAGAAAGGGCATGGGAGCGCTTACGCGCCCGGTCCGCAGCCGCTCGCGCGGATCGCCGAACAGGATCTCCAGCGGGAAAATGCGCTGGCTTGAGAGGCTGGACGGATCACCGAGCACCCGAATCTTAGAGTGCGAGACCTCGAACTCATCTCCCGCGGTTGCCGCTAGATTCGCGACACCGGCCGTAACGCCGCTGAGCGGAAACTCAACGAACTGCTCGCCCGCCGGAATCGTGGCGCTCGGGGGAACTTGGAGCAAATCACTGTCGCTCGAAAGCTGAACTTCAACCGGCTCCAGGGTGCGGTTTTCGAGGAAGACAAAGGCCTCGGTAGTACTTCCTTGCAATACGCCGGCGGCGGGCCAGGTGGTGAGACCGAGCTTGCGGACCAGCTTCGTCTCGATTCGTGCGCGGTTGCCGACGACTTGGTCGAAGTATTCGTCAAACGCCGTCCGAAAGCGTTCCATCTTCTCGATGTCAACGGGGGGGACCTCTTCACCTTCTTGCTTCAACAAGATAAAGGCGTAACGAAAGTTCCGTTGTGAAACGGTGTGGTCGGGCGCCCGCCGGCCGTGCGCGGCGATGATGTCATCGATCGTCACTTCAACTCGTTCGCCGTCGAAGAAAATCCCCGCCAGCGGCTCGTGGGACTCGCTGAATAAGTTGTCGAAAATGCTCGGATTCCTCACAAAGAAGTTGGCAGGAACCTCTTCGGGCGGCAGCAGCCCCATGAGATAAAGATCCAGCTTGCTGAAACCCGTGATCGTCTCGGTCGTCTCGAAACGAAACGCGCCGCTGCCATGGTCGGCAATGCGGTTTCCTTCCAGGAACGACGCCTCGGAGTTGAAGTAGTAGCTCCAGTGGCTGAACTGGCGTCCCAGCATCTCGATCGAAAGCGTGTTCGTCGCTGGGTCGACGAACAAAGTTCGCGCCAGAAAGCGGTGACCCGCTTCGTGTGCGAGTACGGTCAGCGGCGTGCTCACCCCCAGCCCGAAGTTGCGGGAGATTCGGTCATTGGGGTCTTCCGGGTACTTGTCGAGCTCGCCCATGTACATCAAGCCTTGCAGGCGCTGGAAAGAACCCACCAGCGGGCCGAAGTTGGTCACGTTCTGGTCGGCCAAGAAAAACGGAAAGGGTCCGATGCCCTGCACGAAATTGCGGATCGGCAGGTAGAACGCGAATCCTCCCGTATCAATCGGGATCTCGTAGTTCTGAAAAATTACGATGAAATCGTAAGCGTCGTCATGGCCGAGGTAAAACTTCTGTCCGAGCACGGCGAGATCGACGACGGCCGGAAGGAAGATCTCGACCACCGCCGCGGAGAAAATATCAGTAGATGGCTCAGAGAAGTCACCGGCAAGGGATTCGTTGAAGCGCGCGCCCGGGGCGATACCGATAATCGCTTCTTGGGTCGAGACATCGGTATAGGCGAACTCGATACGGCCATTGGCGAAAAGACTGACCTGAAAGCTCTGAGGCAGGCCGTCGCCGCTGAAGCTGAACTCCGGCACGTTGATCCAGGTCACGACGAATCGCCCGGCGGTTGAGAGCACTCGGATCGCGCTGCCGTCAATCGACGGATCCAGATCAGTAAACAGCCCCATGATACGCGGCGGCCCGGTGACAGCTCGTGCCGGATCACGCGCCGTGGATGCGTTATCACCCTGGCCGAACGTCAGGTTGCCATCGGAGTTGAGGAACAGGCTTGTGTATGTTTCGCCGAAGAAAGGGAAAGCCAACGCCAAGCTGAGTTGCCGCGAGTCATCATCGCCTAGCAGAACGAATTCGCCGGCCGCCGCTGCTTGAGCATCGAAGCCGCCATCGCGGACTTCATATTGATAGGCGCTCGCTTCGGCGTCCGCGGGCACGAAGGCAAGCGTCTTGCCGTTTAGGTCGAACGGCAGCGGGGGAAGAAAAACTCCGTCCCCGTCGTCCACGATCGCGATATCGCCGATATCGTCGACGAACAACTCGCCGACCGGCTCGGGCGCGATTTTTATCGAAACGGTTCGGGGCGGCGGCAGCCCTCTCGATGCCCGCGCGGCGATGTTTTGCTGGTGAATCAGTTGCGTGGTGAGCGGGCTGGCAAGGTCGGCTGGGCGCCGCTCCGGCTTGGCTGAAAGCGGGCCAGACGCAAGGTAGACGGCCAGGCATGCGACCACGACCAGGAGATAGGACGCGTGACTGCTTGCACGACTGCGCTGGGACCCCATATTGTCAGTTTAGTTCAATCACCAGGTCTAAACCCACCGCCTTTCAGGCGGTCAGCTTCAAGCGAGGGTTCTCAACAGAGCCGCGCCCGCAAGGGTGCGGTCCAGTCTGGCAGTGACCGCATTCCGATGGCGATCCCGACGCACGGACTCCCCTCGACCGCACCCTTGCGGGCGCGGCTCTGTTTCGGCCAAGCCGCGCTTCAGGCGACTTTCAGCCGCACACGAACCTGCTGGCTTTCAGCCAGCAGTTGTTCAGTTATAGCTGGCTGGTCGCCGCTTTGCGACGAAGGAGCGGCAAAGGTCCAGGCGCCGGCACGAGTGTCGACGCGGCAAGCTAAGAGCTTGCGCCACATCAGGCGGGCGGGCCCCTCTTCGGACAAAGATCCAAACTCTAAGGACCGGCTGGTTTGAAACACCCTATCCATAGCCAGCTTCTTCTTTTTGCTTTTTTTCTACTGTCATGAGGCGCTCCATGATGTCTTCGAGCGTGGCGGCTTTGTAGAACATCTCCATGGAGTAGCGGGCAGCGCTGACCCGGCTGGCGGATGTGGCGTTCTTGTCTTCCATGGTCTCATCCAGAGTGCCGGCGGCGCGGCCCGCCATGTGCTGCAGGTGGGTTGCGAGCTGGGTCAGCGAGAGCTGCCGGACACGCCTGACAGCGCTTTGAAATTCCTCCTCTTGCAGCCAGCGATAGAGGGTGCGCTCTCCAATCCCGGCGTGTTTCGCCGCGCTGGGAATACTCGTGCAGACGGTCAAAGATTCGACGGCGCGGAGCTGAAGTGGCGTAAGTTGTTTATTCATAATGAGTTCCTTCAGTGAATGGCAGAATATGGCAGAATATGGCAGTGTTTGAGGCCATTTTCGGTCTAAGAACGGAGACCGCCCGGGGCCGCGTAGCCATGCGGCACTTTGTGGCGCGCTGCAGTTGCTTCATCACCCCTACGCTAGCAAGCGGGGCAGGGGATTCCAGACCTCTGGAGCGCTACATGACTGAAAATGAAGACAATATTTTTTTAAAAAATACGTGACTGGGAAGAGGGAAATCGGAGTTTTGACGGTTGGCCATGGGAGTGGGGTTGGCGAATTGGTGGCGTCTTGGGTTGCGATCCGGAGGGGGAATGGTGTCAGGTTCCTAGTTATTTCTTGCGTTTTTTGCCAAATGAGGTTGTCTATATGGCTGCCCATGGCATTACGGAGGCGGGTTTCAAGCAGCGTGACGCCGTGGCGTTGCGAGCGTTCGCGGAGAGTTTCGAGATAGAAACGCCGGTCGTCGTCGAGCAGGAAGACGTCCTGGCGATTGTTGCCCCGTTGCGTGATGTGATGCGGCACACCCGCCGCCACCACCCGGGCCATTCGGTTAGTAAAGAATCGCTATTGTCTCACAGTTCGGGAGCTGTCCCCGATCTCTTGCGATCTCTTGGATCTCTTCGATCTCTTGGATCTCTTGGATCTCTTGGGAGATCCTTGGGAGATCCTTGGGAGATCGGGGACAGCTCCCGAACTCCGGGGGGAGATCGGGGGGGGGATCGGGGACAGCTCCCGAACTCCGGAAACCTACTTTGACACGGACCGCCATCCTGAGCACGAGGAATGTCGACCCATGTGCTTTTATATCAACTCCTTAACAGATTTCCCGGACGCCGAATGGCCGAACTCAAGTGAAAAATCCTTACCAAAGAAATCCGCTGAAGCTTGCCCGATCTTGGCTCCGAATAAGGGATCGGGAGCTTGAAGTGAACCCCAAACGTGAGACAGTCAGTTAAGGGGGTAGTTGCCGTTCGCTGCAAAAGTATTGCACGGCAGGGTTGATGTAGTCCACTCTGGGGGTAGCTGAGCGGAGGATAGGGCCCTGCGGGGACGCAACCCGAGCGGGTGGTGGCTAGCCAGCCGAAAGTACCACGCCTAGTACCAGGCAAAAATGAACCGAAATGAAGCAGGGGTCCTAGGTTATACTTTGGGTTACCTTACGTGTGGGTTGGCTATAGTACCGTCGCCAGCCGTGATCGGGCGTATTGTTTTTGGAGGGTGGAACACCCAGTGTGGGTGAGGACGTGGTCAGGATCTTGAAGAAGGGCCAGTAGTAGGGAGACGCCTACGGTACCCAGCAGATTACTGTCTTGGTGTCCGGCAGTCACCCTCATTCTTTAGTGAGATTGGAGGAACAAACATGAGCAAAGACAAAGAAAGATCAGGATTTGAGAGGCGACTTAGGCCATTCCTTTTGGCGATTGTCGTACCGCGGGCCCCACGCCACGTCGGCGCGGAGGCCGACGCGGCCCGCCGGGAGGCACGCGCCATCTCATGGCGACGCACCCTGCCGTACTTGCCGGGAGACAGTCGCGATCAGGGCGGAATGAAAGCCCGTTGAAACGGGCTGAGGAACAACTTCGGGAGGGCTGGTCAACCGGCCCTAAAAGGACCGGCCTAAAAGGAAACCAAGCCACGTGAACGGGGCTCTCCCGAATTTTCTGTCACGTTTGGCGCGAATTTCATGATGCAGGTACTACTGGTTTGCGGAAAGAAACGAGACGCTGGCGGATGAGCGCGTCGAAGCGGCTAACCGTTCGGTCGAAAACCTGCGGGTTTTCATCTTTTTGGGTGGGCCGGAAGTTTGATGGGAGCGGATCAGTCGGTAGAGGCAACCGCTTGCTTACGCGCGCGGCTCCGATTGGCCGGCCGGCCCATGGACACTCCCTGACGGTCGCGGCTCGAGTCATGGCCGGGGCTCGATGCTATGCCAGTACTTGGTTGATCAGGTTGCCGTGCACATCGGTAAGACGGAAATGCCGCCCTTGGAACTTGAAGGTCAGCTTCTTGTGGTCGATGCCCAGGCAGTGCAGGATGGTGGCTTGCAGGTCGTGAATATGAACCGGGTCTTTGACGATGTTGTAACAGTAATCGTCGGTCTCGCCGAGCGAGAAACCGCGCTTGACGCCTCCGCCCGCCAGCCACATGGTGAAGCAGCGCGGATGGTGGTCCCGGCCGTAGTTGGCCGCCGTTAGCTTGCCCTGGCAATAGACCGTACGGCCGAACTCGCCGCCCCAGACAACCAAAGTGTCATCGAGCATGCCGCGCTGTTTGAGGTCGAGGATGAGCGCGGCTGAGGCCTGATCGGTGGCTTTCGTCTGGAGAGTGATGTCGCGCGGCAAGTCGCCGTGCTGGTCCCAGCCTCGCATGTAAAGCTGCACGAATCGCACATCACGCTCCGCCAGGCGGCGCGCCAGCAAGCAGTTGGCGGCATAGGTTCCCGGTCTGCGCGAGTCCGGACCGTAGAGGTCAAAGATGTAGTCCGGCTCTTTCGAGAGATCCATCAACTCGGGGACCGAGGTCTGCATCTTATAGGCCATCTCGTACTGAGCAATGCGGGTGTTGATCTCGGGGTCGCCTGACGCCTCGGCTTTCAGCGAGTTGAGCTTTTGCAAGCTGTCGAGCATGCGGCGGCGTGTTTTCTTGCCGACTCCGGGCGGATCGGAGAGATACAGCACCGGGTCGCCGCTGGAACGAAACTTGATCCCCTGATAACGCGACGGCAGAAAAGCGCTGCCCCATAACCGTGAGAACAGCGGCTGGGCGTTGTTCTTCGAGACTTTTTGCGAAACCAGCACAACGTAGGCAGGCAACTCCTGAGTCTCGCTTCCAAGCCCATAGCTGAGCCAGGCGCCCATACTCGGGCGTCCCGGCTGCTGGCTGCCGGTTTGGATGAAAGTGATCGCCGGGTCGTGGTTGATGGCGTCGGTGTGGATCGTCTTGATGATCGAGATGTCATCGACGATCTCGGCGTGGCGGGGGAGAAGCTCGCTCAGGTAAGTTCCGGTCTGGCCATGACGCTGAAACTTGAAAACCGAAGACGCCACGGGGAAGGAATCCTGGCCGGAAGTCATCCCGGTGATGCGCTGGCCTTGGCGCACCGAGTCGGGGAGCTCGGATCCATGGAAGTCCTTCAGTTTGGGTTTGTAGTCGAATAGGTCGATCTGTGATGGCGCGCCCGACTGGTGCAAGAAAATGACGCGTTTGGCCTTTGGCTCGAAATGCGGTAATTCGGCTAGCCCGCCGGTTTTTGGGTTGATCGGCCGGCCCATGGGGTCGAGGGCGGGGCTGGCAAACAGTTCAGGGTGGAGCAGCGATGCCAGCGCGGCGACGCCAATACCGGTGCTGGCGGGGCCCATCAACTGGCGCCTCGTCATCGTCAAGCGTTCGGATTCGTGGAAATTCATCGATTGCTCCCTGGCGTTCGCCAGGGGCGGCCTTGTGTTCCAGGCGAACAACGGTATTTTGAACCCATTATAGCGGGGGCTCCGTCGGCGCTGGGCTCTACGGAATATCGACGGAATATGCCCAACGGCGGACCGGCTGAGAGCCGGTCCCGACTATGTCGCCAGGAATGGCGACACGGCACGTCTGGAGACGTGCGCCAGTGTGCCCAGCATGGGCTGATTCTAGCAGGATGAAACGATCCTGCCGGGACCGATGGAGGTAACCGTAGGGAACCGCAGAGCGGAAGTCGCGGGTCGCAAGCCGCACGGTGAAAGCCGAAGGAAGCGGGGAACGAATACTTCGACTGTAGGAACACAAACCGGCAGTGAGGCCGCGTACGGGCGGTAAGCGTGCTGGCCACCGCGAAGCCCAATATCCATACGAGACGTGCGAGGTAGAGCCGGACGGCACGAAGGAACAGAATCAGCGCCTTACCTGGGGAGAGCTGCCCCGTGAGAGCGGGGGAGAAGTCAGCAGAAGCCATAGTAGCCGAGAAGGCGGGTAATGCCGCTGGAGCAAAGGGCTGAAGGACCAAGGAGCAAAGCTAGAGGAGCGACTGGCATAGCGTGCAAGAGGTTTCCCGGAGTCCCGGACCGCAGGGTCCTTCCCCGCTGGGGGAACGAGACGGGGAGCAGGCGGAGGCAGAAGCGGTGGAACCGCGGCGGGCCAATGCCGGCGGGAACCCGAGCGTGAGCCGCGAGACTCTCGACAGAAAGTGATGCACGACGATCTGATGGAACAAGTGGCGGCCGAAGAGAACCTGCGGCGTGCGCTGGGGGCGGTCAAACGCAACCGCGGCGCGGCGGGCATCGACGGCATGACCACCGAACAACTCGAATCCCACTTGGCACGCCACGGTGAAAAGATCCGGGCGAAACTGCTGGCGGGGCGCTGGACGCCGAGTCCCGTGCGGCGGGTAGAGATATCCAATCCGCACGGAGGCCAACGGCTGTTGGGCATCCCGACGGTGATGGACCGGCTGCTGCAGCAAGCGTTGCTGCAAGTTTTGACGCCGATCTTTGAGCCTGGTTTTGGGAGCCGATGTTCAGCGAGTCGAGCTACGGATTTCGGCCGGGGCGGAGCGCGCATGAGGCGGTACGCGTGGCACAGGGATACGTCCGCGAGGGCAAGGACTGGGTGGTGGATATAGACATCGCCAAGTTCTTCGACCATGTGAATCACGACATTCTGATGCGACGGATCGCGCAAGTGATTCGGGACAAAAGGATCTTAAGATTGACAGGCCGGTATTTGAGGGCCGGAGTACTGCTGAACGGGGTGCTGGTCAAAAGCGAGGAGGGCACGCCGCAAGGCGGGCCGCTGTCTCCATTGCTGGCGAACATCTACCTGGATGCACTGGATCGGGAACTGGAGAACCGCGGGCTGAGTTTTTGCCGTTATGCCGACGACTGCAACATTTATGTGAGCAGCGAAGCGGCGGCGAAGCGGGTGCTGGCGGGGATCTGGAGCTGGATCGAGCAACATCTGCGACTGCAAGTGAACGAGGCGAAGAGCGGGGCGGGGCGGCCTTGGGAACGGAAGTTTCTGGGGTTTCGCATCAACCGCCGGGGGCAGCGGGAAGTGGCGCCGCAAAGTGTCGAGCGGCTCCAGCAGAAGGTGCGAGAGATATGGCGCAGTTGCCGCAGTGTCACGAGCCGGGAATTACGCGACGAGTGGCGGCGGTATATCGTCGGCTGGTGGGGTTACTGCCGGCTGGCCGAGGATCGGCGCGCGGTCTTTTGGCTGGAAAGCTGGATTCGGCGGCACATTCGGAAGTGCTTCTGGCTGCGCTGGCACAGCGTGCGGGGTCGCTGCCGCGCATTGCGGCGCTTGGGCGTGCCCGAGCGGATGCTGCGCTATGTGCCGACGCGTCGTGGCGCTTGGTTTGTCGCGGCGCGGGCGATGATGCATCGGGCCCTGTCGAAACGTAATTTGCAGCGTTACGGATTTGTGATGCCATCGGATCTCGCGGCCAGCAGTTAAGCCGCTGGGTCCAACCGCCGGATACGGAAAACCGTACGTCCGGTGGTGTGGGAGGGTGCCGGGGCGCAATCCCCGGTACCCGACCCGATCGCCGCTTGTCGCTACCTTGCTTGGCGGCAGTCCCGGGGGCTTGCGCGCAGTGGAGTCCCAGAGCCGCGATGGAGTCGTAAGATGGATGATGCATAGAGATACGGGGTGCCCCCGGCCCGGACGGCAAACGTTGAGCAACCATCCAATCCAAAACCCCCGACGCTTCCAGACCGCCATCAACGGCTTTGATGCGGCGAACGGCGAGGATCCCAATCGGGAAGCCTGCCAAGGGAAGACGTATGCGAAGGAACTCCTCTATGCGGAACGCATGACCGCATGGCTCGACAGGATTGCGCCCGAGGCCCCCGAAATCGTTCAGTTGGCGGCCCGAGCGCAGCATATCGAGCGCTGGCAGATTCCGCGAAGCGACTATCCCAAAGACCGCCAGGGTTACCGAAAGTGGCGAGTGGCACTAGGCAAGTTTCACGCCGAGAGAGCGGGCCGGATTCTCGTTCAAGCGGGTTACGACGGCGAAACAGTCGCCCATGTCCAGTCTCTGCTCCGCAAGGAACACCTCAAGACCGACCCCAATTGCCAATTGCTCGAAGACGTGATCTGCCTCGTTTTTCTCGAGTTCTATTTTCGAGACTTCGCCGAAGAGCACGATGAAGAGAAGCTCGTCAACATTCTGCGGCGAACTTGGAAGAAGATGTCGGAACGTGGGCACGAGGCAGCACTTCAATTGGAGTTGCCGCCGCACCTGAGGGGGTTGGTAGAGAGGGCCGTAGCGGCCGGCTGACCCGCACGTCCTAACCAGAGCCCGGCTGTTTCAGCTCCACTCGATCAGTTCGTCTTCTTCTCGCTATACTAGGCCAGCAGACAAGTGAGCGAAACTAGCATCTCCGCCGATTTCCCTTTCGAGCCGCATTTCGTCGAGGTGCACGGCTTCCGGCTCCACTATGTCGACGAGGGCTCCGGGGACCCGATCTTGTTCCTGCACGGGAATCCTACTTCGTCATATCTGTGGCGGAACATCGTCCCGCATCTGACATCGGCCGGCCGCTGCATCGCGCCCGATTTAGTCGGCATGGGCAAGTCCGGCAAGCCGGACATCGAATACACTTTCTTCGACCATTCCCGATACGTCGAGGGCTTTATCGAAGCGCTGGGGCTAGAGAACATCACGTTCGTGATCCACGATTGGGGTTCGGCAATCGGGTTCCACTATGCGCGGCGTCACGAGGGCAACGTCAAGGGCCTGGCGTTCATGGAGGCGATTCTCGGTCCCCTCCGCAGCTGGGACCAGATGCACCCCAAGTTCCAGAAAATGTTCAAGGCATTCCGAACGCCGGATGCCGGCTGGGACATGATCGTCAACCAGAATTTCTTCGTGGAACAAGTGCTGCCCGGGGCGGTCTCTCGCGAACTTACCGAAGAAGAGATGAACCACTACCGCGAACCGTTTCTGGAACTGCCGAGCCGCAAGCCGCTTTGGCGCTGGCCGAACGAAATCCCGATCGAAGGCGAGCCCGCGGATGTTCACGAGGCAGTGGAGAGCTATCAGCGGTGGCTTCAGCAAACGCCGCTACCCAAGCTATTACTGCACGCCAATCCTGGGGCCTTGATCCGGGAGCAGGCCGTCGGGTGGGCCAAAGCCAATCTGCCCAACCTGAAGACCGCGCAGATCGGAACCGGAATTCATTTTGTCCAGGAAGACAACCCGCACCGGATCGGCGCCGAACTCGCGGAGTGGTTCAAAACCTTGTAGTCTTCGTCCCAAACTGCGCGCTCGGGCTGCTAGTATCCCAAGAAGGTTGAATTGAAATTGGCGAACAGGGAGAGCAAAGCCGGGCCCGCTGTGATGAGAAACATCGACGGCATGATGAGGAAAAAGATGGGGAACACGAGCTTGACCCCGACCTTGTGGGCCAGCTCTTCGGCTCGATGGCGGCGCCGGATACGCATATAACGGGCCTGTGTCCGCAGCACTTTCGAAACACTGGTGCCGAAACGGTCGGCCTGAATCAGCAACGACGTCAGCTTGCGCACCTCGGGCTCACGAGTACGGACAGCTAAGTTGCGCAGAGCCTCCGAGCGGTTCGTGCCCGCCTGGATCTCCAACTGGAAGACGGAAATCTCGTCGTGGATGTCCGGGTGAGCCCGGCGCAGATCTCGTGCCGTATCGGAAAGCGCTTGTTCCAGCGTGAGTCCGCTCTCGACGGAGATGACCAGCAGATCGAGCAAGTCGGGCAAGCCCTCGTTGATCCGCTTGCGCCGCTTGGTAATTCGCCTTTGCAGATACCAGTCAGGAATACGATACGCCACGACACAGGTAATCACGACCACCGGAATCAGGGTGAAAATATCCGGGTTGATGGAAAAAACCAGGCTCACAAACAACAGGGGAAACAGAGCGAAACAAATCGCTTTCGCTCCGTAGAATACGATTGGCGCCGTTTCGTCCCGGATGCCGGCCGTGATCAAGTCACGGCGCAAATCTCGCTGGTCGCCCGGCACCGTAACTGCCTGCCCGACGGCATAAGACAGGCGCGCCCACTCCGGCAAATCGGCCGCCGGCCGCGAATCTTCCGGCAGCGCCGGGGCGCCGGCCGGGCTGGCGTAGCTGGTGGAGAGTCCGCGGTTCCAAACCCAGTAGCTGATGCCCGCCGCAAGCGACATCATGGCGATGAAGAACGTTGCCGTGGCTGCAAGGACCATATCCGCTTAAACCTTGATATCCGCAATCTTTTTGATCACGAAATAGGCGCTGACTTGGCCGCACATCGCCGCAAAAATCAGCGTCTTTCCGAGAGGGTGATCCACCAGAATCGAGAAGTACTTTGGATTCACGAACATCAGCACGCAACCGACAACGATCGGCAGGAGACTGAGAATCAGGGCGGTCAGTCGTCCATGCGCTGTCATGGCATGGACCTGGCCTTTCAGCGTGGAACGCTCTCGAATTGTTTCCGAAAGTGTGTCCAGAAGCTCATGGAGGTTGCCGCCCGTGCGAGCCTGGGTGGTTACCGCAGAGACGAAAAACTGGATATCCACGGTCGGCAGGCGCCCCGCTAGATTGTTGAGGGACTCGTTGATCGGCAGGCCCAGGTTATATTCATCGACCGTTTTACGCAGCTCGTTTGAGAGCGGCGGGTCCACTTCTTCCGCCAGCAGTTCCAGCGACATCGGCAGCGAGTGTCCCGCCACGAGCGCCCGGGACAGGAAGTCCAGTGCTTCGGGAAGGGCCTCTTCCACCGCCCGCAGCCGCAGCCGGCGTTTTCGCCGAATGTAGAAGAGCGGCGTTGCCGCCGCGACCGCGGCGCAGATCCAGACGCCGAAATCCGGAATAAAATCAAGCCGCAGCAGGACGTTAAGAGTGATCGTCCCTATGACTAGCATCATGAGAATGACACGGCCGACGGACCATTCGATGCCGGCTTCCGCTAGAGACTTTTTGAGTCTTTCCACATGGCGCAGCCGCTTGAGCACCGCCGCGAAAACCGAGAGGGTACTGAGCACTTCATTGCGAAGAAGTCCGGGCTGGGCTTGCTCGCCCTCGCGCCTCTCGCGAAGCGAGCTTTCGAGGACAGACCAGGCCGCCGCGGCTAAACCGCCAACTATGACAAAGGTAACCAGGAAGATGACGATGTAGGCGGCGATCTGAATCATGAGTCCTGCTCCGGCTGAAGAATTGATTCGGGCAGTGCTGCCTGGCTCCTCTGAAGCCGCTCCCACACCAGGGGTTTTCCGCCGGTCGGCTGGAACCGTCCGGTAACAACGCCCTCGGGAGAAATACCCAGATTCTCAAAGACAAATACGTCGCGCAAGTCGATCTCGCCGTTGCGCATGCCCGCCGACTCGGCAATCTGTGTAATGCGCCGCGTCCCGTCACTCAGCCGGGACATCTGGACATAGAGATGAATCGCCGCCGCAATCTGCTTGCGGATCGACGCGACGGAAATGTTGGAGTTGGCCAGATTCACCATCAACTCCAGCCGGCTGACGGCGTCGTCGCAACTGTTGGCGTGAATCGTCGCCAGCGAGCCGTCGTGGCCGGTGTTCATCGCCTGAAGCATGTCAAGAACCTCGTCTCCGCGAACCTCGCCCACGATGATTCGGTCCGGCCGCATGCGAAGGCTGTTGATGAGAAGCTGCCGCTGCCGGATGGCGCCCTCGCCTTCGAGGTTCGGCGGCCTCGTCTCCATGCTGGCAACGTGCTCTTGCTGCAATTGCAACTCCGCTGTGTCCTCAATGGTGACGATGCGTTCATCGGCTCCGACAAACGCCGAGAGGACGTTTAACAGAGTCGTTTTTCCGCTTCCTGTCCCTCCGGCGATCAATATGTTCAACCGGGAACGCACACACGCCCCCAGAAAGTTCATCATTTTCTCGCTGCTTGAACCCAGACGGACTAGATCTCGAGCGGAGATTCGTTCCTGAGCGAACCTGCGGATCGACAACAACGGCCCTTTTACCGCAACGGGGGGGATGACCGCGTTGACACGGGAACCGTCCGGCAAGCGGCAGTCCACCATCGGGGAAGATTCGTCGATGCGGCGTCCTGCCTGGCCCACGATCTTCTGGATGATTCGCTGCAAGTGCGCGTTGTCTTTGAAACGAACAGGCGTCTTTTCGAGCTTGCCCCGGCGTTCCACATGCACCAGCTCGGGCGTAGTCACCAAAATGTCGGAAACGGTCGGATCGGCCATCAAAGGCTCCAGCGGCCCGAGGCCGAAAACCTCGTTGAGGACTTCGTCAATGACTCGCTCTTTCTGATCCTCGGTGAGCCGCGGGTCTTCCTCGGCCACCAAAGCCGACACGGCGGAACGCACCTCGTCGCGAACTCTGGGAGCGTCGATCTCCGCCAGCCGCTCGAGGTTGATTCGCTCGAGAAGCCGGCGGTGCAGCCGATGCTTCAGCTCCATCAGTTCCCGCTGGGGATTCGCGGGAGCTTCGCTCTCCCCGAGGGAGGGCTCGTGACTGGCGGGACTGGAAATTGATGTCGCCATAGGAACAGATCCCGGCTCTATTGGCTCGGTGACAACCGCGCGGCGTCACTCTTCGAGCCACTGGCGGAGGAGATTTCGCCGCTTGGCGTTGTGGCCGGCGTCTTCGGCCTGGGAGCCTTCGAGGCGCCCGAGATTCGCCGGCGGGCGGCTGCCCCCGGACCGCTTCTCTTGAGGACGTCGCTCAACCGGCTTCCACTGCTTTCCTCGATCCCGTCGTCAAGCGGATTCCGGAGAGCGAGGCGAATGAAGCCGGCATGATCGGCCGTGTTGAGCATCTCTGAATCCTGGGCGTCAACGAGCAAAGTCGCGACCGGTTTCGGGCCACCCCGGCTCCCGGGCGTCTGATCGTAGCCGGTTACGAGCACTTCCACGTTCTGCAGGATCGTTTTCATGGTGACCTGGCTATTGCCGGCGGCCGGCCGGGCCGTGGCTACGAGAACGTCCACCCGATCTCCCGGCTCGAAGATCTGCGTCACGCCGGCGAACTCTGTTACGTGAACCGAGACGGCTCTCATCCCGGGCCGGATACGCGCTGACAGGAACGCCTGACTGTCGAGCAGCACGAGAGATTCGGTCAGTGCGGCCCCCTCGCTAATGTCACGCTTGACAAGATTTCCCAACGCCGCCTTAGGATCGGTCAGCGCCCCCTCCGGCAGTTCGGGGCCGGACCAAGAAGCTTCGGCGATATCCGCCGAACTCAACTCTTGTCCCCGTCTCAAGTCATGAACGGCAACCACGACGGAATGTTGCGCGGCCTTGCCGCCCTCTCCCCCCATGGATATCATTTGATAGAAAAAATACGTCGCGCCGGCCGCAGCCAGAAATGCGACGCCGATCACGATCACCAGCTTCTTGTTCATAGACACCCCAGTGGAAAGGATCCCGCACGGTATCGCAACACGATCAGCTCACCTGTCTTAGCGGCCAGCACACGTGCATGGTTCGGCCACCCTTGGCCGTTCCCCGGGACAAGAAATCTTTGCTAGCAATGTATCCTTATCGTCCGTTGCGAGGCGGGTTCTGCGCGGATTACGGCGGCACGGACGCGGGCCTCTTCGGCAGCAACCTGCACTTCCCCTCTTGAGGGTAGGCGAGATCTCGCAGCGGCGGTAATCCGCTATTCACACTAACCGCTCAGCGTATTTGTGCTTATCCGTTGAGCCGTTGAGCGGTTGATCCGTTGAGCCGTTGCTCGGTTTGCACCCGTTGCTCGCTCGCTCCGTTCCGCACACTGTTTCGTTGATTCGTTGTGCAGAAGTCCGCGCTGTCCGGCTCCTGCATGCTTGGCAAAGCGGCACACCGGGATGTCAGTGGCCACGACCGTGCTTATCCGTTGAGCCGTTGAGCGGTTGATCCGTTGAGCCGTTGCTCGGTTTGCACCCGTTGCTCGCTCGCTCCGTTCCGCACACTGTTTCGTTGATTCGTTGTGCAGAAGTCCGCGCTGTCCGGCTCCTGTATGCTTGGCAAAGCGGCACGCCGGGATGTCAGTGGCTACGACCTGGCGAAGTCATTGAAACAAAAGAGGTTGTCGGGTGAGGTATAAATTTTCTTTACAAAATGTCCGGAAATGGCACAAAATGGCAGGATATCGGCCATTTTCGACGCCTCGTCATGGTGTCAACCGATAATGTTTTTGTTTTCAGTGACTGGGGTTGCAGCCGGCAGCGGGATCGTGTCAGGTTCCCTAGCAAAGGGACAGGTTTTCTTGCGGATTTGGGGTATTCTTGTCGCTCAGCGGATTGGCGGCAACTCGGGCCAGCGGCCATGCCCGTAAGATATGTCGCCACGAATGGCGACACGGCACGTCTGGAGACGTGCGCCACATCGCTTGTCGCCACCTTGCTTGTTTCCACCTTTGCCGCGCGGGCCGGTGCGCTACTAGAGACTGTTCTCATTGTAGCGGGCGAGGTCCGGTTTGTTGGCTCGCGGGGCGGGGCGGGTGGGGTCTAAGTGCTTGAAGAAACAGGGCCGCGGGAATATTTTGATGGTTGGTTACCGGAAGCAAGGTTTTGGGGCTGGGCCGCCCCACGGCTCAACCGCTCAGCGGCTCAACAGTTCCACCTCCCGGATGAGGCTGCAGGGTAGCGCGCCAAATATGTTTCCCTTGCATGTCGACATACCCTCGCCGCAGCCAGTCACGCAACGTGACGGCTTGCTGGCCGGACTCGAAATGTCCGTCGAACTCCACCGTCCCGATCTCGCGCTGCTCGGGAGCGATACGGTAGAGAGGGACAATCCTCTTCGTCGTCTTCGGGCGGGAGCCGGCTTCCTGCGCGGCTTGATCTTCCTTGTCCGGAGCCGCTTTGGCCTTGGCCGCTTCTGGATGCTCGACTAAGAATCGGTTCCAGGTCGCGGTTCTGCGAATGTCTCCCCGTGTCGAAAGCTTGAGAAGGGTGGAGAACGTTGTGACCGCCGTCTCCAGCAAGTTGTACCCGCCGTCCCGGTCGTCGACTTCCAGCGGCTGCACGGGATCGAGAGGTTCCAGCTCGATCGAAATGATATGAGTGGCCCCGGCATCAATCGCAATGTGAACCGGGCTGTTGTTGAGGACGCCGCCGTCGACAAAAAAGTGGCGAACCTCGCGTCTTCCATCCGGGCCATAAATGCCCAACTCTTGGGCGGGAAACGCACCGGGAACGGCGATTGATCCCAGCAGGCACCGCAGAAAGTTCTCCGCAAGGGTAAAGAGAGCACGTTTGTCCTGACGGTAGCGGCTTGCCAGCTCGCCGCCCCCGTCGAGCTGAACGGCATGCCAGCCCAGCTTGACCAAACGTTGATAGGTGTCCGGGCGAACGAGTGTAAACAAGCAATCGCTGCCGAGCGAGACGTCGGTGGCCGTGAACATCAGCTCCGGCAGCTCCCTCTGGCGCTCGTACCAAGATTTCACGAGCTCGCAGCTCAACACGCGCGCTTGATCAACCGTTTTCCCGCGAGACTCAAAGCGCGGCCGGCAAAGGTCGCCGTCCGGACCCGTGTTCGCCAGAAGCCGCAGCAAAGGCACATCGCGAAGCAAGCTGAACCGAAAACTTCGAATCAGCAGCGCCGCGACCGCGACCATCCCCAACAAGGAACAGAAACCCAGCACAGCGAAGTGCAACGGATGATCGGCCGTGAACCCCCAGTCCCGCAGCCCGCCGGGCAGCCAACGGTCCGCGCCCAGCACCATCGATAGCCAGACCAGCAGAAACGGGTTGAGCAGCAGCATCAATCCGGCAAACAGCACAGCCATGCTCCACTTCACCCGGCGATCGCCAACTCCCCGGCTGGCGAGATCCACAATCCATCCCCGGCGGCCCGCAACCCAGGTTGAGGTCCGCTTATCACGGTCAAGATAGGACCAAATCGAAGCGATGAAGGTTGAGTAGGGCTGACGCAGCTCCGGATCTTGGCTCATCTGGGGATTCGCTTTGCCCAGCCGCTCCAGAAAAGCCCCATAGGCGTTGAGTGCTCCGGACGAGGTCCCCACCAGCAGGTCGACCTCGATGCCTCGTTCCTTGAGGCGGACCAGCAGCGCCTCCAATACCCCCGCGCTGTAGGCCCCAGCCGCGCCGCCGCCGCTGATTGCCAGCGCGATCTTGCGGCGCTCGGGAGCAATTGCCGCTTCTGTCCATGCCCCCTGCTCGAAAACTAGTTCGTGCTCGAGGTCGCGGGCCAGCCCCTCCATGTCCAGGTACTCGGGAAGCAGGATCTTGAGTGTTTCCGGGGCCGCTTCGTCCGATGTTGCACGGCGGCCTAGTCCCAACAGCGAAGATAGGCTAGGGTACTTGGCCATGAGATCTCGAAACCGCCGTTTTCCCGGCGCCGGCTGTGCTGCTTCGGGGCAATCTCCGCCGCCGGGATCCGTGGCGGGCGCCGATTCAAGCCGCCGACTCGGCCTGTTCAGAGCTAACCCCCACCACAGCAGGAGTTTGTTCTCTTTTATACACTTTAGACGCAAGGCCCCCCGCGATGGTGACAAAAACGTCTTGCCACAGCCAGAGGGATCACGGAGTTCCCTCCATCCATTCAATCGACGCTGGATCTGGACCAACTTAGGCCCACTATTGGTGAATCCCCGCCAAACCAGGCGGAAAGTCCGGAAAGCAACATCAGAGCCGCAGGTGGAAACCTGCGGTCAAGTCCGCCAAACGCAACACCTTTTTCGAATGCTAGAGCAGTGCGCCCAACAGACTGCAACATATCGTGAGTAGCTTCCATGCCTGTTGGAGGTGTGGAAGAGACCATCGCGATCCGAATACACGCGGTGGTACGGAACCATTTGAGCCGTGTTCACGCGGCTTGGGGTCCTTAGCCTGCATTTCTCACGGCGCAACTTTTCGGGCATTCTGGAGGCGATCCTGTTTCATCCAGCGATCAAACGGATTTTTTCAATGTTCGCCCTTTGGTCTTTTTTGCTGTCATCGTCCTCGTATTCGCTAGCAAAAGAGCCTCAACGGACTCGAGTGGTTTGAGCGCAAGTTGTTCATTTATAAGCGGTTCATTTCCCCAATGAGAGGATTTGAGAGTATATGAGAGAGTTTCGGGGTTTTTGCTGGGCGGGGGGGCCTGGATCGCCTGCCGGTTACCTCCACATGGAAAATGATTCATCGCTGGGTTTCCCTTTTTTAGGATAGCAAGCCGGTCTCGGGCGGCCTGGCGCTTCCTGGATAAAACTGTTGAAAACAAAGGGAATAATTTTATCAAAAATCCGTGACCGAGTTTGTCAGCCCGGGTTTCTCAGCGCCTGACGGGCGAGGCAGGCGAGAGGCCCGGCAGTCCTTCTTTGCACTTGCCGACCGTTTTCGACCTACCGTCAAGTATGGGTCTTTGATTCAGCGGGGTTGGCGTCAAGCCGAAGGCGCCTCGTACTGACGCGCCTCTCAGGCAGCTCGTCACGCCACGTGGTGAGAAATGCAGGCTAGGCCAGTCGTTTACAGCTGGTGGGCCCCGCAGCTCAACGATTGTCAGCCCGTTTCAACGGGCTTCCCTCTTCCCAGCGAAAATTCTTACGTTGCGGTAGGGCTCCGATCGGGCAGTTGCCACTTCTACCGAAACTCGATTCTGGCCGGTATCTTTGGACGCGGGGCGACAGATACCGGATCGGCGGTTTGATAGAATCTTGGCGGAGGAATTTGGGGCATGCCCATCGAGATCGAAATTTGGCGTTTGGGGGACGATCTTCAGCAAGTCACGTTCTCATCGATCGACAGTGAAGCCAAGCTCGAAGATACGCTTGCCAATGACATCTCTATCCTCTCGCCCAAACTGATGCTGATCGGCCGTCAGATTACGACGGCTCACGGAAAGTCTATCGACCTGCTGGCGATCGATGTCGAGGGGAACCTGAGCGTGATCGAACTCAAGAAGAACCAGACGCCTCGTGAGGTCGTCGCTCAGATCCTTGACTATGCTTCTTGGGTGGAGAACCTCTCCTACGACGATATTGCTGGAATCTACGCCGATAAAAACGGTGGTCGAGAATTCGAAAAGGGTTTTGCGGAAGCCTTTGATACGAACACGCCCGAAAAGCTTAACCAGAGTCACGAACTGATCATCGTTGCTTCGGACCTCGATCCCAGCACGGAACGGATTATCGGTTATCTCAGCGACAGCTACGGGGTACCCCTGAACGCCGTTTTCTTCCGCTACTTCAAGGATGGTGAGAGGGAGTATCTGACCCGAACTTGGCTTGTCGATCCCCGAGAGGCAGAAGCTAAAGCCAGCGGAACCAGGAAGCAGAAAGGTGAGCCCTGGAACGGTCGAGACTTTTACGTGACGCTGGGCGATCCCCGGCACCGGACCTGGGAAGACTGCGTGAGGTATGGGTACATTTCCGCAGGCGGCGGCAAGAAGTTCAGCCAGCCCCTGGCCCACTTGTTCCCTGGGGCGAGGGTCTTCGCCTACATCCCAAAAACCGGATACGTCGGAGTTGGTACGGTCAAAGAGAAGTCGGTCCCTGTCACTGAGTTCAGGGTGAGCCACGATGGTAAGGAGGTACCGGTCCTCGAAGCTCCCCTGAGGGCTCTGCACTTGGCCGAGCATGCGCAAGATCCCGAGAAGTACGAATACTTCGTTCGCGTCGAGTGGATCGTCACGCTGCCGAAGGAGCGGGCGTACTGGGAGAAGGGACTCTTCGCGAACCAGAACACGGCCTGCCATCTACGTAACCAGTTCACATTGGAGCGGCTGGCTCAGCAGTTTAACCTCGAAGATTGACATTTCGCACAGCCCCCCCGCGGATGCGCTCTTCGCGACCGACGAGTTCTTCCGGGCAACGATCAACAACCCCCACACGCGCCGCGCCTACGGCCTCGCCGTGGGGCGCTTCAACTTCTGGCGGTTGTACTACACGGCCCAAAGTCCTTCCATTGCACCTCAATCAAAACTTTTTATGGACAAAATAGACCCACGGAAATCCGCTCCCGCTGTGCTACCATCGATCCTCTCGACCATCGAGCAAGGGTGGTCGTGGGCCACCACACTTTGACTTGACCATGGGTACTCAGCGAAGTCCCGAAGACGTTCTGCGGTTTGCCAAAGAGAACGAAGCGCAAATGCTCGATCTGCGTTTCGCCGACCTGCCCGGCCTGTGGCAGCACGTTACCTTTCCCATTGCCCAGTTGACCGCGGACAAGTTTGAAGAAGGCTTTGGGTTCAGTATCCGCGGCTGGCAGGCAATCAGCGAAAGCGACATGCTGATCGTCCCCGACCCAAATACGGCAATGATGGATCCCTTCACCGACGTGCCAACGCTGGTGATGATCGCCGATATCGCCGATCCGGTCACCAAGCAGCACTATGAGCGCGACCCGCGCTGGATCGCCGCCAAAGCCGAGCAATACCTCAAATACTCCGGGATTGGAGACGTGGCCTACTTCGGCGCCGAGGCCGAGTTCTTCATTTTCGACAACATCCGCTTCGACCAGTCCTACAACTACGGCTTCTATTACATCGACGCCGAGGAAGGCCGCTGGAACTCCAGCCGCGAGACCGACAACCTCGGCTACCGGCCCCGTTACAAGGAAGGCTATTTTCCCGTACCGCCGACCGACCACCACCAAGACATCCGCACCGAAATGGTCACCACCATGCAGAAGTGCGGATTGGAGATCGAGTGCCACCATCACGAGGTCGCCAGCGGCGGACAAGGAGAGATCGATCAAAAATACGATTCGCTCGTCAATGCGGCGGACAACCTGATGACCTACAAATACATTGTCCGCAATGTGGCCTTTCGTCACGGGAGAACGGTCACCTTCATGCCCAAGCCCTTGTGGAATGACAACGGCAGCGGCATGCACGTTCACCAAAGCCTGTGGAATGGCGGCGAGGCGTTGTTCGGAGGCGATCAGTACGCCGGACTCAGCGAAACCGCTCTTTATTACATTGGCGGGCTGTTGAAGCACGCCGGCGCGATCGTCGCCTTCGCGGCTCCGACCACGAACAGCTACAAGCGCCTGGTGCCTGGATTCGAAGCTCCGGTGAACTTGGCTTACTCGCGCCGCAACCGCTCCGCGGCTTGCCGCATCCCGATGTATTCGAGCGATCCCAAGACCAAGCGCGTGGAATTCCGTCCGCCGGACCCGGCCGCGAACCCCTATCTGGCTTTCGCCGCCATGCTGATGGCGGGCCTTGACGGAATTCAAAACAAGATCGACCCGGGTGAACCGCTCGACAAGGATATCTACGACCTCTCGCCCGAGGAGCTGCAACAAGTCCCCTCGCTGCCCTCCTCGCTCGAGGGCGCGCTGGAGGCCTTGGAGCGTGATCATGAGTTTTTGACCCGCCGGGATGTCTTCGCCGAAGAAGTGATTGAAACCTGGATTGACTACAAGATGAAGAGCGAGGTGAGTGAGGTGGGGCAGCGTCCCCACCCCTACGAATTTGCACTGTATTACGACGTCTAGAACCCCTGCATCATGAAATTCGCGCCAAACGCAGCAGAAAGTTCGGGAACCAGATTCGGAGCCGCGCGCGTGAGCAAGCGGTTAGCCGCTACGACGCGCCTCATCCCACAGCGGCCATGCTCCCCTGTTTGGTTGCGGCGGCCACCGGCTTGAAGCGGGACGCAATCAAACAACATACTTTCGATCAAAGGAGACAAGACATGGCTAAAACGCCAGAGGATGTACTGAAGCTAGCCGAAGAGTCAGGCGCCCAGATTGTGGATTTCAGGTTTATCGACTTGCCCGGGGTTTGGCAACACTTTTCGATTCCAGCCACTGAGTTCGAGGCCAGCATGTTTACCGACGGCCTGGGATTCGACGGTTCGAGCATTCGCGGATTCCAGCAGATTCAAGAAAGCGACATGCTGCTGATGCCCGACCCCACAACGGCCTACATGGACCCGATGCGGACCCATTCCACCCTGAGTATCATTTGCAACATCGAGGACCCGCTCACGCGCCAGCCCTACTCGCGCGACCCCAGGCACATCGCTCAAAAAGCGGAGGCCTACCTGAAGGGCTCCGGCATCGCCGAAACCAGCTACTGGGGTCCCGAACCGGAATTCTACATTTTCAACGATGTCAAATATGGCCAATCGGCCAACAGCGGGTTCTATTCCGTCGATTCTTCCGAGGGCATCTGGAACTCGGGCGCCAGCGAACCCGGCGGCAACCTGGGATACAAAATACGCCACAAAGAGGGCTACTTCCCCGTCCCGCCGGCCGACAGCATGCAGGACGTGCGCAGCGAAATGGCGCTTGCCATGTCAGCCTTTGACGTCCGGGTCGAAGTGCATCACCACGAAGTCGGAACCGCCGGCCAAACCGAGATCGATATGCGGTTCAACTCGCTGACCACCATGGCCGACAGCGTCATGTACTACAAGTACGTCATCCGCAACGTGGCGAAGAAGAACAACCTGTCGGTGACCTTCATGCCGAAACCTATTTTCGGAGACAACGGTTCGGGCATGCACGTCCACCAGAGCTTGTGGAATGGCGATAAGAATGTCTTCTTCGACGAGGGAGGCTACGCCTCGTTGAGCGAAACCGCGTTGCATTACATCGGCGGCATTCTCCAGCACACTCCCGCCCTGCTGGCTTTCACCAATCCGACGACAAACTCCTATCGTCGTCTGGTGCCCGGCTATGAGGCGCCGGTGAATCTGGCCTACTCGATGCGCAACCGCTCCGCCTGCGTGCGGATTCCAGTCTATTCGAACAGCCCCGGAGCCAAGCGCATGGAGTTCCGCTGCCCGGATCCGTGCTGCAACCCCTATTTGGCTTTCCCGGCGATGCTGATGGCCGGTCTTGATGGGGTCATCAACAAGATCGATCCGGGCTCGCCGATGGATAAGGATCTCTACGATCTCGATCCGGAAGAGAAGGCCGGGTTGAAGCAAACGCCCGGCTCGCTAGGCGAAGTGCTCGATAACCTCGAAGCCGACCACGAGTGGCTGCTGCGCGGCGACGTCTTCACCCAAGACGTCATCGACACCTGGATCAGCTACAAGCGCGACAACGAGCTGGCCGAGGTGAACCTGCGCCCCGTGCCGCACGAGTTCTACCTCTACTACGACCTCTAGCGGGACTTTACTGCGAAGCAAGCTAGGTTAGTCGGGGCTGGCGACTAACTCATTGCTGTGTATGAGTTTAGCTCCGTCCTCCACCGCGGATTATTGTATTACCCTATTTGTGATCCTCGCTCTCTCCTCTCTTGGCTTGCGGGTGAACCATGGTCTCCCCATGTCTGTTGAGTCTGTTGATATTTATCTTGACAGCTAAAACATCTTCCTCTATAATTGTATTACCCTATATGGCCAGCGTCGTCTCCAAACGCAAGGGCAACAAAACCTACTACTACGTCGTTACCAGCGCTCGCGTCAACGGCCAGCCCCGCATCACCAGCCAAACCTACCTCGGTACTGCCGAACGTCTCGCCGCCCTGGTCCGCCAGCAGAGCGTTCCCGTGCCGCTGGCAGCCAGCGCCATCGATCTCGGCCTGCCCGGAGCGCTGTGGCGCGCCGCTGAACGCTCCGGCGCTTTCGCGGCGCTGCAGTCGCTGTGCCCGCCGCCCCGCTCGGGCCCCTCCAGCGCCCACTACCTGCTGCTGGCCGCCATCCACCGCATCTGCCGGCCCGGCCCCAAGACCACCGTGGCCGACTGGTATCGGCGCAGCATCCTGCATGCTCTGTGGGGATTTGCTCCCGAGCGTTTCAGCTCGCCAGCCTTTTGGGATTGTTTTGACCGCATTCAAACCAGCGCGGAGTTGAGCTCGGCCGCCGGCGATGAACTCGAGCAGGCGCAGTCGCGGCTGCTGGAGGCCTGGCAGGGCAAGCAACTGCTCAGCCGCCGCGTGCTGGCCTAGATCCAGTGGCGCAGGGTGCTTTGACCGGCGTCGGCTTGGCGCGCGGCGGCGGCAATGGAGCGCGCGGTGAGCATGGTTCTGATGGCGCGCTCTTGGCCGGCAGTGAGTCCGTCGTTGCGGACGTTGGAGCGATAGGCGCTGGTTGGTTTGCTCATATTATTCAGAGCAGCAGGCGAGTGGAGGTCAATTAGTGGCTTTTGTTGTTAAATCGTTTGATTTAAAGAGATTAAAAATCTTTCATGAACGTGACTGGTCACTACTGTCCGGCTATCGCTTTTGGGCTTGATGATAACCTCTTTTCTTTCAGAGACATGAATGGGTTCTGACCTTTTTTCGATGGCAACTTCCGCCGGCGCTTTTTAGCCTCCAGAGCCCAACCCGCCGCCCGGCCCGACAATGGAGCATGCCTGTCGGCCGCACAGTCTTCGCCCAGTTGATCGATCACCTCCCACTTTACGAGTTCCACAAGTGCGTCGAGCGCTACCGCGGCAATTATAAATTCCGCGGATTTTCTTGTCTCGATCATTCCTTTGTCTTGCTTTTGCCCAACTGACCTTTCGAGAGAGTCTCCGCGACATCGAAGCCTGCTTGCGTGCAGTTCAAAGCAAGCTCTATCACATGGGTTTTCGCGGCAAAGTTTCACGCTCCACCCTGGCCGACGCCAACGAGGCGCACGACTGGCACATCTTCGCCGACTTCGCTCAAGTGCTGATCCGCATCGCCCGCCTCCGGTAGGCCAACGAGCCGCTCGGTTTCGATCTCGACAACACCGTCTATGCCTTGGACTCCACCACCATCGACCTCTGCTTGTCGCTGTTCCCCTGGGCCCGGTTTCGATCCCACAAGGCCGCCATCAAGATGCACACCTTGCTCGATCTGCGTGGCCCCATCCACATTTATTGAGGTTTCCGACGGAAAACTGCACGACGTCAACATCCTCGACGCCATCGTGCCCGAGCCCGCTTCGTTCTACGTGATGGATCGTGCCTGCGTGGACTTCCAGCGTCTCCACGTGCTCCACCGTGGCGTGTTCGAGTACGCCTCCGCTCGTCAAGCGGCGCGCGCCTCGTACCGACGGCCTTCTCACGCACTTCGCCTCGCCGCGTGGTGAGTAATTCGGTCTAGCCCTTCGGCGAAAAGTGCCCTCTGCGTTCGGCCTATGAAAATGCTGAATCGTTTGCTTTTGGTTTCTTCAAGGTGTGTGTATAATCGAGTCGTAATCGCGGAGCGACGAACTCCGGACACCAGCTTGGAAACCGCACCTGAGAGGGGGTATCATGGCCGACCGTACCTTGCCCGCTGCAATGAAGCCCACGCTCTCACGGCGCAGACTGCTCGAGATGACCGGTCTGGGGTTCGGTAGCTTGGCTCTGGCCGGGCTGGTGGAGTCGGAATCCTTGCGGGCGGCGCGCCCCGTCTACAACGATCTCAACCCGCGTAAGGGACACTTTCCTCCTCGGGCCAAGGCTGTTATTCAGTTCTGCCAAAACGGCGGGCCGAGTCAGATGGATCTCTTCGACCCCAAGCCCGAGCTCGCGAGGCGCGCCGGGCAACCGCATCCAGACGGCGTCGAGATCCACCAACCCAACAACGACAACATCCTGATGCCGAGCCCGTTCGAGTTTCGGCAACACGGCGACTCAGGGATGACGCTGGCGGATATCCTGCCGCATCAGGCCACGCAGGTGGATGAGATGTGCCTCATCCGGTCCATGTATACCGAGCACAACAACCATCCCGAAGGGTTGCACATGCTCCAGACGTGCAACATTTTTGCGGGGCGTCCCGTCATGGGAGCTTGGATCACCTACGCCCTGGGCAGTGAGAATCAGAACCTGCCGGCCTATGTTGTCCTGCGCGATCCGGAAGGCTACAGCGTCAGTGGCAAGCTGGTTTGGTCGAGCGGCTGGCTGCCGGCCTTGTACCAAGGTGTGGAGTTCAGCTCGAAGGGAACACCGGTACACCATCTGAGCCCCGTCGAGCCCCGCCCCCCTGGCGCTCAGCGAGAGAGCTTGGACTTCCTGGCGAAGCTCAACGCCGAACATCTGCGCAACCATCCGGGCGAATCCGAACTCGAAGCCCGCATCCAGAACTACGAGATGGCCGCCGGGATGCAGCTAGCCGCAACCGAGGTGCTGGACCTGTCGAACGAGCCCGAGGCCGCCCGCAAGGCGTATGGCCTCGACGACGAGCTTACGGCAAGTTACGGGACTCGCTGTCTGATGGCTCGCAGATTAGTGGAGGCCGGCGTGCGGTTCGTGCAGATCTTTCCGGGCAAAGGACAGATCTGGGACCACCACAGCAAGCTCGCTACCGACTTGCCCAAGGTCTGCGCGCGAACCGACGGACCCACGGTCGCGCTGCTCAAGGACCTCAAGTCCAGAGGACTGCTCGACAGCACCATCGTGATGTGGGCCGGTGAATTCGGCCGCCTCCCGACCACCCAGAACTCAGACGGCCGGGATCACAACCGGCACGCCTTCAGCTTGTGGCTCGCGGGCGGTGGATTCAAAAAGGGCTTCACCTACGGCGAGACCGACGATTTCGGCTACAAGGCGACGGCGAACCGGGTGAGCGTCCCGAGCTTGCAAGCGACGATGTTTCATCAATTGGGTATCGACCACAAGAGGCTGACGTATCTTCACGAAGGCCGCGAGCAGACGCCGACCGACGCCACGGTGACAGGGGCGGAGGTTGTCGCCGGTCTGATCGACAATCCCGTTCACTTGCCCCGGACCGAAGCGACTGCCTGAGGCACTTTTCATTTGCGCACTTTATGCCGCACTACGCTTAGTGAAACGCATGGCCGAATCACCACAAGCACAAGTGCCGATGGACACGACCCGGCATACGCGCTGGGCCAGGATCTCTCACTGGATCGTGACCGTGAGCTTCTTAACGCTGGCCTTCAGCGGCTTCGTGATCTTGATGTGCCATCCACGACTCTACTGGGGTGAGGTGGGCAACGATTTGACACCGGCACTTTTCGAACTGCCCATCAGCCGAAACTACCAGCACGGCGGATGGGAAGAGAGTGTCCCTTTTTTCGCCGACGCGGGTTTTCCACTCAGTGCGATCCGGACCTACGAAATCTTCAACCAGAACGGTTGGGGGCGGAGCCTGCATTTTCTGGCGGCCTGGTTTCTCGTTGGGGCCGGCTCGGTTTATCTTCTCGCCGGGGTTGGCAGCGGCCATCTCTGGCGCCATCTCGTGCCCCGTGGCGGCGAGTTTACTCCAAGCCTGCTTTGGCGGGACCTGATGAATCACCTGCGCCTGCGGATTCGGGCCGCGACCGGCGGACCCCAATATGGGCTGCTGCAGAAGTGCACCTATTGCGCGGTCATCTTCATTGCGCTGCCGCTGGAGGTGCTGACCGGGCTGACGATGTCGCCCGCGATCACTGCGGCGTACCCCTTCCTCCTTGACGTGTTCGGCGGGTTCCAGTCCGCCCGCACCATCCACTTTTTTGCGTTCGCCGCGCTCGTGCTCTTCTTGCTCATGCACGTGGTGATGATCATCAAGTCCGGATTCAAGCGCCAAATGCGCGCCATGACCATCGGAGAATAGCATGAAAACCAACCCACTGATCACCCGCCGCAAGGCAATCGTTACCGGACTGGCCGGCGGGGGCGGACTCCTCCTTTCGGGATGCAGCAAGGAACTGCCTCCGACCTACGGCAACGTCCTGCGCATGGCCGACGTTCTCACGTATACGGCGCACCGCACGCTGTTGCCCGGGCAGTCACTGGCGAGGGAATACAGTCACAAGGACATCTCCTCGTTTCCCGCCACCGGCACGACGAATCCGGCGGAGCCCGGCGCACGTTTCTACAACGCGGCGTATGGACCGGCCTACGAGCGCTTGCGGAAATACGCATTTGCCGAATGGCGCCTCTCGATCGAAGGCCGTGTGGCCCGGCCGGGAGCTTACTCGCTCGGGGACCTCAAGCGGTTCCCCTCGCGGACGCAGATCACCCGGCACACGTGCGAGGAAGGCTGGTCGGCCATCGGCGAGTGGACCGGCGTGTCGTTGAGCCGGGTGCTCGAGGCGGCGGGCGTTCTACCGAGCGCGCGTTTCGTGAATTTCTACCCGTTCGATGACATCGCCGACAGCATCGATATGGTGGATGCCCTGCACCCGCAGACGATCCTCGCCTATGGCATGAACGGACGGGATCTGCCGGTTGCTCACGGTGCTCCGCTGCGCCTCCGCGTGGAGAAGCAGTTGGGTTATAAGAGCATGAAGTATCTCCAGCGCATCGTGGTCGCCAACGAGTTCGACGATTTTGGAAAATTGGGACCGCTTCAAAACGGGTGGTCGTGGTATGTGGGCATCTGAGCGTTGACGAATGTCGTGAAGTCGACACGAACTGCGATAGGCCTCCCCCGGCCAGAACAGCAGACCCTTGTCACTGATCAAATGACGCGGCGCAATGATGACGGTTCAGATGTCAGACGTGCGCCTGGAGTTCTATCTCAACTCGCGCTGTCTGTCGAAAGTTTCGTTCTAGAGCCATGGCGAAAGAGGACGCGGAACCGGAATTATGAAAGGCCGCTCCAAAGCGTTTCATTTGGCCCAAACCCGTTGTCCCGCCTATCGGTCGTGCCGGATCAGTATCGGTTCATGCGAGAGTTCCGCAATCTTGCCATTGCACTGGCATTCTGTGCGGCAAGCGCCGCCGCTGAGGCGCCGCGGTTCGAGCGCGACGTCTTACCGATCGCCACGGCCAAGTGCTTGAGTTGCCATGGCGGCAATTCGATGGTCGGACTGGACCTGAGAACGGCGGCATCCCTGTTCAAGGGGAGTCACAACGGTCCGGTGTTGGTCAAAGGTTCGGCCGAGGACAGCCTTCTCTACCGGAAGATCTCCAGCGGCAAGATGCCGCCGAAAGCCTTCAAGAGGCCGCTGACGGAGGCGGAGATTGAGACGATCCGATTGTGGATCGAAGGCGGCGCGCTGTCAGACGCGCGGGAAGAGATTGTTCTCTCAGAGCAGCAGATCGAGAAATTCGATCACGAGGCTCGTCCGATTCTGAAAGCTCGCTGTATCGGCTGTCACGGCGCGGGACAGCCGATGGGCGGGCTGGACTTGCGCTCCTTAGCTTCCCTGCTGAAGGGGAGCCAAAACGGACCGGTAATTGTCGAGGGATCCGCAGACGCCAGTATCCTGATCCGCAAAGTCGCGGCGGGAGCGATGCCGCCACCCGGCAGGGGCCCGCGCGTTGACGAAGATGAGCTAGAGCGCCTGCGCCGTTGGGTGGACACGTCGACCTTCGCGGTGCGCGTCGATAGGGCCGGGGCGGAGCGACAGACGTTCACCGAGAAAGAAGCGCCGCCCATCACAGAAGAAGATCGCCGCTACTGGGCTTTTCGCAGACCCGAGGATCATCCCCTGCCGCCGGTCCGCGACAAACAGCGCGTGCGGACCCCGATCGACGCGTTCGTGCTGGCGCGGCTGGAGTCAGAAGGCCTTGGCTTCTCATCCGACGCTCCGAAGGAGGTCTTGCTGCGCCGCGCGTACTTCGATTTAATCGGCCTGCCGCCAAGCCCGGAAGAGATCGATGCGTTCCTATCGGACACCGAGCCAGGCGCGTATGAACGCCTCATCGACCGCCTTTTGGATTCACCGCACTACGGCGAGCGTTGGGGCCGGCACTGGCTTGACGCCGCCGGCTACACCGACACAAGCGGCTCCGACAACGATATTCCCACCATCCAAGTTTTCGAAGGGATGTGGCGATACCGAGACTACGTCGTCAAAGCCCTCAACGACGACAAGCCCTATGACCGCTTTGTGACGGAACAACTCGCGGGCGACGAGCTTGTCGACTGGCGCAACGCCACGAGGTATTCTGACGAAGCCCTCGAGTCGCTCGTCGCAACCAGCTATTTGCGAACGGCGCTTGATCGAACCGACCCGGACATCACAAACCTTTTCAAAGAACGCCACGACGTTTTGTTCGGCTTGATGGAAAAGGTATCGACGAGCCTGCTCGGTTTGACGCTCGGCTGTGCGCGCTGCCACAGCCACCGCTACGATCCGATCCCGCAGCGCGACTACTATCGTTTCCTCGCCTTGTTTACACCGGCCTACAACCCGATGGATTGGAAGCAGCCGAAGTATCGCTACCTGCCCGACGTTGCCAAGCCCGAGCAGGAAGAGATCGATCGCCACAACGCTGAGATCCAGAAGCCTCTCGACGAACTAGAAGAAGATCTCGCCGATCTGCGTCAGCCCTACGAGGACATGCTTCTCGACAAGAAGCTCGAGAGTCTGCCCGAGGAGATTCGCGACGACACGAAGGCAGCACTGGGGACGGACGACGACCTGACCGACGTCCAGAAGTACCTCGCAGAGAAGTTCGGCAAGAAGCTGGAGGTGAAGCGGGAGGAGGTGGACGCCGCGCTCGAGGAGAACGATCAGCACAAGGCAGAGAAAGAGAGAATCGAGCGCCGCATTGCAACCCTCGAAGGCTACAGACGCAGCTATGGAAAGATCCAGGTGCTTTGGGATGTGGGGCCGCCGCCGGTAACGCGCTTGCTGCAGCGCGGCGCCGTGGAATCTCCGGGGCCGAAGGTGAAGCCCGGTTTCCTCGAGGTATTGTCGGCGCCTGGGAGAACGGATGCGGTTCGGCCGGGCGAAGCAAAGGGTGAAACGAGTGGCTATCGTCTCGCGCTGGCTCAATGGCTGACAAGCCCGGACCATCCGCTGACGGCAAGAGTGGCGGTGAACCGCATCTGGCAACACCATTTCGGAGCAGGCATCGTCGCGACCCCGGAGAACTTCGGCAGGTTGGGTGCGCGGCCGACTCACCCGAAGCTGCTGGATTGGCTCGCGGTCAACTTTCTGAAGAACGGCTGGAAAATGAAGCGGCTGCATCGGATGATCATGACTTCGACGGTCTATCGGCAATCGTCACGTCAGACGGAACCGGCCCAAGCCGCGGCGAGTAGACGCGATCCGCTGAACAAGCTGCTCTGGCGTATGAACATGCGGCGGCTGGAGGCGGAAGCCATGCGAGACGCCGTGATTGCCGCGAGCGGTAAATTGGACCGCGCTGTCGGCGGACCGGCCATTCTGATCGAGCACGATTCCAGCGGCCTCCAGTCGATTGACCGCAACGACTCCACGCCGAACGCCCGTTGGCGGCGGAGTCTGTACGTGATCGCGCGGCGGAACTATCCCCTGAATTTCCTGGAGGTGTTCGATTATCCCTTGATGCAGACCAACTGCAACCGTCGCATCAACTCAGCGACACCTTTACAGTCGCTGACGCTCATGAACGACGAGTTCGTAGTGGAGCATGCCGAGCATCTCAAGGACCGAGTAAATGCCGTTTCCGAGAACGCATCGATCGAGGGGAAGATCGAAACAGCCTACCGTCTCGCCCTTTCGCGAAAACCGACGTCCAAGGAAAAAGCGATCTCGCGGGACCATCTCTTGAGGCAGCAGGAACTTCACCGCAAAGCCAACTTCACTCCCGAAAAGGCATCCGGCAAGGCACTGACGAGCTTGTGCCAGATGCTTTTCGCAAGTAACGAGTTTCTCTACTTGGAATAGCAGCCAGGTTGCTTCGCTCCTAGCCCATGTTTGTCATAAATCGCTGTATGTTGTTGAAACCATGGAGTTGGGTTTTCGGTTGTGCCACTACACGCGCGGTTTTTGGGCTGGGTCGCCCGGTGGGCGGCGGTCGCGGATACCCAGTGCCTTGAGCACTTGTTGGGCTCGCCGGCTGCCGCGCGTCACCAGCCGTTTGCTTTCTCCTTGCGGCAATTCTAGATCCAGCAACTGCACCGTCGCCAGCGCTCCCAGCGCCTCCTGGGCCGGGCCGGCAGCCAGCGGCGGCCGCGGCGGTCGCAGACGAACTCGGTTTCCAGCCAGCGCCCCAGCCCGTGCTCGCTCGAGGGCGCGCACAGGCGGTTGGCGGCCAGCACCAGCACGCGATCGGCCAGCCGCGTTTGGCCTCGCGGGGGAGGTCCTTCGAGGCGGTCGAGAATGTCTTCGAGGCCCAGTTGCTGGAAGGCCTGGCGGAGGGCTAAGAGGCGTCCCCAGGCGGGGGCCTGTTCGGGGGCGGCGAGCCGCTCGGAGTCGACCCAGCGGCGGGGGCGAACGAGCAGCCGGACGAGGGCGTCCAACTGGGCGCTGAGTTGGTCCTTGCGGCCCAGGCTGACGACGACCCGTTGGCGGCTGCGGCCGTGGTCATCGCGGCAGGACTCGACGAGCTGGAGGTATTCGTCGACTTTGGAAGGGGAGCGGCGGACGCGGGTGAGGCGCGGAAACAGGGGATAAGAGTGACAGTACGATTATAGCGCTGACAGTGTCCATAAGTCGGGGTAATATGGCGACATTCTGGATCAGTTGTGACACTACAAAACCAGTGCCGGGAGAACTCCGCTCTCCTGTTTTCAACAACTTAGCGCCGTCTTGCCCTCGAAAACCCGCTGGAAATGACAAACATGGCTAGTGCTAACTCGTGGTCGGTTCAGTGTCCCGCGGAGGAAGCGGGGTAACGCCTGTGGAGCGAAGGGGCCTTGCTGCACATGAAGTCTTCGTCAACAACGGGAGGCAGGGACGAATGATAAAAGCGTCCAGTAGTCTGCAGGACCTGAGACGAAGACTATACGTCAAGGCGAAGGCTGAATCGACTTGGCGCTTTTGGGGGTTGTATGTCCACGTCTGCAAACGGGAAACCCTGCGGGAAGCCTATCGGCTGGCGAAGCGCAATAACGGAGCTCCGGAAATTGACGGGGTGAGGTTTGAGGCGATCGAAGCCGAGGGTGTGGAGGAATTTCTCGAACAGTTTCGCGAGGAGCTGGTGCAGCGTAGCTATCGACCTCAACGGGCACGGAAGGTGGAGATTTCCAAGGAAGGGGGCAAAGTACGCCTGCTTTCGATTCCATCGATCCGATGGAGCCGGGCCTGGCTGTACCAGACACTGGGGCTCTTTAATGAGTACCGGGTGGCTTACCGACAGTCGTGCACGGAATACCGCGAGGTATGGAGCGACTTGGCCGCCGTTTTTGCTGGAAAGACGACAAAGAAGAGTGCCAGCGGCGCGGCGAGGAGACGGCCCAAAAGTGGGAGCCGCGCCGCCCCTTGAGCCTGTTTCGAGGCCGACAGGTCGGACCCAAACTGAATCTTCCGCGAAGGCTGGCGGCTCGCCGCTGGCCCGAGGCAGCTCATGGATGTCTGGTCCACGGGGCCCCACGTTCGATTCGCAAACACTCGCCGCGAAATGGGACTACCTATCGCCACCCACCCGCCATCGAGGACGGGCCGAGGGGTCTCTGCGTCGACCCCTTGACATTTACCTATCAGGGATGTCCCTACTGGGCGCACTAGATCACCGGCGGCGCCGCCCGCGGTAATGGCGGCGCGAGAACGAGGCGCCGAACCCCAAGCCAAAGCGCCGATAGGGGTAGTATCCCAGGCCCAGGTGGTAGGGATAACCTCCATAGGCGTAGAGCCGTCCGCCGCCGTAGGCGTTGCGGCGCGGGCCATCCCGCCGCAGGATCTCGTCCCGGCGCTCGCTCCATTTATCGAACGGGTCTTTGCCGGGGACTTTCGCGACGCTGATCCGCCGGTTGTCATCTCGCTTGTTGATTGTGATGCGCTTGCCCTTTTCGATCCGCCGGGTCCCGGCTGGAGATTCGATTTCCACCGCGCCCTTTCGAACCGTGACGACAGTCAGCCGCTCGTCGGTCCTGACACGGTAAACGCCGGGTTTCAAGAGGCGGATCAACACAATGTTGTTCCGTTGAGCGGTTGATCCGTTGTTCCGTTGATCCGCTGAGCCGTTGATCCGTTGTTCCGAATATCCCGCGCCGACCCCGCGCTCTTGCCTTCCTCCGCCGGCCTCGATCAACACATCGGCTTCGGCATGCGGCTCTGTTGAGAACGCTCGCTTGAAGCTGACCGCCTGAAAGGCGGAGGGTTTAGACCTGGTGATTGAACTAAACTCAATGCTGTTCAGTTAGAGGTTTGGGGGCTGACTTCGGTTGTTCAGGCTGATGTCCTTCATTCGGCACAACCCGATCGTCGTCAGAATCATAGGTTTGTTTTCCTGCGCCCCTTGCAGGGCTTCTCCCTCGATGGGTTTCGGACCCAGGGTTCCGCTTCGCTCCACCCATGGGCTACGATCCGGCGCCGCTTCGCGGCTCAAAGGCACTATGTGAACAGCATTGCGCTTAAACTCGTTGCACCGAAGGAGTGGAGGCTCCGAGGATCGCCTAGCGGCCGGTTGCGAGGCCGTGCATTCGCAGTTTTAGGCTTAGGTAGAAGTCTTGGTCGAGGGGCTGCTTCAGGTCGAATTTGTATACGCGCGTGCGGCTGAACTCGCGACGGTTGTTGTCGTGGACGTGGAGTTCGAGATGGTAGGGATTCGAGGACCAGACCGACTCGACATCGCGGGTCACGCGCCATTCGCGGGCGTCTTTGCGATGTTCCGTCTTGTAGAGAATTGCGTCATCGGTAAAGATTAGCTCGCCTTCGCACCCGCCCAGGCCGTGGAGATGTTTCACCGCGAGTTTGTAGCGGCTGTCTTGCACGCGTTTCACCAGGCGGTTTGTCACGGGACGCCCGATCCGGGTGCTGATCGATTGGAACAGCGCGTCGTCCAGCGTTCCCGCCGTGAGAACGAAGTGGTATTGGCGGTCGCGTCCGAGTCTCCACTTTTGGTCTTCGTAGCTGAGAATGCTGAATTCCTTTTCGCTGATTCGGTCAAAGTATTGGATGTCTTCGTAAGTCCAGCGGCGGCTGTTTTTTTCCTTGATGGCTTTGAATTCGATCGCTTGGCTGGTGATGTGGATTTCGCCCCGCCGGTCGGAGGCGAATCGCCTTTTCTGGAATGCTTCGAAGGTTTGGGCGGTTAGGGTGGCGGTGCACACAAGGAGCAGAGCCGATGCCCGTGCTAGCGGGAACCAAGCACGGCACGCCCCTTTCGTTGCTGGAATTGTCGTGCTGGAGGGATTTGACCCCGGACTCCCGTCCGGGGCTCTGAGTTGCTTCATGAAAATTCCCTTCACGTCTGGCAAAGATCTCACTCCGCTACCTCCTTGTGATGCTGGAAGCCCTGGAAGCGTTCGCCTTTGGGCAGGCCGCGGGCTTTCCAGAGGTAATAAATGATCGGGTAGATGGCCAGCTCCATGATTCCTGAAGTCACGACGCCGCCGACCATCGGTGTCGCTATGCGCTTCATGACGTCGGCGCCGGCGCCGGTGCTCCACAGGATCGGCAGCAGGCCGGCCACGATCACGCAGATCGTCATGGCTTTGGGCCGGACCCTTCTGACAGCTCCGTCATAGATCGCGTCGGCCAAATCATTGCGAGTCTTGAGGAACCCTTTCTTCTTGAACTCTCCATAAGCAACGTCGAGGTAGAGAAGCATGACGACGCCGGTTTCGGCATCGAGGCCGGCTAGCGCGATGAGGCCGACCCAAACCGCAATGCTCATGTTGTAGTCGAGCAGGTAGACCAGCCAGACGGCTCCGACGAGCGAGAACGGGACCGCCAGGAATACGATCGCGGTCTTGATGATGGATTTCGTGTTGATGTAGATGATGACGAAGATGATCAAAACCGTCAGCGGAACGACGAGCATCAAACGTTGCTGGGCCCGCTGCATGTACTCGAACTGGCCGCTCCAAGCCAAGCTATAGCCGGCGGGAATCGCGACCTGGCGGGCAACCGCATCTTGTGCGTTTTCCACGTAGCTCCCCACATCGACGTTGCGAATGTCGACGTAGATCCAGGCGTTGGGGCGCGAGTTTTCGCTTTTGATGGAGGGTGGGCCGATAACGTAACGAAGCTCGGCTAATTGGCCGAGGGGAATTTGTGGCCCCAGCGGCGTCGGCACCAAGACGGCGCGAAGTGACGGCAGGTCGTCGCGCAGTTCGCGGCTGTAGCGCAGGTTGACCGGGTAGCGCTCGAGTCCCTCGACGGTCGTGGTGATGTTCATGCCCCCGATGGCGGTCTGAATCACATCTTGGACATCACCCACGGTCAACCCGTAGCGGGCAATGGCGTCGCGGTTGATGTCGAAATCCAGATAGTTTCCGCCCATGACGCGCTCGGCGTAGACACTGGCGGTGCCGGGAACATTGCGCACGACGGACTCGACCTCTTTGCCGAGGCGCTCGAGCACCTCGAGATCAGGCCCGGCGAGTTTGATCCCAACAGGCGTCTTGATGCCGGTTGAGAGCATGTCGATGCGCGTCTTGATGGGCATGGTCCAGATGTTGGTGAGTCCTGGGATCTGGAGCGCCGCATTCATTTCGTCGACCAGCTTGTCGGGGGTCATGCCCTCGCGCCATTCGCTTTCCGGCTTGAGCATAATGGTTGTTTCGATCATGGAAAGCGGAGCGGGGTCGGTGGCGGTTTCGGCACGGCCGATCTTGCCGAAGACATGGCGGACCTCCGGAAATGACTTGATGATCTTGTCGGTCTGCTGCAGGATTTGGCGGGCTTTGGTCACCGAGATTCCTGGCAGCGTGCTGGGCATATAGAGCAGGTCACCCTCCCACAACGGCGGCATGAACTCCGAGCCCAACTGGCTGAAAGGCACAACCGTGACCGCCACGATGAGAAACGCCAGCAGCAGTACGGGCCACCGAAAGCGCAGCACGAACTCCAGTACGGGATGATAGACCGCGACGAGCAGGCGGCTGATGGGGTTCCTTTTCTCTTGAGGGATCCTGCCGCGAATGAAGTACCCCATCAAGACGGGTACGAGAGTGATCGACAGCAGAGCGGCCGCCGCCATCGAATAAGTCTTGGTGTAGGCCAGCGGCTTGAAGAGACGGCCTTCCTGGGCCTCGAGCGTGAACACCGGCAGGAATGACACCGTGATCACGAGCAGGGAGTAGAACAGCGCCGGGCCGACCTCGGTCGCCGCGTCGGCGATCAGCCGCCAGTGAGGTTTCTTGTCGCCGTCGCGTTCGAGGTGCTTGTGGGCGTTCTCGACCATGATGATGGCGGCGTCGACCATCGCCCCGATGGCGATGGCAATGCCTCCCAGCGACATGATATTCGCGTTGATTCCTTGTTGCCGCATGACGATGAACGCCGCAAGTACCGCCACGGGCAAGGTGATGATTGCCACCAGCGCACTGCGAAAGTGCAGCAGGAAGAGAAGGCAGACGATGGCCACGACGGCGCTTTCCTCGAGCAGTTTTTCACTCAGCGTCGACACCGCCCGCTCGATCAGGTCCGAGCGGTCGTAGGCCACTTCGATGACGACGCCCTCGGGAAGGCCGCTCTTGAGGTCCTGAAGTTTTGCCTTGACGTCACGGATGACCTGCCGGGAGTTGGCGCCGTAGCGAACGACCACGATCCCGCCGACGGTCTCGCCTTCCCCGTTCCATTCGGCGATTCCGCGGCGGATCTCCGGTCCCATCTGAACCGTCGCTACGTCGCGCAGCAGGATTGGCGTGCCGCCTGAGCTGACTCCGAGGGCAACCTTTCGAATGTCGTCCAGCGAATCGATATACCCCAAGCCGCGAATCATGAACTCCTTCTCAGCGACTTCGAGCAGGCGTCCGCCGACATCGGCGTTACTGCGCTGGACGGCATGGCGTATCTTCGAGATGGAAATGTTGTAGGCGCGCAGGCGGTTGGGATCGACCGTGATCTGGTATTGGCGGACGAAACCGCCGACGCTGGCGACCTCCGATACTCCCGGAACGGCGGTCAGCTCGTATTTGAGGTACCAGTCTTGGATGGAGCGAAGCTGGCCGAGGTCATGACGGTCCGACTTGAGCGCGTATATGAAGGCCCAACCGACTCCCGTGGCATCGGGCCCGAGCGTTGGAGTCACGCCAGACGGCAATCGCCTGGAGGCATAGCTGAGGTATTCGAGGACCCGGCTGCGGGCCCAGTACATGTCCGTGCCATCTTCGAAAATGATGTAGACGAACGAGAATCCGAAAAAGGAATAGCCACGCACGACTTTGGCGTAGGGCACGGCCAGCATCTGCGTGGTGAGCGGATAGGTGACCTGGTCTTCGACGATTCGCGGCGCCTGGCCCGGGTATTCGGTATAGATGATGACTTGCACGTCGGAAAGATCAGGGATGGCGTCGAGCGGTGTGTTCCACAGGGAATAGATCCCGGCGACAGTCAGAAACACGGCCGCCAGCAAGACCAAGAACTTGTTGCTGATCGACCACTCGATGATTCGCGCAAGCATGGCTTCCTGTACTGGGCGGAATCAGCGCTGCTGCGCCGCGGGCGGCGTCACGGCCTCTTCGGTCCGGTTCCCGAGCATCTGCGTGATCGCCGCCCGGAGGTTGCTTTCTGAAGCGATCAGGAACTGCGAGGAAGTCACCACAACCTCCCCCGCGGCGACCCCCCGCAAGATTTCTTGGAAGCCCGCGCCGCTGCTTCCGAGACGCACTTCCCGCGGCTCGAAGAGACCCTTCTCCCTTTGCACAATCACGACACTGCGCTCGCCGCTGTGCAGCACGGCTTCTGCCGGGACCTTCACGGCCCCGCGCGCCGCGCCGTGACGATACACGACGTTGACGAACATTTGAGGCCGCAGCCGGAGGTCTTTGTTAGGGACTTCGACGAAGGCCTTGAGAGTGCGCGTCCGCGGGTCCAGCGCCGGCCGAAAGAACGAGATTTTTCCGCGCCACTTGCGGCCGGGGAAAGCAGCGGCTTCGATGGTCACCGGCTGTCCCTCGCTCAGGTAGCGGGTCTGATGCTCGAAGAATTCGACTTCCGCCCAGAGTTTGGTGTGATCGGCGAGCTTGAAGATCGTCATGCCCGGGGTCACCTTCATGCCTTCGAGCGAGTCGCTCATCTTCATGGCGATGTGGCCCGAAGCTGGGGAGTAAACACGGATGGTTCGCATGGTTTTGCTGCTGCGCTCGATCTGCGCGATCTGCTCGCCGCTGACATCCCAGAAGCGCAGCCGCTCGCGCGCGGAGTCCAGCAGTGAGCGGGCGCGGTCAATGGCGTCCGAATAGCCTGAAGACTCCAGCGATTCGAGGTATTCCATGGCGGCCAAGTATTCTTTTTGCGTCGTGATGAGCTGCGGGCTGTAGATCTCAAAAAGCAGAGCGCCGCGGTGAACATGCTCTCCGACGTTGTTGAAGTAGGCCTTTTCGATCCAGCCCTCAAACTTGGTGTTGACCGAGACGAGGTTCTTTTCGTCATGCGCCAGCACGCCGACCGTTCGGATTTCGATCGGCACGCCTCCCTTCTCGGCAACGGCGGTGCGAACACCGAAGTTCTGAACAAAGTTCGGGTCCACGCGCACAGCACCCGCGATGGGCGCTTCGTCTTCGTAAACCGGTACGAGGTCCATCCCCATCGGCGACTTGCCCGGTTTGTCAGAGACGTAGCTGGGGTCCATCGGAGCGCGCCAGTAGCTGACCTTGCGCTCGGGTTGCGCGCCTTGTGTTACCCCGCTCTCGGGCGGCCGGAGGGTAGTCCCCGGGCCAGTGTCCTTGACCGGGAGCAGGCGCATCTGGCAGATGGGGCAGTTGCCGGGCTGGTCCTGGACGACTTGGGGATGCATGCCGCAGGTCCATAGCCGGCCGGTCTCGGGAGAGCCGGCTGCGGTTTGCGAATGGGCGCGCGAGTGAATCAGTGAGTCGGCCCAGTCCCAATCGCCGGGATTCAGGATCAAAACCACCGGCAGCATGATTCCCAGCGAGAAGGCGGCGATGAGTGCCGCAGCCATTTTTGATTTCGCGGTCATGGCTTGATCTCCTGTTGGAGTGAGAAGGAATGATTGAGTGAGGATAACTCGCGAACCACCACGGACTTGGGGTTGGCGGGTTGTGAAGGAAACGGCGCTCCGGTCGCGCGCTCCATATCAGCCAGTGCCTTCATGTAGTCGCTTTGCAGCCGGGCGAGCCCAAGGCGGACCTCGAGAGAAGTTCTTTCGCTGTCGAGCAGCTCGAGTACGCCTAGCGAGCCACTGGAGTAAGCGGCTTCGGTGGAGCGCACGGCGTGCCCGGCTTGAGGCAGCAGCACTTTCTCGAACAGTGAAATCTGCTCCCCGACCGACTCCAACTTGTGGGCAAGCGAGCGGATGGAGGCTTCCACGCGGTTTTCGATTTTTCTGTAGCCTTCACGGGCGGCGATGAGGCCTTCGGTTGCTTCCAGCACCCCGGCGTCGTATTTGCGGCGGCGCAGCGGCAGATCGACGCCAACGGTGAAACTGTAGATATTTTTCCCGTTGCCGAGAGGAGACATGACTCCCGGCGGCAGATCGGTGCGTCCGTTGACGTTGGTGAAACCGGCTCCGACGGTGAAGTCGGGCCAGTAGTTTTTGCGGGCGGCGTGGATGCGCTTTTCGTTTCGCTCGATTTGGTGGAAGGCGGCGCGCATCTCGGGCCGCTGGCGGCGCCCGATCGCGTAGAGAGCTTGCAGGTCGGGCGGCGGAACAGCCTCAAATCGCAGCCGGACCGGCGGCAGGGACGTTTCGGGAGGCAGGTCACGAAGCATGTTGAGAGCGGCCTCCGCGTCCACTCGCTGCCGCAGCAGCGACTGCAGCCGGCTGGCGTCTCGCGTGATTTCGGCCTGCAGCTTGACGACAGCCTGCTGCAATCCCACGCCCTGGGCGTAGCGCGCTTGTGCTAGCTTTTCGAAATGCCCAAGCAGCCCGCGGTCTTGCTTGGTGATCGCGATGGCCTGGTCGATATAGGCCAACTCGTAGTAGGCTTGCTTGACTTGGCGGACAATTTCGGACTTGCTGGTTTCGTGGGCCTGGCGCCACACCTCAGCCTCTTTCGCCGCCACTTTTCCCTGCTCGCTGAGTTTTCCGAACCACGGAAGCCGCTGTGAGATCGACAGGGTCGTGGTTTGGGGCCCGACTCGAGTTTCCGGGGAGCGCGCATATTGGGTGATTCCGAACCGAGGCTCGGGGAGTGCGGTCACCTGGGGGATCCGCTGCAGCGACGAGCGATAGGCGGCCAGCGATTCATGTATTGCGGGGTGCCGCTTCAGCGCTTCTTCGATGTATTCGGCGAGGCGCTCGTCGGCGTTCGTGGCGAATGGCTGCGCCAGGGCTGCCGCGGCAAGCAAGCTTAGGGCTGCGATTCTGCCTACCATCTGATTTCTCCGTGTTCTCATCAATCGTGTTCCGTGGCGCCCGGCTCGGACCCGTGCGGCGAGTAGTCCCGGTGGCTAGCCTGCATTTCTCACGAGCTCAAATCGTCGCGGATAGCCATCGCTCAATCGACTGGGCGGTCAAGTTCGGGGACCTGGCAGTCCGGCCGTGGCTGAGGGCGCCCAATGGGCAAACGAATCAAACGGGTTACAAAGAGAGAACTAGATCAACAACGAAGAGTGTTGGAGGTAGAGACAAGAGACTGCGTAGGGCCGCACCTCGGCGCTTGGCGCCGCATGGGCGGAAATCAGGGGGCGAGTTTCCGGCGCTTTTTCTGAAGCGGGCTGCGCGTGGCCGGGTTGGGCGCCCTGGACCTTGGCCGCGACGTTTTGGGAAGCGGCACAAAACTCCTCACAGCCTGGAGGCAAGCCCTCGGATGAGCCCTCCTGCTCCTCGCAGCAATCGTGGCCGGAGGAATGACCCACCGCTAGCAGGGCGCTACAGGGCAGACCGAGCATCACCGTCGCAAGCAGCAGCGTCGTCGCGTAAGTGAGGCAGGGATTTCGCACCTGTCTGTAGCCTACGCCCGAAAACGGTTTCTGTCAAATGGGTTTTCTAGAAGGAATCCCTGAGCAGTTGAAAAGATTCACGCCGCCGAAGGCCGCTGAAGTACCTTAGCAATGAAATTCTTGCCGCAACTGGCAGGAAAAGTTTTGGCCGCCATTCCAGGTGATTTGTTATCAATGGGTTGCAGCGACAGAGCCGCGCCCGCAAGGGTGCGGTCGAGTCTGGCAGTGACCGCATTCCGGTGGCGGCCCCGAAGCACCGACTACCCTCGACCGCACCCTTGCGGGCGCGGCTCTGTTTCCCACGAACGAAATTTCAAACATCTTTGGCTAGGCTTCCTCGGCGAGCTTCTTATGCTCTCGGTTGATGCCGGCCACGACGGCCAGCCACACGCCGACGATGACCACGTTAACCAGCGCGAAAACCGAGAGGCCGAACGAGAAGCGCGTGCCACCGAAAACGACGGCGGCCTGCAGCGCGTCGCCCGTGCGGGCGAAGAACGTGTCGATAGCCGCTTTGGCCTTGTATTTGACCTCGCGGGAGGTGGGCAGGAAAAGGGCCGCGCGGATGGTGTTGTTCGTCGAGTAGTCGTTCGCGTTCTCGGCGGTTTTCACGGTGCGGACGACGCCCAAAACCGGCTGCAGGGCGGAGGCGCTGTAGGCACACAACGATACGAGGGGCCCGACAAATAAGGACCGGCCGACTCCAAGGTACTTGATAAAGCGCGACACCAGGATACTCTGGATCAGGAACCCCAAAAAGTTTACCCAGAGGTAGAACGTCGCGTACGCCGTTCGGATGTATGTAGCCCGAGCTTCCTCGAAGACTTCCCCCGCTCCGATCCGCACGATGGCATCCTCTTCGAAGAGGCTGCCAAGGATGAACTCTCCGACCGTGTTGACCAGGTTCAGGATGAGGACGTGGAATGCGATTAGCAGCAGATACCGGTTCTTCAGGACAAGCTGGAAGCCGCCTTCCTTGCTGAGCGCCTGCTCCGCCTTTTGCGCTTCCCCGGCCCTGCCCGTGGTCTCCCTCTTGTTGACCCAAACGATCAGCAGAATGAAAATCCCCAGCAGGACGCTGGCCAGGATCAACAACGCCCCATTGCTCATCTGTTGGAAGACGCTCGCCGTGAGCAACGCGCCCAGCAGACCGCCGCCCAAGGCGCCGATCCCCACGACCGGAAACAGCCGCTTGCCCTGCTCCTCGCTGTAGATGTCGTTGGCGAAGGCCCAGAACTGGCTCACGATCATGAGGTTGAAAATGCCGACCCAGATGTAATAGGTGATTCCGATATTCATCCCCGCTTGCAATGCCAGCACGAAGAGCACGAGATTCGAGATGAAAAACAGTGTCATTCCCGAGATGAGCCACACCCGGTTCACCCGCGCGGCGAACGCTCCATAAGCCGGCACGACAAAGACCAGCAGCAGGGCCATGGCCGCGCTTGAATAGCTCTTGATCTCGGCCCCGAAGCCGGACAGGATCAGCCCATCGCGCACGGGTTTCAGGATGTAGTAGAGCCCCAGCATGATGAAGGCGTTGAGAACCAGCAGCCCGACCGTGCCGCCTTCTCCGGGCCGGACGTCACTGAAGAGGGAAAGAAATTTTTCGAAGGCACTCTTTTCTCGTGGAGGTTGGAGCGCTGAGTTGGACTCGGTCATTTCGGAACTAGAACGCTCGGGCACTGGACACTGGAGAAGACCACAAGGCAACCAGGTGTAGGGGTTGCGTCATTCGGCCCGCCTTTCGATCGCCACCAGTGTAGCAGCAAGCAGGAAGTCCCCCCGCCCAACCATAACGCGACAGGATTCCAGTTGCCATGGTTGTTGGCAGCGCCTCAAGTTCGCCGAGAAGTCACCGATAAGCACTATGTCGACTTAGCTGTGCGAATGGCCGATCGGCCTATCCGTTGTACAGCGCAACGAAATCGGTTCGCCCCACGTCACTGTTGGTGTAGGTGAACTGGGAGTGCCAGCCGAGGGTTGTGCAGGCCCACGGGGCTGGCGCGGCTCAACGGTTCAACGGAACAACAGCTCAACCGAACAACGCTGAGCTGAATGGTGCGGGCGCGGGCGATGTTGGATCCGGCGCAGGCGCGGTCGGATAATTCCCGGGCAAGACTCAGTAGCATTCGGGGCGGCATTGCAGCTTGCCCCTCACTTGATGTTTCGCTACAAACTGGTGTATGCTGCAATTTAGTCTTCGGAGTTTAAAGCGTCCACCCCCTCTTGGACGCAGGTTGTGCTTCTTACCGCAACCGATGGGTCGCTTGACAGTATTTTGTTGAGATCTTTCGAAGGGGGCCAACTATCCGGTTTCAGATCGTGCTAGTCCGATTCGCTACGGTCTGACGATCCCGGCAGGCCCTTCCTCTAATCTATGCAACAGCGACGAACAGGGGGTCAGGAAGGCAACAAGCCTCAACGGCCACCCAAGAAGAAAAACCAGAGAAATCGTAAGGGTCGATCGGCAGGTCCTCGCAACGGCCGCGATCAGGCTCGATATGGTACCGGAACGGCTGGCGTCTGTCAGAAATGCGGCCACCCCGCGCCTGACGGTAAGCTTTGCCAATTCCACCGGAACCTTCTCAATTCGATCCGGAACGGATTTCGGTAGCTGTATTCAAGCTTGCAGCCGACAATCGGCCCCGCGGGCGAGCCGTTCGCGGCTAACTACGATCTCCCGGTAAAGCACAGATCGAGACAGCAACCCTGTAAGGAGATCTGTCTCCAGGAGTGCTGGCGCTCCGCGGGGTTTTCGAACAGAGCCGCGCCCGCGAGGGTGCGGTCGAGGGTAGTCAGTGCGTCGGGGCCGCCACCGGAATGCGGTCACTGCGTGACTCGACCGCACCCTTGCGGGCGCGGCTCTGTTCCGGTTGTTCACTCAACAGGCCGTCATGAGCTTTGCCAGAAGCGCCGTGCGGTCGGCGATGCGATCGATCAGGATGCTTTCGTTTAAGGCGTGAGCACCCTCTCCGACTCCCCCGAGTCCGTCCAGCGTCGGTACTCCGAGCGCCGCCGTGAAGTTGCCATCGGATCCGCCGCCGACATGGGCCTCGCCCAGTTCAACACTCAGTTCCGCCGCCAGCTTGCGGGCCAGGCGGTACAGGCGCCCGACGCCGCGAGACCGCACGAGTGGAGGACGCCGCAGTCCGCCCTCCACCGTCAAACGGGTGCGCCGGTCATGCGGTTTCAGGCCGCGGAATTTGCGTTCAAGCCGGGTGGCATCCGACGGCCGGGGAACCCTGACGTCGACCTCGGCCCAAGCTTCCTCCGGAACAACGTTCGAAGCCGTGCCGCCTTGCACCAGGCCGGGATTGACGGTGACGCCCTTTTCGATGTTGGTCCACTCGGATACTTTAAGGAGCTGCCGGGAAAGCTCCAGCACCGCGCTGGCGCCGGCGGCAAAGTCGAGGCCGGCGTGCGCGGGTTGTCCCTTGACGCGCAGGGTAAAAACGCCGCCGCCTTTGCGGGCGGTCTTGGCGCGGCCATCGAGCCCCCAGCCCGGCTCGGCCACTAAGACGGCCTTGCTGCGCTGGGCCTCGCGATCCGTGAAAGGGCGCGAGCTGGGGCTGCCGACTTCTTCATCCGAGTTGAGCTGCAGCACGAACTTGCTCTTGCAAGGAATGTCGAGTTCACGAAGCGCTTCCGCCGCGAAGACGAAGAACGCGACGCCCGACTTCATATCGAAGACGCCGGGCCCCCAAAGGCGCCCCGCCGAGCGTTTGAACGGCATTCTTGCCAATGTGCCCTTCGACCAAACCGTGTCGAGATGGCCGAGGCCCAGCACTTGCCCGCTCTTGGCGAGGCCGGGCAGCTTGAACTCGGCGCGCAAGTGGTTGCCGAAATCCTTTTGCCGATAAAGCTTGACCTTGGCGACGGGCGCCAAGTGATCGGCGACAAATTCGACGGCACGGTCGACCGCCGCCTTGTCGTGGCTTGGCGACTCGATGCGAACCAGCTTGCCGATCCAATCGATGATCGCGGGCAGGCGTTGAGAGGTGTAGTGCAGTATGGGGTCCATTCGGTTGAGCCGTTGTTCCGTTGAGCCGTTGAGCCGTTGTTCCGTTGAACCGCGCCAGCCTCGTGGGCTTGCACAGCCTTCGGTTGGCACTCGCCGTTCCGCTCACGGCTCAACGGAACAACGGCTCAACGGTTCAACAGCTCAACGGAACAACGTTGCTATAATACGCCTTTCTGACGCTGGCGAGTCGCGGAGGTGGACAGGTTGGAGACGCAACCGCGATGAAGGCCGCAACCGTTATCAACTGGTTGAGCGTGGACTGCCGTCCACGCCTCTGTCCGGGCGCCTGAAGTGTTTCTGCCATAATCAGCGGCTCCGGTGATCAACGGATCAACGGCTCAACCGCTCAACGGAACAACGGCTCAACGTTCCCTCCATGCTCGATATTCACCAGATCCGCGAGTTGATTCCGCATCGCTTTCCGATGCTTCTTATCGACCGTATCGAGTTTATGGAACCCGAGCGTGCTGTCGGCACCAAGAATGTCACTGCAAACGAGCCGTTTTTCCAGGGGCACTTTCCCGACTTCCCCGTCATGCCTGGGGTGCTGATTGTGGAATGCATGGCGCAGGTCGGTGCGGTTTGGCTGATGAGTTCCCTCCCGGATGCGGCCGCTCAGCTCAAGGACAAGCTGGTGCTTTTCGCCGCGATCGAACACGCCAAGTTTCGGCGGCCGGTTTTTCCCGGCGATCAATTACGCATCGAGATGGAGCTCGTCAAACGCAAGGCCACGGTTTCCAAGATGAAAGGCCGAGCCACGGTCGATGGGAAACTTGTTGCGGAGGCCGTGCTGATGTGCCAGGTGGCGGAGAAATCCCGCATCATCGCGAGCCGCGAGCCATCGTCATGAGGCGGGGTCGAGGGGTTCTAAAAGCGTTTGGAGAGGACCGCTTCCCTGCGGCCGCGGCGCTGAATGGGTCCTGATGGCGGTTCATCCCACGGCCATTGTCCATCCCAACTCCCGCGTCGATGAGAGCGCGGAAATCGGGCCCTACTGCGTCATCGCGGAGGACGCCCAAATCGGCGCGCGCACCCGCCTGCTTTCTCACATCTGTGTCGAAGGCCCGATCCAGATCGGCGAAGACAACGTCTTTCACCCCTACTCGACGGTGGGCGTGGCTCCTCAAGATCTCAAGTACAAAGGGGAGCGGTCCGAGACGCGAATCGGAAACCGCAACCTGATTCGCGAGTTCGTCACGATTCATCGGGGGACGGAAGGCGGCGGGCTTCTGACTTCGCTGGGCGACGACAACCTGCTTCAGGCCTACGCTCACGTGGCGCACGACTGCCACGTTGGGTCGCACTGCATTCTGTCGCACGGAGCGACGCTCGGAGGGCACGTCACGATCGAGGACCACGCGGTCGTCGGCGCCCATAGCGGCGTGCATCAGTTTTGCCTGGTGGGGGCGCACTGCTACATCGGCGGCTACAGTGTAATTACGAAAGACGTGATGCCTTACGCGCTGGTCGTCACCGAACGCGGCGCCCGAACTTTCGGCGTCAACAAGGTCGGCCTCGAGCGCCGTGGCTTTTCAGCGGAGACGATTCAGCGTTTACACAAGACTTTTCGGATACTGGCCAAGTCCGGCTTGAACACGGATCAGGCGCTCGATAAAGTTGCCGAAGAAGTCGAAAGCGAAGAGCACGTTGAGCGCGTCGTTGAGTTTATCCGAAACTCGAGCCGCGGAGTCGTCAAGTGAAATACGGCTTGATTGCCGGCGGCGGACGTTTTCCACTACTCGTACTCTCAGCAGCCAAAGAGCAAGGGCATGAAGTCGTCGCGGTGGCGATCAAAGAGGAAGCTTCTCCCGAGATCGAAAAACTGGCTGACCGCTGCCATTGGATTTCTCTGGGCGAGCTTTCGAAGCTGATCAAGATTTTCAAGCAGGAGCAAATCCGCGAAGCCATCATGGCCGGCCGCGTGCGGCACGCGCGGATCTACTCCTCCATCCGGCCCGACTGGAAACTGTTCAAGCTGCTGGCCTCGCTGCCGCGAAAGAACACCGGCTCGCTGATCGGGGCGGTAGCGGGTGTTCTTGCCGAGGAAGGGATTGAGCTGCTCGATTCGGTTCAGTTCTTGGGGCCTTCGATGGCCGCTGAAGGATTGCTAACGAAACGCGGTCCCACTGAAGAAGAGCAGGCGGATATTGAGTATGGACGTCAAGTCGCTCGAGCGCTGGCGGGATTTGATATCGGGCAGACGGTAGTGATCTGCGAGCAGGCATGCGTCGCGGTCGAAGCGATGGAAGGGACCAACGCCGTGATTCTGCGCGCCGCGAAGCTCAGCAACGGCCGCCAGCTCACAGTCGTCAAAGCCGCCAAGCCCGGGCAGGACATGCGCTTCGATGTCCCGGTGATTGGTCCTGCGACGATCAAGAAGATGCAACAGGCGAACGCGACGGCGTTGGCGATCGAGGCCGGGAAGACCTTGCTGATCGATCGCGCCGATCTGATAACGCTGGCGGACGAGGCGGACGTTTCCATTGTCGGGGTGAAATGACCCAAGTCAAAACGGCCGTCGTCGGGGTTGGTGCGTTCGGTGAGCAACACTCCCGTGTTCTGAACTCTTCCAACGCCGCCGAGCTGGTGGCCGTGGTCGACTCGAACCAAGAACGGGCCGAAGCCGTTGCCCGAAAGTTCGGCTGCCAGGCGCTGACCACTGTCGATGAGCTTGCCGGAGGCGTGCAAGCTGTGAGCCTCGTGGTTCCAACCGCGCTCCACTCCGAAATTGGCGTATCGCTGCTCGAATCTGGAATCGACGTACTCGTTGAAAAACCAATCGCGCCGAGTCTCGATGCCGCGGACGCCTTGATCCAGGCCGCGAACGAAAATGGGCGCATCCTGCAAGTGGGTCATTTGGAGCGGTTCAACCCCGCTGTCGAGGCCGCGAAAGAGCAAGCCACCCTTCCGCTGTTTTTTGAGGTTCACCGCATGAGCCTGTTTTCGCAGCGGAGTCTCGATATCGACGTGGTGCTGGATCTGATGATTCATGACCTCGATATCATCCTCAGCATGGTCGACAGTCCGATCACCCGCCTGGAGGCAACAGGCTTGGCGGTATTGTCGTCCAAACCCGATATCAGCAGCGTTCGGCTGGTGTTCGAGAACGGTTGTGTGGCAAATCTCACAGCCAGCCGCGCCTCGGTCGAAAAGATTCGGAAGCTGCGTTTCTTCCAGCCCCGCCAGTACATTTCGATTGACTACACGCGTCAAGATGGTGTCGTCTGTGCCGTGAATGAGCAGCAAAACATTGTATTTCGCCAACTGCCGATTACCAAAGGCGAGCCGCTCGTCCGGCAAATTGAGTCTTTCCTTCAGTCCGTTCAGACACGGAAACAGCCTCGCGTCAGCGGCCGGCAAGCCCGAAACGCACTCGCCGTTGCGCTTAGAATAAGAGAGGAAATGGAGCGGCACGCGGGCATTGTGACCGCAACGCTAGCCGCTCATGACCCGTGAAACCTGACCAACGCCAAGAACGCGGCCCCCACCTCCTGCTGGAAGAGTACGACAGGCGCTTTCAGCAATCCGGAGGGGATTCCTCGTCTCAAACGGGCCCGCCAACTTCTTCGACAACCCGCTTTTCTCCCAGTGAAGCGGACGGCCTCGATCTCGAGCTCCTGATCGAGAACTATTCTTTCCCCAGAAAGGGCTGGCTGGCCGACTACAAGCGCCTTCAATCCGAGCGGGCGAAGAGCCGAACGGCGTCCGCGATGGCCCCGGCGGGCGAGGCGCCTTTGCTCCAACTGCTGATCGAGGAGTACGCTCCGGCCGCCAAATTTTGGAAAGACTTCCGCGGCGATTCAACTCGAGTTCCTTCTTCGGAGCCGGCCACGGACAAGACGTCCGCCGATGAGCCCGCCCCGGACCTGCTGCTGAACTGGGATGCCGCGCCGGCCTCGAACTGGCGCCTCGCGGGGGCGGGGTCGATGGCCGTCCACGCGGTCTGGGTTCTGCTTTTGTTGACCCAGCCTATCCTCTCGACCCGGTCGTTTGAACTGCGTGGCCGCGAGATACGGCCCACTGTCACCTTGTTCGCACCCCCTCCGGAAGAGCTGGCGCAACTGACGCAACCCGCGCCAAACAAGGGGCCGGTGGCCAGCGAGTTTAGCGGTCCGGCGGAACAAGCCAGGCCCCTGCTCGTGATTCCCGAAACTCGAGAATCGCTTGCTCCGCCGGAGCCGGAAGAGACGGAGCCCGAGCCGGCTGAGAGTGAACCCGAACTCCCCGAACCCGAGCCTCCCGAACCCGAGCCGCAAGCACCGGCGCAGCCGCAGCCGCCCGAGACGGAAAAGCCCAAAGTGGAAATCCCGGCCGCTCAGAGCCCGAACCCAGGCGAGCTGCGGCCCAACACGAGCCTGGCGCGGATTCGGCGGCCGAATGAACTGCCCGCGCCCCGTGCCCCGCGGCCCTCCAGCAAGCCGAAACTCGTACTGGAGAATCCGAGCGCGACCAGCCCGGGCCGGGAAGGGCCGATGCAGCTGGGAAGCCTCAAGCTGAGCGCCCGCCCGGGAGATCTCACCGAGGGCGCCTTGCGGCAGATGCAAGAGGGCAACGCGGCGCGTCCCAGGGTGGGAGACGGCTACGGCACCGGAGGTCTGGGAGGCTATCTTCCCCCTTCGCCCGGCAACTCGGGAAGCAACCTGGAGTTGATGAGCGATCCCCAGGGTGTCGACTTCCGGCCCTATCTGATCCAAGTGCTGGCGTCGGTGCGGCGGAACTGGTACGCGGTCATTCCTGAAAGCGCCCGTCTGGGTATGAACCGCGGCCGCGTGGCGATCCAATTCGCAATTGGAAAAAACGGGGCGGTGCCGAAGCTGGTGATTGCGTCTTCCTCGGGAATTCCCTCTCTGGATCGCGCGGCGGTTGCCGGTATCAGTGCGTCGAATCCGTTTCCAGCGCTCCCCCGGGAGTACATTGGCAACACGATCCGGCTGCAGTTCTTGTTTCAATACAACCTGAAGAAGAGCACCGTCGGGGGGTTTTGAGCTGGCGTGCGGCCGGGCCGCAGCCGTGGTCACCAACTTTCGTATCACCGACTTTCGGATCGGATGGGCAAAGATTCTTTATTCGGGCTCTGTCCCTACTTCCCCTACTTCCGCCTACTTCCCTACTTCCTCAGGGGAAGACCCGTGAAGCTTTTCAACGACCCATTGCCGAAGTACGGTGCTCTCGTTGACGCCCTTGGACCGCGCGATTCTGCTGAGCTGGCTGGCTTCTCCAGGTTGCAGTTCGATACTCAGAGACCTGCCCTTTGCGCGCACAAAAACGGGTTCCGCGGCTTCCTCCAGGTCCTCTTCAAAGTCTGTTAGATCGTGGGAGCCCCAGAACTTCGCCAATTCTTTAATGGAATCGGTGTTTGGAAGTCCTTGCCCTTTTATCGTTCTTTCCATCGGTTATACCGTTTTTCTCTTTCGCAGTCATCGACCGGGCCGTAACAGGGAAACCCTTGGCATTGGAAACCTGGGGACAGGCAACAATAAACCGGTGTGGCCGGCGCGACCGAGCGGTAATTGTTGGCTGTCCACATTTCCCTCCATTTCGCTGTTTCCGTTTGCCCCATTTTCCGGCCATTTCCCCACAAACTTCCGTACTGTCTTTATGCCGAGGCTGCTTTCACTTCCTCTAGGTACCACCCCATCGCGGCTAGAAAGAGCGTTAGTCTGTCATCTTGAGCCAGGACACGCAGCAGAACACTGGGGCGACGATTGATCGAGTCCGCGGGCAGATCAAGCTCAGGAATTTCATTCAGCTTAGCGAGCATGTGACGGCGCTTCTCATTGTCATCGAATGGTGGTTTGGACGCGTAAAAATAGAAGTAAATCTCGACACATGGGGACCCCTTCGGGATTGCGTAGACGGCGAAAAGCTGGTGCGGGACCCCATTCAACTCTAGGACCGGCACAAAGGAGCCCATTCTGGCTCCTTTGCCCCACGAGATCCGCAGTCCCCGATCTTTTCCCCACTGCAGCAGTTCGCGCGCTACTCGCTGCTCTTCCGAGGTGTTTTCTTCCAACACGGCGAAGAACGAATCTTCGTTCCACTGACGACCGGACCGGCTTGCGCTCTTCCTCCTCTCCGTCTGAGCGGTCTGGCCTATCACCCTGGGGACCAGCGTCTTCAGGGACGCCCCTACGAACTGCTTGACTTCAATGCCCAGCACTTCGGCAGGGTCCATCTGTTCGTTGAGGAACTCGATAATTCGTCGCAGCTCAGGCTGTATCACGTCGGCCACGAAAACGAGCCGGACGCGACCAGCTTGGAGATTAGTCTTTACTGCCACCCAGAACGAATCCGCGTCTTGTTCGTTGCCGAGGAACTCCGCCAACTTTTTATCTACTGTTTGCCTGCTTTGGTCGCAGGTCTTCTCGAACAACGAGCGGATTCTTTCCAGTGGCCAGTACACGACAGCGTTCGCAGCGTAGTCGAGCATTTGGCCGACCACCTCCCGTCTGATACGCGTGTCGCCGCTCCGCTTGACCTCGACGAGAGTTGGGACGGCGTTCTGGTCTAGAAACAGGTGGTCCAGCCAGCCCCTCGAACCCTCCTCTGAACCTAAGGGGATCGGCGCTTCCCTACACACAAGCAACCAACGCCTGGGCGAGTCGGGGTCGATTTGGTCGCCCGGCATAATCGCCGGATGCTCCGCAAGCAGCCGTTGCAGGTCTGCTTCCTTAAGGTAGGGTTGTTCCTTAAGGGTCTCAAGCCCTCCATCTTCCCTGATGACGAAGATTTCAGAGCTCACCGCAGCGCCTCGCGAAATTGCCTCACGTTACCTCTCCTCGCTCTCCCATTTCTCCCAAATTCGACAGAATTCCAGAGGCCAATGCGAGATAGAATTTGTAGCGCGGCGTTTTTTTAGATCCGCCCTTCTTTGACGACGCAGTTCAGGACCGAGGCCGAAATCCTCGTTCTCGATCAACTCCAAGGCACGTTTGCGCTTCGCCTCTTCGGCACCGCGCCCGGCCGCGGCATAAACCAGGACGTTGGTATCGAGGAAGCAATCAACGCTCATGCAACTCGGCCCGGCTCCATGACTTCGCACCGATGCGTGCCGTCGATCGGCTGCTCAGCTGGCGAATTCTCTGTCGCGCCTTTTTCGCCCGGTCCTGGCGCTCCGCGAGACGGCCCAGGAACTTGCGAACGAGCGCATTGACCGAGCAGTCGTGCTCGGCTGCGTAGCGCCGCACCACCGCGAGCACCGTTTCGTCCACACTCAGCGTGATGTTTTTCACATTACACAGTCTATGTGGAACTGTGTAAGATGACAAGCCGGGCTGGTCGACAAGGCGATCCACTACGAATGGTCGAGTGCCATGGCGTACGTAACCGGAAAGGACCCTAGCTTAGCTAGCTATAGCTAGCCCAGTGCTAGCCCGTGCTGTCTCAAGCGAGAGCGGTGGGACGATCCATGTCGGCCGGTCGGGATAAAACTGAGAAGAAAGTCAGGCAACACTCACGAGGTCGGTACAAACAAAACGGTTGGCGTTGGCGTCGGCGACTTCGTCTTGGGCCGACAGGGCCGATTCTATCCAGGTCAGTCTAAACAGAGAGCTAGGCATCCGGGGGTGGAACTTCCAGATCCTTACAGATCTTCCGGGCCAAATCGTTGTTGACTTCGCGGTGGCGCGGTAGGGTCGAGACTTTGCGTGCCGTTCGATTGACGAAGACTGTGTGTTTGGGATCCCTCTCGGAGGAACTCGCAGCCGTGAGCTTCGAGGTGTCGAAGCAGGTCGCGTCGCTTCAACCAGACACCTTCAGCGACTCGCGGATCACATCCGCCCCTTGGCCATGCTCCGACGCGAGCGTGCGGTTCGCTTCCAGGACGAGCGCGACAGCTTCCTTCAAGTTGGCCCTGGCCTCCTGCAGTGTCGCGCCTTGGGTGTTCGCGCGAGGATGTCCGATAGTTCGTAGAAAGTAGCGACTCTCCAGTCCGAGCCGTTAGGCTCGGAGTGATGTTTTATTTTTTTAAAAAGGAGAGTCGCTATGAAGAAACGATACCAGATCGACCGCGAACAAGCCGTTCGCCAATTCCACAAGCAAGCCGAAGAATCCGGGCAAGAACTGCAACTGCACTTGCCGCTCAAAGAAGTCGCCGCCGCCCTGCAGCAAAGTGTCGGTGAGTTGATGCGCCAGGCAGGGCTGGATCTGATGCAGCTCATCATGGACAACGAAGTGCGCCAGCTCGCTGGCGAGCACTACCAGCGGCGCCAAGCCGAGCAGCCCTACCGCTGGGGCCGCGAGAAAGGCTTCCTCGTCGTGGATGGACAGAAGGTCCCCATTCAGCGTCCGCGGCTGCGCAGCGACGACGGTCACGAACAACCCTTGGGCAGCTATGAATTGTTCCGCCGCTGCGAGCCGCTCGACGACGCCGTTTGGGACAAGCTCATGCTGGGGCTCTCGACGCGGAATTACTCCCAAGCCGTGCGGGAGTTTGCCGCCGCCTATGGCATCGAAAAGTCAGCGGTGAGTGAGCGTTTCGTGCGCACTAGCCGCGAGAAATTGCAGGCACTTTTAGAACGCCCTCTCGACAAACTCAAACTCTGCGCCATCTACATCGACGGCATTGAGTTCAAGGGCCAGCACCTGGTCGCGGCGCTGGGAGTCGCTATAGACGGGTCGAAAACGGTTTTGGGGCTGCGGCAGGGAGCGAGCGAGAACACCACGGTGGTCGGCGAATTACTGCAGGATTTGGCCGGGCGCGGCGTCGATTTCTCGGCGCCGATGCTCTATGTGCTCGACGGCGCGAAGGCGCTCACCAAGGCGGTCCGCAAGCAGGCGGGCAAGACGGCGCTGATCCAGCGCTGTCAAATGCACAAGCGCCGCAATGTGAGCGGTCATTTGCCGCAGCAATACCGCGAATCGGTGGACCGCAAGATGGCGAACGCTTATGCCATGTCGAGCTATGAGGATGCCAACACGGCCTTGGAGAAGCTGCATCGCGAGTTGCTGGAGTTGAACCCGTCGGCGGCGCGGTCGCTCGAAGAAGGGAGGGAGCAAACGCTGACGGTGCACCGCCTCGGACTCGACGATTTGTTGCGCTGTACGCTGGCGACGACGAACCCGATCGAGTCGGCCTTCTCGGTGGTGGACCGCGTCTGCGGCCGGGTGAAGCGCTGGCGGGGAGGCGATCAACGCGAGCGCTGGGTGGGAGCGGGTCTGTGGCTGGCGGAGAAAAGCTTCCGGCGCGTCAAGGGCTACCGCCACTTGCCAAAATTACTCGACCAGCTCGGCAGACTGTCGCCGCCGCCACCGGCCCAGGCCCAAGCGGCGTAAACTACAAGTTCTGGAGAGCCGCGCGTTTCAACGGAATTCTGGACATGCTCGCCCAAGGACGGGCCAATACTAGAACTTATCTCATACATGGCATCGACAAGCCTTGATCTTCAGGGCAGAGAGCCAGCGCGCCCTTCTGGGACTTCCATGCAGCATAGCTAAAGAAAGCTAAAGACTAGCCGACAAGGGAGGGCCTGTCTTCCGGATCTCACTTAACTCCAGCCTTATCACAGAATTGCACAACCGGCGACCCGAATTGAGGTAGAGCCGAGGACGGGCGCGGGTGCTCTGGACGCCTGGGGCGGGTCGGCCCCGTTTCCAGTCCTCGCTCATCGAACCGGACGTGCGTGCGGATTTCCCGCATCCGGCTCTCCGACCGGCTTCATCCCTCAAACTGTCGCGGGCGGCGGCCTCAAGTGTATCCGCGCAGGCGCACGACGCCCAACTTGCCAAACACCACCTGGTCGCTGAACTGCCGTGTGCCGCGCGAAGCGCCGGGTCCCGGATTTGGCTAATTTGGACAGCAGTGGTGTTCACTATTTGTTCACTAGGAGGAGAGGGTGTACCATAGAGCAGTGGGAGGTCCAAGATGACTCGGTCAAAAGTCAGTTGGGTGTGGTTCGCGCTGGCTCTAGTGTCATTGAGCTACAGCGTATCGTTGCGTCCGGCGCTGGCAGCTCAAAGTACGCGGGTGACAGATAAGGACGTACTGCCCATTCTGGATAAGAACTGCTTCCAATGCCACGGCGAAGAGCTGAAGATGGCGAACCTAGACTTGCGGACGCGCGAGGACATGCTGAAAGGCGGGGACAAAGGCCCCTCACTCGTGCCCGGCAAAGCCGAACAGAGCCTGCTCTACACGCGGGTGACCGGCCACAGTAAGCCGCAAATGCCGATGGCCCCGCTGCCGCCATTGAGCGAACACGAGATGCTCGTGCTAAAGAACTGGATCGATCAGGGGGCCATTTGGGGTGAGGCGACGACCGCGCAGGCAGATACCCAAGCACCCGGCGACAAGGCGAACGCCACCTACCTGGGGTACAAGGAATGGGTCATTACCGACGAGATGCGTCAGTGGTGGGCGTTCAAGAAACCGGTCCGGCACCCGGCGCCGGAGGTGAGCGACTCCCGCTGGTCGGCGAATCCCATCGATAGGTTCGTCAGGACCGCGATGGTCGCCAACGGGCTGACGCCCGCGCCGCAAGCCGATCGCATCACGCTGATCCGCCGTGTGTACCTCGACCTGACTGGGCTGCTGCCGGCGCCGGAAGAAGTCGATGCGTTCGTGAACGATCCCTCACCGCGAGCCTACGAAGAGCTAGTCGAGAGGCTGCTGGCATCCCGCCACTACGGCGAGCGCTGGGGACGGTTCTGGCTCGATGTGGTTCGCTTCGCGGAGAGCTCGGGTTTCGAGCATGATCGCACCCTGGACACGGCTTGGCGCTATCGGGACTATGTGATCAAGGCGCTGAACGAGGACAAGCCCTACAACGAGTTCCTCATCGAGCAGATCGCCGGCGACGAGCTTGACCAACCGACCTACGACAGTCTCATTGCTACCGCCTTTTACCGGATTGGGCCGCGCGTGCGATTCCGCGAGAAGACCAACCCGTACTATCGCTACGACTATCTGGACGACATAGTCCGGACGACGTTCCAGGGCTTCATGGGCCTGTCGGTCCACTGCGCTCGCTGCCACGACCACAAGTTCGATCCCATCACCCGCGTGGACTACTACCGTTCGGTGGGCATGTTCTTTGGGTACGTGAGATACGATCACTTGCTGGCGCCAAAGAAGGAAGCCGAGGAGTGGGTTCGGGCGAAGAAGGAAAGTCTTAGGGCGATCGCGCCGCTGAAGCGCGCCATTGCCGGGATCGAAGCGCCGTACAGAAAGCGGGAGTTCGAGAAAAGACTCAAAGCGCTGCCCGAGGATGTCCAGCTGGCGGTCAGGACGCCGATGGGCCAGCGTACGCAGGGCCAGAAATTGCTAGCGGCTCAGTTCGAACGAAACTATGACGCGGGCGCCGCCAGCATGGATGACGATCTGGGGCCTGTTGTGCTCTCCGCGACTAACGACGTCGATTATCGTCAATCCCCGCTGCCCGGGGGCGCTCTGGCGTTTTCATTGCGAAACAAGGCCGCCCAGGCAGCTAATGGGGCGCCGCCGCCGCCGCCCACGCCGCCGCCGGGAGCGCCGATCAAGCTCAGCCCCGAAGACGAGCAAAAGAGGAAGGCGTTGCGGGAGCGGATCGCGGCGATCGAGGAGAAGACCCCGAAGTTGCCGCCGGCGGTGGAGGGAGTTCGCGATGGCGACTACCGGCTGGCCCCGCCCGGTCCCGGCGATACGCTGGTTTCCGGCCACTACAATCCCGAATACGGCGAAGTGAATGACAGCTATCTTCCCGAGCCCGGCCAGAAGTACGAGGTCCCGAAGGTTCACTTCGGCGCCAACGGCCTCGTAGTCGAGGAAGACCTCAAGGCGCCGGTCGTGGAACCCGGCTTCTTGACCGTGCTGGCGAAAGGCGATGAGCCTGTGACGCGTCCGCCGGAGCGGGCTGATTACGTAACGAGCGGCAGGCGCCGCGCCTTGGCTGAGTGGATCGCTTCGCCTGAAAACCCGCTGACGCCGCGCGTCATCGTCAACCGCCTTTGGTATTGGCGCTTCGGCAAAGGCATCGTCCCCACGCCGGGAAACTTCGGGAAGATGGGCATGCCGCCCACTCATCCGGAGTTGCTGGACTGGCTGGCGACCGAATTTGTCCGCCAGGGTTGGAGCATCAAGCAGATGCATCGGCTGATGATGAACTCCGAGACTTACAAGATGGCCTCCAGTTTCTACAACGCCCGGAACCTCGAGAAGGATCCAACGAATACTTTCCTCTGGCGCTATCCGGTTCGGCGCCTGGAGGGAGAAGCGATCCGCGACGTTATATTGTCAGCCAGCGGCCAGCTCAATCTGAAGGCCGGCGGGGAACCCTTCTATCCAGCCCTTGCGGAGAGCGTGCGGGAGGGTTATCAGGGGGGCAAGTGGATCCTCACCGAGGAGGGGCCGGAGACTTGGCGGCGCAGCATTTACGCCTACTGGAAGCGTGGCTTGAAGTTCCCGATGTTTGATGTCCATGATCAGCCCGATCAGAACGTCACGACCGAGAAACGCAACGTAAGCACAGTGCCGACGCAGGCGCTTATGTTGCTGAACGGCGAATTCGCGCTGCTGCAGGCAAGGTATCTGGCGGACCGCGTAATCGGCGAGGCGCCAACGGACCCGGTGGCTCGGGTGAAGAGGCTCTACCGCATCACCTTGAGCCGGGAGCCGAGCGAAAAAGAGTTGGCCGCCGGTCTCGAGTTCCTGAGCAGCGAGCGGGAGTTGCAAGCGGCAAAAGCTTCCGGCTCGGACTCTGGCGCCGGTTCGAGGCGCAGCGCGGATCAAGCGGCTTTGACGAATTTGTCGCACGTCATGCTGAATACTAATGAGTTCTTGTATATCAACTAGCAGGCTTAAGCTTAAGGAGGGATCACGATCATGACTCCGCTCTGTGAAGACAACGAAGGCAAGAAGCAGCGTTACATCAGCCGCCGCGATTTCTGGTTTAAAGCCGGCATGGGCATCGGCGGGCTGGCTTTGACCGACCTGCTGGCCCGCGACGGCTTGCTGGCTGCCGCGCCCGCGAATGATCCGGGTGCTTGCTTGGGATCGGAGGGTATCACGGATTCTCCCTACCTGCCAAAGGCCCCGCACTTTAAGCCGCGGGCCAAATCGGTGATCCACCTCTTCATGAGCGGCGGCGTGAGCCACGTGGACACATTCGATTACAAGCCTGAGCTCGAGAAACACCATGGTGTTGCGCTTGGAGGCGGAATTGCCGGGGTCGACGGTGACGGCCAAGTGATTGTGCGGCAGGGCTATCCCGGACCGCTGATGAAAAGTCCGTTCAAGTTCAAGCAACACGGACAGTCGGGCGCCTGGGTCTCGGAGCTGTTCCCCCACATGTCCACCATCGTGGACGATTTGGCGTTTATCCACTCGGCCACGGGCAAGTCGAACGACCATGTGCTCTCCCACTACGAGTGGAATACCGGGATGATCTTGATGGGATTCCCCAGTGTGGGCGCCTGGGTGACGTATGGGCTGGGTACCGAGAACGGCAACCTGCCGGCGTATGTCGTGCTTTACGACCACCGGGGCGGGCCGTTCAGCGGACCGACCAATTGGCACGCGGGATTCTTGCCCGCGGCGTACCAAGGCACCGTGTTCCGCTCCGTCGGCGACCCGATCCTCGACCTCAAGCCGCCCGCCGAATATTCGTCGGTCGAGGAGGAGCGCCGGAAGCTCGACCTGCTCGCCAGAATGAATCAGAATCACGCGGAAAAGCACCCGGGCGTTTCGGACCTCTCGGCGCGGATTTCGTCCTACGAGCTGGCTTACCGCATGCAGGGCTGTGCGCCGGAAACGGTCGACATCAACCAGGAAAGCGAAGAAACCAAGCAGCTGTACGGCTTGAACGAGAAGGTTTCGGAGCCGTTCGGCCGGCAATGTCTGCTGGCCCGCCGGCTGGTGGAACGCGGCGTTCGGTTCGTGCAGCTTTACAGCGGCGCCATCGTCAACCAGAACGTGGACACGTGGGATGCTCACAGCAACATCGTGGAAAACCACGGAATGCACGCGCCCGAAGTCGACAAGCCGATAACGGGGCTGATTACCGACCTGAAGCGCAGCGGTCTGCTGGAAGACACGGTGGTGATTTGGCAGTCGGAATTTGGCCGCATGCCGATCTCCCAGCGGGCGCTCGGCCGCGACCACAACCCCGGCGCCATGACCATGTGGATGTGCGGCGGCGGCATCGAGGGCGGCCAGCACATCGGCGCCAGCGACGAAGTCGGCTACAAAGCCGCCGAGCAGGTCACTTCGAACCACGATGTCCACGCGACCCTGCTCCATCTGCTGGGCCTCGACCACAAGAAGCTGACGTACTACTTCAACGGCCGCAACATGAGACTCACCGACGTTCACGGCGAGCTGATCCCTCAGATCGTCGGCAATACGTAGAGGGAGACTGTGACGGGCTGATGCGGCCACAGCCGACCGCGCAGCTTGGCAGGCCGCCGCCGACCGCCTCAGCGCCGAACGCATCCAGAAACAACTGGACTACTGGACTCTGCTGCTGGGCCCGAAGTTCTCGGCCAGAGACCGCCAAACAATTTCGCTGCGCCGTCACTACTCGCTCAACCAGGTCGAGTACTGCCGCAACTTCGTCTTCCGACGCAGCTTCCCGATTCACAAGATCTTCGAGCGCTCCTGCGAGCTGGGACTGCTCCGACTGAGCCCCGACAAAGTCTCACGGATTTTCGCCTGGCCGCTGAGGAAGAGAATCGGCGGCAAGCTGCAAACGGTCTTGGAGAAGGACGAGCAGGGCCATCATGTGCTGCGGGCCTACTCCAAAAGCGCGGCGCTGCGCATGTATCAGAAGTGGACGACGCGTTGTTGCGATCGAAGTGTTGAGCAACCGCTTGCAGGATTTCGGTCTCAACAAGGGGCTGGAGACCTTGGAGGCGGTGAGGCGAAAGCTGGCCGAAGTCAGCGCTCGCTACGCTGCTTTCGAAGCAGAGTCGCTGCACACACCGATTGACTTCCCCTTGTTCCAGCGCTTGGCCCTGCCGATCCAGCTCGGACGCAGCCGCGTCCCCGGCATCAAGATTCACGACACCCGGGTGCTGCGTCTGATGGAAGTTCTGCTCCACGGCGGCACCCAGATCAGCGGCTGGCGCAGCCGCCAGATGCACGAAGCGGTCTTGGAGGCCTACGGCCTCTCGGAGGACGCGGTGTGCAAGTGAAGCGAGACATCGATGGCTCATCTGAACCCTCCTTTTCACGTGCTCCGAGGTTTATCTCTGTTTCTTTTCGAGCGGCCGCAACTCGATGCGGCGATAAAACAACTCTGCCCCCTCAGACTGAAACAGAATCTTTCCCCTCGTCAGGCTGGCATTGGTTCCGTCCATGACGAGAGTTCCGTTTACCCAATACCTGATGTGATCTCCGTCAGAGACCAGTTCGAGGACGTTCCACTCTCCGTGAGGCTTTTCGACTTCTTTTCCCGGAGGATCACGGTAGCCGGCAGGCGCTTTGTAGGCGGCCCTAGCCGGCTGCCACACGGTTTTGTTGAAACGCGGAAATATGCCGCCTTTCTTCCTTTCGCCCTTGACCGTCAGCTCAGACTCTCCGAGGAGGATGACGTCACCCGTGCTGCCCTCCATGATCTGAAATTCGATCGATTTTGGCCAAATGGAGCGGGGGGGCCCTGCGCTCTTATCCTCACCCGTCGCGTGATAGAGAATGCCGCTGTCACGCGCTAGGCCCTTCCTGAACGGGTGCGTCGCTTCGCCCCACTTGAACTCTGCCCGCAAATAGTAATCGCCGTAGTCCTTTTTGGTGATGAAATACCCATATGGGGTTCCCGAGACGTGAACCATGCCGTCATGCACCCGAAAGACCCCATCCGGGTCATTGTTGAGACCCCTGCCATGGACAAGCGTGTCGAAGTGCTCCAGGCTCTTGCCATCGAATAGCCAAATGGGCTTCCCGGTTGGCGGAATATCGGCCGCGGGAAGCGTCGCCGCGAACGAGAACGACGCCAGGAAGATAATAATCACATGACGAATCGATAGGTGTCCAATCTGGATCATGATCACTGCTCCTTTTTCAATCTAGTTTAGTACCTTAGAATGAACGAATCCTTTTGGGTTCCGGCTCGTCCGGGTTAGGTGAGTCGCCGAAACCACAGTCCACGTCAGTATACCTCCGCGCCGCCCAGCGAGCATTTGGACGCTCCACCGTCGTCTCGCCCCCTCGAACTAGAGGAGCATTACACCGACACCCACGGTTACACCGAGATCAACTTCGCCGCCTTCGCCATGCTTGGGAGGCGCTTCTGCCCGCGCATCAGGGGGCTGCAGCACAAGCGGATCTACCGCATAGATCCCGGCAGAGATTACGGTGCGCTCAACAGCCTGAAGATCGTCCCACTGGCATCACGGGCATCTGCATTGATACGGAATCGACACCGGGTTGCCGTCGCCATAGCTGCAGGAAAAGGGCGTCTCCCAACGGCGGGGAGCACGCCCCCGCGCGCGGGAATTGGGCGCTCTCTGACGGCGTCACCCGAAATGTCGAGACCGTATTGATGAACGGCAGGCCGTCGCGCGGTGGATCCTTCATCATATTGACGGTGTCGCGCCTGCCCGCGCTAGAATGTTCGACGAAAGGCCGTCGCCGTCGGATAGCTGTCGATAAATAATTCCCCCTCCAGCAATCACCCGTCAGAGCCTTTCCAGCCGTCGCCGAACAAGCCGATAAACCGACTCGACTCAGGGGCTTGGCGGTGCTAGGATTGGTTAGCTGGCGGGAAGGCTTGTCATCACCAGGAATCCCAGCGGCGCTACAATGGCCCCATCTTGATCGGCCAAACCATCAGCCACTACAAGATCACCGAAGAGCTCGGCCAGGGCGATAGGTCCTCCTCAATAGGGGGAGTGTAGCCTAATGGAACCTTTTCGCAGCCCCGCTAACCCGTTCTGTGGCAAGGTGAGCTCACCACGACCGACGTGGTCCCGCGGTTAGCAGTACGATTTCCTCAGGCTGGGCATCATCGGACAGACCGATAAGATCCTCGCCACTTCGGGCCGTCCCGCCTAGAACGACAACCTCAGCAAGAACCGGAACGTCCGGCCGACGTTGACGGTGTTGGTGATCTCGCCGAAGTTGTGTCCGGTCAGCGCCGCTCCGGGCTGCGCGAACTGGGCCGTGTTGAAGAAGTTGATCGACTCGGCTCGAAACGTCAGGGTCTTTTCGCCGGCGATCTTCCAATCGCGCGACACAGCGAAATTGACATTGCGGATGCCGTCCTTCCGAAATGTGTTGCGTCCCAGGTTGCCAGCCGGCTCGCCGGGCCGGATGAAGGCGAACGCCGTCTTCGGCAACTGCAAGGGCGCCGTGTCCGGGTGGTCGGCGCTGTTTCCCAAAACGGAGGGATCGACGACGTGAGGACGGTCGCCGAAAGCGCCGTCGACGTTGCCGAACCCAGGGCCATCCGAACCCGAGCGAACGGCGAAGGGAGTTCCGGCTTTCAGCAGAAAGACGGAAAACAGCTCCCACTGGCCCAACGTCTTTCGCAACCAGCCTTTCGACCGGCCGAGCCGCGGAGTTTGATAGGTGAATCTCCACATGGCGGCGTGCGGTTGATCGAAAGCACTGAGGCCCTTGACATCCCCGTGGACATCAAACTCGGTTTGGCTGAGCCCTTGAAACCCGTCGCGAAACCCGCCGTTGCTGGCATAATTCGCGCCCAGATCAATGGCCTTGCTGAACCAATACGACAGCTCCATCGAGAGGCCGTGCCAGCGGCGCGCAATCAGGCTGGCTTTCGCGGCGTCATAGTAAGCCCGCGAGCCGTTGAGAATCCGGTCGACATCGAAGTACCGCTGGTTGGGCCTGCGCTGGTTGATTGTCCTCGTCTTGAAAGGAATCCCCGGGACATCACGCGCCCGATTCAGGGTCCACACACTAAACAAGCGATGCGTGCGGCTTCCCAGGTAGCCGAGGCGCACGGTCCAGTCCCGGGCCGGCGCAAGCTCCCAGCTGAAGTTGTACTGATGGGAATAGGGCGCGACCAAGTCCGGAGCCAGGTCGAAGATGTTGCTTCTGGCGTTCGGATCCAGTGCGGTCAGAGCCACGCCCGCCAAGGGGTTCGTCAGATCCGGGGCGTTGACGCTAATGTTCAGGTTGTGCGGCGGATTGAAGCGCTCCTGCGTGTACGTTGCAACGAAGATCTCGCCATAGTGGACGCCGTAGGCGCCTCGCAGGACGCCCCAACCCTGCTCCGGACGGTAAGCGAAACTGAAGCTAGGCGCGAAGTTGTTGTAGTCGCAGTGATAGGGGATCTCCGACAAGCGGTTCACTTCCGATGGGCGCGTCGCGAGCTGGTACCGCAAGCCGAAGCTCAGCGTCAGGCTCGAGTTCGGTTTCCATTGGTCTCCAAGGAAATACTGCATGCGCCAGCTTCGAAAGCCGCGATGGGTGTTCCCAATGCCTTTGAAGAAACCGCTGGGAGTGCCGAGCCGCAGGTTGGTGATGGCGTCGCGCGGCTCGTTGTTCTCGTCCAGGAAGTCGGTGCCGAACCTAAAACTTCCAACGTGTCCGGAACTCTCGACTCCGTTGAGCTGCTCTCGAAGCACTTCGAAACCCGCGGTCCAAAAATGGCGGCCCCGGGTGTGGCGGACAAGCCCGGCGTAGCGAAAACGGTTCTGCGCACGGTCAAAAGGAACGCTCGACGTGCCCCCAAGGCTTTGCAGCTCTCTGCCGATCCTTATCGAGGGGCCGAATGCGGTCTCGTCCCGCACGATCAGCGAGGTGACTCGATCGAAACCGGCTGAGAAATCGGATATCGTGGACGCCGACCAGATCCGGCTCCACGTGATGCGGCCGTCGTGGGAACGCGTCGTGGTGTCGGGATTCTGTCCCTTGACGAGCTGAAAGCCTTCCACCTTTTGGGTCTTGAACCGGTAGCTGGTCAGCAAGCTGTCAGAGCCGCTAAGAGTCTGATCCAGCCGCGTGCTGATCGTGTCGTTGTCGATTTCCTGCGGCGCATTGGTGTTCAGCGCCCGCGGGTTGATATCGGTTCGATTCGGCGGGATGTCGGGGTAGGACTCCAGGATTCTGGAGACGAACGCTCGCGTTTCCGGGTCGGTGGCAAGCGGCGTTCGCTCGTCGGGACGCGGAACGAGCACGTTGCCGTTTACGCTGCCGCGGTTCCGTTGCTGGCTGCCGTCGACGGAAAAGTTTGCTCCCCGCCACAAGGGAGAGCCCAGCTGGAAGCCATAGTCGTTCACTCGAGCCGGTTTGACGTCGCCGACCTGAAAGAACGACCGCGCCGAGAAAAGGCTGTTGTTGTGGGACTCGTAGAGGCTTCCATGAAGCCGCGAGGCCCCCGAGGGCGCCAGATGGACCTGCCGCGAAGGCTGTCCGCCAAACTCTCTTCCGAAATAGCCTTTGTCGGCGTCAAAATCCTGGACGATCGTCGCCGTCGTCCCCATGCGGATGTTGAGTTCTTTGAGAACGTTGTTGTCGATGAGAGTGATCTCGACGTTCTCATTGCGCCGGCTCTCCCCCGAAGAGGAATCCACCTCGCCGAGCAGGTTGAGCGTGGTTCGCTCACCTCCAGTGGTTTGGGGCGGCGAACGGGTTTCCGCGCTGGAAGCGGAGTTCTCAGCCGGGGCCGACTCCGACCCCGAGGCCGCGGCGCTTTGCGGCGGTGTCGCCCCCTCCACGACGGCAGTTCTTGGGGCCGGCTCCGAAGCTGCCGTAGATGGGAGTTCCGCGGCGTAAGCGACCGCGCTTAACAGGGCGGCCACCGGAACAATCACGAAGGGTTGAAGCGGCTTGTCCGCGAGCCGCCGCCATTCCGTGCCTTCCCTCGCGGAGTTATGGCGGCCGGCGAGCCCGCCGACAGCTTGCCGCGACGACGCTGCTGTTTCGAACCAACGCATTGTGATGACCAAAGGGCGGATTGATCGAGACGGTCAAGATAGATCAGCCGACTCCCTCTAGCCGGGGGGCCGATCACTATTTACCTTAGCAATGAAATTGTTGCTGCAACTGGCAGAAAATTCTTGCGCCACCCGGTTCTCCCTGTACGGTTTCGCGGCTAATGGACAGCGTTTTGGGGTCGGGGCGCCAGTCGGAGACGAATCCACTTGTCATCCGCGTCGTCCAGAGCTGGCACGAAGAGTTCCGCGACCGCGAGCAGGACTAAGCCCCCGCAACCAACTACATAGGGCGTGTCTGCGGATAGCTGTCGGGATATCGCGGTAGGGTCGGGAACTGGCGCGGTGGCCCGTCAGGACGCTGGCTTGGCTGTATCCGGGGTTTCCGCCTTCGTGCCCGTTTAACCGTGTCCGTGGCTCCGTTTCCAGCTCCCGCCACCTCGCACGCAGCATGAGGATTTCCCTCACTGCGGGTTCCTAGACGTGGAAACGCGACAGATTCCCGACGACACGCCGATTCCGGACGACTTTTTGTCCGATGTGCATTGGAGGTCGCGCGAGCACCGCGAGCAGTTCCAGCAGGTGGGTGCATTGCTGCTCACCGCCTCCAAACCCGAATTGCCGCCCCCCGGCCCGATCGATGTCGACCCCGACGCCCCCGCGCCGATCGATGCCGACTCCGATCCGTTTCGTATTGTCGGGTAAGCTTGCCGCTGATCCTCGCCGGCAAAGCATTTTTTCCATCGAACTGCCAAAAACTTGGCCGATAAACAATCCAATGCTTGGGACCCGCCTAGAAGGGACCCAAGTACGTCGGGTCTACCGATTGGGAGGATTCTTGTGTATCGCCATTGGTTTTTGCAGCGGGTGTTCCGCGGGTTTCATCAGACTAGCGCGCGCTCCCTGCCCGTTGCGGCTGCAGCGGCGGCGGGATTGATGTTGTTTGCTGCTTTGGTTCCCGGCGCGCGGGCGCAGGGATTGAACTGGGAAGGGCAGACGGGAGCCTTTATCACTCCTTTCGCCTACACCAGCGCTTCGCCCGCCTGGGGCATGGGAAGGCCCCAGGCAAGCTTCCACTATCTGGATGCCGGCAGTGTCATCGGAGGTCTCATTCAATCCTCGGTGACCGTTGGTTTTCTCAAAAGAGCGGAGTTCGGCTACACGCGTTCCTCGAACCTGAGCGGCAGCACGCCGGGTCTTAGTCCTTTGTTTGAGGGCGGGTTTAACACGGTTCACGGGAAGGTGAATCTGCTGGGGGAAAACGCCGGCAAGAAAAAATATATGCCCGCTATTTCTTCTGGGTTTGTCGCCCGCACTCAGGTGCGCCACGTGGGCGGGGTCATCCAAGGCCAGGACACCTCGAACGGGGATCTCTACGTGGTCGCCACCAAGACCGTCACCCAGGTCCAAGGGTTGCCCTTCCTGGTGAATTTCGGCCTCAAGGCCACGAACGCGGCCGTCATGGGTATTGCAGGCAACGCCACCGCCTGGCAAGGAAGGCTCTTCGGCGCCGCCGCCTTTGTGTTCAAGGGACCGGCGGGCAGCACCTTGATCGCTGGTTCGGAGTTTGCCCAGCAACCTCATTTTCTCGAAGAGCTGCCGGGAGCGACCGTGCCGACGGCGCTGACCTATTTTGTCCGCATCATCCCGGCGCCGGAGCGGCTGAATCTCAACGTCGATTTCGGTGTTGCTCAGGCAGCCGGCCACATCATGCCGGGAGTGGATTTGAAGGCGCGCAACCAGTTCGCCACGGGCGTTTCCTATCAGTTCTAGCCGAACGCGGTTGGGGAAGTTGGGGAGTCGTGTGGCTTGGCGCCCTCATCTCCCCTCCGGTTCTTGGGCGGCCGGGTGCATGCCTTGGTTAGGCAGGCTCGTCAACCAAGGTACTATAGGTTTGGAGGCCCACTGATGGAACTTGAATTGACGGCTGTTTTCCGGCGCGTTCCCAAGGGGTACATCGGGTTCGTCGAAGAACTACCCGGCGCGAACGAGCATGTCCAGAATTCCGTTGAAACGCGCGGCTCTCCAGAACTTGTAGTTTACGCCGCTTGGGCCTGGGCCGGTGGCGGCGGCGACAGTCTGCCGAGCTGGTCGAGTAATTTTGGCAAGTGGCGGTAGCCCTTGACGCGCCGGAAGCTTTTCTCCGCCAGCCACAGACCCGCTCCCACCCAGCGCTCGCGTTGATCGCCTCCCCGCCAGCGCTTCACCCGGCCGCAGACGCGGTCCACCACCGAGAAGGCCGACTCGATCGGGTTCGTCGTCGCCAGCGTACAGCGCAACAAATCGTCGAGTCCGAGGCGGTGCACCGTCAGCGTTTGCTCCCTCCCTTCTTCGAGCGACCGCGCCGCCGACGGGTTCAACTCCAGCAACTCGCGATGCAGCTTCTCCAAGGCCGTGTTGGCATCCTCATAGCTCGACATGGCATAAGCGTTCGCCATCTTGCGGTCCACCGATTCGCGGTATTGCTGCGGCAAATGACCGCTCACATTGCGGCGCTTGTGCATTTGACAGCGCTGGATCAGCGCCGTCTTGCCCGCCTGCTTGCGGACCGCCTTGGTGAGCGCCTTCGCGCCGTCGAGCACATAGAGCATCGGCGCCGAGAAATCGACGCCGCGCCCGGCCAAATCCTGCAGTAATTCGCCGACCACCGTGGTGTTCTCGCTCGCTCCCTGCCGCAGCCCCAAAACCGTTTTCGACCCGTCTATAGCGACTCCCAGCGCCGCGACCAGGTGCTGGCCCTTGAACTCAATGCCGTCGATGTAGATGGCGCAGAGTTTGAGTTTGTCGAGAGGGCGTTCTAAAAGTGCCTGCAATTTCTCGCGGCTAGTGCGCACGAAACGCTCACTCACCGCTGACTTTTCGATGCCATAGGCGGCGGCAAACTCCCGCACGGCTTGGGAGTAATTCCGCGTCGAGAGCCCCAGCATGAGCTTGTCCCAAACGGCGTCGTCGAGCGGCTCGCAGCGGCGGAACAATTCATAGCTGCCCAAGGGTTGTTCGTGACCGTCGTCGCTGCGCAGCCGCGGACGCTGAATGGGGACCTTCTGTCCATCCACGACGAGGAAGCCTTTCTCGCGGCCCCAGCGGTAGGGCTGCTCGGCTTGGCGCCGCTGGTAGTGCTCGCCAGCGAGCTGGCGCACTTCGTTGTCCATGATGAGCTGCATCAGATCCAGCCCTGCCTGGCGCATCAACTCACCGACACTTTGCTGCAGGGCGGCGGCGACTTCTTTGAGCGGCAAGTGCAGTTGCAGTTCTTGCCCGGATTCTTCGGCTTGCTTGTGGAATTGGCGAACGGCTTGTTCGCGGTCGATCTGGTATCGTTTCTTCATAGCGACTCTCCTTTTTAAAAAAATAAAACATCACTCCGAGCCTAACGGCTCGGACTGGAGAGTCGCTACTTTCTACGAACTATCGGACATCCTCCCTTGGGCTGACGCCCCGGGACAGTATGAGCACCGGCAAATCCCGACCACGTCCAGACGCAGTCTCAACCCCTCTCTCGTGCCCGCCATGCGCGGTCGGCGCTAACCTGTAAAGACCGGCGACAGTTCAGGAGCCGCGCTGCGGGGCCTATTCCTCACTCGCGCCGGTGTTTCGATGGCGAAGCACGGACGGTTCCGAAACGCCGGCGAGTACGCGCTGGCCTGGCCGCTTCTCAAGGCGGTCGAATGGCTGCCGCTGTCGACGGCACGGCGGCTGTCCGCGGCGGTTCTGCGACTGACCTACTATTTGACGCCTCACTGGCGCCGCGTAGCCCATCGGAATCTTGAGATGGCGCTGCCCGATGTCAGCGACCGGCGGCGCGGCGAGATTATCCGGGGAGTCTATGACAGCCTGGGACGAGTCTTGCTTTCGCTGGCGAGAATGCCCCGCCTCAATGCCACGAATGTTCGAGAATGGATCGACTACGACGGCTTCGAGCACTTCGAGCAGGCTCTGCGGGGGGGCAGGGGCGTACTTTTCATGACGGCCCACCTGGGCAACTGGGAGCTCAGCGCGGTCTCCCACGCGCTGTTCGGTCATCCCATGCACGTGATGGTGAGAACCCTCGACAATCCGTTTCTAGACCGTCTGGTGGACCGCTACCGGACGCTGTGCGGAAACCGCACCATCCGCAAGCAGGACTTCGGGCGATCGCTGCTCCAAGCGCTGCGCGACAACGAGGCCGTCGGTATCCTCATCGATCAGAATGTCAGCGGTGATGACGCTCTGTTCGTCGACTTCTTCGGTATTCCAGCCAGCGTGACCGACGGACTCGCTAAGATTGCCATGCGCACTGGGGCGCCGGTCATTCCGGGCTTTGCGCTGTGGAACCCAGCCGAGCAGCGCTATGTGCTGAAGTTTTACCCGGTGCTCGAAATGGTCTCCACTGGAGATGCGGAGCGGGATCTTCTCTCGAACACGCAACGTTGCCAGGGTATGCTCGAGCAGGTGATCCGCGAGCACCCCGAACAATGGCTTTGGATCCACCGAAGATGGAAAACGCGTCCAGCCGGGGAGCGCCCGCTGTATGGCGACCGGTCGCCGGGGTCACCGGCGGGTGCTTGATCCCCACACTACGTTGGGGCATAGCCGCCGCCGAAAGGCGGGGCTACGCCCCGCCGTCAGTGAGGCGAATTCTAGCCGTTCTGACTAGCAAGACTCGGATCGCCTTGCTGCCGCGTGACAATCCAGCCTCGCCGGAGACCTGCCACTCGAGAGCCTCCGGCGCTTCTATCATTAAGAAGCGCGCCTTTAGAAGCGCGCTCTTATTCGAATACTAGGAGTCGCAAGGGTCGCCGGGGAAGCAGCCGGGCTCTGGACCAAGTTCTGTCGGGACCACTGCGTTGGCGCCAAGTGACACCACTGCGAGTTTGGTGAGAATCGTGATCATTACGACGAATTGTTTTAGCATTTTTCCTCCAAAATGAACAAGTGAGTGTGAACTTCTCGATAACGGGATCGTATCCCAGGACGGTGCGAAATAGTTGTTCCGGCCGCGTTTTTTTCAAAACCGGAACAAACACGAAAAGACTTGTTCTACTGAATCTCGCAAAATAGAGTGATAACATGAGTCAAAAAAGAAGACCGTTCTGCGACGAAATCTCACCGGGGAGCAGGTGAGCGGGACATGCCTCTATTCCACCGCCCGGTCACTGGTGCGGTCACTCTATTTTGCGAGACTCAGTAAGAGCCGCAAAGGCGGCGCAGACTTAATTTGCTGATAAGTGAGCATGTTCGAGCGACGTCCGGGAAAAGCGAAATCGGCTTGCCGGCAGCCTCCCGCTTCGAGCCGGCAAAACCCGTGGCCCAAACCGGCCAGCGGCGGGTTTTTCATGCGGGCCGGCGCTTCGCTCAGCGAGCCGATCTTGTCCGGTTCGCGAGCGAACATTCAGTTTCCTGCTGTCCCCTGAGAGTTAGCTAAGCTAGAGTCTTCGTATCTTTCCGTTCGTGGAAGTCGGCGGCGCCGTGTTGCAAATCCATCGCTTATTGACCACTCGTTTGACCATGGCAATTCGATATTCGGCCACAAGACTAATGGCTCCGCCGAAGGCCCGGACCGTCCGAATTTTCGCGAATTATCAGCCTCCAACGTGGTTGATGCGGCGGTCCCTCGGGCAACTCGCCGTCTTGTTCGGGATACTGACCGGCATCTGCTGGTCGCCCGCGGCCGTGCAAGACGCGGCCCTTCTGACCCTGGATCGCATCTACGGAGAAAAGGAATTTGAGCCTGAGAAATTTACGGCGCGCTGGATGCCGGACGGCTCGGGGTACACGACGCTCGAGGATTCGAAAGATCCAGAGGACGCCCAGGACATCGTTCGTTACGATCCGGAGAACGGTGGCCGCGAGGTTCTCGTGTCCGCCTTGCACCTAGTCCCGGCACCCGATGCCGCGCCACTCTCGATTGACGGCTATCGCTTTTCGAAGGACACCGGGCGTGTTCTCATCTACACCAACTCCCAGCGCGTCTGGCGTCAAAAGACACGCGGCGACTATTGGGTGCTCGACCGCGCCAGCCACGAGTTGCGCCAGCTCGGCGGGGACGCCCAGCCCTCGACGCTGATGTTCGCGAAGTTCTCGCCCAGCGGCCGCCAGGTCGCCTATGTCCGCGAGAAGAACATCTACCTGGAAGACCTCCACGGCGAAAGCATCATCGCTCTGACGAAAACAGATTCTCCGGACATCATCAACGGCACCTTCGACTGGGTGTATGAAGAAGAGCTGGGCCTGCGGGACGGATTCCACTGGAGCCCCGATGGAAAATCGATCGCCTACTGGCAGCTCGACACCTCCGGGGTTCGCGAGATTACGCTGCTTAACAACACAGACTCGCTCTACCCGCGAGCCAGACGCATCAAGTATCCCAAGGCGGGGGAGAAGAACCCAGCTTCGCGCATCGGAGTCTTGAATATTCAGAGCCGCGAGACGCAGTGGCTTGATGTTCCCGGCGATCCTCGCAACCACTACATTGCCAGGATGGACTGGGTCCCCGAACCCCAATCAGGACCCAGCGAGATCATTCTTCAGCAACTGAACCGCCTCCAGAATCAGAATCGCGTCATGCTGGCCGATCCACAAAGCGGCAAGGTGCGAATCATCCTCACCGAAAAGGACGAAGCCTGGCTCGATGTCCATGACGAGTTAAAGTGGCTCGCGGATGGAGAACGCTTCACCTGGATCAGCGAGCGGGATCAGTGGCGGCACGTTTATTCCGTCCCCCGTTCCGGTGGAGATCCGAAGCTGCTGACCCCGGGTGATTTCGATGTCATGCGGCTGCTCCATGTCCCGCCGGCCGAACGGGCCGATGCCAAGGCCGACGAGAAGGCGGATGCAGGAAATGCCTGGCTTTATTTTCTGGCTGCTCCTGAGAACCCCACGCAGCAGTACCTCTACCGTGCCCGGCTGGACGGTTCCCGCCTCGAGCGAATTACCCCCGGCTCTCAAGGCGGAATACACGAGTATCAAATATCACCCGACGCCCGCTGGGCCATCCACCGCTGGTCCACATTCGAATCGCCGCCAGCGGCGGAGCTGGTCAGCCTGCCGGCGCACAAGCAGATCCGTGTGCTTGAGGGAAACGAAGAACTTCGCGAAAAGCTTCAAGCCCTGAAGATGCCGTCAACGGAATTCTTCCGCATCGAGATTGAGGACGGCGTTTTTCTGGACGCCTGGTGTATCCAGCCGCCTGATTTCGATGCCGGCAAGAAGTACCCTTTGCTGGTTTTCGTCTACGGCGAGCCCGCGGGAAGGACGGTGCTGGACCGCTGGGGCAGGCGGCACCATCCCTGGCACCTCATGCTGGCGCAGCAAGGCTACCTCATCATGAGCTTCGATAATCGCGGGACGCCCGCGCCTCGGGGCCGTGGCTGGCGCAAGTTCATCTATCGCAATATCGGAATCCTGGCCCCCAAAGACCAGGCAGCGGCCCTCAGTGCGGTTCTCAAAAACAGGCCCTATATCGACCCCCATCGCATCGGCGTGTGGGGCTGGAGCGGCGGCGGATCGATGAGCCTGAACGCTATCTTCAAATACCCCGATCTGTATAAAACCGCCATCGCCGTCGCACCCGTCGCCAACCAGCGCTACTACGACACGATCTACCAGGAGCGCTACATGGGTTTGCCGAGTGACAACGTCGAAGGGTTCAGGCAAGGCTCGCCGATCAATTTCGCACGGCAGCTCGAGGGAAACCTGCTGCTGATTCACGGCACCGGAGACGACAACTGCCACTACCAGGGGACCGCGGCGCTCATCAACGAGCTTATCCGGCACGACAAGCCGTTCGCCATGATGGCCTACCCCAATCGCACCCACGCAATCCGCGAGGGCAGGAACACCATGCTGCATCTGCGCCGGCTGATGACGCGGTATCTTAGTCCTCTGCCTCAGAATTACGGTGACGTATGTTTGTAGGGTATCAACCTAAGCGGCAGGAGTGAGGCTAGAGTTATCGAGCTTGGCCAGCCAGCGCTTGAGATCGTGGCGCGTGAAGGTCCACCGGAAAGGGGTCGCGATTTGCTCGTAGTGTTGCTGAAAACCTAGGAGGCGCTCCTCGAGTTCGTCAAGCGAAGAGAAGTCATTCGGGGTGAGGGCCTTGCGTTGCAGGATCGAGAAGTAGATCTCGATCTGATTCAACCAACTCGCGTGCACCGGCGTGTGGACCAGCACCGCCGAGGGCCAGCGCGTGCGCAAGCGCTCGGCGGCCTTGTCGCCGCGATGAGTCGAGCAGTTGTCCATGATCCAGAAAATCCGCCGGGCCGAACAGTAGGGCGGCTGACTCATCACTTCCGCCACCAGACGATCGACCCCGGCGCTGGTGTTTTTCGTTTCGCAGCGGCCAAACAGCTTGGCGCGATGAACATCCCAAGCCGCCAGGTAAGCCCAAGCACCGAGGCGCTTGTATTCATTCTCGACGCGAGCCGAGCGGCCGGGGGCAGGCGGCTTGCCGCGATGCTTACGCTGACGCGCTTGGATGCTGGTTTTTTCGTCGGCGGAGAGAACAAAATCGTCTGCCCCCAACGGACTGCCCTGCCAACGGCCTTCGTACAGATCCAGGATGCGGGCGGCCTTTTCGGCGAAGTCGGGGTCGCGGGGGAAGATCCAGCTGCGGTGGTACCAGGGGCGCAGCGCATCCGAGTCGAGCCAGCGCCAGAGGGTGGCGCCGCTGATGTCGGCGACCAGACCTCGACGCAGGACCTCATGGCGAATCTCGGAGACGGAGAAACGGGAGAGCGGCAAGCCGGACTGGGCGGGCAATTCACAAGCGAGGGCTTTGACGGCGACGACGAGCTGAGGGGGAAAACGTCGGCGGACGACCGCCGCGGGGCTGCTCTTCGAGACCAGCCAGGCGGTCGAGGAAGAAGCGTTTGCGCCATTTGCTGACGATCTGACGGGGGGTGTCGAGGCGCCGAGCGATCTGGTCATTGGAGAGGTCTTGGGCGGCAAGCAAGACGATCTTGGCCCGGATCACGTCTCGATACGATGAGGTATACTTTCGGGCCCTCGCTTGCAGCACTCGTTGCTCTTCGGATGTAAGCTTGATGGAGAAGGGGCTTTTTCTTGGCATCGACTGGTCTCCGTGTTAAGACCAGTCTAGCCGAGGCAAAACCAAAGAAGCCACCCCACAATACGTCATCGTATTTATGGGAAGGAGGACTTAGGGAGCATCTGCCGCCCGGCCCCGTGGCGCGATAAGGCCGCCGATTTTCAGGTAGTGGGTCAGTTTGGAAGGCCAATACCGGATCGCTTCCGGATGGCCGGCGATCCGGGGAGTTTCTCGCTACGAATCCGAATCGATCACTCCTTGACGGCCGGTCGCACGGAGCCATCGTGACCGGCGCTCGGCTGGAAGAAGATCTGGAGTCGTTTCTGCATACATCTTAAACAAAAACCCTTCTGCGTCATCCAAGTCGGTAAAGACTGCATCGCCGTGCCGCGGCACTTTCCACGAAAAGTACTCTGCCACCTGAATTATGCACAGATTCACTTTGCGAGTGTGGCTGCGTTCGTAGCGGGTTGGCGGTCGTCGTGAGGTGGTAGCTCGGCAACTGGCCTTTTGGCTTCTCCGTCCCCGGGTTCCTTTCCCGCCCAGAATCCGCGTCGTCAAAACCTCGCTCGGAAGTGACGTGTTTCCAGTGCGTTACGGCTAGTGCATAAAATTTTATGCATAGCGCATAGCCAGCCTCTCAGATCAGCGCCCTCCCGACCACCGGCAGCAAGCCGCCGTAGGGAGTCGGCTTCCTGCCGCGGAAGTGGTAAGGCGTCGAAGCCCCGATTTTATTGGGCCGCGAGGCCGTCACGGCTGGGCCTTGTTGGACGGGCCTTTGGGAGCTATGCTGTTTTCGTCTGGTAACCATGTGGGTGACCTCCTTGGGGTTGGCTGGCGAAGCTGGGATCTTTGCCAGCCTACCTTTTTACCCCATGTTTTCGGGGGTCCCAAATGGTCTCTTGCGGCTCAGCCCTCCTCAGGTCCACGCCGCAGTGCATAATTTAGGTGCCACGTACGTTTTGAAATCCTCGATCTCGTCCATCGTGTCAATGGAGCCTCGAAAGGACTGGTCCGGCTTGTACTCTCGAATGTGCATTCCAGGATCATTCTACTCCCTTCAGCCGACCGCGGGGGGGCTGCCGGATCCCGGTCTGCCGGCGCCGAGGCTCCTTACAATCGCTTCTGAAGCCTCGCCCAGGTGTCCCGCAGTTCGGCAGTACGATTGAAGACGAGCCGCTCGGCCTTCGATGACTTATCTGCGCAGAAATACCCAAGACGCTCGAACTGATAGCGGTCGCCAGGCCGGGCACTCGCCAGCGACGGCTCGGCTTTGCCGTGGACCACTTCGAGCGATTTCGGGTTTAAGTACATCGTGAAATCTTGACCTTCGGGCGACTCATTTGGATTTTCGACGGTGAACAGCTTGTCATAGAGCCGAACCTCTACTGGAATCGCCTCCGCTGCCGAAACCCAGTGAATGGTTGACTTCACTTTCCGCGTTTGCGGGCCGCTGCGCGTCTGTGGATCGTATGTGCAGTGAATCTCCGTGATCTCGCCCGTAACGGGGTCTTTCACAGCATGGTGACATTTGATGATGTAGCCATACCGCAGGCGGACTTCATTCCCCAGATAAAGCCGGTGGTAGCGTTTTGGAGGCGCCTCGCGGAAGTCCTCCCGGTCGATCCAGAGTTCGCGGCCAAAGGGTACTGATCGCGTGCCTGCATCCGCGTTCTCGGGGTTGTTGATGGCTTCCATGAACTCCACTTGGTCTTCGGGATAGTTCGTCAGCACCAGCTTGAGGGGGCGCAAGACCGTCATCACGCGCGGAGCCGTCCGATTCAGATCCTGCCGGATGTAATATTCAAACTTCTCAAATTCCGTGAAGCCGTTCGTCTTCGACACGCCGAGATTGCGCGCGAAATTGCGCAAACCTCGCGGCGAGTAGCCGCGCCGGCGCATCCCGCTAATGGTCGGCATGCGGGGATCATCCCAGCCTTCCACCACGCCCTGTTGCACGAGTTGCAGCAGCTTGCGCTTGCTCATTACGGTGTACGTCAAGTTCAACCGGTCGAACTCAATCTGCTGTGGATGGAAGACGCCGAGCTGATCGAGGAACCAGTCATAGAGTGGACGATGATCTTCAAACTCGAGCGTGCATATCGAGTGGGTGATGCCCTCGATGGAGTCGCATTGACCGTGCGTCCAGTCGTACATGGGATAAATGCACCAACGATTGCCCGTGCGATGATGCCCGGCGTGCAGGATTCGGTACATTACGGGATCCCGCATGTTGAGATTCGGCGAGGCCATGTCGATTTTGGCGCGCAGGGTGCGCGAGCCGTCAGGAAACTCGCCGTCTTTCATGCGCGCGAAGAGGTCCAGATTCTCCCCGGCGCTTCTCTCCCGATAAGGACTGTTCTTTCCTGCTTCGGTCAGTGTGCCGCGCGTCTCTCGCACCTGGCCGCTGCTCAAGTCGCAAACATAGGCCTTGCCTTTTTTGATGAGGCCGGCGGCCCAATCGTACAATTGCTGGAAGTAGTCGGATGCATAGAAGGGCCGGCCGCCGAAATCGCCGGCCAACCATCTCACATCTTCGATGATCGACTCTACGTACTTGGACTCTTCCTTAGCGGGATTGGTGTCGTCGAAGCGCAAATTGAACTTGCCGCCGAACTCCTCCGCGAGGCCGAAGTTGAGCATGATGCTCTTGGCGTGGCCGACGTGTAAGTAGCCATTGGGTTCTGGCGGAAAGCGGGTGTGCACACGTCCGCCATGTTTCCCGCTCGCAGTGTCGGAGAGAATCAAATCACGGACGAAATTCGAACGGGGTAAAGCGGCGTCCTTCATTAGACAATTCCTAAAGCAAACTCGAGACGGGTCAGCACGGTGTCACGCCCGAGCACCTCGAGCGTTTCGAAAAGCGGCGGCGCATTCTTGCGCCCGCACACCGCGACGCGAACGGGCTGGAACATCTGTCCCGCCTTCAGCCTGAGTTCAGCAGCAGCGGTGCGAAGCGCTGCCTCGAGTGTTGCGTGATCGAAGGCGGGCACAGTTGACAGAACTTCCTTCGACTTACGGAGCGCCTGCGCAGCCAAGGCAGCATCTCCCTTTTTGGGGATTAATTCCGCTGGGTCGTAGGACTGCGGTTCCGTGAAGAAGAAATCGGCGACAGTGCCCACATCGCGCAAGAAACGGATTCGCTCACGGATAAGCGGAGTTATGGCGCGAAGCTTTTCCGGCGTGGCATTCGTAAACCCGGCTTGCTGGGCGTAGGGCATCAATCGCTGCGCGAGGTCATCGACATCGAGCGCCCGGATATGCTCAGCATTCAGCCACACGGCCTTAGGATCGAAGGGTTCCTCGTCAGTGAAGTTGATGGTTGCGTTGCTGCGGTTGATGCCGTCGAGCGAGAATAGCTCGACAAGCTCGTTGCGCGACATCTTCTCGCGGTCATTCTTTGGCGACCACCCCAGCAGGGAAAGGAAATTTGCGAACGCATGCGGCAGGAAACCGGCGTCGCGATATGTTGTCACGCTAACCACCGGGCCGTGGATGCGTTTTGACAGCTTTGCGCCGTCAGGCGCCATCAACAGCGGCAGGTGAGCCATGATCGGCGCCTCGACGCCAAGCGCTTCGAAGATCAGCACGTGCTTGAACGTGTTCGCCAGATGTTCTTGGCCACGCAGGATGTCCGTGATGCGGAGATCGGCATCGTCAGCGCAGGAGGCCATGTGATAGGTCGGCATGCCGCTCGAGCGCAGCAGCGCGAAATCCTCGAGGTCGCCGGTAGCCTTGCTCACGGTCCCGTAGACGAAATCCGATACAACAACCTCGGGGCGTGAGTCGCGCGGCACTCTGAAGCGCAGGACGAAGGGTTCGCCCGCGCCGGCCCGGCGATCGCTCTCCTCGCGGGTGAGCTCGCGCATGCCCGGATTGAAAAGCCATCCTCCGCTCCGATTCTCAAGCGCCGTAGAGGCGGGCGTGAAGTCGCGATATGCAAGCCCCTTTTCGAAAATAGCCCAGGCGGCCTGGCGATGGAGATCGAGGCGGTCGGATTGACGGTAGAACTCGTCCCAGCCTAGTTCGAGCCATTGGAGACCTTCGTAGATGGAATCGAGAGAGGTCTGCGTGTTCCGTTCGACGTCAGTATCGTCGATGCGGAGAACTACGACACCGCCCTGGTGGCGAGCATGAAGCCAATTGAAGATGAATGTTCGAGCGCCCCCTATATGAAGGTAACCAGTGGGCGAGGGCGCAAAGCGGACGCGTGTCATGCTCAGAACATTAAGAATAGCTCACTGACACCCGATCAGAACGAAGCGAGCTCTTACCGGGCGGTTGAGTTCCGAGTCGCACGTCGCAAGCTGTGGCACGAGAACGACTTCCACTCCCAGGCACTGAGCATCGGCTACTCTATTGTGTGTCAGGTGAGCCAAGACGGAGTCCTGGCGACGAGGCCCAATGCATTGCACAAATTGCGGAGGCACACGAGACGACCTTGACTGTGGTGGTGCCGCCCAACAGCCTGTGGTTGGGGCGTTCAGAACTTCCGGCACACGAGACGACCTGCCCTGACTGTGGTGGTGCCGCCCAACAGCCTGCAGCATCGAAGCCGGACATCGAGTACGTGGGATTAGGACCAAGAGCCTTGGCCTTCCTGGTGGATGCACTCTTAGGGTGCGTTCTGCCAATTGTCATCGCCCTCGTTGTAGCCCGAACCTTAACTCAAACAGGGCTTTGGGGGCCGACGTTGGCGGGACCTTTAGCCATTTCGGGGGGCGTCGATATGGTCGCGATGTGGAATTCGATGGGGTGGATGCAGATACTGGCGGTGAATATAGCTTTCAACTTGGCTCAGGGTCTACTGTACTTCTCATTGTGTCATTCCTCTCCTTGGCAGGCGACGGTCGGCAAACGATGGCGGCATCTGATCGTAACCGATAAAAACGGCACTAGAATCGGCTTTCTGCGGGCTCTGATCCGTGCGTTTGTAAAGACCTGCCTCTCCTACTTTCACGTTTTTGGGTTGGCGATTCAGGTCGCTCAAGTAGGTTCGACCAAGAGGAAACAGGCGATTCACGATTTCATTGCCAAGACAGTTGTTGTTAAGGGCCGCTCACCGGCAGGTGCTCGTCTTGGATACTGGCGGGTCGCCTTATTCGTTTTGGTGCCACCCCTGTTTCTGCTCACTACGTGCATAGTGATTGGAGATTTTCAAATACTTCCAGGTTAGGGGTCACCTAGTTCGCCGATTTCTCCCGGATGGCCTTGGCGCGAGCTTCCATCTGTACCGCGTCGGCCTCGCGGTTCATCTTGCGTAGCAAGGCGGCGTAGTTCTCTAAAGACGTGGCCACATTGGGGTGCTCTGTTCCCAGGGCTTTCTCATAGATCGCCATGGCGCGCTGCTTCGACTTCAATTTCGCGCAGCATCGACGTCGGCGAGAGATCCGTACGCCTTGTATTCGGGGTATGCGTGTGACAGTTGGCATGATCGTGGAAGCGCTTGCTGCCGGCCGGACGATCGAGCAGTTGCTCTTCGATTTCCCCTATCTGGAAGAGGAGGACATTCGCGAGGCGCTCGCCTTCGCCGCCCGCCTGGCTCAGGGACACGAAATTCGCCTGGCGAGTTGATTGCTAAAGAGACCTCGCCAAAGGCGCCATCGTATCGCTCGACTGGTCGGGTCGGCCACGCGCCCGAGTACTGCCGCTTGCCTAGATCCCCAGAAACGCTCTTCTGTCCGCCCACAGCCCGGATCGTCGGCGATCCGGAAGTAATCCACTTTGACGGTTTGTCGGCAAACCGTACAGGTGGTTCGGTCCACCAGCAGGCTCTGAGACAACGTGGGCGGACGGCTAAATCCGCCCTAGTCGGCTAGTCTTTACCAATGACCGGAGCGCCCTGTTGGGATTCTTCCCGAGTCACGGCCTGCTCGGAAAGAATTCCTCTCGAGTGTCCTCTGCATAGCCAAACTGACCCACTACGGATTTTCAGTACGCAAGCGGTGTATGTTCCTCGAGCGCCAAGAGCTATAATCTGGACCAGCCCGCATTTCTCATCGTGTGGCGAGGCAAAGTGCATGAGAGGCCCGTCAGCCGATGAGAAATGCCGGCTAGCGTTCGATCGGCTTGACTCATGCCGCACACCGCCCAGCAGCCCCCGGCCTTCACGCTTTCTCGGCTGGACGGCACACCGTGGCAATACCCGCTCGAAGCCGGAAAGCGCCAGGCGTTACTTGTATTCTTCGAGACGGACTGCCCGACCTGTGCGCTCACGTTGCCTTATCTGAACCGCTTGGCGGAGGCGATCGGCGATGAGGGAATCGTCGTGGGCGTCTCCCAAGACGGCGAGCCGGCCACTCGCGAGTTCGCTGAGCGGCTAGCGCTGCGGTACCCCGTCCTGCTGGATCGTGATTTGAGCGCTTCCAAATTGTTTGATCCCGTTGCGGTACCGGCGATCTATCTGCTCGATCGGGCCGGGAAGATTCAGCGCACCATTACCGGCTTCTCGAAAACCGGCCTAAACGAACTGGCCGCCGAACTCGCCCGCCAAGGCGGCAAAGCTCCGCTGGTGATCGTCGATCCCCACGACGGGGCTCCGGAATCGAAGCCCGGTTGCATGTCGCGGCACCGTGAGCCCCAAAGCGATCTAGAAGCCGCCCCGGCCCTCGATCTCCATTCGAAGCAGGGGCCCAGAGCCGGCCGAGTGGAACTCCCCGATGACGCCGACCTGGAAGCCTACTGTCGGCAAGCAGGGTTTGGCGACCCGCTCCCGGTCGTGCCGCCGACGGCCGGGCGAGTGGAAGAGATGCTCGCCTCAACGCAACTCCCCCCTGGCGAAATCATCGGCCGAATCCCGCCCAACTACGGATTGGCGACCGTCGAGAAAATCGCCGCCAACGCCGTCATGGCAGGTTGCGAGCCCGCCATGATGAGGGTGCTGATTCCCCTGGTGCGCGCCGCTTGCGATGAGAAATTCAACCTGCATGGGATCCAAGCGACGACGCATTTCGCCTGTCCCTTGATTATCATCAACGGGCCGGTTCGCGGCGATCTCGGGTTTGCCAGCGGCTCCAACGTCTTCAGCAACGTCGCCAAGGCAAATAGCACGCTGGGACGAGCTTTTCAGTTAATCGCTACAAACCTTGGCGGTGCCCGCCCCGGCGAGATTGACATGTCAACCCTTGGCAACCCGGGCAAGTTCTCCTATTGCATTGCTGAAAACGAAGAGGTCAGCCCCTGGGAGCCATTGCATGCCGGGCGCGGATATGATGCAGGCCAAAGCGCCCTGACGCTATTTGCGGCTGAACCGCCACGCGGAGTGAGCGAGCACACGGCCCGCGACGGAAAACGGGTGTTGAAGACGATCAGCCGCACACTCGTTACGGTTTGGTCCTACCGCATCTGCCTGGTCCACGAGGCCATGGTTGTGCTGTGCCCCGAGCACACCGCGACACTGCAGCGGGACGGCTTCAGCAAAGCGGATGTGAGGGAGTTCCTGTTTGACAACACCGGCGTGCCGTTGCGCGAGTTCGCGGACGACGGGGGCGAAGGCACGCAAGCGCGGGGGCGCTACGAAGAGGTCACGATCGACGGCGAACCCAACTACCGCAAGTTCGCCAGGCCGGAAGCGATCCAGATCTTGGTCGCCGGCGGGCCGGCCGGCAAGTTTTCGGCGGTAATCGGCTCTTGGGCCGCTGGTCCCCGCGGCAGCCAGATGGTGACGTATGCGATCGATTGATTCCTTGGACGCGATCGAGTGCTGGGAAGGGAGCGATTCCGGTGAAGCAATCTTCAGATCCGCCGGACTGGAATTTTATGTTCTTGTTTGAATCTTGTTTTGACCGAACGACTGGAGAGGTTTACAGCCATGCCGAACATTCTCGTCAACCCACTCAATGAGCAGAAGCCTGCTCAAGGACACGCAGCGCCCCGGCTCGCCTCGCTCGAAGCCAAAACCATCGGCCTGCTCGACATCAGCAAACCCGGCGGCAGCGTGTTCCTCGATCGCCTCGAGAGTCTGCTGAAGCAGAACTACGGAGTCCGCGAGGTGATACGCGAAGCGAAGCCCACTTTCGCGAAACCTGCTCCTGCCGGCGTCATCGACCGCCTGCGGCGGGCGCGGGTGCAGGCGGTGATCGAGGCGCTGGCCGATTGAGGGTCCTGCACAACGTGCAGTTTGCACGACTCGATCCGACTGGAAAGTCTCGGCATTCCAACCGTTCCTGTCGCGACGGACGTTTTCCAGACGGCTGCCCGGGCCCAGGCGAGCGCTTTAGGCCGCCCCGACCTTGACGCCGTCTATGTGCCTCATCCGATCCAGGACCAAAATGCCCAGGAGATTGCGGCCAGGGCGGAAGCAGTCGTCGCGGAGTTAGCGGCGCGCCTTACCAGCTCTTGAAAATAGCGCGGATTCGTCCCAGCGGCGGAACCGATCGTCAAAACCGGCCTGATTTGAGATAAGCGATGATCGCGTTCAGCTCTTCGTCCGTGTAGAGGGACCTGTACACGGCCGGCATGGCGGAGCGTCTTTGCATGCCGCGGCTCTTGATTTCGTCCTTGTAAATGGTTCTAAGCGGAGCAGGAATGGAAGCGGTGTCGTAGAGACGAACCAGCTCTTCGGTTTCTTCCTTCTTCAAGCCGGCGATCCGTTCGCCTTTCTTGGTGTCGATGACAATCTGCTCGAAGCCTTCCGCGATCGCGGCTTGAGGCTCGAGAATATCGCGCCGTATCTCCTCGGCCGATTTCTTCCGGACCGCGGCCCCCAGCTCAGGTCCAATCCGCGCTCCTTTCGATCCCACGCGATGACAAACCGAGCAGCGCTTCGTGTTCATTAGATCGAAAAACAGCTCGCGGCCCTGGCGAGCCTCGTCCGTCAACAAGTCCGTTCCGCCCGAACCACTGAGCTGGACGTCGCGGGCCACGTCCGATTCAGCGGCTCCAATGCTGATGACATAGGCAACCACCGACCAGATGTCCTTCTCCGGGAGAATGTCTTTCCAGGGAAGCATGGTCGTGTTTGGAATACCATCGTGAGTGACCCTGAACAGCTTGTCCGCATTCCACGTGCGGTCACGCAAACGGGGCCCGCGGCCGGCGCGGCCTTCCGAACCATGGCAATAACCGACGGCACAGTTCTTGGCAAACAACTCGCTGCCGGCCGCGATGAAGACCGCATCGCGCAAATTGAGGGTCGAGGACTGCGCGCCGAGCGCGGCGGGCAAAGCGCAAGCCACGGCCGCGAGACACAGGTGCATCCAGTGAGAGCGGGGAATCAACCGGTCAGAAGCCATCGTCACTCAGACTCCGCTAGCGCGAAGACGAACAATGTCGAACCGCTCGGGAAGTCTTCTGTCTCGGGCCAGAGCTGGGGCAGCAATCCGGCTAGCGCGGAGCCCCAGCCGCTTGGCGTTGCGATATATTGCCTGCCGTTGACCGAGTAGGAAATCGGCGAGCCGCGGTGACCCGAACCGGTTCGAAACGACCACAGTTCCTTGCCGTTCGCCGTGTCGAGGGCAAAAAATTTCCCGGTCGCGTCACCGGTAAAGAGCAGGTCGCCCGCGGTAGCAAGCTGGGAAGCCAGCAGCGGGTATTTGCTCTTGTAAAGCCAGTGCCGCTTGCCTGTAATTGGGTCGTAGGCGCCCAGGTGCCCATGAGCCTTCCCTTGGAGAGGTTGCGCCAGTTTGAAAGATCCTCCGAAAAACGCCATCCCCTGGCGCGGCGCTTCACGATAGGCGGTTACTTCCTGGCACCACTCGATGCCGGTCGAGTAGAACCAGCCGGTTTTGGGAGAGTACGCGCCGTGGTTCCAACTTCGCCCGCCGCCGATCGAAGGGCACAGTAGTTTGGTCTTGTCCACCTCGGGCTCATTGCGTCCAATCAGGTTGCCCTTCTTGTCGATGCCTTTGATCCAGTTGGTGCTTTCGACCAGCGGCCAGGCGTTGATGAACTCGCCGTTCGTGCGGTCCAAAACCCAGGTGTAGCCGCTCTTGTGCGGCGTGACGAGCAGCTTTCGCTTGCGGCCCTCGTATTCAAGATCGAGCAGCGTGAGTTCGTAGGCGGAGTCGAAATCCCATACGTCATAGGGCACCTGCTGATAGTGCCACTTGAGCTCACCCGTATCGGGGTCGAGGGCGATCGTGGACTCGGTGTAGAGATTGTCGCCGCGGCGCGAGTCGCCGTAGAAGTCGGCCGCCGGATTGCCGACGCCCCAATAAAGCAGGTTGAGCTCGGGATCGTAAGAGCCTGTCATCCAGGTCGAACCGCCGCCGTACTTCCAACTGTCGCCTTTCCAGGTCTCGTGGCCGGGCTCGCCGGGGCCGGGAATGGTCCAGAAGCGCCAGGCGTGGCGGCCCGTCTTGGCATCGAACGCGTTGAGGTACCCGCGATGAGCCGAGTCGCCGCCCGTGACTCCGACGATGACCTTGTCTTTTACAACCAGCGGCGCGCCAGTGATGTCGCAGCCGCATTGGCCGGCGTCCTCGATTTCGACTTTCCAGACTTCCCTGCCTGTCTTGGAGTCGAGAGCAACAAGGTAGTTATCAATCGTGCCCATGAAGACCAGCCCGTGCCCGACAGCCACGCCGCGATTCCAGGTTCCGTAGGTGGCGGGAAAGGACTCGGGCCTGGGATGGAAGTAGTGCCAGATCTCTTCGCCGGTCGAGGCATTGATGGCGAAAACGCGGTTCCAAGCGCTGGTGATATACATGACGCCGTCCACCACGATCGGCGTGCATTGCAAACCGCCATCAACCACGCCGGTTTCAAACGCCCATACGGGGACGAGCTTCCCGATGTTCCCGCGGTGGATTTGATCGAGAGCGCTGTAGCGCCAGGCAGAGTAGGTGCCTCCGTAGGTCAGCCAGTTGTGCGGTTCTTTGGCGGCGTTGTTGAGGCGTTGCGGGTCCACCTCGCCGGCGAAGCCTCCGATGACGGACAAGATGACCGCCACGAGACTGATTGAAATACGCATGGATTGCAACAAATTTCTCCTCGCCCCCTCTCGTCACACAACGTCAGGCAACGTCAGGCGGCAACGTCTTGCGCCTGCTCGCGCGGCCCGCGCGGGAACGCCGGAACCGCCCGGCCCCTACTGAACTCATTATTGTAAGGGCCTCGGCTCCGCGGGTGTAGCAGCACCTGCCTTCTCCGCACGTTGAACTATAATGCGCATCTGCAACCACGCCTGTGTATCCTCCCCATCTCCAACAACGTTACGAGCAGGAAGAGCGGCTCCGTGAAGAATTTAACCGCTGGGCTCTGGCCGGCCGGGGCCCGGAGATGGAAAACCAGCACCGTCGCATCACCGAGAAAACGATCGAGCGAATGGAGCTTAGCCCGGATGAGCGAATCCTCGAACTGGGGTGTGGCGACGGCTGGGCGTCGCGGTTGCTTTCCCCGATCTGTCCCGAGGGTGCGATTCTCGGCGTGGACATCTCAGACGAGATGATTCGGTCGGCGCGAGAGAAATCAGTCGACTACGAAAACGTATTGTTCGTTGCTGGTTCGGCGGAGGAGATTCCCTGGGCGGAAGCTTACTTTACGCGAGTGATCAGCATCGAATCAGCCTATTACTGGCCGTCGCTCGAGGCAGCCGCCCGCGAGATCTTTCGAGTGACCGCGTTCGGCGGCCGCATTTACCTGCTGTTGAACATTTACGAGGAAAACCCTCACAGCCGCCACTGGGCCGGTCTGCTGAATGTTCCCGTGCATTTAAAGTCCGCCGCCGAGTGGGCTGAGCTGTTTCGCGCCCGCGGATTCGAGAACGTCGAAATTTCGCGGATTCCTGACGATACGCCAATTCCGGACGATTTTGAGTCCGATGTGTATTGGAGGTCACGCGAACATCGCGAACAGTTCCAGCAGGCCGGCGCCTTGCTGCTGACCGCTTCGAAACCGGAGCTGCCGCCTCCGGGCCCGATCTCGGTGGACCCCGACGCCCCCGGGCCAATCGACGCCGACCCGGATCCGTTTCGCATTGTGGGGTAGACCTGCCCGCCTTGCACGGGAGTCTATTTGGGCTTGACGCCGCTCTCCCGGCGGAAGTTTCGATTCCGGGGATGGGGCCGGGGTCGCCGCGGTTACCATTCTTCTCCGTTGGGGCCGATGGCCATCCAGGGGTCGTTTCCGTCGCCGCCGTCGATCCAATAGAGATAGGCCTGGGCCGGGATCTGCTCGCGGCGTTGCGATTCGAGATATTCGATGCGGCGGCGAAGTCGCGGAAGTAGAGCTGCTTCATCAGCGTTTCGATCAGTGGCCCGTCTCCGGTTTGTCCTGCTTGCGGTCTTGATTGTTGCGGTCTTGGGCCCGATTTTTCCGGTCGCTTTCGAGGGAGCGGACGAGCCCGGCGAGGTCGCTGTGGGCGTTCGAGCGGTAGGCGAAATCGATCACGGTGCGGATGAGCGAGGCGCGTCCCGCCTCGATGCGCCTTCTGGAAGCCAGCAGACCGCTGACCGAGTCGATGGCCCGCCCGGCTTCCTGTTGCAGGCGCGTGGTGGTGTGGGAGAGGGTTTCCTCGCGGATGCGGCGCAGCCGCGGTCAAACAGATGCTGGCCGAAGCGGCGCAGGCCGATGCCGCCGAGGACGCCCGCTACGGTTCCGAGCAGACGGGCCAGGAGCTGCCCGCGGAGTTGCAGCGCCGGCAGACGCGGCTGGAAAAGATTCGGCAAGCCCAGAAAGCCCTCAAACAAAGGGCGCGAGACAAGGCGGCCGCCCAAGACCAATCGCCCGAGGAAGTCCGCAAGGCAAAGCCGCGCGACAAGGATCAGTACAACTTCAGCGATCCGGAGTCGCGCATCATGAAAGGCGGGGACGGGTTCCTGCAGGCTTACAACGCGCAAGCGGCGGTGGAAGGGGTCTGTCAGTTGATCGTGGGGCAGAGGGTGACGCAGGCGGCGAACGACAAAGAACAACTGCAACCGCTGCTGCAAGCGGTCGAACAGCAGGCCCGGTCGAGGACGGCTCCCGATTGGATCCGCGAGTCTGTTTCAACGGCTTTCGATGAGTTTGAGCCGGAGAAACATTCGGTCTTTCTTGCGGCCGTGGCCGGTGCCTGCCGTTCTGACTCTCGATCTACTCGGATGGCTCGGCGTTGAGCGGCATTGGCCGATAGCGAGCCTCCGGGGGCGCGCTCCAAAGCAGCCGCTGATTGTCGTAGAACATCATGAAGGGTTCTCCATGCTGATCACGAGTCCAGATGCCAAGGATCTTGCCTTCCTCATCGACAAGCTGAAATCCCTGCGCCTTGACAATCTCCGATGAATGAACCTGAGCCGGCGCCGACTGCGCCGAAACCGAATCGTTATTGAACAGCCGTTGAGAAACAGTTCCTCCCAGAAAACCGAACACCAGCGCGACAATGGCGATTCCGAGATTTTGCTTTTTGAGCATACACGTCTCCTTGCAGGTTAAACGTGTTGCCGGCCGTCCCGGTTTCAGCGAGATTGTTCGCCCCGAGCCTGCTAATTCAATAGACTAGACGGAACCGAGCACGTAGTTGGAGGCCCCCATGGATCTAGGGCGCTGACCACTTAGCCTTGCTTTCACGGGGCCCTTTCCCTCGGTTCCAAACAGGCGTCGAGATGAGTCTCGACGCGGCAAGCTGAGAGCTTGCGCCACGTTGGGTCACGCCACCCGAGAGGCCGGGTTTTCGGCTTGTCCCTCTCCCGCCTCTTGCGGACTCGCTGGGTCGCTGCTGGGGGTTGGCGGATCGGGTCCTTGCGACGGTACGATTCGCGGCGCTCTAGCACTTCGACGAAGCGTTTGCCGCAAAGACGAAATTCCAACGTCCGGTCGTGCAAGGAGGACTCTCAACTGGGGATCTTGAATGCGCTGGTAGCCACCGACATGCCCGGCCCCGGTACGGTGTTCCTAAGCCATGACTGGAAGTTCACGGCCCCGGTCTTTGTTGGAGACACGATAACTGGAGAGGCCGAAATCTTGAGCATTCACGAAACGAAGCCGGTCACTCAACTGAAGATCAAGGTGACTCGCCAGACCGGGGAAACCGTTCTGGAAGGAGAAACGTGGTGTTATACCTTTTCTCCCGAGGGTTAAATCCTAAGTCCGCGTTAGTGACAGATTTTTCGTCCCGCTATCCGGCCGGCATGGGGCCGAGACCCTGAACCGTTCGCGCTTTCGGCGGCTCAAACAGCACACCCGAGCCTGCCAACCAACCGACTGCTGAACGGGATTTCTCGGCACCAATCACTCTACCACCGCCTCTCCAACCGCCCAGCTCCAACCGGACATTTCTACTTGGCAGCGAATAGGACATTTCTACTTGGTTGACAGAGGTTTCGAGAGAAACGGGTCTCCACGTGTTCTAGCGGGACCGATGCCTAGCCACTTTCCACGCACGGCGTGAGGCGTGATAATAAAATCGGCGAGTTCGGCGATGGCTAGTGCTCAAGCCAGAGAATTAACGTGAGCCTTTCTCCATCCATTTACCGTGTTCTCAAAAACCATGCTCCACGGTTGCACAGCTTCCTTGGTCGTGCTACCCGGCGCTGGCGGCACGCAAACGACCCATGGGCCGCTATTCCGAGGCGCTTTTTGGGCCGCTGGGTTTGGCTACACCCGCAACTGTTCGGCGAGGATCTTTGGAGTCAGGAGGGCCATTTTCTCTTTCCCTGGATTCAACGCTATCTCGCCCCTGGCGGTGTTTTCTTTGACGTCGGCGCTCATTGGGGTCTAGTGTCCTTGTTCGCAACGCGAACGGCGGGTAAAGTGATTGCCTTTGAGGCTTCGCCGCGCCACGTCAAGACGCTAAACTATCACCGCAAGGTCAACGGGCTCTCAGACGTCATTGAGGTAGCACCGTGCGCAGTGACGCACGAAACCACTGCGGCAACACCCTTCTACTTGGTAGATGGAGGAAAGAGCTGGAGCAACTCTCTAACGATAGGTGATGATTCCACGCCTTTTATTCGTCCAGAGATGAAAACCGCAATCTCGGCCCCAACTATCTCGCTTGACGATTTCAGTCGCCAGAGCGGCCACGCTCCAGATGTGATAAAAATCGACGTCGAAGGGGCCGAACAGTGGGTGATAGAGGGAGCCCAGCACACTCTGCGGACTTGTCGGCCCGTCCTCATTGTTTCAATCCACGAGTTTTGGATGCCCGCGAAACAATCCGAAACGACGCTGCTCAACCTTCTTTTTCGTCTCGGCTACCGCATTGTAGAGGATCACGTGTCCAGCGGCAACGGGGTTCAAGTGCGAGACGTTGTAGCTGTTGCATCCTAGCGCTGCAACCAAGGCAACTTCCTCGACTCCCCAGGCATCCCGCATGGCGTCCGCTTGCTGCGCATTGGTACCCGCGTCGATCACGATCCAGTTCGTGTTCGGCGTGCGAATTACAATACCGTCCGCTTGACCGCGGTCAATGACCTGGATTCGGACCGAATCATGGACGCCTCCTTTATGTGTCACCTTCACTCGGGACGCGGCGCCGGGCCCCTAATTCAATAGACGAAACGCGCCGCGCAAGACCTTCTTGATCGTATCGGTCGTCTTGCGGTCGTACTCCCAGATCGCCAGCCAGCGGTTGATGCGGCTGGCCGTCGGGTAGGCGTACGTCTTCTCGAGAATCTTCCGCAGAGGAATTTTGTTCTGCTTCGCCAGGACAAGCTCTTGGATCAGCTCGCCGGCGTTGGGCGCGATCATTGTTCCTCCGAGGATATAGTCGCCCTTCATGTAAACGGTGAGTTTGGATTCGGGATAGTGATCGGTGGAGGCACGGGTGACGTCCTCGAAACCCTGGACGACCTTGTGGTAGTTGACCCCTCGTTCCTTCAGTTGCTTTTCAGATAACCCAAACGTCGCCACTTCGGGGTCGGTGAAGGTCACCCAACTGAGATCGTCGTAGCTGAGCCTCTTCTTGAGCGGCGAGAAAAAGTTCCAGAGCAGAAGAGCGCCGTGCAGTTCGGTGACGTGCGTGAGATAGATCTGCCCGGCGGCGTCGCCGCTGGCGCAGATATTCTTGTTCGTTGTTCTCAGGTAGCGGTCAAGCTTCAGGCGCCCGTTGACTGTTTCGATTCCCGCCTTTTCGACGTCGAGGCTGTCGTGGTTGAGCGCCTTGCCGGTGGCGATCAAGACCTGGTCGAACCTCTGCTCGATGACGCCGTCAGGCGTCCGGATCTCGGCGCTGTGCGGCGACGTGAAGCGCAACAACTCGGCATTTAAGTGGAATTTCACTCCTTCGGCGGACAAGTGCTTGCCGATCAGCTTGCCGGCCTCTTCGGAGTCCCGCAGCAGCAGCCGATGGGCCCGCTCGATGACGGTGACGTTCGAGCCGAGCCGGGCGAACGCTTGTGACATCTCCATGCCGATCGGCCCGGCGCCGACAATGAGAAACTGTTTCGGGAGCTCCTTGAGCCGCCATAGGTTTTCGTGCGTGAGGTAGCTGACCTGTTCAACGCCGGGGATCGGCGGAACGCGAGGCTTTGAACCGGTGGCGATGACAATGCGGCGGGCACGATGGATTTCGCCGCCCACTTGGACGCTGTCACGCGAAGTGAAGCGCGCTTCGCCGTAGGCGAACTCCAGGCCGAGAGTTTGGAAGAATTCCGGCGTTTCATGCTCGCGGATCGAAGCCTGTACGTCCCGCACGTAGCCGAAGACTTTCTGGAAATCGATCTGGAAATCGATGGCCCCGTTGGTCGTGATCCCGAAGGCGCTCAGGCGTTCGGCATCGCGCTTCAGTTTGGCCACGTGAAGCAGCGCCTTGCTTGGTACGCAGCCGGTGTTGAGGCATTCGCCTCCGATCAGCTCAGGCGTCTTGTCAACAAGCAGGGTCTTCAAACCGAGCTTCGCGCAGGGTGTCGCGACATTGAGCCCGGCCGCCCCGGCACCGATCACGATGATGTCGTAGTCCATGCGATTGCTTCTCCGCTGCTGGAAAGTTCACCCCATGATGGCAGAATGGCCGCCGAATCCGTGTAACAATTTAAGAGCAGAGTAGGGTGTTCGGCGAAAGGGATTAACCTTGCGAGACGCAATCGGGCTCATCGTTCTTCTTTTTTCCGGCCTTCTTTTTGTTGGCCGTGGCGCCCCCGCCCAGGAGCAGCCGGCCTATCAGGGAATTCAAGAGAATCTGCCGATCGAAGTGGGGCCTCAGCCTGTCCCTTTTAGCCACAAGCAACACGTTGCCGCCGGGCTTTCGTGCCAGGATTGCCACGCGAGCGTTGTCAAGAAAGAACGCGCCGGACTGCCGGACGCGGAAAAGTGCATGCTGTGCCACACGGCGATCAAGACGGACAGCCCGGCGGTGCAAAAGCTAGCCGGGATCTACAAAGACGGGACGAGGCTAGATTGGGTCCGGGTCTACCGCGTGCCCGACTTCGTTTTCTTTAGTCATGCGAGCCACGTCAACGCGGGTGTCGGATGTGCGAGTTGCCACGGTCCGGTCGAAGAGCGCGACGTTCTGGCCAAGGAAATCTCAACCAGCATGATCACGTGCATGAACTGCCACGTTGCCAAGAAAGTTTCGATCCGTTGCTACCTGTGCCACGAGCTTGGCCAGTAAGTTCAGAGCCCAGAACGCCAGTGACGGGTCCCCCCGCCGTGCACCGCGTCGTCAACTCATGAGGCGGACCATCAAGCGGAATTCGCGCCGCTACTGGATTGGTGAGTTCGACGCGGGAACCAGGCGCGTCACCTGGACGGCGGACCGATCCATCAACTCGGGAATCCGCGGGCCGATCTCATTTTTCCAGTGGTCGCTCTGGTAAACCGCTTCGTAGAGCCGCAGGCGCTCCTGTTCGCTTTCGAACCGGCGCATCCAGACATAGATCGTGTCATCCTCTTCGCCGCGAAAGTTGGCGCTAATGTCCATTCCCTTGGAGGCCTGGAATGGAATGATCGTTTCCTCCAAGAATTGCAGCCACTCGTCCATCTTGCCCGGCAGGATCTTGTACTGCCTGAGTTCGTAAAACGCCATTGCGGCCTCCGAGTCCCGTGGCGGCCGCGCGCTGGGGATGCACCACGGGAGCTTGGCTCCATTGTATCCGCCGGGGAACGGAACAGCCCGCCGATCCCGCCGGGTGGTGGGGTCATTGCGTGGAGATGGTAGCTTGGGGCGATGCGTTGTGGAGATTCACGCCTGAGTCAGAATTTCCTCGATCTTTTCGAGTGCGGCGAGGTGCTCGTCAGTTGCGACGGAGTAGCTGACATGGCGCCCAGCGCCCCCTCCGTCTCGAAGCTGATCCGCTCTTGTTCAAAGCTTGGAATATCGAAGTTTTCTTCGGGCAGCTTGTCGTACCACTCGGCAAGCTCACTGAACGGCACGAAGCGCCCAATGAACGCTACGTCAAATCCAGCGGCAATTCGGATGATCGTGTTGAGCGTGAGATTTCCGTAACTTGGGTCCACTGCCCGTGATACAACGCCTTGCGATAGACTGGCTTGCTCTGCCAGCTTCTGCTGAGGCCACTTTCTTGCTTTCAGTAGCGCCCGCGTCTGATGGGGGATCGCGCGCTTGAGGTGGGCAGCAACAAACTCTTCCCGGTACTTCTTGCTCTTTCCGAACTTTTTCCAAACCGCACTAAGTGTGTTCACAGATCATCCCCTTCCCTTGTTCAAACTGCTCTTTGTGCGCCAGTGCAAGACCGAAAGCGTTATGTGGTTTGTAAGTTCGGCCACTCTTTTCGCAACCAAGCAGGAAAATGAACTCTCGCCGGTCTGGACGCCATATCCCGACTGGCCTGAATCTTCGCTTAAACAGTTTCTTCGTATTTGGATCGACAACGGGAATATCGAACCTGATTTCGCCAAGCCCACGATGCTCCCTCGTCAGTTCTTTGAACTCCATCACGCCGGGATCGGCCCAGTCCTCAACAACTCTCAGGGTTAACAATGTCTCATCAAAGACTGCTTGTACGGCTTCGTCCTGCTCGCTGTACCACTGTTGGATGAGATTCTTCCCGTCTGTCGTACAGTAGTCACTAAACCTCCACAAGGTCATTCTACACCAAACGACTCAATAATGCAATATTGCATTTACCCCTTGACTTCAGATAATGTGATATTGCATAATGCCGCCGAGCGGTAAATCAGGGCAGGGGAAAGCTCAGGGTTCGCTCGAGCACGACGAGCCCGTTGGGGCTCAATCCTTCGGCGATAGGCTGGGTTGCGTTCTTGCGCGTGATGATGGCCCAGGAGTACTGGAAACCGACGAAGTCAATGAGCTGAGACCCGAGCGTCTCCCGCATGATTCGGCGGGTCTGCTCGGTGAGCAGGTGCGTGCCTTCGTCGGCGATAGCGCCGAGCACGGCGCTTCCCAGAGGAATGGCGCGCAAATAGTCTTCCATGGCTTCCAGGTCCGCCACGCTATCGAACGTGTCGAAGACCCGAATCGGCCCCAGTGTTCCAGTCTGTGAATCCAGGGTCAAGAAGTTGAAGCCGCGCCCCGGCCCGCCGCCATGCACCTTGTGCAGGAGGTTGCCGTTCAGCTCGAAGCTCGCGACCGGCGCCATGCTGAGCCATCCTCCCGAGACGACCCGGAAGGTCAGGTCGGTGCGGCTCGGTAGAATTGTCAAGCGCAGAGAGCGGCTGACGCTTTTCGCCGAGGAAGACAAAGCGGTCAGTGTGGTGGTGATTCCCGAAAGCAGCGGGGCGGAAACGTCAGCGCTGATGGTTAGCGGCAAGATCTGTCCGGACACGCCCACCGGTATTGTGGCGCTTACGCCCCCGGGAAGACCTGTCAACTGAAAGCGGATCAACTCACAGAAAGAGTTGAATCCTTGAATCTCCACGAAAACTGTTTGTGCCGGCCCGCCTTGCTGCAGCACGATCGCGTCCGGCTCGGGGCCTGCGAGAGTGAAGCTCGGAGTTTCCTGCTGCTCCACGATCCTCACGAGATGAGGATTGCTGGAGGCGCTTCCTTGTTGGAGGCGCAGTTCGGCCAGCGTTGCGACGAAATCCGGAGGCACCTGAACGTTAGTCTGGTAAACCCCGACCACTCCTGGCAGCAGACCGGAATAAAGAACGGGGATGGGACGATCGCCGAGGATTGCGGCTGGATTCTCGGCGGTCAGCAAGCTTTCCGTCGGCGCCAGACCGCTCACGACCGGACCGGAAACTGGTCCGAGCCCCGTCGCGTAGATCTCCAGGTAGGCGCCTGGCCGAACGCCGTTTCGATCGTCAACCGGGCAGGGAAGCGAGGGACGGAACACTCCCCGGCCGAATATGGCCGGCGCCGAGGGGACAACTTCCAGGGAAACGGCATTGCTGGCGACCCCGGCCCGGTAGATGACAGCCGAAAGCGACCCAATGGGAGAATTCCATGGCACCTGCCCCCGAACCTCGCCTTCATCCGCATATTGCAGGGGCAGAGGCAGACGGCCGGCGCAGGCACTGACAGGGCCGAGTTGAAGCGGCAGGTTGCCTGCTTCGGCGGACCGGATCTTCGAGGCGAATTCAGTTCCTCGAAGCGTGACGAGGCCGCCCGGCGCAAGAGCTGTCTGAGTGCTCGAGGTAGCAGCAATCCCGCCGGGAGCAATGCGGGGAGGGCCCGCCATCGTCAGCTCATCGGGGGGAGAGCCCGCCCACTGTTCAGCCAGGGTGAAGTAGGCCGGCCTGGGCCGCAGGGAATCAAGCCCTGGCAGGCCCGTGCTTCGAGTCGTGAACAGCCCCATCCATTCAGAATGGAGGCGCTTGTCGGGAAACGTTTCGTTCGGTATTCCGCTGAAGTCTTGCCGGGAATTCGCTCCCCCTCGCCACCACTCGTCGACAAAGCCGGCCCAGAGTCCTCCGAGCAGGGGCAGGAAGCTGCTTCCGATGCGCGCCTGAATATCGAGGGCTCGCTCGCGTGCCGAAGCCGCCTGGGCGTCCGGATCCTCGAGTTGATTCTCGCCGTTGTATGCATCGATGCCAAACGCCGAGATCAGAAACGGTTTCGCTGTCTTGCGGCGGACATCTCGAAACACGCCTTCGAGCGATTCGTTCCCCAAGTGGTTAATCGACCAAAAGGCCAGACCCGGCTGAGCTATGTCGTCCGATCCGCTGACCAACGAACCAATCTCGGCGACCTGGGACGTGGTTGTCGTGAGCAGCGGCGGGTTTGTTCCTCCCGCTTCCAGAACAATGGCCGCCGCTTCCCCTAGCAGCGAATAGAAATCCGCGACGGACCCGGAAAACTTGTCTCCGTACCCCACACCCACGTCCTCGCCAAAGACAAACGCGACCAAGCGCGGCTCGGATTTCCAGGTTTCCACGAACGCGCGAAACTCTGTAAGGATTTGCAAGCGGAGGGCGGCTCCTGGCTCGGAAGCCGGGGAAAGGCTGCTCGCCTTGTCATGGAAACGGTCGAGTGGGAAGCCCGCCAGCCAGAAGAGATTGCTGCTATCGAGAGCGTTCTGAAAGGCCCGGTCTGCTGGCCGCACCAGGGCCAAAGTGCGCACGGTGTTTGCCCCGAGCCCGGCGATCAAAGGGAAGTCGCGGGCATAGAGGCAACTCGAAGCGGCTGTCTCGTCAGACCAACCCTCCCCGATGGGCACGTTGCTGTAGACGACTCCCCGAATGGGAAAGGGCTCGCCGTCGAGCAGCAGCCGATTGTCTTGAATTTGGAAGCCGGCGTCAGCGGCGGCTGGAAACAGGAAGCAGAGAAGAACCTGAGCGGCGAAGGTTCTCCCCCGGCAGTGTGTCCGCATGCCGTTTGGAAGAGGCGAGTAACTTACCTAATGTAGCTCAATTGCAAGGATTATTCAAGGTGTACTGATGTAAATTTAAAGATTACTTGCAATCAAGTGAATTGGGCTTGACGCCGGTCTCCCGGCGGCGGTCGCGATTCCGGGGATGGGGCCGGGGTCGCCACAATACCATTCTTCTCCGTTGGGGCCGATGGCCATCCAGTGGTCGTTTCCGTCGCCGCCGTCGATCCAATAGAGATAGGCCTGGGCCGGGATCTGCTCGCGGCGTTGCGATTCGAGATGTTCGACGCGCCGGCGAAGGTCGCGGAAGTAGAGCTGCTTCATCAGCGTTTCGATCATAGCTCCGTCTCCGGTTTGTCCCGCTTGTGGTCTTGATTGTTGCGGTCTTGGGTCCGGTTTTTGCGGTCGCTTTCGAGGGAGCGGACGAGCCCGGCCAGGTCGCTGTGGGCGTTCGAGCGCTAGGCGAAATCGATCACGGTGCGGATGAGCGAGGCGCGTCCCGCCTCGATGCGCCTTCTGGAAGCCAGCAGACCGCTGACCGAGTCGATGGCCCGCCCGGCTTCCTGTTGCAGGCGCGTGGTGGTGTGGGAGAGGGTTTCCTCGCGGATGCGGCGCAATTTGGCCTGGAGGTTCTCGTCCTCGCGCAGCCAGAGGCGCAGGGTGCTCTCGCCGACCTCGGCCTTGCGGGCAGCGGCGTCCGCAGGCGAATAGCGTCGGTCCTGACGGCAGCAAGTGTCGCGCCGCCGGTCAACTTTTAACGAAAGCAGCAGTCATCGACGAATTTGGCGATTTCGACGCGCTCAAGCACGAAGACATCGAACGGCCAAGCCCAAGACCTGGCCCTGTGTTAATCAAAGTGCTCGCGGCTGGGGTCGAGCGTTTGGATCATTATATCCGTCAAGGATCAATTGTGCCGGAACTGCCATTCCCTCATATACTAGGGGCGGATGCTGCCGGCGAGGTGGCTGATCAAGGTGTTCGTCTGTCTTTGATAAGCCCACTGAGGTACAGTGATATATGGCTGACGAGAACAACGCTGGCGCCAAAGGGACACCTCCAAGCGGCGACTCCGCGGCGAAGCCCGCGGAGGGGGCGCCTTCGGAAGCAAGCGCTCCCAAGCCCGACGAAAAGCCCGCGGCAAAGCCGCCGCCAAAGCCTCCACCCAAGAAAAAGGCTCCCGCAGTGATGGAAGTGAGTCCTTGGGAGGGGCCGCTGGCCGGTGCGCTCAAGGAGCGTTTTGGGGAGCAGGTCAAGGAATTTTCAAGTTATCGGGGCCAGAACTTCCTGGTGGCCGGGCTGCCGGGGGTCATCCCGATCATCGAGTACCTGAAGCTGGAGCAGGGTTTCGATTATCTGGTTGACATCACGGCGGTCGATTACCCGAAGAGGGAGAAAAGATTCGAAGTCATCTGGGTCCTTTACTCTTACCCGAACAACGAGCGGGTCCGCATCAAGGCGCACGTGGCGGAAGGCGAGAGTGTTCCAACCGCGGTCAACGCGCATCTCGCGGCCAACTGGCTGGAGCGAGAGGTCTTTGACATGTTCGGCATTGCATTTGAGGGCCATCCGAACATGAAACGGATCCTGCTGCCCGACGAATGGCAAGGCTACCCGCTGCGAAAGGACTACTCCATCCTGCAACAGGACCAGGATTGGGTGCGTGAGAACTTGAACATAGAGAGCGCGCGGTAATGCCAGAAGCAACCTTCCTCGAAGCGAACGAAATGGTGCTCAATATGGGCCCCCAGCACCCCTCAACGCACGGCGTGCTGCGCGTCATCCTGAAGCTGGATGGGGAAAAGGTGCTGGGAACCGAGTGCGTCATCGGCTATCTCCACCGCGGGGTGGAGAAGATCGCCGAGAACCGCACCTATGTTCTGTTCGCCCCCTACGTCGACCGCATGGACTACGTTGCGGCGGTCTCGAACGGACTGGGCTATTGCCACGCGGTCGAGACGATGGCGGGAATTGAGATTCCCGAGCGCGCCCAGGTGGTGCGGGTCATTCTGGCGGAACTCAACCGTATCGCCAGCCACTTGCTATGGCTGGGCACGCACGCTCTCGATCTCGGCGCGATGACACCGGTGTTCTATTGCTTCCGCGAACGGGAAGAGGTTCTCAAGATTTTCGAGAAGTACTGCGGGGCGCGCTTGACCACGCATGCCTTTCGCATCGGCGGGCTGCAGTACGAAACCTACAACGGTTTTGAGAAGGACTGCCTGGCGTTTTGTGACTGGTTCTTGCCTAAGGTTGACGAATACGAAGAGCTGCTGACGACCAACCGCATCTGGGTGGGTCGCACGAAGGGCGTCGGCATCCTGAACGCGGACGAATGCAAGGAATATGGCGTGACGGGCCCGGTCCTGCGGGGCGCCGGAGTCGAGTGGGACCTTCGGAGAGCGCAGCCTTACTGCGGTTACGAGAATTACGAGTTCGATATTCCCACCCGCGAGAACGGTGACACCTACGACCGGTATCTGGTACGGCTGGCGGAGATGCGGCAATCGGCGCGCATCATCCGCCAGGGAGTGGAGAAGCTGGCCCCGGGCCGGATCAAGGGCAAAGTGTCGAAGATTTTCAAGCCGGCCGTCGGCGAGGCTTATGCATCGATCGAGGCCCCCAAGGGCGAGCTGGGCTATTACGTCGTCAGTGACGGTTCGCTGCAGCCCTATCGGGTGAGGGTGCGGCCGCCGTCGTTCGTGAATTTGCAAGCGCTGGACCGGATGTGCCGGGGTTGTTTGGTGGCGGATGTGGTGGCGATTATCGGTACGATTGATATCGTGCTGGGCGAGGTGGACCGGTAGTGGGAGCGGTTGGGCCGCCCGGGAGAAACGATCAAGCCGGCAAGAGCCGACAGGAGTGCCGGCTCGGCAAGCTGAGAGCTTGCGCCACGTTTGCGCTTGCAACGTTTCAGCAAGATTGGTACTTAAGCAAGGTTATTGATGGAAGAGATCCTTAGCAACCCCTATGTATTTCCGCTGATTGTCACGGCTTTGATTGTGGCGCTGTTTCCGCTGGTGGCGGGGTACATTGTTCTGCTGGAAAGGAAAGTTTTGGCGGATATGCAGGTGCGGCTCGGGCCCATGCGGGTGGGGCCTTACGGTTTTCTGCAGCCCCTCGCCGACGCCTTCAAGCTGTTGCTCAAGGAAGATATCATCCCGGCGGGCTCGGACAAATGGATTTTCTGGTTTGCGCCGGTATTGTCGACTTTCACTGCGTTGACAGCGTTCGCCGTCCTGCCGCTGAGTGACAAGTTTTTCGTGGCCGACGTGAATATCGGCATCCTGTTTGTTCTGGCGATGTCGTCGGTGGGCGTTTTGGGGCTGATCTTGGGCGGATGGTCTTCGAACAGCAAATACTCGCTTCTCGGCTCGCTGCGTTCGGCGGCGCAGATGGTCAGCTACGAAGTGCCACTGGGGTTCTCCCTGATCGCCGGGCTGATGGTGGCCGGCACGCTGAGCATGCAAGGGATTGTCCGGGCGCAGCTCGAGCAGGGCGTGTGGATCGCGTTCGCCAACGGGGGCTTGATGCTGGCGCCTGCCGCGATATTCATGATTGCGGCGATCGCCGAGACCAACCGTGCTCCGTTCGATCTGCCGGAGGCGGAGTCGGAGATCGTGGCTGGTTTCCACACCGAATACAGTGGTTTTCGCTTCGCGCTCTTCTTTCTGGCCGAGTACGCCAACATCTTCGTGATCTCCTCGATCGGCGTCACGGTCTTTTGGGGCGGCTGGCTGAGGCCGTTTCCGAATGTCGAGTGGTTAGGGGTCGTGTTCAGCTACGGGTTCCCGATGCTGGTCTTCGCCGTTCTGGGCCTGATGTGCCTGCGGGGTGTCTTGAAACTCATGCTGATCGAGCAGAAAGCCGTCATGGCGGTGGTCGGCGGCGGCATGTTTCTGTTCGTTCTCTTGTTTGCGGTCCCGTCAGTGAATGAGCTGATCATCGGGCTGTTTTGGTTTCTGTTCAAGGTCTTTGTGATCGTCTATAGCTTCATTTGGTTTCGAGGCACTTTCCCCAGGTTCCGCTACGATCAGTTGATGCGGGTGGGGTGGACGTTTTTGATCCCGATCAGCATCGGCGCGCTGATCGTCAACTCGCTTGTCATGGTCCGGGAGGACATCCTGCGCCTGTTTGGGTATTAGGCGCATCGAGGTAATCACATGAGAGAATTTCTCAAGACGGTTTTCTTGCTCGATTTGATCAAGGGTTTGTGGGTGACGCTAAGGAATCAGAACCCCGCCTACGTCTACACCGAGGAGTATCCCAGAGAGCGTCCGGCGGTCGCGGAGCGCTATCGCGGGGCGCCGCGCTTGAACGTGCATCCCGAGACGGAACAGACGCTGTGCATCGCCTGTAACCTGTGCGCGCTGGCATGCCCGGAGCAGCTCATTGTCGTGGGCTCGCAGCGGAACGCGGAAACGCGGCGCAAGGATTTGACGCATTTCACTTATGACACTTCTCGCTGCATGTTTTGCGGTCTTTGTGAAGACGCCTGTCCGGTCGACGCGCTGGAACTGACGCAGGACTTCGAAATGGCTTCTTTCACTCGCGAAGGCGCCATCTGGGACCGCCAGATGCTGGAAGAGGGCCCGCTGCCGACACAGTACAAATTCTGACTCAGGAAAAAAGGGGACAGCCAGCCAATTTCCTTTCGACGAAGTGCTGATTTTTGAATGGATTGGGGGAGCGGAAATTGGTGGCAGTCCCCCTTTTTCGCCCGGGCCGGCCAGCGGCGTTTGTGGAAGATTCTCGCGTTCGTCGCCCCGCCCACGCAAATTTTTTGATGTATGTTGATAGACTCTCTAGGACCCCATAGAAAACTGCCTTCTTCTTTCTAATGTTGCTTGATAGTCTCCTTTTCTACGCTTTCGCGACCCTGGTGCTGGTGGGCGCGGTACTGACCATTACTCAGCGCAACGTGGTCCATTGCGCGGTCTGGCTGATCGTGACGCTGCTCGGTGTCGCGGGCTTGTTCTTGGTTCAGGGCGCCGAGTTTTTGGCGGGCGTGCAGGTGATCGTCTACATCGGCGGGATCATGGTGCTTTTCCTGTTTGTCATCATGCTCGTGCCGATCAGCGAAGAGCTGCGTCAGCGCCGATTCGCGCAGCAGAAGTGGCTGGCGGTGATCGGGGCGGGCGTGCTTGCCGTGGAGCTCGGCATTCTGTTGTCTCGAGGGGCGGGCGCTTTGGGACCAGGCGAAGCGGGGCCGCCGCCGGAGATCGGGGACATCACCAGGAATTCCGAAGAAGTGGGCTATGTCTTGTTTTCCGAGTACTTGCTGGCGTTTGAATTGGCATCGATCCTGCTGCTGGTTGCCATTATCGGGGCCGTCGTCATGTCGAAGGTGAGAACCGAGCCGTAAAGAGGATACTGGACAACAAGAACTCGCCGGCGGAAAATTACGGCGTAATTACATGATTCCCGTTACAACAGCGCATTACCTGATCCTGAGCACGACACTGCTCATCATCGGCACGATTGGCGTGCTGACCAGGCGGAATCTGCTCGTGATCCTGATGTCGATCGAGCTGATCCTCAACGCGGCCAACATCAACCTGGTGGCTTTTTCGAATCATCTGCAGAACGTAAATGGGCAGGTATTCGTGATTTTTGTGATCACGGCGGCAGCGGCCGAGGTCGCCGTGGGGCTCGGCATCTTGATCGCTCTGTTTCGCAACAAGGAAACCGTGCACGCCGATGAGGTGGACATTCTGCGCTGGTGATGCAGTCCGCCCTACCGCTGGATTCGCTGAAAAATCGGAGCAACGGCTCAACGAAAAACGGCTCAACGTAACTAATGTTTCTCGACAACATATGGCTGATCCCCATGTTCCCGCTTTTCGGGGCGCTGCTGATGCTGCTGTTCGGGCAGCGGCTGGACCCGCAAAACGCGCACGGCAACGAGGACGGCCACGGCTCGCACCACGAGCCGCCCGCCGGCAAAAAGCTGATCAGCCTGCTGTGCCCCGGCATGGTCCTGATCGCTTTTCTTTTCTCGCTGGGGGCGATCATCGAGCTTACCAGTGTCGAGGGACGTAGCCATGAAGTGGTCGTATTCACCTGGCTGGCGGGACTCAAGTCCGCTACCGCCTCGGGCGGGCTGGCGAGCTTCACCGCTGATTGGGGCTTCCTGCTCGACCCGCTCAGCTCGGTCATGCTGCTGGTCGTCACCGGGATCGGCTTCCTGATCCACGTCTACTCCATCGGCTACATGGCGCACGACGGCGGCTACTACCGCTTCTTCGGCTACCTCAACCTGTTCATCTTCTTCATGCTGATGCTGGTGCTGGCCAACAACTATGTTTTGTTGTTCGTTGGCTGGGAAGGGGTTGGATTGTGCAGCTATTTGCTGATCGGCTTCTACTTTCGGAAGAAATCAGCGACCGACGCGGCCACCAAGGCGTTTCTGGTCAACCGCATTGGGGATGCCGCGTTCATCCTGGGCATGCTGCTGATTTTCACAACCCTGGGGACGCTGACGTTTAGCGAGATCAAGCCGGCTATCGAGGCGGGCGGGTTTCAGCCTGAAACGGCCGCATTCGGCGTGATGAGCGCGATCACGCTGCTGCTTTTCATTGGAGCCACCGGCAAGTCCGCGCAGCTTCCGCTCTACGTGTGGCTGCCGGACGCCATGGAGGGTCCGACCCCTGTGTCCGCCCTGATTCACGCGGCGACCATGGTCACCGCCGGCGTCTACATGGTGGCCCGCTCGAGCGCCCTTTATGTGCTGGCGCCGAAGACGATGTTGATCGTGGCTGTCGTAGGCGGGGTGACGGCGATTTTCGCCGCGACGATTGCCCTTGTCCAGAACGACATCAAGCGGGTGCTGGCGTATTCGACCATCAGCCAGCTCGGCTACATGTTTCTCGCTTGCGGCGTGGGCGCTTTCTGGGTTGCCATTTTCCATCTCTATACGCACGCCTTCTTCAAGGCCCTGTTGTTCCTGTGTTCCGGGTCGGTGATTCACTCGGTTTCAGGCGAACAAGACATGCGCAAGATGGGCGGGTTGAAAGACAAGATTCCCATCACCTACCGCACGATGTGGATCGGCGCGATTGCGATTGCCGGGATTCCAGGTTTAGCGGGATTTTTCTCGAAGGACGAGATTCTGTGGCAAGCCTGGTCTTCGCAGGGAGGCGATTTGCGATGGCTCTGGGTGATCGGCTTCATCACGGCCGGGCTCACCGCGTTTTACATGTTCCGCCTGATATACATGACGTTCCACGGGGTTTCGCGCGTCGAGCCCGAGGCGGCGAAGCTTGTTCACGAGTCGCCGAAATCGATGACGGCGCCGCTGATGGTGCTGGCCGCTGGCAGCATTTTCGCCGGCTGGATTGGAACTCCGGTGGTTTTTGGGCCTCTCCACGATGCACTGCCCAGCGTGGAGCATTGGCTCGAGCCGTCGATCACCGCCGTGGCCGCCGGTCAGGGCGATGAGGCGCATCACGACACCACCATGGAATGGGTGCTGATGTTCTGTTCGGTCGGACTGGCGATCGGCGGAATCCTATTTGCGCGGCGCATCTTTGACCGCCAGACAGCAGGCGATCCGATGCAGCGAATGCTGGGCTCCGGCGTTCATCGAGTGCTGTTGAACAAGTATTTCGTGGACGAAGCTTACGGTGCGGCTTTTGTGGATGGTTTCGCCAAGGGCGGCGGTCAAAAGATGGCGGACTTCGATCTGGCGGTCATCGACGCAGGCGTCAACGGAGCAGGCTGGCTAACGCGTTTCACTTCCCGATTGACTATCTGGTGGGACACCTGGATTATCGACGGGGCGGTGCGGCTGACCGGATTCACGGTGAAGTTTTCGTCCTATCCGGTTCGCATGGTTCAGACGGGACTGGTGCAGAATTACGCACTCGTTTTCGTGCTGGGGATCATCGCGATTCTTGGCTACTACGTCTTTTGACGATTTTGAACGGCGCGGGTTAAGCGTAAATCGCCCCTGAAGATTTGGCCGGGGGAACGGACACAATGAGAGAACATATCCTTAGCATCGTCTGGCTCACCCCCTTGGTGGGGATGTTCCTGCTGATCCTCATCCCGAAAGAGAAAAAGGAACTGATTCGCCTGCTGGCCAACATCATCGGCTTCGCGGGCTTCCTGGTCTCTCTGCCTCTGGTCTTCTGGTTCGACAAGTCGACGGCTGAGTTTCAGTTTGTCGAAAGGCTCGACTGGATTCCTTCTTTGGGCGCGCAGTATCACTTGGGACTGGACGGCATCAGCCTGCTGCTGGTGATGCTGACGACCGTCGTCGGGTTCCTGTCGATTCTCTGCTCGTGGTCGGCGATTCAGGAGCGCGTCAAAGAGTATTACGCCATGTTCCTGCTGTTGCAAGCAGGCATGCTGGGAGTGTTCTTCGCGGTTGACCTGTTTCTGTTCTATGTTTTCTGGGAGATCATGCTGGTGCCGATGTATTTCATCATCGGCATTTGGGGCGGCACGCGGCGGCTCTACGCGGCGATCAAGTTCTTCCTTTACACGCTGGCCGGGTCCGTGTTGATGCTGCTGGCCATCCTGGCGCTCTATTTCAAGCACATCGAGCAATTCGGGTTCGCCAGCTTCGCGCTCGAAGATCTGATGAAGGTGTCGATCATTCCGCTCGAGATGCAGCTCTGGCTGTTCTGGGGATTCTTCATCGCGTTCGCCATTAAGGTCCCGATGTTCCCGTTCCATACTTGGCTGCCGGACGCTCATACCGAGGCGCCGACGGCGGGTTCGGTGATCCTGGCCGGCATTTTGCTGAAGATGGGGCTCTACGGGCTGGTGCGCTTCTCGATTCCCCTGTTTCCTGAGGCCGCCAGGCTGGATTCGACGGTTCAGATCATCGCGGTTCTCTCGATCATTGCGATCATCTACGGCGCTCTGGTGTCGCTGATGCAGAAGGACTGGAAGAAGCTGGTGGCCTACTCCTCGGTCAGCCACCTTGGCTTTTGCACGCTTGGCCTGATCGCGCTGAACCCCAACGGCATCGCCGGCGGCATGCTGCAAGGGATCAATCACGGCATCTCGACGCCTCTTCTCTTCTTGATTGTCGGCATTGTTTACGAGCGGCGGCACACCCGTTTGATCGCTGACTACGGGGGGCTCGCCAATCGCATGCCCGTCTACACCGTCATATTCGCCATTTCCATGCTGGCTTCGGCCGGCATGCCCGGGCTGAACGGCTTCATCGGCGAGTTTACGATCTTGCGCGGGGTGTACGAGCAAAACGTCTACTGGGCGGGCTTCGCGGTCCTGGGCATCGTTCTCGGGGCGGCCTATCTGCTGTGGCTTTTCCAGCGTACGATGCTGGGACCGATCACGAACCCCGAGAACGAAAAACTGAACGATCTGAATCTAAGAGAGATCTGTGTGATGGTGCCTCTGGTTCTTTGGTGCTTCTGGATCGGACTCTATCCGAAGCCTTATTTCGAGATCCTCGACAAGCCGGTTGCCAAGATCGTCGAGCGCGTCAGGCCGGGATACTTTGAGCGTGCCGGGATTCCGAATCCGCTGGACGAGGGCCTGGCGAGGGCTGAGCTGACAACCCCAGGCGTAGCAAAACCATGAACCTTTCTTTTACAGGAACCGACTTCTTCGCTTTGAAGCCGGTCATTTTGCTGTGTCTGTTCGGCCTGGGCATTTTGCTGACCGATTTTCTGATTCGGGACAGCCGTTACCGCTGGCTGAACGGAGTCACGGCGCTGGTTGGTGAGCTATTCGTTGCGTTTGCCGTTTGGCAACATCATGTTCACCTGAGCGAAGCGGGAAGAGACGTAGTCGCTTTGAGTGGCGCGCTGGTCATCGACTCGTTCTCTATTTTCTTCAATTGGATCTTCATCGCCGCGACCGTCCTGGCCATCCTGATCTCGGTCCGCTACCTCGAACACGAAGGCGAGCACCGCGGCGAATACTACGCGCTCATGCTGTTCGCGCAGGCCGGGATGGCGATTCTGGCGCAAGGAATGGAACTGGTCACTCTGTTCATCGGCCTGGAACTGATGGCGCTGTCGTTCTACGTGCTGGTCGGCTTTTTGCGCGACGACCGGCGATCGAATGAAGCCGCCATCAAGTATTTGCTGCTGGGCGCGTTTTCCAGCGGATTGATGGTGTACGGCTTCTCGCTGTTCTACGGCATCAGCGGATCGACACTGCTGCGGGACATCGCCAGGGTGGTGGCTGAGCGGGCTGAGCGCGATCCCGCTGACCCGATCTTGATTCTGGCGATGGTCACGACGTCGGTCGGTCTGCTGTTCAAGATTTCGGCCGTACCGTTTCACATGTGGGCGCCGGACGTTTACGAAGGGGCGCCGACTCCCGTGACGGCCTATGTTTCGGTCGCCTCCAAGGCGGCATCCTTCGCGCTGCTGCTGCGGATCTTTCTGGTACCGCTTTTCGATGCCAGCGAACTTTGGATACCCTTCCTCGGTATGGTTGCTTTAGCGACGATGACCATTGGAAACGTTGCGGCGGTTACGCAGACGAACCTCAAAAGGCTGCTTGCCTACAGCTCGATCTCTCATGCGGGCTACATCTTGCTGGGTCTCGTGGCGGGCAACCAGACGGGCCTTGACGGAATCGCCGTCTACCTGCTGGTCTACTTGTTCATGAACTTCGGGGTCTTTGCCGTGATCACTGCTCTGCGCAGGGAAGGCGAAGCCGCCGAAGAGGTGGACGACCTCAGCGGGCTGATGGGCCGCAATCCAGGTTACGCCATCCTGATGCTGATTTTCATGCTGGCGCTGGCCGGCATCCCGCCGACGGCCGGCTTCTATGGCAAGTACTTCATCTTCCTGGGGCTGCTGGAGGCCGGGCAGTATCTTCTGGCGATCTTCGCGGCGCTTTACGTCGCGGTGGCCGCCTACTACTACTTCCGCATCGTGAAGGTGATGTTCCTGAGCGAAGGCCAGCAACAACCGGCCTCGCTGGTGCTGAGCCGCGGAATCACACTGACCGCGGTCGTGGCAGGAGTGCTGATGCTGGTGATCGGCCTCTACCCGGAGCCGTTCCTTGGGCTGGCGTCGGATTCGATTCGCCTGGCGATGCGCTGATTCAGGCTGCGCGTCTTGCCGCGCAGGGCGCCGCGCTCAATTCTTTCTCACCTTCCTGACCCTCTTCTGAACAGATTCGGGGTGAGCCGGCTTGACCGGATTTGAGGTTATTGCGTGCGAGCCGGTTTCTTTTTCTTTAATCCTAAAAACGGCAGTTGGTCGTCTTCGAACCGCCCCAACCTTGTGACGAGACGTCAGTTGGACCCGAGTGTCATCGGGGACCGGCGGGTGAAGATTGCAACTGCTCCGCAGTTGCAATATCAGCACATAAGATACGTTCTTTCAATATGTTACAACGAATGCTAGAACGTCCAACTGCCGTTTTTATGTTAATCGATAGAGTTTTCTTTTTTATGTGTGTTGCAGTAGGGAATTTCGTTAAAACATTTCGGAAACTAGCGGGATATTCGGCGGGTCAATCTTATTCTTGGAATCTGGCTTTCTACTGTTGGAATAGCTGGGGAGCCTCAACGTGCCGGATTTGAGTGACCGCGAACGGCATGTTCAGAGATGCAGAATCCCACTGTCAGGGACATGCTCGAGCGCCAGGAAACAGCCCCGAGCGGCTGACCGTAAGTTGGTTTACTCGACTGGACATGTTGGAAAACGCGGAATCCCTCCGGAACCCCTAATGAGGGTGCCTCAAGCGATCCTCGAAAATCTGGTTAACCGTATCAACCTTATCGGTGACCCAGGGGTTTCCAAACTGATCCGACACCCAGACCTCAACGATGGGAAGCTGCTCCTTCAGAAATGAGTTTGCCTGTTGTCGATTGAAGCCTTGTTGCAGTGGCTCACCACCGGGATCGACCGCTTCGAGAGCGTGGCTATGGCCAAAGGTTACGGTGCACAGCTCGGGTTTTAGTGGGATGGCGCCTCGGTTCAATGCCGTTACGTGCAACATCGCTAAATGGGGTATTTAGTTGACTCCAGTAGCCACTACATCTTGGGGGTGGGGGTGCCGGCCCTGGTGGCCTCGACCATTGTCTTATAGGGAGCAGGGTCGGCGGCGACCGCCTGCTGGAGGAGGCGATAGAAAAGTTTGCCGCGCGACCGTGAGGTCCGCCGGTTGAAGCGGAACGTGAACTCGTCCAGGTAGTAGTCCAAATACTCGTGACTGACAGCCCCCTGGTGGGTCCCCAACAGCCAGCGCTTTAGCAGAGAGGCGACACGATGGACTCTCGGCAGCAGCTTACTCGCCGATTGCCGCTTCCCGCGCAGCACGGTGACTTCATGGCGGTATCCTTTGTTCTCCAATCCCGCATAGCCTTCCCAGCCGTCGGTGTGCACGAGGCTGCCAGGTTGGATAGCTTCTTCGACAAAGGCTTCCAAGCTCGCCGCTGAGGCATCCGCGATCCGACGGAGCCGGATGCGACCCATACCGCGCCCATCCTCCTCGGCAGCAACCGCAACTAACGCTTTGCCAACCATTTCGCGACCTCGGACGCCCTCTTCGACTCCGCCCACATACGTTTCGTCCACCTCCACCCGGCCGACCAGCCGATTGCGACCGGGGCGCACCATGGCGCGGCGGAACTTGTGCAGCCAGGTCCAGGCGGTTACATAGCTACCCAAACCCAAGACCCGCTGCAACTCCAGCGCGCTGGCCCCGCCTTTTTGCGTTGTCACCCACCAAGCCGCCCGGAACCACAACGTCAAGGGCTTGCGGGTGTCCTGGAAAATCGTGCCCGCCGTCACCGAGGCCTGGTAACCGCAGTCGGCGCAGAGCAGCAGATTGCGTTTGCTGGCCCATGAGGACTGGATCCCACAGCGCGGGCACACGAACCCCTCCGGCCAGCGCAGCTTCAGCAGGTACTCCCGGCACGCCTCCTCGGTCGAGAATCGAGCTTCCAACTCGACGAGGTTTCGGGGGTAGTCCTCCTTCATGCCCCCAACCACAACATATTGTGGCTACTGGAGTCAACTAAATACCCCATCATCGCTAAACTAGGGTAGCGCCTGGCCCGTTCGAGCGCTTTGACCCCCTTCAACTCCGCCTGCTGGGATCAGTTTCTTTCGATGGCATTCGCCCAGACTGACCTAAGTCTCCCAGGCGGCAATCTCGTCCGGACCGAGCAGCCCACGGACGAAAACGGCGAAGGTTTGTTTGACGGGTTCGAGTTGCTCCCGTTCGACGACGAGCCCCTTTTTCGGCCGTCATTCTCCAAATTGCGGGCCGCGCTTCCGCCACCTCCTCGTGCAGCGAACTCACCAGCACCGCATACTCGTAGAGCACACCGTGGTCGACCACCTCGGCCCACCCCAGCGACAAGGAGCGGTCTCGCCGCGGGAAACCGAGCGAAGTGGGGCCTTGGGAGGAGTAAGCGGGCGGTTCAACCGAGATGGGGTATTTAGTTGACTCCAGTAGCCACAATATGTTGTGGTTGGGGGCATGAAGGAGGACTACCCCCGAAACCTCGTCGAGTTGGAAGCTCGATTCTCGACCGAGGAGGCGTGCCGGGAGTACCTGCTGAAGCTGCGCTGGCCGGAGGGGTTCGTGTGCCCGCGCTGTGGGATCCAGTCCTCATGGGCCAGCAAACGCAATCTGCTGCTCTGCGCCGACTGCGGTTACCAGGCCTCGGTGACGGCGGGCACGATTTTCCAGGACACCCGCAAGCCCTTGACGTTGTGGTTCCGGGCGGCTTGGTGGGTGACAACGCAAAAAGGCGGGGCCAGCGCGCTGGAGTTGCAGCGGGTCTTGGGTTTGGGTAGCTATGTAACCGCCTGGACCTGGCTGCACAAGTTCCGCCGCGCCATGGTGCGCCCCGGTCGCAATCGGCTGGTCGGCCGGGTGGAGGTGGACGAAACGTATGTGGGCGGAGTCGAAGAGGGCGTCCGAGGTCGCGAAATGGTTGGCAAAGCGTTAGTTGCGGTTGCTGCCGAGGAGGATGGGCGCGGTATGGGTCGCATCCGGCTCCGTCGGATCGCGGATGCCTCAGCGGCGAGCTTGGAAGCCTTTGTCGAAGAAGCTATCCAACCTGGCAGCCTCGTGCACACCGACGGCTGGGAAGGCTATGCGGGATTGGAGAACAAAGGATACCGCCATGAAGTCACCGTGCTGCGCGGGAAGCGGCAATCGGCGAGTAAGCTGCTGCCGAGAGTCCATCGTGTCGCCTCTCTGCTAAAGCGCTGGCTGTTGGGGACCCACCAGGGGGCTGTCAGTCACGAGTATTTGGACTACTACCTGGACGAGTTCACGTTCCGCTTCAACCGGCGGACCTCACGGTCGCGCGGCAAACTTTTCTATCGCCTCCTCCAGCAGGCGGTCGCCGCCGACCCTGCTCCCTATAAGACAATGGTCGAGGCCACCAGGGCCGGCACCCCCACCCCCAAGATGTAGTGGCTACTGGAGTCAACTAAATACCCCATCAACCGAGTATTGGCGGGCTGGTCGAATTACCGAGGGAAATCCGCACTTCCGCCGCTCTCCTAACCCTTGATCACGCCCATGGGCCGCAGCCGTGCCACCTTTTTTGCCAGGCCGGCGTTGTGGACGACTTCGATCACTTCGTCTACATCCTTATAGGCTTCCGGGACCTCCTCCAGGATGCCCTTCTTGGTTTCGCTGCGAACCATGATTCCGGCTTCTTCCAAGTCCTTTATGACGCGGCTAAGATCCCTGTTCTTGCGCGCCGCCGTGCGGCTCAGCAATCGCCCAGCCCCGTGGCATACGGTGCCGAAGGTCTCTTTCATTGAACCGGGCTGATCGGCGAGCACCCACGACGCCGTTCCCATGCTTCCAGGAATGAAGACAGGCTGGCCCACGTCACGGTAAGCCGCGGTCACTTCCGGGTGTCCCGGCGGGAAGGCACGCGTGGCGCCCTTGCGATGCACCAGCACGTCGCGCTGTTTGCCGTCGACTAAATAGCGCTCCTTTTTGGCAATGTTGTGGCAAACATCGTAGACCAGGTCGAGCTTCGTCGCATCCCCAAAAACGCGCTGGAACGCGCCTCGAAGAAAATGCGTGATGCCCTGCCGGTTGGCCCAAGCGTAGTTCGCCGCCGCCCGCATTGCCCCCAGATAGCTCTGCCCTTCGGGAGACTGAATGGGCACGCAGGCGAGCTGGCGGTCGGGCAGCTCGATACCGTATTTCTTCATTCCCGCGCCCATCTCCCGCAAATAGTCAGTGCAGACCTGATGGCCAAGCCCCCGCGAACCGGAATGAATGAGCACCACGATCTGGTTCTCGGATAAGCCGAAAGCTCTCGCGGCGGGCTCGTCGTGAACACGCTCGACGTATTGGATTTCGAGGAAATGGTTCCCGCTGCCCAGCGTTCCAACCTGTGGCCGTCCCCTTTCCTTGGCGCGATCCGACACTTTGCCGGTCTCCGCATCAGGCAGCGCGCCTTCGGCCTCGGCAAACTCGGCGTCGCGGGCTTCCCCATATCCGTGGTTGACCATCCAGCGCGCGCCCTCGACGAGGATTCCGTCCAGGTCCTTGAAATTGATCTTCACGAAACCGGAGCCTCCGGTGCCGCAAGGCACGTCGCGGAAGACTTGATTCAACAGTTCTCGCATCCGTGGCCGGACGTCGGCTTCCTGCAAGTTGGCGCGGACCAAGCGCACACCGCAGTTGATGTCGAAACCGACGCCGCCCGGGGAGACCACGCCATGGGAGTAGTCGGTGGCGCACACTCCGCCGATCGGGAACCCGTATCCCTGATGAATGTCAGGCATGGCCAGGCTGGGACCCACGATTCCGGGGAGCGATGCCACGTTGGCCGCTTGTTCGAGAGACTTATCCTGGGCGATCTTATCAATGATCGCTTTGGTGGCGTAGACGACGACGTCGGTGCGCATGCCCGGCCGGCTGTGGCGCGGAAGTCGCCAGCGGTAATCGTCCAGCTTTTCGAGTTGGTCCGCGAGACTCATATGTCCAGGAAAACCCGCGATTCCCAGCGGCCGTTGCGCTCGGTCACCTCGATCTCATGATAGGTGACGGCTTTGACGATCAGAGTCCAGCGGTGACGCTCCGGATGGCGCCGCTCGCCCGCTAGGCGAGCGCGCAGCCGGGCCGGCTTGTCCCGCAGCCCCGTGCTTGTCTTGGCGGCATCGACGGAGTCCACATGAAAGCGTCCCGCTACGAACTCTTCGCTGTCGAACAGATAGAGCACTTCGCTCAGCCAGTTGACGAGCAACGACTCGTAGTCATCACCGCTAACCTCAACGAATCGTTCATCGCGGGTCTCGATCTGGCAATCCTCGGCGGCGATTGCCATCATCGCTCGGGCGGAACTCTCGAACAATTCCTCCGCGGTCGCGCCCCAAGCTCTGAAGCCGATGTCCGCGGTATGTTCCAGAATCGTAAACGACGCGCTCATCTTCTGGCCTTGGCGGGCCCAAGCGCTGCCGCAAATCAAAATTTGCTGGGCAGATTGAGCTCCGAACGAACGCTCGATAGTAGTCCAGACTGAATCTCCGTGCCTTGATTGCAGCGGGGCAGCACTCCGATGTCCTATGATAGATCCTCGATGTTTGTGATCGATGGAGTGGCGCTCGCCTCGGGACGGAACAGGCAAACCGGTCAGTCCCAGCACGACAAAGCCGCTATGGCCCGATCTCGACTCCCTCGGTGTGCAGGTCTCCTGATACCGGTGGCCATTGTGCTTGGGACTCTGGCATGCTCCAGCAGTCCCCAGCACAGCGCCGCCAAAGACCCTCCGGCCAAGCAAGCCAGGAACGTTGTCCTTTTCGTGGGCGACGGGACGGGCCTGGGCACTATTCACGCGGCCAGTGTCTACGGACACGGCAAACCGCAAGCTTTCTACATCCATTCCATGCCGCACATGGGCCTATCGGATACATCCGCGGCATCGACCTGGAACACCGACTCCGCTGCCGGCATGACCGCCATCGTGACGGGACAGAAAACGCAAGTCGGAGTGATCTCCCAAGGACCTGAGGCCAAACGCGGCGAAGTGGATGGACCTCCTCTCAAGACAATTCTGGAGTACGCCGAGGAACACGGTCTGGCAACCGGCGTGGTTTCCAACAGCCCCATCACCGATGCCACGCCCTCCGCCTGTTACGCGCACAGCAATGAGCGCGACAGTTGGGGCGAAATCTTCTCCCAGATCGTCGATCCCCGTTTCGGCGACGGAGTCGATGTTGTCATTGGGCCGGGACGTAAGCGCATTTTGACTGAGACGGCCGAGCTGGGCTTCGATCCGGCCAAGGAGCTGCCAGCGCACGGCTACGAATTTGTCGAACCAGCCGACAACTTGGACGCAGTTGGTCCCGAAACAAAGCGTCTCGTCGCGCTGTTCGAGAAGGAGCCGGAAGACTTTGATCTCGCCGTGGCCGTCGACAAAGCGCTGACCATTCTCGAAGCTCATCCCAATGGGTTCTTCCTTATGGTCGAGTCGAACAACCACTACACCAACATCAAAAAATCGCTCGACCTGATGGTTCAGTTCGATAAAATTATCGAGCAAACGGCCCAACGCCTGAAAGGTACCGACACGCTCATCGTGTTTACCGCCGACCATTCTTACGACCTGCACTTCCCCTTGGCCGCCACAAAGGGTGAAGATGTCTTGCCTTCGATGGCCGTCGCCGGCAAACACACTGCCGAGGAGGTACTGGTACTGGCGGAGGGCCCCGGGGCCGAACGAGTGGAGGGATTTTTCCCCAACACGTACCTTTTTGAGGTTATGATGTCAGCTTACGGGTGGAAACCCGATTGACCGGGAACCTGTTTCGGAATCTTTCTCCGAGACAGCGAGCAGTGGGACTAAACAAGAGGAGACTGGCCTATGCCAGCATCACAAACGTCACGAGAATTTAAAGTTTTCCTTACCAACCCGGCACCGGCCGCGGAGCGAATCGATTTTTCCTTCATTACGCCCCGCGCGCTGCCCGTTCTGGCGGCGGTCACTCCCCGAAACGGCTACGTGAAAGGGCTGCGGCTAGTCGATCAAGCGGTCGAGGAATTTCCATGGGACGAGATGGAGGCCGGCGACATTCTCGGTATCAGCATTCACACTTTTAACGCCATTCACGGATACGCGCTGGCAAAGAAGGCCAAGCAGAAAGGCGCCACCGTGATTTTTGGGGGACCGCACACATCGATCTTTCCCGAAGAGACTCTGCGTTATGGCGACTGCGCCGTAACAGGCGACGCCGAACTGACCTGGCCGCAGGTCCTGGACGATTACGCCGCCGGGAAGCTCCAACAGACCTACCGCGGGGGACAGGTGGACCCCGATTACTTTACGCCGGCCCGCTGGGATCTGATGAAGGTCGACCGCTACCTGGTTGGGTCGGTTCAGACCGTACGCGGCTGTCCCAAGCAGTGCTCGTTCTGCTCGGTTTGGATACAGGACGGCCAGACCCCGCGGCTGCGCACCAACGACGGGATCATTCAGGAGGTTCAGGAACTCTACCGGGCCGGATTTCGGCTGGTCATGTTTTCAGATGACAATTTCTATCCCTACTCGCGTCCGGACATAGCCAACGCCCGCAACGCCGAAGAGCGCAAGGGGCTCGAAGCCGGCCTCGAGCAGCGTTTCGACCTGCTCCGTCGTTTGGAAAAGGAAGTTCCCAACGACATGTTCTTTTGCACCCAGATCACGATGGAAGTAGCCGACGACCCGGAATACCTCGCGGCCATGAGGAAGGCGGGAGTGGTCGGGGCGCTGATCGGCATCGAGACGGTCACCGAAGAAGGGCTGAAAGCCACGAACAAGACCTTCAACTCGACCGGTGACCTGCTAGCGGAAAAACTCGAAACGGTTCGCACCCAGGGTTTCCCCTACATCATGGGCGCCTTCATTTTCGGGATCGAGACCGACACACAAGATTCGCTGGATTACACGATGCAGTTCGCGCGCGACTGCGGACTCACACTGGCCCAGTTCATCCCCCTGACGCCGCTGCCGGGTACCGTGGACTTCCACATGATGAAGCGCGGCCGCAAGGCTCTCAAGCTGATCAAGAAGGACTACGAGTACTGGCTCGACCCGAATCACCCGCGAATCCTCTACCACCACCCCAACCTGAGCGAAAAGCAGCTTCTCGGCAAGGTTGAATCGGCTTGGCGGCAGTTCTACAGTTTCCCTTCGATTGTGATGCGCTCGAAGCGACTCGGAATGTTCAAGGACATGCGAAAGTTCCTGACATATCTTGTAGTTTGCCGCGGTTTGTTAACTCGTTACACAAGGTATGGGCTTTCCGCCGACAGCGCCGTCAAGGGGACGAAACGCAAGCTGGCCACGCTGTTGGGCCGCAGCGCCCTAGCCCTCATGAAGCGGCCACCCATGGCCCCCGCACCAGCAGCCGCCCCCGCCCCGGCTTCGGGCGACTGACCAGGTAGTAGGTGTTGCACGGCTCCGCAGTGCCGCCCCGCGCTGTCCAGGCGGGCCACTCTGTCGGCAAGACATGTCGCCAAGAATGGCGATACGGCACGCAAGAATGCGCGCGCCACGTCGTAGCAGAAAATCGTCGTAGCAGAAATGTGGGTCTCCGGAGCGCGGACTTCCGTCCACGCCTCTGTCCGGTCGTTTGAAATTTTCTGCCCTTATCCGCGACGATTTAACTATGCCAACTGCGTCTTTCGTCGTTGTTCTTGGTAGTTTTCCCATGCCAGCGCCGTCAGAAAAAGTAACAACACCAAGGCCGGCAGAACCGACCAGGGCGCCCCTGCCATCGAGAGAAAGAAGACCGGCGGAGCCCCCAGGGCCAAAGCCATTAGCCGGGTCCACAGTTTCTTGGACGAGAACAGCGCCAGCCACACCGGCAGCAGCAGCATGGATGCGTCATACCCGTAAACATGCGGCGGGACCAGCAGCGATCCGGCCAGTGCAACCGACAACCAGCGCCACAGTGGAGCTCCCCTGACCCCTACTACGACCAGCCCTATCACGAGAGCCACGGATAGGGCCGAGACCGCCGGCTGATCGATCCCAAAAATCTTCGGGATGCTGTGGACGTTGATCATCAGCTCCGGCGACGGAGAAAGACCCCGTATATCCTTCGCCAGGAGCAGATCAACATACTGCTTCATGCCGCTCCAACCGGAGACTACAGCGGAAACAGCCACCTCAAGCGCCGCCACCGCGCAAAAGCCCTGAAGAAGGCGCCATTTCCCGCGAAGCGCCATCGCCACGGGCACGAGGAACAACAGGTGGAACTTTATCAGGCCGATCGCAAGCAGCGCGCCTGCCGTCATGTCCTTTCCCTGATCGGCCGCGACGTAGGCGGCGATCACGATGACCAGCAGAAACACGCAATCCTGCCCGTGAGCGATCCCTACGGCCGTCGGCAGATATAGTGAGCCGAAGATGAGCGCATCGGGTCCAAAGCGCTGCGAGGCCCAGGTCCAGCATCCGATCAACAGAACGGAGTGAAGAGCCAGCCAAACCCAGAAAGCCGCCGAAAACGGAATCAACGACAAAGGCGCCAGAACCGCGGCGTAGAAATGCGGGCGGACAAAGGGGTAGAGTTCTTCTGTTGCGGGTACGAGTTCACGCTCGCGGCGAAGCTGGGTTTCCCGGTCGAAGAGTTGACTGAAATCGCCGTCCCGCGCGAGTGACGACCCGGTGTAGAGGTTCAGAAAATCACGTTCGCGCGCGCCCTCGACGATGAGCGATCCGAGGCCGATCCAAAACACCGAGAGAACGATGGCGGCGATTAATGTCCCTATGGGCACGGACCGCTTCAAGATTGGCATCGGGTTGATCGAATTTTGCGAGGCAGCGCGTCAGTTCCTAACGCGGACGAGCCGCAACCAAAGAGGGGAGCGTGGCCGCTGCCGGATGAGGCGCGTCGAAGCGGCGGCTAACCCCTCCCTCACGGTCGGGGCTCCGAGTCTGGCTCCCGAATTTTCTGCCACGTTTGCGCGAATTTCATGATGCAGTTCCTCTTGAATACAAGCTGACTTCGGTCTACGCCTGAGAGCTGATCGTTACCCGCGCCTTCGCTCCCCAGATGGCAGCTCAACTACGTACTTGAACCAAGGTTGCCGGGGCCGCGGCTACTTCGAACCACGGCCCTGCCCGCCTACAGATCCGCCACCTGAATCTTGTGACGCGCGAATGATCGCAAGCCCTTGTCATCGGTCACTTCCAGCTCGAACTCGTAGGCCCCCGTGCCGTCCAGGAACCGAACCGTCGGCGTGGCAGACGTCGGATTCGAGATCTCCGCATTCCCCGGGCCGATACTGCGCCACTGGAATGTGATCGGATCTCCGTCGGGATCCATGGAGCGGGTTCCGTCGAGAGTCAAAGTCGCCAGCCTGCTGTCGGGAGCGTAGAGAACACGGTTGTTGTTGATGATGGCCATTGGCGCCCGGTTGGCGTTCTCAATCGTCACCGTGACTTCCGAAGACACCTCGGAGTTGACGCCATAAGCGATCAGCACGTAAGTGGTTCGGACGACCGGGTTGACCGTGACCGAGCCGCTGGCCGCGACATCGCCGATGCCCACGATGCTGACCTGCGTGGCGTTCTCGGTACTCCAGCTCAGCACCACCGGGTCACCGGGCTCCTTCGCCACGGCCGGCATTGCCTTGAAATCGAGTATCTTCGCCGGCGTGCTGTCGGCGACTGTTACGACCGCCGTGGCGTTGACCTCGCCAGCCTCGTTACGGGCTGTGAGAGTAAAGGTCTTCGTCTCGTTGACGGTGACCGTCGAGCTGCCCGACGATCCGACCTGACCGATCTCGGTGATCGTCACGTCGTCGGAGTTGCGGACCTCCCAAACCAGCGTCGTCGTACCGCCGCTCGGCACTTGGGCGGGCGTCGCCAGGAAGCGAATCACCTGAGGCGCCTCGACCCGCGGCTCCGTAACGGAAACGGCTGCGGTTGCGCTGACCTCGCCGTGGTCATTCGCGGCGGTCAGCACATAGGTTGTTGCCTCATTCACCGTGACGGTCGCCGTGCCGTTCGGCGCGACGCTGCCAATGGCGTCGATGCTGACCCGGTCGGCGTCTTCGGTCTCCCAAACGAGTGTCACGGTTTCACCCTTGACTACTGTCATTGGTGTTGCCGTGAACTGGCGGATGCGGGGTTGCGGCGTCAGCACTGTCACCACAACCGACTGGCTGACCTCGCGTTTGGGATTGCGAGCTGTCAAGGTAAACGTGGTTGTCTCGGAAAGCGTGACCGTCGAGGCGCCGCTTGTGGCGTCGACCTTGCCAATGCCGCTGATCTCCACTTCCGTTGCGTTTTGAACCTCCCAAACGACCGTGACGGGCTCGCCCGACTGAACCGTTTGTGGCGAAGCGCTGAAGCGCACGATCTTGATTTGGCGGTCCAGCGTGCTCACCGTGACGCGGTCCGTGTCGGCCGCGCCGCGAGTATCGCGAACGGTCAAGCGGAACTGATAGGCCTTGCCCTCCTCGGCCGGGAAGGATGCCTGTGCTGTATCGGCGCCGGAAAGGGTGACGGGCGGGCCGCCAATCTGATCCCAGGCAAACGTGATTTCGTCTTCGTCCGGGTCGAATGAAGCGGAACCGTCGAGGGTGATGGATCCGGCTTCAACGCCGATATGGTCCGGCCCCGCGTCGGCGACTGGAGCGTCGTTGCCGCTGCGGATGCGCCGCTTCAGGACTTCATAGCGAACCCGAGGAATGTCAACGGGCACTGGCCCACTCTCTTCCATTTCGTAATTGTTCGGGCTCAGCCACTGGCCGATTTCGAGTCCAACAACCACGCGGCCGGTGTCATTGCTTGATACCAGAGTTTGGTTCAGCCCGGCTTCCACCGTGAACGCGACCTTACTGCTGATCGGATGGATGTAACGGATGGAACCGCCCGGGCGAGTGTCGCCACCGTCCCGAAACATGGCGCCAACATTGCCCTCGAACCAAGAGTCGCCCCAGGCCGCTATGGCAGTGCTGACTCCCGCCTGGTCGACGACCTGAAGGAAGGTTTGTTCCAGAACGTGCCGCCGGATCAGGGCTTCGTTTACGATTGCCCCGTCCATGAACTTCTTGGTTCCAAAGAAGCCGACGCGGCCCTTCTTGAATACGTAATCGAGAGTGAAGGCAGCTTGTCCGAGCGTGCCGGTACGTTCAAACTCCTCGAAGTTGACGACCTTGAAGCTCGAGAACAGGCCCGCCTGGACATTCCCGAAGCGGTTGACGAGACCGACGTCGAATTGGCCTTCGTCACGCCCAAACTGGTGGAAGAACTCTCCTTCGGCCTGCAAAGCATGGCGCTTCGCGAAGGGCAGGAAGAAGCGGCCCTTACCCGAGAACGCGGCGTTGCCATCCCGGGTGTCCGGACCGATGTTGAAGTTGACCGTGGAGTATTGCTTGATGGCGGAAGGCGGGCGGTCGCCCGCTGGGCCGGTCCCGCTCGCCACCTGAGCGGTTCCTGGCGTGCCAGGGGTTCCCGGCGCGCCCGGCGTTCCGGGTGTGCCCGGTGTGCCGGCCGCGGCTCGCTGATCGCCTGGCTGTCCCGGGCCGCGCTTGCTCAACTCGTCTCGAAGGCCCTCCTGACCTTTTTTCAGACCAGCGACTTCTTGCTTCAGGCCTTGGTTTTCCGCTTTGAGATCCTTGAGCAGGTCCAAAACGTCGTCGAGCTTCTTGAGTATCTTGTTGCAGCAGTCTTCCTGCTGTTTTGCCAGATCGTCTTGCTTTCGTGCCAACTCATCGAGGGACTTGATAGCATCGCCGACGCTTCCTTCGCTGATGACGCGCCCCTGCGCGTCCGTCAAGGTAACCATGACCCTGCGGTTCATCCAGCGCCCCTCGCTCGTGTCGTTGCTGACTTTGGGAGAACCTTTGCCGCGGGCCACGATCGATATCTGTCCGGCGCGGGCTCCATACTTGATCAAGAAGTCCCGCACGGTCCGCGCCCTTTTCTCCGAGAGTGTGATGTTGTACTGCTCCGAGCCGAAGCTGTCGGCGTGGCCCTCGAGTTTGACGCTGTAGCCGGAGTTCTCGTTCAGCAACTCGGCCAGCCGCAGCAGGCTCGGGTAGCCGTCGGTAAGAATGGCCCGGTCGAACGCGAAATTGATCTCCTCCCAATCCTCTTTCGCGGCCGTGGTCGTGAGACCTTGAGCCGGTAACTGGGATGAGCAGAGGCATAACAGAATCGCAATGAGAATGAGTTGGTTACGCATGATGATTCACCTTTCGGACAGAAGAATGGAAATTCGAAAGAAACCGAAGCAAGAAAACGGTCTCTAAATACAAGGCGGGATATTTATAAGGATATCACCTGAATTATGCACAGATTCGCTTTGCGAGTGCGGCTGCGTTCGTAGCGGCTTGACGGCCGTCGTAAGGTGGGAGCTCGGCAACTGGTCTTTTGGCTTCTCCGTCCCCGGTTTCCCCTCCCGCCCAGAATCCGCGTCGGCAAAACCCCGCTCCGAAGTGGCGTGTTTCCAGTACGTTGCGGCCAGTGCATAAAATTTTATGCATAGCGCATAGCCAGGCTCTCAGATCAACGCCCTCTCGACTACCGGCGGCAAGCCGCCGTAGGGAGTCGGCTTCCTGCCGCGGAAGTTGTCAAGGCGTGGATGCCCCGATTTTATTGGGCTGCGAGACCGTCACGGCTGGGCCTTGTTTGACGGCCCTTTGGGAGCTATGCTGTTTTCGCTTGGTAACCATTTGGGTGACCTCCTTTGGGTTGGCTGGTGAAGCTGGAATCTTTGCCAGCCTACCTTTTTACCCCATGTTTTCGGGCGTTCCCCAATGGTCCCTTGCGGCTCAGCCCTCCTCAGGTGCACCCCGCAATGCATAATTCAGGTATCACACATACTGTAAATCAGATCAACCGAGGGACGAACTTTTATTTTGACCTTAGCCAACCGCGAACCACCATTATTCGCCGGCCGAAGAGTGTACGACCGTCTGTCTTCGGTCTCATTGTTCGCCGCGACACTGGTGCGGACATCTTCTGTATCTTGAAGGTGATGAAGATCTTAGAGACTAAAACGGACAGATGACTGGCGTTCCTGGTCGTTGGCCGGCACGTTGGGCGACCCGAACCGGCCGCTTTCGGAGCCTTACAAAACGTTAAAACGTTGTTTCAGGTTGCGGAGGGATGTGTTTTGTGGAATTGTGTGTTTACTTAGTGTATAATCATTAAGCCATTGTTGTGTAATGTATAATCGGCGAGAAACACTGTGCTCATGCACGAAGAAATATTAGCACGCAGCCTTATATTTCAAATCCGCGAATAGTACTAATGGGGTATTTAGTTGACTCCAGTAGCCACAATATGTTGTGGTTGGGGGCATGAAGGAGGACTACCCCCGAAACCTCGTCGAGTTGGAAGCTCGATTCTCGACCGAGGAGGCGTGCCGGGAGTACCTGCTGAAGCTGCGCTGGCCGGAGGGGTTCGTGTGCCCGCGCTGTGGGATCCAGTCCTCATGGGCCAGCAAACGCAATCTGCTGCTCTGCGCCGACTGCGGTTACCAGGCCTCGGTGACGGCGGGCACGATTTTCCAGGACACCCGCAAGCCCTTGACGTTGTGGTTCCGGGCGGCTTGGTGGGTGACAACGCAAAAAGGCGGGGCCAGCGCGCTGGAGTTGCAGCGGGTCTTGGGTTTGGGTAGCTATGTAACCGCCTGGACCTGGCTGCACAAGTTCCGCCGCGCCATGGTGCGCCCCGGTCGCAATCGGCTGGTCGGCCGGGTGGAGGTGGACGAAACGTATGTGGGCGGAGTCGAAGAGGGCGTCCGAGGTCGCGAAATGGTTGGCAAAGCGTTAGTTGCGGTTGCTGCCGAGGAGGATGGGCGCGGTATGGGTCGCATCCGGCTCCGTCGGATCGCGGATGCCTCAGCGGCGAGCTTGGAAGCCTTTGTCGAAGAAGCTATCCAACCTGGCAGCCTCGTGCACACCGACGGCTGGGAAGGCTATGCGGGATTGGAGAACAAAGGATACCGCCATGAAGTCACCGTGCTGCGCGGGAAGCGGCAATCGGCGAGTAAGCTGCTGCCGAGAGTCCATCGTGTCGCCTCTCTGCTAAAGCGCTGGCTGTTGGGGACCCACCAGGGGGCTGTCAGTCACGAGTATTTGGACTACTACCTGGACGAGTTCACGTTCCGCTTCAACCGGCGGACCTCACGGTCGCGCGGCAAACTTTTCTATCGCCTCCTCCAGCAGGCGGTCGCCGCCGACCCTGCTCCCTATAAGACAATGGTCGAGGCCACCAGGGCCGGCACCCCCACCCCCAAGATGTAGTGGCTACTGGAGTCAACTAAATACCCCATTAGTACTATTAGGACTCATGCGCCCCCAGTTGCGTCACCCTTGCATCAGGCTAGGCGCTGGCTCGTTGTCCCGTGCTGCTTCAAAGCCGGAGTCACTCTGCCAGGCGCGGTTCGGAGCGCTCGTTGAAGACAACGGCGGAGTTGTTGTTCGCGATGCTGAGACGCACGGCCTCGTTGACTGAGGTTCCAACCAACGCTTGCTCGGGAAGGGCCCGCTTGGGAGCGAGCGTGTCGAGAATCCGTCGGCGACCGCGCCGGGCGTCATCGGCGCTCAGGCCGGCGGTACGCCGCTGAAGTGAGATGATATCGCGCACTCCCTGGGCGATGGACTCAAACCCATAGCCCCAAACATCGGTTTCGTGCTCGGGATCCCAGCTATCGTAGGTTCGGAAGAAGTTCGGGTTGTAGTCTTCGTAGCCGTCTTTCTCGGTAATGAAGCGGCAGTTGCGGTCTTTGTGGTCCGCCCAGTATTCACCATTGGTCCCGTGCAGCATCATGCCCTGGTTCGTGAGCGCGCTTTCGTTGTCCGAGAGAACCCAGGAAGTCTGCACCCACAGAGTTGAGGAATCTTCCCACTCCACCACGGCCTGCACCGCGTCGAAAGCGTCCTTCCCATGGGATTTCAGCAATTTCTTTTGTCCGAAGGCGATCACGCGGCGGGGTTTCAGGCCAGTGATGTAGTAGTAAGCGTCCACATAATGGACCCCGACGTACTCGAAGGGCGAGCTGTTCTGGATCCACAGTGCAAAGTGCTTGAAGGGGATCTCGCGGCGCTCCTCGATCCAGGCGTGGCCATGCAACATTTCGCCAAGGTCGCCTTTGCGGAAGCGGTGCCGGGCCACGCGGAGAGCCGGGTCATGCCTCTTGTGGTAGTCGGTCAGGACGTACATGGCATTGGCATCGGCCGCTTTTTTGATGGCAAAGAGCTCGTCCGTCTTCAAGCAAAGCGGTTTCTGTACAACACAGTGTTTGCCGTGCTCGAGAGCGTGCAAGACGACCGGGGTGTGCAGGTGGTCCGGCGTCGCGACCAGCACCATGCCGCCTTCGGGGAGGTCTTCGATCGCCTGTTTGTAGAGGTCGGGGAACGATTCTTCCGGATCGGCCGATTCGTCGGGGTAGCAGCGGAAGGGCTGGTTGGGGTACATCTCCCGCAGCCCGGCGAGCGTCCGCCCGCGGCGGGAGCAGACAGAAATCTCACCGATCTCGCCCGACCGCTGGAGCTGGAATAAAGTGGGCAGGACCACCTCGCGGCTGATCATGCCGCCGCCGATGAGAAGTGCTGGATAGAGTTCGCTGGATTCGCTCATGATGCTGCTCCCTTTAATTTCAATCGCCAGGTGACCGCATTCTGATGGCGGCCCCGACGCACTGACTAGCCTCGACCGCACCCTTGCAGACGCGGCTCTGTTTTCAGCCAGTGCGGCCCTCGGGTCATTGCGCTGCAAGTAATAAAGCCACTGCCGCTATTCGTTCGTCGCCGCAACCGCCTCGGCTACCGCTTCACGGAAGGCGGACATCGAGTCGTCAAGCGCTTCGCCGGTGATCACGAGCGGTGGCGCGATTTTCACGGTGCCGCCTCCCGACCCGACCGGGCTAAACATGAGCACGCCTTTCTCGATGGACCGGCGAACGATTTCAAACGCCAGTGAAGCGTTGGGTTCGTGGTTTTCGGGATCGGCGATCACGACTCCGGCGACGAGGCCTTTTCCAAGGACAATGGCTATGTCTGAAAAGTCAGCCTGTATCCGGCCCAGTGACTCTTGCAACCGTGCTCCTAGGCGCCGCGCGTTTCCGGCCAAGTCTTGCTCGATGATCGTATCGATGCTCGCTAGCGCTGCCGCGCAACAAATCGGGTTTCCGGTGTGGGTCGAGGTCATGCTACCTGGGGGATGCAGGTCCATCACGTCGGGCCGCCCGGCCACTGCCGACAGTGGCATGGAGCCGCTGATTCCTTTGCCCAAGCAGGCCAGATCCGGCACGATGCCGTAATGTTCGAATCCCCACATCGTACCGGTCCTGCCGAAGCCGGCTTGAACCTCGTCGCACACCAGCAACGCCTGATGACGGTCGCACCAACTCCGGAGTTGCTGCATGTACTCCGGCGGAGCGAAGGCCGCGTCGCCTCCCTGGTAGGTCTCGAGGATAACCCCTGCGACTTGACCGGGCGCGACGCCCTGCTCGCTCAAGGAACGCTCGAAAAATTCGAACGAAGTATCAGCACAGCGGTAGCCGTCCGGAAAAGACGCCTGAACGAACCCTGGGTCCAGATTGACAATCCAATCCTTGAGCGCTGGGATGCCGCCGGCCTGCTGTGATCCGAGGGTGCGTCCGTGAAAGGCGTTGTGGAATGAGACGATCGTCGCTTTCGATTTGCCACCGACCTTGACCCCGTGCGTGCGGCACAACTTCACGGCGCACTCGACGGTTTCCGACCCGGTGGTGAGCAGAAAGACTTTCTTGAGAGGTTCGGGCAGCAGGGATTCAAGCTTTTCAACAAGTGTCAGGCGTATCTCACTAGGAAAACAGTAGTTAGTCAGCAGCCCTCTCTCAGCTTGGGCGCGAATGGCGGCGACTACGGCGGGCGGGCTGTGTCCGGCATTCGTGACCAAGACACCCGAGGACCAGTCGACCCAGCGGTTGCCCCAGCGGTCATGGACCGTGAAGCCTTCCGCGTGGTCCCAAAAAATCGGCGGCTGGCCCTGCATGGCCCGTGGCTCGGCGGCGTGAAGGCGCTCCAGCAGAGGGATTGAATCGGGTACTGGAATCGGAGTCACAATCCGGCGAAAAGGCGTGTCGATGGTGGGCACGGGCCGCGAGACGAGATCAAAACTGGGCATGGATGCAGTACGCCAGATTGGGGCGGAGACTTCGAGTCACAAGGTTTCGCCGGGTCCCTATTTTAGCAGCCCGTGGTAGAAGTGGGTTCGGCGAAAAATGGGGACTGCCAGCCGATTTTCGTGGCTCGTAAGCGCCGTGTTTTCAATCAAAGTGGACACGAAAAATGGGGACTGTACCCGATTTTTCGCGCGCACTGCACTTCTGCCACGGGCTGGCTAGCGCACGGATTCTTCTTCTCTTCGAACAGTCGCTTTCATTGGTTCCAGCGATACTCGCCGCGGGCCACGATCACGGCTGGACCTTCGAGAATGATGTCCTCGTCCTCCCAGCGCAGGTTCATGTCGCCGCCGGCGGTCACGACTTTCACGGGACTCTCGACATTGCCTGACAAGATTGCGGCTACAGTTGCGCCGGTAGAGCCGCTGCCGGAACTGGCGGTCTCTCCCGCGCCGCGTTCCCAAAAGCGGACGTCGATGGTGTTGCGGTCGAGGATTCTGACGAACGACACGTTCGTGCGGTCCGGAAAGCGGGGATGGGTTTCGATTTCGCGGCCCAGAGCGCGCCAGTCGAGATCGAGGCTTTCTACCATCAGCGCACATTGAGGATTACCGGCATTCACCACAGTCACGGTGTGCATGCCCGATTGCGTTTCGAGCAAGCAACCAACGTCTTCCTCTTCGTAAATGGGCCGACCCATGGACATCTCAAGGAAGAAACAATCACCGTCGCGGCCCGTCAACCGGAGTTTCTTTACCCCGGCCTTTGTTGCTATGTGGAGGGTTTCCCGGTCGCCTTTTGCATCGATGAGCCAGGCGGCTACGCAGCGGGTTCCGTTGCCGGAAATTTCCGCCTCGCTGCCGTCGGAGTTGAAGATGCGGATCGCCGTGTCCACTTCGGGGGGGCTGTCGGGACCGCGCGGGAACACCAACTCGAGACCATCCGCACCCACGCCAAGGTAGCGATGGCAGATTTGCCGGGCAAGGTCTGGGTAGAGCTGCTCGGGAATGCCGAGTTTCCCCAGGAGAACTCCCTCGACGACGAGAAAGTCGTTGCCGACGGCTTGGGTTTTCACGAAGGGTATCGCCACGGAATTTCTCCGGCCGACGCGCAAACTACTTCTTCAATCAGAACGATGGTAAGCTAAGGTTGAAATGGTACCACTGCACTCCGTGGCCATGGTTATATGGCAATCGTTTCCATAGGAACTGATGAGGGGCCGATCGGCGAGAGTCCGGAAGGCTTTCCCATCTACATTTACCAGAACCCCAGCGGGGAGCTCCACCACGTCGTTGTTGAGCCGTTGAGCCCTTGAGCCGCGAAGCGGCGCAGGATCGTAGCCCAGGGTGAAGCGAAGCGGAACCCTGGGTGCTAACACCTCACGAGGCAAGCCCTGACGGGGCGAAGGAGCAAATCGGTCCCCCGCGTCTCCGGCGGAGAGCGATGTGCGGCGGCTCGTTCAACAATGCCCGAAACAAGACCATGCGCCGTGCAACAAGAACCGTCCGCTGAACTGCTAAGTGAACAGCATTAGAGTTGGGGTCCACTCCCTTCTCAGCCTCGCCGAGCTAGAATTTCGTAAACTCCTTGAACTCTTTGTAGCGCGCTTCGATCTCGTCTCTGTTCAGCGTGCGCAACCGCCCCACTCCGAACTGCTCGCAGCAAAAACTGCCCATCACCGAGCCGTAGATCATTGCCTTTCGCAGGTGGGCGTGAGAGGCCTCGTCGATGTTCTCGATTCCTTGCTCGGCAAGATAGCCCATGAACCCGCCCGCGAACGAGTCGCCGGCGCCGGTGGGATCGAAAACCGATTCGAGCAAGAACCCCGGAGCAATGAAATATCCCTCGGGACGGAACAGCACGGCCCCGTATTCGCCGCGCTTGATCACAACCGTATGGGGGCCCATCTCATGGATGCTTTTCGCTGCCTGCCGCAGATTGTAGTCCCCGGAAAGCAGCCGGGCTTCCTCATCGTTAATCAAAATAAAGTCCCACTCTTTGATCGTCTCGCGCAGCTCTTCCGGCGTTCCTTTAATCCAGAAATTCATGGTATCGCCGCCGACGAACCTTGCGGCCTTCATCTGGCCGCGCACTTGTTTTTGAAGCGCCGGGTGGATGTTCCCAAAAAAAGCGTACGGAGCCGACTGATAAGCACTGGGCAGGTTGGGATTAAAGTCGGCGAAGACGTTCAGGTCCGTCGTGAGGGTCGTTCGCTCGTTCATGTTTTGCGAGTAAACGCCGGACCAAAAGAAGGTCTTGCCCGGAACCTTTTCGAGTCCGCTCAGATCGATGCCGTGGTCGGCCAAAATCCCCTCGTCGTCCGGCGCAAAATCCTCGCCGACGATGCCCACGAGTTTCACGCCGGTGAAATGGCTGGCAGCCAGCGAAATGTAAGTGCACGAGCCTCCCAGCATGCGTTCCACTTTGCCGTGGGGAGTTTCGACGCCGTCATAGGCGACAGATCCAACTACGAGTAATGACATATCAATGAGTGGTCAATTTCGTGTCCGCGGCTTAAGCCAAAGCCGGTCATCGGGGCGGACACCGGAAAAACGTCAAGACAGGGAATCGGCGCACCGCCTCGCATTCACCCAAGACCAACCCTCAACTCAAGTACTTCCCGATCAGCAGATCATACTTTTGCCTCGACGCAGCCGAAATCAAGCCCCGGTCAGTGAGGATCGCGTTTTTTAGCGCCGAGGAATAGGGGCTGGGTTCGTTTGGGATATTCTTGACCGCCTCGACCGCGACCGCCTCGGCGTGTTCGGCGTTTTGCGTCAGGTATTGAATGACCTGGTCGACGGTCACCGCATCGTGGTCCGGGTGCCAGCAATCGTAGTCGGTCACCATCGCGACCGTGGCGTAGGATATTTCCGCTTCCCGTGCCAGCTTGGCTTCCTGCAGGTTGGTCATGCCAATGACGTGGAACCCCCAACTGCGATGCAAGTTGGACTCAGCAAGGGTCGAAAACGCCGGCCCTTCCATGCAGCAGTAAGTTCCGCCGCGGTGAACGGTTACCCCAACCGTGCGGCAGGCCGCCTCGGCGACATCCGACAGCGCCGAGCAGAGCGGGTCCGCGAACCCAATGTGAACGACGATGTCTTGGTCGAAAAACGTCGAGACGCGGCCCTTGGTACGGTCGAAAAACTGATCCGGAATCACAAAGTCAAGCGGCTTGAGATGCTCCTGCAGCGAGCCGACGGCGCTGAACGACAAAAGCCATTGGACCCCCAGCTTTTTCATGCCGTAGATGTTGGCCCGGAAATTGAGGTTCGACGGCATGATGCGATGCCCCCGGCCATGGCGAGCCAGAAAGGCGACGTCTCGCCCGGACAACTTGCCGAGGACGAAAGCATCGGAGGGGGCGCCCCAAGGTGTGTCGAGCGTCACTTCACGGCGGTCGGTGAGCGCCGTCATATTGTAAAGGCCGCTGCCGCCGATAATTCCAATTTCCGCGTCCATAAGGGAGTCATTCTACCAGGGCGCCGCCAACTGTCCCGATAGCGGGAAAGTGAAGAGAGCGGGCGCCTAGCTTGCCGCAGAGTATAAAGAGGCCTTTTTCATCGCGGCGAAGGTCCATCGTGGTATGATCGACCTGTCAAATCGCCAGTTCCTTGTCATTTTTTCTGATCATCTTTGTAGCATCGAGGAGCGGTACCCAATGCACTCCACTATCCAGAGACTATTCCTGACGCTGTTCTGCGCGACGAATCTATGGGGGCAAGGCCCGGCCGAGAAGGAAATTCGCGAATCGGCGGCCAAGGCTGTCGCGCTGCTGCAACAGTCCTGCCAACAGGTCGCGCGGGTGCAAACCTGCTTCTCCTGCCATCACTCAGGCCTGCCCTCAATCGCGCTGCAGCGAGCCCGTGAACACGGCGTCCCGGTGGATGAAGGATCGGCTCGCGAAGTCGCCCTCAAGTCTTTCACGAGTCCCGACACAGAGAACCTCGTTTCTCTCGATCTGGCCATCCAGGGACCGCTGCTGATCGACCCAGGGATGGGAACGGGGCTCACGTTGATTTCGGGCGCCGCCGCCGGACTGAAACCTTCCCTCGTGATGGCGGTCCATGCAGTGCGCGCGGCAAACTGGCAATCGGAGGACGGGACGTGGCCAACCGTTGATGCAAGGCCGCCATCGAGCCACAGCATCTTCACCAGCACTGCGGTCGCGGCTCAAGCGATCGACCTGTACATGCCGAAGCAACTCGAAGCCAAGAAGCGGTTGGTCGTGCAACGGGCGCGCCACTGGCTCGAGAAGGCTCAACCGAAGACGACCGAGGACTTCACGTTTCGCCTGTTCGGCCTCAAGTGGACGGGAGCCGACGCCGGGAAACTGCGCGAGGCCGCCGATCAGTTGCTTGCCTTGCAGCAGGCCGATGGGGGCTGGGCGCAGATCCGCTCGAGATCCACGGACGCCTACGCTACTGCGGAAGCTCTCGTCGCTCTCCACCAAGCCGGCGGCATTTCGGCCGACAATCCTGCGTGGCGGCGTGGCGTCAAATACTTGCTCGACAATCAGAAGTCCGATGGGTCGTGGCTTGTCGAAACACGGCAGTTGTCTCCCGCGCCGATCAGTCCGCCGTACTTCGAAACAGGTTATCCGCACGAAAAGCATCAGTTCATCTCGGCAAGCGCGGCGAGCTGGGCGATCATGGCTCTTTCGCACGCTTTGCCGCAAGCGAGCGCTCCGGCCAAACCGCTGCCTCTGCCTGAATTGAGCCCGACCGGCGTCGAACCATGGATGGAGACAGCGCTGTTCGGAACGGATGAGGAGTTGAGAAAGCTGCTGGAGGATGGACTCGATCCCAACAGCGCTACGCCAGAGGGCACGACTTTGTTAATGGCCGCGAGCACGGACCCGGACAAGATCGCACTTCTTACCGAACATGGCGCCGATGTCAACGCAAAGGCGAAGTCCGGTTTCACCGCCTTGCACGCGGCGGCGACCCATCGCGGCTCCGCTCGCGCCATACGCGCTCTTCTCGACGGTGGGGCCGAGGTTGAGCCCGGCCGGGATGTGATGTTCAACGCCTCTCCGCTGTCCTTGGCAGCTTATGTGGGTGATCGGGAGAGCACGGCCATGTTGAAAGCAGCGGGCGGCGCCCCAGACCGGCCCTTCTTGTTGATCGGAAAGTTTTTGTTGACTCCGGCTCTTTCGGCAGTGTTCAACGGCCAAACGGACCTTTTCCGCGACTTGGTTCGCGGTGGCGCGGACCCAAACGAGGACGACTCTGAAGGCATGTCATTCCTATCCTGGGCCGTGGTCGAGAATCGGCTGGACCTCGTGGAGGCCTTACTCGACTTGGGCGCGAACATCAATCACGTCGACAAGTTCGGCTACACGCCCGCGCTCTATGCCGCGACCATCGATCACGGCGACGAGGAGATCTTGGAGCTGCTGATTGAGCGAGGAGCCGACCTAACAATCGTCAGCAAAGAGGGTCATACCGCCGTTTCCAACGCCCGCCGATTCAACTATCCCGAAATCGTGCGGCTTCTCGAAGCATCCGAGAATCCATGACTAGGCTGTGACCTCGCGATAACACCTACTCCCGCCGCAGCGCGGGGACGAGCAGTGTCTTCAGGGTGGCCCCGACAGCGGCGGCGCCCGCCAGCAGTCCCACGGCGACGATCGCCAGCAGGGTTCCCAACAGCGAAACCCAGGGAGGCTCGGCCATGCCGCTCAACAGGTGAGGCAGCACGGCAAGCAGAGCCGACAGAGTTCCCATGACCGTGCCGAAAACGAGCAGGAATCCATTCTCCGCCAGCACCAGCCAAGAGATGGAAGAGCTGCCGAAGCCCACAGCTTGCAACAGGGCCAACTCGCTGCGCCGCTCCAAGACACTGCGGACCATGACGACAGCCAGACCAAGCGTTCCCAGCAGCAGACCCAGCCCTCCCAGCGTCTGGAAGGTGCTCAGGTAGGTGTTCTCGACAATCAAATATCCCGCCAGGCGGTCGGCGGTTCGGGTGGCGTCGAAGCCCTGGTCCGCCAGGCGCTCTTCGAGCTGCGTTCCGGCCTCGGGTGAGTCGGTCTCGATGAGGAATTGGTTGTAGCCGCTGTGGCTGGGAAACATGTCAAGAAAGTTCGCTTCCGACATAATGAGCTGCGACTGAAAGACGCTTCGCAAGAGCCGACCGGCGATGACCAAGCGGCGGGCGCGGCCCTGTTCGTCGGTGAAGGTGAGGTCCTTGCCCAGACCAAGTTGCAGAATATACTTCAAGGAGTTCACGTCGCCAAACACCGGAATCGCGTCTCCGTCGAACTTCTTGTCAAGCAGCAGCCAAGGGTTGGCCGACTCCTGCTCCGACTCGGCCAGCGTGTCATGAAACGCGAAACCGCCCCTTTCCATCAGACTGGCGCTGGCTCCCAGCAGGGTCGGCTTCGAGGGGCGGTAAAGATTGAGGCAGCTCGCATCTTCTCCGGGCTTGGCGCGCAAGGAGAATATTTGCATCGGCACCGCCTCTTGGGTGTCCTCGAACACCAACTGATCGCGATAGACCGGCAGGTCGGACTCCGCAATGAAACGAAACCCGCCGTCTCCCGAGTTCCGTGACGGCTCTTGTGTTGTCACGTCGTGGCGGTTGAGCGCGACCGCGACAATCACGAACGTGGCGCTGGCGACCAGGCCGGCCGAGAGGACGCTGCGGGTTGGATAGCGCCGTCCGTTGCGTGCACCGAGCTTCGCCAAGGGAGCGAGCCCATATCCGCTGATCGCCCCTGTCGAGTGGCGCAACAGCGTCACGCGGAAGAAAGCGAGCGATGCCACGAGCAGCAGCGCGCCCACCCCGAAAAACACCCTGGCCTCCGGGACGCCTTCGACCGTCACCGCGACAACAGCGAGCAGCGCCGCAAGTCCCGCCGAGGACACTGCGACAATCCGTGGCCGCCGCGCTCTTTGCGCAACCCCCGAGATCGCGGGCGCTTCTTCGAGAGCACCGGCGAGCATGGCGCGGGGAGTCAACCGTTCCAGCTTCCGGACACCAAGCCAGATGGAAATCACCATCATCAGCAACGACCCGGCAGCACCGCCGATCAGGCTGGGGGCGGCGACATGGAGTTCGAGAAACGATCCTCCCACCGCGTCGCTCCACCAAGTGCTGAGGCCGTGGACCATCAGAGCGGCGTAGCCGACCGCCGCGGGCAGCCCTAAAAGACATCCGATCGAAGCAACGACGGTGGCCTCTTTGAGCAGCAGCCGGCGGACCATCGGGATCGGCTGGCCGCTGGCGAGCAGCAATCCAATCTCCTTCGAGCGGCGCTCCACTCCCAGCCGAAACAGCAGCGCGACCAGCATCGCGGCCGCGGCGATCAGGAACATGCTAAAGCCGATAAACAGCCCCGAAAAATCAGTCGCGCCGCTCGAAGCTTCGAGCGCTTGCGCCTTGACCGGCTGAAACGAGAGGCCATAGGCGGCCGCGTTGAGGCGCCGCTTCAGTTCTTGCCGAAGTTTGACCGATGCCTCCTCGAGCGTCTGGCCCGCGGCGGGAGCCACTCGGACCGCCGTTAATTGTCCGAAGCGGCTGGTCCAGAGTTTCTTGGCCGTTTCGAGAGCAACGAAGGCTTTGGGCGCGGTGCGATAGCGGTCCCAGTAGTCCTCGTCAATCTTGCGGATCTTGCTCAGGTCGACGGGGAAGGGCGGGTCCCAGTCACCCATCCGTTCGGCGTCGCTCATCCCCTCGTAGTTCGGAGCGAGATGCTGGTCGGCAGCCAGCCCCGTCAGCTTGACGACGCCCTTCAGCGTGAACGTGTGACGGGCCGTCTCCAGCGAGCCTTGCTCACCGACGACGTAATAGCTCAACTCGACCGAGTCTCCCAGCGAGGCTTGAAGGTCCTTCGCGGCCCAGTCGTTCAGAAGGATTTCGTCGTTGCCGAGCGCTGCAGCAGGTTGCCCGTTCGTGAGCTGCAAAGGACCGAACGGCGGCCCCGAAACCATATCCATTGCAGTGACGGTCGAGTAAGGGACGCTGCGCCCACCCACCGCCATGCTGTTTGCCAGGTAGGTGAGGACCAGCGATGACTCCAGACCCGCGGCACGCGCCGCGGCCTCGGCTGCGTCGGCACTAGCGCGCTCGAGAACGATGCGGTCGGTTTCAAGCGACAGAACGCCCGATTCCGCGCGGATTTCCAGCGAGAGGTTGAGATCGTCGAGTTGCAGCACACGCATCAGCGACAGATTGAGATCGTGGCCGGGGATAGCAATCATCTTCGAGTCAGCGGATTCGGCGAGGTCGGGGGAGGCGGAGGTCCCGCCCGGTGGGCCGCCGGTGTCACTGGGTTCTTCGAAAATCTCTCCTCCGGCCACGAAAATGGCATTGGCGCGGCCAGGTTGTTCCAGCGCCCGTTGCAGGGTCGCCATCGGCACAAAGACGTTGTAGGGCAACTGCTGGCTCGGGGAGAGCCCGAAACGTCCAATGCCCCGGTCGGGAAGAACCGCTGCAACCGTGAGGCGAAGGGTGCGAACGTTGCCGGCCTTGCGTCCCATGACCGACTCACTAGGAACGAGCGTGTCGGTCTGGAACCGAACCAGCACGGCGTCGCCCGCCTTGGCGCCGACTTCCCTAGCCAGCGCTTCGTTCAAAACCAGTTCGCGGCCTTCGGGTAACGGCGCTTCGGTTTCGGACCGCGCCGCGGCGGATTCAAACAGCGCCGCGGCGGTTTCAAACAACGACCAGAAGCGCTCGTCAACCCCATGGATATTGACTCGGGAGGCACGCGCGCCCGAATCGGCCGATTGCAGGCTGCCGCGAATCAGGACCGCCGGGGCAACCTTGTCGATCGACGAGTAGAGCCTGTCTCCGTCGGCCAGCTCTTCGGCCAGCGCCTCGCGGAAATAGCGGTCCGTGACGAGCGCGTGATCGATGGCACCGAGACGATCGAGGGTAAGGCTGCGAAGGCTGCCGCGAACCGAGTCGCCAACCAGCAGCGCCCCCGCCAGCACCGCCGTGCCGACAGCGACACCGAGGGCGACGGCAATGTGAATACCCCGGTGATAGGCCAGCGACCGCCGCAGCAGCAGGCCTGGGGTCATCAAGGTCATGCGGTTCCCGGAGGTTTTGGCGGGCTCGGTCATAGCGGGATTAGGCGCTTAGTGCCTTTTTTGGAGAATCCTTGCCAAGCATGGCAGAAAGTTCCTGGACGAAGATTCAGCGAGCCGGGCGCTGCCAGCTGGACCTCGCCCTGCGGCGTCGGGCACGACTCGTTGGCTGCAGCGTCTTGTCAGGCAGCCTCATGAAGTTCTCGGGCCGCAGGAGACTCTCCACGGAGATATCTTCGTCGATTTCCTGCCAGTGGATGCCGATGCCGCCTCCAATCAGTTCCCAATCGGATCGATCTCGGGGCGTCGCGTCGGCCAACCGCGGGAACCACACCAGAGGCGCCGACACGACGCGCCCGTCCGACAACGTCACCGACAGTGCGTCGTTCGAACACGACACCTCGACCGCCAGCGCCTCAGTTTTTTCCACCAAAGTACTCATGCCATTTCTCCAGAAAGAACTTGGCGTTCTCCACAACGATGTGCCGAATCTCCGTCATCTCATGCCCGCGAAAACCCCTCACGTCAGCGACTGATAGTGGCTTGAGCCAGAACTTCGCGTAGCGTCCGGCGTGAGCCACGTGGATGTGGGGCGGCTCCCGCCCCTCCATGCTGAAGAAGAAGAACCGGTACCCACGGACCCTCAGCAGAGCGGGCACTTTACAAGTCTACCGCCGTCGGCTGCCTAACGGCTGTGGCTTCGGTTTCGAATAGCGCCGCGGCGGTTTCAAACAACGACCAGAAGCGCTCGTCGATGCCGTGGATATTGACTCGGGAGGCGCGCGCCCCCGAATCGGCTGACTGCAGGCTGCCGCGAATCAGGACCGCCGGGGTAACCTTGTCGATCGACGAGTAGAGCCTGTCTCCGTCAGCCAGCTCTTCGGCCAGCGCCTCGCGGAAATAGCGGTCCGTAACGAGCGCGTGATCGATGGCGCCGAGGCGATCGAGGGTAAGGCTGCGAAGGCTGCCGCGAACCGAGTCGCCAACCAGCAGCGCCCCCGCCAGCACCGCCGTTCCGACAGCGACACCGAGGGCGACGGCGAGGTGGATACCCCGGTGAACCCCGGTGATAGGCAAGCGACCGCCGCAGCAGCAGGCCTGGGGTCATCAAGGTCATGCGGTTCCCGGAGGTTTTGGCGGGCTCGGTCATAGCGGGCTAGATGCTCGTACGTGCGGCTGCGACGGCTTTTGCAATTAGAGAAGCGGCGAAGTTCTCGAAGCCCAGCTCGAGCGTCGGCTCCTTGTATTCTCCCAGTGCGCCCTGCTGAGAGTCGGACATCAGGAAACAAGCAGCATCGTAGAGTCGTTCACGGACGAGCTTTGTCAGAAGAAGCTCGTAGCGATTGGCATACGAAGCGGCCTTGAATTCTGGAAAGACTTCGAAGTGGGGCTCCACCGGTTTCACGGGCTTCATCGAGCCCGGGGCTTCCTGGAGCAACATCAAGTAGCCAAGCCACGGTTTAGCTGAAAGACGAAATGCTCCTTCGCGAAAAGCCGCCCATAGGTCCGCGGCGTTGCCGATGGCCTCTTCCGTGCGGTTGTTGTAGTTGTTCCCGAACGAACCCACCTGAGACTTGAGCTCAACGGCCGCCAACAGCTTTCCCTCACGAACAACGATGAGGTCCCATTGCTTCTCCGGTCGGAACCAGCCAGGAATCTCAATGGTGAAGCGCCTGTGGAAGATATCCGTGTGAGGAAGCCCGTTCTCATGGAGAAGCTCGCGGAGCAATTTGACGAACCCATCCATCTGAGCTCCACCCGTCACGGCTTTTCGAGACCCGGCATCTCTGGCCCCGCTCTTGGAACCTTGGTTCTTGGCTTGCCGGTTGCGCGTTTTCCAAAAGAAGCGAACAGCTTCACGGACTCGTTGGTCCAGGGCAGGGTTAAGAGCCATCGGTTTCCACGGAAATAGTCGTTCGACTGAACAGAGAGGTCGTATCACGGTCGATACGTTTTTGGGCGAGCTCGAAGTACTGTGGGTCGACTTCCCACGCCACGCTATTTCGACCGCACTTCGCTGCGGCGGCTACTGTGCTTCCGGTTCCCATGAAGGGGTCGAGCACCGTATCCCCAACGAAACTGAACATTCGGATCAGCCGCTCCGCGAGTTCAAGAGGGTACGGTGCGGGGTGGTCTCTGGTAGATGCACCGGTAAGCCCGGACCAGATTTGTTGAAACCACTTCTTGTGGTTGTCGGTCGAGATGACGCTCAAGACGCGGGCGGCAAGACTTGGCGCGCGATAGCCGCCGGGCTTGCGTTCCATGAGGATGAATTCGATGTCATTCTTGATGACAGAGTTAGGTTCGTAGGGTTTCCCGAGAAAGCCCGATCCATTCTCAACCTCGTAAACAGCGTTCGCGATCTTGTGCCAGATGATGGGGGCCAGGTTATCGAATCCGATGGTTCGGCAATGCTCTTGAATAGAGGCGTGCAAGGGAACGACAGTATGGCGGCCAGCGTTCTTGCGGCGAGACAAACAGACATCGCCGACGACGCAGACAAGCCGCCCACCAGGGACCAATGCTTCGTAGCAATGCTTCCAGACCTTATCGAGCTCGCGCACAAAGTCTTCGTAGCCCTCGATATGGCCCATCTGAGCGGCGGAGTCGCGATATTTCTTGAGCGTCCAGTAGGGTGGCGACGTCACGACGAGATGCACACTCCCTGGTGCGAGCCCAGAGATCTTCCGAGCGTCTCCAAGGTGTAAAGTATGGTGGGTTGGAATCTCTTGGACTGCCGCGTCAATCAGCCCGAGCAGTCGCTCATCTTTGGCGATGCGTGGGATTTCAGTCTGGGGATTCTTGAGGTCTCCGACCTCTTGAGGGATGAAAGAGGCCAAGTCTACGGCTTGGGTCGCTCCTTGATGGCTAGTTGACATTCGTCGCGGCAGCAAACACTCTCTGAAAATGCATCGACCGCGAAAATCGCGGTCCGGAAGTAAAACACTCGAGTGTACCGCTGCGGCGAAGTGCGGTACAACTGGCCCCCCCCTAGCCTAAGGGGCGACGCAAAAATAACTCAACAGGTAAGCCACCGCCTATGGCGGTGAGAGTTGCTCCTGCCGCTTCTCCTGGTCCTCCTGCGTCTGACTTGCAGATGCCAATCTTTACCGACCTCATCCGCCAACTTCGCCTCATCTCGCACAAAACTCGACCTAGCTGGAACTACACCCTCGCCCCAAATGTGTGAAGTTATTCTTGAGCGGGCCCTTAGGTGGGGGAATCAGTCTTCAAAACCTAGCCCCAAGGCTCTGTCTCGAATCGCCGCAAAGACAGGGTTGGAACCCACGGACCTCTGATTCCTCACAACCGGCTCCGAGCCCCAAAAGCCGCTACCCTTCCATCGCTTCCAGGAACCGCTCGGCCTCGATCGCCGCCATGCAGCCCGCTCCTGACGCCGTCACCGCCTGCCTGTAAACACGGTCCTGCACATCGCCCGCGTGGAAGACCCCCTCGACGTTCGTTCGCGCGCCGCCTTTTGAGACGATGTAGCCATCTTTGTCGAGATCGAGCTGCCCGTCAAAAACCTTCGTATTGGGGATGTGCCCAATCGCCAGAAAGAGCGCGCTCGTAGGGTGCTCCCACGTTTTGCCGTTGTTGGCGCCGCGCAGGCGAACGCCCGTCACTTCGTTCTGGCTGACGTCATGGACCTCATCGACCACCGCGCTTGTGACCCATTTGATCTTCTCGTTGCGTTGGGCACGGTCGAGCATGATCTTTGAGGCGCGAAACTCATCTCGGCGATGCACGATCGTGACCTCGGTGGCGAACTTCGTCAAAAACGTCGCCTCCTCCATCGCCGAATCACCGCCTCCCACAACCGTCACCGGCTTGCCGCGAAAAAAGAACCCGTCGCAAGTAGCACAGGAGCTGACCCCGTGGCCGATCAGTTTCTGTTCCGACTCAATGTTCATCCAGCGTGCCGAGGCTCCTGAAGCCACGATCAGCGTTTTCGTCTCCACCGTTTCGTCGCCGACCCACAGCTTGAACGGGCGCTGGGAAAGGTCGGCCTTGGTGACATCACCGGGCCTGTATTTGGCGCCGAACCGTTGCGCCTGCTTCTTCATGTTCTCGACGAGCTCGGGCCCCATGATCCCTTCGGGGAAGCCCGGGTAGTTTTCGACCTCGGTCGTGAGCGAGAGCTGGCCACCGGCTTCCAGGCCCTCGAAAACCAGGGGTTCCAGGCTAGCCCGAGCTGCATAAATAGCGGCGGTGTTTCCGGCACAACCGGAGCCGATGACAACGACCTTTTCCATGAGTCTTCCTCTGCCTCTCTATCGAATCTCTCATTGTACAAACCGGCCAAGGCCGGTCCCGTTGCGGAAATCCCCTGGCCCCCGCGCTACAATCAACTCATGGCGGAAACCGCTGGATACGTCCTAGTCGGCGGTAAAAGCTCCCGCTTCGGCCAAGACAAAGCTTTACTTGAATGGCAGGGCCGGCCGCTCGCAACTCATGTCGCCAGAACGGTTCAGTCCGCGGCGGGATCAGCCACGCTTGTCGGCTCGGTCGAGAAATACCAACACCTCGGCCACCGCGTGATCCCGGATCCGGTAGATGGTTTCGGTCCCCTGGCCGGCTTGCTCGCGGCCCTCGATGACTCCGCGAGTGAATGGAACCTGGTCGTAGCCTGCGACATGCCCCGCCTCACGCCGGACTTTTTGGGATTCCTCCTATCGCAAGCCCGAGAATCGGCGGCTGACGTGCTGCTGCCCGTTGACCTGGACGGGATGCCGCAACCCCTGTGCGCTGTCTATGCATCGCGTTCACGAGAAACGATTCGCCGCGAAGTCGAGCGTGGGGCCCACAAAATGACGAGCGCGTTCCAGACCCTGAGCGTACGAACGCTCCAGCCCGAGCAGTATGCAAAGTTCAACCCGGACGGGAAACTCTTCACGAACCTCAATTGCCCCGAAGACGTCGACGCCGTTCGCCTGACATGAGCCTCGCAAAAGTGCTGCTGGCTGGTTCGCGAAGCGCTTTTTTCGTTCGCCTTCCACCTTTGATTTTTTTTGACTCACCTTTCTTCCGGGCTATGCTGTTGAAAGCCGCACTCATCAATTCGAAGGGCTCCGTGTGAAAGTTTGTATCCACCGAGGAACAAGAGAGATCGGCGGCACTTGCATCGAGATCGAATCTAAGGGCAAGAGGATCGTACTGGACATCGGCCTTCCTCTGGACGCAACGGATCCTCTCCAAGTACCTCTCCATCCGATTAAGGGATTTGCTGCTCCCGAACCCTCTTTGCTTGCGGTGTGCATCTCTCATCCACACGAGGATCACTACGGTCTGGCACATCGACTTCCCAAAGAAACGACGTTCCTCATAGGAGAGGCTGCCGACGCCATTCTTCGATCCTCTGAGCTTTTCTCGCCAGCTTCGGCGAAATTACAGAATACGGTTCATTTGCAACATCGAAAACCGATCGCTTTAGGCCCTTTCACGATCACGCCTTTTCTCATGGATCACTCTGCATATGACAGCTATGCGCTCTTGGTGAAAGCCGACGGCAAAGGCCTGTTTTACTCAGGTGATTTCCGGACCCACGGCCGGAAGAGCAGCCTCGTAAAGAGACTCATCACGGACCCGCCACGCGACGTCGATGTTCTGCTCATGGAGGGCACCACAATTGGGCGCCGACAGGATGAACAGGCCTTCGCAACCGAAGCAACTCTGGAGTCTCGCATTGTTGACCTGTTCCAGCAGACCAAAGGCATGCCCCTGTTCTGGTGTTCGAGCCAAAACATTGACCGGATTGTTACCCTATTCCGCGCCTGCAAAAGAACGGATCGCCAGTTGATTATCGACATGTACACGGCACAAGTTCTGCGTGCGACCGGCAACGACCGAGTTCCGCAAGCGGACTGGGAAGACATCAGGGTGTTCCTACCGTCGAGCCAAAAGCGACGAATCGTCCGGGCGCGGGCATTCGATCTCGCTAACAGATATCGGCCCCACCGGATATTCTCAGAGTCTCTGCCCGAGGTGGCGCCGCGATCGGTCATCCTTTTCCGGCCGAGCATGATGCTGGACCTTGAACGGGCCCATTGCCTGACACCTGAATTATGCACAGGTTCGGCGTAGCCATCGCCGATGGAGTTGTGGCGGTAGCGGCAGTCGTGTCAACTCAGTGATTTAGCAAGTCGTCTTTTCTGCTGTTTCCTTCCCGGTTTGAGCCGCCTCCCAATTCCGGGCGGGCAAAAGCGGGCTCGCAAACGGCATGTTCCCAGTAGCTTGCGGCCCGTGCATAAAATTCTATGCGCAGCGCCCCTCAACGCAGCGCACCCTCCACCACCGGCGCGCAGCTCGATCCCGGCGGCGCCATCGCCCGCAGCCGCCGCATCAGCCGCTCGAACAGGCCCTGCTCCTGGTACTGATCGCTGTAGCTGATGCCCGTTCTGCCGGCATGCCGCCAGATCTTGGCCGCCACGAACAGAAAGCGCAGCCGCGCCGTCGCCAGGGTGGTGTGGCGCAGCTTCTCCGGGGTGGCGTCGGCTTCGCGCTGGAACAGCAGCAGCCAGCAGTTGAGGTTGTAGGCCAGCATGACCAACTGAAAGTGATTGCGGTTCATGTCAAAGCGGCGCGAAGGATGGGCCGCCAGCCCGGCGTCGTTGTTGGCTTCTTTGATGAGGTTCTCCGCCCCAGCCCGCTGGTTGTAAAACCACGCCACCGCCGCGATCGGCTCGGTGAGGTTGGTGACGAACACGCGGTAGGTGTAAGCGCTGGTTGCAAACAACTGATATTGCTCGACCTCGTCGGTTTCCGGCTCCTTTTCATAACGCAGCGCGACAAAGCGGCAGGCCCTGCCCCAGCCTTGCGGCTGGTAGAGGAATTCGCACTCCGCCGCAGCGTCGCTGTGGGGCGAGGGCTTCCATTCCGCTTGCTGCAACTGCTCGACCAGTCGCCTAGTCTTGCGCGCCACGATGACGAACTGACAATGCGCTTGTTCGTAGGCTGCCACCGCTTCCCAGCAATAAAAGCCGGAATCGGCCCGCGCCAAGATCCGCTTCACACTGGCCGGCAAAGCCTGGAAAGCACTTTCGAGGTGCGCCGCGATCTCTTTGCCCGTGGGCCGGTCGCCATTGTGCAACCCGCCCATCAGGTATTCGCGCGTCTCGGCCAGGAAGGTCAGTATCGGCTGGTAGCTGCGCTTGCCCTTGTTCTTGGGGTTGTAGCTCTTGCGCCCGCCCATCTGCTGGCCGTAGAGGGTGTGCACGGTGGTGTCGGTGTCCAGCGTCACCGTGGTCAACCGCACGTTGGCCGCCGCCCAGGCTCGTTCGCGCAGTTGGCGCTGCATCGACAGGATCTGCCGCGCCACGTTGAGATGCAGCGAGGCCAGAAAGCGCCACAGCGTGGATTGCGGCGGCAGCCGCGTCACTTGCAAGATGCCGGTCAGGATGGGGTCGCGCGCGATGAAGCGGAGTTGGTTGAGCCGCGCAAAGCCGACATAGAGGCCCAGCACGAGGGCCAGCACAAACTGGTAGAGGCTCATCACACGGGTGATTCGTTTGACGCTGAGGGTTTGTTCCAGCAGCTCTTGGAAGCCGAGTTTTTCGAGCAGGGTGGCGACCGGCAGCAGGCCGCCGTAGGGAGTCAGATTCTTGCCGCGGAAGTGATAGGGCGTGGAAGCCCCGATTTTATTGGGCTGCGGAGCCGTCGCGCCGCGGCCTTGTTTGGCGGGGTTTTTGGAGCTATGCTGTTTTCGCTTGGTAACCATTTGGGTGACCTCCTTTGGGTTGGCTGGCGAAGCTGGAATCTTTGCCAGCCTACCTTATTACCCCATGTTTTCGGGGGTCGCCCAATGGTCCCTCGCGGCACAGCCCTCCTCAGGTGTACCCGCAGTGCATAATTCAGGTGACAGGAGCCTGCATCATTTCCTCTATCTGGCCGGGCTACCTGGACCAGGAACAGAACAGGCCGTTGCTCCAATGGATCGAGAGTCACAGTATCCCTTTACACCTGAATTATGCATTGCGGGGTGCACCTGAGGAGGGCTGAGCCGCAAGGGACCATTGGGGAACGCCCGAAAACATGGGGTAAAAAGGTAGGCTGGCAAAGATTCCAGCTTCACCAGCCAACCCAAAGGAGGTCACCCAAATGGTTACCAAGCGAAAACAGCATAGCTCCCAAAGGGCCGTCAAACAAGGCCCAGCCGTGACGGTCTCGCAGCCCAATAAAATCGGGGCATCCACGCCTTGACAACTTCCGCGGCAGGAAGCCGACTCCCTACGGCGGCTTGCCGCCGGTAGTCGAGAGGGCGTTGATCTGAGAGCCTGGCTATGCGCTATGCATAAAATTTTATGCACTGGCCGCAACGTACTGGAAACACGCCACTTCGGAGCGGGGTTTTGCCGACGCGGATTCTGGGCGGGAGGGGAAACCGGGGACGGAGAAGCCAAAAGACCAGTTGCCGAGCTCCCACCTTACGACGGCCGTCAAGCCGCTACGAACGCAGCCGCACTCGCAAAGCGAATCTGTGCATAATTCAGGTTACACTACTGTCATGTCTCGGGCCACGCCGCGGTTGCGGAATTAAGGAAGTTACGAAATGCCTTCGACCACGCTATTGTCGTGCCGGTGCATTTGGATCAGCCGCAGCATTTCGCGCAGCTCTTTGACAACGTTCAACTACACAACGATGGCGAATGGTGGGAAGTGAGGTGAACTGATGAGTGCCGTCGTGACCAAACTTAGGGTCCTGTACGACGAGATCGGTGAATTATCTACAGCAACTCAAACCGGCCGTTGCTCTGACTTTGTACGGACCTTCGAAGGAAAAGATGCGCCGCTGTTAATCTCCTGGTTCGCTGAGTCTTTGAACGAAATACAAAGTCGTTACGGGAGGATCAACCAGCCGTTTCTCGACCCGGTGGCGACAAGGACCCGAAAGGCTCTTGGGCCGGACTCGATAGGCACAAACCGAGTCGTCCACTTGCTAAAAGAGGCGGGTGAGATTCGGGTATCTAGCGAATCCCTTGGCGGCGCGTACCGGTTCCGCTACATAGAAAGAGAGATCCCAACACTCAGAGCTGCCGGTGTGGGCAGGCCAGAATCGGGGAGGGGCGGTATCGACTACGTGGCGCTACGAACTTCAGGTAAACGGGAACAACCTTGTCTCGGGGAAATAAAAGTCGGAGCGGATCAGAATGCCTTCTATGCATTCATCCAGCTCCTAACGTACCTAACAGATGGGGTATTTAGTTGACTCCAGTAGCCACAATATGTTGTGGTTGGGGGCATGAAGGAGGACTACCCCCGAAACCTCGTCGAGTTGGAAGCTCGATTCTCGACCGAGGAGGCGTGCCGGGAGTACCTGCTGAAGCTGCGCTGGCCGGAGGGGTTCGTGTGCCCGCGCTGTGGGATCCAGTCCTCATGGGCCAGCAAACGCAATCTGCTGCTCTGCGCCGACTGCGGTTACCAGGCCTCGGTGACGGCGGGCACGATTTTCCAGGACACCCGCAAGCCCTTGACGTTGTGGTTCCGGGCGGCTTGGTGGGTGACAACGCAAAAAGGCGGGGCCAGCGCGCTGGAGTTGCAGCGGGTCTTGGGTTTGGGTAGCTATGTAACCGCCTGGACCTGGCTGCACAAGTTCCGCCGCGCCATGGTGCGCCCCGGTCGCAATCGGCTGGTCGGCCGGGTGGAGGTGGACGAAACGTATGTGGGCGGAGTCGAAGAGGGCGTCCGAGGTCGCGAAATGGTTGGCAAAGCGTTAGTTGCGGTTGCTGCCGAGGAGGATGGGCGCGGTATGGGTCGCATCCGGCTCCGTCGGATCGCGGATGCCTCAGCGGCGAGCTTGCGACCGGGGGCGCACCATGGCGCGGCGGAACTTGTGCAGCCAGGTCCAGGCGGTTACATAGCTACCCAAACCCAAGGAAGCCTTTGTCGAAGAAGCTATCCAACCTGGCAGCCTCGTGCACACCGACGGCTGGGAAGGCTATGCGGGATTGGAGAACAAAGGATACCGCCATGAAGTCACCGTGCTGCGCGGGAAGCGGCAATCGGCGAGTAAGCTGCTGCCGAGAGTCCATCGTGTCGCCTCTCTGCTAAAGCGCTGGCTGTTGGGGACCCACCAGGGGGCTGTCAGTCACGAGTATTTGGACTACTACCTGGACGAGTTCACGTTCCGCTTCAACCGGCGGACCTCACGGTCGCGCGGCAAACTTTTCTATCGCCTCCTCCAGCAGGCGGTCGCCGCCGACCCTGCTCCCTATAAGACAATGGTCGAGGCCACCAGGGCCGGCACCCCCACCCCCAAGATGTAGTGGCTACTGGAGTCAACTAAATACCCCATCCTAACAGAACTGGCGACAGAACACCAGATCGAGCGGGCAAACAAATACGCGCTCTTCGGCACAAGCATCTCTGCCAACCCATCATTTGACCTTCACATTCTGCTTGTGGACTTTAATCAAAGAGGAAAGAAAGGAGAACTCACAGGGAAGACTGAGGCCCTTGCGAAGCTATTCAAAGAATCTCTTCGGCGCTTCAAACCGACGCTTGCCGGCCTCGTCAGCAGCATCTTGGGCTTGGAAATGGATTCGGAATGATGGGGTATTTAGTTGACTCCAGTAGCCACAATATGTTGTGGTTGGGGGCATGAAGGAGGACTACCCCCGAAACCTCGTCGAGTTGGAAGCTCGATTCTCGACCGAGGAGGCGTGCCGGGAGTACCTGCTGAAGCTGCGCTGGCCGGAGGGGTTCGTGTGCCCGCGCTGTGGGATCCAGTCCTCATGGGCCAGCAAACGCAATCTGCTGCTCTGCGCCGACTGCGGTTACCAGGCCTCGGTGACGGCGGGCACGATTTTCCAGGACACCCGCAAGCCCTTGACGTTGTGGTTCCGGGCGGCTTGGTGGGTGACAACGCAAAAAGGCGGGGCCAGCGCGCTGGAGTTGCAGCGGGTCTTGGGTTTGGGTAGCTATGTAACCGCCTGGACCTGGCTGCACAAGTTCCGCCGCGCCATGGTGCGCCCCGGTCGCAATCGGCTGGTCGGCCGGGTGGAGGTGGACGAAACGTATGTGGGCGGAGTCGAAGAGGGCGTCCGAGGTCGCGAAATGGTTGGCAAAGCGTTAGTTGCGGTTGCTGCCGAGGAGGATGGGCGCGGTATGGGTCGCATCCGGCTCCGTCGGATCGCGGATGCCTCAGCGGCGAGCTTGGAAGCCTTTGTCGAAGAAGCTATCCAACCTGGCAGCCTCGTGCACACCGACGGCTGGGAAGGCTATGCGGGATTGGAGAACAAAGGATACCGCCATGAAGTCACCGTGCTGCGCGGGAAGCGGCAATCGGCGAGTAAGCTGCTGCCGAGAGTCCATCGTGTCGCCTCTCTGCTAAAGCGCTGGCTGTTGGGGACCCACCAGGGGGCTGTCAGTCACGAGTATTTGGACTACTACCTGGACGAGTTCACGTTCCGCTTCAACCGGCGGACCTCACGGTCGCGCGGCAAACTTTGCTATCGCCTCCTCCAGCAGGCGGTCGCCGCCGACCCTGCTCCCTATAAGACAATGGTCGAGGCCCCCAGGGCCGGCACCCCCACCCCCAAGATGTAGTGGCTACTGGAGTCAACTAAATACCCCATTCGGAATGTTTCGAAGAGACAAAGACACTCGACTTGCTTTGGAAGGCTTGATAGGCATTGCGCTGAGGACAATCGAGACAGTTCACCGAACATGAGCCTCGGAAGGGCACTGCTGTCTGATTCCTAAGCGCTTCCCGTTCGCCTTCCACCTTTTAACTTTTGCCTTTTGATTTGCCTTCCTTCCGGGCTATGCTGTTGAAAGGCGCACTACTCCAAACCGCATGGCAGGTTCGAAATCCAGTCCGACCACGAAGCCCAGGCCTTTCCTCTCTCATTTGGTGAGGACCAAGTGGAAGACCGCCTTCGGCCGCCGCGTCACGCCGCCTTTCGTGACTCTCTACGTCACCACCCGCTGCGACGAAAAATGCATCCACTGCTACTACTGGGACGAGCTGAACCCCAAACCAAATCGTGACTTCCGGCTTGACGAGTTCGAGAAAACCTTTGCCTCGATGGGCGAGATCTACAACTTGTTCATCGGCGGAGGAGAACCCTTCTTGCGCGCCGACCTGGCCGACATCCTTCTCGCTGCCGCGCGGACCAACAACGTCGCCAACGTCTACGTCCCGACCAACGGACAGCACACCGAGCGCGTCGTCGAAACCCTGCAGAAAACCCTTACCCAAGCGCCCGCGATGCGCTTTCATCTCAACCTCAGCGTCGATCACACCGACGAGGCAAAGCACGACTACATTCGCGGCAAGAAGAACGCTTACCGCCGCATGCTCGAAACCCTCGACGCCGTGCAGCCTTTTCGCAAGCGCTTTCCCAGCCTGATCCTCCACACGCTCACGACCGTGATGAAGGAAAACCAGGACGACATTTTCGGCATCTACGAGGAACTGAAGCGGCGCTTCCAGCCCGACGGCGTATCGTTCAACTATTGCCGCGGCAACCCGCTGGACCCCTCTCAGACCGACGTCGACCGCAAGGTCTACGAGAAATTAGCCGCGCGCCTCGAAGACGATTACCGATCCGGCCGCCTGCAGCCCAGCGGACCCTCAGCCTTTGGGTCGGCCAACCATCTGTTGGATCAGCATGTCCGCCGCACCGTTGACCGCACGCTAGCCGAGCAGAAAGCCCAGTTTTCCTGCGTTGCCGGCCGCTTGGCCTGTGTGATCTACAGCAACGGCGACGTAGTCGAATGCGAAATCAAGAACAGCAGCCTCGGCAATCTCCGAGACGCCGGCTACGATTTCGGCAAGCTCTGGTTCAACAACCGCGCCAAAGAAGTGGCCCGTGAGGCCGCCAACGGATGTTTCTGCACCCACGAATGCGGGCACTATTCGTCGGCGATTTATAGCCTCCCGACAGTGACGAAGATAGCCGTGAAAGCCGCGGTTGGGGGACGGTCAACCGCGTCTAGATTCTAGCCCGGCGATTCTGAGGATTTTGTTCGCGGAAATGGCGGCGCGACAGAGCGCTTCCCGCAAGAAAGGGAAGGCGAGCTTTCGTGAACAGAGCCGCGCCCGCAAGGGTGCGGTCGAGTCTCGAAGTGACCGAGGCCCAATGGGATGGCCGACGCTCCCCCCACTCTCGACCGCACCCTTGCGGGCGCGGCTCTGTTCCAGGTAGCGCGGACGAGCGGCCACGAGAGAGGCGCCACAGGCTTGACGGAGACGCGATCGCGAAGGAGCGCGGACTCCCGTCCGCGCCCTGGAGTTTCTACATTCTGCAGACAGGGGGGACGAACCGCCCCGGGGTGGCGCGCGCCTCCTGGCGGGCAGCGTCGGCCTCCGGGCCGACGTAGCGCGGACTCCCGTCCGCGCCTCTGTCCGGCCGTCTGAAATCTTCCGTGGCAAACGCAAACGATTCGACTAGTGAGGCACTACTCCCCGGAATCGTTTGTTACTCCAGCGTGATCCACATCGGGCTGACCCAAACGATTTCACCGTCCGTCTGCTCGCCCCGGACGTAATAATACGACGTCTTACCCTTCTCGGCCGCGTTGTCCCGCCAGGAAAAAGATACTTCGCGAGTGCCGGGCTCCACCGAGTAGGCATAAGCCCCGTCCTTGATGATCTGGACTTTCGCAAACGGCGCCATACCAACCAATTCAACGTCGATTTGGGGAGTTTCGGCCAAGGAGAACTCCTCACCCATGAAGTGGCCCCCGCAGCGGACGTCCGCGAGGATGTTGTCCGTCGCGCCATAAATCCGGCGCTTCTTGAACGCCTCGAGCACGCCGTCTCGAGTGGGTTCCGTCACCCATAAGTTGCAATAAGACATGTGTGTCGAAACATGATCGCTCGAAGCCTGAAAGCCCAGCCGGTAGCCTCTCGCCAGCGCATGGGAAACGAATCCCAAAGGCCGCCATCCGCCGATTGAATCGTCCTCCGTGTTCGAGCGCGGGCCTCCCGGAATCTCGTAATTCTGGCGGTCTCCCTGATAGATCTCCACCACCGGCTCAACAACCGGATCATTGTCGCGCCAGTCCGTCCCCATGTTGGTCCCCGAGGTATGAACCGCCGCGATGCCGTCAAAATAGCGCAGATACTCGTAAAGCATTTGCGTATCGGGTGCGGGACGGGACGGGGAATCGTCGGCCGTCCGCGGCAGCCTCGGCAGCGGACGCACGCCACGCTGGGACATGATCACGTTGCGGTGACCCTCGGGATACCGCACGCTGCGCTCATGGCTAAAGGTAGAAACGAACTTGCCCTCGATGTTGAAGGCATCCGTCATTTTTTGCGTCAGCCACCAGGTGTACTCGCGGCCGTTTCCGTTGTCATGGTCGCAACAGCCAAACCAATCCATATAGGCGGCGTCCATCATGTAGCGCCAAGCGTCGATCAGATCCCCGTCGTTGGCGCCATCCCAGCTGACCGCCGTGTGGCGGTGAAACTCGCCCCGCAGCAGACTTAACTTCTCCTCGCCCCGCTCGGTCTTCAGCGTGATGCGGCGCCGCCGCAAGCGATCCACCTGCCGTTGCTCCGGCCTGACGTCTTCCATTCGCCGCGCCGGCCTCTCCGGCTCAATCGGGCTCAGTTCGGCGTTCCCGACGGGGGGCGGCAGCGGCAACTCGTAAGACATCACATCGTAGTTGTACTTGGGCGACAACGCTCCCCGCGGATTCGCGCCCCGGGCGCGCAGTTCACTCCCGCCAGTGCCGCTGTGAACAAAACGATAGTCAGTCACGCCCACCATCAGCAGCGTCGAATCATCGATCGCCGCGAAGAACGGCCGCTGATCCAAGATTCCGTCCGAATGCGGGACGAACACCGGCCCCGTCCAGCTCTCGCCGTCGTAAAACGCCACGTTTTCAAACCAGGTCGTTCCCAACGGACCCCAGACATTCCCGGCCACGTTGCGGTAAGCCAGCGCGATCGTTCCCTGCCGTGTCACGCCGATCCGGGGATGGCTCACCGCCTGGTAGACCCTCGGATAGCCGGTGATTCCCAACGGCCGGTTTGTGCCGAGCCGCGGGTCCGGTTGCGGCACAAAAGGAATCTTGTCCCAGTCCGGCCGGCCCGGATTCTTGTTCCACGGATGCGATTCCGCGTGGCGCTTCAACAGAGGCTCGAGGGGGTCGGCGGTCTTCCAGTATTTGCCGCCTTCGAGAACCTTCACTCGAACCGTGTGTCCCTGATAGAGCCCCGTACCCGTCGTCTCATAGGCGCCGAAGTCTTTGCCCCAGCCGGCGTATCCTTCTTCATAAGCCGCCCAAATGCGGTTCTGCGAGTCGAAAGCAATACTGGGCCGGACTTCGAACTTCTGGCTGGCGGCAACCGGAATCACCTTGCCGGAGCCGATTGAGCCGTCCCAGCGCAGACGCCGCAGATAAACGTCGTAATCGCCCTTGTCATAGGTGTCCCAGGCAACCGCCACCCAGCCGTCTTGCCCCGCCGCAATCTCCGGCGACCAATCGTTCGCATTGGAAATCGACACCCGCTGCTCGGGTGAAAACTCATCTCCCTGCTGACGCCGCACGTAGATATGGAAAGCGTCCCGGTAGCTCTGCCAAGCCACCCAGACCCCGCCTTCCGAGTCGGTGACCGCGACGGGGTAGAGGTCGGGTCCCGGATTCTCGGTCAACCGCATCTCGTCCGACCACTTTCGTGCTTCGCGGTAGCGCGCAAACAGTTCAAAGTTATTGCCATGCAACTGCGCCGACCAGAAGACCCAAACCCGCCCGCCGCCGTCAACCGCAACAGCGGTGCGGTAAACATCTTGTCCGCGCGCCGAAACCGCACGAGCCGAGGTCCAAGTCTTCGTGGACTTCGTGTATTCCATCAGCATCACCTGGTCGCCGCCGGCCGGCCGCTCGAGCGCCGCGAAGGAAGCCGGCTTTTGCATCAACTGCCGCGGCCAGACCTTCGAGCGGTCGCCGTGCCTGAACTCAACGTAGCTGAGATAGATCTTGTCGGCCGACTCCGCCAGCGCCGGAAAGTCTTGCTCCTCGATCGAGCTGGAAAGAGGCTCCGTCAGAGGCACTCTTTCCACCGTGACCCGGCCGTCCAGCAGACGAAGCGTTTTGCCAAAGGGAGCCGCTTTGGCCGTGAAAGAGAAATCACCTTGCTCCGTCTCGACGCTGAAGCCGGCCTCGCTCGCCGATATGTTAGCGGTCAGGTAGAACCCGTTGGGCAATACCGCGTGCCGCTCCGGTGAATTTTGAGAACCGCGGGTCAGATTCACCTTGCGCGTGGAGAGCTGCCAGCTATCTGTTTCCAGGCGGTCGCTCTCGTCAAGGCGCCAGGCATCCAGGGAGGTAATACGAGCGCCGTTCGCACGGACAGAACCATCCCATACCGTCGGCTCGGCATCGTTCACGCCCATCAAAACGCAGAATTGCGCCCGCTCCGGCGCGAGTATGGGAGCAACGGCCGGATGCGCCTGAGACCGCCGCTCGTTGCCGATAAACACGATGCCGGTCACGACCAGCACCAAGACAACCATGACCTTTATCAAGCTGGAATATGGCATTACCGCCCCATCGATCGGAGTGGTTCCAAGTGTAGCGCGGAGAGGATTGGAACACAACGGCCGGAATCCGTTCGTGCCAGCCCGTAGCGCGGGTCTCGGAGAGACCCGCGGCCCTGTTTCTTCAAGCACTTAGACCCCACTCGCCCCGCCTTGCGAGCCAACAAACCGGACCCCGCCTGCTACAATGAGAACGGTATCCAGTAGCGGACCAGCCCGCGAGGCAAAGCTGGAAACAAGCAAGCTGGCGACAAGCCGATGTGGCGCACGTCTCCAGACGTGCCGTGTCGCCATTCCTGGCGACATGTCTTAGTGGCATGGTCTTAGTGGCATGGTCTTACTGGGATAGTCTTGCGTGGCAGTGGCCGTCCATCCGAGTTGCCGCCAATCCGCCCGCCTTGGCGAGCGACAAGAATACCTCAAATCCGCAAGAAAACCTGTCGCTTTGCTAGGGAACCTGCCACGGTCCCGCCGCCGCCTGCAACCCCAGTCACTGAAAACAAAAACATTATCGGTTGACACCATGACGAGGCGTCGAAAATGGCCCAGATCCTGCCATATTCTGCCATTCTCTGCCATTTCCGGACATTTTGTAAAGAAAATTTATACCTCGACCGGCAACCTCTTTGTTTCCATCACTTCGCCAGGCCGTGGCCACTGACATCCCGGCCTGCCGCTGCAGGGTCAGGAGCCGCGCGCGTCAGCAAGCGGTTGCCGCTGGTCTGTCCCGCAACCGCTTGCAACCGCTTGCTGACGCGCGCGGCTCGGTTTGACGCCAACGCCGTGGCGGGCAGAGATGCCTGTCCAATTCATCTTCAGAATGTAGAAACTCTAGGCGCGGGTCTCGGAGAGACCCGCGGCCTTTCTCCCCGTGCACGGCCGGGGTGAAGATCCGTGAAAGGCCGCGGGTCTCTCCGAGCCACGCGCTACGGGAGCAGTTGCAGCGGGCGTGGAACGAATTGTGTACACTGTGAGTCCCAATCGAGGCAACCTTATATGGATTCCGCTCAGAAGCCCTTCCGCGGCCCCTGGATTATCGCCGCCTGCTTCTTCACTTTCGGCCTCTCCACCGGCTTCCCTTACTACAACATCTCGTTCTTCTTTGACCGCTTCCGGGATGACCACGGCTGGACCCAAGAGTTCGTGACCCTGGGGGCGGCGGTCGCTGTCCTGTTGATGATTTGGGTCGGGCCCGTGATCGTTCCTCGGGTCAGTCCTCGCAAGCTGATTCTGATCGGGACCGGCATGACGTTCCTGGCGTTCGAATGGTTTGCGGTCCTCGGGGTCCTCGGGAACTCGACCTGGGAGTACCGCGGGGCCTGGGTTCTCTACATGATCGGGTATTTTCTTTCCGGGCCCATACCGCACCAGATCATCATTTCCAATTGGTACAAAGAGAAGCGCGGCATGGCGATGGGTGCTACCTACGTGGGGGTCGCCGTGGTTGGCTGGGCGGGAACGAAAATCGGTCCCTGGCTCTCCTCGCAGATGGAATACACCGAAGCCCTGCGAATCATGGGTTTTATGCTGTTGCTCGCCTGGCCGCTGGCGCTTTTCGTGATCAAGGACAAGCCACAAGAGATCGGTCAATTGCCGGACGGCAAGGAAAAGGCCGATGAACCGCTCGATGTCAAACCCCCGGAAACGGCCAAGGGATTCGATTTTCTGATGGGCCGGCCGGCATTTTGGTTGCTGCTGGCGGGCAGCGCGGCTTCGATCGGCTCGATCGCGGCGGTGAACTTCTTGATGAAGTTTATCTTTGAAGAACAAGGCTTCACCGACCAGGCGGCAAGGGACGCGATTTGGAGCACGGCGCAGGGGTGGATCCTGCTGTCGAGCATTATTGGGCGGTTGCTCGCCGGGTACCTCTCCGACAAGCTGCCGCGCAAATTCGTGATGCTGACAACGTACGTGATTGTTGCCGCGGCGATCCCGGCGCTGTTCCTGGTGCGGCCCGGCCAGACCGGGATGGTCTACGTTTTCGCCTTGGTGTTTGGCCTGGCGATGGGCGCCGACTACATGCTCATCCCGCTGATGGCGGCGGACCAGTTCGGCCTGGCGACGCTTCCGCGGGCCATGTCGGCCATCCTCCCCAGCGACACGATCACGCAGTTCTGGTTCCCCCCGGCAGTCGCTTATTTGAGAACGCTGTGGGCCGGGTATGGCTCCGCCCTGTGGGCCGTCTTCGCAATGGCCATGCTCGGGGCCGTCGCGATCGGCCTGCTGCCGCGCCAGAAGCCGGGGGAGAAGGACTCGACTTAACAACCCGCCGCATTAGCCGCTACGCAACACTCAATAGCGCCTGCGCATCAGTAGCGACAAGCAATCTTGCTTGTCCCAGCCGCCGAAGGCGGCTCGTCCATCGATGATTCGCAACCTGCCGGAATTAAGGTTCCTTTGCCCATATCATGGCCGGCGAACAGTGCCCTTCATGCGCGGGCGGCCCCCCATTTGCCGACAGTCCACGCTAGCATATTCCACGAAGGGCGACGCCGTCGGATAGCTGTCGAGACATAACTTCGCATCCAGCAATCAGCCATCGGAGCCCCGCAGCCGGTCGCCGAACGGGTCGAAATCGCGCCCGATCAGGTGGTTAGCAGGGCTATGGACGGATAGATGGTGGGAACGCTTGGTACCACCAGTTATCCGGTAGCGTCACAATCTGGGCGTCGATGGTCGATATCACCATCAGCCATGCCGGTCACCCGGCCCCCCCCATGGTTGATCGCGACGGAACTGGTCGGGAGCGAATAGCTGGACACAAAGATAGCGTGGGCGCCGCTGCCCCGTGAGGATCATCGATAGATTGGGCCGCAACTTCAAAACCGGGATCCGGCGTGCAACTCTCAGCAAGCTGATTCGCCAATAAGAGCATGGCAAGCGCAACATCGTTGATGTGGCGCGTCCTGAATTCGATTGCGGATCGGGGCCGGGAACTCCTCACGCGTCGAGTTAAGGCCGCTTCACTCGAAGAGCTGTGCCAGGACCTTCTCTCCCAACGCGGCGAGGCGATCGGAACAGCGCTCGCCCGCGACCTAGTGGATGGCTACAGAGCGTTGAATCCGGAGGATCGGCTCGATTTTTTCGAAGCGCTCGCGGAAAACTACCCGGCCGACTTCGAAAAAATCGTTGAGGCCGCTGAAACTTACAGTCAAGACCCTCGCTCCGAGTCGCTGCTGGCTTTATGGCGGGCGTCTGAGCCGCCAGTACGGGCGTTGTTCGGCCGAATCAATATGGCGCCGGGCGGGACGGGAGCGCTCGTCGACATGCGTCGGGATCTGCTTGATTTACTGCCGGCCCATCCCGAGCTCAAGCCGCTAGATTCAGTCCTTCGGCATCTTTTGACTTCCTGGTTCAACCGCGGGTTCCTGGTGTTGAAGAGAATCGATTGGCAGACGCCGGCCTTCATCCTCGAGAAGGTGATCGAACATGAAGCAGTTCATGAAATTGACGGTTGGGACGATTTGCGTCGGAGGCTCGACCGCGACCGGCGCTGCTTTGCTTTTTTCCATCCAGCACTGCTGGACGATCCGCTGATCTTCGTTGAAGTCGCCCTGACCCGTGGAATTCCCGATTCGATGCGCCCGCTGCTGGACCTGAGCGCCTCAACTCTGGACCCGGCAAGCACCGACACGGCGGTCTTCTATTCGATTAGCAACTGTTTGGCGGGCCTGCGGGGCATTTCGTTCGGCAACTTCCTGATCAAGCAGGTTGTAGCCGAGTTGCTCCACGAGGAGCTGCGATTGAAGACGTTCGTGACGCTGTCGCCGATCCCGGGCTTTTCTCGCTGGCTCGAGGGTCTGAGCTCGGAAGAATCGGAGGCGATTCTGCCCAGCGACGCAACGTTCAACCGGGATCTGCTCGACGAGCCGAATTGGCAGGCCAATTCCGAATCCGCCGATCAGCTTCGCGAGCCTCTTTTGAGACTCTGTGCCCATTACCTGGTCAACGAACGGAGAGGCGCTAGTGCGCTCGACCCGGTTGCTGCGTTTCATCTCGGAGACGGCGCGTCGGTCGAGCGGATCAACTGGCTGGCGGACACCTCGGGAAAGGGTCTAAGGGAATCAGCCGGGCTGATGGTGAACTATCTCTACCAACCGTCGCGGATTGAGAGAAACCACGAGGTCTACGTGAATCGCGGGCGTATTGCGAAATCCCCCAAAGTCGGTCTTCTGTTGCGCAAGAAATAGGTGGACATCGCCGAGCCGGGCGCATTCAGTCCACCTCGTTGCTATTGCGAAGTGTGCACCCGGATCGCACGGCGGGCGCCCGCCGCGCTGGAGCCACGACGGTGAGCGGCCAAACGCTGCGTGCCACTGGACGGCTCTACCGAAACGTTTCCAGGCCGGCCCCATCCAGATACGGGATCTGGTTAAAGCCGTCCAGCGAGATCCGATCGCCGCTGAAGAGAAACGTCGTGAGCGAAGCGTTGCGCACTCTCCGGTTGATCTAGAGCGCCGCGCGATCCGGCGCTTGCAGCACGGTTCAGATCCTTAGCCTTCCAGACCTCACCCATGTCCCCTGAGCCGATGCGTTCCAGGATCTTGTGGTGGCTGATCGTCTCACCGACCAAGATGGGGCAATTCTATCGCAAGGCGGATAGATGTCGCAGCCGCGCTCGGTCTTCCCCTGGGTGTATACTGGGGCCGCCATGGGAGCCCATCACCACCCCACCCGCCGTGAGCTGCTCGAATCGATTCCCGTCCTGGGCGCCGGGAGCCTGCTGCTGCCGCTCGGAGTGTTGAAAGGGCAAGCCCCCGACACGAGGACTCCGGCGATCATTCGGGGAGCCTTACAAGACAGTTCCGGCGAGCCGGCAGCGGCGAAGATCCGTGTCGTCAATACGGCCTCGGGGGAAGCCTACTTTCCCGAAAGCGCCATCAAGACGATGCCGCAACGAACGCTGCCCGGCGTGCAGCACTACTTCTACGCTCGCGACAGATACGAGCTGGCGGTCCCGCCCGGGCGCTACCGTATCGAGGCGGTGCGGGGGATCAATCACGAAGCGGCGGTCGAGTACACCGAAGTCGGCGCCGGGATCACGCACGGAGTCGACTTCCGGATTCCGCTGTTGAAGGACGTTCATGCGGCGGGCTGGTGGTCGGGAAACACTCATACACACTACCATCTGGAGATCGACGAGCACCCGGATGAGCGGCTGCGCATGGTTCCGCCGGCCGAAGCGCTGGACGTCAGCGTGATCAGCTACCTGATCCGCAACGATTCGCCTTACATCACGAACCGCTATCCGATCGGGCGCCTGCCCGAGTTCTCAAAACACGGGACGCTGGTCGACATGGGGCAGGAGGCGCGCAACAACTCGGGCTTCGGCGACATCGGGTACGGGCACTGCCTGTTTCTCAATATCCCGCGGCTGATCGAGCCCGTTTCGACCGGCCTGCTCTCCTTCGACGGCAAAGCGCCGGACTTTCCGACCCTCGGTATGGCGTGCGAGGAAGCGCAAAGGCTCGGGGGCCTCACCGTCTGGTGTCACAACGGCCGCGGGATGGAAACGCCGGTGGCGGTCGCTTTAGGCCACGTCGACGCCTTCAATGTGGGCGACGGGGGCGAGCCTGCCTACGAACGCTACTACCAACTGTTGAACTGCGGCTTCCGGCTGGCCGCCTCGACCGGCACGGACTGGTGGATCTACGACCACAACCGTGTTTTTGTCCGGATCGAAGGGGAGTTCAACTACGACTCGTGGATCGCTGGATTGAAGGCCGGGCGAACGTTCGTGACGAACGGCCCTCTGCTCGAGTTTTCCGTGAACGGAAGCGGTCCCGGGATGGTGTTGGAGGGTTTGGACCCGTCGAAGCCGCTTCGCGTGCGGGCGGAGGCTGTCTCGCGGCTGCCCTTCGACGCTTTGGAGATTGTTCACGAGGGCGAGGTCGTCGCCGAGCAGCCCGCGGCCGGGGGCCGGGAGGCGCTGCTCGAAAGCGAGATCCCGATAAGGCGGGGCGGCTGGATCGCGGCGCGGGTTCGCTCCGCCGCGAAGACGCACGCCCAGCACACCGTGTTTGCGCACACCGGCCCCGTCTACCTGCGCGTTCCCGGGACGCCCCACAGGCGCGCCGAAGCAGCCGGGGCCTTTCTTGATGAGATCGAGGCGTCGATGCGCTTTATCCGCAAGAGCTACACGTTTGCCAGCCAGGCGGACATGGCCGTCGCGATCGGGCGGTTCGAAAAGGCGCACGATCGGTATGTTGAGCTGATTCGGGGGTCGGTTGAGCAGACCGGGACATAGGTAACACTTTTCGTCCGGGGAAGGGCCGGGCGGAGGGAGCCCCAGGGCGACCGCACGGCCGACCCTTCCCCGGACGAGCCGTCTTGCATGTACCCGATCGCACGCGACGCGCATCCAAGGAAATAGACAAGCAAGGGGAATAGGCAAGCGAACCTCTCGGAGGAGACGAGTCATGACACGGGCAAGTTGGGCACTAGTGTTCACGCTGGCGTTGATGACACCAGCGGATAGTTTCGGCAAGACGGACAAACCCAAGAAAGCCAAAGAAGACGTCGAGCAGATCGGCGAACGTGATGTAGGCAAGGGGATTAACTTCTACTCGATCGCGAAGGAGATCGCCCTCGGCAAACAACTGGCTCAAGAGATCGAGCGCACCGCCAAGATCGTCGACGATCCTGTAATTGCAGAGTACGTCAACCGCGTGGGACAAAACCTTGTGCGGAATTCCGACGCCAAGGTCCCGTTCACGATCAAAGTGATCGACAACGAAGAGGTCAATGCCTTTGCTCTCCCAGGCGGGTTCTTCTACGTCAATACAGGGCTGATCAAACTGGCCCAAGGCGAAGCCGAGCTGGCCGGCGTGATGGCACACGAGATTGCACACGTCGCCGCCCGGCACGGCACCAAGCAAGCCAGCCGCGGACAACTGGTGCAATTCGCGACGATCCCCCTGATTTTCCTGGGTGGCGGCTGGGGAGCCTATGGGGCGCAGCAGGCGGCGTCGCTCGCGATCCCCCTGACGTTCTTGAAGTTCTCACGGGGTTTTGAGAAGGAAGCCGACCTGCTCGGCGTGCAGTATCTCTACAAAACCGGCTACGACCCGACCGCCATGGTGACCTTCTTCGAGCGTCTGCAGGCCAAGCAAAAGAAAAAGCCCGGCACGTTGTCGAAACTCTTCCGGTCTCATCCTCCGACCGGGAGCCGCATCAAGAACATCCAGCGGGCGATCGACGAGCTGCTGCCCGACCAACCCCAATACGCCATCTCGACCAGCGAGTTCACGGAAGTCAGGACAAAGTTGATTGGCCTGGAAGCTCGTTCCCGGCCGCAATCTCGAGACCCCAATCGGCCGACGCTCAAGCGCAACCCCTCGGACCGCACGATTCCGGGCGAAGACGATTCGGAAGCAGACGATGACGAGCGGCCGACGCTCAAGCGCCGAATCAGCGACTGAGCCGCGCGGTTCGAATCGGAGAAATTCCATCGCCGGCCGCCACCTGTCCTCACCGAAGTGGGCCCGCCGCAAGCCTGCGGGGCGAAGCTGACCCGCGCATAAGGCAAGCACCCCGGCGCTCCAAACTGCCTGAAGCATACCGCCAGCGATCGCCGAGAAACACAAAAGGCGTCCGCGTTCGCATGACCAGAAACGCCGTCGTAACGCCTGGTGATATTCTAACTGGTGTGACCCAATACGGTACTCCGCCCGGGTCGCCGAGTATCTTAGCAACACGGAGTTAGGAGAACTTCATGTCGCAAACGACACGCAGGCAATTCGGAAGACTCGCCGCGGGCGCGGCGGGCGTTTTCATCGGCACGCCGCTCAGCGGCGCCCCCAAGATCAATTCCGTCGTAAGGGGCGTCACAATCGGCGCTCAAAGCTACAGCTTCCGTGACCGCTCGCTTGATGCGGCGATTCAAGGGTTCAAGGACACGGGCCTCGGCTTGTGTGAGATGTGGCAAGGGCACATGGAACGCGATCACGGCAATCGCGGGGACCGTCGTGAAGAGCTGAGGAAATGGAGGCTCTCCGTATCGCTCGATGAGTTCGAGGCGGCCGGCAAGAAATTCCGTGAGGCTGGAATCGATCTTTACGCTTACAACTACAGCTTCCGGGACGATTTCACGGACGCCGAGATCGAGCGCGGTTTCGAAATGGCGAAAGCGCTCGGAGCGAAGGTCATGACGGCTTCCTCGAACGTGAGCACGTCGGCTCGCATAGCCCCCTTCGCCAAGAAACACAAGATCCGGGTCGGCATGCACAACCACTCCCGCATTCGCGAAAACGAGTTCGCCACTCCCGAAGACTTTGAGCGCGCCCTCAAGGGAAGATCCGACTACATTGCCATCAATCTGGACATCGGGCACTTCACGGCGGCCAACTTTGACGCAGTGGATTACATCCACAAACATCACGACGACATCGTCACGCTCCACCTCAAGGACCGTAAGAGGAATCAAGGGGACAACTTACCCTTCGGACAGGGCGATACCCCCATCAAAGAAGTCCTCGTGCTGTTGAAGGAACGAAAATCCGCGCTTCCGGCAAACATCGAGTATGAGTACAAGGGTGCGGATTCGGTCGAGGAAGTTCGCAAATGCTTTCAATACTGTAAGCGCGCGCTTGAGTCCTAACCTCCCCTAAGAGGCTTGGCCGGCCCACTGATCAAGTTCTTCTTCTGGATGAACTTTGGGCGGCTCGCCTTCCGCTCGCCGCGGACCCGTTTCGGGCGACTGCAGAAGCCGCTGTTCTTGCGAACCCCATTCGCCAAACCGTTCGGCCCAGTTAGCACCCTTCACGGTGATCTCATAGCGGGCGTTGTCGCCGCGGACGACTAGCCCGTTCTCGCTTAGATACCAAGTGCAAAATTCGAGGTGCTCCTTGGGAATATCGAGCAGGTCCTCCAGTTCGCGCAGCGCCAACCCCGCCTTGCGGGGCTCACGCATCTTCTTTATGTAGAGAAGTGAGATAACTGCCTGTCGCTTGCGGCGCTCCGCATCGACGCCTTCCGCCGCTTCCGGCTGATCGAAAACCTTCCAGCGCCGACGCTGCTGGGACCGGTAGCCCGCGTCATAGGAGGCTCTTTCCGCGGGATCGCCCAGCACGCGGTAGGCTTCGAAAACACGCTTGAAGGTTTCTTTGTTGCCGGTTTCACTGTTATCCGGATGGTATCGCTGGGCCAGCAGACGATATACCCTTTGGATCATTTCGAAATCGGCATTTGGGCTGATTTGAAGCACTTCGTACAGATCGATCCCCGGATCTCGCTTTTTCGTCTCGTGTTCCCCTGTCCAAGCCCCTTCCGAAAATTCCTGGAATACGAATCCAAGCCGGAAACTGTTTCGACTATTGCTTCCACAGTGGACTACATGGGCGGAGCGTTTCTTGCCCCCTAGCCAGCATTTCTCAGTGCGCCTTTTCGGCGCGGACACCCTGTGGGAGGAAGGAGCCCACCTATGTAGTTGTCGGTAAGCGTGGAAGCTGACGAGCGGCTTGGTCGGGTAATCGGCCTCGCGGAAGCCTCGTGACGAAGTCCGGAGAAAGCCGGGCGAGCAAGCTGGCAGGCCGTAACGCGCAGTAAGCCTGAGCAGGCCTCGAAAGTGAAATCGTGGACGCCGACCCGCCTGAGATACGGGGAAGGCAGCACGAGCCGGGAAGCAACCGACATTCGCACCGGTTCGGTCCGCCGGGGTAGTGGGCACGGCAGGTCAGCCAAGGGAGACCGCAGTGCAGGAAGGGAGGTCCCGGCGGGTGGAGTTCGCAACTCCGCCGTCCTCGCAAGGAGGGCGGGCTCGGCGGGGAGTCGGACAGGGCCATAGTAGCGCGGAAGCCGGGTAACTCCGGTGGAGCCAAGGGCCCTGCCTTGCGGCGCGCTTCGGAGGCAGAGGAGGGTCAGGCGATTGACAGGAGTCTGAAAACGCCGGAAAAGATCCGAAACTTGCAGAAGAAGCTTTATCTCAAAGCGAAGCAGGAGCCGAACTTCCGCTTCTATCAGCTCCCCCTTTTCAGTCGATGACAAGGTCTGGCGCAGCGACATTCTCGAGCATGCCTACCGGCTGGCGAAGGCCAACGGAGGCGTGGCCGGAGTGGACGGCGTAACGTTTCAGCAGATCGAATCCCAAGGCCGTCAGGAGTGGTTGCGAAGCCTGCAAGAGGACTTGCGCTCGAAGAGCTACCGGCCTCAGCCGGTGCGGCGGGTGATGATTTTCAAGCCCGGTGGCGGCGAGCGTCCACTGGGGATTCCGACCATTCGGGACCGTGTGGCGCAGAGCGCCGCCAAGCTGGTGATCGAACCGATCTTCGAGGCGGACTTGGACCCGGAGGCCTATGGCTGCCGGCCAAAACGGAGCGCGCACGACGCCCTCCGGAGAGTCCATGAACTGCTGTGTAAAGGCTGCACCGATGTGGTCGATGCCGCTTTATCGAAGTACTTCGATACGATTCCGCACGCCGAGCTGTTGCCGTGCGTGGCGCGGCGTATTGCGGACCGGCAAGTCTTCAATGTCATCAAGAGGTGGCTGAAGACGCCGGTCGAAGAGCGGGACGAGCACGGGAAACGGCGGATGACGGGCGGCAGCAAGAGTAAGTGCGGCAGCCCACAAGGCGGCGTGATCAGCCCTCTGCTGTCCAATCTGTACATGAACCGTTTTCTGAAGTACTGGCGGCGGACGGGGAAGGGAAGTGAGTTCCGAGCTGTCATCGTTAACTACGCCGATGACTTCGTGATTCTCAGCCGCGGCAGCGCGGCGGAGGCGCTGAAGTTCAGCGCGGCGGTGATGGAGCGGATCGGGCTGACCCTGAACCGCACGAAGACCAAGTTGGTGCAGGCCAAGCAGGAGCGGTTTGACTTTCTGGGATACACGTTCGGGCCGCATCGTTTCAAGAAGGATGGCCATTGGTATTTGGGGGCTTCTCCGTCGAGGAAGAGCGTGGCACGGCTGAGACGGAAGGTGCATGAGGTGTTGCGTCCGGCTGAAGTGGGGCGCTGGGAGGAGGTCCGAGGCCGGCTGAACCGAGTGTTGGCGGGCTGGGCGAATTACTGCTCTCATGGGACCCGGCTGATGGCGTATCGGGCGGTGGACAACCACGTGCATGAGCGAGTGCGAGGATTTTTGCGGAGGCGGAGGAAGGTGTCGTCGCGTGGCGCCCGGCAGTTTAGCGACCAGGTGGTGTTTGGCAAATTAGGCGTGGTGCGCCTGCGCCGGATACACCTGGGGCCGCCGCCCGCGACAGCTTGAGGGATGAAGCCGGTCGGAGAGCCGGATGCGGGAAATCCGAAAGTCCGGTTCGATGAGCGGGGACGGGAAACGGGACCACGACGCCCCAGGCGTCCAGAGCACCCGCGCCCGTCCTCGACTCTACCCACCTGACGGCTGAAGCACGCGATAAGGCCGCCATTACTTCGTTGCGCTTGCTCGCGGTGCTCAACGTACTGTTCAAGTACGCCTCCGCGCGCTGAGCGGCGCGCGCCTCGTACTGACGGGCCTCTCACGCACTTCGCCTCGCCACGCGGTGAGAAAAGCGGGCTAGCGCCGCAGGATCTTCGCATTGCTGTCGAGAAATTTATTTCCGTCTAACTACGGGCGGCCCAAGGCCCCTCACAAGCTTGCCGGACGGGCGGGAAACCGAACCCGTTCATCCTAAAAACGGCAGTTGCTAGGGGGCATCGGTGACATACAAGGGGCCGCCGAGGACTCTGCCGTGGAGAAATTGGCGGAAAATCCAGCTCAGAATCAGTCGCCAGCGTTGGGCTCGGGTCAACTGCTCCGCAGTTGCTCGCACCCATTGCAGAAAGGCGCTCCCCCGCTGCAAAGCCGCCTTCATCTGCCGCGCCCTGGCGTGCAAGCTGGTAATCGTTACCGTGGTTTGGTGGCCGTGGCGCGTCCGCCGGGCAATGCCGTGCAGCAGCAGCGGACGCGTCGTGATCGCCTCGCCATGCTTGTCGGGGATCGCCAGCCGCGTAAACAGCGTCCACCAGTTGTACACCAGCGCCCCGATGCGCGCCAGCACCTGACAACGCAGCAGGTCCTGGGTCGTGAATCCCGACCAACTCCATTGGTTCTTCAATTCGTCAAAGTTGTTCTCCGCGTCCGCCCGGTCGCGATAGTGCTGCGCGATCGTCGCCACCTCTTCGTCGAGCGAACCCAGCAGCACGACGTACTCATAGAGCACACCCTGGCCGACGATTTCCGCCAACCCCAACGAGAGCTGTTGCGGCGCCGCCGGGTCGGGCTGAGTGAGGGCCAGATCGTTGCGAATCTGGCGCCGCAACACCACCAGCGGCCGGGACCGGCTCCAGCCTTCCAGCATCAACTCCGTGCTGATGCCTTGCCAGCCTTTGCCCGCCGACTCCCATTCCTCGCTGCGAAACAACCTCTCCAACAGTCCCTTCACGCCCCGGCTCTGCCGCAATTTGAACAAATAAGGAAGCTCGCGCTGTGCGGCGCCCAGCATCATCCGCTCCGTCCCCCAGCCGATATCTCCGCGCAGCAGCGCCGGACGCTGCCCGGGTTCCAAGCCGTCGATAAACTTCCACAACTGCGGCTGCGCATACGAGGACGCCGTCTGGTTGCCCGGCTGCATTTCCACTTCCAGCAGCAGCCGCAAGTTGGCCACGAAGTAAGTGTGGTAGACGTGCGAAGGACGCCCCGGCTTGCCCGGGTTGTAACCGCGCTTGGCGCCCTGCTGGCGCCCGTAGAGCGGCTTGACGCTGGAGTCGACGTCGAGGATCCAGGGCTCTTCCAGCAGCGCCTTGTAGGTCCGCTGCAGATGCTCGCGCAGCCAGCTGCTGCAAGCCTTCACGTCGGCCCCTTGAAACGCCCGCCGCGCCGAGTCTTCGCTGACGACCTTGCTCATCCCCAGCAACTGCGGGTTGACCCCATCGCCGCGAATCGAGCTGATGTGCGCGTAGCGGCGATGTCCCGCCAGCAGGCTCAGCAGCAGGGCGCCCAACACGTCGCGCACCGCCGGCGCGTTGGGGCTGCGGTAGTCGAGCGGACAAGCGGCGACCCAGTCGTTGAACAACCCGGCGGTTTTAAGAAACTCGATGAAGTAGGGCATCTGCCCGTAGGCGGTCACCGCCGCGCCGGCGTCCCAGCGCAGATGCACCTTGCCGCCGTAGGTGTCCAGCGCCTGGCTGCCACTGCTCTGCTTTGCGATGGCATTTTGGGGCTCCCCCAGCGGGTGAAGCTGTATTGCGCCTCGTGATTTCGACATCACCCACAGTATCAACCACTTGCCCCCTGAGCCGCCAATTCAACCGCCGTTTTTAGGATCAAAGATCTAGCCGTGTTAGGATCGGTTAGCTGGCGGGAAGCCTTGTTACCTGAATTATGCACAGATTCGCTTTGCGAGTGCGGCTGCGTTCGTAGCGGCTTGACGGCCGTCGTAAGGTGGGAGCTCGGCAACTGGTCTTTTGGCTTCTCCGTCCCCGGTTTCCCCTCCCGCCCAGAATCCGCGTCGGCAAAACCCCGCTCCGAAGTGGCGTGTTTCCAGTACGTTGCGGCCAGTGCATAAAATTTTATGCATAGCGCATAGCCAGGCTCTCAGATCAACGCCCTCTCGACTACCGGCGGCAAGCCGCCGTAGGGAGTCGGCTTCCTGCCGCGGAAGTTGTCAAGGCGTGGATGCCCCGATTTTATTGGGCTGCGAGACCGTCACGGCTGGGCCTTGTTTGACGGCCCTTTGGGAGCTATGCTGTTTTCGCTTGGTAACCATTTGGGTGACCTCCTTTGGGTTGGCTGGTGAAGCTGGAATCTTTGCCAGCCTACCTTTTTACCCCATGTTTTCGGGCGTTCCCCAATGGTCCCTTGCGGCTCAGCCCTCCTCAGGTGCACCCCGCAATGCATAATTCAGGTGTTACCATCAGGTATCCGGTAGCGGTACAATCTCCCTGTGTCGATGATCGTCCAGATCTCCCACTACAAGGTCACCGCCAAGATTGGCGAAGGCGGCATGGGTGTCGTTTACAAGGCCGAAGATACCAAGCTCGAACGCACGGTTGCTCTCAAGTTCCTGGCGCCGCATCTGCTCGAAGACGAGGAGGCCCGCAAGCGTTTCCACAGAGAAGCAAAGGCCGCCGCCAGGCTCAGTCATCCCAACATTTGCACCGTCCATGAAATCAGCGAGGAGCGTGGCCAGACCTTCCTCGTCATGGAGCTCATCGAGGGCGAGAGCCTCGACAAGAAGATTGAACGTGGTCCCTTGTCTCTGAAGGAGGCTCTAGGCTTCGCGCGCCAAGTTGCCGACGGGCTTGCCGCCGGTCATGCCAAGGGAGTCGTGCATCGCGACATCAAGCCGCGCAATTTAATCGTTACTCCCGAGGGCCGGGTGAAGATCCTGGACTTCGGGCTGGCGCTGCTGACCGAGGGCTCGAAGCTGACCAAGTTCGACACGATGGCCGGCACGGTGGCCTACATGTCGCCCGAGCAGGCGCAAGGGATGGAGGTGGACTCTCGCACCGACCTGTGGGCGCTGGGCTGCGTGCTCTACGAGATGGTCCGCGGACAGCGGCCTTTTCAGGGAGTCTACCATCAGGCCCTGGTCTACGAGATCGTCAACCAGGAGCCGGAACCGCTGACAGGCGTGCGCACGGGCGTTCCGATGGAGCTGGAGTGGATCGTCGGCAAATGTCTGGCGAAAGACCGCGAGGATCGCTACAACCACGCCGAAGACATGGTGCTCGACCTGAGGACTCTGGCCGAGAAGTTGAAGTCGGGCGGATCGACAATTCTGCGGACCGGCGTAGGGGCACAGCGTGCTGTGCCCGCACCGCCTCATGCAGTTGAGGCTGGGGCGCAGCACGCTGAGCCCCTACAAGGGTCGGCAGAGGTCCGGGTACAAGCGGGCGTTGCCTCGCAACAGACAGCGGCTCCCGTGGTGGCGGCTGAGGAGATGGTTCCAAAGCGGAAGCTGCGTCTCCCGTGGGCGGTTGCGACTGTTGCTGCTCTCGTCGCGCTGGCTGTCTGGTTCCTTTATTTCCACCAAACCGCTCCCGAAACCCCCCTGCGCCGATTTGCCTTTACGCCGCCGGAACCTGTCGCGGCTAGCGCCTCCTTCGATACCAACGTCGCTATCTCACCCAACGGCAAGCACATCGCCTTCATCGCCGGGGACGAAGATCGAAAGCTGTGGGTCCAGGATCTCGATCAGCGGCAACCGCGGGTGATCGACGCTACCGAGGGAGCCGTCAATCCGTTCTGGTCGCCCGGCAGTGATTTCATCGGGTTTGCAGCCGCTCGAGAACTCAAGAAGGTCTCGGTTAAGGGCGGTCCGGTCATTCGGCTTTGCGAAATGCCCAGCCGCCTTTTCGTAGGAGGCTCTTGGAGTCCCGACAGCGACTCGGTGGTCTTCAGCTCCGGCCTTCCCGCGCTCTATGAAGTGCCTGCCCGCGGAGGCAGCCCCAAGCTGCTGATCTCACCGGAGCCGTCAGAACCGTCGCCGGGAGAGGCATCCGTAGGACTGACGGGAGAAATATTTTCGCCCCATTTCTTGCCGTCTGAAGCCGGGGAACGCGTCCTGGTTTTTGCATTCGGGACTGCCAGCGGGAGCACCATGATGGTCCAAGACCTCAAGACCGGCCGCCGAGAGCTTCTGGGACCCGGCGCAGTGCCGTTCTATTCACCCAGCGGCCACCTTGTGTACCAATCTGATCTGCTAACCCACGATCTCTTGGCGCTGCCTTTTTCCCTGGACACCTTGAAGGCCGCCGGTGAGGCCTTCCCCATCTCCGAGAACAGCCGCGACCCCACGGTGGCGGCGGATGGGACGCTGGTTTACCTCGACAGTTACCGCTCGGACCAGCAAGAGAGGCTCGCCTGGCGTAACCGTTCGGGCGAGTGGTTGCAAGCAGCAGGCCGGCCTCACCGTCGAATTCATTCCTTCGACATGTCGCCCGACGGCCGCCAAGCTGTGGTCTCCGTTGACGGAAACATCTATGTCGAGGACCTCGAGCGCGGCGTATCGACGCAGCTCACGTTCACCGCTGAGCCTGAGGGGTACCCGGTCTGGGCGCCGTGGGGCGCTGTCTTTGGCCACCAAGTCCCTGAACTGTTCTTCCGCCCCCTCGATCTGAGCCGAGACGTCGAGACGCTGGTCGGCGGCGCCGAGGGGAACCTGTGGGCGTACGACGTTGACCCCGGCGGCCGCAACATCCTGTATGGGGTGCTTTCGCCGGCCAGCGAGGGAGGCGTCATAAATTATGACATCCTCCGGCTGGAGCGCAGCTCGGACGGCACTCTCTCCGAGCCGAAGGTGTTCTTTGCCGATCCCTTCGAGACGGTGGACGCACAGATCTCGCCCGACGGGCGCTACGTCGCCTACTCATCGCGCGGCGTCACGGATCGCTGGGATGTTTTCGTCCAGCCCTTCCCCGACGGCGGCCCGCAAGTGCAGGTTACGCCGGAGGGCGGCGCGCAGGTTCGCTGGAACCCGAACAGGAAGGAACTCTTCTTCGTTTCCGGAGACACGTTGTACGCCGTTGAGGTAACGGCCCAGCCCGAGTTTCGGCCGGGCAGGCCGCGGGCACTGTTTAGTAATGGCGCCTTGAGAAGAGGAACAGCCCGGCCGAGGTACGACGTCGCTGCTGGCGGCGACCGCTTTTTGCTCGCAGAGCCCGACGCTGGCGAGGAGGGTCTCCAGCCGGAGATCCACATCGTAGAGAACTGGTACGAAGAGTTCCGCGACCGCGAGCAGGACTAAGCTCCCCGAAACGAACTACATAGCGCTCGTCCGCGGATAGCTAATGATATATCGCCTTGAACACAACTTCGCGGCGTTGCCGCGAATAAACAAAAAAAACTTACACTCAATTTTTTCAAGTACTTACATCCCACCCCGCCAAACGAACCGAAAAACCGAACCTCGCCTGGGAGCGGTTTCCGCCCCTGCGCGCTCAGTTGGAACAAGAATATGGGGACAAGCGACGTGGAACAAGAAAGCTGGGGGCAAGCGACGTGGCGCGCGTCTCCAGACGTGCCGTGTCGCCATTCGTGGCGACATGTCTTTGCTGGCATTACCTCGACACCCGTGTCGCCCCGGGTCAGCCGGCCCGTCTGCGACAAAAAACAAACAAAATCCAACGAAAAATAGCCACTTTGTCACGGAGTGTGACACCGGGTCAGCCGGCACCCTCAACGCAAGCCATTGAAAACAAAAACACTAAACGACGACAATGAATACGAGACGCCCAAAACCGCGGAAAGTCGGCTCACCTCAGGCGGCTCTCCAGGTAGGGTCTTTGCCGCCGGGCCCTTCCGATACAACCCTCTGCGTTACCACCACGTATCCGCCGTCAGAGGCCCTCCTCGGCGTCGTCGGAAGAGCTGAAAACCCCTCGTTTATTGAGTTACCATGGCCTTGAACCGGATTGCTGCCGGGACTTTCGGGAAGGGTGCGCGACATAAATGTGGGAGATCAGGCAGCGGTTGATCGAAGCTCCCAGTAGTCCTCGAAGTTTCCGCTCATGCGGCAGCAGCGCAGAGCGATGATGGTGTTAGCGCCACGCACGGTCCAGAACATGCCCGAGCGTTTCAGCCGGGCGCCGATGACAGTCTTGCATCCAGCCTCGACGACGCCCGAGCCGACAAACAGACCTTGCTCGCGGAAGGAGGGATAACACATCCGCTCCGCATTGTGCTCGAAGTAGGCTGTTTCCCTCGAAAGCAGGCGAGCCAGATCTTCGCTCGGCGGCGAGAACTCGCGCAGGGCTTTCCCCAACGCCACGATCTTGCCCTGATCGAGCTTGTTCAACAGCCGCGCGGTGCAGCGTTTGCGGCCCCGCTCATCGTTGGGGAACAGCTTCGCGGAAAGCTCCCACAGATGCTGCCGCGCATGGTAGAGATCGACGATCTGAACCGCGCCGGGAAAGTGCTGGTGGGCCAAGTTCCAGATCCACACGGCGCCGTCGCCGATCACGACCTTCTTCTTCGCCCGGCTCCAGCCCCGCCGCCAAGCTTCGGTGTAGAGCCGCAGGCCGAACTTCTCGGCCCCTTCGATGGCGGCGGTGTAGCTGGTCGAATTCTCGTCGCGCAGCGGCCGGCCTTGTTCGTCGCTGCTGGTTTGCGTAAAGACGCAGCCCAGCTTGACCTCGCGGGTACGAGCCGGCTGGCCCGCCGTTTTGCCGACGCGGCCGGTGGTCTCGGCTGCCACAACCGGCACGCCCGTGCCGTCCATCTCGATGTAGAGAACGGGCACGACAGGGGCGCAGACCTGGGGCAGTTCGAGTTGCTTGGCGCGCTGGATCTCCAGCTGTTCCCGAGCGCCGATGTCGGCGCCCAGAGCTTCGGCTTGCCGCTCGACGGCCTTGGCGGTGACGTCGAGACCGGCCAAGACCTCGAGCTGTTCGCGGCCTTGCTCGAAGGAAGTTTCGCTGCCCACCAGCGCCATCATGCGACGCACGCCCGGCGAGCAGGCGCTGCGGACCACGTCGAGTTCGGCGTCGCGCGGGCACTGTCCCCGGCGGCAATGGGGGCAGACGAAGTAGGCTCGTTCAAAGCGGACCTCTCCCAGCACGGTGGTGAGTTGTTTGGGGCGGGTGTCGTGATAGCAAGCTTGTTGGCCGCAGGCGCAGGGCTGCTGGCGGGGCGCCGCCTCCGAGCAGGACAGTAACTCGCTCAACACAGCCGCTCCGGCGCGATGCATCGCGCCGCGAGTGGCCGTCTCGACGGCTTCGAGATCGAATGGGCCGCTCTTACGGCGGCCGCTGAAAATCACTTTGAGCAGTTGCCTCACTTCTTGGGCGACTTCCTGCTGGATCGTTTCGGCCGTTTTTTTTCCTGGGGGGTGAGCGTCTCCTCGACGGGCCGGAGCCGGCAAATCTTCTCGTTGACGTCGAGCAGTTCTCGGCTCAGTTCCCGGAAGCGGTGAAAAGCCTCGACCTCGCGTTGCGCCTTGCGCCGTTGGGCGGGCGAAGAAAAGGTCTCACTCACGGTTTTTCCGTTCACCTTCTTGGTGAGGCGGTAGTTCGGACCATGAGCCGGCTGACCGGGCTGATGGCAGCGGCAATTCGGTTTGCCGCAGCGGCCGCTGATGGCGCTGATCGAGCCGCTGCGAAGGTCCCCCACTTGGAGGATCTGGGAGAGAATGTCGGTTCGTTGAATTTCGAGTGTGGCGAGAGATTCGGACAAAGCACACCTCCTTTGTCCTAACGTATCACAACGTAAGGATTCTCATCGCAAGAAAAGAAACCCGCAAGGTCCCACATTCATGTCGCGCACCCTTTCGGGAAGTGCTTGTTGCCAACAGCTATTTTTCAGGATAGAATTGGACAGGTCCCCAAGGCCCCCGCAACGGTTCTGCATGGTCAGCCAATCCATCAGCCACTACAAGGTCCTCTCCGAAGTCGGCCGGGGCGGCATGGGTGTGGTCTATAAGGCCGAGGACACGAAGCTCAAGCGTTTCGTCGCCCTGAAATTCCTTCGCTCCGACGTTCTAGAGGACGAGGAACATAGGGAGCGTTTCCTTCGTGAAGCGCAAGCCGCCGCTGCTCTCGATCACTCCAACATTTGCACTGTCTATGAAATCGATGAGGCCGGAGGCGAGACCTTTATCGCCATGGCCTTCATCGAAGGCCGAACCGTCAAAGACAAGATTGCAGAGCGCCCGCTGAAGCTGGAAGAGGCTTTGGACATCGCCATTCAGACCGCCCAGGGTCTGCAAGCCGCCCACGAAAAGGGCATCGTCCACCGCGACATCAAAAGCGCCAATCTGATGGTCACTGCGCAGGGCCAAGTCAAGGTCATGGATTTTGGATTGGCGCAGCTAGCAGAGCGGTCCCAGCTCACGAAAACCGCGACCATGCTGGGGACACCGGCCTACATGTCGCCGGAGCAAGCGCAACGATTGCCGACCGACCGGCGGACCGACATCTGGTCGCTGGGTGTGGTGATTTACGAGATGGTGACGGGCCGCCTGCCGTTTGAGGGCGAACGCCAGCAGGCCGTGCTCTATGCGATCGCAAACGAAGAGGCCGAGCCGATCACAGCCTTGCGGGTGGGCGTACCCACCGAACTCGACCGCCTTGTCGGCAAGGCGATGTCCAAGGATGCGGGCGAGCGCTATCAGCACGTCGATGAAATGCTGGTCGATTTACGAACGCTCTTGAAAGAGCGGGAATCTGGGGCATCCCGCGCCGTCCCGCTGGCTCGGCGGGGCTTCAGGCAAACGGCCTGGAGGGCTGGCGCGGCTCTAGCTGCTGTGGTTCTCGTCGCGGCCGTGGTTTGGCTTGGGTCCTTGCGGCAGCCCGTGGAATCGCCCGAGCCGCCGTTGCGTGTCACGCCGCTGACGACTTACCCGGGGTACGAGTTGGCCCCCAGCTTCTCTCCCAGCGGCGATCAGGTCGCATTTGTATGGGACGGCGACAACCAGGACAACTTCGACATCTACGTCAAGCTTGTTGGAGAAGGGACTCCGCTTCGGCTGACCGATGACCCGGCTGCGGACGGTTCGCCTGCGTGGTCACCGGACGGTCGCCAGATCGCTTTCCTGCGGTTCGGCTCCCAACCCGAGGGGGCCGCCGATGTCATGCTGGTGCCACCCATTGGCGGGCCCGAGCGTACGTTGGCGCGGATTGACAGCCTGCGGATTGACCAGCAGCGGTGGAGGAACTTGGGCCTGGCATGGTCCCCGGATGGGAAGCAGCTGGCCTTAGTTGGGCGCGACTCGCCGCGGGAGCCCTATGGAATCTTCCTGCTCTCGGTGGAGACAGGCGAAAAGCGGCGTCTGGCGCAGCCCCGGGTGAGCACGGGGAGGGACTTTTCGCCCGACTTTTCGCCGGACGGTCAAAAGGTGGCCTTCGTGCGCGAGACGGCCGCCGTCGTTGCAGACATTTATGTTGTACGCGTGACGGGAGGCCAGCCCGAGCGGGTTACCGATCTCGGCGCGCCCATCCATGGTTTGGCCTGGACTTCCGATGGCCGTGAAATCATTTTCTCGGCGAGCTTGCAGGCCGGCGGGGCTCTCTATCGCATTCCGGCTTCCGGCGGCAACCCGCGGCAGGTGGCCGCTGCGGGAGAGGCGTATGGAAAGCCCGCGCTGGCCCCCCAAGCGAGACGACTGGCCTACGCGCGCGTCGTATCCGACTACAACATTTGGCGGATCGACTTAGCCTCCGCCGGTGTCCGCAAGCCGATGAGGCCGTTGATCGCATCCACCCGCAACGACGTCAGCGGACGATTCAGTCCCGACGGCAAACGGATCGTTTTCGCCTCCAATCGTTCTGGAACTATGGAAATCTGGGTGTGCGACGCCGACGGCTCCAATGCGCTTCAACTGACGTCTTTCAACGGCCCGAACACCGGTACGCCGCGCTGGTCCCCGGACGCGCGGAGCATTGTCTTCGACTCGCGTCCCGGGGGCAATGCCGACATTTTTGTGGTCGGCGCATCGGGGGGTGCGCCGCGACGGATCACTACCGATCCGTCCGAAGATGTAGTGCCAAGCTGGTCAAGGGACGGACGCTGGATCTATTTCGCGTCGAATCGATCTGGAGAGCTGCAGGTCTGGAAAGTCCCTGTGGAGGGTGAGGAGCCCGAAGGCGCCGCGGCGGTCCAGGTGACCCGGCAGGGCGGCTTTGTCGCTTTCGAATCGCCTGACGGAAAGTGGGTCTATTACGCGAAAAGGCGCGGGCGGCCAAACGCGATCTGGCGGGTTCCGGCCGTGGGCGGCGAAGAAGCGCCAGTGGTGCAAGGTCTCTCATCGAATCGGCCAAGCTGGACAGTTGTGGAGGAGGGAGTCTACTTCGTGGATCGGGACCCCGCTTCGTTTCCGGGTGAGGGGTGGGGAGTGAAGTTTCTCAACTTGCAGGATGGCCGGGTCTCTCTCATCACGGAGCTTCCGAATCGGCCGAGTCTGGGCTCCGGAGGCTTGGACGTCTCCCCGAACGGCGCTTGGCTGATCATCTCGCAACAGGGTCAGAGTGGTTCGGACCTGATGCTGGCCGAGAATTTCCGCTGATCCATCAGGGCCCGGACTATTGAAGTGAAGCCCTGCCCGGCCGAACCATCTCCTACTACCGCGCTCTCCGAGAAACTCGGCGAAGGCGGGCGAGTGCGCTTAGCGGGCTAAGTGCAATACTGTTCAGTTAGCGGTTTGGGGGCTGCGTTCGGTTGCCCAGGCCGTTGTATTCCAATGGCATGGAAAATGAATCAGTTCGGCGAGCGGAAATCAGGGGGCTTAGCGTGAATCCTTCCAAAGAGCCGGCCACGCTGACAAAAGAGGCGGCGGCGTGGGTGCTGGACGCTAGACAGCGAAGTGTCGACCTGATCGCCGATCTGGATCACCAACAACTTATGGGCCCGCGCTTGCCGATTGTGAATCCTCTCCTTTGGGAGATCGGCCATGTAGCCTGGTTTCAAGAGAAGTGGGTTCTGTGCCATGCGTGCAAGCAAAAGCCCGTCCGAAACGACGCCGATGCGCTTTACGACTCAATTGCGATAGCGCACGACGTACGCTGGGATCTGCCGCTTCCGGCGATCGACGCCACGTTGTCCTACGTTGAGGAAGTTCGCGACCGGGTGCTTGAGGCCCTTGAGCGAGCCGCCCCGTCCCGGGAGCTCACTTATTTCACGATGTACGCGGTTTTTCACGAGGACATGCACACCGAGGCGTTTACCTGCACAAGACAGACGCTGGGGTTTCCAGCGCCCCGGTTTTCTGATTTCCCGGAAGTGAACGAGGACAGCGCCCTCCCGGAGCCCTCTGTCGCCGGTGGCCCGCTCAACGGCGATGCGGAAATTCCGGGCGGACGGTTCCTCCTGGGGGCTCGGGCCGGCGAGCCCTTTGTCTTCGACAATGAAAAATGGGCTCATCCGGTTCAGGTGAAACCCTTTGCCATTGCCAGGGGAGCCGTCACACAATCCCAGTTTGCCGCCTTTGTTGAGGACTCGGGCTACCTGCGGGAGGAGCTCTGGAGTGAGCAGGGCTGGCGGTGGAGGCAGAGCGCCCGTGCGGAGCGGCCCCTTTACTGGAAGCGCGACGCAAACAGCGAGTGGCTCCGCCGGGAGTTCGATCACTGGGCGCCGCTCGAGCCCCATCGCCCGGTAATCCACATTTGCTGGTACGAGGCTGAAGCCTACAGCAAGTGGGCAGGACGCCGGCTCCCCACAGAGGCCGAGTGGGAAGCGGCTGCCGCTGCACAACTCCATCCGGGCCGGGGTCTCTCTGGGGAAAAGCGGCGGTTCCCCTGGGGTGGGGAACCTCCGGCGCCGGGCCGGGTGAACACGGATTGGCGTGCAGGGGGCTGCATCGATGTCGGGGCCCTGCCCGCCGGCGACACTCCCTCGGGTTGCCGGCAAATGATCGGCAACGTCTGGGAGTGGACCAGCAGCCCATTCCTGCCCTACCCCGGTTTCACGGCCGACCCCTACAAGGAATATTCAGAGCCATGTTTCAAAACACGCAAAGTTCTCCGGGGCGGCTGCTGGACGACGCGCGCCCGGATGATCCGCAACACCTGGCGGAACTTCTACACGCCGGACAGACGGGACGTGCTGGCCGGCTTCCGCACCTGCGCGCTGGAAAGCTAACAGCGAGAAGCGGCAAGGTCGCGGCACTACGCACCGAAAATGAAGATCTGCCTCGTCACACCCGCTCCTCATGGTTCCCGCAAAGGGAACCGAGTGACGGCGCTGCGCTGGGCCAAGATCCTGAGAAGCTTGGGCCACCGGGTCGCTCTGGAACAGGAGTATCGCGGCCAGCGTTGCGATCTCGCGATCGCGCTGCATGCGCGTCGCAGTTTCCCCTCGATCGAGCGTTTCAGTAATCAGCATCCGAACCTCCCCTTGATCTTGGCTCTCACGGGGACGGACCTTTACGGCGACATCCACGACGATCCAGAGGCGCGCAGGTCGCTGCAGATGGCAGCGCGGCTGGTTGTGTTGCAGCCGATGGGGGTGGGCGAACTGCCCGAGCATTTGCGCCACAAGGCACGGGTAATTTTCCAATCGGCGGAAAAACCGCCAGGCAAGTTCCGCCCCCAGAAGGGCGTCTTCGAGGCCTGCGTGCTGGGACATCTGCGGCCGGTCAAAGACCCGCTTCGAGCCGCGAAGACCGCCCGCCTGCTGCCACCCTCTTCCCGCCTCCGCATGACGCATATTGGGCGTGCTTTGAGCGAAGAGGCAGAAGCGCAGGCGAGCGCCGAAGCGGCTTCCAACCCGCGCTATTGCTGGCTGAGGGAGTTGCCGCGATGGAAAGCGTTGCGACTGCTTGCTCGTAGCCGCCTGCTTGTGCTCACTTCTCATATGGAAGGCGGCGCGAATGTGCTCTCCGAAGCGATTGCGTCCTCGGTGCCGATCCTCTGCTCCAGGATTTCCAGTTCCATCGGCATTCTGGGTCCAAACTATGCAGGCTTTTTTTCAGTGGGGGACACGAACCGGCTCGCGGAACTTCTTCTTCGCGCGGAGACCGAGCAGGATTTCTACCGCGAGCTTCAGGATAGCTGCCGAGGGTTACAAGCGTTGGTCGAACCTGCCCGGGAAACACGAAGCTGGCAAGACCTGCTGGAGGAAGTCGAGCAAGCGGGTTAGGGAGGACCAGAGCAGGACTCCGCAAACACGCGCGGCGCCGCTGCACGGCCAGCTCTTCAAGGGGCTTGTTATATTCTTAACGTGATTCCTGGGCGCTTCCACCGTCAATTCTCAGCTCTGCTTGCGTTTGCCCATATTGTTGGCCGCCTCCGCCCTTGTCACCGCCGAGGCCGCATCATCGCAAGCTCCCAACCTGAAACCTCCCAACATCGTCTTGTTCTACATCGACGATTTGGGTTGGATGGATCTTGGCGTCCAGGGAAGCAACTTTTACGAGACGCCCCAAACCGACCGGCTAGCGGCGGAGGGCATGCGCTTTACCAACGCCTACTCGGCTTGTCCGGTGTGCTCGCCGAGCTGGGCCAGTTTGATGAGCGGCAAGTACCCGGCACGGGTCGGATTTACAGGCCACATCACCGCCATTTTCAGGTACCGCTATCCAGAGCACGGGCGCATTATCCCGCCCGACGATTACATGTATCTTTCACCCAATGAGGTCTCGCTTGCCCGTGCCATCAAGCCACAAGGCAGCGGAGCTAAGGAAGAAGATTCAGGATTGGCTGAAGGAGTCGGGAACCATCATGCACACCGACAACCCGGTTTATCGGCCGCGGGCTTTTTCGGCACGGGAGCCGTTTTCGTGTGTTGGCCGGAGACACACGGCTCGGAATGGCGCTTCAAAAAACATCGCTACGGGGACAGACGGCCTCCCCTTTTACGGTCACCATCTGCCGGTTATCTTTGCCTTCGCTCTTGTTGTAGGTCGTGAACTCGAACCGAACCCTCACTTGCTCGCCGAACTCCAGGAACTCGGCCTCTCCCTTGGTATCGTGGGAGAACAGACCGCCGCCAAAGAACGAGCCGCCGAGCATATTCTTCTTGTTCAAGTAGCTGAATGCTACGGGGTACTTGCCAGGCTTGGGGTCAAATTCTCTCGAAAAAAACAGGTTGGCGGAGTAGCTCTTGCCTAGCTTGCGGACCGAGGCGGGCGCCGACGTTATGTTGAGCGTCCGAATACCGCGACGATTCTTTGTGAAGCTGGCGGTCGCCGGGTCGACAGTTACCGCGACGTCACCCGTTGTCTCGAAGAGGGTTTCAGCGCCGGAACGAGGCACAATGGTGATCAATAGCCAGGCGAGGAGGAGAAATCGAATCTCGTGGAGCATCTGGACAGCTTACAGAATTAGGCGGGAATGAGCAACACATGGCGTTTTTGAATCTGATGCAGCTCAAGTCGAAATCCCGCCGGACGCTGCGCTGGGCCTCCTTCAGCCAACCGCTAGGCATGCGAGCGCGGGTTCCACGGCAACGGACGATATAATCACAGGTCTAGCTATGCCAGAAACTGGTTCCTATTCAGAAGATCTGTTGTCCCGAGCCTCCAGGATCAAGCTCTTCTTGATGGATTGCGACGGGGTTCTCACGGATGGGCATGTCTACTTTTTGCCAGACGGGAAGGGGGGCTTGTTTGAGACCAAGGGCTTCGATTGCGAGGACGGCATCGCCTTGCAATGGGCGCACGCAACCGGCATCCAGACCGGAATCATTAGCGGCCGCAGCTCACCAGCCGTCGAGGAACGAGCCCGTTCGGCCCATATGAAGTATCTCCATCAGGGCAACACCCGGAAGCTGCCGCTTTTTGAAGAAATCCTGGCCGACTCGGGCTTGTCCGCTGAAGAGATTGCCTATATGGGCGACGACCTGACCGATCTCCCTATCCTGAAGCGCGCCGGCCTGGCCGCGGCGCCCGCAAACTCTCGCGTGTCGGGCCATGACGCAGTGCATTTTGTCACACCCTCTCCGGGCGGAGCCGGGGCGGTGCGAGATGTAATTGAGCTGCTGCTCAAAGCGCAGAACCGCTGGGGGGAGATCATGGCAAAGTACGAGATTTGAGGCGCGGCAGACAGCGTGAAAATCGCGAGCCGGACCCAGCAGGTCAAAAGCACTCGGAAGGAAAGGAGCTTATGCTGAAAGTCAAAGTGGAGTACTGCGTCGCCTGAGGCCATCTGCCCAGAGCCGCCAGTATGGCGGAGACGCTGATCGCGGAATTCGAGGATCAAATTGAGGTCTGGGAGCTCGTGCCAGGCCGGGAGGCGCCGCTTAAAAGCGGGTGGGGCATGTTCGAGATTTCGATTGACGGTGCGCTCGTGTATTCCAAGAAAGCCACCGGAAGACATATCGAGCTTGATGAATTCCGAAAGCTGATCCAAGACCGTATCGTGTAACAACAGCATTCGTCGCTTGGAGTCGCGGATGGCCGGCGATCCATGACAATTTGAAGTTTTCCTGAAGGGGCCGCCATGAGAGCATCGGCCAAACGAAACCGCAAGAAATCGGCGCCGAAGGACCCCCAGGGTTCGCCTGTTCAGACTCACTCCCGGGCCTCGAACCGCCAGCGTGCGTCCGAGCGGAAACCTCAGTTCAACCACCCTTGGGTATTCGCCATCGGGCTGTTTGCCCTGGGCCTGCTGATCTATTCACCCGCTCTTTCCGGGCCGCTCTTTCTCGATGACTACGACCTTCTGGAGGCCTTCAGCACGGTCAGGGGGGACGCCAAATGGAAAACACTAATAACCACGGGCCGCCCGCTGCTGATGCTGACCTTCATTGCGAACCACCGCCTCAGCGGTTTTGGGGATTCGTTCGGGTTTCATCTCGTGAACGTGCTCCTCCACTGCTTGAATGCCTTGCTCTTGTGGCGGTTCATGGCTGTCTTGTTTGCCCCGGGGCGACTCGATGATCTGGTTCCCGCTTCGGCTCGTCCGTTGCTGGTCTACGGAGTTCCTCTGTTGTTTTTGACCTCTCCGGTTCTGACGGAATCGGTCGCCTACATCAGCAGCCGGTCCGAGGTTTTGGCCGGCACGTTCTATATTGCCGCGTTGTGGCTGTTCGCCTCGCGCCTCCGCGAGCGGCGCCCCTGGCTTGCGGCGTTCCTCGTTGTATTTCTCTTTGTCTGCTCATTCATGTCAAAGCAGGACAAAATTACCCTGCCCTTCGCTATCCTGCTGCTGGATTATCTTCTCCTCGCCAGGCTGGACTGGCGCCGTATGAAGCCCAGTCTGCCGACCTATACTCTTTTCTTAATCGGTACGATCGCCGGTTTTTTCCTGGTCATCAAACCGTTCCTGTTCGCGGTCTCGGCGGGATTCAATCTTCCCTGGGTCGAGTATTTGCTGACGCAGTTCCGAATGTACTTTCTCTATCTGCGGTTGCTCCTCGTGCCCTTCGGCCTCAACGCCGATTGGCATATTGTTGCGTCACAAACGATTTGGGAAAACCTTTCCTGGCTCGCTCTTTTGGCGCTCCTTGCTCTTGTTGGCGCCGCGGTTCAAACGATTCGTGGGAAAACCTTTCCTGGCTCGCTCTTTTGGCGCTCCTTGCTCTTGTTGGCGCCGCGGTTCACCTGCGGCGGCGCGAACCGCTGATATCGTTCGGGATTCTGTTTTATCTTGCCCTTCTGGCCCCGTCGACTAGTTTCTACTCGCTGCTGGACTTTGCCGCCGAGCGCAGAATGTACTTGCCGAGTATCGGGTTCTTTCTGGTCTTCGCTTTGATCATTTCACGGCTAGCAGGGGCCTCGCCGCGAGTGAAGCTCGGCGCGCTCGGCGGGCTGCTGCTCATCTATTCCTGGGGAACGTATGAGCGAAGCCGGCTCTGGGGCGATGATCTGGCCCTGTGGCACGATACGGCCGAAAAATCACCGCAGAAGTATCGCCCGCTGACGTGGCTCGGCAAGCTCTATGAAGAGCGGGGATCGGTTCGGGACGCGGTTTACTACTGGGAGAAAGCCGAAAAACTGGCTGATCCCGGCAGCGGCGACCATGGGTTCCTGCTTTCGAACTTGGGAGTCGCGCACGCCAAGCAGAAAGACTATGCGAAGGCCGCGGAGTACTATAGTAGATCGCTTGAGATCTTGCCGAAAGAAGAAGTAATCTGGGCCAACTTTGCCGTAACCCAGATTCGGCTTGGCCATGAAAACGAAGGATGGAGCAACTTCGAAAAAGCTCTGAAACTCAGTCCATTGCAGCCTGAAATCTACGTCTTGCGGGCGCAAGAGTTTTATCAGCGCGGGGCCTACGCGAATGCCGTGCGCGACCTGGAGACCGCTCTTGAGATGCGTCCCGAAGACGAGCGCGTGCGCCGGAACCTGCAAGCCGCCAGGCAGATGCTCGGGCGATAGACAGCACTGCGGCCGTGGATGCTTTGAAAGGGCTGGCGGCTGGGTCCTTGTTTGGACCGAACTGGTTCGGCGCTTAGATCAAGCGAAGGTTGACAGAATCAAAAGTTTCGACTGAATCCTCGCCGCTGTAACCATTTCTTGCACTTCGACGCCTTTTCAGCGAGTCGGCAGACTCCGCTGCCTGTCGACCCTTTGTTGGGCCCTGGGGCGGTTGAGTTACGATCACGACCCCTGCAAGGTGGAAGGAAAGGCCTTTCGGACCAAGCTCTAAACTGCCGGGAAGAGGTCCCGAATCCGCCTCGACGACCTTGTTTCAGGTGATAAGGCGTCATAATAAAAGCTGGCGGAGTAGATTCGGTGCGGGGATGCCTGCTATCGATCTCGGGCCGCTAACGGGCGAAAAGCCCGGATTAGAAAGAGACAAATATCGTGGGAACTTGGGGAAAGCGGATCCTTGGCATTGTGATCGGGGCCGGCTTGGTGTTTTTCATCGGCTCGAGGGTCTACCAGATCCAGCAAGACCAGACCTCCAAAACGAAGAAAAAGAGGGGCGCAGGCCGTGTCGTCAGCGTCGACATCGTTGAGTCGCGCATCGGGTTGGTGCGGGAAAACCTGGTGCTGACCGGATCGCTCCGAGCCAAAAAATCGGTCGACGTCACCGCCAAAAGCACGGGACGGCTCGAAAAGCTGCACTTCGATATCGGCGACCGGGCGAAGCAGGGCGATCTGATCGCGGAACTCGAAGACGACGAGTTGCAGCAGCAGGTCAATCGCGCCTCGGCCTCGATCGCGGTTGCCGAAGCATCTTTCCAACAAAGACGCGCCGAGCGGGATAACGCCATCGCCGAGGTCAAACGGGCCCAGGAGCTTCTCGACGAGCAACTCATATCGCCCCAGGAGTTCGACTCACGAAGGACAGGGCTGGCCGTCGTCAACGCCCAGGTACAGCTCGCCGCGGCGCAAAAGCAGCAAGCCGAAGCCGAACTGAAAGAGCTCGAGATCCGTCTGGCGCAAACCAAGGTCTATTCACCGATGACTGGAATCATCGCCATCCGTTACGTGGATGAGGGAGCTCTCATCAGCCCTGCGACGCCGATTGTGCGGATCGTGAACCTGACGACGATGGTCACGCGCGGCAATGTTCCCGAGCGCAACATCGCCAGATTACGCATCGGCAACGAAGCGACGGTACGGGTTGACGCGATCCCCGACCGCGCCTTTACCGGCCGAGTGGCCCGGATTGCTCCGGTTCTTGACGCCGCGACACGCAGTGCATTAATTGAAATCGACATCCCAAATCCGCAGGGCGACTTGAAAGCGGAAATGTTCGCCCGCATCGAATTGGACCTGGGCACCACACGGGATGCCATCCTGATTCCTCGCGAAGGATTGGTCCTTCGAGGGCAACAGCCAGGCGTCTACACCGTTGAAGGCGATAGGCCGACGTTTCGTGAAATCGAGACGGGACTGACAACGGAAGATCAGGTCGAGGTTTTAGCCAATCTCGATGCGGGCGTCAAGATCGTCGGGCGCGGGGCCACGATGCTGCGGGAAGGCTATAGAATCCGTGTCGCCGGTGCGGGCACTCCCGGCAAGTCCGCCAAGACAGCCCCAGGCAAAAAGAAGAAGTTAGCGGCAAGCCAGCCGGTTGCGGCCGGAGGAGGAGACGCTGCCGCGTCGAACACTCCCTAGGTCATTGATGGCGCCATGAGCCTTCCTGAATTTTCCATTCATCGTTCGGTCACGGTCCTGATGGGCTGCCTGATCGCCATGCTGCTCGGGGGTATCGCCTTCGTGCGGATTCCGGTCGATCTAATGCCGGAAACCGAGTATCCCACGATCAGTATCAATGTTTCCTACGAGGGAGTCGCGCCCGAAGAGATGGAAACTCTGGTGGCGCGCCCGCTCGAGCAGGTGCTCGCCGCCGCGCCCGGCGTGGAGGAGATCACCTCTTCTTCTTCCGAAGGCCGCGTCAGCGTGCGCTGCCGTTTCGCCTACGGGACCGACATGGACGAGGCGGCGAACGACCTCCGGACTCGCATCGACCGCCGCCGCACCTCGCTGCCGGATGACATCGATCCGCCGACCCTCTACAAATTCGACGTCTCGCAATACCCGGTCATGTATCTGACCGTGGCCGCCGCCGATATGGACGCGAAGGAGCTGCGTCATTTCACCGAGAAATACATCCAATTCCGCATCGAGCGGGTGAACGGCATCGCCCAGGCAAGGGTCTCCGGCGGGCTGCGCCGCCAGATTCATGTCAACCTGGTGCTGGAAAAACTGCGCGCTCTCAGGCTTTCCGTCTCACGCGTGGTGCAAACCCTGCGGCGCGAGAATGTCAATCTTCCGGTCGGCCCTGTCAAAGAGGGCCGCTATGAAGTGCTGTTTCGAACCGAGGGCGAATTCAAAAACGTCAAGGACATACTCGATGTCGGCGTCGCCACGCGAAACGGCGTTCCCGTCTACATTCGGGATATCGCCACCGTCGAGGACTCCCACGAAGATATCCGCTACCTGGTGGCCGTCGATGGAAAGCCCTCGGTTAGGATGTTTATCTACAAGCAGTCGGGAGCCAACACGGTCGAAGTCTCCCAGGGCGTGCATGCCGAAGTCGCGAACATCATCCGGGACTATCCCAATATTGCGGTGTCGGTGCCCTGGGACTCGGCTGAATTTATCCGCGGCGCCATTCGAAACGTCCAGCAGGCGACGCTGGTAGGCGGCGGGCTGGCTGTCGTCGTGCTGCTGTTCTTCCTGCGGAGTATCACCAGCACGCTCATTATCGGCGTTGCCATTCCCATCTCTGTCATCGCGACGTTTGCGTTGATGTATTTCAACGGCTTTACGCTCAACATCGTTTCGTTCGGCGGGCTGGCGCTGGGCGTCGGGATGCTGGTCGACAACTCGATCGTGGTCCTGGAGAACATCTACCGGCATCGCGAGCAGGGCATCGAAATCAAGCAGGCCGCCATTATCGGAAGCAAAGAGGTCTCGACGGCGATTTCGGCCTCGACGCTGACGACGATCGCGGTGTTCGTTCCCGTTCTCTTTATGGCCGGGATGTCGGCGCAGACGTTTCAGCAGCTCGCCTGGGTCGTTTCTTTCGCTCTGCTGTGCTCGCTGATGATCGCCACCACGGTCGTGCCTTTGCTTTGTTCCCGGTTCCTGCCCGATGTGGCATCGCGCCCGCGGCGCCGGGGGCTTGGCGGCTGGCTCTATCAAAAGACGGGCGATTTCCAGGAAAGGCTGGCCGACCGTTATGGCGCCGTCATTTCCTGGTCGCTTGATCACCGTTTGACCGTGGTGGCGTGCGCCACGGCGCTGTTCGCCGGCTCGCTGTATTTGGCGGCCCTGATCGGCATCGAGCTGGAACCGGAAGTCGACGAAGGCCAGATTCGGGTGAACCTGGATCTCGAGCCCGGCACGCGCGCCCAGGTCACCGACGCCGTGGTGCAGCGAGTTGTCCAGGTTGTCCGGGAAAACGTGCCGGAAATCAAGCACATCATGACCGAAGCCGGAAGCAACAGCACGTGGCGCGCCGAGGGCACCAACCAAGGACAACTGCGCATCGAGTTGATTGATCAGAGTCTGCGCGACCGCAACGCGGCGGAAATCGTGGAGCAGCTCAGGCCGCTGATGCACGTCGAGCCTGGCATGCTGATCCGCACCCGCGTGAGCAGCGGCAGGCGCGGCAGCGGCTTTGGCGATGAAGACCGGCTCTCGGTCGAGGTTCGCGGCCACGACATGGGCATCATGCGCCGCCTCGCCGACCAGGTCCGCGAGACCATGATGTCGGTCGACGGCGTCGCCAACGCCCAGGTCAAACAGCGGCCCGGCTTGCCCGAAATGCTGGTTTCCGTCGACCGCCAGAAGGCAACCAGCATGGGTCTGTCCGTTTCCGAGGTGGCCGAGACGCTCGAGACCGCTATCGGAGGGACTCGCGCCTCGATGTTCCGTGAGGAGGGGGACGAATACGACATCGTGGTGCGCCTGCGCGAGCAAGACCGCCTGAGCATCGGCCAGGTGCCGCAAGTGCCGATCACCCTGCCGGATGGAAGCGTCGTTCCGGCCGAGAGCATCACCCGCATGCGGCGGCAGGAAGGCCCCTTCGAGATCACCCGCGTGGACCAGGAACGCATCATCATCGTCAGCGGCGCGGTCGTAGGCCGCGACCTCGGCAGCATTGTCAGCGATTTGCAAACGGCCCTGGGCGGAATCGACAAAGACAAAGGCTATGAGTTCATCTTCGGCGGTGAATATGAGGAACAGCAGGAGGCTTTCCGCGAAATGAGCTTCGCGGCCATCCTGGCTTTGATCCTGGTCTACATGGTCATGGCGTCGCAGTTTGAGTCTTTGCGGGATCCATTTATCATCTTGTTCTCGATCCCGTTGGCGCTGATCGGGATTGTTCTGATGCTGCTGCTGACCGAGACGACGTTCAATATTCAGGGGTTTCTTGGAGTCATCGTCCTGCTCGGCATTGTCGTGAACAACGCCATCGTTCTGCTCGACTACACCAGCCGGCTGCGGCGCGAACATAAGTGGGAGCTTCGCGAGGCCGTGATTACCGCCGGCAAGAGACGCCTTCGCCCCATTTTGATGACGACGGTCACGACCATACTTGGGCTGACGCCGATGGCGCTCGGACTCGGCGAGGGCGGCGAGTTGCAAGCGCCGATGGCTAGAGTCGTCATTGGAGGACTAACGACCTCCACTCTGATTACGTTGGTGTTTATCCCGGTTATTTACATGACGCTCGAGCAGTGGGCCGAAAAAGCGGCGCTCCGCCGGGCCACGGCGCCGAGCCTGGAAGCGGTCGAGTCCGCCGGCGATTAGGCTGCTGGGTTCCCACTCGCCCCGCCTTGCGAGCCAACAAGCCGGACCCCGCCTGCTACAATGAGAACGGTATCCAGTAGCGCACCAGCCCGCGAGGCAAAGCTGGAAACAAGCAAGCTGGCGACAAGCCGATGTGGCGCACGTCTCCAGACGTGCCGTGTCGCCATTCCTGGCGACATGTCTTAGTGGCATGGTCTTACTGGGATAGTCTTGCGTGGCAGTGGCCGTCCAGCCGAGTTGCCGCCAATCCGCCGGCCTTGGCGAGCGACAAGAAAACCCTCAAATCCGCAAGAAAACCTGTCGCTTTGCTAGGGAACCTGCCACGGTCCCGCCGCCGCCTGCAACCGCAGGCACTGAAAACAAAAACATTATCGGTTGACACCATGACGAGGCGTCGAAAATGGCCCAGATCCTGCCATATTCTGCCATTCTCTGCCATTCTCTGCCATTTTGTAAAGAAAATTTATACCTCAACCGGCAACCTCTTTGTTTCCATCACTTCGCCAGGCCGTGGCCACTGACATCCCGGCCTGCCGCTGCAGGGTCAGGAGCCGCGCGCGTCAGCAAGCGGTTGCCGCTGGTCTGTCCCGCAACCGCTTTTGCTGACGCGCGCGGCTCGGTTTGACGCCAACGCCGTGGCGGGCAGAGATGCCTGTCCAATTCATCTTCAGAATGTAGAAACTCTAGAGACAAGCTAAGAGCTTGTCCTACTATTCGGCGCGGCGCGGCTTGCCCACGCGCGATGACATCGCCAAGCGCCACAGCACACCCCCGATCAGCATGGCGTAAACCGGGACGTATTCCAGCAGCCGGATCTCGTCGTACTCCTGCCAGACTCCCAATAACTCGTAGCGAATCAAGATGTGATAGGAGAGGCTCACCAGCGCCGTCCACAACAGCAGCGCGGCATCCGGAAAGATCACCAGAAAGGGGAGCAGCCAGCTCAGATACCAGGGAAAGCAGTTGGCCGCCAGAAACAGCAGCAGCAAGACCGCCCATTTCGCGGAGCGAACCAGGGACCATTGGCTCTGCTCCAGGCCGGCCGGATTGAAATTCGCCGCCCGAGTATCTACAGCCCCAGGACTCGTCCAGCGCCACTTCCCCCACAGGCTTCTCCCCCAGAGGTGATTCGCCCAAAGCAAAACCAATCCGCCGGCCAGGAGCCGCTTGACCCACATCGTGCCGGCGTTGAAATCCCCATCGACGGCCCAATGAATCAGCGCGTAGAAGCTGTCGTTGTTCCTCCACCCTCCGGCAAATCCCTCCAAGAGCTCCCCTACATTTGAAATGCCGCCGAGGTAGGGCCAGCTCACGGCCAGCGCGATCGGAACGGCAACCAGCGCGGCCCGGTAGTGAACCCGCCAGCGCCCTTTTTCACGCTGAACCAGAAAGAACGGAAACAGAATCAGCGGCCAGAATTTCGTCAATGCCGCCAGGGTCAGCCAGCTCCATCCCCACACCCAGCGTTGGTTGACGGCCGCGGTCAGGGCCAAGACCAGGAACAAAACCGCCAGGGTATCGTTGTGTCCCTGGGCCCAAAACTCCACGATCGTCAGCGGCGACCACAGGTAGATCAACAGCCACTGCCGGGGCAGGCCCATGGCCGCGAGCAGCCCTCCCAAGGCCATGGCGACCGCTAGCTCGAACAGCGCGAAAGGCGCCTTAAACCACCAGGCTTGCCGTCGTTCATCGCGCTGGAGAGCCGCGGTCAGCCGATAATAGGCGGCGTAGAATCGCTCCAGCACGGGCCCATACACCGACGGCAGGTCTTTGCGGTTTACGCTTGGGTAGGTGGCGTCGCGCAGTGACTCCCATCGGAGGTCCTGGGGGACTTCCGTGTAGGGGTTTCCGCCCGCCGCTTGCAGCTTGCCCTGCCAGCGATACCGGTTCAGGTCCTCGGAGAGCATCGGATCGAGCGGGAAGAGGGTCAGCCGGAACAGAATTCCAGCGCCCCAGATCCATCCCATCCAGCGCCGAGGGAGAGCGCCATCTCCACCCGAATTCGTGATAAGAAAGCAGCAGACTAGGTACAATAGTGAAACGAGAAGATAAGTAGTGATGAACTCCACGACCTGCAGCTTGAAGTTCTCCAGCCGGTGCAGGCTCAGAAAGGCCGCTTCGAGAAGGAAGGCAAGCGGCAGGAGTAGTCGGCAGCGAGCGGTTGCCATCCCCAAGCGGGTGGTCGGCGGTTGACTCCTGATCATGATCCCGGCCCTGTTTCCGCTGGCAATATTTAAAGCCTGGTCCGGTCTGCGCGGCTGGCTGGAAGACCTGCTGGCCGGAGTGCGGCCGGGCGCCTATCAGATTAGCTCGTTTGATTGGGTGCTGGTGGGGCTCTATCTTGCGACGATGGTTGTTCTGAGCCTGTACGGGCTGCACCGCTACCAGCTCGTTTACCTGTATCACAAATACAAGCGGAACACTCCCGGCGAACCTGTACGCCGTTTCGAAAAACTGCCTCGAGTTACGGTTCAGTTGCCGGTTTACAACGAGCAGTATGTTGTCGAACAACTTCTCGAATCCGTTTGCCGGCTTGACTATCCGCGGGATCTGCTGCAGATCCAGTTGCTGGATGATTCGACGGACGAAACTCGGCGGGTGGCGCGCGCCGCCTGCCGGCGCCTTGCGGCGGAGGGTCACGCGGTTGAGTATCTGCACCGAAATCATCGCACGGGCTACAAGGCCGGAGCATTGCAGGCAGGGCTGGCGACCGCGCACGGAGAGTTGATCGCCATTTTCGATGCCGACTTCTCGCCCGATGCGGACTTCTTGCTGAAGACCATTCACTACTTCACGGATCCCAAGGTCGGCATGGTGCAGGGGCGCTGGACCTATCGCAACCGCAACCACTCGCTGCTGACGAGGATTCAGGCGATCTTGCTTGACGGTCACTTCGTTTTCGAGCACGGAGCGCGGTCGCGATCGGGCCGCTTCTTCAACTTCAACGGCACGGCCGGCGTTCTGCGAAGAACGATGATCGAGGATGCGGGCGGCTGGCAGTTCGAGACGCTCACCGAAGACACCGACCTCAGCTATCGCGCCCAACTGCGGGGCTGGAGATTTCTCTACCTGCCCCGAGTAGAAGTGCCCTCGGAACTTCCTGTCGATATGACTTCGTTCCAGGCTCAGCAAGCACGCTGGGCCAAGGGTTTGATTCAAACAGCCAAGAAAGTTTTGCCGGCGCTGCTGCGGTCGGACCAGCCGCTGAAGGTCAAAGCCGAGGCCTGCTTTCACCTGACCGGAAATATCTCGTACCCGCTGATGGTGGTCATCTCGATTCTGCTTTTGCCGGCCATCGTCGTGCGCTACTACCATTGGAGCGGTCAGCTTCTTTACCTCGATATTCCCCTGTTTCTGGGGACATTCAGCTCGCTTTCGACTTTCTACATCCTGAGCCAGAAGGAACTATACCCGCGTCACTGGCGCCGGACCGCCTTGATGATTCCGGCGTTAATGGCCGTGGGGATTGGGCTAACGCTCACGAATGCCAAAGCCGTTATGGAGGCGTTGTTGGGGATCGCATCGCCATTCCAGCGGACAGCAAAATACTCGACCGATCAGAGCCTCGCCCGGCAGGCCCGAAGCAAATACCGCGTCCGCGGCGGTTGGCTGCCGGCCGCTCACCTGGCCGCCGGAAGCTACTTCGGGTTCTGCATCTTTTGTTGCCTGCTGATTGGCAACTGGGCGACGATGCCGTTTCTAGTGGTCTTTGTCCTGGGCTACTATTCCACCGGAGTGCTGATGCTGGTGCAGTCGCATCAGAACCGCCCCGCTAGCCGGGATCGCTCGCTGTCGGGCGCCGAGGAAGCGGTGGAGTCGCCGCTGGCTTCGACCTAGCAGACCCCGTGGCCTCCCGGGCGTACTTCTGCCCACAGTCTTTAGTCCGCATTTCAAGCGTTTGAGGCCCGCCGCCCGAGCCACGTTCACGTGGCTTGGTTTCCTTAGGCCGGTCCTTTGAGGGCCGGTTGACAAGGTCCCTCTCGAACTGGTTCCTCAGCCCGTTTCAACGGGCTTTCATTCCGATCGCCGGGAACCGAGACCCGGCACTCGAGTGGTAAGAAATGCACGTTAGGCCCCTCGGCGGACGACGGGGTGGCCGCAGGCTCAAGGACGCTCACGGTCACGGCTCTGAAAGGCGATATGCTATCTTGCAGTAGTGACCGAGCCGACCCTGGACGCCGTTCAAGTCGAGGACCTTGCCTACAGCTACAATGGAACTGAGGCCCTGCGCGGGGTGGGTTTTACTGTAGGCTCTGGGGAGATTTTCGGTCTGCTCGGGCCCAACGGCGGCGGCAAGACGACGGTATTTCGGATCCTCTCGACGCTGCTGTTGCCCGCTGGAGGACGAGCGAGCGTCTTCGGAGTCGACGTGGTCCGCGACCCGCTTGCCGTGCGGCGGCGCATCGGGGTCGTTTTCCAGAATCAGAGTCTCGACCGGCGTTTGACGGCGAAGGAAAACCTGGTCCATCAGGGTCACCTCTACGGACTGCAAGGCAGACCGCTCCAACAGCGTATCGATGAAGTGCTGGCGCGGCTCGGTCTGGCGGATCGTAAGAACTCGGTTGTCGAGACGCTCTCGGGCGGTCTGCGGCGGCGCGTCGAGCTAGCCAAGGGGCTGCTCCATCAGCCGGACCTGCTGCTTCTCGACGAGCCCAGTAGCGGCATCGATCCGGGGGCGCGGCTGGATTTCTGGGAGCACCTCCAGTTGTTGCGCCGCCAAGAAGGCGTGACTGTGCTGCTGACAACTCACTTGCTTGACGAAGCCGGCAAGTGCGACCGCCTGGCGATCCTCGATCGGGGAGCGATAGTCGCCGGCGGAACCCCTGACGAACTCAAGAGCCGAATCGGAGGTGATATCGTCGAGCTCGCCAGCGGGGACGCTCCAGGCCTTGCCGCGAAGATTCCGCAAGTGATCGGCGTCACCCCCCAGGTGATCGATGGGAGCGTTCGATTCGAGCATCGCAACGGGCCGCGGCTGGTAACGCAACTGATGGAAGCCCTGCCCCGCCAGATTGATTCCGTCACTGTTTCGAAGCCCTCTCTCGAGGATGTTTTCATTCACCTCACCGGCCGCCGCTTTCAAGAAGAGACGCCGGACGAGAATCAGCGATAGAATGAGATTTCGTCTGGAAGAGAGGCGCCCGCCTTTGAGCGAAGGTCTCCAGCCCTTTCGTGAATCATTTCGCTCGGGTTGCGCCAGCGCAGGGCAACCGATGCCGGGCCCTGACTGCTGCCACGCTACATGTCTAACCACGCATCCAGCGCTATGACGGCGCGACAGCCTGGGGAAGCGGCGAGCATACCGGCCACGGGGGCCGCGCCCCGGCCCTCGGTTCGCCCACGCCTCTGGCTTAGCGTGGCCACACTGTGGTCCCGTGAGATCCGTGGTTTCTATCGGCAGCGCAGCCGTGTGATCGGAGGCCTTGCCACGCCGCTGGTTTTCTGGTTGTTGTTGGGTTCTGGTTTCGCAAACTCACTCCGCGCATCAGCCGACACCGGCGGCGGCTCGCTGCAATTCTTCTTCCCAGGAATGCTGGCGCTGGTCGTCCTATTCACGGCGATTTTTTCAAATATCTCGATCATCGAGGATCGTCGCGAGGGGTTCCTGCTGTCGGTCTTAGTAGCGCCGGTTTCGCGGATGGCCTTGGTGCTCGGGAAGATCCTGGGCGCGACGACGATTGGGCTTCTCCAGGGACTGCTGTTTCTGCCCTTCGCGCTGCTACTGGGCATCTCCGTTGAGCTCTCGAAGCTGCCCTCTATATTCGCGGCGATTCTTCTCACTTCTTTCGGCCTGACGGCTCTGGGATTCTGTTTCGCCTGGTGGATCGACTCCGTGCAGGGCTTCCATTCCGTGATGAACGTAGTGCTGATGCCGCTGTGGCTGCTCTCGGGCGCGGTGTTTCCAGCCGAGGGCGCCGCCCGCTGGATGCAGTGGCTGATGGTCGTCAACCCGCTGAGTTATGGGGTGACGGCCCTGCGGCGCCTTTTCTCGCCGGGAGATGCGGTCAGCGGGGCGTCGCTCACTGTCTGCTTTGCGGTGATTCTAGGGTTCAGCGTTTTGACACTGACGGCCGCCTTCTATCTGGCCAGCCGCACGTCTTCGCGCAACCTTGCCTAGCGCGTCACCGGAGCCGCGACCGTGAGGGAGCGGTTGCTTCGCTCAACAATAGTGCAGCACGAGAATCGGTGGCTATCCCCTTTTTTCGCCCGCACTCGGAAACGCTAAACCATGGACGCCACTAATCTCCCCGCGCTGAACGCTTTTCTGAACTCGGTGAGCGCGTTGCTACTCGGGGCGGGCTACTACTTTATCCGTCATCAACAGACGGACCGCCATCGCGCCTGCATGATTTCCGCCTTCGTCGTCTCCTGCTTATTCTTGGCAAGTTACCTGTTTTACCACTATCAAGTGGGTTCGGTTCCGTTTACCAAACAGGGATGGATCCGGCCGGTCTACTTCACGATTCTGATCACGCACATCGTGCTGGCGGCATCGATTGTCCCCATGGCGCTGGTCACGCTGTACCGGGCTTTGCGGGGCCGTTTCGGGGCGCATCGGCGCATCGCGCGCTGGACCTGGCCGATCTGGATGTATGTGTCCGTCAGTGGCGTCTGCGTCTATGCCATGCTGTATCGTCTGTGAACGGGCGATTCGCCGCCACGAGGACCGATGTCCCCGCCCTTCCCCCAAAATCGTCCCGCACCGGGGCAAACCGTCTATGTGTCTTTGCCCTCGGCGCCCTCTTGTGACGTATGCGCGTTGATCCGTTGCATTGTCTCCGCCATGTAGTGCCCCGAGCTGGCTAGGGTCGTCGCCGCGGCGGCCCAGATCAGCACACTGAGCAATTGTCCGGCCCACACCACCTCCGACGCGTTGTAGAGCACGACCGTGGATATCGTAGCTGCCTGCACGACGGTGTTGGCCTTGCCAAAGGCGCTGGGCGGAAAATCTCGAATCTCGGTGGCCAGCATAACAACGAGGACAGTGGAAATGATGATCAGGTCCCGGCTTAGCACGAGAATCGTCAGCCACCAGGGAATCGCCCCAATCAGCGCCTGGACAATAAAGGCGGAACTGAGCAGCAGCTTGTCCGCGATCGGATCCAGGTATTCCCCCAGCAAGGTTTGCTGGTCGAGGCGCCGCGCGATGATGCCGTCGATCACGTCGGTGATCACCGCCAGTAAGAACAGCCCCAGAGCGATGTCGTGGCGGCGGTAGATCATGGCGATCAGGATGAATGGCAGCAGCAGCAGCCGAAACATCGTGAGCTGATTGGGAACCGACAGGAATTGCCGGATGATCGACCGAGATCGCCATCGAGACTGGGGTCGAGAGCCGCTCTGTGGCCGTTCCATGGAGTCGTTCGGGGTCATAGCTCAACGAAATGCCGGATACTTTGCTTTGTCGCGAACAGCAGCCGCCGGGCTAGATCCTCGATCAGCTCGCGTTGCGACAATTGTTCCAGCCATTCGGACGGAATGCCTTCCACCCCATAGTGCGCACCGGCCAATTGCCCGTAGACCGCCGCGGTCGTGTCGCTATCATTGCCCAGGTTGACCGCCAGCAGCGCCCCCTCGCCGAAGGAACTGGAGCTGTGGAACGCCCACAGCGCCGCTTCCAGGGTGTCTACCACATAGCCCGTGGCCGGAAGCTCGCTCGCTTGCTTGGTCTTATAGACGCCGCGGGCAATCGTGTCGACCCGGGGAGTCAACGCCACGTGCTGGAACAACCAATAATTGTAGACCGGAGAGTAGAGATCGCAAAGCAGCAGGTCTTTGGAATCGCCGCGCAGAGCGCCGACCAGCAGGCCCGCGAAATAGCGGCAGCAATCCACCGCCTCAGTCGCCGCGTGGGTCGTTTTCGACATCTGGGCGGCGAGTTCTTTGGCCCGGCCGGCGTCATGCACCTGGTACATCGCAATCGGGGCCAGCCGCATCAGCGAGCCGTTCCCGGCCGACCGCTCGTCCGTCGAGCCGGCATAAGGGTCACCATTCGCGGCATAGCGCGATAGAGCCGCGTTGACCGTGCCGCCGATGCCGAAGCAGTTTCCGGTGCTGCTCATGTAGCCTTCGTTGCGCCAGCGAAGGTAGCGGTCCATCTGATCCTTGGCGCTGAATCCCCCGCATTCGACAATGCTCGCGGCCAAGCACAGCGCCATGGAGGTATCGTCCGTCCATTGGCCCGCCTCGAGGCGCCACGGCCCGCCCGCGGTCATTCCCTCCGCCGAAAACGTTCCGGCTTCGGCGCCCTCGAAAGGCGCCCCCAACGCATCCCCCACGGCAAGGCCAAGCAGGGCGCCCAAGAAACGATTCTCCGCGCCGAGGCTCATATCGCATTTCATTCTAGCGCGCGTGCTTCTGGGCCCTGGTGAACTGCGGGAATCCGAGAGGCAGGCACTATCCGTTCAAACGTTCGAGTTCTTTTCGGACCGCATCTTTCAAGTCAGCCAAATCATGCTGGACGGTATGCCAAACGAGCACGTCATCGACAATCTCGTACTCGTGCCTGTAGATATTTCCGGCGGCAGCCGCGGGCGGGCCAGTCGATTTCAGGGTGCTGATTCTTCAACGGGTCAGGCAGCCGGCGTGTTGCCTCTGAGATGATCTCCAATGCGCGAGTTACGGCATACACCGTCTTTTTTTCACGCACGTAGTCCTCAAACGTCAGCCCAGCGGTGAATTCTTCAATCGCTTGGATGTTGTCGAGGATATCGACTAACCGGATTCTAGGGTTCTTAGAAGGCATCGACGGCTTCGTGCAGAATTGCATCGCGCAGCAGCGGCTTGAGGGTTTTCCGATTCACGACGTCAGCGCCCCCCACCAGCTCGCCGATGTAGAGCTTGAGCCGAGCGTATTGAAAGATTCCAATCGGCAGTGACGGATCGAGATCGACCAAGATGTCGACATCGCTGCCTGAATTCGCCTCCCCGCGGGCAACGGATCCGAAGACGGATGCGTGACAGACCCCGTGCTTGCGCAGCTCTGGCTCGTACTTGCGCAAGATCTGCAAGGCGGTTGTAAGCGAGGACGGCATTTCTAAGTAAGAGTCTATCAAGCCCGGTTGACAGAAAAGCCTTGAGAGCACGAGGTCCAAGGGAGATCGAACAGAAAAGGGAGGAACTCCAAATGTTGGGGCGGCGCTCCAGCAGGGCCGCCACAGCGTGCGCCACGTCACGGCGGCAGCGGGTCGCCAGCCAGCCTTCCTTCACCAAACCCGGCAAGGTGGCACGTTGTCGAAACTGTTTATCGAGGCTTGAGCCGCTAGTGAAGCGTTTCCTCGCAGACGCAGCAATCACTGCAGCGCTGGCATTTTTCGCAGAGGTGGTTTTCGCAGGCGTCGCGCGTGCAGCGGACACAGATCTCCGTGGATGGTTCCTCACAGATATAACAGTGGAACTGGCTGTCGCCGGAATCCTCAACGGCCGGCGGGCTAGCGGTGTCCGCTGCTTCGCCGGCGGTTCTAGGCGGGGATGGCTCAAACGGATGGTCCATTGTTAAGTCGAAGGCTGAGCAAACGATTCCATTCGTTGAGGGTCGATCATTCCCTAAGCCGGGTCATTCATTTCCGTTCATTCAATCGCGGGTCATCGGACGCTTGAGCATTTCCTGGCGGCAGCGTTGCGCTTCGCTGTTGGCGATCTCAAGCTCGGCTTCCTGATGAACAACCAGTTGCCGCATGTACTCTTTCAGCCTATCCTCGGCGGAGAAGACCCGGCCGGCAGTACTGTCGAGCAGGTCCCCCAGAGAAGCGTTTTGGTACTTCCTGACTCCTGCCGCCATGGAGGTCACCATCGAACCTGCGCGGTCCATCCACAGGAAAGTATCGACGGTTGTCGAAAGTTTCTCCGGCTGGCGCTCCAAAGCCCGCGCGGAATTGGCCAGATTCGATAGGTCGGTCTGCAGGGTCTCGTATTGCGTGACGTAAGCGTCGGGGGCGCCGTCTTGGATCCATTCCTTAGGGCGTATTTGGGAAAGAATTTTCACGATATCGTCGGTGCCGGCGCGCAACGTGCCGGCCATCTCGATGACTTCCCAGCGGGGGATCGTGCCGGATTCCTGAGCAGGCAAAATGAAAATGCATCCAAGCAGGAGTATCGCAAGTAACAGCTTCATATAGCCATCCTAGAGACCCGGCATACGAACTGACAAGGCGGCGCAAACTCAAAGTGTGTTGAGGTACACGCCGGGTTCAGCCGGCGGCTAGCCCGCGAATGATGGGTCGGGCTCGATCTCGCCGCCGGCCAGCCGGAAACCGGTTTGGTGCAGCGCATCGGCGGAACAAAGCAGACGAGGCTCCTTGGAGTCTCCTCTCAACTCCGGCTCTTTGGCGCCGAAATCGGGATCGCCGGGTTCCACCCTCCATACGATCTTGCCCTTGAAGCTGACTCGAACCTCCAGTTGCGCTCCGCACAGGCGGCAGACGTATTCGACAGGGCGTTGAACTTCGCTGCCGCTTGGCACGTTCTAATTTTACGAGGATTGTCAAGGACAAGCCTCTTGACGGGTGCGCGACATAGAAGTGAGTATTTCAGCAGGCTCTTTATTGTGGCCAATATCCTTGCGTATGTGTTACGCTAGGAACAGGAGGTCACTTCCATGCCTGATTCCCTCGAGCAACTGCAGCAACAGCGTACCGACATCGTCCGCCAGATCGGCGAGCTGGGCGATCTGCGCCCCGGTTCGATCACCAGCACCTCGGGGCGTTGCGGCAAACCAAGCTGCCGCTGCCATCGCCCCGGTCAACCGGGGCACGGTCCCCATACCCGCCTCACCTATAAGGCCGGTCGTAAGACCGTCACCGAGTCGCTGCCGACTCCGGCCGCGCTGGGCAAAGCCGAGCGCGAAGTGGCCGAGTTCCGCAAGTTCCAGCAACTGAGCCGCGAGTTCGTGGAGCTCAATACCCGCATCTGCAAACAGCGGCCGCTGCAGCTTGAGGCGCAGACCCCCCAGGAAAAAAAACGGCCGCCGCCATCCAGCAAGAGGTCGCGCGCGAACTAGACCAGCTATTGCGCGTGCTGTTCAGCGGGCGGCGCAAGACAGGCCACTGGGATCTGGAAGCCGTCGAGATGGCGGTGCGCTCGGCGATGCACCAAGCTGGCGCCGCCGCCCTCTCCGAACTGCTGCAATGGGCAGCCCCAGCGGCCGGCCAGCGGAGCCTTCCCTGTTGTTGCGGCCACCAAGCTCACTACCGGGAACTGCGCTCCAAGTCGGTTCTCACCGCCCTGGGCAGGGTGCATATATCGCGCCCCTACTACCTGTGCGGGCACTGTCACAGCGGCCAATTTCCGGCCGACGCTGAACTCGACATCGCCCAAACGGAATGCTCTCCTGGGGTACGCCGTATGCAGGCGATGGTGGGCCAGGAGGCTCCCTTCGATCACGGGCGCCGGCAGCTGGAACTGCTGGCGGGTCTGGAAGTGACCGCCAAGGCGGTGGAGCGGACGGCGGAGGGGATTGGAGAGGATATCGCGGCGCGGGAGCAGAGCGAGATCCAGCGGGCGATGCAGTTGGAGCTGCCGCTGGTGGTGGGGGAACCCGTTCCGATCCTGTACATCGAAATGGATGGGACCGGAATTCCGGTGGTGCGCAAAGAGACGGTGGGCCGAGCGGGCAAAAGGAAGGGAGAGGCGGCCCACACCCGCGAAGCTAAGTTGGGCTGCGTGTTCACTCAAACGAAGTGGGACGAAGAGGGCTACCCCATCCGCGATCCGGACTCGACCAGCTACAGCGGCGCCATTGAGACCGCCGACGAGTTTGGCAAACGCATGTATGTGGAGGCTTGGAAGCGGGGCTGGAGCCGGGCACGCAAGAAGGTCGTGCTGGGAGATGGCGCCGAATGGATCTGGAACATTGCCCAGCAGCAGTTTCCCGGCGCCATTCAGATCGTCGACCTCTATCACGCCCGCCAGCACTTGTGGGACCTGGCACGCCAGCTTCATCCCCACGACAAGGCCCAGCAACGGTGTTGGATCACGATCCATCAGGACCACCTCGACCAGGGGCGGATGGAAGAGTTAGTGTGCTCGCTGCGGTCGGTCGAATGCTCGAGTCCCCAACTCGCGGAAGAGTTCCGCGACGAAGCCAAATACTTTGAAAAGAATGCCAAGCGGATGCGCTACCCAGAGTTTCGGCGCCAGCATCTGTTTGTCGGCTCGGGAGTGATTGAGGCTGGCTGCAAGAGCGTCATCGGCTCTCGCTTGAAACAGTCCGGCATGTTCTGGACCGTCCGCGGAGCCAACGCGATTCTGGCCCTTCGTTGCTGCCACCACAACGGCCGCTTCGAGGACTATTGGGAGGCCCGAGCGGCTTGAGCTCCACTTTCATGTCGCACACCCCCTCTTGACGACGCGACCGCAGGCCCCGCCCAATAAGATGGAGCAAGTTTTCGGCAACACGTCACTCGGAAGGTTGTGGTCTCAAGGGGCCGGGAACCCAGGCTTTGTATTCACCGTACGGCGAACTTTCTCGGCCCTGCGGAAGGCAGCCACCAGTTCTTTCGCAACCTTGTCGGCGACATCGGCTCCAGCCCCCTTGTATTTAGCGCCCGAACTCTCCTGGGTCGCCGACCATATCACCTCTCCGTTGCGCAGAACCAGGCGGACCGCGGCCAAAGCTTCGTGCTTCCTTTCACGATAGGATGTAGATTCGGTGTCTCCAATCCCGAAGCTTGCGGCGCTGTACTCGGATTCGCCGGCCTCCCGCTCGCTCGACGAAGCCGACCCGCGTACGTTGAGCCCGTCCCGCCTCCTATAGTAATCGGAATAGATGAGGTCTTCGGCAGCCCCCCGGACAAAAGCGTCCGCGCGCTCTTCATCTTCCACTACGAGGAACAGGCCGGTTCGGTGCAAGCTGCCGATCAGCATGTCGCGAATCTCCGCGCTCCCCGTACCGTTGAGGGGGTCGACATAGATCGCCTTGATCTCCAGCAGCTTGAGAAGCTGGGCTTCTTTGAGGGAAGGCTCCGCGGTCTCCCCGAAAGAGGCGGAACACAGGACGAAAGTCGCCGCCGCATGGAGCACGCATCGAGCGGCCGCCCGTCGCGCCGGGCGTTGTCTTGGAAACGTCATCGATTTAATGCTTCGCGGGCCCTTTCGTCCTCGAACTCGACCTTCAGGCCGCTGCGCGCCGAGAGCCCGGCCAGCGTCGTGCGAACGATCTTCTTGCCTAACTCGAGGACGACCGCCTGCTGATTGCCCTCGGCGTCGAAGAAGCTGACAGTCAGGTAGTGTTTACGTTTCTTGGAAAGCAGGAAGAGCGGCGAGAGCGTCAGAGCCAGGCCCAGGCGCCGGCCCGTCTTTTGGCCGTATTCGAGAGAATTGATGCGGTCGTAGGGAATGCGCAGCTCTCCCCTGTCGTGGCGGAAGACGAAGTGGCGAAAATCGGTTGTCGTCACCGTCCCCGCGGCGGCGGGGCGGATGTTGGAAAGAGTTCCGCCACGGTAAACAGCTTTTTTGCTGGGGACGCCCGCCAGCAGGGCCGGCGAAATGACATTCGCGAGAAGTGCGGCCGCAAGGAGGAAGCCTGTTCTCCTGGGCATAAGGATGAGATGTGTGAATCAACGCTATTATGACAGAAAGTCAGTCTTAATATCCACCATAAATTTGAACAATGGAAAATGATTGCCGAAGCAGACCGCGGTTCCCGCGGCCAGCGGCACGATATTGGGGAAGGAAGGAGGGGTATCGGCGGCTTCAGTCCGCGGCGGCGAAGAGCGGGGCTCCTTCGCTTGACTCGGTTTCGATCTGGTCGAGCAGGGAATGGATCTTGCCGGTCTTCACGCTCACTTCGGCCTTCAGGCGGTCATGCTCTTGCTTCAGACTTGCGTACTCATCGGCCAGATGCAAAGCCGTCAAGATGGCGATCCGGTAGTTGTCGGGCACGCGCACTTGCGTTGCGATGAAGTTCATCTTCTGGTCAACCAGCTCGGCAAGCTGGCGCGTCTGGTCGGCGTCGTTGCCGCCCTTGACGTGAAAAACCTGGCCGAAAATGTTGACTTGCGTTCCGCTGTCTTGGGGCATCGATCCGGCCTCATTGCAAGGCGGTCGGCGCCGCCATGCAGGAAGGTTAATAGTTTGAGTGGCGCCGTTTACTCCGCCAGGGCCTCGATTTTCTCCAGCAAAGCCTCAATTCGCGAACGCACCTCATCTCTCTCCGAGCGCAATTCGCCGGCTTGGGCGCGGAGACGCTCAATTTCGCTGTCCTTCTCGGCGAAGAGAGATTTGACGCGGGCGGCCTCTTTCTCGGCTTCCGATCGTTCCCGCTGTGCCGTGCGGTAGCGCTCGATGGCTCCTTGGATGCGGCCCTCCAGTTTGTCGAGAGCTTGCAGAGCGTCAGAGCCGTTAGCGCCCGTTTCGATTGAGGCGACTTGTGATTCCATGTGATCTAGGTTTTGTCGTGCCTATCTATCGTAGCGCAGAATCGTTGCAGAGCAAGTGAATTTTTGCATGCCTGGTCACTCTGTACGATTTTCGCGTCCGGGTGGGGTGTTGAGCCCCCGGCTGTAGCGAGCCACCGCTGGCCGCGGGCCGCCCGGGGGATCCTTAATGGAGCTTCGAAGAGAGATCAGGAGCCTTCGAAGAGATGGCCCATCTTTTCCTTCTTCGTTCGAACATAGCCGGCGGCGATCTCCGAGACGGGCGCTTCGCATGGCACACGTTCCTCCACTTCGACGCCCCCGCTCTCGAGAGCCTCGACTTTGGCCGGATTGTTCGACAGCAACCGGACCTTCGATAGGCCGAAATGCCGCATCACCTCCACGGCAAACGAGTAGTTGCGCTGGTCAGCGTCAAAACCGAGTTTCTCGTTCGCCTCGACGGTATCGGCGCCCTCGTCTTGTAGCTGATAGGCCATCAGCTTGTTGATCAGCCCGATCCCGCGCCCCTCCTGAGGGTCGTAAATTAGTAAACCCCGGCCTTCCCGGGCGATCTGTTCCAGCGCCATCGCCAGTTGCTGCCCGCAATCGCAACGAAGGCTCCCGAAAACATCTCCGGTGAGGCACTGGGAATGGATGCGAACCAGCGGAGCCGGCCCGGGGCCGGAGAAATCCCCCATTTTCAGCACGACGGTTTCGGTTTCCGTACCGTTGGAGGATCCGCGAAAACCGAAAATGCGGAATTCCCCGAAGCGGCAAGGAAACCGCGCTTTGGCAACCTGCTGGAGGTTCATTTTCGAATCCACGGTGACGGCGCCGCTTGAAAAATGGAGGATCGAGCTTCAGAAAGCGCGGATGCGCTTGGATCGGGGCGCTTCGAGTATTACCATTATAGTGAACCCCTGGTGGACCGGCGGTTTCCGGGCGCCCTCATGGCCGATTGTCCGGACCGCCCGGGCCAACCACCCGAACTCTACTAATGGAACGCGAACTGCTCGTCATTCTGCTCGTCAAAGTCGCTGTCATCGCTTCGATGGCGAGTATCATGCTGCGCTGGTCGTTTGCGAAGAAGATGCTCTTGCGCGAACAGCGCACCATCCACCAGCGCTTGCAGCTAGGCCTTCTGTTTGGCGCGATTTTCATGTGCGGCACGCTGGCCCGGCTCTTTCTGGGATACAAGGCCGCCGAGCTCGGTCTCGAGAGTTCTTTGGTTTCCGGCCTGGTCGGCGGCTATGTCACCGGAGCGGTTTCGGGCGGCCTCGTTGCCTTGCCGGCTCTGCTCAGCGGGCAATGGATCACCCTGCCATTGCTTATCGGCGTGGGGGCGCTGGGCGGTTTGTTGCGGGACTTTGCGCCGGGCCCGGAAGAGATCTGGCGCTTCTCACCGTTCTTCCCTTTCACAATCTCGAGCTGGTTTCTGAAGAATCTTCGTGCCGTTCAGAGCGCCTTCCAGATGTTGCTGCTTTTCGCGTGTATAGCCGTCGAGTTCATCCGCACCAGCCTGGGGCATGCTTTCGAGGCCAAGGACTGGCTTTTTGTGCTCTATCCGTCGGATCCCGCGCCCAATGCGCTGACGGTTGTGCTGGTCTATTCCGCGACTGTATTGTGCGTCGGGCTGACGCTCAAGGTCTGGAACAACACCCGCAACGAGTGGAAACTTGAAGAGCAGCAGCGGCTTCTGATGCAGGCCCGGCTGACGTCTCTGACCAGCCAGATCAACCCGCACTTTCTGTTCAACACTCTCAACTCCGTGGCATCGCTGATCCGCAGCGACCGCGACACGGCCCGCCAAGTGCTTTTCAAGTTGTCGGCCATTCTCCGCCGCCTTCTCCGAAAGGAAGACGCCTTTACGCCGCTGCACGAGGAGCTGGCCTTCATTGACGACTACTTGAGCATCGAAGTCGTTCGCTTCGGGGACAAGCTCAAGATCGTCAAGGAGATCGCAGTCGACACGTTGCATGCACTCGTCCCCAGCATGCTGCTGCAGCCCCTGGTCGAGAACTCGATTAAACACGGACTTAGTCCGAAAATCGATGGCGGAACGATCTGGATACGGAGTGCCGTCCGCGGCGGGCGACTGCAGATCGAGGTGGAAGACGACGGGGTCGGCATTCCCCCTGAACTCATGGCCGACGTCTTCCAGCGCGGCATCGGAATCAGCAACGTCCACGAAAGACTGCGAGTGCTCTATGGCAACGAGTTCCACATGACCATCGAGCCACGCCCGGCCGGGGGCACGCATGTGCGGATTCAGCTCCCCGAGTTGCAGGATCCCGCTATCGAGGAAATCGTGTCTCAGGCGGCTGCCGATGCGGAACAAATGCCAGCGGGCCATGCCGCGGCAACGTGGAGGGAACCGTAGCGCCTGGGCCACCTGGACATCGCGGCAGAAAAGATCTTCAGCCGCTCCGCGGCCGGTTTGCATGCGGTCTGGGAGCCGCGAACCTTATCGGTCAGAACCTCGTTTTCTTTGTACGAGGACTTGGAAGGTCTCTCCCATCCCGAACAAGAGGGTCTTGAGTTGCATGCGGTATTTGGCACTGTTCCCGGCCTCAAGTCCACCCAAGGCCGCATCGAAGTTGTCCTTCTCGCCAAGTTCCATGAGGAAGCGCATTTGCGTCATCAGGGGCGAGGCGGTCAGTCCGAGTTCTTCACCACGCTTGGCCAGGGCCGTGAAGTTGACGTGCGCGGTCAGGTCGCGATTCCCCGGATCAGCAAGAACATCCTCGATCGCCTGGTGCTTCTGGTAGCCCATCAGCGACCCCCGAGCGAAGCGCCGGCCGGCGGCAATTTCCTCAACGCTGTAGCCATAGTCGATCGTTAGCAGGCAGCCTTGCTCGAGCGAAGACGCGATTGTTTCCAGTGCGTCCAGGGCGTCGAGATTGGCTTCGATTTTCTGACCCTCGGCTAGCCCGGGCGTGAATCGGTCCGCGTAGGCTTGCAGTCTGGGATCGCTCAATTCGCCTTGCGCCCATTCGAAACTGCTCTCGCCTAAAGCAACATAGTGTTCCACGAAAGAGTTGCCTCGCCGTTCGATCGAGTGGACCGGCAGAGCGTCGAAGAATTCGTTGCAAATGACGGCGCCCGAAAACCTCTCCGGCAGCTCCCCGCACGAGACATCAACCGCGATACATCGCGCCTCGGGCAAGCACCGCTCTATCTCGACAGTTGTTTCCGCGCGGCCGGCCCCCATCTCGACGACGGTGAAATCCGGGGGGGCTCCCATCTCGCCGTACCACTGCTTGATCTGTTGCGCCAGCAGCCGCCCAAAAACGGGTTGCAACTGGGAGTTGGTGTAAAAGTCACCGTCGGCGCCGAATGGGTCGCGGGGCCGCTGGTAGTAGCCGTGCTCCGGGTGGTAGAGCGCCAGCTCCATGAAGCGGCGAAACGTGATCGGCCCCCGGCGGCGAATCTCCGCCGCAATTTGCTCCTCGAGCGGCGTCATACCGGCGAGGCGGGATGATCGCTGCTCTGCGGCGTGTAAACGAACATCTCGACGAAATAGTCATGCAGGCCGTCGAAGATCATTCGTTGCAGAGTCCAGGGAAGCTGCTTGCTCTCCAGGTCGCGGGGGTGGATGGGCAGATAATAGGTGTGGATATCGGGAGGCTTGTTTTTCAGGTTGATCACCAGCTCAACGGTTCCTTCGTTGTCGCGGACCGAGAAATCCAGCAGCGGGTGAACATACTTTTTCAACTCCCGGCGGATTGTTTCGATCGGCTCCATGGAGGCAGCATAACAAAGGGGGGCCAAGGCGCTTCTGTATTGGCCAAAGAAAACCGCCAGTTCAGACTCTTGTCTCCCGGAAGACCGAAATAGTATGGCTATATGGTAATATGGTATCGATATGGCAACTGTCAAAGTTACGTTTACTCTCGACGAGGCGACGGTGGCAAGGCTTCAGAACGCCGCCGAGCGTCTGGCAAAGCCAAAGAGCGAGGTCGTTCGCGATGCGATCCAAGACTTCCACGAGCGCATCGGCCAACTCAGCGAGCGGGAACGGCGGCAGATGTTGCGAACCTTTGACACCTTTGTCCCGAAGATCCCGATGCGCCCCATTAAAGAGGTGGAAAGCGAGATCGAGGAGATTCGACTAGCTCGCCGAGCGGGTGGCCGAGCAACGAAGGTGAAAAAGCAGCGATGATTCTGCTCGATACATCGGTACTGGTTGATGCATTCTGCGGACCCCGAAGGTCCGCTTCAGCCCTGCGTAACGCCATCGAGCGGGGTGAGCGCATGTTGCTCACGACCCTGGTTCTCTACGAATGGCGCCGGGGACCACGACTCAAGCAAGAACTCGACGCACAAGAAGCCCTCTTCCCAGCCGAAGCGGCGCTATCGTTCGGACCGCGAGAAGCCTCACTGGCGGCGGAGCTTTACCGCACGGTCAGCCGCCCCCGCAGCCGGGAGATTGACCTCGCTATCGCCGCCTGCGCGCTCATGACGGACGCTGATTTGTGGACGCTCAATGTCAGCGACTTTCGCGGTATTCCGGGTCTGAGGGTGTCACGCCCGTACTAGGAACAGACCCGTCACCAGACAGTGCGCACCTGTTTAGTGGTGCGGATTTGACGATCCTTCGTCACGAGCGCGGCACGCCGCTGCATGGCTGCGGCGACGATCAGCCGATCGGCGGGATCGCCGCGAAAATTCTCGGCCAAGCGGGCCGCTTCAACGGCAATCCCCGGAGAAATTGGAACCAGCTCGACGCGCGGCCAAGCCAGCGCCTGCTTGATCCATGTAAGAGGATCCCGGTCGAGACCAATCCGCTGCCGCGCGGCGAGCATGGCGACCTCCCAACAGCTAATGGCGCAAATCCCCACCACGTCGGCGGCGTCCAGCTCGCGCCGAGCCCGTGCACTCAGTTTCCGGGAGCCGCTCATCCACCAAATCCAGGCGTGCGTGTCGGCGACAATCATTGGCCGGCGTCCCACTCTTCGTCAATCGGGGCGACGATGTCCTTCTCCCAAAGGATGCTGCCTCGAAGGTCGGGCGGCTCGTGCGACTCCACGGGAGAGACCTGTGCAACCGGCTTGCCGCGCTTGGTGACGACAAGCGTTTGCCCCGTGAGCGCTACGTCGTCCAGCAACGCCAGACATTTCGCCTTGAACTCGCCCGCGGGGACATAATTTGAATTGACTTTCATGGTCAGATCACCATGGTCATTCTAACATACCTTCCGTTGCTCGAAGTTCCGTGTTCGAGTGTAGTCGGGTGCGGCAACCCGCCGGGCGCCCCAGCCTCTTCTCGAACACAACGCGAGAACTGCCGCTTCGTCACTTCTGCATTGGGAATCACCCGATTGTTTCTTAGGCCGCCTTCGATGTCACAATCTCGCGAAGAACCCCCACTGCCTGTTCACATTCCTGGCGCGTGACGTCGTGATGAGTAACGAGGCGCATTCGGGTGCCGCTAAGTCCGTTCGCCAGCACGCCCCTTTCTCTCATGGCGCTTGACAGCTCGGGCGCCGTCATTCCGGTGGCTCCGCAGTCGAAAAACAGAATGTTGGTCTCAACCTCGGCGGGATCAATCGCGATCCCGGGCATCTCCGCCAAGGCTTCAGCCAGGTAGCGCGCGTTCGCGTGATCGGTCGGCAGATCGGCCGGAGATTTCTCGAGCGCCACCAAGCCCGCCGCGGCCAGCACGCCGGCTTGACGCATGCCGCCGCCCAACGACTTGCGAACCAGCCGCGCACGATCGATGAACTCTCGCGTTCCGGTCAGCAGCGAACCCACCGGCGCGCCCAGGCCTTTCGAGAGGCAAAATGTCACCGAGTCGGCCAGCTCCGCTACCTCATTGACCGGCTTTCCCAAATACGCCGCGGCGTTAAAGACACGCGCCCCGTCCATGTGAACCGGAACGCCCGCTTCGTGCGCCTTGCGGCAAATCTCTTCCAGCACTTCGCTGGGATACACCCGCCCGCCGGCGACATTGTGACTGTTCTCGACCGAGATCAGCCCGGTCCCGCGAAAGTGGTCGCTCGATCCGCGCACCCGCTTCACGACATCCTCCCAATGGAGAATGCCGTCCGGAGTCTCGATGGTTCGCGTCACGCAGCCGGAGAGATTCGCCGGTCCGCCCATCTCATAGAGCACGATATGGGCGCGGTCATCGCAAATGATCTCATCGCCCGGTTGCGTGTGAGCCTTGATCGCCGCCTGGTTCCCCATCGTCCCGGATGGGACAAACACCGCCGCTTCTTTGCCGATGATTTCAGCCGCCCGCTGCTCGAGGCGGTTGACGGTCGGGTCTTCATGGTAGACATCGTCGCCGACCTCGGCCACAAACATGGCTTGCCGCATTTCCGGTGTCGGTTTGGTGACGGTATCGCTGCGCAGATCAATAAATTTTCTCATCGGGTTTCTGGAAGTTGTCTGTTATGGGTAGTCTTCATTTTACCTCCGGCAGCCATGTTCAAAAAAGAGCCGGGACGCTGGCCGTGGCGCACGCATTCTTGCGGGCCGCGCCGCCATTCGTGGCGACATTCCGCTCGTGCCGCCGTCTTACTAGTATGTCGTTTCATGAAACTGTACCTGTCTCAGGCGCGGCTTCGAGCGCCTCGAACTTGCCCCAGCGGTGAACGACCGGTGCGGCGTTGATCTCCGCGATTCCCAGCAGGATTCGTTCTCGAAGCTCCGCCCAGGACTCCACTCGAATGCCCTTGAGAAAGGTGCGCGCCATCTTCCCAAACAGGGTCTCGACAATGTTGAGCCAAGACCCGTGGGTGGGCGTATGTACGTATTTGAAGCGGTTCGGACGCGTCGCCAAATAGGCCTTTGTCTCCTTGGATATGTGAGCGGAATGATTGTCCAAGATCAATCGGATGGTGCATTCGGCCGGGTAGGTTTGGTCCAGATCCTTCAGCAATAAGATGAATTCCCGGCTGCGGTGGCGCCGCTCCACCCGCGCCGTCACGCGGCCGTCGTGCAAGTCCAGCGCCGCCAGAATCGAGCAAGTCCCCAGACGTTTGTATTCGTGATCGCGGGCCACACAAGGATGCCGCCCCGGCACCGGCGGCAGGTCCGGCGCGGTGTTGGCGATCGCTTGCACGCCGGGCTTTTCGTCCACCGAAACCGTGATCACGCCCGGCGAGGGGCCGCCCTCGCCAGAGCTTTCATTTTGCAGCGCCACCTCGCGGTAGACCAGCAGCACCTGCCGCATCTTGGACTCGAAATCCGGGTCGCGGCGCTCCAGGTAGTATTTCACCTTCTCCGGATGCAGCGGCTGGGCGGCCAGAATCCGGTGAACCGTCGCTTTAGCCGCTTGGGCCAGGGCCGGATAGCCCGCTTCCACGGCATGCTGGCGGACGTGCCGCGCGAGCGCGCTGCGGGTCCACAACTCGGCGGCGTATCCCAGTTCCTTGGGCTTGCAGCAGGCCAAGTGCACCACCCAGGCCTTGGCCTCTTCGCTAATGCGGGGCTCGTAGGGACGATGATAGGCGTCCTTGAGGGCCGCTTCCACCCCCATGGCGAGGGCTCGCTCGATCCATTTGGCAACGCTCTTGCGGGTCATCTTCACGGCCCGCATAATCTCGGCGATGGTCTCGCCGCCATGATAGCGCCACAGAATCTCGGCGCGTTGCACCTCCCGAGCCGGAGCCTTGCGGGAACGACGCAGCCGCTTCAGATGTTGCACCTCTTCGGGAGTGAGAACCAGTGGGGGACGCTTCGATTTTCCTGCCATGCAACCAGTCTAGCAAAAAACATTGTCCTATGGTTATGTTTTAATGAAACGTTATACTAGCTCTTCATGGACAACTCCCCGATTGCTCCATCAGTCCGCCAAGAACTCCTGGAACACCTCGTTCGAAAACATCATCCCATCGGGGGTCAACCGCAGACGCCCCCTTGCCGTTCGAGAAACCCACCCGCGTTCCTCTAGTTTCGCCAGCCGGCCGCCCAAGTGTGCTAGCTCGTCCTCGGATGCCTGTACGCCGGCCATTTGCCGCAATCCGGTGATGAAGCGGTCTTGAGTCCAGCGCTCGCGGCTGAGCGGTTCCCGCTCTGTTCGAACGCTCGATCCCGCCCGCCACGCCGCAACGTACTCCGCCGGAGACCGCAAGTTCCCCCAGCGCGTCTTGCCGTCGAAGGAATGCGCATCCGCTCCGAAACCCCAGTAGGGCTCCATGTTCCAGTACTTCAGGTTGTGGCGCGACTCCCAGCCGGGCCGGGCGAAGTTTGAGATCTCGTACCTCGCGATATTCAGCCGCCCCAGACGCTCAACGCCTTCCAAATAGAAGTCGGCGATCTCGTCATCCGAAGGAACGAAAGCGGCCCCATACCGCGACCCGCCTTTGCGAAGCTCGGCGCCCAGACGGCTCTCATCGTCCACTTCCAGCATGTAAAGCGATACATGGGGCGGCTCAAGTCTCGCGACCCAGTCCAGCGAAATGCGCCAACTCCGCCGAGTTTGCCGGGCCAGCCCGGCGATCAGGTCCACATTGATATTCGAGATTCCCTCGGCGCCTAAAATCTCGAATTCCCGAGCCACGTCCTCGGGAGTGTGTTTCCTCCCCGCGGCCGCGGCCACCTCGGGTACAAACGACTGCACGCCCAAGCTCACCCGGTTGATGCCGAGCCGCGCCCAGCCAGCGGCTTTTTCGGAAGTAACCGATCCGGGGCTGGCCTCGATCGTTGCCTCGGCCCAGGTGTGATTGATAGAGGTGCGATCCCCAAAGGCTTCCAGAAGCCGCCCAAGCCGCGGGATAGCAAGCAAACTCGGCGTACCGCCGCCCATATAGAGCGTGTCCGCCTGCGGGATCTCAGCCGCCCGGATTTCCGCCCGCAGCGCCTGCAGGTAGTCATCCATCAACTGCTCGGAAAACACGCCCGAAGCAAAATTGCAGTAGGTGCATTTTTGACGGCAAAAAGGAAATGAAATGTAGATGCCGGCCATCAGAAGCGTGAAGATCGTGCCTTCCACCGCCAGAATATCAGCTCACAAGCCCTGCTCGGTAGAGACCGGCAATCTTGCCGGCCATTCGCCGTGAAAGCGGCGACGCAACCCGTAAAATCAGCGCCATAGCCTCACGCCCGCCCAGGCAGGCCCACGCGCGGGCTTGCTTGGGACCGAGACCGCCTCAACGTTGAAATCGCTGAGAGGCGAATGCAGCTGTACGACGCTCAGGGCGGCGCAGTCGACGCAGCAGCGTCTAACGCGGAACGGCGACGATGACCCAAGCCGGTAGCGCGGATGCAGGCGGGCGCCCACCTGCCGAGTCGTGCACAGAGTACGTCCCCCGACGGATCCGCGGCCCTCCCGCGAGTGGGCACGAACTGGGGTCCGGCAAGCCGCGTTTAGGCGGCTTTGGCAGTTGTTAGGCCAGTCGTTTTACGGCTGGTTTCAGCACAATCCCCGTCGAAATCCGGCTTAGCCCGTTCACGGGCTTTTCACATGCTCGACCCGTTCCAGCCGTTCAGGCGTCGAGCCGCGCGCGTGATGCTCCTCTTGGTTTCGAATATAGTCGACCACCCACCGCAGATCCTTCGTTCCAAAGCTGACGACCCCGTAGCCGGTCTGCCATTCCAAAACCTTACGGTTCGAGACTCGATGGTTGACGTAGTGGGCACTGGCGCCCTTGATCTGCCCGATCCACTCACTGATGTTGAGCGTGGGCGGAACGCTCAAAACTAAATGGATATGGTCAGCGGTACCTCCAATTGCGTGCAGGTCAACTCCCGAGGTTTCGGCTATCCTTTGCTTGATGAACTGAAAAAGTTGTCGTTCGATAGCATCGACGATCACTGCGGCACGCTGTTTCGTGTGCCACGTGATGTGGAGATTGATCTCCGAATAGACGTTTTTCGGCATCGCTCTGCCATGGCTGAAGCCTGAAGCAAAAGGCCGCTGAAGCGGCCTTCCTGACTAACAGCGAACCCATTCTACCGGCCCTAAGGACTGGCCTAGCATCAAGCCCACTGAAGCGGGCTGTGTCCGCGCGGCCAGTTCGGGAACAGCCATATTTGATATGGACCCGGGTCGTGTTGATCTGGCAATCTTGGGCTGCCTGGCCAGCCCGGCGCGAGCCACGTGGACCTGCCCGGGCAAGTTAGGAAGCTCTGCTATTCTATTTTTGCCCGTGGCGCCCTTTGGCAAGGCGTCCGGCGGCATCGCGGATGAAACCGTGACGCTTCTTCAGAAAACGGTGGAGAAGTGCCCCTTGAGCTCGCGGCTTCGAAAAGAAAGCAGGAAACATGAAAGTCATTGCCGATCTGTGTGTCGTCCCCATCGGTGTCGGCGTCTCCGTCTCGAAGTATGTCGCCGCTTGCGGCGCCGTACTCTCCGAGGCCGGTCTCGAAACACGCTTGCACGCCTACGGCACCAACATCGAAGGGGAATGGGACGACGTGTTCGCCGCTATCAAGCGCTGCCATGAGGTGGTCCACGAGATGGGCGCTCCCCGCATCACGACCACAATCAAATTGGGGACTCGCACGGATCGGGAGCAGACCATGGACGACAAAGTGCGCAGCGTGGAGGCGAAGACAGCCGGCTCGCCCGGCGGTTAAGCGGCACGGGGCGCAAAGCAATTTCACAGCCGTCTCAAAATGGCTCATTTCGTCTTGCCGGGCGATCGCAGCGGCGGATGCCCAACCAGTCCGGGACGCGCGCGTAAGCAAGGTGTGGAAAAATGGGGGGCTGAATGCCACATTGTCCAGACTCGCCGCTGGCGCTGGTCATCAATCCTTTGGAGTAGCCGGACATGAGAGCCATTCGACTGCAAGAGCCCAAGCATTTCGAGTACGTCGAGATCGACGAACCTGGTTCCCCAGGCCCCGGGCAGGCGCTCGTCCGCACCCACCGCATGGGCATCTGCGGCACCGACTACAGCGGCTATCTCGGCAAGATGCCCTTCTTCAGCTATCCGCGGATTCCCGGCCACGAACTGGGCGTCACCGTGCTTGAAAGCGGCCAGGGCGTCGCGAACGTCACCTCCGGCGACCGCTGCAGCGTCGAGCCTTACATGAACTGCGGCCGCTGCTACGCCTGCCGCAAGGGCAGCAGCAATTGCTGCGAGACGCTGAAAGTGATCGGGGTGATGGTCGATGGCGGATTGTGTGACCGCTTTCTGGTGCGCGCTGACAAGCTTCATACCTCCGAAAGGCTGTCGTTCGAGCAACTCGCCCTGGTCGAAACACTGGCGATCGGCTGCCACGCCACCGACCGCGGGAGCCCCAAGCAAGGCGATCACGTGCTGATCATCGGCGCGGGGCCGATTGGTCTGGCGACGCTTGAGTTTACCCGTCTGACCGGCGCCACGATCACGGTGATGGACATGGTCGAGTCTCGCCTTGAGTTTTGCAAAAGCCGCTACGGTATCCAGCACACGGTGGTCTTCAAAGGCGACGGCAGCGAACTGGAGCAGATGCGCGAAATCACCGGCGGCGACCTATACGAAATCGTCACCGACGCCACGGGCGTCAACCGCTCGATGAGTAATGCCCTCAGCTATGTCGCTCACACCGGAACGCTCGTCTACCTCGGGATCACTACCCAGGAAATCACGTTTCTCCACCCGGCGCTCCATCGCCCGGAAATGACGATCAAGGGATCCCGCAACGCCTTGCCGCGGGATTTTCCCCGCATCATCGGCTTGATCGAAGACGGTACGATCGACACGGTTCCCTGGATCACGCACCGTACCCCGTTCAGTGATGTCGCCGCCAACTTCGAGTCCTACACGAACCCGGCATCCGGTGTCATCAAGGCCATCATCGAGGTCAACGACTAGCAAATGATTCGATCCGCGGTCACCCTCAGTTTGGTCGAGGAAGCGCGCGGCGGCCCGTTTGTTTTTTGGGACGATCTGCCGGCGGCATGCCGCGTGGCCTCCCAACTGGGTTTCGATGCAATCGAGATCTTCGCGCCCTCCGGGTCCGCGGTCGGCCGCCAGGAATTACGCAGCCTGCTCGACCGGCACAAGCTGCAACTGGCGGCTGTGGGAACCGGCGCCGGCATGGTCGTTCACGGCCTCAGCCTGACCGACCCGGACCCCGAACGTCGCCGGAAAGCCGCACAGTTCGTGCGCGAGATCATCGATTTCGGAGCCCCCTTCGGAGCGCCGGCCATCATCGGTTCCATGCAGGGAAAATGGGGCGGCGAGCTCGGCCGCGATGCCGCGCTCTCTCTGTTGGCCGATGCCTTGAACGCCCTCGCAGCGTACGCGGCCGAACAGGGCGTTCCGCTTATCTACGAGCACCTGAACCGCTACGAAACGAACTTGATCAACACGGTCGCTGACGGCGTGGAGCTGTTGAAATCGTTGTCGGCCGGCAACGTCAAACTCCTGGCCGACCTTTTCCACATGAATATCGAAGAAACGAATTTGGCGGAAGCGATCCGCGGGGCCGAGGGCTTCATCGGGCATGTGCATTACGTGGACTCCAACCGTCGCGCGGCGGGACTAGGACACATGAATCATGAGCCGATCGCGGCAGCGCTCACCGAGGCCGCCTACGACGGCTACGCATCGGCGGAAGCTTTTCCGTATCCTGATTCCGAGTCTGCCGCCCAGCACACGATCGAGTCCTTCCGCCGTTACTTTCGGGCCTAGCCGCGGCAATCGCCCCACAAGCCGACAGTTGGTGGGAAATACAGGCCAGGTCCGGCTCTAAATTTAAATAGGGAAAACACCTTCTCATGAGCGAAACAAAGACAACACCTTGCGTCACCCTGGGCCTGGCCCCGAGTTTCGGCTTCGGCGACCGCATCGGCCTAGCCACGCCCGGCCACGTGGAAGCCATGAGGCGCTCCGGCGCCGGAATCGAGCCTATCTTCCCGCAGCAATCCATTCGTGAAATGTTCCGGACCGTCCGCACGGCCGAGGGCGTTATGCAGGATGCGCTTGCCGGCATGCAACAGGCCGGCTGGAGCGGCCAAACCGGAGCCGACGCCGACCACCTCAAGACCCCGGAAGATGTCGATGTCACGGCCGAAGCGGGCTACACCTTCTTCACGATCGACCCCTCGGACCACGTCGATGAGCACGCCGACGGCTACGATGAGGCGACGCTGCGCGACAAATTCTCGGCCATCCGCGGCCGCATCGATTGGTTCGACTCCTACCTGGGCCGTGAGGTGACGCTCCCAACAGGGACGCTGGTATCCCTCGACGAAGAAGCTTGCATGCGCTGCGCCGTCAAATACGGCCTGGCGCTGAATCACGCCATTACCCTGGCCGGCCATGTCAAGCAAGTCCAGGAAGCAGCCGGACGCGACTACGAGATCGAGCTGAGCGTGGACGAGACCGAACAGCCCACGACCCTCGCCGAGCACTACATCGTCGCCGGCCAGTGCATCCAGCGCGGCATGAAGCTCGTCAGCCTGGCGCCGCGCTACATCGGAGACTTCGAGAAGGGCGTCGACTACAAGGGCGATGTCGCGGCGCTGGAGCGTTCGCTCGAAGATCACGCGGCGATCGCCGGCCTGCTGGGACCCTACAAGCTGAGCCTGCACTCCGGCTCGGACAAGGTGTCGATGTACCCGGCGCTGGCCCGTGCCACCAAAGGACGCTTCCACGTCAAGACCGCCGGTACGAGTTATCTCGAAGGGCTGCGCGTCGTGGCCAGGCACGACGAAGCGCTGTTTCGCCGCATCATCGCATTCAGCCGCTCGCACTACAACACGGATAAAGCGACCTACCACGTCTCGGCAAGGCTGGAAAACACCGTCCCCGAAAGCGAGATCAGCGACTCCACCCGCCTGGAACAGGAGTATCTCGAGCGCTGGGCCGATGTACCGGCCGGCAAGGGATTTACCAAGCCTGGGCGGCAGATCCTGCATTGCGCCTTCGGATCCGTGCTGACTCACGAAGAATACGGTCCTGCCGTGCGCGCCGTCCTCGAAGCGCATCCAGACACCTACACCGAAGTTCTTGCCAACCACTTCAGCCGCCATTTGCAAGCCTTGGCCGAAGCTGCGGGCGGCTAGCAAGCTTCTCTCACCGCGTGGCCCACGCATTCTTGCGTGCCGTGTCGCCATTCCTGGCGACATCGCCCCCCTGTTTCCGTGCACGTTCGGGCGATTCCAAGCGTCTCCATTACGTGGGAAAAGTGTGCCTGCTGCGATCGGTTGTCGTGCTGCTGCTGGTATCGCAGTGCGCCTGGGCGGATTCGGCCCAGCGATACTTCAACAAGGGCAGAAAGGCGGCGCGCCAAGGCGACGACGTCAGTGCCTATCTGTTCTTCGCTCAAGCCAAGGCTTTCAATCCCAGCGATCGCCGCTATGCTCTGGCGGTCGACATGGCCCGCAAGCGTGCCGCCCAGACCTTAGCGGGCCTCGGAGATTTTGGTGTCGCCGCGAGCATCGATCCCGCGAACCGTTTTCTGCTCGCCGCCGCCGCGCCGCGCGAACCCACTCCCGCATCGGCTGCGGCCGGCAAATTGACCGGCAACGTTCGGCGGCTCAAGCCCCCGGCGCACCTCCAGCCTGCTGACAAGACGACCAGCTTCGATTTGAAAGACAAAGTCTCCGTCGTCTATGAGAAGGTGGCGGAAGAGTTCGGCCTGGGCGTTATCTTCGACAAGGATTTCGACGAGGACCGCGACATTCGGCTGATCCTCGATGACTGCGACTTCGTGGAAGCGATTCGCGTGCTGAACGAGATCGCGCTCGGCTTTGTTGTGCCGCTAAATTCGCGCCTTTTCTTGGTCGCGGAAGACACCAAGGCGAAGCGCACGGACTTGGAGCCGATGGCGACCGTCATCATACCGATTCCCGACGCCATGACCGACGAGGAAACCCAGCAACTCGGACAAGTCGTGCAGCAAATTCTCGAAGTCAAACGCATGCAGGTAGACCGCGTCCGGCGCCAGGTGATCCTCAGGGACACGGTTCATCGCGTCCAGCTTGCCCAGGCACTCTATGACCAGCTCTCTCACGGACGCGCGGAAGTCCTCCTTGAAATTGACCTTCTCGCGACGAACACGAATGATCAGCTCGACGCGGGAGTCCGTCTGCCGGCTGGTTTTCCGCTCACGAATTTCAGCACCGTGCTGCAAGCTGTCCCTCCGATGGTTACGGGCGTCCCTCTGGTTGGATTCGGAGGAGGCAAGACCGTTTTCGGTGTTGCGATCGGTGACGCCGGGCTGATCGCCCAACGAACTCAGAACGCCGCCCGCTCGATCTCGAGGCTGCAGCTTCGCTCCGCCGATGGCCTTCCAGCCGAGGTGACGATCGGCGAGCGTTTTCCGATCATCAATGCGACTTTTTCCGCCGGCGTATCGAATCAGCAGGCCTTCCCTTCGTTCACGTTCGAAGATCTCGGAATCACGCTCTCCGTTACGCCGCGCGTTCACAACGCAAATGAGGTCACACTCGAGATGGAGTTTCAAGTGCAGCTCCTCTCCGGATCCAGTACGAACAACATTCCGATTCTGTCAAACCGGCAATTCACTTCCTCGTTTCGATTGCGGCAGGGAGAAGTGGCCATGGTCAGCGGAATGAAGATTTACGAGCGGCGCGGCAATCAATCCGGCTTGGCCTGGCTTTCGGAAATCCCGTTTTTGGGGAGACTGTTCCGTGATCATTCACGGCAGTTCAACGAAAGCGATCTTGTCCTGGCGATCCGGCCTCGAATCGTGCGGCTGCCGCCGGCCGAAGTCGCCCGTTCCGAAGCGCTGCGCTATGGACCGGAAACGCGGCCGCTGTCGGCTCTCTAGCTGGCTCGGGGGCTGAAAAACCTCGATGGGCATTCCTTTTCACCCGTGCGTGTCGTTGCATTGCAGCCTCCGCCAAGCCCTGCAAGCAAACAGGCGCTGGAAATCCGTGTGTCGCCAATCGCCACGGGCTAGCCAAAGACATTTGCGCTGAACGGCTGAATCGCGTTCTTCACACTTACCGCCAACGACTTGAACACATCCGAAGTCTCACGCGGAATATGCACTTTCGCGAACAGAATCACAGCGAACAAATCCCCTGTTGCCAGCATCCCTCCGAATCCCAGCACGGACCGCACCCCATGGGGAATAACGAAGTCCTTTTGAGCCGGAATGTAGCGGCTGCCAACGGCTTCGGGTACGTGGAAGGCGTTGTACTCCTTCTGCTCAAGGTCCACGAGCAAACTAGGGTCGGGCCTGATCACGGCATTCACGTCCAGCCCCAATTGGCTGACCAATCGCGAGATCATGGGAATCTGCGCCACGAAACTTTCGCTGGGCAAAGGGATCGCTTTGTGGCCGGAGGACGATGATCTCGAATTCCATTCCGTCTTTTCGCCCGCCGTGCCAAGCAGCGTCAAACATTTCATGTCTTCAGACTCTGGAGCGTGACCCAAAATGCCCTCGGCGAAGCCTCGCAATTCGGGATCAAGATCTTTGTAGGCGTGCGTTTTGTAAAGCCGCACCAGAGCACAGGTCTTACTCCCGCTGGCCTTGTCCAAAAGGTTTTCGTTTAGATGCTGAACAACCCGAGTGGCCACCTCCTCCATGCTGCCGGCCCCTTCTCCGAGAGCCGCTAAATCACCGCTGAGCTGGTCGGCGTCCGCTGTTGTAACCCAATGATAATGTCCCCTTGAGCACCCAATAGAAATGTCCCCTAATCTGAGGCTCCGAAGGAGGAGCCGAGATTGGAAAGGACATCGATGAGTGCAAAGGAAGTGAGGCGCGGCGAAGTGCTGAGCCGAGTGAAACGAGGCGAACTGAAATTGACCGAGGCGGCCGAGCTGCTGGACGTCAGCTACCGCCAGGCGAAGCGTCTCAAGAAGCGTTACGGCGAGGGGGGGAGCAAAGCTCTCGTGCATGGCAACGTCGGGCGCGCTTCGAACCGAGCCGATGACAAGCGACGCGAGCAGGTTCTCGAGTTGGTGCGCGAGAACTATTCGGGCGAGCCGCACGAGCGCTTTGGGCCGACGCTGGCGTCGGAACATCTGGCGGCCGATCACAGTCTCGAAGTGCCGCCCGAAACCTTGCGGCGTTGGATGCTCGCCGCGGGTCTGTGGAGCCGGAGCCGCAAGCGCCAGCCGCATCGCCAGCGGCGGCAGCGCAAAGCGCACTTCGGCGAGCTGATTCAACTCGACGGCTCGCACCACGACTGGCTCGAAGGACGCGGCCCGAAAGGCTGCATGATGAACTTCGTCGACGATGCGACCGGCCGGGCGTTGTGCCGTTTCTCCAGCGAGGAAACGACTTGGGCGGCGGCCGATCTGCTCCAAGCCTGGGTGCGTCAATACGGCGTTCCGAAGGCGTTGTATTGCGACTGGAAGAACGTCTACCAGCGCCAGCCGACGTCGCGCGAAGCGCTCGAAGGCATCGAGCCCCAGACGCAGTTCGGGCGCATGTGCGCCAAGCTCGGCATTGGTATCATCGCCGCTTCGTCGCCGCAAGCGAAGGGCCGCGTGGAACGCCATCACGGCACGCATCAAGACCGCCTGATCAAGAAGATGCGGCTCCAAGGCATTGCCGATTACGAGGCGGCGAACCGCTATCTCGACGAGCAGTATCTGGACGAACACAACGCCAAGTTTACCTGCGAAGCAGCGGCGGGAGCGGACTTTCACCAACCTCTATCGAAGCGCCTGGACTTGAAGTGGGTGTTTTGCTTGGAGGCCGAGCGGGTGGTCTCCAACGACCTGGTGGTACGTTTCGAGAACCGTTTTTTGCAGTTGAAACCGCAGCGCAATCAGGCTCTGGGAGCGGGCGCGAGAGTCACCGTGCAGCAAGCGCGAGAGGCCGAGTTGCAAGTGGTCTACGAAGGCCGCGCGGTAGCTTTTGAAGAGATCGCCCGGCCGCAGCCGAAGCCGCGCCCAGAGCCGAAACAACGAGCGGTTCCGCGGCGGTCCAAGCCGGCCGCGGACCACCCCTGGCGTAAGTCACTGCGTTCGAAAAAGCGCGCGGCGACGACATAAAAAGGCAGGGCTGTGGAAATGACGGGCCGGATGGAAAGCGTGGAAAACCTCGGCGAACAGCGAAGAGGGTTCGCATCGCAACGACCGGTTTCCCACCCTTCCCACCGTCCCTTGGAAATCGCTAAAGCGATTCCCACATTCCCACAGCCCCGACGACGACGATTCTCTCTTACAAACTTACAAACAACAAACCCAAGGGGACATTTCTATTGTGCTACCTGAATTATGCACAGATTCACTTTGCGAGCGTGGCTGCGTTCGTAGCGGGTTGGCGGTCGTCGTGAGGTGGTAGCTCGGCAACTGGCCTTTTGGCTTCTCCGTGTCCGGTTTCCCTTCCAGCCCAGAATCCGCGTCGTCAAAACCTCGCTCGGAAGTGACGTGTTTCCAGTGCGTTACGGCTAGTGCATAAAATTTTATGCATAGCGCATAGCCAGGCTCTCAGATCAGCGCCCTCCCGACCACCGGCAGCAAGCCGCCGTAGGGAGTCGGCTTCCTGCCGCGGAAGTGGTAAGGCGTCGAAGCCCCGATTTTATTGGGCCGCGAGGCCGTCACGGCTGGGCCTTGTTGGACGGGCCTTTGGGAGCTATGCTGTTTTCGTCTGGTAACCATGTGGGTGACCTCCTTGGGGTTGGCTGGCGAAGCTGGGATCTTTGCCAGCCTACCTTTTTACCCCATGTTTTCGGGGGTCCCCAATGGTCCCTTGCGGCTCAGCCCTCCTCAGGTCCACGCCCCAGTGCATAATTCAGGTGCTACCGAGGGGGACATTTCTATTGTGCTACAACAAGCTGGTCGGCGTCCGCTTGTGTGAACGTAGTCAGGTCATGCATAATGTAGCCCCCCTCTAGCTCTAGTCTAGGTACTTTTGGGCGCGCAAGACGCGTTCGACCAGACAAAAATCTGCTTGCGGTCGGCTGCGGCGAAGCTGAGAGTGTCGCTGGCGGCGAGAAACTCTCGCATCTCGGCCAGGGTGAGACGTTCGGCATGCTGCATGGTGACTTGCATGCACCCGCATTGTGCCCTGACCCGGCCGGCTCGCTTTCAGCATCATCTGTGTTGGAAACGCTCCCCCCTTTCAGGCTCCTTGCATTGGACAACTCTAATGCTTTTTGTGACAGATCCTTACCGCAAAACCGACACCTCGATCCAGCACCTTGTCGAAGTCCTCGCCGCTTGAAGTCTGAGAACAAAATCCTCAGATTGGCCGGGCTAGAATCCAGGCTTTTTCGGAGACTGCGCTCCGAAAAAGTGGCCCCCTTCGGGGCAGTTGAAAACAATTGATTTGCACAACATCGACAATTTTTTGTCGATCTTTGACGCTAAGCGCCTAACGGTCCGCCCGACTGGTCGCAAACTGGCCATCCGAATGTCCGGCAACCGTGTTTCGCCGCGCGTCGGCGCGTTCTTCCGCCAGTTGTTTTCGATAGTTCGCCTCGGCCTCTTAGACAAAAATTCGGTATCCTTGCCGCGTTAGTGGAGCACAGTGCAGTGGGCTCCAGCATGTTATTCTTTGTTTCTGGACCAGCGAGCCGGCCCGAGCGGCGTAATCAGCCATGTCTCCTCACATCGACGACCCTCAACTGCAACCCATCGCCGAGAAGGTCATGGCGGGGGAGCGTCTGAGCTTCGAGGACGGGGTTGCCCTCTACCGCTCCCACGATTTGCTCGCTATCGGATATCTGGCGAATCATGTGCGCGAGAAGCTCAGCGGCAACGTCACCTACTTTAACGTCAATCGCCATATCAACCCCACCAACGTTTGCGTGGCCGCTTGCAAGCTTTGTGCGTTCGGCAGGCAGGTGCGCGACCCTGCTGCCTATACCATGTCGCTCGAACAGGTCTGGCACATCGCCGGGGAGGGCTACAGCGAAGCGGTGTCGGAATTCCACATCGTCGGCGGCCTGCACCCGGAGCTGAGCCTCGACTGGTATTGCCAGATGATCCGGGGGCTGCGCGAACGCTATCCGCAGGTTCACCTCAAAGCGTTCACGATGGTCGAGATCGGCTATCTGGCACGCAGAGCGAATCGATCGATCGAAGAAACGCTTCGCCGCCTCAAGGACGCCGGCGTCGACTCCCTGCCCGGCGGCGGCGCGGAGATCTTTCAAGAGCGTGTCCGCCGTATTATCTGTGATCACAAGATCGACGGCGAAGAATGGATCAACACCGCCCGGACGGCTCACCGGTTGGGTCTGCGCTCGAACGCGACGATGCTCTACGGTCACATCGAAACGGAAGAGGATCGCGTTGACCATCTGCTCAAGCTGCGGGCATTACAGGATGAGACGGGCGGGTTCCAGACTTTCATCCCGCTGGCGTTTCACCCCGAAAACACACCCATGCGGCACTTGCCAACAACCGGCGGCATCGATGACATCAAGAACATCGCCATCTCGCGGCTGCTGCTCGACAACTTCCCGCACATCAAGGCCTACTGGATCATGATGACGCCGAAAATCGCGCAGATCGCCCAGCGCTTCGGCGCCGATGATCTGGACGGCACCGTGGTCGAAGAGAAGATCTACCACGATGCCGGCGCCACCACCTCGCAATCGCTTCATCGGGAAGAACTGCTGCGCCTGATTCGCCAGGCCGGCCGCGAACCGCTGGAGCGGGACACGCTCTACCGTCCGGTCGTGCGCGATGAGGCCACGTTTACGGTCTTGGTCTAGCCGGAATCAGGCGGCCCGCCGGATTTGTTGCTGGTCCGGTTGCCCCCCGGATTCTTGATTCCGTAGCACCGGTTTCTCTAGCAGGGCGCCAATGAACAGAGCCGCGCCCGCAAGGGTGCGGTCGAGTCTGACATTGACCGCATGCCGATGACGGCCCCGAGGCACTAACCACCCTCGGCCGCACCCTTGCGGGCGCGGCTCTGTTTCGGCCATACGCACGTTTGTTACTCTGGAGACCATCATGCACGTTGAACAAGGCCCGCCCGGCGGCTCGGACACGCTCGGACTCGAAGGCCAATATCTCATTCGCAGTTACAGCCACTCGATCGTGATCGACCGGGGAGAGGGCTGCCACATGTACGATGCGGCGGGCAATCGCTACCTGGACTTCATGTCTGGAATCGGCGTGAACGCTCTTGGTATGGCACACCCGCGAATCGTGAAGGCGATGCACGAGCAGATTGATCAATTGGTTCACTGCTCGAACCTCTACGCTCACGCCCACCAGGGGCCGCTGGCCGAGCGGCTGGCCGAGGCTTCAGGGCTGCAGCGGGTGTTCTTCACCAATAGCGGGGCCGAGTGCGTCGAGGGCGCTCTCAAAATCGCCAAAGGCTATGGCCGCAAGACGAGCGCCGACAAATACGAGATTGTCGCGCTCAACGACTCCTTCGGCGGGCGGACCCTGGCAGCCATCGCCGTCACCGGGCAGGACAAGCACCGCGAACCCTTCGAGCCACTCATTCCCGGCGTGAAATTCATCGACGCTAACGACATCGGCGCTCTGGAGGCGGCTGTGGGCGAAAACACGGCCGCGATCCTGTTCGAGCCGATTCTCGGCGAAGGCGGCATTGTTCAGATTGAGCGAGCGTTCGCCGCGAAAGCGGCCGAGTTGGCCCAGCAAAATGATGCGCTGCTGATCTTTGATGAGATCCAAAGCGGGCTGGGGCGCACGGGAAAACACTTCGCCTACCAGTGGTGGAACGAGTCCGGCGATGCCGAATCCATTTTGCCCGACATCATCGTGACCGCCAAACCTCTCGCGGGCGGGCTGCCGCTGGGGGCGATTATCGCGAACGAGAAAGCCGCCGCCGTCATCACGCCGGGGATTCACGGTAGTACTTTCGGGGGAAATGCGCTGGCTTGCCGGGTGGCTATCGAGTTCCTCGACATTCTCGACGAGCTGCTGCCGCGGATTCGTGAGACCGGAGATTATTTCGAAAGCCGGCTCAACGAACTCGTGGACAAATATGACTTCGCCCAGGGAGTGCGCGGCCGGGGAGTCATGCGTGGCATGAATCTGACGGTACCCGGCAAGTCCGTTGTCGGGCAATGTCAGGAACGCGGCCTGCTGATCAATTGCACGACCGACACGGTGTTGCGGTTTCTGCCGCCCTACATCATCGAGCGCGGCCATATTGACGAGCTGATCGGGGCGCTCGATGAGATCTTCCAACAGGGCCCGCCGGAGTAGCCAAGGGACGGAGTCACCGAGGCCATTCCGGCACGGGGAACGGCGCTCGGTAGCACCGTGGATCAGGGAATCGGCTTTTACTAAGACCACCACATAGGAGTGGATGAGGGTTTTCCCTGAAGGCTTGATCGGGCGTTCTAGGACCCGATTTTTCGATCAAAAAAGAAATTCCGCAAGATGTGGAAATTTCGCTTGACTTGACCACTAGATGGTGTACACTAATTGAACGTCAGCACCGGGCACGCACGGGTTCGACCTCCCTAAGTGTAATACCGGCCACCCGCAAACCACTTGTGCTTCGTACCTAGCAGTTGTATTTTCATCTTCACTCCAGAGGGGAGTTTATGGGCGAAATCAGCGTTGAACTAGCGGCCCGCGTGGACGAATTGTCCTCGAACATCACCGAGCGCAAGGGATTGGCTTTCCCCCGCCATTTTACGAAAGACTTGGAGCCTGGACAGACTCCCTACGATGTTCTGGAGTGGGAAAAACGAACTGCCTCTATCGCGAATGAGAAGGGTGACGTCATCTTCGAACAGCGTGAGGTGGAAATGCCGCGCGACTGGTCGCAGACGGCCACCAATATCGTCGCCAGTAAGTATTTTCATGGCCGCGCGGGGACTCCGGAACGAGAGACCCGCCTGGCGCAACTCGTTCACCGCGTCGTGGACGCCATTGCCGACTGGGGCGCGGCCGACGGCTACTTCGCGACACCGGATGATGTGGAGAACTTCCGGGGCGAACTGGCCCATTTGATGCTCACTCAAAAGGCCAGTTTCAACTCGCCCGTCTGGTTCAACGTTGGCGTCAAGGAAGCCCGCGGGTACGGCTGGTATTGGGACGAGGCGGCGGGCAAGGTTGCCAGGCTGACCAAGGGCTCGCACCGGCCTCAGTGCTCGGCCTGCTTTATTATTGCGGCCGACGACACCATGGAATCGATCATGAACCTCGCCAAGACCGAGGGCATGCTCTTCAAGTGGGGTTCGGGCACCGGGTCGAACTTGTCGAAGATTCGCGAAGAGAACGCCGTTCTCAAAGGCGGCGGGTGCGCTTCGGGTCCCGTCTCTTTCATGAAAGGCTTCGACGCCTTCGCCGGCGTCATCAAGTCAGGCGGCAAGACGCGCCGCGCCGCCAAGATGGTGATCCTCAACGCCGATCACCCCGACATCAAGAAGTTCATCTGGTGCAAGGCCAGCGAAGAGAAGAAGGCCTGGGCCTTGATCGAAGCCGGTTACGACTCGGCGATTGACGGCGACGCCTACGGTTCAATCTTTTTCCAGAACGCCAATAACTCCGTGCGGGCCAGCGACGACTTCATGATGGCCGCGGTCAAGGACGAAGACTGGTGGACCAAGTCGGTCCTCAACGGCCAGCCGAAGGAACGCTACAAAGCCCGCGACCTGCTGAAACAAATCGCCGAAGCCACGCACCAATGCGGCGACCCCGGCATGCAGTTCGACACGACGGTAAACCACTGGCATCCTTGCAAAAACACTGCCCGGATTAACGCCTCGAACCCTTGCTCGGAATACATGTTCCTCGATGATTCGGCTTGCAACCTGGCTTCATTGAACTTGCGAAAGTTCCATGTCTCTAAAGGCCGCTTCGACGTGGAGGGCTTTCGGCATGCCGTGGATACGCTCATCCTGGCGCAGGAGATCATCGTCGGCAACGCCAGCTATCCCACGGCCAAGATCGCGGAGAACTCGCGCAACTACCGCCCGCTGGGGCTCGGTTTCGCTAACCTGGGCGCGCTGCTAATGTCGATGGGCGTGGCTTACAACAGCGACGAAGGACGCGACGTGGCTGGCGCCATCACCGCCGTGATGTGCGGCCAGGCCTACTTGACGAGCGCGCGCATCGCCGACACTACCGGCCCGTTCGCCGGGTATCAAAAAAATCACGAGGCATTCTTGGAAGTGATTCGGATGCATCGCGACGCGGCTCGCAACCTCAGTGGCGAACGCGTCGAGAAGCCGCTGCATGAGGCCGCCAGCCAGTGTTGGGAAGACGCCTACAACCTGGGGCACCGCAATGGTTACCGCAACGCACAGGTAACAGTGATCGCGCCGACCGGGACGATCGGCTTCATGATGGATTGCGACACGACCGGAGTCGAGCCCGAGCTGGCGCTGGTCAAGTATAAGAAGCTGGTGGGCGGCGGCGTCATCAAGATCGTCAACAACACGGTTCCCGAAGCCTTGCTGAAGCTCGGCCATACGCCCAGGCAAGTCAGCGAGATCGTCAGTCACATTGACTCGACCGGCACCATCGAGGGCGCGCCCCACATCAAGGACGAGCAACTGCCGGTTTTCGACTGCAGCTTCCGGCCGCAGAACGGCGAGCGGGCCATTCACTACATGGGTCACGTGAGGATGATGGGCGCTGTTCAACCGTTCATCTCCGGTGCCATCTCGAAGACGATCAACATGCCGGAAGAGTCCACGGTCGAAGACATTATGGACGCCTATATCGAGGCCTGGCGTCTGGGGCTCAAGGCGGTGGCGATCTACCGCGACGGCTCCAAACGGGCCCAGCCGCTGAGTACCAGCAAAGCCAAGAGCGAGAAAGGCGAGCGAACCGCGGCGGGCGAAAAGATCGTCTACCGCCCCATGCGGCGCAAGCTGCCCGACGAGCGCCAGTCGATCACCCACAAGTTCTCCGTGGGGGGGCACGAAGGCTACATTACGGTCGGCCTCTATGACGATGGAAACCCGGGTGAGCTTTTCATCCGCATGGCGAAAGAAGGCTCGACCATCAGCGGCTTGATGGACAGCTTCGCGACCGCCGTCTCGATGACCCTGCAGTACGGCGTGCCGCTGCAAGTGCTGGTCGACAAATTCCAGCACGTGCGGTTTGAGCCCAGCGGCTGGACCGGCAACAGCAAAATCCCCTACGCCAAGTCGGTCATGGACTATATTTTCCGCTGGCTGGGGGCGAAGTTTATTTCGCCCGACTACCAGCTGTCGGAGGCGGGCGAAACTCCCAATCTGCGGCCGACCGAAGTGAAACCGCAAAAGGAGCTTCCCTTCCAGGCAGGCGCGATGGATGCTCCGATCTGTTCGGAATGCGGTTCGATGATGACGAACAACGGCAGTTGCTACAAATGCGAAAACTGCGGGGCCACCTCGGGCTGCAGTTAACAATCGTTCAATTTCCAGTCCGTCCTTCCTTCTCCGGGTGGAGGTCCCAAAGTCAGCGGGAACCTCCACCCTCTTTTTGTGGAGTTCCGAACGAGTGCGAGGGGTCGGCGCAAGTGAGTGGTCATTGGGGCCAGCACAACGGCAATCAGCAAACTCAACAGAATCGTAACGTGAATTGCCGAAACGCTGTTTATGACCAGCAGCAGGACCGGGTCGGCGATGATCCCGAATCCAATCCAGTGGTGTGCCGGTTCAGCCGGAACGGGAGAGGGAGCGTTCCGCGCTAGTGTAGATGCCGCCCTGCGGGCGGGGATTTTCAAGGCATCAGGGTCTTTCGATCCGATGGGGTTTTGGGTCGAGCGCGAAAGGTGACTTGCGCGCCCGCGATCATCGTCTCGATGAGCCCGCCGGGCTATCCCTCGGCAGGGTTGCTTCCCAGCAGAGCCCGCGTCCGTTTCACCCGGCAACGCCATTGAAGGGAGCCGCGCCGTCCCGCTCCCAGCAGGCCGACCTTGACCCGGGAGTTGGCTGGGTAACCGCGAGCGGACTCGGGCCGGATGATTGTCCAGTCGGCGGCGGCGATGCTCGCCCCTTTTACAAAATCTCTGCGGTTGCTGTTTTCCTGGCTCATTGAAACACCTCAAGGCTGGATTAACGGCTTGATCTTGATCCCGCGGAAGCGAACTTCCATCGCATCTCCCGTGTGCAACTGGAAACCGATCACCCCGGATGAGGTCTTGTCGTCGTGCGTGTCGATGGTAACCACTCCGTTGAGTGTCAGCCGGATGTGACTCCCCTTGGCGTAAATCTCGTATTGGTTCCAGTCTTTGGCCCGCACAATGTTCTTAGCCTTTTCCCAGCCCGCGCTGGGAGCCGGCATCACGCCCCGACCGCGGCCCTTTTCTTCGTAGAAGTTACCCCACGCCGAGCGCTCCCCGGCGAACGAAAGATCGGCCTGATATCCGTGTACAACCCAATCCGGCAGCAGCTTGCTGCGGAACTGAATACCGCTGTTGCCGTTCCGCAGCTTGACCTCCGCTTTGAGAATGAAGTCCGTATACGGCGCCTTGTAAACGAGATAAGTATTGTGCCCGGGGCTGTAGTTGTCGCTCGACCCGACGATCGCCCGGTCGTCCACCCGCCACACTCTGGGGTCCCCGTCCCAGCCGTCGAGAGTCTTGCCGTCGAATAGCAAGACGAAGCCCTGCCGTTTTTCGCCGACAGCGAGTGTGTTGGGGTCGCCGGCCAGAGCTGCATTCGCCGATACGAGAACCCCGGCTCCAACCGCGAACAGAAAGAAAGTGATCATCCCGCGCATTTGCCAGCCTCCAATTCCGACTTAGTGTACTAGAACACTCGGAATGGTGGCATGAAACCGTTAGGAGCCATCGGTCTGGTAGTTGGTTAGCCCATTGATAAAGCCCAGCCCCGTCAGGCAGGATCATCCATCTGGGATAATTGAGCTGTCGCCATGGCCCTCTAACCCGCTTTTCTCACAGCTTGACGGCCGAAGCGCGGGCGAGGCCCGCCAACACTGCCTTGCGCTGGTTTGGCGTGCTCGACCAAAGAGACGACGCCGGCCCGAAGGCCGAGGCTGCCCGGCGGGAGGCGCGCGCCACGGACTGAGGCGCCTCTCACGCATTCGGTCCCACCACGCGGTGAGAAAACCGGCTTGCGGGGCTTTCCGAGCGATTGGCTTGCGAAAGGAGTGCAGCTCTCGTGCATGGCTCAGTGGAGACGGTTTCTATAAGTTGTTTTGTATCAACAAGTTAACTATCCAATTGCAGTTTTCTGCAGAAAACTGCAGGGTTTCAGCGTTTTTGGGTCCGCCAGAGCCCATTGCGCGTGATCGTTTCTTTCATGATGACGATTTTTCATCGTTTGATCCACTGATCTCAGGGTAGCAAATCGAGGGGGTGCGTTTTCGGGTTGACCGTAAGAATCTATTGAAAACACGGGAGATAGTTTATTTTAAAATCCGTGACTGGTTTTGGGCTGTTGGGATATTGGGGAGATCGGGGGCTCTCGCGATGCGGCGCGGACGGGCGGATTGGGGTTGGATTACAGTTTTTGCAGTGATTCGGGGCGTTCCTGGGTGTAATTGGAGTGGTTCCGTCTTTCCCGTGGGTTGGCGGGTGCGAATTTGTGGAAGGTCGCAGCTTGGCCCCCCGACTTTCTTGTTTTTCGAAGAGGTATCCCCGCGGAGTTCGCGGATTGGGATGGAACCAGTCGTTGGGAACGGCTGGTTTTCTCGCCCGCCCCAGGCCCCGCAAGGCCGGTGGGCCGGCCTTGCGCCGAGATGAGCGACGGGCTCGCGTTCGCGAGTCAAGGCGGTGAAGGAACCGGGTTCGAGCTCGTGGCTGCAAGCTCGGATATCGACTGGCGCCGATCCCGGCGGGCTAACACAGGGGTAGTTAGAAGTGTCGATGCGACGCCGGCCCAGAGGCCGACGCGGCCCGCCAGGAGGCGCGCGCCACGTCAGGGCGGCGCAGGCTAAAGCGCGGGGTTCCAGGGGTTACCACCGCCGGAGCGCACCCGTCCGGATCAGCCTAGCGAGGCCGAGCGATGTTCTCTGATCTTCTGAAGGCGGCTGGCGCCGTCGTAGCCGTACTCTCGGAGGTCCTGAAACTGGAAACTGAGGCTGTCCCGGTTTCCCTTGTGACTCTGCTGCACTTGACACGCAGGCTTCCGGGCGCTTGACCGCGGGCTTCCGCCCGCGGCTCTGAAGTTGCTTTCCAGGGCTTTCTGCTGCTTGTCATCCATTCTGATGGCTCAACTGTTTCCCTTCGACGGTTTTGAGTCGTTCGATGATGTCGTCGATGGCGGCGCCTCGGTACATCATTTCCATGGCCAAGCGCGATGCGCTGACTCGGCTGGCAGAGGAGGCTTTCTGGTCGTCCATCACGTTCTCGAGCGTGTCGAGGGCGCGAACGCTCATTTGCTGGAGGCGGGTGGTGGTGTGGGCAAGAATGTCCCGCCGGGCTTTTCTTAGGGCAGTCTGGAAGCTTTCCTGTTTCATCCAGCGATAAATGGATGCTTCACTCACATTTGCTCTCTTTGCCGCTCTATCGATCGTATTCGTTAGCAAAAGAGCTTCAATGGTCTTGTTCTGTAGGGTCGTAAGTTGTTCATTCATAAGGGTTGACTTTTTTCAATGAGAGTATTTGAGAGTCTGTGAGAGGCTTTCTGGCTTTTGGGTCCCGCTGAGGCCGTGGAATGGTTGTCCTCTCCTTTATGTTGCAACTGAGTCATTGTTGGTTTTGCCGCTTTTAGGATAACAAGCCGATCTTGGGATTCCTTGCGGGCGGTGGGTAATCCTGTTGAAAACAAAGGGACTATATTCACAAATTATCCGTGACTGAGTTGGGGTGATTTGCGGTTCTGGGGGGGGAGCGGTGTTTTGGGGCCAAAGTGGCGCGCCGGTAGCCGGTTCGGCCGTTGGTGGGGAGTTCGCGGCTGAACGGCTCGCCGCCGCTTGGCGTACGAGCCTTGAGCATCCAGGGGGAGGTTAAGGCTGGATCGGGTGAGAGTCGGCCGGTATCATTTCGGACGCGAATGCTGGCGCGGCACGCTCCCAGGGTAGCCAGCCGGCGCTACTGAAGGCGTTGAAGAGGTTTGGGGCAGCGGATTACTGAGGAGTTGGGTTCGCTTTGGTCGTGTTTCCCTTTCGCTGCTCGGTTGGCTTTGCCATGCGTCCATCGAAAAGTCGTAGCGTCCCCGCTTTTCCTATGAGCGAGACAGCCACGCGACGCAGGGATTGTTGTCGGGACGGACTCTTCGGCTCCCGGCGGGGACAGTCACCAGGTTTTCGGGGCTGCTGCAGGCGATTCCGCAAGAGTTGACAATAAAACCCGGTGACTGTCCCCATCAGCTCCGTCCCCATCAGCTCCCATCAGCTCTCCATCAGCCTCAGCCCATTTCAACCGGCTTCGCGATCCGAATCTGGCCAAACGCAACCGCCGATTTTCTCTGCTGTGAGTTTTGACAGCCTTAGTCAAACACTACTGGGAATAGTGTTTCACCGCGCCCGGGAGCCCCTCCCAGCGGCCATTTCCGGCGAGAGGTAGTAGCGGATCGCGATTAGCAAGTCTTGTGCGATAGGCTCCGAACAATGCTGAGGGCGGGTGGTCGCCTGAGGAGTATGAGTAGAGAATAGGTGTTCCACCATGACTGCCATTCAAATCGCCGCTGTTTAGCCCCGCAGGTGATGTGGATGGAATCCCCGACGTGAGTATCCTCGCCCCTCGCACTGGCCCAGGGATGGTCTGAGGTGATAGCCTCGGGCAATTCTATGTCAGCGTACCTCGTGCGGAACGATTTCGAGACGATCGGTCGGCCACGTTTCAGGACTGCATGTCCCAATTCGTCGATGTAGTAGTTGCTTGGCCAATACGGAACTGCCAGCAGGGGCTCGTCATGTTCCTCGACAAACTTCCGAAGAGTGGAGTGCGTCGATGCTCCGTGGTCGTTTGCCAGCGTGAAGATGGCATCGAAGGTGGGACGGTAGCTCAAGCTTCTTTCGCGAAATCGTCGGCCTTGAAAGATGATTTCAGATGCGAAGTAGTTGGCTTCCCCCTCGAACAGGTCTTTCTTATCAGGGCGTAAGTCGAGACGAAGGGTTTCATCGTCGTCTTTGTAGACGCGGGTTCCCTGCACGCGGTGCCAGGGTATCACCTCGTGCGCATATTCGTGACACTTCGCAAAAAACTCACGCCTTGGCTTCCCTAGCGCTGGTACGTAGATGACATCTTCTCGGAGGTCAGCGATCCCGCGAACTTTGTTCCATGCGGAAGCAAAGATGCGGCGTGCATTCTCAGTAATGGTGCTAAGAAAACGCTCCTTAGCATCCTCGGGATCTTGGACCTCGTAGATTCTCGATTCTTCGATCAACCAATCGATGGGCGTCGGCAACTCACCCAAAGCAGATGCGTCTCGAAGCTTTCGTTGAGCGAGCCTACGAAGGTCTCGTCTGTCTTCGATTGGCGAAAGTACTGCGGCTGGGTACGCTGGCATGAACTCTACTCACCCCTCCCGGTCCTGTTTTCGCTGCAGCCTGAGGAACTCGATATACTTGGCGACCTGCTCTTCCTCCTCCTCAGTAAGTTCCACGCTCATCAAAGCAGCCTGCAGGGCTGTTACGGACTTTTTGGAGTGGCCAGATGTCGACTTCTTTTGGGGGACGAGGAATCCGGCTGTTCTCATCAAGGACTCGTAGGGAACGTCGTACGCCTCAGCAAGCTTGTGCAAGACGCGCGGCGAGGGGTTATCTGCTGCTCCCGTTTCAAGTTGGGACAGGTACGCATTGGAAATTTCTGTTCGCTGCTCCACCTGCCGAAGGCTCAGACCCCGCAAGTGGCGGATGCTCCGCAGTTCCTTTCCTAGCTGATCGCTCATAGCCCTCCACATTTCTAGTATGGCGCAAATCGCTTGCTCAAGCAAGCGCCGCTCTTTGGTGCTTGCTATATCAAGCAGTGCTTGCTACACTGAAGGTGCGGAAAGGGCCCATCTTTGGAGCCCTCCTTTTTAAACAGCGACACTTCGCTAGAGGAAAGTCTCTCAATGATTCTAAAAACCAGAACTCGAAACACAACAACGCACAGTTCAAGCTTCGATCTGGCCACTGTTCAAGCAGTTTGGGAAAAGGGTCAGACTGTTGCGGGTTACAACCCCAACCTCTACCGCAAGGATGCTTGCGGTGCGTGGGTGCATCGTTGGTCGTACGGGCAAACAACTCAATGCGGCTGGGAAGTAGATCACGTGAGGCCGGTCGCCGGCGGCGGCACAGACCACTTGACCAACCTGCAGCCGCTGCAATGGCAAAACAACCGACACAAAGCCGACAACTGGCCTAATTGGACGTGTGCAGTGCAGGCGGCTTAAGGAGGGGACCTACCGACATGAAGTATCTACACTACGATCTCCATCTCGGCCTCAATGACGTGGTCGAGGTCTCGCTCGATCGGCAGGCATGACGTGGTCGAGGTCTCGCTCGCCAACGTTCGCCTGCTAGATGACATCAATTTTTCGAAATACCGCGGGGGCCAAGAGCACCGGTACTACGGTGGCTTAGCCAAACAATCGCCTGTCCGCCTGCGGCCGCCGCGGCCCGGCCATTGGAACCTGGCGATCGACCTCGGAGGCTACGCCGGTCAGGTGAGGGCGTCGATTCGAACAATCACTTGTTGAAGAAAGGAGACTCAAAAAATGCCTAAAGGAAAAGGAAGTCGAAGCACGCGTACTGTCAACAAAAGTGCCGTCACTGGCAGGTTTGTGAAGAAGTCGACGGTTAAGAGCAACCCAAAGACTACCTTCAAACAGACTGTAAAGAAGTAGCGAATACGGGTCTCAAATCGAAATCGGTTCCACGATATTGGGCGCCACCCGCCGCTTGGCGGCGGTCGTAGATTTGGGTCGTGTTGGGGATTGGAGTGCCCTACGGGCGAAAACCCAACTCGGACCAGAACTCCTGATAAGACGCTATTATCGGGCAACGCGGGTTTTGCAGCGCATCCCTCCACGGTGGGCTCGACGAATCCGTAATCGGGCATTCGCGGCTAAGGATTCTGTCCCGACGACGTGCAGACTCTCGTGTTTGAGGACGTGCGGCGTTGCTGCTGGGCTAAGTCTTCTCTGGATCGAGGGCTCTTGTGGAATGCAGAGATTCTCAGTCGCGTTGACTTGGTGGCAGCTTTGGACTTCCGAGCTGCGATTTCGGACTCGTAGACGCTTTTGTCGAGATGCACGAGGAGCTTCTTTATGTATCGGATCCCCTGCGTGATGGTTTGCTTGTTTGGACTGTCTGAGAGATTAGCAATCAACAGAGCAAGATGAGGATAACCGATGTCCGGGAGCTGACTCCTGAGCTCCGGTCTAGACAGTGGGAAGCGGCGCTCCCTGAGAAGGAGTCCACGGGCGCAATGGCTCGCTGCATATAGCAATTCTTCAGCCGCGGCCTGAGTATCTCCAAGCTTGTGCAGCTTATTGCTGAGGAACAATCGACGTAAGGCGTGGAGAAGCTTCTTGCGCCAATCTGGCCACGCCTCAGCTGTAGCGATTTGGGTCAGGCTTTCCCACTCAGCCCGATTCCGGAGGGAGATACCAAAGCGAGCGCACCACGCCACGAAATCATCACCAGCCTCAAGCCGTTGGAGAAAGGTCTCGCGGGGAATGAATTGAATGTGAAACGATGAGGAGTGGGTCTTCCAACGAAGGGGACGCTGGCTCACGACTAACAAGTCCACATCGCTTCTCGGCGTTGGAACACCTCTGGCAAATGAGCCGATGAGCACAACCGGGCCTTGCGTCGAGCGGTCTACGGTTCGGAGGACATCTTCTAGGCCGCTGATTTGGAGTGGAAGCCTGTTCTCACTCACTGGCTTCCTCCTCTTGCGCTTGGAGGGACTCTACGAGCTCGACGACTTCGTCGTGAAAACTCTCCAGATTGGACACGAGGTCCTGAAGATCCTCCATCGCCAAGTCAAATCCCGCCTCACCGTAGGATACGTCCTTCCGAAGGTCATTGAGCCTTGAAAGTTCGTCGCTGACCTCAGTCTTCAGGAAGCCTTCTTTGCAAAGGCGTGCCGCGAGTTCTGCCTTATCTTTGTGGTTCTTAGTCCAGCGCTGGCCAGTGGCCTCAGCAGCTGCCACAACAAGGTTCTCATAAGCGTAGAAGGAAAAGGTGACGCATTCTGCAGGTTCGGCGGGTTCCCAGTACGCAGTTTGGGCCTTTTCTAGCTGCTCTGAAGCGAGCTCAATGGAGGTCTGAGCTTCGTCGAAACTCACGACTCAATTCTACAGCAGAGGGCGGCGCGAACGCGATTGACGGCGGGCGCGCGATACGGGGGAAAGTCGGGGAAAGTCGGGTCGCGGTAGGGATGCCGGTCGCCCGGCACCCCCCGCACAGATCCGTACGTGAGCGTTGACTCATACGGCTCTTACCTCGGATAATGGCGTCAGCGCAAGCCCGACAACAGCTTCCGCTCCGCACGCCGTCCAGCGCTTGGGGCACGGCCTGTCCGCCTCTGTGTGCGGTCCGTGGCGCACCCGACGACGTTCTCCTCGGTCCCGGCCCTTCCCTCCAGATCCTCCGCCGACGGTTGCCCGCCCTTGTTCGGACCCTTCGCGGGTACTACGGCCCGGTCCGACTCCTCGGCGGCGTACGCGTGGGGCGTGCGGCTGTCGCCTTCCCCCACCGGCCTGCCACTTCGCGGCAGGCGCCTCCGAGGTCTCCCGGTTCTCGCGCGAGGAGTTTCCTGACGTGCACGGGTTCTCCGACCGCGCCGGGTTCACACGCTGCTTGCGATAGCACGACGCTCGATGTTGCCTTCCCCTTCTGTCCACAAGGTCGGCACCCGAATCTAGGTATTTCGCGGCTCGATAGGCGGCCCGCCAGTGCCTCTGTCAACGCTTCACCCGCGACGTCGCCATCGCCGGCGCATGACTCGAGGTCAGCGTGGTTCGCTACTCCTTCACTGTGGGGCTCTTTCATCCCCTACTCCCCGCCGGTTTATCCCGGCGCTTTCGGACAGTCACCTTAATTAATTTAGATCTCAAGACCCGATGATTCAAAGGGGTTACCCGCCAGGGCCTCTGCCTTCGACTGCTGCTTCCGACACGGATTCATCAGCATAAGTTATTGCTTTATAGCTAGTTAGGTGACTCTGCCTGGGGTGCGGCGTACCAGTTAAGGTGACTGTCCCTCGGAATCTCGGAATCTTCGGAATCTCTCGGAATCTCGGTAGGTGGGTATCCGGTTGACTCAGGTAGCCCCAATATGTAGTATGCCAGGAGATGGAAGATTACCCTCGGAACTTGATGGAGTTCGAGGCCCGTTTTGCGAGTGAGGAGGACTGTCGGCAGTATCTGTTCCGGCTGCGCTGGCCGGACGGTTTCCGCTGCCCGAGTTGCGGTTGTGGCAAGTCGTGGCCTTTGCGAAAAGTGCTGCTGCAGTGCGCTACGTGTGGGGCGCCAAACCTCGCTGACCGCAGGGACGATCTTTCAGGGTACGCGCAGCCCTTTGCCGTTGTGGTTTCGTGCGATGTGGTGGGTAACCACCCAAAAGACCGCAGCCAGCGCTTTGGGACTTCAAAGAGTGTTGGGGCTGAACAGCTACGAAACGGCTTGGACGTGGCTGCACAAAATGCGCCGCGCGATGGTGCGGCCGGGGCGGGATATGCTGGCCGGAGAGTGGAAGTCGATGAAAGCTGCCTGGGCGGACTCGAAGAGGGCCTGCGGGGTCGCAAGCTGGAGAACAAAGCGTTGATCGCGGTGGCCGCCCAAGAGGATGGGAGGGGTATCGGACGGATTCGCATGAAGAGAATCGGGGATGCCTCGGGCGAGAGTCTGTTGCCTTTCGTGAAGGAGTGCATCGAGCCAGCCAGCGTGGTGCATACCGACGGCTGGCCGGGTTACTCGGGGTTGGAGAAGGAAGGCTACGTCCACGAGATCACAGTTATCAGCGGGCAGGAGAAATCGGCGTCCGAGTTGATGCCTCGCGTCCACCGCGTCGTGTCACTGCTGAAGCGCTGGCTGCTGGGCACCCATCAGGGCGCTGTGAGTCACAAGCATCTGGATTACTACCTGGACGAGTTCAGCTTCCGCTTCAACCGCCGCAAATCCAGAAGCCGAGGCAAACTCTTCTATCGGTTAGCCCAGCAGGCGGTAGCCGTGGACCCCGCGACTTACAAGATGATCGTCCACCCAGTTCATGAATCCAAGCAAATTCCCTAACCACAAGATATTGGGGCTACCTGAGTTAACCGGATACCCACCTTTGGCAATTACCGGCAAACTTTCAACTAGGTTCTATAAAGTGCCGGTCAAGTCCACAAATCTTCCAGTTTTAGGAAATGAACCGGCTTGAGGTTGAGAGGATCATCTCTAGCGAGGCTGTTTGAGGTGCTCGTAGAGCAGCTTTCCTTTTTCGTCGTAGAAACGGAACTCGGCGACCGCGCCGCTGCCTTCCGGCTTCACGCTGATGATCAAGAAATGGGGTATTTAGTTGACTCCAGTAGCCACTACATCTTGGGGGTGGGGGTGCCGGCCCTGGTGGCCTCGACCATTGTCTTATAGGGAGCAGGGTCGGCGGCGACCGCCTGCTGGAGGAGGCGATAGAAAAGTTTGCCGCGCGACCGTGAGGTCCGCCGGTTGAAGCGGAACGTGAACTCGTCCAGGTAGTAGTCCAAATACTCGTGACTGACAGCCCCCTGGTGGGTCCCCAACAGCCAGCGCTTTAGCAGAGAGGCGACACGATGGACTCTCGGCAGCAGCTTACTCGCCGATTGCCGCTTCCCGCGCAGCACGGTGACTTCATGGCGGTATCCTTTGTTCTCCAATCCCGCATAGCCTTCCCAGCCGTCGGTGTGCACGAGGCTGCCAGGTTGGATAGCTTCTTCGACAAAGGCTTCCAAGCTCGCCGCTGAGGCATCCGCGATCCGACGGAGCCGGATGCGACCCATACCGCGCCCATCCTCCTCGGCAGCAACCGCAACTAACGCTTTGCCAACCATTTCGCGACCTCGGACGCCCTCTTCGACTCCGCCCACATACGTTTCGTCCACCTCCACCCGGCCGACCAGCCGATTGCGACCGGGGCGCACCATGGCGCGGCGGAACTTGTGCAGCCAGGTCCAGGCGGTTACATAGCTACCCAAACCCAAGACCCGCTGCAACTCCAGCGCGCTGGCCCCGCCTTTTTGCGTTGTCACCCACCAAGCCGCCCGGAACCACAACGTCAAGGGCTTGCGGGTGTCCTGGAAAATCGTGCCCGCCGTCACCGAGGCCTGGTAACCGCAGTCGGCGCAGAGCAGCAGATTGCGTTTGCTGGCCCATGAGGACTGGATCCCACAGCGCGGGCACACGAACCCCTCCGGCCAGCGCAGCTTCAGCAGGTACTCCCGGCACGCCTCCTCGGTCGAGAATCGAGCTTCCAACTCGACGAGGTTTCGGGGGTAGTCCTCCTTCATGCCCCCAACCACAACATATTGTGGCTACTGGAGTCAACTAAATACCCCATATCAAGAAACCGCCACTCGCCTCAGGGCTGTGGTAGGGCTGTTTGATCTTTCCCTCGGGGTCGGTCGTGTTGGCGTCGCCGGGAAAGCTGCCGATGATCGCGTTTGCATCTACCAGAGCGCCGGTCGAGAACTCCTCGAAGCCAGCGGGGTGAATCGCGTGGTACTGCCAATGGCGGTCTCCACAAGCGAAGAAGAACTGCTTGGGCGAGATGCCGTTGTCAACGAGCCAGCCGAAGAACTCGTCGCCCTCGTGCCGGAAGCCGTTGTTGTTCGTGTGATTGTCACGCTTGTCTGCGCTATCGGGCCCCACCATCGGCGTCGCCGAGACAAGGAACTTGAAAGCGGCGCCGCTTTCCTTGATGGTTCGCTTCAGCCAAGCCTTTTGCTCGTCGCCCCAGATCGTCTTCCAGGGGCCATCCGGCATGTCGTTGGGACTGCGGTAATCGCGGCCTTCGACGAACCAGATTTGGAGATCGCGGCTGACTCGATAGGTGCGGTAGGTGACTGCTTTCGGGTCGTTTGGGTCGACGACGGGAAGCTGCTCTCGAAAAACGCGCACCCCGAGCCCGTGCAATGGCGCGAAACCGGACCCTGACTCGCCTTCCCAAATATTGGTTTTCGGGTAGTACGGAAGCTGTTTGGTGTGTCCGATCCGCACCGGGTTGACCTGGTCTGAATCATCGAAACGGTGGTCGTGGTCGTCTTTCATCCAGTAGGTGGCTACATCGCGAAACAGGTCGAGGAAGCGCGGCTGCGAGTATTGCTCGTGATGCTTCTTGCGCATCTCGTGCTGGGTCTGGGCGCGTCCGCGGTGGCCGGGGTGATCGTAGTAGACGTTGTCACCCGTGCCGATGAAAAAGTCCGGCTCGAGTTTGCGAATCGACTCGAGCGCCGGGTAGCCGAGGTGCTTGTCGGGACCGCTATAGGGTTTTGTCCTGCCGTAGGCGCCCGTGTAGTGGAAGAAGGAATAGTTCATGCCGGTGACGATCGCGAAGCTGTAGGCCGCGGCCTTGTCCTTCCCGGCTAAGGTGCGGAAAGTCGCCGGCTCGGACGCCCGTATGTTTTCCTTTGCCGGGCCGTAGTGCAGGCGGTAGTGGTAGCGCGTGGCTGGCTCGAGGCCGGCGACCTTCAGCTTGACGATGAAGTCCGTCTTGGGCACGGCCTCGATCCACTCGGTACGGCGCGGGTTGCGAAATGCGGGATTATTGGCGAGCTCGAAGTAGGCCCAGCCGCCGGCTCCGCGAATGCCTTCCCAGCGGGGGTCCTGATAGGGGCTTGTGGAGGTGAGGCGCGACTGCAAGATGACGGTTGCAGCGGTCACCTCACCGGCCATGATCCCTTGACGCAGGTTGACAGGGAAGTCCGGCTGCTGGGCCAGCAGAGGAAAGGTGACGGTCAGCAGGAGAAGAATTCTCATAGCGATTGAATTTAGCATGTCTTGCACCCATAGGGGGGCCAACTGGGGTCAGACATCCTTATTGGATCTGCCGATCCTGTCTCGGCCGTCTACGCGGGACTCCGCAGGGTTGTGGGCGGCGTGATTCTTGTGATGAACCAGCTCTCAGGAATCGGCCGGGCCGTCCGTGATCTCGTCCTCGTCGTAGTAGTCCACTTTGTGCAGGGGCATCACGACACTCGATAGCACATTGATCAGGTGGCCGTTGATGCGCTTGTAGTAGCGCGCGCCGAGCACGAGAGCCGTAGTTTTTCCCGAGTCGTAGTTGAGATGGGCGATGCGGGACAACAATCCGTCAGCGCGCGCGGCGCTGTCTTGGCCCCTGCGGATGAGCCTCAGCGCGGTTTCCCGGTCCGACTCCGCGAACACCTTGCTGGCGGCCTGAAATCCCGCTTCTACCGCGGTGCGGATCTCCCGCAGCTCGGCGACGACGTCGTCATCTGGAAGCTCGCCCGGATAGATATCCACCACTTCGCTGAGGTTCTTGGCATAGTCGCCGATTCGTTCGACGTCCTTCACCAGGCTCATCAGGAGCAGGCAATACGGGAGATCGGGGGTGTTCACCCGTACCGAAAGATGAGCGACGACACGCTTGCGGATTGTCCGTTCGAGCATGTTGACTTCAACATCCTTCTCGTAAAGCCGGGTTCGCACTTCCGGCGGAAGGGGCTCCCGAAAATAGATACTCCCCGCGGTGGCCGTCATTTCGCAGCTCAGCCCGAGCATCTTGGAGAAGGCGTCGGCCATAACACTCAGCGTATTCCCCGGGCGAAAAATCTTCAGCAATTCTTGCAGCATGGCTACCTCCGGTGGACTACAAATATCGGTCTAGAAAAGCGAAAAACGCCGGCACGCCGTAGAACAGCCCCAGCACATAGACGAGCGCCCATTTTCGCGACTTCACCGCTATTTCGGCGAACCAACGGGCGCCGGCCAAGGGGATGTTCCTGATGGCCGCTATGGGGTAGATCATCACGATTCCCGTCACATTGAACAGCAGATGCACGAGCGCGATGATCACTCCCGCCTCAGCGTTCTCCCCGCTCGCCGCAAGAGACGCCAGCAGAGCCGTTACCGTCGTGCCGATGTTGGCGCCCAGCGTCAGCGGAAAGGCTTGCGCCAGCGTGACGACTCCGGCTCCGGCCAGGGGCACCAGCAGCGCGGTCGTAATCGAGCTCGACTGCACCATCACGGTAACGATCATGCCGACCAAGATCGACAGTACCGCGCTGTGCCCGAGAAATTGCGTGATGTAGGCCTCCACCTGGCTCTGCATTGCCGTCCGCATGACTTTGACCAGCAAGAAAAGCGCGCCGACAATGAGCACGCCGCTGCCCACGATGATGAGGCCGCCCTGGGCTTGCTGCCCCTCAAACAGTGCTTGGCTCAGGTCAATGACAGGCTGAAACGCAACCTTTAAGCCGGTTTTCAGGGGGCTGTCAAACTCATAGCCTCCCGTTCCTGCGAGCAGGGAGGCTAAAGCCGTGGCGGCACTGCGCAGGTAACCCGTCATCAGCTCCAGCGGGAGCAGAATGCCAACCGTCATGAAGTTGAAGAAGTCGTGGCAAGTGGCCACGGCGAATGCCCGGCGAAACTCATCACGGCGGGCCATATGGGCCAGCGAAACGGCCGTATTGGTCACCGTCGTGCCAATGTTCGCGCCCATGATCATCGGTACGGCGTTGGCAATCGGAAGCGGGTTTTCGGGAGCCGCCACGAGTCCGACCACCATCGCGGTGGTAACCGAAGAACTCTGCACAATTGTGGTGGCCAGTATCCCCACCATCAGCCCGGTAAAAGGATTCTCGGTCGCCGCGAAAAACGCCTGCAGGAAATCACGGCCGAGCAGCTTGAAGCCGTCTCCCAGACCTTTGACTCCAAGCAGGAAGACGAACAACAAGAAAACAACGGCGAGGACCTTTTGAACCGTGGCTAGTACTTCACCGCTGGAAGTTGAACGTGGACGCGCGGTCATGTAGAAGTTGAACGTGGATGTGTGATCATGCGGCGTTGGGAAGAGATGGAAAGGACCGACCGGTCCGAGTGTCAATGCGGAGCGATCACTCGCTCAAACCTCAAGTCTACATGTTTTTCAGAAGGTGGATTGCATCAGAATCGGCAGCGCCGTCACCTCAGCCTCAGGCGGCATGTCATCGTCTTCCAGATCCAGAAACCGGCGGTCCAGCAGGCGCGGAGTATCGATTCGGCTCATCGCGGATAACATGTTTTCAAGCACGTGGGGATGGTCCTGTTTGACTGAGTCCAGGAACTCGCGGATGCTGCGCCGCACGGTTCCGGTGCGATGGGAGCAAACACAGGGAGTCAGCGGAATCGCTTGTTGTTCGGCATAGGCGCTGGTGAGCTCTTCCGACACGAAAACGAGCGGGCCTCGGTTCATTCTGGCACGATCGTGCCCGGAACAGGTTGTTGGGAGGCGGGCCAACCTCCGGGAACCCTTACGGACGGATTATGGCCCAATTCTCCCAGCAGAGCTTGTGCCATACTCAGAGCAGTAACCCCGATGAAGTTCCTCATAACGCTGTCTCGAGACGAGGATGGGATGGTCATTGCCGAATGTCCCGCGATCCCCGGCTGCGTCAGTCAAGGCTCGACAGAAGCGGAGGCCGAGAAGAACGTTGGGGATGCGATTCGGGAATGTCTCGCGGCGCGAAGAGAAAGGAATCTGCCCTTGATGATCACGACGAAGGAAGTGGAAATCGGCGTCTAGGTGCCCCCTGTCCCGCTTCTGAGACCCGGTGAGGTGGTAAGAGCGTTCTCAAAACACGGCTGGCAGACCGCCCGCCAGCGAGGCAGCCACGTCATTCTGACGAAACCCGGGCAAGTGGCGACGCTCTCAGTCCCAAAACATCGTCAGGTGGCGCGCGGGACTCTCAGAACCCTGATTACGCGGGCTGGGCTGACGATCGAAGAGTTTCTCGCGGTCTTGGATCGGTAATGCATTCGGGAGCCGTACCCATCGCGATGCTTTCGTGGCGTGAACGTCCATGCTCCGCGACATCGAGCGGGTCGGCCTGACGGCTGCGCCTGATTCTCGCGGAAACCTCCCCGGCGGCAGCCGTTGCTAGAATACTTGGCGTGAAACTACTTCAAGCTGCGAGGTTCCCTTTATGAAGAGCATTGTTCTGGCCGTCGCGCTCCTGCTTCAAACCGCGGCGGCGTCCGCTCAACCCCGCTACGACCTTCTGCTGAAGGGAGGTCACGTGATCGACCCGCGCAACGGAATCAACCGGCTGCAAGACGTTGCGGTCGCCGATGGCAAGATCGCCCGGCTTGCCGACAGTATTCATCCTTTGCAAGCTGCCAAGACCGTCGATGTCTCCGGACTCTATGTCACCCCCGGGCTGGTCGACATCCACGTTCACGTTTACGCCGGCACCGGCATGCGTGGCGCCTACTCCGGTGACAACAGCGTTTATCCGGACGGCTTTACCTTCCGCGGCGGCGTCACGACCGTTGTCGACGTCGGCAGCTCAGGCTGGCGTAACTTCGCCGATTTCAAAGACCGTGTCATCGACCGTTCGAAGACCCGCGTGCTGGCGATGCTCAATATCGTCGGGCATGGCATGGGAGGAGGCGCGATTGAGCAGAACCAGGACGATATGGATGCCCAAGCCACGGCCAATGCGGCCAAGAAATACCCGGGAACCATCGTCGGAATCAAGACCGCTCACTTCGTGGCGCCGGTGTGGACGGCTGTCGATCGGGCGGTGAAGGCCGGCAACCTGGCGGGCCTGCCCGTGATGGTTGATTTCGGCAGCTTCACCGCGGAGAGACCCTTCGAGGAACTAGTGACCAAACGTCTCAGGCCAGGTGATATGTATACCCACATGTACCTGGAGCGGGTGCCGATGTTCGACGACAACGGCAAGGTCCGCCCCTATCTGTTTGAGGCCCGCAAGCGCGGCGTCAAGTTCGACGTGGGCCACGGCGGCGGCAGCTTTTCCTGGGGACAGGCCGCGCCCGGGATTCGCCAGGGCTGGATTCCTGACTCGATCTCGACCGATCTCCACATCGGCAGCATGAACGCCGGCATGAAGAACATGCTGAACGTCATGTCGAAGATTCTCAATCAGGGCATTTCACTCTATGACGTGATCAAGATGTCGACTGCCCATCCCGCCTCGCAGATCAAGCGAGAGGACCTGGGACACCTCGGCGTGGGGGCTGGGGCCGATATCAGCGTCATTCGCCTCGAGCACGGAAGATTCGGATTCCTCGACGTCCGCAATGCCCGCGCCATGGGGACCAAGCGGCTTGGATGCGAACTCACCCTGCGTGACGGCGAAGTTGTTTGGGACCTGAACGGTCGCGCGGGCGAAGACTGGCGAACCCACTACAACAAGCTCTAGGCGCCTCCCAAGGGGTCCGGTCCGGGCGCGCCGTTTTTTCACCCCCTAGCTAGCTAGCACGATTTCTCCTGTTTCGGCTCCCCAGTCTGCGCTAGAATCTTCCGGTAGGCATAATGGAGGCTTCTCATGAACCGAATTCTGATCACCTTGTTCATCTCAGCGCTCGCATTGGGCGCTCAAACCAAAAAGATCCTTGTCACGGGGCAGTCCGACGACGTCATCCGAGACTGGCAGTCGGTGTCCAGCAAGGTCAAGCTCGTGCGGGTCGAACGCGACAAAATCATGGACGAGATCGCTGACGCCGATGCTTTTATCGGCACGATCAGGCCCGAACATGTCCGGGCCGGCAAGAAACTCAAGTGGACGCAAACCACCAGCGCCGGCGTCGAGCGCGTGCTCCATCTTTCCGGCGGCAACGACCTGCGGGACAGCGACATCGTCCTGACAAACAATCAAATCGTCCAGGGACCTGAGATCGCCGACCACGCCATGGCTATGTTGCTGGCGCACACCCGCGATCTTCTCTACTACATCGAGAAGCGCGCGAAGGAAAACTGGGAACGCCGCCGCGAGAAGCTAATCGAGCTGCGCGGCAAGACCGCCGTGGTCATCGGCGTCGGCGGCATCGGCCAGCAGATCGCCGTCCGCGCCTGGGCGCACGGCATGAAGGTTATCGGTGTCGACCCTGACGATATCCCCTTCTCGCCGTTCATCGAGCGCGTCGTCAAGCCGGACCAGCTTGATGAAGTCATCCCCTTGGCCGACGTCATTTTCATGGCGGCCCCTCACACGCCCATGAGCCACAAGATGATCGGCCCCAAGCAATTCGACTCGATGAAGAAGGGGTCGTTTTTTATTGCCGTCAGCCGCGGCGGCACCTATGACCTCAACGGCCTCGTCAAAGCCCTCGACAGCCAGCGCATCGCCGCCGCGGGCGTCGACGTGACCGACCCGGAACCGCTGCCGCCGGGACACCCGCTGTGGAAGTTCAAAAATGTCATCATCACGTCGCACATTGCCGGCCGCTCCGACCAAGACCGCGATCGCATGCTGGGGACCGTGAAAGAGAACATCCGCCGCTTCGCCGACGGTGAGCCGCTGTTGAACGTGGTGGATAAGCACAGGGGCTATTAGAAGCGGGCGCCACGATGGTGAGCGAGCTCGCCGACCAGTTCCACGGCGAGCGTACGTGTTACGCCCGAAGAAATGCAGCGCCGTTTCAGCGCGATGTTCCAGTGAAGATACCCGCGGAGCGGCGTAGACTCGCCGGGCCGCCTTCCGAGCTATGACCGTCACCGCTCGGAGGCTCAACCCGAGTAAAGACCCACGCGCGCTCGCACCTGCTTCATCGTGGACTCGGCGATCGGCGCCACCCGCTCGGCCCCTTTTCGCAGCAGTTCCCTGATGACCGCCCGGTCGCTGGTCAGCTCCTCGAATTTCTTCTGAATCGGTTCGAGCTTCGCGACCACCGCCTCGGTCACAGCCTTCTTCAACGTCCCGTACTGCGAGCCGCTGAATTTCGCCCGAACCTGATCGTCGCTCCATCCGCTGCATGCCTGGAAGATCGTGATGAGGTTGGCGACGCCCGCTCCGAGGTCGTCGAAATCAACGCCCGGCTTGGTATCGGTCACCGCCCGGCCGATCAGCTTCTTGATGCGGGAAGGTGGATCGAGCAGCCCAATCGCATGATTGGATCCCGGCGCGGACTTGCTCATCTTTTGAGTGGGATCGTCCAAGCCCATGATGCGCTCACCCACGACGGGAAGCTCCGTTTTGGGGACGGTGAAGGTATCTCCGTAGACCGAATTGAAGCGCTGCGCAATGTCGCGCGTCAGCTCCAGGTGCTGTGCCTGGTCCTCTCCAACCGGGACGATTTGCGCCTGGTAGAGCAGAATGTCGGAAGCCATTAGCGCGGGATAGACGAACAAGCCGGTCCCCACCGATTCCTGCTTTTCCGCCTTGGCCTTGAACTGCGTCATGCGGCTCAGCCAGCCCATCGGAGTGACGCAAGTGAACACCCAAGCCAGCTCGACGTGCGCCGCCACCGACGACTGCACGAACACCGCCGAGTGCTCGGGATCAATGCCCGCGGCGACGTAGAGCGCGGCGACGTCTTCGATCTTCTCCTGGAGGCCCTTCGGCTCTTGGTAGACCGTGATCGCGTGCTGATCCACCACGCAGAAGATCGGCTCGTAGTCGTACTGAATCCGCGCCCAAGTCCTCAGCGCCCCCAAATAGTTGCCGATATGCAGGTTCCCCGACGGTTGCATGCCGGAAAAGAGGCGAGGTTTGTTCTTGTCCGTAGCCATCGAACTTGTCATTCTATCGGGCTTAGGCGAGGGGGGAACAAGCAAGCGGTTGGGGGGACGGCACTCCCGCCGGTCCATCGCTGCGAAGCGGCGACGCACAATGCCCAAAGGGGGCTGGTTCGGCGTGCTTTCGCGGCCCGGCCTAGTGTAGCTCGCGAATAGTACCGCAACTTGTAGGGTCTCGGGTTTCTGGAGAAGCCCGTTGAAAACGGGCTGCCAGCCTGGGCTGGAATGGTCTGCCTACCAGCCGTAAAACGACTGGCCTAAGGAACACCAAGCCGCGTGAACGCGACTCAAATGGTCCGCATCACCGCCGAAACGTGTGCGCGCGGACCGCAAAAGCCTCCTCTACGCCCCTAGCAGGCCAGTGCGACGAAGCGACTCACGATAAGTTGCAGTCCGGTTGGCGCATTGCACTAGATTCCGCACGCGCTACTTATCCGGAACGCGGTTGCCGGCGATCCAGACCGACTCCAGGCTGCGGGTGTTCTTAATGTCGGCCGAGGGGTCTTGGGCAAAGACGTTGAGGTCCGCCCACTTTCCTGATTGCAGCAATCCCAGGTCGTCAAGCTCCAGACAGCGTGCCGGGGCGCCCGTGGCGGCAACGAGGATCTGCGTCGGAGTCAGACCGGCTTCCGCCATCAAGTCCAGCTCCATGTGCTCGAAGTAGCCTTGGAAGCGGGCCGGGGGACCAGTGTCGGTTCCGAACGCGATCGTGACGCCGGCATCGACGAGCTTTTTGAGATTCGCCGACGCCATCTCCAGCGCCTTCTTGTATTGCTGCGCGGACTTGCTGGCCTGGACACTCTTCTGCCGTTCGGGGTCCTTCAATTGTTCGAGGACCGCGGGGTCGGCCTCTTTGGTGAAGAAAGGATCAGAGAAAAACTCGGGAACGTCCTCGTAGACAAACGTCGACACCTCGCGAGCGAGAGTAGGGCAGAGGCACACATCCTTCTCCTTCAGGAGGTTGATCAACTCGTCGTCGACTTCCTTGTCACGCACACTGTGAGCAACGATGTCCACTCCCGCTTCGAGCAGTCCCTTGGCGTCTTCGAGGTAATAGAGATGCGCCTCGACGCGCCGCCCTTTCGTGTGGGCCTGGTCGATGACGGCTTGGTAGACCTCGGGGGTCATCTTCTTCGAAGTCCCGAGGTTGTCGTCGACCCGGATCTTGATGAAGTCGACCTTCATCGCGGCGTTGGCGTCCACCTCCGCCCGCACTTTGTCGGGAGTGTCGCCCGCGACCACGGCTCCAGCCACGTAGATGCGCGCCCGGTCCAGTTCCGCCGTCTCCTGTGCATCGCGGACCCCAATGGCCGCTTCCCCGTCGCCGCCCATGCTGTTGACGGTCGTCACGCCGTAGCGGGCGTAGAGTGCGAGATGGCTCAAGATGTTTTCTTCCGTGTAGACATCAGGGCCGGACTCGAGGCCTCGCGTGGCCCCCACGTGTCCGTGAGTGTTAATGAACCCCGGCGTGATGAATTTGCCGGAAACGTCGATCATCTCCGCGCCGGGCGGAACATCGAGATCGTTCATCGCGCCGAGAGCCGTGACCCGCCCGTCTTGCACCACGAGCACGGCATTTTCGATCGGCGGGCTGTCTGTCCCGTCCATCACGGTGGCGCCAACAAACGCCTTCAAACCGGGCACGGGCTCCGCTGGCGGCGGACTACCGCAACTGGCGATCAGGAACACGAACACAGCGAACAACACGAACTTTCTTGCAGACATCGAAGTTTCCTCCAAATGAACATTAGCACATGGAAACCGAGTTTTCAACGTTGCTGCAGTTTTTAGCGCTGCCTTCGGCGAGGCAAACAGCAGGCTCAGTCTGTCAGCTAAACGACGCTCCGGCATTGACTGGGTTTCGCGTTAGCTGTATCCTTCGACATTGGGACCAAGAGACGGACAGCCGTCAGAAGGTTTGTGGTGACCGTGAGAGCTCTGAAGATGGCCGTGAGAATTCCGCCGGCCGTGCTGGCATTCGTTCCGCTGCTTTGCATCGCCCAGCAGGAGCGGACGAACCCCTTCCACGGCGACGCCGAAGCCGCCGATGTCGGACGTGGTGCATTTCGCATTTACTGCCGCCCGTGCCATGGAATCGACGCGCAAGGCGGCCGCGGCCCCGACTTGACGAGGGGTGCGTATTTGGCTGGAGACCGTGACGAAGATCTCTTTCGCGTGATCGCCGAGGGCGTGTCTGGCACCAATATGGCCGGCTACGAAGTCCGGCTGCCGGACCAGACAATCTGGAGCATCGTCAGCTACATCCGGATGAGCGCGAGTGAAGAAGGAACTCCCGTGACGGGAGATTCCACGGTTGGCGAAAAGCTCTTCTGGGAGAAAGCGCAGTGCGGGAGCTGTCACCGCATCGGCGGCCGCGGAGGGCGGCTCGGGCCCGATCTGACGACGGCCGGCCGCTCCAAGAGCGTTGCCTATTTGCGGCAGTCGATGACCGACCCCAACGACGATTTCAGCCCGGGCTATCAGACGCTCACGATCGTTACGCTCGACGGCAGGAAGATCGAAGGCATCGAGAAAAACTACGACAACTTCTCGGCCCAACTGATGGACGCTCAGGAGAACTTTCACTCCTACTTGTCCAGCGAAGTCCGTTCGATGAAGAGAGAGCTGCGCTCGCTGATGCCCGACTACAGTAGCAGCTTGACGGCCCATGAGATCGACGACCTGCTGGCGTATTTGGCCGGCCTTGGAAGAGAGGAGTCACGACCGTGAAAACGTTTCCACCGCCGGCAATACATGCCGCGAGAGTGCTTGCGTCGATCGTTCTTCTGGCGGCAACGCCGGCGTTCGGAGCCGAGGCGATTACGAACGAGCGACTGCTTTCGGCGCAGGAAGACGCCGCGAACTGGCTGATGTACGGGAAGGGCTACTCCGCCTGGCGTTACAGCGAACTATCCGAGATCGACACCTCGAATGTTGAGAACCTGATTCCGCAATGGATCTTTCAAACCGGGCTCGAAGGGAAGGGCCAGACGACGCCGCTCGTCAACGACGGCTTGATGTACATCACCGGGCCCTCGAACCACGCCTGGGCGCTCGATCTGCTGACCGGACGTCCCACATGGCACTACTCCGCCAACGTTCCCAAGGAGGCGCATGGCTGTTGCGGGCAGCCGAATCGCGGTTTCGCGGCGCTGGGAGACAGGCTCTTCAAGGTCAACTATGAAGGCACGCTGGTCGCTCTCGATGCGAAAACCGGCGATGCGTTGTGGGAAACCACGCTGGCTGATTACAAGAAGGGCTATTCCGCTACAGGAGCGCCGCTGCTTGTCAAGAACATGGTGGTCGTTGGAATCGCCGGCGCCGAGTTTGGAACCCGCGACTTCCTGGACGCTTACGACGTGGAAACAGGGAAAAGGGTCTGGCGGTTTTGGACGATCCCCGCGCCAGGAGAGCCCGGCGGGGACACTTGGGGCGGAGATTCCTGGCAGCGGGGCGGCGGATCGACTTGGACGACCGGTACCTACGACCCCGATCTCAATCTTATCTATTGGGGAACGGGCAACCCCGGTCCCGATATGGATGGGGACGTGCGCCCAGGGGACAACCTCTACAGTTGCAGCTTGATCGCCCTGGACGCGGACACGGGAAAATTGAAATGGCACTACCAATTCACCCCCCATGACGTTCACGACTGGGACGCCGTCGCGGACCCGGTCTTGGTCGACCTTACGATCGAAGGGAAGCCGACGAAAGCTGTCATCCAGGCCAACCGCAACGGCTTCTTCTATGCTCTGGACCGCGCCAGCGGGAAGTTCTTGTTCGCCCGGGCCTACACAGAGGTTGACTGGGCCGACGGCATCGGGATGGATGGCAGGCCGATTCTGATTCCCGGGAAAGATCCCACCGAAGACGGAACCAAAGCCTGTCCCGGATTGGGTGGCGGACACAACTGGCGCCCCACGGCCTATAGTCCTCAGACCGGCTTGTATTACTTTGATTCGAGAAACGGCTGCCAAATCTTCTACAAGACCTCGCAGGGCTTCATCGAAGGCCAGTGGTACCAGGCCTCGACAACGGACAACATTACCAGCGACCCGTCGACGAGCTCGATCCTTGCCGTGGACCCGGCTACCGGAGAGACCAAGTGGAACTTCGAGCTCATCGCCGGATCGGCCAGCGGGCTGCTGGCGACGGCGGGAGGCTTGGTATTCGGCGGAGACGGTGACGGCAATTTCATGGCGATTGACGCACGCGCGGGCAAGCCCCTTTGGAGATTTCAGACCGGGGGCTCGGTCCGCGGGTCGCCCATCAGCTACCGTTTCCGAGGCAAACAGTATATTGCTGTCGCGGCCGGCAGCGCACTGCTGACGTTTGCGTTGCCCGAGTAGGCGAGGCCTTGGAGCAGCGGGTGCAGGGCGGCCAAGCGTCGAAATGAGTCTCGACGCGGCAAGCACGAGTGCTTGCGCCACGTCGCGGGCGAAACGGCGTCTTGCGAATCGGGCTCAGTCCGGCCAGACCGCGGTCACGTCGATTGATGCTTCGGGGAAATACTGGGCGCTGAGTTGTCCATCTTTCACCAAGGCAGATTTCTCCAGCTCATCGCCCCGCGGGCGAAAAACCTCAACCGTCCGAACCTCCGGCAAGAATACCCAGACTTCAGGGACGCGAAGGGCTTCGTATTCACGCAGCTTCTCGCGCACCCTGGCCGGAGTATTCGACGGTGAAAGCACCTCGATGATTAGCTCGGGAGGAGAATGAACATATCCGTCTTCCTCGACTACGTTGGTCTTGATGAACAAGGCCAGGTCGGGGACACGGCAAGTCAGGGGTTCTTTGCGAATGACCAGACCGAACGTCGACCCGTAGATCTGGATTCTTGATTCATCAAGCTGCCTCACAAACGCCGCAGTGAGTGCTTGCACGATCTTGGCGTGCGTTGTCTTGTTCGGCGGCATCAGACGGATCTCCCCATCGACGACTTCTTCGATGGCGTCCTCGACGATGGGCATGGTGAGCCATTTCTCGTACGAGACGGTTTTGGTTGCTGTTGCCAACTTGGCTATCCTCGCTCTATTTATTCTACTCCCGAAAGCTGTCAAGCTCACTCCCGCGCGGTATTCCGCCAAGATCAGCCCGCGTTTAGATCACCGGCCGCGAGCAGAACTTCTTGTAGACTGAGTGAGAATCGAATCCAGAATTCAGATGTCCGCCACGAAGCAAAGCGCCCGGCCAGCAACGCCCGCGGCGGAGCAGCGCCACACAACGATCTCCGGAGTGCCTGTCCAGCGGGTCTATACAGCGGCTGACTTGGCGGACTTCGACCGCGCCCGCGAACTGGGAGAGCCCGGCGAATTCCCCTACACGCGCGGCGCCCACGCCGGCATGTACCGCGGCAAGCTGTGGACCATGCGACAATTCTCCGGCTACGCCACGCCGCGGGAGACGAACCGCCGCTACCGCTACCTGCTGGATCATGGCCAGACCGGCCTGTCGGTCGCCTTCGATCTGCCGACACTGATGGGCTATGACGCCGACCATCCGCTGGCGGCCGGGGAGGTCGGCAAATGCGGCGTGGCGATTTCGTCGCTGGCTGACATGGAGGAATTGTTCGCGAATATTCCTCTGGCCGGCGTCACAACGTCGCTGACGATCACCTCGTCGGCGGCCATTCTGTGGGCGATGTACCTCGTGGCCGCCGAGAAACAAGGGGCCGACTGGAAAAAGCTCTCGGGCACGATTCAGAACGACATCCTGAAGGAATATATCGCCCAAAAGGAGTACATTTATCCCCCCCGGCCGTCCATGCGGCTGGTGACCGATACGCTGGAGTTCGGAGTCCGGCACACGCCCCGCTTCAACCCGATTTCGATCAGCGGCTACCACATCCGGGAAGCCGGAGCCACGGCGCTGCAAGAACTGGCCTACACGCTGGGAGCGGGAATCGCCTACGTGGAATGGGGCGTCGAACGCGGGCTCGATGTCGATCAGTTCGCTCCGCGGCTGAGCTTTTTCTTCGACGCCCACAGCGATTTCTTCGAGGAGATCGCCAAGTTTCGCGCCGCGCGCAAGATCTGGGCCAAACTGATGCGGGACCGCTTCGGGGCGAAGGACCCGCGCTCGCAACGGCTGCGGTTCCATGCGCAGACCGCCGGTGTTTCGCTCACCGCCCAGCAACCGCAAGTGAATCTGGTCCGCACCGCCGTGCAGGCGATGGCGGCGGTGCTGGGCGGAACGCAGTCGCTGCACACCAACTCGCTCGACGAGGCCTACGCGCTGCCGACCGAGCCGGCGGCCCTGCTGGCGCTTCGCACCCAGCAGGTGATTGCTCATGAGACAGGAGTCAGCGGCGTCATTGATCCCTTCGGGGGCAGCTACTTCGTTGAAAGACTCACCCTCGACATGGAGAAAGGCTGCTTCGAAGAGTTCGAAAAGATCGACGCCATGGGAGGCATGGTCGCCGCCGTTGAACAAGGATATCCGCAAGCGGAAATCGCCCGCTCGAGCTACGAATACCAGCGGACCGTCGAGAGCAAAGAGAAGCTAATTGTAGGCGTCAACGCCTTCACCGAGGAAGAGCAGGAACCGATCCCGACGCTTTACATCGATCACTCGGTGGAAGAAAAGCAGTCGGCCAAACTCAGCCAACTGCGCGCGGAACGCGACAGCGCGGCGGCCGAGAAAGCGCTGGACAACCTGCGCCAAGCCGCCCAAGGCGATGACAACCTGATGCCGCCGATCCTCGATGCCGTCCGCGCCCGCGCGACGCTGGGCGAGATGTGCGGCGTCCTGCGAGGAGTGTTCGGCGTCTACGACGAGAAACCGGCCGTTTGATCCCCGGATCGCGCGTGAAGTAGGCTTCCGCTGCTCCAGCTCCTCCACGAATTGCCTCCCGCCACATGGCCGACCCGTTCTCGTCGCCTCTCGCAGTTGTTCACCTTCTTCCTCGCCACCCTCGGGCTACTCGAGCACGTCGGCCCTTCGGTTAGCGAGTGGAAGAGGGCTCACCGACACAGTCCGACGTGACCAGGGCATCCGGGTTCGGATAGCCCGGCGGGACACCCGGAGCGACCACCGCTTCGCCACGGCCGATCCGGGCGGCAACGTTCAGGTTGAGTTCGAGGAGCTGTGCGAGCAAGTCTTTCTTGGCCGAAAAGCCGCAGGTTTCTAAGACCGCTTGGTCGAGAGCGGCCTGGGCATCCTTCAGCGGATTTTTGCCTGGGAGTTCCAGGGTGCGGTAGAGGGCGCGTAGACCGCCTTTGATGTGCTGGAGAGCTTCGGTGCGGAGGCGGCGGATTTGACGGCCAGCTTCGGCGACGGCGTCCACCTGCTTTCTACTGGGCCTCTGCGGCCATGGGAAGGTGTCGAACACGGTCGGGGGTGTGTAACGATAGTCGGACTTCAGTTTTGAGCATTTGGTAGTGAACCACAGCCAATGAGCTTGAGATTGCAAGATGCCGAAGCTGTAGTCGTCCGGGAAAGCAAAGACCTGGATTGCGTCGCCCGGGCGAATCCGATTGTCCGCGAAGACAAAGATCGGGCGCTTCGTCACACGTGAACAAGCGAGATACCGGTTTAATTTGGACAGAGCAGTAATGAACTCGGCTCGTGGACGCCAATGGAGCCACCAGCGGTCCAGGTGCTGTTGACGTGCCTTCTCAGATCGGTGCTCCCGCTTGGCCTTGCCTTGAACATCGGGTAGAACTAGCTCCTCGACACGTACAAAAGCCGCTGGAAAGGCTTGAACTTCGACAAGATTCCGCTGCCCGAAATCAATTATAAACCGACTAGCCCGAAGTTCCAGAGGCAAAACGACAGTAAGTCATTGATTCTAAGGCGCAAAGGCACCTGGTGAGATTCGCTTTTCTGGCTACAGGCCCAGCAGCTCCAAGGCCCGCTTTTGCAGCGCCGTCGGGGCGGTCCGTTGTTCGAACGTGGCCGCGCTCCCCTCGCCGCCGACCCGGCAGGTGTTTTGGCAGCGCGTCGCCAGCGCGTCGAGCAACGTCGCGAAGCTGTGCACGGGCAACCCCCCGGAAGTGCGGCGGCGGGCCTTTTTCTTCTTCACCGCCGCCGAAGGCTGTGCCGGCGCCACCGGGTCCCGTTGCTGCCGGTCAGCCTCCAGCTGCTCGTCTTCGAACAATAACTCCGCCCACGCTTGGCGCATCCACCACTCCACGTAGTAGGCCAGCAGGCATAAAAAAATATGCGCCCGCACGTGATCCGGCGTGCGGTGAAAGATCGGCCGCACCCTCAGATCCGCCCCTTTCATGCAGCGAAACACGCGTTCCACACGGGCCAAGCTCTTGTAGGAACGCACCGCGTCTTCAGCCTTCAGATCAGCCTTCTTTTCACTGCTACGAATCACGTAGATGCCGTCCAGCTCCGCTTCCCGCTTGAACCTAAAAACGGCAGTTGCTAGGGGGCATCGGTGACATACAAGGGGCCGCCGAGGACTCTGCCGTGGAGAAATTGGCGGAAAATCCAGCTCAGAATCAGTCGCCAGCGTTGGGCTCGGGTCAACTGCTCCGCAGTTGCTCGCACCCATTGCAGAAAGGCGCTCCCCCGCTGCAAAGCCGCCTTCATCTGCCGCGCCCTGGCGTGCAAGCTGGTAATCGTTACCGTGGTTTGGTGGCCGTGGCGCGTCCGCCGGGCAATGCCGTGCAGCAGCAGCGGACGCGTCGTGATCGCCTCGCCATGCTTGTCGGGGATCGCCAGCCGCGTAAACAGCGTCCACCAGTTGTACACCAGCGCCCCGATGCGCGCCAGCACCTGACAACGCAGCAGGTCCTGGGTCGTGAATCCCGACCAACTCCATTGGTTCTTCAATTCGTCAAAGTTGTTCTCCGCGTCCGCCCGGTCGCGATAGTGCTGCGCGATCGTCGCCACCTCTTCGTCGAGCGAACTCAGCAGCACCACGTACTCATAGAGCACACCCTGGCCGACGATTTCCGCCAACCCCAACGAGAGCTGTTGCGGCGCCGCCGGGTCGGGCTGAGTGAGGGCCAGATCGTTGCGAATCTGGCGCCGCAACACCACCAGCGGCCGGGACCGGCTGCAGCCTTCCAGCATCAACTCCGTGCTGATGCCTTGCCAGCCTTTGCCCGCCGACTCCCATTCCTCGCTGCGAAACAACCTCTCCAACAGTCCCTTCACGCCCCGGCTCTGCCGCAATTTGAACAAATAAGGAAGCTCGCGCTGTGCGGCGCCCAGCATCATCCGCTCCGTCCCCCAGCCGATATCTCCGCGCAGCAGCGCCGGACGCTGCCCGGGTTCCAAGCCGTCGATAAACTTCCACAACTGCGGCTGCGCATACGAGGACGCCGTCTGGTTGCCCGGCTGCATTTCCACTTCCAGCAGCAGCCGCAAGTTGGCCACGAAGTAAGTGTGGTAGACGTGCGAAGGGCGCCCCGGCTTGCTGGGGTTGTAACCGCGCTTGGCGCCCTGCTGGCGCCCGTAGAGCGGCTTGACGCTGGAGTCGACGTCGAGGATCCAGGGCTCTTCCAGCAGCGCCTCGTAGGTTCGCCGCAGATGCTCGCGCAGCCAGCTGCTGCAAGCCTTCTCGTCGGCCCTTTGAAAGGCCCGCCGCGCCGAGTCTTCGCTGACGACCTTGCTCATCCCCAGCAATTCCGGGTTGACTCCATCGCCGCGGATCGAGCTGATGTGCGCGTAGCGGCGATGTCCCGCCAGCAGGCTCAGCAGCAGGGCGCCCAACACGTCGCGCACCGCCGGCGCGTTGGGGCTGCGGTAGTCGAGCGGACAAGCGGCGACCCAGTCGTTGAACAACCCGGCGGTTTTAAGAAACTCGATGAAGTAGGGCATCTGCCCGTAGGCGGTTACCGCCGCGCCGGCGTCCCAGCGCAGATGCACCTTGCCGCCGTAGGTGTCCAGCGCCTGGCTGCCACGGCTCTGCTTTGCGATGGCATTTTGGGGCTCCCCCAGCGGGTGAAGCTGTATTGCGCCTCGTGATTTCGACATCACCCACAGTATCAACCACTTGCCCCCTGAGCCGCCAATTCAACCGCCGTTTTTAGGATCAAGGGTCAACCCATGTTGAACGTCGTGGATAAGCAGAAGGGCTACTAACCAGGGCCTGTCTCTGATCGCGGCTGGCTTTTGCTGACCTGCCAGGGTAGAGATCCGGGCGGCTTGACCTGTGCCTTGCCAAACCTAGCAGGAATTTCACGACACAGATTCAGAGCCCCAGGCCCGAGCCTGGAGTCGTCCATCGCACCGGCCCGAGGAGACCGTCCGCGGGCAAGCCGCCCCGTTTGGCTCCGCCCCGTCCGGATGCCTGATAGCCGCTAGTGTAGTGTCCACGAAATAAATGGACAGTCATTTCTTCCGTTTTCTGCTCCGCGGGCTGCTGCTGCCAGCCTGAATCTTCTCCAAGGTGCGCCGGCAGCGCGAAAGTTTCTCCGTAATCGATTCGACCGTCGCGGTCCAGACGAACGGTTTCGGCTCCTCGTTCCAGACCTCGAGGAATTCCTTAATGCAGTCCTTTAACTCCTCCACGCTGCCGAACGCCCCGCGCCGGATCGCCTTCTGGGTCAGTTCGCCGAACCAGCGCTCGACCAGGTTCAGCCAACTCGAGCTGGTCGGAATAAAGTGCGTCTCAAAGCGCGGGTGGCGCTTCAACCAGCCCCGCACTTTCTCGTGTTTATGCGTCCCATAGTTGTCCAGGATTAAATGCAGCGGGACGTCGCCGGGGAACTCTTTGTCGAGCGTGCGCAAGAACTTCAGAAACTCCTGATGGCGGTGCCGCGCAAAGCATTGGCCGATGACCTTGCCCTGCAAGGTTTCCAAGGCGGCGAACAGCGTCGTCGTGCCGTTGCGCTTAGAGTCATGCGTCATCGTCCCGCAACGCCCCTTCTTGAGCGGCAAGCCCGGTTGCGTGCGATCGAGAGCCTGAATCTGACTTTTCTCATCCAGGCACAACACGATCGCCTGTTGGGGCGGATTCAAGTACAGCCCGACCACGTCGCTCAGTTTGTCCAGAAACTTCGGATCGCGCGACAGCTTAAAGCTCTTCACGCGATGGGGCTTGAGGTGGTGGGCTTGCCAGATGTTGTGGATGGTGGACTTGCTGACCCCCTGGTTTTTGGCCAGCGTGCGGCAACTCCAATGCGTCATTCCCTTGGGCTTGGTTTGCAGCGTGGCATCGACAATGGCGCTGATCTTGTCGAGCTCATAGCGGGGTTTGCGGCCGCGTCCGGGGGCGATCTCCCAGAGACCGTCCAAGCGCTGTTGGGCAAAGCGCTGGTGCCACAGAATGACGGTTTTGCGGTTCACCGACAACTGCTTGGCAATGGCGACATCGGAGAGACCCTGGCTCGAAGCCAGCACGATGCGGCAGCGCAGCGCCACCTGCTGAGGGGTGCCATGGGCATTGATCCATTGGCGAATCTGCTCCAGCTCGGAGGGCGAAAGTTGGCAGGGGGAAGCCATACCCCAGCATACGACAAATCAGGCGATTTGTCCAGTGATTTATTGGACACTATACTAGCACCAGTTTACAAGATAGCTGGCATGGGCCAGTGAAGCGATTCTGTCTCGCACCGGCCCGCCTTCCTTAACGTGTTGATCCGCAAAGGGTTGCAACATCAGCGCCAGCACCAAGCCGGAGCTGGAAGCGCTGCTGAACAAGGGCCTAGCAGCCCGTGGTAAATGTGGCCGTTTTCAGGCGGCGCGAGCGAGCCGGAAGACGCAGAGTGGCGAGTCGAGCCGGAAGGAGCCGTTCGCCGGGCGCGGCCACAGCCGAAACCACCGCGTTCGGCGGGCCGATAACAGCCGCCTGACGGCCTCCCAGAGCGAATCGAAGGCCTTTTTCGCTTCTGCCAGCCCGCGCGGCGTGCCCGCTCCCAGCTCCTTCCTCAGCAGCAGCGACAAGTTGAACGCGCCGCCGTGAATCAGCAGCCGTTTCAAGATATTTTCGTGGCCGCGCAAGTGCGTCCGCCGCATCCGGCCGGTCTCATATAAGTGAGCAAAACTGCGTTCCACCCGCTCGCTGCGCAACCGTGACAGTTGTTTGCCCCGCTCGCCGCGCATCCGTCGCCGGTTGCCATACACCGCTTGTTGCTGCCGCCGCTTGCCGCACCAGTTGCGCCGCCCGCGGTCCGGTTCATTGATGTAAGAACGCATCTGCAGCGTCTTGAGGTCCGTCAGCACGTCGTTGCTGTGATAGCCCTTGTCGGCCACCACTTCTTGCAGCCCTTGGGGAGACAGTTGCTCGTTCGCCTCCGGGTCTTGGGCGACCGCGGCGACTTGCTCCGCGGCCGCGCTAATCGTCTCGGACACGGTGCTCGTGTCGCCCAGATCGGCGCCTTGCACGGTCAGCGCCAGCAGCGCGCCCGTCTCCAGGTCCTAGAGGGGTTAACTTGGTGAAACGATAAGGAAGGGGTTGGTCCGCCCGGCGCGATTCGAACGCGCGCCCTCTTAGCGAAGAATGTGGTTGGCCACATCGGATAACGGGTCCGATTGAAGGGCGAGCTCCAACTCTCTGACGCCTTCGCCGCCGCACACCTTCGGTCAACGCGCGCGTAGCCGCTTGACGATCCGCTCCAGTTCGCCCACGCTGTCCGCCGCCGCGTCTTGGTTGGCCGTTCTCTGCCACGCGCACAACAAATGGGGTCGCGGCGATCTTCGAAACAGCCCGCCAAACGATCGAGCAACCTCAGCCGCCGATCAACTCCGCGCAGCAACAACCCTCCGCCATCGGAACTGATTTGTCCGCCGTCAAAACGCGCCGTCACGCGCCGTTGAACATGCTTGCCAAACTCGAACTCGATCTGGGTACACTGTGTCTGCACGAGCTGTTGCCTCCTGCCGGCTCTAACGGCACGCCATTCGGTGTTGCGATAATATAATAGGTCCGTCCGCGCTGGAAGTTGGCGCCGGGCCGCGTCTCGTATAGCGTGACGAGTGAGGAGTGGATGATGAAGGCAAACACGACACCGACGCACAGCTGGCTCACCCGGCGCGGCTTCGAGGCGGGGTTCGTCCTCGCCGCGCTGGCGGCGCTCTGGCCTTTCGCGACCCAGCCGTCCGAGGCTCGGCCGACCCCAGCTCAGAGCCCGCAAGCAGCCTCCGTCGAAGAGAGCTCCTGGCAGGAACTCGCCGAGATGCCTGTGCCGCGGTGGGAGTCGGGGACCGCCGTGATTGACGACACCCTCTACCTGTTCGGCGGATACACCGTGGGAACCAAGTCGAGCAAGCGCGCCGATGTCTTCGATCCCGCCAAAAACACCTGGCGGCGGCTCGCCGACCTGCCGAGCGCGATCACCCACATCAACGCCGTGGCCGACGGGCGGTCGGTTTGGATCGCCGGAGGCTTCAAGGATGGGTACCCGGGTAAGGCGATCGCTGAGGTGTGGAAGTACGACATCGACAAGAACACCTACGTTACGGCGCCTTCGCTACCCGAGCCGCGAGCTGGAGGCGGCCTGGCGCTGGTCGGCCGCCGTCTCCACTACATGGGGGGGCTCATGGCGGATCGCGACACCGACTCGGCGGACCACTGGGTGATCGACCTGGACGGCTCCGCCGAATGGAAGAACGCCGCGCCGATGCCGGCGCCCCGCAATCAGTTCAGTACGGTCACTTTCGCTGGGAAGATCTACGCGATGGGCGGCCAGTTCCATCACGACAGCACCCAAGTAGATCAAGCGCGCACCGACGTCTACGATCCCGCGACCAGCTCCTGGAGCAGCGGCCCCGATTTACCGATGCCGCATTCCCATGCCGAAGGCAGCACGTTTCTGCGTGGCGGCCGGATCTTCATGATGGGTGGCATGACGCGTGGCCGCAGCGGGAGGCAGGTCGCAGCCTCGATATGGGTACTCTCTTCTGATGACGGCGAGTGGAGCGTACTCGGTGAGTTGCCCCAGCCACTGTCGTCACCAGCGGCTGCCATCATCGGCGGGCGGCTTGTCGTCGCCGGTGGCTCCCCGGATGGCAAGGATCCGCAGCCGGGCGTTTGGGTGCGTGACGCACCCTGAATGGCCGCGACATCGGATCAGCGGGTGGCCACCACCCCTGATGTGATGACCCCCGGCTTGCAGCAGCGGCAGGTCTGGACGTACTACAATGCCAACTACCGCATGCTGTTTCAGTCTTTCAGAATCGGCGCCAGGATCACGCTTGCGGGCGCGGTTCTGCTGGCGGCGGCTTTCGGACAAACCGAAACCTCGGAGTCCAAGAACCCGCTCACCCGTAATCCTGACGCGGTTCGGGCCGGACGAGGGCTTTACCTCGAGCGGTGCGCCGTCTGCCACGGCCAAGACGCCAAGGGAAGCATGGCAGCGAACCTCGTGAGCAGCCGCACCGTGCGCGGCAGCGACGCCGCGCTGTTCGAGGTCATCTCCGAGGGCTTTCCCGGAACGGAAATGCCGCCCCAAGCCGATCTCGTGCCTCAGCGTATTTGGCAGCTCGTCACGTACCTTCACAGCCTGGCGCGCCCAGGTTTGCAGCCCCCTCTCCCAGGCGACGCCGAGGCGGGCCGCAAGATCTTCGAAAGCGCCGGCTGCGCGGGCTGCCACCAGGTGGACGGCTCCGGCGGTTTCCTCGGGCCGCCGCTCGACAGCATCGCCGCTCGCAAGACCAGCGACCAGATCCGTAATGATGTTCTCAACCCCGACGCTGTGCTGCCCGCGGGCTACGAGACCGTGGCCGCGCTGACTCGCGGCGGCGACCGCGTCGAGGGAATACTCAAAAACGAGGACACCTTCTCGGTACAGATCCTCATGCGCGACGGGCGGTTTCGTCTGCTTGACCGGCGTGACATCGCCGAGCTGCGGAAGCCGTTGCAGTCGGCGATGCCGCGAGACTACCGAAGCAAGCTTTCCGGCGGGCAGTTGCGGAATCTGCTGGCCTATCTCGACCGGCAGAGAGACCGGTACATTCCAATCCAGCGCAACTTTTCGAACTATTAGATGAGACCGTCATACCTATCGTGGATTTGCGGGGCCGCCGCCTGCGTGTTTATTGCGGCCGCCGCCGACGCTGGCGCGCTCCGGGAGGACCGCTATCGCTCTCCGGAAAACTGGCTCAGCTATGACCGCGACAACAGCGGCCAGCGTTTTAGCCCGCTCGACCAAATCAACGTCTCCAACGCCGGCGATCTCGTTGTGCAATGGGCGTTTCAGTTCGCGCCCGTTCCGCATCGTACGGAGCCGACGGCATTGGTCCGCGACGGTGTGATGTACCTGCCGATCGGCGGACTGATCGCTCATGCCCTTGATGCGGGAACCGGCCGCGTTCTGTGGCGCTACGAATACACCCACGAGGCGAGCGGCGACGGCCGCCGGCCGAACTGGAGCCGAGGGTTTGGGCTTTCCGGCCAGCGGCTCTACTTGGGAACATTCGACTGCCATGTGGTCGCGCTCGACGCCCGCAGCGGGGCCGAGCTGTGGAGGACGCTGCTCACCGACGAACAGAACTGCTTCGGAGCGACCGCGGCGCCGTTCGTCGTTCGCAACCGCGTCCTGCTCGGCACTCGCGGCGGGGACACCGGCCTGCTTCGCGGCGCCTTGCACGCGTTCGACGCCGAGACCGGCGAACGTGTTTGGCGCTTCTTCACCGTGCCCGCCCCCGGGGATCCGGGATCGGAGACCTGGCCCGGCACGGACGCCTGGAAATTCGGAGGCGGGGCTCCCTGGACCACCGGGACCTACGACCCCGAGCTGAACTTGATCTACTGGACCACCGGCAACCCCGGCCCAAAAGACTTCGACGGGCGCGGCCGCGAAGGAGACAACCTCTACACCGCCTCGCTGCTGGCCATGAATCCGGACAACGGCCAGCTCGCCTGGCATTTTCAGTTCACGCCGCACGACGTGCACGACTGGGACGCCAGCCAAACCCCCGTGCTGGCCGACGCGGACTGGAAGGGCAAGCCCCGCAAGCTCCTGCTGCAGGCCAGCCGCAACGGCTTCTTCTACGTCCTCGACCGTACGAACGGCAAGATGCTGCTGGCCGAGCCCTTCGCCAAGCAGACCTGGGCGAAACGAATCTCACCCGAGGGCCGGCCCGTGCTCGAGGAAAACTCCGCTCCAAGCACGAAAGGCACCCTGGTTTGCCCCGACATCCACGGCGGGACGAACTGGCAGGCCCCCTCCTACAGCCCCTTGACGGAACTCTTCTATGTGGCGGCGCGCGACGCCTGCGGGATGTACTATCTCTCCGGCCACAGCATTAACCATCGGGAGACAGAGGCGCGGCAGCTCATTCGCGCGATCGACTTTCGCAGCGGCAAGATCCGCTGGGAGTTTCCCTTCCTCGGCGACGAAGCGCAACAGGCGAGCTTCGCGGGTACGATGACGACCGCGGGCGGACTGGTGTTCTTCTCGAGCCGGTCCGGCAACTTCATTGCCGCCGACGCGAAGACAGGCAAGCTGCTGTGGCACTTCAACACCGGAGGGTCGATCCGCACCTCGCCGATGACCTACTCCCATGAAGGGCGGCAGTATGTTGCGATTACCGCGAAGAACGGCATCTTCGTGTTCGGGCTGCATCGTTAGAACGGCGGCCCGAGAGGAGATGAGGAGCGAAAGACTTCAGCGCCGCGCGCCAGCCGAGTTTGGCGTCTTCGGCCCGCAAGGCCACGGCCATTCCGCTTTTGTGGAGAGCCGCGGGCTGTCGGTAGCTGGACGGGAATAGTTTCTCGGCAGGCTGCGAAGATTCCGTTCGCCTTCGGATCGGCGACGGCTGCATAGCCGGGGCCCATCTTCACCTGAAACCGGGGCGTCGTGCGGGCGGTGAACCAGAAATCCACAAGGAGGGATTACGATGAAACCTAGACTCTCGCGAAATTGGGGCGGCATCCTTGCTTTTGCGCTGCTCGTCACCATTCATTGCCCGTGCGCGCGGGCCGCGGACTGGATGGAGCTCTTTGACGGGAAGACACTGAACGGCTGGGTGCAAAAGAATGGCACGGCGGCGTATCGTGTCGAGGACGGAACGATTGTGGGGCGCACAAGCGAGGGGAGCCCAAACTCCTTTCTTTGCACCGTCAAGGAGTACGGCGATTTCGAACTCGAGTTCGAGGTCAACGTGCACGACAAGCTCAACTCCGGAGTACAAATCCGCTCAAAGACCAAGACCCGGGCGACAGGCGAAGGCCCCATCAACGCAGTCGGGCGCGTGTACGGTCCGCAGGTCGAGATCGAGGTCAGTGGCGAAAAAGGAGCGCTGGCCGGATATGTGTTCGGCGAAGCGACGGCGCGAGGCTGGCTAACGCCCGAACAGCGTCTGATTCCCCATAAGCACTTCAAAGACGGTGAGTGGAATCAGTACCGGATTGCGGCCAAGGGCCCGCGCATCCAGACCTGGATCAACGGCGAGCCGATCGAAGATCTGAAAGACGAGGAGATCCACAAGACGCACTCCAAAGGATTTATTGGTCTGCAGGTCCACGGCATTCCGAAAGGAACCGGCCCCTACCCAGTCGCTTGGCGCAACATTCGGATCAAATCACTGGACTAGCCCGGACTAGCACTAGCCCGTCGGCGTTACAGCGAGCAGCAGGGTGAGCCGAACCGGCCACTCGATCAGCCACTCAAAAGATCTACGCAGGAAATATCGAAGCGTCAGCGCCTCATCGTCAATCCTGGCTTTGAGAATTACGCCGGTGTAATCGGCGTCCGGGCAGCTATCTGTAGCCGCCGTGCACGGCCCAAAACGCCGCGGACCTCACTGCCGCAACATCCGCAACGCTTCTCGAATCGTGTCGTCACGTTCCTGCCGGGCACTTTCCGCACCTGGAATCGAGTCGCCTTCACCCGGCGCCAGGAATAGGTTCGATTCGAGGCCGTGCTGTTTCGTGTAGAGATCGTAGTAGCGTCCGCCGGCTTCGTAGAGACTTTCATGCGTGCCACGCTCGGCGATACGTCCGTCTTCGACCACCAGGATTTGATCCGCGCGCCGAATGGTTGACAGCCGGTGCGCAATCACGAACGTCGTGCGACCCTTCATGAGATAAGCCAGCCCGTGCTGAATCATCTGTTCCGACTCGGAATCGAGGCTCGACGTAGCCTCGTCGAGAATCAAAATCCGCGGATCGGCCAGAATTGCGCGCGCGATCGACACGCGCTGGCGCTGGCCGCCGGAGAGCTTGACTCCGCGCTCGCCGACAATCGTCTCGTACTGCTCTTCGAAACGCTCCGCAAACTCGTCGACGCGGGCGATGCGGCAGGCAGCGACAATCTCGTCCTTCGAAGCGTCCGGGCGCCCGAAGCCAACGTTTTTCTTAATCGACCCGTCAAACAGAAAGCTCTCCTGCAACACGACGCCGAGCTGGGTGCGGTAGTCGGCCAAACGGACCGTGGACAGATCGACTCCGTCCACCAGAACCTTCCCCGACCCGGGCGAGTGAAAGGCCGCGATCAAGCCGATGATCGTCGATTTGCCGGAGCCCGACGGTCCAACCAGCGCAGTAACCGTTCCTGGCTCGACGTCGAAAAAAATGTCCCGCAGAACCGTCTTGCCCGTCTCGTAGGCGAAACTGACGTTCTCAAAACGAATCTCTCCGCGGATGGGTCCGAGCTCGGCTTGACGCCGCGGGTCCTCGTCTTCGGGACGCTCATTGAGCAATTCGCGGGTTCGCTCGAGTCCCGCCAGCGCCTCGGTGACCTGCGTGCCGATGTTCACCATCTGGAAAATGGGGGCCACCAAGAAGGCGATGAACGCGGTGAACATCAGCAGGTCGCCGACTGTCATGACGCCGGCGGCAATCTGTTGCGTGCCCATGTACATGACAACGCCGCCGACGATGCCGAACAGCATCGTGGCGGACAAGCTCAGCAGCGCGGTGCCGGTCAGCGTCTTCAGGATGTTATCCAGCAGGCGCTCGACGCCCCGGGAGAAGACGCCCGCTTCGCGCTCCTCGGCGTGGTAACCCTTGATGACGCGCACGCCGGCCAGCGACTCCGACAGCCTGCCCGTTACGTCCGCCCGAATCTTCCCGCGCTCGCGAAAAATCGGCCGCAGCGTCTTGAAGGCACGATACAGCACCACGACGAACACCAGCACCACGGCCAGAGCCGCGCCGGTCATCGTCGCGCTGATGGTCAGCAGAATGACGAGCGCGACCATAGCGCTGAGTATTCCGCCGACAACTTGCACCAGCCCGGTCCCCACCAGGTTCCTCACGCCTTCGACGTCGCTCATGATGCGCGAGATCAAAGCTCCCGTCTTGTTGGCATCGTAGTAGGTGATGGGCAGCCGCCCGACGTGACGCTGAACTTTTCGGCGCAGCTCGGCAATGAGCCGTTGGGCGGATTTCGACAGCACGTGCGTCAGCCCGTAGTCGGTGACGCCCTGAACGCAAGTGGCTGCCAAAACCACCAGGACAAGCGGCCCCAGGAGGTCGAAACGCTCGGCTCCGATAATGTCGTCGACGAGGTATTTCGTCGAGGCGGGAAGAACCAGGCCTGCCACACGGTTGATTCCGATCAGGACCAGGCCTAGAGCCAGCATCCGCCGCCGCGGCTTGAACAGCGCCCAGACGTCAGGCCAGATCTGTTTGAGATTCTGCGGCGGGCGGGATTTCTTTTCCTTGTCGTCCATGGGACCCACTCTCATGGTATTCGACCGCGGACACGCCCCTGCGTTTTCGGTCCCGTCTTGTCAGCGCTAGGGTTCTTGGTTGCCTGCGGAAGGGTTTGAAATACCCGTAGCGCAGGGCTCGCAAGAGACCTGCGTTCTGAACTCACCCGCGGGGTGTGGCACCACAAAAAGGCCGCAGGTCTCTTGCGAGCCCTGCGCTACGGGTGTTTGACAACAACGACGCAACGCAAATTTTCGCTTCGTGGACGGATGCTACACGCACATTCGGAGCCGAATGAACTCGCATGCTATGATTCGGTTTCTCTAACCGGCCCGAAGGAGAAAGGTCCCTTGTCCGCGCGCGTTCTCAGTGGAAACCAAATTCGCGACCAGATCCTTGCGGAGCTAAAAGAACAAGTGACCCAACTCGCCGCGAGGGGCGTTCGTCCCGGCCTGGCGGCTGTGTTGGTTGGAGACAACCCCGCCTCGAAAATCTACGTTCGCAACAAGATCAAAGCCTGCGGCCAGGTGGGTATCTACAGCGAAACGATCACTCCTCCGCGGGAGACGACGACCGGCGAACTCGCCGGGCTCGTCCACGATCTTAATGCCCGAGACGACATTGACGGTATTCTCGTGCAGTTACCCCTTCCCCCCCAAGTCGACAGCGGCAAGGTACTGCTGGCGGTCTCCCCTGAGAAGGACGTCGACGGCTTCCATCCCGTGAACGTTGGAGCGCTGGTCACGCAGCAGCCGGGACTGGTTCCCTGCACGCCGACCGGCTTGATCGAGATCCTCAAACGCAGCGGCATTCCGATCGCCGGCCAGCGCGCCGTCGTGATCGGCCGCAGCAACATCGTCGGCAAACCGGCTGCCCTGCTGCTTCTCCACGAGCACGCCACGGTTACCATCTGCCACTCCAGAACCGCGGACCTGCCGGCCGTAGCAAGAGAGGCGGACATCCTCATCGCCGCCATCGGCCGGCCCGCCATGGTGACGCGCGACTTCATCAAACCCGGCGCGACCGTACTGGACGTAGGCACCAACCGCTTAACAGACGCGGCCGAGGCCGAACGCATTCTGGCCCGAGCACCGAAGAAGCTGGAGAAGTTCCGAGAGAAACGTTCCGTTCTAGTCGGTGACGTTCACCCGGCCGACGTAGCGGAGGTCGCCGGCGCCTACACGCCCGTGCCCGGCGGAGTCGGCCCCCTGACAATCGCCATGTTGATGGTCAACACGGTAAAGGCCGCCCGCCAGCGGCGTCCACCCACTTAACCGCTAGCGGCTTCACAACAAGGAAAGACAGACCGCAAACGTGCCATCTGCCCGTTTCCCGAATCACCGCGCCCGCGGCGAGCAACAATCCAGCAGAACAAAATACGAAGAAATTTTCCAAAACCCGCTCAAATCTGCTCACCTGCCCCGTGCTCCCACAAGAGCGCCGCGTGTGATGAAGCGTCCAGCCAAAGGGTTTAATATCACTGTAGCCCAGGTCGCCGCAAAAGACCACGACCGAGTTCGGCTGTTGGGCAGGCGACGCGAAGCCGACGAGCGAGCTTGGACTGGATTAGCTCCGCCATGTTGCCTCCGAGAGTGGACCGCTTCTTGGCGGAATTTTTCGTGGCGCTCTTCCGCTTCTGGGCTTACCGGCTTGCAGTACAACGGACTCGCAGTGGACCCCGGCGCTTGACGCGCCGCTTTCTAGGCGGGTAGGATCGAGAGAACTCACTAGCAACAGCCCCCACACGAGAAGGAGAAACCTGATCTATGCGACGCATCTTCGCCGTTCTTGCCGGCATGATTCTGATGTTTGGACTGACCTGGGCGGTGGAACTGGCTGATTTCCAGCCCCACATGAAGAAGGCGGGGCGCGGCGTCAAGGCTCTCAAGAAGCAGCTCAAGGCACAGGACGGCGCCGGGGCGGCGAAGAGCGCTAAGGCAGTGGCCACTCATTTCGAAACGATGCACAAGCTTTGGGCGGCGGATAATATCACCGACGCCGCCGACTGGTCGAGGGAGGCTAGCGCGGCGGCGTACGAAGTTGCCTCAAAGGCCACGAGCGAGGATTGGGAGGGCGCCCAGGGCGCCGCGAAAACTTTGGGGCAAACCTGCAGGTCCTGCCATCGAGCCCACCGCGGGAAAAAGAAAGACGGCGACAAGGTCATCAACTTCATCAAGTAGGCGACCGCTGCCTTCCAGCGATGGTACTCCGCTCACGGGAGATCCGTGGATTTCCGTCCACCAATGGACCCAAGAGGTTGCCCCAACGCCTTAGGCGGCCGGTGCGCTTCCAATCCCTGAAACCGGGTCCCATTACCCAACCGGCACGGGTGCCTGATCGAGTTGGGAAAAGACGTAGGGTCCTTCGGGGATGACAATGAGGGACGCGTCTGACGGCAGTTTGGAGACAAGGTCGTCCACGGCTTGTTGGGGCGTTTCGAATACCGGACCCCACAGGTGTTTCCAATCGCCCCGCGCGACTCCCGGCAAGCAGAATGAGAGATTCGACTTGCGCGCAACCATCGCCAGCTTCTCCGACTGCCACTGGTCGACCTCGACGGGAGCGGTCGCTAGCTCGTCCAGCAGGACATCCCAGGGCAGCGACCGCCGCATCATCTTACTGAACTCGGGACTGCCGAGACCTTCCCGGCAGGCCGCGATCAGGAGTACCGGCCCTCCTTGCTTTACAACGTGCGAGGCGGCTGTAACTCCTTTGACTGCCTGATAAAAGGTCAGGTCGAGCGGGTATCCGCCCGAGGTCGTAATGACGGCGTCGGCGGGCTGGCTGACTCCAGCAAGCGTGGATTCTCGTACGAACTCCACAGCGGCGTTGTGGGCCTCGGCGGGAGCACCCGCAAAAACTGCGGCGATGCCCCGGCCGCGGGTCAGTGCCACGTCGATCATGAAGTCGTGCCGCGCCTTCGATGCGATTTCCAACAGTTCACGATGCAGCGGGTTGTCAGGGAAAGACCCTTCGACAGCCTTCGGATCGCGCATGAACACAGGGCTGTGAAGCCGCTTGATCGTTTTCTCGCCGGCCAGCCCGATCGATATGAGCTTCCGTCCGCCTGAGAAGCCGGCCATCAAGTGTGGCTCAACAAAGCCGAGAGTAATGTGCAGGCCGGTTTCAACGAAACGGCGGTCGACGTAGGCGTGTGTGCCGCCGCTGGTGACTCCCAGGTCGGCGTGTTCTTCCAGCTTGCGGGCGCGGTGAGAGTCGACCCAGTAGCGTGAAAGGATCTCCCGTCCGAGAATTTCTTCCAGTTCTGCGGGCGTGGCTTCGCGATGAAGCCCCGTGGCGATTAGAATGCGGATGTTCTCAGGCCGGATGCCTGCGCGCTCGAGGGCTGCCGTTACATGCGGCAGCACAAGCTTGTTGGGAGCCGGGCGCGTGATATCGCAAACCGAGATGGCCGCTGACTGTTTGCCGCGCGCCAACTCCTCGAGCGCAGCGCAGCCGATCGGCTGTTTGATCGCTTCGGCGAGGGCAGCATTCGGATCGGCCAGCTCCCGGGGAAAACGAGATTCGAGAACCGTTGTCCGCAGGTGATCCGGCAGCTCAATCTCCGCTCCGGTCTTGTCGTATTCCAGCTTGACTTTCATGGCAATCCTCGTCAGGCCGGCGCTCGGCCAGAGGCCAAGCAACATGTTAACAAAGTCGCCGGGTGACGCTCGCGGCAGCCTCGCGCCTGAATTCCCGTACCGAGACCTCAAGAGCCAAGCGGAGACGGCACTGAACACCTATCGTGAATTGGAGGGGAGTCCCGGGCTGACCGATCTCTCTTCAGTGAAACATCGTCCTATCGAAAACGCCTACAGCCGGGCGTCACATGAGCGGGTGCAACTTGAGGAAACAAGGAAAGGGCCGCTATGAGATACACACTTTGGGCTGCGGGTGCGGGTGATTGATAGTACGCAAGTTGTAGTACGATGGAGTCTGCTGGTCGCAGTCGGCGTCAAAGAGTTACGGTACTTCATCGGATAATCCTCGGCGGCCAGACCGCGAAGTGAATGGCTGGCCGGGGCGGGCGCCGAGTTATTGTTGAATGTCGTCCCCCCTGTTCAGGTATCGCGGCTATATCCTGATAAATGGGGTATTTAGTTGACTCCAGTAGCCACTACATCTTGGGGGTGGGGGTGCCGGCCCTGGTGGCCTCGACCATTGTCTTATAGGGAGCAGGGTCGGCGGCGACCGCCTGCTGGAGGAGGCGATAGAAAAGTTTGCCGCGCGACCGTGAGGTCCGCCGGTTGAAGCGGAACGTGAACTCGTCCAGGTAGTAGTCCAAATACTCGTGACTGACAGCCCCCTGGTGGGTCCCCAACAGCCAGCGCTTTAGCAGAGAGGCGACACGATGGACTCTCGGCAGCAGCTTACTCGCCGATTGCCGCTTCCCGCGCAGCACGGTGACTTCATGGCGGTATCCTTTGTTCTCCAATCCCGCATAGCCTTCCCAGCCGTCGGTGTGCACGAGGCTGCCAGGTTGGATAGCTTCTTCGACAAAGGCTTCCAAGCTCGCCGCTGAGGCATCCGCGATCCGACGGAGCCGGATGCGACCCATACCGCGCCCATCCTCCTCGGCAGCAACCGCAACTAACGCTTTGCCAACCATTTCGCGACCTCGGACGCCCTCTTCGACTCCGCCCACATACGTTTCGTCCACCTCCACCCGGCCGACCAGCCGATTGCGACCGGGGCGCACCATGGCGCGGCGGAACTTGTGCAGCCAGGTCCAGGCGGTTACATAGCTACCCAAACCCAAGACCCGCTGCAACTCCAGCGCGCTGGCCCCGCCTTTTTGCGTTGTCACCCACCAAGCCGCCCGGAACCACAACGTCAAGGGCTTGCGGGTGTCCTGGAAAATCGTGCCCGCCGTCACCGAGGCCTGGTAACCGCAGTCGGCGCAGAGCAGCAGATTGCGTTTGCTGGCCCATGAGGACTGGATCCCACAGCGCGGGCACACGAACCCCTCCGGCCAGCGCAGCTTCAGCAGGTACTCCCGGCACGCCTCCTCGGTCGAGAATCGAGCTTCCAACTCGACGAGGTTTCGGGGGTAGTCCTCCTTCATGCCCCCAACCACAACATATTGTGGCTACTGGAGTCAACTAAATACCCCATTCCTGATATTCTGCGGGTCCCTGTTTTTCCTCGTGGAAAAGTATGGCGGGCTGGAGCAGGTTGAGCTGCTCGGCACGCTCGTCCTTTTCGCCGGCGCCCTCGCGTTCATTGGCGCCCGTCTGCGGATCACGGGATTGCGCGGGAGCCTGGCGACGTCGAACGCCGTCTTCGCGGGTGCGGTGATCGCCCTGCCGCCGCTGTTCGCGATCCCGGCAACCGTTATTACAGGAGTTCTTCGATTTCATCTTGAAAACAAGGGCCCACCGGGAGGGATGGACTATCTCTGGAGGGCCCTGTCGGCGGCGCTCAGTGCCGCCTTCGCGCTGTTTGCTTATGGGATCGCCGGTGCCACGCTGCCCTCACCCTGGCTTTCGCTGTCTGTCGCTTGCGTGGCCTATCTTTTCGCCGCCGGACTCACCGAGACAGCGATCGAGCGTCGGAAATACTGGAAGCGGATGTTGCGATCGCACGTTCGCGCAAGTGGCGCGATGGCGCTGATATTCTCCCCCGCTTCGGTTTGTCTGGCGCTGCTGTTCGACCCCTCCATCTTCGACCCTTCCAAAGACACGTGGTTATGGGCCGCTGTGCCGCTGCTGGTTTTGGCCTATGGCGCCTGTGAGCGCTTTTGGGGACCTTTGTATGTGGATCTCGGGAAAAGGGCGGAAACAGATGGGATCTTTCTGCGGGCCGTCGAGGCCTTGGCTTTGGCGGTGGACGCGAAAGACAGTGTCAGCAGCGGTCACTTGAAGCGTGTCCAGCGCTACTGCACCGAGATTGCCAAGGCGCTCGACTGTACAGAGCAAGAGATACGGACTCTCGAGTTCGGAGCCCTTCTTCACGACATCGGCAAGATCGCGGTTCCAGAAAATGTCTTGACGAAACCGGGCCGGTTGTCACCGCTCGAGTTCAGCCGCGTGGCGAGCCATGTTCAGATTGGAGCTGAAATCCTGTCAGCGGCCATCTTTCCCCTTCCCGTCGCCGAGCTCGTGCTCTGCCATCACGAAAACTGGGACGGCAGCGGCTACCCGCGCAAGCTCAGGGGCGAACAGATTCCGCTCACGGCGCGGATTCTCTCGGTCGTCGACACTTTCGACGCGCTGACCTCAGACCGCCCCTACCGCCCCGCGCTGTCGGTTGAGCAGGCGATCCAACAGATCCAGTCCCGGCGGGGCAAAGCTTTCGATCCGAACGTGACGGACACCCTGATCGAACTCCTGCCTGATCTGGAAAAGCAGATTCAGCAGGACCCTCAGGCAAGACGGAAATCCTGGGCGGGCAGATTCTCCATTCAAAGCCCGCGCTTGGTGGATGCCACCCAAACCTCCCTCACGCACGAGGAACGGATCGAAAGCCTCAAGCAGATCCGGGAAGTTGCCAGACGGCAGACGGGCTCCCGCGATTTTTCCGGCTGGTATCGGCTTCTCTCGACGTTGAGCCGGAGCCTCTCCCAGCGAGAGCTTCTGGAGTTCCTGTTTGCGCCGCTCGCCAACCAGGTTCCGTTCGATGAGTGCGCCGTTCTGATGGTGCGAAACAACACTCTGACACCGGTCTACTCCACGGGAAGAAAGGCTGACTTGCCGCGCAACCTGCGCATTCCCATCGGCAGCAGTCCCAGCGGTTGGGTTGCGGGACACGGCCAAGCTCTTCTCAATGGTAATCCGATCGGGGAGCATTCCGAGCTAGGCCTGATGGCCTGGCTGATCGGGCTCAAGGCGGTTCTCGTGATCCCGCTCTGGGATCACGGCCGAGTCGTCGGCACTTTCAACCTTTACTCCAAAACAGCCGGCGCTTACTCCAATGACCATGCCGATCTGACCGAAAACATGACGCATAACTTAGGCGGCATTCTGCGGCAAGCCTTTTTGTTCGAAACAAGCCAACCTGACTCCCAAGACCGCGTGACCGGTTTGCCTGGCGCTCGCGAAACACTAAAACACCTTCGCGCAGAGGTCGATCTGGCCCGAGATGAAAGCCGCAACAGCTCGGTGATCTACGTCGACATCAACGATTTCCGGCAAATCAATGCCCGCTTCGGCGTGGAGACCGGCAATCAGCTCCTGCAAACCTGCTCCCGTACAGCGCGTGCCACGCTGAGAAAGTTCGACTACCTGGGGCGCTTGGGCGATGATCAATTCCTGGCCGTGGCCGGCGGAATCAAGCCTGGAGACTTGTCAGCCCTGGCCGCCCGGCTGAAAGCCGAGCTCAAGTCCAAACTCACCAGCGGGTGCGAGGCGGAAGGCGCCGACATCAAAGTCAGCGTTGGGTCCGCAAGTTTTCCGGCGGACGCCCAAACGGCCGAGGAGCTCATCATCGTCAGTCATCACCGTCTGCACGTGCAGCGAGCCCATCGCGGCGCCATCTCCCCAGCCGTTGGCCGGAAAGTGATCGATCGAGCAAGGGACACGGAAATAGCTGTCGCGGCGGCAGCCGGCCCGGCAGCCGGGTCCTAACCGTGTGAAAACCCGGATCGTGGCACACGCCCCGGGAAGTGCCGCTGCTGGCTGCCCCCAGCATCTTTTGACACCTTATTGTCTCTGAGAAATGGGAACTACCCTAAGCGCACTCGCAGGAATTGTTCTTCCTCCGCCTTTTTCTCTTTGACCACGCGGTTGCCGTGGTTTTTGAAACTGGCGCCGATAAAGTCACGGAAAAGCGGGTGCGGCTCCAAAGGCCGGGACTTGAACTCGGGATGGAATTGACATCCCAGAAACCAGGGGTGGCCCTCCAATTCGCAGATCTCGACATACGTGCCATCGGGGGTCTTTCCCGAGATCCTCATTCCCCGGCTCTGGACGTTCTCGGCGTACTCTAGATTGAATTCGTAGCGGTGACGATGCCGCTCGCTGATCTTGTCGTCTCCGTAGGCATCGTGAGCGAGACTCCCCGAGGTCAAATGACAGGGCCATGCCCCGAGCCGCATCGTGCCGCCGAGATCTTCCACTCCCCGCAGTTCCCGTAGCTTGAAAAAGATGCGGTGCGGCGTCGCCGGGTCGAATTCAGTCGAGTGAGCTCTGTCCAGCCCGCAAACGTTGCGCGCAAACTCAACCACCATCGTCTGCATCCCGAGACAGATCCCGAAGTAAGGGACCTTTTGCTCGCGGGCGTAGCGAATGGCCTGCAGCATGCCCTCAATGCCGCGATTCCCAAAACCTCCCGGAACCAGAATGCCGTCTATTTCGCGCAGCTCTTGCTGCGCCGTCGAGCCAGTAATGTTCTCGGCCTCGATCCAGCGGACATCGACGCGGACACCGTGAGCCAATCCACCATGCAACAGAGCCTCTTTGAGGCTCTTGTAGGAATCTTCGTAGCCCACGTACTTGCCGACAATTCCGATCGTCACCTCGCCGCGCGGATGGCGCAGGCGGTGCAGCATGTCCTCCCAGGCGGCCATGTCGCGCGGTTTCGCGTCAATCCGAAGGTGATGCAGCAGAATCTCGTCCACGCTTTCGCGCGCGAAGCTCACCGGGACCTGATAAACGGAACTGACATCACGCGCCGCAATCACCGCCTTGCGGTCCACGTCACAAAACAGCGCAATCTTGTTTCTCAGCTCGTCGGAGAGTTCCGTTTCCGTGCGGCAGAGAAGCATGTCGGGCTGGATTCCGATGGCCCGCAACTCCTTCACGCTGTGCTGCGTGGGTTTGGTCTTGAGTTCACGCGCAGCCGCAATCCAAGGCACCAGCGTGACGTGAACGAAGACGGAATTCTCGCGGCCTAGCTCGTGCCGCATTTGACGAATCGCCTCCAGAAACGGCAGGGACTCAATGTCACCGACGGTCCCTCCGATCTCTATAATCACGATGTCCACATCGTCGGTTGAGATCTTGCTGATTGCCGCTTTGATCTCGTTCGTCACATGCGGGATGACTTGAACCGTCTTGCCGAGATAGTCTCCGCGCCGCTCTTTCGCCAGGATCCTTTCGTAAATTCGGCCGCTGGTAATATTGTTGGCTTGCGTGAGTGAGGCGTGCGTAAATCGCTCGTAGTGCCCCAGATCCAAATCGGTCTCGGCGCCATCGTCGGTCACGAACACTTCTCCGTGCTGGAAGGGACTCATCGTACCCGGATCCACGTTGAGATAGGGGTCGCATTTCTGCAAGGTGACGCGCAAACCGCGGCTTTCCAGCAAGCAGCCGATCGAGGCGGCCGCAATGCCCTTACCCAGGGAGGAAACCACACCGCCTGTGACGAACACGTATTTCTTCATGATGGGCTTGTGACGCTGCCCGGGCGCCGGCTTGTAGGCCAATGACAGGCTTCAATTGTAAGAAAAGATAGTAGCTTAGGGATGCCGGGCGGCAACCGGGCGAACGCTAAAATTGGGAGAAGAAGGCCCCGTCTCACGATCGGAGAACTAACGAGCCTCCACGACGGCATTCTTGTTTCCGGTATCAGGCCGGCATCCCGCGTCCCAAAACAGTTTTTTGAGATAGCGCGGGCCGCGCCCTTGTGCAACCACCGGCCGAGTCCCGGCAACTCGGGCAGAGAAGCAAAGTCAAGTCTAACACAGTCCCAAACCGTGTGATAAAATCAAAGCGGCGTTGCCGCAATGATCGCAACAGACTTCACTATGGCCGACCGCTTACGTTGTGTTTGGCATCAAAGAGCGACCGGTCTCCCGTCGTCACAATCGATAAGAATTGGGTTCACGGTTGGCTGTTGGCTGGCCTGCGCCATGGCAGTGTTCGGCGCCGAAACCAAAGTGGGTTTAAAGTCCCGGCCGGCCGATCCGCTCGAGCTTTCGGGTCCAGGGGAACGGGCCGAGACAATTAAGGTCGACGTTCCACTGGTGCTGATTAATGTGACGGTGACCGACCCCATGGCGCGGCTGGTAACGGGACTGGAAAGGGATCATTTCAGCCTAACGGAGGATAAGACCGATCAGGAGATCACGCAGTTCGGCGCCGAGGACGCCCCACTGTCACTCGGGATCGTCTTCGATGCCAGCGGCAGCATGGGACACAAGATGAGCAAGGCTCGGGAAGCAGTCGCCCAGTTTTTCAAGACGGCCAATCCCGAAGACGAGTTTTTCTTGGTGCAGTTTAACGACCGGCCCGAGATGATGTCGGGATTCACCCGAAGCTTGGAAGAGATCCAGAACCGCCTCACATTCACGCAGTCAAAAGGCCGTACCGCGCTGCTAGACGCCATCTACCTCGCGATCAACCGAATGAAAGAGGCTTCCAACACAAAGAAAGCTCTGCTGGTCATCTCGGATGGCGGCGACAACAGCAGCCGCTATACCGGGCGCGAGATCAAGCGATTGGTGAAGGAAGCCGATGTTCAGATATATGCCATTGGTATTTTCGAGCCGGTCTCCTCGCGCGGACGAACTCCCGAAGAGTTGTCGGGGCCCAGTCTGCTGACCGAGATCGCCGAGCAGACCGGCGGCCGCCAGTTTCCTGTCGAAAACCTCAACGAATTGCCCGACGTCGCGGCGCGCATCGGGATCGAGCTTCGCAACCAGTATGTTCTGGGCTACGTCCCTACCAATCAGGACAAGGATGGTAAGTGGAGGCGAGTCAAAGTCAAGCTGAAAAAGATCCGCGGCATGCCGCCGCTGCGCGCCCACTTCCGCCTCGGCTACTATGCCCCGACTCGGTAACCTTGCTCAATCGATCGCGATGGGCGGGGAATTGCCCGCTAAGATCCAGCGCGTTGCGAGCGGCCATCGTGTTGCGAACGAAACGAAAAGAAGCAGGCGGTCTGCAATGACCCAGTTGTTGATGACATCACGAAGAATCGCGAAGGCTGGCGCCGCCTTGTGCTTGGCCGCGCTGACGGCCGCGGCACAACCGGCCGCCAAGCACGCCGATGAGGACGACCCGGGGTTGACTTTCCGGGCGGGCACCAAGGAAGTGGTGCTGCATACGGCGGTGCTCGACCGCAGCGACCATTTCGTCACGGACTTGCCGAAAAGCGCCTTCAAGGTCTATGAAGAGGACGTTTTGCAGCAGCTCAAATACTTCCGGCGGGAAGACGTGCCGGTTTCGCTCGGCATCTTGGTCGACAACAGCGGAAGCATGCGGGACAAGCGCCGCCAAGTGAATACGGCGGCTGTCGATTTCGTCAAGGCATCGAATCCGAAAGACGAAGTGTTCATCGTTAATTTCAATGACGAGGGCTTCCTCGACAGCCCCTTCACCAGTGACGTGCTGCGGCTGCAAGACGCGCTGCAACGGATTGACTCCCGCGGCGGCACCGCGCTTTACGACGCCGTTGGCATGTCGCTCGACTACCTCAAAGAGAAAGCCAAATGGGATAAGCAGGTTCTGCTGATCGTAACCGACGGTGAAGATAACGCCAGCATGCTCGATCTGGAGAGGCTGGTGCGGCGCCTTCAAGAAGGCGAAACGGTCATCTATGCCGTTGGCTTGTTGAGTGAAGAAGACCGGCGCTCCGCGAAAAGAGCCACCCGGGCCGTAAGGAACATCGTACACGCCACCGGCGGGGCCGCTCACTTTCCAAAGAGCGTCGACGAAGTCCACGCTATCGCCCAGCAAGTCGCCGAAGACATCCGCAGCCAATACATCCTGGCCTATACACCGGCTGCCTCGGCCCCCAGTTCAACCTTCCGGCGGGTCAAGGTGGTTCTGTCGGGCAAGTCCGCGAAAAAGCTGCAGGTTCGCCACCGGCCTGGATATTACTACTAGACGCTTAATGGCGGGTCTATCGTGTGTTTCGGTCGTCAGGTGGTGAGAAATGCGGTCTAGACCCAATGCTGTTCACTTAGAGCCGTTGAGCTACTCGTGGAGAGCCTTGAGCCGCGAAGCGGCGCCGGATCGTAGCCCATGGGTGGAGCGAAGCGGAACCCTGGGACCAAAACCCCTCAAGGCCAAAGCCCCTACCTTCTTGCCATATGGCACACCTCCTATTGTAGGAGGCAAGGGCAAGGAGGCAGGGCCATGGGCGTGCGGCATGCGGAACAAGAACAGATCGAAAGACTCGAGGCCAAGACGCTCGATGCTCAATTGCGGCAGATCCTCGTCACCGGTCTGGCCTGCTCTCCGTTTGAAGCCGAGGCCGTCCAAGGGGTCTATGCCCCGTTTTTCCGCTGTCCCGACGACGCCGCCGCGCAGCCATCGCAGGTTATCTCGAGAGCCTCCGGGAACACGGCGAACCTGTTCCGCCGGACTTCGACCTCAAAATCAAAGGATCCCGAAGAGCGCGTTCGCCTTTCGGATTTCAAGGAGAAGAAGGCCGTCGCCCTGGTCTTCGGCAGCTACACTTGACCTCCCTTCCGGCGCCAGGTTGGTGCTCTCAATGAGATGTCGAAAAAGTACAAGGACGTCGAGTTTCTGCTGGTCTATATCCGCGAAGCTCACGCCAGTGACGAGTGGCAGGTGGGAGCGAACGAGCAGCAGGGAGTGATCCTGGCTGCGGCGAAGAGTTTCGAGGGAAAAGACGAATACGCGTCGTTGTGCGTGCGCAAGTTGGGGATCGAATTTACCACGCTTGTGGACAACATGGATAACCAAGTGGAGACCAACTACACCGCCTGGCCGGACCGGCTCTACCTGGTGGGCAGCGACGGCGTGATCAAGTTCAAGGGCAAACCCGGCCCGCAGGGGTTCCGCGCCAAGGAACTCGACGAAGCCATTCAGAAGTTGCTTGGGATGGCGGTCTCCAAGCTCGAAACCCGCGCTCCCGCGGGTGGTTAGCTCCGACTTCTTCCCTTTTCTTCGAGCTTCGAGTGCAAACTTCAAAACCCCGTGCAGGGTGCGGAGGCGGAATCACTCGCCGGGTAGTGCTCTCTACCGCGAAGGTCGAGAGCCCCTCGGACTACAAGGGCGTCCTGTTCGTTGAGTTCGATGATGCGGGAGCGTGGCGCATGGAACTCGCCAAGGAGATGAAAGCAGCGGGGCTCGAGATCGACATGCATCCCGCAGTGAGCCGGGCCGGCAGCTGAACGCCATCCTGTTGCGGGCACCCAGCCGACGATGACGGGCTTGACTTACCAGTGAACTTCCGGTCATCATGGGGCAGTACTTCTCATCCTCAAACAGAAAGGTGCTGAATTGTTTTATGAAAGCTGAACCTCGCTACGCCCGCTGTAAGGTGTCACCTGGTCTTTTCGGAACCGAGTTCTACGTGATGATCGGGGACTCCTCCGCATACGTAGACCGAACCAAAGTTAGGGCGCTCAAACATCTCCCAGAACAAGGCACCGAGGTTGATGGAGAAGTCCTCGTATATATAGTTCACGAAGACGACGCCCGAGACCAAGTTCTTGTTGAACTCCCTGGGGAGCCTGTAGTGGGTGGCCTCCGAACCCGCATTCCGAAGGCCCTATTCGTAACTGCTTGACCGTTGCTTCCTAATAGATGGTCCTCAGCGACACAGACATCTAAGAAGCCCTCAATAACGGCGAACTCGAGATAACACCAGCCCCTGCGGAAGAACAATTTGCTACAATGGGGTATTTAGTTGACTCCAGTAGCCACAATATGTTGTGGTTGGGGGCATGAAGGAGGACTACCCCCGAAACCTCGTCGAGTTGGAAGCTCGATTCTCGACCGAGGAGGCGTGCCGGGAGTACCTGCTGAAGCTGCGCTGGCCGGAGGGGTTCGTGTGCCCGCGCTGTGGGATCCAGTCCTCATGGGCCAGCAAACGCAATCTGCTGCTCTGCGCCGACTGCGGTTACCAGGCCTCGGTGACGGCGGGCACGATTTTCCAGGACACCCGCAAGCCCTTGACGTTGTGGTTCCGGGCGGCTTGGTGGGTGACAACGCAAAAAGGCGGGGCCAGCGCGCTGGAGTTGCAGCGGGTCTTGGGTTTGGGTAGCTATGTAACCGCCTGGACCTGGCTGCACAAGTTCCGCCGCGCCATGGTGCGCCCCGGTCGCAATCGGCTGGTCGGCCGGGTGGAGGTGGACGAAACGTATGTGGGCGGAGTCGAAGAGGGCGTCCGAGGTCGCGAAATGGTTGGCAAAGCGTTAGTTGCGGTTGCTGCCGAGGAGGATGGGCGCGGTATGGGTCGCATCCGGCTCCGTCGGATCGCGGATGCCTCAGCGGCGAGCTTGGAAGCCTTTGTCGAAGAAGCTATCCAACCTGGCAGCCTCGTGCACACCGACGGCTGGGAAGGCTATGCGGGATTGGAGAACAAAGGATACCGCCATGAAGTCACCGTGCTGCGCGGGAAGCGGCAATCGGCGAGTAAGCTGCTGCCGAGAGTCCATCGTGTCGCCTCTCTGCTAAAGCGCTGGCTGTTGGGGACCCACCAGGGGGCTGTCAGTCACGAGTATTTGGACAGTCACGTTGGACTACTACCTGGACGAGTTCACGTTCCGCTTCAACCGGCGGACCTCACGGTCGCGCGGCAAACTTTTCTATCGCCTCCTCCAGCAGGCGGTCGCCGCCGACCCTGCTCCCTATAAGACAATGGTCGAGGCCACCAGGGCCGGCACCCCCACCCCCAAGATGTAGTGGCTACTGGAGTCAACTAAATACCCCATTTTGCTACTTCCGCCATTGATCTGCTGCTCGGTGATGAATTTCGTATCTGGGACAGGGCCAAATTTAAGGTTCCTGGAGTTCGGGTTGAATTAAACCTAGCGCAGCAGAAGTTCATACAAACCGCCGGAGCCTTCTACTGCGAAGCACCCCGCGAAAGCGACGGCTCCGTGGTTCTCGCGCCCTACGAACTCGACCACCAGCTCCTCCTCGGTATCACGCGTGAACGAGTCCATCTGAAACCCCACTCGCGCCTCGCCGCGCGGGTGGAGGGCCGTAGTTCACTAGGGCGAAGCGGGCTTATACCGTGCTGCGCGGGAAGCGGCAATCGGCGAGTAATGGGGTATTTAGTTGACTCCAGTAGCCACAATATGTTGTGGTTGGGGGCATGAAGGAGGACTACCCCCGAAACCTCCGTGCCGGGAGTACCTGCTGAAGCTGCGCTCGCCGCGCGGGTGGAGGGCCGTAGTTCACTAGGGCGAAGCGGGCTTGTCCACCTAACGGCTCCGGTCATCCACGCGGGCTTTGAGGGGCACATAACCCTGGAGATGATCAACTTCGGCCCATATGGGGTATTTAGTTGACTCCAGTAGCCACAATATGTTGTGGTTGGGGGCATGAAGGAGGACTACCCCCGAAACCTCGTCGAGTTGGAAGCTCGATTCTCGACCGAGGAGGCGTGCCGGGAGTACCTGCTGAAGCTGCGCTGGCCGGAGGGGTTCGTGTGCCCGCGCTGTGGGATCCAGTCCTCATGGGCCAGCAAACGCAATCTGCTGCTCTGCGCCGACTGCGGTTACCAGGCCTCGGTGACGGCGGGCACGATTTTCCAGGACACCCGCAAGCCCTTGACGTTGTGGTTCCGGGCGGCTTGGTGGGTGACAACGCAAAAAGGCGGGGCCAGCGCGCTGGAGTTGCAGCGGGTCTTGGGTTTGGGTAGCTATGTAACCGCCTGGACCTGGCTGCACAAGTTCCGCCGCGCCATGGTGCGCCCCGGTCGCAATCGGCTGGTCGGCCGGGTGGAGGTGGACGAAACGTATGTGGGCGGAGTCGAAGAGGGCGTCCGAGGTCGCGAAATGGTTGGCAAAGCGTTAGTTGCGGTTGCTGCCGAGGAGGATGGGCGCGGTATGGGTCGCATCCGGCTCCGTCGGATCGCGGATGCCTCAGCGGCGAGCTTGGAAGCCTTTGTCGAAGAAGCTATCCAACCTGGCAGCCTCGTGCACACCGACGGCTGGGAAGGCTATGCGGGATTGGAGAACAAAGGATACCGCCATGAAGTCACCGTGCTGCGCGGGAAGCGGCAATCGGCGAGTAAGCTGCTGCCGAGAGTCCATCGTGTCGCCTCTCTGCTAAAGCGCTGGCTGTTGGGGACCCACCAGGGGGCTGTCAGTCACGAGTATTTGGACTACTACCTGGACGAGTTCACGTTCCGCTTCAACCGGCGGACCTCACGGTCGCGCGGCAAACTTTTCTATCGCCTCCTCCAGCAGGCGGTCGCCGCCGACCCTGCTCCCTATAAGACAATGGTCGAGGCCACCAGGGCCGGCACCCCCACCCCCAAGATGTAGTGGCTACTGGAGTCAACTAAATACCCCATTCGGCCCATTTCACCTGAAGCTGGTGCCGAACCGTACCCCAATCTGTCAATTGGTATTCGAGCGACTCGAGAGTCCACCTGGACGTGAGATTAAAACTGATTTCCAGGGCCAGACAACGCCTGCAGGCCCAACCCCAAAGAACGCTTAATCCTAAAAACGGCAGTTGGACGTTCTAGCATTCGTTGTAACATATTGAAAGAACGTATCTTATGTGCTGAAATGGGGTATTTAGTTGACTCCAGTAGCCACAATATGTTGTGGTTGGGGGCATGAAGGAGGACTACCCCCGAAACCTCGTCGAGTTGGAAGCTCGATTCTCGACCGAGGAGGCGTGCCGGGAGTACCTGCTGAAGCTGCGCTGGCCGGAGGGGTTCGTGTGCCCGCGCTGTGGGATCCAGTCCTCATGGGCCAGCAAACGCAATCTGCTGCTCTGCGCCGACTGCGGTTACCAGGCCTCGGTGACGGCGGGCACGATTTTCCAGGACACCCGCAAGCCCTTGACGTTGTGGTTCCGGGCGGCTTGGTGGGTGACAACGCAAAAAGGCGGGGCCAGCGCGCTGGAGTTGCAGCGGGTCTTGGGTTTGGGTAGCTATGTAACCGCCTGGACCTGGCTGCACAAGTTCCGCCGCGCCATGGTGCGCCCCGGTCGCAATCGGCTGGTCGGCCGGGTGGAGGTGGACGAAACGTATGTGGGCGGAGTCGAAGAGGGCGTCCGAGGTCGCGAAATGGTTGGCAAAGCGTTAGTTGCGGTTGCTGCCGAGGAGGATGGGCGCGGTATGGGTCGCATCCGGCTCCGTCGGATCGCGGATGCCTCAGCGGCGAGCTTGGAAGCCTTTGTCGAAGAAGCTATCCAACCTGGCAGCCTCGTGCACACCGACGGCTGGGAAGGCTATGCGGGATTGGAGAACAAAGGATACCGCCATGAAGTCACCGTGCTGCGCGGGAAGCGGCAATCGGCGAGTAAGCTGCTGCCGAGAGTCCATCGTGTCGCCTCTCTGCTAAAGCGCTGGCTGTTGGGGACCCACCAGGGGGCTGTCAGTCACGAGTATTTGGACTACTACCTGGACGAGTTCACGTTCCGCTTCAACCGGCGGACCTCACGGTCGCGCGGCAAACTTTTCTATCGCCTCCTCCAGCAGGCGGTCGCCGCCGACCCTGCTCCCTATAAGACAATGGTCGAGGCCACCAGGGCCGGCACCCCCACCCCCAAGATGTAGTGGCTACTGGAGTCAACTAAATACCCCATTTGTGCTGATATTGCAACTGCGGAGCAGTTGCAATCTTCACCCGCCGGTCCCCGACGACACTCGGGTCCAACTGACGTCTCGTCACAAGGTTGGGGCGGTTCGAAGACGACTAACTGCCGTTTTTAGGTTAATGCGGACCTGTTCATAGAAGGAACTATTGTCGTTGCGCCAGGAATGCGAGATCTGTGCCTCTAGACCTAGAGGGAACTGGGCGCCGCACGAGGAAATTCCATGACTACCGTCTGGTGGGCAGTTAAGAGACTCCTGTTGCTACTTGTCTTGATCTGGATTGGCTTGTACCTTCTGACTGGATCTGGTCTCTTTTACGTGATCCCGGCGGGATCGATGGAAGATACCCTACTGATCGGAGACCGCATCTTTGCTCTGCCCATCTTCGATTTGTCCTCCGTCGAGCGCCACGATGTCGTCATTTTCTTATACCCGATTAACGCCTCGCAAACATTCATCAGGAGGGTCGTAGGCGTTCCTGGTGATCGCATTCGGATCACAAACAAACAGCTCTTCGTAAGTGGCGACGCGCTGGACGAACCATACGTTCACCACAAAACACCTTACGTAGATGCGTACCGCGACAATTTTCCATCGAGCCCCAATACTGAATTCGTCATGGAACCAGCGCTCGACATGCTCAAAAACCACGTCGTCAACCAGGAAGTAGTCGTCCCACCGGGGCGGTATTTCGTCATGGGAGACAACCGCGACCTTTCACTGGACAGCCGCTACTTTGGCTTCGTCCCCGGAGAAAACATTAAGGCGCGACCCGTTCTGGTCTACTTTTCCTCGGATGGAGAAACGGGCGACATCCGTTGGGCGCGGATTTTGAAGCGGATTGGCTGACTTGAAAGGGATTAATTCTCTGAGAGCGGCTGGCAGAATCGTGAGACGGCGGGACCCACCGCAACAAACCTCTACAAATCCAGTGACTGTAAGTACTGCCGAAACTTCTCGCCCAAGTCTTCGCGGCGGAGAGCGAACTCTACTGTTGCTTTGAGGAAACCGATCTTGTCTCCCGCGTCGTAGCGCGTGCCCTCGAAGCGATAGGCATAGACGGTTTGGGTCTCCATCAGCTTCTTGATGCCGTCGGTCAACTGCAATTCTCCGCCGCTGCCAGGCTCGATCGCATCCAGGCAAGGGAAGATTTCAGGCGGGAGGACGTAGCGGCCGATGATTGCCAGGTTGGACGGCGCCTCCCCCACCGGCGGTTTTTCGACCAGGTCGTTCACCCGAAACAGCCGTCCCGTTGAGCCGTTGTACTCCAATGGTGTCGCATCCACTACTCCGTAGGCCGAGATGCGGTCGTGGGGCGCCTCCATCACCGCGATCACCGCGCCTCCCAGTTTGTTGTAGACGTCAAGCAACTGTTGCAAGCAGGGGGTTTCCGAGTAAATCACGTCGTCAGCGAGAATCACCGCAAAGGGCTCGTCACCCACCAGCTCCTTCGTAACCGAAACAGCGTGCCCCAACCCGAGCGCTTCCTTCTGGCGAATGTAGGAGACATGAATCAGGTCCGAGATGCGCCGCACTAGGTCGAGCTCAGCCTGCTTGCCGCGCGACTCCAGCGTGTGCTCCAACTCGAAGCTCACATCGAAGTGGTCTTCGATGGCTGATTTGCCGCGGCCGGTTACCACAATGATGTTTTCAACACCCGAGGCCAGCGCTTCCTCGACGCCGTACTGGATGATCGGCTTGTCGACCAAAGGCAGCATCTCCTTCGGCTGGGATTTCGTGGCGGGAAGAAAACGGGTTCCCAACCCGGCGGCGGGGAAAACGGCTTTGCGAACGGTTCGGGTCATTTTTCTCTAGTTTGGAACGCGGCCACGGCGTCACGCAAACCGACAAAGCGGTGCGCCGGCCGTGAATGGCGAAGTGCAGCCCGGCGCGGCAGCGGGGGTTTTGCAACGGGCGCGGGCAGCGGCGGCAAGCCGCGGCTGTTTCCTGCGCCCCTCGCGGGGCTCCTCACATCGAGGGGTTTCGGACCCAGGGTTCCGCTTCGCTCCACGCCTGGGCTACGATCCGCCGCCGCTTCGCGGCTCAAGGGCGCCGTGGCTTTTGCCTTCACCTCAGAACAGCTCCTTTAGGTCCGAAAATCTCTCGATGACGTGAAATCTTTCCGAGGGTTCGGGCACATCCTCGTGCTCCAGTGACCAGGTCCGCGGATGCGGCACCAGCACCGCGCCCAAGCCCGCCCGCAAGGCCGGGTTGATGTCAGACCTCGGGCTGTTGCCGATCATCCAGGTGCGATCGCGGTCCAGTCCGTTTTCCTCGATAAAATAGCGATAACCCTCCGTATCTTTTTCCGCGACGACCAGGCAGTCCGCGAAGTAGCTCCGCAGTCCGGATCTCTCGATCTTAGCGTGCTGTTCTTCCAGATGCCCTTTCGAATAGAGAGTCAGCTCATGCCGGCCGGCAAGGCAGGCGAGTGTTTCTTCGACGCCGTCGAAAAGCTCCAAGGGGTGTTCCAAAATGCGTTCGGCAATGGCCATCACCGCTCGTAAGTCTTGCTGCGTCCAGGGCCGCTCGGCGAGCAGGCGAAAACACTGCTGCATGTTCCGTCCGAAGTTCCTGCAGCCGTAACCCTCGGTTTGGATGCTCTCGAGCTCGATCCCGTCGAGGACCACCTGAATCTCTTCGGCAGTCATCCGGGAATGATCGAGAAGCTTAACGAATTCCGCGAATGCAGCCTCGAAAAATATGTTGTTTTCCCACAACGTGTCATCGGCATCGATAAGGAGGGACAGTTTCCGCATGGCGCTGGGGCCAATACTTTTGACTTTAATGGTTTCGCTCGCCCAAGTCGTTGCATTTCTTTCTGAGCAAGACGGATGGATCCGCCATCAGAATCATGGTGTTTGTTTTCCTGCGCCCCTACCTTCTTGCCATATGGCACACCTCCTATTGTAGGAGGCGAGTGCAAGGGCAAGGAGGCAGGGCCATGGGCGTGCGGCATGCGGAACAAGAACAGATCGAAAGACTCGAGGCCAAGACGCTCGACGCTCAATTGCGGCAGATCCTCGTCGCCGGTCTGGCCTGCTCTCCGTTTGAAGCCGAGGCCGTCCTCGAGGCCGTCCAAGAGGTCTATGCCCCGTTCTTCCACGGTCCCGACGCCGCCGCCGCGCAGCCCGGCCAAGTCACGCTCGTGGCCCTCGCCGCCGAAGAGCCGGCCGGCAAGCCGGTGGCGGATTGCCAAAAGCGAACCGTCTCGCTGACGCTGCATCGCGGCGCCGACGACGACCGCCTGCTGCAGCAGCTCGGGCCGCGGGACTTCCGCCGCCAGCGCATCCCCGATCTGTGCCAGCAAGCCCTCTCGCAAGGAGCGCTGCTGACGCGCGAGGACTTGGCCTGCCGCATCTTCCTGGTCGGGTTGCGCACCATCTCCCGCGACCTCGCCTGGCGGCGGGCCCACGACGAGCGGCCGCTGCCGCTGCGCAGCACCCTGCACGATATCGGCCCTGTGCTGACGCACCGGGTGGAGGTCATCCGGCTGGCGCTGGAAGGCAAAACCACCACCGAGATCTGCCAGATTCTGCGCCATTCTCCCGAGGCGGTGGCGAACTATCTGGGGACGTTCACGCGCTGCGCCCAGCTGCACCGCAAAGGGATGGAAGCCCCCCAGATCGCTTTTCTGCTGCGCCGCGGACGGGGGCTGGTGGGGCGCTATCTCGAACTGCTCGAGCAATGCCCCCGCGACAAGCTGTGGAGCTATCACATCGAGGAGTTACTGGGGATCGGGCGGGCCTCGGGAGAAAAAAAACTTCGGGGGGATTGCCATGGGCGCTCAAGCTGATTTCGTGCGCAAGAAATACGGCCCGCTGGCCCGCAAAACGCTGCTCAGCGCCTTGTTGGGCTGCCTGGCGAAGGACTTTCCGCAGTTGGGAGGAGAGCGCATGTTGCGGCTCAGCGCCGAGCGCATCCTGGTGGTCGTCTTTGAGCACATTCGCTCCCGCGAGGCGGTGCAACATGGGCAAGTGTTGTGGATGGGCATCGCGCTCGAGGACCGTCCCGGGTGGCACAAACCGCTCTCTAAGATGCAACTGGTTCCGCTGCTGCTGGAGCTGGTGACGGGCGACGACATCGCAGCGATCCTGCAGCGGGAGAAGGTGAACGAGCGCTTGCTGCGGCGCTGTCTGCGGCTGTGCCGCCAAGCCCACAAGCAGGGCGGCTTGCTGAGCAATTGCGATCTGGCCGTATTACTGGGCAGGTCGGACTCTCAGGTGGCCCAGGTGTTGGCCGCCTACGAGAGGAATCATGACTGCCTGGTGCCGCGGCGGGCGACGCTGCACGATGTGGGAACCGGGTTGACGCATAAGCGGTTGATCTGCTGGAAGCGTTATGGCGAAGGCAAGACGAGCGAGCAGGTGGCGCGGGAGACCTACCACAGCATCGAGGCGGTGGATCGTTATCTGGGGCAGTTCGATCGTGTGCGGCACTGCCGGCAGCAGGACTTCAGCGAGGCGGAGACGGCCTACGTGCTAGGCTGCAGCCGGGCGTTGGTCGCCGAGTACCGCTCGATTGACGAACAGCTGCGAGGGGAGAAGAAACAAGGGCAGCAGCCGGAGGAGAAAAAATGAAGCTTGACATAGCGCCGGATAAGAGGAGAATAGAACATGTTGGTTCGGAGGATAGGGCTCTGCTGAGGAGCAACCCGAGCGCCGCAGCCGATGCCGGGATGGGGGCGTGGCGGTGGTCCAGCCGATGGTCCTGGGAGCTTGCCACGCCCTCCCCAAAGCGAGGCTGCCATCCTGGCCGAAAAGCGATAAACCTAAGCCGCCCGCCCTCAAGCACCCCCAGCGGCGTGCCATATGGCAAGATCTGCTGGGCTGCCCTTTTGGTTTACCCCACCCAGGGTTCCGCTTCGCTCCACCCATGGGCTACGATCCTGCGCCGCTTCGCGGCTCAAAAGCTCTTTCCGCGACCGAAAGGCTCTCAGTGGACAGTATTGCGCTGGGCCGCATTTCTCACCACCTGACAGTCGAAGCACGCGCACTTCGCCTCTTCACCTGGTGAGAAAAGCGGACTGGAGCGGGTGGCCGAGCAGAGCGGGTGAGGCGATTTACCATGCTATCCGGTTTTGGGCGCTGGATGGTATGGCAACAGCTCGCAACAGGCCCGATGGTTAGCGGCTACAATGCAGGTTAGCCTTTGCGTTTCCCCGCTGAGAAGTCACCTCCGACGGGCCGTCGGTTCTAATAGCGCCGGGACAGTCAACGCAGGACACCCAGATCACCACTGCCAGATCCCCGCTGCATGGCCCGCAAGCAAGCTCAAACGCCGGAGAAGACCGCGAGTGCCGGCGGTGAAGTTGTGCCAGTCGGAGACCCCGCCCAGCTCAGTGAAGTTGCCGGCCGTTTGGCCAAACAACCGATCGTTGCTTTCGATACCGAGTTTCTGCGCGAAAAGACCTACTACCCCAAACTGGGGTTGATCCAAGTCGCCGACCGCGAGCGATCTTGGCTGATCGACCCCCTGTTGCTAAGCGCCGAGGAAATGCAGCCCCTGTTGCGGGTTTTCACCGATCCGGCGATCATCAAGGCCGCTCACTCCTCCGAGCAAGACCAGTCCTGTCTCTATTACGACTACGGCATCGTCGCCTCGCCCGTGTTGGATACCTCGATCGCGGCGGCGCTCACGGGACACGGGGACCAAATCGGACTCGCGGCGCTGCTGAAGAAACTGCTGGGCGTCGAGCTGCCGAAAGCCCACACGCGCACCGATTGGCTGCGCCGTCCGCTGCCCGAAGCCATGGCCAGCTACGCCCTGCTGGACGTCGAGCACCTGGTGGAAGCGGCCGAGATCCTGATGGCTGATCTCGACAGTCAAAACCGGCGCGGCTGGGCGATGAATCTCTCAGCGCAGTTCGCCGATCCAGCCCGCTACGAGCCGAACCCGGATGCGATTGCTCATCGCCTGGCATCAAATGGCGGACTCAATCCCCAACAGTATGCGGTCCTGCGTTCGCTGACCCGCTGGAGAGAGCGCCACGCTTGCAGATCGAATATTCCGCGAAAATGGCTGACCGACGACCGAGTGCTGGTCAAACTGGCGCTTGCGGGCCCCTCAAAACTGGAAGAGCTGTCGCACTTCCGCGGCTTGCGCATCAAAGGCGACGGACGTGTTGCGGGCGAGATGATGAACGCCATCTCCGAGGGCCGGCGAACTCCAAAAGAGGAACTCGTTCAGCCTCCGAAACGCCTCCGCAAGGCGATGGACGAGGGGCCGGCGCTGAGCGTGCTCAAATGCTTCCTTGCGCTTGTCGCTCAAGAGCAAAAGGTTGCGCCGCGCTTTCTCATCGATGCCGATACCATGGCACGCCTTCTTCGTGACCGGAAAGGCTTTCGAAGCGTGGATGAACTGCGGCAATCCAAGCTCCTCAGCGACGGAGTCATCGACCTCATCGGAGAAGAGCTGGTGGCTGTGTTGAACGGCCGGCTTGGGCTTCGCCTGTCGAGGGGCCGAGTCGAGCGCTGCGAGCCCAAATTGTACGGCGCAGAACCCGCATAACGAGTCTTCCAGCATCGTCCGGATCTTTGCGGGCTAATCCGGGCTAATCCAGCGCTGCCGCAAACACGCGGGCCGCCATGTCGGCTTCCTTTTCAGGCAGGCCGATCACGCCGGCCAGCGACCTTCCTTTCTGGAACACCAGCACCGGCTGATCGCCATCGTGGCCGAAATAGCCGCCCATGTACGCAATGTACTTCGCGTCCGTAAGATCGTCCCTGAAATCCACGAGAAGAAACGCCGCCTTCTCGGCCGTGTCAACTCGCGTTAGGAACTGCTGGTACGTCTTGTTCCCTTGCTTGTACTCCGCGAGGTTGCCGCCCGGCAGGTAGTCCTTTCCTAGAAGGTTGTCTTTGACAAAGTCGATGCTGACACGGTTTTCGGAGGTGAATCGGCGTGATTCATCGAAGACCTGCACCACGGGACGTTTCGGAGCTTTCTTCTGTACAGGCTGATCGCTCGGAATGCTGCACGCAGTCAGGCAGAGCAACGGTGTGATCACCAACCATCGTCGTTTCATAGCCGGGACTCCAGAGTTATTCGGTCCATCGTAGCCACCTGAAGGAGGTTTGCGATGATTTCGCGAGGCGGGAAGCATCTTAGCAGATTCCGTTGCGCGGCAGACTGGACCGGTAGGTCCCGCATTGCGCTTCGCAGACTGGCGAGGTCGGCTGGCCGGCGTCATCATTCGGCCCGGCGCGGGAGAGACGATACAATGGCGTTCGGATGTTGGTCAGCCAGCCAGTTGCCGCCCGGGCGTGGCGCCATGGGGGACTTGTCGCCTTTTTGGTCCTGCTGGGTCTCTCCGGCGCACCGAAAGCCCTCGCCCAGGCGGGGACCTCATCCGCTAGCGGGGAGCCGTCGTTGCAGGTGAATCAGGGCGAAAGCCCCCTCCCCGGGCTTGTTGCGACGATCCACGATGACAGGCATTCGGTGAGCCTTGTCACGCTGGCGCCGAACTTCTACCTGGACGCCGGTGAGTCTCTGCATGCTTCTTTGTCGCAGAGTTTCAAGGCGGAGTGGAAGGGTTTCCTCTCCATCTTGCGATCTGGGCGCTATCTGTTCGACGGTGGCGGGGCGGAGATCCGCGTCGGCGGCAATCTGGTCCCCGGCGCCGGCGTGGAGCTGGAGACGGGCCGCCACCCGGTCACCATACGGTATCGCCGCGAGCCGGGGGAGGCCCGCTTGCGGCTTCGCTGGAAAGCCGGCCATTTCCCAATGGAACCGATTCCGCCGTCGCGCTTCAGCCATGCGCCGACCAGCGGGCCTAGCCTGCGGGACAAGCTTGCCGGGAAGGGGCGGCTGCTCGCCGAAGAGTTCGGCTGCGTGAACTGCCATCGAACCGATTCCGCTTCATTGCGCGGCCGCCAAGGTCCGGATTTGACTTCGATTGGAAGCCGGGTGAGTCCCCGCTGGCTTTACCATTGGCTCGGAGATCCCCAGGCGTTTCGGCCGGGCTCGGTGATGCCGCGGCAGCTCGGCGAACAGCAACGCCGCGATGTGACCAGCTATCTGCTCTCGCTCGGCGGAGGCGGCGACTTCGAGCATAAACGCATGTCGAACGAGCGAGGCCCCTACTTCGGGCGTGAAACCTACAGTACGATTGGCTGCGCCGCCTGCCACGAACAGCCGGGGTTGTCGCTCGACGGCATGGGCTCGAAGATGTCCCTGGAATCTCTGAAGGCTTACCTGAAGGACCCGCTGCGGTTCGACCCGGGCGGGCGAATGCCGTCGATGATGCTGAGCGACGAGGAAGCTTACAACTTGGCCGCCCTGCTCACGCGATCGAGAAACGAGGCCTTCGAGCAACCCTGGAAACCGGGCGATGCGTCTCGCGGGCGAAGGCTGGTGCAGTCTGTGGGATGTCTTTCGTGCCATGCACTGAAGGAACGGCGGGAAGGCGCGGGCATGCTCGGGAACAAACATGCCGCTCCCCGGCTCGAAGAGCTTTCGCCGGAGCGCAGCTGCCTGGCCGGCAAGCCCGGCGGGGTTCCCGTCTACCATCTGAGCGAGGATGACCGCTCGGCGCTCAAGGCGTTTCTGGGGGCTTATCGCAAGAATCCCGACCGCAGTCCAGCCCCGATTCACGATTTTCGCCGCCGCGCGCAACAGCTTCGTTGTGTAGCGTGTCACGAAACGGATCATGGCGGCCCCACCGCTCCTTTGGCCGAGAAGGCTCCCTCGCTGGCCGGCGCCGGAGCGAAGCTGCGCCGGGCTTGGATCAGCGACGTGATGACGAAACGGAAAAGGGCCCGCACCGAGGGTGATCTGCGAATGCCCCACTACGACCCGAGTTACGCCGCTGAGTTCGGCGCTGGGATGGCGAAAGTGTCGGGTGCTGACCCGAATGATGACGAGGCGGGCCCGGCTGTGCCAGCTGCCCAGGAATCCAGCGGCGTCGGGCTGCTGGGAACGAACTCGGCCAAGCAAGGCATGAGCTGCATTGGCTGTCACGGTTTCGAGGACAGAGCGCCGCTAGGGGAAGACGGTCCGCACTTGAGCCAGACCGCTGAGCGGCTGCGGTTCGACTGGTTCCGCCGCTGGATGCGGGATCCGGCACGAATCCTCTCGGGCACCTCGATGCCAAACTATTTCAGCTCCACGCCACTGGAGGAAGCAGATCAGACCATCGAAACGCTCTGGGCGGCATTCTCGATGGGCGCTCGCATGCCCCTGCCCGATGGGTTCCGAGCCGAAGACGCCCCAACGGACGCCGAGGCCCGCCCCGTGCCCGGGTCCAAGGCGGTTGTGGTCCGATTCTATATGCCGGAGGCGACGCCCGCCGCGATCGCCGTCGGGTTGCCGGACGACGTTTCCTACTGCTTCGATGCCGACGCGGTTCGTTTGCGGTATGCCTGGCTGGGCGGTTTTGTCGACTTGACCGGGACGCTTTTCGAGAAGCGGGACAGGACTACCAACCTCACCCGAACCGTCGACTTGCTGGGCGATATTTTCTACCGGACGACGGAGTTTCCCATACGAATCGGCTCGCTGGACCGCATCCCTCAGCGGCGCTATCGCGGGCATCGCATGATCGACGGACGTCCCCGGTTCCACTATCAAGTTGACGGGGTCGATGTTTACGAAAGGGTCGTGGCGGCGGACGGAAACCGCGGCATCGTTCGCCAGTTCACGATCGCTCGGGTTGAGCAGCCGGCGTGGTTCCTGGTGGGAGATCCGGACGGGGTCGAGGTGATCTCGACGCTGGGGCAAGCGATCGAGGGGAAGCTTGAAATTCCACCGGGAAGGGACGTTCGTTTCGATGTGACGATCATCAAACTGGGGACGAATTGATGGGCGCGTTGCGTTGTGGTTGGCGATTTGACCCCTCACTTGCGTTCGGGGCTCTGTTATTATTCTTGGCAATTGCCGCGGACGCTCATGCGCAGGTGCCCGCCGATTCTTACTCAGTCGAGACTGTCCGCGCGCCGCGCGGCATTGCGCCTGAGATCAGTGCAATCACCTTTGGTCCCGACGGCAGGCTCTACGCGACTTTTCGCCGCGGCTACATCTACTCCCTCGACACCGGCTCGGGACGCTGGCGCAGGTTTGCTTCGGGGCTGCACACCCCGCTTGGAATCCTGCCCGGAAAGCCGGGCGAATTCTTTGTGGCGCAAGTACCCGAGTTGACGCGCGTGGCCGACAGCGACGGCGACGGGCTGGCCGACGTCTATGAAACGATCGCGGACGGCTGGGGGCTTTCCGGCAACTACCATGAGCTGATCGCCGGGCCTGTGCGGGATGAGGCCGGCAATTTCTATGTCACCCTCAGCCTCGCCTCGGGCGGGGCCAACCCGCGTTTCCCGGTGCGCGGCGAGTTCACTCGTAAGGGACGCAAGGCCGAAAATCCCAAAGAAGGTTTCGTCAATCGCGTGGGACACTACTCTCCGGTTCCCTATCGCGGCTGTTCCGTGAAGATTAGCCCCGGCGGCAGCGTCAGCCGCATGTCGTGCGGCTTTCGCCAACCCAACGGCCTAGTCCGCAGCGCACAAGGAGATCTATTCGCGACCGACAACCAGGGCGGCTGGGTGGGCACCTCTCCGTTGCACCACATCACTCCCGGCGCTTTTCACGGACACCCCGGGTCGCTCAATTGGGATGAAACCTTCGCCCAAGATCCCGTGGAAGCCCCGATCGCCGTGCTCGCCGAACGCCGCAAGATGCCCGCGATCCAGTTTCCGCAGAACGACATGAGCGGCTCGGTCGCTCAGCCGCTGTTCGATACGAGTGGCGGCAAGTTCGGGCCTTATAGCGGCCAGCTCTTCGTGGCGGAGTGGACCTACCGCCGCATTCTTCGCGCGGATCTCGAAAAGGTTGGCGGGGTGTATCAGGGCGCCTGTTTCATCTTCATCGAAGGCAATGGCTTGCGAATGGCCAACAACCGTCTGGCGTTTTCCACAATCGACGGCAGCTTGTACACCGCGCAAACTTCAAGAGTGTGGGGCGGCTCCACCGAGGGCTTGCAGAAGATCACATGGAGCGGCAAGGTCCCCATGGACATTCTGCACATGCGCCTCACCAAGAAAGGCTTCGAGCTGACGTTCACCAAGCCCCTCGATCGTGAGACGGCCCGGCAAACCTCGAACTATTCGATGACGCACTATTATTACCTCTATCACGCCAACTACGGGTCGCCGAAAACGGACGTCACCCCGGCCAAGGTGACCGGCGTCACGCTGTCGGAAGACGGTCTGCGGGCGACGCTCGCGCTCGAGACGCTGGTTCCGGGCCGTGTCTATGAATTGAGGCCCAGCGGAATCCGCTCAGCCGATGGGGAGCCGCTTGTCACCCGCCTTGCGGCCTACACGCTGAACCGGCTGAAGGAGTAAAGTGTAAGCTGGCCCGCGGTGTGGCTTGCGCACGAATATCCGGAATTGCCTTGGCTCGACGAGCTGGTCCCGGCCCCGCGACGTCCTGCCCTGGAACCGGCTCTGGCAACGCAGGGAGTTCTGTTGATCGATCCGATCGGGGCCATCTTAGATTATTGATGAGCAACACTGCTAACAGTTCGAACTACTCAGCGGCGACGTTTTCCGTGAATGGCCGATCTTACTCCCCACCCGCACGACCGATCGTGGTTATCTGTGTCGATGGCTGCGGCGACGAATATCTCAGTACCTCCCTCGCGCTCGGACGGATGCCTAACTTGGCGCGTGTGATTCCCGGGGGGTATCGCGGCATGGTCCGCGGCGCGCTACCGTCGTTTACCAACGTTAACAACGCCTCGATCACGACCGGTATGCCACCGGCGGTGACGGGTTTTGGGGGCAACTTCTTCATCGAGCCGGAGACGGGTGAAGAGGTGATGATGAATTCCTCGAAGTACCTGCGATGTGGAACCATTCTGGCCGCGGCGGCCAAAGCGGGACGCAAGGTGGCGATGGTAACGGCCAAGAACAAGCTGCTGGACATTTTATCCCACGAGCTGGAAGGGATTGCGTTTTCCTCGGAATTCGCCAGCAAGGCCGAAGCCGGCACGCATGGAATCAGTGGCGTGGAACAGCTGGTGGGGCTTCCCACGCCTGAAATCTATAGCGCCGAGGCCAGTCTGTTTGTCTTGGCCGCTGGCGCCAAACTGATTGAGCGCGGTATGGCGGATTTTCTTTACCTGTCGTTGACCGACTATATGCAGCACAAGTTTGCACCGCACACGCCTGAATCCCTGGATTTTTACCAGGGCATCGACACGGAAATCGGCCGCATGCTCGAGTCGGGCGCCATCGTGGGAATTACCGCGGACCACGGCATGAACGCCAAGAACAAGGAAGATGGCGAACCTAACGTGATCTACCTCGAGTCGCTACTGGACAAAGAGTTCGGCAAAGGCAACGCAGTCATCTGTCCGATCACCGATCCCTATGTGGTCCATCACGGTTCTCTGGGCTCCGAGGTGATGGTTTATCTGCAAGACGCATCGCAAACGGCGGCGATCGCCGAGTGGGTGTTTCAGCTCGACGGGATCACCGAGGTGTACGATCGCCCCGCGGCCGTCAAGAAGCTCGAGTTGCCCGGCGATCGGATCGGCGACTTGATTGTCATGTCGGCCCGCGATGTGGTGATCGGCCGCATTCCCGAGTATCACGACATGTCGCTCATCAAAGGCGGTTTGCGTTCCCATGGCGGACGTTATGAAGAGATGGTACCCATGGTGATCTCCGAACCATTGACCGACGAGTACATGGCCAAGGCGGCTGGAGACCCACGGAATTTTGATGTATTTGATTTTGTTTGTAATGGGACACGGCGGTGAGAGAGTCGCCTCCGCAGACGTAGTTTGATTGTCTTACTTCGACCCCCGCGGGCCTTGTGCCGCGGGTGAATCAGGTTGGCAGCCGCCACGAACGTTACCTCCCATGTCCCACTCCTCAATCAACTTCACCCCCAAAGGCCTCTACATCGGCGGCCAGTGGTCTCCCAGCGCATCAGGGCAGACTCTGACATCGCGAAATCCATCCACCGGCGACGTGCTCGGCGAAGTGCCGCTGGCCAATGAAGAAGACGTCAACCGCGCCGTGGCCGTGGCCAAAGAAGCATTTGCGCAATGGCGGAACGTACCGCCTGCCGGGCGGGCCCAATGCCTGGAACAGTTGGCCGATCGAATCATCGAGCATACGGAAGAACTGGCCCTGTTGGACGCCTACGATTCCGGGAATGCGGTCGCGGGCATGCGTGCGGATATGAAGATCTCGGCCGATTCGCTTCGGTATTTCGCCGCCATGATGCGCGAGGTCAAAGGTGAAACGCTGATCAACGGACCGCGGCATTTAAACTTTACGATGCGTCAGCCGTTTGGCGTCGTGGCCAAGATCAATCCGTTCAATCATCCGTTTCGTTTTTGCGCGGATAAGGTGGCCGCCCCTTTGGCCGCTGGTAATTGCGTCGTCGTCAAACAACCCGAACAAGCGCCGTTGTCGGGATTGCGATTCGGCGAACTCTGTGAGGGCATCTTTCCAGCTGGCGTGGTGAATGTGCTGACTGGTGACGCCGTCGCCGGTTCGGCATTGGTCCGTCATCCGGACGTACATCGCATCGCCTTCATCGGTTCGGTTGAAACGGGGCGAATGATTGCCAAGGAGGCCGCGGAAGGTCTCAAGAAAGTCTCGCTGGAGCTGGGCGGCAAGAATCCGATCATCATCTTTCCCGACGCGGATCCCCAGCGGGCGGCCAGGTTGGCGATCAAGGGAATGAACATGAACCGCCAAGGCCAATCGTGCAGCTCGACCTCACGCGTATTTGTGCACCAGTCGATCCACGATGAAGTTGTCGCGCATTTGGTCGCGGAGGCTGAGAAACTCCCGGTCGGTTTTCCTTGGCTGGAAGACTATGAGGTCGGGCCGATTGTCTCCCAGGAGCAATTCGATCGCGTCATGGGCTACATCGCCTCCGGCAAGGAAGAAGGCGCGCAATTGCTGACCGGTGGCGGCAAACCGGAAGGCGAGATGTACGAACGAGGGTTCTTTGTGTCGCCCACGGTGTTCGACGGTGTCCAGCCACATATGCGGATCGCCCGCGAGGAGATTTTCGGTCCCGTCATGTCCGTGTTTACGTGGGACGATTACGAAGAGATGATCGCCCATGCGAATGAATTGATCTATGGGCTGACTGCAGCGATCGTTACCAAAGACCTGGCGCAGGCCATGGAAACGGCCCAGCGCGTGGAAGCAGGGTATATTTGGATCAACACCAATGGCCGCTATTTGGGGGCGCCGTACGGTGGCTGGAAGCAAAGTGGCATTGGGCAGGAAGAGTGTTTTGAAGAGCTGCTTAGTTACACGCAAATCAAGAATGTGAATATGGGTTGGTAGCTGGGCATAGCTTATGGCCACTACGTCGTTAGTTGCCGTGTTTCACGAGGCGGGCCAGCCGTTGACGCTGGAGCATTACGAACTACCTACAGTGGGACCCGGTGAGGTGCTGGTCCGCGTTACCTGTGCGACGCTTTGCGGAAGCGACGTGCACACGTTCCTGGGGCACCGCTCCACGCCCGTGCCGACGGTACTGGGACATGAAATCATAGGGGTGGTCGAGCGCCTCGATGCTGACCAAACCGTTTGCTATTATTCGGGCCAGCGTCTCCAGGTTGGGGATCGAATCACCTGGTCAATTGCGGCCAGCTGCGGCGATTGCTTTTTCTGCGACAACGACGTCCCGCAGAAATGCGAGCACCTGTTCAAGTATGGCCACGAGAAGATTGTTCCGGAGCATCCGCTCAGCGGCGGATTGGCCGATTACTGTCACCTGGCCGCTGGCACCGCCATTTTTCGCGTGCCGGATTCCTTGCCCGACACAGTCGCCTGCCCAGCCAACTGCGCTACGGCAACCGTTGCGGCTGCGATGCGCGTCGGGGGAGGTTGCGAAGGGAAGACGGTCTTGATTCAAGGCGCCGGGATGCTCGGGTTGACGGCCGCCGCCATGGCGCGGTGCGGCGGGGCTCAAGAAGTGATCATCTGTGACGTCAATGCAGATCGTCTCGAGCGGGCCAGCAAGTTCGGAGGCACGCGCACGTTACTCGTTTCCGAGAACGAGCAAGAATTGATCGACCGTGTGCGAGACTTGACTGCAGGACATGGAGTGGACTTGGCGGTGGAATTATCGGGAGCCCCCAGCGCCGTCGCAACGGGCGTCAAATTGCCACGGATCGGTGGCCGATATGTGCTGATCGGAAGTACGTTTCCCACTCCGCCTATCGCCCTGGACCCGGAATCCGTGGTGCGCCGGTGTTTGACGATCGTGGGAAATCACAACTATCGGCCGGAAGACTTAGGTGAGGCAGTCGCATTTCTGGTGGAACACGGCGGCCGGTTCCCGTTCGCGGATTTGGTGCATGACGAGTATTCCTTATCGGACGCCGAAGCTGCGTTTGATCGCGCGGGTGAAGGACAGGATCTTCGCGTGGCGGTGAGGCCTTAAAGTTGATACATGGTGAGATTATGGAAGTGAAAAACCAGCCGATCGCAAAAGCGGAATTGCTAATTCGTAAGCCTGTCGCAGAGGTGTTTGAGGCTTTCGTTGATCCTGATGTCATCACGAATTTCTGGTTTGACAAAAGCACTGGTCGGCTGGAATGCGATAAGACAGTTCAATGGCACTGGGAATTGTGCAACGCTTCCACCGAAGTTCGAGTGCAGGCGATCGAAGTTCAATGGCACTGGGAATTGTGGTGACTTCATGGCGGTATCCTTTGTTCTCCAATCCCGCATAGCCAACGCTTCCACCGAAGTGCAGCCAGGTCGAGTGCAGGCGATCGAAGAAAAGTTTGCACCAGTCGGCGCAAACAAGCGAATCCTCATCGAATGGGACACTGAGAACCCTACAACCGTGGAATGGATTTTTACGCCGCGATCAGATGACACAACTTATCTCAGTGTCATCAACAAAGGCTTCACTGGTGACGGCGATGAAATCGTGCGTCAAGCACTCGAATCGGCGAGCGGTTTTGCGCTTGTGCTCGCGGCAGCGAAAGCGTACCTCGAACACAGCATTGCGCTAAACATCGTTGCGGATCGTTTCTAGTGATCAGCGGCTAGACTTTGCGAATGGCCGCTCAACATCACTAAATCCAAATCGCCCGCACATACACGCGCAGTCTGCCGCGAACGTGGCATTTCGGAAATGAATCCTAAAATGGCCAAGCCTCCTTTCAAACTCATCGGCGACAATCCACGCTACGAACGCTGGCGCTGGCAAGTCTTCGGCATCACCTGGCTGACCTACTTTGGATATTACCTGACTCGCAAGACTTTTTCGGTGGCCAAGATCGGCATGGAGCAAGATCCGGCCATCGACATCAGTCGTAGCGACATGGCCTGGATCGACGGGGCCTATTTGGTGACCTACGCGATTGGCCAATTCGCGGCGGGGATACTTGGCGACCGAGCGGGTACTCGCAAAGTCGTGCTGGTGGGCATGTTTGGTTCGGCGCTAGCTGCCGCTGCCATGGGGGCTTCCTCAATCACGGTCTTACTGGGAATCCTTTTCGGTCTTCAAGGCCTCTGCCAATCGACTGGTTGGGCGCCGTTGGTGAAGAACGTCGGCAACTTCTTTTCCCAACGTGAACGCGGTACGGTCATCGGGTTGTGGAGCACCAACTATGCAGTGGGTGGCATGGTGGCCTCGGTGTTCGCCGGTTATTGCGGCGATCTGATGGGCTGGCGATATGCCTTTTTCGTTCCTGCCGCCGCCGTATTGGTGATTTGGTTTCTGTTTGTCCTTTTCCAGCGGAATAGTCCGGAAGATGTGGGGCTACCTATCACGCCAATCGAGACCTATCACGGCGAGGAGGCGGCCGTTTTGGTTGATACCGAATCGGTGGAGGTGAATGCCCCGCCCGGCTCTTGGGAACTCATCAAGCAACTCCTCGCCAATCGCACGGTGTTGGTCATGTGTCTGGCCTATTTTTTGACCAAGCCGACTCGATACGCAATCCTGTTTTGGGGGCCGAAGTATATCCAGGAAAAACTCGGCAGCGGCATGGCCGAGTCGGGTGCACTAAGCGCGCTGTTCGAGTTGGCTGGAATCGCCGGGGCCTTGTCGGCGGGAGTCGCATCGGACCGGCTCTTCAGTTCCAGACGCATGCCGGTATGCGTTATCACACTGGCGCTTCTGGGAGCATTCTTACTGGTGATGGACGACTTGCCGGCGACGCGTGTTGTGTTGGCCGGGTCGTACCTCTTGATCGGGCTGCTCGTTTTCGTACCTGACACGATTCTGAATGGACCCGCTGCGGTCGATTTTGGCGCCAAGCAGGGGGCGGGGACGGCGGCCGGGTTCGTCAATGGCGCTGGCTCGGTCGGCGCGATCCTGGGGGGAACGATTCCTGGTTTCTTTGCGCAGCGGTGGGGTTGGGGCGGTGTCTTTTCTCTATTAGGCACGATGGCCCTAACGGCCGCGTTGATTCTATTGCCAAAGTGGAATGCCCTGCCGGCGACGGCCACGCCGAAGAGCCAGTCTTAGTGCCGCCGCATCGAAGCGATATCTATTCAACCTCTAGATTCTAGTTGCGCGATTCTGAGGATTTTGTTTGCAGAAAGAGGGGCGTGCAAAAGCGCTCCCCGCAAGGGGGGAGAAATGGCTCATAGTGGCGCCGAGCTCGCCAAGAATGGCACACAGCGGGCAAGAATGCGGTTCAATGCGGGTGAAGGCCAGAGTGGCACGAAAGCCCGTTGAAACGGGCTGAGGAACGAGGTCAGAAGAGGCCTGTGAACCGGCCCTAAAAGGGCCGGCCTAAAGGAGACCAAGCCACGTGAACGTGGCTCATGCCGACAGGCCGCACACCCCTGAAATACTGTAAGCTCCAGGCCCGCGAACGAAATTTTAAATGTCTTTGGCTAGACCTAGAGAACTGAAAAGCACATCCGCCGCGATGGGAGAGATAACATGTCCCGTTAAACCAGTGTGACTGTCGATAGCAGCACGACGGCCAACATGGAATAAAATGTGGACACCGTAGCTCTTGTGTACTCGGTTTCCAAAAGATACGAACATTGACGTCGCCTGGTTGCCCTCAGCTACCGAGTTAGGCACAATACTGTTCAGTTAGCAGTTCCGCGGACGGTCTTGTTGGGCGGCGTATGGTCTTGTTTCGGGCATCGTTGAACGCCCTCCGCACATCGCTCTCCGCGGAGACGCACGGGTCGGTTTGCTCCTACGCCCCATCCATCCGGGGCTTGGCGTTGTGGGTTTCCCACCCAGGGTTCCGCTTCGCTCCACCCTGGGCTACGATCCTGCGCCGCTTCGCGGCTCAACGGCTCTGGGCTCGAAGGCTCTAAGTGAACGGTATTGGAGTTAGGCAAGAAATCTTCGGGCACTTCTGGATCACGCGCGTAAACTTCATCCAAAAACGCAACGGTCGAGAGTGACCAGCTCGGGTACATAAAACCAGTGGGTCGAGGGCCGACTTGGCTTGAGCCGGTAAGGCGGACCTTGGAGGGAGAGCGACTAATGGCTCGTGTTTTGAATCGCAAGTTGCGGCAGCAAAAACTTATTTGCACTTAGTGCTCCTTCGCCGAGTACTTCATTAAGGCGGCGGAAAGCACATTTGTAGAAGCGGGGGCCGCGACCTTGCCCGCTAAAATGTCCTTGGGCGTCACTTCTTTTCCGTAGATCGCTTTGTTGTCCTTGTTGTCGGGCCGCAAGGTCGCGCCTTCCAAAGACACGCCGGCGAAAACGCCGCGCGATCTGGAGTAGGACAGGATCTCGGCGCGCATCTGCACATCGGTCTGGGCTTGGGCGGAGCGGCCCACTGGCCCGGCGGCGACAGCCGCATCGGCGCCGAGCGTGACTTTGCTCGAGAGCAGCTTATCCTTGCCCTTCTTGTTCATCACCAGCAGGACCACATCGGTCGAGCTGCCGCCGATCTGGAATCCGATGCTGCCGCCTTCGATACGGATCGTCGATGGTCCTGTCCAGCCGTTGCCGCCGGGGCCGCGGCAGGTGATGACGCCCTTGCCGTACTTTCCACCGAGGCCCAGGCCAAATTTCTTCACGCCGGGGATGATCGCGACGCAGTGAGCTTTGGACAATAGCTCCGAGGGAACGGCCTTGTCAGGCGTTCCCATGACTTCGTTCAGTACTTCCGCCGCCCTACCCACGCGCTCGACGGCTTTGTGCGCAGCGCTGAGTCCAGCGGCGATGGCAACGGTTAAAACACAGATGCGCAGTTTCATGATCTCTGGTCTCCTCGGTTGGAACGCGAGCCGTCACTCACGGCACGGTTCCTGATACGACGATATCACTCTTGCTCACTTTTTGAAACCAATCTGTATGCTTGGCAAACCGGCACGCCGAGATGTCAGTGGCCACAGCCTGGCGAAGTGATGGAAACAAAAGAGGTTGCCGGTCGAGGTATAAATTTTCTTTACAAAATGCCAGGAAATGGCAGAGAATAGCAGGATCTGGGCCATTTTCGACGCCTCGTCATGGTGTCAACCGATAATGTTTTTGTTTTCAGTGACTCGGGTTGCAGCCGGCGGCGGGACCGTGTCAGGTTCCCTAGCAAAGCGACAGGTTTTCTTGCGGATTTGAGGTATTTGTTGTCGCTCGCCGCGGCTGGCGGATTGGCGGCAACTCCGGCCGGCGGCCATGCCAGCTAAGACATGTCGCCAGGAATGGCGACACGGCACGTCTGGAGCCGTGCGCCAGTGTGCCCAGCAGGGGCTGATTCTAGCAGGATGAAACGATCCTGCCGGGACCGCTGGAGCTAACCGCAGGGAACCGCAGAGCGGAAGGCGCGGGGCGCAAGTCGCGCGGCCAAGCCGCAGGAAGCGGGAAACAAACCTTTGACCGCAGGAACACGAACCGGCAGAGAGGCCGCCTACGGGCGGTAAGCGTGCTGGCCACCGCGAAGCCCGCAATCCATACGAGACCTGCGAGGCAGAGCCGGGCGGAATGAAGGGACAGAATCAGCGCCTTAGCTGGGGAGAGCTCCTGCGTGAGAGCGGGGGAGAAGTCAGCAGAGGCCATAGTAGCGAAGAAGGCGGGTAACGCCGCTGCAGCGCAGGGCTGAAGGACCAAGGAGCAAAGCTAGAGCAGCGACTGGCAGAGCGGGCAAGAGGTTTCCCGGAGTCCCGGGCCGAGAGCTCCTTCCCCGCTGGAGGAACGCGACGGGGAGCAGGCGGAGGCAATAGCGGTGGAGCCGCGGCGAGCCAAGGCCGGCGGGAACCAGAGCGCGAGCCGCGAGACTCTCGACAGAAAGCAATGCACGATGATCTGATGGAACAAGTGGCGGCCCAAGAGAACCTGCGGCGTGCGCTGGCGGCGGTGAAACGCAACCACGGCGCGGCGGGCATCGACGCCATGACCACCGGCCAACTCGCATCCCACTTGGCACGCCACGGCGAGAAGATCCGGGCGAAACTTCTGGCGGGGCGCTGGACGCCGAGCCCGCTGCGGCGGGTCGCAATACCCAAGCCGCACGGAGGTAAACGGCTGTTGGGCATCCCGGCGGTGATCGAGCGGCTGCAGCAGCCAGCTTTGCTGCAAGTTTTGACGCCGATTTTTGAGCCGTTGTGCAGCGAGCCGGGCTACGGATTTCGGCCGGGGCGGAGTGCGCACGGGGATTCAGAACTGGATCGGGAAACATCTGCGACTGCCAGTGAACGAGGCGAAGCGCGGGGCGGGGCGGCCTTGGGAACGGAAGTTCCTGGGGTTTCGCATCCACCGCCGGGGGCAGCGAGAAGCGGCGCCGCAAAGTGTCGAGCGGCTCAAGCAGAAGGTGCGAGAGATCTGGCGCAGTTGCCGCAGTGTGACGAGCCGGCAGTTACGCGACGAGTGGCGGCGGTATATCGCCGGCTGGTGGGGTTATGACCGGCTGGCCGAGGACCGGCGCGCGATCTTTTGGCTGGAGGGCTGGATGCGGCGGCACATACGGAAGTGCTTCTGGTTGCGCTGGCACGGTGTGCGGGGTCGAGGCCGCGCATGGCGGCGCTTGGGCGCGCCCGAGTGGATGCTGCGCTATGTAGCGGCGCGTCGCGGCGCTTGGTTTGTCGCGGCGCGGGCGATGATGCACACGGCCCTGTCGAACCGCAATTTGCAGCGTTACGGATTCTGGATGCCGTCGGATCTCGCGGCCAGCAGTTAAGCCGCTGGGTCCAACCGCCGGATACGGAAAACCGTACGTCCGGTGGTGTGGGAGGGTGCCGGGGCGCAATGCCCGGTACCCGACCCGATCATCGAAGAGGCCCGCTGTCGCTAGGCGTAGTTCTGCGTGGTCGGCGTGATGATCAGCTCCGGGACCGTAGCCCGCGGGCCGCCGCAGGCAAGCCGGCGGAGCAAGCGCGTGAGGCCCAGCCCCGCGACAAAGACCAATATAATTTCAGCGATCCGGAATCGCGCATCATGAAAGGCAGCGACGGGTTTCTGCAAGCCTACAATGCGCCGGCAGCGGTGGAGAGCAGTTGTCAACTGATTGTCGGGCAGACGCTGACGCAAGCGGCGAACGATGATAAAGAGCAACTGACGCCGCTGCTGCAAGCGGTCGAGCAGCAGTCGGGACAGCGGCCCGAGGAAGTGCTGGCCGACAGCGGCTACTGTGCGGAGAAGAACCTGGAATCTTTGGAAGCGCCCGAGAAGCCCGCGCAAAAGATCGACGCCTACATTGCCACCAACAGACAGAAGCGCGGAAGGCGGGCAGGGCCGGCCCCGCGCGGGCGGATACCGCGAGCAGCGACCCGCGTCGAGCGGATGCAGCGCAAGCTACGCACCAAGGCCGGGGCGAAGCTTTACGCCCAGCGCAAAGGGATCGTGGAGCCCCTATTCGGACAGATCAAACAGGCCCGCGGGATTCGCCAATTTCTCTTACGCGGGTTGAAGAAAGTGCAGGGTGAATGGGCCCTGGTGTGCCTGACGCACAATATTTTGAAGATGCACACCCTCTGTTATGGATAGTTATGGATAGCCACCAGAAAAGGGGCGACTGCGGGGCCTATTTGCGTTCTCAGAATAGCTTTTTGCGGTCCCTGCAGCCGGCTTTTGCTGCCCCGCGACTTTCGAGCCTGCCGCGTCGACTCTTCGCTGACCTCAGCACCCGAATTTTCCGCCCCACCTGAACTAATGTCAAGCTGATACTCGGACAGACTCCTAGGCCGGCCGTTTTACGGCCGGTGGCCGGCGCCTCGCAACCCGGCACAGCCCGTTTCAGCGGGCTTCCTCCTCTTGCAAGAGCGATACAATGGCGGGGCTGGTGGTCGATCTCGACCCATCGGCTTCATTGGACCGTGACAACGCCCGCCATCATGCTGGCTCTGCTCGTTGGGCCCTACGCTATCTTCACGGCGCTCGGACGGCTGAGCGGGCGCCCGTATTTCACCGCTTCAACACGGGCTGTCTGGGGGTGTCACTGGTCTTCTGTTTTACAGGCATCGGGCACTTCCTCCGGACCGAGCCCCTGGCCGAGATGCTGCCGCCCTGGATTCCAGCGGCAGTTGCGCTTGTCTACATCACCGGTGTTGTCGAGCTTGCCGCCACGGTCGCGCTTGTGATCCCCCGGTTTCGACGGCTGGTAGGGTGGGGACTCGCCGCGATGTTGCTGCTCTTGTTGCCTGTTAATGTTTACGCGGCGGTGAACCGGGTGGGGATGGGTGGCCACCTTTGGGGTCCCGTTTATCTGTGGATCCGCGTGCCACTGCAGCTCATCCTCATCTGGTGGATCTGGCACTTCGCGGTGAGACGGGCTACTGCCCCTTCAGCCAGCTAGCTCTGAGTGCGGTACCAGTCCAGGATCGCGGCGATGTCCTGAGTGGCGGCTGTGCTACTTTGAATGTTCTCGGGACTAATGTCCCAGCGAGGTGTTTCATGCGCAAATTCCAAATTGCCTTCTTGTCAGCCGCCCTCACCCTTTCAGCGCAGGTCACCGTCCTTCAACATGCAACCGTCATTGACGGCACCGGCGGCGCTCCGATTCCCGATGCCACAATCGTAATCGCCAATGGCAAAATCCGGGATATTGGCCCGTCGTCAAGCGTCAAAGCGCCCGAATCCGCCCAAGTCGTTGATTTGAGCGGCAAGACGATCATGCCGGGCATCATCAACTTACACGGCCACGTGGGAATGGTCAAGGGCCTTTCGCAGGACATGAAAAACTACACGCGCGAAAACGCCGAGGCCCAATTAAGGCTCTACGCCAGCTACGGCGTGACCACGACGACCAGCATGGGCACCGACGACGACCTGATCGTCAAGATCCGCGATGAGCAACGCCGGGGAAGGCTGGACGGCGCGCGGGTTTTTACCGCCTTGCAGGGCTTTACAACGTTGGGCGGTTACCCCACGCACGCGCCCGGAGTGAAGGGCGTCGCGCAAGAGGTAGCCACCCCGGCGCAGGCCAAGGCCTGGGTCAACCGGCTGGCCAAACGCAAGGCCGACGTTATCAAAATGTGGGTCGACGATCACCACGACACGTTCGACAAACTTTCGCCGGCGCTCTATGGCGCCATCATCAGCCAGGCTCACAAGCGGGGTCTCAAGACTTTCGCTCACTTGTACGAGCTGGAAGACGCGAAGGGACTCGTCAAGGCGGGACTCGACGTAATGGCGCACAGTATCCGTGACCATTTGGTCGATGATGAAATGATCTCCCTGCTCAAGATGAATAACGTCACCGCCGTGGCGACGCTAACCCGCGAACAGTCGACTTTCGTTTACGCCGACCGGCCGGTGTGGCTCAACGATCCCTTCTTCACGCAAGGCACGACGCCCGAAGTCATCCACGAAGTGCGAACTCAACTCAGCGAAGCCCAGAAGAAAGACCCGCAACGCGAGACCTACAAAAGAGACTTGAGCATGGCCATGACCAACTTAAAGAAGCTCTCCGACGCCGGTGTGCGGATAGGCTTCGGCACCGACACCGGCCCTCCCGGACGCTTCATCGGCTACTTCGAACACGCCGAGATGGAGCTGATGTCGATGGCGGGCCTGACTCCGATGCAGATTATTCAGTCCTTCTCGAAAAACGCCGCCGAGGCGCTTGGGGTCGGCAAGGAATTCGGCACGCTCGAGAAGGGCAAGGCCGCCGATCTCGTCGTACTCAACAAGGATCCCTTGGAGAACATTCGCAACAGCCGGACGATTCACGCAGTGTACTTGGGCGGCAACAAAGTAGAGTAAGCGCAATCGGCGCCCGCTATTCGGCGGAGTGCGAGCGCGAGACTGACAATCTTCATACGGAATCTCCTGTAGAGCAGGGGTCTTTCTCAATGACTCGTGACGGACTTGGCACGAATCCCCCACGGGGTGTGAAAAAAACAGGGACTGCACTAGCCCATGTTCGCCACATTTCGGAGGCAGTGGGGAGCTAAGTTATTGAATTCCTTAGGGCGGGGGCGGGAAATCCCCATGTTGTGTTGTCACGGATAGTTCGATTTTATTTCATAATTCGCTAGATTGATGCTTGTATTTGCGCTATAATCGTGTTGTCACTCCATAACCCCTGTCCCCCCGCCTCACCTCCCTCCGCCGCCCCTCGGGCAAACTCGACGAGTACATCCAACTCGCCGAGTCCTGCCGCGACCAGCAGGGCTGCACCCGCCAGAAGGTCATCGTCAGCCTGGGACGCAAAGACCGGCTGACCGCCCAGCTCGACGCCCTGCTGCGGCTGCTCGACCCGCAGCGCCGCTATGTCGCCTCCGACACCTTGGCCGCCCAACAAGCGCCGCCCTGGGGGCGCCTGCTGGCCCTGCGCCAGCTGTGGCGGCAGCTGGGGTTGGAAACCATCCTGGACCAGCTCGAAGGCCGCCCGCCGCGGGGCCAGGCGCGGCTGGCCGACCGCGTGCTCGTGCTGGTGGCTAAGCGGCTCGCCGAGCCCAGCAGTGAGCACGGGCTGGCGCGCTGGCTGCAGCAAGAATTCGTCTGCGACCGGGCTGGCGCGCTGGCTGCCGGCCTGGCGCGGCGACGAAGAGCGCCGCCGCAGCCGCCGTCCGCGAGTGCGAAGGGCAGCGCTACTTTGGGCGGGCATACGAAGCGGGGCGCTTCCGCTATTTCGAAGATCCGCAGAAGCTGCCGCGCGAGCAAGCGCTGCAGGGCAAGTATTTGATCCAGAGCGAGGAGCAAAACCTGACGCCCGTGGAGGCGGTCAGCCGCTACCAGGAGTTGATGGCAGTCGAGCGGGCTTTGCGCGATCTCAAAGATGTGATTGAGATGCGGCCGATCTATCATCAGACGCCGCGGCGCCTGGAGGCGCACATTTTCGTGGCGGCGCTGGCGCTGTTACTCAAGCACGCGGTCCAGCGGAAACTGCAACAAGCGGGCATGGACTTGTCCGCCGAGGAGGCGCTGGGGGCGCTGACGACGGTGCAGCTGCTGGATCTGGAATTGCCCGACGGCGGCAATGGCCGACGTCGCCATGCACATTTCTTCGAGGCGATTCTCGCCCAATACCTTGAAGTCGGGGCCCGCCTCGACCACAAAAGTGGTGCCGCCCTCATCCAGACAGAACAGCTTTCCGTTATAGGCCCACGGCGAAGCAGTGAAATTCGCGCCGTCACGGGAGACACGTTGCTTGCCGTATATCACTTCGCCGGTCTTGGCGCCATGGCAGGTCATAAAGGCGCGGTCATGCAGCGTGTAATAGCGCCCGTGGTAGACCAGCGGCGTCGGATGATACGGTCCGCCGTGCGACACGCTCCACGCGATGAATTCGTTGGAGGTTTCACCTTCGGCGAGACTGATGTCGCCCGACGCGCCCGGGCGGATGGCGTAGATCGGGCGTTCCTCGCTACCCACGAAGCCCGATGTGACGTAGAGCAGGCCGTCCACTGCGAACGGGGTCGGGATCGACAGAGAGGACATGCCGCTGATTTCCCACAACAGCCTGCCGTCAAGGTCGTAGGAGCGGACTTTCTCGCGGCCCGCCGTGATGATCTCAGTACGGTTCCCCGACTCCCAGACGAACGGCGTCGACCAGGTGGTCGGCTCCTCACGATGGGTACGCCAGATTTCTTTCCCGTTGCTCTTGTCCAGCGCAATCGTGTAAGACTGCTCTTGATTGTCGTTGGTGATACCTGAATTATGCACAGGTTCGGCGTAGCCATCGCCGATGGAGTTGTGGCGGTAGCGGCAGTCGTGTCAACTCAGTGATTTAGCAAGTCGTCTTTTCTGCTGTTTCCTTCCCGGTTTGAGCCGCCTCCCAATTCCGGGCGGGCAAAAGCGGGCTCGCAAACGGCATGTTCCCAGTAGCTTGCGGCCCGTGCATAAAATTCTATGCGCAGCGCCCCTCAACGCAGCGCACCCTCCACCACCGGCGCGCAGCTCGATCCCGGCGGCGCCATCGCCCGCAGCCGCCGCATCAGCCGCTCGAACAGGCCCTGCTCCTGGTACTGATCGCTGTAGCTGATGCCCGTTCTGCCGGCGTGCCGCCAGATCTTGGCCGCCACGAACAGAAAGCGCAGCCGCGCCGTCGCCAGGGTGGTGTGCCGCAGCTTCTCCGGGGTGGCGTCGGCTTCGCGCTGGAACAGCAGCAGCCAGCAGTTGAGGTTGTAGGCCAGCATGACCAACTGAAAGTGATTGCGGTTCATGTCAAAGCGGCGCGAAGGATGGGCCGCCAGCCCGGCATCGTTGTTGGCCTCCTTGATCAGGTTTTCCGCCCCGGCCCGCTGATTGTAAAACCACACCACCGCCGCGATCGGCTCGGCCAGGTTGGTCACAAACACGCGGTAGGTGTAAGCGCTGGTTGCAAACAACTGATATTGCTCGACCTCCTCGGTTTCCGGCTCCTTTTCATAACGCAGCGCGACAAAGCGGCAGGCCCTGCCCCAGCCTTGCGGCTGGCAGAGGAATTCGCACTCCGCCGCAGCGTCGCTGTGGGGCGAGGGCTTCCATTCCGCTTGCTGCAACTGCTCGACCAGTCGCCTGGTCTTGCGCGCCACGATGACGAACTGACAATGCGCTTGTTCGTAGGCTGCCACCGCTTCCCAGCAATAAAAGCCGGAATCGGCCCGCGCCAAGATCCGCTTCACACTGGCCGGCAAAGCCTGGAAAGCACTTTCGAGGTGCGCCGCGATCTCTTTGCCCGTGGGCCGGTCGCCATTGTGCAACCCGCCCATCAGGTATTCGCGCGTCTCGGCCAGGAAGGTCAGTATCGGCTGGTAGCTGCGCTTGCCCTTGTTCTTGGGGTTGTAGCTCTTGCGCCCGCCCATCTGCTGGCCGTAGAGGGTGTGCACGGTGGTGTCGGTGTCCAGCGTCACCGTGGTCAACCGCACGTTGGCCGCCGCCCAGGCTCGTTCGCGCAGTTGGCGCTGCATCGACAGGATCTGCCGCGCCACGTTGAGATGCAGCGAGGCCAGAAAGCGCCACAGCGTGGATTGCGGCGGCAGCCGCGTCACTTGCAAGATGCCGGTCAGGATGGGGTCGCGCGCGATGAAGCGGAGTTGGTTGAGCCGCGCAAAGCCGACATAGAGGCCCAGCACGAGGGCCAGCACAAACTGGTAGAGGCTCATCACACGGGTGATTCGTTTGACGCTGAGGGTTTGTTCCAGCAGCTCTTGGAAGCCGAGTTTTTCGAGCAGGGTGGCGACCGGCAGCAGGCCGCCGTAGGGAGTCAGATTCTTGCCGCGGAAGTGATAGGGCGTGGAAGCCCCGATTTTATTGGGCTGCGGAGCCGTCGCGCCGCGGCCTTGTTTGGCGGGGTTTTTGGAGCTATGCTGTTTTCGCTTGGTAACCATTTGGGTGACCTCCTTGGGGTTGGCTGGCGAAGCTGAAATCTTTGCCAGCCTACCTTATTACCCCATGTTTTCGGGGGTCGCCCAATGGTCCCTCGCAGCTCAGCCCTCCTCAGGTGCACCCCGCAGTGCATAATTCAGGTGATATAGAGCCTGCCTTGATGCAGCGCGGGCGAAGAGGCCGTGCCGTATCCGTAAGTGGTTTCAACGGCGGGCCAATCCTTCGACCAGATCAGCTTCCCGGCCATGTCGAGGCAGTATGTGCCGAGGTCACCGACGTGCGCCCAGACCTGAACGCCGTCGGTCACGCAGGTTTCCGACGCGTAGGTGTTCTTCTTGTGGCGAGGGACCTTGGGTACTCCCCGACAGAATCACATTTTTGTGTTCAGATTCGACTTAACCATTAGGTTAACCATCTGCTACAATGACGGAATGCGAAAGCTCGACCTTATCACCAAAGCCGCTTTTGCCCGTGAACTCGGGATCTCCAAAGCGCGGGTGTCCCAATTGCTCCAGATGGGTTCGCCCGTGCTTCCCAATGGGCGTTTGGACAGAGGGGAGGCACTCCAGTGGTACCGCGACAATATCATCCCGTCAATGATCAAGAACGGCGAGCCGAACCCGACCCTGGACGTACTGTTCGAACTGTGACCCGTTGCAGGCCGAATGCTCCCGACAACACGGCCTTCCCCAGCTTGGTTGACCTGCCCCGCTAGTTGTTGGAGGCCCGGCCCGCCGTTTAGGTCTGTATCCTTCCCCGAGCCTGCTGGTCGATTAAATAGAATGGAAATGGCCGCCTAGGTGGGCCGACAGTTCGTTGCGTTTGCACACGTTCGCCACCGTGATCGGCCTGACGCTGGTCAGCCTGGTTTGCTTGGCGCTCGCTACACGCAAGTCGGCACGGGGCATGATGAAGACACTGGCGGAGGTGAAAGCCACTTTGGTGCGCGTGCGCAGCCAGGAGCGTGGTCGCCGTGCCACGGTGATGCTGGCGCCGGATTTGAGCGCCGAGCAACGCCAGGCGGTCAAGATCTTCGAGCTGGCGCGCTGGATGCCGACACTTCTTTCATCTAGGACTCGGGATGTGTCCGGCCCAAGCGTGAGGCCTGCCGCATGAGCCAAGGAGGCCCGATTTTGCGAAAGTCGGGCTAGGAACACCAAGCCGCGTGAACGCGGCTCAAATGGTCCGCATCGCCGTGAGCATCTGGACCGCACGGTCTTTCTTGCACCGCGAGCAGGCAAGGAAGCGACTCACGATATGTTGCGATCTGAGTGGAACACTACACTAGCAACCGACCAGCCGCCAGCCGGATCGTGAGCCAGCTTGGCGCCGGAAAAACCCGCTCCGCTCATCGAACCCATTCCCCATGTCCACCCAAGCCATCACCGCCGAGTTCATCCGCGTCTCGCGGCACGAGTTGAACCAGCGGCTGCTCCGCATTGAGTATTGTTTGGAAAAACTGACGCTGGAACAGATTTGGTCCCGTGAGCACGAAATTGAAAACTCCGTCGGCAATCTGGTCCTGCACCTGTGCGGCAACGTGCGGCAATGGATCATCAGCGGGGTAGCCGGAGCTCCGGACAATCGCGACCGTGACGCGGAATTCTCGTGGCGAGAACCTGTCCATGCGGGGAACTCGCCAGACGGCTTCGTGAAACTGTCGAGGAAGCGAATGAAATTCTGGCCAACCTGACTCCAGATGAGCTGCTCGGCAAGCGGAAGATCCAGGTCTACAACCTCACGATCTTGAACGCCGTCTACCATGTCGTCGAACATTTTGGCGGGCACACAGGACAAATCATGTGGGCCACGAAGCGAATGCTGGGGGAGGATCTCAACTTTTACGGCTACCTCAACGACTCGTCTTCGGCCGCTGAGGGAGATCGTCTTCCGTAGGCGCCCAGGGGCGCAGCCCGTTTTCATCGGGCTAAGCGTGGACTGCCGTCCACGCCTCTGTCGGGTCGTCTGAAATTTTCTGCCACAATCAGCAACGAAAACAGGTACTAACGGAGCCGGTAACCACTGCTCCAAACAGTGGCTATAATAGTGGTTCGAGCACACTTATGCCCTACCTGCAGAATCAGTTCGAGCGCAACTTCCTGACGACTTCGGTGGACTACGTTTTCAACTGGGCGCGGAAGTCGGCCATTTGGCCCCTGACCTTTGGGCTGGCTTGTTGCGCGATCGAGATGATCGCCTCATCGACGTCGCGTTTTGACATCGCGCGCTTTGGGGCCGAGGTGTTTCGGCCCAGCCCGCGGCAGTCCGATCTGATGATTGTGGCGGGGACGGTCACGCTGAAGATGGCGCCGGTCCTCAAGCGCATTTGGGACCAGATGCCGGAGCCGAAATGGTGTATCTCGATGGGCGCCTGCTCGAGTGTCGGCGGCCCCTTCAACACCTACGCCGTGCTGCAAGGGGTCGATATGATTGTCCCGGTCGATGTCTACGTGCTGGGATGCCCGCCGCGGCCCGAGAACCTTTTCTACGCGCTGCTCAAACTGCAAGACAAGATCGACCAGATGACGACGCTAGTCAAACGCCCCACCCACGTGCGGCTTGACGAATCGATGCTGGCCGATTTCCAGCGCCGCGTCATGGTTGCGCAGACACAGAACCCGGCTGCCTGACGAATCCCCCTGCCTGTAGACTCTCCCGCGGTGCACGACGCGAAGCACGAGAACAACATCGTCGCCGTCATTGATGTCGCTGATTAGCCGATAGGCGCCGACCCGGTAACGCCAGAGCCCAGCTTTGTCGCCCGTGAGAGAGCGGCCGAACCGGCGAGGATCTTCGCTGCTGGCAATCCGTTCACGGAGGTAGCGCAGGATTTTCTCCTGGACGCTGCCGTCGAGCGCGCGCGGTTCCCGGCGAGCCCGGTCGTCCCACTCAACTTTCCAGGTCACGCTCCTGCTCGAGGTCTTTGAGAGGCCAGCGCCGGGCTGGGTTTCTTAGACGCTCGCGGGCGATTTCGGCATCTTCCATATCCGCTAGTGTAGTGTCCAACAAATAACTGGACAAACAGACCGGTTTATCGTATGCTGGGGTATGGCTTCTCCCCGCGAACTTTCGCCCTCAGAGCAGCAGCAGATTCAGCAATGGATCGCCGCCCATGGCACGCCTCAGCAGGTAGCCCTGCGCTGCCGCATCGTGCTGGCTTCGAGCCAGGGTCTCTCCGATGTCGCCATTGCCAAGCAGTTGTCCGTCAACCGCAAGACCGTCATTCTGTGGCGCCAGCGCTTTACCCAACAGCGACTCGACGGTCTGTGGGAGATCGCCCCCGGTCGCGGGCGCAAGCCCCGCTATGACCTCGACAAGATCGCCGCCATTGTGGATGCCACCCTGCAGACCAAGCCCAAAGGGATGACGCATTGGAGTTGCCGCACGATGGCCAAGAGCCAGGGGGTCAGCAAGTCCACCATCCACAACATCTGGCAAGCCCACCATCTCAAGCCCCATCGGGTGAAGAGCTTTAAGCTGTCGCGCGATCCCAAGTTCCTGGAAAAACTGACCGACGTGGTCGGGCTGTATTTGAATCCGCCCCAACAGGCGATCGTGTTGTGCCTGGACGAGAAGAGTCAGATTCAGGCCTTGGATCGGACCCAGCCGGGCTTGCCGCTCAAGAAGGGGCGCTGCGGAACGATGACCCATGGGGAGGTATAGATTTTGTTTTTGTAGCGGCGAGTAGTGGTGGCTACATGAACAGCACCTGATCTAGATGGAATAAAGACATTATAGCAACTTTAGAGCAACAAGTCCAGAAGAAAGTCACTAGTTAGTGGCTACAAAAAGCACTTCGAGACCACCCCAAACCGGCCCTAACTCCCTTTCGTTGGTTACTCTTACGCCGAAATCGGCCCCTGGAACTTCGGACTAGAAGCAGGCCCGCTCCCGCGACAAGGAGGACACAGACTGCCAGACCAAATCGGCCAACATAACTGGAACTTGCCATGAGAACACCTCTTTCAGCAGCAACGTTGCTCGTCGCGACCGGGATCTTCCTTCTAAAATAGACTTAATGCGCTGGTGCAGTCCTATCGTACTCGCTTTTGCGGCATTGGCTAGCATGCCGGCCGCACCGGCCGCGGTGGATTTCGCGTCCGGCATCGAGCCTATCTTTCACAAACGCTGTTACGCCTGCCACGGCCCTTCCCAGCAGATGAACGGTTTGCGGCTTGACCAAAAGGGCGCCGCGCTCAAGGGCGGATATTCGGGCGCGGTGATCCTGCCGGGCAACAGCGGTGCGAGCAGGCTGATAGAGCGGGTGACCAGCGGCAAAGAAGGCTTCAGAATGCCGCCCGGCGATTCGCCGGTGCCAGCGGCCGAAATCGAGCTGCTGCGGCAATGGATCGACGAAGGAGCCGCTTGGGAGGAGTTCTCCAAGCCCGCGTCGGCCACGCTCCCGGGGAAGGAAAAACATTGGTCCTTCCAGCCCGTCGGTCGCCCGCCGCTGCCAAAAGTCAGTGACGCTTCTTGGGCAAGGAATGCCGTCGATCATTTTGTCCTAGCGAAACTGAATGCGAAGGGCCTCAAGCCGTCGCCCGAAGCAGAGACGACGACTCTCATCCGGCGGGTCTACTTTGACCTGATCGGCCTGCCACCCAGCCCCGCCGAGGTCGAGGCCTTTGTCAACAGCCCCAGCGGCCGCGCCTACGAGAAGGTTGTCGACCGTTTGCTGCAATCACAGCACTACGGGGAAAAATGGGCCTTGCACTGGCTCGACGCGGCCCGCTACGCCGATAGCGACGGCTACGAGAAAGATTTGATCCGGCCGCACGCCTGGCGCTGGCGTCATTGGGTGATTGATGCCCTCAACCGCAACATGCCGTTCGATCAGTTTACGATCGAGCAGATTGCCGGCGACCTCCTGCCGAACGCAACGGTCGAGCAGCGCGTGGCCACCGGGCTGCTCCGCAATGGCACGAAAAACCGCGAGGCCGGAGTCAAAGCCGGAGAAAAGCGCTTCGAGGAAACCGTTGATCGCATCAACACGCTCAGCACGGTCTGGCTCGGAGTGACCGTGGGCTGCGCGCAGTGCCACGACCACAAGTACGACCCGCTCACGCAGCAGGAGTTCTATCAGATGTACGCGTTCTTCCACAACACGGTCGAACGTGACATCGAGGCGCCCCTGCCCGGCGAGCGGGGTCCGCTCCTGCGGGTGCTGCCGGGATACTACGCCAAGTGGCGAAAGATACTCGAAGAAGCCGGCATTCCGGAACTGCAGGCCCGCTGGCACAAAAACATCATCTCGGCGATGGACCGTCCGGGCCTCAACACGGACTGGGATCATTCGGTGACTGAGTGGCGCGCCGGAAACGACCGCGCTGATTGGACGATTCGCGCCGACCCTGGGGAACTCACGCAGTTGGAGCGCGACAAGATCACCGATTGGTTTCTGCGGCGCATCGGCCCTGATTACACGAAGAACGAGGAAATCAAGAAGCGAATTGAAAAGGCTCGCGGCGAACTTCAAGAACTCGAGAAGTCGCTGCCCGCCCGGACGCGCGCCTACACGATGATCGAGCGGTCCGAGCCCGTCCCGACTCATGTCGCGCTTCGCGGCGACTATCAGGCGCCGGGAATCGAAGTCCAGCCGATGACTCCTGGAGTGCTGCCGCCGCTGGATCCGGGCGACAAGCATCCGCGGTTGCGCTTGGCTGAATGGCTGGCGAGCGAGAAGAACCCGCTCACGCCTCGCGTCACCGTCAACCGCATGTGGCAAGAGTTTTTCGGCCGCGGGATCGTGCGCACCGCGGAAGACTTTGGAACCCAAGGCGAGCTTCCCACTCATCCGGCTTTGCTTGACTGGCTGGCATCGGAATTCGTGGCCCGGGGCTGGAGCCAAAAGGAAATGCACCGCCTAATCGTGACCTCGGCTACTTATCGCCAGTCGTCGCGCGCCCGCTCCGATGCCGGGGAAAAAGATCCCGCCAACAAACTGCTGGCACGGCAGAACCGCCTGCGCCTGCCCGCCGAGCTGGTTCGCGATAACGCGCTCCAAGTCAGTGGATTGCTCTATCCCAAAATAGGGGGGAAGAGCGTGTTTCCTCCCCAACCCGCGGGCGTAGCCGAGCTGGGTTACTCTAAGAAAAACTGGGTTGTGAGCACGGGGCCTGAGCGCTACCGCCGCGGAATCTATGTTCACTTTCAGCGAACGACGCCCTATCCGATGCTGATGAACTTTGACGCACCCAACACGCTGACGACGGCTCCGCGGCGCACGCGGTCGAACACGGCTTTGCAAGCGCTGAATCTGCTCAACGACCCCGTCTTCTTCGAGGCGGCGCAAAGACTGGCGGCCCGCGTGCTGGCCGAGGCGCCGGGTGACGAATTCCGCGATCGGCTGGCGCATGCCTACCGCCTGTGCCTGAGCCGAAAGCCAAGCAGCCGTGAAGCCGATCGCCTCGCGACTTACTTCGAGCAGCAAAGGAGAATCTTCTCGGCAGACGAAGCAGCGCGGGCGGAGGCGGCGTCCTTCCACGCACCCCAAGTAGCGCCCGAGGAGGCAGCCGCCTGGGTCAGCGTGAGCCGGGCCTTGATGAACCTGGACGAATTTATTACCAGAGAATGACGTGGCGCATGCCTCCGGCGTGCCGTTTTGGGCCTCCGGCCCACCATCCGAGGCCGGCAAGCAGCGCCCAGGCGATCAAGATCGAGCGAGTCGAACATCATGAACTGGCAACAATACAAACAAATCCAATCACGCCGCGATTTCCTAGGCAATTGCGCCAACGGCATCGGAGCCGTCGCTCTGGCCGACCTGCTGGCCGCCGACGGACTCACCGCCGCTGCGGGCACGCTGGCGGCCGAAAACCCGCTCGCCCCCCGCCGGCCCCACTTCGCTCCCAAAGCCAAGAGCATCATCTACATGTTCATGGAAGGCGGACCCAGCCAGTACGAGCTATTCGATCCCAAGCCGGCGCTTGAGAAATACGATGGCGAGACCCTGCCGCCGTCGATGACCAAGAATCTCAAGCTGGCCTTCATCAAGCCCACGGCAAAGGTCATGGCCAGCGCCTTCAAATTCCGTCGCTACGGGCAGTCGGGGATGGAGCTGTCCGAGCTTTGCCCGCATCTGGGCTCGGTCGCCGACGACATCACGCTGGTGCGCTCGATGCACACCGGCGCGTTCAACCATCACCCGGGGCAGTTACTTCTGTTTACCGGCAGCATCCAATTCGGACGCCCAACCATGGGAGCTTGGGTGCTCTACGGCCTCGGCAGTGAATCACAAAACCTCCCAGGATTTGTTGTCCTTTCTTCGGGGAAGGGAACTAGCGGCGGCGCCACCAACTTCTCGAACGGTTTCCTGCCGTCGCACTATCAAGGCACGGTCTTCCGCAATCAGGGCGACCCGATTCTTTATCTGTCCAACCCGGCGGGCGTGAACCGCGAATCGCAGAAAGCCACTCTTGACGTCGTGCGCGACCTCAATGCCGAGCGCTACGAGACGACCGGTGACCGCGAAATCGCCTCGCGCATCGCCTCCTACGAACTGGCCTTCCGGATGCAGACCGAGGGCCCGGACTTGATGGACTTCTCAAATGAATCCGAAGCCACTCTGGCAATGTACGGGCTCGACTCCGGCAACGAGCACCGCCGTCAGTTCGCGACGAACTGTTTGCTCGCCCGGCGCATGGTTGAACGCGGCGTGCGTTTCGTGCTGATGATGGACGCCAGTTGGGACGACCACACCTACCTCAAACGAAAAATGCCGAAGCGCCTCGAAGAGGTCGACCAGCCCACGGCCGCACTCATCAAGGACCTCAAGCAGCGCGGTTTGCTCGATGAGACGCTGGTGGTTTGGGGCGGGGAATTCGGGCGTACTCCGATGGTCGAGATCCGCAAGCCCGAAGAAGCCGCCAACGCCGGACGCGACCATAATCCCCACGCCTTCAGCATGTGGATGGCGGGCGGCGGCATGCGCGGAGGCTACGTCCACGGCAAGACCGACGACCTGTGCCTCCACGTCGATGAAGACCCGGTCCACGTTCACGACCTGCAGGCAACCCTGCTCCACACCCTGGGCTTCGACCACAAGAAGCTAACGTACAAGCATCAAGGCCGCGATTTTCGGTTGACGGATGTGTCGGGAAATGTGGTCGAGAAGCTGCTGGCGTAGGAGGGTACCCGATTTCAGAGCCCAGAACGCAAGGGACGGGTCAAACCGAGGCCACCGAACAGATCGAAGTTCCGTGTGCAAAAATGGCAAAATGGTCTTAGCAACTCAGGAGACCATCTCTGTCTTCTATCGCAGTCTGTGCTGGCAACCAGCCGACACACGAATGACTTCAGGCACTGATCAATGAAACCCAAACACCGCGGGCAGCCATTCTCCGACTTCCTCGACGAGTTGGGCATTCGCGAGGACGTAGAGGCTCAGGCCATCAAGGAAATCCTCGCCGACCAAATCCGCGTCGCCATGGAGAACGAGAACCTGACCAGACGGCCATGGCGGCCAGGATGAAAACGAGCCGACGAGCGCTCGACCGCTTGCTCGATCGCCAGAACACCAGCGTCACTCTCCACACCATGCAAAAAGCCGCCGCCGCCTTGGGACGCAGAGTTCACCTCAGCCTCGTGTGAGCTTTGTAAGCCGGGCGGCAACCGGAGGGGGAATCGGGACAGGAGGGATCAGGCTTGCTCGGCGCTGAGCTGGGTCAGGGCTGGTGGCTTGAGGCGGCTATCTGCACCGTTAGGCCGTCTGGGTCGGGGAAGTACACCCGGTTGCTGCGGCGTTCGGGACGCAGCCCCTGGTCCTTGAGAGTTGCTACCGCTTTGTCCGGATTGTAGTCTTCGATCGACAGGCAAAAGTGATTCAGCCCGGTCGGCCGGCCACGGAACAATGCTAAGAAGTTGTGGTTGATTCCGAGGAAGCAGTTGTTGGCCGACTCGGAAATCAGCGGCAGGCCAAAAAGCCGCTGATAAAACATGCGCGATCGCGCCACATCGCTCACGCTCAACGCGACGTGATTCACCCCTGTCGCGGCAAACGTCGAAGAGGCAGGTGCTTTGCGCACCAACGGCGAGGCCATCTCGTGCTCGGCATGCGTGATCTGCACCTCGATGCCGTCCGGATCGTGAACGTAGACGAATGAACTCGACCGCCGCGTCTCGAGCCCCATCGAACGCGTTTTCGCTTCCGCCGCGTCAGGATCGTAGCCTTCGATCGAGATGGCGAAGTGGTCCATCGCGGGCTCGCCCTTCTGGAACAAGGCGACGAAGTTCTTGCCCATGCGCATGTAGCGCTGTCCCGGCTTCTCGAAGATGATTCCCGGCGCGCCGAAGCGTGTGCGGTAGAACTCTTCCGAACGCGCCAGATTGCTCACTCGCAGGGCTACATGGTTGACTTCGAGGGCGCGGAACGCTCCGGGCTCCGCGGCGCGGAGAAGCGCAAACCCTGCAGGGCCCAGCAGGAAGGCACGGCGTGTTGTAGGACAGTGCATCTCTATCGAGTTTACTAGAGCCGGTTGTTCCACGCTTGACGCTGCCGATTGAAACCCTCGCGAAGCAGATTCTCGGCGGCGCCGCTAACAGCTTGTTCTTGGGTCTCGCTGGTTTTAATTATAGCCTGCGGCTTCAATTCGTTGGAAGAAAGCGCTAGCTGGTTCGAGCGGGCGGTTTCATAGGACGCGGCAGATCAAAAGACAAAGACATTGATCCGCACTGTGTTGGCCGTTTCACCGTCCACGGTGATGACGATATCGACGTCGCCGCGACCGGCAAGGCTCCGGGGAAGGCGCAAATTGATTTGATCGACGCCGATGAATTCGGGCTGTGCTCCCGCGAACAGAACCTCCGCAGTCTCGCCTCCGACCGTTGCCGTGACCGCCTGGGAACCGCGGAACCGGATGCCAGTACCGAACAGGATGAGGAAGACTTGATCGCTCTCGGGTCCCAGGTCGATGGGCGCCGAGACGAAGCGGTCTTGCACCGGGTCAAACCGGGCGACTTGCTCGAAGGTCCGCGAGCTGTCCGATCGGACCCGCAAGACGAGGGCGGCGGCAGTGCCGCGTCCGTCCGAGTTAGCTGAGAACAACGCCGGCGCGACATTCGCCACCTGGACATTCCCGCTGGCGAGGATGTTACCGGCAAAAGGATTGATGCCGCGATGGACGGACACAATGCCTTCGCCTAGCGATGTCCCCGGTGGTATCTGGTAATTGATCTGCTCAGGTGAGACGAAGTACAGCGGGGCCGGGCGCCGGTTACCCTGACTATCGGAAACCGACACGCTGATTCCCGCCAGCATCGTAGGCAGCGGAAGCGAGTTGGCCGCCTCGGTTGCGTTAGCGAGGTTCACCCCGAATCCGCTGACGATGGACTCGGGTGCTACGAATCCCTGCGCCAGACTGGCGGCCGAAACGCTGGAAAGAACCTGAACCGCCGGTCTCCTTACTCCGAAGACCGTCATGCGAAATGCCGCGGTCGCCGACACGCCACCGGCGGCAGCGCCGTCCAGCACGAACCAGCGGCCGAAGAGCGTGGTCCCTATCAGAGAAGTGTCGTCCGGGATCGACAAGCTTACAGAGGCATAACCGTTGCCCGAACCATCCTCGGCGGCGTCAACGGTCACGGTCTCGCGGGCGAATGAGGCTGAGGCGGGAATCTCCGGACCCGCGCCGGGGTCGGCCTCATCGATCACCAACACGGCTTGGGCGCCGGCCGGAGCGGCGAACAACCCTACCGTGAAACTCGGGTTGCCCGCGAACGGCGGTTCGATCGCAACTACCTGAGGTAGGGCGCCTCCAGCGCCCGCCGTGCCGGGTCCTACAATTTCAGGGACGCGCGCGGACTCGGAATAGAGCATCGGGCGGTCAAACAGCGGACCGGATTCCGCCTCGACTCGAGAGTCCGTCAACTGATTCTTGAGGAAGACGACGAGATCGGATTTCTCTTCCGCGCTCAGTCCGAGCCTCATGATGAAGCCGACGTCCTTGTTGTCGTCGAAGTCTCCGCCGCGGTTGTAAAATTCGACCACTTCTTCAAGAGTGGCGAAGCTTCCGTTGTGCATATAGGGAGCGCGCAGTCCGACGTTGCGAAGGCTCGGCGTGCGAAATCTTCCGGATTCCGAGACAAGGCCGGTGACCTCGGCGCGGCCCGCGTCCTCCTGCGAGGGACGAAGCCCGATGTTGCGGAAAGACTGGTCTGAAGTCACCGAACCTGTGTGGCACTTGTGGCAGCGGGCTTCGAAGAACACCTCGCGGCCCCGCTTCTCGGCCGGAGTCTCCCCGCCAATGGATGAGACGACGGCGTCGAACGGTGTCCTGTCCGAGTAGAGCGTTCGTTCATAGCTGGCGATCGCGAAGGCGATACGGACGGGCGTGACCTCGGGTGTGCCGAAAGCTTCGGCGAACAGGTCAGGATACCCGCGGCTGCCGATCCATGCGGCGAGGGCGGGCGGCAGCGAGGGCGAGAGCGCCAACGGTTGCGACTCGGCGAGGCGGGTCACCACGCCGGCCCAGGTGGCGCCTTTGTGGTTCATCTCGGTGGTATTCAAGATGGGAAGCAGGGCTTGGCTCTCGAGCGCCGCTCCCCTTTCGATCACTATGGCCCCGGTCAGGGGGTCCGTGAACTGATGGCTGGCCTTGCCGTCCCAGAGCAGGCCGGCGTCCGAGCTGATGGAATAAGCGGCGTTAATCGCGGACTGAGCCTTGCGCCCAGTCACCTGCTCCCGCAAACCGAACATCGGAGACCATTCATAGGCGCCGTCCGCGCGGTTGAGCGGTACTCCTGGCGAGCCCGTGATATCGTCGTCTGTTCCAAACACGCCATCAAACCCGGGATGAGTTGACGAGCCAATCGCCGAACGCGGATCGGAGCCGCCGCTGCGCCCGTGATGACAAGTTCCGCAGGCGACGGTCCGTGTCGAGGAAAGCTGCTCTTCCCAGAACAGCGTCTTGCCGAGGTAGATCTTGGCGCCTGTCGTGGGGTTTCCGACTGGGTCGCGGGGCGGCGCGAGCGGCGGCACGGGATCGAAGCCGCTGGTCCGGCCATTGGCGCGAAACCCTTGATCAGGGGTACTGAGGGGGCTTGTGGCGTTCGAGTTTTCCGCCCGCACCCAGTAGTGATAGGTCTGGCCGGCAAGCGCTGTTGAATCGAAAAAAATCAGGGAAGGAGTTGTTCCAATGCTGACAGCGGAGGCGGAGTCGTCTTCGGTCCCCCGGAAGACCCGGTAAGTTGTGGCATGCCGGATGTGATCCCAGGACAGGCCGACTTTCGTGGAGTAGGCTCCGTCCGACGCGTTAACGCCGGTGGGTGCGGAAAGGCTGCTTCCGCCGGTCTGACCCGGCAGTATTGCCGAGGACACAAGCAGCAGCAGGCTTCGCTTGATCCATCCCATCAGGAGTGCGGGGAGCCGATTCCGGCCTTCTCCCATAATCTCACTTGTAGTCCTAGGATCCCAGGGGCAGGAAGTATTGCGTTCCTTGAACGGGGCGGCTCAGCTCGGCCAGGAGCTCATCCAAGTCTTCTTCCCGGTGAACAAAGTCGGACTTACTGGTGTCGACGACCAGCACGTCAGAAGACTTGTAGTGCGCGAAAAAATGCTCATACGCGCGGACGACTTCTTGGATGTATTCGTCGGAGATGTGAGCTTCGGACACAATGTTTTTGCGGCCAATCCGCTCTCGCAGAACCGCCGGCGCGGCCTTTAGGTACACCACCAGATCGGGCGACGGTAACTGCTCTTTGAATTGGCGATAGTAGCGGTCGTAAACGGCTACCTCGTCGTCGCTGAGGTTGATGTAGGCGAACAGCTTGTCCTTTTCAAACAGGTAATCGGCTACCACGGGGGTGCGGGCGCGCTCGATTTCAGCTTCCCGCAACTGGTTGAAGCGGGCGATCAGGAAGTACATCTGTGCCCGGAACGCAGTACCGCTGTCTCCCCGGTAGAAGCTTTCGAGGAAGGGATTGCTTTCCGAGTCCAACAGGGGCTTGGCGTGGATGCGGTCGGCAAGAGCTTGCGCCAAGCTGCTTTTGCCGACCCGCAAGGGTCCTTCAATTGCGATGTAGCGTGCGGCGCTCATGGGAGGGGCGTGATTTCTGTTCGGATCATTTCAGAAACTATAGCAGTGGTGATGGTGAGGGCATGGCCGCAGCTGTCGGGCGTTTTTACTCAAAGAGCTGGAACCGCTCCCTGACGGTCACGGCTCCATCAAAACCGCAGGCTTGCTTGCGGGCCTTGCGGCAACTCGATCTTGAAATACTCAAACGCCAGCCGCGTACCGACGCGCCCGCGGGGGGTTCGGTCCAGAAAACCCAGTTGCATCAAATACGGTTCGTAGACTTCCTCAATGGTATTGGCGTCTTCGCCGATCGAGGCGGCGATCGTGTTGAGGCCCACCGGCCCGCCGGCGTATTTGCCAAGGATGGTTCGCATCACTTTCTGGTCTACCTCGTCGAGGCCAAAGGGGTCGACTTCGAGCAAATCCAAAGCGGTTTGAGTCACTGGCCGGGCAATCCTGCCGTCGGCCCGAACTTGCGAATAGTCGCGAACCCGCCGCAGCAAACGGTTGGCGATTCGCGGGGTGCCGCGGCTCCGCTTGGCGATTTCCTCCGCGCCACCGTCGTCGATTTCAACGCCCAGCAAGCGGGCCGAGCGGAAGACTATCTCAGTCAGCTCGGCGACGTCGTAGGGATTCAACCGCAAGGTGAGCCCGAAGCGGCTGCGCAAGGGCCCGCTGATCAGCCCGGCGCGGGTGGTCGCCCCAATTGCGGTGAAGGGCGAGAGCGGAATGGAATGCGTGCGCGCTCCGGGACCGCTGCCGACCATCAGATCGACACGGAAGTCTTCCAGGGCCGAGTAGAGCATCTCTTCGACGTCGGGGAACAGGCGGTGAACCTCGTCGACAAAGAAAACCTGCCGCGGTACGAGCGTCGTCAGAGTGCCGGTAAGGTCGAGCTTTTTCTGCAGAACCGGTCCCGACGTCAGATCGATCGAGACACCGAGTTCGTTGGCAATGATCGTTGCCAGTGTCGTCTTCCCCAAGCCCGGCGGCCCGTAGAGCAGCACATGATCCATCGCCTCACCGCGGCCCTTGGCGGCCTCGATCGCAATGCCGAGCACCTCTTTGAGTTTGGGTTGCCCGACAAACTCGCTCAACTGCTGGGGACGCAGGCTGAGGTCAAACTGCTGGTCCTCTTCCTGGGCCGCGGTCGAGACAATGCGTGCTTCCGGCATGAGAATTTAAGCGGACATCAGCGGGATATCAGATCCAGCGAACGCCGAAACAGAGACTCGAATTCCAGGACGTCTTCAGTGGACTTATCCCTCAGCGCTTTGCCGACGGCTTTCTGGGCGGCATCGCGCGTGCAGCCCAGGTTGAGCAGTGCGGAGATGACCTCTTGCTGTGTCGCGTCGTCCGCGCCGGGCCGGGCTGCCATCTCGTCGCTGGAGACCGCCGGTCCCAGCTTCTCGCGCAACTCGAGTACCATTCTCTCACCAGTCTTTTTGCCCACGCCGGGAATACGCGTCAGTTGGGCGACGTCACCGGAACGAATGGCGGTGCTGAGGTCGTCCGTCGGCAAGCCCGAAAGAACGGTAACCGCCAGGCGGGCGCCGATCCCGCTGACGGTGATCAGTTGTTCAAAGATCGCTTTTTCGCCGCGCGTGGCAAACCCGAACAGGGCCAGCGCGTCTTCCCGGACGTGAGTGTGAATATGAAGGGACGCCTCAGCGCCGGTCTGGCCTAGCTGAGAATAGGTGGATACGGGAATCGTCACCGCGTAGCCGACCCCTCCGACGTCGATGATGACGAGGTTCGGCTGCTTATCGACCAGCTTTCCCCGTAGATGGGCGATCATTCAGGCTGTTCAGTTGGGCCGCAACGTAAGGCCAAATTATGGCAACCCTCCGAGGGAGTGTCAAGCGCGGCAGGGGTCCGCGCGTCGGCGTTAAGATAAAGGGACTTTTCCTTGTTACGAGCCCTAACGACCGGGGTAGCGGGCCAGACGAAGTGGTCGGGCGGCGGACAGGGAATGGCACAGGTCCGCGAGGCTGGTGGCGGGAGTTTTAACCGGAATCCGAGTGCAACAGATGAACCGGCGCATTAGAGGAGGCGTGAATGGCCCTTCGTAGGGTCTTTGTCGACTCGATCGCCCGTGGCGTATCACGAGTAGAGGGCGAACGGGCACACCAACTTCCACCGCGTTGCGCGACTGACGGTTGGAGAAAAGGTCGAAATTTCAAACCAGAAGCAGGTTTTCCGAGCGGTAGTCAAACGGTCGCGGGCGAACCTGGTTGAATTCGATGTCCGGCAGGAATTGGAGGTGCCGGGGCAGGGAATTGCTGTTGTCCTGCTGCTATCGATCATCAAGTTTTCTCGTTTTGAGTGGGCCATCGAGAAAGCGACGGAGTTGGGAGTTCACACGATCGTGCCGGTCATCGCGAAAAGAAGTGACCGGCGGCTGGTTGCGGGAGCTAGGAAGCGCAGCGGCCGTTGGCGAAAGATTGCCTTCGAGGCCGCGCAGCAGTCCCGCCGGCTTTCGCCGCCGGAGATCGAAAATCAGGTGGAGTTCGGCGAGGCGATTGCGAAATATCAGGCTCCGGTCCGGTTGTTCTGCGACACGGATTCGCTGCCTTTGAGCCAGGTGCTCGCGAAGTGCCAATTCGAGACAGATGTGCAACCAGCGGCGCTGGTGGTCGTCGGCCCGGAAGGAGGCTGGTCGGGCGAAGAGCGCGAAGCGGCGGGCGAGACCGGGCTCACACCGGTTTCACTGGGATCGCTGATTCTGCGAACGGAAACGGCTGTACTGGCAGCGCTGACTTGCCTGGTGGTGAGAAATGCGGGCTAACCAGGGCTAACCACGGCTGCGATGATTCGAGCGCCCGAGCAGGTTATATGAAGCTTCCGATCTACATGGACTACCATGCCACGACACCGGTGGACCCTCGTGTCGTCAAAGCGATGCTGCCCTGCTTTACCGAGACGTTTGGCAATGCGGCGAGCCGTAACCACGTCTTCGGGTGGCGTGCCGAAGAGGCCGTCGCGGTGGCGCGGCAGCAGGTGGCGGAGCTGATCGGTGCTTCTCCGCGGGAAATCGTTTTCACCAGCGGCGCTACCGAGTCGGACAACGTGGCCATCAAGGGGATGGCCGAGGCAAGTGAAGGGCGAGGCGATCACATCGTCACCTGCACCACGGAGCACAAAGCTGTTTTGGACTGCTGCAGGCGTCTGGAGAAGCGTGGCTACCGCGTCAGTTACCTGCCGGTCCAGCCGGATGGTCTGGTGCAGCCGGAGGCGGTGAGGCGAGCGCTGACTGACAAAACGGTTCTGGTTTCGATCATGTACGCCAACAACGAGATTGGAACCCTCCAGGCGATTTCCCAAATTGGACGGATCGCTCGGGAGCACGAGATTCCCTTTCACGTCGATGCCGCCCAGGCCGCCGGCAAGATTCCGGTGGATGTCGAGAAAGACAACATCGACTTGATGTCATTTACCGCGCACAAAATGTACGGTCCGAAAGGAGTTGGAGCCCTGTACGTTCGCCGCCGCGGTTCTCGCGTGCGGCTCAGCGCTCAGATGGATGGTGGCGGCCACGAGCGCGGCTTGCGGTCGGGAACGTTGAATGTCCCCGGCATTGTTGGATTCGGCAAGGCTTGCGCGTTGTGCGCGGAGGCAAGGGAAGAGGAGGGGCTGCGGCTTGGAGGCTTGCGTGACCGCCTCATGGACAGGATCATGCAAGCTCTCGACGGAGTGTCGGTGAACGGCGGTCTTGACCACCGTCTTGCTAACAATCTGAATCTGAGCTTTGCGGGCGTGGATGGTGAATCGCTGCTGCTGGGACTCGATGACGTGGCGGTGTCGAGCGGGTCCGCTTGCACGACCGATACTCCCGAGCCGAGCCACGTCTTGAGGGCGCTGGGGATCAAGCCGGCGTTGGCGCATGCTTCCATCCGCTTCGGTCTGGGGCGTTTCAGCACCGCTGAAGAGGTGGATTACGCCGCCGCCAAAGTCGTGGGTGTTGTCAACCGTTTGAGAAATCTGGCCGCCCTGTAGCCCCTGGCAGCTCGTAGCAGAAGTGTGCAGGGGCGAAAAAAGGGGACTGCCATCCGATTCTCGCTCGTGGAATCACTTTGTTTCTGACAATAGTGCGGCGCGAGAATCGGTGGCTGTCCCTTTTTTCGTGTGGGAGTAGAACAGTCCGGCGAAAAGGCGACTGTGGCGGTGCGCACAACTCGGCAAAAACCGATGGCCCCGGAGTTGGCCCGCTTGAGATACACTCTTGGGTCGGAATCAATCCTGTTCAAAGTGAGCGTTCGGTGCGCAAAGCGGCCGCCCGGCCTTGATCGACATCTTTGGTGGTGACGTGATCAACCTTGTAAGAAAGCTTCCGGTACTCTTCCTTCTCAGTCTGCTGCCTGTAGTGCATGGCGCGCCGTACGTCTTTGTATTTCATGGAGATACGGTCACGGCAAGCGTTTACGATTCGGAAACACTCGAGCTGGTCGGCACACCATTGGTGGGACGGCGCGCTTCTCTCGCTTTCGGCGTCACGGACAAACAGGCCGCCAATGCGTTTGAAAAATTCTATGTTGTCACCCATAACTCCGTCGTCATACTAAACAGCGACTTTTCGGTTCGCGGAACGGTATTTCTGGAGGGGACCGTGCCCGCAACCCAGAGCGCGGCGACGCTCTCGCCCGACGGCACGCGTTTGCTGATTGCGTCCGGCGATCAGGTCGTCATTCTGGACACTTCAGAAGACTCGATTCTGGCGTCGGTTGAGCTTAGCTCCAGGCCGACGGGCGTTGCTGTTGACAGACGCTCGAATCGCGCCTACATCATCTCTTCAGAGTCCAGGTGGGTCCGCATTCTCGATCTGGACACGAACCAGCTCGAAGACTTGGCTTTGGAGATGCCGTCACTGCCAACAACCATTGCCTCATCGGCTGATGGCTCGGGCGTCTACATAACCAGCCAGCGCTCGATCTATCAAATCGATGAACAGGTGGAGGGTTTCTTGAAGCCGATTCTCGCAACGGCGCCCCAATTCAACTCAACAGACCCCGAATCTAGCTCAACAAGCAAGGTACTGTCGGGCGACAGCGGCCGGATTCTCGGAGAGCATGCTAAACTCCCGGACTCGGCCTACCTGAACGGGGGCGCATCGATCGACAAGCTGCTCCTCGCCAAGGGCAACAGATTTTTCATGCGTGCCGGGAGGGATTTTCTTCAAGGCATCTTAAACCCTGGAGGAACAACCTTTCCGATTACGGATCCTGAGAGCGGTCAGCCGTTCAACTCGGGCACCGCCGACATAGCTGCTTCACAGGACGGCCGAATGGTCTTTGTGGCCGAAAGATCGGCGCCGCGGCTGGTCAGGATTGACACTTCAGGTGAACAGAAGGTGGAAGAGGTGATCCTCGCCTCCAAACCGACAGCGGTTGCGTTGACGGCGCCTCCCATAGCCCAAGCGGGCACTCTCGAAAAGTTTGCCGGCGATGGTCAGACGGTTCAGTCGGGGTCTGCTTATTCTCTTGTCGCCCGAGCGCTGGATGAGGACGATAATCCGGAGTCGGGGGTTTTCGTCACCGTCCAGCTCACGACACCGGTCAGTTTTTGTACGAGTCCCTCAGTGCCGACTGATTCCCAGGGCAAGGTGACCATTTCATGCACCGGGGCGGTCGTGGCTGTCCCGACGGGCGTAACGATTGTGGTGAGCGACAGCGAAGGAAGAATACCCTCGCCGCCCTTCTCGGTCGTCATCGTACCGCCGGTGCCGGTTCCCAGTGGCCTGCGGAAGAAATTGGGGGACGGGCAGGTCGTGGCGGAGAATACGTCATTTTCGGCTCCGCTCGTGGTGACTGATTTTATGGACACCGTGCCCCAGGAGGGGGCTTCGCTGACGGTGACGACGTCACCGGGCGGGGTGGCATCGTGCGTGGTGGCCGGCCTGATCGATGCCCAGGGCCTGGGCACGATTAACTGTACGGCTCTCTCTGTTGCGGAAACAACGGTGGTCCAGATCTCGGTCAGCGATAGTCTGGGGCAGAGCTTGGCGCATCCGTTCAACGCCACGGTAACCGACGCCTCGACGCCGACCAGCGGTCTGACCAAGGTTTCCGGGGATGCACAGACCGTGCTGCAAAACACGAGTTTCGCGATGCCTCTCGTCGTATCGAAGCGGGTCGGAGGTTTGCCGCAGTCCGGAGTCCAGGTCAACGTTTCAACTTTGCCATCCGGTGTTTTGTCTTGTACAAACAGCACCTTCACTGACTTCAACGGGCTGGCCAGCATATCATGCAACGCGCTCAGCGTAAGCAGTATCACCACGGCGCAAATCTTCGTCAGTGACGACCAAGGCGATAGTCTGGATCAACCTTTCAGCGCTACCATTCTGCCGTTCGTTCCCACCGACGAAGGCTTGACCAAAGTGTCGGGGGATGACCAAATAGCGCCGCAAAACGCGTCACTGCCCGCGCCCCTTGTCGTCAGCGCGGTTTTGAACGGAACGCCTCAAGCTAGCCTGCAGCTCACCGTCACCAGTTCCAACCCACCCATACTGTTCTGCCCGCGTACCGTATTTACGAGTACCAGTGGACTGGCGTCGTTTCCGTGCAGCACCGGCCCGGTTGCCACGGCGGTCTTGGTTTCCGTCACGGTGCGGGACCCCTCGAATCGCTCGGTCACATTCTCCGTCACGGTTGTTCCAACGAACCCGGCCGACGTGGAAAGGATCTTCCTTTTGAGCGGCGCACGTATAGAAGGAATGGTTGGAGAAACGCTACCGGACCCGATCAGGGTGAGGGCGGTCGACGCGGACTCTAATGCGGTCCCCGCGGTAGCGGTATTCTTTTCCTCGACGAAAGACGTTTCGTTTAATCCCCCGGTGGCGGTGACCAACCTGAGCGGACAAGCGGAAACCCTGGTGACATTGGGCTGTTTCAGGGGCTCAGGGAATATCCGTATCGGAGTGGATCCCGACGTCTCCAAAGCCACGGTCACGTTCCAGGCCAGCACAGGACTTCCTTCATTGATGACGAAGACGAACGGGGACAATCAATCCGGAGCGCCAGGCGAGCGCCTCACTGGGGCGGCCCTGGTCGTGACGGTCAGCGATGTTTGTGGCAACGGCGTCTCGGGTCAGCCCGTCTCGTGGTCGGTCAATCCGCCCGAGGCGGCAACATTGACCAACGTAATTGGTACTACCGATAGCCGGGGCCGGTCCTCTGTGATCGTGCAACTTGGCAATCGACCGGGCCCGTTCACGGTCACGGCCACTTCGGGTGGCTTGTCGGCAACGTTCAACCTGTCGGTGAACGTGATCGCAACCAAATTGGCCTTGATTTCCGGAAACAACCAGACCGTCGCGCTTGGTCAAGCTGCACTCCAGCCGCTTGTCGTCGAAGCACGAGACGCTGAGAACCGGGCGGTTCCCGGCGTTCCAGTGATTTTCGCCGTGACGCAAGGGTCTGGAACGGTATCCGTCACCGGCACGGTCGTGACAAACTCCGTCGGCCAGGCGCAAACGTTCGTGACTGCCGGTACTCAACTGGGGACGATTCGCGTGGTGGCCAGCGGCGCCGGAGACACGGTCACCTTCACCATAAACACGATTGGACGAACGCCCAGTGTGACGGCAGTCGGATTCGTCAACGGCGCGAGTTTTCGCCAAGGCTGGGTGCCGGGAAGCCTCGGCACGATCTTCGGCGTCGGTCTCATGGAAGGGATCACCGGCGTCGTCGAAGCCGGACAGGTTCCTTTCCCGACGATTCTGCGTGGCGTGCGCGTGATCGTCAACGGCGTCAGCGCGCCGATTCTTTCTATAGCAAACGTGAACGGGCAGGAGCAAATCAGCATCCAAGTGCCCTTTGGGATTCCCGCGCCGGGAGTGACGGCGGTGACCATTGAAAACAACGGATCACGAACAACTGTGCGGTTGGTGCCGCTGTTCGCGGTGCAGCCCGGAATATTCGAGTTCACCGCGAGCGGCGTGCGGGTGGCGGCGGTGTTGCACGCCAACTTCGAGGTCGTGACGCCGGCCAATCCGGCTCTCCCAGGCGAGATTGTTCTGCTGTTCCTGACGGGGTTGGGATTGACGGATCCCGCGGTCGGCACGAACGTTCTCGGCCCGGCGCCTCCTGCCACCTGAATTATGCACTGCGGCGTGGACCTGAGGAGGGCTGAGCCGCAAGGGACCATTGGGGACCCCCGAAAACATGGGGTAAAAAGGTCGGCTGGCAAAGATCCCAGCTTCGCCAGCCAACCCCAAGGAGGTCACCCACATGGTTACCAGACGAAAACAGCATAGCTCCCAAAGGCCCGTCCAACAAGGCCCAGCCGTGACGGCCTCGCGGCCCAATAAAATCGGGGCTTCGACGCCTTACAACTTCCGCGGCAAGAAGCCGACTCCCTACGGCGGCTTGCTGCCGGTGGTCGGGAGGGCGCTGATCTGAGAGCCTGGCTATGTGCTATGCATAAAATTTTATGCACTAGCCGTAACACACTGGAAACACGTCACTTCCGAGCGAGGTTTTGACGACGCGGATTCTGGGCGGGAAGGGAAACCGGGGACGGAGAAGCCAAAAGACCAGTTGCCGAGCGACCTCACGACGACCGCCAACCCGCTACGAACGCAGCCACACTCGCAAAGTGAATCTGTGCATAATTCAGGTGCCACAAGTGTTGTTCAACCGGTTGTCGGTATTGATGATGCCGGCGTCGAGGTCCTTGGGTCTTTCTATGCTCCGGGACTGCTGACCGTGTTCCAGATCAATCTGCGGATTCCGGATAACGCCCGAGCCGGGAATCGAAAGCTATCCGTTATTGCCGGGGGTGTCTCCAGTCAGAATACCTTGATTCCGATCGGGCCATAATTTCCGGGGGGCGGATGGTCACTGAAGGAGGCCATCGGCGAGAAGGCAGTTTTCGCCAGGCTCTCTCAAAAACCAGTCTGTCTCGGAAAAAGGTGGCGCAACAGCCCACGGACGTGCTTAGCTGAGAGATAGAACTCCTCATGACACGGATCCATCATCTGGTGAACTTTGTGGCAAGCCGCGACCGCAAGCTTGCGGATGTGCTTCGTGACTGGTCGCCTCCTCGCCTGGTGAGAATCTGGATGCTCAGCTCATCCCGTGCCGGAGACGGCTGGCTTTGGGCGGCTCTGGGGATTCCAGTCCTGTGGTATGGCGGCGAGCAGCGTTATCGCGTTTTGGCGGTTTCCACTCTTGCGGCCCTGGCGGGGGTCGGACTGTTCAGTTTGCTCAAGCGTGTTGCCGTACGAAAGCGTCCTTGCGCCTTTCAGGCCTTCACTTGGTTCCCAAATCTGTCGGCGGATCAATTCTCGTTTCCTTCGGGCCACTCGATGACAGCGTTCGCCGTGACGGTTCCGCTGTCGCTGTTCTATCCCTCCTACATGTATGGTCTGTTCTTCTGCGCCGCCAGCGTCGCCACATCGCGGGTGATGCTGGGCATGCATTTCCTCAGTGACGTGCTGGCCGGGGCGGCGATTGGCGCCGGCATTGGCTACATGGCTTACTCGCTTGCCGTGTAGGCGGCTGGCACATTTGGACGAACGCGAAAACCGGGCGATGCGGCTTGCAACTCCGCCCTGAGTCAACTGAAACGCCGAATATTGTTGGTCAGCCTTTGACTCATCGAGTCGTTTAGAATGTCTATTTTTTTGGCAAAGTATCCCCATGACCCAGTTCCGAAACTTATCACTCAATCTGTTGCGCGTCATTTCCGGCTTTCTCTTGCTCCAGCACGGCCTGCAAAAGTTGTTCGGCCTGCTGGGACGTGACGCCGTGGCGCTGATGTCTCTGCCGGGAGTCGCCGGGACGCTGGAGTTCTTCGGCGGGATGGCGATGATCGTCGGGCTGGGGACACAGCCGGTTGCATTTATCCTGTCCGGCCTGCTCGCGTGCGCCTATTTCATGGGGCACGCCTCCGATGGCTTTTGGCCCATCCAGAATGGTGGAGAACTGGCGGCCCTGTTTTCATTCGTCTTTCTATTCCTGTCGAGCAACGGCGGCGGGGACTTTTCGATAGACGGCTGGCTGCGACGCCGGGCGGAGAATTCAGAGACTCGGGCCGGCTGACGGCTTGTGGCTCGCACCAGCCTGGCGCCTCCAGGCTCAAGCCCGCACAACCAGCATTACCTGGGAGCGCCTCGCTACGGTTGCAGTCCCCCGTGCGACGGACTCCTACCCGTGCTTTCTCAGCTCCAGCTTGGCGACCGTTTCGCGGTGCACTTCGTCGGGGCCGTCGGCCAGCCGCAGCGTTCGAGTGTCCGCCCAAGCTGAGGCAAGCCCGAAATCCTGGCAGACGCCGCCTCCCCCGTGAGCCTGCACCGCCCGGTCCAGCACCCGCAAGGTCATATTCGGCGCGATGACCTTGATCATGGCGATTTCCGCCCGCGCCGCCTTGTTGCCCGCCGTATCCATCATGTGCGCGGCTTTGAGAACCAGCAGCCGGGACTGTTCGATCTCGATGCGGGAGTTGGCGATGTCGGCCCGCAGCGCTCCTTGCTCGGCGATGGGCTTGCCGAATGCAACCCTCGATTTGGCCCGCCGGCACATCGCTTCCAGCGCCCGCTCCGCCACGCCGATCAGCCTCATGCAGTGGTGAATCCTGCCCGGCCCCAGCCGGCCCTGCGCGATTTCGAACCCGCGCCCTTCCCCCAGAAGCATGTTGGACGCCGCTACCCGCACATTCTCGAAAGTCATCTCGGCGTGGCCGTGCGGAGCGTGGTCGTAGCCATAAACCGTAAGGCGCCGCTTGATCGTCACGCCGGGGGTATCGAGGGGAACCAGAATCATCGACTGCTGTTTATGCTTCGGCGCGCTGGGGTCGGTCTTGCCCATGAAGATCGAGATCTTGCAGCGGGGGTCGGGAGCGCCCGACGTCCACCACTTGTGGCCGTTGATCACGTACTCATCACCGTCGCGCACAATGCTGGATTGAATGTTGGTGGCGTCGGAGGAAGCCACATTGGGTTCGGACATCGAAAAGCACGAACGAATCTCGCCGGCCAGCAGCGGTTTGAGCCAGTGCTCTTTCTGTTCCTCGGTACCGTAGCGCGCCAGCACTTCCATGTTGCCCGTGTCGGGAGCCGAGCAGTTGAACGCTTCCGGAGCAATCGGCGAACGCCCCATGATTTCGCAAAGCGGCGCGTACTCCAGGTTCGTCAGGCCGGCCCCATGCTCACTGTCCGGCAAGAACAAGTTCCAGAGTCCCGCGGCCCGGCCCTTCGCCTTCAGCTCGTCCATGAGAGGCGGAACCGTCCAGCGGTCGCCCTCCGCGACCTGCTCATAGTAGGCCTTCTCGTTCGGATAGATGTGCTCATCCATAAACGCCGTGAGGTTTTGTTGGAGGTCCTTGACCTTGTCAGAGAATTCGAAGTTCATGTTTACCTCGGCCAGTCCGTCGTGAGGGTGACCATTCTAGCGCAGGCTAGCAGCCCGCGGCAGAAGTGTTCGCGGGCGAAAATGGGGGACTGCGATCCGATTTTCGTCCGCCGAACCCCCTGTTTTCAACACAGCCGACCGACGAAATCAGTGGCTGTGCCCTTTTTTCTACGCACTCTCACGTGTGAGCAGGCGGGCTCCCCTGCCGACGATTGATCCGCTCGAGGCAACCCCTCCCTCACGGTCGCGGCTCCAACGCCGGAGCCGCGCGCGTCAGCAAGCGGTTATTTCGAGCGGATTCATCCGCGCCGGGCGATTGACATGAGGCTACTGAATGTTGACCGTTACGGTGTTGGCCGTCTTGCCGTCTGCCGTGAGGACGAGGTCGGATTCGCCGCTTCCGGCCAGCGTGGCTGGGAGCGGGCCGATGTTGATTTGATCCAGACCCACAAACTCACCCTGTGGAACAGCCCCGAGAACGGGCACGCTCTGCCCGCCGGCCGTGGCCGTCACCGTGTTCTGGAACCCTCGGAAGCCGCTGCCGAAAAGCAGCAAGAAAACCTGGCCGTTTTGCAGGCTGATGTCCAGCGGGACCGAGGCGCCCGTGGCGGGGTCGAACAACAGATCTTGCGTGCGCGAGTTGTCCGGGTTCACCCGCAGGAAGAAGGCTGCGGCCACGCCCGTGCCCTGTGAGTTGGCGGAGTAGACGCTGGGCGCCACGGCGTCGATCTGGATCGTTCCTTCGATGACCGCGCCGGTTCCCGAGTTCACGCGGATTGTCGCCGTACCGAGCGCGGTTCCCTGGGGGATGAGGTAGTTGATCTGTCCGGCGGAGACGAAGAACAGCGCCGCCGCACGGGTCATGCCCTGGCTGTCGGTGACGTCAACGCTGGTTCCCAGCAGCTCGGTGGGCAGCGGCGTTCCGGGGGCTCCCGCCGTTCCCGTGGCCAAGCCCGGACCGAAGCCGGCGGCGATGACCTCAGCCGCCAACGCCTGGCCGGGCGCGAAGCTGGCCGAGGAAACGCTGACGAACGCCTGGCCGGAAGTCACGTCGCGCCGCAGCAGGTTTCCGACGGCATCGTAGGTGTAAGTGATGGCGTTGCCTCCGCCGTAGTTAGCGGAGTTCAGGCGTCCGGCCGGGTCGTAGCTATACTGGACCGTCTGCTGGGCCGTGAGGCAGCCGGCGGCGAGAAGCAGAAGACTGATATTGCGGATTGCGGTCATGGGTTCGCTCCTCAGGGGCAGGTTGCGAAAGCGGAGATGTCAGTAACCGCCGGGCTGCAATCGCCGAGGGGATTGCCGTAGCTCCTGGTTTGCCCGGTTTCGGTATCTGTCACTCTCAGGGTGTATTCGACATTCGTTGTGGCGGCGGAGAACACCCAGAATCGGTTGTTGATGCTTGCGCCGTCAAGCACCTTGACCAAAAGCTCCCAGTTGTCGGGGCTGAAGAACAAGGGGCCGGGGCCTAGATCGATCGGGACATTCGAACGCTCCACGGTGTCGGCCCAGTCCACGGTCACTCGGAAGCGGCCGCCGCTCAATAACGGTTCATCGTCATCGTCGTCCTCCAAGTCATCGTCGTCCCACCCGGGGACCGTCCCCGTGTTCTCGGGCACCCCGTTTTGGCGGAATGGGTCCAGCGCGCCAGGTGCGGACGTCGTCTCATCTCTCCAGACCTGGAGATCCGTGTCGGCAAACGCCCCCCCGTTCACGTAGCCTGTTCCCCAGCTCGTACCCAAAGGTTCGCGGAAGTCCTCGCCGCCGACCGGCTGGAAGTAGCGTCCGTAAAAAGTGGGGCCGGTGTTGGCGTCGCTGGCGTTGAGCCCGCCCGGGGGCGCGGCATTGGGCGCAGGGTCGGTTTCGATGCGCACCAGCGGAACGAACGCGGGGATCGGATCCCGCTCAAGGAATTGGTAGTCGCCCCACAACTGATTGACCTGAGACGTCCCCGGGCCGGTACTGAAGTCCGTGAGGTAACCCGGGCTCAGGCCTGAAGGATCGGCGAAGTACAGCGGCTGGTTGAAAGCGAACTGGTACGGGTTGATGCCCAGCGGATCGAGGATCTGAACCGGATCGCGGCTCAAGAAACGCGCTGAGGCCGCGTCGTAGTAGCGCCGTCCCATGATGTAGAGGCTCGTGCCCAGCTCCGACATCACGCCAAACGCGCCGTGGAAAACGAACGGCTGATCCGAGTCGCCTTGATGCCGCACGCCTTCGCCGAACGGGCCCGCGGCGTAAGAGTCGGTGACGGCGCCCGTGCCGTCGGTCAGCATCATTGTCGAACCGGCGTGATCGAAGTGATATAAAGAAAGACTCCGAAATATGTTAAAACATTACTAGTACGAAATGTTTTTGCTCTAGCCGTTGTCGGAACCCGAGCAGATGCTTGGTCCCCGCAATGAATCTCGCCACGTGGCTTGCAGGGAAAGGTCCTTCGCGGCTTGACAAGGAGATCCAATGAAGACACGAATAGTCATCTCATGCTTGCTTGTAACAGGAATTTTGTGGGCCAACAACAAGGCCACGCAGCGCGTCGATCGAGCCGCGCGAGTGCTCAGCGAAATTATGGAGATCAAGGAAAAATCGATTCCTCGGGAACTCCTCAGCAAAGCGCACTGCGTAGGCGTGATCCCCGGCCTCAAACGAGCCGGCTTCGGGTTCGGAGGCAAATACGGGATCGGCGTGATGTCGTGCCGCGGCAAGGACGGCAAGGGCTGGAGCGGCCCCTCAACCGTGCGAGTCGAGGGCGGCAGCTTCGGCCTGCAGATTGGCGGCTCCTCCAGCGATGTGGTGTTTCTAATGATGAACGAGCGGGGCAAAAAGAAACTCATCCAAAGCAAGTTCACGTTTGGTGCCGACGCCTCCGTCGCAGCGGGGCCGGTGGGCCGCAGCGCACAAGCGCAGACGGATGCACAGATGCGCGCCGAGATTCTCGCCTATTCGCGTTCCCGCGGGATATTCGCTGGCGTCTCGGTCGAGGGCGCAACCTTGCGGCCGGACAATGACGCGAATAGGAAGATTTACGGGCGTGACATTTCGCCCAGGCAGATTCTCATGGCGGAAGTCCCCGTGCCCGTATCGTGCCAACGGCTCATCGGTACGCTGACCAAGTATTCGGGCAGTGAGCACAAGTGAGCTAGGCCACCGGCAGTGCCGGATTGAACGTGGATGAGACCGCGCCACAGCGGTAAGAGGTAAGGGGTAAGCATGAAGAAGCCTCCACTAGGCATGTGCGGTCTAGCCGGGTTCGGTAAACGGATTCTCAACCAGCCACAGCAAATCGAAACCGTTGGACCGCGTTCTCCTGTAGCACTGTTCGCCGAACCAAATTCCCCAAGCCCGTAGCGCGGCCATCTGAGATGGCGCGTTCGGCCGTTCGGGGGGGGCGTTCGGGTCCAACATCTTTCCCAACAACGCCGTAATCGCTGACTGTATTATTATTATTAGGACGAGTCAAATCTCATACTGGGAGTGTTTTACCTATGCTGCGCCTTGATGCAGATCGTGCGGTTGAGTTTTGCGACGGATTACGCCGCCGCGACTTCCTTCATGCCGGCTCGCTCGGGCTGATGGGTCTGGGGCTGACCGACTTCCTGGCACTCAAGGCGCAAGGGGCTGTTGATAAGTCAAAGAAAGACATCAACGTCATCTTGTTGATGCTCGTGGGCGGACCGTCCCAGCTCGACACCTGGGACATGAAACCCGATGCGCCCGCTGAGATTCGCGGGCCCCACAAGCCGATCAAAACCAACGTCAGCGGGATCGAGATCTCGGAGATCTTCCCGCGCATGGCGAAGCACGCGGACAAGTACGCCCTGGTTCGCGGCTGTTATCACAAGGCGGCCGCTGTCCACGCCATGGGGCATCAACTGTTTCAAACCGGACGGCTGTCGCTCGGCGGCATGGAGCACCCTCATATTGGATCTGTTTTGGGCTACTTGCGGGGTCCGAAGGGTGATGTACCGCCGCACGTACTGCTTCCGAAGGTCATCGGCCCCACCGGAGGGAATTTCAAGCCGGGGCAGAGCGCCGGCTACCTGGGGAAACGCCACGATCCATTCGTGCTCAACGCCGACCCTTCGACGCCGGGCTTCAAGGTGCCGGACATGTTGCCGCCCGATTATATGTCGGCCTTGCGCGTGGATCGGCGCAAGAATTGGCGGACCATGGTGGACCAAAGCGTCAGCAAGTTTGAAACGTCGCAGGACGCTCGCTTGCTCGACTCGACGTTCCATCAGGCTTATACGCTGATGACCTCACAGAAGGCTCGGGAGGCGTTTGAGTTGCACCGTGAGCCGGAAGATTTAAGGCGCGACTACGGCAACAACCGTTTCGGACAAAGTTGTCTGCTGGCACGGCGCTTGCTCGAGGCCGGCGTGCGTTTCGTGACGGTGAACATGTTCGAAACGGTGTTCGACGAAATCACGTGGGATATTCACGGTTCGCCGCCCTTCAGCCCCATCAGCGCATACCGGGATCTGGTGGGTCCGATGTTCGACAACGCCTATTCGTCGTTGCTGGAAGATCTCAGCAAGCGGGGCATGCTCGAAGAGACGATGATTCTGGCGCTGGGTGAATTCGGACGGACTCCGAAGATCAACCCCGCCGGTGGCCGCGACCACTGGCCGCAAGCCTGGACGATCGTGGCGGCGGGCGGTGGCATTCAGGGCGGCCAGGTCATCGGTTCAACCGATAAAGTCGGCGGCGCCCCGAAGGATCGCCCGGTCAGGCCGGCGGAGATCGTGGCGACGGTATACCACCAATTGGGGATTGACCTGGAGACCGAATTGCCTTCCGCTAACGGACGGCCGTTGCCGGTCGTGGACCGCGGGGTGGAGCCGGTCTATGAACTCCTGTCGTAATTTAGAGCTGCGACCGTGAGTACCTGCATCATGAAATTCGCGCCAAACTTGGCAGAAAATTCGGGAGCCAGACACAGAGCCCCGACCGTGAGGGAGGGGTTAGCCGCTTCGACGCGCCTCATCCGGCAGCGGCCACGCTCCCCTGTTTGGTTGCGGCTCGTCCGCGTCAGGGAGCGGTCGGCGGCGCCGCAACTCAGCCAACTAGAGAGGACCTCCTCGTTCATGAACAGACTCTCACTCCTTGCCACGCTGCTAGCAATCGCAGCAGCCGGCTCGGTAGCATCAGCGGCGGCGTCACTCGAAATCCTTCCCTCCAGCATCCAACTCAGCGGCCCTCAGGCCCGCCAGCAATTGCTAGCTGAAGCAACCGTTGACGGCCTTCAGGAAGACTGGACCCAGCAAGTCGAGTGGACGTCCTCCGAACCGGCGGTGGCCACGGTGAACGCCGATGGGCTGATCCGGCCGCTTTCGGATGGTAAGGCTGTCATTACCGCTAGGGCCAATGGACAAATCGCCGAAGCCGGAGTTTCTGTCAGTGGCACGCAAGATCTCTTCGTGTGGGGCTTTCGCCAGCATGTGGTCCCCGTACTGACCAAGAAAGGCTGCAACTCAGGCCCCTGTCACGGTGCCTCGGCAGGCAAGAATGGATTCAAGTTGTCCTTTAGGGGCTACGCACCAGAAGCGGATTATGAAGCGTTAACACGCGAGTCGACAGCACGGCGAGTCTCTCTTGCCGACCCGGCGTCGAGCTTGTTCCTGCTGAAGCCGACGATGACCATCCCGCACGGAGGAGGTAAGCGCTTCGGGGTTGATTCGATCGAGTTTCAGATTCTCTCCGAGTGGATTGCCGGCGGTGCGCCGAGTCCGGCCGAACAAGACCCCAGCGTTGTCGGCCTGGAGGTATACCCGGCGGCGGCGACGCTGGCTCCTGGCGCTCGGCAGCAGCTTGTGGTGCGTGCGAGATATTCCAACGGAGAAGTCGCTGACGTGACCCGCTGGGTCCGCTACAGCTCGACGGACGCGGCGGTCGCCGAAGTCAGCGACACGGGCTTGGTCAAGATGGTTGGGCGCGGGGAGGTGGCGGTCACTGCTTTGTACTCCAATCGGGTCCTGTATTCGCGGCTGACAGTTCCTCACGACAACGACATTTCGGAGAGCGATTTCGCCCAGCTGCCGCGGAATAATTTTGTCGACGAACTGGTTGTCGAGAAGCTAAGGAAGCTCAAGATCGCGCCTTCGCGGACGACAGGCGATTCGGAATTCATTCGCAGGGCCTACCTTGATGCGGCTGGTATTTTGCCGAGCGCCGAGGAGGTCGATGAGTTCCTGGGAGATACGTCACCCGGCAAGCGGGTTCGCCTCATCGGCCATCTCTTGGAGCGTGAAGAGTACGTCGATTATTGGGCCTACAAGTGGTCCGACCTGCTGCTGCTTTCGACCAATAGCAACAAGCTCAACAGGACGGCGTTGTGGGATTTCTACAACTGGATTCGCGATAGCGTGGCGGACAACAAGCCCTGGACCGAGTTTGCGAGTGATATTTTCGCTTCCAGCGGCAGCAGCCGTGCCAACGGCGCGCTCAATTATTTCGTCCTGCACAAAGATACGATCGAGCTTGCGGAAAACACCACGCAGGCCTTTCTGGGGCAGACGCTGATGTGCGCGCGCTGCCACAATCATCCTCTTGAAAAGTGGACTCAGACGCAGTACTACCAGTTCGCCAACCTGTTCACGCGTATCGGGATCAAGAGTGGCGACGTGCCGGGCGATTCGGTGATCTTCACCAAAGCCTTCGGGGACATCAATCATCCCCGGCTGGGGCGGCCTCTGGAACCCACTCCGCTCGAGGGCGAGCCGATGCCGCTGGATTCGCCCGAAGACCGCAAGATGCGAATGGCGGAATGGCTGATCCGTAATCGTTACTTTGCTCGGAATATCGTGAGCCGTGTTTGGGCCAACTTCTTTGGTCGCGGTCTGGTCGAGCCCGAGGATGACTTACGCGCGACGAACCCGGCCTCGAACGAAAAGCTTTTCAGCGCTCTGGTGGATGATTTTGTCGAACACGGACACGACGTCAAACACCTGATTCGAACCATTATGAACTCGGGCGTCTATCAGCTTTCCTCGACCCCCAACGCGGCCAACCAGCATGACAACAAATACTACTCGAAATACATTGTCAAGCGGTTGCCGGCGGAGGTCATTCTCGACGCTATGTCGCGGGTCACCGGTGTGCCGTCGCGTTTCAAGGGCTACCCGGCGGGGATGCGCGCGACCGAGTTGCCCGACGTGCAAGTCGAGTCGCGGTTTTTGGAATCGTTCGGACGGCCGCCGAGGCTCGTTTGCGACACGGCCGAGCGCTCCTCGGATCCCAGCATCGCGCAAGCGCTGCACGTGATTAACGGCGACACGCTCAACGGCAAGCTGCGCTCGAACCAGAGTAATATCGGTGCGTTTCTCAAGCTGGGATTGTCGGACGCTCGCATTCTCGACCATATCTTCCTTTCAGCCTTCAGCCGTCACCCGACGGATTCGGAGCGAGAGAGCATCCTTGGAAAGATGAGGGCCGCGCGCGTCGAAGCAGGCCCCGAAGAGGCGAAGCTGACGGCGCGCCGTGAAGTGCTGGAAGATCTGATGTGGGCTCTGTTGACGAAGAAAGAGTTCTTGTTCAACCACTAGCTTTGATGCTGACGAGGCGCCAAAATCGCGGCGACGTGGCGGCCTTAGCCGCACTGCTGCTGTTTGTGGGTCCGTCTTTGGGCGTCGCCCAAGAGACACCCTCCTACGCCGCCGACATTGCGCCTTTGTTCGCCAAAAACTGTGTTGGCTGCCACTCCCAGAAGACCAAGATGGGGGGGCTGGTGCTGGAGACTTTCGAGGACCTCCGCAAGGGCGGGACTCACGGTCATGCCTTCATCTCAGGCAATAGCTCCGATAGCCGTCTTTATGAAATGGTCTCGGGCGACATCGAGCCGCGGATGCCCTTCTCGGCCGACCCTTTGAAACGGAGTGAGATCGAGCTGATCAGGCGCTGGATTGATGCCGGCGCCGCGGGACCAAAGCTCGGCGAGACGGTTGCTTTGGTCGAGTCAGCGGGATTGCCAAAGATCGAGCCCACGGCGCCCGTCAAGGCCCAGATCTTTTCTCTCGATTATCATCCGGACGGCCGGACGATCGCCCTGGGACAACATCGGCGCGTGATTCTCGCCAGTGCGGAAACGGGAAAAGAAATTTCGCGGTTGGATGGACTCAGCGACGTCGCGAGGGGAGTTTCCTTCTCGCGGGATGGGAAACTGCTGGCGGTTGGCGGCGGCTTGCCAGGACGAGCCGGTGAGATTACGATCTGGGACGTCGAGAGCCGGCGTCAACTTCAAGCCATGGAAGGTCACAGCGATACGGTCTACGAGGTTGCCTTTTCTCCGGATGGAAAAATGCTGGCCTCGTCTAGTTATGACAAGACCGTCAAGTTGTGGGATGTCGAATCGGGCGGTGAACTGCGTACACTCGAAGATCACATCGACGCGGTTTACACACTGGAGTTCACAGCCGACGGCAGGTGGCTGATTTCAGGCTCGGCCGACCGATCGCTGAAGATCTGGGCGCCTTCGACCGGCGAGCGCCTTTACACCTTGAGCGAGCCGCTGGAAGGCATCAACTCGATCGCCATCCACCCGTCGGGAAAACGCGTTGTGGCCGGGGGGCACGATCGCACGATCCGCATTTGGGAACTCGAGGAAGGCGGGGGTGAGATGGTGAATTCTCTCATTGCCCACCAATCAGCAATTTTGCGAGTAGCGTTCTCTCCAGATGGGAAAACGCTGGTCACTGCCTCGGCGGACAAGACGATCAAGGTCTTTGACGCCGAGAGTTTGGATGAGATCGCCACGATCGCCGGCCAATCCGACTGGGTGATGTCGATCGATTTTTCACCCGATGGGACACAGTTCGCGGCGGGCCGTTTCGACGGTTCGCTGAGCATTTACGACATGGATAACTTTCGAGATCAATTGGAAGTCTTACGAGCCGCGAGGTCCGCGCCATGAAAAAAGTAGCCGTTGTTTCCGTAATCGCGATGATCGCCGCCGCCACCCTGATCTGGGCCGGCCCGGTCGCCGGCCACCCGACGGGGAATCGCACGACGCCGCCGACCATCGAATCGATTGAGCCCCTTGGCATGGCGCGGGGCGTGACGGAAGAGCTGACGATCGAGGGCTACAGTCTGCGTGGCGCGTCGGCGATCTTCTTCAGTGAGTCAACAGTCAAAGGGCGGATACTGGAAATCAAAGAGTTGCCCGACGTCCCAGAGCCCGAGCGGCTTGGCGCCGGGGGCCTTCCCTCCACCACGGATTTGGGACCGCAACCCCCTCGCTATCAAGTGACTGTCGAAGTGGACATCGATGCCGAAGCGGATGCAGGCCCGGTTCGGTTCCGATTGCAGACGCCACTCGGAACGAGTCCTGACGGCAAGTTTCTCATCGAACCCTACTACGGTGAGCGGCCGGACGCTGAGCCCAACAACACGCTGAACCGCGCCACCAAGACATTCTTGCCGGCGGTTCTGGCGGGAACTATTTCGCGCCCAGGCGATGAAGACTATTTTGAGATCACGGTTGATGCGGGCCAGAAGCTGGTCTTCGAAGGGGCGGGGAGGCAGATCGGCTCCAAGCTAAAGGCCGTTGTTGCCATCCTTTCACCCGACCATTCGATCGTTCGCGAGTTTGGACGGAAGTACGAGGACACCGAGGCTGTCTTTTTGCATCGCTTCGACCAAGGCGGCACATACTATGTGCGCATCTCCGACTACGAAAAGTCAGGCGGCAAAGGGCATTTCTACCGCATCAAAGTCGGCTGGTTTCCGGTGGTGACATCGGCCTATCCACTGGGCGTTCGGCGTGGCCAGTCGGCGGAAATATCACTGAAAGGATTTAACCTGGGGGCAGGGAAGTTCCAGGTGGAAGGGAAGCCGTCGTGGAAGGACGAAAGCCTCGTTATGTTCCGGCCCGAAACCGATCTCGGCCGCGGTTTCAACGAAGTCAAATTAGCGCTGGGCGACGATCCTGAAGTCGAGTCACGAGTGGACAACACAACCCCCGAGAAAGCACAGGCGGTGAATTTGCCGCTGACCATCAATGGCAGGATCGCGGGCGCTGAGAAGAATCAGGCTCACTACTTTCGCTTCAAGGCCCGCCAGGATCAGGTTGTGCTTGTGGACGTCAATGCCGCCCGCCTGGGATCGAAATTGGATTCCATTGTCGAAGTCCTTGACGCCGCGGGCAAGCCGATCGAGCAGGCGTCGGTTCGCGCCGTCGCGGTCACTCACACGGACTTGTTTGACCACACGTCCAAGCAATCCCAGATTCGCCTGCAACTCTCGAAAGACTTCGGCGTCGGCGACTATCTGATGCTGGGAAGCGAGATCATGCTGGTCACCCGCATGCCCCGTCAGCCGGACGAAGGAATCGCGCTGGAGTCGTTCCCTCCCGAGATTTCCGGCCGCAGGACCCGAGGCGCCGTGCGCATGGCTTCGTTTGGAACCAGCCCGCAAGCCCACGCCAAGGGCACGCCGATGTACAAGGTGCAAATTCACCCGCCGGGGAAGCGGTTTCCGAATAACGGGTTGCCGTTCGTGCGCCTGTACTACACGAATGATGACGGGCGTTTTCCCTATGGCAAGGATTCTTTTCTGAAGTTCAAAGCGCCCGCCGATGGGGAGTATATCGTTCGAATCCGGGACAGTCACGGGCGCGGGGGCGAGCAATTTTCCTATCGCCTGGCGCTGCGGGGGCCGCGCGAAGACTTCCGCCTCTTCGTCGACCCGAAGACGCCGAATGTACCGCGCGGCGAGCGCGTCCCGCTTACAGTGACTGCTTATCGATTCGACGGCTTCGACGGCGACATCAAGGTTTCTCTCGTCGGCTTGCCGCCGGGGATCCACGCGGAAGACTCGGTGATTCCAGGTGAGCAACTGGTGACAACGATCCTGCTGCGGGCCGGCGCCGATGCCGAGATCGGTAAATCCAGCCCGCTGAAGGTCAAAGGTGTCGCTACGATCGCGGGACAAGAAGTCACGAAGTGGGCCAACCCGGGGGACAATCTGAAATTCGTCTCCGTCATCCCCCCTGCTGATGTGCTCATCAGCGCGGATACGCGGGAAGTTGTTCTCGAGCCGGGTCAAGACGCCAAGATTACAGTGGCCGTTACTCGCAAGAACGGCTTTGGCGGAAGAGTGCCGGTGGAAGTCCTCAACCTGCCGCCATATACCGATACGCCCGAAGTCGGCCTGAACCGAATCATGGTTACCGAGGAAAGGACCGAGCGGACGTTCTCGATTCGCGCCTTGCCGAACGCGAGGCCTTTGGAGCAAAAGATCTATTTATCAGGTTCGGTGGAAACCCGGTCTCCTTCGCGGAGTTCGTTTGCCAGCGAAGCGATCCTGGTCAAGATTGTTCCGAAGTCGAAAGGAAGGCCGGTCGCGGGGTCTGGCGGGGAGTGATCTTAGACTCTTCGAGTCGGCTGGGGCAATTGCGAGGCCTGATGTGGATGCCACTGAAATCTCGCCGCCCTCGCGGCCGAGGGGCTTTAGCCGCTGCATGTGCGTGCGCTCCAAGAGTTAGAGGTTCGGGGGCAGGGAAGTCCGTTTTTGCGACGCGGTTTCGGTTGGCGCCCGCAGTGGAAAGGGTCGGCCGTAAGGTGGCGCACACATTCTTGCGTGCCGCGTCGCCATTCCTGGCGACATCGTGGCGTAGACAATCCTGTCTGCGCTATGGACACTCCTTCATGGCCACCGGCTTTAGGGGTTCCCGGTGCTGACGGTCATGGCGCCGTTCGTAACCCTTTCGTTGTCCTCAACTCTTCGACGACCTTCGCCACGGGCTGGTGCTCACCGTCTACTTGGTGGTTGAGGACTTGCATTTCCTCTTCGGTCAGCAGACCGCCGAGCTGGCTGAGCACATGGCGCAACTTGGGGTTCTTGGTTAGAGTGTCTGCCCGCACGATCGCGGCGGCGTCGTAGGGAGGGAAGAACTTCTTGTCATCTTTTAGAATGCGCAGTTTCAATGCGGCGATCAGGCCGTCCGTTGAGTTTCCGACCGCTACATCAATTTGTCCGTCGTGGAGCGCCCGGTAGACCAAGCCCATGTCCATGGTTTTCGGTTCCTGTGCGAATGAAAGGCCGTAGGCGCTCACCATGCCCGGGTAACCGTCTTGCCTATCTAGGAACTCGAAACCGAACCCGATCCTGAGACCGCTTGAAACGGCGGCCAGCTCAGTAATCGTCGAAAGGGTGCTTTGGCCGGTTTCCTCGCCACGCACGACGATTGCGAAAGTATTGTTGAAACCGAACGGCGTCATCCACTCGGCCTGAAACTGCTCACGATAGGCTTGGGACACCGTGTTGAGGACGCTCGCCGCATTTTGATCGACCGGAAGCTTGAGAATGGCCGTGAGCGCGGTACCGGTGTACTCGGGGTAGATGTCGATTTCACCGCTGCGCAGAGCTTCGTGGCACAAAAATGAGCCGCCAAGATTGAGCCGCCGGGCGACCTTGAAATCCGTACTCGCCTCAATATGCTGCGCAACCAGCTCGGCCAGCAGAATGTTCTCCGTGAAGTTCTTTGATCCGACCGTAATGACCGGCTCGTCTTTCCCGCAGGATGCGAGCAGGGCCAGCGAAAGGATGAGAAGGAGTTTCAAAATTGGCATCCAGGTTATTCCTTGGCGAATCGCGCCACTGGGGCATGGAGATAGTTGTTTCCGCACCTCGTGGAATGTGTGAAAAAATGCTGGGGACAGTCAGCCGCGACTCATCTGCGATTCAAACCTAAACGGCTTCGAGGCCGCCGCCGATGGCGCTCCCCGATTTTTTCACATCTCGCTGGTGGTGCGGTTCGGCTTACCAATCCGGCCAGGCCCGCAGCCTGGCCTATGGCCCATGGACACTCCCTACGGTCACGGCTCTGAATGTTCGTCATTGGCCAGCTTTCTTCCCGCGACCGAAGCCGTGGGCTATTATTATTCTGCCCCTTTCGGGGCTTGATGGACCATGTCGCGGCGAAACCGAAAGCGTAAAGCGGGGGACAAGCCCGCTGGCGCTCCCGCACGGGAGTCCTCACCCGAGGGCGGCCGGATCGGCACGGCTCCAGCCAAGGCTGCCGGCCAGCAGCCCAACCTGTCCTCCAAGGAGTTCGCCGCTTGGGCCGCTGTGCTTCTTTTTCTCTACTGTTTTCTCGCTACGTGGGGCCAATTCGACTTCAGCAACCTCATGGGCTACTACAGCATGCTTGCCGACGCCCTGCTCGATGGGCGATTGTCGATCGGCTACACGCCGGACGAGGTCCACCTGATCGACATGGTGCCTTTCGAGGGCCGTTACTACCTGCAATGGGGACCGGTTCCAGCGCTGTTTCATGTGCTAGCCAAACTCGGGGGCGGGGAACTGTCGGACCGGGTTGCCTGCATGTTGGCCGGCTGGCTGGCATCGCTGGCATTTCTGCGGATTGTACTGGCGATCCGGAAACGATATTTTCCACAGCTACCCCTATGGATATGCCGGGTGTTCTTTCTTGCATTCGCTCTCGGAAGCCCGACGGCTTTTGTGTCTCTACGGGGAACGATCTACCACGAGAGCATTGGCATGGCGGCGATGTTCGTCGTCCTTGGTTTCGTGTTTCTTCTTAGGCACACGGCTAAGCCCTCGCTTGGAACGTCTCTGCTATGCGGAACCATGATCGCTCTGGCGGTCGGGACACGCCTGACAGCGGTGATTTACGCCGGCGTATTCTTTCTCGGGCTGGGCGCCCTTGAGCGGCATTGGCGGCCAAGTCTCAAGACCTCCTCGTTAAGACTGGCTGCCTTCGCTCTTCCCGTGGCCATGGCCTGCGGGATGCACCTCGCCAATAACCAGGCGAGGTTCGGTTCGCCTTGGGAGTACGGTCTGCAGTATATGGCGGACCCTCTGCAACGAGAAGCTGGTTTCAATGTCAATCGGATGCCGATGAATTTTCTGCACTACGTGGCCGCGCCAATTCAGCTCCAACCCGAGTTGCCGTGGATCATCAACGACGGCTGGGCGCCGGGCACGCGCGCTCCCGGCATTACGCACCGCACCGAAGGGATGGCGTCGATGCTGCTGGTTACTCCATTCTTGCTTTTCGGTTTCTGGATCTTTCGGCTGTGGCGGCGTGATGCGGCCTGCCCGAGAGAACTTGCCGTTTTCGGGGCGATCGCCGGAGCTTCGGGCGCACTGAGTTTTCTGCTGCTGCTATCTTTCAGCGACACTAGCCGGCGGTACATGCAAGATTTCGTCCCCGCGATGATGATTGTCGCTTTCATTGGAGCAGGGTTGTGGCAGCGTGGCAAGACTAGCGTGGGCCGCTGGCGATGGCCTGCCGCCGGGGTGCTTGTCTTCTCGGCAATCTTGCATATCCATCTGTCGTTCACTCAACCCTTTTTTACACCTCCGCCCGACCCAAGCGCAATGAAAGCATTCGTCAAATGGGGGCCGCTGGGGCGCCGGTTGTTTGATTGGCCCGAGCTGGCGAAGGACGAGGCGGTGATCCGTAATGATCTCGGAGTTCATTTCTTGCAGCAGCGCCGTCATGCCGACGCCCTGGAACAGTTCACGGTGGCCGACGAACTGATGCCGGGTTCGCCCGTGGTTGAGAAGAACCTGCAGCTCACGCGCGCCCTGCTCCGCCAGCGCCGTTAGATGTCACGGGAAACCAGAGCCGGAACGCGGTTCCGGCCGCGATGAAAAATAGCCCGCCCGGCGAACCGGGCGGGCTGCGAGGTCCCTAGCGTGAGGCTAGCGATTATCCTCGAAGGAGTGCGAGGACTGCCTGCGGAGCGGAGTTGGCTTGCGCCAATGCCGCCACGCCTGCTTGCTGAGCAATGGAAGCTCGTGTGAGGTTCGACGCCTCGGCCGCCAGATCCGCGTCCCGAATCCGGCTTTCCGCGGCGGACAAGTTGGTGACTTGTGTCGACGCCAGACCGATAGCAAAAGTCAGGTTGTTCTGACCCTTACCGACGTCGGCCTGAATATTTGCCAGTATCGTGACGGCCGTTGCCAGCAGGGTGACAGCACCCGTGGCGTTGTCCCTAGTTGAGATATCGGCGATGCTTCCGCCGGTCAGTGCGCCCGACGTCAGCGACGTTGCCGTTCCGGCATTGAGGCCCCCAAGGCCCTCGGTAGCGCTGATGCTTAGGCGGAACTCCTGCAAAGTGCTTATGAGCCGGATACCCTCCGCCCCGTTGGCGTCGTTACGCTCCTTGACGGCGACGATCTGCTGCAATGTTGAATTGTTGGACTCCTGCAACTGGGCGTTGATGAACTGAACCGCTTCGTCGAGCGAAGTGATTCGTCCGGTCGAGGCCGAGCCGTCATTGAACAGAGTGAGATTGATCGACTGCGGAGCCCCGGTCGCATCGTTCGCAGTGATGGTCAGGGTTTGATCATCTCCGCCGAAGACGATATCAGCGTAGGAGGTCACGTCGCCGGTTGTCGATGCATCGGCGCCGCCGGAGTTGAACGTCGTTTCCAGGAATCCCGCGCCGAGCGCCAAAGTGTTGGTGGTGGTAACGGCGTTGAAGGTCCCAAAGCCGAAACCACCGGCAGTGCCGGCGTCGTTGTCTACAGCCAACTGGAAAAGAGTCCCATTGGTGGACGCGATCCGAATACTTGTGCCAGCACCTTGAGTAGCCACCAGCCCAGCGGCGGCAAGGGTCGTGTTGGCGGCAATCGCGGCATTCAAATCATCAAGCCGGCTGGCTAGGGTTGCCCCGGCGGAACCCGCGAGCGAGATTGCCTCCACATTACCCCCGATGCGGACGCTGAACGTCGCCACCTCGTCAAGATCAGCAACGGTCACGTTAGCGCCCTCGAACGCCGTGTCAACGGGGGGAGTACCGGCGCTGTCGCCACTCAGGTAGGTTCCGAGCCCAAGGTGGCCTTCCTCGTCGCCCGAAACCGAGATCGTGAACTCTTGACCTTGATTGTTCGTGACTACAATCGCACTGCCGGCGGTCGCCGAGAGGGAGAATCCACCCGATGACAGCGTCGTGTTGGCGGCAAACTCCGTGTTCAGCTCGGCGATGATGCTACCAACGTTTTCCGCGGCGCTGACAGTCAGCGTGAGCGTGGTGGGGCTTACCAAGCCGCCGCCTTCGAAACGAACCAGGATGTTCCCGGCGTTCGTGAAGGTGGTGGCGGCGGCCGCCACTGCCGCGGCGCCCGTGACCGCGATGTCGAGCGTGGTGCCGGTCGGGTTGGTCACGGAAGTGACGTTACCCAGCAGCGCATTGGACACACGGTCACCCGCGCTCACTTGGAACGCCGTGTCGCTCGAAGAGAAGGTTAGCTGTTGCCGCCCGGCGGTGTCCGTGTTGACTGACGCCGTGATACTGGCATTCTTGAAGGCTTGTCCTGCCTGGCTGGTCGCGCTGAAACCACTGATCGCGGAGTTGACCGCCGTGACCAGGGTGGCGGTGTCAACAATCCCTGACAGATTCACCGAAACTCTGACCTCCGATGAATCCGAAAAACCCGGACCCCGGAAAACGAATTCCGAAAAGCCGGCCGATGCCACGGAGGCGAGGTTGGTTGCATCCTGGACGATGTCCTGCACGCTGGTGGAAGAAGAGGCGCCGATGTCAATGTTGAGGGGCGTTGCGTGATTGCCGCTGCCCAGCACCTGCACGCCGGCCAAGCCCAGGATATTGGAGCTGACGGCGGAGTTCGACAGGTCTACCAGAACCGACCCGTTGGTCACCTCCGAGATGCCGCCGTTCGTCCGGCCGCCGCCGATGAACACCGACAGAGACGCACTAAAAATGCCGCCCGGATCCAGCCCGACAGCTTGTGCCTGCCTGTCGATTTCAGTAATGACCGACTGGAACTCAGTGTTGAGAGTGCTGCGGTCACCGGTAAATGTTCCCGAGGCTGACTGCGTGGCCAGCGTTCGAGCACGGTCAATCAGCAGCGAGACGTTGTTCAAACCGCCATCGATCGTCTGTAAGGTGCCCAGACCATCGGCAGCGTTTCGGATACCTTGCTGCAGTACGGCGATATCAGAACGGAACCGGTTGGCGATAGCCAAGCCGGCTGCGTCATCCGCCGAGGAGTTGATACGCAAGCCCGAGGTTAAACGCGTGATCGTCCTCTGTTGGAGGAAGTTTGTCTTGATCAGGTTCTCTTGGGCGATGAGCGAAGATATGTTGGTAACAATGGAAAATCCTGCCATGTTTGTTTCCTTCCTTGGTTTATGGGATTCGCCAGGATTCCATTCCTGGCCGGCGGAATGCCCGCCTGTTGAATTGCGACAACGTGCTTATCGGACCAAGTTCGAAATTGTTGAGCTGAAATCGCGATGACTCATCAGAGCCGTGATCGTCAGGAAGTGCCCATGAGCCCGCGGCCCACCCAAGAGGATGAAGACCTGCGGGGTTTCCGGCGGAGCGGCTAGAACAACCGCTCGTACCGCGGGCGCGCTTGGCGTGTTTTCGCGCGCGGAATCCAATAGCTCTGCTTTCCTGCCCCACGCCGGTTCATCGTGTCGCGGCCGAAAAGCCGCATGATGAGTCCATAAGGCGTGATGACGAGGTAGAACATCAGCGAAAGCAGAATGCGGCTGTTTGCGTAGCCCAGCACGCCGGCAAAGCGCATCCAGCCCCTGTGGAACATACCCGAAGCGGCGGGCGAAACAAGCCCGATCAAGATCAGCAGCAGCCCGCATGCGCCGGCGAGGCCGTAAATCCAGGGGCGGTCTTTCCAAACATTCCAGGCCGCAATCAGCAACAACACCGCGCCCACCAGCAGTGCGGATTGCCTGGCCTGGCGGGGGTTTTCGGCAGCCTCAGTCAAGCTGAAACTCCTCTTGCCATGTGGTCTCTTCCTCGAACGCTTCCTGTTCGTCTTTGCGAAGCAGGAAATCTTCGAGCACCAGCACGTCCATCTCGGTTCTCATAAAACAACGGAAGGCGTCCTCGGGCGTGCAGACAATCGGTTCGCCTCGAACATTGAAGGACGTATTGACGACAAGCGGACATCCGGTGAGCCGCGCAAACTCCGCGATCAGGTCGTAATAGATGCCGTTCTCCTCGCGCCGCACCGTCTGAACGCGCGCCGAGTAATCGACATGAGTGACCGCCGGGACACTTGACCGCGGGATATTGAGCCGCTCAATGCCGAAGAGTTGCTTTTGTGCCTCGGTGATGGGGACTCGAAGCTCCTCTTGTACCGGAGCGACCAGCAGCATGTAGGGGGAGTCGCAGTTCATCTCGAAGTAGTCCGAGACGCATTCCCGCAGCACCGAAGGAGCGAACGGACGAAAGCTCTCGCGGTACTTGATCTTGAGGTTCATCATCGACTGCATCTTAGCCGAGCGCGGATCACCAAGAACGCTTCGCGCGCCCAAGGCCCGGGAACCGAATTCCATGCGGCCCTGGAACCATCCGACGACGTTCTCGGAAGCCAGCTCCCGTGCCGCGGTTGCGATCAGCTCTTGACGGGACAGCCGCTGATAGCGGGCCCCCATTCCGTCCAAAAACTCCCGGATCTCCCCGCTCGAAAATGACGGCCCGAGATAGGCCGCCTTCATGCCGTCGATGCGTCCGGCGCACACTTGCTTGGCGCTGCGGGGATTGTCGAGGTATTGGTACCAGGCCGAGAGCGCCGCTCCGAGCGCTCCGCCGGCATCGCCCGCCGCCGGCTGAATCCAGATATTCTCGAAAGGGCCTTCGCGAAACAGACGTCCGTTGGCGACGCAATTCAAGGCGACCCCGCCGGCCAGGCAAAGGTTTTTCTGGCCTGTTTCTTTGTAAACATGTTTTGCCATCCGCAGCATTACAAGCTCGGTCACTTCTTGAACCGAACGGGCGAGGTCCATCTCTCGCTGCGTGACTTTGCTTTCGGGCTTGCGCGGGGGCCCGCCGAAGAGCTGGTCGAACCTGCCGTTCGTCATCGTCAGCCCCTGGCAGTAGTTGAAGTACTTCATGTTGAGCCGTATCGACCCGTCTTCACGCAGGTCCATCAGCTCGTTGAGGATCTTCTGGGTATATCGCGGTTCGCCGTAGGGCGCCAGGCCCATAATCTTGTATTCGCCCGAGTTGACCTTGAATCCCGTGTAGTAGGTAAACGCCGAGTAGAGCAAGCCGAGCGAGTGCGGGAAATGCAGCTCGCCCTGCAAATGGATCTGGTTACCTTCGCCGTAGCCGTAAGTGCTCGTCGCCCATTCTCCGACGCCATCGATCGTCAGAATCGCCGCTGAATCAAAAGGCGAAGGGAAGAAGGCGCTGGCCGCATGCGACTCATGGTGCTCGGTGAAAAGGACATTTCCGGAATCGCCGCATTCGGCGGCGATGTGATCGCGCATCCAAAGCTTTTCATGCAGCCACAAGGGCATCGCCTGCAAGAAGGAGCGAAGCCCTGACGGAGCGAAATCAAGATAGGTTTCGAGCAGGCGGTCGAACGTCTGAAGAGGTTTGTCGTAGTAGGCGACGTAGTCGAGCTGGGAGCGCTCGATGCCGCCTTCACGCAGGCAATAGGAAACCGCGTTGGAGGGAAAGCGGTGATCGTGTTTCTTGCGGCTGAAGCGCTCTTCCTGGGCGGCGGCGATGATCTCGCCGTCCCGCACGAGGCAGGCCGCCGAATCGTGATAGTATGCCGAAATTCCGAGGATGTCCACAACTGACCTGAGTCGATTCTAACACCCGTCCGGCGGTGCTTCGAGGATCAGAGAGGTCCTCAGATTTTTTTCTGAAAGAAATAGGTTAGAGCCCGGAACGCAAGTGACGGGTCCAAGCTCAACAAGCGTGTACTAGCCCGCTCGCTTTGACCCGTCACTTGCGTTCCGGGCTCTGCTACACCGTCCGCCCCTTGCCATTGCTGACGGCCAGCTTTTTCACCCGCTCGGCGGTTTGGACGCGCCCGATGAGCCGGGGAAGATACTCGGCGAGGTCGGCGAGCCGTTCGGCCTCGGAGCGCTTCGTCAGTAAGGCTTGCTTGAAGTCAAGTTCGAGTGGCAGGCCATGGGCGACATGAAAACTGGGTTCGGATAACGTCGGGTCGATGGCATCGCGTTCGCTGACGCCGAGCAAAGCCGCTAAACGATCGGCTTGCTTCTGAACCTCGGCCAAGACCGTTTTGTCGACCGCGGAGCGAGTGTGATCTTCGAAGTACTCCACGCGGGCTTGCAAATAGGGCAGGCTGTCGTCAAGCTCCAGTGTCTTAAACCGTTTTCGCCCGCGCGCGTCGATGTCCAGCCGGCCGTCTTCGTGCTTCTTGGTCACCCTTTCCACCACGGCGGAACATCCTTCAGGAGCTATCTGTTGATCACGAACCAGGATGATGCCAAACGCGGAGTACCCCTTGATCGCTTCACCGATCATCAGCCGATAGCGCGGTTCGAAGATGTGGAGAGGTATTTTCGTGCCTGGAAAAATGACCACTTCCAGCGGAAACAGCGGCAACAAGTTTTCCGTGGTCATGCTACATTATTGCTTCTTGTCGCGGAGCTGGCAATCCTGCTGGAAATTAGCAATCCTGTTGAATATGCAAGGGAAGACCGTGCTGATCACCGGCGCCTCCTCGGGAATCGGCCGCGCCCTGGCGATCGCGTTCGCGCGCGAAGGGGCTCGGCTGGTCTTGACGGCAAGATCGCGGGGTGCGCTAGAGAGCGTAGCTCGGCAAGTCGCCCCCGCGGAAGCCGACGTCATTCCGGCCGATCTTCGCGACCCGGCCTCGCTGGCGTCCCTGTGCGAGAAGGCGATCGAGCGATTTCAAACAATCGACATTCTCGTGAACAATGCCGGCGTGGGACTCTACGCTCCGTCGTTTCAGTCTTCACCCGAAGTGGTCGGCGACTTGATGACCTTGAATTTTCTTGCGCCGGTCGAGCTGACCCGCCGCCTGCTGCCGGCAATTCCATCGGGAGGCGCGGTGATCAACATCAGCTCCATTGCCGGCAAAGTGCCTCTCCCCTGGCTTACTCTTTACTCGGCATCGAAGTACGCGCTCAATGCCTATTCGGACGGGCTGCGCATGGAGCTGGGTCAGGCCGGCATTCATGTGCTGTGCGTATGTCCCGGATACGTCGACACACCGTTTCGCGAGAATGTTTTGCAGGGTGAAATTCCAGAGCAAGTTGCCGGGCAAAAGCGTTTCATGATCACCGCCGAGCAGTGCGCCGAAGCGACGCTCGATGGATTAAGACGCCGCAAGAGAACGATCGTGACACCCCGCATCGGCTGGGTTCTGGTCGTGCTGGCACGGTTGCTTCCCGGCGTTCTCTTCCCGCGAATGGCGAAAATGAATGCCGGGATTGTGATCCCGCGGCCTGGCTCCTAGAATTCGATGCGAGTTACAAGCATGCACGCCAAGCTGAAAGCGGCGCCCGGCATTTATCTGGTGGGATTCATGGGCTGTGGCAAAACCACCGTTGGACAACGTCTGGCCGCTCGCTTGAAATGGGATTTCGTGGACCTCGATGACGAGATCGAAAGAAAGTCCGGGATAAAAATCGCGGACGTCTTCCAGCAGTTCGGCGAGGCGGCTTTTCGGGCCATGGAGCGGCAGGCGCTTTTGGAGCAGATTTCCTTTGTCCGCCGCGGCCGGGCCCGTGTCGTTGCCCTGGGAGGAGGAACTTTCGTCGCGCCCGGCAACCGCGAAACTCTCGATCAAGCCGGAGTCTCGGTCTGGCTCAATGCTCCAGTCGATCAGCTATGGGAGAGAGTCACGAATGAAAGCCAGCGGCCTCTGGCACGGGATCGTGAGGCCTTCGAGAAGCTTTTCGAGCAGCGCGGTCCCGGATACGCGAAATCAGACTTCACGGTTCAGGCGGGTTCCGATGGACCTGATAAGGTCGCCGACGAGATTCTCGGATTGTCGCTCCTCTGACTCGCAGCCCCTTTAATTCCGAGTGCACTGTACGGATTGTGAAACGCCAGCGATGCCCGAAACTCTGATCCGGCTGGACAAACTCGTCAAGACTTATCGCAGCGGGGACTCGGTTCTGTCCGTGCTGTCGGAGTTGAGCTTTGAACTCTACCGGGGAGAGAGCGTGGCGGTCGTCGGGGAGTCCGGCGTCGGCAAATCGACGTTGCTGCACTTGCTGGGCGGGCTGGATGCTCCCACCTCCGGGGAGGTCATCTTTCAATCGAGCGCCATCTCTAGTTTCGGCGAGGCGGCATTGGCCGACTTCCGAAACCGCCAGACAGGATACGTTTGGCAGAACTTTCATCTTCTTCCGGAATTCACCGCGATCGAAAACGCCATGATGCCTCTGTTGATTGCCGGGCAAACTCAAGAACGGGCCGAACCGGAAGCCCGCAAGTGGCTCGAGCGCGTCGGCTTGGCGGAGCGGGCTCACCACCGCGCCGGCGAGCTTTCGGGCGGCGAGCAACAGAGAGTCACCATCGCCCGAGCTTTGGTTAGCGGACCCAAGCTTCTGCTGGCTGACGAGCCGACAGGAAACCTCGATCAAGAAACCGGTGAAAAGGTCATTGACCTGCTTGTATCTCTGCCGCGGGATCATGGCGTGACGCTGGTTATCGCGACGCACAACCTGGGCTTCGCCGGCCGTTGCGACCGAGTGCTCCGCATGGAGGCGGGGAAAATTAAGGAAATGTTATTTCCTAACAGCTCCTAACGCGGACGAGCCGCAACCAAAGAGGGGAGCGTGGCCGTTGTCGGATGAGGCGCGTCGGAGCGGCTAACCCCTCCCTCACGGTCGGGGCTCTGAGTCTGGCTCCCGAGCCGCTCCGGGTGGCACCTCCGCGAATTGCGTTTTTGGATTCCCAAGACAAGCCGGCTCGGCCCGGAACTCTCCCGAATTCCACGCTACATCCCGTTCCCGCTTGGGGCTGTTATGATGAGAAAGATATTGTCTAGCGACCGTTAACCGGGGAGCCGGGAAAGCGATACGCTCCATGTTCGAACGCTATACAGAGAAAGCACGCCGAGTCATCTTCTTCGCCCGCTACGAGGCAAGCCAATTCGGCAGTCCTTACATCGAAAGCGAACACCTTCTGCTCGGTTTGATCCGCGAGGACAAGGCGCTGGCCAACCGCTTTCTGCGGTCTCACGCGGCGGTCGAATCCATCCGCAAACAGATTGAAGCGCACACCCAGGTTCGCGAAAAAGTATCCACTTCGGTGGACCTGCCTCTGAGCCACGAATGCAAGCGGGTATTGGCTTACGCCGCCGAAGAGGCCGAACGCCTCTCGCACAAGCACATCGGCACCGAGCACCTGTTGCTGGGGTTGCTGCGCGAAGAAAAATGCTTCGCCGCGGAGATTCTGCACGAGCGCGGGCTGCGGCTTGCGACGATCCGCGAAGAGCTGGCGCGCTCGCAGTCGGAGAAGCTGCTGTCGAACCGTCCCAAGGAAAGCTCGCTGCTGGCCGAGTTCAGCCGCGACCTAACGCAGTCGGCGATTGACGGCGCCCTCGATCCGCTGATCGGGCGCGGGAACGAAGTCGAACGCGTCATTCAGATCCTGTGCCGCCGAACAAAAAACAACCCCGTTCTGATCGGCGAGCCGGGTGTCGGCAAGACGGCAATCGTCGAAGGCCTGGCCCAAAGGATCGCCGATGGTGAGATCCCGTCGTTTTTGGCCGAGCATCGCATCCTGGCTCTGGACCTGTCGCTGATCGTCGCCGGCACCAAGTACCGCGGCCAGTTTGAGGAACGTCTGAAGACCATCATGAAAGAGCTGATGGAGAATCAGAACGCCATCATCTTCATCGACGAGCTGCATACCCTGGTGGGCGCTGGTTCCGCGGAAGGCTCGCTCGACGCGGCGAATATTCTGAAGCCGGCTTTGTCACGCGGCGAAATTCAGTGCATCGGCGCGACGACGCCGGCTGAGTTCCGCAAATCGATCGAAAAAGACCGTTCGCTGGAGCGCCGCTTCCAGGCAGTCAAGGTGAATCCGCCGACGGAAGAGGAAGCTGTTCAGGTCTTATTCGGCATTAAGGACCGCTACGAGAAGTTTCACGCCGTGGCTTACACCGATGAGGCGGTCGAGGCCGCCGTCTATGCTTCCAGCCGCTATATTCCCGACCGCTTCCTGCCCGACAAAGCCATCGACCTCGTAGATGAAGCCGGCGCCCGTGTCAAGCTGCGCCAGACGACCATGCCGGATGAAATCGCCGAGGTGCACAAGCGCATCAAATTCATCGTGCACCGCATGGAAAACGCCATCGCGAACCATGAGTTCGAGAAGGCGCGTTTCTATTCGGACGAAGAGCGCAAAGAGCGCGAGAATCTGCGCCTGCTGCGCGAAAAATACAACCTCGATGAATCGGCCGCCGCCGCCGTCACCAAAGACGACATCGAAGACGTGGTCGTGCGCTGGACCGGCGTCCCGATCACCTCGATCAATGAAGAAGAGATGACCAAGCTTCTCCGCATCGAGGAAGAGCTGCACAAGCGCGTTGTCAGCCAGGAAAAGGCCATTTCGGCGGTCGCCCGCGCGATTCGCCGCTCCCGGGCCGGCTTGAAGTCCGTGACCCGGCCCGCCGGTTCATTCCTGTTCCTGGGACCGACCGGTGTCGGAAAGACCGAAGTCGCCCGCGCCCTGGCGGAATTCCTTTTTGCAAGCGAAAAGGCGCTGTTGCGCTTCGACATGTCCGAATACATGGAAAAGCATTCGGTCTCGAAGCTGATCGGCTCGCCGCCCGGCTATGTCGGTTATGAAGAGGGCGGACAATTGACCGAGCGCGTCAAGCGCGCGCCCTATTCGATCATTCTGCTGGACGAAGTCGAGAAAGCGCATCCCGACCTTTTCAATATATTGCTTCAGGTTTTCGAGGACGGCCAGCTCACCGACGGTCTGGGCAACACGGTCGATTTCAAGAACACGATCATCATCATGACCTCGAACCTGGGCGCGCGATTCCTGCAGAACCGCGGCCGCATGGGCTTCCAGGGTTCTTCGCAAGAACAGGCCGACGCCAAGGTGAACGACGAGGTTCTCAGCGAAGTCAAGCGTGTTTTCAATCCCGAGTTCTTGAACCGAATCGATGAGGTCATCGTCTTCTCCTCGCTCGTTGATGACGATCTGGTCAAGATCATGGACCTGATGGTCGACCAGATCAACGTAAACCTCGCCCGCAAGGATCTTCACATTCGTCTGAACAAGGACGCCGCCAGGTACATCCTCGACGAAACCTGCGCGGACCGCAATTACGGCGCGCGCCCCCTGCGCCGGGCGCTGCAGAAATTCATCGAGGACCCGCTTTCCGAAGCCCTCATCCAAGGCCAACTGCCCCGGCCGGGTGACCTGGAAGTCTTCCTGGGCGAAAACGGCATGTACTACCGCCCGGTGAACGAAGCAGAAGAAGCCGAACCCGAGGGCGAAGACGCGGTCGCCGTCGCCGAAGCCAGCCCGCTCTACATGTTCACCTAACCCGCGGGTTGCGGGCCAGCGCTAGTGCAGTGCGCCAGCCGATCACCGATGTGCACGATAGCGAGATTTCGCGAACCGCCGAACCCGCAACCTCAAGCCACCCGGTAAGGCTCGATCGCCTCCTCGTTCAACTCGACGCCCAGTCCGGGCGCATCCGGTATGTCCAGATACCCATCCCGCGCAACGATCTTCTGCTTCGTCACATAGTCCCGCAGTGTCGTCTCCTCCTCCACGACAAACTCGAGGATGAAGGAGTTCGGGATCGAGTTCAAAAAGTGCAGCGCCGCCGCGACATTGATATAGGTCGTGAAACCGTGATTGACCACCGGCAGACCACGGTCGACTGCCAGGCTGGCGACCTTCATGGCCTCAGTAAATCCGCCGACCCGCGTCATGTCGACTTGAACGATGTCAATTTTGCCGCGATCCATTAGCTCGATGAAAGACAAGCGGTTGCTTTCTTGCTCCCCCGCCGCGATCCGGATGTGCGTCGCCTCCGCCAGCTTCCGGTAGCCCGTATAGTCGTCCCCCTGCAAAGGCTCTTCCAGCCAAAAGATGTTGTAGTCGGAAAACGACCGGGCCCGCTGGATAGCCGTCTTGGCGTCCCACACCAGACCGGCGTCAATCATCAGGTCGTTGTCGTCGCCCAGCCCCTTGCGGGCTTCACGGACAAGCGCGATGTCCGTCTTTTCATCCCTCCCCATTGGCTCCCACCCGAACTTGACGGCGGTAAACCCGCGATCGCGGAAGCGCCGGGCGCGCTCGCCGGTTTCCTCCGGAGTCGCCCCAAACAAAGAACTCGCGTAAGGACGAATCCTTTGATGGAACCCGCCGCCCAGCAGCTTCCACACCGGTTGGCCCAGTGCTTTGCCCTTGATGTCCCAAAGCGCGATGTCGATGCCGCTCATCGCGTGCAGGCCCACGCCGCGGCGTCCGCCATAACTGTTTTGGCGGTACATCTTGTACCACAGGCGCTCGGTCTCGAATGGGTCCTCGCCGATCACCAACTCGCGCAGCCCGCAGGTGATGTTGTGAGAGTAGGGGCCTTCGATGGCGCCCTTCGCAGCCAGCGGAGCCGAGTCGACCTCGCCGATACCAGTGATGCCCGCATCCGTTGAGACCTTGACGATCAGAGCGTCCTGGCCGCTGTCGCACTGCTCCTTCACATCGGGCAGGCGTAAATAGATAGCTTCCACATCGGTGATCTTCATAAGCTTATTGTCATCCTTTCAAGAGGATAGCATCCGCCGGCGCGCGCCGCCGATGATGACGCACCTCACCTGCTCGGGCGAAAAAGGGGTCGCGGTAGGGATGCCGGTTGCCGTGTCGCCATTGGTGGCGACATGTCTTTGCGGGCAACCCCGACACCCGTGTCGCCCCCGGGTCAGATCCTGGAAGCTGATCCCCACAACCGCAGCCGCGAGCACAACATCAAAAAGCTCGAAGGCATCGCTCGCGGCGAAGGCCAGTAGCGCCTCCGGCTTGGCCGCTTACGGTTCCGCTACGACATCTTCGATCAAATCTGGCGGCATGACAGGGACTTTCGTCGAGGCAGTCTCAATAACAGAATCCTTGGCAAATGGTTCTTTTTTAGCAGACGGACTAGCGCTCACTATGTCCGGCTCAAATGCAATTCTGAGGCCTAGCGCCCTGAGAATTGCCGTGAGGCTCCTGTAGGTCGGATTCCCAGATTCACAAAGCATTCGGTAGATGCTCTCTCTGCTAATACCAGCCTGTTTCGCCACCTCGGACATCTTGCTAGCCTCGGCGACATTACGTAGAGCAACCAAAAGCATTTCATCCGAATCCTCAAGCGCGGCATTCAAGTAGTGTGCTGAGGCTCTTGGATCTTGGAGATACTCCAGAAGGGCGTCATGATGCGAGCGAGTACGTTTAGGCATTGTAGTCCTCCCATCTTTCAATCACTTTGTCAATGTCGCTAGATTGCGTGTTCTTCGAGCCACCGCCGAGCAGTATTACATGATCACCATCCAGGCCGTAATAGACTCGGTAACCAGGACCAAAATCGATTTTCAATTCACGAACCCCACTTCTGACTGAGCCCCACGTTCCAAAATTTCCACGCTCTACACGATCAAGCCTGACTTGAATCTTGGACTTGCCCTTCCAATCTCTAAGACCGTCAAGCCAGATCTGAAGCGGGTCGCCACCGTTCGGGGCAATGTAGTGCTTCAGAATTCTGGAACGTGCTTTCACTGGTAGCAAGCATCCTAAGGTGCTTCATGGTATCGTTAGCTCCCGCGATGTGCTGATTGAGTGCGGAAGCGGAGGGAGTCGAACCCGCAAACCCCGGTCAAAGGTTCATGGCTTATAAGGCCTGTAGGCTTGCCAATGCCCAATGCTTTCGCCATCGCTCACAGTGTGTGATTTTTAAAACACAGTTTCATGCTAGTACGCCCTGATGTCTGAACGCAAGGACAGCCCAAAGATTGCCAAAGGGCATTTCGACTCGGTTCTGTCTAGGCTAATAGCTACTCCGCCTGCCACCAAAGAGGAGATAAGTCAGTCGATACGGGGGAAGACGCCAGAGCCTACTCCGATACTTGAGAAGAAGTGAGCATCTTGTAGGGCAGCGCTATTCCGATCAGCAGGCGGGCAACCGTCAACCCAAACAGGTCCACTGCCCCCCGGTTGTTGAATCGGTACGGGCGAGCGGAGGACCGCTGCGAACGGTCCTCCGGCTGGAGTTTCTACATTTCCGGGGCTTGCGGCCCGCCGCCTGAGCCACGTTCACGTGGCTTGGCCTCCATAGGCCGGCCCTTTTAGGGCCGCTTGACAAGCCTCCCCTGAACTCGTTCCTCAGCCCGTTTCAACGGGCTTTCGTCCCGCTCTGGCTTCCAGCCTCGCGCTGTGGGCTCCTGAGATTGCGGGTACCGAGTCCGGACTCACTGCCCAACCGTAACGACCGGCCTCTTCGTGGCCGCTCCCCTGCCTTTTCGGTTGCGGCCGTTTTTCATTCATCCGAATGGCCTGCAAACCGCGTAATTCCCAAAATGCGCCGTTCGAGTCACGGATTTTTAAATAATTTAAACCTCACAAAATCAACAGTTAACCACTGTTCTCCAGAAAATAGCCCTCTCGAATCTGCTATCGTGCGGGCAAAGGGGACGAGCGCCGCCCCGCCTGGACCGTGGCGAATTCATGTGTCGCGATTTGCGGGTGCGGTGTGGCTCCGAAGCCCGGCGCATCGGCTCCCGCCCAGCCGGCGGTTTCGGCGGCGAAGCGGGGCGGGCTGGTACGCCAAAGGGGGAATGTATGAAGAGCATCCTGAACACAGATCGGCTCAACCGGCTGACAGCCCGAATTCCGCCGCGCTGTGCGGACGATCTCGGTCCGGCAACGGCACCGTGCGCGGATGTCGGGACAGCGCAGCGGGCGGAGTCCGTGCCCCGAAATTCCGCCCGGCGCCCGGGCCCCTCCGAAGTAGCGGTTTGACGCCCAATTTGGCGTTTGCATAATAAGGAACGCGCGCGATACGAAAATCCGCTAATTTCCGCTAACTCCCCCTGCCGCGCCGGGCGGCGGAATTTGATGCAAATGCACCGCGAGAATCCAAGGAGAGTGGGTACCGCCGGTGTGGCGCACGGCTCCAGCCGTGCGCCACTCGGAGGCTTTCAGACATTACCGAGCCGGGGGCCGGGCTGGTAAAATAGCTCCGGAAGCTAGACTTGGCCGGTGCTGGGTCCGGACTTCAAATCCGGTGTTTGCTGTTATGCAGCAAGGGTGGGTTCGACTCCCACTAGCTTCCGCCATTTCCTTGGGGCTCACGCATTTGCGCCCTGGGGCAGGAGGCGAAGCGATTGCGGAAACTTCTCACCACAGCATTGCGGCAGCCGTCAGATTTCTCAAAATGTTGACTTGATCAGATGGTAATGACTGTCGCCCCGCAGAGAGTCGCGATCAGCGCTTTTCGGTTCGGGCCGGCTCCGCTAGACTCTACGTCGCTCCGCGTCAACTTCAAGCGAGAGAGTAGCCAAATCGAGCCGAGTCACGGCTCGCCGGGCGCTTTCCCGACATCGGGTCCGGAACCCAGAGGAAGCGGATGGTTTCGACGCTTTCCCAAAGTATCTATTCCAAAGAACCTCTGGCCCTTTGGCCCGACCCGGGAGAAGCCAAAACTCTTGGCGATTTGGGAGCTTTGAACCTGCCCCAGTACCAGTCGATGATCAACGGGCTGCTTGGAGCCGACAAGCGGTCAATGATGTATCTGTATCCGGTGTGGAAGGGCTTCGTGACCGAGCACAGGGTGCGCTTGAACCCATCAGCCGACAGGGGCGAGCCTCAAACGGTTGCTTCATTCAGACACCCGTGGTACGGTCAAATCTCAGTCCCCTTTTATGGGTCTCGCTTTCCGCAAGTCCTCCTTTCGGTTTTTCCGCCGGTTTGGGCTGGCCGGCGTCCTGTTCGCCGCGAATGCGGCGGCTCAGCAGGCGCCTGTGCTTTTTTCCCAGCCGCCATTGCCGTCTCCCCAGCCAGGCGACACGGAAATCTACGCATTTTCGCAGGAGTCGGTGGGCGCCATGCGATACCTCAGGGGCAGCGTCGAGATTCACTTTGGTGAATCCGTCATTAGCGCCGAAGAGGTCGATTACAACGAGCTCAGCGGCGAAGTAGAGGCCCGCGGGGACGTGCGGTTTCGAAACTCCGCGCGGCAGGAAGATTTGCATGCATCGAAGATCAGCTACAACTCCCGGACAGAGGCGGGAACGTTCTACGACGTCCATGGAACAGTGGGTTCGGCTAGTCAGGGCGGTTCCCGCGTCTTGAGCACCGACAACCCGTTCTATATCGATGGCAAGGTGGTTCATAAGACGGCGGAACACTTCTGGGTTCACGACGGTTTCGTGACGAACTGCGACATCAATAGCCCGTGGTGGACTCTCAGGGCTCCCAGGACAAAGATCGTGCCGGGAAAATCAGCGACGGTTCACGGCGGAGTTCTGCGCCTGCGCAAGGTGCCGTTGTTCTACTTCCCCATTTTCAAGAAGTCCCTGGAGCGGCTGCCCCGCGGGAGCGGCTTTCTGACTCCCAACATCGGCAACAGCTCACGATTCGGCTTGGTTTTCGGGCAGTCTTACTACTGGGCCATCAATCGAAGTTTTGATGCCACGATTGGCGGCACCTTGTACACTGATCGCGGAGTCGCCAGCCAGATTGGGTTGCGCGGGCGGCCGACCGCGGGCAGCCACTTTGATGCTTACTTTTTCGGGGTCAAGGACCGCGGGCTCAAGCTGGACGACGGGCGCCGCATCAAGCAGGGCGGCCGATCGTTCACCATGAGAGGGTCAGCAGCTTTTGCCGGAGGTTTTCGAGGGGTGGCCGAAATCAACTACCTCAGCTCCCTCGAGTTCCGGCAGGCGTTCACGCAGAGTTTCAACGAGGCCGTGTTCTCACAGGTGAGGTCGATCGGATTTGTTACGAAGAATTTTTCGACCTTCAGCCTGAATGCCTCGTTCCTGCGCAATGAAAACTTTCAAAGCGTCGAGGCCGGCGACACCGTAATTATCCGGAAGCTGCCGAGCGTTGAGTTCGGCAGCCACGACCGTCAGATCTTGGATGGTCCGGCGCCGCTCTGGCTGAGCTTCGACAGCTCCTTCGGGCTAGTCAGCCGGACTCAGCCGCTGTTCCAAACTCGCCGCTTCGTTCAGCGCGGCGACATCCATCCGCGCTTAACAAGCAAATTCTATTGGAGGGGATTTCACGTCACGCCGACTCTGGGCGCGCGCAGCACCTCCTATGGCCAGAGCCGGAACGAGATCGGCGAACTGGTGGGCGCCAACCTTCACCGCAATACCCGCGAGGCTTCCCTCGATATAGCTCCGCCCGCCCTCGAACATGTTTACGATGGGCCGAAGTGGCTGGGCCAGAAGGTAAAACATGTGATCGAGCCGCGACTGAGCTACCGCTTTGTGGACGGCGTTGAGGACTTTGACCGGGTGATTCGCTTTGACGACCGCGATCTTGTCAACAACACCCACGAAGCGGAGCTGTCACTCACCAACCGCGTCTACGCAAAGGACGCCTCCGGCCGGGTTCGTGAAGTCTTCACGATGGAGGTTTGGCAGCGCCGCTACTTTGATCCAGAGTTCGGCGGGGCTGTAGTTCCGGGCCGCCGAAATGTCCTCCAGTCGACCATCGGCCTGACGCCTTTCGCTTTCGCCGACCAGGCACGGAACTACTCCCCGATCGCGACCACGTTCCGAATCCGGCCGGCCTGGCGCTATGCGCTAGAGTGGCGCTACGATTACGATCCGCTGCGCGGGAAAGTGGTCAATACAAGCGTCAACGCGGACTTCCGTCTCAATAATATTTGGAGCGTTACTATCGGACACAACGCCGTTCGCACTCCGACCGTGCTCTCTCCTCCAAGCAATCAACTCTTCACCATCGCCCGGATCGGAGACTTCAACCGGCGTGGCTGGAATTTCGCCGTCAGCAATATTTACGACTACCGCCAGGCCATTTTTCTCTACACCGCGATCCAGAGCACCTACAACACCGACTGTTGCGGTTTTAGCGCTGAATTTCGGCGCTTCGCCATCGGACGAATACGAAATGACAATCAGATCCGTGTTACGTTTTCGATCGCCAATGTCGGCTCCTTCGGAACGCTGCGGCCCCAGGAGCGAATGTTCTAGTCCATGGTGTTTCCCAAGCGCTACGCCGAGGCCGTTGCGCGAACGCGAGTCACGGCCGGATTCGTTGTGGCGGCGCTGTTCGTCGTATTGTCGGAGCCCACCATCCATTCTCTCGGCCTCGGCGCCTCGTTAGTGCTGCCCGGCATGTTTCTGCGCGGTTGGGCGGCGGGCCATCTTGAAAAAAATCAGCGGCTGACAACATCGGGGCCGTTCGCACACCTGCGCAACCCCCTCTACGTGGGAACTCTGATCGCCGGATTCGGTTTCGCGGTGGCCGCCAGCCACATCGGAGTCGGCGCGCTGATGCTGGCGTTTTTCCTTCTTTTCTATCTGCCTGTCGTTGAGGAAGAAGAGAGCCATCTGCGAAAGCTTTTCTCCGAATACGCCGACTATGAAGCTCGCGTGCAAAAGTTTCGGCCAAGTTTCAAAGCGCAATACCGGACGCGCAGACCGTTTCAGTGGGCCCTTTACGTCCGAAACCGCGAATATCAAGCTCTGGCCGGATTCTGCGCGGGCATGGCGTTGCTGGCGGGTAAGATACTGCTACGAGGTTGAGCCTTCCGATGGGTCTCCGCCGCCCACCAGGCAGGCCGCCTCGCCGACAAGACATGTCGCCACGAATGGCGACACGGCACGTCTGGAGACGCGCGCCACGTTTCCGCGCGCTGCTTTTGCCGGAGCGAGGTCACCCCGAAGTCGTTGCAGAATTCGGGCTACCCAGCGGACAAGCCGTTGGCTGTTCAGGACGGTGTTCAAGTATTCTCCTTTGGCGAACCAGCCCGCCCGAACTTAATCGGCCCCGTTTTTTTGGGAAGCCCGCTGAAACGGGGTGTGCCGGGTGGGCGGCGTACGCGACCGGCCGTAAAACAGCCGGCCTAGCAACACCAAGCCGCGCGAACCCGGCGTGAACGCGGCTTGAGTTTCGGCAGTGTTGTGATGCCCGCTCTGAAACCCTAGCGCACCGGAATTCCGGCGCGGCTCACCAGTTGATCCCACGCAGGCCCGGGTTCTCGAGCGGCTCGTCGTCCGGCAAGGGTTCGATGTCGTCCAACTCGTCGAAGGTAATTGTCGCTTCGGCGGAGAACTTTCGATACAAGCGAAATTCCACGTCATTGCGGATCAATTTCTTCTCCTGCCTCATGCGGACTTGCGCCTTCAACGGCAGCAGGAACTCGCGCCCGGCGATCTCGGTGTAGTCATAGTCCAGCCTGGTTCGCGCCTCCTGGATCGGGAAGCCGGCCGGGATGTCATAGGCGGACGTGACGATACGAAGGACGCGCTCAGCTTCTTTGCCGATGTAGATCAGACCTTGATAGCCCGTAATGATGACTTCGCGGGTTGGCTGGTAGGAAAGGCTCCAGCGAGAGCGGGTTCTGGGCACTTGGAAGTGAAAGACATAGACGTGGCGCCCGCGCAGAAGTGAGTGGCGCGCCCATTGGAACCGGGTGGCCGTGGCGGGCTCGAAGAGCTGAGCCAGCATGCTGCCGAATTCTCCCGTGCTGGTGGCCCCGCCCAGTTCGTGCATCGAGCGGCCGGTCAGTTTGTTGTTGACGCTGAGGACTTCGTAATTTTCGTGATGCTCGAAATAGCTGACGCGAGTCTTGATCTCGTCGTACTTGAGCCAGTCCATTTCGAGGCCGCTGGGATCAAGGTAGCGGCGGGTGATCTGGAGACAGACGAAATCCGGAAGCCCGTCCGTGTATTCGAGCGCGGTGCGCCGCGCCTCATCGATGATCCTGGCTTGCTCGTCTTCCGAAGGGGGGGGCGGTTGCCGATTCTTCGGCGGCGGCTCCGGGATTTCGGGTGCGGCCAGGCCGCCGGTTAAGGGTTTCATCGAGCGCAGCACGTTCAGCGTTCGCGGACCGATTCCCCAGCCCACGAACTCTTCGATGATGCGGTCCGTTAGAGCGAAGTCCAGCTTTTGGTTTTTTAAGTATTTGGAGACCTCTTTATCGCTGAGCCCCTGCCGCAGGGAGGATTGCAGCAACTCTTGCAACTGGCCGTAGTTGAGAGTGATTTGGGCGTGGAGACAAACCACGAACAACGTCCCCGCCGCCAGAACTCCGCCCCACATGCCCACATTGTAACCCAACGATTTACCGTTGGGTGCATGATAGCGCGCGCCAGGGACGCCGACTGTGTGGAGCCGTACGGAAGGGTCACGCGACAATAAGACGGATCGTTCCCGGTCTGATCTCACTCTCGCCAGTTGTCCAGCACGAGGGGGTATCCGAGTTCTTGAATCCGTTGATAGTGGGTCACGTTTCCAGAAACAAGGGTCAGACTGTTGTTGATCGCGATTGCGGCGATCATCGGATCGGCGCGTCCTATGGTCTCTCCGAGTCTTTCTAGGTCCCCGTAGATGCGTCCAGCCAGGTCCGCGGATCGCACATCAAGAGTCAGGATTTCAATGAAGGGCAGGCTGGAAAGCAGTTGTTTAATGCGGTCGTCGCCGTCGGGTTTTATGAAGCCCCTTGACGATCTCCATCACCGTGATCGTCGAAATTGAGTAGCGGCTAAACGCCCTGATATACTCGTGAGCTTTTTGAATAACTAGGTGATCAATTCTCTTGATCACTTCCGAAAAGATGTCGGTGTCAAGGAGTGACTTGTCCACTGCGTTTCAGGCGCTCTTCTCGGGTCTTCATTGCCGAGGCAAGGATCTCGTCCACTAGCTCTGGTTCGTCACTCATTAGTCCAAGGATGGAATCCGTGGGCTGCTCCTGATCCGGGAGTTCCGCGATTATCTTGCTTAGCAGATCTTCCAGGCTACAGTTCGAAGCCTCTGCCAGACTCTTAGCTCGACTTAGGGTTGCCTCGTCCATATCCAAATGAATGGTTGCCATGTGCGTCCGCTAGCTGTATTCTAGCGGCTCGAATCACTTGGCGTGATCCAAATCAGCGGCATTACCGATATCCGAAGTTGCTCGAGCCCTTGGAAATATGAGGTCGCGCGATCTGAGACGACCCAGGCTGCTACTGCCCTTCTCCATGCATTTTGCGTCTGAGTCTTTGCATCCCGCCTAGCCAGCGGTCGTAGTCGCTCGACTTGCGGCGGAAGTATTCTTCAACTTCAGGGTGAGGAAGGATCAGGAACCGCTCTTCGGCTAGTCCGTTTACCACGGATTCCGCGCAGTCCTCGGCTGAGATCGCCGTCTTATGCAAGAACCGGGCAACCTCCGTGCCGTCATCCTCGCGCAGCATGTTGGTTAGCACACCCTGAGGACAAAGACACGAAACGCGGATGCCGCGGTCCCCATAGTGAATCGCCAGCCACTCAGCCAGCGAAACGGCGGCGTGCTTTGTTACCGAATAAGGCGCCGAGTCGATCTGCGACAGCAATCCGGCGGCGGACGCCGTGTTCAGCAAGTAGCCCTCGCCCCGCTCGATCATACGAGGCACGACGGCGCGCGCGGCGTAGATGTGTGACTTCACGTTGACATTCCAGATCCGGTCCCATTCTTCGTCTGGCGCTTCCGCACCGCCCGGAATGAAGATGCCCGCGTTGGAGCAAAACAGGTCGACACAGCCGTAGCGATCGATGGAATGTTGAACCAAATTTTGAATGTCCTTTTCGTTGCTGACGTCGACGGTGGCCGCCAAGCCTCCAATCTCGCTTGCTACCTGGCTGGCGCCCTCACCATCCCGGTCAGCAACGACCACGGCGCGAGCCCCCTCGGCGGCGAATCGGCGGCAAAGTGCCCGCCCGATGCCGTTTGCGCCTCCCGTCACGATGACCGATTTATCTTCGAGTGTCATTCGCTTCCTCTGCAGCCCCCCAGGGATTCCTCGAGGCCTAGCCTGTCATTCGTCGCCCCAGCCTTTGAGTGCCGGGCTGTCTGTGTTGTGCGCCGCAACACCGCTCACCTTCGATCCTCGCGGACCCACGTATTACCGCCCCCTTCGGGGTATACTACTTTCGTTATGGACAACACTCAGGCGAATGGGGAGGGACCTTAAGGACCGATCCCCTCATCAACCAGGAAGTTCACCCGCTTTTGTTCATTGGCCCGTTCAGCAATAATAAAGGGCAACAAGGGACTTAGTAGTACTACGTGGAGCCATGAGCCAGACTGCCCCCATCAGTGTCGAACCTGTCGAGTCGAAACCGACGCGGTATTCCCCGAAGCCTCCCGCGTCTTTGGCCGAAGCCGGCGTATCGGATACACTGGCCGAACAACTCATTCTAAAGAACCTCTACTTCCGGGGTGAAATCGCGGGCCGTGAACTGGCGCGGCAGTTGGGTTTTAGCTTCAGTGTAATCGAGCCCATTATCGATTTTCTGAAGCGGGCGCGACTGGTTGAGGTGAAACGGTCTGCCGGCTTGGGAAACATGTCCTCCGTGTTCGCGGTTTCGGATGCCGGCCGCGGCCGCGCGAAAGAATATTTGGAAAACAATCAGTTCATGGGGCCCGCTCCGGTTCCGCTGAGCACCTACTGGGACGCTGTCCGTGCACAGACCGTCGAGGCCGGGTGGATGACGAAGGAAGTCCTCGAGCGCGCATTCAGCGGGGCGATCGTCACGGAGGAGTTTTATTCCAAGCTCGGTCCGGCGGTCAACTCTTTCAAGTCGCTGTTGATTTACGGCCGGCCCGGGAACGGGAAAAGCTTCCTTTCCGAGCAGTTAACGCGGCTGGACAGTGAACCTATATATATTCCCTATGCCATCGAGGCGGATGGAAATATCGTCAAGGTCTACGACTCCCTGTATCACAAGAAAGTCGATGACGCAGCCGAAAGCGTTCTGCTCGAGAGCGAGCCGAAGTATGACCAGCGCTGGGCTCAGTGCAAACGCCCGTTCCTCACGACCGGCGGCGAGTTGACGATGGACATGCTCGATCTGATGTACATCGATACGGCCAAGATCTACGATGCGCCTTATCAGTTAAAAGCCAATAACGGTATCTATCTGGTCGATGACTTCGGCCGGCAGCAAATCAGTCCCGCGGCTCTGCTCAACCGCTGGATTTATCCCCTGGACCGCAGCGTTGACTATCTCACCTTCCAGACCGGGACCAAGATCGAGGTCCCCTTCGAGTGCTTCCTGATTTTCTCCTCGAACCTCAACCCGAACGATCTCGGCGACGAGGCGTTTTTGCGGCGCCTCGAATACAAGATGTTCATGCAGAATCCTTCCGAAGAGGAGTTTACCACGATCTTCTACGACTTCCGCCGCCAGATGAAGATCGAATGTCCGATGGGGCTGCTGACGGATGTGATCACTGACCACTACAAGAAGAGCGGGCGTAAATTCCGCCGTTGCCACCCGCGTGATGTTGTCCGAATCGCAATCGACCTGATCAAGTTCGAAGGTTTGCCGTTTGAATTGTCGAAAGAGCTGATGGACCGGGCCTTCGAGCTCAAGTTCGTTTCGATGAACTACGAGGACATCTAGATTCCCCCCCCAACGGGCCGCGGAGTTTCAATCAAGCGGGTCGAAGCCCCTTTTCGCAGTGCCGCCCCAAAAGAACTACTGTGCGCGACTGCCTGCCGCGAAGACGTTCCTTGCTCCATTGGGACAGCAGGCAGGCGCGACCGGTCCGGGAAGGATTTGATTCTGACCCGGAGCCCGCGGCCTTCTCTATTCAGGAACGTTGAGTTTTGGGGGGGGGCTCCGAAGCCGGAAAGTGGCCGCGTGGTATCGCCGAGACCGGCTCTACTCTTCGACCGTGATCTTCAGGGCGCGTAGGAACGCTTCGTCTTGCGCGGTGAAGCTGAGTTCGGAGGGCGGGCCACTCGGGGTACTGGTGCCGAGTTCGGCGCCGCTTCCCTCGGACTTCCGCTTGTTGAGCCCAATTGTGGCTTCCAGCACTAAGTACACGTCATAGCCCGATTGCCGGATCTTGGCAATCACCTCAGCCATGGATTCGGACTCGGAAAGCGATTCGTTAATCGCATTTCCGAGTTCTTGCATCAACTGTTTTAGGTGGTCGTCCACGAGGGCGCTCCGCCTTTCTGCTTCTTTGGATGCTTACCGAACGCAGAGAGTTGCATCGCTGTCTTAGAGCCATTTGCAACCCCACACCGGGTAACGCTCCCATTCAACCAGATTTAGACTAGGGCGCGCAAACAGGTGCGCCCTTTTCATGGTTATCGGTTTTTGGCATCTTCAGCAGCAGACCGATTGGCCGCGTCAGGCACCGGCCTTTTGAGCAAGGACTTCCCGCATGCGCTGATCTCTTTCGCCGTCTGATTTGAATGGGCGTTCCATTTCGTGGCTCCTCTCGAATTCAGCCGAAGCAGCGGCAGACCCCAAATGGCTGGGCCGGCCGCAACCCGATCGGTCAGCTTTCTTCCGCTGGGTTTGGCTTTGGCGGGCCTTTGGGCACTCCGGCCACCGCGAAATGCGACGGTTGAATCTCGCGAATGATCACGCGCACCGATTGCGGCGGCGCTCCCAGCGTGCGAACGGCCGCGCCGGTCACCTCCGTGATCAGAGCGGATTTTTGTTCATGGGTTCGTCCTTCAACAATGGTGATATCGATGATGGGCATGGAGGGTTCAGTCTCGGTCTCTGGTCTTGAAAGCGTTGTGCTGTCCACTGTTGAGCACAACAACTCGTAGCGGCAATGAAATTGCCACCAACGATGCTACCATGTCTGTTCGTTTTTCGTCGTCCTTTTTCTTGGAGGGCGGCGGCCGCCAAGACTCCCTTGACAAAGGCAACCTTCGCATGAGCCCAGAACAACCTGCCCGAGACACACGGTGGAGCGACCTGCAGCTTCCGAAGATGGACGCAGTAAGCCTGGTGCGGCAATTCGGGCCAGGCATGATCTTGATGATGACTGGCATTGGAACCAGCCACCTGATCACCGCGCCTACCGCCGGGGGCCGTTTCGCCTATGCTCTGCTGTGGTGTATTCCCGTTGCCTACATTTCCAAATACTACGGCTTTGAAATGGCTTTCCGGTTCACGAATGCGACGGGCAAGAGTCTGATCGAGGCTTATGGCACGGCCTGGAAGAAATGGCCGCTCTGGTATGTTCTTATCACGACCCTGCTGCAAAGCGCGGTCGGACAGGCCGGAAGACTCATCGCCGCGGCCGCGGTGCTCTATTACCCGTTTTCGGCGTCAATGGGGTGGGAGATCCCGCTTGCCGTTTACGGCCTGCTGCTGGGAACCGTTGCCGTGGCTGTCATCTTGAAAGGCAGCTATCAGGCGTTCGAGTCCGCGACCAAGGTGCTGGCCGGAGTTCTTTTCGTGTCGACGGTTGTCGTCTACTTGGTCAAGCCCGCGCCGCTTGCCTCCTTCGCCCATTTTTTCTTGATCGAGACACCGCAAGGCTCTTGGCTGATCATCGCGGCCTTTCTGGGTCTTCTGCCCACCGGCGTGGACGTCTCTCTACAAGCCTCCGAGTGGGGCAAGGCCAAAAAAGTGGGAATGGGGAAGATCCGGGAAAGGCTCGAGAAGGCCGGATTTGCGGAGACCTTTGATCCATTCCGCCCAAAGAAGGAAGACCTTTCCGTTCGCACCACCGAGCTGCCCGAGCACGTCCGCGAGTATTGCGCCAGATGGTACAGAATCGGGCTATGGGACTTTCGCATGGGACACGCCGTGTCCTTCGTCCTCGCCTGTGTTTTTCTCGTGCTGGCGGCGGTATGGCTTTATCCGAGCCCGCTGGAGGGACGCGCGGTGATGGGCGAGATAGCGGGCATCTTCACCGAGAGCGCCGGACCGTGGATGATGACGGTCTTCCTGCTGGGCGCCTTCGCGGCCACCTTCTCGACTGCCTTCAACTACTTTGACGGCTGGCCCAGAATTGTCGGCGCGTGCTGCCGCAATCTGTTCCGGGCAACGGCGGCTTTGCAGGGCACGGCGAAGGAAGATCTCGGCCCCGATCACCGTACGAAATGGAATTCCGAGTACAACATTTACCGCGCGACCATGCTCTTCTCGCTGGTCGCTGCCGTCGGGATCATCGCGGGCGTGCCAAGGCCGGTCTACCTCGTGCTGATTGCTTCGGCTCTGGCGTTCTTCGTCGCGCCGGTGATCTTTTTCTTGAATCTCTACTACTGCCTGACCGTGATTCCGAAAGACGATCGGTTGTTCTATCCGTCGCGATTCGCGGTCTGGTTTAGTTGGGGAAGTCTCGTGGCGTTCTCGGGTCTGACCGTCATTCTGATCCTGGCGCGGGTGTTCAACGTACAATTGTTTGGTTGAACCGGCTTTCGGCGCGGAACCGCCTCGATCGCCTCCCCATGATCCGTCTTATAAGGCTTGAAAACATGAGCCGCCTCAACAGCCGCCGTTTCCATCGAGGAATCCGCGCGACTCTCAAACGAACATGCTAACAGCGAAGCTGGGTAAGCACCGCCTGAAAACACCCATCTGCGAACGCCTCGGTATCAAGCACCCTGTCTTTCAGGCGGGAATGGGGTGGGTCGCCCTCGCGGAACTCGCCGCCGCGGTATCAGAGGCTGGGGGCCTCGGTGTGATTGGCGCGGGGACGAATATGGTTCCCAGCGAGTTGCTCGAGCAGATTCGCCGAGTGCGAAGCCTCACGGACAAGCCCTTCGGCGTCGACATTCTCTTCGCTACGGTGACCTCGCGGGGATCTGATGTCGTCAAATATACGGATGCGGTGGAGGGGATGGTCCAGGTCGTGCTCGAAGAGCGGGTTCCAGTGCTCATCTCCGGTCTCGGCAGCCCGCTGGCCGTTGTCCCCGAGGCTCACAAACGCGGCATCTTCGTGATGTCGGTCGTCGGGGCCGTGCGCCACGCGGTCAAGGCGGTCAACGATGGCGTGGATGCAGTCATCGCTTCGGGACGGGACGGCGGAGGGCACGTGGGCCGCATTGGCACGGCCGTGCTGGTCCCGGCGGTTGTCGATGCCGTGAATGTGCCCGTTCTCGCCGGAGGCGGGCTGGCCCACGCTGGCGACGGCCGCGGCCTCGCGGCAGCGCTCGCGCTGGGTGCTCAAGGTGTATGGATGGGTACGCGCTTCATAGTGACCGAGGAAGCGCTCGCGCACCAGAACTACAAAACGCGTATTACCGCCATCAACGAGGACGGTACCGTTGTGACTCGGGCACACACCGGCAAGCCGTGCCGTCTGGTCCGCAACCAATTCACCGATTCGTGGGCCGGCCGCGAAGACGAAATCGAGGGCTATCCGCTGCAAGCGATCCGAGTCGGCCACGCTGCTTCGGAGCGAGGACGGCTAAAGGGCGATGTCGACAACGGTGTTTTACCGGCCGGCCAGAGTGCGGGTTTGATCGAAGAAGTGCTTCCCGCGGGGGAGGTGGTCCGCCGGACGGTCGACGAGGCCGCGGAGGTTCTGCAACGGCTGCTCAGTTAAGGTGTTTTGGCGGCAAGCGGATCGTGTTTGATTAGTCATTCGAAATCTTCCTCAAAAGCTCTGAGAGCCAGTTGGACTTCCTGCCTGCGCTGCTTCATCTTACGTGAATGAGCAACACCTTTGAGTCGCGGCGTGGGCTTGTACATAGCGGAATGCTCAACTTCCCAGAATAGCCCGGTTAGCATCGACACAATCTGGAACTCACCTCGAACCTTGCCGCTGGCCTCGCAGTAGCCATGATAAGCAAGAGCCAGCAGCTCGTCGTGTGCTTCGTCCGATTTAGCATGATCCGGCTCCCAGTCGGGGAACCGGTCACGTAGCATCTCGTGGATTTCTTCCAAGAGGTTCCGCGGAAAACCAAGAACACGAACGCCATGGACCGTGCCGTGGAACTCTGGGGACAGCCGCGAAAGGTAACGAGCTTCCCGCGTCACGACACGAGTGTGCCGGATGATCTGAAGGACAATACGCAGGCGGTGCTCGAGTACGACAAGTCCATGGCCGTTATATCGACCGCCGCCAAAATGGCCAACTTCGGATGCGGTGGAGGGGATGGTCCAGGTCGTGGATTCTGCTGAGGTGGGGCGTTACGTGCCTGTTCGTTGCCGTGTTGATTGGCTGATCGAAACTCACGCGTGGTACTATTGACCTCTCGTCAGCGGCCCGCTACGTTAGGGAGTTTAGGCCGGGTGACTCTGGGGTTCACACCGCAAACTGACCAGCCTGATGCCGTTGCGCCAGCATGCGCACAAAAGCGCGCAGACAATACGGATGGGCGGGGATCACACCCTGGACGGTCTCACGCAAGCTGGGTTTGTAAATGGCACTGATCGTTAACGGCGAACGAATCGACGACTCGATCATTCAACAAGAGGAGCAGTCTCTTCGCTCTCAGATGCAGCGGATGTCGGCGGAAAACGGCGCGCGGGAGGGGGTTGACCTTGCGGAGCTAGAGAAGAATGTCCCTGATTGGTCCAAAGAGAACGTCATCGAGCGGATACTGCTTCGCCAAGAAGCCCTGAAAGATACCGCGCCCATCCCGACAGAAGAGGTTGATCAGGCCGTCGAAGAGGTGAAGAAACGCTACGGGGGCGATGACAAGCAGGAAGCCTCCGCAGTGAGCGACGAGGACATCCGGCGAGAGGTCGAAACTCGCCTGCGCCTGGACAGACTGATCGGAAAGATCACGGCCAAGGCGCCGTCTCCGAAAAATAAAGAAGTGGCGGAGTTTTACCGAAAGAACCGCGAACAATTCAAGCTTCCCGAGCGTATTCATGCCGGCCACATCGTGAAGCACGTCGGCGACGGAGTCGGCGAAGAAACCGCCCGGGCGGCGGTCGAGGAAGCGCGGCAAGCCCTCGAGGCCGGGGGAGTGTTCGAAGAACTGGCGGATAAGTTTTCCGACTGTCCCGGCAGCGCTGGAGACCTGGGCTACTTTCCGCGCGGGGAAATGGTGGAAGAGTTCGACCAGGTCGTGTTCGCCATGGAGCCCGGCGAGGTCAGCCCGATCTTTCAAACGGTTTTCGGATTTCACATTGTCAAGGTTTACGAGCGCTCGCCGGAAACCATTCGTTCTCTGGGCGAAGTCCGGGAAGAGATCACAAAACAGCTCCGTGGCCAGAAGCAGAATCGCGCGGTTGAGAACTTCGTGGATGCCCTGCGGGCCAAGGCCGAAATCCGCGAAGTGGTTTCGTCCGCTGACGAGAACGTCACGGCGGCAACTGCAAGTACGGCCGGGTAGTCACGAGAGCCGGCGGGATTTAGCAATGAGTCGCCCTTTTCAGGTTCGTCCCAATAACGCCGGTCCGAGCCCTTGCTGTGTCCCGAGCAAGCAACATGCGGAGCGGTTGGGCGAGTCGCGCTGGCTCTCCCAAAAGCGCCGCAAAGTAATTGACGGCGCCGTGGATGGCATGATCCGTCTGGAAGGCGGGCCCTTTTTGATGGGGACCGAGTCGGCCGACGGGTTCCCAGCCGACGGTGAAGGGCCGGTTCGCGAAGTGACGGTTGACGCGTTCTACCTCGACGCCTGCCCGGTCACGAACCGCCGGTTTCGCGAATTCGTCAAAAAAAGCGGCTACAAGACCGAAGCCGAGAAATTCGGCTGGTCCTTCGTCTTCCAGGGCCAGGTGTTGCAAGACAAGTATGCGGAACTGGTCGACGACACTGTCCTCGGGCATGAATGGTGGTGCAAGGTAACCGGCGCGGACTGGAGCCACCCGCTGGGACCGGACTCAACGATCGAAGGACAGCTCGACTATCCGGTGACCCACGTATCGTGGAGCGATGCCGCGGCCTACTGCAAGTGGGCCGGCAAGCGCCTGCCAACCGAGGTCGAGAGGGAATTTGCCGCCCGGGGCGGGCTCACGCAAAAGAACTACGCCTGGGGTGACGAGCTGACGCCGGACGGCAAGCACATGTGCAACATCTGGCAGGGCAGCTTTCCCGATCTCGACACGGCCGAAGACGGATATGCGGGACCCTGTCCTGTCGACGCCTTCCCCGCCAACGGCTACGGCATGTACTCAGCCGCCGGGAATGTGTGGGAATGGTGCGCCGACTGGTTTGATCCGCAATATCACGTCCTTGCGACGCGCCTGAATCCGGTCGGGCCGTCTTCAGGCAAATCCAAAGTCATGCGCGGGGGGTCGTTTCTGTGCCACGAGTCCTACTGCAACCGCTATCGCGCGGCGGCCCGAACTTCCAACACTCCTGACAGCTCGACAACCAACCTTGGCTTCCGCTGCGCTCGAGACGTTTGAGTCGTTTTGGGGTTCCTATGAAACCGAAAGTCGCCCGAAGCGTGACCGGACCGAAACAGAGGCGCGCCCGAAAGGGTGCGGTCGAGGATAGTGGGTGCGTCCGGTTTTCGATCGGGATGCGGTCACTGCCAAACTGGACCGCACCCTTTCGGGCGCGGCTCTGTTAGCTAAGCCTTGGCGCGAATGTTCACCCAGGTGTGAACATGGGGGTATCCCCGAAAATACCAGATCATGTTGGGGCTCTCCAGTTCCCAAACATCCCAGACGCCATCGTTGCCGATGTCCGCGTTTTTGTAGAACGACATGGTCAGCGCTTCGACGCCCCCATTAGCGCGAACGTACTTCATCGCCTCGTCCCGGTCTTGCTTGCGATAGGGGTGCAGCAGGTCGGCGAGCACTTTGTCCACCAGCTCCTGCTGGTCGCGGCTCATTTCTGAAACCCGCAAACCCGCGATCGGCGCGCCGCTATCCTTGAACGCAATCGTCGCCGTTCCCCGCTCACGGCGGGGGTCGCCCAGCAGAGCCTTGGCGCGCTGTTTGCCATCGAGCGCTTGAAACACCTCGTTGGCGCGCTTCGCCTGATACCAGTAAACATTGCCGGGATGATCCGCCGCTTCACGGTATCCCCCGGATTCGTGTCCGTAGAACATCGGACCACCGAAAGCAGCGCCGGCGACCGAGTCGCCGTCACAGCGAGCCGTACAGTGACGGCCCGTCAAGACGAATTCGAACTTCCCGCTGCCCGGGGCGCCGAACAGGGCGACGGAATAGTTCTCGATTCCGCCGGCATCTTCCTCGAGGTGATGCATGACCTGGTCGACAAACTCAGGGTTGTGCAGCCCCTTGAAAATGCCGCTAATCATCGCCTGCTGTTCGCGATCGAAAAATTGGCCGATCCTGACAGGAGTGATGTGCCAATTGTTGTCGATCTTCGACCTCAAAGGATGGTCGAACTCAAAAGCAACCTTCTGCTTCTGCTCGGCCGAGAGCGACTCGTAAAGATGACTGACGAGTGTCTCGGATGACTGCCGCGAAAGGCTTGCAGCCGTTCCGGTGGCGACGGCAGCGCCTGCCATCGCTGTTGTTTTCAGAAACTGTCTGCGGTCGAGTGGTACACAATCCGGACATTGCATGAGGACACCTCCGTTCCCTGGTTGCTTTATCGCACTGAACGCGCTGCCAAGTCAAGTCCCTGATCGGACAGTGGGGGAGGCCGCTCGTGAGCTGCTGGGCGCCCTGAGGAACCGATAACGGCCCGCCGCCTGCCTGGCTGAGTCGTTTCCGCGGCCCGCCACCTGGGTTGGGGTTCGCTCGGCCTTGTTCTCAACAGTTTTCCAGCGGGAGTTTGCCCTGCCGCGCGCTGGGTCTTATACTGCCCATTGAATTCACGTTCGGAGAACGAAGACAGACGTATTGTGGTCTTCCCTGACCGAGTTTGGCGCTAGAGTGAGCTTATGGCTAAGCGAGAGGTCCTAATTCTCGGTGGCGGATTCGCGGGAGTATACGCCGCCATGTATCTCGAGAAGGCACTGCGGCCCGAAGAGGCCTCCATCTCCCTGGTGAATCGTGAGAACTATTTCGTCTACCAGCCTTTGCTGCCCGAGGTGGTTTCCGGGTCGATAGGAATCACCGATATTGTGTCTCCGATCCGCCGGCTATGTCCCCGGACAAAACTGATCATGCGCGAAGTCGAGCAGATCGACTTGGAAAATCGGACCGTCACCGTCAGCCCCGGCTTCCGCCCCCGAACCATGGAGATTCCTTTTGACCACCTGGTCATCGGTCTGGGAGGAATGACGAATTTCTACGGGATGCCGGGAATGGTGGAACACGCCATACCGTTCCGCACGCTCTCGGATGCAATAGCCCTTCGAAATCACGTAGTCCATGTGCTGGAGGAGGCGGACGTCGAAACTGACCTGGAACTTCGCCGCAAGCTCCTGACGTTCGTGGTGGCGGGAGGCGGTTTTTCCGGCGTCGAGGTGATCGCCGAGCTCAATGACTTTGTCCGCGCCATAACTCGGATTTATCCGCGCATATCGTCGGAAGACATTCGCTGCATCCTTGTCCATTCCGGCGATCGTATTCTGCCCGAAATGGTCGAAGGCCTGGCCATGTTCGCCAACAAGTTGCTGACCAAGCGCGGTGTCGAGGTTTGGTTGAAGAACCGGCTTGCCGCCGCCACCTCGGAAAAGGCCCTTCTCCAGTCAGGAAAGGAGATTCCGTCGAAAACCATCATTTCGACCGTGCCGTCGGCTCCCGCCCCTGTGCTTCAGGAGCTGGATTGCTCGAAGGTGAAGGGGCGATTGCTCGTCGACACGCAGCTCCAGCTCAAGGGCTATGAAGACAGGGTGTGGGTCTTGGGAGACTGCGCCTCTATCAAGACCGAATCTGGAACCCGCGTGCCGTCAACCGCGCAACACGCAACCCGAGAGGCGAAGACGGTTGCGGTCAATATTGCAGCCGCCATCCGCGGCGGCAAACGAGCCGTCTTTGATTTCGAGGGGCTGGGAAAGCTGGGCTCGCTTGGCCATCACTCCGCTGTCGCCGAGATCCTCGGAGTACGCGTCTCCGGGTTCGTGGCCTGGCTGATCTGGCGGTGCGTCTACTTAATCAAGATGCCCGGGTTTAGTCAAAAGGTGCGGGTCGCATCGGACTGGTTTATCGCCTTGTTGTTCCCCCCCGATCTCGTTCAATTGAAAGTCGCTTCGCCTCGCGGGATATTTGCCCAACACCTCGAGCCCGGCGAGATCGTGTTCAATCAGGGAGATTTGGGAGACAGCGTTTACGTGATTCAGACCGGAGAGTGTGAAGTCTTGCGGGAGAGGGACGGCAAACAAGACCGGATCGCGCTGCTGGGTAGCGGAGACTACTTTGGAGAGATGGCGGTTTTGGCCGATCTCACCAGAGGCGCGACCGTAAGAGCCGTCAAGCCGGTCAATGTATTGGTGATCCCGAAGGACGAGTTCGATCTGCTCAAAGAGAATGTGCCGGTGTTCGATCAGTTTTTCCGTGAGCTTGCCGAGAGCCGGGCTGAGCCGGGTCCCGACCGCTCGGCGGCGGGTGCCGACGGTTCAGGGTGACGGAAATGGGTGAATCGCTGTCGGGTGAGCCGCTCGACAAATCGTTATTACCAGCCCGGCGGGGGCCTTCCGGCAAAAGATCGCCCCGAACGAGTGGCCCCTTCGGGGCAGTTGAAAAAAATGACTTGCACAACATCGGCAATTTGTTGTCGATCTCGGCGCGGCAAGCGCCTAGGGCGAGACGCATTTCGAATCTCCGGTACGCCGCTCCAAAGATCCGACTAGCCCGCTTTTCTCACCACGTGGCGAGGCGAAGTGCGTGAGAGGCCCGTCAGTACGAGGCGCGCGCCGCTTGACGAGCGGAGGCGTATGTGACAGTACGTTGAGCACGGCAAGCAAGCGCAACGAAGTAATGGCGGGCCTATTGCGTGCTTCGGCCGTCAGGTGGTGAGAAATGCGGGCTAGGAGCATACCAAGAAACGGCGTCCTCGGAAGCAGGCACGTTCGACTCCCAGAAGCGAGCTGTCTCAGATCAGAAGGAAATCTCCAGCGTAAAACGGAAAGCCCGCCCGTCATTCAGCGTGTTCGTGATTTGCCCGAAGTTGTTTTCGCTGACGTTGATGCCGGGCTCGGCGAACTGTGGGTGATTGAGGAAGTTCAGCGATTCCGCCCGGAACAGCAAAGTATTGTCTCCGCCGAGACGGAAGCGGCGGGAAAGACCGGCATTGATGTTGAACACACCGTCCTTGCGGAAGGAGTTGCGGCCCAATGTGCCGGCCCGCTCGGTGGGTGCGATGAAGGTGAAAGCGGAACGAGGCATCTGTTGGGTCGACTTGTCCGGGTCGTCAACACTGTTGCCGAGAATGGACGGGTCGATGATGTTGGGCCGATCGCGCGTGACGCCGTCGACATTGCCGACTCCGGGACCGTCCGACCCCGCCCGCAACGTAAAAGGCGGACCGGATTTGAGCAGAATGATCAAGCTCAACTGCCATTGCCCGAAGACCCGGCGCAGCCATGGGTTCGCGGAACCGAGCGACGGTGTTTCGTAGTTGATGCGCCACAGGGCCGCGTGCGGCTGGTCGAAATTGCTGATGGCCTTCGACTCCCCATGCACGTCGAATTCGCTTTGGCTGCGCCCGTCTCGGGCATCGCGCTGGAAAGCGGTGTTCGCATAGTCGGAGCCGAGATCGATGGCCTTGCTCCACCAGTACGAAGCATCCAGGCTGAGCCCCCTCCAGCGCGGGATGCGCAGGGTGATCTTGGCGGCGTCGTAGTAACCCCGCGAGGCGTTGATCACCCGGATGACGTTGAAGAACCGCGGGTCGGGCCGGCGGTCGTCGATCGTGCCCGTGGTTTGCGGAACTCCCTCCACCGGCCGGGCGCGGTTGGTGAACCAGGCGTGCAGCAATTTGGGTGAGCGGCTTCCCACGTAACCGAGTTCGATGACCCAATCGCCAACCGGACGAAGCTCCCAACTGAAGTTGTATTGCATCGAGTAGGGTGAAGACAGTTCCGGGTCCAGCGTGAACAGACCGCTGCGAGAGTTCGGGTCGATGGCGGAGAGGTCCAAATCCCCGAAGGGGTTGGCGAGATCCGGTTTGACCACGCTCAAGAGGAAATTGCCCGGCGGATTGAAGCGCGTTTGCATGAACGTCGCGGGATAGATTTCTCCGTAATGAATCGCCGACGCCGCGCGGATCACGCCCCAACGCTCGTCAAGGCGGTAGGCAAAGCCGAAACGCGGCGCGAAGTTGTTGCAATCGCAGTCGTAGGGAACTTCGGTCAAGCCGTTCACTTCGGTGGCTTTCGTGACGGGCTGATAAAGCAAACCGAGGTTCACGTTGAGCTTCGGATTGACCTTCCAAGAATCGCCTAAATAGAACTGCGTGTCCCAATTGCGGAAGCCCCGGTGGGTGTTGCCGACGGCCCGGCGGACATCGCTGGGAATACCCATCAAAAAGTTGGTGATCTGGTCGCGCCCGAAATCGCTGCGGAAACGTATGGTTGCGCGGTGGTGGTTGGTCTCGAATCCGTTGACCTGGCGCCGCAGGATCTCGAAACCCGCCGTCAACAGGTGGTTGCCGCGCGTTTGCCGCAGGCGTCCGGCGTAGCGGAACATGTTCTGCGACCGGTCGATCGGGATGTTGCTGCTGGGGCCGATCGAATCAAGAATGCTGCCGAAAAGATAGAACGGCCCCAGGGATGTCTCGTCGGGCACGAGCAGAGACCCGATGCGGTTGAAACCGGCGGAGAAGTCGCTGACGGTGGCAGGCGTCCAAGTGCGCGTCCAGGTCAGGCGGGCGCGGTGATTGCGCGTGGTGGTATCGGGGTTCTGTCCGCCGACGAGCTGGAACGCCTCGACGTTTTGGAGCATGAAGTTGTATTGCAAGGCGAGACGATCGTCGTCGCTCCACTCATGGTCGAGCGTGGCCGTGGCGCGGTCGTTGTTGATGTTCTGCGGGGAGTTGGTGTTGAGCGCGCGCGGATTGATGTCGGTCCTGTTGGGAAGCTCGCTGCCGTAGGCGCCCAAAACGGCGTTGATGATTTCGAGTTTCTCGGGGTCGTTGGTCAGCGGGGTGCGCTCGTCGGCGGCCGGGACGAGCACGTTGCCGTTGACCTGTCCGCGAAGCTTGCGCTGGCCGGCGTCGATGGATAGGCTGGTTTTCTTGCCAAGCGCCGTCGAGACCGAAACTCCGTAGTCGTTATTGCGCGCCGGCTGTACGTCGCCCACTTGGAAGAACGAGCGCGCGCTGAACAGGCTGTTGTTATGTCCCCAGTAGAGTCTGCCGTGAAAGTCCGACGCGGCCGACCGAGGCAGGTGGATCTGCTTCCGCGGGCTGCCTCCGAACTCCTTTCCGAAATACTGTTCGTCGATTTGGAACTCGCTGAAGATCGTGGCGGTTGCCCCCATGCGCTCGTTGAGCTCTTTCAAGACACCGTTGTCAATGAGCGTGATGCGGACGTTTTCGTTGCGGCGCGACTCACCGCTGCTGGCGTTGAGCTCGCCCAGCAGGTTGAGGGCTGTACGGTCGGCGTTGGCGGCTTCGCCGGGCCCCGCCGGCTCCGAAGGCACCGCGGCGCCCGCCGGGTTCGGCTGCGTCGGCTGGGGCGTGGCGGGGGGTGCGTCCGGTGGGGCTGTTTCTTCGGCGGCGGGCGCGCTACTTTCTTGGGCAGCCGCCGCGGGCGCGGCGATCGTCAGGGCTGTCCCAACAACTGCTCCGAGTAGTAATCTCATTGGGCTAGCAGGGCTCTCTTAGGGTAACGCGGTGCCAGCTCATCAAGAAACGAAAGGTATTTGGCCACTTATGCGAGGCTAGGGTTTGTGTGGGATGTGTCGCGCGTGGAGCCAAGTACGACTTCCGGCCGGTGAAATGTGAATGCTCCAGAATGTCGCCAGGAATGGCGACACGGCACGAAAGAATGCGCGCGCCAGTGTGCCCAGCATGGGCTGATTCTAGCAGGATGAAACGATCCAGCCAGGACCGATGGAGGTAACCGTAGGGAACCGCAGAGCGGAAGTCGCGGGGCGTAAGCCGCGCGGTCAAGCCGAAGGAAGCGGGGAACAAAACTTTGACCGTAGGAATGACCGTAGGAACACGAACCGGCAGAGAGGCTGCGTACGGGCGGTAAGCGTGCTGGCCAGCGCGAAGCCCAGAATCCATACCAGACGTGCGAGGTAGAGCCGGACGGCACGAAGCGACAGAATCAGCAACCCTGAGGATTTTCTCTTCACGTCGAAGCGAGGGACCCCGTTGGATGGGTACAACTATCTCCAGCGGTTCCTCAGGCCTGTGGCGGAGAAGCTGGGCATCCCTGGCTTGACGTTCCAAGCCCTCCGACGAACCTTCGCAACCCTCGTGCAACACAAGGGGAGCGTGAAGGACGTCCAGACGCAACTCCGCCACGCGGACGCGGCAACCACCCTTATAGTTATTTACGTCGCTGTTTGGTGTTGAGAGTTTTCCACAGCTCGTCGGCGTTGTGGATCTGTGGAAATCTTCGCCGCACCATGGCATGCTGAAACCCCAACCGGCATCCCGCTGCTGCGAATTTTCACCCTTGCCAGAAGGATGGCTAAGCCCAGCGTTTCGAGCAGCGGGACCCGGCTTGGTTTCAAAACGAATTCTCAGATGGTGTCCGAGATCCGCTTCTCAGGACTCTACTATAAGGCTTTCGCCGAAACCAAGTCTGCTGGCTGGCAACTTTTGATCCCTTTTCCCTTGCAGGAGATTGTTCATGTCAGACCCCGTTTCCGAATTTCCTCGCCCTCGATTGGGGCGACCCTTTCGCTTTCAACAACACGCCTTTGCTCTGCTAGACGCTGCCAGCGGCGAGCGCCAAAGAGGCGTCCTCAGCCACACTCCGGAGGCGCTCCAGGCCTGGGCCGCCGAATTGATCGCCCGCTTCGGCCCGGCGCCGATCGCGGTTTGCCTCGAACAGAGCCGCGGCGCCCTGCTGTCGATGCTGTTGCAGTTTGAGAACTTCGTTCTCTATCCCGTCCCGCCGCAAGCGGCCGCCAAGCTGCGGCAGGCGTTTTACAGCTCCGGATCGAAAGACGATCCGCGCGACGCCGAGCTGTTGCTGGAAATCTTACACCATCATCGGCGGCATCTGCGGCGGCTCACTCCCGACAGCGTCGAGATCCGCAAGCTGCAGTTGCTGGTGGCCGACCGGCGGGATCTGGTCGACGAGAAGAGCAGGCAGAAGAACCGCCTGAGCGACCGCCTCAAGCAGTACTATCCGCAACTGCTCGAGTGGTTCGACGAGCTGGACACGCCGCTGGCGCTGGACTTTCTCGAACGCTGGCCGACGCTCGAGGCAGCGCAACGGGCGCGGCCGGCGGCGCTGCGGAAGTTCTTCGACAAGCACGGTTGCCATAACCGGCAGCGCAATGAGCAACGCATCGCCGGCATCCGGCAAGCCCTGCCGCTGACCAGCGATGAGGCGGTCTGCGAGCCGGCGCGCGCCATGGTGCTGACCCTGGCGGGGCTGCTGCGGCAACTGCGGCAAGGCATCGCCGTGGTGCAGAAGAAGATCGAGGAACTGACCGCGGCGCACGAGGATTTCACCCTCTTCGAGGGACTGCCGGGTGCGGGGGCGGCTCTGGCGCCGCGATTGCTGGCGGCATTTGGCAGCCGCCGCGAGCGCTTCGGGAGGTGCAGACCAGCAGTGGCATCACCCCGGTTCGGGAGCAGAGCGGCAAGCACGAGTGCGTGCACGTGCGCTGGGCCTGTCCCAAGTTTTTGCGGCAGACCTTTCACGAATTCGCGGCCTTTTCTGTCCGCCGATCGGTTTGGGCGAAAGCATTTTACGAACAAAAACGGGAGCAGGGCAAGGATCACCATGCGGCCGTGCGCGCCCTGGTTTTCAAGTGGATTCGGATTTTGTATCGTTGCTGGCAAGACAGCAAGCCTTATGAGGAATCGGAGGAATCGCGCTACCTGGCGGCCCTCCGGCGCCGCGGCTCCCCGCTGGTTCGAGACTTGCCCGTTTCTGTGGAAAGCTTGTGAATTGGCTGTGCATCAGCGGCAGAAAAATCTGCTCTACCCTCTTGACAGACCAACTCAGATGGCTGGGCGTCTACATGCAGTCCATCCCAGACTCGGTGGCAGCAGCGGTTGAAGCGCTTGATCGCGAACTGGGCAAGGCCGACCCGGGAGTGACACAATGAACGGTGACGCTCTTGTTGGCCCTAACTGGCCCCAAATGCATCAGGGTCAAGACTGGGGCAGTGCCGTAACTAGCTTAAAAATCAACCAAAGGGGGTATCCACTTGCTTGGACCGCACACTACATGTTGTGGTCGGACCTCGAACTCCCTCCCACGAGCCGACGGTACGGCACCGGATCGACTTGTACGGCGTTCTGAAGCAGGCGCTAGAACAGCAATCCGCGCGCCCGTGAACGCCGACGATTGAAGCGGAATGTGAATTCATCGAGGTAGTAGTCCAAATGCTTCTCGCTCACCGCTCCTTGATGTGTCCCCAGCAGCCACCGCTTCAGAAGCGAAGCCACGCGATGCACACGGGGCATCAGTTTGTGCGCCGGGTCGTCGCTTTGGCTGATAATCGTGACCTGGTGAGTGTAGCCCTTCTTGGCGATCTTGTTGTAGCCTTTCCATCCATCCGTGTGAACCACTGCCCCAGGGCGGACCGATTCTTCAATGAATGGGTGCAGACTCTGGCTTGAGGCGTCGGGCACCCGTCGCAACCGGATGCGGCCGATTCCTCGCCCGTCCTGCTCGGCCGCGACGACAACGATCGCCTTATCTTCGGTTTGCCGGCCGCGGACGCCTTCTTCCTCGCCACCGGCGCAGGTTTCATCCACCTCCACACAGCCGTTGAGCCGATCCCGGCCGGGCCGGACCATGGCCCGTCGCAGCTTGTGGAGCCAGCTCCAAGCTGTCTGGTAGCTGCCCAGGCCGAGCACCTGTTGAAGCCCCAACGCACTCCCTCCGGATTTCTGGCTGGTCAGGCGCCACATGGCCTGAAACCACACTCGCAGGGGCTTTTGCGTCCGTTCAAAAATCGTCCCCGCCGTCAGAGAGGTTCGGCGCCGGCACTTTCTACACTTCAGGTGGCCAGTGTTCGTCAGCCAGGCCTCGCTGCCAGCACATTGCGGACAGCGGAAGCTCTGCCGCCACCGAACCCGCCGCAGAAACGCCAGACATGCCGCTTCCGAGGAGAACCAATCGTCGAACTCCGGCAGAGTTCTGGGATAGTCAACGCCGCCAATAGGATGCGGCCCGGACTCCTCGGCTGGTCCAAGCAAGTGGATACCCCCTTTCGGACGAAAAGTCGGAGTGGAGCGAACCAAAGCCACTGGTTCAGCGATACCGAAGAGGCGGCTGGACTTGCTGCTGAGCTGGTCCAGACCGAGATGGATGTCTACGCGACGCTGGCGTTTGTAGAAGAGCGACCCAGCAGAGCTGAGTTTCGGCGGATCAAAAATGACGAGGCAACGGGCATTCTCGGGTTCGGATTTGACCTCGACCTAGCAGGTCCGGGCCACAAGAAGAACGATCTGCCCCGGGGGATTGAGGATGCTCAGGTGCTCTGGAAGGAGTCATTTCCTGAGTGGCCAGCAACGCTTTGGGTAAACAGCGGCGGAGGCCTTCATGGCTACCTACTGTTCGAAGAAGCCTTGAAATTCGCCTGCGACGCCGACCGCAAACGTGCCCGGGCGCTGTCGCGTGCTCTGAGCATGCGCCTGAAAGCCACCGCGAAGTGCCATGGTTGGACCGTTGACAGCGTCTTCGATGCCTCGCGGGTATTACGCGTTCCGGGAGGATACAACTGAAAACTTTCCGGCAATCCCAGGCCGGTGCGACAACTTCAGACCGGGCGCCGTTATGGACTTCAAGAACTGGCCGACGCTGCCGAGCCGTTCATGGAAGAAGCCGGGCAACAAGGACGGGTGGAAAAGAGAAGTTCTTCGGGCCAATCGTTCGACGCCTCCCGCGCACCCGAAGCGTCCGAGCTTCTGCTCTCTCAGGAGGAAGTTGAGAGGCGGATCAAACTTGCAGTCACGCGTCAAGGTCCTGATTTCTGGTACCACTACGCGAACCCTCAGCCAACGCGAGGAGGACGCGCCAGCCCGAGTGAGTATGATTGCCGTCTCGTCGCGTGCGCTCGGATGGACGGTTGGAGCCGGGGAGCAATCAAGAGTCTCCTCCATTGTTTCCGAGCACGACGCGGACTCGCCAATCCCGAGAAAGCTCTTCGCGATGACTACGTCGATCGCACGATTGCCTACGTAGAACAGAATCAGCCCGACGACCCCTTCGAAACGCTGGAGGATTCAGATGCTCAGTCAACGGCGGAGGAGGGTGACAAGATCTCCAAGTCCGACGGTGATTCGCGGCTGCGGCTAGAGAAGTTCTTCAAAACTGAGAGTGGCGACGCTGAACGTTTGGTCGCCCTATACGGCCGGGACCTGCTCTATACGAAAGACGAGGGGTGCTGGTATTGCTGGGACCCAGAATTAGCCTGCTGGGTACGAGATCAAGCTGGAGACGTCGTAGGGCGTCGCTACCTCGAGACAATGAGGGCGACCTTTCGCGCCGCAGTTCGATTGCCCGGCGAGGCCGCAAAGCAACTGCGAAAGTGGGCCCGCGGGGGTGAGTCAGCATCTCGCCGTAAGAACGCCCTGTTTTTGGCGCGAGCTGAGCCGCCAATTCGCTGCAAGGCCACGGAATTCGAAAACCGTCCTTGGCTGCTGAATGTCAAAGATCCTTCCGGTGACACCGTCACGCTTGACCTCAAATCGGGCGCGACCCGGCCCCCTACCCGAGAGGACAAGCTGCTTCACGTACTGAATGTGAAGCTCGATCCGACCGCCAACTGTCCGCGCTGGGAGCAGTTCATCCAGGAAATCACCTGCGACCGCCCTACCCTCGCGCGGTACCTCCAGCGGGTCTTCGCCTACTGTCTGACCGGAGATATCGGCGAGCAGGTCTTCTTCTTCGCGTACGGATCCGGCGCTAATGGCAAGAGCACGTTCGTCGGCGTACTGCTCCGGCTGCTCGGCCCGTACGGGCAACGATCCATGTCCGACACTTTCTGGGCCGAGAAGAACAACAGCCGCCATCCGGTCGAACTGGCTGACCTGCATGGCGTCCGGGTTTGTGTCATCCAGGAGATTGAACCCGATCGAATTTGGGCGGTGGAGCGGATCAAGCAGTTGACCGGCGAACCGGAAACCCGGGCTCGTCACCTTTACTGTTCTCCTTTTACGTTTCGTAACACCGCGAAGCTCTTCTTCAACGGAAATGCGCTTCCCGGGGTATCGGACCACAGCATCGCGTTCTGGAGGAGGATTCGGCGCATTCCGTTCGACGCAATAATTCCAAAGGAGAAGCGTGTGCGCAACTTCGACGAGGTGCTGTGGCAAGAGGAATCGAGCGGAATCCTGAACTGGGCTCTCGAGGCGGTGCCTGCGGTGCGCAAGGGAGGTGTCAGGACCAGCCCTGAAGTTGAGGAGGCCACGGAGACATACCGGCGACAATCCGACAAGGTCAGTCAGTTTGTAGGCGAGTGTTGCGCGACCGGTGAAGAATATCGGGCGCGCGCTGGGGAGCTTTTTGCAGCCTTCTCTGGGTGGTCACTCCACAACTCGTTCGACGATCGCGAGTCGGTAATGTCCCAAAAAGTTTTTGCGCAACGGCTCAATCAGCTTGGCTTCTCGACCAAGAGGGGCTCTAGCGGAATTGTCTACCTAGGGATTGAGCTACTGAAAGAGGAGAGCCGGTGAACAGCACGAGCGGAAGGGGCGTTTATACAAGTCCAGTCAAGCGACAAAAGCGGTTCTCACAGCACCGTCTAGACGACAGCCGACACGGTTGAAGAAATGGGTCCCCGGGGAAATCTGTGGGCAAATCGGCTAAGTCAGCTCGCTACCGGGAGTCGTGCGTGAGGCGGAAATGGCGTGACGCCGATGGTCTTCCGCCCTTCGGGCGCGGATTTTCAAGGCATCGGGGTCTATCGATCCGATGAGGGTTGGGGAAGGGGCGGAGAGGAATTGTCGCACGCCCCGACATCATCGTCTCGATGGTCGCCGACTATCCCTCTACACGGTTGCTTTCCCCGCGTCGTGAAGGGCTTCAACAACAAAGCCAAATTCATATCGGTCTCGACGTGGCTCGATCGCTGAAGGGGGACCAAACGGTCTTCGCAATCGCTCAAGGCGACGCGATCACTCACCTTGAACCCAGCCGCCAGCCCGACCTGATGGCCACGGTGGGCAGGGCCTCTCAGTTGATAGAGGAGTTCCACCCGCGGACGATTCGAATCGACGACATGGGCGTCGGAGGCGGCGTGACTGACCGACTGCAGGAGCTGACCGAGCAATCACAGTCAAGGGCCCTCTGCGCGGTTGAAGTGGCCAAGATCGTGTTCGGCGGAAACCCGCTGTTCACGGACCGTTATGCGGACATCCGGACGGAGATGTGGTGGAACATGGGCGAGATGCTTCGAGAGAAGCGAATTCGGATCCCGAACAATCCGGTGCTGTTCGAACAGCTGACGGCGCCGACGATGCTGAGCGACAGCCGTGGAAGGCTGCGGCTTGAGTCAAAGGATTTGATGCGATCACGCGGAATCAAGTCGCCCGACTTGGCCGACGCCGTCGCCATGGCGGTCTACCCTGACGGCTGGATGGACAATGGCCGCTTTTCGGTTTGGTAGTCCCCCTCGATGTCGATCCAAGGGCTAAAGCCCCTCCAACATCTGCGAGAGCGTCGAATTGAGGGGACTCGCCAAAGTTTGAAGACCTCCCCAGCGTTGGATTGCGTTCACCGCTTTACCGATCCCAAGTAGGGTCCTGCGCAACCCGCAAGCCGCCGTTCAATAGTAGCCGAGGAGGATGGCACAGCTAGCCGCAATCTCAGTGATTGCCAGGTGCTGGACCCGGGCATGTGGCGTCGCCTCCACGCCAAAGCCTTGCTAACAAGGGACCGGAGCAGCAGCGTATCGCTGTCCTGGAACAGAAGCTTCAGCGTAGGAACGAGATTCTAGCTGAGCTGATGGACGAGCATCTCGCGCTGAAACAAGCTTGGGAAGCCGTTGAAACGGATCATGATAACATCGGATCGGTAGACCCTGATGCCTAAGAAAATCCCCGCCCGAAGGGCGGAACGACTACCTTACCGAGAGCGGCTTTCCTCCATTTCCGGCTGAACCGGCACACTTGAGCGAAGTCTTCCTCGGATCGACGTCGAGGCCTGAAAGTGCGGTTTCAGGCACCCGACCCTAGGATTGGGCTGTCCTGCACTTACCGTGCCTTCGTCACACGTTATACCGCTTCGTTACCATAGTGCCAACTCACTTTCATCCCCGAAACGCCGAATCCCGCTAGAATCTCGGCCGATCATACTCGAGGCAGGCAGGTCACTTTTCAACGTCCTACTGGCCCTACACATCCAGCACCCTGGTATGCTAGACCAGAGTCAGGTTGACAGCTCCGTTACCCGCTTGGAGCGATACACAGGATGCGGACATAGGACGGACACAAACCGAAGCTGACCTGTAGGTTTTACCGTATCTTATTGATTTAAACAATGGGCGGTTAGCTCAGTTGGTTAGAGCGCCTGCCTTACAAGCAGGAGGTCCCGAGTTCGAGTCTCGGACCGCCCACCATATTTCATGCGGAAAGCCGATTGCCCGCTGAGTGGGTTTGAGCCGAACTGGAGGCGACGATTTCCTGGTCTAGACCGATTCCGGCCCTGCCCGCGCGGTGGAGCCCCAAGACCGGCGAGCTTTTGCGGCCCTGCGGGACAGCGGATGGAAGACAGCGCGGGCCTGGGCTTTGAAGGAAACAGTGATGGCGTTTTTCGACTACCGCTACGAGCGGCCAGCCCGCAAACACTTTCGATGGTGGTACAACCGGGCGTCGCGCAGCCGCCTGCAACCCATGGTGGAAGTGGGGCGGATGCTGCAGCGACGGTTTGGAAACATCGTGACCTGCCTGCGCCACCGCATCACCAACGCGACCAGCGAATCCTTGCATGCAAAGATGCAGTGGGTGAAGTACACCGCCCGGGGGTTCCGAAACAAACAGAACTTCATCAACGCCATCTACGTCCACTGCGGCGGGCTGGAGCTGGCCCCGTGAGCCACTAAAAACCCGGAAGAGCCTCATTTCGAAGTCGATACCGTCCCACCGGCTCTCGGGCACCTGTTCACGTCGGCTTCCGGTGAGCAAGACCGCCAGCCAATAAGTCCGATTTGCCGGATTGCTCAAACGTTGTACCCTCTCGTACCACTCGCTCAGTTCGTCGGCGGACAGAGACGAGTCGCGCGTCCTACCCGAGAAGAAATCGACGTTGCCGCCGTGACGCTGTCCGAAGGCGGGAGGCGGCAGCGATGGGACCTCAGGGCGGGCGCGGGTGTAGATGTTGCTCCCCCCGTGACAACACGGGAGTGGCGCCGGATGGCGACCAGCCCTTTCCAGGTCAGGTCTTCTTCCATCCCGAACAGTAGTGGCGCGCCTTTGAGGCTCTGCAACCAGCGCAACTTCATCACGGCCATCTATTTCCACTGCGGCGGCTTGGACTTGGCTCCTTGAGCCACTAAAATGCCGGATGAGTGTGTTCTTGTTCAACAGCAAGGGCGACTGTCTGGCGGTGAAGCTGCGTCCGGGCAGTGTGCACAGCGCCGAAGGACTGGGACAAATTGCTGCTGCCCGAGATCGAACGTCAGCAGAGGAAGGGCAAGGAGGTAGCCTTCCGGGCTGATGCGGCCTTTGCCAAGCCGGAGCTCTACGAGGCTTTGGAAGAGCGCGGCGAAGTACGCCATCCGCATCCCGGCGAACGAAAGCCTGGAGCGCAAAGTGGCTGAGTTGTTACCGCGTCCAGTAGGAAGACCCAGCATCAAGCCGTTGGTCGGATACAAGAGCTTTCTCTGGGCGGCGAGTCGGAAGAAGGCAAGACGAGTTGTGGCCAACGTTGAGCATTATGCCGGCCAGCTCTTCCCGCAAGTCGGTTTTATGGTCACGAACATGATGAACACTTCGTCCACGTGCCAGATGTCGGCGAGTCGACCTTGTCGTCGCCGCAAAGCACGAGCATACGCTGGTCCAAACTTCCGGCACCAGGATCGAATGGCTTCGTAGGATGCGGTGATGCCCCGCTCAGCCAGAAGATCTTCGACATCGCGAAAGCTCAGAGTGAACCGATGGTACAACCAGACGGCATGGCTGATGATCCCGGGTGGAAAGCCGTGGCGTCGATACAGTGATTTCATCGGTCAATTGTCGACGACCAGCGTTAACTTGACAATGCCTTCAACGGAAATCCGGACAACTTCCCGGGCGGGCTGCTGTGCCCGCCCTCGTTTTTTTATAGAGGTAATAAACCTGAATTATGCACTGCGGGGTGCACCTGAGGAGGGCTGAGCTGCGAGGGACCATTGGGGGACCCCCGAAAACATGGGGTAATAAGGTAGGCTGGCAAAGATTTCAGCTTCGCCAGCCAACCCCAAGGAGGTCACCCAAATGGTTACCAAGCGAAAACAGCATAGCTCCAAAAACCCCGCCAAACAAGGCCGCGGCGCGACGGCTCCGCAGCCCAATAAAATCGGGGCTTCCACGCCCTATCACTTCCGCGGCAAGAATCTGACTCCCTACGGCGGCCTGCTGCCGGTCGCCACCCTGCTCGAAAAACTCGGCTTCCAAGAGCTGCTGGAACAAACCCTCAGCGTCAAACGAATCACCCGTGTGATGAGCCTCTACCAGTTTGTGCTGGCCCTCGTGCTGGGCCTCTATGTCGGCTTTGCGCGGCTCAACCAACTCCGCTTCATCGCGCGCGACCCCATCCTGACCGGCATCTTGCAAGTGACGCGGCTGCCGCCGCAATCCACGCTGTGGCGCTTTCTGGCCTCGCTGCATCTCAACGTGGCGCGGCAGATCCTGTCGATGCAGCGCCAACTGCGCGAACGAGCCTGGGCGGCGGCCAACGTGCGGTTGACCACGGTGACGCTGGACACCGACACCACCGTGCACACCCTCTACGGCCAGCAGATGGGCGGGCGCAAGAGCTACAACCCCAAGAACAAGGGCAAGCGCAGCTACCAGCCGATACTGACCTTCCTGGCCGAGACGCGCGAATACCTGATGGGCGGGTTGCACAATGGCGACCGGCCCACGGGCAAAGAGATCGCGGCGCACCTCGAAAGTGCTTTCCAGGCTTTGCCGGCCAGTGTGAAGCGGATCTTGGCGCGGGCCGATTCCGGCTTTTATTGCTGGGAAGCGGTGGCAGCCTACGAACAAGCGCATTGTCAGTTCGTCATCGTGGCGCGCAAGACCAGGCGACTGGTCGAGCAGTTGCAGCAAGCGGAATGGAAGCCCTCGCCCCACAGCGACGCTGCGGCGGAGTGCGAATTCCTCTACCAGCCGCAAGGCTGGGGCAGGGCCTGCCGCTTTGTCGCGCTGCGTTATGAAAAGGAGCCGGAAACCGAGGAGGTCGAGCAATATCAGTTGTTTGCAACCAGCGCTTACACCTACCGCGTGTTTGTGACCAACCTGGCCGAGCCGATCGCGGCGGTGGTGTGGTTTTACAATCAGCGGGCCGGGGCGGAAAACCTGATCAAGGAGGCCAACAACGATGCCGGGCTGGCGGCCCATCCTTCGCGCCGCTTTGACACCAACCGCAATCACTTTCAGTTGGTCATGCTGGCCTACAACCTCAACTGCTGGCTGCTGCTGTTCCAGCGTGAAGCCGACGCCACCCCGGAGAAGCTGCGGCACACCACCCTGGCGACGGCGCGGCTGCGCTTTCTGTTCGTGGCGGCCAAGATCTGGCGGCACGCCGGCAGAACGGGCATCAGCTACAGCGATCAGTACCAGGAGCAGGGCCTGTTCGAGCGGCTGATGCGGCGGCTGCGGGCGATGGCGCCGCCGGGATCGAGCTGCGCGCCGGTGGTGGAGGGTGCGCTGCGTTGAGGGGCGCTGCGCATAGAATTTTATGCACGGGCCGCAAGCTACTGGGAACATGCCGTTTGCGAGCCCGCTTTTGCCCGCCCGGATTGGGAGGCGGCTCAAACCGGGAGGGAAACCGCGGAAAAGACGACTTGCTAAATCACTGAGTTGACACGACTGCCGCTACCGCCACAACTCCATCGGCGATGGCTACGCCGAATCTATGCATAATTCAGGTGGTACAGTTTCGGCAGGTCACTTCGCCTTATGATCGAACGTGAAACAGCTGTCTGAGAAACTTCATTCGCCTCGCCTGAAGCATTGGGGGAATTCCATCACGTCTCGGCACCGAAATCCTACGCGACTTCGTCTTCGGCCGACCAGAAATGGTTGTATCCAGTCGACGCTCAAGAGCGGGCTTTCGTCGCAGCTTTGGAGCCGCGCGCGTGAGCAAGCGGTTGCTCGGAGAAGTGTGGCAACCGCTCCCTTGTATGTGGAAAGCTAGGGATACGGGGTGAGCGAGGAGCCGGTTGCAATCGGATCCTCGTGACGCGGCGCTGGCTCGGCCGTGTTCCCAAGGGCTTCGAGCCCGTCCGTTCATGGTCGCGGCTCCGATTCTGCAAGGGCCACGTCAGAGCCGAGACCGCTAGGGAGTGGGCCCAGCGAGAGTGAAAGACTCCGCCCCTCCATGATCAACGTTTAACCTGAATTATGCACAGATTCACTTTGCGAGTGTGGCTGCGTTCGTAGCGGGTTGGCGGTCGTCGTGAGGTGGTAGCTCGGCAACTGGCCTTTTGGCTTCTCCGTCCCCGGGTTCCTTTCCCGCCCAGAATCCGCGTCGTCAAAACCTCGCTCGGAAGTGACGTGTTTCCAGTGCGTTACGGCTAGTGCATAAAATTTTATGCATAGCGCATAGCCAGCCTCTCAGATCAGCGCCCTCCCGACCACCGGCAGCAAGCCGCCGTAGGGAGTCGGCTTCCTGCCGCGGAAGTGGTAAGGCGTCGAAGCCCCGATTTTATTGGGCCGCGAGGCCGTCACGGCTGGGCCTTGTTGGACGGGCCTTTGGGAGCTATGCTGTTTTCGTCTGGTAACCATGTGGGTGACCTCCTTGGGGTTGGCTGGCGAAGCTGGGATCTTTGCCAGCCTACCTTTTTACCCCATGTTTTCGGGGGTCCCAAATGGTCTCTTGCGGCTCAGCCCTCCTCAGGTCCACGCCGCAGTGCATAATTTAGGTTTAAGAGAACTTTTTCAAGCGGTCAAAGACCTAGTCAATGATCGCCTGGTAGGTCAGCGTTTGAAAATCCCTCCGAATATTGAGGTGCGAGTAGGGCCGAATCTGACTCATCAGAACACCGACAATCTTTTCCTCGGGATCGACAAAAAACACCGTGCCGTAGGCTCCGCCCCAACTGAAAGTGCCAACCGAGTTCGGCAGACCGCTCTGGCCGATAGCGGTAGTCACCGAGTAGCCCAAGCCGAACCCGTCGCCGTGCCCTCGGATCCAAACCGTCTTGTTCCCGATGTGGTTGGATGTCATCAGCCGCACGGTGCGCGAGCCAAGAATACGGACTCCATGCAGTTCACCGCCGTTGAGCATCATCTGGTGGAAGCGGAAATAGTCGCTCGTCGTCGAGACCAGGCCGCCCGCCCCACTGAAATAGATGTGCGGCTCGCGTACCCACCGGCTGTTCTCGTCCGGCTTCTCTTGAAGCTCGATCTTGCCTTCATCATTCGGACGATAGAGCGCCGCGAAGCGAGGGAGCTTGTCGCGCGGCAAGTAGAAGTGCGTGTCGGTCATCCCGAGCGGCCGAAAGATGCGCTCTTGGAGGAACTCGTCGAGAGTGTGGCCGGACAAAACCTCCACCAACCGCCCAACAACATCCGTCGCCGGACCATACTCCCAGCGTTCACCGGGTTCGAAGTTGAGCGGAAGCTCGGCCAGCTTCGTGACGTAGTCGCCGATCGTCCAGTCAGGCTTGCGCTTGTCCCGCAGTTCCGAATAGGCCGCCCGCGCAGGACCACGGGACGGGTTGGCCAAGCCGGCTGTGTGCGTGAGGAGATGCAGCAGGGTGATCGGACTCGCGGGCGACAGCAGCTTCCTCGGCCCCCGGACGCCGTCGGCTGCAGGCAGAGCGATCCGCATGTCCTTGAACTCCGGCAGGAATTTCGAAACCGGGTCGCGCAACTGAAAGCGGCCTTCCTCCCACAACATCATCAGAGCTACGGAAACGATCGGCTTGGTCATCGATGCGATCCGGAAGATAACGTCGCTGGACATCGGCGCCTGCGTCTCGGCGACCCGGTTCCCAAAACTCTTGTGATAGACGACCTTTCCGCGTCGCGCGATGAGCGCCACGGCGCCGGAGACTTCCTTGCGGTCGACGTAGCCTTGCATGGCTTTGTCCAACCGCTTGAGTCGCTCCGCGGAGAAGCCGGCTGACTCAGGCTCCTCGACGACGACGGGCGGGGCCGCCAGGCTTACCGCGGCAAAGACCGAGACGGTGAACAGCTTCAGGTATTTCGTCATCAACCCTCTTATGCTCACCTCGTTTCCGCCGTTCATGAATCACACAGCCTCAACACCTTGATCGAGTCGAAACGCTTCCATCCTTGGCTCGGGAGTTTGAAACAGAGCGAATGCGATGCATTCCGTTCACTTCGCGAGCGGGTCGGGGCGCAGCTGGAAGTGCATGACCTTGCTCGTCGTTCCTTTGCCGCCCTCCATGTGAAACGGCCCTCGCGTGCTCACTGTCGTCCACAGGCCTCTGCCCTTCCAGCCCGCGCTCGCATCGTCGATCCGGCCATCCATCCATTTCGTGTAGAACCCCAGCGGATAGGGCACGCGCAGAACGATCCACTCGCCGTCTTTGAGAACCAGCAGCCCTTCGGACGCATTGCCGGTGTTGATCGGGATGTTTTCGCCCAGCCCGAACGTGTCGAACTGATCCACCCAGGTGTAGTAGCTGCCCTCGGCGCTGCCAGGGTCCGACACGCCTTGGATCTGCGGCAACGGCTCAGCATAAAACGTCCAGCCCTCGGGACAGTGCTGTCCGGTGGCCTTCGGACCGTTGAGCGGCCCCTTGCACTTGCGGCGGTCGAAGCTGGCCATATGGCCGCTCGCCAGCGCCACCCAGGCGACGCCGTCGCGGTCAACATCCATGCCGCGGGGCGAATACCCCTGGAGCGGCGCCTCTGGGTTGTTGAAGGGCGGCTCGTACACCTCCGCCAGCGCGGTCTCGGGCGGGTTTGTCCCTGGATCGAGCCGGACGACGGCGCCGGGGAAGCCCAACACCGATCCCCAGACCGAGCCGTCCGGAGCGGGCGAGACGGCGTAAAAAGCGGCCCCGAAACGCTTGTCCTTGGCGGGATCGAGCGGCTCGTCGGGCTCGACGTAGGCGTCCCGCTTGCCGTTGCCGTTGGTGTCCATAATGAGCGCTGTCCACCCCTGAGACTTCTCCTCATCGCCGGTCTCGTCGAACATCTTCCTGTCAAGCCAGCCGACGACTTGGCCGCCACCGCTCGTCCAGAGCGTGTTGTTCTCATCCTCGGCGAACATCAGGTGGTGAGTGCTGAAGCACGTGCCGATGTGCGTGAGCTCTTCGGTTTTTGGATCGTAGACGGCGAGATGGCGGCTGGCCTGCTCCAGCGGGAACAATTTGGCGGAGGGGTGGCTGGACCCCTCTTTGCAAAAATCCGGGTTGGCGGGCGGGCGCACGGCGGAGGTGATCCAGACCCGGCCCATCTCGTCGAACATCGGATTATGAACGTTGTTCTTGCTGTTCCAGATGGCTTCATCGCCCCAGTAGGGCGAAGGCTGCGCTACCGTCTGCGGCGCCGCCGGCGGCGTGTTCGGATCGCGGACCGTCAACTTGACTTGACTCCTGGTGTGGCGCACCGGATCCAGAACGGGCAGGTAGTCCGCGCTCGCCTCCAGCGCCCCGTAGATGAGGCCGTTGGCGTTCACCGTCGGATTCCGCCGGTCAGTGGAGACCTCATCATGTAGATACACCTTCGGATCGGCCCAGTCCCACTGTGAGATGACGACATTGCGCTCCAGGCCCTGGGGCCGCGGCGGTGTTGGCGGCAGCTCACCCGCGGCGATCCGGTCGGTCCAGTCCGCAAACGTCTCGTATGCACGCCGCGCGCCGAGCCGCGCCATGCCGCTGGCCATGCTGCCGCCGGCTTGTCCTGAAAGGATACGCCGCTCCCACGCCGCCACCGAGGAAGGGAACTCGCCAAGACTCTCGGGGATCTCCCGCGTCGCCTTGGCGCCGAGTTGGTGACAAGCCCAGCAGTTGCCCGACTTCACGTTCCACAGCCAGTGGGCCTGGCTTTTCATGTCTGGCGAAATGCCGTTGCCTTTGGGGCCCGTGCCGGGGAACTCGCTCTTGTCCGGCGCCCGGAGCAGGGAAAACCAGTAGCCGGCCGGGTAGTATTCGGCCGCCGCGGCGGGATTGGGCGCCACCACCGCCGTCAGGTTCACGATTTTACCCGGCGCGGTCTCCACCTTGGGCGAATCCACCAGCCCGTAGCCGCGCACCCAGACGTCGTAGGTCGCTTCAGGAAGGTCGGGTAGTACGTAGCGCCCGCTGTCATCCGTGACGACGATCTTGACGAACTTGGTCGGCAGATCGGCCGTTTCCGCGATCACCCAGACGCCCGCTTCCGGTCCCTTCGTACTGCTGACGACCCCGCCGAGATCGTCGCTGTCGACGCGGACCGTTTCGCCGGCCGGTTGCTGGCAACTCACCAAAGCAAGCGACGCGCTCAAAACGGCCGCCACCATTCCTGCGTAGTCTAAGTACGGTACCCTTGTCATCCTCATGTCTCCTCTCCTCTCGTCTCTGTCTCGCTGCATCCTTGCTGATCAACTCCAACCCTGAGGGAAAACCCGCTGGGTTTGCACCTACCCTTCCAAACGGAAGAAACATAACGCACCTACGAGAAGACCCCCAGAGGCGAAAACTCGCCCTTCAGGATCGACGCCGTGTCTGAGTAGCCCATCCACTCTGCGATCATCGTTGCGTAGACACGGCGGAAGTCCGTGGTCATCTTGAGGTTGCCGTCGTCCAGGTCGGTCAGGCTCGGCGTATTGCCGTAGAAGCCCCCTTGGAGGCCCTTGCCGACGACGAACATCGGGCCGGCCGTGCCGTGGTCGGTCCCTTGGCTGGCGTTCTCTTCGACGCGGCGGCCGAACTCGGTGAACATCATGACGGCCACGTCGTTGCTGCGGCCGATGCGCTCGAGGTCCTCCATGAAACCGTGTACGGCGTCGGCCGTATACATGAGGAGGCGGCTGTGGAGGTCGGCCTGGTGGACGTGCGTGTCGAAGGAGTTGCCGCGGTAGCTGACGTAATAGATCCGCGTCGGCAGATCCGCGGCGATAAGCGCCGCCACCTTGCGGAGGTCGGCCGCGAGTCCGCCACCGATGCCGTAGTCTACCGGCGTGCTGTAGGACGCCCACGCGTCGCGCACCAGAGCGCCGCTGTCGACCGCGTTCTTGGCAGTCGAGCGGAGGAAATCGAGTGCCGGGTTCAGCGTCTCGCGCTCGCGGCTGAAAACCTTTAGCGCCGCCTTCTCCTCTTCGGTTCCCTCGCGGCGAAGCTGCGACGGATTGTCGAAGACCAGCGGGGAATGCAGCTCGCTGCGCACTGCCAGCGATTGCGAGCTGCCGATGTTGACGATCGCGTTGGTTGTTCCCTTCGGGGTGTGGGTGTCCGCGAAGCGGCCGATCCAGCCCAGCGGCTCGCCGCCGTTGGGAACGCCGGTGTGCCAGAAGCCCATCGAAGAGAAGTGCGAGAGGCTGGGGTTGGGATACCCGCAACCCTCGACGACCGCCATAAGGCCGTCTTTGTAGAGACGCTCGAATCCCACGAGAGAGGGATGGAAGCCCGCCTCGCCGGTGATGGCGATCGCCTCGCTCTTGGGGATTCCGAGGCTGGGACGGACGCGGTAGTACTCGTCGTCGCGGTACGGCACGACCGTGTTCAGACCGTCATTGCCTCCCGACAGCTCCACCACGACCAGAATGCGATCGGCGTGCTTGTCCTGGTCGCCGGTCAGGGCCTCGGCCGCCAGCGCTCGCGATGTGCGTCCCACGATCAGAGGCAGACTCAGCAGCAGACCCCCAGTCACGCCGATTCCGTAGAGGCCGCCGCGCAGGAAGTCGCGGCGTGAGCAGCCGCAGGCAAGTCGATCGTGATTCATGTCATCACCCCAGTTGGTATTCGGGAGAGCTGAGGACAAGGTAGAGAACGCTGCGCAGCGCGTCCTCCAGGTCGTCGGAGTCGGGTTCAATCGTCTCTGAGCCGAGTAAGGATGTCCCGAGCCGGTTCTCGAGAAACACGACGAGCGCTTGCCGATCCTCGTCGTCGAGCGGCGCCCGCAAAAATCGCAGCAGAAGATGATCGACCGCGTCGGCTGCCGTCCGCGCCCCTGTCGAGCGCACCATCGACGCGAGATCGAAGTCGGCTGCATAACGAGGCACGAGCTTGATCCGCTCGTAGGCCAACACGTAGCCGCGGTAGCCGCCGTAGCGCGTGTTGTAGTCCTCGTCCGCATCCGCCATCTCGCTGACGGCGGAGTCGCCGGCGCGAGTGGCATTGGTGATGTTCATGCCCTTCTTGAGGCGCTCGGCCACGACGCGATAGATGCCGGGCATCCGGCGATCCGGATGGCCGTAGTCCGCGAGGGACGGCGGGAAGAGGACGCCGCGCATGGCATTGCCTCGCTCGAGCAGCGTCGCCGGCGTGATCCAAGTCCGGCCGCCGGACCAGCCTGCGACGTTCGGCGGGTAGAGCAACGACTGCCCCAACCCGCCTGTCAGTTGGTTAAAGTCCGGCGCCGTCGGCGCCGTCGCGAGGCCCAGTTTTCGGTACGTGGACACAAACAGCTTCACCGGACTCTTGATCTGCGTGGCGACCGAGGGTGGGCTGTAGAAGTCTCGCGAGAGGAAGATCGCCTCGAGTAGCGGCTTCAGCTCGTGGCCCGCGTCGCGAAAAACCTTCCCCAGCGCCGCGCGCGTCGAATCGGAAATCTGCTCGCGGACAAAAAACCGGTAGAGCTTGGCAGCAATGAACTCCGCCGTCACGGGTTGAGCCAGGATGATGTCGACGATCTCCTCACCATCGAAGTTGCCCTCGCGGCCGAGAAACTTCTTCGGACCGGCGTCGTGGAGATCGGAGTCGAAGCGGAACTGGAGAACGTCGTTGGTCCACCCAGTGAAGGCGCGCGACGCCTCGCGGATATCCTCCTCGCTGTAGTTGCCGACGCCCATCGTGAAGAGCTCGAGAAGCTCACGCCCGAAGTTTTCGTTGGGGTGGTCCTTCACGTTCTCGCCGTTGTCGAGATACACTAGCATCGCCGGGTCGCGCATGATTCCGAGCAGGAGATCGCGGAAGTTGCCGGCTGCTCGCGAGCGCAGCATCCGGTTCTGGATGAGCATCATCCGGTAGTCGCGCACCTTGGTTTCCGACGTCGCGAAGTGGCCGTGCCAGAAGAAGGTCATCTTCTCCTCGAGCGGCCGTGGTGTCGTCACCATGCGCTTTGCCCACCACAACGCCAGCCGCCGGGTCTCCAGGACATTGGCCCGCAGCCCGTAGAAGAACTTGTCCACCGCCGGCTGGAGCCGGCGCGCAGAGCCCTCCGGCAGCACCGCCACGCCCAGCGCCGAGCCTTTTTCGCGCGCGACCCGCACCGCCTCGGCGCGGCTCGGCGGAAACGGATCCATCCCCGGGTCCCACATCCCCGATTCGTCGAAGTCGGGGAGGTCAGAGGCGTCGATCGACTCGTAGTCGACGATCCATTCCACCGCCTCGCGCGGAGACATGGCAGCGAGCCGCCGAATCTCGTCGGGAGTGGCCCCGAAGCCGGCGCGCTCGATGAGGTGGGCCGCCCGGTCGTAGTTCCAGTCGGCCACACCGATCAGGTTCAGGTCGTCGATCCACTCGCTGGATGGCGCGCCGTGGGTCTCGCCAAATGTTGCCACAGGCAGGATCAGAACAAGGCAGACAACAAGGGCCAGGCTCCCGAACCGCCCGCGCGGCTGGGGGACGCGACCACCTGCGGCAACTACCGCGTTACCCATGCCTGAATCTCCTTGGACAACGACTACGCCCTGATCATACAGTAACGCAGTACCGGGAGATCTTGGCGTCCAGCGTTTCGCCGTCGATATTTCGAGAGCGAGAAAATCACGCCGCCGGCATCGCCGATCAACCGGGTAAGCTTCAGTTTCTTCGAAAAATATCTGTCCATCCGCACTCTCCGCGGCATCGTCTCGTCGATGCGGTGCCCTATGAAGTTCGGTCTTGGAGGGTGCTGCTTAGGACCCAGCCCCTCGACGCAAACCCCTCAATATACACGGCTACGGAGTTTTGGGCCAGAAACGGCGTGACCGCCCATCGACGAGGGAATTTTGCCCTCGGCGAAGCGCAGGTCCGGGACCGAAGCGTCCGCGAACAGCACCAGTTTTGGATGTGTTACACTTCAGTCACAAAGTGTCACGAGTAAGGGTTTACTGCTTCGCCCTCAGCCAAGGGAGCAGTGGCTAGCGCGCCGAGCAAAGGAGCCTCCGAAAATGGGCGCCTCGTTATTGCGTTTCGAGTCAAAAGGGTACTTCACTCTTGTTTGCCTAATTACCCTCGCTTGCGCCGGTATCGTCTATTCCCAGACGCCTACCGGCGGAACGACAACGCCCGGTGATCATCCCGAGCTGCGCCAGGAAAACCGCCTTGAAGAAGCAGCGCGGCTCACCGAGTTCGTCGCAACGGGCGACCCGGCCGGTGACGCCGCCGCCGTGCCCCGCAAGAACCTTATCGACGAGCACATCTTCGGCCGCATGCAGGCTGACGGCATTCCCAATGCTCCCCTGGCTACCGGCGAAGAGTTTTTCCGGCGCGTTCATTTGGATCTGATTGGGCGTATTGTTGACCCCGAGGCATTGGCGGAATTCCAGTCGTCCGAGGATCCTGAAAAGCGCGGCAAGCTGATCGACAAACTTGTCGGCAGCAAGCCGTTCCTGAACAATTGGACGCATTGGTTCCTCGATAAGTCCCGCTCGGTCGGCGGCACAATCGGCACGCCGGGACGCAATCTCTACTACGACTATATCTACGACGCCTTCGAGATGAACCGGCCGTTTGACGAACTGATCACCGACCTTATCACGACCGAGGCGGTCAGTAATTGGTACGTCGGTCCGGCGACCTATCTGTCACGCTGCCGCATCCTCGCCCCCGTGAACGTGAATGTGATGCACGAGGACACCGCCGATGAAATGACTGTCCAGCTTTTCAAGGATTTCTTGGGCATCAATCTGCAATGCATCTCCTGTCACGACGGCGCCCGTCACCTGGAGAAGCTAAACGTCTGGCTGACATCGAAGACCCGCGACCAGTTCTACCAGCAAGCGGCGTTTTTCGGCAAGACGCGAGTCACGCGCCGCGCCAACGTTTCGCCAGGCCGGGACGAGTGGCGCATCCAGGAAAACGTGGCTGAGGGCTACGACACCAGCGCCGAGAGCGTCGTTCGAATGCCCCGCGCGGGTGAAGGCATGGCCGAGCCGGTCTTCATCTTGACCGGCGAGAAGCCGCGTCCCGGCAAGACCCTGCGCCAAGAGCTGGCGCGCATGTTCACCTCGCATCCGCAGTTCGCCCGGGCGACCGTCAATCTGGTGTGGGCGCAGTTGATGGGGGTGGGACTCGTTGACCCGCCCTATGATTTCGATCTGGCGCGGCTCGACCCGAGCAACCCGCCGGCCGATCCCTTTCCAGTGCAGCCGACGGATCCGGCGCTGCTGGAGGCGTTGGCGGCCGACTTCAGCGAAAACGGTTACGATCTGCATCGGCTGTTCAAAATGATCACGAAGTCGAGCACCTACCAGCTCTCGTCCAAATTCCCCGGGGAATGGAAGGCTGCTTACGCACGTTATTTCGCACGCAAATTCGTCCGCCGGCTGAGCGCCGAGCAGGTCTATGATTCGATTGTCCATGCCACGCGGATGTATACCGAAGTGCCGGTGCGCGGCTCCTACAGGAAGGCGCGCTACCTGACGGAAGTGCGCGGCCCCGAGGACATCAACCGGCCGGTAGAATTGCGCGACCTGCACTTTTTCGTGGAGACATTCGGCCAGGCGAACCGCCGGTCGAGCGAACGGACGAGCCAGGGCTCCATCACCCAGGCTGTGCTGCTGCTCAACAGCACTCTCATAAAGGAGAAAATCCAGGCCGCGCCGGACAGCTATTTGGGAAGCGTGCTGCGAACCGAGGCGCCGCTCGATTTCGACCAGTTGACAGACAAGCTCTTCCTGCGTTTCCTGATGCGGCGGCCGACCGAGCAAGAAAGGTTGCTGTCGCTCGATCTGCTCGCGAAGAAAGGACTGCGAAAAGGCGGCGAAGACCTGCAATGGGGTTTAGTGAACAAAGTAGAGTTTGTACACAATAACTGAACGGTCGAGGGCTGAAAACAGAGCCGCGCCCGCAAGGGTGCGGTCGAGAGTAGCGGATGCGCCGGGCTTTCCATCAGGATGCGGTCACTGCCGGACTGGACCGCACCCTTGCGGGCGCGGCTCTGTTCGTGAACTCCGGCGCTCTGTTCGCGAACTCTTGCTGGAGGCCACATTCATAAGTGCCTCAGAGGCAAACCATGGCAAACCTTCATGACATGCACCTCACACGCCGCCAGGCGCTCCGCCTGGGCGGCGTCTCAATGGTCGGCTACCATTTCTTGCCGCTGCTGAAGCCGGCGCAGGTTCGGGCCAGCTCGAAGGTCACCCCGCGCGGGTCAGCGCGCTTTTGCATCTTCATCATGCTCAACGGCGGTCAAAGCCATGTCGACGCCTGGGACCTCAAAGAAGGCCCCTGGACACCGCAGGACTTCGACATCCGCACCATCAACCAGGACGTCAAGCTGCCTTGTTCGCTCTACCCGGGATTGGCCCAACGCCTGGACAAAGTGGCGCTCGTTCGCTCGATGGAAGCCTGGGACAGCGTCCACGAGCGGGCGCAGTATTACGTGCAAGCCATGCATCCGCTGAATCTGGCGCTGTGGAAGGAAATCCCGCCGATCGGCTCCGTCGTCGCGATGGAATACGAGGCCCGCCGCCGATCGAGCGATTCTTTGCCCTCTTATGTCGCTCTCAACAGCTCCGAAAGCCAGGCCGGTCTGCTGGGGTCCGGATTTCTGCCGGCGACCTACACGCCGTTCCACATGAAGACAAATACGGACCTTGGCTCCTTCTCGCCGCCCGAGAGCGAACGCAAGCAATTCCTCGAGCGCTGGGAGTTCCTGCGAAAATTCGACGACCGGCTCCGCACCGACCCGGCGCTCGAAGCCAAGGCCTATCGCGACTACCACAACTATTACGAGGGCGCTGTCGAGCTGATGTCGGACCCGCGCACGGCCGGCATCTTGACGATCAGCGACAAAGACAAGGAGCGCTACGGCTCGACGATTACCGGCGATGCGGCGATTCTCGCCCGCAATCTCGTCATCGCCGACGCGGGAACGCACTTCATCTTCCTCTCGCAAGACTATTGGGACCATCACGCCGACATTTACGCCGATAAGAACCACTACGAAAAGTCGCGTCAGCTCGACGCGGCGCTCTGCCCGCTGATCGACGACCTGGGGGCGGCGAAACGGCCCGACGGAACCTCGGTTCTCGACGAGACCTTGATCGTCACGATGGGTGAGTTCGGGCGCACGCCGGGCCCGCTTACGGCGAGCCGCAACGGACGCGATCATTACCAGTACGCCTTTACGGGACTGTTCGCCGGCGGCGGCGTCCAGGGCGGCCGTGTCATCGGAAAGACCGACGAGATGGGGGCCAAGGTCATCGAGCCGGGCTGGCATGGGAAGCGCTCGATCTACCCCGAGGACATCGCGACGACCATCTACTCCGCTCTAGGAATCGACTGGACAAAACGAATCGAAACCACACCGTCGGGACGCACTTTTTATTACGTCGAGCCCTTCTCGGCGACGAACCTGATCGGCAGCGGGAATCAAGAAATTAGCGAGCTGTTCGCGTAGGTTCTTTAACAGGGGCGCCGCCAGAACCTGACCAACTTACGGATCTCGCGCCCAAGAGCCGGGGGCACGACATGCCGCGGGGTGTGCGACATGAATGTGGAGGGGTGTGCTGGATGTGTTTTCTTTGCAGCGATAACCGAGCGTATTTGATACGCCCGGATAGGAAGCTGCTCGTGAATGACCCGCGGAAGCCGGCGCGACGTTAGCCCGGTTTACCGGGCTTGGATTGCAATAGGCCGGTCCTTTTAGGGCCGGTTTGATGGGCTCGACACCTGGTACGAGGCCGTTTCAACGGCCTTTTCCCGTAGGGCTTTAGCCATGGCCGAACCAAAGGGAAAACTTCAGGTGCCGAAGCACTCGTACCCTGGCTCTAGCCGCCGATTCTCCCATATTTATGTCGCACACCCCATGCCGCGCCCCAAGTTCACCGCCAAGAATTGTTAAAATAGAATGTGAATTTGCGAGTACGTTTGAGTCTGCAAAGGAGGCCAGCCATGAGTTCTCGCCGCTACGGAATCAGTACGTTAGCGCTAGTGACCGTTTCATTGATTGTGTGGAGTTCGCTCCAGGCCGCACAGTTCAACAAAGTCGTCGACATCGGGGCGCCGCTTCCGGCGTTCAGCAACTTGCCGGCCACGGATGGGAGCAAGCTCTCTTCCAGTGACGTCAAAGAGGAGATGCTGATTCTGGTGTTTCTGGCCAACCACTGTCCCTGGGTGAAGGGCGTGGAGAAGGATCTCATCAAGCTGGTTGGTGAGCTGAAGGGCCGCAGCGTGCGGTTCGTGGGGGTCAGCGTGAACCACCGTGAGGAAGACCGCCTGGCGGCCATGAAGAAGCGCGCCGCCATGATTGGCTACAACTTCACCTACGTGTTTGACGAGAGCCAGGAGCTGGGCCGCAAACTGGGCGCCACGCGGACGCCGGAGTTCTTCGTATTCAACAAGGACCGCAAGCTGGTTTACATGGGTCTGTTGCACAACTCGCCGGCCCAGATGCGGCGGGACGGTTCGCTCGACTACACCAAGGGTGACCCGACCCAGCTCTACGGCAAGGACGCGATCGAAGCGACTTTGGCCGGCAAGCCGGTGGAGGTGACCGAAACCCGCGCCCAGGGATGCACGGTGGAGTACGAGGCCCCCGCCGCATAGTGCGGAGCGCGCCGCTGCTGTTTGTCGTTGCCTTGCTGGCTGGCGGCTGTTCGCCCCAGCCTCGGGGACGTACGTGTAGTCACGCGCAACAAGCTTCCTCAGCGACGCCGAAGTTCCTGAAACAACGCCCCCTTACCCTGCAGGGGAACCCTCTGCGGAGAGGTGAACATCCGCTACAGCCCCGAAGATTTGGTGTTTCCCCGGCAGGGCGGCGCCATCTGGAAACCTGAACAATTCACCGGCACCTACTTCCGCTTCGCCCGCAAGATCGGCGTCAAGGTACGCTTCCCCGACCTGCGGCACACCCACGCCTCCCAATTGCTGCGGGCCGGAGTGCCTGTGAAGGCAGTATCCGAGAGCTTAGGACATTCGGCGGTCGGGATCACACTCGACACGTACACTCACGTGCTACCAGGAATGCACGAAGAGGCCGCCCAAAAGATTGACGCCGCTCTGCGGGCCGCGATGGAGCCGCCCCGTCTGGCTTGAGATGAGAAGCCGGATTAGCCACAGATTACCAAGCGGCGATCTTGAGCTAGATCGACGGGGGATGACAGAATCCCCTAAGTTATTGTAAACATGGCGGTGAGGGTGGGATTCGTACTATGAAAGGCGCTGATTCGACGTAACTTACTCATTCTAGGATTGCCATGATCCTAAAAACGGCAGTTAGTCGTCTTCGAACCGCCCCAACCTTGTGACGAGACGTCAGTTGGACCCGAGTGTCATCGGGGACCGGCGGGTGAAGATTACAATTGCTCCGCAGTTGCAATATCAGCACATAAGATACGTTCTTTCAATATGTTACAACGAATGCTGGAATGTCCAACTGCCGTTTTTAGGATGATTGGCAAAACCGGCATCTTCGGCGGATTCATTGCACGCCGACTGCACGTGAAATCTCTGGCTCGGGATCGATTAGAGCCGTTTTGCAAGATAGCTTTCGTCGGTCGCACACAATCCTCGGTTCCCGCTACTTTGGCTTGGGCTTCCCCACTCTTGTCCAAGTTAGATTCTCAGGACGGGCAATTTGGACAACATGCAGGCAGGGTCCCCGTGGATCGTGCCCTCGTGGCAGGCCCCAAAGGCCCCCTAGATAGCGTTTCTGGGGCAATCCGAGCCGCACCGGCGGGAGTCCACTGTAGAGCCCGTTAATTTGGACAGCACGAGCTAGCCAGGGAACCTGGTTCTGGCCAAAGATATCCTGACGTTGAAAGGTAAGAACTTAACCCGTCCAGAAGGGTGTTCTCTGAGCTAATTTGGACACCAGTGACCCAGGCTCGGGGAAGCGTGAGCACGAGGCGGGAATCGACCCATGTCTACACGAGCGGGTGAAGCAATCGGAATCCCGGTTCAAAAAGTCACACGCTGGTACTTCTACCAAGGCCCGGATGAAACAATGGCGCTTATGCATTGGCTCAGAAATGACTTTTTCTGTCCCGCCCAGCTCCAAGTTCAAGTGTTTACAGTCAGCCCGCGACGCGGATAGTCGATGGGGCATCTCCCCCCACCGGTTCCGTGAGGACAAACCGCTCGCCATCGGCCGACACGTCGTAGTTTGGCAAGTTTGTGGCCGCCAACCTCAACCCCACAGACTGAAAACACTCTCCGGGAGAACCCGCTATCAGCAGTGCGGCGGCCATAAAAACGTCGGGAGAGAGCCCAAAACAGTTCTGAGCTCCGCTTCGTAGCAGGTCACCGAAAGTTATCCTCCAGCATCAGATCCTGTTCGGCCGGCTCTTGTCGTGTGTAGAGAAGCCAGGTACCGTCGGGCGAGACGGTCAGGCAATTCGACACGCTTGGCCGTCCGCCTAGGGTAGCGATCTCGACAACCTCACCGCTGTCGAGATCGAGCCTTTTCACGAGCCAGTTGCCACTCCGTGCTCCTTCCGCGAAATCGACGAAATAGAGACCGTCGTTTCGCACATCCCAACACCCCGCATACGCCCGTTGACCTTTAAGAACCAGTGTTTCCTCACCTCCCTCGACCGGGACTCTCCAAAGGTCCGGATGGCTGTCCTCCCGGGCAAAATAGACAAACTTGCCGTCGGGCGACGCTACTGCGTGGTCCCCGCCGCGGGTCGTCACTTGTTGCGGCTCGCCCCCTTCGGCCAGCACCTTCCATACCTCTTTCGCTCCGGTGCGACTCGAATGAAAGTAAATCCATTGCCCATCCGCGGACCAGCTTGGCTCCGCGTTGTTACTAGTTTCAGACGTGATTGCACGGGGTGAGCCGCCTTGCGAGTTGATGGTGTAAATGTTGAGACTCCCCTGCGCGACACAACAGAAAGCGATGCTCCGGCCGTCAGGTGACCAGCGGGGCGCAAACGTCCTAGGACCACCAAAGGAGGTCAGCTTGATCGCATTCGACCCATCACTGTCACAAACCCATATCTCAAGGCTTCCCAAGCGGTTGGATTGGAACACGACCCGAGTGCCGTCAGGCGAGATCTACATTTGGATGGCGGTGCCAGTTGGAATCCTGCTAGCACCGGCTTGCCAAGCGACACGACATGGATGAGATTGGCTATCGACCCAACGAATCCTTCGACGCTTGATGCTGTTGGGGTCGCTGCCGGGTTTGATATCTACACGCGAACCATCCGCCGCAGATCCTGCGTCCGATCCAACTTCATCTCCAGCGCGCCCAGATCCCGCCGAAACTCATCACCAAACTCATCACGAAACGTCCTCAAACGAGGGCCAATATCGCCATACTCCGCAACACTGATCGCGGGGTACGCGAACAACAAGTGATACCCACCACCCGTTGCAGCACGCACCGGAGGACGCATCCCCGCATCCACGAAATAATCATCAGCCCGAGAGCATGCAGTACTCTAGAGGCGCCGGGCGCTCTTCTAAGGTGCGGCGATCCCCGCTGAGGGCTTCTGAGCGAACTATGCCTGAAACCACTTTCGGTGTCAACCCCTCCCCCAACCACTGGGTATATAACAGTGTACATTCCAGTGGGAAGAGTGCTACACATAGTTCTAACCGCGTGTTCCGCTCTCCACCAACCTGTTTTCAGCCCACAGAACCCTTTAGGAATCACGGACTTGCGATTGTATACAAGAATTTCCGGTTGTCTACAGATCTCGTGGCGGTTGGAGCGCACCAAAAAGGAGATATTTAGATGCCAGAGGTAACAATTGAAGAGCAACCCGCGAGCGACGCGCAAGACGGCCAGCGAACGATCAGTGGCACGCGGATTCCGCCTTCGTAAAGCATGCCCTTGCCGCAGGGGAAAGTTGTCGGTGGGACGGAAAGGTACTTTGCGCCGACCGGATCCGACCATTCATTCGATGCCCTCACGCTGGTAGCCCCCGGCACCCCCGTTGTCCGAGTAGAGAATGACAATCGTCTTCTCGGCCAGATCCAGCTCGCGCGTCCAGGTGGCCGCCGTGGGAGCAACGCGCGGATAGACGGTTGTCGTTTTCAGATCGCGATGTCCGAGCAGAACTCCAATGTTGCGCGGAAAGAGCCGTCGCCAAGTAGAAGATCTTACGACTTTTCTAAGGAACTTCGAATCGCCTCGCGAAGCGAAGCTTCGACCCACCGCGTAGCGGTTAGGTTCAATGGGGATTGTAGGAAGCGAGGCGCTGGACGCAGTTACCGCCGGGAATTCGCGGACAGTCCATCAAGAGGCCCACGGCTCCGATCGAGCCACTGGATCCTCCCTTGTCGGCTAGTGTTTACCCAACCGCTCCGCTCCTTGCGAATCAGCTAGAGGACCGAGTCGTTCCCGAATGCGTCTAGCTGCAGCCGTGAGTATGCAGAGCTTTTCAAACGCCTCGTCGATAGACGGCGGGCATACGCTGGCCCAAACTTCCGGCACCAGGATCGAATTGCTTCGTAGGATACGGTGACGCCGGGCTCCGCGAGAAGATCCTCGACATCGCGAAGCTCAGAGTGAACTGATCGTACAGCCAAACGGCATGGCTGATGATTTCTGGTGGAAAGCGGTGGCGTCGATACAGCGATTCCATGAGCCGATTGTCGCCGACCGCTGTTTACTTGGCAAAGCCTCGGAGAATGTTTAGATGTCAGAGCTTCCTCTACATTCCGTCGTCGCACGTGTCTAGTGTCATATGAGGTAACGGGTTCCGCGATTCGTGGTCAGCCACGGCGGATTTCTCCTTCATGCAGGTTGCGAAACGAGCCCCGTCTGTGCCGCGGCTTGTTATGACTGTCTGCTCCGGAATGGAAGTGGAGGCGGAATCAAAGCCATCGTCGCAACCGTCACAAAGAGGAGGCCTGCCTGAACGGTCGGCGTGTATAACAACGGCTAGAAGTACGAATCTGGTCGCTTACGGCACTTCTAGAAACGTACGGTCCACCCTCGGCGAGATTCGTCCAAAAATCCCCACTGCTGGGCAAGGACGGAAGTTGTTTTGTTTCAGACGACACAATTGTTCAATAAGCCTATCCAACAATGGTCCATTAAACGCCGGGTTTTGGAGTGAGTAGTGCTCCTGGCGACGCCTTCTAAGTCCCTAGGGATCAATAGGTTAGGTTAGTTTAGGCCTGCTTTGGTAGCGGGGAAGCCTCGAGCAGCGCGAGAAGCCACCGCCTACATCGACGCGCATCGCAACGAGCCCATGCTGCGGCGCGGAGCGCGTGAACCGCAACGAAGCGACGCACGAGCCACGACGCACGAGCAACGAAGCGACGCACGAGCCACGACGCACGAGCAACGAAGCGACGCACGAGCCGCCAGAAGGACCGGTGAGAGGATGTCGCGGTATTTGCCGTCCTGCGCCTCTTCGATGACTCAATCACTCGCGATCGAGTTGCTAGTCCAGACGACCACATCACGCGGGGCGGAAGCTGGTCGTGCGCCATGCGCGCAGTGTGCGGCGTGTTCTCCTTCGCAGCTTCGCGCTCTAGCGTCGCTTTCATCCCCACGCGACAAACGCCTGCGGTGCAGGGCATGCCGGCATGCAACCGTCCGGTGACATGACGGGCCGTCCCAAGGCTTCGGTTGGAAGTCGCTCGGACGACCGCAGAAGTCGTCCAAGCTCGATATTCCGCGCCTGCGCCGCCGAGGAAACGAAAAGCTCGCGATCGTCAACAACAACGCACTTCGCGTGCAGGACAGCACGTGCTCCAAGAAGACACTGAGATCGACATTCCCACGGGGGCCTCTCTGGTTTTCGAGCGTGTCATCCCATCCCCATCCCCATCGCCATGATCGCCGCCTTGGTCGGCGAGTCGAAGAACTGCCACTGGATCGCCGTCAGGATCGCGTCTGGAACCTCCGCGACGTCGCGCTTGTTGTCGCTCGGGATGAGGATGCGTTTGGCGCCCGCCTCCACAGCGAGCTGCATCCGCTCGGGCAGCGAGTTGACCTTGAGCAGCATGCCCTGCACGCTCATCTCGCCGAGTACGACCGTACGATCGAGCACCGGCTTGTCCAGAACCGCCGACACGAGGGAGATGAAGAATGCAACGGTAGTCTCGGCGCCTTCCTTCGCTTGGTTCAAGTTGATGGCCTGCATCGTGAAGTCATAGGCCTTCAGGTCGTGGTCGATGCCGAGGTTGTGGACGTTGGCCTTCAGGTAGGCGTCGGCCGTCTTGATGGCCTCCTTCATCTTTCTGGAGAGGTTGCCAAGCGGGATGATGCGTCCCGAGCCACGATTCATCTGTGTCTGCAACAGGAATAGCGCGAGCCGGTTGTCAGCCAGGTCGGAGCCGATGGTGTAGATGCTCCCCGGCGCTAGTTCGCCTTCGGCGATCAGGAAACCGCCCCCCATCTCGGGCAGCGACACGAATGTCTCCTGGCTGCTTTCCTTGTCCGTATAGGAGAAACTCGTGTCCCAGTACTCGAGCCCGCCCATCTTCTTGAGCTGCTCCTTGACCCGCCTCCGCATCTCCATCGCGTAGGCGAGGTACTCCTCGGTTTCCTCCTTCGAGACCTCTCCGTGCGGGTGCAGCAGCTTGATCAGTCCGGAGACGATCTTTCGCACGGCCTTTTGGTCGCGGCCGCCGAGGTGACTACCGAAGGCAAAGTATCGCTCGGCATAGTCGGCATAGCTCTGCTTGCGGAGCTCCCGAAAGACCTCGGAGAGGAAGTCGGTGACGACCCCGAAGTGGTCCGTGTAGACGGCGTCCGACGTCTTCTGGAACTCCCAGCCAGGGATATAGGCATGGATGCGGTCATAGAACGCCGTGTCCATCTCCTTCGGCATCGGGTAGAAGAGGTTCGACGTCCGAACGATCGTTTCGATGTCGCCGTCGATATTGCCAACGAAGACGACGGAGCCCTCTGCGGTGATGATGTCGCGGCCTCGGCTGAAGGCTCCGTCCTCCATGTAGCCCTTCATGATGTTCAGGCCGCTCTTGTCGCTGAACCGGACCCCGGCCGCTTCGTCGAAAGCCACCACGTCCCACAAGCACACGAGCCCTCGCTGACCCGAGGAAAGGTTGACGAACATCTGGGCCGTCGTGGTCTGCCCGCCCGAAACGAGGTGGCAGTAGGGGCTGAGCTGTTGGTAGACGAAGCTCTTCCCGGTGCCGCGCGGGCCGAGCTCGACGGAGTTGAAGTTCCTCTCGACGAAGGGAACGAGCCGCAGCATGTAGTGCAACTTGCGCCGCTTGGTGTAGTAGGGATGCTCCGGCTCGTAGCCCATGGATCGCATCATCAGGTCGAGCCACTGGTCGCGTGTAAAACGGCGCCGTCCCTCGATGAAGTCGTCGAGCTTTCGCGAGGAGAGTTGGATGGGCCGGATGCTCTCCACGAAAAACGGACGGTTTTGATTCTTGAAGACGTAGGAGTCGTCGTAGCGCAACGTGATCTCGGCCCAGATCCCGCCCATCAGCAGGCGGTCGTGGCGGCGGACCTCGCTCTCTTCTATGTTGATGTAGTCGAGGTTGAGGTTGGACAGCCGCGCCCAGTACTTGTCGTGGGTTTCGATTAGGCGGACCGAGATCTTGTCGATGATGTCGAACGAGGTGTGCTGCTTGATTGCCGACTTTACTGCTTCACGCTCATCCGGTTTGACGTACTTACTCGCGAGGGTCTCACGCACGAACTCCAGGCCTTCGCGGATCGTCTCTTCGTCCGTCGACGCGCAGTACTTCCCGAGAAGAAACTCGATGACGAACGCGGGCACACCGAACGCACTGCGCATGCGGCGCAGGAGATCCTTGCGAACAACGAGCCCCGGATAGGACTCCGTCGCTAAGGTGTCGAGCTCATCTAAGACAAATCGTTCGTCAGTCATCGGCGCCTCGCTACATATCTCTCCCCACAGTCAGCTTGATGCCTCCAGGCGGGAACTGCTCCGTCGTTTCGACATCGCGGATGTCGAGATGAAGGAGCTCTCCCGCGGAGAAGGACTGCGCTGAGTGGAAGAAAAGGGTGACATTTTGTTCGTTCGCCTCCGCATCGATACGTACCTCCTTGGGGCGCCCCGAAGCGAGCACCGAAGCCCGTGCACCCGTCGAATCTGCCCGCAGCACGTCAAGGCTCAGCGTTCGACCGGTCGCCGAGAAAAGTGCCATCTGACCACCCTTCGAGGAAGCTGGGAGTTTCGGCCGCAGGGTGACCTTCACCGCAGTCCGCATGAGCTCGAACGTGGGCAGCACCACTTCCACACCGATCCTCTTCTCGGCGGTCACTTGGCTGCGCGAAACGAGGTGGGGGATGACGAGCTCTTGGAGCGCGGCGCCACCGTGGGAGAAGGACTTCTCTGCCTTGAAGAACGCCAGGCCAGGTGGCAGTGCCACGCGAAGTGACGGATCCCAATCGAAGGGCAGACTGGCGACGGGCAGATCGGCCTCCGCCGGCACGAGCGCGAACCGCTCCTTCTTGACCCGGCACCAGTCCTTGTCGCAGGCAACCTCGTCGGGGAGCTTGTCTTCATCGAGCAAGATGAAGCCATGGTCCGTGACGACGTGGATCTCCGGATAGCTCCAGCGATGCAGCTTGCGGATGAGGCGAGCGATGCGCCCGACCTCGAGGTGGATATGACGAACCAGGGCATCCGCGCTCCCGTGGCCGATGTGGTCCACCTCTTCATGACCGAAGACAACGAGCAGCTCCCCGAGCCCATCCGGTGCGTCCGTGCTCGCTTCGAGCTCGCTGATCTCACGACAGTCGGCGCCAAAGTCCTTCAGGAAGGCGATTCGGGTGCTGCGCGCGGCGGCGTCTTTGCCGTTGACCCGCGGGTGCAGGCTGTTGCCTTTGACTTCGAATGAGACCTCCGCATCCGACAGCGGCATCAGCGCCGTCATACCCACCGGCGTGACAGTGGGTAGCGCTGCCCGCATTGGCTCCAGCTTCACGTCGTAGTTCTGAAGCGCCTGGCTGATGAGATGGGCGCAGTCGTAGCGGAGGGCATCGATGATGAGAACTGCACGCTTGCCTTGCGTCGACCAGAGGCGTTCCTCGAGGCGATCCGTTACGTATGGCAGCTTCGGAATGTTCGCGTCCGACTTGCTGACGTAGCGCTCGAAGAACCGGCCGTTGAGCGTGTTCGTGTAGGCCGCGTAGGCGCGGTCAGCCACCTTGATCACCGAGGGCTGGCTCTGCCTCTCGGCGTCGTGGCGCACATTGATGTGCGTGGCATCAACGACCGTTGACTGCTCCACGAACACCTGCACGAGGGCCTCGATGGTGTCGGCCTCGTCGGCGAGTTGGGTGGCATGCTCGCAGGCGGCCACGAGCTCCTGCAGCTGGCGCATCAGCTCCCACGACCCAGAGGGGGTGAGGCTGGCTTTGCTGTACTCCGCCTCCTTGGCGATGAGCGCACCGTGTTCTTCGAAGAACGCCGCGGTCGTCGACGACTTTGCCGCAGCCGTCTCGAAGGCTTCGGCAATCTGTTGCCAGCGCATACGAACCAGGTGCGGAAAACCGAAGCAGAAGCCCGGCTTGTCCTTCGCCCATGCCGACAGGTCTACCTTCGTCTCGACGTCCTGTATCCAGCGATCCCAGGCCGTGCGGCTCTCGCTATCGCGCAACCAGCGATGCAGAAGCTGCAGATGGTGCGGTCGAACCGCCACCGGTGGAAGCCGATCCGCCAGTGGAAAGTCCGCGCGCTCGCCGTAACCTAGAAAGGTTTCGGTCAGCGCCAGCGTCGTGACGAGCCCATCAACCCAGCTCGCCGGGCTGTCGTTCGGGCCCTCGAAGCCGTAACGCTCTCTGACCATGGCGACGAACTCGGGAACGAGGCCCTTGTCGTGAAGAGACTGCCAGGTCGTCTCGGGCGACACCGCGAGATCGAGAATCGTTTGGTCGACGTCTCCGATGAGCCGTGATTGGGCCAGCTCCGGACTCAGCAGATTGCTCCAAAACACGGCAGGTCGGTCGGCGAACTTGGCCACGTACTTGGCGAGCAGAGAGTCGCGCCCGCCTTCGTAGAGACGCCGCTGGTCGCTGGGCGAGGTGGGGAGCTTGACGTTGGCCTGCTTCAAGAAGCTGAAGAGCGTCGGTCGTTTGCCGCCGACCCGCCAGGTCACGCCGGCGATGCGGTACTCCTCCAGCATGTCGAGCGCGGGCTCGCCATCGGGTCCGCCATGCTCGAGGCGATCCTCCGACAGCGGCAGATAGAGCAGGAAGCGCTGATGCCGTCGCTTCTCCCGCGGCAACACGTCGAGGGCCCGATAGACTTGGTGTTTGAGCCAGATCTGGCCGTGGCACCGGCTGGCGTCATACTCCAGAACTCGAAACGGCGGTGACTTCATCGCTTCGAGATGTGCGCGAAGCGACGGCAGCAGCCTCGCGAAATCCTCCTTCTCGTCGAACCACAAGCAGACCTGGGCACGCTTCTCGTGCTGAAAACGCTGGTTGAGTTGGTCGATGAGCGCCTGGAGGATCATCAAGCCACCTTCCCGATACGCAGAACGCCGGTCTTCTGGAGCGGCTCGATGTTGACCTTCACGCCATCGTCGAGATCCGGGTCCCATCCATTGGGTCGATCCTCCGGCGACTTCCACGGCGTCAGGATGCGGTAGTCACGGTCGCCGCCCTCGGCTCCTTCGCGGTGACCTTCCTGGACCGCCTGAAGCTGGCGGTCGAAGGCCTGCGCTTCCTCGAGCTTCGCCTGCCACTCGACGCGGTCCTCGGCGCGGCCCTCCTGGCCGGCCAGCGCAGCTTCGCGCCGAAACGCCTCGATGGTGTCGCGCAGGTAGCTGGCGCGCAGCTTGGCCATGCGGTTCCTGTCGAGCTTGTGGTAGTGGCAGAGAGCGCCAAACGCGAAAGGCGAGCTGCCCTGACTGCTCGCAATGTGCCAGATGATGGGGCGTTTCTTATAGAGCGCGACGTGGTAGTCGAAGTAGACGTTGTCGAGCCATTCCCCGATGCTCGAGGCGCGCTTGTAGCCCTTGACCTTGCGCTTCAGCTCGTTGGTGATCTCCACCTCGACCTGGTTGACGTCCTGCTCGGGGAAGAGCTGGGCCAGCTCCTGGTGGACGCGGTCGAGAAGGCTCGTCTCGCCCGATAGGGGAGCGAAGGGAACGATGCCGTCTTCGTCCGCCTCGACCACTCGCTTGGCCGCATACGAGAGCAACCGCCAGACGTGCTCCATGCGTTTTTGCTCGACGGTCTTGCGCTCCATCTGTGGCCACAGAACCTCCGGCGGCCGTTCGCCCAGGGTCTCCTCGATGATTGCGCGCGTGCTGTCCGGGATGCCGTAGAGCTTGTAGACCTCGTCGTTTAGACGGTTGTAGTGCTCCCGGATTTCGGCCTCCGTTGCGGCTTCAACACAGTCAAGCTTGTCGAGTCGTTCGGACAGAGTGGAGTCGCGCGAAACCAGGTCGTCGGACAAAAGCCAGGGAAACACAAAAGATGTTGCGACCTCGTTCCCTTTCTCCCAACTCGCCTTGGCGTCGCGGATTAGCCTCGCCGCTTCGGGAATCACCTTTGCGTGTCCGCCAAAGGGACGCGGGATTGGTAGCCGGCGAATCGCACCAACCTCCCAGGATCCAAACGAAGTGAGACCTTGCAGGAAATACTCAATGAACAAACTGTTGGTAACGCCGAGAAGATAGTGGGTCATTTCCTCGTGCGCGGGGAAGATCGCTGGCCCCTTGTCGGCGAATACGCAGCCTTGAGGCAGTATTCGAACATTGAAACCGCGCTGCGTCCGCCGCGGCCACGTGAGTCCAGGCTCAAAGTAGTGCTCAAGACTGGGAAGTCCGTTGCCGGTATTCTTGAGTTCATCTCGCTTCTCGGGTCGCCAATCGAGAACAAGATCAACGTCGTAATAGAAGCGGCAGTAGTCCCCGCCTTTTGCAAACGGAACCCAACTGGATTCACGCGCCACCTCCCAGTGAAACCTCACCCAACGCGCATCGTCCGCCGTGGCCTTCCCCTGGCGAGCGATCCCAAGGGCGGGTTCGAGGGCTGGATGGTCGCGAAAGTTGGGGGCGACAATTCCGACTCGTCGGTACGCGAGGGGACTTCCTGATATTGACGAGAAGTCCCTTCGTGCAACATCGAAGCGTGTCCGAGATGGATCGATTGCAATTGCGCGAACGAACATCTCGTGGCGTCGATCAACCTCGCCCTTCTTCCCTCCTCGGAACCGTTCCAGGTCAAAGAACGTCGCCCGTTCCCCCTCACTCACGACGTAGTACGCCCGATCCGCTTGTTCCTCAGTCGTGTCGATTCCCTCGCGTGCCTGCGTCGCTTGAATCGTCGACACCATCAGCTTTCGTCGGAGATCCGGATCGGCGAGGATGGCCTTGACGTTGACGCGCTTATTCTTCGCCATGGCTCGCCTCCCAGCGCTCGAGCGCGGCGTCTTCCCACTCACGGATGAGGGAGGCCATTGGTTCGTAGTCCTTTCTCACTCGGACCGCTTCGCATGCTTCGAAGTATCGTCCCTGGTCGCTGCGGCGGTCGTAGACATCCAGGGGCAACAAGTCGTTCTGCATGAGGATGAGGTTCCCAAGGATGAACGCGGCGCGCCCGTTGCCCTCACGGAACGGATGGATGGCAATGAACTCCCCCATGATCTCGGCAGCGAACGCTACGACCGCAGTGTCATCGTCGGAGATCACCGGTGACTTGCTGAGCACGTCACGCTCGAGGAGCTCCATCAGCGGTGCGATGCCACCGGGTGGCAAAGGCCACTTCGTTGACCCTTCGCCCTTGTGGAGCGCGACCGCTCTCCACGCTCCAGCGAATGGATAGATCTCGCCCATCAGCTCGCGATGGACCTGCTGAACGAGCGATACAGTCAGTGGCGCAGGCTCAGGACGCTCCAGTAGATCACTGACAAACTTCATGGCCCGAGCCACGCCCTCGTCCTCGCGTCGGTGCAGCTCTTCCTGGTCCAGGCACCCGGCGTAGTTGAGCAGGATGCCGTCCGGACCGACGATCCAGTCCCAATCTCGGTCGTAGTCCTTCCAGGGGTTGGGTACTACACGCGGCGACGTCGGGGCCTCTGCCTGCTTTGCTAGCGCATCCGCGTGCGATTTGACGAGCTTTCGCTGGGTGGCGGGAATGACGTAGAAGTCGCCGGGTGCGCCCGCCTGGTAGTGCTCAGCAGCACGCTTGCCGGACCCCGCGCGGAAACGGAAGCCGAAGTCCTTCTCCTCCCAGCGCCAACGCAGCCGGCTCATGGTGTGCCCCCCTTGAGCACGATGGCGGCAGCCTCCACCGTCGCGTCGTCGAGGATGCCGAAGCCGAGGTCGAGCATGAGGATGAGCGGGTTGCGCTTGAGAAGGATCTCGGTGCGAAGCTTCTCGAAACTCTTCAGATTGACGAACGTGGCCGACACAAGCGCTCCGACGTAGCCCTCTGGCTCCGTGAGTTGGCACGCCCGATCGATGAAGGTGGCGTAGATGTCGTTCGACGTCAGCGGATACGCCGCCTTGATGAAGTCCTTCACCTTCGGAACGAACGAGCCGTAGGGCGGGTTCATCACGGCGATGTCATAGCGGCGCGACAGGAGCTGCACGAGCTTGAGGCCGCGCGCGGTGTCCTCGGCGAACAGGCGCTCGGATGGGGCGTCCGCGATCCTCGCGGCCGCAGCCTCGACAGCAGCGAGCAAGTCTCGGCGCAGCTTCGCGGCCTCCTCTTCGAGGACCTTCCGTTCCAGCTCGAGCTGTTTGGCGTGGTCGCGGTCGGCATCGGTCTTGATCGTGCCGAGCTCGAGCTGCTTTTCGCTCGCTTGTTTGATCACCTTAGTGATGCCCTTGGACCGGGCTTCGGCATCAACCCAGTCCTCGAGCACGCGCGTAACGCCTTCGCGGACCTGGACGAGGCTGCCGAGCTCACCGACATTCTGGAGGTTGTCCCAGATGGTCTTGAACAGTCGCTCGCGAAGCTCCGGCGAGCCGGTGTGGTTGCCCAAGCGTTCGACCAAGGTGCGTAGCCTCTCCTCGCCGAGGTCCACGGCGTTGGCGACGACCAAGTTAGTACGCTTGACCTTCACGTCGAGTGGTGAGAATCCATGTCGTAGCGCCGCCTCTTTGGCCGTCAGAAGGAGCGAGAGCGATGCGATCTGGATCGCGCGCGGATCAATGTCAATGCCGAACAGGTTGTTTTCGAGAATGGCTGCGGGGATGTCGGCCGCTTCCGAAACGGAGGGCTCGGCAGGCCAGCCGTCCTGCCCCGCGTGCTCGATCTCGTCGAGATACATGCGGTGAAAAAGCCCGAAGGCGTACTGGCCGAAGTGCATCGTGCCGCACGCTGGGTCGATCAACGTTATGTCGCGCGCGCGTTTGAAGCTCAGGATGTCAGCGGTCTCGGTGAGTCGCCGGAAACGAATCTTCTCGCTCGTACCCGGAACAAGGTAGTCGGCGACGGGCGCGCCGGAACTCCGATCCCCTGGTAGCGGGGGAGGTTCGGCGGCAAGCAAGCTCGAGTCGGGGTGCATCTGCAACCACAAGCGCCCGAGCGTGTTATCGACCAGGGCCTTCACGACCCATGACGGGGTGTAGAACTGGTTGATGACCGCGAGCTCGTATGACGAGCGGGGCGTGCCCTTGTTCTCGTCTCGCACGCGCTTCTTCTCCTCGCGGTTGAAAAACTGGTAGACCCAGCCGAGGAAGTCCTGCGCGCGGTAGGCGTCTTCGGGCAGGCCGTTATTGATCAGCCGGAGGACCTCAAGAAGGGCCGCGTGGGTCGGCCAGACGCAGGCGTACTCGTGATCCGGGTCGAACAGCACGCGGATGTCATGTGTGACGTAGCGAAACGCCGACGTCAGCGCGTCGCGAAGCAACGCCTCCTCGGCGTCGTCGTCATACTTGTATCGGCTGCCGCCGACGGCGCGGAAGTCTCTCAGGTAGCGGGAGCGACCCTGCCCGGGGACGGGGCTGACAACCTCCGTTTGCTCCGCAGGCGCTTCGGGGTCCGCAGGGGGCGGCAAGAACAGGAGCTTGCGCGCCTCCATCGCCTTGAGCCCGACGAGACGATTGAGCAGCGTATACGTGAGCTCTCTCAAGACGTTGTCGAAGCCGCGCTTGGCCGACCCCTCTGCGATCACCTCACGGGATAGCAGAGCCTCGGCGCGCCGCCGGATCGCCGTGGCCTCGTCCGGCAGCTTCATCTTGTCGAGTGGTGTGTGCTTGCCGCTCGGCTTCATCCCGAGACGCTCGAGCTGGGCGGCAAAGTCCTGCTCGAGGGCCTTGCGTACCTGGGGCGCCCAGGACTTCACCGCCTCCTTGTGGCGATCAGATAATGCTTGGCGCTCGGTCGTCACTTCACCACCACCGTGAAGCCTTCCCGGATTCGCGCCTTTAGCTCGTCCGCTGCTCCCTGGAGATTCTTCGCCGCTTGCTCGAAGGCATCATCGACCTCCTGCTCGGTCACGAATCGGCGACCGGCGAGCTCGTTGCTGGCACGCCACTCGAAGACTTTCTCATCTGGCTTGGGTGGCGGCGCAGCGAGTTTTCTCAGGTCCGCCTGTACCTGGGAGCAGTAGCCCGGCAGCGCTACCCGTGCTTGGTCGAGGGAGGTCAAACTGCGGCGACCGGCGGCCGCGATCAGCTGTGCCACCGAGGCGATGTTGACTTGGGGATAGTGGCAGACCCGCCCGGACGCAAAGACGGCGTCCACAACCTGGTCGCGTTGATCATTGGGCGCCTGCGTATACGCTTCCCCGCTGCGAATGGAAGCCACGGCTTCCTCGACGTCGCGCCTGATCTTGTCGTGGGCCTGCTGATAAACCTCCCGGTATACGCTGTAGGCTTGATCGAACGCGCTGCGGTAGTCGGCCCAGCGCTCCACCACGGACTTGTCATTGATGAAGGCATCCATGTCCTTGCAAGCCTGCGAGATGGCAGCATCGCTTGCGTGCCCATCGGGGACCGGGTGGTTCGTGATCAGTTCCACGAGCTGACGAGAAGTGGCGAACTGCTTGTGACGGTTGGCATCAAGAAAGCTCCGTAGAGCTCGCAGCCGTTCGTTGACTTCTTTCCAGGTAGCTTCGGCACCGAGAAACGCGATAACCGCGGCGGTGGGATCCTTGGCCGTCATCGGCTCGAGAAGCGACGCCTCGCCCGAGATCAATGCATCGTGGACCGGTAGGCCCTGCTGCGACCGAAGTTTGGCATCGTCGATCCCCGACTTGAGAACCGCGCCCAGGTCACGCACAGCCGCCGCGATCGCGTTACCCGACTCCGGCGTGCCGGTGACACCCATCGCGATGAGCGCTTTGGCTGCCTGCTTGATCTGTTCGACGGTGAGGCTGGTCTCGGCGACACGGAAGGTGGTCTTCTTGAAGGTGTTGACCTTGGCGAACACGTCCACCTTTCCCTTGTAGTCATACTCCGAGCTCGGTCCCGTGCTGGTCTGCCGCTCGAGATAGACAGCGCCCGCGCGAAAGCAGGCTGCAAGCACGAGCCGCACCAGCTCGTCAGGCCAGCCGAACGGCGGGCGCTCGAACCCTTTGAATCCCTTGCTGTCCTTGGAGTCGATGAGAAGGCTTCCTGCCGGATCGATGCCCTCGTCCTCCAGGTCTTTGATCACCTCCAGAACCTGCGCAACGAGGTCTGACTCGCGCTGTAGGCTGCCCTGCGTGTCGAACAGGTCGAGCTCAGATGCGATGGTGTGAACCTCGGAGGTCGCCGGGTTGAGCAACGCCTTGAGGTCCTTGGCAAAGTCGAAGTTGCGATCCGCCAGAGCGAAGCGGGGGTAGATGTTCGGAATGATGCTCGTCAGCGCGCCGGTAATCGGCTCCTTCAGGTCAGCGGCACGATCCAACTCGAGCTCCTGCCCACCGTAGAAGATGGTCCCATCCAAGAACGCGCGCTCGATATCGCTGATCAACGCCCCTCGAAGCTCGTCTCGCTCCTTGCGCTTCTCCGACAGGGCATCTTGCGTGTCGGCGGAGGAGTCCTCTGTGAAGCGCTTGTCACCCGTGACCTTGACGAGCGCCTCGTAGCGCTTGAACCGAGCTTCGAGGTTGCCGGGCGCGGAAGAAACCCACCACACCTTGCGTCCCTTCGCACCAACTGCCTGATTGAGCCGACGGATCTCCTCGATCTCCTGCTTGCGACCGGATGCGAGGGGGCTAACGAAGGCGGCCTCGATCTCGGGCCCGGTGAGGACTGCTTCTCTATCGAGGTGGACGCCGAAGCTGAACGGGACCTTCGTCTTGCCGTACGGGACCGCAAAGTTTCCGAGCTTCTTCTTGATGACGACACTCTCCTTCGCCATCTGCTGGGAAGTGCGACGAACGGCAGCGATGCTGATGCTCTTCGTTCCCCCGGGGCGGACCATCTCCTGGATCGCCTGCTCGATGGTGCGTTCCCGCTCGTTGAGGAACTTCCATTCTCCGGTCGCCTCGTCGCGTGCGACGTAGCCCGCCTGCTGGAGCGCTTCGAGCGTGGTGTCGACCTGCTCGCGGAGCGGCGCGATTTCGGTATTGAGCTTGCGCACGAGCAACTTGGCGAGGGTCTCCGGGACGCGGGGGACCCAGGTGATTCGCTGTAGCAGCCAGAGGACTTTCAAGACACGCGCCGGGTCGATCGGAGTTCCAGGCACGCGCTCGTCCGACTCGTGAATCGCCCGTACGCCCGAGGCGCCGAGATACTCCTGGGACAGCAGATCGTTTTCCACGGCGTCGAAAACCTGGTCGAAGCTGACGATGACGCCGATCTCCTCATCGGCGAGATCCTGCAGTGCTTCCATGACCACGGAGATCATCGAGCGCACACCACCCGAGATACGGAAGCCGGACAACGCCTCGAAGATGTCCTGGGCCAGCCGGATCTGATGTGGGAGGAACGGGTAGCAATCGATGAAGCTGCGCTCGCTCACGGCTCCGAGATGGCGGCTCGCCTTGATATCCGCGAGCTGAGCGATTGGTCCCTCATGCTCTTGATAGAGCGACCTCAGCGCAGGCTCCTCCGCCGGGTGCTTCTTGAGGATGCGTTCCGATACGACCTTGTTGATCTCGTCGGAGATGAGATGAGGCTTCAGCTCGAAGCGAGCGTTGAGGCGCCCGATGAGGGCGGGCTGGAAATTGGTGCGATCGACGACTCTTTCGAGGTCCTGCTGGCTCGTGACGATCAGCCAGACTTTGCCCTTGCCCTTGTTACCGATCATCTCGGCGAGGCTGTTGAGCTCACCGATGCGCTCGTTTGAGTCACCGATGAAGGTGCCTATCTCGTCGATGACAAAAATCAAGTGCTGGACCTTGCCGTCCGTCGTGGGTTGCGCATCGACCCACTCTACGAGCTCGTCCGCGATACCCTCCGCGGTGATCTTCTCGTGGCGGAACATATCGTTGAGCGCGTTCTTGGCTGACTTGCGATCGCTGTACTCGGCCGGGTCCACCTTTGGGAGAATTTCGGCAAGCCGGCGCCGGACGGTCATGAGATCGTCTCGTCCTTCCGCGCACCGCCAGGGGACGCCGAACTCGGCTTCATATGTCGTCGCCAGATTGTCGAGCACGCCGCGCTGCTGCAGGCGGCGCTCGATCCGAGCAACGACGAAGTTCTCTGCCAGACCGATGTGCCGATAGAACTCGGAGATGAGGATCTCGCCCACCGAGTTGGGGTTGTTCAGCGATTGTCGGCTCTTGATCTCGAAGGCGATGGTCCGGATCTGGGTACCGAGCTTCACTTCTCCCAGGCGAAGCCGAACGTCCTTGCCGCGTGGGCTGTCGGACAGGTGCTTGACGAAGACATCAAAACAGTGCTCGCCCGAGCCGTCTTCTAGTTGATCGTTCTGCAACAGATAGCCGAGGACCTTGGCGAAGTGGGACTTGCCGGACCCGAAGAAACCAGAGATCCACATGCCGACGACGTCGCGCGAAGCACCTCCGCGGCGGATGGTCTCGCTGACGTGCGTGAAGGTGTCGACGATGCGCTTGAGCTCGTCCTCGATCTTGTCAGTGACGACGTATTCACGAATCTCGGTGGCGAGAGCCGACCGGTCGAAGACCTTGACGACGCCTTCGACCTTCTGGCCGATGTCCCGCTTGATGACTTTCCTGACTGTCGTCATTGCGCTCTTCTCCTGCCTTGCCTCTTGCCGATCATCGCCAGAACAGTTTGACCGCGAGGTAATTGCCGCCGTCGGGTTGGTTCATGAAATGGAGCTTGCCGCCGCGCTCCTCCCCGGGAAACGCGAGCGCGATGCGACCCTCGAGATCGCGCAGACCTCTAAGCACCTCGCCGTAGCGAACGAGAGGGTGCAGCGCGACTGTGGAGGAGACCAGCACTGTTGAGCCGGGCGTCTGCGAAGTGAGCTCCTCCAACCGCCGCACAAGCGCGGCCTCAACGCGCTTGGAGAGCCCTTGCTGCATCCACCGGTAGTCGTCGAACTCATCCTCCTGGAGATCCTCAGCGTCAGCTTCGTCAAGGTCTCGGAATAGGAAACCAGTCAGGTTTAGGTGAGTGAATGGGATCTTCTTGGCCTGAAGGTGTGGGATGAACGAGTCGAGAAGGTACTCGCGGAAATCGAGTTCCTTGTCGGGGGGATAGATCAGCAGAATGGAGCTGTCGGTCTTGACGCCCCGGTCGGGTCGAAGAGGTTCCTTGATGAGCTCGAACAGCGCGGCGAACAAGCTCTGCATCAGGCAACCTCCCCAATGTTGAGCTCGACGATGTCGCCCTGAATGCGAAAGCGAAGGGCATCGACACGGTTGAGCTCACCGAGCGCCTCGATGACCTCAGGACCCTCGAGAGCGAGTAGCCGGAAGATCGGCGCGCGAACTAGATCAAGCGGGCGGACGCCGACGAGACGCAAGGCGCGAACCAGGAGCCGCACGGGAGCCCCATACAATGCGGGACGGATCGTGACCTTGTTGACTGTCCCCTGCGCCAACCCGAAGTCGCGAATGCTCGCCCCGTACTTCTGGGCCACAGCGGTGCGCGTTTGATCCGACCAGCGGCGAACCTCGGCGTGCTTCTTGGCCGCACGATCGATGAACCCACGGACATCGGCGACGCGAAGCTCCGCGGGCGCACGGCGCAGGAGCGGAAACAGCCACTTGGTCCCGAGGTCTGCGACGAGGCGATCATTGAGCGCGAGGAGAATGTATGCGGTGAGGCCACGCTCTGGCTCGGAGCTGCAACGACGCCACTCCTTTAGGAACGCGGCGAACACAGGGTGCTCCGTGTTCAGGATGTAGCGGGACTTCAGCTCCTTCCACATCTTCAGCCGCGCTGCTGCGGACTTCCGGGCGAGACAGTTCTCGTCGATTACTAGTGACCGGTAGGCCGACGACGACAAGGGAGCGCATTTCGTGTCAAGCAGGACGTGCAGGTCGGTGTACAGCGCCGAGCGCGCGGAGAGGCGGGATATGTAGGGCGCACTGGGGTCCAGCGCCGGGATCAGCCCTGGGCCTACATCGGTCAGCATGTGCGCCACCTCCCCCATGGCTAGTCCGTCGCCCCGCTGGTGCCGTGACCCTGCTTGTCCGATGCGCCTCCAGAGGTGACCCACCCGTCGACCTCCTCTCGCTTGAACTTCCAGAGACGACCCATCCGGTGGGCGGGCATGCCCTTCTCGTTGATCCATACGTAGACGGTGTCCTTGCTGACACCGAGGTACTCGGCGATCTCATCTACCGACAACCAGCGTTCATCCAGAGAAGCCATCGTAATTTCAACGGGTTAGAGCACACCAACGCCCCTTGGTCCCGCTCTTCGTAACAGAGAACCAGGCCGGCGTCAACCCGTTTTAGTCGGGCTTGGCCAGGTAATGCTGGATTTTACCAGATGACGCTGGGTGCCACAGAAGAAGATCAGGTGCTGCCTGAGGCGGGTCGGATGATCCCCGATTCGGCCTTGTCGTTCTTCACCCGTGACGGCATTTCCGTCATACAACGGGTCGGTTGCATGCCGGGAACGTCCTGCAAGGAAGTCCCAGAGGGATTTCGACGGCGTGAGAGATTTACAGCCGAGCAAGTGTTCCAACGGCGAGCACTTACAAGTTGACGGTTGGTTAAACCCTTCCCCGTTAGTCAGGATTTAGTGGTTTCACCTGGGCGTTGATGACCGATTGAAGGAGCCGGATTTTCTGCCATCTATCCGTCGACGCGAGCTGACTGATTGCTTCGCAACGGCTTAGTCCTGCTCCCGGTCGCGCAACTCTTCGAACCAGTTTCGACGATGTGGATCACTACGGGATTCAGTCCTCGAGCACTGCAGGGTCACACGAGGATTTGCAGAAGCAGCAGACTAATGCTTTGTTACGCTGCATCGGAGACGGCCTGTCCGGGTCACGGCTGGGGAATCTCCCAGGGCAGCAGAGGCTTCGCCGGGCCGGGAGGCCGCAGTGGAGGTCCTAGCGGCTTCGGCGGCAGAGGCTTCGCCGGGCCAGGCGGTCGAGTGTGGCGCGTCCGGGTTGAACGATCCAGGGGGCTTCCGTGGCCACTCACGCAAGCCGATGAGCAGAGCATCGCTGCTCATTTTGTTGTCGTCCGCGATCCCATTACCTATCCGTGCGGGAGGACGTCGCTGGCGCCAGGATCGATTTGGCTTGTGGATGAGCTGGGTATCTGAACGCTCAGGAAGGTCGGCAGACCTTCCTGCATTGATACATCAGAGGTCCGATGACGTGTGTCATGGGGGCCTGCAATCTCTTGGAGCCGGTAGCGGCCCGCCCAGCAGAACGGCCTTTGTTCTACACTTTCAGCTTGTAAATCATCTCCGAAGCTGGACATCACGACGGGTTGCGTGCCATATGAAACGATTTCCTTCGATCGCCTTTGCCGCCGCAGTGCTGCTCCTCATCTATGCGTGTCAGTCTGCGCCAAGCGAGTCGGCCGCGCGGTCGCAGGGAGCGCCGACTGGTACCGTCAGCGTGATGACGTCAGGTGGATTCACCGCGGCGTACAACGTGCTTGGCCCTCAATTCGAGAAGGCGACGGGCGTTCGTCTCACGACGGCTTACGGCGCATCTTCCGGCGGGGCGCCGGATTCCATTCCCGTGCGCCTGGCGCGGGGCGAGCCGGCAGACCTGATTATCCTGTCGAGGTCGTCGCTCGATAACCTGACCCGGCGTGGCGATGTGGTCAGGGAAAGCTGCATCGATCTGGTGGACTCGACCATCGGCATGGCGGTCAGGAGCGGAGCGACAAAGCCGGATATCAGTAGCCCGGATGCGTTCATCGCCGTGCTGCTGGCGGCGCCGTCCATCGGCTATTCCGCTAGCGCCAGCGGTACGTACCTGTCGACTGTGCTGTTTCCGCGTCTCGGAATCTGGGAGCAGCTCGAGCCGAAGAGCCGGCGCGTTGTCGGCGAGCGGGTTGCGAGCGTTGTCGCCCGGGGCGAGGTTGCGATCGGCTTTCAACAGATCAGCGAGATTCTGCCGATCGAAGGGGTGGACTACGTGGGTCCGATACCAGCCGAGTTGCAGAGAGTGACGACGTTCTCCGCCGGCTTGACCACTCGTGCGAGCAATCACGAAGACGCCCGGGCGCTGCTCGAGTTTCTCTCGTCCGAGGCGGTGGCGGAGACTATTGCCGCCACGGGTCTGGAACCCCGGGTCTGGAAGCGGCTGCCCCAAGCGGCTGGAGAGGCTCCGCGATGAACCCGCGGACGCGAGCGTTGAGCTTGCTCGCGCTCAGCCTTTGCGCGTAGTGTCCCAAAACTCGATCGAGATCTAAGTGGCTTGCTGACTACGAGTTGCCGTACTTTCCAAAAACTGGATCGGCTAGTTCGGCTGGGTGATGAAGAGCGAGGCGTTGAGAACGGGGCTGTGATTGCTGCGACGCTGGTAGTGAATCTTTACTGAGAACTGCGCAGGGGCCTCGACCAGACTCAGAACCAGCGAGTAACAATTGCCGGATGAGCACAGCTCGAATCGAGCCCCCGCACGTCGCTGTCGCGGTTCCCGTGGCTTGCCGTTCCGATCGACCTGTTCAAGCGGCTTGGCGGTGATAGTACTTCAACATCCCGCCCAGGCGCTGTCGAATACTCGACCGGTGCATCGGGCTTGGCAGCCAACTTCTCCGGGAAGGTCAGCTGGTTGTCGAGCCCTTGGTGGTTACGTTCTCGATGATAATGCGCCAGAAACTCACGGCTCGCCCGGCGCAGAGATCGTTCCCCAAACAAGATCATGCGATCCAAGCAGGATTCTTTGATGCTGCGCACGAATTGCGTGGGTTCGGTGTCTTCAACATTCGCCCGCGCAAGACCGGTATCGGTCGCAATCCGAGAACCGGCCAAGAAGTGATTATTTAGCTATCCCGCGGACAAGTCCTATGTAGTTCGTTTCGAGGGACTTAGCACTGCTCGCGGTCACGGAACTCTTCGTGCCAGTTCTGCAAGATGCTGATGTAGGGCTGCGAGGCTTCGCTGATCGTTTCGATCCTAACGAAGCGTCCTGATTCTCCGTGGGATTGGACAAGACTGCGTTTCAGGGAAAACCGTGGTCCGCTTCCGTGCAGTTTGCCGTCTTGATATCGCCCGCAAGCGCGTCGAGCCGACAACTTCATGAGGCTGCCCGCGACTTTTTCGCGGAAGTCGTAGCGTTCCTGCCCCCGATTTCCCCCCCCGGTTCACTTTCGAGCGTTTGGCGTCTTGGTAGGGTAGGAGGCGCAATCATGGTGGAAACCTCAAACGAACTCAAGCCTGAGCTATACCGCAGCTTTCTTCTCCTTTTGGCCCGCGGAAGCCTGCCGAAGCTGGGGCCGGCAGCCCACAAACAGAGCGTGTCCGACATTGTGCAGGACGTCCTGTTGAAGGCACACAAGAACTTCTCCCAATTCCGGGGAAGCACCCGCGCAGAGTTGCTCGGCTGGCTGCGAGTCATTTTGGAGAACCAACTAAAAGATGTCGCCCGTCATTATGGCGCCCAGGGGCGCGACGCAGGTTTGGAAGCGTCGATCCATGAAGCGGTGAGCGGTTCACTGGGCCTCATTGAGAAGCTGGCCGGAAACCTGACGTCCCCGAGCGAATATGTCGTGGGGCACGAGAGGATGCTTCGCCTGGCCGAGGCTCTGGAAACTCTTCCTGAGGACCAGAGAACGGCGGTCGAGTTGCATCACCTGGTGGGTTACTCGGTGAATGAGGTGGCCGAGAAAATGAATCGCACGCGAGCAAGCGTGGCGGGTTTGTTGCGGCGCGGGCTCGGTGAACTCCGTGAAGGCTTGAGAGACCTCGAGTGAATCCGAACCGCGGAAAGCGCAAACGCTGCCACAGAGCGAGTTGCGGTTCCTCGGAATCCCCCACCAGAGCACCTCACGATAAACACCACCAGCGGCCGTTCAGTTGATTCTGCTCCTTCCCGTCATCGCGGTTCATTCCCGTGCGTTTGTCGTCCTAGTCCTTAGAAGACAAGATGAAGGCTCCTCTGTAGCCTTCAACTTCGGACCAAAGGAGTCGACAATGACCACCATGGAAGCAATACAGCCTGCCAAAGAGATTTTTGGCCGGATCCTCCAGCAGCAGCTTGAAAGAGTCCAACGCCTGAAACAGGAAGACGACTGGATCGACTACGCCTTGGTCAGCCCGATCATCATAGGCATGATTGGGGGCGACGGCATCGGTCCGACGATCAGTGCGGAGACGGAGCGAGTTCTCGATTACCTGCTTCGAGACCAGGTAGCGTCCGGGAAAGTGGAGTTTCGGATCATCGAGGGGCTCACCATCGAGAACCGAGCGGCCAAGATGAAGTCCATCCCCGACGACGTTCTGGAGGCGATCAAGCAGTGCCACGTCATCTTGAAAGGCCCCACACACACTCCGGAGAAAGGAGACGGCTGGCCCAACCTGGAGAGTGCCAACGTCTTGATGCGCCAGAAGCTGGACCTGTTCGCCAACGTGCGCCCCGTGCGCATCCCGAGCCAGGACGTGGACTGGATCTTCTTCCGCGAGAACACCGAGGGCCTTTACGCCCTGGGCAACCAGGGAATCGACGTGACGTCTGAGTTGGCCGTGGACTTCAAGGTCACAACGAGCCAGGGCTCGGAGCGCATCATTGACGCCGCCTTCGCGCATGCTCAGCGCACCGGCAAGAACCGCGTCACCGTTGTCACCAAGGCCAACATCGTCAAACGTACCGACGGCAAGTTCCTGGATATCGCCAGGCAGGTGGCGCAGCGCTACCCCCAGATCGAGTGGGACAGTTGGTACATCGACATCATGGCGGCCAACTTGCTGGACGCGAGGCAGCGCAGCCAGTTCCAGGTCCTGGTGCTTCCGAACCTCTACGGCGACATCCTCACTGATGAGGCTGCCGCGCTGCAGGGCGGCGTCGGGACGGCCGGCAGCGCCAACATCGGCAAACGGTACGCGATGTTCGAGGCCGTTCACGGCACGGCTCCCCGCATGGTCCGGGAGGGCTTGACGCAGTACGCCGATCCCAGCTCGTTGCTACGGGCAAGCGCGATGATGCTGGAGCATCTGGGCTTCAAGGACCTGGGATCAAAGCTGAACAAGGCCCTCGACATCTGCGGACAGTTCGAGCGGCGGGTGGTGATGAGCGGGTGCAGCACTGGGGCGACGACCTCGGAGTTCGGTGACTACGTGATGGCGACGTTGGAGGACCCAAGAGTTGAGATGCGCTGGGAGGAGCACGCGACGAGCATCGGGGTGAAGCCGTCCTAGTTCGTCTTAGGATTGGAAGCCGGCGGCATGACAAACCAAACGATTGCCACTGCCAAGAACGCGGCAAGCAACACTATAATCCAGGGCCACAGTGCCGCTGGGATCGTTTCGCTGTATCGCCGCTGAACGACGACGATGAACTCAGAGTTTTCCACGGGAGCGAAACCGGCCACCCACCGGCCGCCGTACTTCTCGGCAACTTCAGCGCTCAACGAGACGACAGGATCATGGTAGTTCTCCGCAATGTTGTTGTCCGCGATGCTCTTTCCAATTCTCCCGGCCTGCCCGGTTGAAATCCAGACGGGCTGTGTTCCACGCTCGTAGGCTGGGTGAAGCAGGACGAGGAATTCCGAAGCGCCGTCCGGCGGCCACGGTCGTCCACGCTCGGGCGGGTCTCCGCGGGCGAGAAGAGCGGTCGTGAACTCGCTGTCTTCCGTCTGGGGGAGACCCATCTGGGGACTCGTTGTGACCGACGCCACGACGGCGCCGACGATCTTGTCGCCGTGCCGGACCGCTGCGGAAACACCGAACTTGTAGAGGTCGTCCAAAAAGGCTTTATAGACGCGCGAGACGTAAACAGGTGTTCCGCCCCGCGTCTTCGCCAACAGCCGCGCACCCTTGTAGTAATCCCTGTATCTGCGATCTTTGCTTTGCGTTTGCGGCGCGGACGCCGGCCATCGTGCCGCGATTTCTCCGTCCGAGTCATCGATAATGAACCAGCTTTCGAAAGGGGATTTGCCGTTCAAGTCGACACGCCTGTTTCCTGTTTCCTCGATGAGCGCTTGCAAGCCCGTGAAGTTTCGTTGCGTCAGAAGTTCGCCGTGACGCGGGTCCCTCGCCACCTCGACCGCCTGACGAAGCTGCTCCAGCCGAAGCTGGAGGGTCTCAGCGTTCTGGCGGGCAAGGGCGACCAGGGCGCGGCCGGGCTCCGCGATGCGGTCGGCGAGAATCACACCCGCCAAGATCAAAAACGCTAAGATCATCAGCGCGAGCCCCACGCCAAGAGGGTTGCGGCGGCGCCAAAGCCGCGAACGGCCCAAGCGAGAAAGGGGTCTGGCTTCAGTCGGCCGGTGGGCCAGCCAGCGGTCGAGATCTTTCGCCAGTCCCTCGGCGGATGTGTAGCGGTCGTTGGGGTCCTTCCGAAGACATTTGAGGCAGACAGCTTCGAGCGTTCGGTCGATGCGAGGGTCAATCGCGCGCGGAGGCTTTGGTTTTAGCCGCGGATCTCGTACCTGCCGCAGTGTTCCCTTCACGGTCGAGGCCCCAAAAGGAGATTCACCCGTCTGCAGCGAGTACATGATCGCGCCGAGTCCGTAGACGTCACTCAAAGGTTGTCGCGTCTTTTCCTTCGGCCTGCTCGGGCGACATGTAGGGGACCGTGCCGGGGATGTTCTTGTAGGCCTGACTCTCCTCGCTAACTCGGCCGCCGGCATCGACCGGGAAACCGTCGGCGCCGATCCGCATGGCCAGGCCGAAATCGGTCACATAGGGTTTATCCTGCTTATTCTCGTCTTCGTCCGAGTCCAGCAAGATGTTGGCCGGTTTCAGGTCACGGTGCAGGATGCGGCGCTGGTGGGCGTGATGCACGGCGCGGGCCACCTGCACCATCAGCTTGGCAACAGACCGCTGATCGGCGGCAATACGTTCTCGATGTTGAGCCAGGTTCCCGCCCTCGGCCAGCTCCATGTCTAAGAAGGGCCGGCCCTGGTGTTCTCCGACGTAGCGAACTCGCACGATGTTGGGATGTTTCAACCGCGCCATGCTCTGGGCTTCATTGCGGAAGCGTTCCACGGACGGTTCACCCATCAGCGCGCTGGGCAAGCTCAATTTGAGGGCTATCGAAACTTGCAGCTCCTGATCGAAAGCTTTGTAGACGACGCCCATCCCTCCATGGCCCATGTAGCGGATCTGGGTGTACTTGCCGAAATCGGCCAGGCGGCAGGGAATGCGCCCGAAACCCGATAGGACCACGTTTTCGTTTTCGAAGTGTTTGAGAAGCTGCGCCGCCAGGTCGGGATGTTTCTCAACGTATTTGCTTTGCAGGGCGCATAACTCGGAGAGATTGTTCTTGAATGCCGCGGCCTCTTCCATGTACTTGGCGAGCACTTCGTCTAACCGATCTTCATCAAATGCTGCATCTGGCTGCTTATTCATCGCGTAGGCTCTCTCGGCCTGCTTTCACCGCGGCACAAGTCTAGGCTGCGGCAGAGCGATCTCCCGGAGGATGCCCGCCAGTTCGTCTTGGTGCATCCATATCCCCAACCCAGGACGAAGACAGTATACCCCGGAGCGGCGGGACCGACGCGGAGGAAGAGCAGGCCTCGCAGGAGAAGACGACAACCGGCCGAAGATGGACTGCGGTGACTGACGATTTCTTGTCCTCGGGCCGGACTGGGGCGGCCGGGTTTTTTGGGGGCGTCATGGCGCCGTACTCGCCGGCTGTTTCCGAGTCTCCGTTTCATCTAGTTTCATCTGCATTTAGCGCGGTCCGTCATTCGCAGGGTGGCGTCCTAGCCAATAGGAGACTACCCATGACTTGGCTCACTGAACACTGGCTCCAATTACTTTTGATGGCCGGCTACTTGGCCATGTTGGCCCATCATTGCTGGGTCGGCAAGAAGGGAACCCACAATCTGGCTGACTACTTGATCGCCGGGCGCGGTCTGGGCGGCTGGGTGATCGCCCTGTCCTTCTACGCAACCTATGTCAGCACCAACAGTTTTGTGGGACACGCCGGCAAGAGCTGGGACGTTGGGTTGATCTGGTACATCAAGGGCGTCGTGATCATCGCCTCGTGCTACTTCGCCTGGTATGTCGTCGCGCCACGTTTTTTCACCATGACCCGGGAGTACCACTCCCTAACCCTGGCTGAATTTCTGGGGCGGCGGTACGACTCGCCCGCGCTGCGCCGGGTTTCGGCGCTGGTGATCTTCCTGGCCTCGTGGGTTTACCTGGTCGCCGTTTACAAGGCCTCAGCGCTCGCCTTGCAACAGTTTCTCGGCCTGGAGTACCGCCTGGCCGCGGCGGCGATCTTCGTGGTGGTGACCGCATATACCCTGGCGGGCGGCTTTCGCTCCGTTGTCCTCACCGATGCCGTGCAGGGATTGCTGATGGCTTTTGGCAGCGTCGTACTGTTCGTCGCCGTGATCATCAGGGGCGGCGGGCTGACAGCAATCTTGGAAACCGTCCGCGATCAGGACCCTAATCTGGTGTCTTGGCAGGGCAACATGCCCTTAGCCGCCATTCTCGGCTTATCCTCATGCCGTGATCCATCGCTGGCGCGATGAAGATGCTGGTCGATCCCAAGCAGCTTTCACGGATTGATGGCCTCAAGGATCAAGAGGCCCTGCGGGTGGCACGGGTCGTGACGCCCCTACTGATTCTGATTACGTATTTATGTCTGTTACCCCTCGGGACCTTCGCACACGCGCTGATTCCCGCCGACGCTATAGCCGATTCCGATCACGTGATGCTTTACCTGTTGGGCACGGCCGAAGTGCTTGGCCCCGGACTCAGCTCCTTTTTCCTGTTGGTGTTACTGTCGGCCGCGATGTCGTCGCTTGATTCGGTGTTACTGGTGGCGGCGTCTTCGATGAGCCGGGACGTAATCATCACGGGCGGGCAGGATCAAAAAGCCATACGCCAAACCCGCTTGTGGGTGGTTGTGCTGTCACTGGCAAGTATGCTGGCCACTCTGAATCCATTCGCTGGTATTGTCCAGATCACTGCTTTTTCGGGATCTCTGTACGCGGCCTGCTTCCTGCCGACGATGCCTGCCGACGCTGGTGTTGGGGCTTTACTGGAAACGCGGGACGGCGACCGGCGCGCTGGCTTGCGTCTTGGCCGGCTCGATCACCGTCATCGCCTGGTACTTCGGCAAAGCCGCCGGATGGACAGCTTGGCACGAAGTGTACGCCGGAACCGCCGTGGCATTTTCGGTCTACGTTGGGGTGTCGCTGCTGACTTCGGAACGTACTCATCCGTCAGGTGACCTCCCGGAGCCTTGCCGGTACACGACACCAATCGATCCAGCACGCTGACAAGATTCGCGACCCGGGTTCAGCATCCTCGACACTCTCAAGGCCGTGCTGGTTGTCATTTCTGCTTCTCCATTGACCAACTTTCGTGGTCCGGTTGCTTCTGCTCGCAAAGGCCCGGTCCCGCGCGGTTTGTTTGTAGGCGTTTGTCGTCTTTGTCCCTAGAGCCATTGGCAAGCTCTCTGGAGCAGTCCAGGAATGCGGCAATGACCTACGAACAACAGCAGCTATGGAAGGGGATCGAGGTCTTTCAATTCGATGACGGAGAAGCGGCGTTCCCTTTCGCTGCGCGCTTGGCCCGCGACAACGGCTGGTCAAAAGGCTACACGGCGCGGGTCATCAGCGAGTATCGGAAGTTCGCCTTCCTCGCTATTGCGGCGGGACATCCAGTCAGTCCCTCGGATCAAGTCGATCAGGCCTGGCATCTGCATCTGATGTACACCCGCAATTACTGGAACAGGTTCTGCAAGGAGACCTTGGGGAAACCTCTCCACCACGGGCCGACTAAGGGTGGCGGTGAGGAGAAAGCCAAGTTCAATGATTGGTACGACAGGACCCAAGAGAGCTACCAGAGCTTCTTTGGAGAAGTCCCGCCAGCCGATATCTGGCCCGAGGCGAAGATCCGATTCGGGCGAGACATTCACTTCCAGCGAGTAAACACCAAGCGCTGCTGGGTCATCCCCAAGGTGTGGGTGGGCAGGCTGATTATCGCCTTGATGCTGATCGTGTTGGCATCCTTCTTGGCGATTGGGTGGGGTGGCAGTGGCTCCGTCCTCGACAAAAGCGGTCCAGATCGCACCGGGATTGTGGCGGCGTCTTTCCACGACGGCTGCGCGAAAGAGCAACAGGCATTCTTCTCTGTCAGGAGGTAAGAACGATGATGAACCCAATCACGGAATTCACCGCAAACCAGTTTCTTCTGTTTTACGGACTCGTCACTGCGGCGACGCTTGTCGTGTGCCTGTGGAAGAAACGGGCGTTTGATCCGACTGTAGGTTTGTCAGTGCCGCTGGTTCCCGCACATCCAGACCCATATGAAATCGCCTGCCTTCGAGGTGGCGAGAGCGAAGTGGCACGCGTTGTGATCGGCGGACTCGTGCAGCGTGGATACGTGCGGGTAAACACGTGGTCAGACGATCGCACGACAAGGATTGAACAAAAGCCGGAGCACCCTTCGACAAGTGACTTATCAACGCTGGAAAGAACCGCTTTTGACTGGTTCTCGGAGTCTCGCACGGACAGAGAGCTCCTTCAGGAAGCGGAGTTGGCGCAACTCGTCACCTCACACTGTCTCGTATACGAGGAGAAGTTGAACAGCGAGCAGCTGCTGGCTGGGGAAGAAGTCAAGACACGCGTGGTGCCGATGCGTGTATACGGAGGAGCCCTGATCGCGGCCCTGGGAGGCACGAGGATCCTGGTCGGTCTGATGAGGGATCAACCGGTCGGTTTCCTGGTCGTCATGGCCGTTCTTGGCCTGGTTTGTCTTTTTCCAATTTGCACCGTTGACCGTCTGAGTAGCCGCGGCCAGAGGTATCTGGAGCAAGTGCAGGAGAACCTGGATGAGCTCAAGGCCTCGACATGGCGGATGACCGAGAGTTCTCCCTTTCTGTTGCTTTTGGGGGTGTTTGGCTTCTCCGTACTCTCGGGTAGCGAATACGGTTACCTTCAGGATCTCTTTGAGGAGGAGAACTCACCAGCCGGCGGATGCGGTGGTGGAGGAGACGGTGGCTGCGGAGGATGCGGGGGCTGTGGAGGCTGTGGCTGAGACGGACTCCATTGGCGAACTTGGAGGTGGCCGTTGTTTCAGAGCTGGCCACCTCACAAACAGTCGGTTCATAGAGAAGAGGAAGGTTAAAAAAATTCTTCCTGCCGCGCGGTCTGTTCCCCAGCGTTTGTCGTCTCTGTTCTTAGAGCCAGACACTACAAGGAGGCTATGAACGATGATCCGCATATGGTTGGCCGCTTTGCTTCTTTCGATTCCTGCTCTTAGCCAAGGACTCGGTCTGAAAGACTACATCGGTCGCATGCCGACGGCCCTGGGATTCGGGGCCTGGATCATGCATCCTTCACGCTGGTGGCCCAAATTTAGTGTCTTTTGCGCTTTCTATTACCGGAGGCATCCCATGTTGACGACCCCCAATCGCTTAGCGTCGGTCGCTCTGGCGCTTGCTTCCGTCCTGGTGCCCGCGGCACTTGCTCAGGCCCCTCAGTGGGAGGCGGATCCCTTCTCGGAAAAACCGCAGGATCTTCTCCGCGCCGCCGCAAAGGCCGAAGCACCCGATGAAGCCGACGTCGTTGTGCTGCTCGAAGAAGCTCGATACCGCTTCGACGAGCAGGGAGCGGCGGACGTCAAACTCCTCCGGATCTATCACGTCCGCACGCAGCAAGGCGCTGATGAGTGGAACTCGATCGGTTCGTCCTGGCAGCCCTGGCGGCAGGAGAAGCCGGTTTTCCGAGCCCGGGTGATTACGGCGGACGGGGGCGTGCACGAGCTTGACCCAGGAACGGTCGCCGAGGCGGCACAGGAAACGGGCGCGACCGGCATCTATTCAGATCGCCGACTGTTGCGCGGTCCGCTGCCGGCCGTCGCTCCAGGCTCCGTGGTCGTTACTGAAATCGCGATTCAGGATCACCGACCCGCGTTCGACGCCGGCGTCTCTCGTCGCCTCTATTTTGCCACGCAAGCTCCAGTTCGCAAAGCCCGCGTGCAGATTGAAGCACCCAAATCCGCGCCGGTCCGATATGTGCTGCGGAAGGCCGACGGGGCCGACGTGCAGCGGACGGAAGACGGCGACCGCGTGACTCTAACGTTCGAGGCGGGTCCCTTCTGGAAGGCGGACGGACCCGAGCCCAATCTGCCGCCGGATGAGCCTTGGTGGCCGCATGTGACCTTTGACACGGGCGCATCATGGAATGCTGTCGGACGGCGCTACCGTGAAATTCTCGACCGGCAGATCGCGGATGACAGCGTCGAAGCGATCCTAGAGGGCCTCTCGGCGCGTGGCTCCAGGAGAACCGTGATCGAGGCTCTGACGAGGGCTTTGCATGATCGGGTCCGCTACACCGGCGTCGAGTTCGGCGAAGCTTCGTATGTGCCGCGGAGCCCTTCGGAAACCCTGGAGAGGCGGTACGGCGACTGCAAGGACAAAGCGACACTGCTGATCGCGATGTTGCGGACTTCCGGAATCGACGCCACGATCGCGCTGCTACGGACCGGTCCCGGAGCGGACATTGAGCCGGAGACGCCAGGTCTCGGCCTGTTCGATCATGCGATCGTGTACCTTCCCCACCAACAAGAACCTCTGTGGATCGACGCCACCGACCCGTACTCCCGCGTGGGCGACCTTCCACTGCGGGATCAAGGCCGTCTTGCACTCATAGCCGACGAGCAAACGAAGGCCCTAGTGCGGATTCCGTCTTCGTCCTCGGCAGATAACCGCGCCGTTGAAACCCGGGAGTTTTTCCTGGCCCCGTTCGGCGGAGCGCGCGTCGTGGAAACAACGCGTTCGTGGGGATTCATCGCGAGGAATTATCGGGAGTTTTACGACGGCGTGCAGGGCGACGAGTTGAAGGAGCCATTTGGAATCTACGTTGGGCAGACCTACGGCTCGGAGAACATCGTCGACATAGCCTTGAACGGCACTTTCGACTTTTCCGAACCTCATCAAATCCGGCTGGTTGTAGATGACGCGCTGATCGGCGCGACCGATGTGGCGGAGGCAGCGGTTGTGATCCCGCAAGTGGTCCTTCTTGAGAACCTGCCGTTCGCGATCGTGATTCCGGCGGGCGACGAGGAGGAGGAGCGTCGGGAAGACTTCGAATTTCGCCAGCCATACACCACTGAGTGGCGGTATCGGATCGTTCCCCCGCTGGGCTACCAGCCGCGTGAGCTTCCGGAGGCCAGGGACCAGCGTTTGGGCAGCGCCCGTTTTTCAGCGGAGTACAGCAAGCAGGAAAATCAAACCGTCCTGGCGACTCTTCGCTTCGATAGCGGGAAGCGTCGGCTGACGGCTGAGGAATTCCGCGGGACACGAGAAGCGATTCAAGAGTTCGGGGAAACCGAGCCGATAATCATTGCATTTGATCAGGTCGGCGAAGCTCATCTGACGGCAGGCAGAATCCGGGAAGCGATCGCAGAATTCCGGTCGTTGCGCGACGCGGAGCCGGACTCCGCCATCCACTACACGCGCATCGCGCGGGCCATGTTGGAAGCCGGCCTTGGCGAACCGGCGCGGCACGCGGCTCGTCGGGCGGTCGAGCTTGAACCGGAGTCCTCGTTGACTCATCGCATACTCGGCTGGATCCTTGAAGCGAGCCGTGCCGGGCCAGGATGTCAAACCCAAGATCAGCACAAGAACCGTGATTTGAGCCTCGAAGACGCCTACAAGCAACAGCATTAAACCTGAATTATGCATTGCGGGGTGCACCTGAGGAGGGCTGAGCCGCAAGGGACCATTGGGGAACGCCCGAAAACATGGGGTAAAAAGGTAGGCTGGCAAAGATTCCAGCTTCACCAGCCAACCCAAAGGAGGTCACCCAAATGGTTACCAAGCGAAAACAGCATAGCTCCCAAAGGGCCGTCAAACAAGGCCCAGCCGTGACGGTCTCGCAGCCCAATAAAATCGGGGCATCCACGCCTTGACAACTTCCGCGGCAGGAAGCCGACTCCCTACGGCGGCTTGCCGCCGGTAGTCGAGAGGGCGTTGATCTGAGAGCCTGGCTATGCGCTATGCATAAAATTTTATGCACTGGCCGCAACGTACTGGAAACACGCCACTTCGGAGCGGGGTTTTGCCGACGCGGATTCTGGGCGGGAGGGGAAACCGGGGACGGAGAAGCCAAAAGACCAGTTGCCGAGCTCCCACCTTACGACGGCCGTCAAGCCGCTACGAACGCAGCCGCACTCGCAAAGCGAATCTGTGCATAATTCAGGTTAAATAGAACGTGGGAAAGGCGATCCACACGTCCACAATTCTCATCAGGACATTGTCCACGACGCCTCCGAAAAACGCGGAGACAGCTCCGTAGGCTGTCCCGACCACCTTCGCGATGATCATCGCCAGTAGTCCAATCGAAAGCGATACGCGGGCACCGTACAGCGCTCGGCTCAGCAGATCCCGGCCGAACTCGTCGGTTCCGAACGGATGCGCCCAAGAAGGAGGCAAGTAGCGATTCGTCGCGACTTCCGGGATCGCCGCCGGATCATAGAAGGTCAAGATCGGCGCCAGCAATGCCGTCAAGTAGAGGGCTGCGATCACCCAGATCGCGCCCAGTGCCAAGCGGTTTTCTCGAAAGCGCCGGAGTGCCACCCGGAGAGGATCTTTTCGATGGCTATCTCGGTCATCGGGCCGGAGCAATCGTCTGACATCCCTTCTCGAGAAGACGACGAGCCCAGCCAAGATGGCGATCAAGGTCAGTGAGGCGAGCCAGCGGTCCACGAACGCTGTTGCGAACGCGCCTGCGAAGCGATCGAAGCGCCCGAACATAAGGGCAATGATCAATAGCCAGCCAACTGCGAGGCTGAATCCTCTTGCTCCCTGACCGAGGACGATGTGACCGAGGCCTGGGATCCAGGACCAACTGTGGGCGCGAGACGCCTCAAGTCTTACGTTTTCCATCGTAGGTAATCCTCGGGTCGACCGCGGTGTAAGTGATGTCCGCGATGAGATTTCCCAGCACGGTCAGCGTGGCCGCGACAGTCGTGGTGGCCATGATCACCGGATAATCACGCCCTGCGACGGCGCTCACTGTTAAACGCCCCATCCCTGGCCAGGCGAAGATGGTCTCGATCACCGTGGCCCCTCCGAGCAAGAACGGCAGGCTCATGCCATAAATCGTTACGACGGGAATCAAGGCGTTGCGGAGTGCGTGGCGAACAATGACGGTTCGCTCCCGGAAGCCTCGGGCCCGCGCGGCCGTGACATACTCCTCGTGGAGAACGTCCAGCAGTCGGCTTCTGACATAGCGAGCTGTTCCAGCCGCTCCCGCAACTCCCATCACGAACACCGGTAAGGCAAGATGCCAGATGCGGTCGAGAAACTTGCCGGTGGCTGAAAGAGACTCGTAGTCCATCGATTGAGTTTGGGAGGTTGGGAACCACCCGAGGTTCACCGAAGCACCATGACGAGCATCAGCGCCAGCCAGAACCCCGGGATCGCATAGAGGATGAGCGAACCCAGCGTCACAGTCTTGTCCAATAGGGCTCCCTGCTTGACAGCCGAAACGATGCCCAGGCTGATGCCGAACAGGGCATCCAGCAGGAGCGCCAGCACCGTGAGTTGCAGGGTGTACGGAATCGCCTCGGCCAGCAGATCTCGTACGGGTCTTTTGAGTCGGAACGATTCGCCAAAATCTCCCGACGCGAAATTCTGCAGCCAGCGCAGGTACTGGACATGCAGCGGCTGGTCAAGCCCGTACTTCTGGCGGATTAACTCGACCAGTTGAGGATCGACCTCTCGGTTATTCCGTTCCTCGAGGTACATCGCCATGGGATCGCCAGGCGCAAGATGGACAACGAAGAATGTGGCGGTAGCAATTCCCAGCAGGAGGGGAACGGTCAATAGCAGCCGCTTGACGATGTACTTCAGCATTAGGGCGAAGCACTACGTTGCCTTGGGTCGCGTGTGCTCGCCCGGATCCAGGTAAGCCCGCAACATGCCACTCTATCGTACGTCCGTTAGCGGTCAAAAATCCTCGTTGACGAATAAAAATTCCTAAGAACTTCTACGAACACGAATATGTCTGAGCCCACCCGGCATCTATTACGAATTCAGCCAGTTTCACAGCCGGGTGCCCGCTAGGTCGGTGGGTGGGAAGCCAGCTGTCCTCGCCGTCGACACCGACCGGGCTGGGCAGCCTTCAGTCTCGCCGTCAACCGGACAGCTCGCCTACGTCAAACGCACAGAGATCCTCGACACTTGGGAACTTACCGACCCCGGTCCAAGCGGCAGTCCGGCAGTTAGCCGAGAGGGTGTGCGGCGACCTGACGCTAGTCGAAGGTTTGGAATAAGGCGTTACGCGGCAAGCTAGTTCCGTGTCTGTTGTCCAAAACTGGTACGAAGAGTTCCGCGACCGCAAGCAGGACTAACCGCTCGAAACAAGATCACGTAGGACTTGTCCTCCGAATGATGATCATGGGAGGGATTCGTGGATCCGTAACATACTCCAACTAAGCCAGTTAGGCCAATCTCCCCTCCTCGGCTGTGTAGCTCTAATCTCTCTACATCCAGACTAACGGCGTAGCGTTGATCCAAGGGTTTCAACTGTTTTGGAAGGTGCGCCTTCACGCTGGAATCCCTCGACCCAGAAATGATAGGTCCCCAGGTGAGGGCCGCTAAGGAAGAAGGGAACGAAAAAGGGGCGGTCGGTGAAAACCCAGCTGGCGCTTCATGACAGTAGTCACCACTTCTGCTGAAACTCTTCGACAACGTGCTCGGGCGAGAGGTTGAGGTAGATTTCGGTCGTCAGGAGCCGGGGGTGTCCTTTCGCCACGATAGCCGAGCAAAACGCGGGAAGCGCGGTACCGTTCCCGCACTCGTCCAGCACGGCGGGGAACAATAAGGGTACATCCAGCAGACGGAACCAGACCAAATGAGACTACATGAGACTAAAACTCCGGTAGGTTAACTGTTTGGCATCAGCAACTTGTACTGAAAACACAGGACTTGCGAGTGTCGGTAAGCAGCCCTGAAAAGGCTGTCGCTCGCGGCATCTTACCTGTAGTAGATACTATCCGCCTCAACTTTCTTCGGCTCCATCGATGGATAATGTACTGATATGGGAACCAACGTTTCTCAACGCAACCAATTGGTTCGGCGAGCCAATGCACTCCTCAAGCAGATTGCGGGAATGGGGGCTTCCTGCCCCCTGAAACCGGTCTGGGGTGGGTTGCCGCAACTCGATTCGGACGGCCAGATTGAGCCTCCCAAGTTTACCGCGGAAGAACGACAGATTATTGACTTAAGAGAGCCGCTCTCGGAGTTCTTGGTCGACACCAAGAGATTCATGACGGACTTTGGGAATCCAGGTCACAGGCAGCGGTTCCACGAAAATACTCTTGTCGACGTTGCCTTTCGCAACGGCTCTCCCGGACCCCGCGGCTACTCGAAAGACCATTGCTTGGCTGACCTCAGAAGCCTGCAGCTCCTGCTACACCAGCTCGGCGTCGCCGGTGGTGGTCAGTCTCCTCCGGAATTCAGCGTGGGTGAAACGGCAAACACTGGTTTAGCGAAACCCGGCGCTGCGGATCGTCTTCCAACCGGCCGCGCGGCTGATGCCAGCGTCGAGCAGCATTTCAGCGTGAAGGAACTCTCCGAGCTGTGGGGAATCAGCGAGCGTACCGTGCGCCGCTTGATCGAACAGGAGCCTGGTGTCATCAGTATCCATCAGAGTGCTCGCGGCAAACGCTCCTATCGCAGAGTGCAGGTTCCTGCTTCGATTGCGGAACGGATTTATCGCAAGATCACCCGGTGATATTAGTCGTCAAGCCACGCTCTGGGAGCTGCCGGCAATAAGCTGCAGCTTGGGACGCTGTGATTGCCAGGCCCCGCGGACAGCCTCCTCGATCCGCGCTTGCCGCGCGCGATTGAATTTCGCATAGTGCTTCTCAGTGACCTTGACGCTCGCGTGTCCCAGTAGCAGCGATACGGTCTCAATGGGGACACCGGCGTTAAGATACTCGGCCGCAAACGTATGCCGAAAGCGGTGCGGGTGTGGCTTGCAGGAGAACGGCTTCCGGGAACCGCTTTGTGTTTCCGCTACCCCGAATACCTTCGTCAGGCGCGAGCGCCAGTTATTGACGGCTCTTTCAATCTCACCCCTGCCATTCCAGAAAAAGTATTTCTCGTCGTGCAGAGGAAGTGCCTGGAGCGCCCCGACCACATCCGGAAGCCCGTCTTTGCCGTCGGGAAGGGGAATGTAAACGGTGCGGCGTACCTTTTGCTGTAGCACCATGAGGGCGTAACCATCGCTGTCCGTACCCGGCACGAGTTGCGTTCGCTCGAGTTTTACCGCGTCACTGATTCGCAAGCCGCTGTGGCGCAATACCAGGATGAAAGCTCGCAACTCGGCAGCCTTTCTCGGGTCCTTCGGGCCCCGCCCCTCCCTATACTGCTCAGTCGCAGCCATGATTCGCTCAAACTCGTCTGTCGTGAACGGCTCCTTCTCCTCCACGGCGACCTTGACCTTGAGCTTCGCTGCCGGGTTTCCCGTGACCCACTCGCGGTCGAGACAAAAACGGTAAAACGCACGCAGCCGCTCGATATTCTTCAGGGCCGTCAGCGGCGCGTCCCTCCAGGTGGCCCGAAACTCCGTGACGGCATTCAGATCCAGCTCTCTCAGAAGCCGGTAGCCATGCCGGCGGCAATACTCGACAAGACGACCCTGCAGCAGAGTTCGAAACTTGCGTTTCGTGGTTTCCTGCCAGTTGCGAGCGCCGATGTCCCGCATGAAAGCGCCCACAGCGCCCTCGACAGCGATCGACTCTCTTTCGCGGGCTGCTCCCAGCGACTCCCATTGGCGGATGGTCCGTATCGCTGTCTCGTAGTTGGCGGTCTTCAGACTTTTTCGAAGAAAAGTGCCGTTGAGGACGCCAATGGCGTGATAGGAGCAGGTGCACTTGGTGCGCGCCCGATCATACTGATCGAACCGGCAGCTTTGGCGGTGACGTTTCTCGGCCTTGAGCATGGCAGGAACTCCTACTGCAGAGCCTACCACATTGGCACATCAACTGCACGCAAGGTCGTATGCTATGTGTATACTATTGATAAATATCAAGATAAGATGGCGGTGAGGGTGGGATTCGAACCCACGGAGGCCGCAAGACCTCAACGGTTTTCGAGACCGCCCGATTCAACCACTCTCGCACCTCACCTAGTCTTATTACTATAATTGACACTCGGATCGCGGATCTTTGGTTTCCCGACCCGCGTCTCGCCACTGGTCGGGTCTGCCACGGCCCGAAGAACCTGCCGACACCCTCCCTCCGGGGCTCGTCGAACTGCACGCGGCCACCGCTCACCCCGCCAGCGCTGGCCGGAATCAGCCCCCGAACGATAATCGCGCGGGAGTCAAGGGCCGCAATCAAGCACCCGAATCAGGCGCCGCGGCCAAGGAAATGACAGAAGCGAACCGGCCTCGGATATGCTGCGCGCTCGATACTCCTCGGCTTCTCCGGCATCGTTGCCCAAGCGGCGGGTCGTTGAAAGGAAGCTACTCCCTCAGGGCAGCGGTCCGGTGGCCGTTCGAATAACCCGCCAGGACTGGCGGTTTCCTAGGGGCCGAAGTCAATACTTGAGATCCAAGACCTGCGTCGAAAAAGAACCGGTCTTCCCCGAATGCCGGCTTCAAGTCGTCGAACCAACTGGCCTCGGGATCGAACTTGGCAAAGAAAGGCTGGTTGGCCCACTCCGGATTCCGCGCCTGAATCAACTCCAAAACGAACACCTTTTCGCCGTGAACCTCCGAGATGCCGGCCACCCTTACCTTGCCCGGGAATGCCGACATTGATGGTCCCCGAGCGGTTCGCGCCAGCCCCGAGCAGCGCCGGATAGCATCCTTGTAGATTTCATAGCTGCGCACAAGGGGCACCTCGAAGTAATTCTTCGCGCCCGTGTCGCGTTCAATGAACATGTAGTAAGGGATCATCCCGAGCTTGACGCCTTCACGCCACAAATCCGCCCAAATCATCGGATCGTCGTTGACGTGCTTGATGAGAGGCGCCTGCATGCGGATCTCGGCGCCGGTCGCGCGAATCCTGCGCACAGCCTCTTTCGCCACTTCCGGGGCTAGTTCGGCCGGGTGACTGTAATGGCCCATGATCGCCAGATGGCGTCCGGCGGCGACAATTTCTTCAAACAGCCGCAAGCAATCCTCGGCGTCGCGGTCGGTTACGAAACGCTGCGGCCAATAGGCTGGAGCCTTGGTCCCGATCCGAATGTTCTGGACGTGCGCCAGTGCAGGAGAAAGCAGAGGCTCCAGATACTTGCGCAGCACCCCCGTCTTCATGATCATCGGGTCGCCACCCGTGATCAGCACATCGCTGACACCGGGATTGGCTTGAAGATACGCCACCAAGTCACCGGTTTCGCGGGCTTGGAATTGAATCTCGGGCATGCCCACGAACTGCGCCCAGCGAAAACAGTAGGTGCAGTAGGCGTGACAAGTCTGTCCTTGCGCGGGGAAGAACAGGACCGTTTCCTTGTACTTATGCTGCAGGCCGCTGAGAGGACGGCCGTTGAGCGACGGAACATTGTGCGTCAGTTGGCCGGCGGGGTGGGGGTTGAGACCGCCGCGAATTCTTTGGATGATTTCCTTGAGTTCAGCTTGTGAATTTCCGTTTCCAAGATGAGCCTGGACCGCGCGATAGTCTTTGGCGTCCAGCATCCCTTTTTGGGGAAATACGAGTTGGAAGATGTGGTCGTTCGGCAGGTTATTCCAGTCAATCAGCTCCCGCATCACGTACCGGTTTGTCCGGAACGGCAGCACTTTCGAGACCGTCTGAATGGCCTCCCGAAACTCCGGATCGATGCGTTTCCATTCAGATTCCCGCTCGACATTATGCTCCGTTACGGCGTGGTAACGCGAGTCGCGCTGATTTATCAAAAATTTCACCTCCCGTCAAATTTTGGGACAGCTCCGAACGATACGTCCCTTCGCACCTCCTGCAATCGCCTAGCGTCAATTCGACTTGATTCCGGCCGGCGGAACCCAAACTTCCTCGCGCGTTTTCGGCAGAACGAACTGCGTTTCCAGCAAGCTGGCGCCCGAGGAACGATGTCCTGACAAAGGCGCAACGAACAGCAGCTCAACAGAGGCGCACTTAGTAAAACATACGGGCCATGGATTGTCAAGCTCTCATGCGGCGGTTGTCGCTGCCGAGTGATAATGTCCTAAACGTGCCAAGTAGAAATGTCCTATTGACAAGGTCAGCCTGGAGGGGTGAGCAAGCAAGGACAACTACTAATGACACAACGAGAGCGCGACCGGCTGGTGGCGCTGCGCAAAGCAGACAAAAAACTCATCACGCAAAAGCAGGCCGCCCAGCAGACGGGCCTCAGCGAACGGCATCTGAGGCGGCTGCTGGCGAAGCTTCGCAGCGAAGGCGACCAGGCCGTGGTCCATGCCGCGCGGGGCCGCGCGTCCAACCGCAAGCTCAGCGCCAAGGCGGAAAAACAAGCCGTGGCAATCCTCTCCCAACCCGTCTACGCCGGCTTTGGCCCGACTCTGGCGGCGGAGTATCTCGAGCAGCGCCACGGCGTCCAAGTCGGCCGCGAAACGCTGCGGGGCTGGATGGCCGCCGCGGGCCTGTGGAAGCCCCGCCGCCGCAAGTCAGGACGCCCGCATCCGTGGCGGCCCCGCCGCAGTTGCCGCGGCGAGCTGGTGCAATGGGACACCTCCGAGCACGACTGGCTGGAGGGACGCGGGGAGAAGCTGTACCTGATCGGCATGATCGACGACGCCAGCAGCGAGTTGCTGGCGCGCTTCGTCCGGCACGACTCGGGCGAAGAGAATCGCCGTTTGCTGAAGACGTATCTGGAACAAAACGGCCGACCCGTAGCCTTCTACACCGACCGCGCCAGCCTGTTTGTCAACACGCCCAAAAACAGCGCCGGCGAGGACCCCAAGCTCTTGCCTCCCACGCAGATCGGGCGGGCGCTCCAGGAGCTGGACATCGAATCGATCACGGCCTATTCGCCGCAGGCCAAAGGCCGCGTCGAGCGCAGCTTTGGCACCGCCCAGGACCGCCTGGTGAAGGGTCTGCGGGTGGCCGGGGCCACGACGATCGAACAGGCCAACGCCTACCTGGAAAGCGAGTTTCTGCCCTGGTGGAACGCCACGTTGCGGGTGCAGCCGGCTCACCCCGACGAGGCGCATCGCGAGCTAGGTCCCGAGCACGATCTGGACTCGGCGCTGAGCCAGGTCGAGACGCGGCAGGTCGCCAACGACTACACGATTCGCTTCCGGGGAAAGAGCTATCAAATCGACCGCAAGGCGATTGTGCCGGGTCTGCGAAACAGCCGAGTGCGGGTGGAGAGACGCCTGGATGGCGTCCTGGCCGCGCGCTTCGGCAAGCACGAACTGGCGCTGAAGCGCTGCGGCGCGCAGCCCCAATCGGAGCGCCCGCAGCCCAAGAGCGCCCAGGCGGAACCCGCTGCGGCAGCGGCCGAGAAGGCTGGCGGCAAAGCTGCCGGCAAGCGAAGCAGCGACTGGATGAAGGACTTCGATCTGAAAGACAGCCCGCCTGTGTGGCAAGCGGCGCAGGCATCCGGCGCTCGGCGAGACGATACGCAGGACTAGGAGTCGCTGCCAAACCAAGACTCTATGCGGAGCGCCCATCGGGCCGATGCGCTGAGTTGGCAGTCGCTGCCAAACCAAGACGCTATGGGGAGCGCCGGGCAAACGGCGCCCGGCGATCGTCGCGTTGGCGAAGCCCAAGGCCTCCGCTCCGAAGCTTCACCAAAGCAATCTCTGTCACGAACAGAAAACCCTCTGACCGGGAGGCCAGAGGGTCGTCTGCTTCAGCCGATTGCTTGGGAGCCAGCTCCATCGCTTCGGCCTTGGGCATCAAGAGCAGGCGCGACCCTGCCCTCAACGCCAACCACTCTACCATCGCCTCTCCAGCCACCTGCCCCAAAGCGGACATTTCTACTTGGCAGCGATTAGGACATTTCTACTTGGCGTTGACAGCTCTCATGCGGCGGTGTCGCTGCCAAGTGATAATGTCCTAAATGTGCCAAGTAGAAATGTCCTATTGACAAGGTCATCCTGGAAGGATCGCGCTCCCAAGCGCGCGGAACATCCGCTTCCAGTTGTTCCTGGCGAGGTTGACCCCGGGGGGCATAGTGGCGCTTCGTGACGCGGATGCTGGGTTGGCTCCGGGGTGGCCCAGGTAAGCAGCCAAGCCGGTGCGCCCTCCGTTACAATGAGGGGTGCCAGGCCCCATTCAAGCCGTCCTGTTTGATTTCGATGGTACGCTCGTCGACAGCGAACCGCTGCATTACGACTGCTGGATGCAGGCGGTTCGGCCTTTCGGGGGAGGAATGGACTGGGTGCGGTACACGCAGCGGCTGACGGGGCGGACCGATGTGGAAGCGGGCCGTATTTTGCTGTCAGAGGCTGGCCATGAACCGACCGAAGAGCGTATCCGTGAAGTGCTGCAAGTGAAGCGCACTGCGTTTCATGATCGGTTTTGTGACGAACTATCGATCCGTTCCGAGATCAAGGAGTGGATCTATCAAACCTCTACCTGCCTTTCACTTGCAGTGGTATCTTCAAGCTTAAGATCAGAGGTTGAGCCTTTGCTTGCCCAGGCCGGGGTCTTGTCATCTCTCGATACTGTTGTGTGCGGAGATGACGTCCACAGGCACAAGCCCGATCCGGAGCCCTACTTGCTTGCACTCGAGCGTCTTTCCGGGGACGGCAAGGCGATTCACCCTCAAAACTGCTTGGTCTTCGAGGATTCCGCCGCGGGAGTAGCTGCGGCGCGAGCTGCCGGAATGACTGTGTTTCAAGTGTTCGCTACGGATGAACTTCTGCCGATGCTTCGGGAAGGAGTCGTGCTGAGAGGAAGCTAAGTAGCTGTAAAGTCAATACTTGTTGCTGGACTCAAGAGTATCAGGGTGAATTGTCCGTGCCAAGCATACTTCGGCACGAAATGGCTGCATGGCTCGCAAGAATGCGTGCGCCCCGCCAGCGCCGTCCCACTTCATATTAACGTCGTATAAGATATATTATGTAAACTGTTTGAGTTTGATTGATTTCTCGAGCGCCTCAGAGACTTAGAACCCTCACATTCACCGGTACCGCAGCGCCACGGTCGTTGCCCCGGTTCCCCAGGCCAGACCTCGCGAACGATAACCATCCGGGCCGGACAGCAACTTTACCCTTGAATTGGAACGTCTCGTTGTGTGACAATCAGTTCAGGATCCAGCTCAGGACTAACTCGATGGGAGAGACCACATGCTAAAGCGTATCTTGATTGTCGCCACCGCGGTTGCCACGCTCGGCCTGGCGGCGAACGTCCCAGACCCAATCACGTTTCACCGTGATGTCTTGCCGGTCCTCCAGAAGCGCTGTCAGGAGTGCCACCGTCCCGGCGAGGTGGCGCCCATGTCGCTGCTGACATACAAGGAAACGCGTCCCTGGGCGGCTTCCATTCGCGAGGCGGTGTTGCTGAAGAAGATGCCACCCTGGTTCGCGGATCCCGCACACGGCTCCTTCTCGAACGACCGCCGCTTGAGCGAACGCGAGCTTGCCATCCTGGCGAAATGGGCCGAGAGCGGCGCACCCGAGGGCGATGCTGCCGACGCTCCCCCGCCTCAAGAGTTTGCAAGCGGCTGGGAGATTGGCGAACCCGACCTCGTGCTCGATGTGGGATACGACTATCCGGTTCCTGCCTCGGGCGACGTTCCCTATACCTACTTTGTGGTTCCCACGGGTCTAACCGAGGACAAATGGATCGAGAGCGTCGAAGCGCGGCCGGGTACGCGCTCCGTGGTGCACCATATCGTCGTGTTTACTCGGACGCCGAACTCCGAGCGCTTCAAGGAGATCAAGCCGGGTGAACCGTTTGTCCCCAAAAAGAAGGCCAAAAAGAAACGGAAGAAGGACACCGGAGCCGGGGTTTTGGAGGCCTTGAATGTCGACCGAGAAGTCCTTGCGACGTTTGTGCCAGGCGGTGTCGCTTACCGGACCCGCCCGGGCGAGGCGCGTTTGCTGCCGGCCGGCTCGGATCTCATTTTCCAGATGCACTACACCACCAACGGCAAGCCCGCTTTGGACCGCAGTGTCATCGGCATCAAGTTTGCGGATGAGCCGCCGCGAAGGCGCGTGGTAAACAGCTTTATTAGCAATCGACGCCTGGTCATCCCTCCGGGCGACTCGAACCGGCGCGTGGAGGCCCGCGTCAAGGTGCATGAAGACATCGAACTGCTCAGTCTCTTTCCCCATATGCACTTGAGGGGCAAGGCGTTTGAGTATCGCGCCATCTTTCCATCCGGCGAATCGAGAACGTTGCTGAGCGTCCCCGAATATGATTTCAACTGGCAGCTCACCTATTATCTAGACGAGCCCATCATGCTTCCCAAGGGAACCGAAATTGTCGCCACCGCGTGGTACGACAACTCGCCGAACAATCCCTTCAATCCCGACCCCACGGAAACCGTCTACTGGGGCGATCAGACCTGGGAAGAAATGCTGGCCGGATTCGTCGACTTCGCCATTCTGGTGGACCTCGACCCGGCGCGAATCGCGAAGCCCGCCAAGAAGCAGCAAGTCACCGAGAATAAGAAGGCGTCCCCGGCTGGGTCCGATTAGCTGGAGCCGCACGGATGGCGGAAGGGTGTGGGGCTTCCCTGCCCCTGCGGCGTTGCCCTGCATCGACTCGGACCCGCAATTCAGCCAAAACGGAGAGGGGCGGGTTCCCTGCCCCTGCGGCGTTGCTCCACATCGACTCGGACCCGCAATTCAGCGAAAACGGAGAGCAGCGGGTTCCCTGCCCTTCCGGCGCTGCCCTGCATCGAGTCGGACCCGCAATCGGGCCACCGCCTAAGCCACGTTCACGTGGCTTGGTCTGCTTTAGGCCGGTCCTTTTAGGGCCGGTTGACCAGCCCTCCCGAAGTGTTCCTCAGCCCGTTTCAACGGGCTTTCATGCCGCCCTGATCACGACCGTCTCCCGGCAACTACGAAACAGCGCGGCGTGTGCGGCTTACCAGCGTAGCAGTTCGCGACTTCCCTGCCCCGACCCCAACGCCTTGACCGTCGCCGAATGAGCCAGCGGCCACCGGCCCCGGCGCCAACCCCGGCGAGCGTGCCGTGCCAGCATGCGAGTCGGCATGATACCGGCCGACTCTCACCCGGTCCAGCCTTAACTCCCTCTGGATGCTCGAGGCTCCTACGCCAAGCGGCGACGAGCCGTTCAGCCGCGAACTCCCCACCGAACGCCGAACCGGGTACGGGCACGCCACTTTGACCCCAAAACACCGCTCCCCCCCAAGAACCGCAAATCACCCCAACTCAGTCACGGATAATTTATAAATATAATCCCTGTTTTTTCAACAGTTTTACCCAGCGGCCGCAAGGAATCCCAAAATCGGCTTGTTATCCTAAAAGCGACAAAACCAACAATGACTCAGTTGCATCAGAAAGGAAAGGACAACCATTCCACGTCCTCAGCAGGACCCCAAAGCCAGAAAACCTCTCAGACACTCTCAAATACTCTCATTGAAAAAAGTCAACCCTTATGAATGAACAACTTACAACCCAACAGGAAAAGACCATTGAAGCTCTTTTGCTAACGAATACCATCGTTAGAGCGGCAAAAAGAGCAAATGTGAGTGAAGCATCCATTTATCGCTGGATGAAAGATGAAACAGGAAAGCTTCCAGACTGCCCTAAGAGCAGCCCGGCGGGACATTCTTGCCCCCCGCGATGCGGTTCCGGGCGCCGCTCTCGCGAGGATCAATTCTCACAAGGCAATCGGCGGTACCGGGTCACAGTTTGACTTTGGCCCACTTTTTGCCCAACTGGATCGTTAGCTCGCTCATCGACGGGTCCAGCTCATAGCCCATCTCGCGGTGCTTTTCGCCGTTGATCGATACGGCGCCTTCGCGGAGTTTGCGGTTGGCTTCGCCTCCGGATGAGGACAAGCCAATCTCTCGCAAAAGCTTGTCGATGCGAATCGTCGTCTCTCCCCGCATGGCTTCGGGCAGTGGAAAGGTCGGGATATCCTCTGGGATTTGTCCCTGCTGCACGACGCGGCGAAACACCTCTCGCGCTTTGCGGGCCTCGCCGGCCGAATGAAAGTCGGTCACAATTCTGGCCGCGAGATCCGCTTTCGCTTCCATGGGATGATATTTGCCGTTGCTGATCTTGTCCCGCAGGGCGTTGGTCTCAGTCACGGTCATGTCGGTCAATAGTTCGTAGTAGCGGTACATCAGCTCGTCGCTGATCTGCATCACCTTGCGGAACATCACCTCAGGCGGCTCCGTGATGCCGATCGAGTTCCCCAGCGACTTCGACATCTTTTGCACGCCGTCGATACCCTCGAGCAGGGGCGTCATGGCCACGATCTGCGAGGGCTGCCCGTAGTCCTTTTGGAGTTCGCGCCCCACCAGCAGATTGAATTTTTGGTCCGTCCCGCCCATCTCGACGTCGGCCTTCAGGGCAACCGAGTCGTAACCTTGCGCCAGGGGATAGAGCAACTCGTGAATCGAAATCGGTTGGCCGCCCTTGTAGCGCCGGCTGAAGTCATCCCGCTCGAGGATACGAGCCACGGTGTAGCGGGAGCACAGCCGAATCATGTCCTCGTATCCCAGCTTCATGAGCCATTTACTGTTGAAGCTGATCTCCGTCTTTTCGGGGTCAAGTACCTTGAAGACCTGCTGCTTGTAGGTTTCCGCATTGGCTTCGATCTGCTCCCGGGTCATGGGCGGCCGGGTGAGGTTGCGGCCGGTGGGGTCGCCGATCAGGCTGGTGGCGTCTCCGATGAGAAAGATCACGGTGTGACCGAGGTCCTGGAAATGTTTCATCTTCCGCAGGATCACGGTGTGGCCGAGGTGCAGGTCCGGTGCGGTGGGGTCGAAGCCGACTTTGACCCGCAGGGGACGGCCTTGCTTGGCGGCGTCGGTTAAGCGCTGCCGCAGATCTTCCTCGCGGATGATCTCGGCCATCCCCTTCATCAGGTATTGGAGTTGTTCGTCGAGTGTCAGGTCCATGAATGAATTGAGATACGGAGTCGGCGATGAATCAGTGGAGACTTTGGGGAGGCATCCGAATCAGAGTTGGAACTTAGCCGCCGGCCGCTCCTCATAAGCCAGAAACACGGTCTAGGGCTCACGAATCACGTTTCACGAATCACGGCTCGCGGTTGACGGTTCACAAATCACGGTTCACGAATCACGCGGCGGCCTTCCACGCGAAACTTGCCGCTTAGCACTAGATTGATTGCTTCGGTATAGATGCGATGCTCCACTTTCAGGATACGCGCCGAGAGCGTTTCTTCGGTGTCGTCGTCGCGGATCGGAACCACTGCCTGGACCAGAATCGGACCGGCATCCAGATATTCGTCAACGAAGTGCACGGTACAGCCGGAATATTTCACTCCGTGTTCAAGGGCTTGTTGCTGCGCCTCGAGGCCGGGGAACGACGGCAGCAGCGACGGATGAATATTCAGAATACGGTTAGGAAACTCAGTAACGAAATAGGCGCTCAGCAGGCGCATGAACCCTGCCAGGCAAACCAGGTCCACTTTGTGTTCTTTGAGCAGAGCAACGGCCTTACCGTCATACTCTTCCCGCTCCAACCCTTTCGAAGAAATAAACTCTGCTGTCAACCCTCGTTGTCGTGCGCTGGCCAGCCCGCGAGCGTTGGGCTTGTTGCTGATGACCACTGCAATCTCGGCCGGGATCTTTCCGGCGGCAACGTTGTCGGCGATGGCTTCGAAGTTCGAGCCGCGGCCGGACAGCAAGATACCCAGCTTTTTCATTCGTAAACAACCCTTCGGCGCCCCTTGGCGGTGTGGCCGATGAGATACGCCGGCTGCTTCATCTCCTCGAGCAGACCGAGCGCGCGAGTTTTGGAGCGGCCGGGCGCCGCCAGGATCATCCCGATTCCCATATTGAACGTTCGAAGCATTTCATCAGCCGGGATGTTACCGATCTTTCGGAGCAGGTCAAAAACCGGCAGGACCGGCCACGACCCTGTCTTGACACGAGCGCAAAGCCCCGCCGGCAGCATCCGCGGCGTGTTGCCGGTGATGCCGCCGCCGGTAATATGGGCGGCGCCTCGCAGCAACTTCTTGGCTGCCAGTGCCCGGATCGGCTTGAGGTAGCTGCGGTGTATTTTGAGCAATTCACGCCCGACCGTCGTTCCCAGTTCGGGAAGTCTCGTATCGGGACCGTGTCCGGCGGTCTCGAACAGCAGCTTCCTCGCCAGCGAGTAGCCGTTCGTGTGCAGTCCCGAGGAGGGCAGGCCGATCAAGGCGTCGCCTTCCTTGATCTTTCGCCCGTCGAGCAGTTGCGAGCGTTCGACTGCTCCGACGATGAAACCCGCGAGGTCGTACTCGCCCTCGGCGTACATGTCGGGCATCTCGGCCGTTTCGCCGCCGATCAGAACGCAGCCGTTTTGACGGCAGGCGACACTGAGTCCCTTGACCACCTGCCCCGTCAGGCCGGCTTCGAGCTTGCCCGTGGCGAAATAGTCCAGAAAAAAGAGCGGCTGCGCCCCTTGAACCGCGATGTCGTTGACGCAGTGGTTCACCAGGTCCTGACCAATCGTGTCGTGGATGCCTGTGGCGAATGCAACTTTGAGTTTGGTCCCCACTCCATCGGCGGAACTGATCAAGACCGGCTTCTTGAAATCGCCGTTGCGAAGGGCATAGGCTGCCCCAAAGGACCCAATTCCGGTGAGAACGTTCGGGTTAAAAGTTTGTTTTGCGAGCCGCCTGATTTTGGACGTAGCGCGGTCCGCTTCATCGAAACTAACGCCTGCAGCGGCGTAGGTGATGGAGCGCCCATTGGCCATGGAGGTTCATTATCGCATTCTTGATTGCGAAACCCCGGGGAGGGCCAGGACAGTTGAGTGCGGCGGATTCCGAGCCGTCACTATCAGGGAATGCCGAAGCGGTTCAACGAGGATGACTTGTGCTCGCGGGAGTGATGGAACGGCGAGGAGCAATCATCCGCGCGGAAGAAGCGGGTATCGACGCAGCAATCGCTGCTCACATTGTTTGGGTAACATGTTTGGATAACATAGGCTTGAGCAAGCGCCTTAAATCGCGATGGGTTCAGAAAATGAAAGCTCCGGCCATCTGCAACGCCGCCTCATGTTGTGGTTGCTCGGCTCCGCCGGGTTCGCCGGTAAATTGCTCGGCGCCCCGGGGGATCTTCAGTACCGCCGTCTGAGAGAGCCCATCGTCATTCCGCTCGGCCGAGTGGCGAAATCTTGGACTCCGTTCACCTTTCAAGCCGTTGCGTACAAGCTCGGCCCCGATAGCCAAAGCGGTCCCGGCCTGCTGCTCCCAGGAGTACTGTTGCGAGTAGGCGAGCCGGCCGCTGACGACTCGGGACTTCGTGCCTTTTGCTTGAGCTGTCCCCATGAATTATGCGACGTGGTTCTCAAAGAAGACACCGGTCTGGTTCCCTTGCCCGAAGGAGCGAAGAAACAAGAACACCCGCTGTTCGTCTGCCCGTGCCATTTCAGCGTGTTCGATCCTGTAGCAAACGGCGCGCACCTGGCAGGCCCGGCCGCGCAAGCACTGTTTCGATTTCGGCTGCGCCTTTCGAGTGCCCGTGTGGAGATCGATGCGGTCGAGAAGGACGCACTTCGTTGACTCAAGAGCCGCTCGTCGTGGAGCAAGCCGCGCTGGAAGAAGTCTCGCGCCTGGACGGCTGTTCATGACCTGTCCTCCTCGATGCGGTTCTGCGCATCTGTTCTCACGTTAAAGCGTAAACCGCGACAGACGCGGATGGACAGGTCACTCCATCTTCTCTATTCGGAGATGGTACGACACGTGCGCGGTCGGCGGATCAGCCAACCACAAGATATGGGGTAGCCGGGAGTGAAGTGCATACCCCAATTAGCACATTTCTATTTGGCGCTGGATCAACGCTTCCGAACTTGACGATCCGGACATCGTCATGAGTTTAGTCACCAGGGGAATTGGAACTCTGACACGCCAATCCGGTATTGTCGTACTTGACAGCGAGGCGTCCCCCGTCTGGGCGTTGTCGTGCAGCTTATGGGTGAACCAAGTCAAAACCAGCAGCCCGTGGCTATTGTCACCGGCGCCAGCCGCGGCATAGGACGGGGAATCGCCGCGGAGCTTGCCGCGACGCATCATGTGATTGCGACTTATCGCGGACGGGAGGACGCGGCGAGGTCGCTGCAACAAGAGCACGGTGTCGAGATTTTTCGGATCGATTTGGCATCGGGCGCGGACCGGCAGGCGCTCATTGACTTCTGCCGCGAAAAGTTCGGACGCCTCGATCTGCTGGTCAACAATGCCGCGATGGCGCCTCGGGTTCGCGCCGATTTGCTCGAGGCATCCGAGGAAAGCTACGACGAGGTGATGGCCGCCAATCTCAAGGGTCCTTACTTCCTGACTCAAATCGCGGCTCGCTGGATGGTCGAGCAGCAAGCCGGCCGCATCGTGTTCATCGGCTCGATTTCGGCCTATGCGTCTTCTCCGAATCGGGGTGAATATTGCGTCTCCAAAGCCGGTCTGGGGATGGCGACGACTTTGTTTGCGCACCGCTTGGGGCGCGATGGAATTACGGTCTTCGAGATTCGTCCGGGTATCACGCACACAGACATGGTCGCGCCTGTTAAGGAAAAGTACGACAAACTCATCGCGGAGGGCCTGCTGCCGCAGCCGCGAATGGGCCAGCCGAGCGATGTGGCCAAGGCTGTTCGAGCGATCGCGGACGGGCTATTGGACTATTCCACGGGTCAAGTGATTGATGTGGATGGCGGGTTTCGGTTGCGGACGTTGTGACCTGAATTATGCACAGATTCGCTTTGCGAGTGCGGCTGCGTTCGTAGCGGCTTGACGGCCGTCGTAAGGTGGGAGCTCGGCAACTGGTCTTTTGGCTTCTCCGTCCCCGGTTTCCCCTCCCGCCCAGAATCCGCGTCGGCAAAACCCCGCTCCGAAGTGGCGTGTTTCCAGTACGTTGCGGCCAGTGCATAAAATTTTATGCATAGCGCATAGCCAGGCTCTCAGATCAACGCCCTCTCGACTACCGGCGGCAAGCCGCCGTAGGGAGTCGGCTTCCTGCCGCGGAAGTTGTCAAGGCGTGGATGCCCCGATTTTATTGGGCTGCGAGACCGTCACGGCTGGGCCTTGTTTGACGGCCCTTTGGGAGCTATGCTGTTTTCGCTTGGTAACCATTTGGGTGACCTCCTTTGGGTTGGCTGGTGAAGCTGGAATCTTTGCCAGCCTACCTTTTTACCCCATGTTTTCGGGCGTTCCCCAATGGTCCCTTGCGGCTCAGCCCTCCTCAGGTGCACCCCGCAATGCATAATTCAGGTGTGAGAGAACGTTGATCCGTTGAGCAGTTGAACCGCTGATCCGTGGTTACCCCACCGAACCCCGCAAGAAATCCTGTCTCACGAGCCCAACAAAAGGCGGGGCAGCGGAGCGGATCAACGGCTCAACCGCTCAACGGATCAACCGCTCGACGGAACAACCAATTGCATCGTGGTCCGACAACGGCACTTCGAGCCCCTCGCGCAGGTGATGGATGACCCTGGGGTCCTTGCAGCGGATGCCCCGCGTGGCAAACCAGTCAATCTTCAGCGGACATTTCCCATCGTGATTGCGCAGCGCCCAGCGAATGAAGGCAAAACACCAGGCCGGCACCCATTCGCCAAGGTTCTTGTTGGTCTTGATGTCTTCGGCGTCGTAGGACGCCGTGCGCTCCCCGAGGATGTTCGATTGGCGGTAGTCGAAGCCGCGGGCCTCGAGCAGATCAAACAGCTCTTTCTCGAAACGGTTGTAGGGATGCAGATAGTGGTTGTTGATGACGTTGTCGACTCCCATGAAGACCCGCAGCCAGAAGCCCATAATGGCGTAAAAGGCGCGCGATGAGTTGTAAGTCGTCGTGTTCCAGTCACCACCGATGATCGCGGGCCGGTCCGTGGCCAGCCCGTCGAGAACGTCACGCATTTGGTCGTGCCGATGGCGCTGAGTCGATTGCGCGTCGAGGTGAATCGAGGCCACAGTGACCGGGAAGTCCGGAAACTCGATGTCGGCGACGACGGCGGTTTGCCTTCCGAGACGCTTTTCACGGCCGCTCATCTTGTCCTTGCCGTTCTTGAGGCGGACCGGCCTGACATTCTGAATGGGATAGCGGCTCAGGATGGCGTTCCCGTGCAAGCCCAGCTCGTTGTCGCCGGCTTGATCGCGTTCGACGCCAGCCCCTTTCGCGAGGTTGAGATAGCAGGGCACAAACGCGTAGTGAAGTCCCAGCTCGCGGGCCAGTTCTTGGGCCACAGCCCGATTCCGCGAGCGGGCCATACCGACATCCGTCTCGGTCAACAGCAGGGCGTCCGCTTCCCTGAGGTAAGGATCGGACCGCAGCGCTTCGAGCTGCCCGTCGAATTGAATGCCGCGCTCCAGGTTCCAAGCAACCAATCGATATTGCGGACGAGCCGGCGCCACTGAGCGAGTGAAATCCCCGACATCCGCGTGGCCGAGCACTTCCCGCACGAGCGGTTCCAGCGAAGGGTACAGCGACAGGGCTTCGAGTTCGCTTGTCGAGTTGCAGCGAGCTAACTCGCTGAAATGTGGTCTAAGTTTTTCACGGATAGTCCGATAAGTTTCTTGCGTGGAAGAGAGGGCGAGCTGCATCTCAAGGCTCGTTTCCGATGCAGGTATTGATGAAAGAAGCTCTCATGAACCCATTGTAACCAAAGGATTTGATCCGTTGAGCGGTTGATCCGTTGAGCCGTTGAGCCGTGTTGTGAGAGGAGGTTGATCCGTTGATACGTGTTGCTCACTCCGTAAACGCCACTATCCCTGAACGTCGTTATCTGTCAACCGACAACCGTGAGCCGAAACACGGCTCAACAGCTCAACAGCTCAACGGATCAACCTAGGCTACAAGGGGCCTTTCGGTCCACTGCTTCCATCAAAGCACGTAGGACCACTAAGGCTATATCCGCATGGCGAAGCAGGCGCAATCAGGGCTAGGATCAATTCCTATGCTACAACCGGACACCGTTGCGGGGCCTGCCGCGCCGATTCTGGAATTGAACGAACCAACGGCAGCGATTTTTCGGCGGGTTGCCGCGTCGAAGACGTCGTTTACCTCCATTGGGCTCGTCCTTTTGTGCACGGTCATCGGAGCTGCGGCGCAAGTGCTGATGCGCATGGGCGCCGTAGGCATCGAAAATAGCAGCCTCGCCGACCTCATGACGAACTGGCCGCTTCTAGGCGGATACGCCTGCTTAGCGGTGAATACCGGTTTGTTGATTTTGGCACTTCGCGATGGACAACTGTCGGTCCTCTACCCGATCATCGCTCTGACTTACGTTTGGGTCACCATCCTCTCGCCGCTGTTCTTCGCTGATCTCATCAACGGGTTCAAGGTGGCGGGAGTGGCTTTGATTGTCTTGGGCGTGTCATTCATTGGACTGGGGAGCCGTTCATGAAAACCCCGCTGTCTTCGATGCTTTTGGTGTTGGCCGCCAGCTTCATCGGTTCCGTGGCCGCGGTCCTGCTCAAAGCCGGGGCCGATCGTTTGAAACAGGGGTGGTCCGCGTGGGCCGGAAAGCTCGGTGCCGGGGTCGGACTTTTCGTCCTATCGTCGATTCTCTATGTTTGGGGACTAAAAGACGGCAGCCTGACCGTGCTTTATCCCATGGTATCGCTGGGATATGTGTGGACCTTGCTTTGGTCCCGCATATTCTTCGGTGAGCCTTTCAACCGGCCGAAGGTGGCCGGATTGGCACTGGTGTTGCTGGGTGTCTTCTGCATCGGCGCTGGAAACCAGTAGCACTCACTGCTCCGCCTGGCCCCGGCGATAGTTTCCGTTGAGGATGCCGCGTTCAACTCGCGGGTGACGGGATGGTTTGTGAGGTCCAGTTCGGAGCTGACTTTGTGCGTTGCTTGTCTTGGTACATCCGCTTATCGCTCAAGTAGACAAGCTCCTCTGCTTCGGCTGTGTCGGCAGGGTAGACAGCGGCGCCGACGCTGACGGAAGTATGAATCGTCACATCTTTCTCCACTCGAAATGAGGTTGTCGCAATGGCGCTCTTGAGGACTTGCATTTTGCCGCTTAGCTGGTCTTGCGCGACACCGGGCACGATGGCCAAAAATTCGTCTCCCCCGACTCGGCCCAAAAAGTCATAAGGTCTCAGGCAGCGCTTGAGAGCCCGCCCGACCTCCAGAAGCAGCGTGTCTCCAGCGGCGTGACCGAAGGAGTCGTTCACTGGTTTTAGGTTGTTGAGGTCCATGAACAGAACAGCAACGGTCTCGCCCTCTCGCTGCGCTCTCTGAAGCTCGGTCTCGAGTTTGCGGAACACGGCGCGGGTGTTGGGAAGGCCGGTGACCGTGTCGGTTTCGGCTTCGAGATAGATCTTTCGAAGCGTCCTTGACGAAAGAACCGTTGAGGCGACTTTGCCGGTCAGCAGACTCATCAGCTGACATTGATCCGGCTCGAACCCTTTGTCCGTGGTGGAACAAAGCAGGATCGCGTCAATCACACGGTCGTCCGCAACCAGAGGGGCCACGAGGCTGGAGCGGACATCGTCGAGATATCGAGGAGTGTGACCGTCCGGACTGTCTGACACGGCGCCGGATGCGATCATGATCCGCTTTGACTCCACGCATTCCGCCAGCAGGCCGTGCTTCGATGAAACCGCCAGCCGCGAAACACAATGATCCGGGAAACCGGCCCCCTGCATCAGCACAAAACTCTCGCCGTCAAGAATAAAGATGCCGGCCTTGTCGCACGGCATGGCGCGGCACAAAATTCTCACGCACTCCTTGAGACTCTTTTCAAAGTTTAGGTCCGCCCCAAGAACCCGAAGGATGTCGTAGAACGCCACAAGCTGATGCGGAGTGCTGGTGAGCTTCTGCAGGCTGTGCCGATTCCGCGATGCGGCGTTGCTTTCCTCATCCATCCAATCTTGGTTGACGGTTAGCTCGACAGGACTTGCGGCAGTGTCTTGTTGGAGGAGTTCCGGGTGTCCGGAATTGAGAGCGGCTTTCCACAACGCTGGGAGTTCGGCCCCCAGTTTGTCGAGCAACACGGGGTCAAAGATCTTACCTCGCTGGCGGCTCATCAGATCCACTGCCTGATCCGGGTCGAGGGCCGGCCGGAAAGGCCGATCGTTGACTAATGCGTGGAAAGAATCAACAATGGTCAGGATACGTGCCAGGCGGGGGCTCTCCGGACCCTTGAGCCCGTCGGGGTACCCGGAACCATCCCAATGTTCGCGGTGATGCAGAACAACTTCCCACACCGCTTCAGGCAACTTGGCCGCCCGCAAGATCTCCGCCCCGAGAGAGACGTGGGATGCAACTTGGCTGAACTCCCGCGAGGTAAGAGCCCCCGGTTTCATCAGGATGTGATCCGGAACGCCCACCTTCCCGATGTCATGCAGGACGGCCGCTAGCTCGAGAGTATGCACTTCCTCTTCCGAACAAGCACATTTCTTCGCGGCAGCTCTGGCAAGACTTCTCAGTTGCCTTGTCGCGGCTGGGGAGTCGTGGTTTTTTGCGCCTGTCACGACCGTAAGGGTTTCCACCGCGGTCTGCACGGCCAGATCCTGTTCGCGGACAGAATAGGCGCCCTCCCCCGATCCAGAGGCGGTGTGATACCGGCTCAGGCAGACAACACCGGCTAAGAAAAGAACGGACCCGAAAGCTCGCTCCAGTAAGCTGGCGCCCTCGCTTAACAGTGAAACAACACCCAAAGCAGCCGGAATCAGCAGCCATACCGGTACGCTGCGGAAGATCGCCTCGCTCCACTGCTTCAGGATGCCTCGATCCGTCCGAGCCGCCGATGGGATTGCCAGGCCCAAGCTGTAAATCAAATAGAACACGGTGGCCGCCGCCAAGGTCGCCGGCAAGGTGTCCCAACCAGACTGAAGAACGAGGTAGTGATTGCCGATCCAGACCGCGCCCAGTGCGGTCAGCAGGGCTGCAAACGCAATCCCGGAACGGACGGAACTCCAAGCCCGGCGCTCCTCGCTTACGATCCCGAGAACCAGCGGCAAACTGGAAACCAGGTACACAGATCCTGGAAGGCCGTAAGCGAGGGACACCGCCAAAGGAAGAAAAGATACAGCGGACAGAACGCTACTCGAGGCAGGACGCGGCCCTTGGGTCACAGCAATGGCCGCGAGAATCAACGAGACCGACAGAGCGGTCCATGCAGAGTTGACAAGCCCGGTTTGGGCGAACCCGACCGCGATCAGGCCTGCCAGGACGCAAGTACTAGACCTAGTGAGTGAAAATCGGCGCAGGAAAGGCTTCGATCGATCGACTACCTTCACCATGCCCGCTCCTCTCATATTCAGCCTCAGAAGGCCCCATGCATCCGTGAATCGCTGATCTCCGAACTCAACGAATAGTATAAATTGTTATGAATCAACAACTTTCATCTAACATGTCAACCAAAACAGTAGCCCTCTCGGCTAGGGGGAAGTGCTGACTTGTCCCTAGCTGGTTGGTTCTCTAAGGTAAGTCAATAAGCTGGGTTTTTCTAAGTTCTTACTAGTACCTACCCTACTATACTCGGGCTGGGCTAGAAAATCAATCACATTTGGCACGCAAGATGTTTTTCCTATGGAAAAAGTTGCACTGGCTATGATCCAGACCTTGTTACCCTCAATATTTGCAGGCGTAACTTCTGCTCCGGTGGGGCCACCAGAAGCAGGAACTCCTAGCGCCTTTGCGTGTAGGGGGGTCCGGCTGCACCGGAACAACCTTTGACAGCGTACTCGCGGGCCGACACAATTAGAACGTGACCGAGCCGATCCGAATGATTGAGTTTTCCGACTACCTTTGACCCTGGTGTTACCCCGCGGCCGTGCGCCTGCGGAAGCTCCAAGCTCAGTTCCAGGGAAGAATCTCGGTCCAGTGGCATCCCTTTGCCCTGCGGCCTGAGAGGAACGCCGCGCCTTTCGAGTTCAAGGGGAGCTCCGTCGAGCGAGGCTGGAAAGGTGCGGCTTTGATGACGCGGTCGGACGGGATCAGCTATCAGATGTGGGATGAGCGCCCGTTGCCTCGCTGGAGCCTGCCAGGACTTTATGCGGGGACCGCCGCACAGCGTCAAGGGCTGGAGCTTTTTGAGCGTTTTCACATTGAGATGTTCGCCGCCTATTTCAGCCGCAGCGAAGACATCACGAGCAAGGACGTTATTGTTAAGGTTGCGCGCCGCAGCGGGCTCGACGCGGACCGCTTTTCGCACGACGTTGACGATGAGGAACTGCAAGCCGAGGTATTCAGAAAAGTGACCGGCGCGATGAGCGTTCACGCGGTCAACGCGGTTCCGACCGTAGTCATCGACGGCGGCGCCTCCCTGCAGGGCGCCGTGCCCGCGGGAGACTACCTCAGGGCCCTGGCCAAAGCCGGCCTGAACCTAGATGGAGTCGCTCTGAACACCGACTCGGCCAATGTGATCAGCTCCGGATGGGTGGGCCTGGACAAGGTTGGGGAATAGCCGTCTTAGAACGTCCCGCGCCGGCGCAACTAGGTGAACTTGGCCCGGAGCGAAAATCCTGACAAAATATGTAGTTTCCCCAATGCGCCAGTATCTCGACCTGTTACAGGACATCCTCGACAACGGCGTGGCCAAGAGTGACCGCACCGGCACCGGGACGCGTAGCGTCTTCGGGCGTCAACTGCGTTTCGATTTGCGAGAAAGCTTCCCGCTCCTGACGACGAAGAAGTTGCACCTCCGCTCGATCATCTACGAGCTGCTGTGGTTCATCCGCGGTGAAACGAACATTCGTTATCTCAACGACAATCGCGTTAGCATTTGGGACGAATGGGCGGACAGCGAAGGCGAGCTGGGTCCAATCTACGGATACCAATGGCGCTCGTGGCCCGCGCCCGGCGGGAACGCGGTTGACCAGCTCTCCGGCGTCATCGAACAAATCAAATCCAACCCCGATTCCCGGAGGCTCATTGTGAGCGCCTGGAATGTGGCACAGATACCGGACATGGCCTTGCCGCCTTGCCATGCACTGTTTCAGTTCTATGTCGCGGGAGGCAAGCTGAGCTGCCAACTCTATCAGCGCAGCGCCGATGTCTTTCTTGGCGTGCCGTTCAACATTGCATCTTACAGTCTGCTGACAGTGATGGCCGCTCAGGTGACGGGTCTCGATCCGGGGGAGTTCGTCCATACCTTTGGTGACGTTCACCTTTATCTAAACCACGTTGAGCAGGCACGGCTCCAGCTCACTCGCGAACCGCGCGCACTGCCGACCCTGAATATCAATCCTGCCGTCAAGAGCATCTTCGACTTTCAGTACGAAGATTTTTCGTTGGAAAATTACGACCCCCACCCCCATATCAAGGCGCCGCTGGCGGTATGACCCTTTCCTGCATCGTGGCGGTATCGGAGAACGGCGTGATTGGCCGGAAGAACGACCTGCCTTGGAAGCTGTCCGCCGATCTGCGCCGATTCAAGCAGCTCACCACGGGGCATGCGATCATCATGGGCCGCAAGACGTTCGATTCCATTGGCCGGCCCTTGCCCAACCGAACCTCCATCGTGATGACCCGCGACCTGGGCTATGAATCTCCCGGGGTGGTGGTGGTTCACTCATTCGATCAAGCCGTCGCCGCCTGCGAAGACCAACAAGAAGCGTTCGTGATCGGGGGGGAGACCGTTTTTCGCGAAGCACTGCCTCAGGCGCAACGTCTCTACTTGACGCGCGTTCATAAGAACGTCGAAGGCGACGCCTATTTTCCGGAGGCGGACCTCGCCGGCTGGAAGCTCCTGCAACAAGAGCGCCACTCGGAAGACGACAAGAACGATTACCCGTTCACCTTTTGCATTTACGAGCGGCCTTGAATTTCCCGCAGCCCCGAATCGGCCGCTGCAGCCTCGGAAAATCCATTCCAGAAGGCATCACTGTTCCGGCAATAGTAGTAGAGCCGCCCCATCAGCGCCGGGTCCTCGAGGTTTTCGGCCAGCGACGCGATCTTGCGGTAGGAGGAACTGGTCAGCAGGGACGCCGAATCCACCTGAAGTTAGCCGCCCGCACTGCACGATGTCCCCATCCAAACTCGCTGCTACAGCGCAGCGAACCCGTCTCATGGATCCCTCCCCCGCGTGCCCGCATCGCCTTCGATGCCAAAGTCTGCCACGCCGCGATTGCGATTGGTGCGTGTCCTTCCCAGATATCCATCGCGGAAGGGCGTTGGTCACTAGCGGCGCAGGCGCCAGACTTCGGTGAGGCCGATCCACATATTGAGGAGCCCGAGACCCGAGATGGCTCCCCGCAGATAGAAGCTCAACCACACCTTGTTCCATTGGGTGGTGACGCTGAAGAAATAGTTGTTGTCCCAAAGTTGCGTCCAGGGCAGCAGCAGCAGAACAAGCCCGATCTCCAGACAAAATAGAACGAAAAACAGATGGGTGAGAAACTGGGAGCGGGTGCGATGCCGGGGCGAAGCAGCCGACTCGTGAACTTGGAAGCGGGGCAGACTCTCCATGCGTTTGCTCTCGCGTCCTCGTTCTTAAAGGATGGCGGCCTCTAGCTCCGGGAAGAGCGGCAGGTTGATGTAATTCTCGCCGGCGGGAAGTTCCGCGGGAAACGGCGCGGCTTCAGCGACAGGCCGAAAGCTATGCCGGTGGAGCGGGGTGGGACCCAAATCCTTGAGCGCTTGAAGGTGGACGGGCGCGCTATAGCCCTTGTTTGAGGCGAGTCCGTAGTGCGGATAGGCCTCGTCCCAGATTTTCATCCAGCGGTCTCGTTCGACCTTGGCTACGATCGAGGCGGCGGCGATCGAGATCGAGCGGCCGTCACCGCGGATCAAAGATTCTTGAGGCAGGTCGAGTTCGATCCGCATGGCATCCACCAGCAGATAGTCGGGAACAATAGCGAGCGATCGAACCGCATCACGCATTGCCAGGCGCGAAGCCTGATAGATGTTGAAGCGGTCGATGCGGGCGCTATCCGAGGCGGCAACGGCAACCGCGAGGGCGCGCTCCCGGATTCGATGGCTCAGGACTTCGCGCCGTTCTGGTTCGATCAGCTTGCTGTCGTTGAGGCCGCGAATCGGCCGTGCCGGATCAAGGATGACAGCGGCGGCAACCACCGGTCCAAACAGGCAGCCCCGGCCAACTTCGTCTACCCCGGCAATGCGGTGATAGCCTTGCCGCCGCAGAGTGCGCTCGATCCGGGACGTGGGCCGCGCGCGTTTTTTGGGCCCTTGGCGGGTCGGGCGAGGGGCCGGCATGTTACGGTCGCCGCCCGCGACTGGTCATTGCTGGTATAGGGGCCGGTATTGGGGCCGCCTGGCCGGTGCCCGAACGGACCGCTCGGTCGAAAACCTGCGGGTTTTCATCTTTTTGGGTGGGCCGGAAGTTTGATGGGAGCGGATCAGCCGGTAGGGGCAACCGCTTGCTTACGCGCGCGGCTCCGATTGGCCGGCCCATGGGCACTCCCTTAGGGCCGCGGCTTGGAAATAGAGCGAATTGCGGCATGCCGGACTCAAGTGCGGGCGCGCTCTCGCAGCCGGGCAGCCTTGCCTCTCAACTTTCGCAGATAGTAAAGCTTAGCCCGCCGGACACGCGCTCTTCGCACGATCTGGATGCTGCCGATGACGGGCGAGTGCAGCGGGAAGATTCTTTCCACTCCGATGCCGAAGCTTATCTTCCGAACCGTGATCGTTTCGCTCAGCCCGGTGTTGTTGCGAGCGATCAAAACGCCCTCGAAGGCCTGCAGACGTTCCTTGTCGCCTTCGCGGATCTTGACCTGGACTCGAACCGTATCGCCTGGCTCCAACTCCGGGACCTCTTCCCGTTTGTGGGTTTCGTAGATCTTTTTTAGAACTTTGTTCATCATCGGAAAACTCCTGTTTGGGGCGGCTCGCGGCGCCTGGACGCCAGTTTGTTTGAGCGCTGGCCGCCCGTTCATTGGGCCGCTTGCCCGCAGTCACGGCTCGGTTCACGAGTCAACGCTCGATTTCCGCAAGCATCTCCTGATCTTCTTCACTCAGATCCGCCGTTTCCAGCAGATCAGGGCGGTTGCCGCGAGTCTTGATGAGCGCCGCCCTTCGGCGCCAGCGCCGGATCTGTTCGTGGTTACCACTCAGCAAGACCTCGGGGACTTCCCAATCGCGAAAACTCGCCGGCCTCGTGTAGTAGGGAAAATCGAGGATACCCACCCCGCTTCCCCGCCTGGGCGCAAAAGACTCGCGCCGCGCCGAAGCCTCATTTCCGAGTACGCCCGGTAACAGGCGCGCAACACAATCGATGACCACGCCGCAGGCCCATTCGCCTCCACTCAGGACGAAATCACCGATAGAGATTTCTTCATCGGCCAAATGCTCGACGACGCGTTCGTCTATTCCCTCGTAGCGGCCGCAGATCAGAACGACCTCATCGCACGCCGCCAGACGAGCCGCGACAGCTTGATCAAAGCGGCGGCCTTGGGCGGAAAGCACAACCTGGCTCGTCTTCTTGCCCTCCTTTTCGCCGCTCGCTGCCTTCCCGGCGGCGCCACCCCAACCTTCCCGAATCTTCTCGAGGGCCAGGTAAATCGGCTCTACCTTGAGGACCATCCCTTCATCGCCCCCGAAGGGGCGGTCATCCACCGTGCGGTGAGGGTCGAAGGTGTAATCCCGCAGATCGTGAAATCGAATCTCTATTCGTCCGGCCTTCTTGGCTCTGGCAATGACTCCACAATCGAAAGGCCCTTCAAAAAACTCCTCAAAAATCGTAAGGACATGGAACACCATGTCACGGATTCAGTCCCTCTAGCCCTTCCGGCATGCGCACGCGAATCATTTTTCGCTCCGTCTCGATATCGACGCATATATCACGCACGAACGGAATCAATACTTCGCGTCCCGCGGCGTCGACTTGCAACAGCAGCGTGCCTCCCGGTTCAAGGATATCTTCCACTTCTCCAATCCCGCGGCCGGTTTCGGCGTCAACGACTTTACAACCGATCAAATCGCTATAAAAATGCTCACCCTGGGGCGGGGGGCCAATCTCGTCCTCGGTGAGTTGAACATCGCAGCCGCGCAGGGCCTCCGCATCGCTAATCGTGTCGACCCCTCGGAACTTCAGAATGAGCCGGCCTTTATGATGCCAAGCCTTTTCTAGCGAGTATTCCGTCCGCTGGTCCCTGGAATCGCTAACGAATACCCGCGCGCCTTCGGTAAAGCGGGCCGGATCGTTGCTGAGATCCTCGCAGATCAGCTCGCCGCGATTTCCTCTCGGCCTAACCAACCGGGCGATGCTGACATATCGCGGCTGTCGTTCGGCTTCGGACACTACTCCAAGATTTCCAGCGTAAACCGCTTCTTCAACTTCATGCCGGCGGCGCCCAGCAGTGACCGGATCGATTTGACCGTGCGGCCTTTTTTGCCGATCACCTTTCCCAAGTCGCTTGGATCCACGCTCAGCTCGAGCACCAGCACCTGTTCGCCTTCAACCGCCTTGACTGAAACCTCCTCTGGTTTATCCACCAGCGCTTTCGCGATCAGCTCGACCAACTGAACGATCTCGTCCGTTGCATTGCCCACGGACCACCTCCTGTCGATGACCAGTCGTCAATCTTCCGCTGTCCTTAGAATTCAGACTGGGAACACACTGGACCGGCGGTCGCCTGACCACGCTCCTCTGTTATAAACTTCCCCAATTATATCAGGGGTTTCCGGCTATCCCGAGGGCGGCGCTATCGTACCGGCCCCTTTCAGGGTCGAAGCTAAGCCCCGGCTCGATCCTATTCGCCTTCCGCTTTACTCTCGTCCGAAGAGTCAGCCTCGGCGCCTGGTTCAGCAGCTTCGGGAGTCTCGGCAGCCGCTTGCGGTTTTTCGCTGCCAGCGGCATCGGCCGCGGCCGGCGCTTCACCCGCGGCGGCGGGTTCTGCGTCGGATGCAGCCGCCTCGGGCTCTTCGGCAGGCGCTTCCGCTGGGGCTTCGGCAGCGTCGGCTGCCGCGGAGGCCGCTTCGGGCGCGACTTCGGGGGCCGGCTCAGCAGCCTTCTCCGGCTTGGGCGCGGGCTTTTCCTCCACCGCGGGCGGCGGCGGAGGCTCGTACCTCATCAGCCGGCTCACGGTCTTTGAGGGCTGCGCCCCCTTGCTGATCCAGTACTCGATGCGGTCTTCCTTGAGCGAGAGAATGATCGGATCTTTCGTCGGGTTATAGTGGCCGACGATTTCAAGCGAGCTGCTATCGCGGGCGCGGCTTTTCTCAGTCACGACAACCCGGTAAGCAGGTTTTTTCTTGGCTCCTACGCGGGCCAAGCGAATTGCGAGCATACAACCTCCATTTCTTCTATTCTTACACTGTGAAGCGTTCGGCGGCGGGATCTTGGGGGGCGGCTATCGGCGGCCGCTGCTACTGCCGCATGAGCGCTTCCAGATTCATACCGCCAAAACGCTTCTTTTTCTTCTTCATCCCGCCCGCCATGGACCTCATCAATTGGCGGGCTTGCCGGAATTTCTTGAGCAGTTGATTGACCTGCTGCACCGTCGTGCCGCTGCCTTTCGCGATGCGGCGGCGGCGGCGGCCATTGATGATCTCGTGATTGAGCCTCTCCTTGAAAGTCATCGAAGTGATGATCGCCTCGATGCGGCCCAACTCCTTTGGGTCGACATCCACATCGCCCATTCCCTGGAACGGCCCCACTTGCGGCAGCATCGCCAGAATCGACTCGAGCGACCCCAGTTTCTTGACCTGTCTCATTTGCTGCCGGAAATCCTCGAGCGTAAAATCGCCATCGAGAACACTGCGCTGCATCTCGAGCGCTTGTTTTTCATCGAACTTCTCTTCGACCTTCTCGATCAGCGACAGCATGTCGCCCATACCCAGAATTCTCGAAACGATGCGCTCGGGATAGAAGGGCTCGATGGCGTCCAGCTTCTCTCCGGTTCCGACAAACTTCAGCGGACGCTTGGTGACGTGCCGAATGGAAAGCGCCGCGCCTCCCCGCGCGTCGCCGTCCATCTTGGTGAGGATGACGCCGGTGATGCCAAGCCGCTGGTGAAACTGCCCGGCGGATTTGACCGCGTCCTGTCCCGTCATTGCGTCCGCGACGAAGAGGATCTCCTTCGGCTCCAGCTCCCCGCGGAGCTGTTCCAGCTCAGCCATCAGCTCATCGTCGATGTGCAAGCGTCCAGCGGTGTCGACCAGGACCACGTCGCGGCCGGTCTGATTCGCTTCCCGGCGGGCTCCCTTAGCAAGAGCCAGCGGGCTGGTCTCGTCCGGATCACCGGCATAAATCGGTAGCTTGAGCTGTTCGGCAACCACCCGCAATTGCTCGCGCGCCGCCGGCCGGTAAACGTCAACCGAGACCATCAGGGGACGATGGCCATTCTTCGAAAGCCAGCGAGCCAGCTTGCCGGTTGTGGTCGTCTTACCGGATCCTTGCAGGCCGACGATCAGGTAGTGCGTCGGCAGATCCCGCGAGAAACGCAGTTTCGATTCAACGCTGCCGAGGATACGGACCAGTTCATCCTTGACGATCTTGACCACTTGCTCGGTCGGGGAAAACGCTGTCAGGACTTCTTGCCCCAAAGCTTTCTGACGGATGTTCTCAATCAGCTCTTTGACGACCTTGAAGTTGACATCGGCCTCGAGCAGAGCCATGCGGATCTGCTTCAGCGCGTCTTGGACATTCTGCTCGGTGAGCTTTCCCTCCCCGCGCAGGTCTTTGAAGACACGTTGAAGTTTTTCTGTAAGGCTTTCAAACATGTCCGATTGGTGGTAAGGATGCCGCGGCACAAACCGCGAGGTGGGCGTGCGCGAGCGGTCCGCCGCCCGTCTCGATCTATCCGCTTTGGCCCGGCGAACTTGTCAGAGTGCCGGCTCGTCCGGGTTGGGAGAGGAAAGGAAACAGACTGTTCCCACTGCCTTTAGCTATTCTACCGGTGGGCTGCAAGAGGCGTCAAACAGGAGAGTTGTCCAATACAAGATGAGCCTGAAAGGGGGGAGCGTTTCCAATACAAGATGATCCTGAAAGCGAGCCGGCCGGGACAGGGCACAATGCGGGTGAATGCAAGTCACCGTAACAGCGGTTTTGCAAGTCCCTAACCTACCAACGACTTAGGTCTCACAAGCCGACTAACACGCTCAATTAAAACCGTTTATTGGTTGACATTCGCGGACACTTGCGGTCAAACTATACATAGTGATGCTCTGGCAGCTTGTTGACATGGTGTTGACACAACCGACTCGCCAGACGGTGACCTTTGGAGGCCAGGTATGAAAACCACAGAATCGGAACCCCGAAACAGGCGTTTGACCGAGAAAGAAATCCGCACCCTGCCCACTCCCGAAAAGGGAAACCGCATCTACTTTGATGACATTGTGGGCGGGTTCGGTATCCGAGTCACCGCCAGTGGGACAAAGGCTTTCGTATTCGACTACCGGGTGAACCGCAGGCACCGGCGGCTGACCATCGGCCGCTATCCCAGTTGGAACGCAACGGCGGCCCGCGAGCGAGCGAAGAAGCTCAAGTTGCAAGTAGACCGTGGCAGAGACCCGCTTGGCGAGAAGGAAGAAACACGCGCCGCGCCGACTTTGGCGGTCGTCGCGGCTGAATATCTTGAGAGATACGCATCGAAGAAGAAAAGCGGCTTCCGTGATAAACAATATCTGACACGGGACGTGCTTCCAAGTTGGGGAAACCGCAAGGCAGCGGACATCAAGCGCCGGGACGTTCTGGAGCTTATCGAACGCAAGGCGGAGCAGGCGCCCATCAGCGCAAACCGGCTACTAGCGTGTATCCGGAAGGTTTTCAACTGGGCAATCTCGCGGGACCTGCTTGACACCAACCCTTGCAGTCAAGTGCCCGCCCCCGGCATCGAGAAACGCCGAGACCGCGTACTCACAGAAGCTGAGATAGCGGCATTTTGGGAGGGGCTCGACAGCACACCCATGAGGGACGAAGTCAGGACAGCTTTGCGCCTAATTCTCGTGACATCACAACGTCCCGGCGAAGTCTGCGAAATAGAGCTTGCGGACCTGAACGGCGACTGCTGGACCGTGGCGGCAGCGAAGGCAAAGAACGGATTATCGCATCGCGTCCCGTTATCGGCGTTAGCGCAGGAGCAACTCCAACCGAGACGGGAAGCTACCAAACGGTGGTTATTCCCATCGCCACGCGGTAACACGCCCATCCAAGTAAACGCGCTGTCGGTGCCGTTGCGGAGTAACAACCACTTCGGGCTTGAGCGATTCACCCCGCACGACTTGCGACGAACAGCGGCGACCATGATGGCGTCGATGGGAACCGACCGGCTTACGCTGTCGAAAATTCTGAACCACGTGGAAACCGGCGTGACGTCGGTTTACGATCGGGCGACCTACGACAAAGAAAAGCGCCGCGCGTTGCAGCTCTGGGAGCGCGAGTTGAGGGGTATCATCGGCAAGGTGGCGGAGTCCAAGGTCGTGGAGATAGGGCAAAGTTAGCTTCACCGCCGCGAGAGGTTGGTACTGTGTCGAAAACCGAAATAACTAAGTTCAAAATTGATCCGACAGACCCAAGAGAGCTGGATAAACTGAAAAGGGAGCTGAAAAGCAAAGACAAACAGCGCGGCATAGCCGGTGGCAGCAAAATCATTGCTCTGCCGTTGAGCCCGAGTGTCAGCCCCTCGCGGCGCACGGCAAAAGATCGACGTCAAGACCTCGCCGCGTTTGTAAACTCCGTAGAATCCACTGTCAGGAGTAGGCTTCGGGCGCTTAAATTGCCGGAAGAATTTACCGACCTTCAGGAGTACCTGTCTAAAGTGGGCAGCAGTGGTAAACGCCAAGACCTTTTGAATGATGATGGGAGCGTATCCACAAGCTTTCTGGACGTAGTTGTCGCAAAGCAGAGAACAAAAGAATGGCTGCGTGCTTACGATCTGCTCTGTTGTTTGGCTTGTATTCGCAAAAGTCGGCAACTACTCAAACGGCGCGAAACGGAAGGCGTGGCCGTGCAAGCGTATTACTTAGGGGTTCGGGCAGCGAAAGCGGGCGTCCGTCATATCGAAGCCGACCGACAGCAATACCGAGCAAGTCAGAAAGAAAAAGCTGCGCTTAGCGCCTTGACGCGCCACCCCAAAGAGGACATCGTCGAAACCGCTCGAAAGAAGTTCGACGATGTCCTAAAACGCCGCCCCAATGAAATAGGACTCGCATACCGAGCCGCCCAACGTGAAGTGGAAAAGGTACACAAAGTGAAGAGACATATCCGCACGATTCGTCGCTGGTTAACCGGTAAGTAGGGTACTCTTCGCCTTCGCTGGGTTTTCTTCTTCCCCACACCCCCCGCGGGCCCCCGCCGCTAAATCCCCATTCTTGGGCATTTTTTTGCCTGCAAAAAACCCGTGCATTTGCGCGGTAAACGTCCAATAGCACGTGCATACCATGTCTCTAGGAGGCAATGGAATGGCGCTGATTCTCAACGAATACCTAACGAAAGACCAAGCTGCGGCAGAACTCGGCAAGAAGCCGCGCACGTTGGACCGTTGGCACGTGGAGCGGCGCGGCCCAAAACGCACAAAAATAGGCCGCAGTATCTATTTTTCTAAAAAATCCATAGAAAAGTGGTTGGAGCAGCAGACCGAGGAAACGGTCAGTGCGTGACATCTCCGGCCAGGCGTCGATCACGAGCGTCTGGGCTAGCCTCGGTCGTGTGTGGCCGTACGGCTGTAGGCAGCTTGTGCCCTGGGAGCACGGTGGGTCTCATGGCTGCCTCCCCCGGTTTGACAGTTTCTTGCCGGCGAACGATTCAACCGACGCTGCTAAGCGCCGCACCCAAGCGTGACAACCGACTCCACTATTGCCGAAAGGATCGAACGTTTTACCGAGCATCACCGATGAGCAAATTCGCAGTCATTGAACGTGGTGAATTGACCACCGCGGGTGACTTTGCGTCCGCGATAGCACAACGTTGGCGGGACTCGGTAGTGGCAATTATCGACGTCGGAAAGCTGCTATGGAGAGCAAAAGCGGCGCTACCGCACGGAGAGTTTGTCCCGATGATCGAGGATAGCCTGCCCTTCGGATACAGAATGGCGAATTGCTTGATGGCGATCGCGGGGCACTCGATCATCTCAAAAGTGAACCATGGTGCATGTTTGCCGTCTTCGTGGCGAACAGTCTACGAACTGACGAGAGCGCCCGACGAGAACTTGGAGGACTGGTTGGAAGACGGAACCATTCACCCGGAGATGGAGCGCAAGGACGTCTTGAGCCTGCTGCGGTCGCTTCGCAGCTCAGAGCGCAAGAGCGGATCGACCAAATGTATCCCGAGTTCGCTGACGAAACCCATCGTATCGAACTGTACGCACGGCAAAAGCGCGAAGGCTGGAGCTGCTGGGGGAACGAGTGGAAGTAGGCGGCACGAGCACTGATCTCGGCTGGCGCGACCCGGACGCCGTGAAGGTCGCACTGCACGAAGTGGAGGCTGTCGCGAAGTGAATCGTCTTGCCGACGCCGCCGAGCGCTATGCCCAACTCTCGTGGTACGTGCTGCCTGTCTACGGCATCGTCGAAGGGCAGTGTACCTGCGGACAGGGAGAAAGCTGTTCAAGCCCTGGGAAGCACCCGCGGATACCAGCTTGGCAGAATCAAGCGACCACGGATGTGGCGACGATTCGCCGCTGGTGGAAGACGTGGCCGCACGCGAATATCGGCGTGGTTGCCGGCAAGAGCGGGCTGGTTGTGCTCGACATCGACCCCAAGCACGGCGGGGACGAATCGCTGGAAAGCTTGATCGCCGAGCACGGGGCGCTGCCGGACACCCGCGAGCAGGTAACAGGCAGCGGCGGCAGGCATATCCTGTTCAAACATCCCGGAGGACGAATCCAGAACCGACAGGATGCAAGCGCCGTGGCTCCGGGAATCGACGCCAAAGGAGACGCCGGATTTTTCGTTGCGGCTCCCAGCCTGCACGCCTCAGGAAAGCGATACCAGTGGGACGGGCTTGAAGACACAGGCGTAGCGGAACTTCCGGAGTGGCTGAAGAAGAAACTGGTTAGCGGCTCGCCAAACGGAAAGGCAAGCGTACCCGGCGCCCAAAAAGTCGAAAAAGGGCACCGCCACCCGGCGCTGTTGTCCTACGCGGGCCGACTGCGCCGGGCTGGCTGCGGCTCTGACGAGATCCTGTCCGCCCTGCGCGACTTCAACCGGCGCTGGTGCGTCCCGCCGAAACCCGAGTCCGAAGTTCGCAAGTTGGCTGAGGACGTGGCTCAAAGATATCTGCCTGACGGCTTCCGCTTCTCCGATCTTGCCAACGCGGAATTGCTCGTCAAGTGGTACGGCGAGGACCTCCGTTATTGCCACATTTGGCGGAAGTGGCTTGTTTGGGACGGGCGGCGCTGGAAAGTAGACGATAGCGGCGCTGTCAATCGACGGGCGGTTGACACCGTCCGCATGCTCCACGGCCAAGCAGCCCGAATCGCCGACGCAGAACAGCGGACCAAGCTGGCGCAATGGGCCGTCAAGTGCGAAAACCGCAACCGGCTCGAGGCTATGGTGGCGCTGGCCCAGAACCACGCCGAGGTTGTTGTCCAGCCGGATCAACTAGACACGGACCCGTGGCTAATTTGTGTCGAAAACGGTGTCGTCGATCTGAGAACAGGCAAGCTGCGAAACCACGATAGAGCAGATCTGATTAGCAAGCTGGCCCCGGTTCGCTACCGCCCGAACGAGCGAGCCGATCGCTGGCGGCGGTTTCTAAAGGAAATCTTCGAGCCGCATCCCGACTTGATCCCGTTTATTCAGCGCGCCATTGGCTATTCCCTTACTGGCTCGACCCGCGACGAATGCCTGTTCCTTCTCTACGGCACGGGCCGGAATGGGAAGGGCACTTTACTCAAGAAACTGGGTGAGGCCATGGGAGACTACGCTTGTACCGCTGACTTTTCGACCTTCGTTCAGCGACGCGACGATAGCGGGCCCCGTGATGACATCGCACACATGGCCGGTAAACGGTTCGTTAGTGCGCAAGAATCCCGCGAAGGGGCGGCGCTGGCCGAGTCGCTGATTAAGTGGCTTACGGGCGGCGATCGCGTGCGAGCACGCCGCCTGTACGAAAATTCCTGGGAGTTTGACCCGACTCATAAGATTTGGCTGGCAACCAATCACAAGCCCATCGTTCGCGGCACTGATCCCGCCATTTGGTCTCGGATCAGGCTTATTCCGTTCGACGTGAGTTTCGAAGGCCGCGAGGACCGCGACCTCAAGGACACGTTGGCAGCGGAGCTTGAGGGGATTCTGTCCTGGGCAGTCCAGGGCTGCCTACTTTGGCAAGAGCACGGGCTTGCTTTTCCGCAATCCGTCACGGCGGCCACGACGGAGTATCGCCGCGAGTCCGACCCCGTAGGCGGGTTTATCGACGAACGTTGTGTGGTGGGAGAATACGCGCAAGCGCGGGCAAGGGGCCTTTACGTGCAATACAAGCAGTGGGCCGACGGGAGTGGCGAAGACAAGATGACGGCCACGGCCTTCGGCCTGCGATTAGTGGAGCGGGGCTTCCGCAAGACAAAGGATCGCACAGGATTGGTTTATCAGGGAATGGGGTATTTAGTTGACTCCAGTAGCCACAATATGTTGTGGTTGGGGGCATGAAGGAGGACTACCCCCGAAACCTCGTCGAGTTGGAAGCTCGATTCTCGACCGAGGAGGCGTGCCGGGAGTACCTGCTGAAGCTGCGCTGGCCGGAGGGGTTCGTGTGCCCGCGCTGTGGGATCCAGTCCTCATGGGCCAGCAAACGCAATCTGCTGCTCTGCGCCGACTGCGGTTACCAGGCCTCGGTGACGGCGGGCACGATTTTCCAGGACACCCGCAAGCCCTTGACGTTGTGGTTCCGGGCGGCTTGGTGGGTGACAACGCAAAAAGGCGGGGCCAGCGCGCTGGAGTTGCAGCGGGTCTTGGGTTTGGGTAGCTATGTAACCGCCTGGACCTGGCTGCACAAGTTCCGCCGCGCCATGGTGCGCCCCGGTCGCAATCGGCTGGTCGGCCGGGTGGAGGTGGACGAAACGTATGTGGGCGGAGTCGAAGAGGGCGTCCGAGGTCGCGAAATGGTTGGCAAAGCGTTAGTTGCGGTTGCTGCCGAGGAGGATGGGCGCGGTATGGGTCGCATCCGGCTCCGTCGGATCGCGGATGCCTCAGCGGCGAGCTTGGAAGCCTTTGTCGAAGAAGCTATCCAACCTGGCAGCCTCGTGCACACCGACGGCTGGGAAGGCTATGCGGGATTGGAGAACAAAGGATACCGCCATGAAGTCACCGTGCTGCGCGGGAAGCGGCAATCGGCGAGTAAGCTGCTGCCGAGAGTCCATCGTGTCGCCTCTCTGCTAAAGCGCTGGCTGTTGGGGACCCACCAGGGGGCTGTCAGTCACGAGTATTTGGACTACTACCTGGACGAGTTCACGTTCCGCTTCAACCGGCGGACCTCACGGTCGCGCGGCAAACTTTTCTATCGCCTCCTCCAGCAGGCGGTCGCCGCCGACCCTGCTCCCTATAAGACAATGGTCGAGGCCACCAGGGCCGGCACCCCCACCCCCAAGATGTAGTGGCTACTGGAGTCAACTAAATACCCCATCTATCAGGGTATCGGACTAGGCGGCGAAGGGTTGTGAAGGGTTGTGAAGGGTTTGCATAGTTTTTCGGAAACTTTCCTATGAAACCCCTTCGCGTAGGAAGTTTCCGGGAAACCCTTCACACTATGCACAACCCTTCACAAGACGCGAAATGACAGCACATCAACTCCGACCGCGACCCCGACGGAGGCAGAGAAACCGGACATTGCGGGTGAGCCTAACATCATCAGTGAGCGTGCGCGCTAGTTCATCGTGCCAGCCGTAACCAAGCGCTACTGCCAGCGCCCGGGCTGCCCACAGACCACCGAGCGAACCTACTGCGACAAGCACCGATCAAGACAACGTGAGAAGCCAAGACTCAGCGCGTCGCGGCGCGGTTACGATCGAATTTGGCGAAGGTTTTCGGAATGGTTTCTTGTTCAGAATCCTCTCTGTAGGGCGTGCTCGAAAAAAGCCCCCCCCCTACTTACAGGGGCCACCGAGACGGACCACATCATTCCTTTGCGGGACGGTGGAGCCAAGTACGAAGATGGCAACCTGCAACCGCTTTGCCGAACATGTCACCAGCGCAAGACGAATCGCGAGACGCAGACCAAATGGAATGCAAGAAGTGCGGCGCAACTATAATCGGTCGCCGTTTAACGTGCTCTGATGAGTGCCGTCGCCAATGCCGTTCTGATCGCCAGAAGTACTATGTCTGTGAGCGCTGTGGCGGACAGTTCAAGAATCAGCGCAACAGAAGCAGTAATCGGTTCTGTTCCCGGCCTTGCGCATTCGCGTCATCGGAACGTTAACGCTAGACGGCGAATTCGCATTGAAAGAGGATTCGTTGAGAACGTAAAAATCAGCGTCTTATTGCGACGCGATAAACGAAAATGTCAGTTATGCGGTCGGGTCGTGAGCGAGTCTGGAAAATACACCCCCTACTCTATTTGCGGCCCCCTATGGCCTACCATCGACCACATCGTGCCGCTGTCGGACGGTGGAGAGCATTCGTACAGGAATACTCAACTAGCTCACCATCTGTGCAACTCGCTGCGGAATCGTGGTGAGACGCATGTACAGCTAAGGCTATGTGGCTGATACAAAAGTACTTAGGGGGGGGGCCTTCCAATCTCCACGAACCGTGCATCCGCGACCAAGCGATCAGCTACGATCACATTTCCGCGTTTTTGCTTGCGTTGTCCAGGGGACCTAATTAACGAGACGATGACCACTTCCGTAGAGGAGCCGCCAAGTACACTGACCGCGGCCCTGCATGAAAAGGGCTGGATCTGGAATCTTGACTGGACCTGGACTGATCCGAAAAACAAGAGCCGGAAGACGATCTTTGAGGCGAAGCGGAGTCTAGCTGCTAGCTCGGTGTAGGGTTGGGCTACTTGCGCGACACACTACACGTAGTGAATAGCAAGAATTCTGGCGCTTGTCAAATGTCGATTGAAAACACGTCGTTTACCCATCCGTCCGAAGCGTACTGGAATTGGTGATGGCAACAAAGGAACTGAACCCCGTCACCAGGATCGCGGAGGTCTGTCAAGTCTTTGTACGCCGCCGGGGCTTTTTCGGTGTCCTTTTACTTCCCTTTGCCTGGCTGACCCCGCCCCACGGGAGGCGCTGGGCTACGGCTGGAGTTGGGTCCAACATTCCCGGCGTCGGGGCGGGTTGCGATATCACGGTGACGGTTGACGGCAAGGAAATTACGAATAGCTGTTTCCACGCCGATGAGCGAATCGGCATCGCGGATGTCCATATTCCGACATCGAACGGTGAACCTCAAGTCGATCCTGACATCCGCGACCAAAGTGCAAAGCTCAGACTCCACGGGCGCGTCTTGATATTCAATCGTACGTCAAAAAGCACTCAGGTCGAGTGTGGCCGAAACACCCGTCAGCTAATAGGGACAACGGTTCCCCACGGAAAAGGGTTACTTCTTCGGTTGGATCACTTGGCACGGTTGAGAGTGAGACACCATGGCAACAAGAGGCAGAAAGCCGAAACATCCAGGGCTTGAGCTGTTGGACGGCGGTCGCGGAAAGAACGCGAAGCCGCCAGCCGTCGAAATTCCCACGGACTACCCGCCGATGCCGGTTGGGTGGAAAAAGGCGGAGGGCGACGAGGGAGCTGTCGGCCACCCGGAACTCTGGGCGCAACTGCAAACGATCTTCCAAGACAACGGCACGCCGATCCGCTCGGGCGATGTTTTCGCAATCGAAGAGCTGTGCGACATGATTGCGTCGGTCCGGGATCTTCGGAAGCGGCTATCGAAAGAGCGGCTAGCGAGAGCCGACCACAATCCCCGCACGGTGAAGAACCACCCGCTGGCCGGCCAGCTCAAGGCGACGCGCGACGCTCTCTGGCGCGGCTTTGAGCGCTTCGCTATGACGCCCGTGGACTCTTCCAGGCTGCCCCTGAAGTCCAACACGAAGACGCCCCGCGAGAAGGTAATGGAGGGTTTTGAAGACTTTCGGGCTAGCGACTAGCAAGGGGGGGGCGGGTTGAATTGCTGTCGAGCAACGGCGCGGAGACCCTGGCAGCCGAGCTTCAGTCACTCATAGTTTCGAAGTTCACGTGTGCGCGGGCATACGACCGGGGGGCCGGGATGAAGAAGAGGGCGTTTATCCGGGAATCAGAGTCTTGAAGCTTGAATAGGAGGCGCAGTGAGAACCATGCCGCAAGCCGTTGTAAAAGCGAAGGTTGAGCCGTTGACGAGCGCGCCACATGCTCCCAAGTGGCTGCCCGATGAGGGCAGAGCGCTTTGGCGACGGGTCGCACCGCGGCTGGTCGAAAACCGGTTGCTTACAGACGAGAACTTACCCAGTTTGGAAGCTCTTTGCTCCGTTTATGCCACAGCAAGACGGGCTGAGGCGGTTCTACTAAGCGAAGGACTGGTCATGGCAGTCGGCGAGAACGGCTATCGACAACAGCGGCCCGAGGTCGGAATCAGCCACAAAGCCTGGAGTTTGTTTCGGCAGTATTCGCACGAATTCGGTTTGACTCCCGCTGGCGCGGCCCGGCTGGGTATCGAGCTGGCCGAGTTAGGCTTTCACCGCAGGAACGTTTGAGAATCCCCATCCAAAGGGGAGCCCCGGCGGAGCAAGTAGACACCTAAAAACGCAACGCCCCACGCGGCGGCCACCGGCGGGGCGTTCTTGGTTTGCAACCTGTGAAGCTCATTATACCGAACCCTCGTTTCGAGGGCGGCATCCCGGATGCCCAGTTCATCCGCGAACAGGTTCCTGTTGGGGAGGTTGCGTCTGCCTTGGGCCTCGAAGTCTTCGAGGGTCGGATGATTCGCTGCTGGCACCCGGAGCGCCATCATCACGGCGACCGCACGCCTTCGGTCGGTATCGACAGGCGCTTCAACAAGGTCAAGTGCTTCGGCTGCGAGGGGAAGCTGCTGGGGCCCATCGACCTAGTCGTGGACGTTCGAGGATGCAGCCTTGCAGTGGCCATCCGCTGGATTGCCCAGCGCTTTGAAGTACCCCTCATCCCAAAGGGCAAGCACCTTCTCAGACCGAAGGGCCACGTCGCCCGTTATGGGTACGAGCGCCCTATCGAGTTGCTCCTTCGGTCAGGGCTTTGGGCGAAGATGTCGCGCCCAGCACAACTGCTTGCGGTTGTGTTCGTCGAACTAAAGGTAGAAAGTCAGCGCGACGACAGTTGGGAGCTGGAAATCAGCTACCGGGGACTTGCACAATACTCAGGGTTGAAGTCGGACGCGAGCCTGTCCAAGGGACTTAAAGACCTGGAAGGAATTGGGTGGCTCCAACGCCAGCGGCGCAGGACCGGCAGGAGCCGCGGGCCGGTACGCGAGACGGCGACCTACATAGTGACCCCCTATTCCGACTCCGTTCGAGAACTCGCCCACGCCACGGCTGCCGACTTACGCGCCGCCATCGACGAAGAGCGCCAGATGCGAGCCGCGAAACGCGCCCAGCGGACACGAGCTTGGAGGCAGGCAAAGCGCCGCGGGAGTGCCTGAACCAGTTTCACGCTTCATCTAGTGAAGCGATTAGTTGATACACACTTCACGAATTGAAGAGAGTCTTTACTTAGTAACACGCCCCTTCCGCCTTGAGCTTTCGCCTTCGTGAGAGCTGGGGGGAGAGACCTTTCGGGAGCACCAAATCGTTCAAACGCGGTCAGGTTTTTCACCCTGCGGTGTTATGGCGGTCCTAATGACCTGTGGGCAGATGTCATGCAATAGGCTTTGGGCAACGGCAACAGCGAGTTCGGCGGTTGACTCTTCTACATTTTCACCCCTATGGATGACAGCGTTTCGAGCGTCTCGGACCTCAGTGATTTCCTTCCACAGCGGTGTGGTGGACCCGGTTCTCTTAAAGGTCTCCAGGTCTACCCCGCCGAAGCGCGTCAAGATTCCACTCAGCAGCTTGTAAAAACGCTCGATGCCCGTGTTTTTGATTGTCAGTTCTGTGATTAGTGAGGCCAACGCTTCGGTATGGACCAATCCGAATACGATGGGCTTCAAGAGAACGACCTTGATACCTGAATTATGCATTGCGGGGTGCACCTGAGGAGGGCTGAGCCGCAAGGGACCATTGGGGAACGCCCGAAAACATGGGGTAAAAAGGTAGGCCTGAATCCATTGGGGAACGCCCGAAAACATGGGGTAAAAAGGTAGGCTGGCAAAGATTCCAGCTTCACCAGCCAACCCAAAGGAGGTCACCCAAATGGTTACCAAGCGAAAACAGCATAGCTCCCAAAGGGCCGTCAAACAAGGCCCAGCCGTGACGGTCTCGCAGCCCAATAAAATCGGGGCATCCACGCCTTGACAACTTCCGCGGCAGGAAGCCGACTCCCTACGGCGGCTTGCCGCCGGTAGTCGAGAGGGCGTTGATCTGAGAGCCTGGCTATGCGCTATGCATAAAATTTTATGCACTGGCCGCAACGTACTGGAAACACGCCACTTCGGAGCGGGGTTTTGCCGACGCGGATTCTGGGCGGGAGGGGAAACCGGGGACGGAGAAGCCAAAAGACCAGTTGCCGAGCTCCCACCTTACGACGGCCGTCAAGCCGCTACGAACGCAGCCGCACTCGCAAAGCGAATCTGTGCATAATTCAGGTGATACCGAGTTCGACGGCGGTGGCAGCGAACACAAGAGCCGCCTTGGGATACGCTGGCATCAGCGATTTGGCATAAACCAAGGAATCGCGGGCCGGTTTCGCGAGTCTCGGGTTCGCTACGTAGTAGGACTGCAACCGCTCAGCGGTGAATTCCTTTATCGCCTCTTCGTAGTGCTCTTCGTATAGTTCGTGGTCGAAGTACTCGGCCATTTCAGTCTCGTACGCCTCTCTCGCAGCGTCCTCTGGATCGTAGCTCATGGTGCCTTTGTCCCAACTTTCACCAGCTTTGTCAAATTCTACCTGCTTCACTTGCAAACCTTTCTGGAAGCCAACAGGGGCCATCGTCGTCGTGCCGTTCTGGGGCGTTCGCAGCGCCAATGAGACGAAAGGTACCGGGGCTGTCTACGCGCGTTTGATGGGTGTATTCTGGTGGGCGTTGCTAGTCGTGTTGTCGGTTGCTGAGAGCTGGGGAGAATTGTCCGCAGCCACGGCGGTTGCGCCGCGCTTGGGACTGCAACAAATGGCCCCTGACACCTGTAACCTGCGCATAGAATAGAGGGGAATGCCTCCTGGAACCCTTTCGCAGCGGTCACCGTTGCGCCTGCTTCAGCACGCTGCACTCCTGGTAGCCACCGCTTTACTTATAGCGGTTCTTGCATGTCAGAGTGTCCAGGAATTGCATTCTAGAGCCGAGCAGGGAGACGCCGATGCGCAGTACGCCCTGGGTGTGATGTACGACGACGGCGAAGGCGTCCCGCAAGACCACGCCGAAGCCGCCAAGTGGTACCGGCTAGCCGCTGAACAGGGAGACGCCGATGCGCAGGCCAACCTGGGCGTGATTTACTACAACGGCGAAGGCATCCCGCAAGACCACGCTGAAGCCGTCAAGTGGTTCCGGCTAGCCGCCGAGCAGGGAGACGCCGATGCGCAGGCCAACCTGGGCTTGATGTACCACCTCGGCGAAGGCATCCCGCAAGACCACGCTGAAGCCACCAAGTGGTACCGGTTAGCCGCTGAGCAGGGAAACGCCGCTGCGCAGTTCAATCTGGGGGTGATGTACAACAGCGGCAAAGGCGTCCCACAGGACGACGCTGAAGCCGTCAAGTGGCACCGGCTAGCCGCTGAGCAGGGAGACGCCGCTGCGCAGTTCGCCCTGGGCTTGATATACCACCTCGGCAAAGGCGTCCCACAGGACGACGCCGAAGCCACCAAGTGGTACCGGCTAGCCGCTGAGCAGGGAGTCGCCGATGCGCAGTCCAACCTGGGCTTGATGTACCACCAAGGCGAAGGCGTCTCGCAAGACGACGCTGAAGCCGTCAAATGGTTTCGGTTAGCCGCCGAGCAAGGAGACGCCGCTGCGCAGGCCAACCTGGGCTTCATGTACAACAGCGGCAAAGGCGTCCCACAGGACGACGATGAAGCCGTCAAGTGGTCCCGGTTAGCCGCTGAGCAGGGAGACGCCCATGCGCAGTTCGCCCTGGGGGCGATATACCACGTCGGCAAAGGCGTCCCACAGGACGACGCTGAAGCCGTCAAGTGGCACCGGCTAGCCGCCGAGCAGGGACACGCCTCCGCACAGTTCAAACTCGGCTTAATGTACGACGACGGCGAAGGCGTCCCGCAAGACCACGCCGAAGCCACCAAGTGGTACCGGTTAGCCGCTGAGCAGGGAAACGCCGCTGCGCAGTTCAATCTGGGGGTGATGTACAACGACGGCAAAGGCGTCCCGCAGGACTATGTCCGAGCACACAAATGGCTTAACTTAGCAGCCTCTCGCGCGAGCGCAGAGAAAAACAAGGAACATGGAAGTGCGCGAGACAAAGTCGGGGAAAAAATGACCGCCGCCCAAATTGCCGAAGCCCAACGACTCGCGCGGGAGTGGAAGCCAAAGACGTGGGAAGAGTTGAAGGGGCAAGTCACTCAATAGAAGCGCCTACCGCGTCGCCCACGGCACGGGCGACACCTACGACGTAAAAGCGCAAGTACCAAGTTGTCAATAGGTCTTGTAACGCCTGTTCCAGCGCAAAGAGAGCACGCTGGGGGGTAGTTGTGCGCAGGATTGCTCGATGCTGTAAGGTCGGATGATGGAGAAACAAGGTCTCACCGTATCGGCCCTTGAAGGCTGGCTCTGGGACGCGGCTTGTCAGATTCGTGGGCCGCTCGATGCGCCGAAATTCAAGGACTACATCCTGCCGCTCGTCTTTCTGAAGCGGCTCTCGGACGTGTTCGCGGACGAAGTGCGCCATCTCGCGCACGACTTCGGCGACGAGGCGACTGCCGCCAAGCTCGTCGAGCAGGACCATAAGCTTGTCCGGCTCCACGTGCCCGAGGTTGCCCGCTGGCCGAACGTCGCCAAGCAGACGACGGGTCTGGGGCAATACCTCACCGATGCGGTCCGGGGTGTGGCCCGCGAGAACCCGCAACTTTCGGGCGTCATCGACATCACGGATTTCAACGCCACCGCAGCCGGGCAGCGCATCATCGACGATGCTCGGCTGGCCGCACTTGTCCAAGTTCTCAGTAAACCGGGCTATCGTCTCGGGCTCGACGACGTTGAGCCGGACATCCTCGGGCGAGCCTACGAGTATCTGCTTCGCAAGTTTGCCGAGGGGCAGGGGCAAAGCGCCGGAGAGTTCTACACTCCGCGCGAACTGGGGATTGTGATGGCTCGTATCCTTGACCCGCAGCCGGGGATGACGGTCTATGACCCGTGCTCGGGCTCAGGCGGTTTGCTTATCAAGTGCCATCTGCAGCTTCTTGAGACAAAGGGCGAGAAGAAGAACGGACGGCTCAAGCTTCCCTCCAATGTCGCGCCGCTGAAGCTTTTCGGCCAGGAAGTCAATGCATCGACCTATGCGATGTCTCGCATGAACGCTTTCATTCACGACATGGAGGCCGACATCGCGCTTCGCGACACGATGCATCGCCCAGCCTTCACCGAAGGCGACGGGCGGCTTCGCGGCTTCGACATGGTGACCGCCAATCCGATGTGGAACCAGAAGTTCGATAAGAGCACGTACGAGAACGACACCTACGGGCGCTTCGAGCGGGGGTTCCCGCCTTCATCGAGTGCTGACTGGGGCTGGGTGCAGCACATGTTTGCGTCGTTGAAGCCCAACGGTCGCATAGCCGTCGTTCTCGATACGGGTGCCGTGAGCCGCGGAAGCGGGAATACCGGCTCGAATAAGGAGCGCGATATCCGCAAGGAGTTCGTCGAGGAAGATTGCGTCGAAGCAGTACTGCTCTTGCCGGAGAATCTCTTCTACCTGAATTATGCACAGGTTCGGCGTAGCCATCGCCGATGGAGTTGTGGCGGTAGCGGCAGTCGTGTCAACTCAGTGATTTAGCAAGTCGTCTTTTCTGCTGTTTCCTTCCCGGTTTGAGCCGCCTCCCAATTCCGGGCGGGCAAAAGCGGGCTCGCAAACGGCATGTTCCCAGTAGCTTGCGGCCCGTGCATAAAATTCTATGCGCAGCGCCCCTCAACGCAGCGCACCCTCCACCACCGGCGCGCAGCTCGATCCCGGCGGCGCCATCGCCCGCAGCCGCCGCATCAGCCGCTCGAACAGGCCCTGCTCCTGGTACTGATCGCTGTAGCTGATGCCCGTTCTGCCGGCGTGCCGCCAGATCTTGGCCGCCACGAACAGAAAGCGCAGCCGCGCCGTCGCCAGGGTGGTGTGCCGCAGCTTCTCCGGGGTGGCGTCGGCTTCACGCTGGAACAGCAGCAGCCAGCAGTTGAGGTTGTAGGCCAGCATGACCAACTGAAAGTGATTGCGGTTGGTGTCAAAGCGGCGCGAAGGATGGGCCGCCAGCCCGGCATCGTTGTTGGCCTCCTTGATCAGGTTTTCCGCCCCGGCCCGCTGATTGTAAAACCACACCACCGCCGCGATCGGCTCGGCCAGGTTGGTCACAAACACGCGGTAGGTGTAAGCGCTGGTTGCAAACAACTGATATTGCTCGACCTCCTCGGTTTCCGGCTCCTTTTCATAACGCAGCGCGACAAAGCGGCAGGCCCTGCCCCAGCCTTGCGGCTGGTAGAGGAATTCGCACTCCGCCGCAGCGTCGCTGTGGGGCGAGGGCTTCCATTCCGCTTGCTGCAACTGCTCGACCAGTCGCCTGGTCTTGCGCGCCACGATGACGAACTGACAATGCGCTTGTTCGTAGGCTGCCACCGCTTCCCAGCAATAAAAGCCGGAATCGGCCCGCGCCAAGATCCGCTTCACACTGGCCGGCAAAGCCTGGAAAGCACTTTCGAGGTGCGCCGCGATCTCTTTGCCCGTGGGCCGGTCGCCATTGTGCAACCCGCCCATCAGGTATTCGCGCGTCTCGGCCAGGAAGGTCAGTATCGGCTGGTAGCTGCGCTTGCCCTTGTTCTTGGGGTTGTAGCTCTTGCGCCCGCCCATCTGCTGGCCGTAGAGGGTGTGCACGGTGGTGTCGGTGTCCAGCGTCACCGTGGTCAACCGCACGTTGGCCGCCGCCCAGGCTCGTTCGCGCAGTTGGCGCTGCATCGACAGGATCTGCCGCGCCACGTTGAGATGCAGCGAGGCCAGAAAGCGCCACAGCGTGGATTGCGGCGGCAGCCGCGTCACTTGCAAGATGCCGGTCAGGATGGGGTCGCGCGCGATGAAGCGGAGTTGGTTGAGCCGCGCAAAGCCGACATAGAGGCCCAGCACGAGGGCCAGCACAAACTGGTAGAGGCTCATCACACGGGTGATTCGTTTGACGCTGAGGGTTTGTTCCAGCAGCTCTTGGAAGCCGAGTTTTTCGAGCAGGGTGGCGACCGGCAGCAGGCCGCCGTAGGGAGTCAGATTCTTGCCGCGGAAGTGATAGGGCGTGGAAGCCCCGATTTTATTGGGCTGCGGAGCCGTCGCGCCGCGGCCTTGTTTGGCGGGGTTTTTGGAGCTATGCTGTTTTCGCTTGGTAACCATTTGGGTGACCTCCTTGGGGTTGGCTGGCGAAGCTGAAATCTTTGCCAGCCTACCTTATTACCCCATGTTTTCGGGGGTCGCCCAATGGTCCCTCGCAGCTCAGCCCTCCTCAGGTGCACCCCGCAGTGCATAATTCAGGTTCTACAACACGACTGCGCAGGGCATCGTGATGGTGGTGAACCGCAACAAGCGGAAGCCCGGCGAGATTCTCCTTATCAACGCCTCGAAGCTCTTCTCGAAAGGCCGTCCCAAGAACTTCCTAGAAGATGAGCACATCGAACAGATTGCCGCCGTATATCACGAATGGAAGGCTGAGGAAGCGCTCTCGGCGGTCATCAGCAAGGAAGAGGTGGCTAAGAACGACTACAACCTTTCGCCAAGCCGCTATGTCGCGACCGATGGGCAAGAGGAAGTCTTGCCGCTTGAGGAAGCTGTCGTGCTGCTCCAGGAGGCAGAGGAAGAGCGGGCGGAGGCAGACCAGAAACTTGATGAAGTGCTAGCGTCACTTGGGTTTGCGGAGTGGCGGAATGGGTGAAAGCCTCGACAGGATTTTGAATCAGCCGCCCGATGCAGGACTCCCAAACTCCTGGACTGTAAAAACTCTTGGAGGAATCGCAACGCTTCAGAGAGGCAAGGACCTGCCGGTCAGTAAAAGGCAAAACGGCGCTCACCCGGTAATCGGTTCCAACGGCCTAGTAGGCTTCCACAGCGAGTTTGTGGCTCGTGGCCCAGGTGTGCTTGTTGGGCGGAGCGGCAGCGTGGGCAAGGTCACGTGGGTCGAAAAAGATTATTGGCCGCTTAACACAGCCCTGTGGGTCAAGGATTTCCACGGTAACGACCGGGAGTTCGTGTTCTACCTTCTAAGTAGCCTGGACCTTTCGTTTGCCACCTCCGGCGTGAGCGTGCCAACACTGAATCGGAACGTGGTTCACCCGCTTCGAGTCGTAGTCCCCCCCCTCCCCGAGCAGCGCGCCATCGCCCACATGCTGCGCACCGTCCAGCGGGCCAAGGAGGCCACCGAGAACGTCATCGCCGCCACGCGCCAGCTCAAGCAGAGCCTCATGCGGCATCTGTTTACGTATGGTCCGGTTCCGGTTGACCATGCGGACCAGATTGAGGTGAAGGTGAGCGAACTAGAAGGTGCCAACTTTCCTGCTAGATGGCCCGAATCTTCAGTGTCAGAGTTAGTGCGGAGTGGCGCAATGCATGAGGCCCTCAGCCCAATTTCATACACGGGTGCTCCAATCCCTAAGGCTTGGCGACTTGTCCAGTTGACGGACTTCGCTGAGATTCGCTACGGACTCGGACAACCCCCGAAGCAAGACAGCAACGGCGTCCCCATGATTCGAGCCACCAACGTCAAGCGGGGGGCTATCTCCCGCAAGGGCCTCATCCGAATCAAAAGAGATGCCATACCAGAACGTCGCAATCCCTTCCTAAAAACCGGCGACATCATCGTCGTTCGCAGCGGGGCGTATACGGGTGATGTTGCGATGATTTCTCCCGAATGGGACGGGTCTGTAGCGGGCTACGACCTCATAGTTTCCCCTTCCGCTCTACTCGATTCTGAGTTTTGCGCCTACAACCTGCTCGCACATAAAGTGCAGGCTTACTTTAAATCCCAGCGAGACCGCTCGGCCCAACCACATCTAAACCGGCAGCAACTAGGCGCTGCTGAAATCTTCCTTCCCCCGCTCGCCGAGCAGCGAGCCATCGCCCACGTTCTGCGCACCGTCGACCGAAAAATGGGCGTGGAACACAACCGACGGCGGTCGCTTGAAGAACTTTTCAAATCCTTGCTCCACAACCTCATGACCGGTAAGCTGCGCGTTCCCGAGTTGGTTGAGGTCTTGCCCCAGGAGGTCGCCTAGTGGCCATTGGTGGCGAGCGCGGTGCCGTTCAGAATCCGTTCATCCGCTACGCCGAAGAAGCTGGCTGGAGCTATCTCCCACCAGAAGACGCCCTAAACCTCCGCCGTGGGCTGACGAGCCCAGTTCTCGACGCGGTTCTTATCGACCAGCTCCAGCGGCTCAATCCTGGTGTTGTGGACAATCTCCGCGCCGAGCAGCTCCGAGACGGACTCGTTCGCGTCCGCCCTAACATCGAAGGGAACCTCGACGCCTGGGAGTATCTCAAGGGCTTAAAGACCGTTTTCGTCGAGTCTGAAAACCGCGAGCGGAACGTGCAGCTTCTCGACGCTGAAAACGTAGACGCAAATAGGTTTCACATCACCGACGAGTTCACCTTCTCAAACGGCACGCCCCCCGACATCCGCACCGACATCATGCTCTTCGTAAACGGCGTGCCAATTCTCGTGGGCGAACTGAAATCCGCCAAGCAACGAGACGGCATTGCAAAGGCGCTTGACCAGCTTCGGCGCTACCAACGAGACGGCCCCGAGTTGCTGGCAGTGCTCCAGCTTCACGCCCTGACTCACCTTGTGCAGTTCTACTACGGGACGACCTGGGGCTTGTCGCGAAAGAATCTCTTCAACTGGCGGGAAGAGCAAGCAGGCGACTTTGAAACGCTCGTCAAGACCTTCGTCGCACCGAGTCGCGTGCTCCGGGCGGTCAACGACTTCATCCTGTTTACGCGCATCGACGGCGAACTTTCAAAAGCCGTTCTTCGCCCGCATCAGATGCGAGCCGCTGAGCGCTGTGTCGAGCGGGCTCGCGACCCCAAGAAGCGCCGCGGGCTTGTCTGGCACACCCAAGGGTCTGGCAAGACCTACACCATGATTACGGTCGCCAAGCGGCTTATCGAAGACCCCGTCTTCGAGAACCCCACCGTCTTGATGCTGGTTGACCGAAACGAGCTTGAAGCCCAGCTCTTTGGCAACCTCGAAGCCGTCGGCTTTGGCCGCGTGGTCGTCGCGCAATCAAAGCGGCATCTGCGCCGACTGCTCCAAGACGACCACCGCGGCCTCATCGTCTCGATGGTTCACAAGTTCGATGAAATCCCCGGTGATAGCAACACCCGAGACAACATCTTTGTGCTGGTTGACGAAGCCCACCGAACCACCGGAGGCGACCTCGGAAACTACCTGACGGGTGCGCTGCCAAACGCCACCTACCTCGGCTTTACCGGCACACCCATCGACAAGACGCAATACGGCAAGGGCACCTTCAAGGTCTTCGGCACCGACGACGCTACAGGCTACCTCGACAAGTACTCCATTCGCGAATCGGTCGAAGACGGCACGACGGTACCGCTTCACTACTCGCTTGCTCCCAACGAGCTGCTCGTGGACCGTGAGACGCTCGAACAGGAGTTTCTCGACCTCAAGGAGGTCGAGGGAGTGAGCGAAATCGAGGAGCTAAACCGCGTTCTTGAGCGAGCGGTGAACCTGCGAAACATGCTCAAGAACCGCGAGCGCGTGGAGAAGGCCGCTGCCTTCGTTGCCGACCATTTCCTAACAACCATCGAGCCGATGGGTTACAAGGCGTTCTTGGTCGGCGTGGACCGCGAAGCCTGCGCCCTCTACAAAGCAGCGCTCGACAAACACCTTCCCGCTGACTATTCGAGAGTCGTCATCAGCGGGGCGCACAACGACCCGGAGGAGCTTAGGCGCTATCACCTCTCAGACAGCGAAGAGAAGGAAGTTAGAAAAGCTTTTCGCGATTCCGAGCGACTGCCGAAGATTCTCATCGTGACCGAGAAACTGTTGACTGGTTTCGACGCGCCGATTCTCTACTCGATGTATCTCGACAAGCCGATGCGCGACCACGTGCTGCTTCAGGCCATCGCGCGAGTGAATCGTCCCCACGAGGACGAGGCGGGCCGCCGGAAGACAGCCGGGTTTGTGCTCGATTTCGTCGGCATCTTCGAGAATCTTGAGAAAGCGCTCGCGTTTGACTCCGAAGACGTCAAGGGAGTCGTCGTGGGCATCGACGTTCTTAAGGAAAGCTTTGCGGCACTGATGGACAATGGCCGCGCCCAGTTTCTTCCTGTCATCGCGGGGAAAACCGGCGACAAGGAGGTTGAGGCCGTCCTTGAGCACTTCCGCGACAAGGAGGTGCGCGAAGAGTTTTACACGTTCTACCGCGAGCTGCAGGAAGTCTACGAGATTCTCTCGCCCGACGCCTTCCTGCGTCCGTTCATGGACGACTACTCGCAGCTCACCCAAATGTATGAGGTGTGCCGCACGAACTACGACCGCGGCGTGCTCGTAGACAAGAGCTTTCTTCGCAAGACCGCCCAGCTCGTCCAGGAGCACACGCGCTCGGGCGAGATTCAAGCGCCGGAGAAAGTCCACAAGCTGACTGCCGAAACCCTGGAGCAGATTGCCGCTTCGGACAAGCCAGACGCTGTTAAGGTTTTCAATTTGTTGAAGGCGCTTCACGAGATGGTCCAGCAGAACGCCGACAAAGAACCCTATCTCATCAGCATTGGAGAGAAAGCCGAGTAAATCGCGCAGGCGTTCGAGGAACGCCAGAAGACGACTCAGGAGTCGTTACAGGAGCTAGAGCGGCTCATAGCAGAACTAGCAGAGGCCCGCCAGCGCCGCGACGAGACAGAGCTTTCGCCCGAAGCGTTCGCGGTCTACTGGCTGCTCAAGCGAGCGGGTGTCGAGAAGGCTCAGCAGGTAGCCGCGGAATCGGCCATAGCCTTTGAGAGCCATCCGTATTGGCGCACCAGTGCCCGCCACGAACAGGAGCTTCGCAAATCACTCTACAAGGCATTGATTAACGCGGATGTGGACGGCGTTGTGGATATTGCACAGGATTTAATGGACATGCTGAAAAAGGCGTCGCAATGACGAGCCCGGCTTTGGAGCAGTGGACTCCCCTGGAACACTCGATACCGAAGGGCGATTTCAAAGCTGAGGTATCGGCTTGGGCCAAGCGCATCGGTGTGGAACCGAAAGAGGTTCACATCCGCCCGATGCGGCGAAAGTGGGGGAGCTGCTCGTCGAACGGACGGGTGTCGTTCAATTTGGAATTACTCGACGCTCCGCCAGATGCGCGAAAGCGAGTGATTGTTGAAGAGCTGCTACACCTGAAGGTCCCGAATCACGGGAAGCTGTTTCGCTCCTTGCTGCGCGCACATCTCGCAGCTTCGTAGCGACGAGCGAGGAGTTTCCGTCTTCGCTTTTTGTTCGCTATAATCTGTCGATGTGCCTGAGCTTCGCACCTGTGTGGTCTCCTACCGCGACGGCGACGGCGTAGAACACTCTGTTGAAGTCACGGCAAGCTCAAAGTACGAAGCTGCGGCAATTGCTCTCAAGGCCTTTCGCGCTGCGGTGTTTTGGGACGAATGTCAGCCGAGCAAACTCGCCACTCTTCGCGTTCAGGTGAAAGCCCAGGTTGAAATCACCCACGAGTTTCGCCTGGAACAGTTTCAAGATTGGCTTTCGCGCGATGGGCGGTTTCCTAGGGAGATTGTCTTGAAGGACAGGTTGCGAGAGCTTTTGGATTGAGCCGTGTGCATCCGGGTTCCTGGTCAGCCCGCCGGGAGTCTTCTTGGCTGTCCTTGGATATGCGCCAGGGCGTCGGCGGCGGAGCTGCGAACGTCTTCGTCGTCGTCCTGGAGGGCAGAGATGAGAGCGGGGACGGCGTCTTTGGCGTCGGTTCCGATTTCGCCCAGGGCGAAGGCGGCGGCGCGGCGAACATATTCGTCGTCGTCCTGGAGGGCGTCGATGAGAGCGGGGACGGCGTCTTTGGCGTCGGCTCCGATGCCGCCCAGGGCGGAGGCGGCGACTTGGCGAACGTATTCGTTGTCGTCTTGGAGGGCGTTGATGAGAGCAGGGACGGCGTCTTTGGCGGTGGGTCCGATTTCCCTTAGGGCGGAGGCGGCGACTTGGCGAACGTCTTCGTTGTCGTCTTGGAGGGCGTTGATGAGAGCAGGGACGGCGTCTTTGGCGGTGGGTCCGATGTCCCTTAGGACGGAGGCGGCGACTTGGCGAACGTATTCGTTGTCGTCTTGGAGGGCGCTGATGAGCGCGGGGACGGCGGCAACCCCGATGTTGCCCAGGGCGTAGGCGGCGAAGCGGCGAACGTATACTTTGTCGTCCTGGAGGGCGTTGCTGAGAGCGGGCACGGCGTCTTTGGCGTCGGCTCCGATGTAACCCAGGGCGTAGGCGGCGGAGCGGCGAACGTCTTCGTTGTCGTCCTGGAGAGCTTCGATGAGACCGGGGACAGCCTCTTTGGCGGCAACACCGATTCGACCCAGGGCGTAGGCGCCGCCGAGCCGAACCGCTGGATGGTTGTCTTGGAGGGCAGCGATGAGAGCGGGGACAGCGTCTTTAGCGTCGGCTCCAATGCTGGCCAGGGCGAGGACGGCGGATAAGCGAACGTCCTTGATGTCGTCTTGGGAGGCAGAGATGAGAGCTGGGACGGTCTCCTCAGCGGCCGTTCCGATGCGACCCAGGGCGGCGGCGGCGGAGCGGCGAACGTCGGAGTTGTCGCTATTGAGTTGCTGAATCAGCCCCGGAACATCACGCCCTGTCTGTGCCAGCAAGCATACGAGAGCAGTCGCCGCTATGGCAGCAACTCGAAGCAGTGGCCGCGAAGACATGCTGCTCGAATTCTATTACTTTTCGTTGGATTTCGTGGAAGATAAGAGGAGTCCTGTACACTTAGCTCCCTTCAAGCCTTCCGACAAGGCCGCTCCAGTGGATGCCGCAGTGCGCTCGCAATCGTCGGGGCAAGTGGGACCCAGCTAGTCGGAGGCGGCAAGCTCGCGGATGTCGTAGGCTTTGCCCACGAAAACGGCAGGGTCACGCTCGTGGGCCGGTGGCATGGTCCATCCTACCAGTGTGAAAAAAATCGGCTGGGGCTTCGCCCCAGTAAAGGGAAAAGGGAAAAAGGGTCAAGGGAAAAAAACTTCCCGGGCACAACGGAAACCGATGTTGACGTAACTGAGATCAGGACGGACCCCGCGACGGTACGACGCACGCAGGTCCTCAGGAGTGACGACCCACGACCCGCCGCGCAAAACCCGCCCGGTACCACTCGAAGGTCCTTGCGGGTTTTTGTCGGGAGACTGCGAATAGTAATTTGTGTCGTACCAGTCCGAGCACCACTCCCAGACGTTGCCCGCCATGTCGTCGAGCCCGAATCCATTGGCTGGATAGCTTCCCACGGGAGAAGTTCCATCGCTCGGGTAGTAGTTGGCGTTCTTCTCGTCAATCGAATTGCCCCAGGGGTAGACGAGCCCGCTTTCCCTGCCTCGTGCCGCGTACTCCCACTCGGCTTCGCTCGGAAGGCGACCACCCGCCCACTGGCAGTAGGCGACGGCTTTGTCCCAAGAGACGTTAACTACGGGGTGGTCTCCCTTCCCGAGAGCCTCGGGCATCTCTGCTCGCGTCTCCTTCACGAAGCGCTTGTACGCCGCTACTGCCACCGGCGTCCGTCCGAGCCAGAACCCTTTGCTCATAGTCACTCGATGCTGGGGCTTCTCATTTTCTTCGGCTTTGTCATCCCCTTCAACAGCTCCCATCTGGAACGTGCCCGGAGGTATCCAGACGTACTCCAAGCCGTCCTTCGAGTTGGTGCGGACAGTGGGTTCAACAATTGCGGTTTGTTGTATCTCAGTGACCGGCGCTGTATGTGCCTCAGGCGCGGGTTCCTGAGGCTCGACGGCGCGTGCTGGTTCGGCGAGTCCTTGACTGGGAGCTGGCGTTTCCGCTTGCGGAATCTCAACAAGCTGTCCGAGGGCAGCAATTAAGCGGTTGGCGTCTTCCCCAAAACGTTCGTGCGTAATCTGCACGGCTTGAAGACGCGGGACGGTCGATAGGGAATCCGGCAGACGGTCGGGGCTTGGCATGCCTGCCCCTTCCAACAAGGCGGGAACGATGCGAACGCTGCCTTTGAGAGCCGTTTCTATTTCTAGCCGTACGTAGTCCAGCGGGTCCTCTATGCGTCGTTTCCGCCCCTTGCGAGACGCGGGACAAGCGTCCCGCGAAACCGGCGCTGTCGTCTCTTCGGTAGCAGATGAAAATGCCCGGCACGATCGATAGGGAATCCGGCAGACGGTCGGGGCTTGGCATGCCTGCCCCTTCCAACAAGGCGGGAACGATGCGAACGCTGCCTTTGAGAGCCGATGTGGCTCCGCCCTGCTATCCAAGGGCAAGAAGCAAGCGTCCCACGCCCCGCCGCAGGCTGTCAACCCCTACGGGGAGCACGCGAACGGCTCAGAACGGCTCGGAAACGGCTGAAGCTCACCGCGTGAGGTACCCCACAAGCCGCAGGGGCTCGCGGTAGGCGCTCGGGTTGGCGGCAACCTTCTCCAGGCGCTCACGTCGCCTGCAGGTGCACACGCGCTGTCGGTGTTCTGTTCTGCGGAAGCCTTGGTCTAAAGTAGAAGCAAGTAGATGCCAATCGGATACAAGACGGGTGGTCGCTCCCAAGGGACGCCGAACAAGCGAACCCAGGAAGCGGCTCAGATTCTAGACGAGCTTGGCTGCAACCCCATCCGTGGAATGGCAGAGATTGCCATGAGCGAGAGCCACACGGTCGAGCTTCGCGCCCGGATGTTCATGGAGTTGGCGCACTACGTCTACCCGAAGCGCAAGACGGTGGACATCCGCGTTGTAGAGCCGGAGCCACGAGAACAAGCGACATCCGACGATGTCATTCGGTGGTTGGACGAGCAGGCCGAGGGCGTGCAAGTCAACTTGGCCAGGGAACCCGGCAAGAAGCTGATGGAGCTTCTCGAAAAGACTCGGCTGCCGATACTGCCCGCTTTGAATGGTGCGGACGGTGCTACAAACGGCCCCGGTGTCGATCCTACGCTCGGCGAGCGCGGCCTGTCCGCGTAAGCGATTGGATTAAAGGGACATAAAGGACGTTATGTACCTTTTAGGGTAGCAGGCAGGAGAGGGCTGTCAAGGGGGGATATCCACAAGGGATGATCCGCCGCGAGGAGGACAGACTGATTCCGTTAACCGGCGCGAACCTTCCCTGTTGCCGCGAAAGTTTCCGAGCGGATGGGTTTTTTGGGCGGCGGACCGAACCGTTTCAGCTGGTCACTAACGCAGACCAGAAACATCGGCTGTTTGGCATCCTTGAGCAGGTCGATGACTCGCCCTGGACGATCCTCCAGGTAGATGGATTTGCCGTCGGTGAGGAGATGCAGCTCCGTGTCCCCGTTCAAGACCTGGCTCAGGCGGTGCCCCCCTTCGCCTTTGAGGAAACTCGCGACGCGCTGAATCCCCTGCAGTGAAAATCCCTTCCGGCGAAGCTCACCGATCACAATAACTTCGAGGACTTCCGCGGGAAGGTACACCCGTTTGTGGCCTTGGCGGCCGGGGGAGACTATCTTGCGCTCGTCCCACCATTGCAGCTGGCGGAGGCTCACCTGGGCAATCCGAGAGACCTCGCTGGTGGTGAACGTCCGGTCGCTGAGCAAATCCGGACGGGCCTGCTTTGCTTTGAACATAAGGTGCCGGTTCTGTTTTGAAATTCGATCTCTCTCAGAGATTGTACACCCCCTGGGGCGCGCCGACTCTTTCATGGAGCGGAATCGCGGGTCTGAGTAGAAGCCAATCAAAAAACCGCCCCACGTGGGGCGGTTGGTCTGACGGCACTTGGTCAGGGGATTAGCTATGTAAGTGATTGAATTGGCGTAACATAACGTCCTTTATGTTATACCAATGGTAGCAGCAGGGCAGGGGGTGTCAAGGTGTCACTTTGCAAATTATCTGGCGTAGAAGTTTGCACGCTATTTGGCGCGGGTGACGCTCAGCGAAGCCGTTTCTCCTGTCTGCGCCAGTAGCCGCGAGACGGTAGCGGGATGAACCTTTAACAGCCGCGCAGCGTCAGCGGCAGTCTTATCGCTTCTGGAAACCATCTTTCGAATCTCGGACTGCTGTTGGGCCGAGAGCTTTGGGCGGCGTCCCCCGATTCGTCCTTCCAGACGGGCAGCGTCCAGCCCGGCCTTGGTGCGTTCCCGAAGCATGGCGCGCTCGAACTCGGCGAAGGCCCCCACCGTGCTCATCATCATCCGGCCTGCCGGCGTGGTCGTGTCGATCGCCTTGGTCAGGCTGCGGAATCCCGCCCCGGCCTCGCCTCGGGCAAAGCCAAAGAGCCCATTCTGGCCCGAAAGCGATAAATCCTGGGGTCGGAGGGGCAAAGCCCCCGATCTCCCGCACCCGCCCAGCTGTGTTTACCCACTAAGAACCCGGAAGCCCCCCCAGAAGTAGAGCAGGTGATGGTAATTGAGCCATCTCACACCTCTGATGATACATCTAAATAATCTATAGGTCAGTACAACATTTTCTATTTTTAAATACGTGGCACGTGTTGTAGATTGTTATGAGTAACGGAAATTTGAGCCCTGCCGATGAAAGAACCGAGTCCAACTACTGATTCACGGGCACTGTTCCTGGAGCGGTTCAAGCGGTTACCGAGGAGAGTAACTGATTGCGTTAGGCAAAGCACGTCGGCCGAGGAGCACAGGATGAAAGAGCTCGCTGAAGCTCTGAACGCTGATCTGGCAAGCGAGGATGTACTCTACCACCAATATAAGAAACATCACTCGGTGGTCGACGGGCCAATGCGGCATGCCCTGCGCTCACTGTTCGAGGAGCTGGCTTCTGAAGTCTTCAGGAATGCAGACCTTCTCGGGGAGAGGCTGACTCTGTTGGGGGGCGTCCGGATCTCCGCGCGATCTTTGCGCCATGAAGCCGCTTATATTGAGCCAGAGGGGGCCGCCGGGGTGCAGTCATTAAGGGCAATGCTACAGGGCGACCTAACCGCTGAACAATGCATTATCATAGCTCTATCCCGGCACATCGTGCTTGCATGCGAGCTATGTGACAACGATACAGAGGAAACATTGAAGTACATCATGTCAAAGCACGAAGGACATGTCGCCAACTTAGCGTGGTTAATCTATGAGAAAATGGTCATTTGGGGGGTTAGGGACGCTATAGGGCAGCAGAGCTATCCGTACGTTTACGAGAGGGATCCAAGATTGAGGTTGGCCGCCGGCCAACAAATCACTTCGTCCTGGCAGACACTTGGAAGAGGAGAAAACCATGTTTGATCAGGTGGAGCACCAGAGTACGCCTGAGCACAAGAAAGCCTATGTAATCCTGGGCGCGGTGGTCGCATGTTCTGTCATCGGCGCGGCGTTAGTCTGGTTCTTCGGCTATTACGGAGTTTAAATCTGCCACGTTCAGCAACCTGGTCGTCGAAGAGTAACAAGAGGAATAAACGAATGCTTATGCGACGCAGTCTTCTTGGCTTGATCTTGTTGGCTATTGCGATTGGAACCGCATGCAACAAACCCACCCGAATCGGTGTCGTGCCGAAGTCAGTAGATCTCGTGTTTTGGCAGATCGTTCACGCCGGCACACTTGCTGCGGCGAGCGAAGCCGATGTTGAGATCGACTGGGACGGCGCTGCGGAAGAAACTGACTACTCCACGCAGATTGAAATCGTGGAACGGATGCTCGCCAGCGGAGTAGACGGTCTCATCGTAGCGCCGACGAACGCGGTTCGGCTTGTGGGCGTTGTCGAGAAGGCATTTGAGGCGGGCGTCCCCGTCACCATATTTGACTCTGCTTTGCAGAGCGATCACTTCGTCTCTTTCGTTGCCACCAATAACTACACCGCCGGGATAACAGCAGGGAAGAGAATGGGGGAGGCGCTCGACGGGACGGGCAAGGTCGCGATGGTGAGGTGGGTGTATGGAAGTGCTTCGACGACGCAGCGCGAGCGGGGGTTCGAGGACGCGCTAGAGGAGTTTCCCGGTGTCGAAATAGTTGCTGAAAGGTTCTGCCACGCGCAGCTGCAAACGGCCATCGAGGTCACGCTGGAAATGTTGGCCGAACATGCGGATCTAAACGGAGTATTCGCCTCGACGGAGCCGTCGACGTTAGGAGCGGCCACCGCCCTAAAGGAAGAAGGGATTGGCGACACAGTCAAGCTGGTGGGGTTCGATTTTTCGGATGAACTTGAAGCGGAGCTCAAGGCCGGCGTGATCGACTCTTTAGTGATCCAAGATCCGTTCGGTATTGGCAGTACGGCCGTCAGGACGATTGTGGCCAGATTGAACGGCGAAACCCCTGATAAAGTCATTCAATCACCATCTCATTTGGTGACGGTCGAGAACCTGTCAAAACCTGAAATCGACGCCCTGCTGCACCCGGACCTCGACACCAAATCGAACGGGCAGTAGCTAGCGGTACGACATGCGATGTTTCTTTATAGGTAAGGAGGCGACCAGCAGCGGAACCTCTGGACTACCGCACAAGCTCTTCTAAATTGAGAGCGAAATCAGGCCGACTGAGTGGTATACTTTACTCCTCACGGACACTGCCGGGCATGGCCGAGAGAACACGAAAGGAGAGGTGACGAACGATGTTGAGAAGTTTAGGATTCGCGATCGCTCTTGTATTTTCATTCTTAGCTGGAACGCTGGTTCCGACGGCTTCGACCCAGTCTACTGGTGGGCCAAAACAGTACCTCCAGGCCCAATACATAAAGGTGAAACCCGGAATGGCGGTGGAATATCGAGCGTTGGAACGTGACGTGTGGAAACCTGTGCATCAAGAGCGAGTCAACCGGGGGCTCATCCATTCTTGGGGTCTTTATGGGGTCCACTTGCCGGGGGGGACGGTTGATTACGACTTCGTGATTCTGACCGAGTTTCCGGATTTCGCCTCTTTGGAGAACTCACGATACCCGGAACTCTTTGCGGAAGTTCAGGGGATGGACGACTACGAAGCAGTCTTGCAAAAGACGTATGCTACAAGGACGAGAGTGAGGCACGATGTTTGGGTGCTGGTCGAGAAGACGGAATGACAGGGCCCCTCCGGGAGTGTTCCAGCTTGCGCTCCAGGGAGATTGCGTAGAATCGCTCTTGCACGGACTCGAGGCGACCGATTTAATCCTACGCTGTACTGCTGCTGAACCTGCCTTTCGATTGCAGCCGGTGCGGCAAAATAAACCGACTCCGGCCTGGCGGCTGGGCCTATCTTCTCTTCTCTACCTGCTTGTCGCGTCCAGGCGTTCCTTGCCTTTGGCAGTCACCCTTTGAGTTCGACGAGGACGACTTCGAGCGGGTTGTCGCTTAGGCTTTCGGGGAGAGTGACGCCGCCCGGCCAAGGGTCCCGACTCCCCTGTGCGCTTCGCTAGGATTGACGTGCCTTCCGAGCCGAATTGTACCGCTTCAATGGTACATCGGAAAAATCTATGGATCAATGGAGGATTTTCTATTTTTAAATGACTCACTGATACCGTATAATTGATTGTCAGATGGAATGTAAACTGCCCTTGACGGGCTATCGTTTTACACCTGAATTATGCATTGCGGGGTGCACCTGAGGAGGGCTGAGCCGCAAGGGACCATTGGGGAACGCCCGAAAACATGGGGTAAAAAGGTAGGCTGGCAAAGATTCCAGCTTCACCAGCCAACCCAAAGGAGGTCACCCAAATGGTTACCAAGCGAAAACAGCATAGCTCCCAAAGGGCCGTCAAACAAGGCCCAGCCGTGACGGTCTCGCAGCCCAATAAAATCGGGGCATCCACGCCTTGACAACTTCCGCGGCAGGAAGCCGACTCCCTACGGCGGCTTGCCGCCGGTAGTCGAGAGGGCGTTGATCTGAGAGCCTGGCTATGCGCTATGCATAAAATTTTATGCACTGGCCGCAACGTACTGGAAACACGCCACTTCGGAGCGGGGTTTTGCCGACGCGGATTCTGGGCGGGAGGGGAAACCGGGGACGGAGAAGCCAAAAGACCAGTTGCCGAGCTCCCACCTTACGACGGCCGTCAAGCCGCTACGAACGCAGCCGCACTCGCAAAGCGAATCTGTGCATAATTCAGGTTACAGAAAGGAGGTTACTATAGAAGAACCACCTGTTTGCTCGGGGCGGTCACGCGATTAGCAGCCCAGCCGATTGTAATCCGGTGCAATGCCGGTAATGACTAGCTGACGGACGACAAGGCTTTCGAACCTATCAGGCGCGAAGCCAGGACAAAAGTCCAAAATGATGTCAGTGAAGGGCTAGGAACTTGCGTGGCCGCCGTTTGCGTGCCTTCTCTAGGCTTCTCACTCCGACTTCGCACATCCAGCCACGCATAGATGCCTTCGAGGGCATTCGTGAACAAGCCACGTCCCCGATTAGAGGCAACCTTTCGGTTGTCGGATATGCGCAAACGTTAGTGGCGTGGTCGGGACCTTGCTGGAGATCTAGCCAAGTGATGCCCGGCGGCACCGAATCGTACCCCACGATGAAGTCTCGTAGGTAACTTAGTTGAAAAGCCCCCGGTGAGCTCTCTCGACAATCGACACCGAGAGTGGGATGTTCCAGCTTGCGCTCCAGAGAGATTGCGTAGAAAGAAGTGACGGTCTACCAGACTCTAGAGAAGATGGCTGCTAACAGTATTGGAGCTCTTGTCGTCATGGACAGGACCGATCTTGTTGGGATCATTTCCGAACGTGACTACGCGCGCAAGGTGATCCTCGCCGGGCGTTCCTCAAAGGAAATGAAGGTCCTTGAGATCATGTCCGGCCCCCCCGTCACGGTGAACCTGAAGACAACGGTAGATGAGTGCATGGAACGCATGACACACAAGCGCTGCCGCCATCTGCCGGTCGTGGAGGAGGGGAAGGTTGTCGGAGTCGTGTCGATTGGCGACGTCGTCCACTGGATCATCACGGCCCAGGACCTCGCGATCCATCAGCTTGAGGACTACATCTCTGGTAAGTACCCCGCCTAGTGGATTCCCCAGGGGAATCGGGCCTTGGCGCAGTTTGTGTGTCCTAATGGCGCGCATGGTGAAGTGCCAGTCTGGGTTTTCACTGCTTTGGAAGGCGCGCCTTCACGCTGGAATCCCTCGACCCAGATGCTGTTCGCCTAACGGCGCGAAAGTGCCGGTGCCACCTCCCGCCGATTCACCGGTTCTTGCAACCCAGTTTGCTGGGGCATGGGACAATCGTTGCTTGTGGGTATAGCCGCTGACATTGTTCTCATTGTGGTCGCCGCACTGCTGGGAGGGCTCCTGGCACAGCGCCTTGGGCAACCGCTGCTGGTCGGCTACATCCTGGCCGGGGTGATGGTGGGACCTCATACCGCCGGCCCCACGGTCGTCGAGATCGACGACATCGAGCTGTTGGCGGAAATCGGGGTGGCCCTGTTGCTCTTTGCGCTCGGCCTGGAAATTTCTTTTCGCGACCTGCGGCCGGTGCGGCGCGTGGCGGTCATCGGCGGGCCGATTCAAATTCTGCTGACTGCAGCTTTCGGATATGGCCTCGGCCGCACAGTGCTTGGCTGGGGCCACGAGCCCGCGCTTTGGCTGGGAGCCATGTTTTCGCTTTCGAGCACGATGGTCGTGATCAAGATTCTGACGGGGCAGGGGGCCACGCGCAGGCTGAGCAGCCGCGTGATGATCGGGACCCTGGTGGTTCAAGATCTGGCGGTGGGACCGCTGCTCATTCTCTTGCCCAAGCTTGGGGACCTGCAAAACGCTCTGCCCGCGCTCGCACAAGCGGTGTTCCAAGGTGCGCTGTTTTTAGGTGCGATGGTTTTTCTTGGGACAAGGCTCATTCCGGCGCTTCTTAGAAAAGTCGCCGGTTTGAATTCCCGGGAGCTTTTCCTGGTGACGATCGTCGCCCTGGGCGTCGGGGTCGGCTATGGAACTTATCTTTTAGGGCTTTCGTTCGCGCTAGGTGCGTTCGTGGCAGGCATGGTGCTGAGCGAATCGGAGTTCAGTCATCAAGCTCTGAGCGACATCGTGCCCCTGCGGGACATCTTCGGGCTGCTCTTCTTTGTGTCGGCCGGGATGCTGCTCGACCTCGCTCTTCTCGGGACTCACTTTACGCAGGTGGCCGTTACGATGGGGCTGGTCTTGTTCTTCAAGGCTTCCCTGATCGGGTTGGTGGTTCGTGCCTTTGGCTATTCGGAGATGGTGCCCTGGGCAGTGGGGCTGGGGTTGTCGCAAGTCGGTGAGTTCGCTTTTGTACTGGCTCGCGCCGGGCAAAAGGGGGGCAACCTCACTGAGGAAGAGTATGCACTGGCCTTGACGGTGACCTTGGCGACGATGGTCCTTTCGCCCGGTCTGGCTCGTCTTGCTGAGCCCCTGCATGGTGTGTGGAGACGTTATCGGCCCGTCGAACGGCCCGCGAGCGTAGCCCATGTCCCCTCGGAAGGTCTGGAAGGGCATGTCGTTGTCGCCGGACTGGGGCGCTCGGGGCGGGCGGCAGTGGAAGTCATGCGGCAGGTCGGCCTGCCGTTTGTGGTGATCGAGCTGAATCATGAGAGAGCAGAGACCGCCCGGCGGCAAGGGCTCCCGGTCGTCTGGGGGGACTCTTCAGGAGAGAAGGTACTGGAGGCGGCGGGCGTGCAGAAGGCGAGGCTGCTGCTGGTGGCCTTGCCCGACGCAGTGGGCACACGGCTGACCGTCGAGCAGGCCCGGCATCTGAATTCCTCCCTTCATGTCGTCGCTCGGGCGCTCTACCATGAGCACCTCAGTGAGCTGAATGAGCTGGGAGTTTACGAGGCCGTGCAGCCCCAGTTTGAAGCCGGCCTGGAACTGGCCCGCCAGGTGCTGCTGCACTATTCGGTTCCAACGCACGAGATTGAGCGCTTCAGTGAAGTTGTCCGTGGAGATCTCTATCAGCCGTTGCGGCAAGGTCCGCTGTCCCGCCGATACAGAGAGCTGCTGACGCATCTGCGCACCGCGGGCGACGCCCTAGAGCTGGATTGGGTGACGATTCCCGACGCGGCGACAGTTACCGGCTCGACGATCGGAGAAGTTGGCATCCGCAAGAACACCGGCGCGTCGGCAGTAGCGGTCCTGCGGGGCGAAATAGTGACGCCGAACCCCGGGCCGGACTCGGTGATAGAACCAGGGGACGTGCTCGTTCTGCTGGGGACGGCCGAGCAGCGAGCGGAGGCGCGGGCGCTGCTGGAGGAAGTCAACGAAGTCGACGAGGTTCAATCTGGGTAACGGAAAGGTCACGTGCATCATCATCCGGTTAGCGAACTAGCCGCCCGCCTAACAGCAGAGGTGTCGCAATCTTTAGGAACTGCGAATCGCCATAGCGCGCTCGATCAAATCGCCCGCGGCAGCTAACCACCCAGGGGTTTTTTCCGGGAAGGCTAGCCACCGGACCTCCGTCTCCACACACCCCAGAAGGGAGGCGCGCCGCGTACGCTACCCTGCGACGCTCGTCGGAAAAGCGGCTACGACCCTCACCCCGCGGTCAGAAAATATCCAGTCACCAGGAGCGCTACAAAGCTCATGAGGCCGCCCAAAAATCCCCAGGGCGTGCCAGTTCGTTCTTCCTGTACGGCAGTCTTGAACATGATTCAGATTCCTTTCAAGGGGTTACCAGCACAATCATTAGCTACATCTACGGACTGGCACCCGATTTGTTCCTTTCCCGATTGGACGCTCCGCCATCAGCCTCGGTTGCAGCCAACGCCAAAAGGCGGGCATTGATTTATTCTCCTGCTACCCCTCTATGCGCAAGACCGGCCGAAAACACGACATGACCCTCGTCACAAGACGGTTCCCAATCCAGTGCGCCCACGCGTTTTGTTCCTCGACCTATCGAAACGCCCGCATGGGTAACGTCGAGCCCCGAATCCGCAACGGTGCTCCCTGAGCAAGGCCGACAACCGCCGCCAAAAGGCAGGTGAAAAAGCAACGGACCAAAATCGAACGTGCACAAACGCAAGTAGCCCTCCAACCACACACTTTCCGAGCCCCACCCCTCACGAAAAACCGAGGCCCTCAGGTCTCCAATCCTGCACTCTCCAGACCACAAATCTTGCCAGCCAAATCCGAGACGCCGGACCCAAATTCTGCGCGCAACCTTCGAGACCGACCAGGCCATACAAGGAATCGAGCAGTCAAGCTGACAACAGCACAGGCAGAGACCCCACAACCGCCCCAAGGGCGGCCTTTCCCATTGCATCCTCACACCCCACAGGCGTATACTGGGGCACCACCAACAAAGGAGGCATGAGGCCATGTTAGGAGATCTTTTGTACGAAGAGAAAGGGGCGACCACCGGGCTGCGAGTGCTGTCTTCCGAGGGAGGCGAAGTAAAAGTGGAGATTAGCTTCCAGGCGAAGGGCCAGATCCACGGAGTCTCTGAGACGAGTCTCTGGACGTACTCGTCGATAACGCGTTCGGACGGCACGATCTACGGTGAAGGAACGGGATTCATGACCACGAAGGATGGCGACGTCATCCACCTGACTGGAAGTGGCGCTGCGAAGTCCGCCGGTCCGGACGGGTCCATCAACTATCGAGGGGCGATCTACTTCCATACCAGCTCGGAGAAGTTCGCAAGTCTGAACGGCGCGGTTGGGGTCCACGAGTACCACGTGGATGCCGAGGGAAACGCCGTCATCAAAGTCTGGGAGTGGAAGTAGCCCAAAACAACCGACCGACACGTACCACGCGCCAAAAGGCAGGAACCCGCGACCGCCCCAGGGCGGCCGCCTTCTTATCAGAACAAGCCGACTCCCCGAGCTCGCTCTCCGCAAAGGGTGCCAGAAGGCAAGGCCGAACGACCTCCTCCCGTCGCCCGAGAAGAGCCATAAGGCAGGCGCAACCCGCCGATCTAAAGCAACCGACTCAAAATGGGAAACGCCCAAAGGCAGGTGAGCGAGCAGACGGACCAGAAGTCCCGTCACTCCTTCTTGTTCGCCTTGCGGTGGGCAGCCCACCACTTCTTCATCCCCTCGGACCGTCTCTTCCGAGCTTCAGCCGACATTCCCTCGTGCTTCTTCTCGCCGGCCTTCTTTGGAACACCAACAGAGTTAGCTTTTCTCTTCGCCCAGTATTTCTTCATGCGATCCGATACTGCTTGCCGCTGAGCCGGAGACATCTTCTTGCCGACCTTCTTCGGAGCAGCGCCAGGGTTGTTCGCTTTCTTCTCTGCATCGGCCCGTGGTCGTCCTCGCCGCCGAGGTCCACCCAAAGCAGCAATAGCCTCGTTCAAACGATCACGTTCCTCAATCAACAACTGCAATACATCTGCGATAACCCAGGGATTGTACCACGACCCACATCGCTATCCGCTTCATGAAGGCCCCATTCCCGGCTTCGGTGGATTCTTGGCGTCCCGCGACCATCGGCCCAACTCTTCCAGAAACGCCCAGCCATCTTCTGGACCCAGCAATATCATTCTGTACGTTCCACGAAGCCTCACGGTCACGCGTCCATCGGACTCTTCCTCGACGTCAGAGATCGCTTCAACGCTGATGATGTGCTTGCCGACTTTGATAAAAGGTTTATCCATCCCAGCTAGATTTTCCAACACCCAGTGACCTCGGCACAATCCGCAGTCCCAAAATAACAAAGCGGGCGCCAGGCCATCTCAAGCCCGACGCCCGCCCCAGCGCCTGACGGCGCTGGTCAATGATCGGCATTCAGATCTTACCACACGATGACCAAACCAACCCACCCACCGCCCAAAGTTTGCCAGCCGCCCACGCTAGAATAATCCATGAAAGGGTGCGCCGCCGTCTGATAGCTGTCGAGAAATAATTTCCCATCCACCAATCAGCCGTCAGTGCCTCCGCAAACGGTCGCCGAACGGGCGGAAATCACGCCCGCCAGCGGATTGCTTACCAAGGAGAACGATATGGGTGACAAAGGCAGAAAAGACAAAACCAAGAAAGAGAAGAGGAAAAAGGCGCTGCTAAGCTTAAAAGAGAAACGAAAAGCAAAAGCAGGACACAAGAGTTCAATAGACTCTGTTGTGGCGCTGGGTCCTAAGAAGTGACTCCGCAACAAGGCTGACGGGATGGACACTCTCGCCACGAGAGATTGGAAATCGCAATCTAGGGTACCCTGAATTCGCTCAGTCCGTCTTCTGCGCCAAGTTTTCGTAGCACTCTTTGGGATCGCTCTCCGTTGCCGTGGGAAGTCCGCGGGGCACCCAACCCGGGTAGATCATCTGTCCCATCATGTCCGTCTCGCCACCGTATCCGCCGCGCATATCGACGACGTTAGTGAAGCCGGCACTCAGCAGGACCTCGGCCGCCTTCATCGAGCGACCCCCTTTCTCACAGCCTGTGATGCACTTGGCGTCCTTTCCGAAGTTGGCCTCGACGATTTCGACAAACTGCGAATTGAACTGCATGCGGCCATACGGATCACGGCCCATGACACCTGAATTATGCACAGGTTCGGCGTAGCCATCGCCGATGGAGTTGTGGCGGTAGCGGCAGTCGTGTCAACTCAGTGATTTAGCAAGTCGTCTTTTCTGCTGTTTCCTTCCCGGTTTGAGCCGCCTCCCAATTCCGGGCGGGCAAAAGCGGGCTCGCAAACGGCATGTTCCCAGTAGCTTGCGGCCCGTGCATAAAATTCTATGCGCAGCGCCCCTCAACGCAGCGCACCCTCCACCACCGGCGCGCAGCTCGATCCCGGCGGCGCCATCGCCCGCAGCCGCCGCATCAGCCGCTCGAACAGGCCCTGCTCCTGGTACTGATCGCTGTAGCTGATGCCCGTTCTGCCGGCATGCCGCCAGATCTTGGCCGCCACGAACAGAAAACGCAGCCGCGCCGTCGCCAGGGTGGTGTGGCGCAGCTTCTCCGGGGTGGCGTCGGCTTCGCGCTGGAACAGCAGCAGCCAGCAGTTGAGGTTGTAGGCCAGCATGACCAACTGAAAGTGATTGCGGTTCATGTCAAAGCGGCGCGAAGGATGGGCCGCCAGCCCGGCGTCGTTGTTGGCTTCTTTGATGAGGTTCTCCGCCCCAGCCCGCTGGTTGTAAAACCACGCCACCGCCGCGATCGGCTCGGTGAGGTTGGTGACGAACACGCGGTAGGTGTAAGCGCTGGTTGCAAACAACTGATATTGCTCGACCTCGTCGGTTTCCGGCTCCTTTTCATAACGCAGCGCGACAAAGCGGCAGGCCCTGCCCCAGCCTTGCGGCTGGTAGAGGAATTCGCACTCCGCCGCAGCGTCGCTGTGGGGCGAGGGCTTCCATTCCGCTTGCTGCAACTGCTCGACCAGTCGCCTAGTCTTGCGCGCCACGATGACGAACTGACAATGCGCTTGTTCGTAGGCTGCCACCGCTTCCCAGCAATAAAAGCCGGAATCGGCCCGCGCCAAGATCCGCTTCACACTGGCCGGCAAAGCCTGGAAAGCACTTTCGAGGTGCGCCGCGATCTCTTTGCCCGTGGGCCGGTCGCCATTGTGCAACCCGCCCATCAGGTATTCGCGCGTCTCGGCCAGGAAGGTCAGTATCGGCTGGTAGCTGCGCTTGCCCTTGTTCTTGGGGTTGTAGCTCTTGCGCCCGCCCATCTGCTGGCCGTAGAGGGTGTGCACGGTGGTGTCGGTGTCCAGCGTCACCGTGGTCAACCGCACGTTGGCCGCCGCCCAGGCTCGTTCGCGCAGTTGGCGCTGCATCGACAGGATCTGCCGCGCCACGTTGAGATGCAGCGAGGCCAGAAAGCGCCACAGCGTGGATTGCGGCGGCAGCCGCGTCACTTGCAAGATGCCGGTCAGGATGGGGTCGCGCGCGATGAAGCGGAGTTGGTTGAGCCGTGCAAAGCCGACATAGAGGCCCAGCACGAGGGCCAGCACAAACTGGTAGAGGCTCATCACACGGGTGATTCGTTTGACGCTGAGGGTTTGTTCCAGCAGCTCTTGGAAGCCGAGTTTTTCGAGCAGGGTGGCGACCGGCAGCAGGCCGCCGTAGGGAGTCAGATTCTTGCCGCGGAAGTGATAGGGCGTGGAAGCCCCGATTTTATTGGGCTGCGGAGCCGTCGCGCCGCGGCCTTGTTTGGCGGGGTTTTTGGAGCTATGCTGTTTTCGCTTGGTAACCATTTGGGTGACCTCCTTGGGGTTGGCTGGCGAAGCTGAAATCTTTGCCAGCCTACCTTATTACCCCATGTTTTCGGGGGTCGCCCAATGGTCCCTCGCGGCACAGCCCTCCTCAGGTGTACCCGCAGTGCATAATTCAGGTGACAGGAACGTTCTTCGCGCCGGGCACGTGACCAGCGTCAAATTCAGGGACCGTTCGCACGTCCAGGTAGATGTAACCTTCGTCAGATTCCAGGAGCTCTTTGACCTCTTCGGGTGAGATGCGTTTGATCTCCATTCTTTCCTCCGCTGCTTCGCCAAAATTCGATCGCAGGGGCAACCTGTCCATTGTCGCTAGCGTGGCTAGACAGGTTGCACTTCGATCTCAATATCGTTCCCCTGCACTCATACTGCATAAGTAGAAACGTCCCGCGCTGCCGGCGGCCGGGTTGGTTGTCCGGTCTTGAGATCGAAGTGGGCTCCGTGCCACGGGCACTTCACCTCGCCACCTTCAACGAACCCTTCAGCCAAAGGGCCACCCCGATGTGTGCAGGTGTTGTCTAGAGCATAGTACTCATCGCCCGATCGAATCAGAGCGATTTCACGGCCCTCGACTTCGACAAGCTTACCCGAGTTTTCCGCAATTTCTCCCTGCTGGGCGACTTTCACGAAGGTTCCCATCTTCTTTCTCCTCTTGAATGTTACTCACGAGTCGGCTTTCCTACGCAGCAAAGACCGGCTAGTGAATGGCTAGCATCTGCTGAATAGCCGTCCGGGCCCGCATTTGAATTTCAGAATCAACTTCGATCTCCACCCGGTCGTTTCGGAGCGAATCCAGCAGCTTTTCCATGGTGTTCATCTTCATGTATTCGCAAATCGCCGACTCTGATACGGGATAAAACGTTTTCGCAGGAAGCAGTTTGCGCAAGCGGTAAAGCATCCCCTTCTCAGTGCCCACGATGAACTCGCTGCATCGGGAATTTCCGGCATGCCACAGCATCTGTTCGGTTGACAGAAAGTAGGCCTTCTTGTACGGGAGGGCGCCGCTCAACGTCTTGGACAGACACGAGGACGCACAGCCACATTCGGGGTGAATCAGCAGCTCGGCGTCAGGGTGAGCATCAAACGCCTCTTCCAAGGCCGTCTCGCCGATCTTGGCGTGTACGTGGCAGGCTCCGTCGTACAGGTCGACCAGACTGCGGTCCACGCCCGTTTGGGACAGCGCCACTGCGCCCAAGTACTTGTCGGGCAAGAACAGAATGCGCCGACCCGGGTGGCACTGGGCCGCGTGTTCAAGCACCTGAGCTGCATTCCGAGAAGTGCAGATGTAATGACTTCGGGCCTTGGTCTGGGCATCAGTGTTGATGTACGAAACGATCACGCCGTCGGGGTTATGGGCAACCCAGTTGTCGATTCGGCGGTGATCGATCGAAGCTACCAGAGAACATCCTGCCCGATCCGGCATGTAGACCCGCGAGGAGTCTCCCAGGATCGTCTTAGCGGTTTCACCCATAAACAGCACGCCGCAGAAATCTACGCGAGGGGCTTTGCGTTTCGCGACGTATTCGCTCAGGCCGAGTGAGTCGCCCACCATCTCGGCTACCTCCTGCAGCTCCGGATACTGGTAGTTGTGCGCAACGATGGTAGAGTTTTTCTGTCGCGCCAGGCTCCGCACTTCCTCTCCCATTTCAGCCAGGAGCTTCACGTAGTCCCGTGGATAGCGGCCGGGATACAAGTCCTCCGCAAACCGAGAAAAATCATCGTGCCACTTATCAAACGTCATCTCATCCTGCCTCGGCTTGGCGCCCCGAGTTGCTCTTGACAAGACCTTTGGCACGGATCCGATAAGAACAATGGCGATCTCCGGCCAGCAGATGCGAAACTCGTGTCACCTTACCGTCTGCCAAGCTGCGGATCAGGCACAATTCCTCATCACAGATTTCCGGAAAACGCTTGGCCACATCACGAATGGCACAGTTGCACAACGTTAGCAACAACTCCCCGTGACCCAACGACTCGACCTCGGCCATGTAACCGCATTCGGTTAGCACGTCCGCCACCTCGTGCACCCGCTCTTCGAATTTTTTCCCTTTTGTGCGTGATCGGTAGCGAGCCTGCATGGTGGCGCGCCGCTTCCGAAAAACCTGCCTGACCTTCTCCTGGCCGTCGAGCTGAACCAAGCTCGACAGCACATCGATGGCTAAACCTGCATAGTCTCTCGGGAATTGGCCATCTCCATCGTCAGTGAGCGAGTGCACGGCCGCCGGCCTACCCCTGGAGCGCCGCTCCGATCGGGTCTGGATCAAACCGTCGGCCTTGAGCTTTAACAAATGCCGCCCAACTGCCATGGTCGTGAGGCCACAGAACTTGGCCACCGTTTTCGCATCGGCCTCGCCCCGTCTTTTCAGGAAATGCAGAATGGCCTTCCTGGTCGACTCCTCACGAGATTCCAACGTGTTCATGTCGTCAACCATCGCTTAGGTTCTGCTACTCAGCTCGTGCTAATAAGGACGGTGTCCGTGGCGGATCGTCCTTGCAGGAAATGGCTCGCCTGTTTGTCGGGTTCAGCCCTGGAGACCTTGGTGCGTTCGCTCACGCAGTCGCCTCTAAATCAGTATAGTAAAGTTTTGCAATCAAGATGTTGATTAAATTCTCCTGAACCTGCTACAAGAAGATGTGGCGCGAGCGAGAGGGTGGATGGATCGGTTGCGACGTATCCAGAGCCTGTAGCGGGAATCTGGGACGAGGCCGCAAGCCCACCGCGCTATCGACCGGAAATTCCAAGGTAAGCAATACCGTGTACCTGCTCTTCGGAACTGGGCTTTCTGGGCCAGCGATCGGTACTAAAGAATGACAGGATCAGACTCGAGTGCTCGGTGCCCCCAAGGCCTTCTGCTAAGTCGATGGGCTCCTTGTCTTGGTGCACTCTCTCTTTGGAGAGAACGGTATTCAATCGGAGGACGGAGCTCAGAAAATGGCATATATTATCGCCGAACCTTGCATCGGTATCAAAGACTCGGCCTGTGTAGACGCTTGCCCTGTGGATTGTATTCATCCGAAACAGGGCGAGAGCTATGATGACGGCCGCCCAGGTTTCGATGATGTCCAGCAACTCTACATCGACCCCACGGAGTGCATTGACTGTGGCGCCTGCGTGCCAGTCTGTCCCGTAGCGGCGATCTTTGAGGAAGATGACCTGCCCGAGAAGTGGCAGGGCTTCATTGAAATCAACGCGAACTACGTCGATGCTAGTGAGTTCCAGGCCGACAAGTTCCGAGCGGCAAGCTAAGCGCAGATGATCTCCTATGAAATCGCTCTGGGTGTCGCCAACATCGCCGTGATCATGGTCTACGGAACCATGGATTTGGCTGAGGTGGTGCGGGGCAGATGATTGGCGGCTCGATCCCTTTCTGGGGCATCCTAGCCCAGCCCGTGGCCTCCGCTATGACCAGCTCATGAAACTGGGCTGGAAGGGGCTGTTCCCGAGTTCGGTCGTCAACGTCGTGGTGACGGCCGTGGTGCTGATCTTTCTCGGGGAGACGCTGTAATGGCCGTAAAAGTTGTCCGCAGACCGGAGCTGACTTTCTGGGAGAAGACCTACCTCCCCCAGATCATTTGCGGTCTCAAGATCACCTCCGCGCACTTCTTCCGAAACCTCTTTCTCCACACGGCCCATCTCTTGGGCCGTTTCAAGCACCTTCGCGCCTCGGTCACCATCCAGTATCCCGAGGAGCTCAGGCCCTTCATGTCGAGGTTCCGCAGCCGCCACCGGCTGACCTTGCGCGAGGATGGCACCCCCCGTTGCGTGGGGTGCATGCTCTGCGAGACGGTCTGCCCGGCCAAGTGCATTACCATCGTGCCCGGGGAGCATCCCGACCCCAACGTCGAGAAGTACCCGGTTCGCTTCGACATCGACCTGGGGGTCTGCGTCTATTGCGGGTACTGTGTCGAGGTATGCCCCGAGGACGCGATCCGGATGGACACAGGAATCCTCGACCTGGCGGCCTACTCAAGGGAGGCCATGCGGCTTGACATCCATGAGCTGATGGACCCTGCGCTGCGTAAACCGCTCAGCGACTGCAGCCTGAAGTTCCCCCACAAGTGTGAGCCAACCGGCGGAGAGATGAAGGGCAGCTGGGACGGCCTCGACGGGTCATAGGGCAAGAGAAGTCTTTCGTCCACAGTGTTGTGGCCGTGCTGCCATGTCATTGGATCTACTGGGAAGTCGGCAAAGAGCTCCAGAAGGACGGCTCAACGCAGCGGGATTATCAGAGGTGGATCGATCAATACTCCAGCGACGCGTTCGGGCATGCAGTGGAGCAGGTGCTTGAGATGACTAATACGGAAGCAAAGGGCTTGAGTGCGCAAGCCCGTAGGAGCTAAAGGAGATCTTCCGGACCCCCACCCGGTACGAGTGGATGTTCTGGACTTAACGGTGACCGAAGGGTCATACTTAATAGGTTCTTGTGATGGCGGCGGGTTCGACGCTGTTTTAGCCTGAGCGCCCGAGAGAGTGCAGAAACCAAAATGGAGGGAGTTTCGTATGCAGCCATTGTATGATCCGGAAGCAGTGCGGCCGATGTGGGAGGAGCTGGCGCAATGTGGCGTCACACCGCTCAAGGCCGCTGCCGATGTTGATGAGGCTCTTGGCAAGCCTGGAACCACGCTTATTGTCGTAAACTCCATCTGCGGCTGTGCGGCCGGAGGCGCCCGACCCGGGGTCACCCAGGCGCTGCAGGCCGCTGTCATCCCGGATCACTTGACCACGGTTTTTGCGGGGGTCGATATGGAGGCGACCCAACGCGCGCGAGAGCGCATGCCGGAGGTTACGCCATCGTCGCCGTCCGTCGCCCTGTTCAAGGACGGCGCGCTTGTCTACGCGCTGGAGCGTAGGCACATCGAGCGCATGACGCCTGATGAGATCGCCGGAGAGCTTGAGAAGGCTTACGGTCAGCATTGCACCCGCAAGGGGCCGTCCGTACCCGCCGATGTGTACGGGCAGGTAGTGCACGCGCGGCAGTGTGGATCGCAGATCCCGAGCTTTAGAGGCTGATACGGGACCGTCGGAAAAGAAAAAAGACGTAGGGCCCACGCAGGCCCGTACACTATTCGTAAGTCATGGATTCTGTGTCCCTCAGCTCAGGTGGATGCATCGACAGCCTCGTTCATTTGCAGGGGCCTAAGCCAGCACCACCTCCGCCTGTTCCGGGTCCCCCTCTACCCGATCCTCGTCCGTCCCCTCCCCCCGAGCGCCCTACACTTCGGGCCGCTACCTGACCTTGATTCTTCACAGAGTTCCGCGACCGCGAGCAGGACTAAGTCCCCCGAAACTAACTAGATAGCGCCTGTGGGCCGATAACTCGTCATCGACCGAGACCGAGTTCGGGTCGCATTAGCGTGTATGGTGACAGTAATCTGCTTAGCACCCTAAGCCGATTGGAGTTGAGGCACCTTCGCTGGACGGGAGGGGGCCTTCTCGGTCCTGACACTTGAAATAGAACTTAACTTCTTTAGTTAGAGGGTGGTACGAGCAAACAGCGCTGATTACTGGTGATTACGGGATTAATCAACAGTACTCTCCAAGGCCCAGAACTGGCGAAGTTGTCATGAGCCGCCATCTGGCGGACTTGCTCCAGAGTGTCGCCTTCCCCCCTTTAATGGCGACGCTTCCACAGCCGACTCTTCCCTAAGTTCTTTATTTCCTGTACGATGCCCGTATAAGATTGCGGCAGTTTGTCGCGATCCTATAGAATTTACGGCAGCCGCCCCACGTGCCCTCAGACCAACCGCCCTACGGGGGCGGTTTTTTGATTGCCTTTTGAGGTCGTCTCAGAAAACGGAAAAAATCGTTACTTCCCCTGCGCAAGTGCGCGGCTCTGGCGCGCCAGATATAGCCGCCGGTCAGGTTGATGTGCTCCCACTTGAGCGGTGAGAGGTGGGTGAGCGTCTCGTCGGATATTGTCTGCCCGCGCGCAGAAGCTCGCGCAACCGGAAGACTTCGACTTTCTGCATCGCATCGGTGAGAGTTGCGCCACGAGCCTTGCGGAGCAGCGCGGGTGTATACTGTGGCCGTGCCAGGACCAAAATAGAAATCCTGGCCCAATGGAAAGTCTTCCCTGAGGAGGAAACTTATGAAAACCAAAATCAGCTTGAGCCTCGTCGCCTTGGTGCTGCTGTTCGTGGCATCGACGCCCGCGATCGCTGCGGATACCGTGCTCAGAGTCGTGGTGGTTCAAACCGACGATGTTGCCGGGTACCTCGAGCGAATAGAGCGGGGCAAGGCGATCTTGAAAAAGGCAGGCAGCCCGGGCGTGCTTCGAACCTGGCGGGCCGATTTTGCGGGTTCCGACATCGGCTCGATCGTCGTATCGATCGAGTACGAGAACATTCAGGCCTTCGCAGCAGAAAGTGCCAAGCTTGCCGACAACGCAGAGTTCCAGACCTGGCTCAAGGGTCTGGACGAAATCCGCAAGATTGTCTCCGATAGTCTCTACAGTGAACTTTGAGTCCGCCCGCGCGGAGGGCAACGATTGGCCTAGCTTAGCTAAGGAACTGCGGGCGCACGAACGAGCAGGACTTTGGTCTGTGGACAACCCTCCTTGACACCCCCCGTCAGCCTGTTACCCTAACGCGGACGAGCCGCAACCAAAGAGGGAGCGTGGCCGCTGTCGGATTCGGCGGGTCGAAGCGGCTAACCCCTCCCTGACGCGGACGAGCCGCAACCAAAAGGGGGAGCGTGGGCGCTGTCGGATGAGGCGCGTCGAAGCGGCTAACCCCTCCTGACGGTTGGGGCTCTGAAACTGGTTCCCGAATTTTCTGCCCCGTTTGACACGAATCTCATGATGTAGGTACTAAAGGGTACATAACGTCCTTTATGTCCCCTATTCACCTTTCTCCTCCATGACCGGTCTACCCCCTCGCAAAGTGACCAAGACCGGACGGCCCACCGGCCCAGGCTGTTAAGCCCCTCTAAATCCCAAAATTTCACGTCCTGCTCGACAAGTATTGGTCCGAAGCGAGGCGGCGGCGAGAGGGCGCATGTTGACACTAGGTTGACACCAACCCTATTTGACAGACAAACCCACCGTATACTTTCACAGTAAGTAGTTTAATTTCAAGTAGTTAAATGGTTCCTTGCAGAAAATTACCTAGTGAATGCAAGTCACCATGCAGCATGCCGAACGTCTCACCCTGGCCGAGATGCGCGAGTTTCTCGCCGCCAGCGGCCAGCAAGTCGAGGTGCCCGGCCAAACGGTCACGGGGCCACTGGAAGAGATTGTCGTCCGCCGTGGCGCCCAGCAGAAGGACCGCTTCGCCTTTGTACTCCCGGTATCGAGGGTTCTCGGGCCGGGGCCGGATGCGGCCTTCGTCTCGCGGCTGCGGGCCGGCCGGGCTCTCCGGCTCGCCGCAGGTTTCAAACAGCAGCGTGCAGCCCAGTGTCGTAACGGCGAGAAGCATTCTCATTGGCGGGCGCATTTGTAGGAGGGAAACAACCACCATTTCGTAAAGCGACCGGCCTAACTTTTGAGCAAGCCGCTTAAACGCCGCTGAAGCTGCTCGACGATCCGTGGGGTATTTGTGCGAACTTTTCGCGGGGGAGCGCTAAATCGTCGCGGTGATCTCGCCCAGCTTCTTGGTGAGCAACTGATTCTCGCGATAATCAATCGGGATGACGACCAAGCTGGGGCCTTGTTCCAAGAACGCTTTCTCCAGCGTATCTTTCAATTCCACACTGCGCTCTACCCGGTGGCCCTGCCAGCCGAAGGAATGCGCCAGTTCGAGCCAGTCAGGATTCCCGAAGGCCAGGTCCGTACTGCGCCCGAACTGGTTTTCCTGTTTCCAGGCGATGAGCCCGTAGCCGCCGTCCTCCCAGAGCAAGACGACCAGATTGCTGTTCAAGCGCCGCGCGGTCTCCATCTCTTGCACGTTCATCAGAAAGCCGCCATCGCTGGCGATCGCCAGAATACGCCGATCGGGAAAGACAAGGTTCGCCGCGATCGCGCCCGGCAGTGCGAAACCCATCGAGCAAAAACCATTCGGAATCAGGCAGGTGTTCGGTTCGTGGCAATGGTAGTGCCGCGCGATCCACATCTTGTGCGCTCCCACGTCAGACAACAAGATGTCTGAAGGGCCAAGCACTTGGCGCGCGTCCCATACCGCTTTTTGCGGCCGGACGGCGCCCTCCGTGTCGTCGTTCGTATATTCATCTAACTCGGCCGTCATCTCCGCACGGATCTTGCGCTGATACGAAAGATCAAATTCCGGCAGCCCGTGATGATCGAGCCGCTCGTTGAACATCCACAAGGCGTGTGCCAGATCGCCGATGAGCTCGACCTCCGGATGATAGTTCGCGTCGATCTCAGCGGGCAGGAAATCGGCGTGAATAATCGATTTGTCTCCTTTCGGGTTCCAAAGCCGCGGGTGGTACTCGACCATGTCGAAGCCCAGCGTCATCACCAGATCGGCGTTATCGATCGCAAGGGACACTCGATCTTTGGATCCCAGTCCGATGGTGTAAAGACAGTATTCGGCGTCCATGTCGACACAGCCCTTGGCCATGAAGGTGCTGATTACGCCGACGCCCGTGCGCTCGCAAAACCGCCGGAGCTGCTTGCTGGCGCGTTTGCGGATGGCGCCGTTGCCGGCCAGGATGACCGGCCTTTTCGCCTTCTTCAATTGCTCGAACGCACGGTCAACGATCTTGTCGTCCGGGACTGACCGGCGGAAACGCTTCGGTTTCAAGGGGTGGGTAGCCGCCTCCGCCTTGGCAATGTCTTCGGGAAGCTCGATGTGGACAGCGCCGGGCTTCTCCGTACGCGCCAGCCGGACTGCTTTTCGCACTACCTCCGGAATCGTGTTGGGATGCAGAATGCTGGTAGCCCACTTCGTGACCGGCCTGAACATCGCCACCACGTCCATGATTTGGTGCGATTCTTTGTGCAACCGTTGCGAGGAACCCTGCCCGGTCAGCACCAGCATGGGCGCGCGATCCATGTTGGAATCAGCCACTCCCGTGATGAGGTTGGCCGCCCCCGGTCCCAGCGTGCCCAGACAGCCGGCCGGATTGCCGGTGAGACGCCCGTAGACCTCGGCCATGAAGGCCGCCCCTTGCTCGTGCCGGGTGAGAATGAATCGGATCTTGTCCGACTCCGCCAGCGACATGACGAAATCCGCGTTCTCCTCCCCAGGCACGCCGAAGATGTACTCGATGCCTTCTTCTTCCAGACACTTCACAAATAGATCAGAGGTTTTCATTGGAATGAACGATGTTGAATGAACGATGTCGGTTGCCCGCGAAACTTTCGGTCTCCAGTTTAACAAGACCCTAAAGGGATCATCCAAAAGACAAAACTGAACTCCTTGGGAAGGACGGGAGGGAACTCGCGATTGAGAAAGTCGGGGACCGGGAAAATCGGGCGTCGACCCGAGCGGGGAATCCGTTTGAGATGAGAAATTCCTAGACGAACAGGAGCGTCGAGCGGGGCGGAGTCTGCGGCACAAGCCTCCCGGCCCCTGCCCCAAATCTTCCCCGCCGAACTCTAACCCGGAGTTCGACGAGCTGTCCCAAATCTTCCCACAGAGTCATCTTGCACTGGACAACTCTCGGTGACAACTCTCAGTTAGCCCTGTGATACGATGGTTTTGGATTCTTTTTTTGGAGCGCGCATTGCTAAAGTTGAGTTCGTTTTTCGCCATTTTTCTATTGGTTTCGATCGGCCTGGGTGCGTCCGATCCCAACCTGAACTGGCCGCAGTGGCGCGGACCGCATTCAAATGGCACGAGCACAACGGCCAAAGATCTGCCAGTCACCTGGAGCGAGACGGAAAACGTCGCCTGGCGCGTCAAGCTGCCGAGCTGGAGCGCGGCCACGCCGATCATCTGGGAAGACGTCGTGCTGGTCACCTCCGCCGAAGAGGGCTTCGGCGAGCCAGGCTCGGGGCCGAAAGACAAATTGCTGTTGCTGGCCGTCAACCGCAAGGACGGTTCTGTTCTCTGGCGTAAAGAAACCGGGAGCGGCGACCACCCCAATAGTAGAAAGCAAAACATGGCTTCACCTTCGCCGGTGACCGACGGAAAGCATATCTGGGTCATGACCGGCACCGGCACGCTAACCTGCTTTGACTTCAAGGGAAACCAGCTCTGGCGGCGCAACATTCAGAACGACTACGGCCGCTTCGGACAAAATCACGGATACGCTTCCTCGCCCCTGCTGTTCGAGGGCCGGCTTTACATGCAAGTGCTCCACGGAATGACGACCGACGACCCTTCCTATGTTTTCGCCGTGGACCGGACCAGCGGCAAAACGCTGTGGAAAGTGAATCGCTGGACCGACGCGCGGAACGAATCCCCCGACAACTATTCGACTCCCCTGATTGCCGATGCTGGCGGCAAGAAACAGTTAGTTGTCTCCGGCGGCGATTACGTGACGGGCCACGATTTGGACAGCGGCAAGGAGCTGTGGCGCATGAACGGGTTCAACCCGGACGGACAGGGGTCCTATCGCACGATTGCGTCGTCGGTTTTTCTCGACGATATGATCTACACACCGAGCACGCGGGGACGGCCGTTCATCGCTTTTCGGGCTGGCGGCTCTGGAGATATCAGCAAGACGAATCTCGTTTGGCGGAACAACTTGGGCGCCGATGTCCCGACGCCGACGACCGACGGGAAACGTATCTACGTGCTGGGAGATAAAGGCATCGTTGTCGCCTTGGACGCGAAATCGGGCGAGGTGATTTGGGACCGCCGGCGCATCGAACCTGGCGTCTATAGCTCATCGCCAACGCTGGCCGACGGGAAGATCTACGCTACCAATGAGGACGGAACGACAACGGTTCTCTTAGCGGGAGACGAATTCAAGATTCTGGCGACCAACAAGCTGGACAGCCATACTCTGGCAAGTCCCGCGGCGGCCGGGAATCAGCTTTTCATACGAACAGCCGATTACCTCTACTGTTTGCGGAAGCAGTGAAAACCACCGCCTTAAGGCGGTGGCTGCGATAGCCGGTGCCGGTCATCATGTTGCGGCCAAGCGGATCCCAGGCACCCGCATCAAACCCCGGAGGGATGATTATCAGGTTCGGTCCCAGAACCGGAATTGGTGCACAGACTTGTGTGAGGAACGATATCGCGTTCACACCATCTAACCGGCGCCTCAGGCCCTCAGAACGTCCGAAAAGTCGAAGGCCGGGCTGACAAGGCCTTGGCGGTGCTACGATGGGATAGCTCAACGGAAGGCTTGTTCGCGACAGCTGTCGCGGCGCACGGACTGAAAGAATCCCATCTACGCCGATACCGCCCGAGACGGTTTCCACGCCAATGGTGACGTGCTCGGTCATCCGCTTCCCGTCGTGCGCAGGGGCGACTGCCCCCGGCGCGAGCTTTCGATTCAGAATGGAACTTTGTCATGCGGCCAAGGCAACCAACCGGCCGGCGGCGTAGCGGCCCGCTCGCCGCAGCTGTCTCCGTGCTCTGCCTACTCTCACTCCACTGCACTAGCCCTAGCCTGGCGCCGGTTGCGCCAGACCCGATATCCGCCCTTCAGCCAGGCGCCCGAACCCTCCTCGACGCCCACAACTGCTACCCCTACCACGGCCAATGGGCCGACCGGATCGACCGTGCGCTCGCCCTGGGCTTACCGCTGGCCATCGAACAAGACCTGCGCTGGTACGTCGATCCCGCCTCCGGTCAAGGCCGCTCCCTAGTCGCGCACGACCCGCCTCTAACCGGCGACGAGCCAACCCTGCGCGAGTACTTCCTCGAGCGGATCCGCCCCCTCATGGAGGCGGAGCTCACCAGCGGCGAGTCGTCGCGCTGGCCGGTCATCACGCTCAACCTCGATTTCAAGACCGAAGAAGACGAGCACCTCGCCTACATTTGGAGCGTCCTCGGCGAATACGAAGATTGGCTCACCACTGCGCCGAAGACCGAAGAACTCAGCCCCCTCGAACCCGGCCCCCTCCTCGTCCTCACCGGCGACTCCGAGCGCCAGAAGAAGGTCTTTCACGACGACGTGCCCGCTGGCAGCGAACTGCGCCTTTTCGGTGCGGCCCGCGTGACCGGCCCCGCGCGCGACGGTGCCAGTGACGAAACCTACTTTCAACGAGCCGTTACCACTCCGCCTCCCGAACTCGTCTCCGAGCCCGCGACCAACTACCGCCGCTGGTGGAATAATCCCTGGCTATTTGTAGAGGAAGGCAGTCAAAGAAACGCCGGCGAATGGACTGAAGCCGATCGGGCGCGGCTCCAGGCGCTGGTCGATCACGCCCACAACCGGGGCCTCTGGATCCGCTTCTACACCCTCAACGGAAACGACCCCGAAGACAACACCAACGGCTGGTTCGAAGGCTACAGCTTCGGCTCTCTCGAAGCCGCCCGTCTCCGCTGGCAGGTGGCCATCGCGAGCGGGGTCGACTTTGTCGCCACCGACCAGTACGAGGACTTCCACCAGTCCCTCGCCTCGCAAACAAAACCATAGACCGTCCGGCGGTCACCTACTGGCAGCTGACCACCCGCAGGACTAAGTCTCCCGAATCGAACCACATCGCGCTCGTCCGATCCGAGGTTAGCTAATGTGAAATCTTAGTGTTGTATCGCAGGCGACCCAGCAGGAAGAGCTACGCCCGACCAGAGAGCTAGACGCTTGCGATACAACGATTTGAAAGAAGCAACCCTAATTTGGCAGGGCAATTGCTCTATGGGGTTTCTATCAGGATTGGGTTGCCAAATGGGGTATTGTTGCTACGCGAAAAGCGGATCGGTGAGATCGTTGCTGCCCCAAAGCTGATCGGCGGCATGGCAGTTGCCCTGCCAAATCCTACCACGCGAAGCGTCTGCCGCGCAGCGGCTTCGTTCAAATCGCGTTCGCACCAGTAATCGGCGGTCGCCAGCCTGTAACATATTCCAACAAAAGCAGTTACCCAGATTTCAGGGCTTAACGGAACGAAAAGTCCCCTTCTCGTACATTGGGCTGCCGCTGGGTATAGGCGTTCTAGCCTGGACGGGGTAGTGTTTAGGGGCCGGTGTCACCTGTCCGTAGAGTCGGCAAACCGGAAAACGGCTGACTGACGTCGGCATCTGCGCCCGCGGCGGCGCCCTCCGGTCGCTGTTCGAATTCTCCCCAGCGAGGAAAATGTCGGCGCGCACGCCGATGCCGCGGGCCGAAGGCCCACGCCACCATTCTCGACCATCGCACTATCGTCGAACTGAGAGGCTACCCAATCTTCACAGGCTGCCAGGCTGTGGTAGGGTGTAACGGGCGTCCCGGAGGTGAAAGATGATGAACCGTCGAGTTTTTAGCATGGCCGCGCTGGGAATCGGAGCGGCGGCCCGGTCCGCCTTCAGTCAAGCCCCGAGCTGGAGTCAATTCAAACCGCAGTCCGGATCGCTGAAAGAGAAAATGCATAAGGGCGAATCGATCCGAACGGTTTCCGCGCCTGTCGAGTCCAGCCGCAGCCAGCTCGAGCGGATCATCACGAAAAACGGCAAGGTGGACCTCTTCAGCTTGGATGGCCAGCACAGGCCCCTGCCGGACGAAAGGGACCTGGTCAAGTTCTGCAAGCTTGCGGAGGAACTCGGAGCCGGCGTGCAACTCCGCATCCCCCATACCCGATGGGCCTACATGACGGGCAGGTTCTTGGACCTTGGTGTCCTTGCGATCCTCGTTCCGATCGTCGAGGAGGTCGAGACGGCGGACGAGGCCATCAACAACTTCTATTACCCTCCTCTAGGGAACCGGAGCTGGGGTGGGCAATTTCGATTTGGAGAAAAGCCGCCGACGGACCGTCTGAAATACGCCCCGTGGTGGAACGGCACGGGGATGCTGGGTTTCCAGATCGAGACCGTTCGCGCGGCGCTCAACGTCCGGAATATCGTCAAACCGGGCGTGGATTGGATCTCGTGGGGACCGGGGGACATGAGTTTTGATATGGAGAGGCATTCCAATAGCCCCTTCAAGACGCTGGCTGAGGTGCATGCCTTCGTGATTGAACAACTGAAGGGTTTCGACGTGCGTGTTCCACAGCCGTAGGAATCCTTGCAGCGTTATGAGTGCCTCCGACGCCGTGTCGATGCCCGTCATCGGCTCGTCCTGCACGACGATCGGGGTGTCCCGCAGCAATGCCCTCGCGATCGCAATCCGCTGCCGCTGGCCGCCGGAAAGCCTGGCCCCGCGCTCGCCGATGGCGGTGTCGTACCCTTCCGGCAACTGCTAGATGAACTCCTCGGCCTGTGCCAAGCGCACCGCCCGCGAGAGCTGCTTCTCGCCGGCTGAGGGGTCCCCATAGGCGATGTTCTCGCGAATCGAGGAGCCAAACAGAACCGGGTCCTGCGGCATCAGCGTCACCTGGTCGCGCAACGACGCCAGGGTGTAGCGGCGGATGTCGACCCCGTCGATCGGGACCGCTCCTTTCGCCGGATCGTAAAGCCGTGGCACGAGCGAGATCAGAGTGGATTTACCGGCGCCGCTGTGGCCCAACAACGCCACCGTTGTTCCGGCGGAGATGCGGAGAGCAACGTTGTGCAACACGGTTTGGCCGGCTTCGTATTGGAAGCTGACGCCGCGATACTCGACGTCCCCGCGGAAGTTGGGCGCCTCGATCGCGTCCGGGGCGTCCTGGATTTCCGGTTCGGTTTGGAAGATTTCCATGATCCGCTCGGCGGCGCCCACGGGCGTTGGAACGCCTCGCGGCGCGCTAAACGCATGACCTCGGTAAAACCGGCGCTGGCCGACCTAAACTCACTCTATTCCGAGAAAGATGGCCGGGTTCCTCTTGGCCATTCGGTCGATCTCCGCTTCGGTGAAGCCGTGCTCCTTGAGCTGCTCGAAATAGGCCAGCAGCCCATCGGTGTGAATCGGGTTCAACACTTGCCCCAGGTCGCTTGACAGGATGGCGTGCTCGACGCCGACTGCCCGCAACGTTTTGACCAAGTCCGCGATCTCGATGCCGCCGCCGGGAAGCGTGGCATTGAAGGGGTACTCCAAGAAGGCTCCGAGGCTTGCTGCTTCTTTCTGCTGTTCGGTGCTCATCCCGACCAGCGGCAGCATCGGGTGCGTCACCACCACGCGGCCGATTCCCGCCTCTTTCGCCGCGCGCACGAGCAGCAGCGATTCTTCTGGGCTGGAATGGCCGGTCGCCAAGGCCAGGTCCTCGCGAGCCATCAGGGCCAGCACTTCTTTGACCCCGGGCAGCAGCTCGCCGCCGCGGCTGATCGGGACAAAGTTGGGATTCGGCTCCAGCGTCCGCGTGTAATGCTCGGAATCGAACGTCGGCATCCAAACCACGCGGCCGAAGCGTCCGGTGGTCCGCGCCATGTGTTCGACGGCGATCGGGTTGATTCCGCCCACGCTGCGGTTGAGAGCGATCCCGCCGTAGGCCTCCACTCCCGGCACGGCCTGGCGCACGATGTAGGCCAGCGAAGCCGTGTGCGTATAGTGATTCTTGAGCAGAATGGCGCGGACGCCGTGACGCTGGGCGATGCGGGCCGCCTCGATCGCATCGACGTTGCGCGGGCCCGAGTCAGGCGCCGAGTGTACGTGAATGTCAACTACGCCCTGAAGCTGCGCGGCAGCGGGAACGGAGCAGCACAGCAGCAGGGCCAGCCCGGGCGTCCCGATTCGATTCAAGCGATCTTTTGGCATAAGGCTTCCAGTCACGCCGTAGGATAGGCGTTCGGGCCGGGCGGAAGCAAGTCCCAATGCGTCCGTCCCTTGATCCTGCCTAGCTTTGTGCTCTGGTGACAGTCCCTAGGGGTGCGTGCCGTCCAGCGTCATAGGCCGCAGGGGGAGTGAAAGGCAGAAAATCTTCAAACGGCCGGGCAGAGGCGCGGACGGAAGTCCGCGCTTACCTCGGCCCGGAGGCCGACGCTGGCCGCCGGGAGGCGCGCGCCACGCGGCGGGCCGTATATCAAGGTGCGGTTTCGTGAGCTTTCTTGTGCCCGATTTGCGTTGAATGGCCATGTTTTGTGGCTGTTTCGTGGGGGGCGCTCAGGCCGGGGCGGCAACGCCGGATGACCCTTCACCGATGTGGTGGAGCTTGATCAGGTCGGTCTTCCCGGGGACGCGGAAGGGTGTCCCGGCCACGACGCAAATCAGATCGCCCCGCTCCACCCAGCCCAGCTCCAGCATCAGTGCATCCGCCGCCGCGACGAGCGCATCGAGATCGTCAACCTGCGGCAGCATTTTCGAGCGCACTCCCCACAGCAACTTCATCTTGCGGCACACGTGCTCGTGACGCGAGAGCCCCAGGATCGAACATCGGGGCCGATGCTTGGAGACCAGCCGGGCGGTGTAGCCGCTTTCGCTGTAGACGACGATGTATTTCGCTCCCAGCTCAGCAGCCAGCTCGGAGGCACTGTGAGCGACAGCGGCGGAAAGATCGCCGTCAGAGTCCCCAATAGCGGCGAGCCGTACCGTAAACTCTCCACTGGAGGCTTCGGCGTTCTCGATGATTCGAGTCATCATTTGGACCGCTTCGACCGGGTAGCGGCCGACCGCGGTCTCGCCCGAAAGCATCAGCGCGTCCGATCCGTCGAATACAGCGTTCGCCACATCACTGGCTTCGGCGCGGGTGGGCGATGGATGGTGAATCATCGACTGCAACATCTGCGTTGCCGTGATCACGGGCTTTCGGGCGCGGGTGGCCTGGTCGATGATTCGTTTCTGCTCGATGGGAACTTGCCAGGGTGACAGCTCAACGCCGAGGTCTCCACGCGCCACCATCACTCCGTCGGAGATGAGAAGGATCTGTCCGAGATGGTCCAGCGCCTGGGGTTTTTCGAGTTTCGCAATGACATGAGCGTGGGAACCCGCCTTATCCACAATGTCGCGCAAGGCTTGAACATCCTGGCCGCTCCTCACGAATGACAGCGCCACGTAGTCGACTCCTTGCGCCAGCGCGAAATCGAGGTCTCGCTTGTCCTTTCCGGTCAGCGAGGGCAACTGCAGCGAAGCGCCCGGAATGTTGACGCCTTTTCGCGGGAGTATGCTTCCACCCGTAATCACCTCGGCGAGGACATCCGCTCCTTCGATTTTTCGCACGCGCAATTCGATGGCACCGTCGTCGATCAATATGGCGTCGTCTGGTTGAACGTCTTCGGACAAGAAGGGGTAGTCGATGCAAATTGACTCCGCGCCTCCGCCGGGCCGGCTGGTGAGACGCAGCGTGTGACCGGCGACTGCTTCGAGCGCTGCCCGGCCCTCGATCGGGCCCGTTCGGATTTTCGGCCCCTGCAGGTCGGCAATGATGGGGATCAGCCGCTGGCGGTGTTTGGCGGCGGCCCGTACGCATTCAATGGTTTGAGCGTGCTGCTTGTGTTCGCCGTGAGAGAAATTGAGGCGTACGACACCGGTCCCCGCATCCAGCAGCGCGCCGATGGTTTCGACGGTGTCAGAGGCGGGTCCGAGCGTGCAGACGATTTTCGTGTTTCTCATGACGCTGGCAGGGACGGCTGCGGCTCTTGGAGCGCCTCGGCCAGGAAAATCACGGTTGGCAACCATGCCCCGCGCTAACGATCGGCAAGAATTCGGCTAGCAATCAGGCCGATCACGATTGCAGCTTTTGCGCGATCGCTTCGAGCTTGGCGGCCATTTCGGTGTCGCTGGCCGTAATGCCGCCCGCGTCGTGGGTGGTGAGGTCGATTCTCACCTGGTTGTAGACGTTGAACCACTCGGGATGATGGCCGCAGGCTTCGATCGCGATGGCCGCCGTCGCCATGAACCCAAAAGCGTGGATGAAGTCGGCGAAGCGGTACTCCCGGTGCAGCTTGCCATCGGCAAGACTCCAGCCGGGAAGCGCGGCGAGGGCGGATTCGATCTCGGAGTCGGTGAGTTTGCTCGGGGCGGCCATAGTTCCAATCTTAGCCAGTCATGCAGCTCAGCGTTGACCCAGGCCGGCCAGGCCGCGACGCCGCGCCAGCTACGTGGCAGGCTTGGCAGTTTTACTTGAGGACCGCGGCGGCTCTGTCGGAGAGTTCGCTGGCCTGAAGAAGCAGCGGAATCAGGACGCCAAGCAGTGCAATTCGAACCATGACTACGCCTTATTCTAAACCAACTCAGGCCTCAATCAGCGCGACAACCGAGGGAATGATCTGCTGCTTATGGGTAGGGGGTTTGGCTGAGAAGAGCAGAGGGAGGATTTACGGGAAGTGGGGACACGGCAGAAAGAGCCTGTAGATCTAAGCTGTGAAGGGCGCCGGACAGCCTGTGGCTCACCCTAGATGCTGGAAATCGGAAGCGGAGAGTTGCGTCGTCTTCTTCACCGTGTCAAACAAGTCTGTTCGGATTGCGGCCACTAATTTTGCCATGGTTCGCCGGCCTTCCGAATCCTTCCGTGCCTTCGGAACATCAAGCTTTTGTGTGTTCAGGAATGCATACAGGTTGTTGATTACATCGTCTGGTGCGTACAGCCATGCTAAACGTGTTTGCTCCAAGAACGGTGTCGCGCCAGCGGTCCCGCCCTTGTAAAAGGCGGAAAGGTCGGTCAGGAGTTCACGGTATAACTTCTCCTTGCGGTCATATTCAACCTGGGCTCGCTGCTGTGATTGAGACCTGAACCAGACAAACACGGACCAACACCATGCCAGGATGCCGCCAAAGACGCCAGCTAAGAATTGCCAATCCATTTCCGGACCTCCGTGCCCCAAAGGCGTTTCCTTGAGCGTGAGCCGAGCTTACGGGCTGGTTCCATCAGTAGCCAGCAGCGGCTCCTGGGATTTATTCGCAACCGGCAGTCCGGCGGGGTTGTGGACGGTCGGGATTTGACACCAGCATGAGTGGGGTGCTGAAGGTAGCGGACGATACAAGAGGCCGTCTCCTGCTTAGTCTATCGGCCGGCCGTCGGCGTCGATCAGACGGATTTCGCTGACACCGAGTTCTCTCAAACCGCCTTCGATCTTGGAGCGGTCACCTACCACGATCCAGACCATGTTGTCGGGCTGGATGATTTGTTGGGCGGCTTGGCCGACATCCGCCAATTCGACGGCGCGGATCTTGTCCGCCAGCGTGGCGTAGTAGTCTTCCGGCAGGCCGAAAGTGACGATATTGCCGATCGAACTCCGCAGTGCACGTTTCGTTTCGAACTGCCCGGGCAGGCGAAGCGTCTGGCCCTTCTTGGCCTTGTCCAGCTCTTCTTCGGTAGCGGGCCGGCCGTCGAGTATGCCGCGCAGTTCTTTCTCCAGCTCAATCATCGACTCTTTCGTTTTGTCGGTTTGCACGGATGCATACACCATAAAGGGCCGCTGCCCCTGGGCGTTGGGCAAGATGCTGCGCGCGCCGTAGGACCAATGCTTGTCCTCGCGAAGGTTCATGTTGATGCGTGAAGTGAAAGTGCCGCCGAGAATAGAGTTCATGGTATCGATCCGGATGCGGTCTGGACTGTTGCTGGGCGAGGCGATTAACCCGCCGATCAGCAGAGACTGCAGAGCGTCCGGCTTGTCAACAACATAGAGGACGCTTTTGGAAGGGTTCCCCACGCGAGCCAAGTTCTTATCGGGAGGGCGGGAGCCGTTTTTCCAATTGCTGAAGCGTGATTCGAGCTTGGGCTTGATCTCCTCCATGGTCGTCGCGCCGGCCACGATCAGCGTGGCGTTCGACGGTTGCACCCACCTCAGGTGAAATTTCTCGAGATCATCGCGGGTGATGGCCTTCACCGACTCCTCCGTGCCGGTACCCGTGAACGAATTTCCGTAGGCATGACCGCTCCCGTAGAGCAGGCCGGGCAATAAGCGCTGCGCGGTCGCGAACGGACTGGATTTTTCCTGCCCGATGCGGGCGAGCTGCTGTTTACGGAGCCGCTCCAGCTCCGCTTCGGGAAAGACGGGATTCTGAATGACGTCGGCGAAGATCTCAAGCGAGGCGTCAAGGTTCTGCTTCAATGCGGAAAGCGTGACGGTCGAGCTGTCCAGGTGAGACTCCGCACCGAGGTTCGCTCCCAGCATCGCCAGCTCTTTGCTGATCTCGAGCGCCGAGCGCGTCTTCGTGCCTTCGTCCAGCATCGACATGGCCAAGCTTGCCACGCCCGGGGACGCGAATTGGTCGGAGGCGAAACCGGCGTCCATCAGCAATTCGAACTCGACGACCGGGGTTTCGTGGCGCTCGGCCAAGATGATTTTCAGCCCGTTGGGAAGGGTTGTCTTCTTCAGGTCGGGCCAAACCAGCTCCGGAGGTTTGGGAACCTCGGGAAGTTTGGTGCGGTCGGCTCCGTCTTCTTCCTTTGTGTATGCCGGGTAGGGGCGGACCGCGAGAGCGTAAACGCCGTCGGAGAGCCAGCGCCGGGCCGATTCCCGGAGGTCTTCGGCCGTCGCTTCTTGCACGCGCTTCAGGGCGGTTTTGTAATGGTCCGGGCGTCCGGCGTAGATTTGATTCCGCGCCAGGATGTCAGACTTGCCGCCAAAGCCGCCGATGCGTTCGACGCCGCGGACGAAGCGGGCGACGTGCTGCGTCCTGACACGCTCGACTTCTTCATCGCTGGGTCCCTGATCGAGAAAGCGGTTCAGCTCTTCATCGAGGGCGGCTTCGACCTTGGCAAGATCCGTTCCGGGCTGGGCCGTCCCGACGACCCGAAACTGCCCGCCGATCTCATTCAGGCTGACGTAGGCGGAGGCGTCGGTGGCGATCTGGTCTTCGTAAACCAGGCGTTTGTAGAAGCGCGAGTTTTTGCCCGACCCCAGTACGTCGCTAACGAGGTCGAGATAGCTGGCGTCCGGAGACACCCACCCGGGGACATTCCACACCTTGTAGATGCGCGCCTGCGGGACGCGGTCTTCCACCGTCTGGCGGTGCGAGCCGCTGCGCTTGGCGATCCAGGTTCGGTGCCGCGGAACCGGAGTGCCGGCCGGAATGTCTCCGAAGTAGTGCTCGACGCGGGCTTTCACTTCTTCGGGGTTGACGTCCCCGGCAATCGAGATGACGGCGTTGGCGGCTCCATAGTAGGTTTTGAACCACTCTTGCACGTCTTCGAGCGAGGCGGCGTCGAGGTCTTCCATGGAACCGATGGTGCTCCAGGAATAGGGATGCCCGGCCGGGTAAGTATTCTCGGTCAAGAGCTGGCGGACGACGCCGTAGGGCGCGTTTTCGCCCTGGCGTTTCTCGTTCTGCACCACGCCGCGCTGCTCGTCGAGCTTGGCCTGATCGATCGCGCCCAGCATGTGCCCCATGCGGTCGGACTCCATCCACAAGGCAAGGTCGAGCGCCGGGGTGGGGACGTTCTGGAAATAGTTGGTGCGGTCGACGTTGGTCGTGCCGTTCATGTCGGTTGCGCCGACTTTTTCAAGCGGGATGAAGTAATCGTCGTTGAAGTTTTCCGAACCGTTGAACATCAGGTGCTCGAAAAGATGCGCAAAGCCTGTCTTGCCGGGCTTTTCGTTTTTCGAGCCAACGTGGTACCAGACGTTGACGGCGACGATGGGGGCTTTATGGTCTTCATGAACGATCAGGGTCAGACCATTATCGAGGACGAATTTCTTGAAGGGGATATCGATTTCTTGACCAAACATTTTTAAGCCAACTAGCGGCAGCAAAAGCGCGAAAGAGAGGAGGCGAAACCGCAATACACCAGGCAAGGAAAGCTTGCGGAGGTCAGCCGGATTCCGGGAGGCTGCAAGGGGTGAGGAAGAGGCTATAGTTCGCATGGCGGCCACCTGTCTATTCAGGCTAGCAGGTGACGGCGGGGGCCGATGAAGGTGAGTCGTGTCCGTTGCGCCGGACACCGGTCCGTCGGTAGAGTGGCCGCCTGCGCGAAAGGCCGCGGGTCTCTTCGCGCCCCACGCTACGGGCTTGCCCGGTAGGAGCGCGAAAGTGCCGGCTACTCAACCGGGGGTGCAACAAGATACGGCCCCCCGGCAGGCCGCCCCCGTTCGGTCAGGACTCGGAACCTACTCCGACTCGGTGCTGAGCTCGACGGCGCGGTAGCCGCCGATCGACTTAAAGTAGAAGAACAGGGCTGCGAAGATCACGGTCAGGAAGACCGGCAATACCGCCACGTAGCGAAACGCCGCCGCCGCGCCTTCGGCGTCATACCAGCCGCCCATGACGGGCAGAACGAAGGCCACCGCCAGATTGCCGGTGCCGCCCATGATCGCCAGCAGGAAGGCGCCGCCGTTGGGGAAGCGCTCCGAGGTGATACCGAGCATGAACGGCCAGAAATACGTTTTGCCGATGCCGAAGATGGTGGCCGCCGCGAACGCCTGCAGCGGAGTCTCGACGTAGCTCAGAGCATAAAGCCCGATCCCGGAGAGAATCGCCGAGCAGGTCAGCACGCCCATGGGTGAAAAGCGGGAAGCCATCGGCCCGCCATAAAACCGCAGCACGAACATGATGCCGGCGGTGTAAACCAAGATGAGGATACCGCTCATGCCGGTCAGATTACCGATCACGGAACCGACCCACTGGTCCGGGCCGAGCTCGGTGGCCGCCGTCATCCACATGCAGATCCAGAACAGCAGAAACATCGGGCGGAGGGCCTCCCGCAGCATTTGGTTGGTGGATACGCCGGCCGTGACGCGCTCGGTGGCGGGAAATTGCTGTCCGCGAATCAGCAAGGTGTACAACAGCGCGGAGAACAGAATGAGACTCAGCTTGATCCGCCAACCCAGGCTAGCCGTGGCCGCCGACACGTCGGCGCCGTCCAGGCCCATGATCTTAGTGATGGCGTAGGCCAGCAAGCCGCCGATGATCAGCCCGCCCGGCCACCAAGCGTGCAGCAGGTTCATGCGGTGCGTCTTGTCGTCGGGGTAGAGCGTCGTACAAAGGGGATTGATGACGCCTTCCACCAATCCTTGCGAGAGACCCAGGGTGAGCATCGCCGCATACAAGATGATGAATCCCGGATCGGAGGTCAGCGAAGTCACCGGCCCGGACGGCGTCGGCGCGAACAGGATAGCCAAAACACCCCCGATGTAGCCGAAGCTCGCAAGGTAAAGCAAGCGGCGCATCCCAAACAGATCGACCAGCGATCCGCCCACCAGGATGGAAACCGTGAATCCCCAGAAGGCGGGGCTCAAGATGATCCCGAGCTGTTCCTTGCTGAGCTTGAAATCCGCTCCCAGAGCGTCGAGGATGTCCCCCCGTATCGAAAAGAGCATCGAGGTTGTGACGAGCGCGACACAACTGGCGACGAAAAGTTTGTTTCGGTTGGCATGCATGAGATTCGTCCTGACGGCGGAACTAGTGAGGCAAGCTACCGCGATGTGCGCATTTGAATCGTAGGAGCGGGCCAAATTCGGGCGAGAGGCCGCAGGTGTCTCAAAACGATCCTGCGGACAACATTGATGCCTAACGCACGGATGAGGGACCGGCCGGGCCGCTCCGACAATAAAGACTCGATACTAAAGGGGGCGCGGGTTGTCACGGCGCGGGTTGTCAACCGTGCCGGGTCTCGATCAGCGATTCCGCAACGAGATGGTGCGGGAAGGCGGCAGAACCATAGAGCGACCAATGCGACGGTCTCAAATGCCGGAGTGCTGTCAGGCGTTGAAGCGGCGCCGGCCTATCTTTGAATCGGAAGCAGCGAAGATTTGCTGGCGACGCCTCCGCCAACAATGGTCAGCTTGCGGTTCCCCGATTGGGCGTTGAGCGCGACTCGGAAGTTGATCTGGTAGACCATCAACAGGCCCGGCGCATAGAACGCCCCCAGGTTTTCCATGCCCGCATCGTCGAGCCCGACGATCGTCTCGACAACTACGCGGGGCAGGGGCGTTGCCGGACCGGGGTTGTTGGTTCCCACAGCAATATCGAGCCGTCCGAGACCGGTCAAGAACAACTGCACGATGCCGCCGGGACGCACCGGATTGCTCGGCGTGATCAGTTTGTTGTCAATATCCAGCGCCGCCGCGAACCGCTGCCCATTCAGCGGGAACTCGAAAATGCCGGGCTGGACCGACAGGATCGGCACTCCTTCGACGGTAATGCTCAACCCGTCTTTCTCGATGACAACGGTTGCCACGCCGGCGGCCACGCCGAATGGAACCTGGATATTGATCTGTTCCTGGCCATTGATATTGATTACGGAAATGACCGGGGCCGGCGTGCCGTTCACGGTGACGCTGACGCCTTCCAGAGTCGTCGGGAAAGGAACCTGATTACCCAGCACCACGCCGTCGATGTCTCCGAGAAGTCCCGTCAAGAAGACGGTCCCGAGGCTGCCGGGCACCCAGCCGGGCTGGAAGCTGGCGCCGTTGACGAAGCCTTCCAGCGGCGCTGTCGGCACCCCGCCCCCGACACTCAGGTTGAAGGTGACCGTCCGTCCGGCGGCTGTCGCCGTTACGGTAACCGGTCCGTTTGTGTCGCCTCCCCGGATCCGAGTAAAAGCAATACCCAACCCGTCGGTTTTCGCCTCGGGCGAAATCAGGGTCGCGTCGCGGCGAGTGACGGCGTCGGGCGAAATCAGGGTTGCGGCGCCGCGAGTGACGGTGAAGGTCACATCCACTCCACTCACACCGAAGCCGTTGCTGCCCTGCACTTCAACGACAAGGGGCTGGGCGGCGAATTGCCCGGCTCCGATTGACTGGCCGTCGCCCGAGAGCATCTCTATGCGGCTGGGATCAAGGTCGACCGTGACGTTAAATGTCGACATGGCCTCAGCGGCCCGCACCGAGACCCCGAACGGGCCTCCATACCTGCTCAGTTGCACGATCGCCGAACCCTCCCCGCGGCGGTTACTGCTGCTGAACACGTTTCGCAGTGTCGCGCGAGGTTCGGGATTCACACGCCAGTTCAACGGATGGTTCGGGACAGCATTACCGCAGGTGTCGGTGAGCCGCACGACCAGGGCCGCGCGGTTCAGTAGCTGTCCGGGAGCTCCCACTTGATCGTCGCCCCTGATCTTTCGGACCTCAGACAACGGACCGGGAAGACCCTCGACGCGAATCGAGTCCTCTCTCACGCCGTCCTTCAGACCAACCTCAATGGTCGCCCGGTTACGGCTGTTGCAGCCGATGATCACGGTGGTTGCGCCCTCCCCGCGGTTATCCGTAATGACCGACGGCGGGTCAAAAGTCACGTCGTCATCCGAGAAGAAAAACACTTCTTGATCGGCGACCGCCCCGCCGGCCGAATCGCGGGACCGCACACGCAACGCATCCACCAGCGGCACGCCGACTTGCCCGCGAAAGGGGCTGTCGTTCAGGATCACGACCTCGCCTGCCAAGCCGCCGCCAACATTGGATATGATCGCCGAGAACTCGGCCACGCGGAGTTGCGGGCCTGAGAAGACAACCCGTTCGGTCGACTGTCCGAAAACCAGTCCGGCCCGGCACTGGAGGCGTGCGAAGCCCTCTTCGTCCGTAAAGGCGCTTAACGGGCATATGATCTTCTGTTGATTGAACGGGAGAGCCTGGGAAGTATTGCTGACAATGAGGCGTTCGCCGGCCTGCGGCACTGAATCGATCAGACTCAGCACGACCATCGGCTGCGGAAACAGGGTCCCTTGGCGAACGACCTGACCGTCTCCGGAAATCTTGAACAGGCCGGTCGAAGTCAAGCCGGTCATCACTGTTGGGTCGATGCTGATCATGAATTCAACGCTTCTGTCTTCGGGGTCCCTCACCGTGATGTCTACTTCGATGACGGCTGTGCTGTCCGGGTCGGCGGGATCTCCGGTCATGCACATGATGTGGCCTTCCCCGTTCGAATCGGTGAGCACCGGAGAAAGGCAGCTAAACTCAATGTCGTCGGTAATGTCGCTATCGAACGTAACGGTGAGCGGCAACCCGGTTTGAATGACTCGGTCCTTGGCGGCAAACACGACAAGCTCGAAGGGGCTGTTCGCGCCAACGGTCTCTCCGTCACCACTGACTTTCAACAACCCTTCGGTTTCGGTGGGCGGCCGAACCCGCACGGTGAAAGGCGGTGCGTCGTCCTGCTCCGTCGCTGATGGTGATTATGATGGGCCGTGCGACTTCTGTCTCGTCAGCCATGCAGTAAACACTGGCCGTGCCGTTGCCTGCCGTCAGCGCCGGGAAGCATTGGGCTATTTCGGGAAAGACGTTGCTGGCAAAGACGGGGATACTCGATTGCGCCGTGCCGTTTTCACTCCGTGCGCGGACCGCGAGCTCGAAGGTCCTTCCGCCGGCGACAATCGTGCCGTCACCGGATACTTGTTCCAGGCTGCCTGAGCTCTGTCCTAAGCGTGGCTAAACCACGGCCATGGCGGTCGGCGTGGAGGAGAGAGCGACTTCTTCCATTTCATCGGGGTTCGATCTGGGCAGCTTGACCAGCCGGGGCTCACCATTCAGGGCGAGAAAAACCGCCCGGCGATTGGAGGAAAGCGCTAAATCGACGACATTGGGGCCGAAAGGCTGGCCGCTGACAGGATGCTTCATTTCCTGGTCGGATCCTGCCCGGCTCAGGACACCTTGGGTCAGCCGCCCAGGGGCCTTCATGTGCATGTAGAAGTGCCCGCCACCGAGGACGAGAAACTTGTCGATCGACAGCTTTCGTCCGCCCAGACCCAGTTGGTTGTCTTTCTGGGTGCTGCCGGTCGTATCCTTGCCGTCTGACAACCGCACGCGCGGACCGGAGCCTGTTGAAACACCCAGGGCCGGGGGAAGCGGGACCTGCCTCAACTGGTCCACGTCATAGAGTGCTCCGGGCGTGGTTGCGTAGACACGCGAGTCGGGTCCCACGCTCACCGACGTCGGGGCGGCGGGAAGGACCCGCACCAGCTCGCTCAACTGGTCTGATTTCAGATCGATCGTACGGACTAGCGCAGAGCGGGACGATGCCACGTAGGCCGTATCGGAGTCCGGCAGCACGGCCAGGCTGGTTGGGACGAAACCTGGGGCGAGTTGAGCCACGATCTGGTCTTGCACGGTGTCTACAAGATAGACGCGATCACCGGCGGCGACCAGCAGGCGGCTGCCATCCGGCGACATGGCGGCGGCTCCAGGAGTCGGTGCAACGCTGCCGGAAAGAAAGAGATTCCCCAGGACAGAGAAGTCTGGGTCCAATATGACGATCGCGGAGCGCGAAACGACATAGAACTTCTGAAAGCGTCCGCCCTCGCTTGGATCACCGATGCCGAAAGCATGAGAAGCCCCTATTCCGACCTTTGGGGTCGCGATCAGCTCCAGAGTGCCCGCGTCATACACGCTTGCGGTGGGCGTGGAGCTGTCAAATACGAAAACGACCTCCGCCGCTCTCAACACGAGGGGCAGAGTGAACAGAAGGGTAACGATAATGCCCACTTTCGATGGACGCATTCTAAGGATCCTCCTATCGGGGGAAGAGGCGCGGACGGGCTAAACCACGCTGCACGTCTCGGGCAAGACGGCTGCTTATGGTAGCACGAAGCGTTGTTTAGACAACGGAATAAAAAGCACTTACCGAACTACTGACATTATATCGCGAGCTGTTACAGCGCCTTGGGTCATCGAACTGCGTGAAACCCATACCCGGACCATATTATCTTGGCTGGGGCCTCAGAAGAATCTCTCAAGGCAGCGGCCCCTCAGCAGTGCCATTCTTCTCCACTCTCCGCAGGAACCGGAAGTCGCAGCCTTCGTGCGCCTGGGTCACTTGGTCAAGAAACAGCTTTCCATAACCCCGGTCGTAGGCCGGTTCGGCGGGAGGACGATCGGCCAGCCGGCGCTGAATCTCGTTTTCCGGCACGCGAAGCTCGATCTTCCGATTGGGAACGTCCAGTTCGATTTCGTCACCGGTTTGGACTGCGGCTAGCGGCCCGCCCACGGCAGCCTCGGGCGAGATGTGCAGTACGTCAGTTCCGAAGCTGGTACCGCTCATGCGGGCATCGCTGATGCGCACGATGTCGTTGACACCGCGCTTGAGCAGCTTGACCGGTACGGGCAGATGCCCCCACTCCGGGAAACCTGGTCCGCCTTGCGGCCCGGCGTTTTTCAGAACGAGCACGGAGTTTTCATCGATCTCGAGATCTTCGTCGTCGATATGGGCGCGCAGGTCGCTGTAGCGCTCGAAGACCACTGCCCGGCCGCGGTGAGTCAGCAGGTGAGGGGACGCCGCTGTCTGCTTGATCACCGCTCCGTCAGGGGCCAGGTTGCCGTAGAGAATCGCCGTTCCACCCTCGGAGTTTCGCGGCTTGTCCAGAGTACCGATCACGTCCGGATTGGCGCATTTGGCGTCGCTTACATTCTCGGCGACCGATTTGCCGCTGACGGTCAGCAGGTCTTGATGGAGCAAGGGAAGAATCTCTTTGGTCACCACCGGCAGGCCGCCCGCGTAATAGAAATCTTCCATCAGGAATTCGCCGGAGGGCTTCACGTTGACGATAAACGGTGTCTCACGCGAGAGGCGGTCGAAGTCCTCCAAAGTGATGTTGAGGCCCAGTCGCCCGGCCAGAGCAATCAGGTGGACGACGGCGTTGGTCGAGCCGCCGATGGCCATGTCGGTCCGGATGGCGTTCTCGAACGCCTCTTTGGTCAGGATCTTCGAAGGGCGCAGCTCTTCCCACACCATTTCGACCATGCGTCTGCCGCTGGCCTCGGCCAATTGGTAGCGGCGGGAATCGGGAGCCGGGATGGCGGCATTGCCTGGCAGGGTCATTCCAAGGGCTTCGGCCATCGAGGCCATGGTCGAGGCGGTTCCCATTACGGTGCAGTGGCCCGCGCTTCGCGAGATGCAGCTTTCGACCTCGCACATCTGCTCTTCGGTCATGCGGCCGGCGCGAAGCTCCTCGAAAAGCTTGCGTCCGTCCGTGCCCGAGCCCAGCGGGCGAGGCCCCCAGCGGCCGCTGAGCATGGGTCCGCCCGTCACCATGATGGCCGGCAGGTCGGCGCTGGCCGCTCCCATCAACTGCGCGGGAGTTGTCTTGTCGCATCCGGAGAGCAGAACGACGCCATCGATCGGATTGGCGCTGATCGACTCCTCGACGTCCATTGACATCAAGTTGCGGAACAGCATCGTTGTGGGCTTCATGAACAGCTCGCCCAGCGAGATGGTCGGAAACTCGAGCGGCACGCCGCCAGCCGCCCAGACGCCGCGTTTTACCGCCTCCGCAACTTGCCGCAGATGAACATTGCAGTTCGTCAGCTCGCTCCAGGAGTTGCAAATGCCGATCACCGGCTTGCCGTCGAACACTTGGGGGCCGAAGCCCTCGGCTCGCAGCGCCGCGCGCCGGGCGAAGTTCTCGTATTCACCGCCGGCAAACCACTGCTGGCTGCGAAGAGTCTTGGGATCACGCATGGTAGTTACGATAGCAGAGGGGGTATTGAGAGCAGGCGCCCGGGACGACAGCGTAGCTCAAATCCGAGCTAGCTTAGAGCTAGCTTGCATTTCTCACCGAACGGCGAGGCGCGACGTGGCGCGGGCCCCCCAGGCCTGCCGCGCCGGCACTCATGCCGGTGCCTGTGCTGCTCACCCAGCACCCAAGATCGAACAGACACTGTGCTCGCCGCGGCGCAGCAAGCCGGAAGGATCAGAGCGGGACCGCTTGCTCTATTGGCGCCACCGCAAACCGTTCCAAAATTTCGGGACTATCGCGGCAGGTTCTGCTTGCGCACCAAGCCGTACCATTCCCCAAGGTCTTCCGGCTGAATACCCGTACCCTTCACGACGATGTTGTAGCGCTTGGCGTAGAGCACTGTTCTCTCGCCGCGTTCCCGCTCGTAATGGAACTCTTCGCGGCCCGGGTCATCGCCGAGTTTGATCCCCTTGTTGTAGCCTTCGGTGGTTTCTTGGCTGAAGTTGGCCGCTATGAAAAATGGCGCATAGACGGCCCGGTTGAACGCCCAGTCGCTGATGCTCACGTCGATGGTCTTGCCGTCCGCCTGATTTTCGTAACGGCGACTGGCTTGGGTGATCTTGAAGTCGCCCATGGAGTTCGACGATCCCCGGGGCTTCTGTGTGGTCCATCCGTTTGGTGTCTCGGGAAGCGCTTCATCAATGAGGGTTTGGAACGGGAGCGGATCGACCGGTTCCATCGTTTCCAACTCTTCCTGCATTTTCTGAAAGTCTCCGGCCATGCCACCCAGGGCCTTCAGCATCCCGAGCGGGTTCGAGATGTCAACTCCCTCTTCGGTCACCTGATCGGAGACCTCCGCGGCGGTGTCCACGACCTTCTTGCCGCAGTAATATAAGCCTGCCCCGCAGGCAACCATCATTACCACTAGAACGATGACGACAATCTTCATGGGGTTCTCCTTTCCCTTCCAAGGCGCACGTCACTTCAATAGGATTGTAACCCCGTTGATTCTGCGCTAGAGGCTAGTAGTGTAGCGCACTGGTCAGTAAGATCATCTGACAGCGGCAAGGAACGACGGAAGAACACGAACGTTCAGCGAGACGAGCCATCACCGAACGAAACGGCGGGCTGTTGCGCGCTTCGTCCCGCTGCTACGGCTCGTCCGCGAAAACACGACGGAAGAACGCACAGCCCAGGCAAACTTCGAGGCTCTCCACCTGCTCGAGGCTTTCCGCCGGCTCCGGGGCCGAGGGGAACGACAAAATCAGCGGGCGCTCCGTCACTTCGAGAAGAGGGCTCAGGGCGCGCCGTGCCGGCACCCACGCGAGCAGGGTGTCTAGTAGGCGGTGCAGTTGGGCCGGGTCGGCGTCCACATCGTGTCCGGAAAGAAAAACGGTTGTTGTGAGCAACGACCCGCCGGTGCTGAAGAAAGCGACCGCGACCGGGTCAGCCGGCCTGAAATCCACGTCGACTTGCCGGCCGCCGTTCGCGCCCAGGGTCACCCGGAACGGTTTCGCGGGATCGCCCAGAAGCTCGCTGAACTTGCTAACCTTTGCGGTTTCGAGGCTATCATCTTGGTACATCCGGAGAGGCGCAAGCTCGCCCTGCGGACCGACCCGGCAGTAGTGTGAAGTCATGGACCCGGCGGAGGACGGCACAAACCGAGAGAGGAATGGCCCGGCTTGTTTTCCGCTTCCGCTCTTACGATCGGCAAAGGCAACCGCGATGTTTAGCCTGCTAACGCCGAGCGCATAACCCGTTTTCGAGGATGCGACCCTTATGAACCCAATCCGCCCGCTGGGATCGACCGGTCTTCAATGTCACGTGCTCGGTTTCGGCTGCTACCGAATCATGAACGGAAACGCCGAGCACGAAGCGGCACTTCGCGCCTATCTGGCCAGAGGGGGGAATCTCATCGACACCAGCGCCAACTACGGCGATGGCTCATCGGAAGAACTCGTCGGCAAGGTGCTTCAAGGGATTCCGCGCGACCGGGCCATCGTCGTCACGAAAGGCGGCTATATCCAGGGACAGAACATGGCCCTCGCCCAGCAGCGAGATTTTCCCGACGTGGTCGAGTACGGGCCAGGGATCTCGCATTGCATTCATCCGGACTTCCTCGAAACCCAGATCGAACGCTCCCGCCGGCGAATGCAGCGCGACTACATCGATGTCTACCTGCTGCACAACCCCGAATACTTTCTGGAAGACGCCAGTCATCGCCGCAAGCTCACTGCCGCCGATCACGATGAATTCTATCGGCGGATTGGCGAGGCGTTTCGTTTCTTGGAGGCCAAGGCCGCCGCCGGCGTGATCGGCTGGTATGGCATCAGCTCGAACAATTTCGGACAACCCGCGTTTGACCCCGGCGGGTCTTGCACGACCATGACCAGCGTGAGCCGCTGCCTGGCGGAAGCGGAAGCGGCAGGCCCCGGCCACCATTTCCGCGTTGTTCAACTGCCGCTGAACCTCTATGAGCCGGGGGGAGCCGTCGAACGCAACAACGCCGGCAAGACCGTCCTCGAATTCTGCCGAGAGCGTGGCATTGGCGTTCTGGCCAACCGCCCTCTCAACGCCTTCCACGGTAACCGCATGATTCGCCTGGCCGATTGGGCCAAGCCGGGCGCCCGGCTGCCCGGCCCTGAAGCTCTATTCGGGATGGTGGAGCCAGTCCGGCGGCAGGAAGCGTGGTTCGAGGAAATCTTTGAGGAGCCGCTGCGTCTCTCCAGCGGAGAAGCGATATCGGAGCTGCTGCTGAGAGTCGTTCCCGGCCTGCGCTCGCTCTCCAACTGGGAACAAGTGGCGGCGCACCAAGTCATCGAGCCGATTCAGGCGTGGATCGTTCAAGCCCGCGAAAATCTCCAGCACAAACCCGAGTGGGACACCTGGCTCAAGGATCTCGTCACGGCGATCAACGCGGTCTTAGAAGAGGTCCGCCGCTACCTGGGCACAAAGCAGCAGGGCCAGTCGGATGGAGTGCGCGCGAAGCTCTACGCCGCGGGATACCCTGACTCCGAAGAGTCGCTGAGCCGCTTGGCTCTTAACGTTATCGCGAGTGCCGGCGGGCTGTCGTGCGCTTTAGTGGGGATGCGGCGTCGCAGCTATGTTGACGACGCTTTCGGCATCACGGCGATGGAACAGGTAGACGGTCTTGCCGTTCTGCGGGGCTTCAATTGACGGTGTAGTCGATCTTCTTGATGGCATCGAGCGTGGCCGCGTCGTTCGGATTGAGGTCCAAGGCCTTCACGAACTCATCCAGCGCACGCATCTCCTCCCCCTTCGCGACGTAGACTCTGCCCATATTCAAGTAAGGGAAGTGCCGGGGTTCATAGCGCTTGGCTTGCTTGGCGGTCTCAAACCAGGGGATGGCGTCGTCGAACTGGCCTTTTTGCATCAGATAGACGCCGATGTCGTTGTAGGGATTGCCAAACTCCGGGTCGATCCGAATCGCCTTCTTGCAGTCGTCGATCGCTTCGTCGATGCGGCCCAGAGAGGAAACAGCCCATCCACGGTAGGTGTAGCCTTCAGCGGTAGGCTTGGCTTCGATGCTTTCCTCGTAAAGCTCGACGGCTTCCTGGACCCGGCCATCGTTGAGACGCTGTGTCCCTCGCAGCCACAGCTCCTTGGCCTGCTTGTCTTTCGTCGGCTTCTCTTTGGACATCGTGGTTATCCGATCCGCCGCGAGGAGTGAAGGTCCCGCCGCGCGACACTACTTTGATCTTAGCTTACTCCTGCAAGCTGCTTGTAACCTTTTGCGAAGGCGTTCTGAAAATCCCAAGTGTTCGGCGTCTCTCGGGGTGGGTGTTCGTCGTAAGACACCACGAAAGCGCCGCCTTTGATCAGCGGCCGCCACTCCAGGGTGGGGCCGTATTTCTGAAACTGCGGAAACTGAGCCAGCGCCTGCTCGAGTGCTTGCGCGGCCAGGTTAGCGTCGATCTCCAATTCCACCTCTCGTATCCATTGTACCGGGGCTTGTCACGTGAAATGCTGCCCCAAACAACATTTCGCGGCGTTTATGTTTCAGTGATGCCACGCCCGCGTTCTAGACTGGAAGCAGTTTCCGTGAGCGATCAGGGATCCGCCCCCGGTGTGTTGGCCTTTTGAAGCCAATGCGCTTCGCGGCGCGGATAGCTAGTGTGGGCTAGGTGGGGCTAGCTAACCTCTCCGCTCACAGCTCAGGACTTAACCCCGCCTTTTTGCGCCGCAAACTAGCTAGGTGCAATACTGTCCACTTAGTATCCGTATAGTCAAATCGTTTCCGATTGTGGCAGGAAATTTCAGACGGCCGGACAGAGCCGCGGACGGAAGTCCGCGGTCGGGGCGCAGGAGAACAACCGCATGCTTACGCCTCTGCAACAAAGCTCTGTGAGGCGTTCGTTCGTTGCTGCCCGATACAAGAGCACGTGCCATCGAACCAAAACCCTCCGTGCGGAACTGCTAAATGAACAGTATTGGGGCTAGGTGCAAACCGCTTTTGCCGATCACAAAGACAAGGATGCTGAAGTTCGCTTTGCCCGCTGCAGCGGTTTTGCTGACGCTCGCGGTAGCCGGCGCGTTCGCCGTTCGCGGGGAGTATCTCTCTTTCATTCTAAGTTTCATTCCGCTCGTGACGGCGGTATTCATGCTTGGCACGGCGCCCGGGTTCTGGCGCGGATTGAACCGGCCTTTGAACAACAAGACCCGTTGGGCGTTCCAGCTCCACGCCTTTCGCAGCGCAGTCGTCGGAGTGACCGCGCTTTCCTTGGTGTTCATGTCTCTTGACATATCCGGCAAATTCTTTTTCGTGGTCTTGGCGTTTTCCATGCCGTATCTCTTTTTCGGGATCCCCGGGACGGCGGGGCTGATTCACGTTCTCATCAAGGACCAGCCGGACGCCGCCGTTTTTCGAGAGAGCGAAACCGTGTGGGCGTCCCGCTTGATCACGCATGTGTCCTGGGCTGGTTCGGCGGCCGTCATCGTGCTTGCCGCCGCGGTTTTTCAGCCCTGGCCGTTTTCGTTGCGGGAAGGTCCCGACACGGAATGGGCCCGGGGAGGTTTTGAGCAGACCTTCGGCTTTGCGCCTCCCGCCTCGGTTGAGGAGCTCTACTGCCGCCGCGTCTCTTTCTGGCAATCCAAAGAGATCTATGCAAAGTTCACCTACGGCGATGACAGGATCAGCGGGCAGATTCTCGGCAAGCTGCGGATGGAGAAAGGGGAGCCTCGCGGCTATCAGGAAATCCGCCGGCATTTTCCGTCGCGGTGGTTGCGGGGAATCCGTCAAGGGCAAGCCGATGGCATACCCGCGCACGGATCTCGAAGCCCCATCTGCTAAAATTGTGTTGCAAAAGAGTGTCAATGCGCGCCAGTCCGAAAATATCGCTGGAGTCCTTTGTGGATCAATGCAGATCGCAGATGATTCCCCTGAACAGCCTGTTTAGCTATTTCAGTGTCACGCCGCTCGACGAATCCGCCCTCAAGCGGCTGCTCCATGACCCGATTGCGGCCGTGCCCCCGGCGGTCAGCAACTTGCTCTCGGGTGTCGCTGTTGTGTTGGTCCCTTTTCTTGAAGACGCTGCCCGGAATGGCCGGGCCGCTAAGGCCGCGAAAAGAAGCGAAAACGGCGACCAGAGGAAGTCCGTCGCGCGCAACGTCCCCGAAGAATCGGGACGATTCGTAACGTTCAAGCGGCCGGCAAGACGCCGGCAACTCTTCTCAACGACCCTCGTTGACGGAAGCGAAACCTTTCTGTTCGTGTCGATCAGTGATGAGGACGTCGCGGACTGCCACTACAGCTTCTACAATGCTCTGTCATCGCTCGTTCGCAACAAACTGGAACAAGTATCGCTGGATGGATTCGCCGACCTCGTGCGCCAGGAACTCTCCAAGGGCGCCCATGGAGAAATCGACGAAAGGAGCTGGCAACTCAAAGAGGAACTCGTGCGCCGGCAATCGAATCCAACGAAGAACAGCGCAATACTGCGGAACTACCTAAGCCAAGCGCTCGACGACACGCTCACTCTTTATATGCACGGTCTTTGCTGCGATATCGATCTGGAGCCCGGCCCCCGGCAGCTCGCCAGTCCGAATATCCGGAAGCGCTTGAACTTGATCCGCGGTTTTCTGCCGCCGCCCGCAGGTTTCGCCCTCTTTCCCGAGGAACTCGACCGCCACCATTAGTACCTGCATCGTATAGTACCTGCATCATGAAGTTCGCAACAAACGCGGCAAAAAATTCGGGAACCAGATTCGGAGCCACGACCGTCAGGGAGCGGTTAGCTGCTTCGACGCGCCTCATCCGCGTGAGGGCGCCGGCGTTGCCTCTCGAAACTTCGCACAGCCAATGAATAGCGAGCGGGAGCTAGACGAGGCGCTTTCGCGGCCGGCCGCCGCCGACGTCACCGCCATGGAGTCCCTGTCGGGCGATTTGATGATTGTCGGGGTCGGCGGCAAGATGGGACCGAGCCTCGCCGCGTTGGCGAAGCGCGCCGGTAATGAGGCCGGCACGCCAAAGAAAGTCATTGGAGTCGCGCGCTTTTCGACTCCCGGCCTTCGCGACTCGCTGGAACAGCAGGGTATCTCTACCATTCGTTGCGACGTTCTCCGCCGCAAGGACGTCGAAGCCCTGCCGGACTGCCCAAACGTTGTCTTCATGGTTGGCTACAAGTTCGGCTCCGGGGATCATCCCGAGATGACGTGGGCGACCAATGTGTACGCGCCGGCTTTGTTGGCGGAACGTTTCTCGCGGTCGCGAATCGTCGCACTGTCAAGCGGGAACGTCTATCCCTTTTGGCCCGTAGACAGCAAGGGGCCCGCGGAAACGGATCCTGTCGGGCCGGTCGGGGAATACGCGCAGTCGGCCCTCGGACGCGAGCGAGTGCTGGAGTATTTCTCGCGACGCGATAATATTCCTCTGACGATCCTGCGGTTGAATTACGCCATCGAGTTGCGCTACGGCGTCTTGCGCGACATAGCGGACCAGGTCTACCATCGCAAGCCCATCAACCTCTCCATGGGATATGCCAACGTCATCTGGCAGCGCGACGCCAACTCGGTGGTTCTGCGCTGTTTCGACCACTGCTCCACGCCGCCGTTTGTGCTCAACCTGACTGGAGCCGGAGCGATATCAGTTCGCTCGGTCGCCGCTCGTTTCGGAGCGGTCTTCGGAGTCGATCCCGTCCTGGAAGGCGACGAGGCCCCAACCGCGCTTCTCAGCAACGCCGCACAGTGCGAACGGATGTTCGGCCCGCCCGAGGTTGCACTCGATCAAATAATCGAAGACATCGCATCTTGGGTTCAGAGTGGAGGGGCGAGCCTGGGCAAGCCGACGCACTACGAGGAACGCAAGGGAGCCTTTTGACAAGAGTCGCTGATCTGGAGCACTCCTCCATCGCCGGAGCCCCCCCCGATGTCGCCGACGCTATCGGCTTGTTGGACCCTCGGCCCTGACGCCTCAGAACCCATCGGCATGTGTGGATCGTTCGCTAGGACTGCGAAGCAAAACGGCTCAACGGCTCAACGGAGAACGGAACAACGGAAACATGTCCCAACCACCAACACCACCCCGCAAGATCCTCAAACACCTGCGGGAAGGGGCCGTCATTCCCGCCCACCCGCTTGCTCTCAACCGCCGGCGCAAACTCGACGAGCGCCGCCAGCGCGCTCTGACCCGCTACTACATCGCCGCTGGAGCCGGCGGTGTCGCGGTCGGCGTTCACACCACGCAGTTCGAGATTCACGATCCGAAAACCGGTCTGCTGCGGCCGGTCCTCGAGCTGGCCGCCGAGACACTGGATACCCACCCGCCGCGAAAAGGCCCGCCGATGATTCGCATTGCCGGAATCTGCGGCCGCGCCAAGCAAGCCGTCCGGGAAGCGGCGCTGGCGGCCGATCTCGGCTACCACGCCGGCCTGGTCAGTTTAGGAGCCCTTCGCCGAGCGACGACCCCCAAGCTTGTCGAGCACCTGCGCGCGGTCGCGGAGGTCATCCCCGTCTTCGGGTTTTACTTGCAGCCTTCGGTAGGTGGCCGCATCCTGGGCTACGATTTTTGGCGCCGCGTGGTTGAGATCGACAACATCGTTGCCATCAAGATCGCGCCGTTCAACCGCTATCAGACCCAAGACGTCGTTCGCGCAGTCGCCGAGTCCGGCCGCGCCGGCGAGATCGCACTCTACACCGGCAATGACGACAACATCATCGCCGACCTGCTGACGAAATTCCGCTTTTCCGAAGACAAGAAAGCCGCTACCGTCACGATCGCCGGCGGCCTGCTCGGCCATTGGGCATTCTGGACCCGGCGCGCGGTCGGCTACTGGCTCGAATGCCGCCGAATCATTGCCGAACAGAAGATCCCGATCCCACCGTGGATGCTCACGCTCGGGGCGCAGGTCACCGACGTCAACGCAGCCGTCTTTGACCCCGCTCACGGTTTCGCCGGTTGCATTCCCGGCATTCATGAGATTCTGCGCCGGCAGGGCTTGCTCGAAGGCCGCTGGTGCCTCAATCCCAAAGAAACCCTGAGTCCGGGACAAGCCGCCGAAATCGAGCGTGTCCGTGCCGCCTACCCGCACCTCAACGACGACGCGCTCGTGACAGCGAATCTAGACAATTGGTTGCGTTGAAGCAAAAGCTCGCGGAACCGTCGGCTTGGCGGCAAGCTCAGGCTAGACTTTGGGGTAATTTAGCGGCCCGCGGAGTGTTCGCGGGTCCGCTCCGGGTCGGCAACGCCGGGACGATCCGGCGCGACCGGCGGATCCGGGGGCTCCCCTGTATGGCGGGCCAGCCTATCCACGGACTCAACCACCAAACGCCGCCTGCCGATCGAAAGACATCCGTCACGCCGCAGCCGATTGAGCGCGGCGGACGTTGTCTCACGGGTAGCGCCCACAAGACCGGCAACGTCCCGTTGAGAAAGATGGAGCTGCATCCTGCCGACCGTGCCGGAAGGATGGGATTCGCCCCAACGCAGCAGCAAGCGAGCGATTCGCTGCTCGACTTCCAGGAATGTGACCCACTGCACTTGCTCTTCGAGATCCCGTACCCGGCCGCCAAGCTGCTGAGAATAAGACTTCCAGAATTCCGGGTGCGACTCGGCATAAGAGCAAGCCGCTTCGCCCGGAATCACGCTCACCGAGGCTTTCTCAATCACCTCGGCCGTACCCGGCTTACAGCAACGTGCCACGAAGGATGCACTGTTTTCCGCCGCGTGAAGGCGCCGAGATCTTGACTCGGCCTGAAATCAGGAAGAACAATCGATCCGCGGTGTCACCGGGAACGTACAGCAACGTGCCACGCTGCAGGTCGGATAACGCAATCGCTTCTTTGAGACCGGAAAGCTGCTCAGCAACCCCGGCGCCATCGGTCTGGGTCGTTAAATTTTGGGAGGACATCATAATTTCGCATACAGAATAGCAGAATCGAACGCTACAGTATACAAAAAAGTAGCTTTTCGTTACAAATTCTTGCGAAAGATACTTGCCTTCTCAAACTCCCGCTCGGTCAAAGATCCGCCGGCATCCTGACGAAGCCGCTCCAGCCGCTGGATGTAGGCATCGAGCACTTGCCGGACATTGGCCCGGTTTGTACCCAAGATATCCTTCCATATGTCGAAAGGGCTTTCGGCTAGCCGCGTCATGTCACGCAGCGCCGGGCCCGCCACTCCGCGGCTGTCTTGCTCATCCAGGCTGTCGGCGATCGAAGCGGCTAGCGCGGTGGAGATCAACTGAGGCAGATGCGAGGTCCAGGCCACGACCCGGTCGTGGTTGTCCGGCGGCATCACCGAAACACGGCATCCGATGGCCTCGAGCCAGCTCACAAACTCGCCGATGATCGTGGCGTCCGGCAGCGTGCCGCCGGTTGGGGTGAGCACGTAAGTAGCGTTTTGGAAGAGATCGGGGTCGGCCAGCTCGACGCCGCGCTTCTCTTTACCCGCCATCGGATGCCCGCCGAGAAACCAGGGGTTCTTGTCAAAGTAGCGGGCCGCCTGTTCCACGATTCGGCCTTTTGTGCTGCCGGCGTCGGTCACCAGCGCGGAAGGTTTCGCCAGTTCGCGAACCCGCGGAAGAATGTCCAGGATTCTCAAAATAGGCTGAGACAAGTACACCAGATCGGCTTGCGGAACGGCTTCGGTGATCGGAAGACCAGCGTCAATGACTTCACGCTTCAGAGCGGCGTCCAGGGTTCGAGCCGAGCTGACACCGAGAATTCTCCCGGAGAAGCCGTTCGCCCGCAAGGCCAACGCGAACGAACCTCCAATGAGGCCCACTCCCACGATGGCTACAGTTTGGATAGGCATGATGAGCGACCGCCAGTCAGCGATCGCGTGGCGTCCGCCGAAACGGGTGCTAATTGTTCGCGCGGTTAGCGGACTTCAGAAGAATTCCGGGCCGCATCGGCATCGCCCGGGTGAATCTCTTCCGCTTGAGGCTCTTTTCCCATTTGGACGGCTCGCATTTCTTTCATAACTGCCTCGAATATGTGGCCCACCGCTTCGTCGGAGAGCGGACCTTCGTTCTGCTCACGCAGCTTTGACAGGACCTCCTCTTCCCGCCGCGGTTCATGAACCGGGATGTTGTTGCGGCGCTTGAGTGGGGCCAGCCGCAGCACGCAGCGGACCCGCTCATTGAGCAGATCGAGGATCTGACGATCCACCTTGTTGATTCGCCGGCGCCAGCCTGAAACGTCCATGTAAAATACTCCAACTCCAGGTGTCAGTCCGTGTCTTCGCCGAGAATCAGGCCGCTCTTCAGCTCGGAACAATATTCCGCGAGCCTAGCCGCCAGATCGGGTTCATCCTGGTGCTTGGCGATGAGCCGAACGACGGCGCTGCCAACGACCGCGCCGTCCACGTAAGGCGCCAACGAGAGCATATGCTGCCTCGTCGACAACCCGAAACCGACGGCCAGCGGCAGCGATGTCACCGCTCGGGTCCTTTGAATCAGCGGGACAGCGTAGTTTGACAAAGATTGCTGCTCGCCGGTGACTCCGGCTCTTGAAACAAGATAAACGAAACCACTGGAGGATTGCGACAGCTGCTTGAGCCGATCATCACGCGTCGTCTGTGAGACAAGGAAGATCGAGTCCAGCCCGTGGCGGCGCATTTCCTCCAAATAAGGTCCTGCTTCTTCCACGTTCAGGTCGGTCAGCAACGCTCCATCAGCGCCGGCGGCGGCGGCGTCAGCGGCGAATCTTTCAAATCCGTACCGCAAGATTGGATTCAGGTAGCTAAAGATCACCACCGGAATCTCGGATCGGGAGCGCAGATCCTTCAGTATGCGCAGGACGGATTGGAGTGTCGTGCCGGCGGCCAGAGAGCGTTCGCTCGCTCGCTGGATGACCGGCCCGTCGGCAATCGGATCGGAGAAGGGCACGCCCAGCTCGATAATGTCGGCGCCGCCTTTCTCCAGGCCGAGTATCAGATCCACGGTTCGATCGGGATGAGGGTCCCCGGCGGTCAGATAGATGATCAGTCCGCGGGCCTGCTCCCGCTGGAGTCGCTCGAAGGTTTGAGAGATGCGGCTCATTTGTGCTGTTCGGCTTGACTGTTGTTCGGCTTGGGATCCGGGCCTTATCGCGGGTGACCGCTCCCTCACGGTCGCGGCTCGGGGCTACCCGAGGTCCGGCATGTTTTCGCGGAAAATACCGATGTCTTTGTCGCCGCGTCCGGAGAGGTTGATCAGGATCGTGCTTCCTTTCGCGTTGGGGGCGCGTTTCGCGGCCTCAGCTACCGCGTGCGCCGACTCTAGCGCCGGGATGATCCCTTCCAGCCGTGAAAGCAGCTTCACTGCCTCGAGCGCTTCCTCGTCGGAGCAAGACACATACTCCACCCGTTCCGTCTCTTTGAGCCAGGCATGCTCGGGGCCGATCGAAGCGTAGTCGAGCCCGGCTGAAACAGAATGGGTCAGCGAGATCTGGCCGTCTCCATCTTGCAGGACATAAGAATAAGATCCGTGCAGGACGCCGGGTCCGCCGCCCGAAAAACGCGCCGCGTGATCGCCCAGCTCAGGGCCCCGTCCGCCCGCTTCCACACCCACCATTTGCACGCTCTCGTCGCCGAGGAAGGGATGGAACAAGCCGATCGAGTTGCTGCCGCCGCCCACGCAGGCGATCAACACGTCGGGCAGGGCGCCGGTTGCCGCTTCTTGAAACTGTTGCCGCGCTTCGCGGCCGATGACCGACTGAAAATCGCGCACCATCCGGGGGTAAGGATGGGGCCCTAGCACGGACCCCAGCAGGTAGTGCGTGGTCTCGAAGTTCGTGACCCAGTCGCGCATGGCCTCGCTGATGGCGTCCTTCAGAGTGCGGCTGCCGGAGTCAACGCTGACAACTTCGGCGCCGAGCAGCCGCATTCGGAAGACATTGAGTTCTTGCCGCCGCATGTCTTCCACGCCCATATAGACGCGGCACGTGGCGCCGAACAGCGCGGCCACGGTTGCCGAGGCCACCCCATGCTGGCCGGCGCCCGTTTCCGCAATGACGCGTTGCTTGCCCATGCGCCGAGCCAGCAACGCCTGGCCGAGGCAGTTGTTGATCTTGTGAGCGCCCGTGTGCAGCAGGTCTTCTCGCTTCAAGTAGATCTGAGCGCCGCCCAGATGCTCGGAGAGCCGCCGGGCGTGGTAAAGCGGCGTTGGGCGGCCCGCGTAGTGGCGGTTGAGGTTTTGCAGTTCGGCTTGGAACGCCGGGTCTGAGGCGGCTTCGTTGTAGGTGCTTTCCAGCTCATCGAGCGGAGCGATGAGGATTTCAGGTACGTAGCGGCCCCCGAAGCGCCCAAAATGGCCTCGCGTGTCAGGTAGCGCCGTGGAAACTGCCATTTACTTACTCTACCGATTTCGCGGCTTCCAGATAGCTTCGGACCTTTTCGTTATCCTTGAGGCCGGGTTTGCGCTCGAGTTTCGAGCTGGCGTCAACGCCCCACGGGTTGACCTGCCGGATCGCTTCGGCGACGTTGTCTCCGTCGAGCCCGCCGGCCACGATGATCTTGCCGTGGCGCTTTGCATCACGGGCAACCGGCCATGGGAAGGTGCGGCCGGTTCCGCCGAAAGTTCCATCGGTCGAGGCGGCATCCAGCAAATAGGCTTCGCAGGAATACTCATCAAGCACCGGCGGCTGGAAGTATTCGCGGACGTGGAAGGCCTTCCATACCCGCAAACCTTCCAGGGCGTTGCAGTACCCAGGCGGTTCATCGCCGTGCAACTGGACTACGTCGAGGCGTGCCGCGCGTGCGGTATTCTCGACCTGCTCCCTGGTCTCATTGACAAATAGCCCGACTCGAAGCACGTCCTTGGGAACGACCGCGGAGATGATGGCGGCCTGGTCAACGCGGATGTAGCGCGGACTGCCTTGGTAGAAGACGAAACCCAGCGCGGTGGCGCCGTGCTGGGCCGCGAAGAGAGCATCCGCCACGCTGGTGATGCCGCAGACCTTGATGACTTCAGGAGGCAAGAGATCGTGCTCCTTCGATGAGATTTGCCAGAGCAGCACCCGGGTCTTGCTGTTTCATCAGACTCTCGCCGATCAAGAAAGCCCGGCAACCGGCATCCATCAGCAACTTCAGGTCTTCTGGAGCACGGATGCCGCTTTCGCTGATCCACGGGACGCCAGGCGGTATTTTTTCGGCGAGCTGAAGCGAGGTCTCGAGTGACACCTCGAGTGTCTTGAGATTGCGGTTGTTGATTCCGATCAGCTTCGCGCCAACGCCGAGCGCGCGATCAAGCTCTGACTCGTCATGGACCTCGACCAGCGCTTCCAAGTCGAGTTCCTCGGCCTGCTCCAGAAGGACGCTCAATTCGATATCGGGGAGCGCCGCGACAATCAGCAGAACCGCGTCGGCGCCGGCCACCGAGGCCTCCAGCAAGTGGTAGCGGTCCAGTGTAAAGTCTTTTCGCAAAACCGGCAGCCGGGTCGCCCGGCGCGCTTCGTCGAGATGCTCCAGCGATCCTTGAAAGAACTGCTGGTCGGTGAGAACGGATAAGGCTGCGGCGCCGCCCTGTTCGTAGCTCGAGGCGATCGCGGCGGGATCGAAATCTTGCGCGATGACTCCGGCGGAGGGCGAGGCCTTCTTGACTTCCGAAATAATGGCCGGGCGCTTCATTTCGAGCGCCGAGCGGAACGGACGCCGGGGCGGCCGCGGTATCTGCTCAAGTTCCTCGATCCCGATGCTCGCCTGCTGAACCAGCAGCTCCGCCCGCTTGCGCACAATGATCTGATCGAGGACGGTTAGTTCGGCTGCGCGCACGGGGAACCTGCCGGGAGGTGTGAACGAATCAGTATCTCATCGTAACGGTGGGGGCGTAACGGAAGCAATGGGAATGCCGGGTCATGAACCCGCATGGCCGCATATGGCAGGAAATTTCAGAGGGCCGGTATATCGTTTCATTAAAAGATACACCATCTCAGGCGGCCTCGAGCGCCTCGAACTTGCCCCAGCGGTGAACGACTGGAGCGGCATTGATCTCCGCGATTCCCAGCAGGATTCGTTCTCGAAGCTCCGCCCAGGACTCCACTCGAATGCCCTTGAGAAAGGTGCGCGCCATCTTTCTAAACAGGGTCTCGACAATGTTGAGCCAAGACCCGTGGGTGGGCGTATGTACGTATTTGAAGCGGTTCGGACGCGTCGCCAAATAGGCCTTTGTCTCCTTGGATATGTGAGCGGAATGATTGTCCAAGATCAATCGGATGGTGCAGCCGGCCGGGCAGGTTTGGTCCAGATCCTTCAGCAACAAGATGAATTCCCGGCTGCGGCGCCGCCGCTCGACCCGCGCCGTCACCCGGCCGTCGTGCAAGTCTAGCGCCGCCAGAATCGAGCAGGTTCCCAGACGTTTGTATTCGTGATCGCGGGCCACACAAGGATGCCGCCCCGGCACCGGCGGCAGGTCCGGCGCGGTGTTGGCGATCGCTTGCACGCCGGGCTTTTCGTCCACCGAAACCGTGATCACGCCCGGCGAGGGGCCGCCCTCGCCAGAGCTTTCATTTTGCAGCGCCACCTCGCGGTAGACCAGCAGCACCTGCCGCATCTTGGACTCGAAATCCGGATCGCGGCGCTGCCGGTAGTACTTCACCTTTTCCGGATGCAGCGGTTGGGCGGCCAGAATCCGGTGGACCGTCGCCTTGGCCGCTTGGGCCAGCGCCGGATAGCCCGCTTCCACGGCATGCTGGCGCACGTGCCGAGCGAGCGCACTGCGGGTCCACAGCTCGGCGGAGTATCCCAGTTCCTTGGGTTTGCAACAGGCCAGGTGCACCACCCAGGCTTTGGCTTCTTCGCTGATGCGGGGCTCGTAGGGACGATGATAGGCATCCTTGAGGGCTGCTTCCGCCCCCATGGCGAGGGCTCGCTCGATCCATTTCCCAACGCTCTTGCGGGTCATCTTCACGGCCCGCATAATCTCGGCGATGGTCTCGCCGCCATGATAGCGCCACAGAATCTCGGCGCGCTGCAGCTCCCGGGCCGGAGCCTTCCGCGAACGCCGCAGACGTTTCAGATGTTGCACCTCTTCGGGAGTGAGCAGCAGTGGCGGACGCTTCGATTTTCCTGCCATGCAACCAGTCTAGCAAAAAACATTGTCCTATGGTTATGTTTTGATGAAACGTTATACTAGTCAGCCGGAGGTAGGTTCTTGTTTTCTATACAGATGCTGTCCGTGCCTTGGAAAGGCGTTCCGTCCAGCAGGTTCCCGGTGAGTTCTGCCTCCGTAGCGCCGGTGCTCCACGCAGAAGCATCGTCTTCAAATTGGCAAACCAGATCCGGGAATGCATCGCCGTTGACCTCTTGGATCGAACAAAGCGGTCCTTTTTTGCCGCGTACTCGAGTTTCCAAGCCCGCAAAAAGTAGAGTCAATGTGTCAATCTGGCTCACATCGAATGTGTCGCTCCCGAGGATCGCTACAGGGATCACGCCGTTCCCGTCCACGTTGAAGCAGTTGGTGTCACTGCCTGGCTTGATATCAATCACCACAGCTTGAACCGGCGTAACGATCGTCATTGTTTCAGAAGCAAGGGTCTGCTCCTCCACGTTACCCGCCGTGTCCTTCGCAACGCAGAAGAAGCCGTAGCTGCGTCCTGATGCTCCCGCGAATGGGGCCTAGCACTTCTTTTATCCTTGTCTTTCGGCGGTGAGGTCGTCACAGGGCGCCGCGGCTCTGTTCGAGGCAAACCGCGATAATGCCGCCAGCGAGAACCTTCTTCAGCGCCTCTTGATCCTTCTTGGAGACGCGAACACGCAGGGCGGGTCGAGGCATATCTCAAGTATGCCCCAAAACATTTCGGCCCGAACATCTTTGTTGTAAAATTTTCAGGCGGTCAAAGAAATAGTTCAAACAATACTGCATCTTTTCGCCTTTTCCGCTCATGCCTTCTTCTCCTTGCCCCCCCCCCGCCTCCCGCTTCTTCAGCAGACGGTCCGCCACGCGCTCCAGGCCCGCCCGCACCCGCTCGCCCTCGACATGGGTGTAGTGCATCGTCATCTCACGATCCGCATGCCCCAACACGCTCTGCCGCTCGCTATCGGAGAGCCCACCTGGTCGGCCAAGCTCGTCGGCGTTGCACTCAAAGCAACAAGCCTTGGGTAGGTAAAGGCTTCTTGCGCTTGCGCTCGGCTTTGTTGAATGTCTCAACTCTCCGTCTCGAGTATTCAAGCTTCTTGCCGGAAAGCAGCTCCGCCACCGTCAGGATCTGAAGTCTTTGGTACCTTGCCGATGCCGATGACCACTCAGGTTCGTAAAAGCCTGCCGCCACCGATTCCCGTTTCATAGGTTCCGTTGGATCGCGAAGCGTGATGAGAACTGCTATAGCAGCCTTCTCTCGCTCCATTGTTCCCTTGAGGTCACGAACGTCCCTCACGCCGACGTGCCCACTCTTGACCTGCACGATAACTTTCTTGGCTTCGTTGCTTTTGTCGTCAAAGAAGTAAATGTAGCCGTCAACGCCTTCGTCCGCTCCCTTTTTTCGGCCTTTCGCGGGCCGGGCGTCTACAAGGTCAACGGCCCACCATTCGAACTGATAGCGGTTGATATTCTTCAGCTCTTCCGCCCCTTTGAGATCCTTTGGGGCTCCAACGACTCGGTAGTCACTCAGCTCACCCTCGAAGTGGTCACGAAGACGCCGTTGGACCAGATTGACCGCGACGTAAGTTATATCGATTCCAATCCATCGGCGTTTCAATCTTTCAGCCACGGCTACGGTAGTGCCACAGCCACAGAAGGGGTCGAGCACAACGTCTCCCTCGTTGCTGCTGGCACCGATGATCCGTTCCAGCAGCGATTCCGGTTTCTGGGTCGGATACCCGAGGCGTTCGGCTGCTTGCGCACCTATGGGCTTGATGTCTGTCCAAATATCCTGAATCGGTACGCCCGGCATCTCGTCCAAATATCGCTTGTAGGCTGGGACAGATCCAGGGTTGGTCTGCACAACTCGGCCTCCCCGAATAAGCTCGTCCATCTTTTCCCGGCTATACCGCCAGTAACGCGAAACACCCATGACTTCGTACATCGGGTTGCCCTTAGCAGCACCGCCGGGTCCTGTCAGATTGTCCAACCGGTAGCGGCGCCCGGTTTCGGGCTCGATGTGGCGATAGAACTGCTTGATGTAATCTTCCCTGTACGGTGTATGAAGCTGATTCCATGTGTAGTTCGCGCCCGCCCTGGTATAAAAAAAATCGCACCATGAACACGGCCGTGCTGCTTGCGTCCCTGCTTCGCATCGCTGTGCGCGCTCGTCCGCTTCCAGACAATCTCGGTTTTGAAGTTGTAGGGCTGGAACACAGCGTCCATCACGACCTTGAGATAGTGGCTCGCGGTGGGATCGCAGTGAAGGTAAATGCTTCCATGAGACTTCAATACCCGGTGAAACTCCAGCAACCGGATCGCCATCATCACCAGGTAAGCCATCATGTCGTTACGGCCAAGGAAGGTGATGAGCGTGTTCATCAGGTCAGCCAACTTTCGCGGACCTCCAGTCACAATCTCGCGGAAGGCTGCTTCGGACTCCAGCCCCCAGTGCCACGTGTCCTCGAAGGCCATGATCTGAGCATCTGACTCCTCGCCGCTCTTTTCCTTGAACAGCACGTTGTAGCTTGCGTTCGAATTAAAGGGAGGGTCCAGATAAACTAGATCAACGCTTTCGTCCTCTACGTGCTGTCTGAGGATCTGGAGGTTGTCTCCAAAGTACAGCTCATTGATCCACTCTTTCGCCATGTTCTGTGAGCTTTGCTCCCTGAATCGATATTGACCGATCTTCAAACTACATGGAGAGAACCGCTTCCGCAACTCTTCAGTGAACTCTCAACTTGGGTTCGGCGTGGCCTCACGGTAGAATCAGGGTCTCGCCCCTCAAGGCCAGGTCTGATTCAGCAACTCCGCCAGCCGCACGCCCGCCTTGGCGAGTTGTTCTTCAATCACGGCACGGGCTTGGCGCAGGTATTCGTCACCCAGCACCTTGTTTTCCCCGGCCGGCAAGGCCCCGTAGGCAACCTGGACGGCCGCCAAGTGTGATTCCCAGGCCCAGTCGCGGGGCTGGCCGCGCAGCCACTGTTTCTTCTTCTCCGGGGTGATCCGGTCGTTGAGGCGGTCCGCGAGCGCCAGCTCATCCTCGCCGCTTAGAGTGAGGATTCCCGTGTCCCAAACCTGGTGCAGGTTCTTATCTTCGCCGCGAAACTTCACCATGATTTCGTTCCCGCCGCGGTCCTCGATATGGCCTGCGTGGAGAGGCTGGTGGAGGTCCCCCGTCAGGTGAATCACGTACCGCGCGGCTTCCGAGACTTGGTCTTTTCCTCGCAGAGCGAGCCGCGCAATGCCCACGAATTCGCGAATCTTGGCGGTCACGCAATCGTCCCGCGGACAATCCCGTTTCGCCTTGAGGGCGGTGGCCTGTGGAGGGATATTGATGTAGTGCCAGAGCGCCGTCTCGGGACGCTGCTCGCGGACCTCGTCCGCCCACATGGCCTGGTCGGCAAGCTGCATGTCCTTGCCGAAGTAGAACCGCAAACGGCCACGAGCTCTGGGGCCGAGATGCTGCTCCGCGATGCGGGCAATCACCCGATGGCCGAGAGGACCCCAGGCCGGGGCGGGAACCGAGCAAACCAGCAATAAAGCACAGCCGATTGACAGCCGCGAGAATCGGTGAATTCCCCCGCGGAAATGCGGAGGCGGAAAATAGGACATACCTTGTTACGATACTAAAGTGTCCGGAGCCGCACGCGAGCGAGACCGGTTTTGAGGTAACTCAGACCACGAAACGATGACAGTCCAGCAAATCGCCGGCCTTCTAGGAGCTGACGTCGAAGGCAACGCAACTCTCGAAGTAGCGGCCTGCAACGCTGTCGAGCTGGCAACGGCGTCCCAGATCGCCTTCGTGGAGGGAGACAAGGCGGAAACGGCGGCTGCTGCCTCTCAAGCCGGCTGTTTGATGATCGCTCCCGGGGTGGGGCTGCCCGCCGGCCGAACCGTGATCCGCGTGGCGCAACCACGAAACGCGTTCGCCCGTGTTTTGAGGGCTCTGCACCCTCCCGCGCGGCCTGACGCTGGAATCCACCCGACCGCCGTTGTGGCTGATTCAGCTCAACTTGGGGAGGGCGTCTCGGTAGGACCCCATGCCGTTCTAGAACACGGGGTCCGAGTTGGCGAAAACACCGTGATTGCGGCTGGGGTGACCGTCGGCCCCGGCTCCAGCTTGGGTGAGGACTGCCGGGTTCACGCCGGCGTGTTCATCTACGCCGGCGTGACGGCGGGGGACCGTGTTATTTTGCATTCCGGCTGCGTGCTGGGCGCCGACGGGTTTGGATATGCGTTTGAACAAGACCACTACGAGAAGTTCCCGCAGATCGGTACGGTCGAAATCGGCAACGATGTGGAAATCGGCGCCAACGCCTGCGTCGACCGGGGGGCGCTGGGAGCAACCGTGATCGGAGATGGCTCCAAGCTCGACAACATGGTCCACATCGGCCATAGCTGCCGCCTGGGGAAACACGTCGTCATGGCCGCGCAGGTAGGGCTCTCCGGAGGGGTCGTCGTCGGGGACTACGTCGTGATGGGCGGCCAGGCCGGCGTCGGCGAAAAGGCGCATATCGGCGCCAAAGCTATCATCGGCGGACAGTGTGGAATCCTCCCCTTTCGCAAGATTCAGCCGGGCGAAACACTTTGGGGCACGCCCGCACGCCCGCTTCGCGAGCATCTGCGAAAGCTCGCGATGGTGAACCGGCTGCCGAAGATCATGGCCGAGCTGAAAGAACTCAGCAAGGCCGCCAAAGCGGAGAAAGGGAAATGAAGCTCGTCATCATCGTCGTCGGACTCAGCCGCAAGGCTCAACGGAAGAACGAGAAAACGGCTCAACGGCTCAACGGCTCAACGGAACAACGGAAGTGAAACTCGTCGTCATCGGCGGACACAGCCGCAGCGTCGGCAAAACCTCGCTAGCCGCCGGGATCATTGCCGCGAGCCCGGAATTTCGCTGGACCGCCCTCAAGATCACGCAGTACGGCCACGGAGTTTGTTCGGCCAACGGACACGACTGTGGCTGCGTTGTGGACGAACCCGATTGCCCCTTTGCCATCACGCGGGAGATGGATCCGGACTCCGGCTCCGACACCTCCCGGTTTCTTAAAGCCGGCGCCGGGCAAGTCTACTGGGTGCGTACCCGGGTCGGTCAATTGGACCTCGCCATGCCGGAGCTCAACCGCCTGCTGGCGGACCGCGAGTTCGTTATCATGGAGTCGAACAGTATTCTCCGATTTCTAAACCCGGATGTGTATCTTCCTGTCCTGCGGTTCGGTACCGAAGACTTCAAGCTCAGCAACCAGTTGTATTTCAACCGGGCAAGCGCCTACGCGGTCGTCGGGGAAAGTGCTGACGCCGCCGGATGGCCCGGCGTCGACTTGGCGCTGCTGCAAGAGAAACCCGTGTTTGCGATTGAGCCGCCGTCCTACTTTTCGCTCGAGGTCCTGGATTTCTTGAAAAACCGCCTTAGTGGGAACGGGCCGGGGATGACGAGCCCGCGGTAGTTTGACCAGGCGCGATTCCATTCAACCGGTAGAATAGCCATTGATGGACGGTGTTTTGATTTTCGACAAGCCCGCGGGCATTTCCTCCCACGGCGCGGTTCAAAAGTTGCGTCGCCTGACCGGCATCAAACGGATCGGCCACCTGGGCACGCTCGACCCCCTGGGTACCGGTGTTCTGCCGATGATCGTGGGCCGCGCCACCCGGCTGGCTCGGTTCTTCTCGCATCACGAGCGGACCTACGAGGCAGTGATCCGTTTCGGTTTTTCCACCGATTCATACGACGCCGACGGCGAAGCGACTTCCGAGGCCCGGCAGATTACTCTCCGCCAGGAAGAACTCGAAGACCTGTTACCTCACTTCACCGGAAAGCTGATGCAGACGCCGCCGCCTATCTCCGCCAAGAAAATCGGCGGCGTTCCGGCCTACAAACTAACACGCAAGAACAAGCCCGTGCGTCTGGAGCCAGTCGAGATACACGTCTACGAATTCGAGCTGCTCGGAGTCCGAGGTGACCGCGCGGAGGTGCGCCTGCGTTGCTCCACCGGAACCTACATGCGCTCGCTGGCGCATGAACTCGGACAGAAACTCGCTGTCGGCGCCCATGTCGAAAGCCTCCGCCGCACCGCCATGGGGGAGTTTACGGTTGAAAACGCTCACACGCTGGAAGAACTGGAAGGCCGACGCGGTCAGGGGAATCTCGAAGATGCATTCCTGCGCGCTGAATCACTGCTTCCAGAAATACCGTCCGAGCGCGTGGACGACATAACCGCTGGGCGAATCGCCCACGGGAGAGACTTTCGGGTGTCCGCTTTCGGCAATCGGCAGGGCTCCAAGCTGGTCAAGGCGATTGCCCCCGACGGACGCCTGCTGGCGATCGCGGAAGCCAGGCTGGCGCTGCTCTATCACCCGATCGTCGTGCTGTGAGGGCTGCGGGGGAGCGACGCGTTGGCGCCCAGCCGAGTTTAGAACGGCTTGACGTGCCGCACGCGCCCAGACGCGACGCGTCAACCGATGCCTAGTTCGTCGGCCAGTTCCAGAGGCGTTCCACAGCGGCGGCAGATCATCGAGGTGCAGCTCGGACAGGCGAACGGTTCTGAAACCGCGCGAGAACATATCGGGCAGTAGTAGTCTTGAGAAGGAGAGTCCTCGTTGTGCGCTTCCTTCTCTAGGGAGCCCGGCTCCGGGGAAATGGGCTGATGACAGTCCCCACACTGAACAGCCAGCGGCGAGTGGTCACGCGGCAACTGGGATCGATGAAGCACGGCCGACTGTTCTCATCATACGACCCAACATCGCTCCATCAACCATGGGCCTGCCGGCTATCCCGTGGCCGTTTCCGCCTCCTGCCGCGGATTTTCGGTTTCCTCCTCCCGCTCTCCGTTCTGCTAACGGGCTGTGCGCCCGAATCCGAACCGCCGCCTCTGCCTGAAGCCTTCATCGCCCGCAACACAGTGGAGATCAGCAAAGAGCTGCTGCCGAATTCTCCGGTGGTGGCGACCTTGAAGCTCGGCACTCGCGTCGAGATCGCCGCCCGCCGCCGTCGTTTCGTGAAGGTTCGCACCACAAGCGGCGTCGAGGGCTGGACGCAGGACTCGAAGTTAATCACCCCGGATATACGCGACCTGATGCAGCAACTGAGTGATCAAACGGCCGCGGATCCCGAGCAGGGCAGGGTTCATGCTCTGCAAACCCTCAACGTTCATCTCGAACCGCAGCGCTGGTCGCCGACCATCTATCAGCTTCAGGAGGAAGAAGGCGCGCAACTGCTTCGCCACCAAGTCAGCCAGCGCCTGCCGAACGCGCCGGAGCCTGGAAAGCCGCCTCCGTCTCCAACCGGTCTCGACGATTGGTATCTGGTGCGGCTGTCGAACGGCCAGCCCGGCTGGGTTCTGACAACGGGCGTCTATTCCGGCATACCCGACGAGGTAAAACAGTATGCCGAACGGCGCCGGGTCATCTCCTACTTTCCGCTGGGCGAGGTGGAAGACCGCTCGGGCAACCCGAAGAAGACTTGGCTATGGACGCAGGTCGGGCGAAGCAAACAGCAGCACGATTTCGATTTGTATCGGGTCTTCATGTGGAGCCGAAGGCGGGGTGTCTACCAAACGATTGGAATTGAGCGCGGTCTCAGCGGGTATCTGCCCGTGGTATTTCATCCGAAACTAGTGACCAAACGCGGCGCCGGGCCGGGTTTCTCGATCACTGTCGAGAGGAAGGGCAAGCGCGCCAGCCGCACCTATGTTCTGATCAAGTACCGCATTTATCGGGTCGCTGAAGAGCCGGCCCCCCCTCCGGCTGCTCCGATTCGCCTTACTCGCAAAGTGAAAAAGATAGAGCAGCCGCCCACCCTGTTTGAACGCGTTCTGAACTGGTGGAAGAAACGGAGTTCCATCTTGGGGTAGGTACGGGGCTAGCACTTTCCTTAGAGGTCTCGATGCAGGCGATGACAGGCTAAGTCCCGGCTTGCGCCGTGGCGCAAGCCACAACGATTTTCACGGCAATGTGGCTGCTCTGCTACTGGCTCTACCGCCGCAAGCTCTTTATCAAGATGTAGGCCTCGTGCTCCAGCAGCTCCAGAAACGCATTGATAAGAAGGGATTACCGCTGGGTCATTATAGGGGTATAATGATGTCATGAGTCAGAAGTTTCAGATCACGTTGCCGGAAGATTTGGCAGCCGAGTTGAAACAGGAGGCGGCGAGACAGGGCGTTCCGCTGGCGGAGTTCATTCGGCAAACGATGCGGGAGCGACTGCGAGTCGCCGCCGTTTCCCACAGAGACCCTCTTGCTTCAATCACTGGGATCGTCGATGGCGCGGAGACGGACCTGTCCTCTCGGGTTGATGAGATCCTCTATCGATGAGGGCCTTCGTTGACACCAGCTTCTTCGTGGCGATAGCCATGAAGCGTGACCAATGGCATGAGCGGGCCGTCAACACGATTCACCCTGAGATGTTGCTGTTCACCTCGTCGCTCATCGTTAACGAGACGATCAGTCTGCTGCAATCTCGCGGATACTTCTCAGAGGCATTGTTATTCCTTCGGGAAACACGGCGGAACGAACGGCTAACGATCCTTTACCCAGATCCAGCCGTGCAGGCGAAAGCCTGGGATGGTTTTGCCCGCTGGGGCGCATACGGGGCCAACGCGATCGACTGCACGAGTTTTGCTCTTATGAACAGCTACTCGATCCGCGAGGTTCTCACTTTTGACCAACATTTTGCGATGGCAGGGTTCAAGGCCGCGCGGTAGAGGCGCCGGCAGCCCGCTCGACGTTTGCGTTCCAGCCCTGCTTCCGAGACGCCGCCGGCTTCTCACCACGCAAGTGCTCTCGATGTTCGCGAAAATTGTTGTGGAACAACGATTTCCTGATCTTCCTGTTAGCCCGCGGCACCGGCCGGATGCGCGGGGCGGTCGGGGAGTTATAGAATCGGGTTACAGGGGCAGCCGGCCCGCAACTCCCAGACTTGTCTCTGTGCGGGCGGCCAACTCAACCGCAACACGGCCGAGCCGGGCCGACGACAGGAGGGTTGAAAAATTAACATGCGGCGTCTTGTTTGCGCGTTAGTCATTCTGACGGGAGTTCTTTTCGCGGCCTGTAACCGTTCGGACCGCACTCGAATCGGTGTCGTGCCGAAAGCGGTTGCCCATGTTTTCTGGCAAAGCGTTCATGCCGGCGCTGTTGCCGCCGGGCGTGAAGCTGATGTCGATATTGAGTGGAAAGGTCCGTCGCAAGAGACAGATTTCTCGCGCCAGATTGAAATCGTTGATTCCATGATCAACGCCCGTGTCGACGGAATCGTCATCGCTCCAACCGAAGCTACGGCTTTGGTTGCCGTTGTCGAGCGCGCCGCGCGCGAGGGCATTCCCCTGACGATCTTTGATTCCGGAATCAACACGGAAGACTATGTGTCTTTCGTCGCTACCAATAACTATGAAGCCGGCGGGCTGGCCGCCAGGAAGCTTGCCGAGATCCTCGGCTCCCAAGGCAAAATCGCCGTAGTGAAAATGATTCCGGGCAGCGCTTCGACTACTCAGCGCGAAAGGGGGTTCGAAGACACCCTAAGCAAAGAATTTCCCGATATCCAGATTGTGGCTGAGCAGTACTGCATGTCGGACAGGGCCAAAGCACTTGCCGTTGCCGAAAATATGCTGACGGCGCATCCAGATCTGGATGGCATGTTCGGCTCGGCCGAGCCGGCGACAGTCGGAGTCGCTCAAGCGCTGAAGAGCCGCGGCCAGGAAGGAAAGATCAAGTTCGTCGGGTTTGACTTTTCCGACTCCATCGAAAAAGATCTCAAGGCTGGAGTCGTCCACGCTCTGGTGGTCCAAGATCCCTTCCATATCGGCTATGAGGCCGTGAAAACGGTACTCGCGAAACTCAATGGCCGGACGCCTGAAAAAAGAATTGACTCGCCGGCGACGGTCGTGACCGCGGAGGATCTATCCCGTCCTGAAATCGACTCGCTGCTTCACTCAGACTTGCGCAAGTACCTCGATTAACCAGCTTGCACTCTGTTGGACAGGTTAAGTCTTTAGTTTTCAATATGAGTCCACTCCCCGCCCAAACTAGGTCTCCCCAACTGGCTGATGCTGTCCAAATTGCGGAGCTACTCAGTCGGCTACCTGTCCGTACCCACCTGGGCGTTTGCTGTCCAAATAACCGTGAAGAAATTTTAATTTGGACAAGAATGACTACCTTGACGCCGGCTTATGGTATGTTGAATCAGTAGTATTGGCCCGCTTTCCCGGAAACTGCCATGTCTGCGCGAGTGAAATCCACGAGGGTTCTGGTCGTAGACGACGATGAGGCGGTGCTTCGCGTCATTCGGGCGGTGTTCGAGAGCGACCATTATGCCGTTGTGCTCGCTCGAGACGGCGAACAGGCTCTAGCAGCCGCGGCTGAGCGAGCCCCAGATGTCGTTGTGATGGATCTTTCGCTTCCGGCCGTTTCGGGGCTGGAACTATGCCGGCGTCTGAGAACCTGGTTCGAAGGTCCGATTCTCATCCTCTCTGGACACGACGAGGAAGACGTTGTCGTCGAGGCCCTTGACTTAGGAGCTGACGATTATCTCACGAAGCCGTTTCGGCCTAAAGAGCTAAGAGCCAGGGTTCGAGCTCTGGAGCGCCGCAGCGTACAGCCATCCCCGTCTAGGGCCGTGTTGCAGTTCGGGGAGCTGCGAATTGACTTTGTGTGGCGGCGCGTTAGGCGGGAAGGTCGTGAGATCCGCTTGACACGAACGGAATTCGACATTCTTGCCTTCCTGGTTCAGAAACGTAACATGGTTGTCACGCCGAGAGCGGTCATGGAGAAGGTCTGGGGGACGCACCAGGGCGACTATGCTCAAACGATTCGGGTTCACGTTGGGCATATCCGAAAGAAGATCGAGCCCGAACCGTCCGAACCTCGGTACGTGCTCACCGAGGCTGGCGTAGGTTACCGTTTCGCGGCGCCCGAAGCCAAAAGCGTGCAGGCGGCAGCTGAAGCCGAAAGCGCGCAGGCGGCGCCTGAAGCCGAAAGCGCGCAAGAGGCGTCTTAAGCGACAGACGAGTTGAGACGCGCCCGACCCGCCGCTTCCGATGATGCGCGGCGTCACTCGCGCCAATCAATCGAGATGGGGTATTTAGTTGACTCCAGTAGCCACAATATGTTGTGGTTGGGGGCATGAAGGAGGACTACCCCCGAAACCTCGTCGAGTTGGAAGCTCGATTCTCGACCGAGGAGGCGTGCCGGGAGTACCTGCTGAAGCTGCGCTGGCCGGAGGGGTTCGTGTGCCCGCGCTGTGGGATCCAGTCCTCATGGGCCAGCAAACGCAATCTGCTGCTCTGCGCCGACTGCGGTTACCAGGCCTCGGTGACGGCGGGCACGATTTTCCAGGACACCCGCAAGCCCTTGACGTTGTGGTTCCGGGCGGCTTGGTGGGTGACAACGCAAAAAGGCGGGGCCAGCGCGCTGGAGTTGCAGCGGGTCTTGGGTTTGGGTAGCTATGTAACCGCCTGGACCTGGCTGCACAAGTTCCGCCGCGCCATGGTGCGCCCCGGTCGCAATCGGCTGGTCGGCCGGGTGGAGGTGGACGAAACGTATGTGGGCGGAGTCGAAGAGGGCGTCCGAGGTCGCGAAATGGTTGGCAAAGCGTTAGTTGCGGTTGCTGCCGAGGAGGATGGGCGCGGTATGGGTCGCATCCGGCTCCGTCGGATCGCGGATGCCTCAGCGGCGAGCTTGGAAGCCTTTGTCGAAGAAGCTATCCAACCTGGCAGCCTCGTGCACACCGACGGCTGGGAAGGCTATGCGGGATTGGAGAACAAAGGATACCGCCATGAAGTCACCGTGCTGCGCGGGAAGCGGCAATCGGCGAGTAAGCTGCTGCCGAGAGTCCATCGTGTCGCCTCTCTGCTAAAGCGCTGGCTGTTGGGGACCCACCAGGGGGCTGTCAGTCACGAGTATTTGGACTACTACCTGGACGAGTTCACGTTCCGCTTCAACCGGCGGACCTCACGGTCGCGCGGCAAACTTTTCTATCGCCTCCTCCAGCAGGCGGTCGCCGCCGACCCTGCTCCCTATAAGACAATGGTCGAGGCCACCAGGGCCGGCACCCCCACCCCCAAGATGTAGTGGCTACTGGAGTCAACTAAATACCCCATCAATCGAGTTTCCCCACTCTGTCCTTTGCGGAAGTCTCGGCTCGACTTTTGCGTCCGCACCGTGCGAACCTCTGCGGGCTCCTCCGTATCGTTCGATAAGTTGTTCTTCCGGCCGATAAGGAAGGCGACCATGAGTGCGTCACGAGAGCGCAGGAGATCCAGCCGCCGCCAGATTACTGATGCGCCCCGGCTCACGATCGGGGTTTATGAAGACGGCGTGCCGCAAAGTGAGATCGACGCGGAACTCGTCGACTACAGCGACTGGGGTCTGCGTGTCAACACCGGCGAACCCCTTCGCATCGGCAGCTTGGTCTCGATCGGCGGCGCTGAGTCCCACCCGAAGGTTTTAGCCCGCATTTCTCACCGAACGGCGAGGCGCGACGTGGCGCGGGCCCCCAGGCCTGCCGCGCCGGCACTCATGCCGGCGCTTGTGCTGCTCACCCAGTACCCAACATCGAACAGACACTGTGCTCGCCGCGGTACATCGAGCCGGAAGCATCAGAGCGGCGCCGCTTGCTCTATCGGCGCCGCCGCAAACCGTTCCAAACAGGCGTCGAGAGGAGTCTCGACGCGGCAGGCCTGGGGGCCCGCGCCACGTCGAGACACGAGGCCCAGCACTCGAGTGGGTAGAGTCGAGGACGGGCGCGGGTGCTCTGGACGCCCTCGGGCGTCGTGGTCCCGTTTCCCGTCCCCGCTCATCGAACCGGACGTGCGGATTTCCCGCATCCGGCTCTCCGACCGGCTTCATCCCTCAAGCTGTCGCGGGCGGCGGTCCCAGGTGTATCCGGCGCAGGCGTACCACGCCTAATTGGCCAAACACCACCTGGTCGCTAAACTGCCGGGCGCCACGCGACGACACCTTCCTCCGCCTCCGCAAAAATCCTCGCACTCGCTCATGCACGTGGTTGTCCACCGCCCGATACGCCATCAGCCGGGTCCCATAAGAGAAGTAATTCGCCCAGCCCACCAACACTCGGTTGAGCCGGTCTCGGACCTCCTCCCAGCGCCCCACTTCAGCCGGACGCAACACCTCATGCACCTTCCGTCTCAGCCGTGCCACGCTCTTCCTCGACGGAGAAGCCCCCAAATACCAATGGCCATCCTTCTTGAAACGGTGCGGCCCGAACGTGTAACCCAGAAAGTCAAACCGCTCTTGCTTGGCCTGCACCAACTTGGTCTTCGTGCGGTTCAGCGTCAGCCCGATCCGCTCCATCACCGCCGCGGTGAACTTCAGCGCCTCCGCCGCGCTGCCGCGGCTGAGAATCACGAAGTCATCGGCGTAGTTAACGATGACAGCTCGGAACTCACTTCCCTTCCCCGTCCGCCGCCAGCACTTCAGAAAACGGTTCATGTACAGATTGGACAGCAGAGGGCTGATCACGCCACCCTGCGGGCTGCCGCACTTACTCTTGCTGCCGCCCGTCATCCGCCGTTTCCCGTGCTCGTCCCGCTCTTCGACCGGCGTCTTCAGCCACCTCTTGATGACATTGAAGACTTGCCGGTCCGCAATACGCCACGCCACGCACTGCAGCAGCTCGGCGTGCGGAATCGTATCGAAGTACTTCGATAAAGCGGCATCGACCACATCGGTGCAGCCTTTACACAGCAGTTCATGGACTCTCCGGAGGGCGTCGTGCGCGCTCCGTTTTGGCCGGCAGCCATAGCCTCCGGGTCCAACTCCGACTCGAAGATCGGCTCGATCACCAGCTTGGCAGCGCTTTGCGCCACCCGGTCCCGAATGGTCGGGATGCCGAGCGGCGCACTGGGAAAAGCGGGCTAGTAGCCCAGCAGGCGTTCTATCTCGCGCTCGACATCTTCGGCTTGCGGCAGGATTTCGCGCTCCACCTGCGGGTTGTAGGCGACCCAGGTGTCTTGGGCGCCGATGCGGCCGATGGGGGCGTCCAAACGGTCAAACAGCTGGCTGGCGATTCGCGCGGCGATCTCCGCGCCGTAGCCGAACGACAGCCAGTCCTCATGCGCCACGATCACACGGTTCGTCTTCGCGACGGACTCCTCAATGGCGTCCCAATCGTAAGGGCTGAGGGTTCGCAGGTCCAGTACTTCAATCGAGACATTCTGCTTTTTCTCAATTTGCACGGCGGCCTGCAGTGAGCGGTGGACCAGAGCGCCGTAGGTGACGATCGTCAGATCCTCGCCTTGCTTGACCCGCCGGGCTTTGCCGAAGGGAACCATGTAGCCGGGTCCCGCATAAGGGCTTCGATTGTAGGTTTCGCGGTAGAGCTTCTTGTGTTCGAGGAACAGCACCGGGTCGTCGCAACGAATCGCTGTTCGAAGCAGCCCGGCGGCATCCCGCGCGTTCGAGGGAAAAACCACGCGTAGCCCAGGGATATGCGTGAACAACACTTCCCCGGACTGGCTGTGATAAATTGCCCCGCCGCCGAGGTAGCCTCCGATCGGGACTCGGATGACCAGGGGCGCCGAAAAGCCGTTATTCGACCGCCACCGGATGGTTGCCAGCTCATTCCGAATCTGCATTATGGCCGGCCAAATGTAATCAAAGAATTGAATCTCCACGACCGGCTTCAATCCTCGTATCGCCATGCCGATCGCGCGTCCTACGATGGCCGCCTCCGCTATGGGTGTGTTGAATACCCGGCGCTTGCCGAACTCCCGTTGCAAGCCCAGCGTCGCTTTGAAGACGCCGCCTTTTCCTTTGACGCTGTCGAGATGCTGCTCCCGGGTGAGGTCCGCCACGTCCTGGCCGAAAACGATGATGCGCGGATCTCGCTTCATCTCGTCATGGAGACAAGCGTTGATGGAGTCAACCATCGTCCTCGGCCTGCCGCTTAAGGCGGGTTCGGTTTCAAACCTTGCTGAGGATGGATCGATGTCCGGGGAATAGAGGTAGAGCTTCGCTGAGCCGCGCGCCGGAGGCGCCGCCTTGAGAGCTTCATCCACTGCCTGCTGGATCTCGTCGTCCACTTCTTGGTGGATTGTGAAAATGGTGTGTTCGTCGGCGATGCCCTCGTGTTCGATCAGCTCGGCGAGCCTGCGAATTGGGTCGCGCTCGGCTTCTTGTTTCCGTTCCGCCTGCGGTTTGTACAGTGACTCGTCGTCGGACAGCGAGTGGGCATAAGGACGGATCGTGTGAGCGTGGACCAGCGCCGGCCCCTCCCCGATGCGGCAGTACCGAATCGCCTCTTCCACCGTCTGATAGCTGGCCGGAAAGTCGAGGCCGTCGACCTCGTGGACCGACAAGCCAGGAAACGACCGCACGAGCCGCGAGATACTTGCGCCCGCTGTTTGTGCCTCGATAGGAACCGAGATCGCGTAACCGTTGTCCTCGATCAGAAACAAAACGGGCAGCTTTTCTATGCAGGCGGCGTTGAGCGCTTCCCAAAACTCGCCTTCGCTCGTCGCCCCCTCGCCCGAGCACGCGAGCACCACTTCGCGATGACCCCGGTCATCGGGTTGCTGGTCAAGCTGGCGGGCCCGAAAGCGGCCGGCATGCGCGCACCCGGCCGCTTGCAAAAACTGCGTACCGGTCGGACTCGAAGTCGTGACAACGTTCAGCCGCGGGCTCGACCAGTGCGTTGGCATCTGCCGTCCGCCGGAGGCGGGGTCGGAGCCCGCCCCGACCGCTTGCAGCAGCATGTCAAGCGGAGTCACTCCCAAGGCCAGGCAAAGCGCCCGGTCGCGATAGTAGGGGTAAAACCAGTCGTGGCCGGGACGCAGCAGCATTCCCGCGGCGGTTTGGATAGCTTCGTGCCCGGCTCCGCTGACTTGAAAATAGATTTGATTGCGCCGCTTGAGGATGATCTCCCGGTCATCGAGCCGCCGGGAGAGGTACATGTTGCGGTAAGCGTGAAGGAGTTGGTCGCCGCTGAGGCCGCCTGCCGGCGTTAGGATCTCCGAAACCTGAAGAAGACCGCTTTCCGTGGCCATGAGCCTCTCTTTTCAGTCTATCATGGGCTTTCCCCCGTCCGAAATGCAGGCTAGCGCCTCTCGATATCCATCTTGACGACCTCGAGTTCGGCGGGTGGAGTAATGATGGAGTTGGGCGCGAATCGGCCGGCCGCCAAGCGGGCGCCTGCCACGATTGTTCCGCCAACAATCATCAGAACCATCAGAATCCCACAGAAGATAACAATGTCGAGGATGAGATTGCCCAGGTTTTCGTGGCGTCCCGGTTCGCGATGGTGAAGCGTAACTTCGGCGGCATAGCGGACTCTTGCTAGCAGACGCTGGGCCTCATCAGCAGACTTTGGCGCCACCACCACCGCGATAAGCGGTCCGTCGCGTTTGGCGACGACATTCGGCAATTTGTTGAATTCTTCCACCTGTCTCCTGGAAATCTGCGGCGTGGGATAGCTGAACAGCAGCATCTGGTGTTCGCCCGACGGCGTGGCGTAGCGTCCGTAATGGGCCTCGCTGCCAAAGTGAAAAGCCGCGACTGAGGGAGCGATCTCGGGGGTCAGTTTTTCGAGAACGACGGGGCCGAGAACATGGCGTGTCGAGTTCGGGATCAGTTGATCCGCCGGAAAATAGCTCAGCAGCGGCGGCGCGGCGGTGATCTGAACGCGGGGCAGATAAGCGAGCATCAACTCGACATGGTCTTCGAGCGAGAACGAGCCGTCCATTCGGATGACGTAGTTGCCAAAATGGATCAGCGTCGACTCGCCGTTTTGGATAGCGCGTTCACCAAACGGCATCTCCTCGCCTTGCGCCGGCTGCAACCAATGGAACGCGGCGAAGGCGCCAGTCGCATCACCGAAGCGAACCGCGAAAATCTCCACGGATTGACCCGCAGCGGTGGCAAAACGCGCCTTCTCCCCTTCTTCCATGCCGAACTCCGCAAAGACATCCTTTTCCGGCGGCTGAAACGCGGATGCCGTCCCGCGTTCGAACTCGCCGAGAGCTTCCGGCAGCAGCGCGCCAGTCGCCGTCAACTGCATAAGCAGGAACGCTGAAATCAGTCTGATCATGGAGTCCTAATGACAGTAGACACCGTGGACCGGCCGGAGGTTTCAGTCATCGATCAGAGCCGCGACCGTGAGGGAGCGGTTTCCACCCCTGCCTGCTCAAGCCGCTAGGCAGCCCGCCCGCAACACTTCTTATACTTTTTGCCGCTGCCGCACGGACAGGGTTCATTGCGGCCGATCTTCTGCCCGCGGATGACTTGCTTCACCTCGGCCCTGGCGTTGCCCGCTCCCGCCATCTGCACGTGAGCGAGTTCGCGCTCCTTTTTGCGGCGAACGTCCCGCGTGAACTGTTCGAGTGATGCCCCGGAATCCGTATCGACCGCGGTCGGCGCCCCCGACTCCACGGGCCTCGGGCCGAGCGGCCTGTCGTCACCAGACGGCGCCTGCCCCGGATCCACCGCTCGCAAGCTGAACAGGAACTTGATGGTCTCTTCGTCGAAGCGGGCCATCAAGTCTTGAAACAGCGCGTAGGACTCCTTCTTGTACTCAACAAGCGGGTCGCGCTGGCCGTAACCGCGCAGCCCGATCCCCTCCTTGAGGTGATCCATCGACAGCAGATGGTCTTTCCATTGCCCGTCGAGCAACTGCAGCATGATCATGCGCTCGGTGTAACGCAGCCGCTCGGAACCGATGACTCCCTCTTTTTTTTCGTAGTTTTTGACAAGGCGTTCAGTAATTTCATCAGTAATAGAGAGGCGGTCTAGCTCTTCCAAGTCCAGGTCGTCAATCTTCTCGCCGAATTGGCTGGCTATATCGGTACGCAGCCCTGTCAAATCCCAAGTGTCGGGATGCGTCTTGTCAGGACAACGCACATCGACGAAATCGCCGGCCAAGTCCCCGGCCAGCTCCATTAAGTATTCCTGTTGATCACCGCCTTCGAGCAGCTTGGAGCGCATGCCGTAAACAGCCGCGCGCTGCTTGTTCATCACATCGTCGTACTCGATCAGGTGCTTGCGGGCCGCGAAGTTTTGCGCCTCCACCGCCTCTTGCGCCACCGAGATGCGCTTGCTGATGAGTCCGGACTCGATCGGCATGTCCTCTTCCATGCCCAATTTGAGCATCAGGTTCTGCATCTTCTCGCCGCCGAAGATGCGCATCAAATCGTCCTGCAAAGAAAGGTAGAAGCGGGAACTGCCCGGGTCGCCCTGACGCCCCGCGCGCCCCCGAAGCTGGTTGTCGATCCGCCGCGCCTCGTGACGCTCGGTCCCCAGGATGTGCAGCCCGCCCAGCTTGACGACCTCATCGTGCTCCAGATCCGTCTGGGCCTTGAACTCCTTCAAAACCGCGTCCCACTCTTCTTTCGGTATCAGGTCGGGATTCTTCCCTTTCTTGCGGAGCGACTCCCGGGCGCGAAACTCGGGATTGCCGCCCAGCAGAATGTCGGTGCCGCGGCCGGCCATGTTGGTCGAAACCGTCACGGCGCCCTTGCTGCCGGCCTGAGCCACGATATGAGCCTCTCGCTCGTGCTGCTTGGCGTTGAGGACTTCGTGTTTGACCCCCATCTTCTTCAAGATGGCCGACAGTGTTTCCGATTTTTCAATGGAAATCGTACCCACTAAAACCGGCTGTCCCCGCTCCTGGCATTCCTTGATTTCCTTCGCGGCGTTGCGGTATTTTTCTTGCTCGGTACGGTAGACAACATCGGAATGCTCGTTGCGGACCAGCGGCCGATTCGTCGGGATGACCACCACGTCTAGTTTGTAAATTTTGCCGAATTCCGCCGCCTCGGTGTCCGCCGTACCCGTCATGCCGGCCAGCTTCTTATACATGCGGAAGTAGTTCTGGAACGTGATCGTGGCCAGCGTTTGATTCTCTTTTTCGATCTTGACGCGCTCTTTGGACTCGACCGCCTGGTGCAGCCCGTCGCTCCAGCGCCGGCCCGGCATCAGGCGTCCCGTGAACTCATCGACAATGATCACCTGGCCGTCTTTGACCACGTAGTCCTTGTCGCGCTGGAACAGCGTGTGGGCCTTCAGTGCCTGCTCCACGCAGTGCTTGACCTCGTAGTTGACGAGATCGTTGATGTTCCCAATGCCGAGGGCTTGCTCGACCTTGTCTTCGCCGACTTCGGTGAGGAACGCCGTGCGATGTTTTTCTTCGACGATGAAGTCGCCCGTATACGTCCGGTTGCGCGGCTCGTCTCCTTCGATCACCTCGCCTTGTTCGAGCTTCGGGATGACGCGGTTGACCTTGTAATATTTGTCCGTCGACTCCTCGCTCGGCCCGGAAATAATCAGCGGCGTACGCGCTTCATCGACCAGAATCGAGTCCACCTCATCGACGATCGAAAAATGGTGCGGCCTCTGCACGCAACTCGCGTGCTCGAATTTCATGTTGTCGCGCAGATAGTCGAACCCGAACTCGTTGTTCGTCCCGTAGGTGATGTCAGCGTTGTAACCTTCTTGGCGCTGGGGGTCGGTCAAGCCATGAACGATGATTCCGACCGAAAGCCCCAAGAACCCGTAGACCTTGCCCATCCATTCCGAGTCGCGCCGCGCCAGGTAGTCATTCACCGTGATAATGTGGACGCCCTTCCCCTCCAGCGCATTGAGATAGGCCGGCAAAGTCGCGACCAGCGTTTTCCCCTCGCCGGTCTTCATCTCCGCGATGCGCCCCTGGTGCAGCACCATGCCGCCGATCAACTGGACATCGTAGTGCCGCATCCCCAGCACCCGTATCCCGGCTTCGCGGCAGACCGCAAAAGCTTCTGGAAGGATGTCATCGAGCGTTTCGCCCTTGCCGAGCCGCTCTTTGAATTCAGGCGTTTTTGCAGCCAACTGCTCGTCGCTAAGCTGTTTGAGCCCGGATTCCAGCTCATTAATCTCAGCCACGAGAGGCTGCATCTTCTTCACTTCGCGTTCGTGCTTAGTGCCGAAGACCTTGGCAAGCGCTTTATCGAGAATCATAAGGAGGACAGCGAACCCAAATCCCCCTCATTGTACCGCGAACGCGGATACGGTCTAGTCGCTGGTACTGCGCCATAACGCACTGCCTGGCCGCTTGCCGTACCTGCTCTTGTTGCCTGTTCTTGCGGTGCAACCATTGCTGCCGTCTCGTCGGGCTTTCAAGTCCGATGCCTCGATCTTCCGCGAGAGCGAAAAAGCATGTATACCGCGTGAAAGCATTTTCCAATCCAAGAATGAGCTTGAAATCGGTCAAGGCGGAGAAGGGCAGGCTGCTGGGTGAGGATCTCTTTTCTGAGAGCATCGAGGGCTTCGAGAGGGGAGGGGGGCAAGGGGGAGGGGGAAGCTGAGCACATTCTTGCCGCGGCCACGACAAGAACTCCGGCTTGACCCATGTGTGTTCTTCATGCCCTGCGCGCGACCTTACCGCGCAACACTATGGTTTTTGCTTAGCGAGGCGCAGTTTTTCGTAGGCGCCGATGTGCCGCGGTCTTGGCCCCTGTGTGGAAGCGCCTTCCGCGGCCATGACGCGTTGAACCGCTTCGATTGTGGCGGGCGCGGGTTTGAAATTTCCCGGCCGGTAGCCCTCGGCGATAAACAGCGGCGTCCATCCGTGCTTGTTTGGCCTTTTCCAAATCTCGGGGTCGGCCTGCTTGTCTGCAAGCAACTGAACAACGGTCGGGAAGCTTCCGTACGCCGCGCCGTGCATGACGGTCTCGCCGTTGTTGTCCACCGCGTTGATGTCCGCGCTGAGTTCAAGAAGTAACTTCGTGGCTTCTAGCGCCTCGGGCTCCGTTCCGGCTTCTTCGAGTGGAGCCGTCGTGCCGAGGCCGGCCGCGGCCATCAGGGGCGTGGAGCCTTCCACATTTGGCAGGAACGGGTCCGCTCCCAACTCAAGGAGCAGCTTCATCAGGGGTACGTCCGCTTTGTCGGCGGCAAAGAGGAAGGGCGTGGCGCCTTTCACATTGATTCTTGGAGCCTGGGACTTGCCGTTCTCCAGCCGGGCGTTGACGTCGGCGCCCATTGCCACGAGCGTCCGAACGAACTGCAGGCTCGACAGGTTTCCCGACCCCTCTGGGACCGGATCGCTCCCGTAGTCACTGACTTTGGGTTTCCGCACCCAAGTAATGGTGTGGAGCGGCGTGAAACCGGTACGCTCATCATTTGGATCGGCTCCGGCTTCGAGCAGAGCCGCCGCGAGCCCGAAGTGGCCGTTCTCGATCGCCAGCAACAGGGGGCTCGCGCCCGTCCTGGCATGCTGATAGATCGGGCGGCCCCTACGATGAAGCGCCTCATTCACGTCAATGCCGGCCCTGAGCAGCGTACGCACCACATCCGTACGGCCTTCGCGCACCGCGAAAAACATCGGGTTGAAGCCGGACTTGAGCGTCAAACTGAAATCGGCGCCGGCCTCGATCAGAGCTTCGACAACCGCGGCGTGCCCTTCGGCGGAGGCCCATATGACGGCCGATTGACCGTTCCGCTCCAGCGCGTTGGGATCGGCGCCATGGGCGAGCAGGGCTTCCACGGCGTCAAGGCTTCCCGTGCGCGCCGCGGTCATCAGGACCGTCTCACCCCCTTGACGCGCGGCGTTGGCGTTGGCACCGGCGTCAAGCAGGAGTTTCACCAGGGGTCCGTTTCCGTTGGTGCAAGACAGCGAGAGCGGGGGCACGCCGTATCGATTCTCCGCGTTCACATTGGCGTCAGAGCGCACTAGCAGCGCTGCCAACTCCGCGTCGTCATGGTACGCCGCCCAGTGCAACGCCGTCGTGCCGTCCGCTTGCGGGGCGTTGACGTCCGCCCCTCGATCGATCAGGGAGCGAACAGCAGCACCGTCCCCGTCCTCCGCCGCGTCCGCGAGGCCGGCTTTCGGGGCGGCCGCGACTGCGCCGGAGAGGCCAAGTAACAGAGCAGAAAGTCTGGCGATTCGTCCCAAGTTCATGTGTCGCATCTCCTGCCTCGCACGACGATTCGCGGCAACGCCGTTACACGGGCACGGCATCGAAAAAGTCCTCGACCTTGCCATTACTATCGGCAAAAGAATCCATGTAAACGCCCACTCGATCGAGCAACGTCAAGTGGAGATTCGCCAGCGGCGTTCCCTCTTCGTATTTGACATGCCGCCCGCCCCTCACTCCGCACGCGGCGCCGCCCGCGACCAGAATGGGAAGGTTCTCATGATCATGCGTGCTGGAGTTGCCCATACCGCTTCCGTACAGGAAGACCGAGTGGTCGAGCAGAGAGCCGTTGCCGTCCGGAGTGGACTTTAGTTTTTCGAGAAACTCCGCAAACAGCGAAACGTGAAACTCGTTGATCTTCGCTATCTTTGCGACTTTTTCCGGATCGTTACCGTGATGAGAAAGAGGATGGTGCGGATCCGGCACGCCGATTTCGGGATAGGTGCGGCCACTGAGCTCGCGTGCAAGCTGGAAGGTGATGACCCTCGTGATATCGCCCTGAAACGCCAACACTTGCAAGTCAAACATGAGCCTCGCGTGGTCCGCGTAGGCGGCGGGGACACCCGTCGGGCGATCCAGATCGGGCAATGGATTGTCGACGGCCGTTGCTTCGGCTCGCTGGATCTGGCGCTCTACCTCGCGGATGCTGGTGAGATAGTTATCGACGCGGACGCGGTCGGCCGGCCCCAATTTCCCCTTGAGCTGCGCGATGTCTTCACTGACCCAGTCGAGCAGGCTGGCCCGTTCTCTGAGGGCCGCGCGCCTCTCGTCGAGGCTCCCGCCCTCGCCAAAGAGGCGCTCGAACACCACGCGCGGATGCGCCTCGGAGGGAAGCGGCGTCGTTGGTGAAGACCAGGAGAGGTTATTCTGATAAACGCAGGCGTATCCGTTATTGCACTGACCGACGGTCTGGAGCAGGTCCATCGACAGCTCGAGCGACGGCAGCTGCGTTTCTTTACCTAACTGTTTTGCCGCGAGTTGGTCGACGGTGGTCCCTAGGTAGTAGTCTGAGCTTTCCGTATGTTTCGCGTAGGCCGCGCTCAAGAAGGCCGCGTTCGAAGTTGAGTGGGTTCCTGGATAGGCGTTTCTCAGTTCGAAGTTCGTGAAGACTGTCAGGTGATCTTTCACCGACTCCAGCGGGCTGAGAATGGGGGACAACTCTTCGAGTTTGGGCGCATCCTTCGGCGTCCAGCGAGAATGGTCGCACCCCATGGGTATGAACACGAAGCCGAGCCTGGGTACGGGTTTGGCCGGTGTCTTATCCAGGGCGGTTGCCGCGGGTATCATCGCGTCCAGCAGAGGCAGGGCCAAGCTGGCCTGCATGCCCTTCAGGAACGTGCGCCTTGGTAGGGCCTTCTTCGTGATGATCATGTCGAGTTGTTCCTCATCTGAAACGGTACGCTTTTCACAATACCCAACAGGAGCGCGGAGAAACGGTATCCATCCTGCTCGGCCTCGCGGAGAATCTTACGGATTGCGGGAGCATCATAGTACTGGACTCCGTGTCCCAGCGCGAACGTAAGCAACTTTTCGGTCATCGTTCGGACGAACAGCTCCGGACGGTCCAACAGCCCTTGTTCGAGACCGGCCACCCCGTTGTCGAATTCGCCGCCGCCGGGCAGGCTTCCTGAGACGTCCACGGGTACGCCATCCTCATAATCCCGCCAGCGGCCCAGGGCGTCAAAGTTCTCCAGCGCGAACCCAACGGGGTCAATCGTTTTGTGACAGCTGGCGCACGCCGGGTTGTCGCGATGCGCGCTCAGCCTTTGGCGCATCGGGAGGGAGGCGGACACTGAATTGTCGAGCACCGGCACATTCGGGGGAGGAGAAGGCGGCGGCGCGCCAAAAATGTTTTCCAGAACCCACGTCCCGCGGATGACGGGGGAAGTTCGCGTGGCATAGGAGGTTACGGTCAATATGCTGCCGTGCCGCAGCAATCCCCCACGCTTGCTATTTTTGCCAAGCGAAACACGCCGGAAGCGCGTCCCATACACATGCGGAATCCGGTAGTGCTTCGCCAATCGCTCGTTGAGGAACGTGTAGTCCGCCTTAATCAGGTCGAGCACGCTCCGATCTTCCCGCAGTATGCTCTCCAGAAAGAGCTCCGTTTCCTTACGGAACGCCTGACGAAGATTGTCATCGAAGTCCGGGAAGAGACGGTTATCCGGACTAAAAGATTCTAATTTACGCAGGTGAAGCCATTGTCCGGCAAAGTTGGTGGCAAGATTGGAAGAGCGAGCGTCCGCGAGCATTCTGCGGGCCTGTCTCTCCACCCCACCCGGCCGGCTGAGTTCGCCCCGGATGGCCGCATCGAGCAACTCATCATCGGGAATGCTGCTCCACAGGAAAAACGATAGGCGAGACGCCAGCTCGATGTCGCTGACTCGGTAGGCGTCGCCCGGCGTCATGTAGTCCGGGTCCAGCTCGGTGCGGAATAGGAATTGCGGGCTTACGAGAACGCCGGTCAACGCCTTCTCGATTCCCGCGCCGAAATCCCCCTTAGCGCGCCCTGCCCGATAGGAAGCCATGGGTCTGATCAAATCCGCGCCGGAGACCGGCCTGCGGTAAGCGCGCCGCACGAGCGTGGATAGAATTTCCTTCGCGCACTTCTCTTCTTCGTTAGGCTTGGTTGGTCTGCAAACAAATAGCCGGCGACGACTTGGCGTATCGTCGGCGCCCTTGGCCGCATACGGCCCCGTAATTGAAACCTGATAAACGGCGGGCTCCGTACGCGGGTGGCGATGCATGTTAAAGCGCGATTGGGTAGGCTGGCGCATAGTTTCCAGCAGCGACGATTGAGTCTTGGCAAACGTGACGCCCAAGTCGTGCGGACCGGCTGTCACGGGCAAACGGACCTTCAAGTGTTTGTCTACGAACGAGGTGTCGAAACGATCGGTGGGCGGCTCCACGGTGAACGTCTCGACCGGCTTCCGGTCGAGTAGCAAGTACACATCATGCAGTTCCTTCAATCCTTCTACTTCCTCGTTCCGGTTGCGCGAAAGCCAGATCTGAATTTCATACTCTCCGTCTTGTGCGAACGTGTAAGGAATCAGAACGCCGCCGCGCGTTCCAATCGGGAGACCCGGCACATGCCGCTCTTGCGTGACATCCGCCTTCACTCGAATGATGTCGCTCTGGGGCGCAATCTGAGCGCCGCCGACCGCCAAACGGCTGATCTTCTGTGCGGCGGAAATGTATCGGTCCAGAAGGGTAGGGGAAAGATCGCTGACGTTGACGTTATCGAATCCATGACCGCTCTCGTCGTGGGGCAGTAGCGATGCGGCGTCGATATCGAGCGAGAGAAGATCCCGGATGGCGTTCTGGTACTCGGTACGATTCAGACGCCGCAACGTCTCCGTACGGCCCGGATTCGGATTCGCCGCCGCCGCCTCGTCGAGCGACGTTTCCAGCCAAGAGAGCAAAGCGCTACGGGCTTCAGCAGAAGGCCGCGGCATGTCCGCGGGCGGCATGATGCCCGTGCGCAGTTTGTGTACGACCTTTTCCCATAGCTGGGCGTCTTCACTCACGTTTGCGGCGTCAGCCAAATCGAGCCTTAGGCCCGCTGTCTTCAGCTCCTCGCCGTGGCAGCTGACGCAGTAGCGATCAAGCATCCGACGATTAGACGCGGATGGCGACGCACCGGTCGAAGAGGTTGATTGGACCCCTTGAGCCGAGCTTTCTGGAGCCCAAAATAGCAGGCAGACGGGGAGCAGCAATCCGACGGCGCCGAAGCACTCAAACGTCGCCCTGGAGCGAGTGCCACCACCTTTCGCTATGGCATGATTCCACATGGGCGAATTCTCTGATCAGGTCTTCCGATAATTGATAGTTACTGTAACTTATTGCCAAAGGTCTGGCAAGGTGCTGTCAAGTTGACGAGCTACTGAGCCGCCAGGGCGTGATCTGGGGATAAAGTCGTCCCAGAATCCCTGCGCCGGCTATTGTTTTCCCGGCGAGGTCATCGCCCACGCCGTGTGGCTGTATCACCGTTTCTGTCTGAGCTTCCGCGACGTCCCAGATCTCTTGGCCGAGCGTGGAATCAAGGGTACCGAGCAGATTGGTGTAAAAATGTACGCTAAGCCATCAACAGCGGCACACCAATCTGCTCGGTACCCTCATAACGTCCTTTATGATACGCCATTATATCCGCGACGAGCCGGAACCAAGGGGCGCCTCCCAGCACCGCCAGGGCCTTTGATTCTCTTGGCGTTCGAGGACGTGGAATCAAGGGTACCGAGCAGATTGGTGTAAAAATGTACGCTAAGCCATCAACAGCGGCACACCAATCTGCTCGGTACCCTCATAACGTCCTTTATGATACGCCATTATATCCTGACCCGGACGAGCCGGAACCAAGGGGCGCCTCCGATCATAGCACCGCCAGGGCCTTTGATTCAGCCCCGCTTTCGACTCCTTTCGACGACGTTCTGAGGACCTCAAGCAGCGGATAGATGGTGGTAAGTGCGTCCAGCAAAGGCTGGCATGTTCAGTGGGAGGCCGTCCCACCGGGGTAAAAGTCAGAGCCCCGTAGCTTGAGTTGCATCTGTGGAGCAAACGAAGCAGATGAAGCCAACTGACAAAGCCGTCCTTGGGATGGTGAGCAAGTCACCGGGCCGTAACGTGAGTGAACTCCTAGAGACCACTCCTACTTATCCGGTTGTTTCAGCATACCGCCATATATGGGGGCGGGCCGTCCTCGAGCCGAGCTGAAGCGGCGCACTCGCAGGCCGCTCACGGCGGACAAATCGGGGTCGGGTATTGTTGCGCCGGGTTCAGGAATCTCTCATGACCCCCGGTCCGGAGATTTACGGTTGATCTGAAAAAGTGCCTACCGCGCTTGGTAGGTCTTTGAGAAACCGTTGCGGCTGTTGGTGATGGTATAGGCGCCGTCGGTCTGAACGGACGCCTTGATCCAATGTCCTTTGCAGTCCTTGGTCTCTTCATGATTGGCGATCATCTTCTCGCCCGTGTTGTGGACGTCGTCGGCCTCCAGAGCACGATGAAGCTGCCAAATGTCCTCTAGACCTGGCGATTGGGAAAGCCTCTCGTAGATTTGAGGGCCTCCCTTTCGCGGCCCGTTATTCATGACGGCCACACGAGGTTTGGCAGCCCATACCTGTTGAGGGGCGCCGGAGGTGTGCAACCCATGATGGGTGACCTGGTAGAGATCGACTTCTCCTACGAGGTTTACGGGGCAGGCGAGCTGGTGCTCGAAGTTCCAGGTCAGGTCGCCGAGATCGAGAAACTCGAACGGCCCAAGTTTGACAACGAAGCCGACGCTCTGGCCATTTTCTCCTCTGTCTTCATCCTTCAGTTTCGCGCCCTCGCAATGCGGATTGGCTCCCGCCGGTCTCAACGGTTTGCCCAAGGTGCGGCCGTGGGCCGTGACAAATGTCAGCTCCACACCGCTCAGGGGTAATGTGTCCCCCGGCTTGACTGACATACGCTTTCCCGCAGCGACCGACAGGTAGTTCCGCCATAGTTTCTCGCCCCCCTGGCGGCTTCGCTCGACACTGTCGCCATGGTCGATGAACTTTCCGATGGGAACGATCGCGGCGAGCCCTGGAAGCCCGCCTGCGTGGTCACCATGGAAGTGTGAGGTGATGGAGTAGTCGATCTTTTCCGCTTTCGCCTCATCAGTTAGGACACTCTTAATGCGCTCCGCATCGCGCCCGTCGAAACCCGGGTGACCGGCATCCATGAGGACGGTTTCGCCGCCGGGAGTCACGATCAAAGTAGCCGCCCCTCCCTCGACATCGATCCAATAGATGTCGAGAGTGTCCGCGGCAAACAGGGCGGGGAGCGAGAAAACGAGCAGGAAAGCCAAGAATCTCATGGTATCCTCACGCCCCTATGTTACAGAGTTGTCCAATACAAGATGAGCCTGAAGGGAGGATGTGTTTCCAACACAAGATGAGCCTGAAGATGATCAGGTCGGGTCAGGGCACAATGCGGGTGAATGCAAGTCACCATGCAGCATGCCGAACGTCTCACCCTGGCCGAGATGCCAGAGTTTCTCAGCGCCAGCAACAATCTCAGCTTCGCCGGCACCGGCCGCAAGCAGATTTATGGCCTGGTCGAAGGCGTCTTGCGCGCTCAAAAGTACCTGGGTTTGTCAAGAAAAGACAAGGGAATCGTGCGCCGCTATCTGGTCAAGATCAGCGGGCTCAGCAAAGCGCAAATCACCCGTTTGATCGCCCGCTGGCGCGAGCGCGGCGTCATCGAGCCGCAAACCTCGCGGCGCCGTCGCTTCCCGCGCCGTTATACACCCTCCGATATCAAGCTGCTGGCCGACACCGATGGCGCCCACGAAGGGCTTTCGGGTCCGGCCGTGCGCCGCATCCTGCAGCGCGAATACGAGGTCCACAACAGGGCCGACTACGAACGACTGGCTTCCATCTCGGCCTCTCATATCTACAACTTACGGCGCAGCCGGGCCTATCGAGAACACCGTGTCCATCACACCCAGACTCGCGCCTCGGCGGTGAGCATCGGCGAGCGCCGCAAGCCCGAGCCGCACGGCCAGCCGGGCCACTTGCGGGTCGACACGGTGCACCAGGGCGACAGCGGCTGCGGCAAGGGGATTTATCACATCAATGCCGTCGACACGGTCACGCAATGGCAGATTGTGGGCTGCTGCGAAACCATCTCCGAGGCCCATTTATTGCCGGTTTTGGAGGCGATGCTGCATCAATTCCCCTTCCGTATCCTCGGTTTTCATTCCGACAACGGCTCGGAGTTTATCAACCACCGGGTGAAGGAATTGCTGAACAAATTACTGGTGCAAGAGTTCACCAAGTCGCGGGCAAATCGCACCACCGACAATGCTTTGGTGGAAGGCAAGAACGGCGCGGTGGTGCGCAAGCATATCGGACACGCACCGATCGCCGCCCGTCACGCCGGCCAAGTGCAGCGCTTTTACACGGCCGATTTCAACCCGTATTTGAACTATCACCGTCCCTGCGGATTCGCCACCATCGAGCTGAGCGACAACGGCAAGCGGCGACGGCGTTACCGGCTCAACGACTATCGCACGCCCTACGAAAAACTGGTCTCGCTGCAAGACTGGGAGAGCTGCTTGAAGGAAGGCGTCAGCGCGGCCAGGTTGCAGCAGCAGGCGCTGCGGATGAGCGATACCGAATGCGCTCTGCGGATGCAACAACGCAAAAGAAAACTGCTCGACGCCTGCCGCTCGCGGCGCTAGAGCGCTGCTGGGAACAGCGCTGTCGGGAGCGGGGCCTGACGGCCCCGGACTCGACATTGAGGGGAGGGGGAAGGAGAAGCTCAAGAAACTCTCGTCCAGCGGCCAAGACCGTGCTCAGCTTCCCCCTCCCCCTTGCCCCCCTCCCCTCTCGAAGCCCTGCGATCCTCTCAGAAAGGAGATTCTCATCCTGCAGCCTGCCCTTCTACGCCCCGACCGATTTCAGGCTCATCCTTGGATTGGAAAATGCTGTTACCACTCTTGTCCAAATTAGTTTGCGCGTGAGGGGCATTGTCAAGTTAACACCGGTCGGCGAGGATTAACCGCTGGAATCCCTGTATCGACGTCACCGCTTTCCACCCAAAACCGCCTCGGGCTCATTAACTTGACAGTGTCCCCGATATAATGGCTTGGTCCCTCGGCTACCAGTTAACTTGACAATGCCTCTTCAACTCCCAAAGCAATACAGGCTTCCGAACGTACGCACGTAGAGGCGGCCGTCGGCGATGGCCGGGGTGGCGTGACTCCCCTCGCCGAGCTTGAGGCTGTGCAGCACGCTCCAGTCCGCCGCCGCGCGGACGACCGTGAGGACGCCGTCGGCATCGATGACAAACAGTTTCCCGTCGGCCGCCACCGGCGAGGCGAAATAGGCCCCCACGGCTTCGGGAAGGCGCGCTCGCTTAAGGATTTCGCCTGTCTTGGCGTCGATGCTCCCAAAGATCCCCCCGTTCCGGACCGAATAGAGCACGCCATCAAGAAGCAACGGTGACGGCACGTTGCCCATCGGCCGCTCTTGGACCCACTCGCTATGCGTCTGGGTGATGTCTCCGCGGCCTCCAAGCCGCACGGCGAAGAAGCCGGGCCGGGTGGCCATGCGCGCCCGGAAGTAGTCCCACTCCTCTTCGTCCATCTGGCCGTCTTGGCTGAGATCCAAGTCGGGGAAGCGGCGGGCCTTGTCGGAATAGAACTCTTCGGGCGAGAGCAAGCTGTCGCCGTTGGCGTCAAAGGACTCCAACGCTTGGGCGAACTCGGGATAGCGGCCGGCGTTGGGATCGGTTCCGGCTCCTTGGCAGTTGAGGTAGACACGGCCGCCGGCGATCAGCGGTACGGCCTTGGGCTGCCAACACAGGCCTCCGACGCGCCACAGCTCCTCGCCCGATTCGACCGCGTAGGAAGTTAGCGTATAGGCGCCGGGAACAATCAGTTCGTCAGGGCCGTTGGCAGGCCGGTAGACGGCCGGCGTCGAGAAGGCGCGGCGGAACTCGGAGCGGTCGGCGCGCCAGACCTCGCGTCCCGTTTCGGCGTCGGCGGCGATCAGGAAGGAGTCGCCGCCGTCGGCGTCGCAGACCAGGAACACCTTCCCGTCGGCAACAATGGGCGAAGCGGCCATGCCGCGAATGGTGCGGAAGGGCCCAAGCGGGATACGCCAGCGTTCGTTGCCATCCGCGCCATAGGAAAGCAGGCCGAAGTCGCCGAAGAAGACATACACGTTTTCCCCGTCACTGGCGGGCGTCGGGGAGGCGGCGTTGTTGTTTTCCTGAAGTTGGGAGACGCGCGGCCGGGGCGCTTGCCGTCGCCAAAGAATCCTGCCCGTGGAACGATCGAGCGCGAGCGTGAAGAGCTTCTCGTCCTCGACTGCCGTGAGATAGATCCGGGCGCCGGCGATAACGGGCGATGAATGCCCGGCCGGAAGGTCCGTTTTCCAAATAAGGTTGTCTTCGAACGAGGGCCTTTCGATGACGGAACCGGCAGCGATCCCGGACCCATTCGGCCCGCGGAACCGCAGCCAGTCTTCCGCGTGCAGCGCGGCCCCAGTTGTCATCACTGCAAGAATCAGCAAGCGGTGGAGCACGGTGTCAATCTCGATGAACAACGGCAAGCGGCCCCGGTCTCTTCGTGTCTCGACTACGTCCGTGGCCCCGTCAGGGGTTTGCGTCATTATGGCAAGGCTGATCATATACCCGTCACAAGTCATTTTGATTTGATGTGCGCGTCAAGAAATGTGGTCAATAAACGAGTGCGCCGTCCATCGTAGTATGCTCCAAATTCCTTTCCACCATGCCCGGCTCCTTGAACCACTTCGAATTGAACCGGCAGGCCATACTCCTTATATTTCCCGTACAGCTCGTAGTAGAATGCCCGCGGTGTTGTTGTGGATCACCGCACCAGCCGCGAGTTGGGAAACTGGGCGTGCCAGCCGAACCAGAACGCCCGGTGCGCGGCAAGGCGGTCGCGTTGCTGCCCGTTCGGGCCAAGGAGTGCGTTCTCGGTGACCTTCCAGGTTTGGCCTTCCTGATCGACGAGAGCTACCTTACCATCCCATTTCGAGAACGTCACTCCGTTCGCATCGTAGACGCGATGGGCACTCGAAGAATCGGTCAGGATCACGACAGCCCGCCCCCCGGCGGTGTCGTGATGAAGAGCGCGCTTCTTGAGAAAGGAAGTATCGAACGCCACCGGCTTACGGCCGAGGAGCATCGCGAACACTTCTTGCTTGTTCTTGAGTCGTTTGTCGTTGAACGGCACCGGAAACATCAGCCTGTCCGTCGAGAAGTAGTCGCGGTAAGCAACCCCTTCCCCGTAGTCGCGCCGATGCCCCGTCTCGAGCGAGAGCACCTTCGTCTCGGGATGCGCCTCACGCCACGCCGCCCAGGTCGTTGTGACGATCGGTAACCGCTTCAACCGGAGTCCGGATCCGACCAGCTTCCCCGTGACGGGAACCCCTTCGAGCGCGGACCACAAGGACCGCGTTTCACGGTCGTACATCAGCTTGTTCGAACGGTAGAGGAAGCCGCTTGTGCCAAACTCGAACTGGCGCTCCCCAACCTGCTGGTCGTAAAGGATGGCTGACCCGCAGAGCGTGCAGTAGACCAAGGTGAGATCCCTGCCGCCCACGGTGTCGTTGGTCATCTCATGCCAGGCCAAAATGCGCTTCGGGTACGCGCGCGCCTCTCCGCTGACGTAGATGCCGAAGACGATGTTCTTTTCCCCGAGATAGGTTGCCTCCTCGGCTGGGATCACTGAAGGGTGCTCCAGAGGAGGAATACCATCGACCCTGACTCCTCCCCACATGATCTCGTCGATTCGTATGGTGTGAGGCATTCCCCGATAGAACCACCAGCGAAAGCGAGGATCGATCGTCTCGTACGCCGCAGCCTTGAATTCGGGATAGTCCGGGTGCATCTTGAATTCCTGCTTCCAAAGCCAGTTGATCCACCGCAGCCTGTCCCGCCGGAAAGATTGTCCCGTCATTTTCTCGAGCAGTTTCCACAGAACAGCGCCCCGCCGACCTTCGGGAGGAATGAGATGGAGACTGTCGAGAATAAAGGGGACGAGATTGGTGTCCCAGTTCGACTGCAGAGCGGCCAAGCTTTCCAAGCGCGCGGGCGTTTTCCGGCTGAGCAGGTCGGCAAGGGCTCGGGTGGTCGGGACCCAGACGCGGGGTGAGGAATTGCGTTCAACTGCGCTCGCGGAGGCGTTCTTACCGGTACCGCCAGCAGATTCCTGTGCTGCGACCGCGCAGACCCACAACCCGACGATAGTGAGTGTCAAGATCAGCAGTAGTCTGCCGGCGGATTGCGTTCGCGGGATGATCGTCGGTCGCTGTGCCGATTCAAGGAGCAGTTTATGCACGGCTCTCCTTACAGGATGAGCAGGAGCGTCCTCTGTCGAGGGCGTCTTTCAACCTAAAAACGGCAGTTGGACGTTCTAGCATTCGTTGTAACATATTGAAAGAACGTATCTTATGTGCTGATATTGCAACTGCGGAGCAGTTGCAATCTTCACCCGCCGGTCCCCGACGACACTCGGGTCCAACTGACGTCTCGTCACAAGGTTGGGGCGGTTCGAAGACGACTAACTGCCGTTTTTAGGTTCAACGGCATAGGCCCCCCCGAGATACGATCTTCGAGGCCCTCGCCCTCGATGAAGGCCTGACTTGAGGAGACGGCCGGCTCCTCCGTAAAGCGAACGAGCCGGGCTCTCTCCGCAAGGGAGCGAGCGACGCTGGGCAATCGGGGGTGCGATGCCCTCCACTGATGAGAGGTTCTGTAACAATTTTTCTGTAGAATGTTGTGGCCGATTGACGCAGGTCATCGTTTGTTTCCACGATGGATTGATTCAAGACAAACCATCAACAAAGGAGACGAAACGACGACCCATGAACACAGTGACACGATTGAAGAGCTGGCGCAAGAGCTGTTTGAGCGGCCGTGTCGCGAGGCAATAGAAATGTCCCCTTGAGCGCTAGCAGCCCGTGGTAAATGTGGCCGTTTTCAGGCGGCGCGAGCGAGCCGGAAGATGCAGAGTGGCGAGTCGAGCCGGAAGGAGCCGTTCGCCGGGCGCGGCCACAGCCGAAACCACCGCGTTCGGCGGGCCGATAACAGCCGCCTGACGGCCTCCCAGAGCCAATCGAAGGCCTTTTTCGCTTCCGCCAGCCCGCGCGGCGTCCCCGCTCCCAGCTCCTTCCTCAGCAGCAGCGACAAGTTGAACGCGCCGCCGTGAATCAGCAGCCGTTTCAAGATATTTTCGTGGCCGCGCAAGTGCGTCCGCCGCATCCGGCCGGTCTCATATAAGTGAGCAAAACTGCGTTCCACCCGCTCGCTGCGCAACCGTGACAGTTGTTTGCCCCGCTCGCCGCGCATCCGTCGCCGGTTGCCATACACCGCTTGTTGCTGCCGCCGCTTGCCGCACCAGTTGCGCCGCCCGCGGTCCGGTTCATTGATGTAAGAACGCAGCTCCAGCGCCGTCAGGTCCGTCAGCACGTCGTTGCTGTGATAGCCCTTGTCGGCCACCACTTCTTGCAGCCCTTGGGGAGACAGTTGCTCGTTCGCCTGCTGGTCTTGGGCGACCGCGGCGACTTGCTCCGCGGCCGCGCTAATCGTCTCGGACACGGTGCTCGTGTCGCCCAGATCGGCGCCTTGCACGGTCAGCGCCAGCAGCGCGCCCGTCTGCAGGTCCACGGCGTGCTCGGCCTTGTGCGCCAAGTGCGTGCGCCCGTCTTTCATTTTTGCGATCTTGGCGTCGGGGTCATGCGGATTCGTCCAATCCTTGTTGGACCCTTTGTTTTTGCGCTTTTTGTCCAGCTTGGCCAGCTGCTCGCGGGTCGGCGTCTCGATCCCCGACTGCGCCGCCAGCCCCTTGAGAAACTCTTCGTAGGCCTCGCCGCTGTCGCGCCGCACGATCGAGCGCAACGCCGCGTTGGCCTCCAGCGTGGTGGCATCGACCGCAATCGTGCCGCCTTTCAACAGACCCTGCTTGGCGAGCAATTGCAGCACCCAGGTGAACACTTGGCGGTGCGTTTCGACGTCGATCAGGCGGCGGCTGCGCGAGATCGTCGAATGATCGGGCGTGGATTCGTCGAGCTCGATGGCGAGAAAGCGCCGCAGCGAGATCGAATCGGCCAGGCGCCAAGCGATGCCGCGCTCGCTGTCGATGCCTTCGAGGTAGCCGATCAACAGGCAGCGGAAGTAGCTGCCGGGCGTCAGCGAGAGACGGCCCATGTGCGCCGCGTAGAACTTCTCGCAGCGCTGTTCGGCGAAGTCGTCGAAGCCGTGCTCGTCGAGCAGCTCGTTGAGCCTGCGATAAAACGGGTGGGCCGCAGTCTGGGGCAGATCCGCGGCGGCGACCCACAGCCCTTTCTGGCGCTGCCGCTGGTTGCGTCGTCCCATTGCCATAAAACAATTATACACCAAGATGTTTTTATTGTCAAGTACTTTATATATTTTTGTACTTTTACCACGGGCTGCTAAGCTCTTGAGTCCCTTCGCCTTGCTAACCGGAGGGCTGTTTTCGCGGCGGCGAGGGAGCAGTCAAGGCGGGCCTGTAGGGCTTGGCTTTGCGGACCCTTGACGGGTCCCTCGTCGTCGCCCTCATCGGCTTTCAAGGCGAAGAGCCGGCCGACCGGAGTCCGGTTTACGCTTCGACCTTCGCGCGGACATTTCGGACCCCCAAGGGGGTCCTTTTGTCGGCGACTTCACCGAAACCCGCTCCCTGGCTTCGAGCTTTTGAGCAGCTCAATCCACGCCCACTTGAACAACCGAGTTGGGACGCACGGTGACCAGAAGCCGGCTGCCACTCCTGCGGTAGTACTCTTCGTCCCAGCCGGCTGTGGGTCCCGGCGGCCGTCTGGGAACATCTTTGCCGTCGCGCGTGACGGTAATTGACCCGCTCTCGGGCACAACAAACTCCATCGTCACGCTGTTGGGGTAGACGCTTTGCGACAGATCGTGCGCCACCGCGAAACGCCCTTGCCCCAGTGCATACACCTTGGTCCGGTCGCGCGCATCCTGGTAGGCGTAGAGCGGCCCCAGCGGGACATACCAACAATCCTCTCGCCCCGCGATATGCCCCAAATGCTGCTCGTAAAACGAGCCGGGCTCGAAGTCGAGCCATTGCGGATGGGTCACGAAATGATAGATGCCGCCGTTTTCGTAAACCTCATCGAACTTGCCGTTGACCTCGGGGACACTGGTTCGCCCGTCCAGCGCAACCGGGCCGCCTTTCTTCTGAACCACTTGCGTGTAGCTGGCGTGGTAGCGCTCCGACGCCCAGGTTTGCAAGTCGGGAGCGAGATGTCCGCCCGTGCCTTCCTCGGGATACCCTCGCGCCACCAGATAGCCCGCGTGCTGCAGATTTCGTCGCGCGAATTCGTGGTTGAAGCAAAGACCGCAAGGGTACGCGAATGACCAAACGTACGGCTGGTCAACATGCGCGAGGATGTCGTCCCGCGACCCGGCTAACTCGTATTCGCCATATTTGAGAAAGCAGAACATCGCGTCGGGCGGGAACTGGCAGGGATGAGTGCGGGCGTGCGAGCCGATCTCGTGGCCGTCGCGAACAGCTCGCGCCAGCAGCGGCCACAAATCTCCAATCGGCCCGCGCCGGGTGCTGATGAAAAACGTCGCCTTGACGCCATAGCGGTTGAGCGTTTCGAGAACCTTGGGGACATCCGGCTGGGTATCGTCGACCGTGTGCGTGACCACCGCTTTGGCGTCGTTGAGATACTTGGTAACGCCCAGGAATCGGATCGCGGAATCCTCGGCTGGCGGCGCAACGTCCTGCTCCGTCAGGCCCAAACGCGCCAGCGGATCGGCGTCCAGCACGCCAACCGGCGCGGGATCGGTGGTCCAGTTGAGCAAGTCCGCCCAAGAGAGATTGTGCTCTCGTACGAGCGAATACCCCCACCACAACGTTGCGGCCAGGATGACGAGAATGACCCACCGTAGAGTTTTCATTTCAGCGAAGCCCTCCGGCCGCCGATCTGGCTAGTGGCGCGTGTCTTCCGGCCCAGGGGCGGATGACGCCTGCCCCCGGTTTGTGGGGGGATACATGCAGTTTAACCAAGTTCGCGCTGGGGCGGCGGAATCGCGCAAAGGTGATTCGGAAAATATCAAGCCGGACGGATTGCGTTTTGCCGCGCGGCCTACAATAATATCCACATACCACTTCTTTAAGGAACTCTCGAAATGCCACGGACCGTGTTTATGGGCAACCTGCCCACCTGGGTAACCGCCGACGAGATCGAGAGCTGGTTGACCAACGAGGACATCCTCTTCGATGAAGTGAAGGTCATCCGGGATTTTGAAACGCAAGAATCGAAAGGCTACGCGTTTGTCGAGGCTGCGTCTGACGAAGACTTAAAGGCCCTCATCACTCGATTCAACCGGGCGCCACTGGACGACAAAGTTCTGCGCGTCAACGAGGCCCGCGCGAACGAGGGGCAAAAGGACCGCGGCCGGCGAAAACGCTAACCACCGCCGCAACGGATCGGCTCCCCAGGGTGGCGCGCGCATTCTTGACGTGCCCCGTCGCCACTCGTGGCGGCGTGAATCCCGCCAACTCGGGCGCTACTCAGCTTGCGTCCCGCTCTGAACCTTCCGTATCATGACGTATGCTTACCTTTCCGGTTCCGGAGGCGCTGACCTTTGACGACGTCCTCCTGGTCCCCGCCTACAGCTCGGTTCTGCCCAGCGAAGTTGATACCCGCACCCGCCTGACCCGCAAGATCACGCTCAACGTTCCCATCGTCAGCGCCGCCATGGACACGGTGACCGAGTCGCGGCTGGCCATCGCGCTGTCACGCCAGGGCGGTCTGGGGGTCGTTCACCGCAATATGTCAATCGAGCGGCAAGCCGAAGCAGTCGATCGCGTAAAACGAAGTGAGAGCGGCATGATCGTCGATCCGATCACGATGTCGCCCACGAACAAGATCCACGAAGCGCTGGCGCTGATGGAACGTTACAGCATCTCGGGCGTACCGATTACCCAGGACGGCAAGCTCGTCGGCATCCTCACGAATCGCGACCTGCGCTTTGAAACCCGCCTCGACCTGCCGATCGCGGAGCTGATGACCAAGGACAATCTCGTCACCGTCAGCGTCGGCACGACGCTCGAGGAAGCCGAAAAACTCTTGCAAAAGCACCGCATCGAGAAGCTGCTGGTGGTGGACGACGACTACATCCTCAAGGGCCTCATCACCGTCAAAGACATCCAAAAGAAGCGGGACTATCCGCGCGCCGCCAAGGACGCTCATGGACGGCTATTGGTCGGAGCGGCCGTGGGTGCGGCGGGAGATTTCATTGAGCGGGCTCGGGAACTGTTCTCCAAGAACGTCGACGTCATTGCCATCGACACGGCGCACGGCCACACCAGCGGAGTGATGGCTGCCGTCAAGGCGCTGCGCAAGGCGCTGCCGGACGTCAATCTGATCGCCGGCAACGTCGCCGTCCCGGAGGCGGTCAAGGACTTGGTCCGGATCGGAGTCGATGCTGTCAAGGTGGGCATCGGGCCGGGGTCGATCTGCACGACGCGAATCATCTCGGGCGCCGGTGTCCCTCAGATCACCGCCGTCGCCCAATGCGCCGAAGCGGCCAAGGGTTCCGGGGTCCCGATCATTTCCGACGGCGGCGTCAAGTACTCCGGCGATGTCACGAAGGCCATTGCGGCGGGAGCGGACTGCGTGATGGTCGGCAGTCTGTTTGCCGGTACCGAGGAAAGTCCCGGAGAGACGGTTCTCTATCAGGGACGCACGTATAAGACTTACCGCGGCATGGGATCTATGGGCGCCATGGCGGCCGGCAGCGACCGCTACGCGCAGGAATCCTCAGGCAAGCTGGTTCCTGAAGGAGTCGAGGGACGTGTTCCTTATAAAGGCCAGCTCGGTGAGTTGGTGCACCAGCTCGTCGGCGGAGTCAAGGCCGGGATGGGCTATTGCGGCTGCGCGACGATTGCCGAACTGAAGGAGAAAACCCGCTTCGTCCGCATCTCGTCCGCGGGCCTCCGCGAAGCCCACGTCCACGACGTCCTGATCACGAAGGAAGCGCCGAACTACCAGGTGGAGCGGTAGCACCGATTGTACCGGGGGAGCGTTCCCATTACACTGCCACCGTTGAAGCTCGTGGACTCGCGAGTTGGCGGTAGGCCAGGCCCGCGACCGTGGGGTCGCGCCGCTCTGACGTGTCGCACGCATTCTCGCGTGCCGTGTCGCCATTCCTGGCGACATCTCCTCGACACAGTACGGTGGGCACGGCAATCGTCGACGGCCTGAACGTAAAAAAAGCCCCCGAACCCCGAGCCGCGTTCACGCGGCTTTCTGTTGCTAGCCGGGCCGTTTTACGGCCGGTAGCACGCGCGCCCTACAACCCAACAGCCCGTTTCAACGGGCTTTCCTCCTACAGATACCCCTCCGAAACCGCCCAATTCCGCCAGCTAGAGGAATCGTCGCCGATCGACTGTCCCGTAATGTCACGAAGCGCCTGAAATGACCAGCGGCGCGCTTCCGGCTCCAGCGCCGGATCATCCATGAACCGCAAGAACTCTGGCGCCGCTCGCTGACGCTGCTCGCGGGTCAGCATACCGGATTCGGCCAGGCTGCACGCCGCCCGCTCCTTGACGGCGAGCGACGGTTCGAAGCGGAAAACGTCGAGCAGCAGCGGGATCGTCTCGTCGTTGCCGAGCATCGCCAGAGAATCGACGGCCCACTTGCGTGTTCCTTCGTCCGGATCGTCGAGGTAGCGTTCGAGTGTGCGGAAAATCCTTTCCGGCTCCACACCGCGGTTCGCGAGGAGGCCGAGTACCCACAGACGATACGGCCTATCCACCTGGTCTTCTTCGAGCAGCCGAATGAAATGATCCGCATTGTCAGCGGTCTTCTCGATACCGTAGGCCGCCAGGCTCACCTCAACCGAGGCCGCACGAACGCGCAAGTCACTCGAATTGTACGCCACCCAGGTGAGCGTCTGTACTCGATGCGGATATGAGTTTGCAGAGCAATGATGACCGCCGTCGCCAGTGCAATCGTGCCCGGCTCGACGAACTTCTCGCCCCCCTCGGGCGTGTGTTCCGCCATCGTGGCAATGGCTTCCGCCGTACCCGGCTCCTCGGCCAGCACCCGCACGTCCGTCAATGCTCGGGCCAGATCGTAGTCCAACTCAATCGCCTGCCCGCCCCGGCGGATGCGCGCCTCCGCAATCGTCTCCAGAATCTTTCGGGCCCGGTCATCGCTCAAACTGCCAACGATTTCGTTCATAGATAACTCCCGGTGCGACGCGTAGGGGCGTAGCGTGCTACGCCCGCAAACTGAATTCCCAACCACCGGCCACGGGCACTCCCGCAAACCGAATTCCCAATCGCTGTCACGGGCGCGGCACGTTGCGCCCCTACCCGGACTGTGATTGTAATCGACGATAGGGGTTTTCCTTATCCTCTTCCTATCTCTCGGAATTTCGCACGATGTAATCCCGGGCGCGATGGAACTCCCGATCGTTCCGTGACCCGAAGGGCCAGGATGGACCTGGGCCACCGGGGGCCGGGTTGGCAGAGGAACTACTATGAGCACATCATCCGTGAGCTCGGCCGGGCCACGCCCTACGGGGTCTATGACACGCGTGAGCGGCTCGACTAGCCGTTCCAGGTCGCGCTCGAGAGTCGGGTCTTGGCTGACGCTTCGCTTGCGGCCGCCGCCGGGACGGCGAAAGCGAGCGGGCGGGCGCACGGCCGGCGCGGTCAACTCTTGGCGGCCGCGGGCAATGACTTGCCGCGAGACAGCGGTCGCCCGCGACACCGCCGAGATGCCGAAGCGGCCCAGCGCCAGGCTTTCGGCGGCCAACTCGCCCACTCTCCCAGAGTAGCCCAAACATCTTATAATGCAAATGTTATTTTGTGACAAGTCCTAAGGTCCTGCCCCTCGCGCCTCCTCCGGCAACGGTCCCAGCCCGGCTTGCTCCCACATCCTTCGCAGCTCGGCCTTGTCACCATCTGAGGCTCTGCCGTAGGTGGCCAGGAAGTTGCTCACAACGTGCTGCGCATAATGTGGATCATTCGCTCGCCGAAACACCTTCAAGCTCTTGACCAGCCACTCACCCGACTCTCGAAACCGTTCCTGAACACCCGCAAGCACTCCAAGCTGGCCATAGGTGATGGCGGAGCCGCGCTCGTTGCCCTGCTTTTCTTTAATCGCCAGCGATTTGCGATACCACTGCTCCGCCGCCGCAAAATCCCGTTGCTCTTTCACCGCAAGCGAGGAAAGCGATACCGAGATGGCCGTGCAGATCGAACGGCTGGGTTCTAGCAGCCCGCTGAAAGTTCTACAAAGTACTTTGTCAATCCACCATTTGGTGTAGAATTGTTTTATGGCGATGGGACGACGCAACCGGCGGTAAATTTTCCGGCCATTGCTCCTGGAAGGCCATTTAGCGGTCAACCCCGCGGTTGAGGTGCATCGAGGCCGCGGACGAGCTAATGTAGTGGTGTCTTCGCAAGCAGGCGAAGGCGGAGGTTTCCGATGAGACATCGATTTTTCACTGCAACGGCCATCCCGGTGATCATGATCGCTTTCGTGTTCCTGGTCTCCGCCGCCGGCCAGACCCAGGCGCCGCCTGCGACATCGACAGGCGGCGAGGAAGGGTGGACGCACCCGCGGACAAAGTGGGGACATCCAGACCTTCAAGGATTGTGGACCAACGAGACGATCACCCCTTTCGAACGCCCGGACGATATGGCGGACAAGGAATTCCTGTCCGCCCAAGAAGCCGCTGAGATCGAAGACCGAACTACTCAACGGCGTGCCGCCGCGGACGGCACTTCCCCGCCTGGCAGCGTCGGCAGCTACAACCAAGTCTGGATGGATTCGGGAACGAAGGTCCTTCCCAGCAGGCAAACGTCGCTGGTGGTTGATCCGCCCAACGGGAGGGTTCCCACGAAGCCGTCGGCGGAAGCGACCCGTGACTACAACAAGGCTCACGCCAGGGATTCCTACATCCACATGAGCGTTTGGGACCGCTGCATCACGAGGGGCGTGCCCGGCTCGATTTTTCCGGCCGGCTATAACAACGCCTATCAGATTCTGCAAACCCCCGAATACGTGGCGATCCTCTATGAGATGATCCACGACGTGCGTATCATTCCGCTGGACGGGCGTCCGCATGTCGACGAGAAGATCCGCTTGTGGATGGGCGATTCGCGCGGCCGCTGGGAAGGCAACACGCTGGTCGTGGAAACGGCCAACCACACGGACAAGGGCTGGATCGCCTCCAACGGCGCGTCGCGGCGCATTAAGGGCATCCCGCAGAGCGAGGCGCTGCATGTGGTCGAACGCTTTGCGCGCGTTAGCGCCGGGACCATCGAATATGAAGTGACGATCGAAGATCCCGCGATGTATACGCGGCCCTGGAAGGTGGCGATGCCCTTGACCCGTTATGACGAGTATCAGATGTATGAATATGCCTGCCAATATGCCTGCCACGAGGGCAACAAAGCCGTCGAGCTGATCCTGGGCGGAGCGCGTAACCTGGAGAAGGAAGCTGAAATAGCGGCGAGACAGAGCCGCTGATGACCCAGGCGCAAGCCTGGGGGCATCGACACGAGTGTCGACGCGACGTCGGCCCGGAGGCCGACGCGGCCCGCCGGGAGGCGCGCGCCACCTCACGCTCGATTTTGCCTGCTCGGCGAGTGCCGGCCAGTTGCGCCGCCATCCGAGGAGTCGCTATCCTTCAAACTCGGTTTAGACGCCAGGGACAACTCGAAAGTAGTGTCACGGAGGAAACAAATGAATCAGCCCGGTATGGCATGGCTCGTCTACGCACTCATGACCGTGGGAGCTTGGGGGCTCTACGGTCTGCTTCTCCACTCCGGGCAGATGGGAATGGGCGACCCGGTCAACGGCCGCTATAAGGCGTTTCTGTTCGTTGGAATCGCCTACTTTCTGACCGCCGTGCTGGCGCCGATCATTGTTCTCTGGGTGAATGGGGCCAGTTGGAGCTTTCCCATGAAAGGGGCGGCCTGGTCTCTGATTGCGGGAGTCGCGGGAGCCGTGGGAGCCTTTTGCGTTTTGCTCGCGTTCGGGGCCAAGGGGACTCCGGCCGTTGTGATGTCGATCATCTTCGCGGGCGCGCCCGTCGTCAACGCGGTCGTTGCGATGGCGTGGCGCCCTCCCGCCGGGGGGCTTTCCAGCATACGGTGGCAATTCGTGGCGGGTATTTTATTGGCGGCATTGGGAGGCTGTCTTGTCACGCTCTACAAGCCGGACCCCCCGAAGCCCAAGGCCGCCGTGAGCGCCCCGGCAAGCGCGGCCCAAGTCTCGGGACAAAGTTGAAAGCGAGGTCTCAACACGAGCCGGACTACACGGGCTGCAGCATCGCTCGGATCGTCGCCAGCATGGGGATTGCCAATGTCATCAAGCACATCAGCGTGCCAACAATGACGCCGACGCGGGCCCAGACCGAACCCGGCATCTCCGTGCCGCTTTTCTCGTTCCGGCTCGAGATGACGGCCGCGAGGATGACGGGTGCAGCTCCCAGAATTAGAGAAATCCCGGCGCGGCCTTCCAGTAGTTGAAGAAGAACATCAGGATAGGTCTTCCACAGGACTGCGAAGACGATCACCAACACACCATCGAACACGGCCAGGCCGGCTTCGACGAGGATCATCATCGGCAGCTCGGAAGATTCCGCGCCGGGCTGCGGCGGCGGAGGGGCCAGGATTTGGTCCGCGAGCAAGTCGGCGGGCGTCGCGGGCTCGGCGGAAGTATCACCCGGATCGAGCGGCGGGCTCTCGCCTAGCTCCGGTGGAGGAGCCGTCTCATTCGACCGCTGTTCTTCCATCGCTTCCATTATGATCTTTCCCAGGTTCCGTTCGCCAGAGTTCCGCGCTTGGCCGCTTGCAAAAAATGCCGGCGGAGACCTATTTCCACCAATGGAGCGCCGCCGCCCAATGGAAGGACGGCGAGAATCGCGCTTGGCCGCGGTCTTGGTGTACAACCGGACACGGATGAGGCGTGAGCCGCGCGCGTGAGCAAGCGGTTGCCTCGAACGAATCAATCGTCCGCGGCATTTGAGCGAAGCTGCCCATCAGAAGCACCGAAAGCCCGTTCCGAGGTAACATGGACGACTGCCTTTTCGTTCACGCTGGGTCCTGCCGGCCTCCAAGGAAAGAGTGACTGCGCCTGAACTACTGCGAGGGGTTCTGGGAGGCGTCTTGATGGGCCTCGCCAACCTGGTTCCCGGAATCTCGGGAGGCACGATGCTATTGGCGGCGGGCGTCTATCCCCAATTCATCGAAGGGATCGCCGAGGTGACGACTTTGCGCTTCAGGGCTCGGAACCTGGCTCTGTTAGGCGCGATCGGCGGGGCTGCCGCGATTGGGATCGTCTCGCTGGCGGGCTTGATCAAGGGCCTTGTGATCGACCATCGCTGGGTGATGTTCAGCTTGTTCATCGGCTTGACGCTGGGCGGTGCCCCGGTCGTTTGGCGGCTGCTGCGTCCGGCGACCGCCAGCGCCATCGTGGGATGCCTGGGCGGAATCCTGCTCATGGCAATCATGGCGCTTGTGCAGCCGGGGGCTGCAGGCGCGGGTTCGGAAGGCCGGGCCTATGGGATGCTCTTCGGCGCTGGGCTAGCGGGAGCGTCGGCCATGATCCTTCCGGGCATTTCGGGCGGCTACCTGCTATTGATCCTGGGCCAGTATTTGACGATCCTCGGCGCCATTGACGAGGCGAAGGTTGCTCTTGGCTCGGGTCCGGATTGGCCCAAGTTGACCGAGGCGATGCACGTATTCGTCCCTGTGGGAATCGGAGTTATCGCCGGTGTGGTCTTGATTAGCAACTTGGTCAAACTGTTACTGGCAAGATACGAAAAGGCGACCCTCGGCATACTGCTCGGTCTGTTGTTGGGCGCCGTGCTTGGTTTGTGGCCCTTCCAGCGGGGCCTGGTGCCGCAGCCAGGCACCGTCATCAAGGGCCGTGAAATGACCGCCGCGCTCATCGCTCGGCTCGACCCAAAGGATTATTCCTTGGAATTGTTTTCGCCCAGCGGCGCTCAAATCGCGGCAGCCCTCGCGCTCATCGGGCTCGGATTCGCGACTACGCAGGCGGTCTCCTGGGTCGGCCGTGCCAAGGACGTGACACAGTAGCCCGCGAAGCCGCCGGGGCGACCCGTCGATAGGATTTTCATGGAAGAAGCGATCCACCACTTTGTAGCGGATCTTCACTGGACGCTGCTGGCGCTCGTCATTGCCGCCAGCCTTGCCGTGCTCGGAAAGGCGGCGGACTGGCTGGTGGACGAGGCCGTTGCCTTGTCGGAGCGCTCTAGAATCCCAAAAGCGGTCGTGGGCGCGACAATTGTCAGCCTGGGGACTACGACACCCGAAGCCGCGGTTTCGGTTCTCGCCGCTGTCGAGGGAAGCCCCGGGCTGGCCCTGGGCAACGCCGTCGGCTCGATCATCTGCGATACGGGATTGATTCTTGGTCTGGCCTGTATCATTGCCCCGCTACGCCTCGACCGCAACATTGTGAATCGTCAGGGCTGGATACAGATCGGCGCCGCCGTGGCGCTGGTGGCGGCTTGTTTTCCTTGGACGAACCCGAGCGCGGTCTTCTCGCGGGGCGGGAATCTGCCGCGGTTCGTTGGTTTCATCTTTCTGGCGGCGCTTGTCATCTACTTGTGGCAATCCATTCGCTGGGCCCGGGCCGAAAACGGCGGGGTTTCGCTTGAAGAACATGAGGGGGACGCCGGTGCTTCGTTGTTCCTGGTGGTGGCGAAACTGCTCGGATCGGTGGCACTGGTCGTGATTTCCGCGCAGGTGCTGATCCCGGCTGTTGGCGAGGCGGCGACGCGAATGCAAGTGCCCGAAAGCATCATCGCCGCCACGCTCGTCGCGTTCGGGACTTCCCTGCCGGAGCTGGTGACGGCGGTGACGGCGGCTCGCCGCGGCCACGGGGAACTGGCCGTGGGCAACGTCGTCGGAGCCGATATCCTCAATGTCCTGTTCGTTGCCGGCGCGGCCGCGGCGGTGACACCGGACGGTCTCGTTGCCGGCGGACACTTTTTCCGGGTGCTCTTCCCGGTGATGCTGTTCATTCTGGTTACGTTTCGTATCGGGATCTTCGTGTCGGGCGACTGGATGAAGCGGCCCTTCGGCTATACGCTTCTGGCGGCTTATGGAGTGTATTTGATCGTCAGCTACCTGGCGCCGAACTAGCCTAGAGGCCGGCTTGGCGGAAGTGGGAACGCGCTAAACTGGGGCATCCTCGGAGCGTCACGCCCGGAGCGTCACTCAATGTTCAATCTCACCGACTACCCGCCCGGTGTTCAACAGGTGCTCTCCCCGCACGACGCCGGAAAGCGGCTCATGCCGTTGGCCCCCCGAACTCCTGAGCGCGGGGAAGCACTCGGCCAGCTTGGCTCGACAGATACTGCTCAACTCGTTTCGCCCCAGAGTCTGACTTCGCGTGAATTTGGCGATTGCGTACGAAGCGCACTGTTTCTCTACTTGTCGGCGCTCGACGACTCGCACAAGATTTCACAAGATATCCCCTCCACGACAGGGAGTTTCCTGCACGGCATCATGCATCGCCAGGAACCCGACTATTCCAACTCGAAATATTGGTTCCGGCGGGCCGGAGATCACGAGCTGTTTCCTCAATTACGTGAATCCACTTTGGAATTGCTGGGCCACGATGGCGAAATCGTCAGCGAGCGGTTGCGGGATGATGTCGGGCGGCAGCCTGCGTGGGATCCCTGCTGGTTTGTCGATCAGTGCGAGTTGGCCAACCGTAGCGGCGATGCCGGCCTGGTGACCCTCCTGCGGCAAATCCAGCTCCTGGAATGGCAGTTGTTGTTTGACTACTGCTATCGTAAGGCCGTTGGCTGAATCGGGTTTGCCCTAACGCGGGCTTCCGCTGGCGCCAAGCAAGCGCGGACTCCCGTCCGCGCCTCTGTCCGGTCGTGTGAGGTCCGTCCGGTCAGCGAACAATGCTGTGCCACACGGCGACGACTTGACGAAACACGTACTACCACCGTTATCAGAAAGCCTCTTGCTCGGCCTCGATGGCGGCCAATCCCGCACGCGCGTCATCATCGCGGATCGATCGGGTCAAATCCTTTCCAGAGGCGTTGCCGGTCCGGCGAATTATGCAGGTGATGCCGCGGGGCGGGAGAAGCTGATCCAGGCGGTAGCCGGGGCTGTTCGTCAGGCACTTCAAGAAGCAGGGCGCACACTCGAAACCACGCGTTTCGCCGCAGCTTGCTGCGGGATGAGCGGCGGTCCCGAGGACAAGCGCGAAATTCTAGGGGAGTTGCTATCGGCCGACCAGCTTGAAGTCGTCACCGACGCGCAAATCGCTCTCTGGGGGGCGACGGGCGGCGAACCGGGAATCGTCGTGATCGCCGGAACCGGTTCGATCGCCCTCGGGCAGAACGCCAACGGCAAAACCGCCCGCGCCGGAGGCTGGGGATACGTCTTTGGAGACGACGGCGGCGCCTTCGGCATCGTACGCCAAGCGCTGCGGGCCGCCCTGCGGCAGGAGGAGGGGTGGGGTTCTGCGACTCTCGTTTACAAACTTTTGCTCGAGGAATGCGCCGCTACGACCGCGAACGAGTTGATGCACCGCTTTTATAACGACGAATACCCCAGGGACAAGATCGCCGCCCTCGCGCCCCTGGTCGGCAAAGCAGCATTAGAAGGCGACGAGCCGGCCCGTCAAATCCTCGCCAAGGCCGCTCAACAGTTAGCGCGCCTCGCCTCCGCCGTTCACGAGCAATTGTTTCAAGATGATGGCGCCGTCACGGTCGCCACCGTGGGCGGGGTTTTCCAGAATTCTTCGGTTGCCGGAGAGTTTGCAAGAACCCTCACGAGTCGCGCGGGCTCCAGCCGGCAAAGCGCGCGCATCATAAAGCCCAAGTTCGAACCCGTTGCCGGGGCGCTGCTGAGGGCCTTTCGGCTGGCCGGCATCGACGCCCCTGTGGGCGGCATGCATCCAGCCGGCAAAGCGCGCGTCGGCGTCTTCAGCCCGGGACGGCCAGTCCCCGCTTTAGCGCGGCTGGATGGAGACCCCGATGAAGCGCGGACTTCCGTCCGCGTCTCTGTCCGGTCGTCTGAAATTTTCTACCACAATCGGGAACGATTTGACTACACGGACACTAGGTGGACGTATTGGCTTTAGCCCGGCCTCTTTGTGCTCAGATACGCGGCTGCAGGCTCGAAGGTCTGCCGGGCGCCGATCTGAAAACGCTAGACTAGGTTCTTTGCGGACTTCGTTGTAGAGATGGCCAAGAACCAGCAAATTCCCAAAAAGGCGCCCGCTACCGCTGACGATCGCGGAAAGCCGCGAAGACCGGACGGCGATAAGACCGGCCAGCCGATGGCGGGCGGCGAGACAGCCGGCATCATCAATCGGCAACGGACTCTTGTGCTCATGCTGTTGTTGGTGGTTGGCGCGGGCATATCCGCGTTGCTGATGCTCGACCATCACGGTGTTTCTCTAGCGCGGACGGCGGTCGATCAGGTTTGCGGCGAGGGCGAAGACAGTGGCTGTTCCGAGGTCGCTCGAAGCGGCTACTCCACCTTTGGCGGCGTTTCTCTGGCTGCCATCGGACTTTTCTTTTACTCGTCCTTGCTGCTTTTGACGTGTATCTCCTTGCCCGGGGGTTGGGAACTTCGTCCGGGCACAGCCGCGCTGCTTCTAGGTTTGCTGGCGGCGGCCGTGGTCCTCGATGCAGTCTTGCTTGGCTTGCAAGTGTTTGCAATCGAAGCGTTTTGCAAATTATGCTTGGCTACCTACGTTGTCAACATCGCCTGCGTTGGGATGTTGCTGCCTGCCAAGATCTGTCTCTCTTCCATCGCCGAAAACTTCAGGGCTCCCGCGGGCAAGATGACTCTAACTGCCTGGGGCCTGGCAAGCTTGATGCTTGTCGTGTCGATTGGAACGGCCGAGTATGCTTTGGCTGCACAGCGGTCCCAACGAGATGCAAACATCCTCGGCAGCCCAACGGCGCCGCCTGCTAGCGATTCAGCGGCGGCGGCGCCCGAGTCCGATTCGCCGGCCGGGGAAGCCGATAGCTCCGGGGAAATGGACTCGTTCGACTTGGAGCAACTCAAGGCCCGGCTAGCCCAGGCGCGCACGGAGATCACTCGTCTGGAACAGACACTTGACGACCCCAAAAAATACCAAGAATATCAACTCAAAAAGGCCGCCGAGGAGTTCGAGAAAGCGCCTACCCAGCAACTCGACCTCGCAAATCTAGCTCCCAAGGGCCCGCTGAGCGCTGCGATTAAGATCGTTGAGTATTCCGACTTTCTCTGTCCTTATTGCCAGGCGTTCGCGAAAGCGATCACGGCCTACCTGCCGAAGTCTCGCGGACGGGTGGCGGTTTATTTCAAGAACTATCCGTTGGACCAAGAATGCCATCCAGGGTTGAGGAGAACCGTACATCCCGGCGCCTGCAAGCTGGCCATGGGAGCGATCTGCGCGCAAAAACAGGGGCGTTTTTGGGCTTATCACGACAAGGTCTTCGCGGGGCCTCCCAAGAACCCGTCCGTGGATACCGTGGCGGCCATCGCCAAGGACGTTGGAGCCGACAAGGCCGCGTTTTTTGCTTGCTTGGGCTCCAGCGAGGCCGCTCAAGAGTTGGCCAACCAAATCCAAGAGGCCAAGCGTGCCGGGGTGACGTCGACCCCCAGCGTCTTCCTTAACGGACGCAAACTACCTCACGCCAACGCTTTTTTGCAAGGCATCAAGTCAGAGTCCAAGCGACTGGGACTGGTACCCTAATGTTTCGCGCCTGACGCTGATCGCGCTCGTTTGAATTATGGAAGACGAAATCAAGAGAAACTCGGCCGGCCTGCCGGTGCGGCCACTCGGGAGGAGCGGCGAAGAGGTTTCGATCATTGGCCTCGGCGGAGGTCACTTGGCCCGCTCCGCCGTGCCCCGGGATTTGTCCGTCAAGATTGTCCAAACCGCGATCGATGAAGGAATCACTTTTTTTGATACTGCCTGGGAATACTGGGAGGGAGAATCAGAGAAGCGCATAGGCTTGGGTTTGGAAGGCCGCCGCGACAAGGCTTTCCTGATGACGAAAGTCTGTGCCAGGGACCGCGAGGGAGCCGAGCAGCAGCTTCATGAAAGCCTGACGAGACTGCGCACGGACGTGATCGATCTGTGGCAGTTTCACGAGATCAATTACGACAACGATCCTGACTGGATTTTCGCGCCGGGTGGAGCTCTAGAAGCGGCCATCAAAGCGCGGCAAGCCGGGAAGATTCGGTTCATTGGTTTCACCGGCCACAAGAGTCCGGACATCTTCCACAAGATGCTCGAACAGGATTTCGAATGGGATTCCTGTCAGTTGCCGATTACCGTCATGGACGCGCACTACAGGAGTTTCCAGCGGGAGATTCTGCCTGAACTGAATCGCCGAGGGATCGCTGCGCTTGGCATGAAAAGCCTCGGCGGGGACGCGCAAATGGTCCAGAACGCCGGGCTAACCCCGCAACAGTGCCGCCGCTATGCTCTGACGCTGCCCATCACGACGCTGATTACCGGCGTGCAATCCCTGGAAAACCTGCACCAGGACGTCGAGATCGCGCGCACCTTCACACCCATGAGCGCCGAGGAAAGGGAGAACCTTCTCGAGAAGGTTCGCCCCGAGGCCGGCGACGGCCGGCACGAATGGTTCAAGAGCACGCAATACTACGATTCGAGCTACCACCGCGAGCAGCACTCTTTTCCTCCGGTCGGGACTGTCCACGGACGGTAGGCATCCCCCCCGCCGCTCAGAGCCGCGGGTGGGAACCCGCGGTCCCAAGACAGAAGCATCCCCTCGCTGCTGTTCAGAGCCGCGGGTGGGAACCCGCGGTCCGCCGTACCAACGCCTACTGCTGGGCGCGCTTCTCCGATTTGGGCGCCTGGGTCGTAAGGCCCGATGAGATAGATCGCCAAAGCCCGGGAAGTTTCAGAACCGGCTTCACGCTCGCCTGAAACGACTGACCGCGACCCGATAGCCGTTCGACGATGCCGGGATGAAGAGCCGCCACATCGCGGCTTTCTTCGGGATCATTCACGAGGTTGTAGAGTTCCGGTTTCTTGAGCCGGATTGGATCACCCGGCCGGCCGCCGGGTCCCACGGAACGCTTGAAAAGATGCAGCTTCCATTCCCCGGAACGAACAGCGAAGATGCGCTTGCGGAAATAGTAGTAAAACTCCGAATGCGGGCTTCCGGCAGTGCCTTCGAGCATGGCCATGATGTTCTTGCCATCAATGTCTCGATCGGATGGGATTTCGCCTCCCGCCAACTCGATCAGCGTAGTGAACAAATCCGTCATCACCGAGATTCCGCCCCGGACCAAGCCGGCCGGTAAACGTCCGGGCCAGCGCGCAACAAAAGGAACCCGCATGCCGCCTTCCCAGGTAGTCCCCTTGACGCCTCGCAGCGGCCCGGCCGAGCCTCGGGTTTGGCGCTTCTGGTTCCCCCCCGCTTTCCAAGGCCCGTTATCGCTTGTGAATATGACCAGAGTTTCCTCATCCAGGCCGTTGTCCTGGAGTGCTTCGAGAATGCGGCCGGCGCTCCAGTCGATCTCCTCCACCACGTCCCCATAGTCGCCGAAATCGGATTTCCCCCGAAACTCATCCGACGGCCGCAGAGGCGCGTGAGGCATGGTGTAGGAAACGTAGAGGAAGAACGGCTCGTCGCGGTGCTGTTCAATGTAGGAGACGGCTTCCTCGGTGTAGCGGCGTGTCAGCGTCTTGACTTTGGCGGGTGATTCGATGGCTTTGTTGTTGCGAAGCAGTTCGAGCCGGGGCCACTTGAGTACCGGCAAAACGGCCATGTCGTTACTGAACAGCAAGCCGAAAAAATAGTCGAATCCGTGCTTGTTGGGCCGGAACGGTTTTCTTCCTCCGAGATGCCACTTGCCGATCAGGGCACTCGCATAGCCTTCCTCTTGCAGCGCCTCAGCCAGAGTAATCTCCGAAGCGGGAATACCCCATTTTTCCTTTGGCAGCAACACCCGGACCAAGCCCGAGCGCGCCGGGTAGCGGCCCGTCAGCAAAGCGGCGCGGGCCGGCGTGCAGGTGGGAGCCGCCGAATAGAACTCCCTCAGCCGCACGCCTTCAGCCGCCATGCGGTCGATGTGAGGAGTCTTGATCTTGGGGTGTCCCTGAACTCCCAGGTCGCCGTAGCCCAGGTCGTCCGCTAATAGGATGACGAAATTGGGCTTAGGGTTCGCGGCGCTGGAAAGACTTGCCAGCCCAACGAACCAACTGAAGGCAATGAGGAGTCGAGTGAGTCGCACCGAGCCGTCCCATCACTAGGATGCTGCATAAGGATGGAACGTTTCAAGTTGCTTTGAATCTGCCAGCAGGAACACGCACTTGTTGTCCCACTCGTGTCTGTCCAAACCGCAGTGCGCTGCTCCCGCGCGCCGGAGCGCAAATGGAGTTGGTCACCAGGCAGCGGTCAAAACGGATTCCCTCTTCGGCCAGGCGGTCGATGTTGGGCGTTTGGTTGATCTTCGATCCGTAGGCGCTAATCGCCTGGTAAGCATGGTCGTCCGCGAAGACGAACACGATGTTCGGCTTTCGCGGAGCTTCGCCGGCCTCACGTCCGCACGAGATCAACAGAGAAGCGGCGGCCACCGCTGTCAGGCAGAGACCCGACAGATGAAGTTTACGCATTGGCGTCCTCCAAGGATAAAAGTTCAAGCAAGGACACAAGTTCAAGGCGAAAGCTGCCCGGTCAAGTCTAACAAGAAGCAGGAGCTCAGATCTCAGTCCGCCTGCCGCCACCGCTTCATCGCGGCACCGATGTATTGGGAGATGATCACCTCGAATCAAGTCGAAGAGTCCGGGCTTAAAGGCGGTTAAACAACCTTCCAGGATTCAGCAGGTGATCGGGGTCCAGATCATCTTTGATGCGGCGCATGACTTCGAACTCGGGTCCGGGGTCCGCCCATTGCTCCAGGGCGTTCTTTTGACCGACCGGAGCATATTCCACGACTGCGGCGAGCCCTTCGGATCGGGCCGCCTGGAGGCATTCGCGGGCATCGTCAACCCCCGAGCAGTAGATGTACCCCACGGCATTCCCGGCCCGGACCAGCACCGGCCTCGAGCGTTCGCCGGCTGAACTCGCCGCTACAATGTCGCCGATCCTAGCCAGGATCGTCGAGATCCGAACGACGTGCATCTCCGGGTCGGCCATGAGGGCAGCGGAAGTCAGCTCTTGGACGCTACGCCAACAGCGGGTCGCCTCCTCTTCTCCGAAGACGAGGAAGTCTGTGCCGGCACGCTGCCGAGCCAGTTCGCGGAACTCGCGCTCGACGCGCTCAACCGTGGCGCGGTTGCCCCCGACGTCGAGCACCAGCGAATAGCTGTCGGTCAGATTGACGCCTCCGAGCCGAACTGCTTCGGCGTTGAGCAGGTCGATCGCACTGGGTTGCAGGACACCGGAGATGATCTCCTTTCTCAACTCAAGAGCGGTGTCGAGCGAGCTGGTCGAGAAAGCGCAGGTCAGGCTCTCATTCGGCTTCGGGAAAATCTTGAAGTTGACGATCGCTAGGCACGCCAGCGTTCCGAAAGACCCGATCATGAGCTTCCCCATGTCGAGTCCGGTGACGTTCTTGACCACCATGGCGCCCGACTGCACGGTGTTGCCTTCGAGGGTGACGAACTTCATCCCGATGACCATGTCGCGGGCGGTTCCATAGCGGCGGCGGCGCGGACCGCTGCTGTTTGACGCGGTGATCCCGCCGATGGTGGCGTTTTCGGAAAAAGGCGGGTCCAGTGGCAGGAACTGCCCGTTGGCGGCGAGAGTTTCTCGCAGTTCGCGAAATGTCACTCCGGCCTCGACGCTGATGGTCAGATCTTTCGCTTCGTAAGCGATGACATGGTTCATCTGGCGGGTCGACACGACGACATCGGCTTCAGCGATTTCTCCTCCCATGGCGCGCTTGGTGAAGTTGCCGCCTAGTTCGACGGTTTTCTTCGTGGAGCCGCAGTCTTGGAGCAGTTCTGAAAGTTCGTTCAGGGAAGAAGGAGCGACCTCAGCGGGCATCGTCTTATGGTACGAGGTTGGCGGCGGCAGGGAAACCGTGCGGCCGGCGGACCACCCAAGCTGTTCACGAAAAGCCGTCAAGCCACGGAGTGGCAGCGGCGGCTAGCGCATGTTTGCGCTTAGGCCTGCTAGCCCATGTTTGCCAAAAACATCTGTAAGTGATTGAAAACACGGGAGCGGGGTTCCGGGTGTGCCACTACATGCGGGGTTTTCGGTCGGGGCCGCCCGGCGGCGTGCGGTCGCGGATCCCCAGTGCCTGCAGCACTTGTTGGGCGCGCCGCGTCCCCCGCGTCACCAGCTGTTTGGCGCCGCCGTCGGGCAATTCCAGATCCAGCAGCTGCACCGTCGTCAGCGCCCCCAGCGCCTCCTCGGCGGACAAGTCCAGGCCCGCTTGTTGCAGTTTCCGCTGGACCGCGTGCTTGAGTAACAGCGCCAGCGCCGCCACGAAGATGTGCGCCTCCACGCGCCGCGGCGTCTGATGATAGATCGGCCGCATCTCAATCACATCTTTGAGATCGCGCAAAGCCCGCTCGACTGCCATCAACTCCTGGTAGCGGCTGACCGCCTCCACGGGCGTCAGGTTTTGCTCCTCGCTCTGGATCAAAGACTTGCCCTCCAGCGCTTGCTCGCGCGGCAGCTTCTGCGGATCTTCGAAATAGCGGAAGCGCCCCGCTTCGTATGCCCGCCCAAAGTAGCGCTGCCCTTCGCACTCGCGGACGGCGGCTGCGGCGGCGCTCTTCGTCGCCGTGCCAGGTCGGCAGCCAGCGCCGCCCAGCTCGGTCGCAGACGAATTCTTGCTGCAGCCAGCGCGCCAGCCCGTGCTCACTGCTGGGCTCGGCGAGCCGCTTAGCCACCAGCACGAGCACGCGGTCGGCCAGCCGCGCCTGGCCCCGCGGCGGGCGGCCTTCGAGCTGGTCCAGGATGGTTTCCAACCCCAGCTGCCGCCACAGCTGGCGCAGGGCCAGCAGGCGCCCCCAGGGCGGCGCTTGTTGGGCGGCCAAGGTGTCGGAGGCGACATAGCGGCGCTGCGGGTCGAGCAGCCGCAGCAGGGCGTCGAGCTGGGCGGTCAGCCGGTCTTTGCGTCCCAGGCTGACGATGACCTTCTGGCGGGTGCAGCCCTGCTGGTCACGGCAGGACGCGGCGAGTTGGATGTACTCGTCGAGTTTGCCCGAGGGGCGGCGGAGGGAGGTGAGGCGGGGGAATACGGGTTATGGAGTGACAGCACGATAAAGCGCAAATACAAGCATAAATCAAGCGAACTATGAAATTAAATCGAATTATCCGTGACAACCCAAAATGGGGATTTTCCACCCCCGCCCTAAGGAATTCAATAACTTAGCTCCCCACTGCCTCCGAAATGTGGCGAACATGGGCTAGCAGCTGGATCGGTTACCGCGAGGTTGACGACGACCGACCCAGCGGTCACGCTCGTGCCTCTTGGCGATGGTCGATGGCACGGCACCTGGGTGCCGCAAGACGAAAGCTCTAGCCAGGTCGAAGTCGTGGTGGAAGCTCTGGCGCCGGAGAGTAGCGTGCCTTCTCGCTTCGGCACGACGGTGCGTCTAACCGGAAGCGACACACGGGTGACGCCTACGGTAAACGCTGGTGGTGTGGTAAACGCGGCCGGATTCACCTCGCCACAGATCGTTGCCCCCGGAGAGATCGTCTCGGTCTTCGGAGCGAGAATGGCGGTCGAGACGGCAGGAGCCGGCTCCTTACCTCTCAAAACTACTCTCGGCACCACCACCGTCAGACTGGGAGAGGTCGAACTCCCCCTCTACTTTGCCAGTCCTGATCAGATCAACGCAGTGATTCCGTTCGAGATACCACTTGGAGTGCACCAGCTAACCGTCCAGGTAGGCGATCATGTGTCAACGCCAAGTAGAAATGTCCTAATCGTTGCCAAGTAGAAATGTCCGGTTGGGGGGGGTCGGCTGGAGGGGCCGTGGCGAGGCACTCGCCGGTTGAGCATGACGCTGCGAGTGGGTGCTGCTGACCCATTCGGCGGGCTCACAGCCGCGTCTGTGTTTGTGGGCGGGATTGCTTTGGTGAAGTCTCGGAGCTGAGGCCTTGGGCTGGGCCAACGCGACGATCGCCGGGCGCCGTTTGCCCGGCGCTCCCAATCGAATTTTGGCTTAGCAGCGCCCGCTAACTCAGCGTATCGGCGGGCGCATCTCCCCGGCGGGCACTGGAAGCTCGCGCCTGCTCACCCTTCCAGGGTGACTCTGTCAATAGGACATTTCTACTGAGCATGTCCAGAATTCCGTTGAAACGCGCGGCTCTCCAGAACTTGTAGTTTACGCCGCTTGGGCTTGGGCCGGTGGCGGCGTCGACAGTCTGGCGAGCTGGTCGAGTAATTTCGGCAAGTGGCGGTAGCCCTTGACGCGCCGGAAGCTTTTCTCCGCCAGCCACAGACCCGCTCCCGCCCAGCGCTCGCGTTGATCGCCTCCCCGCCAGCGCTTCACCCGGCCGCAGACGCGGTCCACCACCGAGAAGGCCGACTCGATCGGGTCCGTCGTCGCCAGCGTACAGCGCAACAAATCGTCGAGTCCGAGGCGGTGCACCGTCAGCGTTTGCTCCCTCCCTTCTTCGAGCGACCGCGCCGCCGACGGGTTCAACTCCAGCAACTCGCGATGCAACTTCTCCAAGGCCGTGTTGGCATCCTCATAGCTCGACATCGCATAAGCGTTCGCCATCTTGCGGTCCACCGATTCGCGGTATTGCTGCGGCAAATGGCCGCTCACATTGCGGCGCTTGTGCATTTGACAGCGCTGGATCAGCGCCGTCTTGCCCGCCTGCTTGCGGACCGCCTTGGTGAGCGCCTTCGCGCCGTCGAGCACATAGAGCATCGGCGCCGAGAAATCGACGCCGCGCCCGGCCAAATCCTCCAGCAATTCGCTGACCACCGTGGCGTTCTCGCTCGCTCCCTGCCGCAGCCCCAAAACCGTTTTCGACCCGTCTACAGCGACTCCCAGCGCTACGATCAGATGCTGACCCTTGAACTCAATGCCGTCGATGTAGACGGCGCAGAGTTTGAGTTTATCGAGAGGGCGTTCTAAAAGTGCCTGCAGTTTCTCGCGGCTGGTACGCACGAAATGCTCGCTCACCGCCGACTTTTCGATGCCATAGGCGGCGGCAAACTCCCGCACGGCTTGGGAGTAATTCCGCGTCGAGAGCCCCAGCATGAGCTTGTCCCAAACGGCGTCGTCGAGCGGCTCGGAGCGGCGGAACAATTCATAGCTGCCCAAGGGTTGTTCGTGACCGTCGTCGCTGCGCAGCCGCGGACGCTGAATGGGGACCTTCTGTCCATCCACGACGAGGAAGCCTTTCTCGCGGCCCCAGCGGTAGGGCTGCTCGGCTTGGCGCCGCTGGTAGTGCTCGCCGGCGAGCTGGCGCACTTCGTTGTCCATGATGAGCTGCATCAGATCCAGCCCTGCCTGGCGCATCAACTCACCGACACTTTGCTGCAGGGCGGCGGCGACTTCTTTGAGCGGCAAGTGCAGTTGCAGTTCTTGCCCGGATTCTTCGGCTTGCTTGTGGAATTGGCGAACGGCTTGTTCGCGGTCGATCTGGTATCGTTTCTTCATAGCGACTCTCCTTTTTAAAAAAATAAAACATCACTCCGAGCCTAACGGCTCGGACTGGAGAGTCGCTACTTTCTACGAACTATCGGACATCCTCGTTTCTACTTGGCACATTTAGGACATTTTCACTTGGCAGCGACATCATCGTAAACCCGAAGCCGAGCCACAATTAATTCGTCAGCGCCTTCAAGCATCTCGACAGAGATTATGAGACCTGCGGTGGTAAGAAGTCGTCAGGAAATAACCTTTCCATCCTGAGGGTTTCTCGGAAGGATGCTGTAGTTCCAGTCTCCATGAAATTCCTCTCGTCGCAGTTGCACCTCAGCCATCTGCTTGTCAGAAATCTTGATCCCTTTGGGATACAGATTCCTATCCAGTTGGCTCTCCACTCGCAGGCCGTTGTTGGTCGCCGTGGCGGAGATCAGGTTGATGATGACCTCGTGATTCACCAGCGGCTTGCCACGCCAATTCTGACTGATCGCCGAGAATAAGCGGTGTTCAATCTTGTTCCACTTGCTGCTGCCCGGCGGAAAGTGGCAGACGGCGATGTGCAACTCCGTTTCGTCGGCCAGCTTCTGTAACTCCCATTTCCAGAGTCGCACCCGCGCCCCATTGCTGCCGCCGGCAGCGGCGGTGATCAACAATTGTCGGCCTCGCGGATAGCAGCGCCGGCCCATCGAATACCACCAACGCCGAATGCTCTCCACCGCAAAGGCCGAGGTATCATGATCCACTCCGACGCTGACCCAGCCGCTGTTGCGCCCCAGGTCATAGCTGCCGTAGGGGGCCACCTTCCCCAACTCCTTGCCCGGGAAATCGTGGACGCCAACCTTTTCTGGTTCTCCTTGCGGCCGCCACTCTCGCCCCTTGTTCTTAAACTCGCCTACCAGTTCTTTCTTCTTCGTGTCCACCGATATCACCGGCTGACCCTGCAACAGATGCTGCCGCACCCGCTCATTGATGTGTTCAAACTGGGCGTTGCGGTCGGGATGCTGGCGGCCTGCCAGCGTCTTGCGGTTCGCCTGCAGGCTGTAGTCCATTGCCCGCAGCAACTCCGCCACCGTTTGACGGTTCGTCTGGTGCCCGCCGCGATTCAACTCCGCGGCTAAGTTCCGGACGCTCTTGCAGGTCCAGCGCAACGGCGATTGCGGGTCGCCTCGCGTGACCGGCTCCACCAATCTCTCCAAATCCTGCTGCAACTTCGGATCGCGTTCGGTCGCCCTCTTGCGGCCACCTCCCGGACGACGCACCCGGCCCACGGGCGGCGCTGAGACCGCCTGTTTCAATTCCGCCATGCCCTTTCGGATGACCGGCCGCGATACACCGGTCGCTGTTGAAACCGCCGAAATCCCGCCCCGCCCGATGGCCGCACTCTCTGCCGCGACCAGCAGCCGCCGCGACCGCTCGTCGAGTATGGCGGCAAGAGCCCTGAACCGAAACCTGATTCCTGCCAGGTCTGCCATCCTCCTCAGCATACATCAAAACATTTCGTAATGGAAATGTTATTTGCTGCCGCTTCCTAAGCGCGGCTCAAGTCTTCTCGGCCCGGGTTCGTTACGGAGCCGATCGTCGCAGGATCGGTGCACCTTTGGACACCTAGTATATCGTTTCATTAAAAGATACACCATCTCAGGCGACCTCGAGCGCCTCGAACTTGCCCCAGCGGTGAACGACTGGAGCGGCATTGATCTCCGCGATTCCCAGCAGGATTCGTTCTCGAAGCTCCGCCCAGGACTCCACTCGAATGCCCTTGAGAAAGGTGCGCGCCATCTTCCCAAACAGGGTCTCGACAATGTTGAGCCAAGACCCGTGGGTGGGCGTATGTACGTATTTGAAGCGGTTCGGACGCGTCGCCAAATAGGCCTTTGTCTCCTTGGATATGTGAGCGGAATGATTGTCCAAGATCAATCGGATGGTGCATTCGGCCGGGTAGGTTTGGTCCAGATCCTTCAGCAAAAAGATGAATTCCCGGCTGCGGCGCCGCCGCTCGACCCGCGCCGTCACCCGGCCGTCGTGCAAGTCTAGCGCCGCCAGAATCGAGCAGGTTCCCAGACGTTTGTATTCGTGATCCCGAGCCGTACAGGGATGCCGCCCGGGGACCGGCGGCAGGTCCGGCGCGGTGTTGGCGATCGCTTGCACGCCGGGCTTTTCGTCCACCGAAACCGTGATCACGCCCGGCGAAGGGCCGCCCTCGCCAGAGCTTTCACTTTGCAAGGCCACCTCGCGGTAGACCAGCAGCACCTGCCGCATCTTGGACTCGAAATCCGGATCGCGGCGCTGCCGGTAGTACTTCACCTTTTCCGGATGCAGCGGCTGGGCGGCCAGAATCCGGTGAACCGTCGCTTTAGCCGCTTGGGCCAGGGCCGGATAGCCCGCTTCCACGGCATGCTGGCGGACGTGCCGCGCGAGCGCGCTGCGGGTCCACAACTCGGCGGCGTATCCCAGTTCCTTGGGTTTGCAGCAGGCCAAGTGCACCACCCAGGCCTTGGCCTCTTCGCTAATGCGGGGCTCGTAGGGACGATGATAGGCGTCCTTGAGGGCCGCTTCCACCCCCATGGCGAGGGCTCGCTCGATCCATTTGGCAACGCTCTTGCGGGTCATCTTCACGGCCCGCATAATCTCGGCGATGGTCTCGCCGCCATGATAGCGCCACAGAATCTCGGCGCGTTGCACCTCCCGAGCCGGAGCCTTGCGGGAACGACGCAGCCGCTTCAGATGTTGCACCTCTTCGGGAGTGAGAACCAGTGGGGGACGCTTCGATTTTCCTGCCATGCAACCAGTCTAGCAAAAAACATTGTCCTATGGTTATGTTTTGATGAAACGTTATACTAGATGGCCTTCTAGCCATGTCACTCCAACGATCGGCTCGACTGCAGCCGTCCGTCAGCTACCATTCCCTTCCTCACCCCGACTCCCGGAAACGCCACATGCAGCGGCACCTGAACTCGCCCCTTCAATGAAACGATCGCCTGACCAACACCCAGCCAGTCAATGTACTCCCGCTCCTCGTCGGTCAATTCCATGCACGTCGAGATGTCGTGGATGTCCTTCCCATTCTCCAGATTGAACGTGATCTTGCAGTACGTGTTGGCCTTGATGGAGTTGCTCAGTATCGTCGGCTCCTGATCGATCACAATCACAGCTTCACCGAACTCGCGGATCTGACGGAGGCTCGTTTCCATGATCGTTTCGGCGCCTTCCACGTTCTCTTTGTGATGCGACAGGACGTGATGTCCTTCCTCGATCAGCAGGGCATGCTTGAACTGCTCCCGTTTTCCTGTTGTTTTGCGGAACTCGTACAGCCACAGAATCATGGCCTCTGTGAGAAAGATCTTGTCCGAATCTGAGAGTGCATCGAGTTCCAGAATCACTGGCCTGCTCAGCAGACGCTGGTGATCCCACGACCTGTCAACGTTCACAACAGGACCGAGCCCGTGTCGGAAGCAGAGGCTCTCCAGAACTCTCATGGCGGAAGCCTTCCAGAGCATCATCCTGCCCTGGACATGCTCTCACCGATCCGCTTTCGTAGCAACAATACCCCATTTGGCAACCCAATCCCGATATAAACCCCACTACGCAATTGCCCTGCCCTATGCAATTGCCCTGCCAAACCGGGGTGGCTTCCTTCAAATCGTTGTATCGCAAGCGTCTAGCTCAGTTCGCGGCGAAGCAGTAGAAGTACCCGTTGCCGTCGGTTCCCTACAGATTGGCTTGGCTACAACCGCGTGAGCCGTGCGCGGGAGTGCCAGGAGGTTGGGTTCTGGCCGCCGTCCTTGGCGGTCGTGGTATCCCACACGGGCACTGCCCTCGCCACTGCTCGTCCAGTTGCTGCAAGTAATGGCATGTATCCAGGTATCGCCATTGCCGCTCCCGCTGGATAGTCGTCGAGACCCACGACGAAGCCGGAATTCCCCGGTGCTAAAATTCAGAGTGCCCGGTTGCGAGGGGCAGAATGCATACCGAACCTGGCCGAAGTCCTGGCGGATAACGTTCGCGAAGGTGAGCTTTGGGGAACGCTGGATCGGAACCGCGTCCGTTGCTATGCCTGCGGCCACTGCTGTCCGATCCCGGAAGGGCTTCCCGGCGTCTGCAAGGTGCGCTTCAACAGGGGTGGCAGGCTGTACGTTCCCTGGGGTTACGTCGCCGGGGTGCAATGCGATCCCATCGAGAAGAAACCGTTCTTCCACGCCCGTCCCGGGGCTCTGGCATTCAGCTTCGGCATGCTGGGCTGTGATCTGCACCGCTCGTATTGCCAAAACTGGGTGACGTCCCAGGCTGTTCGCGATCCGAAAGCGGTGCCGCATTCGGCCACTCCCGAGCAACTGGTTGAGATGGCCATCAAGCAGGGCGCGGAGGTGGTGGTGAGCACCTACAACGAACCGCGATCACCGCCGAGTGGGCTGTAGCGGTCTTCAAAGAAGCCCGCGCTGCTGGCCTGTTGACCGGGTTCGTTTCCAACGGCAACGCCACGCCCCAGGTTCTCGAATATCTGCGGCCGTGGGTTGACCTATATAAGGTGGACCTCAAAGAGCTTCAACGACCGGCATTACCGTCGACTTGGCGGCCGCCTCGAACCAGTCCTGGCCAGCCTGCGTCGCATTCACCAAATGGGCTTTTGGCTGGAGGTGGTGACGCTGGCGGTCCCCGGTTTCAACGACTCCGACGACGAGCTTCGGCAGATGGCCGAGTTCCTGGCGAGCTTTTCACCAGACATCCCCTGGCACGTCACGGCGTTCCACAAGGACTACAAGATGACCGCTCCGGAGAACACGTCCGCTGGGACCCTGGTCCGCGCAGCTCAAATCGGCCGAAAAGCGGGCCTTAATTATGTGTATGCAGGCAACCTGCCGGGGCAGGTTGGCAATCTGGAGGACACTTTCTGCGCAAGCTGCGGAGAGCGGCTGATCCAGCGGTACGGTTACAGAATCCTGGATTATCGGTTGACGTCGGAGGGCTGCTGTCCCTCCTGTTCCGCTGAAGTTCCCGGCAAGTGGGCGCCATCTTTTCGACGACAAATCACGGACCGTCCGTTTCTGCCGCTCGTCCGAATAACAGAGAGGGTCTAGCCCGCATTTCTCAGTGCGCCTTTTCGACGCGGACACCCTGTGGGAGGAAGGAGCCCACCTATGTAGTTGTCGGTAAGCGTGGAAGCTGACGAGCGGCTTGGTCGGGTAATCGGCCTCGCGGAAGCCTCGTGACGAAGTCCGGAGAAAGCCGGGCGAGCAAGCTGGCAGGCCGTAACGCGCAGTAAGCCTGAGCAGGCCTCGAAAGTGAAATCGTGGACGCCGACCCGCCTGAGATACGGGGAGGCCGCACGAGCCGGGAAGCAACCGACACTTGCAGCGGTTCGGTCCGCCGGGGTAGTGGGCACGGCAGGTCAGCCAAGGGAGACCGCAGTGCAGCAAGGGAGGTCCCGGCGGGTGGAGTTCGCAACTCCGCCGTCCTCGCAAGGAGGGCGGGCTCGGCGGGGAGTCGGACAGGGCCATAGTAGCGCGGAAGCCGGGTAACTCCGGTGGAGCCAAGGGCCCTGCCTTGCGGCGCGCTTCGGAGGCAGAGGAGGGTCAGGCGATTGACAGGAGTCTGAAAACGCCGGAAAAGATCCGAAACTTGCAGAAGAAGCTTTATCTCAAAGCGAAGCAGGAGCCGAACTTCCGCTTCTATCAGCTCCCCCTTTTCAGTCGATGACAAGGTCTGGCGCAGCGACATTCTCGAGCATGCCTACCGGCTGGCGAAGGCCAACGGAGGCGTGGCCGGAGTGGACGGCGTAACGGCCGTTTTGCAGCAGATCGAATACCCAAGGCCGTCAGGAGTGGTTGCGAAGCCTGCAAGAGGACTTGCGCTCGAAGAGCTACCGGCCTCAGCCGGTGCGGCGGGATGATTTTCAAGCCCGGCGGCGGCGAGCGTCCACTGGGGATTCCGACCATTCGGGACCGTGTGGCGCAGAGCGCCGCCAAGCTGGTGATCGAACCGATCTTCGAGGCGGACTTGGACCCGGAGGCCTATGGCTACCGGCCAAAACGGAGTGCGCACGACGCCATCCGGAGAGTGCACGAACTGCTATGCAAAGGCTACACCGATGTGGTCGATGCCGCTTTATCGAAGTACTTCGACACGATTCCGCACGCCGAGCTGTTGCAGTGCGTGGCGCGGCGCATTTCGGACCGGCAAGTCTTACATGTCATCAAGAGGTGGCTGAAGACGGCGGTCGAAGAGCGGGATGAAAACGGGAAGCGGCGGATGACGGGCGGCAAGAAGAGCCGGCACGGCACCCCACAAGGCGGCGTGATCAGCCCTCTGCTGTCCAATCTGTACATGAACCGTTTTCTGAAGTGCTGGCGGCGGACGGGGAAGGGAAGTGAGTTCCGAGCTGTCATCGTTAACTACGCCGATGACTTCGTGATTCTCAGCCGCGGCAGCGCGGCGGAGGCGCTGAAGTTCACCGCGGCGGTGATGGAGCGGATCGGGCTGACGCTGAACCGCACGAAGACCAAGTTGGTGCAGGCCAAGCAAGAGCGGTTTGACTTTCTGGGTTACACGTTCGGGCCGCACCGTTTCAAGAAGGATGGCCATTGGTATTTGGGGGCTTCTCCGTCGAGGAAGAGCGTGGCACGGCTGAGACGGAAGGTGCATGAGGTGTTGCGTCCGGCTGAAGTGGGGCGCTGGGAGGAGGTCCGAGACCGGCTCAACCGAGTGTTGGTGGGCTGGGCGAATTACTTCTCTTATGGGACCCGGCTGATGGCGTATCGGGCGGTGGACAACCACGTGCATGAGCGAGTGCGAGGATTTTTGCGGAGGCGGAGGAAGGTGTCGTCGCGTGGCGCCCGGCAGTTTAGCGACCAGGTGGTGTTTGGCCAATTAGGCGTGGTACGCCTGCGCCGGATACACCTGGGGCCGCCGCCCGCGACAGCTTGAGGGATGAAGCCGGCCGGAGAGCCGGATGCGGGAAATCCGCACGTCCGGTTCGATGAGCGGGGACGGGAAACGGGACCACGACGCCCCAGGCGTCCAGAGCACCCGCGCCCGTCCTCGACTCTACCCGATTCCGGGAAACGGGGTTGGCGGGGGCGCGGGAGGAGATTTTCATGGTCTTGGGGCGGCAACGCCTCTCAGTGGGGCGGCGGTGAGGCGGAAACGGTCCTGTATGCCGTCAGCGGCGGCGGCCGAGATATTTTTGGTCCGTTTTTGCCCAAACCTCGATTGCCGCCCCTATCGAGCCCTGTCCGCTTCAAGTATTACTTGAACTCGCCGCGCCGTTTTCAGCAGCGCAGTGGCTCTGCCCGTTCCAGATTGTCATACACTTGTTCGAACACTCCCGCCCAGGCGTATCCCGTCGCCAGCGAAATCCACACTTTGCGCGCCGTGATCCGCATCCGCGCCCCGATCTTCAACAAGCGCAGACGGATCGTCCCGGCTTGCGCCCGCGCCATCTTCGTCCCCGCCAACCCCAGCCGCCGCAGCGCTTCGAGAACACAGTATCCAATCGATGAAAAATATAATCGGATCTGATTCGACCGGAATTGGGCCGTCGATGTGCGGTCCGCGAACAACCCCATCTGCTGCTCCTTGATGCGGTTCTCCATCTCTCCCCGGGCGCAGTAGATCGTCTCGTAGAGCTGTTGCGCCGCCGCTTGTTCGGCCCTCAGCGAGGTCACCACGAAGCGCGGGTTTTCGCCCTTCGCCAGATACTCCGCCTTGGCCACCACGCGCCGCCCCCGCGGCCAGCTCGTCCGCGTGCGGTAACGGAAATCCGCGAACACCCGCGACGCCTTGCCGGTCTTGGCGAAACGCCGCCGCGCCAGTTTCATCCGTCTCTTGATGCGGCGCTGCAAACGCTCGTTGCGGGCCAGCCCGAACACATAATCCACGCCGTTGTTCTCGCACCAGCTCATGATCTCGTCGCGGCAAAAACCGCTGTCGGCCCGCAGCAGGATCTCGACTTCGGGCCACACCCGCCGCAGTTGTTCGACGATGCGCTGGACTTCTTCGAGCGACCCCGCCGAGGCGTCGATGTTGGACGGCCGCAGGCGCGCGCACAGCAGCTGGTCCTCGGCGAAAATATAGAGCGGCAGGTAGCAATAATGCCCGTAGTAGCCGTGGAAAAAGCGCTCTTCTTGGTGGCCGTGCAGGGGGTCGTCGGTGGCGTCGAGATCGAGCACGATGCGCTCGGGCTGGCGCGGCTGCGATTGAATGTAGAGATCGGTCAGCAGACGGTCGGCCGCGGCGGTGTCGAGAACGATCTTCTTGTAACGGCTTTGCTCGTCGGCGTCGGCCGGGGTTCCCTCGAGGCGGTTGAGAGTGCTCTTGCCGGCGCCGGCTTTGCCGCGGTCTTGGGCTCGGCGGCGCTGTTTGCCTTCGAGGTCTTGCTTGCCGCTGAGCAGGGCCAGCAGCGGGTCGGAGCGCAGCTGATCGTGATCGTTGAGGTCCTCGTAACCCAGCGCCAGCCCGTAGACGCGCTGCGAGACCAGCTCTCGCACGCTGTGTTCGATTTGCCCGGGTTGGCGATGATCGCGGAAGCAGGCGGCGAACTGCCGCAGGATGCCGCTGCGCTGTTCGGTCTGGCGCAACAGCACGCCGCCGCCGTCGGAGGTGATCGTGCCGCCGTCGAAACGGGCCACCACCTGGCGTCGGCCCTGATTGGCGAAGGTGAAGCTGGGTTGGGTACACTCTGTCATGGCGAAGCTCGCTTTCTTGCTGGCTGAAACATCTTGTGTTCATTATGTTTATGCCACAAAAGGCGGCCATCTGCCAACCCTACGATGAGAAATCCGGGCTAGCCTCGTGTTGGTTCCTAGCAGCCCGTGGTAAATGTGGCCGTTTTCAGGCGGCGCGAGCGAGCCGGAAGAAGCAGAGTGGCGAGTCGAGCCGGAAGGAGCCGTTCGCCAGGCGCGGCCACAGCCGAAACCACTGCGTTCGGCGGGCCGATAACAGCCGCCTGACGGCCTCCCAGAGCCAATCGAAGGCCTTTTTCGCTTCGGCGAGGCCGCGCGGCGTGCCCGCTCCCAGATCCTTCCTCAGCAGCAGCGACAAATTGAACGCGCCGCCGTGAATCAGCAGCCGTTTCAAGATATTTTCGTGGCCGCGCAGGTGCGTCCGCCGCATCCGGCCGGTCTCATACAAATGAGCAAAACTGCGTTCCACCCGCTCGCCGCGTAACCGTGACAGCCGTTTGCCCCGTTCGCCGCGCATCCGTCGCCGGTTGCCATACACCGCTTGTTGCTGCCGAGGCTTGCCGCACCAGTTGCGCCGCCCGCGGTCCGGTTCATTGATGTAAGAACGCAGTTCCAGCGCCGTCAGGTCCGTCAGCACGTCGTTGCTGTGATAGCCCTTGTCGGCCACCACTTCTTGCAGCCCTTGGGGAGACAGTTGCTCATTCGCCTGCTGGTCTTGGGCGACCGCGGCGACTTGCTCCGCGGCCGCGCTAATCGTCTCGGACACGGTGCTCGTGTCGCCCAGATCGGCGCCTTGCACGGTCAGCGCCAGCAGCGCGCCCGTCTCCAGGTCCACGGCGTGCTCGGCCTTGTGCGCCAAGTGCGTGCGCCCGTCTTTCATTTTTGTGATCTTGGCGTCGGGGTCATGCGGATTCGTCCAATCCTTGTTGGACCCTTTGTTTTTGCGCTTTTTGTCCAGCTTGGCCAGCTGCTCGCGAGTCGGCGTCTCGATCCCCGACTCCGCCGCCAGCCCCTTGAGAAACTCTTCGTAGCTCTCGCCGCTGTCGCGCCGCACGATCGAGCGCAAGGCCGCGTTGGCCTCCAGCGTGGTGGCATCGACCGCAATCGTAGCGCCTTTCAACAGCCCCTGCTGGGCGAGCAATTGCAGCACCCAGGTGAACACTTGGCGGTGCGTTTCGACGTCGATCAGGCGGCGGCTGCGCGAGATCGTCGAATGATCGGGCGTGGATTCGTCGAGCTCGATGGCGAGAAAGCGCCGCAGCGAGATCGAATCGGCCAGGCGCCAAGCGATGCCGCGCTCGCTGTCGATGCCTTCGAGGTAGCCGATCAGCAGGCAGCGGAAATAGCTGCCGGGCGTCAGCGAGGGACGGCCCATGTGCGCCGCGTAGAACTTCTCGCAGCGCTGTTCGGCGAAGTCGTCGAAGCCGTGCTCGTCGAGCAGCTCGTTGAGCCTGTGATAAAACGGGTGGGCCGCTGTGTGTGGCAGATCCGCGGCGGCGACCCACAGCCCTTTCTGGCGCTGCCGCTGGTTGCGTCGTCCCATTGCATAAAACAATTATACACCAATCTGTTTTTATTGTCAAGTACTTTATATATTTTTGTACTTTTACCACGGGCTGCTAGAGCACGGCCTGCTGACGTTCGCCCTCGAAAGGCAGGCGGCCGGTGACCATCTCATAGATGACGACGCCGAGCGACCAGATGTCGGTGCGGCGGTCTGTCGGCAGGCGCTGGGATTGCTCGGGCGACAGCTCATGGAGCGTCCCTCTCTGGAATTGGCCGATCTGGTCCGCGCCGCGGGAGAGCGTTTCATCGAGACGAGTCGCGGCTGGCTCAGCGGGCAGCATCTCAAAGTGCTGTCGGCGATTGAGCGTTGCCGCACCGCCGCGCTGGGCGGCCATCGCGATGAGTGCTCCGACTGCGGCCATCGTCCCCCCATCTCCTACAACTCCTGCCGCGATCGGCACTGTCCGAAGTGTCATCACCACGACCGCTCGATGCCGCTGACCTTGAAGGCGGAGCCGTCTTTGCGGAGATAGACGAGGACGGTCTTGTTGTCGTCCTCTGCCTGGATTTTGGCGGCAAAGAAGGAGCCGTTCGCGGCGCCAAGAGCTGGGTCCGGTAAGCGAAAACCCGCGGCTCCGGCAATGGGGGCGTGCTCTTCCGAGTTGTTGTCGAAGCTGGACCATTGGACCTGGTAGTTGCGATTGCCGGTCAATCCATATTTGGTTTGAAGATCTTCGAATTCCAGCCGGCTTTGGCTGACTTTGAAGCTGTCGAGGGGAAGCACTTTGGCGAAATAGACTTCGCCGATCTTGTCGCGGCGCTTGATCAGATAGTCCGTCAGCAGGTCCTCGGCGTAGGGATCAGTAAACTTTGCTTCTTTCACAATCGCGGAGATAGCTGCGTCGCTGAACGCCATCACCTTTTTCGCGGCCCAAAACTCGTCCGCGGGCAGGCGGTTCTGGAAAGCAGGGTTGGGATAGTTGGGTTTCCACTGCTCGGGCTCAAAGCTGGGGTACTCGATCAATCCCAGCGCCGGATGCTTGATGTAGCGGTCGCGCATCCAGCGGGGTGACCAAATCCCCAAGGTGGCGATCTGGGCGAGGGCTGGTTTGAACTCCCAAAAATAGGCATTTCCGTCGCGCGCCGTGTTCGAGATGACGCTGGCGCTGCCGAACATCGCTCCGAAATCAATCAGGTGGTGCTTGACGAAGCTAATGCCATTCTCTTCCACAAGCAGATCAATGTTATTGATGGCACGCGAGTCGTTGTGATTGAGCCAAGCCGAAAAGACGAAAAGCCCGCGCAGATCACGGCGATGCTCGTGGGCGACGATGTCGTTGAAATCGTCCGATCGAGTGCCGTAATAGCGAAATTCTCCCAAGAACCTGCCCTCGAGGAACCGGCTCGCGACCGCCCGAAACCGCCCCTGGTCATCTTGAGCTACTTTCTCTCTGAGCAGGATCAGGTCCCGCCTCGTCATCGGGCGGTCCCGGCCTGAAGCCGGATCGAACACCGTCACCATCTCGCCCATGGCCAGTTGGTCCAGCGTGAAATGAACGATGTAGTTTTCCGGTACGTTGTAGCCAAGCGCGTGGAAAAACTTCGCCCCGATCACGTCCGAGGCCGTGGACATCTCCGGGTTTGTCAGCGGATCGAGTTTCAGCTGATACAACTGCCCGGTCGAGTCCCGAATGCGAAATCCAGGCGAGACGCCGCTGGTCTTGGCGCCGACGATCGTCCATGTCCTTTCCATGGACGGAGGCCGATCGGCGCCGGGGCCACGGACCAGCTCTTCAATACTCATGGGCCTGGAGCCGATCCGATTCGTGAACCAAGCCGGGTCGTTTGGCACTTCTCCTAGGGTGTTGATGGCCTGCGAGGGAATGAGCGCCGCCGCTCCCCGCCCCTTTTCCTTCTTTGGCTGCCTTTCCCCCGGCTCTCCGAACGTGTTTTCGAATAGGTCATAGACGTCATTCAATTTCCGGGTCTTTAACTCCTTGACCGGAAGAGGAGCGGGCATCTCTTCGAGCGGGTCATCGGCGTAGAACCTCTCAGCGCTCAGCAACACAGCGAGCTGCAAAGCGAGGATTGTCACCCTGGCCGGCAGCGAAGATCTCCAGCGCCGGAAAACCGTGTTCATCATCACAAGGATGCCCTCCAGCCCATCAGAACACATTCTCGAACTTCAGCCAGATTTGAGCCCCTTCGTGGCTGAAGCCGACATCGATGCGCAAGAAAACGCTGTTCTGCACATTGAAACGAAAACCGACGCCTGCTGATGCCTCCAGATCGTGGAAGTTGACCTGGGAACGTCTCGGAACCACTTTGCCCGCGTCAAAGAACAAAGCCATGTCGAGGCCCGAAAAGGCCTCCCAGCGATACTCGGCATTGGCAAGGATCAGGTTGTTGTCATAAAAACGGTACGCCCGAAACCCGCGCAAGTCGTTCGAGCCGCCCAGAACTGGCTGAATATAAAAAGGGACCGTCTGGTTGGGGTTTTCGAAACTGAAGACGGCCATGGTCCGCAGCGCAATCACGCGGCGTTTGTTCAAGAACGGGAAGTATTGCTGGACTTCCAGGTGCAGACTCCGGAAGTCGTGCATGCTCCGATCGCGGTCGTTGTAGTAGGTGAATTTTGCGACATAGTGGCCGCCCGAGCGCGGCCCCAGCGGGTTGTCCCGGTAATCGTACTGCACGAAGAATCCGCCCCGCAAGTAATCGGTCTGATCGTCCACGCCTGGGGTTAATTGAGGGGATGCTGGTCCGCGATGTTGTTTTCCTCCCCTAGGTCTTTCTTCAGGTCGTAGAGCCCGATCTTGGCGCCCTTCGCCAGCCGCACGCCTTTCCAATCACCCATCCGGACCGCTTGGCGGAAACCGCGCTCGTGGAATTCCCAGTAGAGATACTCGTGCTGCTTTTGAGTCTTTCCGAGCAGAGCCGGAACCATCGAGATTCCGTCGGTGTCGCTTGGCGGGGTTGCGCCGCCCAGCTCCGCCAGCGTCGGCAGAACATCCCAAAACGCCCAGACTTGGTCACTCACCTGTCCCGGCTTGATCGTGCCCGGCCAGCGGGCTAGCGTCGGGACGCGAATGCCGCCTTCGTAGAGATCGCGCTTGATCCCTCGCAGCGGCCCCCCGCTTTGGAAGAACTCCGGATCGTGACCGCCTTCCCCATGCGGACCGTTGTCGCTGGTAAAGAAGACGATCGTGTTTTCGTCGATGCCGCGTTCGCGCAATTTGTCGAGGATACGGCCCACGTCACGGTCGAGCCGCTCGATCATGGCGGCAAATCCTTTTTCAGGATTCGGCCAGTCTTTCTCCGCGTAGGAGCCGTAGTCGGGTACCTCCATGCCGTCGCCCGTAGCGCGTCCGAGTTCGTTGTTCGTGTGCGGAATTGTGTACGGCAGATAAAGGAAGAACGGCTTGTCGTGTTTCCGGCCGAGGAATTTCAAGGCCCGATCAGTAAACAAAGTCGTGCGAGTACTCGCCCTGCCGCCGGGCAAGGTTCCCCCGAATGAAACGCTCGATTTCGTTTTCCCAAAGATGCTCCGGGTAGTAGGCGTGCGCGTGCCATTGGCTGAGGTAGCCGAAGAAGTCGTCGAAGCCCTTTAGATTGGGTCTGCCGGAAGTAACCGGGGCCGCCGACTCCCCATTTCCCGTAGAGCGCGGTGGTATAGCCGGCGCGCTTGAGAACTTCCGCCACGGTGACGTCTTCGGGGCGTAGCGCCACCTCGGGATTGCGGTTGCCGCGCACGAGGGCGTGGCCTTGGTGCTTGCCCGTCATCAGAGTACAGCGGGAGGGGGCGCAAACCGTGCTGCCGGCGTAGACCTCGTAAAACGAATTCCCTCCGCCGCCAGGCCATCAATGTTCGGAGTCTGGATGGTTTTCTGCCCGTAGCAGCTCAGGTCACCGTAGCCGAGGTCGTCGGCCATGATGAAAATGATGTTCGGTTTGGATGCGCTGGATTGAGCGTACACAGCGGTTCCGGCCGCTGCGGTAGTTGCAAGGAATTGTCTGCGGTTCATGGGATTCACCTGAGTGGCGTTCTTCAGATTGTAGTTGAGCGGAGTTGCGCGGGGCGCTTGCACGCGAGTGTTGAAGGGCGATGATAATGTCCCCTTGAGAGGGCGATAGAAATGTCCCCTAATCTAAGGCTCCAGAAAGGAGGAGCCGAGATTGGAGAGGACATGGATGAACGACAAGGAATTGAGACGGGGCGAGGTGCTGGGCCGGGTGAAGCGAGGCGAGTTAAAGCTGAGCGAGGCGGCGCAGGTGCTCGACATCAGTTACCGCCAGAGCAAGCGGATCTGGAAGCGCTACAGCGCGGGAGGGACAAAAGCATTGAAGCACGGCAACGTGGGCCGGGTATCGAACCGGGCCAAGCCAGCGGAAGTTCGCAAGCGAGTGCTGCAACTGGTGCGCGAGAACTACTCCGGCGAACCGCACGAGCGCTTCGGGCCTACTCTGGCGGCCGAGCATTTGCGAAAGGACCACGATCTGCAAGTATCGGTGCGGGCACTGCGGCTCTGGATGCTCGCCGAGGGTCTGTGGAGCCGCCGCCGCAAGCGCCAGCCGCATCGCCAGCGGCGGCAGCGCAAAGCGCACTTCGGGGAGCTGATCCAGGTCGACGGCTCGCACCACCGATGGCTCGAAGATCGCGGCCCGAAAGGTTGCCTGATGAACTTCGTCGACGATGCGAGCGGCCGGGCGCTGTGCCGCTTCTCGAGCGAAGAGACAACTTGGGCGGCGGCCGATCTGCTCGAAGCCTGGGTGCGTCAATACGGCGTTCCGAAGGCGTTGTATTGCGACTGGAAGAACGTCTACAAGCGCCAGCCGACGTCGCGCGAAGCGCTGGAAGGCATCGAGCCCGAGACGCAGTTCGGGCGCATGTGCGCCAAGCTGGGGATCCGCATCATCGCGGCATCGTCGCCGCAAGCCAAGGGCCGCGTGGAGCGGCATCACGGCACCCATCAAGACCGCCTGATCAAGAAGATGCGACTGCAAGGTATCTGCGATTACGAGGCGGCGAACCGCTATCTCGACGAGCAATATCTGGGGGAACACAACGCCAAATTTGTCTGCGAGCCAGCGGCGGAAGCGGACTTTCATCAGCGCCCGCCCAAGCGTCTGGACTTAAAGTGGGTGTTCTGCTTGGAGGCCGAGCGAGTCGTCTCCAACGATCGGGTGGTCCGTTTCGAGAACCGCTTCTTACAGTTGAAACCGAAGCGCAATCAGGCTCTGGGGGCGGGGGGGAGAGTCACCGTGCAGCAAGCGCGCCAGGGCGAGTTGCAGGTGATCCACGAAGGCCGAGCGGTGGCCTTTGAAGAGATCACGTGGCCCGAGCCGAAGCCGCGCCCCAAGCCGAAACAACAAGCGGCCCGGCAGCGGCCCAAGCCGGCGGCGGACCACCCTTGGCGTAAGTCGCTGCGGTCGAAAAAACGTGCGGCGACGACATAAAAAAGGCAGGGCTATGGAAATGACGGGACGGATGGAAAGCGTGGAAAACCTCAGCGAGCAGCGCAGAGGGTTCGCATCGCAACGACAGGTTTCCCACCCTTCCCACCGTCCCTTGGAAATCGCTGACGCGATTTCCACATTCCCACAGCCCCGACGACGACGATTATCTCTTACGAACTTACAAACAACAAAACGAAGGGGACATTTCTATCGCCTCTTGACAGGCGCTTGCACGCGAGTTGACTGTATACGAAAAAAAGTATATCATGGTCTTGTGGCTGCTATACCAGTACGTTTCGCCTATGGGTCGGAAAGCTATCGACGATTGGCGCAAACGCGATCTTGCGATCGGTGGCCCTCGGACAGACTTGGACGTATTCCTGAAGAATCTCGTCAAGCAGCGGGAATGGGAATATCCCGATCGTGGATACCTAAAAGGGGATCGCTATCGTGGCCTGACCGAGTTGCGCTGGAAATCGGGAGGCAAACCACACCGGATTTTCGGCTATGAGCTAGGAGAATTCGAGTAGGTGGGTATCCGGTTGACTCAGGTAGCCCCAATATGTAGTATGCCAGGAGATGGAAGATTACCCTCGGAACTTGATGGAGTTCGAGGCCCGTTTTGCGAGTGAGGAGGACTGTCGGCAGCATCTGTTCCGGCTGCGCTGGCCGGACGGTTTCCGCTGCCCGAGTTGCGGTTGTGGCAAGTCGTGGCCTTTGCGAAAAGTGCTGCTGCAGTGCGCTACGTGTGGGCGCCAAACCTCGCTGACCGCAGGGACGATCTTTTCAGGGTACGCACAGCCCTTTGCCGTTGTGGTTTCGTGCCATGTGGTGGGTAACCACCCAAAAGACCGCAGCCAGCGCTTTGGGACTTCAAAGAGTGTTGGGGCTGAACAGCTACGAAACGGCTTGGACGTGGCTGCACAAAATGCGCCGCGCGATGGTGCGGCCGGGGCGGGATCTGCTGGCCGGGAGAGTGGAAGTCGATGAAAGCTGCCTGGGCGGACTCGAAGAGGGCCTGCGGGGTCGCAAGCTGGAGAACAAAGCGTTGATCGCGGTGGCCGCCCAAGGGGATGGGAGGGGTATCGGACGGATTCGCATGAAGAGAATCGGGGATGCCTCGGGCGAGAGTCTGTTGCCTTTCGTGAAGGAGTGCATCGAGCCAGCCAGCGTGGTGCATACCGACGGCTGGCCGGGTTACTCGGGGTTGGAGAAGGAAGGCTACGTCCACGAGATCACAGTTATCAGCGGGCAGGAGAAATCGGCGTCCGAGTTGATGCCTCGCGTCCACCGCGTCGTGTCACTGCTGAAGCGCTGGCTGCTGGGCACCCATCAGGGCGCTGTGAGTCACAAGCATCTGGATTACTACCTGGACGAGTTCAGCTTCCGCTTCAACCGCCGCAAATCCAGAAGCCGAGGCAAACTCTTCTATCGGTTAGCCCAGCAGGCGGTAGCCGTGGACCCCGCAACTTACAAGATGATCGTCCACCCAGTTCATGAATCCAAGCAAATTCCCTAACCACAAATTCCCTAACCACAAGATATTGGGGCTACCTGAGTTAACCGGATACCCACCTTCGCTGAATTCGCAGGCGGCACGGCAGCGGCCGCCAGATAGCCTTCAGTTGAAGTTCTCCATGCTATCAAACGTCCGTATGTCCTAACCCGGACCAGCCGGAGCCGAACAGGGCGGATTCGGCGCTTTTGAAGATCGTTGCTTGTGGAGGAGTTGACCCCCTTGAGCCCAGGCTTCCGCCTGGGCCTCTGTTTCTGCTTTCCGAACTTCCGCCACGCCTACCAACCGAGCACGTAGTCGTCTTTCGCCGGGCTCACGCCCCCATGCATGACGCCGGTCTCGGGATCGATCATGACCAGCTTGACGGCTCCGGCTCCGGATGCCGACTGCTCGTAGGGTTGCTGCAACTCGCCGATTTCCACACGGTGCCCCTTGGCGGCCAGGGCCTCGGCGACGGTTTGCGATTCTTTGCCCGAAGCTGCGTCTCTATCGGCCCCCCGCGCCGGGCTGTCGGCGAGCACGCGGGGCATCGTGAGCTTCCCTTTGACCGGCTGCGGGTGCATCGAAGCGGCAAACGCGGAACTGGTCACGGTGGCGGCTTCCACGGCTTGCTGCACGTTCATCCCAAAGACGACGACGTTAAGGAACGCCTGAAGCATCGCTTGCGGCTGGTTGTCGCCCCCCGGCGTATTCCACGCCAAGTAAGGCTTACCGTTCTTTAGCGCCAGCGCCGGGTTGACGGTGTGGCGCGTGCGCTTGCCCGGGACAAGTACGTTGACGTCATTCGGATCCAGGCTGAAATACGGCATGCGGTCGTTGAGCACATAACCCCCGCCTGGAACAATCATGCCGCTTCCGAAACCGGCATTCACGCTATGAGTCACCGAGACCAGGTTCCCGAACTGGTCCGCAATTGAAAACGAAGATGTCTCACCGCCTCCGTCGTCTCCGCCGGTGGCCGTTTCAAGCGGACGCGGTCCGTCCTCGTACGTTACTTTGCGGCCCTCCGCAACCGCATTCATGCTTCGCGGATCGCCCGGAGGAGGCGCCCCTTTCATGGCGCGGCCGTGCCGCACCAGCTCGCGGCGTTTGCCAGCATATCTTTTCGATAGCAGCTCGTCCACCGGAATGTTTTTCACAAACCGGGGATCGGCGATGTACTCGTTGCGGTCGGCGAAGGCCAGCTTGAGCGCCTCGGTCACCAAGTGCAGGTACTCAGGCGAGTTGTGACCCAGCGCTTTGAGATCGTAGCCTTCGAGGACGTTGAGCGCCATCAGCATCACAATCCCCTGCGAGTTCGGAGCGCTCTGGTAGACTTCCAGTCCCCGGAAGCTGGTCTTGATGGGCTCGGACTGCTCGGCTTGATAGGACGCCAAGTCTTCGTAACGCAGCAGGCCGCCTTGCTTCTTGTAGAAATCGGCGGACAGCCGCGCCAGTCTGCCGCGATAGAAGGCATCGGCTCCCTCGCTCGCAATCGTCTCGAGCGACCGTGCCAGATCTTTCTGGACCAGCAGGTGGCCCGGGCGGGGCGCCTTGCCGCCAATCGTCAGAACCGCCATCGAGCTGGGATAGGGCGAGATCTTTTCAAGATTTCTGGCGTGCTGCGACGCCGCCCAAAACGACAAGGGGTGCCCGTTCGCCGCATCGATGGCCGGCTGAAGCAGAACCTTGTAGTCTTTCGTGCCGTATTTCTTCCAGGCCAGGTCGAATCCACCCAGCGCTCCCGGGACGTCGGTTGACAGAGGCCCCGCATCGGGAATACCTCCGTGTTTTTCATAAAACTCCCGAGTAGCCAGCTTGGGCGCCGGACCGGTGCCATTGAAGAAGACTACTTTGTCTTCCTTGGCGATGTAGGCCAGGATGAAGCCATCCCCGCCGATGCCAGCCTGGTGCTGCTCGACAACACTCGTCATGTAGAACGCCGCGACAGCCGCATCGATGGCGTTGCCGCCTTGTTCGAGAATCTGGATGGCCGCCCGGGCTTCAAGCGGGTGCTCGGCGGCTACCAAGCCGCTGGCGCCCATCACAACCGGACGCCAGAACGGCCGTTCCTCCGCGCTCCGAGAAAGCACTGCTGTAGAGACAATCAACACGACCGCGAATACCGAACTTCGATTGAGGTATACCATCGACGTCTCCCGATTGGGAACCCGGCCATATTATAGGCCGTCGGGTGAGTGGGCTGATTGGTCCGGGAAGCCGCTCGCCCGCCACGGCGGCTTCGCAGGAGGGGCAAGAATATGGTAGGCTCGGCCGGATTCGAACCGGCGACCTGCCGCTTAGGAGGCGGCCGCTCTATCCAACTGAGCTACGAGCCCATAACCATTAACTCTTTTTTTTTTAACTGCCTCACCATTTCCCATGGTTAGTCTAGCGTGATCTATCTTACTTTAATCTACCAACGTGTTCCAAAAGTGTGCCAAAAGTCGGTCAGTTCGGCTTTGGCGTTCCAAAAGTCTCTGCATGTTCGTTGGCGTGCCGGTCCATCCGAGCGAGCGCTTCGCGCATCATGTTCAGCTTCGCTTGGCTGTAGCGCTTGAACACCTGAGAGTCACTCTGTCGTAGCATCAGTGTCACGAAGTGGTCCGCCACGCCGGCGGCGCTCAGACACGTTGCGAACGTGTGACGCAATTCGTACAGCGAGAAGTGCTGCACGCCTGCTCTCCGCAAGGTGGATGCCCAAGACTTCTTTAGGCTGCTGATGTAGGGCTTCGTGGCTCTCTTGCTGGGTGTTGGAAACAGATAGTCCGAACCCGGCGTCTGTTCAATCTGAACTTTGATGGCCTCATACGCCACCTCGGTCAACGGCATGTCCGCCACCCCTTCCGGCGTCTTGGAATCACGTATGTGGACTAAACAATTTGCGAGATCCACCCGCGACTTCATCATGGGCATCAGCTCCTTTTAGGGTCGGAGCCCCATCTCCACGAGGATGACGATGGCATGCTTCAAATAGCTCGGGGCGAAGAACTCAATCCGTGCCTGCTCACTCGCTGTCATGTAGTGCGGCTTGCGAGTCGTATCACTGACACGAACCGGAAACTCGACTGCCTGACACGGACTGAACGGTAGCTGTTTATGCTTCACAGCCAAGTTGAGAATCCGACGTAGGACGCGGGACGAGGCCCCAGCCGATGCGCTGAGCTAGCGGCCGCTGCCCAGCCAAAACTTCATTGGGAGCGCCGGGCAAACGGCGCCCGGCGATCGTCGCGTTGTCTCAGCCCAAGGCCTCAGCTCCGAGACTTCACCAAAGCAATCCTGTTTGCAAACACAGCGGCGGCTGTGAGCAGGCCGCATGGGAAGGCAGCACTCACACCGAGCGTGACAGCCAACGGGTGCGCGCTTCCCACAGTGAAGGCGGGGGCCAGGCCGCAACTCCCCGCGCAGCAGGGCGGGATCGGAGAGTGCAGCAACACAAAACCCTCTGACGGGGAGGCCAGAGGGTCCTGTGCATCAGCCGCTTGCTGCGGAGCCAGCCCCGCCGCCTCGGCCTTGGGCATGGAGAGTCGGCGCGACCCGGCCCTCCACAGCCAACACTTTACCATCGCCTCTCTCGCCACCCGGCCCAGACCGGACATTTCTACTTGGCAGCGGATAGGACATTTCTACTTGGCGTTGACACGGTCGCCATGGACATGTGGAATCCCTCGTTACGACTGGTTACGGCATCCGGCGCGGATGGAGCCCAAGAGCGGCGAGCTTTTGCTGCCTTGCGGGACAGCGGATGGAAGACAGCGCGGGCCTGGGCTTTGAAGGAAACAATGATGGCGTTTTTCGACTACCGCTACGAGCGGCCAGCCCGCAAACACTTTCGATGGTGGTACAACCGGGCGTCACGCAGCCGCCTGCAACCCATGATGGAAGTGGGGCGGATGCTGCATGAGCATGTCCAGAATTCCGTTGAAACGCGCGGCTCTCCAGAACTTGTAGTTTACGCCGCTTGGGCCTGGGCCGGTGGCGTCGTCGACAGTCTGGCGAGCTGGTCGAGTAATTTCGGCAAGTGGCGGTAGCCCTTGACGCGCCGGAAGCTTTTCTCCGCCAGCCACAGACCCGCTCCCGCCCAGCGCTCGCGTTGATCGCCTCCCCGCCAGCGCTTCACTCGTCCGCAGATGCGGTCCACCACCGAAAAGGCTGACTCGATCGGGTTCGTCGTCGCCAGCGTACAACGCAACAAGTCGTCGAGTCCGAGCCGGTGCACCGCCAGCGTTTGCTCCCTCCCTTCTTCGAGCGAACGAGCCGCCGACGGGTTCAACTCCAGCAACTCGCGATGCAGCTTCTCCAAGGCCGTGTTGGCATCCTCATAGCTCGACATGGCATAAGCGTTCGCCATCTTGCGGTCCACCGATTCGCGGTATTGCTGCGGCAAATGACCGCTCACATTGCGGCGCTTGTGCATTTGACAGCGCTGGATCAGCGCCGTCTTGCCCGCCTGCTTAGGGACCGCCTTGGTGAGCGCCTTCGCGCCGTCGAGCACATAGAGCATCGGCGCCGAGAAATCGACGCCGCGCCCGGCCAAATCCTGCAGTAATTCGCCGACCACCGTGGTGTTCTCGCTCGCTCCCTGCCGCAGCCCCAAAACCGTTTTCGACCCGTCTATAGCGACTCCCAGCGCCGCGACCAGGTGCTGGCCCTTGAACTCAATGCCGTCGATGTAGATGGCGCAGAGTTTGAGTTTGTCGAGAGGGCGTTCTAAAAGTGCCTGCAATTTCTCGCGGCTAGTGCGCACGAAACGCTCACTCACCGCTGACTTTTCGATGCCATAGGCGGCGGCAAACTCCCGCACGGCTTGGGAGTAATTCCGCGTCGAGAGCCCCAGCATGAGCTTGTCCCAAACGGCGTCGTCGAGCGGCTCGCAGCGGCGGAACAATTCATAGCTGCCCAAGGGTTGTTCGTGACCGTCGTCGCTGCGCAGCCGCGGACGCTGAATGGGGACCTTCTGTCCATCCACGACGAGGAAGCCTTTCTCGCGGCCCCAGCGGTAGGGCTGCTCGGCTTGGCGCCGCTGGTAGTGCTCGCCAGCGAGCTGGCGCACTTCGTTGTCCATGATGAGCTGCATCAGATCCAGCCCTGCCTGGCGCATCAACTCACCGACACTTTGCTGCAGGGCGGCGGCGACTTCTTTGAGCGGCAAGTGCAGTTGCAGTTCTTGCCCGGATTCTTCGGCTTGCTTGTGGAATTGGCGAACGGCTTGTTCGCGGTCGATCTGGTATCGTTTCTTCATAGCGACTCTCCTTTTTAAAAAAATAAATGGGGTATTTAGTTGACTCCAGTAGCCACTACATCTTGGGGGTGGGGGTGCCGGCCCTGGTGGCCTCGACCATTGTCTTATAGGGAGCAGGGTCGGCGGCGACCGCCTGCTGGAGGAGGCGATAGAAAAGTTTGCCGCGCGACCGTGAGGTCCGCCGGTTGAAGCGGAACGTGAACTCGTCCAGGTAGTAGTCCAAATACTCGTGACTGACAGCCCCCTGGTGGGTCCCCAACAGCCAGCGCTTTAGCAGAGAGGCGACACGATGGACTCTCGGCAGCAGCTTACTCGCCGATTGCCGCTTCCCGCGCAGCACGGTGACTTCATGGCGGTATCCTTTGTTCTCCAATCCCGCATAGCCTTCCCAGCCGTCGGTGTGCACGAGGCTGCCAGGTTGGATAGCTTCTTCGACAAAGGCTTCCAAGCTCGCCGCTGAGGCATCCGCGATCCGACGGAGCCGGATGCGACCCATACCGCGCCCATCCTCCTCGGCAGCAACCGCAACTAACGCTTTGCCAACCATTTCGCGACCTCGGACGCCCTCTTCGACTCCGCCCACATACGTTTCGTCCACCTCCACCCGGCCGACCAGCCGATTGCGACCGGGGCGCACCATGGCGCGGCGGAACTTGTGCAGCCAGGTCCAGGCGGTTACATAGCTACCCAAACCCAAGACCCGCTGCAACTCCAGCGCGCTGGCCCCGCCTTTTTGCGTTGTCACCCACCAAGCCGCCCGGAACCACAACGTCAAGGGCTTGCGGGTGTCCTGGAAAATCGTGCCCGCCGTCACCGAGGCCTGGTAACCGCAGTCGGCGCAGAGCAGCAGATTGCGTTTGCTGGCCCATGAGGACTGGATCCCACAGCGCGGGCACACGAACCCCTCCGGCCAGCGCAGCTTCAGCAGGTACTCCCGGCACGCCTCCTCGGTCGAGAATCGAGCTTCCAACTCGACGAGGTTTCGGGGGTAGTCCTCCTTCATGCCCCCAACCACAACATATTGTGGCTACTGGAGTCAACTAAATACCCCATAAAAATAAAACATCACTCCGAGCCTAACGGCTCGGACTGGAGAGTCGCTACTTTCTACGAACTATCGGACATCCTCGCTGCAGCGACGGTTTGGAAACATCGTGACCTGCCTGCGCCACCGCCTCACCAACGCGACCAGCGAATCCTTGCATGCAAAGATGCAGTGGGTGAAGTACACCGCCCGGGGGTTCCGAAACAAACAGAACTTCATCAACGCCATCTACTTCCACTGCGGCGGGCTGGAGCTGGCCCCCTGAGCCACTACAAACCCGGAAGAGCCAGGTTTTCTTTTCTGATATCCTCGCAGGACGAAAGATCTTTCTGGCCAACCTCCCCCAGGGAAGGTTGGGCTGGACAGCTCCTACGTTTTGGGAGCACTGATCATTTCCCAGATTCAAATAGCTGCGATGCGACGGGCAGCATTGCCCGAACATGCCCGCGCTCCGTTTCCGCTATACATTGACGAGTTCCAGAACTACACCTCTGACGATCCTTCCGCTTTCCAAAGGATTCTGACTGAAGCCCGTAAATACAACCTCCGGCTGGTCCTTGCTCACCAATACATCTGCCAGATCAATCGAGGAGTCGCCGAAGCCATTTTCGGAGCCGTGGGAACCATGATCTCCTTCCGTGTTGGGGTTGATGACGCCAACTACCTACAAAAGGTTTTCGGCGGCTTTACCAATGACGATCTTCAAAATCTTTCCATCGGAGAAGCAATCTGTCGCAGCGGCAGAGCCCAAGACAGTTTCAGCCTGATGGGGTATTTAGTTGACTCCAGTAGCCACTACATCTTGGGGGTGGGGGTGCCGGCCCTGGTGGCCTCGACCATTGTCTTATAGGGAGCAGGGTCGGCGGCGACCGCCTGCTGGAGGAGGCGATAGAAAAGTTTGCCGCGCGACCGTGAGGTCCGCCGGTTGAAGCGGAACGTGAACTCGTCCAGGTAGTAGTCCAAATACTCGTGACTGACAGCCCCCTGGTGGGTCCCCAACAGCCAGCGCTTTAGCAGAGAGGCGACACGATGGACTCTCGGCAGCAGCTTACTCGCCGATTGCCGCTTCCCGCGCAGCACGGTGACTTCATGGCGGTATCCTTTGTTCTCCAATCCCGCATAGCCTTCCCAGCCGTCGGTGTGCACGAGGCTGCCAGGTTGGATAGCTTCTTCGACAAAGGCTTCCAAGCTCGCCGCTGAGGCATCCGCGATCCGACGGAGCCGGATGCGACCCATACCGCGCCCATCCTCCTCGGCAGCAACCGCAACTAACGCTTTGCCAACCATTTCGCGACCTCGGACGCCCTCTTCGACTCCGCCCACATACGTTTCGTCCACCTCCACCCGGCCGACCAGCCGATTGCGACCGGGGCGCACCATGGCGCGGCGGAACTTGTGCAGCCAGGTCCAGGCGGTTACATAGCTACCCAAACCCAAGACCCGCTGCAACTCCAGCGCGCTGGCCCCGCCTTTTTGCGTTGTCACCCACCAAGCCGCCCGGAACCACAACGTCAAGGGCTTGCGGGTGTCCTGGAAAATCGTGCCCGCCGTCACCGAGGCCTGGTAACCGCAGTCGGCGCAGAGCAGCAGATTGCGTTTGCTGGCCCATGAGGACTGGATCCCACAGCGCGGGCACACGAACCCCTCCGGCCAGCGCAGCTTCAGCAGGTACTCCCGGCACGCCTCCTCGGTCGAGAATCGAGCTTCCAACTCGACGAGGTTTCGGGGGTAGTCCTCCTTCATGCCCCCAACCACAACATATTGTGGCTACTGGAGTCAACTAAATACCCCATTTCAGCCTGAAGACCTACGACACCTACGACAAACCCAAAAAGCCTGAAACTGACTGGACTGCTGAAATTATCGAGCACTCGCGGACTCACTACGGTGTCCCGATTGAGAAAGATGAGAAGCATGGCCAACGCGGCTCTGAAAAATGGCTCCTCTCCCAAAAGTGTGATCCCGGCGGAAGCACCTTGAACCAAAGCTCTGGCGAGAGCTGGGCAGGAGGACAGCACGCCGGATGGGCTATGCTTCGTTGTGTCAACCATGGCAACAACGAAGGGAGGCCCGAAACGAGGTGCTGTTACACCTGAATTATGCATTGCGGGGTGCACCTGAGGAGGGCTGAGCCGCAAGGGACCATTGGGGAACGCCCGAAAACATGGGGTAAAAAGGTAGGCTGGCAAAGATTCCAGCTTCACCAGCCAACCCAAAGGAGGTCACCCAAATGGTTACCAAGCGAAAACAGCATAGCTCCCAAAGGGCCGTCAAACAAGGCCCAGCCGTGACGGTCTCGCAGCCCAATAAAATCGGGGCATCCACGCCTTGACAACTTCCGCGGCAGGAAGCCGACTCCCTACGGCGGCTTGCCGCCGGTAGTCGAGAGGGCGTTGATCTGAGAGCCTGGCTATGCGCTATGCATAAAATTTTATGCACTGGCCGCAACGTACTGGAAACACGCCACTTCGGAGCGGGGTTTTGCCGACGCGGATTCTGGGCGGGAGGGGAAACCGGGGACGGAGAAGCCAAAAGACCAGTTGCCGAGCTCCCACCTTACGACGGCCGTCAAGCCGCTACGAACGCAGCCGCACTCGCAAAGCGAATCTGTGCATAATTCAGGTTACAAACTTTTATCAGAAAACAACTGCGATTGAAAACCCCTACGGTTGCCGCCATCGAGGAAAGCGACACCGAGATGGTCGTGCGGATCGAACGGCTAGTATAACGTTTCGTTAAAACATATCCATATGGAATGTTTCCTGCTAGACTGGACGCGTGGCAGGAAAATCGAAGCGACCCTAACTGGTTCTCTCTCCCGAAGAGGTCCAACATTTGCAGCAGTTGCGTCGTTCGCGGAAAGCTCCGCCTCGGGAGGTGCAGCGAGCCGAGATTTTGTGGCGCTATCATGGCGGCGAGACGATCGCCGAGATTATGCGGGCCGTGAAGATGACCCGCAAAAGCGTTGGCAAATGGATCGAGCGAGCGCTCGCCATGGGGGTGGAAGCAGCGCTCAGGGACGCCTATCATCCTAAAAACGGCAGTTGCTAGGGGGCATCGGTGACATACAAGGGGCCGCCGAGGACTCTGCCGTGGAGAAATTGGCGGAAAATCCAGCTCAGAATCAGTCGCCAGCGTTGGGCTCGGGTCAACTGCTCCGCAGTTGCTCGCACCCATTGCAGAAAGGCGCTCCCCCGCTGCAAAGCCGCCTTCATCTGCCGCGCCCTGGCGTGCAAGCTGGTAATCGTTACCGTGGTTTGGTGGCCGTGGCGCGTCCGCCGGGCAATGCCGTGCAGCAGCAGCGGACGCGTCGTGATCGCCTCGCCATGCTTGTCGGGGATCGCCAGCCGCGTAAACAGCGTCCACCAGTTGTACACCAGCGCCCCGATGCGCGCCAGCACCTGACAACGCAGCAGGTCCTGGGTCGTGAATCCCGACCAACTCCATTGGTTCTTCAATTCGTCAAAGTTGTTCTCCGCGTCCGCCCGGTCGCGATAGTGCTGCGCGATCGTCGCCACCTCTTCGTCGAGCGAACTCAGCAGCACCACGTACTCATAGAGCACACCCTGGCCGACGATTTCCGCCAACCCCAACGAGAGCTGTTGCGGCGCCGCCGGGTCGGGCTGAGTGAGGGCCAGATCGTTGCGAATCTGGCGCCGCAACACCACCAGCGGCCGGGACCGGCTGCAGCCTTCCAGCATCAACTCCGTGCTGATGCCTTGCCAGCCTTTGCCCGCCGACTCCCATTCCTCGCTGCGAAACAACCTCTCCAACAGTCCCTTCACGCCCCGGCTCTGCCGCAATTTGAACAAATAAGGAAGCTCGCGCTGTGCGGCGCCCAGCATCATCCGCTCCGTCCCCCAGCCGATATCTCCGCGCAGCAGCGCCGGACGCTGCCCGGGTTCCAAGCCGTCGATAAACTTCCACAACTGCGGCTGCGCATACGAGGACGCCGTCTGGTTGCCCGGCTGCATTTCCACTTCCAGCAGCAGCCGCAAGTTGGCCACGAAGTAAGTGTGGTAGACGTGCGAAGGACACCCCGGCTTGCCCGGGTTGTAACCGCGCTTGGCGCCCTGCTGGCGCCCGTAGAGCGGCTTGACGCTGGAGTCGACGTCGAGGATCCAGGGCTCTTCCAGCAGCGCCTCGTAGGTTCGCCGCAGATGCTCGCGCAGCCAGCTGCTGCAAGCCTTCTCGTCGGCCCTTTGAAAGGCCCGCCGCGCCGAGTCTTCGCTGACGACCTTGCTCATCCCCAGCAATTCCGGGTTGACTCCATCGCCGCGGATCGAGCTGATGTGCGCGTAGCGGCGATGTCCCGCCAGCAGGCTCAGCAGCAGGGCGCCCAACACGTCGCGCACCGCCGGCGCGTTGGGGCTGCGGTAGTCGAGCGGACAAGCGGCGACCCAGTCGTTGAACAACCCGGCGGTTTTAAGAAACTCGATGAAGTAGGGCATCTGCCCGTAGGCGGTTACCGCCGCGCCGGCGTCCCAGCGCAGATGCACCTTGCCGCCGTAGGTGTCCAGCGCCTGGCTGCCACGGCTCTGCTTTGCGATGGCATTTTGGGGCTCCCCCAGCGGGTGAAGCTGTATTGCGCCTCGTGATTTCGACATCACCCACAGTATCAACCACTTGCCCCCTGAGCCGCCAATTCAACCGCCGTTTTTAGGATCATCGTTCCCCGGGAACCGCGCATCAGCGAAGAAGCCAAGGCCTGGGTGCTGCACTTGGCTTGCAGCAAGCCCCAGCAACTCGGTTACGCCGCCCAGCCCCTGCATCCGGAAAAGGTGAAGTACTACCTGCAGCGCCGCGATCCGGATTTCGAGTCCAAGATGCGGCAGGTGCTGCTGGTCTACCGCGAGGTGGCTTGGCAGAATGATCACCCCCGCGAGGGCGGCCCCTCGCCGGGGGTGATCACGGTTTCCGTAGATGAAAAGCCCGGAGTGCAAGCGATTGCCAACGTCGCTCCGGACCTGCCGCCGGTGCCGGGGCGGCATCCCTGCGTGGCTCGCGACAAACGTCTGGGAACTTGCTCGATTCTGGCGGCGCTGGACTTGCACGACGGCCGGGTGGAGCGGCGGCGCCGCAGCCGGGAATTCATCTTATTGCTCCAGGATCTGGACCAGTCCTACCCGGGCGAAGGCACGATCCGGCTGATCTTGGACAATCATTCCTCCCACATATCCAAGGAGACAAAGGATGATTTGGCAACGCGTCCGAACCGCTGCAAATACGTGCATACGCCGACCCGCTGGTCCTGGCTGAACATTGTGGAGACGCTGTTTGGGAAGATGGCGCGCACTTTCTTAAAACGTATCCGGGTCAAGTCCTGGGAGGAACTTCGAGAACGAATCCGGAAGGGGATCGCGGAGATCAACGCCGCTCCCGTGGTTCACCGCTGGAGCAAGTTCGAGGCCCTCGAGGCCGCCTGAGATGGGTATCTTTTAATGAAATATTATACTAGCAGATCTGAACTGGGGGAAACGACCGATCGAAAGATGAGCGAAGCTAAAATATTACTCCGGCTAATCGGCCATTCGTCTATGGAACTGTCCCATCAACTAGCCATGACCACTCCGCACTACAACCCTTAAAAACTTCCACCGCTCTGCGTCTGTCCAGGCAGGCAGAGACTCCCATTCCGGCGATCCCATCCCCCGCAAGTACGAATCCTTCGAAAACGAATCCACCGACGACTTCATCAAACGCCACAGCCGCACACAAGCCGAGTTGCAGGAAACCATCGAATTCCTGATCCGCCATCGGGAACTCGTGCGGGATATTGAGCTTCAGAAGCTGGAATCGGAATCTCAGACGCTCCTCAAGAGACTGCGAGAAATCGATCGTAAGAAGTTGGTGGAGGAGCTGAAATGCTTCAAGGATGTGCTGGGTTTACAGGCGCGCCTGTCGGAGGAAGGTGGACCGCAACAATGAAGAATGGAACGCCTTGCGTTACGCGTGGAGTACGTTGCTAGCGCATGTTTGCGCTTAGGCCTGCTAACCGATTGAAAAGGCGGGGGCGGGTTTTGGTTTTGGTCACTACATGATGGTTTCCAGGCCGGCGGGCGGCGGCGGCGGGTCGAGTTGTTGCCTCAGCCCCAGCACCCGCAGCACTTCCGCGGCTTGGCGGCTGCCGCGCGTGACACAGCGTTTGCACCGCTGGCCCAACTCCAGTTCGACCACCCGCACCGTCTCCAGGGCCCGCCAGGCCGCCGCCGAGGACAGCCCGCTGCCCGCAGCTTCTTCTCCAGGGCGCGGTCCAGCAACAACGCCAGCGCCGCCACGAAGATATGCGCCCGCACCCGCTCGTCCCGGCGGTGATACACCGGCCGCACCTCGAGCAAACCCTTCAACTGCGCAAAGCCGCGCTCGACTTCGTTGAGTTCTTTGTAGCCGCGACCGCTTCCAGCGGCGTCAGATCCCTCTCCTCGGTCTGAATCACATACTTGCCTTCCAACAACTGCTCGCGGGCGAAGTTCACCTCGTGCGCGGCGTAGTGGAACTTGCCTTGCCGCAACTCCCACTGAAAGTAGCGATGACCGTGATGCCGCCCCAGAATCGCTGCCGCCGCCGCGCCGATCTTCTCGGGCTGCTTCAGGGCCCCCCGCTCCACCCGCTGCTGGAGACGCTCCAGCTGCTCCCGCACCCGCTGGCGAGCCTGTTCCCGCCGCGCCTGCTCGTATTGCTGGCGGTCCTCGCTGTCGACCACGAACACCCGCACCCCCTCCCGGTTGCCCGCCACCTCCTGCACCCGCGTGCGCGGCGGCTGCGCCCTCGACCGGCCAGCTTTGAAGGCCTTGCCGCTGGAGCCTTATGAGTTTGCCAACTGGAAAACGGCTCGCGTTAACATCGACTACCACGTCGAGATCGAGCGTCATTATTACTCGGTCCCTTATCAGTTGGTGGGCCGGCAGGTCGAAATTCGCTTGGCCGACCGCACCGTGGAGATCTTCCACCGCGGCCAACGGGTGGCTTCGCATATGCGCAGTCGGGAACCCTATCAGCAAACGACGGTCCACGAACACCGCCCCAAGTCCCATCAGCAGCATCTGGAGTGGACGCCTTCCCGCCTGATCGATTGGGCCCAGACCGTCGGTCCTTCCACAGCGCGGGTGTTTCAAAAGATCCTGGATGCCAAGCCTCATCCGGAGATGGGGTATCGCTCCTGTCTGGGCATCTTGCGGCTCAGCAAAACCTACTCCACCGAGCGCGTCGAGGCTGCTGCTGCACGCGCTCTGCGTTTCGATGCCTGTTCCTATCAAAGCCTCAAGTCGATGCTGGCCCACGGACTCGACCGCCAGTCTCTCGACGAATCGCCGCCCGCGCGTGATCCCGTCGAGCACGCCAACATTCGCGGGGCGCAGTACTTTGATCCGCCCACCTTGCTGCAAGTACTCGATCTTGCCACCCGAGAGGAGAACCGATGCTAACCCAACCAACTATCGAAAAACTCTACACGATGAAACTCAACGGCATGGCGGACGCTTTCCGCCAGCAGCAAGAAGACACCGACATCGCCAGCCTCAGCTTTGAGGAGCGCTTCGGCTTGCTGGTCGATCAGCAGTGGATCTGGAAAGAGAACCGGGCCTTGGCTCGTCGCCTGGCCAGCGCCAAGTTTAGGCTCTCGGCGGCGGTCGAAGACATCGACTTCCGTCATGCGCGCGGCCTCGACCGCAAGCTGCTGCGCAGTCTCACCGGCGAGTCCAGCTGGGTGCGGCAGCATCACAACATTTTTTTGTTAGGGCCAACCGGCATTGGAAAAAGTTATCTGGCCTGTGCTCTGGCACAGAAGGCTTGCCGCGACGGTTTCACGGCGCTGTACACGCGTGCTCCCCAACTGTTCCGTGACCTGGCCGTGGCACGCGCCGATGGCAGCCTGCCGCGCCGCTTGCTGCGGCTGGCTCGCCTCGACGTCCTCATCGTTGACGACTGGGTCATGGCGCCGCTGAGCGACGTTGAACGGCGGGACTTCCTGGAGATCTGCGACGACCGTTATCAGAAACGCTCGACCATTCTGACCAGCCAGTTGCCGGTGGCCAAGTGGCATGCCCAGATCGGCGATCCCACCCTGGCCGACAGTATTCTTGACCGCCTGGTGCATAACGCCCACCGCATCGAGCTGCAGGGAGAATCGATGCGCAAGAAGCGGGCCCGCAAGGCCGCTGCGAGTGAGGAGGTGAACTCGTGACACCGCGACTCGCTTTGAAACATTCCACGGGCTGGTTCGCCGCCGGTCGCGAGATGCAGCAGGCCTTAGCGCTCCTCTCCGATGGTGCGTTTAAGTTGTATGTCTACGTGTGCCTTCATGCGGAACGCAGCAGCGGCCAGCTGAAGTTTCGTCACAGCGAGCTGGCGCAGTCGCTGGGCAAGAGTCCTCGCTCGATCACCAGCTATCTGAATGAACTCCACCGCCAGCGCGTGTGTCAGCTCCAAGCCGCTGCCAATCAGCACCAGACGGGTTCGATCGAGATTGCCGATCGCTTCTGGCCCTATCACAAGCAGCTTACCGAGACACCGCTCTCCGACCAGACCTTCTACGTAGAACGAGTCCGGCAGCTGTTCCTGAGCCGGCCGTGCATCCAAGGGACGTTCGGTTCCACCGACGAGAAGCTCGCCACCGCGCTTTATCAACGCCACGTGCCGCTGGAGCAGATCGAGCGCGCTTATCTGCTCGGCTGCGCCCGCAAGTACATCGCGCTGCTGAACCACCCCGGCGCGACGCTCATCTCCAGCCTGCACTACTTCAGCGCGCTGCTCAGGGAGGTGCTGGAACTGAAGGTGTCGGCTGACTACTGGTCCTATCTCAGCCACAAGCTGGACCGCCTCGAACAGCGCTGGCGGCGGGAATCCGCTGCGGTGCGGGTTGGTCAAGCAAACTTTGCGCCACCAAATCGACGCTCAGCAACCCAAAACAAAGCAGAAACGAGATGATGATGACTGACCGATCCGGGGAGGAAACGACCCCGATGCTTGACCGAAGCCGATCACTTCGTCCAAGATGAACACACCAGCGTCGCTTCGCTCCGAACTGATCGCCATCAGATCGGAATCACTGATCGACATCATCGCCAGCTGAGTCGTTCGTGTTTTTGACGAATAACTTCAAGCTGGCCGCCACAACCATCGGGGAGATCCACCGTGACCGCTGGCAGATCGAGACCTTTTCAAGTCGCTCAAGCAGTCGCTGCGGATCAAGACATTCCTGGACACGAGCGCTGCCGCCCTCAAGCCGCAGATCGGGTGGCGTTGATCGCGATGTAAGTGCTCAAGCACCTGTATAACCGCGGGCCGCCCACGCCTGGTCATTATCGAACCCGGTGGCGTTGTTGAGGCAACAACTATTCGTCTACCGCGACGTGTACCGCTGGCTGGACGAACCGTTTCAGACGGCCTCGGGGAGCGAGCCCGAGCCGCCGCGGCAATGACTACTCTCTGGACTGGGGCCTACTCCCATTGAGACAGCAGCATGAATTCTCTCTTGTCCAAGCGGCAATCTGGTCTCCAAATTAGCCCCTTGTCGAAGCTTTCTCGCGTGTTTTCACAGCCGTCCCTGCGCTGCTCAGCTAGTTTGGACAGCAGTCGGCAACATGCTGGCTGATGCCACTTCAGTCCTCGACAACCGGCCTTGCTCCCCCTTGTGCAGCGAGATCCACCCTCAGACGAATCCATCTGTTTTTTCATCTTTAGCGACTTTCTTGTTTTCGGTCACGGATATTTGATTTTTTAATCACTTATATTTCAACACTTTTCGTTGCTCCTTCGCTAAATCCCAGTGGCATTGTGGTAGCGTGAGTCCAGAGAAACAAGTCGTGAGTTCGTAATGACGAGAGCCTGCCCGGGAACATAGGAGCAACTGCTCTGGTGAGGAGAGTGGATGACTTCAATAGGAGGACAGCGCAGCGCATGAAATCGAACCGTCTTGGAGTTGCAAAAGGAGAACCCGCGAGGAAACAAACTCCCTATGGAAGGAATCGGCAAACTGTTGTCCCGAGTGCGGAGAGAAGTGGGCTATTCATTGCTGCCCTCGCAGGTTACTTTCCACAGGAGTATGGCACGTTTCAAGGGGTTCTCAGGACCTGTCGGTTCAGGGAAGAGTCATGCGTTGTGTCAAGAGGCAATCAAGTTGTCCTATCTAAATCCGGGAAGAACGGGAGTTATTGGAGCACCCACGTATCCCATGCTACGCGACGCAACGATGACAACGTTTTTTGAATTGTGTGAGCGGAGCAAGGTGCCATATACCCTCAATGGGGTATTTAGTTGACTCCAGTAGCCACTACATCTTGGGGGTGGGGGTGCCGGCCCTGGTGGCCTCGACCATTGTCTTATAGGGAGCAGGGTCGGCGGCGACCGCCTGCTGGAGGAGGCGATAGAAAAGTTTGCCGCGCGACCGTGAGGTCCGCCGGTTGAAGCGGAACGTGAACTCGTCCAGGTAGTAGTCCAAATACTCGTGACTGACAGCCCCCTGGTGGGTCCCCAACAGCCAGCGCTTTAGCAGAGAGGCGACACGATGGACTCTCGGCAGCAGCTTACTCGCCGATTGCCGCTTCCCGCGCAGCACGGTGACTTCATGGCGGTATCCTTTGTTCTCCAATCCCGCATAGCCTTCCCAGCCGTCGGTGTGCACGAGGCTGCCAGGTTGGATAGCTTCTTCGACAAAGGCTTCCAAGCTCGCCGCTGAGGCATCCGCGATCCGACGGAGCCGGATGCGACCCATACCGCGCCCATCCTCCTCGGCAGCAACCGCAACTAACGCTTTGCCAACCATTTCGCGACCTCGGACGCCCTCTTCGACTCCGCCCACATACGTTTCGTCCACCTCCACCCGGCCGACCAGCCGATTGCGACCGGGGCGCACCATGGCGCGGCGGAACTTGTGCAGCCAGGTCCAGGCGGTTACATAGCTACCCAAACCCAAGACCCGCTGCAACTCCAGCGCGCTGGCCCCGCCTTTTTGCGTTGTCACCCACCAAGCCGCCCGGAACCACAACGTCAAGGGCTTGCGGGTGTCCTGGAAAATCGTGCCCGCCGTCACCGAGGCCTGGTAACCGCAGTCGGCGCAGAGCAGCAGATTGCGTTTGCTGGCCCATGAGGACTGGATCCCACAGCGCGGGCACACGAACCCCTCCGGCCAGCGCAGCTTCAGCAGGTACTCCCGGCACGCCTCCTCGGTCGAGAATCGAGCTTCCAACTCGACGAGGTTTCGGGGGTAGTCCTCCTTCATGCCCCCAACCACAACATATTGTGGCTACTGGAGTCAACTAAATACCCCATATACCCTCAATAAGGCAACCAATACCGTAACACCTGAATTATGCATTGCGGGGTGCACCTGAGGAGGGCTGAGCCGCAAGGGACCATTGGGGAACGCCCGAAAACATGGGGTAAAAAGGTAGGCTGGCAAAGATTCCAGCTTCACCAGCCAACCCAAAGGAGGTCACCCAAATGGTTACCAAGCGAAAACAGCATAGCTCCCAAAGGGCCGTCAAACAAGGCCCAGCCGTGACGGTCTCGCAGCCCAATAAAATCGGGGCATCCACGCCTTGACAACTTCCGCGGCAGGAAGCCGACTCCCTACGGCGGCTTGCCGCCGGTAGTCGAGAGGGCGTTGATCTGAGAGCCTGGCTATGCGCTATGCATAAAATTTTATGCACTGGCCGCAACGTACTGGAAACACGCCACTTCGGAGCGGGGTTTTGCCGACGCGGATTCTGGGCGGGAGGGGAAACCGGGGACGGAGAAGCCAAAAGACCAGTTGCCGAGCTCCCACCTTACGACGGCCGTCAAGCCGCTACGAACGCAGCCGCACTCGCAAAGCGAATCTGTGCATAATTCAGGTAACACTGAACGACTGGCAGTCTCGGATTCTGTTCCGACCGTTAGAAGAGTACGAAAGGCTTCGTGGTTCTAACCTCGCATGGTTCGGCGTGGATGAAATGACGTATACGCAGGAGGGGGCGTGGATACGTCTGGAAGCACGGCTCAGGGATCCAGAGGCGAAACGCTTGTGCGGTTTCGGCGCCTGGACTCCGAAGGGCTTTGACTGGGTTTACCGACGGTTTCGGGCGGAGCGTGTAAAAGGCTACCGGTTGGTCGAGGCCGTGCCACTTGAAAACAAGCATTTACTACAGGAAACACCGGACTACTATGACCGCCTCAAAGAGAGCTACGACGACAACTTTTACCGACAGGAAGCGCTCGGGGAGTACCTTAATCTTCAGGCGGGACAAGTCTACTACGCCTTTGAGCGTGAAGTCCACGTCGAACGGACCGGGATCGATGCGAGCGGGGTCCTTCTCTGGTCGTGGGATTTCAATATCAATCCGATGAGCTCGGTGTTCTGCCAGGAAAGAGACGGCGGGATTAGCGTGGTTGACGAAATTGTTCTTCCCACATCGTCAACGCCAGAAGTTTGTGAGGAATTTCTCAGACGATATGGAGGGCATCGGGCCGGTTTAGAGATCTATGGGGATGCGAGCGGAGGAAATTCTCACACCGTGACAGGAACATCGGACTACGATTTGATCAGAAAGTTTCTTGCGAGAAACCAGCAACTAAAAGGTGAAATGCTTGTGCCGCGTTCCAATCCGCCGGTTCGGAGCCGGATCAATGCAGTCAATGCATATCTTAGGAACGCGCGGGGCGACCGGCGGCTGTCGGTAAGCGGCAAATGCCGCGAGTTGATCAAGGATCTCGAGCAGGTGTGTTACAAACCCGATAGCGGGCAGATCGACAAGGGACGTGACTCCCATCGAACACATCTTTCGGATGCACTTGGGTACCTGCTGTGGCAGCGGTCAAATACTTTGGGGCGAGTCGGGGAACGCAGCGGGCGGCTGGTTTGATGCGAAAAGTTGACGGGGGATTTGTGATCGAGCAATTAAATCGGGAACATCCAGAGTACCGCGATCGGAAAGAAGTGTGGCAGCGGTATTGGGATTTCTACGTCGGTGGAGAACAGCTTCGAAGGAACGCAAGCCATTACACCTGAATTATGCATTGCGGGGTGCACCTGAGGAGGGCTGAGCCGCAAGGGACCATTGGGGAACGCCCGAAAACATGGGGTAAAAAGGTAGGCTGGCAAAGATTCCAGCTTCACCAGCCAACCCAAAGGAGGTCACCCAAATGGTTACCAAGCGAAAACAGCATAGCTCCCAAAGGGCCGTCAAACAAGGCCCAGCCGTGACGGTCTCGCAGCCCAATAAAATCGGGGCATCCACGCCTTGACAACTTCCGCGGCAGGAAGCCGACTCCCTACGGCGGCTTGCCGCCGGTAGTCGAGAGGGCGTTGATCTGAGAGCCTGGCTATGCGCTATGCATAAAATTTTATGCACTGGCCGCAACGTACTGGAAACACGCCACTTCGGAGCGGGGTTTTGCCGACGCGGATTCTGGGCGGGAGGGGAAACCGGGGACGGAGAAGCCAAAAGACCAGTTGCCGAGCTCCCACCTTACGACGGCCGTCAAGCCGCTACGAACGCAGCCGCACTCGCAAAGCGAATCTGTGCATAATTCAGGTTACATGGTTCGGCGTCAGAAGGAACCCAATGACATCTATGCCGAGCGTCTTTCCAGGGTCTTCTATGAGAATTATCTTGGGTCCTGTATCGATTGGTATGCATCCGCGTTGTTTCGAAGCCGTCCCGAGATATCATTTCGCTCAAAGGTGTCGCGCGCCGAGGATTTCTACACAGGTTTTTTAGCGGACAGCGATTGTCGGGGACACTCGCTGGTTTCGAATGTACAGAGGGCCTTTATCGACACGCTGGTTTTCCGGGAAGGCTATGTTCTGATCGATTTTCCGCGGATGGGCCGGCCAATGAAAACGCAAGCGGAGGAAGATGCTGTTGGCAAGTCGCGCGCCTATCTGGTGCGTTACTCACCCCAGCAACTGATTAACTGGAGATTGGACAGCCATGGAGAGTTCGAATGGATTGTGTTAAGGACCCAGTCGACTTACCAGGAAAGGTTGGAGGATGCGGAGGCGATCACAGAGCAGCGCTGGCTCTATTTTGACCGCGAGAATTTCAGGACCTACTCGCGGAAGAAGCGAGACTCAGAAACTCCAAGCGGAAACCTGAGGACCGCAGCCGGGGACGGCGTTGCACTTGTTGCCGAAGGGCGGCACGGGTTGGCCGGTCTGCGGCGAGTGCCTCTTGTGAAGATGTCGGTGACAGAGGGTCTATGGCTGGCAAACAAAGCCGCCCTGCTGCAACAGGAGCACTTCAATAAGTCGAATGCCCTTTCGTGGGCTCTACACATGGGGCTGTTCGCGATGCCGGTGATCTACTCGGAGAGGGAGTGGCAGCAGATTGTCGGAGAAGCCTACTACATCCAGCTTGGGCCGAACGACCGCTTTGGATGGACGGAGCCCGAGGGTCACGTCTTCCAGATTGCCGCTGACAATCTTGATCGTCTTAAGGATGAGATCTACAGGGTCTGCTACATGATGAATCAGGCCGGCGGCCGCGAGGCGCGGCACTTGGGGCAGTCAGGGATCAGCAAGCAGAGGGACTTCGCGGTGACACAGGAAGTTCTTCGCAGTTACGGCAACACGGTCAAGGATTTTCTCCGACGAGTGTTAGGTCTCATTCGCCTGGCGCGACGCGATGACGTAGAGATCGAAGTAGCGGGAATGGATAAGTTCGACATTCCGGATTTCACGGAAGAGCTTGCCAACGCGCAGGGGCTGCAAGCGTTGGGAGTTCGGTCCTCCCGATTCGAAAAAGAGGTTCAGAAGCGAATCGCGCTTAAGTATCTCGAAAGCGCGAGTCAAGAGACAAAGAACGAGGTGATACGAGAGATAGAGGCACAGTAAGCAACACAAACATCATGACTCCGTTGGCGCCGAACCGGACCCATCTCTTGATGATGAGGGTCCGTACCGGCGCCCATTTTTTTGAGGGAAGGGATTGATGGGATTCAGAAGAAATACACAAGACTCAAAACTCTCCAGCGAAAGCGCGGATGAGCTGGAAACTCTTATTCGAAAGGCGGTCCGGGAGTTTGCGCGACAGACTTCCGAACAGGAAGAGCCGGCCTTGAAGGTGAAGCTTAACGATGAGCGCCATCGCCGGGAATCACTTGAACGACAACTGAACGACGTGCGAGAAGAGAGCCGCCGCAGCCGACAGCAAGCGGAACTCATGGACCGCCAATCCCAGGTACGCGAATCGTTGCAGGATCTTGGGGTTCGCAAGGTCGATCTCGCCCTGAAGCTCGTAAAGGATGACATCTTTCGTGCAGAAGACGGTGATCTCTACGGTGACGTTGAAGGTAAACAGACCCCCTACCTCGAGTATCTCACTCAGTTTGTAGCGGACAATCCCGAGTTGCTGCCTCCGCGAATTGCGGGAGGGGCGGGAGCGGTTGGAGCTTCGGATGGTGAGATTTCGTCGGCAGGATTTGACTTGGATAGGATTCGCCCGGGGATGAGCGAAGAAGATTCGGTTCATGCCTGGAGGGAGGTTGCGCGCTTGACCGGGCACGGCTCGCACAAGTGGTAACCAGTCGCAGAAAGGCGGGGCGCGGAAAGCCCCATTTCTTTATTAGTGATAAGGAGGAGTTAAATGGCGGCAATTACATCCGCGAACGTTGCACAAGCGATCGTGAAACTGGTGGCGGCAGACGCACTGCCCGCATTGATGGGAAACCTGGTTATGGGCAACCTGGTCAGCCGTAACTACGAACCGGTCCTCGGTCAAGCCGGGGACACGGTCAATATTCCGATTGTTCCAAGCATGGTGGCCAACAACATCGCCGAGGGCGGGACGGTCACTACGCAGAATCCGAGTCTGGGCAATGCCCAGATCGTTCTCAATACGCACGCAGAGGCGACGTTCCAGATTCCGGATGTCACCAAAGTCCTGGCAGTGCCGGATCTGCTGCGGATCTACATGGAGCCCGCGGTAGTGGCGATTGCGGAGAAGATCGAGACTGACCTGCTCAATCTCTATGCGTCGGCGATTGCGGAGAAGATCGAGACTGACCTGCTCAATCTCTATGCGTCGCTGACGGCGAATCCAACGCTAGGGACACCGGGTACGTCTCTGACAGAAGCAGTGGTCGACTCGGCGGAAACCACCCTGTTTCAGGCAAAGGTTCCACAGAGCCAAGCCAAGTTCCTAGTTATCGATCCTGATGGCTATTCGGCGCTGCGACAGATCCCACGGTTTAGTGAGTTTCAAAGCGCCGGAGAGGCCGGTGTCAACGCTCTAATCCACGGGACAGTCGGGCGCCTGAAGGACTTTGTCGTTTTCCGTTCACAGTTTGTCGCGAAGACGGGGAGCGCTCCGGTCACGACGCACAACCTCGCTTTCGCTCGTGACGCGATCGGACTTGTGATTCGGCGTCTGCCTCAGCCGTTGCCTGGCACCGGTGCGATCGCGGAACACGCGGAACTCGGCAACTTTGGCATGCGTGTAGTGATGAGCTACCAACCGAGTACGCTGGCACAGCAGTTTACGGTTGATGTTCTTTACGGTGCGTCGGTCATCCGCAACGAGTTTGGCGTTCAGGTGGAATCGTAGTGAGATAGCCCGCCTTCGCTTTCCGGGGGCGGGTTAACCCACAGCACGTGCAGGTACAAAACAATGAACCTAAAAGCGTTTTATCAGAGAATTCGACAGACAGAAGAATCGATTGAGGATGAGTTTCTTTTCATCAAGAGCCTGCCGACGGAAGACGGCGGCAAGGCAGGCCGCCTGGTGGAAGTACCTCGATCACTAGCTGCGCGAATGATCATCGAAGAGACGGCCGAACTAGCAACCGCTAAGGAGTGCGCAGCCGCCCGCACGCGAGTCGCGCAAGAGAGGAAACAGGAGGAGAGCCGCCGGAAAGCCGCACAAGTGCAATTCACAGTCATTTCGGATACTGATCTGAAGACCGTGCAGGAGGCGGCCCGGTCTAGCCGGAAGGGATAATCATGGCCTTATTCACTGACCAGAGCGTGTCGGAGGTCGCGGACCTTATCTCCTACGAAGCGAATCTGCCTGAAGTTTCTAGTGCGGAGGGGATCGACCTCGATAGGGTATTTAGTTGACTCCAGTAGCCACTACATCTTGGGGGTGGGGGTGCCGGCCCTGGTGGCCTCGACCATTGTCTTATAGGGAGCAGGGTCGGCGGCGACCGCCTGCTGGAGGAGGCGATAGAAAAGTTTGCCGCGCGACCGTGAGGTCCGCCGGTTGAAGCGGAACGTGAACTCGTCCAGGTAGTAGTCCAAATACTCGTGACTGACAGCCCCCTGGTGGGTCCCCAACAGCCAGCGCTTTAGCAGAGAGGCGACACGATGGACTCTCGGCAGCAGCTTACTCGCCGATTGCCGCTTCCCGCGCAGCACGGTGACTTCATGGCGGTATCCTTTGTTCTCCAATCCCGCATAGCCTTCCCAGCCGTCGGTGTGCACGAGGCTGCCAGGTTGGATAGCTTCTTCGACAAAGGCTTCCAAGCTCGCCGCTGAGGCATCCGCGATCCGACGGAGCCGGATGCGACCCATACCGCGCCCATCCTCCTCGGCAGCAACCGCAACTAACGCTTTGCCAACCATTTCGCGACCTCGGACGCCCTCTTCGACTCCGCCCACATACGTTTCGTCCACCTCCACCCGGCCGACCAGCCGATTGCGACCGGGGCGCACCATGGCGCGGCGGAACTTGTGCAGCCAGGTCCAGGCGGTTACATAGCTACCCAAACCCAAGACCCGCTGCAACTCCAGCGCGCTGGCCCCGCCTTTTTGCGTTGTCACCCACCAAGCCGCCCGGAACCACAACGTCAAGGGCTTGCGGGTGTCCTGGAAAATCGTGCCCGCCGTCACCGAGGCCTGGTAACCGCAGTCGGCGCAGAGCAGCAGATTGCGTTTGCTGGCCCATGAGGACTGGATCCCACAGCGCGGGCACACGAACCCCTCCGGCCAGCGCAGCTTCAGCAGGTACTCCCGGCACGCCTCCTCGGTCGAGAATCGAGCTTCCAACTCGACGAGGTTTCGGGGGTAGTCCTCCTTCATGCCCCCAACCACAACATATTGTGGCTACTGGAGTCAACTAAATACCCCATCGACCTCGAAACGAAGATACGGCTGGCTCAGACGGAGGTTAGCGCGCACCTGGAGGCAGCATCAAGTCGTCCGGGGAACGTCTATTATGCCCGTGGAGCCGGCTGGCAGTCGACGGGCGCTGAAGTGAACCTGTCTAGATTTGAACTTCATCAAGTTGTGGTGACTCCACCGCTGAAACTGTGGCACACATTTCAGACCTTGGCGATTATTTACCGCGACGCGTATAACCGCAAAGTGAACGACAAGTACTTGCCGAAGTGGAAGGAGTACAAAGAACTAGCGAACTGGGCATCGGATTTGTTGTTTCAAACAGGGATTGGGATTACTAGCTGTCCAGTTGCGCGTCCACAGCAACCAGCCCTGGATTGGGTTTCATCGACAGTTGGGGGGAGGGCTCTGTTTGTCCGTATTACTTGGGTAGGGACGAAAGGTGTGGAGGGTTCCGGAAGTTTGGAAAAGGCTATTGCCATACCTTCCGGCAACGCACTTCGAGTAACGCCGCCTACCTCTCCGGCCGGAGTGACCGGGTGGAATGTTTATGTTGGGGAGTCCAGCGGAGTGGCTGTGCGGCAGGGCTCGGAGCCACTTGAATTGGAGGCTGTTTGGGTCATGCCAGGTACGGGCCTGACCGACGGGGAGCCAATCCAGGATGGGCAACCGCCGGAGGTTTTCAAGACAGTGCCGCGATTCCTGCAACGGGGTTAGAGGTATGCCGCGCCCACGCCTGGTCGTTGTCCGGCTGCTGAAAAGGAGAAGCAACTAGCGTGGCAAATTTGTGTCTAGCGGCATTGACTGCAGTGCGCGACTACCTGCTCGATGGAGACGGGATCAACGCGACGTTGGCGGAAATTGCGGGGAGAGACATGATGTTTCTCAAGCCGTTGTCGGAGGAGAACACGCTGATCCAAAATGTCTCCGCGAAGATTGCCGACGAAAACGAGCCGATTGCGTATCCAGCGGTTTATCTCTACTGCTCTCGCATGGACAACGAGCTGCTGGAGAAGTTCAGGAAGTTTTCGGGCCGAATCTGGCTGGTGGCGGATGTGCGCGTCAGTCAAGAACGTTTTTTGAACCTCGAAAGCCAACTCGCTCGTTACGGGGAAGCTGTGACGACCGTGCTTGGAAAACACTTGGGCAAGTGGACGGAGAACCTGGCGTATAACGGGGCCCATAAGGTGCAGTTCCATGGTGTAGACCACGGGGGTCAGAACTTCATCCAGAGGGCCGAAATAGAGATTGAGCTGCAAGCTCACGAATAAACACAGCTCGTAGCAGCCTGACTAGACAAGGCCAAGATAGGCCTAAACATGCCCGCACCGTTTCGCGTAAAGGCGGTCGTGGCGAGACGCTTCAACGGAGAGGAACGAAATGGCGGATTGTGTACTTTCTAATCAGAATCGTTTTTATGTCGAGCGCGAAGCGAGTTTCGGAAGCGTGCGAGGCTGCAAACCGACGCTTCAACGGACGGATTTCCGCACTCAAACTGGGTATTCGGCAGCAGCTCGAACTGCGCCAGCGGAGAGACAAAACGGGAGGGCGGACGTACGTAGGAGTTTCTCCAGGAGGCAGACGGACCACTGAATTCAATCTGCAGACATACCTCATCGAAAACACGGCTCCCAGTTCTCCTCCGTTATTTGGACCCATGGTAGAAGCTGCCATGGGAGCAGCACCGGTCTCGTTTGGGGGTGGCACAGCGGGGACCGGCTCGACGACATCCCAGATTGTTTTTAGTATTAGCCACGGTCTCGTGAAGGGCCAGGCGTTCGTCTTCAGCGGAGAGTTGAGGTTCGTCGACACGGTAGTCGATTCGACGACGGTTCAAGTCAACGCGCCGTTTTCAAGCGCACCCTCATCTGGTAATCCTCTGGATGGAACAGTAAGTTATTTTCCGGCTGCAGAGTTGCCGAGTGTTTCGGTGTTCGATTACTGGGATCCAGGCGGGGCGGTCGATCGAATTCTGTTGGGAGGGTCCTGCGGCCGGTTCCAAGTCAAGATTAATGCCGACTACCACGAGCTTGAGTTCGCCGGGGAAGCTCAGGATGTCATCGACACAGAATCGTTCACATCGGGTCAGGGTGGCCTAGCCGCTTTTCCGGCAGAACCAGCCGTAGCGGGCCATATGGCACCCCCGATTCCCGGCAACTTGGGCCAAGCCTGGCTAGGCACACCGGCGAACAAGTTTCTAACGATCACGAGCGCCCTCGTTGACCTGGACAATGACCTCGACCTGCGGAATCGGGAGTTTGGGTCGGCAATTCCCCAATGCATTGCTGCCGGGATACGACGAGTCAATGCCAACTTCGAACTCTTCGAAGCCGATGACACGGCAACGCGAGGGCTTTATGCATCGGCCCGCGCAGAAACACCGATCGGCGTGATGTTTCAGCTAGGTGAAGCTTCCGGGCGGTTGATGGGGGTTTATATGCCGAATGTGGTGCCGGAAGTCCCCGAATTCAACGACGAGGAACGGATCTTACAGTGGAGTTTCACGGGGTCGAGGGCGCAGGGGCAGGTGGACGACGAAATCTTCGTAGCATTTGGATAATCGCATGACGTACGAAAGCACCGTAACTGTCGAGTCGGCGGAGTATCCGGGGGTCCGGTTTACTGTTCGACGCATGTCTTTCGGGCGCCGTCTCGAGCTAGCAAGGAATATCCGAGATAAATTGGGCCGTCTGGAGTTCTTGTCGGCGGGTGAAAAGGGGACGGCTGAGGAGGCGCAGGCGGCCCTGCTTGCCTGTGAGATTGACCGCCAATACGCTGAGTGGGGGGTGGCATCGGTCGAAGGACTGGAGATCGATGGAAAGCCCGCCACTCCGCAAAGCTTGCTGGATCGCGGTCCGGAATCGTTGGTGACCGAGGTTCTAGAAGCCATTTATCGCGAGGCTGGGCTTAACGGGGAAGAGCGAAAAAACTCCGCGTCGCATTCCATTTCCTCCAAGGAAAGCAGACCGGGTGGAAATGCGACGAATGCCGGCGCCTAGGTCTAGAAGAGAGGAGGAGGTGCGGGTGGCTCCCGCGGCGAATCGAGGGTTCGTCGCTGGTCTGGGTCAGCAAAATTCGTGTCAAAGGTGAAAGTCGTCTAGCGCTTGAGGAGTGTCCGGTCAGTTACATCACCGGCGACAGTGTGGCGGCAGTGGAGGATTTTCTAGTGCATCAATTACTGGGCGGAGGAGCTGAGCTGTTGAATTGGCCAAGCCGACGCGTAGACGCTTTTGCAGTTCTAGGAAGCGAACTAAGAAAACTGGAGATGGACGCAAGTGACGAGTCGTAACTTCCAGGACCTATCTGAAGCTCAAAGGCAGACGGCAAAAGCCCTACAGAGATTGCTGGTTCAGTTGCGGCGCACCTCTGGTACCCAAAGACCAGAAGAGGCCCGACGAAGGCTAGCTGCTTTAGAGCGGAGCCGGACACAGGCGGCGTCTCGGGCTCCGACGTTGTTGCAGTCGGCAGATCTGGAACGAGTTCTGCGGCCTGTTATCAAACGGACTCGGAGAGACCCAGCCGCCGTCGTGCGCGCCAATGCGCTCCCGCAAACGACGCGGTTGTTGGGGGCTCCAGCGGAAAAACAGTTACAAGCCGGGCGAGCTCTTGGTGGGGGCGAAGACTTTGCACGAGCGATCACGGTCGCGACAAGGACGGCCCGGAACTTTGGCCGGATCTTGAGTCAAAACACAATAGCGATGCAACAGAGTCGTGCAGCGATTAGCTCCGGACAGAGTTTGTTGATGGGGCTGTTCTCCTCACTAGGACGAAGTGGTAGATCGTCCGGGTTATTAGGGAGCGGATTGGGACTGGTGCCACTGGGGCTCAGAATCGCCGGCCTCTTCCGCAAAAGACGGGCAGAACCTCAGTCCTTTTCTCCATTTGAGTTGCCGCCAAGTTTGTCACTCGAAGTGGCAAACACGGATAACATTCTCGCGGGATTTCCTCGGTTAGCTCGGAAGCAAACAGGGGAAATCAAGGTCATTCGCCAAGAAACACCCGCGGCTCAGCCGCAGATTACCGTGAACGTAAACGCAATGGACACGCAGTCCTTCCTAGACCGCTCGGAGGATATCGCGGGAGCCTTGCGAGACGCAATGCTACATATGCACCCTGTCAATGACGTCATTGGCGAGCTATAAACCATTGTTTTGAATAAGGAGGTTCACAGATCGATGGCGGTACCACGTTTCAAGAAAGTTCCAGAGCATCGGAGATATCCCGTAGGTCCATACCGGCAAGCACCGCCGGAATTCGGCGCGGAGTGGTGGATGGTCAATCCATTTACCAAAGAGAAGCCATGGAAGAATCAGGCGGGCTCAGCCGAGCAATTGCCGGAAGGGTTCGCCGAGATATTCGGACCTCGCCCGAAGGTCTCGGACTATTTCGATAAACCGATGCCGGGCGAGTTCTTTCGAATAGCGACTTTACAGCGGGAGCAAGACCTGAAGTACTTCAAAACAGCAGGAACGCCAGAGTGGGCGACGGAGTCTGAGCGCTCACTTGCAGAGCAAACCTTCCGGTTCCGGGAGATGGGGAATCCCAGGTTCTATGTAGGACGTTACGGATTGATGGCCCGGTTCCCAGAGTTTCTATTCCGAAACTTCGAAGCTCCTGCAGGGGCTGCACTGCGTGCAACTCATCACGAAGTCGCCGCTTATCAAATACGGTCACTCAACCGAGGCATTCCGCCGGCAAAAAGACACCCGTTTGTGCCGCCTCAGTTGTGGCCCAAGATTTCAGATGGACCGGAGGTAGCCTAATGTCACCAAAAACTGGTTGGATCACCATTCCCGCAAGCCAAAATGAATCTTCCGTTCTTGGGTTGTTGACCGAGACGCCTCGGTCGGCCAAAATGTCTTCCGTTCTTGGGTTGTTGATACATGCCATCGGCCTGGGACCAGGCAGACCTCGTTTTCGCCGCAAGCCATGATGGCATCACCTTTTCGGATATGCACGAGTTTGGCTCACCGGTTACCGCACAGGGTGCTGCCGGACAATATGTGCCACTCGATTTCGCGAAGTTTGTAGGAGTGGCTTATTTGAAAATGCGTTCTGAGGCCGGTGGCGTGCCGGTAAACCAGACTTCGCAGAGGGTTCTCATACCAGTATTCCGGACCTTGGAGTAGCTATGTCACTCCTCTTGTTGAAGCAGCGGGGCCTTGTTCGCGGGGGGTTAGTGGCTTACTACGACTTCCGCAAGCATAATTTACTGGATTTCTCAGAAGAATTTGGGAACGCCGCGTGGAATGCCACCCTCGCGAGCACGACGCCTGACGTAGCGCCGGTGCCTGATGGAAGTTTGACGGCGGACCTGCTGACCCCAACGGGTACAAACGCGTTCATTCGCCAAGTAGTGGCTGCTACTCAGAATCGTGATTACACATTCAGCATCCATCTTAAGTCAACCGGCGCCGACCAGGCGATTCGCATTAGTATTCACGATGCTGGACTTTCGCTAATCAGCAGCCAGTCGATCACGGTCACTTCATCGTGGCAAAGGTTCGAAGTGTCGGCTAACTCTGGTCCAAACACAACGTTGCAAGTGCTTCTTGGGGGTGGCTCGACGTGGAGTACAGGTGAGGATGTTCATGGTTGGGGGGCTCAACTGAACGAAGGGACGGCGGCGCTTAGCTACGAAAGCACGACTGACAACCAGACGCTCTGGGACGTGAGCGGGGAGGGCAACGACTTGGTGCTGGGTTCATCAGCGTTGTCGGAGGCCAGCGATCCAACTTGGTCTCATCATAGACTGCTTTTCGACGGCGGTGATGTCGCCCAAAAGGGGATCACGAACAACCTTCCGAGCGGCAGTAGCAGTCTCACGATGATGGTGATTGCCAAGATGACCGCCGTGACGGTCGACCAAGTGCTCTTGTCTTATGGAAGTGGGCTGGACGGGGCCACGCCGAACATTCGGGTCAACGCGTTGGACCACTTGATTGTTGGCTTTTCAGGAACCGGCTGGACCGCGGACATCGGTAGTCCGATTGGCTCTCAGTCAGGTTTCTTTGCGGGTACCCTGCGTTACGACGGGGGCAACCGGGTCTTAGAGGGAATCCTTAACGATTTCTCGGATTCCAGCTTGGCAACTTTAGCGGCAGACCCGGCAACAACGAACGGACAGTTGGCTATAGGATCGACCTTTGGTGGCACCAACGCCTCAACAGCGGAGATCGCGCATGCGCTCATCTATAACAGGTGGCTTTCCAACGACGAAGTAAGGCGAGTCTACCGGACGATACGGCAAGTGCTTTCGTCCCGCGGGATAAGTCTTGTTTAGGCAGATAAGCAGCAGTTAATGTGCGGGAGATCATGTCCATCTATTTCTCCCCCGAACGAGGAGAACGTGGCTCAATTCCCATCATTGAAAACCGGCGTGGTTGCGCAATATCCGTCAACCAAGGAATATCGTTTCTCGACCGAGACAAGACGGTTTGTGGACGGCTCGGAGCAGCGATACCGAAATTTTCGGGGAAGCCGTCAGCGGTGGGTGGTTAACTTGTCTCAGTTAGATGAAAGTGAAATCGCTGAACTGGCTGATTTTTTCCGAATGGGGTATTTAGTTGACTCCAGTAGCCACTACATCTTGGGGGTGGGGGTGCCGGCCCTGGTGGCCTCGACCATTGTCTTATAGGGAGCAGGGTCGGCGGCGACCGCCTGCTGGAGGAGGCGATAGAAAAGTTTGCCGCGCGACCGTGAGGTCCGCCGGTTGAAGCGGAACGTGAACTCGTCCAGGTAGTAGTCCAAATACTCGTGACTGACAGCCCCCTGGTGGGTCCCCAACAGCCAGCGCTTTAGCAGAGAGGCGACACGATGGACTCTCGGCAGCAGCTTACTCGCCGATTGCCGCTTCCCGCGCAGCACGGTGACTTCATGGCGGTATCCTTTGTTCTCCAATCCCGCATAGCCTTCCCAGCCGTCGGTGTGCACGAGGCTGCCAGGTTGGATAGCTTCTTCGACAAAGGCTTCCAAGCTCGCCGCTGAGGCATCCGCGATCCGACGGAGCCGGATGCGACCCATACCGCGCCCATCCTCCTCGGCAGCAACCGCAACTAACGCTTTGCCAACCATTTCGCGACCTCGGACGCCCTCTTCGACTCCGCCCACATACGTTTCGTCCACCTCCACCCGGCCGACCAGCCGATTGCGACCGGGGCGCACCATGGCGCGGCGGAACTTGTGCAGCCAGGTCCAGGCGGTTACATAGCTACCCAAACCCAAGACCCGCTGCAACTCCAGCGCGCTGGCCCCGCCTTTTTGCGTTGTCACCCACCAAGCCGCCCGGAACCACAACGTCAAGGGCTTGCGGGTGTCCTGGAAAATCGTGCCCGCCCGTCACCGAGGCCTGGTAACCGCAGTCGGCGCAGAGCAGCAGATTGCGTTTGCTGGCCCATGAGGACTGGATCCCACAGCGCGGGCACACGAACCCCTCCGGCCAGCGCAGCTTCAGCAGGTACTCCCGGCACGCCTCCTCGGTCGAGAATCGAGCTTCCAACTCGACGAGGTTTCGGGGGTAGTCCTCCTTCATGCCCCCAACCACAACATATTGTGGCTACTGGAGTCAACTAAATACCCCATTTTTTCCGAAGTCAACAAGGACGCCTGGGAGCCTTCGACTTTGAAGACCCATGGTCCCAGACTGTAGTGACCAACTGCCACTTTGAGCAAGAATTCTTCTCTGTCCGAGCGGATGGAGAGTTTGATAACCGAACAGGACTAGTGATTCTCGGACCAACAGCCTAATGATAACTTTTCCTCAATTGTCAAGTGGGGCGATCTCACAGTTTCCATTCGTGACCAAAACGCGGTTCCGGACCCTGGTGAACCGCGCCATGGACGGCTCTGAAATCTACGCATCCGACCTAGACTTTCAATCACGAAGCTGGGAACTTGATCTCAACCAACTAACTGAGCAGGAATGGCAAAATATCGCCGATCTGCATCAGCAGGTTGAGGGGCGACTCCAAGATTTTCTTTTTCTAGAACCCGGTGGAAATCTGCTGACATGGTCGGAGTTATTCAATGATCCAGTCTGGACTCGAGACGCCGGGATCACGGTGACTGACAGTCAGCCCGACCCATTTGGTGGAACGGGAGCAGGACGTGTGACTAACGGGGGGGCGCAAGGATCTCTTTCGCAAGTACTCAACATCCCGGCATCGTTGCGTTACGCGGGCAGTGTTTGGGCCCGCACAGGGGCCTCGGGAGCATCCCTTCAAGTCAGTGCCAGTGCTTCGCAAGTAGTGGAGGTGACTTTCGACAGCTCAAATCAGTGGAAGCGATACTCGGTGGGATACAATCTAACGTCCGCCTTGGAGTCGGTAGCCTTCAAGATCTTGACGCCGGCCGGCTCGGTTGTTGACGTTTTCGGTCCGCAGCTGGAGGCGCAGCCGGCGCCTTCCAAATACAAGAAGACCCTGCAGCAGGCGGGAGTCTACCCGAACGCGCGCTTTGAAGACGACGTTTTGGCGGATCGCGCCACCGGTGTGAACAGACATTCGGGAGTCATTCGAATCTTATGGACACGGTCGCCAATCTAAAAGAACAGACTATCGCGCAGACACCGCTTCTACTGCTCGACGTCACGCTGATCAACGGCCAGGTGGAACACTGGTCCACGCACGGAGTGACGGTGAACTTGGATGCGTATGAGGCACGGGTCTTGCGACACAACCTTTTCTCGATCCGCGCCGCCAGCGACCATGGAATCGATGCGATCCCCAAGATTTCCTTCACGGTGGCGAATGCGGATTCCCAGATCTCTCAGATGGAGTCGGCGCTCGGTTTCAAAGGCGCCAAGCTGAAAGCAACGTTTCTGTTTTACGACTTACTCCTAGACGCGCCCGCCAGCGAGTCCATGGTGGTTTTCCAAGGCGTGTTGAATCCGCCGGAGGAAATCCGTGAAGAAACCATTCGCTTGTCGGCCGTCAACCGGATGAACATGCAGCGCGTGCTGTTGCCACCCGTTCGTATTCAGCGGCATTGTCCATGGGCTTTTCCGGCAACCCAGGCGGAACGCCAGAAGGCAATCAGCGGCGGCCCCGAGGGCACTCATTCCCGCTTTTTCAACTGTGGCTATTCGGCCGGAGAGGTGGGCGGTAGCGGGAATCTGGACGGTTCCGGTAATCCCTTCACAGCGTGCAACCTTACGCGGGCGAATTGCGTTGAGCGCGGGATGTTTGACCAGGACTCCGTGAGCAGCGTGACGCGCCGTTTCGGTGGCATCGAGTTCGTCCCCGCCACCATCCGGGTGCGAAGTCACACCAGAAGGAACCAGCATGACTCCGCGGCGGTTGCCAATGAGGCCCGCTACAACGATTTTGTTCCCATCATCTATGGGACCGGGTGGGTAGAGCCTCCCGTCGTTTTTTCCCGGAATGATGGAAACCTTACTCGGATGGAAGTGCTCGTCGGTCACGGGAAGATCAACCAAATTGTCAAAGTCCTGGTGAACAACGTCGAGATTCCAGAAGGAATCGTGGGTCGCGACATGACTGGCACCGGATGGTGGAACTTGTTTGCGGATGGCGGCCGCAACGGCGGGTTCAACCTGAACTTCGTCAACCCCTCGGGATCTCCACTAGGGGATCCATATGGCAGCATGGCGAGCTTGTCCGTGGTCGTTCCGAACCAAATCAACGACGGGCGAGTGCTGCCTCGCGTAAAGATGCTCGTGGAGGGATTGCAGCTCGAGACGTTTGACGCTAACGGTGTCTCCCAGGGCACTCAGTTCAGCGACAACCCGGCCTGGATTCTTCTCGACGTGCTGCGGCGCACCAGGTGGAGTCGCAGTGAAATAGACCTAGTTAGCTTTGCCGATGCGGCCGGTTTTTGCGACGAGACCATAGCGGCGATTGACAACAACGGTAATCCAGTATCGGTCAAGCGCTTCCGGTGCAGCGTCGGGATCCGATCGCGCAGAACGGCCGCGGACGTCATACGGGGGATACGCAATAATGCCCGGTTGCAATTGACCTATCGCTCCGATGGCAAGCTGGCCGTGCTTGTTGCGAATTCGCTACTACTGCAGCAACCGACGAAACCCGAAGGATCGAACGCTCTTAGTCCCCTCAACGGCGGCTGGCCTGCTTATGTCTACACCGATGGCTCGACCCCGGGACTAAGCTCAGCAATTCTTCGGAACCCGGACAATTCTGTATCCGTTCGCCTATGGTCCCGTCCTATTGCTGATACACCGAATCGATTCTCCATCGAGTTCGCGGACGTATTCAACGAGTACCAGCAAGACAGCTTGGCAGTCCTTGATGCTGACGACGTAAATCGTATCCGGCAGGAAATCACTGGACAGTTGGCGGCAGACGGATTGCCTACTATGGGGTATTTAGTTGACTCCAGTAGCCACTACATCTTGGGGGTGGGGGTGCCGGCCCTGGTGGCCTCGACCATTGTCTTATAGGGAGCAGGGTCGGCGGCGACCGCCTGCTGGAGGAGGCGATAGAAAAGTTTGCCGCGCGACCGTGAGGTCCGCCGGTTGAAGCGGAACGTGAACTCGTCCAGGTAGTAGTCCAAATACTCGTGACTGACAGCCCCCTGGTGGGTCCCCAACAGCCAGCGCTTTAGCAGAGAGGCGACACGATGGACTCTCGGCAGCAGCTTACTCGCCGATTGCCGCTTCCCGCGCAGCACGGTGACTTCATGGCGGTATCCTTTGTTCTCCAATCCCGCATAGCCTTCCCAGCCGTCGGTGTGCACGAGGCTGCCAGGTTGGATAGCTTCTTCGACAAAGGCTTCCAAGCTCGCCGCTGAGGCATCCGCGATCCGACGGAGCCGGATGCGACCCATACCGCGCCCATCCTCCTCGGCAGCAACCGCAACTAACGCTTTGCCAACCATTTCGCGACCTCGGACGCCCTCTTCGACTCCGCCCACATACGTTTCGTCCACCTCCACCCGGCCGACCAGCCGATTGCGACCGGGGCGCACCATGGCGCGGCGGAACTTGTGCAGCCAGGTCCAGGCGGTTACATAGCTACCCAAACCCAAGACCCGCTGCAACTCCAGCGCGCTGGCCCCGCCTTTTTGCGTTGTCACCCACCAAGCCGCCCGGAACCACAACGTCAAGGGCTTGCGGGTGTCCTGGAAAATCGTGCCCGCCGTCACCGAGGCCTGGTAACCGCAGTCGGCGCAGAGCAGCAGATTGCGTTTGCTGGCCCATGAGGACTGGATCCCACAGCGCGGGCACACGAACCCCTCCGGCCAGCGCAGCTTCAGCAGGTACTCCCGGCACGCCTCCTCGGTCGAGAATCGAGCTTCCAACTCGACGAGGTTTCGGGGGTAGTCCTCCTTCATGCCCCCAACCACAACATATTGTGGCTACTGGAGTCAACTAAATACCCCATTGCCTACTTTTGACCAAGCGGGGAGATGCCTGAAGTTCTTCCTTGACAGATCACTAAAAGGAAACAGGTACGTGACGTTCGAAACTAGCGTGAAGGCGCTAGGCCAGAATGTTGGCGACATCATTGCGCTTACGTACGTTAAAGAAGGTTTCATTGATCAGCCCTTTCGGATCGTCAAAATTGAGCCGTCAACCAACTATCGCTCGGTCCGGATTAGCGCCCAAATCCATGACGACGCATGGTACAACGACACCAACGGTCAGCTCAGCTTGATACCGCCGACGAGCCGGCAGCCTGAGTCCGAGCCAGGCGTCCCGAATCCGCTCCCCGGAGATGAATTCGACGAATTTGGAGAAGAGCAGTTTGCCATCACCGAATTTGAAGTCACTGGCACGGATGGCACGATCCTGACGGAAGTTGAAGTAAAGTTCAAGCCGCCCAATGCGGGAAAATCTTTGACGGCCGGTATCCCGATCGTTAACCTGCAGCCCAACATTCAATCAACCGGAGGAACTTTAGACGGCAACCAGACGCTCTACTACGCCATTACCGCCACTGACGCGGATGGACTCGAGGGCAATCCCTCATTCGCGGTGAGGGCGAAGATTCCAGCCGGGACTTCTACAAACACCGTGGAAATCAACGGTCTGAGCTTCACTACAGGCACATCGAGTTTCAGTGTGTACCGCGGCACGCTTCCGGCTCGCCTTTTCCGCATTGCCGCTGCTCAGCCGCTAGCGGCCAGCTTCACCGACACCGGACTATCGGCTGAACTGACCGGCGCTCCGGACCCCAACTATGATCACGCCAATTTCTACTGGCGAATGGAAGACACCGACGAGGAGTTCGCCACTACTTTTGGTCCTGATTCCGTTGGAAGCAGCCTGCTGAGTCTCACGGCCAATGCTCTCGTCGGACATGTAGTGCGATTGCTCCGCGGAAAAGGGGCCGGTCAGGAACGGAGCGTGACCAGCAATACGGCGACCACATTGTTTGTTGAACCCGATTGGGAGGTCGAGCCGGACGAAAGCTCCGTTTTTGTCGTTTCAGAGAATACCTGGCACTTTGCGGGCCGAGCTCGAACCAGCCCGGCACGCTTTGAAATTCCCAATCGGCGTGACAGGATCGTACAGATTACTGGCCGTTCCGCTAACGCCCATAATGTCGAATCATTGGAAAGACTGGGGGTTATCACCCGCTGGCGCATTGGCGGGGGAGGGCTGGGCGTCTCTGACAACGATGTGCCGCCGCCGCCTTCCTTCGTGGCGTCTGTTGCCGCTGACGGCATGCTGGAGTTCGCCGGGATTGGTTTTCCAAGTCTCCAGAATACGCAATCAATCTCCACAGGCACGTTCGTCTTGTACTTTCGGGATGAGCTGGCGGGTCCGAGTTCGACCCTCCTCGCGGCTGCGGTGTCCGCGACGGATACGACGCTTACCCTGTCCCAGGCTGGTTCTACTCAGGCCGGTGACTTTATTCAGATAGAAAACGAAGTCTTGCATGTCGACGGCGTCCAGGGCGCCGGTACGCAGTATACGGTCCAGCGAGGCCAATGCATAAGTACGGCAGCCACACATGCGATCAATACACCTGTCTACCACTTGCAGACGCGCACGGTCGTTGTTCCTTTTGACAAATCCTTCTTCGGCACGACGGCAGGCGGTGCTTGGAGCCACGCCGAGTGGGAGCCAAATATTCGCCTGGCATGTGCCGGCTTTTGGTTGACGAACGTCTTTGGTCAAAGCCCGCTTGCCACGAACAACTATTCACAACTCGCCGATGGCGGCCTTCGAACGCTGCACGGTGGGCAGTTCAACTTTCAAGTTGAGGGTCTGCTTGCGATTCTCAACGACGCTGTGCCGGCGGTCTCCGTCCAGGATTCTCTGTCGATTCGAGACGTCTACGCTTCGGTGAAGCAGGCCCCAACCGGATCTGATATTCAGCTTCAGATTAGTCAGGACGGAGTTCCTGTCACAACACTGTCGATTGCCAACGGGCAGACGGTCAGTGTTCCGATCAACGGAGCTGACCTGCCTGTTTTGCAGGCAGGTTCCAATCTCACCCTAGACATCCTCGCGGTCGGTTCCGGGTTCCAAGGCAGTGATTTAACGGTAACGATCCGTGCCTGAAACGATTGAAAAACTCCGGCCAGACCGTGACCTGCAATGCTACTTTTTTCGGCCCTCCGCAATCGCGGCGTTCAGCAACTCGAGTTCCGGTGGCTATACCGTTTCCGGAACGTGGAGACAACAATTCGACTGGGCGATTGTTGAATGGAACAAGCACAACGTTTTCGAACACCCCCTGTTAAGGAACCTTCCGGATGGGGACCTCAGTGGACTCACGCTCAGCTATCGGGAGCAGCGAACAAACTGTATTCTGATGGACTCGTCGTTATTCCCAACGGTCGATTGGCCGTACCTCCGCATTTGGGCCGAAGACGCCGGCGGTCAGGAGCAGTTGTACCGCGTGCGGCTCTCCGACAATGCGACCGCGACTCTGGGCAGCTTCGTTTCCGCACAAGCCACCTTTTCTCTGCAAGGGACGCTCACGGCAGGTGACGTCGTTGAGCTGGCGTGGCAGGATGAGCACTACTTTCACACCATTTTAAGCAGTGACACGATCGCATCTGTTCTGCAAACCTTGAGCGACACCATCAATGCCTTGTCCAGCAGTGTTTCATCCCAGCATTCCGGGGCGGCTGGAACCATCACCCTGACCAATCTGAAATCTGGAGAAGAGGGAAACAACCTCGGAGTCATTGCCAATGTCAGTGGCGCGCAGTCGGAATCATGGTCCCCGGCAAGTCAAACGATGAGCGGCGGCCAGTCGCCAACAGAGTGGCAAGTTGATCTTAACTTCTCGAATCTCCAAGACATTGGAGGGAGTCCCATTCCGGCACAGAGCGTCCGAAAAATGCGCTGGACCTACTCGGCTGCCATCCAGCAAGGCGCGTACTCCAGAAGCGAGTTTGAGGTTCTAGTCTCTAATTGGACGGTCACTGGGACGAATCGCGCGTACAAAATTGCTGCCCCACGCAGTCGTCGATTCGAAGACAACGGCAACGCTCTTTACTCGGGCACATGGGTACAAAGTCCGGGGAATTTCTCCGGCGGCACGATCCAGAAAACAAACCAAGTCGGCGCCGATGTTAGCGTAAGTTACAGCTCGCTGGTCAGTCACAGGCTTTTTCTGGGGACCCGATACACTTTTGAAGCCGGCGCCATTTCGGTAGTTGTCGACAGCGATCCGGTTCAGGTTTTTGACCTGTTCGTGCCGGCTGAAGACTTCCTCGCGCGAATCGACCTCGGCCTTCGCACTCCTGGTCCGCATACCGTAGTAGCCACGCTCACTGGTGCAAATGCCGGCTCGGCTGACAACTCTTTTTATTTCGATTACGTCGAGGAAGCGATCCAAGCCACAGCCGTTGACGTGCAACCAGTGCGAGCACAAGAAACACTCGCTACCGATTGGGATACCGATCACTCGCTCGCCTTACCTCCCGAACGAGTTGCCTGGAACCTTGAGATGTTGGGTTTCAAGGGTCGCGCAAACCATTATGCCGGCGCGATCTTGTTCTACGAACTCTCGAACGTTGGCAACGTGTATTCCCAAGGAACGGTAACTTTCCAAGGTACGCCGGTTTTCAGTCAAAACGTCCAGGTTGTTATCGACGGAAGCAGCTTCAACCGCCTTACCTTGAGTACGGATACGAATGACAGCATTGCCAAAGCCTTCGAGTTTTTGATCAACGACGGTTCAACCGGCGTTCGGGCCTCTGCTTCGGGCAATGTGCTGACCATCTTTGCGCGAATGCTGGGAACGGCCGGCAATAATCTGACTCTGTCAGCCTCACCGGCCAGCGGCAGCTTCCAAGCCATAGCCAGCGGGTCCACGTTGTCGGGCGGGACAGACGGGCAGTGGATCACCGATACCAGCGCTCTGCCTCGTTTGAATCGCGCCGTGCGTGACTGGCATCGCGCCTATTTCGCGGCCCTGAAAACCTACAACATTGGTGGCGTGTCGGCCTTCAGCATGGAGCTTTCCCATGCTGACGATTCGCTGGCGGCGGGAATCGCTCAACGGTACCCTGACGGCTCGCCGGTGCTCCTCAACACACCGGCCGTACAAACCAACTTCTCCCCGCCCAGCTTGGATTTCTGGAAGCAGGTTTACCTGGAGATGGCCCAACTGCAGGTCGACGCGTTGACAACGCCTTATCTTCAGTTCGGTGAGGTTCAGTGGTGGTATTTCCCAAACGCTTCCGGGATGACCTTTTACGACGACTACACAAAGACCGAGTTTCAAAACCAGCATGGCCGTGCTATCCACGTTTTCACGAGCAACGATGACTCTCCCGACCCATTCCCCGAGGAAAAAGCATTCCTGCCGGGCCTGATCGCAAGCTTCACTTCGGCGATTCGCGGTTTCGTCCTTGCGGCTTACCCGCAGACAAAATTCCAAGTCCTCTACCCTCACGACGTGAACGATCATTTGTTGACCCGCGCCGTGAACTATCCCGATACGGATTGGACCTCCGGTAATCTTGAGGTTCTGAAGACCGAAAACTTCACCTACACCGGTTCCAGAGACATGAATAAAGCCCTTGAGTCGATCCGGTTTCCACAACAAAAAGGATTCCCGCTCAGTCAGGCGGCTCATCTCGTTGGAGTCTTTAATGCCTCCGAACCCTGGAACTGGGAGCGCCGCCTCTCAAAGTCAGAAGGAGTAACAGAGGTTGTCTTTTGGGCATTTGACCAATTCTCAATGATCGGCTATTCGCTTCCTCTTTATGAAGGCGTCCGCCGGGCCCAATTCCTAGGTCGCGTGTAGTATGAGAAACCACACTGACTACAGCTTGATGAAATCGCTCTACGATTCGTGTCGGAGTGATATCGATCGGGCGGCGCGCGGAGACCTTGAGAAACACGCGCTGCTTGCGGCGCTCACCGCGAATGGCTCGGGGGAATACAGCAAAGCTTGCCTCTACTCGCCGACACTTCATGGCGCGCTTTCTGGGCGGCTAGAAGGTCACCGGTCTTCGCTGCCTCTCGCGCCGCGACAAGATCTCGAGCGGTATCTTGAAACATTCGGAACTGCCACCGGGAGGGAAGCGTTGCTTCGCCGGCTTGCCTCGTTTCACGGTTCGACACTGGTCGCGGGCTTTCACTGCGTCCGGTGGGGCTTTTCTGTCGACGAACTACTTGACGATTCTACCCACTTCGTTTTGGCGGACCGGCTAATCGGAGAGTTTTGCACCAAGCGCAATTTGAAACTGGAGCGAGATCTTTCCGCGCTCGGGCATCTATGGACAGCCGGTCGCGGTCTCCGAGATAGCGGAGTGTCAATGTATGTGGGCCGCTTGCGAATGCGGTTCGACATTTACCACTGGATTCTGAACCAGCACGTGATAAAGCAGCTTAATATCACCACTGCCATGTCGACCTCAAGTACGTCGGCGTCGACCGCGTCGACCGGGCCTTCGGCTCGCCAAGGACAGTCATAAATGGCAAAACGACTATTGCGAATGCTGGTCCTGGCGGCGGCCTGCGCTCCATGTTTGTTGAGCCTCAGTGTCAAGGTGTTGTCAGTCGACCATAAGGCAGGGGAGATCACAGTGCTCTTGCCGATACACAACGCTCACCTGAGGGCGGCCCTAGTTCCAGACGAGCCGGAAGTGCGAGTCCGCTTGAACCAGTTCTACGACGCGCGCCTGGAAAGCGGCAAGGTGGACACTATCAAACGGAACATCCTTCGAATCAACATCCCGGAACAACGCCCGGCGCGCTTCCGGATTCGCAGGGTAACGTTTCTCGAAAACTAACTATTCACTCCCGCCCGATCAGGTGGTTTTTCGAAACTGACCGGCGAATTCGTGACATGGGGTATTTAGTTGACTCCAGTAGCCACAATATGTTGTGGTTGGGGGCATGAAGGAGGACTACCCCCGAAACCTCGTCGAGTTGGAAGCTCGATTCTCGACCGAGGAGGCGTGCCGGGAGTACCTGCTGAAGCTGCGCTGGCCGGAGGGGTTCGTGTGCCCGCGCTGTGGGATCCAGTCCTCATGGGCCAGCAAACGCAATCTGCTGCTCTGCGCCGACTGCGGTTACCAGGCCTCGGTGACGGCGGGCACGATTTTCCAGGACACCCGCAAGCCCTTGACGTTGTGGTTCCGGGCGGCTTGGTGGGTGACAACGCAAAAAGGCGGGGCCAGCGCGCTGGAGTTGCAGCGGGTCTTGGGTTTGGGTAGCTATGTAACCGCCTGGACCTGGCTGCACAAGTTCCGCCGCGCCATGGTGCGCCCCGGTCGCAATCGGCTGGTCGGCCGGGTGGAGGTGGACGAAACGTATGTGGGCGGAGTCGAAGAGGGCGTCCGAGGTCGCGAAATGGTTGGCAAAGCGTTAGTTGCGGTTGCTGCCGAGGAGGATGGGCGCGGTATGGGTCGCATCCGGCTCCGTCGGATCGCGGATGCCTCAGCGGCGAGCTTGGAAGCCTTTGTCGAAGAAGCTATCCAACCTGGCAGCCTCGTGCACACCGACGGCTGGGAAGGCTATGCGGGATTGGAGAACAAAGGATACCGCCATGAAGTCACCGTGCTGCGCGGGAAGCGGCAATCGGCGAGTAAGCTGCTGCCGAGAGTCCATCGTGTCGCCTCTCTGCTAAAGCGCTGGCTGTTGGGGACCCACCAGGGGGCTGTCAGTCACGAGTATTTGGACTACTACCTGGACGAGTTCACGTTCCGCTTCAACCGGCGGACCTCACGGTCGCGCGGCAAACTTTTCTATCGCCTCCTCCAGCAGGCGGTCGCCGCCGACCCTGCTCCCTATAAGACAATGGTCGAGGCCACCAGGGCCGGCACCCCCACCCCCAAGATGTAGTGGCTACTGGAGTCAACTAAATACCCCATCTTCGTGACAACTCAGAGAGCTTTTGCTGGGGCCCGGCCTTCTCAATACCACTCCCGAAGCCGAACCTCGATTCCTGGTTCGTTCTTGAGTGCATTTACAAACACGTCCAGATCGGATCCCCGATAGTGGTAAGGATAAACCACCTTTGGCCCAAAGGCCTTCACCCCGTCCGCGGCTTCCTCGGGAGGCATCGTATAGGGCAAATTCATGCAAACGAAAGCCACATCGATATCCTTCAGCGCTTTCATTTCCGGGACGGCTTCCGTGTCTCCCGAAAAATAAATCCTCTTGTTTCCTACATTGAGGACATAACCGTTGCCGCGCCCCTTGTCGTGATACAGCTTGCCGGCTTCAGGCCCTCTCTTGAGGTTGTACATCGGGACCGCTTCGATCTCCACACCACTGACGGTAATTTTCTCACCGTTGGCCACGACCTTGGCTTTTGTCACGGTCTCCGAAACAGCCTTCGGCGCCACGATCACGGTCGTGGGCTTGCTGAGAGCCGCGATCGCCTTTGGGTCCATGTGGTCCCCGTGAATGTCTGTGATCAGAATCACATCCGCTTTCGGCCGTGAAGAATAGTCGGCGCGGCTCCATGGATCGACGTGCCAAATCTTCCCGTCGATTTCGAGCATGACGCTCCCATGTTGAATGGGAGTAATGCTCACATCTCCTTGGCTGGTCTTGACAACATCGGTGGCCGCCCAAGTCAAGAAAGGAATCAATACCAGCGCAAATCGTAACCTCATTCCCGTACCTCCTTGCTGCATGCAAACGGTCTTACTAAGTCGCCCTCCAACGGGGTAAGCGCGGAGCATATTGCTGCGTCGGCCCGCCCCGCCAAACCTAAATAACTCCGCGCTTGCCGCCGCTGCCGACAAAACGCGGGTCCTCCAGATCCCGGTCGTCCTTGTGAAAAAGCCGCCAGTGATCATAGACAATATCGCCCACGTAGTAGGCGTCCCGGTTCAGACTGTGCTTGTCAGGGAGTTCCTTTTGACTGCCCGAATTCCTGAGTTGCGGGAACATCACGAAATCCATGTAGGTGAACGCATGGAAGTACGACCCGTCGAAGGCTAGCTCGGACACCACGCCGGGGCACTGGCGCCGCATCACAACCGCGGCCTGCTCAGCGGTCGGATCCTCCGGCATTTTTGCGATCTGCTCCTCGATTTCCTGAAGTTCCTTCCCAACCGTTTCACGACCCTTATGCCTCCAGGCACGCAGTCTTAGAAGAAACCGGCGCAGACGAAAGGACCCAAACGAGACCAATGCCAACGCCACCAGCAGTTGCACATACCTGCGGAAGAAGCCCAACTCATCCCAGGATGCGCTTGCGCCTTGCAGCCAATGGGCGAAGATCACAAGTCCTGCCACTCCGATGACCAAACCCGCAAGCAGTTTCTTGCCCACGACGTAATTTCCAAAGAACTTTCGGAGCTGAGACGCGGTCACGCGCAACGCATCGCGAGCCCGTGCCGCCGCGTAGACGGACTTCTCCCATTTCTGATGAGCCATCGTCGGCGGGTAGTACAAGACGAAGAGCTTGTCAGTCGGAACTTCACCCTGTGAAAAACAACACTTCATAAAACTCCAAAACTGCTCAGTAAGCAGTCCTTCCTAGCAAGATATCACACCGCCGGACTGAACGCCCTGAGCACAGGCTTCAATCGCGCTCGTGACCGCCGGCGGCCGTTGCTGGCTCGTTGTTCTGGGACTCTCCGGCATCGCCAGAGGTCCGTCAGCAGACTCACGTATAATGGGCAACCATCCCTCCATCTGCATGGCGATTACGCTCCACTGGCTTGACTGGGTTGTCATCCTCGTCTATTTCGTCGGCATCGTCGCGATCGGCTTAGTCGTATCGCGGGGGGTCAAGAAGACGGCCGACTACTTCCTTGGGAACCGGGGTTTCAGCGTCTGGATTATCCTGGCGCAGGCTTTCGGCGTGGGAACGCACGCGGAAATGCCGGTCTCGCTTGCCGGGGCCGTGTTTCAGTCCGGCTACTCCGCTATTTGGTACCAGTGGAAGAATCTGTTCATCACTCCGTTCTATTGGATCCTCGGGCCCATCTTTCGCCGCACCCGCCGCACGACCATTGGCGAGGTTTATGAAGACCGCTACGGAAACGCGATGGGCGCCGTCTACACGGTATTTGCACTGTCTTACTTCACCTTCAACATGGGAGCCATGCTGAAGGGCGCGGGCAAGCTCGTCAGCGTTGCCGCCGGAGAGGCGATCACCCCCAACATGGTAGTCATCGCCATGACCGGCACGTTTCTCGCCTACAGCTTGGTGGGCGGGCTGGTTGCGGCCGCCTATACGGATTTTGTCCAAAGTTTCTTCATCATCGCGCTATCTTTCCTGCTGATTCCGCTGGGGCTCGCGCGCGTAGGCGGTTTCACGGGTATCCGAGAGAGCCTTGACCCGCAGATGCTTTCACTGGTCACTCCGGGTGATGTGGGAGTTTTCACGATCTTGATGCTCACGATCAACGGCTTGATTGGAATCGTCGCCCAGCCGCATATGCTGGCCGCCATCGGCACGGGAAAGGACGAACGGACCTGCCGAATCGGCATGGCCTACGGAAACTTCATTAAGCGCTTCTGCACGATTGGCTGGGCCCTCGTCGGCCTCATCGTGGTGGTCATGCTGGCACAGGATGGAGGCACGCTGGCCGACCGCGAGGATGCCTTCGGTTATGCCACCCGCGAGCTCCTGTTCCCCGGGGCGGTCGGCCTGATGATCGCCTGCGTGCTCGCCGCGAACATGTCGACTTGCTCGGCCTTTACCGTCGACAGCGGCGCGCTGTTCACTCAGAATTTCTATCGCCGCTACGTTGCCAAGGACCGCCCGGACCATCACTACCTCACCGTGGGACGCCTCGCCGGAGTGTCGGTGACCACGCTGGGCGTGCTTTTCGGCCTTTACGTGGACGTCGTGCTCGAGGCGTTTCTGTTTACCGAAACCATTGCGGCGTTCATGGGGATCAGCATGTTCGGTGCGATTTCTTGGAGACGAGCCAACCGCTACGGAGCTTTCGCCAGCCTGCTGCTGTCGAGTGTTCTGTTCTTTTATCTCACCTACCAGGAATTCGGCATTCTGCTCAGATGGGAAGCCGCGAATTTTGGAATTTCGCTCCTGGTTGGTTTTGTCTCGCTGGTCGCATTCAGTCTGATCACCAAACCCGAAGACAAGGCCGCGCTCGATCCCTTCTACGAGCGCCTCGCCACGCGCAGCTATCTGGATGAAGCTACCGGCGAAGAAAGGACCATCACCGAGGAGGGGCATGATTTGCTCGTGGCCAACCTCTTCAATCTTGGCCTCAGCAAGGGATTGGGGCAGTTCTACCGCAGATTCCGGGTCGATCTGAACGGACTCGCGCTGGCCTGCGTCGTGGTCGTCGCCTTGATTGCGCTCGCGAAGGCTATTCTATTCCTGCCGTAACAAACACCGGGCTCGGCAAAGTACGGCCTCATGAATGACGCGCTCCTGAACACTACACCAATGCCTTCTCAATGACGTTGCCGCGAGTTCCCGTTAGCCGCTGATCGAGGCCTTGGTAGAAGTAGGTGAGCTTGGTGTGGTCGAGCCCCATCAAATGAAGAACCGTGGCGTGTAAATCAGAGACGTGATGGACATCTTCCACCGCCAGAAAGCCCAGCTCGTCGGTGGCGCCGATCGCCTGTCCGCCTTTGACTCCCGCCCCGGCCAGCCACATAGAGAACCCGTGTATATTATGATCTCTGCCTGGCTTGCCGATTCCCTCGCTGGTAGGAGTGCGGCCGAACTCGCCGCCCCAAACGAGCAGCGTCTCTTCCCACAGCCCGGTGCGTTTCAGGTCATCGATCAGCGCGGCGATGGGCTGGTCGGTTTCGCCCGCATGGAGCTTGTGGTTCGAGATGCAGTCGGTGTGGCCATCCCAAGTGTCTTCGATGTGCCCGCCGCCGGAATAGAGCTGGACAAAGCGGACGCCTTTTTCTAGCAGGCGGCGGGTAATGAGACATTTGCGTCCGAAATCTCCGGTAAGCGAGTTGTCCAGGCCGTACAGGCTCTTTGTCTTGGCGTTTTCTTGATCGAGATCGACCACCTCCGCCGCGGCGGTTTGCATGCGGTAGGCGAGTTCGTAGGAGTGGATTCTGGCCACCAGCTGCGACTCGTCGGCGCGCGGCTCGAGATGCTGTTCGTTCAGCTCTTTGAGAACATCCAAGGAATGACGCTGGGTCCGCTCGCTGATTCCGCTTGGCGTGGCGAGGTCCAGCAGCGGGCTGCCTTTGCTTCGGAATAGTGTCCCCTGGTAGCCCGCCGGCATGAAACCCGATGTCCAGTTGGACGGACCGCTGATCGGGCCTCCCCGCGGGTCGGTCATAACGACAAAGCCGGGCAGGTCGGCGTTGAGCGTTCCCAGGCCATAGTTCAACCACGACCCCAGGCTCGGCTTGCCGATGATGACGCTGCCGGTGTTCATCTGCAAGCACCCGGAGGCGTGCGCGGCCGTGTCGGTTTGAAGTGACCGAATGACGCAAAGATCGTCGGCGTGCCGGGAGACGTGCGGGTAGAGGCTGCTGATTTCGAGCCCGCTCTGCCCGTATTTGTTGAACTCGAACGGACTTTGCATCAAGTAGCCGAGCGGCCGGTTGTTCGATCCGACGCTGAGGTCGCCTCTGTAAGGGGTTTCGTTGTACTTGCTGAGCGCCGGTTTGTAATCGAACGTATCGACGTGGCTGGGCGCGCCGTTCATAAACAAGAAGACGACATGCTTGGCCTTGACTGGAAAGTGCGGCGCCTTCGGAGCCAAGAACTCTTGAGCGGCCGCGGCGCCATCTCGAGTGGCAGCGGCCTGAGCCTGCTGAGTGAAAAACCCGTCCCGGGTCAACAGATCGATCAGCGCCAGGCCCGCGAACCCTCCGCCGACCTCCCACAGAAACTCGCGGCGGTTGCGCCCGCAAGGAGTGGGGTTGGGTGAATATCGCCTTGATTGCTCAGCCATCGGTCACCTCCCAGATCAATCCGTGTAAACAAATTCGTTTAGGTTGAGGATCACCCGGCACATCTGCTCGGTTGCGTGGCGTCTCGCCATCGCGGGATCCCGCGGACGCCCGCTCGGCTCACCAATCCAAGCATCGGCTTCACGATTGAGAAATGCTGTCACTCGGGCTCGTTCCGCGGCAGTTGGCGGACGGGCTAATGCCAGCGAATAAGCTCGCTCGATTTGCTTTTCAGAATTGAGCCCCACCTCCCAAACCAGGCGCTCGGCAAAGTAGCGGACTTGCTCGGTGACAAAATCCCCATTGAAAAGGGTGAGCGCCTGCGGAGCCACGCTGGTCACCGCGCGTTTCGCCGTACTGCGGGTGGTGTCGCACAGGTCCAGCACTTCGAGCATCGGTATCACCATCGACCGTTTGATGAAGGCGTAGATGGTTCTGCGAGAAGCCTCGTCTTCCTCCGATGCTTTCCAGATCTTGTCGGGGTCACTGTGTCCTTCGAGCGCCGCCGCGGGAATAGGCGGCAGCATGCTGGGCCCGTACATTTTACGGTTCAGGCGCCCCGTGACCGCCAGTATGGAATCGCGGACGGCTTCCACCTCGAGCCTGGTATAGGGCACGCGCCACAGCAAGCGGCTTTCCGGATCTTCGGCACCGTATTGAGCTTTCCATTGTTTGCTCATGCGGTAGGTATTGCTGCTCAAGATCAGCCGGTGCAGCTTCTTCAGCGACCAGCCGTTGTCGACAAACCACCTCGCCAGCCAGTCGAGAAGCTTGGGATGAGTCGGCGGCTGGCCAATCTTGCCGAAGTTACTGGGAGTCCGCACGAGGCCTTCGCCGAAATGGTGCTGCCAAACGCGGTTGACGATGACTCTCGCGGTCAGCGGGTTGCTGGGGTCGGCGATCCAGCGGGCCAAGGTCAGGCGGCGCAGGCTGGTCCGGCGGGGAGCCGGGAATCGCGGCTGCGCAGCGGCCAGGACGACCGGGACAGCGGGGGAAACTTCGGGCCCCGGGTTATGAGCACTTCCCCGGATGAGCAGGTGCGTGGCCGGCGGCCGCGGCGAGGGCTCATGCAGGAAGTAGCCGCGCGGCAGGTCCGGAATCGACTCCCGCAGCGGAGCGATGGCCTCTTTCAACCCGGCGATTTCGCTCTTCAGCTCTTCGGGAAGATTCTTCCCGGCCTCGCTTTTGAGCCGGCCGCTATTCCGCTTCACGAGTCTTTCCTGCTCGGCGGTTCGCTTGCCGGCGTCCGTGAGGAAGGCTTTGACAGACTCCTCGTCCAGTTCGCTTTTCCCGGAGCGAAGAAAGGCCGGCCAGTAGCCTCGCTTGAGGGCTTCGATTTGTTCCTCCAACGGTCCGATGCGGCTCTCGACCTTGGCCACCTCGTCCAGTTCCGCCCGTGAGCCGAGCGGCAAATCCAGCTCCGTCCGGCCGTTTTGAGGACGGACCAGGCCATCGAAAATCGCCACCATTCCGTAGTAATCTCGGGCGGTCAGCGGATCGAACTTGTGGTTGTGGCAGCGCGCGCAGCCCAGCGTCAGCCCGAGAAACACTTGGGACGTGGTGGTTACGATGTCATCGAGCTGGTCGAAGCGGTCTTGCGTAAAGTCGGCGGGCTCATCGTCCCAAGGGCCGAGCCGGTTGTAGCCAAGCGCGATCAGCGTCTCGGGCGAGACCTCTTCCATTTCATCACCGGCGAGCTGTTCGATGATGAACCGGTCGTAGGGCTTGTCGCGGTTGAAGGCCCGAATGACGTAGTCGCGGTAGCGCCAGACATGAGGCTTGGCGTTGTCGCGCTCATAGCCGTTGGTCTCGGCGTAGCGCACCAGATCGAACCAGTGCCGCGCCCAGCGTTCGCCGTAGCCGGGACGCTGCAACAGGTCGTCGACGAGTTGGTCGAAGCTTTCGGGCGAGGGGTCTTTGAGGAGGGCTTGTTGCTCCTCCAGGGTCGGTGGCAGGCCGATCAGATCGAGGTAGAGCCTGCGCAACAGCGCCCGCGGCTTCGCTGGGTCCGACGGCCTCCAGCCGCGCTGTTCGAGTTTCGCCAGAACGAAGGCGTCGATCGGGTTGCGGACCCAAGTTTCGCTCCGAACCGCCGGCACACTTGGCCGCCGCACAGGTTGAAACGCCCAATGATCGGAAGCAGGACGAGCTGACTCAGTCGACAGCTCCGCGGCGTCACCCGGATACGCAGCGCCCTGATCGATCCACGCCCGCAGTAGTCCCACCTCATCGGGCGCCAGCTTGTCGCCCTCGGGAGGCATCACCACGTCGGGATCGATTCCGGTGACGTAGCGAATCAGCAGACTGTTTGCGCTGTCCCCGGGAACGATGGCCGGGATGCCGGACTCACCGCCGCGGATGGCGTCGGCACGGCGGTCGAGACGCAGCTTTCTTAACTGAAGCTGCTCGCCATGGCAGGTGTAGCAGCGGGTCTTCAGAATAGGCTGAATGTGGCTAGTGAAATTGACCTGGATGCTGGCCGCTGGAGGCAGTTGCTTCGCCGTTTGCGCCTGGGAGAGGACCGCCAGCAGCGTCCCCAGTAAAATCGCACAAGACATTTCCGGATCCCGGCTACATGATATCAGGTAGCCGGCTGGCGAATCTGAATCGCAGCGGTTCGACTAGCCCGCTTTTCTCACCGCGTGGCGAGGCGAAGTGCGTGAGAGGCCCGTCAGTCAGTACGAGGCGCGCGCCGCTTGACGAGCGGAGGCGTACGTGACCCTGCGGTGAGCACGGCGAGCAAGCGCAACGAAGTAATGGCGGGCCTTCTCACGCACTTCGCCTCGCCGGTTGGGTAGAGTCGAGGACGGGCGCGGGTGCTCTGGACGCCTGGGGCGTCGTGGTCCCGTTTCCCGTCCCCGCTCATCGAACCGGACGTGCGGATTTCCCGCATCCGGCTCTCCGGCCGGCTTCATCCCTCAAGCTGTCGCGGGCGGCGGCCCCAGGTGTATCCGGCGCAGGCGTACCACGCCTAATTGGCCAAACACCACCTGGTCGCTAAACTGCCGGGCGCCACGCGACGACACCTTCCTCCGCCTCCGCAAAAATCCTCGCACTCGCTCATGCACGTGGTTGTCCACCGCCCGATACGCCATCAGCCGGGTCCCATAAGAGAAGTAATTCGCCCAGCCCACCAACACTCGGTTGAGCCGGTCTCGGACCTCCTCCCAGCGCCCCACTTCAGCCGGACGCAACACCTCATGCACCTTCCGTCTCAGCCGTGCCACGCTCTTCCTCGACGGAGAAGCCCCCAAATACCAATGGCCATCCTTCTTGAAACGGTGCGGCCCGAACGTGTAACCCAGAAAGTCAAACCGCTCTTGCTTGGCCTGCACCAACTTGGTCTTCGTGCGGTTCAGCGTCAGCCCGATCCGCTCCATCACCGCCGCGGTGAACTTCAGCGCCTCCGCCGCGCTGCCGCGGCTGAGAATCACGAAGTCATCGGCGTAGTTAACGATGACAGCTCGGAACTCACTTCCCTTCCCCGTCCGCCGCCAGCACTTCAGAAAACGGTTCATGTACAGATTGGACAGCAGAGGGCTGATCACGCCGCCTTGTGGGGTGCCGTGCCGGCTCTTCTTGCCGCCCGTCATCCGCCGCTTCCCGTTTTCATCCCGCTCTTCGACCGCCGTCTTCAGCCACCTCTTGATGACATGTAAGACTTGCCGGTCCGAAATGCGCCGCGCCACGCACTGCAACAGCTCGGCGTGCGGAATCGTGTCGAAGTACTTCGATAAAGCGGCATCGACCACATCGGTGTAGCCTTTGCATAGCAGTTCGTGCACTCTCCGGATGGCGTCGTGCGCACTCCGTTTTGGCCGGTAGCCATAGGCCTCCGGGTCCAAGTCCGCCTCGAAGATCGGTTCGATCACCAGCTTGGCGGCGCTCTGCGCCACACGGTCCCGAATGGTCGGAATCCCCAGTGGACGCTCGCCGCCGCCGGGCTTGAAAATCATCACCCGCCGCACCGGCTGAGGCCGGTAGCTCTTCGAGCGCAAGTCCTCTTGCAGGCTTCGCAACCACTCCTGACGGCCTTGGGATTCGATCTGCTGAAACGTTACGCCGTCCACTCCGGCCACGCCTCCGTTGGCCTTCGCCAGCCGGTAGGCATGCTCGAGAATGTCGCTGCGCCAGACCTTGTCATCGACTGAAAAGGGGGAGCTGATAGAAGCGGAAGTTCGGCTCCTGCTTCGCTTTGAGATAAAGCTTCTTCTGCAAGTTTCGGATCTTTTCCGGCGTTTTCAGACTCCTGTCAATCGCCTGACCCTCCTCTGCCTCCGAAGCGCGCCGCAAGGCAGGGCCCTTGGCTCCACCGGAGTTACCCGGCTTCCGCGCTACTATGGCCCTGTCCGACTCCCCGCCGAGCCCGCCCTCCTTGCGAGGACGGCGGAGTTGCGAACTCCACCCGCCGGGACCTCCCTTGCTGCACTGCGGTCTCCCTTGGCTGACCTGCCGTGCCCACTACCCCGGCGGACCGAACCGCTGCAAGTGTCGGTTGCTTCCCGGCTCGTGCGGCCTCCCCGTATCTCAGGCGGGTCGGCGTCCACGATTTCACTTTCGAGGCCTGCTCAGGCTTACTGCGCGTTACGGCCTGCCAGCTTGCTCGCCCGGCTTTCTCCGGACTTCGTCACGAGGCTTCCGCGAGGCCGATTACCCGACCAAGCCGCTCGTCAGCTTCCACGCTTACCGACAACTACATAGGTGGGCTCCTTCCTCCCACAGGGTGTCCGCGCCGAAAAGGCGCACTGAGAAATGCTGGCTAGGCCCCGGATCCTACCATGGCGAACCGCTCATTGGTTCATGAAGAGCCCATCAAGCGCGAGTCCGACAAGATCGCCTCGATGAATTTCACCCCCTGCACGGGCACGGCGGCGCGAGAATCGTTTTGCCGCCGAAACCGCCACACCTTCTCGAAATTCGTTCGAGGGATGGACTGATTCCCGCCGCTCACAACAATATAAGTTTTGCGGTAGCGGTAGGTGAAGGAGTCTCCACGTTCAGTTGAAAACGCCTTGCCCTCCATTGAGCCGACCAGCTCCCATACGTTCCGGAATTCCATCACCGCTGAGTCAGATTGAACCCTAATCGGACGGCTAACTCGCGCCCCGTCCGGCCGCCACCTTCGGAATCGTCTGAAAAATAATCTTCAGGTCGAGCCACAGCGACCAGTTGTCGATGTATTCGAGATCCAGCTTCATCCAGGTGTCGAACTCGATCGTGTCTCGCCCCTCGATCGCCCAGAGGCAAGTCAGACCCGGCCGCATGCGCAGCCTGCGCCTGTGCCATGTTTCGTATTGGTCAATTTCGGAAGGGACTGCCGGGCGCGGGCCGACCAGAGACATATCGCCGCGGAGAACGTTCCAAAGCTGAGGCCACTCGTCAATCGAGAAGCGGCGTAAATAGCGCCCGATCGGCGTCAAGCGAGGATCATTCGAAATCTTGAAGACGGGGCCGTCCTTTTCGTTGAGGTGCTCGATGTTGGTCTTGAGATCTTCGGCGTTCTCGACCATGGACCGGAATTTGTAGAAGGCGAAGCGCCGGCCATTGAGTCCGCAGCGCTCTTGGCGAAAAATGACCGGGCCCTTGGAAGTGAGTCGCACCAGCGCCGCCAAGACTCCCATCGGAATGGCTAGAACCACGAGCGCTGCCGCGGACGCCAGTACGTCGATGAGGCGCTTAACGAACAGACGCAGTTCATCGTGCGGCGTCGCCGAAAACGTGAGCAGGGGAATGTCTCCGAAACCCTCCAGGTAAACGCGGCTGTTCACGTGCGGAAACAGATCCATCACAACCCGGGTCTTGACGCCCTCTTCGTCGCAAAGCAGAAAGATTTCCTCCAGCTCGGCGAGATTCTCTCCCTTGACCGTAAAGATGATCTCGTCGATCACGTGCCGCCGCAGCATCGCAGGCAGCTCCGACAACGCTTTCACCGGATAGTCGCGGCTCAGCCTGACGCTCTGATCAGCCGCGCCGGAGGGGTCGACGAACGCCAGTAACTGCGTCCCGTAATCGCGAGTCTGTTCCAAGCGCCGGCCCATCTGGAGCGCTCTTTCTCCCGATCCAACCACGACATAGAACACCTCGGCTCCAAACTGTCGCCGGATATAGCCTCTCACTCTCCCGGCAAGCAAGCGGTAAAACAGCAGCAGGCCGAGACTGTAGGCGGCGAAAAGCCCAATGAAGGCACGGCTTAAGTCGAGCCGCAGCAGAAACTGGAAAGTGACGAGTCCGATCGTCCCAAACAGGACTTGAAGGAACGTGTCGTAAACCACCGCGCGGCTGTCATTCCCGTAAAACCGGCGATAAGCCCCGATCCAGCTTCCGATCCCGACCCAAAACAGAAGCGTGGAGCCCAACAATAGCGCCTTCATCGGAGCGATGATGAAAAAGACCCGCTCCAGAGGCAGCACGACGCGCGTCTGATAGGCGGCCTCGAAGGCGCAGACCGTCAGCAGGACGTCGGCAACCCCGAACAGGATCGCGGCTTTTTGTTTGTGGCGATCGAACACGGCAAACTAGTTTTCGTTGCGAAACCAATCTAGGGGAAGTCCCTTGAAATCAGACTCATAGGATATCAGAGGCGGGGGCCTTCTAGCCGGCTCTCGAGCGCCGGGTCGAAGACGGAAAGAACGCTCGGTTCAAGAGTAACTCCCAGGTTTCCGAGCCGCGCCCACCGTCCTCACCTGGCAAGGGTTTAAATATCCTCTACAGTTCTCGCCGACTTCGACCGATAGAGTCTCAGGGAGATTTCGAGTCTGATGGCAAGTCAAATGACGAACCAAGCTGGTTTCAGGGTGGTCGAGGGCGGCAGAATCCCGCTCTCCACGCGGCAGCGGCACGCTGTCTCCTTCTTCGCGGACGTGCTCCGGGGTCTTACCGATGAGCAAGTCGACTCACTCGTCGAGCTGATCGGCGAATTCCGAAATGACGGCTATCTGGAACGCATGCAACCACACGAAATCCCGACAGTCAAGATCCTTGCTGAAGTGATCAACGGTTGGGAGCTGGAGGGCAACTACGAATTTGCTCAAGCTTGGGCCAGCACGCTCGTGGCGCGGCAAGACGGCTTCGACTGGTCCGACTGCACATCGCAAGAAAAAGCGGAGCATCGTAAGCGGGTCGGGTTGGAGTTGCAGCGGCGGGGCGTGCCCCGGTCGGGCTGAATTGGCCTTGTGACTAGTATGTCGTTTCATGAAACTGTACCTGTCTCAGGCGCGGCTTCGAGCGCCTCGAACTTGCCCCAGCGGTGAACGACCGGTGCGGCGGCCTTGGCCTCTTCGCTAATGCGGGGCTCGTAGGGACGATGATAGGCGTCCTTGAGGGCCGCTTCCACCCCCATGGCGAGGGCTCGCTCGATCCATTTGGCAACGCTCTTGCGGGTCATCTTCACGGCCCGCATAATCTCGGCGATGGTCTCGCCGCCATGATAGCGCCACAGAATCTCGGCGCGTTGCACCTCCCGAGCCGGAGCCTTGCGGGAACGACGCAGCCGCTTCAGATGTTGCACCTCTTCGGGAGTGAGAACCAGTGGGGGACGCTTCGATTTTCCTGCCATGCAACCAGTCTAGCAAAAAACATTGTCCTATGGTTATGTTTTACTGAAACGTTATACTAGTTCCCAATACTGTTCAGTTAGTGGTGTCAGGGCAGGCCTGCCAGGGGCGTCGTATCTTTTTTCGGCACATGGCGGATCGGTTGTCAGAATCATGGGTTAGTTTTCCTGCGCCCTTTCGGGGCTTTGGCCTTGAGGGGTTTTGGACCCAGGGTTCCGCTTCGCTCCACCCATGGGCTACGATCCGGCGCCGCTTCGCGGCTCAAGGCTCTCCACGAGCAGCTCAACGGCTCTAAGTGAACAGCATTGGACTAGTTCCGGGAAAGCCGGCGGTCAACCGGGTGCTGTGTTTGGCGTGGGCGCCCGCGATCGGGATAATCGGCTCTGGCGAAACGCATCTGGGTTCGATCGATCAGGCGCTGCCATACCTCCGGCAGACTGGGATCGAATACGGTTCGAGTGTCGCCCGGAAAAATATGCCAAGCTCCTTGTTCCAACTCGTTTTCGAGTTGGCCCGGGCCCCAGCCTGAGTGTCCGGAGTAGACGCGAAAACTGCCAATGTCGCCTTCCGAGATCATCGTTTCCAGCACAGTGCGGCTGGCGCTCAAGTACAGCCCGTCGAGCACGCGCCGGGCGTTCTCCGGAGCTTCGTCAGTACGGATCAGCAACATCATGCCGCGGCGGGCGACCGGACCGCCGATGTAAATGGTGTCCGGCCGCTCCTCCAGCCCCTCCGTTTCGGGCAGCACCTCCGCCAGTCTTACATCGGCCGGACGATTGATGATGAGCCCCATCGCCCCCTGGTCGCTGTGGCCGGTCAACAGGACAACGGTCTTGGCAAAGTTCGGATCCCGCAGGCTGCGATTGGCAACGAGAAACTTCCCAGCCGCCGCACGCTGGGGCTCGCGTGCTGAAGGGGACTGGGCGCTCGCCTGAAAAAATGTGCCCAGCAAGACAAGTCCGGCAACGAGTCCGATCAGAATCATCTGCCGGCCCTTGATCGAGTTTCGACCCGCCCGGCGGTAAGCAGGCAGTGTGGGGGTGGCGTCACCTCGCATTCATTCCGCCCGAGAATCGTAACCTATTAACGCTGCGGACCGCAAGCAATTGTTGGGCCGAAACAGGTTCGATCTTCGGCGCCAAAGCAGCAAAGGCGCCGATTGCACCGGCTATGGCGATGCTCAAGAGTTTGGGTGCTGTGGTCATCACAAACCCCGATCCCTTCCAGGGCCAGGCTTGGGAGGGCCTGCGACCGAATCCCGCAATCAGCCTGCCGTGTAGGCAGTGTACAACGTCAAAGAGATTCGGACAGCCCGTGCCTGGTTGACAGCAGCCAGTCCCGTAACACCTGAATTATGCACAGATTCGCTTTGCGAGTGCGGCTGCGTTCGTAGCGGCTTGACGGCCGTCGTAAGGTGGGAGCTCGGCAACTGGTCTTTTGGCTTCTCCGTCCCCGGTTTCCCCTCCCGCCCAGAATCCGCGTCGGCAAAACCCCGCTCCGAAGTGGCGTGTTTCCAGTACGTTGCGGCCAGTGCATAAAATTTTATGCATAGCGCATAGCCAGGCTCTCAGATCAACGCCCTCTCGACTACCGGCGGCAAGCCGCCGTAGGGAGTCGGCTTCCTGCCGCGGAAGTTGTCAAGGCGTGGATGCCCCGATTTTATTGGGCTGCGAGACCGTCACGGCTGGGCCTTGTTTGACGGCCCTTTGGGAGCTATGCTGTTTTCGCTTGGTAACCATTTGGGTGACCTCCTTTGGGTTGGCTGGTGAAGCTGGAATCTTTGCCAGCCTACCTTTTTACCCCATGTTTTCGGGCGTTCCCCAATGGTCCCTTGCGGCTCAGCCCTCCTCAGGTGCACCCCGCAATGCATAATTCAGGTAACAGATGTGCTCGCCGGCAGGAAGGTATAAGGTATTAGGATAAAGAGTAACCCAATATTCCGCCACAGAGTCCAACGTGGTGGGGTGACTCATAAGGCCGCAATCGGGACAAGGGGGAATCTATGACTGGCCACAGTGCCGTTACCAAAGCTTTACTACTAGCCCTACTGGGCCTCGGAACTAGCTATCAGGGACTTTCTCAGAATACAGGCCCGTTATCTGGGCGGCCGCGCCGCGGGCCAGGGCCCTCAGCTGCTCCGCCAACTCAGCCGCTGGAATTGCCTCCGGTGGAAACCCGCAAGCGGCGGGCCGGCCCCGAGGAAGGCCAGCCGCTGTTCACGGCCGACACAAACATTGTGACAGTGGATGTGGCGGTTGTTGACAAGAACGGCAATTTCGTCCCAAACATCCCACAAGGAAACTTCCAGGTTGTCGAGGATGGAGTGCCGCAAAAAGTCCTTCAGTTCGGGCATTCAGAAGCTCCCATGACGGTTGCGTTAGTGATCGAGTTTAGTAACCTGTATCAGCGGTATTGGACGGAAAGCTGGTATCAAACGCTGACTGCTGCTTACGGTTTCGTGGAGACGCTCAACCCAGAGGATTGGGTCGCAGTGGTGGCTTATGATCTTAGGCCCGAGATCCTCAGTGACTTTACACAGAACCGGCGTGAGACCCACGAGGCTATGCAGCGCCTGCGCATTGCGGCCTTCTCAGAATCGAACCTGTTCGATGCCTTGACCGACACGGTCACGCGCATGAAAGACATTGAGGGCCGCAAGGCGATTGTGCTGATTGCCTCTGGTGTGGATACGTTCAGTAAACTAAATTTTGGCAAGACGCGGCGCATCGTACAGGACGGCGGAGTAACGGTCTACGCCGTCGGTCTGATGCAGGCCCTGCGAATGTGGTATGACGCGCGAGGTTACATGGCCCCGATCGCGCGCTTGGATTTCCTTCAGGCGGACAACCAGATGCGAACCTTCGCGAAAGAGACGGGCGGGATGTCGTTCTTCCCACGTTTCTACGGTGAATTTCCTTCCATCTTCCGCAACATCCATTATTCGATGCGCAACCAGTACTCGATGACCTATAGCCCAACGAACACAAAACGTGACGGTAAGTGGCGCAAAATCAAGGTTCGCCTCGTTGACCCCAACAACAACAAGGATCTGAGAATCGTCAACAAGAAGGGCAAGTCCATCAAGTATCAGATCATGGCTAAGAACGGCTACACGGCGCCGAGAGAAGTCGAGTAGATAGGCATTTTGCTTTGCGAGACGATGTGCCAGCCCGACAGCGCTGGGACATGCTTCCATTTTACCGGGAGAGGGCCTCCTAGAAAACATTTAACTATAGAGATGTTTTAATTCGCATGAAGGCGGAAATTTTCTCTCCGACAGGCTCCTAGCTAGCAGCCTCGCCCTGCGCCTCCCGGCCGTCGTATCGGTACGGCCTCGGGAACCCGAGCGTGTGGATTCGTACGCCCGGACTTGACAGGTCACACCATATCAGGTGGTGGTAAGTGTGTCCAGTGAAGGCTGGCGGGCTGTGCAATTTTCTGACGGGTGAAAGTTGTCTCAGATCCATAAGATCGGTCCTCGCTAGTCGGCAAGGGTTTACCTATGCTGCCACGCCCGCCCAGTTGGCCACATGACGCCTCTACGAAGAAGTGCTTTGAGTCGCTATAGCTCGAACCAACGGAGAGAGGTTACTCCAGCCTCGTACCGGTCCACTCGCCACGGTTGGTTCCGTCATCCCAGGTCCCTTTGAGCTGATCGCCATCGAGTTTCCCCTGAGATGTACTCGATCACTATGGTCAGAAGACCCGGGTAAAACTGCGTGTTGAAGTTGCACATCGAACTCGTCACCCTTGACAGTGCCTGAGCCTTCCAGGACGTGCTGGTCGATCTTCATGCGTGCGGAGAGTTGCGGTTCGGTGACGTGCAAAGTCAAACGAGCCCGTAGTAGGCCATCGTCGGTTTCGGCGCTGAACAGCCAGATTCCAGTCAACTCAGCAGCCTGAGCAGTAGTGACCAGGACAAGACACGTAAATACCAGGCGTGTAAAGCGCTTCATGAGATCGTTATTTCGTGTACAAGAATGGCTAGCGAACGATCCGCAGCGGATCAGGATCAACGTCAATCGGGTCCGCTCGATCCGGTTCGACTTCGATTGGACCCGGTGGAATGCTAATGCTGTGGTGCGCCTCTACAACGCAACCGACGAAGACACTGTACACCGCATCGAGCAACGCCCGCCACGGGCATCGCGATTTGGATTCACTGAATCTTATCGGAATGATCCGTCGTCAGGGGACCAAAGACGGCGCCTGCGACTTTATTGACTATCCAGCGTGCATTCGCATCCAAGCAGGCTTGCACGCGTTCCCGATCGGCATCAGTCAGCTTGTCGCCTGTGAGGTGTTCGCAGCCTTGCTTTTCGAAATACTTTACGGCCCGCAGGTCGATTCCGAGCAATGGGGTATTTAGTTGACTCCAGTAGCCACTACATCTTGGGGGTGGGGGTGCCGGCCCTGGTGGCCTCGACCATTGTCTTATAGGGAGCAGGGTCGGCGGCGACCGCCTGCTGGAGGAGGCGATAGAAAAGTTTGCCGCGCGACCGTGAGGTCCGCCGGTTGAAGCGGAACGTGAACTCGTCCAGGTAGTAGTCCAAATACTCGTGACTGACAGCCCCCTGGTGGGTCCCCAACAGCCAGCGCTTTAGCAGAGAGGCGACACGATGGACTCTCGGCAGCAGCTTACTCGCCGATTGCCGCTTCCCGCGCAGCACGGTGACTTCATGGCGGTATCCTTTGTTCTCCAATCCCGCATAGCCTTCCCAGCCGTCGGTGTGCACGAGGCTGCCAGGTTGGATAGCTTCTTCGACAAAGGCTTCCAAGCTCGCCGCTGAGGCATCCGCGATCCGACGGAGCCGGATGCGACCCATACCGCGCCCATCCTCCTCGGCAGCAACCGCAACTAACGCTTTGCCAACCATTTCGCGACCTCGGACGCCCTCTTCGACTCCGCCCACATACGTTTCGTCCACCTCCACCCGGCCGACCAGCCGATTGCGACCGGGGCGCACCATGGCGCGGCGGAACTTGTGCAGCCAGGTCCAGGCGGTTACATAGCTACCCAAACCCAAGACCCGCTGCAACTCCAGCGCGCTGGCCCCGCCTTTTTGCGTTGTCACCCACCAAGCCGCCCGGAACCACAACGTCAAGGGCTTGCGGGTGTCCTGGAAAATCGTGCCCGCCGTCACCGAGGCCTGGTAACCGCAGTCGGCGCAGAGCAGCAGATTGCGTTTGCTGGCCCATGAGGACTGGATCCCACAGCGCGGGCACACGAACCCCTCCGGCCAGCGCAGCTTCAGCAGGTACTCCCGGCACGCCTCCTCGGTCGAGAATCGAGCTTCCAACTCGACGAGGTTTCGGGGGTAGTCCTCCTTCATGCCCCCAACCACAACATATTGTGGCTACTGGAGTCAACTAAATACCCCATTTCCGAGCAACTGCGTACACAAGTACATGTCGTCGGGCGTGAACACTTGCGTGACCAGGAAATATCGATAGCTCGGGCGTGGGTGTAGATTGATAAAATCACTCTGTCTGACGGTAAAGTACCGGAGCTTTACGATGTCTCGATCAATTGTTGACATCGGCCCTATACCTCGCGGCAGTTCTGATGAGCCTGGTGATCGGCGCCGTGACGAAGAAATGGAGGTTCGCCACCGGCTGGCGCGCCGCACGGAACCACTTTCGAATCTTATGGCCGGAGCGAATGGCATGATTGGAGGCGAAATGATCGCCACGGTCCATGCGGGGCCAGTATCCAATTCCATAGAAAACGTCACTCACAAACAAAACTTGCCGCTACCGTCTCACTGGGTCGGCGTAGCCTGCGGCAGAGCGAATACCCAGAGCACTCCCCCTTGCGGCACGTAGGTCTTGGTCTCGAGTTGCTTGTTCAGCCTCGCCTGCATACGTGCGGCATCGACGCCCCAGCCCGAGAGCACCGCCACGTATTGAACGCCGTCGACTTCGTAAGTGCTTGGCACTCCGGTTACGCCGGAGTTGGTGCGTTGTTTCCACAGCTCGTCCCCCGTGTGGGCGTCGAAGGCGCGGAAATAGCGGTCATTCGTGCCACCCATGAAGATCACGTCGCCCGCGGTTGCGAGCACCGGGCCCCAGTTGTGGCTCGCAAAGGTTGTCGTCCACACCTTCTTCGGCCCGTCCAGATCCCAGGCCTGGAGCTCGCCAATGTGGTCCTTGGCTTCCTCGTGGAGGATCAGGTCCGTTCCGCTGTTATCGGTTCCCATGAAGGTCTGGCCGGGTCTATACTCGATTTCCTTGCCCTTCATCGAGGTGCAGAGGTTCTCATTGGCGGGGATGTAGAGGTAGCCGGTCTTGGGGCTGTAGGCCGCCGGCGGCCAGTTCTTGCCGCCCCAGAGCGAAGGGCAGAACTCGGCGCGCTTGCCGATGCCGGGTTTGCGCGCTGGGTCGTAGCTGGGCCGCCCCGTCTTTGGGTCGATGCTCGTGAAGACGTTCTGGCGTACATAGGGCAACGCGTCGACGAAATCGATCCGGTCGCGGCCGCGCTCGAGGAACCAGAGGTAGCCGTTGCGGCCGGGGTGCACCAGGCCGGAGATGGTTCGTCCGTCACGCTGGAAGTCCAGCAGGAGCGGGGCGGAGACTTCGTCCCAGTCCCAGGAGTCGTTCCAGTGGTACTGGTGGTGGGCGCGGAGCGCGCCCGTTTCCACATCCAGCGCAATCACCGAAGTGGCGTACAGATTGTCACCCGGCCGCGTGTCTCCCATCCAGGGGCCGCCGTTGCCGGTGCCCCAATATGTGAGGCCGAGCCGCGAGTCGTAGGAGCCCGTGACCCAGATAGAAACGCCGCCGGTCTTCCAACTGTCGCCTTCCCAGGTTTCGCTGCCGGGCTCGCCCGGTGCGGGGATCGTGTAGGTCTTCCAGGACTGCTCGCCCGTCATCGCGTCGAAGGCCGCAACGAAGCCGCGGATGCCGAACTCACCGCCCGCGACGCCGACCATCACCTTGCCCTCGGCCACCAGCGGCGCGAGCGTCATGTCGTAGCCCGTCGCGTAGTCCTCGACTTCGCTTTCCCAGACCACCTCGCCGCTGCGTGCGTCGAGCGCCACGAGGTAGCAGTCCGCGGTGGCCAGGTAGACGCGGTCCGCGTAGAGAGCTACGCCCCGGTTGGTCGGGTGCATCTGGAGCTGGTCCTCGGGTAATTCGCGGTCGTAGCGCCACAGAAGATCGCCGCTTCGGGCATCGAGCGCGAGCACCCGGTTGTGGGGCGTCGTTACGAACATCACACCCTCGTTCACGATGGGCGGGGCCTGGTGTCCCTCGCGCATCCCCGTCGAGAAGGTCCAGGCCGGAACCAGCCGGCTCACGTTGCTCGTGTTGATTTGGTCTAGGGCGCTGTAGCCCATCGAATCGTAAGTGCCGCGATACATCAGCCAGTTGCGCGGCTCCGGATCGGTCAACCGCTCGTTCGTTACGTTCTTGTAGGCGGGCGCGGGTTGCGCGAGGCTCAGCGAGGGCAGGCGGCCGGCGAGGAGCGAAACGGCAATCCAGGCAGCGGCGCGAAGGGACGTGGCGAAACGGGAGGTGGAACGTGGCATGGCTGTAGTATAGCCAGCTGCTTGTGTCATTGGCGCTGAAATCCGACCCGGCGCGTGAATTCCCGAGCCACGCGCAGCTCGCCGGCGGCGATCTCGAGAGGCAGCATCGCCAGTGGTTTCGGGGCCGGGCCGGTCAGCACACGGGCGCCGTCCGCAACCTCGAATTCGGATTCGTGGCATGAGCAGACCAGCCGCTGCGTTTCCGCACGCCAATCCGAGACATCGCAACCCGTGTGGGTACACACGGCCGAGTAGGCCACGATCCCGCCGGCGGCGCCCTCTCCGGTTTTTTCCGACAGCGTCGCCGGGTCCAGCCGCATCACCATCACGCGATTGAGCCGCGACCCGCTGCGCACCACGCCTGCGTCAGGACTCATCGGCCAAGCCGCCACCGGCTTCTCGCCCATCGTTAGCTCTTCCAATTGCAGCGGCTCGCCCTCGCGCGGACCGAACGCGAAAACGAGACGGTCCCCAGGCTGAGGCCGCAGCTTTTCAGGCTTGGCGCCCGCTTGCGCCAAGCACCGCATCGGCGCCGACAAGGCCAACGCCACGACGGGCTCGAGGACGGCGCGCCGCGTCGAGCCTTGGTTGGCGTGCAGCTTCTCGGGCGGGGTGAATTTGTCGTCAACGGTAGCCATCATTCTCGACCTCCTGCAAACAAAGGTTGGACTACTGGCCTCCGTGGCTGCGATTTGAAGGAAGCTCACCCTTTGTCGCATCCAACAGCAGCGTCATCCGATTCCTGCGAGGAGTTCCGTGCCAGACCAGTCTGATCATCGCGAAAGTGCGTCACGCCTTCAGTATCCCGATAAAGGACTGAATACACTAGTCGACTGGCGGTTTCACTATCGGCGCCGAGCAGAGGAAGCGAAGCAGCGAGAAGGCATGCGCCGAGTATGGGACTAATCTTGCACATTGGCGGCTCCTGCAAGAGGTCAAGTGTATCAGCCTTCCGGTGAGATCGGTGGCAGGCACGATGGAAGCGGGCGTTTCGGATCACGCCTGATCGCTCCAAGAGATTATCAGCCTGCTGGATTCAAATTGAGACACTACCGGATCAATGGCAACCAGGGGGCCCGAGGAATATTCTACTCTGCACCAGCGTGAGGATGAGATCCCGTCACTCGGCTCCCTGCGAGAGTGTTTTGGAGCCAAAAGCTGTTGATCCTCGCCCGGGTTTCCCACTTTTCGTGCAGGTCTTGGTCTAAAGTAGAGGAAAGAACTATCTCTCGTCCAATAGCGCTGCCGGTCGCGCGGGCGGTGGCAACGATCGGGGCGAATTAGCGGAAGTTAGCGGATTATGCTCACGCGCGCCTTCCTTATTATGCAAACTCGAAACTTGGCGCCAAACCGCCCCTTGCGGCGCCGCCGGAAACAGGGTTGATTTTGGGCGCGCCCAGCTTCTTGGGAGCCGATCGGGATGACCGGGATCGCGCGGATTTTTCACGGCGGCCCGGAGGCCCAGCGCGGCACCCCTGGAGCCGTGCGCCGCGCCGGGCCTCGCGACGTGGAGGTTTTCGCGCAGTGCCGTGGCGAGAGCGAAGCCACTCAGGAGTTGCCGCAAAATTCGGGCTATGGGTTGGACAAGCCGATTGCTGTTCAGGCTGGTGTTCATGGGTTTTTCCCGTGGCTATTCGCATAATAGCAGGCGGGAATGAGCCCACTTTAAGAGTTCTAATACATATTATTGATTTTAAAGGATTACAATTTCTTGCAGATGTCTTTTCGGGGCCCCACGACCGATTCGCAGACGCCCGCCGCCGCAACTTTTGGTATCGTCCCGCAACCCTTGCCACCACGAGGGAGCGGGGTTACTGCGTCAACCCCTTGAGAGCACTTGACAGATACCTATCATGGATGTCCCGACTTTCCCCAAGCCCTGAAGTCCGTTATCGGGCTCTGTCTCCTATTTCCTCGTAGTCTCGCCCTCGGTGGCCGCGAATGACGGTCGAGAACTCAGTTAAGGGTCGCGGTAGGGACGGGCATCGCTGCTCGCCCCCCGCACGGATCCGTACGTGAGCATTGACTCATACGGCTCTTGCCTCGGATAATGGCGTCACACAGGCGCTCGAACAAGCCAGCACGAAGCTGCCTTTCTCCCAGTGCCGCTCGGCGCACGCGGCTCAACCCGCTGCACGCGGTTTCCCGGCTCTGTGTCCGGCCCGCGTTAGGTTGCGCCCCGTTCTCCTCGGCCAACGCGCTTCCCTCCACATCCTCCGCCTCGGGCGCCCCCGCTGGGGCCTGCCGTTGTTGTTCGGTTGCTTCATCGGTACTACCCCGTTGTCCGACTCCTCGCCCGCGTGCATGTGGGCCGTACGGCTTTTGGCCTTCGCCCACCGGTCTGCCGTTGCTGCTGACAGACGCCGACGAGGTCTCCCGGTTCTCGTACGGAGAGTTTCCTGACGTGCCCAGGTTCTCCGGCCGCGCCGGGGCCGGCCGCCGCTGGCGCTAACGTGACGGGCGATGTGGCCTTCCCCTTCAGTCAACAGGGTCGGCCCCCGAGACGAGTTATTTCACGGCTCCATAGCTGGGCCCATCAGTGCCTCTGTCAACGCTTCGCCCGCGATGTCGCCACCGCCGGCGCATGACTCGAGGTCAACGTGGTTCGCTACTCCTTCGTTGTGGGGCTCCTTCCTCCCCGACTCTCCGCCGGTTTATCCCGGCGCTTTCTGACTGTCCCATCAGCCCCCAAGGGACTAGATAGTTCTGGGCCTGACTTTCTCCAGGCGGCCGCGCAGCGGTTCGGTTTGTGTCGGATTAAGTCGGCTGACGTACCCGAGTTTTCCAACTGCCCTATTGTACTGGGCAAGATACCAAGATTCGCCGATGGACGAGGGGTTCTGCTGAACAGCAACTTCACACTCGTGGACAATTTGACGCGCCTCCGAACGCTTTTCCTTTGAGGCCGCAGTTCGCGTGTTTACTACCACACCTGTCACCTCCATTCGGCGTGAACTTCTTCGGATGCAGTGTTTCCTGAAAATGGGGTATTTAGTTGACTCCAGTAGCCACTACATCTTGGGGGTGGGGGTGCCGGCCCTGGTGGCCTCGACCATTGTCTTATAGGGAGCAGGGTCGGCGGCGACCGCCTGCTGGAGGAGGCGATAGAAAAGTTTGCCGCGCGACCGTGAGGTCCGCCGGTTGAAGCGGAACGTGAACTCGTCCAGGTAGTAGTCCAAATACTCGTGACTGACAGCCCCCTGGTGGGTCCCCAACAGCCAGCGCTTTAGCAGAGAGGCGACACGATGGACTCTCGGCAGCAGCTTACTCGCCGATTGCCGCTTCCCGCGCAGCACGGTGACTTCATGGCGGTATCCTTTGTTCTCCAATCCCGCATAGCCTTCCCAGCCGTCGGTGTGCACGAGGCTGCCAGGTTGGATAGCTTCTTCGACAAAGGCTTCCAAGCTCGCCGCTGAGGCATCCGCGATCCGACGGAGCCGGATGCGACCCATACCGCGCCCATCCTCCTCGGCAGCAACCGCAACTAACGCTTTGCCAACCATTTCGCGACCTCGGACGCCCTCTTCGACTCCGCCCACATACGTTTCGTCCACCTCCACCCGGCCGACCAGCCGATTGCGACCGGGGCGCACCATGGCGCGGCGGAACTTGTGCAGCCAGGTCCAGGCGGTTACATAGCTACCCAAACCCAAGACCCGCTGCAACTCCAGCGCGCTGGCCCCGCCTTTTTGCGTTGTCACCCACCAAGCCGCCCGGAACCACAACGTCAAGGGCTTGCGGGTGTCCTGGAAAATCGTGCCCGCCGTCACCGAGGCCTGGTAACCGCAGTCGGCGCAGAGCAGCAGATTGCGTTTGCTGGCCCATGAGGACTGGATCCCACAGCGCGGGCACACGAACCCCTCCGGCCAGCGCAGCTTCAGCAGGTACTCCCGGCACGCCTCCTCGGTCGAGAATCGAGCTTCCAACTCGACGAGGTTTCGGGGGTAGTCCTCCTTCATGCCCCCAACCACAACATATTGTGGCTACTGGAGTCAACTAAATACCCCATATCCTGGAATTCAGACGGTACCCATAGCTCTTGCACATGGACCAAACGGCGCTGCGGATCTGCTGAATCTGCCTCCCAGAAAGTGCGGTCATGGACGAGATTGTTATGTCGTCTATATAACGGCTGTACTGAAGGCCGTTTGAGCGCAGGTATGCTACGAGATCCGGCTCGTTCTTCCAGAGAACAAGATTCGCGAGAAAGGTGCTCGTTTTCGCACCCTGCGGTAGTTGACCGTTCAGAGTTGTGAGCGCAGTTAGGCAGCGGGAAACCTCGTGTGAGAATCCGAACAGCGAGTGCCAGACACTAACAACGAGGTCGGAGCTCGTTGACGGGAAGAACGATTTGATGTCCTCCTTTATTAGAATCTTTCGCCCAACATGGAGTTCAGCGTTTCTCACAGGGTCGCGCGGGTTTGTGGAGTCGTAGATACCTCCTTGAAGGTAGTCTGGCCACAGCACCCTCCGGAGTATCTGTGACTGAATCCTCCCTTGAATCCGCTTAAGCCTTGGCTTCGCATCGACTGTTTTTCGAATTGTCCCGTCCTTCTTTTTTAGCTGTGCACCGGGCCGGTAATGGGTTTCAGCGGTACCGGCGATCCGTCTTACGATGTCTTGTTCCTGTCGCAGCATCTGACACAACGACTCAAAAGACCGGATGCGAGCAAACGGGTAGCAATGTCGAAGGAAAGGGTGCCTACTCATGCATCAATTCAAGTACTGCGGCGGAGAGCTTTTCACGTACGCTCTCGTCTAATCCTTTTAGCTCTTCTTTATCGGCTGCGAGGAAAACAAGTAAGCTAAGCGGCATGTGGAGCGACTCTGCGATCTTTTTAAGGGATGATAGCCCAGGATCGCGCTGATTGTTCTCGATCATAGACAAGTACGACAATGACAATCCAGTTTCCTGAGCCAGGTGCCGCTGATTCATGCTCCGCTGACCACGGCACATCTTGATGGCTCTGCCTAGATTCATTTTTCGTCGCTTGAGCCTCGAATCCGCAAAAAAACCGAAGGGAGTTGTGTGGTCTGGTGCATCATCCTCGAATCCTGTTAATGAGTTCGGCAACCCCATCGAGCAGTGCGACAAAACGGCCAAGAACTATCAGGCCATGCTGAGCCGACTCGTAGAAGTCACTTTCATCTTCAGTTTCCGACCGGCAGGATTGAAGGCGCGCGATTGCGTCGTCGATCTCCGCCAAGATGCTGGTGTGATGGCTATCGTCCAACTGCCGACGAAGCACCAATAGCGCCTCGACGCAGCGTTGAACATTGTGATTCTTCATAGGTTCAACTCCTAGCCCAAGTTGGGCGTGGGTAAACCCAAAACCGGGAGCGGAGGAATAGCCATACTCCCCAGACCACCAACCCAAAAGCGAAAGCTGCGCGTATGCTGCTACGCCGCTACAGTGCGCGAGCAGAGCAGACCAGACAACTACGTCGTCGGGCCTGGTTCCAGTCCACCCACTTGAAGGGCCCTTGCGGGCCGCCCACTGTAAGTGAGCAGCACTACTTCTCCACGGTCTCATTCCACAATGTTCAACAGGTACCCCACCTGTTGCGGTGGGCCTGACATCAATACTACCACAAGTATGCCGGTGGGTCAAGTAGAAGTTCACAAATAGTGAATCACGACCGCTTTGGCCGCTCGAATAGACCTGCGGCTGTCTAGGGAAAGTCGGGGGAAATCGGTGACTACAAGCGGTCCTATTCTGGCTGCATGCCGCTTCATTCCAAACGCAGCCCTCTACCTCGGCGAGCGGGAACCTACCGTATTTCAACGGGCGTGGCCGTCTCTGGCATCTTGGTTCATCGCGGTGACCGCCTCACTGGCAGCAGCGTTGGTGTTCTATTGGTTGCCGGACGGTGTACCCTAACCCCGGCCAAGCCGCGGTCAGGATAAGAAAGGATTCTACTTCGGAGTTCGATTATCCGTTTTCCATTCCCCGAACTTCCTGATAACCTTGATCAAGTCCGGTAGGCGCTTGAGGGCGGCGACTCCTTTTAACCACTCTGACGCAGGGACAGCTGGCACCCCACCAACCTCAGAATCCGGCACCGTATCCTTGAAAACTGCTCCTCTTGCTACCTGAATTATGCACAGATTCGCTTTGCGAGTGCGGCTGCGTTCGTAGCGGCTTGACGGCCGTCGTAAGGTGGGAGCTCGGCAACTGGTCTTTTGGCTTCTCCGTCCCCGGTTTCCCCTCCCGCCCAGAATCCGCGTCGGCAAAACCCCGCTCCGAAGTGGCGTGTTTCCAGTACGTTGCGGCCAGTGCATAAAATTTTATGCATAGCGCATAGCCAGGCTCTCAGATCAACGCCCTCTCGACTACCGGCGGCAAGCCGCCGTAGGGAGTCGGCTTCCTGCCGCGGAAGTTGTCAAGGCGTGGATGCCCCGATTTTATTGGACTGCGAGACCGTCACGGCTGGGCCTTGTTTGACGGCCCTTTGGGAGCTATGCTGTTTTCGCTTGGTAACCATTTGGGTGACCTCCTTTGGGTTGGCTGGTGAAGCTGGAATCTTTGCCAGCCTACCTTTTTACCCCATGTTTTCGGGCGTTCCCCAATGGTCCCTTGCGGCTCAGCCCTCCTCAGGTGCACCCCGCAATGCATAATTCAGGTGCTAAGACTGTTGTCCGCTCTCCTAATGTGACCCCTCCACGCACCCCAACCTGTCCATGAAGATTAGACTGAGCACCGATCCTGGCCGATGGGGTATTTAGTTGACTCCAGTAGCCACTACATCTTGGGGGTGGGGGTGCCGGCCCTGGTGGCCTCGACCATTGTCTTATAGGGAGCAGGGTCGGCGGCGACCGCCTGCTGGAGGAGGCGATAGAAAAGTTTGCCGCGCGACCGTGAGGTCCGCCGGTTGAAGCGGAACGTGAACTCGTCCAGGTAGTAGTCCAAATACTCGTGACTGACAGCCCCCTGGTGGGTCCCCAACAGCCAGCGCTTTAGCAGAGAGGCGACACGATGGACTCTCGGCAGCAGCTTACTCGCCGATTGCCGCTTCCCGCGCAGCACGGTGACTTCATGGCGGTATCCTTTGTTCTCCAATCCCGCATAGCCTTCCCAGCCGTCGGTGTGCACGAGGCTGCCAGGTTGGATAGCTTCTTCGACAAAGGCTTCCAAGCTCGCCGCTGAGGCATCCGCGATCCGACGGAGCCGGATGCGACCCATACCGCGCCCATCCTCCTCGGCAGCAACCGCAACTAACGCTTTGCCAACCATTTCGCGACCTCGGACGCCCTCTTCGACTCCGCCCACATACGTTTCGTCCACCTCCACCCGGCCGACCAGCCGATTGCGACCGGGGCGCACCATGGCGCGGCGGAACTTGTGCAGCCAGGTCCAGGCGGTTACATAGCTACCCAAACCCAAGACCCGCTGCAACTCCAGCGCGCTGGCCCCGCCTTTTTGCGTTGTCACCCACCAAGCCGCCCGGAACCACAACGTCAAGGGCTTGCGGGTGTCCTGGAAAATCGTGCCCGCCGTCACCGAGGCCTGGTAACCGCAGTCGGCGCAGAGCAGCAGATTGCGTTTGCTGGCCCATGAGGACTGGATCCCACAGCGCGGGCACACGAACCCCTCCGGCCAGCGCAGCTTCAGCAGGTACTCCCGGCACGCCTCCTCGGTCGAGAATCGAGCTTCCAACTCGACGAGGTTTCGGGGGTAGTCCTCCTTCATGCCCCCAACCACAACATATTGTGGCTACTGGAGTCAACTAAATACCCCATATTATCCAATTCCTGCGGGTGTTTCCCAGCCTGCTGCTGCAAAGGAAAGCACGAGGCTATCGCAAAGGAAAACTCACGGCTATTCAGCAAAACTTCCGGCACTCCTATCTCGCCCTCGATCGGGCTCTCGTCCTCATACTCCAAAAAGATGTCCGAATCTAGGACCCCTAGCCCGTATAGCGCCGAGAGAATGTGCTCCGTGTGGTCGACACGGACCCCATCCTTACATACGGAGGTGTAACCGCGCTTTGCTGGATGAACCATGAACTCTACGGTCGCAGGAATCCTGTGGCCGTCAACAACAAATACAGCTGGGTTGTTGTCTTGACGGTAGCGGCACATCATCTTCACTCTTCTCTTCGAGAAGAGCTGTGAGCCCGTGATGCTAAACCAATCGTCGCCGTACTTGATCTCGGTTCTGAAATTCTCTATGTTCATTGCTCTTGTCCACATTACCTCCGGGGCGAGGGGTAGAGCCTCTGATCGGGAATTTCCGATCTCGGTCTCCGACCATTGTGATTGTACACGCCTATCCGCAGAAACGCTATGCTTTGGCGGCAGGAAAGTCGGGGACATCCAAGGAGTCCGGGGGGGGTCGGGGACGGGAGCCCGAGCCCCAAGGGGCTGATGGGGACAGTCACCGGGTTTTATTGTCAACTTTGGAAAAGCGGGGAAAGGCTACGACTTTTCGATGGCTGTATGGCAGTGCGGAGCCAGGAGCGAAAGGGTAACATGACGAAACGAACCCAACTCCTCAGCAATCCGCCGCCCCAAACCTTCTTCATCGCCTTCCCTAGCGCCAGCCGGCCACCCGGGGAGCGTGCCGCGCTAGCATTCGTGCCGGTATGATAGCGGCCGACTCTCAGCCGATCCAGCCTTGACTTCCCCTGGATGTTCAACGCTCGTATGCCAACCGGCGACGAGCCGTTGAGCAGCGACCTCGCCACCCAACGGCCGAACCGGCTACCGGCACGCTACTTTGGCCTCAAAACACCGCTCCGCCCCCCAATTCCGCAAATCACCCCAACTCAGTCACGGATAAATCATATTTATAATTCCTTTGTTTTCAACAGTCTTACCCGCCGCCCGCAAGGAATCTCAAGATTGACCTGGTATCCTAAAAGCGACAAACCAACCATGACTCATTTTTCACATAAAGGAAAGGACAACCAATCCACAGCCCCGGCGGGGGCCCAAAAGCCGGAAATCCTCTCACAGACTCTCAAATACTCTCATTGAAAAAAGTAACCATTTATGAATGAACCACTTACAACAAAACCAACAAAGACCATTGAGGCTCTTTTGATAGCGAATAAGATCGTTAGACCAGCAAAAAAGGGGAAATGTGAGTGAAGTATCCATCTATCGCTGTATGAAACAGGAAAGCTTCCAGAGAAAGTCGGGGACAAGAATTGCAGGGGATTAGGCGACAGGGCCGCGGACAGGCAACGACTTGCCATGTCGAGCTCAGCGCGGAGCGTGGACTTCCGTCCACGCCTCTGTCCGGCCGTCTGAAATTCTCTAGGCGGGGAAATAGGGAAATAGGGACAGAGCCCGAATAAAGAATTTTTACCCGTCCGATCCGAAAGTCGGTGACACGAAAGTTGGTGACCACGGCGACGACCTTCCAGGGTGCTGGTCAGCCAGCCACGTTCACGTGGCTTGATTTTAAATAGGCCGGTCCTTTGAGTAGGAGGCCCGGCGCGGCACGGCCGCTGACGGCTCCAACCGCGTGTTAGCCGTCTCCGTATGGAATCTCAACTTCTGTGTAGCTTCCCGGCACGGCTGCGTCAACTGCAGCAACAATCGAGGGAATCACTCGCTGCATGCGGGGCCAACTCGTGGCGAGCAAGACAACGATTCCAACGCGTCGAGCTGTCAGATTCTGTTGGTCCTTGAGGCTCGTGTCCGTGGTGACCAGGACCTCGTACCCTTCGCGTTCAGCCGCCTCAAGCAACTCACCATTCGTCAACTTCGACCATCCTCTTTCGTAAGCGGCCGGCACGTCGTGCGGCGTCAGTGATTCCCGAAGGGGGTCGGGAGCGCCTTGGTCGAATAGTACACGCATCTATGCCGGAGCCAAGGCGCTGAGCGCCGCGTGATCGAGAACGGCACGCACTTGTTCCAGCGTAACGCCGGGAAACCACTCAACGAACTGTGACGCGGAAGCCCCGTCCTCGAGATTCTCAAATAGTGCGGCAACGGGAACCCGCGTGCCGCTGAATACCCAAGCTCCACTGACACGTTGCGGGTCCCGCTCAACTGCGGGACAAGAGGACCAGTCGATCATGTCCAAATAGTATCACCACCGTCGCTACTGTGAGACGGCTAACGACTCAGGGAAAGTCGGGGACCGGCGACGACTTTCCAGGACGCTGGTAGGCCAGCCACGTTCACCTGGCTTGATTTCAAATAGGCCAGTCCTTCGAGGACCGGTACCCCGCGCCCCCAAGAATCCGCTTCTGGCGAACGACCGTCGCCGACGGTCGTTCGGGGCTTGGGGTGGGCTCCAGGACCGGCCGCCTCGCGGCGGGCCCCCCACAAAACAACACCTCACCGGCCAAGTTCGGTGGAGCCCGTCGTTCCGTGTCCAACGACGCCCGGGCCGTCCGCACGTCCTGCCGGGGGTCCCTCGAAGAGCATTGACTTTCAGTTCAGCTTGCGCGACTCTGGTTCAGGAACCCTCCTGATATGTATGTCTTGCCTGAGCTGCCTTGCAGGCTCCTAGCAAAATTCTTGAGGGCCTAGAATCGAACTGCATCATTTCCAAAAGGAGACGACTGTCATGACGTCCTTTACTCAACGCGTGATCGGCGCGGCAAAACTCGATGCTCACATCTACGAAGAAGTCGAGGCAGACACTACGGCCATGGCCCAGGCGATGGGAGTTGTGGCACTTTCCAGCGTGGCGGCCGGTATCGGTGCTGCCGGTCGAGAGGGCACAGCGGGCCTGGTCGGCGGCCTGGTGGCTGCCCTCTTGGGCTGGCTCCTCTGGGCAGGGCTGACCTACTTCATTGGCACACGGATTCTTCCGACACCGCAAACACATGCCGATTGGGGTGAACTCCTGCGCACGACCGGTTTCGCGGCAGCTCCGGGAATGATCCGCATTTTGGGGATTGTGCCGGGACTGACAATCCCCGTCTTCTTTGTAGCTGGCGTTTGGATGCTCGCCGCCTTCGTCGTGGCCGTGCGGCAGGCGCTTGACTATACCAGCACCGGGCGTGCTGTGGGTGTTTGCTTGATTGGCTGGATCGTGAACGGCGTGATCCTTTTTTTCCTTGGTTTCATGTTTCTGCGCTAAGTGTGGGCCTCGGCTGTCTACGCTCCTTGGATGCCGACCAGGTCGCCTGCCAGTACGGCTTCGGCGTCTTCGGCGGTGAACCCGGCCACGCTGTCTGAAACGTTCATGGAGCAGAAATTCGGGCCGCACATGGAGCAGAACTTGGCCGACTTGTAGCCCTCCTCCGGCAGCGTCTCGTCGTGCATGGCTCGGGCGGTTTCCGGATCGAGCGACAGGTCGAACTGGCGGTTCCAGTCGAACTCGTAGCGGGCCTTCGACAGCGCGTCGTCGCGGTCGCGGGCGCCGGGACGGTGGCGCGCGATGTCGGCCGCATGCGCGGCTATCTTGTAAGCAATCAGCCCCTGCTTGACATCTTCTTTGTTCGGCAGCCCGAGGTGCTCCTTCGGCGTCACGTAGCAGAGCATGGACGCGCCGTGCCAGCCGATCATGGCCGCTCCGATGGCGGAGGTAATGTGGTCGTAGCCGGGCGCAAAGTCGGTCACCAGCGGCCCCAGCGTATAGAAAGGCGCCTCGTGGCAGATCTCCATTTCTTTGTCGACCTGCAGCTTAATCTCGTCCATCGGGATGTGTCCCGGGCCCTCGATCATGACCTGCACGTCGTATTCCCAGGCCTTTTTCGTCAGCTCGCCCAGCGTCTTGAGTTCGGCGAACTGCGCTTCGTCGCTGGCATCGGCCAGTGACCCGGGCCGCAAGCCGTCCCCGAGCGAGAAACTGACGTCGTACTTCTGAAAGATCTTGCAGATCTCCTCGAAGTTCTCGTACAGCAGGTTCTGCTGGTGGTGCCCCACCATCCACTCCGCCAGCAGGGCGCCGCCGCGGCTGACGATGCCGGTGACGCGCTTGGTGGCAAGAGGCACGTACTGAATCAGAACGCCGGCGTGAATCGTCATGTAATCCACGCCTTGTTCGGCCTGCTCCTGGATGACGTCGCGCATGACGGGCCAGGTCAGGTCGGCGATCTTGCCGGCGACGCGCGTGAGCGCTTCATAGATCGGCACGGTGCCGATGGGGACCGGCGAGTGATCGATGATGGCCTGGCGAATGCGCGGAATGTCGCCGCCGGTCGAAAGATCCATCACGGTGTCGGCGCCGTACTTGATCGAATAGCGCAGCTTCTCGAGTTCGTCGTCAATCTCGGAGGTGACCGCGGAGTTGCCGATGTTGGAGTTGATCTTGCATTTCGACTCGACCCCGATACACATCGGCTCGAGGTTGGTGTGGAGGACGTTGGCGGGGATGATCATGCGGCCCCGTGCAACCTCGTCGCGAACGGTCTCGGCCGACAGTCTTTCGACGCGCGCGACGTACTCCATCTCCTCTGTGACAATGCCCCGACGGGCATAGTGGATCTGTGTGCGAATCGGATCATTCTGGCGCTTGGCTACCCACTCGGATCGCATAGACACTCCTTTGGAAGGCTTTAACGAAGTCGCTATCCATTATGTCACCGCGCTTGAGCTACTAGCAAATCCAGCGGCCCGGCAAGATGGAGGGATGGAAGGAGCCGCGTTGCAGATATGGGCCGAGGCCGGGGCTGCCAGACACAAGCCGCTGAAGGCGAAGAAGCAACAGGAGCCTATTGCGTTTGACGTATTACGAGATACGTAATAGAATGGAGATTGATACGCTCGTTTCGCTGCTCTGACACCGCGAAGCTGTTCCAGGATCAAGCCGTGAAGCGGTTTCGCCCGGTCGAGCGTATCGCCAGACGTAAGCTTTTGTTCTTGCATCACGCCAGGAAACTCGGCGATCTTCGCTCTCCGCCGGGTAACCGGCTGGAAGCGCTGAAGGGTGGCCGGGCTGGAAGCTACAGTATTCGCGTAAACGTCCAGTGGCGGATCTGCTTTTCCTGGCAGGGCGCTGACGCATACGATGTTGAGCTCGTCGATTATCACTAAGCCGCGATACTGTTTACTTAGCAGTCCGCGGACGTTTCTTGCTACGTGGCGCGTGGTCTTGTTTCGGGCATCGTTGAACCCGGCGCACATCGCCCTCCGCGGAGAGGCAGGGGCCGGGTTGCTCCTACGCCCCATCCGGGGCTTGGCGTTGTGGGTTTCCCACCCAGGGTTCCGCTTCGCTCCACCCTGGGCTACGATCCTGCGCCGCTTCGCGGCTCAACGGCTCAACGGCTCAACGGCCGTCTATCACCAGGTGACCCATGTCGAAACCCGCCAAACAGCTAACCCCGATCCACCCAGGCGAGATCCTGCTCGAGGACTTCATGAAGCCGCTCGGGATCAGCATCAATGGACTCGCGCGAGACCTCGGTGTTCCGCCGACCCGGATTCACAGTATCGTTCACGGCAAGCGCGCCATCACGGCGGACACGGCGCTGCGGCTGGGGGCCTACTTTGACGTATCCCCCGAGACCTGGCTGGGGCTCCAGCTTGAATACGATATCCGGGTTGCCAAGAGGCGGATGGGTGAAAGGATCCGTCGCGAGGTTCGGAGGCGAGAGGCGGCTTAAGTTCGCTGCGCGCCATGGCTTCGTTTGTTGCGCCAATCAATTTTACGGTTTTCCTCTTGCTTCACCAGCGGCCGGGTGTTGAAGGGCGATGATAATGTCCCCTTGAGAGGGCGATAGAAATGTCCCCTAATCTAAGGCTCCAGAAAGGAGGAGCCGAGATTGGAGAGGACATGGATGAACGACAAGGAATTGAGACGGGGCGAGGTGCTGGGCCGGGTGAAGCGAGGCGAGTTAAAGCTGAGCGAGGCGGCGCAGGTGCTCGACATCAGTTACCGCCAGAGCAAGCGGATCTGGAAGCGCTACAGCGCGGGAGGGACAAAAGCATTGAAGCACGGCAACGTGGGCCGGGTATCGAACCGGGCCAAGCCAGCGGAAGTTCGCAAGCGAGTGCTGCAACTGGTGCGCGAGAACTACTCCGGCGAACCGCACGAGCGCTTCGGGCCTACTCTGGCGGCCGAGCATTTGCGAAAGGACCACGATCTGCAAGTATCGGTGCGGGCACTGCGGCTCTGGATGCTCGCCGAGGGTCTGTGGAGCCGCCGCCGCAAGCGCCAGCCGCATCGCCAGCGGCGGCAGCGCAAAGCGCACTTCGGGGAGCTGATCCAGGTCGACGGCTCGCACCACCGATGGCTCGAAGATCGCGGCCCGAAAGGTTGCCTGATGAACTTCGTCGACGATGCGAGCGGCCGGGCGCTGTGCCGCTTCTCGAGCGAAGAGACAACTTGGGCGGCGGCCGATCTGCTCGAAGCCTGGGTGCGTCAATACGGCGTTCCGAAGGCGTTGTATTGCGACTGGAAGAACGTCTACAAGCGCCAGCCGACGTCGCGCGAAGCGCTGGAAGGCATCGAGCCCGAGACGCAGTTCGGGCGCATGTGCGCCAAGCTGGGGATCCGCATCATCGCGGCATCGTCGCCGCAAGCCAAGGGCCGCGTGGAGCGGCATCACGGCACCCATCAAGACCGCCTGATCAAGAAGATGCGACTGCAAGGTATCTGCGATTACGAGGCGGCGAACCGCTATCTCGGCGAGCAATATCTGGGGGAACACAACGCCAAATTTGTCTGCGAGCCAGCGGCGGAAGCGGACTTTCATCAGCGCCCGCCCAAGCGTCTGGACTTAAAGTGGGTGTTCTGCTTGGAGGCCGAGCGAGTCGTCTCCAACGATCGGGTGGTCCGTTTCGAGAACCGCTTCTTACAGTTGAAACCGAAGCGCAATCAGGCTCTGGGGGCGGGGGGGAGAGTCACCGTGCAGCAAGCGCGCCAGGGCGAGTTGCAGGTGATCCACGAAGGCCGAGCGGTGGCCTTTGAAGAGATCACGTGGCCCGAGCCGAAGCCGCGCCCCAAGCCGAAACAACAAGCGGCCCGGCAGCGGCCCAAGCCGGCGGCGGACCACCCTTGGCGTAAGTCGCTGCGGTCGAAAAAACGTGCGGCGACGACATAAAAAAGGCAGGGCTATGGAAATGACGGGACGGATGGAAAGCGTGGAAAACCTCAGCGAGCAGCGCAGAGGGTTCGCATCGCAACGACAGGTTTCCCACCCTTCCCACCGTCCCTTGGAAATCGCTGACGCGATTTCCACATTCCCACAGCCCCGACGACGACGATTATCTCTTACGAACTTACAAACAACAAAACGAAGGGGACATTTCTATCGCCCTACCGCCGGGGACATTTCTATCGCCTCTTGACACTTCACCAGCGGCCGGGTGTTGTAACCCAATGATAATGTCCCCTTGAGCACCCAATAGAAATGTCCCCTAATCTGAGGCTCCGAAGGAGGAGCCGAGATTGGAAAGGACATCGATGAGTGCAAAGGAAGTGAGGCGCGGCGAAGTGCTGAGCCGAGTGAAACGAGGCGAACTGAAATTGACCGAGGCGGCCGAGCTGCTGGACGTCAGCTACCGCCAGGCGAAGCGTCTCAAGAAGCGTTACGGCGAGGGGGGGAGCAAAGCTCTCGTGCATGGCAACGTCGGGCGCGCTTCGAACCGAGCCGATGACAAGCGACGCGAGCAGGTTCTCGAGTTGGTGCGCGAGAACTATTCGGGCGAGCCGCACGAGCGCTTTGGGCCGACGCTGGCGTCGGAACATCTGGCGGCCGATCACAGTCTCGAAGTGCCGCCCGAAACCTTGCGGCGTTGGATGCTCGCCGCGGGTCTGTGGAGCCGGAGCCGCAAGCGCCAGCCGCATCGCCAGCGGCGGCAGCGCAAAGCGCACTTCGGCGAGCTGATTCAACTCGACGGCTCGCACCACGACTGGCTCGAAGGACGCGGCCCGAAAGGCTGCATGATGAACTTCGTCGACGATGCGACCGGCCGGGCGTTGTGCCGTTTCTCCAGCGAGGAAACGACTTGGGCGGCGGCCGATCTGCTCCAAGCCTGGGTGCGTCAATACGGCGTTCCGAAGGCGTTGTATTGCGACTGGAAGAACGTCTACCAGCGCCAGCCGACGTCGCGCGAAGCGCTCGAAGGCATCGAGCCCCAGACGCAGTTCGGGCGCATGTGCGCCAAGCTCGGCATTGGTATCATCGCCGCTTCGTCGCCGCAAGCGAAGGGCCGCGTGGAACGCCATCACGGCACGCATCAAGACCGCCTGATCAAGAAGATGCGGCTCCAAGGCATTGCCGATTACGAGGCGGCGAACCGCTATCTCGACGAGCAGTATCTGGACGAACACAACGCCAAGTTTACCTGCGAAGCAGCGGCGGGAGCGGACTTTCACCAACCTCTATCGAAGCGCCTGGACTTGAAGTGGGTGTTTTGCTTGGAGGCCGAGCGGGTGGTCTCCAACGACCTGGTGGTACGTTTCGAGAACCGTTTTTTGCAGTTGAAACCGCAGCGCAATCAGGCTCTGGGAGCGGGCGCGAGAGTCACCGTGCAGCAAGCGCGAGAGGCCGAGTTGCAAGTGGTCTACGAAGGCCGCGCGGTAGCTTTTGAAGAGATCGCCCGGCCGCAGCCGAAGCCGCGCCCAGAGCCGAAACAACGAGCGGTTCCGCGGCGGTCCAAGCCGGCCGCGGACCACCCCTGGCGTAAGTCACTGCGTTCGAAAAAGCGCGCGGCGACGACATAAAAAGGCAGGGCTGTGGAAATGACGGGAACGGATGGAAAGCGTGGAAAACCTCGGCGAACAGCGAAGAGGGTTCGCATCACAACGACCGGTTTCCCACCCTTCCCACCGTCCCTTGGAAATCGCTAAAGCGATTCCCACATTCCCACAGCCCCGACGACGACGATTCTCTCTTACAAACTTACAAACAACAAACCCAAGGGGACATTTCTATTGTGCTACCGAGGGGGACATTTCTATTGTGCTACAACACTTCACCAGCGGCCGGGTTGATCTTTCTGTCAGAATGCGGCATCCTAGTTGGCTTTGCCATGCGCGTCCGGCTCTTTCACCATGATCGTTGTTTTGACGGCGCCTGCTCGGCTGCGTTGTTTGCGGATTTCTTTCGCAATCAGGTGGACTCGTCGGCCGAATTTACTCTTGGGGGGCTCTTTCATCAAGCCCAGCAGCAGTTCGACCTCTCCCTGTTTGACGGTGATGAGAACGTCATCGTCGACTTCAAGTACTGTGGTTCTTCCAAGCTGACCTGGTGGTTCGACCATCACCAGAGCGCTTTCCTGTCCAAGGAGGACGAGCAGCACTTCCACAATGACAGCTCAGGGAAAAAGTTCTACGACCCGGCCTACAAGTCATGCACGAAGTTCATCGCCCGCGTGGCGAGTGAGAAGTTCGGTTACGACGCCTCGGCTCAAGCGGAACTGATCCGCTGGGCGGACATCATCGACGGGGCGCATTACGCCAGCGCGAAAGAAGCGGTGGAGATGGTCGAGCCCGCCATGAAGCTGACCTTGGTGTTCGAGGCGTCTGAAGAAAACATGACCTCGAAGCTCATTCCGATGATGACCACCCGGCCGCTTGGAGAGATCGCGGATCTGCCCGAGATCAAGGCTAGCTTTGAGCATTTGTACCAGCGTCACCTCGACTCCATCGATATCATTCGGAAGCGCTCATCGCTTCGGGGCTCGGTTCTCTACTTCGATCTTTCCGACAGCGAGATAAGCAGCTACAACAAATTCATTCCCTATTACCTGTTTCCTGAAAGCGCCTACACCGTCTCGGTCGCCGACGCCGGCTTTCGCGCGAAGGTTTCCGTCGGCTCAAACCCTTGGGCCGCCGAAGAGCCGGCACACAACCTCGCCACCCTTTGCGAACGCTACGGAGGAGGCGGTCATCCGCGTGTCGCCGCCATCAGCTACGGAGCCGGCGAGATTGAAAGCGCCAGAGACAGGGCGAAAAAAATTGTCCGAGAACTAGCGGGCTAAGCCGTTGAGCTGTTGAGCTGTTGAGCTGTTGAGCCGCGAAGCGGCGCAGGATCGTAGCCCAGGATGGAGCGAAGCGGAACCCTGGGTGCGAAGACTGTCAAGGGTAAGCCCCGGACGGGGCGTAGGAGCAAACTGACCCATTCGTCTCCGCGGAGAGCGATGTGCGCCGGGGTTTTCTCGCCGTGGCGGAGTCGTCCGTCGCTTGCTGGGCCCCCGCGGCCGCTCGCGTCATAATCGTAAGACAGTTCTTACACGAAGCGCTTGTGTAAACTGAGAAGTTCGCGGCTCCAAACCGATGAAGTTCTATCAATCCGCCCTCGCGGGACTCACTGGCGCATTCGTACTTGCCGCCCTGTTCTACTTCGCCGCCTACGACCAGGCTGCCCGTATCGATGGCGCCATCAAGGAAGTGCGGACCCTCGCGATGGACCAGAACGCCTCGGTTGCAATCGTCGACTTTGAAGGCGCCAATACGTCCGACATCCTCTTTGTCGTCGACGATCGCGAGATTATTGTCGTGGATGAAAACGGCATTCCGTACGAAGGAAGCACCATCAGCGCCTTCGACTTGAAGCAGTTGTTCAAGTTCTTCACCGGGCTCGGAGAGATGAAGAACGAGCCTCTCATTTCATCCACGAAGTTGGCGCCGGGGGATACGGTCCAAGGCGTCATCGCGGCCCGCTTCGAGATCTCCAAAGACCGGATCGACGCACGCCGCGAACTGATTCTGCGAGTGAGCGATGTGGACGGCGGCGTTTCCGAGTTCAGCCTGGAAGCTGAGATGGAGCCGGAGTAACAGCCCTTCTCTGGACACTCCCTGCGCGGAGGCGGCCGCGCGGCGGATAGTCGGCCGCGCCTAAGCCCGAACGAGCGGCAAAGAAAGATCAGGCGCAGGAGCCCCATGCTCAGGGTTGGAGACAAAGCGCCCGAGTTCACCGCGCCTGCCGACGGCGGAGGCGAGATAAAACTCAAGGACCTGCGCGGCAAAAAGGTCGTCCTCTACTTTTATCCCAAGGACAACACGCCGGGCTGCACCACCGAAGCGTGCGATTTTCGTGACAATATTGCCTTGTTCGCCAAGCAGGGGGCCGCCGTGCTGGGCGTCAGCCCCGACAGTGTCGCCTCGCATGACAGGTTCAAGAGCAAGTTCGACCTTCCCTTCCCCCTCATCAGCGACCCCGAGCACGGAATCGCCGAGTCTTACGGCGTATGGCAAGAAAAGTCCCTCTATGGGCGCAAATTCATGGGGATCGTACGCTCCACGTTCGTGATTGACGACAAAGGCAAAATCGCGGAAATCCACAGCAAGGTCAGGGTGAAAGACCATGTGCGTTCCTTGCTGAAGACCCTTTAGCCGGCGTTTCTGCTTTGAAAATAGGCCGAACCCTGAGATCGATTTACGCTTCGAGCCAGAAGCGGGATCCCAGACCACTTGAGTGGAGTTTATGACAAGACTGAGCCAAACGAAGTCAAGTTTTTGGCTGAAGCGCCCGCACCAAGGGGGAGCGGCCTCTCAGCGATCCTAATGACAACCCAACAGGAAGGGAGTCACGATGCCAGGAATTCGAGCTCGGCTTCGACTAGCAAGCCCTCCTGTTGCCGGCGGGTCCGTATTCCTTCGAGATCGTGGTCTTGCTGCATCGCCCCGATCGCGCGGGCGGCTTCACTCCATTGCTTCGTCTCCAGCGGCTGCTCGAGCACATCCAGCGCCGAGTTACCCGCGCCACGATTGTAAGCCAGCGACAACAGTACGGTTTGAACGGAGGGAGGCGTGTCTTCACGAACCAGCGAATCGAATCGGCGCCGAATACTGTCCCAGTAGGTCTTCGCCGCGTGCGGCATCACTTCGAGCGCCTGATCCGAGCTGATGCGAATCCTTGGATGACCGGCGAGGCGTTGAGTGCGGCTCTTGCGCTTTCGCCTTGAATACCGAAGACCCCTCGCAGGGCCTCCATCCGCGAGCTATCCACAATGGACCCAAAGAGTTGTTCAATTAGGCCGGGCGAGGCGTGGCCCAAGTCTACGCCGGGATCGAGCGTGACCCCGGATTCTCCTCCAGGCCAATAGGGTTTTCCGCGATGCCCTTCTTTCTCGTGGACCCAGTCCAGTTCTCCCTTGAACCGGTCGAGAATTTGCGCCACTCGCGCAGCCTCGGCGCCGGTGGCGGCTTCCAGGTCATCTTCGAGCGCGGACCAGGTGGAACGGTCGACCCTAGCGGTCTCGGCGACACCGTGATTCCGTTGAAACGCCTTGACCGCATTGGCGGTACCTGGCCCGCATTTTCCGTCAGCGGTCATGGGATGGCCTGCTTGGATCAGGCCAAGCTGAACGTTCTTCACAACACTGCCGAGCCAAATCCGGCCACTTGCCAGTCCGTCATTTTGGCGAAGCAGCGCCTTAATCATGGTTTTTCTCCTTATTGCGGATCGAGTGTAGCATTTCGGCTGTCAACGATTGCATCAAAAGCAGAAAATCTTCAAACGGCCGGACAGAGGCGCGGACGGAAGTCCGCGCTCTGGAGTTTCTACATTTCAGTGGCTGCTGGCCCGCTGCCTCAGCCACGGTCACGTGGCTTTGTTCCCGAAGCCGGTCCTTTTAGGGCCGGTTGCACAGAGTCTGCCGACAAGTTCCTTAGCCCGTTTCAACGGGCTTCTCTCGAACGCCCGGACCTCGAGCACACCGACCGAAACGCACCCTAATACTGGGCCACGGTGGAGCCGGCAGGTGGAACCGCGAGTGTGCCGTCCCTGGGCGAAAAATTGGCGAAGCGCCGTATGACACTCGGGCGTCCAGGGGGCTCGATCATGGCCGCGCTAATCGGTTGGAATAAAAGAAGTTGCGCGATGGAGCATAACGTTTCTTTATGAAATGTCAGAGAATGTCAGGTTTCGGCAGATATATCGGGCGATTAGGGCGGTTTCGGGGGCTGGTGATCGGCGTCAACGTATAGTGTCTTTGCTTTCAATGATGTTTTTTGAGGCGGACGGGCGGGAGGTTGGCAAAAACGTGTCAGAAAGGCGGGGTTTCCGTGCGGATTTGGTTGTCTTGGCGCCGCTGACCAGGACCGAGCGGGGGGGCGTTTGGGACTCTTGATCTTTGCTTGCTGGGTGGAGGTGACTCGGGGCTTGATGCCGGGACATGTCGCCACGAATGGCGACACGGCACGCAGGAATGCGTGCGCCACATCGGCAGGACAGAGATCCAAACTCGTTGTGTTCGTTGCCCGTTCGGGTTGGGCCGTGTTGTTTGCTGGTTTCATTTGTGAGGGGCCCCTCTGCCCCCGTTGGTGTTACCTCGACAGCCGCCCCCAACGGGAGCGCAAAAGCGGCTGCGAGCGGACGGTCTTCTTCCCGGTTGTTGGTTCGCATGGACCGGGCTGAGAGCCGGTCCCTACTGGGCCGAAGCCGGCCCTTGAGAAGAAGCCATTCGCGGGGGGGGTGACCACAATGCGGAGAGCAACTCGAAACTGTTCAGGCCTGGAAACCGTCGCGTTGGTCCGGTGATCTGTTCCTTACCGGTTTTCACTCGCAGCTTAGCAGATGGAGTTCGAGTTTTCGGCTCGTCCGGCCGTGCGGACTGGTTGTAAGTGTTTGAAGACATAGGCCGTAAGGGCTTTTTTATTATCGGTGACCGGTGAACGGGGTCTTGAGGATTTGGGAAAATTCGCCCGCGCTGGCAGAAAGCTATTTCACGCCGGCGGAATCAAACAATCTTTTCATCTCGGCGTAGGGGCCCGTTGCAACAGACAGCAACCAACTCTCCGCCGCCGATGCGGCAGCGTCGTCCACCTTTCGCACCGCTTCCAGGTGGCTGCCGTCCGCACGTCCCGCCTCGCAGGCATCGAGAAATGTTCTCGGCAGCTCGGGGGGCTCCGGCCTTGCGGTCAAGAGGTTCTCGATCCGCCGCCGCTGATCGATAAGCATCTGGTGCTCGTCGTGGAGGGCCTTCAGGCGGCCGTCGTCTGTTCGTGATGACTTTTCGATGGATCGCGCGAGCTTGTCGATGATCTTCATCAGACGCCGCACCCGCTCGGAGATATGCACCGTCAATTGTCCGCGGGCCGCTTGATACAGCGGCTTCTGATAATCAGCGGCGAATGCCAAGCGAACCTGCCCATACCAGCAATCCAGCGCCCACAGGTTCCCAACGACCTTCGCCGTCGTCAGAAACTTCCGTTTCAAACCCGTGTAGATCTCGAGATCGAAATTTTCGATGACTCCATTTTCGGCCGCTTCGAAGTGAACTCTCTCGGGCCCAACGTCGCCGCGAATCACCGACCCCGCCGCCAGCACCGCGCCAAAGTCAACCTGTACGGGCGCGACCAGTCCGCACTGCCCGCCCACGAAAACCGGGGTTGATCGCAACAAGACGCCGCGCACGTCTCCGATCAAGCTCGTCCACTTGTCACCTCGCGGATCGAAGTTGAAGTGGACCACTCCCGACCCAACCTCGCTGTGGTTTGTCCGCGATGTGCCGCCGCTCATGAAGACATCGCAGTAGTTGATCAGCGATCCCGTGACGACATTCGCCGTCAGGACCGTGTTCTTGAACGCGACGCTATGAGCGGCATCGACCTGCTCTTCCAGCAACGTCCCCGGCCGCAACTCCGCGTAGCCACGCACCCGCGCCCGGTCGAGAATCGTCGCCCCCTCGTAAGACCCCGCTCCCAGCTCGACGTCGCGGCCGATTTGGCAATCCGATACGAGCGCGTGTCCCGATGCGCCGATGCGGGTCCCGCGCCCGATGCGCAACTCGCCGCCGGCAAGAGTCGCGTGATGAATCGCCACCCCCGCCTCGATATTTTCGAGCTTCACATCCGAAGAGACGTAAACACGCTGGGGACCCCACACGTCTACCCCAGAGTCACGCAGCTTGGCGACGCGCTCACGATTGCCGGTTTCGTCGTATGGTTCGATTCGAGGCACGTTTTAGTCTAGCCCGCATTTCTAGTTGAGAGAGGCGTTTTCGGCGGGTTCGCCGAGCGTCGAGATGAGTCTCGACGCGGCAAGCTGAGAGCTTGCGCCACAGCCCCAACGAGGAACCCTGGGTCAGCAGTTCCCGCCCGTCAGGCCATCTCTTCGACCAGCCCGTACACCTGATCCAAAGCCGCCGCCAGCGCCGCCCCGTCACTGCCGCCCGCTTCCGCCATATCCGGACGCCCGCCGCCCCTGCCGCCAACCGTCTCGGCGACCGCACCCACCAGCTTGCCGGCATGAATCCGCTTCCCCGCCAGGTCTTTCGTCACCGCCGAGATGAGCGCAACATGGCCGTCTTTCGCGGCGCCCAGCACGACCACTCCCGACTGAATCTTGTTGCGAAGCGCATCCGCCAGCGCCCGCATCTGCTTGCGGTCGAGGCCGTCGATCTTGGCCGCGATCACCTTGACGCCTTTTACGACGCGCGCATTCTCGACCAGCGAGCCGACGCTGCCCTGCGCCAGCTTGGCCTTGAGCTGCTCGACTGTCCGCTCGAGTTCCCGCCGCTCGGCGGCCAGCCGCTCAACGCCTTCCAGCAAGTCCGGCTCCGATACGCGAACCACCGCCGCGATGCGATGAATCTGCTCCACCGCCGCTTTGTATTGTTCGTACGCCCCTGAGCCAGTGATCGCTTCCAGCCGCCGCACGCCCGCCGAGATACTGCTTTCAGAGGTGATCTTGAAGACGCCGATGTCGCCGGTGCGGCTGACGTGGGTGCCGCCGCAAAGCTCCGTACTGAAACCGGGCACCTTCACAACCCGCACCTGCTCGCCGTACTTTTCACCGAATAGCGCCATGGCCCCGGTTTGCAAAGCTTCATCGATTCCCATCACGTCGGTCGTGACGGCGGTGTTGAGCAGGATATGCTCGTTGACGATTCTTTCGACCTCTTCGAGTTCCGCCGCGTCGATCGTCGCGTAGTGGGTTACGTCGAACCGCAGCCTGCCGGGGTCCACCACGCTGCCGGCCTGCTTGACGTGCGTGCCCAGTGTCTGGCGCAAAGCGGCGTGCAGCAAATGCGTCGCCGTATGGTTACGCACCGTCGAGCGCCGCCGCCCCGCGTGCACGCGGCAGCTCAGTTCGTCTCCTCTCTTCAACGCTGCCGAACTGACGACCTTGTGTACCGAAAGCCCCTTCACGGGAGCATACACGTCCTCGACCCGAGCCACCGTTTCGGCCCCGCGCAGCATCACGCCCTGATCGCCGACCTGCCCGCCGGCCTCGGCGTAAAACGGCGTGCGGTCGAGAACGACGCCGGCTGCGGTCCCCGCGGCGATCTCCTCCACCGCTTGGTCATCCACGAGGAGCGCAACGACCTTGCACCGCTCCAACTCCAGAGCGGCATAACCCTCGAACTTGGTGCGGCCCTGCTGCAGCAGCCTGTGGTAGATCGGAGCCGCGGCCGCCGCGTCTCCACCCTTCCAGCTTGCCCGGGCCCGAGCCCGCTGCTTTTCCATCGCGGCGGAGAAGCCCTGGGCGTCAATTGTTAGACTGCGTTCGCGTGCCAGTTCTTCCTGTTCGTCTGTTGAGAGGCCGAATGTGTCGTAAAGCTTGAAGGAGACCTCCCCAGGGATCACGCTCCCGTCGAGTTTCTCCACCGACGACTCGAACATTCTCTCGGCCAGCGCGAAGTTGCTCTGATAGCGTGATTCTTCCTCCTTGATGATGCGGGCGATGCGCTGAACCGAATCCAGCACCTGCGGGTATCCCGGCTTCATCAGCTCGGCGACAAACCCGGTCATCTCGTAAAGGAAAGGCCGGTCGCGCCCAGCCAGCCGCGCATGCCGCAGCGCCCGCCGGATGATCTTTCGCAGCACGTAGCCGCGTCCTTCGTTGGACGGCAGCACGCCGTCGTGAACCAGAAACGTCGCCGCCCGGCTATGGTCGGCAATGATGCGCAAGGTCGTGTCGATCTTCGGATCCGCGCCATAGGCGACGCCCTTGCCCAGGCTCTCGGCCGCGCGATTGATGATGGGCCGAATCAAGTCGGTTTCAAAGCTGCTGAGCTTGCCCTGCAGAACCGCCGCCACGCGCTCCAGCCCCATCCCTGTGTCAATCGAAGGCTTCGGCAGCGGTGTCAGGTTGCCCTCCCCATCCCGGTCAAACTGCATGAAAACCAGGTTCCATATTTCGACGTAACGGCTGACTTCGCTCGGGAAAGCCTCGTCGGGCTCACCCGGCTCCAGACCCTCGGGACCATAATCGTAAAAAATCTCCGAGCAAGGCCCGCACGGTCCGGTATCCCCCATCTGCCAGAAGTTGTCCTTGGACCCGCAACGGAAAATACGGTCCGCCCCGATGTCGGTGACTTTTCTCCATAGCTCCTCGGCCTCGTCATCCTCCTCATAAACCGTGGCGTAGAGCCGGTCTTTCGGCAGCCCGTAAACTTCGGTCACCAGCTCCCAAGCAAACTCGATCGCTTCCTTCTTGAAGTACTCGCCAAACGAAAAGTTCCCCAGCATCTCGAAGAACGTGTGGTGGCGGCGCGTCCGGCCGACGTTTTCCAGATCGTTGTGCTTGCCCCCGGCCCGCACGCATTTCTGAGAAGAAGTCGCGCGGTTGTAATCCCGTTTCTCCAGCCCCAGGAACGTCTCCTTGAACTGGTTCATGCCGGCGTTGGCGAACAGCAAGGTCGCGTCATTGGCCGGAACCAGCGAAGAACTCCCCACGATGCGGTGACCGCGGGACTCAAAGTAGCGAAGAAACTGCTCCCTGATTTCGTGGCCCGTCAATCGAAAACCTCTTGCTCTGAATCGTCCTGGTGCTGGGCGACGGCTTCCAGCCAGTCGCTCGCCGGGGAGATTTGTTGCAGTGCTTCCACGATTTTATCAGAGCAAAAACCAGCCCGGACGAGCGCACGGTAAAGCGACAGGACCTTCTTGGGGTCCTCGATCGGATGTTCCTGATAGTTCTCCCCGAGCTTGCGCTGCAGGCGCCGCCGAATCAGCGACGCCTCATCTGCATCCGCGTAACTGCTGGAGACCGTCTGCTCGGCCAGCTCCGAGTCAACGCCGCGCTTGCGCAACTCCCGCAAGACCCGCTGCTGCCCGAAGCCCTCGTACTCGCGCCGGAAAAATGCGTAGGATTCCGCCAGACGCTCGTCGTCGATGTATCCGGCCGAACGCAGCCGCTCGATGACTTCGTCGACAGAAGATTCCCGAGCCGCCCGCCGCGCCAGCCGCGACCGCAACTCGCTGAGGGTCAGCGACCGCCGCGCCAGCGCCCGCAAGGCATACTCATAAAGCGCCCCCGCCGCCAACCGTTTCGGCTCACGCACCGCCACGCAAGCGATTGTACCGCCATTCCCCCGCGATCAGCCAGTGTTGGGAGCCGCGCGCGTCAGCAAGCGGTTTCCGCTAGCCCGCGATCCGCCACTGCCCGGAGCCGCGCGCGTCAGCAAGCGGTTTCCGCTAGTTAGCGATCAGCCACTGTTATGCCACGCTCCCCTCTTCGGTTGCGGCTCGTCCGCATTAGCAGTACAATTTCCTCATGCCTCAAGGGTCCGACATGATCGGCCAAACGATCTCCCACTACCGCGTCACCGCCGAACTCGGCCGGGGCGGCATGGGTATCGTCTACAAGGCCGAGGACACCAAGCTCGAACGCACGGTTGCACTCAAGTTCCTGGCGCCGCATCTGCTCGAAGACGAAGAGGCCCGCAAGCGTTTCCACAGAGAAGCAAAGGCCGCCGCCGGGCTCAGTCATCCCAACATTTGCACCGTCTATGAAATCAGCGAGGAGGGCGGCCAGACCTTCCTCGTCATGGAGTTCATCGAGGGCGAGAGCCTCGACCCCAAGATTGAACGCGGTCCCTTGTCGCTGAAGGAAGCTCTGGGCTTCGCCCGTCAAGTTGCCGACGGCCTTGCCGCCGCTCATGCCAAGGGAGTCGTGCACCGCGACATCAAGCCGGGCAATTTGCTCGTGACTCCCGAGGGCCGGGTGAAAATTCTCGACTTCGGCCTGGCGCTGCTGACCGAAGGCTCCAAGCTGACCAAGCTCGGCACGACGGTCGGCACGGTGGCCTACATGTCGCCCGAGCAAGCCCAAGGGATGGAGGTGGACTATCGCACCGACCTGTGGGCGCTGGGCTGCGTGACCTACGAGATGGTCCGCGGACAGCGGCCTTTTCAGGGACTCTACGATCAGGCGCTGGTCTACGAGATCGTCAACCAGGAGCCGGAACCGCTGACGGGCGTGCGAACGGGTGTGCCGATGGAGCTGGAGTGGATCGTCGGCAAATGTCTGGCGAAAGACCGCGAAGACCGCTACAACCACGCCGAGGACATGATGCTCGACCTGCGGACTCTGGCCGAGAAGTTGAAGTCGGGCGGATCGACGGTTTTGCGGACTGGCGTAGGGGCACAGCGTGCTGTGCCCGCACCGCCTCATGCAGTTGAGGCTGGGGCGCAGCACGCTGCGCCCCTACAAGGCTCGGCAGCAGTCGGCGCACAACCGGGCCTTGCCTCGCAACAGACAGCGGCTCCGGTGGCCGCGTCTGGGGAGATGGTCCCAAAGCGGAAGCACCGCATGCTGCAGGCTCTGTTCGCCATCAGCACTTTAGTGGCACTGGCCCTTGCATTCGTCCATTTTGGCGAGACCCCTCCCGAAGCGCCCTTGCGCCGTTTTGCCTTTACGCCGGCAGTGGGCGTGGGCATCCGCGCCGTGGCTGGGGATACCGATGTCGCCATCTCCCCCAACGGAAGGCACATCGCCTTTACGGCCGCGAACGCGCAGGGAAAACTGTGGGTCCAAGATCTCGATCAGCGACAGCCGCGGGCGATCGAAGGTACTGAAGGGGCATCGGGTCCGTTCTGGTCACCGGACAGTGACTTCATCGGGTTTGCCGCCGGTGGAGAGGTCAAGAAGGTGCCGGTTCAGGGAGGTCTGCCCAGCCGGCTTTGCCAACTTCCCGCCCTTCATTTCCACGGGGGGACTTGGAGCCCTGACGGCGAGGTGATCGTCTTCGTCTCAGGTGACCCAGGCGCTGCTCACAGCCTCTATGAAGTTCCCGCCCGTGGAGGAACTCCCAACCTGCTGATCTCGCCCGAGGAGTCCGGGGGGGCTTCGGGAGGGCCCACGGGGACGATAAGCTGGTCGCATTTCCTGCCCTCTGAAGCCGGGGCCCGAGTCCTGGTGTTCACGTTCGGATCTCCTACCGAGCAGTCCATGATGGTTCAGAACGTCGAGACGGGGCAGAGAGAGCTTCTGGGACCCGGCGCATTTCCGTTCTATTCGGCCAGCGGCCATCTTGTCTACCAATCCGCCCAAGCAACACACGATCTTTGGGCTCTGCCTTTTTCTCTGGACACCTTGAGGGCCGCCGGTGAGGCCTTCCCCATCTCCGAGAACAGCCGCGGCCCCACGGTTGCGGCCGATCAAACGCTGGTTTACCTCGACGGGACCGGCTTCGGGCAGCAGCAACTGGTTTGGCTCGACCGTCATGGCGAGAAAACGGGAGTGATCGGCCAAGCCCAGGACGCGATCAGTTTCCCCGAGCTCTCCCCGGATGGAAGCCTCGTGGCTGTGACGGCAACGGAGGGCTCGAATACGGATGTGTGGGTATACGACATTGCCCGCGGCGTGAGGAGTCGCTTGACCAGCGTCCCGGAGAGAGATGACTGGCCGGTTTGGTCGCCTGCCGGAGACGAGGTGGCGTTCACTTCCGATCGGGCGGGCAACTTTGACATCTTCCTTCATCAGGCGGATGGCAGCGGAGAGGAGAAGGTGCTGGCTGGCACGCCGCACCGTGAGTACGTATCCGACTGGTCCCGCGATGGGAAGTATATCCTCTACACCGCGAACGATCCGGAAACCGGGCCTGACCTATGGTACCTGGAGCGCAACGAGGACGGCGGCGGCTGGGAGCCCCACCCCTTTTTGCAGTCACCCTTAAGCCAGTACTGGGCAAGATTGTCACCCGACAGCCGCTATGTCGCCTACGTGTCGAACGAGTCGGGTCAAGACGAAGTCTATGTACAACCCTTTCCCGAGGGCGGCCGCAAGGTAACGGTGTCCAGCAACGGCGGGACGAAAGTGCGCTGGAGCCGGGACGGCAAAGAGCTGTTCTATGTCGAGGGGCAGACCTTGGTCGCCGTTTCGGTATCGAGCGGTTCGAGCTTTTCGGCAGGCTCGGCAACCCGCCTGTTCGAGCATCCGGGTTTGAGACCAGGAACCATGAACGACCCTTACGACGTTTCGGCCGACGGGCAGCGGTTCATCTTGGCCGAGCCGGTGGGAGACGGCGGGGACGCCCCCGAGCCGTCGATCCGCGTGGTGCAAAACTGGTTCGCCGAGTTCCGCGGCCGCGAGCAGGACTAAGCCGCGGATCGAAGCCCGTTGAAACGGGCTGAAGAACGAGCCGTCAATGCGAGGCGCGCCGCCCCGGCGTGGCGCCCGCATTCTTGCGTGCCGTGTCGCCATTCCTGGCGACATCGCCTCGACACCCTGCGTTGAGCACGGCGAGCAAGCGCAACGAAGCGCTGACGGGCCTCTCATGCACTTAACTCCGCCACCTGGTGAGAAATTCGGCCTGTGGAGACAAGCCACGTGAACGTGGCTTCGGCTGCTGCTTATTACTCTCCCGCGCAGAAAATTTCAGACGGCCGGACAGAGGCGCGGACGGAAGTCCGCGCTTCATCGGGGTCGCGTCTCCCTCCCGTCCACCCTCCTGTGGATCCTCTTTGGTTGCGGCTCGTCCGGGTTAGGGCCTCTATGGTGAAATCCTTGCAAAACATGGCAGAAAATTCGGGAGCCGGATTCGGAGCCCCGACCGTGAGGGAGGAGTTAGCCGCGCCGACGCGCCTCATCCGACATCGGCCGCGCTCCTCTTTGGTTGCGGCTCGTCCGCGCTAGCCCATGTTTGTCATTTCCAGCTGGTTTTCGAGGGCAAGACGGCGCTAAGTTGTTGAAAACAGGAGAGCGGAGTTCTCCCGGTACTGATTTTGTAGTGTCACAACTGATCCAGCATGTCGCCATATTACCCTTGATGCAGTGACTGCCCTCTGGGCAGGTACCCAACCTGTGAGTGGAACCTCCCTCGCCTCCTCCAAGGCGTAGACGACGCCGACTTGCTGCGGGCAGTCCGAGCGCGTCAATTCTCAATCAGCTTCATCGGGAATCCATCTCGCCACAAGTAACTACGGACAGAGAATTCCAGGTGTACTGAGAACACCTGGCGGGGAGCAGGGGTTTTTGCGCTCTTCCGGCGGCTCGACCGCGACGATCTCGGCGGAGAAAATTACCTTGTGAATCCGGTCGCAAGTCAGCCAAAACGTCTTGTCCAACCTAACACCTGTTGATCTGTGAGGCTTTGAACAGCTACAAAATCATCTACAGTGGGTTTTGGGGAAGCCCCGAAACAGGCCGTAAGTTATTGAAAAAAATGGTCGGGGCGGAGGGATTTGAACCCCCGGCTTCCTGCTCCCAAAGCAGGCGCGCTACCAAACTGCGCCACGCCCCGAGGGATAGGCCTGTGCCCTTATTCTAGGTCAAAGTCGGCTCGACTGCCCAACTCGGTCCGGACTGTTGTCGCTGACGAGGGGCTACTGGAGGGAAGCCATTGTGCCGTCTACAGGCAGGTCATCTGAACGGAATGCCGATTGGGGCGGCGTCTAGGGCATTCTTGACATTCCTAGTCAGAGTTTCTTTCACGGCGACAAAATCCGCGCTGTTGCAGGCAAACCAGGACGGCGATGATCATAACCACCGCTCCTGCGCCCCACCCAACGAGGACGAAAACCCGAGGGTTTTTTCGAGGGAGTGGTGCGGCCGACCTTTTTTGGCGCTGGAACCCCAGCTGCAAGCTGGCTGAACGGCTGTTGTCGGCCGCTATCAGGCCTATCGCATCCGCCTGGGGAGCGGTCCTTGTCAACCAGTCAGGTTCGCGGCTCCGGCTTAGGATCGAGCCGCCTTGCTGTCGTGTTCTTCGAGCAGCGACCTGAGGTCACTGATCTGCTGTCGCAGCTTTTTCTCGCGAGCGGAGATGGAAACTAGGTAGAGGATGTGCAGCACCCATGCGGCGCTAAAGGCGTACCATAGCCATTCCAAATTTTCTTGCATTGATGTCTCCCCCTGCTGTTTGACTGGATGGGGTTGGCGCCGTCTCGCCGTGCTGCCGTCGCTGTTTCGAAAAGCTTATGTTGGGCGCCAAAGCCCGACACGCGCTACAAGCGTGCGCCACGTGGCCGGCCACTTCGTTACGGGTCACTTCGTTGTTCGCCCATGATTCCGCGGGCCGGGTTACAGCGCATGCACCTCGCGGCGCAATCCTTCCATCTCGTGGCGCAATCCTTCGAGCCGGCTGCGCGTTCGAACCATCGCCCAAAGCAGGAAACACATGGCGGCGAACGTGAAATAGAGAACCACCCGCATGTCGGTATCGAGCGAGCCCTCCGAATCGAACATGACGGGTTGCGGGTGCTGTGTTCTCCACCAGCGGTTCGCCATGTAGACGATTGGAATGTCGACGATGCCGAAGATCGATACGACGGCGCAGGCCACGGCGCGCTGGCTAGGGTCGCTGATCGACTGCCGCAGGATGAGATATCCCGCATAGATCAGCGCCAGCAGCAGCATCGTGGTGAGCCGGGCGTCCCAGGCCCAGGAAACGCCCCAAACGGGCTTCGCCCAAAGCGAGCCCGTCACCAGATTGACGACGCAAAAGACCAGCCCCGCTTCGTTACAAGCGACCGAGAGGTCGTCGTAGCGGCTCTCTCGTTTGATGAGATATTGGATGCTGGCGTAGCCCCCGATGAAGAACGCGGTGAAGGCGGTAAACGCCGATGGCACGTGGAAATAGAAAATCCGCTGGACGATTCCCATGGAGCGCTCCATTGGCGCCCACACGAAAATCAGGTAGAGCGCCGCCACCAGCATCCCGGCGGCGGCGATGGCCAGCGGAGCGGAAACGGCTTGCTTTCGGTTATCGGCTGCGCTGTTCGGCATGCGGGACCGGTCATGGTTCGATCAAGCTACAGTGTAGCAATTGAACTGTTACACTTTGCTCGCGAGGCCTTCGCGGCGGTGATGACTTTCGACGAAATCAAGACGCGATGGGCTTGGAAGCCGATCCCGCGTTGTCCGGGGCGCTGGATTCTTTCGATGGCGGATTTCCACGGGGCGCCGGAGGCTATGGCAGGGCCCGGCGCCGAAGTCGTTGTCTTCGAGGCCGGGCGAACCGCCGATCCGGTTGTGGTTGTTTGGCTCGACGAAGGCGGTTTGATCTCCTACAAGAAAGGGGAAGGTCAGTACCTGCATACGCTCAATACGGCTGAGGGATTGGAGCGAAAGTTGTCTCAGTTGGGCATTTTTGGGTTTGATCTAGCGTGAATCCGATAGAAGACACTGGCTCGGGGGCAAGTTCGTGTTACTAACGTCGTCGCGAATGGCGACACAAATGCCTGCGCCACGGCGGGGGGCTTCGCCGGTACGGTGAGCTGCCTTGATTTGCCTGGAGAAAGTGTTGCTCGGAGTATGATACTGGTAGTGAGCGGAAGAGAGTTTTCATCGGAGCCAGTGGATTCATGAGACCAGCAGCTTTTCTTACTTGCTTGTGGTTCGTTTGCTTGTGGTTCGGGCCGGGGTGGCTTGCGGCGGCCGATAGCAGCCAGGCGGAGCTTTTCGAGTCCAAGGTGCGGCCCCTGCTGGCGGGCAACTGCCACGCTTGCCACACTGAAGCCAAAAGCGGCGGCTTGCGGCTGGACTCGCGCGAGTCCATACTCCAGGGCGGAAACTCGGGTCCGGCGATTACTCCTGGCGATCCTGACGGAAGTCTGCTGATTCAGGCCGTCAGCCACAAGCATGAGCGGCTGCGGATGCCGCCTCCGGGCAAGCTCGAGTCGCACCAGATCGGCTATCTCGTCGAGTGGGTCAAGGGCGGGGCGGTTTGGCCCGTTTCGAAGCAGGAGTTTTTCGCGAAACGGATTCAACCCTTGATCGAGCAGCATTGTCTGGCCTGCCACGGGAAAGAACCGCAGGGGGGACTGCGGCTTGACTCGCGAGAAGCTTTGCTCAGGGGGGGCGTCTCGGGTGCGGCGATTGTCGCGGGCAAGCCCGCCGAGAGTCTGCTGATCGAGAGCGTGCGCTATGAGCACGAGAAGATCAAGATGCCGCCCACGGGACGCTTGCCCGAGGAGGCGATCGCTGACCTCACGAAGTGGATCGCCGACGGCGCTGGGTGGAGTGAAGACCTATCGCCGGCCGAGCACTACGAGATCAGCGAAGAGCATCGTTCGTTCTGGTCGTTCCAGCCGGTGCAAAGGCCGCCCGTCCCCGAGGCGCCGGATCCGCGCTGGGGCCGCAACCCGGTCGATCGTTTCATTGCCGCCAGGCTCGCGGACAAAGGACTCGCCCCCGGCGCGCGGGCCGGCAAGCGAACGCTGATTCGCCGCGTGACATACAATCTCACCGGCCTGCCGCCGACACCGGACGAGATTGACGCTTTTCTGGCGGACGGGTCGCCGCGAGCGTTCGAGAAAGTTGTCGAGCGGCTGCTCGCCTCGCCTCACTACGGCGAGCGCTGGGGCAGGCACTGGCTCGACCTGGTGCGCTATGCGGATACGGCGGGAGATTCGGGTGATTTTCCTGTCCCGGAGGCATACAAGTACCGTAACTACGTGATCGACTCCTTCAATCGAGACAAGCCTTACGATCAGTTCGTCCGCGAGCAAATCGCCGGCGATTTGCTGCCCTACCAGGACGACGACCAGCGCTGGGAGCAGACGATTGGCACCGGCTACATTGCCATCTCCCGCCGCATCGGCGTCAGTCCTCACAATCTGCGGCACATCACGATCGAAGACACCATCAACAACGTGGGCAAGACGTTGTTGGGGCTGACGGTCGGCTGCGCGCGCTGCCACGACCACAAGTTCGACCCGATTCCGGCGGCCGACTACTACGCGCTTTATGGGATTTTCGACAGCTCGGTCTATCCCCACCCGGGCGCGGAACACAAGCCTCACCGGGAAAATTTCGTGTACCGGGTGGGCCGTGAAAAGGCGCGGGAGTTGCTCCGGCCCTATCGGGAAGTGCTGGACCGCTGGAACAAAAAGGAACGCGAGAAATTTACTGAATATCAAGCCTTGCAGCAACGCAAGAGCGAGGATCCGACTCGAACTCGCAAAGTCATTTGGGAAGAGCTGCTGGCCTTGCGGGAAGAGCGGCGGCCTTATGCCGAAGCGTTTCCGCCTCTAGAGATGGCCTACGCGATTCTGGACGGAGAACCGCACGACGTTCGCGTGCACCGAGCCGGGGACCCCAAGGCGTTGGGCCCGATGGCGCCGCGGGGATTCTTGCGGATCTTGGGTGGAGCGAAGTTGCCGCCCAAAGCCAGCGGCAGCGGCCGGCGCGAGCTGGCTGACTGGATTGCGGATCCCGGCAATCCGCTGACTGCCCGCGTGATGGTCAATCGCATTTGGCACTACCACTTCGGAAGAGGCATCGTCTCGACTACGAGCGACTTCGGGACTCGCGGCAGCCCGCCGACTCATCCTGAGCTGCTCGACTATTTGGCGGCGTACTTTGTTGACAGCGGCTGGTCGCTGAAGCAGCTTCACCGGCTGATCCTTTTGTCGCAAACCTACCAGCTTTCGAGCGCTGATGTCGCGGCAAGCTCTGCCGTCGATCCGCAAAATGAATTGCTGTGGCGCCACAACCGGCGGCGGCTGGATGCGGAATCGATACGGGACTCGATCCTGATGTTCAGCGTCGAATTGGATCTCACTCCCGGGGAGCGGCATCCTTTCCCGCACGAGCTGACGTATTTTTACCGCCAGCACGAGCCCTTCACTGAGTCTTACGAGAACCGCCGCCGAACCGTCTACAGCATACAGCAGCGTATCCAAAAAAATCCCTATCTTGATCTGTTCGACGGGCCGGACGGGAATCTGCCGCTGAGCGAACGGAAATCGAGCATCACAACATTGCAAGCGCTGTTCATGATGAATTCGGAGTTCCTGCACCGCCAAGCCGAAGCGATCGCCGAGCGGTTGCTCGTTCGGGGGGAATCGGCCGCCGAGCGCGCGGAGTGGGCCTTCGAGACGATCTTGGGCCGCCCGGTTCGTGCGGAAGAAGTCGAGAAGACGGAGCAATACCTCGCTAGGGTTGGCGAGCAGTTTCGTTCAAGCGGCTGCCGGGGCACGGGCTGCGGCCAGCGGGCCTGGGCCGGTTATCTGCGGGCTATGCTCAGCGGCAACGAGTTTATGTTCGTGGAGTAGCGGCGGTGGCGGATCAGATTAACAACAGATCTTTCGGAAGTTTGAATCGTCTGATGATCGAAGAGATCACGCCTCGCCTGAGTTCCTGGTTATCGCCGTGGTGCTTCACCGGCATGGATTCCGGCCGTCCTTGCACATCCGGATGGTAGATGATTCGTTCGCTGCCCTTTCCGCGGTTCTTCCAGAACTCGAATTGTGGATCATGTTTACGCAAGACCTTGACGAGTTCGCGGAACTTGTACGGCTTAGCCATCGGCCTGCTGGAATCTGGGCAGGGCGGCTATGACGTGCGGCGCAGGCAGGGACAAGCCCCTCACCTCGTAATCGGGGTTTCTTGGCGGCTCGCTCAGAACAAACTCTCGAAGCCGGTCTCGCCGGGCGTCCTCAAAGAGTCTCCAGTAGACAGGCTCGGCGGGTTTCCAGATCAGTTCCGGCTCGGCTTTCGTTTGGGCGAAACTGAGCTGCATGGCAACAAGTTCGTCCAACTCATCCAAGGCATCGTCGAAAGTGGGCCCATATCCCCTGAGATCCATCTCTAGGGCAAGCGCTACCCATTCACCCTCTTCTTGATATCCAAGTATGTTGAGGGTCAAATCCGAAGATATCCTTTCCGCTTTCGGCATTTGTTTACCGCTTTGATGAGGCTTCCTGCTCCCATGATACGGTATCTGTCAAATCAGGAATCTTTCCAGCAGCCTGCTGATTCTGTCCGGCCCCACAAATTCACCCCTTGCAGGCCGGCTCCCGACCCGTTCACACAACAAGCCGCTCTGCCCTATACTTGTCACTGTCTGTTTCCTTCGCAGAGCATCGTTGAAACATGAATCCGCAACTGGTAGCGCTTGCCGGCCCGCTTAAGGGAACAACGCTCAGCATTCCGGAGCGGGAGGTCTCCCTCGGCCGTGATCCCTCCAACTGGTTGCCGATCGACTCCACTTCGGTTTCCAGGCGCCACTGCAAACTGACGCGCAGCGCGAATGAATGCGCGGTCCTCGATCTGGACAGCCTCAACGGGACGTTCGTCAACGGCCTGCCGGTCAAGGAGCGCGAACTGCGGGCGGGCGACCTGATCGCCATCGGCGACTCTTTGTTCCTTTTCGCTCAGCGCGGAGTTGAATCGACAAAAGGGCTTCGGCGCGTGGACACAAGCGACGGAGCCAAATCCGGATTCGCAGGCGCGGTTTCGAGCGCCGTCGAATTTGACCGTCCCGGCGAGTCCAGAGGACGCGCCACCACGCGGATGAGAACGGAGGATCTGCTCTACCTGCGTCCGGAGAAACTAGTCGAGGCGCTGCCTTCGGCCGGACGCCTGGAGCAAGACCTGCAAGCGCTACTCAAAGTTGCGGCCACGATCGGGTCCGAAAACGGTCTGGAAGGGCTGGAGCAGCAACTGCTCGATTCGATGCTTGAAGTCGTGCCGGCCGAGCGCGCCGCGATTTTCTTGGTGGAAGACGATCCTAACGAGTTTGTTTCGATCTTCGGAAGGGAAAGGGGCTCTGACGGTGAAGGCGTGGTCAATGTCAGCCGTGCCATCGTTTATCGCGTGCTTCGCGAAGGTAAAGCGGTTCTCGGCAACGATTTTTCCAACAGCAAGTATGCCCTCGATGCACCCGAGAAATCTCCGGTGCAGGCGGTTCTGGCCGTGCCGATTGTGGCCTTCGAAAAAATCCGAGGGGTTGTCTACTTGGACACTCGCGATCCCAACGTGAAATTCGAGCAGCATCATCTGCAGTTGCTCTCGGCCATCGGCAGCATGGCGGCGATGCCGCTCGAAGGCGCCCGGCACGTCGACTGGCTGCAGGCCGAGAATCGCCGGCTGCAGCAGGAAATTGACATTGAGCACAGCATGATCGGCGAGAGCGACAAGATGCGCCGGGTCTATCAGTTCATCTCCAAAGTGGCGCCGACCGATTCGACTGTGCTGGTTACCGGCGAAAGCGGCACGGGTAAGGAACTCGTTGCTCGTGCCCTACATACGAACTCCGAGCGGGCGGATAAACCTTTCATCGCGATCAACTGTGCCGCGCTGACCGAGTCCCTGCTCGAAAGCGAGCTGTTCGGACACGAGAAGGGCGCGTTCACAGGGGCCGTCGAAAGAAAGAAGGGCAAGCTCGAAGTAGCTGACCAGGGGACGGTTTTCTTGGACGAGATCGGGGAGCTGGCGCCGCAGCTTCAAGCGAAGCTGCTGCGCGTCCTGCAGGACCACAAGTTCGATCGGGTGGGCGGGACGCGCCCCGTCGAGGTGGATATCCGCCTGATCGCCGCCACCAATCGGGACCTGCGCAGGGACATAGAGAACGGCAAGTTTCGTGAGGATCTGTACTATCGTCTCAACGTTGTCTCGATCGAATTGCCGCCTCTGCGGGAGCGCCGCGAGGATATCCCGCTGCTGGCTCAGTACTTCCTCACCAAGCATTCCAAGCGAAGCAAACGCCCTGTCACGGGACTTTCACACGAGGCGCGCCGGTGCCTCTCGGCCTACGACTGGCAGGGAAACGTCCGGGAACTCGAAAATGCCATGGAGCGCGCCGTTGTGCTGGGCTCATCGGAGGTAATCTCCCCCGAGGATTTGCCGGAAGCCGTTCTCGAAACAAAAGCAGGTGCGCCGGGACCGATCACGCAGTACCACGAAGCAGTCAATGAAACCAAGCGGCAGCTCATACTCGGGTGTGCGACATGAAAGTGGAGCTCAAGCCGCTCGGGCCTCCCAATAGTCCTCGAAGCGGCCGTTGTGGTGGCAGCAACGAAGGGCCAGAATCGCGTTGGCTCCGCGGACGGTCCAGAACATGCCCGACCGTTTCAGGCGAGAGCCGATGACACTCTTGCAGCCGGCCTCGATCACTCCCGAGCCGACAAACAGATGCTGGCGCCGAAACTCTGGGTAGCGCATCCGCTTGGCATTCTTTTCAAAGTATTTGGCTTCGTCGCGGAACTCTTCCGCGAGTTGGGGACTCGAGCATTCGACCGACCGCAGCGAGCACACTAACTCTTCCATCCGCCCCTGGTCGAGGTGGTCCTGATGGATCGTGATCCAACACCGTTGCTGGGCCTTGTCGTGGGGATGAAGCTGGCGTGCCAGGTCCCACAAGTGCTGGCGGGCGTGATAGAGGTCGACGATCTGAATGGCGCCGGGAAACTGCTGCTGGGCAATGTTCCAGATCCATTCGGCGCCATCTCCCAGCACGACCTTCTTGCGTGCCCGGCTCCAGCCCCGCTTCCAAGCCTCCACATACATGCGTTTGCCAAACTCGTCGGCGGTCTCAATGGCGCCGCTGTAGCTGGTCGAGTCCGGATCGCGGATGGGGTAGCCCTCTTCGTCCCACTTCGTTTGAGTGAACACGCAGCCCAACTTAGCTTCGCGGGTGTGGGCCGCCTCTCCCTTCCTTTTGCCCGCTCGGCCCACCGTCTCTTTGCGCACCACCGGAATTCCGGTCCCATCCATTTCGATGTACAGGATCGGAACGGGTTCCCCCACCACCAGCGGCAGCTCCAACTGCATCGCCCGCTGGATCTCGCTCTGCTCCCGCGCCGCGATATCCTCTCCAATCCCCTCCGCCGTCCGCTCCACCGCCTTGGCGGTCACTTCCAGACCCGCCAGCAGTTCCAGCTGCCGGCGCCCGTGATCGAAGGGAGCCTCCTGGCCCACCATCGCCTGCATACGGCGTACCCCAGGAGAGCATTCCGTTTGGGCGATGTCGAGTTCAGCGTCGGCCGGAAATTGGCCGCTGTGACAGTGCCCGCACAGGTAGTAGGGGCGCGATATATGCACCCTGCCCAGGGCGGTGAGAACCGACTTGGAGCGCAGTTCCCGGTAGTGAGCTTGGTGGCCGCAACAACAGGGAAGGCTCCGCTGGCCGGCCGCTGGGGCTGCCCATTGCAGTAGTTCGGAGAGGGCGGCGGCGCCAGCTTGGTGCATCGCCGAGCGCACCGCCATCTCGACGGCTTCCAGATCCCAGTGGCCTGTCTTGCGCCGCCCGCTGAACAGCACGCGCAATAGCTGGTCTAGTTCGCGCGCGACCTCTTGCTGGATGGCGGCGGCCGTTTTTTTTCCTGGGGGGTCTGCGCCTCAAGCTGCAGCGGCCGCTGTTTGCAGATGCGGGTATTGAGCTCCACGAACTCGCGGCTCAGTTGCTGGAACTTGCGGAACTCGGCCACTTCGCGCTCGGCTTTGCCCAGCGCGGCCGGAGTCGGCAGCGACTCGGTGACGGTCTTACGATCGGCCTTATAGGTGAGGCGGGTATGGGGACCGTGCCCCGGTTGACCGGGGCGATGGCAGCGGCAGCTTGGTTTGCCGCAACGCCCCGAGGTGCTGGTGATCGAACCGGGGCGCAGATCGCCCAGCTCGCCGATCTGGCGGACGATGTCGGTACGCTGTTGCTGCAGTTGCTCGAGGGAATCAGGCATGGAAGTGACCTCCTGTTCCTAGCGTAACACATACGCAAGGATATTGGCCACAATAAAGAGCCTGCTGAAATACTCACTTCTATGTCGCGCACCCCTCATACTCAACGCAGTGGGGCAGGCGGAGGGCAATTTCACCGCAGCCGCCAAGTTGCTGGGTCTGCACCCCAACTATCTCCACCGGCTGATCAAGAACCTCGATCTGCGAGGCGAGATCCAAAAGCGGCAGGGATAGCCTCAATACTCCTCGAAAACCGGCGCGGGCGCCCGCCTCCATAACTCCGGAAGCCAAGAAAACGGGAAGTCAACCCCGTCCCGTTGCCCGCGTCATCCAGCAGTGTTCCCCGCGCATCGCCAAGCCGCGAAGCGGCGCCGCAGTAGTGGTCTGGGTGAGCTGGCCGAATAGGCCAGCGAGCACTCACGCGGCTGGAGCGAAGCGGAACCCCGGGTAACCATCCCGATAATCCATCTTCGGCACAAGGCCGGTCCTCCGGCCTTGCGGGGCGAGGGGTGGGGCAACAAACCAGCCGTTACCAACGGCTGGTTCCTCCCACGCAAAACCCGCGATTCTGGCGAACCTGTCGACGCCTGCTTGCCCCGTGACCTTCCAAGTATGATGTTTGTGGAATGGAGGCTCGCAGGCTCGTTGCATCGGCCGTGCTCGCCGCGGCTCTCGCATCAGCAGGCTGTTCGAGCAAACCCGCCTCCGAGCCAAGCCACGCCACCGAGCAGTCTCGGGTCCCCCTGCGCATCGCCGACACTACCGGCCCGTTCGCCGGGTGTCAAAAAAGTCACGGACCAGCAGTCGGGCGCTCCGTATAGGACTCTGCTTGCCGTGCCTTGCTGTGAGGATCAATAGTCGAGCAGATAGTTGAACTTCACGAACAACGCCCGCGATACGGTCCGCCGCCGCACCTCGTGAGGGTCCGTGTAGTCGTGCGTGGCATTGGTGTTGTTGAATACGATAAACAAGCCCGTGCTTGAGGTCGACATCAATCCCAACCGGATGTTGTGTCCAACCCGTCTCGTACTGCTGTTGTACTGGCTGAAGGTTTGGAGAAAACTCTTGGGAGTGAACGACCAGTTGAACCGCAACCCGACCAGATCGGTATTGAATTCGCCGGCCGCCAGCTTGATGAAGTTGCGGACATAGGAAGCGGTCCAAACGACATTGTGGCTAAAGCGATATCCCCCGTTGAAGTTCACCGTGCGGATCGTCCCGTCGAAGAAGTCTCCGATGGCCCCGGTGCCGCTCAAGAAAAACGTCGCGGTCGGATCGGTTCCGTAGTTGGCGATCAGCTCGCTGAAGGAGTAGCGGCCCGGCGCGATCTTCACTCCCGGGTGTACCTCAAACGGCTCGTCGAGGCGCTCGAAATTGCGGTTCCAGGCGAGTCCGAGTCTGCCCCCGTTCTGCCAGCGCGTATCGGTGTGATAGTGCTGAAAGCCCGATTCCTTATCGTTGGAGCCGAGTGAATACCAACTGTTCCATTGAAAGTGCGGAAAAATGCTGCGAATCCGGCTGCCTTGCGGATAGTGAACATAGCGGTAACCGAAGTTCGGCTTGCGATACCCGACCCGGCGCACGAACCCGACCTCGGGATTGAAGTTGCGGCCGACTTCCAGATATCCGAGGTCGATCTGGTGGTTGGTGGCGTTGTAGGCGAAGGTCGAGGAGTAGGCGTGGTCGCTGCCTTCGAGCCCGGGCGTATTCGTCTGGGCGACGTAGTTGAACCAGTTGCCGTATTGCCCGATCCCGATGTTGGCGTCGAGGCCGTAGGCTGTGTTGGACTTGGGCGCGTCCTCGAAATCCGTAGTCGCGCGGCGGGAAACGAAGATCCCTCCGACCGTCGTGCGGTTCGAAAACTCGCGGCTGACCCGGGCGACGCCATAGTTGTTGGCGGGCGAGGAGCCTTCCTGCTCGCGCGTTTGCATGTTCAGAAATCCTAATTGATACCTGCCTACTTTGCCGCTGACGCGGCCGCCGGCGTCAATCGGAACCTGGTTGCGGTTCTCATCGATTCCAATTCTTCGGGTAAAAAACAGCTCTACGGTGCGGGGAGTTCCAAACTCGAAGATGCCGGAGTTCTCGAGGAAAAACGACCGTTTTTCCGGGAAGAAAAGATCGAACCGCGTCAGGTTGACCTGCTCGTCGTCTACTTCGACTTGGGCGAAGTCCGTATTGAAGGTTGCGTCGAGCGTCAATCCAGGGGTGAGGCTGTATTTCAAGTCCAATCCAACGTTGTGCTCGGCTTTGCTTTGGTCCTCGAGGCGCTCGTAATTTTGGGAAAAGCCGCCCAGCACGTAGGGCAGCAGCTTCAGGTTGCGCTGGGTCGTGGTCTCCAGCCCGTAGAGAGCGCCGGCCAGCTCGACCTGACTGAACCGAAAAGCTCGCGAAACCGGTGACCAAAAACTCAGTTCGTTGCGGCGCCGCAGGTTACGGCTGACGTTGAGGCCCCACACCCCGTCCAGGCCGGGCCGGTAGCGCAACGTCCTGAAGGGGATTATGATCTCGCTCTCCCAGCCCCGCTGGGTGATCTGCGATCGGACCTTCCAAACGCCGTCCCAATTGAGGTTGAAGGCGGCCGCGCCTCCTCGTTGCGAGCTTCCTGAGCCTCCCACGCCTCCCGCGCGCGCCGGCGCGCCCACTCCCCCGCGTGACTGACCGGCCTTGGACAACTGTCCGTCGTACTCGATGCCCGTGGGGGTCGTCCCGAAGACGAACCCGCTCTGATTGTCGTCGAAGGTATCCAGCAGGATCTGGATCGAATCGGTATCGTCAAGCCGGGCGTCCCGCCGGTTCTGCGTCATGACAATGTTTTGGGGCTGGGAGTCGAAGCAGATCACGCCGAAGTAGAGGTATTTGTCATCGAAAGCGATGCGAACTTCGGTCTGCTCGGTGGCTGCGGCCCCCTCGTCGGGGTTCTGCTGTACGAAACCGGTGGCCGGGTCGATCTCCTCCCAGAAAGGCTCGTCGACGACGCCGTCGAACTTCAGCGGTTCGGAGATGCGCTGGGCGCGCACTCGTTTGAGCTGACCGCTCTTGTAAGCGATGCCGGGGCCTTGCGCTCGGCCGGCGCCTGCCGACAGCAGTGCGAGAGATAACAACAGTGCGAGAGACATCGAGATTTTGCAAGTCCGGGGCAGGGTTTCCACGCCGGGCGGCATCAATCGGGCTACGTACAGAGTCCCGACCTAAAGACGAGCAGGGGGACCGAAGCGAGAAAGTCTCGTCTAGTCATTTGAAGCGGCTCGGTCGGATAATACCATGGCTTCTGAGGTTGGCGGCTTCAGTTTGCTGTCGCGGATCTTGTTACCTCGCCCATCCCGCCTTCGCCGAGTTTTTCGACGATGCGGCAGTGCGACATGGTTTGGCCAATCATCGACAGGGAGATTGTACCGTGGTTCAGATAGCTAATAGTAACAAACCGGCGCCGAAGCAGCTTTCGCTGGGATGGGCGGAGGTGGTCGACCACGGTGTGCTCTATGAGTAGTATGCCGTGCTGGTGAGTTCACTCGACGAGGACGTGGCGGCGATCGCGTAGCACTACCGCGACCGGGCGGACGCGGAGAACAACTTTGACGAATTGAAGAACCAGTGGAGTTGGGCAGGTTTACGACCCAGGACTTGCTGCGTTGTCAGGCGCTGGCGCGCATCGCGGCGTCGGTGTACAACTGGTGGACGCTGTTTACACGCCTGGCGATCCCCGACAAACACGGCGAGGCGATCACGACGCGGACGCTGTTGCTGCACGGCATTGCCCGGCGGACGCGCCATGGCCACCAAACCACGGTAACGATCACCCGCTTGCACGCGCGGGCGCGGCTGATGAAAGCGGCTTTGCAGAGGGCCAGCGCGTTTCTGCAATGGGTGCGAGCAACTGCGGAGCAGTCGACCCGAGCTCAACGCTAGCGACTGATCCTGAACTGGATTTTGCGCCGGTTCCTCGACGGAAGAGTCGTCGGCGCCCCCTCTTATGTCACGGATGCCCTCTAGTAACTGCCGTTTTTAGGATCATGCAACCTCGCGGACTGGCACGTAGCACAGCACAAGGGGCGCTCTCGTGGGAAAGACTAAGGTCTGCGGCGGCGTCTGGTAGCGGCTCGTCGGATGACCTTATCATAAGGAAGACGACGAGCGCGGAGACAAGAAGTGCCGGGAAGATCGTGATGCGAAAGTGGTTGGCAATTGCGCTGGCAAGCTTGTCGTCCGCCGCCTCCGCTCAACAACTGCCCGTACTCAAGCGGCTGCCCGAAGCTCCCGAGCAGCCGATTCCGTTTAGTCACCGCCTGCATATCAGCAATGGGCTGAAGTGCGCCGAGTGCCATCCCACCCCCGACCCAGGGGATTTCGCTGAGACCGTCGGCACCGAGAAGTGTATGGCATGTCATATCGCCATAAAGACCGACAGCCCCCTGATTCAGAAGCTCGCCCGGTTCCACAAGGAGGACGGCGAGGTACCCTGGAAACCCGTCTACCTCATTGCCGACTATGTTTTCTTCAATCACCGCGTTCACACCGAAAAGGTGGGAGCGCGGTGCCAGGATTGCCACGGTCCTGTCGAAGAGCGTGATGTCCTTGGGAAAGAGCGAGATATTTCGATGGCCGCCTGCATGGACTGTCACCGGGCGAGGGGCGGCTCGCTCCAATGCAACTATTGCCACGATCCAAGATAGCGGTCTGTCGGCGCACCGGGCCTACGGACAAGTCCGCTAGGAGCCGATGCGGCGTGTTGATTCCGTGAGGCTTGAGCCGAAGGCCCTCGGTGGAGCCCCGTAATTCTTTCACAGTCTCCCAGCTAGCTCTCTCGTCCGGCGTAGCTCTTCCTGCTGGGTCGCCTGCGATACAACACTAAGATTTACCTCCAGGTATCCGCGAACGAGCGCTATGTAGTTCGTTTTCGTGGGGCTTAGTCCTGTTCGCGGTCCCGGAACTCTTCGTAGCCGGGAGGGTAGTGCGGCGAGCGCGGAGCAGCCGGAGCGGGGAGTTGCCGAGAGACAGGGTCGGAGTGGTGTCGGCAAAGGGGGGCCGCTGGGATTGCCGGAACGCCTTGACCGGACCCGACTCGAAGCCCCGGTCGGCGAAAAAAGGAGGATCGAACCTGAAAGCAGTGCGAGGAGTGTTGCACTGCGGCCGTGGCTCGGCTATTCTGTTTGTGGCGGGATGCCAAAATGGAAACCTTGGGATAGACACCCATTGGATCGGAGATAGCTCATGAGAAGGCTTGTCTTGGTAGCTTTGTTGGCTGCGTCAACTCTGTTCGCGCAGACAAAGAAAATCGTTGTGATGGGTATGTCGGAGGATATGGTCTCTGAGCTGCGAGACGCCAGTCCGCCCAGCGTCAACCTCGTCCACATCACCAATCCGAATAGCAATGCGGACGTGGTCGCCATTGTGGCGGACTCGCCCGCGGATTCGGCGCGCCGCCAGGCCCTTCTGAAGGAAGTCGCCGACGCGGACGCAATCATCGGTGCACCCTCCAGAGAGGTGGTCAATAGCGCGAAGAAGCTCAAGTGGCTGCAAATCACCAGCGCGGGTGTGGAGCCGTATCTGGTCCCGGAAATTATCAACAGCGACATTGTCATGACGAACGCTAAAATGCTGTCGGCGCCGGCAATCGCGGACCACGGCTTCGGCATGTTGCTAGCGCTGACCCGCAACCTCACCCACTTCATTGCCACCAAGCCGACGGAACAATGGGAGCGCAAGAACTTCGAGTTGCGCGAGCTTGAAGGCAAGACCGCGGTCGTGATCGGCACCGGCGGCATCGGGTCACACGTGGCGCGGCGCGCGAAGGCGTTCGGCATGACGGTGATCGGCGTCGATCCGAAGGAGTTCCCCCCGCGGCTCAGTTTCGACCGGATGGTCTACCCGGACCGGCTGGACCGGGTGATTCCGGAAGCCGATGTGGTTTTCCTTTGTGTCCCGCATACGAAGGAAAGCGAGAAGATGTACGGCCCAAGCCAGTTTGAGCGCATGAAGCGGGGCAGCTACTTCATCGCGCTCTCGCGCGGAAAGATTTATAACCTCGGAGCGCTCGTCAAGGCGCTCGATAGCAAGCGTCTCGCCGGGGCCGGCGTCGACGTCACCGACCCAGAGCCGCTGCCCAAAGGGCATCCCTTGTGGAAATTCAAGAACGTGGTCATCACGCCGCACGTCGCCACCCAAGGCGAGGGCGGGACCCCGCGCAGGATCGAGCTTTACAAAGAGAACATCGCCCGCTTCGGCGCCGGCGAGCCACTGCGCAACGTCGTTGACAAGCAGAAAGGGTATTGAGCGGCTTATCGCTCGCTAGTGCGGTTCTACAACAAGCGCGGTTCGGCGGAGCAGTGGATCAAAGAAGGCAACAGGCAACGCACTGGACGCGGCTGTCGTGCCACCGTTTTCGAGCAAATGAAGTGCGACTACAACTCAGCGTGCTGGCCTATAAATTGAGCAACCTCTGGCGGCGTCATGGCCTGCCGCAGCGAATCAAGAGCTGGTCGCTGACGAGTCTGCAGCACCGGCTGATGAAGACGGGCGGACGGCTGGTCAAGCATGCTCGGTATTATTGGCTGCTTTTGGCCGAGGGGCATCTGAACCGTCGGCTATTCGGTGACATGCTCAGGCGGCTTTCGGTGTTGCCTGTACCGGAGGGTAGAGGCGATAGCTCGGGAACAGCAGCAGTGGCGGGTTGCCGCAGCGCAGCGTAGGAGAAGTGTTGCTGGGGGCTGCTTGGAGCGCCCCGACAGGCCGCTCAACAGTCTGCAGAACACGGATCGGAGACGCATGTGAGACGAGCACGACAATCATTGAATCGGAACCGTGGCTTCGGCTACCCTAGGTCTTTGACTTCCTGAAAGAGTTCTTTTAGTAGCCAAATTTTTTCGTGCAGCCCGGCGGTCGAACTTCCAGTTGATCTTCATTTGGGCGCGGTTCACGCGACCTTTCCACGAGCGCGTCTCCCGCTCGAGCGTCTGCGGGTCGGGGATACGCCGACTGCCCAGACACTGGCGGGAATACAAACTGAGTTCAATCTCGGCCTGATTGAGCCAACTGCCATGTTTCGATGTCGGATGGATCGTCAGCCGGCTCCCCATCTCGCGTCCTTGCTTCCCAGCTCGTCATGGAGACGGAGAACTTCTTTGGTCTTGCGCATGGACAATCTCGGTTGGGGCACGATGTTTCCTCCACTCACCAGTGGAGGGCATCGCATCGCCCGATTGCCCAGCGTCGCTCGCTCCCTTGCGGAGAGAGCGGACTCGCCGGCGCTCTCCTCAAGCCGCTGCCGCCATCCCGATCACCATTCCGAAAACGCCCGATCAGTGATCGGCAGCGCGTCGGAATGCTGATCGGCTTGCCCCGGAATCCGCAGCCAACCCGATCAGCGCTAGGGCAGCTCTTTCAGCTTGATGTTGCGGAACGTGATTTCGAACCCTTCGGCTTCAAAACCGACGTGGCCTTTGAGCATGACGCATCCTGTAAAACGGCTGACCTCCGCGCCGTTGACCCAAAGCGCAATCGTGCCGGCTTCGGCACGGACCTCGAAGGTGTTCCACTCACCGGCCGGTTTGACGCGATTCTGGGTCATCTTCTCGCGGAGGTTCACAAACTTGAGGCCTCCGTCCACTATCGTCCTGCCGAACAAGAAAGCGCCAGATTCGCCGGTCTGCGCCTGGTGCCAGATTTCGCCGTAGCGCGACAGCCTGACCCCGATGCCACTGTTGTATCGTGGCGTGCCCGGCAGTGGCGTGAACCGCCATTCGACGTGGAGGATGAAGTTGGATAACTCTCGGTCGCTTCGCAGCCACTCGTGACCGCCCTTGCCGCTGCAGATCAGGGTTTTGGTTGCAGAGTCGACGCGCCATTGCGTTTCGGCCGAGAGAGGTTCGGTGGGAGGAATCCCGACTCGCTTCCAGCCTTTGAAGTCCTGCTGGGGCAACAGATCGACCCATCCGCTGGGGTCCTGCTGCAAGGCGCTCTTTGTCTGCGCCCAGATTGCAGTGGTGCACAGAAGTGCCGTCAACAGCAGCGTCGTTTTCATCGTCACCGATTATATCAACTGCGCGGTCTGATCGCAAAAGCGGGTGCTCCGATCGAAGTTGTTTGTAAACTTCGCTGAGATGCACTGCATTCCACAGGACGCATGCCGTTAGCGAGAGTCAGTAACGCACTCCAGCAGTTCTGCAGATCGTGCCACGGCTACGAGGCACGGGGGTTACCGCAACGCCGACCTGCGCATGATGGCGCCCGCGATCCACGACGCCTTTCAGGGCATCGTCCGCGACAGCCTGCTGCAGGAGTTCGGGATGGACAACTTCGCGGATGAGCTCGATGAGGAGGACACCGAGCTTGTCCGTCAGTACATCATTTCGAGAGCAAACCTGGATAGGGCAGCAGCGGCAAACTAGGCGGATGAGCTATAAGCGTGGGCGCTTGATGGGGGGAGTCTTCATGGCCCTGCGGGCCCGCCCACAGGGATCAAAGACTCCGTGAGCTGGAGCCGCGCGCGTCAGCAAGCGGTCTGTCGACAGACGCGCAGACCGCTCCCTCACGCGGCCGAGCCGGAACTAAGAAGCCCCAAACTCTGCTTGCGCAGACCGCTCCCTAACGGTCGCGGCTCCGAGGGACTCCCTTCTCGGTTCGGACCGTGGGTTTTCGACGAGGTCGAGATGATACGTCGATTCACTAGCTTCACGCTGCTGGGCGCCTTCCTCGCGGCTGCGACTTACGCCTATGCCCACCACGCATTCTCCGCCGAGTTCGACGCCAACCTGCCGATTCAGATAACGGGTAAGGTGCTCAAGATCGACTGGATCAATCCGCACGCCTGGGTGCACGTGACGGCCGAGCTCGAGGACGGCAAGACCCAGGTCTGGGAACTCGAGGCGGGCACCCCCAATACTCTTCTGAGGAGAGGGTTCACCAAGGGGTGTGCGACATGAAAGTGGAGCTCAAGCCGCTCGGGCCTCCCAATAGTCCTCGAAGCGGCCGTTGTGGTGGCAGCAACGAAGGGCCAGAATCGCGTTGGCTCCGCGGACGGTCCAGAACATGCCCGACCGTTTCAGGCGAGAGCCGATGACACTCTTGCAGCCGGCCTCGATCACTCCCGAGCCGACAAACAGATGCTGGCGCCGAAACTCTGGGTAGCGCATCCGCTTGGCATTCTTTTCAAAGTATTTGGCTTCGTCGCGGAACTCTTCCGCGAGTTGGGGACTCGAGCATTCGACCGACCGCAGCGAGCACACTAACTCTTCCATCCGCCCCTGGTCGAGGTGGTCCTGATGGATCGTGATCCAACACCGTTGCTGGGCCTTGTCGTGGGGATGAAGCTGGCGTGCCAGGTCCCACAAGTGCTGGCGGGCGTGATAGAGGTCGACGATCTGAATGGCGCCGGGAAACTGCTGCTGGGCAATGTTCCAGATCCATTCGGCGCCATCTCCCAGCACGACCTTCTTGCGTGCCCGGCTCCAGCCCCGCTTCCAAGCCTCCACATACATGCGTTTGCCAAACTCGTCGGCGGTCTCAATGGCGCCGCTGTAGCTGGTCGAGTCCGGATCGCGGATGGGGTAGCCCTCTTCGTCCCACTTCGTTTGAGTGAACACGCAGCCCAACTTAGCTTCGCGGGTGTGGGCCGCCTCTCCCTTCCTTTTGCCCGCTCGGCCCACCGTCTCTTTGCGCACCACCGGAATTCCGGTCCCATCCATTTCGATGTACAGGATCGGAACGGGTTCCCCCACCACCAGCGGCAGCTCCAACTGCATCGCCCGCTGGATCTCGCTCTGCTCCCGCGCCGCGATATCCTCTCCAATCCCCTCCGCCGTCCGCTCCACCGCCTTGGCGGTCACTTCCAGACCCGCCAGCAGTTCCAGCTGCCGGCGCCCGTGATCGAAGGGAGCCTCCTGGCCCACCATCGCCTGCATACGGCGTACCCCAGGAGAGCATTCCGTTTGGGCGATGTCGAGTTCAGCGTCGGCCGGAAATTGGCCGCTGTGACAGTGCCCGCACAGGTAGTAGGGGCGCGATATATGCACCCTGCCCAGGGCGGTGAGAACCGACTTGGAGCGCAGTTCCCGGTAGTGAGCTTGGTGGCCGCAACAACAGGGAAGGCTCCGCTGGCCGGCCGCTGGGGCTGCCCATTGCAGCAGTTCGGAGAGGGCGGCGGCGCCAGCTTGGTGCATCGCCGAGCGCACCGCCATCTCGACGGCTTCCAGATCCCAGTGGCCTGTCTTGCGCCGCCCGCTGAACAGCACGCGCAATAGCTGGTCTAGTTCGCGCGCGACCTCTTGCTGGATGGCGGCGGCCGTTTTTTTTCCTGGGGGGTCTGCGCCTCAAGCTGCAGCGGCCGCTGTTTGCAGATGCGGGTATTGAGCTCCACGAACTCGCGGCTCAGTTGCTGGAACTTGCGGAACTCGGCCACTTCGCGCTCGGCTTTGCCCAGCGCGGCCGGAGTCGGCAGCGACTCGGTGACGGTCTTACGACCGGCCTTATAGGTGAGGCGGGTATGGGGACCGTGCCCCGGTTGACCGGGGCGATGGCAGCGGCAGCTTGGTTTGCCGCAACGCCCCGAGGTGCTGGTGATCGAACCGGGGCGCAGATCGCCCAGCTCGCCGATCTGGCGGACGATGTCGGTACGCTGTTGCTGCAGTTGCTCGAGGGAATCAGGCATGGAAGTGACCTCCTGTTCCTAGCGTAACACATACGCAAGGATATTGGCCACAATAAAGAGCCTGCTGAAATACTCACTTCTATGTCGCGCACCCCTTTACCAAGACGCTGCTGGCGCCCGGCGCCGAAGTGGTGGTACGCGGCTACCAGAATAAGGACCAGCTGTGCGACCCGAGCTGCAAGGGCAGCGGGCGCGACATCACTTTTTCCGATGGGCGCAAGCTGTTCATGGGATCTTCTGGAACGGGTGCGCCGCCCGATGGTAGCGACCCCAGAGAGCCGCAGCGTCGCTGAGCTTCACTGCTCGTTCTGCGCCTTCTCCTTCTTCCGCCGTTCTTTTAGCCGCTTTTCCGCGGCCTTGACCGCCTTCGCTCCGCCCTGGCGAGCCCCGAGCCAGTCGTCCGAGACCGCGCCGGTCTGCTCCCGAACCCGGGCGCCACGGAGCAAGAGGGTCATAGAGCGGTTTCCCTCGTGACAGCCGAACTCCAGCAGCGGGTCCTCGGTCAACTTCATCTCCACTTCCACCGACCACGGTTTCTCGTACGACTCCGGATCATTCACTGTGTACTCGTAAATTAGCTTGCCGACTTCTTTTCGGGTGAAACGCTCCTCGAGGATCATGTTCTTGCCGGTGCCCCGGAAGTTCGTCTGATCGGTGTAGTTTTTGGTCCGCACGACCAGCGTATTCCCGTCCCAGCGGCCGCGTGAATCCCCCTTCCACAGGCGGATGTCTTGCGGCACATGGTCACGGCCGTCAAGAGGGATGATGCGATGGTCGTTGATCATCTCGACCAGGATCGCGACGTGGTCTTTCGTCTGGAAGATCTCCGCCATATTGTTGTAGGCGCTGGGATTCATCGGAGGCCCGGCGTTGAATCCTATGATGCAGCGCTCGCGCGGATCGCGCTCCTCCGGCCCCGCGGGGACTTGACCGTAACGGACAGTGCGCTCGTCCGCGCGGCGCTTGGCGTCCTCGGTCAGCGCGGGGAGGCGGCCGTCCGGGGGATCGACGATGAGCGACGACCTCATCGTGCTATTCATCTTCTTGCCGTTATCCACGAAGATCCAGTTGTAGCCGACGTCCAGGTCGGCCTGGCCCGTGACCAGGGGCCCGCGCCGGCTATCGTCCGCTCGTCCAACCCCGCTCTCCAAAATGGCCTGTGCTCCGAGCTCGTCCGGGCTCGCCAAGGGGACGCGCACCTCTAGATCTTTCCGGCTGTTGCCCTCCCAGCGCGTTTCCTCAAACTTGGCCACCTCTTCGGGCGTGAGAAACTCCTTGTCCTTGAATTCCGCCGGCCGCTGGAACGGCGTGATGGAGCGGAAATCCCAGGTGCCTCGCAAGTCGGGATCACCCCAGGACGTCTTGGGGCCATCGTCGGCGAGAGCGGCGGGCGCCAGCACAGCGGCGGCGAGGACGATCACGAGTGCGCTTCGATTGGTCATGACTTTACTCCTTACTAGGCGTCTGATTACTAGGCGTCTGAGGTGGTTCGGCCTGCAAACGCTGCCGGTCATCTGATGTAGTGGGTATCAGTTTAACAGTTCATCGGAATAGATAATATCCGTGAGCGCGGAAAATGTCAACGCCAAGTAGAAATGTCCTATTCGCTGCCAAGTAGAAATGTCCGGTCTGGGCCGGGTGGCGAGAGAGGCGATGGTAAAGTGTTGGCTGTGGAGGGCCGGGTCGCGCCGACTCTCCATGCCCAAGGCCGAGGCGACGGGGCTGGCTCCGAAGCAATCGGCTGATCGACACGGCCCTCTGGCCTCCCCGTCAGAGGGTTTTGTGTTGCTGCACTCTCCGATCCCGCCCTGCTGCGCGGGGAGTTGCGGCCTGGCCCCCGCCTTCACTGTGGGAAGCGCGCACCCGTTGGCTGTCACGTTCGGTGTGAGTGCTGCCTTCCCATGCGGCCCGCTCCCAGCCGCTGCTGTGTTTGCAAACAGGATTGCTTTGGTGAAGTCTCGGAGCTGAGGCCTTGGGCTGAGACAACGCGACGATCGCCGGGCGCCGTTTGCCCGGCGCACCCAATGAAGTTTTGGCTGGGCAGCGGCCGCTAGCTCAGCGCATCGGCTGGGGGCCTCGTCCCGACGGGTGCCGGAAGCTCGCGCCGCCTGCCACACCGACGGGCTCTTCTTCAGATCGAAGCCCTCCATCCAGTCGCTGCCCTTGCGGCGAGCAGCTTGACGAGGAGCCTTCTCGGCCGGCGTGGCAGCGGCTTGCTTTTTGGCATCCTCGGACTGCGACCGCCTCAGGCACCGCCGCAGCGCCAGATCGTGCTGGCCGAAGCGTGCCGCCAGGTTGCCGTCCAGACGGCTTTCCAGCCGCACCTGGCCGCCCCGCAGACCAGGCACAATCGCCTTGCGATCGATTTGATAGTGCTTTCCCTCGAAGCGAATCGTGTAGTCGTTGGCGACCCGACGGGTCACGACGTGGCTCAGCGCCGAGTCCAGGTTGTGCTCGGGTCCCAGCTCCCGGTGAGCCTCGTCGGGATGGGCCGGGGTGACCCGCAACGTGGCGTTCCACCAGGGCAGGAATTCGCTCTCCAGATAGGTGTTGGCTTGCTCGATCGTGCTGGCCGCTTTGGCCTGCGGCGAATAGGCCGCGATCGATTCGATTCCCAGCTCCTCGAGCGCCCGCCCGATCTGGGTGGGTGGCAGGGTTTTGGGGTCCTCGCCGGCGCTGTTTTTGGGCGTGTTGACAAACAGGCTGGCGCGGTCGGTGTAGAAGGCCACCGGACGGCCGTTTTTCTCCACATACGTCTTCAGCAAAAGCGCATCGAAGCTCCGGGCAGAGCAGGTCGTAACCTTGTCGCAAAGCGGCACGAATGAACTGGATGTGGCAGCTAGTTGCGCGGTTGCGCCTGCGCCGCCCTGGTGCGGAGTGAAGGCGGAGAAAACTGTGGATGCCCCCGGTAGTGCGGCTGCCGCACCTGCCGCGAAGGATGCGGACCAGCTCCAAGAGCTGATGCTGAGCTATCAGAACGCCGATCGCGACGCCGCGAATCAGTTGGTAGAGCGACTATGGGGTATTTAGTTGACTCCAGTAGCCACAATATGTTGTGGTTGGGGGCATGAAGGAGGACTACCCCCGAAACCTCGTCGAGTTGGAAGCTCGATTCTCGACCGAGGAGGCGTGCCGGGAGTACCTGCTGAAGCTGCGCTGGCCGGAGGGGTTCGTGTGCCCGCGCTGTGGGATCCAGTCCTCATGGGCCAGCAAACGCAATCTGCTGCTCTGCGCCGACTGCGGTTACCAGGCCTCGGTGACGGCGGGCACGATTTTCCAGGACACCCGCAAGCCCTTGACGTTGTGGTTCCGGGCGGCTTGGTGGGTGACAACGCAAAAAGGCGGGGCCAGCGCGCTGGAGTTGCAGCGGGTCTTGGGTTTGGGTAGCTATGTAACCGCCTGGACCTGGCTGCACAAGTTCCGCCGCGCCATGGTGCGCCCCGGTCGCAATCGGCTGGTCGGCCGGGTGGAGGTGGACGAAACGTATGTGGGCGGAGTCGAAGAGGGCGTCCGAGGTCGCGAAATGGTTGGCAAAGCGTTAGTTGCGGTTGCTGCCGAGGAGGATGGGCGCGGTATGGGTCGCATCCGGCTCCGTCGGATCGCGGATGCCTCAGCGGCGAGCTTGGAAGCCTTTGTCGAAGAAGCTATCCAACCTGGCAGCCTCGTGCACACCGACGGCTGGGAAGGCTATGCGGGATTGGAGAACAAAGGATACCGCCATGAAGTCACCGTGCTGCGCGGGAAGCGGCAATCGGCGAGTAAGCTGCTGCCGAGAGTCCATCGTGTCGCCTCTCTGCTAAAGCGCTGGCTGTTGGGGACCCACCAGGGGGCTGTCAGTCACGAGTATTTGGACTACTACCTGGACGAGTTCACGTTCCGCTTCAACCGGCGGACCTCACGGTCGCGCGGCAAACTTTTCTATCGCCTCCTCCAGCAGGCGGTCGCCGCCGACCCTGCTCCCTATAAGACAATGGTCGAGGCCACCAGGGCCGGCACCCCCACCCCCAAGATGTAGTGGCTACTGGAGTCAACTAAATACCCCATGAGCGACTATCTCCGATGTTGCTGCGTTCTTTTGCCGGCCCGCTCTATACGCGGGCGTTTGCCGAGGACATGCTGCAGGATTGCTGGCTTCGGCTTCACCGTGCCAGGCACTCCTACCGCCCAGGAACGCCCGTCCTTCCCTGGATCTTTGCGATTGCCCGGCACACGCGTATCGACGCCTACCGGCGGCGGCGGCGGATCGAGACTCGCGAATCGGCGCTCGATCAAGTAAGCGACTCCGCCGGCCGGGCTTCAACGCCGGCGGTGACGCCGGAGATCGGCCTTTGGCGTTTCGTGCGGCAATTGCCGGCCAGCCAGCCCGCGTGCGCCAGCACCTCGAGCAGTGTCCGTCTTGTAAAGCGCTTCGGGATTTCCTGACCGGCCCGGAAACGGCCGAGTTGGCGCCGGAGCTTCGCTCGCGAATCACTCGCACTGTGCAGCAGTCCCTGGAGCCCGTCAAACCCCTGCCCAGCACACGCTTGCTGACACTGGGGTTCCTGTTGATCTTCGGCCTGATTTCAGCCGGCTTTGTCGGGATCTCCGGTCGAAGGGGCGCCGACGCCAAGGGGAATATGGAATTCGCGGGCATGCTGGGAGTGATCGGGGCGGCCGCTTTTCTTGTTGCCTTCACGCTGAGCCGCGAAATGGCGCCAGGCGGGAAAAGGGTGCTCACGCCGCCCAGACTCTTTCTTTTGTTGCTGGCGCCTCTGTTTCTCGCGGCGTCCGTCTTGTTCCCTTGGGACTTCAGCCGCAACATCCTCTCTGGCAGTTGGAAATGCTTCCGCCACGGTTTCCTGTTTTCCTTGCCGGCGGCTGGACTCGTCGTGATGCTTCTGCGGCGCGGAGCAGTTCTGTCGCTAGGCGTTGTGGGCGCTGGCGCGGGGCTGCTGGCCGGACTCGTCGGCGTTGTCGTGCTGCACTTTGGATGCGGCATGAACAACGCCCCGCATGTGGCTCTCGGCCATCTGGGAATACCCCTGGCAGGCGCGGTGATCGGCGCCGCGATCGGACGCTTGCTGCGCGGCATGCGGCCCTGGCGCGGCGCGGCCGGCCAGAACACGTAGCGGCTCTTCCGAACACCAGCGGCCGGCCCGCCCGGAATCTCCGCTAAGAATCTTCGGCGGGAACTGCGAGCAGATGGCGCGGCGCCCATTTTTGGGGGTCCCACTCGTAGCGATCGTCGAACTCCAGCCCAATGAGATAGCCGTAATCGCCGATGTCGCAGTAGCGGACCCGCGCTTTCCCCGAAAAGCCATCGATTTGCAGTTGGATGTCTTGGCCCTCCGGCAGAGGGATGTTCAAACTGATATTCAGCCCCCGCCGGCTGACGTCTTCGAGCAGTCCGGTGTCGGAAACCGTGCGGCCGTTCTGGTCCGCGAAAGATACTTTGACAAAGTCAGAGCACATCTGGCGCGACGAGCGGCGTCTGTTGGTGCTGCATGTCATAACGGATATCCTCTTGGTTCTTATCGTTCAAGCCGGCGGCGACACAGCATGGACCGTCCGGCACGATAGCCCTTTCTTGAGTTCCACGAGTTGGGTTGCGAATCCAGCTAGCGGCCCGGCGACCCGGGACATGAACCGGCAACCCGGCGATGAACCGGCAACCTGGCGCCGAGAGATCAGGGCGACAAACCGGGGCATTCGCGGATGGGTCGAGGGGTCTTGGGTCCCGGGCCCGATTTCAGCCGCCGGCCGGATTGCCAGCTGCACAGCGGGGTGCTTCTCTCTGGGCGAATCTCAGATGGCTGGTATACTGGTGAAAATAGAGGGGATTCGTGGACCAGAAGACTTTCTACATTGAAACCTTTGGCTGTCAGATGAACGTGCATGACAGCGAAAAGGTTCGCGGCACTCTGGTTTCCAAGGGCTACACGGAAGTCGAGGCGGCCGAGCACGCCGGCTTCGTTCTCTATAACACCTGCAGCATCCGCGACAAGGCCGAGCAGAAAGTTTTCTCGCGGCTGGCGAATTTCAAGAAGCTCAAAGCCCGGGGGAAAACCTTTGGAGTACTTGGCTGCGTAGCCCAGCACAAAGGAGAAGAGATCTTCGAGCAAGCCCCGCATGTCAGCTTGGTATGCGGCTCGGCAAGCTATAACATCCTCTCCAGCCTCATTGACCGTCTCGAAGCCGGTGAAAAGCGAGTCACCGGGCTCGGCCTCGACACCGATGAGACCTTCGAGACTCCCCTGACGCGGCGCGACAACCCCCACCGGGCCTACATTACGATCATCGAAGGATGCGACAAGCATTGCGCTTATTGCGTTGTGCCGTTTACTCGCGGCCCGGAGCGCAGCCGCACTAGTGAAAGCGTGCTCGCCGAGGCGCGGCAACTGGCATCGAACGGTTACACCGAGATTCAATTGCTGGGCCAGAACGTCAATAGCTACCGCGACCCCTCGAGCGCCGGATGGAACTTTGCTCAAATGCTAGCCGCGGTGGGACGCGTTCCGGGAATACGCCGGGTTCGCTTCACGACCTCCCACCCACGCGATTTCGCGGTCGACATCGTCAGGGCCATCGAGGAGAACCCTGTTCTTTGCAACCACGTCCACCTGCCGGTGCAGTCAGGCTCTAGCCGTGTGCTGGCCCGCATGGAGCGACTCTACAGCCGGGAAGACTACCTGGCGCGGATCGACAACCTGAAGCAGGCCGGGCGTGAAATCGCTTTGAGCACCGACATCATCGTCGGATTTCCGGGCGAGACCGAACAGGATTTCGCGCAAACGCTCTCGCTACTGGACGAAGTCCAGTACGACTCGGTCTTTTCCTTCAAGTACTCGCCGCGTGCAAACACCGCGGCCGCCGACTATGACGACCCGGTTCCCGAGGAAGAAAAGTCGCGGCGGCTGATGACTCTGCAGGAAAGACAGCGGCGGATTCAGATCAGAAAGAACGCGCAACTGATCGGCCGGGAAGAGGAAGTTCTCGTCGAGGGCTGGCGCGAAAGGTCGAACCAGTGGATCGGACGGACCACCCAAAACCGGGTGTTGAATTTCTCCAGCGAGGCCAGGGAGTCCGATGGCGCTGATTTGCGCGGTTCCTATTGCCGCGTGCGAGTGACCGCGTCGGGACCGAACTCGCTGGTGGGCGAGTTCGTTTCTCAAGTAGCCCCACCACGGTTTCACGGTTTCAGAATTCTGCAGTAGGATAGGATTGTAGCGGGAATAGTACACAGGGGGCAGCCGATGGAAGTCGAGATGAAAATCCGAGGGTTGATGATGGACCCTGTGACCAACATGCCGATCGTCATCTTGAAAGACGCCGAGGGTAAATCGGTGTTGCCCATTTGGGTCGGCGTTTATGAAGCCAATGCGATTGCGCTAGAAATCGAAAAGGTGGCTACGCCCCGGCCGATGACGCATGACCTGATCAAGAACATCCTGATGGGAATGACGACCGGAGTCCGCAAGGTCGTCGTCAGCGAGTTGAAAGACGATACGTTTTTCGCGCTGATCTGGATCGAGCACAACGGTGAGATGATCTCGATTGACGCGCGTCCCAGCGACGCTCTGGCCGTGGCTCTGCGCCTAGACTGCCCAATCTATGTAGATGATGATGTGCTTAAGTCGTCGAAAGTCAGCAATGCAGTCAGCGACAAGGCCAATAGCGAGGAACTGCGGCGATGGCTGGAGAGCTTAAACGACGAAGACCTCGGCCAATACAAGATGTAAGACCGGCGCCCTCCAGCTTACCGCGCCGCTTTCGTTTCCAGCACACCCGTCTAATTCACCGCGTTGCGGGCGCTCCACATCGAGCACGTAGTTTGAGCAGAGCCACACTCGATGCGTGTGGCCGAGGTTGAGCGCCCCATAGTTGCCCGACAGGAGATCGGGCCGTCACCGTCTTGATCACACTCCGCTGAACTGCCGCTCCGTTCCGGCTTTAATCGATCCCCGCGAAACTTCTGGCCTAACCGAAATAGACAGAAGGCCGCCTTGACAGCGCTTATTGGTAGTGCGCTTAATGTTCAGAATTAGCGTACTACCCGCTACCGAGGGCCAAAGCCAGCCATTTGGTCCTTAGCACGTAGGTTAGAATATGAGCATGATTGTCAACGCTCCAATGCCCTGGCGCATTTTTCTTCTCGTCGCACTGATTGCGGCCACCGCCGCGGCTCAAACAGGCTCCGAAGCGCTGAACCTCGGCCTGTCACCGGCGGATCAGCCCGCAGCCAGCGTCGTCCCGCCTCCCAGCAATGCGCTCGACAAGGACGACCTCGAAATCTACCTGCGGCATCTCTACATGTGGCGGCCCGAGGTCAAGGTTGAAATCGGCGATCCCAGCCCAACTCCGATTGACGGCCTGCTCCAGATCGAGATCAGGGCCTCCTTCAAGATGGCCGCTCAAAACAAGATGCTTTTCGTGAGCAAGGACGGCAAACACATTCTCGACGGCAGCCGCTTCGAGATCGACAAGAATCCTTTCATCGAGAACTATGAAAAGATCGACGCCATGGGCGCGCCCGGCTTTGGAACCGAAGGGGCGCCGGTGCGGATGGTCGTCTACAGCGATTTTCAGTGCCCGTTCTGCGCGAAAGAAGCCAAAATGCTCCGCACTCAACTCCTGAAGCAATACCCGGAAGAGGTGCGTGTCTACTACCGGGATTTCCCTTTGGCGAAGCACAAGTGGGCGGAGCCGGCGGCCATAGCCGGACAGTGCATCCACGAAGCCGACCCCGAAACCTACTGGCAGTACTTCGATTGGGTTTTCGAAAACCAAAAAAGTGTCACGCCGGAGAACTTCAAAGACAAGTTCAGCGCTTTTCTGGCCGGCACTCAGCTTGACTCGGCCAAAGTAGGTGAGTGCTTCGACGGCGGGAAGACCGAAGAAAAAGTCAAGGAATCAATGAAAGAAGCCTATCAGGTCGGCGTGAGCTCGACTCCCACGATATTCATCAACGGCCGGAAAACCGGCGCCCCCAAGTGGGCGCAACTGAGGCAGATCGTGGACAACGAGATTGCGTATCAGAAGATCGCAAACAATGCCGGTGATGACTGCAGCTGCGCCATTGCCCCGGAACTGCCTGGCCTCCAATAAATCCGCGTGCGAATATTAACCCGACTTTCATACCCGCGGCTCGTTGTTGGCCGGCTGGCGCTGGCTTTTTGCTCTATAGCGGCGATTGCCGCTCCCGCCAGGCTCGGCCAAAAAGCCGACGAAGCCCGCTACATCGAGCACATTAAGTTTCTGGCTTCGCCTGAACTAAAAGGCAGAGCAGCCGGGACGCCCGGACTGGAACGGGCCGCCGCCTACATCGCCGGCCAATTCAAACGCGCCGGCTTGCAACCGGGCGCCGGCGGCCACTCGTATCTGCAGCCTTTCACGGTCACCACCGGCGCGCGCATGGGATCGAATAATCGCTTGGTCGTCCGGACGGGCGGCTCAGAGCACGGCCTGAAGCTGGGCGAGGACTATCTCCCGGTCAACTTCTCATCGGCGGGTTCGGCAAGCGGCCCGCTTGTCTTCGCCGGCTACGGGGCCTCGGCCGGCGAGTTCGGCTACGACGACTACACTCATCTCGACGTAAAGGACAAGATCGTCCTCATGTTGCGGTACGAGCCGCCGCGGTTTTCCGAAAGCGACGGCAAGGCCCAGCACTATACTCACCATTCCCACCTCATCAGCAAGGCCATCAACGCCCGTAACCGCGGCGCCAAGGCGGTGCTGCTCGTCAACGGCACGCTGGATGACAAGGACGAAGACGTCCTACTCAAGTTCGGTGGCATTGCCGGCCCTGACGACGCCGGAATCCTGATGGGGCACATCAGGAATGCGGTCGCCGAGAAGTGGTTCACCGAAGCCGGCAAGTCGCTCAAGAGCGTCCAGGCTGAAATCAACCAGGGGCCTCATCCGCAATCATTCTCATTTCCCGATTCGATGACGGTCTCCATCAACGTGGACATAGAACGCCGCCAAGCCACGGTTCACAACGTTGCCGGATATCTGCCGGGGAAGACTGATGAATACATCGTAATCGGCGCTCACTATGACCATCTGGGCCTCGGGGACCAGAACTCACTGGCCCCCTCGAAGATCGGCGAGATTCATCACGGAGCCGATGACAATGCCTCCGGGACCGCCGCATTGATGGAGCTGGCGCGTTTGTTCTCGGCGCAACAGGAGACTCTCCAGCGAGGTATTCTCTTCCTGGCCTTCGCAGGGGAAGAGATCGGTTTGCTCGGCTCATCGCATTGGGTGAATCACCCCACGCACCCGATTGATCAAGCCGCCGCCATGCTGAATATGGACATGGTGGGGCGAATCAAAAAAGATAAGGTCTATGTCGGCGGCGTAGGAACCGGCTCCACGTTCGAGTCGCTGATCAAGCGGGTCAATGGGAACCACGGCTTCAAGCTCGATCGTTCCAAATCAGCCTACAGTTCAAGCGATCACACGTCGTTTGTCGCAAAGAATGTCCCGGTACTTTTCTTTTTCTCCGGGCTGCATTCCGACTACCATAAGCCGTCCGATACCTGGGACAAGATTGACGGCGAGTCGGCCACGCGCTTGGTCGACATGGTTGCCGAGATTGCAGGTGAGCTGCAGGCCGCCGAAGAACGTCCCACCTTCGCCAAGGTCGCTCCCCCGGCCCGCGGCGGGCGGCGGGGCAGGGGTGGCGGCGGCTACGGTCCCTGGTTCGGCTCGGTTCCGGACTTCGGAGAGGTGGAGACCGGCGTCAAATTCGCCGACGTGACCCCAGGCTCGCCTGCCGCGAAAGCCGGGCTCAAGGGCGGCGACATTCTGATCCAATTCGGCGACAAGCCCATCCAGAACCTCTACGACTTTACTTACGCGCTACGGGACAGCAAAGTGGGCGATGTAGTTGACGTGATAGTTCTGCGCGGCGGCGAAACGATCAACGCCAAAGTCACGCTCAAACGGCGCCGCTAGCCCCCGGCTAGCCCCAATACTGTTCACTTACTGTAGAGCCTTTGAGTCGCGAAGCGGCGTCGGATCGTAGCCCATGGGTGGAGCGAAGCGGAACCTTGGGTCCGAGACCCTGCGAGGGAAGCCCCGGACGCGGACGGGGCGCAGGAAAACAAACGGATGCGCGCGCCTCCGCGGCAGAGCGCTGAACAATATTGAGGCTAGCCCGGATTTCTCATCGTAGGGTTGGCAGATGGCCGCCTTTTGTGGCATAAACATAATGAACACAAGATGTTTCAGCCAGCAAGAAAGCGAGCTTCGCCATGACAGAGTGTACCCAACCCAGCTTCACCTTCGCCAATCAGGGCCGACGCCAGGTGGTGGCCCGTTTCGACGGCGGCACGATCACCTCCGACGGCGGCGGCGTGCTGTTGCGCCAGACCGAACAGCGCAGCGGCATCCTGCGGCAGTTCGCCGCCTGCTTCCGCGATCATCGCCAACCCGGGCAAATCGAACACAGCGTGCGAGAGCTGGTCTCGCAGCGCGTCTACGGGCTGGCGCTGGGTTACGAGGATCTCAACGATCACGATCAGCTGCGCTCCGACCCGCTGCTGGCCCTGCTCAGCGGCAAGCAAGACCTCCAAGGCAAGCAGCGCCGCCGAGCCCAAGACCGCGGCAACCCCGGCGCTGGCAAGAGCACCCTCAACCGCCTCGAGAGGACCCCGGCCGACGCCGACGAGCAAAGCCGTTACAAGAAGATCGTTCTCGACACCGCCGCGGCCGACCGTCTGCTGACCGATCTCTACATTCAATCGCAGCCGCGCCAGCCCGAGCGCATCGTGCTCGATCTCGACGCCACCGACGACCCGCTGCACGGTCATCAGGAAGGGCGCTTTTTTCACGGCTACTACGGACACTATTGCTACCTGCCGCTCTACATTTTCGCCGGGGACCAGCTGCTGTGCGCGCGCCTGCGGCCGTCCAACATCGACGCCTCGGCGGGGTCGCTGGAAGAAGTCCAGCGCATCGTCGAACAACTGCGGCGGGCGTGGCCCGAAGTCGAGATCCTGCTGCGGGCCGACAGCGGTTTTTGCCGCGACGAGATCATGAGCTGGTGCGAGAACAACGGCGTGGATTATGTGTTCGGGCTGGCCCGCAACGAGCGTTTGCAGCGCCGCATCAAGAGACGGATGAAACTGGCGCGGCGGCGTTTCGCCAAGACCGGCAAGGCGTCGCGGGTGTTCGCGGATTTCCGTTACCGCACGCGGACGAGCTGGCCGCGGGGGCGGCGCGTGGTGGCCAAGGCGGAGTATCTGGCGAAGGGCGAAAACCCGCGCTTCGTGGTGACCTCGCTGAGGGCCGAACAAGCGGCGGCGCAACAGCTCTACGAGACGATCTACTGCGCCCGGGGAGAGATGGAGAACCGCATCAAGGAGCAGCAGATGGGGTTGTTCGCGGACCGCACATCGACGGCCCAATTCCGGTCGAATCAGATCCGATTATATTTTTCATCGATTGGATACTGTGTTCTCGAAGCGCTGCGGCGGCTGGGGTTGGCGGGGACGAAGATGGCGCGGGCGCAAGCCGGGACGATCCGTCTGCGCTTGTTGAAGATCGGGGCGCGGATGCGGATCACGGCGCGCAAAGTGTGGATTTCGCTGGCGACGGGATACGCCTGGGCGGGAGTGTTCGAACAAGTGTATGACAATCTGGAACGGGCAGAGCCACTGCGCTGCTGAAAACGGCGCGGCGAGTTCAAGTAATACTTGAAGCGGACAGGGCTCGATAGGGGCGGCAATCGAGGTTTGGGCAAAAACGGACCAAAAATATCTCGGCCGCCGCCGCTGACGGCATACAGGACCGTTTCCGCCTCACCGCCGCCCCACTGAGAGGCGTTGCCGCCCCAAGACCATGAAAATCTCCTCCCGCGCCCCCGCCAACCCCGTTTCCCGGAATCGGGTAGAGTCGAGGACGGGCGCGGGTGCTCTGGACGCCTGGGGCGTCGTGGTCCCGTTTCCCGTCCCCGCTCATCGAACCGGACGTGCGGATTTCCCGCATCCGGCTCTCCGGCCGGCTTCATCCCTCAAGCTGTCGCGGGCGGCGGCCCCAGGTGTATCCGGCGCAGGCGTACCACGCCTAATTGGCCAAACACCACCTGGTCGCTAAACTGCCGGGCGCCACGCGACGACACCTTCCTCCGCCTCCGCAAAAATCCTCGCACTCGCTCATGCACGTGGTTGTCCACCGCCCGATACGCCATCAGCCGGGTCCCATAAGAGAAGTAATTCGCCCAGCCCACCAACACTCGGTTGAGCCGGTCTCGGACCTCCTCCCAGCGCCCCACTTCAGCCGGACGCAACACCTCATGCACCTTCCGTCTCAGCCGTGCCACGCTCTTCCTCGACGGAGAAGCCCCCAAATACCAATGGCCATCCTTCTTGAAACGGTGCGGCCCGAACGTGTAACCCAGAAAGTCAAACCGCTCTTGCTTGGCCTGCACCAACTTGGTCTTCGTGCGGTTCAGCGTCAGCCCGATCCGCTCCATCACCGCCGCGGTGAACTTCAGCGCCTCCGCCGCGCTGCCGCGGCTGAGAATCACGAAGTCATCGGCGTAGTTAACGATGACAGCTCGGAACTCACTTCCCTTCCCCGTCCGCCGCCAGCACTTCAGAAAACGGTTCATGTACAGATTGGACAGCAGAGGGCTGATCACGCCGCCTTGTGGGGTGCCGTGCCGGCTCTTCTTGCCGCCCGTCATCCGCCGCTTCCCGTTTTCATCCCGCTCTTCGACCGCCGTCTTCAGCCACCTCTTGATGACATGTAAGACTTGCCGGTCCGAAATGCGCCGCGCCACGCACTGCAACAGCTCGGCGTGCGGAATCGTGTCGAAGTACTTCGATAAAGCGGCATCGACCACATCGGTGTAGCCTTTGCATAGCAGTTCGTGCACTCTCCGGATGGCGTCGTGCGCACTCCGTTTTGGCCGGTAGCCATAGGCCTCCGGGTCCAAGTCCGCCTCGAAGATCGGTTCGATCACCAGCTTGGCGGCGCTCTGCGCCACACGGTCCCGAATGGTCGGAATCCCCAGTGGACGCTCGCCGCCGCCGGGCTTGAAAATCATCACCCGCCGCACCGGCTGAGGCCGGTAGCTCTTCGAGCGCAAGTCCTCTTGCAGGCTTCGCAACCACTCCTGACGGCCTTGGGATTCGATCTGCTGAAACGTTACGCCGTCCACTCCGGCCACGCCTCCGTTGGCCTTCGCCAGCCGGTAGGCATGCTCGAGAATGTCGCTGCGCCAGACCTTGTCATCGACTGAAAAGGGGGAGCTGATAGAAGCGGAAGTTCGGCTCCTGCTTCGCTTTGAGATAAAGCTTCTTCTGCAAGTTTCGGATCTTTTCCGGCGTTTTCAGACTCCTGTCAATCGCCTGACCCTCCTCTGCCTCCGAAGCGCGCCGCAAGGCAGGGCCCTTGGCTCCACCGGAGTTACCCGGCTTCCGCGCTACTATGGCCCTGTCCGACTCCCCGCCGAGCCCGCCCTCCTTGCGAGGACGGCGGAGTTGCGAACTCCACCCGCCGGGACCTCCCTTGCTGCACTGCGGTCTCCCTTGGCTGACCTGCCGTGCCCACTACCCCGGCGGACCGAACCGCTGCAAGTGTCGGTTGCTTCCCGGCTCGTGCGGCCTCCCCGTATCTCAGGCGGGTCGGCGTCCACGATTTCACTTTCGAGGCCTGCTCAGGCTTACTGCGCGTTACGGCCTGCCAGCTTGCTCGCCCGGCTTTCTCCGGACTTCGTCACGAGGCTTCCGCGAGGCCGATTACCCGACCAAGCCGCTCGTCAGCTTCCACGCTTACCGACAACTACATAGGTGGGCTCCTTCCTCCCACAGGGTGTCCGCGCCGAAAAGGCGCACTGAGAAATGCTGGCTAGCAGCGCTTCGGCGAGCAACGGGTGGAATCAGATCCTCAGGTCAGAGAGACTTCCCGCGGAACAACGCGCGCGCTTATTCTTGGCAGCAAAATCACACGCTGGGGTTTAATGAAGAAACGTTCTTGGTTTCGGGAATCGACCTGTTGGGGTTGCTGTATGCGGGCCGAAAGCGAATTCCCCTTCAACACGCGCGGGCTGCGAAGGAAAACGCCCTGCCGGATAGTTGTGCCTTCCAACGATCTGATGACCCTTGACGCGAGACGCGCAGATGAATGGTCTCTCCGGAAGTCGAGGAGGTAGTGGACGCCGCTAATGCTGTTTTCTTGGTAACGAACCGAGCTGATCTCCTATCAGGGTTTGTCCCACATCACACCACTCTTTTAACCTTTACAACCATTACGGGTTTATTGTATCACCATAGTACGTAATGATTCTATAAATGTTTTGACTTTACAGCAAATAATAATCTTGATCATTAGATAGAAACTGGCAGGTTGATTCTAGAAACCTTCAGCGGTGGCCAGATTTGAGACCCGCGTGGTCAGTCGGTGAACCACTCGTTGACCTTCATCCGCGCCTGCTCCTTTATTTCGGGAGAGATGTTCGCCGCGACGATCCCGATGGCGGCCAGCAGGACGGTCAGGTCGTCCGTATAGCCCACGCCGGGCAGAAAGTCGGGAATGATGTCGATCGGCGAGATGAAGTACGCCAGGGCCCCGTAGATCACGCTCTTGGCAGCGACGGGTGTTCGCGGCGATTCGGCGGCATAGTACAACTGCAGCGCCGTCTCGACTACATTCTTCCCTGCCACCCGTGCATAGCGCCGGACCTTTGCCCAGAACTGCCCATGGGAATAGCGGCTCCGGTATTTCTCCGCGCGGTAGGGCAGAACAGCCTTTGGATCGATGGGGCCGGACATGTCTCTTGTCCTAACAGAAGATTGTTGCGGGGTCAACTACCCGATTCTGGATATGTCAAGAGGCGATAGAAATGTCCCCGGCGGTAGGGCGATAGAAATGTCCCCTTCGTTTTGTTGTTTGTAAGTTCGTAAGAGATAATCGTCGTCGTCGGGGCTGTGGGAATGTGGAAATCGCGTCAGCGATTTCCAAGGGACGGTGGGAAGGGTGGGAAACCTGTCGTTGCGATGCGAACCCTCTGCGCTGCTCGCTGAGGTTTTCCACGCTTTCCATCCGTCCCGTCATTTCCATAGCCCTGCCTTTTTTATGTCGTCGCCGCACGTTTTTTCGACCGCAGCGACTTACGCCAAGGGTGGTCCGCCGCCGGCTTGGGCCGCTGCCGGGCCGCTTGTTGTTTCGGCTTGGGGCGCGGCTTCGGCTCGGGCCACGTGATCTCTTCAAAGGCCACCGCTCGGCCTTCGTGGATCACCTGCAACTCGCCCTGGCGCGCTTGCTGCACGGTGACTCTCCCCCCCGCCCCCAGAGCCTGATTGCGCTTCGGTTTCAACTGTAAGAAGCGGTTCTCGAAACGGACCACCCGATCGTTGGAGACGACTCGCTCGGCCTCCAAGCAGAACACCCACTTTAAGTCCAGACGCTTGGGCGGGCGCTGATGAAAGTCCGCTTCCGCCGCTGGCTCGCAGACAAATTTGGCGTTGTGTTCCCCCAGATATTGCTCGCCGAGATAGCGGTTCGCCGCCTCGTAATCGCAGATACCTTGCAGTCGCATCTTCTTGATCAGGCGGTCTTGATGGGTGCCGTGATGCCGCTCCACGCGGCCCTTGGCTTGCGGCGACGATGCCGCGATGATGCGGATCCCCAGCTTGGCGCACATGCGCCCGAACTGCGTCTCGGGCTCGATGCCTTCCAGCGCTTCGCGCGACGTCGGCTGGCGCTTGTAGACGTTCTTCCAGTCGCAATACAACGCCTTCGGAACGCCGTATTGACGCACCCAGGCTTCGAGCAGATCGGCCGCCGCCCAAGTTGTCTCTTCGCTCGAGAAGCGGCACAGCGCCCGGCCGCTCGCATCGTCGACGAAGTTCATCAGGCAACCTTTCGGGCCGCGATCTTCGAGCCATCGGTGGTGCGAGCCGTCGACCTGGATCAGCTCCCCGAAGTGCGCTTTGCGCTGCCGCCGCTGGCGATGCGGCTGGCGCTTGCGGCGGCGGCTCCACAGACCCTCGGCGAGCATCCAGAGCCGCAGTGCCCGCACCGATACTTGCAGATCGTGGTCCTTTCGCAAATGCTCGGCCGCCAGAGTAGGCCCGAAGCGCTCGTGCGGTTCGCCGGAGTAGTTCTCGCGCACCAGTTGCAGCACTCGCTTGCGAACTTCCGCTGGCTTGGCCCGGTTCGATACCCGGCCCACGTTGCCGTGCTTCAATGCTTTTGTCCCTCCCGCGCTGTAGCGCTTCCAGATCCGCTTGCTCTGGCGGTAACTGATGTCGAGCACCTGCGCCGCCTCGCTCAGCTTTAACTCGCCTCGCTTCACCCGGCCCAGCACCTCGCCCCGTCTCAATTCCTTGTCGTTCATCCATGTCCTCTCCAATCTCGGCTCCTCCTTTCTGGAGCCTTAGATTAGGGGACATTTCTATCGCCCTCTCAAGGGGACATTATCATCGCCCTTCAACACTACCCGATTCTGGATAGTCGAAAAAGCGGGCCTTACGCGGCGGAGATGCTGAGCCATTCTTGGTAACGGGCATCTAGCAAACGATAGACGTTCGCCGGTTTTTCGAACACGGGACTCGCCACTTCGACCCGTCACTGGCGTTCCGGGCTCTGTTACTTTACGGTCCACATGTGCCAGATCGGTCTTGATGACATAACAGCCGTCCAGGCGCGAGACTTCTTCCAGCGTGGCTGGCTCCACGACGAGCCGCAGTCTTCGTCCCTCAGCCTCCACCCGCAGCCAGCGGTCGACCTGGAGTTGCCCTATCTTCGCCCGCACCTTCTTCTCGCCGAGGCCAGCTGCGCCCGTGGATGCTCCTCCAGATAGCGGTTGCGCTGGGCCATCAAGCGCTCCACACTGGCCTGCTTGTCGCTCCGCGAGGCGGCCAACTGCTCCGCCCGCTGGGGGTTGCGCCGCAGCACCAAGCGCACCCCGTCGTGCTGGAGTTCACAAACTTCGCTGTAAAACAACTCCATCTGCCCTAGCAGCCCGTGGTAAATGTGGCCGTTTTCAGGCGGCGCGAGCGAGCCGGAAGACGCAGAGTGGCGAGTCGAGCCGGAAGGAGCCGTTCGCCGGGCGCGGCCACAGCCGAAACCACCGCGTTCGGCGGGCCGATAACAGCCGCCTGACGGCCTCCCAGAGCCAATCGAAGGCCTTTTTCGCTTCCGCCAGCCCGCGCGGCGTGCCCGCTCCCAGCTCCTTCCTCAGCAGCAGCGACAAGTTGAACGCGCCGCCGTGAATCAGCAGCCGTTTCAAGATATTTTCGTGGCCGCGCAAGTGCGTCCGCCGCATCCGGCCGGTCTCATATAAGTGAGCAAAACTGCGTTCCACCCGCTCGCTGCGCAACCGTGACAGTTGTTTGCCCCGCTCGCCGCGCATCCGTCGCCGGTTGCCATACACCGCTTGTTGCTGCCGAGGCTTGCCGCACCAGTTGCGCCGCCCGCGGTCCGGTTCATTGATGTAAGAACGCAGTTCCAGCGCCGTCAGGTCCGTCAGCACGTCGTTGCTGTGATAGCCCTTGTCGGCCACCACTTCTTGCAGCCCTTGGGGAGACAGTTGCTCGTTCGCCTGCTGGTCTTGGGCGACCGCGGCGACTTGCTCCGCGGCCGCGCTAATCGTCTCGGACACGGTGCTCGTGTCGCCCAGATCGGCGCCTTGCACGGTCAGCGCCAGCAGCGCGCCCGTCTCCAGGTCCACGGCGTGCTCGGCCTTGTGCGCCAAGTGCGTGCGCCCGTCTTTCATTTTTGTGATCTTGGCGTCGGGGTCATGCGGATTCGTCCAATCCTTGTTGGACCCTTTGTTTTTGCGCTTTTTGTCCAGCTTGGCCAGCTGCTCGCGAGTCGGCGTCTCGATCCCCGACTCCGCCGCCAGCCCCTTGAGAAACTCTTCGTAGCTCTCGCCGCTGTCGCGCCGCACGATCGAGCGCAAGGCCGCGTTGGCCTCCAGCGTGGTGGCATCGACCGCAATCGTAGCGCCTTTCAACAGCCCCTGCTGGGCGAGCAATTGCAGCACCCAGGTGAACACTTGGCGGTGCGTTTCGACGTCGATCAGGCGGCGGCTGCGCGAGATCGTCGAATGATCGGGCGTGGATTCGTCGAGCTCGATGGCGAGAAAGCGCCGCAGCGAGATCGAATCGGCCAGGCGCCAAGCGATGCCGCGCTCGCTGTCGATGCCTTCGAGGTAGCCGATCAGCAGGCAGCGGAAATAGCTGCCGGGCGTCAGCGAGGGACGGCCCATGTGCGCCGCGTAGAACTTCTCGCAGCGCTGTTCGGCGAAGTCGTCGAAGCCGTGCTCGTCGAGCAGCTCGTTGAGCCTGTGATAAAACGGGTGGGCCGCAGTCTGGGGCAGATCCGCGGCGGCGACCCACAGCCCTTTCTGGCGCTGCCGCTGGTTGCGTCGTCCCATTGCCATAAAACAATTATACACCAAGATGTTTTCATTGTAAAGTATTTTATGTATTTTTGTACTTTTACCACGGGCTGCTAGGATTTGATCTCCAGGTTTCAAGTATGGAACGGTAAGTCGCACCAGTTCTCTTATCCGAGTGTTGTATACCGGTGCGTGAAGATGCTTCATTGTCAACCGCAGAAGGCCCTTCATTCTGAGCACCTCAGTCTCTGAATTGATTTTAGAAGTGGCCACATCTACGCAGCCTCTAAGTGTCGCCAGCCGCGGGCTGCCTGTCTCGCGGTCTCTCGTTGTCGGCCCTTTGGCTCGAGGATTGGCTCCCAGCCAACGGCCTGGGTCCGCCGCGCGACCAGACCCTGAGTTCATGGCCGTACCACAGGCGCGGCAGGTATGCCCCATACTTGAGGTTGAGGTTCTCCGCCGCGGCCCACTCCTCTGCCTGGGAGACGGGCACAAGATGCACCCACTCGCGCGCAACCACAAGATCATGCAGGCGGTTGGCCCAGGCACGCCAGCGCGGGCGCACCGCGATGTCCTTGTAAATCAGAACACCGCCTGGGGCCAAGCGACTCGCGGCATGGCGGAACACCTGTTGTTGTTGTGATGGCGGAACGTGGTGCATGACGTCGATTAAGCTGACCGCTGTGAAAGGGCCTTCCGGCCAAGGTTCGTCCGCAGCCACACGCTCGAATCGCAGCGGCGCGGAACATCCCGAGCGTGCGAGACGGGCTGCCATTCGAGTGGCGGCAGCCGCGGCAGTTAAACTTGTGTCGATGCCGATTCCCGAAGTGATCCTCTGCCGTCGGGCCAGCAAGGCTAGGAATAGACCGGCCCCGGCGCCTACATCCAATACGCTCGCACCTTCCGGCACGTGCGGCAGCAGAGCCTCAAACGGGCAGATGTAGGGGCGCCCAATTTGGAACCAGCGAACGATAAAAGGCGCATCTTGATACAAGTCGCGCGCCACAGCCGAAATCGTCGCTGGCGTCATCAGGTCCGCTCGTGTTGTCGCGTTGGCCATCGGCAATCATCGAAGAGGCCGGTGAAAATCGCCTTCATGCCGCCAAGTAAGTCGCTACCGCTCCCACCGCCCCGAGGATGTAGGTCAGAGGATCCTTGACCAGCTGGATGACCGGATCATAATCCAGTTCGCCCCGCTGCGCCAGTATCCACAGTCGAAAAAGCGCGAACAAGAAAAGGGGACACCAGACGACCAGATAATAGGGCTTGCCGTAGACGACCCGGACCTCTTCGCTATTGATATACAGTCCCAGAATCAGGACCGCGGCGATGCCACAAGAGACACCAAGCATAGCCAACATCGGGGCATCCTCCACCCGATAGGCGCGGCCCGGCAGATGGGTCGACCGGGGCTGCTGCTGCAGTTGGGTTTCGTTGAAGCGCTTGAGGACCGCCAAACCGGTGAATATGAATCCGAAGAACATCATAAACCAGAAAGAGTAGCCAATTGCCGCGGTTTGGTGACCGATGAGCAGGCGCAGCAGGTAGAGTCCTACTAGGACGAAGACATCCAACAGCAGTATCTTCTTAAGCTGCAGTGAGTAGACAAGGGAAACTGCCGCGTAGCACAAGAGCAGCAGCGTAGTTCCCCGCGGCAGAAGAGCGGAAAGGGCTAGGGAGACGGCGATCAAAAGCAGACTCGAGGCGCCGGCGAGCGGTATGGAAAGGTTCCCGGCGGCGAGGGGCCGGTGCCGTTTGGTGGGATGTCCTCGATCGGCGGCCAGATCGAGCAAGTCGTTCAGGATGTAAAGTGCCGACGCCATCAGCGACAGCGCAGCGAAGGCGATTCCCAACGCAAGCAGCTTCTCGGGATTTCCGATCTGATGGCCGGCCACGGCTGGTAGAAAGACGAGCAGGTTCTTCGACCATTGGTGAGGCCGGAGGGCGCGGACCAGCCCAGCGGCTCGGCTGCGGGAACGCGGGAAGATGCGGACCAGCTTCCCGCTGCGGGCGAATTTTCTCCGCAGCCGCGCGGGCGGCGATACGAGAACCACCCGCTCAGCCCGCTCGAACACTTCCAGATCGGAGACGTCGTTGCCCACATAAACAAACCCATGGTCGCCGAGAGTGGAGCGGATGGCCTCGCTTTTCGCGCGGCCCCGGCGGTTGTTTTTGCCGTCGGAGGCGATGACGGCGCTAAATAGTCCCAGATGTTGCGCGACGCTGACTGCGTAAGAGTGATCGGCGGCGGTTGCCAACGCGATTTTTCGGCCCTGCTGTCTCTCTTGATTCAAGTACGCCAGCAGCGGCTGGTTATAAGGCAGGAGGGAGGGATCGAGAGGGGCGCGTTCGGCGACTTCCTTTTTCAGCGCTGCACGTCCGCGAAACAGCCACAGCACGGCCAAAAGAAGATACAAAGGGTTTCGAGCGGCCAGCACGGACAGACCCTCAAAAAGAAGGTCGCCGTGGACCAGCGTGCCGTCCAGGTCCACAACGAGGACTGCAGGATTCTCCGGTGATTCTTGCGTTGCCGCCCCGTCCGCCGCAGGTGAGACTGCTGGGGACAGAGCGTTAGGTTTCAAGAGTTCGCTCATCGGCCATCATCCCGGCTGCAGTCACCGGCGTCTATCGCCTGCAGCGGGCGCATTGCAACCAGACTTTGCGCACCGGCCAAGCCCGTTCGTGCCCGCAACTTGGGCAGCGAAACCCGTCCGGCCAGCGCAGCCGAAACAGGTAGTCCCGGCAGGCTTCCTCGGTCGCGAATCGCGCCTCGAACTCGACCAGATCGCGCGGATAGTCCTCCACGAACCCGCATACTACATGTTGGGGTTACCTGAGTCAAATGGATACCCCACTCGGGCGAAAGAGACCAGAATGATTGGGCACCAGGCCACCAACAAATACGGGCTGCGATAGGCGGGCCGAATGTCGGATGAATTGATGTACAGTGCCAGAATCACGACCGCCGCGACTCCACAACTGATTCCCAGGGTCAAGAGCGTCGGGCCTTCCGACGCCAGGTAGGCCCTCCCAGGGCGCCAGCCCGTCGTCTGCACTTCTTCCAACGTTATGGACGATTCAAAATTTCTACTGCCAGGTTCCTAAAGTGCAACTGGGAGCCTCCAGTTATTCTTGGCTTCCTCCCCCATGTGCGTGGTGAACACTACTTCCCTACCTGCCTCGTCGACCTCAAACACTTCATCCAAAAAAACTGAGTAGATAATCGCGCTCGATCTGCCCCAGCGGCAGGTGGCGCTGATACAGCTCCACAGCAAGCTTCTCGCCGGCCGCGCTGAACGTCCCTTGGACGCACGCCCGGTTCAGGAAAAGCTGCCGGTCGCGTTCGGCAGGCCGGTCTTACGGTAAACCAGTTTGATCCACTTCTTAACTTCCGACGTGGGCTCCGATTGTTCGACGAGTTCGATAGGTAATCCCTCTGTAATACAATGCGGCTCGCCCGGTTTCCTCCCTGGCTCGCATCGACTCTCACACATCAGTTGGCCCTCAGGCTGAACATAAAGGTCATGCTGATGCAACCCCACATAGCTCTCTGCGGTCCCCTCTCTACTCCAGCTTTGAATGACGAGATAGCCTCCCGTTCTCAGAACCTGAACCATCTCCTTGACGACGACATCCGGACACTGCGTATGATCGAGTGCATTATGAATCCACACCAGGTGGAAGACTTCGCGTCCGAAAGCTGCTACGAGCCTCTCACCAAAACAACGGGCCATGCCACCTGAATTATGCATTGCGGGGTGCACCTGAGGAGGGCTGAGCCGCAAGGGACCATTGGGGAACGCCCGAAAACATGGGGTAAAAAGGTAGGCTGGCAAAGATTCCAGCTTCACCAGCCAACCCAAAGGAGGTCACCCAAATGGTTACCAAGCGAAAACAGCATAGCTCCCAAAGGGCCGTCAAACAAGGCCCAGCCGTGACGGTCTCGCAGCCCAATAAAATCGGGGCATCCACGCCTTGACAACTTCCGCGGCAGGAAGCCGACTCCCTACGGCGGCTTGCCGCCGGTAGTCGAGAGGGCGTTGATCTGAGAGCCTGGCTATGCGCTATGCATAAAATTTTATGCACTGGCCGCAACGTACTGGAAACACGCCACTTCGGAGCGGGGTTTTGCCGACGCGGATTCTGGGCGGGAGGGGAAACCGGGGACGGAGAAGCCAAAAGACCAGTTGCCGAGCTCCCACCTTACGACGGCCGTCAAGCCGCTACGAACGCAGCCGCACTCGCAAAGCGAATCTGTGCATAATTCAGGTGCCATATTCCACGCTGTAACCGTATTTCTCCAAAAGCTCCTTGTATCTGTCTGCTAACGGATCCACGGCTGTTAGTTCAAAGTATTTCCGAACATCTCCTAATGCCAGCATCGAAAACGGCCCTGAACCGACATCCAGCACCTTGATCGGCGGACGATAATCTTGCCGCAGGGTTTCGAATATCGGCATCAAGTAACCAGGGAACTCCTCTCCCATTCTTTTCGGATCTAGTCGATTTAGGATTAGATGGGGTATTTAGTTGACTCCAGTAGCCACTACATCTTGGGGGTGGGGGTGCCGGCCCTGGTGGCCTCGACCATTGTCTTATAGGGAGCAGGGTCGGCGGCGACCGCCTGCTGGAGGAGGCGATAGAAAAGTTTGCCGCGCGACCGTGAGGTCCGCCGGTTGAAGCGGAACGTGAACTCGTCCAGGTAGTAGTCCAAATACTCGTGACTGACAGCCCCCTGGTGGGTCCCCAACAGCCAGCGCTTTAGCAGAGAGGCGACACGATGGACTCTCGGCAGCAGCTTACTCGCCGATTGCCGCTTCCCGCGCAGCACGGTGACTTCATGGCGGTATCCTTTGTTCTCCAATCCCGCATAGCCTTCCCAGCCGTCGGTGTGCACGAGGCTGCCAGGTTGGATAGCTTCTTCGACAAAGGCTTCCAAGCTCGCCGCTGAGGCATCCGCGATCCGACGGAGCCGGATGCGACCCATACCGCGCCCATCCTCCTCGGCAGCAACCGCAACTAACGCTTTGCCAACCATTTCGCGACCTCGGACGCCCTCTTCGACTCCGCCCACATACGTTTCGTCCACCTCCACCCGGCCGACCAGCCGATTGCGACCGGGGCGCACCATGGCGCGGCGGAACTTGTGCAGCCAGGTCCAGGCGGTTACATAGCTACCCAAACCCAAGACCCGCTGCAACTCCAGCGCGCTGGCCCCGCCTTTTTGCGTTGTCACCCACCAAGCCGCCCGGAACCACAACGTCAAGGGCTTGCGGGTGTCCTGGAAAATCGTGCCCGCCGTCACCGAGGCCTGGTAACCGCAGTCGGCGCAGAGCAGCAGATTGCGTTTGCTGGCCCATGAGGACTGGATCCCACAGCGCGGGCACACGAACCCCTCCGGCCAGCGCAGCTTCAGCAGGTACTCCCGGCACGCCTCCTCGGTCGAGAATCGAGCTTCCAACTCGACGAGGTTTCGGGGGTAGTCCTCCTTCATGCCCCCAACCACAACATATTGTGGCTACTGGAGTCAACTAAATACCCCATTAGGATTACTTGTGGATAGTGACCCTTGAGTGACAATTCGAGATCCCAATAGGCTAGCTCGCCCTGAAAATCCGCGGGGAGGTCTGGATTTACGACAGTGTCGTCGGATACAGACATAAAAGAATCTCCTAGTACTGGCTCAAGTCAGCCACGAAACAGACGTTGACAGGGTGCGCCGGTCGAGCCGCGTTTCCTTCCTTACACCTGAATTATGCACAGATTCGCTTTGCGAGTGCGGCTGCGTTCGTAGCGGCTTGACGGCCGTCGTAAGGTGGGAGCTCGGCAACTGGTCTTTTGGCTTCTCCGTCCCCGGTTTCCCCTCCCGCCCAGAATCCGCGTCGGCAAAACCCCGCTCCGAAGTGGCGTGTTTCCAGTACGTTGCGGCCAGTGCATAAAATTTTATGCATAGCGCATAGCCAGGCTCTCAGATCAACGCCCTCTCGACTACCGGCGGCAAGCCGCCGTAGGGAGTCGGCTTCCTGCCGCGGAAGTTGTCAAGGCGTGGATGCCCCGATTTTATTGGGCTGCGAGACCGTCACGGCTGGGCCTTGTTTGACGGCCCTTTGGGAGCTATGCTGTTTTCGCTTGGTAACCATTTGGGTGACCTCCTTTGGGTTGGCTGGTGAAGCTGGAATCTTTGCCAGCCTACCTTTTTACCCCATGTTTTCGGGCGTTCCCCAATGGTCCCTTGCGGCTCAGCCCTCCTCAGGTGCACCCCGCAATGCATAATTCAGGTTACAACGAACACGCCAGCCCGTCGTCTGCACTTCTCCGTTATGGACGACTCAAAATTTCTACCGCCAGGTTCGTAAGGTACAACTGGGCTCCCCAGTTATTCTTGGCTTCCTCCCCCATGTGCGTGGTGAACACTACTTCCCTACCTGCCTCGTCGACCTCAAACACTTCATCCAAAACTTTCACCTCCCCCGGCCGGAAGCGGTGCCGCACGATGTCAATCATGCCGTCCGGGACGGCTAGCCTTATGGCCAAAACCACTGGGAAGTTACACCTTTTCGTAAGTTTTCCCACACTCCGTATGCGATACCTGCCACGCTCAAGCGGAAACCGCAGGGTCGTCACAGAAGCGCTGGCTGGACTCTGCGCTATCATATACAAAGCCTTCCTGCTGACGCCTATATACGCCCGGTTCGGGCGTCCAGGCCACGCGACCGTTGCATATGAAGCCCTCCCCAATATGTCCTTCGCACTCAGTCGGTCCAGAACGTGACCGCCCCCCGTATTATCCTGCTCTAGCTCCCAGACGAATCCCTTCTCCGATACGGCGAAAAGCCGAAAATGGGGTATTTAGTTGACTCCAGTAGCCACTACATCTTGGGGGTGGGGGTGCCGGCCCTGGTGGCCTCGACCATTGTCTTATAGGGAGCAGGGTCGGCGGCGACCGCCTGCTGGAGGAGGCGATAGAAAAGTTTGCCGCGCGACCGTGAGGTCCGCCGGTTGAAGCGGAACGTGAACTCGTCCAGGTAGTAGTCCAAATACTCGTGACTGACAGCCCCCTGGTGGGTCCCCAACAGCCAGCGCTTTAGCAGAGAGGCGACACGATGGACTCTCGGCAGCAGCTTACTCGCCGATTGCCGCTTCCCGCGCAGCACGGTGACTTCATGGCGGTATCCTTTGTTCTCCAATCCCGCATAGCCTTCCCAGCCGTCGGTGTGCACGAGGCTGCCAGGTTGGATAGCTTCTTCGACAAAGGCTTCCAAGCTCGCCGCTGAGGCATCCGCGATCCGACGGAGCCGGATGCGACCCATACCGCGCCCATCCTCCTCGGCAGCAACCGCAACTAACGCTTTGCCAACCATTTCGCGACCTCGGACGCCCTCTTCGACTCCGCCCACATACGTTTCGTCCACCTCCACCCGGCCGACCAGCCGATTGCGACCGGGGCGCACCATGGCGCGGCGGAACTTGTGCAGCCAGGTCCAGGCGGTTACATAGCTACCCAAACCCAAGACCCGCTGCAACTCCAGCGCGCTGGCCCCGCCTTTTTGCGTTGTCACCCACCAAGCCGCCCGGAACCACAACGTCAAGGGCTTGCGGGTGTCCTGGAAAATCGTGCCCGCCGTCACCGAGGCCTGGTAACCGCAGTCGGCGCAGAGCAGCAGATTGCGTTTGCTGGCCCATGAGGACTGGATCCCACAGCGCGGGCACACGAACCCCTCCGGCCAGCGCAGCTTCAGCAGGTACTCCCGGCACGCCTCCTCGGTCGAGAATCGAGCTTCCAACTCGACGAGGTTTCGGGGGTAGTCCTCCTTCATGCCCCCAACCACAACATATTGTGGCTACTGGAGTCAACTAAATACCCCATTAAGCCGAATACCAGCATCAGCTGACCAGTCACCTACCGTCGAGGGCACCTCCGCGAACTCTGTTCTAGGAATCTGAAAATCAAAGCCGATTCTGAGTCCCTCCACCTTGCCAAATCTTTTCGCTATGTCTGGCCGCTCCATTCTAGGATAGCCCGTGTAGATCAGTTCCCCGTTTTGAAACACAAGAATCGCTTTCGGAGCGGCGGCCCTCTTGAAGTCTCCTGCCCAACCCACGACCTCAACACAACCCCCCGTATACCATACCGATTCCAAGCTGCCAGACACGCTGTCCGTCTCAATCTCCACTGTTTTTTGGTTCGGAAACACAAGACAGCCATGACCGCCACCACAGTCCTCTTCACTTTCAAGCAGCTCAGCACCCTGATAGAACACGTATCCGTCTAGCTTGATTCCTGTGTCCTTCTCACAAGTTGGCACATAGCGAGATGGTAATCGTGACGCAAGATCACCGTCAACTAGCGCAAAGGCCCTTATCACTCTGCCGAACACACTGGAAGCGGGTATATCTCCGCCAAAACCATCGCGACGTGGCCCCCTTTTGACGTTGACATTGAGCTTGGATTGGAATTCATTGTCTGCAAAAATGAGCACTTCTGATGCAGGGCGTCCTGACCCCTCCTCTCTAGCCCATCCATTTATCAAGAGAAATGAATTCTGAGCGGGGCGGGGCAACCAGCCACCAATCACCGCTCCTGGGACAACAGGAATGCGTTTCCCATTGGACGCGACAAGTCTGCGTTTCCCATCTTGACCGACACTCATACGATATGGAGTCACGGCGGGCCCGGCCAGCAGTCTAAAGCTCCCATCGGATTCCCGAACTATCGGGTAGATATCAACGTCATTCTGTCCCTGATTCAAAGCCTCCTTCGGCAGGACCACCCTAAACTCCTGGTAATCCGATAACGAACCAGTGGTGCGTAACGAACCAGTGGTGCGTGTTATTGCCCAAATCTTGCCATTTACCGCGACTGCAAGATCTAGTTCTTCGTGCTTCAGCCCTTTGCCGGTCACACGTCCCGATATATACAAAGGCAAGAAAATCGACGACAGATCGACAGGCTCACCTAGGAGGGCGGATTGATCGATCTCTATGGACAGGTCAGTCATTCTCTCGATGTCTGATTGCTCTACAAATCCCCCTAAAAGCTTTCCTCGTTCCCGGTTGATGGTCAGCCGATTCAATGGAGAACGGGAACCGTATAGACTAAGCTGAGATTCCAGTGTTGGGAACGCCACAACCGAGGCCAGGTTGAATTCAAAGTCTTCCAACTTCTGGTTTGGCGTATAAATGGTCACCTTCTCGCGTCGAGGAAACTCTCGGGCCAACACGGAAGTTCCGTGAACGTCCCACGGGATATCCGTTCCGAGGACGTTAGCGATCGTGGGCATAATATCAATGGTACTTACCAAACGATCACTCACCTCACCTCTGCGATAACTCACCTCACCTCTGCGCTGTCCAGGAAGTTTTATGAATAGTGGAACTGAAAGCAGTTCAGGATAATTTTGATCCGTAAAATGTCTCATGGGTTGGCCAGCACGAAAGCTAACACCATGATCCGCCGTCACTATGAGCAACGAACGGTCGTAAAGCCCCTCTGCCTTGAGGTGATCAAGCAGCCTCCCCAGCAACATGTCAACAAAGCCTACCTGGAGCAAATACCGCTGCTTCGCTAAATCGACTAAGACTTGATCGTCCATCCATTGACTCTTGTTGACTAGGCCATCTAGAACGCCTCGCGGCGCATAAAATTGTCCGGAGGGCAACAGGTCATAGTGATGGTGCGGTAGAGAAGCATGAAGGAAATGAAGGGTTGGAACCTCGCTCTTCTCGATACTGTCAATAAAATCCACGACTATCTGTTGCCGATAGTTGCGATAGCCCGGTCGGACTCCCTCGTTAAACGGCGTGCCTTCCCTTGGAAGGAAGCCCCGCCAAGAATGCGAGACGGGCGGGAGCCCTTTTTTTAGCTCGTCTGGATAAATGATATGCGAGTAAACAATAAAAAGGTCAGAAAACAGCAAACCAATCCGGACAGGAAAGTTCTCCTTCTTAAAGCCTCCTTCGGTGAGGTCTTCCGGGCAGAGTTTGGTTGACTGCCCATGAACATTCATCCGGTATGCACCTCCCAGCAAGGTGAACAAATTCCTTGGATAGTCTTCCAGCGTCGGCAAACGCGGCGCACTTCGGGAGGTCCCCGTTAGTATCGCTGGCACCGCATAGGTCGTGGCGTTATGCACCGTGGTAGCTCTGCGGAACCAAAACCCGTTCTGAGCCAAAGTCGCGAAGTTTGGATAGCGAGCGGAATCGATCTTTTGACGTTCATCCAGCAAAGCAACAGTGCTGAACTCATCAAAGACGACGAGGATGATCGGCGGTGCGTCCCGAACGTCAATTTCTGCAAGTTCGTAATTCCTTTGTGGGGTGAGGATCTTGTGAAACGGGAGTGAAAAACAGAAAGAGGAGCGGAAAGATTATACCAGTCACCGATAGGAGTACCAGGAAATCTTGCAGCAGTCTGACCCTCGCCACTGCAACGGAAACTCCTAAGCCCAGGATGCGCCGCGCCTATCGTCAGCAACGGTGACGTGGCGCCTATTCGATTCAGAACTGGCAGGAAACCTCGAACAGCAGGCCTCCCAGGATAAAACGATGCATGGCGCGGCAAAGCCCGGCGCCACCCAAAAAACGACAAAAGGAACTCATGGAAGTGCAAGTGTTGCTGGGAATTCCAAGGCCAAGCAGGCGAGGACCACTACGATTAGGTCCAACGGTGTCGAGCGATCCGCCAGGCAAAACTCAGCATTTTCCGACAGCAGAGAGGATCGGTTGTGCGATGGCGAAGCTGCCCGCAATAAAAAGAAGATGGGGTATTTAGTTGACTCCAGTAGCCACTACATCTTGGGGGTGGGGGTGCCGGCCCTGGTGGCCTCGACCATTGTCTTATAGGGAGCAGGGTCGGCGGCGACCGCCTGCTGGAGGAGGCGATAGAAAAGTTTGCCGCGCGACCGTGAGGTCCGCCGGTTGAAGCGGAACGTGAACTCGTCCAGGTAGTAGTCCAAATACTCGTGACTGACAGCCCCCTGGTGGGTCCCCAACAGCCAGCGCTTTAGCAGAGAGGCGACACGATGGACTCTCGGCAGCAGCTTACTCGCCGATTGCCGCTTCCCGCGCAGCACGGTGACTTCATGGCGGTATCCTTTGTTCTCCAATCCCGCATAGCCTTCCCAGCCGTCGGTGTGCACGAGGCTGCCAGGTTGGATAGCTTCTTCGACAAAGGCTTCCAAGCTCGCCGCTGAGGCATCCGCGATCCGACGGAGCCGGATGCGACCCATACCGCGCCCATCCTCCTCGGCAGCAACCGCAACTAACGCTTTGCCAACCATTTCGCGACCTCGGACGCCCTCTTCGACTCCGCCCACATACGTTTCGTCCACCTCCACCCGGCCGACCAGCCGATTGCGACCGGGGCGCACCATGGCGCGGCGGAACTTGTGCAGCCAGGTCCAGGCGGTTACATAGCTACCCAAACCCAAGACCCGCTGCAACTCCAGCGCGCTGGCCCCGCCTTTTTGCGTTGTCACCCACCAAGCCGCCCGGAACCACAACGTCAAGGGCTTGCGGGTGTCCTGGAAAATCGTGCCCGCCGTCACCGAGGCCTGGTAACCGCAGTCGGCGCAGAGCAGCAGATTGCGTTTGCTGGCCCATGAGGACTGGATCCCACAGCGCGGGCACACGAACCCCTCCGGCCAGCGCAGCTTCAGCAGGTACTCCCGGCACGCCTCCTCGGTCGAGAATCGAGCTTCCAACTCGACGAGGTTTCGGGGGTAGTCCTCCTTCATGCCCCCAGGAGGACCACAACATATTGTGGTCTAACTGGAGTCGAGCTAAATGCGCCAGAAAAGAAGATCAGCATTTAGCGACAGCAGAGAGTAGATCGGTTGTGCGATGGCGAAGCTGCAAACCGCAATAAAAAGAAGATGGGGTATTTAGTTGACTCCAGTAGCCACTACATCTTGGGGGTGGGGGTGCCGGCCCTGGTGGCCTCGACCATTGTCTTATAGGGAGCAGGGTCGGCGGCGACCGCCTGCTGGAGGAGGCGATAGAAAAGTTTGCCGCGCGACCGTGAGGTCCGCCGGTTGAAGCGGAACGTGAACTCGTCCAGGTAGTAGTCCAAATACTCGTGACTGACAGCCCCCTGGTGGGTCCCCAACAGCCAGCGCTTTAGCAGAGAGGCGACACGATGGACTCTCGGCAGCAGCTTACTCGCCGATTGCCGCTTCCCGCGCAGCACGGTGACTTCATGGCGGTATCCTTTGTTCTCCAATCCCGCATAGCCTTCCCAGCCGTCGGTGTGCACGAGGCTGCCAGGTTGGATAGCTTCTTCGACAAAGGCTTCCAAGCTCGCCGCTGAGGCATCCGCGATCCGACGGAGCCGGATGCGACCCATACCGCGCCCATCCTCCTCGGCAGCAACCGCAACTAACGCTTTGCCAACCATTTCGCGACCTCGGACGCCCTCTTCGACTCCGCCCACATACGTTTCGTCCACCTCCACCCGGCCGACCAGCCGATTGCGACCGGGGCGCACCATGGCGCGGCGGAACTTGTGCAGCCAGGTCCAGGCGGTTACATAGCTACCCAAACCCAAGACCCGCTGCAACTCCAGCGCGCTGGCCCCGCCTTTTTGCGTTGTCACCCACCAAGCCGCCCGGAACCACAACGTCAAGGGCTTGCGGGTGTCCTGGAAAATCGTGCCCGCCGTCACCGAGGCCTGGTAACCGCAGTCGGCGCAGAGCAGCAGATTGCGTTTGCTGGCCCATGAGGACTGGATCCCACAGCGCGGGCACACGAACCCCTCCGGCCAGCGCAGCTTCAGCAGGTACTCCCGGCACGCCTCCTCGGTCGAGAATCGAGCTTCCAACTCGACGAGGTTTCGGGGGTAGTCCTCCTTCATGCCCCCAACCACAACATATTGTGGCTACTGGAGTCAACTAAATACCCCATAAAAGAAGATAGCCGGTAGCATCCAGCTTTCTTTTAGACCTTTTCATGACTAAGCCGATCTCCTCGGTTACAAACGTGCTGTTCGGTTCTTCCAGTTGTTCGAGTTAGGGACCCGAATCAGTTTCCCGCTTTCTTCCCAGGTAACCCAGCGAACGCAGTCGCTCGATCTCCTTTTGGGTGAGCCTCGGGTGCCTGGCTTGAGGTGGCGGTTTTCCGAGCCCGTTCTTGTAGGAGACCCGATAGTCAGCAAGGACTTGACTCAGTTCCTGCCGTTTCTCCGGTTTGACGTCGATCAGGTTGTTCTGTTCCAAAGGGTCTTCCTCGAGATTGTAGAGCTCCTCGTGCACGACAGGACCCCACACATCGAATGGTACTGCCGACATTTCTTTGATTAGGTCTCTCTCCGCCTGCGAAAGTTCCGCCCGCTCTTCCGGAGTGAGCCACCTCTGTGCGGCGATGTATTTCCATTCATCCTTGATCGTGGCGCGCAAGACATTGCGATGTTTAATTAAGAGTTCTGCAATCAGCGGTTTCGAAGGAGCGCGAAACTGAGTCAAGCTGCCAACGGTAGTGTAAAGTGAGGTTCCGTCAAAGCTGGGATTATCGTAAGAAATTTCCATGATTTCTAGCAAGGTGGGCAATAGATCAACATGTGACACCCACGCCTCCTCCCGTCGCGGCTCAGATAAGTGCCGTGTCCAGAAAATCAGTGGTACATGAAGAGATTCGTTGTAGAGCGTCCAGGCATGCTCGACAAAACCATGGTCGAGGAATTCTTCTCCGTGGTCGGCAGTTAATATCACCAGGGTGTTATCAAGAACCTGCAGACGTGCCAGCCCTTCGAACAGCTTCTTGATCCCCCCGTCGACGTCAGTAATTTCGGCGTCATAACGTAGCAGAACATCCTCAATGGGGTATTTAGTTGACTCCAGTAGCCACTACATCTTGGGGGTGGGGGTGCCGGCCCTGGTGGCCTCGACCATTGTCTTATAGGGAGCAGGGTCGGCGGCGACCGCCTGCTGGAGGAGGCGATAGAAAAGTTTGCCGCGCGACCGTGAGGTCCGCCGGTTGAAGCGGAACGTGAACTCGTCCAGGTAGTAGTCCAAATACCCGTGACTGACAGCCCCCTGGTGGGTCCCCAACAGCCAGCGCTTTAGCAGAGAGGCGACACGATGGACTCTCGGCAGCAGCTTACTCGCCGATTGCCGCTTCCCGCGCAGCACGGTGACTTCATGGCGGTATCCTTTGTTCTCCAATCCCGCATAGCCTTCCCAGCCGTCGGTGTGCACGAGGCTGCCAGGTTGGATAGCTTCTTCGACAATGGGGTATTTAGTTGACTCCAGTAGCCACTACATCTTGGGGGTGGGGGTGCCGGCCCTGGTGGCCTCGACCATTGTCTTATAGGGAGCAGGGTCGGCGGCGACCGCCTGCTGGAGGAGGCGATAGAAAAGTTTGCCGCGCGACCGTGAGGTCCGCCGGTTGAAGCGGAACGTGAACTCGTCCAGGTAGTAGTCCAAATACTCGTGACTGACAGCCCCCTGGTGGGTCCCCAACAGCCAGCGCTTTAGCAGAGAGGCGACACGATGGACTCTCGGCAGCAGCTTACTCGCCGATTGCCGCTTCCCGCGCAGCACGGTGACTTCATGGCGGTATCCTTTGTTCTCCAATCCCGCATAGCCTTCCCAGCCGTCGGTGTGCACGAGGCTGCCAGGTTGGATAGCTTCTTCGACAAAGGCTTCCAAGCTCGCCGCTGAGGCATCCGCGATCCGACGGAGCCGGATGCGACCCATACCGCGCCCATCCTCCTCGGCAGCAACCGCAACTAACGCTTTGCCAACCATTTCGCGACCTCGGACGCCCTCTTCGACTCCGCCCACATACGTTTCGTCCACCTCCACCCGGCCGACCAGCCGATTGCGACCGGGGCGCACCATGGCGCGGCGGAACTTGTGCAGCCAGGTCCAGGCGGTTACATAGCTACCCAAACCCAAGACCCGCTGCAACTCCAGCGCGCTGGCCCCGCCTTTTTGCGTTGTCACCCACCAAGCCGCCCGGAACCACAACGTCAAGGGCTTGCGGGTGTCCTGGAAAATCGTGCCCGCCGTCACCGAGGCCTGGTAACCGCAGTCGGCGCAGAGCAGCAGATTGCGTTTGCTGGCCCATGAGGACTGGATCCCACAGCGCGGGCACACGAACCCCTCCGGCCAGCGCAGCTTCAGCAGGTACTCCCGGCACGCCTCCTCGGTCGAGAACGAGCTTTAGCAACTCGACGAGGTTTCGGGGGTAGTCCTCCTTCATGCCCCCAACCACAACATATTGTGGCTACTGGAGTCAACTAAATACCTTCTTCGACAAAGGCTTCCAAGCTCGCCGCTGAGGCATCCGCGATCCGACGGAGCCGGATGCGACCCATACCGCGCCCATCCTCCTCGGCAGCAACCGCAACTAACGCTTTGCCAACCATTTCGCGACCTCGGACGCCCTCTTCGACTCCGCCCACATACGTTTCGTCCACCTCCACCCGGCCGACCAGCCGATTGCGACCGGGGCGCACCATGGCGCGGCGGAACTTGTGCAGCCAGGTCCAGGCGGTTACATAGCTACCCAAACCCAAGACCCGCTGCAACTCCAGCGCGCTGGCCCCGCCTTTTTGCGTTGTCACCCACCAAGCCGCCCGGAACCACAACGTCAAGGGCTTGCGGGTGTCCTGGAAAATCGTGCCCGCCGTCACCGAGGCCTGGTAACCGCAGTCGGCGCAGAGCAGCAGATTGCGTTTGCTGGCCCATGAGGACTGGATCCCACAGCGCGGGCACACGAACCCCTCCGGCCAGCGCAGCTTCAGCAGGTACTCCCGGCACGCCTCCTCGGTCGAGAATCGAGCTTCCAACTCGACGAGGTTTCGGGGGTAGTCCTCCTTCATGCCCCCAACCACAACATATTGTGGCTACTGGAGTCAACTAAATACCCCATCTTCGACAAAGGCTTCCAAGCTCGCCGCTGAGGCATCCGCGATCCGACGGAGCCGGATGCGACCCATACCGCGCCCATCCTCCTCGGCAGCAACCGCAACTAACGCTTTGCCAACCATTTCGCGACCTCGGACGCCCTCTTCGACTCCGCCCACATACGTTTCGTCCACCTCCACCCGGCCGACCAGCCGATTGCGACCGGGGCGCACCATGGCGCGGCGGAACTTGTGCAGCCAGGTCCAGGCGGTTACATAGCTACCCAAACCCAAGACCCGCTGCAACTCCAGCGCGCTGGCCCCGCCTTTTTGCGTTGTCACCCACCAAGCCGCCCGGAACCACAACGTCAAGGGCTTGCGGGTGTCCTGGAAAATCGTGCCCGCCGTCACCGAGGCCTGGTAACCGCAGTCGGCGCAGAGCAGCAGATTGCGTTTGCTGGCCCATGAGGACTGGATCCCACAGCGCGGGCACACGAACCCCTCCGGCCAGCGCAGCTTCAGCAGGTACTCCCGGCACGCCTCCTCGGTCGAGAATCGAGCTTCCAACTCGACGAGGTTTCGGGGGTAGTCCTCCTTCATGCCCCCAACCACAACATATTGTGGCTACTGGAGTCAACTAAATACCCCATCATCCTCAAACCGCGGATCGCCCGGCCCAAAGCCATCTGCTATTAGCTGCGGAAGCCTCTTGCGGACGACGCCATAGAGCGAAGTTCGATGGGGAAAGATGGCATCGGCATATCGTAGGTACAGTGCTTCCGGAGGGTCATAAGGAGCATGGGGATCGAGATAATGAAGGTACAGCATGAACTTTCGCCCTTCCGTTTCTTGAACGAACTCAAGTGCCTTCTCCGAAAGTCGTGAGCTCATGCCACTGGCGGACCATTCCGTAACCAAATGATCAACGTGATCGAAACCAGCGGTGAAGGCGCGATCTGTGAGCACGACCGTAGTGCTGAGGAAGCCTGTCTTGTACCCAGCCCTACGAAATAGTTCGCCGAGATTCTTATTTGGATCTGCGGGCACCGCTCCGTAGCCGTAGCTACCGCTGCTGGACGGCAAGCGTCCGGAAAAGAGGCATGAAATCGATTCCCGCGTGTAGGACGAGTTTGCGAGTGCCTTTTCGAAGACAATACTCTCGTTGGCCAGATCGTCAAGGAATGGAGAAGTATTTCGAGCGTATCCGTAGCAGCCCAGATGATCCGCGCGTAGCGCGTCGACCACAATGATGATCAGGTTGTGATTCTTCAGCCCGCCCTCGAAATCAGCAAGCTCCCCTCTTCCACTACATCTTGAGCAAGCAAATAAACCTAATGGGGTATTTAGTTGACTCCAGTAGCCACTACATCTTGGGGGTGGGGGTGCCGGCCCTGGTGGCCTCGACCATTGTCTTATAGGGAGCAGGGTCGGCGGCGACCGCCTGCTGGAGGAGGCGATAGAAAAGTTTGCCGCGCGACCGTGAGGTCCGCCGGTTGAAGCGGAACGTGAACTCGTCCAGGTAGTAGTCCAAATACTCGTGACTGACAGCCCCCTGGTGGGTCCCCAACAGCCAGCGCTTTAGCAGAGAGGCGACACGATGGACTCTCGGCAGCAGCTTACTCGCCGATTGCCGCTTCCCGCGCAGCACGGTGACTTCATGGCGGTATCCTTTGTTCTCCAATCCCGCATAGCCTTCCCAGCCGTCGGTGTGCACGAGGCTGCCAGGTTGGATAGCTTCTTCGACAAAGGCTTCCAAGCTCGCCGCTGAGGCATCCGCGATCCGACGGAGCCGGATGCGACCCATACCGCGCCCATCCTCCTCGGCAGCAACCGCAACTAACGCTTTGCCAACCATTTCGCGACCTCGGACGCCCTCTTCGACTCCGCCCACATACGTTTCGTCCACCTCCACCCGGCCGACCAGCCGATTGCGACCGGGGCGCACCATGGCGCGGCGGAACTTGTGCAGCCAGGTCCAGGCGGTTACATAGCTACCCAAACCCAAGACCCGCTGCAACTCCAGCGCGCTGGCCCCGCCTTTTTGCGTTGTCACCCACCAAGCCGCCCGGAACCACAACGTCAAGGGCTTGCGGGTGTCCTGGAAAATCGTGCCCGCCGTCACCGAGGCCTGGTAACCGCAGTCGGCGCAGAGCAGCAGATTGCGTTTGCTGGCCCATGAGGACTGGATCCCACAGCGCGGGCACACGAACCCCTCCGGCCAGCGCAGCTTCAGCAGGTACTCCCGGCACGCCTCCTCGGTCGAGAATCGAGCTTCCAACTCGACGAGGTTTCGGGGGTAGTCCTCCTTCATGCCCCCAACCACAACATATTGTGGCTACTGGAGTCAACTAAATACCCCATTTAAACCTAATAGGGTGCATAAGAGCACCACACTTCTCCCCCACGACGACTCAAGATTTTCTGAGGATGGGTATTTACTTGACTCAGGTGACCCCAAGATGTAGGATCTTGGGCGATGGAAGATTATCCCCGGAATTTGGCCGAGCCGAGGCGCGTTTCGCTAGCGAGAGGCCTGTCGGGAGTATCTGTGTCAACTCCGCTGGCCGGAGGGTTTTCGTTGTCCGCGATGCGGGCATGACAAAACCTGGGCGGTGCGCACGGTGCTGCTGCAGTGTGCAAGCTGCGGGCATCCTTCGGCGACAGCAGGCACAATCTTTCCAGACACCCGCAAGCCGCTCCAGAGTTGGTTTCGAGCAATGTGGTGGCTCACCAGCCAGAAGAACGGGGCGAGTGCATTGGGATTGCAGCGGGTTTGGGCCTCAGCTACAAGACGGCCTGGACTTGGTTGCACAAGCTTCGGCGCGCTATGGTGCGGCCCGGACGTGATCGCCTCAGCGGGCGCGTTGAGGTTGACGAGACTTACTTAGGAGCCCTGGAGGAGGGCGTGCGGGGCCGCCAAACCGACGCGAAAGCGCTGATTGTAGTAGCGGCCGAGGAAGATGGCGCCGGCATCGGACGAGTTCGGATGCGCACGATTCCGAACGCCTCTGGGGATAGCTTGATGGCCTTCGTCGGCGAGTCGGTCGAACCCGGCAGCGTGGTCCAGCACGATTGCTGACTGGGATACGCACCATGGCGCGGCGGCCACTTGTGCAGCCAGGTCCAGGCGAGTTACATAGCTACCCAAACCCAAGACCCGCTGCAAGCTCCAGCGCGCTGGAGCCCCCACCTTTTTGCGTTGTCACCCACCAAGCCGCCCGGAACCACAACGTCAAGGGCTTGCGGGTGTCCTGGAAAATCGTGCCCGCCGTCACCGAGGCCTGGTAACCGCAGTCGGCGCAGAGCAGCAGATTGCGTTTGCTGGCCCATGAGGACTGGATCCCACAGCTTTCGGGCACACGAACCCCTCCGGCCAGCGCAGCTTCAGCAGGTACAGCCCGGCACGCCTCCTCGGTCGAGAATCGAGCTTCCAACTCGACGAGGTTTCGGGGGTAGTCCTCCTTCATTGCCCCCAACCACAACATATTGTGGCTACTGGAGTCATCACTAAATACCCCCATTTAAACCTAATAGGGTGCAGGGATTTCAAGAGCCCACACTTAGCTCAGCTCCTCACTAGGCGACAAGTAAGAGTATTTGCGCGAGTGCGATGGGTATTTACTTGACTCAGGTGACCCCAAGATGTAGGATCTTGGGCGGCCCCTGGAAGATTATCCCCGGAATTTGGCCGAGTTCGAGGCGCGTTTCGCTAGCGAGCAGGCCTGTCGGGAGTATCTGTGCCAACTCCGCTGGCCGGAGGGTTTTCGTTGTCCGCGATGCGGGCATGACAAAACCTGGGCGGTGCGCACGGTGCTGCTGCAGTGTGCAAGCTGCGGGCATCAAGCTTCGGCGACAGCAGGCACAATCTTTCAAGACACCCGCAAGCCGCTCCAGAGTTGGTTTCGAGCAATGTGGTGGCTCACCAGCCAGAAGAACGGGGCGAGTGCATTGGGATTGCAGCGGGTGTTGGGCCTGGGCAGCTACAAGACGGCCTGGACTTGGTTGCACAAGCTTCGGCGCGCTATGGTGCGGCCCGGACGTGATCGCCTCAGCGGGCGCGTTGAGGTTGACGAGACTTACTTAGGAGCCCTGGAGGAGGGCGTGCGGGGCCGCCAAACCGACGCGAAAGCGCTGATTGTAGTAGCGGCCGAGGAAGATGGCGCCGGCATCGGACGAGTTCGGATGCGCACGATTCCGAACGCCTCTGGGGACAGCTTGATGGCCTTCGTCGGCGAGTCGGTCGAACCCGATTTCAACGCAGCGTGGTCCACACGGACGGCTGGCTGGGATACGAGCCACTCGAAAGCGACGGCTATCGCCACGAGCGTGAGCTACCTGGACGGGCAACCGGCACGAGCCTCTCAACTGCTCCCCCGCGTGCATCGCGTGGTGTCGTTACTGAAGCGTTGGATACTGGGTACGCATCAAGGCTTCCCGCCGTCAGCCACGAGCATCTCGACTACTACCTCGACGAATTCACCTTCCGCCGTCAACCGCCGCAAGTCCAGAAGCCGAGGCAAGCTCTTCTACCGCCTGGTTCAGCAGCGCCGTCGCCGTCCAACCGGCCAGCCAGCTACAAGTCGCTGGTCGGAGGCACCGAGAACACGCGCTACGGACAACCACGGGGGTACCTCCTAGGGGCCATTTCAAAATACCTGAGTCAAGTGAATACCCATCTTTCTGAGAACATCCAGTGAACCCTCCCCCTCCCGGCCTTCTCTAGTTTGATCAGGTGACAGCGTTTGACTTTCTATTCAGCGGTCCCTATCGGGCGCGGCGGCTTGACGGCGGAAGTTACGTTTCGTCCACCTCCACCCGGCCGACCAGCCGATTGCGACCGGGGCGCACCATGCGGCACATGAGTGGTTCGCTGGGGAGCGAGTTTCTTGGGTCCGGTCCAATACTCGAACCTCCGCAATTGATGCCAGCTGCCCTACTGTGCAAGCCATCAGCAAGGCTCGCGGTCAGCTACCAAGCCCACGAACGACGTTGCCGAGGGATTTCAACGCCTTTCATTTTAGCTCGAGCTCCTCACTAGGCTGTCAAGTATGAGAGTATGCGGACTATGCGCGAGTGCGTACACAATATGGGGCTTCCGGGTTCTTAGTGGGTGGCCGCGCGGTTGCCGGCCTCGGGGGCTTGGCCCCTGCAACCCCAGGATTTATCCTCCTCAGGGCCAGCATGGGCGCATCTGGGTTTTACGCCTGGGAAGGGAAGGGCGAGTAATATCCAGTCCTGCCTCGGCCCATCCCGGCCCCTGGGTCGGCAGTGTCGGGTTGCTTCCCAGCGTCGCCCTATCCTCCGCCCAGGTGACCAACAGTATAGCCTCACGGAGGGCTCTGTGCAGCTATTGGTGCTGCGAAAGCAGGTACTCCCGGCACGCCTCCTCGGTCGAGAATCGAGCTTCCAACTCGACGAGGTTTCGGGGGTAGTCCTCCTTCATGCCCCCAACCACAACATATTGTGGCTACTGGAGTCAACTAAATACCCCATTTCAGGTTTTACAGCCCTGATGTCACCGGATCGAATTCCTGCCTCTGGTGAACGTGTACCATTTGTGAAAGGACACTCAATTGCTTCAGCATTCTTGTTTGGATGCCAAACAGCCCCCGCAAAACGCTTATCCGTTACTGTCCGCGGAACTACATTCCTATGAACTTACTGGCAAAACAGATCTGAGAGGATGGGGTATTTAGTTGACTCCAGTAGCCACTACATCTTGGGGGTGGGGGTGCCGGCCCTGGTGGCCTCGACCATTGTCTTATAGGGAGCAGGGTCGGCGGCGACCGCCTGCTGGAGGAGGCGATAGAAAAGTTTGCCGCGCGACCGTGAGGTCCGCCGGTTGAAGCGGAACGTGAACTCGTCCAGGTAGTAGTCCAAATACTCGTGACTGACAGCCCCCTGGTGGGTCCCCAACAGCCAGCGCTTTAGCAGAGAGGCGACACGATGGACTCTCGGCAGCAGCTTACTCGCCGATTGCCGCTTCCCGCGCAGCACGGTGACTTCATGGCGGTATCCTTTGTTCTCCAATCCCGCATAGCCTTCCCAGCCGTCGGTGTGCACGAGGCTGCCAGGTTGGATAGCTTCTTCGACAAAGGCTTCCAAGCTCGCCGCTGAGGCATCCGCGATCCGACGGAGCCGGATGCGACCCATACCGCGCCCATCCTCCTCGGCAGCAACCGCAACTAACGCTTTGCCAACCATTTCGCGACCTCGGACGCCCTCTTCGACTCCGCCCACATACGTTTCGTCCACCTCCACCCGGCCGACCAGCCGATTGCGACCGGGGCGCACCATGGCGCGGCGGAACTTGTGCAGCCAGGTCCAGGCGGTTACATAGCTACCCAAACCCAAGACCCGCTGCAACTCCAGCGCGCTGGCCCCGCCTTTTTGCGTTGTCACCCACCAAGCCGCCCGGAACCACAACGTCAAGGGCTTGCGGGTGTCCTGGAAAATCGTGCCCGCCGTCACCGAGGCCTGGTAACCGCAGTCGGCGCAGAGCAGCAGATTGCGTTTGCTGGCCCATGAGGACTGGATCCCACAGCGCGGGCACACGAACCCCTCCGGCCAGCGCAGCTTCAGCAGGTACTCCCGGCACGCCTCCTCGGTCGAGAATCGAGCTTCCAACTCGACGAGGTTTCGGGGGTAGTCCTCCTTCATGCCCCCAACCACAACATATTGTGGCTACTGGAGTCAACTAAATACCCCATCTGAGAGGAATCCCCCTCGATGTTGATCCCCCAAAGGAAGTTGCCGAACGCCGTGACGTTGTTTACATATACTCCGCCTTCGCAGGCAACAGTAGCATTGCCACCTATCCTCAATCCCGTACGGGCGTTCCTGTTAAGTTGGAGGTTGTCCAGAATCTCGTCATTGTTCATTTCCAAGTTGATGCCGTCGTTCGCCCCAACGGTAACTATGATGTTAGACATGATGGCCTTGGGACGAGAGTTCGAGGCGTAGATCCCGTTCCATTGGTGGCTGATGTCTAGATTCTCCAGCCACAAATGATCCACTGCGCCGCCAGGTTGCACAATGTGTATGCCATTTGCCGCGCGACCTCGCGCCGGCGACCGCAATTTGAACTTCATCACCAGCATCAAAGGCACGGTTCGCAGGTCCATTCTGGACACGCATCACCGTCCAGGTACCACCAGTAACGTTTGTTACGCTGACAAACTCTATGTTCGACGCCGCGGAGAGGTCCGTAATACGTGCTTGAAAAGGCGTGGCTGGTTCACTGATCGGACAAGTTACATCAAATGACGTCGCACCAGTGGTGATGGCGTTTGTCAAGCTGCATGTTACCCGCCGGAGGGCCAAGTCCAAGATCCGGTTATCGTTGGTTCCGTTGATCAAACGGATAATATCCTTGTCGGCTGTGTTAGCCTTCAAAACTGATCCGGTACCCACGCCAGACAGCTCTACGTTGTCTGCATTGGAAAGTATCAAATGCGTTTCAGGGACCGATACGTGTGTTGCCGTTAGGAGATAGGTGCCCTGGGGGAAAAAGACCTTTCCGCCGCCAGCCGTCTTGGCGGCGTCGATGGCAGTTTGTATTGCAGCCTGGTCGTCGGTTGCACCGTTACCCACAGCTCCATACGCTTTCACGTTGAAGACCTGACTCCCCTTGTCTTGAAAGTCCGTGAAGGTATGAGTCCCTGTCCAGGGATAGGTATCTGTAAGGTCGATTTTCGAGGGGCCCACGGTAGGGAGCCAGCCGTCTGCCAAAGTGCCGGTCGGACCGGCCTTAGGGATGGCGTTGTCTCCCGGCGTGCCCGTTGCGACCTCGTCCGTGCCGCCGTGCTGGTGTGACGCAGCATGCGGAACGCTAGCAAGCGGCGAACAAAGAAAAGTCCCCGATTGCCACAGCAGGCCTTCGTTTTCGCCACAAGAGGTTACGCCGGTCCCACCTTTGTCGGCTGGAAGGGAGCCCTTGACTTGCTTTGAAAGTTCAACTCTGGTCTGTCCTAAGAGGAAACATGCCTGGAAAGCTATCAGTATGAGTACCCGTTTCATCATCTTTCTCCTTTCTCCGATCTGCCAACCGCCTCTCCGAGTAAAGGCCGTGGCCCTGGAGAGACGAAAGAGAGGAAAGTTGAAGGATCCCGCTGCGGACCGCTTTCAGCCGCGGTCTACTTCCACGGCCGCACAGCAGTGTGGCGCACGTCTGTCAGCACGGTCGGCCCTGACAGAATCATGCATAGTAGGTTCAACGACCTACGTAGAAAGCTCCGTCACACGCCAGACTGGGACGAAATTCCCTGTCAGCGGTCCGACAGACGACCCGTTGGAACCTAGTTACACCTGAATTATGCACAGGTTCGGCGTAGCCATCGCCGATGGAGTTGTGGCGGTAGCGGCAGTCGTGTCAACTCAGTGATTTAGCAAGTCGTCTTTTCTGCTGTTTCCTTCCCGGTTTGAGCCGCCTCCCAATTCCGGGCGGGCAAAAGCGGGCTCGCAAACGGCATGTTCCCAGTAGCTTGCGGCCCGTGCATAAAATTCTATGCGCAGCGCCCCTCAACGCAGCGCACCCTCCACCACCGGCGCGCAGCTCGATCCCGGCGGCGCCATCGCCCGCAGCCGCCGCATCAGCCGCTCGAACAGGCCCTGCTCCTGGTACTGATCGCTGTAGCTGATGCCCGTTCTGCCGGCATGCCGCCAGATCTTGGCCGCCACGAACAGAAAGCGCAGCCGCGCCGTCGCCAGGGTGGTGTGGCGCAGCTTCTCCGGGGTGGCGTCGGCTTCGCGCTGGAACAGCAGCAGCCAGCAGTTGAGGTTGTAGGCCAGCATGACCAACTGAAAGTGATTGCGGTTCATGTCAAAGCGGCGCGAAGGATGGGCCGCCAGCCCGGCGTCGTTGTTGGCTTCTTTGATGAGGTTCTCCGCCCCAGCCCGCTGGTTGTAAAACCACGCCACCGCCGCGATCGGCTCGGTGAGGTTGGTGACGAACACGCGGTAGGTGTAAGCGCTGGTTGCAAACAACTGATATTGCTCGACCTCGTCGGTTTCCGGCTCCTTTTCATAACGCAGCGCGACAAAGCGGCAGGCCCTGCCCCAGCCTTGCGGCTGGTAGAGGAATTCGCACTCCGCCGCAGCGTCGCTGTGGGGCGAGGGCTTCCATTCCGCTTGCTGCAACTGCTCGACCAGTCGCCTAGTCTTGCGCGCCACGATGACGAACTGACAATGCGCTTGTTCGTAGGCTGCCACCGCTTCCCAGCAATAAAAGCCGGAATCGGCCCGCGCCAAGATCCGCTTCACACTGGCCGGCAAAGCCTGGAAAGCACTTTCGAGGTGCGCCGCGATCTCTTTGCCCGTGGGCCGGTCGCCATTGTGCAACCCGCCCATCAGGTATTCGCGCGTCTCGGCCAGGAAGGTCAGTATCGGCTGGTAGCTGCGCTTGCCCTTGTTCTTGGGGTTGTAGCTCTTGCGCCCGCCCATCTGCTGGCCGTAGAGGGTGTGCACGGTGGTGTCGGTGTCCAGCGTCACCGTGGTCAACCGCACGTTGGCCGCCGCCCAGGCTCGTTCGCGCAGTTGGCGCTGCATCGACAGGATCTGCCGCGCCACGTTGAGATGCAGCGAGGCCAGAAAGCGCCACAGCGTGGATTGCGGCGGCAGCCGCGTCACTTGCAAGATGCCGGTCAGGATGGGGTCGCGCGCGATGAAGCGGAGTTGGTTGAGCCGCGCAAAGCCGACATAGAGGCCCAGCACGAGGGCCAGCACAAACTGGTAGAGGCTCATCACACGGGTGATTCGTTTGACGCTGAGGGTTTGTTCCAGCAGCTCTTGGAAGCCGAGTTTTTCGAGCAGGGTGGCGACCGGCAGCAGGCCGCCGTAGGGAGTCAGATTCTTGCCGCGGAAGTGATAGGGCGTGGAAGCCCCGATTTTATTGGGCTGCGGAGCCGTCGCGCCGCGGCCTTGTTTGGCGGGGTTTTTGGAGCTATGCTGTTTTCGCTTGGTAACCATTTGGGTGACCTCCTTGGGGTTGGCTGGCGAAGCTGAAATCTTTGCCAGCCTACCTTATTACCCCATGTTTTCGGGGGTCGCCCAATGGTCCCTCGCGGCACAGCCCTCCTCAGGTGTACCCGCAGTGCATAATTCAGGTTACACAGATTGAGGAAAACCAGGTGAATGCCCTGCCGCGAGTGGCCTAGTCCCGTGAGCGACAAACCCAAGCCCCTGACCCTCGATGCGAACAGTAGTCCGCGCTTGGCGTTCGCCAGTCCGAGACCGGCCGGGTCCGTAGGACTAGCGGCCTCGAAGCGAAAGCAGTCATTTTGGCCACGGGCTCGCGAGCTGGACATCCTTGACCCCTAAATAACAAAAGCCTCCTCCTGTTATCGCGCCGGAGAAGGCTTGGCCGTCAACTTGTCTCTCTGCACTCAGACTAGCACTATGGAAACCATGCAATTCACCAGTGGTTTCCTAACTTATTGGAAACAAAAAGATTAAAAAACAGAACTATCCGTGACCGATGGGAAGTATTTCCGAACAATCGCAGAAAACAGCGACTCTTACCCGTAGTCCACGGGTTCAGATGAGCTCGAAATTTCGACCGGACGCCACGGTTCCGGCCCGGTAAAGGGGTTGACCTTCCACCACTCTCCGCGGAACTCGGGCGGAGCCTGCTGATAGGGTCCGAATGCCCATTTTCAGGCATCAGGGACGTCCTGATAACACGGTGTGAAAGGCTGGACTGTGGTCGCCGGTTCAGGCGGTCCATCGGCCGGACCCACGGCCTTGGGTCGCTCGGTCAGCCCCGCCGACCGCGCTTGGTCCGGGAGACGGAGCGGGGGTAAACCACCACGCGAAACCTCGTGAGCCAGGGCGTGTTGTGGCGGAGCTACGGCACCGCTGCTATTGTCCGCCGACCGCGAACGAGCCGGGAGCGCCGACAGTCCTTTGGAATGAGCCGGGGCGACCTCGAGCGCGCGGGAACGATCGGATACACAGGCTTTGAGAAAGGCGGCGAATTGCTCGGCGCGTTGCCCTTCCTCAAGCTCGATTCTTTCCGGCAACTTCCAAAAAGAGTGGGCCGACTGTGGCAGGCTGGTGGCGTGGGTCATCGGTAACCTCCACGGCCTTCGAGAGGCCCTCGTGCAGACTCGTGGACGCGGCGTTCCGAACAAAAGCGGAGGCGGAGAAGAAATAAGGTCTTTGTTTCCCGGGACACAGATGGGGTTGTGCGGGAGAGCAGGGATTGGTCGCGTCAAGAATTCGCCACCAGACAAGATCTTGCCACGAAGGAGGCTGTTCGCCGGGTAGCGCCTCCTCCATCGCGCCGACCCCAACGTCGGCCGCAGTCACATCGGAGCCCAAAGGGAGGCCAGGAAGCTCCCAAAAGACCTACACGCCAGCCCAGCCGGGGACAACTGCTCAAAGAATAAGGAACTGATAAACGGTTTCTCACACAAATCTGTGCACCAATTCCGGTTCTGGGAGCTTGCCGAGACAGTGGTACAGGGCAGTGATGTAGTTGCTCGCAACCGTAGCAGCGGTGGCTGACGACTTTGGCCTTGTTGTTCATGCCTTCCACCGCGCCGTTGTCGATGCGCATCTCAAAGTAGTTGAGGATGTCCTCCTGATGGCGACGGAGCATCCAGGCGAAGTCGCGCATGGGTTTGAGCCGGCAATGAGTGGCCCACCAGAACCACTTCTTCCGGAATCGTTTAGCCCAGCCTTTGCGCTTGTAGTTCCAGAACTCGCGGAAGATCTCTTTGAGTAAGTAGCCCGGTTCGAGCGCAGATTGAGCTTTTCCAGGTGACCCAAACGGACCCGTTGTTTGCCGCTGAGGTTCTCCGGATTTTTCAACCAAATGTAGCGGCTGCGCTGGAGAAGCTCTGGATTCGTTTTTTTCAACTCGCGCGCTTCCTCCCGCCGCACCTCATCCACGGCCTGCAGAAGGTGTTGGATGATGTGGAACTTGTCGAAGACCAGCGTCACCCCGGGCAGCTTCTCCTTCACCATGTCGATGTAGGGCTGCCACATGTCGCAGCACACCCCTTTTACGCTCCCTTTCAGCGCCTCCCCGTGTTCCGCAAAGAACTGTTCCAGGGTTGCTTCGCTGCGGCCTTCCCCAGACCATATCAGGCGTTTGTCCTTCAAGTCGTAAACATTAGTGACGTAGAGTTGGCCTTTCCGGCGTGACAACTCGTCAAGGCCGATGTAGAGCACCTCGCCAAGTTCCCGCTGCTCCAAGCCATCGGCTGGCTGCAGCGGACTCGGGCCGGCGAATACACCAGCTTCACCGGGATGCCCCAAAGCGGGACATGTTTCCATTGTCGAGGCTCGAGCCGATCCCGAACGCGTCCCCGCCCGCCACAGGTCCCGCACGGCAACAGACGCCCCCCCGCAAATCCAACTGGACTATGAGGCCCTCTTCGCTTTCCTCTACCTGTTGCACCACGTGATGCTTGATTCCCAGCGTCTTTCTTACGATACTTTTAACCAGCACGTGCTTTCCTCCGTGATTCTCATGGTCTTCAAGCTAATGAGAATGATGGGTATTTACTTGACTCAGGTGACCCCAAGATGTAGGATCTTGGGCGATGGAAGATTATCCCCGGAATTTGGCCGAGTTCGAGGCGCGTTTCGCTAGCGAGCAGGCCTGTCGGGAGTATCTGTGTCAACTCCGCTGGCCGGAGGGTTTTCGTTGTCCGCGATGCGGGCATGACAAAACCTGGGCGGTGCGCACGGTGCTGCTGCAGTGTGCAAGCTGCGGGCATCAAGCTTCGGCGACAGCAGGCACAATCTTTCAAGACACCCGCAAGCCGCTCCAGAGTTGGTTTCGAGCAATGTGGTGGCTCACCAGCCAGAAGAACGGGGCGAGTGCATTGGGATTGCAGCGGGTGTTGGGCCTGGGCAGCTACAAGACGGCCTGGACTTGGTTGCACAAGCTTCGGCGCGCTATGGTGCGGCCCGGACGTGATCGCCTCAGCGGGCGCGTTGAGGTTGACGAGACTTACTTAGGAGCCCTGGAGGAGGGCGTGCGGGGCCGCCAAACCGACGCGAAAGCGCTGATTGTAGTAGCGGCCGAGGAAGATGGCGCCGGCATCGGACGAGTTCGGATGCGCACGATTCCGAACGCCTCTGGGGACAGCTTGATGGCCTTCGTCGGCGAGTCGGTCGAACCCGGCAGCGTGGTCCACACGGACGGCTGGCTGGGATACGAGCCACTCGAAAGCGACGGCTATCGCCACGAGGTGAGCTACCTGGACGGGCAACCGGCACGAGCCTCTCAACTGCTCCCCCGCGTGCATCGCGTGGTGTCGTTACTGAAGCGTTGGATACTGGGTACGCATCAAGGAGCCGTCAGCCACGAGCATCTCGACTACTACCTCGACGAATTCACCTTCCGCTTCAACCGCCGCAAGTCCAGAAGCCGAGGCAAGCTCTTCTACCGCCTGGTTCAGCAGGCCGTCGCCGTCCAACCGGCGCCCTACAAGTCGCTGGTCGGAGGCACCGCAACACGCGCTACGGACAACCACAACATGTAGGGGCCATTTCAAAATACCTGAGTCAAGTGAATACCCATCATGAGAATAACAGGGTTAGCACGTGCTGCCAGCCGTCTTCAATGCACAGATTCTTGTGAGGAACCTCCTAAAAGTGCCAAGTAGAAATGTCCTATTGACAAGGTCACCCTGGAAGAGTGAGCAACCAAGGACAACTACTGATGACACAACGAGAGCGCAGGGGCTGTCCTTTCGCCGCGATTCAGCGAGCAAACGCGGGAAGCGTGGCACCGTTTCCGCACCCGTCCAGCACGGCGGGGAACAATAAGGGTACATCCAGCAGACAGAACCAGACCAAATGAGACTACATGAGACTAAAACTCCAGCAAGGTAAGTGTTTTGGCGTCAACAGTTTCTATTGAAAACACAGGACTTGTAAGTGTCGGTAAGCAGCCCTGTTTCGGCCACCTCCACCCTTCACGAAGTAAAGCGGCGCTTTCGCGCTTCATCCAAAGCGACCGCGATGATGATCACCGCGCCGATGATGGCCTGCTGCACGTAGGGATTGATGCCCAGCAGGTCGCTGCCGTTGGCGAGCAGCCCCATGATGAAAGCGCCGATCAGTGTGCCGACGACGCTGCCTTCCCCGCCGCTGAGGCTTCCTCCGCCGATCACCACGGCGGCGATGACGAGCAGCTCATAGCCCTGTCCGGCGGTGGGCTGGCCGGTCATCAGGCGCGAGGCCTCGATCATCGACGAGACGCCGGTGAGCATTCCCGAGATGGCGTAGACCGCGATCGTGTATCCGGCGACAGGGATTCCGGCGTAAATCGCCGCGGCCTTGTTGCTGCCGATGGCGTAGGTATAGCGGCCCAGTTTCGTGGAGTGCAGCACAACGTAGGTAAGGGCCGCACAGACCAGCAAAACAGGCAGGGCCGTCGGTACCGGGCCAATCGTCCCTTCTCCGAGGAACTTGAACTCGTCGGGGAGGCCGCTCACGGGCAGTCCGCCGGAGATGATCAGCGTCACTCCGCGCGCGATTCCCAGCGTTCCGAGAGTCACGATAAACGGGGGAATCTTCAAAAAGACCGTCAAGAACCCGTTCGCAAAACCCCATAGCGACCCGCATAGCACGGCGACGAGCATGCCGGTTCCCATGCCCCATCCCGCCACCATGCACATCGTGCCCATGGTCCCGGCGAAGGCAAGTATCGCCCCCACGGAGAGGTCAATGCCGCCGGAGACGATCACCAGGGTCATGCCCAGCGCCATGATGTTGATGACCGCCGTTTGACGGACTACGCTCGAAAGGTTGATCGCTGTAAAGAAATAAGGCGATGCGATCGACAGGAAGATGAACAGCGCGATCAAGCTGAAAAACGGCAGCAGCTTCTGAACCATCCCGGCGCGAATGTTCATTTGCCCACCGCCGCGTAATGCATGATTTCCTGCTGTGTGGTTTGCCGGGGAAGCTCTGTAACAATTTCGCCGTCGCGCATGACGAGAATTCTGTCGGCCACCTGAAGCAGCTCGGGCAACTCGGAACTGACCATCACGATCACTTTGCCCGCTCGGGCCAACTCGTCCATGAGCGCAAACACCTCGGCCTTGGCGCCCACGTCGATGCCGCGCGTCGGCTCGTCAAACAACAAGATCCGCGCATCCCGGAAAAGCCATTTCGCGAGGACGATCTTCTGCTGATTGCCGCCGCTGAGCCGCCCTGCCAGCTGTTCGATCGAGGAGGCCCGTATGCTCAGCTTCCGGCGGGAGTCTTCGGCAACCTTCCGCTCTTCGGAGTTCAGAACGAAACCCATTCGGCTGACAGCGGCCATGTTCGCCAGCGTCACGTTCTCCCTGAGCGGCAGGGGCAACACCAAACCGGTCTTCTGGCGGTCTTCCGTGATTAGGGCGATGCCGGCATCCACGGCATCGCGGGGCGAGCGCACCTCGACGACTCTTCCTTCGATCGAAATCGCGCCTTCCGGCGCCGGCGTGATCCCGAAGATCGTCTGGCACAGTTCGGTGCGGCCCGCGCCCATCAGGCCCGCGATACCCACGATCTCGCCGGCGTGAACGCTGAACTTGGCCCCAGGCAGGTCGACCTTCAGCACCTCCTTGCCGGGTTCGAGAGATTCCCGCTCATAGATATACGACACTTTCCGTCCGACCATGTGGTGAACAATGTCCGCGGTTGAAACATCCGAGAAGTTTCCGCTATGAACCGTGTCCCCGTCGCGCAGGATCGTAATGCGGTCGGCAATCTCGTGAAGTTCGCCAAGCCGATGGGTGATGTAGATGATTCCCATGCCGCGCTCCCGCAAGCTTCGAACGATCTTGAACACCTCGACCGTCTCGGACTCGGAAAGCGACGACGTCGGCTCATCGAAAATCAGCAAGCTCGAAGCGCTGTGCAGCGCGCGGCAAATCTCGACCAACTGCTTCTGCGCCGGACTCAGCTCTTCGACCTTCCAATTCGCCCGCAAGGGAAAGTTGTGCTCCTCGATCAGTTCCACGGTTTCTTTTTCCATGCGCCGCTGGTCCACTAGCGGACCAATGTTTAGCGGACCAATGCTCAGCTCGCGTCCCAGGAAAATGTTCTCGGCAACCGTGAGATGAGCAGCCAGCAGCGATTCCTGGTGGACCATGGAGATCCCGATGCCGTGTGCGTCCGCCGGACGGCGCAGATGTACTTCTTGCCCGCGCCATTTCATCGTCCCGCCGTCGCGCTCGAGCATGCCGGCCACGATTTTCATTAGGGTGGATTTGCCCGCTCCGTTTTCGCCAACCAGAGCGTACACCTCCCCCGCTTTCACCCGCAGGTCTCCCTTGCTGAGGGCGGAAACTCCCCCGAAGCGTTTTTGAATGCCTTCCAACTCGAGTAGCATGACGAGGATCAAGCAAGGTATCACAACTCGCTGGCCGAATGCGGCGCGCTGACCCTTCCGAGAAAAATTGCGGGACAAGAGTCGTTGAGCAGCGGACCGGTACTGGATGCTGAGCAGCGAAAGGCGATCACGTTTCGCGGCGTGAAATCAGGTCGCTCACCGGCTTCAGCAGCGGCTCGCGCGACACCCGCGCCGGAAGGGTCGTCAGCAGCACGCAAATCCTGTCGCTCTCGGGGTCGGCCCAGGCGATCGTGCCGGTGGAACCGCCATGACCGAAAGTCCGCGGCGAACATTCGCGGCCAAACTGGCCCGGCTTCAAGGAGAAGCCGATTCCCCAGGGCTGGTTGAGTCCCTGGTTCTGGTCGACGGTCATCGAAGCAGCGGTTTCCGGCTTGAGGACATTGCCGCCAGCGTGCAAGAAGGCGTCGAGCAGCCTTGCAATGTCAGGCCCGGTCGAGTGCGCGCCTCCCCATGGCGCGGCCAAGTTGCGCCAGTAAGGGCTGTTCCAGTCCCAGCTCGTAGTGTCCTCCCCACCTCCGCCATAGAGCGGCTCGGCGTGTTCCACCTGAGACCGCGGCGAGTCGGAAAGGGCGAATTGTCCCAGCCCCAGCGCCGTGCGGCTCATCCCAAGAGGCTGGAAAACTTCTTGTTCGAGGAACTTCGGGAAGGGGGTCTTCGTGATGCGCCGGGCAACCTCGGAAGCCAGCAGGAAGCCCATGCTTTGGTACTGAACGCGAGTCCCTGGCGTGAACAGCAGCGGCGTCTTGATCGCCCTGGCGACGAACTCTTCGAGCGGCGCCTGGCGTTTGCGAAGCGCGACGTTTTCGGGCAACTGATCCGGCAGCCCAGAGGTGTGGGTCAGCAGGTTCTTGATCGTGATCGATTTGCGGTCCCCCTCCTGAAACTCGGGAATGAACTTGTGTACGGGGTCGCCGAGCGACAGCTCGCCGCGGTCGGCGAGGACCATCATTCCCAGCGCCGTCATTGGTTTGGTGATCGAGGCGATCAAAAAAGGCGTATCGCTGCTTTGGGCCTCCCCGAAGGCTTTTCGGTATGTGAAGGTCTTGCGGCGCACCTCTAAAGTCGCGGCGCGCAACTTCCCGCTTTTGACCGCGCGCAGGATGAGTTCGGTCGCTTCCTTGTTGCCGCCGCGCAAGCCCGCCATGGATGCCGTCATCACGATGCCCAGCCCCAGCGCGCCGTCGATGAAATCTCGTCTTCGCATACAGCCCCAGCCGCGAACCCAACCGTCGAAAATCTTACCACGTTCCGCGGTCGGCAGGCATCGACTTTCGAGCCGCCGAGAGTCTAGGCCTTCCGTCCAATGAGGGACGCGGCACGCCGATCGGGTCGGGTACCGGGGATTGCGCCCCGGCACCCTCCCACACCACCGGACGTACGGTTTTCCGTATCCGGCGGTTGGACCCAGCGGCTTAACTGCTGGCCGCGAGATCCGATGGCATCACAAATCCGTAACGCTGCAAATTACGTTTCGACAGGGCCCGATGCATCATCGCCCGCGCCGCGACAAACCAAGCGCCACGACGCGTCGGCACATAGCGCAGCATCCGCTCGGGCACGCCCAAGCGCCGCAATGCGCGGCAGCGACCCCGCACGCTGTGCCAGCGCAGCCAGAAGCACTTCCGAATGTGCCGCCGAATCCAGCTTTCCAGCCAAAAGACCGCGCGCCGATCCTCGGCCAGCCGGTAGTCGACGATATACCGCCGCCACTCGTCGCGTAATTCCCGGCTCGTGACACTGCGGCAACTGCGCCATATCTCTCGCACCTTCTGCTGGAGCCGCTCGACACTTTGCGGCGCCACTTCCCGCTGCCCCCGGCGGTTGATGCGAAACCCCAGAAACTTCCGTTCCCAAGGCCGCCCCGCCCCGCTCTTCGCCTCGTTCACTTGCAGTCGCAGATGTTGCTCGATCCAGCTCCAGATCCCCGCCAGCACCCGCTTCGCCGCCGCTTCGCTGCTCACATAAATGTTGCAGTCGTCGGCATAACAGCAAAAACTCAGCCCGCGGTTCTCCAGTTCCCGATCCAGTGCATCCAGGTAGATGTTCGCCAGCAATGGAGACAGCGGCCCGCCTTGCGGCGTGCCCTCTTCGCTTTTGACCAGCACCCCGTTCAGCAGTACTCCGGCCCTCAAATACCGGCCTGTCAATCTTAAGATCCTTTTGTCCCGAATCACTTGCGCGATCCGTCGCATCAGAATGTCGTGATTCACATGGTCGAAGAACTTGGCGATGTCTATATCCACCACCCAGTCCTTGCCCTCGCGGACGTATCCCTGTGCCGCGCGTACCGCATCATGCGCGCTCCGCCCCGGCCGAAATCCGTAGCTCGACTCGCTGAACATCGGCTCCCAAAACCAGGCTCAAAGATCGGCGTCAAAACTTGCAGCAACGCTTGCTGCAGCAGCCGGTCCATCACCGTCGGGATGCCCAACAGCCGTTGGCCTCCGTGCGGATTGGATATCTCTACCCGCCGCACGGGACTCGGCGTCCAGCGCCCCGCCAGCAGTTTCGCCCGGATCTTTTCACCGTGGCGTCGAAAGTGGGATTCGAGTTGTTCGGTGGTCATGCCGTCGATGCCCGCCGCGCCGCGGTTGCGTTTGACCGCCCCCAGCGCACGCCGCAGGTTCTCTTCGGCCGCCACTTGTTCCATCAGATCGTCGTGCATCACTTTCTGTCGAGAGTCTCGCGGCTCACGCTCGGGTTCCCGCCGGCATTGGCCCGCCACGGTTCCACCGCTTCTGCCTCCGCCTGCTCCCCGTCTCGTTCCCCCAGCGGGGAAGGACCCTGCGGTCCGGGACTCCGGGAAACCTCTTGCACGCTATGCCAGTCGCTCCTCTAGCTTTGCTCCTTGGTCCTTCCGCCCTTTGCTCCAGCGGCATTACCCGCCTTCTTGGCTACTATGGCTTCTGCTGACTTCTCCCCCGCTCTCACGGAGAAGCTCTCCCCAGGTAAGGTGCTGATTCTGTTCCTTCGTGCCGTCCGGCTCTACCTCGCACGTCTCGTATGGATTTTGGGCTTCGCGGTGGCCAGCACGCTTACCGCCCGTACGCGGCCTCTCTGCCGGTTCGTGTTCCTACAGTTGAAGTATGCGCTGTTGGAGCGCCCGCAAGCGGCGTAGTGTTTTGGCGCCCTCAATCTGCTCGCGCCAAGGCTCGATGATCGTCGGGCCAACGATCTTCATAATGTCGGGGGCGCGGGTGAAGTGAGCGCCGTAGGCGTGCCGTTCCTTTTGGTCGAGCGAGTGCTCGAACAGCGTGCCGAAAATTTCAGGACGGACCTTCGACCAATCGAACCTCGTCGCCTCTTTGAGGAGCTGGACCTCCGGCCGTTCAAGCTCAAGACGGACTGGGTCGGCGAATAGGCCGCCGTTAAAGTAGCTAACGCCTTTGAACCGGCCACCAGGAGTGACGCCAGGAGTGTTCATTTCCTGGAATAGTCCTCCGAGTAGATCGTAAGCGTCGGATGGTCCCCGGCAGTCCTCAAGAATCCTCGAAACGGTGTACTGGTCGAGTAGACCGATGTCTTCGGAGAACAGGGCAACCAGCATCTGTAAGATGAAGCGCTGAGCCAATTCCCGCTCAACGCCACGATCGACGAGGTGACTGAAGCATTGTGCCAGCTTATCGGCGGCGTCGCGGGTGACTGTTTCGTGGTCGTTGCCAAAGACCGGGTTTTCGGGGATTTTGAAGAGGAAAGCTAGGGGACCGCACCTCTCCGGGAGTTCGGCCAGCGCCACACGGTCGACGGGAATGTCCATCTGGGTGTCGAAGTCGTAAACCCAGAAATCGTCGAAATTCGAAAGGACAACGTAGCGAGGCCGGTTGGGGACAAGGCGCGTCCAGTAGTCAAAGGCTTGGCGGTAGTGGTTGACAAGGTTTTCGCCCCGCTTTTTCATCTCAATCAGGACCCGGGGCTTCCACACAAGGTCTGCAAAGGCAGTCCCTCTGTTGTCGCGTTTCTTGATGCGAAACTCCAAGGAGGCGCCTGCTTCCTTCACGCCCTCGTGGCCGAAGGCTCGAAATAAGCGGTCCAGGAAGATTTGGGCTTCGCCCTTTTCGTCCCCTCGGATGTGTTGCGCTGTCCAGGCAACAAATTTACTGAGATTGGTTCGTCGCTGATCGAGTGACAACAACTGTGAATCCTTTGAACCTAAAAACGGCAGTTGCTAGGGGGCATCGGTGACATACAAGGGGCCGCCGAGGACTCTGCCGTGGAGAAATTGGCGGAAAATCCAGCTCAGAATCAGTCGCCAGCGTTGGGCTCGGGTCAACTGCTCCGCAGTTGCTCGCACCCATTGCAGAAAGGCGCTCCCCCGCTGCAAAGCCGCCTTCATCTGCCGCGCCCTGGCGTGCAAGCTGGTAATCGTTACCGTGGCTTGGTGGCCGTGGCGCGTCCGCCGGGCAATGCCGTGCAGCAGCAGCGGACGCGTCGTGATCGCCTCGCCATGCTTGTCGGGGATCGCCAGCCGCGTAAACAGCGTCCACCAGTTGTACACCAACGCTCCGATGCGCGCCAGCACCTGACAACGCAGCAGGTCCTGGGTCGTGAATCCCGACCAACTCCACTGGTTCTTCAATTCGTCAAAGTTGTTTTCCGCGTCCGCCCGGTCGCGATAGTGCTGTGCGATTGTCGCCACCTCCTCGTCGAGCGAACTCAGCAGCACCACGTACTCATAGAGCACACCCTGGTCGACGATTTCCGCCAACCCCAACGAGAGCTGTTGCGGCGCCGCCGGGTCGGGCTGAGTGAGGGCCAGATCGTTGCGAATCTGGCGCCGCAACACCACCAGCGGCCGGGACCGGCTCCAGCCTTCCAGCATCAACTCCGTGCGGATCGCTTGCCAGCCTTTGCCCGCCGACTCCCATTCCTCGCTGCGAAACAACCTCTCCAACAGTCCCTTCACGCCCCGGCTCTGCCGCAATTTGAACAAATAAGGAAGCTCGCGCTGTTCGGCGCCCAGCATCATCCGCTCCGTCCCCCAGCCGATATCTCCGCGCAGCAGCGCCGGACGCTGCCCGGGTTCCAAGCCGTCGATAAACTTCCACAACTGCGGCTGCGCATACGAGGACGCCGTCTGGTTGCCCGGCTGCATTTCCACTTCCAGCAGCAGCCGCAAGTTGGCCACGAAGTAAGTGTGGTAGACGTGCGAAGGACACCCCGGCTTGCCCGGGTTGTAACCGCACTTGGCGCCCTGCTGGCACCCGTAGAGCGGCTTGACGCTGGAGTCGACGTCGAGGATCCAAGGTTCTTCCAGCAGCGCCTCGTAAGTTCGCTGCAGATGCTTGCGCAGCCAACTCCGGCAAGCCTTCTCGTCGGCCCCTTGAAACGCCCGCCGCGCCGAGTCTTCGCTGACGACCTTGCTCATCCCCAGCAACTGCGGGTTGACCCCATCGCCGCGAATCGAGCTGATGTGCGCGTAGCGGCGATGTCCCGCCAGCAGGCTCAGCAGCAGGGCGCCCAACACGTCGCGCACCGCCGGCGCGTTGGGGCTGCGGTAGTCGAGCGGACAAGCGGCGACCCAGTCGTTGAACAACCCGGCGGTTTTAAGAAACTCGATGAAGTAGGGCATCTGCCCGTAGGCGGTCACCGCCGCGCCGGCGTCCCAGCGCAGATGCACCTTGCCGCCGTAGGTGTCCAGCGCCTGGCTGCCACGGCTCTGCTTTGCGATGGCCTTTTGGGGCTCCCCCAGCGGGTGAAGCTGTATTGCGCCTCGTGATTTCGACATCACCCACAGTATCAACCACTTGCCCCCTGAGCCGCCAATTCAACCGCCGTTTTTAGGTTGAAGCGTTTTCGATAGGCAGTTCTCGATTTTACAGGAACCTAGGGGTGGCAAAGTACCAAAAGAACGGAACTCGAGTGGGGGTCGGAAGAGTGTGCCTTTTGGAAACACAGCGGCTCGGCGCATCAGGAGGGTTCGAGAGAGGGTTGGAGGATTCCGAGGGACAGTCACCTTAACTGGTACGCCGCACCCCAGGCAGAGTCACCTAACTGGCTATAAAGCAATAACTTATGCTGATGAATCCGTGTCGGAAGCAGCAGTCGAAGGCAGAGGCCTGGCGGGTAACCCCTTTGAATCATCGGGTCTTGAGATCTAAATTAATTAAGGTGACTGTCCCGGCCAGCCGTTGAGCTGCTCGTGGAGAGCCGTGAGCCGCGAAACGGCGCCGGATCGTAGCCCATGGGTGGAGCGAAGCGGAACCCTGGGTCCAAAACCCCTCAAGGCCAAAACCCCGAAGGGGCGTAGGAAAACTAACGCAGGATTCTGATAACCGATCCGCCATGTGCCGAAAAAAAACGCCGGCCGGGCAGGCCGGCCTGACACCACTAACTGAACAGTATTGGGGCTAGCTGCGACCCTCCACAAATTCGCACCCGGCAACGACACGAATGCGAAAACCACTTGAGTTGCATTCGAAAACCCCCTGAATCACTGCAAAAACTTCAATCCTCCCAGACCCGAATCCGCGCATTCGCGCCGTCCCGCCAGAGCCCTTATATCGCCAAAAAATCCGGACATGCTCAAAACCAGTCACGGATTTTACAATAAATTATCTCCCGTATTTTCAATAGATTCTGTCGGCGGCGCCGAAAATACCAGACCCCGATATGGTACGCTGAGACCAGTGAAACAAACGATGAAAAATAGTCATTATGAAAGAAACGATCACACGAAATGGGCTGGGCGGACCCAAAAAACGCTGAAACCCTTACATTTTCTGTAGAAAACTGCAATTGTCATAGTTAACTTATTGACATAAAACGACTTATAGAAATCTCAGCCAGGCCTCGCTGCCAGCACATTGCGGACAGCGGAAGCTCTGCCGCCACCGAACCCGCCGCAGAAACGCCAGACATGCCGCTTCCGAGGAGAACCAATCGTCGAACTCCGGCAGGGTTCTGGGATAGTCAACGCCGCCAATAGGATGCGGCCCGGACTCCTCGGCCATCCCGGAATACTACATCTTGTGGCTGGTCCAAGCAAGTGGATACCCCCTTTCGCGGCATAACAAGCAATCAGTGGTTGCTTCCTCGTAACATACTCCAACAAAGTAAGTTATGTCTATTTCAGACCTTGGAGACTGAAAAATCGTCTTCTCCTCCATTAGGCAAGATCGTGACTCGAATTTCCGCGCCATCTTGGCGAGGAATTGAAGGGCTGCCGGAGTCACGATTTCCGCGTACTCAGCGGTGACGCGGCCGAGGACTTCCATGCCCTGGGCATTCAATGGGTCTTGGATTCCTAGTCCAGCGGATCCGGAGCGGCTCCAATTTCATAGCACGGCAGATGGAGCAGGGCTGTTGCGAAGACGTACATCGCGAAGATCTCGAATCCGAAAGCGGCGAAACCCAGAAATCCGATGAGCGGCATCTCAAAAATCCGCCAATCGGGAAGAATCTCAAAAATGTAGAGCCACTTCGCCGACGCCCAGTAGTTCCAAAACTCCCACAGCAAACCGCAAACCAGCCCGGACATGAGCAGGGCCCAGGAGCGAGCCTTGTAGCCTTGCGCCCAGTCGCCCCACAGGCTGGGCCGCCGCGCCCGGTAGTTCAGCGGATCTAGAACAAGAATAAACCCCAGCCAGACAGGCGCGAACAAATAAACGGCGATGTCAAGCGGCATCAGCGGAGGGACCCCCAGCATGGCGATTCCAGCAACGATCGGAACGACAGGCGCCTTTGCGGGGACAGCGGGTTCGGGGGGGGCGGGGCTGTTTCGAAACCACGTCGCGAGCAGCAACTCCGATGTTTCGAGAACACCGGGCCAGATGGTTGCGAACGACCAGCCATATCCTAGATACCGGGGGACGACGCTATTGGGCAGGCCGACGTAAATCCAGTTTCTCAGATACAGGTTGTAGCCTTCGAAGATCAGCCATAAGTAGATCGATAGAACGACCATCCAGACAAAGGCTTGTGGTTCGGTCTTGATCAGCGAGCGGCCGCGGAGCCTGAAAACCGCGGCGTCGGCCGCCAGGATGTAGCCCGTCCACGCCAGCGGCGTGAAGTAGATGCCGACGAGTCGAACCTCGAGAAACAGCGCGGCTTCGGCGGCGATGATGACGGCGAGCCCGACGAAGCCGTAGGCAGGGTAGGGCGCTGTTTTGGGAGCACGCGCATAGCCCGTGACCAGGTAAAGCACCGCTGCGGCGGTTAGCGCCAAACTCGCGAAAGGCATCAGAATAATCTAGCCCGCATTTCTCACCGCCTGACAGCCGAGTCCACAACCGCGACTCGGCAACGGCCGCGGGTCTTGCTGGCCCCAGGGGGCAGAACAATGATAGCCGACGGCTTCGTCCGCGGGAAACCGCGAGTTGTCAACCTGCCGTAGCGCGGGGCTCGGAGAGACCCGCGTCTTTCACGTCCCGCCGCGCGCGCGATGCGGCGAGGCGAAAGGCCGCGGGTCTCTCCGAGCCCCGCGCTACGGCAGACTCAAGTTGGTTTCGTGGGCAACCCCGAACGCCTTCCGCGCGGACTACGGACCGAAATCCTCCACCGAAACGAGCGTGCAAGAATATGTGACAGTTGCCCAAGCTGGGGTCAAGCATGCCTGGCGGGCCAACAGAACCTCCCGCGCTCATGGATTTGCAATTCGAACTGCCCGTTGACACACTGGCTGAATCCGGCCTTGATGAAGTACCCGCTGTCCAGGGTGTCTTCTTTCTTCAATTCGACGCGGGAATTCCATACATTGGCCATTCGCGCAATCTGCAATGGCGGCTCAAGCGCTGGCTGCGTGCCTCGGGCGAGGGATCGCGCTGGGCCGGTTTGCGCCAGGCGGTCCGCCGCGTATCTTATGAGCCGACGGGCTCGGCTTTTGAGGCAAAGCTGCTGCTTTATGGCTTGGCCCGCAAGTTTCGCCCCAAGACGTACCGCAAATACCTGAAGCTGCGGCCGGCGGCCTTCGTCAAGGTTCAGCTCGCGAATGCCTACCCTCGAACCTATATCACGACACGGCTCACGCGGCGCCGGGCTTTGTTCTTCGGACCTTTCGCCACGCGCGCAGCCGCTGAACGATTCGAGGGTTCGTTCCTCGACCTGTTTCTTATTCGCCGCTGCCAAGAAGAGATCATTCCCGATCCCGCCCATCCCGGCTGCATCTATGGCGAGATGGACATGTGTTTGCGGCCTTGCCAGGCACGCTCGAGCGAACAGGAGTATCACGGCGAAGTAGGCCGGGTACTGCAGTTCCTCAACACGCGGGGACAATCGCTGGTACGCGAGATCGAACAGGCGCGGGACGAGGCCAGCGCTGCCCTGGAGTTCGAGCAGGCGTCGAGCCATCACCGCAGGCTGGAAAAAGCACAAGAGGCGCTCAAGCTTGCCGATGGCCTGGCCCGCGACATTGATTCGTTGTTCGGTTTGGTGATCCAGCCTTCGGCGGCGGACGAGGCAGTCGAGCTATTTTGGATCTACCAGGGCTTTCTGCAACCAGCGATGACCTTCCGCTACGCCGTGGCAGGGGGCCGCCCGGTCTCGCTCGACAGCCAATTGCGCGATTTGTTTCAGCATGCCGGGCACAAGACGGGAACGGCTCAAGAGCGAACCGATCACTTGGCCTTGCTGAACCGCTGGTATCGCGGCTCCTGGAGAAAGGGTGAACTGATCTTGTTCGATGGAATGGACCAGATTCCTTATCGCAAGCTCGTGCGTGCGATCTCCAGAGTTGCGACAGGGCAACAGAAATAGCGGAGTTCGAAGAGACGGCCGCTACGCGCTTTCCGAGCCACGCGCGTGCGCAAGTGGTTTCTCGGTCATGCCTAGAAATTCGGTCCTAGACAACCCACGAACAGACATGCGCGCGAGATGGAGAACAGAAGCGAGCCCCAAAGAAAAAAGTCGGGCAATCGCCTGCGCGGCTGCCCGACCAAGGTCAAAGACTAAGTTGTCGTGTGTGGACAATGACAGAATAACACTTTTTGACCTGCTCGTGCAGCGATCATTGGCCCAAAAGTAAGATTCCATGGGTGAACGCCTATTTCGGCCCCCCGAATGGTAATACTCTGGTGAGAGCGTACGGCAGCGACATCCGGGCCGCGGCGGCAATCCTGGCCCGGCCTGCGCTCAAACCGGCGCCGCATACCGGCTTCCTGTTGGGGTATCTTTTAAATGGCGGCCCGGGCCACCCCAGCGCCTCGCGCCGCCGAAGACGGAGGTGAATTCATGCTCAGCTCTCTGACCCGACGCAAAATGCTGAAGTGCGGCGGAGTCCTCGCCGCCGGACTCGGCTCCGCGACAGCTCCCCGCGCCATTGCCGCGCCCAAGGCCTCGGTCGAATCCACCAAAGTCATCACCTCGCGTCCCCGCCTCTACCACGGCTGGCCGACTCTAGCTCGGCGCGGCAACGGCGAGCTGCTGGTGGTCTGCTCCGGCGGGCGCGAGGCTCACGTCTGCCCGTTCGGCCGCGTCGAGCTGATGCGGTCGAGGGACGACGGCAAGACATGGAGCTTCCCGAGGGTATTGATCGACGGCCCGATTGACGACCGCGATGCAGGTGTTGTCGAAACCGCGAAAGGTACTTTGCTGGTCACCACCTTTACGTCGCTGGCTTACGAGGAAAGGCTCAAAAAGGCGCTGGCAGCCAAGCTTGGTGACGATACTGCTTGGTCCGCGGAGAAGATTCGCCGCTGGCAAGCGGTCCATAACCGCATGGATGCCGTCCAGCGGGAAGTGGAGCTGGGCAGTTGGATGATCCGGTCAACTGACGGAGGGCGCTCTTGGTCCGCGCCTTATCGCTGTCCCGTGAACAGCCCTCATGGTCCCGTGCAGCTTTCCGGCGGGCGTCTGCTGTACGCGGGAAAGCTGTTTTGGTATGGCCGCGCCGGCCAGAGCCAGGGACGGATCGGGGTCTGCGAGTCGGCCGATGACGGCCAATCCTGGCGGTGGCTGGCCGAGATCCCTGTCCGCCCCGGAGACAACTTCAACGAGTACCACGAGCTGCATGCGGTGGAAGCCGCCGACGGCGGCCTCATCGCGCATATCCGCAACCACAACAAGACCAACGAAAAGGAAACACTGCAAAGCGAGTCTTACGACGGCGGCACGACCTGGTCGATACCGCATCCGATTGGCGTGTGGGGATATCCGTCTCATTTGCTTCGTCTTGGCGACGACCGCCTGGTGATGAGCTACGGCCACCGGCGCGGCCCTGTTGGCAACCAAGCCCGCGTAAGCGAAGACCACGGCCGCACTTGGTCCGCGGCAATGAACATCTCAAGCGATGGAACGTCCACCGATTTAGGCTACCCCTCCACGGTCGAGCTGGGCGACGGGTCACTCCTGACGGTCTGGTACGAGCTGATGAAAAGCTCCGCCGCGGACCTGCCGCACTACAACACGCGAGGCCGCGACGAGGAATGGTTCAAGAAGACCAGCATGCTGGCCGGCTCGGTCCTGCGGCAGGCGCGCTGGCGGATCACGGGTTAGCAGCTGACGATAGCCTCCGAGTGGGCGACCCATCCAACCGGAATTCCGTAGCGCACCGCCAATCAGGCACTTTCGTGGTCATCGCGTGGCGGTGCAAAGCTCTCCACTGCGTTGACCAGCTTTCCCAGGCTTTGCAGTTGGCTTTGGCCCGGAAGGAGAAGGAAGAGGAAGGCCATGTCCATCTTGCCAGCCTGTATTACCGTCCTCTCGACAAGAACAGTATCCGACACACAAGGCGCAGCCCCCTATTTTCCTTACCTCTTCGTGTTTTCCCCCGCGTCGGCTTCTCAACACCGGGCGAGGAGCTAAAATCGAGGAACAAGCTGTTGTTTCGTGGTTACGAGGGTTGGACAACGACCTTCCAGAGCCGCAGTCTTGTGGAGAGAATATCGTGGTTAAAGGAACCGGGTTCGTGGCCGATGGGGCGGATCGTTACTCAGAAGGTCTCGACGCAGAATTTGCACGGAGATCGGCGGATCTTCAGCAGCGGCTTCGGCATCCCGGACTCGATCCAGAAACTCGCTCTCAGCTCGAACAAGAGCTTGCAGATCTCGAGCGCGAACACAGAACCCAAGCTACGAACACTAGATTCAATCTCTTCTAACCACGCGCATTGAGCCACGGTCAATGTGCTAATCGCCGCGGACCCGCCTCACAATCGCCTCACAACAACGCGCCTTGTCCGCAGACCAAAATTAGCATGAAAACCTTCCGGCTCTCCGCCAAATCTCCTAGCCCCCCCTTCCTGCGCCTCGGCACTCCCGATGAAGGCTAAACGACTTGGGAGGACCGATCGCCGTGGAACGTCTCCCGCCGCTGTCCGAATAGGCCGTCTTTCTGAAACTGGCATGGTTGGTTGGACCGTGTCAATGGTCAAAGCGGCCGAATCGCCAATATGCCGCTGGCACAACGATCATGTTCAGCACGGTCGAGCTGAACAGGCCGCACAAAACCACCAGGGCGAGCGGAGCATGAATCTCGCTGCCGGTTTCGCCCAAACCAAGGCCGATAGGTATCAGTGCGAGCCCAGTTGACATCGCTGTCATCAGGATTGGCGCGAGGCGCTCGGAGGCGCCGCGGGTCACCGCCTCCCGAAAATCAGTCACGCTCTCTTCCGCCATCAAGTGCTTGATGTGTGAGATCAGCATGATGCCGTTGCGCGTGGCTACGCCGAACAAAGTGATAAAGCCGATCAGGGAAGCCACCGACAATATGCCCCCCGCTAGAAAAACGCCGGCAGCACCTCCGACCAGCGCCAGGGGAAGGTTAAACATGATGATCAGCGCGTCGCTCCAGGAACGGAAAACCGTTGCCAGCAGGACGAGGATTCCGGCGATCACAAGCGCGCCCAGCAGCAGGATACGGCGACTCGCCTCCGCCTCACTCTCAAACTGGCCTCCATACTCGATGCGATAGCCCCGCGGCAACTTCACTTCCCCGGCAATATGGTTCTGAATGTCATTGACCACGCCGCGCAAGTCGCGGCCGGCGACGTTCGAGGAGACAACAATCTTGCGCTGGACGTTCTCCCTCGTCACAAAGTTCGGGCTACGGTCTTCGCGGATGTCCGCGATCGCTGACAGAGGAACTCGCGCCCCCGAGGGAGTATCGATCATCGCCTGCCGGATCGTCTCCATATCCTCGGGTCTGCCGCCTTCGTACCGAACGACAAGGGGGAAAGCGACTTGCCCTTCGAGAATTGACCCGACTTCCAAGCCAAGAAACACCGTCTTGAGGGCCTCCGCGGCCGTCCCCGCCGGCATTCCGTAGCGGGCCAGAGCGTCACGGCGGAAGCGAACGCTCACGGTAGGAATGTCCGTCTGCTGTTCTGATGCCAAGTCGACAACGCCGGGAATGTCCCTCATCGCCTGCTCGACCTGCCCGGCCAGCGCGCGAAGCGTGTTGAGATCATCACCGAAGATCTTGACGGCGATGTTCGAGCGGGTTCCCGAAAGCATGTGATCGATGCGATGAGAGATCGGCTGACCGATGTTGATGTTCGTTCCTGGGATCAGGGTGGCCCGTTCACGAATCTCTTCTAGAACGTCTTCTTTCGGGCGGCCGCTCATCTCCAAACGCACGTCTATTTCCGCGGACTCCACTCCCTGCAGGTGCTCGTCCAATTCGGCCCGGCCGGTCCGCCGAGCGGTCGAAACAACCTCCGGTACATCGAGCAGGATTTTCTCCAAGGCAGAGCCAAGGCGGTCGGACTCTTCCAAGCTTGTGCCTGGGACCGTGACAGCGCTGATCGTCAGCGTGCCCTCGTTGAACTCGGGGAGAAACGAGCGTCCCATCCATCCAAAGCTCGCAACAGCCGCGACGAGCACAATGAACGAAGACGCCATCACAAGCCAGCTATGGTCCAGGCTCCAGCGAATGACTGGCCGGTACAGCTTCTTGAGGAAACGGATGAGGGCTGGGTCATCCCTCTTCATCACCGCTTTTGCGCGCGGCAGCAGATACGAGCATAGAACCGGCGTGACTGTCAGTGCGACGACGAGAGACGCAAACAGCGCGGTGATGTAGGCGAAGCCCAGCGGGCGCAGTAGCCGGCCCTCCACTCCGCCTAGGGAGAACAGCGGTGCAAACGCCAGCATGACGATGAGAGTCGCGAAGACGACCGATCCTCGGATCTCGCTGCTGGCCTGGTAGACGACTTCGAGGGCGGAGCGCCGCTCGCCATGAGCGAGCCGGGCGTTCTGGCGCAGACGGCGGAAGACGTTTTCAACATCAATCACGGCGTCGTCAACAAGTTCCCCGATCGCAATCGCGAGCCCGCCCAGGGTCATGCCATTGATCGTTAGCCCCAGTACTTTGAGCCCAAGAAATGCCGCGACCAGCGAGAACGGAATCGCGAACAGGGTAATGGCGCTCGCACGTGCATTCGCCAGGAAGATGATGACGACCGCCACGACCAGCAGGCCGCCGTAGCTCAGGGCCTTTTCGAGATTGGCGATCGCGGCCTCGATGAAATCGGCCTGACGAAAGACGTTGCGGTGAATCCGCATGCCGGCCGGCAGGCTCGCTTCGATATCGTCGAGCGCCCGGTCGATAGCGCTCGTTAGCTCCAGTGTGTTCACTTGAGGCTGTTTTCGGATACCGATCACAACAGCCAACTCGCCGTTCAGCGAACCCTCTCCGCGCTTCAGCGCCTCGCCCACCTGGACCTTGCCGAGATCGCCTATGTGAATCGGTATGGCGTTCCTTGCGCTGACCACGGTTTGGCGAATCTCATCCAGGTGGACGAACCGGCCGATGCCCTGAATGAGATACTCCTGCCCGCCGTCCACCCGGAAGCCCGCCGAGGTGTTGGTGTTTGCCGCGGTGAGTGCGTCCCGCACTTCCGTCAGCGAAACCTGATAGGCCTTGAGTTTCTCCGGGGACAGCAACACTTGGTACTGCTTCTGCCCGCCACCAATGGGTGTCACTTGGGAGACACCGGGGATAGCGAGAATACGCCGCCGGATCACCGTGTCCGCCATCGTTCGTAGCTCCACCGCACCGTGGCGGTCCGAGGTCAGCGCGACAAAGAGAACTTCACCCATGATCGATGAGATCGGCCCCAGCAGCGGCTGGCTGGTCCCGGGCGGCAAGGACGCCACCGCTACATTCAGGCGTTCGGTCACTGTCTGCCGGGCGCGATAGATGTCCTCACCCCAGTTGAACTCGACCCAAATGATGGTCACCCCGACCACCGTCGCCGAGCGAACGCGTCGAACACCAGGAGCGCCGTTGACTGCCGTCTCGATCGGGAACGTGACGAGGTACTCCATCTCGGTGGGCGCCATGCCAGGGTTCTCGACGATGACGGTCACCGTCGGCGCGGTGAGGTCCGGCAGCACATCGACAGGGAGTTGAGTGATCGCGTAACCGCCCCAGGCAAGAAAGCCAGCGGTGAGCGCCACCACCAGGGGCCGGTTTGCGAGCGACCATCGGATGAGCGTATTCAACATGTCTGTATAAACATGGCTGTACTAGTGGACGTGCCCGTGAGCCGGCGCCTGGGATGACATAGAGGCCAGTCGCACCAGATAAGCTCCCCGCGTGACGACACGCTCGCCGGGCCGCAGGCCCGCGGTGATCTGAACCTCTCCGCCCTGGCGGTTACCGAGCGTCACCGGGCGCCCCTCGAACGACTCACCCCCAGTTTGCACGTATACGAGCGTTCGGCCGCCGTCATCGACAACCGCCGAACGCGGAACCGTTGGCGCCTCAACCGATTCGGAGGTGAATAGCCGCAGGAACGTGGATTGGCCAATAGCCAGTTGCAGCCTCCTGTTGTCCAGCAAATAGGTCGCCTTGAGGGTACGCGTCGCGGGGTCCACAACGCGCGCCGTCGAGACCAGCCTGCCCACCGGCGACGAGATCTCAGACCCGGGCAGCTGGATTTCCGCACCTTTCAGCCTTTGCAGAACCGCGGCCCGCGACTCCGGGAGTGCACCAGACACATGGACCGTGTCGGTTGCGGCGACTTCAAGCAGGGTATCGCCTTCCTCGACATGTGCTCCGTCCGTCACGAAAACGGCGGTAACGACCCCTGCGAGATGAGATCGTACCGAGAATGCGGACTGTGACTCCCTGTGAGGGTCGTCGCGCCGCGTAGCTTCGTAGTAGGCCATGCGTTCCTCTGCCGCTTTGTGCCGGGCCATGACGAGCGCCTCCCGCGCCTCGGCCTCCTGCAGCCGGCGAGCCGGGATGGCTCCCACGGCGAGCAGTCTCCCTGCACGCCGCCGTTCCCTCCTGGCAGACTCCAATGCCACCCCCGCTTCGTCGAGAGGAAGCTGGAGAGCGCTGCGATCAGGAGGTCCACTCCACAAAGGAACGATGGCGCTGAGGTTCTGTCCCCGGCTCACGAACGCCCCCAGAGTCGGCAGCCGGACCGAGGGCAGCAGGCGCCCCGAAACCGGCGCGGTCACCACCATCCGGCCTCCACTGCGTGGCTCGATCGTCGCTGGGATGACCAAGCTTTCCCGCATCGCCTTGAGCCTGACAAGCTGCGTCGCGAAGTCCAGCGCCCATTGCTGTTCTTTTAAAAAGGAGATGCCGCCCGCGGGCAAGAAGGAGATGTCTCCTCCCGCCAATTTCTCCCGCTGAGTAATTTGGAGTGCACTGAGGCCTTCCTGTCCATCGCCTACCGGCGTCCGTCCCAAATCATGGGAGTCTTCGACGGCCGGCGATTGAACTTGGACAGTCATCGCTGGTGTTCCTGGCCGCGTGGGGGTGACATTGACGCCAAAAATCCCAGGCCGCGAAGGACCATCCACGGCAAATCTCTCGCTGAAGCCCCCTCCATAATCCAAGTGCACGGCAACACGCCCTTCCCTCAAGGGTTGAAACGAACTCATGTCGGTCAGATGGACCGCAAAACGAGACTCCTCGCCCGCTTGAAGCGGCGGGTACTCCAAGAACAACTCGGTCTTCTCCGTCCATCGCGTGACCACAACCGGCTCGGGCTCCGACGGCGCGGCGACGGCCTCGGGCGGCGGTGGCGAACCGCCGCAAGCCGGCAGCAGCAAGATACTGGCTAGAACATGTAATCTCATGGCAACAGCTCCTTGGCGACGGTGCGGTCGAATTCGACTTCCGCCAGCTTGGCGGCCGCCTGCAACTCCAGCAGCCGCAGCTTCGCGCGTTGAGCGACTCGGTAGGAATCCAGCAGCTCCAGAATGCCCAACTCACCTTCCTGGTAGGAAATTTCAGCAATCTCGCGGAGCTCTTCGGCACGCCTGCCGGACTGCGCCTGGTAGTGGTCGGCGATCTCGCGGCGGAGGCGAAGGGAATTGTGCGCCGCGCGCACATCGGCAAGAATCTGGCTTTCGAGAATGCCGCGGCGTGCACGCGTGCGCGCCGCCTCGGCCTCGGCCAACTGCTTGCCGGCCTGCCCTTTGTTAAACAGCGGCAGATCGATCGAAACCGACAGCACGGGACCGCTCGCATGGCGCTCACCGATCTCTGCCCGCTTCAGCCCGCCGGAGACGACCGGGTTTGGGATGCGCAGGCGGTCCGCGGCCTCGGCTTCCAGCCGGAGCTGTTCCAGCCGCTCCTTCCCGGCTTGGTAATCGCTGCGAGCCTCCAGGCCCTCCGCCAGGGCTTCGTGAAGATCCGGCAATGCATACTCGGGTCCCAGCGTCCCCCTGGCAACCAAGTTTTCCGGATTCACGCGCTCACCAAGAAAACCAGCCAGCCGGGCCCGCGACTCGGCAATCAGAGCCTCGGTATCGGCGGATTCGGTCTCGCGCTCCACGATTTCCCGCTCCGCGCGCAGACGGTCGAACTTCGATCCCTCGCCTGCTTTCTCGCGTTCGCGCAAGATGCGGGCAAGCTCCTCCAATTCGTCGATGCTGTTACGAATGGTTCCCTTTCGCTTCTGAGCGTAGGCGAGTTGATAGAACACGCCGCGCAACCGCGCTTCGATCTGGCGCAGTGCGTGGTCTGCTCCGGCCTCCGCCACCGCGATCGCCGACTCTCCGGCCTGCCGCAATAAGCTAAGTCGTCCGTTCACTGCCAGCGGCAGCTCGAAGACGTAGAAATCCGTTCGTCCAGCGCCCTCGAACGCTGCACTCAAAGAGGGATTCGGATAGAACGTGCCACGCCGGGATTGCGCCCGCGCCACCTCCACCCGAGCCTGCAATTCTCGGTGGTAAGGACTCTCTCGGAGAAGCTGCAGCGCCTGCCTCTCGGTCAGCTCCTGGGCGGCGGCATTTGTCGCCAAACAGCAGACCAGAAGGCTCAGGCGCATGTTGACGCGTGCCCTCGCAATCATGGTTCAACCTCACGGACGGACCCTGGGGCCCAAAGAAGGGAAGCAGCCTAGGCAGGATTCAAGTGGGAGGAGCTCGGGGGATTCGCGATGACGTGAACGGAGGATCGTGGATTCTCGGCTCTTGCGGCGGGTTTGCGAGAACAACAACGACAGCGGAAACCGAAGAACCTAGCGTCCCCGCGGCGGACTCTGCATGAGGCGCCTCCGGTCGCTCCGACTGCAGCCAAGAAATTTCAACAGCGTCTTGGTCGCCGCCAACGGGAGCGACTTTCGCCCCGCCATGCTCCTCAGATGGCAGTGAATGGGAGCCAGAGTGAATGTGTGCCGCGAACCCTTGCGCATGCTCTGCCTCGACGTGCTCCTTCGCGTGCTCGTCCAGGTGGAAATGGACAACCGGACCCTGCTGAAAAGCGATCAGCAAGACCGGGCAAAGAACGCTTGCAAGCTGCTTATTCACTTGTATCTATATTAACCCGCTTTGCTAATGTCCTGACCCTCTCCCTCCCTCTCCCTGGTCAGCACCGACAGCCGCTCGGCGCGCGATCATCGGAGCTGGACCACCGATTTGGCGGCCCACTGACCGAAATCTCGTAGCGAAGGTCTCGAAGAGACCCGCGGCTTTTGCTATGCACCGTCTTCGCAAACTGGCCTGCGGCCGGGCAACGCCGCTACACCGGCCTAAGCCCGCCCATGGCATAATCTTGGTGCGGCCATGGGGCGCGGTTCCGAAAGCTTGGTCGATTCCGGACATTCCCGCGGTCCAAACAAAACCAGGAGGCAGCTTCCCATGCGGTTTGGCGTCAACACAATGATTTGGTCCGGGGCGTTTGATTCCTCCATCCCGCTCGAGGCGATCAAGAACGCCGGCATCGACGGCATCGAGATTCCGGTCTTCGACCCCGCGGACCTCGATACCGTTGCACTGAAGTCCGCGCTGGCCAAGCACGAGCTGGCCTGCGCGTTTTGCTCCGTCAACCCGCCGGGGAAGAATCCGATTAGCGATGACGCCGCGATTCGCTCCAGCACGGTCGCGCATTGGAAAACACTCATCCGCACCGCCGCGGATGTCGGCGCCGGGATGATCGCGGGGCCGACGTATTCTCCCGTTGGACTATTGCCCGGCCGGCGGCGCACCGGCGACGAGTGGAAATGGGGCGTCGAGTTCCACCAGCGGATCGGCGCGACACTGCAAGAATCCGGTGTCCAGCTCGCCGTCGAGCCACTGAACCGCTTTGAAACCTACTTTCTCAACACCGCCGCCGACACAGTGCGTTTTGTCGAAGAGGTCGGCCATCCCAACGTCGGCATTCTCTTCGACACCTTCCACTCGAACATTGAGGAGAAGAACGTCCCCGATGCCTGCCGCCTTTGCGGCAAGCATCTCAAGCACGTGCACACCTGTGAGAACGATCGCGGTATTCCTGGAAGCGGGCACACGGACTGGGCCGGTGTCTTGCGCGCTCTCAAGGAAATTGGCTACGACGACTGGCTGACGATCGAGTCGTTCAACTCGACCATTCCCGAGTTGTCGGCGGCCACCGCGATTTGGCGCGATCTCGCCCCCACCACGGACGACATCGCGTTCGAGGGGACCAAGTTCCTTAAGCAGCAGTGGGCGGCTGTTTAATTCGCGACGCCGACTTCGGGACACGAGTTGCAGACGATTTCGGGATACGAGTTGCAGCAACAGAGCCCCAGGCGGAAGCCTGGGGTCCAGCCACCGGCCAATCAGCGCTACCGCCCGCACAGCCCACCGACAACGCACATGCCGGCAGGCTCCATGTTGCTCCAGCCCCGCGCCATTCACTCTCGCTCCATTCGCTCTGGAGCGGCTGAGAGCCGGTCGTTACCCAGTAGGACAAGCTCTTAGCTTTTGCTGCGTCGCCACGAGCGAGGGGCTCGCGCTGGCGAGCCAAGGCGGTCATGGAACCGGGTTCGAGCTCGGAGTATCCTGTGCCCGTAAGCTCGGATAATAACTGGTTGCAATCCAGGCGAGCTAAGGCCAATGCTGTTCACTTAGAGCCGTTGAGCCGCGAAGCGGCGTCGGATCGTAGCCCATGGGTGGAGCGAAGCGGAACCCTGGGTCTGAAACCCTGCGAGGGGAAGCCCCGGACGGGGCCACCTGTCATAAATGTCGCCGGCCCCGCTCAGCGTCAGCCCACCAATACAAGAAGACGAAAGCCGCACTTCCGGACAAGGATCTCCCGATCACAACATCTATCGGGATGAGCTGATCGAGTTTTTGGACACTACTCGAACGCGCCGACCAATCGGAACCCCGCGCCTTGCGCTTTATTCGGCCATCGTCGCAGGGATGGCGAGTGTCACCTCGCCCGTCGCCGCCCATTCGGCCCCGCGGGCGTAAGTTACTTGGAAGCCGGTGCTTTCCAGATTCTCTGAGGCGTGGCCGAGGACGGTCACGAAAACCCGGCCTCGGTCGTACGGCAGGGTCCACATCATCGGTTGATGCAAGCCCGGTCCGGGGGTTGGCTGCCTCCGGTTCTTATACGAAGAGTGGTCGTCCCACGCGGTCGCCACGACACTGTAGGTGTCCTTGGGTTGCCACTTGAGATTGGCGTAAAGCTCGTCGTGCTTCACCGGGAAGGAAGCCTTCAAGCCGCGCGTGATCGGATGATCGCGATCCTTGATCTCCACCGTGAAATCGTGCCGAGGCGAGTGATGCCCGTTGTTGGGACGCCAGTTTGCCGCGCAGAGCTTCTCGTACCCATCCCAGCCGTTGAACGCCGCAATGGAGAAATGGTAGACGACGAGGCCCTTACCGGATCGGACGAAACCTAGCAGAGCCTCCTGGGCTCGCTCGCCCCACCACAACTCGGGCCTCCGGCGCTCGAAGTAGTTCAGTACCACAAGGTCATAGGGGGCCAGGGTATCGGGACCAGCGCCCCGGAACTCCTCTGTGACACGGACTTCGAAACGGCCCGTGTCTTCCAAGATTTTCCGCAACAGAGGTGTTGTGCCGCGCCAGTCGTGCCCGTTCTGGCCGGTAATAATGAGAGTCTGGATCTTCGGTTCGTTTTGCGCCCCGGCGGACTGCCCGAGGACACATCCGGCAGCAATTGTAAAGCTTAGAACACCAACCAACAGATTTCTCAATTCTTTACCTCCTATCAGCAGCGGATCATAGCGCAAGTGGCTGGGGTTTCCGTTTTTGGTCCCAGCGTAAGTACAGTATAGTCCTGCACAGACCGATCGCAACAGCTTTTTGCGCTGAATCCTGACGCCAAACGTTGCAGCAGGCGCCCAGGCCCTCACCGGACGCTCGGCATGGCTGATGATCTCGGGTGGAAAGCGGTGGCGTCGATACAGGGATTCCATCGGTCAATTGTCGCCGACCGCCGTTAACTTGACAATGCCATTTCTTGGAAGTGTTCCGAATCGTGGAACCTCCGATAGTTTACCGCTCTGGCCGGCACAGTGGCGTGCCCTGACCATGTGATTACACCGCGGGTAACCGACCTCTACAAGCCCGCCCGCAAGTAGGCAATCACATCCGCCAGCTCCTGGCGACTCATGCCTTCTTCCAAGCCCTCGGGCATCAGAGAGATGCTGGAGGCGCGCAGCTCCGCAATGCGACTGCGCAGCACCGTGACGTCCTCGAGCTCCCCGCGCAAGGTCACTGTCGCTGCGGTCTCAGCCACGAACATGCCGTCATGGAGCCTGCCGTCCTTTGTTTCGAGCAGATAGTTCGTGTACCGGTCCGTAATGGCGTCGCTGGGGTTCAGTATATCGTTCAGAAGCGTTTCACTGCTGCGGTTGTTGACCCCGGAGAGGTCTGGGCCGATCCGCCCGCGCTCTGCTTGGGAAAGATGACACTTGGCGCACTCACGCTCGAACACCGTTTTTCCTTGAGTGGCCCGTCCTGTCAACTCCAAGGCGCCCTCGTAGGCGGCGACTATCTGTCGCCGGTCTCCCGTTGTGGCTTTGAGCAGAGCAGCGGCGCGCCGTTGGATCTTTGGGTCAGGAAATTGAAGGAGGCGAATTCGAGTCACTGGATCGAGTGAACGCGGATCGACGGCGCCCTCGCCGATCGCCTCCAACAAAGCGCCCACGCGATGCCGATGACGAATCAGCACCTCAGCCGTGCGGTTGCGGGTCTCGGCAGAGTACCCTGCCCAGCCACGAAGGAGAATCTTGGCGGTTTGAGGATCGTCGAAGAAGTCCAGCGTTTCGACGGCCGCGAGTTGGAGCGGCCGGGGTGAGGGGGAAGTGAGGATCGCTTCAAGGATAGGAGCGGCTTCAGAAAAGCTGCCCCCGCACAGCGCAGCCACTGCAACAGACCGCCGGTCCACCGATAAATTTTCGTCGAATGCCTCACGCTTTGCACGTTGAACCAGAGTGTTCAATGTGAAGAAACGGGCCGCTTTGGCCGCCGCGCGCTGAACTTCCAGCTCCGGGGACTGAAGAATCTTAATCAGCGCAGTTTCGGCGGACGCAATGCGGAGCCGAGTTCGGCTCTCCAGAGCGAGGCCCCCGACCAGCCCTTCCAAACCTGCTTGCTTCCAGCCGGGATCCTCCAGTCGCGGGTTGTTGGCCATTTCGGCGAGCCAGCGTGAGACCTCCGCCGGCTTGCGCCGCGAGCCGATCACCCGGCCCAAATCCGCGAGGAACTTGCGTTTCCTCTCCGAGGGGGAGGAAAAGAAATTGCGGTGCCGGTTCAACAGCGCTTTGAACAAATCAGCGGCCCACTCAGGCGGGGCGCTCAAAACTCCAAGCTGGAACCAGCGGTCTTCTGGATAACGAGCGGCGACCTTTGCCAAGCCGTCCACGACGCGCCTTTCTTTCGGGAGGTTCCCTAAGCTCAGGGCCGCCTGGAACTGCACACGCGGCGACTCGTCGTCGGTTGCTTCCAACACCTCTTTCTTGAACTGTGGAAAGAACTGTTCCGCAAGCTGGAGCCCGTGTTCACGAACCGCGGGGTGTGGGTTTGACAGAGCAACCTTCACCAGCGAGGGGTCGAGAGCATGCAACTCCTCGAGCAGCCACAGAGCATGGAGCTCTGCCACGGCGTCACCCCCCTCGAGAACCACCTGCCGCAGGCCGGGAACCGCAGCCGAATCCTGCCGTTCCAACAAGAGGCGGTGCGCGGTACGCCGGTGCCAGCCGTTGGAGTGTGAAAGCAGTCCGACTAAATCGCCGGTCGAAGCTGAGCCGAGCTGCACCGCCAGGCGCCGCGTGGTTCGAGGTTTTTCGGGGACGATGCGGTAGATCCTCCCCAGCGTGTCACCGCTGCGGAAGTCCATCTTGAGCCGCTTCTTAACAGTGTCAGGGATAAATTCGGGATGTTCCAAATACTGGCGGTAGTAGTCGATGACATACAGGTTTCCGTCCGCAGCGTTGGCGAAGTTCACAGGGCGAAACCAGTTGTCGGTGGAGGTGAGGAAATCCGAGTCCAGTGGGAGGCGGCGGGCGCGGTACGTGGCTGCCTCGGCCGCTAACACGTCACGGTGAACGAGGTTTCCATTGCCGTCGGTCACGAACACATTGGTTTCCGTCCGCACCCGACGTACTCTTCCGGGAAGGCGTCGCCCAGGTAAACCGTAACGCCGCACGAAGCCGTGAAGTAGCCCTCGAGCTGCTCGATGTGTCCTGGGCGCGTCTCCTTGTAGCGGTTTCTCCTGGCCTCGGTCCGATCGATGCGCCATTGCTGGGGCTTACTGATGGGAAAGACGCGAGCCGCCGGACGGCCATGGTCTGAGATGTCTTGTTCAGCCGAGCCGGCGACGAGGTAGGGGTTACGGCGGAGGTACCCGGTTGGTATGACCGTGTGCCGCAAGTGCACGGTATTTTGCGAAATGAAAGCGTGGCCCCACTGGTTGAAGGAAAGGCCAAACTGCGAATCCCCCGTGGCGTCTTCAGCCAAACCGCGTGTGGGATGAAAGCGAAACTCCCTTCCGCGCACCTGCACCGGCGGCTGATCCGGATGATCGGGCGAGGTGATCTCCCCAGGAAATCCGTGGTTGACGACGTAGATCCAGTTGTCGAGCCCCAGGCGGGGATTGCTGAGCCGGCCTTCGACGTTCTTCTTGGTATAGAAGCCGGTGTAGAGCACTTTCCGAACGTCGGCCTTGTGGTCACCGTCGGTATCTTTCAACCATAGGATGTCTGGAGCCGCGGTCGCGATTACGCCTCCTTTCCAAGGAAGCACCCCCTCGACCGCCAAGAGCTTGTCAGCGAAAACCGTGCGTTTGTCGATGACGCCGTCGCCGTCGGTATCCTCAAGGTAGGCAATTCGGCTCCGCGGCGCGTGTCCAGGCGGAGGGTCCTCCGGGTTGTCTCCCACCTCGGCGACATAGACCCCGCCATTCTCGTCAAAGGCGATCTCGACGGGGTCAATGACGTTCGGCTCCGCGGCGAAGAGTTCTACGCGGAAACCGTCGACGATCTGGAATGTCTCCAGGGCCTCGTGCGGAGAAAGGGGGCGGGATCGTTGGTCGCTGGAACTGCTGCAAGCCCAGAGCCCAACAATCAACCAAGCCGCCGCCCAAAACTTGACGTTCCGGACCCATCGAGCTGGGGCTGCGTAGGTCGATCTCACGCCTGCTACTTTGCCGGGACTGCGATCAAGTCGATGGCCAACGTTCTCCCCTCGATTCCTGTCCCTGCCACAGACGATTTCGAGGCCGCAGGCGGCCGCTTTGGATCATAGAATTCCCGGCGGATCTCGTTGAGTTTTGTGCTCGTCAGCTCGTCGGTGACATAGGTGGCTTTCGCCAGATGACGCACTCCATCATCGCGTGCTCAGGGAGCGAGCTTTCACGGACTGGAAGACCGCGACTTGTGCTTGCTGAAAGAGAGTAAGTCCGGGCGCGCTTCAGGGCAAAACCGCCTCGGGCTCATTAACTTGACAATGCCATCGAGTCGGCTGCCGGCGCGGGCAGCCGCTAGTGCGGGCCCCAGCGGGTCGCTTTCAAGAACGCCAGCAGGTCGGCCATCTGTTGTTCGGTCATTTGTCCGTCCAAACCCGACGGCATGACCGAGACGGTTCCCGGGCGCAGCTCCTCGATCCGGGCTCGCGGAATGCGCGCCTGCTCGTCGGCGCCGGTCGCGAGGAGCATATGGGTTTCCGACGTCTCGAGCAGCACGCCGCTGTAGGTCTCGTTGGAAGTTACGACGACGAGCGGTTCGTAGCTGCGCACGAAACTTGCGCTCGGGAAAACGAGGGACTCGAGAAGATCGCGCTCGTCGCGAATCTCCCCGATCTTCGTCAAGTCCGGTCCCACACGGCCGCCCTCGTAGCCGACCGCGTGGCACGAGGAACAGGCGGCTTCTGAACTGTTGAAAACGGCCTGGCCGCGCCGGATATCGCCGGGCTTGAGCGAGACCAGCAGTTCCTCTAACCGCCGGCGTTGGGCTACGGGGTCGTCGGCGTCGGGATCCCGCAAACCACGGGCCAACTCCCGAACTGATTCGGGATACGCCGCAGCTACCCGTTCAAGGATATCCGCGCGGAGGTTGGCCAGGCCCCGCGCTTCAGCCAAAGCCTCAACCCATTGGCGGCCCAGCTCCTCGTCGCCGCCAGCCGCGAAGGCCTCGACCAGCAGAGGTAACTCCATCGGACCGGCCGCCGGCAACGCGCCGGCAAGCTTCCCGAGCTGCTCCCGAGACAGCGAAACCGCGGCCAGGGCCCGCGCCGCTGGCGTGCGGACGTCAACCGGTTCGCTCGGCCTCGCTCGCGCCAGCAGGAAGTCAAACAGGCCGGAAGACAGGGGGCCGAAGATTTCCGCCGCCGCTTCGAGCGCCTCGACGCGGGCGTTGCCGGCCGCCCGCTCGTCGCGCGCGACCCGCGCCAGCGCGGTGGTGAGCTGTTCGTCGAGTTCCTCGCGAGGCAGTTTCCGCACCGCGGTGACTGCTTCGGCCGACACTTCGGGGTCGGGCGAAGCGAGCGCCGCCGCCAGCGCCTGCGGCCAACCCGGCGGCATCTCGTCGGGAGCAGTCGCCGCCATTGCTCGCAAAGCCGTCAAGCACGCGGGTTTCGGGCCGGGCCGGCCGGCGACTTCGGCCGCCAGTTGCTGAATCGCGGGGTCGCTCATGAATTTCTGGAGCTGTTGCTCGAACGCTGTTTCCTCGCCCGCCGGCAGGCTCATCAAACGACGGCGAAAGAAACCGGATAGCGCGCGACCCCACTCCGGGTGTCGCCCGGCGATCCACTCGGCGGTTTCGGCAAGCGCCGGGTCGGATGAGGACAGCAGCGAAATCACCGTTGAGGAGCCGAGCGAGCGTTGCTCCATCTGGTCCAGCGCCAGCAACGCCGCCCGCCGCGTGCGCGGCGACGGGCTTTCGAGCCCCGATCGCGTCGCCCGCGGATCGCCGATTTCGATCAAGGCATAGGTCAGCGAGTGAGTCAGCACCTCGCCCGCCGCCTCGCCGGCGGCCGCGAGTAAATGTGGAACGGCCCTGCTATCGCCGATGCGTCCGAGAGCCTCAGCGCTCACTCGTTTCAGCGCGTCATCGCCTGTCTGAAGCTGCGCCGACAAAGCCTCCACAGCATCGCGGTCGCGCCAAACGCTGATCGAATGCGAGACCGCGTGCCGAACACTCGGATCGGGGTCGGCCAAGGCCCGGCGAACGGCGTTCCTGGCCGGCGCGCCCGGAATGCGCGTCAGCGCCCAAACCGCATTCCGGCGGGCCTGGGGCGGGGCGCCTGACAGCAAAACTTCGATCAGAGCCGAGACGGCCGCCTCGCCTTTCTTTGCCAAGACTTCAATCGAGCGCTTGCGAACAAACGGGCGGCTGTCCGCCAGCAATTCGGTCAGCTCGCCTGGCGCCATCGCCTGCCAGCGAAGCTCGGAACCGCGCGGATCACGGATCGCCGGCGCGCCCCGCCGGCGGACGCGGTAGATCGCCCCCAGCACATCGGGTTTCGACAGTTGCGAAGTCGGGCAGCACAACTTGTACCAGGCCCCGGTGTCGACGATCAACAAGCTTCCGTCGGCGTCTTCCATCACATCAGTCGGGTGAAAGTCGGGGTTGCCGGATACCAGGAAATCGGAGTCCTCGGTTTCGTAAGTCGCGCCCGCCGGCTTCAGAATGTGCCGGGTGACTTTGTGCATGTTGAACAACGTCGCGAATAGATTGTTGCGATAGCCGTCCCCGAAAACGGACGACTGGTAACGCGCCAACCCGACCGGCGCCGCCGGGCCCAAGTGAGTCGTCACCGGCAAGTAGCCTCCCGTCATTGGATGGCTGTCGGTCACTGAGTGGACCTTCCCGTAGACGCCGCCATAGACGGCGTGCAGAATTCCGTCGCGCCGGCCCAATTGCGGATGCTGCAAGAAAGTGGAGGTGAGGAAGCGCTCCCCTTCCGGCGTGAAGGCGACTTCCACCGGGTTGTCCATGCCGCCGGTCAAAACCGCCTCGACCGGGCCGCCGTCGGGCCGCCGTCGAAAGACGTGAGCCGCTTTGGTGACCAGCGGCCGGAGTCCGGGACGCTCGTAGGTCTGCTCGGCGAAGGCGCCTTTGGTCCAATAGATCCAACCGTCGGGACCGAGATAGGGTCCATGCAGGTCGTTGGCGCAGTTGGTCAACGTCTTGGCGTCGAACCATTCTTCCCGCTGATCGGCTGTGCCGTCGCCGTCGGTGTCGGTAAGCTTCCAGATGGCGGGCGGCGCAGCGACGTAGAGCGAGCCGTCGTGCCACAGCACGCCTTCGGGGAGCATCATCTTGTCCGCGAAGACGACGCGGCGATCGAAGCGCCCGTCGCCGTCGGTGTCCTCGAGACGCAAGATGCTGTGCGGCTTCTCGGCCAGTTGCTGTTGCACGGGGTCGTTCGAACCGGAGGATTCGGCGACGTAGAGACACCCCTGTTCGTCCATGTCGACGATCATGGGGCGCTCGACCAGCGGGGGGCCGGCGGCAATTTCGATGGCAAACCCCTGCGGAACGGTCAGGTTGCCGCTCGTCGCCGGGCCTTGGAGCCCGCAAGCCGCCGACAGCAAACAGACGACAACGCCCGGTCCGCGAACGGCGATGGAAGAGACGGCATTCCGCGTCACGCGAGTCCAGTGTAGCAAAAAAGATGAAGCGGAGGAATCGGTCAAGCGGCATTTTCTGTGTAAATGAAGCTCCACTGATTGGTTCGGCTGGGACGGGAACAGCTGGGCGGAAGTGTCGAGGTCGACGAGACTTACTGTCCCAGTCTGGGAGGGTTAAAGCCCTCGCCTTTCAGGCGACGGCTTCAGCGAGCGCGCCGCGCGATAGGCTTGGGGGATGGCGGAATACCGACGCGGCGCGCATACGGTGTTCGAGATCCACCTGCACTTGGTGTGGATTACGAAGTACCGCCGGCCAGCCCTGACGCTGAGGTCGCGCTTCGACCAAGCCTCGTACTCGCGGCGCCAGACGTCTTTGAGACGCACCACCGTCGTCGCCGACAGGCCCGCAGCGTCGGGCCCCAGCAAGGCCTCCAGCGCTTCACTGAAATCGCCCGTCGAGATCCCTTTTAGGTACAACCACGGGATAAGTTCCTCGACGCTTTTCGTGCGCCGCAGGTACGGCGGCAGGATCTCGGAAGTGAAACGAAAGCGCCGGCCTTGCTCATCGACTCGGCGATCGTCGACCCGCGGCGCCTGGATCTTCAGCTGCCCCACGCCGCTGACGATGGTGCGCTCGCGGGCGTGACCGTTGCGCACCACCAGCCGCCGGCCGTTCTCGTCGACTTCGTGCTGATGGGTTTCGATGTAAGGCAGCCACTGCGGCTTCCACGGCCTTGACGAGCATCTGGCGCGCTCCTTGGCGCAGTACTTCATCCAAGGGCGAGGGTTTCTTTCCATCAATGACTTGGGGGTTGACTTGACTGCTGCTCTCAGCAGCTTCACACTGACTCCAAGGAACCTCCTGTGTTAGCCCGCCTGGATCGGCACCAGTTCGTATCCGAGTTGTCGTGCTCGCCGCTTGAGCTTGTTCTGCTCACTAGCTTGAGCCTGTAACGGCGATTATGAGCTACATGCCATGGCCTTTGCCGCCGGCCGGTCCGTAGGTCCATTGCGGAAAGGCCTGCTCCCGTGCGATCGGGGGCTCGCCGGCCTCCAACACGCGCCTGCCGATTTGTCTTCCAACGAACATCAGCCTCCATTCGTTACATGGATTTGAAGCTCGTGACGACCCTAAACGACTGATCGGTGGGGTAGAATAACTAACAAAGGTTGCTGGCCTAGATGATGAAACGACTTGCGATCCTGCTGCTGCTGGCGTTGGGCTGTCTGGCCGCGCAGGAAACTGAGACCGAGACCACCGAGTCGATCCGCGTCGACGTCAACGTCGTCAACGTGCCCGTCACCGTGGCGGATACCGACGGCAAGTTCATCGTCGATCTGAATAAGGAGGACTTCGCAGTCTTCGAGGACGGCGAGCCCGTGCAGATCCGCTATTTCGCGAGGAGCACGGACAAGGAAAATCTGCCTCCCCTCTACGCCGGGTTCTTGATCGATCTCAGCAACACGGCACGGCTCTATTACAAGACCTACCAGGAAACCATCGGCGACCTGGCCTATATCTTGATTCCCGAGGGAGGGGACAACCAGGGTTTCTTGATCGGCTACCACACCGAAGTCGACCTGCTGGTCAAGATGACCAAGGACCCCTACCTGATCGCCGACAGGATGAATAAACTCAAGCATGGCGGCGGCAGCTCCATGATCGACGCCGCGTTTGAAGCCTGCGGCAAGATCTTGGCGTCCAAGGACTATCAGGGCGCCGGAGAGCCCCGTAAGGTCATCGTGATCGTCGGCGACGGGCACGACAACGCCAGCAAACACACAGTGGAGGAAGTGATCGCCGCGGCTCAACGGGCGCAAGTGACGATCTATGCTATCAGCACGGTTGCTTGGGGCTTCCACGAGAAAGAAGAGAAGAACTTGAAGCGCATGATCAGCGCCACCGGCGGGCGCTTGGTGCATCCCATGGAGGACGTCCACTCCGATGTCTCGGGCTATCTTTCCAACCCGCAGGACGCCGGCAACTTCGCCCGCACGGTAGGAACGGGCGAATACGCACGCGCCCAGCTCGAAGCCCTTTACCGGGCCATTCTCGACGTTTCCGGCGCGGTGCAAAGTCAGTACATTCTTGGTTACGCACCGCCGACGCCGTTCAGTGACGGCCGCTTCCGGCGCATCGAGGTCAAAGTCAAACTCAACGCCGAAACGCAAGTCGACCACCGCGCCGGGTATTATCCGCCGGGAACGTGAGCAACGAACTCCGCGGCGGAATCCATCGAGATTGGCTCGGAAACATTTCCCGCCGTCCGACTACGTCTCTGAAGAAACATCACCAAGCTCAAAGAGTCTTCGACCAAAGGTCATCCTCGCTAAAGAACCGGCGCTCGCGGCGAAGCGGCGCCTTCAGCCCCAGACCAAGCCAATGGCGAAAGTCGCCACTAGCACTAGTGCCCACTCGATTGCCAACCGCCTTGTGCACCGCCTGTCGGATGGCCTCCGACTTCGACGATATGTTCTGCTGCTCCATGTATTTCCGTAAGTCCCGCTCAAAGTCTGGGTCCAGCTTGATGGTCAAGCGCTTCATATGACCAGTCTACAAGTCTGGAGCAACGCCCTTCCCGCTCTGCTAGTGTTTGCACGGCTCGACGTCCTCCCGCTCTTGTATAATCGGAGTCGCTTCTCCCCACACCCCGAATGGCGTCCTCACAACCCTCGACGCCGTTGATGCGTCAGTACCATTCGATCAAGCAGCAAAAGCCGGATCATCTGCTTTTGTTCCGGCTGGGGGATTTCTTCGAGCTTTTTTACGAGGATGCCGTCGTTGCCTCACGCGACCTCGAAATCACCCTCACCTCGCGCAATAAAGAAAAAGGCGAGCCGATCCCGATGTGCGGCGTGCCCGCTCACTCGGTCGACGGCTACATCAACAAGCTGATCTCAAAGGGCCACCGCCTGGCGATCGCCGATCAGGTCGAGGACGCCCAGCAGGGAAAGAAGCTTGTCCGGCGCGAGATCACGCGCGTCATCACTCCCGGCACCGCCAGCGACCCGAAGCTGCTCGATGCGGGCCGCAACAACTATCTCGCCGCGGTCGCGGCCAAGGGAGACCGCGCCGGGCTCGCCTGCGTCGACGTTTCAACCGGCGAGTTTCGCATGACCGAAGTCGCTGCCTCCGAAGTCGACCCTGCCTTGGCTGAGATGGGCGTGAAGGAGGTTCTGCAAGCTTCGGCGGGTCCTTTATTCGCGGACGACTCCAACGGGTCCCAACCCGGCGCGAACTACATGCGCACGGAGATCGAGTCCTGGGTCTTCGATCTGGACTATTCCCGGAGGATTCTTTCCTCGCACTTCAAACTGCACTCGCTCGACGGACTCGGCGCAGCTGGCCACCCCGCCGCGGTCGCTGCCGCCGGAGCCGTTCTGCATTACCTGCGCGACACGCAACGGGCCACCTTGCAGCACCTCGAGCCGCCGACTTATTACACACAGCACGATTGGATGGTGCTCGACACGATCACGGTGCGGCATCTCGAGTTGGTCGAGCCTCTCTTCGGCGGCGAAGCGTCCTCCACGCTGCTGCGAATCATCGACAAGACGCAGACGCCGATGGGCAAGAGGCTGCTGCGCCAATGGCTGCTGCGCCCGTCGGTTTCGCGGGAGGAAATCGAATCGCGCCTCGATGGAGTGGAGGAGCTGACCAGGCAAACGATTCGCGGCGCCGAAATCCAGCGCGAGTTGGCGAAGATCCTGGATATCGAACGCCTGCTGGCCAAAGTCACGCTGGGTTCCGCCAACCCCCGTGACTTGCTGGGCTTGGGTTCGTCGTTCAAGTCGCTGCCTGTCTTGCGGACGCTGATCGGGGAACTTCAGTCCTCGCGCATGGTCGAACTTCATGACCGCCTCGACGAGCTGGCCGATGTCCGCGAGACGATTCTGCTGACTCTCGCCGATGAGCCACCCATCAAGCTTTCCGACGGCGGCGTCATTCGGGAAGGAATCGACTCTGAGCTCGATGAGCTGCGCGGCATCCGGCGCAACAGCCGCGCCTACATCGCCCAAATCGAATCGCGCGAACGCCAGCGAACCGGCATTCATTCGCTCAAAGTCCGCTTCAACAATGTCTTCGGATTCTACATTGAGGTGTCGAAAGCGAATCTGTCGGCCGTGCCTTCCGACTATGACCGCAAGCAAACACTGGTCAACGCCGAGCGCTTCATCACGCCTGAACTCAAGGAGTACGAAAGCAAAGTCCTGCAAGCGGAAGAGAAAATCCTCGAACGCGAGAAAGCCCGCTTCGAAGAAGTGCGGGCGGCAATCGCCGCCGAGGCTCAGCGAATCCGTTCCAGCGCCGCACGGGTGGCCGAGCTGGACGTGCTTCGCGGCCTGGCCCAGATCGCCGCTGAATACGACTATGTTCGTCCCGCCTTCAACTCCGGCGGCGTCATCCAAATCGCGGCTGGCAGGCACCCGGTCGTCGAGCGCCTGGCGGACACCTGCAACGCCGAGCGCTTCATCCCCAACGATGTCTACTTGAACGACAGCAGCCATTTGCTGGCACTCATCACTGGCCCCAACATGGGAGGCAAATCGACCTACCTCCGCCAGACGGCTCTGATCGCCATCCTGGCGCAGATGGGCTCCCTCGTCCCGGCAACGAGCGCTACGCTGCCCATCATCGACCGCATCTTCACTCGCATCGGCGCCAGCGACAACCTCGCCATGGGGCGCTCGACTTTCATGGTTGAGATGACGGAAACGGCGGAGATTCTCAACACGGCGACCGCGAAAAGCCTGATCCTTCTCGACGAGATCGGGCGTGGAACGGCCACCTTCGACGGCCTCGCGATCGCCTGGGCGGTGGTCGAGCACATCCACGCGAAAACCCGCGCCAAAACGCTGTTCGCAACGCACTACCACGAGCTGACCGAGCTGGCCGAGCTGCTTACGGGCGTGGCGAATTTACATGTCTCGGTGAAGGAATCGGGCGACCAGGTTATCTTCCTCCGCAAGGTGGAACCTGGAAAAGCCGACCGCAGTTACGGCATCGAAGTGGCGCGCCTGGCGGGTCTGCCGCTGGAGGTCGTACAGCGCGCGCGCGCCGTGCTCGCCCGCCACGAAGAAAAAGAGCATTCGGTTTCCGAGGAGCTTTCGAGCGAAGCCTCCCCCAGTCCCGTGCAAACGTCCATCTTCCCTGACCCCACCGAGCACGGCATCGCCGAAGAGTTGCAAGCGCTCGATCTCAACGCGCTCCGCCCGATCGAAGCGCTGACGCTGCTGGAGAAGTGGGCGCAACGGCTCAACACCGACAAGGGACCGAAAGCTGCAGAGAAGTAAAGCCGCCAAGGCAATCTGAGCCGACCTCGCGCGGCCAGAGGCGCGAGCCCCGATTGCGAATTCGGACTCCGAATTCGGACTCCGCCCCGAACACCCCCCCGGACTCCCCCTCTGGCTGTGACACTAGGGCGTTCGTTCTCGTGGAGGTGGCAGAGGCAGAAGGAACCGCAAGACGTCGGCATCGACGACGGCACGGCCCTCCGTTCGGCCACACAGGAGCTGAACCGAGGTGGGTTATAGTAAAAACGTGCTCACCAAGTACTTGAGCGCCGCAATGCGCCGGGCTCAATACGAAATTGTTGAAGAAGACGGAAGCTTCTTCGGCCGCATCCCCGGCCTGGACGGGGTTTGGGCCGGTGCCGCACGTTTGGAGGCCTGCCGGCAGGAACTGGAGGAGGTACTCGAAGCGTGGCTTCTGTTGCGCTTGTCGCAGCAACTGCCGATTCCGCCGATCGAAGGAATTGAACTCAAAATCGGCGAAGTGGCCTGATGCCTGTCATCGGCGCCACGAAGCGGCGGGATTTGATTGCGGGCATGCGCCGACTGGGGTTCACAGGGCCATATTCAGGCGGGAAACACCAATTCATGAGGAAAGGCGCCCGAACGGTGCGCGTGCCAAACCCGCACCAAGGCGACATCAGCCGGGGTCTTCTGGTGAGAATTCTGCAAGAGGCTGGAATCGAGCGAGGGGAATGGGAAAGAGCGTAGGAAAGTTGGCGGCCGACAACTGGAGTTCGGGCTCCGTCCCCCGATGGGCCTAGCAAGCTGGTCAAGATCCAGGAAGCCGAAAACCAGATCATCATCGACTACCAGGTCTACGACCAGAGGCCCCACGATGCCGATCTGTTGCTGCCTTGCCGGCGATCGAGGTTCATCAGCAACGACTGGGGCGGCTGCCGCGTCTGGTGGCCGCCGACGCCGGATTTTACTCCCCCGCCAATGAAACGCAAGCGCAGCAACGGGGCGTGAAACGGGTCGCGATTCCGAATCGTTCGAGCCGCAGCCCCGAACGCCGCCGGCACCAAAAGAAGCGCTGGTTTCGGCAGGGACAGAAATGGAGAACGGGTTCGGAAGGACGCATCAGTCTCCTCAAGCGGCGACACGGACTGAATCGTTGCCGCTACCGCGGCGAGGAGGGCATGCAACGCTGGGTGGGGCTGGGTGTCATCGCCGACAACCTGATCAACATCGGACGTCACCTCGCCGCTTGCGACAGCAGCTAAGCGCCCTCTCGGTCCCAGCCGTTCTGTCCTGGTCTTCCGCCCCCTTCCCTCCCCGATTGATTCTCAGTCTTTTTTCGCCTCTGCCAAAATCGTAATTTTGCGCCGGAAAGTAGCTAGCTTAGCTAGTGGGGTGCGATGCCGGTCTCTGAAGTTTTCCTCCCTCCTGAGGGTAGCGAGTGTGTCAAGTGAAAACTCAGGTCTCGGCCAGTCGAAGGCTACGCGCTCTCCGCTACCCATGGTCAAGTTGATTCAACGTTCACAGCTTGGAGCCCACGGGGTGCTTCGATGACAGTGAATCGAACTCGTTGCCCCTCCGAAAGGGAGCGGTACCCACTTCCCATTATCCCAGTGTAATGAACGAAGTAGTCGACTTCATTGTCTTCCCCCCGAGATATTGTCAAATGTTGTGGATGGGCGAGGTCAGGCGGCGTTCTCCTGAACCATCAAACCGTCCTTGAATTCCTTTCCAACCTGAATTATGCATAGATTCGGCGTAGCCATCGCCGATGGAGTTGTGGCGGTAGCGGCAGTCGTGTCAACTCAGTGATTTAGCAAGTCGTCTTTTCTGCTGTTTCCTTCCCGGTTTGAGCCGCCTCCCAATTCCGGGCGGGCAAAAGCGGGCTCGCAAACGGCATGTTCCCAGTAGCTTGCGGCCCGTGCATAAAATTCTATGCGCAGCGCCCCTCAACGCAGCGCACCCTCCACCACCGGCGCGCAGCTCGATCCCGGCGGCGCCATCGCCCGCAGCCGCCGCATCAGCCGCTCGAACAGGCCCTGCTCCTGGTACTGATCGCTGTAGCTGATGCCCGTTCTGCCGGCATGCCGCCAGATCTTGGCCGCCACGAACAGAAAGCGCAGCCGCGCCGTCGCCAGGGTGGTGTGGCGCAGCTTCTCCGGGGTGGCGTCGGCTTCGCGCTGGAACAGCAGCAGCCAGCAGTTGAGGTTGTAGGCCAGCATGACCAACTGAAAGTGATTGCGGTTCATGTCAAAGCGGCGCGAAGGATGGGCCGCCAGCCCGGCGTCGTTGTTGGCTTCTTTGATGAGGTTCTCCGCCCCAGCCCGCTGGTTGTAAAACCACGCCACCGCCGCGATCGGCTCGGTGAGGTTGGTGACGAACACGCGGTAGGTGTAAGCGCTGGTTGCAAACAACTGATATTGCTCGACCTCGTCGGTTTCCGGCTCCTTTTCATAACGCAGCGCGACAAAGCGGCAGGCCCTGCCCCAGCCTTGCGGCTGGTAGAGGAATTCGCACTCCGCCGCAGCGTCGCTGTGGGGCGAGGGCTTCCATTCCGCTTGCTGCAACTGCTCGACCAGTCGCCTAGTCCGAAGTTCCAGGGGCAAAACAACAGTAAGTTATTGATTCTGCGGCGGAAAGGCGGCCGGCGAAATTCGCTCTTCTGGCTACAGGCCCAGCAGCTCCAAGGCCCGCTTTTGCAGCGCCGTCGGCGCGGTCCGTTGTTCGAACGTCGCCGCGCTCCCCTCGCCCTCCTCGCCGCCGACCCGGCAGGTGTTTTGGCAGCGCGTCGCCAGGGCGTCGAGCAACGTCTGGAAGCTGTGCACGGGCAAGCCCTCCGAGGTGCGGCGGCTCGCCTTTTTCTTCTTCACCGCCGCCGAAGGCTCGGCCGGCGCCACCGGATCGCGTTGCTGCCGGCCGGCCTCCAGCTGCTCGTCTTCAAACAGCAACTCCGCCCACGCTTGGCGCATCCGCCACTCCACGTAATAGGCCAGCAGACACAAAAAAATATGCGCCCGCACGTGGTCCGGCGTGCGGTGAAAGGTCGGCCGCACCCGCAGATCCGCGCCTTTCATGCAGCGAAACACCCGCTCCACGCGGGCCAAACTCTTGTAGGAACGCACCGCGTCTTCGGCCTTCAGATCGGCCTTCTTTTCGCTGCTGCGGATGACGTAGATGCCGTCCAGCGCCGCTTCTGCTTCGACCGCCGCCGTGCGCCGCCGCCAGCGGAAAACGCCCTCGCCGATGGTCGTCTCAAAATGCTTGCCCATCTTGTAGCGGTCCTGCACGCGGCCCGCCTTGCGTCCGATCTCGGCGGCGGTCAGCGGGGTGCGTTTGCGCCGCGCCACCTCGGCCTCGATGCGCTCGAATTCCTTCTCGCTGGCCGCCAGCAGCTCGTCGCGCTTGCGCCCGCGCTCCTCGGCCAGCAGCGGGTTATAGCAGGCCACCAGCCGCTCGCCGGGATAGTCGGGGGAGTGAATTTCAGCCAAGTTTTTCTTGTCGAACAACGATAACTGCAACGCGCCTTCGCTGGCCAGCCGCCGCAGCGCGGGCGCGCGCAGCGCCGAGATCCAGCCCAGCCCGCGATGTTGCCGCAGGTTTTCAATCTGCGTTTGGGTCCACAAACCGCGGTCGCCCACCAGCACCACGCGCTCGAGCCCGAAGCGCCGCCGCAGCGTGTCGACCTGATCGGGCAGCGTCGCCGGATCGCCCGTGTTGCCGGGGTAGACGCTGACCGCCAACGGCCGTCCTTGGCTGTCGGCGAGCACGCCGTAGACGATGATCGGCTTGCCCTTTTTGCGGTCGCGGCTGTGGCCGAACGCCGCCAGCGGGCAGTGGCGTCCTTCGTAGTAGCTGCTGGAGACGTCGTAGAGCACGGTGTCGCCGGCCGCGAGATGCCGCGCCGCGAGCTTCTTTTCGATGCGTTTTTGGCGGGCCAGCAGCCAGTCCAGCGCCGCGTAGAGGTCGTTTTCGTCGGCGTCTTCGACGCCCAGCTGCTCAGCCAGCGTGGAGTGCTGCCACAGCCTGGTGGTGGCCAGTTTCGAGCCGGGATGCAGCAGCCGCTCGACGATCATGGCCACGACGAGGTCGCGCTGGCGCGAGGGTTTGGACCCCAGCAGGCGTTCGAGGCCGAGCTGGCGGAGTGTACCGAGAACAGCTTCAACGTGGCCGTGGGGGCGACAGCGTTCGACCAGGAAAGCTTCGGCGGCGGGTACAAAGGATTCGCCGGCGAGCGAGCGGCGGATGACGTCGATGAGGGAATCGGGCAGGTGGGAGAGGTTGCCGAGGGTTTCGTGTTTGACCTGCTGGCCGGCGCGAAAGGAGCGGCGGAGCAGGTGGGAGGTATAGATTTTGTTTTTGTAGCGGCGAGTGGTGGTGGCTACATGAACAGCACCGAATCTAGATGGCATAAAGCTATGATAGCATATCTAGAGCAAAAAGTCCAGAAGAAAGTCACTAATTAGTGGCTACAAAAAGCACTTCGAGACCACCCCAAACCGGCCCTAACTCCCTTTCTTGGTTACTCTTACGCCGAAATCGGCCCCTGGAACTTCGGCCTAGTCTTGCGCGCCACGATGACGAACTGACAATGCGCTTGTTCGTAGGCTGCCACCGCTTCCCAGCAATAAAAGCCGGAATCGGCCCGCGCCAAGATCCGCTTCACACTGGCCGGCAAAGCCTGGAAAGCACTTTCGAGGTGCGCCGCGATCTCTTTGCCCGTGGGCCGGTCGCCATTGTGCAACCCGCCCATCAGGTATTCGCGCGTCTCGGCCAGGAAGGTCAGTATCGGCTGGTAGCTGCGCTTGCCCTTGTTCTTGGGGTTGTAGCTCTTGCGCCCGCCCATCTGCTGGCCGTAGAGGGTGTGCACGGTGGTGTCGGTGTCCAGCGTCACCGTGGTCAACCGCACGTTGGCCGCCGCCCAGGCTCGTTCGCGCAGTTGGCGCTGCATCGACAGGATCTGCCGCGCCACGTTGAGATGCAGCGAGGCCAGAAAGCGCCACAGCGTGGATTGCGGCGGCAGCCGCGTCACTTGCAAGATGCCGGTCAGGATGGGGTCGCGCGCGATGAAGCGGAGTTGGTTGAGCCGCGCAAAGCCGACATAGAGGCCCAGCACGAGGGCCAGCACAAACTGGTAGAGGCTCATCACACGGGTGATTCGTTTGACGCTGAGGGTTTGTTCCAGCAGCTCTTGGAAGCCGAGTTTTTCGAGCAGGGTGGCGACCGGCAGCAGGCCGCCGTAGGGAGTCAGATTCTTGCCGCGGAAGTGATAGGGCGTGGAAGCCCCGATTTTATTGGGCTGCGGAGCCGTCGCGCCGCGGCCTTGTTTGGCGGGGTTTTTGGAGCTATGCTGTTTTCGCTTGGTAACCATTTGGGTGACCTCCTTGGGGTTGGCTGGCGAAGCTGAAATCTTTGCCAGCCTACCTTATTACCCCATGTTTTCGGGGGTCGCCCAATGGTCCCTCGCGGCACAGCCCTCCTCAGGTGTACCCGCAGTGCATAATTCAGGTACCAGCGATTCTCGAGTGTAACTTGAATTCGATAAGGCCCGCTCAAAAAGCACTCCCCGATCGGCGAGAGAATCAATGAACGGCGAAGTCTGGCGCCAGTATCCGTAACAGCCTAGGTGATCTGCGCGAAGCGCATCCACCATAATCAGTACAAGGTTGTAGTCTTTCAGGCTGTTGGACAGACCCGCGCTTGGGGGCGAACAAGAGTTAAGAAACCAAAACAGTAGCAGCGAGGCGAGACGGCCAGTCCTCTGAAGCCGTGTGGCTTGGTAAATCTCTCCCATGGTTCGCTAATCCGTGCAGGCCCAGCAACGGATGCGCCACGAAATCTCCTGCTGGGGCCAAAATTCGAGGCTTCTCAAAACATTCCTCGTCGCTAACCAGACTGTGCTCCTAGATCGCAGAGGCTTAGATACTAGCCCGGCGATTCTGAGGATTTTGTTCTCAGATTTGACAAGCAACGTGGTGCACACTCGGTGAGGCGTTCGGTGTCGACACGAAGTCTTGACGGCTCACGGTTCACAAAATCGGAGACACGGAGCAACAACGGCACCTTCCCAAAATTTCAAATATCTTTGACTAGTATAACGTTTCATTAAAACATAACCATAGGACAATGTTTTTTGCTAGACTGGTTGCATGGCAGGAAAATCGAAGCGTCCCCCACTGGTTCTCACTCCCGAAGAGGTGCAACATCTGAAGCGGCTGCGTCGTTCCCGCAAGGCTCCGGCTCGGGAGGTGCAACGCGCCGAGATTCTGTGGCGCTATCATGGCGGCGAGACCATCGCCGAGATTATGCGGGCCGTGAAGATGACCCGCAAGAGCGTTGCCAAATGGATCGAGCGAGCCCTCGCCATGGGGGTGGAAGCGGCCCTCAAGGACGCCTATCATCGTCCCTACGAGCCCCGCATTAGCGAAGAGGCCAAGGCCTGGGTGGTGCACTTGGCCTGCTGCAAACCCAAGGAACTGGGATACGCCGCCGAGTTGTGGACCCGCAGCGCGCTCGCGCGGCACGTCCGCCAGCATGCCGTGGAAGCGGGCTATCCGGCCCTGGCCCAAGCGGCTAAAGCGACGGTTCACCGGATTCTGGCCGCCCAGCCGCTGCATCCGGAGAAGGTGAAATACTACCTGGAGCGCCGCGACCCGGATTTCGAGTCCAAGATGCGGCAGGTGCTGCTGGTCTACCGCGAGGTGGCGCTGCAAAATGAAAGCTCTGGCGAGGGCGGCCCCTCGCCGGGCGTGATCACGGTTTCGGTGGACGAAAAGCCCGGCGTGCAAGCGATCGCCAACACCGCGCCGGACCTGCCGCCGGTGCCGGGGCGGCATCCTTGTGTGGCCCGCGATCACGAATACAAACGTCTGGGGACTTGCTCGATTCTGGCGGCGCTGGACTTGCACGACGGCCGCGTGACGGCGCGGGTGGAGCGGCGCCACCGCAGCCGGGAATTCATCTTATTGCTGAAGGATCTGGACCAAACCTACCCGGCCGAATGCACCATCCGATTGATCTTGGACAATCATTCCGCTCACATATCCAAGGAGACAAAGGCCTATTTGGCGACGCGTCCGAACCGCTTCAAATACGTACATACGCCCACCCACGGGTCTTGGCTCAACATTGTCGAGACCCTGTTTGGGAAGATGGCGCGCACCTTTCTCAAGGGCATTCGAGTGGAGTCCTGGGCGGAGCTTCGAGAACGAATCCTGCTGGGAATCGCGGAGATCAACGCCGCACCGGTCGTTCACCGCTGGGGCAAGTTCGAGGCGCTCGAAGCCGCGCCTGAGACAGGTACAGTTTCATGAAACGACATACTAGTATTAGGTGACCTCATTGGTGGGTCGGAGCGTATCGTTGCGTCTTGCGATTATAGCACCGCTTCACTGCCCGAGGGCAAGAGAGCAGGATGCCTCACGCAGCTCAAGAGTTCGTGTATACTGACCAAGTGACTAACTAGCCAAGCGTGCCGCCCCTGCTATCCCGCATTTGTCGGGGTGGCGGCCGGACTCGAATGGCGCCCCCCGCGGGCATTCGCTCCCGGGCCGGTGTTTCAATCCAGGGAGGAACACTCCCGATGCCTGAGACCCGCGCCAGAAGTTGAGTTCGTCAGAAAACGAGAGCAAGATCTTCGTTTCGGCTGTGTATAAGTTAGCTAAACCGAATTCTGATCCTGATAGGCATCTTCTTTTGATGGCCTTTTTTGAGACCTATCACTCTTCCCCCTTGTCGAAGTAGCTTTGATGGGTGAGGTCGCACTCTATTCCTTTTATGAGACGGCATTGTTTGCCGCCGGGCTGGCGCTCATTTTGAGACTGTGTCCGACGGCCGAGGTGTCAGGATCGCAGCGGCCGATTTTTTGGACCGCTGTGCTCGCCAGCAAGTTGTTCCTCGGCTGCCTTTTCCCGATGATACTGACCTTTGCGGGAGTGAACGGGACTGTCGCGTACTCGATACTGGCGGTCGTTGCCTTTGGGGCGATGCTTGCCGTGTTGAAAGACCATCTTGGCGAGTCCTCACAGACATTACTGGCTTGGAGAGCAGCCTGGGGACTGAATTCCGGGTTACTTGGTGTCTTGTTCGCAGTATTGCTACTGGTGCCCGCCGTCGTATCGAACATCGGGCCAATCACAGAAATAGACTCCGTCGTGCGGATGGGTGACCTTTTGCGGTGGACGAATAATGAAGGCAACCCCTACGACAAGTTCTCCGGCGGCCTCCACTATGTCAGTTTCTGGGAAAATGGGGTATTTAGTTGACTCCAGTAGCCACTACATCTTGGGGGTGGGGGTGCCGGCCCTGGTGGCCTCGACCATTGTCTTATAGGGAGCAGGGTCGGCGGCGACCGCCTGCTGGAGGAGGCGATAGAAAAGTTTGCCGCGCGACCGTGAGGTCCGCCGGTTGAAGCGGAACGTGAACTCGTCCAGGTAGTAGTCCAAATACTCGTGACTGACAGCCCCCTGGTGGGTCCCCAACAGCCAGCGCTTTAGCAGAGAGGCGACACGATGGACTCTCGGCAGCAGCTTACTCGCCGATTGCCGCTTCCCGCGCAGCACGGTGACTTCATGGCGGTATCCTTTGTTCTCCAATCCCGCATAGCCTTCCCAGCCGTCGGTGTGCACGAGGCTGCCAGGTTGGATAGCTTCTTCGACAAAGGCTTCCAAGCTCGCCGCTGAGGCATCCGCGATCCGACGGAGCCGGATGCGACCCATACCGCGCCCATCCTCCTCGGCAGCAACCGCAACTAACGCTTTGCCAACCATTTCGCGACCTCGGACGCCCTCTTCGACTCCGCCCACATACGTTTCGTCCACCTCCACCCGGCCGACCAGCCGATTGCGACCGGGGCGCACCATGGCGCGGCGGAACTTGTGCAGCCAGGTCCAGGCGGTTACATAGCTACCCAAACCCAAGACCCGCTGCAACTCCAGCGCGCTGGCCCCGCCTTTTTGCGTTGTCACCCACCAAGCCGCCCGGAACCACAACGTCAAGGGCTTGCGGGTGTCCTGGAAAATCGTGCCCGCCGTCACCGAGGCCTGGTAACCGCAGTCGGCGCAGAGCAGCAGATTGCGTTTGCTGGCCCATGAGGACTGGATCCCACAGCGCGGGCACACGAACCCCTCCGGCCAGCGCAGCTTCAGCAGGTACTCCCGGCACGCCTCCTCGGTCGAGAATCGAGCTTCCAACTCGACGAGGTTTCGGGGGTAGTCCTCCTTCATGCCCCCAACCACAACATATTGTGGCTACTGGAGTCAACTAAATACCCCATTTCTGGGAAATGGGTTTTTTGCCCAGCCTGGTTTTGACGTCTTCTGACCATTTCTTGTGGTGGCCGTCTCTGCAAGCCGTTGTCTTGTTAGTCCTTGCGGGATACAGTTTGGCCCGTCATCTCGGCTTGGCGCCCGCTTTGGCTGGAATGTTGGCGCTGAACGGAGCAGCCCTCCCGCTCTTCTGGTCGGGTCCATCGGGCGTTATGACGTTGAAAAACGACATGATCTACAACGCCGGGATTCTGTGCTTCATCCTGGGCCTGGTCTGTTTTGCTGGTGCTAAGTCGGAGACGGCGACAATATTCCTTGTTTCACTGGGAGCGGCCTTTGCATGCACCAAGTTTTCCGGCCCGTTCCTCGTTTCCTCTGTGTTCGTAGCTCTGGCAGTGACTTCCCGGCGAGCCGCCAGCCAGTGGCGCAGGTGGCTTACTATCGCTGCGCTAATGGCTGCGGCGGTGCTGATTTCGAGCGGGCATTATTACGTCAAGAACATTTTGCTGTATGGCAATCCATTTTCGCCCCTCGGGATTCGGCTCTTCGGCTGGGTGCTCATACCTGGGATCGACTTCAGCGGAACCTCGATCCTGTCGAGCCTGGGTGACCCCGAGTTGTGGCGCATCTTGTTAGGCCTCCCCTCCGTCAGCTACCCGCAGAGCGTACGATTTCCCGCGGGCGTTTTGTTCCCGCCCATGCTAATTACGGTGTTGACCGTAGGCGTAGTCTGCGCGGCACGCTCGATGTACAAGATCTTCGTGGCAAGGGCGCCCTTATCAGGAACCAAGCTTTTGACACTGCCGATTCTCATTGGCTGGGTCCTTTATGCCGCATCTATTTGGAGTGCACACGACCACGCGGCTGGAGAGTGGTTTTATCTCCGCGATTTGATGAGCTTACGTTATGCCACGGCTACGGTGCTATTGAGCGAAATGTGGATCGTGTTGGGGCTTCTTCGGTGGCGCCCCGGAGCGCTACTGGGACCGATCCTGCTTTGGATCAGTTTGTTGAGTCGCCTCTATGTACTCTATTTTCTGTTTAGGCCGGGCGTCATTCGGTTTGCTCAGGGCAAGGCCGACCTGGTCCTGCTTGCCACCGTCGCCGTGGCTGCGGTTCTTCTTGTAACCATGGCACTGCGAGCCGCGCGGCGGCCTGCTTTGCGGGGGGCGGTTCTATACACGTCGTTTCTCGGTCTTATGCTCTGCACTTCCACTGTCTTCGAGGGCCACCGCGCATTCTGGCTGCCCCAATGGGAGCCGGTGAATGAAGCGCTTTTCAACATCCCTCCCAGCACAGTTTTCTTGATCGGGGATAGCCCCTATGCGTCTTCACCGTATACCGTGAACGGCCGAGGATTCCGGCATCACGTGACAATGGGAAAGGAAAAGGACCTCTGGAAGATTCCGTGGCAAACGCGGCGGGCACCAGAGTTCATCGTTTGGCAAAGCTTCGGGCCATTGGAGCAGCCCGCCGTCGCGCACTTTGTCGCCCAATTGGGTCAACACAACTACATCCTCATTGGCCAAAATACGAACAGTGTTGTAGCCTACCGCGTCGAATCCGAAACCCCCGGGGCGAGCACCGTGGCCGGTGAAGTAGAGGCGTGGTACGTTGAGCGGCTCAAAGGATTTCCCTCACTACCGAGCGAATCATCGCTTCAAGCGCGCACACTGGAGGATGAATCCAGCTTGCTGGTATCCAATCGGCCCCTCGGTTTGTGGCGTCAAGAGGGCAAAATGTTGCGCCTCGCTTCGAGGAAACCCGGCACTCTTGTCCGGGCGGTTAACCTTGGTGGGCTGCGCCCTGGCGGCCGCCCAGGTGGTCTGCTTCTGCGCCTCGAGGAGACTGGCTGGCGGGTCGAAGAGGCAGCACGGCGGGAACTGCTGGATCACTACTCCGTCGCGCGCGCTCTCGCTCCCGACAGTAAGCTCGACCCGTCCTGGTCTGCCGGGGGGTCCGGAGCGACTGAGACGGCGATTTTGCGTGATGACGAGGGCCCTTTTCTACGCCTCTTGGCTCGAGAGCGTATGAAGTGGATGGCAGTCATTCGACGCGTCGCTGATCTACCCAGTGCGGCCAACCTGGCGCTGCTAGCAAACGTACGGTTTGGGGTTGCCTCCGGCAACGTGCATCTGTACGATTTTGATGAGAACGGCCTCGTGGCTTCTCAGAAACTCGACGCACGAGACACACCGGGGTGGCAACACCTCTCGCTGACATGGGATTTCGGTCAGGTCCGCAAGCGTGACTATTTTGCGGTTGGCCTGATCGATCCCTCTCCCGGAGATTACATCGACATTCGCGACGTCCGCATTGTCACTGGTGCCGTGCCCAACGAACGCACGGTTGCTCTCTCGACCCCGGCAACGCAAGACGACCGCGATGGAAAGTGAGCTTGGAGTGAGTCACCCCTACAGCTATAGCGGGAGCGGAATCCACAGCCGGCTTGCTTCCGGAACGGCAGGATTCGGAAGGCGGTGCCGCAGTGGTCGTCGATGTGGATGCCACACTGACTTGGGCGGGTCCACTCTTCGAAGGAATCGTAACGCATCTGCTCCAGCGGCACGTGGTGCTGATACAGACACCCATTCCGAAAACCGCCGCTTTCTGATCGGCATGCGATCGGAATGAGCGATCGGCATCAGCTCGGAATCGTGATCGGCACCAGTTCGGAATGCTGATCGTTTTCCCTCGGAATCCGCACCCAACCCACGCCCTCAACGTGCCACGTAACCTATCGAGCGGTAGGGTGTCGGTTCGACCGCCACGGCCTCCTTCGTAGAGATCGACCAGTTGGTTCATGAAATCGAGAAACTCGCGCCACCGCCGGCGTCAGTAATGGCTGGCGGTGATGAACCTAAAAACGGCAGTTGCTAGGGGGCATCGGTGACATACAAGGGGCCGCCGAGGACTCTGCCGTGGAGAAATTGGCGGAAAATCCAGCTCAGAATCAGTCGCCAGCGTTGGGCTCGGGTCAACTGCTCCGCAGTTGCTCGCACCCATTGCAGAAAGGCGCTCCCCCGCTGCAAAGCCGCCTTCATCTGCCGCGCCCTGGCGTGCAAGCTGGTAATCGTTACCGTGGTTTGGTGGCCGTGGCGCGTCCGCCGGGCAATGCCGTGCAGCAGCAGCGGACGCGTCGTGATCGCCTCGCCATGCTTGTCGGGGATCGCCAGCCGCGTAAACAGCGTCCACCAGTTGTACACCAGCGCCCCGATGCGCGCCAGCACCTGACAACGCAGCAGGTCCTGGGTCGTGAATCCCGACCAACTCCATTGGTTCTTCAATTCGTCAAAGTTGTTCTCCGCGTCCGCCCGGTCGCGATAGTGCTGCGCGATCGTCGCCACCTCTTCGTCGAGCGAACTCAGCAGCACCACGTACTCATAGAGCACACCCTGGCCGACGATTTCCGCCAACCCCAACGAGAGCTGTTGCGGCGCCGCCGGGTCGGGCTGAGTGAGGGCCAGATCGTTGCGAATCTGGCGCCGCAACACCACCAGCGGCCGGGACCGGCTGCAGCCTTCCAGCATCAACTCCGTGCGGATCGCTTGCCAGCCTTTGCCCGCCGACTCCCATTCCTCGCTGCGAAACAACCTCTCCAACAGTCCCTTCACGCCCCGGCTCTGCCGCAATTTGAATAAATAAGGAAGCTCGCGCTGTGCGGCGCCCAGCATCATCCGCTCCGTCCCCCAGCCGATATCTCCGCGCAGCAGCGCCGGACGCTGCCCGGGTTCCAAGCCGTCGATAAACTTCCACAACTGCGGCTGCGCATACGAGGACGCCGTCTGGTTGCCCGGCTGCATTTCCACTTCCAGCAGCAGCCGCAAGTTGGCCACGAAGTAAGTGTGGTAGACGTGCGAAGGACGCCCCGGCTTGCCCGGGTTGTAACCGCGCTTGGCGCCCTGCTGGCGCCCGTAGAGCGGCTTGACGCTGGAGTCGACGTCGAGGATCCAGGGCTCTTCCAGCAGCGCCTCGTAGGTTCGCCGCAGATGCTCGCGCAGCCAGCTGCTGCAAGCCTTCTCGTCGGCCCTTTGAACCTAAAAACGGCAGTTAGTCGTCTTCGAACCGCCCCAACCTTGTGACGAGACGTCAGTTGGACCCGAGTGTCATCGGGGACCGGCGGGTGAAGATTGCAATTGCTCCGCAGTTGCAATATCAGCACATAAGATACGTTCTTTCAATATGTTACAACGAATGCTAGAACGTCCAACTGCCGTTTTTAGGTTGAAAGGCCCGCCGCGCCGAGTCTTCGCTGACGAACCTTGCTCATCCCCAGCAATTCCGGGTTGACTCCATCGCCGCGGATCGAGCTGATGTGCGCGTAGCGGCGATGTCCCGCCAGCAGGCTCAGCAGCAGGGCGCCCAACACGTCGCGCACCGCCGGAGCATTGGGGCTGCGGTAGTCGAGCGGACAAGCGGCGACCCAGTCGTCGAACAACCCGGCGGTTTTAAGAAACTCGATGAAGTAGGGCATCTGCCCGTAGGCGGTCACCGCCGCGCCGGCGTCCCAGCGCAGATGCACCTTGCCGCCGTAGGTGTCCAGCGCCTGGCTGCCACGGCTCTGCTTTGCGATGGCATTTTGGGGCTCCCCCAGCGGGTGAAGCTGTATTGCGCCTCGTGATTTCGACATCACCCACAGTATCAACCACTTGCCCCCTGAGCCGCCAATTCAACCGCCGTTTTTAGGTTAAAGGCAATACTGTCGACTTTAATGGTTTCGTTCGCCCAAGTCGTTGTATTTCTTTCCGAGCAAGAGGGCTGGATCCGCCGCCAGAATCATACTGTTTTTATGGGGTATTTAGTTGACTCCAGTAGCCACAATATGTTGTGGTTGGGGGCATGAAGGAGGACTACCCCCGAAACCTCGTCGAGTTGGAAGCTCGATTCTCGACCGAGGAGGCGTGCCGGGAGTACCTGCTGAAGCTGCGCTGGCCGGAGGGGTTCGTGTGCCCGCGCTGTGGGATCCAGTCCTCATGGGCCAGCAAACGCAATCTGCTGCTCTGCGCCGACTGCGGTTACCAGGCCTCGGTGACGGCGGGCACGATTTTCCAGGACACCCGCAAGCCCTTGACGTTGTGGTTCCGGGCGGCTTGGTGGGTGACAACGCAAAAAGGCGGGGCCAGCGCGCTGGAGTTGCAGCGGGTCTTGGGTTTGGGTAGCTATGTAACCGCCTGGACCTGGCTGCACAAGTTCCGCCGCGCCATGGTGCGCCCCGGTCGCAATCGGCTGGTCGGCCGGGTGGAGGTGGACGAAACGTATGTGGGCGGAGTCGAAGAGGGCGTCCGAGGTCGCGAAATGGTTGGCAAAGCGTTAGTTGCGGTTGCTGCCGAGGAGGATGGGCGCGGTATGGGTCGCATCCGGCTCCGTCGGATCGCGGATGCCTCAGCGGCGAGCTTGGAAGCCTTTGTCGAAGAAGCTATCCAACCTGGCAGCCTCGTGCACACCGACGGCTGGGAAGGCTATGCGGGATTGGAGAACAAAGGATACCGCCATGAAGTCACCGTGCTGCGCGGGAAGCGGCAATCGGCGAGTAAGCTGCTGCCGAGAGTCCATCGTGTCGCCTCTCTGCTAAAGCGCTGGCTGTTGGGGACCCACCAGGGGGCTGTCAGTCACGAGTATTTGGACTACTACCTGGACGAGTTCACGTTCCGCTTCAACCGGCGGACCTCACGGTCGCGCGGCAAACTTTTCTATCGCCTCCTCCAGCAGGCGGTCGCCGCCGACCCTGCTCCCTATAAGACAATGGTCGAGGCCACCAGGGCCGGCACCCCCACCCCCAAGATGTAGTGGCTACTGGAGTCAACTAAATACCCCATCTGTTTTTTTTCCTGCACCCCTTCGGGGTTGCCCTTTCATAGGTTACCCCACCCAGGGTTCCGCTTCGCTCCACCCATGGGCTACGATCCTGCGCCGCTTCGCGGCTCAAGAGCTCTATGCGCAACTGCAAGGCTCTAGGTGGACAGTATTGGGCGTTACCCCACCCAGGGTTCCGCTTCGCTCCACCCATGGGCTACGATCCTGCGCCGCTTCGCGGCTCAAGAACTCTATCCGCGACTGCAAGGCTCTATGTGGACAGTATTGGGCCTAAAGGACATTTCTACTTGGCACATTTAGGACATTATCACTTGGCAGCGGCAGTGACTCTGTCAAGGTTTGACTTTGCGTGTGCCGTCTGAGACCATGAGCCTGATTGTCGACGGATGGAGTTGCACCATTTTATCTTCGGTCGGTTTCCCGCACCTCCGGTTCTCCTCTTTTTCTTCTTCAGTCTCATTACTCAGGAGCTGGCAAGCCTGCTCTTGAAGGAGGTTGTACGGACATGAAGCTTTACGTAGGGAACCTGCCCTACAGCGCCACCGAGGCGGATATCGAGGCAGTGTTCACCGAAGCGGGAGCGACCCTTGCCAGTGTCTTTCTGGCCCGCGACCGCTTTTCCGGACAAGCGCGCGGGTTTGGCTTTGTCGAAATCGAAGACCAAGAGCAGGCAGTGAGCGCCATTGAGGCCTGCAACGGAAAAGATATGATGGGCCGCGCTCTTGTCGTAAACGAAGCCCGTCCCAAAGTTCCTTCCGCCCGGCCGCCAATGGAGGCCGGCGGTGGCTTTCAGGAGAACCGGGGCAAGCGCGGTCACAAGGGTTCCCAGCGCCGAAAAGACAAGTGGGACAACTACTAGGGCGGTCATCCAGCGGGGTCGCCTCCCGGTGATGGCGGCTGCGGGGCAGTCGCCGGACGCCGTCAGGTAACGAGCACTGGAGTGCTTTCCCTGATGTAGCTCGCCAATAATACGGCAACCTAATCGGTCCCGGCTTTCAGGAGAAGCCCGTTGAAAACGGGCTGTCAGCCTGGGTCGGCATGGTCTGCCTACCAGCCGAGCGTCGACACGAGTGTCGACGCGGCAAGCTAAGAGCTTGCGCCACCTCACGCCGAAGCGTTCCCCGTTGGACAAAGATCCGAACTTGAGAACTGCGCTAGATTGAGCCCGCGGCGGAGGGCTGAATGTGCTTGGGGCGTTCCTCAAGACGGTTCAGGATTCTTCGCCGAGGCGGTTGCTGGCGCAGGTTGAGGTTTCTCAGGAAAAACTTCCCCGTTATCAGGTTGCCGGGCCGTTGACCGCGGTTGCGCGCGATGACCACTCTGATGATTTTTTCGCCGGGCTCGGTGACGAACTCCAGCGTCACAGCCCGCCATGGCGTGGTTTTCGCGATTGGTCGCGAGGAGGTGATGAACCGCTTGGGAGAACTCACCATGACCCGGATGCCTTCGCTGCCCCGGAGCTGTTCGGTTCTGACTTCCGCTTGCAGGGAGTAGGCTAGCTCCGGTTTCACGCTGAAGTCGCGGGTCAAGTGGCGGTAGTGGATGTTGCGGGGTTGTTTGAACTCCACCAATAGGAGCGCGGAGCCGGTTCTGTCTCGGGAATTGGAAACTGTCACGCCGGCGGCGGGCCTCGCGATCCAACCCAAGCCCCGAGCTTGTGGCTGCGGCAGTGGCCAGCCGGTTGTTGCGGATGTTGTCAGGACATTCGAGCGTGCTCTTGGCAGGGGCTGAGATTTTCCCACGACGCCCCACAACTTTTTTTGCACTCCTCCCTGATCGGCTTCGAACAGGCGATCGAAAGCAGGCCGTAGCGCCTCCGCCGAAAGGAACGGGGCGCATCCCGCGGACAGGGCTTCCGCTGCCGGGATGATTCCAGCCCAGTCCTCGCGCCGGGCTAGAAACGCTACATACCCGGCGAAGCTCTTTTGATCACACCGCACGCTGAGATCGGCGATGCTCTCCGCGTCGAGGCCGGCGGCCCAAGCTGCTTGTAAAACCGCTGGGCGCAGGGGGGGGAGGCCGGCGGCTATGGTTCTTAAGCCGAGAGCCGCCCGATCCCCGGCTCCTGCTTTGAGGCGAAAATGAGCCAGCGGCCATTCGACACGCAAGGTGAATGGTTCGAGCCGCCCGGCGATTTCGGCGTACCTGACAGCGCTCTCCACATCACCGGCGGCATCAGCCAGCTCGGCGCGCTTGAGCCATATTGCAGCGGCCCGCGGGTTTGCCGATAGGGCAAGATTCCAGGCATGAGCGGCTTCCGCTAGGTGTCCTTTGTGGAACGCTTGTTGGCCGGCCGCATGGTGAATTTCGGCGTTCCAATCATCGAAGGTTCCGTTAGCGAGAAGGACTGCCAGGAGAGCGTAGCCTAACCCGAACAAGCCGGACGCGAAGCGGGCAGATTTGGCACTCTCGAATGATTGTTGGGTTTGGCGGAGTTGACCCCAGGCTTGCGCCTGGGGCTCTGTTCCTGCTCCGCGAACTTTCTGCGATGAAGCGGTCTTGCGGGGCGAGGCAAGCAAGGCCAAACCCGAGGCGCAGCCCAAGAGCATGGAAGTCAGGGCCGCGATGGCGGGGATCCGCAGGGGGAAATCAACCCAGGCGTGGGTCAGAATGCCGCCCGCACCGAGCAATGCGCCAATAGCGTACATCCGGCGGGAGTGGCTTGGCGTTCCGCGGATGCGCCGAATTGTCGTGATGAAGACAAAGCCCAAGCAACCTATGAGTAGTGCTGCTCCCGGAATCCCCAGCTCCAAAAGCCATTGAAGGTAATCGTTGTGAGCGTAGTCCACCGTCTTTTGCGGCAGGTACATAGCAGAACGCTGAAAGGCGTAGGGAAAGGTTCCCAGCCCGGACCCGGTCAGCCAATGGTCTTGGGCGCCGCGCAATGTGTCTTGCCAAATTGACAATCGGACCGGCGGCGCTGGAGCGTCCACTACATCAAGGAAACGTTCTTTCCAGCCTCCCATCGCATGCAAGGTTGCCAGCGTGGCGGTTAGGGCGGCTGCGGGGACGAACGCCGTCGAAAGACGACGTGTTGTCGAGATGGCAATAACTCCCGCAACAAAGCCCATCGCGAGAATGACGACGACCCCGGCTCTGGAATAGGAAAGGGCGACACCGAGCAGGCAACCGCCGGCGGCGATAGCAGCCATGACACAGAGCCGTTGGCGTGATGGCTGGCCTCCCCTGGCTCTCGGGAGGCAGGCCAGCAAGACACCGAGCGTCAGACCAAAGCAGCCCTCCAGAAGGGCGCTAAAGTGGTTCTTGTTGACGAACGTGCCATGGGCGCCCGTGAATCTGGCTGCGTCCTCCACCTGAGCGCGGAGGTACTGCTCGAGGCCGCTGGCGGACTCCGCCATGGCTATTGCGAACAGAATTACGGCGCAAATCAGGAAGCTGCGCTCCGACCGCGAGACCATGGAACGGGTGAGGATGAAAAGTCCGCAGCAGCCAGCGATGACTAGCACGGTTTGTAATGTTGCGTATGGGTAGATGGTCAAAGCGCTGAATGGCTGGATACCGGCGGCGTGCGCTTGTTCCAGCAGGCTTAGCTGGGAGTTCGACAGGAAATATTCTCTGTAAGGTCCGAGCGGGACGAGTTGCAGCAGCGGGAAAACAGCCAGCAGCGCGAGCGGCCAGCGGACGCGCGTGAGCCGGTTGGGCCGGAAAAGGGCGAGGAGTCCGAAGACCAGCAGGATCCAACCGAAAACGGCCGCCTGGTCGAATGTATCTACTCCGCCTCGCCGCCAAACAAGCCAGACAAGCGGCCCAGTGATACAGAGGGCCGTAAGGATCTCAGACTCGAAAGAGCGGAGGGCAGGCAAAGGCCGCCAGGCGGGGCTGACCGTGTTGATGGGCTTCGGATGAAGTTGGATTCTCACCCAGGCTCACGGCTCGAATCGACGCTCGAACCACAAACCTGTAGGGGAATGCTGTGCCACGTTGAGAGGGTTCGCCTCCCCGTGTGCTACGGGTTGTGGCCCGGGGGTCTCTGACTGCGTTGCGAGCCTTCGGCGTCCGCGCTGGTATTGGCGTAAATATAGGTGGGGAATCCGTCTAGTTCAGTGGTTTTTTCTCGGGCGAAACCGAGCTTTTCGGCTGCATGTTGCGAAGCCGTATTCTGGACGTGGATCACGGCGATGATTCGGCCGAGACCGACTTCGTTGAGGCCATGGGAGAGGACAACCTGCGAGGCTTCGGTGGCTAGTCCCTGCCTCCAGCAATCCTTCGCCAGCCACCAGCCGATTTCAATTTCACCGGATTCGAGCCAGGGCTGGAGGCCGCAGAAGCCGATCAAGCGGGAATCGGCTTTTCGTTCGAGTGCCCAAAAGCAATATTTGTGCAGCCGCCACAGTCTTATCTGGCGATCGATGAAGTCGCGTATCCCTTCGTCCATCCACGGTATTCCGCCAGAAATATACCGCACGACCTCGGGGTCGGTTGCGATCGGCTTGAAACGAACGAAGTCATCCCGCGACCACGAGCTGAGGTGGAGTCTTTCTGTTTCGAGGAACGCCTTGCTCACTGGGTTTCGTTCGGTTTTCTCGCGCCGCTTGGTTTCCTCGCGCCAATGATACTTAAAAGATTTCAGATGGCTCAGAACGTGCTTCCGGTCAGAAACTAATCAGGCCCGTGTCGGAAGCCGCCTTATAAAGAATGGCGACCCCAAGCAGAGTCACGACGGCCGCACTGCCGACGGGTAGCGCCCGCACGAGCGGTCCGTCGTTGGAGAATTTCTTCATGGCCGGTCCGGCGAGAACCATGGCCACTCCGATGGCAATCAAGATAGCTGCCAGACCAAGGCTAAAAGCCAGCAGAATGATCAGGCCGAACAACAAGCGATTGAGCGTGAACGAGATCAGCAGAACAGCCAAGGCCTCGGGGCAGGGGATGAGTCCCCCGGAAATTCCCAGCGAGAGCAGGCTTTTGCGGCCGGCATCCGGTGGATGGGAATGCCCGTGCGAGTGAGTGTGCCCGTGATCGTGCTCGGGCGAGTGCTGGTGCTCGTGGCCGTGGTCGTGCGCGTGGCCGTCGGCGGGGTGATGGTCTTCGGAATGAGAGTGGCTGTGGGAATGGCTGTGAGTATGACCGCCGAGGGGACCGTGGGAATGTTCATGGTCGTGAGCGGCATTAGGGTTCCGAAAGGCTCTCCAACGGCTGTTCAGCAACCATACGCCAATTCCGACGATTAGCAAACCGCTTGCGACCGACAACCAGGCGTAGATGGTTTCCATCAAGAAGTGTTGAGTAGCGTAAAGAGTCACCACACCGAGTACGAACACGGCCGCGGTGTGCGTGATCGTGACGACGGAGCCCAAGAAAACCGCGTCGCGCACGGTTCCACCGGAGCCGACTAGGTAGGCGGCGACGAGAGCCTTGCCATGGCCGGGAGTGAGGGCGTGGGCGGCGCCGGCGAGGAAAGATACTCCGAGAGCAACGAGGATAAAGCCGGTGCTGGGGTCGCTCACGCGCAACAGTGACTTGAGCTGCTCGCCCATGTCGCTCTCCCCGCCGTGGCCCTGCTGCCAGGCAAGCAGTGGAGCGGTTAACGCGAAGACGAGCAGTAAGAGACGGGGGAACGGCATAGTACGGCCAACAGTGAAGCTATTTCATTGTACGGGGATTTTTCGAGCGTGGCACAGGCGCCCGCGCGTGCCGGCTCCTGATTTGCCGTGAGGAGTCAGGTCCGGATATTCGCGCCGAGCCCGAGTCTCTCTTAGCGGCTCCGGCGCCAAAGGGCGCCAAGAGTGCTTGCGGCAACCTTAAGCGGCGGTGATTCGATGCTTGGCCATAGCGACCGCCAGTTTCATCGCGGCTTTCATATTGGTTGGATCCGCCTGATTCGTTCCCGCGATGTCGAAGGCGGTTCCATGGTCGACCGGCGTGGGAATGATTGGCAGTCCAAGCGATACATTCACTGTATTCTCGAAGTCAATCAATTTCATGGGGATATGTCCTTGATCGTGATACATCGCGATGACTAAGGCATAGGCGCCTCGAAACGCCTTGAGGAAAACCGTATCGGCAGGGAGGGGGCCTTCACACCGGATGCCTAGCTGCTTGGCTGTTTCCACGGCCGGGGCGATCGAGCGCGAGTCCTCATCGCCGAACAAGCCGTTTTCGCCCGCGTCGGGATTGAGCCCGCGGACCCGCGATGAGGCCATCCGTTATAACAAGGCTGAGGAGTGCCGCGTGAGCGAGTTCGATAGTCCGAACAATTCGGTTGGGCTCAAGTTCGCGGGCTTGACGCAGAGCAACGCGGGTGGAGACGTGAACGACACGAAGGCGATCGTTCACCAGTAGCATTCGAGAATCGCTCAGGCCGCAGAGTTCGGCAATGTACTCGGTGTGCGGACAGACACGAACCCTTACGGACGAAGTAAGGACGAGCGCTCCCGAGCGAATTTCCAGTGCAAGTGAAACAGGGAACGTTCACGTGGCGGAGAGCTGATTTTGGCTCTTGTCCGGTGGCCGGGTTTGTGGTAATTTTGGGATGTCTCTTCGCTCAACCGTCGCCAATTGCTGATCGCGTTCTTTTCATTACCGAAACATTTGTATTGAATTTGCTATCCGCGGCGAAGCAGGTGATTCGTGGGTATCCGGTTTGCCAACGCCCCTGTCAGTTGGGGCGTCGATATTGTGGACTGGGGGGCTCGTCCGCCCTACACCAAGTTTCTTGATGAGCTTAAAGCCGCAGGCTACGAAGGAACGGAATTAGGTCCCTACGGGTATCTGCCGACCGACGTCGCGGAGCTTAAGGACCAACTAGGGCAACGTTCTCTGACGCTGACTGCCGCGTACGTGGGAATACGGCTGAAAGACCCCACCGCTGACCTGGGAGAGGTCGTTCAGGTCGCGGAACTGCTCGGTCCGGCCGGCGCCGAATACCTGGTGCTGGCCGATACGTTTTGGCCGGAGAGAGAGGCGGTCGCCGGGCGGGCCGGCGAATGCGGCATCCAGTTGAATCGAGAGGGTTGGGCGTGCGCGGCGAGTAACGTCCGGAAAGCCTGCCAGGTGGCCAGGGACATCGGCTTGCGGCCTGTATTTCATCACCACGCCGGAACGTATATCGAGACCCCGGAAGAAGTGGCGCGCCTGAGGGAGCTGACCGGCATCGGCATTTGCCTCGATACCGGCCACTACACCTACGGCGGCGGCGATCCCGTGGAAGGGGCAAAGTCGCTCGGTGGCCGCATGGAGTACATGCATTGGAAAGACGTGAACGCGGAACGGCTGACCGCCGCCCGCCGCGGGCGCCTTAGCTTTACGCAGGGTGTGAGTACGGGTGTGTTCTGTCCGTTGGGAGATGGGTCCGTGGCGTTTCGCAACTTGCTGGATCATCTGAAGGCGACCGGTTATGACGGCTGGATCGTGGTTGAACAGGATGTGGATGTCGGCGATGAGTCGGCCCCCGCGCCGTTCGAAAGCGCTTGCACAAGCCGGAAGTACCTGCGATCGATCATGAACTCCCGCCAGAGCTAGCCAGAAAGCCGACCAGCCGGAGCCGACGCAGCCTGACCGACGTGGCGCACGCTCTCAGCACGCCGCGTCAAGACTCATCTCGACGCAGGAGCAGCAGGATTGCCGGCCCTGCTATCACGCTGCTTGCGGGAACGGGGAATCGGGCGGCTACTGGGGGCGGAACTTCTGTTACTCGCTTGCCGTTGCTCGGCAACGTAGAAGGTTTGGTCGGGGCCGAGAGCCATCAGAATCTACGTCGGCGACCGCGGCAACAACATTCGCGGCACGACTTCAACCCGTTCGTCTGGTCATCGACTAACGACCGCGGACATCACGCGCGACAAGAACTCGGGGAAGTATTCCGGCAAATAGTTCAGGCGTCGCTTGGATCCAATACGAACGATGATCATATCGAGACTTGGAATGATCCAGCAGGCTTGCTTACCGTAACCGGACATGAAGAACGTGTCTTTCGGAACCTTCGGCCCCAGCGCTTGCTGCGTGCGGTTGGTCCAGAATAGGTACCCATAATAGCGCGGAGCGCTGGGGTCGGTGGCGAAGACTGATTTTCGAAATGTCGAGTCCTTCAAGAACTCGGCCCATTGGGAGAACATTGAAATCCGCTGAGCGCTGATAATCTGTTTCGGGCCGTGCCCGTCGTCCCAGACACCTTTTCGCAGCAACAGGCAGGCGACGCGAGCCAAGTCTCTTGCTGTGTAGCGAGCGCCTCCGCCGGGACCGCCCGAGCCACCCGTGTGCCCTTGGAAACTTGGCCACGCCACCTCAGGGCCGCCAATCGCGGCGTTAATCTCTTGGTTGAAGAAATCCCGCTCCGTTTTCCCGCTGACCTTCTCGATGATCAAGCTCAACAGGTCGACCGGGGCCGAGGAGTATTCCCAGACCTGGCCGGGCGGCGCCACCACTCGCCGAGTGACCACGGTTTCCGCGTAAGCGTCCAGGTCGCCGTAGGGGCCGTCATAGGCTTCCAAGCCGGACGACATTGTCATCAGGTGACGGATCTTGATTCTCTTCCTCTCCGGCTCCTCCGCCGCCCAGGATTCAGGCAAATATCGGTAGGCGTAGTCATCGATGCCGATTGGAGTGGAAAACCGGCCGCTATCACTAAGGTCGAATAGCTTAGCCATGGCAACGGCAGTCAGAGACTTCGTGCACGAAGCGATCGTCATTGGCCTCCGAGAAGTGGACCACTCAGCCGCAATCCAACCACGCCGAACGACCAAAATGCTGTCCCTTCCCACGTACCTTCGGGCATACTGCCAGGCGTCGTTCAAGCGACCCCAATCCAACCCTGTCTTTTCGAGAACCGCCGCTTTCTGGCCGGGCGTGGCGTCCGAGTTCGCTGAAACGAGAGTTCTCCAGCCCCCTTGGGCCGCGGACGGCGGGTAGTAAGCTTGTTGCCCTGACAGAGGTTGAGGAAGGACGTGGAGAAGATGGCCCGCCAGCAGCAAAAAAGCCAAAATTCGAGCGCTCATTCTAGGAATTCGTGGCCCCGGAACGGTCTTTGGGCAAACAGAAGGGGAACTCCATTTTGGCCTTCGGCATATTCGGAGTGCAAGCCCGCCGGCTGCACCTGATCCCGGACTTCACCGCACCGCGCCCTTCATAGAACGTGGCTCAGGACGAACACCACAACTGAGGGGGCTCCTGCCAGCATCACTCACGCTTGTCGAGTTAGAGTAGGGACAAGCACTCCCGCTCGTCCTGGCCACCGAAAAGTCTGCCGTTTAGAAACACCGTTCCGGCTAACTGCTGTCACCATGGCATTGCAACAAGTGATGGTTCGAACAACTAAATTACTGCTTTTTTCGTTGGCGATTTCAACCCTCTGGGCGCAGCCGCACATCATCGACCGGTTGGCGCTTGAACCGGTCATGACAGATTTGCGATTTCCCGTCGCGGTGACGCATGCCGGCGACGGCACGGGGCGTCTCTTTGTATCTACCTTGCGAGGCGAGATCTGGGTCTGGAGCAGCCGAACCCAGACGCAGCAGCTTTTTCTCGACTTAAGTCCGCTCCCCCAGTGTTGCAGCGGGTTATCCGGCTTCTACAGTGCCACGTTCCACCCTGACTTCGAGTCCAACGGCCGATTCTTTGTGGTGTACGCCATTCCGGTGGAGGGCCAACTGACCACCATTGTCTCGGGGTTTCAAGTGTCAGCCGATGAGCCCGACGGCGCCGATCGCAGCTCCGAGCGCATGATCCTGCGAGTGAAGCGATACCGACTGTTTCAATTCGCGAAACTCAAGCTCGCGTAGTCTTTGCGGGACTGGCTCCGGGCTTTGTGGGTTTGTCCCAGGTCAATGCACAGGTTCCCAGTTCGGCGCCAAGCGGGGAAAATGTCCCCATAGCCATCTCGATTGGCAGAGTCGATTCACCGGCGGTGACGATTGCGGTCGAATAGCAGATGGTTCCGCTTTGTCACACGACCTCCCCGGCTGATAGCGTGTGTCTGAAGGCCAAGGCTTTTCCGAGCCAAACTACTGGCGTTGCTGCATGCAGACTCGAACCTCAAAACGCCCATCGTCACCCGACTCGAAGGGCACAAGAGTCCATTCAGCTTTGATCGTGGAACGGGTTGAAAAATTCTTTCCGTAGACAACCGTGGGGACGCTCAATCCAAGAGGGCCGGTGTGAGATTCGAGACTCTCCTTGAAGTTGCCGAGAACCATATTGGCGACTTCCCCCAACCCATCCAGCACATCGCCGTTGATCTCGGTGACTTCGGTCATCAACATGGCTGATCCGATCTTGCAAGCGAACCGCTCATTACAGAACAGCACCCCGGTTCCGGCCCAGGGTCCGGTAAACCCCAACAGGGCGACGACCCCGTCGACGGGATCCGGCTGGGGCACCGTCTGGTGGGGCTGGACCACGACCTGTAGACCGAGCATCATCGAGAAGACACTTTCGGTGGCCTGCTGAACAGCGCCAACGATCACACTCGTATCAATGGCAGTTCCCACTGGTATGGCTGACGGGAGTCCTAGCCCAATATTGCCGACTTCGCGAGAGGGCTCTCTAATGAGGAGGCATTACTTTCGCTAAGGTGGTCTCCATTTGCTGAGGAGTGAAGGGCTTCCGAATGAATCCTTTTGCTCCCAAAGAGATCGCCTCCATTACGGTCTTTTCCCCCCCTTCGGTTGTGACCATAATGACCGGCACATCTTTGTGGGGCGTCTCCTTCAAGCGCCGGAGGAAATCCAAACCGTTCACATTCGGCATGTTGATGTCGGAGAACACGACTTCAACCGTGTCATTCTCCAGCTTCGACAGCGCCTCTGCTCCGTCTCCAGCCTCGACTACTCGGTCAATCCCGTTGGGAACGGCCTGCCGCAGACTCCTTTCCAGAATCTTGCGCATGACCGAGGAATCGTCAACGATCAAGATGTTCATACCCATCGCTCTCTACAGGACTGCCCACTAAGAAGTATCGGCTCGCCAACACGCATTCGTTAGAAGAATTGCGGACGCTTGCCGCGACGCATCCCCGCGCTCCGCGGCCCTGGCCGGGCTTGTGAGCAGGGTTGAAACCTGATCCCTTTCCCATCGAAGCCAGCCTCCGCTCAACCGGGGTGGCATCCGAAGCGCAGGCCAACTCGGCCGGAGAAGCAGGCGAATCGCGGAGGAAACCCGTTCCACCAACCACCTGCTCGGGCTGATTGGAAAGCGGCCCGAAACTCAGCATCAGTTGACGCTCGAAGGTGAGAAGGCGACAATGAGCATATGTGAAGATGCGCCCGTAGCTCAGCTGGATAGAGTGCTTGCCTCCGGAGCAAGAAGTCGCGCGTTCGAATCGCGCCGGGCGTACCAACCCCATCCCTCCAGTCAACCGCCTTAAGTTCCAACAGCTTACGGTTATGGAGCTGGAGAACTTCCGGATTCCAGCCGCACAATAATTGTAATACGTATTACGAGAAATGCCCAAAATGTGCCCACCCCCGCCCTAAGGAATTCAATAACTTAGCTTCCCACTGCCTCCGAAATGTGGCAAACATGGGCTAGATGGGACTGGCAGCCAGCCGGGGGACCCCCGGAGCCGTGCGCCACGTTGCTTGGCGCGACATGCCGATCCCGGCTGTGGTGGCCTGGCCGACGGCGGCGGCTCGCTCTTCTACAGCTTCATCCGCTCGATCTTGCGGTAGAGGGTTTTACGCTCGATGTGGAGGATTTGGGCGGCGCGGGTTTTGTTGCCTCCCGTGGAGGCGAGGACTTTGCGGATTTGGTCCTCTTCGGCGTCGGCCAATGACTCAACCGGCTTGCGTCGCGGTTCGAGGGTCCTTAGCGATTCCGCAACCTCATCGCCTTCCAAGACTTCGATCGGACTCAGGATCGTCAGCCGCTCCAGCAAATGCTGGAACTGCCGCACATTGCCGGGCCAGGCATGCTCTTCGAGGGATTTCAATCCGCTTGGCGACAAGCGGACGTTCCGCTGGTAACGCTCGTTGAAGCGCCGCAAAAAGTGCTGAGCCAGAATCGAAATATCGCTGCGCCTCTCGCGCAAAGGCGGCAGCCGAACATGGATCACATTCAGGCGAAACCACAGGTCCTGCCGGAATTCTCCCTGCTCGACGAGCGCTTGCAGCTCACGGTTCGTTGCAGCCACGACGCGAACGTCGATCTTACGGCTCTTGGGCGAACCTAGCGGCCGAATCTCCTTCTCCTGGAGAAATCGCAACAGCTTGAGCTGGAACCCGGTATCAACCTCGGCAATTTCATCCAGAAAAACGGTCCCACCCTTGGCGGATTCGATGAGGCCCAGGCGGTCACGATCCGCACCCGTGAAGGCGCCTCGCAAGCTGCCGAACAGCTCGCTCTCCATGATCCCCGGCGCAATCGATCCGCAATCGACCGGGACAAACGGACCGTCGCGGCGTTTGCTGTTCTTGTGAATCAAGCGTGCAACGAGTTCCTTGCCCGTCCCCGACTCGCCCTCGATCAAAACCGGCGCATCGGTGGGAGCCGCCCGCGAGATCAGCTTGTAAACCTCCACCATGGCCGCGGAAGAGCCGATCATCTCCGTATCCGGGCGCGGCTCGCCATTGTCGTGAGAGTACGTCTTTTCCGCCAGAAAACTCTCGGCCTTCCCGACTGCCGCGAGCAGCCGTGTCAGGTCAAACGGTTTGGCGATATAGTCGAAAGCTCCGCGTTGGGTCGCCTCCATCACGGTTTCCATCGTGCCCTGACCGGTGATCATGATGACGGCCGAGCCGGGATTGTAGTCTTGCGAAGCGCGCAAAACGTCGAGGCCTGTTCGCTCGTCCAAATAAATGTCCGTGATGACGATGGGGTAGTCGTCGTTGGCCAGCCGCCTGAGCGCATCCGAGGTTGAGTGGACCGCCTCCACCGGATAGCCTTCGGCTTCGAGGCCGGTTTGGAAGGTCAGGACCACCGAGGGGTCGTCCTCGACAAACAGTATCTTGGGTTTTTCGCTCATCAGTTCAGTCCGTCACGGAAGCCTGCGAGATGCGCTGGGCGTCCCGCCGCCGTGCGCTGGGCAGCGACAGCGTAAAGCGCGAACCCCGGTTGACTCGGCTTTCCACCTCGATCGAGCCACCGTGCCGGACGACGATCTCTTCGACAATAGCCAGACCAAGCCCGCTACCATCGACGCCGGATTTCAGGGCCTTCTTGGTGCGGTAGAACTTGCCGAAGATCTGTTTGATTTCAGTCTCGTCCATGCCATAGGCGCGGTCTTCCACGGAAATGCAGACCTTCTCCGTGTCATGCCAGGCGCGGACGGTAATGGTTGTACTAGCGGGCGAGTACTTGACTGCGTTCGTTATCAGATTATAACAGGCGTATTCAAGGAATTCTTTGTCTCCCCACAAGGGCTCGACTGCCTCGGAAACGTAGTCAATGCGAATCTGCTTGCGGGCGGCAATGGTCCGGCACCGCTCGATGCACCCCGCCAGAAGATCGCCGGGCGGAATGGCCTGGCAGTCGAGTTCGAGCTGTCCAGCGGATAGGCGCTCCACGCTGAGGAAGGTCTCCATCATGCGGCCCAGCCGCTTGGACTCTCGATGGATCATGGCGGCGATTTCCTTGCGCTTTTCCTCCGTCAGCGGATAGCGGCTGATCAACTCGCTCGATCCCTGGATCGTTGTCAAAGGCGTCCTCAGCTCATGAGTGACGTAGTGGACCGCGCGTTGGTAGCGGTCGCGTTGCGCTTCAGCTTTACCGAGCTGCTTTCGCACAACAAGGTAGTGATAAGCTCCGCCAGTCAATGCGGAGAACCACGTCACGGCGCCCAGAGCCGCAACGGGAAAGACGTACCCAGAAGCAAAGGCGAACACCGGCAGGGAATGCGCCGCGATCAATACGAGCAGCGCTGAAGCGACCGCAACATTGCCCGTCAGCCTCCAGAAGATCAAACCGATCAGAGCCCACGAAGCCAGGACGACAGCTAGTTCCGTCGATTCCACCACAGTCAACAAAAAGTCTCCTCGCGCCAGCGTTTCGTAGGCGTTGGCGTTGATTTCCACTCCCGACATCGCCATCCCGAACGAATACGGTGTCATCAGGTAACGATCGATTCCGCCGAGCACATTGACTCCGACAAACACCACCCGATTCTCGACGATAGCGGCTGCATCGGGTTGTTCGATTACATCCTTGACGGAGATGCGATCCAGCGGCGAATGGGGATTGGCGTAGCGAATGCGCAGCGGCCGGTCTTTGACCCGCGGGGCCGGGACAAAGGCCTCGCCCAGCTCGAGGCCCGCCGCGGTTTCGCGGATGCGGTCCACTCCCAGCCCCAGCCGGTAGGCCTCGAGGGCCATCGCCCAGCGGCGGTTGGCCCCGCCGACCTTGGCTAACAAGACCTGCCGGTTGACACCGTCATTGTCCGGATCGGCGTGGACATGGCCCAGTGCGGCGGCGTGTTTCCTGAACTGCTCGATTGGCTCTTCCCATGCGTTCTGCCGGGAGCCGCTCGCGGGGTTCATGCTGGCGGAACTCAGATGCGTGGCGAGGACGACATTCGGAAGGGATTCAAGCGCTCGCTCCAGCTTCTGATTCTCCGCCTCGTTTCCCGGCTCGGAAAGCACAATGTCGATCGCAACGGCGGCGGGCTGAAATCGCGAGACGATCTCCAGCGCCCGCGCAAGCGGCTGGCGCATTCGCAACAAGCCCCCGTAGTGATTCAGGAAGGTCGTAAGCGGAGTTGTTGAGTTGGCTGCCCGCGTGGCTCCAGCCGAGCAGCGATCCCAGCAGAAGGGCGGCGCTGAGCAGTCCGGTGTATCTGATGACGGCCTTCGACATCAGTATTTCCAAGTATATCGGCCGCTGCTGGTGTTGGCGGTTTTAGCTGACTGCTAACTCGATGCGGATTGTTCCCCGGCGGGCCCGCGGCAAGCGCTGGCGGAATGCGCTAGGCCGGCTTGCCGCGGGGTGCGCGGGTGTGGTGAGTCAGTGATGCCGCAACGTATAGGTTCCCGCCGGGAAGAGGCAAGCCCGTTGAAACGGGCTGACAGCCGGGGCTGGGAGGGTGGTCCGCGAACCAGCCGTAAAACGACTGGCCTAATAGAACCAAGCCGCGTGAACGCGGCTTTGCGTCGCCGCAAGCTGAGAGCTTGCGCCACGTCACGGTGGGGCGCCTGCCGGCCTTCGGCCGAGCGCGCTGATTGTTGGGGCGGATGAGCGAGCGCTTGAACCCGCGGCAACCGCTGGCGTATCATCTTAGATTCCCGTGGACAGTCTTGCTCATGATGTACTCATCGTCGGGGGCGGCGGAGCCGGCCTCCGCGCGGCCATTGCCGTCTCGGAATTCAATCCCAAACTGAGCGTCGCGATCGTCTCCAAGGTCTACCCGATGCGCAGTCACACCGTCTCGGCGGAGGGCGGCTCGGCCGCGGTGATCGCAACCGACGACAGCCTCGACGAGCATGCCTACGACACGATCTCGGGGGGCGACTGGATGTCGGACCAAGACGCTGTCGAGGCGTTCGTCAACGAAGCCCGCGGAGAGTTGTTGCGGCTCGAGCACTGGGGCTGCCCCTGGAGCCGCCGCGAGGACGGACGCGTCAACTTGCGTTCCTTTGGCGGCATGACGAAAAAGCGAACCTGGTTCGCCGCCGACAAAACCGGGTTCCACATGCTGCACACGCTGTTTCAGACCAGCCTCAAGTATGAGCCGGTCGTCCGTTATGACGAATGGTTCGTGACCAAATTGCTGATAGACGATGGCCGCGCGCGCGGCGTCGTAGCCATCGAGATAGCGACGGGAAGGATTCAGGCCATCTCGGCCAAGGCCGTCATCATTTGCACCGGCGGCTGCGGCAAAGTGTTCCCCTTCACCACCAACGCCAGCATCAAAAACGGTGACGGTATGGCCATGGCCTTCCGCGCCGGCGCGCCCCTCAAGGATATGGAGTTCTTCCAATATCATCCGACGGGGCTGCCGTTTACCGGAATCTTGATTACCGAGGCGTCGCGCTCGGAAGGCGGCTACCTGCTCAACAAGGACGGCTATCGTTATCTTCAGGACTACGACCTCGGCAAGCCCGAACCGAAGCCCGTTCTGCGGAGCATGGAGCTGGGTCCGCGGGACCGCCTCTCCCAGGCGTTCGAAAAAGAGCGGGAGAAGGGACGCACTATCGAAGGACCCTACGGCCACGTCGTCCACCTCGACTTACGGCACCTGGGAGAAAAGCTGATCAACACCCGGCTGCCTTTCGTCCGTGAGCTCTGCAAGAGATACCAGGGCATCGACCCGGTCACGGATCTGATTCCAGTGCGGCCGGTGATTCATTACGTGATGGGGGGTATTCATACCGATATCCATGGGGCGACGCCGTTGAAGGGACTCTATGCGGCGGGCGAAGCGGCCTGCGTCAGCATCAACGGAGCGAATCGCCTGGGCTCGAATTCTCTGACCGAGTTGCTTGTGTTCGGTGCGCGGGCCGGAGAGGCTGCCGCTGCCTGCGCCGCTGAGCTGGACGACGCGCCCGCCAGCGCGGTCGCCGCCCAGGTTTCGGACGAACAGAACCGTCTCAAACAGGAATATCTCAACAAGACGGACGGCACTGAATCGATCGCGACCATTCGCGAAGAGATGCAGAAGACAATGGAAGAAGGTTGCGGTATCTACCGCACGGGCTCGTCGATCGAAGCCTCGGCGAATAAGCTGCGCGAGTTGCAGCAGCGCTACCGCAAGATCGCTATCCACGATCACAGCCGCACGTTCAATACCGAGTGGACCACGGCGCTCGAGCTGGGATTCATGCTGGACGTGGCCGAGACGGTTGTCCAGTCCGCCTTGAACCGGACGGAGTCTCGCGGCGCGCACCAACGCACCGACTTCCCCAAAAGAGACGACGAAGGCTTCTTGGGACATTCGCTGATCACGCGGCAAGAGGATGGTTCGTCAAAGCTGGAACTGCTGCCGGTGACGATTACGCGCTGGCCCCCGGCGGAAAGGGTTTATGGAAGGTAGCGGGCGGTTAATGACAAGCAAGGTAAACTGGAATGGGAGTTCTGGGAACTTCGAATGGATGAACTTGGCGTTGCTAAGTTTCCTGGCCTTTGGGAAGCCCGTGATGAGAACGCGATCCGCGCCTGAGAATGCTGGATGGAAATTCGCTTCTATATCGACCCGGAGGCCGGCGAGCCACACATCCATAACCACGGCGTTGGGGCGCACGAGGTCGAGGATGTGTTAACAAAACCGGGTGAGGATCGGCCCGGCCGGGAAGGTTCGAGGGTGGCGATCGGCCAGACACAAGACGGACGATATCTGCGTGTCATTTACGTGCCCGATCCGGAGCCAAACAGTGTGTTTGTGATCACGGCATACGAATTGACGGGCAAGCCCCTGGCTGCTTACCGACGACGCGGGCGCAGGAAAAGAAAATGAAGAAAGTGAAAAGGGATGAGTTTCCACCGGGATGGGATGAAGAACGCGTTCGGAGGGTTCTGGAATACTACGAGCAGCAGACCGAAGAAGAGGCGGTGGCCGAAGATGAAGCCCCCTTTTCGGATGAGAATCGGTCCGTCATGGAAGTTCCCCACGGGCTAGTGCCGGTTGTCCGAGAGCTGATCGCGAAGCGCCAGGGGTAGACGCCCCCGGCGATGCGCAAGAGCCTTATCAGCCCGTGGTGGAAGTCCAAGGACGCGAAAAAGGGGACACCCAGCCGATTTCCGCAACCCACTGGCATTTGGAGCTGCAGGCGGAAAGGGTTTATGGAAGGTAGGCTGGGATTAAAGTCCAAGCCGGTAGGGTAAACTGGGATAGAAGTTCCATGAAGTTCGAGCGCATTACCATTGACCCGGGCATTTGCACCGGCAAACCATGTATTCGCGGGCTTCGTTTCCCCGTTTCGCGGCTGCTGGGACTCTTAGCTGAAGGGGAGACAAAAGAAGCGATCCTAAAACAGTACCCCTACCTGGAGGCCGAGGATATCGGCGAGGTCCTGCGATACGCAGCTCATCTCGCGGAAGAGGAAACCGTTGAAGTTGCCACGTGAAATTCCTGATCGACATGCCTTTGTCGCCCGAATTGGCGCGGTGGCTCGAGGGAGAGGGTCACGATGCCGTCCATGCGACCGACCTGGGTTTGGCGTCGAGTTCCGATCAGACAATTTTGGAACGGGCTCAGGGCCAGGGCCGAGTGATTGTTACGGCGGATCTGGATTATCCACGTCTTTTGGCTTTGGCGAAAGCGACTGGGCCGGGCCTGATACTTTTCCGGGGAGGTAATTACACTCAAGCGGAAGCTGAAGAACGTCTGGCGCGAGCGCTCGGAGCCATTCCAGAGCAGGAGTTGCCCACCTCCGTTGTGGTCATTGAAAAGCGCCGCATTCGACGCCGGCGCTTGCCGGTCGGCCTAATCTAGTAGGGGCATTGGAATGCTCTAGGACGGCGCGGAAGGCCAAGTGAAAGATCGGGCTCTCGAATATTACGAAGAGCGGACTGCCGAAGAGGCGGCCGCAGAAGATGAAGCCGTCTTTCGAAGGTTGGTGGAAGGCAGGCGGCGCTGAGACACAAACGCGCACTGTAGATTGCAAGCAAACGGCAGGAAGTTCGTGTTGGCGCCGGCGATTCAATAGAGGCCCGCGTATGATCAGCAACTACACTGCTAAGTACACAAAGATCAGTTCCGGCTACCTAGGTCAACTAGTAGAGTGGCCTGAGGTGATCACGGAAGGATCGACGCTGGAAGAGTGCCGAGAGATGCTCCAGGACGCTGTGCGTGAAATGATCCAGGCTTACCGGCAGCAAGAGAAAGAAATACCGGTCGGGAGGGCGATACTGGAACAGATGCCGGTCGAGGTATGAGTGTCGGTACAGGGGCGAATTCCGGTCCGTCACGGACTCAGCGACCTCGTTGTAGATTGAGACGGGCGCCCCGCTTGGGCAACCACACTAGGCAGCAGACACATGGCAGAAACCATCAACCTCGAAGTAACCCGCTACTCTCCGGAAAGCGACAGCGAGCCCCGAACCCAGCAATACGAAGTTCCTTGTCACAAAGAGTGGGTCGTTCTTGACGCGCTGAACTACATTAAGAACGAGCTGGACGGGTCCCTATCCTACCGCTGGTCTTGCCGCATGGGCGTCTGCGGCAGTTGCGGCATGATGGTCAACGGAGAGCCCACGCTGACCTGTGCCGCGTTTTTGACCAGCTACGCGCCAGGCCCCATCCGGGTCGAGCCCCTGCGTTACTTTCCGGTGATCCGGGATCTGGTTGTCGACATCACTGATTTTCTGTCGAAGCTCCAAAAGATAAAACCGTGGATCGTTCGGGAACAGGAGAAGCCGCTATCAGAAGGGGAGTACCTTCAGACACCTGGGGAGCTCGACACCTTCAAGCAGTTCAGCATGTGCATCAACTGCATGTTGTGCTATTCCGCCTGCCCGGTGTACGGACTCGAGCCCGACTTTGCGGGCCCGGCGGTTATCGCCCTGGCGCAACGCTACAACATGGACTCCCGGGACCAGGGGGCCGCGGAGCGCCTGGAGATTCTTTCCCAAGAGGAGGGTATCTGGGGCTGCACGTTTGTCGGAGAATGCACGAAAGTGTGCCCCAAGAACGTCGATCCCGCCGGCGCCATTCAGCAATACAAATTGACGGCGACGATGGACTGGTTTCAATCCGTTCTGATGCCTTGGGGAGCGAAATGAGGTCCGCGGGCGGCTACACCGAATATCACCCCAAGTGGTACCGCAAACGAGTGTCGACGTACTGGTGGCTTCACAGTTGGGCGTACTTTAAGTTCATCCTCAGAGAGCTCAGCAGCGTCTCGGTTGCTTACTTTATTGTTCTCACTCTTTTTCAGATCCGCGCCCTGACCCGCGGCCCCGAGGCCTATGCGGCGTTTGAGAATCGTTTGGAGAGTCCGCTCATCATTATTCTCAGCGCAATCAGTTTTCTTTTTGTCGTGTTTCACGCGATCACCTGGTTCAATCTGACGCCACGCGCGGTGGCGATCCGCATCGGCGGGAAGCGCCTTCCGGACATTCTGATCGCCGCGCCGAACTACGCGGCGTGGGTGATGATTTCCGCCGCGGTGGCTTGGTTTGTGTTGGGGGGATGATGCCGAAAAAGTCGAACGAGCCCTTTTTCTGGTCACTGTTCAGCGCCGGCGGCGTCCTGACGGCTTTTCTGGTTCCGGTCCAGCTATTCTTATTTTGTCTCGCATTTCCTCTCGGCTGGCTGGACTCTCCGGGATACGAGAAGCTGCTGGTCTTACTCAAGAATCCGCTGACCCGTGTCTACTTGTTTCTGCTGTGTTTCCTGGGGCTTTTCCACTGGGCGCATCGCTTTCGTTTCACACTCTATGATGGCCTTCAGATCAAGCATCTGAACGAATTGATCTTCATTTTCTGCTACGGTGGCGCCGTCGCCGGAACGGCATGGGCGGGCTACCTGCTTTGGAACATCCACTGACCGGGGAACCATGCCCCGCGGGCGATCAGCAAAGGAGGCCCTGTGGAATTCAGACTCAAAGAGATCTCGAAAAGCAGCATTCCCGAGGCCTTGGAGAAAGTTGAGCGCTACCGGCTTTTGAACGAGCCCCGCCAGGCGGAGAGCATTTGCCTCGACGTGCTGCGGGTGGAGCCGGAAAACCACGAGGCGCTCATCGCCCTTCTGCTGTCTTTGACGGACCAGGTCGGTTCCGCCATGGGGGGACCGGGCGTGGCCCGAGCGATCGAGGAGGCTCGCAAGCTGCTTCCCCGCTTGCGCACCGAATATGAGCGAGCCTATTACTCGGGGATCATCTGTGAACGCAGAGCGAAGGCCAGACTCGAACAGGGCGGCCCGCGTTCCGGATTTGTTGCTTACGAAGGCCTGAGCGAGGCGATGAACTGGTACGAAAAGGCAGAAGCCATCCGTCCCGAGGGCGACGACCTCGCCATCATTCGCTGGAACGCCTGTGCCCGGCTCATCATGAGCAGCCACGAAATTCGAGCGGAGGCGGCAGACCAGGTTGAACCTGCCTTGGAGTAGTCGTTCCACTCGGCGCCTCCTCATTAGCGCCGGGAATTCTTCGCGCGGTTAACTGCACACTGGCCAGTGGCTGAATCCGCCATCGTCCTTTCCGGCCGTTGCGGCCCAATCTGATTAGAAGCTATCTCATAAATGCCGAAGGCAAACGAGACAGCAAGAAATAGTCGGAATGCTGACCTTAACCGTACGACCCAACCCTCTCGTGGTTGGGTGCGCCGGTAAGTAAACCCTGCCCCGTTTTAGGCAGGGCCTATCGGACTGGAGTCCGCCGTTGCCCGGGGCGTCCTAATAGGGAGAATCGATTCTCCGTCGCTCAGCCTCTAAAATTGGGCTAAGTGCCTTTGTTGGAGGATGTTAAGGGCCAACAATACTTTTTTGTTGGTGGTATCGGGATTAATGGGGTATTTAGTTGACTCCAGTAGCCACAATATGTTGTGGTTGGGGGCATGAAGGAGGACTACCCCCGAAACCTCGTCGAGTTGGAAGCTCGATTCTCGACCGAGGAGGCGTGCCGGGAGTACCTGCTGAAGCTGCGCTGGCCGGAGGGGTTCGTGTGCCCGCGCTGTGGGATCCAGTCCTCATGGGCCAGCAAACGCAATCTGCTGCTCTGCGCCGACTGCGGTTACCAGGCCTCGGTGACGGCGGGCACGATTTTCCAGGACACCCGCAAGCCCTTGACGTTGTGGTTCCGGGCGGCTTGGTGGGTGACAACGCAAAAAGGCGGGGCCAGCGCGCTGGAGTTGCAGCGGGTCTTGGGTTTGGGTAGCTATGTAACCGCCTGGACCTGGCTGCACAAGTTCCGCCGCGCCATGGTGCGCCCCGGTCGCAATCGGCTGGTCGGCCGGGTGGAGGTGGACGAAACGTATGTGGGCGGAGTCGAAGAGGGCGTCCGAGGTCGCGAAATGGTTGGCAAAGCGTTAGTTGCGGTTGCTGCCGAGGAGGATGGGCGCGGTATGGGTCGCATCCGGCTCCGTCGGATCGCGGATGCCTCAGCGGCGAGCTTGGAAGCCTTTGTCGAAGAAGCTATCCAACCTGGCAGCCTCGTGCACACCGACGGCTGGGAAGGCTATGCGGGATTGGAGAACAAAGGATACCGCCATGAAGTCACCGTGCTGCGCGGGAAGCGGCAATCGGCGAGTAAGCTGCTGCCGAGAGTCCATCGTGTCGCCTCTCTGCTAAAGCGCTGGCTGTTGGGGACCCACCAGGGGGCTGTCAGTCACGAGTATTTGGACTACTACCTGGACGAGTTCACGTTCCGCTTCAACCGGCGGACCTCACGGTCGCGCGGCAAACTTTTCTATCGCCTCCTCCAGCAGGCGGTCGCCGCCGACCCTGCTCCCTATAAGACAATGGTCGAGGCCACCAGGGCCGGCACCCCCACCCCCAAGATGTAGTGGCTACTGGAGTCAACTAAATACCCCATCGGGATTAATCAACAGTAATCTGAAGATGAGCGCTATAGGGTTCGTTTCAAGGCCGCAAGCCCTTGACGTTGTGGTTCCGGGCGGCTTGGTGGGTGACAACGCAAAAAGGCGGGGCCAGCGCGCTGGAGTTGCAGCGGGTCTTGGGTTTGGGTACTTAACCGCCTCCTGCTCGCGGTCGCGGAAGTCGAAGAGGGCTGGTTGGCAAAGCGTTCGTACCAGTTTGCGGCCACTGGAATCACGGAGGGCGATTCGTCCTCGACCGGCTCAGCAATCACGAACTTCTGACCGTCTCGGGCCACGCTGGCTGTTGGGGACACACGGAGGGCGATTCGTCCTCGACCGGCTCAGCAGCATCACGAACTTCTGACTACGGAGTCAACTAAATACGGGATAATCAACAGTAATCTGTGAGCGGCGCAGTCTAGCCGGCAGGCCGTGGCTGACGCTTCTCACGGCGGATAGCGGCTTGGGGGTTCTCTTGCAACCCCAATTTCAAAGGTGTATCATAGGCTAGTCGGAGGTCTAAATCGGAACTTCCGGGGACATGCTTGGGATCGGTCCACCTTCCGGAAGGAAAACACTTGGAGCCGCGGAGCTCGGCGGAGGATTTCACCAATGACGCGAGGGCCCCAAGTTTCTTAATCGTTAGGTTGCGTTGTGATTCCAAGTCTCAGACTTGCCCGCCGCCCACAAGTTTTTCATCCCCGCCGCCATGTCCGCGAAAGGTAGTTGACCTTTGCGACATCTGGATCATCGATGGTATCCTGTCGGCGAGGTAGCGCTCATTGACGCGAACCAAGAAAGCTGGCCTCCCAGCAGGTGTCGTCCGCCGCGCGTTGGACATGCACGAAGATTTCCGCGGATGCCTGACTGAACTTTTTCGCCGTGAGTGGAACTTGGGTATTGACCCGGTTCAGTGGAACTTCGTCCGCTCGGAGGCAAAGGTATTGCGGGGAGTTCATGTGCACGTTAAGCACGACGATTACTTGGTCGTCGCCATGGGTCGAGCGACGATCGGCATGCGGGATCTCCGGCCAGGTTCAACAGAGGGCCGTGTATCTCTGGTTGAGATGTCGGGGGAGCACATGGAGGCCATTCGGATCCCCGCCGGTGTCGCGCATGGCTTCTACTTCCACACACCGGCCATCCACATTTACAGCGTTTCCCGTTACTGGGACCTAGCGGACGAACTAGGCTGTCATTGGGCTGACGCTGATCTCGGCATCCCCTGGCGTTTTGAGATCGCTGTTGTTTCGCCCCGTGACGAGAACCTGCCACCCTATCGCGTCTTGTTAGAGCAGCTTCAGGCCGCGAGGACAGAGTGAGCACGGCATTGTTCCCTGGGCTCTCTATCGGACTGGTGGGCTGCGGCAACTGGGGCGTGCACATCCTCCGAGATCTCAAGTCACTCGGCTGCCGTGTCCACGTCGTAGCTCGGTCTGAAAAGAGCAAGGCGCACGCCGAAGCCAAAGGTGCGGATTCGATTGTGGCAAGTGTGACCGAACTGCCGGCCGGGCTTGATGGCTTCGTCATCGCTACAATAACGACTGCCCACGCACTCGTCATTGAAGAATTACTCGAGCGAAGAGCGCCCATTTTCGTCGAGAAACCGCTAACGCCGGGTGTGGAGCGTGCCCGGCGACTCGCCGAGGCGGCCCCCAATCGGATTTTCGTGATGGACAAGTGGCGGTACCATCCCGGGGTGGAGGAGTTGGCACGGATCGCCCGTTCGGGAGAACTGGGTCCTGTCAAAGAGATACGAACACGGCATCTCGGCTGGAATAATCCTCACTCGGATGTTGACGCTGTTTGGATCTTAGCTCCGCACGAGATTTGTATCGTTCTTGAGATCCTTGGAAGCGTGCCGCCGGTTCGCGGGGCCTTCGCTGAGTATTCCTCGGGCGCGCCGACCGGGTTGCTGGGCATCCTTGGACAGGCCCCGAGGGTTGTCATCGACGTGTCTTGCAGGCGATTGGTCCGAGACCGCTCAGTCCTCGTCGCATTTGAACGCGGAGTTGCTACTCTCCCTGATCCTTATTCCGACCGCATTTTGGTACGGAGAGACCCAAACGGGGACGGCTCCAGCCGTGAGGCTGCGGAAAACAGGGCCATCTCAAAAGAAATGCCTTTGCTTCGGGAACTCCAGGCATTCCTCGAGCACGTAAAGGGTGGCCCTCCTCCTCGCAGTAGCGCCGCCGAGGGTTTGCTCGTTGTCGAGAGAGTCGCTGCCTTGCGTCGATCGGCTGGCCTTCCGCAATAATGAAGCTACAACTGCTCGTCAAGCTGTATCCAGTCCACGCCGAGTCCGAGCCGGCGCGGGTCGGCAGATACGCCGACTTCGGCTGGGGAAGTCGCGTCCCGGATGAGAAACCGCAGGTCCAAGACAGGCCTTTCGGGAATAAGCCTTGCCGGCAGCGTCAGCCTGTGAGTTGCCCACGAGCCTCCGACCACAAACCCCTCGAGAGGGCGCCCGTTGAGCGTCGGCTGTACCTCGAGCCGCGGACGGCTGGGTGTCACATAGCCCATGGAGTGCAGCGACAGCATCAGGCCACCACTTGGGCGTCTTTCGAGTTCTAAGGACAATCGTGCCTGCTCACCGTCAGTCCAGACGCCCCAGTCCTCCGGTTGAGACCAACCCCAAGACGTGTAACGGTGGCCGGCGCCGCTCTTTCCGAATCGAATCGTTTCTCCCGTTGGGCAGCGCGAAATCGGCAACTCGTCCGCGATCCGTACGGGCTTGGAAACTAGTCGCTCGGAGAGGGTTTCCCTCCACTGTGACTGCAAAGCTTTCGCCAGCAGACGCGAAAATGCATTCGGTCGGGAGATCTCGCCGCTCCAATAGGCGAGTTCCGCCATGCGCTGTTCGATGAGCCAGCCCTTGCGGTGCGGTGAACCGAAGAACAGCACGGTCGGAATTTGCGAGGAGAGAGCCACACACGAGGACTCCTCGAGAAATTGTCGCCACATGTACAGATCGGTCGCCGTATCTTCCGGCGTTGTCCTCCAACCCTCCGGTAATCGGCGATAGGCTGCCAGGGTGTGGCCGCCTGTTGCTAGACCGAAGCCGTCTTTGTTTTCGAAAAGCCGGGCGCGATCGGCGAGATCATTCACGTCAAAGTGATTGAGGAAGAGTTCCCCGGTCGGCGCCACGAAGATGTTCGTTGTGTGGGCTAGATCCGCGACCTGCAGCATCCGACACATGTGTTCGAGATGGCCCGGAAGCCAGAGATCGTCGTCCGTCATGTAACAGATCACGCGGCCCTTGGCGTGGGCAAGAGTCGCATGGCGGTGGATCTCCCCGTGCCGGGGTCCCTTGGGATAATCGAAGAAGCGAATCCGGGAGTCTCGCTCCATCATGTGTTTCACCAGGGTTCGCGTCCTCTCAGGAACACCGTCGCCGACAATCAGGATCTCCCAATCCGAGATACTTTGACGCTGGACGCTGGCCACCGACCACAACAGCGTCTCGCAGTGGTCGTGGGTGGGAATGAGAACGGTGACTTCCATAGGGCGGCGCGCCCTCCAGGTGTTAGCTCGTACGGGATTTGGCTCCGGGGGTCAAGGAAGGGAGATGCGCTTCCCCACTGCCGACAAATGTGAATTATCGCGGTAGGAGGAGTGGTAAGCGTTTTGACAGCGCTCACTGATTGTTGTGGCCCGCTGGTTGGCTCCCTTCCCTTGCAAGGGCTTTTGACACTCCGCTTGGTCGGATCTCTCCTCCCTCTGGAGCCTGCTACCGGGCGCTCCGGAGCTTACCCGGACCGGACTTGCACCCGCTAGAACAACGCGTCTTCAGGACGCACCCGGACGGAATTGTACCGCCGCAGACATGGGCCCCAGACATGCGAATTGTACCGCTTGGCGGATAGATGGTGATAACAAGCCTTCCGTCCAGCTATCCGATCGTAGCACCCCCAAGTTCCTGAGTCGAGTCGGTTTTCGACTCCTCCAACGACCTCCTGAGAGGCCTCTACAACTTGATTGCTGGATGAGAAGTTATTTCTCGACAGCTATCCGACGACTCTCATTCTCGGTGGCGCCTTCCAGAGTCTTGTTGTGCGTGATGGTTTGGCCGATCATCGGGTGCGTCCCAGACCCTGAGCAAATTGATGCTACTGAACGGCTGCCCTGAGGACCAAGCCTCGCCCACGCCGTTTGTGAGATAGGTTCTAGTGACTCCTATGTCGAGTGCTAGAATCAAAATCACTCCTTCAGGAGTTTCCGCGAAAATGAAGGGCTATCTGCAAGGGCTGTCGTCCACGGTCGGGATCAAGTTTCTAGTGGCGGTCACGGGCCTCATATGGGTTCTGTTCGTGACCATTCACATGCTGGGAAATCTGCAAATCTACTTAGGCCCCGAAGCAATCAATAGTTATGCCGCGTTTCTCAAATCGAACCCTGGCCCGCTCTGGGCGGCTCGCTTCGGCTTACTTGCGGCGCTTATCATTCATGTCTGGGGAATTGCGAAGCTGAGCCTTGCGAACCGCAGGGCGCGCCCCAGCCCATACGCTGTCAAGAAAACAGTCCGCTCGACCTTCTCCTCCCGCACGATGGCGATGAGCGGGTTGGTGTTGCTGTCGTTTGTCATCTACCACTTGCTGCACTTCACTATAGGAGTCACTCATCCTGAGCACTTCCATTTGGAGGACGCGGTTGGCCGTCACGACGTCTATTCCATGACGATTTTGGGTTTCCAGCAGCCGCTTGTCTCGATCGCCTACATCGTGGCGACCCTCCTGCTGGGTTTGCACCTCAGCCACGGTGTCGCGAGTCTATTCCAGACGATGGGCTTGAGCCGGCCAGGGATCGCAGCGCTGATCGAAAGGTTGGGTCTCGCGGTCGCGGTCCTTGTCGTCATCGGCAACGTCACGATCCCTTTATCGGCTCTATTCGGGCTGATCGAGCCAACCCAGGGCGCAAACTAGCGATGAACTTGGACGCCAAAATCCCCTCCGGACCGCTCGAGCAGAAGTGGGGCCGGCACCTGGTCGAGATCAAGCTGGTCAGCCCGGCGAACAAGCGCAAGTTTGACATCATTGTTGTGGGATCCGGACTGGCGGGCGCTTCGGCGGCTGCGACGCTGGCGGAGCTGGGCTATCACGTCGGCTGCTTTTGCTTCCAGGATAGTGCTCGCAGGGCCCACAGCATTGCCGCCCAGGGTGGCATCAACGCCGCCAAGAATTACCCCAACGACGGGGATTCGATTTACCGGCTCTTCTACGACACGGTCAAGGGCGGCGATTTTCGAAGCCGCGAAGCGAATGTTTACCGGCTGGCCCAGGTGAGTAACAACATCATTGATCAATGCGTGGCCCAGGGCGTGCCCTTCGCCCGCGAGTATGGCGGACTGCTCGCCAATCGGTCGTTTGGGGGCGCACTTGTCTCCCGGACGTTTTACGCTCGCGGGCAGACCGGGCAGCAACTGCTGCTGGGCGCCGTCTCGGTGCTGAACCGCCAGATCGGCCAAGGCGGGGTCCGCATGCACGTCCGTTCAGAAATGATGGACTTGGTCGTTGTGGATGGCCGCGCCCGGGGGATCGTGACACGTGACTTAGTAAGCGGGGAGATACGCTCGTGGGCTGCCCATGCCGTGGTCCTAGCCACCGGAGGTTACAGCAACGTATTTTATCTGTCGACCAATGCCAAAGGCAGCAACGTCTCGGCTAGCTACCGCGCCTACCTGCGCGGAGCTGCCTTCGCCAACCCCTGTTTCACACAGATCCACCCTACCTGCATACCGCACAGCGGCGATTACCAGTCGAAACTGACGCTGATGTCCGAGTCGCTGAGGAACGATGGGCGGGTATGGGTATCGAAACGCAAGGGCGATCGGCGCCCCGCCCATGAGATCAGCGAGGATGAACGCGATTACTATCTGGAAAGAAAGTACCCCAGTTTCGGCAACCTCGCGCCCCGCGACATTTCCTCGCGTAGCGCCAAGGAGGTCTGCGACGAGGGGCGCGGCGTGGGACCGACGGGTCAGGGCGTGTACCTGGATTTCTCGGAAGCGATTCAGCGCCGAGGCAAGGACGTCATCGAACAGCTATACGGCAACCTTTTTCACATGTATGAAAAGATCGCGTCTGAAGATCCCTGCCAGGTTCCCATGAGAATTTACCCAGCGGTGCATTACACCATGGGCGGTCTGTGGGTGGATTACAGCCTGATGACCACGATTGCAGGGCTTCATGTAATCGGTGAAGCTAACTTCTCTGACCACGGAGCAAACCGTTTAGGCGCAAGCGCACTGATGCAGGGCCTTGCGGATGGCTACTTCATCCTGCCGCACACCATCGGTCACTATCTAGCCAGTGCGAAGTTGGATCCCGTCTCGACCGGCAACCCCGAATTCAAGCGCGTGGAAGCGGAAGTGCGCCAGCGGGTTGGAAAGCTGCTCAACGTCAACGGCAGACGGTCCGCCGACTCGTTCCACCGGGAGTTGGGCCTGCTACTGTGGGAGCATTGCGGGATGTCCCGCAACGCTAGCGGCCTCAAGAAGGCCTTGCAACGAATCCCGGAGCTGCGCGAAGAATTTTGGAACAGCGTTCGGATTCCCGGTGAAGGCCAGGAATTCAACATGGCTCTCGAATATGGCGGCCGCGTCGCCGATTTCATGGAGTTTGGCGAGTTGATGTGCCGCGACGCACTCGCTCGTGAAGAATCCTGCGGCGGACACTTTCGCGAAGAGTACCAGACGGAGGACGCCGAGGCTGTGCGCGACGACGAGAACTTCTCGCACGTGGCCGCCTGGGAATATCAGGGACCCAACAAAGAGCCTCTCCTGCATAAGGAGTTACTCCATTTCGAGGAGGTCAAGCTGGCAACTCGGAGTTACAAGTAACTAGCGAACGCGATTCATCATGAAAGTTACACTGAGAATCTGGCGACAGAAAAACGCTCAGGCGGCAGGCGAGCTTGTGACCTACGAGGTCGATAACGTTGTCCCTGAGATGTCGTTCGTCGAAATGCTCGACGTTCTGAACCAAGACTTGATCGCAAAGGGCGAAGAGCCTGTCGCCTTCGACCACGACTGTCGCGAAGGGATTTGCGGCATGTGTTCGCTGGTGATCAACGGCATACCCCACGGACCGGAGGCCGCGACGACGACTTGCCAGCTTTATATGCGCGTGTTCAACGACGGCGACACGATCACAGTCGAGCCCTTCCGCGCGAAGGCTTTCCCGGTGATCCGGGACTTGGTCACGGATCGCAGCGCCTTCGACCGGATTCTGCAGACAGCAGGTTTTGTCTCGGTCAATACCGGAGGAGCTCCGGACGCCAACCTAATCGCGATACCCAAGCATAAGGCGGACACTGCCATGGACGCTGCCACTTGCATCGGCTGCGGGGCTTGCGTGGCTGCCTGCAAGAATGCATCGGCCTCCTTGTTTGTCGCGGCCAAGGTCGCCCACCTGGCGAATTTGCCGCAAGGCCAGCCGGAGCGATATCGCCGGGTGAAGGCCATGGTGGCAGCGATGGATGCGGAGGGTTTCGGGAGCTGTACGAACACCTACGACTGTGAGGCGGTTTGCCCGGAGGAGATCAGCGTCAGCTTCATTTCACAGATGAACCGTGATTATCTGAAGGCAAGTCTGAGCCGAGAGTAGGGGGCTGTGGGTGGCGCCAGGACCCCACTTCGATCGTTGCCGGGCTAGCAGCCCGTGGCAGAAGTGTGTGCGGGCGAAAAATGGGGGACTGCCACCAATTTCCGCTTCTCCAATCCATTTAAAAATCAGCGCTTCGTCGAAAGGAAATTGGCTGGCCGTCCCCTTTTTTCGCGTCCTCGGACTTCCGCCACGGGCAGCTAGGGTGACAACCCAGCCGGCTTGAAGCGCCTGAGGTGTGGCGTTGCGACAGAAACCGACTAGTTTGCCATCCCGCGTTACGGGTTCTCAGGTTCGCAAGCTCGTCCAGCCCCTTCTCCGCTGGTACCGCCGCCACAAGCGCGATCTGCCCTGGCGCGGCGCCAAAGACCCTTACCGCATCTGGCTCTCGGAAGTCATGCTGCAGCAGACGCGGGTGACGACCGTCATCCCCTACTACGAGAGGTTCTTGGAGAGGTTTCCAACAGTGCAAGATCTCGCCGAGGCGCCGGAACAAGACGTACTGGAAGCTTGGAGCGGCCTGGGCTATTACCGCCGCGCCCGCCAAATGCAGTTGGCGGCTCAAAAGGTCGTCGCTGAAGGCGGTGGGACGTTCCCCGATAGCTTTGACGGCCTGCGCGCGCTTCCCGGAGTCGGCGAATATACGGCAGCGGCGATCGCCAGCATCACCCGGCAAGAAAGGCGGGCGGCGCTGGACGGCAACGTCATCCGCGTCTTGACTCGCCTGCTCGACGACGATCGCGACACGGCTCGTTCGGCCGTCCGGTCGGAGCTGCGAGACCGAGCCCAGGCTCTGATCGAAACTGCCGGACCGCGCAGCGCCGGCGCCTTCAACCAGGCCATGATGGAGCTGGGCGCAACCGTCTGCACGCCGCGCAAGCCCCAATGCCTGGTTTGCCCGGTTAGTGAATGTTGCACCGCCAGAAAGCGGGGCACACAAAGCGAACGTCCCGTCAAACGCCGCAAGGCAGCCACCGAAAAGCTTCAACTCGCAGTCGCTATCGTCACGAAAGGGACCCGCCTTCTGGTAAGGCAGCGCCCGGCCGGCGCCGCCGTCATGCCAGGATTCTGGGAGGTCCCCGAAGCTCAGGAGAGCAAGCTCGGCAGAGAAAGCTTCCAGCACGCCGGCATCAGGCTGGGTGAACCGCTCGGCCGATTCCGCCATGCAATAACGTTCCGAGACTACAAGGGCGTGGTCTACCAAGCCAAGCTTTCGGGCAAGCTCCGCAAAAGTTATCGATGGGTTAGTCCTGAAGAGCTAGGGTCGCTTCCTTTCACAACCATCAGCCGCAAAGCTCTTGCCGTTGCCCAGTGGGGTCCTGGGAAAGGGCGGAAGCAGTCTCTCGATCCGAAACTTTTGTGAACCGATTGAGTTTGTTAGAGAGGGACGCTGCGGCTCTTCGGCCTTGCAGCCGCCGTTTGGCCCGCGGTCAAAGCGAGAGTCCGCGGCCTGAATTCAGTCTTGGAAGAGAGGTCTTGGGAAAACCGTCATGCAAACGCGCCGAATTCTGCTAGCCTGGATTCCCACGTTAATTTTCTAAGTTAACACCACGGCCCGCTATCCAAAGACGAGACGCAGGTGTTTGCCGTCGAGCCCGAGCGCCCCGGACGGGAATCTCGAGGTCATCGCCACCGTTGCGGGCGTTTCGACGCTGCCAAGGCCGTTCGTTACTGTAAAGGCCCGGCAATGAACCGGCGGCTGGACTAGTCCAAACGAAAACGGGTCCGATGAATCGCCTCGCCGATTCTCTTTCCTCAGTGCCTTCTTTTCCGTTAGTCTGGTACATTACAGCGCATGGTTCTCGTTGCACAGGCTAACCAGCTTCGCGCTCTTTACGAAGGCCAACCAGCTTGGCGAAACCAATAGGACCCGTATCGATGCCTTCTTTTCCGTTAGTCTGGTACATTACAGCGCATGGTTCTCGTTGCACAGGCTAACCAGCTTCGCGCTCTTTACGAAGGCCAACCAGCTTGGCGAAACCAATAGGACCCGTATCGATGCCTTCCAGTGACCTTCCAAGACGTTCCTTTCTGAAAACAGCGGCCGCCGCGCCGGCCGCCGCTGTAGCCGCACCCGCTGTACTATCCGCCGCCGAGGCGACGAAGAAATTTCGCCTGGGCTTCATCGGCATGGGCCGGCGCGGCCGCAACAACTTGACCTCCGTTCTGAGGCAGCCCGAGCTCGAGGTCGTGGCTTTCTCGGAAATCTACAAACCGAACTTGGAGCTGGCGCTCAAAATGGTCCCGGACGCCAAAGTCTATCCTGACTTCCGCGACCTGATCGCCGCCCCGGATATCGACGCGGTCTGCATTTGCACCCCCGACCATTGGCATCCCTACATGGCCATCGAGGCTTGTAAAGCCGGCAAAGACGTCTATGTCGAAAAGCCCATCTCGGTTGCCATCGAGGAAGGCCGCATGATGGTTCAAGCCGCCCGCAAGTACAAGCGCATCGTGCAGGTCGGCACGCAGCAGCGCTCGGGGGAGCACTTTCACAAGATCGTCGAGATGATCCGGGGCGGCAAGATCGGCGACGTCGCGTTTGTCCGAGCGTGGAACTACAGCAACCAGCTCCCCGAACAAGGAAGCGCAAACCTATCTCAGCCGCCGCTATCGGCCGCCGTGGAAGCTGACTTTGTAGCCTAATCGGCTGCAACGAAGGAGGTTATCGCTTCCCGAATCCCGGAACGACCTGAGATGGAGCCTGATGAAACTTGGCCGGATCCGCACACGAAGGGGATCTAAACGCGGACTTGGCCCGTATTCATGACTTGGGAGACGGCGATCTGTAATTGTTGAAACGAGGCGGGGTGGCATCGCGTCGAAAGGACGTATGAGCACGGCGACAGCAACAGCCCTGAGATTGCCCGCCACCCAAACAACGAGGGCAAAGGTGGCGTTCCGAGACACCCCTGAAGCTGAGATTGTCCGGCGCACGCAGGCTGGAGACGAGACGGCGTTCCGCCAAATCGTCGAGCGCCATCGTTCGAAGGTCTTCTCGATCATCTACGGCATTGTGCGAAATCGCAACGATGCCGAGGATATCGCCCAGCAGGTGTTCACTAAAATCTACTTCTCCATCAAGGGCTTCGATTTTCGCTCTTCACTCATCACCTGGATCTACAAGATCGCCGTCAATGAATGCTACGACTATTTGCGGAAACAGAAAGTTCGCAAGCTGGTCTATGAAAGTGATCTGGGCGAGGACGACACCCGCACGATGGAAAACTCCGCGCTGGCCGTCGAGAAAGCTCCGCCGATTTCGGTCCAGGTGGAGCGGCGGGACTATTTGATGAGACTGCTCTCGAAGGTGTCCGAACAAGAGCGGCTGCTGCTGATACAGAAGGAAGTCCACGGCCTCAGCGTCCTGGAGTTGGCTGAACTGACGGGACTCAACGAGAACACGATTAAAGTAAAATTGTTTCGGGCACGGCAAAAGCTGGTGAAAGCGGCTTCAAAGATGGAACGCAAAGCGGTTGCAACAGCATAACGGGCGCCTTTGGGGGCGAGGTGGGAGAGGTCATGAAGGTGTTTGTGAGAGATCGATTGGAAGATTACCTTGCGGGGACTCTTCCCGCACGAGAGCAGGCCAAGTTCGAGGACTACCTCAAGCAGAATCCAGCCGAAGCCGAAGAGCTGGTCCTTTTTGAAGAGTCCGCTGAACTGTTGAAAGACCTGCGCCTTCCCGAGAGCGAAATCTTGGAACCGCAAGCGGCATTCTACGCCCGCGTGATGCAGCAAGTCGAAAGGGAACGCGAGATTCCCTTCTGGGCGGTATTCTTGCAACCGGCATTCGGCCGCCGTTTGGCATTTGGCAGTTTGATGTGGCTGGCGTTGCTGGGCGGGTATGCCGTGACATTTGGCGGCCCAGCCGCGGACGCGACTCAGCACATCGCGGAGAGACTGCTCACCGAACCCCCGTCCGCGGATTACGGGCTGCGTCTCAGCGCCGATCTGGAACGCAACCGCAACTCCATCCTTGTCGGCATGTTGCGGGAGAAATAAGAACATGTCAAGCCCGCGCCTGGACTCCTGTCAGGGAAAAGCCCTGGCAATCCTCCTGCTGGTATTCCTGGCCGGGGCCGCTTCAGGGATATTTGGAGGCCGCGCTTATCAAAACGCGCCTCAGGCTGATCATACCCACGATCCGACCGGCAACTGGCATGACCCCGAACTCGCGCTCCAGCACCTGCAAGAAGAGCTGGGCCTCGACGGCGAGCAGGTGACCCAGGTGAAAACGATCTTGGACGAATGCATCATGATGGAAGCCGAGTTGCTGAGCAACATCAAGTACATGAAAGCGGATGGCCGCGACCGCATTCTGGTGCTTCTCGACAATCAACAGCGGCAGAAATTCCAGGCCGTCCTCCACGAAGTCTCCGGCGAGTAGGGACCGGCACTCCCGCCGGTCCAAACACATCACCCAATCCTTCTCAGTGGAGTGTTCCCGCGATGAAATCGTGCTGATGCCGAAAACGCGCTAACCCGCTTTCTCACCGCCTGACGGTCGAAGCACGCGATAGGCCCGCCGCGATCGACGGCGGGCAGCACGTCATTCGTCGCCACCGTGACGCCCCGGCAGAACCCGCGCCACCTTCCAACCTGTCCTGCGAAACCGGAAGTGGGCGTGACTGATCAAGCCCCGATCGTCGAACATCTCGGCGTCGTCGAGCTCCCCGCGGCACTCGGAGTTGAAGAGCCGATTTCGCCACATGACGGCGAACGGACCCGTGGTTTTGGTTCGGAACTCAACAAACACGCGTTTGCGTTTCTCGCCAATCATCCGAACGATCTCCGGATCGCGCACCGGTTCCCCCGTTGCCGCCGTGACGACCCAAAAAGAGCTGCCCGGCGTGAGAGGACGCAAGAATTCGCGGCCCCGGGCGGTGAGTTGAGAGGTCGTGATGCCGAGCTGATCATCATTTTCGTGGAAGCCGGACAGGTAGTTCAGATTCGTCAGCTCTTCGAAAGCGTCCCGCCAAGAAGCGAGGCAACGCTCGCTTACCGGAGCCGGTCCGGCGGAGTTGATCAAGATTGGCGAGGTGGAAAGCGAGTTGGGGAAGTGGGCTTCGATCACAGCTTGAGCTTGGGTGTATTCAGAGATCCTGAGGGCAGCTTCCTGGGAAGTCAAAACGGGCTCGGGCGGACTAGCCGCCAGCGAGCAGGAAAGAGTCAGCAAACAAAGTGTGCGTATTGTCATGTCCGTTTATCCTCCTTGCGCGTTCTCGCCAACCGTGTTGGTGAACTTAGTGTCCCGGCTTGTCGCAGATCACCGACGCCTCGCCGCTAGCTGCGATCTTTCCGTCGAAGATTTCCAGAATCTTGTCACGCCGTGCAAGAATTCCCCGGATCTCCGATTTGCGCAGGCAGTCGCCCAACTCCCGATTCAAAACACTTGCGTTCAGCTCGTGCAGTGCATCGTAGATCCGGCGGTCACAGCGAGCAAGGTTTTCAGGGTTTCTTAAGTTTTTCTGAGTCCGAAACGCCCTCGAATAGTCGACCAAACGGATCTTCCATTCCTTCGTGATGAGCAAGTTTCCGAGGTTTGGATCGCTGTTGAACACCAATTGATTAAAGACCCGAACCTGATACATCTGGTCGTTCCAATCCGCGTTGCGCTGCGGGGGAACCTGTACCTTTTTCTGGTAGCGGTCGGCCTCCATCATCATCACGTCGTCGACCCACCAAGTCACGGAACCAGTATCTCCACCCACGTTGCGCTCCACCGACACCGGCAGCATGTTCAGCCCCAGCAATCGGTCGAGCCGGTAAGCCGCGATGTTGTACTTGTAGCTGTCGCGAAAATTGAGTTCGGTGCCGTTCAGAGTCTTGAACTGCGTCTTATGGATATTTACGGTCTGCACGTGCGCGTCGTGCGTGAGTTTCCCATCCGTCAGAGTGGCCCGCCGGGTGCCATTGATCCCGACGCCAATTTCCTTGCTGCTGATGACCTTGGCGTTCAGCAGAAACTCTTCCTTCTGCTCTGGTGTCAGGGCGCTCCAATCTGATTCGACACTTGTGGCCGCCACCGTCCGCGCCGGACTTATGAGCAGGGTCATCGCCGCCAGCAGCACACCCTTGGATTTCCAATTACGTTTCACTGCTCGATCTCCTTGCTTCGTCGGTAAGTTCATTTCAGCCAGAGAGTAAGCACTGCGGGGGCCAAACCGCCGGACGGCCCCAGCCGCCGGAGTCTGGTGGGCACAAGTTATTTTATCTCAACGGAATGAGATCGAAAGACCGATCCCGGACTCGTTGTGATCTTGGGCAAAAAGCGTACAGGCGCTATCGTGGCGGATAGCCGTGCTATCTGATCGGATAGCTCCGCGAGTGAGCCGTAATCCTGGGCCTCGGCGCCGGGGCTGTTCCACGTCGCTTGTGAAATGTTTGAAGATCTCTATCGCCATGCCTTCTTCGATCGCCATATCCCCAACCGTGTACTCGACTTTCACGCGGGTCCGCTTTCCCGCCTCGACGACAGGCGAAGTCAGCAGCCGCACCTCGCCATGCAACGGGAACTCTGGCGGGAAATAAGCGCCGGGACGATAGTCGAGCCGCATCGTCGCCGGATCGGGCAACCCTTCCGGCGCCGCTGCCGGCCGCGTGGCGTGGACAGTAACGCCGCAGAGGCCCAAAAGAACCGCAGCCGTTGCAAGATGAGTTCGCCTTCGAGGTTGGATTCGCTCTATCATCGGCGTCCCGATTATACTGTAGGCTCTGTCATTCAGAGTCGTGACCGTCAGGAGCGTTTCCGAGACAGATTTTCACAGGCTCCAGGGGAGCGGTCCAGATCCAGAGACGGGCCCGTTCGGGTCTAAGAAACGATACACGAAACTCAATGCCGAGCCGCAGGGATTTTCTTCAATATGGGGGACTGGGCTCGCTGACGGCCCTTGCCGCCGGCGCCGCGTGCAGCGGCCCAAACGGCCAGGCAAGCGAGACGCCGGCATTCCTGGCCGGCCACCGTGATACCTATGCGGCGGATCCCCGCCAAGCGGCTCTCGAGTGGTTCCGGCAAGCCAAGCTGGGCTTGTCGGTCCGCTACGGCGTCTACGCCCAGCTCGAACGGGGCGACTACGTGCAGTTCGACGATAAGATTCCGCCGGGCGAATATCTCAAGCTCAAGGAAACTTTCAACGCGGACCGCTTCGACGCCGGCCGCATCAGCGGTCTGGCGCTCGAAGCGGGAGCCGCCTATATCAACTTCAGCGCCCGCGCTCCGGACGGCTTTTGCCTGTTTCGCACCAACACGACGGACTTTTGCAGCTTAAACTCCCCGGCGCGGCGCGACCTCGTCGGCGAGATAGCCGAGGCCTGCCGGGCGAAGGGCTTGGGGCTTTTCCTTTCCTACTCCTACGCCCTCGACTGGAATCATCCCTATTTCTATCCGCGCGACAGCGTTCGGCTCGACTGGCCTTATGCGCGTCCCGCTTACGACGAGCCGCCGCCTGAGTACCGCCTCGAGCGCGAAGAAGATTTTCTTCTCTATCTTAAGTTCATCGACGAGCAACTAGCGGAAATCCTTTACCGCTACGAGCCCCTCGCCGGCTTGTGGTTGTACCCGGTCATGGGCTATTACAGCCGCCCCGATCTGTTCATAATTGAGCAAAGCTACGAGCGTTTACGAGAAGCTCATCCCGGCGTATTGATCGGATTCGGCGAAGGCGCCAACGGTCAAGAAGATTTCACGGCGCACGGCGGCCGGCCCGGCCAGAACCCGCTGGGAGGCGCCCCAGCCGCGGCGGCATGGGTTCTGAACCGTGACAAGCCCAAGGAAATGGCTTTCACGCTGCAGCCAGGCGCATGGGGTTACGACCGGCGTCACGATGGCAGGCGCCGCGGCCTGGAGCAGGTGCTGGCGGCGGAAAAGAAAGCAGCCGGCTACGACGCAAATCTCATGCTGAACACGGCTCTGCTGCCGGATGGCGCCATTCACCGGGAAGACGAGAGAACTTTGACCGAGTTCGGGTTGTCGCCGCAAGGCTAGCCCGCATTTCTCACCGCCTGACGGTCGAAGCACGCGACAGGCCCGCCATTACTTCGTTGCGCTTGCTCACCGTGCTCACCGTACTGTTCAAGTACGCCTCCGCGCGCTGAGCGGCGCGCGCCTCGCACTGACGGGCCTCTCACGCACTTCGCCTCGCCACGCGGTGAGAAAAGCGGGCTAGCGCCCGGACCCCGCCCAGGCCTCGACAAACGACCAGGCGATGTGGAGAAGGCACTCTTCCGCGGGGAAGTAGCGAATCCAGGCGGCTTGGCGGGTTCCATACCACAAGATCTCTCCGTCACTCGTATCGACGACGCGGATCGTCACGCGGGCTTCGAGGCCGCCCGACGGCTTGCGAAACAGTGAGTCCACGCTGCCGAGAACCACAAGGTCCAGGCGGCGGGCGTCACCATCTTTCGCGACGGCCGATATCTTCTCCGCGTCGGTCAGCTCGCGAAGCTTCCAAGCAGGCATGTCATCCCAGGGAAGTGACGGGATATCCGCGATCGTTTCGGCGGCGCCTTGCATCAGAAGCGCTTGACGAAGCAATGTAGCAAAGGCAGATGCTTGCGGTTCTCCTTGATCGGGCACGCGGAAGGGAAACACCCCGACTTCCTTGCAAGCCAGCTTGAACCGAGGGGCGTTGACAAATACGCCCGCGTTGATTTTGGGGTCGCCGCGATTGATCCACGGAAAGCCTTTGAGTTGCGCTGACAAACCGTCCGCGGCAGCGATCACGATCAGCACGAGCCCCAGCGCTCGACAAAGGACAGGACAAGGGACCGAGAGCATCTCTCTCCCCCTCATCGGCAAGAACGGGTCGGCAGGTTAGCCACACGCCGCTCGCCTGACCCGCCGCCCTGACGTGGCGCAAGCTCTCAGCTTGCCGCGTCGACACTTCTGTCGACGCAGTGTTGCGCCCCCAGGCCCCAACATTTCCGCCGACCCCTACCTCACCAGCGGCGTTACGACAATCGAGCGAAATGCGATCGGGCCGTGGTCGCCCTGCAGCGTAATGGGCCCGGGCTCGTTCTCCTTCGTATCGGTGGCAATGGCGGTAAGGCCTTCGATCTCCTGCTTGTCGATCGTGGTCTTTCCGTTGAGGACAACAGTTACGTCGCGCCCGATGAGAGTGATGTCGAAAGTCTGCCACGAATCGGCCGGCAAGCTGGCGTTCGAGCTGGGCTTGATCGTGCTGTACACCGCGCCGTTGCCGTGGATGGAGGCCGGTTCTCCGTGATCGTCGAGAATTTGGACTTCATAACGCGAGCGCAAACCGATTCCACTGTTGCTGTGAGGGGCGACCCGGTACTCCACATGCAGCTTGAAATTCCAGAACTTCTCGTTCGAGACCAGCATGTCGCCCTTATCCCTGTTGCGGAGAATGTTCTTGTCCACGTGCCAGGTTTTCTCGCCGCCGGGTGACTGCCCATGCCATGCAGATAGGTCTTTGCCCGCGAACAGGACGACCGGCTCGCCCGAGCGCCAGCTCCCGTCATCCCGGTCGGCGACTACCTCGGAGCGTCGCCCAACCCACTTGATCTCCCCGTTCCCGCGCTGAGTCGCCCCCTGCAATTTATCTCCAACGACGCGCACCGTCGTCGTCGCGCGCCGCCACTGCTTGCTGCTTTCCACATACCTCTCAACGAGAAAGCTCAGCTCGCTGTCCACGATCTTGGCGTTGACAAGGGGTTGCGAACGGCCGGACACGCCGCCCACGAAGCGGCCCTCAAGCTGGTCCGTCCCGGCTCCCGTGATTCTGAGCCAAAGCGCGCGAGTGTGGGGCGGCTGGGCGTCGATCACCCATTTGCCATTGAATTGCGCATCACCCGCGAGCGCCGTTACCACCATGCCAAAAGCTAAAACCGAATACCGGATCATCACGCAATTCTCCTGAGATTCTCGAAAGGGACCGAAGTCATTATCCCACCCCCTCTCGCCGCAAGCATTAACAAGAGAAACCCGCTGAAGTCTTCAGTAAGGACCGGCAATTTTGCCGCTCCCCTACCCCGAAGGGGCACAACATCAACAGCCGAGGGCTTTAACCTGGGGATTGTGATAACGATAGGAGCAAATCAAAGAGCCAAGCCTCGGCGGGGCGATATTGGTGGCTCGCCCGGAAACCGAACCAGGCCCTCAATCGTATTAGATTGCAACTTGGCAATCCGAAATCTCGTCAACCATGCAGGGTCCAAGACCGGCCCAGAAGCCTCTTCTGTGGTGTTTCGGTAAGATATGAGTGGCTGGAATCCTGTTGTGCCGATCCGCCTATCCATTCTTTTCGCTTCTCTTTTTTGCAGCCTGTTCGTGAACTTGTCACCGGCCGCTGAGAATTTCGCGATCGCCGAGGCGTCCGGCGTCGTGCGTTCCGGGGATCACCTGCTGATCGTGGATGACGGCCAGCGTGGCGCCTACTTCCGCTTGTCCCTGCGGGGACGAAAAGGGCCGCTGATTCCGATCGAGCCCGGCGCACTGGAAAGAATTCAGCTTCCCTACGGCAACCTGGTTACCGACACGGAGTCGATTGAGGTGCTGGGTGACGGCCGGGTTGTTGTGCTTTCCGAGCGGCTGCGAGCCCTGTTTGGTCCGGATGGGGTGGTTGCCAGCTACGATGCGCCGCTCGCCGAGTTTGGCAAACGCGGGTTGGAGGGCTTGGCGGTTCGTGCCATGCCCGATGGCAGTTCCCGCGTGGCCGTACTGTGGGAGGGCGGATACCCCGAGTACCAGCACGTGCCGGCACAGCTACAGCCAAAGGTAGGCCGCTTGGCGCTGCGCCCGATCGTACTTCTTCACACCCTCAGCCCTGGTGACAGCGGCATACTCATTCGGTCACCGAACTTTATCACGCTGCAGGCGCCACGACCGAGAGGAAGGGCGCCTCGGGCGCAACGCTTCCGCGCTCCGGATCTGGTTTGGCGCCGCGAAGCCGATGGCGCTTGGGGTTTCATTGTCTTGCTTAGTTCCCACAACTCGAAAGGCGAGCGAGAATACCAATACCATTGGCTGCAGCGATTCTCACGCGACGGAGAACCAATCGGAGCCCCTCTCGATCTTGACCTCATCGCCCCTCCTGAGTGGAAAGCGACAAACTGGGAAGGGCTGGATTGGTTCGAAGAAAACGAAAGCCTTGTGCTGGTCAACGAAAGTCATCCCGAACCCGCCGGTGTTGCCTTGGTCGTCCAGTTGCCCGACGAATGGAAGTTTCGAGAGTCCGAGCTCCTGGAGTTCACCCACAGGCTTCGAGACGACACTCGCTACTACCTCGATGGCCCCGGGGAATCAAAGCGTCCCGACGGCGAGCTGCTAGCGGGTACAAAGGTGACGATGATTGAAGGTAAAGGGAAGTTTTGTTTGATCCGCACCGATACGGACGTTGTGGCCTATGTGTCAAGAGCCAGCCTCACGCCGTACAAGGTGGATTGAAACAAACTTTGGCCGGCTGCTCTTGTGCCGAGGGCGTCTCGGCTTGATAACGCGGCGGTTCAAAGCCCCTGCCGGCCTTCGTCCCCGCTCCGGCGCCGAAGGACCGGCTGAGAGCAGGTCCGGGTGCGGACGGAAGGCCACGTTACGTCGGCCCGGAGGCCGACGCGGCCCGCCGGGAGGCGCGCGCCACCTCAGGGCGGTTCGTCCCCCCTGTCTGCAGAATGTAGAAACTCTAGGGACCGGCTGAGAGCCGGGACCTACTGCCCAAGGAGATCGACCCATGTGGAACCGAGCAAACATTGCATTAGCCGTTTCGCTGTCGTTTGTCATCGTCACCCTCACCGGTTGCGGCCCCGGCCCCCAGCCACCCAAGGCCGAAACACCCCGCGGCGCCCGCCGCCCCTCCGTTCCCGGCATGCACGGCCTGGTCACCTCGGGCCATCCGCTGGCCTCCATGGCTGGCATGCAAATCCTGCTCAAGGGCGGAAACGCGGTCGATGCTTCGGTCGCCGTGCTGGCGACGCTCAACGTCGTTCGTCCGCAAATGTCGGGAGCCGGCGGCAACGGCTTCATGACGATCTATGAGAAATCCACCGCCAGGGTCTATTCATTAAACGCAACGGGCGCTGCTCCAAAGGCGCTAAACGCCGCTGAAGTCACGGACGAAGAGCTGAGGAAGGGCATCAAGGCGGGCGTGGCGCCCGGCCTTTTCGGCGGCTGGGTGGCGTCGCTCGACCGCTTCGGAACGATGAGTCTCGGCGAGCTTTTGCAACCCGCAATCGATTACGCCGAAAACGGTCACCCGATCGAGAAGTCCGTAGTCGGGAGTATTGCCGGCCACCAGGAGCTGTTCGAGAAGTTTGCATCGAGCCGCGCCGCGTTCTTCCCCCAGGGACGAATGCCTGTTGCGAATGAGAGAGTGACGAAACCGGGCTTGGCTTCTACATTCACGAAAGTCGTGGAAGCCGAGCAGGCGGCTCTGAAACAGGGGAAGTCACGATCCGAGGCTCTTCGGGCGGCTTTTGACCGCTTCTACAAAGGGGACATCGCCGCGGAGGTGATCCGCTTCTACAAAGAACATGGCGGGTTGTTTGGCGCCGAAGATCTCGCCGGTTACGAGCCGATCTGGGCCGAGCCTGTTCATACAACCTATCGCGGCTATGACGTCTACAGCAGCCCGTCGACTTCGCGGGGCGGGTTCGAAGTGACGATGCAGCTCAACCTGATCGAGGGGTTTGACTTGAAGAAGCTCGGGCACAACTCGCCTGAAGTCCTGCATCTCGTCGTCGAAAGCATCAAGGTCGCCAAGGCCGACGTGTATCGCTATGTCGCCGACCCCAAGACCACCGACCTTCCCGTCGCGGGGATGCTTTCGAAGCAGTACGCGGCTGAGCGGCGCAAGCTGATCGATGCCGCCAAAGCGATGGCTTATCCAGAGCCAGGTGATGCGGGTGGCGAGAGGGCAGGAAAGACGGATGCGCGGCTGGCTTCCCATCGCCCGACGCGGTTCTCGGAGCGAATCGATCCCGAGGGTCACACCGACAGCTTTTCGATTGTCGACAAGCACGGCAACGCAGTCGCCTGCACGCCCACCCATGGCAGCGCGTTCGGTACCGGCGTTGTGGTCGGCAGCACCGGCCTGACTTTCAACAACGGCACCCGCATTGGCTCGACCGCACCCTACCCCGATCATGTCAACTACGCGCGCGGCGGTCAGATCCCCATACTGAACAACTCGCCGATCATTGTCCTGAAGAACGGGCGATTCGTGCTGGCCATTGGTACGCCGGGGGGAGAAACGATCGGCCAGACGCAGTTTCAGGCGGTCATCAACGTGCTCGACTTCGGAATGGAAATCCAGGAAGCGATTGCGGCCCCGAGACTGGCTCTTGTCGCCGACCCGAGTTTCTACAAGCCTGGTTCCCCAATCACGGTGCGTGTCGAAAACCGGATTTCCGAAGGCGTAACCAACAAACTCAAAAACATGGGGCACAAGGTCGAGCGAATCGACGGCTACGCCTTAGGCAGCATGCAGGGAATCCTCCATGACCTGGAGAAAGGGACGATGGCCGCGGGAGCGGACCCGAGAAGGGTGGCCTATGCAGTGGGATGGTAGCTCCGCGCCGGAACAGAGCCGCGCCCGCAAGGGTGCGGTCGAGGGTAGTCAGTGCGTCGGGGCCGCCACCGGAAATGCGGTCACTGCCAGACTCGACCGCACCCTTGCGGGCGCGGCTCTGTTCCGGCGCGGAGAAGAGGACAAGGCAGCGCCGAGCGCATCCCGGCTGCACTCGCGCCGCCCGCCAAATACCGAAACCGGAGTTGTGACTCTACCCCTGCGCGGCTGCCTTTGAGCTGGCGGCTTTTTCGTCCTCGGGAACTTCCGCGAGTTCGGGGCGGGGCTGCGGGGCCAGGCCGAGCGCCTGCCGCAGCTCGGTTTCGAGCCGGTCACGAATGTCCGGATTGTCCCTCAGGAACTGTTTGGAGTTCTCGCGGCCTTGACCAATGCGCTCGCCTCCATAGGAGTACCAGGCGCCGCTCTTGGCCACGATGCCGTTGGCGACTCCCTGGTCGAGCAGGTCGCCTTCGAGCGAGATGCCCTCGCCGTACATGATGTCGAACTCGGCCAGCCGGAATGGCGGCGCGACCTTGTTCTTGACGACCTTGACCTTGGTGCGGTTGCCAATCACGCGATCGCCGTCCTTGATCTGACCGATACGGCGAATGTCGAGTCGTATGGAGGTGTAAAACTTCAAAGCGCGGCCGCCGGTGGTCGTCTCCGGGCTGCCGAACATGACACCGATCTTCTCGCGGATCTGGTTGATGAAAATCAGGCAACAGTTCGACTTGAACACCGCTCCCGTAAGCTTGCGCAGAGCTTGCGACATCAGGCGCGCTTGCAGACCCATGTGGCTGTCGCCCATTTCTCCTTCCAGCTCGGCCCGGGGGACCAGTGCGGCGACCGAGTCCACCACAAGCAGGTCGATGGCGCTGGAGCGGACCAAAACATCAACGATCTGCAAGGCTTGCTCGCCGCTGTCGGGTTGCGAGACCAGCAAATTGTCGACATCGACACCGAGCTTTGCGGCATAGATCGGATCCATGGCGTGCTCGGCGTCGATGAAGGCGCACATCCCCCCCAATTTTTGGGCCTGGGCAAGCGCGGACAGCGCCAGCGTGGTTTTGCCGGAGGATTCCGGTCCGAAGATTTCGACAACCCGGCCACGCGGCAATCCGCCCACTCCCAGGGCGGAGTCCACCGAAATCGATCCGGTCGGGATGGCGCTGACCGGGACAACGTCTCGCGACCCGAGACGCAGGATCGATCCCTTTCCATGGGCTTTTTCAATTTCACCTAGCGCCAGCTCTAGGCTGCGTTCACGATCTTTCTGATCCATTTGGATAAGCTCCTTTTTCCAGGCGGACAATGGTCTTGTCCGCAATTGTACCATGGGCGAACAAAAAGCGAAAGAGGAAACAGGCGATTCCGAAAAAAAATTGCGCGCGGCGCTGGACGGGCCGCGGAGGCTAGCGGCGCTGCTCGCCCGGAAAAGGCGCGTAGTAGCCTTTGCGGGTTCGAACGGCGGTGTTTTTCACGCGGGTCTTGATCCGCACTCTGTGAAAACTTCCATCGGCGACAAAATCGGTCGGCGAATAGAGGATGAAGTACTGATGCCGAAGTTCATTGGCAATATCGGCGAACGATTGCTCCAGATCGCGAGCCTGAAAAGGATGGAAAGCCACGCCGCCGGTTTCCTGCGTGAACCTCTTGAGCACTTTGTCGCCCGGGATTTGGACTCCCTTCTGATTCGTCGAGATGGCATAGATCACCGCCTCGGCCTTGTGCGCCATCTCGAGAGCCATTTCGCGCGTCACCGAGCTTTGATTGTCTTCGCCGTCGCCGAGAATCACCAGCGCCCGCCGAAACTGCTCGGGCGGCCAATCCTCGGGCAGCTTGTCCCGGGAGGCATAGTAGATGGCGTCGTAGAGCGTGGTGCCGCCCCCGGCCCGCAGCGCCCGGATGCCGTTCGCCAACTCGTCGGGGTTGTTGGTGAAGTCGACGATCAGTTCGGCGCGCGTGTCAAAACTGACAAGAAACGCTTTGTCCTTCTCTTCTTGCAAGACGCCGCGGACAAACTCGATCGCCGCTTCCTGTTCGAAAGTGAAGCGGCCCCGGATGCTGTTGCTCGTGTCGAGCAGAATGCCGATTCGCAGCGGCAGGTCGCTTTCCCGAACGAACTCCCGAATGCTCTGCTTCTTGCCGTTGTCGGTGACCTCGAAATCCTCGCGCTCGAGGTTTGTGATGAAGCGGTTTTTCTTATCAGTGACGGTAAACAACAGCGGGACACGGGAGACCTCGACTCGAATCGTCGAGTTCGGAGCCACAATTTCGCCGGGGAGATCTTCCGGTCCCCCAACAGGCGCGTTCTTGCCGTCTTGAGCCAGCAGCAGCGCGGAGGCAAGAACAAATAGGCCAAACCTCTTCATGGGACGTTGCCTCGGGATCATGCTTTCCAGGACTCCCGAGTCTTACCTTCGATTATAGCTCCAGAAGCCGGATCAAATCCGTGAAATCTTTTGGCAAGGGGGCTTCGATCACAATGGGCTGTTTGGTGTTGGGGTGCAGGAACCCGATCTGGCGCGCGTGCAGGTAGAACCTTTCCAGGGCGGGAAGCCCGGGCGGCATGGCGGGAGCCCCATAAAGGCGGTCTCCCACAACCGGATGGCCGATTTTCGACAGGTGGACCCGGATTTGATGAGTCCGCCCGGTTGCGATTCGAACTTCGAGCAGCGCGCAGCTTGCCGACTGTTGGAGGACGCGAAAATCGGTCTGAGCAGCGCGTCCTGTTGGGCGTGTGTTCATCTTGATTCGCTGCTGAGTGTCGCGGCCAATCGGCATCTCGAGCCGGCCCCACCAGTGCCCATCCACTTCGACTTTCCTGGCGGCGGGGTGCTGCTTCTCGATCGCCCGGTGGACGATGGCCCAATACGTTTTCTGGATTTCGCGGTTTTGGAACTGCTGGGCCAGACGCCGGTGAGCGAGGTCGTTCTTGGCCACCAGCAGCACTCCGCTCGTCATGCGGTCCAGGCGGTGGACGATTCCAGGACGCAACTCCCCGCCCAGAGTCGAAAGCGTGGAAAAGTGATGCAGCAGAGCGTTGACGAGCGTTCCCGATTTACCGCCGGCGCCGCTGTGTACGATCATGCCGGCCGGTTTGTTGACGGCGACGATGTCGTCATCTTCGTGGAGCAGGTCGAGGGGGATGTTCTCGGCGAAGGCCTTGAGCGGAGTGGCCGGGGCAGGCTCGACGGAAACGACCTCGCTTCCTCGCAGCCGCAGAGAGGCGCGGGCGGGCGCCTGATTTACCTGGACTCGGCCATCACGAATCCATTGCTGAATCCGCGCCCGGCTGGTGTCGGGATATTTCTGAGACAGAAACACGTCCAGGCGCTTTTCAATATCCTCGGCACTGGTTTGAATCTCCACACCTTCTAGTTCAGCACAGTCGGCTTTTCCGTTGAGCGGTTGAGCGTTTGAGCCGTTGAGCGGTTGAGCCGCTTTTCCATTGAGCCGTTGAGCGGTTGAGTCGCTGTTCCGTTGAGCGGTTGAGCCGCGAAGCGGCGTAGGATCGTAGCCCATGGGTGGAGCGAAGCGGAACCCTGGGTCCGAAAACCATCCAGGGCAAGCCCCGGACGGGGCGTAGGAGCAAACCGGCCTGTCCGTCTCCGCGGAGAGCGATGTGCGGAGGGCGGATTGGGGCGTCGGGGTATCGCGGTTTTTCGGCGACTAAAGGGCTTCCAGCGGGCGCAATTCGAGTGGTTCCGTCTCTTCCGTGGTTGCTGGGTGCGAATCGTGAACGGCCGCACCTCGCTGACCGCCGAGATGGCGCTCGGTTGAACCGTTGAGCCGTTAAGCCGCGAAGCGGCGCAGGATCGTAGCCCATGGGTGGAGCGAAGCGGAACCCTGGGTCCGAAAACCATCCAGGGCCTGTCCGTCTCCGCGGAGAGCGATGTGAGGAGGGCGGATTGGGGCGTAGGGGTATAGCGGTTTTTCGGCGACTAAAGGGCTACGGCCTGTCCGTCTCCGCGGAGAGCGATGTGAGGAGGGCGGATTGGGGCGTCGGGGTATAGCGGTTTTTCGGCGACTAAAGGGCTACCAGCGGGCGCAATTCGAGTGGTTCCGCTTCTTCCGTGGTTGCTGGGTGCGAATCGTGAACGGCCGCGCCTCGGTGACCGCGGAGATGGCGCTCAAACTCGCCGACGCCTTCCGAACAACCCCGGAGTTCTGGCTCAACGCCCAGAAAGCCGTGGACCCCTGCGAGGCCTCGGCCCGCATCAGGAAACTCCCTCGGCCCCTGCGCAAGGTCCCATCGTTGACCAGCGTATCGCCGCGTGCCCGTTGATTTCAGGAGTTCCAGGAGTTTCGAATCGGACGGGTAAAGATTCTTTATTCGGGCTCTGTCCCTACTTCCTCTACTTCCTCAGTCGCCCTATCGAAACTGCCTCGGACCGGATCTCATCGCCTTCCCATCAACCTTTGCACCCCGAGCCAGCCCCGATACGGCACTAACGACTAGGCAGGACCGATCCGCTGAGGAATTCCTGCCGGGTTGGTTTCCAAGAAGCCCGTTTTCCAAGCACCAGCACAGCCTTGCGCTCGTGGCAGTCATTCAGCGGCATCAATTTGCTCAGGGTCTGGGACGCAACCGATGATCCGCCAAACCATCACGCACAACAAGACTCTGGCAGGCGCCACCGAGAATGAGGGTCGTCGGATAACTGTCGAAAAATAACTCTCCATCCAGCAATCAGCCGTCGGAGCCTTCCCAGCCGTCACCGAAAAGGCCGAAAACCGACTCGACTCAGGGCCTTGGCCGTGATAGGATTGGTTAGCTGGTGGAAAGTGCTTGTTACCATTAGTTATCGTTGTGCGGAACGCCTTGGGTTGACGAGCTCTAAGTCCCCCCGCAGCAGCGAGTCTGAAGTGAGGACAACTTGGTGCCCTGGACCTCCGCAGCCTCCTGCAACGTGCCGATTCCGGCCACGGAAGGAGCGAACTCCCAGGAAGGCGAGCAGGCGAGTACACAATCGAGTCCGCCGACCTGAGCTGCTCGCAAGCGCGGTCCCTGGAGGACAAAGCCCGGCTTACGGGATCGACAGCGCCTCGCGCGTGTTGGGATAGCGGCTCGTGCGGTCCCACAGCATCCAACCGCTGGAGCGCGAGTCCACAGCCGCCCGGATCTGCGAGGCGATGGTCTCTGCGTCGATCGCACGCACGGAAGATCCCGCCGGTGCAAAGTTCTGCAGCCAGGGGCGGAGTTTGTAGCTCTGCCCCCCTAAACGCCCGGCCGCCGTCCTGAGGTTCTGCTCAACCAGCTCGTAGGAACGCTTCAACGGGTCTGGGAAACTCGCGCTCGAAGCGAACGCGGAGGGATAGAGCATCGGGCAGACGTAATCGACCGCGGCGGCGAATTCCTCGAGCTTCTGGCCGACAAGACTGACCCGCTGCATGTCGCACGACGAACCAAACATGGTGGCGCTCACATAAACGTTGTAGGGGGCCAGCGTTCGATTGGCGGCGCGGAGAAATTCAACCACAGCCTGCAGGCGGCGCTGACGTTCCGCCGCGTCCGTACCTTCCGCACTCAAGCGGCTCACGGGGTAGCGAACGAAGTCAAATTGAATCTCATCGAAACCCGCCTCAGCGGCAGCCTTGGCTACCGCAAGGTTGTAATCCCGCACCGCCTTCAGAGCCGGATTGGTCCATCCGAGACCGGAGACGTCCCGAACGGGCTGGTGCGTCTTGAGGCTCTTCAGCGCCAGCTCCGGCTTGCCCCGAGCCACCAGGTCGTCGCGGAACGCCGCGATATACGCGATCGTGTAGACCCCCTGTTCTTTCAAAGACCGAATCTCTTCCGCGAGGCTGCCCGGCCAGTCAGGCCGGTAAGCGCCAAGCTGCTCAGCCACTGGGGACTCGACGGGCAGGATGAGCCTTCCGCGGGGCGACTTGACGGCAACAACCAGGGTGTTCAATGGCGTCTCGTCGAGCAGCTCGCGGATAGCCCGGTACCCCTCCGGGTGAGCCATCCGGGATTGGCTGACGTAGATCGCCTTGACCTGAATCGCCTCCAGGCGGACCGTGAGCGGATCTTCAAGCCGCTCCAGCGTTCGTTGCCGGTAGCCGGCGGCTTTCACCCCCAATGACCCGCGGAGGACGCCGGAGGGTAGTTCAAACTCTCCCCGCGCATTGGTTGTTACTTCCACGCCGCCGCTATAGAGGGTCGCATGCGTGATTGGACCTCCGGTGCCTTCGTCCAAGACAACTCCTCGCAGAGGAACGGCTACATGGGTCTCTGGAGCAATCGTCGAGGCGGCAACCTTCGAGGCCTGTTGGAAGGAGCCGTCGGAGGAGATCCAGTAAGCGACTGCAATGGCCAGGACAACGGCCACGCAGGCGGCCGCCAGCTTCAAGACACGGCTCGAAATCCACCGTTGCCTCGCGGGCGGTGCGCCCGCTGGCTCAACTTCCGGTTCCTCTTCTGCGATCCCGGCGGGACTTTCTGGCGGAGTAGAGCCACTGCTGGCCGCAAGCTCGGCCGCCCCCTTTTCCGCGGACGTTTGGGGAGCTTCGGTCTGATCGGGAACGGGCTCCGCGGTCTGACGATGCTTCTCTACTTCATAGGCCGAACCTGAGACTTTCGATAGCAGGTCGAGGCGCTGAACTACTCCATTTTTCTTCCCCGAGAGATCCTCGATAGAGTTCAACTTTGGAAGCTCAGCCTCATGCACCGCCAGGCGCTCCAGTATGGAGTCAACTCTACTGGCTTGCAACTGCTGGGCTGTTTCAGTCTCCGCACACAACCGCGACAGCGTCTCCTTTGCGGCCGCAAGCTCAGCGTGTTGTTCGGACACATTCGCCTTCAACTCCGCGATTTGCTGCTGGGTCTCGGTCCAACGCTGAAGAATTTCATCGAGTTTTGAGTCTCGCAGTTCTTGCTTCACGGCTTGAGGGATGGTTTGGGCCATCTCAGAAGGTGTTGTTGAAGCTTGCCCTTCCCTATCCGGCGAGCCTGCTTGTCCGGCACTGTCCGTAGTCGTTGCTTCTTGTGTACTCACGGGAGCAAGTTGAGACATACTCTCCGAATGGGGTATTTAGTTGACTCCAGTAGCCACTACATCTTGGGGGTGGGGGTGCCGGCCCTGGTGGCCTCGACCATTGTCTTATAGGGAGCAGGGTCGGCGGCGACCGCCTGCTGGAGGAGGCGATAGAAAAGTTTGCCGCGCGACCGTGAGGTCCGCCGGTTGAAGCGGAACGTGAACTCGTCCAGGTAGTAGTCCAAATACTCGTGACTGACAGCCCCCTGGTGGGTCCCCAACAGCCAGCGCTTTAGCAGAGAGGCGACACGATGGACTCTCGGCAGCAGCTTACTCGCCGATTGCCGCTTCCCGCGCAGCACGGTGACTTCATGGCGGTATCCTTTGTTCTCCAATCCCGCATAGCCTTCCCAGCCGTCGGTGTGCACGAGGCTGCCAGGTTGGATAGCTTCTTCGACAAAGGCTTCCAAGCTCGCCGCTGAGGCATCCGCGATCCGACGGAGCCGGATGCGACCCATACCGCGCCCATCCTCCTCGGCAGCAACCGCAACTAACGCTTTGCCAACCATTTCGCGACCTCGGACGCCCTCTTCGACTCCGCCCACATACGTTTCGTCCACCTCCACCCGGCCGACCAGCCGATTGCGACCGGGGCGCACCATGGCGCGGCGGAACTTGTGCAGCCAGGTCCAGGCGGTTACATAGCTACCCAAACCCAAGACCCGCTGCAACTCCAGCGCGCTGGCCCCGCCTTTTTGCGTTGTCACCCACCAAGCCGCCCGGAACCACAACGTCAAGGGCTTGCGGGTGTCCTGGAAAATCGTGCCCGCCGTCACCGAGGCCTGGTAACCGCAGTCGGCGCAGAGCAGCAGATTGCGTTTGCTGGCCCATGAGGACTGGATCCCACAGCGCGGGCACACGAACCCCTCCGGCCAGCGCAGCTTCAGCAGGTACTCCCGGCACGCCTCCTCGGTCGAGAATCGAGCTTCCAACTCGACGAGGTTTCGGGGGTAGTCCTCCTTCATGCCCCCAACCACAACATATTGTGGCTACTGGAGTCAACTAAATACCCCATTGGGGCGAAACCATCCACACCAACCGTCATCTACGGGTGATATCTGTTGGGCTGGCTATCGCAGTGCTTTTGCTCATCCTCGTCGTCTTCCGCATTGTTTCGGTTGAGCCGCCTCGTCCCATCGTCGTCAGGGTTGATGAAGTCGGGCGGGCCGAGGCCGTCGCCTACAAAGTGATGGAGGCCCAGGCCGACCCGCTGGACCCCACCACCAAGTATTTCCTCAACCGCTTTATCTATGACTTCTACTCGCGGCGGCGGGCCACGGTCGCACAGAACTGGTCCCGCAGCTTGCGCTTCCTCAGCACGCCACTCGCCAATGCCTCGTTTCGCACCGAGAGCCAAAATGTCGCCCTTCTCGCGGCGGGCGTGGCGCGGGGAGAATTGCAAGTCGCCCGCGTCATTTTGAGGATTCAACCCAACCCTCAGCAGCCGCACAGCGCCACCGCCGATTTTGACATTGTGCGAATGGAGATGGAAAACGAAGTGGGCCGGGAACGCTGGACGCTCTCGCTTCAATTCCAGTTCCTCCACCAAATCCCCACGGAGTTGATCGTGTTCAACCCCATGGGAATCGTCATCACCTACTTGCAAGGCGACCGGGCCACCGTCACCGGAGATCAATTATGATCGAGCATTTACGGGGAAGAGATTGCAAGCTGGAACCGCTCGGATGGACCGGCCCGGACGCGGAATGGATCGCGCTGGTGTGTCTTCACAGCGGCGTATTCACGCGGGGGCAGTTCTGTGATTATTTCAGTACGGGTCGTCAACGGGCGCAACGATTCGTCGAGACATTGATAGAGCGCCGAGCGGCGGTCGAAAACGAAAACTTCATGTTCTCCGGGGGCGCTAGACCGTGCCGCATATCGAGCAACGCCATCTACCGGGCGCTAGGCGTCGAGAACATCCGTCACCGGCGAAAGGCCAAAAAGCCTGTTCTCATACGGCGGCTTTTATCGCTGGATTTTGTGCTGCAACATCCAGCTATGAATTGGCTCCCCGCCGAGCCGGAGAAGGTCGAGTTTTTTGAGAAGCTCGGCTTGCCGCTCCGCTTGCTTCCGCGCCGGATTTACTACGGTGTGGCGGCTAACCAAAAGCGCTACTTTGCCCTTAAACTGCCTCTTGCCGTGGACCCTGAAACCATCACCTTTGTCTACGTCGATCCGGGCAACCAGACGGATAGTGAACTCCACTCGTGGGGAGCCGTGCATGGGCCGCTTTGGGATGCGCTTCGCAAGAAGGGGCGGCAGGTTCGGGTAATCGGAATTGCGGTTGAAAATGCCACCGTGGACCGGACGGCGCGAGTGCTTCAAACATGGGCGGCGGCGGAGCCAGGGACACCCGATAAAGGACTGACGGTGAACCAGGAAATCAAGGCCATCCAAGACGCGATAATCCAAAACAACACGGAGTTTTTCATCCCTTACGGCGGAGAACCGTTAGCCATGAAACGGGCGGCAGCACTCATGAGAATGCCCCCCGAACCCGAAGCTAACGGAGCTACCGGAGCAGTCTCGATTGACGACTATTCGACATGGCGGGCCGTGCGGTTTGCGGAGCGAGATGAGAGCGGCTGAGAGACGGGAAATAGGCCATTTTTTTATGGTACAACGCCCCATGCAGATTGTGACACGCTCAGAGGGGGGGGGTGTCGCACGCTTAAATCGAGAAATGCGGCGAAGCCGCTTTCCTCTATGTGCCTCATTCCGCCGTGGTTAGCCGCTTTGAAGCGGCCCGGATCGCTTCGGACGCGGGCGAGTGAGAAAGACGAGAGCGACCCCCCCAAAAAGCGGGGGGACCTGCGGCCTTTCGTAGAGACACGCTGTACCGTGTCTCTACTCCGGCCTCAGGGGGTCGCTCTCGTCCTCATTTATCCCTGCGGGAAGGCTCAGAACAACCCCCCAGGAGCGGCGCTGAAAGCACGGAGACGGACCTATGAAGTGGCGCGAAATCGGCCCTAATCTTCAGGAGCTTTGGCACCGGCCCGCTGGCCCGATGAACTGGAAAAACCCGATCCGGGTTTTCGCCGTCCTCGGCTGGCTGGTCGTGCAAGGTTTCGTGCTGTTGGGTTGGGCCGGATGGCGCGTCTTTCAAGGTCTCATGTTGTTCGGCTGGACGGTGTTTCGCGTCGTACAATTCGTTGTCGGGCTTCCGCCCCTGCTGCTCTTTTTTTTCGGCGGTCTGTGGTATGCCGTGTGGAGCTTTGTACGGCGTCCCTTCCCGTCGTTTGATGAGCACCCGATCCTTGCTTTGGTGCAATATCACACGCCCGATGTTTTCACGGCCATGCTGGTCTGGTACTACCTTTCGCCCTTCGTTGTCGTGATGCTGTGCGGAGTTATTTCCGTCACCATTTGGAAGGTCTGGCTAGAAGGACGGCGGCGCGATTTCGCGCCCTTCGCCAAGCTCCCACCGTGGCCGCTTTCAGCGGACCAACAGGCTCCGGCCATCGTTATCGGGGAGGTCCATCACCCCATCGAGGCGCGGGAGATTTTCAGTCCCTCATGGCTCACCATCCCGGAGCGCGGACTGTATACCGGCGTGGCGATCTTCGGAGCCGTGGGATCAGGGAAAACCTCGGCTTGCATGAATCCGTTTGCCCGCCAGCTTCTCGGCTGGCAAGCGCATAATCCGCACATGCGGGCGGCGGCGCTGGTGCTCGAAGTCAAGGGAGATTTCTGTCACGACATCCGCCAAATCCTCGTCGAGGCGGGCCGTGGAGAAGACTACATCGAGATTGGCATGGACTCCCGTTCTCAATGGAATCCGCTCTCGGCTTGGTGGCTCGATTCGTACTCGCTTGCCTACACCGTTTCGAGCTTGCTCAATCAGTTGTTCGGCAAGGGCAAGGAACCCTTCTGGCAGCAAGCCTATACCAATCTGGTCCGCTGGATCATCGAGCTTCACCGCGTATTCCCGGACCGATGGGTGACGTTGCAACAGGTCTACCGTTGTGCCATCGAGCCGGAGCTATTCGCGTCCAAGATCGAGGCGGCGGAGAAGCTGAGCGACGACCTCAACACAGGGACCATTTTCGTCGAGGCGGACGCACTGGTACCCCAACTCACACATCTTGAACAATGGAACTGGACCCGTACACCGGGAGGCCAACAGCACCAAGCCGTCCACACCCGCCCGCTCAAAGCGAAGCTCGAAGAACTCAAAATCACCCATGAAATCGTCTGGGAATCTGGACCCGGCAAAGATACCAGAGAGCGCGTCGAGGCCATCAAGCGCTGGTTTGTCCACGACTGGCAAAACCTAGACAACAAGATCAAGTCCTCGATTGTCGAGGGCGTTTCGGTGTTCCTTTCCATGTTCGATATGCCGGACGTGGCGAGGGTGTTTTGTCTCCCCGCGCCGTACATCACCGACGATCCTCAAGCCATCATCTTGCAAGCCCAAATCAAGCGCCTCAAAGCGAAGAAGGACGCGGCGGCGGACAACGCGGAGCCGAAGGCGGAACCGAAGCCGGAAGCGGAGGCGGAGGCAGCGGAGCCGGACGACAAGACCCCCCAGGCGGCGGAGATCAGATACACATGGGGAGGCGAGCCAAAGGCGCGGAAGAAGCCAAAGACCGCGAGAAAGCCGGAGACGGTGAAGGCGGCGGAACCGGAGCCGGTCAAAGCGGCACAGCCGGAGCCGGAGGCGGAACCGGAGCCGGTCAAAGCGGCACAGCCGGAGCCGCAGGCGAAGGCGGCGGCGGAGCCGGACGACAACCCGCCCCAGGAGGCGGAACCGAAACCAGTCAAGGCGAAGGAGGCGGCGTGGATCATAACGGAGACGGAGCCGGACGACAAGACCCCTCAGACACCCGACCCCTCAACCGAGAGCAACCAACCCCCTACCCAAGAGGAAGCCCCGATCACACGCCAGCTACCGCCGATCTATCAGTTGATCGAGCAGGGCAAGGTGCTGGCCTTGAATATGCCCGCTGGTATCAACCCGGCGCTATCCCGCGCCGTGGGCGTGATGCTCAAGAACGCTTGGTTACAAGCGCTTCTCATGCGACCGGCTCAGATGAAGGCGAATCCGGGCAGCTACTTTCGGCCCGCCGTCTTTATCTGTGACGAATATCAAGCCTTCGCTTCAGTGGGCGAGGAAGACCCATCAGGCGATGAAAAATCCTTTGCGCTGACCCGGCAATGCCGCTGCATCCCGATTGTCGCCACGCAATCTATTTCCTCGTTGCGGGCCGTCTTGGGAAGCTCGGAAGCGTGGCGGTCGCTGTTGCAGACGCTCCGTACTCGCATTTTCTTATCGCTGAGTGATGACGCATCCGCCAAGATCGCGTCGGAGTTGTGCGGCCAGGTGGCGAAGATCAAGGAATCTTACACCATCAGCGAGACCTCCAAACGCTCGGAAGTCTCCCCGCTCTCAGGACGGGCCGGAGGCGGAGGCGGGAGCATGGGCGCGACCAAATCATTCCGGGAGCAGCGCGAGGCCGTGTTTCACCCGCGAGACTTCGCCTTACTCTCGAACTGTCAAGCAATCTGTTTGCCCTATGACGGGGCGCAGTCGCTTGAGCCGCGCCGCGTCTACCTCAAGCCGCACTATCTACCAGCCGAACACTCCTATTGGAGAGCGAAAGAGGCGGGCCAAATATGAGCGCCGCGAGCGGACTGGAACACCTAAAACCCTTTCTACCGGGCTTAGAGAGCGTCCTTGAAGATCCCGAAGTGAGCGAGATCATGATTAACGGTCCCGCTAATGTGTGGATCGAGCGGGCCGGACGGCTGGCCCCACACGCCGCGCCGGACCTGGACGAAGCGGCGCTGGAACGGGCCGCTATCCATATCGCCCGTCCTTTGGGACTGGACCCGGCGACCTCTCCCATTGTCGATGCCCGGCTCGATGACGGATCGCGGGTTGCCATCTGCGTTCCGCCCGCCAGTCCTCAAGTCGCTATCACCGTGCGGCGCTTTGGTAAGCGGGCGTTCTCGGCGGCGGACCTCGTGAAGCAAGGCGCACTCCCTGAAAACGTGCGGGCCGAAGCCGAGCGGGTGTTGCGGTCCCGGCGCAACATCCTAGTTTCAGGCGGAACCGGATCAGGCAAGACCACGTTGCTCAATGCCCTTATCGAACTTCTCCCCGATGATGAGCGAATAGTTGCCATCGAGGACACCTTGGAGCTTCGCATCGAGCGGTCGAATTGCGTCCGCTTCGAGGCTCGCGGTTTGCAAGAAGGCGCGGTCACGATCCGCGATCTAGTCCGCCACGCGCTACGTCACCGCCCGGATCACATCGTCGTGGGCGAGGTTCGCGGCGGAGAGGCGGCGGACCTCCTACAAGCACTCAACACCGGCCACGGCGGATCACTGACGACCGTACACGCCAACAACGCAACGAGCGCCCTATCCCGGATCGCCAGTTGCGCCATGCAAGGCGGCGGGGAGCTACCGTGGGAAGTAACCTGTAGAGGCGTGGTGGACGGCATCGCCATGGTGATTCACATGACGCGCCACGAGGGACGGCGATTCGCCGAAGAAGCAGTTTTCGTCAAAGGCTACGAAGCGAGGACAAACCAATGGGACATTCAAAAACTCAAGGTCGAAGACGCCTAGCCCTACCCCTACCACTCAGGGCCAAAATGACCGGACTAGCCATCTTTGTTTGTGGCTTCATGGGCCTTATCACCAGCGCCCAACTTGATCCGATTTCCGCCCGCGTCGAGTGGGTGATTGACGGCGATAGGGTATTTAGTTGACTCCAGTAGCCACTACATCTTGGGGGTGGGGGTGCCGGCCCTGGGGGCCTCGACCATTGTCTTATAGGGAGCAGGGTCGGCGGCGACCGCCTGCTGGAGGAGGCGATAGCAAAGTTTGCCGCGCGACCGTGAGGTCCGCCGGTTGAAGCGGAACGTGAACTCGTCCAGGTAGTAGTCCAAATACTCGTGACTGACAGCCCCCTGGTGGGTCCCCAACAGCCAGCGCTTTAGCAGAGAGGCGACACGATGGACTCTCGGCAGCAGCTTACTCGCCGATTGCCGCTTCCCGCGCAGCACGGTGACTTCATGGCGGTATCCTTTGTTCTCCAATCCCGCATAGCCTTCCCAGCCGTCGGTGTGCACGAGGCTGCCAGGTTGGATAGCTTCTTCGACAAAGGCTTCCAAGCTCGCCGCTGAGGCATCCGCGATCCGACGGAGCCGGATGCGACCCATACCGCGCCCATCCTCCTCGGCAGCAACCGCAACTAACGCTTTGCCAACCATTTCGCGACCTCGGACGCCCTCTTCGACTCCGCCCACATACGTTTCGTCCACCTCCACCCGGCCGACCAGCCGATTGCGACCGGGGCGCACCATGGCGCGGCGGAACTTGTGCAGCCAGGTCCAGGCGGTTACATAGCTACCCAAACCCAAGACCCGCTGCAACTCCAGCGCGCTGGCCCCGCCTTTTTGCGTTGTCACCCACCAAGCCGCCCGGAACCACAACGTCAAGGGCTTGCGGGTGTCCTGGAAAATCGTGCCCGCCGTCACCGAGGCCTGGTAACCGCAGTCGGCGCAGAGCAGCAGATTGCGTTTGCTGGCCCATGAGGACTGGATCCCACAGCGCGGGCACACGAACCCCTCCGGCCAGCGCAGCTTCAGCAGGTACTCCCGGCACGCCTCCTCGGTCGAGAATCGAGCTTCCAACTCGACGAGGTTTCGGGGGTAGTCCTCCTTCATGCCCCCAACCACAACATATTGTGGCTACTGGAGTCAACTAAATACCCCATTGACGGCGATACCATCCAGGTGCGCCATCAAGGGAAGAATTACACCGTCCGGCTCATCGGCGTGGACACCCCGGAGACGAAGCACCCCACCGAAGCGGTGCAGTATTTCGGACGGGAGGCAAGCGCCTTCACCAAGGCGGCGCTCGAAGGTAAGACAGTGCTACTCCAAAAGGACCGCACCGGAGATACCGTGGACCGCTACGGGCGCTGGCTTCGCTACGTCCTGCTGGACGGAGACAACTTCAACGCCCGGCTGATCCGCGACGGCTACGCTCATGCTTACCGGCGCTTTCCCTTCTCCAAGCGGACGGAGTTTATTCAACTGGAAGAACAAGCGCGGCGGCGAGGGATCGGCTTATGGAACCGCCGCTGAAATCGCGGTTTCCCTGGATCATCCCCGACGCGCTGCAAGCGCCGCGATTCGGGCGGTCCACTTTCCCACCCGTTACCCCTTGCTCCATTGATCGAGCATTGCCGGGCGAGGCTCAATGGTGACATGCCTTCCGGTGTTGCGCCAAATCGCTTTCGCGCCGTGCGGCGGACGGGTCTAGGTTGCGCCATGTTCCCGTGCTTCCCGTCGCCGGTCCCGGTTTGGGCCGACGCAAGGCCAGCGCCAGAACGCTTTAGCTCGCCTTCGGCGTCTGTCACTCAACCTTAGCTTTTGTCGGCTCTGCCCGTCACCGGCGCGGACGGCGCTTTCCTACCGCGTCAGGGTTTGGGCGTTTTCCGCCATTCGCGGGTGAGCGAAAAACGCTCACAAACCCTTTGACTCTCTAGGAGAAAAACATTATGGCTAATCAGAAACCCATCACAGAAGTCCGGATCGGTCGCGTCAAGGCTACGATTTGGCGCAATGGAACCGACGAACAGCCGAGGCACAATGTCACCTTTTCCCGCCTCTACAAAGAAGGCGATCAATGGAAGAGTACGCAGAGCTTCGGGCGCAACGACTTGTTGGTGCTTGCGAAAGTGGCCGACTTCGCCCACACGCGCCTCTTCCAGCTTCCGGCAGAAGCAGAACTCCCGGAGGTTTAGGTGGACGAGTCCTAGCGGGCAACCGCGCCAGGGCGCGGCGGAGCCGTTCGCTTCGCCGCGCTTGTTCTTTTCTTCCCGCTTCGATTGAGTGTTTGCTTGTGGTGCCTTTCCGCTCACAGCGGCCCGCCGTTGGCGGCGTCCCAGGGCAACTCTCGCGCCAGAACGCTCCGCTCGCTTTCAGCGTCTGTCACTCGCGTTGTCTTATCTGGTCCTTGCCCGTCGCCCCGCGCTCGCTCTAGTCTCCTACTCTGGTTTGTGGTTCTCCCTCTTCCCCTGGTGAAGGGAAAACACAGCAAACCATCGAAGGAGACACCATGAACCAAACCCAACGACTCATCGACAGCATCAGGGACGCCCCGCACGAGGGGTACCGACCAGATTCGTGTTGAAATACACGCTAAGGGTTCGTCCTGAGACCTCGGGTGCTCATGGAGCTGTAGCGGGTAGGACGGGACACGCCCGTGATCTTGGCGAATGGGGTATTTAGTTGACTCCAGTAGCCACAATATGTTGTGGTTGGGGGCATGAAGGAGGACTACCCCCGAAACCTCGTCGAGTTGGAAGCTCGATTCTCGACCGAGGAGGCGTGCCGGGAGTACCTGCTGAAGCTGCGCTGGCCGGAGGGGTTCGTGTGCCCGCGCTGTGGGATCCAGTCCTCATGGGCCAGCAAACGCAATCTGCTGCTCTGCGCCGACTGCGGTTACCAGGCCTCGGTGACGGCGGGCACGATTTTCCAGGACACCCGCAAGCCCTTGACGTTGTGGTTCCGGGCGGCTTGGTGGGTGACAACGCAAAAAGGCGGGGCCAGCGCGCTGGAGTTGCAGCGGGTCTTGGGTTTGGGTAGCTATGTAACCGCCTGGACCTGGCTGCACAAGTTCCGCCGCGCCATGGTGCGCCCCGGTCGCAATCGGCTGGTCGGCCGGGTGGAGGTGGACGAAACGTATGTGGGCGGAGTCGAAGAGGGCGTCCGAGGTCGCGAAATGGTTGGCAAAGCGTTAGTTGCGGTTGCTGCCGAGGAGGATGGGCGCGGTATGGGTCGCATCCGGCTCCGTCGGATCGCGGATGCCTCAGCGGCGAGCTTGGAAGCCTTTGTCGAAGAAGCTATCCAACCTGGCAGCCTCGTGCACACCGACGGCTGGGAAGGCTATGCGGGATTGGAGAACAAAGGATACCGCCATGAAGTCACCGTGCTGCGCGGGAAGCGGCAATCGGCGAGTAAGCTGCTGCCGAGAGTCCATCGTGTCGCCTCTCTGCTAAAGCGCTGGCTGTTGGGGACCCACCAGGGGGCTGTCAGTCACGAGTATTTGGACTACTACCTGGACGAGTTCACGTTCCGCTTCAACCGGCGGACCTCACGGTCGCGCGGCAAACTTTTCTATCGCCTCCTCCAGCAGGCGGTCGCCGCCGACCCTGCTCCCTATAAGACAATGGTCGAGGCCACCAGGGCCGGCACCCCCACCCCCAAGATGTAGTGGCTACTGGAGTCAACTAAATACCCCATCTCTCCGAAACGTTGATCCGAGATCTCTCCTCACTTGAGTCTTGGGTGCCGTCGCAATGCATTTCTTCAACTCCTTCGACAAGATCATCTGTACCGCGGCCTTTTGGTTCCCCAATCGCACCTGCATTGAGTAATCGATCACGCGGGTTATATGCCTTGACGGTTTCGCTGGGGAGTGCCCGGCTGGAGACATCGAGTTTGCCGAAACTGACTGCTTCAATCTTGAGTCCAGCATGGAACACGCCGTCGTCGCTGGGTCGGCAGTGCATAACTTGTGCGCGGCCTCGGAGTCCAATACCAACGAACGAAACGAACGAGTCGATCTCCAGTGGTGCGGACATCTCCACTCCCAGCCCGTGGTCGCTAGAGTCGACCACCTTAGCGACCAGCAATTGCCCGCGGTAGCCAATCCGCAGCTTCCTGCCGCGGAAAAATTCGCTACGGAGCCGCTGGCGCTTCTCACGAGTCCGCACCTTCATAGCCTCTCCAGCCGGTGGTAGGGTATCCTCGACCACTCTTGGAACCTGAGCTTCCGAAGTCGTCCTGTTTGGAATCATGCTACCAACCCCCTCGGTCTCGGCTCGGCATGAAGGCGAACCTCTTTGCCCGCAGGGCTTTGGGCGTCATCGGACTGTTTCGTAACAGCACGATCATCACGACACAGAACTGCGGACCGTATGAAGGAATACATTCTCGAAAGAGCCGTGTGTACCAAGTACTGCGACATAGGCCGACCCTAGTATTAACAATGGCCTGGACTGATGTTGGCGTTCAATAAGTCGCAGGGTCTAATTCTTGACTGGAAGGCACCAAATTGATTCAGTTGGACGCCCTAGAGCACGAGGGGCCAACCCAGTCGGTTTCTTAGATAACGGACACCGCTGCTGAGGTGGAAACTAAGGGTGGGTGGACGCAGCCCGCATGTGTGAACGCTCCTCTCAGTGCAGGTCGAGATAGCTATTGCGACATCGCGCTACCACCAAGCAATCAGCGGTTGTTGGTTCGTAACATACTCCGACCAAGCCACTTAGCCTGATTTCTCCGGCGGGGGAATAAAAAGGTCCCCTTCTCGTCCATTGGCTCGACGAGCGCGGGGGAAAGTCGGGGACTGATGGGGCTGATGGGGACAGTCACCGGGTTTTATTGTCAACTCTTGCGGAATCGCCTGCAGCAGCCGCGAAAACCCGGTGACTGTCCCCGCCGGATGGTGGCCGACCGCCTTGCTGCGGCTTAAGCCGACGCCCGAGGCGCCGCTCGAGGTCTTCCACAAATGCCTCGTCGCCGCAGGGGCGCCCGCTATGGGTCGCGTCCCGCAAACGAGAAATATCCGCACTCTGCTGTGGCGCCCCCAGTGCTTCAGGGTATGAGGTATGAGGGACAGTCACCTTAACTACCTGTCGAGGGCCTCCCGAGCGCAGCTGACGTGAGATCGGGTACGCTGACGTGTCTACGTGTAACGTTTGTTACGATGTGATGCGGGCTTTACGTATTTTTCACCTGATAAGGTGACTGTCCCTAACGACTCAACGACTCCCCTACCGACTCCCGCCGACTCTGATGATGTCGTCCACGTTCGTGGCCACAATTGATTCCCCTGCTTCCGCAGCCTTTTCAACCGGTCTTAAACCAGCTCAATGGTGACGCGCCGCCCAACGATCGCCGCTGCCCGTTGCAGGCTGCCGAGCGTGATGTCGTTTTTCGGGTCAAGCAGGCGGTCCACCTGGGTCCGGCTCGTCTTGAGCAGTGTGGCCATCTTGTTTTTCGAGATTTTCCGCGACTTCATGGCTTCGGCAAGCTGCCATGCGACGACCTCCTTGACCGCCTGTGCCTGCGCTTCCTCGAAGATGCCCTCCTCCTTGAGGAAGTCTTCAATGCTCGATCCCATATGCTTCTTGCTCATCGTTCCAGCTCCTTTTGACGTTTGCGCGCCGTGGCCAGATCCGATTCCGGCGTAGCCCGCGTTTTCTTGATAAACCCGTGCAGCGCGACCAGATGCTCGCGGTAGAGGCAGAGCAGCACACGCGACGTCCGTTTCGTCGGCAGGTCCGTCCGGACTTCCCAGAGGCCATTGCCCATCGGGCGGCACAGCGGCATGCCCACCGGCCAACGCCATTGTGCGCGCAGCAGGTCGTTCCCTATAGCCTGGCCCTATCGCCTGACGCTCGACTTCATCCAGCCCTTTCAGCCACTCCCTGACGGGTTCGCTCCCCGCCGTCGTGCGGTAGAAGATCAGCCGAATTTTCTGTCTCTTCGGCTCCTCCGCCATGCTGCACCTTTCAAGGTACAATGTCATACAAAGTACATATCTGCAAGCTGAATTCTTTGCCGCCCACCCGGTCCAGCCTTGACTGCCTCTGGATGCCCAAAGCTCGTCCACAAAGCGGCGACGAGCCGTTCAGCCGCGAACGCCCCACCAAACGCCGAACCGGCTACCCCCACGCCACTTTGGCCCCAAAACACCGCTCCCCCCCCAGAACCGCAAATCACCCCAACTCAGTCACGGATAAATCATAAATATAGTCCCTTTGTTTTCAACAGAATTACCCGCCGTCCGCAAGGAATCCCAAGATCGGCTTGTTATCCTAAAAGCGCAAAACCAACAATGACTCAGTTGCATCAGAAAGGAGAGGACAAACCATTCCACGGCCCCGGCGGGACCCAAAAGCCAGAAAACCTCTCACAGACTCTCAAATACTCTCATTGAAAAAAGTCAACCCTTATGAATGAACAACTTACAACACAGCAGAACAAGACCATTGAAGCTCTTTTGCTAACGAATACGATCGATAGAGCGGCAAAGAGAGCAAATGTGAGTGAAGCATCCATTTATCGCTGGATGAAACAGGAAAGCTTCCAGACTGCCCTAAGAGCAGCCCGGCGGGACATTCTTGCCCACACCACCACCCGCCTCCAGCAAATGAGCGTTCGCGCCCTCGACACGCTCGAGAACGTGATGGACGACGAGAAAGCCTCCTCTGCCAGCCGAGTCAGCGCCTCGCGCTTGGCCATGGACATGATGTACCGAGGCGCCGCCATCGACGACATCATCGAACGACTCAAAACCGTCGAAGGGAAACAGTTGAGCCATCAGAATGGATGACAAGCAGCAGAAAGCCCTGGAAAGCCAATTTCAGAGCCGCGGGCGGAAGCCCGCGGTCAAGCGCCCTTGGGATGCAGAGTCTAGAGGACCCCGGTTCCTCGCAGCCGGCCTCAGCGTGCTAGATTTGAGAATGCCCGCGGATCAGCATTCATCCTGGTCAGGCCCGTGGCCACAAAGGCTTCTTCTGCCCGGCTTCTTGCTGCTTCAGGCGTCTTTGCTCTTTTACCGTTTAGATCTGCTTGATGCTTGGGGCGATGAGATCTTCACGCTCCGGGTCATCGGTTTTCCCTGGAATGAAATCCCCGAAATCCTGCAGCGGGATATTCATCCTCCGCTCTATTACGCCTTGGCCAAGGCCTGGGTTCAGCTCGGATGGACAGGTGACCTGGTCGTTCAGGCGCGGGCGCTATCCGCCGTTTTTTGTCTGGCCTCGACCATTCTGATCTACTTCCTGTGGCTGAAACGATCGCCTTTCTCAACGCGAGTCTGGTTCCTGGCGCTATGGGCCCTCTCCCCAACTCTGTTGATGTATTCCCGCATGGCGCGGTCCTATAGCTTGCAACTAGCTGTCTCGGTCGTGGCTCTTGCCTGGGCTTGGAAGCTGATTCAGCGGCCGAAGTCACTACGGGCCGCGTTTTGGCATGGGTTCGGTTGCGCTCTGCTGTTGTGGGTCCACTATCTTCCAGGGCTCGCGGTTAGTGCCGGGGCGGGACTCGTGCTCTTGTACGGCTGGTTCCAGCAAAAAGAGCGGGAGCGCGTCCGCACCTTGCTTTTCGCCTCGCTGGTGACCACGGTGCTTTACGCTCCCTGGCTGCCCGCGCTCGCCCGTGCCGTCTTGCAGGTTCCGCGCCGTGAGGTGTATTCCCTGGTGCAAGGCTATGTGCTGGAAACATCCGTCAAACTCGTCTACTGGTTCACATCGTTTACATACGGGGAGGCATTCCCCGCATGGGCGATCCTGCTCGGCCTCCTGACGGGACCGGGCGTGATTTGGCTGCTGTGGCTGGGCTGGCAAAACCGCTTGGGCTGGTTTCCACTCATTGTGCCCGTGGCCTGCATCGGCTATTTCGGGGCAAGCGCTTGGGTCGCATTTTCTTTCGTCGGGGCTCGTTTGCTGTTTCTGCTGCCGTTCTACCTGCTCTGGCTCCTTCGCGGGAGAAGAAACAGCCCGAAACTAGGGTCCATCGTTTGCCTGGCGATGCTGGCTGTCTCGGCGGGATCGCTGACGAGCTATTTTCAAAAAGAGGGTTTTTTGAACCACGGCTATTTGGTCCCGTTTCGAGAGATAGCTAATCACATTCGAGACCAATCCGAAGCACGAAAGGCCGTCGTTCTTATCGATGGGTACAACACCGACGCCGCCCCGCTCTTAGCGGAGTTGCGCGACGACATTGCCTGCGTGGAAATCCGCGGGGAGCAGCGCCAAGCTCTGGCGCTCGAAGAAATTCGAAGCGATGAATGGACCAGCATGTGGTTCCTTCGCCGGAGCCACGACATTTCTCCCGATCGCATGATCAGCCGGCTGGAGGAAGCGTTGGCCTCAAAATACGAAGGACGGCGGCGTTTCTTTGTGCCCCTCTCGCCCGTGGACCGCTGGGCTTTCAGCTTCCTCGATCTAGAAGACACGAGCGGGTACCACTACCAGCTCACCGAGTTTCGGCGCTTGCCCTGAACGTGCTACCGGCCGCAAACGTCCCTATAGTACTGCTCGTATTGGGGGATGATCTTATCCGCCGAGAAACGCGTCACAGCCGTTTCCCGAGCCGCGGTCCCCAGAGCTTTCTTTCGAGCGGAGTCACCAAGAACGTTCCGCGCTGCCTCCGCCATTCCGCCGATGTCGCCAACAGGCAGCAGGAATCCGTCTCGATCATGATGAATGACCTCGGGCAATCCGCCCACATCCGACGCGATGGGAGGAACACCGCACGCCATCGCCTCCAGCGCGGCGAGTCCGAACCCTTCCATCTCGCTCGGCAGCAACATCAGGTCCGCAATGGCCAGCAGCGGCGCTACGTCAATTTGCTTCCCGAGGAAAATGACGCGCTCCTCCAAACCCAGTTCTCGGGCCAGCGCCTGGGCCTGAACCCGGTCCGGTCCGTCGCCCACCATCAGGAGCCGTGAAGAAATCGCCGGATTCACCTTAGCCAGGATATGAACGCAGTCAGAGATACGCTTCACCGGCCTGAAGTTTGACAAGTGCATCAGCACGGCTTCATCGGCGCGCGCGTAGCGAGCCCGCAGGTCGGCATTCGGCTCCGGTCTATACAACTCGCAGTTGACGAAGTTCGGGATGACGCGAATCTCCTCGCCGACTCCGAATACTTCGATCGTGCGCCGCTTGAGGTACTCGCTGATCGACGTTACCCCCGGGCTCTGTTCAATCGAAAAACGAGTGATTGGCAGAAAAGACGGATCGGTTCCGACCAGGGTGACATCCGTGCCATGCAGAGTCGTAACAAAGGGAAGCTTGCCGGCGGACATCTGGCTGGCGAGATGCGCGCTGACCGAATGCGGGATAGCGTAGTGCACATGAAGCAGGTCGAGGCTCTCGGTTTGGGCGACCTCCGCCATCCGGGACGCCAGCGCCAGGCTGTAAGGAGGGTACTGAAATAGCGGGTAGTTGCTCACCTCCACCTCGTGGTAGTGGATGCGGGGCAGATCCGCGGTGAGCCGAATGGGGTTGGCGTAAGTGATGAAGTGGACCTCGTGCCCCCGCGCCGAGAGTTCCATGCCCAGTTCGGTGGCTACGATCCCGCTGCCGCCGTAAGTCGGATAGCAGGTGATTCCAATCTTCACGGTTTGGCCACGCTTGGGGGCGTCCGAATACGGGGCGCCAGAAAATCAGGCAGAGGACCCGCCCGGTTGCGGCCCGGTTGCGGCTGCATCTCCCCCGGGCTTGACGCCTGTCCTCCCAAGCGCCTTCGACGGCGCCAGCTACAATGGTACGTTAATCTCGCCGAATATCCCAATCGATGCCGGATTTCAGCTCGCCGCAGACCGATACATCCCTCTACGATGTCGCTGTTGTCGGCGCGGGACCTACCGGGCTGGCTTGCGCCATCGAAGTGACCCGCCGGGGCCTGTCTGTTGTCGCCTTCGAGAAGGGGTGCGTGGTCAACTCTCTGTATCACTATCCCACCCACATGACCTTCTTTACGACACCGGAACTGCTTGAAATCGGGGACATCCCGATGACAGCGTTGGGGGATAAGCCGACCCGTACGGAAGCCTTGAAATATTATCGGCGCGCTGGCGCTCACTACAACCTCGACATCCGGCAGCACGAGAATGTCGACGCGGTAGGCGGCTCGGACGGCAAATTCGTGCTCGAGACAACCGGCCGGCTGAATAACAAGCGCTGCTACAGAGCGAAGAAAGTCATTCTTGCCACCGGCTACTACGATTTGCCGGTCAAGATGAACATCCCGGGCGAAGACTTGGATAAGGTATTTCACTATTACAAAGAGGCTCACCCCTTCTACGGCAGCGATGTGGCCGTGATTGGGAGTAAGAACTCCGCCGCGATCGTGGCACTCGAATGCTATCGCGCCGGCGCCCGGGTGACGCTGATTTATCGCTCCAGCCGGCTGAGCCGCAAGATTAAATATTGGATCCTTCCCGATATTGAGAATCGAATCAAGAACGGCGAGATTCAGGCCTACCCGGAGTCTAGCGTCGAAGAGATCACCCCGGAGGCCATCCGCATCCGCACGCCAAACGGAGAGGCCGCTCTGCCCAATGATTTCGTTCTTGCCATGACCGGCTACCAGCCTGACCTCGAGTTCCTGGGCCGGGCGGGCATTGTTTTCGACACCGAGTCACAGCGCCCCCAGACCGATCCCGAAACTCTCGAGAGCGACCGCCCAGGGGTTTACTTGGCGGGCGTGATCGTTGCAGGCATGCATACCAATGAGATCTTCATTGAGAACGGCCGCTTTCACGGCGCTCAGATAGCTGCTGACATCGGGCGGAAGCTGGGTTGATCCCGCGCTAGCCGCAAGGCGCCCCCCCAGCAACCAGCTCAAATTGACTCAAGCCCCCGCCGTCCCCGGCGGCCGGCTTGGGGCGTTACGCGGCCTCGATGCGCTTCACCTTGATCTTTCGTTCCAAGTCACGCGATTGGGCGAGGTCGAAGGCCAACTGCATGCCAAGCCAGGTCTCCGGAGTCGAGCCGAACGCCTTCGACAACCGGTAGGCCATTTCGATGGACACGGATGTCTTTTCGTTCACGAGGTTGGAAAGCGTTTGGCGCCCGACGCCAAGCCTCTTTGCCCCCCCGGTGACCGACAGGTCCAAGGGTTTCAGGCAGTCCTGGCGCACAATGGCGCCCGGATGCACAGGATTCTTCATTGCCATGTTAGGACCTCCTGACGCAGACGAGCCGCAACCAAACCGGGGGGAGCGTGGCCGCTGTCGGATGAGCGCGTCGTAGCGGCTAACCCCTCCCTCACGGTCGGGGCTCCGAGTCTGGTTCCCGAATTTTCTGCCACGTTTGGCGGGAATTTCATGATGCTGTACTAATGATAATCCAGATAATCGACACTCACGGTGCGCCCTGTTCCCCATTTTCGCTCGCACGCAGAGTCCGCGGCAATATTTCCCCCCAGGCCGGACCCTGAAGGAGATTCTTCGAGACCTGACGCTGTGCGGGAGAATTCTTTGGATGGAACGCAGTGGCGCTTTCATCCGTCCGTCACTCAGCATGTGGTCCGCGATTGGGTCTCAACCGCATCGCTCGGTCGGCGCTGCTTGCGATTCGGATCGGCGCGTCCGGCACAATCACGTGCGAAAATGACAGTAGGGCTAATCAAGCATGCCGGCAACTGAGCAGTCGCCACGCGAGCACTCTGGCACGCGATCGCGCCGGGCTGTCCCAATCGCGGTCGCCGTTTTGTCGGGTGCGGCTCTGGTCGTGCTGTGGAACATGTGGACACAAATGGGCGAGCTCGAAGAGCGCCTGAAAGTGTCCCAGAACCAAAGTGAATCGCTCGAACGAGAGTTGGAGGGGCTTCGCCGAGAGGTCGGCGAAGTGCGGGCGGAAGCCGACCAGGCGCAAACCAGGGCGCAAAACGCGGAAGAGGAAGCCCAAAAACTTGCTCAGGCTCGCAGGCAAGCCGAGCTCGAGCGGGAGCTGGCTCGTGAGCAGGCGCAGCGCTTTGAGGCTGTGTCTCAGCAGGCGCGGCGAGAGGCGCAGCGGGCTCGCCAAGAGGCCGACGAAATCCGCAAGCAACGCGAACAGGAACTCGACCGCATGCAGGAAGCCCTCAGTCACATTGTCGACACCCGGCGAACACCCCTCGGGATGGTGATGAACTTGGGCCAAGATTCCTTTCTGTTCGATTTCGACAAAGATACGTTGCGCTCCGAGAATCGCGAGATTCTGAGCCGCATCGCCGGCGTTCTGCTGGCGTCGCACGGATACCGGCTCTACGTCTATGGCCACACGGACGACACGGGACCGGAAAGCTACAACAGAAATCTTTCCGGCCGGCGCGCCCGCTCCGTACGCGACTATCTTGTGCAGGCGGGGATTCCGGGGGACCTCGTCGAGGCGAAGGGATTCGGGGAATCCAGTCCAGCCGTCAAAGCGTTTACATCAGCCGCCCGCCAGAAGAATCGCCGTGTTGAAATCGGTTTGATTGATACCGTCATCCATTACACGGGACAAGTGAAAGACTGACCGCGGTGGTTGCAGGGCGCCGGGCAGCCTCTAGTCCCAATACCGTTCACTTAGCGGTTCCGCGGACTTTTTATTGCATGGCGGGTCATCATGTATCGGACATCGGTGAACGCCCGCCGCACATTGCTCTCCTCGGAGACGAACGGGCCGGTCTGCTCCTACGCCCCGTGCGGGGCTTACCCTTGATGGTATTCGCACCCAGGGTTCCGCTTCGCTCCACCCTGGGCTACGATCCTGCGCCGCTTCGCGGCTCAAAGACCCTGGACTCGGAGGCTCTAAGTGAACAGCATTGCCTCTAGCTAAGTCCTCTGCCTCAGAATTACGGTGACGTATGTTTGTAGGGTATCAACCTAAGCGGCAGGAGTGAGGCTAGAGTTATCGAGCTTGGCCAGCCAGCGCTTGAGATCGTGGCGCGTGAAGGTCCACCGGAAAGGGGTCGCGATTTGCTCGTAGTGTTGCTGAAAACCTAGGAGGCGCTCCTCGAGTTCGTCAAGCGAAGAGAAGTCATTCGGGGTGAGGGCCTTGCGTTGCAGGATCGAGAAGTAGATCTCGATCTGATTCAACCAACTCGCGTGCACCGGCGTGTGGACCAGCACCGCCGAGGGCCAGCGCGTGCGCAAGCGCTCGGCGGCCTTGTCGCCGCGATGAGTCGAGCAGTTGTCCATGATCCAGAAAACCCGCCGGGCCGAACAGTAGGGCGGCTGACTCATCACTTCCGCCACCAGACGATCGACCCCGGCGCTGGTGTTTTTCGTTTCGCAGCGGCCAAACAGCTTGGCGCGATGAACATCCCAAGCCGCCAGGTAAGCCCAAGCACCGAGGCGCTTGTATTCATTCTCGACGCGAGCCGAGCGGCCGGGGGCAGGCGGCTTGCCGCGATGCTTACGCTGACGCGCTTGGATGCTGGTTTTTTCGTCGGCGGAGAGAACAAAATCGTCTGCCCCCAACGGACTGCCCTGCCAACGGCCTTCGTACAGATCCAGGATGCGGGCGGCCTTTTCGGCGAAGTCGGGGTCGCGGGGGAAGATCCAGCTGCGGTGGTACCAGGGGCGCAGCGCATCCGAGTCGAGCCAGCGCCAGAGGGTGGCGCCGCTGATGTCGGCGACCAGACCTCGACGCAGGACCTCATGGCGAATCTCGGAGACGGAGAAACGGGAGAGCGGCAAGCCGGACTGGGCGGGCAATTCACAAGCGAGGGCTTTGACGGCGACGACGAGCTGAGGGGGAAAACGTCGGCGGACGACCGCCGCGGGGCTGCTCTTCGAGACCAGCCAGGCGGTCGAGGAAGAAGCGTTTGCGCCATTTGCTGACGATCTGACGGGGGGTGTCGAGGCGCCGAGCGATCTGGTCATTGGAGAGGTCTTGGGCGGCAAGCAAGACGATCTTGGCCCGGATCACGTCTCGATACGATGAGGTATACTTTCGGGCCCTCGCTTGCAGCACTCGTTGCTCTTCGGATGTAAGCTTGATGGAGAAGGGGCTTTTTCTTGGCATCGACTGGTCTCCGTGTTAAGACCAGTCTAGCCGAGGCAAAACCAAAGAAGCCACCCCACAATACGTCATCGTATTTATGGGAAGGAGGACTAAGCTAGTCTTCGACCGGCAGGTCGACGGCATCTTCCAGCTCCTGGAGCAACTGGACGATCAGAGCCTTCTGGCCGTACTCGAAGTCGCCGTTCGCGGGATCAGGATCGTGGGCCGCCACCCACATCTTGAGCATCTCGATGACGGGCTTCGCGACCGCCTCCTCCGCGCCGGGTTCGAACCGAAGAGGAATTTCACTTTGATTGATGGAGTCCAACATTAGCTCGGAGAATTTCATGGCGCTAGTGGCCACATCCGTATTCACGACTGTGTTATCTTTGCGGTTCTTACTCGGCATGCGGCGCGAACTCTGCCGCGCAATCGACTGTGCCGCGTGGATCACAGGGGAAGACTGAAGCACTTAGACTAGCAGGTCCCTTCGAAATTTCCTGGTCGAGGTATCGCTTTGCCGGAAAGAGCACATTGGAAATCGCGCACGGGGTTTATTCTGGCCTCCGCCGGATCGGCTGTCGGACTCGGCAACATATGGAAGTTCCCCTACATTACAGGAGTCAACGGCGGCGGCGCCTTCGTCCTGCTTTATCTCGTTTGTATTGCTTTTGTTGGGCTGCCGGTCATGGCGGCCGAAATCCTGATGGGGCGATCCACTCAGAAGTCGCCGGTGGGGGCGCTGCGGCAACTGGCCGGCCGGAGCAGCCCATGGGTTGCGTTTGGCTGGCTGGGAGTTGCGTCGTCCTTCGTCATTCTTTCCTACTACAGCATCGTTGCCGGATGGTCGCTGCACTATTCTTGGCTTGCGATCACGGGGAAAATCTCCGGCGCCGCCCCGGAAAGTTTCCAGCCAGCGTTCGACGCCGTGTTCGCTTCTCCCTCGCTGAACCTGTTTTGGCATGGGGTGTTCATGCTGCTGACAGCGGCCGTCGTCATAGGCGGCGTCTCGAAAGGACTCGAACGCTGGTCGCGAATCCTGATGCCGCTGTTGCTCTTAATGCTGGTCGCGCTGTTGATCAAATCCTTTACGCTCGAGGGCTTCTGGAAAGGTTTCGAATTTGTCTTTGGGTTTCACTCCGAACAGCTCACCGCGGCGGGTGTTCTCGAAGCCTTAGGGCACGCCTTCTTTACGTTGAGCCTGGGGATGGGGTCGATCATGACCTACGGAAGTTATCTAAAAACAGATGACGACATCGTCGCCGCTTCCATCACGGTCTCGTTCCTGGATACCCTCATCGCTCTTTTGGCAACCTTGGTCTTATTTCCCATCATCTTTACTTTTGGGTTGGAGCCTAGCGCTGGGCCCGGACTCGTTTTCATCACGATCCCGATCGCATTGAGCCAGATGGCGGGGGGCGGCCTGCTAGCCTTCACTTTCTTCGGCCTGCTGGTATTCGCCGCCCTGACGAGTGCCATTTCGATGCTCGAAGTCACCGCGGCTTACTTCATTGACGAACGTGGCTGGACCCGCCGCAAAGCCACGCTCATCTCGGGCGCCATGGTCGCTCTTGTCGGCATTCCGTCGGCGCTGAGCGGGGGGCCATTGTTTGGCGATGGGTTCGCCGGCATCTTCGGGAAGAACTGGTTCGATGCTTTCGACTATCTTGCTTCGAACTGGATGCTTCCACTGGGCGGTTTGGGAGTGGCGATCTACACGGGCTGGAAGATGGACGACAAGATCCGCCGCCACCACTTCCTTAGCGGGACGAAACTAGGGCTGTTTTTCACCGGCTGGCTGTTGCTGCTCAAGTTTCTCGTCCCGGTGGCTATTACGTTGGTCTTTCTGCACGCGGTGGGACTGATCTAGCCTGCATCCGGAACGACTGTGGCGCCTTTTATTTGTATAATCAGAGCGTTGTTTCGTTCACATATCACTCTGTTTGACGCGCGTCCCGGCCACGGCGGGTTGAGTGTGGCAACTATACAGAGAAGCCGATGCGAGAGCCACTAATCTCCAGCCCAGTCATTCAAAGCGGGTCCCGGCTCGATCGCCGTGAGATGATCGCTGCCGGGCTGCTCGGTTCAGCCGCCTTCCTTTTCCACCAGCGTCTGGAGGCGGCGCCGAAGATGCCATGGGTCGAGACTGAGGACGACATCGAAGGTCCCTTCTACACGCCGGATGCGCCGGAAAGGTCCGTGTTGTATGAAGATGGGGCGCCCGGGAAACGCCTCGATCTAACAGGCCGAGTTTTCAAGACCGATGGCAAGCCAATCACGCACGCGCTGCTCGATGTGTGGCAAACCGGCGATGACGCCCAGTATGACAATGAGGGCTTCGGGATGCGAGGCCGGCTCTACACCGACGATCGCGGCTTCTACCGGCTCAAAACCCTCGTTCCCAAGCCCTACGATGTGGGGAATCGGTTCCGCCCGGCTCATATTCATTTCAAGGTCAGCGCCCCGGATGGTCCGATTCTGACGACTCAGCTCTATATCAAAGGGGACCCGCATATCGCGGCTGATCCGCACGCGCGGCCATCCCGCATGATCCGGCCGAAACCGGCGGGCAGGGGAACCGCCGGGCGCTTCGACTTTGTCGTGCGACAGGCCTAGAAACTCAATACCGGTATAGTCAGATCGTTGCCGACCATGGCGGAAAACTACAGATGGCCGGACAGAGCCACGGACGGAAGTCCGTGGTTGGCGCAGACCCCGTGGTTGGCGCAGACCCCGTGGTTGGCGCAGACCCCGTGGTTGGCGCAGACCAAGGTCCGGCCCTGCCGCGAGGAATTGGCTCCGCCATGGTTGAGTTCGCAGTGATGAAACCATCCGCCAGAGCGATTTTCCAGGCGGCGCTCGCCCCGCTGGCCGCAGTGTTTCTTGTTGCCTGTTCGAGCCCGCCCGAAGGTGACCTTGTCGAACTCTCTCGCGACGGAAAGATCAGCGAGGTCAGGGCGTTTCTCGATTACCACGGAACCCCGGAAGCCGAGCAAGGGCGCCGGGCCCTCGCAGCCGCGGCGTCGCAAGGTCACATCGAAGTGGTCGAAGCTCTGTTGGACTCGGGAGTGGACGTCAATGCACAGAACGCCCAGGGGCGGGCGGCAATTCACTCGGCCGCCTATGCCGGGCACGCCGCCGTGGCGGGGCTGCTGCTGGACCGCGGAGCCGACCCGAATCTGGTCGCCGCGCTCGAAGGCACCGCGCTCAGCTATACCGCTTCCCAGGGGAACCTGGAAATGATCAAGCTCCTGCTGAGCAAGGGAGCGGATATCGACGGCGCCGACAAGAACGGCTACACAGGCTTAGGGCAGTGCGCTTTTCGTGGTTATGAAAAATGCGTAGACCTGTTGTTGGCACGGGGCGCCGACGTCAACGCGGCTTCCAGCATGGGCTGGACGCCTTTGATCAGCGCCGCTTACGAGGGCCACGCCGGCATTTTGAACACGCTGCTGAAGAAAGACGCCGGCGTCGAGGCCGTCAACAGCGAGGGACGGACGGCGCTGATGCTGGCGGCCTCGGAAGGGTCCATCGAAATCGTCAAGGAGTTGCTGCGGGCGGCGGCCGACCCCACCGCGGCCGACTACCGGGGCCGCACGGCTCAGCGTCTGGCCGAGGACAATGGCCATCCAAGAACGGCGCGGTTGCTGGCATTGAGGTCGCTGGCCGCGCAGCCGGCCCCAACCTTTCGATAAGCGCGTTGCGGTCCGGTGTTTGCGCGCCCGGTAAACATTCACGGCGAGCTGATTTGCAGGATTTGGGTTTCCCTCGTAATCTGATCAATCAGATTGTCTCCCGAAATCAATCGTCCGAAATTGGTGTAGCGCCCGTCGAACTCGGGCAACTCCCGCAGGCAGATCAGGAAGCGGCCGCCGCCGGAGTCCTTCGGTTCCGCCACCATGGCGATGCTTCCCCGGACAAAAATCTGCTGGTTGATTTCGCATCGCACCGTCCGCGAGGCAGCATCATCTTGACCCGGGATGGAAACGTCAAAACCCGCCAGCCGCGCTGGCTCGACGATGCTGAAACTTTGCCCGTCGAAGCCACCCTGGCCGGCCAGCTCAAAAAAACGCTCGGCCGTCAAAGGCGCGTTGTCGTAGTCAAGCTCGAGTTCGAACGACCCGGCACTCGTGTGCATCGTGAGGCGACGGTTTAACGTGCGGGCGATTCGCTGGTAGTCTTCGGGAGCGTAGCGAGTCTTGATCGCCGCTCCGGGCGGGCTGGACCTGCCTTCGTGCCCAAGACCCTTGGTTCCTGCCGGATTCTGTCGCGAAGGAGACTTACCCGCCGCGCTGCCGGGAAACTCTCCGCTATTGCCGGTCAATCGAGCCAGCGACATTTCCGCGGCGCCGGAAACCTCGCCGGATTCAGACCGCAACGACTGCAACAACGGGATCGCGCGGCGACTGCCCAGCGTCCCCAGTGCTTCAACCGCCGACACGCGGACGTTGATGTTGGGGTCTCCCAGTCCTTTTACAATTGTCTCCAGCGATTCCTCCCGGCCTAATGCGGCCAGCGACCCGAAGGCATGAATGCGCACCTTCGCGTCCCGATCGTCGGTCATTTTCGTCAGAGCCGCAAGAACCTCTTCGGACGGCTCCGCCCGCGCGAGTCCTTCGACAACAGCAGCGCGCACGCGCCAGTCCCTATCCCTTGTCAGATTGAGAAACGACCGTGTGATCCCCTCATCGCAGGGGACCGCCAGGCGATTGAGCGCATCCGCCGCGGACCAGCGGACGGACTGGTCGTCGGATTTGAGGCGCTGCGCGATCCAGGGCGCCGCTTCGACCGCATTCATCCTCGCCATTGCCGCAAGCGTGAAGGGATGCGGCGCGGGCGTGTTTTTGATCCGCTCGATGGCAGCAAGCCATTCCATTTTCCCGAGTGCTTCAACAGCGTTCGTGACGACCAGACGATCCTCGTCTCCCAGCAGCTCCATGAGCACGGCGGCGGCCCGCGGCCCAGGCTTGCCGCCCAGCTCGGCGGCGGTTCGGCGGTCTTCCATCTCGCCGACAGCAAAGGCCGCTGCCGCGCGAACCCGTGCCGCCGAGCTTTTCGCCGCTTCGAGCAGCAAGTCAAGCGTACTGTCATCGCCGATCCGCCCCAGAGCCAAGCAAGCGCGGGCCTGGTTCTCGGCGATGGGGGACTGCATCCGCTCTCGCAGCCATTCATCGACCTGGCGGCGGTCTTCCCGTTCGAGGAATTCACCCTCGATGCGATGCGCCGGGCGCGTTAGCAACAGCCACATCGCGACGGCGCCCAACAAGACCATGCAAACGGCCAGAAGCCACAGCTCGTAACGCTTGACCTTCTCGATCAAACCGCAATGTTACCAGCCCGGCCCGATTGCCGGTTCGAAAGGGATGCTATTCTCGCGGATACGGCGAGCCGCGCAGTCGAAACGGTGACCCAGGGTTTAGCCCGGATTGAACAGCTCGATGTGCGGCATTTGCGGACAACTGAACTTCGACGGCAAACCAGCCGAGGCTCGCGACACCGAGGCGATGGTGAGGACACTCGACCATCGCGGGCCCGACGACCGGGGAGTTTACGCCGACGGGCCGGTATCGATCGGCATCGCCCGGCTCAACGTCATTGACCTCGAAACCGGTCACCAGCCGGTGCATAACGAAGACCGCTCCGTTTGGTGTGTCCTGAATGGAGAGATCTACAACTACCGCGAACTTCGCGAAACGCTGACCGCTCGGGGCCATCATTTCCACACCCAATCCGACACCGAGACGATCGTTCATCTCTACGAAGAATACGGCGCGGCGCTGGCCGAGCATCTGCGGGGAATGTTCGCCATCGCATTGTGGGATCAGCGCGGGCAGCAGCTCTTGCTGATCCGGGATCGTCTGGGCGTGAAGCCGCTCTACTACTACCTCGGCGGCGGCCGGCTTGTCTTCGGATCGGAACTCAAAGCTCTGCTGGCCGCGGGAATCCCGCGAGAGGTCGACCCGCAGGCCACCGACGATTATCTGACTCACGGATACGTGCCCGGCGAGGGCTCGATCTTCCGCAACGTTCACAAGCTGCTGCCCGCCCATACCTTGCTCATCCAGCGCGGCGGATCCGTCCAGATGAATCAATACTGGGACCTGCTCGATCCCAGATGGGACGCCGAGCACTCCGCTGCATCCAACCCGGCCGAGCGCGCTGAAGCCACCTGGGAAATGCTCAAAGAAGCCGTGCGCTATCGCTTGGTGAGCGACGTGCCGATCGGAGTGCTGCTCAGCGGCGGGATCGATTCGACCGCGATCGTGGCGGCGATGCGCGAAATCACGTCCCAGCCGATCAAGACGTTTACGATTGGGTTCGACGACAGAAGCTACGACGAGTCCTGGCTGGCGCGCCTCACGGCCGAGCGGTTTGAAACCGAGCACCATGAACTCGTGGCCCGGATCGAGGCGAACGAGATTGTCCCAAGCTACATTCATCACCTGGATGAGCCCTACGCGGAATCGTCCGCGATTCCGATTTACTACGTTTCCCGGCTGGCACGAGAGCACATCACCGTAGCGCTCGGGGGCGACGGCGGGGACGAGCTGTTCGGGGGCTATAACCACTACGCCGCGAGTCGTTACATGGAGTGGTACCACAGGCTGCCGCGAGCGTTGAGCCACGGACTGATCCCTTGGGCCGTCCGTCAACTGCCGGTGTCTCATAGCCGGGCCAGCTTCGAGAATCGTGCCAAACGTTTCGTGTCGGCCATCGAGCTTTCCCCGGAACGAGCCCAACTGAAATGGCTCGAGGTCATCTCGGACGATCTCAAGCAGCGGCTCTGGGGTGAGGCTTTGCGGGACCGTGATGAAGCGCTCCCGGCGTTCCGTTTCTACGAGCAACATCTGGAACAAGCGAGCCGGCAAGACGGCGTCAACCGCCTGATGTTCATGGACTCGAGAATCTACTTGCCTGACGGCATCTTGACCAAAGTCGACCGCATGAGCATGGCCCACAATCTCGAAACCCGCGGACCCTTCTTAGATCACAAGCTGGCCGAGTTTGTCCACCGCTTGCCGTCCGAGGTCAAGATGCGCGGCTTGACTCGCAAGCACTTGTTGAAGCAATTGCTGCGCGGCCGGGTTCCACCGCGCGTGCTGTCCCAGAGGAAGATGGGATTCGTGCTGCCGCTGGCGACATGGCTGTGCGGGGACCTGAGGGAACTGCTTTGCGACACGCTGTCTTCCCGGCGATTGCGCCGCAGCGGTTATTTCGATCCGGCCGCCGTCGAACACCTGATCAGCCGGCATCTGGCGCGGCGCGAAGACCACGGCAAGACTCTTTGGAGTCTGCTCGTATTTCAGCTCTGGCTAGACCGCTATGTGGCGGAGCAGCCGCCGGCCGCCACTGGAGCGGCGAAAGACTGAGTGCAGGGGTGAGCCCAAGTGTAGGGGTGGGTCACCGTGCCCGCCTTGAGGGCGCCAGCCGCCCAGTGAGCCTCCAGCCGCCAACTGGAGGGCACACTTTAGGGCGAAGGGGGCACGGTGACCCTCCCCTACACGGGCAAACGCCGTGGGGAGGGAATCGGAGCGATCATTCTTTTCTTTTTCTGTCCGGCAAGTGAGCAGGTTTGAGCGGATTTCAGAAAATTCGTACTCCTTTTGTTCGCCCCTTCGCCGGTTGCGACTCATTGTGCGTCGCCCGCAGCCGGCCTGGTGACGGCGTATGGGCGCAACACAGCGCGTGGCGCCGCCAAAAAAACCCGGCGGGACAAGCGAATGAGCCCGCGTCCCGCCGGGCAACGTAAGCGTACAATCCATCTTCATACGTCAGAGACCCCTGTCGCCCCCGTTGGTTGACCGCTGCGCCCTGCTCCAACGGGAGCCAATAGAGAGCGCTGAGACGGGTTCGTCACCCCAATTCAATTGGAGCGGCGAACCCGTCCGCGGGTATGACCTCGATACAACGAACGGAGAGCAACTCGAACCGTCGTCCCGGCCGGAAAGCGACCGAGTTGTCCCCGAGATCAACCCCTCACCGGTCTTACTGCTCTCATTGTAGGGCACGTGTCAAGTACTTCAGATTCTTTTTCAGGTAAAGGACTGAAAATAATAGGCTATTGTCTTGTATAGACGGTCGCTTTGTGCCGAAAAGAGATTTTCTTGGAGCGGGCAGATGCGAGAAAGAGCCGGCCGCTGTACGGGCTTCAACAGTTCGTGGCCCAAGCTCTCCAGCTTGCCGCGTCGAGACTCATCTCGACGCTCGGCGTGCGTGCCGGCTGTCCACCCAGCTCCGGGTGTCGTTAGGGCCTTGCCGGTGGCGGTCGCAACCCAAACCGGAGAGACCGGCCCCTTCGTGGCCGATCTTGGACCCACCCCTTACCCCCGAAGGACCGTTTGCACCGGCCCTTCGCCAACTCTTGTTGCCCGACGCTACCCGCGGTTCCGCCTGACGGCTCCACCGTGGGCTAGTATTAAGCTGAATCTGGCGGCGCCCAAGCGTTCGCTCCGTGATGGCCACCCTGATCCCCTGAGGTGTCCTCCACCTCGCCCCCCCCCCCCGGGGGGACTTTTGGAATGGAGGGACCGGCCGCGTGGAGGCCGGTCTCCTGCCGTCTTGCCCCCGTCTTTCATTCATCCAAATGGCTCGAAAACCGCGCAATTCCCAAAACCAGCCGTTTGAGTCACGTAGTCCTAAGAAAAATATTCCCCGTGTTTTCAACACATCCTGCCCGCACAGGTAAGAATGCCGGCAACCACGCTGCTATCCTGACAACGGTGAATCAATCGAATTACGAACGGTTATGCACGAATCAAAGAAAACGCGAAGTGTCCTCTGGAGGGGCAAAAATCCCCAAACCCTTACATTTTCTGTAAAAAACTGCAAAAGCGGACCTCAAGGCACTGAAACAAAACGACTTGCGATTCCACCCAAAATTCATGCCACAGCGTTTAGAGTCGAGCTTTAACGTGCATAGTGCTCCAAAAGGCAAGGAAGCCGCCGCGAACAGGCCACTTTGCCCGATGAGGCTGCAATCCGGCTCTCCGGCAACCACCAATCGGGTCGCCGGAGCCGCGACCGTGAGGGAGCGGTTGCCGCTTCGACGCGCAGCATCCGACGCGGCCGGTCTTGGCCCACCCCTCACCCCCGAAGGACCGTTTGCTACGGCCCTTCGCCAACTTTAGTTGATGGACTCGAGGTCCCCGAACTCTCGCTTGCCAAGGTCACCGCGCCCCCGAACTTCCTTTTGCAAAGGTGTCCGAAGTCCGCCGAACTCCTCCAAACGCGGACGAGCCGCAACCAAAAGGGGGAGCGTGGCCGCTGGCGGATGAGGCGCGTCGAAGCGGCTAACCCCTCCCTCACGGTCGGGACTCCGAGTCTGGCTCCCGAATTTTCTGCCACGTTTGACACGAATCTCATGATGCAGGTACTGAACTCCTGGTTCCGGAACTCCCCATCCCTGGGAGTTTTGGTGGTTTACAATTGATGTGACTTTGCGGGTCGCCCACATGGTATTCCACCCGAAACTCGCGCTAATCCAGGTCGCGTTGCCTGAAGAGGTCAAGAAGAGCCTCGGGGAGCTCGTCGGTGATTTCGTTGAGGCCTATGGGATGTGGGGCCTCGTTGGGGCTGTAGGTGTTTGCGGGTTGGGTTCGCTTTTTTGGATCTATCTGAAGAAGAGGACTGAAAAAAAGGCGGAACTGGACGCAGTTGGGAAGAAGCCTCCGGAGCCAGTCAAGCAAGAACCGCCCACGACCAAGCCCCAGCCTCGGGAGTTGCCCAACCAGCAAGCGCCAGAGCGGCTCGCGCCGGACCTCGTCCACCCGTACCCGCTGCAACCCAACTTCACAGGGCGCATTGCGGAGCGCGGGTGGCTCACGGAATGGTTCACCGCCGGCTCGCGGCCGGTCTGCGTGGTCGAGGCCATTGGAGGCATGGGCAAGTCGGCCCTGGCCTGGTTCTGGCTGCACGCCGACGTGCTGGGCGCCCCGCCCGCCGGCTACTCGAAAGCGGACGCGGAAAACCTGCGCGTCCCCGAGGACCGGCGCCCCGAGGGCGTGCTCTTCTGGTCGTTCTACGAGCGGGACGCTCACTTCGGCGCCTTCCTCGACCGGGCCGCTCGCTACGTCGGAGCGAGCGACGACTCGGCCGCCGACCTGTCTGACCGCGAAAAACTCGACATCGTGCTCGGCGCGCTCGGGCAGCGCCGCATCCTGCTCATCCTCGACGGCTTCGAGCGCGAGCTGCGCGCCTACGCCGGCTACCGCGCCCCTTATCAGGGCGACGTTGAGGGAGGCGGGGACGACAACGACTGCGTGGACCCACGCGCCGCCGAGTTCCTGCAGTCCGCGGCCTCGCTCGCGCTCGCCGGGCGAGTGCTGCTCACCTCGCGCCTGTTTCCAAACGAGCTGATCGACCTTGCCGGCTGCCGCCACGAGCGGCTCGAAAACCTGGCGCCCGACGACGTGGTGAGCTTCTTCGAGTCCACGGGGGTGAAAGGCACGCGGGCGGAGATCGCCCAGGCCGTCGCGCCCTACGGCGGGCATCCGTTGTCGGTGAGCCTGCTGGCGCGGGCGATCGTCAAGGACCGCCGGATGAAGGGCGACATCAAGGCGTCGGGGCGGCACACGGTGCTGGACAAGCTGAAGGGCAAGCACGGGCACGACATCCTCGCAGTCGCCTACGACGAGATGTCCGCCGAGCGCCGCGAACTGCTCAGCCGCATCGCCGCCTTTCGCAGCCCCATGGACTACGAGGCGCTCGAGACCGTGGCCACCCTGAAGGGTGCCAAGCTGGACGCGGCCCTGGACGAGCTCGAGGCGCGCGGGCTGCTGTTGCGCGACCCGGACGGCGAGCGCTACGACCTGCATCCGATCGTGCGGCAGTACTCCTACGACCGGCTGGCCGACAAGGCCGGCATACACGGCCGCCTGCGGGAATACTTCGAGGCCCGCCCCGCGCCGGAGCGGGTCGAGACGCTAGCCGACCTGGCTCCCACAATCGAGCTCTACTGGCACACCGTAGGCGCCAGTCGCCTCGACGCGGCTCAACGCCTGCTGCGTGACCGGCTGATCCCGAATCCACTTTACTACCGCTTCGGAGCCTACGAACGGGCGATCGAGCTGCTGGGGGCGCTGTTTCCCGAGGGCGAAAAGCGGCCGCCGCGGCTGGAATCCGAGAGTGCCCAGGCCTGGACGCTCAATGCGCTGGCCAACTCATACAGCCTGTCGGCGCAGCCGCGCCGGGCAGTCCCGTTGTCCGAGATGCAGATCGCGATTGATGAGAAGCAAGATGTCAAAGATGGCCTCGCCGTCGGCCTGGGGAACCTAGCCACTCAGCGGCTCAGGCTGGGCCGCCTGGCTGCAGCCGAAGGTGGCCTGCGGCGCAGAATCGATCTGTGCCGCGAGATCGAGAACGAGGACAGGGAGGCAATCGGCCATCAGGAGCTTGGACGGCTGCTCGCCTACGAAGGTCGCTTTTCCGAGGCCGAGCGCGAGCTCGAGTCCTCAACAAAGTTTTGGAAAATGATAAATAGTGGCCATGGCCCCTCGTCGTTGACGTCGGAGCTCGAGGTGAGTCACCGACGGTGCGTGGACCCAGCCTATCACGCCCTGCTGAGTTTGCTTCGGGGGAATGTTCGAGCTTCCCTGGCAGCAGCCTGGGAGTCCCGCCGCCTCACCGACGTCCACGGCCTTGAGCGTGATATCATCCAGGCCGAGTGGCTGCTGGGCTGGGCCCACACGGCCCTAGGTGAGACGGCCGCCGCCGAGCCCCACCTCAACGACGCCCTCACCCGCTGCCGCCGCGTCAACCTGGTCGACCTCGAACCCTCCATCCTGCTGGCGTTGGCGCGCCTGCACCAAGACCGCGAGACCGCCCAAAAAGCCCTCGCCATCGCCGACCGCTGCGAGTACCGCCTCAACCAGGCCGAGATCCACAACTTCCTGGCCCGCCTCGCCCTCGATTCCGGCAAGCCCGCCGAAGCCCGCGGCCACGCCCAAAAAGCCAAGGACTACGCCTACTGCGACGGCCCGCCGCACTACTACAAACCGGCCTACGAAGAAGCCGAGCGCTTGCTGGCTGAGGCCGCCGGGCCGCAAGGCGCCTCCGCCTAGCGTTTGGATCTTTGTCCAATGACGATCGGGTCGGGTACCGGGGATTGCGCCCCGGCACCCTCCCACACCACCGGACGTACGGTTTTCCGTATCCGGCGGTTGGACCCAGCGGCTTAACTGCTGGCCGCGAGATCCGATGGCATCACAAATCCGTAACGCTGCAAATTACGTTTCGACAGGGCCCGATGCATCATCGCCCGCGCCGCGACAAACCAAGCGCCACGACGCGTCGGCACATAGCGCAGCATCCGCTCGGGCACGCCCAAGCGCCGCAATGCGCGGCAGCGACCCCGCACGCTGTGCCAGCGCAGCCAGAAGCACTTCCGAATGTGCCGCCGAATCCAGCTTTCCAGCCAAAAGACCGCGCGCCGATCCTCGGCCAGCCGGTAGTAACCCCACCAGCCGACGATATACCGCCGCCACTCGTCGCGTAATTCCCGGCTCGTGACACTGCGGCAACTGCGCCATATCTCTCGCACCTTCTGCTGGAGCCGCTCGACACTTTGCGGCGCCACTTCCCGCTGCCCCCGGCGGTTGATGCGAAACCCCAGAAACTTCCGTTCCCAAGGCCGCCCCGCCCCGCTCTTCGCCTCGTTCACTTGCAGTCGCAGATGTTGCTCGATCCAGCTCCAGATCCCCGCCAGCACCCGCTTCGCCGCCGCTTCGCTGCTCACATAAATGTTGCAGTCGTCGGCATAACAGCAAAAACTCAGCCCGCGGTTCTCCAGTTCCCGATCCAGTGCATCCAGGTAGATGTTCGCCAGCAATGGAGACAGCGGCCCGCCTTGCGGCGTGCCCTCCTCGCTTTTGACCAGCACCCCGTTCAGCAGTACTCCGGCCCTCAAATACCGGCCTGTCAATCTTAAGATCCTTTTGTCCCGAATCACTTGCGCGATCCGTCGCATCAGAATGTCGTGATTCACATGGTCGAAGAACTTGGCGATGTCTATATCCACCACCCAGTCCTTGCCCTCGCGGACGTATCCCTGTGCCACGCGTACCGCATCGTGCGCGCTCCGCCCTGGCCGAAATCCGTAGCTCGACTCGCTGAACATCGGCTCCCAAAACCAGGCTCAAAGATCGGCGTCAAAACTTGCAGCAACGCTTGCTGCAGCAGCCGGTCCATCACCGTCGGGATGCCCAACAGCCGTTGGCCTCCGTGCGGTTTGGATATCTCTACCCGCCGCACGGGACTCGGCGTCCAGCGCCCCGCCAGCAGTTTCGCCCGGATCTTTTCACCGTGGCGTGCCAAGTGGGATTCGAGTTGTTCGGTGGTCATGCCGTCGATGCCCGCCGCGCCGCGGTTGCGTTTCACCGCCCCCAGCGCACGCCGCAGGTTCTCTTCGGCCGCCACTTGTTCCATCAGATCGTCGTGCATCACTTTCTGTCGAGAGTCTCGCGGCTCACGCTCGGGTTCCCGCCGGCATTGGCCCGCCACGGTTCCACCGCTTCTGCCTCCGCCTGCTCCCCGTCTCGTTCCCCCAGCGGGGAAGGACCCTGCGGTCCGGGACTCCGGGAAACCTCTTGCACGCTGTGCCAGTCGCTCCTCTAGCTTTGCTCCTTGGTCCTTCAGCCCTTTGCTCCAGCGGCGTTACCCGCCTTCTCGGCTACTATGGCTTCTGCTGACTTCTCCCCCGCTCTCACGGGGCAGCTCTCCCCAGGTAAGGTGCTGATTCTGTTCCTTCGTGCCGTCCGGCTCTACCTCGCACGTCTCGTATGGATATTGGGCTTCGCGGTGGCCAGCACGCTAACCGCCCGTACGCGGCCTCTCTGCCGGTTTGTGTTCCTACAGTCGAAGTATTTGTTCCCCGCTTCCTTCGGCTTTCACCGTGCGGCTTGCGCCCCACGACTTCCGCTCTGCGGTTCCCTACGGTTACCTCCATCGGTCCCGGCAGGATCGTTTCATCCTGCTAGAATCAGCCCATGCTGGGCACACTGGCGCACGTCTCCTGGCGGGCCGCGTCGGCCTCCGGGCCGACGTAGCGTCTCATCGCCTGCATCTGAACCGGCCACCGCTCCCCAACCGCCAAAACACCCATCCCTAAAAACGGGCCGCGTTATTTCAAGACTTTTATTCCCTTTCAAATCATACGCTTAAATAAATCCACTCCTGATTTCCCGCCCACCACCTGCTAATCTGAATATGTGAGACAGCTCCGCACCCTTCGCGGAACAACCGTGGCGCACGGCTTTGCCGTGCCACCCCGCGCCTCCGGCGCGTGGTCCGGGGAAGTCGTTTCCAATGGCCTCTAATCGGTATTCGCGAGTGCTGCCGCGAGCCCTCTCTGCCAGAGCGTCCAGAAATCCTGGCTGGGACAACAAAAAGACACGATTCAGGATGAAAACCGCTCAAATCAGCAGTGAGTCTGCCATGGGCCGCCGCGACCCTTTGGAGTCAAGCCACTGAAAACAAAAACACTATCCGTCGACACCAACTACGAGAGGCAAAAATAGGCCAAAATAGCCGTATACCATGCCATTCTGTGCCATTCTGTGCCATTTCATGGAGAAACCTTATACCTCAACCGGCAACCTCTTTCGTTTCAACAACTTTACTTAGGCTCTCGCGGTTGCGAGCGATGGCGCCACGCCCTTTCACAGTTGCCGGGAGACGGTCGTGATCAGGGCGGAATGAAAGCCCGTTGAAACGGGCTGAGGAGCAACTTCGGGAGGGCTGGTCAACCGGCCCTAAAAGGACCGGCCTAAAGGAGACCAAGCCACGTGAACGTGGCTCAACGGCTCTAACTGAACAGTATTGGGGCTAGTCCGTCTGGAGACCTCTGGAGATGATAAGCGCGGCGCTGAGCCTCGCTCAACACCTGTCGCATGGGCCGCGGCGGACCCTCGGGGGTTACGGTTTCGCGGGGATCATCCAACAGAGCCGCTGGTCGTTTGGTGAGGCACTACGAAGTCTGCCAGACCTGAGAGCGCCAACCGCGGAACAGCGAGATACAAATGGCAATCGGGAAAAGCGCCAGAATCGCGGAGGTTGCCACATAACCGGCTCCCTGGACGATTCCCAGCGAAATGGCTCGGGCAGTCTGCGGCACGGCGGCTGGAAGACTCAAAGCGAGAGAGAGGAAGCAAACCCCCAACCCGGCCGCGATCGGTACGCAGAGAATGGCAAACAGTGCTGTGATCGGCCGGCTGAAGAGTCGTTCCCAGCCGTCTTTTCGAATTGCCCGGAAGAACTGAACCGCCGGGACGGCAGCCAGCCAAAAACAGCCCGCGGCCATGGCGAATTGCGCCACGACCGAGGACTCAAGAAAAATACCCCAGAGTGTGAAGGCAAAATGGTATCCCAAGTGCCCGCCCATCGCCGGCTTGAATGTTAGCAGGACCGCAGGAACCGTGATCGCCATAACCGGTGCACCGTAAATCCATCGAAAGATATACGGGCGGTCCAAGGTCAACGGCCGCTGTTGCGGGACAACCAGTGAAAGATGCAGCAGGACGGGCAGAAGCGGCACAAGGGCCGCCAGCAGTAGTGCGGGAGACCACGTTCCGACTCGAAAGACGCCGTAGGCAGCGACCGCGAGATAGCAGAGCCTGGCGAACGGAGCCCAGGGCAGCGAGTGAAACTTGGGTGGAAGTAGAACAGGAGACCAGGTAGCCATAGTACTATACGTAATAGTACATACTTTCTCCTGCTTCGGCCTCAGTCAACTATCTGAGATCACGGGGGATTCTTCCTCTAGGTCCGGGGGGAATTCGTCTTGTCCGCTCTTTGTTTTTCGCTTTGTTTTCAAGATCGCTGTGCTACCATGAAAGACCGATTGTCAGAGGGCCGTTGCCGTGCTCGATGCCTCCACTTCCTTAAAATCTCCCCTGCGCAAGCATGGTATTCGGCTCACCCGGCAAAGGGAGTTGTTGTTTGAGATCATCCACAATTCTCACACTCACCTAAATGCGGATCAGCTTTACGAGCTAGCCAAGAAACGGAACTCGAAAATCAACCGCGTCACCGTCTACAGGACTCTCAAGGTATTAAAACAAGAAGGTTTAATCGACGAACTGGACCTGCTCCACCATGAAGGTGACCAGCATTACTACGAAACAAGGCTGAAACGGGAACACGCCCACATCGTGTGTCTTCGGTGCGGCGCCGTTCAGGAGTTTTTCGGCAAACCCTTGAAGCTGCTCAAGGAGCAAATCGAATCAGACTTCGGGTTCCAGATTCTCGTTGCCAGGACGGAGGTCGGCGGCTACTGCGCCGACTGTCAGGGTCCCCTGGCGGAGGACAGCGCCGAGGCATCAGAGTCTCCGGGTAAGTCGCCGAAGCCCCGCCCCTCCATCAAGCAAGCCGGCGATTCCAAATAACTTGGACGAGATGGCGTCTCAAGGTTCCTCCCCCTCACAGATCACGCGCCGCGCCGGCGCCTCGCTGAAGCTGACTGTCGTGGACACCTCAGGCAGGCGCAGGGAGCTGGAAGTCACCCGCAGCCCCTTCCGGATCGGCCGTCTGCCGGATTGTGATCTATCCCTGCGTGACAGCCGAGTCTCGCGGAATCACGCCCAAATCCTGCTCGAAGATGGTAAGTACTTCATTGAAGATCTAGAGAGCCGCCACGGCCTCATCATCAACGGCAAGAAAGCCAAGCGTCACGAGTTGCGTCCCGCGGATTGTGTCGAGTTTGGATCCGAAGACTCCTACAAAGTTTTCGTGGGCGAGGAGCCGGCCTTCTCCGCGCCGCTGATGGAAAAGGTTGCGGCGATGCCGACGGCCAAGGGTCCCGGGAACCTGGGCCAGCTTAGCGCCGTACTCGATGTCGCCTTGGCACTGCAATCGTCTCTGGCGGTGGAAGATGTGCTCGATGCAGCCGTCGACGCCGCTCTGGTCGTGACCCAAGCCGAGCGCGGTTTTTTGATGTTGCGGCAAGACGACGGGGAGCTGCAGACCAAGGTTGCCCGCGATCGTAATGGCAAGATTCTCGCCGGAGAAGACCTGCGCGTGCCGCGCGGCGTGATCCAGAAGGCTCTCGATAGCAGACGCGATCTGCTCTCGATGACGGCGAGTCCATCGGACCCCGGCGCGGGCGCCTTTGATAAGGGCGGCACGGCGGAGGCACTTGCGCTGCGCAGCGTTATTTGCGTGCCGCTGGTTCGGATTCGTGTCGGCCAGCAGCATGAGACGAGTGTACTTTCGGCGCGCCAAGACACGCTGGGCGTGCTCTACATGGATTCGAAAGTCGGCGAGCTTTCAGGCGGCAACCGGGAGCTTCTGCAGACCCTGGCCATCGAGATTTCGACGGTTCTTGAAAATGCACGCCTGCTCGGAGAAGAACGCAAGAAACACGATTTCGAGCAGGAACTCAAGATTGCCCGGGACATCCAACAGTCCATGTTGCCGCCGAAGATGCCCGCCGAGGGCTGGCTGCTTGCCGACGGCAGCAGCGAGGCCTGCCAGCAAGTTGGCGGAGACTATTTCGACGTGATCCAGCTATCACCCGATCACTGGGCCGCGGTGCTGGCCGATGTTTCGGGAAAAGGTGTTTCCGCGGCTTTGCTGACATCCCTCATTCAAGGCGCTTTCTTCGCCACGGCAACGCTGGACGCCAGCTTGTCCGAAGTCGTGGCACGCATCAACAACTATATTTGCGAGCGTTCGCGTTTAGCAAAGTTTGCCACTGTTTTCTATTCCCTGATCGAGCGCGATGGACTCATCCGCTGGGTGAACGCCGGCCATTGCCCGACGATCGTCGCCCGCGCCGCGGGTGAAATAGAGTGCCTCGAACCGACCAGTTTCCCGATCGGGTTGTTTCCCGACGCTGAGTTTCCGCAGCGGGAGTGCCGGCTTTTGCCGGGCGATAAGCTGGTTATCTACTCGGACGGTGTTTCAGAAGCGGAGAATTTTTCAGACGAGCAATTCGGCGAGGAACGCCTCAAGGCAGTGGTTGCCCGCAATGCTTCGGAAACGCCGCGGGAGCTGCTCCGGACCATCCAGCGAGAGATCAATGCCTTCACCGCCGGCGCCACTCAGCGCGATGACTTGACGCTGCTGGTGCTTGGATACCAGGGCTAGCTTGGGGCGGGCACGGATGCTGGCGCCCGCTTCCCGCGCGGGGACGACGGGTCGAGGCGGCAGAGAGCTTTGCGGTTGCTTTGCGCCCTCGACCGCGGACTTCCGTCCGCGGCTCTGTTTCGGATCCGCGGCGGATCTAAATGTCGCCAGCAATGGCGACGCGCCAGGCGCTACATTGCCAGGAAACCGATGATCGCGAGGTAAAGCATGTAGAGGGTGAACACCACGGTGATCGCCAGACCCGCGTTCAGCAGCTTTCCTCCGGCGTACTCTCCCATCACTGCCTTCTTGTTCAATAAGACCGCGATCAGGATCGTCATCAGGGGCATGATGAAGGGACTGAGCGCCTGCGAGGCGATCATGATCGCTACGGGGCTGCCGCCAAACAGCGGAATGACGAGCCCCACCGAGGCGCAGGCGAGCACCAGCGCGCGGTAGCCCGGCCGACGGGTGTCCCTGGGCGTGTCGAAATAATCGGAAAGCAGCCACAGTCCCAGCAAATAGTTTGGGAACAGTGACGAGAGTCCGGCCGAGACGATACCCACCACGAACAGCGTCGCGGCGAGCTGACCCGCCAACGGCTCGAGCGCCTGAATCATGTCGACCGCGTGGTTGACCTCCAGACCGCGGACAAACATCGTTCCGGCCGCCGAAGCCATGATGGCGACGTTGATCACGAGCATCAGGGTCACCGACACGAAGGAATCACGGTGTTCGATCCCGAGGTCTTTTGGTGTCCAGCCCTTTTCAATGACCAGCGTGCTTCGGGTCACCAGACAAACTCCCGCCATGGTGGTTCCGACCATCCCGGCAATCAGGAGCGCGGCGTTGCCTTCGCTCGGGACGCTGGGGACCATGCCGCGCACGAAGTCGGCCGGAGCGGGCAGCACCATAAACATGGTGACCACGAACGACAGCCCCATCAGCGCCACCAGAATCGCCAGAGCCTCGAGGAAGGCCTTGTGCCGGCCGAACCAGAACAGCGACAGAAGCAGCAGCGTGATGAATATCGCCGAATGCAAAGTGTCGATTCCCGCTCCGCTGGCGGTGAACTGCTTGGAGAAGTCGGCAACGACTTCGGTGACAATCCCCATCACTCCGATGATCGAAGCGATTTGGGTCGTCATCAGTCCCGCGATCAAGAAGATCGTGACGCCGGCTCCGAACTGCACCTTGAAGTTGTAGAGCAGCGTTTTTCCGGTGACGATCGTCGACTTGCTGATCGCCACGAACATGATGTAGGTGAAAAACGAAGCGAGAAAGCAAGTCCAGATCAGCGAGAGCCCGTACTTCGCCCCGGCCGCGGCCATCGTCGTGACGCTGCCAGTGCCAATCACATATCCGATGAGGAAAACCCCCGGGGCGATGGAGGATGCGAATTTGGTCAGCTTTGAAAAGGTGGAAGAGTTGGGCATGAGGGGTTGAGTGCTAGAAGAGTCTAGCAGCTTGGCGGGTGGCCGGATGAGAACAACGCTCCCGTGATGCAGCCCAAGCTCTCGGCTTGCGGCGCCGAGACTGGTCTGGGAGCTTGGGGCTAAAGACGCCAGCGCGGAAACGTCTGGATTCAAAACGTCAACCGCGCCCCGCTCACTGCAGGCGTTTCATGCGGTTCTTGACGTTCCGGCTCAGCCTCTCGATCCGCTCCGCTTTCCGTATGCTTCGCAGGTCGATCACAAACTCCTCGTTTTTTTCGACCTCTTCCTGAAGTTCTTTCGCCAATTGCAGGATCTCGGCGATGTCCTTCTTCGAGCGCTCGAAGTCCTCTTTGAGGATCGCCAAATTGCGCGATTTGCCGCTCGGCAATCGAGGCTCTTTCGGCCGTTGCGGCATAGCCGCGGGAGCGAGGAGCAAGAAAACGAGTACCCAAGTCAGCATGGTAGATTCCTTGGGCTCTATGATACGAGCGCGTCAGGAAAACCTCAATCGGAAATGTGGTCCTCGCGAATCAGCACGGCCGATTCAGCCCGGAGATAATTCGGTTGAAACTTGCGAGAGGACGGGCGCCGCAAAAAGTTTTTACGCCGCCGCTTCGCGGCGGAGGACCGCCCACACCGAGGACGGCCCTCCTTGACCAGTTTGCTTCCCCACCAGAATGCAGATCTTCGAGTCAGGCGCTATCGCACAGCGCGGGTTGCTTTCCTCAGATACGGATGTGCCGCCGCAGTCAGGTCCTGTTGCTCGACTTTGCTGACTCCATAGTTTCGAACCGCCACCACCCCAAGCCCGGTGGCGGCCACGCCGGTTGCCATCGCGAACGCCTTGTAGTGGTTCGTGTGCGGATTCTTACGGGCAATCCACCATTGGGCGGCAAAAAATCCGCCGCCGACGGCCGACTTGATGAGAGCGGCTTTGCGGGTGCTGAAAGTTCCGTCGCTGTTACGCAGGAGCGGGTTCAGCTCGCGCCGCCCCGCTGAAGAATGAGCGTCCAACAGGTTCACGGCGGCAAACACGACCCAAGAAGCAATCCAGGCTTTCTTCCAGCGGCGCTTCGAGTCTTTCGCAGGCCTTTCCGGCAGCGTGGAAATATATCGCGTCTCGGTGGGACTGTAGACTGCGGCCGCTTTCGTCTCGACGGCTTCGCGAAACGGGTCGGCCGCTCTCGCCGGCGTGATCGCGGCAGCGGCGGTCAAGAAAAGAATCATTGCGAAGGCAGAAGTTCGATTTTTCAAGACGTTGCGCATTCCCAGCTCCTTGTCAGGTTCCTGGTTGAATCAGTGAGTCAACGCAGGTTCCTGCTGATCTTGGTGAATATGTCTGTGTTTATGAGTGTGGAGTAAGGGGTAGGGAAAACACATGACACGGGAGCTTCAATTTTGTAAGCAGTACCCTCCGCTGGGTTGTAGTACCGCTAACGCTTCAGGCAGAGTGCGGGGGGGGAATGCGCCTGGCTAGGCTGGGCGCTGATCGGGGCTGGACAAGCATCCCAAAACCGGCAGCGCTTTGCCAGTGAAGCAAGCGGCCCGCGCTACAATCGAGTCCATGGCAGCCAAGCGGCGGCGTCCGAAACGCCGCCGGGAAGAAGAAGACGAGCAGGTGGCAACGTCGCAGATGGAGCAGCGGACGCGCTGGCTGCCTTGGGTCGTTGCCGGCCTGACGTTGTTCGTCTTTCTGCCCGCCGCCGGCAATGACTTTGTCAACTGGGACGACGACCGCAACTTTCTCGAGAATCCCTACTACCGTGGCTTGTCGCTCGAGAACATCCGCTGGATGTTCACGACCTTTCATTTGGGGCACTACCACCCCTTGACTTGGTTGTCATTGGGTCTCGACTACGTTCTTTGGGAAATGAACCCGGCCGGGTATCACTTCAGCAACATCGTCCTGCATGCCGCGACCGCACTGCTGGTCTATTTTCTGATTCTTCGTTTGCTGGGGTTGGCCACCCAAGCGGAGGAGGAAACGGCGGAGCTGCGCTTTTCCGCCGCGTTTGGAGCGCTGCTGTTCGCCATCCATCCCTTGCGCGTAGAGTCGGTCGCCTGGGTGAGCGAGCGCCGCGACGTGCTCTCGGGGTTTTTCTACGTCGCGGCGGCGCTGTTATATTTGCGCGGCCGGTTGGCGGCGTCGGTTGGGGTCTTCGCGGCGGCCCTGATGTCGAAGATCATCGTCGCGACCTTACCGATCGCACTGTTGATGCTGGATATTTATCCGTTGCGTCGAAAGCTCAGTTTTGGGTTGCTGCTGAACAAGATTCCTTACTTCGCCCTGGCCCTTGCTGCGGGCCTTTTCGCGCTGAGCCAGCAGCGTACCGGCGTTGGGGGAACCTTCGCCGACATCGCCGTCGAGCCGGCGCTGCGCGTGACGATGTCGCTCTACGGGCTGGCGTTCTATGCGTGGAAAACGGTCCTCCCGTTCGGCCTGGCGCCGCAGTACGTTTTGGGTTCATCGCCGGGTGCGTTCGACATACCGCTGCTGGTTGGATCTTTCGCCGCGATTGCCGTCACGGCCGCGGCGGTTTTTGTGTGGCGCAAGTGGCCCGGCGCGGCGGTGGGGTGGGGCTGTTATGTTGTCATGCTGCTTCCGGTCCTTTCCATACTGCGGTACGACCCGCAGCAATTCGTTAGCGACCACCATTCTTATCTGGCTGCGCTTGGTTTGGCCGTGCCGGCGGCGGGGTTGTTCTTGAAATTCTTCTCGCGTGATCGGGCTCCTATCGTGGCGGGCTGCGCCGCTGTATTGACGCTGTTTTTTTGCGAGAGAACTATTGCGCAGATCGACATTTGGCAAAACTCGGAGACGCTATGGGCGCACACTCTGACCGTTAGTCCGCTGTCGGTTGTGGCTCATAACAATCGCGGCCGCCTGCTGGCAGAGCAAGGGGAAACCGATCGGGCGCTGGGCCACTTCCAGCGCGCCGTCGAAATCAAGCCTGACTACGCTCACGCCCGCTACAACTTGGGGAATCTCCTGATGCAACAGGGTGAGCTCGCTCGGGCCGAACAGCACTTTCGGCGCGCACTCGAGCGCGAACCGCGTTACGCCGCCGCCCTCAACAGCCTCGGAAACTGTTTGGTTCGTCAGAAGCGCGAGCCGGAGTCCGAGGAATATTACTTGAGAGCGATAGAAGCCGAACCGCGTTTCGCCGACGCGCACTACAACCTGGCGCTGGCGCTTCATCAGCAAGGCAAGCTGGACCAAGCCGCTGAGCACTACCAGAGCGCAACGCGATTCGATCCGAGCAACGCCGACGCTCACAGCAATTGGGGAGTGCTACTCGAGGCCAAAGGGCAAGTCGAAGAAGCGATCGGCCATTACCGCCGGGCACTGGCTATTGAACCCGCCCATGCCGACGCGCGGCGCAATCTTCAAGCGGCGCAATCGGAGCAACCGCTTCAGTGATGGCGGAGATTGCTGTTCTGACGAAGCGAAAGGCCGCGGGTCTCTGCAGCCCCGCGCTACGGGAAGTTTGAGCCGGTTTCGCGGGGATCCCGTACGCCTTACGGACGGATTACGTCGCACGTGTTCGGGGTTGCCTGCGTGCGCTAGACTCAGAACATGGAGTGGATCGTAAGCGACCACGACATCTTGGCGGGCCAGCCGAGAATCCGGGGTGCCAGGCTTAGCGTAGCGTTTGTCCTCGAGTGCCTCTCCCAGGGCATGAGCCCCGAAGAAATCGCCAAGGACTATCCAGGCTTCCCTCCGGAGTGCGTCCCGGAGGTTCTCCACTTTGCCGCCGAGCGTATTTCCCTCCCAGAGACCGTGGCCCCTTGACCACAATGTCCCCGCGTCAGGCTATTTGTGTCTTCAAGTAATCGTAGCTCTTGGTCACGGCATCCTCGACCGACATGATTCCGGCGAAGGCTTGGTGGACCGTCACGTAACCCTCGTAGCCGATCGCATGGAGGGTCCCGAAGACCTCGTCGAAATCAACGCCGCCCTGCTCCCAGATGCCGATGTGATCCACGGGCACTTGGCCTTTACCCCAGGTGCCGAGGGAAGCCTCTCCGTTCGGGTTCAGGCGGTGGTTCTGTACGTAAACATTGAAGATGTAATCCTGAACCGCCCCAATCCCTTTCTTGCCGTATTCCTCGCCCGCGACGAACCAGTTGGCGGGCTCGTAGATGATTCCGAAGTTGTCTCGGCCCACGGCCTTGAGCACTCGCAGGGAGCCCGCGACGGTTTCAAACGGACTGGAGTTGTGCGACTGGTGGGCCAGCCGAATGTCGCGCTCCTTGGCTTCGTCGCTGGCCTTTTGGGCCCATTCGATGTCCTCGTCCTTCTTCATGCAGATGCGGATCAGCTTCGCGCCAAATGAATCGGCAAGGTCCAGGTAGGGGGTGATGTTTCGCAACCCGTCCGGGCCGTGCTCGTCGTTTTGCGGCACGTAAAAATCACCGGTTACCATCGAGACCACGAGCCCTGAGCCCTTGATCTTCTGGCTGTGTGCGGCGATGAGTTCCGGTTCGGAATGGACGCCCACTTGCGATGCCCGCATGCACAGCGCGTCGTAGCCGGCCTTTTTGGCGAGCGCGACAAGCTCCTCCATGTTGATCGAGGCGACTCTCTTGTTGCTGAAGGACTCGGCGACTCGGGCGGAGAGCGACAGCTTCATGCGGGGCTCGTTGGTTTCGGTGGCGGCGGGTGTTTCGGAGATGTCCGGTTCGCTTGGCGCGGAACAAGCGGCGCCGACGGCCGCTAGGCCAGCCGAGGCTGCAAAGAATTCGCGGCGAGTTGGAATTTGATGCATGATCGTGTTTATCCTTGTGATGCGCGAAAAAAGGGGACAGCCAGCCAATTTCCTTTCGACGAAGCGCTGATTCTTGAATGGATTGGAGAAGCGGAAATTGGTGGCAGTCCCCCTTTTTTCGCCCGGATGCGGAGGCATCGCCGAACCTGACCGGCCTACTTGCCGTCCAGGTTGAAATTCAGTGTCAGGGCCGCTCCTCCGCCGGGCGGAACCGTCACCCCAAAGTCCACGCGATGGTTGCGATCAAAGCCGGAGCGGCGGGCGACCGTGCGCCCAACGACGTAGCCGAGAGCCGCGCCGGCAACGACATCGGTGAGCCGGTGAGCCCGGTCGTCCATGCGAGCATATCCCATATATGCCGCCGTAATGTAAGCGGGAATTCCGGCTTTCTTGCCATAGTGATGCGACATGATCGTTGCCCAAGTAAATGCGCCGGATAGGGTATTTAGTTGACTCCAGTAGCCACTACATCTTGGGGGTGGGGGTGCCGGCCCTGGGGGCCTCGACCATTGTCTTATAGGGAGCAGGGTCGGCGGCGACCGCCTGCTGGAGGAGGCGATAGAAAAGTTTGCCGCGCGACCGTGAGGTCCGCCGGTTGAAGCGGAACGTGAACTCGTCCAGGTAGTAGTCCAAATACTCGTGACTGACAGCCCCCTGGTGGGTCCCCAACAGCCAGCGCTTTAGCAGAGAGGCGACACGATGGACTCTCGGCAGCAGCTTACTCGCCGATTGCCGCTTCCCGCGCAGCACGGTGACTTCATGGCGGTATCCTTTGTTCTCCAATCCCGCATAGCCTTCCCAGCCGTCGGTGTGCACGAGGCTGCCAGGTTGGATAGCTTCTTCGACAAAGGCTTCCAAGCTCGCCGCTGAGGCATCCGCGATCCGACGGAGCCGGATGCGACCCATACCGCGCCCATCCTCCTCGGCAGCAACCGCAACTAACGCTTTGCCAACCATTTCGCGACCTCGGACGCCCTCTTCGACTCCGCCCACATACGTTTCGTCCACCTCCACCCGGCCGACCAGCCGATTGCGACCGGGGCGCACCATGGCGCGGCGGAACTTGTGCAGCCAGGTCCAGGCGGTTACATAGCTACCCAAACCCAAGACCCGCTGCAACTCCAGCGCGCTGGCCCCGCCTTTTTGCGTTGTCACCCACCAAGCCGCCCGGAACCACAACGTCAAGGGCTTGCGGGTGTCCTGGAAAATCGTGCCCGCCGTCACCGAGGCCTGGTAACCGCAGTCGGCGCAGAGCAGCAGATTGCGTTTGCTGGCCCATGAGGACTGGATCCCACAGCGCGGGCACACGAACCCCTCCGGCCAGCGCAGCTTCAGCAGGTACTCCCGGCACGCCTCCTCGGTCGAGAATCGAGCTTCCAACTCGACGAGGTTTCGGGGGTAGTCCTCCTTCATGCCCCCAACCACAACATATTGTGGCTACTGGAGTCAACTAAATACCCCATTGCGCCGGAAGTGTGCCCGGAAGGAAACGAGTTGTAATTATTGCCGTTCGGCCGCTTACTTCGGACAGCCTCCTTGATGCCGGTAATCAACACTTGGTTGACCGCATAACCTTGTGCCAGCGTGTAGGCGAAACTTCGAAAGCGCTTGTTCTTGGTGGTGCGGCTTATCAACAGGAATCCCGCGAGCGACGGCACTGTTACCCATTTCGCCCCCGCGATATCGCCAGGATGCCGGAGAGGCGATTGATCCTTGTCGCGGAAGTACCCTTCCAATCGCTTGTTCGGGATAGCCGCGGCCGCGGTGGCAACTCCCCCGATGAGGAGCGGGGTGACGTTTTCTTTCGAAAACAACGCGCCAAAGTTTCGCGCGAACTCAAGGGGAAATTGCTTGAGGGTAGGCTCCTGGCGTTCCGCTGGAGGGGGGGGTACAGGCGGGCCGGGGACGGGTGGTTCCGCGCCGACAACGGTTAGCCCGAGCCATACAATCACTCCTGTACGGAGTCTTGTAAGTCGTTTTATCGCAGGCATTTCTTCCGAAGCTTGCGGACTGTCAGCAACCCGTGATCTGGTCCATTATAACCCCGGCCTTTCCCCGAGCGAAAGCTGGTTCGGCGGCGATTGTAACGCGCCACACCGTGCCGAAACCAAAGGCACGGCGGCGTTCTCCAAAGTGTTACTGCCCCAAAATGTCGTAGGTGGTCGTGCCGCGTTCGCGGACCTTGAAGTAAACCTCCTCCCAGTCACGGTGTGCTTCGTGATCAGCGTACTGTTCCAAGATCGTCGCGTCGTCCATTTCCATGCAGACTCCCCACTCGCGCAGTTGCCCGGTGTACTCCGGTTTTTCCTCCGAACCGCCTTTGGAGTAAACCCGCAGAGGTCTTCTCAATTTACCCACCCAGACCTTGTTCAGCCCGTCGATCTTCTCGGGCAAATCGCTCGTGGCCTCGACGAACTCTTTCCAATCGGCGTCGGCCGCGTCCTTGATCGTCGTAAACGCAAAGCAATGCAGCAGCTTTTTCTCACCCGCCTTGCAGACGCCGTCGAAAACGAGAACGGCGGCGCTAAGAACGATGAGGCGAACTAGTTGAAAACGCATCTTTCAGTTTCTCCTGGTGTTGTTGCTCTATTGGTGTCCTTGCGCTGGACACGGATTTTGATTCTATCGAAGTAGCACGAGCGCGCGCCCGCCGGCGTGACCCGGATTAGCTGTGACCCGTTGCAGTGTCCGTTGAGTGGTCGTCTAACAGTGCCGCGAGATTTTCGCGTGCCGACGGCCTTCGCTAGACCTCACGGACTTCTAGTAGATGATGAACTCCAGGAGATTGCCGTCCGGGTCGCGCACGTACCAGCTCGTGCCGCTGGCCGTGCCCCCGTCACGCCCGCCCTGCCGCTCGACCGGCCCCTCGATAAGCTCCGCGGCGGCGCTGTCGAGCCTCGCCCTGAGCGCATCCGCCGAACCCTGCCACACGAAACAGAAGTCACCACACGGCGGCTGGGCTGCGGGGGCGCGCAGTGTGAAGGCCTTGCTCTGCCACAGCGCGGGACGGTGGAAGTTGATCTTGTGGTCGCCGAAATGGACCGAGCAGATCCGCGCCCCCTCGTTCACCTGGAATCCCAGCGCACGATAGAAGCGCACCATCGCCTGGCTGTTCCGCATGGGAGCCGCGACGTGATCGAACCCGCTGACCGCACCGGATGCCTGCCCCCGCGCGCGCCGGGCGCTGAAGAAATGTCCCGCGGGAGCCGCGCCGGCGCCGCCTGACGCGACCGCCCGCTTGAAAAATCCTCGTCGTGAACAGCTTCGCATGGATGCCTCCATTCCAGACGGTGTCCGAGATCGTGTTCAGGTTGCCGGCGCCCTGCCACAGGTCGAAGGCCGCGATGTAACCGGAACACCAGCATACTCCATCTCGCCCGCTGTCTGGCCCTGATGAGGTCTGATGAGATGACTTCTAGAAAGGGAGTTGCGTTTAGGGGGACTTGACCCCAGGCTCCCGCCTGGGGCTCTGATGGTGCTTTCCGAACTCTCCGCCATGTTTGGCAAGGATTCAACCAATAGAGGCACTGATTCATCCAGCCGAAAAAATCGCTTGCCGACGGCCCCGCGCTATCATATAATAGAAGCGGGTAATCCTTAACCTAAAGGCGAGGAGTTTATCATGCTGACGATTCCAAATGGCTGGGGAGCTAACTGTGACGGCGTTTCGCGACGCGATTTTCTGAACGTCGGCTCGCTCGGGCTGTTGGGGATGAAGTTGTCCCAGGTCCTGGCGATGCAGGACACAGCCAAAGCGGCCGCATCGGCCCCGCGCTTCGCGGGCGCGCAGGGCTTCGGCTCCGCCAAGTCCGTGATGGTCATTTTCCTGCAAGGCGGACCCAGCCACATCGACATTTGGGATCCCAAGCCTGACGCTCCTTCCAATGTTCGAGGCGAGTTCAAGCCCATTAAGACCAAGGTTCCCGGCATCCAGCTCAGTGAAACGATGCCGAAGCTGGGTCAGGCGATTGACAAATGCACGCTCATTCGTTCGATGAGTTATACGCCGGCGGGATTGTTCAACCACACAGCCGCCATTTATCAGATGCTGACCGGCTACCCTCCGGATAAGGTCTCGCCGTCCGGCCAGCTCGAGCCGCCGTCGCCGATCGATTTCCCGACCGCCGGTTCCTGGGTCAGCAAGTTCCTTCCGCTAACCGAGCCGGTTCTGCCGTTTGTCGAAATGCCGCGTCCGCTGCAGGAATCGAACGTGATCGGCAAAGGCGGAGCGGCCGGTTTCATCGGCAAGGAATTCGATCCCTACCGCCTTTACCAAGATCCCAATAAGCCGATCAAGCTCGACGACCTCGCCCTCCGCAAAGAGACGCCGGCGGAGCGGCTGCAGGACCGCTTCGAGCTGCTCAAGGGCATCAACGGATCCATGAAAAGCTTGGAGAAGGCGGTTGAGTCGCATGCGCTCGACAAGTATTACGAGCAGGCATTCGACTTGGTGCTTTCCGGAAAAGCGCGCGATGCTTTTGATCTCGAGAAAGAATCAACGAAGACCCGCGACCGCTACGGCCGCTACACGTTTGGACAGGGCGCGCTGATGAGCCGCCGCTTGATCGAAGCCGGGACGCGATTTGTGCAGCTCAATTGGCCCTCGGTTTCCAACGGCAATCCGGAAATTGACGCCTGGGATACGCACTCGGCCAACTTCGGCCCCCTCAAGAACCTGCACTGTCCGAAGCTTGACCAGACGCTATCCGCGCTGCTCGAAGATATGTCCGATCGCGGACTCCTCGATGAAACACTCGTTCTGGCGGTAGGCGAGTTTGGCCGCTCGCCGCGGCTGGGCGTCAGCACTTCGGGCAACACCAATTCACCCGATGGCCGTGACCACTGGCCCTATTGCTACACGGCAATGATCGCCGGCGCGGGAATGCCGGGCGGCCGCCTTTACGGCGAGTCCGACGATACGGCGTCCTCGCCGAAGGACAAGCCGGTTCATCCGAACGATCTGCTGGCGACGGTTTACTATGCGCTGGGCATCGATCCTGGACAGGAAATCCTCAACCACGTGAACCAGCCGCGCACGCTGGTGAAGGGCCAGCCGATCAGCGAACTCTGGGTCGGCTAAACCGCCAAGCCGCGGGTCGGGCGTTAATCCAGCGTGGAATGAACGCGGAACACTGCGGGAACCGTTGTGCAGCAAGCCTGGATGGGTCCGAGGGTACCCGCATTCCGGGCTCTCGCGCCAAAATGCGCGACAAATAACGCAGTGCCAGGCGCAGTGCCGTTCTTCCACTTTTGAATCCGCCAAACTAAAGCCGTGGGTCCGAGTTCTCTGGCCAGATGGTCTAGCTGGATCGCCGTTCTTCTGGCCGCCATCCTCATACCCTTTTTTCTTTACGAAGAACCAATCAACGCCTGGACACAGACACAAGTCTTCCTAATGCAAGAAGAGTCGCACTGGCTCGTAAGCGCGGTACTGGGAGGGCTGCTCGCCGCCGACTTGATCTTGCCAATTCCTTCTAGTGTTTTGAGCACCGCGGCCGGCTATTTGCTGGGACTGTGGGCGGGAAGTTTCGTCACCTGGGCCGGGATGACCGTCGGCTGCTTGATCGGCTACGGGTTGGGGGCGACGGCAGGCCGCAAGCTCACCCGCCGCTTTGTCGGAGACGATGAACTCGAGCGAGCCTCTTTTGCCCGAAGCCGTTTCGGCGACTGGATGATCGTGATCTTCCGCGCCGTCCCTGTTTTGGCCGAGGCTTCCGTCTTGTTCGCAGGAGTCGCGGGAATGCCGATTCGGCGGTTCCTGCTGCTGGCGACCTTGTCGAACCTTGGAATTGCGCTGGCGTACGCGGCAGTCGGCGCCTACGCTCTGGAAGCCGAGTCGTTTCTGCTGGCGTTCGGAGGGGCGATCATTCTGCCGGGGATCGCGATGCTGGTTGCGCGGCTCCGAACTTGACGAGAGTTTGGACCTGTCCAAAGACGGACGAGTCGGCATGACGTGGCGCGCGCATTCTTGCGTGCCGTGTCGCCATTCCTGGCGACATTTTGCTTAAACGCTCGTGTCGAAGCCAAAGCCATCTTGGAATCACGCACTCAGTAGGCGTGAGCCGCGCGCGTGAGCAAGCGGTTGTTGCGAGCGGATCAATCCGCTGGCAAGGGATGCTCCGGCCCGGCCTGTTAAGCGGCGTGGAAGAGACGTGCGGGGTTCCAAAGACACACGGTTCCGCACACCATTTTGGGCCGCGTTCACGCGGGTTGGTTTTCCTAGGCCAGTCGTTTTACGGCTGGTGGGCTCCGCCGCTCAAGATTCGTCAGCCCGTTTCAATGGGCTTCCCTTTTACCCAACGGAAATCCATGCCTTGCGGGGTCATTGACCCGCGACTAGCGGGTCGTCGCTCCAAGCCCCGCCCTACTCACCCGAAACCTGCGCCATCAGAATTCCCTGATCGACGAGCATCACAGGGATACTGTCGTCGATGCGGTAGGTGGTCTCGCCGTCTTCGGTGATAAGCCCCTCGTCGAGAGGCTTGTCGACGTCCGTGCCGTCGTAGTATTTCACGCCCCCGGACTGGATTCGCTCATTGAGCCGGGCCAACTGGTCTTCCGGCACCATCTGAACAGGAACTTTCGTCCGCGGACAGCACAGAATTTCCAATAGATCTTGACTGATGGGCATCTTCGTCTCCAGATTGATTCTGTCCGCCGGGTTGGCCGGACCGCCACACGGCCCTCTCCCGGTCAAGAGACTCAGTTTACCATCGTCCTTCCCGTCCCCGAGTATGAATAAGATTTGGTTCTCGCTTTTCGAATCAAGAGGGACAACGGCTTACGGGGCAACACTCCCGTCGGCGTTGGGATTCCGGCAGACATCAGTGAGCTGGGTTTCGACGGGAGTGGCAATCTTACACGGTCATCTTACAGGAAATAAAGAACTTAGGGAAGGGTCGGCTGTGGAAGCGTCGCGATTAAGGGGGGAAGGCGACAGAGTACGGCCGTCTCGCAGCTTCAGGATTGGTGGGGTAGTTTGGTATTATCCTATCTGGACGGACTTTTTATGCACGTCAGCATAAACAGGAGTTAGATGGCGCGTCACTTGGTACTGACCGCTGTTTTGTCGATCGCCCTAGCCATCGTAGCCCTATTTGTGACGATTGGCATTCTAGGCCGTTTTGTCGGGTGGCTAATATACAGCGTTGCCGTGCCGCTCATCGGGCTTGTTGTTCTTGGTGTTGTCGTATGGATCTGGCTTGCTAGGAGGCCCTAGCGAAGCTGTCATGAAGTGCCATCTGGGCCAAGAGGCTCGCGCGTTCGAGATCCTGTGTGTCCGGAGACTTTCAACTGACGGACCGTAAACCCTTGATCGAGTCGGCCGTCCGCGCGACAATCTCAGGCGCCGCATGGCCAAGGCTCTGGAGCCGGGCTGACGACTAGCCCGGCTGGAAGACTTCGATAGCGTTACCGGACGGGTCCTCCACGAGGATCTGCTGCCCACCCGGGCCAGAGATGATCTCGTTGCGGAAGTTCGCGCCTGCTTCCCTCAGAGCAGCTACGGTCGCCGCGATGTCCTCAACCCGGACGACGAAGCGGTTCCATCCACCGGGTGCGGGCTGGCTGGGGTCCGGCATCGGCCGCTACGCCGAGGAAGGGGGGCATCTTCCGGGTTATTCGCCCGCCGCGATTTCCGAATCGGCCTTCACTCACATTTGCTCTCTTTGCCGCTCTATCGATCGTATTCGTTAGCAAAAGAGCTTCAATGGTCTTGTTCCGCACGGTTGTAAGTTGTTCATTCATAAGGGGTGACTTTTTTCAATGAGAGTATTTGAGAGTCTGTGAGAGGCTTTCTGGCTTTTGGGTCCCGGCGAGGTCGTGGAATGGTTGTCCTCTCCTTTAAGTTGCAACTGAGTCATTGTTGGTTTTGTCGCTTTTAGGATAACAAGTCGATATGGGGATTCCTTGCGGGCGGTGGGTAATCCTGTTGAAAACAAAGGGACTATATTTTCAATTTATCCGTGACTGAGTTGGGGTGATTTGCGGTTCTGGGGGGGGGCGGTGTTTTGGGGCCAAAGTGGCGTGTCGGTAGCCGGTTCGGCGGTTGGGTGGGGAGTTCGCGGCTCGCGGCTGCCGCGGGCGATTCCGCAAAAGTTGACAATAAAACCCGGTGACTGTCCCCATCAGCCGCCATCAGCCCAAGGAAGCGGCTCGCCGAAATGTGACGTTCGGTCGTTCGGTACTAGAATTGGGTAATGGGTCAAGGATCACCAGTTCTTCACGGCAGAGTGTCTTCTGCCAGATATTCAGCCGGGAAGACCGGCGATGAACTGCCTTCAGATTACTTGAGTGACGCCACCAGGAAGGTGCGCCGGGCATTGCTTCTTGCTTGTGTTGTAGGTTTGGCTTACGCAAACGGCTTCAAGCCAACGGAACTTACTGCGCTTGGGATGAAGTTCGGTGATGGTGGGATCGACCAGTCCAAGATATCTTGGCTGCTGATAGGCGTAATGACATATTTCCTCGTAGAGTTCTTGACGTTTGTGCGCAAAGACTACGTTCACCTGGTGTATGGAGGGGAACAATACCCGGTGCCAAGCGGGCAGGACGAGGTTGTCCCCTACGGCGCTATGAACGACCCGCGTTACGGATGGGAATTTGTATTTCTCAAACTTAAGACGCCTGCGATGTTTCGGCCCGCCTTTATGCAAGCAGTGCCCAGGGCCACGCGGTTCTACACTTGGTTGTTGAGATCTCGCTCTGCAAGGTTGGCCCGGCTAGGCCAAAGGGTGACACCAATGGGGCGACCGAACGTCGTGCCGATTCCACGATATGGGTTTCAGAGCTTCCTTGATTTCTGGTTTCCGTTTCTCTTCGGTCTCGGGACGATTCTTTTTCTTTGGTTTGCTGGGCGCTAGAGAGCTCGACGGAAAAGTTCGTAGTCCCCTTGTGACGCTTTCAGGGGCAACACCTTGACACCCACCCGGTACGAAAGCACAGCCGCCCGATGCATCGGCAAAGGTTGCACCGTGCAACATCTTTGGGGCGAAACCCAAACGGCTAAAATGTGCCCATTTTGACGAAAAAGTGCCCGTGGTGGCTTAGCGCCGATCGTTTGGGACGATCGGTGGGACGATCGGGGACGGGGACGATCGGGGGGACGATCGGGGACAGCTCCCGAACCTCGGCTCATCGAGCGCGAACTGTGCGAAAATAGCGATTCTCACCGCGAACCAAATGGGACGATCGGGGACAGCTCCCGAACCTCGGCTCAGCGAGCGCGAACTGTGCGAAAATAGCAATTCTCACCGCGAACCGAATGGCCCGGGTGGTGGCGGCGGGCGTGCCGCATCACATCACGCAACGGGGCAACAACCGCCAGGATGTCTTCCTGCTCGATGACGACCGGCGCTTCTATCTCGAAACTCTGCGCGAACGTTCGCGGCGCCACCGCGTCACGCTGCTCGGCTATTGTCTGATGACGAATCACATCCATCTGGTGGCGATTCCCGAGCGGCCCGATTCGCTTGGTCGCGCCCTGGGCCAATGTCACTCGCGCTACGCTCAGCGCTTCAACCGGCGCTGCGGGCGGACAGGGCATTTGTGGCAAAACCGCTTTTATTCGTGCCCTTTAGGCCGGACTCACCTGGTTCGGGCGCTGCTGTAGGTGGACTTGAACCCGGTTCGCGCCGGACTGGTCGGGCAAGCCGAAAAGTACCCGTGGTCGAGCGCGCGGGCCCATGCCGAGGGAGGGGACCCATCGGGAACAATTGATTTCGGGAGCTGGAGCGAAATTTGTTCCGCGAACGATTGGGGCGAGGCGCTGGCCAGCGGAGCGGACGCAACAGATGAGATTCGGGCGGCGACTCGTTCCGGAAATCCGTTCGGAGATGACCATTTCGTGGCGGAACTGGAGCAGCGGGCAGGACGGTCGCTGCGGCGCAAACCGCCCGGCCCGCCGCCGAAATCGCGGTCCGCCGGGGCCTAACGCCGAGGTTCGGGAGCTGTCCCCGATCTGCCCGGATCTGCCCGAGGTTCGGGAGCTGTCCCCGATCTGCCCTCTCCTGAGGCCACTCAGCAGCTCGCTGGACGGGCCGGAAGCCGGCCCCAAATCAAGCATTTGGGTCGGGTGCCGACCGATAGCGAGTGACATCGTTTGTTCGCGACACCTATCTGCGAAGAGGTAGAATCGGACCGACACGGTAGGCCCATCGGTTCCGAGTCTGCGACGGTTTTTACCCGTCTTGGAGCCGACCATCCGATAGGCACGAGGCAGAATCGTTTTGATTCCGACCCCCACAGGTGAGCGCATTCAACTCCTTGATGTCCTGCGAGGCTTCGCCATATTTGGGATGTTCGCCGTCAACATGACGTTGGACCTGCGAGGGGGGCACATCTACCTGGCGGAGCCGCTCGGGTTTGCGGACCAGACCGTGATGGACCTCATCGAACTGTTCGCGAGTGGCCATTTCGTCACGATTTTCTCATTTCTGTTCGGGATTGGGTTCTACCTTCAGCTTGAGAGGGCTCGGATGCGCAGCGTGTCGTTCACATCACTCTACCTGCGCCGTTCGTTGGGGCTGCTGGTTATCGCCTCGTTAGCCACAGCGTGTGGACTAGATGTTGTAATCCTGCTCTACTATGCCGTATTCGGCCTCCTGCTTTTGGTTCTGCAGCGGCGACGTCCGCGTACGCTTCTGATCTGGATCATCTTGCTTTTCGCGGTTGCGAACGCCTACGGGCCTCTCAAAAGAGAGTTTCAGGAGCGCTTGAGCGAGCCGCGAGTCAGCGCTTCTGAGCCCAGTGATACGTACGAAACCGACTGGGAAGAACGTCGTCGAATCTTCCGGGAGGGGACGTTCACCGATATCGCTGCGGCTAGCCTGGATCGTCTTGGCTCGTATTTGATGAGTTGGGAACGGCGTGTCCGAGACTTCGGTATTCTGGCGCTACTTGTTCTTGGGCTGTACGTAGGTCGGCTCGGAGTGTTGCGTGACTGGGCGACTCGGCGGGCTCTGGCTCGCTCCGCCTTGCCATGGCTCGTGGGCACCGTTGTCATCGGGAAAACCATTAAGATGTTGTCGGACTGGGCCTTTGCGGCGGAGACTGATTCCCTGACGCATTCGCTCCTCAGCAGTTTCGGGTGGCCTTTAACTGAACCTGCAACGGGGTTGTGCTACGTGGCCGCCATCACGCTCATAATCGATCAAGACTCTTGGAGACGAGTGCTGTCGCCTTTAGCTCCCGTCGGTCGCCTAGCTCTCACGAACTACCTTTTTACAGGCCTTGTGGCTTCCGCTGTCATCTACAGCTGGGGCTTTGGGTTATTCGGTCGTCTCAAACCGACGACTGGTGTGCTCATCGTCCTGGCACTTCTCCCGTTGCAGGCACTGGCCAGTGCCTGGTGGACCCGGCGATTTCAATTTGGACCCGTGGAATGGTGCTGGCGGGCAATGACGTATGGAGCAGCACCTCCAATGAGGCTTGGGACTCCTGGAAGTCAAGCCCGACCGTGAAACCGATTACTGATCGTGGTAATCGGCGCTCTGGTTCGCCCTTGACACTCTCTGTCATTGGTATAACATAAAGGACGTTATGTTACGTCAATTCAATCACTTACGTAGCTAAGCCCCTTTGGGATGATCGGGGATGATCGGGGACAGCTCCCGAACCTCGGTTCATGGAGCGCGAACTGTGCGAAAATAGCAATTCTCACCGCGAACCGAATGGCTCGGATGGCCCGGGTGGTGGCGGCGGGCGTGCCGCATCACATCACCCAACGGGGCAACAACCGCCAGGATGTCTTCCTGCTCGACGACGACCGGCGCTTCTATCTCGAAACTCCGCGCGAACGTTCGCGGCGCCACCGCGTCACGCTGCTCGGCTATTGTCTGATGACGAATCACGTCCATCTGGTCGCGATTCCCGAGCGGCCCAATTCGCTTGCTCTCGCCCTTGGACAGTGCCACTCGCGCTACGCTCAGCACTTCAACCGGCGTTACGAGAGGACGGGGCATTTGTGGCAGAACCGCTTTTATTCGTGTCCTTTAGGCCGGACGCACCTGGTGCGAGCGCTGCTGTAGGTGGACTTGAACCCGGTTCGCGCCGGACTGGCCGGGCAGGCTGAGGAGTACCCGTGGTCGAGCGCGCGGGCCCATGCCGAGGGAGCGGACCCATCGGGAACACTTGATTTCGGGGACTGGAGCGAAATTTGTTCCGCGAACGATTGGGGAGAGGCGCTGGCCGACGGAGCGGACCTAACAGACGAAATTCGGGGGGCGACTCGTTCCGGAAATCCGTTTGGAGATGACCATTTTGTGGCGGAACTGGAGCAGCAGGCAGGACGATCGCTGCGGCGCAAACCGCCCGGCCCGCCACCGAAATCGCGGTCGGCCGGGGCCTAACGCCGAGGTTCGGGAGCTGTCCCCGATCTGTTCCGATCTGTTCGAGGTTCGGGAGCTGTCCCCGATCTGTTCCCCTGTCCCTGTTTCCCCGTCCCTGTTCCCCCCCTGTTTTCCCCTATTTTTCCAGTTTCTCGCTTTTCGAATCAAGAGGGACACCGGCTGTGATATTCTTCGTGGCAGGCACCAGATATTTTCCAGGAGTTGAACGGTTGATGAAGCCTACCATTCAGTCTGTCGCCGTAGTTTGTTACTGCACCGTTTGTTTTTGTAGCGCTTCCCAGCTTGCGATCTCCGAGCAAGACAAGGGCAGTGCTCCCCTCGTACAGAAAGTCAATCCGGTAATCGCGATCGATGAAGGGCAGAAGAACGACTCTCTCGACACAGCCCAAAAAGAATCGTTGGCCCTCCAAGAATCAATGGCGAAAGCCCTTCGAAATGCTGGTTTCGCGCTCTCCAACACTGCGGATACTCCTGTACTTTCTATTAATGCCAAGTATTTCAAAACTGGCTGCCAAGTGCGCTACGTTCGCTCCAATGAGTTGGTCAATGAGATAAGGAGAATCAGCGGAACTGTCATTCTCATGACCAAGGACAAGACGATTCTCCGCTCAACGATCACTTGGCCGAAGAGCCCCTGCGGATATATACGTACCGCCGATTACTTCGCGGGAAGTGTTCTTGTAGAGCTCGCAATCCACGGAATCCGGCGTGACGGCGCAATCGAGGCGTGGTTGGATGGAGGTTTGAGCCGTGGAATTCCAGACTCAATTGAAGCAGACGAGGCCTACAAGGATTTCGCGCGAATCGGCGATAGAGCGGTGCCCAAACTGAGGGAGGTGATCGCACGTGATAACTACCCCAGCAACCTTAACGCAGCCCGAGCGCTGGGCGCCATCGGCACAGTCTCTGCGTTCGAAGTAGTCAAGAGGCATATTCGTGGGAAGCAGCATACTAACGAGGGCAGTGAGATGTGCGAGGGTTTGCGGATAGCTAGCGAAACTCTACCATCAGAAGTGCTTGAGGACCTCAAGCGCCTGTATACCGTCGGACTTGATCCCTTCTGCATGCAGCCAATCCGACACGTGTTGCGTGAGCACAGGATGATAACGACAAGACAAAGCTCATCTCTCTATGAAGCAGCTGAAGTCGGCGATCTGGATGCGGTAGCCCGAATAATTTCCTCTGGAACCGACGTAACCGCAAGAAACAATCATGGCGACACTGCCCTCCATCTAGCATCACGAAACGGTCATACGGAAGTGGTCCGTGCCTTACTGGCTGCTGGTGCTGATGTGAATGCGAAGGGACCGAACAGTTTGACGCCGCTCTCCTTCGCCTCACTGCGTGGTCACGCGGAGGTGGTGAGCTCTCTACTGGCCGCAGATGCCGATTTGAATGCAAGAAGAAGAAGCGACGGCGGGACCGCGATCCATATAGCTGCTGAAGGCGGTAAGGTGCCCGTTATCAAGGCGCTGCTAGCGGTTGGAGCCGAAGTGGACGCAAAGGCAAACCGAGATCGGACGGCCCTTTTCGCGGCTTCTCTTTATGGCCAAGGCGTGGCTGTCAACTTCCTGCTTGCTGCGGGGGCCGATGTGAACGCGAAAGACGTCGACGGTTGGACGCCGCTTTTCGCGGCTGCTCGGCAGGGTCACACGAAGATCGTGAACATGCTTCTGGGTTATGGCGCAGTGGTAGATGCGAAAACACACGATGGGAAAACGGCGCTCATGGTAGCTTCGGAGCGAGGCCACAGCGCGGTTGTTGCAGCCCTCACGCAGACCGATGCCCGGAGCCAGTGAGGAAGGAGTTTGCCGGACAGGGTCACAACTTCTAGCCGCTAGGCTTGCTGGCGAGAGTGGTGTTTTCTCAACAGGAAGTTTGAGGATGTCCCGATTTTTAGGCGAAAGGCGTCAAGCAGCGCCGGGACGCTGACCGCGCGACCGGGACGTGAGTCCGGGGCCAAGCCTATTCAATCTGCAAGAATGCCGCTGTTGGGAACGCTTACCTGCCTCGCAGTGTTTGCAATCCCTCCGCTATTAACGACTCCGCCCGCTCCAGACAAACCCACACTTCGTCGATATATCCGTCCGCCGAAGCGGACCAGGCGCGGTTGATATTGCGTTCTCCCGCAGCAAACCGGTTCATGACTTCGGCGTAAAGCTGGAGGCTGTAGGCCTTGCTGATCGTTTCTCTTTGATCAGCGAAGGCGCGCAAGTTTGCCGCGAGATCCCCGTCAATGCGATGCCGCACGTCATAGACATCCAGCGTTTCCCTTTCAGCCCTGAGTTGCGATAGCTTTTCGGCCAGTTGCTGGAGTACGCCCGCCAGGTGCTCGACTGTCTCATGCGCCTGCTGCTGGGAGTCCGCGCCGCCCCGATCTTTCAGGCGCAACAGAACGACTCCAACAACTCCCACGGCGGCTGTGAGGGAGTAGGCCAGCCAGTCTACGTTGCCGGTGCGGCTGGTCGCAACGAAGGCGGATGCCACGAAGCCCGCCCACATTAGCAGGTGTCCCAGGCGCTTGTTGCCGGTCATCCTTCCCTCCTCCGGAGATGTCGTTCCGCGGCAGGTCTATTCATGGCGACTTTCCGGTCATGGCGACTTTCCGGTCATGGCGACTTTCCGGTCATCGCAGCCCGTGGCAGAAGTGCAGTGCGCACGAAAAGTCGGGTACAGCCACCGATTTTCGTGTCCACTTTGATTGAAAACACGGTGCGTACGAGTCACGAAAATCGGTGGCAGTCCCCATTTTTCGCCGAACCCACTTGCACCACGGGCTGATAGCGACTTTCCGGTACAAAGATGCAAGTTCGTTGCTCTGGGGACAGTCAGCCAATATTCGCGCTGCAGGTTCAGCGCTCAAGTTTGGAGTTTTGTCGTGCGCGAAAATTGGTGACAGTCCCCGAATAGCGGCGCCACGCTTTTTGCGCCGGAAAGCCGCTAACGCGTCATGAGCCACTGCCCTCCACGCCGCTCTCATCGCTGACGCTCTCATCACAGCCGCTCCCATCACAGTGCTCCGAAAACCTGCGCCATGGCCGTTCCTACCCCGACCAGCGCTTCACCGACGATCAGGCCCGCAGCAACGGGAATGCCAATGTTCTCCACAAACTCTTGTCCCTTGACGCGATCAATCAAGATGCGCAAACCGCATCCAATCGTATACGTCAGCACGATGTTGAAGGGCATGTAGAACCCCAGGCCGATCAAGACGCCGATACCTCCCAGCCCGCTGAAAGAGAGGATCGCCCCCAAGCCCGCGCCGGCCGCATACCGAAACGCCGGAACATCGCCTCCAAGGATTCCTTCAATCACACCGGCAAGCGCGGTGGCCTGGGGAGCCGGCAAGCGGCTACTTCCCATCCCATAGGAACTGTGGAGGATGTAAATCAAGCCCATTACGAGAATCGGCCCCAACCAGGTCGCGAGCATCTGGGCAATCTGTTGCTTTTTCGGACTAGCGCCCACCAAGTAACCGGACTTGAGGTCCAGCATCATGTCGCCCGCTTGCGCGATCGCAACACAGATCGCCGCGCCGACAATAATGCCGCTGACGATTAGCTCGGTGTCCGCCATCCCGCTGCCAATGAACATCAAGATCGTCACCGCAATCAGTGTCATTCCAGAAAGAGGATTCCAGTTGGTCCGCCCCAGACACTCGGAAACGATCACGCCCGCGACCCAGATCCATGCTGTCCCAAGCCCCGCCATGGCCGCCGCGCGCCCCAGCGTCATGCTCGGAGCCGACAGAAACGCCATGGCCATGAGCACCAGCCCGCCGGCGCCGATCATGCCGTAGAGCAACCTAATCGGCAGTTCATCGGATGTGGCCCCGGCGGCGCCCGTTTTCTCCTTCGCGGCATCCTGCATGGAACGAATCGCGCTTGCCATGAGCGGCAGCGCCGCGACGATGCCGCCAATCGCCGCACCGATCAGGATTCCGATCCCCAGCGGGCGAAACAGCGCACCGCGAAAGGCATTGGGAACCGCGGCGCCGGCTGAAGCGGCCAAAGCCTGCACGTCCGGCGCGCCGAAATGGATCAGCAGCGGCGAAAGCAACCAGTAGCACAGGAAACCGCCGAGTCCGAAGACCAATCCGCCGCGTCCGGAAAGAAATCCCACGCCAACGGTGAGCAGCGACAAGTAGAACGTCAGGTTCAGGAACGCCGGCCAGCCCATCAGCGCGCCCAGCGGGAAGTCCTCCGACCCGGCGAACTGTAAAACCATTACGTGAACAACGCCAGAAACCGCCGCGCCGCCCAGCAGAAACATCGCCTTGCGCAAACCGGCTCCTGGCGATTTCAGAATGGCCGCCACGGCGATTCCGCCAGGGTAGGCCAGGCGGTTGAAATCGATCATCTGCTTGCGCAGCGGAATGACGAACGCCAGCCCGATCAGCCCGCCCGAGATGCAGGCCAGAACCATCAAGGCGGCGCTGAACTCGCTGACGCCGGGATACTGGCGATTCAGAATGAACAACGCCGGAACGGTAAACATCATGCCCGCCGAGGCGCCGTTCACCGAGGAGGCCAGCGTCTGGTTGATGTTGTTCTCGACGATGCTGGTGCGCCGCAGCGCCCCGCGCAGCACACCCCAGCCCAAGATCGCCGCCAGCTCCGAGCCCTCGATCGAGAAGCCGAGAATCAGCGAGGCGTAGCCGATCGAAATGCAGATGATCGACCCCAGAGCGTAGCCAACCAAGACCGCCGGCCACGTCAGCTCCGGGTAAGGCCCGTGACGAATCGGCCCGTGCGGAGATGTGCTCGCATCAGCCATTTCTTTCGGCCCAGTCCCAGTCCCAGTCCCAGGAAGGTTCCGGCACTTTGGGCGCCCCAAAAACCGGCTCTTGACTATATCAAATGGGTCCTCGCCGCACCGCTGGTTTTTGGGCAAGACTGGGCAGGCCGTGCTGAACAACTGCTGGCTGAAAGCCAGCAGGTTCGTGTGCGACTGAAAGTCGCCTGAAGCGCGGCTTGGCCGAAACAGAGCCGCGCCCGCAAGGGTGCGGTCGAGGGGAGTCCGTGTGTCGGGGCCGCCATCGGAATGCGGTCACTGCCAGACTGGACCGCACCCTTGCGGGCGCGGCTCTGTTGAGAACCCTCGCTTGAAGCTGACCGCCTGAAAGCCGGTGGGTTTAGAGCTGGTGATTGAACTAAACCGTGCCGTCGGCATTCGCGGCGCGCCCCGGCTCGACTAGACTAAAGCTCCATGTCCCGCGGAATTCCTGCTCATTGGCCCGCTCACTGGCCCACTCACTGGCATCAAGAAACCGACGTAGCCGTGGTCGGAGGAGGTGGCTCAGGTCTGGCTGCCGCCCTCGAGGCATCGGGCCAGGGCGCCGCTGTCGTCCTGCTTGAAAAGCGGCCTCATCTCGGCGGAACAACCGGCATCGCCGTCGGATCATTTACCGCGTCTGGAACCTCGCTCCAGCAAGAGGCGGGTGTTGAAGACGACCCGGCTTGGCACGAAGAAGACCTGGCAAGGTTCGCACCCCAGCACGAGTCGAAAAACAACGTCCCTTTACGAGCGTTCTTCACGCAACGCTTGGCGGAGAGCTTCGAATGGTTGCGGGGACTTGGTCTCGAATTCAGCGGCCCGAATCCCGAGCCGCCCAACCGCGTTCCGCGCATGCACAACGTGGTTCCCAACGCCAAGATGTATATCGCCGTTTGCCACCGCCGTGCTCTCGAGCAGGGCGTCGAGATCTTGGCTGGTCACGAAGTTACCCGGCTCTTTCGAGAACGTGACGGCCCGATAGCCGGTCTCGAAGCCCGAGGTTCCGATGGCGAGATCATCCACTTGAAGGTGCGGCGAGGCATCGTGCTGGCGGCCGGTGATTACTCCAGCGGGGACGCCCTCAAGAAAGAGTTCGTCTCCCCCGAAATCGCCGCCGTCGAAGGAATCAACCCAACCGCCACGGGAGACGGACACCGCCTGGCTAGCGAGGTTGGGGCAGCGCTGATCAATATGGATTTGGTCTACGGTCCCGAAATCCGTTTCATCCCGCCACAACGTGAACCGTTCGCGCAACTATTGCCTGCCGAACCCGAATCCGCCACGAAGGCGATCGCTGAGTGGGATCTCCAGGGAGACCAGAAGATTCGCGAAAAAGTCGCGAACCTGCTCGTTACCTGGCAGCACCCGGAAAACAGTCTGTACGGCCATGGCGCGGTGCTCGTCAACCGCCACGGGCGCCGGTTTGTCGATGAGACCGGCGCCCCCGAGTCGGCGATCCCCCGCCAGAACGAGAAGACCGCATACATTGTCTTCGACCGAACCGTGGCCGAGACCTTTTCGTCTTGGCCGAACTTCATCTCCACTGCGCCGAAGATCGGGTACGCCTATGTGGAGGACTACCAGCGTCTTCGCCCGGATTTGTACCACGAGGCTGCGACTGTGGAAGAACTCGCCGAGTCCATTGGAGTTGATTCGGCGACCTTCAAAGCAACGATCAACGATTACAACCAGGCCGCCGAGGGAATAGACCCCGATCCATTTGGACGAGCGTCATTCGGGCCGGGCGTCGAAAATTCTCCTTTCCACGCGCTGGGGCCTGTCAAGAGCTGGATCGTTACCACCGAAGGCGGCGTTCGGATCAACGAAAATTGCGCCGCGCTCGATGAACAAGGCAATGTGATTCCCGGTCTCTTCGCCGCGGGCTCGAACGGCATGGGAGGCCTCGTCCTTTGGAGCCACGGCCTGCACATTGGCTGGGCCTTTACCAGCGGCAGGATCGCCGGGCGAAACGCGGCGACGTAGGGGTCGGCCACCGAATCTTACGCTGCGGAAGACGATACTTGGCTGCTCGACCCCGGCACGATCGCGGTCAAGTCATCACTGAGAACCGAAGGGCACCAGTGACGTTCGACATGCTCGATGACGAGTTCGGTGCCTCTCTTGTGACTGACGTAAGGCTCGTCACGCGGGTCATACATCGCATCGGTGAGGTCGCGCACGAGCACGACATTCATCCCAAGCTTGGTCATTTGCCGAATCCCAAACGATCGGCCCAGCACGCACATGTTGGTGTGGACACCCATCATCGCCAGGTTGGTTATGCCCTCTTGCCGGCAGAAGTTATAGACTTCCTGACCTTGGTCGGTGACGCCGTCGTGTCCGCTGATTTCGATCGTCGCGTGCTGGCGGCTCCAGGCCCGGTGCGATTCCGCCGGGTTGGCGTCATCGCAGCCTCCGTCGGAGTCGTCGATCGGCAGGCGATGTTCCTTGTCCGGTTCCAGATTGCACCAGCTTTGGATGGGAACGGGCGGTTCGGCACGCGGCGCTCCGAGCATTCGCCGACGGTAGGGTGTGTCCGCGTAAAAATCAATCGTCGCACTCGGCGCGTGAATGATCATCACTCCGAGCGGCCGCGCCGCTTTGACCACTTGGTTCATCCGCACCGCCATTTCTCCGACCCGCCGCGCCGCGGATTTGCACCAATGGTCGTCCCACATGTCACAGATGATAATGGCCGACTCGGATACCTTCCAATCCAGCGTCGCCTTCTGGACCCATAACTTGCCGCTGCCCGGCGGTTCTTCGATGCGGCTTCGGGCGCCCAGCCGCAGTGTGCCCTCGAGTTTGGGACGATTCGGGAGCGGGGTTCCATACGCGAATCTCCGCGCTAGGACAATGCCTGGAATCGAAAGGATGGCTTCTCTTCGGGTCATGAGCCGATGCCTCCCTGCTACTAGATATGGTAGCGAGCCGAGTTCGGCTAGGCAAGCCAGCCAAGCCCTGCAACGGCTTCTGGCCCGTTGGGTTCAATGAAATTGGTAGTACAGTGCGCCAACCAGACTTCAACTTATCCTAAGTCGCTTCCTTGCCTGTTAGGGGTGTAGAAGAGACCCTTGGGGTCCAAATGGGCATGGTGACGCGCACCATTTGAGCCGCGTTCACGCGGCTTGGTGTTCCTAGGCCAGTCGTTTTACGGCTTGGTGGGCGGACCATACGAACCCCGGCTGGCAGCCCGTTTTCAGCGGGCTTACCCCAAAAAGCCGGGACCGATTGAGTTGCGGTATTATTGGCGAGCTGCACTAGCTAGCGCCCATGCCCCTCCGCGGTATCATCTTCGATCTCGACGGTACGATTGCCGACACGCTGCCGGTTTGCTTCGCGGCATTTAGGGAAGTGTTCCAAGACGCCCTTGGCCGCGATTACACCGACCAAGAAGTCCGGGCCATGTTCGGGCCCGCGGAAGAAGGAATCCTGCAGGGGTTGATCCCCCACGATTGGGAGCGGCGGCTGGAGCAGTACTTGGCCGCCTATCAGCGTTTGCACTCGCTGTGTCCTGAGCCGTTTCCCGGTATGCGCGCGGCCATCGACACGCTTCGGCAACGAGACGTCCGGTTGGCGATCGTCACCGGCAAAGGCCCGCGAAGTGCGGCCATCTCGCTGCAAGAGTTGGGCTTGGACGGGGTCTTCGAGCCGGTCCAGGCGGGCTCGCCAAACGGCGGAGTGAAGCCCGATGCCATGCGGCGCGTCCTCGATTCCTGGGGGCTGGCGCCAAACGAAGTAGCGTCCCTTGGCGACGCGCGGCCCGATATCGAGTCATCCCGTCAGTTGGGGATGACCTCGCTGGCGGCTGCCTGGGCCACCACGGCGAACTTCAAGATGCTCAACGCTTTGGCGCCCGATGCGATCTTTCAGCGGGTCGAGGAGTTCCACGACTGGATTGCACTCAATGTGCGTTGAGCGCCCCCCAACCCCGAAACACCGCCGTTGCACCGCACGCCTCTGGAGTGCTGTGCTGGCCTGTTGAACAATTATTCGTGTTGTCGGAAGGAGTCCGTCAGCTAGAGGAAGCCGAGTGAACAAGATTGCGAACTCCATCCCCTTTGATGACGTGCGCAACCTCTTCCGCGATTTCCTCCACGGTGTGCGTGGCTGTGCTTCGTGCAAGCTTGTCGGCGAGCGAGGCGCTGTAGTCCATGACTTCCCGCTTCGAAACGTTGTGCCACACAGGAAGGAGGACCTGCTCTCCGGTCACGGCCCGAGTGACAAGGCCGTCGAGTTCGTAGCGCGGCCAACCCTTCCGGAAAAATGCCTTTGACAGCACGACGACACCAAACCTGCTTCGCGCGATTCCCGCATCAATGGTCTGTCGTAAGCTGGAGCGAATGCGCAGCTCGAATTCGTCGTACCAAACTTCCAGGCCATAACTCTTGAGGGCATTTGCAAGAGGCCCAACAACGGCTTCCTTGTCGTCTGACGCATGTGAAATGAAAACGTCAAAGCGCCGTCCGTCGTCTTTCCCGGCATCGATTTGAGGAGGTTCGTTGTGGACGAGAGACGGCATGGATGACAGCGGTTTTTCTTGGATGGTCGGCAGAGGACTGGGAAGCGTTCGGACGCTCGTACGCACCGTGCCGCGAAGCCCCATCATGTCGACCGTCACGTGCCAGTGACCGGAATGAGGAATTAGAAGATTGACGGGCGACGTTGTCGCACGGCCGCCATGTCAGCGGTGCTGACGGCCACTTCGGAAGCTATGGAAGTTTGAGCTATCCATCAGGCGTACGTTTGCCGCATTGCCGGAGAGCGTCACTTCGACGACCTCGCCAGTTTTTCGATGGCCTAAATCGTAATGCCGATACTGAAAGCTCATCCCTGTCCTCCTGCCGTGATCTTGTCGATTGGATCATCCCTGCCTCCTGAACTGAGCCAGATCCGCACAAGTCTTCCTCAGCCACCGTATTCGCCTTTTGTTCCACTATAACATCATCCGCAGTGAGAAGGTGCCCCCACCCCCCCGGCGTCAATCCTTACGACACAGAGTGAGCGTAAGGACCTCCGGCTTGAAGATGAGACGTTCGGGGCGACCTAATAGCAACGAAAACTGCAGAAGCCGTCACTTTACTGCAACGACTATGCACCGCGGCGGGAGACCAAGAACCCTCTTGGTGCTCGGTGTCTTCGACCGCCGCCAGTCGCCGCGACACGGGCGCGCCGGTGAGATAGAATCTATCCCATGAAACGCCTGTACATCCTTCTGGCCGCGCTCGTTGTTGCGGCGGCTCTCCCGGCCGGGCAGATCCCCGACCGCGACCAGCGCAACGTTGTGATCCGCCACACCGACACCAAGTTCGAGATGCCCGAGTATCGCAACTTGCGCCGCTGGAAGGAGCGGGCCGCGGCCCTGCGCGAAGAGATTCTTTTTAGCGCCGGCCTGTTGCCGCTGCCGCAGAAGACGCCGCTCAACGCCCAGGTCTTCGGCAAAATCGAGCACGAAGACTATAGCATCGAGAAGGTGATCCTGGAAACCTATCCGGGATTCTTTCTGGGAGGCAACCTCTACCGGCCCGTCGGCAAGTCCGGCCAGCTGCCGGGCGTCGTTAACCCCCACGGACACTGGCGCTACGGGCGCTTGGAGAATCAACCCCTCAATTCGATTCCCGGCCGCGGGATCAGCCTGGCGCGCCAGGGCTATGTCGCCTTCACCTACGACATGATTGGCTACAACGACACGGCCCCGCGGATTCCGCACCACGTCCCCTGGGGAAAGAAAGCCCACATGTGGGGCGTCGGCATTCTGGGCACTCAGTTGTGGAACAGCATTCGCGCCGTGGACTTTCTCGCCTCGCTGCCCGGCGTCGACCCGGAAAGGCTCGGAGCCACGGGCGCCTCCGGAGGCGGAACCCAGGTTTTCTTGTTGACCGCCGTCGACGATCGGATCAAGTATTCAGCGCCTGTCAATATGATCTCTTCGATCATGCAGGGCGGCGACTACTGCGAGAACGCGCCCAACCTTCGGCTAAACGCGAACAACATGGAAATTGGAGCGATGATGGCGCCGCGCCCCATGATGATGATTTCGGCGACCGGCGACTGGACCAAGAACACTCCCAGCGTGGAGTACCCGGCCGTCAAGTCGATTTACAAGCTCTACGGCGCGGAAGACGAAGTCGAGCAAACCCAGTTCGACTCGCCGCACAACTACCACCAGCACAGCCGCGAAGCGGTCTATGCCTTCTTTGGCAAGAAGATCCTCGGCGACAACGACGCTTCTCATTTCAAGGAAAAGAGTTTCGGCGTTGAGCAGCTCGGAAGCCTGCTGAGCTTCTGGGGAAGGCCGGCTCCGGAAACTCCCAAAGACGCCGAAAGCTTTATCGAGGGCCGAATCCGCGAGGCCGGCGCCTGGATTGAATCGCTTCGCCCTCGCGATAACGCCTCATTGCAAAAGGCCCGCGAGGTATTCCGCAAGTCGCTTTCGCTTTCGATCGCCGCGCGCTTGCCGGACGGCAACGAACTAGCGTCGGACTTGACCGATACGCTCCGCAATGGAGAAGTTCTGGTGATCGGTCGGCGCAAGGAGGGCGACCGCATTCCGGCGGTGCTGTTGCGTCCCCGCCGCGCCCGCGTGTCGGTCGCGCCTACCTTGATCGTGCATCCCGAGGGAACGGCCTGGACGCTCAGCTCATCGGAAAGCCTCGACGGGATGGTGCGGGCGCTGCTCGAACGCGGGGGCTCGGTTGCCGCGGTCGATGTCTTTCAGACGGCGCGCGCACGCGACTCTCGTGATATCGCCGGGGCAGGCGGGTCCGCGGAAAAGCACTTTACGACCTTCAACCGCACCGACGCCGCCAACCGAGTCCAGGACGTTCTCACCGCGATCACCTACTTCCGCACGCGGTTCAACGTCCGCCAAATCAACCTGGTCGGCATGGGCGAAGGCGGCGTCTGGTCGTTGTTCGCCCGGGCGCTGGCGGACGACGGCATTCGCTTGATTGCCGATCTCGATCAGTTCGACGCCGCTAGCGATTCGGAATTCGAAAACAAACTGTTTATCCCGCACCTTCGCAAAGCGGGAGATTTCCGGGGAGCCTCTGTGCTGCTGGCGGGGCACAAAACGCTTTTGCACAACGTGAATGCAGCATTCCCCCGTGACTGGATCGAAGCAAGCTTCCTGGCCGCCGGGACCGAAGACATGCTCGAATTGCAGTCGTCAGTTGTAAGCCAGGAGGAGCTGCTCGAGCGGATCGCACCCGGCAGAAGGCGGCGCTAGGTTTGTGCCGTCGAACGCTGCGGGCCGTAGCAGTAAATTTCAGATGGCCGGACAGAGGCGCGGACGGGAGTCCGCGCTCCCTCATCCCGTCGCGTCTCCATCCCGTCCACCCTATCAGCCCGTGGTGCAAGTCCGGCTGCGCGAAAAAAGGGGACAGCCAACCGATTTCCGCACGCACTGGTGTGGGAAACAAAGTAGTTCGGCAAACGGAAATCGGTGGCAGTCCCCCATTTTCGCCCGAGCACAATTTGCCACGGGCTGCTAGCCCGCAATACTGTTCAGTGAGAGGTTTAGGGGCTGACTTGCGTTGTTCAAGTTGATGTTCTTCATTCGGCGCAACCCGATCATCAGCGGAATCATAGGTTTGTTTTCCTGCGCCCCTTGCGGGGCTTTTCGCTCGGTGGGTTTCCGACCCAGGGTTCCGCTACGCTCCACCCTTGGGCTACGATCCTGCGCCGCTTCGCGGCTCAAAGGCACTAAGTGAACCATACGTCTGGCCGGGGAATCTTACCTGCGTTGGACCCAATCACCGAACTTCTCTCCACTCCGCCTCGTCCAGCAGCCGCTGCAGTTCCTCCTTCGCCGCGCTCAGGTCGCCCGCCGCGGCGGGGTCGTCGATCAAGTTCTTCATCTCGTAAGGATCGTGATCGAGATCGTAGAGTTCGTCCATATTTTCGAGATCGGTATAGTGGATATATTTCCAGCGCTCGGTGCGCACGGCCTGATAACCCATGGTCACGAGCCGTGGCCAAACCTTGTCGGAAAAGTATTCGATCAGGACGGATTTTCGCCAGCCCGGCGGCGGCTGACCCTTGAGAAACGGTACGAGCGAATGCCCCTGGATGTGCGGGGGGATCGCGGCGCCGCCTAACTCCAAAAGAGTTGGCGCCAGGTCGATGCTCAGCGCGAAAGCATCGACGGTTCGCCCCGCCTCAACTAATTTCGGGTAGCGAACCGCCAGCGGCGTACGGGCGATTTCTTCGTAAGCCAGGCGCCGCTCCTTGTTCAGCCCGTGCTCGCCATAGAAGTAGCCGTGGTCTGCCGTGAAAACGATCACGGTGTTGTCGAGCTGTCCGCTGCTCTCGAGAGTTTCGAGTATCCGGCCGATGCCTTCGTCCGCCGCGGTGACCATGCGCAGCCGGTTGAGGATGATGTGATCCGGCGTCCCGGTAGCGGGTCCGAGGTCGGGCAAGCCCTCGATCTTGCGTCGCAGCGCCGGTTTTCCTTCCGCGTAGCTCTTGGTGTTGGGACGGCGCGGAACCTCCTGGCCGGCGTAAAGATCTTTGTGCCTCTCGGCGGGCAAGAAACCCCCGTCGGCCGGAATCGGAGAGATGCTGCCGTCGGCGTATTGGAAGATGTTCGGATGGACCGCCTTGTGAGAGAGGTAGAGCAGGAACGGCTTCTCATGCTGTTGAGAGATGAACTCCACGGCACGCTCGGAAAAGACGTCGGTGGCATAACCGGGGATCTTCTTGGTTTCGCCGTTGTCGTTGACCTCAGGGTCGACGTAGTAGCCCTGTCCTTTAATGCTGAGCCAATAGTCGAAGCCCGGACGCCGCGAATCGTCGATGCCCATGTGCCACTTGCCGATGAAGGCCGTTTCGTAGCCGGAGTCATGAAGAAGCTTTGGAAATGTGATCAATTGATGACTCTGCGCGCTGCGGTCGACATTGTCGATGATGCCGTGGACGTGGGCGTACTGGCCCGTGAGAATGCTCGCCCGGTTGGGCGAGCAAAGCGGCGTGGCCGCGAATGAATTACGAAACTGCACTCCCTCGCGCGCGATCCGGTCGATGTGAGGCGTTTGAACGAACGGGTGCCCGGTATAACCGAGGTCATCCCAGCGCACATCGTCCATGAGGATGAACAGCAAGTTGGGGCGCTCGTCGGGCGGGGGGCCTGTCCCGCACCCCGCCCACAACATGAGCAATACAAGAACGATCAGAGCGCGCCCGTTTCGCCGCGGCATCATGAGAACCTCAGAACCTCCGGTACCGATACATGGTAGCGCCAACCCCTCTCGAGGAGGCAAATCACCCGTACTTAATCCGTCCTTATGAGTTCATGGTTGTCTGCAAGCGCGTCTTGAAACACCCGCAGCACGTGGCTTGGCGTCGATGTTACGAGCTGCCGATATTACAAGCGGTCATGGCCCGCAACGGATCGGGCGCGGACGCGAGCGCCCAGGGAAGCTCACAGCAGCACCGAGTCCAGCGGCTTGTCTTCAGCCACGGGACGATCGCGGGTTGCAGGCCGCGGTCCATTCTCCAGGTGTGCCCGCAGGTCTTGGCGTGAATCGTCGAAAAAGTCATGAACGAGGCGGTCCAGGGCCAGCTCGAGTGCGTCTTGGCGCCGCAGGACGGGCTTGTAGACATAGCTGCGGCTTTGCTTCCCGCGGGAGACCGCGCCCTTCTTGGTGAGGCGATCAAGCAAGGTCATCACCGTCGTATAGGCCAAGGACCGCGTGGGGTGCATCCGCTGCTGGACCTGGGCCACGGTGCCTTCTTTCAAGGCCCACAAAGACTTCATGGCCTCGAGTTCGAGGGGAGGCAGGAGTTTTTCGGGTTTGGAGCCGGGGACAGAAGCGATCATCAAGCACTCAGGGTTGACCCAAATATTAACTCACGACGAATGGTCCACGTCGAGCGTGAACACAGCCGAGCGCCGGCAAGAGTGCCGGCGCGGCAAGCTGAGAGCTTGCGCCACGAGGCGCACCTCGCAAGCAGGCGATCGAGGAACTTTACTTCCCCTTGGGCTCTTCCTTAAGAGCCGACTGGAGCCGCTCTCCAAACAAGGACGGCGGCTGTGGCGAACGAGGCGCCTTGGCCGGCTTGCTGCCCGCCGTATTTGACGGCCGGCCGGACTTGGCCGCTGAGGCGCCCGACTTGCCCGATGAGGCCCCGGGTTTGCCTTTGCCATCCTCCGCGGAGGCTGCCCCCGGGCCGTCCAGAAAGCGGTCCTTTTTCAGCAACGCCCTTTCGAGCGACCGGTTGTAGGGAGTCCAATCCCTATCGTTCTGGTCCGCGCCGACCGATGCCCGCATGCTTTCGAGCTTCGAATCCATATCGTCCAGATAGTGCAGCAATAAAGCTTCGGGGAACGAGGGCAGCTTCGGCGAGCCGAACTCGTATTTGCCGTGATGACTCAGGATCATATGTTCCAGCAGCGTCTTGAGCTTGGGCGGGAAACCATCAAAGGCGCTGCATTTCCTGTCCACCAGCCGCAACATGATCGAGATGTGGCCGAGCAACTGCCCCTCGTCCGTATATTCGAAGGTGCGCTCGTAGCTCAGCTCGTAAATCTTGCCCAAATCATGAAGGACGACGCCCGTTTGCAGCAGCTCCACATCGATGAAGGGATAGTTCGAAGCGGCCAGCCGCGCCAGGTTGAGCAAGGACATGATGTGCTCGAGCAACCCGCCGACGAAAGCGTGATGGAGCGTCTTGGCCGCCGGCGCAACCTTCAGCCGCGAGGCAATCTCTTCATCATCGAGAAAAGCGTTGAGCAGCGCCTTCAAGTGGGGATTTCCAAACCCTTCGACGACCGCCCGCAACTCACTGAACATCTCATCGATGTTCCTCTCGGTGTGCGGCAAATAATCCGCCAGCTCAATCTCGGATTCATCAGCCCGGCGCAGCCGCTGAATTGTTATCTGCGGCTTGAGGCGATAGATCTGGACGAAACCGTTGACCTTGACGAAGTCCGACTGCTCGAAGGTGTTGACCACACCCTCTATGTCGTCCCACATTTTGGCGTCAAGCCGTCCGGTCTTGTCCGAGAGATTGAGTGCCAGGTAGGGTTCGCCCGACTTCTTTAGCCGCACGTCCTTCGTCCGCACCAAGAAAAAGTCAGTGACGGTCTCGTTCGGCTGGAGATCGTTGACAAAGCGTGTCTTGGCGGGCATGATTGACTTGCGGGTGGCGCCGCGCCGGCGGTTCTGGGCTCACCGTTCACGAAATCGGCGCCTGGGGCCGGAGATTGCCTGCGGCGAGCAGGGTGAACGAAACACTAGTCGTCCGCTTCTTTCTCCTTCTTCTTATCCTTGTCCTTGTCGCCGCCGCCGGGAAGCGGAATCACCCAAAGCAAGCGGCGCTTCTTCTTTTTCCTCAGCACCTCTTCCCGCGTTGTCGTCACGGGCATAAGTTTAGCCGGGTCGCTCCACGAGGTGTCCTTGCCCGCCGCGGCCGCCGTATCCATATACCCGGGACGAATCTCGATATAGGCGTCCTGGCGCAGCTTGGTCATGTACTCACGAACGGCGGGCTCGAATTTCGGGCCCGCGAGCTGGTTACGAATCTCTTCTTGAGCTTCCTCGAGGGTCGCCTGTCCTTCGCGGAACTTGTCTTCGACCCGCAGAATCAGTAAGCCGTTGCCGCTCTCGATCAGATCCGAGATGAAGCCCTTGTTGGCCGCGAAAACCACATCTTCGATTTCTTTGCGAAGTTGCCCGCGCTGCCAAATTCCAATGTCGCCTCCCGCAGCCGCCGTTTGCTCGTTTTCGGAGTGCCGCTTCGCCATTTCCCGGAAAGGTTCGCCTCTCTGCACGCGCTTATGAACATCCGCGGCTTTCTTCTTTGCCGCTTCGAGTTCCGCCCCGGTCTTGGCCTCGGTCGAAATGAAGATTTCCAGAAGATGAATGCCCTCGGAGCGCACGAACTCCTCTTTGTGCTCTTCGTAGTAGGCCTCGATATCCGTACGAGGAATAACGATTCTCGATCCGACCTCTTGCCCCATGACCGATTGCGAGAGAAAGTTGTTGCGCATGCGGTCCAATAGGTCCTCGGCAGGTTGGCCGGTTTCCTCCATAATCCAGTTTTCGAACTCGTCGATCGTCTTGATCTTGTACTGCCGCATGATTTCGTCCCGCTGCCGCAGCACCTGCGCCTCTACGTTGATGTTGAGATCCTTGGCGCGCTGTATCAGCAAGCGATTGTCGATCAAATTACGCAGACTGTTGGGTTCCCGTTGTTTCAATTGCTGGGCTTTCTGCTCATCGGCGAGCTGCTTGTCGCGGTCGATCTCCGCGCGCAGCTCTCGGATGCTGGCGTCGTATTCCGAGCGCAGGACGATGTCGCCGTTCACCTTGGCGATAATCTCTTCAAGGATCACAACATCAGCCGATCCCGGGATCGCCGCGAGCACCGCAACAGCTAACGGCAGGATGGCGAGAAAAACAGTCTTGATTCTCATGGCTAAAAGGGGCTACGCGGTCACAAAGAGCGGCAGCCGGCCGTTGCGGTATCCCACAACTCTCCTTACGTTACTATCTTCGCATCAGCGCCGCCACCCGGGTTCGCGGTTTTCGAACACGATCACTGCCGCCGGAGTGGAGGGGTCCAGGAACAGTCGTCTGCAATTGGGGCCATCTGACTTCCCCCCCGCTCGGCCAGTCCGCGCCGGTTGCAGCCTGCGACTGCCAAACTTCCGAAGAACCTACCGTCCGACAAACACTCATAAAATACTCATTTTGGTATTGACAAAACACTACACATAGGGTACAGTAAATATGCACGAGAGAAACAGGAGGAGGAACTACATGATGACTTTACACATTCGCCAACCCCGCGGTAGGAGGAAAAACCTTGAAAGACGATCGCTTCCACATGCACCTCTCTGAACCCAACGATGATGATGATGATGATATAGAAGTAGTCAAATCCTTTAGGTCAATCAAGTATTGTACAGTGCAGATTCCAGACCGGCTAGTGGACAGATTGTGCACCTTGATAGTTGGTCCAAACGTGCCCCGAGCTGCAGTTGCGCATCTGCGACGATTTCTCAGGCGCTGGCTGTAGACAGGTGCTATTTGATTGAGTTCGATCGCACCAACGGGAATGAAAATGCGCTTCATGCTCAGCGCGTTTTCAGGAGGGAATCCTAATGCAGTTGCGCGTCTGCGACGATTTCTCAGGCGCTGACTGTAGACAAATTCTATCAGATTGAGTTCAATCGCACCAACAAGAATGAAAGTGCGCCCTTAACGTAATACGCATTACGCTCAGCGTGAATTTTCAAGAGAGAACTTTAATGTTGACTCTCCGCGCTACGATATATTAGGTGCCTCAGCATTTGCGTTTTCCCTCATTTTAAAGGAGAGTAAATGAGTCATGTAACTACAAAAAAGCGCCTTCAGTTCGACTTCACGGAAGACGCAGTTCAAGAACTGGATGAGCTCCAGCGGCTCACTGGGGTTCCCAGTAGAGCTGAGCTGATACGTCATGCTCTTGGTCTCCTCCACTGGGTCCTGGAGGAAACCTCCTCGGGCGACGCTACTCTATTGATTGAGAAAAATGGCCGGCTCCGGCAGATTGTTTTTCCCCTTTGGGCAGCAAGAACCTCTGCTCTCGCGGATTCCAAAGAAGCCGTCCCTGAGGATACCAAGACACCCGAGGAGGAAACTGTCGTCACTACAGGGGCTGACTGAATCGATCATTTTTGGACACCCTATAACCGAGCTGACATACTCAGCCTTCGTGCTTTGCAGTGTCAGCGCTTTCTCTTTGCCCGCCCATCCCTAGCCCTGCTCCGATATCCGCTCCTCACTTTGGCTATAATCTCTGCCAACGTGACCGCCAGAGACCAACCCGCTGCTGAACCTCCCGAGATCGATGTAATCTCACCTTCCCTAATCGTTCAGACGGAGGTTTGGGCTCCTGCTTGGAATGCCTATGTCGTCCATGACGCGGAACTCGAATCAATTCAGTCCGATTCTGCTGCGCGATCCTTTAATACAGGCCTTTTATGGTTCTGTCTCTCCACAATTCTCTCTACTTCCATTGCCCTCGGGACCGTTGCGTCTCCTGGGTGGGTCAAGTCCATTCTGTGGGGCGCCCTGTTCGCTGCGCTGCTCGGAGTCGTCGTCGCAACCAGATCGCTCATCACGTCTAAAAAGCGTCTGAACAAAACCGTCGCCGCCATTAAGGCCAGTGACCGGCCTTAACACACTTAAAGGACTTGCCAGCCTGCAGCTAGTCTAGGTGCGGGTAACCGCTATTGGGACACCGCTGCCCTCTTGCCGAAGCTCTCGGATAGGCATCTTCCCAGTCCATCGCCACGAAGCAATGACGAACCGCTCTCGCGAAGCAGCGACGCCCAACGGAATTCGTGTCTGGGCCGTCACGGCGCGAAAGTCTCTGAAACCGGCCGCCGCTCGCGCGGAGTCCCGCAAGTGGAGGCGCTGTGTGGGATATGCAAAGTAATCAGTTGCCCAGTCGGGGATGCGGTAGAATCTGACCAGGGTCGAAGCGTCTTGCCACGGCCCGCGGAGACGGAAAGGAAAACCACGATGGAAGACGCTGTGATTGTCAATGCCCTCAGAACCGCTGTAGGGAAAGCGCCGCGAGGCACTTTGCGGACGACACGTCCAGACGACATGGCCGCTAAGGTCATCGGTGCTCTTCTCGAGAGCGCTCCGCAATTGGACACCCAGGAGATCGACGACGTGATCCTCGGCTGCGCCATTCCCGAAGCCGAGCAGGGGGCCAACATGGCGCGCATCGTGGCGCTCCGCGCGGGGCTGCCCGATACGGTTGCTGGGATGACCGTCAACCGTTTCTGCAGCTCGGGGCTGCAGTCGATCGCCCTGGCCGCCGAACGTATTCGTGGCGGCGGAGCGCGGGTGATCATCGCCGGAGGCGCCGAATCGATGAGCTTGATTCCGAGGGGCGGCCATAAGCCGGCCCCCAACCCGGCCTTGATGGAAACCATGCCGCAGGTCTACATCAGCATGGGACTGACCGCCGAAAACGTGGTCAAGAAGTACGGCATTTCGCGGCAGCAGCAGGACGAGTTCTCCTACGGCAGTCACAAGAAGGCTCTGGCGGCGCAAGAAGCTGGGAACTTCGACGATGAGCTCGTTCCGCTTGACGTCGAGTTCGTCTATGCCGACAACGGTACGGTCAAGACTCACAAACTTCGCTTCGATAAGGACGAGGGTGTTCGCGCGGACACGAATATCGAAAAACTGGCAGCGCTCAAGCCGGTTTTTCATGCAAGTGGCACGGTAACCGCGGGTAATTCTTCGCAGACGAGTGATGGCTCCGCGGTTGCTCTGGTGATGGCGGAAAGCAAGGCAAAAGAGCTGGGCTTGAAGCCGAAGGCGCGCTTCGTGAGCTTCGCGGCCGGCGGGGTTCCGCCCGAGATCATGGGTATCGGTCCCGTCGTCGCGATCCCGAAGGCCCTCGATCTGGCCGGGCTCAGCCTGGATGATATCGGCCTGATCGAGCTGAACGAGGCTTTTGCCGGACAGGCCCTCGCGGTCATGAAAGAAGCAGGCCTGAACCCGGAGATCACCAACGTGAACGGCGGTGCGGTTGCTCTCGGTCACCCGCTGGGAGCAACAGGGGCGAAGCTCACCGCGACAATTTTGAACGAGATGGAGCGCCGCCAGGTCCGCTACGGGATGGTCACGATGTGCGTCGGCGGCGGCCAGGGCGCGGCAGGAATCTTCGAAAGGATTTGAAAACGGCAAACGACCGAGAAAACGCGCGACGCGTGGCAGAAAATTCGGCAACCAGATTTGGAGCCCCGACCGTCAGGGAGGGGTTGGCCGCTTCGACGCGCCTCATCCGACAGCGGCCACGCTCCCCTCGTTGGCTGCGGCTCGTCCGCGTTAGGTAGGAGCTGATCATGGCAACGCTTACGTCTCCAGCAATCCCAACTGTCGGCTCTCCGGCGGGTGGCAGCTTCCTCATTGAGGACCGCAAGCCGGCCGATGTTTTCACGCCCGAGGACTTCACCGAAGAGCAGCGGCAGGTTGCGGCGACCGCCGAACGATTTATGACCGACGAAGTCCTTCCCGTTGCCGAGCAGTGCGAGCAGAAAGACTCCGCTCTGATGCTCGGTTTGCTCAAGAAGGCGGCGGAGCTGGGGTTCCTGGGCGTTCTTGTCCCTGAGAAATACGACGGGCTGGAACTGGACCTGACGACGCAGATGATTATCTGCGAGCAGATTGGCCGCTATGGTTCTTTCTCGACAACGTACGGCGCTCACTGCGGTATCGGCTCCTTGCCGCTGGTTTTCTTTGGCACGCATGAGCAAAAGCAACGATACCTGCCCGCCATGGTCAGCGGCAAACGAGTGGCGGCTTACTGCCTGAGCGAGGCGCACGCTGGAAGCGACGCGCTGTCGGCCCGCACCCGCGCCGAGCTGTCTCCCGACGGCAGCCACTACATTCTCAACGGCGAGAAGATGTGGATTTCCAATGGCGGCTGGGCGGATCTCTATACGGTTTTCGCCAAAGTCGGCGGTGAGAAGTTCAGCGCCTTCCTGGTCGAGCGCGGCATGCCCGGCGTCAAGGCCGGCGCGGAAGAGCACAAGATGGGCATCCGGGGCAGTTCGACGACTCCGCTAGTTCTCGAAAACGCCGCGGTCCCGGTGGAGAACTTGCTGGGTGAAGTCGGCCGCGGTCATATCATCGCTTTCAACATTCTGAACCTCGGCCGCCTCAAGCTCGCTCTCGCCTGCGTTGGCGGCGGCAAGGACGTGCTCGCCGAGTCGATCCGCTACGCCAAGCAGCGCAAGGCTTTCGGGCGGTCCATTGCCGAGTTCGGATTGATCCAGCACAAGATCGCCGAGATGGCGATCCTACTATTTGCCGCGGAATCGATGGCCTACCGCATCTCCGGAATGATCGATTCGCGGCTGGCGGGTTTTTCTTGGGATGACGAGGACGCCGCTCAGACCGCATTGAAAGCGGTGGAAGAGTATGCCGTCGAGTGCGCGATGGCGAAGGTCTATTGCTCCGAGGCGCTCGACTATATCGTGGACGAAGGGGTGCAGATCCATGGAGGGTACGGTTTTCATCAGGACTACATGGTCGAGCGGGCCTACCGCGATTCCCGCATCAACCGCATTTTCGAAGGAACGAACGAAATCAACCGTTTGCTCACGACGGGCATGCTCTTGAAGAGGGTGGCTCAAGGGCGGCTGGATTTGATGTCCGCCGTGCAGGGTGTCGTAGATGAGCTTGCGGCCGGTGGCGGGTCCGCCGGCGAGGAAGTGTCGCCGGCGAGGGATGCGCTTTCAAGGGCGAAGAAGGCCACGTTGCTCAGCGCCGGTGTTGCCCATCAGCGGTTTGGAAACAAGCTTGAGTCCGAACAAGAAGTGACCGCGGCGGTCAGCGACATGGTGACGGCGGTGTTCGCTGCCGAATCCGCTATGCTGAGAGCCGAAAAGCTCCAAGCGAATGGACGGGGCGAGCAGGCCGCCGAGATGGTGACAGTTCTGTTCCACGACGCGCTGGCTGCAATTCAGCAACGGGCCAGCCTGGTCATGAATGCTTGTGGCGAGGGTTCCGCTCTTCAGAAAAACCTGGCGGGGGTGCACAAGCTGACTCGCGCCGAGCCGGTCGACACCATCGCATTGCGGCGGCGGATTGCCGGGCGGCTGCTTGCCGCGGAAAAGTTTATCGTGTGAGCGTGATTTCCGGCGGGCAGGGTGATTCGGGCTCGACGCCAGGACAGCCACTGCCTGAACAGCAGGCCGAGCCTCAACAAGCCGAACCTCAACCGGCGGGGCCTCAACCAGAGCCGCCGGCGCCGCAACGCGTCGTGATCGCCATCGGTCTCCCCGGGGCCGGAAAGTCGGCCTGGTTCCGGAAGCACTCCGTCCAGCCGATATCAAGTGATGATCTGCGCGTCTTATTAGCCGACGACGTTGACGAGCAAGGTTATCAGGAGGACATTTTTCAGGCCCTAAGATTTCTTCTGGAACTGCGCCTTCGGATGGGCCGCCCAGTTACCTGCATCGACGCGACAAACCTGCTGGCGTCGCACCGCCGTGACTTCATTGAAATCGGGCAGCGGCACAATTGCCGAATCGAGGCGCTGTTTTTCGATGTACCGCTCGAAATCTGTATCAACCGGAACGCCGGGCGCAACCGGCGGGTTCCCGAGGATGTGATGCGAGTGATGGCCCAAGCGATGGACCGGCCCACCTTGGAGGAGGGCTTCCACCAAATCACGATCGTCGGGCCCAACGGAGAGGCGGCCGACTCGTAAGCCATACGCGCAATCCTAACTTCCGGTGATCTCATCCAACAAGTCATAGAACTCAGGGAAAGACACCGAAGCGGCTTCTGCGTTTTGGATCACCGATGGCCCATCCGCGCGCAAAGCGGCGACCGCGAAAGCCATGGCGATGCGGTGGTCGCCGAAGGAGTCGAGTTTCGCGGCGCGAAAACGCTGGCGTCCGGCGATCTTCATTCCATCGTCGTAAACTTCAACTTCGATTCCCATCCGTCGAAGGTTGCCGGCGACCGTCGTGATGCGGTCCGTCTCTTTGACTCGCAGCTCGGCCGCGTCGCGGATAGTCAGCCCCCGCCGGCTGGCCGCTCCCAGTACGGCGAGCATGGGTATTTCATCGATCACCCCGGCCGTGGTGGCGCCTTCGATCACGCCTCCGGCGAGAGGGGGCTCGGTTCCGCCGGCCGCGGAGCGCACTTCAATATCGCCCGCCGGCTCGCCGCCCGAAGCCGAGCCGCGCGCGATCTTCAGATCGGCTCCCATGCCGCGCAGGACATCGAGCAAGGCCGTCCGCGTCGGATTCAAGCCCACGCCTTCGAGGGTGACGTGCGACCCGGGCAGCAACAAGGCGGCTGCGATAAAAAACGCCGCCGAGGAGAGATCCCCCGGCACGCGAAGCCGCTGCCCTCTCAGGCGCGTCCCTCCAGCGATGCTAATCGACAGCCCATCCACTTGCAGGTCCGCCCCAAACTTTCGAAGAGCGATTTCGGAGTGGTTGCGCGTAGGGAGCGGTTCATGAACGGTTGTTCTCCCGTTGGCGAACATTCCGGCAAACAGAACCGCTGTTTTCACCTGTGCGCTGGCCACGGGCAGGTGGTACTCGATGGGCCGCAAATTCCCGCCCTGGATTTTCAGCGGAGGACGTCCCCCGTCTTGCGCCCCGATCGAGGCTCCCATTTGTTCCAAGGGAGCGATAATCCGTGCCATCGGACGCCGGGAGAGCGATTCATCACCGCCGATCTCGCATTCAAAAGACTGCCCGGTCAGGATCCCCGCAAGCATTCGGATGGTCGATCCGGAGTTTCCGGCGTCAAGGGGTTGGCGGGGCTCGGAAAGCCCGCCGGGGCTCACTCCTTCGATCACTACACGATTGCCGGAACGGTCTATCGGCACGCCCATTGCCCGCAAGCAGTCAAGCGTCGAGCCGCAGTCGGCGCCACTGGAATAATTGTCGATCTCGGTGCGTCCCTCGGCCACGGCTGCCAGCATGGCGTAGCGGTGTGAAATGGACTTGTCGCCCGGCAGCCGTACAGTGCCGTGAACGCTTTTAGCCGCTGAGATGCGTCGATCCATAGGTCTTCATTATTACAGTGGAGGTGGCCGCGGATTCGGCGGAGGCTACTTCGTCTCCGAGCCTGACAGGTCGAAGGCGCCCGTCGCGAGAGCCTTCACAAACTCCACATCACCCTCCAGAAAATCGAAAGACGGCATGTGGCCCACCGGCACCCAGCGCACTTCGGCAAACTGGCTGTAGCGGGGTTCGCCCTGGTATTCAGAAACCACAAAGAAAACCAGTTGCATCTGCTTGCGGCCCGGGTATTGGAACCGATAGCGCGTAATCTCGTTGCCGATCACGGCTTCGATGCGCAGTTCCTCGGCTAGTTCGCGGCGCAAACAGGTTTCCGGTGTCTCGCCGGACTCGAGTTTTCCTCCCGGGAACTCCCATTTGCCGGGGTGATCTTGATCGGCCCGGCGACGGCAGATGAGAATGCGTCCCTGACGTTGAATGAGCGCGGCGGTGACTGTGGTCATGGTTGGTTGGTATGCGGGGGAGCTTGGGCGTGGCGGGAAACTGTCTTTCAGAAACCGTAGGGCGGGGCTCGAAGAGACCTGCGGCTTTTAGACGTGCGGCCTGCGCGCCGGCTCCACCCGGCAAGGACAAAGCCGCGGGTCTCTTCGAGCCCCGCGCTACGGGATCGGCACACGCGCGGCGGCCGCGCATGGCCGGATCGTCCGCAAGTCCCCGAACAGACATTGTGCTAAATTAAGGATGCAAACAGCAGGAATGCCCGCGACCCCGAATCGCACCGCGGAGAGGTGGCTGAGAGGTCGAAAGCAGCGGTTTGCTAAACCGTCGTAGGGTTTAAAGCTCTACCGGGGGTTCGAATCCTCCCCTCTCCGCCAGATTTTATTAACCCTCCTGATTGGGGTGTGCGACGTAGAAGTGGAAGTCAAGCCCGGCGCGCCTCCCAGTAGTCCTCAAACCGGCCATCGAATTGACAGCAGCGCAAGGCCAGAATAGCGTTCGCCCCGCGAACGGTCCAGAACATGCCCGACTGCTTGCAGCGAGAGCCGATGACGGTCTTGCATCCTGCCTCGATCACACCCGAGCCCACGAACAAATGTTGCCGGCGGAACTCAGGGTAGCGCATACGCGCGGCATGCCTTTCAAAGTATGCCGGCTTGGTTCGAATCTCTTCGGCGCTCGCGACGCGGCAGGTCTCGATGGAACCGAGAGCGGACACGAGATTCTCGATCTTCCCCTCATCCAGCATGTCCTGGTGAAGCATCATCCAGCGTCTCTGCTCAGCCTCCTGGTTCGGATACAGTTTGCGCGCCAGGGCCCGGGAAGGCAGTAGAGGATGACGACCTCCATTGGCACGCGCTCACCGGCAGATGCGCTGAGTGCGGACTCGGGCTGCCGTAGTCGCACCGGATCCTTGGTCCAAGGGGCAGACTGGGGTTAGCAAGTGACTGTAACGGGGGCGGTTAGATTCTAGCCCGGCGACTCTGGGGATTTTGTTCGCAGATTTCAGGCGGCCAGCACTTCGACCAGGTGCTGGATCGAGGCGTCGGCTTTGCGGTAAGCTGCGGCGATTTTGGTCGGCAGCGGTGAGAGTGAGAAGGACGGGGGTTTTCGGGCGAAGAGGCTGCCGGCCAGGGGCCCGCAGAGTCGTTTGTGAAACAGCAGGAACATTACCGCGACGCGAACTCCCTTCTGGGTGAGGCGGTAGCTGTAACTGCGGTCCAGACGCTCGACCAACCCGTGGGCTTTCAGCTTGCGCAGGTCGTAGCGTAACTGTCCCAGTGTGTAGGCTGCGGCGCTGAGGCCGCATGCGCTCAATACCGCCTGGTGCATCTGGCGGCTGCGCCAGCCCGTGATCTGAGTGCCGGCGTGCAACAGCACTTCCATCAACCGCATCAGGCGGCGGTCGTGAATCTTGATCCGGGAACCCGGCTGCGGCCACAGACGATGGGCAAGGCCAGGCGCTGGAACAGAGGGAAGTCGACCGGTGTGTGTAGCGACTCTGCCTCGAAGGCCGCGAAGCGATCCGTGACCGCCGCCAGTTTCTGCCGCACCGCCTCGAGGTTCTCCAACCCCTTGTTGAGCTGGAAGTCCTTGAAGCGGTTGCTCAGCACCTCGACACGCAGAAAGGTGGCCCACTTCTGATACCTGCGCAGCGCCGCGCTTTTGGAGTAGGCGTGCAACACATGATGGCCTTGCTCGATCTTCTGCAGGACCGTTTGCTGTGGAAAGGCAGGAAGGACGCCACGCACACCAGCAGTGGTCCCAGTGTTTCGTCGCGGATGTAGAAGTAGTAGTGCGTGAAACGGCAACGCTGCCGCCTCAAGATGCGGTAGTCGGGATCGTCGGTGGGATACCGCGGCGTCGCCGAGCGAAAGCTGCTGCCGACTTCCATGCTCTTGAGGATGAAGTAGACGCCGAAGCGATTCTGGCGCTCCATGCGCCGTAGGGCAGGTCGGGTGTAGTCTTCCTTGCGGACACCTTTCTCGGCCCACTCGATGGGGACGTTCCGGTTGCGCGCGAAGGAGCGATTTCTGACGATCCCTAAGTGAACAGCATGGCGTTTAGCCCTGTCCGTGGCTCCGTTTGCAGCTCCCGCCACCTCGCACGCAGCATGAAGATTTCCCTCACTACGCGAAGCCGGCCCTGCTCAAACAGAGCTATACTGAAAGGCGATTTGGAGCGGCAGCGCGTGGGAGTCTCCTTTCCGCGTGGAAAGCGCCGCGGCGCCGCCAATCGCTTATTTTTCCGCACGGAGGTACATGCTATGAGGTTTCTGGTCTTCTTGTTAGCGCTGTTGCCCGCTAGCGTTTTCGGCGCCGATACGCTCGACATTTACTGGATTGACGTGGAGGGAGGGGCGGCTACCCTGATCGTCACCCCCGGAGGCGACACCGTGTTGATGGACGCCGGCTGGCCGGGGTTCGAAGGGCGCGACATGAAGCGCATCAAGAGCGTTCTCAACGGGCAGGCCAAAGCGAGCAAAATCGACTACTTCATCACCTCGCATTTCCATCGTGACCACGTCGGCGGCTTGCCCCAGCTCGCGGCGGAGGTGCCGATTGGTAAGTTCGTCGACCACGGCGACAGTGTGGAGCAAGATCGGCCAAACGGAAAGGAACTGTGGCAAAGCTACCTGTCGGTAGCTGAGGGAAAGCGCATGCAAGCTAAGCCCGGCGACAAACTGCCGCTGTCGGGCGCTAGTTTGACGTTTGTCACCGCGCACAGCCGCGTTTTGGACAAGCCCCTGAAGCCCTCCGGCCCCAACCCGCTCTGCGACGGCGCCAAGCTGATGGACGAGGACAAGGGAGAGAACGGCAAGAGCGTCGGTTTCATCGTGAGCCGCGGAGGATTCGAGTTTCTTGATATTGGCGACCTGACTTGGAATGTGGAGCATACGCTGGGCTGTCCCGAAAACCTGCTCGGGGAGATTGATCTCTATCAGGTAACCCATCACGGGCTGGCCAATTCGGGAGCGCCGCAGCACCTGTGGGCGACAAGACCTCGCGTTGCGGTTATGAACAACGGGCCGCGAAAAGGAGGCGCTCCGAAGGCTTTCGAGACGATTTCGAAATCTCCGGGCTTGGAGGACATCTGGCAGCTACACCGCGCCCTGCAAGCAGACGACGCTCACAACACAGACGAAAAGATGATCGCGAACCTTGAAGAGACCGAGGATTGCAAAGGCCACTGGATCAAGGCGTCGGTCGGGGAAGACGGCGCCTACACGATCACAAACAGCCGCAACAACTTCTCGAAGACCTACAAAGCGCGCTAACACCCGCCGCGCCCCGGCGGTCGAACCCGCGCAGGTGCATCGTCAGGTAGTCGAGCTTTTGGAGCGTGTCAGGCATTTATCAGAAGATGCGGCGCAGAAACCGGTTCAACTTCAGTGACAACGTCCCGAAGACAATACCAACCACACCAAGTACGAAACCTAATAAGCACGCCCATAAAGGGCTGACGATCGTCACCCCTGCAACCCCAGCGAAGAGCGCTGCCTCCACAAATCCGATGTAAGTAGCCCGCTCTTGGGATTCACCCCACCACATCACTTGTAATGGTCGATTGCGCAACCTCACTCCCGGGTGGTCGCATGACACGCCAAGCGCGGGAGACGCGAGGGACGGTGAGGAAACTACGAACATGAACTTCGCCCTAGCCCCTCGGTTCAACACAGGAATCCGGAAGTCTCGTCTTTGTGTGCAGTAGTGGTAGTCGGGAGCTTGCTGACGTTGCTTCTCAGGGAGGGCCCACACTCGACGCAACACGTCGACATACTTTTGGGCTAGAGGAAGCAGTTGATTGCTCCCCACGATTGCGCCTTCACCAGTCAATATGCCAGTTCCGTCCGCGTATGCCAGATTGAGTTCGACATCAGTCAAATCTGTGCTGCTTTCGTTCTCGAGTTCCAGAATGCAACCTTGGACGTTCCCGACTGACTGCCCGTTATAGAGAACTTCAACCTTTCCAAATCGGTCGTCGACTCCCGAGGCAGCTATACGATAGTGCTGTACTGACCACCGCAGCGTAACCATCCTTCCCCGGAACCGTCGCCAAAGCTCCCGAGGGACAAACCCAATGAAAGCGCCAATTAAGGCTGCTACCGCTACCAGTGCTGAATTATTGGTCCAGAAATCCTCAAACATGTCGTTTATACTATCTCTTTTTTTGCCATCCCTCAAAACCTCACTGTGGCCACCAAATTCTCGCCCGGAAACCCCGAGCCCACCTGCGTAATGTCGATCGACACCGGCGTGTCGGCCGGAACAAATCCCAGCTCGCCGCCGAACACCCCGCCCACCGCCGCCCCGGCCGCGATCTTCGCGCCGGTCGCGCTGGCCGAATGGAAAGCCGCCGCCGCGCCCCGGCGATCGAAGCCGCGCAGGTGCATCGTCAGGTAGTCGAGCTTTTGGAGCGTGTCAGGCACTATGTTGCTCCGTTGCTCCGTGCTGTCGTTGCTCCGTCAGTCAAGACCTCGTTTTCTATCTGCCCGCGGTTCTCTTGGCCGCCGGACCAACCAGTTGATAGCTGCCGGAAAGCAATTCGCCTATCTCTTCCCAGTCCAGCGGCGCGGCGTGCACCTTCAGCGACACCCAGCCTTGGTTACCGATGTATGGCGTTCGGTAGAAACGGCGGTCCTCGAGGAAGATTCCCTGCACCTCCCTGCCGACCTTCACGCAGATAGACAACTCGCCGCGGTATTCTTCGAGAACCGCGTAGATGCCCTTGCTATTCGAGAACGCCGGGTGGCCGTGGGTGATAACCTCCTGCGTGCCCGGCAAGGCGAGGCAGATTCCCCTCATCCGCTCTAAAACCTGCTGTTCCGTTACCCCTTTCATTGCGTCCTCTCCCTATCCGCCAAGCTTATAAGATTCATCCGCGCAGCACCCGCCGCAGCGTGGCCGTCGCGCCATCGAGGGTGACCGTCTTCATCAGTTCGGTGAAGTACAGGCTGCCATTCTCGACGACGACCGTCGCGCGGTCGAGCTGCAGCGAGCCGGTGTTGCGTCAGCGAATCCTCGAACCACCCCTCGCGGCCATCTCGCATCACTGCTCCTCGACTTCCCGTGTCCCGCTTCAGCTGGAAATGGAATGCATCGCCGTTCTCTTAGTGGAGAGAACAAATGGCGAAACAGCGCAAGCATTACACCTCGCTGGAGAAGGTGGCCGTCCTGCGGAGACACTTGCTGGAGCATATTCCCGTGTCCGAGCTATGCGAAAAACTGGGCCTGCGGGCGGCGCGGTTGCGGACCCAGGTTGGCGACCTGGAGCGCACTCTGGTGGTGGTGGAGAGTCAGGAACTGCTGCGCGGACAGAAGCGGGGAATCGCGCTGGCGCTACGCCAGGCCAAGGTGGAACTACGCCAACTGGAGCGGCGGGCGGCCAGTGGCCGCATCCAGCGCGAGGCACTCGAGGAGCGGGTCCGCAAGACGCTGCAACGCGAGCGCCTGGCGGAGTTCGTGAGGGCCACGGTGAACCAGAACGGCAAGCAACTATCGCTCGACTGGCATGTCGATGCGGCACGGCGGCGGCGGCTGGAGCGCAGGCGTCTGGGCCGGCGCGTGTTGTGCACCGACCGTCATGTCTGGAGCAGCGGCCGAATCGTGTACGCTTTCCGGGGCCAGTGGAAGGTGCAGGAACTGTTCCGCCGGGCCAAGCAGGGAGGACTCGTGCCCTGGGGTCCTTCCCACCAATGGGCCGACAGTTCGTTGCGCTTGCACACGTTCGCCACCGTGATCGGCCTGACGCTGGTCAGCCTGGTTTGCTTGGCGCTGGGCACGCGGCAGTCGGCGCTGAGCATGATGAAGACACTGGCGGAGGTGAAAGCCACTTTGGTGCGGGTGAGCACCAAGCAGCGTGGTCGCCGTGCCACGGTGATGCTGGCGCCGGATTTGAGTGCCGAGCAACGCCAGGCGGTCAAGATCTTCGAGCTGGAGCGCTGGATGCCGACACTTCTTTCATCTAGGACTCGGGATGTGTCCGGCCCAAGCGTGAGGCCTGCCGCCTGAGCCAAGGAGGCCCGATTTTGCGAAAGTCGGGCTAGGACTGGAATAGCCGATCCACAGCTTTCTTCCTGCGTATGGGAACTAGCGCTAGACCGCATTGCGTTGGAAGATAGAGGCCGAGGTCCGCCTTACCAGGGGTTGGGGAATCTGGAATCGTGAATGACTTCCGTATCGGTCAGGGCGCGAAGGAATGCCAGCAGGTCTTGCCGGTTTTGTGCGGTTAGAGCGATTCCAGTCATTCGCGCGTCCCTGTTTGGATTGTCGTGGCCTCGGCCGGCGTGGCGGCCGCTCACGATGGTGCGCCCTCTGTCCGCGTAGTGGGGCCCGCTGTGGCCCGCTGTGGGACAGTCACCTTAACTCGTTTTTGCAGCGGCAGCGAGGGGTTTTGGCGGCGCTGGTCCTGGTTTTTGCCGCGCCAGCGCTCTCTGCAGACGCCCTTCGAGCGCCGAGATGAACTCCCAACTGCCTAGCGGGCGACCCGTCCGCGTCGCCTGGCGCAACCGCTCGGCGAGTTGCTCGTCCGGCGCCGCCGCCGCCAACACCTCCCCCCTCTCGTTGAGAGGACACACCTCACGCCAAGCCTCCTGATCGAGCCGGCCCGCCGGGTCCTTCCCGCTCAGATGGGACGCCGCACTCGACCATTCGTAGCTCACCGCCTCAACGACAAGACGGGCACGAAGCGGGTTCAGATCGACATAGCGCAGCGCCGCGACCAGGTGATCTCGGCTCAAACTTGTTGAATAGAAACGATTTTGCCAAACATGCCCGCTGCGCCGCCGGCGTCCGTTCAGGTAAACCGCATAGTCGTAGTTGGTGCGGCCAATAGCCTTGGCCAGCGACTGCCACTGTTCGGGCACAGCCACCAGATGGACGTGATGCGGCATCAAGCAATAGCCGAGCAGCGTGAGTTCCCAGCGCCCACAGTGACTGCCGAGAAGCGACAAGTAGATGCGCCGGCCGGCGGCTGAGAAGAAGACTTTTTGGCGGTTGTTGCCCCGCTGGGTGACATGGTGCGGTGCGCCGACCGCCACCACGCGCGCGATGCCCTTGCTGAGGACAAGGGGGCCTCTGGGCAACACCGACGGAGCGGAAATATCGCGGCGAAGTACTGCGTTGTGGTGTGAGCTTGACTCGCGGGTTCGGAGGCGGTCTAATTGAGACTGCCTTGCTGGCAGCGCCGGGATGGCTCGGAGGCGGACGCCGGGACTATGGTCTGGAGAACCGGGGAATCATGCCGACCGGCCGGTCCGCATAGTACTCCTGACGAACGCTATCGAACCTGGATGTCCGCGTTCGCACTGAGCCCGACAGTTCCTGTAACTGAAATACTACGATTAAACCGTGGAGGATAGAGGCAAGTGAGACTGTGTCAAAGTTTCGGCCTAGCTTTGCTGGTATCGACGTCCCTGTCGGCTGCCGTGTTCAACCATTCTGTGTGGGATCGGGTGTTGAAAACGTACGTCAACGAGATTGGCGAGGTCGACTACGCCGCCCTTAAAGCCAATAGAAAGGACCTCGACGAATATATCCGGATGCTGGGCGAATCGAGCCCAGTAAATCGACCAGAGTTGTTTCCCACAAAAGAACATGAGCTGGCTTACTGGATGAACGCCTATAACGGGTTTGTCATACGCGGCGTGGTGGACCAGTATCCGACGCGCAACGTCCGCGGCACTTTCGGCCGTTTCTTTTTTCGCAAGACCCACACGGCCGGTGGCGTCAAGATGAGCCTGCAACACTTAGAGCACAAGATCATCCGCAAGCAGTACAATGAACCGCGCATGCACTTTGGCATCGTCTGTGCCGCGATCAGTTGCCCCATTCTTTCACGAGAAGCTTTCACCGCGGAGAACCTGGAAGAGCATTTAGAACAGCTGACACGCCAGTTTGTCAACGAGCAGCGCAATTTCACGATCAGTCCTGACGCGAGCGAAGTGACGCTCAGCAAGATCTACGACTGGTATACGAAGGACTTCGAGTACCCAGAGGGCCCTGGCGGGCCGAAGCAGACCCTGCTCGATTATGTGCGCCGCTATGCGAACGACGAGAACCGCAAGGCCCTCGACGGCATGACGAAGACGCCGAAGGTCAGGTTTTACGGCTATGACTGGGCGATTAACGAGCCGGGCGCACGCGAAAAAGCGACGTCTCCGCTTGAACGCGAGTTCGCAAAGCGCCAGGCCAAGGATGTTGTAACCCAATGATAATGTCCCCTTGAGCACCCAATAGAAATGTCCCCTAATCTGAGGCTCCGAAGGAGGAGCCGAGATTGGAAAGGACATCGATGAGTGCAAAGGAAGTGAGGCGCGGCGAAGTGCTGAGCCGAGTGAAACGAGGCGAACTGAAATTGACCGAGGCGGCCGAGCTGCTGGACGTCAGCTACCGCCAGGCGAAGCGTCTCAAGAAGCGTTACGGCGAGGGGGGGAGCAAAGCTCTCGTGCATGGCAACGTCGGGCGCGCTTCGAACCGAGCCGATGACAAGCGACGCGAGCAGGTTCTCGAGTTGGTGCGCGAGAACTATTCGGGCGAGCCGCACGAGCGCTTTGGGCCGACGCTGGCGTCGGAACATCTGGCGGCCGATCACAGTCTCGAAGTGCCGCCCGAAACCTTGCGGCGTTGGATGCTCGCCGCGGGTCTGTGGAGCCGGAGCCGCAAGCGCCAGGCGCATCGCCAGCGGCGGCAGCGCAAAGCGCACTTCGGCGAGCTGATTCAACTCGACGGCTCGCACCACGACTGGCTCGAAGGACGCGGCCCGAAAGGCTGCATGATGAACTTCGTCGACGATGCGACCGGCCGGGCGTTGTGCCGTTTCTCCAGCGAGGAAACGACTTGGGCGGCGGCCGATCTGCTCCAAGCCTGGGTGCGTCAATACGGCGTTCCGAAGGCGTTGTATTGCGACTGGAAGAACGTCTACCAGCGCCAGCCGACGTCGCGCGAAGCGCTCGAAGGCATCGAGCCCCAGACGCAGTTCGGGCGCATGTGCGCCAAGCTCGGCATTGGTATCATCGCCGCTTCGTCGCCGCAAGCGAAGGGCCGCGTGGAACGCCATCACGGCACGCATCAAGACCGCCTGATCAAGAAGATGCGGCTCCAAGGCATTGCCGATTACGAGGCGGCGAACCGCTATCTCGACGAGCAGTATCTGGACGAACACAACGCCAAGTTTACCTGCGAAGCAGCGGCGGGAGCGGACTTTCACCAACCTCTATCGAAGCGCCTGGACTTGAAGTGGGTGTTTTGCTTGGAGGCCGAGCGGGTGGTCTCCAACGACCTGGTGGTACGTTTCGAGAACCGTTTTTTGCAGTTGAAACCGCAGCGCAATCAGGCTCTGGGAGCGGGCGCGAGAGTCACCGTGCAGCAAGCGCGAGAGGCCGAGTTGCAAGTGGTCTACGAAGGCCGCGCGGTAGCTTTTGAAGAGATCGCCCGGCCGCAGCCGAAGCCGCGCCCAGAGCCGAAACAACGAGCGGTTCCGCGGCGGTCCAAGCCGGCCGCGGACCACCCCTGGCGTAAGTCACTGCGTTCGAAAAAGCGCGCGGCGACGACATAAAAAGGCAGGGCTGTGGAAATGACGGGCCGGATGGAAAGCGTGGAAAACCTCGGCGAACAGCGAAGAGGGTCGGCGAAAGAGGGTTCGCATCGCAACGACCGGTTTCCCACCCTTCCCACCGTCCCTTGGAAATCGCTAAAGCGATTCCCACATTCCCACAGCCCCGACGACGACGATTCTCTCTTACAAACTTACAAACAACAAACCCAAGGGGACATTTCTATTGTGCTACCGAGGGGGACATTTCTATTGTGCTACAACAAGCGCCAGGCCAAGGATTGACTTCGGTACGCCGTGTGCCTATACTTCCGGATTACAGATAAAATTTCCAGGGAGAATTCGATGAACCAAGACGTGGTGACCTTTCAAATCACGAAACTGGCTGCTAGCGTTCCAGAGGGCGTGCCAGTTGAGTGGCAAGGCAAGGAATTTAATTCCGGGCCGCTGACGATTGAACTGGACGAAAACGCGCAGGAGCTGGGCAATCAAGGCGTGCTCGACTACTCCCAGCGGCGCGCCAGGGCGGAATACAACGTGCGGCTCAGGTTTCCGGAGTTCGCGGGAATGCTTGAATCGCTAGGCGTGGACCCCGAACTCACGGAGCCCGTTCGCGCGGTGCTGCGTTCGGAAGGGGAAATACTCGACGACCACAGCTTTGTATTGAGTGGCAATTGCGAGCTGCGTCCCCATGGAATGTTTCCGTCTGACGAGACTGCGGTGTCTGTTTTACCAGGCCATTGACGGCCGGAAGCAGGCTCCCGGTCGGGAGCACAGATTCGGGAAGCTCTCCGCAACGGAGAGTCCATTTCCTGGCGATTTACCCCTCATCAGAAGAGACTCGGCATCACTTTGCCAAAGGCTTTCGGAGGGAGGACCCATAAGGTTTCTCTAAGCGGTGGATACACCTTCTCGCCGACAAACCAGGCGACCGCAGCCTGAGGGATTCCAGCGGCCGGTGCTCTTGTTGACCGGCGCGACCGGCTTGGTGGGCAGCGAGGTCTTGGAGCGCTTGCTGGCCGCCAGGCCAGACCGCCGGATCATCCTCCTCACCCGGCGGCGAGAAAGAATTCCGGAGCAAAATATCCATCCCAGAGTAACTGTCGCGGTGGGCGATGTAAGGGCACACTGTTTGGGATTAGAGGCTTCCCTACTCGCCGAATTGCAGGAGTGCCTGACGGAAATCATTCACTGCGCCGCTGAAACTCGCTTTGATCTGCCGCTTGAAGAGGCTCGAGCGACGAATGTGGCGGGAACCAAAAACCTTCTTACACTCGCACGCCGTTGTCCCAGGCTGCGAAAGTTTGCACACGTTAGCACGGTGTACGTGGCGGGCCGCTCTATCGGCCGAATAGCCGAGGAGCCGCTTCGCCACAACAACGGCTTTTTGAACAGCTATCAACAATCCAAGTATGAAGCCGAGGAGCTCGTGACGCAGCATATGACAGATCTTCCGGCTGCCATCTTTCGTCTAAGTTCTATCATTGGCGATTCCCGGTCGGGTCGCGTAAGACAATTCAACTACGTGCATCAGCTCTTGAAACTGTTTCCCCGGAACGTGCTGCCCGTGGCTCCTGGACAGCCCAATGCGCCGGTGGATCTGATTCCGACAGACTGGGCCGTTTCAGCGCTAGCCTATCTCTTCGATTCGAGCTTCGTTCCAGGCCGCGTCTACCAGTTGTGTGCGGGGCCTGAGGGCAGCCTGACCGTGCGGGAGATGTTTGAGCTAACGAAAGAACTGTTTGAGAGTCACCCGAATGGAAAGCGCTGGCTGCCGATTCATGTTCCGGAGCTGGTGAGCCTTTCTGAATATGAAGAGTTCGTTGAAAAGAGCCGGCGCAGTGGTGACAGGCTGCTGAATGAACTGCTGCGAGTGCTCGGATTCTTTTTGCCTCACCTAGGCATGTTCCAGGCCTTTGAGAACAGACGCGTGATGGAGGGTCTGGCGGCGAGCGGCCTGCAGCTTCCGCCAATGCGGGATGTCTACGGGAAGGTGGTCACCTATTGCCTGGAAACCAATTGGGGGCGCTGTTGATTGCGCGAAGACTGCTGATTATTTTTCTGTGCGCCGGGCATCTGTTCGCGGCAAAGCTGAGGCCGGTAACACTGGAAGCGTTCGAGCAATACGTGCAGCAAAACGAGGCGAGAATCGAAGCAGAGTTGCGGAATGGCGGACCGTTTCTGTGGATCGATGGCCAGCCGGAGACGAGCCGTGAGAGCTTGCACGCACGGCTCCAGCAAGGTGAGATTGTAGCGGAGAACCTCCGGCCTGGCGAAGCCAAGGTTCCGCACGGGCTCATTCACCATTGGGTCGGCCTGGTCTTCGTTCCCGGAGTCACTCTGGAGCAGTCGGCGGCACTGGTGATGGATTATGACGAATATCAGGTGATCCATCGACCTTACATCGTTCGTTCCAAGGTCATCCGGCGCGACGGGAACGACGCCAGGATCTACTTGCGTCTGTACAAGAAGAAAGCCCTGACGATCGTGCTTGATACCGAGCATGAAGTGCACTACGTTCCGCTGGACTCAACCCGCGCACACAGCCGAACTCTTTCCACGCACATTGTGGAAGTGAAAAACCGCGGGAAACCTGAGGAGCGCCAGCGACCGGCGGGAGACGACCGGGGCTTCCTCTGGCGGCACATCTCCTACTGGCGATTCTTACAAAAAGACAGTGGCACCTATGTGCAGTGCGAGGCCCTTGCGCTGTCCCGAGATTTGCCGGCGGTCCTCGGCTGGGTCATTGGGGCTTTCCTCAAAGGTGTTCACAAGGAGTTCTTGTTCGACATGGTAAATGGCACTCGCGCCGGACTTCTCTCGCGCCATCCTGTCAACTAGTTTTGCAGTAAATGGGTGCAATCTTCTTGTAACTCGTTTTTGCAGCGGCAGCGAGGGATTTTGGCGGCGCTGGTCCTGGTTTTTGCCGCGGCAGCGTTCTCTGCAGACGCCCTTCGAGCGCCGAGATGAACTTCGAACTGCCTAGCGGGCGACCCGTCCGCGTCGCCTGACGCAACCGCTCGGCGAGTTGCTCGTCCGGCGTCGCCGCCGCCAACACCTCCCCCCAGTCGTTGAGAGGACACAGCTCACGAAGCCTCTCTCGCCGCCCGCCCGTGCTTCGCGAAACGAGTCTTGGAGATTGCGGGAGGGAGGCTGCCGGCGCGATAAGGAGCGATTGTATCAGGGCGGGCGAAATGTAGTGCGCCCTCACGCAGAGGGACGGCTGAACCCGCGTCTCCACTAACTGCTCCGGCGGCACATCTGTTCGCATCGGAGCCGGGCGTAATCGCGGGCGGAGAATTTGCAGTCGGGATCGCTTGTTACGATGAACGGGTCGTCGCCAAAAAAAACGTATCCTTTGACAAGCTCTGCGACCGTGCTGGTTTTACTGAAACCCTCCTGCAGGCATCTGTCCACTACTTTCTTGCAGGCGGCAACGGCGGAGGCGCAATCGCTGAATTCGCCAAGCTTGTAGCGCTCATCCTCGTCCATGTAGTGAAAGTTGTCGTCGACGTAGACGACGTAGTCATACTTCTTCATGGCAACCGATCATTCCGGCCGGACGCCAAACGGAGGTTCCGCGCACGCTGCCGAATGTAGAAATTCGGATACTTCTTGAGCACTCTTTCCAGCGAGACAGCAGCTTTATTCTACTATCGATACTATCAGAACTATCGAGGGACAGTCACCTTAACTGATCAAAAGGGCGCAAAATCCGCGTTGAATCGTAAGATAGGTTACATCCATTGTGCGTTAGTGTCATCGATCTTACGTTAAGAGCACACCACAATGGCCGAGAATGTGGTTAAGGTGACTGTCCCTCTGCCCTCTTCTGCCCTCTGCCCAGAGTGGGACGAAAGCCCGTTGAAACGGGCTGAGGAACGAGGTCAGAAGAGGCCTGTGAACCGGCCCTAAAAGGGTCGGCCTAAAGGAGACCAAGCCACCTGAACGTGGCTCATGCCGACAGGCCGCACGCCCCTGTCCCCGCGAACGAAATTTCAAATATCTTTGGCTAGTTTTAGGACGCGCTTTTCACTTGCCATTTGTGCCCGGATATGGCTAGAAGAAAGAATGAACATATTCGAGCGCGAAGTGGGAGGCCGGAGGCATCGTATCGCTCCGGCGCCCGGAAGTTTGCTGCCCGGCAGGTCTTGCCGCGTCATTCCGTAAACGAAGCAGGTCTCCGCGCGGGGAATCGCGCGGGGCTCAGCGGTTCGATCGGCAGGCCGGTCTTGCCCGAGGTGATGAGATCCGCGAGTATCTTCCCTGTTACGGGCGCCATCATGATGCCCTTCTTGAAGTGGCCCGCCGCCACGTATGTGTTTTCGCTTGCGGGCACGGCCCCCACTACAGGCTTGAGGTCCTCGCAATAGGGGCGAAAGCCTGACCACGCGCAGGCCAGCGGTTGCCCGGCCGCGGCGGGGAGCAGTGTCCGCAACTCGTCGCGGATGGATTCGACGGTAGTTGCGTCAACACCCTGCTGGAAACCTACGTCGTCCACCGAGCCGCCCGCGATGATTTGCCCTTGCGGCAACTGCCAGTAATAGAAGTTTTCGCCGATGAGGGCATGGTGGAGCACGGGGGGAAGCGGCTCGAGTGCCAGCAAAGTTCCTCGTATCGGTCTGATGGGGGGCTGCCAGCCAAGCGTTTGTGTAACGAGGGGTGTCCACGCGCCGCAAGCAATCACCGTATTGCCGGCCGAGATCGCACCGCGGTTTGTTTCAACACAGTGGTTGAGATGTTTCACCTCGGTATTGAAACAGAAGCGGACGCCCTTTTGCCTGAGGTCTCCCACCAGCGCGGCGGCAAGGCGGGTTGGGTGGACATGCGCTTCATCCGGATAAAAAAGCGCTGCTTCGGGAGTGAGGGCCAGCCCTGGTTCGATCGAGCGGGCTTGCTTTCCGCTGACCAGCTCCGCCCGAAATCCCGAGTCACGCACGGCTCGCACCCGGTCTTTCGCTTGATCCGCTTGTTCCGCGCTGTTGAGCAACTCCAGTAGTCCGGTTTTCGTGAAATCGAACTCAAAAGCCTGTGACAGTTCGTCGTAGAGCTGGCTGCTGGCCTTTGCGAGGACGCTGATTGAGCCTAACTCAGAGCTTTGCTGTCCAAACCATAGCCCTCCGGCATTGGCGCCGCTCGCCTCTCCGAGCGCTGTTCCGCGATCGACCAGGCAGATATTCTTAACACCGGCCCGAGTCAGATAGTAGGCCGTCGAGATTCCGATCATGCCGCTGCCGACGATCACAACGTCAGCCCGGTCCGGCAGAGTGTCGCTGTTCCGCAGCAGATCCCTCAGCTCTGACGGCAGTGTGCGGAACCAGATCGAATCCTGCATGCAATTCATCCTACCAGCCGGTGTGGCGCGCGCATTCTTGCCTGCCGTATCGCCATTGTTGGCGACATAACGTCGGCCCGGAGGCCGACGCGGCCCGCCAGGAGGCGCGCGCCACCTCAGGGCGGTTCGTCCCCCCTGTCCGCGGAATGTAGAAACTTCAGGTGTCGCCATTCTTGGCGACATTGCGCCGACCTCGTGTCGCCGCTCGCGGCTCCGACCCTCTCAGACCTGCTCCGCTGCAGCCGCCGACCTGGTTGCCGGAAGTCGCTGCGCGCGGAAAGTGGGCTGAACCCTTGTTGCTGGCGGTTGTTCTCCGGGCAGCAGTCCGTCGCAACGCTCGCGGTAGTACGGGGTGAAATCGGGCGCTTCAGCCACAATCTGGCCGGGCCCGCGCTGCATGCCAACGTCTTCCACGCCTGCCGCCGACATGAGGTGGAAAGGCTGGAATTCAAACCAGGGAGAGGGACGCCCGATTCCGCCGGGCGCCGGCTTGTTAGGGAATTCCAGCCTGGCGGTTTTCGGATCACCGTAAAGACGGCGGCCTTGGAAAAACCATGTCTGCGCGACCAGTTCACCTCGCGGCGCCTTCCCTTTGCGGAACGGTCCCGCGCGCAAGCCGACAATATCGATTCGCGCCAAGGAAGTTCCGGTCGAAAAGCCTCGCACGGAGGCCTCGCCGCGGACGAATTCGCGCCCCAGGCGCGAGCCGGACAGGCTGAAAACTTCCGTTGTGACCATGGCATCGATGCTTCCTTGGACAGAGGGATACCCGAACGTCTCGCGGCCATGGAGCAGATCGCCTCCTTCACTGACGATATGAGACAGGGCGTACCACAGCGGGCGCCCGTTTACGCGGCAGTAGGCGAACAGCCAGGCTTCATGAAAAGGCCGGGGCGAGAGATCGCTTGACTCGACACGCAGAGCCAGCACTCGCAGTACCGGCCGCGAACCAGGTTCACACGGTGGCGGCAGGACCTCTGCGTGCGTCGTTGCTTCGACGGCAATTTGGAAATCGACCATATGCACCGAGCGCAAGACCACTTCTTTGCGTGACTGGTAGGCCGCCAGCTCCGCCGAACTCAGCTTGACCGGAGACGCCGACCGCGACGATTGCCGTCCTGCTTTCTTCCGTGGCCGATCGTAGTTCAGCAGCGCCCAGGACTGAAAAGCCTCTTTCGGCGCCGCTTGAAGAAAAACGGTTTTTGGACGCTCGGCTCGCTCTTGCCAAGAAGCTGCGTCATTCCCCGTCAACTCGCGGTAGGAGGCCCCTACGAATTCACGCACCGGGAATTCGGAATAGGGGTCCGAGACGGACGGACGGCCCCACTCGAAGCGCGTCTGACTGATGTCACAGACCTGTGCGACGGGCGCCCGGGGCGATTCGGCCGGGTAACCCCCGTCGCTGCCGGCTAGTTTCCAAAGTTCGGCGTTCTCGTCACCGAGGAGACCGTTTGGCCAGTCGGGGCTGGGCCGATAGTGGTACACAAACGCCCCATATCCAGTCTCGCGCCAGCCATAGAGCGAATCCGCCGCTCGGCCGGTGACGACTGTTTCGACTCGATGCAGCAACGATCCGCCGCGGCTGCAGGAAGCGGTTACCTTCTTGCCGTCTCGCTCTAACTTGACGGCCCCGTCTTTGGCGTTCAATCCCAAATGCTCGCGCGCGTTGATCCGTGCCCAGTCGCGATTCGTGACCATTCCAACCGCAAGCATTCCGCGCTGATTTTTGTATTTCGCGGAAGCGTAAACCGCGAACCAATGTGACGGGCCCGGCTGGGCGGCGCTGCGACGCGAAACGCGCGGGGTGAAGGACCAGTAGTTCACCAGCACGTCGGCCAGGACGTCTGGCTTCAACGGCGGCGGCAAGATACGTGAGATTCGTTTCAGGTCGGTCCGATAGCGCACGCTCAGCCATTGAACGCTTTCCGCCTCGGCCGCATGAGCGAGATGCGGCAGGAGTGCGGGGATCGGGAAGCCGGCCGCCGCCCGCAACAGGTTCCGCCGCGTCCAGTCGCGGCGCGGCTGGACGGCGTACGCCCGCGGTTTACTATGCCTCTTCGATTTCGGCACTGTATTCAAGGTGAATAGAACCTTTGACGCTCATCGCCGCCGGGCATTTTTGCTCGTGAGTCGCGATGGCACGGTCAGCCGCCTCGCGTTTTCCTTTTGGGATCCTTAGATGATATTTGATGCGGATGCGGGTGATTCGGATTACACCGTCCACGTTCTCAATATCACCTTCCACTTCGCTCCATACCTTGTCGGGGTGGTTCGGGATTTGACGCACTGCCAGTGCGCCGGCAAGAGTGCCGGTCATTCAACCCGCAACCGCCGCGATCATGTAGTCGAGCGTAGCGGGCAGATCGCGTGCGGGTTCCATTTTGTAGAAGTGCTTGATGCCGCCGTGCACACCGAAGTAGACCGGCTCGGCAAAGTTCTCTATTAGCGCGCGCCGCTCGGGTGGCTTGTCCTGGAGGATCTTGATTTTCGAGGTGTGAATCAGCTCGCTCATTCCTTCGTCTCCCTTGATTGAAGATTGATTTTACTCTGTTCGCGAGTGTATCACGTGGCGCACGCATTCTTGCTTGCCGTGTCGCCATTCCTGGCGACATGGGGATTTTCAAAGCAGAAATTAGATACTACCCCAGCGATTCTGAGGATTTCGTTCACAGAAAGAAGGGCGTGCAAAAGCGCTCCCCACACGTGGAGAGAAATGGCTCACCGTGGCGCCGAGCTCGCCAAGAATTGCAACAGACCACGCAAGAATGCGGTTCAACGCGGTTGAAGGCCAGGGTGGGACGAAAGCCCGTTGAAACGGGCTGAGGAACGAGGTCAGAAGAGGCTTGTGAACCGGCCCTAAAAGGACCGGCCTAAAAGAGACCAAGCCACGTGAACGTGGCTCATGCCGACAGGCCGCACGCCCCTGAAATGCTGAAAGCTCCAGGTCCGGGTCCGTATCGGCGCCACCCAGACTCCCCACGAATGAAATTTCAAATGTCTTTGGCTAGAATCTAGCCCGCCGACTCTGAGGATCTTGTTCGCAGAAATAGCGGCACGAACAGAGCCGCGCCCGCAAGGGTGCGGTCGAGTCTGGCAGTGACCGCATTCCGGTGGCGGCCCCGGCGCACTGACTACCCTCGACCGCACCCTTGCGGGCGCGGCTCTGTTCCCCAAGAATGAAATTTCAAATATCTTTGGCTAGGGTTAGACGGAGACGGCACGCAGCAACTCTCGCGCCTCACCGACCAGGAAAATCGACCCGGTGACGACAATCAGGTCCTCCGCCGATGCTCCGGCGCGCGCCTGTTCCATGGCTTCGCCGGCACTCCGCGACAACGAAATGTGCTCGTGATGATGGTCGGCGATCGTCAGTAGTGTTTGGGGGCTGGCCGATCTTGCTACCGCGGCGCGCGTCAGAATGACCCGATCCGCACACGGGAACAAGATGCCCGCAACCTCGTCGACCGCCTTGTCCCGGACGGCCCCGTAGATCAAATGAATGCGGCGTCCGTTTTCGTGCTTCGTCAAAAAGTTCGCCAGGGCGCGAGCCCCGGCTGGGTTGTGAGCGGCGTCGAGAAGAACCTCCGGCCGGCCCGGCAGCCGCTCCAATCGCCCGGGCCATTCCGTACTCCCGATCCCGCGGGAGATGGCCGCCGGCGGCGCTTCCAGCGCGTCCAGAGAGGCCGCGGCCGTTAGCGCATTCCACACTTGATGCTCTCCGGCAAGAGGAACGGCAATGTCGATTGTTTTCCCCAGGGAATTCTCGTCGGGCGGCTTGCAGGCTTCAAAGCGGTAGCAGCCCTGCTGCTCGGACAGGCTCCGCGCCTGCCAGTCTCGACCGATGCGAATCAGCTCCACTCCAAGCTGCTTGGCGCGCTGCTCGATCACGACCCAAGCCTCGGGGCGCTGTGGAGCCACTACCGCTCGGCTGCCCGGCTTGAGGATGCCCGCCTTCTCGGCGGCGATGGCAGCCTTGCCCTTACCCAGAAAACGCTCGTGGTCCAGGTCGACCGGAGTCATCACCTCGAGCACCGGGTCAACGACATTGGTCGCGTCCAGACGCCCTCCCAGGCCAACCTCGACAATGCCCCAATCGACCCGGGCATTGCGGAAACCGCAAAAGGCCGCGGCGGTCACTGACTCGAAGAATGTGGGGTGCGCTTGCGGCCCCTCGCGCGACACCAGCCATTCATTTGCCGCCCGCACTTCCCCGACCGCTGCCGTGAAACCGCGGTCGCTGACTTCCGCGCCATTGAGCCGCAGCCGCTCGTTGAACCTTGCCAGGTGGGGGGAGGTGTAGAGTCCCGTTGTTTTGCCGCAGGCCCGCAGGCCCGATTCGATAAAGGCCGCTGTCGAGCCCTTGCCGTTGGTTCCCGCTATGTGGACCGTCTGGAAAGATCGCTGCGGCTGGCCCAGCCGTGCCATCAGGCGTTCCATCCGCTGTAGCCCGAAATTCGAGCCGCGAATGTCGCCCAGCAAAGAGAGCAGGTAACGGACCGCCTCGAGGTAGGTCATTGCGCCGGGCCGCAAAAAAAGTCCAACGCACGAGCGAGAAAATCTTTCATTTCTGGGCGGGGAACCAGGGCGTCGATCATGCCGTGCTCGACCAGAAACTCCGCCCGCTGGAAGCCCTTGGGCAGCTTCTGGCGAATCGTTTGTTCGATCACGCGGGGGCCGGCGAACCCGATCAGCGCTCCTGGTTCGGCCAGGTTGAGGTCTCCCAGCATGGCGTAGCTGGCCGTCACGCCGCCGGTCGTGGGATCGGTGAGAATGCTGAGATAGGGGATGCGCGCCTGCACCAGCTTGACCAGGGCGCTTGAGATTTTGGCCATCTGCATCAGGCTGACCGCGCCCTCCATCATGCGCGCGCCGCCGGAAGCGGATACGATAATCAGCGGCAGCTTTCGCTCCTGTGCTCGCTCGATCGCGCGGGTGATCTTTTCTCCAACAACAGCTCCCATGCTGCCGCCAATAAAGCGGTACTCCATGACACAAACGGCGACCGCACGCCCTTCCAGCGTGCCAACAGCAGAGATGATAGCGTCCTTCAGGCCCGTCGCCGCCTCTGCTTTCTCGAGCCGCTCCTGATAAGTCTTATGGTCGACAAACCCCAGGACGTCGGTTGTGCGCAGGTTGGTGTCAAACGTGTCCCAGTTCTCATCGTCCAGCAGAAACTTCAGGCGGGTCAGCGCGTCGATTTTGAAATGGAACCCGCACTTGGGACAGACCATCTGGTTGGTTTCCAGATCCTTTTTCCAGATGATTGCGCGGCAGGAGTCGCACTTGACCCATAGGCCCTCGGTGCGGACGCGCCGCTGCTCGGGCTGGGCATCGTCGTCTTTCGACTTTTCAAACCAGGCCATGGAGTGCTGGGGAATTGCGGTTTGTTGCTAATGCGGGCCAGCCGCCTCGCCGGTTGGGGAGGAAGTTCGCTTGATCGCTCGATCATACCAGATGTGATTTCGGGGCTCGGGAGCACAGCCGGTCCCCCACGGCCCCCGATTCTCAAGTCACCCGAGAGAGAGAGCAATCGGCGGAATGTTGCCTCTATCGCTCCATAATGAAACACCGGCTGCCTAAGGCCGAGCCGCGCGCGCCAGCAAGCGGTCCAGAGAAGAGACTGCCTGGGTCCCCAAAACTGTAGTGGACGCAACATGACCTGGATTCGGGCTCACAGCTCAAGTGGAGTTCCCTATAATCAAGGGCCTGCCGTGCCTGCAGAATCGCGAGAGGCTATGCACACCGGCAGGCGCCCGAGGGAGGCACCAGTGGGAAACGTATTGATTACAGGAACGAGTTCAGGGATAGGCATGGCGACGGCTTTGGCCTGCGGGCGAGCTGGCCATCGAGTATTCGCCACACTGCGGAACCCAGCCAAGGCCGCGCCCCTCAGGGAAGCAGCAGCAGCCGAAAAGCTGCCCATCTCGGTCTCGAATCTAGACGTCGACTCCGACGAATCGGTTGCAAATTGTATCGATAGTATCCGTGAGGAAGCTGGACCGATCGACGCCTTGGTGAACAACGCAGGTATCGAGCGCACGGGTTCCGTCGAAGACCTGCCGCTCGACGAGTTCCGAGCGGTGATGGAGACGAACTACTTCGGGGCGCTCCGCTGTATCAAGGCCGTGCTCTCCGAGATGCGTGAGCGTCAGAAGGGCGTGATTATCAACGTGACGTCTGTCGCGGGAAGACTTGCTTGCGCACCCTTCGCTCCGTATACGGCTTCGAAGCACGCTCTCGAAGCAGCCAGCGAAGTGCTGGCTCAAGAAGTCAAACGCTTCAACATACGCGTGGCTATCGTCGAACCCGGCATCATCGATACGCCGATGGCGCGCCGGATCGGGGACAAGCCCAAGGCATCCCGCTACCCCCACGAGGAGCGCTTCTCCGGAATGTTCACAGCTTCGCTCGCGGAACCCCGGCCGCCCTCGATCGTGGCGGACAGCATTCTCGAGATCATCGACGGTGATGCCTGGCAACTACGCCATCCCGTCGGGCCGGACGCCGAACCTTTCTTGGAGTGGCGGTCTGGAATGACAGACGAGGAATGGGTCGATTGGGGCGCTCTCGACGACGAAAGCTGGTACGCGCGCGTTGAGAGCGATTTCGGCGTCGACGCTCGGCCCAAGTGACGGCATCGTAGCGCACGGTGAACGAACAGCAACGGCTGCTGCTGCACTGGCTTGGGCCGCCCCGCCCCGATCAAAGCGCGTTGCACGGACTTGGGCGAGACTGCCAACCCCGGTCGCCGTAACAATAAATCCCATGTACAGCACGCGTCTGCTGGAGCATTTCGAGAACCCCCGCAACGTCGGAGAAATCCCCGACGCGGATGTTCGAGTGGAGGTGTCGAATCCCATTTGCGGCGATGTCCTGCGCCTCAGCGCCAATCTCTCATCCGGCCGGATCGTGGAAATCCGCTACCTCACTCGCGGTTGCACGGCTTCGATCGCCGTTGGTTCGGCGCTGACTGAATTACTGGCGGGCAAAAGCGCCGACGAGGCAGCGGCGGTGACTCGAGATGATGTGGAAAATGCCGTAGGGGGCCTGTCCAACGAGTCCAAACACGCTGCCGTGCTGGCGGTGGATGGGGTCAAAGCGATGGTTCGGGAGATGTAGAGGTGGACATCCTTCGCTGCTGCCGGTAGCTTAGCGCTTCCCGGCTTTCAGCGGCCAGCCTTCTCATCCCATCTCTGATGCTGCTTCCCGAACTTTCTGCCACATTGGGCAAACACTCAAGCCGAGTATTTTCTGGCCAGATCACGGAGCCGTTGCGGTTGGGAGACTTGACCCCAGGCTGCCGCCTGGGGCTCTGATGCTGCTTCCCGAACTTTCTGCCGCATTGGGCAAGGATTTGGCGCTCAACCTCAGGCCGAGTATTTTCTGGCCAAGTCACGGAGCCGTCTCAATTGCCGCGGTACGGCGGTGACCGGGGCGTCCTTCTCTCCTTCGTGCTCGAGTGAGACGTAGCCTCGGTAGCCGGCTTCGGCAAACATTTTCATGACGCGGTCCCAGTCACAGGCCTCCCGGCGGCCGTCCTCGTAGCGGATCGTGACCTTGAACTGCGCGTTGACGGCGTAGGGCAGGCAGGTTGCCATCTGAGCGTAGGGATCGCTGCGGAAATTTCCGGTATCGAGGTTGATGCCAACCCAGGGGTGATCCACAGCCCGCACGATCTCAACAATGCGCTTGGCGTAGAGGGTGATGCCGCCGTGATTTTCCAGGCCCAGGATGACTCCCTTGCTTTGTGCGTAATCAGCGGCTCGCTTGAGTATTTCCGTAACCCATTTCGCGGCGTCGTTTTCGTCGGCGCCATCGGGGACGCTGCCGCCGAACACGCGAATGTGGCTGGCGCCGAGCCGGTTGGCGATGTCCACCCAGTGGCCGAGCCAGGCGGCTTCCTGGTGTTGCTCACGGGCCGTGGGACGGCACAGATCCGAGCGAATGGCAATGCTCGGGATCTCGACCGCTGCCAAGTAGGCCTTGCGCCGCAGGGAGCGGAGGAACCGGTTGAGATGATCCTGCGGAAACCAGTAAACCGTTAGGTCAAGCCCGTCGATGTCGTTCTCGACCGCGATGTCCACCAAGTCTTCATAGGTCATCTGGTTGCGGCCCAGCGCGTCGCGGTAGGAATAGGCGCAGATGGCGCTCTTGATTCGCGGCTTCGAGGAAGTTTCGGCTCGGGGCGCCGCGGCAAAGGCGAAGGGTCCGAAAGAAAGGGCCGCTGCTGTTGGAAGGGATTTGAGAAGGTCACGCCGGTTCATGGAGAACTCCTTACCGAGAGGATCGGAATCGGCGATCCGGCACGTTTATCTTGGCGACCGCCACATGGTGCGAATCGATCGCCGCGACGGCCGGCCGGCCGAGCGACAGGGAACCTCTCCACCAAGTCTATAACGAGCGGACGCATTCTTGGATTGGAAAAGGCTTGGCTGCTTGCTCGCAAATCAGGCCTTTCCGGCAGACCTTTGCTTCCGGTAACCTCGATTCCGATAAACTGAGTCATTCCAACCCCACCCGCGGCGGGTCCGGGGTCGTTTCACGGGAGCATCCCGCAACTCGATATGAAGATTCTGTTCATAGGCGACATCATTGGCAAGCCGGGGAGGCGCATCGTCCACAACGAGCTGGAGACGATTGTCTCTGACCGGCAAGTCGATCTCGTGGTTGCCAACTGCGAAAACTCGGCGGCAGGGTTCGGCGTTACCGTGGACATAGCGGAGCGCTTGCTCGGCGCCGGGGTCCATGTTCTAACCTCGGGCAATCACATATGGGACAAGAAGGAAGCGCATTCCTATATGGATAAAAGGCCCGAGCTGATCCGGCCGGCCAACTATCCCGAAGGTTCCCCGGGGGGCGGCGCTTATGCCGGCACGACAGCGGGAGGCGTTCCTTATGCCGTGATCAACCTTCAAGGGCGGGTGCATCTTCCTAGTATCGACTGTCCTTTCCGTAAGGCGGACGAGTTGCTGGCAAGCCTGGAAGATGACGTCAAGGTAAGGATAATCGACCTGCACGCGGAAGCCACCAGCGAGATGATTGCGTTCGGCTGGTATGTGGATGGTCAGGTCTCGGCGGTCGTTGGAACACATACGCACGTCCCAACCGCCGACGAACGGGTTCTGCCGGGAGGGACAGCCTACATCACCGACGTCGGCATGACAGGACCCTACGACTCGGTGATCGGGATGGGCAAGGAGGCCTCGATCCAGCGTTTTCTCTATGGCATCCCAGTGCGGTTTGAGCCCGCAAAAAAAGACGTCCGGCTGGCGGCCGTCTTGATCGAAGTGGACGACGGCACGGGCCACGCGACATCGATCGAACGTTTGGCGGTGCGCGAACAGCCGGGTTGAACCGCCGCCGGATTTCCCGCCAACCGGAAGTTCCAGCTCGACTCGGTATGTTCCCCGGCGGTGCCTGAGCGGTTCGCTCGGTAGACTTCCGGGTCTGCTGTCCGAGAAGATGGAAGAGGGGGCAGAGCAGCTTTCCTTTCCTCCCATTCCGAGACGTAAGTGGCTTGACAGCGGAAGCCCTATCTGCGGGACGCGGGTCCTCTGGTTCGCGACAAGGCGTTCAACCTGCTGCTCAGCCACAATCCCGACGTGTTTCCCGTGGCGGAGGGTTTAGGATACGATTTTGTAGTCTCTGGTCACACGCATGGAGGACAGGTCACGGTTGAGATCTTCGAGCAATGGGCGAATCCAGGGCACTTTTTCACGCCTTACGTTGCCGGTGAATACCGCCTCGGCCGTTCCGCGCTCTACGTGAGCCGCGGCATCGGAACCGTGAATCTCGCGATGCGAATCGGGGCTTGGCCGGAGATCAGCCTGCTGACCCTCCGCCGCGCCTAACGGGACGGCGGGTTTCCAAGATGCGCTACCTCATACTCAGCGACATTCACTCCAACAAGGAAGGCTTGGAAGCGGTCCTCGACCATGCGGAAGGGGACTACGACGAGATCTGCTGTCTGGGAGACATCGTTGGCTATGGCGCCGACCCCAACGCCGTGACGGAGTGGATTCGGGAGAATGTCAGCCACGTCATTCGCGGCAACCACGACAAGGCCTGCTGCGGTATCGATGATGCCTCGACGTTCAACGTCATCGCGCGATTGGCCGTGCAATGGACCCAGGAGAACCTGACGCCGGAGAATCGCGAGTATTTGACGGGCCTGTCACAGGGACCGCTGGTCCTCAATGGTTTCTTGATGGTTCATGGCTCCATCATTGATGAAGACCAATACGTGATCGACCCTTATGACGCCATGATGCAGTACCCCCACGTAGAAGGCAGGCTTGTCTTTTTCGGACACACCCATCTGCAGGGCGGCTTTATTCTTTGGGGCGAAGACGGACACATCGCGTACGAGACCGTTGGGCCGGACTCGGGTGAGATCCAGACTTCGGCGGGCCGGAGCTACCTGATCAATCCGGGATCCGTGGGGCAGCCCAGAGACTTCAACTGGAAGGCCGGCTACGCCATTTTCGACTCCGAAAAGCAAGTGGTGGAATACCGGCGCTGTCCCTACGCTATTGAAACCACGCAAGAGAAGATCCGGGACGCCGGGCTGCCGGGTGCGCTGGCGTCGCGTCTGTCGGAAGGCAGATAGCGGCGGAGTCAGTGGGCGCCGTTGCCATAGCTTGACACGCACTTGAGAGGCTTCGTTCCGCATGGGCCTGAGCTGAAGCCGGGCGATGACGTTACGGTCGAGGCGTCCGATCGCCTCGCGGCTGCCTGAGTTCAAGACCCTTCCTTTCACGTTTTGGCGTGGGTTGCGCCGAGTAGTGGCTGAGTGTTGGGCCGGGGGGGGGTCGATGGCGGACTTGCGGGCTATGGGTAGTGTTTTGGTTGGATTGGGGGTTGGAGTCGTTCTTGATGGATGGGAGGTGATTTGGGGTCTTGAGCGTGGACTCCCGTCCACGCCTCTGTTGTTTCTTGGGGAGGGTGAGCAGGTTTGAGCGGATTTTGGAAAATTCGTACTCCTTTTGTTCGGCTTTTTTGGCGGGTGGAACGCACGTGCGCCGGTGGGATCGGGGTTATGGTGAGCCTGGGGGCCCAAGACATGTCGCCAAGAATGGCGACACGGCACGCAAGAATGCGCGCGCCACGTCTTGCGGCTTTGGGTGTTTCGGTCGGGTGGAGCGGGGGCGAGCGGACGACAAGCGCTTATTCAAGAGGAAGTGTGGCTTAGTGTAGCTGGGCGGAGGTGGGAGTGTGGTATGATCGCTGCTGGCTCATGGTGGCTGAAAGCTTCCATGTACTATTAATAGCCGCGATTCTCGAATGGCGCGAATGAAGCGGCCAAGAACCCAGCAGGAGCGCAAGCGCCGCCTAAGCATCATTCTGCGGCGGCTCAACCGGGACTACCCCGACGTTGAATGTGCTTTGATCCACAACAGTGCCTGGGAACTGCTGGCCGCCACAATCCTGTCAGCGCAATGCACGGACAAGCGCGTCAACCAAGTGACCCCGGGGCTATTTCGGAAATACCCAACCATCGCAGACATGGCCGCTGTTCGCCCGGAGGTGCTGGAAAAGGACATTCAATCGACCGGATTCTTCCGCAATAAGGCGAAATCGCTCACGGGCGCGGCAAAGAAAATCATGGAGCAGTATGGGGGCGAGGCGCCCCGGAGAATGGACCAGTTGCTCACGCTGCCCGGTGTCGCACGCAAGACCGCGAACGTCGTTCTCGGGACCTGGTTTCGCCAAGCAAGCGGTGTCGTCGTCGACACGCACGTCCAGCGTATCTCGCGGCGGCTGGACCTGACAAAGGAAGACGACCCGAAAAAGATCGAAAAAGATCTGATGGCCTTGCTCCCGAAGAAGCGCTGGATTTTGTATTCTCATCAGATCATTCACCATGGCCGCGGCGTTTGTGTCGCGCGCAAGCCCCGTTGCTCGGAGTGCGGATTAGAGAATTTGTGTTACGCTCCGGACAAGACGACCTAACAGCCCGTGGTGTAAGTCTGGGCGAAAAAAGGGGACAGCCACCGATTCTCGCGCCGCACTATTTGGAAAAAACGGGGTTCCACGACCGAGAATCGGATGGCAGTCCCCCATTTTCGCCCGCACACACTTCTGCCACGGGCTGCTAAGGCTTGTTCGTTTCAGAGGGGAAACCTGAAACGCCGGCTGGGCGGGGGACGTTTAGCTAGCGAGAAGCGTTCTGCCCCCAAACCAACGGCCATTCATCCGCAATTGCCGCCGGTCACGCGCGAGCGTGGTACGCTCCTCCAAACATAGATCCGCCCAACGCATCTCCAGCAGCCCAAAGCATTTCCACCAGAATGAAACGAGGAACTCTAGAACCAAAGTGCTGACCAATCTTGCCTCTTGGCTGACAACGCTGGGACCGTACGGCCTCTTTCTGCTTTCTTTTCTGGATTCGGCCATGATTCCGATGCCGCAGGGCGTGGACGCGCTGGTGATCGCGCAGGCGATTGCCGAACCTTCCAGCGCCTATTTGGGGGCGGGCTTGGCCGTGCTAGGCTCGCTGGCGGGTTGCCTGATTCTCTACTCTGTCGCCCGCCGGGGAGGCCGGGCGGTACTGAAGAGGAAGACCTCGACTGCGGGAATCGACAAGATACGGCGGCGGATTGAAAAGTTCGACGCGCTGGTCCTGCTGCCGCCGACCATGATCCCGCTGCCTTTGCCAATGAAAATCTTCGTGATGGCCGCCGGTGTATTTGAAATGAAGTTGCCGCGCTTCATTGCCGTGATTCTGTTTGCCCGGATTGTGCGTTACTTTGGCGAGGCTTTCATCGCGATCCGTTACCGTGAAGAAACAACGGCCTTTCTCAAAGAGCATGTGCTGGCGGGAGTGCTGTTGGGCCTGGTCTTGATTGCTGTTTTCTATGCTGTCCATCGTTGGAGCAGCGGCCGGATGGCGGCTGCTGAGTAACCTGCCTCGGAACAACGATCGGAAGCTGCAATCGGGGTCGCGCCAGGCCGAGTGAGGGGCCGACGACAAAACGGCGAAACATAATCAGCGGGAGGATGCAAGTGAGTGAGACCTCAAATGGAATCCGAATTGTTGCCGCGATCGGCAGCGTCCGGCCAGGGAATCAGACCGCGAAAGCCCTGGCTTTGGCCGTTGACGAAATGCGCAAGCACGACGGCATTGAAGTGGAAGTGATTGACCCGGCGGAAGTAGCGATGTCCTTACCGGGAACCGCGAAAGACCCGGCTGTCATGCAATCGCTTCAAGCAAAAGTCACGGCGGCGGCGGGCGTGGTTCTTGCGACGCCGGAATACCATGGATGGGGTATTTAGTTGACTCCAGTAGCCACAATATGTTGTGGTTGGGGGCATGAAGGAGGACTACCCCCGAAACCTCGTCGAGTTGGAAGCTCGATTCTCGACCGAGGAGGCGTGCCGGGAGTACCTGCTGAAGCTGCGCTGGCCGGAGGGGTTCGTGTGCCCGCGCTGTGGGATCCAGTCCTCATGGGCCAGCAAACGCAATCTGCTGCTCTGCGCCGACTGCGGTTACCAGGCCTCGGTGACGGCGGGCACGATTTTCCAGGACACCCGCAAGCCCTTGACGTTGTGGTTCCGGGCGGCTTGGTGGGTGACAACGCAAAAAGGCGGGGCCAGCGCGCTGGAGTTGCAGCGGGTCTTGGGTTTGGGTAGCTATGTAACCGCCTGGACCTGGCTGCACAAGTTCCGCCGCGCCATGGTGCGCCCCGGTCGCAATCGGCTGGTCGGCCGGGTGGAGGTGGACGAAACGTATGTGGGCGGAGTCGAAGAGGGCGTCCGAGGTCGCGAAATGGTTGGCAAAGCGTTAGTTGCGGTTGCTGCCGAGGAGGATGGGCGCGGTATGGGTCGCATCCGGCTCCGTCGGATCGCGGATGCCTCAGCGGCGAGCTTGGAAGCCTTTGTCGAAGAAGCTATCCAACCTGGCAGCCTCGTGCACACCGACGGCTGGGAAGGCTATGCGGGATTGGAGAACAAAGGATACCGCCATGAAGTCACCGTGCTGCGCGGGAAGCGGCAATCGGCGAGTAAGCTGCTGCCGAGAGTCCATCGTGTCGCCTCTCTGCTAAAGCGCTGGCTGTTGGGGACCCACCAGGGGGCTGTCAGTCACGAGTATTTGGACTACTACCTGGACGAGTTCACGTTCCGCTTCAACCGGCGGACCTCACGGTCGCGCGGCAAACTTTTCTATCGCCTCCTCCAGCAGGCGGTCGCCGCCGACCCTGCTCCCTATAAGACAATGGTCGAGGCCACCAGGGCCGGCACCCCCACCCCCAAGATGTAGTGGCTACTGGAGTCAACTAAATACCCCATTACCATGGAAGCTACAGCAGCGTGATCAAACTGTTCATCGAGCAATTGGGATACCCGTCGGTATTGAGCGGAAAGCCCGTGGCGCTGCTGGGAGTAGCCGCGGGGGCCATTGGCGCCATCAAATCGCTCGAACATCTGCGCAGTGTCTGCTCCCATGTAGGGGCCATCGTGCTGCCGGGACCGGCTTCGGTTCCGAACGTTCACAAAGTGTTCGATGAAGCGGGAAATTGCCTCGACGAGCGTATCGAAAGAAGAATCCGCCGGGTAGGGACCTCCCTGATTGATTACATTCACAACCAGATCTGCCCGAAGATTGCGCTGGAGCAAATGGTTCGAGGGGACGAGACGTAGCCGGCTTTTCTCACCGCCTGACGCGGACGAGCCGCAACCAAAGAGGGGAGCGTGGCAGCTGTCGGATGAGGCGCGTCGAAGCGGCTAACCCCTCCCTCACGGTCGGGGCTCCTAGTCGCCTGCCGCAACTGGTTTGGATTCAACCTGCGTTACCGGCTCCTCATCAAACCACTCGTCGGCGGGATCAAATGCGGGAATCGGTATGTTCACGATTCTCATCTTGCCAACGGCTCTGTGACGGCAGCCGGGCTTGATGAAGATCGAGGTGAGGGGCTTGACGGGAATGAGTTCGCCGTCGAGTTCCATATGGCCCTCGCCTTCGAGGACCAGATAGATCTCCGTCATCTTCTTGTGGTAGTGGACCTCAGAATCGGTTTTGATGTCCACGACGTGCAGCGTGGCGACGTCGTTATCGGGAGCCGCGAAGGCCCGCCGCGCTTCACCGCAAGGACACTCGACCGCTTCGATTTCGTCGAGCTGGGCAATCATGTAGTTGGCCATGGCAATCCTCCCCGCGCGCGGCCGGCTTGCGGCGGCCGGCTGAGTGTTGACTGCCTTATTGTCCCGCATCCAGGCAAGAGGGTGAACCACTACGTCGAGCCATGCCGGGAGTTTTTTTTCTTTGCGGGCGTGTTTGCCCGCGTGCTGAGCCAGGAGGCAAGGACCTGCTTGCCGCGGCGAGGCCTGAGTTGCTGCTTCTGCCTGAGTTGCTGCTTTTCTGATGGATAGCTGCTTCTGAGCGGCCGGGCGCCCGATCAGCGCCGCGAGTGCCGCCGTCTCACTGCCTTCTCATCTTGAATTGCCAGGCGCTTCTGACCGCCGCCTCTAGGTCCTGTGCGGCTTTCCAGCCAAGCTGCTCTTGGATCTTTCTGGAGTCAGCTACCAGTTCTGGCGGATCTCCGGGCCGGCGGTCCGCGACGGTTTCAGGAACCGTGCGGCCGGTGACCTTTCGTACCGTCTCGATCACTTCCCGCACCGAATGCCCGCGGCCCGTGCCAACGTTGTAGCAGCCACTGAGCCGCGGCTCCGCGCCGAGCGCCTCGATATGCGCTTCCGCTAAGTCTTCTACGTGGATGTAGTCACGGATGCACGTTCCATCGGGCGTGGGATAGTCGGTTCCGAAGATGGGAACCGCCGCACTCTCCCCGGCCGCCACATTCAGCACCAGGGGAATCAGGTGGGTTTCTGGTTCGTGACGCTCGCCGCGGTCCTTGCTGGCCCCGCAGGCATTGAAGTAGCGCAGGGCGAAGTAGCTCATTCCATGACACCGATGGTACCAATGCAAGGCTTTCTCGATCGCCAGCTTAGACTCGCCGTAGGGATTGACCGGGTTCTTGGGAAGTTCCTCGGAGATCGGAGAGGGATTCTTGTCCCCAAAGACGGCACAGGTCGAGGAGAAGACGAAGCGGCCGACCCCTGCCGCCTGGGTCTCATCGAGCAGCACGAGCGCACCCCCCACGTTGTTGCGAAAATAGAGCGCGGCGTTGCTCATGGACTCGCCGACCAGGGCGAACGCGGCGAAATGGAGGACTCCTTCAATGGGGTATTCGCTGAAGACTTTTCGCAGCAGGTCCCGGTCAGCCAGCTCCCCCTCCACGAAAACCGCCTTCTGGGGCACGGCATCCCGGTAGCCGCGGGAGAGATTGTCGAAAACGCAAACTTCCCGGCCCTGCTGAAGCAGGCGCTCGGCAACGATGCTGCCAATGTAGCCCGCGCCGCCTGTAACGAGAAGCATGAAAAGGATTCCAACCCCGGAATTGTGGGGAGCGCCGAACTCTCCGCGGCAGTGCCTCAGAGTACTTGCACGCCATCCAGCGCGTCAAGGGGAGGCGTTTTTTCGTGTCATCTCTTTTGAAGCAATTGGGAAAGTGCGGGCTGGATCGCGTCCGCCGCGACACGGTGTCCCAAACGGTTCAGGTGAGCGTCTGGGTAGTAGAAGAGCCGCTGTCGTGGGTGAGTTCGATGATGCTCGCGAAAAGAGTCCAGTAAATCGGCGACAGGAACACCGGAGCGCCCAGCCCACTCCTTGAGAATGCGCTGAGGTTTATCCAAATCCAGATCGTCATTCAGGTCACCGGCGCTGAGCCCCAATGAAGTTTTGAGCTCTTCCGTTTCATTTTCGTAAATCTGATAACTTCGAGGAACGACAACGAGCAAGAACTCCGCTGAGCGGCCGCGGCAGGCCTGCTGCATTTCGGTCAGCAGATCCAGAGTTTGCTTCACCGCCTCCGTGGTCCTTGGCGGATACTCTCGCAGATGGATCTGAGCGAATTCCCGCAGCCATTCATCCCACCGTCGCGGAGCGCGGTCTTCCTCGCGGGAACTCGCATCGCCGCTACGCGACCAGTGCCACCAAACGCCCATGAGAAGCTGCAGCAGACGCGACTTGCGAACGGCTTCAGTTCGCAGCGTGCTGAGCGGGTTGGCGGTCTCCTGTGAGAGATCGCGCCGAACCAGCAGACCGCTTTCCACTTGAAACTGGCGTGCGCCGCCCATCTGAACATCCACGAAATCATTTCCGACGAAGAAGATCAAAACCACGGCGGAAGGTTGATACTTCGGTCCGAGGATTTGAAGCAGCCGCAACTGATCACCCGGCCCCGTGCCCGGCACCCCCGCTTTGAGGATACGCACCCGATGCCGTCCGGTTAGCTGCTGTTCGAGCAAGAAGAGCATCGAGTCTTCCAGCTCAACGCCCCAGCCGAAGGCAAAAGAGTCCCCCAGGCCGAGAACGACGGAGTCCCCTGCCGAGCCAAGGCCGGGGCTATCCCTCCAGCCTTCTTCATTGATTGAAACGGTAACGTCCCAGTGGCGAGTGGAATGGCGGCGCGTGACTGCGGGCCGCAGGAGTAGCTGTCCGTCGCCGCTTTTGCGGTAGATGTCGAGATCGAGCCGCGGAATCGAATCGACCGACAATCTCGCAATCGCCTCGGCGGCCAGCAGGCAAAGCAGCGAGACTCCAACGACGAAGGTGACTCTCCCGGCCCAGCGACGAAACCGGAACTCCGATCTTGTTCCCGCCATGGGCTAAGGGCCGACAAATAAAAGCCCGCGCGGAAACAGGGCTTTCGTGAGTCGCTGGAAATATTGTGATGAATCCGCTCGCTTAGTACAAGCAACCGAATCCGGGGACTTCGTTGTGGGCAGGAGCACTTATCGCTAGTAGTCCGGCGGGAGAACCTTCATGCCGTTCTTGAGCCGAAAAGTATCCCCGGGCACTTTGCCGTTGATCTCGGCCGTGCGGCCGAACAACTCGAAGATTCTTTCTTCGTCGCGTACATGTTGAACGTTCCACGGTATCGTCAGGGCCCCGACTTTTCGGTACTTCGAGTAGATTGACTTCTCTTCGTAGGGGATGCGCGTCTTGGGGTCGCGCCGGAGGTAGACCTGCTGGACAGGCAAATTGTCTGACATTCTCAGATAGACCGTAACTGTCTCGTTCTCGCTGTCGGTGATCTCGACGGCATGGGTTGGAACATTGCTGACAATCTCGGTGCCGGAGTAGTAAAAATACATGCCAGGCTCGTCGAGCCTGTATCGCAAGATGTGAAAGATGTCGCGGCGGGTAGAGATACGATATCGCTGAAGCGTGTCTTCCGGCAGGGGCCGCGCGCCAAGGTAGGTGATCTCCCACCCTTTTCCGTTCCGAAACAGGGTGTAGTAGTCGCCCTTTTGCGTATAGATTTCACGGCGGCTGACGGGCAGCCACTCGGGGTCCTCATTTTCCTCGAGCGGACCGTATTCGTTGAAGATGGTGATTACGGCGAGCCCCCGCAGGCTTTTCCGGTAGAAAGAGTAGGCTCGTCCGGTTTGCTTCAACGTCTTGATTTTGAGAAAGGCCTCTCCCCCGACTGCTTCCAGGCATTGGTCCAGCAACTGGCGTGCTTTCTCCTGACGGCTTTGGGCCGCCAAGTTTTCCGGAGCCATGAAAACGAGAACGGATAGGACCCCAGCCGCGGCGATCCATGGCGTAAGGGACGATTGGACGCTGCCTGACAGCCAAAAGCGCCGCTGCCTGATCGATCGGGTCAAAAGGATTCCTCCGGAACCTTCAGCATGTTGTTCCTTCGTTAGACGCGAGGACGCCAAGGGTTGTTGCATCCCCTCCGCGGACGAGCCGCAACCAAAGAGGGGAGCGGGATGAGGCGCGTCGTAGCGGCTAACCCCTCCCTCACGGTCGGGGCTCCGAGCGGCTCTCGAATTTTCTGCCACGTTTGGCGCGAATTTTCATGCACCCTCAGGCGTCCACTCGGACAGCGATGATCGTCATGTCATCGGTTTGAGGCTCATCCCCTGTGTGAGCGACCACGGCCTGGGAGATTTTCTCGATCAGGTCCGCCGCCGCATCGCCGCGATTGCGGGCGGCAAGTGTTACGAGCTGGTCTTCTCCGAATTCTTCGAGGCGGCGATTCATTGCCTCGGAGAACCCGTCGGAAAAAATCAGAAGCAAGTCACCAGGATTCAGCGCAACTGTAGCCTGCTGGTAGGGAAAATCAGGGAGTACGCCGAGGACGGGCCCTCCGATTTCCAGACGCTGGGCCTCTTGACCGTCTGAAAACAGGATCGGCGGGTTGTGGCCGGCGTTGGAATAATCGAGTGTTCTCCCAGCTATGTCCAAGATGCCGTAGAAGAAAGTCACGAACTTCGCTGAGTCCGTGCTTTGAAACAGCAGCCGATTGGAGCGGCTCATGGATTCGGCGGCCGATGAGCTGACCAGATTTTGGCCGCGAATGGTTGCCTGCACATTCGCCATCAGCAGGGAAGCAGGCATGCCCTTGCCGGAAACATCTCCCAGGCAGAGAATCAGCCGGTCCCCGGATGGCAAGAAGTCAAAGTAGTCGCCGCCGACGTTGGCGGCCGAAACTGACATCCCCGCAATGTCATAGCCGGGAATCGACGGCTGCGCCTTGGGCAGCAGGTTGGCCTGAATGCTGCGCGCCATCTCCATCTCTTGCTGCATGCGCTGCAGCGCTTTCTCTTCTTCGTAAAGACGGGCGTTTTCGATCACCTGCGCGGACTGGGCGGCAATGATCGTGAGCAGGCGCTGATTGCTTTCGGTGAAAGCCTCTCGTGATCGCTTGTTAAAGACGATCAGAACACCAATCATGCGGTTCTTCAGCCTCAGGAACACACATGAGGGAGCGGATGGCGCTATCCACTTCCTCATTGATGCGGAAGCGCTCGTCGGCGGCCAGATCGTCGATGAGAAGAGGCGCTTGGTTCTTCAACATCCAGCCGCCCAACTGGTCTCCCAGCCGATAGGGGATTGCCCCGACGCTGGAGTCCACGCGACGGACCATCGTCTTTAGCTCCGCCGAGTCCTCCTGTTTGTCAAACAGCAGCACGGCGCCCTGCTCAACGTTCAAATGCTTCACGCATTTCTGCACGATGGAGTTGACGATTTCATCCAGCGACCAGGTCGAGGTGACGGCGGAAGCGACTTCGTTGATGATGGACAGTTCGTCGACAGCGCGGCGCAGGCGTCTGTTTTCTTCTTCGAGGCGGGTCAGACGACGATCTGTTTCCGGGGGCGTCATCGAATATCTACTGGGGCTAAAGCAGCAGCGTTAACTAATAGCCTATGACATTTGCACCGAGCGAGCAGCCGACTGCTTTCGCGGAATAGCCCGCTGGCAGAATATCCGGGAGAATAACCCGGCCCGATCGGGCCGCGACTGGGTTGGACGGGGTGGAAAGCCGGCCGCTACTGAGTCGCGGTGACACACCGCCGCCGCGGGGCGACACGGACCCTTCGGGCCAATCACCTTTAACTGGTTTGATTTCAATAAGAATAGAAAAACCGGTCGTGGCTGACTGAATGCAATCCAGATAGGCGAAGCGGTGAGATACGACACCTCTTCAGCCTCTTCAAACCGAACCTCTGCTGAATTCGGCGGCGGTGGAGCGAAGGCGACTCAAATGCTAGATGCAGGAGCAATGGGTTTCCGGACGGTAAGGCGTAGCTCTGGCAAAGCCGGGTTCAGTGGAGGGATGATTTGGGTTCACTCCCTCCTTGGGGGTGCGGTGTCCGGAGGCTGCGGGTGGCTTTTCGGCCTATTTCCAGACGCGGACGAGGCCGGGAAGTATGAGCGGGCACTCTCCATTCGCAGTCGCGGACATACGCCCCTTGGCGCAGTCCCTGGCGCTTGACCTGCCCGGTGTGCGGTTCCGACCTTGACCTCCTACCCGCCGCACACCGGACCGGCTCTCAATAGGAAAGGGTTCCGGTCCTGGCTTCTTCTTGGTCGCTTGGCAGGTAGAGCGTCTGGCAGCGCTCACAACGATAGACCTCGCCCGCTTCGGCTCGGGCGCGAACGTCATCGCCATACTCATACCAGCGCTTCAAGTGACCGCGGCAGATGTTGTTGTTCTTTCCGGGTTCGTTGCAGGCGCGCTGACGGGGTACGCGCTGTTTCAGCTTGGTCCCGTCCTGAAGCGTCGTTATCAGATTAGGGTCCGGCGTTTCTTCGACCGGGGCTTCTTCGGTCTTGGTGGCGGTTTCTTGTTCAGCCATGGCGGTGACGCCGGCGACATCTGACACTGGCGTCCAGCCGGCGAATCGAGTATAACAGTTAGTACTTCGTCCGGTCGATCCGCTGTAGAAAGCTGCTTGCGGCCTGCCCCGGGGCAAGCTTGAAAATCAGAACAGGAACAAACTATGACAAATTGCGCGACTTACGATGACGTCAACCTGCTGCTGCGTCTTTATGATCTTCGCCGAGAGGAAAGGATGCGCAAGGCTCGAGACTGGTTCGTCGCTAACTTCCACGCCAAGAGCCTGGAAGAGTTAAACCGGATCTGTCCGTCCGGTTCCGAAGAGAACGCTTCGTTCCGGATGGTTGTCACGTATTGGGACATGGCGGCCTCCTTCATTACGACTGATGTGCTGCACCAGGAACTCTTTTTCCAGAGCGGCAGGGAGTTACTGGTGGTCTGGGAGCGGTTGCGCGACCTGCTGCCGGCCTACCGCGAAAGCAGAGCCGACCCCACGGTGTTCGAGAACCTCGAGAAGGTTGCCAAATCGTATAGCGAATGGATGAACGAACGCGCCCCGGGTTCCTACGATGCGTTTTCAGCGCGCATTCGAGCTGGTTGACGTCCTGGCCGCTTGGCGCCCAGCGAAGCGGGTTTCTCCTCGACAGGGCCGGCGCTTTCAGGTGTGCGACAACCGCGCGCGGCTTCCCGTATAGCTGACGCGGACGAGACGCAACCAAAGAGGGGAGCGCAGCCGCTGCCGGATGAGGTGCGTCGAAGCGGCTAACCCCTCCCTCACGGTCGGGGCTCCGAGTCTGGCTCCCGAATTTTCTGCCACGTTTGGCGCGAATTTCATGATGCAGCTGCTACTGGATTGTCATCGTGTGCGCTGCGTTTCAGGCCTCGTGGCAGCGGGGCTGCTCGGAGCCGTCTGGTAACATGAGAAGGGTCATTCGGACCGAGTTCGTAATCCGCCGTAAATTCAACACAGTCAGTTAGCAGGCAATGCAGGAATGTCCAAGAAGGCCAGACAGGTGAAGGTAACCCCTGCTGCCGCTGAAGCAGCAGGGCGAAACGATGACCTAGCTTCGGGGAACGAAGTCATTTCTCCAAACGGAACGGAATCGGGCGTGTCCGGGGAAGCTCCACAGCCCGGTGAAACTGATGAACCGCAAGCCAATGGTGATGCCCAGGCGGCTCAGGCTGCGTCCGCGGAAGATTCAGACCAGCCTGATGACAAACCGGCGGAAGAGTCTCTTGGCGAGGAACGCGACCGCTTGCGGAAGGAAATCGAGGAACAAATCGAGCGATTTCAGCGGGCGCAAGCAGATTTTGAGAACGTTCGGAAGCGGCTGCAGCGCGAAAAAGGGGATGCCCAAGAGTATGCCGCCATGGGTGTGATTGAGTCGTTGTTGCCGATCGTCGATGACTTCCAGCGTGCTTTGGACAGCCCGGGATTGGACCCGAAATTCCGTGAAGGATTAGAGCTGATTAATAAGAGGATCTTCGAGGTGTTTAGCCGCGCCGGCCTAAAGCCGATCGAAGCGAGGGACGGTAAGTTCAACCCGTATCTTCACCATGCGGTGGACAAGGCGCCCGCTGAAAACGACGAACAGGACCAGAAAATTCTGGAAGTCTATCAGCCCGGGTATCTCTTCAAGGACAGACTTCTGAGGGCGTCCATCGTGAAAGTGGCAGTGAAGGAGTAGCGCAGGCCTCTCGTCGGCTGCTTCGGCCCGGTTGTTTCAGTTGCCAAATGTCTGGTTAGCCTGAGGGCGTCAACGCAAAAAGCTGTTCACCGTGGAAAAACGAGATTATTACGAAGTCTTAGGCGTGGGGCGCGACGCCGCCGACCAGGCGATCAAGAGCGCCTATCGCAAAATGGCGCTGAAGTACCACCCCGACCGCAATCCTAACAATTCGGAAGCCGAGGAGAAGTTCAAAGAGGCATCGGAAGCTTACAGCGTCCTCAGCGACGCCGAAAAGCGCAACCGCTACGACCGCTTTGGCCACCAAGGCGTCGCGGGCGCGGGCGGCTTCAATCCCGCGGACTTCAGCGACTTCGCCGATATCTTCGGCGACTTTTTTGGGTTCGGCGATCTTTTCGGAGGCGGACAACGCCGCTCGCAGGCTCGCCGCGGAACCGACTTGCAATATGACCTGGAGGTGGATTTTGAGGATGCGGTATTCGGAATGAATACCGAGATCCGCTTTCCGCGCACGGAGGCTTGCAGCGATTGCCACGGCAGCGGAGCGGAACGCGGCACCTCTCCCAGAACCTGCCCTACCTGCTCGGGCCGGGGACAAGTTCAATACCAACAGGGGTTCTTTTCTGTTAGCCGCCCCTGCTCTTCGTGTCGTGGAGCGGGCCGCATTGTCGAAAAGCATTGCACCACCTGCCGGGGAGAAGGACGGGTACGCAAGCAGCGCAAGCTGAAGATCAACATCCCGCCTGGAGTTGACACCGGCACGCGCTTGCGGCTCAGCGGTGAAGGAGAAGGCGGTGCGTTGGGCGGGCCTCCGGGCGACCTCTATGTTCTGCTGAGCGTTCGCGAACACCCCATTTTTGAGCGCGCGGACAGTGATTTGCACTGCGAGGTGCCGATCAACGTTGCGCAAGCCGCCTTGGGGGCGGAGATCGAGGTCCCCGCCCTGGAGGGCGCCGAGGTTCTGCGGATTCCGCCCGGCGCGCAGAGTGGCAACACCTATCGCATGCGGCACAAAGGAGTCGCCGGAGTCCGCGACGGGCGACGCGGCGACCTGGTGATCCACATCAAAGTGGTTGTGCCCGCCAAGATGACCAAGCCGCAAAGGCAGCTCTTCGAGCAGCTCTTGGACGAATTGCCCGCCGACAATACCCCGACCGAAAAGGGCATCTTCGAGAAGGTGAAGAACTACTTCACGAACTAGAATCCATCTCGTACACCGATCCGGCCTTCGCCGAGTTTTTCGGTGATGTGGTAGTGGCTAATGGTCTGGCCGATCATACTCTAGAGGCTGGGTAAGCCTGGAGAAATTATATCGTTACTGTAAGTGGTTGTGCACAGGGGCAGGCTGGCTTGCCGCGGCTAGTGACTGGAAGAAGGCTTTTCGGAAAGCGGCGGTTGCGATTGCGGCCAAAACAACCTTGTCTTACGATCCCAACACCTTAACCGCTTGCATATGAATGGCTTGGACTGGTAGTTTGAAAACGGCAGGATCAGTCATCGGCCCTTCTCAAGACAGCCACCATTACCGGGAACCTTCCTGCCGGGTAAGCCCAGCTCGACGGACACTCAGCTTGCCCTGAGTCTAGGAGTCAGTTTCTGAAGTATGAATTTCCGCTCGCTTTTTAGCCTCTTCTCCAGAGATCTGGCGATTGACCTGGGCACAGCCAACACGCTCGTGGCGGTTCGGGGCAAGGGCATTGTCGTCAACGAACCCTCGATCGTTGCCATCAACACAAGCACCGGGGAAGTGGAAGCCGTCGGGAAAGAGGCCAAAGAAATGGTCGGGCGGACGCCCGGCAACATCGTCGCCATTCGTCCGATGAAAGACGGCGTGATCGCGGACTTCAAGATCACCGAGAAAATGCTGACCTATTTTATTCAGAAGTCGCACAACCGCAAGATGCTGGTTCATCCGCGAATTGTGATCGGTGTTCCCAGCGAGATCACGCCCGTGGAAGAGCGGGCTGTTCGAGACTCCGCCTATCGGGCGCATGCCAGCGAAGTGCATTTGGTGGAGCAGGCGATGGTAGCGGCGATTGGCTCCGGGCTGCCGATCACCGAACCGTGCGGCAACATGGTGGTGGACATTGGCGGGGGGACGACCGACGTCGCGGTGATCTCGATGTCGGGCATCGTCTATTCGCGTTCGGTACGGGTTGCCGGCAATGAGATGGATGAGGCGATCATCAACTATTTGAAAAGGAAGTACAACTTGCTGATCGGCGAGCGCACCGCCGAGCGGGTCAAGATTGAGATCGGCTCGGCCTATAAGCTCGACAAACCGCTCACCATGGAAATCAAGGGCCGCAACTTGATTGAAGGCGTACCGCGAACTGTCACGGTCAATGATACCGAGATACGAGAAGCGCTTTCGGATTGCATCAATACGATCATGAACGCCATTCGCGTCGCCCTCGAGAGGACTCCGCCGGAATTAAGCGCGGATATCAGTGACCGGGGAATCGTTCTCACCGGTGGTGGCGGGTTGATACGAAACCTGGACTTGCGGATTCGGGAAGAGACCGGATTGCCGGTCTCGATTGCGGAAGACCCGCTGGCCTCGGTGGTGATCGGGACCAGCCTCATGCTCAACGACTTTAAGTTGCTGCGCCGTATTTCGATTGAATAGCTGTCGGCTGAGGTTTGTTGGGAAGGCGGGAGAGCCCGGCCCGCTGGTTGTTGCCTGCCGGTTCTGATGAGTCAGTTGGACAGGCAAGAGTGCCTGTCCCTACGGCTACGGATCATACGGCTACGGATCAAGGGGAGCGGCGACTGTGCTTGAATTCTTCGCCCGGTATCGCAATGTATCCGTGCTTGTCGCGGTCCTGTTTCTTCAATTTATTCTGCTTGGCTATCAAGTAAAGAGAAACGACGATGTTCGGATCTTGCGTGTCTGGACAGTCGCCGCCATTACTCCAATTGAGATAGCACTGAACGCTGTTTCTTCGTTTGTCACCGCTACCTGGCAGCAATATGTCTGGCTCGTGGGCACGAGCGAGCAGAACCGGCAGCTTCGCGAACAAGTCAGCCGGCTCAAGCTGGAAAACCAGGAGTTTCGCCGCGCGCTGACGCGGCTCGGGCGGGAAGCCGAGCTCGCGGAGTTTCAGAAGCAGATTCTTTCGGAAAGCATCCTGGCGGAAGCGATTGGACGAGGATCGAATCCAAACTCAAAGGAGATCTTTCTCGACAAGGGGTCAAGGCACGGTGTGAAGTCGGGTATGCCGGTCATAACGCCCGACGGCATCGCGGGTAACGTGCAGGCCGCCTATGGCGGGGCCTCGCTAGTTCGACTGATTACCGACGCGGACGCCGGAGTCGGAATCGTGCTTGAGGGTTCACGGGCCCACGGCGTGATGAAGGGAACGGGCTCGCTTGAATGCCGTATCGACTACATCGGCGACGAGATCGCCATCGAGGTCGGCGAGAAGGTTTTCACCTCCGGAGATGACCGCATATACCCCAAGGGACTGGCAGTGGGCGAAGTGACGAGGCTGGAGGAGGGAACCGAATTCCAGCAGATCTACGTGCGGCCGTTCGCCGCTCTTGATCGTCTCGACGAAGTGCTGATCTTAACAGCCGGCATTCACGAAGAAATTCCAGAGAATCCCCGGCCGCAGCCACCCGAATATCTGATGCCTGTTCCTCCGCCCAGCTGGGACGAGGCGGGCTCAGGTGAATTCCGCGGGAACGACTTCGAACCGTCGCGCGAGGAAAGCCCGGCGGCGGCGAGAGAAGGGCCGCGCAGGAAACGGCCGGCGCCAATGACCGACGCCGACCGTCTCAAAGAACGATATCGCGCTATCGGAGCGGCCCAGGGGCATCGTTTCGGCGAAGGCGAGCCGGGGACTCCCCCGCCGAACTTCAATATTGGACTCATCCCTCCCGCCGGATTTAGCGGCCAACGGGCGTCAGATGACATTGCCGGTAACGGACTGCCGCCCCGTGCCGGGCGCCCCGCCGATTCGAGGCCGGCATCCGAAAGTTCGCTTGGTGACGCCATTGCGAGCGGTTCAAGCACCTCAGTTCAGGCGGTTCAGAGTTCGGTGCAGCCGTCCACGGAAGTCCGGGATGTGCTGCCGGCCGCTGCTCCGCGGTGAAGACGTTCCCCGGGATGAGAGTAGACCTGTGATACAAGCTGCCGGAGGCCCGGTCATAGCGCGTGATGTCGGCAGCTTAGGACCGCTCGTTTCCGTCGGAGCGGTGATCAGCGCGCTGGCCTTGCAGGTATACCTCCCCCTATACTTCGGTTTCGTTGGCAATCTCGATCTCCCATTGCTGGTTGTGGTTTATCTGGCGCTGATGCGCCGCAACGTTATCGCTGGCCTGTTAATTGGAGCCGCAATCGGGCTGGCACAAGACAGCCTGACGGATGGTCCCGTGGGAGTGTTTGGTATTCTCAAGACGGTGATTGGCTACCTCGCCGGGACAACCAGCCTGTTCATCGAAGTCGACTATCCGGGCGCCAGAAGTGTTCTCGTCGCGTTATTCTTCCTGATTCATCAAGTTCTCTTCTGGATCGTGGAAACGGTGTTGTTAGGGAACGAAATCTCGATACAGCTCGTACTGATGTTGATTCTGGCAGCGGCCCATGCCGGGCTGGCTCTGGCAGTTTTCCGTTTGCTGGATCGCCTTAAGAGAACGTCGTGAACCTTCACTCCAACAGCAGGAGGAAACCCGGGCACTTGCAGGTTGGGGCCTTTCAGTTCGTCTCGGCGGCTGTTTGCCTTTTGCTGCTGTCGGGTTTCTGGCAGTTGCAAGTGCAGAGTCCTGATGTTTACGCTGCCCGTGCCGAAAGAAACCGGATCAAATCACTCCCGCTGCTAGCTCCGCGGGGCAAAATCATGGACCGCGACGGCCGAATTCTGGTCGATAACAGTCCGACATTCAAAGTTCTTCTTTCGCGAGCCGCCATGCGGGCAGAAAACCTCCCGTTGATCGCCGAGGGATTGAATATTCCCTACGAGCAGTTGCACACTCAGCTTCGGCGGCTGCGCACGTCGAATGCGCCTGAGTACCAAGCGGTCATTCTGAAAGAAAATCTGGCCCCGGGCGACGTTGCGTTCGTGGAGTCCCACCGCGCGGAGTTCCCGGAGCTGGAGCTGATCCGCTCCCAAAAGCGGCTGTATCCCAAAGACGGTTTGGCTTCGCACGTTGTTGGCTACGTTGGTGAAATCAGCGATGCCGAACTCGAGCAGCTTGAGTTCGCACTCTACGAACCGGGGGCCGAGGTCGGCAAGGCTGGCATCGAACGCCAGTACAACGACGTCTTGAGCGGGACGGACGGCCGGCGGGTCGTGGTAGTCGATAGCCTGGGCCGGGAGCGGGAAGTCAGGGGAAACGTCGAGGCCAAACCGGGCCGCGGCATACGCTTGACGATCGACCTCGACTTGCAAGTGGTCTCGGAGCTGGCGATGGAAGGCAAGACAGGTGCGGTGGTTGCCCTCGATCCCGGAAACGGCGACGTTCTGGCACTGGTGAGCAGGCCTAATTACCTTCCCAACAAGTTCGTTGGCGGTATTAGCTTGGAAGACTGGCGGCAACTCGTAAACGACCCCCAAAAGCCAATGCTGAATCGGCCGATTCAGGCGCAATTGGCGCCGGGGTCGATATTCAAACCGATCGTGGCGTTGGCCGCCGCCCGCAATCCGTTAGTGGACAAGGATTTTAGTGTTGTCTGTAAAGGGGGAGCGTCTTTCTATGGACGCTACTTCCGCTGCCACAAGAAGGGCGGCCACGGCCGTGTCACGCTTCATGACGCGCTCGTGCAGTCTTGCGACGTTTATTTCTATACGCTGGGGAACCGTCTGGGAATCGATTCCATTGCGGAGACTTCCATGCTGGTCGGTTTCGGTGAGCCCACAGGGATTGACCTGCCTCATGAAGAAGACGGAACGGTGCCCTCGACGGGCTGGAAACTACGGTTCTTCCGCGAAAAGTGGTACGCCGGCGAGACGATTTCGGTCGCCATCGGACAGGGAGCGCTTACCACCACGCCTTTGCAGATCGCTTCGGCAATGGGGGGACTGGCGCTGGGCGGTGAATGGCATCAGCCGCACTTGGTTCCTCACGACGAAATGCAATCGATACGTCAAGATTTCCAGCCGCCCGCGCCCCGGCGTGCCGAGCTGGACCCAAGCGCTGTCCGGGAAATCGTCAGGGGGTTATGGGGTGTCGTCAACGAAGCCGGTACGGGAGTGCGCTCCAGAATCCCGGGCTATGACGTCTGCGGCAAGACGGGGACGGCTCAGGTGGTATCAAGGCAATACGCAAAAGACCACGATGAGGAAGCTTCGAAGGACAACGCTTGGTTCGTCGGGTTTGCACCCTGCGAGGCCCCCGAGATTGTCGTCGTAGCGCTCCACGAACACGGTGAACATGGCTCCATCGCCGCCCCGATTGTGCGGGATGTCATCAAGGCCTACTTCGACAAGAAGCAGCGGACGCGCTGGAGCCAGCGGAAAAGCACATCCACGCCCGAACAGACAGCCAGCAACTTTTCGGCGCCGGCGCCGGGGAGGGACGGACCTTGATCCGGCACTACTCGGCTCGTGATGTCGACTGGGCCCTTCTCGGGATCACGATGGCGATCACGATTCTCGGCTTGCTGGAAATTTACAGCGCAACACGCAATACACCCTGGCAGGAGGCGCACCTCAAGCAGATGATGTGGATCGGCCTGGGCCTGATAATGCTGTGGGTCTTCTCCGCTATTGACTACAACATTTTGATCCACCATGCTCCGGCCTTTTACGTTATCGCCGTGGCTCTGTTGCTGCTGATCATGGTTCTAGGCGAGGTCATTGGAGGCGCGCGGCGCTGGCTTCCCATGCCTGGAGGTGCGACGCTGCAGGTGTCGGAGTTCGTGAAAGTGGTGCTAGTATTGTTGATGGCAAGGTTTTTTTCGGAGCTGCATCCAGAGCGTGTTTCGGTCAAGAATCTGCTGAAGATCGCGGGTTTGTTCGCGGTACCCATGTTTCTGGTTGCGAGGCAGCCGGATTTGAGTACGGCCCTCAGTTACGCGCCGATTCTGTTCATGGGTGTGTTCGTTGCGGGTTTGCGCTGGAAATACGTGCTGGTTTTGGCGCTGGCAGGCGCTCTGATGCTGCCGCTAGCGTGGCAGTATCTGGAGCCTTATCAGAAGGAGCGGCTGATCACCTTCATGGATCCGGAACGGGATCCGCGTGGTTCAGGCTATCAGCCGATCCAGTCAAAGATTGCCGTGGGCGCGGGCGGCGTTTGGGGCTCCGGATTTTCGCGGGGGTCGCAAACGCAGCTGAGGTTCCTGCCGGTTCCGCATACGGATTTTATTTTTTCCGCCTACGCCGAGGAGACAGGTTTTGTCGGGGTCACTCTGGTCCTGACATTGTACTTCGCGATATTGATGAAGATCGTCGGAAACGCCCGAACCTCGGCGGACAGTGCGGGGATGTACATCTGTATGGGCGTCGGCGCGCTGCTGTTGTTTCATTTGCTGGTAAACATCGGTATGGTCATCGGACGAATGCCGGTCACCGGCCTCCCGTTGCCCTTGATGAGCTACGGAGGGTCGAACCTGCTGGCTACGTTTATGCTGCTGGGCCTGGTGAATAACGTCCGGCTTCGGCGGTTCACCAACTGATGGTTTCTTGACGGCGGGCTGGATGCCCGCTAAGTCTGATTTGCGGGTCCGGGCGATTTTTGCCGGGCTCGATTGAGAATACCGAGAGTAGAAGGGAAGGACGTACGCCCTGAGACCGCTGGAGCGGAGGGTCGTCCTTCGGCTCCGAAGCGTTGAGCGCAACTTTACGCGCGCGCTCCGCTTGGCGGCCGGCCAAAAGATTTTTTGAAGCTTGCGCACGTGCAAGTCGTCCGAGATTGATTTGAGACATCGCTTCGCACATTTCGATCACGCGCGAGAGGCCGCTTCGCTGGAACCGAACGACTGAACCGGCAACTGATCCGCACGACCAGCTCTCAGACGCTCCTCCCCAACGGAGGAATTCCGTGTCGAAAGAGCTCATAGTCCATTCGTCACCGCACGAAACCCGGCTGGCCATCCTGGAGCAGGACCAGCTTGTTGAACTTCACATCGAAAACGAGTCCCAGCACGCCCTGGCCGGCAGCGTCTACAAAGGACGCGTTACTCGAGTCCTGCCGGGGATGCAGTCGGCGTTTGTCAATATCGGGCTCGACAGAGACGCCTTTCTCTACGTGTCGGACTTCTTCGATGAAAGTGATGAAGAGTTCGACCAGGTTTCGGCAGTCCCCGCCGCGGGGCGCGACCGGGAACCCCAGGAGCCTCCTGAGCCGGCGCCGGCGGCCGCCGCTGGGGCTTCCGCTCAGGAGGACGGTTCGGTACAAGAGAGCCGAGCCCGTGCGGACGAGAGCAAGCCGGGAAGGCGGGACAAGCGGGGCCGCCGGTCGAGGCGCCGCCGGGGGCGAGGCTCGGGTTTCCCGGCTGCCAAGTACGCCGGCGTCGGGACGGAAGAGCAATCCGCCGTAGACATTTCGCGGGAAAAGAAAGCCTCGGACGAGGCTTCAGACCCGGACCTCGCGGCGGAATCCGGGTTCGTCGTGCTCCCCGGCGAGTCATTGGCGAAATACAGCGATGTCTCGGATCCGGGTGCGATCGAGTCTCGGCCAGAAAGCAAAGATCATCCAGAAGCCGCGACAATCACAGAAGCCGCCACAATCACCAGCGGCAACGAGACGCAAGACCTCGATGCCGCACCCAGTGTTTCGCCGGAGTCAAACGAACGAACCCTTGTCGCCGGCTCAGTGACTGACACCACCGATGCGGAGCAGGGAGAATCCCCGGCTCCCCCCGAGCTGGAACAGAACGCGGGAGCCGACGAACCGCTGGTCGCGGAGGCCGGGCACGAACCCGAGGAAACCGATGGGTCCGGGGACGCTCGCGACGAGCCGGCGGAGGAGGAAACATCACTTGCCACCGCGGCAAACGATACGGAAACCGGCCATTTCGCTCCGGGGGCCGAAGACCCCGAGTCTCGGACAACCGCATCGCCTTCCCACGAGGAACCCGCCGAGGTTACAGCAGCGGCGGGGCCCGGCGAACCGGAAAAACCGCCCCAGCCCTTTGAATCTGACGGCGGGCGGCATGCCTTCCCGGCGTATCCCGGCCTCCCCATACCCGATTCAGACGAGGATCAGGGCTCTGGCGAAGGCGAAGCTTCGGGCTCGGTCAACGGCAACGGCGTAGCAGCGCCCGACGGCTCGGACGATTCCCAGCCGCCGGAGGACGCTGCGGAGGCCGATGACTCTGCTGACAACGGCCGTTCTCCCAGCGAAGCAGGCGTCCAGGGACGTTCCGGGTCGTCGGGCTACGTTCACCGCCGCGGCCGGCGCGGCCGGCGGCGTTCGCAACGTCAAAGGGAACAGCCTGAAAGAGAATCCTCCACGGACGCCACTCCGGCAACCGAATCAGGTACAAGCCACGGAGGCGCGGGTCGAAAGATTACCGATCTGCTCGCGAAAGGTCAGGAGGTTCTGGTCCAGATCGCCAAAGAACCCCTCGGCAGAAAAGGCGCCCGCATCACCTCGCATATTGCCTTGCCGGGCCGCTTTCTGGTCTACATGCCGACGGTGGATCACATCGGTGTATCCAGGAAGATTTCCTCCGACAAGGAACGCGTTCGCTTGCGAAAGATCGTTCAGACGCACCGCACCGGCATGCCGGGCGGTTTTATCGTGCGAACAGCGGGCGAGGGAGTCAGCGAAGAAGACGTTCGCGGAGACATGCTGTTCCTTTACAACCAGTGGCTCGACATTCGCGATCGGTCCGAAAGCAGTCCCGCGCCGGCCCTGCTGCACCATGACGACGACGTTGTCGAGCGAGTTCTGCGAGACCGGGTTGGAGATGACTTCAAGACCATCTGGGTGGACGGAGAAGAGGAATATGAGCGAATCCTGCGGTTTGTGGAACGCTTCCAGCCCGATTTGCTCAAGGGCGTCAAACTCTACACCCGAAGCAAGCCGATGTTCGATCAGTTCAACATTACGGCGGAGCTGGCCAAGGCCTTGCGCCCCAAGGTGTGGCTGAAATCCGGGGGCTACATCGTCATCAATCAGACCGAAGCGCTGGTTGCCATTGATGTCAACACGGGCAAGTACGTCGGCAAGTCCGACCGGCTGGAAGATACGATCGTCAATACCAATCTGGAAGCCGTCAAAGAGATTGTCCGCCAGCTTCGGATTCGCGATCTTGGCGGCATCATTGTCGTCGATTTCATCGACATGGAAGACCGCTCGAACCGGCAACAAGTATTGGCCGCGCTCGAGAAAGATTTGAGAGCGGACATGGCCCCGTCCAAGTTTCTGCCCTTCAACGAATTCGGCCTGGTCGCCATCACCCGCAAGCGTGTCAAGCAGTCTCTGGAGCGGGCGCTCTGCACGCCGTGTCCCTATTGTCACGGCTCCGCCACCGTGAAGTCAGTGCAAACCGTGATTCAGGAAGTCTTGAGCGAAGCCAGAAAAATGGCCACCTCAAAAGAGCCACAGAAGGACATCACACTGCGTGTCAACCAGGAAGTTGCCCGTAAGCTGAAGTCCCGTGACAACAACTATCTTCAAGAGATCGAGCAGATCTTGCGAGGGCACGTTCTTGTCCGCAGCGACGTCTCGCTGCACCGCGAGCACTTCGATATCGGCTAGCACTCGCGTTTCCCGCCGCATGACGGTCGAAGCGCGCGACAGGCCCGCCGTTACTTTACTCGCCGTACTGTTTCCGCACCGCGTCGCTGTGCGGAGCATCCATTGACGTGAATGGGCTAGGGGTTAAGCCGGTAGAGAATAAACTTGTCCCCGTCCGCTATCTCGCTAAACGAACTGGGGACGGCGAACGATAACGGCTTCATCGCAAACAACAGAACGTAGTCAAAACCCGCTACCCGGCTTTCGTGAAACGGGTTGTCCGGATCATCGAGCGAGGTCGAGAACCGCTCCTTGGGAACAATATCCCGCGGGACATCTCGAGCAATGCCCTGATATTTGTCACGGATTCCAAGCGGCTGCTTGCCCGGGTCCCCAAACAAGGTCGGGACAAAGGCGGAACGCTGAATCACCGCCAGCGTAGCCAAATGCTGGAGCGGCGGCTTGGCGAGAAAGTCGTACGAGCCCTCGTTCACCACGTAAGGCAAGATGCGGCTTTTCTCCGTGACGGATTCGAACGCTTCCATCACCTCCCTGTGATCATGGTCAAAAGCGCGCCAGTCCTGAGCGATCGCGCCGACTCGGACTACGAATAGCGCAGCCAACGTGGTGAACAGCAAGCCGGAAACTGCCTTCGGCATGGCTCGCCAGTCCGCAGCGGCAACCAGGAAAAGTACAATCGCGATCGGCAGCCGGTAACTGGCGTATCCCGATCCGAACAGCACTTCAGGGGCGGCGACAAAGCAAATCATCAGCACCCAGAAGGCGGCGGCCGCGCGTTTGTGAAGCGTCAATTTTCCCAGCACCGCGCCGCCCAGCAGTAACGTTCCGACGATGAGGAAGCTGAGCAGGTCCAAGGCCGGGTGGCCGCTGTTGAGAACACCGTAGACGCCCTGTATCTTACTCCAGGGATCAAAGACTCCGGAGGAGCCAAGATTGAGCCGAAAGGTTGGACTGAAGGCCACAAACATCGCGGCCGGCAAGAGGAACTGCGACAGTCCCACGGCCCAGACAGCTCTGTTGAAGGCCAATCCCTCCCGCCGGGTCTCAAGGTAAGCCGATAGTTCGTACCCGAAGAGAAGCAGGGCGTAGACTCCCAACGCCGACAGATGAACGAAATAAATGACTATGGATACCAGCGCGAATACAGGCGCCGTTCGGCCCGCGGGCTTTTCGCGCAAAAGAATCCACAAAGCGGTTGCGGCAAGGGCCAGATTGAGACCCAGCAGGTAGTTCAAGAAACCGAACGTAAATACGGAGTTGTAAACGAACAGCATGCTGAAAAGAGGCCACAACGAAAGCTTCTTGTGAAGGGCAAAAGACAGAGCAGTTACAGCGGGCACGGTGGACAACAATACCGCCGCGCAAAACCATCGTCCGGCCGTCTCGAGCGGCGCGAAAAGCGCCAAGAAGGGAACAATTAGGTCCATTGCCAGATTTGGCAGCGGAGTCCATTGGACTTTGTAATACTCCTGCAGAGCCGGGGACGCGTGGATTTGCGTCAGTACATGGACACGCGCGAGATGATTCGGATAATCCTGGAGGGGGGGTATTTGAATGAAGAAAAATGGAAGTAATAATAATGAGCTTCCGGCAATCAGACAGATCAAGTAAATCCTATTGATTGTCATCGGAGGCTTCTGGGCTGGGTTGGGGAATCCGTGCAGCGGGTCTTGAGTCTGTCTGTATTGTATGCAGCGATGGGCGCCCTGGGCGAGGCGGGCGTCGAGGTGTGCAACAGCCGCCCGCCGCGGGAGTGAGAGTCACAGGTGGCGGACCGTTTGTCGTGGGCCTGAATCTGGGGAAAAACTCCGCACGCCGGCCCCGGCCTCCCTAATGCCGACGAGCCGCAACCAGAGAGGGGAGCGTGGCCGCTGGCGGATGAGGCGCGTCGTAGCGGCTAACCCCTCCCTCACGGTCGGGGCTCCGAGTCGGCTCCTGAATTTTGTGCCACGTTTGTGGCGAATTTCATGATGCCGGTACTAATGAAACCTCCGCAAGCAGCCGATCCCCTCAGCGAGGGAGAACTCTTCATGAAAACAGCAGCCGTAGAACAGAAAATGAAGCCGGTCGCCCTTGTGGTCGACGACAACTGGCTGACTCAAACACTCGTCCGCCGTGAGCTTGAGAAAAGGGGCTTTGCCGTCTTTGAGGCAAGAACCACCGCGGATGCCGTGCGTGGCTACGAGCGTCACCAGCCCGCCGTCGTGACCCTTGATTTGGACCGTGTCGACGGACGCGGTCAGGAGATTGCCGAAGCACTTGTGGCGGCTGCACCGAAAGCCAATATTGTTGCGGTCACCTCAGAAGTGCTGCCCGCTTTCCGCGACCACTTGTTGGATATCGGCGTCAAGGACATTGTGATCAAGCCCTACGACAACCCCAAGTCGGTGGTGTCGGCGGTGCAAGCAACTCTTGAAAGCAGCCCTTCCACGTCTGTTCCCCAAACGCTGCCCATTGCCTCGATGCAGTCGCGGCGCTGGCAGAAACACATGGAGAGCGCGGCGCTTGCTACGGCTCGCGAAATTCTTCTCACGATAGGCGGGCCTGAGCTGCAAGTGTTGCCGCCAGATTCGAGCCGATGCACCGTCGCGACGTTCACGACCTCGAGTGACGTCACGGGCGTTTGGCAAGGAACGATTCGGGTGCGGTTTGACAAGAAGCTGGCAAACGAGTTGACGGCAAGGATGTTTGACGTGGACGCCAGGCGTCTCAAACGAGGTCAAATCCAGGATGTCCTGATCGAAGTCACGAACATGATTGTCGGGAACCTCAAGTCGTCGCTGCCAGGAACCAGCAACCACACAATTCCCGAATTCCTCTCGAACAGCAGCATTCGCTCCGCCCGGCTGCCTGAAGACAGTAGCCATCCGATCCAAGTCGACACCGAGCACGGGGCTCTGTCGATTCGCTTCACGCCGCGTGCAGGGTAAGTGTCTTTTCCGCCGAACCCAGCAGCCCACGGCGATCGGTAGTCGCGGTGACGTGGCTTGCCTCTCACAAGGCTGGCCGTTTTGAGCCGGCCGAGAGCCACAGCTCCAGCGTATTCCGGGGCCGGTTTCAGCCGTTTACGGCCAGCCGAACTACCCAGCCCGCTCCGTACCTGAAGCCCTTCCCTGGTATACTAAGGAATCGAGGGAAATTAGGGTTTCCAAAGGGAATTTCATCAAAGTATGCCACTCTATGAGTATGAGTGCCAGAAGTGCGGAGTGCGCTTCGAGGAGATTCAGAAGTTCTCTGATCCGCTGCTGACCGAACACGATGATTGCGGAGGGGTCCTCAAGAAGCTGCTGTCGGCGCCCGCCATCCAGTTCAAGGGTACGGGCTGGTACGTGACCGACTACGCCCGCTCCGGCCAGCCGGACGGCGACGGCCAGCCGGACGGCGACGGCCAGCCGGACACGAAGAACGGCAAGGACGACAGCAAGTCCGACAAAAAAGCCGAAAGCAAGAGCGAGACAAAAAGCGAGACGAAGAGTACAAGCGACTCTTCCTCTTCAACCACGGCGAAAGCGCCGTCTGACTCCTCGAAGAAGTAGCTTCCGCCGAGCAGCTCCCTTCCCCGTCAACAAGTAGCCACTGCCATGGAATCGATTCGCGTCACTCTGCCGGATGGATCCGAGCAGACCGCCGAGAAAGGGACCACGCCGCTGGCCATCGCCGAGTCGATCAGCCCGCGGCTGGCGAAAGCCGCGCTGGTGGCCCAGGTAAACGGCGACCTGGTCGACCTCACGCATCCCATGGACAGCGACACCAGCCTGAAAATTCTGACCGATCGCGACCCGCAGGCATTGGAGGTCTACCGCCACTCGAGCGCTCACTTGCTGGCCGCGGCCGTGCTGGAGCTCTACCCTGAAACCAAACTCGGAATCGGGCCGCCGACCGAACAAGGTTTCTTCTACGATTTTCAGCGGGAAACGCCGTTCACTCCGGAAGACCTCGAAAGAATCGAGGCGCGCATGCTCGAGATTGTCCAGCGGGATCCGGCGAACGAGCGCGTCTGGCTGCCCCGTGAAGAAACCGTCGCCAAGTTCAAACAGCAAGGCGAGGAAATGAAGTGCGAGCTGATCGAGGACAAAGCCGAAGGGGACCGCATCTCGATTTACAAGACGGGCGAGCACTTTCTCGACTTCTGCCGCGGGCCGCACATCCCCAGCATGGGCCGCATCAAGGCCGTCAAGCTGCTGTCGGTGGCCGGCGCGTACTGGAAAGGCGACGAGCGCAACGCCAGGCTGCAGCGGATTTACGGCACGTCGTTCTTCTCGAAGAAGGACCTGGATACGCACCTCCATCGGCTGGAAGAGGCCAAGAAGCGGGACCACCGCAAGCTGGGCAAGGAACTAGACCTGTTCAGCATTCAAGAAGACGCCGGTCCGGGACTGATTTTCTGGCATCCCAAAGGCGGAACAATTCGCCGCCTGATGGAAGACTGGATGCGCGAGGAGTACGTCAGGCGCGGTTACGGACTGGTCTACACGCCGCACATTGCGCGGCACGATCTGTGGAAGACCTCCGGCCACGCCGAGTTCTTCTCCGATGACATGTTCTCGACGATGGAGCTGGACGACTCCGCCTACCAGCTCAAGCCGATGAACTGCCCGTTCCACATTCTGATTTACAAGAACAGCTTGCGCAGCTACCGTGACCTGCCGATCCGCCTCGGCGAGCTGGGCACGGTCTACCGCTATGAGCGCTCCGGGGTAATGCACGGCCTGCTGCGAGTGCGGGGTTTTACGCAGGACGACGCGCATATCTTTTGCACTCCCGAGCAAGTCAAGGACGAAGTCGTCGGGTGTGTGGACTTCGCGCTTGACGTGCTGAAGACATTTGGCTTTAACCACTTCGAGGTCGAGCTGTCGACTTGGGACGGCGGGCAGGGCGGCAAGTATGCGGGCTCGGCGGAAGAATGGAAGATGGCCGAAGACGGACTCTTCAGCGCGCTGAAAGACCGCGACATCGAAGCCAAGGTGATGCCGGGCGAAGCCACTTTCTACGGTCCCAAGATCGACGTCAAGCTGGTCGATGCGATTGGGCGTCCCTGGCAGCTCTCGACGGTGCAATTCGACTTCAATCTGCCGCGGCGCTTCAAGCTGGAATACATCGCCAAGGACGGCAAGGCTCACCAGCCGGTCATGGTCCACCGGGCATTGTGGGGCTCCGTGGAGCGGTTCTTCGGCGTGCTGATCGAGCATTACGCCGGGGCCTTCCCGCTGTGGCTGGCTCCGGTCCAGGCGATCGTGCTTCCGATTACCGATCGCCAGAACGAGTACGCCCGGCAGGTAGCCGATCAGCTCGGAGCCGCGGGCATCCGCACGGAACTCGATTCCCGAAGTGAAAAGGTCAACTTCAAGATTCGCGAGGCGCAGTTACAGAAGATCCCCTACATGCTGGTGGTCGGCGGGCGCGAAGCCGAGGCTGGTACAGTGGCGGTGCGGCACCGCAAGCGCGGGGATCTGGGAGCCAAGCCCATCGGCGAGTTCATCGCGGAGACGCGCCGTCTGATTGATTCGAAGAACACTGCGGACTGACCGCTGAAACTGGCCGCTAAGGGAAATTGACCAAGCGCTTTCCCCCGATGGGCGAACGAGCGTAAATTAATGCTTGTGTTGCATCGTCTTGGGAGAGAATGGTTTCGCTACAATTCAGAAAAGGAAACTAAGCAGCTATGAAGAATAAACTTTGGATTGTTGTTATCGCCGTTGCTATGGCGGGGGCCGTCCGCGCCGAGCACACCTACGAGAAAGTGGCCTCCGCGCACGACATCATGGAACTCGTGCAAGAACCGAACATGGACGGACTGGCCGCCATGATGAAAGCCGGCGGCCCGCAATCTGAAAGAGACTGGAAGCATGCCAAAGCCTACGCTTCCGTCTTGGCCGAGTCTTCACAGCTACTGCTGATGGGCGGACGTATCAAGGACGACGTTTGGGAAACCGGAGCCAACACTGTCATTGGCGCCGGGAAGGCGTCCATGCGGGCCGCGGAGGCGAAGGACCTGGGCGCATGGAAGAAGGCCACCGCGGAGATCGGCAAAGGCTGCCGCGGCTGCCATAAGGTTCACAAGCCGAAGAAGAAAAAATAACATCGGGCTTCGGCGAGCGCGCGAATCAGCAAACACCCGCGTCCGCCGCTCCGCGGCGAATAGCGTGGCGGATGAGCACGGCCCGGTCGGCAACGCCGGCGCGAACGCAACGCAGTTCAGCGGGGCTGCCGCCAAGGTTGCCGGCGCAACGTTTGCACGTACGGGGCTCGGGCACGTCACCTCGAAAACGCTCCTTTCCGGTGCCGAAGACGCTAGAATCCTATGAAGGATACGGACGATGTCACAATCTTCTCAGAGAAAGCTTCGCGTTCTTGCCGTCGCATTGCTGCTGATCGGCTGTGCCGCGCCGCCGCCGGAGGACGAGATCTTCCCCTACGCGCACCAGATCGACGATCTGCCGAACGGTTTGCGCCTGGTCACCGTCACGACCGGTTACCCCAATATCGTCGCGCTCTACACGGTGGTGCAGGTGGGCTCGCGCAACGAAATCGAACCCGGCCGCTCCGGTTTTGCTCACCTGTTTGAACACCTCATGTTTCGCGGCACCGAGAGATTTCCCGCCGAGAAATGGGACGAGATCATGCAGGCCGCCGGAGCCTCGACAAACGCCTACACCAGCGATGACCGGACGGTCTACCACGCCCTTTTCTCCAAAGAGGATTTAGAACCGATCCTGGAACTCGAAGCCGACCGCTTCCAGAACGTGAACTATTCCGAAGACGATTTCAAGACGGAAACGCGCGCCGTGCTAGGCGAATATAACAAGAACTTCGCCAGCCCAATGCGCAAGCTCGACGAAGTCAGGCGCAACGCCGCGTTCAGCAAACATACCTACAAGCACACAACGATGGGGTTCGAGGAAGATGTCGAGAACATGCCCCAGATGTACGACTACGGCCTGAAGTTCTTCGACCGCTACTATCGCCCCGAGTACACGATCATTGCGATCGTTGGCGACGTGACACCGCGGGAGACTCTGCCCTTGGTAGAGAAATATTGGGGCCAGTGGCAGCGCGGCGACTACAAACCGGACATGCCGGTCGAGCCTGCCCAGACCGAACCAAAGGAGCTGGACATTGCATTCCACGCGCCGACCCTGCCCATCCTGTCAGTCTCGTTTCATGCCGCGGCGTACGACGATGGAGTGGTGGATTCAGCCGTGCTTGACGTGATCGCCTACCACGCCTTCTCGGAAAATTCCGAACTCTACAAGCGGCTCGTTATCGAAGAGCAGAAGGTCGACGCCCTGTTCCCCGAGTATTACGATCATCGGGATCCTTTTCTTTTCTCCGTTGTGGCGCGTGTCAAGAAAGACGAAGACGTGGACTACGTGCGGGAGCAGATTCTCCGGACCTGCGAGGCGCTTCGGCAAGACTTGATCCCAGCGGACCAATTGGAGGCCGTGAAATCTCACCTTCGCTATCAGTTTGCCCTCGGTATGGACAGCAGCGGCGCCATCGCGGGTACGCTGGCCCACTACCTTGGCCTGCGCAATTCTCCCGAGACGATCAACAAGCGCTACGCGCTCTACCGCGGAGTTACCGCCGATGATGTGAAAGCGGTTGCCGAAAGGACATTCATCGAGACCGGCCGAACCATTGTCAAGCTCAAATTCGATCCTACAGCTGCTCAATCGGACGGGACTACCGGGGGTGGAGAATGACTCATCAGTTCACGAAGAGTCTCTTGCTCATGGCACTTCTGCTCCTAGGGGGGACCCCATTACAAGCGGAAACACCAGAAATTCTTGCGATTCAGAGTGAAACGCCCTTGGTTACTTTTCGGATTCTGTTTCATGCCGGCGCGGCCAGCGACCCTGCCGGCAAGCAAGGCGTTGCCGCCCTAACCGCCGCCATGCTGAGCAAAGGTGGAAGTAACGACATGGTCTATGACGAAATCGTCGAGGCTCTGTTCCCCATGGCCTCTTCGCTGAGCGCTCAAGTAGACAAGGAGATGACGGTCTTCGAGGGGACCACCCACGTGGAAAACCTCGATCGCTACTACGGGATCGTACGTTCGATGCTGCTCGACCCTGGCTGGCGTGAAGACGATTTTCAGCGCCTCAAAGACGAGGCCGTCAATTTTCTCCGAATTCAGCTCCGCAGCAACAACGAAGAGGAACTGGGCAAGGAGTTCCTCTATACGCGGATTTATCAAACTCACCCTTACGGCTGGCACAACTCGGGAACCGTCGCCTCTCTCGAAAAGCTGACCATCGGCGACCTGAAGAGCTTCTACCAAGAGCGCTACACGGCAGGCAACGTAGTGCTCGGGCTGGCGGGCGGCTATCCCAAGGGCTTCGCCGAAAAGGTAGCGGCCGACTTCTCGAAGCTCCCGGAGGGCAAGCCGGAACCTGTCCCGCTGCCAACGCCGCAAGCTCCCCAAAAGCTCAGCATCAAGATCATCGAGAAAGACACTCGCGGAACACACATTGCCCTGGGATTCGCTGTCCACGTCAACCGCAGTTCCCCGGATTGGCCGGCGCTGAAGCTTGTGCAATCTTACCTGGGCCAGCATCGATCCAGTAAGAGCCACCTCTATCAGCGCATTCGGGAAGTTCGCGGCATGAACTATGGCGACTACGCCTATATCGAGTACTTCCCCCGAGGCATGTTTCAGTTCCAGCCCGATCCGAACTTGGGCCGGCGGCAGCAGATCTTTCACATCTGGATTCGTCCGGTCGAGGCGCGCAACGGCATGTTCGCTTTGCGGATCGCTCTCTACGAACTCGACAAGCTGGTCAAAGAAGGGTTGTCGGAGGAACAGTTCGAGTCGACGCGGCTCTTCCTGTCGAAGTACGTCAACCTCGTTACCCAAACCCAAAGCAATCAGCTCGGCTATGCGCTCGACAGCAAGTATTATGGCATCGCGGATTTCAACGAATTCCTCAAGGACGCGCTGCAAAAGCTGAGCGTTGAGAGGGTGAATCAGGCCATTCGCAAGCACCTTCGATCGAATGATCTCGATGTGGTGGTCATTACCAAAGACGCCCAAGGATTCAAGAAAGCCTTGAGCTCCCGAAGGCCGTCAACGATCGAGTACGTCTCTCCGAAACCAAAAGAAATTCTCGACGAAGACAAGCTGATCGGGAAGTACAAGCTCGATATCGGCAGCGTCGAGATCGTACGCGTCGACACGATCTTCGAGTAGGCTTTCGAGAAGCCCGCGGCTAGCGCGAAGGAGCGGCGCTTGGCGGGAAGAGCGACTCGATCGGCGCGGTCTCCGACAAGATCCGCTCCGAGCAGTCCACTTGCGGAGATTCTTGAAAAAAGGTTGGAATGCTCTCCGCGACATGATCCAGCAGCGCTTCCGCTGCCAAACAGTGGGCCAGAGGACTCGGGTGATTGTCATTTTCGCTGACAACGAGATGCCGGGGTTCCCTTGTCGCGAATCGTTCGAGAAGGTCGACCACGGCAAAGCCAGCGTCCCGCGCCGCGCCGGAGACCTTGCTATGCAGGTTCCGGTATCGATACCCTGACCAGCTTTCCGCCGGAGTGAATGGAAATATCGCCACCATCACTTCGATCTCTCGCGGCTCGGTCAGCGCCCGGATGTCGCGAAAAGCTTGTCGCACGCTACGCCAGCTTTCAGACCCGCCGGCATGCAGCGCTTGGAAATAGTCTCCACCGCCGTAGCGGTTCATGTTCCACTGAAATTGGACAGCCGCCACCGCTCGGCCAACATGAAGGTACTGCCACCAGGCGGGATCCTGGAAGAGCAATTGAAGAGGCTGGATAGGAACTTGGTCTGGATCGTTCAAAAAGTAACCCAGAACCACAATTTTAGGGTTCCAAGCAAGGGCCTTATGTTCCAGCACAAGCGCTTCCTCACGAGTGGAATATCCGCTGACTCCGAAGTTCAGGACATCGAAGCGCACAGGTTGTGCCGCACGGGAAGCATTTAACGCGTTTTCCAGCACCACCGGATAAGGTTTCTCTTCCTCCACCCCATAGCCGAATGTATAGGAATCTCCCAAGACAGCGATTCGATAGACCTCCTTCGCATCGGCCGGAAGAGGCTCGTCCCCGCGCATCCCGTAACTGTTGATAAGAACGTGGAACCCGTTCGGCAGTTCTTTCGATACGCCGGGGCGCAGTTCGTAGTCGAGGCCGGGCAGCGGCGAGGGCTGGTGAACGAGGTCGCCCCATTCAGACCCTTTCCAGGAGCTTGCCGGGAGCCGGAAGTCCGCGGGATTCGCAAAGCGAAGGAAGCCCTCCAGCAACAGTAGAACTTCGAAGACAAGAAAGGCGGCAAAGCCAAACCGGAACCAAGGTTGGCCGGGTGGCCTCCGCGAGTGCTCGGCAACAACATTGGAGTGCGGGCTACGACTCATCATCTCCACAAAGTACTAGAGTGTCACCTAGTATTCTATCTCATTTCTAGCCCAGCATCCAGAAAAACTTGCAGTACTTACAGTAGAACTTGCCAAATTTTCTGGCACGACGGCGTCCACGGCTGCAACAACCGAAGCGGTATTGCCCTGATCAATACGGACGTTCTGCAAGCAAGAAATTCCACTTTCGGAAGACCATCACGTGCGACGTTACGTAATCAATCGCAGCCGCGCATTCTTGCCTGGGAACACTGCCGAGGCAGCGGCACGCAAGCGCAACGAAGTAATGGCGGGCCTATCGCGTGCTTCGGCCGTCAGGTGGTGAGAAATGCGGGCTAGGAGGCGGGCAGGTAAGCGAAACAGGGTGATGCTAGAATCAACTTGGGTCCGCCGAACGGGCAGCCGCCGCGCCATGATGGCGGGGAGGAAAGTCCGGTCTCCACAGGGCAGCGTGCCGGCTAACGGCCGGGGGGCTACTCTCAAAGGGTAGTTCACGGAAAGTGCCACAGAAAACGTACCGCCCCGGCGAGCGCCGGGGTAAGGGTGAAAAGGTGCGGTAAGAGCGCACCGCGCCTCGGGCAACCGGGGTGGCAGGGTAAACCCCACGCGGAGCAAGACCAAATAGGGAACGAGCGGTGACCCGCCGCGCCCACGGCTGTTCGGCTTCCCCCGGCAGCCGAAGTTCCGGGTAGGTTGCTCGAGTCCGCCAGCAATGGCGGACCTAGACGAATGGCTGCCACCCCGGCCTCGGCCGGGGTACAGAAACCGGCTTACAGTTCGGCGGGCCTGTGGAAATCGAGCGCGCACCGGCCCTTCGCCGCTCAAGCGGCGACGCCATCTACACCGCCATCTATACCAATGATGCCGCGTGTGGAACCAAATCCTGCGACGCAGCAATCACTCAGAGCCGATAAACCTCGGCAGCCGTTCCGCCCAGTATCCGCTCTTGCTCGGCGCTCGAAAGCCTCCCGATGAATCTCGAAACGATTTCAAACCAGCGCCCGTAGCGGCAAGCCAGCAGGCAGACCGGCCAATCGGAACCGAACATCAGCCGGCCCGGCCCGAAGGCCTCCAGCACAGTCTCCAGGTAAGGCTGGAGCTGCGTTTCCGTCCAATTATCAAAGTCCGCTTCGGTCACCATGCCTGAGATCTTCGAAGACACGTTCCGACGCCGGGCGAGTTCGCTGATGTTCTCCTTCCATGGCGTGATCAGGTTGTCCTTGATCCGGGGTTTCCCCATGTGATCCAGGACAAACACCTGATTGGGGTGGCGGTCGACAAAGTTGATCGTCTGCGGCAGATGCCGCTCGAAGATCAAGATGTCGTAGGCCAGATTGAACCGCCGCAGTTCCGCCACGCCGCGATTGAAGTCGTCGCGGGAAATGTAGTGATCGTCCGGTTCGTCTTGAAGTACGTGGCGAATGCTTTTTAGCTTCGGATGCGACGAAAATCGCTCCAGATCCTCCTTCACTGAAGGGCTGATCAGCGGCGCCCAGCCCACGACCCCTCGCATGAACTTGTGCTGATCCGAGTAACGGAGAAGCTCTTCGGTCTCTTCGAGACTCTGGCGGGCATGGACCGAGACGACGGCGTCAATTCCAACCGCTGTGATTTCCTCGTGCAGATGCGCGGGCAGGAAATCGCGGCGGAGGACCGCCTTCTCTTCGTCGATCCAGCCGTATTCTGCCGCGGAGTATTTCCAAAAATGGTGATGGGCGTCTATTTTCATGGAAGTGTCGAGGTGGCCAAAACTCGCCGGGACAAGCGGATCACCTTTCGGGCCTGCAACGCACTATCGGCTCCACGACGGCAGGTGCTCGGCTCCGAACAGGCTCCAGCCGACCCGGTTTTCCTCCGAGTTGTCGAGCAAGACCATCTCCCAGACAACTTCGGGGGGCCGGCCCGGCGCTGGTGTCCACCCAGTTGTTATTTTCGCGTACAATATGCTCAGTTGGAAGCGGTGGCCGGGCCGGCGTTCCCGTGTTGCGCGCTGAATGGCAGACGTATTCGACCGAGAAACGCGAAGCCGAGTGATGGCGCGGGTCCGCGGGGAAGACACAAAGCCGGAGTTGCGCGTTCGCAAGTGGTTGCACGCCAAGGGTTACCGCTATCGTGTCCATCGAAGGGACCTCCCAGGCAAACCAGATATCGTTCTGTCGCGACTTCGAACGGTTGTGTTCGTAAATGGTTGTTTCTGGCACGGCCACACAGGATGCCCGCACTCAGCGTTACCCGTAACCAACAAGCGGTATTGGCGCCAGAAGATCGAACGGAACGTTAGAAGAGACCGCCGGAACGCGCAGCGGCTTCGGCGCCTAGGCTGGCATGTCGTGACAGTCTGGGAGTGCCGGATCAAAGAAGACAGCTACTTGACAAAACGACTGCTGGCTCCATTGAAACGCCTCGAAAACAAAGTTGAGCGATGATACTCCAGAAGACATTCCTCGAGTTCTTTGCAGGCATCGGCCTCATTCGCTGGGCGCTTGAACGTGAAGATTGGCAGTGTCTTTTTGCGAATGACATCGACGGGTCAAAGCGGATCACTTACGCCGCTAACTTCCCTGCCGGCGACTACGTCGTGGGCGACGTTGGCGAACTCCATGCGGCGCAAGTTCCTTCAGCGCTTCTGGCAACAGCAGGTTTCCCTTGCACTGACCTTTCTTTGGCTGGTGCAAGAGAAGGACTGAGCGGTTCAGAATCCCGGTCCTTTTGGGGTTTTGCGCACGTGCTCGAATCGATGGGAGAAAAGCGGCCTCCTCTGGTACTGATCGAGAACGTACCTGGATTCTTAACCTCGCGCAAAGGCGCTGATTTTCGCGCGGCTGTTCAGGAGCTAAACCGCCTCGGCTACCGTTGTGATCCCTTCCTTATCGATGCCAGTTACTTTGTGCCTCAAAGCCGCGTTCGATTGTTCATTGTGGGGGCTCTCGATCGATTCAGCCTCATGCCTCCGTTTTCGGAGAACGTTTTGTTTTCCGAGGGGAACAGGTCTCAGGCGTTGGCCAGCGCGATTCTGCGCAAGATGGGGTATTTAGTTGACTCCAGTAGCCACTACATCTTGGGGGTGGGGGTGCCGGCCCTGGTGGCCTCGACCATTGTCTTATAGGGAGCAGGGTCGGCGGCGACCGCCTGCTGGAGGAGGCGATAGAAAAGTTTGCCGCGCGACCGTGAGGTCCGCCGGTTGAAGCGGAACGTGAACTCGTCCAGGTAGTAGTCCAAATACTCGTGACTGACAGCCCCCTGGTGGGTCCCCAACAGCCAGCGCTTTAGCAGAGAGGCGACACGATGGACTCTCGGCAGCAGCTTACTCGCCGATTGCCGCTTCCCGCGCAGCACGGTGACTTCATGGCGGTATCCTTTGTTCTCCAATCCCGCATAGCCTTCCCAGCCGTCGGTGTGCACGAGGCTGCCAGGTTGGATAGCTTCTTCGACAAAGGCTTCCAAGCTCGCCGCTGAGGCATCCGCGATCCGACGGAGCCGGATGCGACCCATACCGCGCCCATCCTCCTCGGCAGCAACCGCAACTAACGCTTTGCCAACCATTTCGCGACCTCGGACGCCCTCTTCGACTATTGCGACCGGGGCGCACCATGGGGGCTCTCGATCGATTCAGCCTCATGCCTCCGTTTTCGGAGAACGTTTTGTTTTCCGAGGGGAGCCACAGGTCTCAGGCGTTGGCCAGCGCGATTCTGCGCAATACCGATCTTAAGTGGTCGATCAAGTCCCTGCCGTCGCTTCCAGCCATCGTAGGTTCCCTATCAGACGTAGTCGAGACCCTGCCAAAGAACGATCCGGCTTGGTGGTCCGGCGACCGCGTGAAGAAGCTGCTGAGCCAAATGAATGAGGCGCATCTTGGGCGGGTCGAGAGCCGCAGGGCGTCAGCGAAGGCTTTCCACGCCACGGTCTACCGAAGGATGCGAAACGGAGTCAGCACGGCCGAAGTAAGGGACGACGGCGTCGCCGGCTGCTTGCGAACACCCAGAGGAGGAAGCAGCAGACAGATTCTCGTCGTCGCGGGTCGCGGATCGATTCGCGCCCGCTACATGACTCCGCGGGAATATGCTCGCCTTCAAGGCGTTTCCGACGACTATGTGATTCCTGGCCGTTCCAATCAGGGTCTCTTCGGGTTCGGTGATGCTGTGTGTGTCCCAGTGATTCGATGGATTGCTCAAAACTATCTCACGCCGCTCGCGCTGCGGCTTGCCAGGGGTTTGGAGCGAGCCAGCTAGACACCGCAATTGGAACCGTAATTCGCATGAGCAATGCTCGACAAGATCTGATACGGCATCTTGGGGGATGGTTCGAGGGGTTGCGGAAGGAGCGTGGTTCTAAACCTGCCGGCACGGGGAAAAACCGCGGCCGCTCTCGTCGTCTTGGAGCATCTTAAGACAGATTTCGAGCTGTCTATCGGAGCGCACCGCACTAAAGGTGGCGGGCAGATTCGAGGGGTGGCTGGGCGCGCGGTGACGAAGATTCTTGCCGCGCATGGGGAGGTCCGCCCTTTCCTGAGCGAGGGAGGCCGCACGAACCGCGGTTCACTTGACGCTATAGAGTCGCTGCTGACCACGTTGCGGGACTCTGGAATCGGTTTGCTGTCAGAGACCGAACGTATCGGCCTTCTGAATGACGCGCAGAGATTCTTGGTCGATCGCGGCGTTCGAGGCTATCTGAACTTCCAGCGCCTGAAGATTGTTTTTGAGCCCGGCAAGACGACTGAGCGGTTCTTCTCTGAAATAATTCGCCAAGCCGCCGAGAGCAGGAAAGCGGGCCCTGTCGCCCAATACATGATCGGAGCGAAGCTTCAGCTCCGGTTCCCGGAATTGCACATTGACAACAACTCCTTCACCACGGCTGATGTCCAGCTAGGCCGGGCCGGCGATTTTCTTGTCGGCGACACAGCGTTTCACGTGACGATTGCGTCCATGCCCGGTGTTTATCAGAAGTGTAAAGACAATCTGTCAAACGGACTCAAGTGCTACTTGCTGGTTCCACTGGAACGTCTCAATGCAGCTAGAGAGAACGCCGAAATGGCTGCGGGCAGGCGCATTTCCGTACAGGCGCTTGAATCATTTCTGGCGCAGAACATTGATGAGTTGACCGTATTTGACAGTAAGCGCACAGCTCGGAAACTCAAGCAACTTCTTGATACATACAACGCCAGAGTCAATGACGTTGAGACCGACAAGTCCATGTTGATTGAACTCCCCCGGAATCTCAGTTAGCGTGGGGAGAGGGCCTGTTCCTGGCGCTCTCCGCGACGGTCGACGAATAGAGACAACGGCCATCCGCCGTCACCACTCCAGTTGATCGCCCAACCGCAGGCCGTTAGCCGCGGCTTGGCCGCCCGCCAGCTCCAAGACGAACCGCGAGGGTTGTTGAGGACCGTAGGTCGGGCACTCTCCCGGATTGCTGCTTTCGCAAGGCGGCGTATCGGCTGAGATGAAGACAACGCGACGATCTGGGTCGAGCCAAATAATATCCAGCGGGATCAGCGTGCCGAACATCCAAAATCGGTGGAGGGCCGCTTGCTCAAACTCGAACAGCATGCCGCGGTCAGCAGCCAGCTCCGTGCGATTCATCAAACCGCGCTGTCGTTCGCCGAACGATGTCGCCAGTTCGGCCTGAATCACTGTACCGTTGGGCAGATTGACCGGCGAACTCGGCAGTTCGGGCGCGCTGAGAGAGACGATCGTGCTTTCGGTGTGGCCATACTCAACAAAGCCGTCGTCCAGCCCGGAGGCGGAAAAGCGGGCGTCAGGCGGTTTCCACAGACTGCTGAAGCGGAACTCCTCCGTTCCTCGCGGGCGGCGATCTGACTGAGGCAAGTTGGTGAGAATGGACGGCGGAACAGTCAGCACACTTCCCTCCGCTGGGGCGGAGCAGACCACCTTTTCAGGGCTTCCGGCAGACAGCATAATCGAGATTTCCGTGGCCTTTTGGGCCGGTTCGGCCGGCTCCTGCCAGGTCACGGTAAAACCTCGATTGCGGGTGATCCTATCGGAGGACTCACCCAGATCCCACCGCGGTGGTTCGGGAACTTCGATCGAAGCGGTGAAAGAACCGATATCCGTTCCCCCGGGGCCGGAACCCGAGTAGCCTCCAGATCCCAAGAAAAGCGGTCCTGGCGGGGCTTGCGCCCGATAGGATCCGTCTTGCTGAACAGCCAAGACGCCGCCGGCGGGTCCGCTGATCGACAATTGCGGCCCCGCGTCAAGCGGATTCCCCTCGGGCGGTGGAGATTCCAGAACAAAAAGGCAGGCACCAGGCGCTGGGGCAACCCTCAGCGGCGAGCTGCCCGGCGCCTGATAAAAGATCCCCTGCACGAGGTCATTCACTTCTCCGTTGTTGACCATTCGTGACAGCGAGATTTGCCCGATTCTTTGTCCCTCGTCCGGTGTGACTGGATCGCAGCCGTCTTGGCGCCCAGAGCCGTCCGCTGAAATTGAGATTGCTTCGACATTGCTGTAAACAACCCCTCGCACTCGCACCGACACCGGCACGAAGCAGCCCAACGGTGAATTCTCGGGAATTTGCAAGTTGATCTGGTCAACGCCCGGGCAGCACGGCGAGCGGCCGCTATAGCTAAGCTGAGCCGCATGGCCGCCCACGTCGACTTCGACCAGCGTGGCCGCCTGGCGGGCAGCGGAGGGAATCGCGTCCGGTCCGGCGACAGCCCCGAGGCCAGTGCCCCACAGTGTGACGGTTTGGCCTGGCCTCGCCGGGGTTTCCGGCCCGTTGAGTTGAAGCTCGCCGCTCCCCATGACGTTTTGGACTGCGGCGAGCCGGGCCCCCGGCCGTGAAGATCCAGCGGGCGGAGCCAGTCCGCGAGTAAAGATGCCGAAACTGCTGTGGACTACCTTGATGGGAACCGCCGAGCTGGTCTCCCCGGCGTAGGTGACGCTGAGGAAATTTAGGCCGACAGCAGTGCTGGACGGCATGATGGCGTTGATTTGAGACGCGCCGGTATAGAGCGGGAGCGCGTCGACTGAGTCTCCAGCAGGGGTAAAGACACGCACCGAGACTCCGGCTAGCGATGGGAGCAGCGGCGGTTCCGGCGCTGTCACACCAGGCTCGGGTCCGAGGCCGGCGCCGAAGATCGAGAAGATCGACCCCTGCGCGATCGCCGACCCGGCGCGCGGCGGCGGCATGAAGCCCGCTGCGTTGACGACCCCGGAAAAAGAGATATTCGGAGCCGCAACGCCGATTCCGGCCAGCGGCAGCGACAAAGCAATCAGCAGGAATGCCAGCAGAAAAGCGCGGCGCGAGGATGGGCCCGTCCTACTCACCTAACATTTCCAAGTAGCGCGAGACAGCGGCGATGCCGCGAAAGAAGTTCGGCAAATGAAACTTCTCATTCGGTGCATGGATATTGTCGTCCGGCAACCCAAACCCCATCAGGACGCTCGGGATCCCGGCATACTCTTGCAACTGACCCACCACGGGAATTGACCCTCCCGAGCGGGTGTAGACCGTCTCGGCGCCAAAAACTTCCCTCAGCGCACGAGCGGCGGTCCGCACAAACCGATTGTCTGGATCGACAGTTGCAGCCGGCGCCGAGGAGTGCAGCCGCACCGACACACGAGCGCCCGCAGGAGCCGACTGCTCCACGTGATGCCGAAACTTCGCAAAAACGTCGTCCGGATCCATGTCCGCTACCAGACGCATACTGACCTTGGCCGTTCCGCGCGCTGGAATGACGGTCTTGCCCCCTTCTCCCACGAAGCCGCCGCGTATGCCGTGGACATCCAGGCTCGGCCGCGCCCAGACTCGCTCGAGCACCGAAAAGCCCTCTTCTCCAACCAGCGTTTCCGAACCGACCTCGGCGGCCAAGTAGGCGGCCTCGTCGAACGGCAAGCGCTGCCAGGCGGCGAGTTCGGCCGGCGCCGGGGGCTTTACGCCGTCGTAAAAACCCGGAATCGCGACCTTTCCGCCAGGTTCTTTCAGCCCGGCGATGATCTCCGAAATCGCTTGAAGTGCGTTCGGGGCGACACCGCCATAGACACCTGAGTGAAGATCCGTGCGCGGCCCCTCGACCTCGATCTCCGTGTAAACCAGGCCTCGCAGTCCCACGCAGAGGGTCGGCAAATCAGGAGCGAACATTTCGGTGTCGCAGACCAGAGCCGCATCCGCGCCGAGCTGGCGCCCGTGAACCCTCAGGTATTGTTCGAGCACGTCGCCGCCCGTTTCCTCCTCGCCTTCGATGAGGAATTTGACATTGATCGGCAGCTTACCGTCAGCTTGCAGCAAGCTTTCGACTGCTTTGAGCAGCAGGTAGGTCTGGCCTTTATCGTCGGAAGCGCCGCGTGCAAAAATATCGTCTCCGCGAACTTGAGGCTCGAAAGGCGGCGAAGCCCACTCGCTCAGCGGGTCCGCCGGTTGAACATCATAGTGCCCATAAACAAGCACGGTCGGCTTCCCCGGCGCCCCCATCCACTCAGAGAAAACAATCGGATTCCCTTCGCCTTCGATCAGGACGGTATTCCGCAATCCGGCGGCTTTCAATTCATCGGCGACGAAGGCGGCGGCCCGGGCGATGTCGCCCTTGTGCTCGGGAAGAGTGCTGACGCTGGGGATTCTCAGGAATTCCACAAGACCATCAAGAAATTCATCACGATGGGACGTATAGTATTCGGCCGCGGACATCGTCATAGGGGAACTTCTCAGCTTTGGAGCATCGGTCAGCTTTGGAGCACCGGCCCGGGACAATGTCTGACCTCTCTCATGGCCGGCCGACTCAACGCTCCGGTCTGCTACAGTATCGCCTATGTGAGTTGCCCTCTTGTGGTCCTTGTGCTTGCTTTCCAGTATCACCGTTTCCGCGCAGCGCATCGAAGTCATGGCCTGGTCGGAACGCAGCGAACCGGTTGAAGTCTATCCGCGGGGAATCAACGGCGCCATCGAAGAACTATTGAAACCCGACCGCCGGGCCAGAGTCACCGTCGCCAACCTGCTCGATCCCGAACAGGGTCTCAGCGAAGCCGCTCTGCTTAAGACGGACGTCCTGGTCTGGTTCGGACACCGCAGCCACAACGCAGTCAGCGATGAGAGCGTGCAGCGGGTCGTGCGCCATGTCAGAGAGCACGGGATGGGCTTTCTGCCGCTGCACTCGGCACACTACTGCCGCCCGTTGCAAGAGCTGATGCGCATCAAAGCTGAACAAGGCGGGGTCAAGCTCGAAGGACCCATTGGAAAGTGGGGCCGGGTTCGCAACCAAGCGAAGCCCGAGACCGTCCGGGTGCTCGACACCCGGCATCCTATCACCAAAGGAGTTGCCGACTTTGTCATTCCGGCGACGGAGATGTATGAGAACCCCTTCACTGTCCCTCCGCCGGACGCCAAGATTCTCGAGGGATCGTGGGAAGGCGGTGAGCAACACGGCAGTGACGGAATGATCTGGTACGTGGGCCGCGGCAAGGTGTTCTACCTGCGGCCGGGGCACGAAACACACCCCATTTATCGGCAAGCCGAGATGCAGCAAATCATCCGAAACGCTGTTCGCTGGCTGGCAAAGCCGCATCGTGGCGGAACGTCGGACTAAGTGAAATTGCCAAACGCCGCGGGAAACTTCACAAAGCAGCTCAGGGGCGTGGACGGAAGTCCACGCTTGCGTCGGACGTGAGTGTCCGCACAATGTCCCTACTATGACGCCACGAATGGCAACACGGCACGCAGGAATGCATGCGCCACGTCAGAGAGGCTGAACTCGAAGCCTCAGAAGCCCTAGGCGCAACCGGCTTCTACGGGCAAGGTAGCCGGAGTATTCAGGCTGCACAGGGTCAAATACTCGAGCAGCACCATCATTTGATGGCCAGCCATGCTGCCCCAACAACGGGAATCGCTGCCGACCGTTTTCGGTTCGGGGCCTTTCTTGGCGTCCTCATACCGCTCAATGCTTTGAGCGGCATGATTGCGATCTTGGCTGGGTGGAGGCAGGCCGGGGTCAACCACTCTTGTTCCAAGGTATGCGGCGATGTAGCGCAGCTCGCCGGTGGAAAGCCCTTCAAGAAAGCGACGGGCCGCTTGCTCGCGGCCCGCTGTGGACATGGAAGAAATCGCGTCGACGAGATTGGACTGTTCCCGTACTAGATACACGTTAGACAAGCTCCAAACGTTTCCTGGGATCGCTAGTAATCATTATCACCTACCCAGACCTAAGGTTGCAACACTACGCAACTAAACCTTCGAGAGCTTACGCGAACCCTTTAAACATCGCCGAATCCCGAGACGGACTCTCGCGATACAGTGAATCCATCACCAATTGGAGCCACAGGTAAGAATGCGAAAACGCTGGTAAGTACCAGTACTGAACTCGCTGCTTTTCTGGCACCCCAGCCGGGGAACGGCTCCTGCTGCTTTCAAGGCGCCGCAGTCATGAAAGTTCGTCAGTCAGTTGATTCCGAAGCAGGTCAAAACGGGTATCGTCGATGACGGGTTCAAGCGAATCCGCGGGGATGTCCTCATACAACTCGACCCACGAGCGGCAGCCGGCGTAGCGCCGGTCAAGCGGAATCGTTCGCGGCTCACTGAGGCGAAATAGGCGGACGATCACGATAAAGAGCGGCAAGTCAGGACGGTACTGGTAGCGCTTATCGACGCAGATTTCCGTCCAGATGTGGTGGCGATTGAGGTGGTCCATGCGAGGGCGCGAAGGCGGCGCCATCCGGACTTCGGCTACTCTTCCCATGTAGCGGATCTCGAGGTTTTCTGGGTCGGGCTCGGTGATCTCCGAGAAGAGCCGATGGAATTCCGGCCGAACCGAATCGAGGTGCTGGTGCTCCCAGGTTGGAAAGAACAGGAACTCCCGGTGCCTGGGTTCGAAACCGGGGCCGGTTTCCGCGATGCCCCCCTTGCGGAGCAGAAAGATCTGATGCCCGGCCGCCATCGCTTCGATGACAACGGCCCACTCCTTCAGCGCGATTTTCATCGTTAGAATTGGGCGCGCCTCACTAGTTTTCACAAAACGCCAGCGGCCGCTATTCGGGTTGCGGTGCGGACAGGCGCTATATAATTGGTTTCAAGGGAGTTAGCCCCACTCGTGGTCATGCGGATGCTCATGCCCAGCCGCCTAGTGGGATCCGGGTCGGCGGTGCCTGGCTGAAGCGTCAGCCCCTAGATTGTGACACCTCAAGAACTGTCACGTCACCTCTGGCGAGATTTCTGCGATCCGGATACACTTGTTTCAGGTTCCCGATATGCCAACCCGAACAGAGAGGCGCCGCTGAAACTGTTGCCTTGGTCCGGAGGTGCTTGTGACATGCATCCCTTTGCGTTCAGTGATGCCCTCCCGCCGGACGAAGACGGGATGCTGCTCGTGAAGGGCCCCAACGTGATGAGAGGGTATCTCGGACAACTGGAGAAGACAAAGGAAGTCATCACCGACGGCTGGTACCACACGGGCGGCGTGGCGGCGATCGACGATGACGGCTTCATCCACATCACCGACCGCTTGTCGCGGTGCAGCAAGATCGGCGGCGAGATGGTCCCACAGATCAAAGTGGAGGAAACGGTCTCGCACGTGTTGGGAGGCAACCTCGCCGTGGCTACCGCCGTCCCGGACGACCGTAAGGGCGAACCCGGCGTATCGAGGGAAGAATTGTCCATGCGCCTCGCAGAGTCCGGACTGCCGAAACTGTGGATGCCGAAGCGCGAAAGCTTGTACCTCGTCGACGAGATCCCTGTCCCCGGGTCAGGCAAGATCGATTGGAAGAAGATTCGGACAATGGCTTTGGAGATCAGCGAGTAGCCGCGGGGCCGGATCGCAGTCCGTCGGGGTCTTTGACACCGTTCTACCGACGATTCTTTGAGAGAAAGGAGATTCACCATGCCTACATCAATTTCTTCTTTGCGAAGCATTTTTCGGGGGCTGCTCGCTGCTTCGTTGCTCACACTGGCAGTCCTCATAGCGGCCCCCGAAGCGGCCGGTTTTGACGAAGCCCTCCCTCCTCGGGTGCTCATGACCTGCCTCGGTGTGGCGGTCGGATCGTTCTTGGCGTTCGTTCTCGTAGGAGCATGGAATCGCGTCCCAAAGTTGGTGATGTTCGGATTTGTGTCGCTAGCCACCAGCCAGGTATGCTTCTATCTGCTTTGGTGGACCTCACTGACACAGCAGCCGGCACTGTGGCGAGTGTGGTGGGTGGCGTTGGTAGCGGCAGCAACGGTCGCGCCGAGGGCGGCCCTGGTTCGCCCAGATAAGAAAACTGACTGGCTCTGGCGGGCGACGGGTGTGTGCACTTCGTTAACCGGGCTGCTGCTGGCGGGGCTAGCCGCAGACCCGAGTGTGCCGCCGGATCCAAGTCCTCTTTATCTGCTGGCGATCGCGATTCCGGCCATGGGAGCAGCGCTGGGTTTCTTGGTGCTGTGGGCACGCCAGGCCAAACTGCCCAAACTCTCCTCGCCGTGGGCGAAGATGTACTGGCAAATGTTGCTCTTGTTTGCGGTCTTTTGCGCAGGCATCTACATTGGCCGTGCCGGCGCCCCGACGGCAAGCCAGTACGAACTGTTGCCCTCCACCCTGGCGCATCTCAACTCCGAGGAGATTGACCGCCAGGTAAACGAGGACTTGCAGCGACTCAAAAAGGTCACTGCGGCGATAGAAGACCTCAGAATCTCGGCTACCGCCTTGCATAGTGAACTCGGTGGCCGGCTTGCCGCCGAGAACCGCGATTACTACACCCCCGAGGAGGAGGACCAGATCCGCTGGCTGTTCGTCAGCTACTTGGCCCAACGGGCGGCTCTGGTCCGCATGGTGACACTCTACTCCGGATTCGAGTCGGTGCGCGATCCCGACTTGAAGGCTCGCGCCTTCGTGGTGGGCTTAACAGCGGCAACCACGCTGTACGAGACCAGCCTCAGGCTAATCGATACTTACGGCGACCAGCCCAGGTTGCGGCGGAAGCTGAATGAGCCCGAGCCGAATTGGGGCCTGGTCGCGGGAATATTCGACAAGATCCACGACAATGTCGCTGACCATCATAACCTTAGCAAGTGCGAGGAACTCGCTCAAATGGGGTATTTAGTTGACTCCAGTAGCCACAATATGTTGTGGTTGGGGGCATGAAGGAGGACTACCCCCGAAACCTCGTCGAGTTGGAAGCTCGATTCTCGACCGAGGAGGCGTGCCGGGAGTACCTGCTGAAGCTGCGCTGGCCGGAGGGGTTCGTGTGCCCGCGCTGTGGGATCCAGTCCTCATGGGCCAGCAAACGCAATCTGCTGCTCTGCGCCGACTGCGGTTACCAGGCCTCGGTGACGGCGGGCACGATTTTCCAGGACACCCGCAAGCCCTTGACGTTGTGGTTCCGGGCGGCTTGGTGGGTGACAACGCAAAAAGGCGGGGCCAGCGCGCTGGAGTTGCAGCGGGTCTTGGGTTTGGGTAGCTATGTAACCGCCTGGACCTGGCTGCACAAGTTCCGCCGCGCCATGGTGCGCCCCGGTCGCAATCGGCTGGTCGGCCGGGTGGAGGTGGACGAAACGTATGTGGGCGGAGTCGAAGAGGGCGTCCGAGGTCGCGAAATGGTTGGCAAAGCGTTAGTTGCGGTTGCTGCCGAGGAGGATGGGCGCGGTATGGGTCGCATCCGGCTCCGTCGGATCGCGGATGCCTCAGCGGCGAGCTTGGAAGCCTTTGTCGAAGAAGCTATCCAACCTGGCAGCCTCGTGCACACCGACGGCTGGGAAGGCTATGCGGGATTGGAGAACAAAGGATACCGCCATGAAGTCACCGTGCTGCGCGGGAAGCGGCAATCGGCGAGTAAGCTGCTGCCGAGAGTCCATCGTGTCGCCTCTCTGCTAAAGCGCTGGCTGTTGGGGACCCACCAGGGGGCTGTCAGTCACGAGTATTTGGACTACTACCTGGACGAGTTCACGTTCCGCTTCAACCGGCGGACCTCACGGTCGCGCGGCAAACTTTTCTATCGCCTCCTCCAGCAGGCGGTCGCCGCCGACCCTGCTCCCTATAAGACAATGGTCGAGGCCACCAGGGCCGGCACCCCCACCCCCAAGATGTAGTGGCTACTGGAGTCAACTAAATACCCCATCTCGCTCATTACTTCGAAGAGAAGGGCCCGGAGTGGCGCAGCGCCGAAGTCTGGCCCAAGGAGGACTTCGATTGGCTCGAGGGCCGTATCGTCGAGGCGGCCGGGTACGTGCGCAGTCATCAGGCCAGCCAGGACAGGAGCAGTCTCGCCCGGCTCCGCGAGCGTGTGAGGAGCGACGCCTACAAGCCCGTATTTGCCGTGCAGTCTCTCGTGTCCGAGTGGATTGGTGACGCCAAAATCGTCAATCGGCCGCCGTTCATCAGCGTCACCCAGATCGAAGAGATGGAAGAGCTGCTCGAACCTGGGGATATTCTGCTGGAGCGTCGAAACTGGTATCTGTCCAACGCCTTCCTGCCCGGCTTCTGGCCGCACGCGGCCTTATACATCGGGCGAGAGGCGGACTTGGCTCGCCTGGGGATTCTCGACGAGTCCGCGGTCCGCGCGCGGCTGTCGGAATGGCGCCAGACGGATGCCCACGGCTGGCCGAAGACAGTCATCGAGGCCGTAAGCGAGGGGGTCATCTTCAACAGCCTCGAACACTCGATGCAGGCGGACTACGTGGCTGTACTGCGTCCTCGTTTGCCCCAGCAACGGATTGCGGAAGCGATCGTACGCGCGTTCAGTCACGAGGGAAAGCCCTACGACTTCGAGTTCGATTTCTTCAGTTCCGACAAGCTGGTCTGCACGGAGGTGATCTACCGATCCTACGAGGGTCTGCTCCACTTTCCCCTGGTGAAGGTCATGGGGCGCGACACCTTGCCGGCCATCGAGATCATACGCAAATTCGCCGCGGAGCACGAAGGAGAAAGCCCCGAACTTGGTTTCGTTGCCTTCCTCGACGCGGTTCCTGAGACGGGCGGGGCCCGCTTTGCCAGCCTCAGCGAGCTCATTGCCTCCGCCGACCGGCCTGGCGCTTTCAACGAGTAATGGCAGCGAAATCCTCCCCAAGCGGGAGAAGGCGGGATGGATGTCATAGGTGGAGGACGCCAGGCTCTTGAGCATTGCACTGTCGCGTTGTCTGTCGGCTGACTGCCATGACCCAGAAGCGCATGTATCCAGCACTGTTGAGGGTATAGATAAAGAGACCTCGACAGCTACGGGTTTTCGACAAACGCCTAGAAACGACAAGAAGGCCCCCAAATGGGGGGAGAGAGGATTCTCCCATGGTCATCGAGCAGTCCAGCGAACTTCTTCTTTTGGGCGTTCGATGGTTTCCCTGGGCTCACTTTTTCGACGTTCAACAGGCCGTACTGCATAGCATGGCGGTTCTGCTGGGCCCCGTAAGCGTGGCTGTCAGTTACACAGGGTCCAGGCAGAAGCCCTTCACCTTCCGCCCCCCTAAGAACAACCGGCTCCTTAGCGGGCTTGCAAAGGTAGTGCTGCCGCTTGCGCTGCGCTTAGCTTTCAAGATCGTGAAAGTGGAAGTGACCGAAGCGGACCTGCGGCGTCTGAGGGATCTTAAGAGACTTCGGGTGGTCCTGACGCCTAGCCACGGCGCGTTGGTAGAGCCCTACATCCTCTTTCACCTTTCCAAGCTGCTGAGCCAGGAGTTCAACTATGTTGCGGCCAAGGAGGCTTTTGAGCGACGGCCCGCCCTAGGTTTGTTGATACCTAAATTATGCACTGCGGCGTGGACCTGAGGAGGGCTGAGCCGCAAGAGACCATTTGGGACCCCCGAAAACATGGGGTAAAAAGGTAGGCTGGCAAAGATCCCAGCTTCGCCAGCCAACCCCAAGGAGGTCACCCACATGGTTACCAGACGAAAACAGCATAGCTCCCAAAGGCCCGTCCAACAAGGCCCAGCCGTGACGGCCTCGCGGCCCAATAAAATCGGGGCTTCGACGCCTTACCACTTCCGCGGCAGGAAGCCGACTCCCTACGGCGGCTTGCTGCCGGTGGTCGGGAGGGCGCTGATCTGAGAGGCTGGCTATGCGCTATGCATAAAATTTTATGCACTAGCCGTAACGCACTGGAAACACGTCACTTCCGAGCGAGGTTTTGACGACGCGGATTCTGGGCGGGAAAGGAACCCGGGGACGGAGAAGCCAAAAGGCCAGTTGCCGAGCTACCACCTCACGACGACCGCCAACCCGCTACGAACGCAGCCACACTCGCAAAGTGAATCTGTGCATAATTCAGGTGATACAGCGGCTGGGAGCCTATTCGATTGTGCGGGGCACCGCGGATAGAAAGTCTTTCCGCATGACCCACAAGATTCTTGTGGAAGGCAAGCGGTGGCTGGTCATCTTCCCTGAAGGCGAGGTCTGCGGGCAGAACGACACCCTGATGCCTTTCCAGCAAGGAGTAGCGCAGTTTGCATTTTGGGCGTGCGAGGATTTGACCAAGCGAGGTGAGGCGCTGCCGCTCTACTTTGTGCCGATGGCAATCAAGTTCGTATACCTTCGGGACATGGATCCCACAATTGACCGTTCCCTACAAAAGCTCGAACACAAACTGGTCGGCCCGAATCCGCGGCCGCTCAGTCTCTACGACCGCCTTCGCCGGGTCGGTGAAGCTGTACTCAGCGCTATCGAGAAGAAATACAACGTCCTTCCAGGCAAGGACGCGGACTTGAACCAGCGGGTCCAGTTCATGAAGGAGTTGATTGTCTCCCGGATCGAAACGGAGCTTGGCGTCTCCCCGCGCCGCGGGCAGCCCCTGCTCGACCGCATCCGTTTCCTGTTCAACATGGTCGATCGGATCGTCTTCAGCGACATCGGGAGTTCTGATTATGAACAGCAATTAAATGAACGGCGCCAGAAGCAGGCGCAGGGGCTCTATGAGGATCTTCGGCAAGTGCTGCGCTTCATCGTGGTGCATGACGGTTACGTTCGAGAGTCACCGACCGCCGAAAGGTTTTTGGACTTGCTGGGGATGCTGGAGTGGGAAGTGTTCGAGCGAAGACCCAGCTGGGGCCCACGGAAGGCAATCGTGAAAATCGGGGAGCCGCTAAACGTCGCGGCTCACCTCCCTCGATATCGGGCCGACAAGCGAGGGGCGCTTCAGGAGGTTACGATGTCGCTGGAATCTTCGGTCCGGCGGATGCTGGCGGAGCTGAATGGCTAACTGAGCCGCGCGTTGCGGTTTTCAATGCCGCTGAAGGGCAAAGGCAGCGCCGGGCTCTCGGGCGAGTTTTGATCGTGCGAGATTCCATTGAATGGACACCTCCCCAGCCCTGGCTTTGCCCGGCGAGGGGATCGGATAACTAGTTGAATGGAACTGAGGTTTCTATTGGCCGGCTGTACTGCTGCTCTCCATGCCACAAGCCAGCCCCTTCCGTAGCACCCAATAGCAACTGACAGGAGCCAACCGAGGGAATAGGAGGATTCGGTGAGCGTTGGGAAATACAAGGATCTCTTGAAATCCGGCGGTTTTCGGTTTTTCCTGTGGGCCCAGTTCCTCGGGGCGCTGAATGACAATCTCTACAAGATGATTGTTTCGCTGTTCGCCGTCAGTGTCGCCCTTAGCGCGGCGGGGGCTAGCAAGTACCTTTCTCTGGGACAGGCGGTATTCATCCTGCCTTTCTTCCTGTTTTCGGGCTACGCCGGCCATATAGCCGATGTTTTTAGCAAGCGAAAGGTCCTAATCTGCACGGCAGCTTTCGAGATTGTGGCGATGAGCCTGGCCTTGCTTGCCTTCTTTTCACAACGAGTGGAAGCGATGCTGGGGGTGCTGTTCTTGATGGCGCTGCAGTCCACGTTTTTCAGCCCTGCTAAGTACGGCATCTTGCCCGAAATGCTGCCCGACAGAGACCTCTCTCGGGGCAATGGCCTGGTGAGTATGACGACTTTTCTGGGCATCATTCTAGGAACTTCGGTCGGCGGACTGATGTTCTCCGCTTGGAATCAGATTCTGTGGGTGATTGGTCTGATTCTGATTGCCATCGCCGTTGCCGGTCTTATCGCCAGCCTGGGCATATCCCGGGTCCCGCCTTCAGGCTCACAGAAACCCTTTCAACTCAACCCCTGGGCCGAAGTCATCCAGGGCGTGCGGCGTCTTTACGGCGACAAGCGGCTATGGCTGACGGTAATGGGCATATCCTACTTCTGGTTTCTAGGGGGGGTCCTCCAAATCGCAATTCTTCTTTTTGGCACAGAGCTCTTGGCGGTGGATGAACTGGGAATTAGCATCCTGCTAACGTTTCTCGCTGTTGGAATCGGGATGGGCAGTGTGATCGGCGGGCGGCTGTCGGGCGACAAGGTGGAACTCGGTCTGGTACCACTAGGCGCGGTCGGCATGGGCGGATTTGCGCTCTTGCTAGCCTTCTCGGGCCAGTCCTACAACCTTGCGGCGGGAGCGATGGCCTTGCTGGGATTCTCGGCCGGGTTCTTTATCGTGCCCCTGGAAGCCTTCCTGCAACAGCGTAGCGGCCGCCAAGAGAGGGGCCGGATACTGGCGGCCAAGAGTTTCCTGACCAACGGGGCGATCTTGTTGGCCTCACTGGTGAGCTGGGTTCTTCGAGACGTGCTCGACACGCCGCCGGACCGGATCATCCTGATCTGCGGAATCTTCACCCTACTGTCGACGGTGTACGTGCTCAAGGTCTTGCCCGACTTCCTGATTCGATTCGTCCTATGGCTGTTCACACATACGGTCTACAAGGTTCGCATCGTCGGGCAGGAGCACGTACCGTTTCGCGGCCCGGCGTTGCTGGTCTGCAACCACCTGAATTATGCACAGATTCGCTTTGCGAGTGCGGCTGCGTTCGTAGCGGCTTGACGGCCGTCGTAAGGTGGGAGCTCGGCAACTGGTCTTTTGGCTTCTCCGTCCCCGGTTTCCCCTCCCGCCCAGAATCCGCGTCGGCAAAACCCCGCTCCGAAGTGGCGTGTTTCCAGTACGTTGCGGCCAGTGCATAAAATTTTATGCATAGCGCATAGCCAGGCTCTCAGATCAACGCCCTCTCGACTACCGGCGGCAAGCCGCCGTAGGGAGTCGGCTTCCTGCCGCGGAAGTTGTCAAGGCGTGGATGCCCCGATTTTATTGGGCTGCGAGACCGTCACGGCTGGGCCTTGTTTGACGGCCCTTTGGGAGCTATGCTGTTTTCGCTTGGTAACCATTTGGGTGACCTCCTTTGGGTTGGCTGGTGAAGCTGGAATCTTTGCCAGCCTACCTTTTTACCCCATGTTTTCGGGCGTTCCCCAATGGTCCCTTGCGGCTCAGCCCTCCTCAGGTGCACCCCGCAATGCATAATTCAGGAACCATCTTTCTTCGGTGGACGGTTTGTTGGTGGGAGCTTGTGTCCAGCGCTTTATCCGTTTCATGGTCTACCGGCCTTACTACGAGATGAAGGCGTTTCATTGGATCTTTCGATTGATGAACGCGATTCCGGTTCAGGGAGGGGACCGAGCCAAGGTGGCGGAGTCATTGGAGCGCGCCCGGAAAGAGCTTCGCCAAGGGCACGTGGTTTGCATCTTTGCCGAAGGCGCGGTTAGCCGCACTGGGCATCTGCTTCCCTTCAAGCGCGGTTTTGAACGGATCATCAATGGACTGGACGTGCCGGTTATTCCCGTTCACCTGGATGGGATTTGGGGCAGCATCTTCAGCTTCAAAGACGGCCGGTGGCTCTGGAAATGGCCCAGGCGGGTTCCGTATCCAGTGACGGTGTCGTTTGGGAAGCCCATGCCCTCGGCCGCCAAGGCGCACGAAGTGCGCAGGGCGGTTATGGAGCTCGGGACTACCGCGGTGGAATACCGCCGGCATGCGGGAGATTTGTTACATCTGCGGTTCCTTAGGACGGCCAAGCGCCGCTGGTTTTCCTTCTGCATGGCCGACTCGAGTGGCACGGAACTCACTTACGGACAAGCGCTGGCCGGCACCTTGGCGCTCTCGCGCCTGATTCGAAAACAGTGCCTGCACGAATCCATGGTGGGGCTGTTGTTTCCCTCCTCGCTGGGCGGCGCCCTCGCCAACATTGCTGTCATGCTAGCCGGAAAAGTTCCGGTGAACCTCAACTTTACGGTTGGAGAGGAAACCATGCGCTCAGCAGTACAACAGTGTGGCATCAAGACCATCTTCACTTCGCTGAGGTTCCTAAAGAAGGCGCGAGTGCCCCGCATGGAAGGGATGGTCTTTGTCGAACGAGTGATGAAGCGGATTACCCCATTCCAGAAAGCCCGCACCGCGATCGCGGCCTTCCTGCTGCCTGCAGCGTTGCTTCGGATGATCTACAGCTGGGAACAGCGTGATCCGAGCTCCCTTGCGACTGTGATTTTTTCCAGCGGAAGCACAGGCGCGCCCAAAGGCGTGATGCTCTCCCACCACAATGTCCTTTCCAACATCGAGAGCATCGCCCAGATATTTTGGGTCACCGAAAATGATCGCATGATGGGAGTGTTGCCCTTCTTCCACTCCTTCGGATACACGGTCTCGCTCTGGTTCCCAATCGTGTCGGGCTTCGGCGCCGTTTACCATGCCAATCCCTTGGACGCGAAGACGATCGGCGAGTTGGTAGCCAGGTATAAGGCGACGATCTTGATCTCGACACCTGCGTTTTACTCGGCCTATTTGCGGCAGTGTTCGCCCGAGCAGTTCTCTTCTCTCCGCTTCCCACTGGCGGGCGCCGAAAAGTTGCAGGAGCCGCTGGCTAGAGCGTTTGAAAAGAAGTTCAATCTCAGGCTGCTGGAGGGCTATGGGACGACCGAGATGGCGCCGGTGGTTTCGGTGAACGTTCCAGATGTCGCCTGGGGACGGCTGCGCCAAACCGGGTCCAAGGCGGGGACGGTCGGCCATCCGGTTCCCGGCGTGGCCGTCAAGGTTTTGAATTTAGATACGGGCGAGGTGCTGCCCCCCAATCAGGAAGGAATGCTTCTGGTCAAAGGCCCCAACCGCATGATGGGGTACCTGGGGCAGCCTGAGAAAACAAAGGAGGTCCTGAGAGACGGGTGGTACGTGACTGGCGACGTTGCGCTGCTGGACGATGACGGCTTCATCCGCATCACCGGCCGCTTGTCGCGGTTCAGCAAGATCGGCGGCGAAATGGTTCCGCACATCAAAATCGAGGAAGTCGTGACGCAATTACTTGCGGGAAAACCCTGCGCCGTGACGGCTCTTCCGGATGAGCGCAGGGGTGAGCGTCTGGTCGTGTTTTATACCGATCGGGAAGTTGCACCGGAAGAGCTCTGGAATCGACTGTCGCAGTCCGAGCTGCCGAAGCTCTTCATTCCTAAGCGAGAGAATCTCTACCTGATTGACACAATCCCTGCTCTTGGCACGGGCAAGATTGACCTCCGGCGCCTTCGCGAGATGGCGCGCGAGAGGGGCCGATGAACTCTGCCATGACGATTGAGTTGACCCCTGAACAAAGGCGACGGCGTCTGATCGGGCTGTTCGGGTTGACGCTGACGATTCTCGTGCTGGGTTTCCTGACTCCGCCCTTTTCGCAGCCTCTGGAGTACCACGACTTTGCCGACCAGAGGCGCATGCTGGACGTTCCGCACATGTGGAATGTGGTGTCGAACGCGCCATTCGCGGTGATCGGCGCCCTGGGCTGCTGGTGGCTGTTAAGGCAGAAAGTCCCTTCGAAAGCCTTCGCCGATTTTGGGGCGCCCATGGCGTACTTTGTGTTTTTCTTCGGAGAGTTCCTCACCTGCTTCGGCTCGGCCTATTATCATGCCAACCCGAATAACGGCACGCTGGTGTGGGACCGCCTTGTCTTTAGCCTTCTGCTGACATCGTTCTTTGCAATTGTCGTCATCGAGTTTGTCAGCGACCGCGCCGGGAAGCTTATCTTAGCGCCGATGGTCCTGCTGGGACTCTACAGCGTTTTGCACTGGCACTGGACCGAGCTGGCGGGCGAAGGAGACGTCCGTTTGTACTTGCTTGTTCAATTCTATCCGGTGATCGTCGTCCCGTTCATCGTTTGCATGTTTCCACCTCGTCACGGGCAGGCTCGCCAATTTGTCCTTATGTGGGCTCTGTATGCCGTGGCCAAGATGTGCGAGTTGTGCGACGTCCAAATCTATGTTCTTACCGGATTTTGGAGCGGCCACACGTTAAAACACCTCATTGCGGCCGTCGCTACGTACTGTCTTTTCCATGGATTGCGGCAGCGACAAACGGCGTAGTCCTTTCGCGGCCACGCTCTTGGTGAAAGACGGTTGCTGGCGCCTTACCGAAACTTGCGAACGCGCAGCGGCCAGCGTAACCCGTGGTGCGCTCAGCGTGAGCGGCGCCTTCCCCGAGCTTGGAGAGGATCTTGTAGTGGGAGATGGTTTGCCCGACCATCGACGGCTAAATTGTACCGCTGTCGGATAAAACTGGTGGTAACAACAAGGTTTCCAGCCAGCAATCCAATCACAGCAGCGCCCGGACCCTGATACCGAATCGTATTGTCGTTGGCCGGACTGCTTTGTTCCAACACCCGCGAACGTGAAAAGGAACTCGTCCGCGGGGTAGCAACTGCAGTACTATGCGGTTGTGAAACGGAAGAAGATCAAACCCAGGAATCCTTACGTCGCCGGCGCAAAGCAACGCTCGGGGGCGGGTCCGATGGGCGACCGCAGGAAGCCGCGAGGCGGCAGCCGTAGCGCGAGGCAGGACGACCCCATTCAGAACGGGCTCGAAGAATGGGAAAGCGAAGCCGCACGGCAGGAGTCCAGCTCCGGGTCGGCGGGCGCGGAAGACACCGGCGAGCTAGAGTAGTGCGCCAATAGTACCGCAACGCATAGATTTCGGTTGGGGAAGAGGGAAGCCCGTTGAAACGGGCTGACAAACCTTCAGCGGCCGGGCTTACCAGCCGTAAAACGACTGGCCTGGAAACACCAAACCGCGTGAACGCGGCTCAAATGGTCCGTATCACGCCGCTAACAGGCACGGCAGCGACTCACCATACGTTACGGTCTGAATGGCGCACTACACACTGGAGTGATTGTTCGTTTCGCCCGAACGCACTTCTCTCGCGTGCCGCTAGCCAGTTCCGGTTTAGGTGGCCCGTCCAATCGCGCGATGCCTCCTCTCTCAATGGAAGCCCGCAGCCTTGCGAAGACCCTGAAGCCCGATTCACGCCCATCGTCCCAGCCAGCTTTGTGAACCTCAAAATATCGAGGAAATACGCGGTTTCGGGCTCCCGCCTCGGAGACACGTTATTCTAAGAAGTAGGTAGTCTCCGTCGTTCCCGTTGCAGTGCGCTCCATGCTACAGTGGCCCATAATTCGAGACCTGCATTCTCGCGGTCTGCTGCTGCCGGTCGGGGTGCTCCTTATTGTTGGCGGAGTGCTGGTGGATGGTGCTCTCAACCGCCAACCTCCGGCTGAGGCTGCCCTGAAACTAGAGACCGTACCGTTCCAGCCGCCACCCCAGCCGCCTCGCCCAGACCTGGAAAAAACCCCCCTCACGTACAGTTCGGACTATTGGCTCCAAATAGCTCAGCAAGCTCGCCTTAAGATCGAGTTGATCTCCACGAAGCGGATCCCGGCGCTGGTGATAGGGCCTAACCTGGCGATCACATCAATCGAGGCCGCGGATGCCCTGATCGCCGACCAGCAAGTCCGGCAACTGACCCGGGAACACCACGAGTTGGCATCGACAGAGTCAGCATCCGAGCCGCCGGCAAGTGGTGACGGTGAGCCACCGGAAAGCGGAGCAGTGGAGAACTCCGCGGCGGCGCCGGAGGAGGCCGAGAGCCCGCAGCCGCCATCCCTGGCTCAAGAGCCGGAGCCTTACCGGCTCCTTTCCGTCGATACGCAACTGGGCATCGCGTTGTTTGAGCTGTCGCAGGCCGTCGATGAGCCGTTCTCGCTCATCAGCCCGGTGAGTCTGCCGCCGGGATCTTTTGTGGCCGCCGTCACGGTGGAGCCCGACCAGCGCTTGCGCATTACGCCCGGACACCTGGTCTCGACTGAGCAGAGCGGGCAATCCGAACAGGATTTAGAATCGTTCGTGGTCTCCTTCGATGACGAGGGAGCCCCACCCGCGGCCGCCATCGTCGATCTGGATGGGAATCTTGTTGGCCTGGCTCTCCATTCGCCGGGTGGTTCACGCCTGTTAGCCGCCCCTGCTGTCTATCGCCTCGCCGGGCGCCTGAAAGAACAGCCTCCTTGCCACAGCATCGAAGTCGCCGAAGTGCCGCCGGCGTTAAGGAAACTCTTGCGGCTCCGCGAAGGCGTCTTCGTCGAGAAAGTGCGCCAGGACTCGTTTCTCCCGGAGCCCTCGATTAAAGCCGGAGACATCATCTTGAGGTGGGCAGGCAAGCGTGTCGAGAACGTGGAACAATTCTACGAATTCTACGAAGGGCATCCCGCCGGGACGCTGGCGCGATACTCGGTTCTGCGGGGCCGGCAGCGCATCGCCGGCGCGACCCGCCTGCCCGCTTCGGACTGCCGGCCGCTGGGGGAACCCCGGCGCTCTTTCCCGCGCCTGGGTGTGCTACTCCATTGGACGGACTCGGCCGCGACCGCCGCCACCGATAGCACGCCGGGGTGGAGGGTTGACGCCGTGGTGGAAGGGAGCCCTGCCGCCCGCGGCGGACTGCTGAGCGGAGACGTCATCGTCGCGATCAACGGTAGCGGCCTGGTTCAGCGCACGGCGGCTCGTCCCCTTGAGTCATTCGAGAAACAGGCGGGCGAAAGACAGGAGCGCCCATTCGTGTTAACCGCCCAGCGGGATAGCCGCCTGAAACTGCTGCCCGTCCCGGCTGAAGGGCAGACCGCGCCGTGATCTCCCGGATTCCCCGGTTTCTGCATAACTGGATCTCGCGCGGCCTGCGGACTCTGCAAACCGTAGCGGGCGTCGTCGCCAGAATCCTGTCGGTGGCAGCCGCATGGGACTGGGCCATGATCTGGTTCCGCTCCTCGTTCCTGCCCTCCCAGAATTATCTGATCATCCTGGCTGTCGTCATCGGGGTGCTGACGGGATTCGGTTCGTGGGGTTTCGTCCGTATGCTCGAATTCATTACGGATGTTATCGCTCGCGAGCATGTGGCGTCGGCCCTTGGTGTTTTCGGGCCGGCAAGTATTGTCCTGCTGCCGGCTATCGGCGGGCTTTTCGTCGGGCCGCTGATTAACCGTTTTGCGCCGGAAGCCAAGGGGCACGGGGTCCCGGAGGTCATGACGGCGCTGGCCACGCGCGGGGGCCGCATCCGGCGGCGCGTCGTCACGGTGAAGGTGTTGGCGTCTTCCATGACGATCGGTTTCGGGGGCACCGCCGGGCGCGAAGGCCCCATGGTACAGATCGGCTCCGCCATCGGTTCAGCGATCGGACAGTGGGCCAAGCTCTCCACAAAGAATGTACGGACTCTCGTTGCCTGCGGGGCCGCCGGAGGCGTAGCGGCGACTTTTAACGCTCCCATCGCCGGCGCCATCTTCTCGATGGAAGTCTTGATGGGCCGTATTCACACGGATTTCCTGCTGGTCCTGCTCACTTCGCTTAGCTCCTGCATGGTGGCGCGGCACTACCTTGGAAATTACCCCGCCTTCTTAGCCCCGCCGTACGAACTGAAGAGCAACGCCGAACTGCCGCTCTATTTCTTCATGGGTGTGCTGCTAGGGCTGGCGGCTGTCGCCTATGTCCGCTTGCTCTACAAGAGTGAGGATCTGTTCGGAAACTGGAAGTTTCCGGAATATCTGAAACCCGCGGTCGGCGGCCTGATGGTCGGATTGATACTGCGCTACTACCCAGAGGTGTACGGCACGGGCTTTACGGAGATGGAGAAAGCGCTGTGGACTCGCTTCTCCTTGGAAATGCTGCTTAGCTTGTTCGTCATGGGAATGCTGTCGAACGTCGCCACGCTGGGCTCGGGGGGCTCGGGCGGCGTTTTCGCCCCGTCGCTTTACATGGGCGCCATGTTAGGCGGGGCCTTCGGCGCGATTGTGCACTCGATGTTTCCGGATGCGACCGGCACCTCGGGCGCTTACGCCATGGTCGGAATGGCCGCCTTTTTCGCCGCTGCCGCGAAAGCCCCCACAACGTCAATACTCATCCTTTTCGAGATGACCAATGACTACCGCATCATGCTGCCCGTGATGGCCGCTACGGTCGGCAGCGTCTACATCTCGCACTGGCGCCTCTCGCACAGCATCTACACCTTGAAGCTCCACAACCGGGGCATCGCCTATCCCTACGAGCAAGAAGGGGACGCCCCGCGCCAAGCAGTGCCCGCAGCCTCGCCTCAACCCGCCGGACCCTGAGCGCCCGCTGCTAAATTCGCCCGGGGCGCTGGGCCATTCCAAGGGGCTTCTCCAATAGGGCGCGTCATTCACCAGCTCACGGCTCTTTGGAGAAGCACGCCATGTTCCCCGCTCCCTGGCCGATAAGAATCCAGTGGAAACCGCCGCTTTGCTTCCAATCCAGCTCCGCAACCCGGATGAGACTCTGTTAGCCGAGCTTCGCGCCCTAGCGTCCCGCATGATCGGCCAAGGGCACCGGCCCGCATCGTTCCTTTTGTTGCGGCTCACCGACGGCCGCATCAAGATGGTTTCGTCCGACGGAGGCTCGGAACAGGCCCGCGAAGATCTGCGGAGAATCACGAACGAGTACGGCCCGGCCGGCGCGGCGTTCCGCGTTTGGACCGAGCAAGAGGGCGGCGAACTCGTGGCATGCGTGGATGACCTTACGGGCTCAGGCGAAGACATCCGGGCGAAAAACCGGTCGCGGTAGGGATGCCGGTCGCCCGGCACCCCCCGCACAGATCCGTACGTGAGCATCAACTCATACGGCTCTTACCTCGGATGGGTAACGGCAAAACGCACACTTGGAAACGGGTGACAACAACGTGGCTGCGGCAGATGCGCGTCCAGCAGCCGGTAGAACCGGCCCCAGCTTATCCGGCGTTTCTGGCCGCGACGCCGAAGCGTCCGCCGCCAGTGCCGGGCCAGCGCCCAGCGAAAGCCCGCCAGCATCTGGCGGTTTCCCGGCACCCCGTGGTATTGAAAGTAGCCTCGCACCACCGTCCGCAGCCACTTGCCGGTCTCGCCCGGCGGCGCGTGCATCCGCGCCCTAAGCTGGCTCTTAATCTCCGCCAGCTTGGCCCGCATCCGCTTCCGCACCGTCCTGCGCCCAACCACAAAGCGCCCGCTCTTCCGGTTGATCTCGCATATATGCGTGAACCCCAGAAAATCGAAGGTTTCAGGCTTGCCTTCCCCACGGCTTCGCCGGTTTGCTATCGCCCAGCGTCCGAACTCGATCAGCCGCGTCTTGTCAGGATGCAACTCCAGCCCGAACTCCGCCAACCGTTCCCGGAGTTCCTCCAGAAACCGCTCGGCCTCGCTCCGGTGCTCGAATCCCAGCACGAAATCATCCGCGTAGCGCACGAGTATTACCCCGCTGTTCGCCGACTTTTTGCGCCAGTCTTGCACCCACAAGTCGAAAACATAATGCAAGTACACGTTCGCCAGCAGCGCTGAAATCACCGAGCCGATATCACCACTCCCGGGCGGCGTGCCCTGCTTCGTCTCCCTCCACTCGCCGTCTTCCGACACCCCCGCCTTCAACCATTTACGGATCAGGCGCAGAATGCGGCGGTCGGCGATCTCGTGCTCCAGGAATTTCAGCAAACATTCGTGGTCGATATGATCAAAAAACCCTCGAATGTCCGCGTCCAGTACCCAGCTCACCCGTTGCCTGCTGATCCCCACCGTCAGCGCATCTAACGCATCATGTGCGCTGCGCCGCGGCCGAAATCCGTACGAGAATCCCAGGAACCGTTCCTCATAAATGCAATTGAGAACCGTCACCACCGCCTGCTGGACGATCTTGTCCTCCAGCGCGGCGATGCCCAGCGGACGCTGCCGCCCGTCGGGCTTGAGAATGTACATCCGGCGCGAAGGTTGGGCGCGATACGCCCCCCGTTGCAGGCGGCTGTCGAGATCCACTAACCGATCCTCCAGTCCGCTCTCGTACTCACGCCAGCTCACTCCGTCGACTCCTGCCGCCGCTTGCCTCTTTAAGGCGTAAAAGCTGCTGCGCAGAAGCTGTGGCGTGAGATGATGCAACAGCGAAGTAAACCTCCCCGTTGCCTTCCGTCGTGCTGCTTGCCGCACGCCCTCCAGCCCCTGGGACACGGCTGCCCGCTGCTGCGCGCGGCCCGTGCGTGGCCCTTGGACGTTCTCCTTGGCGCGGGTGCTTCCCTCCCGACTCTCCGCCGGCGGCGTGCCGCTTTTGTTCGAATCGTTCATCGGCACTACCTCCCGCTCCGACTCCTCGGCGACGTAGGCGTGGGGCGTGCGGCTGGCGCCTTCCCCCACCGGCCTGCCACTTCGCGGCAGGCGTCGCCGACGTCTCCCGGTTCTCGTGCGAGGAGTTTCCTGACGTGCACGGGGTCTGCGACCGCGCCGGGTTCTCGCGCCGCTTGCGATAGCGCGACGGTTGATATGGCCTTCCCTTTCTGTCCACAAGGTCGGCACCCGAAAAGAGGTATTTCGCGGCTCGATAGGCGGCCCGCCAGTGCCTCTGTCAACGCTTCACCCGCGATCTCGCGACCGCCGGCGCATGACTCGAGGTCAGCGTAGTTCGCTAAACTTTCACTGTGGGGCTCTTGCATCCCCAACTCCTCGCCGGTTTATCCCGGCGCTTTCGGATTGCCAGCCGATTTTCGTGACTCGTAAGCGCCGTGTTTTCGATCAAACTGGACACGAAAATCGGTGGCTGTACCCAATTTTCATCCCTTTTTTCATCGACGTGGACGCGGCTAGCGGGCAGTCGGGGTCAAAGCGGCTACTTCTTCTTCTTGGGGCCGATGATGACGTGCATCATGCGCCCCTCGAGCCGGGGACGGCCCTCCACATCGCCTAACTCGGCGAGGTCTGCCGCCAGCCGATAGATCAGCTTTTCACCCAAATTCGCGTGGGTGATTTCGCGTCCCCGGAAGAAAACGGTCGCCTTGACCTTGTTTCCTTCTTCAAGGAACCGCACGGCGTGCTTCTTCTTGAACTCGTAATCGTGCAAGTCCGTGTTCGGCCGGAACTTGACTTCCTTGACCTCGATGCGATGTTGCTTCTTCTTCGCTTCAGCCTTCTTCTTCTTCTCCTGGTAGGTATACTCGCCGTAGTCCATGACTTTGCAAACGGGCGGGCGGGCGGTGGGGGACACCAGAACCAGGTCGAGGCCTTGGGCCTTTGCTTTGCGGATAGCGTCTCGGGTATCGAGCACCTCTTGAACTCCGTCTGGAAATACCACGCGGACCTCTCTAGCGCGGATGAATTCGTTGACATTGGTTTTCCGGGTTCGACGGAAAGGTCTAAACGGTCTTCTAATAAGATCCTCCTGTTGGTTGGCTTCGTTCCTCAATCCGCGAACGTTGCGGGCCCAAGCCCGGGAACGCCTCGCGTCCAATAAAAGAAAAAGGATTGCCACGCCCAAAGGCGCGCAATCCTTGTGTCATCACTCGTCTCTTGATCCTAATTGAAGCAGCAAGCAAATTCTCGGGAGCGGCACAACCCGCCCCACAAATTCATTCGTGACGTTATGTTACCACGAAAAAGTCGCTGTCAAGGGTTTTTGGCGGGCGCAGCGCAACAAATCCTCCGGCGCCGCCGGCGGCCCGGCCAAAGCATGAAAATGCTGGCAAGTGCTTCTTGACAAATAGCCGGGCCGTCTCCTAGCATAGACCTCGTAAGATAGCCGCCGGGCCATCAAAAGACAACTACATGGTAAAGCACGACATCGTAAACGAAGTGGTCAATCGCACGGGCCTGAGCAAGACGAAAGCCGAGATCGCCGTGGAGACGGTTTTTGAAACTATGAAGCGCTCCATGGAGCGCGGCGAGCGAATCGAACTGCGCGGGTTCGGCGTCTTCAATATTCGCCCACGTAAGACCGGCATCGGCCGCAATCCGAGGACCGGCAAAGAAGTGTTCATTCCCCCCGGAAAAGCGGTCCGGTTCAAACCTGGCAAAGATTTGCAGTCGATCTGATCTCGCCTCCTCCGAACACATCCTTTCGCATGCGCAGCAGCCGAATATGGGCGCATGCCGCGCGAGCCATCGCGAGCCGTTCCGAGGCCTGGCTGAGGCTTTGAGTTCTCGCACCGCCAGCGAACATAATGAAACCGTAGACGCTGCTTCCTGCGTCCGGGCGCGGGGTCCGAGTCACCGTGAAGATCTCTGCCACGCTCATTACGCTGAACGAAGAAGAGAACCTGCCTCGCGCCCTCGACTCGCTGCGCTGGTGTGACGAGATTGCCGTTCTCGATTCTGGCTCTACGGATCGCACGGTTGAGATCGCCGAGCAGTATGGAGCCCGCCTGCTGCGCCGTGACTTTGACGGCTACGCGGACCAAAAAAACTTCATCGATGAGGCGGCTAGCCATGACTGGATCCTTTCACTCGACGCCGACGAAGCGCTCAGCGACCGTTTGGCCGAAGAGATCCAGCGGATCAAGCGAACCGGACCCAGCCACGACGCCTACCGCTTCCCCCGCAAAGCCCAATATATGGGGAAATGGATTCTCCACTCCGGCTGGTATCCGGATCCAAAGGTGCGCTTCTACGATCGCCGCAAGGCGCGCTGGGCCGGACTCGTGCATGAGTCGGTCTCGGTCGACGGCACCGTAGGCGAGCTCGGCGGCGATCTGCTTCACTACACCTGCCGCTCACTGACCGAGCATCTCCATACCGTCGATCGCTACACGACACTTGCCGCCAGAGAAATGATTTCACAAGGTAAACGCGCGCACTTGGGCAACGTGCTCCTCTCGCCCCCTTGGGCTTTTGTTCGCACGTATTTTCTGAAGTTGGGGTTCTTGGACGGCTTTGAGGGCCTGGTTATCGCGGCGATGGCCTCGTTCTACGTTTTCAGCAAATACGTCAAGGCCATGGAACTGAGTTCCCGCTGATGCGCATCCTGCACGTGGACACGGGGCGCTCTCTTCGCGGCGGGCAGCGCCAGTTGCTCATGCTCTTGCGTGGTCTCGAGGAACGCGGCCACGAACAGACACTGCTGGCGCGAGGCCCTACATTGGACCAATGGGATGGCGCCGAGGTCACGGCCGCCAATCTGGTCCGCGCCTCTGGAAAGGCCGAGCTGATCCACGCGCACGATGCCCGTGCACACACGCTGGCGGCTGTTGTTTGCCCTGGTAAACCTCTGGTCGTGGCGAGGCGAGTCGCCTTTGGGGTGCGCTCCGGCTTCCTTTCCCGCTGGAAGTACTCGCGGGCCGGCCGCTTCATTGCCGTCTCCAACCACGTGAAGGGCCGGCTGCTCGAGGCCGGCGTCCCCTCTTCAAAGATCGCCGTAGTGTATGACGGCGCTCGTTTGCCTCAACAACCCCTTCCGCCGCGTAGCCCGGCGGAACCCGCGCTTGTCGTGGCTCCGGCGATTGACGATCCTCTGAAAGGGGGCGAACTGCTCCAGGCCTCCTGTGAGGAAGCCGGCGTAAGGCTGCGTTTGTCGCCGGATTTGCCAGCGGATTTGAAACAAGCGGATCTTTTTGTCTACTTGACCGAAAGCGAAGGCCTCGGATCGGCGATTTTGCTTGCCATGGCGTATGGAGTGCCCGTCGTGGCCAGCCGAATCGGGGGCATTCCCGAAATCGTGGAACACGGCGTGACCGGTCTTTTGGCCGATAACCGTCTGGAGGATGTCAGCTCGCAAATCAGGCGGCTGGCTCACGACCGCAGCCTCGCTTCCGCCTGCGCCCAGCGGGCCTATCAGCAAGTCAGTGAACGATTTAGCGATGCTATAATGGTCCGTCAAACCGAAGACGTCTACCGCGCTGTCCTGGCCTCCAACTCCCCGCTGTGATTCCACTTGCCGCTTTTATCTTCGGCCTGATCATCGGCAGCTTTCTCAACGTTTGCATTTATCGCTGGCCGCGGGATGAGTCGGTTGTCAAGCCGCGCTCGCGATGCCCCCATTGCGGAACGGCCATCGGCTGGCGAGATAATATCCCGCTCCTGAGCTATCTCTCGCTAAAAGGCCGTTGCCGTCACTGCGCGGAGCCGATATCGATTCGCTACCCGATTGTTGAGTTGCTGAACGGGCTGTTTTACGCCTACCTGTTCGCCCGCTTCGGCGCCGAGCCCATGACTTTCAAGATCGCCGCGTTTACGTCGATGATGCTGATCCTCATCTTCACCGACCTGAGCGACTACATCTTGCCGGATGAGATTACGCTGGGCGGGCTGGTGCTGGCGTTCGCCCTCGTTCCCTTCGTGCCCGTGGAAGCCCGCTTTACTGGGATTTTCTGGATGCTCTCCGGACAGATACCCGAGCAGTGGATCGCTTCCTTGGCCGAATCAGGGTTCGCGGCCGTGTTTGTCGGAGGGCTGCTCTTCATGCTGAGGTCAGCCTATTTTCGATTGCGAAAGATGGAAGGGCTCGGATTGGGTGATGTGAAGATGATGACGATGGTCGCTGCCTTCTGGGGATTTGCTCCCACGGTCACCATTCTCATGATAGGCTCGGTCGTGGGGGCGCTGACGGGCCTCCTGATCGTCGCGATTGGACGCAAGAAGTGGACCCACGAGTTGCCGTTCGGAAGCTACCTCGGGGTGGCCAGTATTATTGTCGCCGTCTGGGGCGATGATATCTTGAAGTGGTATAGCCAAGTCGTGATACCTTCGGCATAGGGACAGCTCGCTTCGGCGTAGACACAGCTTGGGAAGTGTTTGCCGATTATGGCAGAACTTGTCAGACGCCCGGACAGAGGCGCGGACGGAAGTCCGCCCTCACTAGCCCGCTTTTCTCACCAAGTGCGTGGCGGACTGCGTGAGAGGCAAGTCAGTACAACGCAAGGTGAAAGCCCCTCAAGCCGGGAGCCCCGAAGGGGCGCAGTATTGTAGCCCAGGGTGGAGCGAAGCGGAACCCTGGGTGAAAACTCAAGGGTAAGAGCCCTGAAAGGGCGAAGGAAGCAAACGCATGATGCCGGCAACAGATCCGCCGCGCGCCGAAACGAATAAGACGACTAGGGCAAGCGAACCACGAAACCACTGAGTCAACCGTATTGACCCTAACCGGCCATCCAGCGCAAAGCAATCTCCAACCATGAAGCTGAAAGACATCGCCGAGCGTCTTGACTGCCGGCTCACCGGCGACGGGGATGTCGAGATCACCGCCGTGGCGGGATTGGAAGAGGCCGGCCCCGGAGAGTTGACGTTTTTGTCGAACCCCCGCTACACCCGGCTATTGCGAGAAACGAAAGCCTCGGCAGTCATTATTGCCAACGAAGTCGAGGACCTGCCGATCTCCTTCCTCGTTTCGGACAACCCCTACCTTGACTTTGCCCGGGCGCTGGAGCTGTTTTACCAGCCGCCGCAACCCAAAACCGGAATCCACCCCACCGCCGCAATCACGGCCTCAGCCAGCATTGGCCGCAACGCCAGCATCGGCCCCTACGCGGTGATCGGAGAGCGGGCCGTCATCGGGAACAACGCCGTCATCCACCCGCATGTCGCCATCTATGAGGGTGTCCGAATCGGCGATGACTTTCTCGCTCATTCCCATGTAACGGTGCGGGAGTTTTGCGAAATCGGCGATCGCGTGATTGTGCAAAACGGCGCCGTCATCGGCTCGGATGGCTACGGCTTCGCGCAGCAAAAGGACGGCGCCCATTACAAGATCGTCCAGTCGGGCAAGGTTGTGATCGAAGACGACGTCGAGATTCAGGCGAACTCCTGCATCGATCGCGCGGCGGTCGGGGAAACACGCATTCAGCGCGGTTCTAAAATCGACAACCTGGTCCAGGTCGGCCACGCCGTGAAGGTCGGAGAGAACGCCATCCTGTGCGCCCAAGTCGGTATTTCCGGCAGCACTACGATCGGAAACAATTGCGTATTCGCGGGCCAAGTCGGGCTAGTGAATCACCTCAATATCGGCGACAACGTACTCATCACGGCGCAAAGCGGCGTGCCAAGCGACGTAGCCTCGGGCCAGAAACTCTCCGGCTATCCCGCCATGGACAACCGCCGCTGGCTGCGCTGCGCCGCCGTGTTCAATCGGCTTCCTGAACTCGAAAAGAAGATTCGGGAGCTGGCCAAAAAGCTGGAACCCGCCGGCGAGGAGTAGCCCCATTGCGCATCAACCGGCGGCGCTTCGCGGTTCAATCGCTGGCTGGACTTGGCTGCCTCGCCGGATCCGGCAAGCTAGCGGCTCGGCAGCTTGACTCTTCCATCATCGGGATGAACACGTATTTTCCCGGTTGGGGTCTTTACCGGGCGATCGAGGCGCTCCGGGAACTGGGATTTCAAACGGTCGAGATGCAGCCGATGGGAGCCATCGAGCCGCGCCCCGGCGTGCCACCCGGGTTTCAGTTCGATCGCCTGAGCAGCGCCCAAAAGGAAAGACTGAAAAAGGCGGTCGCGGGCTTCCGGTACATCTCGACCCACGTCCCGTGGACGGACCTGCACTACTTTTCACCGTTCGACAATATCGCGAAGTTCTCGGTTCGCCAGATTGATATCGCGCTCGAAGCCACCGCCTTCCTCGGAGCCGAACTAGCCAATATTCACGCTCAGCGGTCGGCGCATCTCTCGCTCGAGCAATCGTGGCCGCTGATGGTCCGCCAATTCAGACGCTGGGGCGATTTCGCGAAGGCCGCCGGCTTCCGCCTCGCGATCGAGACGGGCTACCCGCAATCGGTCCGCGAATTCGTGCGCTTCATTCAGGAGATCGATCACTCTCACGTCGGAGCCACGATCGACGTGGGCCACCAGAAGGAGTACACCGAACTGCTCGCCCGAGTCAAACCTGGAGAGAAAGGAACCCCGGCAGGCATCAAGGCCTACAACGACATCAACCACGAACTGATCGACCGCCTAGGCTCGAAGCTGTTTCATTTCCACGTCCACGACATCGAGCCGGATACCTGGGCCGAACACAAGCCGCTGATTCACGGCTTCATCGACTACCCCCGTCTGATCAAGAAACTCCGCAAGACCAACTACCAAGGCCTGCTAATCTTCGAAATCGGCGGCGCCGCCGACGACCTCCCCGCCATCCTGCGCGACAGCAAACAAAAGCTAGAAGGGTATCTAGCCAACAATTGAGCGCTAGGTGACCCGCCAGGATAGTCCTGCAAACTCCTGCCGGTACGAGACAGCAGTAGACCGGGAACAGTGAGTTTGGGGTCGAAGCTGCATCGCGCCTTCCTCGTGCCGCCGTTTACCTACTGCCAACCGCAATCGCCACCGACCGCCCGTGCTCTAGACCCAGCTCAAACCGTACTGCGCCTCTAGTGATTGAGCAGGGACCGCTAGGGACGACCAAATCTTTGGCTAAAGAAAAAGCCAATCTCGTTTAGAAGCTGGTCCGCGTGCTGCGGCACAAGATGAAAGCGGGCGCGAATCGCCGCTTCTAGTTTGCGTAGCACCCGAGCGGGCGGCCGACCCACTAGCAGACAGGTCAAAGCGAAGTGCATGATCCAAGGTTTACTACGCAAGATCGGCTTCTCCAGCCAGACTTTTTTCAACACCTCGGCTACCAAGTTAATGGCGGGGTCTTCGTCGCACTGGTCTCCCTGCAGGCGCTCGAACAGGTTCCGTACCTCCGGAGTTGCGGCCGCTCCGGTTTCTTCAAGCGCCCAAACCACATCGCTCGCATCCATGAACACGAAATGATAGTTAAGCGTTGTGAGGTTTACGACCAACTTGTTCCGTTGATCCTGAGTCAGAAACCTGCGGTCGCAAAGATCTGACACGAGGGATTGAGTGCAGAACCCGTCAACTCCGAACTCTCCTTTCGCGACCGCTCTGAGTCTCTGATCGTCGGAGTAGAGGGGCAACTTTTGGGTCTGAGCCGTCACCACAGCGGCAAGCGACGGCTGACCGAGCCAAAGCGTTAGTGTTTCGATCTTGTCTTGTGATATTTCGAGTTCCCCAGGGGACGGAACCACCTCGCAGGACGATCGTATAAAGGAAACGATGGAATTCACGAACTCTTCTCTTTTGTCCAGATCCTCCTCCGTGATTTCACGACGGAAGTACTGCCCATTCTCTTTGTAGACAGAAAGGCCCGGTTTTCTAGGAGTTGTGACACCTGAATTATGCACAGGTTCGGCGTAGCCATCGCCGATGGAGTTGTGGCGGTAGCGGCAGTCGTGTCAACTCAGTGATTTAGCAAGTCGTCTTTTCTGCTGTTTCCTTCCCGGTTTGAGCCGCCTCCCAATTCCGGGCGGGCAAAAGCGGGCTCGCAAACGGCATGTTCCCAGTAGCTTGCGGCCCGTGCATAAAATTCTATGCGCAGCGCCCCTCAACGCAGCGCACCCTCCACCACCGGCGCGCAGCTCGATCCCGGCGGCGCCATCGCCCGCAGCCGCCGCATCAGCCGCTCGAACAGGCCCTGCTCCTGGTACTGATCGCTGTAGCTGATGCCCGTTCTGCCGGCATGCCGCCAGATCTTGGCCGCCACGAACAGAAAGCGCAGCCGCGCCGTCGCCAGGGTGGTGTGGCGCAGCTTCTCCGGGGTGGCGTCGGCTTCGCGCTGGAACAGCAGCAGCCAGCAGTTGAGGTTGTAGGCCAGCATGACCAACTGAAAGTGATTGCGGTTCATGTCAAAGCGGCGCGAAGGATGGGCCGCCAGCCCGGCGTCGTTGTTGGCTTCTTTGATGAGGTTCTCCGCCCCAGCCCGCTGGTTGTAAAACCACGCCACCGCCGCGATCGGCTCGGTGAGGTTGGTGACGAACACGCGGTAGGTGTAAGCGCTGGTTGCAAACAACTGATATTGCTCGACTTCGTCGGTTTCCGGCTCCTTTTCATAACGCAGCGCGACAAAGCGGCAGGCCCTGCCCCAGCCTTGCGGCTGGTAGAGGAATTCGCACTCCGCCGCAGCGTCGCTGTGGGGCGAGGGCTTCCATTCCGCTTGCTGCAACTGCTCGACCAGTCGCCTGGTCTTGCGCGCCACGATGACGAACTGACAATGCGCTTGTTCGTAGGCTGCCACCGCTTCCCAGCAATAAAAGCCGGAATCGGCCCGCGCCAAGATCCGCTTCACACTGGCCGGCAAAGCCTGGAAAGCACTTTCGAGGTGCGCCGCGATCTCTTTGCCCGTGGGCCGGTCGCCATTGTGCAACCCGCCCATCAGGTATTCGCGCGTCTCGGCCAGGAAGGTCAGTATCGGCTGGTAGCTGCGCTTGCCCTTGTTCTTGGGGTTGTAGCTCTTGCGCCCGCCCATCTGCTGGCCGTAGAGGGTGTGCACGGTGGTGTCGGTGTCCAGCGTCACCGTGGTCAACCGCACGTTGGCCGCCGCCCAGGCTCGTTCGCGCAGTTGGCGCTGCATCGACAGGATCTGCCGCGCCACGTTGAGATGCAGCGAGGCCAGAAAGCGCCACAGCGTGGATTGCGGCGGCAGCCGCGTCACTTGCAAGATGCCGGTCAGGATGGGGTCGCGCGCGATGAAGCGGAGTTGGTTGAGCCGCGCAAAGCCGACATAGAGGCCCAGCACGAGGGCCAGCACAAACTGGTAGAGGCTCATCACACGGGTGATTCGTTTGACGCTGAGGGTTTGTTCCAGCAGCTCTTGGAAGCCGAGTTTTTCGAGCAGGGTGGCGACCGGCAGCAGGCCGCCGTAGGGAGTCAGATTCTTGCCGCGGAAGTGATAGGGCGTGGAAGCCCCGATTTTATTGGGCTGCGGAGCCGTCGCGCCGCGGCCTTGTTTGGCGGGGTTTTTGGAGCTATGCTGTTTTCGCTTGGTAACCATTTGGGTGACCTCCTTGGGGTTGGCTGGCGAAGCTGAAATCTTTGCCAGCCTACCTTATTACCCCATGTTTTCGGGGGTCGCCCAATGGTCCCTCGCGGCACAGCCCTCCTCAGGTGTACCCGCAGTGCATAATTCAGGTGACAATGACCAGGGTGTCTTGAAGGTCATCGACCAAGGCCTGGGGCACCACTATCCGTTCAAAGCGAGATTGGAACTCCTCCAAAAGATTGAGTACCGCAAGAGTGAACAACGCCGTGGCATCTGAAACGACCGAAGTACAGTCCTTCATAGTCTTTAGTTCAGCGTCGCGGTCTTCGGTTCGGCCGGAGTGCGTGATGAGACGGGTATCCTTCAGATTACTCATACCCGCCCAGACCTCTAGCACCGGCTGATTAAGCAACTGCGATAGTGTTCCTACAGATGGGGTATTTAGTTGACTCCAGTAGCCACTACATCTTGGGGGTGGGGGTGCCGGCCCTGGTGGCCTCGACCATTGTCTTATAGGGAGCAGGGTCGGCGGCGACCGCCTGCTGGAGGAGGCGATAGAAAAGTTTGCCGCGCGACCGTGAGGTCCGCCGGTTGAAGCGGAACGTGAACTCGTCCAGGTAGTAGTCCAAATACTCGTGACTGACAGCCCCCTGGTGGGTCCCCAACAGCCAGCGCTTTAGCAGAGAGGCGACACGATGGACTCTCGGCAGCAGCTTACTCGCCGATTGCCGCTTCCCGCGCAGCACGGTGACTTCATGGCGGTATCCTTTGTTCTCCAATCCCGCATAGCCTTCCCAGCCGTCGGTGTGCACGAGGCTGCCAGGTTGGATAGCTTCTTCGACAAAGGCTTCCAAGCTCGCCGCTGAGGCATCCGCGATCCGACGGAGCCGGATGCGACCCATACCGCGCCCATCCTCCTCGGCAGCAACCGCAACTAACGCTTTGCCAACCATTTCGCGACCTCGGACGCCCTCTTCGACTCCGCCCACATACGTTTCGTCCACCTCCACCCGGCCGACCAGCCGATTGCGACCGGGGCGCACCATGGCGCGGCGGAACTTGTGCAGCCAGGTCCAGGCGGTTACATAGCTACCCAAACCCAAGACCCGCTGCAACTCCAGCGCGCTGGCCCCGCCTTTTTGCGTTGTCACCCACCAAGCCGCCCGGAACCACAACGTCAAGGGCTTGCGGGTGTCCTGGAAAATCGTGCCCGCCGTCACCGAGGCCTGGTAACCGCAGTCGGCGCAGAGCAGCAGATTGCGTTTGCTGGCCCATGAGGACTGGATCCCACAGCGCGGGCACACGAACCCCTCCGGCCAGCGCAGCTTCAGCAGGTACTCCCGGCACGCCTCCTCGGTCGAGAATCGAGCTTCCAACTCGACGAGGTTTCGGGGGTAGTCCTCCTTCATGCCCCCAACCACAACATATTGTGGCTACTGGAGTCAACTAAATACCCCATTCCTACAGTTGCCGGATTCTGCTGATACCAACGCAACAGCTCCCGCCTCCGGTCATCTTGAATGCCGACAAATGGGGTATTTAGTTGACTCCAGTAGCCACTACATCTTGGGGGTGGGGGTGCCGGCCCTGGTGGCCTCGACCATTGTCTTATACCTGAATTATGCACAGATTCGCTTTGCGAGTGCGGCTGCGTTCGTAGCGGCTTGACGGCCGTCGTAAGGTGGGAGCTCGGCAACTGGTCTTTTGGCTTCTCCGTCCCCGGTTTCCCCTCCCGCCCAGAATCCGCGTCGGCAAAACCCCGCTCCGAAGTGGCGTGTTTCCAGTACGTTGCGGCCAGTGCATAAAATTTTATGCATAGCGCATAGCCAGGCTCTCAGATCAACGCCCTCTCGACTACCGGCGGCAAGCCGCCGTAGGGAGTCGGCTTCCTGCCGCGGAAGTTGTCAAGGCGTGGATGCCCCGATTTTATTGGGCTGCGAGACCGTCACGGCTGGGCCTTGTTTGACGGCCCTTTGGGAGCTATGCTGTTTTCGCTTGGTAACCATTTGGGTGACCTCCTTTGGGTTGGCTGGTGAAGCTGGAATCTTTGCCAGCCTACCTTTTTACCCCATGTTTTCGGGCGTTCCCCAATGGTCCCTTGCGGCTCAGCCCTCCTCAGGTGCACCCCGCAATGCATAATTCAGGTTATAGGGAGCAGGGTCGGCGGCGACCGCCTGCTGGAGGAGGCGATAGAAAAGTTTGCCGCGCGACCGTGAGGTCCGCCGGTTGAAGCGGAACGTGAACTCGTCCAGGTAGTAGTCCAAATACTCGTGACTGACAGCCCCCTGGTGGGTCCCCAACAGCCAGCGCTTTAGCAGAGAGGCGACACGATGGACTCTCGGCAGCAGCTTACTCGCCGATTGCCGCTTCCCGCGCAGCACGGTGACTTCATGGCGGTATCCTTTGTTCTCCAATCCCGCATAGCCTTCCCAGCCGTCGGTGTGCACGAGGCTGCCAGGTTGGATAGCTTCTTCGACAAAGGCTTCCAAGCTCGCCGCTGAGGCATCCGCGATCCGACGGAGCCGGATGCGACCCATACCGCGCCCATCCTCCTCGGCAGCAACCGCAACTAACGCTTTGCCAACCATTTCGCGACCTCGGACGCCCTCTTCGACTCCGCCCACATACGTTTCGTCCACCTCCACCCGGCCGACCAGCCGATTGCGACCGGGGCGCACCATGGCGCGGCGGAACTTGTGCAGCCAGGTCCAGGCGGTTACATAGCTACCCAAACCCAAGACCCGCTGCAACTCCAGCGCGCTGGCCCCGCCTTTTTGCGTTGTCACCCACCAAGCCGCCCGGAACCACAACGTCAAGGGCTTGCGGGTGTCCTGGAAAATCGTGCCCGCCGTCACCGAGGCCTGGTAACCGCAGTCGGCGCAGAGCAGCAGATTGCGTTTGCTGGCCCATGAGGACTGGATCCCACAGCGCGGGCACACGAACCCCTCCGGCCAGCGCAGCTTCAGCAGGTACTCCCGGCACGCCTCCTCGGTCGAGAATCGAGCTTCCAACTCGACGAGGTTTCGGGGGTAGTCCTCCTTCATGCCCCCAACCACAACATATTGTGGCTACTGGAGTCAACTAAATACCCCATGCCGACAAACCTAAGAAAGTTATCGATCTTGCCGGGTTCTTCTTTGACACTTATCAGACCCTTTTCGCCTGGGAACCAATTCGCGAAATTCCGAAGCGTTTCCTGGAACGCAAACACGTAGCTGCTTTGTATTTCGCTGATAACGTACGGCACCTCTTCGAATGGTCCCGTGAGGAGCTCGACTTCTGTCCCGACGGTTTTGCGAAGCAGCATCTGTGTCGTGGCATTCGACACCGCAAGTTCCATCCTTGTAGGGTCAACCTGTGGGTTATCGACGATGTGATAGAAGAGCTTCTCGTCACCCCGCGTCAGATGAACAGTGCAACCCACTTCGACCTTATTCGGCTCTAGAACGAGAGACTCATCGTCCTCTTGACGCAGGAAGGCGCAGACGTAGAACAAGTGGATTTGCGGGTCCTTGCTGCCCAGCTGTCTGGCACGGTACGCCCACGGAAGGACGTCTGGTAGGCCAAGACGATCGCGCAGGCGAGCGATACCCATTATGACGTTGGGGTTGTCGCCCGCTTTCTTGAGCGTAAGAGTATCCAAGATCTGGGCCGCTCGATCCTTGTCACCGTTTCGCTCGAAAATCAGAGCAAGATGAACAATATGGTCCGGCTTGTCAGGCTCGGCTTCAGAGAGTTGACGCCTGAGGTTCTCAGCGACTACAAGCTCCCCGGTTCCTTCCAGAACCAAGCATTCGAGTTCGCTGATGATAGGTATTGCGGCACCGTCCCCCCTCACTCCTTGCGCGAGGCGCAAGGTCTCCCCGTGCCGTCCTGAGTTATAAAGGCTGATTAGATACTTCCGCAGTAGGCTGTTGTCAGCTGTGGTATCCACTACAGATCTGTATGCTCTAACCGCTTCTTCGAACTTGTCTAGCTCGTAGCAGAGGTCGCCCAACTCAAGCAGCAAAACATTCCGTACCGGGTCGCCACTCTCTTGTACAGCTTGGGACAACATCTGGATGGCGCCTTCCGCATCCCCTTCCCGCTTCTTCTCCTAAGCTAGGACCGAGGTGGCAAGAGGATTTGTTCCAGCCTGAACGGTGAGAAACGCCCTATTCTGGTCAAATGGGGTATTTAGTTGACTCCAGTAGCCACAATATGTTGTGGTTGGGGGCATGAAGGAGGACTACCCCCGAAACCTCGTCGAGTTGGAAGCTCGATTCTCGACCGAGGAGGCGTGCCGGGAGTACCTGCTGAAGCTGCGCTGGCCGGAGGGGTTCGTGTGCCCGCGCTGTGGGATCCAGTCCTCATGGGCCAGCAAACGCAATCTGCTGCTCTGCGCCGACTGCGGTTACCAGGCCTCGGTGACGGCGGGCACGATTTTCCAGGACACCCGCAAGCCCTTGACGTTGTGGTTCCGGGCGGCTTGGTGGGTGACAACGCAAAAAGGCGGGGCCAGCGCGCTGGAGTTGCAGCGGGTCTTGGGTTTGGGTAGCTATGTAACCGCCTGGACCTGGCTGCACAAGTTCCGCCGCGCCATGGTGCGCCCCGGTCGCAATCGGCTGGTCGGCCGGGTGGAGGTGGACGAAACGTATGTGGGCGGAGTCGAAGAGGGCGTCCGAGGTCGCGAAATGGTTGGCAAAGCGTTAGTTGCGGTTGCTGCCGAGGAGGATGGGCGCGGTATGGGTCGCATCCGGCTCCGTCGGATCGCGGATGCCTCAGCGGCGAGCTTGGAAGCCTTTGTCGAAGAAGCTATCCAACCTGGCAGCCTCGTGCACACCGACGGCTGGGAAGGCTATGCGGGATTGGAGAACAAAGGATACCGCCATGAAGTCACCGTGCTGCGCGGGAAGCGGCAATCGGCGAGTAAGCTGCTGCCGAGAGTCCATCGTGTCGCCTCTCTGCTAAAGCGCTGGCTGTTGGGGACCCACCAGGGGGCTGTCAGTCACGAGTATTTGGACTACTACCTGGACGAGTTCACGTTCCGCTTCAACCGGCGGACCTCACGGTCGCGCGGCAAACTTTTCTATCGCCTCCTCCAGCAGGCGGTCGCCGCCGACCCTGCTCCCTATAAGACAATGGTCGAGGCCACCAGGGCCGGCACCCCCACCCCCAAGATGTAGTGGCTACTGGTCAAATGTCTCCAAGCTAAATACCCCATCGTCGAGTTGGAAGCTCAATGCCGGGAGTACTGCTGAAGCTGCGCTGGCCGGAGGGGTTCGCCCGCGCTTGGGATCCAGTCCTCATGGGCCAGCAAACGCAATCTGCTGCTCTGCGCCGACTGCGGTTACCAGGCCTCGGTGACGGCGGGCACGATTTTCCAGGACACCCGCAAGCCCTTGACGTTGTGGTTCCGGGCGGCTTGGTGGGTGACAACGCAAAAAGGCGGGGCCAGCGCGCTGGAGTTGCAGCGGGTCTTGGGTTTGGGTAGCTATGTAACCGCCTGGACCTGGCTGCACAAGTTCCGCCGCGCCATGGTGCGCCCCGGTCGCAATCGGCTGGTCGGCCGGGTGGAGGTGGACGAAACGTATGTGGGCGGAGTCGAAGAGGGCGTCCGAGGTCGCGAAATGGTTGGCAAAGCGTTAGTTGCGGTTGCTGCCGAGGAGGATGGGCGCGGTATGGGTCGCATCCGGCTCCGTCGGATCGCGGATGCCTCAGCGGCGAGCTTGGAAGCCTTTGTCGAAGAAGCTATCCAACCTGGCAGCCTCGTGCACACCGACGGCTGGGAAGGCTATGCGGGATTGGAGAACAAAGGATACCGCCATGAAGTCACCGTGCTGCGCGGGAAGCGGCAATCGGCGAGTAAGCTGCTGCCGAGAGTCCATCGTGTCGCCTCTCTGCTAAAGCGCTGGCTGTTGGGGACCCACCAGGGGGCTGTCAGTCACGAGTATTTGGACTACTACCTGGACGAGTTCACGTTCCGCTTCAACCGGCGGACCTCACGGTCGCGCGGCAAACTTTTCTATCGCCTCCTCCAGCAGGCGGTCGCCGCCGACCCTGCTCCCTATAAGACAATGGTCGAGGCCACCAGGGCCGGCACCCCCACCCCCAAGATGTAGTGGCTACTGGAGTCAACTAAATACCCCATTCTGGTCAATCGGGACTGATGGAGCGCCTTGAGAAGCTGCATCAAGCAGCAGTTCGGCTGCGGCAACGCGCGCATCGGTTACGTTTGACGACTCCCAAAGCGGGATCATAAGAGCTACGGCCTGTGCCAACTGGCCAGATCTCAAACAGCAGTAGGCGTGAGGTATCGCCCATTCGTTGCTCCCGGCCTTATCTGCGGCAGCCGCAAACGAGTCCACGGCATCGGTGTATCTACTCTTAAACATCAACAGGATGCCGCGTTGTGCCAAGGCTCGTGAACTTTCGGGATCATCTAGAACGACGCGCTCACAATCTGCGAGAGCTCCATCGTAATTTCTAAGCATCGACTGCGTTGCAGCACGATTCAGCAGAAGCAGATTTAGTGTCGTCTTGACTTCATGCTTTTCTGCAACTTCTATCCCGCCCGAAAACGCCTGTTCCGCCTCGGCAAGTCGTTCGGTTTCGGTTTCGGTAATTAGCCATGGCACCACCCGTCCACCCTCGTAGCGCCGCTGGATTGGAACGCTTATGGAACAACCGCATAAGTTCCAGGCGTGGGCATTGCGCTTTTCATCTTCGAGTGACTTCCGGAGGAAGGACTCGGAATCTTCAAATCTCTCCTGCTCGTAAGCTATCCAAGCTCGTCCCAGGAGCACTTCAGGGTCTGCGTCCATCCAGGGATTCTTTTCGAGAACCTGATTGAGCTTCTCATTTTTCCTTGACAAGTAAAGAGCTCGAAGGTAAAGCGACGCGGAGTAAGCGTCATGCCTGTCGATTTCAAAGGCTTTCTCGGCTAGTTCGAGACCTTTCGTGTTGTCGCCCGAAAGCAGGGCGACCTGCGCACAGTTGCCCAACCCCTTCTGGCTGTGTGGTTGGTGCCGGAGAGCAGTTTCGAACTCGTCTATTGCTTTGTTCAGCTCATTGAGCTGGAGCGCGGCAGCACCGAGGTTGGCGGCGATTCGAAAGAGCACTTCCGGGGAAACGGTTTTCGTTGCCACCTCGGCCCTGAGTGCCAATAGTCGTTGCCTCGCAGTTAGCGGTTTGCCCTCGATCAGTAGAGTCTTGGTCTCATCAAGGCGGGTGTGAAGCGTTTGATCCTCGATTCGACGATCAACATCATCCGGGGCGGCTGAACACCACTGTCCCAGTTGTTGCTGGATGGAGGCTATCCCCTCTCGAATATCTCGCCGGTCCTCAGTTGCCCCTGCCTCGACTTGTTCGAACCGCTGAGCAAAGATGGAAGGGCCTTCTTCAGATTTGTAGAGTTCTTGTTCCAAGTTAGCGAGAAATATACTCAAGACCTCCCCAGCCCTCTCTTGGGTTTGCTCCCCAGCGTAAAACTGTGTTGACTTGAGGAACGCGGCGATGACGTCCGAATCAACCAATTCACGGTTTCCTGAGTTGAAGTCTTCGACTTGCCTTCCGAACTCTTCACTGTTGCACCAATCTGACAGGGTTTTGTCGAGACCTTGAAGGTCTGGAACAGCATCCACGGTCTCCGTAATTGCAATCCGGACAGGCGTCTCATCCGAAAGCGCCGACCAGGCGATTGATGCTAATCGCTTCGCAAGACTCAGAGCTACGTTGAGCAATATCGGCGTGATGGGGTATTTAGTTGACTCCAGTAGCCACTACATCTTGGGGGTGGGGGTGCCGGCCCTGGTGGCCTCGACCATTGTCTTATAGGGAGCAGGGTCGGCGGCGACCGCCTGCTGGAGGAGGCGATAGAAAAGTTTGCCGCGCGACCGTGAGGTCCGCCGGTTGAAGCGGAACGTGAACTCGTCCAGGTAGTAGTCCAAATACTCGTGACTGACAGCCCCCTGGTGGGTCCCCAACAGCCAGCGCTTTAGCAGAGAGGCGACACGATGGACTCTCGGCAGCAGCTTACTCGCCGATTGCCGCTTCCCGCGCAGCACGGTGACTTCATGGCGGTATCCTTTGTTCTCCAATCCCGCATAGCCTTCCCAGCCGTCGGTGTGCACGAGGCTGCCAGGTTGGATAGCTTCTTCGACAAAGGCTTCCAAGCTCGCCGCTGAGGCATCCGCGATCCGACGGAGCCGGATGCGACCCATACCGCGCCCATCCTCCTCGGCAGCAACCGCAACTAACGCTTTGCCAACCATTTCGCGACCTCGGACGCCCTCTTCGACTCCGCCCACATACGTTTCGTCCACCTCCACCCGGCCGACCAGCCGATTGCGACCGGGGCGCACCATGGCGCGGCGGAACTTGTGCAGCCAGGTCCAGGCGGTTACATAGCTACCCAAACCCAAGACCCGCTGCAACTCCAGCGCGCTGGCCCCGCCTTTTTGCGTTGTCACCCACCAAGCCGCCCGGAACCACAACGTCAAGGGCTTGCGGGTGTCCTGGAAAATCGTGCCCGCCGTCACCGAGGCCTGGTAACCGCAGTCGGCGCAGAGCAGCAGATTGCGTTTGCTGGCCCATGAGGACTGGATCCCACAGCGCGGGCACACGAACCCCTCCGGCCAGCGCAGCTTCAGCAGGTACTCCCGGCACGCCTCCTCGGTCGAGAATCGAGCTTCCAACTCGACGAGGTTTCGGGGGTAGTCCTCCTTCATGCCCCCAACCACAACATATTGTGGCTACTGGAGTCAACTAAATACCCCATTTCGGCGTGATTACTTGATCCGGCATAACGGGAGTACGAAGACAGAAGAGCTTACGGCAACTATTAGCAGTTTAACCGCCGTGTCAAGCAAGCGGGATCCAGCGAAGAGCCAAGAGAGGCCCAGGGAAGTCGTTGACGGGCTAGAGAAGTCGGGGAGTTCGAGGGAGGAGTTCGGGAGGGAGTTCCGGGGGGGATTGGGGACGGGAAGGTCGAAAAATGCTGGAGACAGCCAGCCGCAGCCCAATGGTTTACTGATAAACAAGGACTTGGGACTTGCCGCTTGTGGCAGTCCCCGATTTTTTCACACCTTCCGGAGCCCGAATTCGCCATTTGCGGTGCGTTGAGCACCCGATTCTAGGCCACGTGTTGTCAAAATGGAGCCGCGAGGGCTCTAGCCTGCTTTTCTCACCACGTGGCGTGACGAGCTGCGTGAGAGGCGCGTCAGTACGAGGCGCGTTCGGCTTGACGCCAACCCCGCTGAATCAAAGACGCATACTTGACGGTAGGTCGAAAACGGTCGGCAAGCGCAAAGAAGGACTGCCGGGCCTCTCGCCTGCCTCGCCCGTCAGGCGCTGAGAAACCCGCGCTGACAAACTCGGTCACGGATTTTTGATAAAATTATTCCCTTTGTTTTCAACAGTTTTATCCAGGAAGCGCCAGGCCGCCCGAGGTCGGCTTGCTATCCTAAAAAAAGGGACACCCAGCGATGAATCATTTTCCATGTGGAGGTGAGCGGCAGGCGATCCAGGCCCCCCCCGGCCGGCAAGAAACCCGAAACCCTCTCATATACTCTCAAATCCTCTCATTGAAAAAATGAACCGCTTATAAATGAACAACTTGCACCCAAACCACTCAAGTCCGTTGAGACTCTTTTGCTAGCGAATACGAGGACGATGACAGCAAAAAAGACCAAAGGGTGAACATTGAAAAAAATCCGCTTGATCGCTGGATGAAACAGGATCGCCTCCAGAATGCCCGAAAAGTTGCGCCGTGAGAAATGCAGGCTAGCAGCAATACCGTTCACTTAGGGCCTTCAAGCTCAGAGCCGTTGAGCCGCGAAGCGGCGCCGGATCGTAGCCCAGGGTGGAGCGAAGCGGAACCCTGGGTGAAAACCATCGAGGCGGGAGCCCTGAAAGGGGCGCAGGAAAACACTCCGTATGACTCCGATGAAGGAGCCGGTTTTCGCCGAAAAAATAGAATGAACTTGGGGAAGCATCTAGGCGCCGAAATCGTTAAGTGAAGAGCATTGAGGCTAGCAGTCGCTAATTGTAGGCCGGGCTACCTCTCAACAATCGCTCGGCCTGCTCCCAGCAGAGTTCGGGTCCCCGGTCCCCGAACCGCCTCCGTCCCCAAAATGCCTCAAGGGATCACCAGGGGCTGTCTATCGTGCGCGGGCAGGCATCAACGACGTCACGGCTGCTGGGTCCCGAGGAGCCGGAGCGAGTTTTCTAGTACCCTGTTGGTGGAGGAAAGTTTTTATGGCTAAATGGATTTTTGAACCGGGGCACACAGCCGTGGGGTTTGCTGTCCGGCACATGATGGTGACCTGGGTGCGTGGGCACTTTGCGGATGTCCACGGAACCCTGCAGTTTGACCCGCAAGCCCCGGCGGGATCTTCGATTGAGGCGGAAATTGACGCCGGGAAGATCTGGAGCGGAGAAGCAGACCGAGACGGCCACTTGCGTGCGCCCGATTTCCTGGATGTCGAAAACCACCCCAAGATTACCTTTAAAGGACGTAGCACCGAGCAGGCAGGGGCCAACCATTACAAAGTCACCGGGGACTTGACCATTCGCGGGGTTACAAAGACGACCACGCTGGAAGTGTCCTACCTGGGGCAGTGGCAAACCCCCTAATGGGGTATTTAGTTGACTCCAGTAGCCACTACATCTTGGGGGTGGGGGTGCCGGCCCTGGTGGCCTCGACCATTGTCTTATAGGGAGCAGGGTCGGCGGCGACCGCCTGCTGGAGGAGGCGATAGAAAAGTTTGCCGCGCGACCGTGAGGTCCGCCGGTTGAAGCGGAACGTGAACTCGTCCAGGTAGTAGTCCAAATACTCGTGACTGACAGCCCCCTGGTGGGTCCCCAACAGCCAGCGCTTTAGCAGAGAGGCGACACGATGGACTCTCGGCAGCAGCTTACTCGCCGATTGCCGCTTCCCGCGCAGCACGGTGACTTCATGGCGGTATCCTTTGTTCTCCAATCCCGCATAGCCTTCCCAGCCGTCGGTGTGCACGAGGCTGCCAGGTTGGATAGCTTCTTCGACAAAGGCTTCCAAGCTCGCCGCTGAGGCATCCGCGATCCGACGGAGCCGGATGCGACCCATACCGCGCCCATCCTCCTCGGCAGCAACCGCAACTAACGCTTTGCCAACCATTTCGCGACCTCGGACGCCCTCTTCGACTCCGCCCACATACGTTTCGTCCACCTCCACCCGGCCGACCAGCCGATTGCGACCGGGGCGCACCATGGCGCGGCGGAACTTGTGCAGCCAGGTCCAGGCGGTTACATAGCTACCCAAACCCAAGACCCGCTGCAACTCCAGCGCGCTGGCCCCGCCTTTTTGCGTTGTCACCCACCAAGCCGCCCGGAACCACAACGTCAAGGGCTTGCGGGTGTCCTGGAAAATCGTGCCCGCCGTCACCGAGGCCTGGTAACCGCAGTCGGCGCAGAGCAGCAGATTGCGTTTGCTGGCCCATGAGGACTGGATCCCACAGCGCGGGCACACGAACCCCTCCGGCCAGCGCAGCTTCAGCAGGTACTCCCGGCACGCCTCCTCGGTCGAGAATCGAGCTTCCAACTCGACGAGGTTTCGGGGGTAGTCCTCCTTCATGCCCCCAACCACAACATATTGTGGCTACTGGAGTCAACTAAATACCCCATTACCCCCTATTGGGTCGGCAATGAAGACAAAGGACCCATTACTCGGGGGTGGGGGTGCCGCGGGCTTCAGGGTCGGCGGCGACCGCCTGCTGGAGGAGGCGATAGAAAAGTTTGCCGCGCGACCGTGAGGTCGCCGGTTGAAGCGGAACGTGAACTCGTCCAGGTAGTAGTCCAAATACTCGTGACTGACAGCCCCCTGGTGGGTCCCCAACAGCCAGCGCTTTAGCAGAGAGGCGACACGATGGACTCTCGGCAGCAGCTTACTCGCCGATTGCCGCTTCCCGCGCAGCACGGTGACTCAGGCGGTATCCTTTGTTCTCCAATCCCGCATAGCCTTCCCAGCCGTCCACGAGGCTGCCAGGTTGGATAGCTTCTTCGACAAAGGCTTCCAAGCTCGCCGCTGAGGCATCCGCGATCCGACGGAGCCGGATGCGTGGGGCAGCAACCGCAACTGAACCATTTCGCGTCGGACGCCCTCTTCGACTCCGCCCACATACGTTTCGTCCACCTCCACCCGGCCGACGCCGATACCGGGGCGCACCATGGCGCGGCGGAACTTGTGCAGCCAGGTCCAGGCGGTTACATAGCTACCCAAACCCAAGACCCGCTGCAACTCCAGCGCGCTGGCCCCGCCTTTTTGCGTTGTCACCCACCAAGCCGCCCGGAACCACAACGTCAAGGGCTTGCGGGTGTCCTGGAAAATCGTGCCCGCCGTCACCGAGGCCTGGTAACCGCAGTCGGCGCAGAGCAGCAGATTGCGTTTGCTGGCCCATCATCCCACAGCGCGGGCACACGAACCCCTCCGGCCAGCGCAGCTTCAGCAGGTACTCCCGGCGCCTCCTCGGTGAGAATCGAGCTTCCAACTCGACGAGGTTTCGGGGGTAGTCCTCCTTCATGCCCCCAACCACAACATATTGTGGCTACTGGAGTCAACTAAATACCCCATTACCCCCTATTGGGTCGGCAATGAAGACAAAGGACCCATTACTCGCGCGGGCTTCACCGCGAAAACTACGATCAACCGTCAGGACTTCGGTGTCAGTTGGAACGCCGCCATGGATAAGGGAGGTGTCATCGTGGGCAATGAGGTTCTCATCACCATCGACGTAGAGGCCTTGCTCGAAAGTGAATAGATTCCCTTCTGGATCAGAACAATCTCAAGGCTGCGCCGGTGGCGCGGTTGGGTTGATCGACTCGGCCTCGTCTGTTCCACTGGTAAGAAGATGTTGCGGGTCCGTGGGGGCGTTGTGGGAGCGTTCGGGGACGGAGCCCGAATTAGGGGGAGACCGCATACCAATCATCAGCGCACGAAAGGCGGCCAGAAGAGAGCGCAGGCAATATGAAGAAGGCATCGGCGAAGAGATTGAATGACGATTTGCTTCCGGAGTACGACCTCTCACGCCTCAAGGGCGGCGTTCGCGGGAAGTACTACCGAAAGGCGATTGCTGGAACCAACCTGATGTTGATCGAGCCGTACCTGGCGAAGGTGTTTCGCGACGCGGAGTCAGTAAACCGCGCGCTGCGACTCCTGGTTGATACCGCTGAAGCGGCTGCAGGCCGGGCCCGTCGCCGGCCTAACAAGCGCCTGTAGCCGGCACGCCAAAAACCGGCACGCGGCATTGTGGCCAAAACTCCAAGGGTCATTCACGCAATTTAAGATTTTTATTCCCTTTAATCTCAACATTGTCATGCGAAAGCCCCCCGAAACACTTGACACCGCCTGCTACACTGCGACTAGCAACCGCTAAGGACATAGATCACCGGACCAACACGACCGTTTCCCGGCCTGGACAGTTTCGAGTTGCTCTCCGCATGTGTGGTCATCCCCCGCGGATGGCTTCGGCCCAGTAGCGACCGGCTCTCAGCCGGTCCAACGACAGACGCACCACCTGACGTGGCGCGCGCCTCCTGGCGGGCAGCGTCGGCCTCCGGGCCGACGTAGCGCCGGCACTCATGTCGGCGCCCGTCCGTCCAAAACTACCGGGGAAGAAGACCATCCGCTAGCGGCCGTTTTTGCGCTCCTTTTGAGGGCGGTTGTCGAGGTTCGATCAACGGGAGCAAGAGGCGCCTCTCAAAAAAGGAGCGGCAAATGAAACGCGGGAATCAACGAGCTGGACACCTGAACACGCCGCCGACCCCCAGCCCTTTTCGGTTGTGGCGGGTCCGCGCCCGAACACCGATCCGCAGACCCGCAAACCGTTTCGCGGCAACGATAGTTTCAAGCGGCTCGCCAGTAGCGGCCCACTGTTACTCCCACATGGGGACTGTTTAAAAAAACTGGGTTGCAACACGTTTTGACACCCTTTTTGCCACGGGCCACCCAGCGCCTCAAATCGCAAGTCACTGAAAACAATGCCCTCAGAAATCAACCTCACCTCGAAGCACCAGAAAATGCCGGAAAATACCCCGAAACCATGCCATTTTGTGCCATTCTCTGCCATTTCGTAAGACAATTTATACCCCATCGCGTAACCGGTTTTATTTCAATCACTTCCGTTCGTGGTTCCGACCCGGCAAGCATCGGTCGACACCTGCCCCCGCGGAGGCCACCTGCAGCGAGCCTTGCGATTGCTTTTTCGATCGCTGCGAGGAGCCCTTTCGAACCCGCGTCACTGCTGGGGAGGAGGAACCAACCGGAACGGCTTCAGCCAATACTTAAAAATGCACCACAGCGCGCGGAACCCGTCTTTCATTCCGATCTTCTTGCCCTCTTCGTAGGTGCGGCCGTGGTAGGCGATGCCGACCTCGTAGATCCGGGCCCCGGAGCGGGCGAGTTTCGCGGTCACCTCGGGCTCGAAACCGAAGCGGTCCTCTTCCAACGGGATCGACTGGATGAGCTCCCGCCGAAAGACCTTGTAGCAGGTCTCCATATCGGTGAGATTGAGATCAGTGGCCATGTTCGACAGCAGGGTTAAGAGCTTGTTGCCGAGCGAGTGCCAGAAGTACAACACGCGGTGTTCTTGGGTGGTGATGAAGCGGGAGCCGAAAACGGCATCGGCTCCGTGGTGCTCAAGCGGGTTGAGCAGCCTAGGATAATCTTGGGGGTCGTACTCGAGGTCGGCATCCTGCACGATGACATACTTGCCTCGGGCAGCGGAAAATCCGGTGCGCAACGCCCTTCCCTTCCCCCGGTTGCGGTCGTGGTAGAGAACAGTCAGGTTGGGATGCTGTTTGGCAATCTCTTCAAGAACATCGCGAGTGCCGTCCGTCGAGAAATCATCGACGATGATGATTTCCTTGTCAACCGCGACTTTTTGAACGCGCTCGACGATTTCACGAACGGTCGTGACCTCGTTGTAAACCGGAATGACGACGGAAAGCTTCATCCAGAATCCCTTTCACATTGCCCCGTCCGAACTAGCCCCGCCAGCGCAGGCGCCGGGGGAATCGAGGGCCGCCTCTTGACCAGGGTCCGGTCTAATGATAAGCTGCATTCGCCATGCTCATTAAGCCCGCACCCGCTGGAAAAGCGCACCAATCTGAACGGACAATATGGATCTCCGCGAAAAGGCCCATGCGGCCTGGACTGCTGCTTGCTCTTCTTGCCTTCGCTCTGATCGGAGCTCCCACGGACGCCGAACCGGGATTCGTTTCGCTGTTCGACGGCAAAACCTTGAAGGGCTGGAAGCTGTTGGGCAAAACAGGTGACGGCTATCTGGTCCGCGACGGCAAAATCGTTTGTCCTCCAAAAGGCGGTGGCAATCTTTTGACCGAAAAAGAGTATACGGACTTCGTACTGCGATTTGAATTCAAGCTGCGCAGCGGCTCCAACAATGGCTTGGCCATCCGATCGCCGATGAACGCAGACAGCCTGTCTTACGAAGGCATGGAGCTGCAGATCATCGACAACACGGCTCCACGGTACAAAGACATCAAACCCTGGCAAAAACACGGCTCACTCTACCACGTCTTCCCCGCCAAGACCGGGTATCTGAAACCGCTGGGCGGCTGGAACGAACAAGAAGTCACGGTGCGGAAGCGTCACGTGAAAGTTGTCCTCAATGGCCACACGATTCTCGATGCCGACCTGGATTCGGTAAGCGATCCGGAGGTTCTTGAAAAGCACCCAGGCTTGAACCGCAAGTCGGGTCACCTCGGCTTTCTGGGACACAACGAACCGATTGAGTTCCGGCGCATTCGTATCAAGGAACTTTAGCTAGACACGGTTGACGGGCCGTCCGAATCAGAAGATCCAGGTGATACCGAAGAAGGGGGCCCAATGATGCAAAATGCCATCCATAGAGGCGCCGGGCGCCGGAGCGATGACCTTTCTCGGAATGCCGCTAAAGTAGTCGCGGAATTCGATCCGGAAGAACCAGCTCTTACCCATTTGGATCTTCACTCCGGCCCCAAAATCTCCGGTGGGCATAGCCTCGCTGGATTTGGTCAGCAAGGCGAGATCGGTCAGCGGTTGAAAAGGTTCCTCGCTGCCGGTGCCCTGATAGACTTTCACGCCAAACCCCGCGGCGATATAGGGGCGGACTTTCGCGTTTTTGTTGGACAGGTAGTACAGCACGTCGTAGTGAATCGCCTGTGATTGCGCACCGAACTCCACCGACTCGCCGGAGCCCTCCAGTTTGAGATCGTTCTTGAAGTAGATGTAGCGAAACTCACCGCCCCAGCGCCCGCGTTCACCCATGGTTTGCCCCAGGACAAATCCGCCCGAGGGACCGAATCCCGGACCGACTCGTCCAGTGCTTGAACGGCCTTCGACGTCGACCTTGGTATAGGTAGAAATCAATCCGACAGCGCCGATTTCATATCCGGACTCCGCATTTAGAGGCTGTACCAGGAGAATGCCCGCTAGCAGGGGCAAGATTATCATCAACGGTAGATTTCGTTCTCTCATGCTTTCCCCAATAATTCGTGCCTGGACACGATGGCGGTGGTGCGGCGGCCCGGCCCGCGGGGAGAGCTGGGCCGCCGCTGGATTACTCGACTATCCTGACGCTAACCTTGGACGACGGGCCGCCGGCGGACACCTCGAGAGGCACCTCGGCGCCAAGCGGAGCTCCGATCGGTACGCGAACGTTGAGCTGATAGAGCCCGACAAAACCAGGTGTGAGGCCGGCAAACAGGATGTCGCCCCCCACCCCGCCGAAAGTCACCGTCGGCTCAATTGTCACTCTCGACAAGGGAGACTCAGGGGCCCTGTATCCCGGCAGTGCGATCGGTGAAACGAACCCCAGGCCCGTCGCATAGATCACCGCGATTTCATTGGCGCGCAGCGGACTCGACAGGGTCGCCAGCTTGTTGTCTTCGCGAAACACCGCCGCGAAACTATTGTTGTTCGGCCCGGAGACCTTGAAGATCGCCGGAGCTGACGGCTCAACGCGGCTGACGAAAATGTTGCTTAAACCACCTGTATTGTGCACCAGCATGTTGGAGACGCCGGCGACAAACGGCAACTGGGCGTTGATCTGCTCGGGTGAGACGAACATCAGCGGAAGATTCGCGCCATTCACCGTCACGCAGGTATTCGCCAGGCTGGTCGGAAGCGGCGTGCTATCCGCCGAAGCGGTTTGGGTGGCAAGATTGTCCCCAAAGATCGTGATCAGACCGCCGGAACCCAAATTGCGGCTAAAGTCCGCCCCGTTGGTGATTGCCGCCACCCGGGGTATTTGGAGCGTGGCGTCAAAAGCCAGCGGAAACTCGATGACTCCGGCACTGCTGGTCGATGCTAACCTGCCATCCCGCAGGGTGGTCAGAGTTCGCGAGAACCGAAGGGCCGTGCTCGTCGCAGGCGGGGGCTCCACCATCCGGACCGAGTTCGTCAAACGCGTTGGATCACGAGGATCATGCCTCTGCAGCGCACCGGTGTCCACCGCGGAGCGAGGCCGAATCGAACGAACACCTCGCAGGTCGGGGGTCAGCGTGAAGCCGGAAGATTCCTGACCCGCTTCGGCCCCCGGCAGCGTGGCGATTCGGACAAGGGAGGAATTCAGCACGTGATTATCGACGAGAAAGAAGTCCAAACCGGCGCCGAGCGCTCCCCTCAGCCCCGGCAGATCGTCACGGGACAGGGTGACACGAGAAGACAGTGTTTCCCAGAAGTGCACGCCGCCACTCGCCTCCACAATTAATATTCCCGAGCCGTCCGGCTTAGCCACAAGAGCGGTGTCGTTGTCAAACGAATTGAGGAAGATGCCCAAGGTGTCGGGATTGGTAACCGACTTGTGAGACAGATTCAGCATGGCGATCTGCCCGCCGCTCGTGCCACGCGTTGAGATCAAAATGTTGGCATTGTCCGCGGCAAGCGAGAGCGGGTAGCGGCCTCCGCCGAGTGACTCCCAGGTAAGGAAAATCGTGTTGTTCACCTGGAGAGTGTTGAGGTCGATCAACGTCATGGTCTCCGACCGAGCGTTGGCGACAACGAGGAAGCGGCCGTCACGGCTGAGCAGCATCCAGGTAGGGGTATTACCAGTACGGATTCTTCCGCTCAATCGGAAGTTCGCGTCCAAAACCAAAACCTGGAATCCTTCCTGGTCGAGCGCATAGAAGCGGTCCCGAAACGGGTCAGCCACGATGTCGACCAAGCGTCCCGCAGTGACGTGCAAGATTCCTTTCTGATCCACATCGCGGATATTCGCTAAATGGGGTATTTAGTTGACTCCAGTAGCCTGCTGGAGGAGGCGATAGAAAAGTTTGCCGCGCGACCGTGACTACATCTTGGGGGTGGGGGTGCCGGCCCTGGTGGCCTCGACCATTGTCTTATAGGGAGCAGGGTCGGCGGCGACCGCCTGCTGGAGGAGGCGATAGAAAAGTTTGCCGCGCGACCGTGAGGTTTCGTCCGCCCGGTGACCATGGCGCGGCGGAACTTGAAGCGGAACGTGAACTCGTCCAGGTAGTAGTCCACCGAATCGGCGCAGAGCAGCAGATTGCGTGACTGGATCAAGCGCGGGCACCTCCGGCCAGCGCAGCTTCTGCAGGTCCCCACGCCTCCTCGGTCGAGAATCGAGCGGAGGTTTCGGGGGTAGTTCCTTCATGCCCCCAACCACAACATATTGCTAAATGGGGTATTTAGTTGACTCCAGTAGCCACTACATCTTGGGGGTGGGGGTGCCGGCCCTGGTGGCCTCGACCATTGTCTTATAGGGAGCAGGGTCGGCGGCGACCGCCTGCTGGAGGAGGCGATAGAAAAGTTTGCCGCGCGACCGTGAGGTCCGCCGGTTGAAGCGGAACGTGAACTCGTCCAGGTAGTAGTCCAAATACTCGTGACTGACAGCCCCCTGGTGGGTCCCCAACAGCCAGCGCTTTAGCAGAGAGGCGACACGATGGACTCTCGGCAGCAGCTTACTCGCCGATTGCCGCTTCCCGCGCAGCACGGTGACTTCATGGCGGTATCCTTTGTTCTCCAATCCCGCATAGCCTTCCCAGCCGTCGGTGTGCACGAGGCTGCCAGGTTGGATAGCTTCTTCGACAAAGGCTTCCAAGCTCGCCGCTGAGGCATCCGCGATCCGACGGAGCCGGATGCGACCCATACCGCGCCCATCCTCCTCGGCAGCAACCGCAACTAACGCTTTGCCAACCATTTCGCGACCTCGGACGCCCTCTTCGACTCCGCCCACATACGTTTCGTCCACCTCCACCCGGCCGACCAGCCGATTGCGACCGGGGCGCACCATGGCGCGGCGGAACTTGTGCAGCCAGGTCCAGGCGGTTACATAGCTACCCAAACCCAAGACCCGCTGCAACTCCAGCGCGCTGGCCCCGCCTTTTTGCGTTGTCACCCACCAAGCCGCCCGGAACCACAACGTCAAGGGCTTGCGGGTGTCCTGGAAAATCGTGCCCGCCGTCACCGAGGCCTGGTAACCGCAGTCGGCGCAGAGCAGCAGATTGCGTTTGCTGGCCCATGAGGACTGGATCCCACAGCGCGGGCACACGAACCCCTCCGGCCAGCGCAGCTTCAGCAGGTACTCCCGGCACGCCTCCTCGGTCGAGAATCGAGCTTCCAACTCGACGAGGTTTCGGGGGTAGTCCTCCTTCATGCCCCCAACCACAACATATTGTGGCTACTGGAGTCAACTAAATACCCCATTTCGCTAAAACCATTCCGGTCCGCGGTATGTTGATCGCGTTGGTTTCGATGTTGACCGGAAAGGTGCTCGTCCCCTGGACGGGCCCCAATGCGCCGGGGTCCACTGTGACCCGGACATCGACGGGCGTCACTCCGGTATGCGGCTCAAAACGCACCGCCGGTCGGCCTGAACTCCTCTGCGGGTCGACCGACAACGTGAATTGAGCCGGCTTCCCTCCGGGGTTTTCCAGCCGCAGCGTCTGAACCTGCGCCTCGCGGTTGCAGAAATCGAACTGGAAGAACAGCCGGCGGTCGTCCGGATGGAACTCGATTTGCGGGGCGTTGGCAAGTTCATCAGCTGAAAGATAAATAAGGCCGGATTGCCCGAGGGCGTAGATGTGATCACCGGTCGAGTCGATCGCCAGCGGCCCAAATATCTTTTCCGGCAACAAGTATTGGGTGCGCAACCAAAGGTTGTCCAGATCCATCAAGTTCAGCAGCCCAAGGTCAGGACCTCCGGGGTTCGTTGGTTCCTTCGGAGCGACGGCGTCGAACGAAACGTAAACGGTGTTGATGTCGGCGTCGATCGCGCTACCGCCGACTAGCAGGTCCGAGGCGCCCTCCGCGAGAGACGTATCAGCGATGACCCGCAGCCGCCGATTGAACAGTAGCTGCCCAGCCATAAAATACTTTCCATCTTCGGAGGCGCTGACTTGTGGAAACACGGGAGAATTCACCAGCGTCTCATTGGTGCGAATCACCATCAGCCCGGCAGGAAACCCGACCTGATAAGAAAACACGAACGTATCCGTCGCCCCGAAAATCCAAGTTCCGGTGGCATTGTTATCCACCGTGGCCGTGTTCACTTCACGGGGAAACGTGGCGGGCGGCACGGGCAGGCTAATCTCGGCGCCGCCCTCGACACCCTCGATCGCATCAAAGTCCACGAGGGGCCGAAACGACCCGTCATCCGGCTCGAACAGAACAATGCCGAGCGTCGTAATGATGAACGCTTCGCCATTGGACTGGAACGTGATTGCCAGCGGAGTGCCTACCATCGGATAGTGGCGCCGGTCAGCAGGGTCATTCAGGTTGACCGCCGTTATACCGGAGAGCTGCGGGACTCCCGAGGTCACCGGGGCGTTCAAGGTCACCAGAAACCGGCTGTCCAGCGACATATCCATGCCGACCATGGCGGCCGGCTGGGGGGTCGTCGAAAAAGAGCTGACCCGCTGATGGGTGGCCATCGAAAGCACCTCCACCCGTCCCGCGCTGAAATTGCCCGCGTAGACGAGACCTCGCGCCTCATCGATGGCCACGGCGTTGATGTGTCCGGGAAGGGGAATCACTTTACCGAACGTTGTGTTGCCTGTAACGTGGCCCTGCGCCCACAGTGTCGAAGCGCCCAGAAGCGCAACGAATGCCAGGGAGACAGATCCAATAGATACCAGGGATGGCTTTTTCATGCCTTTCGCTCCAATCGTCATTTCATACAAAAGGGTCACCGCCCCTGCCCGCACCGAATGCCGGCCCGAGCAGAGTGCGTCGCTGCCGAGAGAGCAGGCCACGGGGGAACTTCCAGTCAAAACACAACTTGAAGGCCTTCGCTCTCGGCGCCGCCCGATACGCTGTTGCCAGCGGAATCAGGACGGCTATTCAAACAACGGCTCCCCAGCACCTTTCTAAACTCATCTTCTCCGTCGAGGCCCTTACTGCCGGGCTTTCTGGCGGCGACGCAGCACAATCAGCACCAACAGCGCCAGCGCCAACACAGCGCAAATCACTCGTACGCTAACAGCTTCCATTTCTCTCTCCTTCGTTAGCCCTTCCCTTCAACCCATGAACAAGCTAGAACTACAAATTGAGACCCGGCAGGAAGTCCCGCATCACCGTGACCATGATCGGACCCACCGTAACCACAAACAATGAAGGCAGAATGAAGAAGAAAATGGGAAACACAAGCTTGACGCCGATCTTGGCTGCTCTTTCCTCAATCTCCATCCTTGTCTGAACCCTCATGAAATCCGAAAAATTCCTCAGCGTCTGCGAAATACTCGTGCCGAAGCGGTCTGCCTGAATCAGCACGCTGACCAGTTTTTTGACCTCGTCGACACCGGTCCGCTCGCCAAAGCTATGCAGAGCGTCGGCCCGGCGCTTGCCTGCCCGCATCTCCAGATTCATGACGGCCAGCTCGTCGCTAATCTCGGGATGAGCCGTGTGCAGCTCTTTACTTACCTGCATCAAGGCCTGATCCAGCCCGAGTCCGGACTCCACGCAGATGACCAGCATGTCCAGCGTGTTAGGCAGCCCCTTTTTAATCGCCTTTTGCCGCCGAATCGACATGCGGTTGAGAACCATGTTCGGGCCGCCCCACCCCAGAAAAGCCGCGGCGCCGATCTGAAACACGGACATCTCGCTCTGAAGCTGAAATCCGAATACTAAACCGGTGCTCAATATGGTGAAAAACAACGCCAGTATCCCCTTGATTCCGTAGAGAACCTTAAGCGCGTGCTGGCTGCGAATACCCGCGGAGAGGAGACGCTTTTGCAGTAGGCCGACGTCCGTTGGATTCGCCGGCACTTTATTTCCGATCTTCGTCAATATATCCCGAAAAGCCAGGCTGGGCTCGGGAACTCTGGGCTGCCCCAGGTCCAGTTCGCCGATCACCCGCTCCAAGGCCGTCTTGGGCTGCACCCAGAACTTGAAGCCGACCACCGTCAACAACAAGACGATGACGGCAAACAGAAAAATAGAAGCAAATAGTGGAGTCATAAAGCCTATACTCCAAGGCTTACGATCTTACGAATCGTTACAAACCCGAGAAATTGAAAGATAATACAGACCGCCAGCATCACCTTGCCGTCCGGGTCATCGAAGAAAAACAGGATATAGCTGGGGTTCGTGTAGAACATCAAGAGCCCAACGGTCAGCGGAATCATGGACAGCACCAAACCCGAGATTCGGCCATGAGCACTAACAGCGCGGATGCGTGCGCGCAGCTTGAACCGCTCGCGCATCAAATACGCCAGGTTGTCGAGCAGATTAGCCAGGTTTCCACCCGTTCGCTTTTGAAGCAGGACGGCCGAGACGAAGAAGTGGACGTCCAGCAACGGGATTCTCGTCCCCAGCCTCTCCAGCGCCACCTCTAAAGGCAAACCCAGGTTCTGTTCGTCGAAAGTCCGCCTGAACTCGTCCCCCAGCGGCGGCGCATATTCCTTATGGAGCATCTCAAGCGAAACCGAGAAAGCGTGACCGGAACGCATGGCGCGTGACACGAACTCGAGAGCATCCGGAAACTGCGCTTCGAATTTCATCAAGCGGGCTTTTCTCTTCTGATAAAGATACAGCGATGGAGCCCCCAGTCCGGCGATCACGCCGATAAAAGCAATGGCCTGGCCGCGCGGTATGATGTACCAGAAAATATTGAATCCGATCAATCCGAGCAACAAGGACAGATAGACCGTGCGCGCTGGATCCCAGTCAAGACCCGCCTGTTCTATGTAGTTCCGAAGTTTTTCCGTGAGGCTGGAGCCGAGGAAAAATCGCGCTACCGCTTCCCGCTTGCTCTCGGTCTTTTGCTTCATCAGGGGAGTCTCGCCCTTCTTCTCCCCCATTTGCGTCACTCTGCCGCTGACCAGCGTCTTTATTTGGTCGACGTCGCGCTTTCGCAATACACTGTTGGCAACCAACACCGTGATGATCATCACGGTGACGAGGAAACCAAAGAAGATCATGAAAACCATAAAGTCCGCCTCCTATTCGCTGATTTCGACAATCTCTTCAAATGTCTCGCCGGGAAGCCGAATGCCCGCCGCGAGCAGCTTTTCGTAGAAGCGGGGCCGGATTCCCGTGGCCGCAAAGCGGCCCAGCACTTTGCCTTCGCTGGAAACTCCCAGCTTCTCGAACACGAAAATATCCTGGAGCATCACCATATCGCCTTCCATCGTGGTCACTTCGGTGATACTGCGGCAGCGGCGCGTACCGTCGCTCATGCGTTCGACCTGAACAATGGCGTCGACCGCCGCGGCGATCTGGCTCCGAATCGCCGTTATGGGCAAGCTGGCGGTGGCCAGGTTGACCATGACTTCCAGTCTCGAGATGACGTCCCGCGGAGTGTTGGCGTGAACCGTCGTCATCGAGCCATCGTGACCGGTATTCATCGCCTGCAACATATCGAGAGCTTCTTCGCCGCGGCACTCCCCGATCACGATGCGGTCGGGACGCATGCGCAGGGAGTTGACAAGAAGTTCTCGCTGCCGAATCGCTCCCTCGCCTTCCAAGTTGGGAGGACGGGTCTCCAACCGCACAACGTGAGGCTGCTTCAGCTGGAGCTCGGCTGCGTCCTCGATCGTAACCACGCGCTCGTCGGGAGAAATGTAGGCCGACAAGGCGTTCAGCATGGTCGTCTTGCCTGAACCCGTTCCGCCGGAGATGATGAGGTTGAGCTTGGCAGTCACGGCCCCCTTCAACAGATCCATCATGCCTTGCGTGATGGACTTCTTCGCCACCAGATCATCCGGCATCAGTTTGTCCGTGCTGAACCGGCGAATCGACAGCAACGGACCGTCCACGGCGAGCGGTGGAATAATCGCGTTGACACGAGAACCGTCGGAGAGCCTGGCATCCACCATGGGCGACGACTCATCCACGCGGCGTCCGACCTGCGAGACAATCTTGTCGATAATCCGGTACAGGTGGTTGTCGTCCTTAAAGGTGACGCTGGTTAGTTCCAGTTGGCCGTTTCGCTCGATGTATACCTGTTTGTGGGTGTTGACCAAAATGTCACTGATCGTCGCATCCAGCAGCAGGGGTTCGAGCGGCCCCAGGCCGAACACCTCATCCAGGACCTCTTCGCAGATCTGCTGTCTTTCGAGCGAACTCAGCAGAGTCGACTCTTCGTCCATCAACGACATCAAGGCATTGCGGACTTCGATCCGCACTCTCTCGTTGTCGATGCTGGCCAGGGCTTCCAGGTTGATCTTGTCAAGAAGCCGGCGGTGCAGCCGAAACTTCAGCTCTTGGTATTCCGGGTTCAGGGTCAGCCGGCTTCGAGCGCCGCCGCGCTTGAGCCGGTCCTCCCATGTAAGATCACCCGAACTTTGAATATCCGTCGTTAACGACATTCCTTCTCCCTAATCCGGACCAGCCGCAACCAAAACAGGGGAGCGTGCCCGCCGCCGGGTGCCGCGCGTCGAAGCGGCAGACCGCTCCCTCACGGTCGCGGCTCTGAATCTGGCTCCCGAATTTTCTTCCACGTCTTGCGCGAATTTCACCATCACCATAGAGATACTAAACTCAACCAGACGCATCTTAAACCTCTAGCTCTGCGACAACAATGCCGAGAGCCTCAAAGCCGACAGCCCTTTCTTTTTCTCGCTTGTCGGAGGAGCAAACAACGAGTCGCCGAAACTTTGCAAGGCGCGGCCCAAATCTCCTGTCGGAGGAATCGGCTTGCCCACGGTCAAGGCGCGGTGAGCCACGCCGTAGTCCTCGGGGAAAACCGCGCTGATCGGGAAATTGAACACCTTCTCCATGTCCTCAGGGCTCAGTTCGTGGCGCCGGTTCAGGCGATTGACCAGCAACGACATTGTGTCCCGGCTGATATTCAGCCGCTCTAGATACGAAATCAGCTTTCGCGTCAGGTGAAGAGAGGGCAGCTCGGCATTGCAAACCAGAAAGATCTTGTCCGCCTCGCTGATCGAAACCTGAGAAATGCGCTCGTAGGCGGACGGCAAATCCAAAATGACGTCTTCGTATGAAGCCCGCGCGTATTCGATGACCTCGTGAACCTTATGCCCTTCCACACCACCGGCCTCAGGCGGATCAGGGGAAAGCAGAAGATCCAGGCCGTCCTTGTCTTTAACCAGCGCGCTCCAAAGCGCGCTATCCAGCTTTTCGGAGTGGCGAATGGCATCGAGCACGCTGTAGCTGTGCGACATCCGCGAAGCGAACGAAATAGTCCCTCCGATGATATCAAAATCCGCCAGCAGAACCTTGCGCTTGGGTGTGCGACATGAAAGTGGAGCTCAAGCCGCTCGGGCCTCCCAATAGTCCTCGAAGCGGCCGTTGTGGTGGCAGCAACGAAGGGCCAGAATCGCGTTGGCTCCGCGGACGGTCCAGAACATGCCCGACCGTTTCAGGCGAGAGCCGATGACACTCTTGCAGCCGGCCTCGATCACTCCCGAGCCGACAAACAGATGCTGGCGCCGAAACTCTGGGTAGCGCATCCGCTTGGCATTCTTTTCAAAGTATTTGGCTTCGTCGCGGAACTCTTCCGCGAGTTGGGGACTCGAGCATTCGACCGACCGCAGCGAGCACACTAACTCTTCCATCCGCCCCTGGTCGAGGTGGTCCTGATGGATCGTGATCCAACACCGTTGCTGGGCCTTGTCGTGGGGATGAAGCTGGCGTGCCAGGTCCCACAAGTGCTGGCGGGCGTGATAGAGGTCGACGATCTGAATGGCGCCGGGAAACTGCTGCTGGGCAATGTTCCAGATCCATTCGGCGCCATCTCCCAGCACGACCTTCTTGCGTGCCCGGCTCCAGCCCCGCTTCCAAGCCTCCACATACATGCGTTTGCCAAACTCGTCGGCGGTCTCAATGGCGCCGCTGTAGCTGGTCGAGTCCGGATCGCGGATGGGGTAGCCCTCTTCGTCCCACTTCGTTTGAGTGAACACGCAGCCCAACTTAGCTTCGCGGGTGTGGGCCGCCTCTCCCTTCCTTTTGCCCGCTCGGCCCACCGTCTCTTTGCGCACCACCGGAATTCCGGTCCCATCCATTTCGATGTACAGGATCGGAACGGGTTCCCCCACCACCAGCGGCAGCTCCAACTGCATCGCCCGCTGGATCTCGCTCTGCTCCCGCGCCGCGATATCCTCTCCAATCCCCTCCGCCGTCCGCTCCACCGCCTTGGCGGTCACTTCCAGACCCGCCAGCAGTTCCAGCTGCCGGCGCCCGTGATCGAAGGGAGCCTCCTGGCCCACCATCGCCTGCATACGGCGTACCCCAGGAGAGCATTCCGTTTGGGCGATGTCGAGTTCAGCGTCGGCCGGAAATTGGCCGCTGTGACAGTGCCCGCACAGGTAGTAGGGGCGCGATATATGCACCCTGCCCAGGGCGGTGAGAACCGACTTGGAGCGCAGTTCCCGGTAGTGAGCTTGGTGGCCGCAACAACAGGGAAGGCTCCGCTGGCCGGCCGCTGGGGCTGCCCATTGCAGCAGTTCGGAGAGGGCGGCGGCGCCAGCTTGGTGCATCGCCGAGCGCACCGCCATCTCGACGGCTTCCAGATCCCAGTGGCCTGTCTTGCGCCGCCCGCTGAACAGCACGCGCAATAGCTGGTCTAGTTCGCGCGCGACCTCTTGCTGGATGGCGGCGGCCGTTTTTTTTCCTGGGGGGTCTGCGCCTCAAGCTGCAGCGGCCGCTGTTTGCAGATGCGGGTATTGAGCTCCACGAACTCGCGGCTCAGTTGCTGGAACTTGCGGAACTCGGCCACTTCGCGCTCGGCTTTGCCCAGCGCGGCCGGAGTCGGCAGCGACTCGGTGACGGTCTTACGACCGGCCTTATAGGTGAGGCGGGTATGGGGACCGTGCCCCGGTTGACCGGGGCGATGGCAGCGGCAGCTTGGTTTGCCGCAACGCCCCGAGGTGCTGGTGATCGAACCGGGGCGCAGATCGCCCAGCTCGCCGATCTGGCGGACGATGTCGGTACGCTGTTGCTGCAGTTGCTCGAGGGAATCAGGCATGGAAGTGACCTCCTGTTCCTAGCGTAATACATACGCAAGGATATTGGCCACAATAAAGAGCCTGCTGAAATACTCACTTCTATGTCGCGCACCCCTTGCGCTTTCCATCCTGCGCCGCAATCGAGGCCACCTGAAAGGCTAGCGTCGTCGCTCCCTGCCCAGCCTTTGCCCCCACAAAGGCCAAAACCCGGCCCCGCTGGGGAGCCACACTCTCCGCCGATTCCCTGAGTCTCAGGATCCGAGTAATGACCGTCGACTGCGAGTCGACATCGAAGGGACAGCAAAGAAATTCCGTTGATCCGGCGCGAAGCGACCTGATGATTACGCTGGAATCGTTGCTTTCGTGGAGTCCCACGACATAGATCGCGGGCCGGAACGCCGCAATCACTCCGATCAGCCCCATAGCCGCCTCGGTATCAGCACTCAGATCGAGCAGAACAACATCAGGGCGGAGCTGGCGGAGACGGGCGTCCAGCTGCCTGACATTGGGGTAGCGCTGCAAGTCCCCAACGACCTGGAACGACCGGGTCTCGGGAACCGTGGCGAGAAACTGCTGCGCAAGCCCGCGGTTGGGGCAAATCAGCAGCGTCATCAACTCGGCCCTTTGCTTGAATTCCATAGCTTCCGTCGCGCGCCTTCCAGCCACTGTCTTACTGCTGCTGCTCTTTCACCCTCAAACGTTCCACATACTCGCTCAGGGGCTCCATAAACTCGTAGGGCATCGGCAGCATCGGCCGCGGCTGGCCCACATCGATGACCTCGGGGAACTCCGGAGTCACGACGACAATCAGATCCGAGGCCTGCTGCTCCCTTGAGTAACTCTTGAAAATACGGCCGATCAACGGGATGCTGGACAGCCCGGGAATCCTGGAGACGGTATCCGCAATACGCCGATCAATCAAGCCACCCACAACAAAACTCTGGCCCGGCGCAAGCTCCACCTCCGTCTCAACCCGGCGTGTACTGAGAGCCGGAACCAGAAAACCCTGAATACTGACCGCGTTGGCAAAGTCCAATGCACTGACTTCCGGCGTGACACGCATTTTGACCGTTCCACGCTCGGTGAAGTTGGGCAGGAAGTCGAAGCGAATTCCAAACTCGCGGAACTGAATCGTGATCGCGCCCGACGTGGCGCCACCTTGCACCACCGGAACCGGGAACTCGCCGCCCACCAGAAAGCTCGCCTCCTTGCCATCAGTCGTCACCACGTTGGGCTCCGCGAGAATCTGAACCAGAGCCTTCGATTTCAACGCGCGAATGATCGCGCCGACATTCAAGTCCGGCCGGAAGGCAAAAATATTCAAAACGTCCAGAAAGTTGAAGTTCGTTGTGGTGCCCTCCAACAGCGCCGGGATCTGTCCCGCTATCTGGTTGACGCTACCGCCGCCGAACTGTTGCGTCGAGATAGCCGCCGGCGTATTGAATGCGCCTGTGCTCATCAGGCCCGCCCCAAACTCCTGCATCGCCTGGCGATCCACCTCGATGAATTTCACCTTCAGCATGATCTGCCTTGCAGCCGGCGGAGGGGGCAGTTCTACGTTGTTGATAATCGTGGCATTGCCCACCGAACCCGTGATCATGGCAACAACGCGCTCCAGGATGTCGGGGCCGGAAGCCTTCCCCGCCAGGGTCACCACTCCATTGCTGGCAGAGAGGCGAATCGGCTCCCCGGGGAACGACGTCCGGATATGCTCCTGGACTTGCTCAACGTTCATCTTCACATTGATAGTAAAGAAGTTACGATCACCCGATCGAGACCAGATCACCATAGAGGTGAGGCCTGGCGTCTTACCGTTGATCAGCATCTCGCGGGTCGAGATGACAATAGCGTCCGCTACTGTTTCGTCGGCGATTGCCACGCGCCGGATTTCATCCGGGTGATCCAGCACCACGGAGCGCCCGACGGTTAACGGGATCTCGTCACCGGCGGGGGGCTGTTGCAGGGGCTCTGCGCCCGGCAACAAACCAGCGCTCAACAACAGCCCAATGAAAGCGGCGGCCGGCCGCCTCCGGCGGGCCTTCGCTGGAATCGATTCCCGCCAGCGCCTGCCGTGTCGACGACTAGCTTTGGAATGCCTGGCAAAAAATATTCGGGGGGGACTCAGTGACATAGAGCAACACCTTTAGTTAGTGTTTAGTTAGCCAGTGTTCAGCTAGCGCGAAATTTTCTCCATTGTCCGCCGATTACCACGAATCATTTCTACCTGCGCCGGAGGCGGAGGCGGGGGTGGGGCAGGCGCGGCTCGCCGCGCCCGAGGACGAGGCGAAGGCGCCGGAGCACTTCTCTTGACTCGCGCCCACAGATCACGCTGGCGCGCGCCTCTGCGTTCATCGGCGGTCAATTCTTCATCCATCGGGTTCCGCAGCACCAAATGGATTCGCCCCACACCCGTCGCCAGCGTTATCAATTCAGCGTCTTCCGGGGTCAGCAACATGTTAATAACCGGCACATTCTGCGGCTTGCCTTCGGGATCCATCTCAAGCCGCGTCCCAGTCGACAGCACGGTCACGTTTTCCAGTACTGTCGTCGTCAGCCGTTCGGTGAAGCCTTGGGGCTGACCCGTCAACAGGATGTCGACTTCCGAACCCGGATTGATATATCCGGACACTCCCGAGACTTGGTTAATGGCGATCGCAACCGCCCGCTTCCCCTCCGGAATCAGCGGGGCCAAACCGACGCCGGCGCCTTTTTCGGTTACGCGCGCGGCCAGAATCGGTTCGTTCGCCAGAATCGGACTGATGACCGACCGATCGATCACATCCTCAATGCTGGCGAAAGCGCCCTGAGGATATGCTTCAGTCGGATAGTCCCTGATCAGGACATCATGGCGGTATCCTTTGTTCTCCAATCCCGCATAGCCTTCCCAGCCGTCGGTGTGCACGAGGCTGCCAGGTTGGATTCGCCCTGGATCTCACTACCCATCGCTAGATCTTCTTTGGCGACGACCAATTCCTTCTTAGCGACAGCCGTCTGCGTGGGCCGACGGCCGACCGTGATCTGATAAAAGATAGCCGTGATGACCAATGCAACCACCACAGCCATAACGATTACTGTAATTAAACGCTTGTCCATAATTGATCCTCACTTAGTCCTCTGCCTCAGAATTACGGTGACGTATGTTTGTAGGGTATCAACCTAAGCGGCAGGAGTGAGGCTAGAGTTATCGAGCTTGGCCAGCCAGCGCTTGAGATCGTGGCGCGTGAAGGTCCACCGGAAAGGGGTCGCGATTTGCTCGTAGTGTTGCTGAAAACCTAGGAGGCGCTCCTCGAGTTCGTCAAGCGAAGAGAAGTCATTCGGGGTGAGGGCCTTGCGTTGCAGGATCGAGAAGTAGATCTCGATCTGATTCAACCAACTCGCGTGCACCGGCGTGTGGACCAGCACCGCCGAGGGCCAGCGCGTGCGCAAGCGCTCGGCGGCCTTGTCGCCGCGATGAGTCGAGCAGTTGTCCATGATCCAGAAAACCCGCCGGGCCGAACAGTAGGGCGGCTGACTCATCACTTCCGCCACCAGACGATCGACCCCGGCGCTGGTGTTTTTCGTTTCGCAGCGGCCAAACAGCTTGGCGCGATGAACATCCCAAGCCGCCAGGTAAGCCCAAGCACCGAGGCGCTTGTATTCATTCTCGACGCGAGCCGAGCGGCCGGGGGCAGGCGGCTTGCCGCGATGCTTACGCTGACGCGCTTGGATGCTGGTTTTTTCGTCGGCGGAGAGAACAAAATCGTCTGCCCCCAACGGACTGCCCTGCCAACGGCCTTCGTACAGATCCAGGATGCGGGCGGCCTTTTCGGCGAAGTCGGGGTCGCGGGGGAAGATCCAGCTGCGGTGGTACCAGGGGCGCAGCGCATCCGAGTCGAGCCAGCGCCAGAGGGTGGCGCCGCTGATGTCGGCGACCAGACCTCGACGCAGGACCTCATGGCGAATCTCGGAGACGGAGAAACGGGAGAGCGGCAAGCCGGACTGGGCGGGCAATTCACAAGCGAGGGCTTTGACGGCGACGACGAGCTGAGGGGGAAAACGTCGGCGGACGACCGCCGCGGGGCTGCTCTTCGAGACCAGCCAGGCGGTCGAGGAAGAAGCGTTTGCGCCATTTGCTGACGATCTGACGGGGGGTGTCGAGGCGCCGAGCGATCTGGTCATTGGAGAGGTCTTGGGCGGCAAGCAAGACGATCTTGGCCCGGATCACGTCTCGATACGATGAGGTATACTTTCGGGCCCTCGCTTGCAGCACTCGTTGCTCTTCGGATGTAAGCTTGATGGAGAAGGGGCTTTTTCTTGGCATCGACTGGTCTCCGTGTTAAGACCAGTCTAGCCGAGGCAAAACCAAAGAAGCCACCCCACAATACGTCATCGTATTTATGGGAAGGAGGACTTAGCAAACGACATCAATACTCCGGCTAGCAAACGACATCAATACTCCGGCGGTAATGGCCGGCGCGTAGGGAATCGAGCTTTTCAGCCCCGAGCCTGTGATCTCGCCCTCGGGGCCAAGCTTTTTCCTGACAAACCGTACGGCGAGAAATGCCAGGGCCATCAGGGCTCCGACCAGGGCCGCCATGATCGCAGCCATCACGACCTGCTCGACGCTCCCCATAATCGCCCCAAACCCGGCCATCAGCTTGATGTCTCCGCCGCCCATTCCACCTAGCAAATAAAACACCAGAAAAATGACGAATCCAACCAGACTGCCCAGTAACGCACTTCCGGCGCCTTTCAGACCGAAAATGACGGACTGCGCTACGACGCCGGCCGCGAACGCACCCACGGTGATAGGATTGGAGACCTTTCGCCTCCATAAATCCTCCGCTGATGCCAGGGCTCCGATCACAATGCATAAACCGAGCAGCCAGTAAAACGGGTCCGTCATGCCAAGAGCACCCTTTCTTGATGAAAACGGATCTCATCCGTGCTCAGAGCAGCGCCGCATGAGAGATCAGGCGCACCCGCGCGGCCACGCCCCGAAACTACGGACAAGAGCTTGAGACATCTATTTGACAAGCGAATATCCTTCGATTCTCTCATTGATATACCATTCCAACATCAAACGAAATTGACGGAACCCAGCGGTTTCCACAGTATCCTTACTTAACCACAGCTAGGAGAACCGCCCAGGTGTTCCTCGTAAGTCCCCCTAGGGCCTGCATGTCTACAACCAGCCAGTTTCCGCCTTCTCTTTAACCCCTTCTAAATCAACACGTGACGGCCTCCGAGCTGACGCGGACGCCGGCGTTGTTCTCACCTCACTCTCTCCAAATAAACCGCCAGCCCGTCGTCATAGACCACAGCCCAATCCGGGTGCACCTTCATCGTGGACGCCAGCGGCCAGTCCAGTGGCAGCAGGGCCGCGTCGAACTCATAGCGGTCAACGATCTCTTCCCAGCGCCACCCCGATCCAATGAGCTGAAGATATTCTCCGCGAATCGAGGGATCATAGAAATCGCTGCGACCATCGAAAAAGACCTTCACTTTCGGATAGAAGTTGTAGATCAGATAGTCAGACCACTGGTCCGAACTCAGCACGCGGCGCTGGACCAGCCGGTCTTCCAAAGCATCACATGCCGCTACGGGAAACCGGACCTCGGGAAACTGCGCCTTCCAGCGATAGTTGTCGGCGCGAAGGTGCAGCATCGAAGCGATCACCACCACGGCGACCACTGGAAGCCACGAAAATGCGGGCGCGGACGCGAAAGACGCGGACGGCTTGCTTCCCCCGTAGTCCTCTCCCATGCTGTGGATCGCCTTCAGCCAAGTATTACCGGAGCTGACACCCTCCGCGATAAACAGCGTCAACTCTCTAGCAATCAGAGGCGCCGAGACAATCATGAACAAAGGCACATGACGAACCGATACCAGCGATGCATGCGACCAGGCCAGCAGCAGCAGGGCCTGGGCCAGCTCTCGCCGCCGGATTAATCTCACAATCAAGATCAATCCCAGCAGCAAAAAGCCTTCGTAAACCAGCATGCTTTCGCCGCGGAAGTCCGGCGACTGAAACTCCTGGACATTATTCAGGATGAAATCAGAACGCAGATACTCGGAAATATGCACGTGGAGCTGATAACCATAAGGATTGACGAGCGTGCCGGCGGTACAAAGTAGCAGCAGTAAGCCGTAGCGTTTGGCCGCAGCCGGCAGATGCCAGCTAAACCCTTCAGAACTATGGTCATACGTTGCCCACAGTTGCTCCAATCCTACCCCAACCGCGTACACGCCCACGGCCATGAGCAGGGTCAGGAACCCACCGTGAGTGTTGGTCCATACGATGGCAATCGGCAGCAGCCAGTAAACCCGGCGGCTGTTTCCGCGGCGGTCCGCCTCGAGCAGCCAAATGGTGGCCAGCAGCAGGCCCCAAGTGAACATATGGGGGCGCGCCAGCCAGTGGACCATCGAAGCAGACGCGGCAATCATCAGGAAGGAGACCGCCAACAGCACATTGACGCCAAGCCACAGCATGTAGCGCAGAAGTGCGGCGGCCGTGGCCGCAATCACTACACCCGCCAAGAGCACGACCCCCTTCAGCTCGGCGGCCTTGTAGGCGAGTGCGAGCAGCACATCCGAGAACCATTCCCAGGCAAACCAGCTCTTGCCTTCCATCGTGAAGGAGAACAAGTCCACGCGGGGAAATGCCCAATTCTCCAAAACGTATTGACCCGTCCGGATATGCCAGCCGGTATCGCCATCGGCCAATAGAGTTCGCGCCGCCCCGTGCCCAAAAAACAGCCACAGCAACAGAGAAGCAAACACCCAATCGGACAGATGCGGAAGAAGCCAGCGCGAGGCGCCGCCCGCCGGCGGCGCCGATTCACCCGCTGCGACTGCTGTCACGTTTGCGCTGTCCGTTTGCATCGTTTACGTATCAGCCCAGGCTGGGGGCTTTCCTCAGGTGGAAGAAAACCTTTACGCCGGAATTTCCAGGTCCTAGACTATACTATCGCAATACGAACATCGTGCCAATAGTCATATAGACCCAGGACCCAAAGGCTTACCACTGCGGTACTGCCCAGTGATAGTACGTCCGGCACAAGTAGCGGCATGCCCGTATCAACTTTCCGGCCGAATTGAAACCGGCGCGTCTCCGGCGCCGTCGCTTCCCTTCCTTCCGCTGTTCCTGGAAAATTCATAGATTTTGACCTTGCCTCCGTCGGTTTCGAAGACCTTGGAGTAGGAAAGCAACAAGCGGCCAGCGTGTTCTCCGATCATTTCCGAGGCGCTGGCAAGCTGGTAATCATCCTCGGCAACCATCCAGTATCCGGCCTCAATCGCGCTGGCGGTATCCATGAATCTGGCCAAATCTCGCTCCACGATGCCCTTGTCTTGGCGATAGAAAGCAGCGGTGGAGAAGATCATCGGCCTGAGGGCTTGCCTGCCTGTGTGCAGCCACAGAGCTGCGTCTTCATAAGATATGAAGCGGTCCGACTCCTTGGTGTTCTCCAGAATCCAGCGATAGGCTTGTCGCTTTTCGGCCGCCAGCAAAGCTCTCTCTGTGTGGCCGTTCAGCAACCCTCGGGGGGCTCGCCATAGATAGCCAATCGCCGCAAACAGCACCAGCCAAGCGAGCGCACCCGCCAGAATCCCGGAAACCACCCGGTCTACAACCGGCTTGCGGGCGCGAAAGACCTCCACTACCGACTCCAAGATCGATTTGATCTCGTGGTAGGCGCCCGCCAAGAATAGCGGCAAGAAAGGCAGCAAGAAGCGGTCCAGTAGCGTGTAGTTCCACACGATCGTGACCGGAACCGTGAAAAACAAGGCCAAATGCAACGGGTGGAGTCCGTTTAGCCGGGCTAATCCAAACGCCCCTTTGGCAATCCCGAGCGAGAGGGCAACGGCTACAGCTTGCAAGAATCCGCCTTCGAACCCGACTACCGGAAGCAAAAAGGAAGTCGCCGCGGGTTGCTTCAGCAGTTCCCAGAAGTTAAATGAGGCCATCGACTGGAAGGTAGCCCAATCCTGCACGCAATTCAGCCAGAACCCTAAGTAGCTGCCATAGAATAAACGGGTCTGCTCGTACCCGCTAAGACTTGTGGAATCAACACTAAATAAAGTTCGATTCTGCCAGGACCAAGCCATGCCGGCCCCAATGACAGCCAACCCGGCGAACAGCGCGAGAAAGGCCAGGCGATAAGACTTGTGCCGGCCCGCAAAACAGGCGAGAGCCAGCACGAAAGCGATTCCTATCGACCTCGTCATGACCGCTAGAGCAGCTACGGCGCCGGCCAACAGCCACAAACTCGGAATTTTCCGGTCGCCAAACCGAACCCTAGCCGCCCACGCAAGGGCGCTGGAACCAACCGACAGCGCCATAAACGGCAGATCACTCAGCAAGGTTGTCGCCAGATGCAAAGTGGTGGGGTGGAAGCCGCAAACCGCGGCCAGCCCCAGCGCGGGCGCCTGGCCGATACCGAGTTGCCTCAGTACGAAGAAGCAAACCAAGAAAAACGCCGCCCCTGCCAGGGCGTTGATCCAGAACGCCGGAACCAGATTTTGCGGGAAGCTGGGCCAGATGTGCCAGACCAGCGACAACAACCACGGGTAGAGGGGAGGATACTTCGTCTGGGGCGGTTCGCCGGGCACGCTGGGCATCACGTAGCCTTGGCCGTCGGCGAGAGCTTTCGCGGAACTCAGGTAGATGGAATCGTCGTGGAATCGGCCGAACCAGTCAGCAGACCAGCATAGATTCGCGGCGGTCAGGAACGTGATGACGCCTGCTGCCAGCCCCAGGATCAGACTTCGCTGGTTCATGGCTCCCCTGGAACAATTCTACAGAGAGCCTGGACACTACAGAACGCCGAGGGCGAGCAGGGACTCCTGAACAGGCTCCGAATCGACCTCGAATGAGCCTCCGCGCAGTTTCCGGCCGTACATGGCCAGTTCAAATCGATCCTTGACGCCGGTCTTCTCGAAGATATGCATCAAATGAACTTTTACAGTGCCGGTCGTGATGGAAAGTTCCTCGGCAATCTGTTTGTTCTTCATTCCCTTCATGACCAGGTTGAGGATCTCCTCCTCGCGGGGCGTCAACCTCGGAGTCGAACGGCGGTTGAGGAACCCAACGAACTGGTTGGACACGGAACTTTCAATCCAAATATTGCCCTTGGCGACGGTTCGAATGCAATCCAGGATGACCGTCACGGGAAGCGTCTTCTTCAGGATTCCGCGAGCACCCACTTGCAGAGCCCGGAAGGATTCCACTTCGGATATCTCGGCCGCCCACAGCACCGGTTCCGTCTCGGGACAGCGCGCCTTCAAGTCCGATATGATTTGGAACACCGACTTGGTTCCAAACGACTTGTCGATCAAGCAAACTTTTGGGGAGTCTTTCTCAACCAGATCGAATAGGGACCTCAAATTGTCGACGCACCCGCTGAATTCAAGGTCCTCGACATCCTGCAGACTGCTTTTCAATCCTTCGACGACAATCGGTTGCGTCTCACAAGCACAAACTCGGATCATCTGACACGCCTCGCTTCCACGGCAATCCGCGACACCAAAATCGTGTACCAGTACCGTTAGGAACATTACTACAACAGACATTGCTAGCTGGACAATGCTAGCTGAACCTTAACTCGCGGGGAAAAACCTCCTAACCGAGTGCACTCGAGTAGGTGTGAGCCGCCGAACCCGCACCCTGACGCCGCCCGAAGTAGTCGTCTGGCTGGAGTCCTTGAACTCTGGAGGCAAACTCGCTCAGGGCGATCTTTGCCCGACGAGTCGCCTGCTGCCTGGCGTCCGGCCACGGCTGGAAATCGGGAAAGCGGTCGACCCGGTGAGACCTGCAAGGAGTCAACTCGGGAGAAAGACATTGAGACTATCCTCGATCATATGAATGACAGGAACTCCAGCCGCGGGCGAAGCCGTCCAGTGCCCATCGGGCTGGGGTGAGCTTCGGATTGCTACACTTCGTCAGTTGGACACAGTTCCACAAACAGAAGGACAGAACGAGGAATCAAAGCCCTGACCGCCACGAAGGGTTCCGGGCTTATCGGCATCCAATTCGACTGGGGAAACGCCACAGGTGGTTGCTGTTGCCTCGCATAGGAGGAACAAGAACGTGAATCGACAGATCTTACTAGCTTCCCGCCCGAATGGGCTTCCGAAAGAAACCGACTTTCAAATCGAGGAGACCGCGATCCCGCGGCCATCCGACGGACAATGCCTGATTCGGAGCCTGTATATGTCCGTGGATCCCTACATGCGGGGACGCATGAGGGAACGCAAATCCTACGCTCCAGCGGTGGGCTTAGGCGAGGTCATGGTTGGAGGGGCGGTCGGCGAAGTGCTTGAATCCCGCGGGACCCCCTTCCGCTCGGGGGATATTGTCGTTGGCGGCTTCGGCTGGCGGGAATACGCGGTCGCCGACAGCAAGGAGCTTCGCAAGCTGGATCCGGATGCCGCCCCGATCTCGACCTCCCTGGGAGTGCTCGGCATGCCGGGAATCACCGCTTATTTCGGACTCCTCGACATTTGCGACCCTCAACCGGGTGAAACCGTGGTTGTATCCGCAGCCGCCGGCGCGGTGGGATCCGCCGCCGGTCAGATCGCGAAGATCAAAGGCTGCCGGGCGGTCGGCATCGCCGGAAGCGACGAGAAAGTGAGGCATCTCACCGAAGACCTGGGCTTTGATGCCGCTTTCAACTACAGAACCGCCGGCGACACAGGCGCTAAACTCCGCAAATGTTGCCCAGACGGCGTCGATGCCTACTTTGACAACGTGGGCGGGGCGATCACGGACGCGGTATTCTCGCTTCTGAACACCAAGAGCCGTGTCAGCGTTTGCGGACAAATCTCCCAATACAATCTGGAAAAACCCGAAGACGGCCCGCGGCTGCTCTGGCATCTGATCGTGAAGCGGGCCAAAGTGCAAGGATTCCTCGTGTTTGACTATCAGGACCGCTACGATGCCGCCCTCGCTGAACTCAGCCATTGGGTTCGCGGCGGCAAGCTCAAGTATCGTGAAAGAATCGCGGAGGGAATCGAGAATGCGCCGCGGGCGTTCATTGAAATGATGTCGGGGAAGAATATCGGGAAACAGCTTGTCAAGCTGGCAAGCCGCTCAGGACCGGCTTAATTCTGACTCTTCTTTTGGCGGTAGGAGGACCGCCAGCGCCCCTTGCCGCTGGGTGTATCGGCATAGACGGTGAGCGTCTTCATCCCGTCGTTGTTCGAGTCAAAGCGCTCCCCCTCGCTGTTGCGGAAGACCCTCATGCCAAAATGCAAACTCGCCCGCTCGGAAAACTTGCTCAAGGTCAGCTTGTAGCCGCTGCCATCCGGCTGATCATTGATGATCATCACAACGTTCTCCCACGGCTCGTTCGAATGATTGGAAACCAGTATCCGCTCTCCGATCGGACCCGCCGCCATCTTTAACTCAAACTCCTGGACCTTCTTGGAAGCTTCTTCCATCGAGAGCGGGAGGCAGCCCAGAAGCGCAACAACAGCAATCAGTACCGAAGTTACGATCCTGTTGATAGAACCATTGGACAGTGTCATGGAGCCCATCTTCAGCGAATCCAAATGGAGCCGTGTCCCGATTCCCAATCCCGCCGCACAACCTGGAAATCGTTGATTTCGAGGCTGTCTGCTCCCGCGGCGCCCAACAGGACCCTGCGCAGTCTGCTTCAGATTAACATTGCTCGTCAGGGCGCACCAACGAGCCGTTAGCCAACATATGCTGTTGGAAAACCCTTAGACCCTGAGCACAGGCGGAGCAATTTATTCGAGTTTCGCCCAGACAGGAGAGTCAGGATAAATCATTCACCTGAGGCGGGACAATAGGACAAAACAGGCCTGGACCCCAGAGGCTTCTGAACGGGAAGCGCAGTGTCAAGACGCCAGAGGGCAGGACGCAACGACCTGGCCCAAACAGAGCCGCGCCCGCAAGGGTGCGGTCGAGAGTAGTGGGTGCATCGGGTTTCCCATCGGGACGCGGTCACGCCAAGACCGCACCCTTTCGCTTTCGGGCGCGGCTCTGTTCGAACCCTCGCTTGAAGCTGACCGCCTGAAAGGCGCTGGGTTTAGACCTGGCGATTGAAACTAAGGGAGCCATCTCATAAAACCTCCCCAGGACCAGGCAGCGGGTGAGGTGCGGCATTTTGAGGTTCCGGTTACATCGCGGCCTTCGCCCTGTGGCAGGGGCGCCGGCGAATCGGATGCTTCATGCGCATGGCGGCCCCATTCGCCGGCAGTTCTCGCTAGAATATTCCACGAAGGGTGACGCCGTCGGATAGCTAACGAGAAATAGCTTCGCATCCAGCAGTCAGCCATCGGAGCCCCCGCAGCCGGTCGCCCCTGGGGTTGACGGGTCGTGCGTCCCCTTTTTTTAGGCGCTGGAGTCGTGGGGCGAATTTGGCGCAGGTTTGGGTTTAACGCTTGCTGACGCGCGCGGCTGTGTTCTCGGGGCGTCCCGGCAGACCCAGAGTGGCGGCTAGCACTAAATAAGAAGGTCGTCAGCAAAAGCACCAGCAGGGCCTCTGCGGCGAGTTCTCGAAGCATCACAGCCTCCCACTCAGTCGCTCGTCTCCAGGCGGTCGAGGAAGTTGGAGAATTTCCAGATTTCGTACTTTGGGTCTCCAGCCGAGTAAGCCAGGCGACGACCGTCCGGATGAACGCTCAGGAAGCCGGGGGCGGAAAGCAAGTCCACGCCGAGGTTCATCGGACGCGGCTCGCCCCCATCCGCCGCAATCGCCCAAAGCTCTCTACGCTGTGGGTTTTGAGAGGACTTGTCTCTCCTCCAGAACAGGATTGTCTTGCCGTCTGGCGTCCAGGCCGTGGCGAAGTCAGCTCTTGCCGTGCCTTCCAGTCTCAGCAAGTCATTCCGCTCGCCGGTCTGAGCCTCCAGCGTGGCCAGAATAGTCCTGCCTTGCTCGCCGAACCGGCGGTCGATCAAAGCAAATCGAGAGCCGTCGGGCGAAAGGGTGAGCCAGGTATAGCCTTCGGGCGGAAGGATCCTCCGTTGGGCTCCGTCGGCGAGATTGAAGATGTGATGGGCGCCCTCGTCCCCGACCGGATCAAGATAGTGTACGGATTCGCCGTCGGACATCCAGCCGACGTTTCCTGGGCGCTTCGCCCGGAAGACAAGCGAGGCTTCGCCTCCATCCGCCGCGATCCGATAGACTCCCTGCCGCCCCTTGCGGTCGCCCGCTACGAACAAGAGATCGGACGAGTCCGGCGACCAACGCAGTTCTCGAATCAACCGCAACTGCGGTTCGATCTCATGCTCCCCGGAGGTCTCGAGATCGCGGACGACGATGACTCGGCGTCGCGCTCGATGCGGCGAACGCTCGGATACGTAGGCCATCCGATGTCCGTCCGGAGAGTAGGACGGATCAGAGTTCGCGCCGGCAACCGAAGCCGTGATCGGTGTAGGTTTCGAGAGCAGGCGTCCGCCCGCGAAATCGATCTCGATCTCGTGGACCTCCCGAGCGCCGGTGCGGGTGAGGTAGAAGAGATCGCCCTCGGGGGTCATGCCGACCGATTGGAGGATGGAGACGCTCGGGCGAACCAGCTGCGGCGATCCAACGGCTCGGCCTTCCAGCATGTTGGGACCACAGAGCCTCGCTCCCTGTGCGGGCGCTGCTAAAAAGCAGGTGTGCGCCGTCTGGAGACCAGGCGGCCGGAGTGTCATCGGCAGCGTGTTCGGCGACGCGAGTCTCACTCGAGCCGTCCGCGGCTAAAACGAAGATGTCTCTCTGCTTGGCGAGCGGCGTTGGCTCGAGCCCGTATGCGATCCAGCGGCGGTCGGGCGAGATGACGACTCCTTCCGGATAGGACCAGCCGAGAGACTTGAGCGCCAAGGATTCACGGCTGCCGACGTCCACGGTCAAGAACCCAATCGTATTGTCGTCGGCGCTGTGAATGAAGAGAACGTGCGAATGGTCTATCCAACCGACTACTTCGATGTATTCCCCCGCAGCCGGCGATTCGAAGACAATCGAGGGTTCGCCGGTTTGCCGTTCAGGCTGGAACGCGGCGACGCGCAGTTGATACCTCTGCCGCGAAGCCTCGAACCACGAGTACGCGACGAGGCGGCCGTCTGGAGACAGCGCGCTCGACTCGGGGTATGACTGGTCTTTCTTCCCTCAAGGTGCTTTGTTGGTAATACGATGTGCGGTTCCAGTCGCCACGTTTCGCACAGCGATGTCGCCAGTGGACCAATCCGGATATGTCACCCAGCGACCGTCGGCTGAGAGGCGGCTGAACATGTCGGCGCTCTTGCCAGTCCAGACCTGCTCGGTGCGCATCGAGTCTTCGGCAGCTTCGGCGACCGGGTCGCGCGGGCTGAGAAACGGACCGTATGTGATCACCAGCACGGCGGCGACCGCCACACCAAGGCTGGCCCAGGCTTCCCGGCGGCGCCAGAGTGGGACCGGCGGAGCAGATTCAGCATTGGGCCGCCGCGCGGAGCGCCATGCATCGATTTCGCTGGGGTAGGCGTAGACGGAGGCCCCGCCGCGGTGCTCGTGTCGATGAACGGGAAGTTTCTCGTTCTTCTCCCAGCGGGCCACCGTCCTCACATCTCGCTGCAAGTAGTTGGCTATTTCTTTCCAGGACTCAAGGGGCTGATTGTTTTTGTGGTTCGCGGTTTGATCCATGGTGATGCTCGACCCTCCTCGTTAAAGACTTCGAGCATGACTTTAGTTCAGTTTCGGTCTCCAAGCAAGCGACATTGTCTGACATCCAAGATGTGGCTGGATTTGTCATGAGGAAACACCAAGCGTCTTCCTGCAGAGGATCACCAAACACGTCGTCTAAGTACCTGTAAATTGGCTACTTACCGCCCGTCCACACATACCTATGCGAGATATCGCGTTCTGTTTAATTATCGCGCGGCGCGTCGGAATTCACTAGTCAAGAGTGACCAGGCAAGAGTGACCGGGGCAGGAGCAGGCTGCATGGCCCTGACTTCTCCAGATCGCGTCCTTCCAGTTCCCGCCCGAGCCTCCCTGGCAGACGTCACTTCCGGTCCATGGCCATTTATCCTAAATCAGGCAGTTGGGGAGACTGGAACTCTTTCGTAAGATACTGAAATAAAGAATCTTATCTGTCAGGATTGCAACTGCGGAGCAGTTGAAATTGTCACCTTCAAGTTCCACTTCGATCGGTCGCCATCTGACGTGCTTTCAGAGGGTTGCGGCGGATCCAAACGACCAACCGCCGGATTTAGGTTTATGAGACAGGTTGTCGTGTTGTGATCTCTACGATGTGTAGTTCGCCAGTGCCCGAATAGCGAATGGAGTTGCGATCAGCGGGTCGTCCTCTTTGACCAGGTTTTCCGGATTACTCCAGCTGCCGTCTTCCCGCTGCTCTTGGGCCAGCGCTTCGGCAAGCGCCCCAGTGCGGCCCGCTCCCAGCTTGTGCAGCGCCTCGGAGACGGCCGCCGCGTAGTAGAACCGCAAACCGCGAGTCCAGCATTCGTGGATGTCTTGCTTGAACCCGGCGGCTCCGTCCCGAAGATGGTTCGCCTCGAGCCAGCGTCTCGCCGCCACGATGCGCGGGGCGGAGGGCCTGATTCCAAGCGCAAACAGAGACAAGATGCCATCGGCCGTCGCCGTGCCGTAACTTGGAAAGCCCCCGTCGTGCTCGCCGGCTTTGTTGGCGTCCAAGACCACGGTCGAAAAGTAGAAGCCGCCATCCAGCGGGCCGTTGGCGCCGCTCCCGTAATTGTGACAGCGCTCAATATATACGCGAGCCTTTCGAAAGGCAGAGTCGCCCGCCGGGACACGGGCAGCCGCCAGCGCTTGCAACACGTGGCGAGTCATCGAGATATCCACGTGCCCCGGCTCGGGAGGAGTTCTGCGGTCGCCTCCCATTCCCCAGGCGCCATAGGCCGGATGATCCGGCGTCCAGCCGTTCTGTTCGGTAAGCTGCTGCCCAAGCAAATACTTCGACATGGCGGAAATCACTTGCGCCGAATCGGGTGGCGCAAGCCTCGCCCAAGCCCTCAGCGCGAGTGAGGTCGCATAGTTTGGATAGTCAGGCAACAACGGGTCCGAACACCCAACGGCACCCTCATCATCCGTATGGCTCCGCAAGAACTCGAGCGCCCGCTCGACCCGCGCCAGCTCCGGCGAATAGACCCGCCGCGGAACCTCTAGAAGCGCACTCAGAACGAACCCGGTCAGAGACTGTCCGGAACGCAGAAGGCCATAGGTCGTGCTGTGCCAGCCGCCGTCGCGAGCTTGCCTGCTCCACAGGTACTCGGCGCCCCGGCGAAGGGCGCGTTCCGTCTCCCGCCCCCTGCTGAAATGACGGAGCGGCCGCCCGGGCAATCCCGAGCAGCCGGCTCCGACAACCAGACCAAGAGAAAGGAATGTACGGCGGGTTAGTTCAGACATTGTATTCTCAGACGGCCGGACAGAGGCGCGGACGGAAGTCCGCGCTCTTCATCGCGACCGCGTCACCATCCCGCCCACCCAACTGTGGACCCTCTTTGGTTGCGACTCGTCCGCTTTACGGTCAGTTGCTGGTAGGCAGGACCACGGCATCGCCCAGCGGCTGCTGGCCGGCGAGCAAGGTCAGAACGGCGGCACTGGTCACCGCGACACGACCGGTGATACAGTGATGGCCGGCCCAACTGCCCTCCTCGTTTTGCATGCGGGCGAGCTGGGTTTTGATCTTGCCGTTCCACGACTCCCATTCCTCGCCGCCGGTGCGCCGCAGACTGTCGCTGATGTTGAGGTAGGAAAAGAACTCCTCGCCGCCCATCGAACCAAATCCGCGCACAAATCGCCCATTGGCCAACTGCCCGGTTACGGCGGCGATTTCGTCGGCATTCTTCTCGCGGTCCTCTTCGGTGCGGCTGAGTTGCTCGAGAACCTGGGCTCCCTTGTAGAGGGCGATACCGGCGGAGCTGGCGTCAGCGGCCAGACTGGTGTCGAACGACCGCGAAGAGACGCGTCCCCCAAGTCTGCGGGCTCCCGCGGTCGCCGGCGCGGCCAGCGCCTCGGCGCTCCTCTTGGTGTAGTCGTCCACCCTCGCCAACACGTTGTAGCTGACTTCGACCTTCTTGTCTTTGGCGATGGCGAGACTGCGGGAAGCCATCGAAGTGCCCAAGATCGGCGCCCATCCGCCGGAGACATTCCAGCTCCCGTCACTCTGTTGGTTTTGCTCGATCTTCCGCACGCACTTTTGAAGACCGGCACGCACGCGCTCGTTGAGCTTCGGGTCTTTCATCTCGCCGTCGATCTCAGCCAGCAGCCTTGCCGTAAGAAAAGTGGGGATGTAGGGGCCAAGCTTTCTTTGAATTTGCGTCCCCGTGATCGAGCTGACCGCGAGCCCTTCTTGCGGGCTTGCCTCGACTTGGTGCAAAACGAACTCCAGCCCGCGCCTGGCGACCGCGCGGTGTTTACCACTGTGGGGAGTGTGACCGGCCTGTACAAGCGCCAGCACGGCGACCGCCGTGTTCGCCAAATCGTTGCCGTTCGATTCCAGGTTTTCGCCGGCGCGGACAAACGACGTTTCCCCGCCGTCCTGACCCCAGCCACCGTTATTGCCTTGTACCGAGGCGAGCCAGTCAACTCCCGTCCGGGCGGCTTCAGCCGCTGAGCGAGTGCTGACCGGCGGCTCTTGCGGCTGCTGCGAGGATCCCTCGATCGACCGGACGGCCACCGCCACGTCTACCAGCGTTTCGGATACCTCTGCTCCCGCCGTCTTAGCGGACTTTGCCGCATCCCCGTGAACTTCGTCCAGCGTCATGACCAACGAACCAACAGCCAACGCCGCTACTGCAAACAGACCTATTGAAATCGGTCTCATTTTGTGACCTCCAGTTTTTTGAATGATTGATCGACAGTGGAGCGGCGCCGTTCGTTCTGTCATCAGCTAATGACGCGCAAGAGCGGCTGATTGTTTAGGAAGGTTACAAGAGCACGTAACAAAGGTCACAGAACCGCGGATTTAAGCAGGGTGGTTGTAGAGCCGTGGGGGATCGCGGGATGCGATGAGTTGACCCGGCGCGAAACGGCGCAGCCGCCACCGCGATTCAACTCGATTCGTCTAAGAAAAGTCACCGCCCGAAGGAGGCAGATAGCCAAGATCCTCTACTGGGCCTTCGATCAGTTCTTGTTGTTCCGTGGGAGCCAGGCGTCCCAACCCGTGGGGACCGCACTCAGAGCATCTGAGGGCGTCTTTCTTAGTCTTGGGGGTCGAACTTGAACTCCACTGATCTCGTTTGGTAAAGCCGCCAGCTTCTAAACTTCGCGGCGTTTACATCGAACAGCGCGATGTTTTTCCCCTTCTCGTCGAGCAAACTCTTGTAGACGATGCCATCACAGTTGTCTTTACGAAACGCCTCGGCAAGTACCTGCGTTGGAAGGTAGTCCAAGTGTGGCTGATCGATCGTCACCGGCTTCGAGAAAGCGTGAGCAATATCGCCCCAAACTTCAGCTTCTCTCGCAGCAGCATCTAGTTCTTCGAAACCGTCAAAAATCCCGAAAATGCCCCCGCCCGTGTCCAACGAGCAGTCAACTACTCTGCAGTCTCGTATCACTTCGAACTTTGCAAGCGAGACGTAGGAGCCGATCCATGGGCGGAGCTCGGACATTGCTGCTTTTCGGCTTGAGGCGAGGTAAAGGACCGGTATTCCTACTGGGTTCACTCGGCCATCGATAGCGTGTTTAGCCGTCGGAACCATCCGACTCTTTGGGTGCGCGCCGGGCACATCAATCTCTTCCTCAGTGCCCTCGATCTGGTGTGGTCTCGCGCTGGACCCCGGTTGCGCCCGCACCAAAAACCGACCCTTTCGCAACTTTCGCCTCCGCGACCTGCTCGTGTCTAGAACGGTTTTCAAGAACTCGCTGACGCGCTCATCGTGAACGAATCGAGCCTTCCGCTTAATGCTCTTCTCGAAACTACTGTAGTCGGATGCGAACTCCCTCAATGGGGTATTTAGTTGACTCCAGTAGCCACAATATGTTGTGGTTGGGGGCATGAAGGAGGACTACCCCCGAAACCTCGTCGAGTTGGAAGCTCGATTCTCGACCGAGGAGGCGTGCCGGGAGTACCTGCTGAAGCTGCGCTGGCCGGAGGGGTTCGTGTGCCCGCGCTGTGGGATCCAGTCCTCATGGGCCAGCAAACGCAATCTGCTGCTCTGCGCCGACTGCGGTTACCAGGCCTCGGTGACGGCGGGCACGATTTTCCAGGACACCCGCAAGCCCTTGACGTTGTGGTTCCGGGCGGCTTGGTGGGTGACAACGCAAAAAGGCGGGGCCAGCGCGCTGGAGTTGCAGCGGGTCTTGGGTTTGGGTAGCTATGTAACCGCCTGGACCTGGCTGCACAAGTTCCGCCGCGCCATGGTGCGCCCCGGTCGCAATCGGCTGGTCGGCCGGGTGGAGGTGGACGAAACGTATGTGGGCGGAGTCGAAGAGGGCGTCCGAGGTCGCGAAATGGTTGGCAAAGCGTTAGTTGCGGTTGCTGCCGAGGAGGATGGGCGCGGTATGGGTCGCATCCGGCTCCGTCGGATCGCGGATGCCTCAGCGGCGAGCTTGGAAGCCTTTGTCGAAGAAGCTATCCAACCTGGCAGCCTCGTGCACACCGACGGCTGGGAAGGCTATGCGGGATTGGAGAACAAAGGATACCGCCATGAAGTCACCGTGCTGCGCGGGAAGCGGCAATCGGCGAGTAAGCTGCTGCCGAGAGTCCATCGTGTCGCCTCTCTGCTAAAGCGCTGGCTGTTGGGGACCCACCAGGGGGCTGTCAGTCACGAGTATTTGGACTACTACCTGGACGAGTTCACGTTCCGCTTCAACCGGCGGACCTCACGGTCGCGCGGCAAACTTTTCTATCGCCTCCTCCAGCAGGCGGTCGCCGCCGACCCTGCTCCCTATAAGACAATGGTCGAGGCCACCAGGGCCGGCACCCCCACCCCCAAGATGTAGTGGCTACTGGAGTCAACTAAATACCCCATCTCCCTCAATATGGGGCTTCCTAGCGCAAGACTCCAGTAGCCACAATATGTTGTGGTTGGGGGCATGAAGGAGGACTACCCCCGAAACCTCGTCGAGTTGGAAGCTCGATTCTCGACCGAGGAGGCTAAATGCGCTGGCCGGACGTGTGCCCGCGCTGTGGGATCCAGTCCATCTCCCCAGGCCTCGGTGACGGCGGGCATTGACGTTGTGGTTCCGGGCGGCTTGGTCAACGCAAAAAGGCGGGGCAAGCGCGCTTTGCAGCGGGTCTTGGGTTTGGGTAGCTATGTAACCGCCTGGACCTGGCTGCACAAGTTCCGCCGCGCCATGGTGCGCCCCGGTCGCAATCGGCTGGTCGGCCGGGTGGAGGTGGACGAAACGTATGTGGGCGGAGTCGAAGAGGGCGTCCGAGGTCGCGAAATGGTTGGCAAAGCGTTAGTTGCGGTTGCTGCCGAGGAGGATGGGCGCGGTATGGGTCGCATCCGGCTCCGTCGGATCGCGGATGCCTCAGCGGCGAGCTTGGAAGCCTTTGTCGAAGAAGCTATCCAACCTGGCAGCCTCGTGCACACCGACGGCTGGGAAGGCTATGCGGGATTGGAGAACAAAGGATACCGCCATGAAGTCACCGTGCTGCGCGGGAAGCGGCAATCGGCGAGTAAGCTGCTGCCGAGAGTCCATCGTGTCGCCTCTCTGCTAAAGCGCTGGCTGTTGGGGACCCACCAGGGGGCTGTCAGTCACGAGTATTTGGACTACTACCTGGACGAGTTCACGTTCCGCTTCAACCGGCGGACCTCACGGTCGCGCGGCAAACTTTTCTATCGCCTCCTCCAGCAGGCGGTCGCCGCCGACCCTGCTCCCTATAAGACAATGGTCGAGGCCACCAGGGCCGGCACCCCCACCCCCAAGATGTAGTGGCTACTGGAGTCAACTAAATACCCCATCTCCCTCATATGGGGCTATCCTAGCGCAAGCTTCGCTCCTGTCACCCAGGCCGTCCGATTTCCCCGAAACTCCCGGCGGTTTTCGATCATGATGGTTTCAACAACCGGCAAAGCGTTGTATTTCGAACACTTCGCTGGGTGGGTGCGAGGTTCATTGGGATCGAAGGGACCTTCGAACCGCTGTTCCTCAACCCACTTATTTTCCCGTGCTGCGCCCGCGCAGTTGCCGAAGCGGTGACAGATATTTTCACGGCCCCTGACGGTCGCGGCTCCGAACTGCCGAACTTTCTTCTTCGCTCTGCGAGAATTGCACCGTCGAGGTACTGGCGGCCGCGGGTCCGGATCTGGCTCCCGAACTTTCTTCCACGCTACACTGAGAATCCATGCTGGATCTGGGCTATCTGAGAGACAATTTCGACGAGGTAAAGACTCGTCTCGCGGGCCGCGGCGATACCGATTGGCTGAGCGGCTTCACTGAAATTGACCGCGAAAGACGGGCCGCGGTCACCGAGATGGAAGGCCTCAAAGCCAAGCGTAACGTCCTCAGCGCCGAGGTCGCCAAGGCCAAGCGGGAAGGCCTCGGCGCCGAGCAGGCGATCCGGGGAAGCCGCGAGGTCGGCGGTCAAATCAAGGCGCTCGAGCAGAGCGTGGATGAGCTGGACGCGTCGCTCAAGGACGTCCTCAGCTCGATCCCCAACGTTCCGCATGAGTCGGTCCCAGTGGGCAAAGACGAGTCGGACAATGTCGAGGTCCGCCGCTGGGGCACGCCGCGCGAGTTTGATTTCGAGCCGCAAGCCCACTGGGACATCGGACCCGCGCTCGGAATTCTTGATTTCGAGAGAGCCGCCAAGGTGACCGGCGCGCGCTTCACCGTCTATTGGAACGGCGGCGCGAAACTCGAGCGCGCACTGATGAACTTCATGCTCGACGTACACACGCGCGAGCACGGCTATACAGAGGTCTTGCCGCCCTTCATCGTCAATTCGGACAGCCTTTTCGGCACGGGACAGCTTCCGAAGTTCGCCGCGGACCAATTCAAGCTCGAAGGCTCCGACTACTGGCTGATTCCCACGGCGGAAGTGCCGCTGACCAATCTATTTGGCAAAGAAACCCTGGACGCCGATCGGCTGCCGATCAAGCTGGTCGCCTGCACGCCCTGCTTTCGCAGCGAAGCCGGATCTTACGGGCGCGACGTGCGGGGCATTATCCGCCAGCACCAGTTTCAGAAGGTCGAGATGGTGAAGTTTGCGCATCCCGAGCACAGCTACGACGAGCTGGAATCGCTTACCGCCGACGCGGAGGATATTCTGCGGCGCTTGGGACTGCCCTACCGGACGGTGACGTTGTGCACGGCGGATATGGGATTCGGCAGCGCCAAAACATATGACGTCGAGGTCTGGCTGCCGGGACAAAACGAGTTCAAGGAAATTTCTTCCTGCAGCAACTACGAGAGCTTCCAGGCCCGCCGGGCGGGCATCCGTTTCCGGGACCTGTCGGCGAAAAAAGGCAAGTCGCGGTTTCTCCACACCCTCAATGGCAGCGGGCTGGCCATCGGGCGCACTTGGGTCGCCATTGTCGAGAATTACCAGCAGAAGGACGGCAGCGTGGTCATACCCGAAGCCCTGCGGCCCTACGCTGGAGGCGAGCGGCTGCTGCCGGGCGGGAAGCTGGACTAGACAGATAGACCTGTATCGGGTGAGGCCGCCGTGGAGAGCAAAGAAGGAGGGCTAAGGGCGCCCTCCTCGCGACTGGTCTCGGGCCGAGCGCATTAGCCCATTCCCAGCCCCGCAACCATTGCACGCGGGTCACCGGCTGCCGCGGTCGCCGGTCCTCATCCGCCGAACTGACCAGGCACCCACTCAAGTGGAAGCACGAACATCCACCCTTCTTCAAGGCGCTGCCGCAGCCGGCTGCGAGCGTCGCCACATCCGCAGATGACGGTGCTCTGCGCCTTGCACGCTTCGAGAACCGTCTGAAAGGCGGCATCAACTTCCGGATGGTTCTCCTCGCCAGGCACTGGTCCGAGGCCGAGGTCGATGCTCATGTCTCCTGGCACGACCAAGATAGCGCTGACCGGCGCCTCCAGGATCTCGGCGATGTTCCCGACAGCTTCGGCCGATTCGATCATGGCCACGGCGAAGAGCTCTCCGTCAGGATTGAGGGGCCACACGTCGGCCTTGCGGTGGTATTCCGCGGTGTCCGCCACGCCCCACAGACGCACCGCTCTCGCCGGCCCCCACCCCCGCTCGCCGCGCGGCTCGGGCTGCGCCGCATCCCGCATCGGAGGGTAGCGCATGGCGCACACCAGCCTGACAGCTTCTTCTTTGGTGTCGACGTGCGGCAGCACGACGCCGAAGGCGCCCAGGTCCAGCACCTGCTTGACGGCCCACCTGAAGTCCTCGTCGCCATCTTGCGGAATACGCACGATCGGCGTCAGCTTCAGCCGGCCCTCGGCATCGCGGTCCTGAGCCATCTCGGACAGGATCGATACCAGCCGCTCGCCCGAGAACGGCGAGTGTTCCATGTCGATGAAGCGCCACTCCTGATCTTCGACCGCGGGTCGACCGTCTTCGAGCGCCTCGATGACTTTGTTCAGCCGGATTCGCTCTTGCGCGCGACCCGGCTGCGGTGCGGTCAGCGCCCCAAAGCCGAGGGCGAGGGCGACAGTCAGAGTCAGACTTGGCCAGGTTGTCATCGCAGGACGTGTCGAGTGTGTCTTTCTCATGGGACCTCCAACTTATTTCGCAGCTCGCGCGGCCGCCAGCTCGCCTGCGCTCGCTGCACGAACGCTGCACGAAGGGTGTTCTCCGGGCCGTGATTCGGTTCGTGACACGCCTACTCGCGGAGCGGGCCGTCCAGCGCCGAGAGCCACCCAGTGAATCGAATGTCTTGATGATCTCATCTTTCCAATAATCACCGCAACCGAAGCGGTGAGCTTCGGCGATCTTCAGCGGTCCTTGCTCGATCCGGCTATCGAGGCTTTCACCTTCGACAAACTCCATCGCTAAAGGTCCGGCCTTCGACCTCATCGATTTCGTGGACACGGCGGATATTCGGGTGACTCGAAAAAAGGGTGCAGCCACAGATTTCGCATTCCACTGGTGTTGAAAATAAGGCGGTTCGGCGAGCGAAAATCGGATGGCAGTCCCCCTTTTTCGCCCGAGCAGACTTCTGCAGACAGGCTGCTAGCTTAGCTAGCCGCCGCACTTCCGGCGCGGCGAACAGTAGTGTCAATAGGTCTGGCGCGGGACGGCAGAGCCGCGCGTTACGTCAGGAAGCGTGCCATTTTGTCAGTTGCTTGTTTTCCATGGCTTAGGTGCAATACTGTTGACTTAAGCGCGCGTGGCGCCGTTCCCGGCGTCCAAGCCCCCTATTTCTTCGGTGCAAAGCGGAGCCGTCATCAGCATCCATGCGTTGGCTTTCCTCCGCCCCTTGCGCTTGTGGGGCTTGGCGCTGTGGGGTTTTCTGACCCAGGGTTCCGCTTCGCTCCACCCATGGGCTACGATCCGGCGGCGCTTCGCGGCTGAAAGATCCTAAGTCAACAGTATTGGGCTTAGAGGGAGCCGAAACGTCGCTGAGCTTCACTGCTCTTTCCGCGCCTGCTCCTTCTCCTGCCGTTCTTTTAGCCGCCGCTTTTGCCCGCTGGAGAGCCAGTCGTCCGACGCCGTGCCGGTCTGCTCCCGAACCCGGGCGCCGCGGAGCGTGAGCATCATAGAGCGGTTTCCCTCGTGACAGCCGAACTCCAGCAGCGGGTCCTCGGTCAAGGTCATCTCCACTTCCACCGACCACGGTTTCTCGAACGACTCCGGATCATTCACTGTGTACTCGTAAATCAGCTTGCCGACTTCTTTTCGGGTGAAACGCTCCTCGAGGATCATGTTCTTGCCGGAGCCCCGGAAGTTCGTCTGATCGGTGTAGTTTTTGGTCCGCACGACCAGCGTATTCCCGTCCCAGTGACCGCGTGAATCCCCCTTCCAGAGGCGGATGTCTTGCGGCACATGGTCACGGCCGTCAAGAGGGATGATGCGGTGGTCGTTGATCATCTCGACCAGGATCGCGACATGGTCTTTCGTCTGAAAGATCTCCGCCATATTGTTGTAGGCGCTGGGATTCATCGGGGGTCCGGCGTTGAATCCTATGATGCAGCGCTCGCGCGGATTGCGCTCCTCCGGTCCCGCGGGCACTTGGCGCGAGCGGGCAGTGCGTTCGTCCCTCCGGCGCTCGGCGTCCTCGGTCAAAGCGGGGAGGCGGCCGTCCGGGGGATCGACGATGAGCGACGACCTCCTCGTGCTATTCATCTTCTTGCCGTTATCCACGAAGATCCAGTTGTAGCCGACGTCGAGGTCGGACTGGCCCAGGACCAAGGGGCCGCGCTCCTCTAGATCTCTCTGGGTGTTGGCCTTGCGGCGCTTCTCCTCGAACTCGGCCACCTCTTCCGGCGTGAGGAACTCCTTGTCCTTGAATTCCGGCGGCCGCTGGAACGGCGTGATGGAGCGGAAGTCCCAGGTGCCTCGCAAGTCGGGATCACCCCAGGACGTCTTTGGACCATCCTCGGCGAGACCGGCGGGCGCCAGCACAGCGGCGGCGAGGACGATTACGAGTGCGCTTCGATTGATCATGACTTTACTCCTTACTAGGCATCTGAGGTGGGTCGGCGGAAGTGCTAGCCTGGATTCCCACGTTAACACAGACTTAATACCACGAGCCACTATCCAAATACCGGTTGGGATCTTCCGGCCGGTTTGCATTAACATACCACCTGGGCGGGCGCCGACGGAACCGTCACGATAACCGCTCCCTCACGGTCGCGGCTCCAGCGGGGCGCCGGCCGTTTTGGAGCCGTGCGCGTGAGCAAGCGGTTTATCGCGAAGTTGCGATAATAGACTCCCCTTGCCGGCCGGGGGATGAACCGAGACCGCAAAATTCATATGCCTCGCGGAATCATCATGGAGCGTACCTCCACGATCCGCTTCGTGAGTTTGTTTCTGTCGCGGGTGGTGATTCAGAGCCCCGCACGCAAGTAAGGGGTCCGCCGCCCGGTCCGCGGCAATTCACGCCGCGGCCTGCGAGTTCTCAACCGGAGTTGCGCAAGCATCGTGGACGCGTCAGATTGTCTCGGATTGGGGGTTTATGGCGCTCGGTGCAAGACGCTTGATCCCTTCGTTTGACCCGTCACTTGCGTGCTGGGCTCTGAATCTATTTAGCGGGTTTTCTCAGGGGGCGTTCTCAGGCCGCCTCGGATTCCAGCGAGACGACCAGGCGCTTCCCGAGCGCCGCTAGCGCTTGCTCGATTCTCGGGAGCTTCGTGGGGTGGCGCGGGTTCAGCATGCGCCGCACTTCTTTTTCATCCACCCCGAGCCGCTTCGCCAATTGGGTCCTTGTGATACCGGCTTGCCGCATCGCTAGATACAGCGATGCTTTGGCGGCCATCGATCCGGATAAGGTGATTTGCGCATGGCTTCGCTTGGCTTTCGACGGCGGCGGGATATCCAAGCCGTCGGCGATGCGCCCCGCAATGGCCTCTTCCAGACAATCGGCTGCCTACCGCAAGGCGTCCTGGCGGTCCTCTCCACTCGTAATTGCTTCCGGCAGGCCGGTGAAACGGACAGTGAGTTGGCCGCCGCCCACGGAGTGCAGTTCAGCCGGGTAGGTGAAACTCCACATGGCTCTCGTCATTCTCCTAACTTGGACCAGCCGAAACGAAAACGGGAGCGTGGCCGCCGTCGGATGCCGCGCGTCGAAGCAGCAACCGCTCCCTCACGGTCGCGGCTCTGAATCTGGCTCCCGAAATTTCTGCCACGTTTTGCAAGGATTTCACGTCCGGGCGTCGCCGTCAGACAGAGCCGTCAGCGCGCTTTTCGCAGATAGAACTGGCGGGCGTCGTTGTAAATCCCCAGCATGGCCCGGCGCTCGTCCTCGCTGTTAAATCGGTCTTTGTCTTCCCGTGTTTGAGCAATCAACTCGTCCATCCAGGCAGCGAAGTACTCGGCGTCCTCACGAGCGTCCCAAAAACCATCCACGAGAAATACGGGGCGGGAATGCGCCAAGCGAATCGTGTCATCGGATTTGACAAAGCAACGGGCCGCCACCCAGCTATGAACCCCGCTATCCATGACGAGCTTCGTTGAATACGATATCTGGTTGGGCGCAACCTCGAACTGCTTGATAACCCTGCCGTTCGCCACAATTTCAACGCGCTCAATCGGCTCGCGGCTTTGAACTTGGAGAGTCATCTGAACTTCGCGGGGTGCTTCGATCGCATCGAAAAACAGCATGGGGCCGTTGGTAACGAAACTCGATCCATAGCGGAGGCCGTCGTAGAAAGACTTTGCGGAAAAAGCCTCCCTCGGTCTCACGTAGACTCGGTTGTATCCGAGGGGATTCGGAAGTACGCCGGTGGCCGAACCGGCCGAGGCCGGGATGTCCATGCCCAGGTTCAGATAACGATAGTAGAGGCTCAGCGAGCTGTCCACAAATCCCTGGGCGCCGGGAAACCTCTCTTGGTCCCTGGGCTTGCCCCAAGCCTCGCTATCGTGGATTCCATATTGGTTGAAGTGGTTGTGCAGCACGCCGAATGAGTCCGGCGGAGAAAGTGCCATCACCACCGGGACCTCCCACCAAAAGGGTTTTTCAACGTCAATCCAAGGAAAGCCGAGACGATAATAGCGTTGCCGCTTGGCGTAGTACAGGAAATCCAGGCCGGGCGGGAACCATCGCCCGTCCACGGCCAGGTTGAGCTTTTCCCGCAGCCCGTGCATCATCCAGGCGCCCCCGCCCCTCTCGTCTTCGGCGTTGAGAATCGTGAGCAGGTGCCTGGGGGTCACTTCGACCACGGGGTTCACCGGAAAAGGCTGTCCTTCCCAGAGATCACGCTTGTTCCACATCGTGAAAACGACGCTGAGGTTGAGATCCTCGGCCAGGGCCAGCTTCTTGACGTCTTCCACGGGACGATGAACATGAAAATCAGCCGAGTACCAGCCCAGGGCGTTCATGTCGATCCAGTGATTGAGGTTCACGGTCAGATCGACGGGCTGCTCGTCGGTCAGCGTGATCGTCTCCTCGAAGCGCTCGTATTCGGGACCACGCTCCACAACGATGGTGTAATCTCCGGCGGGCGCTTCGATTAGGGTTGGTTCCTTGGCGACGAAACTGCCGAGATACCAGCGGCGCCCCTCGGGCCGTGCCCGTGATGTGCGGTCTCGAAGCGCGAAAGCAGGCTGGTAAGTTTTGCCGTCCGGCCCGCGGATCTCCAAACGCGCCCAAACGAGTTTGCCCTCCTCATCCACCACCCGAACATCGAGGTCGGCGGCGCCCAGTGTAGCCAGTGCGGCAGTGAGCACCATTTGTAAGCGTAGTGAGCACACGAATAGTAAGCGCACAAACCCCATGACCTTCAGATACATCGTATTCAGCATAGCGTCAATAGGGAGATTCCTCAGAAAGCCCGGCCTCGACCAGCGCCCTAACTATCTGACGCAGGGCCTCTACATCCTTGAGATCGGCAACTTCAGCGGCGGAATGAGCATAACGCAGAGGCCAGCTCAGGGGGATGTTGACCGCTCCGCGGCGAACAAACTGAGAACCGTCATTACCGCCGGCTGTCACGCCATGCTGCGCCTGGATGTTGAGCTTCTTCGCGAGAGTCAAAACTTGCCCGACCGCTTCCCGGGGGGTGATGCCACTGTTGTCTTTGGCGCGCACCACAAAACCATTACCGAGAGCCGCATTCGCAATCCGTTTGTTCTCCAGCGGGCTGTCGGATGTGACGAAGCTATCGATGGCGAATACGCGCTTGGCCGCGGTAGCAGCGGCAACAGCTTGGGCGCCCACCAGGCCGGCCTCCTCCTGGACGGAGAATACGATCCAGGTGGGACGGCCCGCTCGAATCGCCTGGTCGGCGGAATTCAGGGATTGGAGCACTGAAATCAATACCGCGCATCCGATGCGGTCATCCAAAGAACGGACTGTGGCGCGATGCCCCAGCAGACGGCGAAACTTCTTGGGGACGGTCACCGCCGTGCCCTTTCCGATTCCCATTGCGGCTGCTTGGTCAGCGGATTCCGCGCCCATATTCACGGTTCCGTGCCGCGTCATGATGGCCCTGAGCGGGCCGTTCAGGCCGTGCAATACAACCGGGTGCCAGGCAAAGAGGCTGGCCGAGCCGCCTCCAACCGTGTCGAGGGAGATTTCACCGTCGGAATGGATTCGAGAGACCGTGAAACCGATTTCGTCCATGTGGGCGATAAAAATCGTTTTCGGCGGGCTTTCACGGCCCAGGCGGACGATCAAGTTTCCGTTTTCATCCACGGTGGAGCGTTCACGGGCCCAAGCGGGCAGCCCCTCACGGATGCGGTCGCGCACCGGGTCTTCGAAACCACTCACCCCGACTGTGTGCGTTAGCAGCCGGATCAAGTTGACGAGGGGGGAAATGGAGGAGCCAGGCTGAGGCGAATGATCTTTTCCAAAAATGTCTTTCGTGCCATCCGCAGCAGCCCCAGAGGAATCAGGCAACGCCGATTGAGGCAACGCCCAGTGCTTCACGCCGCAGAAGTTGGCAAGCAGACCAGCGATTTGATCCAAGCGCCTCGTGTCGACAACCTCGACAGGGGTGCCGGAATTCTCGACGCCGACCGTAAGGACCACACTTTGTTCCGGCTTCGGCCAGGGATCTTGCGCGCCAAACGGTCCCCACTCCAATCTTTCTCCTGTCGAGCGTTCCAGGCTCACATCCACGGATCGAGCTGCCTCGAGCAGCGCGTCTTGAACGTCTGAAGATTTCCCAAGCACCGCCGCGATGCTGGGGCGAATTCCGCCCGCCGGTTTGATGTAAATCACGCGGTCCGCTGCGGTATTCTCGAGAACTCGCAGCAAGCCCCGATTGTGGAAGAACTGCTGTGTCACGAAGGCCAGTGTCACGGCCCCCTCGGGCGGGGACTCCGCCATTCCGCGGCCCAGCGCGATCAGAACAACGGCCCCGGCACGGCTTGAAATCCACGGAGCCGTTACCCGGTGACCGTCCGCGAGCCGGAACGGCGTTCTTTCCAAGGTGAGGGAGTCCAGCACATCCACCCCCGCGGCCAAGACCTCGGCTTTTGAGCGGGCGCCGATATCCACGAAAAGATCGTCAAGGCTCGAGCGGGAAGAATATGATCGGCCGGAATCAAAATGCACCGACGGCGCGGCCACTACACCCCAGACCGGCTGGCCGGTTCTTTTGGTAATGCGGACCGGCTGCCCCAGGAAAAATGTGTCGAAATCGTAGTGAGGCGATGGATCCGCCAGTCTTTCAAGCCGCAAATAGCCTTGGTCGTTGATCCCGGAAACGACGAATCCGGGCTCATCCAGTCCGGCAATGAGGAGAGTGTGCGGCAAGCCCTTTCCGAAGCTCACCGTCAGAGAACCGGTGTTGTCGACTTCCCCGCCCCGGCCAAGTTGCGACTGAACGTATTCAACGACTTCCCCTTCATATCCGGAAGCCCCATGGATCTCAGCCAGAGCCAGCAGGTCAGACGCCAAACCGGGCGGACAATAAGTGACCACCCCCAGCACGCACAAGGGGATGATCCATAAACAAGCGGGCGCGGGTCTGGGCCAAAGCCTGAACACTATCCAATCCGAATCAGAGCCCCGAACGCAAGTGAGGGGTCCGCGCCAGGGAGGGGTCCCCACAAGTGGGCGCCAACTCATCCCTTCGGGTGACGCGCCCTTCCATGCCACCCCCGCTCATCCACGATAGCACCAGCCCGTGATCAAATATACGCGATCACATCAATCTCGACCAGCGAGTTGCCGGGAATCCCGCCGTAGGCCGCAATCGTTGTCCGAACCGGCGGCTCGTCGTCGAACCTCCCCTGAAAAACGTCATTCATCGCCTGGTAGTCCGCAAGATCGTGCAAATAGACATTACACTTGAGCACCTTGTCCATCGAGGACCCGCAACGCTCCAGTTCACTTTCGATCGTATCCAGCACATGTTTCGTGTGGGCGCTGATGTCCCCTTCGAAATGCGCTCCCTTGCCCGCAATGAACAGCAGGTCCCCATAGGAAACCGCCGGGCTGAACAGCGGGTTGTCCGGCTTCTTGCCATCGCGCCAATGCACTTTTTTCTTGGAGGCTCCTTGTGCTTGGGCCGGGACCGCCGATCCCGCCGCTACCGCCGCGGCCGCGCCAAGGAACCTTCTTCGATTTCGCTTCTTCATGGATAATCATGCCCCCTTTCGAGTGATTTGAAAGCTTACTCATGATACAAAGGGACGGATGCAAGGCGTTCCGTTGGTTGTTCGCGGACGGCGCCCGGCCGCTTCCACGAACTGGCTGCTCAGCCGCAACTGCCGGGCGTTGGCCAGCAGCACTTCGTGACCCAACTCGGCGATCAGGCGGCGTATCCAGTTCGTCTGCCCGCCGCTCTCGAGCACCACTCGCAGCCGCGGCCAGGAGCGGAAATATTTCTCGATGGCGGCGGGGCGGGTGGAGACCTTGACTTCTTCGAGCAGCTCGCCGTCGAGGCCGACGAACCGCACATAACTGCGTTTGTCTCCGATGTCGACTCCGGCCACGGCGCCGATTTCGCCGGCCTGACGCAGGCGCTTTCGCTCGCTCTCCAACTGCTGCTCGAATGGCGTTTGCGGGTTTACCGGCTCTCGGCTGGGGTTTGGTCTGCTGCGGTTTGCTATTCTTTTTCATGGCTGGTCGCCTCCTTTGTTTGAGAATCAAAGTTCCGCAGCACGTTCTTTCTCGAAGAGTGTGCTGCTGCCGGCAGCTTAGCGCTTCCCGGCTTTCAGCGACCAGCCTTCTCATCCCATCTCTGACGGAGTGAACAGGTCCGAGCAGATCCCGGAAAATTCCGCCGGTGCTTGACTGTGGGGCTTGGGCAGGTTCGAGCAGGTCTGGAAAAATTCTCCTGCGCGGGCTGTTGGCTTTGCGATATGCTTTGCTTGGGTCGGGATGCTGGCCAGCGCTTACAGGCTGCGCCAGTAGGAGCATGAACCATGGAATGCCCGAACTGTAGACTCATCAACCCCGAGAAAGCCGAACGCTGTGACTGTGGGTATGACTTCACCACAAGGAAACACGCGCCTAAAGCAGAGGAAAGGAAAAGAAATCTAATCTTGGGTTATGGGAGGGTTACTGGGCTAATCTTGGGTTCTGGGATAGTTACTGGGCTAATCTTAGGGTCGGCTGCTTCGCTGGTCTTCGGGCTGGGCTTTGGGTCCTTTGAAATATTTAGTTGGTGGTTCTTTGCGATAGTTATTGGACTGGTTTTTGGGCTAATCTTAGGGCTGGTCTTTCGGCTGACTGACCATACTGTGCTGGGCTTTGGGATAGCCTATGGGATAGGCTATGGGCTGAGCTATGGGCTGGTTCCCGGGACGGGCTGGGGAAAAAGCGGTGCGCTAGAATTTGGAATAGGCTCGTTAGTGCTGGTTGCTTGGCTGGCCTTAGGGATAGGCTCAACGCTGGGCTATGGGCTGGGCGCCTTAATTGGCCCAAAGATAGCGAAGCCCGAAATTACGGCAAGGTAGTTTGGGTGTTGCACTCAAAAACGCTTCAGAGTCCACGTCCACGACCTGCACGCTACCATGCTGCATCTGCTCGGTTTCGACCACACCAAGCTGGCGTATAAGTTTCAGGAGTGCGCGTCCGTTGGACATCACGCTCCGTGTGAGTGCTGCTGACCTATTCGGCCAGCTCAATTGTTCGCGGACGGCGCCCGGCCGCTTCCACGAATACCAAAACACACAGGGTAGCCCCAGGCCCGTGCTCCCGCCATGCATGCCGGGTAAGCTACGACGTACCCCTAAATGAAAATCGCCAGCATTGAAACCTTGCACTGTGACGCCGGCTGGCGAAACTACCACTTCGTGAAGCTCACGGCGGAGGACGGCGTTGTAGCCGCGGGTTTGATTCAGGGCAGGTACTCGCCGGCAGGCTAGCTCGCTTTTCTCACCACTTGGCGCGGCGATTGGGAGTCGCCCCTGATCCCTTTTTGTCAAGTCAGGACGATCGTTTCCGCATCTCCCCGATGACGGAAACCTTTATCAAACGAAACGAGGCGCAACTCGCGGGTACGGGCGAAAGCGAACAGGTAGGCGTCGGTCCAGCGGCGCTGACCCGCGCGGGCCGATCGCGTTTCGGCGCGCCAGACTTTTTCGAGCCCTGGGGGCTCCACGGCGAACCCCACGCGGACGTCGGACCGCATACGATCGTAAACTCGCCAGGCCGCGGGTTGGTTCAGCACGTCGGCTCCCATCACCTTCGGATTTGTGAGCAGCCGTAGCAGCCCCATTTGCGTGACTCGGCAGAATGCAGCTTCTCCCGAGGTCACGCCATCGAGCCACGCCGCGGCGGACCCGGCATGCACGTGATGGCTGGAGGCAAGCGCAAGCCAAACATTGACATCAGGCAAGAAGTTCTTCGATCTCGGCATTGCTCAAATCCAGTGAAGCCGGCTCTTTGGAGTCCAAGATGGGAAATTTCACGCGCCGTCCGCCGGATTCGTTTTGGGTCCGCCGCAGTTCTTTCTCCACGGCCCGGCGAAGAACCGATTTCAGCGTGACGCCCTGCCGCGCGGCCAGCGTCTTCAGTTCCCGAAATGTCTCATCGGGTAAGTCCAGCGTGGTTCGCATATTTACATTTTAGCATCAAAACGTCTAAAGGGACGGGGAACCTTGATCCGTCGATCGGCCTTAGACCTTCTTACGGGGTGAGGCAATCAGCCTGTTGAGCCGCCCCCAAAAAACGACGCACGTCTCGGAACGGCGCCGATCATCCCCCGCGGGGCATGCAGGTCCCGCCGCGGACGCTCCTGGTCAGGCACCGAAAAAATCGGGCTACATTTTCTATTGCTCTCGACTTCCCTTCCAGCGCGTAGCGCAGGCGCGAAGAGGCCCGCGGCTTTTTCTTCAGATCCAGTCGGCAGGATTCATGGACAATCGGACCTCGTCCATAGCGAGCGCTCGGTCCGCTGGGCGAACCATCGCGGGCGCTGCACGAGCACTGGGGTGGCACGGGCACTTGTGGCAGGACCGCTTCTTTTCGTGTCCGCTGGACCGCGGCCACCTGTGGACGGCGCTGCTTTACGCCGACCCTGGCTCCAAGCTCTCGCACCGTCCTCGTTGGTCCGCGCGGACCCGGAAGGGAAATCTTTCAACCCGAAAAGAAACCGCGGGATGGTCATTGAGTGATACTCTGTCTGGATGCTGACTTGGATCGCGGCCGTCCTGTTGCTTGCCGCCTTTGGCTGTTCTTCCCAGCCGGGAGACAGTGAGCCAAAAACGCCCGCGCCATATAACGTCCTCTTCATCGCGATCGATGACCTTCGCCCGGAACTCGGGGCGTATGGCGCCAGTCATATGGTCACACCCAACCTGGATCGTTTCGCCTCGACCGCTCGCCTGTGCGTCGCAGCCAGCCATCCTGAAGTGGTGAACGAACTGCTCGCCCAACTCGAGGCGAATCAACCGTCGTATTAGTGCGGAAGCCTTTCCGCGAACTGTCGCCAAGGTAGAATTCCATGCCACAAGATCTAACCAGAAAAACCGCGCTCGTCACCGGCGCCAGCAAAGGAATCGGCCGCGGAATCGCTCTCGAACTGGCAAAACGCGGCTGCGACGTAGCCATCAACTACCATTCCGACCAGAAAGGCGCCGAAGATACGGCGCGGCAGGCCGAAGCCTTTGGACGCCGTGCAATCATCGTTGGCGGTCATGTCGGACGATCGTCCGATGTCGGCCCGATGTTCGATAAAGTATTCGCCGAATTTCAGCGGCTCCACATTCTCGTCAATAACGCCGGAACCCAAGTTTGGAAGCCACTCCTTGACCTAGCAGAGTCCGAATGGGACAGCGTGATCGAGACCAACCTGAAGGGAAATTTCCTGTGTACGCAGCGCGCCGCGCGCCACATGAAGGAGAACGGCGGGGGCCGCATCATCAATATCGGTTCCGGCTGCAACAAATTCGCTTTCCCCAATCTGGTTAGCTACACCGCCAGCAAGGGTGGCATCGAGATGTTCACGAAAGTCGCAGCGGCGGAACTCGGCCCTCACGGGATTACGGTCAACTGCGTCGCTCCGGGCGCGGTGGAGATCGAGAGGACCAAGCTCGAAGCGCCCGATTACGCCGGCACGTGGGCTGCGCTCACCCCCATGCGCCGGGTCGGCTACCCGAGTGACGTCGCGGCCGCTGTCTGTTACCTAGCGGCGGATGAGGCCGAATTCGTCAGCGGTCAAACTTTGTTTGTCGACGGAGGACTCTTCAGCCGCGGGCCGTGGGCTTATGATGGGGAGTGACGAGACAGAGCCCCGAGCGCAAGCGAGCTGGGCCACCCGGCGGTGCCGGACTGAACGGGGGTGTGACTCAGTCCGCCCCCCGCCCCGGCCTATGGAAGTCTCGCAGCCATTTCCCGCCCTGACGTAGAATCAACAACTTACGGAGTGGTCACAGACGAGGGGTCAGGGTGCGCGCCGGGCGCCTGAACTGAATAGGTCAGCAGCACTCACGCGGAGCGTGATGTCCAACGGGCTTGGACCCGTCACTGGCGTTCCGGGCTCTGAAACCTTTACTCTTCCTGCGCCCAGTCAAGCGAACAAACGCACCGCCGGCAGATCGGGTTTTCGGAAATGTCCAATGCTTCACGAAAGGCTATGGCGTCAGGACTGTTGAGTACTTCCATCAGACCGCGGCCAGCCGAGTTATGCTCCCCGGTTGCATTTCGAACATTTCCAATCGCTTGGTGAAAAAAGCAGGGCCTCACCGTTCCATCCGTCTCGACGACCGCCGAAACCCAAGGTGCGTTACAGCGCGGAGCGGCCGCTTCGCACTTCCCTAGATGGGCTCGAAAGTGCCTTACAATCCGGCGAAGCTTGTCAGGTCCTTCGCGCACAAAGCCGCTGCTGATGTCGCCGGAGAAGTCATGAATCAGCGCCTCGACTTCCCTTTGGAGTGAGTCGGCCTGCCGCGCGTCCAGAGCCACTTCCGCCTGCCTGTCGGTTCCCCAACCGATGGGGCGATTAAACGCCGCGGAGGTCAGATCAGCGGCGAGGAATGAAATCGACGCCAGGCCGAGAGCCTTGGCGGTTTCAACGGTTGCACGCAGATCCGCGTGATTGAGCCGCTGAACCGTCGTCCGAGCAGACAATGGAAACTGTTCATTGCTCGCATGGAGAGCCCGCACACCCTTCGCCAAGCGTTCAAAAGCTCCCGGCACGCGGCGTATCTGATCATGCACGTGACTGGGACCGTCTAATGATACGATCACTTCGTCGACAGAATTGACAATGCGACCGGCGTCTTGCTCTAGCAGCAGCCCGGTTGTCAAGATCGTGGTACGGATACCGCGGGCGCGCAGCAATTGCGAGAGCCGAAACAAGTCGGTGTGCATCAACGGCTCACCGCCCGAGAACACGACCCATTCGACTCTTAACGTTTCGATGTCGTCCAGGTGGCGTTCGAGTTCGCCGACACTGATCTCCTCGGCCGCGGTGACCTTCCAGATGTCGCACATCACACAGCGGCAATTGCAGCGGCTGTGCGGATAGAGAATCAGCACCGGAAGCGAGCGGATGTAGTGTTTGCGTGCGGTCAAGGGGTTCAGTCCCGCGAGAACTCGAAACGGCTGGACCCCACCAGTGTAGAGGCGAGAACCGCCTGGCGCCACGCCGGCTGCCTGCCGCAACCTGCCGTCAGGCAGGTCCGGTTCGCCAAACTTTACGAAACGCAAGCGGCGATGGACACGCATCATAGACTATGGGCCGGCGAGTATGCGCCAAGCGAATTTGAATCCGGGACGGCAACGGTGAACCAGCGACCAAGCGGGAAAATCGGCAGTCCGCCCGAGCAACCCCTCCTCCGCCGCAGCGAAATCGTCTTGATCGGCTACTTCCTCTATGCAGGGATTGTGGGCTTGTTTCTGGCGATTCCAGCGGAAACCTCACGCTTCACATTGCTGCTCAATCTCGCGATCGTCGCCGGCTACTTTATCCTTGGACACCTCGATCGGAAGCGGCCCTTGCGCGCGGTCAGCATGGTCCGCGATTGGCTGCCCCTCGGATTCATTCTGCTGGCCTACAGGGAGATGGGATGGTTTGCTCCCAGCCATCACACCTATGAGCTGGAACAGGGCTGGATCGTCTGGGACCGGCTGCTGCTCAACGACTGGCAGCTGCGCGCCGCAGTCGAGTTTCTCGGCCCGCTGCTGCCGGCGATGCTGGAGCTTTCCTACACCCTCGTTTACGCCGTGGGGCCTTTTTCGCTCGCTATCCTCTATCTTCATTCGCGGCGCGCCAAGGTCGACCAGTTCCTGTTTACCGTCGTGCTGGGGGCGGTGCTTTCCTACGCGCTCTATCCCTACTTCCCATCCGAACCGCCCCGCGCCGTCTTTCCCGATGCGGACATGCCACAGGTCGTCACCGTATTCCACCGCTTCAATCTGTGGATCCTCTCCGGGGGGGGCATCCACACCAGCGTGTTTCCCAGCGGTCACGTCTCGCACGCATTCGCGGCGGCATTTGCCATGCAGCGCGTACTCCCCGACAAGAAGTGGATCGGCGGCTCGCTGTTCGTTTTGGCGGTGTCGATTTGCATTGCGACCGTATACGGGCGCTACCACTACGCCGTCGACGGCCTGGCGGGACTCGCGATTGCCGTGCTGGCGCTTGTGGTGACGAAGCTGGTGGAAAGACGAGGCAGTTTCGTCAGGACGCGGGCGCCGGACTAGCGGTTGGGTGCTAGACTGAACGCGTGGATGATCTGGAGTCACTGCGTAAATACCACGAGCAGGTATTCCGCTCGTTTGAGGATCAGCTTGGCAGGCTGATCGAATCCCATCAGAAAGCTATAGAGCGATCAAAACAGTTCGAGCAGGAAGCGAAAGAAGCGAAAGAGCGCATGGATCGCACGGACGCTACGATCGCTCAGGTCGGGCGCGAATTGACAAACCTCACCGAATACACGCGGCACGCCGTCGAACTTGATATCCGCGCGTATCGCCGTGAACGGCAACAACGGCGCAAGGAAATCCGCGAAGCAGAAGAGCGCATAGCGAAACAGCGCGCCCAAGATCGCGCCGAGTGGCTCGAAAGAACCGAGCGAATCGAGCGCAACCTGGACCGCTGGATCCAAAGCTCAAACGGAAGCAACGGTGGCCGAGGCCCAGGGCCGAGGCCGTCTTAAGTAGACTGTACCGGTGGTGCGGGATGGTTCACACCTCACGGTCGGGGCTCCAAATCTGGTTCCCGAATTTTCTGCCGCGTTTAGCAAGAATCTGACCACCCTGACACTTGCGGTCGCTGCTCCGAATCCGGCTGCCGACGCGAGCGTGGACTTCCGTCCACGCCTCTGCCGGGCCCGGCTGAAATCTTTCGCATATACAGGTACTGAGAACCGGGGCATCGAAAGGTGCTGAAACGCGCCCGGCATGGGAGCCAGCCCGCTCGGGGAAAGGTAAGATGAAAGTGTAGTGGCGTCGATCCTGTTAGCCCTCGCAACCTTGCTGCTCTCACTTCCCCTGAGCGCCGGCTGGGGAGAGGAACATCTCCAAGAGATCCGCCAGATTCGCCTTGACCCCAATCAGTGCTATCGCGTCCGCGATCTGTTCCTCGAGCGCGAAGACCTCAAGTTCTACTTCATCGACGGCCATCTGATTTTTGGCCAGCCGATCGCTGAACGCACCGTTGTCGCTCTGTTCGTCGCCTCGGAGCCGACTGACGGGGGCGAGATCATTCTGTTTCCGCCCTCGAAGCGCGAACGGCAGTCTCTGTCGCGCTTCACGTCCCAGCCGGTGCTGAATGAAAAATTCCGTGCGGCGATGATGTTTTTCACCGACGACACAGCCGAGGCGCTTCGCTCGGCCCTTCCGAAAAACGAGTTCAACAAACTGGACCCCGAAGCCGGCCGCCGGCTGCCCGAACGCTGGGATCCGGTCATGAAAAACCTGCTGAGGACGGTAGAGCTGGCGGTTCTATCCGATGCCGTTGATGGCCGAAATCCGCAGTCCGGCTTCTTCGGAGCCGTCATCAGCGGGGGGCCGCTGGGCCGCTTCGAAGTGGTCATCGATCCCCGCCGGGATGAGCAGGTCAGCATTGGCCAGCTCGTTTGGCGCGACAGCCGCAGCTACTACGAAGCCTGGTGCCGTTTCCGGGGCCGAAACTTCGTCCTGGGCCGGCGCACCCAGCGCCAAGATGAAACCCGCATCGAAAACTACCGCATCGAATCCCATCTCGATCAAGATCTCGGCATGAAAGTGGTAGCTAAAGCAACCTTCATACCTATCACCGCAAACACCAAAGTCTTTCTTTTCGAGCTTTCCAGACGCCTCCGTCTAACCAAAGTTTTGTTGGACGGAGAACCGGTCGAAATCCTTGACTCGGGCCGGCCCGCGGCGGCGGACACGCCCCTTCGCCGCAACAATGTCGTGGGAATCGCCGTGCCCGCTCCGCTAGTCTCCGGCTCGCGCCACGAAATCGAATTTCACTACGAAGGCAAGGTGATCGCCGAAGCCGGGGACGACGTCTATTATGTCGGGAGCCGCGACTCCTGGTACCCGCGGCGAGGCAAAAGTTTCACTTCGTTCGACCTGCGATTCCACTACCCGCAAGAGCTCGACCTGGTCGCCACCGGTAAGCTGCTCGAAACGACTTCTCAAGAAGGCATTCGCTCTTCCCATTTTCGCACCGAGACCCCGATTCGCCTGGCCGGATTTAATCTGGGAGTTTACAAACGAGTTTCCCGCAAAGTCGGCGACTACACGGTCGAGGTTTGTGCGAATGAGGGCGTGGAGAAGAGCCTGCAACCCGTGGCGAAAACCGAAGTCTTAATCGTCCCGCTCGCGTTGACTCCAAGGCGCAGGCGCCGTCCCTTCGGCAGCGTGTTCTCATCCGCGCTTCCGGTCGTAATAGAGAGCAAGCCTCCGCCTCCACCCAAGCCGGCTCTCCAATTGAACTCCGTCGCGGATCTCAGCGCCCAGGCCGTTGAATTTTTCGTGGAACGCTTTGGTCCGCCGGCGACTCGCGAGATTGTCGTTTCTCCGATACCCGGCGAATTTGGACAGGGGTTGCCCGGCCTCGTTTACGTCCCAACGCTTAGCTATCTGGACCCGAACGAGCCTCCTTTGCGCGATAAGCCTGCATCCGAACGGCTGTTTTACACCCAGTTAGTGCCCGTGCACGAAATCGCCCATCAATGGTGGGGAAATGTGGTCACCGTCAACTCGTCATCGGACGTGTGGCTGATGGAGGCTTTGGCGACCTACTCCGCGTTGTTGTGGCTGGAAGATCACGACGGCCCCGAAGCGAGAGATGAAGTCTTGCTCCAGTACAAGGATCGGCTGCTCGAACTCAATGAGGACGGCGAGACGGTCGAGAGCGCCGGGGCCATCGTTCTCGGAGACCGCTTGCGGTCGTCGAAATTCCCCACTGCCCGCAACGTGATCGCCTACGAAAAGGGCGCCTGGATTCTTCACATGCTGCGCGGAATTTTGGGCCATGAAAACTTTCTCGTTTTCGTGCGCCGCATCCGCGACAGGTACGAATACAAAGACCTGACCACCGAGGGTTTCCAAAAGGCCGCCGCCCAGTTCGTACCGCCAGGCTGGCCCGATCCCAAGCTGGAAGATTTCTTCGATCAATGGGTCTACGAAACCGGCATTCCGACCCTGTCACTCCAGCACCACGCGGACGGGAAGCCGCCGCGGGTGCGCTTCTCGGGACGCCTCATTCAGCAGAACGTCCCCGAGTCGTTCACGCTGATGGCCCCCGTGGAGATACACACCCTCCCCGGGCGCTCACTCTACAAGTGGATCGAAGTCCAAGGAGAGTCCACCGAGTTCAATGTGGTGCTGCGCAATCGGCCGACCCGCGTCGTACTAGATCCCAAGAACGTTGTGCTGGCCATCAAGCGGGATTAGCCTGCATTGCCGGCGGAGGGAAGCACGGTCTCCTTCGGCGGAGAAGGGCCTTGGAAGATTGCAGTTTCGCGGACTTGTTGCGGGTTCGTGATGCGGGTTGGCGACCCGTCAACTGACCCTCACGGACCCGTTACGGACCCGTCACTGGCGTTCCGGGCTCTGTTGCCTCGGTATCATACAGATCTGTGCCGATTCACCCCACTGCACGCATCGCGGACACCGCGCGGGTCGCGGCCGGCGCCGACATCGGCCCGGATGCCGAGATCGGCGAATACTCGATCGTCGAGGACGATGTCTCGATAGGCGCGCGCACCCGCCTTGAGCCGCACGTCATCGTCAAGCGCTGGACAACCCTCGGCACGGACAATCAGATCTCGGTCGGCACGGTCCTCGGAACGGACCCGCTCGACAAGAGCTTTAGCGGGGGACACCGAAGCTACCTCAAAATTGGCAACGGCAACCGCATCCGGGAGCATTTCACGATCAGCCGCGGCACCGATCCGGAATCGGCGACTGAGATTGGCGATGACAACTTCATCATGACCTCGGGCCACATCGCCCACAACTGTAGAATCGGGTCGGGCACGGTCATCTGCAGTTGCGTCCTGGTTGCGGGTTACGTGGAGATTGAAGACCAGGCGTATCTTTCCGGCGGCGTCCTTGTCCATCAGTACTCGAAGGTCGGACGGCTCGCCCTGATCAGCGGCAACACCCGCGCCAACAAAGACACCGCTCCGTATTTCATCTATTCCGGTTTCAAGATCGCGGCCCGCGGCGTCAATCTCGTCGGCCTGCAGCGCGCGGGAATTAGCGATGAGGAAATCGGCCGCCTCAAGAAGGCCTTCCGGCTGCTTTGCCGCTCGAATCTGGCGCCCGATGACGCGATAAAACGCATTGAAGACGAAATTCCCAGCGAGCATACGCGGCACCTGATCGAATTCATTCAGCGATCCGAACGCGGCATCTGTCTGCGCTGACGGGCTGGGCTGATCGAGAGCGGAATCCATTGCCACATGGCGGCCCCGCTCTCCCGGAGCGAGAGCCGCTTCCCCGGTCTCGTCGTTTTGGGTTGCGCCGAAGCGGAGACCTCAGCTATGGTGACGGAAAGGAACCTGCCCTGGAGTGCGTGCGTCTCTCAACAGAGAACACGGCGCCTCGGGACGGGGTTCGGCGCCGGCCGGAATCACAGTGCGAGGACCAAAACTAATGAGCAACTTGCGAAGCGTCGCTCCAATCTTTCTTATCTGTATGCTTGTTGCGCCTTGTTGGCTAGCGCTGGGAACACAGCCGCTGCGCGCCGCTGAGTCTGCCACGGCAGGCGATCTGCCGATGCCGGTCGAGGAGATTATCAAGCGGTTCGTCGACAAGGAGACCGAGTTTGCCCGCGCCCGCGAAAACTATACCTACCGCCAGACCGTAAAAATCTTCGAATACGACGAAGTGGGCGGCATTCGCGGCAGGTACCACGTTGTCGCCGACATCATCTTCGGAGCCAAAGGCGATCGAACCGAGCGCGTCACCTACGCTCCCGTGCCGACCCTCAAAAATATCATCATGACGCCGGAAGACCTCGAGGACATCCGCTCCGTGCAGCCCTTCGTGATGACCAACAAGGACCTCCCCAACTACAATGTCCGCTATCTCGGGCCCCAGCGCGTGGACGAAATCGACACCTACGTTTTTTCGGTGAAGCCGAAGCAAATGATCAAGGGCGAACGTTATTTCGTCGGGCAGATCTGGGTCGACCAGCAGGACCTCCAGATCGTCAAGACCGACGGCAAAGCCGAAGGCATCCTCAAGAAAAAGAACGACCAGCAGTTCCCGCGATTTGAAACCTACCGCGACCAGGTGGACGGCAAGTACTGGTTCCCCGTCTACACGCGTGGCGACGACACGCTGCACTTCAAGAGCGGTGATCAGAAGATTAGAATGATCATCAAGTACGAGGACTACAAGCAGTTCAAGAGCGACGTCGATATCAAGTTCGGCGGCATCATCGACGAAACGGCGGCGGAACAGCCCAAAGAGCCCGAACAGAAGTAAGATTCAGCGCGCTCCGCTCGAGTTGTGCCGAATCACTGCGGACTGTGGCAGAAGATTTCACGTGGCTGGACAGAGGCGTGGACGGAAGTCCACGCTTTGGCGCTGGCCGACGCCAGTGCCGGGAGTGACTGTCCAGCGATCTAGCAGCCTGCCGGATTCTTGGCATGGGTGCTATGTTTAGAATGTACAGGGTTATGTCTAGGCCCTGACGTTCGAATCTCCGGGCCTTGTATGAAATTCTCTCGCATCACTGTGAATCCCGCGCAGATGGGTGGTGTGCCATGCATCCGAGGCATGCGTATTCCGGCAGCGACGGTCGTCGGCATGATCGCCGAAGACATGTCCCGGGATGAGATTCTTCGTGCCTACCCCGATCTGGTGCTGGAAGACATTCGAGAGGCCATGCTGTTCGCGGCGGACGCGTTGCGAGAGCGAGAGCTGCCACTTGTGGTCCCTGATTGAAATTCTTCATTGATAGCGCCCTGTCTCCGATCGTGGCCGAACGCTTGGCAGGATACGACGCGGTTCACACACGCGACTACGACATGCACTCGGCAGCCGACAGTTCCATTCTGGAGCGGGCAGCGGCCGAACAACGGGTGGTGGTATCGGCTGACGCAGACTTTGGGACTCTGTTGGCTGAAAGCGGGCATACTTTGCCCTCAGTTCTTCTATTCCGGCGAGGAGTAACACGCCGCCCTGACGGCCAAGCCGAACTGCTCATAGCTAATCTTCCGAGTCTTGCCGGCGAGTTGATCCGCCGGCAGCCTGATCGTGATAGAACACAAGCGCATCCGAGTCCGTTCCTTGCCGATTCTTGGCTGACAGGGTCAGAACGTTCCGCGGCCGGATAGAATCGAAAGCGGCACGCTGGATTCCCAGGTGGTGAGGTAGCGGGGCACGGCTCAGAAGCTATATCGCAAATGCAACTCGATGACTCGTGCTCCCGTCAGGGTACTCGTGACGCGGCCAAACTGAGTGGCGTCGAGAATGTGATCACCGGAGAGGAACGTAGGGTGATTTAGGAAGTTCGAGAAGCTGGCGCCGAAGCGTACCGATTGCGACTCAGTCAGCCGCGTCGTTTTATTCACTGCAAAGTCAAGCGCCAGCGCGGAAGGGCCGCTGAACATGCGCCGCTGCAGGGTTCCCGCTTCGCCGGAGTCTGGGTGGAAAAAGACTTGTCCTGGGAAGGGTTCCGGTTCTCCACTGTCGGGTGCCACGCCTCGTCCATCGAGCGGGTTGATCGCGCTCTCAGCGACGAAAAACGGCCCGTCGGACGTCATCCGGAAGCCAACGATCTCGTCGAGTTGCTCCCTGGTCAGGTTGGAGACCGCCGTGTTTTCTCCCCGCCCCACGCGGTTGATGGTGCCGCGGCCGGAGAGGATCGACACCGGCGCTCCCGACTGCCACGTGAAAATCGATGAGATCGTCCAGCCTCCGATGAGCTTTTCCAGCCCAGGTTTGTTTTGAAGCCGGGCTGCGAAGGGAAGCTCGTATACAAAGTTCAGGTTGAAAACGTGGTTGAGGTCAAATTCGGCGCGGGCTCTTTCGAGATCAGGCTGGGCGATGTCAAGGAAGGGATCGAACCGCACTTGCGTGCCGCTGGAGTCGGTCAGCACCTTCGAGAAGCTGTAGTTAGCCTGGAACACAAGGCCCTCGGCAGCGCGGCGGCGTACCTCCGTCTGCAACGCGTGGTAGCTGCTGTTTGAAAAGTTCGTCAGCATGTCCGTTACCAGAGCATTGCGATTATGGCGAAAACCGACCTCTGTCCCCTCGGTGAAACGATTGAATATATACAGGAATGCGAGCTGCCCCGGCTCGCCTCTCTTGATGAGTCTTTGAAACGTCGGGTCGCTGAGCAGTCCTTCCATTTTCAGCCGCGGAAAGAACGTTAGAGGCTGGCTACCCGCAATCGACGGGTTGAACTCGGGGTTGAACTCGTCCGCTGCCTCGGCAAGGAATCCGTTTGACCGCGCCCGCAAAAAGTCGTCGAGAAATCCGTTCTCGCGGAGAACCACCTGATTAAAGTCGAAGGCACGAAGAAGCTTGGTACCCTTATTGCCGACGTAACGCACTTCGAAGATAGTGTCCCAACCTAAATCGTGCTGTATCCCGAAGTTCCACTGTTGGACATAAGGCGTGCGCAAGCCCGGATCGATCGTGAAAAGCGCCGCAGCGGGATCCAGTGCCTGATTCTCGCTGACGTTTCGGGGTACCTTGAACTCCGGCGCTCCGATCTCAAGCAGCGGCCCGCTCAAGAAAAGGTCTAGATTGATCTCTCGTCTCGGCCCTTGGAGGCCATCATTTGCACGAGTGGCGTTCTGTGCCGCCTGCATCACTTCGTCGTTGACGTAGTTGATGCTGTAACCGGCCCGAATGGCCGTGCGGCCGTCGCCGAAGAGGTCCCATGCGACTCCGACGTTGGGGGCATAGTTGTTGAGGTCGGCTTCCCAAAGAGGCCTTCCCACTTCGCCTCCGGCAAAGTCGAGGATGGCGTCTGACCGCAACATGTCGAAGACGCCCCCGGCTCCGGGAACAGGGTTCAGCATCAGCCCGTCGCGTTCGTCGAACCGCCCAAAGTACTCCCAGCGTAGGCCCAGGTTTAGTGTGAAGCGCGGTGTGACGCGCCAACCGTCCTGGAAGTAGAGGGCCACGGAATCGAGGCTGTAGCGGCGCCGGAACTCCGAACGCGGCACAAAGCCGGAATTACGGTCGGTGATGTTGAACGTCTGTCTTGCCTGGCCGACGATGCCTCCGAGGGTCGCCAGTAGACGTTCAGCGGCAAAGAAATCGTTCGAATCAATTCGGCCGGGGGAAAACCTTGTCCCCAGAGCAAACTGGCTGTCCGGTTCGATATTGAGCAGAAACGTCGGGAGCGTTCCGCCGCTGTTGAACGTTTCCACGCGGATCTGCTGCGTCTGCACTCCGAAGCGCAAGGAATGGTTGCCGCGCTGGTGCACGGTGTTGTTCATGAAGTTGAACGTATCGGTGTACCTGCCTTGTGGATCGAAGTTCACAACTGGGTTCGTGAAGAGGAAACCAGCGAGCAGCATGTCTCCCCGGTCCTCGGTGGTGCGGAAGTCGCCAGGGGCAAGATGGAATCCGCCTCGCAGCTCATTGGACCATCGCGGGTTTGGGCTCCACCGCCAGCCCACGGAAACGAGCTTCGAGTGGCCAAAGTCCTTGACCACGGGTACTCGGTGGAAGCCATTTCCTGCGTCCGGCCTGTCACCTTCTTCGCGGCTGTATTTATACGTACCGCTAACCAAGTGCTCGTCGGAGATGACGTAGTCAAGCCGGTTCGTCGTGGCGTCACGGTCCCCATCATTCTGCACGAGAAAACGATAGCCTGCGGTGTTGCGCAGTTGGTCACGGTCGCTGTCACCGACGTCAAAATTGTTGATCTGATCGGGGCCGGGAATCCGATCTAAAACGGCTTTCGCGGCCGGGTCGACCCCCAGGGCCTGCATGCGCAACACATTCACCTGTTGCAGGTTCTCGTTTCGGTCAAAATAACGGAAAATCCCTCGGCGCGCCTCAGCTGTCAGGATGCGCGTGTTCCCCAGTGTCTCGGACCGCTTACGAAACGCTTCGTAGTTTGTATAGAAAAACAGCCTGTTCTTGATGATTGGCCCGCCGAGCGAGCCGCCCACCTGGTTCTGGTTCAAAAACGGCTTGGGCAAGCCTTGGCGATTGCTGAACCACTCGCCCGCCGAAAGGGCCGAGTTGCGATTGTGCCAATAGAGGCTGCCGTGGTATTCAGTGCCGCCCGACGGCGTGGTAAAGCTCACATGCGAAGAGCCGCCGCTGACGGCCGCGTTGGCATTCTGTGTAGTAATCGTGAACTCGGCAACTTGATCCAGCAAGGTCCGACTGGGCAGAAAGTCCAGGCCGTTGCCGCGGATGTAATTGTCCTGGATGTTGATGCCGTCCAGCGTGACGTTGCTGAAGGACGTACGCTGGCCGTTGATCGCCGTCGCGGCCCTGCCGGCGGACACCACGCCCGCCTGCAGGTGAATCAAACCCAGTGGATCACGGTTGATCAGCGGTAGGTCAGCGATTTGGCCACTCGTCACCGTCGAGGTCAGCTCCGCGGTGGTCGTTTGCACCTGGGACACGCCACCCTCGACCTCGACGACAGAGGTAATCTCCCCAATCTCCAAGCGAATCGGCGGCAGGGAGGCTTCCGTGGCAACATCGACTTTGATGCTTTGGACCAGGTGCCGCCGGAATCCCGGCACTTCTACTTCGACCGCATAGTAGCCCGCGGGCAGATCAATCGCCGTGAATCCCCCGGCGCTGCTCGTTAGCGCTGAAAAACTCGCCCCCGAGGACTCGCTGCGGATGGTGATCAGCGCGTCTTGAACCGCCGCTCCCGTGGGGTCGAGAACGGTTCCTGAAATACGGCCGGTTGCCGTTTGCGCGGAAACAAGCGAGGCGCCAAGCAGGAACACAGCAAGAGGAAGAGCAACGCGGTGGGAGCCACTGAACAGCCGACGCAGTGCGAAAGCGAGCTTCATCTGCCGGCTTCCAGCATCATGAATAATGACAACGGAATAGGAAACCCCTCAACGACACGGTCCTATCTCAAGAATAAAGCAATTGCACAAGAGCTGGCAAAGCGATCCTTCCAGGCTAAAACCGGCTAGGCGGCGGAGATTGAGCTAAGCGGCCCAAGCGGACTAGAGATTAAATCTCCTAGATCGGAAGCCTCGCCGCGAAAGCAATGCAGCTCGGCGGGGTTGCTCGGGTTCGACCGCTCCCTGCCCGGGCAGTACTTACGGCCACGCCGCCGATGCTGGTCAATACGTCGTCCACGCCTCGAGCAGGCCTGGCGGCAGCGTTGGCACGGGGCGGTCTGGCGTGAAGGTGGACGACAGATAGTCGTAGAGGACCTTGAATTCCTCGTCGCTGAGCGCTTCCACGCGGTCCCGGTGCTCCAGGCCATTGCGGCGCCAGGCATTCTGACCCATCTGCAAGATGACGATGGGAACCCAGACGTGGCAGGTCTGGCAATTGTTGAGAAGCAGGTCGCGGCCGGGTCCCGGCGGAAAGATTGCGTCGAGGTCGACTCTGACCGGGGCGTAACTTGCGGCAACCGGTTCTTTGGACGGTTGCTCGCCGGAGGGGGCCGGCCCGCCGCAGGCCAGGCAAAAGATGAAAACGGGCGCAACCAGAGGTGTGAAGGGATTCGCTTTCTTGGACCGGGATATCATGACTCACGCTAACCGCCGTGCGCGGTCGCTTGGCTGCATTCGCCCCGCGGGCGCCGCGCCTGAACCGGGCTGAAACCGGACTAGAACGGCGTGCAGCCTCCTTCCAAGAAATGCGGGGGAACTCTGGGCTCGGGTTTGCTGTCGCTAAAGTGCTCTTTTAGGTATGCAAAGAGGGTCTCCAGATCTTCGTCGCTCAAGCTTGACGCCTTGTCCCGGTGATCCTCCTTCAGGTTGTCCCAGCGCGCCGCCGGTCGTTGCCCGATCGCACTGCACGCGACAGCGTGACAAACACCGCAGGTGTCGAGGACAAGCTGTCGCCCCAGACCCTCCGGGAAGAGGTCGCCGATGGTCGCCGGCTCGGGCGATGCGGCCTGTGTGGCGGCAGATTCGGATGATGATGTTACGGGCTCGACAATTTCACTCTGGGGCGAGCCGGCGTCGCCACATCGCACCAGCAGCGCTCCGGCGATGATGGCAACAACCAAGAGCCACGTCGAGAGCATTCCTCCCCAAGGCCGGGCGCCGGACGTTTTTCGGCTTTCTTTCCGCGGTTCGGCGCACGGTCCGTTCCGGCCGTCATTAGTCCACATAAGAGTCCTCGGGCAAGGCCTTCCTCGTTCGAATGCGTCCCTCCAGCGAGAACACAGGGACAAGTATTTCTCTCTGGGCTGCTTCCGCGGGAAAGCCCTCTTCGACCAGCCCGCGCAGTGCATCACTGACGTCGTCGTCGTAGAACTGCTCCATGCAAGAGCCGCACACATGAGCCGGAATGTCTTCGACAATCGCCACCCGGTCCTCCCGCCAAATAGTCGTCCTGACTGTTTTGGGAGCCAATGTTTCGTGGCACTTGGGACAGGATGGGGGTGTTGTTTGCTCTTGGGGCATGCTGAATCAGCGGGGGTATGTCAAAAAACGGCCTCAGTGGGGACTACCCGGCCCGGCGGAGGCCCGGCGGCGGAAAGGTTCGTGTTCCTAGCGTAACGCGGATCAGCCGTAACCAAAACAGGAGAGCGTGTCCGCTCTCGGATGCTACGCGCCGCGGCCCCGTCACTTGCGTTCCGGGCTCTGAATCTGGCTCCCGAGTCACGCCCTCATCAACTGCTGGGCGGCATCCACGATCTTCGGAGCATCGGGACGCAACCATGCCATCATTCCAGCCGCGCCCGGACCAGGGACATCCGGGAAGGCGAGCTTGCGCGCCTTGATACCCGGAACCTCCTGCACCACCTCGGCGATCACGTGCGAGCTGAAGCCGCCGGTGTAGTGGCCGTGCTCGACGACCAGCAGCCGCCGCGTCTTGCGGACCGAGGCGACCAAAGTCTCCAGGTCGAGGGGCTTCAGTGACCGCGGATCGATGTACTCGACGCTGATACCTGCCGCTTTGAGTTGCGGTAATGCCTTTTGTACGTCAACCGTAGCCGGCGACCAGGCTACGAGAGTAAGGTGGCGGCCTTTCTGCCTTACAGCCGCTTTGCCGAAGGGAATCTCGTAAGCCTCGTCGGGCACATCCGGCTGCGCGCCCGACTTCGCTTCCGGATAGTCAATGTAGGCCACCGGATCGGAATCGCGAATCGCGGTAATTAACAGGCCCTTGGCGTCGTAGGCATTGCTCGGAACGACGACCTTGATGCCCGGGAGATTCACGTAGAGAGCCTCGGCGCCCACATCGGTGTGCTGCCCGGCGCTGCCACGCCGCCGGCCGGCGCCATCCACCCACAAGACAAAAGGCATACTCGCCTGGCCGCCCGTCATCGCACGCAGCTTGCCGGCCTGGTTGTAGACGTACTCCAAAGCGAAAATCTGTGCCATCGACGGCAGCCGGGCAATCGCCTTTGACCCCGCCGTTGCAGCGCCAATCGCAGCGCCGACAATCCAGGTCTCATCGATCGGCCAGCCGCGGCCGGAAGTGCGAAGTTCACCGAATTCCCTGACAAGGTCGAGCACCTCTCCGGTCGGCGACGTCGTCACCGGCCGCTGGTATTCATAGAAGAAGACCATGTCTGGATTGGCCCGCATCTCCTGTGCAACGGCTTCGAGTTGTGCGTAATTGTACGATTTCTTGGCCATGGTAGTTTTCTCCCTTGTCCTTAGGTATTCACGACGTTCCGGCGGTTATAGAACTGGGTTGCCATCACCGGACCCTCCACCTGGGTGTGCATCACCCCTGCCTCGGGGTCAGGGTGTCTGCCCTGGCGCGCGAATTCGACCGAGGCATCGACCGCCGCCTGGGCGGCCGACTCGATTTCCGACAATTCCTCTTCGGCGGCAAGATCCTGCGCCAGCAGCCAGCGCTTGTAGCGGGCGATGGGGTCCCTCGTCATCCAGGCGCGAACCTCTTCGTCCGTGCGGTACGGAAGGCCGAGCGCCCCGTCCTGGCCGGCTCTGGCGCCCGCGAACCCGCTGTGGTCGTACCAGCGGTAGGTCAACCCTTCGATCACACTCGGTCCCTTGCCCGCTCGCGCTATGTCAACTGCCTCCTGCGTAGCGGCATAGACGGCCGAGATGTCGTTCCCGTCCACTGTGTAGTGCGGGATGTCCAGGCCTTTGGTGTACTCGGAAATGTATTTGGTCGGCGCCGTATTCGCCACCGGATTGGACATGTACTGGAAGTTGTTCTCGTTGACGAAGATCACCGGGATGTTCTGGTTCTTGCAGCTCCGCACGGCGCTGAAGTAATAAGGCGAGGCAGCCGCGCCGTCACCGAAGAACGCCACGCCGACTTGCTTCGTTCCGCGCACCATTCCGCGCAATGCCGCGCCCGCCGCCATGTAGAAGCTGGCCCCCACGATGCCGTTCATGCCCATGATGCCTTTCGACATGTCGGTGATATGCATGGAGCCGCCGTAACCCTTGTTGTAGCCGGTCTCCTTGAAGAAGATCTCGGCGGACATCTTGTTCAGATCGCCGCCTTTGGCGATCAAGTGTCCGTGGCCCCGGTGAGTGCTGGCGATGTAGTCGTCGTCATTGAGCGCGCCCATCACGCCGACTGCTATCGCTTCCTCGCCGACATAGGTGTGGAATGCACCGTAGAGGCCGTCCTCACCCGCGAGAAACAGGTCCTTCATTGTCGTTTCCCACTTGCGGCTCGTGCTCATGAGCCGGTAGAAGTTCAGCAGTTTCTCCTTGGGCGCGCCGGCCAGCGTGTCCGACGCCTTCCCGCTCGTGGGAATGTCTTCCGGGGGCAGAAACTTAAGCGCGTATCCCGGCTGCCAATTCTTGTCCCCGCCGGGACCGGCCGTAGCGAGCTGGACGCTCTTGTCAAACTTTGCTCCGGTCAGCCCCTGGCCGCTGATTTCGGCCGATGTCCCGCACGTGGAAATCACCGTCGCCGACGCACCGGCCGCGCCCATCATCTTGAGGAGCGTCCGCCGGTCGACCTTGCCGTTCTGCTCTGCCATGGATTCCATCCTCCCTGTTGAGTCAAAAACCGTTGAGTCGAGAAGCTGAATGGAGAACCCTTGCCGCCAATCAACTCCACGCGCGCGCCAAAGACGGTTTTGCACCGCCGGGAGCGCTTATAAGAACTAGACGCGCGAACCCTAGCGAACAGCCTACGCCGATCAATCCACGCTGTCAAGGGCAGTCAAGGGCGACACTCAATTCACCTTAGGCGTTTAGTATCCCACATCGACATCTTGTCGATCTATGTCTTCACGCGGCGATGCCGATTTCAGCGAACAGCCCTTGGATGCCAACTTGAAGTCGTTCGTAGTGTTGGTCCAGGGTCGTGGCGTTGTTCGGTTTCGGCCCGAGTTGAGTTGGCAGGTCCCGAGGAGTTCGTCATTGAGATGGACGCGGATCGTTTCCGTGAGAAGCTGTTCTGGCTCAGCTAGCGCCGGTTCGTCATTCGGAATCACGGCTCCGGCGTTGAGAGCGTTGTTCCCGATCAACTCCTGGGCGCTTTTGTTCTTTCCACGAAACACATAGTTGTGCAACTCGATGACGGGGAAGACCGACGCCACGAATTCTTGTGGTGCTTGCTGAAGACTCGCGGGATCGGGGATGCCGGCGCCGAGCCGGACCGCGAATTCCCCTTCGATGGCGAGGCCATCGAACCGAGACGCATCCAGGGTCGTTCCGTCCGCGTGGATTTCCGTGGTGTAAAGGTGGCCGAAGACGGCTTGATTGAGACCGAATTGGGGACGGTTCCCGAAGCCTACTCCCTTCAGATCGAGTTCGCTCGCCTGCGGCAAGCCCGCGGCGAAGAACTGGCGGGCTACAAAATCGGCTGTCTGAACGCCACCGTTCGGCGCCCCATTGTGTTCTTGGAAAACGAGCCCGGGGCGATGGGCGTCATAGTCGGCGAGCTGGCGGCGCGCGAGACGGAGAATGTCGGGCTTGTTCAAATTGACTGAGCTTTCCGCCCCCAATGTTCGGGGCGCGCGTCCTTTGGTTGTGATCCGAGCCGGCCGATCAAGAGCCCTTACACCGTGGGCAGCGGCCAGCGGTCGCGATATGTCCGGCCGAGGAAGCTGTTCGCTTCCTGGTCGCTGATGAACCGCTCCGACGCAGCGTCGAAGTGCAGTTTTCGGTCGACGCGCCAGGCGATGTTGCCCATGTGGACCAGACCCGAGGCAAGAACATAACGCCTTTCATGTTACCCCAATTGTACAGCAGGGGCAGGGGGTGTTAAGGGGGTAACGAGGGAAAAAGAAAGCTTGGAAACACACTCTTGCGGGGGTCTCAAGCTTCTAAAAGTGGCCCTAAAACGGCCAGAGGAACTCAATGAGTGATAGCTTTCTGATTGGCTCCATGGATGGCAGAAAGGCCCGGGGATCTGAAATTTTGTCGCTGCCTGGCCGGATTACCCCAAATCTCAAGCAAATCGGGGAGGTCGCGCGAGCGACGCCGATGGGTTGTCCTTCTTCTACTGTGCTACCGAGCTTCACTTTAACCTCGGAGAGGCGACCGTAGAAGGTGGTGTAGCCAGAAACGGGCTCCAAGAGGTGTACGACCCAGAACTCCTCGGCTTCACTGCTCAGATCGGATTGGACTTGCCCCCAAAAGTGAGACAACCAGTTTAGACTCAAAATCCAGTGAACGGAGGATGAGTGATGAGTTTGTCTCGACGGAAATTCACACAAGAATTCAAGTTGTCGGCAGTGGAACGGCTGCAGCAGGGCGCCTCGGCGGCCGAGGTCAGCCGGGTCTTTGAGATCAATCCCAACCTGCTGCACCGCTGGCGGCGAGAGTTTCGCCAAGGTCCCGGCAACGCCTTCCCCGGTGAAGGCAAACGCCGCTGGGAAGAAACGCGCACGGCGGAGCTGGAGCGCAAGGTCGGCCGCCAGGCCATGGAGATCGATTTTTTAAAGCGGTGCTTGCAGCGCATCGAACAACAGCGGAAGCTGCAGGCCTCGACTGGAAAACCGCTGTCGGCCACCAGATCCGGCAACAAGTCCAGGAGCCGCCGCCGATGAGCGTCCAGCGAATGTGTCAGCTGGCGGAGCTGCCGCGCGCCAGCTTCTACCGCTGGCAGCCTGAGAAGCAGGGGCCCGATGCGGACCTGGAACTGCGTGACACCATCCAGCGCATCGCGCTGGAGTTCTCCAGCTACGGGCGGCCACGCATCACCGCCGAGTTGCGGCGCCGCGGCTGGGTCATCAATCCCAAGAAGGTGCAGCGCATTCTGCGGGAGGACAACCTGCTGTGTTTGCGGCGGCGGAAATTCGTGCTGACCACCGACTCGCGTCACGGGTTGACCGTCTATCCCAATCTGGCCCGTGAGATCGTCCTGAGCGGTTTGGACCAGCTCTGGGTGGCTGATATCACCTATATCCGGCTGGCCTGGGAGTTCGTTTACCTGGCGGTGATTCTAGATGCTTACTCGCGGCGGGTGGTCGGCTGGGCGCTGGAGGACACGCTGGAAGGGAAGCTGACGATCGCCGCGTTACGGATGGCACTCAATCAGCGGCGGCCGGGTGCCGGGCTGGCGCATCACTCCGACCGCGGCGTGCAGTATGCCGCCAACGGCTACGTCGACTTATTGAAGCAGCACGAAATCACCATCAGCATGAGCCGCAAAGCCAACCCCTACGACAATGCCAAAGCGGAGTCTTTCATGAAGACGCTGAAGTACGAGGAGGTCTACCGCTCGGAGTACCGCGACCTGGCCGAAGCGCGCGCATCGATCGGACGCTTTCTCGAGAAGGTGTACAACGAGAAGCGCTTGCATTCAGCGCTGGGCTATTGTCCGCCGGCGGAGTTCGAGCAGAAGCTGGGAGCGCCGCCAGCGGATTCGGCGGCAGTGGCGGAAGGAGTTTTCTGAGGCATGGGGAAATCTTTCGATCCGATGGACTGGGTTTGTGCAGGAGTGGGGCGCGAAGCGGACGGCTTCACGCCCCGGCCCATCGTCTCGATGAGTTTCCAGTTGGTTATTCCTTGGCGGGTTGCGCTCCCGCAGAGCCCGCCTCCGCTTCACCAACCGGGAGCTATTATGAAGCAAAGGGCCGCCGCTGGCCAGCAAAAACCAGCGAACGGTCAACTGTGTCTAAACTATTTGTCTCACCCCAGGGGGCAGGTCCAGATGGATCACTACCCTTCTCACACTTAACGACCTCACCGCTGGTCGCAGCCCGTATAAAAACGGTTCGGCCATGGTCTACGGGAGACTTCAAAGTCAATGCTATGGCCCCGTCAACATACTCACTCTGTTTGTAGAGCGCGGTCTCCACGAGAGGTGATGTGAAGGCCGCGACTCTTGTTGCTCTAGCGGTACGGTCGCGGATTCTGGTACGGATCGAGCGGATGATATTCTGGTCCTCTGGGGACGGGTGAAGGTCCGAGATAAGATCAACGACATCAGAAAAGCCCTGGTTTACTGTGCTTGTCGTGTTCCGGAGCTGCAGGTCAATCCCTTGAACAGTCCGCTCGGTTGTTGTGGACGTCGTCCGTAACGCAACAAGGGTTGACTGCATGTTCCACAGAGTCGCGCCGATCCAGAGAGCGTACCCTACCACAACTGTGCTAATGAGGTTCCGCCAGAAGTCTGTCACGAGAGGGTTTCTCCAGGTGTTTTTCACGCCGCGAGGTGGTTTCGGGACTTCCCTCACCGGGGATGGGCATCCGCTGTTCCCGAAAGCTGACTCTGCACGAAGTTCATGGGAGTCGCGCCGCTGTTGTGTGGCCATTGACTACCTCCTGCTGCTTGTGTCGCCAGCACCTGAAGAACTTCCAGGTACCCGGCGTCGTGTCGTTGGTGGAGCCGAAAACGGCCTCACTAACAAGCACAATCGGAGTTCAATGGCTCTGTTGTAATAGGAGATTCGCGGAACGCCCATTGGGGATTGCCGCGAATTGTCCCTCAGATACCTCGTACTACCCATAGCCAGTATGGTTAGACGGCTAAGGGGGGCAACCCGGTGACGGGGGTTGGAAAGGAGCATACTCTGTCTAACATGTTGCCTCCTCTGCTAGTTCTTGGCGAGCCAGCCTCTCTTATGTAAAACGCGTCCTTTGGACTTTGCGGGGGCCACGGCGGGGTCAATTTTTCTGTTTCTGAATTGGCTTGCAAGGCCTTTCGTTGGCTATGGCGGCCCGGCAATTGCCGCAGGGCTGCATGCCGCTCTCTCTGGCCTCGTCCTCAGTGCACACGCTCCAATGGTCTGGACGTATCGCCACGACGGACTGGCAATTCATGCAGACGTGGTACTTGGAGCGGTTGATGGCAGAGTACCCCATATGACATGATACACCGAAATGGGGTATTTAGTGGATTGTGGCTGGCGTGCCATATGACCCCACATGATACCACCGAATATGGCGTGGCATGGGAGGACACGGCGACGCAGGGCATGGCACGTAACGATAGCAGAGATGGATCTTAGAAATCAACAGATCTGGAAAATTTCTAAAAAAATGTACGTCCTTGGGGAGATTAAGGCGAAACGTTTGGAAGCGGGGTGGGTGGGGATCTGGAAAATTTCTAAAAAAATTACAGGGCCTCCTTGGGGAGATTAAGAACAACAAAATTTGTTGAAACGTTTGGAAGCGGGGTGGGTGGGGAGTTGCTCGCTGGAAACGGTTTTAGGCAGGTTGGGCTCATAAGGGTAGAGGCTTGATTGAGACCGAATTGGCGCCGAACGGTGGCGCTCAGACAGCCGATTTTGTAGCCCGCCAGTTCTTCGCCGCGGGCTTGCCGCAGGCGAGCGAACTCGATCTGAAGGGAGTAGGCTTCGGGAACCGTCAGAAAACCATTGTGTTCTTGGAAAACGAGCCCGGGGCGATGGGCGTCATAGTCGGCGAGCTGGCGGCGCGCGAGACGGAGAATGTCGGGCTTGTTCAAATTGACTGAGCTTTCCGCCCCCAATGTTCGGGGCGCGCGTCCTTTGGTTGTGATCCGAGCCGGCCGATCAAGAGCCCTTACACCGTGGGCAGCGGCCAGCGGTCGCGATATGTCCGGCCGAGGAAGCTGTTCGCTTGCTGGTCGCTGATGAACCGCTCTGACGCAGCGTCGAAGTGCAGTTTTCGGTCGACGCGCCAGGCGATGTTGCCCATGTGGACCAGACCCGAGGCAACGTGTCCGACGGCAATGTCGCAGACCGGGCGGCCGCCGTCGCGGATGCATTTGAGAAAATCGCCCTTGTGGCGGACATCGTCGTCCGCTTTCGTGCTGGCGCCCGACTTGACGAGTTCGCCTTTCGGGCCGTAGGCGCTCCAGGAGCCGTTGCCGATGATGACGTAGCCATTTTCTCCAAAGACGGCGGCGCCTTCGGCGTGGCCCTCCAGCGGCGGCTGGGACCAAATGCGCATCTCGTACATCAGCGTGGCGCCCGGGTAGTCGTAGTTGACGATCAGCGTGTCGGGCCACTCCTGGGCGTCGTTGAAGTAGTATTTGCCTCCGCTCGTGGAAACGGCTTTGGGCCACTCGGGCAGTTTTTTCCCTTGCGCGGCGAAGCCGGCTTCGAGCCCGCGCCGCGCGTAGTCCAGGCGATGGATGCCGTCGTTGGCGAGATCGCCCGCGCCATAATCGAAGAACCAGCGCCACTTGCCATGGAAGCGATTGATGTTGAACGGGCGCTCGGGCGCGGGGCCCAGCCACATGTCATAGTCGACGCCGGCGGGGACCTTCTCGTCGGGCGGGTGGCCGATGCCGCGCTGCTTGGCGCTTTCCCAGCCTTTGGCGAACATCACCTTGCCGAGCACGCCCGTGCGGATGTAGTCACATGCTTCTTCGTAGTTGCGGCCGCTGCGTGACTGGATTCCCACCTGAACCACCCGGTTGTATTTGCGGGCGGCGGCCAGCATGGCCTGGCCCTCGCGAATGTTGTGGCCAGCCGGTTTCTCGACGTAGACGTGCTTGCCGGCCTGGCAAGCCAGAATTGTTGGAATCGCATGCCAATGGGTCGGCGTTCCTATGACGATCGCGTCGATCGATTTGTCGTCGAGCAGACGGCGGAAATCAGTTTCGAGCCGCGGCGCCTTTCCCTGGCGCTGTTCAACGGCTTTGCGGCGTTCGTCGAACAAGCGCGTGTCCACGTCGCAGATGGTCGCGACTTCGACCTCCGGCAATTCAGCAAAGTCGTAAAGAAGAGTGCGCCCGCGCCCCCGAACGCCCATGCAGGCGACACGGAAGGTTTCGTTCGGGTTGCGCCGGGCCGCGCTGAATGCGGGTGCAACACGGAGTCCGGCGAGCCCGGCGGCGGATTTCTTGAGTAGTGACCGGCGGGTGAGAGACATCATAGAGACCTCCTTCGCGGCCTGCGACCATTCTAACCGGTCTTCGCACCATGCGCGCCACCAACCACCCGCAATTCCTCATCGCCGCGCCGCGCCGCGCCGGCTGTCTTTCAATCGCTCGTCGCGGGTGCTGGCGCGGGCCCTTTTTCCTTGGCTCGGGCGGGATCGTAGTTGGGGTTCGGCCGCGGCATCCTGGCGTCAATCGAGCGGCGCGTTGCAGGGTAGCGGCGATTCGGGCGGGGCTGAGGCACAGGAGTAACAAAGGAGCACGACTGCCGCAAGTGCGGAAGCGTGCCGAGGGTCGCAGGGAAACGAGGGCATAACGAATTCTACCGCGCTTGCGGCGCTGTTCTAGGGTTCTAACTGGATGCTGAGTCTCCCTGGACTTCCAAGGTAGCGTATGTTGGGCCTGGAGGCCCAACACCTGGAGTTTCTACATTTTTCAGGCTGCGGCAGCGGCGGTGAAGCCTTGATAGCTGGGATGGAGGCCCAGCGGGGCCAGTATTTCGGGGTGTTCGGCCATTTCTTTGCGCAACAGCGTGATCAGATCCAGGCAAGAAGGCCGCTTGGCGTCCCGTCGCCACTTCGGCAGCGGCGCGTACTGCTCTCCTCGCTTCGCTCCGTAGCTCTGGAGCGAAGCCAGCAGCAAAGCGCTGTAGGCCGCCACCGCCAAAACCGGCTGTTTCGGTACCGCCACCCCGTTCCACAACTGTGCCTGGCCGACTCCCAGCGTGTCCTTCTCCTCGCGGTGGTTGACTTCGATCTGCCAGCGGTTGAAGTAGATCTGCAACAGGGCTTTCGCGCTGCTGTCGAGGTCGCTGGTCAGCAAGTACGCCGGACGCCGATAGTACAAGCGGCCGCTTTTGCGCTTGCGATACGCCGTCGGCGCCACCACGAACAAGCGCAACGGCTGGCGCCGCGCTCCGCCCTGCCAAAGCACCCCGCGCAGCTGTTTGTAGCGGATCTTGCGCCACCGGCCACCGTAGAAAATCCTGGCCCTTTGCCACTTTACCTTGCCGTCTTGACGCATTTGCTCGGGCGTGAACTTCTCGACTCCGTAAAAACGCCGCCCCCCGGCCGGCGCCCTCCAGCACAGCCGCGCGTCCTTGCGGGCGCGGGCGATGATCTCGCTGCGCTCGCGCGGGGCCGTAAAAACTGTGCGGTTGCAAAAGCTGCCGTCGGCGGCCAGCACCATCGTCTGGCGGCGCGCCCCGGCTTCATCCAAACTCTGCCGCAACTCCCCCATCATCTCGACGAAGCGCCGCGAAAGATTGTGCTGCTTGACTTGTTCGCGGTATTGCTGGCGCTGCTCGGCGTCGGCCCGGCGGCCGGGCTTTTTCACCGCCGGAGCGTCTTGAAAGCGGATCGGCAGCGCACGCGCGTCAACTCCCTGCTGCTCGAGCGGCAGCAGCAGCGAGGCTTGCAAGAAGCGCAATCCCAGCATCAGATTGCAATGAAACGGGGGCGACATGGGATCGCGCTGGTAGCAGGCCTGTTCGATCGAGCGGCCGGTTTTGTGCAGACGAGTGTCATCGACGGCGACGCCGATCAGAGGTCCCCGGCACCACGCCAAAGCGCTTTCCGCAATGGGCTGAAACAACTGTTGCGGCTGCCACTGGCAGCGCGAATGCAGGAAATACTCGGCGCTCCAGCTGCGCTGCGAGCCGCCGTTGGTCCAGATGATGCGCGTCGAGGCCGTGGTCGGCGCGTCCCGTCCCAGACAGACCAGCGAACCCAGCGCCTGGCGCTGGGCGCGGAGATGCGTGCGCCGCTGGGGAAACGTCCCTCGCCAGCGGGAGGTGATCGCGGTGAAGTTCTCTAACAGTGTCATGGGGACTCCTTTTCTGAAGCTGGTTCCGAAGATGGTTTTCGTAAGCCAAACGTGTTCTTTCCGGTGCGGACGAAGCGGTCGCCGCGAGCGATTTTCTTCGACAAGGAGGAGACGAGGCTTTCGCGGTCGACGGCTACGCCGAAGTGGGAATGGATGCGGTCGATCAGATCGGAGACGTGGAGAGGGCTGCGGGCCTTTTTAAGTATGTCAAATGCCATATTAACCTGAGACAGACGGGAAGGCGGGCTGGAGGGAGCCGGGGGAGGATCTTTGCGGAGTCGGCGGACAGCGCGAAGCTGAGCGTCGAGGGAGGATTCGATAGTATCGAGGATAAGATCTTTGAGTTCGGAGTCCATGCTGAGTGGGGCCAGGGAGGTTCCAGAGTTAGAATGACACACTTCAGTCGGTCTGTCAACAATAAAATAGACCGACTGACTTTATCTAGACATGATCACGGCCTGAGAGCCAGCAACGGAGAAAGCAAGAAACCTGCTCCTCGACAAAACATCAAGCCCTCGAAATGTAGAAACTCCAGACGTTGGGCCTGGAGGCCCAACACGACGTCGGCCCGGAGGCGTATGCTTCCCAACCCGCGGTGCTGGAATGCTAAAAATCCGCTGCTAGAATGTCAATATGATTCGGGTTTGTTTGGCTGTCGCCATGATGCTTGCGGTTGCACCGGCGAACGAGCTCAAAGACGCGGTCGAGGCGCTGGAGCGGGAAGATTACGCGCAAGCGGCCGAACTGCTGGAGAAAGTGGTGGCCGAGGATCCCGAAAACGTCGAGGTTCGCTTCAACCTGGCTTTCGCTTACTCGGAACTCAAGCAAACCACAAAAGCGATCGAGCACTACCAGAAAGTTGCCGGCATCAAGCCCGGCCTCGTCTCGGCGCGCATGAATCTGGGGATCCTGTTGATGGGCGAGGAACGGACCGCCGAGGCTGCTCCGCATTTTCAGGTGGTTGCCGAGGCGCGGCCCGAAGATTTCGCGCCGCAGCTCTACTACGCGCACGCACTGCTGAATTCAGGCGACCCCAAGGGCGCAATCGAACCGTATGAGCAGGCGGTCCGGCTGAATCCCAGCTCGGCTGAGGCTTCTCTGGGGCTCGGCCAATCATACGCTCGAGCCGGACGACTCGGCGCAGCGGCGCCGCACTACCAAAAGGCCGCTGAACTCGACCCGCAACTGTCTGAAATGAGGCTCGAGCTGGCTGAACTGCTCGAGAAGAGCAAACACACTGAGCAGGCTCTCTCCATCTATCAAAGCTACTTGCGGCTCCACCCCGATGCGATCGCCGTGCGGGAACGCATCGGCATGCTCTTGATGGAGCGGCAGAGCTATGCGGAGGCCGCCGAGATTTTTGAGGCCGCTGTCAAACGGCAGCCGAGTGCGGCTAACCTCGCGGCTCTGGCGCAAGCCTATTCACTGAGCGACCAGCCTGAAAAAGCTTTACACCTTTGGCGCCAGGCGGCAAACGCCAGCCCCTCAAACGCGGAACTGCGGCTGCGCTACGCCAACGGCCTGCTGCACGCGCAGCAGTTCGAGGACGCCGCCAGGAATTACCTTGTCACCCTGGAACAAGACGCCGCTTTGTCGGAAGCATGGAACGGTCTTGCCTTCAGTCTTTACAAGGTGGAAAACTTTGGCGGCGCCCTGAAAGCGCTCGAGCAATCCTCTCAGATCGCTCCGCCCAAGCCGGCTCAGGTGTACTTGCAGGCTATCATCGAAGACAAGCTGCAAATGTACAAAGAAGCTCAAGCAAGCTACCAGAACTTCCTGGCGATGAACGCCGGCATGTCCGATGAAGAGTGGAAGTCGAAGGAGCGCTTGAAGGTGATCGAGAAGGTTCTCCGAAAACGCTGATGCCCAGGCTTTCGCCTGTCTTGTTGTCCGTCGTGTTGTGCCTGGCAGGACTCCGTCTTGCGCCGGGGGCCGGGCCAGCGGCGGATCTTGAGTCGATTAAGGCTGAACCAAACCTCGAACGCCGGGCACGGTGGGCGCTGGACTTTGCCAAAGCCAGCGTGAAGCCCGTGCTCAAAACCTATGAGCAAAGCGATCCGCAACGCGGCATCCAGCTTTTGATGCAGATCCAGGAGGCCGTCGAGTTGGCTCACCAGGCTCTGTCGGCAACTGGCAAGAATGCCCGCAAGAAGCCGAAACACTTTAAGCGCGCCGAGATTCAGACGCGGAATCTGGTCAAGCAGTTGCAGGGCTTGTCGCGCGATTTGAACTACGATGAACGAGAAGTCGTTGAATCCGTCATGGCTCGAGTGTCCGCAATCAACGACCAGTTGTTGCTGGCGATCATGACGAAGAAAAAGTGAGGCAGGCATGAGAACAAGACGCGGACTCTGGCGCCTGGCCCTGAGGGTGACCTTCACGTTACAGGTGATCCTCCTGCCGGCTCAGGAGTATATTGGCGCTCGCAAGGAGTTTCTCACTGACCATGAGATCGATCTCATTCGAGAAGCCCAAAAGCCCAACATGCGGATCGAACGCTACTTGCACTTCGCCAAGCTGAGAATCGAGCTAGTACGCCAGCAGTTGGCCAAGCAGAAGCCGGGCCGTTCGGCGCAAATCCATCGCAATTTGGAACAGTACGGCCGGATCATCGAAACGATCGATGTGGTGATTGACGACGCCCTGGATATGAGACGGGACCTTACGCCATCGATTGCCAAGGTGACCTCGGAGGAGCAGGAATTTTTGGTGGCCCTCCAAGCCATGGCGGACAATCCCCAACAAGACCATTCTCGGTACGAGTTCGTCCTCCAAGACGCTATCGAGATCACGGCGGACAGCATTGAGTTGTCGGAGATGGATCTCGGCATCCGCACAGCCGAAGTGCAGGCAGCCGACGAACGGGACGAGGCGAAAAGGGAAGTGTCGATGACTCCCGAACTGAAAGAAAAAGTCAGCGCTGCCCGCCAGACCGAGGAAAAGAAGAAACCCAAGCGCAAGCGCCCCAGCTTGCTCAAGAAAGGCGAGACGCTGAAGAGACGCTGATTGCCGCTCGCCCGGCTAGCCCCAATACTGTCGACTTGAATGGTTTCGCTCGCCCAAGTCATTGTATTTGTTTCGGAGCAAGACGGCTGGATCCGCCGTCAGAATCATGCTGTTTGTTTTCCTGCGCCCCCTCGGGGCTTTGGCCTTGAGGGGTTTTGGACCCAGGGTTCCGCTTCGCTCCACCCATGGGCTACGATCCGGCGCCGCTTCGCGGCTCAAAAGCTCTATCCGCGACTGAAAGGCTCTAAGTGGACGGTATTGCAGATACTCCAGCTCGGACTTCAGCAGTTTCGAGAGATCTCGCCGGGGCGTCGTGGTAATGTGATGGCGTGAACGAACTATCCGCCAAGGGCGTGCTGGACGACTTGCTTGACCCGCTGAGCACTTGTCTCGACGAGGAGTCCGCGCGCCGTGTGATCGAATTTCGCGTCGCGCCGCTGGTGCAGGAGCGGATCAGTGTGCTTGCGGAGCGAGCGAACGCAGGTCTCCTCAGCGATAACGAGCAAGCGGAATACGAGACCATCGTCAACACTGCCGACTTCATATCGATTCTTAGGCTCAAAGCGGAGCGGAACCTCAAGTCGAACCGCGGTTAGCGATGGATTCCGCCAGCCGCGACCTTGTGCGGCGCCGGGCGCAGTGAACCCGGCTCGGTTCCTTCAGTTCCGCCTGCTTGTGGGACAATAAAGTCGAATCGCAGCAGCTCCCATGAGTGACTCCCTAGAATCCAAACAAGCGGCTCAGTCTGCTGGCCCGAGCCCCCAAGCGCCCGCTACCGTCCCCGCCCTGCCGCGGCCGTCGGACGAATTCGACCCCGCCGCCCACCCGGCAGAACTGCATGAGGCGCCGGACGAGCCGTCCTTCTCTGACCTGTTGGAGGAGTTCGAACAAGGCCAAGACAAGCCCGCGGCTTCGGCCGGCGGCGTCCTGACGGGCGAGGTCGTTACGGTTCGTGATGATGGGTTCTTCGTCGATATCAGCCGTAAGTCGGAGGCGTTCCTTCCGCTGGATGCAGCTAACGACGTCGACGGTAATGTTGAGCTGCAGATCGGCGACTCAGTCGAAGTCAGTATCACGGGCCGCTCGGCGGACGGCTACCTGACACTTTCGCGCGTCATCGCCGAACGTCCCAAGAACTGGGAGCAGTTCGAGATGGCCTTCGAAAACGGCTCGGCGATTGCCGGAAAGGTCACCGAGGTCATCAAGGGCGGCTTGTCGGTTGATATCGGAGTTCGCGCTTTTCTGCCTGCTTCCAGGAGCGGAGTCCGCGAAACGGCGGAACTCGCAAAGCTTGTTGGCCAAGAGATTCGCTGCCGTATCTCACAGCTCGATGTCGACGATGAGAATGTCATTGTGGACCGCCGTGTTTTGCTGGAAGAAGAGCGCGAACAGAAGAAACAAGAGCGCATTGCGGCGCTGCGGCCGGAGATGGTCGTCCAGGGGACAGTGCGTGAACTCCGTGACTTCGGAGCCTTTATCGACCTGGGCGGGGTCGATGCGCTGCTGCACGTGAGCGACCTGGCCTGGGGGAAGGTCAAGGATGTTTCGTCCGTACTTTCGGTGGGCGATTCACTCGAAGTCAAGGTTCTCAAAATCGAAGAGGGCGGCAAGCGCATCTCGGCCGGTCTCAAACAGCTTACGCCGGACCCCTGGACGCTGATCGCTGAAAAACTAAGCGTCGGCGACCGCATCAAAGGCCCGGTCACAAAATTGATGGACTTCGGAGCTTTTGTTGAGCTCGAGCCGGGAGTGGAAGGCCTGGTTCATATCTCGGAAATGTCGTGGGCCCGGCGAGTGCAGCATCCGAAAGATCTTGTCAGCGTGGGAGATATCGTCGATGTCGTGGTGCTCGAAATCAAAGCCGCGCAACGGCGGATTGGCCTTGGGATTAAACAGGCTCTCGGCGACCCCTGGGAAAAAGCGCTGGAAAAATTCCCGGTCGGCAAGGTGCTCGAGGGCACGGTTCGCAACATCGCCGCATTCGGCGCGTTTGTCGAAATCTCGGAGGGCATAGAAGGACTGGTACATGTTTCCGACTTCGTGGAGGACCGGCGCATCAACCACCCGAGCGAGGTCGTGAAGGCCGGCGAGAAAATACAGGTGGCGGTGATCGAGATCGATGCGGTCAAGCGCCGGCTGAAGCTCAGCATGAAAAATGCCGGTCCCAATGACCAGGACCTTTTCATCGAAGAATACAAGCCTGGTGATACAGTCACCGGCCACGTGTCCCGCATCAAGAAAGACAAGGCTGTGATCGATCTGGGCGAAGGTGTTGAAGCCGTTTGTGTTCTCACCGGCCCCGAAGCTGACGGCGAAGCAGCCGCCCCGGCCGACGGCGCCGCGAAAGACGTATCGTCGCTTGGCGCGATGCTCGCTTCCGCGTGGAAAGGCGCTGACGACGGACCCTCCGGGGCGATGCCGAGACGTGCCGAAAAGCTGGAACAGGGCCAGGTGCGCTCATTCAAGATCACGCATCTCGACGCCAAGACCCGTGCCATCGAACTTTCGTTAGTGTAGAGCCCACCGAACACCGGTGTCATCGATAGCCGCGCTATAGGAGAGAGCACGGATTCTCGCTGAGCAGGTTTCGGCCGCTGGACCGCGGACTTCCGTCCGCGGCTCTGTCCGGTCGTCTGAAAGTTCTTGCCGCAATCGGGACACAATGGGAGAGGTGGCCAGCGAACTCTACTGTAACGGCATTATCACCGCCAGCAATTGGGTCATGACAAAGCCGGCGATACCCATGATGACCAGCATCGGCGTCCACGTCTTTAGCGCTTCCATTTCCGTTAGCCCCGACATTTGCTTGTAGACCCAGAAGCCGCTGTCATTCATCCAAGACCCGACGAGCGAACCGCAACCGATGGCACAAGCGACGTACACGGTGTGGAAGGGCGGCGGAGCGGAAATAACGAGCGGCGCCATGATCGACGAGACCGTAATCATGGCGACGGTGCCAGAACCCTGAGCCACCTTTAGCAAGCCCCCGAGCAGAAAGCTCAGCAGCAACATCGGAACCCCGAACTCCTGCGACAAATCGCCGATCGATTTGCCGACCTCAGCCTTTACGAGCATGCCGCCGAAGGCGCCGCCGGCGGCGGTAATCAAGATGATCAGGCCGCCGCTAGCCAAAGCTGTTTCGACGGGTTTGGCTAACTGCGCCAAGGTGTAACCTTTTTGCGAGGCAAGAAGATAAAGCGAAATCGCGGCGGAAACCAGCAAGGCGAAATTCGGATTGCCGAGGAAGCCCGTGACGCTAGTGAGCTCACTTCCCTTGGCGACGGCGTTGGCGACAGTGTTCGAGGTGATGAAGAGAACCGGCAAGGCAATCGGCAGCATGGACATGAAAAAGCTAGGGAGCTTTTCTTCGTCGCGCGAGGCTAGGTCTTCGAGTTCGCTGAGGGTGAGTCCCGGCGTCTCGCGCAGCGGAATGTCCAGCGCCTTGTCGCGATTCAATGCGAAAAGCCAGCCGACGAGCGACATGGGCACGGCGATCACGGCGCCAACGAGAATCATTACGCCGAGGTCGATATTCAACGCCGAGGCCATGGCTAGGGGGCCGGGCGTGGGCGGAACCATGCTGTGCGTCACCGCCCCCCCGGCGCAGATCGCCATCAGGAAGAGCAAGTAGTTTTTCCCCGTACGGATGCGCATCGCCCGGGCTAGGGGGACGAGAAGATAGAAGACCGTATCGAAAAAGACCGGGACCGAGAGCACGTAGCCGCTTGAAAGCAGCGACAGCGAGGCATTCTTTTCTCCCAGCGCCCGAACGAACACACGCGTGATCTTGTCCGCCGCGCCGCTCTCCATCAGGCACTGGCCGATCAAGGCGGCCAAGGCGATGACGATCCCGATACTTCCACACACACGGCCAAACGTTGCGGCAACCTCGGGCATTACATCTCCGAGCGTGACCTTCGAAGACAGCAAGCCCACAGCGGTCGCAGCGGTAACGAGTGCTATGAAGGCGTTGATCTTAAGCCGAATGATGAGGAGGAAGACGATCGCGATAGCGATCAGCAGAATGAGAATCGGGTGGAGTTCCATGGGTTGGCATTATTGCGGATTTACCTGCCTGATGTCTACCTGAGGCGTCCGGGGGCGTGGTCTGGTGGTCAAGCGCCAGAATCCGTGCCTGGTCAAACGCACGTGGCGCAAGCTCTTAGCTTGCCGAGCCGGCACTCATGCCGGCTCTTGGGTGGATTCGATCGTCGATGTTCCTAGTGGCGCGCCGAAGCCGCTGCGCGGTGGGGCGTGGCAGCGTTCAGAGGCGGCCGAGCATCGAGAAGAGTCTCGACGCGGCAAGCTGAGAGCTTGCGCCACGTCGGGCCTCGCCGTTCGGTGGGAGTTGCCGGCTGGTATACCGGTTCCGATCAATCGCCCGCCATGGGTTGGTCCAGTGTTTTCGAGGCGGCGCTGCGCGCCGCGCCGATGGCGGCGGACCCTCCCGCTCCGGCGGCGTGGCCGTTGGCCGCAGCCGCGGACAGAACTTTGGGGGGATGGTTCTTGTCGGCCTCGGCGTCACGGCTTGTGCCGTAAATGTTGAAGGGCTGATTGTCGTTGATCCTGGCCAGATCCTCAAGTTTCATCTTGCGATGTTTGGGAATCAGCCGTGCCGGGCGGATCTTGGTATCACTGTCCTTGTCCCAGTTGAGGTGGAGGTGCTTGGAGACTATCTCTTCCGGGACGTCGGCGAATCGCATGGCCGGCCATTTGAATTGCTTGCCGTGGACCCAGCGGCCGCGGGCGTGGTAGAAGACCTTCGTACCCCAGCGGAAGTAGAAGCGGGAGCGGTCGCTCATTTCGCCAAAGTCGCGGCTTTGCTTCCAGGCGGTCATGACGAACTCCCACTGCAACTGTGTGAGAGCCTTGGCTTTCAAAGCCTTGGCGCCAGCCATACGCGTGTCTTCGAGGGGTGTGAAAATCGATGGCACGTAGAGGATCTTGTATTTCTTGAGGCGGTGCAGCAGGTCCAGCGTCTGGCGCAGATCGTCCTCGGTCTCCTCGGGCAGGCCGACAATGAAGGTGCAGACCGGGAACCAGTTGTTCTCGTTGAGGATTCGGATGCCCTCGACGACGATTTCCTGCCAATCGCGAATGTCGAAGGGCAGGGATTTCCCCGACATCGTCAAGGCGGCCAAGCGGGCAGAGCCGGTTTCGATGCCGATGAGCGGGGCCAGGAAGCGCTTGTCCGGGTGGGTCGAGAAGCGGTTCCGCAAAGCGCTCTTGGGCAGCAGAATCTTCGACATCTCCTTGACGAGGTGAGGGTTGACCACCGCCGGAGCGATCGTTGCGTGGGAGAGCGGCAGATAGTCGACTCCGGGCACGTTGGCGATGGTTTCGTACAAGTTAAGGATCTTGTCCGCGTTCGGGATATAGAACGGCGCCGCCGCTCCATACATGAAGACGTCTTCGGAAACTGGAAAAATGATGCGCCCGCCGTTGCTCGTGTTTGCCTTAACCGCTTCGACGATTTGTTCGGGCGGAACCGAAATTCGCGTTTCCAGCGTCGGCGAGCAAAAAGCGCACTGGCGCCCGCAACCGCGGTTCATCTCAACGATGCCGTAGGTCGAGCGTTTTTTCGGGATCGCGAGTTGTTCAATCGTGGGTTCGGGAGCCTGCACCACTCTGGGCAGCTCTTCACCGGCTTCAGCCTTCTGAAACAATTCAAGCGCCACAGCCTCGGCCCGGCCGTTGACCACGCAGCTCACTCCAAGACGAGCGACCGATCCGGTCTTGTCAATTTGCCAAGCCCCGGCGCCGCCGACGATGACCTTGGGCCGATGCCTCTGGATCGCTGGATGAAGATAGATGCGTTCACTCTCGGCGGCATTGATCGGTCTGGCCGTACTGCCGAAAATATTGCTATAGACGCCGGTCGAGAAAGCTGTACCGATGGGGTTATGCGCGCCTACTCCGACCGCTATTGTCTTGGGCCCGACGAACTTGTCCAAGTCGTCTGGATAGCATACGGCGACCTCATCACGGGAGTAGTGGTTGAGGAGAATTTCCTCGACCACCCTCACACCGTAAGGGATGACCTTAGCCGTACCGTCGGGGCAGCGGGGCTGATCGAATTTGTTCTTGTACGTGAAGCGGGGTACAAATCGCGCCGGAAGCGACGCGTAGACCATTTGCCTCCAGGGGCTAAACTGCTCTTCCGTGCTCTCGGTGTCGGGCGCGGTGAGGACAAATTTCACCCCCTGCGGATCGTATGCCATAGTTCTCCCTCCGGAAAACCTTTGATTGTAGCGTGTTTGGAGATGGAGTACAGTAAATTCGCGATGGGCAGGATCGATCCGGGACTCTATTCGCGGTCCTGAACAGCGAGGAGCGGCTTGGTTCAGGTTCGATTCCAAGTTTAACCCCAATATCGTTCACTTAAGGCCTTCGAGCTCAGAGCCGTTGAGCCGCGAAGCGGCGCAGGATCGTAGCCCAGGGTGGAGCGAAGCGGAACCCTGGGTGATAACCATCGAGGCGGGAGCCCTGAAGGGGCGCAGGAAAACATTCCGTATGACTCCGATGACGGGGCCGGCTTTCGCCGAAAAAATACAATGAACTTTGGGAAGCATCCAGGCGCCGAAATCGTTAAGTGAAGAGCATTGGGCTTAAGCCACCCGACACGGGAACAAGACCGGGTTCGCGACTCGATTCGAGAGGCCGGAGGAGCCGGGTGGGTGAAAAATACGCGGCAAAACACGGCGGGATTCGATTCAGAGCTGGATGTCGCGATTTGCCGCTTGAATCAGGTAAGGGGTTCGCTTAAGCTTCGGGTTGCAGCGAGAAACTAGGAGGACAACGGGATGACAGACCGTGATCATCAAGCCAGCCACCCAAGCACCGAAACCCCCTTACAGGGTTGGAAGGAGATCTCTTCGTATCTGGAGCGGGACGCACGGACCGCCCAGCGTTGGGAGGAGTCCGGGGGACTGCCAGTACGTCGCCACAGCGGCTTAGCCGGCAGCGTCTATGCGTATCCCAGTGAAATCGAGGCCTGGAGGACATCACACCCCGCCAAGGCAGACTCGAAAGCGGAAAAATCCACCCTCGACAGGTCGGGCCGCCCGGGCTGGCGGTTGATTCCGGGGCTTGCGGTTGCTGGGGTCATCGTGCTGGCGTTTCTCGCGATTCGCTTTGGCCCCGTGCTCAACCCTCCCTCGCCGTTCGCGCAGGCCGCCCAAGACGGGCTTCGCGCGGAATTGGTTTGGCCGGAAGCCATAGGGGTCAGCCCGCAAGGTTCTGTGTCCCAAGACGGTAAGTTTGTGACGTACGTCGATTGGATCGACGAAGGAAATCTGGCGATACGGAACCTCGGCACGGGCGAAAACCGGAGGCTCACCCGCACCGCAAACGCCGTCAGCGGCTCTGGAGATAGTCCCACATTCGCTATGAATTCGCGAATCTCTCCAGACGGCAAACGAGTAGTCTACACTTGGGCTCACCCCAGCCCTGCCGGCGAGACCGCTGAGATCCGACTCCTGCTGTTGGAAGACGGCCCAGGAGAGCCCCGAACGGTATGGAGCCCCGCGGACGGCAATTTTGCTTCCGTTCAGGACTGGTTCCCTGGCGGCGATCGGGTGGCAGTGGTAGTCACCACCTCCGATAATGCCCATCAGATTGTCACGGTGTCCCTGGCTGATGGCGAGGTGCGGCAGATTCGCTCCATTGAGTGGGGTCCGGATCCCGTGGTGCAAGTCTCGCCCGACGGACAATATCTGGCCTACAGCCGCGCGCCGTCGAGCGAGGACACCCAAAAGGACATCTACTTGGTGGCGGTGGATGGCCAGTCTGAATCCGTGATCGTGAAACATGCCGCGAGTGACGAAATGGTGAGTTGGAGCCCGGACGGCGGCCATCTCCTTTTTAACAGCGACAGGAGCGGTCAGCCCGGGCTCTGGGCGCAGCGAGTGAATCAAGGAACGCCGGCGGGCGAACCGGTGCTGGTCATGTCCAACCTGGACGTTGGCAGGGGGATGGGCGCCACTCGCGACGGCACACTCCACTATCCGGTGAGAGTGTCGCGGCGGCGGCTGAAAATCGCTGAGATCGACATGAAGACCGGCGAGCTCCTGCGCCAGCCAATCAACCTGATCGAACGGTTCGTCGGTGGCAACAGTGGAGGCGTCTTTTCTCCCGACGGCGACGAGCTGGTATACGGTTCTGAGCGCGGGGGCTGGAGGCGGCGTGTGATTGTCATTCGCTCACTCGCAACCGGGGAAGAGCGAGACCTCCCACATCGGTTGAGTCGGGTCGGGCGACTCAGTTGGCACCCCGACGGACGTGTGCGTGTCGAAGGACTTAACCAGAAGGGACAGTGGGGCTTTTTTGGTGTCGATGCGGACACCGGCGAGACGAAGTCGATCGTAGTCGGCCGTGACATGGGGGCTCCCGTATGGACGCCGGACGGGAAGCGCATCTTGCACCGCAAGGACCAAGATGCCGGGGGATCGCTTCATTTCTACAGCCTGGCCGACGGTTCGGTCGAGACCATTCCAGGCGACTTCGGAGATGCATACAGATTCAGCCTGTCGCCAGATGGACGCTGGATCGCAACAATCCATGGGAGAACCGAGATCCGGCTACATCCGGTGGAAGGCGGCGACGGCCGTGTGTTGTCGAGAGCGGATGAACATCAGCGATTCGGGCGTTGGACGGTTTGGACGCCCGACGGCGAGGCGCTGCTAGTGCTCAAGGGTGCGTCCCAAACCGGCACGGGTTTGTGGACGCTCTGGATCGTCCCAGTGGATGGGTCACCTCCCATAGAGACGGAGCTGCGGCATGAGCTGTCCAATGCAGGCTTCTGGCCGCTTACGATTCACCCGGATGGGAGGCGTGTGCTCTACGCGGCCGGCGGAGCTTTCAGGCAGTTCTGGGCGTTGCATCATCTCTCATTTGAACAGCGGGAACAGGCTGCGGAGTAGCTGAATATGTGGAATCGCATGTTGGCCGAAGCCGTGGTCATCGCGGTACAGACGGTGATCCTGATCGGTTTGTGCGCGACAATCGGCGTGTCGGGGTCCGATCACGAGGCGGAAGCGGAGTCCGGGCGGGCGCTTGGGGTTGATCTCTACCGGCCGGAACCCTCTTTGCAGCGCTGCTGCACCTCGGCCTTTGGCGTGCGGCCAACGTGTGGCGTCGATGCCAATGCTATACGCGACTGTCTGGACGCTGGGCACCTTCGCCGTGGGCAATGCTCCTACCGGGTTGGTCTTCGATGGGGCCAACATCTGGGTGGCGCACTTTCTTGGCGACACGGTGAGCAAGCTGCGGGCCAGCGACGGGATGACGCTGGGCACCTTCGCCGTGGGCGATGGTCCTATAGGGGTGGCCTTTGATGGGGCCAACATCTGGGTGGCGAATGCTTGGGCGACACGCTGAGCAAGCTCTAGAAGCAGGGACAGTTCTTCGGCTTGACGCGCCCTGAGAACACTTTCAAGCCAATAGAATCGAGGGTGGCTTCGTCTATCCCCACCACGAAGGACTTCATACCTTTGCCGTTACGGCAATCCGGGGAGTTCGGGGACGGAGCCCGAACCCCAGCCTTGCGCCGATTCAGGACGATGCCGCTTGGGTCTTCGGTTGGGGAGCGGGGCCGCGAGGCGTCAAGCAGCGATCGAATCTTCGCTCCAGCCCAGCGACAAACTCACGGTTGCCCAGCGGCATTCCCGCATGCGTTGCCCCTCGCGCGACTGCCAGCCCTGGGCGATCGGGAACTTTGGTAAATCCCTTTTCAATACAAAGAGAGGGTGAATGATGGCCTGTGGAGCTTGAACCCGTCTCCAGTTCCCAGACGCAGCTAGTCCGCTTTTCTCACCGCGTGGCGAGGCGCGACGTGGCGCGCGCCTCCTGGCGGGCCGCGTCGGCCTCCGGGCCGACGTCGCCTCGACACAGTGTGTTGAGTACCGCGAGCAAGCGCAACGAAGTAATGGCGGGCTTATCGCGTGCTTCGGCCGTCAGGTGGTGAGAAATGCGGGCAAGGCTGGTTCACGTGTCGGCAGGTAGCAGGATGAAAGGCCCGGACCTGGGACGCACGGCACGGAAATGCCGCTCGTCAACCGTGAGGATGTTGCTGATTCCGAGTCGTTCCGCCGTCGCCATCACGGCTGTGTCCGCGAGTCCCAGGTCGAAATCCCTATAGGCTGCGATTAGCTCCCTGCAGCGATTGAGGTCCGTCGCCGTGAAGGGTTCGAGCGTATAGGCGCCCGTCCCGAACCCGTCCAGAAAAGCCAGTTCCGCATCAACTCCCAGAAACTTTCGCAGCAAGTAATCTACTTCCGCCAGAATAGCTGCCGGCACGATTATCGGCCGATTGAGATGCTTGACGACCCTTTGCACGTCCTGGTGCCATGAGTCAGTCTTATCGTACAAGGCGTAGAGCGCCCCGGAATCCGCCACCAGAGTCATCTCTTTCCCTTAGCTTCTTCCCAGAGAAGCTCTTCCGCCCTTTTGGATACATCGGACCGGCCGCTGCTGAAGGCGCCGAGGCCGGGGATCTCAAGTTTCGGAGTCTCCGACAATGCTCGGCGGACGTGCTCTTGCAGTACGTCTCGCATAATTTCTGCTTGGCTGCGTTTCTCTATCTCGGCAAGTTGCCGGATACCGAGGGCAGTTTCTTCGTCCAGGAAGACAGTGGTTCTCAGCATGGTAATCTCCAGAAGCTAAGGTTGCATATATGCTAACATATATGCACACATACATGTAATTTTCGCAACGCGACCCGGTACCCCACCCTCTACCTGCCACAAAGATCCCCCACCGCCACTCAGAGCCCTGGACGTCAGTCCAGGGTCACCCATCGTTCACCCAGCATCAAACACCCGATTTCCCAGCTCCACTTGACACGCCCCTTACAATGAGAGTGAACGGTCGGTAAGAACGTCCGCCGGACCAGCGCGACAGCTTCCCGGGACAGTCTCGCGCTGCTCTCCAGGTGGGTGAATCCCCGCAAGCGGCTTCCGGCGAAAAATCAGAGCCCCAAACGCAAGTGCGGGGTCAGCCCAAGCGCCAACCCCGCCCCTCCGAGGGACAGGGTGCACAGCGCTCAGCGCTTCTTTCGCCACCGAAGAACGCCTGCCAGCCTCCTCCTTGTGGCTACTGTCAGGGAGCGGGCTGCGGCCGGCAAAACGGAGCACTGAAAGGCCTCTCAACCAAAGAAGGCAAGAGTAAAGGAGGGCAACGGTAAAGGAACGTAAGGATCCGTGCAAAACGGAGCAGAAAATGCGAGACAGACGTGAGCCGCGACCGTGAGGGAGCGGTTACCGCTAATAGCTAAATCCCCGCAAAACGTAACAGAAAATGCAAGAGCCGATTCAGAGCCCCACACGGAAGTGTGGGGTCAGCCGCTTCCGCGAACATCATCCGGCGCCACCCACCCTCCCCGTTTGGGTTGCCGCTCGTCCGCGTGAGGGATTGATTTCCCGAACGGATGCGCCGGCGAAAAAAGGAGACGGCCAGCCGATCCTGGCGCGTGGAACCCCATTGTTTCCAACAATAACACGGCGCGAGAATGGGAGGCGGCCCCCTTTTTCCGGGACTCTGCACCGGGCGAAAAATCCTCATATCATTACATTTTCTGCAGAAAACTGCAAAGACCCTGGTCAAGTTGTTGAAAAAACAAGACTTACGTACATCCCTCAAATTCAAGCCACAGCGCCAGAGTCGAACTCGTGCCGGCGCGGGTCTGCAGCGCCCGCCGGGCAGGGTAGTACGCGAGCGAGGTATGTCGCCACGAATGGCGACAGCGGCAGAGCACGCAGCGGCTATTTCAAGAGATTTTCGGCAAGCTCACGAGATGAGGGAGCAGGACCGGCCGGCCCGGACTACTGAATGGCTGGATTGCTGAGTATGAGGGCAACCAGGTTATAGACGATCAGGCAGGCGAAAAATACGTTGACCTTACGGAGCACCCTCTCCCGGGAGCTGTACAAACAGAAAAGTGCCAGGAGCACGACGCCACCCTTCAGCATGAATAAAGCCCAAATCGGATGCGGCCCCTCTCGGATGACCCATCGGATGATCGGGTTGGATTCGCCAACCCCTTGCATCATAAAGGCAATCGTCGTCAAAATATCCAGGAGTTGAAGGTAGATGAATTCGGCCAGGATTCCCATGCGCCTCCCTTTGACTGCCCTAGTGTGTCTAACCTAGGTACTTGGACTAGACCTCAATATACCTAGGACTTTTATCCTAGCAGGTTCTAGGTCTTCTGTCTACTGAAAAACTTCCCGAATCGACTGAAATTCAGCCCGGAACCGCTCAGCCAACTCCGGCAGGCCGTCGATGAGGCCAATGCGCTTAAACGCTTGGTCTGGTTGCGACGGAGGCCGCTTGGCGGAAGAGACGATTTCCAGGCCGTAAAAACGGACATAGAGGTCGGCTGCATGGACCAGGTCGGCGAGCGTGGCGCCACCCTCGCCGTTGGCTGGGCAGGAGCCTGGATCATGGTGATGCGCGGCTGCTGTTTGAATTACTTCAGATAGCTTCCACTTCTCAAGGACCACGGCAGAGAGTTGCGAGTGACTCACTCCGAGAAGTTCCCGCTCGGAATCTTCGAACTCGCCGCCGCTGTTTTCCCAATGTTCAATGAGGGGCGGGAACATCTCCGGTATCGTGTTGATAATCAGTAGCTTTCCCACGTCGTGAAACAACCCGGCCGCGAACGCCGCGTCGACATCTTGGGACTTCGTGTAGTGCGCCAAGAACTGAGTCATGATGGCACACCCGAGAGCATGCTGAGAGTACTGGGAACTCAGTTTGCGTGAGGATGGCCTGGGCTTTACGAGCATGCGGCGCATGGAGAATGCAAGAGCCAGATTGCGCAACGTCTCAAAACCCAAAAGGGCCACCGCGTGGCGGATCGATGAAACGCGACTCTGCAGTCCGTAGTAGGCGGAATTCACGCACCGAAGGACGTTGCCGCTGAGAACGCCATCCTTCTCGATGAGCGCCGAGATCTGGCCGGCCGATGAATTAGCGTCGTTCATCACCTTCAATAGCTGATTGAGAACCGTCGGCAGCGGTGGCAAAGTTTCCACCGACGACAACAACTTCTTGCGGTAGTCGCCCGGCCGCGGAACCGTCTTTTCCTGTGGAACCTGCGTTTGAGGGTAGCGGTAGAGGGACAACTCGAAACTCCTGAACATGCTATCGGCAGACGGGCTGAAATCCTGCGACTGCCGCGTGCCTGTCGCAGGCTGTTTTTGAGCAAGTGCTCAGTGGGGCTTCGAGCCCAACAGTCTGATTCAACGAGTGAGGACAGTGAGGACCTGGACTGACAGAGCGCCCCGTCCGTTTGGTGTTGACCACGAAGCTTGCTATGCGACGCCGCTGGCGCGCCTCAAAGGCTCTCAGTGAACAGTATCGGGGCTAGCGCGGAGCAATGATCCACGGGAACTGATCAATAAGCTCATAGCCCAACTGGCTGTGCATGAAGTAAAGAACGCCAGCCGTCACCGCCGCCATGATCAGCAGAGCAACAAGGATGATCTGGACCCACGGGATCTTACCCTTCTCCCGCTTCAGAACCAGCAGGTAACTGGCGCCGATTCCGACATAGAACAGCAAGATCATCGGCGCCGCGAACAGGATCATGTTGAACACGTCGGGTGTCGGAGTAATGACGGCGGCCAAGATGAAGATGATCAGAATGGCGTAGCGGACATTGCCCAGCAGGAAGGTTGGGTTCACGATCCGCAGCAGCGTCAGGAAAAAGATCAGGACCGGCATTTGGAATACGACACCGAGGCCTAGTTCCACCATCACAAACGTGCTGAAATAGGAACTGATCGTGATCATTGGCTGAATATCGATCTCGCAACCGATCCCAATCAGGAATACCAAGGCAAATCTGAGGACCACAAAATACCCGAACAACCCGCCGAGAATAAACAAGCCGGCAATACAAAAGATGAACGGCCGGGCCCAGCCGCGTTCACGCTGGTAAAGGCCTGGAGCGATGAAACCCCAGGCTTGGTAGACGAGCCAAGGCGAGGCGACGAAGACTGCCGCTAGCAACGGCACCTTCAGATAAATCAGATTGAATTGTTCGGAAGGCGTGATCGCCACGAGTCTCAGCGGTGCATCAAACTGACAGACACCCTCGAGCATTACGAACGCTCGCTTGACCGGCTGAATCATCCAGCCGACCAGATGCGTGGCGAACAGCAGGCACAAAGCGTAGGCGACAGCGAGTCCGATGAGAGCTTGGATAATTCGCTTGCGGAGCTCCTCGAGGTGGTTCAAGAACGACATGCGAACCATACCCTCCTCTTCCTCGTCCGAGTCATTCTCGTCGTCGGGGGGCGGGGGGGGCGGCGTGCCTCCGGTAGTGGCTACGGCAGTCGTTTCGCTCTTCGATTCCGAGTCCGAAGAGTCGTCGAACTCGTCATCGTAGGGGTCGTCGTAGTAACTCGCGCTCTTGGCCGCTTCGGATTCGGTTTTCGCGGAATCCGTTGTCTGCTCGGGGCCTGAAGTTGAAGAAGGATCTCCGGCATCCTGCGGCGTTTCGATGGAGGGGTCACCCGCTGGCTGATCGGCTGGTGCGTCGGCCGGGGCATTATCAGCGGGCTCGCTATCGGCGGCGATGTCGGTTGTTTCTTCGATTTCGTCCGAGCCCTGCCCCACTGCGGCATCCTTGACGTTCTCATCGGCGGCCGCCCCGGATTCGGGTCCGCCAGACTGGGGCGGGGACTCATCTCCTCCTAGTGCTTGCTCCCCATCAGCGGTATCGGAAACGCGCCCGTGTTCAGGCTTCGTGTCGTCCTTCGAATCGTCCGGCGAAGCCGCGCTTTCCTCGGGGGGTTTTTGGTCGTCTGAACTCATCTGGAAATACTTGGGCCGAAAAACTCACTAGAGCCGCATCGGCAGCTTGGAGAACCCGCGGGGACAAGCACTCTTCGCTGCCCTCGTTTGGTCGGCGCAGAGCCTTGGCACGCCCCGACTTCCGGGCGCTCGAAGCTCGCGCCGAACCCAGATTCTCAGCAGCCTGTCAAGTCGTTTTTGCTTCCGCGGCGTCCGTACTCTTGTCGACTGTGGAAGGAGCCTCGTCTGGAGGCGTCCCGTCATTGGAGGAGGCGGATGCCTTTGCATCATTGCCGTTGGTGGAGGCCTTGGCGGTGTCGGTGTCCGTGCCGGCGGGGGCGGAGGAAGTGTTGCTCGAAGACTTATCCTCGTACGGCGTCTGGTCGTAGTCGGAGTAATAGTCGTCTTCGCTGTCGTCGGAGTTACTCGTAGCGAGGTCTTTCTTGACCTCCTGGACAACCTCTTTCACTTCCTGGCTCTCCTTCTCGATCGTGTCCATCTCCCGCTGGAAGGTGTTTCGCAGATCGTTGGAGGCGCGGCGAAACTCCGCCATGCTCTTGCCGAAAGTCTTCCCGAGCTGAGGAAGCTTCTTCGGGCCGAAGATCAACAGCGCCATCACGAAGATGAAGATTAACTCTGGAACACCGAGAGGACCCATACCAAATTCAGACGGCCGGACCGTCAGTTTTGATGATAGCGGCGGTCCGGGCGGCAGTCAACTGAATAGAATACATGGAATTGCGGGTTGGCAGCGGTTGGCCCCGCCGGGCGGAAGTCGGCGAATTGCGCGGGGCGGTTAATGAGCTACGATAGGGCAGGAGAGGTAACTGTAATGAGAACCTCGCGGAGAGAATGGATGAAAAAGAACATAGGTCTGGCGGCTATCGCCCCTACTGTAATGGCCCCGCAACGCGCCCGTGCCTACAGTGTGGATGAGGTCGAGAAGCGCCTGAAGTCCGGCAGGGGAATTCAGGGTGTGACGAAGCACGACCTCCCGACACCCGCACTCTTGCTTGATCTGGATGCGCTGGAGGCGAACATCGCGGGCATGGCCGAGCACGCCAAGAAGTCTTCGGTGAATCTGCGTCCCCATGCCAAGACGCACAAGTGCGCCGAGATCGCCCGAAGACAGGTGGGTGCTGGAGCGATCGGTTGCTGCACGGCAACGATCCATGAGGCTGAACAGATGGCCGCTGCCGGAATCAGCGAAATTCTGATTACCTCCGAGCTGGTCGGGCCGAACAAGATTGCGCGTCTGGTGAGGCTGACTCGGCGGCACACGGACACTATGGCGGTCGTGGATAACCCCGCGCACGCCGGGCAGCTTAGCGAAGCGGCGCAAGCCGCGAAAGTGGATCTCAACATCATGGTCGATATCGACCCGGTGGGCCGTCGCACGGGGATTACCCCCGGCAAGGCCGCCGTGGCGCTGGCAAAGACGATTGACAAACTCCCGGGGCTCAAACTGCGGGGGGTACACGGCTATTCGGGCGCTTCATCGCACGTGGAGGGCTGGGATGCCCGCAAGGATCATTCCGAGACCTACATGACTCCCGTGATCGACAGCTTCAAGCGGATGCGGCGCGACGGGCTGCCGGCCGAGATCATGTCGGGGGCGAGCACCGGCACATACAACATCGATACCAGCTTCGATGGCATGACGGAACTGCAGGTTGGCTCCTACGTTTTCATGGATGTCGACTACCGCCGCATCGGCGGGAAGAGCGGGCATCAAGTCTACGAGGATTTCAAGCCGTCGCTGACCGTTCTTGCGACGGTGATCAGCAAGAACCACGATGACCGCGCCACGCTCGACTCCGGGCTAAAGGCCTTCGCGACAGACCGCAAATTTGGGCCTGAAGTGAAGGGCTACGAAGGGGTCAGCTACCGCTTCGGAGGCGACGAGCATGGCATCTTGACGTTAGAGAATCCGAGCAAGCCCATCCGGCTCGGAGATAAGATCGAGCTGATCGTGCCCCATTGCGACCCCAACGTAAACCTCTACGACCGCATGTACTGCACGCGAGGGGACCGGGTGGTCGAGACCTGGGGTGTGACGGCTCGGGGCCACGTGTAGGCCCCGGCTGACCGGGTCGTCGCTGGTCCAGCGAGCGTCAAGTGCTGTCGAGTTTCCAAGACCGGGTGCTAAGCTAAAAAACGATGGACATCGAAAAAGCAATGCAGTTCATCGTGGAGCGCCAAGCCCAAACCGAGGCGATTCTCCAGCAGTCCGCCGAAGACCACAAACGGCTCGAGGCAAACTTGATCACGCTGACGGACATCGTGCGTCAGGTCGCCGAAGCTCAGCAGCGCCACGAAGAACAATTCCAGCGCCACCGCGAAGAGGGCGAGGCGTTCCACCGTGAGGTCGATGAACGTTTCAACGCCCTCATCAAGATGATGGACGAGTGGATCCGCAATCAGCGCAGCGGCAACGGCGCTTCTTAACTTAGACACCCCGAGCCGGGATCATCGCTGCCCAACGAGTTCCGAGCGCTATCAAATTCCCAAGACCGGTTGATAAACTAAGAACGATGGACATCGAAAAAGCAATGCAGTTCATCGTGGAGCGCCAAGCCCAAACCGAGGCGATTCTCCAGCAGTCCGCCGAAGACCACAAACGGCTCGAGGCAAACTTGATCACGCTGACGGACATCGTGCGTCAGGTCGCCGAAGCTCAGCAGCGTCACGAAGAACAATTCCAGCGTCACGAAGAACAATTCCAAAGCCACCGCGAAGAGGACGACGCTTTCCATCGTGAGGTCGATGAACGTTTCAACGCCCTCATTAAGATGATGGACGAGTGGATCCGCAGCCAGCGCAACGGCAGCGGCGCTTCCTGATCGTCAAGCCACTCACCGCACTCCCCTTCCAGGCCGCGTTGCCGTCATGGATCTTGAGCATCAAAAACTGATCCAGGAAGCGCGCGCGGCCCGCTCATTCGCGGTCGCGAGCTTTTCCAACTTCAGGGTCGGTGCCGCCTTGGAATCCCAGGACGGCCGGATCTTCACGGGATGCAATATCGAAAATGCGACTTATGGGTTGACCATTTGCGCCGAACGCGTGGCAGTGTTCAAGGCACTATCCGAAGGCTGCCGCGAGTTCACGCGGATTGCCGTGGTCACCGGCGCCAACAAGCTGACACCGCCTTGCGGAGCCTGCCGCCAAGTGTTGTGGGAGTTTTGCGGCGACATCGAGGTCATTCTGGCTGACCTGAAGGGCAACGCGGATTCGATCAAACTCGGCGAGCTGTTGCCGCAGCCATTCGATGCTTCGTTTCTTTAGGGGAGGCCCGCTGGGGCACGGCAGAGCGGGGGTTCTGCCGGGGGCTTTCAATCCCGTCACCAGCGCGCACATCGCCCTGGCGAAGGCCTCGATCGAACAGCATCGCCTGGAGCAGATTGTTTTCCTGCTGCCGGAAGTTTTCCCGCACAAGCCGTACGCCGGAGCCTCTTTCGAGGAGCGCCTTGTGTTGCTCAAAGCGGCTCTCTCGGGCGAGCCTCGCTGCGCAATCGCCTCATCGGATCGGGGCTTGTTCATGGAAATCGCTGAGGCCGTTCGGAACGATTGCGGGCCCGGCGCCGAAATCTATCTGATCTGCGGCCGAGATGCCGCCGAGCGTATCGTCAACTGGGACTACGGCGACGGCCCGGACTTCGCTAAGCAGCTTCGGCAGTTTCAGATGCTGGTGGGATCGAGAGGGGAGGGCTACCACATTCCGGCTCGTTATCAGGGGCGCATCCACTGTGTCGAGCTGCCGCCGGGACTGAGTGAGGTCTCGGCGACAGAAGTGAGGCGGGCGCTCAGCCGCAATGAGGCCTGGGAGCATCTAGTGCCCGCGGCGGTTGCTGCTGAGATTGTGAGAAGGAAGCTGTATCTAGCGTAGCGTCTCGATCCGTATAGCCAAATCGTTCCCGATTGTGGCAGAAACTTTCAGACGACCGGACAGAGGCGCGGACGGAAGTCCGCGCTTCATCGGGGTCTCCATCCACTCGACCCGGTGACAGTATTGGGGCTAGCCCGCATTTCTCACCACCTGACGGCCGAAGCACGCGATAGGCCCGCCATTACTTCGTTGCGCTTGCTCGCCGTGCTCAACGTACTGTCACGTACGCCTCCGCTCGTCAAGCGGCGCGCGCCTCGTACTGACGGACCTCTCACGCACTTCGCCTCGCCACGTGGTGAGAAAAGCGGGCTAGCGTCCGCGGCTGTTGCCTCTTTGAGGCTGGGTCTGCTGCTGGTTGGGGAAGCCTGGAACACCGGGAAATGGGTTACCGGGTTGAGCTCCGTAGGGCTGCCCGGACCGCGGCTGACCATATCCGGGCCGTCCGCGTTGGGCGCCGCCCTGCCGCTGGCTTCGGCCAGGCTGATTGAAGCCAGGCTGGTTTAAACCAGGCAGATTTGGCGAAGGGTTGCCCGTCGGGCGGTTGGGGTCGTAACCGCTTGAGCCGGGCTGAAGGTTGCGGTAAGGAGAGCGGCGGCCACCGGGCCGATCGTTCGGATTTGGCCGGCGTTGAGTGCCCGGGCCGGGCTGAGCGCCCGGCTGGCCGAACGTGGGATAGCCCGGCGGGTAGGCGTTGCCACCCTGGGCGCCGGCCGAGCCTGGAAAGCCACCCGCCGCGCCAGGAGTGATATTCAGGTTCGGATTGGCAGTCATCCCGGGCTGGCCGGCTGGCATGCCTCCACCCATCCCGGCCATGCCTCCCATGCCCGCCATCGCAAGGGCTTGCGCCTTCCGATGGTCGAAGACGAATTCCCATTCGTTATAGTAGTCGCGCCCCTCGTAGACTTTGACACCCCTTTCTTCGACTTTGCTGGCGACTCCCGCAATGCCGCCCGTCATGCCGCGACCAGAGCCCTGCATCTGCTGCCGCCTGTTTCCTTGGAGGCCAGCCCATCCACCGGGGCGTGGCTGCGTCAGCAGATTGCCGATGATGCTGGCAGCTTGGCTGCCGGCGCCCCGCGGACCGAATCCCATCGGCTGGCCCCCGCCGGCGCCCCCGAATCCTCCCTGTTGATTGCGGCCGGACTGGTTGAAGCCTGCCCCTCCGGATCCTAACTGTCCTCGTTGTCCTCGGTTTGCCGCCAAGCCCCGCCCAGAGATTCCACTTCCTCTTTGGCCGTAGGCTCCCGATTGACCCTGAGCGCCCGAACGCCGCTGACCGGCCCCTGGCGGAACTTGGCTGGGAAGGGTCCGCGAGTAGTCCGGATATTGCGCCTGGTTTGGATCGGTGGAGCCGTCCGGCTGACCATCGTTTCCAACCGCATTGGGGTCGTTTGGGCCGGACGCACCCGCTTGGCCCGGCGCTCCAACCAGACCCGGTATCGCCGGGGCTGCCGACTGCCGCACGGCGCGTGCCCGGTCAGCTCCGCGAAACCTGCCGCTGGGTGAGGTGTAACTCCGCGGCTGCCCATAGGGCGCATTCGGGTTGTAAGGCTGGTTGGGGTTGTACGCTCCGGCTTGTTGATAAGCTTGCGCGGGTTGATAACTCCCCGTTTGATTGAAGAGCGCGGATTGCCCGCCTCTCGCCGAAGCCGGCCGTGCTCCTCCAAATCCGCTTTGGGACCCGCGTTGTCCCGGGAACTGCCCTTGTTCCGGGTCTTCTTGGTCGTAAATCAGCGAATCCTTGAATCGACCGTCCGGCCCCATGTGGATCAGCCGCCATTCGTCCTCGCCTGTCAGCGGGTCCTTATAGCGGCGGCGCAAGTAGCGAACGCCATTGGTGTCTTCCAAGTCGTCGAGTTCTTGCGGATACTTTTGGTGCTTGCGGAAGTAGAGCTCGATCGCACGTTTATACTGTTCGCCGCGATAGATGAGTCTCTCTTCCCGGACACGCTGCGCCTGCATCGCGGCACGCGGAAGAAGAACGGCCACCTGGATGGCGATCGCGGCGCTGGCGAACAGCAGCGCGAGAAGGACGAAGCCTCGCTGGCCCTCCCGCCTGCGGCCTGTCGGCGGTTTCCGCCCCATGGGGTGCTCCAGGCTCATCGTAGCACTATTGTTTCAGACCGCCGCTGGCAGCCCGCAGGTTTCAGCTTTCCTGAAGAGGCAGCGTTTGTTCGTCCTTGAACTGCATATCCTCGATGACGATCGAGTTGACTCCGATGCGCACGATGCGGTATCGCTTCTTGAAAATGTCGCCTTCCGTGGCGATGAAAACTTCCTCTTCCTCCCCCAATAAAAAGGCTCGCTTTCGGGCGTCTCTGGAAGAGTTGGCAAAGCCATAGTACTTCCACTTAATCGGGGGAGCTTGCGATGTCTTAACTTGTGGCTTTGGTTCTGGCGGTCCTGGGGCGGAGTTCGATGCCGCTTCCTTAGTACGTTTTGCGGCTTCCGCTAGCTCTTCGGCGGTCGGCCCCTCGACCTTCTTCGGCTTGCGCTCGCCGAACCGAAATATATTGCGCTCGACACCGCTAAATTCAACGCCACGCACCTTGGCGAGCAAATCCGTGCGCAGGGTCGGATCCACCGTCATCGGATCCAGCGGCTCGCCGGAACCATCTCCCGAGCCGAAACTCGGGCGAAAGGTTTGACCCCTCGCCGGGCGGGAGGCCGGACGCTGGCGCCGGGTCGTCTTTCGCTGCGGATTAGTAGAGGCTCTCGACGTTGCCGGCCGGCGCGCCGCCGGCCCCAGCTTCGGTCCCGAGAAAAACTGGGTGTAGACCGTCACGGAGGCGATCGTTAGCAAGACCCCCAAAAGGATCACTTTGTTCTTTTCAGCGCCCAGCTTCATAAGTCACGTACAAAAGTATCGATACGCATGGTTATCTGGATTTCGGGGGAATCGGCCCGCGGGCTGGCACCCAGCGACTCGATAATCAGGAAGCGCTCGGAACGGTCGATGCGATTCAGAAAGTTGACCAGTTTTTCGTACTCCCCGAGAAAGTTCGCGTTGATGCTGACGATGCCGTACTGTTCAGTCCCATCGATGGGCTCCATGTCATAGACGCGGTCGCGATCTTGGATTCCGGCCTCGGCCGCCGCTCCGTCGAGTTCGGTTACCAAGGTCGAGAATGTGACACGGCGTTCGATCGTAATCTGATGGAGCAGTTCGTCCCCGGTCGTGCGTGCTTTCTCGACTTTCTCGGCTACGATACGCAATTCTTCGAGCCCTTCCTCTTTTTGTCCCAGTTGCCGCTGGCTTGCCTCGATTCGAGCCAAGATTTCCTGTTCACGAGCATCGAGCGGGTTCACCGCAAAGACATAGAACAGCAGGTCGAACGCGGCCAGAACGCCCAGAACCCCCAGCACCTGGACCCTCGATATCCGGCGGAACATCGAGCGTGCCGCTCCCGATTTTGTGGCGCCGCTAGAGTTGCTGGTCATAACTCACTGATAACTGATAGCGAAACAGGGGCTGGTTCTCGCTGGGGGGCGAACTGCCCCGCAGGTCCGGCGACTCAAAGATGTCGGATTGTTCAAGCGCCTTCAGGAACTCGATGAAGTCCGCCGGCGTTTCCGCGCCGACCTGCATGTCGAGGTGAACCGTGCTCTCCAGGGTTACTTCCGGCCGAATTTGCATTACCTGAACCCTGGGCGGCAGCACCACTTCCAGGTCAGCAAACGTTCGTGTCCATGAGATTCCCTTGCGCCGAAGCAGTTGATTCAGAAAGAAAGAACGCTCCAGGACGATGCTATTGGCTGGATCCTGGAGCATGCTCCGCAAGCGGCTCTCCTCCCCATTCAGAGCCCTGAGTTGAGCTGCCAGCCGCTTTTCCCGGTCCACCAGTTCCGGAGGCAGCTCATGCTCCTGAAAGTAGACCGTCAAAAGGGCTCCGGCCACGAAAACGAGCAACGCTTCCGACACTCCCGCCAGCAGCCAAAAAAGCCGCGTCCGCTTGAAGGGCCGGTTCGCGAGATTGAGTTCCACTCTCACTTTGATCAGTTCTAGAAATCCGTCAGCACTTCTTCAACCGCCCGGCTAATTGGCGCTCAAGCAGCCCCAGATGCCCGCGTCCTGGGATTCAACTAGATCGCCTTGAGGTGACCGCAGAGGTTCTACCTCGCATCCGAGCTCGGAGGGCAGTAGCCGGAGGGCCGGCTGCAACAGGTCTCCGAAGCCGCACAAGACAACTTTTGAGACCGGGGCTCCCAAGTTGTCCGCAATGAAAACGAACGTCGGGTAGAGATCTCCGACCATCTCGTCGATGGCGGTCTCGGCCGTCAAATCGGTGTCCGCCGCCAACTCGATCGTGCGCACGAGTCGAACGCCTCCGCCGGAGAGCGCGGCCATGGTCATGGATCGGGAGGCCAGTTTCACAAACAGCCTCATACCGCCGTCGGGCGCCAGGCTCATGGCGGAGGGAGTCGAAAGCGACACAAATCCTGGCTCCAACCCGGCCTTCCTCAGCGGCGCTTCATACTGCTCGACGACACTAGGCAGCGTTGCCGCAACCAGCGCGAAAGACCCCGCCCCGGCCTTGTGTACCTGGTACGCGATGCGCGCGGTTTCCACGTCAAAAGGCAGGGTTTTTTTCAGCCGAAAGCGAATCAATTGCAGCCGCTCCTTTTGATCGCCCGGAAAGTTGTTGAAGTCGAGAACCGTGAGGCGAGCGCAAGCGTCGGGCACGATCAGCGCTGCATCGGGGCGCTTCGACGGGCCCAGTTCGCTCTTGACCTGGCTTACGGCTTCGTCAAGCTGCTCTGGTTTCGAAATATTGTGCTTGGCCGGAGTGGGTTCGACGACACCTGGATCCAAAGCGCGGTAGGCGCGGGCCTCGGTCTCGAACGTTTTGGCGTTGCGGCGCACGCCGGCCACTCCCTGGCGGCTGATCTCGAAAACCAGCAAGGGCGGCGGGTCTTGAACTAGGTATTTGAGCCGCATGGTTTGTCCGTTGAGCTGTTCATCCGTTGAGCCGTTGAGCCGCTTTCCATGGGCATGTCTTGCCCCCATGGCCATTAAGGTTCACGGTTGCCTATTTATCCCTACTCGATAAACGTCACCTTGTTGATCTCACGCAGGGTTGTGATGCCGAGACGGACCTTCTCGACCGCCGACTCCCGCAGCGAGGCCATGCCTTCCTCGCGGGCGGCGCGGCTAATCTCCGAGGAGGGCTTCTTGTCGAGAATCAACTCGCGAATTCGGTCCGTCATATCCAGCAATTCGTGGATCGCCGTGCGGCCCCGATAGCCGGTGCCGGCGCACTCGATGCACCCTTCTCCCTCGGCGAACTCGAAATCCCGCCACTCATCAGGCTCGAGCCCGCCTTCCTGCAGCACGTCTTCGGGGTACCGCGCTCTCAGCTTGCAGTGTTCGCAGACGATTCGCACCAAACGCTGAGCCAGAATGCAATTCAGCGCCGACACAAAGTTGTAGGCTTCGACACCCATATTCAAGAACCGGCCCAAGACATCGACGACGTTGTTGGCGTGGACCGTGGTGAACACCAGGTGTCCGGTGAGCGCGGATTGGATGGCGATCTGAGCGGTCTCGGTGTCCCGGATCTCACCGACCATGATCTTGTCGGGGTCGTGACGCAGGATCGAACGCAAGCCTCGTGCGAAAGTGAGTCCCTTTTTCTCGTGGACTGGAATCTGCGTGATGCCCTTGATTTGGTATTCGACAGGGTCCTCGATCGTGATGATCTTGTCTTCGTCGGTTTTAATCTCGCTCAAGGCGGCGTAGAGCGTGGTCGTCTTGCCGCTTCCAGTCGGCCCCGTAACCAGCACCATTCCATAGGGTTCTTGAATGTAGCGCCGGAATTTGCGCTTGCCGTTCTCGGAGAAGCCAACGACTTCGAGCGAGAGCTGGTGGAACTTCTCGCTCATCGACTCCTTGTCCAGTATGCGGAGCACCGCGTCTTCGCCGTGAATGGTCGGCATGATCGAGACGCGGAAGTCGATTTGGCGCCCCTTGTAGCGGATTCGGAAGCGTCCGTCTTGGGGGATGCGGTTCTCGGCAATATCGAGTTCCGACATCACCTTGATGCGGGAGATGATCGTCTGGTGCCAGTCCTTTGAAATCGGCGGCATGGCGTAGCTCAACACGCCGTCAATGCGGTACTTGATCGCGACCTCGCTGTTGCGGGTTTCGATGTGGATGTCGCTGGCCCGCCGCTCCAGGGCGTTGAAGATCGTCGTGTCGACCAGCCGAATGACGGGGCTGATGTCTTCGTCCGTTGTCAGCTTCTCGATCGAAAGAGTTTCGTCGCCTGCTCCGTCGTCTCTCACCACGTCGAGCACGAAGTCTCCGGTCACTTCTTCGAGCACTCGCTGCGACTGCTCGGTCTTCTTGAGCAGGTCGTCAATCTGCGAAAGTGTTGCTACCTTGATACGAATCTTTTTGCCGAGCAGCAGCGAGATTTCATCGAGGGCGGGTAGCTGGCCCGGGTCAGCGATCGCGATTTCGAGCGTGCCGTTTTGCGCCGCGACGGGCACGAAGCTGTGGCGGAACATCAGCTCGACCGGTATCGAGCGGAACAGGTCAGCATCGATATGGACGTCGGCCAGGTTGATAAACGAGTAGCGGTAGCGCTCAGCCAAGGCTCGCGCATCTTGCTCTTCGGCTTCGGGTTCGGCTCCCGGGAGTTGTTCGGACGTGGCCATGTTTTTCCTACGTTGAGCCGTTGATCCGTTGAGCCGATGACTTGGCGCCGTGGCCTAGCTAGCAGCCCCTGTCCCCTTTTTTCGCGTCCTCGGACTTCCACCACGGGCTGTTGGACGGCCCGACGACGGCGCAGCGTTCCTCATCCGATTCTCTCCGCCAGACTGAAGATGGGCAAATAGAGAGAGATCAGCACGAACGCCACGAAGATTCCCATGAAGATCATGATCGCCGGCTCGATCAGCGACATCACCGCAGCCATGTTCGTGCTGACATCGTCATCGAAGAACTCCGCGACAGAGTTCAACATCGCCGGCAAAGAGCCGGTGGACTCGCCTACGTGGATCATCTCGATAGCCAGCGATGGGAAAATACCGGCGGCGATCATCCCCTTTGACAGGGATTGTCCTTCCTTCACCATTTGCCGGGCTCCGGCCATCGCTTCCCGCAGCAAGCGGGATCCGATCGACTGGCCAGTCGTTTCGAGCGCGTCCATGAGCGGAATCCCTCCCGCAAGAAGAGTGCTCAGGAGACGAGAGAGCTGCGAAACCTGATACTTGATCCAGATTTGGCCGAAGAACGGCACCTTCAGTTTGAACCGGTCCAGCGAATTGCGAACCGTTTCCGAACGGGCCCAGACGACCAGCAACACAAGCAGTGCGGTCCCGGCAAGGCTGATCAGCAAGAAATGCTCACTCATCGTGACGCCGATCGCCACCAGCAACTGGGTCATGTAGGGCAGCTCCGCCCCCATGCTGCTGTACAAGTTTCCGAACTCCGGGACAACGAACGTAATCAGAAAAGTAACGAGCACGACGACCAGGGTGACCAGCACGCAGGGATAGATCAGAGAAACCATTATTTTCTTGCGAACCGAGAGCGACAGTTTCTGGTACTGCACATAGCGGTCAATCACCTCGGCTAAGCTTCCGCTCCTTTCTCCGGCCATGAGCGACGTCGTGTAAATCAGCGGGAACGCTCCTCGGGAGCGAAATGCCTCCGAAAGCGTTGTCCCGGTCTGAACCTGCGCGCGGACAGCCTCCAGGTGCTCGGCGAGGCCGGGATTCTTGGTGTTTTGGCCCAGCAATTCGAGCGATTTGAGGATTGGCAGTCCAGCGCGCGTCAGAGTGACGAACTGCTGGTTGAAGATGACAAACTGCTCGAGGTTCAAGCGCCGCCCTCGCCGCTGAATGCCCTCGAGTTTCAAATCGGTCAGGGAACGGTGAGCCTTGACGGAATAGACCAAGAACCCTTTTTCCGAGTAGCGCCGCCGCAGTTCTTCTTCCGTCTCAGCCGTTTCGACCTGCTGCTGAACACTGCCCTGGGCGTCAGCGTATTTGCCCACGAACCTGGCCATCAGCGATCCCCTTTCCGCCACCCGCCGTCGATGGAGTCCGCTCCCTCGGGAGGCTGAAAAACGAACAGGGCCGGGTCGAGCGCCGCGTTGACTTGCTCATCCTCGAAACGAAAGATTGTCACCGACTCATCCTGCCCGAAGACCTTCAAACCGAGAAGACGGTAGTCCTCTGGGTCGTAGCGGAATTCCACGTGAGTGTAGGCTTCCTTGCCGCTGCGGCCATCCGCGATCAGTACCGTTTGATCGCCGGCGTCCGAGAGCCGGAGATTATCGAACTGACGGCGCAGGCGGAGCCGCCCCAGCAAGAACGACAAAGGAGCCCGCAGATCACCCGTCTCCGACGGCTTGACCTGACGAACCTGATTTGCCCTGGGGTTATACATGTGTAGCATTTCTCCGTCGCCAACCAGCAGCTTGCCCGCGGGCCGCGTATAGTCCCAGCGCATTTTCGAGGGCCGCAGCAGATAGAGCGTCCCTTCTTCGGTTAACGGCGGCCGCGCCACGAATCGCATCGTTTGCTGGAAGCGTATTTTGAGCGTGGCCAAGCTGTTATAGCGGCGCTCGATGCGCGAAACAACCGTGCCCAGCTTAGCCGGCTCGGCAGGGAGCACCGGCCCCAGCAGGGCTGGCGCAATCAGCAACGCGAGTACGCCGCCGCTCAGCCGCAGAACCACATAATTTATGACGCGGCAACCAAGCGGAGCGTTGATAGGAAGTTCAACCAGATCCCCCCGCCCCAAACCGATACCGCTGCCAGGGAGGCAACCGATCGCATACACGGCACGGGGACGCCAACCGAGACGGAGAATCTCAAGTACTAGGAAGCGCGCGTTGCTCGGGCTTGCGCCGCGGAGCGAGTTTCGGATTTGACCGTCTTCTTCAAGGGCGCCGCCGCCGCCGAGAGGCGCTTGATCTGATCCGACATGCAGACGGAAATCATGGGTTGATTCGCGTTGCTGAGGATGTTGACGATCTGGCTGTGATCATTCTCGATATACACGTTCTTGCCGTCAGTGAGCAGGTGACTCTCACGTCCGTTCCGCAGGGAATCTAGGAGGCCGTTCCCCAATTCCTTATTCAAATACCTCAGCACGAGCCGAATCTTGCGAAGGGAGATACCTTTGCGGCGCAGCTCGCTGATGAGCGAGACTTCCACCACCTCGTGAAGCTGGTAGAGGCGCTTGTGCCCGCGCTGAATCGGACTCACGACACCTTGCTCATCCCACCACTGAAGCTGTCGCAGGCTGACCCCTGTAATTCGGGTCACGTCCTGGCTGCTGAACGTTTCGGCGGGGGGTTGGCTGTCAGGAGTGCGGGTTTTCTCTTTTTTCAACATCGTTAATCCGGTCGGCGCAGGAGTACGAGAACTCTGCGATTGTACGACAACTGGAAGTGGTCTGGATAGCCGCCTACATCTAACTGAAACAAAAGCTGCTTACCCTCCGCCCACAAATTGCACAACCTCCACGCTGGCGCCACCCGCGATCTTGGTCGCCGCCCAACTGCCGCGAGGAACAATCGAGCGATCCAGCTCGACCGCCACACGGTCGCTCTTCAGTTCAAGCTGCTCCAGCAGCGACGATACCGTGGTACCGGCACCAACTTGGAATTCCTCACCATTGAGCTTGATGAGCGCCATGGAATTTTTGGGGTGCTGCAGCCGCACTGTGCGTAAACTCCAACCGGAGTAAGGGCCCGCTACTCCATTATAGGCGAGTCGAGGACATGTGCAACGAAGGAGGAACCCCTAGAACTTGTTGCGAAAAGAAAGCCTCGCAGTGGGAATAAGACCTTAGGATGAATTTCCAGTTTTCGGTCTTCCGCTAGTGCGATTCTAGCCTGCCAAAACTGCCGCGACGCAGAAGTTAAAGGGCCAAAGCGTTGCGAGGCGGAAGTCGGGCTGTTGTTCCCGAACGCGGCGGTGGAGCTGCCCGGCGAGCCCTTGAACTGCGATGCATGCCCCCTATCGAGATGAAAACCCTGACTCCGTGAAGCGCGGGCTGTATTCTAAAAGGGAACCCTCCGGGGCGGCAACTCCGCTCACCCGCCGCGGCGAAACCGAAGAACAAGTGAGCGCCGGCGGCCGCCGACCGTCCTGAAGTGCAGAGGCGCACCACGAAGCTGTTTTTTCGGCGCTGCGATTACTCACGCCCGGCCCGACCTTCAGACGTTATAATCTGCTGGATGGCTGCTTCGCCAGTTCACCCTCATGATCTCGAAGTGGAAGACTTGCGTCTGTTTCGAGGCAGCGACCTGGCTAGTTTGCTCCAAGAGCAGTCCGCTCGCTGGGACAAGGAGTTTCACTGGGACTTCAGGCCCTCAAGAGACCTCATCCAACGCTACGTCGATATGCGAAACCTCTACGGTTACGCACTGATGAAGCACGGACGGCCGATCGGATATAGCTTCTACATTCAAGAAGACCGCAAAGCGCTCATCGGCGACCTTTTCATCTCCGGCGAGCATCGTTCCGAGGAGGCCGAGCGTTTCCTGTTCCACAGCATTGTCAAGTCGGCGGTGATGTGTCCGGGCGTGCGCCGCATCGAGGGGCAGTTGCTGACGCTGTCGTTTCATCCGGCGGATGAGATCATCTACGGCCGCCGATTGCAAGTATTCGAGCGGAATTTCATGTTCTGGCTGGATGTCGCCCAATCTCTCGAGCCCCGGCTCACGCTGCCCGATCTGCAATACCTGCCTTGGTCGGATCACCATCTCGAAGGCGCCGCCCACCTCATCGCCAGGGCGTACAACAACCACATCGACAGCCGCATCAATGATCAGTATCGAAGCTTTTCCGGCGCCCGGCGGTTCCTTTACAACACCTCGCAGCATCCCGGCTGCGGCCTCTTTTTCCGCCGCGCCGCTCTGGTGGCCAGCTATCCAGCCTCCGGTGAGCTATGCGGGGTCTGCCTCGGGAGTCTCGTCAAAGATAACGTCGGTCACATCACCCAACTCTGCGTCGCTCCGCACCTGAGCGGGCAGGGGATCGGCTATGAGCTGCTGCGGCGGTCTATCGGGTCGTTCCGCAACCATGGGTGCGAAGGAGTGAGCCTCACCGTCACGGGCGCGAACCAGGGAGCCATCAACTTATACGAACGGGCCGGCTTCCGCACCATTCGAAAGTTCAACGCATTCGTCTGGGAAGCAAGCTGAGCCGATCGCGCCTATGAAAAGCGAGAGTAAGGCTGTCGTCGGCGTCTTTGGACTGGTTGGGTTGGCCGCCATCGCCCTCGCGTTCCTCAATCAATGGCTTCTGTTCGGAATCTTGACATGGCTGATGATGGCTCTCGCGATGGCCATCGGTTTCGGGCCTGAATACCGCCGCCCGCCAATTCTGGCCGCCATCATTGGCATCTTCCTTGTTTACTCGGCTCTGTTGCTGCTGCTTGCGGGGCTCGATAACCCTAGCGGCGAACCGCGGCTCATTCTGGGCTTCCCCGCCGCCACGGCCGTTCTCGTGTTCGGGATTTGGCCGGTCGGCGTCATGGCCGGTTTGCTCTACGGGCTGGTGTTTCAGCGGTCCATTTTGCCCGAGGAAAAACTGCGCGCGTTTCTCCGCAAGTTTGGACGTTCGGAGCCCGGCCGCTAATGCCTGTCTCGCAATCCCCGACGATCATAGCCTGTGTGCTGGTGTATCTCGCCGCCTGTTTGCTGGTCGGCGTTTGGGCGATGAAGAGAACGCACACCATCGCCGATTATCTCGTCGCCGGCAGGACGCTCGGCCCCTTCGTCGTCGTCATCGCCGCCATGTCCAGCATCATGAGCGGTTTCGGGTTTGTCGGGGGGCCGGGCCTGGTGTTCGAGTCGGGCTCCAGCTCGCTTTGGATGACCTTCCCGTCGACCTTTGGCTTCGCTCTCTCTTGGATCTTGGTGGGAAAGCGGCTGCGATTGCTCTCCGAGGTCCGAGAAATACTGACACTTCCCGACGCGGTCGAAGCGCGCTATGGAGGACGCTGGCCGCGGCTGATGATGGCGATCGCGATTCTGCTGGGCGTGCTGGGGTACTTGGGGACCCAGGTGCTGGCGATCGGAATGGTGCTGGTCGCCGTGTTCGGAGTGACGCTCCCGCTGGCGTTGATGATCGGCCTGAGCGTGCTGGCCTTCTACAGCGTTGCCGGAGGAATCCTGGCCAGTGTCTACACGGACCTGTTTCAGGGACTACTGATGATGGTCTCCGCGCTGGCGGTTCTCTATTACTCGCTCGAGGCGGGCGGGGGCATGTCCCAGATCAGCACGACTCTTTGGGAGATGGATCCTGAGTTCATCGGGCCCTGGGGAACGCGCGGCGCGATGACGGCGCTGAGCTGGTACATGCTGTTTGTCATCGGAGCCGTGGGGCAGCCACACGCGATCACGAAGTTTCTCATGTTGCGTGACATTCGCGAGTTGAGGTGGGGAGCCCTGCTGGCGGGCTGCTGTTACGCGGTGCTGAGCTTGCTTTGGATGAGCGTCGGGTTCTCGATGCGCGCTCTGGTGGCCGGCGGCATTCAAGGGCCGCTGGACTCGCCTGACCTTGCCGCTCCGGTTTTTCTTCTCAATTACACTCCGGAGCTGCTTGCCGGCATGGTATTCGCCGGGTTGCTGGCGGCGATCATGTCCACCTCCGACAGCTTTCTCAACATCGGGGCGGCGGCGATGGTACGCGATATTCCGATCGCTTGGCGCGGGCGGCCGATTGCCAACCAGCTCTTGTGGACCCGTGTGGCTACTGCGGTGCTGCTGGTGGCTTCGGCGCTGTTCGCCCTATACATGGAGAACCTCATCGCGCTGCTGGGCACATTCGGTTGGGGGACTTTCGCCGCGGCGATCGTACCCAGTGTCGCGATCGGGCTGAATTGGAAACGCGCTACCGCCTCGGCGTGTGTTCTCTCCATTGGAATCAGCATTGTGCTGAACTTCGCCCTGGAGCTATCCGCGCGGCATGGCATTTACGTATTGCCCCACGGAATGGCGGTCGGTTGTTTTTCGTTGCTTGTGTCCATCGCGGTCTTCGTCGGTGTTTCGTGGTTCGCCGGAGAACGCAGCGAAGAGCAGCTTGCGCCCGACGTCAAAGCCGCCATGGAAGTGTAAGCCCGGAACCCGCTTTGCCCGCCACGGCCGCGGCTCCCGACGTGGCGCGCGCATTCTTGCGTGCCGTGTCGCCATTCCTGGCGACATCATTCTTGCGCATCCGCCTCTGCTACAATCTCGGAGGTTCATCGACCGAGGAGCAATATATGCGTCGCCTGGCATCGTTGTTTCTTCTCGCGGCCGCCGTTCTGCCCGCCCAGAACACGTCTGCTGTTTATCAATCCGCTGCCCGGCCGCGTGCGCTGGCCCTGATTGGCGACCGCTACCACAGCCCGGTCCATATCCGCGACGGCATGGCGCCGGCTTTCTTGCGCGAAAACATCCCGGTTGTCTTCATCGAGAACGACAAGGCGCTGACCGCCGAGGCATTGAAAGCTTTCGACTTACTGGTCATCTACAAAGACGGCATGATCTGGCCCAGCGGCTTCGACCAGCCTCACGTCAAATGGATGACCGAGGGCCAGCAGCAAGCGGTCTGGGACTTCGTCCACAACGGCGGCGCTTTCCTGGCCATGCACAACTCGCACGGGATTTATCCGCCCGGCGGGCTCTATTACAAGCTGTTCGGAGGAGACTACGGCGGCCACCCGCCGCCGGCGACTTTCACGGTGCGGGTCGAGGACAAGAAACACCCGATCACCCAAGGCGTCGAAGACTACGAGATCTTCGACGAGCAGCACACCAGCAAATACTACTTGGACCGCCAGCATCTGCTGCTGCGAAACATCGCACGCGACAATAAAGCCGCGCCGGCCGGTTGGTGGCGCGAGCCAGGCAAGGGCCGCTTCGTCTACCTCTCGCCGGGACACACGCCGGAACGGCTCGGCCATCGAATGACACAGCGGCTTATCCGCAACTCACTGCGCTGGCTGCTGCGCCTGGACGAGTAGGAGGCGTCTGCCCCAAGCGGTGGACTTCCGTCCACGCCTCTGTCCGGCCACCTGAAGTTTTCTGCAGTGCTTGGCAAGGATTCAACAACCGCGGCGTTAACGCGGCAAAGGCCTAGAGTTTCTACATTCTCAAGATGAATTGGACAGGCATCTCTGCCCGCCACGGCGTTGGCGTCAAAGCGGCAGGCCAGGATGTCAGTGGCAACGGCCTGGCGAAGTGATGGAAACAAAGAGGTTGCAGCGTGAGGTGTAAGTTTTTATAAAGTTTCTTTACAAAATGTGCGGAAATGGCAGAGAATGGCACAAAATGGCAGGATCTGGGCTATTTTCGACGCCTCGTCATGGTGTCAACCGATAATGTTTTTGTTTTCAGTGACTCGGATTACAGCCGACGGCGGGACCGTGGCAGGATCCCTGGCAAAGCGACAGGTTTTCTTGCGGATTTGAGGTATTCTTGTCGCTCGCCAAGGCGGGCGGATTGGCGGCACATTCGGGTGGACGGCCACTGCCACGCAAGACTATCCCAGTAAGACCATGCCACTAAGACATGTCGCCAGGAATGGCGACACGGCACGTCTGGAGACGTGCGCCACATCGCTTGTCGCCACATCGCTTGCCGCCACCTTAGCTTGTTTCCACCGTTCTCATTGTAGCAGTTAGGGCCGGTTTAAGACTTGGTTCTCCCCTTGCCGGCGCCGCGCTCTTCCTGCCTTTGCCGCACCGCCTCAAAAAGCACAACCCCGGCGGCGACGGAAACGTTCAGCGAGGCAATGCGGCCGGCGACGGGTATCCTTACTAGGGCGTCACAGCGCTCGGCGGTCAGCCGATGCAGCCCCTTCCCTTCCCCTCCCAGGACCAGGGCCGTATGCTGCCTGTAATCGCCCCGGCCGTAAAGCTGCTTGGCCCTCTCGTCAAGACCATAGACCCAGAAGCCGGCGTCCTTGAGCTGTGTCAAGGCTCGGCTCAAGTTCTTGACGCGGCAAACGGGCAGATGCTCGATTGCGCCCGCCGAGGCTTTGGCAACCGCTTCACTCAGCGGGGCGGACCGCCGTTCGGGGACGACTACGGCGTCGGCTCCGGCGGCATGGGCCGAGCGAAGGATGGCCCCCAAGTTGTGGGGATCTTCCACTCCGTCGAGCACAACGATCAGTCCCGGTTTTTCAAGTTTCTCAAGGACTTCGTTCAGCCTCGCATAGGTCGCCGCCGAGCTGATCGCCGCGACGCCTTGGTGGTTCTTGCCGCCGACGAAACGGTCGAGCGCGCCGCGGGGTTCGAAGCGCACCGGCACTCCCGCCTGCCGGCAGGCGTCGATAATCGCCTGCAAGCGCGGGTTTTTCCCGCCGCGAACCACGAGCACGCGCTCCAAATGGCGGCCGGAACGCAGCGCTTCTGAAACCGCGTTGATGCCGGTAAGCCGGTCCGGCCTCACCAGCAAACCCCCGCGGCGGAAAGTAGGCCTGCCCGATCCGGTTGAAAGCGCCGGTACAAAGGCCTATGATGATCGCTGTCCACCCCACCCATCGTATCGGAGTCCAGCCATGAGATCGCTGCTAACTATCCCCTTCGCCATCTGTCTAGCCTGCGCGCTGATAACCCCCGCCCCGGGTCAGATTCTTTCGCTGAGCCGGGACGAGATGATCGAGCTGACCAAGCTCAACCCCTACGAGCGTTTTCCGGACGGGCGTCCGAAAGTCCCCGACGCGCTGCTGGAGCGCGTGGCGAAGCTGTCGATCGAAGAAGCCTGGGGAGTCCTGCGCGGCGAGGGTTACATGCGCCAGTTCGCGGGCGATTTCCAGATCCTCAAGCCCGGAAAAACGCTCGTCGGGCGCGCCGTCACGGCGCAATACTTGCCGCTGCGCCCCGACCTCAAGGAGTTTATTGACGCCGATGCCAAGGCCAAGGGCATGTCGAACCGGCCAACCCAGAAAGTCATCGACATCTTGCAGAAGGGTGACGTTCCGGTCGTTGACCTGATGGGTGCGGCCCCGGGACACAACTTCGGCGGTGACAATCTGGCAGCAGCGATCTACGGAGCCACCGGGAAGGGCGCGGTTGTCGACGGAACCATACGCGACTTGCAGGGAACCCACGATTTGCCGACGCAGATCTACTTTCGAAAACCGCATCCTTCAGCGGTGACCGGAGTGGTTGTGGTGGGAATCAACATCCCCGTACACGTTGGCCACGCGGCCGTGCTGCCGGGCGACGTTGTTTTGGGCGACCGGACCGGCGTCATCTTCATTCCTCCGCACCTGGTCGAAAAAGTGCTTGACCGGGCCGACCTCATCCACATCAAAGACGATTGGACGAAAAACAAATTCCTCACCGGCAAGCACAAGGCCAGCGACCTTTACGGCGGTCCGTTGAGCCCGGAGCTGCAAGAAGAATACGACGCTTACAAGAAGAAGCGCCTGGCCGAAATCAAGAGATCCCGGTAGAAATCGGCACTTGGCGCGGTCCAATTCGCGTTGATCCATGCGAGATTACATCCGCGATCACGCGGGTGCACTGCTACTCGCCGGCAGACTGTCAAATAGCACGAGATTCATGAGCGAGTGGCTTGTCAAACTTAAGGGGCCTGAGGAATTCCTCAACGAACTAGTCAAGGTTTCCGTGGTCGACTGGTCAATTGTCCGGATAGCCAATGCCTTCTATCTCAAGTCGGACAAGCTCAATGCCCACGAACATCCGTCGGACGTCGATCGCGCCGGTGCAGAGTTCCTAGAGGTCATCAATGGCGCTGCTTTGTTGCATTTTGAAGGTTTCGAACCAGTGTCCGTGCACGGGCCGGTACGCTTGCATGATGACGGCAGGCTCGAACCGATTTTGCTCTGTCACGGGACCCAGGTCGTTACTCGATTTGGCCGGCTTTCCGTGGGGCTTCCCCGCTCGTCGCCTCACGAGGATATCGGTCTGTGGGTGGACCTGTCCGACGAGAGTGACAATATTCGGGAGGCTCTAACGCTATACGGCAAGTTGGCTCATACATGGCGGAATTTATACATCATGCTCGAGATTGTGGAGCGTGACTGCGGCGGTCTGCATAAGCTAGTAAAGCGGAAATGAGCTCCCGAATCTCAAATTCGGCTCTTCAGGCGCACAGCCAACTCCTACAAAGTACTGGGTGCAGATGCGCGCCACGGACGCGACAAGGAACCGGCACCCCCTGATCCAATGTCGCTAGACGAGGCCCAGAATCTCGTCAATGAAATCATACAGGCGTGGCTTAATTCGAGATCGATATCCCGTTCAGGAGCCAGCTAGGAAACTCGGGAGTCAAGGCCAGTTACGCGAGAATTCCCAACAGGTGTAGTGCAGTTCGGGAATGGCAAGAAACTTTGCACAATCGAGACATTCGACATGCCAGAGCAAACCCGTTGCAGTTGGGCCAAGACCCCAATCGAGATCGATTATCACGACAACGAATGGGGCGTGCCGCTTCATGATGACCGGAAACTGTTTGAGTTCCTGATTCTCGAAGGGGCCCAGGCCGGGCTAAGCTGGGTAACCATCCTCAAAAAGCGCCCAGCCTACCGCGCAGCCTTCGCGGGCTTCGAGATGGCGAAGGTGGCGCGCTTTCGCCCGGCAAAGGCCGGCAGCCTGCTGCGGAACAGCGGGATCGTCCGTAACCGCCTCAAGATCGCATCCGCGATTCGGAACGCCAAAGCGGCGATGGCTGTTCAGAAGGAGTTTGGTTCGCTGGACGCCTATCTGTGGGAGTTCGTCGGCGGCAAGCCAATCCGCAATGCTTGGAAAAGCTTGCAACAGGTTCCCGCCACCAGTAAAGAGTCGGATGCCCTGAGCAAGGACCTCAAGAAACGCGGGTTCAACTTTGTGGGATCGACGATCTGCTATGCCTTCATGCAAGCGGTCGGGATGGTCAACGATCATACGACGGACTGCTTCCGCTACCAAGGGCCGTCCGGCGACCGTTGAGATGGTTGTTTGCCGGATTGTTTTGGTTTTCTTTCGTACAAGCTGTTAACCCGCCGGGCCGCTGAATCGTTATGGAATTGAGATCGCGTTCTGATGGATCGAGCCGGGGCCAGCCGAGCAACCCCTGCACTGGTTCACAGTAAGCGCAAGGAGGACTTGTATGGGACCAATCGGACCAGAAGTAATTGCAGTATTCATCCCGTTCGCCGGCATTGCGATGATCGTATTCATGGTGTGGTTTGTAGCCTAGTGCGGATGGTGCAGCCCTTGAGGGTATACAATGGTCTCTCAAAGGAGGGTATGCCGTGTTCTGTTTCCTCAACCGGGCCAGCCTTTTCCTGCTGGCAAGCGTGGCGTTGTTTGCTCAACAACCTGCCTCTTCGCCGCCTGCCGCGCCCTCCCTGGACTACTCCTTTTTCAAGGAAAGAGTGCAGCCCATCTTCCTCAACAAGCGCCCGGGGCACGCGCGCTGCGTGACTTGTCACAGGCATCGCAGTCCGCCCTTGCAAGAGCTCACGCCAGGAGCCGCCAACTGGGACGACGAACAGTCGCGCCAGAACTTTGAAGCCTGGAAGCTGTTCGTCGTGCCGGGGGATCCAATGAAGAGCCCTCTGCTGCTGCATCCGCTGGCGGAGGCCGCGGGTGGCGACCGCTTCCATGCGGGCGGCAAACACTGGAAATCACAGAGCGATCCAGAATGGCAAACGCTGGCCGCCTGGGTGCGCGGCCAGGCCCATGGAGGTTCCCGATGATACGTACGATGATCGCAACACTTGTGGCGGCAACGTCGCTGGCCGCGGGCGTCGTCCGCGTTCTCCAGACGAACGCCGCCGGCGACAACATTCATGTGATCGACCCCGCAACCAACAAAGTGGTTGGGGTGATCGAGGATATCGAGGTGCCGCACGGCATCACGATCGCTCCCGACGGAAGCCGCATTTACGTCACCAATGAATCGCTGACGACGCTGGACGTGGTGGCCGCGAAGACCCTCGAGGTCTTCAAGCGGATTCCGTTGAGCGGCCGCCCCAACAACGTCGCTGTGGCGAAGGACGGCGCGAAAGTCTACGTCGGGATTGCGGAGGCCCCGGGCGCCGTGGATGTCATCGATACCGCGTCGCTGAGGAACGTAAAGAGCATTCCCGTCCAAGGCCGAATCCACAACGTCTATGTGACGCCGGACGGCAAGCATGCGGTCGCCGGGTCGATTCCGGCGCGGACCATCAGCGTCATCGACACTTCCACCGATACCGTTGCCTGGACGCTGACGCTGAGCGCCGGCATCCGGCCGATGGCTTTCACCACGAATCCGGACGGGTCGACGAAAGATATCATCGTCCAGCTCTCCAATTTCCACGGGTTCGCGGTGGTCGATTTTGGGGCGCGCAAGGAGACCCAGCGAATCACGCTTCCAGACCCGCCAGGTCACGAGAAGGAAACGCAGGTCTTGCAGGGGTCGCCGTCACACGGGTTGGCCATTACGCCGGACGGGAAGATGCTGTGGGCCACCAGCAAGTACTACCACTGTGTGGTTGCCTACTCGCTGCCGGATTACAAGCTGCTGAAGGTGGTGGATGTCGGCCCTCACCCGGATTGGCTCACCATCACGCCGGACGGCAAGAGTCTTTATGTAGCCGTCGCCGGGGCGGATGAAACGGTCGTGGTGGACAACAAGACGATGAAGGTGGTCGAGAAGATTCCGGTCGGGTACGTGCCGAAGCGGAACATCGCCGGTATGCTAAGCATGGACTGACGGATCGCGGGATCTGGTACGCCCAACTAAACCGAAGTTCCACGGGAATCACGACAGTAAGGCGTTGATTCTGCGGCGGAAAGGTGGCCGGTGAGATTCTTTTCTGGCTACAGGCCCAGCAGCTCGAAAGCCCGCTTTTGAAGCGGCGCCGGCGAAGCCCTTCGCCGGAAGCTTAACTCACTTCCCCGGCGAGCCTCCTCATTTCATCTCCTGCCTCGTCTCTCCGGGATGCTGCCAGACGAGCGGCTTAAGCGCAGGGCGAGGCCGGCTGACAAAGGCCCCGATCGTGCAACCCCACAGCAGCCACTAAGAACCCGGAAGACCAATGAATCTCAAGGGCGGCAATTGAGAACAAGCAATAGAGCTGAGGAAAACATGGATTTCAAGGAGGAAAGTCGATGGCTCAATGCCTGAAGGTGGTAACATATCGCGGGGGGCAGCCTCAATGAGACTCGGACTTGTCAGCTACAACATCGGACGAAGCTGGGATATCGAAACCATGATCGCAAGGCTCGAAGCGGCGCGGTTCGAGGCCGTCGAGTTGCGTACGACCCACAAACACGGTGTCGAGCCCTCGCTCACCGCGCAGGAGCGTGAGAGAGTCCGGGATCGTTTCAACCGCAGCAAAGTCCGGCTGCTGAGTTTGGGTACGACCTGCGAGTTTCAATCCGCTGACCCGAAGGTGCGCAGGGATAACATCGAAGAAGCCGGGCGCTTCATCGACCTGGCCCACGATCTTGGCTGTTGGGGCATTAAGGTGCGGCCGAACGGCTTTCCCGAGGGTGTTCCCGAGCGGGTGACGCTGCAACGGATCGGCGAGTCGCTTCGCGAGTGCGGCGAGTTGGGCGAGCGTAAGGGGGTCGAAATCTGGGTCGAAGCCCACGGACGAGGCACGCGCTTGCCCCCGAACATGAGCACGATCATGGAAGTTTGCGGACACCCCTCGGTCGGCGTCTGCTGGAACTCGAATGCGACCGATGTCGTCAACGGTTCAGTCAAAAATAGCTTCGACCTTCTCGGGCCCTACATCAAGAACTGCCATATCACTGAGCTGGTGAGCGGTTACCCCTACCGCGAGTTCTTCCATCTGCTCAAGAAATCCGGATACGACCGCTACACGCTTTGCGAAGTCGGCCAGGAGAGCAAAGAGCCGGACCGCTTCCTGCGCTACTACCAGGCGCTGTGGAGCGAGTTGCAGCGAGCCTGACGCGTACCGCCGACGACTACAACCGCGCCACGTGGCGCAAGCTCTTAGCTTGCCGCGTCGACACTCATGTCGACGCCTGTACTGCTTACCGAAGACCCAAAGGTCGAACAGACACTGTGCTTGCAGCGCCTTTCTCATCCAAATCCCGCACCAACCCAGAGACTTTCCGGCCCGACTTGACACACCCCTTACAATGAGATCAGCGGCCGGCAGGAATGCACTGGACCAACACGACCGTTTAGAAGGCAAGAGCAGGTCGCCGAACCCGGTCTTCTTGCAAGATGATTCGTCGGTTCCTCCGGCCCGCGGCGCTAGACACCACGCGCCACACCGGCGTTTCCGCAATTCAAGTGAAGGAGAAGTGTGCCCGGACGGCCAAAAAGTGCGAATTTTCTGAAATCCGCTCAAATCTGCTCACTCAGCATCCAATTTGACGGACCCGATCAAGTTGCGGCATGATTCGCGAACGGCTCTAGAACCGGAACTTGTCGAATGGGACCGGAGTGAAACAGAGAATAAAAACCAATAGGAGGACCGCACCAACAACGCGTCTCGGGCGATTGAGCGGCATGAAGTCGTTCATTGTTGGCGGGTGCTTGATTCCAAAGCTCAATAGTAAAACGACGAACAGAATGTAGGCTGGGCTCATGAAGATACTGATGTACACGAGCCCCGCGAAGGCCGTTGCGGCCAGGAAGCGGCTCTTGGCCGCGAAGACCGCGTAACTAATATGCCCGCCGTCGAGTTGACCAATCGGCAAGAGATTCAGCGCCGTCACGAATAGTCCAACCCATCCCGCATAGGCCATTTCGTTGAGATAGAGATCGGCGCCTTCAGGCCGCCCTCCGGAAATAATCCACTCCATCACTTTAAACATCAGTGGGTCGCCCAGTATCAAGGACCCCTCCATGTCAGGAGTGCCGTATTCGGACGTTGCGACTCCGATGAAGGCTACCGGCAGAGCGATGACGAGTCCCGCGATTGGACCGGCCGCGGCGATGTCGAACATCGCCCGGCGGTTTGGAATGTATGGGGACATTCGTATCACGGCCCCGAGTGTTCCAAAAAAACCGACCGGCAGTGGAATAAAATACGGCAAGCTCGCCTGAACCCGATGGTAGCGAGCCGCGAAATAATGACCAAATTCGTGAGCGGTCAGGATGGACATCAGGCACACCGAATAGACCGCACCGAATAAAGAGGTCGTCCACACCGTCAATACAAACAGCAGGATGTGCAGCCAGATCCGGGGCTTGCGCACCACCCGAGGCGGAGGCCCCAAACGGTAACCGCCGTTCCAGGAGGGCTCGATCGGGGCTGGCTGAACGGCCGGAGGACGGTACGTTCCAGGCGTGAAGGGGCCGGATGACATCCTACTACCAGGGTACGATAAATGAGGTATCGAAGCCCGAGGCGACGAGCCGGCGGTTGGGCTCGGGGAAACACACGAAGTGCGCCGCAAGTGTTGGAACCCGGCGTCAGGGGACCGTCGTCCCTGCTGCTAGCTCGCGCGATGGTCCGCGAGACCGGCTGCCGCACAGACAGTTCTTGAACTGTGTAAACTAGGACCAGACCAGCGAAACGCTCATAAGATGCCACGGACATTCTTCTTATTCGTGCTGCTTATCGCCGCGGGAATCCGCACGCCGGCGCAGCCTGTTCTGGAAGAGATTCGCCCCAGTGGCGGGCAGCGAGGCGCCGCCGCCCGGCTCATTCTCAAAGGAGTCAGCCTCGACTCCAACCCGCGTCTCGTCACCGCCATTCCGGCTGAAATCACGCCGCTGTCCCGGCAGAAATCCGCCGACGGGGAGCTTTCTTATCTCATCGAGATCGCCGCCGATGCGCCCTTCGGCCGCTATCCCGTCCGTGTCCAAACAACAGACGGTCTTTCGAACGTGCTGTTTTTCGGCGTGGGACCTTTCCCCGAGATTGAAGAGCTGGAATCCGAAACTCTTGCCGAGGAATTCTCCAACGACTCCCCGAGGCAGGCCCAGCGAGTTTCATTGCCTGTTACGGTGCAGGGCCGGCTCACGGGTCCGGACCGCGACTATTACAGCTTTCACGCCACCAAGGGGCAGAGGCTGGTTTTCGAAGTGGACGCCGAGCGCTCTGGTTCAGCGATCGACCCATTCATCGAAGTCTCGGATGGCGCGGGCAAGAGGCTGGCGCGGAGCGACGATGCCCCGGGGCTGGGCCGCGATGCCCGAGTCGAAGCCGGGTTTGCGGCGGACGGGGATTATTTTGTCGTGGTCCATGATCAGCGCTTCAGTCAGCAGAAGGCTGACTTCTACCGGCTGACGATCGCGGAATACACTTACGCCGATGGGGTTTTCCCTCTTGGCTGGCGAAGAGGAGAAGCAGTGGAAGCCGAGTTCTTCGGCGGCAACTTGCCAAAACCCCGGCGTTCGAAGATCACCCTGGACCACGTTCCGAGCGCGGCCGGAGAAACACTCGTCTCCGTCCCGGATAGTCCTGCTTCTTTGCCATTTGTCGTGGGCGACGAGCCGGAAGTGATTGAGCCGCCCGGGCCGGATCCGAAGGATCTTCCCGAAGGTACGGTTGTCAACGGGCGATTGGCGAATCGAGGAGAGGTTGACCGCTATCGCTTGAACGTGGAAGCAGGGCAAAAGTGGGCCTTCGAGCTGCAATCAGCGGAGCTGGATAGTTCCGATCTCTACGGCGTTCTCACCATAGCCGGCGATAACAACGAAGTCATCGCGAAGGCCGGGACCTATCAGGGCGACCCGAATCCCTACGTGATCAGTACCACGGGACAGACCAGCAGCCACCCCTTTATCAACCTGGAGGTTCCGCCGGGAGTTCGCAAGCTGACGGTTTCGGTCGAGGACTTGCTGCAGCGCGGGGGTCCTTCGTTCAGCTACCGGTTGATCGCACGAAAGCAACCTCCTGATTTTCTGCTGACCCTCGATACGCCGTTCGTCAATATTCCGTTGCGTGGGTCCGCCGTGGTGACAGTGACCGCTGAACGGCGCGGCTACGACGGAAGCATTGACCTTTCCGTGCCGAATGCGCCGGACGACATTATCGTGCAGGGCGGCCACATCCCAGCAAACTTGGGTCTGGGCAGAACGAATATACGGCGCCGCTTCGAAACCGCAACCATCACTCTGACGCCCAAACCCGGCGCGGAGGTCAGCGTGCTCGAGCTTAGCGTCGCCGGACGAGCCGTTCTTGAAGACGGGAAAGTGATCGAACGCCGCGCAAAAGGGCCCGGCCTGATGGTGACCGTGTCGGGAACGAGGCAAGAGGCGATTCGCGCTGACTGGCTGGGCTACGAGCTGCCCGCGATGATCACGCCCGAAGAGCCAGCGGTGCTGGAGATTCTGACTGCCAGGAAGTTTCGCTTGGTGCTGGGAGGCAAGCGCCGCCTGGTGCGGTGGGAGTTCACGGCCCGGAGCGGCGGCGTGCGCCTGGCGAAACCGATTGTCGTGCCGGCCATCGAGGATCCAGTTGTGCTCCGCGTGAACGAGGAGAACAGCAGGCCGAAGGGGGGCGAATTCGCGATAGTCGCTCACGAGCGCACGCCGCCTGGTCTATGGACTCAGTTGAGTCTCACGGCGGCGATTCGTTCCGGGGGGCGCACGCGGACGATCTATTCCCAGCCGATTGAGATCAATGTCGTCGATGGCTATTCCCTGGAGCCTCCCGCGAACGAACTGACTCTTTCCCAAGGCGGCTCCGGCGAATGGGCCGGCTCGGTTCGTCGCGACGCGGAGTTTACTCAGCCCGTGACGGTCAAGGCCGAGAATCTTCCCCTTGGAGTCCGTTGCGAGGAGGCTCAGGTCGGAACCGAACGAACTGCCTACGTGATCCGTTGCCAGGCGGCCCCGACAACGCCCGCCGGAGAGTACGAGGTTGAGATTCTGGCCTCCTCCAAACTCTCCGACGAAGAAACCACCCCCTACAACCTGCCCCCGGCCAGCGTAAAACTTGTCGTCAAAGAAACCACCCAAGCGGCAAATCGCGGCCCAGCTCAGCGGTGACGGGCGGGGCGTGGGGCGTCAGAAAAAGTTGAAAGAGGCGGTTGCCAAGGTCGGCGAGACACGGCACCACCAGTATATGATCGGCTACTATCCCTTTAGCGAAGGCACGGAAGGCAAGTGGCGAAGAATCCAAGTGAAGTTGCCCCAACCCACCGTGGTCAGTCACTACGAATTTACGCGCGCGGCGGGTACCATGCCCTCGCCCGCTGACCCGCACCATTGGCTTGGGGCATTCCAGGGGTGTTTCGCATGTAGCTGGGGCAACCCGAAGGGTACCGGATCTGTTCTGTATGAGAAGAGGCCTATAGGTAGGGAGCCTAATGGCAACGGAGTGTAGGCCATGAAAAGGATTGAAGCCATCATCCAGCCCCACAAGTTGCAGGATGTCAGAGAGGCACTTGAGACGATGGGCGTGGGAGGCATGACCGTCTTCGACGTGCGCGGTCACGGACGACAGAAAGGACACAAAGAGGTTTACCGTGGCCAGGAATACGAGGTCGACCTGCTGCCCAAGGTGAAAGTGGAGATTGTGATCCCAGATTCTCGGCTTAACGAAACCGTTACAACCCTAGTCGAGGCAGCCCGTACCGGAAAGATCGGCGACGGCAAAATCTTTATTTATCCCCTTGAGGAAGCTATTCGCATCCGCAACGAGGAGAGAGGCGAAGCAGCGCTGTCGTAGAACCACCGGTACACGGCTGGTGCTTTGAGGCACTCGCTCGACTCGCACCGCCCGGCTCACAGGGTGCAGCAGTTGTCCTTCGGCTATACGCGCCACCCCAACCAAACCTCAAGACTGCAACCTCGCATCCCGTTCTGGCCAAACGCCATGGACCAGTAAACAGCTCCAAGAAGAGTATGCCCTGTGTTTTCAACAAGTTTACCCGCTCAGAGATTGACAACCGCAATTGATCCGCTATGCTGATAGGGGGATAAATCGATCGAACAACAAGTCATCACGCAAAAACGGCGAGAAGGCCAACTGCGCCGTGCCAGGCCAAAAATCTCTATATCATGAAATTTCCTGTAGAATACTGCAATGAGTAGACTCAAATCACTGAAACAAAATGACTTATTACTGCCCCTCAAAATCAGCGCAGAGCGGCCCCAAGTCGAGCGTTAACGTACATAGTGCTCCGAAAGCCTCCGAAGCGGTCGCGAAAACGTCACTTTGCCTCGACAAGCGGAAATCCGGCCTTCCCTATCATCGGTCCTCGCAGTCGCGAGAATCTCCTTGGTATCCGGCGCACGGGCGATGACGGTCACCTTGCCCAGCGGAGACGGACGGCCCCTTTCCATTTGAAAGATCCGCACGACCAACACTGAAGCACTTACTGGCCCCGCCGCGAAAACGAGCAGAACCGCCAATCCGAACCGTCTCCGAAAACGGCCGTAGGCCCTTCCCCCAGAGGCTGGCGTGGCATCTCGTCCCCTATGTTGCGCGAGCTGAATGAGAGTGGTTTCCAGAGCCCAGAACGCAAGACGGGTCACTCATCCCGATCAACGCCTCTGCCGCGCGAACATGTCGAATCCCGGGGTGGAACCTCCAGCCGCCTCACAGGTATAATCAACTGTGTGGTAAAGTGAGACAAAGGCAGTTAGGAGAACTAGAACAATGATGCAGATGACTGAGGAAGCGATCAGCAAAGTCAACGAAATCATGGCGCAGCAGGACCCGAAGCCTGAAGCGCTTCGCGTCTCTGTTGTGGGCGGAGGCTGTTCGGGCTTCCAGTACTCGATGGCCTTTGAGAGCGGCCAGATGCCGCTGGATAAGTCCTACGAGTTTGACGGCGGCCTCAAAGTGCTTGTCGACCAGGCTAGCTTGCTCTATCTCAACGAAGTCAGAATTGACTACGTCGAGACGATGGAGGGAGCCGGATTCAAGTTCGACAACCCGGACGTGAAGTCCACTTGCGGCTGCGGCAGCTCGTTCAGCGCCTAACCGCCCCCGGCGGGCGCGGGCGACCGGGCAAATCAGAATTCACGCGGCGCGGCCGGCCTGTCCGCGCCGTTCCAACCCGCATGCCTTCTTCCGCGAAGTGGGACGACCGCTTCCGTCGCGGTGACCACGTTAGCTCAACTCCCGACCCATTTCTGCTGACCTCCAGCAACTATTGGCCTTTGTTGCCGGGCTGGGAGAGCGATTCGCAAGGCGCTTCCCCGGCCGGCCTGCCAGCTCTTGACGTGGCCTGTGGAGCCGGCCGTCACGCGGTCTATTTGGCCAAGGCGGGTTTTGCGGTGACGGCGGCGGATTTTTCCTCCCAGGCACTCGTACGCGTTAGTGAACTTGCCGTAGCCGAAGACGTGCCCATCCGCTGCATCGAGAAGGACTTAGAGGCGGAACAAATAGATTTAGGCAACGAGGCTTACCACCTGGTCACTGTCTTCTTCTATCTCCACCGGCCACTGTTCGATGCCCTGCGGCACTGCCTTCGTCCCGGCGGGCTGGTCGTCTACAAGACCTACTCGGCCGACCAGCTCCGCTATCCCGGCCGCCCGCGCCATCGCGTGCACATGCTCGAGCACAACGAGTTGCTGCGGGTCTTCGCGGGATTTCGCGTGTTACGCTACGAAGAAGAGTGGGAGGGCCGGGGAACCGCGGCCCTCGTTGCCCAGAAACACCCCTCGCGGGAAGGGCCGGCGCCGGAAACAGCCGCTCCCAAAGCGTCCCCCTGATACAGCACGATGAAGCTCGCCCTCGGTCAGATCAATCCCACCGTAGGCGATTTCTCGGGCAATGTGGACCTCATGGCCAGCGCCGCCCGGCGCGCCGCCCAAGCCGGCGCCTCGCTGATCGCCTTCCCGGAACTCTCGCTCGGCGGCTACCCTCCACAAGACCTGGTCGAGGTCCGCGCCTACCGCGAGCGAAGCGAGTCCGAATTGCGGCGGCTGGCGGCCGAGACGTCGACACTCGGCATCGACGTCATTTGTGGCTACGCGGGGCACGCCGACCGCAAAGGACCGCAGAGAGCTGCTAACTGCGCCGCTTATTTGTCCCAAGGAAACGTCACCTTCCGGCAGCGAAAGATGCTGCTGCCGACCTACGACGTCTTCGACGAGTGGCGCTACTTTGAGCCGGCGAAAAACCAGTCCGTCCACGAAGCCCGCGGCTCGCGCCTGGCGATCACCATCTGCGAGGACGTTTGGAACGATAAACAGTTCTGGGACCGCGAACTCTACCAGCGCGACCCGGTGGAGGAACTGGCCTCCCAAGGCATGGACATCCTGATCAACATCGCCTCCTCGCCTTATCACATGGGCAAGCGCAAGGTGCGCCTCGAGATGCTTCGGGCGATCGCACGCCGCCTTCAAGTTCCGATCGCGATGGTGAACCAGGTTGGCGGCAACGACCAGCTCGTCTTCGACGGATCGAGTTTCGTCATCGCTGCCGACGGCTGCGTTTGCGCGCAAGCCAAGACCTTTGAGCCCGACCTGATCTTCTACGACACCGCGACAGGACAGGGCGACCGGCACGAGCAAATGCAAGACGAATGCGAGGTCGTCTACGAAGGCCTCGTGGTTGGCACGCGAGATTATGTCCGCAAATGCGGCTTCGGCAAGGTCATCGTCGGGCTCAGCGGCGGAATCGACTCCTCGGTGACTGCCTTGATCGGCGCCGACGCCATTGGCGCTGAGAATATGATCGGCGTCGCCATGCCCGGACCTTTTTCCTCCGAGGGCAGCGTCACGGACGCCCGGCACTTGGCCGGGAAATTGGGAATCCAGTTCGAGATCGTGAGCATCAACGAAATATTCGCAGCGTTCGATCGAACTCTGGCTCCCATTTTTGAAGGAATGAACCGCGACGTTACCGAGGAAAACCTGCAAGCCCGCCTGCGCGGCGACGCGCTCATGGCGCTCTCCAACAAGTTCGGATCATTGGTGCTGACGACCGGGAATAAGAGCGAGCTGGCCGTCGGCTATTGCACTCTTTACGGCGACATGTGCGGGGGGCTCGCGGTGATAAGTGACGTTCCCAAGACGCTCGTCTACCAGCTCGGCCGGGTGGGCAACCGGCGGCATCCCGATGCCATCCCTGAAAGCGTTTTCACGAAACCGCCATCGGCTGAGCTGCGGCCCGGCCAAAAAGACACCGACTCGCTGCCCGAATACGAAGTGCTTGACCCGATCCTGAAAGCCTACGTCGAGGAGTATCAAGACCCCGCCGCAATCGCCCGGGATTTAAGGTTGCCGGAAGAGCTGGTCCGCAATATTACACAAAAGGTAGACCGCAATGAATACAAACGCAAGCAAGCCGCGCCGGGCTTGCGCGTGACTTCCAAAGCCTTCGGTGTCGGCCGCCGCTTCCCCATCGCCCAACGGTTCACGCCGTAGGCCGCGAGACGGACCGAATCGCCCGCGCTACGGCGAGTTTACAAAGGAAGAAGTTCGCCCCAACCGCGTCTACCACGATTATGATTTCGAGGGCGTGCAGTTCATCTGGACCGAGGATCTGGAGTTGGCCAACACGATCCTGTTCCGCTACCGGGCGGAGAAGCCCGGCCGGTAGAAGTGGTTGAGAACGATTTCAGGGCGAACTGGGTGAGCGATCCATCGCGGGTGAGCTCAAAGTTCACACCAATGCCGCCGCTATTCAAAGCGCAAGGTCCGCGACGTCCCGAGCACCGTGGATAACCCGCAGAATGACGCATAGAGATCCAATAGGGCGATGGTAGATCACGTAGCGGCCAATCGGAAAGCTGCGAACCTGCGGACCGAGTTGCGGGCGTGATCTGCCGATACCCGGATTGGCAGCCAGCGTGTGGAACTTTTCGTAAAGCAGCTTATTGAGACAGCCAGCACTGAAGAGGCTGTCTCGAGCGATGTAATACCAGATTTCGATGAGGTCGGATTCGGCGTCCTTGGATACGCTGAGTTTGGCCATTAACCAGGTTTCGGCGTTGAGTTAAGCCTCTTCTTTCCCTCCGTCGCAACCTTCTCGAACAGTTCGTTCAACCGGTCTGTCTCGTATTCCGTGAACTCACCGCGTTCGACTTGATCGACGGCATGCTGAATGTCCTGTCGGAGCGCATCTAGCTTTCTTACGTCCCGCTTTTCGAGAAGCTCCAAGGCATCACGGACGACGTCGCTGGCCGAGCGGTATGCCCCGCTGTCGACCTTTCGCTTGACGAGTTCCTCGATATCAACCTGAATTATGCACTGCGGGGTGCACCTGAGGAGGGCTGAGCTGCGAGGGACCATTGGGGGACCCCCGAAAACATGGGGTAATAAGGTAGGCTGGCAAAGATTTCAGCTTCGCCAGCCAACCCCAAGGAGGTCACCCAAATGGTTACCAAGCGAAAACAGCATAGCTCCAAAAACCCCGCCAAACAAGGCCGCGGCGCGACGGCTCCGCAGCCCAATAAAATCGGGGCTTCCACGCCCTATCACTTCCGCGGCAAGAATCTGACTCCCTACGGCGGCCTGCTGCCGGTCGCCACCCTGCTCGAAAAACTCGGCTTCCAAGAGCTGCTGGAACAAACCCTCAGCGTCAAACGAATCACCCGTGTGATGAGCCTCTACCAGTTTGTGCTGGCCCTCGTGCTGGGCCTCTATGTCGGCTTTGCGCGGCTCAACCAACTCCGCTTCATCGCGCGCGACCCCATCCTGACCGGCATCTTGCAAGTGACGCGGCTGCCGCCGCAATCCACGCTGTGGCGCTTTCTGGCCTCGCTGCATCTCAACGTGGCGCGGCAGATCCTGTCGATGCAGCGCCAACTGCGCGAACGAGCCTGGGCGGCGGCCAACGTGCGGTTGACCACGGTGACGCTGGACACCGACACCACCGTGCACACCCTCTACGGCCAGCAGATGGGCGGGCGCAAGAGCTACAACCCCAAGAACAAGGGCAAGCGCAGCTACCAGCCGATACTGACCTTCCTGGCCGAGACGCGCGAATACCTGATGGGCGGGTTGCACAATGGCGACCGGCCCACGGGCAAAGAGATCGCGGCGCACCTCGAAAGTGCTTTCCAGGCTTTGCCGGCCAGTGTGAAGCGGATCTTGGCGCGGGCCGATTCCGGCTTTTATTGCTGGGAAGCGGTGGCAGCCTACGAACAAGCGCATTGTCAGTTCGTCATCGTGGCGCGCAAGACCAGGCGACTGGTCGAGCAGTTGCAGCAAGCGGAATGGAAGCCCTCGCCCCACAGCGACGCTGCGGCGGAGTGCGAATTCCTCTGCCAGCCGCAAGGCTGGGGCAGGGCCTGCCGCTTTGTCGCGCTGCGTTATGAAAAGGAGCCGGAAACCGAGGAGCAATATCAGTTGTTTGCAACCAGCGCTTAACCGAGGAGGTCGATCAGCGGGCCGGGGCGGAAAACCTGATCAAGGAGGCCAACAACGATGCCGGGCTGGCGGCCCATCCTTCGCGCCGCTTTGACACCAACCGCAATCACTTTCAGTTGGTCATGCTGGCCTACAACCTCAACTGCTGGCTGCTGCTGTTCCAGCGTGAAGCCGACGCCACCCCGGAGAAGCTGCGGCACACCACCCTGGCGACGGCGCGGCTGCGCTTTCTGTTCGTGGCGGCCAAGATCTGGCGGCACGCCGGCAGAACGGGCATCAGCTACAGCGATCAGTACCAGGAGCAGGGCCTGTTCGAGCGGCTGATGCGGCGGCTGCGGGCGATGGCGCCGCCGGGATCGAGCTGCGCGCCGGTGGTGGAGGGTGCGCTGCGTTGAGAGGTGCTCCATGCATAAAATTTTATGCACTTGCTGCAAGCTACTGGGAACATGCCGTTTGCGAGCCCGCTTTTGCCCGCCCGGATTGGGAGGCGGCTCAAACCGGGAGGGAAACCGCGGAAAAGACGACTTGCTAAATCACTGAGTTGACACGACTGCCGCTACCGCCACAACTCCATCGGCGATGGCTACGCCGAACCTGTGCATAATTCAGGTACAATGCTACATTGAAACAGAACATCATGACTCAGATGTTGCTGTTCGAGGCCCTCGATAGCGTATATGAGAGGGTCTTCCGCGAACTCAAACCGCGGACCCGCCTGCCCCGGTTCTCAATCGGCTTCCACCCCTACGCCAACCTCGACAGCAAGATCTCAATAGACGCTGAACGCGCCCACATCACCGTCAAACTGTCGGACCTATTGGAAAAAGGGCCGCCATCGGTCCTTGAGGCGCTGAGTTACATCCTGCTCTGCAAGCTGTACCGCAAGCCGGTGCCTGCAAAGCATGACCGCAGCTACCGGGATTACGTGAACCGAGCCGACGTGAGGTGCAAGGCCTTGTTAGTCCGGCAGGCTCGCGGGAGGAAGCCGCAACGATCCCCCAAAGGTAGTTTTTACGATTTGGACGAACTCTTCGACGGTCTGAATCGGCGATTTTTTGACGGACAGCTCGCACGGCCGGTTCTTAGCTGGAGCCCCCGGGCCTCACGCCGATCGCTGGGGTACTATGACCCGGCCCACAACTTAATCGTGATCAGCAAGCTGTTCGATTCCGCTGCAATTCCCCACTTCTTGGTTGACTACATTCTCTACCACGAGATGCTGCACCTAAAATATCCCGCGGAGTATCGCTCGCTGCGGCGTTGCGTACATACCAAACAATTCAAGGCCGAGGAACGAAGATTCCCGCGTTACACCGAGGCCAGCCAACTGCTGAAGAGTATTTAATCGGTGTCTTTTACCTGCCCGGGAATTGTGCAACCTGAATGATGCACAGATTCACTTTGCGAGTGCGGCTGCGTTTCGTAGCGGCTTGGCGGCCGTCGTGAGGTGGGAGCTCGGCAACTGGTCTTTTGGCTACCGCCTGACGGCCGAAGCACGCCAAAGACCCGTCCGAAAAACGAGCCCGGAAAAGGGCGACACCCGACAAAGACGGGACAAAACCCTATCCAAAGATATTTGAAATTTCGTTCGTGGGGAACAGAGCCGCGCCCGCAAGGGTGCGGTCGAGGGTAGTCAGTGCGTCAGGCCACCACCGGAATGCGGTCACTGCCAGACTCGACCGCACCCTTGCGGGCGCGGCTCTGTTCGTGCCGCCATTTCTGCGAACAAGATCCTCAGAATCGCCGGGCTAGTATCTATCGCGGACGAGTGAGCGCCGCTGGATTCCGCGCGTCGAAGCGGCTAACCCCTCCCTCACGGTCGGGGCTCCGGCTTGCGGGGCTTCTCCCTCGAGGGGTTTCGGACCCAGGGTTCCGCTTCGCTCCACCCTTGGGCTACGATCCGGCGCCGCTTCGCGGCTCAAAAGGCTCTACAGTAAGTGAACAGCATTGGTGCTAGGATAGGATAGTTCGCGGGAAGGCTTGTTCCCGGCATCTATCTTCGCTACCCTAGACTTGGACTGCTGTGATCAATCAAACCATCTCGCACTACTTCGTCACCGAAAAACTCGGCGAGGGCGGCATGGGTGTCGTCTACAAAGCCCAGGACACCAAGCTCGACCGCGCGGTGGCCCTGAAGTTTCTGGCGCCGCACTTGCTGCGCGACGAAGAGGCCCGGAAACGGTTCCACCGCGAAGCGAAAGCGGCAGCGAAGCTCGACCACCCCAACATCTGTACGGTCTACGAGATCGATGAGGTCGACGGCAAAACCTTCATCGTCATGGCCTTCCTCGAAGGCCGGCCGCTCAGCAAGAAAATCGCCGAGGGGCCTCTCAAGCTCAACGAGGCCCTGTCGGTCGCCGGCCAGATCGCCGAAGGACTCGAAGCCGCGCACGAAAATGGAGTCGTCCACCGCGACATCAAGCCCGACAACATCATGCTGCTCAAAGGCTCGCGCGGACTCGTCAAGATCATGGACTTCGGCTTGGCGCAGCTGGCGGGCAGCTCGAAGCTGACGCGCGGCGGCTCCACTCTGGGCACGATGTCCTATATGTCGCCCGAGCAGGCCCAGGGGGCCGAGGTCGATCGCCGCAGCGACGTCTGGTCGTTCGGGGTGGTCCTTTATGAGATGGTCAGCGGGCAGCCGCCCTTCCGGGGTGATTTCGACCAGGCCGTGGTCTACTCGATCGTGAACGAGGCGCCGGAGCCGCTGACGGCGGTCAGCACCGGCGTGCCCAAGCAACTCGAAGACATCGTCAACAAGGCTCTGTCGAAAAAGCCCGAGGAGCGCCACCAGCACGCCGACGATCTGGTGGCGGACCTCAGGCGCCTCCAAAAGGAGCGGGAGTTCGGGCAGACGCGGTCCGCTGTCCCGGTCCCCAAACGCTCGCGAAGGGGCCTCTACGCCGCCGTGACGGCGGTCATGGCCGCCGCGCTTGGCGTGGCGGCGTGGCTGGGCGTCTGGGGCCCAGCAGGGAGAGAAGCGCAAGCGCCTTTGCGGTCCGTACCCCTGACGAGTGATCCAGGGCATGAGCTGCACCCGACCTTCTCCCCCGACGGCAATCAGGTTGCCTTTGATTGGGACGGAGAAAACCGCGACAACACCGACATTTACGTCAAACTGGTCGCCGGCGGAAGACCCTTGCGGCTGACCACGAACCCCGCTGTGGACAGCCGTCCCGCGTGGTCCCCTGACGACAACCAAATTGCTTTCCTCCGCCGCTCCGAGGGTAGCGGGGGTATATTCCTGGTTCCACCGATCGGCGGCGTCGAGCGTAAGTTAGCGGAAAGTCCACACTTGAGGGCCGGTCTGAGTTGGTCGCCGGACGGAAAGTTCTTGGCCGTCTCGGATCGGACATCGCCCCAAGAGCCCTTTGCCATCTTCCTGGTATCCGTTGAGAGTGGGGAGAAACGGAGACTCACATCGCCACCGGCCCAATCCTTGGCGGATCATAGTCCTGCCTTCTCCCCCGATGGCCGCACGCTGGCTTTTGTTCGTCAGAGCGCGGTTGTCGTAGCGGATGTCTACTTGGTGCAGATTGGCGGCGGTGAGCCGTGGCGTCTGACCTTTAATGACACGTGGACCCGTGGCCTGGCGTGGACCCCGGACGGCAGCGAAATTGTATTCTCGTCGACGCCTGGTGGGGGCTTCTCCAACAGTAGCTTGTGGCGAATTTCCTCCTTCGGCGGCATGCCGGAGCTGTTGTCAGGCACGGGTGGAAACGCAACTTTCCCGGCGATCTCTCGGCAGGGCAGCCGCCTGATCTACTCCCGGTCGACCGAGGACCTTAACATCTGGCGCTTGGAGCTGTCAGGCCTGACCACCGCCCGCAATCGGCCTACTAGGTTGATTGCCTCCACTCGCACGGATTTCTACCCTCAGATTTCCCCCGACGGAGCCCGAATCGCTTTTGAATCCAGTCGATCCGGAAGTCCGGAGGTCTGGATATGCGACCGGGACGGCCGCGGAGCGGTGCAGCTGACATCCTTCGTTGACGTGAATGCGGGGTCTCCTAGCTGGTCTCCCGACGGCCGCTGGATCGCTTTCGACGCATTTCCAGACGGGAATGCCGACATCTACGTCATCAGCGCCGACGGGGGCTCACCCCGCCGCTTGACCACGGAAGGTTCCCAGGAGATTTTACCGAGCTGGTCGAGGGATGGGAAATGGATCTATTTCGATTCCAACCGGACGGGGACTCCCCAGGTGTGGAAAGCGCCGGCCGCGGGGGGCGAGGCTGTGCAGGTCACCAAGAAAGGGGGTCACGGCGCGTTCGAGTCTCCAGACGGCAAGTTCGTCTTTTACGCCAAACCCGAAGACTCCCCGTGGCAACCATCAGCGGTATGGAGGGTTCCCGCGGAGGGCGGCGAGGAGGTCGCCGTCCTTGACTCTCCGAAACCGGTTAACTTCCGTGCGTGGGCCGGGGTGGAGCAGGGGATCTATTTCATTGACAGGGAGCGGAGCGAGGCTTTGGTTGCCGAGGGCTTCTTGAAATTTTTCCACTTTGACACGCGCCGGGTGACGCGGATCGCTTCCCTCGGGGAGCAGCCGGGCACTGCTTCGGGGCAAGTTGTGGTTTCCCCCGACGGCAGTTGGATTCTTTACGTGCAACAGGACCAGAGTGAAGCCGACCTGATGCTGGTGGAAAACTTCCGCTGATCCATCAGGACCCGGACGATTGAAGTGAAGCCATGCCCCGGCCCGAACCATCCGCTGCTGCCGCGCGCTCCGAGAAACTCGCTGAAGGCGGGCCAGTGGCGCCGGGCATCTCGGCGAGTTTCGCCTTTACGTCGCCGGCGAGACGGAACAGCACGCCGGCATCTTCGCCGGATACTCGCACCTCTACAGGGTTCAGAACCGGAGGCCCCAGCTTCAGCGGCTGGATCGTGACAACCGAACGGACTGTTTCTCGAGTCTTGCGCGCGGAGTGTGGTACTGTACGCGCACCCAAGAAAGGTAGAAGATCTGGCCGCGTCCGTTTGGAGGTTCCATGAAACTCGTCATTCACCCGCCTGTTGATCCCGCCCGTCTAGAAAAGATCCAGTCCGCCGCGGGACGCATGAGCGTCGTCAATGCCGCCGACGAAGCGCAAGCGCTCGCCGAAGTTGCCGATGCGGATGCTTTCGCCGGCAAGATGACCCCCGCCTTGCTGGCCGCGGCGACGCAGCTTCGCTGGGTGCAGTCGATGACGGCCAGCCTCGAGCATTACGTGTTCCCGGAACTCATCGCGCATTCTTGCCAGTTGACGAACATGCGGGGACTTTTCTCCGACATCATCGCCGACCATGTGTTTGGCTACATCCTGTGTTTCGCGCGTAACTTTCACCGCTACATCCGCAACCAGGCCGGGCGCCGTTGGGAGCCGGTGGGCGGGGAGTCGGAGCGGCCTGCCTTCGCGAGCGGTCCCGCGACTGTCAATGACATCGACCGCGCGCACATGCATCTGTCGGACCAGACGCTGGGCGTGGTGGGCATGGGCAATATCGGGGCCGAGGTAGCGAAGCGCGGCGTGGCGTTCGGCATGCGGGTGCTCGCTGTTGATCCCGTCGAAAAGCAGCCGCCGGAAGGCGTCGAGGCTGTGTGGCGCCCGGCGCGGCTCCCCGATCTTCTGTTCGTGAGCGACTTCGTCGTGATTGCCGCGCCCCACACGCCGGAGACCGCCAAGCTCTTTCGCAAACCCCAGTTCGAGGAAATGAAGAAGACGGCATACTTGATCAACATCGGCCGGGGCGTGATCGTTGATCTCGCTGATCTGACAGCGGCACTGCAAGAGGGCGAGATTGCCGGAGCGGGGCTCGATGTTTTCGAAGAGGAACCGCTGCCCGACGATCATCCTCTGTGGGGCATGGAAAACGTCATCATCACCCCACATGTAGCCGGCCATTCTCCGCGGATCGCCGAGCGGCACCTGGGCGTGCTACTGGATAACGTTCGCCGCTTCGCCTGGGACGAGTCGCTGCGAAACGTGGTGAACAAGGCCCGCTGGTTTTAGCTGCATGGTCTAGCAGCCCGTGGCAGAAGTGTTCGCGGGCGAAAATGGGGGACTGCCACTGATTCTCGCTCGTGGAACCCCATTGTTCCCAACAATACTGCGACGCGAGAATCGGCTGGCTGTCCCCTTTTTTCGTGTCCTCGGACTTGCACCACGGGCTGCTAGCGCGCCGCGCTGACAATTTTCGTTTGGATCAATGTCACGAACGGCAGTACCCCATTCCGCGGTGCCGCGATTCATTGCTATCCTGCCACTTTACGGAGATCCGCACGATGAAACGAGTCCCACCGCGACGTCGACGGACTCAAGAGCTTCGAGACCGGCTCCGCGCCTGGCTGCGGTCGCTGAAAGCGCAGCTCCCTGCGCCAAAAATGACCAAAAACTAAGCGGAGCCGGGAGCCGGTGATCCGTCAAACGATGTCGCCGGGGGTTAGCCGGAAGTCGAATTGCGATAACAAGAACTCGGTGACTTCCCTCAGCCCTGAATCACCGTAGCTGTAAATCTTTCGCAGATACGGGTCCACGAGCCAGATGTGTTGGACCCCCCATCGGCGGTACTCATCCAGCTTCTGAACAGTCTCCGTGTAGCGGTCATCACGGGAGACGATTTCGATCACGATGAGCGGCGCATTGGAGGGCGCCTCGTCGATCGGCGGTTCACCTTCAAATACAGCGACATCCGCCACGCGAAACTGTCCCTCGGCCAGCTTGAAGCGCAGCTCGGGTCTGGCGTACAAGGGATGGGATTTCCGCAGGTCATAGAAAAACTCGATCAACCGCCCTTGAGCCGTGCTGTGCTGATTTCCGCCCACATTCCGCTCCACGATCTTGCCGTCAACGAACTCGCAGTCCGCTCCGTCGAAGCTCGTTCGCAGATATTCCTCAACCGAAACCTGCGTCTGGGTTGCCACTAGTTCGAGGGTAGCACGGGCGGGCGGAATTGTCACAATGAAAGCTGGATCGCGAACCGTGCGGCCTGGGAGTCGGCATTAGTTCTGGCCTGCGATACTCCCTTATTGCCATGTTCTATCGTGACGTACCCAGCACGCGCTTCACGCAGAAAAGTTTTCCTGCTGACACTAAATAACCTGCACACACGAAGCCAAAGACCTTGAAAAAAGGGTGAGCAGATCGGAATCGGTGTAGAATGGGAGTGCAGGTAAGGTGGCGGATTTGGCTGACCAAGGACAGACCATTACCCAAGCAACGGCGCAGACAGAAGCAGAAAAGTCTGGCGCCGTCGTTCTGGCGCGTCTCCGAGCACTCCTAAGACAAGAAGACAGCGACGAATTTGGAGTCTTGAAGCCGACCGATCACGCCTTCGATCTGGCGACGAGACTGGTCCAGGAGGCAAGCGCGCTAAGTCCTGTGCCGAGGGGTTCTGTGTCGACAGATTCGCAAGGTGGAGTGCGGATCACCTGGTTCAGAGGAGATCGCGAAGTGGAATTAGTCTGTCCTGCCAGTCCTGATTCCTCTCCCTACATCTACCACGAAGCGGGTAGCGAGTATGACCTTGATGAGGGTGCCTCCGGTCGAGCGTTGGCCAGGCGGCTGAGCTGGCTGGCAACTTGACCTAAAGTGACGAAAGTGTCCTCTCGGGGTTGGTTGTGTGTCCCTTCCAAAGCTCAGTTGTAGTTCGATCGTCTATCGAGCTGTTACGCGGTCGAGCCTCATTCATATAGATGACGGCCGGGTGACTGCCGGAGCGTTTCTGCGGCGACCCGGCACGGATGGAAAAGGGTTGTCCGTGAGCATTGAATGCACACCTTCGCAGTGTGCCGAGCGTTTTGATCCTTGCCAAGCCGTTCTGAGTCTTCATGTCGGGTTCATACGTGATCTTGGGCTGAGTGTCGAACCCGATCAACCAGACCACGCGCACATTGTTGGCTTGCCGTATGAAACCGACAGGGACCGGGAGGGCCGATACAAGGCGGGGCTCTTGGCACGGCATGGTCGATACGTCCTGCGGCTGGAACGGAGAAGCGCCCGGCGGATTTGGGACTACTTTCAAGAGAATTTTGGATCCGAGCCGACTCAACTGTGGCATGTTTTCGACCCGTCAGCCGCCGACCGGGGTGAGTATTGGCAGGCCAAACTAGAGAACAGCAGAATTCGGCGGGTCCCCGTTACTGACTTAGCGCTCCGATAGCTGGAGATCCGCCTGCTGTTACCTGAATTATGCACAGGTTCGGCGTAGCCATCGCCGATGGAGTTGTGGCGGTAGCGGCAGTCGTGTCAACTCAGTGATTTAGCAAGTCGTCTTTTCTGCTGTTTCCTTCCCGGTTTGAGCCGCCTCCCAATTCCGGGCGGGCAAAAGCGGGCTCGCAAACGGCATGTTCCCAGTAGCTTGCGGCCCGTGCATAAAATTCTATGCGCAGCGCCCCTCAACGCAGCGCACCCTCCACCACCGGCGCGCAGCTCGATCCCGGCGGCGCCATCGCCCGCAGCCGCCGCATCAGCCGCTCGAACAGGCCCTGCTCCTGGTACTGATCGCTGTAGCTGATGCCCGTTCTGCCGGCATGCCGCCAGATCTTGGCCGCCACGAACAGAAAGCGCAGCCGCGCCGTCGCCAGGGTGGTGTGGCGCAGCTTCTCCGGGGTGGCGTCGGCTTCGCGCTGGAACAGCAGCAGCCAGCAGTTGAGGTTGTAGGCCAGCATGACCAACTGAAAGTGATTGCGGTTCATGTCAAAGCGGCGCGAAGGATGGGCCGCCAGCCCGGCGTCGTTGTTGGCTTCTTTGATGAGGTTCTCCGCCCCAGCCCGCTGGTTGTAAAACCACGCCACCGCCGCGATCGGCTCGGTGAGGTTGGTGACGAACACGCGGTAGGTGTAAGCGCTGGTTGCAAACAACTGATATTGCTCGACCTCGTCGGTTTCCGGCTCCTTTTCATAACGCAGCGCGACAAAGCGGCAGGCCCTGCCCCAGCCTTGCGGCTGGTAGAGGAATTCGCACTCCGCCGCAGCGTCGCTGTGGGGCGAGGGCTTCCATTCCGCTTGCTGCAACTGCTCGACCAGTCGCCTAGTCTTGCGCGCCACGATGACGAACTGACAATGCGCTTGTTCGTAGGCTGCCACCGCTTCCCAGCAATAAAAGCCGGAATCGGCCCGCGCCAAGATCCGCTTCACACTGGCCGGCAAAGCCTGGAAAGCACTTTCGAGGTGCGCCGCGATCTCTTTGCCCGTGGGCCGGTCGCCATTGTGCAACCCGCCCATCAGGTATTCGCGCGTCTCGGCCAGGAAGGTCAGTATCGGCTGGTAGCTGCGCTTGCCCTTGTTCTTGGGGTTGTAGCTCTTGCGCCCGCCCATCTGCTGGCCGTAGAGGGTGTGCACGGTGGTGTCGGTGTCCAGCGTCACCGTGGTCAACCGCACGTTGGCCGCCGCCCAGGCTCGTTCGCGCAGTTGGCGCTGCATCGACAGGATCTGCCGCGCCACGTTGAGATGCAGCGAGGCCAGAAAGCGCCACAGCGTGGATTGCGGCGGCAGCCGCGTCACTTGCAAGATGCCGGTCAGGATGGGGTCGCGCGCGATGAAGCGGAGTTGGTTGAGCCGTGCAAAGCCGACATAGAGGCCCAGCACGAGGGCCAGCACAAACTGGTAGAGGCTCATCACACGGGTGATTCGTTTGACGCTGAGGGTTTGTTCCAGCAGCTCTTGGAAGCCGAGTTTTTCGAGCAGGGTGGCGACCGGCAGCAGGCCGCCGTAGGGAGTCAGATTCTTGCCGCGGAAGTGATAGGGCGTGGAAGCCCCGATTTTATTGGGCTGCGGAGCCGTCGCGCCGCGGCCTTGTTTGGCGGGGTTTTTGGAGCTATGCTGTTTTCGCTTGGTAACCATTTGGGTGACCTCCTTGGGGTTGGCTGGCGAAGCTGAAATCTTTGCCAGCCTACCTTATTACCCCATGTTTTCGGGGGTCGCCCAATGGTCCCTCGCGGCACAGCCCTCCTCAGGTGTACCCGCAGTGCATAATTCAGGTGTTACTCGCCGCCGCCCAGCAAGTGATACATCCGCCGAACCTCGAGTTCGCGCACTTCAGGCCTGCCAAACTGAAAAGCCGCGAACTGCTCGTAGCCCGACAAGTCCAGCTTTGCGAGCGCCTCTTCCAGCGATAGCCCTTGATCGTGAGAGGCTTTCACCTGCGACCAGTACTTTCGCAAGTACTCCTGGTTGTAGTCGATTCTCGAACGGTCGCGGATCAGCGGACCGTGGCCGGGCACGGCGATGTCGAAATCGAGCTGCTTCAGTTTTTCCAAAGTCTGAGGGAACTCATTGGCGTAACCATCGCCCAAGTAAGGGGCTCCCATGTAGAAAAGATCACCCGTAAAGACGATCTTTTCGGCGGGCAGCAGCACCACCACATCCCCGCCGGTATGGCCGCGTCCGAGGTGATGGATTTGGATTTCGCGCGCCCCGCGATGGAGCGTCATCTTGCGTACCAGGGTGGTGTTTGGCGGCGTCGGCTCCACCTCGCGAAGTCCCGTGATGTGGCGCTTGAGCGTGGTGATCTGCGCTTCGAGGGATTCGCGGGTTTCGGCATCGGCGCCTTCGAGTTTGTCCTCGAGTGACGCCACCACGGACTCCTGGTATTCCGGGCCGCCGATGACGGTGAAGGTCGGCTCACTCAGCACGTCGCCCAGCAGACGCTCCCGGGTATACTCGTGCCCGATGATCTCGACGTTTTCGGGGAATTCCTGGTTGCCGTGGGCGTGGTCGAAGTGGAAGTGGCTGTTGACCAGGTAGCGAATCGGCTTGTCGGTGACGGCCGCCACGGAGGCGATCAGCTCACGAGCCGCGTCGGGAGTGATGTGGGAATCGACCAGAACTACGTCGTCCTCATTCACGACAACCATGGCGTTGCTGCCGACGTTGACTTTGCCGGTCCCGGTGGCGAAGTAGATGCCGGGACCGATCTCCTCGAAGACGTGGGTTTCGGATTTCAGCCCGTCAGCCGGAGCGCCTTCGGCGCCTGCGTTATCGGCGTTGGGAGTTGATCCACCCCCGCAGCTCAACAGAAGTAGAGGCCCCAGCAGAGCCAGCCGTCTCCATTTCTCCATCTTGGCGTCTCCTTTCGAGAGTTGGGGAAAGGGTAGCACAGTCTTGAAGCCGGGCCGCGCTACACTCCGTACTGGGTGGCCAGCGAACGGCTGAAACGATAGAGGTTGCCGATTGGGGTATAAATTTTCTTTACAAAATTGCAGTTTTTTACAGATTTTTTCAGGGTCTCGGGTAAAACTGCCCTGATTTTGGCGCCTTCTCTTCGACGAAAACGAATAGTGTTTTTGTTTTCAGTGGTTTGGATTGGGAGGGGTCGGCGGCCCGATTGCAGATTCCGCGTAAAAGACGCCGTTGTCCGTGCGGATTCGTGACGTTTTCGTGTCTTGCGCGGGCCGGACGATGTGCTTGGGGTGTCCGCGACGGACGCCGGCCCGGAGGCCGACGCTGCCCGCCAGGAGGCGCGCGCCACTTGCGCCACATCGTTTGGCCCTTGAATCATTCCTTGGCTCCTCTCTCCTTGCGTTTCCTCTACTGTTGCTCTACTCGTTCCTCTACTGTTGCTTGGCGCGTGGGCGGTGGCGGATGCTTACGCCTGCGCGGGTTGACGAGGTTCACGGCGACCGCGGCCTCGAGGGCCGTCCTAGTTGGCCCTCCTGGTCCGGGTCATGCGTTCGACGTAGATCTGATTGAAGCGCTCGGCATCGACGTCGTACTCGACTTGAATCTTCTGGGCGCCCTCCGCGCCGGGCCAGATCTGTTCGCCGCCCACGGAAACACCGTAGTTGATGCCGCGGTTGGTATCCACGTCTACGTAGAGCTCTTTCGTTTTGAACAGCGCCGGATCGATCAGCGTCGCCGTTGCAAGCTGGTCCCACATCATGCGGGGAAAGCTCATGGGCCGGTCGCGCTCAGCTAGCCGTTTCTTGATGAGACGCGTCACCGGAGTGTCCACGGTCAAGAGTTTTTCGTGCCACTGGCGAGTAAAGCGAGCCTGGCGCGCCACGTTCAGCGGCGAGAGCGTGATCGGAATCCCCGAGCGCAGCACGATCTTGGCGGCTTCGGGGTCCACCCAGAAGTTGAATTCGGCGTTCGGCGTTTGATTGCCCGCGCCGTCGGGGAGACTCGCGATCGCGCCGCCCATGATGACCATCCGCTTCACGCTGGCGGCGAAGCGGGGCTCCTGGCGAATGGCCAGGGCGATGTTGGTCAGCGGCCCCACCGCCAAGATGGTGATTTTGCCCGGGTTCTCGATTACCGTGTTGACGATGTAATCCACCGCACCGGCGTCCTCTAGCTTCTTCCTCTTGGCGAAGCCGCCGGTGGGTTCCTCGGGCGGATCGGCCAGCCACCACTTACCCCATCCGATGACCGCGTAGTCGCTCTTTTTGTGCTGCAGGGGCTTGGCGGCTCCAGCGTAAACCGGAATGTCTTCGCGACCCATGAGCTCCAGCAGGCGAAGCGCGTGCGCGGCTTCTGTTTCGAGGTTGTGATTGCCCGCGACGATCGTGACGCCAACAACTTCAATCTCGCCGGGCGAATTCAGCGCCAGCACGAGCGCGCTTCCGTCGTCCTGCGGAGGCATCAGGAAGTCAGTGTCGAAGATGACCTTGTGGATCGCGGCGCCGGCGCTGGGCAAAACGGCGGCCATCAGAAAGATCGAAACCAACGCCGCCGCGGATCGAATCGCATCTCCGTGCCTTATCTCGAGTCGGCTCATTGATTCGGCGGTTTCATCGGTCCCATGGCGTCGTCCATATGGCGGTTCTGGCGCGCCCCGCCGTTTCGCTACCGGGATGCGCGGTCCGCGCCCAGACGCCATGCTCGGGGCCGTCGCGATCGGCCTGCTGGAGCGCCAGAGCCCGGGGCAGCAAAAGACGGAGGTCTCTTCGAGCCGTCCGATACAAGATTTCGGGCGGTGGTCCGCCAATTGGATGCAGAGTGAGCAGGATTGAGCGGATTTCAGAAAATTCGCGCTTTGGGCTGTCCGGACACACTTCTCCTTCACTCGAATTGGGAAACGCCGGCGTGGAGAGCGGTGTCCGGCGCCGCAAGCCGGACGAACCGGCGAATCATTTTGCGGCAAGCGCAGACGTTCGCGCCGCAATCAAAAAAAGACGAGTTCGGCTACCCGCCCTTGCCTTCTTCTATTGAGAGGACGCTGCTTGCTCCCATCACGCCGACCGCAGCCTCCCCCTGACGGGAGTCTGATTTCATTGTAAGGGGTGTGTCAAGCCGGGGCCGGAAATCTGCCGTGGTGGTTGGGTACGGCCCAACGCCGGGCGATATCTGTCGTCTGCCCCGTCATCCTGGCGGCTTCCTTCCCGCTCGCATTGCAGCAGCGTCGTTCTCAGCTCCCAGGCGAGCGTTTCGCGGATCATCTGCTGCACTGGCGTAACGGACTGCCAGCCGGTCAGTTGCCGGATCTTACAAAGGCAAGGTACTCTGCGTCGCATGTCTTCAAATCCCGTTTCGGGATAGGCTTGGTGATAGGGGACCGTGATGATCGGGCTCCGCGATCCCGCCGTGGCCTTTACTAGCTCGGCGAGTTTCCGTATCGAGATCTCTTCCGTTCCACCAATGTTAAAGATTTCGCCTTCCGCTTCTTTACATTCCAGCAGCCCGCAGAGGGCATCGATGACGTCGCTGATAAAGCTGAAATTGCGGGTTTGTCTGCCGTCCCCAAAAACACGAATCGGGGTTCCCGCGAGCGCCGCCCGCACGAAACAGGGCAGTACCATACCGTAGCGGCCGTTCTGCCGGGGGCCGGCAACGTTGAAAAATCGGGTAATCACCGCCGGAACACCGTAATGGGAGGCGTACGCGATAGCCATGAACTCATCCATCTTCTTTGTGGTGGCATACGCCCAGCGACCCATCGATGAGGGGCCCAGCACCGAGTCGGCGGTTTCACAGAGCAGTTTGGATTCGTTCTTGCCGTATACTTCGGAACTGCTCGCAATGAGCACTTTCGTTCGAGATCGCCGTGCCGCTTCAAGAACGTTCGCCGTGCCGCTCACGTTGGCTTGAAGGGTTTCAAGAGGGTGCGTAAGCACGTAACGCACGCCCACCACGGCCGCCAGGTGGACGACCACGTCGCAGCGCTCCACCAGACGGTGAACCAGCCTCTCGTCGAGAATATTGCCTTCCACAAACTCAAAACCGGGCTGATCAAAGAGTTGTTCGAGGTTGGCCAGCGAACCCGTGCTCAAATTGTCGAGGAGGTAACCGTCCCATGCTCCCGCATGAGCCTTTCCGCGAGATGAGAGCCGATAAAACCCGCGCCGCCCGTAATGAGAAAGTGCATGGTACCCCTTTTATGGTTCGATCTGAAGTCCGACATAAGCCCCTTGATACCAACCGTCGCGGGTCAGCAGACTGTAATTTCTTCGTAAATAATTGAAGGTCAACGATACCCGGTTCGTGACCCGAAACAGCAGGCTCGAAGCCGCCTCCCAGCTTGGGTGTTCTGGCCGGAAACGCAGCGCGAAACCCGCAAAATAGTATCGGAGGGAGATACTACTCCCTGGGGCCCCGTGGAGACAGTAGGCGGCGGTAATCCCGATAGTTCTTTTCAGCTTCCGGACCACCCAGCGGTGTCAAGTATTCTGGAACGCTGAAGGCGAATATCTCAGTGACGCCGGTCTGTCTGACTTGGTTGAGTTGATCAATGATCCTCTCGAAAGGGGCCGGTCGGGCATCGAATCCGGAATCGCCTGGGATCTGTTCAAAAAGTTCCAGAACAACGACCAGCCGGCAGCCCGACTGCTTTGAGGAACGCTGGATCGCTTGAATGTAGAAACCAAGCTCCCGCGGAAGGAGTTTCCCCGCGCCGACGCCGTCTTGGAATAGCACGATGTCCAGCTTGGCCTCCGTCATCAGTTTAGTCCAGAATCGCTCGAAACCTCTCGGGTCCAGATAAGCGTTCGAAAACCCGGAGATCGCAATCCCGGCATCGGGTGTAATGCGCCTCAAATCCCTACTTAGACCGGAAACAAAGCGGTTCAGCGACCCTGCGGCTTCACGCGTTCGCCAGTTAACGTCATCGATCTCGGTAGGGATGTACCAGCCTGCGAAAGAGTCATAGCGGGCTGCGATTGGGAGGAGCTCGGCCGCGACGAGTGCGGATCGATTGCGAAGGTTACGCAGGTAAGTTTCCAGAAACGAGCGGTCAGCGCCGATCCGATTCCAGTAAGAACTGTCGTTAGCAAGACCCAGCCACACTTTTATCCCGGCCTGTTCGGCTCTTAATGGGGTATTTAGTTGACTCCAGTAGCCACAATATGTTGTGGTTGGGGGCATGAAGGAGGACTACCCCCGAAACCTCGTCGAGTTGGAAGCTCGATTCTCGACCGAGGAGGCGTGCCGGGAGTACCTGCTGAAGCTGCGCTGGCCGGAGGGGTTCGTGTGCCCGCGCTGTGGGATCCAGTCCTCATGGGCCAGCAAACGCAATCTGCTGCTCTGCGCCGACTGCGGTTACCAGGCCTCGGTGACGGCGGGCACGATTTTCCAGGACACCCGCAAGCCCTTGACGTTGTGGTTCCGGGCGGCTTGGTGGGTGACAACGCAAAAAGGCGGGGCCAGCGCGCTGGAGTTGCAGCGGGTCTTGGGTTTGGGTAGCTATGTAACCGCCTGGACCTGGCTGCACAAGTTCCGCCGCGCCATGGTGCGCCCCGGTCGCAATCGGCTGGTCGGCCGGGTGGAGGTGGACGAAACGTATGTGGGCGGAGTCGAAGAGGGCGTCCGAGGTCGCGAAATGGTTGGCAAAGCGTTAGTTGCGGTTGCTGCCGAGGAGGATGGGCGCGGTATGGGTCGCATCCGGCTCCGTCGGATCGCGGATGCCTCAGCGGCGAGCTTGGAAGCCTTTGTCGAAGAAGCTATCCAACCTGGCAGCCTCGTGCACACCGACGGCTGGGAAGGCTATGCGGGATTGGAGAACAAAGGATACCGCCATGAAGTCACCGTGCTGCGCGGGAAGCGGCAATCGGCGAGTAAGCTGCTGCCGAGAGTCCATCGTGTCGCCTCTCTGCTAAAGCGCTGGCTGTTGGGGACCCACCAGGGGGCTGTCAGTCACGAGTATTTGGACTACTACCTGGACGAGTTCACGTTCCGCTTCAACCGGCGGACCTCACGGTCGCGCGGCAAACTTTTCTATCGCCTCCTCCAGCAGGCGGTCGCCGCCGACCCTGCTCCCTATAAGACAATGGTCGAGGCCACCAGGGCCGGCACCCCCACCCCCAAGATGTAGTGGCTACTGGAGTCAACTAAATACCCCATCGGCTCTTTTCAGGATTCCCTCAACTGGCAGCGTTCCGACTGCCTCGAACTGATCCGATTCATAGAACGCCGTCGAGTCGTAGACCGTCCACTGGACCACCAGGGTCCTCATTTGCAACTCTTCGAAGTATCCAAACAGCTTGTCCCACTGGGAATCGCTCCATTGGGCATGATCGTCCCACAACTGCAAAAAGGTTCCTTGAATTAGAACGGATGGCGGAAGTTCACGCGACCTTCCGGCGGCGACAAGGGCCAAAGCTGCCACTAGTAGAATTCTACTGCGAGAGTAAATCGTCGACACCAAAAGTTTCCCTCAAAACTGAAGCATTGTACTGATCACGAGCCCGCCGAACCTCGGCTGATTCAAGAGCGGCGCCAGCGCGGATATGATTCCCCAGCGGTATTGTACCGCCACCTCGAATCCGGAACGATGTACGTCGTAGAGACTGTCGTTGTACAACACTTTGAATGCGACACCAGCACCGCCTTCAAGATACGAGCTGACATTTCTGTTCGGATTGTAGTTCCGGCCAGCCACCAGCGCGTGAGGTGTCACGAGGAAGCCATCGCCGAAACGAAAAGTGACGCCCTGTCGTGCTTCTCCGTACATCGTGAACAGATCAGGAGAGGTCAAGTAGCCGATGTCGCCGTAGAACATGGTGTGGTTCCAGGCTTTTCGCAGCGGCTTCACCCCGTACTCGCTCGCCCAAGAATAATGACTGCGCAGGAACCAAGTGTTGAAGGAATTCGAGCCGATCTTAAACAGCCGCTCTCCGGAGAAGTACAAATTCTGTGTCGGAAGCGGCTTGTAGCGGGCGCCGATTCCTCCCTGGTAACTCTCGTTGTCCATACTGAGAGAAGCCGGTTGGAGGTTCCCTAGCACGCGTCCGAAGACTTGGAAGACGCGGTCGTTGCGCAGACCAAAGCGCCGCGGGGTGTAAGCCAGTTCGACACCGCCTTGGGACGGGATCGCCGTCCCGCCCACTGCGGCGAAAGCCGCCGGCTGACTGCGATCAGCCGAAGAGTACGAAAAATAGGGAATCAGGTCGACGCGATTGCCCAGTTTTGAGATCTCTTTCCTGACGCGGAAGTTCTCCTCGATTTCGTCGGGATGCAGATCCCGAGTTGCTTCAGGGGGCTGCGGCTGATAATCAATTGAGTGGCGGAACCAAGTTCGGGCCTGCTCGTTTCTGCCATGTTTCATGAGGAGGTAGGCCAGATCCCGAGTCACATTGGAGTTGTGCGGATCCCGATCGGCGACCTCTTCGAAGACTTCGGTAGCCCGGTCCAGTTCATCCCGCCGGGCGTAGGCATAACCTAGAGCTTCAGCGATACGAGTGCTTTGAGGGTCGAGTTGTCGAGCGTTCTCGAGGACCTCGATCGACCTGTCAATCTCGTCGATTTCGTCGTATAGAAGTCCCAGCCGGAGCAAGCGTCCAGGTTCGGGAGCTAGGGAGGCCGATGATTCCAAGTGCTCCACCGCTTGGGCGGTTTGACCTCCGGCGTAGGCTAGCTCCGCGCGTTCCTCGAAGTATTCAGCAATAAGCTCCGAAGGCAGGGACCCAACCTCGATCGTCTCCAGTGTTGTCTGCGCGTTCTCGATCTCCGAAGCCAGCCGCTCCACCCGAGCCAGCCGAATGCGGACTGCCGGTTCTTCTTTGAGGACAAGGACCTGACGCCAAGCCGACGCCGCCTCGGCGTAGTCTGGCTGACCGGCGTAGAGGTAGCCCAGCTCGCTGAGGACTTCGCGTCGCTCGGAAGGCTGCATACTTTTCCCAATGGCAAGTGCCTCTCTGAAGAACTTAATGGCTAGGCCAGGCTTATTCAATTCCTTGTAACACCGCGCCACGTAAATCAGCACCTGGGAGTCCTTCTTCTCCTCGGAGGCGGCATGAAACTGCTCCAGGGCTTCGCGCCAACGTCGCTCAGAATAGAGAGCAAGCCCTAAGTTCTGCCTCAAGCGGGAACCGGCACCTCCCTGTTTGATCGCCTGGCTCAGAAAATCAACCGCCTGGTCTGATCGGCCTTCACGGAGCGCAATGAACCCCAAGTTCTCCAAAGCCAGTCCCAGAGTATTTTGGGCTAAGCCAGGCAGCGCCATCAGTCGCTCGTAAGTCTTGCTCGCTTCCGGCCAGTCTCCAGCGAGGTAGTAGGCTTGAGCGGTCTGCGCTAGGAGATCAGCGTCATCGGACTCTTCATATGCAGCCAGAAATCGCTCGGCTGCCTGCTTGAGTAGTGCCGGTTTCGTATGCGAATCTGCGTCTTGCAACCTGAATTATGCACAGGTTCGGCGTAGCCATCGCCGATGGAGTTGTGGCGGTAGCGGCAGTCGTGTCAACTCAGTGATTTAGCAAGTCGTCTTTTCTGCTGTTTCCTTCCCGGTTTGAGCCGCCTCCCAATTCCGGGCGGGCAAAAGCGGGCTCGCAAACGGCATGTTCCCAGTAGCTTGCGGCCCGTGCATAAAATTCTATGCGCAGCGCCCCTCAACGCAGCGCACCCTCCACCACCGGCGCGCAGCTCGATCCCGGCGGCGCCATCGCCCGCAGCCGCCGCATCAGCCGCTCGAACAGGCCCTGCTCCTGGTACTGATCGCTGTAGCTGATGCCCGTTCTGCCGGCATGCCGCCAGATCTTGGCCGCCACGAACAGAAAGCGCAGCCGCGCCGTCGCCAGGGTGGTGTGGCGCAGCTTCTCCGGGGTGGCGTCGGCTTCGCGCTGGAACAGCAGCAGCCAGCAGTTGAGGTTGTAGGCCAGCATGACCAACTGAAAGTGATTGCGGTTCATGTCAAAGCGGCGCGAAGGATGGGCCGCCAGCCCGGCGTCGTTGTTGGCTTCTTTGATGAGGTTCTCCGCCCCAGCCCGCTGGTTGTAAAACCACGCCACCGCCGCGATCGGCTCGGTGAGGTTGGTGACGAACACGCGGTAGGTGTAAGCGCTGGTTGCAAACAACTGATATTGCTCGACTTCGTCGGTTTCCGGCTCCTTTTCATAACGCAGCGCGACAAAGCGGCAGGCCCTGCCCCAGCCTTGCGGCTGGTAGAGGAATTCGCACTCCGCCGCAGCGTCGCTGTGGGGCGAGGGCTTCCATTCCGCTTGCTGCAACTGCTCGACCAGTCGCCTGGTCTTGCGCGCCACGATGACGAACTGACAATGCGCTTGTTCGTAGGCTGCCACCGCTTCCCAGCAATAAAAGCCGGAATCGGCCCGCGCCAAGATCCGCTTCACACTGGCCGGCAAAGCCTGGAAAGCACTTTCGAGGTGCGCCGCGATCTCTTTGCCCGTGGGCCGGTCGCCATTGTGCAACCCGCCCATCAGGTATTCGCGCGTCTCGGCCAGGAAGGTCAGTATCGGCTGGTAGCTGCGCTTGCCCTTGTTCTTGGGGTTGTAGCTCTTGCGCCCGCCCATCTGCTGGCCGTAGAGGGTGTGCACGGTGGTGTCGGTGTCCAGCGTCACCGTGGTCAACCGCACGTTGGCCGCCGCCCAGGCTCGTTCGCGCAGTTGGCGCTGCATCGACAGGATCTGCCGCGCCACGTTGAGATGCAGCGAGGCCAGAAAGCGCCACAGCGTGGATTGCGGCGGCAGCCGCGTCACTTGCAAGATGCCGGTCAGGATGGGGTCGCGCGCGATGAAGCGGAGTTGGTTGAGCCGCGCAAAGCCGACATAGAGGCCCAGCACGAGGGCCAGCACAAACTGGTAGAGGCTCATCACACGGGTGATTCGTTTGACGCTGAGGGTTTGTTCCAGCAGCTCTTGGAAGCCGAGTTTTTCGAGCAGGGTGGCGACCGGCAGCAGGCCGCCGTAGGGAGTCAGATTCTTGCCGCGGAAGTGATAGGGCGTGGAAGCCCCGATTTTATTGGGCTGCGGAGCCGTCGCGCCGCGGCCTTGTTTGGCGGGGTTTTTGGAGCTATGCTGTTTTCGCTTGGTAACCATTTGGGTGACCTCCTTGGGGTTGGCTGGCGAAGCTGAAATCTTTGCCAGCCTACCTTATTACCCCATGTTTTCGGGGGTCGCCCAATGGTCCCTCGCGGCACAGCCCTCCTCAGGTGTACCCGCAGTGCATAATTCAGGTGCAACAGTTCGCCTGACGCCTGAACCTCAGCCACAGTTAGCCCTCGAATAAGCTCTGGTGTGTGCTCGATTGCGAGGCCGAGCTGAAAGTAGTGGATCGCTTTCCCGTACTCATGCATCTGCATGGATAAGTTGCCCAGCGCCAGGTAGAGCACGGAATCTTTCTCGTCCCGAGTAACCGCCTTTTCGAAGGCCGAAAGAGCTTGCCTCAGCTGGCCGGATTTCTGGTAGAGGTAACCCAGTTGCTTATATGCCGAAGCCTTCAGCTCTATTGATAGACCGTTCTGTGCCGCCTTGGATAAATGGTTGAGAGCCTGGAGATCTTCGCCGGCTTGGGCGAAGAGTACTCCTAATCTGTAGTGCGTTTCCGGGGATGGACTTTGCTCGAGCACAGCTTCCCAAATCTCAATCGCTTCACTCAAAGACTGTGCTGCTTCCAGAGAGTGTGCGAGGGCTGTTAGGGTGAGCACGTCCGGACGAATGCGAGCAGCTTCACGAAAAGCTGCTGTAGCGGAGGCCTGATCACCCGCCAGAGTGTGGGTGTGACCCAACGACACCAAGATTGGATGTCTGTTCCGGGGAACCTTTAGCCCGGAAAGCACGATGGTCCACTGTTTAACGGCGTCCTGAAACCGGCCAAGCTCGATCAACCCGTTGGCTAGAAGGATGTGGTCTTCCAACTTGGGCTGGGCGGCCCTCGCCTTTTTTATCCAATTGACGCTAGCCTCGTAGTCTCTTTGTTTAGAGCTGTTGTGGGCCAGCGCCCGGAGCACCTCAGCATTCCGGGAGTCTAGACTCAGCGCTGACATCAGATGGCGTTTTTCGGAAGAGAAATTACCCTGCCGGCCAGCAATATTCGCCAGAGCGCGGTAAGCTCGCACTCTCCGCGGCGGATCAACATCCGCCTTCAGGATTGAATACTCTCTGGCTGCTCCTGAGTAGTCCTTGCTCTGGTAAAGGACACTTGCAAGGAACTCTCTATCACTTGGGTCCTGGGTAATGGCAAGAACCTGCCGGGCCCACCCTGCAGTTTCCCGAAATTGCTTCTGCGAACGAGTGATCTCAGCCAAGCTGCGCAGCACGAACACATCGTCGGACCTTAGTTGGTGGGCTTTGGAAAACACCTTGTACGCCGCGCCCGAATCCCCGCTTTTTCGGGCCGTCCCACCTAGCCCACGGAGGGCGCCGAGCCGCTCCTCATCCGTGCTCGCCCGCTCGAGAGCGAGCTTGTAAGCCTCCGTCGCCGAGGACACCCGGCCCGCCCCCTCCAGCGCCAAACCCCTGCGAAAGTAGACAGCATAAGTTTGCGAGAATGCTGCCAGATGCGCTAGCGAATCCAGCGCCTCGCTGTAAAGTTGCTGACCGAGGGCCAGGTCCGCGGCCATATTCAGCGCGTAGATCCGGTCTGCCTGCTCGTTTGCTTGGTCAATGCCCACTGCTTGAAAGTCGGACACCGCTTCTCGGATCCTACCGACCGCTTGGTAGGCCCCCGCGCGGTAGAGCCTGGCATCGCGAAACTCGGGGTCTTGGTCGATGAGAAGCGTCGCTTCTTGTATGACTTTCGGGTGAAGCCCCAAACGGTCAAGCACGGTAAGGTATTGGCGCCTTGCCGGTATATCTCGAGGCTGGTCACGGAGGTGAGTTTCCAGCTTGTGGCGGGCATTTTCGAGTTCACCGCGCACCATGGCGACGCCACGAGCCGATGGGTCTCGCTGAGAACAAGGTGGTTACGTATACGATGGTATTCTCTCGAGATCCAGCCACGCTCGGCGGTCTTGGCGACGTTGGGGTCCGGGGCTGCTCCAGCCCGGGGCGCCCATAGTTGACACGCCCCCAACAACGCTACGGTCAGAATAAGGATCGAAGGCGGTTTATAGCTGGGTCGTTGCATACAAGTCATGCCTTCCAAAGTTCGGTTTGGGCGAGTCGTTACCAAGAGTTGTTATTTAGCTGACCGGCATCTCCCGAGCTGACGTTTCACTTCACGAGCCGTAGGCCCGCTCGATCAGCAATCCCACTTCTTTGCGCTCTGCCAGCTGAATCCTTATGGGCTTGTCAAAGCGGGCTTGAAGAGCCTCGATTTTTTCCCGGCTCAAGATCTCGCTCGTGGCGATGACGACCCGCCCTTCCTGATCTTCGTCTACCGGAATCGCGGAGCAAGAGGAAGCCATATCGCGAGGCAGTTTCCGCAAAAGATCCGAAACGAGCCGCTTTGGCGGAGGCAATGGGGTTGCACTTTCAATTTGGCGGGTGAGTGCGCGCTGCAGATGGCGCTCCTCGACGTACCTAAGATCTTTTAGAATCAATCCCAAAGGCAGCCGACGTTGCCGCTGTACCTGTAAGGCAGCCAGCAGGTGGTCTACTGTGATGGACCGCTGTTCGAGTAACAAATCGCCCAAACGCCCGTAAGTTTTGCTAAAGGTCAGTGCGGACGGGAAAACATGTCCGGTCTTGTCCCAACCGATGGGTTTTCTGGTGAGTAGATAGCGCCCGTAGAGATATACAGCCCGAACGACCGCAAGAAAGTTAATTACATTGCCCCAGATGGCCCTTGGAATGGAGCACAGGCCCTGCTTCCAGCCGTAGATCCGCCAGACGAAAAACGAGCGGTGAACAAGCCGATTCAGCAGAAATACTAGATCGACCCAGAGGATATACCATAGCCAGGAGCCAGTCGTGACCAGGACGGGAAAACTGTACCGCCCGGGATCGACTACGGTTGGGATCCACAGCAACAGCAGACAGCCCAGCGGAGCGTATCCCGCCATGTTCAGGTGATTTCCTAATAGACACTTCCTGTCCTGCAGAAACGCATAGCGCGCGGCCCACGTACCTCTCCAACCCAAATTCCGCCAGCCTTGCAGGGCAATGCCAATCACCCAGCGGGATTTTTGACGGACCGCCGCGGAAAGTTTGTTAGGGAACAACTCCCTTGTAGCGACGTAATCGGAGACCTTCGACCGCCGTTCTTCGCCGGAATTTGGATCTGTTTCGACAACGGTTCGTTTCAGGGCCTTATTCACAAAGATCGCTTTCCAGCTATAGTCCCGGAGGCGCAGTCCAAACTCATAGTCCTCTGTCAACGACTCGACGTTGAACAAATTGTCTGGATCCGCCTCGACGAATGTCTCAAACACCTCACGGCTAAAAGCGCACCCAACACCCGCACAGGGCATGGTGTGACTGAGAAACTCGCGCACCACGAGGTTCTTGGAACCTGAATTATGCACTGCGGGGTGCACCTGAGGAGGGCTGAGCTGCGAGGGACCATTGGGCGACCCCCGAAAACATGGGGTAATAAGGTAGGCTGGCAAAGATTTCAGCTTCGCCAGCCAACCCCAAGGAGGTCACCCAAATGGTTACCAAGCGAAAACAGCATAGCTCCAAAAACCCCGCCAAACAAGGCCGCGGCGCGACGGCTCCGCAGCCCAATAAAATCGGGGCTTCCACGCCCTATCACTTCCGCGGCAAGAATCTGACTCCCTACGGCGGCCTGCTGCCGGTCGCCACCCTGCTCGAAAAACTCGGCTTCCAAGAGCTGCTGGAACAAACCCTCAGCGTCAAACGAATCACCCGTGTGATGAGCCTCTACCAGTTTGTGCTGGCCCTCGTGCTGGGCCTCTATGTCGGCTTTGCGCGGCTCAACCAACTCCGCTTCATCGCGCGCGACCCCATCCTGACCGGCATCTTGCAAGTGACGCGGCTGCCGCCGCAATCCACGCTGTGGCGCTTTCTGGCCTCGCTGCATCTCAACGTGGCGCGGCAGATCCTGTCGATGCAGCGCCAACTGCGCGAACGAGCCTGGGCGGCGGCCAACGTGCGGTTGACCACGGTGACGCTGGACACCGACACCACCGTGCACACCCTCTACGGCCAGCAGATGGGCGGGCGCAAGAGCTACAACCCCAAGAACAAGGGCAAGCGCAGCTACCAGCCGATACTGACCTTCCTGGCCGAGACGCGCGAATACCTGATGGGCGGGTTGCACAATGGCGACCGGCCCACGGGCAAAGAGATCGCGGCGCACCTCGAAAGTGCTTTCCAGGCTTTGCCGGCCAGTGTGAAGCGGATCTTGGCGCGGGCCGATTCCGGCTTTTATTGCTGGGAAGCGGTGGCAGCCTACGAACAAGCGCATTGTCAGTTCGTCATCGTGGCGCGCAAGACCAGGCGACTGGTCGAGCAGTTGCAGCAAGCGGAATGGAAGCCCTCGCCCCACAGCGACGCTGCGGCGGAGTGCGAATTCCTCTGCCAGCCGCAAGGCTGGGGCAGGGCTTGCCGCTTTGTCGCGCTGCGTTATGAAAAGGAGCCGGAAACCGAGGAGGTCGAGCAATATCAGTTGTTTGCAACCAGCGCTTACACCTACCGCGTGTTTGTGACCAACCTGGCCGAGCCGATCGCGGCGGTGGTGTGGTTTTACAATCAGCGGGCCGGGGCGGAAAACCTGATCAAGGAGGCCAACAACGATGCCGGGCTGGCGGCCCATCCTTCGCGCCGCTTTGACACCAACCGCAATCACTTTCAGTTGGTCATGCTGGCCTACAACCTCAACTGCTGGCTGCTGCTGTTCCAGCGTGAAGCCGACGCCACCCCGGAGAAGCTGCGGCACACCACCCTGGCGACGGCGCGGCTGCGCTTTCTGTTCGTGGCGGCCAAGATCTGGCGGCACGCCGGCAGAACGGGCATCAGCTACAGCGATCAGTACCAGGAGCAGGGCCTGTTCGAGCGGCTGATGCGGCGGCTGCGGGCGATGGCGCCGCCGGGATCGAGCTGCGCGCCGGTGGTGGAGGGTGCGCTGCGTTGAGAGGTGCTCCATGCATAAAATTTTATGCACTTGCTGCAAGCTACTGGGAACATGCCGTTTGCGAGCCCGCTTTTGCCCGCCCGGATTGGGAGGCGGCTCAAACCGGGAGGGAAACCGCGGAAAAGACGACTTGCTAAATCACTGAGTTGACACGACTGCCGCTACCGCCACAACTCCATCGGCGATGGCTACGCCGAACCTGTGCATAATTCAGGTGGAATGAAACTCACAAAACTCGTCGATATAGTGACCACTCGTGAAGTCCCGCAGCCGAGTCTGCAGAGGAAGTACCGGGAGTTGTACCATCCCCATTCTGGGCATGAGGTAGTTAAACAACTTGATGGGTATTTACTTGACTCAGGTGACCCCAAGATGTAGGATCTTGGGCGATGGAAGATTATCCCCGGAATTTGGCCGAGTTCGAGGCGCGTTTCGCTAGCGAGCAGGCCTGTCGGGAGTATCTGTGTCAACTCCGCTGGCCGGAGGGTTTTCGTTGTCCGCGATGCGGGCATGACAAAACCTGGGCGGTGCGCACGGTGCTGCTGCAGTGTGCAAGCTGCGGGCATCAAGCTTCGGCGACAGCAGGCACAATCTTTCAAGACACCCGCAAGCCGCTCCAGAGTTGGTTTCGAGCAATGTGGTGGCTCACCAGCCAGAAGAACGGGGCGAGTGCATTGGGATTGCAGCGGGTGTTGGGCCTGGGCAGCTACAAGACGGCCTGGACTTGGTTGCACAAGCTTCGGCGCGCTATGGTGCGGCCCGGACGTGATCGCCTCAGCGGGCGCGTTGAGGTTGACGAGACTTACTTAGGAGCCCTGGAGGAGGGCGTGCGGGGCCGCCAAACCGACGCGAAAGCGCTGATTGTAGTAGCGGCCGAGGAAGATGGCGCCGGCATCGGACGAGTTCGGATGCGCACGATTCCGAACGCCTCTGGGGACAGCTTGATGGCCTTCGTCGGCGAGTCGGTCGAACCCGGCAGCGTGGTCCACACGGACGGCTGGCTGGGATACGAGCCACTCGAAAGCGACGGCTATCGCCACGAGGTGAGCTACCTGGACGGGCAACCGGCACGAGCCTCTCAACTGCTCCCCCGCGTGCATCGCGTGGTGTCGTTACTGAAGCGTTGGATACTGGGTACGCATCAAGGAGCCGTCAGCCACGAGCATCTCGACTACTACCTCGACGAATTCACCTTCCGCTTCAACCGCCGCAAGTCCAGAAGCCGAGGCAAGCTCTTCTACCGCCTGGTTCAGCAGGCCGTCGCCGTCCAACCGGCGCCCTACAAGTCGCTGGTCGGAGGCACCGCAACACGCGCTACGGACAACCACAACATGTAGGGGCCATTTCAAAATACCTGAGTCAAGTGAATACCCATCAACAACTTTAGCGAGAGCGGGTGAACGATATCCTCCGAGTCATGCATGACATAGAATGCGAACTTGACGCTGTTGCGAGCCTCAAAGGACCGGATCCCCTGATAGATCCAGTTGAGGCAGTCGGCTTTGCTGGTTGGCCCGTCCTTGGGACAGACAATTCGGTGAACGCGGTGCGATTGCTCGCGGGCCTTCTCTACCGCGGCTGCTGTCTCTTCGTCGTTTTGGTACGTGCCAACGAAGATCTCAAAGTCTGAGTAAGTTACCGTCCGCAGCGTATTCTCTAGCATCTGCCGGATGACGCCAGACTCCTGCCAGGTAGGAATCATAATGGCAACAGGCTGTTCGCTCTTTTCGAGGAGATCACTTTCGCTGAGTGATTTGTATCGCCGCTCCACGAAGAGCCGGCGATACAAACGCCGGACTGCGTAGCAGATGTCAACCAAGAGATCGTCGACGCCGAGCGCAAAAAAACCGACACTAACTACGACTAGCAAGAACTTGACTAGTGTAACCTGAATTATGCACTGCGGGTACACCTGAGGAGGGCTGTGCCGCGAGGGACCATTGGGCGACCCCCGAAAACATGGGGTAATAAGGTAGGCTGGCAAAGATTTCAGCTTCGCCAGCCAACCCCAAGGAGGTCACCCAAATGGTTACCAAGCGAAAACAGCATAGCTCCAAAAACCCCGCCAAACAAGGCCGCGGCGCGACGGCTCCGCAGCCCAATAAAATCGGGGCTTCCACGCCCTATCACTTCCGCGGCAAGAATCTGACTCCCTACGGCGGCCTGCTGCCGGTCGCCACCCTGCTCGAAAAACTCGGCTTCCAAGAGCTGCTGGAACAAACCCTCAGCGTCAAACGAATCACCCGTGTGATGAGCCTCTACCAGTTTGTGCTGGCCCTCGTGCTGGGCTTCTATGTCGGCTTTGCGCGGCTCAACCAACTCCGCTTCATCGCGCGCGACCCCATCCTGACCGGCATCTTGCAAGTGACGCGGCTGCCGCCGCAATCCACGCTGTGGCGCTTTCTGGCCTCGCTGCATCTCAACGTGGCGCGGCAGATCCTGTCGATGCAGCGCCAACTGCGCGAACGAGCCTGGGCGGCGGCCAACGTGCGGTTGACCACGGTGACGCTGGACACCGACACCACCGTGCACACCCTCTACGGCCAGCAGATGGGCGGGCGCAAGAGCTACAACCCCAAGAACAAGGGCAAGCGCAGCTACCAGCCGATACTGACCTTCCTGGCCGAGACGCGCGAATACCTGATGGGCGGGTTGCACAATGGCGACCGGCCCACGGGCAAAGAGATCGCGGCGCACCTCGAAAGTGCTTTCCAGGCTTTGCCGGCCAGTGTGAAGCGGATCTTGGCGCGGGCCGATTCCGGCTTTTATTGCTGGGAAGCGGTGGCAGCCTACGAACAAGCGCATTGTCAGTTCGTCATCGTGGCGCGCAAGACCAGGCGACTGGTCGAGCAGTTGCAGCAAGCGGAATGGAAGCCCTCGCCCCACAGCGACGCTGCGGCGGAGTGCGAATTCCTCTACCAGCCGCAAGGCTGGGGCAGGGCCTGCCGCTTTGTCGCGCTGCGTTATGAAAAGGAGCCGGAAACCGACGAAGTCGAGCAATATCAGTTGTTTGCAACCAGCGCTTACACCTACCGCGTGTTCGTCACCAACCTCACCGAGCCGATCGCGGCGGTGGCGTGGTTTTACAACCAGCGGGCTGGGGCGGAGAACCTCATCAAAGAAGCCAACAACGACGCCGGGCTGGCGGCCCATCCTTCGCGCCGCTTTGACATGAACCGCAATCACTTTCAGTTGGTCATGCTGGCCTACAACCTCAACTGCTGGCTGCTGCTGTTCCAGCGCGAAGCCGACGCCACCCCGGAGAAGCTGCGCCACACCACCCTGGCGACGGCGCGGCTGCGCTTTCTGTTCGTGGCGGCCAAGATCTGGCGGCATGCCGGCAGAACGGGCATCAGCTACAGCGATCAGTACCAGGAGCAGGGCCTGTTCGAGCGGCTGATGCGGCGGCTGCGGGCGATGGCGCCGCCGGGATCGAGCTGCGCGCCGGTGGTGGAGGGTGCGCTGCGTTGAGGGGCGCTGCGCATAGAATTTTATGCACGGGCCGCAAGCTACTGGGAACATGCCGTTTGCGAGCCCGCTTTTGCCCGCCCGGAATTGGGAGGCGGCTCAAACCGGGAAGGAAACAGCAGAAAAGACGACTTGCTAAATCACTGAGTTGACACGACTGCCGCTACCGCCACAACTCCATCGGCGATGGCTACGCCGAACCTGTGCATAATTCAGGTGTAAGAGAGTAAACAAGGAATGGTGTATCCATTTAATTCCCGATGTCGGTTGCGCATCCGCGAGGCTGCTCGATGAGCCTCGCGGACCACGATCTCCCAGCCAGCCAGACCGTCGCGCCCGCAGCCACACGGCTTCGCCGAAGTTTTGCTTCCTTGCCCGTTTTTTTCGTGCTCCTGCGCCGCGGGTCCAATCCCTCGGACTCTTCGCTGACGCCCGCCCCTACGGGCGGCATAGTCTCAAAAAGAGCGTTCTAGGGTATAATGGCCGCGACTAAGGCGTTTTGTCCATAGACAATTTGTACTTATTTGGTATGATCCGTTAGTACTAGAACTGTAAGTGTGACCACCGCAGTTGCCGGATCCCGCGTTCCGAGTACGGTTTCGTCATCAATCGAGTTTATCAGGGGCAGAACTCGAAAGTAGCTCCGCTCCGTGGCGGCGTTCTCATCTAGCGCTTGGAATCTTGAAGCGCAGGCGAGGTGAAAGTATTTTCCGTTGCGTCGTCCAAAACTGGCACGAAGAGTTCCGCGACCGCCAGCAGGACTATGGTACCTGAATTATGCACAGGTTCGGCGTAGCCATCGCCGATGGAGTTGTGGCGGTAGCGGCAGTCGTGTCAACTCAGTGATTTAGCAAGTCGTCTTTTCTGCTGTTTCCTTCCCGGTTTGAGCCGCCTCCCAATTCCGGGCGGGCAAAAGCGGGCTCGCAAACGGCATGTTCCCAGTAGCTTGCGGCCCGTGCATAAAATTCTATGCGCAGCGCCCCTCAACGCAGCGCACCCTCCACCACCGGCGCGCAGCTCGATCCCGGCGGCGCCATCGCCCGCAGCCGCCGCATCAGCCGCTCGAACAGGCCCTGCTCCTGGTACTGATCGCTGTAGCTGATGCCCGTTCTGCCGGCATGCCGCCAGATCTTGGCCGCCACGAACAGAAAGCGCAGCCGCGCCGTCGCCAGGGTGGTGTGGCGCAGCTTCTCCGGGGTGGCGTCGGCTTCGCGCTGGAACAGCAGCAGCCAGCAGTTGAGGTTGTAGGCCAGCATGACCAACTGAAAGTGATTGCGGTTCATGTCAAAGCGGCGCGAAGGATGGGCCGCCAGCCCGGCGTCGTTGTTGGCTTCTTTGATGAGGTTCTCCGCCCCAGCCCGCTGGTTGTAAAACCACGCCACCGCCGCGATCGGCTCGGTGAGGTTGGTGACGAACACGCGGTAGGTGTAAGCGCTGGTTGCAAACAACTGATATTGCTCGACCTCGTCGGTTTCCGGCTCCTTTTCATAACGCAGCGCGACAAAGCGGCAGGCCCTGCCCCAGCCTTGCGGCTGGTAGAGGAATTCGCACTCCGCCGCAGCGTCGCTGTGGGGCGAGGGCTTCCATTCCGCTTGCTGCAACTGCTCGACCAGTCGCCTAGTCTTGCGCGCCACGATGACGAACTGACAATGCGCTTGATGGGGTATTTAGTTGACTCCAGTAGCCACTACATCTTGGGGGTGGGGGTGCCGGCCCTGGTGGCCTCGACCATTGTCTTATAGGGAGCAGGGTCGGCGGCGACCGCCTGCTGGAGGAGGCGATAGAAAAGTTTGCCGCGCGACCGTGAGGTCCGCCGGTTGAAGCGGAACGTGAACTCGTCCAGGTAGTAGTCCAAATACTCGTGACTGACAGCCCCCTGGTGGGTCCCCAACAGCCAGCGCTTTAGCAGAGAGGCGACACGATGGACTCTCGGCAGCAGCTTACTCGCCGATTGCCGCTTCCCGCGCAGCACGGTGACTTCATGGCGGTATCCTTTGTTCTCCAATCCCGCATAGCCTTCCCAGCCGTCGGTGTGCACGAGGCTGCCAGGTTGGATAGCTTCTTCGACAAAGGCTTCCAAGCTCGCCGCTGAGGCATCCGCGATCCGACGGAGCCGGATGCGACCCATACCGCGCCCATCCTCCTCGGCAGCAACCGCAACTAACGCTTTGCCAACCATTTCGCGACCTCGGACGCCCTCTTCGACTCCGCCCACATACGTTTCGTCCACCTCCACCCGGCCGACCAGCCGATTGCGACCGGGGCGCACCATGGCGCGGCGGAACTTGTGCAGCCAGGTCCAGGCGGTTACATAGCTACCCAAACCCAAGACCCGCTGCAACTCCAGCGCGCTGGCCCCGCCTTTTTGCGTTGTCACCCACCAAGCCGCCCGGAACCACAACGTCAAGGGCTTGCGGGTGTCCTGGAAAATCGTGCCCGCCGTCACCGAGGCCTGGTAACCGCAGTCGGCGCAGAGCAGCAGATTGCGTTTGCTGGCCCATGAGGACTGGATCCCACAGCGCGGGCACACGAACCCCTCCGGCCAGCGCAGCTTCAGCAGGTACTCCCGGCACGCCTCCTCGGTCGAGAATCGAGCTTCCAACTCGACGAGGTTTCGGGGGTAGTCCTCCTTCATGCCCCCAACCACAACATATTGTGGCTACTGGAGTCAACTAAATACCCCATTGCGCTTGTTCGTAGGCTGCCACCGCTTCCCAGCAATAAAAGCCGGAATCGGCCCGCGCCAAGATCCGCTTCACACTGGCCGGCAAAGCCTGGAAAGCACTTTCGAGGTGCGCCGCGATCTCTTTGCCCGTGGGCCGGTCGCCATTGTGCAACCCGCCCATCAGGTATTCGCGCGTCTCGGCCAGGAAGGTCAGTATCGGCTGGTAGCTGCGCTTGCCCTTGTTCTTGGGGTTGTAGCTCTTGCGCCCGCCCATCTGCTGGCCGTAGAGGGTGTGCACGGTGGTGTCGGTGTCCAGCGTCACCGTGGTCAACCGCACGTTGGCCGCCGCCCAGGCTCGTTCGCGCAGTTGGCGCTGCATCGACAGGATCTGCCGCGCCACGTTGAGATGCAGCGAGGCCAGAAAGCGCCACAGCGTGGATTGCGGCGGCAGCCGCGTCACTTGCAAGATGCCGGTCAGGATGGGGTCGCGCGCGATGAAGCGGAGTTGGTTGAGCCGTGCAAAGCCGACATAGAGGCCCAGCACGAGGGCCAGCACGAGGGCCAGCACAAACTGGTAGAGGCTCATCACACGGGTGATTCGTTTGACGCTGAGGGTTTGTTCCAGCAGCTCTTGGAAGCCGAGTTTTTCGAGCAGGGTGGCGACCGGCAGCAGGCCGCCGTAGGGAGTCAGATTCTTGCCGCGGAAGTGATAGGGCGTGGAAGCCCCGATTTTATTGGGCTGCGGAGCCGTCGCGCCGCGGCCTTGTTTGGCGGGGTTTTTGGAGCTATGCTGTTTTCGCTTGGTAACCATTTGGGTGACCTCCTTGGGGTTGGCTGGCGAAGCTGAAATCTTTGCCAGCCTACCTTATTACCCCATGTTTTCGGGGGTCGCCCAATGGTCCCTCGCGGCACAGCCCTCCTCAGGTGTACCCGCAGTGCATAATTCAGGTGGTATGCACCCCTTGCGGGGCTTCTCCCTCGAGGGGTTTCGGACCCAGGGTTCCGCTTCGCTCCACCCATGGGCTACGATCCGGCGCCGCTTCGCGGCTCAAAAGGCTTTAGGTGAACAGCATTGGGGCTGAGTGCCACGAAACGAACTACATAGCGCTTGTCCACGGATAGCTAATGATATAATATCTTAGTGTTGTATCGCAGGCGACCCGAGAGGAAGAGCTTCGCCCGAAGAGAGAGCTAGACGCTTGCGATACAACGATATGAAGTAAGCCCCCGAGGTTTGGCAGGGCAATTGCTTTGAAGAGGGGTTTGTAGCCAACAATACTCTCAACTTTCCATGATGGGAGCCGAAAAGGAGGGAGGAGATCTACATGAGCATCTCGTCTTCCGCCCTCGCAGGCATCACACAGGCTCTCAAGCAATTTGACCAAGCAGCCGAAGGCATCCGCCGGGCCAGCCAACCCGAGGCGGGCTCGGTCGACCAGCTTGATCTCAGTACGGAGGCCGTAAAGCTGCTAGCTGCCCGGACGGCGGTGCAAGCTTCCCTTGAAGTGGTGAAAACGGCCGACGAAATCAACCAGCACGCGATTGACCTCTTGGCTTAGCGATTCTCAACTACTTCGAGCCGGCTCGTCTGCGTTCCCGGAGTCGTTGTCTGTCTCCAACTGAGCCTTTCGAAGACGGTTGACCGTACACAGCAGTTCGACGATCCGTGGTGTTTGGCGAATATCTTCCAAGCTGTAGCGTGATTTGCGGCGCCAGTTCCGCTCGTTGACAGTTCCCGGTGTATTCTGGGCAAGAGTTTCCTCCCACAGGTCTTCGAGGTTGACCATCAGAAATTCAGCTTCGCTCGCTGCCAGCTCCGACAGGCAGGCGGCGACGACACGCCGGACATCCTCATCCTCGCCTGAACCGCGATTGCCCTCATTTTCCCCGCTCGCGGGCTGAGCGCCGCCACACTGCCCGGAGCCCGCCTGCTTCTCCTTAGAGTGTTCCAGCAAGGCTCGTTTTACGTCGCGGCGGCGGAGCCGGTCTTGCCGCGCGTCCTTTTCGTTCAGCAGGCCCAACTCGAGTTGATCGTCGATATCGAACTCTTGCCAGAAGCCCGCGAAAGGCCTCATGTCGTGGGTATTCAATCCCGCGACCGAGTTTCGTGGGACGGCGCCGAGCGGCTCTTTCGCATCGGGCCGGAAGCGGAACTGAGCAACATACATTCGCTTCAGTCCATGCTCGGTCATCCTGGCCCGAACGTATTTCGGCGCCGTACCCAAGTCTTCTCCAACAATCACCGTCTCGTGGCGGCGCGACTCGACCGCAAGAATGGCGTAGAACTCCTCCGGTCTGTATTGGACATACACACCCTGCCTCGCATCCATCCCTTTCGGAATCCAGTAGAGACGGTGGAGCCCCATCACGTGATCGATCCGCAAGACGCCGGCGTGGCGAAGATGATGGCGCAGGCAGGCAATGAAGTGCCGATAACCCTGCCCGCGAATGTTTTCCGGGTGCTGTGGAGCAAATCCCCAGTCTTGTCCGGACGTAAAGAACCGGTCGGGGGGAGCGCCGCCAGTGACCCCGAGCGCGAACGCCTGCGGCTGCCGCCACACGTCGAAGCCGCCGGAGTGAACCCCTAGCGGCAGGTCGAGATAGAGGCCCGGTCCTTTGGCTCGGGCTTGGCGGGCGAGCGACGCCAGTTGCTCTTCCGCAATCCACTGGCAGTAGAGATGGTAGTCTCGCGCGCCCTTATCGAATGCGTCCTCCGGGAGGCCTTGATCGCGAAATGACCGGGGCCATTGCGGCCAAAGCTCCTTTCGCCTTTCCACCGTGGCCCGGAATCGAGCGTAGGAGTCCAGCCCGGGACGCTCCTCCACGTAGCGCCGGAACGCTTCGCGGCGACCCGAATGCGCGGCCGTCACAGTCTTCGCAAGTTCCTCCAGCAGGCGCCTCTTGAGCCGCATCTGACTCCGATAGTCGACCGAACTCTGTTGCCGCTGGCCCTCCATCTCCCCTCGAAAAGCATCGGACGAGGCCAAGGCTCTTGCCGCGGGACAACGCTCAAATTCGGGCAGGCCGCGCGGATCAACGTAAAACTCGTTCCAGAAAAGCCGGCTGACCGGCGCATAGGGGCTTGGATCGAAAGGCTCGTCCAAATAGCAGGCTAGCAGCGGCAGGGCGCCTACGGCGCTGCCGCCAAGCTCTCGCGTCCAGGCGAGCAGATGCCCCAGGTCGCTGAAATCTCCCGCTCCCCAGCTTTGCTCCGTACGAAGAGCATAGAGCGGCAGAAAAAGCCCCCACAATCGCCCCTTCGAGCAATCGAACGGGTGTGCCGCGGTGGGCGCGCAGATCACGGACGCTTCGTGAACTTGGCTCCCGATCTCAACCCGCAGCCGGTGGTAGCCGATGGGTATCGCGGCCGGGAGCGGCAAGACCTTCGATACATACCTGCGGCCGTTCACGAGCAGGCGGCGCTGCGTGCGGAGTTCCGCCAATGCGTCCGCCCAACGCTGTTCGGCGCCGTCTTCCAATCGCAGCTCGCAGCCAACCGTGCCGGCGGCGGCGCTTTCCGGAATACGCAGCCTGCACTCGGCGGGGCGCCCCCGCCAAAGAACGACAACCGGCTCAAGCACCCGCGACCAAAGCTCTTCTCGCCGCCCAGCGATGGCCGCCGGAGCGTCCTTGACTGAATGCAGCGGAGCACCCAGTTCCTTCAGAACCCCAAGCAGCGCTTCGGGAGAGGGTTCGCGCACGACACGAAAGCCATCTCGATATCGGACGAGTACCCGATACAGCCGGGCGAGTTTGTGCAGAGAGTCTGTTTCTGATTGGCCTGGATCGCTCACGTGAAGAATGCGGAAGAGTCACTTCGCGGGTATGCGCCGCAATAGCGCAACGCCGCGTCCCTGGAGTGTATAGGCTTTCGAGGTTTGCGCAATTTCTTGGCCCCCTTCACTTTGAGCTGTATCGAGCAAGCGCTCCCAGCGGCCGCTTGCTTCGTTGCTCGGCAGCACGAATGGAACTTCCTCGCCGCCAGCGTTGAGCATCAAGAAAAGCGTGTCTCCGGTTTTCACTTCGCCTCGCTCATCGCCTTGCTCGGATGGTTCGCCGCGCAGCAGGGCTCCGAAACAGGCCAAAGACGTCTGCTGCCAGGCATCGCCCTCCAGCTCCCGGCCGTCTGGATGATACCAAGCCAGGTCCTTTTCTTCTTTTCCAGAGGTCGCTTGGCCATTGAAGAATTCTCGCCTTCGCAGCGCCGGCTGACTCCTCCGAAGCGCAATTGCGCGGCGCACGAACTCTAAAAAATCCGCTTGCTCGGGAGTCAACTCCCACTTCAGCCAGCTCAGCTCATTGTCCTGGCAGTAGGCATTGTTGTTTCCCTGCTGCGTGCGGCCCAGCTCGTCACCCGCCGAGATAAACGGCACACCCTGGGAAAACAACAACGTTGCTACTAAGTTGCGCTTTTGCCTCGCTCTCAGGACCCCTGCGCCGGGGTCATCACTTGGGCCCTCCAGGCCGCAGTTCCAACTGTGATTTTGGCTTTCCCCGTCACGATTGTTTTCACCATTCGCTTCATTGTGTTTCTCGCTATAGCTGACGAGATCATCCAGCGTAAAACCGTCGTGCGAGGTGACAAAGTTGACCGAAGCCGAGGGCTCGCGCCCGCTATGCGCGTATAAGTCGCTGCTTCCGGCAAGCCGCGTGGCCATGGCCGCCGGCATGGCGTCATCACCGCGCCAATAGCGCCGAACGTCGTCTCGAAATCGTCCGTTCAGCTCCGACCAACCCGCGGGAAACTGCCCGACCTGGTAGCCCCCCTGGCCTAGATCCCAGGGCTCGGCGATTAGCTTGACCGGCGATAACACGGGGTCCTGGCTGACCGCTGTCAAAAGCGCGCTCTTCATATCCACGCCATCGTCCGTGCGGGCAAGAGCGCTTGCCAGGTCGAACCGAAATCCATCGACGTGCATCTCCGTGACCCAGTAGCGCAGACTGTCGGTAACGAGCCGGACTACCCGGGGATGCGCCGTGTTGAGCGTGTTGCCGCAGCCGCTGAAATCCAGATAAGCCCTGAGGTTGCCGGGAGTCAAGCGGTAGTAAACCGCGTTGTCGATGCCCCGCAGCGATAAGGTCGGGCCCAACTCGTCGCCTTCCGCGCTGTGGTTGTAGACGACATCCAGGATGACTTCGAGGCCGGCGGCATGCAGCTTGCGGACCATTTGCTTGAACTCGCGCACCGCGCCTTCCGGGCTGCGATCGGCTGCATAGCGTGTTTCGGGCGCGAAATACACAAGCGTGTTGTAGCCCCAATAATTGCTCAGCCCGCGTTCCGCCAAGGCTCGTTCGTCGATGTGAAAATGGACCGGCATCAGTTGGACCGCGCTGATCCCGAGATGCAGCAAGTGCTGAATTGCCGCATCGGAGCAGAGTCCGGCGTAAGTCCCCCGCAACTCCGGGGGCACGCCGGGATGCAGCTTCGTGAACCCCTTCACGTGTGCTTCATAGAGAATCGTCTCGTCCCAGGGAGTTGCGGGAGACCGGTCATCTTCCCAATCGAACGCCCCTTCGATCACAGCGCCCAAAGCCGCCCACGCCGCGCTGTCCCGCTCATCGAAAGATGCGTCCCCGGCGGGATCTCCCTGGCGGCATCCATAGAGTTCGTCACGCCACTCGATTCCGCGCCCGATCGCCTTGGCATGGGGATCAAGCAGAACCTTGTTCGGATTGAATCGATGACCTTGCTCCGGCTGGTAAGGCCCATGAACGCGATAGCCATAGAGCTGCCCCGGCTCCACCCCCGGCACATATCCATGCCAGACAAGGTTGGTCCGCCGCGGCAAAGCGATGCGCTGACTTTCACTCTCGGCGTCCGGCGAGTCGAACAGGCACAGCTCGATAGCGGTCGCATGCTGGGAGAAAATCGCGAAGTTCGTGCCGCTGGCGCCCCCGCCACAGTCCCACGTCGCGCCCAATGGGTGGGGGCTGCCCGTGAGGATCTCTCCGTTGGATTTGGGTCGAGATTGCAAATTGATGGTCCCAGAACGGCGGGCGAGAATGCTATCCAGGAGACAGACGACCTAAGCGAGCCGCCGACAACCATTCTGACAAACATACGAGCCGGTTACTTGCGGTTTGACGTAGATCCGAAACCAACTGGGGTATCGGCAACGGCTGCTGGGTTCCCGAACAGACAATTAGAAAAGGTGTAACGAGATTCGGTGACGCAACAGCACGAGCCAGAGCCGCACTTGAAGGGGCGATCTCATCAGCCCCAGGTTGAACTTGATAAAGCTTTTCATGGTTTACCTCCTGGACTTCTATTTCGAAGAGCCTGCCCGCCTGCTCTTGAACCAGACAGACAGCCCTCCGGTGATCCCGCCCAGCGATTCTGGGCTCTCATCAGTTCTCCCACGGCAGCAACACAATGTTGCCGGCAATTTGGTTTGACGCTATCAGCCGATGCGCTTCGGCCGCCTGCCGTAGCGGCAGCGTACGGCCGACAGCCGGCTTGATTCGCCCCGCGCGAACTTGCCGCAGTCCCCACTCCAGGTCCTTCGGGTCCGCTGCCATTGAACCACGCAATTGCTTCTGGGCGGCGAAGAACTCATAGATATTGAAGGTGACTTCGAGGCCGGCCACAAATCCGTAGGCGACGATGACACCCTGAAAACGGGTGGCCTCGATGCTCTTCGGAAGGACGAGTCCCGCTAGGAGCCGTTGAGCCACGTTCACGTGGCTTGGTCTCCTTTTAGGCCGGTCCTTTTAGGGCCGGTTGAACAGCCCCCCGAAGTTGTTCCTCAGCCCGTTTCAACGGGCTTTCATTCCGCCCTGATCACGACCGTCTCGCGGCAACTGCGAAAGGGCGCGCCGGCACTGCCCGCAACCGCGAGAGTCTAAATAGAGTTGTTGAAACGAAAGAGGTTGTCGGTTGGGGCATAAGATTTTATAAAGTTTCTCCATGAAATGGCAGAGAATGGCAGAGAATGGCACATATACTGGACTTGTCGGCGTTTTTTGCTTCTCGTAGTTGGTGTCGACGGATAGTGTTTTTGTTTTCAGTGGCTTGACTCCAAAGGGTCGCGGCGGCCCATGGCAGACTCCCTGGTGATTTGACCCTTTTGGGTCCTGAATCGTGTGTTTTTGTTGTTCCAGCCAGGATCTCTGGACGTTCTGGCATCGCGAATACGGATTGGAGGCCACGGGAAACGACTTCCCCGGACCACGCGCGGGAGGCGCGGGGCTCAACGGTCCTAGAAAGTCGCGGAGCGGTCTCACATATTCAGATCAGCAGGTGGTCGGCGGGGAATTAGGAGTGGATTTCTTTAAACGTATGACTTGAAAGGGAATAAAAGTCTTGCAATAACGTGACCCGTTTTTGGGGAAGCGATGGCCGGTTCCATCACTTTCACGGGGGACGCCTCCACGCTAGGCGCCCCGGCTGACGGGACTGTGCCGGGGCGACGCCGGCCCGGAGGCCGACGCTGCCCGCCAGGAGGCGCGCGCCACCTCGGGGCGACGCGCCCTAGGCAGTTGCCGGGGGACGGTCGTGATCAGGGGGCGGAATGAAAGCCCGTTGAAACGGGCTGAGGAGCAACTTCGCGAGGGCTGTTCAACCGGCCCTAAAAGGACCGGCCTAAAGGAGACCAAGCCACGTGAACGTGGCTCAACGGCTCTACCAAGTTTCGCAAAATATAGTGACGCTTGCAGATGGGCACAGCACGCTGTGCCCCTACCCATCGAGCGCGGAACGTATCACCGTAATTTGCGAAAGTCAGTAAGTGAAGAGAATTGGGGCTAACCCTCGGGCTAACCCTGGGCTAGCTCCCGGCGCCGTGTCTGGTTGCGGCATCGATAAGCTAAGGCTACCCAAAGGTATTTGAGATTTGGTTCGTGGGACGTTCGCGCTGTGCTGGTGCTAATATTGGCCCTTGGCGTTAATTAGCCGCAGGGCTTGCGCCCCCGGTGGGTGTTGATTAGTCCTTCCCTTCTTCCGGACAGCGCCTCGTCCGCTTCGTCATGCGACCGTTTCCGCGAACAAAACCCTCAAGATCGGCGGGCTAGAATCCAGGCTTTTTCGGAGACTGCGCTCCGAAAAAGTGGCCCCTTCGGGGCAGTTGAAAACAAATGACTTGCAGCAACATCGACAATTTTTTGTCGATGTGGAGGCGGTAAGCGCCTAAGACAATGTCTACCGAATGGCAACGGCTGCGGGAGCAGTTTCCGGTCCTGAAGGATTGGGTCTACCTCAATACGGCGACGTTTGGGCCGGTCCCGTTGTGCGCGGCGGAAGCGGCGGCGGCGCACCTCCGGAACCGTGATGAGACAGCTTCGCTCGGCTTTCTCGACTGGTATACCCAAGCGGATGTCGTGCGGGCGGGAGCCGCGAAACTTGTAGGGGCCGGGGCCGATGACATTGCATTCATTCCAAACGCCGGAGCGGCGCTCGGGTGGCTCATCGGCGGAATCGACTGGAAATCGGGCGATGAAATTGTCACCCTCACTCACGAATTTCCCAACAATCTTTACTACCCCAAAGTGCTCGGGAGCGGCGGCGTTTCACTGACGGAGCTTGAACTGTCGGGTGGCCGCTTTTCGCTGGATCGTTTTTTCGAGACGCTGGCGCCACGAACGCGGCTGGTCTTGATGAGTACCGTGAACTACTCCACTGGGCTTCGTCCGCCAATCGAAGCAATCGGCCTCGAGCTGCGAAAGAGAGACGTCCTTTTTTACGTGGATGGAACGCAAAGCGTCGGGGCGCTGCAGATTGACGTTCAGGCAGCGGCGATCGATTTCCTGGTCGTGCACGCCTACAAGTGGATGCTTTCGCCAACCGGAATCGGGTTCGCTTATGTCGCTCCGCGGGTAAGGGAGTGGCTAAAGCCGAGCCTCTATAGCTGGCGCAGTCACAAGAACTGGCGTGATGTCGACCAGTTGCATCACGGCGTCCCGGAGCTGCCGCCGAGCGCGATCAAGTACGAAGGCGGGATACAGAACTTCAGCGGCATCTTCGCCATGGGAGCGGTCCTGGATCTAATTCATTCGATCGGCCCGGCGGCGATTGAGAGGCGTGTCCAGCAACTCGCGGAGACAACGCGGGAGGTCCTTCGCTCCCGCGGAGGACGGCTGGCAAGCGATGAGCATCCTCACTACGATTCACCGATTGTGACGGCGCAGTTCCCTGGCGTTGACGTCTCGGCGCTGGCGGTTCGGCTGCGCGATCGGCGCATCGCCGTGGCGGCGCGGAAAGGCAACCTGCGAGTCTCCCCTCACTTTTTCAACGACGACGAGGATTTAGTGCGGCTCGGAGAAGGGCTCATACGTTGAGCTGTTGAGCCGGTGATCCGTTGAGCCGCGCGCGTAAGCAAGCGGTCACCCGATTGCCATAGCTACGACCGGTAAATGAAGTCGTTTATTTAAATAACCTCATCTGTAATATGAGGCCCTGCCGCCAGTGTCTTGCGCACTGGGCAGCGGGTCGCGATGTACGCTAGCCGCTCTCGCTGCGCGCTGTCGAGATCACCCTCGCAGTCCTTACAGTCGCGAGCGTGGACGCGGTCGTGGGACAGCTCTGCCCTGACACTTTCGAGTGGCCAGCCTTTCCGTTCGCCGGTTGGGAGGCGGGTCAGACGCCGCCCGCCGCGCACGCTTGCGGGATTTCTTTGGGCACATGGCGGATCGGTTGTCAGAATCATGCGCTTGTTTTCCTGCGCCCCTTGCGGGGCTTTCGCCTCGAGGGGTTTTGGACCCAGGGTTCCGCTTCGCTCCACCCATGGGCTACGATCCGGCGCCGCTTCGCGGCTCAAGGCTCTCACCGAGCAACTCTGACAGTCCTCACTTTTCACCGAACCCACTTGCACCACGGGCTGCTAGTCTAGGTCGCGACGCTCGACGGTATCGCCGCTGTCTCTTTGGCGGCTCGATAGTTGTTGAGCATCCGCATGAACGTGGGCATGTAGAGATGATGGTCGTGCCAGGTGCGGCTGCTGACCATGTTCCCCGCCATCACGCAACCCTCATCGACGAAGGTTCCGCCGGAAAACTCGACGTCCAACTGGCATTTGGGTACGGTGGCCATTTTCTTTCCGCGAATGACATCGGCTGCCGCGACAATCTCGACACCGTGGCAAACACAGGCAACGGGCTTTTCCTCGTCAAAGAAATGCCGCACGATGCGCAGCAGATCTTGGTTGTAACGCAAATATTCGGGGGCCCGCCCGCCCGACACGAATAGCCCGTCATAGTCTTCCGGATTGACGTCGCGGAACGCGATCGTCGCTTCAATGTGATAGCTCGGCCCTTCTCGCGTAAGATCCCATCCGGGCGGGACTTCGTGCATCACCATGTTGTAGACGCGTGCTTCGGGTCCGGCGACGACAGCTTCGAAACCATCTTCTTGGACCCGGAAAAACGGGTATAGGGTATCGACGGCTTCGATGGCGTCTCCGACCGGAATCAAGACCTTGGACATTTTTTGACCTCCCTTTGGTGGTATTTGTACCCAACGGCTGCGGTATTGGGCTGTTTCAGCGTTCTCCAGAATAGCTTAAATGATAAGACGTTGAGCTGTTGAGCTGTTGAGCTGTTGAGCCGTTGAGCCGTGTTTCAACGTTCTCCAGAACAGCTTAAACGAGAAACGCGGCTCAACGGCTCAACGGCTCAACAGATCAACGTCTTCTAAAATCCGGTACGATGGATTCTCCTACACAAACATGAGCAAAGGATTCGTCGCAGCTTTCCTATCGCTGGCGTTGATCGCCGGCATTGTTGTATTTACCACACAGCCATCGGCGCTTCAGATGGACCCCGAGACGGCCCAGCGGTTGCAGGAGCTGCGCAACCTGGGCAAGGCGATGTATGAAAACCCCGGCACGCAGACACAGGCGGTTGACGTGCTGCGCGAAGCGCTGGAGCTGAACCCGGGCTCGGCTCAGGAACATCTCAACTACGGGTTGTCGCTTTTGCGCGCGGGTCAGGCGGAAGAGGGGATCGCTGAAGTCGAAAAGGCGCAGGTGATCGATCCCTCACTGCCCCACACCTACTTCAATCTCGGGATCGAATTTAAGAAACGCAACGAAGTGGAGCGTGCCGTCCGTGAACTCGAACAGATGGCGAGACTCGTCCCGGACGAGCCCAAGACGCATTACAACCTTGGTGTGCTCTACAAGCTCCAGGATAATATCGAGAGAGCGATCACCGAGTTCGAACTGACCGCTGAACTCGATCCCAGCCTTGCCGCGCCGCGTTTTCAGCTCTACAACACGCTGCGGCGCGTCGACATGGATCGCGCGCGCGCGCACCTCGATCGTTTCCGCGAAATCAAAGAGCTGACCGAAGGCTCGGCGGCGGGAGAAGACATCAATTGGAGCTTCTATTCCGAACTGCACGACCCGGTGGCGGCGGGACCGGCGGCCGATGAAGCGGCGAGAGTCGAGTTTGAAGCCGAGGCGACTGGCATCGACTTGGGGGAAGAACCGCTGGGGCTGGCGCTGGTGAACTTCGGGGCTGATGCCGGTCCTCCGCATCTCGTCGCGTGGTCTAAGAACCGCATTGTGTATTCGCTCCCGAACGATGCGGCAGCAGGCGGGGCGGGCGCGGAGATTCGCCATGTGGCGCCGGGCGACCACAACAACGACGGGACGGCCGACCTTTGCCTGGTTCAAGCGGGCGGTGTTCAAGTGCTGGATTTGAAGTTCGAGGGCGGGGCGCGTTCGGGCGATGCCGAGGGACGCAGGTTGCTGGGTAATGAGCACACCGTCGCCGTGGGAGACTTCAACACTTGCTTATGGGTCGACTATGACCACGACTACGACCTCGACCTGCTGCTCAGCGGGCAAGACCAGGCCCTGATTCGCAACAACGGCGACGGCAGCTTTTCCGACGTAACCGCGTCATTCCCGTTTGAGAAGGGCTCGGAGGGGCTGGCGGCCGTGTCACTGGAGCTTTGGGAGAACAACAGTTTCAATATTGTCGTCGCTTACCGAGACAAGGTGATCCTCTACGAGGACCGCAAAGTAGGCCAGTTTCGGGCGTCCAGGATTCCGGGGATTGTGCCGGGCGAAGGCGCGGTTCGTCTCGAGGTTGTGGACGCCGACCATGACGGCTTCCTGGACGTGGCGCTGACGCGCGGCAGCGGGCCGCAAAAAGAAACCCAGCTCCTGCGAAACAACGAGGGCGTCCTGAAAGCAGGGGCTGTCTTGCCGGCGGCGCTGGCCTGGGCGGATTTCCAAAACCGCGGCTGGGTGGACGCCGTTACGCCGCAAGGCGTGATGGCCAACCGCGGGCGCTTCGCATTTGAGCGGACGGAAGCGCTGGGGCTGCCCGGCGGCCTGGCATTCGCGGCGGCGGCCGACTTCAACTCCGACGGCAAGGCCGACGTCGCCGCGCTGGACGCTTCCGGGAAACTCAGCCTGCTCCTGAACAAGACCTCCGGGGGGAACAGCTACGCCGGCATCGCGCTCAAAGGCGTCAAGAACAACATCTTGACCGAGGGCGCGCGGGTCGAGGTCAAAGCGGGGCGCGTCTACCGCAAGCAGGTGTATCAGGGCGTCCCGCTGTCGTTTGGGCTGGGCGGAGCAACGAGCATCGACACGGTGCGGATCACCTGGCCCAACGGGCTGATCCAAAACGAATCCCGGCAGGCGGTCAATCAAGCGCACGAGTACGAAGAGAAACCGCGCCTGTCGGGTTCGTGTCCAATGATCTTCACCTGGAACGGCGAGGAATTCGAGTTCATCAGCGAGGTGCTGGGAGTGGCGCCGCTGGGAGCCGGGCTGGGAGACGGCGAATTCTTCTCGGCGGATCATGACGAGTACGTTTGGATTGACGGTGAGAGGCTCAAGCCCCTCAACGGCGCTTACGAAGTGCGCATCACCGAGGAGTTGCGCGAAGTCGCCTACCTCGATCAGATCAAGCTGCTGGCGGTGGATCATCCTCGCGAGGTCGAGGTCTTCAGCAACGAGAAGTTCAAGGCCCCGCCGTTCCCCGAGTTTCGCCTTCACGAAGTGGTTGAGCGCCACTACCCGGCTCGCGCGCTCGACGGGCACGGCCACGACGTGTTGGATCGGCTCCTCAGGCGGGACGGACGCTACGCGGACGACTTCGAGAGAGACTTTGCGAACCGCGCGGAAAGCCATTCGCTCACGCTCGATTTCAGCGGTTTCCCTGAACCCGGCGGAATGATGCTGTTCCTCCACGGATGGGTCGACTGGGCCGATGCCAGCCGCATTGTCGCGGGCTCGCAGACTCAGCGCAGCCGGCTCCGGCTGCCCTATCTGCAGGTCAAGGACGGAAGCGGCCAGTGGGTCACCGCGATCGAAGACATGGGGCTTCCCGCAGGCGGCCCTCGGACGATCGCCGTGGATCTCACGGGCAAGTTTTTGTCGGATTCACGCGAAGTACGCATCGCGACGAACCTGTGCCTTTACTGGGACGAAGTTTTCGCCGCGCCCAGGCAGGAGGCGGGAAAGACCGCTCTGACGCAGCTTCTTCCCGAGATCGCCCGTCTCGGCTTTCGGGGATTCTCGCAAGTCGAGCTGCACGCCGAGCGAATGCAGCCCGAGCGTTTTCATTACGCCTCGGTCAGTCCAACGACGATGTGGAATCCGACCCGAGGCGACTACACGCGCTACGGGCCCGTCAGGGAACTTTTATCCTCGATCGACGACCGCTTTGTGATCCTGGGGGCCGGGGACGAGCTGACACTGCGCTTCCCCGCCCTATCGCTGCCCGAACTTCCGCGCGGCTGGAAACGCGATTTCCTGCTATTCGTTGACGGCTGGGCGAAAGAAGCCGAGGCCAACACCGCTTTCGGCGACACCGTCGAGCCGCTGCCCTTCCATGCCATGTCGGGCTATCCCTACGGAGCGGACGAACAGTACCCAGACACTAAGCCGCATCGCGCGTATCTGCGAAAATATAACGTAAGGCCCGCTCTCAAGCTGATCCGGCCGCTGCGGTAGTGAACAAATCCAGAGTTATTACGATTGGCTTCTCGCTCCTTCTGGTGAACGCCACGTGGGTGTGGTCTTTCCCGGAAGCAACTTTGTTCTACGTGGCCAATGTGCTGCTGCACGTCGTCCTGGGGCTGGGACTGATTGGGGCCTTGTTGTTGTGGCGGAAGGAATGGCTGCCTTCACTTGGGTGGAAAACCGCACCGGCGGCCGGGCTGCTGGCTTTCTCGGGGGCGCTCGGGGCCGTGCTGTGCGTGATCGGCGCAACTCGCCCTCATACGCTCGTTCTCGTGATTCACATCGGAACCGGGTATTTGGGGGCGCTCGCCCTCTGGTGGCACGCCCGGCGCTTTACTCCCAAGCTCTTTCGGACATTGGGTATAGCGCTGGGCGCGGTCGGGCTGGTCGGGCTGAGCGCCATCGTGCAAGCGAGGCTTTTCCCGAGTCCGGACCAGCGGATCGTGAATCCAACGACCGCTCCTCTCAGCATGGAGCAAGAAGGCGGCGGCGTCTCGAGCCCGTTCTTCCCGTCATCGGCCGTCACCAACACCGGCGGGCTGATCCCTTCCGATTTCTTCCTCGATTCGAAAGTCTGCGGCGACTGCCACAAGGACATCTACGAGCAGTGGAATAGTTCGATGCACCACTTCTCGTCGTTCAACAATCAGTTCTACCGCAAGTCGATCGAGTATATGCAGGAGGTCGGCGACGTTGAGTCGTCGAAGTGGTGCGCGGGCTGTCACGACCACGCCATGTTTTTCAATGGCCGCTTCGAGAAGCCGGCCAAGGAGCAGATCGACACAGCGGCGGCGCAAGCAGGCCTGGGCTGCATGTCGTGCCACTCGATCACCCGCGTGCCGGACACGATGGGCAACGGCGGCTTCACGATGACCTACCCGCCGCTGCACGAGATGGGAGCGAGCGACAACTGGCTGATCCGCAAGCTGCACGACTACGTCGTCAATACGGCTCCCGAAGCGCATCGCCGGGCTTTCATGCCGGCTTTCCTGTTTCGGGACAGGGCGGAGTTTTGCTCCTCCTGCCACAAAGTTCATCTCGACGTCCCGGTCAATGATTACCGCTGGTTTCGGGGATTCAACGAGTACGATTCCTGGCAAGCAAGCGGCGTGTCGGGGTACGGTGCGCGGTCGTTCTACTACCCCGAAAAGCCGTTGGACTGCGCCGACTGCCACATGCCGCTGGTGCGGTCCGACGATCCGGGCAACGAGAAAGGTTTTGTTCATTCGCACCGGTTTCCGGCGGCTAATACGGCCGTCCCTTACGTGAATCGCGATCAGGAGCAGCTCAAGATCGTCACGGACTTTCTCCAGGACGACATCGTGTCGGTGGATATTTTCGCCGTCTCGCCGGTGGAGGAGGGAGCGCCCGCGCCCGCCATGCGCCGCCGCAGCGCGGATCAGCCGATGCTGGCGACCGGGTTCGCCGTGGGCGAGGAAGCGGAAACCGGGAGCCGCTCGGTGCTGCTGCGCGAGGTGGGGAAGATCGCCGCTCCGATCGACCGCGTTCAACCAGCGATCCAGCCTGGGGCGACCGTCAAAGTTGATGTTGTCGTGCGAACCAAGAAAGTGGGGCACTTCTTCCCCGGCGGCACGGTGGATGCATTCGATGTTTGGGTGGAGTTGCAGGCAACGGATGCTAGTGGCCGGATCATCTACTGGAGCGGCATGGTGGAAGACGATGGCGCCGGGCCGGTGGAGCCGGGCGCGCATTTCTACAAGTCGTTTCTGCTCGACGAGCACGGCAATCCCATCAACAAACGCAATGCGTTCCACGCGCGAAGCCTGCTGTATGCCCGGCTGATCCCTCCGGGCGCGGCGGACACGGCCCATTTCCGGGTGACGATCCCTGATGACGCCGAGGGACCCGTGCGGCTCGTGGCCAAGCTCAACTACCGCAAGTTCTCGCACTATTACACGCAGTTCTCTTACGCCGGCAAACCGGATCCGGAGAGCAGCGGGTCTTTCGGGAAGGGCTACGATGACCGCGAGTTCACGTTTTCGGCTGCCGACATTCCCGCGAACGTTGCCGGGAAGATCAAAGACGAGATTCCGAATCTGCCTATCGTGATCTTGGCGCGGGACGAGGCCGAGCTTCGGATCGGAGCTTCGCCAACCGATTGGAAGCCCATCGCTGTTCGGGAGGACCACGAGCGTTGGAACGATTACGGGATCGGGCTGCTGCTCCAGGGTGATCTCAAAGGGGCGGAGTACGCCTTTCAGCGTGTTACCGAGGCCGATCCGGCCTTTGCGGACGGATGGGTGAACGTCGCGCGGGCGCTGATTCAAGAGGGGCAAACCGAAGCCGCCAAACCGTACGTCGACAAGGCCTTGGAAATCGATCCGAAGCTGGCCCGGGCGCACTTCCTTCGGGCCAAGGTTCAGCGTGCCGGCGGAGACTATGACGCTGCGCTGGCGTCACTACGGATCGTCGAAAACCAGTACCCGCGAGACCGCGTCGTGCTCAACGAAATCGCCCAGATCCTTTTCCGCAAACGGCAGTATCAGCAGGCCCTGGTTATGCTCGATCGCGTAGCGCGCATCGATCCCGAAGATTTGCAGATGCACTACACCCGGATGCTTTGTTACCGCGGGATTGGCGATCAAGAAAACGCCGCGCGCGAGGAGAAGCTATTCCGCAGGTTCAAAGCCGATGAGGCGTCACAGACAATTACCGCGCGCATCCGGCGCTTGAGTCCGGAGGACAACAACGAGCGGCAGCCGATTCACGAACACGTGTCGGTGGAGATTCCGGAAGGCTTACAAGCCCGCGTGCCAGCTCCGGGGGTTGTGGCGGGAGAGCAGCGGTGAGCGAGTGCGACAGCGTGGCGCAAGCTCTTAGCTTGCCGAGCCGGCACTTCTGCCGGCTCTTGCGACCTTCTCAGCAACCCGCCGTCAGACCCGGAAGCTCCCTGGCGCCTAAAGCCGGCCAGCCAAAACCTAAACGGGGAGGGTGGCCGTCGCCTGATGCAGCGCATCGAAGCGGCGGACCCCTCACTGGCGTTCAGGGCTCTGAATCTGCTTCCCGAAGCACGCTGAACATCATCACTGTTTGCATTTATTTACTGCTCGCCGCTTGCAACCCTAGCAATCGTTCCGAAGCAAACCCAACTGCCATCTCAGCCCCCGCCGCCGACGTCATTTTCACCAACGTCACCTCGGCCGCCGGCATTGCATTCGAACACAACCACGGCCGCTCCGGCAAAAAATACCTTCCCGAAACGCTCGGTTCCGGTTGCGCTTTCCTGGACTACAACAACGACGATTGGCCCGATATTTTTCTCGTCAATAGCAAGCCTTGGGATCCCGCACCCAGGCAAAAGATCACTTCAAAGCTCTACCGCAACAATCAAGACGGAACTTTTACCGATGTCACCGCCGAGGCGGGGCTGGACATCGAGATGTATGGCATGGGTGTTGCCGCCGGCGATTACGACAACGACGGCCGCCAAGACCTCTACGTCACAGCCTTGGAGGGTGACCGGCTATTCCGAAATGAAGGCAAGGGAAAGTTCACCGACGCCACGAAAAACGCCGGCATCAGCAACGCGGGATTCGGCACGAGCGCCGCCTGGCTTGACTATGACAAGGACGGCAAGCTCGACATATTCGTCGCCAACTACGTGCAGTGGACACCTGAGGAAGACCTCTGGTGCACGCTCGACGGCGACACAAAATCCTACTGCACGCCGGAGTCTTACAATGGGCTTTCGTCGCGGCTCTATCGCAATCTCGGTTCGGGAAAGTTCGAAGACGTCACGCAAAAAGCAGGGGTCTACGACGAGACGAGCAAGGCGCTCGGCATCGCCGTTTTCGACTTCGACCAGGACGGCTGGCCCGACATTTTTCAAGCCAACGACACGCAGCCCAACCGGCTTTACCGCAACAACCGTGACGGGACGTTCGCCGACGTTGGCCTCAGCGCCGGGGTCGCCTTTGCCGAGGACGGAAAAGCGCGCGGGGCCATGGGGGTAGACGCAGCCGACTACGACCGCTCCGGCCGGCCGCATCTGCTAGTCGGCAACTTTTCCAACGAAATGCTCTCGCTCTACCACAACGAAGGCACCGGGCTTTTCGTGGACGACGCGCCGAGCAGCGCCGTCGGCCGCGAGAGCTTGCTCGCGCTCACCTTCGGCAGTTTCTTTTTCGACTATGACCTCGACTCTCACCTGGACATCTTCACGGCCAACGGTCACTTGGAGGAGGACATCAACCGCGTTCAGCCCAAGGTTTCCTACAAACAGGCGCCGTTGTTGTTCCGCAACACCGGAGGTGGACGTTTCGAGCTGGCGAACGACAAGGCCGGCGAAGATCTCATTCGGCCCATTGTCGGCCGGGGAGCCGCCTACGCCGATTACGACCGTGACGGCGACCTCGACATCCTGGTGACCACGAACAACGGCCCCGCTTACCTCTTCCGTAACGATGGCGGAAACGCAAATTCCTACCTGCGGCTCAAGCTGGTTGGAAGCGAGTCCAACCGCGCCGCGATTGGGGCGGTGGTTCGTGTTCGAAGCGCTTCAGGTGAACAATGGCGAACGGTCCACAGCGGGTCGAGCTATTGTTCCCAAAGCGAGTTGCCGCTCACTTTCGGGCTGGGCAGCGACTTAATGGTGGAGCGGATCGAAGTGCAGTGGCCCAGCGGCAAGCAGCAGCAATTCGAGAAGATCGAGTCCAATCAGTTCCTGAAGATCTTCGAAGAGTTCGGAATCCAGAAGAATTGATGGGGCCTGATGCGCCAATGCTTGGCCTTCACCTTGCAAAGCTGGCTACAGTTGACCAGCAGCCTCATCTTCCTCCAGCCCTAGCGCCCGCCTTAGCTGCTTGAGCCCTTCTTCCTTCCCTTGTACAGCTTCAGACTGCCGCTAAGTCCATGACTTCGCGGATTGCTTGGTCGACTTCTCCGAGTTCTTTCGGATCCAGCCGCCGCAGCGGTCCGTCGGCGAAACGCTTGTTATCGATCGCCCGAAGCTGGTCGATCATCGCGTCTGAATCTCGCTCCAAGGCCCCGCCCTGATTGATCCGCACGCGAAGGGGCTCCGCATCTTCAAGGAGGCCGCTGGTAAGGGGAACGATTAACGTTGATGGGTGGCCATCATCCAGCAGAGCCTGCGCCTGGACCACAAGAACCGGACGTACTTTGCCCGGCTCCGTGCCTCGCTGGGGGTTCAATTTCGCCAGCCAGATTTCCCCGCGTTTAGGCATCCGGATCTTGCTCGAACCGAGCGAACTCCGCGTTGACGCGCATGCTCTGCGCCCTCACCTTGCGGGATGCGGCGACCAGTTTTTTGGCCCTGAGACCGCGCTTGGTCTCGCGGTTGAAGTGTTCAATGGCGCGGCGGATGTAGGCCGATCGCGTAAGCTTTAGAGCCGAAGCACATTCCTGCCCGTCTTCGATCAATTCTTCTGGAAGCTTGACTAAGACTGCTCGCATCATATCTATACAAAGCATACCATAGATATATTCGTATTCAATATCGATTTCAGATATCGATGTTTCGCAAATGCGGTCCGGGCGTTAGAGTTTTCTTGGGAACAGCCCATTACCGATAACTCACCAGCGGATTCGCCGACGCGGTTCTCTGAGCGGTATCTTCATCGTATTCCAACTCGTGAATTATGATCGGTAAGTCCCTGGCAAAGATCTCTCGAATCAATCTTCTACCACTTAGCTCATACGCCGGTCATAGGCCGCGACGTACACGATGAGTCTTCGACCGGCGGGGGGATGTCGGGAAGATCCCCTTCCGAGCCGCACCGCCCGAAACTGCTAGCATGATCTTGGAGTGGAACCTTGACCGAGTACAGCTACACTGTCATATTCGAGCGGGCCCCGGAGGGAGGCTACAACGTTATTGTTCCCGCCATCCCGGAAATCTGTACCTTCGGGGAGACGCTCAACGAGGCCCGCGAGATGGCACAAGATGCGATTCGCTGTTTTCTTGAGAGCGCCCGTGAGACCGGAGAGCCAATACCTGAAGATGTCGAACCCGCCACGGAACGAGTCGCACTCACCCTTCCCTGACTCAAGACGCCGCTAGCTCGAGGCGAGCTTTTTGTAAGTTTTTCACGTTATTTCAAATTCCGAAAGCCTGCTACGCGAATTTGCCGGTTTCTCATAGACTCCGGAGACCATCCTGCTACATGCTCGTTGTGGAGGGAATCTGGTGTGAACCAAAAACTGCCTGTCGTTAGGCCGAGACAGCTTGTACGTGCCCTTGAACGCGCCGGCTTCTTCGTCCACCACCAGACGGGCAGCCACGCCCGCCTGTTGCACAAGACTCGTGCGGAACTGCGGGTCACCGTACCGATCCACTCCAAAGATATTCCGCCGATGGGGTATTTAGTTGACTCCAGTAGCCACTACATCTTGGGGGTGGGGGTGCCGGCCCTGGTGGCCTCGACCATTGTCTTATAGGGAGCAGGGTCGGCGGCGACCGCCTGCTGGAGGAGGCGATAGAAAAGTTTGCCGCGCGACCGTGAGGTCCGCCGGTTGAAGCGGAACGTGAACTCGTCCAGGTAGTAGTCCAAATACTCGTGACTGACAGCCCCCTGGTGGGTCCCCAACAGCCAGCGCTTTAGCAGAGAGGCGACACGATGGACTCTCGGCAGCAGCTTACTCGCCGATTGCCGCTTCCCGCGCAGCACGGTGACTTCATGGCGGTATCCTTTGTTCTCCAATCCCGCATAGCCTTCCCAGCCGTCGGTGTGCACGAGGCTGCCAGGTTGGATAGCTTCTTCGACAAAGGCTTCCAAGCTCGCCGCTGAGGCATCCGCGATCCGACGGAGCCGGATGCGACCCATACCGCGCCCATCCTCCTCGGCAGCAACCGCAACTAACGCTTTGCCAACCATTTCGCGACCTCGGACGCCCTCTTCGACTCCGCCCACATACGTTTCGTCCACCTCCACCCGGCCGACCAGCCGATTGCGACCGGGGCGCACCATGGCGCGGCGGAACTTGTGCAGCCAGGTCCAGGCGGTTACATAGCTACCCAAACCCAAGACCCGCTGCAACTCCAGCGCGCTGGCCCCGCCTTTTTGCGTTGTCACCCACCAAGCCGCCCGGAACCACAACGTCAAGGGCTTGCGGGTGTCCTGGAAAATCGTGCCCGCCGTCACCGAGGCCTGGTAACCGCAGTCGGCGCAGAGCAGCAGATTGCGTTTGCTGGCCCATGAGGACTGGATCCCACAGCGCGGGCACACGAACCCCTCCGGCCAGCGCAGCTTCAGCAGGTACTCCCGGCACGCCTCCTCGGTCGAGAATCGAGCTTCCAACTCGACGAGGTTTCGGGGGTAGTCCTCCTTCATGCCCCCAACCACAACATATTGTGGCTACTGGAGTCAACTAAATACCCCATTTCCGGTTTATCTAAAATGGGGTATTTAGTTGACTCCAGTAGCCACTACATCTTGGGGGTGGGGGTGCCGGCCCTGGTGGCCTCGACCATTGTCTTATAGGGAGCAGGGTCGGCGGCGACCGCCTGCTGGAGGAGGCGATAGAAAAGTTTGCCGCGCGACCGTGAGGTCCGCCGGTTGAAGCGGAACGTGAACTCGTCCAGGTAGTAGTCCAAATACTCGTGACTGACAGCCCCCTGGTGGGTCCCCAACAGCCAGCGCTTTAGCAGAGAGGCGACACGATGGACTCTCGGCAGCAGCTTACTCGCCGATTGCCGCTTCCCGCGCAGCACGGTGACTTCATGGCGGTATCCTTTGTTCTCCAATCCCGCATAGCCTTCCCAGCCGTCGGTGTGCACGAGGCTGCCAGGTTGGATAGCTTCTTCGACAAAGGCTTCCAAGCTCGCCGCTGAGGCATCCGCGATCCGACGGAGCCGGATGCGACCCATACCGCGCCCATCCTCCTCGGCAGCAACCGCAACTAACGCTTTGCCAACCATTTCGCGACCTCGGACGCCCTCTTCGACTCCGCCCACATACGTTTCGTCCACCTCCACCCGGCCGACCAGCCGATTGCGACCGGGGCGCACCATGGCGCGGCGGAACTTGTGCAGCCAGGTCCAGGCGGTTACATAGCTACCCAAACCCAAGACCCGCTGCAACTCCAGCGCGCTGGCCCCGCCTTTTTGCGTTGTCACCCACCAAGCCGCCCGGAACCACAACGTCAAGGGCTTGCGGGTGTCCTGGAAAATCGTGCCCGCCGTCACCGAGGCCTGGTAACCGCAGTCGGCGCAGAGCAGCAGATTGCGTTTGCTGGCCCATGAGGACTGGATCCCACAGCGCGGGCACACGAACCCCTCCGGCCAGCGCAGCTTCAGCAGGTACTCCCGGCACGCCTCCTCGGTCGAGAATCGAGCTTCCAACTCGACGAGGTTTCGGGGGTAGTCCTCCTTCATGCCCCCAACCACAACATATTGTGGCTACTGGAGTCAACTAAATACCCCATTATCTAAACATTGTCGGCTTGGTACTGGCCGTCGCGTGGGGGTGGGGGTGCCGGCCCTGGTGGCCTCGACCATTGTCTTATAGGGAGCAGGGTCCGGCGACCGCCTGCTGGAGGAGGCGATAGAAAAGTTTGCCGCGCGACCGTGAGGTCCGCCGGTCGGAACGTGAACTCGTCCAGGTAGTAGTCCAAATACTCGTGACTGACAGCCCCCTGGCCCCAACAGCGCGCTTTAGCAGAGAGGCGCACGATGGACTCTCGGCAGCATTACTCGCCGATCCGCTTCCCGCGCAACGGTTGACTTCATGGCGGTATCCTTTGTTCTCCAATCCCGCATAGCCTTCCCAGCCGTCGGTGTGCACGAGGCTGCCAGGTTGGATAGCTTCTTCGACAAAGGCTTCCAAGCTCGCCGCTGAGGCATCCGCGATCCGACGGAGCCGGATGCGACCCATACCGCGCCCATCCTCCTCGGCAGCAACCGCAACTAACGCCGACCTCGGACGCCCTCTTCGACTCCGTACGTTTCGTCCACCTCCACCCGGCCGACCAGCCGATTGCGACCGGGGCGCACCATGGCGCGGCGGAACTTGTGCAGCCAGGTCCAGGCGGTTACATAGCTACCCAAACCCAAGACCCGCTGCAACTCCAGCGCGCTGGCCCCGCCTTTTTGCGTTGTCACCCACCAAGCCGCCCGGAACCACAACGTCAAGGGCTTGCGGGTGTCCTGGAAAATCGTGCCCGCCGTCACCGAGGCCTGGTAACCGCAGTCGGCGCAGAGCAGCAGATTGCGTTTGCTGGCCCATGAGGACTGGATCCCACAGCGCGGGCACACGAACCCCTCCGGCCAGCGCAGCTTCAGCAGGTACTCCCGGCACGCCTCCTCGGTCGAGAATCGAGCTTCAACTCGACGAGGTTTCGGGGGTAGTCCTCCTTCATGCCCCCAACCACAACATATTGTGGCTACTGGAGTCAACTAAATACCCCATTATCTAAACATTGTCGGCTTGGTACTGGCCGTCGCGTGGGTCCTCATCCAGTGGGCGAGTCTATATTACGTCAACAGGAATAAGGAGCGGTACTATGCGATGTGCCAGGCACGTGGCATAGATCCGCCGTCCAAGCACTGGTTATTCAAGGGTGTTCTATCGTCAACAGACGTAGGTGTCGCGGTTAGCGTCATCGCATTGATGTTTTGGATCTTGATCCTATGGAACTTTTACCCGCAAGCCATCTAACGTTACTGGCGCGGCTGCACGCTTTCGAATTACCAGTCGTAGGCAAGTTGTCTCCGGCCTGAATCCTCCCTTGTCGGCAAGTGTTGATTCATCAGCATAGGCGCTCGATCGACGCACCGCGCGTGATAGCTGGCGACAACAAGCCTTCCCACCAGCAATCCGGCTCAGTCCATTTTAACTCACTGTTCGGGACGGCGTTTAGCTCTTCCCGGCGATGCGGAGAAGCGCCTCAGGCAGGCGTTTGTTGGCGGTAAGCGACATACCAGCGTCTATCCGCGAACAAGGGCTATGTCGTTAGTTTCGTTGCAGGAGACCCTTGGGATTCGTGGACTTCGGCGTTCGCGTTTTACTCGCGCGGGCAAGGCGAGATGGCTGACTCCAGGAGGGCGCCCCGAGCCCCGGTCCGGAACGAGAGCGGGCCGGTGTATCCTTGCCCTGCGCACCGCCATTCCTGAGTGAGATTTGGCTGGGATAATCCCGCTCATCTAGCAGCCCGTGGCAGAAGTGTGTTCGAGCGAAAATGGGGGACTGCCACCGATTTCCGCTCGCCGAACTGCTTTGTTTTCAATCCCAGTGAAGTGCGGAAATCGGCTGGCTGTCCCCTTTTTTCGCGTCCTCGGACTTCCACCACGGGCTGCTCGCCCGCTTTTCTCACCGCGTGGCGAGGCGGAGTGCGTGAGAGGCGCGTCAGTACGCGGCGCGCTCGGCTTGACGCCAACCCCGCTGAATCAAAGACGCATACTTGACGGTAGGTCGAAAACGGTCGGCAAGTGCAAAGAAGGACTGCCGGGCCTCTCGCCTGCCTCGCCCGTCAGGCGCCGAGAAACCCGCGCTGACAAACTCGGTCACGGATTTTTGATAAAGTTATTCCCTTTTTTTTCAACAGTTTTCTCCAGGAAGCGCCAGGCCGCCCGAGACCGGCTTGCTATCCTAAAAAAGGGAAACCCAGCGATGAATCATTTTCCATGTGGAGGTGACCGGCAGGCGATCCAGGCCCCGCCGCCCGGCAAAAAACCCGAAACTCTCTCATACACTCTCAAATCCTCTCATTGAAAAAATGAACCGCTTATAAATGAACAACTTGCGCCCAAACCACTCAAGTCCGTTGAGACTCTTTTGCTAGCGAATACGAGGACGATGACAGCAAAAAAGACCAAAGGGCGAACATTGACAAAAAATCCATTTGATCGCTGGATGAAACAGGATCGCCTCCAGAATGCCCGAAAAGTTGCGCCGTGAGAAATGCAGTCTAAGAGCAATACCGGTGACTTATTGATGTTCGCGAAATACAGTGTAGGGGCGCAGCGTGCTGCGCCCGCTCCGGCAAGGCATTCGCTGTGTCCGAAAACAACACTATATTTTGCGAGTATCAATAAGCGGTTTACCTGTTCTGAACTTTTGAGTTTCTGGGCTATAGTGAAACGTGCGGATCGGTGTCGACGCCACCTGCTGGAACAACCGCCGCGGTTATGGACGGCATCTGCGCTCGCTGTTCAATGCTGTTTGCAGCCTCGACCACTCGAACGAGTACGTCCTCTTCGTCGACACCCCCCTGGACAGTTTGCTGCAACCGCTGCCGCCCGCCGCACAGCTAACCCAAGTCGCCGTTAGCGTGCCAGCGGCCGTTGCGGCCAAGGCGGGCGGGAGACGCTCACTCGCCGATGCCTGGTCGATGAGCCGCGCGCTTTCGAGCGCTGATCTCGACTGTTTGATTTTTCCGACCCTCTACAGCTACGTTCCTGTATTGACTCGCGCGAAGAAGGTTCTGATCATCCACGATGTGATTGCGGAGCGGCTGCCCCAGCACGTTTTCCCGAACCAAAGCGGAAGAATGTGGTGGCGTTTGAAATCCGAACTCGCCAGAGCACAGGCCGATCGCATCGTTACGGTTTCGGAATACTCCCGCCGTGCGCTCATCGCCGAGTTCGGACTTGAGGCGGATCGTGTCAAAGTTGTCGGCGAGGCTCCGGATCCCATTTTTCGGCCCTTGGCTGAAGCCGCTCTGCCACCGGCGGTGACCAGCCAAGGCGTGACCGGCCAAGGTGTCAAGCGGCACGGCCGCCTGTTGACTTACGTTGGCGGCTTCGGCCCGCACAAAAACCTGTCTCGCCTTCTGGACGCCTTCGAGAAACTGACCGCTCAGCCGCGATTTGATGATCTGTTGCTCGTCCTGGTGGGGGACTACGAAACCGACCCCTTCTATTCGGTCTATGGCGAACTGAGAAAACGTCTAGCCGGATCGGCCATCGAACAGCGGGTGTTATTCCCGGGCTTTCTCCCTGATGAAGACTTGGTCCAGCTAATGAATTGCTCGTCTCTCATCGTCTTGCCCTCTTTAATGGAAGGGTTCGGCCTTCCCGCCATCGAGGCTGCGGCTTGTGGCATTCCGGTTGTGGCTACGGAGCAGAGTCCCTTGAAGGAGTTGCTCGGTGACGGCGTATTGGCGTTTGATCCTTACGACGCCGGCGCCCTGCAACGCTCGATCAAACGCGTTTTGGAAGACGAATCCTTGCGGCGGCGGATGAGCCAAGCCGCGCTGAGAGCCTCCGGGGCGCTCGGCTGGCGTCAGGCGGCCTCTGAACTGATCGGCTGGGTGGAGGAGATTGCGGCGGAAGCCCCCCTGCACTATGAGCCGGCCGCTTAAGTTTTGCATGATCTCCATCTATTACCCGCCTTACGGGTTTGGCTGCAGTACCGCCCGCAGCATCTCGATCAGCGCATCCTCCTCCTCGCGCGCCACGGTTCTCAAGTCCAGCAACAAGCGGTCGTTTTCGCATCGGGCAATCACGGCTGGATTGGCCCGCCGCAGTTCCTTTTCGAGGATCGTCACCGACCTTCCGGGGACGGGACGAACCGAGATCAGAGTGGTAGGCAGGGTCTGCTCGGGAGTTGAGCCGCCTCCTAGAACAGATTGGCCAGGCGTCAGCTCCCATCTGTCTTGATGGTCTGAGCCCAGGGCCTCCCCAACCCGCCGGGCACGTTCCGCTATTTGGCTGTCCGTTTCGCGAACCATGCGCAGGACAGGAATGCGGTCGAAGCGTCCGAAAAGGTAGTCGGCCAGCGTCGCCTCCAGAGCCGCATAGATCAGCTTGTCAACCCGCAGTGCGCGAAACAGTGGATTTCTACGGACACGCTGGACCCACTCCGCCCGTCCGGCAATAATCCCTGCTTGGGGGCCGCCAAGAAGCTTGTCGCCGCTAAAGGTAGCCAGATCGACACCGGCGCGCAAGCTGGCCGCGACCCGCGGCTCTTCTTCGAACCCCGCCTTCGTGAAGTCGTAGAGAGAGCCGCTGCCCAGATCTTCGACGACCGGCAGTCCCGTCTCGCGGCCTAAATCGACGAGCTCTTCCAAGCTGGGACGCGAGGTGAACCCCACCATGCGAAAGTTGCTTTGGTGAACTCGCAGCAACAAGCGCGCCTGTGCGCTGACCGCGTTTCGGTAGTCGCCGATATGGGTGCGGTTGGTGGTCCCGACCTCGCGCAGCTTGACGCCGCTGCGGGCCATGATGTCAGGGATGCGAAAGCCATCGCCGATTTCGATCAACTCTCCCCGCGACACCAAGACTTCGCCGTCCGCGGCCAGCTCGTTCAAGACAAGAAAGACCGCCGCGGCATTATTGTTCACCACAATGGCCGGTGCGCCAAGAAGCCGCTCGAGCAGCCAGCCCGCATGGACGTCACGTTTGCCGCGGCGTCCGGAGTTGAGATCGTATTCCAGATTCGTGTAACCGCCGGCAGTCCGCCGAATCGCTTCCACGACGTTCTCAGAGAGCGGAGCCCGTCCGAGGTTGGTGTGAAGAATGACACCGGTTGCGTTGATGACCTTTCGCAGCGAAGGCTCTTGCAGCCTGGCTAGCCGCTCAACGACTTGGCCCTCCACGAGGTCGCTGACTGTCTCGCCCTCGTTCGGCCGAACTCCCCTCGCCCATGCCCCCGATGCGATCGCGCTCCGCGTTTCCTCCAACACGGCTCGAATTTCCCCGACGACAAGATCGCGCGGGTGGAGGCGCAGCAGGGCTTGCACCCGCGGCCGGCCCAGCAGTTGGTCCACCGACGGCAGCTTCCGGTAGAGTTGTTGGAGTTGCGGCTCGCTCACGCCATCATTGGAACACTGTGCGGAGAAACACGTCAACGCGCGGGCAGCCGTCGAAAACTTTCACTATTTGGGGCTCCCGCCTTGTTGCCGGATCTCTTTCTTGGTACAACAGGATCTCAGGCGAGCCATTAATCCCCTCTCGTGCAGTCAAAGCGGTCTCGCCGTATTCCGGCATCAAAGCGACTCCCTGTTCCGTTTACAGGCTACAGGAAGGAGTGCCCTACGAGTCTTCGAGTTTGCCAGTTGGGTAGCGGCAGCGGCGGCAACGCGACACTGATCGCGACCGAGAAGGTGCGCCTGCTGGTGGACATCGGTTTCAGCTTTCGCGAGACCTGCAAGCGATTGAGGGCGGTCGGGGAGGATCCGGAGCGGATCGACGCGGTCCTGATTTCGCACGAGCATTCCGACCACGTTGCCGGCCTGCCGCAGCTAGCCAAGCGGCTCAAGACGCCAATCCATATCACTGGGCGGACCAACGACGCTCTGGATTGGAACAGCGTGGAACCGGTGCTCGAACTCTTTGACGCCGGGCGGCGGCTCACGATAGGGGACATCGACATCGACACGTTTACGGTTCCCCATGATGCCGCGGACCCGGTGGCTTTTTGCTTTCGGGCCCAGGGTGTGAAAGTGGGGCTGGTGACGGACTTGGGGTACATGCCCGAGTCGGTGCGGCGCCAGATCGGCGGCTGCGACCTGCTGATCATCGAGTCCAACCACGACCTCGATATGCTCAAGGTCGGACCCCACCCATGGTTTGTGAAACAGAGGGTGATGAGCCGCGTCGGCCACCTCTCGAATCAAGCGCTGTCGGATTTCCTGTCCACTGATTTCGACCGTTCGACACAAGTCGTGATCCTTTCCCACCTCAGCGATGCCAACAATCATCCCGCCATCGCGCGTTTGTTCGCCCAGAGCGCTCTCGAACAGGCATGCGCGCGCGACACCCGAATCGTTGTCGCCGAGCAGAAGCGGCCCACGGAGGTTTTTCAGTTTTGATTGCACGCTACACGCGACCGGAAATGGGCCGCATTTGGTCCGATGAAAGCAAGTATCGCCGCTGGCTCGACGTTGAGCTGGCGGCTTCTGAAGCGCTTGCCGAAATTGGCGAGGTGCCTCGAGAGGCGGCTGAAGCGCTACGCAAGCATGCGGATTTCGACGTCCAGCGTATCCAGGAGATCGAGCGAGAGGTCAAGCACGACGTCATCTCATTCACGACCGCGGTTTCGGAGAAGATGGCCGCCGCCGGAGCCGCCGAACATTCTCGCTGGCTGCACTATGGGCTGACGTCAAACGATGTTGTTGATACAGCGCAGGCGCTGCAGATCCGGGATGCCAGCGCTCTTATCAAGCCGGCCCTTGAAAAGTTGCGGCAGGTGTTGCATGACCGGGCTTTCGAGTTCAAACACACGGTGATCGTCGGCCGTACCCATGGCGTGCACGCGGAGCCCACAACTTTCGGCCTGAAGGTGGCGAATTGGTATGCCGAAACCGATCGCCACGTGCGCCGTTTCGATGACGCGGCTGAGCAGATTCGCGTGGGCAAGATCTCCGGCGCGGTCGGCACCTTCGCTCACATCAGTCCTCAGGCGGAGGAACGCATCTGCGAAAAGCTCGGTCTCGAGGCGGCCGCGATTTCTTCACAGGTCATCCAGCGTGATCGTCACGCCCAATATATTTCCACGCTGGCATTGATCGCGGCGACCCTCGAGAAGATTGCTCTGGAGATCCGGCACCTGCAGCGCACCGAGGTACGCGAAGCGCAGGAGTACTTCTCGAAGTCTCAGAAGGGCAGCTCCGCCATGCCCCACAAGAAGAACCCGATCAGTTGCGAACAAATTTGCGGGCTGGCTCGGGTCGTGCGCTCGAATCTAATGGCCGCGCTCGAAAACATTGCACTTTGGCATGAGCGCGATATCTCCCATTCTTCCGTCGAGCGCGTTATCCTTCCGGACTCGACGATCCTGGTCGACCACCTGCTCGCCAAGACCACGGACTTGATCGCCAACCTGCTGGTCGACCCCGGCCGCATGAGACGCAACCTCGACATGGGAGGCGGACTTGTTTTTTCCGGACAGCTTCTGCTCGACCTTGCAGCCAAGGGTGTGCTTCGCGAGGAAGCCTACGGCTGGGTGCAACGCAATGCCATGAGAGCGTGGGAACAGGAAGGGGATTTCAGACAACTCGTCGAACAAGATTCCGATATCAGCGGCGTCTTAACCTCGCAGGAAATCTCGGGAGCCTTTGACCTACAGCGGCAGCTTCGTCATGTCGATTATATTTTCGATCGCGTATTCAAGGCTGCTGATTCCTAGCCCGACTGCGCCATCCGCCTGTGCGGGAGAAGGTGCGGAGATACTTGCCCTATCCGTGTCGGAGGCCAGACCGTTCAGTGCGCGAACATTGGAGGATCTGTCGTGTTGAGCCGAAACGAGCCTTCGAACCTCCGGCCGACTCAGCGTCATCCGCGTGCGATCCGCGAATGGAACTCGTTTGGGCTAGCTCGGTCCGAAATCCCGCAGGCTCGGCGCACTTCGTGAGGGTAATGTGACGTACTTAATTTAGCTTAGAATAGTACTGGAACTCAAAATTTTCCTTTGGATTTTGGCGCAATGGGGCTAGAATCGATGTGGGAGTAGTTATGCAAACCGCAACGTCACGGGTAATCGGAACGGATCAAACATCGGGCAGCGTTCGGATCTTAGTTGCAGCCGATGACATGCCGGCTCGACTTACGCTCGAAGCCGTCCTCCACAAAAGCGGCTATTCAGTCGATTGCGCGGCCTCTTCCGCGGAAGCCATGGACAAGATCGAAGATGAGCAGTATGCGTTGATTTTGTGCAACTTACGTCGGGAATCGCCGGATGCCTCTCGCAAAGTGATCGGTCTCGCTCAGCACCAGGAATATAAGCCCGCCACCGCCTACCTGACGACCACATCCGAGGGCAAATTCAACCAACCAGACTCGGATGATCTGCTCGTCGAGACCGTTGAGGTGCCGGCGCTGCTGGCCGGGATCGCCAATTTGATCGCGAATCGGGCGGCGTATCGCGCCCAGCGCGCGACGCGCGGACAAACCGCCTAGGCTAGAGCTGCGTCCTGCCGCTCTTGACGGACATGGTACAAGGCTGCTCAACAGTCGATTCGCCCTGAGCCGGGCCTTTCTGGTTTCTCGTTCGCCTTACACCGTAGTACTAAGTAATCATTCCTCTGCAATATTTGGCTTACACCCGAGCTTCACCCGTCGCACACCCCATCATTCGCGGCTAGTAGCTAGCCCGCTTTTCTCACCGCGTGGCGAGGCGAAGTGCGTGAGAGGCCCGTCAGTACGAGGCGCGCGCCGCTTGACGAGCGGAGGCGTACTTGACAGTACGGTGAGCACGACGAGCAAGCGCAACGAAGTAATGGCGGGCTTATCGCGTGCTTCGACCGTCAGGCGGTGAGAAATGCGGGCTAGCGCCAATGCTGTTCACTTGGAGCCGTTGAGCCACGTTCACGTGGCTTGGTCTCCTGTAGGCCGGTCCTTTTAGGGCCGGTTGACCAGCCTTCCCGAAGTTGTTCCTCAGCCCGTTTCAACGGGCTTTCATTCCGCCCTGATCACGACCGTCTCCCGGCAAGTACGGAAGGGTGCCTCGCCTTGAGGTGGCGCGCGCCTCCCGGCGGGCCGCGTCGGCCTGCGGGCCGACGTAGCCTGTCATCGCCTGCATCAAGACTCTAAGGACTCCTAACCCTCATTCCTCTCCGATCCAAGAACCGAACAGCAGCCGGCCAACCCATTTTCAGAACTCCGGGTAGCGTTCGTAAACCGGCCGCCCGCGGTGACGTTCGCGGGTCGCCACAAGAAGAATAGCGCTGCACGCGATTGCCAACAAACAGACAAGGAATGGAAGCACAAGCGGCGCCTGCTCCAAAGGGACCGCCAGGAGAGTTCCCGCCAGATGCGCCGTGCCCAGCCACATGGCAAGCCAAAGGCCGACTCGCCGCCGCTTGCACACCAGCAGCACCGTGCACCCGGCTAACCCCAGAATGGCAATCGTGACGAACTGCTGTTCGTTGAGAGCAGTTTCCAGCCGCCACCAAGTCAGCAACACCAGGCAGGAAACAATCAGGAATCTGAGGAAGAATTGCATTTTTCGGCGCCAGCCGCCCGAGCCGGCTCGATCGCTCTAAGAATGCCGGCGAGCGGCGTTCAGCTCGCTTTTCTCATCGGTCTGGAAATGCACTCCATGAGGGGAATGGCCCCCGGAAACCGCCAGTCCGGTATGTCCTACCGCCGGCTGGGACTGCCCGGTCCGCTCAAAGTCCCCCACAAGGCGTACCTTTGGGCGCTGAGGAATTCGCTCATCTCGGCAGTGAACTCCGAGATGATCAACCAACGGATGGTCGACGAGAATCTTCCGCTGGCCGGCACGAAGGTCTGAAGCGCCCGGCTCAGTCGTCTACACTATGGAGGGGCTGGGTCGGCTGCCCGGTCTCGGCAAACCGCCTTGGTAACGGCTTCGTTTTACCTGCGTTGCCGCATACACGTTGCTGATGGCGTGGTTCGAACGGTACAATTAGCGGTAAAGTTAGAAAGGCCGTCTGCCTGGTGAGGCCTGAACGGGAGCCACCATCAAAGCCGGTCTCAAGGAAGGAGAGGAAAAGTGATGATGTCTCACAACACGAAAACGATTCGAGCGATACTCATTCTGAGCGCTGCCATGGTGTTGGTGTTTGCCGGTTGCGATACTGCACCGCCGCCTCCAGAGATGGCGGCTGTGGAAGCGCCTGCATGGCCGGAACTCGAGGGCTACGAAGCCATGGCGGTTCCGGCCGACAACCCCATGACCCAAGAGAAGGTCGAGCTAGGCAAGCAGCTCTACTATGACCCCCGCCTGAGCGGTGACGGCGTGCGGTCGTGCTACGGCTGCCATCTCAAGGAAAACGGACTGACGGACGGAAAGCCGCTTGCCATCGGCGCGTTCGACAAGACGCTGACGCGGTCCAGCCCGTCTCTTTGGAACATCGGTTACCACTCCGAGTTTTACTGGGACGGCCGTAGCGGCGCTTTGGAGGCCCAGGTCAAAGGAGCCTGGGGCGGCGGCAACATGGGCGCTTCCGGCAACGACGACGTGCCCAGCATGGACGACATCTGCGCCAAGCTGAACGAAATCCCCGGCTACAAAGAGCAATTCCAAAACGTCTTTGGCGCCGATGCCACTCCCGACAACGTCGCGATGGCCGTGGCTTCGTTCATGCGGACGATCGTTGCATCGGACTCCGCCTGGATTCGCTTCCGCGGCGGGGACGAGTCCGCGTTGAGCGAACAGGCACGGAGCGGCTGGGAGATTTTCAGCGAAAAGGCCAAATGCATAAACTGTCACGACGGGCTGCTGCTGACTGATCTGCAATACCACAACGTTGGTATCGGCATTGATGGAGACAAGGTCAGTGACCCGGGCCGGGGCAAGGTGTCCGGTGACGAGAAGGACACCGGCGCCTTCAAAACTCCGACGCTAATGGACATCAGCAAGTCCGCGCCCTACATGCACGACGGCAGCGTGGCAACGCTCGAAGAGGCCGTCGATCTGATGACAAGCGGCGGCAAGCCCAACAAGTGGCTCGACGAAGAGAACCTGAAGGACGCGAAAGACGCCAACTTGAGCGACGCTGAGAAGGCCGACCTGGTAGCGTTCCTGCGCGCGCTCGACGCCAACTACACGGTCATGGAACCGGCGCTTCCGTAACAGCTTTTAAGTAGTCCCGTAAGAGTCTTCCAGTGGGGGCCGGCAATCCTGTCGGCCCTATTTGTTCGCTCCCTCGTTGAGTCGCGAGCTAGTCGTGGCCGGCCCTGCTTCGCGTGGCCCGCCACCGCCCTAGCGCCTCTGGCACCTGGGGCAAAAGTGTGTACTGCGACTGGCGACAATCGTGCGCCGAATCGGTGTTTCACAAATTTTGCAGCATTGGCCGGTCTTTCCATAGACGTATGTGCTGAGCTGGAAATACCCCTGAGCACCCTCGCTGTTCACATAGTTGTTGATGGTGGAGCCGCCTTGAGCGATGGCATCCGTGAGCACTTCTCGAATGGCTTGGTGCAGACGCGCCGCCCGTTTGGGCCCGACCTTGGCGCTATTCGTCCGGGGATGAATGCGGGCGCGAAAGAGCGCCTCGTCGGCGTAGATGTTCCCCAAACCGCGAAGGAACTCCTGATTGAGAAGCAGGGCCTTGAGCATACCGCCGCGTGAGCGAAGGCGAGTCCGAAAATCATCCACGGAAATCTCAAGCGGCTCCGGCCCCAGTTCGAGAAGCCGCTCCGGCAGCCCTTCACAGAGCTGCCAGCGCCCGAACTTGCGAATGTCGTGGTAAACCAAGGCCGGCCCGCCTTCGAGAAACAGCACGGCTCGCGTGTGAGGTCCCAGTTCACCGTTGACAATGAAGTTCCCAGTCATCCGCAGGTGGATGACGAGGCACCAGGACTTCCGCGCACTGCTTAAGTCAACAACGATGTATTTCCCATGCCGCCGGATTCCTGAGATCGTAAGACCCCGCAACCGCCTGGCCGTCTTCTCCACATCGCCGACCACCAGCCCTGGCCAAAGAAACTCAACGTTTGCGATACGGCGGTTGACGATGTGCGGTTCCAGCCCGCGAACAATCGTTTCGACTTCAGGAAGCTCAGGCATGGAAAATCGTTGCCAATTATGGCAGAAAATTTCAGACGGCCGGACAGAGGCGCGGACGGAAGTCCGCGCTCTTCATCGCGATCGCGTCTACGTCCCACACAGGAGTCCCGGACGGGGCGCAGGAAAACAGATGCATGGTCGTTTGCTTCTGAAATAAAGACAAGGAAATCTGTCGAAATTCGGGTGTGGACGTGCATCTTTCCACATCGGCTAGACGGGAATGGAAAACACCACCACTGCTTACAGCCACTGCGGAGCCGACTTCAGCGTGATCTCGACTTCCATCTCTTCGCCGTCGCGGATGACCCTCAGCCGAAGCGTGTCCCCCCCGTGCTTCAGCGACAACACCTGATTGAGAAAGCCGCGGTTCGTCACTTCACGACCGTCGATTCTCGTGATGAAATCCCCGCCCCAGGGAACGAGGTAGTTTCCAACAACAACCTCGCGCTGCGCCGGCCGCAGGCCTGCCTCGGCCGCCGCGGAGCCTCGCGCGACTTCGGTAACCAGCAAGCCAGCCTCGCCCGTGAGACCAAGCGCACGAACAATCCGGCCGGATAAGAACAGCGTTCTCATCCCGGGATGTTTCGGCTGGAGCGCCTTGCCACCCGTTCGCTCATACTCGAGCAATGGTATCGCCCGGCTAATCGGCATCGCGAACCCGATCCCGATGTTGCCCCCCGGACCATAGATCGCCGTGTTGACCCCAATCACGTTGCCGTTGCTGTCAAGAAGGGGGCCCCCGCTGTTGCCCGGGTTGATGGCCGCGTCGGTCTGGATCATATCCTCCAAAACGCTCTGGCGATCGCGGATCGAACGGCCGAGCGAGCTGATCACGCCGGTCGTCAGGGTTCCCTCCAGGCCGAACGGATTGCCGATCGCAAGGACCTTCTGGCCGACCTTCAAGTTGCCGGACTGGCCCAGCGTCAGTGATGGCAGTTCGCGATCAGCCTTGATGCGAATCAAAGCCAAATCGTTGGGCTGGTCCACCGCCAGGACTTCCGCCCGGTGCCGCGACTTGTCGACCAGCGTCACCTCGATCTGGGGGGCGTTTCCCTTGATGACGTGGTGGTTCGTCAGAATGCGTCCTTCCGCGTCGATCAGAAAACCGGAGCCCGAGGCCTCGCTGGGATAGACCTCGAAAAACCAGCCGCGTTGCAGGACGGTGCTGGTGATATTGACCGTGGCCTGGTTGGCGCGATTATAGATCTCGATCGTGGAGAGCTCTTCCTTGGTCAGGCCGGCCGATTTCACCTCGGTCCAGAACTGGGCGCTGTCGGCAATGCTGGGCCCAAGCAAAAGCGACCAATCGGGCGAAGTCGTCCAAACAACAAAGGCCGCGGTCAAAAGCGCGGCCAGCCATAGGGGCCGAAAACGGATCCTGTTTCTCATGCTGCCTCTTGCTTCAGTTGGCGGTAGAGCTTGCCGACTTGACGAGCCGTATCGTGTTTTGTCCCTGAAGTGTCAATGACGTAGTCGGCATACTTTCGTTTCTCTTCCAGCGGCATCTGGCGAGCGAGGCGGGCGCGCGCTTCGGTCTCGCTGGCGCCCTCTCTTTCACGGTACCTCTCAATCTGCAGCTCCGGCGGACAGACGGTCACGATCAGGCAGTCATAGCGTTTGTAGCTGCCGCTTTCGATCATGATGGCCGCCTCGGAAACAACAACCGCGCCGGGATCCTTTTGGCGGACCTGCTCGAAGAACTCTTCCTGACGGCGAAAAACATGGGGATGAACCAGGGAGTTGAGGACCTTCAGCCGTTCGGGATCCGCGAAAACGATGCCCCCGAGCGCACTGCGATCGATTTCACCGCGGCTTCCGACGATGCCGGAGCCGAACTCCCGAACGACTTCATCATAAGCCTCGCCGTCTCGTTTTAGCGCCTCATGTCCGAGCCGGTCGGCTGAAATCGTATGGCATCCGAGTTTCTCCAGCTCCGCGGCAACGAAGGTCTTGCCACTGGCCAGGCCCCCCGTCAGCCCCACTTTCAGCATTCAGCTTCATTGTACTTTCCGGTGCGGTGTTGGTGAGCCGGCGATCGTCTCGCAAGGGTTGGCGGCGGTGGCCACCTCTTGCTGCTGGACGGGCCGGCATTGACAAGTGTTACCTCAGCAGGTAACGTTAATACGTGGGGAAGGTTCGCCGGGGCGGCTATATCTTCAATCACTTGGAAGGGCGACCACTCCCCTCGGCATGTGCATGTGTATAGGGACCGCAAGCTCGTGATGAAGTGGGACCTGGAGAACGGGAAAACGATGAAGGGAAAGGCCGACACGAGAATTCTCAAACTGATCGAAGAACTCGAATTGAAAGGTCTGCTGTGAAGATTCGATCTGTCAGCTTCAATAATCGCAGGAAGTCGTTCGAGGTGACGACCTCCCGCGGAAGTTTATCTTTTCCGTATGCCAAGGCCGATCCGCCGCCCAGTGCGGAAGACCCCCTCGTGGAGGTTTTCGTTGACAAGGAACTGGGAAGGGAGGGCTTTACTTATGTCCTGCGGTCAGGCGCCGAAGGAACGGTTCATATCGAGCAGGTGTTGGACTACAATCGCGACCCGGGCTACTTGCGAGATCTGCTGCTCTATAAGCTGACCCTGGAGGCGCAAAAGCGTATTGCGTCCAGCCGCCTGTCGAAGAGGGAGATTACGCGGCGACTTGGCACCTCGGCGGCTCAATTCTATCGGCTTGTGGACCAGACGAACCAGCGCAAGTCCGTGGATCAACTCTTGTCTCTTCTCCAAGTTTTGGATTGTGATGTCGACTTTGTGGTAGGAGTCAGGAGAGGGGCCCGGCCGCGAGTCCCGCGGGCAGGCGGCCGGGTTGCCGGCGTGCCCAAGCGCGACGCCGGCCCAGAGGCCGACGCGGCTCGCCGGGAGGCGCGCGCCACCCCGCCCCTCAACGTTCGGTGAGAAATGCGCAGCTAATCCGGCTTTTTGGCCCAGACGTAACAATGGTTGCCGATTTGGCGCGCGTCGGCTTTCCGCAATAGATACCAGTCGAGGTAGCGCAAAGGGAACAGCAACCAGCCGGCGATGACGTGAATGAGCCGCTTGACCGTGCGGTTGGACGGCCACAGCTTGAGATACTCCAGAGTAACGACGAGCCAAGTGGCGGTGGGACCCGTTCTCCAGCCCACGGAGACGACCTCGAGCGGTTCCACAAGCTTCATGAGGCCGTCGGGGCTGAAGCGGTAGTAGTCCCGCGGGTACTCGTGGAAGGGGTGACAGAACGGCGTCACAACGTGGACGAAACCACCCGGCTTCAGACAGCGGCGGATTTCATGGACCACCGCCTTCGGGTCGGGGGTGTGCTCCAAAACCGCGTCGCACTCCACTCTTTGGAAGGTGTCGCGGCGGAACGGCAAGTGCTCCGCGTCACAGGCAACATCGACGCCGGGCAGGGGGAACAAGTCAACATTCACATACCCGTCGACACTGCAGCCCGCCCCGCCGATGTAAAGGTTCCAGCGTCCAAGCGGCGGCTGCCTCTCGAGTTCTTTGGGGTTGCGGTAGAGAGGCAGCGGCGGGCTCAGGTATCGATACCAGCGGCTGGAGCGTTTTTGCGAGAGACCTTCGACGGGGTTTGACGACATGCGCTTCTCAAAGGCCGGAGTGTCCATTGTGACAGAGGGCGGAAGGGACCGAGGCTGGCAGGGCGGAAACGGCGCGGGCACGAAAGGGACCAACCGGCTCGGGGCCCAGCACTGGGATCGGCGGATACTAGTATAACGTTTCATTAAAACATAACCATAGGACAATGTTTTTTGCTAGACTGGTTGCATGGCAGGAAAATCGAAGCGTCCCCCACTGGTTCTCACTCCCGAAGAGGTGCAACATCTGAAGCGGCTGCGTCGTTCCCGCAAGGCTCCGGCTCGGGAGGTGCAACGCGCCGAGATTCTGTGGCGCTATCATGGCGGCGAGACCATCGCCGAGATTATGCGGGCCGTGAAGATGACCCGCAAGAGCGTTGCCAAATGGATCGAGCGAGCCCTCGCCATGGGGGTGGAAGCGGCCCTCAAGGACGCCTATCATCGTCCCTACGAGCCCCGCATTAGCGAAGAGGCCAAGGCCTGGGTGGTGCACTTGGCCTGCTGCAAACCCAAGGAACTGGGATACGCCGCCGAGTTGTGGACCCGCAGCGCGCTCGCGCGGCACGTCCGCCAGCATGCCGTGGAAGCGGGCTATCCGGCCCTGGCCCAAGCGGCTAAAGCGACGGTTCACCGGATTCTGGCCGCCCAGCCGCTGCATCCGGAGAAGGTGAAATACTACCTGGAGCGCCGCGACCCGGATTTCGAGTCCAAGATGCGGCAGGTGCTGCTGGTCTACCGCGAGGTGGCGCTGCAAAATGAAAGCTCTGGCGAGGGCGGCCCCTCGCCGGGCGTGATCACGGTTTCGGTGGACGAAAAGCCCGGCGTGCAAGCGATCGCCAACACCGCGCCGGACCTGCCGCCGGTGCCGGGGCGGCATCCTTGTGTGGCCCGCGATCACGAATACAAACGTCTGGGGACTTGCTCGATTCTGGCGGCGCTGGACTTGCACGACGGCCGCGTGACGGCGCGGGTGGAGCGGCGCCACCGCAGCCGGGAATTCATCTTATTGCTGAAGGATCTGGACCAAACCTACCCGGCCGAATGCACCATCCGATTGATCTTGGACAATCATTCCGCTCACATATCCAAGGAGACAAAGGCCTATTTGGCGACGCGTCCGAACCGCTTCAAATACGTACATACGCCCACCCACGGGTCTTGGCTCAACATTGTCGAGACCCTGTTTGGGAAGATGGCGCGCACCTTTCTCAAGGGCATTCGAGTGGAGTCCTGGGCGGAGCTTCGAGAACGAATCCTGCTGGGAATCGCGGAGATCAACGCCGCACCGGTCGTTCACCGCTGGGGCAAGTTCGAGGCGCTCGAAGCCGCGCCTGAGACAGGTACAGTTTCATGAAACGACATACTAGAGCCCGCCGAGCGCTTCGACGCCGGGCAGCTTTTCGCCTGCTAGGAACTCAAGTGACGCGCCACCGCCTGTCGAGATGTGCGTGATTCGATCCGAGACTCCGGCGGTTTTGATGGCTTTCTCGGAGTCGCCGCCGCCGACAATCGATGTAGCCTCAGAGTCAGCGACCGCGTGGGCGACCGCGAGAGTTCCAGCGGCGAAGGGTTCGACCTCGAATACGCCCATCGGCCCATTCCAAACGATCATTCGAGCGCTGGATATTGCCTCGCGGTAGGCCGCGATCGTTAGCGGGCCGATATCGAGGCCCTTCCAGCCTTCGGGAATCGGCTCGTTCGTTGCGTCCACTACTCTTGTTTCAGCATCGGCCGCCAGATCCGCCGCAATGACGTGGTCGATCGGCAGCAGCAGCTTGTCGCCGCCCAGCTCCATGGCCTCGCCGGCGACGCCGAGTTTTTCGTCCTCGACTAGGGAAGAGCCTATCGCCACTCCGCGCGCCTTGAGAAAAGTATAAGTCATCGCTCCGCCGACCAGAACCTTGTCGGCGAGCTTGAGGAAGCTTCGCAGCACGTCGATCTTGCCCGAGATCTTGGCTCCGCCGACGATGGCAACGTAGGGTCTCTCGGGATCGGAAACGGCCATGGATAGGTACTTCAGTTCCTTTTCCATGAGCAATCCGGCGGCTGCTTCCGTCACCAGCCCGGCCATGCCCGTCGTTGAGGCGTGCGCGCGGTGGGCGGCCCCGAAAGCGTCATTGACGTAGACGTCGCAGAGCTCGGCGAGCTGCTCGCCGAAACCTCGGTCGTTGGTCTCTTCGCCAGGGTGGAAGCGGAGATTCTCGAGCAGCAGGACGTCACCAGGTAAAAGTCCCGAAGCGAGGCGCCGTACTTCTCCGCCAACGCTATCCGGCGCCTTTTTTACGCCCCGGCCCAGCAGTTCGCCGAGTCTTGCCGCGACCGCGTCGAGCTGCATTTTCGGGTTCGGTCTGCCTTTGGGGCGCCCTAGGTGTGAGGCCACGACAATGGCCGCTCCTTTTTCAAGTGCCAGCTTGATCGTCGGCAAGGCGGCGCGAATGCGGGTGTCGCTGCTGATTTGCGTTCCTGTTTCGTCGAGCGGGACGTTGAAATCCGCCCGGATGAAAACGCGCTTGCCAGCCAGGTCGAGGTCACGGATTGATTGGAAGGGCATGGATGGATTTGACTGCTGATGGGAAGTTGGTAGCCAGGGCACATCAACAGAGCCGCGCCCGCAAGGGTGCGGTCGAGTTTGCCTTAGACTCACCCGCTACGAGTTCGCCTTAGACGCACCTCCTCTCGACCGCACCCTTGCGGGCGCGGCTCTGTTCAGCCGACAGTCGTTTAGTTGAGTCCCTTCCGCGCCATCAGGATCGCCAGGTCGACGACTCGGTTGGAATAGCCCCACTCATTGTCGTACCAGGTGAGAACTTTCACGAGATTGCCATCGAGAACCTTGGTCATCGCGCCGTCGACAATCGATGACCTGGGGTCATGCATGAAATCGCTCGACACGAGGGGCTCCTCGGTATAACCCAGAATGCCTTTGAGAGGACCTTCCTCGGACGCCTCTTTGAACTTGGCGTTGACTTCCTCCACGCTGGTCGGCTTATCGAGGAGCGCAACAAGGTCGACCACCGAGACGTTAGGGGTCGGCACGCGAATCGAGAAGCCGTCGCATTTGCCATTCAGCTCCGGCATGACAAGCCCAATCGCTTTGGCGGCGCCCGTACTCGTCGGAATCATGTTCAGGGCCGCCGCGCGGGCCCGGCGCAGATCGGAATGCGGCAGATCCAGCGTGCGCTGGTCATTGGTATAGCTGTGCACCGTCGTCATCGTGGCTTTCGAGATGCCGAAGGCGTCGTGCAGAACCTTCGTGACCGGCGCCAGGCAGTTGGTCGTGCAGGAGGCATTGGAAACAACCGAATGCTTCGCCGGGTCGTACTGATCGTCGTTGACGCCCAACACGACCGTGAGGTCCTCGTTTTTCGCGGGCGCCGAAATAATCACTTTCTTGACGCCGTCGTGCAGGTGCTTGGACGCGTCCGCCGCCTTCGTGAACAGTCCGGTCGACTCGATAACGATTTCCGCGCCGACGCTCGGCCAGGGAATCCGGGCAGGATCGCGCACGGCGAATACCTTGAAACTCAGGTCTCCGGCTTGAATGCCGTCATCCTGAACCGAGACATCGACACTCAGGTTTCCCATGACCGAATCATGTTTGAGCAAGTGCGCCAGGGTCTTCGTGTCGGTGATGTCATTCACCGCGACAATATCGATTTCGGGATTGTTCATCGAGGCCCGGAAGACGTTTCGTCCGATGCGCCCGAATCCATTGATGCCAACTTTTAGGGCCATGTTTTACTTTTTGTGTCCTTTCTTGGTTGCTTGATGGACTGCTGATAACTGCTTCGATTCCGGAGGTGATCACTTCGATTCAGGCGGCTCGGGTATTCCCACCTGTCCGCCTGGAGTTGCGTAGGCTTCCTTGACCTTGATGACCCTCCCGTCTTCGAAGGTCACAAATGTGATGTTACCCGGCGGCTTGCCATAAATCCAGTCTTCGGTCTCGCGGCCATCCTTGAAGTCCCGGACTTTCCGGTCCGGGCGGCCTCTCGCCAGCAGCACCATGTCACGGTCCATGTTCCTGAGGACGCGCTTTGCCTTGATCGCTTCCTGGAATTCTTTGGGCAGCTTCTCCACATAGAGTTCCGTGGCGGAGCGCTGTTCGAAATCGAGAACCGGCTTGAGCATGTTCTTGATGTCGTCAGGCTCCAGCTCCGAGATCATCTCCCCATCGAACAGCAGCGCGAGCTTGGTGCCGCCCGGAGCGTAGACGGACTGGCTCGCGCCCAGGGTGGACCCGCGGCTCGAAGTCCCCGAAACCTGGATGCGGTGCCACCACTTTCGGCCGCCTTTGATTCCGTGGTTCAACTCGATCACGACTGCGTCTTTCTTGAATTCGACCTTGGTGATCTGAATCAGGTCGCCGAGGCGGGCGGCGGGGCCGAACTTGTCCATGGCGTCACCCCACTCGTCCTCGTCGTATTTGCCTTCTTTATCAACTCCGAGGGGTTTCTTCGAGCGCGGAATGATAGCCTTCGCGGTGCCGTACTCGGCAACCATCTCCCGAACGATTCGGGCACGCTGCCCGGGATTCAATTTCTGTTTCGCCAGCAGCGAGCCGGCGACTGCCGTGGCAACGAGGACTGCGATGACTAGCGTGTTCGGTTGAGCCGTTGATCCGTTGAACCGTTTATCCGCGGCAACACGGACTGCGATGACTAGCCGGTGCATGGGTCACCTTCCTTGACGAGAAGAGCCGGATCTTGCCGCGGCTCGAGCCTTTTTTGCATGACAACTGTCTCAGTCCCAAAGCAACGGCCCGGGGCTTCGGCGCGCGGGAGCCTTCCAAAGAATCAGTCCGGCCGCGACAACCGCCAGCGTCGTGAGCAGGCTGGCTTCGGGTCCGTAGGCGTCCCCTGTCCAATGCGACGGGCCAACCGGGACTACGGTTAAACCTGTCAATTTAATTCTAAGCCCACTCAGGTTCGCTCCGATAGCCGCCAGCGCGATATTCCAGCCAAAATGCATGCCGTAGGGCAACCAGAGTGTGCGATGACGCACCAGGGCAAGGCCGAAAATCACTCCAAAAAGGACGGTATTGAGCAGAGCGACTGGCGAGAAATCGGGATTGCTGTCATGTCCGATGCCGAATAGCAGCGAGGCGCCAATTACGGCGATCCAAGGATTGGTGGCGCGAATGAGTTGCTGGAAGCCGTAGCCGCGAAACAGCAGCTCTTCTCCGGCTGATCCCATGGCGATCCCAAGCAACCCCGCGATGAAGGGCGGCTCCCAAGTCAGTTGGGCGCTGGATGGGCCGACACCTGTCTCAACCACCACCCATCCGGCCGCCCACTGGATTCCCACAACCGCCAGCACAAGGCCGCCCCCGAGCGCTACGCCGAAGCCGAGCTGTTGAAACCCCTTTCCGCTCGCTTCCACCCCGATGACAGCGAACGGCCGTGGCGTGGGGAAGCGCAGCAGCAGAGCGGTCGAGGCCCCGACGGCGGGGAGCAGCGACAGCACCGACAGCGTGAAGCGGTCATTCAAGGGCGGGATGGATGCCAGCAGCCAGCCGCACATCATCCAGAGCAAGACCGTGACAGTAGCGAACAGGCTGGCATGAGCAAGGCCCCACCCGAGGCGCTGGATGCGGGACTCCGCGGGCGCGCCTGGAACGCCCAGCGGTTCGGTTTTGACATCGGGCGAGGTATTGGAAGCGGGAGGGCTCGTTCGGGGCTCGCCCTTCGTGGTTTCGTCGAGTGGCGGCATGCTGTCAGCAGCGGGCGCGTCGCGCCCCTTACGAACTCGACCGCCCCGCGGCTGCGTCGAGAGCTAACCTCTCGACCGCGAAAAGGGAGACTGCCACCAATTTCCGCTTCTCCAATCCATCTTAGGAATCAGCGCTTCGTCGAAAGGAAATTGGCTGGCTGTCCCCTTTTTCGCGTCCTCGGACTTCAGCCACGGGCTGCTAGCGGTCCGTCTGTGACTCCCGCCGGGAGTCAGTTCTTGGAGCCTCAACCACCACGGAAATCGAGCACCGATTCGCCTGGATTGAACGGCGTGAGTTCGGGAATCGACGAGGCCTCGCCTAAATACTTGCTGATCAGTTCGGCTTCCTTCTTATCCCAGCCGACCGAGCTGACTGAAACCGTTCCGTTTTGCTCAATCAGAAAGCTGGTTGGCACGTTCGTGATGCCGTAAGCGTTCGACACGGCGTAGCCCTGCTCTTCCGAATCGAACAGCTCGGGCATGCCGACCTCGAATTCCCGGTTGAAGCCCGCGGTGTTTTCCGGGCTATCCTGCGAAATCCCCCAAACGGTTGCCGGCTTGCCTTCGAGAGGCGCTGCGAGGCGGCTAATGAACGGAACGCCGTACTGGCATGTGGGGCACGAGATCTTGAAAAAAGTCAGCAAAACCGGGCCTTTGCGCAGAGCATCGGATAGGGAATGCGATGCTCTGTCACGGTCCGGCAGTTCAAAGTCTGGGGCTTTCGATCCGGGGGGCAGAGCTGCCATGGTTTCTCTCGCTCCTGGTCGTTAATTCAGCGGGCCGGTTTCAGCAGGCCGGAGTCCTCTGTTTTGAGTCTCACGGCTGGAGCTGGCCTGAATCGCAATGCGACCGTCAATTCAATTCTACCAATGGCGCCGGGCGAGGCTTACTCGGGCGCCCGCTCAACGGCGGCCCGAAGTCTTCGAGCGGCCCCAGGATCGGTTCGGAAGGATCGCGCACCGTCGCGTCGACTTCGACCGTCAATGACGGCGTGTCCGGATCGTCCGTCTGAATTGTCAGCATCGCGGACGCTTCCCTAGGGGACCTCATGTTGTTGGTAAGGGGGGGTTAGCGGAAGTTAGCGGATTTTCGTATCGCGCGCGTTCCTTATTATGCAAACGGCAAATTAGGCGCCAAACCGCCCCTTGCGAGGACGCCGGGGACAGGGCGCGGCACAGGGTGGATTTTCGGGAGCCGGACACCGCCGGCAGTGCCGCCGTGACATACCCGCGCGCTGCCGTTGCCAGAGCGAAGATGTCCAAGAGCTGTTGCAGAATTCGGGCTAGCGGCTGAACCAGCCGATGCCTGTTCAGGATGGTGTTCAAGTATTCCCCCTTTGGCGAACCAGCCCACCTGCTTTCGTGGGCTGGAGCCGATGCAGCGAACCGCGGAGTCACGCCGGACTCCCGAATTGCGGCGCGCGAATCTGTCTCAGTCCATGCCGGGCCGCAGTCGTTGCTCTTTGCCTTCACAATAGCAAGTTGGGAAGGATGCTTTTCGAGCCTGCAGCGCTAAGTGATTGATATTGGGAGCATTAAACTTTTTAAAAATACGTTACCGGACTGTGACTGGCGAGTTTTGGGAAATGCGCGGTTTTCAAGCCGTTCGGATGAATGAAGAACGGCTGCGGCTAAGGGGTGCGGCGTACCAGTTAAGGTGACTGTCCCTCGAAAGGCCCGGGCAGCTGGAGAGCGGTCATTATACTTGACGTAACGAATAACCACGGGTATGATGGGTCGTGATCGTCAGCTATCGCGACAAGCGAACCGTAGATTTCGCCGTCGGAAAGCGGGTCAAGGCTTTCTCTGGAATCGAACGGGCGACCCGGCTGAAGATCGACCGTCTTGACGCGGCCTCCTCGCTCAAAGACTTAGCCGCATTGCCCGGCAATCGTTTTCAAGCCTTGAAAGGGGACCGCAAAGGCCAGTACAGCATCCGCATCAACGACCAATGGCGGATTTGCTTCGAGTGGCCCGCAGGGTCCTCGGGGCCATTGAATGTAGAGATTGTTGACTATCACTAGGAGAATCGTTATGGCCGTTCCCGCGATCCATCCGGGCGAACACCTCACGGAAGAGTTGAAAGAGCTCAACATGAGCGCCGCCGCACTTGCGCGGCAACTCAAGGTGCCGACCAACCGCGTTACCGAGATTCTCAACGGTCAGCGCGCCATCACCGGTGACACGGCCCTGCGTCTCGGTCACTTTTTTGGCACTAGCCCCGAGTTCTGGCTCAATCTGCAGAAGCTTTACGAACTGCGACTGGCCGAGAAGAAAGCCGGCAAGGCGATCAAAGCGCTGCCAACCCTCAAGACCAGCGAGCACGTGCACGCATGAAGCGAGGCGATCGGTGACAGTCAGCTAATTCGCCCGAAGCGGTACTGATCCGCAAGCTGACTGCACACGGACTGCACACGGGACAGTCACCTTAATTAATTTAGATCTCAAGACCCGCTGATTCAAAGGGGTTACCGCCAGGCCTCTGCCTTCGCCCGCTGCTTCCGACACGGATTCATCAACATAAGTTATTGCTTTATAGACAGTTAGGTGACTCTGCCTGGGGTGCGGCGTACCAGTCAAGGTGACTGTCCCTCGGTGCTTCTCGATGCTCCTCGGTGCTCCCCTTGAGCCGTTGAGCCGCGAAGCGGCGTCGGATCGTAGCCCATGGGTGGAGTGAAGCGGAACGCTGGGTCCGAAACCCTGCGAGGGGAAGCCCCGGACGCGGACGGGGCGCAGGAAAACAACCGGATGCTTACGCCTCTGCAGCAGAGCTCTGTGTGGCGGGCGTTCGTTGCTGCCCGATACAAGAGCACGCGCCATTCAACCAAAACCCTCCGCGCGGAACTGCTAACTGAACAGTATTAGGCTTAGCATGGCTATGGACGGATAACTCAAAAGAAGGCTTGTTGCCACCAGGTATCCTGTCTGCGATAGAATTGGACCGTCGTGATCGGCTCCACCATCAGCCACTATAAAATCCTCTCCAAGCACGGCGAAGGCGGCATGGGTGTGGTCTACAAGGCCGAGGATATGAAGCTGGAGCGGCTGGTCGCGCTCAAGTTCCTGGCAGCCCACGCCATCGAAGATCCCGAACACAAGGCCCGTTTCGTTCGCGAAGCGAAGGCTGCGGCACGCCTGGATCACCAAAACATTTGCCCGGTCTACGAAATCGACGAGGTTGACGGGCAAATCTTCCTCGCCATGGCTTTCCTCGAAGGCCAAACGCTAAAGGCCAAGATCGCCGAGCGCCCCCTCAAACTGGATGAAGCCTTGGACATTGCCATCCAGACCGCACAAGGCCTCCAAGCGGCGCACCAAAACGAGGTGGTCCACCGTGATATCAAACCGGCCAACTTGATGCTGACCGAGCAAGGCCAAGTCAAGATCATGGACTTCGGTCTGGCGCAGTTGGCTGACCGATCAAAACTCACCAAGACCGCGACGATTCTTGGGACTCCTGCCTACATGTCGCCCGAACAGGCGCAACGCCTGCCGACGGACCGGCGCACGGATATCTGGTCGTTGGGGGTGGTGATTTACGAGATGGTCACCGGGCGGCTGCCGTTTGAGGGCGAGCGCCAAGAGGCCGTCCTCTACGCGATTGGCGCCGAAGACCCAGAACCGATCACAGCCCTACGAGCCGGCCTGCCGTTGGAGCTGGACCGCATTGTCGCCAAGGCTCTGGCGAAGGAGCCTGGCGAGCGATATCCCCACGTGGACGACCTGCTGGTCGATTTGCGGTCGCTGCAAAAGGCCTCCGAGACGACTCGCGTGAAGAGTCCCCCTGCCGCACCCGCGGGGCCTCTCAGGAGGTGGATCGCGGCTGGGGCCTTGGGGCTGCTCACCCTCGGTTTCGGCGGCTACCTTCTGTGGCAGGGCCTCGCTCCATCGGAGCAGGACATCGCGGCGACGCGCGCCTCTCGGGAAGCCGTCTCGGGCCAAAAGATGATCGCGGTGCTGCCGTTCGAGAATCTGGGAGCACCGGAAGACGAGTACTTCGCCGACGGCATGACGGAGGAGATTATCAGCCGGCTCGCGGGCTTGGACGGGCTGGGGGTCATCTCCCGCAAGAGCGCCATGCAGTACAAGGAATCGTCACTCTCGCTAAGGCAGATCGGCGAGGAGCTGGGTGTCGACTATGTGCTCGACGGCACGGTGCGCTGGCAGCGGTCCGCGAGCGGGCCCAGTCAGGTGCGCGTGACGCCCCAGCTCATCCGGGTGTCCGAGGACACTAACCTTTGGGCGGAGGGTTACAACGCTGTGTTGGCGGATATCTTCGAGGTGCAATCCGACATCGCCAAGCAGGTGATCGAGAACCTGGACATCGTCCTTCTCGAGCCGCAGCGCCGGTCTCTGGAATCCCGGCCGACGGAGAATATGGAGGCCTATAATGCCTACCTGCGGGGCAACGGCTACTTCCATCGTGGAAATGAAACGATTTCCCGGGACGAGATCCACTTCGCCATTCAGATGTATGAAAGGGCACAAGATCTGGACCCGACATTCGCTCTCGCGCACGCTCAGCAATCAAAAGCGCACGCCTGGCTCTATCTTCGGTATGTCGACCGCACTGACGCACGGTTGGCTCTTGCGAAGGAGGCAGTTGACCGGGCTCTGGAGCTCGATCCGAGTCTGCCCGCGGCCCACAATGCTCTAGGCATGTACTTTTCCGGGGAGCGAGACTGGGACCGAGCCCTGGAGGAATACCGGATCGTTCTAAGGAGCCAGCCCAACAACACCGCAGTCTTGGAGCAGATTAGTAACATTCAGCAATCCCTGGGTCAATGGGAGGAGTCGCTGACCACTCTGAGGACGGCGATGAAGCTCGACCCCCGGCTTGGAAGTCTGGCCTGTGCGGCCGGTGGCCGCTCTAATGGGCTGCGCGACTTCAGCGAGGCAAGCCGCTCCCATGACCGCGCCATCCAACTGGTTCCCAATCGATCCTGTCCCTACTACTGCAAGGCGTTGATCTATCTGAATTGGGACGAGAGCCCAGAGAAGGTCCGAAGGTTCTTGGAGGGATTGCCTCCGAACGTCGATCTCGAAGGAACCCCGCCCATCAACTATCCCTGGGTCATGGTCGATATGATCGAGCGGAGATACCAAGAAGCCCTGAGGCGACTCTCCTCGGGATCCTCAAAAGTCTACGAGTTCGCGACCTTTTATATTCCGAAGGACCTGCTCGCCGCCCAGATCCATGGCCTGATGAACCAGCCGGAACTCGAGCAGGCTTCGTACGAAGCGGCGCGTGATCTGCTGGAAGCCAGAGTCGAAGAGCAGCCTAAAAACGCCAACATGCACAGCTCGTTGGGCATTGCCTACGCCGGACTGGGCCGCCGTGACGATGCCATTCGGGAGGGAAGGCTGGGACTCGAGCTGCTAGCCGGAAACCTGGCCGCACGGCTGGGTTTTCGGCTCAAGGACCTGGCCCAGATCTACGTCATGCTGGGCGACTATGACGAAGCGATCGACCATCTCGAGCATCTCTTGTCGGTTCCAGCTTTCTTCTCGGCGCCGTTTCTGAAGGCCGATCCAACCTGGAATCCCCTCCGCGACCAGCCCCGCTTCCTGGCGCTGCTGGAAAGGCACGGCGTAACCGCTGTGCCCCTTTCACCAGCCCCTTAGGCCAGCCTTAGACCCTAGAAATCCCCATTCAACCCTCTCAGGCACCCTTCGCCAAGTCAATCTTGACAGATTGGTATAGTATTGCTACGCTGCAAGTAGAGAATCTTTACTAATCTGTATAGATTGGTTGCCGCACCCCTACCTCTTGCGGTGCCGGGCGGCGACCGGACAAACCTTAGTCTACAAGAGCTTAGAAGTTCGATACGAGTTGAGTGAAGCGCGCCCGCGGGCCGCGCGGAGGGTTGAATGAGTACTCCGGCGAGTGAGTTGGAAGTCCTTGCAACACAAGACTATAAGTACGGGTTCGTCACCGATATCGATGCCGATTCCCTGCCACCGGGCCTGAACGAAGACGTCGTCCGTCTGATTTCAGCCAAGAAAGAAGAGCCCCAGTTCCTGCTCGACTGGCGCCTGAAATCCTACCGGCAGTGGCTCAAGATGGAGGAGCCGACGTGGCACAACGTCCGCTATTCTCCGATCGACTATCAATCCATTAGTTACTACTCAGCTCCGAAGTCGAAGAAGGACGGGCCCAAGAGCTTGGACGAGGTCGATCCCGAGCTGCTGGCCACTTACGAAAAACTGGGTATCCCGCTGAGCGAGCGCGCGGCGTTAGCGGGCGTGGCGGTGGACGCGGTGTTCGACAGCGTCTCGGTCGCCACCACTTTCAAGGACAAGCTTTCCGAGGTGGGGGTGATCTTCTGCTCGTTTTCCGAAGCGGTTCGTGACCACCCCGAGCTGATCGAGAAATACCTCGGCACGGTCGTTCCTTACACGGACAATTTCTTCGCCACGCTGAACTCGGCTGTCTTTAGCGATGGGTCGTTCTGCTACATCCCGAAGGGCGTGCGCTGCCCGATGGAGCTTTCGACCTACTTCCGGATCAACGCGGCCAACACGGGGCAGTTCGAGCGCACGCTGATCGTGGCCGAGGAAGGCTCGTATGTGAGCTACCTCGAAGGCTGCACGGCCCCGATGCGTGACGAGAATCAGCTTCACGCGGCGGTGGTCGAGCTGGTGGCGCTCGACAACGCGCGGATCAAGTATTCCACGGTTCAGAACTGGTATCCCGGCGACAAAAACGGCAAGGGCGGCATCTACAACTTCGTCACCAAACGCGGCAAGTGCCAGGGCGTGAATTCGAGAATCTCCTGGACCCAGGTGGAAACCGGCTCGGCCATCACCTGGAAGTATCCGAGCTGCATTCTGATCGGCGACAACTCGGTCGGTGAGTTCTATTCGGTTGCGGTGGTTAACAATTACCAGCAGGCCGATACCGGCACTAAGATGATCCACATTGGCAAGAACACCAAGAGCACGATCATCTCGAAAGGCATTTCGGCCGGGTTCGGGCAAAACTCCTACCGCGGGCTGGTGAAGATTCAAAAAGGCGCCGACGGGGCGCGCAACTTCTCGCAATGCGATTCGATGCTGATGGGCGACAAGTGCGGCGCCCATACCTTCCCCTATCTCGAAGTGAAGAATCCGACGGCGACGGTCGAGCACGAAGCCACCACTTCCAAGGTCGGCGAAGACCAGATTTTCTATTGCAACCAGCGCGGGATTTCAACCGAAGACGCCGTGTCGATGATCGTCAACGGCTTCTGCAAGGAGGTCTTTCGCGAACTGCCGATGGAGTTCGCGGTGGAAGCGCAGAAGCTGCTGGGCGTGAGTTTAGAGGGCAGCGTTGGGTAGCAGTAGTTTAACACCGTCCACTGAGAACCTTTCAGCCGAGGCTAGAGACTTGCAGCCGTGGGATAGAGCCGTCGAGCCGCGGATAGGGCCTTTGAGCCGCGAAGCGGTGCCGGATCGTAGCCCAGGGTGGAGCGAAGCGGAACCCTGGGTAAGAACCCCCGGGGCGGGAGCCCCGGATGGGGCGCAGGAAAAGCGAACTGACGATTCTGACGGCGGATTAATCTGTCTTGTACCGAAAGAAATACAGCGGCCTGGACGCGCGAGACTACCAAAGTCGACGCTATTGAGCTCAAACGACTAAGCGTGGACTGCCGTCCACGCCTCTGTCCGGCCGTCTGAGATTTTCTGCCGAAAGAACGAAATCAGACCATGCTTGAAATACGAAACCTGTCCGTAACAGCGGACAACAAAGAAATTCTCAAGGGAATCAACCTCTCGGTCCAGAAAGGCGAAGTTCACGCCATCATGGGCCCCAACGGATCGGGTAAGAGTACGCTCGCCCAAGTCCTGGCGGGCCGCGACACCTATGAAGTGTCCTCTGGTGAAGTTACCTATGAAGGCGAAGACCTGCTCGAGCTGGCTCCGGAAGAGCGCGCCCAAAAGGGCATCTTCTTGGCCTTCCAATACCCGGTCGAGATTCCCGGAGTCAGCAACCTCTACTTTTTGCGAACCGCCTTGAACGTCACCCGCAAGGCTCGCGGCGAAGAAGAACTCGACGCCATGGACTTTCTGGCGCTGGCGAAAGACCGCATGGCGGCGCTTCAGATGGACGACAGCATGATGCAGCGCGCGGTCAACGCGGGTTTCTCCGGCGGCGAGAAGAAGCGCAACGAAATCTTCCAGATGGCCATCCTCGAGCCCAAGCTGGCCATTCTTGACGAGACTGATTCCGGACTCGACATCGACGCGATGAAGCTGGTCTCGGAAGGCATCAACAAGCTGCGAAGCCCCGAGCGGGCCATCATCGTCGTGACGCATTACCAGCGGCTGCTGAACTATATCGTGCCCGACTACGTCCATGTGCTGGCCGATGGCCGAATCGTGAAGTCCGGCGACAAGAGCCTGGCCCTGGAGTTGGAAGAGAAGGGCTATGGCTGGACCGAAGAAGTTGCCGCCGAAGGCGAGTTGGTGCGCTCCTAGGCGATGAGAAATGCGGGTTAGGACGAATACTGTTCAGTTAGCCGTTCCGCGCGGAGGGTTTTGGTTGAATGGCGCGTGTTCTTGTTTCGGGCATCAATGAACGCCCCCGCACATCGCTCTCCGCGGAGACGCACGGGTCGGTTTGCTCCTGCGCCCCATCCGGGGTTTGGCGTTGTGGGTTTCCCACCCAGGGTTCCGCTTCGCTCCACCCTGGGCTACGATCCTACGCCGCTTCGCGGCTCAACGGCTCTGGGCTCGAAGGTTCTGACTCAAAGGCTCTAGGTGAACGGTATTGGGGCTAAGACATAAGGGTGATGGAAACAATGGTAGCGGTAGCTGAAAACCTGGGCGTCTATTTGGAGAGCTTTGAAGCCCTCGGCAGGCGTGTCGCGGGGAGGGAACCCGCCTGGCTGAAGCAGCGCCGTGAACGCGCCATGCAGCGCTTCTCCGAGCTGGGAGTACCCACGACCCGCGATGAAGATTGGAAGTACACCAGCCTGTCTGAGCTGAGGCGGAATGATTTTCGGCTTGCGGCGCCCGCCTCGCGAGTCATTTCAGCCGGCGAAATCAAGTCCATGGGATTCAACGAAATCGAAGGCTGCCGTCTGGTCTTCGTGAACGGGCGGTTCATGAGCGGGCTCTCGTGTCTCGAAGCTGGCTCCAAGGAAGTCGATGCCGGCAGCCTGCGAGAATTCCTTGAGAGCGATCCGGTCGAGGCTCATCTGGGCCGCTACGCCGACCCGGAGAATCACGCCCTGGCCGCGCTCAACACGGCGTTCATCGAAGATGGCGCCTTTGTTCGAATCCCCGACCGGGTCATCGTCGAAAGGCCGATTCATCTCGTCTTCGTCAACTTGGCGGAACAGGCGAATCAGGTCAGTCATCCGCGCACGCTCATCGTGGCCGGACGCGACAGCCAGGCCACCGTCATCGAAACTTATTTCGGCATGGGCGAAGTGTATTGGACCAACGCTGTCACGGAAGTCGTCACGGCGGAAAACGCCCGCATCGATCACTACAAGTTGCAGCAAGAACACGTGGCCGCTTTGCACACGGGCTTCACCTACGCCCATCAGGCGCGCGACAGCCGCTTTGCCTCGAATTCGCTGTCGTTCGGCGGACGGCTCGTACGCAGTGACACTCACGTCCGTCTCGAAGGCGCGGGTTGCGAGTGCGTGCTGAACGGGCTCTATGCCGTCACGGGGCAGCAGCACATCGACCATCACACGATAATTGACCACGTCATGCCGCACTGCAACAGTCACCAGCTCTATCGCGGCATTCTCGACGGCCACGCAACCGGAGTCTTCAACGGCAAGGTGATCGTACGGCAAGACGCCCAGAAGACCGACGCCATCCAGAGCAACAAAAACTTGCTGCTCTCGCGCCACGCTGACATCAATACCAAGCCGCAGCTTGAGATCGAAGCCAACGACGTTCGCTGCACGCACGGTGCGACGGTCGGCCAGATCGATGACGAGGCGATGTTCTATTTGCAGTCCCGCGGCATCAACCGGCCCGACGCCCGCAGCCTCCTCACCTACGCCTTCGCTGCGGACATTATCGAGAATCTCAACGTGGAGCCGCTCCGCAAGCCGCTGGAGCAGATCCTGCTGAGTTGGGTCGAGCAAGCGGAGGTGAGCGAATGAGCGTGACGACTCCAAGCTTGGCTTCACGCAAGGAAAGCGCTACTCGGCCTCTCGACGTTGCCGCGCTGCGGCGCGACTTCCCGGCCCTTCACCAGACCGTTCACGGCAAGCCGCTGGTCTATCTGGACAATGCGGCCACGTCCCAGACGCCCCTGGCCGTCATCGACGCCTTGCGCAAGTTCTATCTCGAGGACTGCGCCAACGTTCACCGCGGCGTACACGAGCTGAGCCAGCGGGCGACCGACGATTACGAGGGCGCCCGCACGGCGGTTCAGAAGTTCATCGGCGCGGCTGAGCCAGAGGAGATTATCTACACCCGCGGAACGACCGACGCGCTCAACCTGGTCGCCCACAGCTACGGCCGGACTCATGTTCAAGCGGGCGACGAGGTCATGATCTCGACCCTCGAGCACCACTCGAACATCGTCCCGTGGCAAATCTTGTGTGACGAGCGCGGCGCCACGCTGCGGGTGATCCCCATCAACGACGCCGGCGAGCTGTTGATGGATGAGTACGCCGGCCTGCTCAGCGATAGAACCCGCATCGTCGCCGTCAACCACGTGTCGAACGCTCTCGGAACCGTCAATCCGGTCCGCCGGATCATCGCCATGGCGCATGAGCGCGGCATTCCAGTTCTGCTCGACGGCGCTCAGGCTGTTCCGCACATGAAGGTCGACGTTCAGGAACTCGACTGCGACTTCTACGCCTTTTCGGGCCACAAGATGTTCGGGCCGACCGGCATCGGCATTCTGTACGGCAAACGCGCGCTGCTCGAAAAAATGCCCCCCTATCAAGGCGGCGGCGACATGATCAAATCCGTCACGTTCGAGAAAACCACGTACAACGATCTGCCCTACAAGTTCGAGGCGGGAACACCGAACATCGCCGACGCGATAGGTCTCGGGGCTGCCATTGATTACTTGAACCAAATCGGCATGGAACGCATTGCCGGCTACGAAAAGCATCTCCTTGATTACGCTACCGAGACGGTTTCGGCCATTGACGGCATTCGCTTGATCGGCACGGCGCGGGAGAAGGCGAGCGTGCTCTCGTTCATCGCCGACGGCGTGCATCCGCACGATATCGGAACCATCCTGGACCGCGAAGGCGTCGCCGTTCGGGCCGGCCACCATTGCGCTCAGCCGGTCATGGACCGCTTCGGCGTGTCCGCCACCACGCGCGCTTCCCTGGCGTTCTACAACACCGAAGAAGAGGTTGACGCGCTCGTGGCCGCGGTCCGTAAAGTGAAGGAGCTGTTCGGCTGATGAGCGACTTGCGGGACCTCTACCAAGAGCTGATTGTCGACCACAGCAAGCGTCCGCGCAATTTCGGTGAATTGGAAGATCCCAGTCACGAAGCCAACGGCTACAACCCGCTGTGCGGTGACAAGATCAAGCTTTGTCTCAAGATCGAGGACGGGGTGATCCGTGACGTGAAGTTCATCGGCGCCGGCTGCGCCATCTCGACGGCCTCGGCTTCTCTGATGACGGAGACCTTAAAGGGCCGAACATTGGCGCAGGCGGAAGCGCTTTTCGAGACATTTCACTACATGCTGACCTCGCCGAAAGGCACTGGAGCAGCAGCGGACGGACTCGGCAAGTTGGCGGTATTCTCGGGCGTTAATGAGTATCCCGCCCGGGTCAAGTGCGCCACGCTGGCCTGGCACACCCTCAAGAATGCGATCGAAGGACGCGGCGAAGACGCCAAGACTGAATGAATGAGAGGCGGCAATGGACGAATTGATGAATCAAGACCCGGTTGAAATGGAGTCCTCTGAAGATGCGGCGCCGGCTGCTGAACGTGATCCGAATCCGCCGGCCCCGAATGCCATCGAGCAGGACGTCATCGCCGCCCTCAAGAACTGCTATGACCCCGAGATCCCGGTCAATATTTATGAGCTGGGCTTGATCTACGACATCAAGATTGACCCCCAGGGCGCCGCTGCGATCACGATGACGCTGACCGCGCCGAACTGTCCCGCGGCCCAGTCGATGCCGCTCGATGTGCAGACGAAAGTCGAAGCCGTCGAAGGAATCCAATCGGCTAAGGTGGAGGTTGTTTTCGATCCGCCCTGGACGCCTGAAAAAATGGACGACTCGGCCAAACTCGCGCTGAATATTTTGTGATGCGGACTCTCCCCCTTTTCTCACCGAACGGCGAGGCGCGACGTGGCGCGCGCCTCCCGGCGGGCCGCGCCGGTCTCCGGGCCGGCGTCGCCTCGACACAGTCCGTTGAGTACCGCGAGCAAGCGCAACGAAGTAATGGCGGGCCTATCGCGTGCTTCGACCGTCAGGCGGTGAGAAATGCGAACTCTCCCCGATCAGTCAACCCCGAGGTGGTGAAACATGCAATTTAGCGCACAAGAAGAATACGGCTTGCGTTGCCTGTTGCGCCTCGAACTGGGGGGTTCCGGCAAGAGCGCCACGCTGGCGGAAATCAGCCAGGCTGAAGGAATCTCTGTCCCCTACGCCGCCAAGATGATGCGAATTCTCCGCGAAGGCGGACTGGTCACCAGCGCCCGCGGCCAGGCAGGCGGTTACCGGCTGGCGCGTCCCGCGGAAAGCATTGCCGTCAGCGAAGCCCTCGCCGTTCTCGGCGGAAGGCTGTTCGAAGACCAGTTTTGTGACGATCACTCTGGAAGCGAGGACACCTGCACGCACTCCATCGATTGCTCGATTCGCTCCCTCTGGCGAGCCGTGCAGTCGGTCGTCGATCGCCTGCTTTCCAGGACGACGATCAAAGACTTGGCGCGCAGTGAACGCCAGATGGATTCGTTTGTCCAAGATTTGGTGGTTCTCACCGGCGGCATGAACCAGAACAGGCCCGGCGCCGGGCGCTACGACTAGGCTGGGCGCCACGACTAGGTTTAAGAATGGTGAATCAGGAACAAGTTCTCGACGCTCTGCGGGTCGTCATCGACCCCGACCTGCACCGCGATATCGTGTCGTTGGGTTTCATCCAGGAACTCAAGGTGGCTGACAACCGCGTCGCCTTCCATGTGCAGTTGACCACCCCGGCCTGCCCGGTGAAAGACGAGCTGCGGCAACAAGCTGAAGACGCCGTCCGCGCCTTACCTGATGTCGAGGCCGTCGAGGTGACGATGACCGCGCAGGTTCGCTCCCACGGAGCGGTCGGCCAGGCGATGCTCCCCGGAGTCAAGAACGTCATTCCGGTGGGCTCGGGCAAGGGGGGCGTCGGCAAATCGACCGTCTCGGCCAATCTGGCGGTTGCGTTGGCGGAAACCGGCGCCCAAGTCGGCCTCATGGACGCCGATGTTTACGGTCCCAGCATCCCCACCATTCTGGGAATCACCGAGTCGCCGCAGCCCGGCGGCCGGGGCATGCTGCCCGTGATTGCCCACGGAGTCAAGGTCATCTCGGCGGGGTTCTTCATCAAGCCCGACCAGGCCGTAGTCTGGCGCGGGCCGATGCTCGCCAAGATGATCGAGCAATTCTTGGGACAAGTCGAGTGGGGCGAACTCGACTACCTGATCGTCGACCTGCCACCCGGCACCGGCGATGTGCAGTTGACTCTTTGCCAGCGCATCCCGCTGACCGGTGCGGTGATCGTCACAACCCCGCAGCTGGTCGCCGTCAACATCGCCGAAAAAGCGATTGTCATGTTCAACCAGCTCAAGTGCCCGTTGCTGGGCGTGATCGAGAACATGAGCTACTTTGAATCGCGCAAGACCGGTGAGCGCGAATACATCTTCGGCAGCGGCGGTGCGGACAGAGTCTCCGAGAAGTGGGGAATCCCGGTCCTGAGCAAGGTCCCGCTGGCGACATCGGTTCGGGAAACCTCGGACGGCGGCCGTCCGATCGTGCTCGAGGATCCCGAGTCGCCCGCGGCCATCGCGTTTACTGAAGCCGCTAAGAATCTGGCGGCGCAGATCAGTATCCGTAACATCAAGGCCGAGGGGGACGACCTGGTCAAGATCAACTTCTGAGAGTTTCTACATTCCGCGAACAGGGGGGACGAACCGCCCCGAGGTGGCGCGCGCCTCCGGGCGGGCCGCGTCGGCCTCCGGGCCGGCGTACTTCCGTCCGCGCCAGGCTAGCCGCGGAACGAAGCAAACAATGTCCGAGCAAAAAACCCAATCCCCGCGGCCCGTCGAAATCACTCGCGCCAACGAGCACGACATCAAGATCCACTGGAAAGGCGGAGCCGAGACCATCTACCCCGCCAAGTTCTTGCGCATGGAGTGCCCCTGCGCCGTCTGTGTTGACGAACTCAGCGGCATTCCGCGCCTGCAAGAAAGCATGGTTCCCTCCGATGTACATCCGGCAGGTATCGACCGAGTGGGCCGCTACGCCATCCAGATCCACTGGAGCGACGGCCACAGCACGGGCATTTACACTTGGGAACGCCTCCACGACCTCATCAACAAACTCCCCGCCGATTCCGCGAGTGCCGTGCAAGCCCAGTAGCAACCGGGAATCTTGCCGGTTCTTCGCCGCAATCACCTCCTCGCTGCACCAATTTAGCTAGTTGACAACCGACGCCAATCTCCAGTACATTTAAATATTCACCAAGGACAATAAATTTATTAGGGTTACCTAAAATGAATCTTTGTCGCACGGTAGTTCTGCTGCTCTCGACCGCTGGCTTGCTCTGCGCCCAGCCCGTACCCGATGCCCAGCAGAGCCGCATGGAGGAGCTGGAAAAGCGCATCCTCTTGCTCGAACAGCGAATTCTGCAGCTCGAAGGCAAGGACGCTCCGGAGCAGGACACTCAAGCCGCCGTTGCCCCGAAGCCTGTGCCCGAGGAGAAGCCTGCTGAGCAAGAACTGAAACCTGCCACCCAACCAGAACCCGCCATCCAAACTGTTGCTTCTGCTGAGCAGCAGCCCCTGGACACCCCAATCGCTGTCCCCAGCATGGACGATATCCAATCGTCCGAGACCCGGCTGCCGGTCTCCGGCTACATGGACTTTCACTTCAACAAGGTCGAAAACGAGGGCAGTCAGCTCGACTTTCACCGCTTCGTACTGTTATTCGGGCACAGCTTCACCGACCGCATCCAGTTTTGGTCCGAGCTGGAACTCGAGCATGCTTTCGTTTCCGGCGAGGGCGAGCTGGGCGAGCTGGAACTGGAACAGGCCTTTCTCGACTTTCGGGTGAAGCCGTGGCTGAACTTCCGCGCCGGTATGCTGCTCACGCCGGTGGGTATCCTCAACGAACGCCACGAGCCACCCTCGTTCCAGGGTGTTGAGCGCACGTTCGTGGACACGTTCATCCTGCCAACGACCTGGTTCGACTCAGGGGCCGGCATTTTCGGGGATCTCGGGAATGGTTTTGTCTACAAGGCCTACGTCATGTCGCCGCTCGATGCCACCCTGTTCGACGCCGGCGAGGGGCTGCGCGGCGGCCGTCAAAAGGGGTTCCAGTCGGTCACGCAAAACGCCGCCTATACGGGTCGCCTCGAGTATCACGGTATGCCGGGGTTGTCGCTAGGCGGCAGTTTCTGGGCCGGCAACACCGGCTTCAACGTTCCTGGGATCAATCCGCGGGTGCGCGTGCTGGAGTTCGACGGGCGATACAGCGTTTCGCGATTCGACCTGCGGGGCCAGTTCGCCGACGTGGATGTTTCCCAGACTTCTCAGCTCAATACCTTCCTGCAGCGCAGTTCGGGCGTGAATCCCAACATCGCCCGCAACATGCGCGGTTTCTATTGGGAAACGGGCTATCATCTGCTGCCCAGGCATCTGCCGCACGATGTCGTGGCGTTCTTCCGCTACGAGAATTTCGATACGCAGCGCAAGATGGCTCGCGGCGTCCTGCCTCTCAGGCAGTTTGACCGCCAGGCATGGGTGCTCGGAGCGACCTACTATCCCGAGCCGGACGTCGCTATCAAACTCGACTACTCGGTTCTTCGCAACGAAAGTTCAATCATCAAGCCGCACAACTCGTTCAACATGGGAATCGGCTGGTGGTTCTAGTGGAGACAAAAAAAAGATGAATAGGATTGGGTATCTTGTTTTCGCGCTCGTAGCCGTCGCCCAACCAGCGGCTGTCGCGCCTCCGCAAGCCAACGCCGCCGAAGAACCGAATGTCCGCGTCGTCAACATGGTGGCGGAGCGTTTCTTCTTCGTGCCCTCCCGAATCAAGGTGAAGCCGGGGACGAAGGTCGAACTCCGTATTCGGAGCGCCGATACGAATCACGGTTTTCGCATTCGCAAAGCGGGCATCAACGTAGTGGTTCCCAAGCGCGGAGCGGGCGAGGCCAAGGTTGTGTTCCATGCAACCAAGAAGGGGCGCTACGATTTCGAGTGCTCCAAGGCCTGCGGAGCCGGCCATACCACGATGCGCGGAACCATCATCGTGAAGTGAGAGGAACCCTGTGAACAACTTCAAAAAACAAATAGGCTGCGGCGCAATCCTCGTCACCGCGTTGTTGTGCTGTTCGGTGCTGCCCGCTCAGCGGCAGTTTTTGCCTGGCAACCCCTTGCCCGGCATGACGGCCGAAGAGTTCGAGCTCTTCAGGCTGGGGCTGGAAGACTTCACGGAAGTCGAGGACGCCGGGGAAGGTCTCGGACCCGCGTTCAATGGAACCGGGTGCTCGGGCTGCCACAGCTCTCCCGCCATCGGCGGCATCAGCCCGGTCTCCGAGGTGCGAGCCGGCCGGCTCGACGCGGAAGGCAAGTTTCACGTCCTGGGCGGTGGAACGCTGTATCATCTCTTCTCAATCCCCAACCACGAGTGCCAGCCGAAAATTCCTCCCGAGGCCAATGTGATCTCGCGCCGCATCCCGATCCCCCTGTTCGGAGCCGGGCTTGTCGAAGCGATCTCGGATGAGACCCTTCTTGCGCTCGAAGACCCGGACGATTTGGACAACGACGGCATCAGCGGCCGGGCCGCCATGATCAATGATGTTGCGACGGGCCGCGAGAGAATCGGCCGTTTCGGGTGGAAGGCGCAACAGGCCACCCTGCTGGCTTTCGGGGCCGACGCGTATCTCAACGAGATGGGCATCACCAGCGACCTGTTCCCCGATGAGGTCGCTCCCGGCGTTGACCCCGAAGCGCTCGAGCTGTGCGACCTGCGCCCCGATCCCGAAGACGAGCGGGACCCCTCGACTGGTCTGCGGGGAATTGATAATTTTGAATCCTTCATGAAGTTTCTTGCGCCGATCGAACGCGGCCCGATAGACGAGACCGTCCAACGCGGCGAGGTCTTATTCGAATCCGCCGGGTGCGCCTCATGCCACGTCCCAGTCTTGATGACCGGACCCAACTCCAATCCGCTCTTCGATCAAAAGGCCGTGCCACTCTATTCCGACCTGTTGCTCCATGCCGTGGGAACCGGAGACAACATCGAGCAGGAAGCCGCCGCCCCCGACGAGATCCGCACGCCGGCGCTTTGGGGCTTGCGGCTAAGGCGTCCCTTCTTGCATGACGGCAGCGCTTCAACGCCCGAAAAAGCCATACTGCGGCACGGCGAGGAAGCCGAGGCCGCCCGCGCCCGGTTCGAAGAATTGACGCCGGATGACCGGTCCGCCCTGCTCGCGTTTCTCGATTCCCTGTAACGCTTGGCGCTCCTATTCCGGCCTGGTGGAGCTGTCCTCGGGTTGTCTCAACAGTCCCTGGGCCGCGTCAACCTATGATCTTCCACCGAGCCAAGCCGAAGTAAGATAGGCTATCTAACTGCCGCGCACGAGGGAAAATCGGCATGCAACCTGCCCGCATCGTCGGCCTATTTGTACTTCTGATTTCATTGGCGTCCTGCCAGGCTCCGCCCCAAGAAAACTCAGCCCAAAAGAATTTCGAAGGCTACCGAATGATCGACCTGAGCCATACCTTCGACGCGGATACGCTCTATTGGCCGACCGAAGGCCGCTTTGATCATGAGCGAACCGCTTGGGGGATCACCGCGGGCGGCTACTGGTACAGCTCCTTCCGATTCGCGGGAAGCGAGCATGGAGGGACCCACCTCGATGCACCGATCCACTTCTCCGAAGGCAAGTGGGCGGTAGCCGAGATCCCCGTCGATCGGCTTGCGGGCCCCGGCGTGGTGATCGATGTGACGGCTCAATGTGAATCCGATCCCGATTACTTGCTCTCGGTTGCCGACATCGATGGGCATGAAGCCCGACACGGACCGATCCCTCCCGGTGCGGCGGTTCTCGTCAAAACCGGCTGGGCCAGTCGCTGGCCCGACGCCAAGAGCTACCTTGGCAGTGACGTCCCCGGCGACACCTTGAATCTGCACTTCCCCGGTGTGTCGGCCGAAGCCGCGCAGGCCCTCGTCGGCCGCCGCATCACCATGGCGGGGATTGACACGGCGAGCATCGACCGCGGGATGTCCCGTGATTTCCGCGCTCACCGAATCCTGGCGGGAGCTCAGATCCTCTGCCTTGAGAACGTTGCTCTCTCAGATGAGGTTCCGGCACAAGGCTCGACCATCATCGCCATGCCCATGAAAATTGGCGCAGGATCAGGGGCTCCCTGCCGCATCATTGCGCTGGTAAAACGCTGAGTCAAGGACTCGAACACAGCCGCTGCCTGCCCAACAGCAGCTTCGAGGTCATTCATAGTGGGAATTCAGGTGAGCAAGAGCAGCCCGCATCTTCTGAATACCGATCTTTTGCGGATCGGGGTCTTCGGCGCGAACCTCGGGCGGCAACCAGCTCCAGATCGTCCCGACGTCGGCCAAAATTCGGGCGGGGTCCCGCTGCTCGAGCGGTTGCCGTGCTTCCCATTCGTGGAACTTTTTCCACTGGCGCTCGCGCTCTTCGACCTGCCGCCGCAGCTCGTCTCGACCAAGCTGATCGTTCATCCCACCTGATTATACTTGCCGCTCATGTCGCGGCGGCTTGTGCGACGCTTGTAAGAAGAAAAGTCCGCGGGTCTCTTCGAGCCCCTCGCTACGGGTATTTCAAGGTGGCTTCGCGCGCAACCCGAACAGCTTACGGGCGCATTGCAAACTATACGCCACCGCCAAACCGGCGCAGCCGCAGGCTGTTCGTCACGACGGAAACACTCGATAAAGCCATCGCGGCGGAGGCGATGATCGGGGATAGCAGCCAGCCTGTCCAGGGGTAAAGCACCCCGGCGGCGATGGGAATCCCGATGATGTTGTATGCAAACGCCCAGAACAGGTTCTGGCGGATGGTTCGCATGGTTTTGCGGGAAAGCTCGATGGCTGCCGGCACGGCGCGCAAATCGTTGCCCACCAGGACAAGGTCCGCGGTCTCGAGCGCAACATCGGTTCCCGCGCCGAGAGCGATTCCGAGGTCTGCTTGAGCCAGGGCGGGTGCATCGTTGATGCCATCGCCGACCATGGCTACGCGGTGGGGGGCAGGTGGCATTGAGCGGGGCTTTGCCGCTGGTGTCGGCGCGTTGCTGCTGGGCGGCTCGACCCCGGACTCCCGTCCGGGGCTCTGAATCTGCTGTCCGGGGCTCTGAATTCCGCCGGCTTGGAGCTTGCGAATTTCCTCTGCTTTCTGGTCGGGGAGCACCTCCCCTAGCACGCGGGTGATCCCGACTTGGCGGCCGACAGCCTCGGCGGTGCGCTGATTGTCACCGCTGATCATCACTGTTTCGAGGCCCATTTGATGGAGTTTCCGAATCGCCTCCCGAGATCCCGGTTTGACGGTGTCCGCCACGCCGACGACTCCCGCGAGCGCACCATCGGCGGCGGCCAATATCACGGTCTTTCCCTCGCTGCTCAGCTTTTCAATCATCTCGCGGGCAGGTTCGGTTTCGATACGCCGGCCGCGCAGTAAGCGCTCACTGCCGATCAGCCAATCCCTGCCGTTGAACCGCGCTTCCACGCCATGTCCGGCCAGCGCTTGAAACGATTCGGGGCGTCCCGCCGCCAAGTTGCGCGACGAAGCCGCGGCAACAATGGCTTCGGCCAGCGGGTGTTCGGAGAGGCGTTCGATCGATCCAACCGCATCGAGGAAGGCGTCCTCGGAAAGCCCTCCAAAGGTAACCGTGTCGGTGACGGATGGACGCCCTGTCGTGATGGTTCCGGTTTTGTCGAAGACGATCGTCTCGACGTAGTGAGAAATCTCCAGAGCCCCTCCACTCTTGATTAGAATCCCGTTTTCAGCGCCTCGTCCAATACCGACCATCACCGCCGTTGGCGTCGCCAAGCCCATCGCACAGGGGCAGGCGATGATGAGAACCCCAACCGCGTTGAGAAGCGCCATGCGCAACCGTATGTCCGGCGGTGCGAGCAAGAACCAGGCCGCAAAGGTTACGATTGCGATGACAATGACAACCGGCGTGAAGTATCCGCTGATGACGTCGGCAAGCCGGGCGATTGGAGCCTTTGACTGCTGTGCCTGCCGGACTAAGTCGATGATTTGCGCCAGCACGGTTTCGCTGCCAACATTCCCTGCCCTGAAGCGAAAACTTCCGGTCTTGTTGAGGGTGGCGCCGAAAACCTGATCGGCGGCGGCCTTTTCAACCGGGAGACTCTCTCCGGTCAGCATCGACTCGTCCACGCTCGACTGCCCCTCGATCACCACTCCGTCGACTGCAACTCTTTCGCCGGGCCGCACGACCACGACATCACCGCTCACGACCTGCCCTGCCGGGATGTCAATCTCGGTTCCATCCCGGACAACCCGCGCGGTTTTCGATTGCAGTTTCAACAGACTTTGTATCGCCGATGAAGTGCGCCCGCGCGCCCGCGCCTCGAGCATTCGCCCCAGCAGAATCAGCGTAATGATCGCGGCGGCTGTTTCGAAATAAACCGGGGCGTGCATGCCCGTGCTGCCGGGAGCCTGAGTCCCGGTGACCCAAGCCGGCGCAACGGTTGCGGCTAGCGAGTAGAGGAACGCAGAGCCGGTTCCCACCGCGATCAGCGTGTTCATGTCGGCCGTCAGGTGTCTCGCCGACGCCCAGGCGGAGCGGTAGAACTGGCTGCCTCCGTAAAAAATCACCGGCAACGTCAGAAGCAGTTGGACCCATTCCGTCCCCGGAAAAGCGCCCGGAAAAGCGATCGTCCCGTGAGACATCGCCAGCACCAGCAACGGCGCCGTGAAAACACCCGAAACGATGAGTTTGCGCTTCCATTGCCGCGCTTCAGCCTGCTCGTCGCCGCCTTCCGGCATGGCCTTACCGGTTTCCCGGGCTGCGTAGCCGGCCTTCTCGACCGCGCGCGCAAGCTCCTCCACTCCGATCTGGCCGGGGGCGTAGTCAATCGATGCCGTTCCCGTCGCAAGATTCACGCTGGCCCTGAAAACTCCCGGCAGCGCCTTCAACTGCTTTTCAATCGTGTGGACACAGCCGACGCAGGTCATCCCCGTGATCACCAGATCCGCCTTGGCCGGGCCGGCGGCGGCGCCAGAAACCGTTGAAGGAGGAGCCGTTGGAGATGGACTCAGCGTGACAAGCGCCGGGCGGGCCGGCGGAGACGGGCCGGCCATAACGGCCGGCGGGTCCTCCGTTGTCGAAGCCGCGCCGGAGGCCGCATGACTCGCGGATCTGCCAGGGCTGGGCGAGCTGCCTAACATCTTCAATGTTGCGTTGCTGCCGGCATCGTACCCCGCCGCGCGAACCGCCGCGACCAGGTCTTCCTCCCGAACCCGCGAGCCGTCGAACTCAACGGAAGCCCGGCCCGTCTCGAGGTCGATCGATGAAACGCCAACGCCCGGCAGCGATTCGAGGCTTCGGCGAACCGTGGCCACGCAACCTTCACACGTCATACCGTTCACATGAAACTCGGTTTCTCGGCGACGCGCCGGGTCCACGCTTGTCGTATTTTGAGGCATCACTGACTCCTGTTTTGCCGCTTTCTTCGGCCGGCCATTCGATTTGGCACGGCATGCGATCCGAGCCGTGAAGGCGGCCTGCTGAGCAAGCCTGGTTCCAGCCCTTCGATCAGACCGCAAATGACCCCCTCGGCCTCGCCCTGGCGTTCCCAGGCCCGCACGGTTTCCCGCAGCTCATTGCGATACCGTTCCAGCTCCGCCAACCTTTGGTCGAGCTCCCCAAGGCGGGCCTCAGCCATCTGCCGCACTTCGGCGCAGGGCCGCCGGCCTTGCCGCGCTTCGGCGATGATCCAGGCGATTTCGTCCAGCGAAAAGCCGACCGCTTGAGACTTCCTGATAAAGGACAGCCGCTCGAAGACGGCGGGGTCGTAAAGCCGATACCCCGAGAGCGTTCTGCCGATCGGTTCGATCAGCCCTCTGCTTTCGTAGAAGCGCAGTGATTCGACGCCGATTCCGGCCTGCTTCGCGACCTCGCCAATCTTCAGTCTTGGCGTGCTGCTGCTGCGTTCATGAGCTTCCATACTCCAAGTATAAACTCTATAGTCGGCTATAGAGTCAAGGAAAATGTTTGCGGAGCTTCGCCAAGGAGTGCTTGCTTGGGTCCCTACTGATTCTTTCTTGCGCCGTATCCTAGGCTGTGTTAACGTTACGCCTTACGGCGTCTTGGCGGCTAACCGTCAGTGATCCACAGGGGTGCACGGGATGGAGACACGACCCCGATGAAGCGCGGACTTCCGTCCGCGCCTCTGTCCGGTCGTCTGAAATTTCTGCCACAATCGGCAAAGGTTTGACTATACAGGTACTACAAAGATTGTTAAAGATGCTTTTGCTGATTGTTCTGCTGGCTGTTACCGCGCCCCTGGCCGCCCAGGTGAACTCGCGCGCCGAAGAAATCCAGCAGGCCCGGCGAGCCAAAGCAGCGAAAGCAGCCCCCGAAGAGTTGTCCACGGCGGAATCGCGCCTGAACTACATCGTGGACAAGCACATCATGGAGCGCTTTGCCACGGGATTTCACGGTCTGACGCTGGTCATGGGCGGGATGCCGACCGGGCAGGGCTTCGCGCTGGGGCCGCAGTATAGCCGCTTGGATTTGGCCGCAGGGGCGCTCAAGTTTCGGACATCGGCCCGCGTGGCTAGCGCGCGGGCTGTTCTGATCGATCTGCAGGCCACCATGCCGAAGCTCGCCGGCGGCAAGTTCTTCGTCGATTTCTTGGCCCAGCACCGCAACTTGCCGCGGCTGGAGTACTTTGGTCCCGGGCCCGATTCTCGCGTGGAAGACCGCTCCCAGTTCCGGCTGGAAGATACCAGCGCCGACTTCATGGTTGGTTACCGTCCATTCAAATACAGATTCTCACGTCCGCTGAGCCTGGGTGTGACGGGCGGCTTTCTCGAGGTCAATACCGGACCGGGCAATAATAACGTTCTTCCTCAAACCGCCGAGCTGTTTTCTCCTCAATTAACCCCAGGCGTGGACGATCAGACCGATTACTTGCGGGGCGGATTCTTCGTGCAGTACGATTACCGGGACAACCCGCTGGGGCCGCGCTCGGGCGGCCACTATGTCGCAAAATTCACCTACTACAACGACCGCGATCGGAGCATGCACGACTTCCGGAGTCTGCACCTGGAAGTCCAGCAATACTTCCCGTTCTTGAACAAACGCCGCGTGATTGCGCTGCGGACCATGGCCGTCTTCAGTTTCGAAAACCCCAACCAGACGGTCCCTTTTTATATTCAGCCAGTTCTGGGCGGCTCGAACGACTTGCGCGGGTTTCGGGCGTACCGTTTTTATGACAACAACCTGATCCTTGCCAATGCCGAGTATCGCTGGGAGGCCTTTTCGGGCCTCGACATGGCTTTGTTCTTTGACGCGGGCAAAGTGGTTCCGAGACGTTCCCAGGTCAACTTCCACGATCTGGAGGCATCAGCAGGCGTCGGTTTTCGTTTCAATGTGCAGAACAGCGTTTTCTTGCGCATCGATGTCGGCTTCAGCCACGAAGGGGCTCAAATCTGGCTGAAGTTCGAGAATGTGTTCTGATGGGCTGGAGGGCATCCTTGTGATGATGAACACGGTTTTCCGGCGCTGGAGATCTTCGCTGCCGGCCAGGGTGACAATCCTCGCTTTGCAGCTCGCTGTGTTGCTGAGCGCTGAGAGGTTCTACGCCGATGACCCGCTCGAAGAGATGCCCGCTCCTCTTCCGGTCAAGGAGTTAAAGACCCGGAAATTGAATGACGTCTATGACCTATTCGAAAACACGTTCGGAGAGCCGGGGGAAAGGCAGCCAAAGAAGGAAAAGGGGCGGGGAGCGGCGGCGCTCATTCCCTCGCAGGCCATCAACACCCTAGGAGAAGTGCCAAACGACCCGGCTTGGTTCACGAATCGGATCGGCTCCAGGCCCATGAGTATTGAAGAGCTGGTCCGTGGCCCCGGCGCCGATCGGCCTCCGTCCATGGAAAGGACATGGACGATCGTCGGCGCCAAGACCAGCGGCGTCTCGCCTGGATTTCGCATTCGGGACTCGACCGGGCAGTTGTATCAGCTGAAACTCGATCCGCTGACAAACCCGGAGATGTCCACGGCCTCGGACGTGATCGGGGCGAAGTTTTTCCACGCGCTTGGCTACAACGTACCGGAAAACTACATCGTTCATTTCACGCTGGACCAACTGGCCATGGGCGAGATGGTGACGGTGTTCGATCCGGCTTCAGGCCGGGACCGCCCGATGACGAGGCGGGACCTGATCCTGCTCAGAGAGAAAGTAGCTCAAGATGACCAGGGGCGGTTTCGGGCGGTCGCGAGCCGGTTCCTCGAGGGCAGGTTCTTGGGAGAATTTCGCTATTACGGCACTCGATCGGACGATTTCAACGACATCGTCGCCCACGAGCATCGCCGTGATCTGCGCGGGCTTTTCGTCTTTTCGGCTTGGCTCAATCACAACGACTCGCGTGCCATCAATAACATTGATCTGCTTGTGGAAGAGAATGGCATTAGCTTCGTCAAGCACCACCTGATTGATTTCGGAGCGATGTTCGGCAGCGCCAGCGTCATCTCGAACACGGCGCGCGACGGAAATGCCTATTTTTGGGAGTTCAAACCAGCCCTCGCCCAGATCGCCACCTTGGGGATTTGGTCACCCCGCTGGATGCGCGACCGCTACATCAAGCATCCGGCGCTGGGATTGATCGAGTACCCCAGCTTTGAGCCCGAGCAGTGGAAACCCAACTATCCCAACCCTGCTTTCCAGAACCGCCTGCCCGCGGACGAGTTTTGGGCCGCGAAAAAGGTGATGGCGTTCAGCGACGCAGCTATCTCCGCGATTGTGAAAGAAGCAAAGTTTACTGATCCCTACGCCGAGGACCTGCTGACGGACTATCTGATCAAGCGCCGCGACAAGATCGGCGAAGTCTATTTCGCCAAAGTGCTTCCCCTCGACAGCTTCAAAGTCAGCCAAAGCCGGCTGGAATTCGAAGATCTTCAAACCAAATATGGATTGACCGGCAATCGCAACTACCAGGTCCAATGGTCCAGCTTCGACAACAACTCGGAAGAGCACGCCCCCATTGCCGGAGCCGCGGGTTTTCGCTTACCGGACCCAGCTCTTGGCGCCGCGAACGGCTCCTTCTTTGCCGCCAAAATCCAGGCAGAGGACGACAACAAGACCGTCCTCGTCTATCTCCGCAAAGACGGCTCCGCCTTCAAGGTCAGCGGCATCGAGCGGTCGTGGTGATGACACTTCGGACAGTGCCGATCGCGGCAGGAGTTGTAGGAGATGGGGGGACGATGGCCGCAGTCGGAGCACTCATCGCGATGGCCGCCCAGCGCGGCGGTGCGGCAACGCTCAATCGCCGACAGCACTTTGAGATGCTGCCCGCTGAGCCAGCCGCGACTCGTCTCGATGAAACGCTCTCCCGCGGCGCGGACCAGATCGGCCAATTCCAGAGAGGGACGCTCCATGAGCTGTCGCCCGAGCAATCCCAGCGCCTGCCGACAGACCGCCGCACCGACATCTGGTCGCTCGGCGTCGTCATCTATGAGATGGTCACCGGCCGCCTGCCTTTCGAGGGCGAACGTCAGCAGGCCGTGCTCTAGCAGCCCGTGGTAAAAGTACAAAAATATATAAAGTACTTGACAATAAAAACAGATTGGTGTATAATTGTTTTATGCAATGGGACGACGCAACCAGCGGCAGCGCCAGAAAGGGCTGTGGGTCGCCGCCGCGGATCTGCCACACACAGCGGCCCACCCGTTTTATCACAGGCTCAACGAGCTGCTCGACGAGCACGGCTTCGACGACTTCGCCGAACAGCGCTGCGAGAAGTTCTACGCGGCGCACATGGGCCGTCCCTCGCTGACGCCCGGCAGCTATTTCCGCTGCCTGCTGATCGGCTACCTCGAAGGCATCGACAGCGAGCGCGGCATCGCTTGGCGCCTGGCCGATTCGATCTCGCTGCGGCGCTTTCTCGCCATCGAGCTCGACGAATCCACGCCCGATCATTCGACGATCTCGCGCAGCCGCCGCCTGATCGACGTCGAAACGCACCGCCAAGTGTTCACCTGGGTGCTGCAATTGCTCGCCCAGCAGGGGCTGTTGAAAGGCGCTACGATTGCGGTCGATGCCACCACGCTGGAGGCCAACGCGGCCTTGCGCTCGATCGTGCGGCGCGACAGCGGCGAGAGCTACGAAGAGTTTCTCAAGGGGCTGGCGGCGGAGTCGGGGATCGAGACGCCGACTCGCGAGCAGCTGGCCAAGCTGGACAAAAAGCGCAAAAACAAAGGGTCCAACAAGGATTGGACGAATCCGCATGACCCCGACGCCAAGATCACAAAAATGAAAGACGGGCGCACGCACTTGGCGCACAAGGCCGAGCACGCCGTGGACCTGGAGACGGGCGCGCTGCTGGCGCTGACCGTGCAAGGCGCCGATCTGGGCGACACGAGCACCGTGTCCGAGACGATTAGCGCGGCCGCGGAGCAAGTCGCCGCGGTCGCCCAAGACCAGCAGGCGAACGAGCAACTGTCTCCCCAAGGGCTGCAAGAAGTGGTGGCCGACAAGGGCTATCACAGCAACGACGTGCTGACGGACCTGACGGCGCTGGAACTGCGTTCTTACATCAATGAACCGGACCGCGGGCGGCGCAACTGGTGCGGCAAGCCTCGGCAGCAACAACCGAGTCTTCGCTGACGACCTTGCTCATCCCCAGCAATTCCGGGTTGACTCCATCGCCGCGGATCGAGCTGATGTGCGCGTAGCGGCGATGTCCCGCCAGCAGGCTCAGCAGCAGGGCGCCCAACACGTCGCGCACCGCCGGCGCGTTGGGGCTGCGGTAGTCGAGCGGACAAGCGGCGACCCAGTCGTTGAACAACCCCGGCGGTTTTAAGAAACTCGATGAAGTAGGGCATCTGCCCGTAGGCGGTCACCGCCGCGCCGGCGTCCCAGCGCAGATGCACCTTGCCGCCGTAGGTGTCCAGCGCCTGGCTGCCACGGCTCTGCTTTGCGATGGCATTTTGGGGCTCCCCCAGCGGGTGAAGCTGTATTGCGCCTCGTGATTTCGACATCACCCACAGTATCAACCACTTGCCCCCTGAGCCGCCAATTCAACCGCCGTTTTTAGGTTCATGGCTTTGAGCCGGATTGCTGGTGGGAAGGCCTTGTAATCACCAGGTATCGCTGTGGGTTGAGGGAACCCAGGGTGCAGAACACTTCCGAGGCAGTGAAAGGCCATCGCGGTTAGCAGTTCCCCGTCAGGGAGGACCTATTCGCTCAGTCTGCTGTTCCACGTGGCCGCTGTGGTTCGACCTGGGCTTCTACCCGCCTAACTTCGTTGCCCCTCGACGTTAGCTATACCCCCTGAAACTGACGGGGCCCAGCACGCACCGATGAACAAACGTACAGAATTGGAGCGCTGCCGCCGCTTCGGACCATTCCGCTGATACGGAAAACTCACCCGGGGCGGCTTGCTGTTTTTCACGCAATGGCTCCGCGCGGGTCGCCAGCAAATCCAGAAACTCAAAGAGCTGGGCGTAGGTGACGGGGGAAATCCAGTGCCTAATGTTGCGATCGGAGGACCCGAAAAGAAGGTCGGCCGGTCAACCTGCGGGGCCAGGCGGGGCAGGATGGTCCCTTGCTGGGCGTGTTCACGCGGTTCCCGGGGGGGACAGCCGGCCCGGACGCGCGTATGGAGTTTCTGCGGAAACACCGCGGGTTGTCGGCAAACTTCATTCTTCCCAGGGACTGGACACAAGTCGAAGACTTGTTCTTGACGGCGACAGTCAACCTGGACGAGAGTGGCGATCCGCTCGCTGAAGAGAGAAATCGGCGATCCTGCGCACAGGTGCTGCCGCAGGCGCGGGTACTCCTGCCGGTCCTAGCGATGCAGCGGCGCGTGTTGTGCCCCCGGTGGGCCAAACGACAATCGTGTCGGGCCAAGCACAGGGCGGATTGCCTGTGCCCCCGGCTTGGACCGATGCTCCCCTCGGTCCAAGCCATCGGTCCGACGCCGAGGTGTCGGATGTGCGGGAGCGACATGTCGCGCTTCCGGCGCATCTCAGACCCGGCCTCACCCGCGAACGTGTCGCTTGGGCCGCAGCAACCGTTTTGCTTGCCCTAGCCGCCATCACACTGGCGGTTGTTCACTTCAATCAACCTGCTCCACAAATCGAGACTGCCAGGTTCCTCATCCAGGAACCCGAAGGAGTCCGGTTTAGCGTACGGACAGGGGAGATCTCCCCCGATGGGCGTCACCTGGCTTTCGTCGGCGCGTCGAGTGACGGTCTGCAGCGCCTCTGGATTCGTTCTCTCGACTCGCTCCAAGCACGGCCTTTGACGGGAACCGCAGGTGCCCGTAACCTGTTCTGGTCGCCGGACAGCCGGTTCCTAGGGTTTTTCGCTGACGTCAAGGCTCAAGAAGATTAATGCTTCCGGAGGTCCTCCTCAGACGCTGTGCGACGCACCCAACGGGCTAGCTAGCCGGGACTTGGGCCAGAGGTTCGACCGAGGGTGAGGGGGTCATTGTCTTCACACCGTCAGTGAATAGCCAGCTCTACCAGGTTTCGGATGCGGGAGGGGAACCCACTCCCGTCACCGTCCTCGATGGATCGACACGAGAGGCTACCCATCGACACCCGCATTTCCTGCCCGGCGGCCAACACTTCCTCTACGTGGGCGGTCGTGGTCCATGGAGATTGGGTGTGGTCTATAAAGGCGAGGATACGAAGCTCAAGCGTGCCGTCGCGCTCAAGTTCCTAGCTACTTTCCGGCGCAAAAAGGGAAGGCTACGTCGTTCGGTTCGTGTCAGCAGCCGGAGCGGTTGCTGCAACAACGCCGTTTGACGACGCTTCAGCCTCGCCGCGGCCCCTTTTCTCCGGCTGAAACATTTTTCTAAAAATGTCATTTTTCTCTTGAAAGACGCCTCGGGTTCATGGTATCCTAAGATATATTAATGATTAGGACAGAGACCCGGCCAGGAGCACGACCATGAGTAAGAAAAAACTGCTCGAACAACTCCTCGCCGCCGCCGCCACCATGGTCCAGGGCGGTTTGTCGGAAACCACCCGCCGCTGCGGTCAGCCCCACTGCGCCTGCCAGCGCGATCCGGCTCGCCGCCATGGGCCGCATCTGTATCTCACTTTCCGCAGCGAGGGCAAAAGCCGTTCGCTCTATGTGCCGGCCCAGCAGGCCGATTCGGCCCGCCAGGCGCATGCTGCCTGGGCGCGCTTTTGGGAGCTGAGCTGCGAACTCGCCGCGCTCAATCGCCAGCAGCTGCGCCGCCGCATCCAAGCCGCCAAGGCCGCCAAGCGGAGAAACCGTGACTAGCCGACGCTACCGCCAGCGCACCTTGGCCGAGATGTGGTTTCGCGACTCGGTCGATGACTGCTGGCAGCCCTGGATGCGGCAAGCCGACGAGTTGCTCGATGACCCGGAATCATCTACCGCCCGCTGAGCGGGCGGTTTGATGAAGGCCCCTCCAAAGGGGCCTGCACCGTGTGAAGGAGCCTAAAGGCCCCGCAGTTGGAGTTGCTCCTGCCGCTTCTCCTCGTCCTCCTGCGTCCGAATGTACGCTCGCACCTTTTGCTCATCCAGTCCTACCGTGCTCACTGCCCCGTCCCGGACGGAACGAGGAAGTTGATCTGTGACGGCCCTCCCGAGAAAGCGTTGAGGTTGAGCGTGCCCGCGATGATGTTGATCGTCGCCCCCGGAAGAATGCCCTGTCTCTTTCCGGACTGGCCGAGAGCGGCGGCCGGAGCGTTCTCTACGCGAAGGATTACGTCCCGGGCGCCGTCGGAGATGTACAGCGCGTCATCGGGGCCAATCGCTGCGTCGCTCGGTTCGCTGAACCGCACGCTAGTCGCGGGCACGCCATTGGACAGGACGTCATTACCTCCGCCGGCCACGGTCGTGATGATCCCCTCACTGCTGATCTTGCGAATGCGGCGATTCCCATTGTCAGCGACGTAGATGTTCCCGTCCCCATCACGGACGAGCCCTTCCGGTTCACGGAGCTGGGCGTTCACCGCGGGTCCGCCGTCTCCCCCGAAACCGCGAGTGCCGTTGCCGGCTATAGTCGTCAATTGGCCGTTCTCGAGCTTCATCACGCGATGGCTCGCGACTTCGGTGAAGTACACGACGCCCTGTGGGTCGGCATAGACGTTGTTGACGAAGATCCGCATGTTCGCCGGGTCCTTGAGCTCGATGGTGTTCAACGTGCCTTCCGGCGTCACAACTTGTACGGAGACCAGCCCATCGACATACACGTTGCCTGCTTGATCGACCGCGACCGACTCCACCTGGCCCACGGGCGCGCTCAATGCCGGTGTGTTGGGCGCGGGAGAAAGCGCCTCATTCCGGCCCGCCAGCCCGGCGATTCGGGCAACGGCGCCGTCGATCGAGACCTTTCGGACGATCTGATTGCCGGTCTCGGCGATATAGATGTTTCCAGCGGTGTCCGCGGCGACTCCTCGCGGTCTGTACAGCCGAGCCTGACGGGCCGGCCCCCCGTCGCCCTTGACATTGTTGCCGCCGGCTTTTGCGGAGACAATGCCGCTCCCATCCCCAGGGAAGCAGCGCAGCCGCGGAATCGTCCGGCCCGTCACGCAGACCTCGCCGCTCATCAGCCCGATCACGTCCTGCAACAGGGAGAACTTCGTCTCTTGCGGGCTGAGGCCGTCCTCCAGGAAGATTCCAGAGCCGATCCCGGAATTGACTCCCGCCAGCAAGCGGTTCGTGCCATCAGGCAAGAGGCGCCGGATCACACGTGTACCCTCTTCGGCGAGCAGAACGCTGCCGTCAGTGACCGCGTGGATCCCGTTCGGACGGCCGAGCGCCACTTGGGTAGCCTGCCGGCCATCGGTGTCAGCGTCACCGATGAACGCCCGCTCTCCCGTGCCGGCCACTGTCGTGATGACACCCCGCGGATCGACCTTGCGGACTCGGTTGTCGCCGTGGTCGGTAAAGTAAACCGAACCCTCCATTGCGACCGTGATGTGGCGCACGGTCCGGAATTGAGCGTCGACAGCCGGGCCGCCGTCTCCTGAAAACCCCCGTCCGTTCCCACCGGCAAAAACAGTTAGGATGCCGTCCGCCCCGACCCGCCAGATCGTGCTGCTAACGCTCGACCCGAGATAGACGGCCCCTTGGCGGGGTCGACCGCCACAGCTCCCACTACACTCGTCGAAGCCTCGGTAGCCAGCCCTCCGGCGCCGCCCGTACCTCCCGCCGGCAAAAGTCGAGATCGTCCCATCCGGCGCAACGCGGCGGATGCGGCTGTTTGTGCGGTCGGCGATATAGACAGAACCGTCGGGTCCCGCCGCAACATCTTGAGGAGACCAAAGTTGAGCCTCGGTGGCTGGGCCCCCGTCACCGCTGAAGCCGAATTGGCCGTTGCCGGCAAACAGGCTCGCGTCGCCGTTCGGGGCCACCCGAATCACCCAGTGGAATCGCGAATCCGCGATGTAGATATTGCCGCTGCTGTCTTGGGCAATGCCGGCGGGTGCATCGAGGAATACTTCGCTGGCAGGGCCCCTGGGAGGTGCAACGATTCCGGCGAAAGTATCGATTGTGTAGCGGGGCTGCGCCATCGCGGCGGCTACGAAAACAAGGCTTGCAAGGATCGAGAGTTTCCCCTTCGGCATGGCCGAGATTATGCCAGATGGGGGTTCCGATAGCAACGGAGAAAAAACAACGCGGCCGTGCTTGGCGAGCCACGAAGTGATTGTGGAGTTGATCGGTTCCACGACCACGCAAAGCGGCCTGCAGGTCGAGGCCCAACTCGATACGGGCGCCTACCCGACGAAAGTGCAGGTGTCCGGCGAACAGATGGCCCAGGTGCAGCTCCGACGGCACCGATTTCATGGAGAATGGAACTACTCCATCCGCGCTAGCCCGACTTTCGCAAAATCGGGCCTCCTTGGCTCAGGCGGCAGGCCTCACGCTTGGGCCGGACACATCCCGAGTCCTAGATGAAAGAAGTGTCGGCATCCAGCGCTCCAGCTCGAAGATCTTGACCGCCTGGCGTTGCTCGGCGCTCAAATCCGGCGCCAGCATCACCGTGGCACGGCGACCACGCTGCTTGGTGCTCACCCGCACCAAAGTGGCTTTCACCTCCGCCAGTGTCTTCATCATGCTCAGCGCCGACTGCCGCGTGCCCAGCGCCAAGCAAACCAGGCTGACCAGCGTCAGGCCGATCACGGTGGCGAACGTGTGCAAGCGCAACGAACTGTCGGCCCATTGGTGGGAAGGACCCCAGGGCACGAGTCCTCCCTGCTTGGCCCGGTGGAACAGTTCCTGCACCTTCCACTGGCCCCGGAAAGCGTACACGATTCGGCCGCTGCTCCAGACATGACGGTCGGTGCACAACACGCGCCGGCCCAGACGCCTGCGCTCCAGCCGGCGCCGTCGTGCCGCATCGACATGCCAGTCGAGCGATAGTTGCTTGCCGTTCTGGTTCACCGTGGCCCTCACGAACTCCGCCAGGCGCTCGCGTTGCAGCGTCTTGCGGACCCGCTCCTCGAGTGCCTCGCGCTGGATGCGGCCACTGGCCGCCCGCCGCTCCAGTTGGCGTAGTTCCACCTTGGCCTGGCGTAGCGCCAGCGCGATTCCCCGCTTCTGTCCGCGCAGCAGTTCCTGACTCTCCACCACCACCAGAGTGCGCTCCAGGTCGCCAACCTGGGTCCGCAACCGCGCCGCCCGCACGTCCCCCAGTTTCCCTCCCAGGCGCTTCATCGCTGCTCGCCGGGCGGCCTGCTCCAGGGCCCATTGCGAGGCGCCATGACTCAGCGGCAGCGAGATCAGGCTGTAGTAGCCTTCGGTGTCCAGGTCGAGTTCCAGTTGTGGAGGACTCCACGAGCCGCCGTCGCGCACCAGGGTGCGGCAGGCGGGAGGGCTGCGTTGCTCCCCCTCGTCCAAAGCATCGTGCAGCTTGCCCAGGGCATCCCAGCAGGCAGCCAGCACGGACTGCTCCGATCCGTTGCCGGGGTAGCTGCGGTGCAGCAGCGGCACATGCCCCGTCTCGCTCACCAGCGCCGCCAGTCCCACCACGCGCAGATCTCTGCGCTTGCTCTTGGCGTGGCCGCGCCGCGCCAGTTCTCCTGGCGTGGTGGTCGCGATGTGCCTGTCAAAATTGGTTGTGTCGAAGGCCAGCACGTCCGCCGACAACTCGAAGCCGCGGACGGCCGCGCGGGCGATCTCGATCTGCGCCTTCTCGAGTTGCTCGTCGCTGACCTGCGCGGCCAGCCGCTGAAAGGCTTGCCCGCTGAATGCCGAGCTGCGCAGGCAGGACAGCCGCGGCACACACGATTCCAAGAAAGCCGCCAAATGGCATTTGGCCGCCGGCGCACAGGCTCGCTGTACAGCTACGGCGAGCACCATCTCGCCCATCGTCGGACCGCCGGCCGGCACCGTGACACCACACGCTTGGTCGATGAGCTTGATCAAGTCCAGTTGCTCGGCCACCCAGACCAAAGCGCCCGCGTCACCGACCCGTCGCGTCCCGACGGTGCGCGTCAATCCCAAGTCGGCCAGCGGTGGCGGGTCTGCCGGACCTAACACAGCCTGACGCGCAAACGGCCGCTGCCGAGCGGAATCCCACAGCGATTGGGAAGCGATGCGATACCTCCGGCCTCCCACTTCGCGCTCGAATATATTCATTCTTTCATCTAGCCACATCCGAGCAGAAATGGCAAGCGAAAAGTGCGTCCCCAAAGGCGTAGAAGGCTCGTCGGCTGGCTCTATCGCTTCAAATTTGCGAAAGTCGGGCTAGGTAAAGACAGAAACAAAGTTGAGCCCTGAAAGGGCGGCAGGAGATCATGGCGCAAACGCTCCATCGAATCTTGGTCTACGTCGTGTTCTCGACGAAGGACCGGGCGCCCTTGCTTAAGGAGCCAATTCGTTCCCGGTTATTCGCCTATCTCGGCGGCATTTTACGAAGTCTAGGCGGAGAGCCGCTCATTGTAAACGGCGTGGCCGATCACGTTCACATGCTGTTGACGCTTCCTTCCACCGTGACGCTCGCCGACGCTATGCGACGGATCAAGGCCAAGTCGTCTCATTGGATGCGGCAAGGGGCTCAGGACTTCGCCTGGCAACCGGGCTACGCGGCTTTCAGCGTAAGCCAATCCAACGTCGCCCGCGTCAGAGAATACATAGCCAACCAGGAGGAACACCACAGACGAATTCCGTTCAAGGATGAATTTCTCTCATTGCTGAAGCGGAATAAACTGGAATATAAGGAGCGTTTCTTATGGCGGTGAGTCGTTCCTGTCGCCCCTACCTTCTTGCCATATGGCACACCTCCTATTGTAGGAGGCGAGTGCAAGGGCAAGGAGGCAGGGCCATGGGCGTGCGGCATGCGGAACAAGAACAGATCGAAAGACTCGAGGCCAAGACGCTCGACGCTCAATTGCGGCAGATCCTCGTCGCCGGTCTGGCCTGCTCTCCGTTTGAAGCCGAGGCCGTCCTCGAGGCCGTCCAAGAGGTCTATGCCCCGTTCTTCCACGGTCCCGACGCCGCCGCCGCGCAGCCCGGCCAAGTCACGCTCGTGGCCCTCGCCGCCGAAGAGCCGGCCGGCAAGCCGGTGGCGGATTGCCAAAAGCGAACCGTCTCGCTGACGCTGCATCGCGGCGCCGACGACGACCGCCTGCTGCAGCAGCTCGGGCCGCGGGACTTCCGCCGCCAGCGCATCCCCGATCTGTGCCAGCAAGCCCTCTCGCAAGGAGCGCTGCTGACGCGCGAGGACTTGGCCTGCCGCATCTTCCTGGTCGGGTTGCGCACCATCTCCCGCGACCTCGCCTGGCGGCGGGCCCACGACGAGCGGCCGCTGCCGCTGCGCAGCACCCTGCACGATATCGGCCCTGTGCTGACGCACCGGGTGGAGGTCATCCGGCTGGCGCTGGAAGGCAAAACCACCACCGAGATCTGCCAGATTCTGCGCCATTCTCCCGAGGCGGTGGCGAACTATCTGGGGACGTTCACGCGCTGCGCCCAGCTGCACCGCAAAGGGATGGAAGCCCCCCAGATCGCTTTTCTGCTGCGCCGCGGACGGGGGCTGGTGGGGCGCTATCTCGAACTGCTCGAGCAATGCCCCCGCGACAAGCTGTGGAGCTATCACATCGAGGAGTTACTGGGGATCGGGCGGGCCTCGGGAGAAAAAAAACTTCGGGGGGATTGCCATGGGCGCTCAAGCTGATTTCGTGCGCAAGAAATACGGCCCGCTGGCCCGCAAAACGCTGCTCAGCGCCTTGTTGGGCTGCTTGGCGAAGGACTTTCCGCAGTTGGGAGGAGAGCGCATGTTGCGGCTCAGCGCCGAGCGCATCCTGGTGGTCGTCTTTGAGCACATTCGCTCCCGCGAGGCGGTGCAACATGGGCAAGTGTTGTGGATGGGCATCGCGCTCGAGGACCGTCCCGGGTGGCACAAACCGCTCTCTAAGATGCAACTGGTTCCGCTGCTGCTGGAGCTGGTGACGGGCGACGACATCGCAGCGATCCTGCAGCGGGAGAAGGTGAACGAGCGCTTGCTGCGGCGCTGTCTGCGGCTGTGCCGCCAAGCCCACAAGCAGGGCGGCTTGCTGAGCAATTGCGATCTGGCCGTATTACTGGGCAGGTCGGACTCTCAGGTGGCCCAGGTGTTGGCCGCCTACGAGAGGAATCATGACTGCCTGGTGCCGCGGCGGGCGACGCTGCACGATGTGGGAACCGGGTTGACGCATAAGCGGTTGATCTGCTGGAAGCGTTATGGCGAAGGCAAGACGAGCGAGCAGGTGGCGCGGGAGACCTACCACAGCATCGAGGCGGTGGATCGTTATCTGGGGCAGTTCGATCGTGTGCGGCACTGCCGGCAGCAGGACTTCAGCGAGGCGGAGACGGCCTACGTGCTAGGCTGCAGCCGGGCGTTGGTCGCCGAGTACCGCTCGATTGACGAACAGCTGCGAGGGGAGAAGAAACAAGGGCAGCAGCCGGAGGAGAAAAAATGAAGCTTGACATAGCGCCGGATAAGAGGAGAATAGAACATGTTGGTTCGGAGGATAGGGCTCTGCTGAGGAGCAACCCGAGCGCCGCAGCCGATGCCGGGATGGGGGCGTGGCGGTGGTCCAGTCGATGGTCCTGGGAGCTTGCCACGCCCTCCCCAAAGCGAGGCTGCCATCCTGGCCGAAAAGCGATAAACCTAAGCCGCCCGCCCTCAAGCACCCCCAGCGGCGTGCCATATGGCAAGATCTGCTGGGCGAGCAATTGCAGCACCCAGGTGAACACTTGGCGGTGCGTTTCGACGTCGATCAGGCGGCGGCTGCGCGAGATCGTCGAATGATCGGGCGTGGATTCGTCGAGCTCGATGGCGAGAAAGCGCCGCAGCGAGATCGAATCGGCCAGGCGCCAAGCGATGCCGCGCTCGCTGTCGATGCCTTCGAGGTAGCCGATCAGCAGGCAGCGGAAATAGCTGCCGGGCGTCAGCGAGGGACGGCCCATGTGCGCCGCGTAGAACTTCTCGCAGCGCTGTTCGGCGAAGTCGTCGAAGCCGTGCTCGTCGAGCAGCTCGTTGAGCCTGTGATAAAACGGGTGGGCCGCAGTCTGGGGCAGATCCGCGGCGGCGACCCACAGCCCTTTCTGGCGCTGCCGCTGGTTGCGTCGTCCCATTGCCATAAAACAATTATACACCAAGATGTTTTCATTGTAAAGTATTTGATATATTTTTGTACTTTTACCACGGGCTGCTAGGGTGGAGCCAAAGGCGGAACCCTAGGTACCGCATCGAACGGGGTCGAGCCCTGAAAGGGCGGCGGGAAATAGCCGTTCAGACCGAAAGCGCGGCGTGCGGTTGCAAGGAAGGCGGATAACCATGCGTATCTCATCCACGATCCTGACCCTAGCAGCCCGTGGTAAATGTGGCCGTTTTCAGGCGGCGCGAGCGAGCCGGAAGACGCAGAGTGGCGAGTCGAGCCGGAAGGAGCCGTTCGCCGGGCGCGGCCACAGCCGAAACCACCGCGTTCGGCGGGCCGATAACAGCCGCCTGACGGCCTCCCAGAGCCAATCGAAGGCCTTTTTCGCTTCCGCCAGCCCGCGCGGCGTGCCCGCTCCCAGCTCCTTCCTCAGCAGCAGCGACAAGTTGAACGCGCCGCCGTGAATCAGCAGCCGTTTCAAGATATTTTCGTGGCCGCGCAAGTGCGTCCGCCGCATCCGGCCGGTCTCATATAAGTGAGCAAAACTGCGTTCCACCCGCTCGCTGCGCAACCGTGACAGTTGTTTGCCCCGCTCGCCGCGCATCCGTCGCCGGTTGCCATACACCGCTTGTTGCTGCCGCCGCTTGCCGCACCAGTTGCGCCGCCCGCGGTCCGGTTCATTGATGTAAGAACGCAGCTCCAGCGCCGTCAGGTCCGTCAGCACGTCGTTGCTGTGATAGCCCTTGTCGGCCACCACTTCTTGCAGCCCTTGGGGAGACAGTTGCTCGTTCGCCTGCTGGTCTTGGGCGACCGCAGCGACTTGCTCCGCGGCCGCGCTAATCGTCTCGGACACGGTGCTCGTGTCGCCCAGATCGGCGCCTTGCACGGTCAGCGCCAGCAGCGCGCCCGTCTCCAGATCCACGGCGTGCTCGGCCTTGTGCGCCAAGTGCGTGCGCCCGTCTTTCATTTTTGTGATCTTGGCGTCGGGGTCATGCGGATTCGTCCAATCCTTGCTGGACCCTTTGTTTTTGCGCTTTTTGTCCAGCTTGGCCAGCTGCTCGCGAGTCGGCGTCTCGATCCCCGACTCCGCCGCCAGCCCCTTGAGAAACTCTTCGTAGCTCTCGCCGCTGTCGCGCCGCACGATCGAGCGCAAGGCCGCGTTGGCCTCCAGCGTGGTGGCATCGACCGCAATCGTAGCGCCTTTCAACAGCCCCTGCTGGGCGAGCAATTGCAGCACCCAGGTGAACACTTGGCGGTGCGTTTCGACGTCGATCAGGCGGCGGCTGCGCGAGATCGTCGAATGATCGGGCGTGGATTCGTCGAGCTCGATGGCGAGAAAGCGCCGCAACGAGATCGAATCGGCCAGGCGCCAAGCGATGCCGCGCTCGCTGTCGATGCCTTCGAGGTAGCCGATCAGCAGGCAGCGGAAGTAGCTGCCGGGCGTCAGCGAGGGACGGCCCATGTGCGCCGCCTAGAACTTCTCGCAGCGCTGTTCGGCGAAGTCGTCGAAGCCGTGCTCGTCGAGCAGCTCGTTGAGCCTGCGATAAAACGGATGGGCCGCTGTGTGTGGCAGATCCGCGGCGGCGACCCACAGCCCTTTCTGGCGCTGCCGCTGGTTGCGTCGTCCCATTGCCATGAAACAATTATACACCAATCTGTTTTTATTGTCAAGTACTTTATATATTTTTGTACTTTTACCACGGGCTGCTAGCCTGCGCGCTAGGCACAGCCCTGCCCCCGGCGGCGGCCCAGAGCATTACCGGGGCCATCGTAGGGCGCGTCACCGACCCCAGCGACGCCGTCATTGTCGGCGCGAGCGTGCGGGCGATCAACGCGGCAACCGAGGCGGTTGACGGCGCCGCGACCGACGACGCCGGCTTCTACCGCCTGCCCAATCTGTTGCCGGGGGAATATTTCATCGAGGTCGAAGCGACCGGTTTTCAGACGACGCGAGTCTCCGCGCAGCGTCTCAGTCTGGCCGACAATCTGCGCCTCGACGTCAAGCTGGAAATCGGGGCCGAGACCGTCTCGATAACCATCGAGCACACCGCCGGCGAGGCAAATACCGAGGACGCTCAACTGGGCAAGGTGATGCGCGACATCGCGCGGCTGCCCGTACTTTCGACCCGCGGCGGCCGCAATGTGCTCGCGCTGGCCTTCACCCAGCCCGGCACCACGCCGGCCGACGCCGGAATAGCTTCGGGCATTGCGGTCAACGGCCAACGGGCTCGGCAGAATCACTTTGTGCTCGATGGGGCGACCACGAATTTGTCGGCCCACAGTGCGTTTGCGGGGACAGCCGCGCGTATTTCACCCAATGCCGTCGAGGAGTTCCGCCTCGTCACGGGTCCCGCCAAGGCCGAATACGGCAGAAGCCCCGGCGGAACCTTGATCCTGACGACGAAGTCAGGCGGCAACCGCTTCCACGGCATGGCGAGCGAAGTCTGGCGTAACCGGCGCCTGAACGCCGTTCCTTTCTTTCAGAAGTCGGCGCCGGGCGGCACGGCCGAGAACTTCGCCTCCGGACTGCCCCGCAAGCCTCACTACAACAGCAACGACTTTGATGTGAATCTGGGCGGACCGATCCAGCCCAACAAGACATTCTTCTTCGCGTCCTACCTGGGGTTCCGGCGGCGCACGGAAATATCCCGGTCGGCAACCGTTCCCAACGCCGGCGAACGCCAAGCGATCGAGGCGTCGGGAACACCACAAGCCCGGGCGCTGATTGGGCTGCTGCCGAGCGCCACCGAAGGTAACACCCTCTTCAGCAACCTACAAAGCGACCTCGATCGCGACCAGGTCCTGTTCAAGATCGATCATCATTTCAGTGCGGCGAATCGACTGGCGGTCACATATTTTCGCGAAGATTCGGCAGGAATCAGTCCTTCGTTCGGAGTTGGCGACACGATATCCGTGCCGGGTTTCGAATGGTCCGACGAGATTCGAACCCAAAACCTGATCGTGCGGGACACGCACTCGTTCGGCCCCAATCTGTTTCACGAGTTCCGCGTAGCGCTCCAGCGTGTAAACTCGAATATCTTTAATCCCGTCAACCCGGTCCCGCCGAGCAGTTTGGGGCTGGACGGCATCGTTCCCGACCTTCCCGACAAGGCATCAGCGCCGCTGGTCATCATCCTGGGCTTCAGTCAGTTCGGAGACTTAGGGCTTCCCATCGTGGCCGACGAGACCACGCTGCAATTCATCGACAATGTCAGTTGGACCCGCGGCCGGCACGCCCTCAAATTCGGCGGCAACTTCACATCGAGGGCCGCTGGATCGGGCGACTTCCTTACTCAACAACGGGTTGTTTGTTTTCGACGGCAGCGGCACCGCAAACGGCCTCGTTCCCCCGATTGAGGGACTTTCTCCCGCATTGAACGACTTGGCCGGCGGCTTTACGACGCTCTATCAGCAGGGGTCGGCGGCCGTGGTTGAAGGCCGCACGTCCTCCACGAACCTGTTTCTGCAGGGTGACTGGAAGGTCAAGAGTAATCTGACCTTCAATCTGGGGCTGCGCTGGGAATTCAACAAAGCCCTAACGGAGACCGGGGATCGTGTGAGCGCCCTGCGGCCGGGGCAGCAGTCCGTCATTTTCCCCGATGCGCCGGCGGGTTTGGTCTACCCCGGCGACGAGGGGATTTCGCGCTCCACCTACGACGAGGACTGGAATAATTTCGGGCCGCGTTTTGGTCTTGCCTGGGACCTTCTCGGCAACGGGCGACTCGCCGTGCGCGGCGGCTACGGTTTGTTCTACGCCCTGGCCGACTACGACCTGGAATTCAACAGGACAAGGACGGCCCCCTACACCATTAATAAGCGTGTCCTCTTTACGGAGATTGCCAACCCCTGGGAGGGCTCGCTCTTCACTCCCGGGCCGCAACCCTTCCCGCACGTTCCGCCCGAGCCGGGCGGGAGTTTTGATTTCGCTTCGCTGGCCCCAATCACCTTCTGGGGAATGGACCGCAATCTGACTACGCCTTACACTCAGCAATGGAGCTTGCAAGTGCAATACGAGCTGCTGCCCAACTGGCTGTTGAAGGTCGGCTATGTGGGATCCAACGGAGTCAAGCTCTACAGCTTGCGGGAGGCCAACCCGGCCGTGCCCGGCCCGGGCGCCAACGTGGGCAACACCGAGGCCCGCCGGGTCTTGAATCAGGGCCACCCTTGGATCGAGCAGTTTGGAGCCAACCCGTTCAGTGAGATTCCGATTTATAGTAACGACCGCAACTCCAACTACAACAGCTTGCAGACCAACCTCACCAAGCGATTCTCGAGAGGGTTTCAAATGACCCACGCCTACACTTGGTCCCACGCCATCGACTCGGCATCGGATCAGGCGACGCGTGAGCGGCCCGATGACGGGCGCTCCCGCCGGGGCCACGCTGATCACGATCGGCGTCACGTCTATGTGGGCACCTATGTTTATGAACTCCCTGGGCACAAAGCGCAGACGGGGCCGTTGGGCAAGCTCTTGGGCGGCTGGGGGGTGTCGGGGATGACTATGTTACGTAGCGGCGCTGCATTCAACGTGCTTGAGAGCGAAGACCGCTGCCTCTGCAGCGTCTTCTTCGTGGGAACACCCGACTATATCGGGGGCGATATCTCCTTCCACGACCCTCGCTCGACGAATGCCGTTCCCGGCCGGCCGAATTCCTGGTTCGACGGCACGGGCGGCGGGACGCCCACCGCCGGCGCCAACCCGCATTTCCGCCGCGTGGGCTCGGCGCCGGTTTACGAGCTGGGAGCGGGGCGCCACGGCAACTTCGGGCGCAACGTCTTGCGCGGTCCCGGATTCGTCAACTGGCAGTTTGCCGCTTTCAAGCGCACGAAAATCACCGAAAGCCAGAGCTTGGAATTCCGCGCCGAGTTTTTCAATCTCTTCAATCAGGCCCAGTTTCGAAACCCGGTGGGCGACATCGGGTCGGTGAACTTCGGCCGGGTGCTCGAGACCTTTGATCCCCGCTTCATTCAGTTTTCGTTGCGCTATATGTTTTGAGAGCGCGATAGCAGTCCGTGGCGGAAATGTGTGCGGGCGAAAAAGAGGGACTGCCACTGATTTCCGCTCGCCGAAACCGCCTTATTTTCAACACCAGTGGAATGCGAAATCTGTGGCTGTCCGAAAGCGCCGGGATAAACCGGCGGGGAGTTGGGGATGCAAGAGCCCCACAGTGAAAGTTTAGCGAACTACGCTGACCTCGAGTCATGCGCCGGCGCTGGCGACAGCGCGGGTGAAGCGTTGACAGGGGCACTGGCGGGCCGCCTATCGAGCCGCGAAATACCTCTTTTCGGGTGCCGACCTTGTGGACAGAAAGGGAAGGCCATATCAACCGTCGCGCAATCGCGAGCGGCGCGAGAACCCGGCGCGGTCGCAGAACCCGTGCACGTCAGGAAACTCCTCGCACGAGAACCGGGAGACGTCGGCGACGCCTGCCGCGAAGTGGCAGGCCGGTGGGGGAAGGCGCCAGCCGCACGCCCCATGCGTACGTCGCCGAGGAGTCGGAGCGGGAGGTAGTACCGATGAACGATTCGAACAAAAGCGGCACGCCGCCAGCGGAGAGTCGGGAGGGAAGCACCCGCGCCAAGGAGAACGTCCCACGGCCACGCACGGGCCGCGCGCAGCAGCGGGCAGCCGTGTCCCAGGGGCTGGAGGGCGTGCGGCAAGCAGCACGACGGAAGACAACGGGGAAGTTCACCTCGCTGTTGCATCATCTCACGCCGGAGCTTCTGCGCAGCAGCTTTTACGCCTTAAAGAGGCAGGCGGCGGCAGGAGTCGACGGAGTGAGCTGGCGTGAGTACGAGAGCGGACTGGAGGATCGGTTAGTGGATCTCGACAGCCGCCTGCAACGGGGGGCGTATCGCGCCCAACCTTCGCGCCGGATGTACCTTCTCAAGCCCGACGGGCGGCAGCGTCCGCTGGGCATCGCCGCGCTGGAGGACAAGATCGTCCAGCAGGCGGTGGTGACGGTTCTCAATTGCATTTATGAGGAACGGTTCCTGGGATTCTCGTACGGATTTCGGCCGCGGCGCAGCGCACATGATGCGCTGGATGCGCTAGCGGTGGGGATCAGCAGGCAACGGGTGAGCTGGGTACTGGACGCGGATATTCGAGGGTTTTTTGATCATATCGACCACGAATGTTTGCTGAAATTCCTGGAGCACGAAATCGCCGACCGCCGCATTCTGCGCCTGATCCGTAAATGGTTGAAGGCGGGGGTGTCGGAAGACGGCGAGTGGAGGGAGACGAAGCAGGGCACGCCGCAAGGGGCGGTGGGTTCTGTAACAATTCTTCTGTAGAATGTTCTGGCCTGGTTGACTCGGGTCACCGTTTGTTTCCACGATGGATGTGATTCAAAGACAAACCATCACAAAGGAGACGAAACGATGACCCAACAACACAGTGACACGGTTGAGGAATTGGCGCAAGAGCTGTTTCAACCTAAAAACGGCAGTTGGTCGTCTTCGAACCGCCCCAACCTTGTGACGAGACGTCAGTTGGACCCGAGTGTCATCGGGGACCGGCGGGTGAAGATTGCAACTGCTCCGCAGTTGCAATATCAGCACATAAGATACGTTCTTTCAATATGTTACAACGAATGCTAGAACGTCCAACTGCCGTTTTTAGGTTCAACAACAGGACGGCCTCAAACGCCTGCTCGAAGAGCTGCTGAACCTGGCGATGAGAGCGGAGGTGAGCGAACAACTGGGTGTGGAGCGACACGAGCGCAACCCGCAGCGACAGGGCTGGCGCAATGGCGCCAAGCCCCGCAAGCTGAAAACCCGTGTGGGAGAGCTGGCGCTGAGCGTGCCCCAGGTGCGCCATTGCGAGCCCTACCAGCCGTCGATGTTCGCTCGCTGGCAGCGCAGCGAGCGGGCCCTGCTGGTGGCCTGCGCCGAGATGTATTTCCAGGGCGTCTCGACGCGGCGGGTGCAGCGGGTGCTGGATCAGATGTGCGGCTGCGAGGTCTCGGCGATGACGGTTTCGCGGGTGGCGGCCGAGCTGGATGAGAAGCTGGCCCAGTTCCGCGGGCGGCGTCTGGAGCAGCACGAATACCCCTATCTGATGATCGACGCGCGTTACGAAAAAATACGCCAAAAAGGCGGCATCGTCAGCGAGGCGGTGCTGGTGGTCGCGGGGTTCAACGAGCAAGGGCAGCGTGAAATTCTGGACTGGCGCAACGGCGACAGCGAGTCCGAAGCCACTTGGGGAGAGCTGTTTCGGCAGCTTAAGGACCGCGGTTTCGCGGGCTGCGGCTGATCGTCAGCGACGCCCATGCGGGCATCGTGGCTGCGCTGGGGCGGCACTTCCAAGGGGTGCGCTGGCAGCGTTGCCGGGTGCATTTCAAACGCGAGGTGGCGCGCCAGGTCGCCAACCGGGAATACCGCGAGGTGTTGAGCGACTTGGCCGCGGTGTTTGCTGGAGAAGACAAACAGGAGTGCCTGCGGCGGGGCGAGGAGATGGCCCAAAAGTGGCAGACCCGGCGGCCCAAAGTGGCGGCGATGTTGCGGCAGGGGCTGGAGGATTGCCTGACGGTGCTGGATTTTCCGGAGGGCCACCACCGCCGGCTGGGATCGACGAACATGCTGGAGCGGCTGATGAAGACGCTGCAGCAGCGCACGCGGGTGGTGGGAGTGTTTCCCAACCGGGCCTCCTGCGAGCGGCTGATCGGGGCGATCTTGCTGGAGCGGCATGAGAAGTGGCAACTGGAGCCGCGGCCCTACTTCAGCATGGAGAACGCGGATTGGGAGGCGCTGGGGCAAGCGGCTAGCAAAACGGCCAGGCAGGCGACCTGAGCGCGCCGCCGCTGAGCCGGGACCTGCGGTCGCCCCAGGGGCTCCCTGCGGCCCGGCTCAGCGGCGCAAATCTGAAGAAGGAAAGACACTGGAGAAACAAAGGCACCGTGGAAACAAACAAATTTACAGAAACTTTGTTGCAGTCCTGAATGTCTTCGGAAGTTTCGGTAGTTGCGCGCGGCCGCGGCCAGCCCTTCTGCCCTGTCTCTTCGGCCCCCTTCCTTCCCCCAATTGATTCTCAGTTTTTTCCGCTTTGCCAAAATCGTCATTTTGCGCCGGAAAGTAGCTAGGCGATGATGTCCTTCACGACGTTGCCCGCGATATCGGTCAGCCGAAAATCGCGGCCGCTGTGGCGGTACGTTAGCTTGGTGTGATCAAAACCCAACTGGTGCAGGATCGTCGCCTGTAAATCATGGGGGTGAACCCGTTTTTCCGCCGCCTTGAAACCAAACTCGTCGCTTGCCCCATAACGCATCCCGCCCTTGAAACCGCCGCCGGCCAACAGGGTCGAGAATCCGTGGCTGTTGTGATCACGGCCGTTCTGAACCTTGATACGTCCGCTCACCTCGACCGTCGGGGTGCGCCCGAACTCGCCGCCGATGATGACAATGGTTTCGTCCAGCAGTCCGCTGGCCTTGAGGTCTTCCAGCAAAGCGGCCATGGGTGCGTCAGAATCCCCGGCCAACTCGCGCATGCGAAGAATGTCCTCATGCGTGTCCCACGGCTGGTTGTTACCGTAGTAGACCTGCACGACTCGCACGCCTCGCTCCACCAGCCGCCGCGCCAGCAGACACCCCAGCGCGAAGTCTCCTTCGCCATAACGCTCGCGCGTGGCGACGGTCTCCTTGCTGACGTCAAAAGCATCGAGCGCTTCGATCTGCATGCGATAAGCGACTTCCATCGAATGGATCGCGGACTCGAGCTGTGGCGCGGGTCCTTCGCGCTCCAGGTGAAGACGGTTCAGCTTCTCGAGCAGAGAAAACTGGCGGCGCTGCTGGGGTTCTTTGAGGCGAGGATTGCGAACATAGGGAACCAAGTCTTCCGGTTTGCGCTGATCGTTCTTGATATAGGTCCCCTGGTAGGCGCCCGGCAAGAAGGCCGACGACCAGAGCTGCGGCCCGATCACCGGCACGCCCGGGCACAATACTACGTATCCGGGAAGGTTCTGATTCTCCGTGCCCAGCCCGTAGGTCACCCAGGATCCCATGGAAGGAGTTCCCGGGATGCGCTGTCCGCAATTGAGCATCAGCAGCGAAGGTTCGTGAAACGGCAAATCGGTATACATCGAGTTGATGACGCAAATGTCATCGACCCGCCCGCCGAGTTTTGAGAAGATCTCGCTGATCTCGACGCCGCTTTCACCGAACTTCTTGAACTCGAAAGGCGACTGCATCAAAGTGCCGGTCTTGCGCTCGGTCTTGAGGTTGCCCCCGGGATACGGTTTGCCGTGATACTTCGCCAACGCCGGCTTGTAGTCGAAACTGTCGACTTGGGAAGGCCCGCCGTTCAGGAACAGATGGATGACATGCTTGGCCTTCGCCGGAAAGTGGGGCTGTTTTGGAGCCAGAGGACTGGAATTCGCCTGAGTGTTCGCGAGCAGCGGGGAAAATCCAACCATGCCAAGGCCGGTCCCCATCGTTCGCAGTATGTCGCGGCGGCTGATCGGTAGCTGATGTCGAGCCATTGGTTTCCCTCTCAGTTTACGTGCAAGAATTCCGCCGAGCTTAAAAGCGCCTGGGCATACTGCGGCCACGAGTCCGGCTCGGCCTCCACGAACTCACGCCCCAACCGCATCTCCTCGCCGCTCGGCTCGCGGCCGAAGACCACCCGGTAAGCCCGCCGGATTCGAGCCCTGTCATCATCACCGGCCTCTTTTCGCAAACGCTCGGCGAGCGCATCGGCCGCTTCCATCACTAATCCGCTATTGAGGAAAAACAACCCTTGCAATGGCGTACTCGTCAGGATCCGCCGCGGACTCGTTACCGTCGGATTCGGAAAGTCAAACAATCCCAGCATCGTGTCCAAGCGCCGCCGGCTGACATAGCCGTAGACCGTCCGCCGGTCGTTGGCGCCGCCCGCAAGATCCGCCGCTTCTCCACCTAGACTCGGATCGAGCCGTCCCGCAACAAACAAAAGCGAGTCACGCATGGCCTCCACATCGAGCCGCCGCCGGTTGGCGCGCCACAGCAGCCGGTTCTCCGGGTCGGCCTCCTCATTCTTCGCAACCCGCGCCGCCGCCAGCGCGTAGGTCGACGACAGCATGATCTCGCGGTGCAGCGCCTTGATCGACCAGTTCAGCTCGACGAAACGCGCCGCCAGATAGTCGAGCAGCTCGGGATGACTTGGCCGCTCGCCCATGCGGCCGAAGTTGCTCGGCGTGCGGACCAGCGCCTGCCCGAAATGGTTCAACCAGATTCGGTTGACCATCACGCGAGCCGTCAGCGGGTTGTCGGGATTCGCAATGGCCTCGGCCAGCTCCAGCCGTCCGCTGCCTTTCGTGAAAGGCCTGGACTCTCCATCCGACAGCACGGACAAGAACCGGCGCGGAACCTCGTCTCCCAGGTTGGCCTTGTTGCCGCGAATGTGCACATGCTCGTTCTTCGGCTCGTCAACATCCGAGACCACGTGAAAGAAGGGATACTTTTCAAGCATCATCTCGCGCAACGCTTCCAGCCGCGCGCGTTTCGCGCGAACGTGGTCCCGCCAAACACCGTCCAGAAAGCGGTCTATCTTGCGGCCGCCGTAATGAAGGATGCCGCTCTCGAACTCCGCGGGCATCTTGAAGGGCTGGTTCGACGCTAGGTCCCGCCAAAGGAAATAACGGTCACGCTCGAGCGACAGCAATTCGATTTCGTTCAGCTTGCGGGCCGCTTGGGTTTCTCCCAGTCGGACCTTGTTGTTTTCGTCCAGTTCCTTCTTCTCGGCTATGATCTCCACGACCAGCTTTTCCATCGAATCAGCCAAAGCAGCTACTTGCTTCGGTGTGTGGTCCCGCGTGTCGTGCCGGATGACCAGCGCGTCCCATTCGTCGAAGAGCGGATGCTGACGAGGTGCGGCGCCCAGGTATCGCGCCCAGCGCTCGAGCGTTTCCTGATCGAGCGATTCGGAGCGCGCGACTTTTTCCGCCTCGCGTTTCAGAGGCCCGGTCACCTGCCAGGCCGCCATGACGTATGCGGAGGTTTGCGACGCCAGCACATCCACAAGCTGCGCGCTTTGAATACCGAGGAACTTCTCGAAAGCTTCTTCTTCCTTCTCTACCTTTTCTTCTTGCCGCTTGTAGTCTTCAACGACCCCTGCCGGGGCGAGCGGATATTCATCCAGCTCCGTGCTCTTGAAGATCCCCAGCAGCGCGTAGTAATCCTCGGTCGGAATTGGATCAAACTTGTGGTCGTGACAGCGCGCGCATCCGACCGTGAGCGCCAGAAAACCCCGCGCGGTGGCATCGACGCGGTCGTCCTGGCCCTGAAGAAGAGAGCTCAGCCCGTAGAACCCGAGTCCGCCGACCAGCCGCTCCTTCTCCACGCCGCCACCAGCCTTGCCCGCGATCAGGTCCCCCGCAATCTGAGCTTTCACGAACAAGTCGTAGGGCATGTCGTCATTGAAGGCTTGTATGACCCAATCGCGATAGCGGAACGAATTGGGATAGGGATCCATTTGCGTCGACTGCAGCCGGTCGTCGGAGTAACGAGCCACGTCGAGCCAATGACGTCCCCAGCGCTCGCCGTAATGGGGCGACGCCAGCAGGCCGTCGAGCACTGCGCCGAAAGCATTCCGTGATTGATCCCCAAGGAAAGCGTCGACCTGTTCAGGCGTCGGCGGCAGACCGATCAGATCGAAGTACGCCCGCCGGATCAAAGTGCGCTTGGCGGCTCTGTTGGCCGGTTGCAAGCCTTTCGCTTCGAGCTTCGCGAGGACGAAGCGGTCGAGCGGAGCTCGCACCCAGGCTTCATTTCGCACGCTTGGCAACGCGGGTTTCCGGACCGGCCGGAACGCCCAGAAGTTTCTCTGTTCAGGTGTGATGGTCTTCGCGCCGGACTTTCCCGCCGCGGACGAAACAATCGTTTCGGGCCACACGGCGCCGGCTTTGATCCAGCTAGCGAGGTCCTCGATCTCTTGCGGCTTCAGCTTCCCCCCCAGCGGCATTTTCACTTCCGCGTGCGAATGCGTCACCGCTTGGATCAAAAGGCTCTGATCGGGATCACCAGGAACCACCGCCGGCCCGCGGCCCCCGCCGGCGAGCAGAGACTCGCGAGAATCCATCTGGAGCCCGCCCATCTTCGAGGCGGTATGGCACGCGAAACAGTTGGCCGCCAGCACGGGCCTGACCCGCATCTCGAAAAATTCGTCCGCACCAGGTGTCTGCGCCCGGGCGGAACAGGCAAAGTAAACGGACACAAGCAGGCCCGCGAACACATGCCCGGTACAACCGCGGAATATGGGTTTCTGTGGCAAATTCAGCAACTCGCAGCCACTTGCATTGTATCCAAACGAGATCTCGTCGGCAAGAAAGCCCGCCCGCCGCCTGATCGCACCGAGCTCGCCAGCGGCCACGCGCCCCACCCTGCCCAATTCCGGCTCGTCCAAGTTAGGTGGCGCGCCCATTCTTGCGTGCCGCGTCGCCACTCATTCGTGGCGAGGCGTTCCCGCGCTAACACGGCAGAGCTACAGGACGCAAAGCGTTACGACACCAATGGGCTGTCAGAACCATTGTGAGGAAGATGAGCGCCCGCGCCGGCGGCGGCTGCTTTCGCCAGTGCCGGCGGCTCCGAGTTGTCCAGCGCCGGCGGCTCTGAGTCGCCCAACTCCAGCCGTTCAATTTTCGTAAACCGGCTGCTGATCTTGCGCGCCGATGTGTGGACCAGCTCGACGTCGCGGTGGGCTTGATCGATGTGCTGGGCGAGGTGGTCCATGCGGCCCTGGAAGCGCGTGAAGTCTGCAGCGAGCTTGCGCAGGTGCTCCTGAATGATGCTGACCTGCTCGCGCGTAGCCGCGTCTTTGAGCACCGCTCCCGCCGTCGTCAGAATCGCCCAAAGAGTGGTCGGAGACGTGATAAACACCCTGGAGCGGTTGGCTTGTTCAACCAGTTGCGGGTGCTGGTTGTGTATATCCGAGAAGATCGCTTCGGCGGGAACGAACATGACCGCGAAGTCGGCGGTCTCCCCCGGCAGGATGTATTTGTCGGCGATGTCCTTGATGTGCGTCGCGACGTTGTGGGCGAACTTTTTTTCCGCGGCGCCGCGGTCGGCCTGGGCCAGGTTTGGGTCTGCCTTGAGGCGGTAGTTCTCAAGAGGAAACTTGGAGTCAATCGGCACTTTGCCCGTGGGCTCGGGCAGGAACAGCATGCAATCGACGCACTTGCCGTTGGAAAGAGTGTGCTGCATGCGGTAGCTGGACTTGGGCAGCACGTTGCTGATCAGCCCCAGAAGCTGCACTTCCCCGAAAGTCCCCCGTGATGTGCGGTCGGCCAGCACTTCCTGCAAACTGACAACGTTGGTGGACAGCTCGGTGATTCGTTTTTGCGCCTCGTCGATGAGTTCGAGCCGCTTCTGGACATCGGCGAACGTGGCTACGGTTTTTTCGAACCCCTCTGAGAGGCGCTTATCGACTTGGCCGCTGATCTCGTAGAGCCGCTTGTCGGTCGACTCAGTCAGCGCGTCCATCCTCTTCCCCAAATCTTTGGCGTTGCGGTCCAGAGCTTGCGCGAACTGCCGCTCGCTGCGATCGACCGAGCTTTGCAAGGTTGTCTGCAGCGTCTTGTAGGTGTCGGAGTGACGCTGCTCCAACTGCTGCTCCAACTGCTGCTGCAACTCGCTGAAGCGGCGAAGCTGGGCTTCCTGCAAATCGTGGATGGCCTTCTGGTGATCTTGCTTGGAGTCGGCCAGCTGCCGAAGCAGTGTTTGCTGGGCGCTGGCCTGTTGCTCTCGCAGGTTCTGATCGAGCCCGCGAACGACCTCTTGCGTCGCGCGGCTGGTTTCGGCAAGTTGCCGTGCCAGCGCGTCGCCGCGCTTGCCTTGCTCGTCCATGCGTGTATCGAGCTTGGCTAGAGCGGTTTCGCTGATCCTCTGCCGCGATTGCAAGTAGAAAAGGAGCCCGGCGGCCAAGATCGCCAGACCGAACAGTGGCGTTAGTTCCATCATGTTTTTCGAACCTTTCGCGCATTTGATGCGCGCCCGCGTACGCTATTCAGCCAGCCTGGGAATGCCTTGGGCCGCTGAAGCAAGTCGAGAAACGCAGCGGGGGCGACTGGTTTGCTGATGATGTGTCCTTGAATTTCGTCACACCGTTTGGCTCTCAGATATCGAAGCTGTTCCGCGGTCTCCACCCCTTCGGCCACGACATTCAACTGCAGTCCGTGGGCCAGAGAGATTAGGCCCGATGCGATGGCGGCATCCTCGGGGTCGGTGGCAATCCCCCGAACGAAACATTCGTCGATCTTGAGGGTGCTGATCGGAAAGCGGCGGAGGTGCATCAAAGATGAATATCCGGTCCCGAAGTCGTCGAGGGATATTCGAACGCCGAGGGCGGCAATCTTCATGAGCGGTTCGGTGGCGGCGGCAGCGTTCTCAATCAGAGAACTCTCCGTCAGCTCCAATTGCAGCAAGTGAGGGTCAAGCTCGCTGTGCGCCAGGGCGTGCTGGACCAACTCGTAGAGGTTGTCATCGTTGAACTGGCGCGCCGAGATATTGACGCCCACCCGGATCGCTCGTCCGGTTTCCTGTTGCCATGCTTTGGCCTGGGAGCAAACCGTTGATAACAGCCACTCCGTGATCGAAGTGATCAGGCCGGTCTCTTCGGCAACAGGAAGAAACTGGCTCGGCAGGAGAAAACCCCGCTCGGGGTGCTCCCACCGCAGCAGCGCTTCGCAACCGCTGACCGTGCCGTTTGCCGCCGAAGCGATCGGCTGATAGTGCAAGACGAACTCTTCATCCGCCGCCTTCCGTAAGCCGGCCTCAACGTGCAGCAAATGTCCCTTGGCACTGCCGGTGGCGGGATCAAAAAGTTCGTAGCGGGCCGCACCGAGAGTCTTGGCGCGGCGCATGGCCGACTCGGCGCCGCGCAGCAGCAAGTCCGCCTTGGCACGCTTGCCGCTGCCCACGGCGACCCCGATACTCACGGTGGTGAACACCTCTTCGGAACCGATGCGAAATGGCGCGGCGACCTTGCTCTGAATTCGTTCAGCCGCTCGTGTCGCCTGCGTCGCTTCGTTGAGGCCGTCCAGCAAAATTGCGAATTCGTCGCCGCCAAAGCGCCCGATGATGTCGCTGGGGCGCATGCAGGTTTGGAGCCGCTGGGCAACCGTCGCCAGCATCTCATCTCCCGCGGCGTGCCCGAGGGTTTCGTTGACTACATTGAAGCGGTCGAGATTCAGAACGAGAACAGCAAAGACCTCGCCGGACCTCGTCGTCGCGTGACCGCAGGCCTGCCGCAGGCGCGTCATGAAATGGGTGCGATTGGAAAGGCCCGTCAGCGAGTCGTGGATTGCCGCGTCCGCGAGACGTTTCTGCGCTTCTTTGCGGGCGGTGATATCGGTCTGCGATCCGACGAGCCGGAGGGGTTGGCCGTCGGGGCCGCGAACCGCGATGCCGCGGCTTCTCACCCAGCGGTAGGCGCCGTCGCGATGGAGCACACGATGTTCGCTTTCGAACTCCTCTGACTGGCCCTCCAGATGAGTGGAAATCAGCTTGCGAACCGTTGCGCGATCATCCTCGTGGATGCGGTCAAGCCATTCCTCGGGCCGGTTCCCGACATCGCCGGCGGAATAGCCGAGCATCGCGATCCAGCGCGGCGAAAGATCGATTTGGTTGCTCTGGAGGTTCCAATCCCAGAGGCCGTCATTGCTGGTGCGAGCAGCCAAGTCATAGCGTTGCCGGCTCTCGCGCAAGGCCTCTTCGGCCTGATCGCGCTCCGAAAGAACGCTCATCATGGCGGCCAGCATCTCGCGTTGATCGGCCGGCTCGTCGCCCTCGGGGGCGGGATCGTGCGAGAACTCGGCCAGGCGCCGCCGCTTGAGACGGACCGCTGCCGCAGTGCGCCATAGCTCGGCAACGCTGAAGCGTTCCAAGCGCCCTAGCCAGGAAGTTCTTAGTGGTGGGCTTCCCATCGCCAAAACATTTCCTGCCTGAAATGTTTATGGTACTAAATTGGCGGGGGTGGCAACTCGGTCTGCAACTCCTTGACACACAGTGATTTCGTCGAGGGGGGGCGATGGGCGCTTGTCATGGTTTCCGTTGCGGCCCGCTTTCCTCTGTCAGAATCGGATAGATGGTGGGAAGATCATCCCTGCGGTCAGCGAGGTTTGGCGCCCACACGTAGCGCACTGCAGCAGCACTTTTCGCAAAGGCCACGACTTGCCACAACCGCAACTCGGGCAGCGGAAACCGTCCGGCCAGCGCAGCCGGAACAGATACTGCCGACAGTCCTCCTCACTCGCAAAACGGGCCTCGAACTCCATCAAGTTCCGAGGGTAATCTTCCATCTCCTGGCATACTACATATTGGGGCTACCTGAGTCAACCGGATACCCACCTTGCCAAAAAACCGGCCCGATAGACGGCGCGCGAAAACCCGTCCCGGCACATTTCCAAATCTTCGATCACATTAGGCGAACAAAAAGCGAAGGAATTTCTCAAAACCGGCTCATTGCGTCCGGTCAGCTGTGAGAAATTTCCGAAATCCGCTCAAACCTGCTCACTACCGCTCCGGGACGACTTTCCGCAATACTTTCCGCCAACAAGTCCGAATTTACGAAACGGCCATCTGCTCGTTCTGACGCGCGCTGCCAATCGTTACAATGGGGCCATGCTGTCAGACATAAAGCTTGCGGTGCTTGGAGCCGGGAATATCGGTGGGGCGTTGATTGAAGGCTTGCTAGAAACCGGCCAGATTCCCAGAGATTCCATTCGCGCGACCGTACTGGAGGAAGCCGAGGCGGCAGAGGCGTCTTCACGGTTGAATATCCCGGTCACAACAACACGCGGAAACGCCGAGGCCGTGTCTCAAGCCGACGTCGTTGTCCTTAGCGTGAAGCCCCACCAGGTTGCCGAGGTCATCGGGGGAATTCGGGATGCAGTCAGCCCGCGCCACATCTTGGTTTCGATAGCGGCGGCGGTCCCTTTGGCCGCGATCGAGGGTGCGCTTCGAAAACCGGTGCCCGTCTTTCGCGTGATGCCCAATCTGGCGATGACGGTTCGCGAAAGCGCCACCGCCATCTGCGCGAACGACACCGCGACCCACGAGCAGCGCGCCGTCGTCGAGCAGATCTTTCGAACGGTAGGCTCGGTCACTTTTGTTTCTGAAGAGATGATGCACGCCGTGACCGCGCTGTCGGGCAGCGGTCCGGCATTTGTTTGCACCGTGCTCGAAGGTCTCATTTCCGGGGCCGTGAAGGTTGGGCTGCCGCACGCGGTCGCCACGGAGCTGGCCGAACAGATGGTGCTGGGTGCAGCCAAACGTCTTCGCGAGGATGGCACGCCGCCGGCAGTCCTTCGGGATCGCGTCACAACCCCCGGCGGCACGACCATCGCCGGTCTCCACGAGCTGGAAAAGGGCCGCTTGAGGGCTTCGTTGATGTCCGCCATCGAGGCGGCGGCGGCGCGTTCACAGGAAATCGAAGAGAAACTTCAGGCGGCTCCTCCGCGCCCAACCCAACCGCGGGGATGACTACCATTGGGCGCCCGGCTCGCCCGCGTCCCGGAGCGGCCGGGCAATCTGACTTTCCCCCGGGGCTGTTGCAAGATTGCGGTTCAAGCGCACCGCGGCAGTTCGAAATCGCCCCAGGCTCATTGCCGCGGCAAAATCGAACGAAGGCAAATGCGAATGAACAACAGTTGCTAGGAAGTCGCCCTTGAAGTTACCCTGGTGTTGGGCTGTCGCCTCAGGCCGGGATCTGAAGCTTCCTGTCTTGAAGGCCGTGGATGAAACGTTAGAGCCATGCCGGCCCGCCTCGAGATGCGGCGATCATCGCCATGGTGCGCCGCAGCAGGATTTTCGCGGAAGACTTAGCTGCCGAGTTAAGGGCCGCTGGCAAGAATGCGGCGCGAAAGAGGCCACGGGGGTCGGACCCTCATGAGGCGGTCAGCGAGTTGGAAACTGCCATGATCAGCGAGGCGCTTGCCGCCCACGACAACAACCAGCTACGGGCCGCCGAGGCGTTAGGTTTGAGCCGCCAGGGCCCGATCAACAAAATCACGCGTTACGGCATTGGGATCCGCCGCGCCATGAACATCAGTTCGCGCGGTTCCGCCAACAGTCTCACCAATCGTGATTCTCTAAATTTTATTAAGGTGCGCAATCTGTGAATAGCCAAGAGTCTCAGGGTCCTTGCCTGCTCAGCGGGAGCGGCGCGGACGAAATAAGAATTGATCTGGTCACCGGGAGTGTCTGGAAAGTCGGACGTTCCCGGCAAAGTGACATCGTCTTGAACGACGAGATGGTCTCGCGCAGCCATGCCATGATCCAGCGAACCGGAGATGAGTTCTTGCTCATCGATCTGGGAAGCCGTAACGGAGCTTATCTCAACGGCCGGCGAGTCTCGGTCCCGCTCTACCTGAAAGACCAAGACAAAGTTACTTTTGGCGAGCGCGAATTCACTTTCTTCTACCCAGAGGCAGTATCAAAGCAGGTGCAGAAGAATTTGGAGGACACCCACGGGACCGAAGCCACTCAGGCGCTTTTCTCCTTGCAACAGATTACGGTTCTGGTCGTGGACATCAGAGATTTCACGGGTCTGTCGCAGCTCTTGGACGAAGCCAAGTTGGCGCAAACGATCGGGAGCTGGATCCGCCGGGCCGGCAGCATTCTTCAGGACGAAGGCAGTTGGGGCCAGAAGTACATTGGAGACGCCATCATGGCGGTTTGGGTCCATCAGCGCGACGAATCCGACGTAGGCCCCATCTGCCACGCGTTTGCCGCCCTGTCCAAACTCGTCGAGGTGACTGCGGGATTGCAGGCGGAATTCGAACTTTCCCGGCCGGTTCAGATCGGCGCGGGGCTCAATACCGACAACGCTTCGATCGGCAATATCGGCTCCAGCGATTTCGCCGACTACACCGCTCTTGGAGACGGAGTCAACAAAACCTTTCGGCTCGAAAGCGCCTCAAAACAGGTTGGCCGCGACCTGCTTCTGGGCCCTGCGACATTTGCCTATATCCAGGAAGCCGCGGGCGACCTTTTCGAAGAGAAAACGGTGGAGCTGAAAGGTTACGCGAATCCGGTGCCCGCCCAAGCCTTGATGTTTGAAAAGATGCCCGAGGTGATCGAGCTGTTGCGGAGGGCCATGGAGAAGCAGAATGAATAAGCCGCGCAAACTTCAGGTGAGGTTCTGGGGCGTGCGCGGGTCCATCCCGACTCCCGATGCAGGCAACCTGGGCTACGGGGGGAACACTGCCTGCATCGAGGTCCGTTACGGCGCCGAGCCCCCGCTGATTTTCGACGCCGGTTCCGGGGCGCGGCGATTGTTTACCGCGCTGCTGAAGGAGGCAGGCGGCCGGCCGTTCTCCTCGAACATATTTCTAACGCACTTTCACTGGGATCACATTCAAGGCGTCCCCTTCATGCCGGCCCTTTACGCAGCTTCAAGCCAGTTGACCTTCCATTCGGATCACCCGCCCGATACGCTCCATGAAGCACTGAAGGGGCAAATGAGCAGCCCCTACTTTCCCGTACACATGCCGGAGGTGCTTGCCGAAGTGCGCCATCGCCAAATTAAGCCGCAAGGACTTGAATTCGGCAGCCTGACCGTAAAGCCGTTTCCGCTGTGCCACCCCGGCGGAGCCGTGGGCTACCGCATCAATGCGCCAGGGGAATGCGTCGTCTATGCCAGTGATCATGAGCATGGTGACGATCAATTCGATCGCGCTGTTCTGGAAAACGCTCAGGGCGCGGACATGCTGATCTATGATGCGCAATTCACCCCGGAAGAATATCCGTCCCGCAGGGGTTGGGGACACGGCACGTGGCTCGAGGGCGCCAAAGTCGCTCAGCAGGCCGGGGTCAGCCAACTCGTGCTGTTCCACCATGACCCCGCACACGACGATGAGGCGATAGCCGCTCTCGAGCGGGATGCACGCAGTGAGTTCGCCAACACAGTGGCCGCCAGAGAGGGCTAATGCGTTTGCGGGGCAATGATCCGAACTCACCTCGCGGGGTTGATGGAAGTGCCATGAATTGATTACAGCCTCAGATGGCCATGCAACGTAACCATATGCAACGGCAACCAGGGGATTTGGTGCTGCCCGTAATGCTCAAAAACTTTCTCATCCTTCTGGCCGCGCAGCTTTTCTGTGCCGCGCAACTGTGGCCCGCCGGCCCCAATAGCCTTTCCCAAGAAGAAGCCGAGGCTGGGTGGCTTCTGCTTTTCGATGGCAAGACCACGAAGGGCTGGACCGGTCTTTACGGCAACCCTTTTCCCGAGGGTCATTGGGTGGTCGAGGACAATTGCCTCAAGACCGCCCCCGGCTCTTATCGCGGCGACATCATTACCGAGGAGCTGTTCGACGACTTCGAGTTCTCCTGCGAGTGGAAGGTTCCACCCGGCGGGAACTCCGGCGTCAAGTACGAGCTGCTTAACTACGCCGGCGGAATTCCCGCTCTTTTTCGAAACAGCTTGCTCGAGATGGCGGTCGCTTTGCTGGTTGCCTGGTTCCTGGTTCGATCCATGCGGCGTCGCGGGGGCCGGCCGAATGGCAAACGTCTCAAGCGAACGGCGGTGATTGTTGTGCTTTTGGCCATTCTGTCATGGATTGCCGACGACACGAATCGGAGCTATGAATACCTTCACACAAAAGCACTCGGTTTCGAAATGCAAGTGTTGGACAATTCCGGGCACGCGGATGGGCGGATTCCGGCTCACCAGGCAGGAGCGTTATACGACTTGATCGTTCCCGCCAGGGATATGGCTAAACCACCGGGTGAGTTCAACCAAGCGCGCATTCTGGTTCGCGGCACGCACGGTGAGCAATGGCTGAACGGCGTCAAGGTCGTGGAATTTGAAATGGAATCTCCCGATCTTGTTGAGCGAATCGCCGCCAGCAAATTCAATACCCTCGACGGATTCGGAAGCAAGCGGTCAACTCCGATCGCTCTTCAGAACCACGGCCAGGAGGTCTGCTTCCGCAACCTCAAGATTCGGCCGCTTTGAGCCGCGGGACTTCTCGATTCAACCGTGGCGTGAGCCCCCGGGGCTGAGGCCAGCCCTCGGGCTTCTCGATGATGCGCTTCCAGCGCCCCCGGTTGTACATCCATTGGCAGTCGTCGAAGCCCTCCGTATAGTCAAATGCCGCGCTCTTGTGTCTAGAGCGAACGCCGTTCCCGATTGTGGCGGAAAATTTCAGGCGGCCGGACAGAGGCGCGGACGGAAGTCCGCGCTTCATCGGGGTCTCCATCCAGTCGACCCGGTGGACACTCTTTGAAACTTTGGTCCCGGCCGGTCCGCGTTAGGGCCTCTGAGCCGCGGAAGCGGCGCCGGATCGTAGCCCAGAGTAGAGCGAAGCGGAACCCTGGGCAGGAAAACCCTCAGGGCCAAGCCCCGGATGCGGATGGGGCGTAGGAGCAAACCGGCCCGTGCGTCTCCGCGGAGAGCGATGTGCGGAGGGCGTTCAACGATGCCCGAAACAAGACCATACGCCGCGCAACAAGACCGTCCGCGGAACTGCTAACTGAACAGTATTGCCGCTAGCCCGCGATCCGCCACCGTTGGAGCCGCGCGCGTCAGCAAGCGGTTTCCGCAAGCGAGCGATCACCCACTGCCCGGAGCCGCGCGCGTCAGCAAGCGGTTTCCGCTAGCCCGCGATCCGCCGGTGTTGGGCCACGCTCCCCTCTTCGGTTGCGGCTCGTCCGCATTAGCAGTACAATTTCCTCATGCCTCAAGGGTCCGACATGATCGGCCAAACGATCTCCCACTACCGCGTCACCGCCGAACTCGGCCGGGGCGGCATGGGTATCGTCTACAAGGCCGAGGACACCAAGCTCGAACGCACGGTTGCACTCAAGTTCCTGGCGCCGCATCTGCTCGAAGACGAAGAGGCCCGCAAGCGTTTCCACAGAGAAGCAAAGGCCGCCGCCGGGCTCAGTCATCCCAACATTTGCACCGTCTATGAAATCAGCGAGGAGGGCGGCCAGACCTTCCTCGTCATGGAGTTCATCGAGGGCGAGAGCCTCGACCCCAAGATTGAACGCGGTCCCTTGTCGCTGAAGGAAGCTCTGGGCTTCGCGCGCCAAGTTGCCGACGGCCTTGCCGCCGCTCATGCCAAGGGAGTCGTGCACCGCGACATCAAGCCGGGCAATTTGCTCGTGACTCCCGAGGGCCGGGTGAAAATTCTCGACTTCGGCCTGGCGCTGCTGACCGAAGGCTCCAAGCTGACCAGGCTCGGCACGACGGTCGGCACGGTGGCCTACATGTCGCCCGAGCAAGCCCAAGGGATGGAGGTGGACTATCGCACCGACCTGTGGGCGCTGGGCTGCGTGACCTACGAGATGGTCCGCGGACAGCGGCCTTTTCAGGGACTCTACGATCAGGCGCTGGTCTACGAGATCGTCAACCAGGAGCCGGAACCGCTGACGGGCGTGCGAACGGGTGTGCCGATGGAGCTGGAGTGGATCGTCGGCAAATGTCTGGCGAAAGACCGCGAAGACCGCTACAACCACGCCGAGGACATGATGCTCGACCTGCGGACTCTGGCCGAGAAGTTGAAGTCGGGCGGATCGACGGTTTTGCGGACTGGTGTAGGGGCACAGCGTGCTGTGCCCGCACCGCCTCATGCAGTTGAGGCTGGGGCGCAGCGTGCTGTGCCCGCACCGTCTCATGCAGTTGAGGCTGAGGCACAGCGTGCTGTGCCCGCACCGTCTCATGCAGTTGAGGCTGGGGCACAGCGTGCTGTGCCCGCACCGTCTCATGCAGTTAAGGCTTCCTGGGCGCAGCACGCTGCGCCCCTACAAGACCCGGCAGAGGTCGGCGCACAACCGGGCCTTGCCTCGCAACAGACAGCGGCTCCGGTGGCCGCGTCTGGGGAGATGGTCCCAAAGCGGAAGCACCTCATACTGCAGGCCCTGCTCGCCGCCGCCGCGGTATTCGCGCTGGCCGTCTCGTTCGTCCATTTCCGCGAAACGCCTCCCGAAACCCCCCTGCGCCGATTTGCCTTTACGCCGCAGGAAGGTGTCGGCGCCACCGCCACCGCCTTCAGTACCAATGTCGCTATCTCACCCAACGGCAAGCACATCGCCTTCATCACCGCGGGATCGGAGAGGAAGCTGTGGGTCCAGGATCTCGATCAGCCGCAATCGCGGGCGATCGACGGTACCGAAGGAGCAAGAACGCCGTTCTGGTCGCCCGACAGTGATTTTATCGGGTTTGCAGCCGCTGGGGAACTCAAGAAGGTCTCGGTTCAGGGCGGCTTGGCCATCCGGGTTTGCGAGCTTCCCGGCACGTTTTTTATGGGAGGAACCTGGAGCCCGGACGGCGAGGTGATCGTCTTCGGCTCCGCCACCCCATTCGTGCTCTACGAAGTTCCCGGCCGCGGGGGGACTCCCAACCTGCTGATCTCGCCGGAGGAGTCCGAGGGGTCGCCGGGAGGGCCGACGGGCGCAATCAGCTGGCCCCATTTCTTGCCGTCCGAAGCCGGGGCCCGTGTCCTGGTGTTTACATTCGGGTCCCTTACCGAGCAGACCATGATGGTTCAGAACCTCGAGACCGGGCAGAAAGAGCTTCTGGGACCCGGCACACTTCCGTTCTATTCGCCCAGCGGCCATATTGTGTACCAATCGGCCCCGTTCACCCACGATCTCTGGGCGCAGCCTTTTTCTCTGGACACCTTGAAGGCTATCGGTGAGGCCTTCCCCATCTCCGAGAACAGCCGCGGCCCCACCGTTGCGGCCGATCAAACGCTGGTCTACCTCGGCAGCTACGGCTCGGGGCAACGGCAATTGGTTTGGCTCGACCGTGGTGGTGAGAAAACAGGAGAGATCGGGGAAGCGCAGGAAGGGATCGGTGACCCCGCGCTCTCCCCGGATGGGCGGCTGGTGGCTATTACGGCAACGGAGGGCTCGAATCAGGACGTGTGGGTGTACGACATTGCCCGCGGGGTGAGGACTCGCTTGAGCACCGACCCGGAGGGAGATTGGCGGCCCGTTTGGTCCCTGCCGGAGACGAGGTGGCGTTCACTTCCGATCGGGCAGGCAGCTTTGACATCTTCCTACGCCAAGCCGATGGCAGTGGAGAGGAGCAGGTGCTGGCGGCGACACCCCGCACCGAGTTGCTATCCGACTGGTCCCGGGACGGGAAGTATCTCCTCTACCACCTGCAGGAGCCGGAAACAACAGCTGACCTTTGGTATCTGGAACGCAACGAAGACGGCAGCGGCTGGGAGCCGCACCCGTTATTGCAGACACCCTTCCATGAGGTCGTGCCAAGATTCTCACCCGACGGCCGCTATGTCGCCTACGTGTCGAACGAGTCGGGTCAAAACGAAGTCTATGTACAACCCTTTCCCGGGGGCGGCCGCAAGGTGACGGTGTCGAGCAACGGCGGGACGAAAGTGCGCTGGAGCCGGGACGGCAAAGAGCTGTTCTACGTCGAGGGGGAGACCTTGGTGGCCGTTTCGGTATCGAGCGGTTCGAGCTTTTCGGTAGGCTCGGCCACCCGCTTGTTCGAGCATCCGGGTTTGAGACCAGGGTTCAATTACGCCCCCTACGATGTCTCGGTCGACGGCCAGCGGTTTATCTTGGCCGAGCCGGTGGGAGAGGGCGCGGAGGCCCCCGAGCCGTCGATCCGCGTGGTGATGAACTGGTTCGAAGAGTTCCGCGACCGCGAGCAAGACTAAGCCGCCCGGCCAGCACCCACCCGAATCCAACCCCAAAACGGAGCCGCGCGCGTCAGCAAGCGGTTTCCGCTAGTTCGCGATCAGCCAGTGTTGGAGACAAGCGCTTCGCAAAGTCCCCAGCCGGCGCAAGAGAATTTTCCGGCGCCTGCTCGAACATGCTTAGAGAGGCGGCTTGATAGCGCCTGCCGTGCCCGGGCAACACCCATTCGAAATCGAAGTCCAGGAGACGTTCCATGGAAGCCGTCTGCAAACTCCAGTCATGCCAGCAGACTCTCGGTGAGGCGTAGAGCCCGTTCACGTTGGGCGACCACCAGAGATGATCGCCGCTAAAAAGGTACTTTTCACGATACAGATAGGCCAAGCTTCCTTTGGTGTGTCCGGGTACGGGAATGGCAAGGAAGTCGTCGTCGAGTTGAAGAGGTTCGGATATGTCCAGTTGGACTTCGATGTCCGCAGTTGGTGAAGAGATTTCGTCCTTGTGGATAACTCTGTCGCATCCGAAGCGCCGCCGGAATTTAGCGTGGTCGGCAATGTCATCCCGATGTGAAAGGAGCATCCGCGCCACGCCGCCCAGCTCATCTATTCGGCGCAGCAGCGGCCCAGCCGCGCGCGGGGAGTCAATCAGCACGTTACCGCCTGGGCGCCGCACCAGGTAACTCGACGCTCCGAACGAAGCAGCCGAGGTGTAGCCACAGTAGCAGACCTCGCCGACAATCGGCTCAGGGAACCTGCCGGCTGCTGCCTTCAAGTCCGCGCGAGAAACCGTCGCGATCGAGGCGGTCGGACAGGCCACGAGAGCCATCAGCGCTCGTATGTTTTCCCCGCCATCTTCGTTGTCAGAGCTGGGCTGCCGGCAAACGAACGATTGCCCGCTGTCCTCCGAACGCGCGAAAACACTCGGAGCAACAAAGCGGCAAGTGTCGCAGTCGATGCACGAGCTGTCGACGTAGAATTCCCCCGGGACGTTTTGCGGCAACCGCTTTGCTAACTGTGCCACTGCTTGAAATTCGACTCTCACTCAGCCCGAACACCGAGCGGCGAACGCAAGTGACGGGCCGGCAAACGCGGGGTCGGAGCAAAGCAGTCAGAGCCAGCCAGTCAGCAGGCGCGACTCAGTACGCCGGCAGAGGCTCCTTCTCGTAGGCCGCCTGAAGCTCGTCCAATTTGACCCGGGACGCATCTCCCCGATGGATCACCATACGATAGCGGAGGATCAGCGGCTCGCCTCGTGGCAGCAGCACCGGCTGATTACCCGGATAGACCGGGTTCTGCATGCTGCGCTGGTCGCGGAGGATCCAGGGTTGGGGGAAATTAGCTGTCGAAGGGTGGCAGAGTATCGCCACGCCACTCTTGTTTCCCGAGGAGCCGTAAGAGCCCGAAAAGTCCACCCAGCGGCCCGCCTCGATCGCCGTTCTTTGTGGCGTCAGCTTCCCTGCCTTGCCTGTAAAGCGGATATCGCTTGGCAGACGAACTCGCGCCGAAAACCCCCCGTATCCCTTGTCGTCCTCCGAGCCCCCGATGCTGACTCCGTCCTCGAGAGCCTCTAAGCGGATCTCAAAGTCAACCTTGCGAATGTCCTCCTCCGCTCGGTGGACGCGGACGACGGCCGTTTCCTCGACAAAAGGTTTTTGATTCCCCTGAGCGTCGAGCCAGTTGGGTGATTTCCAATGTAGTTTGACCTTTACAGCCGCGGAGTTTGCGCCGACTCGAACGACCCGAGCGTCCGTGATGTCCCAAACCGAGTTCTCCGTCGTCCATTGGTCGGAGACACGCTTACCTTTCACGTTGATTTGATGCCAGGCCCAAAAGATGCCGCGCTGATGAAGATGGTCTTCCGGGAAATCTTCGGTCAGCACGCCCCCATCCAAGTCGTGGAGAGGGTGGATGTAGTTCGCCCGTTCGTACTTCCCCTCGAAGGACTTCGGCTTAAGCTGGTAGAAGAGAACAGTCTGGCCATTCTCAGCCACCAGAAACCCTTCCTGGTCTCGGGTGATTTGGATTGGCAAGTCGTCCTGAGCCGCCGCAAAGGTTGCGATCCGCGCAACAAGAGGAAGCGCAATCAAGGAAAGGGCCAGTCGCATTTCACACCTATCGTCGGTGATCCGGCCAGAAGTTGCAAGAGAAAAATTGCACCGCGGTTTTCTGACAGAATGTGGCAGGCGATCAAATACAGCAATTCAGGGCGCTGGCCGGCGGAACTGGGAGCGGCCCTAACCCCAATACTGTCGACTTAGAGACTTTGAGCTTAGAACCTTCGAGCCCAGAGCCGTTGAGCCGCGAAGCGGCGCAGGATCGTAGCCCAGGGTGGAGCGAAGCGGAACCCTGGGTGCGAAGACTGTCAAGGGTAAGCCCCGGACGGGGCGTAGGAGCAAACCGACCTAATTGTCTCCGCCGGAGAGCGATGTGCGCCGAGCGTTCAACGATGCCCGAAACAAGACCACGCGCCACGCAGTAAAAAACGTCCGGGGACTGCTAAGTCGACAGTATTAATTCGCATTTGGGTTTGCTGCCGGCCTGCTGGCGGTTTGCTGGCTGACGCCGGATCATCATGACGCAATCCCCCGAACCACCAGCGCGTCTTCGCATCCGCGGCGCCCGCAAGTCCTTTGGGGCGACCAAAGCGCTAGACGGGGTCGACCTGCAGGTGGCTCCCGGAGAAGTCCACGCCCTCGTCGGTGAGAACGGCGCCGGCAAGAGCACGCTGATGAAAGTGCTCAGTGGGGTGTACCAGCCCGACGACGGGCATATCGAAATCGACGGAAAAGCGTTCGCTCCCTCAAACCCCCTCGACGCTCGAAAGCAGGGAGTCGCGATGATCTACCAGGAGCTGGCCCTGGCGCCGCATCTGAGCGCCGCCGAAAACATCGTTCTGGGAGCTGAGCCGCATCGATCGGGGTGGCTCGATTCCGCTGAAACCGGGCGCTTGGCCAAGAACGCGCTAAAGCGCCTGGGGCATCCCGAGATTTCTCCTGGCGCCATCGCTTCGACGCTCAGCATCGGCGCGCGGCAACTTGTCGAAATCGCCCGAGCGCTGGTCACCGAGGCCAAGATCATCGTACTGGACGAGCCGACGAGCAGCCTCGCGCGTCCTGACGTCCAGCGCCTGTTCGAGGTGATCAGGAAACTTTGTGAGAGCGGCGTTTCGGTCGTTTACATCAGCCACTTTCTCGAAGAAGTGGAACAGATCGCGGACTCCTACACCGTGTTGCGGGACGGACGTTCGGTAGCGCGGGGCCGCATGCGCGACAGCTCGCTCCCCGAGATTGTGCAAGCCATGGTGGGACGGGAACTCACCGAAATGTTCCCGCGGGTTCCGCACAAACTCGGCCAGCCGATTCTCGATATCGCGAAACTGAGCGCGGCGGGTGTCGACTCCGTGAACCTGCAGTTGCACCGCGGCGAGATTTTCGGAATCGCGGGTCTGATCGGAGCCGGACGTACGGAGATGCTGCGCGCCGTCTTTGGCCTGGCGCCGATCAGCAGCGGAGAAGTTCGCCTGGCAAGCTATCAGGGCCCTGCATCCCCCGCCGAGCGTCTGAGGCAAGGCGCTGGCCTTCTCAGTGAAGACCGCAAGAATGAAGGCCTCGCCGTGTCGCTGGCAGTCGAGGAGAACCTGGTCCTGAGCCGAATGGGGCGTTATAGCCGCTGGGGCTGGCTCGACCGGGCCGGCGTTCGAAAGGCCGCATCGGAGTGGATTGAAAAACTCGCTGTTCGAACGGCCGGCCCTGAAGCTCCCGTGCAGTCGCTCTCGGGAGGAAACCAGCAAAAAGTGCAACTTGCCAGGTTGTTGCACCACGACTGCGAAGTATTCCTGCTCGATGAACTCACCCGCGGAATCGATGTGGCTAGCAAAATTCTGATTTACGAGTGGATCGGGAAGCTGGCGGCATCGGGCAAGGCAATCATTTTTGTCAGCTCCTACGTGCCGGAACTGCTCGGAGTTTGTGACACGCTTGCCGTCATGCATCGAGGCATGCTGGGAAAAGCCGCGCCCGTAAAGGAATGGTCCGAGCGCTCGATCATGTTGGCGGCAACGGGCGCCGCCTCCTGAGCACCCAACTTACGTCAATCGTGCCACGTTTCTGTTGTAACCCAATGATAATGTCCCCTTGAGCACCCAATAGAAATGTCCCCTAATCTGAGGCTCCGAAGGAGGAGCCGAGATTGGAAAGGACATCGATGAGTGCAAAGGAAGTGAGGCGCGGCGAAGTGCTGAGCCGAGTGAAACGAGGCGAACTGAAATTGACCGAGGCGGCCGAGCTGCTGGACGTCAGCTACCGCCAGGCGAAGCGTCTCAAGAAGCGTTACGGCGAGGGGGGGAGCAAAGCTCTCGTGCATGGCAACGTCGGGCGCGCTTCGAACCGAGCCGATGACAAGCGACGCGAGCAGGTGATAATGTCCCCTTGAGCACCCAATAGAAATGTCCCCTAATCTGAGGCTCCGAAGGAGGAGCCGAGATTGGAAAGGACATCGATGAGTGCAAAGGAAGTGAGGCGCGGCGAAGTGCTGAGCCGAGTGAAACGAGGCGAACTGAAATTGACCGAGGCGGCCGAGCTGCTGGACGTCAGCTACCGCCAGGCGAAGCGTCTCAAGAAGCGTTACGGCGAGGGGGGGAGCAAAGCTCTCGTGCATGGCAACGTCGGGCGCGCTTCGAACCGAGCCGATGACAAGCGACGCGAGCAGGTTCTCGAGTTGGTGCGCGAGAACTATTCGGGCGAGCCGCACGAGCGCTTTGGGCCGACGCTGGCGTCGGAACATCTGGCGGCCGATCACAGTCTCGAAGTGCCGCCCGAAACCTTGCGGCGTTGGATGCTCGCCGCGGGTCTGTGGAGCCGGAGCCGCAAGCGCCAGCCGCATCGCCAGCGGCGGCAGCGCAAAGCGCACTTCGGCGAGCTGATTCAACTCGACGGCTCGCACCACGACTGGCTCGAAGGACGCGGCCCGAAAGGCTGCATGATGAACTTCGTCGACGATGCGACCGGCCGGGCGTTGTGCCGTTTCTCCAGCGAGGAAACGACTTGGGCGGCGGCCGATCTGCTCCAAGCCTGGGTGCGTCAATACGGCGTTCCGAAGGCGTTGTATTGCGACTGGAAGAACGTCTACCAGCGCCAGCCGACGTCGCGCGAAGCGCTCGAAGGCATCGAGCCCCAGACGCAGTTCGGGCGCATGTGCGCCAAGCTCGGCATTGGTATCATCGCCGCTTCGTCGCCGCAAGCGAAGGGCCGCGTGGAACGCCATCACGGCACGCATCAAGACCGCCTGATCAAGAAGATGCGGCTCCAAGGCATTGCCGATTACGAGGCGGCGAACCGCTATCTCGACGAGCAGTATCTGGACGAACACAACGCCAAGTTTACCTGCGAAGCAGCGGCGGGAGCGGACTTTCACCAACCTCTATCGAAGCGCCTGGACTTGAAGTGGGTGTTTTGCTTGGAGGCCGAGCGGGTGGTCTCCAACGACCTGGTGGTACGTTTCGAGAACCGTTTTTTGCAGTTGAAACCGCAGCGCAATCAGGCTCTGGGAGCGGGCGCGAGAGTCACCGTGCAGCAAGCGCGAGAGGCCGAGTTGCAAGTGGTCTACGAAGGCCGCGCGGTAGCTTTTGAAGAGATCGCCCGGCCGCAGCCGAAGCCGCGCCCAGAGCCGAAACAACGAGCGGTTCCGCGGCGGTCCAAGCCGGCCGCGGACCACCCCTGGCGTAAGTCACTGCGTTCGAAAAAGCGCGCGGCGACGACATAAAAAGGCAGGGCTGTGGAAATGACGGGCCGGATGGAAAGCGTGGAAAACCTCGGCGAACAGCGAAGAGGGTTCGCATCGCAACGACCGGTTTCCCACCCTTCCCACCGTCCCTTGGAAATCGCTAAAGCGATTCCCACATTCCCACAGCCCCGACGACGACGATTCTCTCTTACAAACTTACAAACAACAAACCCAAGGGGACATTTCTATTGTGCTACCGAGGGGGACATTTCTATTGTGCTACAACACAATCGTGCCACGTTTCTTGACACCTTGGCGTGATGGCCGTTAACCTTAGAAGGTTGGTCGATCCTTCGGCTCGCCAGGGCTAACCCTCACTTCAAGCATCACCTGCGTTCGATCTTGGAGCCGTACTTCCCAGCCGACGCACGGAGTGAATGGTCATACCGCACCAGCAAAACGGCTTTCAGTTTCTTAACCTCAAGACTTCACGGTCCTGAGCGAGGGCCGAGTTGATCGACTCATCCGCAGCAGCGTAAGGGAGGACGAACCTAGATGGCAGGTAAACAGATCGTATTTGGAGAAGACTGTCGGCAAGCAATTCTGGCCGGCGTGAACAAGCTGGCCGATACCGTTCGAGTCACGCTGGGCCCCAAGGGCCGCAACGTCGTGCTCGAGAAAAAATTCGGCGGGCCGACCATAACGAAAGACGGCGTAACAGTCGCCAAAGAGATTGAGCTCGAAGACAGACTCGAGAACATGGGCGCGCAGATGGTTCGCGAAGTCGCTTCCAAGACAAGCGACGTCGCCGGCGACGGGACGACAACGGCGACAATCCTCGCCCAGTCGATTTACCGCGACGGCTTGAAGAGCGTCGCCGCGGGGGCCAATCCAATGGCCATCAAGCGCGGCATCGAGAGCGCGACGGCGGCTGTCGCTGAAGCCCTGCTCAGCTCCGCCAAGCCCGTCGAAGGCGACGAGGTCTCGCAGGTCGCCGCCATTTCGGCGAACAACGACCCGGAAATCGGCAAGATCATCGCCGAAGCAATGGAAAAGGTCGGCAAAGACGGCGTGATTACCGTTGAGGAAGGCAAGACTCTCGAGACCGAGCTGGAAGTAGTCGAAGGAATGCAGTTTGACCGCGGTTATCTGTCGCCCTATTTCGTCACCGATCCCGAAACGATGGAGTGCGTCCTGGAGGACGCCGCGATTCTCATTCATGAAAAGAAGATCAGCAGTATGAAAGACCTGCTTCCGTTGCTGGAGCAAGTTTCAAGGGGTGGCCGGCCTCTGCTCATCGTCTGCGAGGAAGTGGAAGGTGAAGCACTGGCGACCTTGGTGGTCAACAAACTGCGCGGAACCCTGAACGTGGCGGCGGTCAAGGCGCCGGGCTTTGGTGATCGCCGCAAGGCCATGCTCGAAGACATCGCTATCCTCACTGGCGGCAAGGCCATCATGGAAGAGACTGGCATCAAGCTTGAAGGAGTTCAGCCGGACGATCTGGGATCGGCGAAGCGCATCGTCATCGACAAAGACAACACGACCATCGTCGAAGGCGCTGGGACGAAAGACGCCATCGAGGGCCGCGTCAAGCAATTGCGGGCTCAGATTGAGGAGACTACCTCCGACTACGACCGCGAGAAGCTGGAGGAACGTCTGGCGAAGCTGGTTGGCGGGGTGGCTGTGATCAAAGTTGGCGCCGCCACCGAAACCGAGATGAAGGAGAAAAAGGCGCGTGTCGAGGATGCCATGCACGCAACCCGGGCGGCCGTCGAGGAAGGCATCGTGGCCGGAGGCGGCGTAGCCCTTCTTCGCGCGGCGAGTGTTCTAGACGAAGCCAAAGCGGGCGATGACGACGAAAAAAGCGGCCGCAACATCCTCCGCCGCGCTCTTGAGTATCCGCTGCGCTGGATCGCCGCCAACGCAGGCAAAGAGGGCGCCATCGTGGTCGAAAAGGTGCGTGCGCAGAAAGACCCCAACTATGGCTATAACGCCCAGACGGATAAATACGGCGACTTGGTGGCGGACGGCGTAATCGATCCCGTCAAGGTGGCCCGAACGGCTCTGCAGAACGCCGCATCGATTGCCGCGCTGATGTTGACCACCGAAGCCACGGTCCACGAGATTCCGGAAGATACGCCGGCGATGCCTCCCGGAATGCCAGGCGGTGAGCACTTCTAGTTCGGACGCTCGTTCATTTAGAAGCAAAGCAATACGAAGCAGGGACCGGCTCTCCAGCCGGTCCTTTCTTTTTTTTGGGGCGCGCGCTTCTAAACATAACGTCATAAGCCAGTTAGCTGTTTTGTGGCATTCCGTGGTCGCCTGGGTCCTCCACCTGGGCGGGATTGTCGGGCAGAACGACGTGCTGGACTCGAAGACGCTGCCGCAAGTGAAGATGCCGAACCGTGACGGCTTTGTTCGGGATCCTCGGCCCGCGTGGTAGATTGGTGAGTTAGTGCGTCATAGGAAGAATCTTGCAAAACGTGGCACAAAACTCGAGGGCCAAATTCAGAGCCGCGACCGTGAGGGAGCGGTCTGCCGCTGTGACGCGCCTCCTCCACCAGCGGCCACCCTCCCCGTTTGGGTTGCGGCTGGTCCGCGTTAGATGAAGGAAGCCACGAGTCTGGAAGAATCACGCCGCATGCCTCGAACGTTTCTAAGTTGTCTTCGGCTGGCCGCTGCGCTTCTCGCGGTATCGGCTCTTGCCCAGCAAGCACAGAAACTCAGCCCCCAAGCCATCGCGCATATCCAGGCAGGTCTCGCGGCGCGTCAGGAGAACCGCCTGGACGACGAGGTGCGCGAGTTCGAAATCGTGGCGGGCTTAGCGCCAAACCTCGCCGAGGCCCACATGAATCTCGGGCTGGCGCTGCGTAAACAAGGAAAGCACGAAAGAGCCAAAGAGGCTTTCGAGACCGCCATCGGCATCAAGCCGAACTTGGTCACCGCGCGCGCTCTGCTGGGCCTGGACCTGCTGACCGTCGGCAGGTTTCGAGACGCCTTGAAGCATCTCGAGGCGGCGCACGCCGGCGACTCCTCCAACACCGAAGTCAACCATTGGCTCGGCATCGCCTACTTCGAGTTAGGAAGATATAGCGAGGCGGTCTCCAAACTGGAAGCCGCTGTCAGGACGAAGCCCGAAGACCCTGACATCCTGTATTACTTGACCAGGGCGCACAGCGAAGCGGCCGGGCAGTCGCGAAGCAGGCTTTTGGAAATCGCGCCGGAATCGGCCCGCGCCCGCCAAGCGCTGGCCGAGCGCGCCGCTGCCTCCGGTTGGAAAGACCAAGCCCTCGAGGAATACCGGAAGACAGCCGAACTTGGGCCCGGTCTCCCGGGGCTCCAGGCTGGGCTCGGGGACCTCCACGCCGCTGCCGCGCGGTACGGGGCCGCGGAAAAGGCCTACCGCTCGGAGCTTGAAAAGCGCTCTGACCATGCAAGAGTTAACTTCCGATGCGGTGAAGTCATTCTCAAGCAGGGCCGGCCGGAAGAGGCTTTCACTTTCTTGAATCGGGGATTGGAACTCGATCCGGCCTTGATCGATTCCTATTTTCAATTAGGCCAGATGCTCTCGGCAGAAGGAAAGTTCGACCTCGCGGAGAAGACTTTCAGCCAGCTTACCGGGCCTGAGACGCCGATTCAAACGAATCTGCTGGCACACCACCGGCTGGCCGGGGTCTACAGAGTGCAGGGGAAAAAGAAAGAGGCGTCCCAGCACGAAAAGATGTTCCAGAGAATCACCAAGCAAATCGAGCGAGCGAACAGAAAGCAGGCACGCGGAGACAAGTCGAAATAGCCCGGGGCGGGCCTAAGCCAAGCTAGCGGGCGAAGTAGAGCTCGACCGCGCGGTCGATGTGTTCTTTGTCGAGTACCGGCGGCTTGCCTTCGTAGTCGGCGATGTTTTTGCTGATGGCCACCAGATCGCGCGGATAGCAAGCACGGAGGACAGCGGTCCGGCTGCTGACCTTGCAACGCTCTTGGGCGTAGCGCGAGGCCTCGACAGTGTATTCGACGCCTTCGTTCTTGCAAACCATTCGCAAGATGCCGTCAAATATCTCAGGGGTGACGACGTCGATCTTGATCTTGTTCTGAATACGCCGCAGAAAGGCTTCGTCAGCCAACTGCCGCGGATCGAGGTTGGTGGAGAAGACGACCATGGTCTCGAAGGGCACCGGGAACGTCACGCCGGTGCGAAGAGATAAGAAATCGATGCGCCGATCGAGGGGAACCACCCAGCGGTTGAGCAGGTCGCGCGGGTTCATCATCTGGCGGCCAAAATCGTCGATGATGAACATGCCGTTGTTCGCTTTCATCTGCAACGGCGCGGTGTAGTAGCCGAGCGTCTCCTCATAACGAAGCTCCAGCATCTCCTTGACCATCTCGCCGCCGACCGCGATGCAGGGGCGAGTACAGCGGATCCAGCGGCCGTCGACTCCCTCTTCCGGATCGAGCGGATTGTGAACGACCGTGTCGAAAATATTGACGATTTGTCCCTGGATTTCAATGGCGTAAGGAACATACACCGTGTCTTCGAAGACTCGCACGAGCCGTTCCGCGATGCTGGTCTTGCCGTTCCCTGTTGAACCGTACAAAAAGATCTGGGAGTTTGAAACGATCGCCGGGCCCAGTTGGTCGAGCAGCGAGTCCTCGAGCACCAGATCCTTGAATACAGCGCGCAGTTTTTCTCGGCTCACGTCCTGCCGCTTGGCTTGCCGGCGCACGGCTTGGGTGTAGGCGGTGAGCGAAACCGGGGCCGGTCCAATGTAGTTGCTGATCTGGTAGCGGTCCTGAGCCAGCTTTCGTCCCGCCTGGGAGAGCGCAAACTCGTAGTCATTCGCGATCATCCCCTTCACTTCGAGATATTTTTCCTTGCGCAGGTGGGTGAAGATCGCAGTGCATAATTCAATGCCGATCTTCATGCTGAAGGACAGCCGATTCAGGTTGGTCTGCCCCTCGAGCAAGGTCATCTTGAGCATCAAGTCGACCAGGATGTTTTGATTGATGCCCAGTTCTTCGATGGACTTTGGTTGGGGAGGGCGAAACGGCCGGTCACCTGTTTCCTGAGTGGTTGGGGATGTGAAAGCAAGAGTACTCATCCTGAGTAATTTTAACAGTTGAGAGCAATTTCTCTAGCAGGGTTTCCGGCTGATTTTGTTTGCTAAGAATACCGATAAGAGTACCAAGAGCCTTTCCTACTGGTGAGGATTCCTCGCAGCCTGCTTATCGGCTCACCGCACGCTAGAATGAAGACTTTCGGGCCATGGGAACGGTTTTATCCGCCATGGGAGTCGTTTTATCCAACGCACGCCTCATCGAACTTCGCGGGAAGTGGCGCGCCCGCCGACAGACGGTTGTGTTCACGAACGGCTGTTTTGACCTGCTGCATCCTGGTCACGTTCGGCTGCTGGAGGGAGCCCGGGAGCTGGGAGACATTCTCGTTGTAGCGATCAACGGCGACGCCAGCGTGAAGCGAATCAAGGGTCCCCAGAGGCCGATCTTGCCGGAAACAGAGCGAGCCGAGACCCTGGCCGCTCTCGCGGCCGTCGACTTCGTCACCGTTTTTTGGGAAGATACCCCCTGCGCCCTGCTGGAGCAATTGCTTCCAGATGTGCTTGTCAAGGGCGCCGACTGGAGTCATCTGATCGTGGGGCGTGAGATTGTCGAGCAGGCTGGGGGCAAGGTGTTGGCGCTGCCTTTCGAGCCTGGCTACTCGAGCACAGACATCGTCACATCGATCCTGGACCAAGAAACTTGATTCTTCCCGCCGTAAAGGAAATAATTGAAGGACTGGCGCGGCACCCGTCCTTCGAAAAAATACTTGCCGCCGCACGATCGCCAAAAGCTGAAAAACTACAGTTGTCGGGATTATATCGGACAGCTCAGGCAATCTACGCCGTGTTACTTCACGACCGAACGCAGCGGCCCGTCGTGATCGTAGTTTCCTCGTCCACCGAGGCGGATCTGTTGTGCGAGAGCGCGTCGGCGTTCTTTGATCTGCTGGGGCTGTCGGCGAACCGCGGTTTGCCGTTGGTTCTGCCGGAACTCGACGTCACGCCCTACGATGGCCTTTCCCCTCACGCCGACGTTGCCGAGAGGCGCGGCATCGGCCTGTGGCGCGCCGCCGAGCGATCGCTTTCCGTGGCGGTTGTGCCCCTGGCGTCGCTGCTCTTGAAGACAGCTCCAGTCGAGTTCTACCGCAATCTAACCTGGAAAATCGAGATCGGCGATGAGTTTTATTTGGAGGATCTTGAATCCGGCCTTGTCTCGGCCGGTTACTCACGGCACGAACCGGTGGATATGGCTGGCCAGTACTCTATCCGCGGCGGGATTATCGACGTGTATTCGCCGGAGGCCATGCGTCCGGTCAGGATCGAGATGCTCGGTGATGAGGTGGAATCCATCCGCGAGTTCGATCCGGAGACGCAGAAATCGGTTCAGATTGCCGAGCAGGCTGTCTTGCTGCCGCTGACCGAATATCCCATGCCCCCGCAAACAGCGGCGGCGGATGACGCCGAGGCGGAGCTTCTCTCCCCAGGCTGGGAGTTTGAAGCCCGCCCTGGTGTGCGGAGGACGAAGAGCTTATGGGATCTTTTGGACCGGCCCATCGCCGTGTGGGCCGAGGCGGCGTCACTTGAATCAGAGGCTGAAAGGCTGTGGGACCGCCTCGCCGACGCCTGGAATCGCGGCGGCGACGGTCGTCCCAAGCCCGAGCAGTTCTACTTTTCGTTGAAGGAAATGAAGGACAGGGCTGGAGAGTTCTGCCAGATCGAACTGGATCAGTTGGGGCTGGCGGGCGGGACCCCTCTTCACATCTCCACGCAGCCGGCTCCTCGCTTCAACGGTAACATCGCGTTGGCCATGCGAGAGCTTCAAGCGCAGGTCAAAAACGGCTCCCGAGCGCTCATCGCGGCCGGCTCGCTAGGCGACGTCGAGAGGCTGGCTGATGTTCTCAACGAATACGAGATCAGCTTCCAGTTAGGGCTCAAGGATCCTTCCAAGGCGGCGAGTCCTTACCTGGAGGAGAAAGCCTATTTGGCCGGGCCGGTTGCGAGTACGGTTCTGGTCCAGGCGCCGTTGCGCGAAGGCGTCGCTTTCCCGCAGTCACGGGTCGCCATTTATGGGACCGAGGATCTTTTCGGGGCCTCGGAGCTGGTGGCGCGTCCGGCCAAGCACAAGTCCGCCGTTTCGACCTTTCTTCCTGATTTGGAGGACCTCAAGGAAGGAGATCTGGTGGTTCACGCCGAGCACGGCATTGGGCGCTACTTGGGCTTGAAGGAAATGTCGCACGGCAGCCGCCAGGAAGACTTCATGCTGCTCGAATATGCCGACCGGGCCCGGCTTTACGTTCCTCTTTCGCGCCTGGATCTCGTTCAGAAATTCCACGGCGGCGGGGGCGCGCAGCCGCCGCTTGACCGTATGGGCGGGCAGACCTGGCAACGCACGAAATCGCGCGTGAAAACCCGTTTGCTTGACATGGCCGAAGAGCTGCTCAAGCTCTACGCCGCGCGCAAACTTGCAACCGGCTTCGTCTACTCACCGGACAGCAACTGGCAGCAAGAGTTCGAAGACGCTTTCGCGTTCGCCGAAACGCCCGATCAACTGCAAACCATCAAGGACATCAAGCGCGACATGGAATCGCCGCAACCGATGGACCGCCTGGTTTGCGGCGACGTCGGTTTCGGCAAGACCGAGGTAGCCATGCGGGCGGCTTTCAAAGCGCTCGGCGACGGCAAACAAGTCGCCGTGCTGGTGCCGACAACGGTGCTGGCGTTTCAGCACTTCGAAACGATCCGCCAGCGCTTCGCTGCTTTTCCGGTCGAGATCGAGATGCTGACGCGTTTCCGAAATACCCGGCAGCAGAAAGAGATCGTCGCAAGATTGGCGGCCGCAAAGATCGACATTGTCATCGGAACTCACCGCTTGCTCTCGAAGGACGTCACGTTTGCCGACTTGGGCTTGCTGATCGTGGACGAAGAACAACGGTTCGGAGTTCGGCACAAGGAGCGCGTCAAGCAGTTCAAGAAAAATGTAGATGTCCTGACGTTAACCGCTACTCCAATCCCGCGAACACTGCATATGTCGTTTGTCGGGCTTCGGGACGTCTCGATCATCCAAACTCCACCCAAAGATCGCCTCTCGATTCAGACCGTCGTGGCGCCCTATTCCGACCAAGTCGTGAAAACAGCGATCCGTCGTGAGCTGGAGCGCAGCGGGCAAACCTATTTCATTCACAACCGGGTCGAATCAATTTGGAAAGTTGCGTCGCACCTCCAAGAGCTGGTTCCCAGCGCCAGAATCGGGGTCGGACACGGTCAATTGCCGGAGAAACAACTCGAAGACGTGATGCTGAAGTTTATGTCGCACGAGTACGACGTGCTGGTTTCTACTACTATTGTAGAAAATGGGCTCGACATACCCATGGCCAACACCATCCTGATGAACAATGCCGATCAGTACGGCTTGGCGGAGCTTTACCAATTACGCGGACGCGTCGGGCGCTCGAACCGCAGGGCCTACGCCTACCTGCTGGTGCCGGAGGACAAGGAGCTTTCCGCGGTCGCCCGAAAACGTTTGGCGGCGCTGAAGGAGTTTAGCGAATTGGGGTCGGGTTTCAAGATCGCCGCCCTGGATTTGGAATTGCGCGGAGCCGGTAACCTGCTTGGTTCGCAACAGCACGGCCAGATTGCGGCTGTCGGCTTCGAGACCTATTGCCGGCTCCTTGACGAGACGGTGCGCGGGCTGCAAGGGGAAGATGTCGAGCCGCCAGCCCGCGCGTCGCTGAAGCTGCAGCTCGATATTCACATTCCTCCCGGATACATTGCCGACGAGACACAGCGCTTGCAGGCCTACAAGCGGCTGGCGGAGATTCGCAATGAGACAGGGCGGAGCGAAGCCGCGGCGGAACTCAAGGACCGCTACGGGCCGATTCCCTTGGCGGTTCACAACTTGATGGGATACGCGGTCCTGAAAACGGAGGCGGAGGAAATCGGGGTCGCGTCGATCGAAAGGCGCGGCCAGCGCCTCTCGATGCGTTTCCGCGAGAACTCCAAGATCGAGCCTGAGCGTCTCATGGAGTTCGTCGCCTCGACGCCGGGCGTGACGTTCTCGCCCAACGGCGAGTTGGAGTGGGTGCTGGCCGATCCGCCTGGGCCGAAGTGGCTGGCGACGGCCAGGGGTTTGCTAGGGAAGCTCGTCGCGTAGACCGTGTGGGGTCAACAGAGGCGGAGAAACACCAGTCATTGGGGCGAGTGCTCAATCTAAGTACGAACAATATCATTCTGCCTTGAAACGGGCTTGACTCTTTTTGTCAAAGAATCTAACCAGTTGGGGTATGCACTTCACTCCCGGCTACCCCATATCTTGTGGCTGGCTGATCCGCCGGCTCGGCTAGAGTGGACGGCGTAACGTTTCAACAGATCGAATCCCAAGGCCGCGAGGAGTGGTTGCGAAGCCTGTAAGAAGACTTGCGCTCGAAGAGCTGCCGGCCCCAGCCGGTGCGGCAGGTGACGATTCCCAAGCCCGGCGGCGGCGAGCGTCCGCTCGGCATCCCGGCCATTCGGGACCGAGTGGCGCAAACCGCCGCGCACGGCGAGCAAGCGCAACGAAGTAGTGGCGGGCCTATCGCGTGCTCAGACCGTCAGGTGGTCAGAAATGCGGGTTAAGCTCCGGGCTGCTCTCGGGCAGCCGCGGCAACCCTTTGACTGAGGCGCCGCAGGTCGCCGAGCAGCGACATCGGGAGATTCAAAGAGCCGAGCTGAGCGCTGGACTTCTCCCCGCCGTGGAAATCGCTGCCGCCGGTGACGCCAAGACCCAATTTCCGGGCAGCCGAAAGCAGCTCCTCGGTCTGTTGGGGCGAATGGTCCGCGTGGTAGACCTCGATGGCGTTGAGTCCTTTTTCCTTCAGCTCGCGAAATAACTCTTCCGCCGATCGGGAATCCTCATTGACGAACCGCGCCGGGTGCGCCCACGAAGAAACGCCTCCCGCTTCTCGAATCCATTCGAGCACGTCGCCGGCCGATGGGTCGCGGCGCTCCACGTATCCGGGCTGGCTTTCGTCGAGATAGCGGTCAAACGCCTCGCGGTAGCTGGCGACGTAGCCCTTGTTGACCAGCACCTGCGCGAAATGAGGCCGTCCGGTTTGCGCCCGGCCGAGCGCTTCGGCTTCCTCCAGTTTCACGCTCAGCCCAAGCTGACGAAGCCTCTCGGTAAGCCGATTGTTACGCTCCCGGCGGTTCTTCTGAACACTTACCAAGTGCCCGCGGAAGGTGGTATTCGGCAGGCTTTCAAGAAAGTACCCAAGGATGTGAATGGCTCTGTCGTGGAGTTTCGTGCTCAACTCCACCCCGCAGATCAACTCCAGCTCACGGCCGCCGGCGTACTCGGCGGCCACGTCGTAACCCTCCAAGCTGTCGTGGTCGGTAATGGAGAGGGCTTTCAGACCCTTCTGGCAGGCGAGATCGACTAATTGTTGCGGAGTAAGATTGCCATCCGACCTGTCAGTGTGACTGTGGAGATCCACCATCGGCCGGCAAAAGACCCAACTCCACTAGTTTAGCCCAAATTCTGTCGGCGCTTTCTTGCGGCGTCTCCTTGCTGGAGTCAAAGGTGACTTCCGGGTTGAGCGGCGCTTCGTAGGGATCGGAAACTCCGGTGAAGTTCTTGATCTCTCCGGCCAGCGCTTTTTTGTAGAGTCCCTTGACGTCTCGCTCGATCAGAGTTTCCATCGGACAGTGGGCGTAGACTTCCACGAAGTTGCCGATCCGTGAACGCACGTAGTCCCTGATCTCGCTGTAGGGAGAAATGGCGGCGGCGATGGCGATGACCCCGTTGCGGGAAAGCAGTTCGGCGACAAAACCAATGCGCTTGATGTTGGTGTCCCGATCTTCCTTGCTGAAGCCGAGGCCCTTCGATAGATTCGTGCGAACAATGTCGCCATCAAGCACTTCGACTTTCGCGCCCAGCTCGCGCAGGCGCTTTTCGAGAACTTCCGAAACGGTTGTTTTTCCCGATCCGGAAAGACCGGTGAACCAAAGTGTGAAGCCTTTGTGTGTCATTTGAAATTCATTCCTTAACTGATGAGAGATCTTGGGAACCGCGGAGAAGCGCGAAATCCGCTGCGAGCCGGCCGTTGGCAACACTTCCGTCAAGAGCACATCGACTTCGCGCTTGACGTCGCCGCTGGGCTCATTGCCGCTTTTCCGCCTCGAGAAGAATCTTGGCGATTTCCGGCCGTGTAAACTCCGGCGGAGGCAACTTCCCCTCCTTCAGCATGGCCCGGACCGCGGTTCCGCTTAGGAATACTTGATCCTCTTTGCCGTGCGGACAGGTCTTCGGCGAGGTCATCCCGTTGCAGGCTTTGCAGAAATGGACAAAATCGAAAAAGATCGCTTCAATGCCTAGTTCGTCGCGCTGAAACTCGGAGAAAATCTCCTGCGCGTCAAACGGTCCGTAATAGTTGCCGACTCCGGCATGGTCCCGCCCGACGATGAAGTGGGTGATGCCGTAATTCTTGCGAACCTGCGCGTGGAAGATGGCCTCGCGCGGACCGGCATAACGCATCCAAGCCGGGAAGCCGGCCAGCAGCGTGTGCTTGGGCGAGTAGTAGTTGTCTAGGAGAACCTTGTAGCAGGCGAGCCGAACTTCGGCGGGCGTATCGTCCGCCTTGGTCTCGCCTAGCAAGGGGTGAACGACCAAGCCGTCGGCTGTCTCCAGAGCAATCTTGGTGACAAACTCGTGAGCGCGGTGGATGGGATTCCGCGTCTGGAAGCCGATGACCTTTTTCCAGCCCAGCTCGGCGATCTTGGCCCTGACCTGCCCAGGCGAGAACGGCAACCCGCCCGGGATGTCGAACTGCCACTCGGGGAACGTCTCGACCTCGCCGGCCAAACTGTAATCTCCGGCTTCCGCAAGCCACTGAACGCCCGGGTGAGCTGAGTCCTCGGTCCGGAAGATGCGCTTGGAATAGTGGGACTTATCGATCTTGAAGATCTCCTTAATGTGGAGCGTGCCGGCCGCTTTGCCGCCGTCGGTGAGGATCACGCGTTCGGCGCCCTTCAGCGCGTTTGCTTGTTGTTCGCTAACCGGGAAGATGATGGGGATGCTCCACGGCTCACCGGTCGTAAGGTGCATGTTTTCGCATACATGGCTGACTTCTTTCGCCGGAAGGAAGCGTTCGACCGGGTGATAGCCGCCTTCGGAAAGCAAGAAAAGATCACTGAGTTGCCGGAAACTAGCGGCAATCGTGGGTGGATTATCCTGAAAGCGCGTGGAGGCGCGCTCGGCCGACACCTGCATCGAATCAATCTCCTCGTTGTCTATCGATTTAGTAGAGATTCTCAGGTTATCAAACGCCGCCTGCTCGGCGCAAGTTGCCAGCCGCAGGGTGGCGCAAGCTCTTAGCTTGCCGCGTCGACACTCGTGGCGACGCCTGGAATTTCTACATTTCAGGGGCTTGCCACCCGCCTCCGAAGCCACGTTCACGTGGCTTCGCTACCCTAGGCGGGTCCTTTTAGGGCCGGTTGCCAAGCCTCCCAACTCGGGCATCAGCCCGTTTCAACGGGCTTCGTCTCGCTCCGGCTTCAGCCCACCTCACCGGCTCCCGAGAAATTTCGCGGGGGCGCCGCCGTCGGTATCCGACTCATACGAAACGCAACTCGCCGGATTGATAATCAGGAACATCCGCCGTCCGCCGGCAAGTCCCAGCTCGTCGCACGCCGCGGGTGTCACCTCGACGGCCAGGTTGCGGGCGTCTTCCGCAATCGAGACCGTTACCAAGCGAGTGTCTCCTATCGTCTGGACCCCGAGTACCTGCGCGGGAAGGATATTGGACACCGACAGGCCCTCGGGTTCGCGGGCGCACAAGATGATATCTCGGGGCGGGATGCCGACCCACATTTTTTGTCCCTGGGCGCTCTTGGCCCGCGGGATGGTCAGTCGCAGGCCCTTCATCGGACTGACGCATACCACGGTGTCCTGCTCCCTCGAGGTCACAACCGTGCAGGGCAAGATATTCTCGAAGCGGTCTGGAAATGTTTCGGGAAAAACGTTGGGGGCGGTAAGCACGTCATGAGGTTTCCCTTTGGTAACGACCTCACCGTTCGAGAGCACAATCAACTCGTCGCACAGAGCCTGAACTTCGGTCGCGTCGTGCGACACCAGCAGCATGGGTATCTGGAACTGATCCACGACCCTCCGCAGGAAGGGCAAAACCTTGCGGCGCAACGGCAGATCGAGAGAAGCCAGCGGCTCGTCGAGTAACAGCAACCGCGGCCCCGAGCAGATGGCCCTCCCCAAGGCAACCCGCTGGCGTTCACCCCCGGAAAGCGACCCGACCTCCCGCTCCAGCAGCACGCCGATCTCCAGCAGATCGCAGACAATCTGGAACGTCTCCTCCAGGGGCGCTCCCGCCCGGCGCGCACGGGCCGCCCCCGCAAGAAGGTTCTGGCGGACATTTTGATGCGGAAACAGCAATCCTTCCTGAGGGACGTAACCGATTTGGCGGAACTCCGGCCGCACGTAAAGATTCTTACTAGAGTCCAGCCAGACGCCTTCACCCAGTTGCACGCGGCCTTTTGCGCGCCGCTTTAGACCCGCGATCGACTGCAATAAACTCGTCTTGCCTGATCCCGAAGGACCAAAAACACCGGTGACCTGGCTCGCCGTTGTGAAGCTGGCGCGCAGATCCAAATGATCCAGCGGCAGAAAAATATCGACGGAAAGATGTTCGAGATTCATTGTGCGTGACGCCGCCGCTGCCGCTGACTCGAGAGGTGCTCCGCAGCGAAAATACTAGCGAATCCGATCAGTAACGCGATCGAGACGAGCACGTACGCCGAGGTGTTGTCGCCAACCTGCTGAGCAGAGAAGATGGCTGACGCCAGGGTCTGCGTACGCCCGGGGATGTTTCCCGCGATCGTTACCGTGGCCCCGAATTCCCCAATGGCCCGCGTGAACCCGAGGATCGCCGCCGCCAGCAGGCCGCGGGAGGCCAGCGGCAGAGTGTAGCGGAAGAAAGTCGAAACCGGTCCATGCCCTAATGTCCGGGCCATCGTTTCCAGCCGCGGATCGACCCCTTCAAAGGTGACTCTGGCTGTTCGAACGACCAGCGGGGTGGCCATCACGGCGGAAGCGAGTATCGCCGCCTTCCAGGTCAGCAACACAGCGGGATCAAAGCCAAGCGTGTCGCGCCCGAATAGCCCGCCGGTCGCCAGCATCTTCAAAAGCAAGTAGCCCACCGCCGTCGGAGGCAACACCAAAGGCAAGCCCACCAATGTTGAAATGACGGTTTTGAATCGGAACTCCACTCGGGCCAGAAGATAGGCCAGCAGAGTGCCGGGAATGAGCACCAGCACGGTCGCGGCGGAAGCAACCTGGAGAGTCAGCAGGATCGCATCCGTGGTGGCTTCATTCATGGCCGGGACGATCCTCCCGGGTTATGAAACCGTGCTTGCGAAACAACTCCAGCGCTTCCGTGCCGGCGAGAAAGTCGAGAAAAGCGCGCTCGGATTTCGAATCACGATCGTTGCCGATCAGCGCGGCGGCATAGCTGATTTCAGGGGTCAGGTGTGCCGGCACATCAAGAACAATCCGCACTTGGTCAGACGTCGCCGCGTCCGTCTTGTACACGATGCCGACGACGTCCTGCTGAGCCTCTACCATGGCCAAGGCCGCTCGAGCGTCGGGAGCAGGCGCTACACGGTCACCCAGCTGCATCCAAACGCTTTGGCCGCCGGCAGACACTTTCTCGAGAAAGCCCTTTGCGTAGCGACCCGCCGGCGCCGCTTCAGGGTTAGCCAGCGAGAGAAACCGGAACCGCGCGGAGGCCAGCTCAGCGGGCTGGTGGAGTTCGAGCGGGTTGTCTCGATTGGCAATAATAACCAATTGGTTGGACAGGACGGTGCGCCTGGTCCCGGCGACAACAAGCTGCTTCTGCTCCAGATAATCCATCCAGCGCTCGTCCGCGGACAGGAACACGGCTGTCAAGCCCGCGGCCTCGAGCTGCAACGCCAATACGTTGGAACCCGCGAAGTTGAACCGTGGTTTGATGCCCGCCCGATCTTCGAAGCTGTTGCCCACATCGGCAAGCACGTCTTTGAGGCTGGCAGCGGCAAAGATCAGCAGTTCGTCCCGTTTTTCCCCAGACCTCGAGCAGCTTGCCGCGCAAATCGCGAGCAGCATCGCCAACAAAACCAGCGTTGTTCGAGGCAATCCCCAGCGTACCAGCCCGGCGCTGCCGCGCGGCAAATCAGCGATCTCCTCTCATGGTTGTTCCGCTTCAACGAGTGCTCTGAGCTTGCGTACCGCCGTCTCGGAACTCGTCAGCACGCGCCGACCCGGGCGTTCGGCGATTCGCTCTTTGACCGGCGACATCGAATGCTGCGCCAGCAACAGCACGTCACACTCGGCGAGGCCCTCGGCGGCGGCCGCGACCAGCGAGTCATGCCGCTCCCTGTCGCCCGACCGTACGGCCTCGAGCGCACCCTCGACCATCTTGGATTCCAGCCGGTAGCCGGTCCCTTTCTGGCGCGCGTAACGCTCAATGTCGGCCTCCATCATCGTGATCGTGCCGGCATACGTAGCGATCAGGCCGAAGCGGGACCCGCACGCAAACGCCTTTTCGATCATGGCTTCGTAAGCGGCCAAGGCGGGAACAGGAAGGTCCTGTCGCGCCTCTTGGACCGCCTGGGAAAACAGAGAGCCGCTCAACAGCAGTCCCCGGGCTCCGAAACCGACTGCGTGATTCATCAGTGCCTGGATTCGCCGGGTAATCGCCGGCGTGACCTCGCCCGCCGCGTCGTAGTCCAGGTAAAGCGAACCGTCGAGGAGATTCACCGGTTCGGCCTCGGGCCAGAACCGTGAAAATGCGGTCTCAATGGGCGCAATCGAGGCTTCGAACGCATGCACCAAACCAATCCGAACAGGCTTTTCGCTCATCAGTATGTTTGTACCCGTTTCGGGCGAAAAAAGGGGACTGCCATCCGATCTCGCTCGTGGAATCCCATTGTTTCCAACAATAGTGCAGCACGAGAATCGGTGGCTGTCCCCTTTTTTCGGTCCTCAAGCAGGTCGTGCAGCCCCACGCCCCATCTCATCCCAGCCTGACCCTCTTCATCTCCTCGCGCAGTTTTTCGAGCGCCCCGTCCAGCCTCTGCCGCGACTCGAAAAACTCCGCCCACAAATCGCCAACCTTCTTCAGGCGCCCCGGCATCGTCCCAATAGTAAACCGCTCCGGCGTGAGCGTCTTGCCGAGCTCCCGCGCTGAAACCGGCGCCGAGACGGTTGCGTGCGGAAATGGGCGAACGCTGTAGACCGACGCCAATGGCCGCCCCATGGCGTTCTGTGAATAGTCGATATAGACCTGCCCGGCGCCGCGCTTGTCTACTTTACGTTCGAACGTCACGCGGCCTTCGAGCTTCTCCGCCACGACCCGCGCCACGATTTCGGCGAAAGCCCGAATGTGCTCATACGTATAGTTCCGCTCTAGCGGCAGGTAAAGGTGGAATCCGGTCGCGCCCGAGGTTTTGAGAAACGCCTTCATCTCAATCCGGTCGAGCATTTGAAGAATCTCGGCGGCAACTTCCACGACCGTCGCAAAGCCGGTTCCCTCCACCGGGTCCAGGTCGAAGAAAACGTAGTCGGGATGTTCCAAATCATCGATCCGGCTCCCCCAGGGATGATGCTCGATACAACCGAGGTTGGTCAGAAACAGCAGCGCCGCCAGATCGTCGGCGATGTAGTATTCGATGTCACGGTGCTCCTCGGATGAGATGGTGATGGTGTTGATCCACCCCGGTTTTTCAGCCGAAGCGTCCTTCTGATAGAACGAGCCGGCCTCGATTCCGTTTGGGTAGCGGTGCAACACCAAGGGGCGGTCCCGCAGGAAGGGGAGAATGAAATCAGCCGCCTGAAAATAGTAGGCAAGCACCTGCCGCTTGGTGTACTTCGCTTGCGGGAAATAGACCTTATCGAGGTGCGTCAACCGGAATCGCTTGCCTTCCAGTTCGACGACGACGTTTTCCGAATGGCCGCGCGTGAGCTCTTTTTCGAGCCGAGAGAGATCGGTGATGGCCTTGGCGGCCGCCAGCGAAGGACGGGCAACAGCCACCGGCTCCGTCTGGCGTTCGAGTTGGCAATCGGCCGGGTCCAGGTCATCCCGCAGGCCGAGAAAAACCGGTTGCCGCAGCCGCTGCTCGCTCGTCATCTCGTGAAACTTGACGCGAGCCACCAGCTTCGGCTCGACCCAGCTCGCTTCCTGCCGGATGTCGGGTTGTTCGGTGAACGGACAGCGGCTGATTCCGAGTGGCTCCAGCCGGCCGAGAATGCCAGCTTGCGCCGGTTCGGTAAAGCCGCTGCCCACCCCTCCGATGAACTTCAATCCTTTGCCGTCATAGAGCCCCAACAGCAACGCGCCGAAATGCTCGCGGGAACCCCCAGGGACTGTAAATCCGCCGATCACGGCATCGAGTTCGCGGACGACTTTGAGCTTCACCCACGAGGAGCTGCGTCCTGCCGAATAAGCGCTGTGGGCGTGCTTGCCGATGACTCCTTCGGCCCCTTGCTGAGCGGCCAGCTCGAAAAGCTCCCGGCCCTTTCCCGCCACGTGGTCTGAATAGCGAAATGGCGGTTGCGCGTCGAGAACTTCACGAAGCAACTGCTTGCGTTCGATCAGCGGCGCCCCACGCAGGTCCATGCCATCGCAATACAAGATGTCGAAGGCGTAGTAGACGACGGGCGTGCTTTCCATCACCGCTTGCGACATGCGGGCGACATTCATTCGCGACTGCAGGCGCTCAAAGCTGCTGCGGCCTTTTTCGTCGAGGACGACGATCTCGCCGTCGATCAACGCTTCCTTCGTCCGCAGCCGCTCGGGCAGCGCAGCCAGCTCGGGGTAGTGCGCAGTGACGTCGCGGCCGCTGCGCGAGAAAAGCCGGCACTTGCCGTCTTGCACCTCGGCCAGGGCGCGCATGCCATCCCATTTGACCTCGAAGATCCACTCGGGGTCGGAAAAAGGCTTCGCGGCGAGGGTCGCGAGCATCGCCCCCGGACGCTCCGGCATGGCTGCCTCGACCGCCCCTTCGAGCGCGCCCGGCTGCGGCCCCGGTTTCGAGCGGGTTGGCGGCAGCTCGTCGCGAACCTCGCTCAACGTACGGCCCGTCGCGACCGATTCGCCGTACAGGTCGATATCCCAGAAAGGTCGGCGTGCTCGTCGCGGTGCTTGATCAGCAGCCATTCAGCTTGGGCAGATTTACCGGAGCCCCCGGATTTGTCAGAGCCTGAGGTCTTGCCAGAACCCCCTGATTTTCCAGCACCTAAGCTCCGTTTCGTTCTGACCAGGACGAAGCTCCCGCGCAGCTTCGTGCCATTCAATGAAAACTTCAAGTCTCCTTTGGCGAGTTGTTCCTGGATAGGGGCCTCCGGGCGGTATGTCCCCGCGTCCCAGATCAGCACGGTGCCCGCTCCGTAGTTGCCCTTGGGAATGACCCCTTCGAACTTGCCGTACTCCAGCGGGTGGTCTTCGGTCTGAACAGCGAGGCGCTTGTCCGCTGGATTGAGCGAGGGGCCCTTGGGCACGGCCCAGGATTTGAGCACGCCATCGATCTCCAGCCGAAAATCGTAATGAAGCCGCCGCGCCGCGTGTTTTTGCACAACGAAGCGAGCGCCCGCCCCGCCGCCGTCAGCCTGACGAGCGCCCCCCGCCGGCTCCGGCGTTTCGCCAAACCTGCGTTTCTCCTGATACTTCTCGAGTGCCATTCAAGTCCGAACCGCCAACGTGCTGCCCCTAACCAAGTGTGTACCAAACCGAGTGTGCGCCTAACCGCGGGCATGCTGAGCTATTGATGTCGCGAAATACAGTGTAGGGGCGCAGCGTGCTGCGCCCGCTCCAGCAAGGCATTCGCTGTGTCCGAAAACAACGCTATATTTTGCGTGTATCAATAAGTGGGCGCCTAACAAGTGGGCGCCTAACCGAGTAGTGTATTGCTTAACCGAGCCGCTGCGGTGATCTGTGTGAACGGCCACCCGCCTGGAAAGTAGGGACCGGCTTCAGCCGGTCCCTCACCGCGAAGCGGCGACGCTTGGAGCAATTGAGCCGCGTTCACGCGGCTTGGTGTTCCTAGGCCAGCCGTTTACGGCTGGTAGACGCCGCTCAAGATTTGTCAGCCCGTTTCAACGGGCTTCCCTCTTCTCAACACAAATCTCTATGTTGCGCTATCACCGGCGCACTACACTAGCAGCCCGTGGCAGAAGTGTGTTCGGGCGAAAATGGGGGACTGCCACCGATTTCCGCTCGCGGAACTTGCTTGTTTTCAATGGCAGTGGGTTGCGGAAATCGGCTGGCTGTCCCCTTTTTTCGCGTCCTCGGACTTCCACCACGGGCTGCTAGGGGCCCTATTCGACATCAAAATCGTCTCGCCGCGCGACGTAGCGTACGCCTCTGGCGTGCCGTGTTGGGCCTCCGAGCCCAACATCTCCGTCGACCTCCAGGTCGGCGGAACCCACTAGCGATCCTGCCGATAACGACCCAGAAACCTCAACCCGCCGCGAACCCTCAGCCACCCGCCCCGACAAATTCAGTCCGCCGCATCCGCCCCGTCCTCGGAATCCCCCGACCGCTCTTTTTTGAAAAGGCCTATAACACGCTCGATAAGTCTTGAGGCGGTCTTCTCCCCGAAGATCCCGGTGAAAGCAGCCGCAAACACCAGCACCATAACCACAAGCCCGATACCCGCGAGCATGATCACTTGTGGTGTGTCCGGTACCCACTTGTACACACTCGCGATGGCACCGACGATGACCACGACGGCACCCAACAAGTATCGGACAACTGTCCGAAACGTCTCCAGATCCAGGCGCGGGCGCTCGGTTGCTTTGCTCCGATCGCCGTCCGGCTTCGGTTTCAGGTCTTCAACACCGCCGCCGCCAGCATCCCCTGCCCGCCGCCGCTTGTCCGCCCGCTGGCCCACGTCTTCAATACCGTTCAACAACTCCTGAACGTCATAGGCTCTCTTGCTCCCCTCTGGAACAAAGCTCCCGATCCCTTGCTCCTCCAAAGTCAGCAAGTGCTCGTACCCCACCGCAACCCCCGGCGCATCCGGCAGCGGCACCTTCTCTTCCGCCCCGATCTTCGGGATCGTAGCGTGAATCTGCCGGAACTGGTCGCGGATGACCGCCAAAGCCGCACGCCGCCGCGAGGCACCCGACCCTTGGATCGAAATGAACACCCGGCCAGCCTGCGTGTCACCGCGCACCAGCGCCTTGCAGCCATCGATCTCGAGCACGACCCCGCTCTGCCAATAGGTAGGCCTGTCCGTCAAGTTTTCGTACGTCCTGACGATGAAGCGCGGCAGGATGCCGCCAGGCAGCACCGCGTAGTGATACTGAAAATTGAGGGCGTCTCGCTCTTCCCAGTTCAGCTCGGGTTCATTTGGCTGCAGCAGTTCGGGGATCAAAGTTCTCTTCCCGTCCGAACCGGGAAAGGTGAAGCACAACTCGAACTGCCGCATCATGTCCACGATGAATTGGCGGTGCTGAGGCGGGTACCTTTGGGGATCGTCCAAGATGCCGCCGAGTTCTCCGATCTTGAGCACGCCGCCGCGCTTCATCAGCTCCACGTTGTTCAGGATCTTGTAAACCCCTCCGGTGACCCATTCCGGGTTGAGCACCTTGGTCTGCTCCAACTGATAGGGGCTGTCGGGGTCGTCGAAGTTGAGAATATTGCCGAGATCGTGCAGGAAGCGGATCAGCCGGGTCTGATCTTCGGTTTCCTCGACTCCACGCCGGACGCAAATCTCACGGTACTTGCCAATGTCGATGAAATCTTCCCGTTTGGCCTTTCTCTCCAGCTCCTGCTTGACCGCGAAGTAACTTTCGGGGACTTGATCGTAGACATGCGGCAACCGCTGGATCTGCTCTTCAATCGCCGCGCGCAAATCTCGAATCCCCGAGCTGTCGCGGCAAGACGTTTTGAAGAACCCCTTGACGTTCGGACTGTCTTTCGTCAGGCGTGTTTCGTTCAGCTCCAGGTGATTGGGCGGCTCGTTCTTGTTGATTACCACCAGGACGGGTGAGTCGCCGCCATAGCTCTGGATGATCCGCAGCCAGTAGTGGATGTTGCTTTCGTTCTCTCCCTTGCGGGCGTCGAGGACAAGCAGGTAGAGGCTGCGCTTGGTCAGGAAGAACTGGTGAGTGGCATGCATGATCTCCTGCCCGCCGAAGTCCCAGATGTTGAGGCGCACGTCGGCAGCGGCCTGCTCGCCCTTTCCCGGGACCTTCCATTGCGTGATGTTGATGCCTTCCGTCTTGCCTTCGTCAGGGTTGAATCTGTTTTCGACCAGGCGCTTCACGAGCGAAGTCTTGCCAACGGCGCCTTGGCCGACCAGCAGGATCTTGGCTTCGTTGAGAGGACGGGTGGTTTCGCGCCGACTGCGGAAGTAGTAGGCCAGGATGTCGGCGGGTTTGGTACGGTCGGCGGGGTCCTGGAGTCTTAGCTCGTTCCAAGGCGGCCCGAGGATTTCCGGCGGGATGCCGAGGGCTTCGTTGCCGTGCAGGAAGAGCCGATCGAGTTGGGTCAGTTGCTCGATCTCGGGGGGCAGGGCGATCAACCGGTTCCCGGAGACGTCGAGTATTTGCAGCCGGGAGAGTTGGCCGATCTCGGGGGGCAGGGCGGTCAACTGATTGCTGTCGACGTGAAACTCCCACAACTGGGAGAGTTGGCCGATCTCGGGCGGCAGGCCGGTCAACTGGTTGTTGAAGAGGGAGAGCGACTGCAACTGGGAGAGTTGGCCGATCTCGGGCGGCAGGGCGGTCAACTGGTTGCCTTGGAGGACGAGCCGCTGCGACTGGGAGAGCTGGCCGATCTCGGGGGGCAGGGCGGTCAAGCCCCGACGGGCGAGGTCGAGCTCGGTCGCTCCCTCGCGCGCCGCTTGCTCAATTCGTTGCCGAACTTCCTTCTCGGTCATAACTCGGGCCTAAGCACCCCTGAACATCCTAGCGCGAACCCACCCCGCCGGGCCGCTGCGCGCTCACACGACCGGACAGAGGCGCGGACGGAAGTCCGCGCTTCCCCGCATGAAACATCAAGCCCTTCTGCAGACAGGGGGGACGAACCGCCCTGAGGTGGCGCGCGCCTCCTGGCGGGCAGCGTCGGCCTCCGGGCCGACGTAGCGTTGGGCCTCCAGGCCCAACGTTTGGCGCGGGCGGAAGTCCGCGCTCAGAAACGGCGCCCAGAAGGCCTTTCTACCGTGACCTCGGTACACAACAAGCGTGGACTTTCGTCCACGCCTCTGTTTCGGGGTCCGCGCGGCGCATTTACATGTTGCCGCCGGCGTCCGCCACGACTACCAGACCCGCAAGGCCCATTTTTCAAGAAACCCGCCAACCGGTCACGGATTTTTATTCTTTTAAGTTCAACCACTTACACAAATAATACCCCCGAAAACTTGACACCACCTGCTACACTGCAATCAGAACTGGTAAGGACATAGATCACCGGACCAACACGACCGTTTCCCGGGACAGTTTCGAGTTGCTCTCCGTATTGTGGTCATCCCCCGCGGACGGCTTCTAACTTCAGTAGAGACCGGCAGCTTTGCCGGCCCCGGCGTGGCGCACGCTTTCAGCGTGCCGTGCCGGCATTCGTGCCGGCATAGTAGAGACCGGCTCTCAGCCGGTCCCGCGTGGACATCATCTCGATGCCCCAGCCCGTCTAATAATCTACTGGGCTCGAAGACCATCCGCTAGCAGCCGCTTTTTAGGCTCTTTTTGGAGGCGGCTGTCGAGGTTCAATCAACGGGAGCAAGAGGCGCCTCTCAAAACTAAAAGCAGGAAGCACCCCACACGTCGCACAAATGGGCGAGTAAGGATCAGGGCGCGTCAGCAGTGGCAGGGTACGCGTCAGCACGTGGCGCAAGCTCTCAGCTTGCCGCGTCGACACTCATGTCGATGCCCGTCCGGCAGGATTCCCGGTCCCGCGGTGGCGCCGGCACCCCGTCAGGAGGCCTGGGGTGGTAGCCACGTTCACGTGGCTTTGTCTCCCAAGGCCGGTCCTTTTAGGGCCAGTGGACAAAGCCTCTGACTCGCTTCTCAGCCCGTTTCAACGGGCTTTCGACCCGCCTCGGCTTTCAGCCCAGCGACCGCTGCGGGGTTCCGAGATTACGCATCCTGGCCTGCCCAGGGCCACTGAAAACAACCCAATCCACAAAAAAACCGCCACTCTGTCACACTTCTGCCAATGCCCCACCGATCCCCCTCAAGAAAAACTACTGAAAACAAAAGCACTATACGATGACATCCAAGACGAGACCCCCAAAATCGCGGAAAAACCCGATATCTCTGCCATTCTCTGCCATTTTGTGCCATATCCTGCCGTTTCGTAAAGAATCTTTATACCTCAACCGCCAACCTCTGTCGTTTCAATCACTTCCCCGGCACCAAACGTGGCAGAAAATTCGGGAGCCAGACTCGGAGCCCCGACCGTGAGGGAGGGGTTAGCCGCTTCGACGCGCCTAATCCGCCAGCGGCCGCGCGCCCCTCTCTGTCGGTGTGCGGCTCGTCCGCGTCAGGGGACGCTTGCAGGTTCCGTCAACTGCAAAAACCGCCGAATGACGCGGCCGACGAAGGCTCGGGTTTCGTCATACGGTGGCATGCCGTTGTAGAAATCCACCTTGTGGGGACCGGCATTATAGGCGGCCAGCGCCTTGAGCAGTTGGTCGCGTGAGCCGGCATAACGGTCGAGCAACTGCTTGAGGTAAGCTGTTCCTCCGCGAACGTTTTGGTGGGGGTCGCGGCGGTCCTCGACAGCGAGTTCGCGGGCCGTTTCCGGCATGAGCTGCATCAGCCCGACCGCGCCCTTGGATGAAACCGCATCGGGGTCGTAGTTGGATTCTGCTTCAATCACGCTGTGGACGAGGGCGGGGTGCAGTTGGAGCTGCCGGCCCAGTTGAGCCACCAGGTTGTCGAGTCCTTCGCGCGAGTAGCCGGGCGCTTTTTCAGGCGCGGGTTCTTCGACGGCCAGCGGCACGAAGTCTTCTTGCTCGAAGCGAACGACCGACGACGCGGGCAGCTCGATCACGCCGCCGTCCTTGGTGATCAAACGCAGGCGGTCGCCCGCTATTTCGTGCCGCTCCGCGCGCAGCCGAAAGCCGCTGGTCAGCACGGCGTACTCGCCGGCGGAGAGGACGGCCGAGGCGGCGACAGCTATCATGACTAGACGAACCATAACTAGACGAATGGACCGCTTGTGTCGGCGACGCTGCGTTGTTAGCGAACTCCCGTAGCGCGGGGTTCGGAGAGACCCGCGGCCTCTCACGGCCCTTCACCTGCCGGGTGCGGCGGAGCGAAAGGCCGCGGGTCTCTCCGAACCCCGCGCTACGGGAGTTCGGTGTGGTTCGCAGGCAACCCCGAACCGGTTAACGGGGCCGGATACACGACTCCCCAATATTATGACGTTCTTGACTTCTCTAGTGTGCAGCAAGACCGGCCAGGAATTTCCAGCCGGGCAGCTTCATAACCTTTCGCCGGCCGGTGCGCCGCTGCTGGCCCGCTACGATCTGGAGCGGGTCGGCGCCGAGTTGACGAAGCAGCAAGTCGCCGCCGGTCCCAGCTCGATGTGGCGTTACGGGCCATTGCTTCCGGTTGCCGATCCGGAAAATATCGTCTCGCTGGGCGAAGGGAATACGCCGCTAATTCGGACCGCGAGGCTGGGCGAAAAGCTGGGCGCCGCGAACCTGCTCGTCAAGGACGAGAGCGCCAATCCGACCGGAACGTTCAAGGCCCGCGGCATGGCCTGCGCCGTTTCCATGGCCAAAGAACTGGGCGCGAAGAAGCTGGCGACGCCCTCGGCGGGCAATGCGGGCAGTGCCTTAGCGGCCTACGCCGCCGCCGCCGGCATGGAAGCGCATATTTTCATGCCCCGGGATGTCCCGCGAGCCAACTACATCGAGTGCAGGATGTTTGGCGCTCACACGACGCTGGTCGACGGGCTGATCAGCGACTGCGGGCGCATTGTGGCCGAGCGCAAGGACGCGGAAGGCTGGTTCGACGTATCCACCCTGAAGGAACCCTACCGCATCGAAGGCAAGAAGACGATGGGGCTGGAGCTGGCCGAGCAGTTGGGCTGGCGGCTGCCCGACGCGATTTTCTATCCGACGGGCGGCGGCGTCGGGATGATCGGCATGTGGAAGGCCTTTGACGAGCTGGAGCGGATCGGCTGGATCGGCTCGAAGCGTCCCAAGATGATCGCGGTCCAGGCGGCCGGGTGTGCGCCGATTGTCAGCGCCTTCGAGGAGGGCGCGGAATCTTCGGAGTTCTGGGAGGGCGCCAGCACGTTGGCGGCGGGGCTGCGCGTGCCCAAAGCGATCGGCGATTTTCTGGTGCTCAAAGCGGTGCGAGAAAGTAACGGGACCTGTCTTGGGGTCAGCGATCAGGATCTTCTGGCGGCGGGTCGGCTGCTGGCCGAGAGCGAAGGTCTTTTCGTTGCGCCGGAGGGCGCCGCCTGCTTTGCCGCCTTGCAGCAGCTTCTAGAAAACGGCTTCCTGAAAAAGGATGAGGAAATCGTCATCTACAACACCGGCACGGGCCTCAAGTATTTGGATAATTGGGGTACCCAGTTTCGCCCCGAGCCGACAGCGGAGGAAAAGCTGGGAGGGCTGATCCTGCCGCGGAGCTGACTAAATTAAAGTCTGCTGTCATACCCGCGCACCGGAAGGCCAAATCGCAGGATCACGGCGTACGTGCAGGCAAGCTAGCACAACGATTGCTTGTTCCGAGACCGTGTAGAAAACAGCGTACGGAAATCGGTGTAGAAGAGCCCTGCGAACGTTGTTATAGACAACCCGGTGGCTGTGCGGATACAACCGAATCGTGCGAATACTGTCTTCGACTGCTTGCCGAAACTCGAAACCCAGTCCGGGGTTCCTTTCTTCGTACCATCTAAACGCGACGGCGAGATCGCTCTCGGCCTGTGGCCGAAGGGCCACCTCAAGTTTCATTCAGTTTGAGTCATCCGTTCCCGCACGACAGACCAGGGAGAACCCGCATCGGGATCGCGGCGGTAGTCTTCTAGGCGGCGGTCCAGTTCTTGCTTTTGTGCTTCGGTCAGAGAAACGGCTTCGGGGGCAGCGGCGATGCTGTCCCACAAATCTTCGACGAGCTGAATACGCTCTTCAAGGCTCAGTTGAAGCAGATCGGTAATTGTTGGGCTGGCCACGTGATATCAAGTTAGCATACGTGGGAGTGACAAACTACATCAAAGCCGCTTCGTTGTTTCCCAACGCTGCGGGGTAGCTCGTTGAGATGTGTCCCTAGCGGGGTCAAACTCTCTTCAGCAGGCCGGCAATGTGCTCGAGCCCATCAGAAACTCGTCCACGGCGCGGGCGGCTTTGCGGCCTTCGGCTAGGGCCCAGACGACCAGCGATTGGCCGCGGCGGGCGTCGCCGGCGGCGAATACTTTTTCGTTCGAGGTTTGGAATTCAGAGTACGTCGCCTTGATGTTGCCGCGGGGGTCTTTTTCGAGCTGGAGTTCGTCGACCAGGCCGTTGTGGACGGGACCGAGGAAGCCCATGGCGAGCAGCACCAGGTCGGCGGGGACTTCAAATTCCGAGCCTGGCTTGTCCTCGAACTGGAAGGGACGGCGGTTTGTTTCCGGGTCGACGCCTGGCCATTCGAGCTGCACGCCGCGCAGCGCTTTCACGTTGCCATCGCCGTTGCCCACGAACTCCTTCGTGTTGACGGCCCATTGGCGCACGTCGCCCTCTTGGTGGGAGCTTTCCGCCTTGAAAGTGAACGGCCACATGGGCCAGGGGAAAGCGCCCGGCTCGTCGCGCGTCAGCGGCGGTTTCGGCAGCAACTCGAACTGCCGGATCGACTTGGCGCCCTGCCGTCGGCTGGTACCCAGGCAGTCCGCGCCTGTGTCGCCGCCGCCGATGATGATGACGTGCTTGCCTTCGGCGGTCACATCGAACGCGGGATCCACCGGGCGGCCACCGAGCCGCCGGTTCTGCTGCGGCAAAAAATCCATGGCGTAGTGGACGCCGTCGAGCTCGCGCCCCGGAATCTTCAAGTCACGCGGGTTTTCGGCTCCCGTCGAAATCAAGATGGCGTCGAAGTCACGCAAGAGTTCTTCGCCCTTGACGTCAACGCCGACGTGGACGCCGCAACGAAACTCCACGCCTTCGGCTTCCATCTGCCGTGCCCGCCGTTCGACGTGATGCTTCTCCATTTTGAAATCGGGAATGCCGAGGGCGAGCAACCCACCGGGGACTTCATTTTTCTCAAACAGCGTGACCGTATGCCCGGCGCGATTGAGCTGCTGGGATGCCGCCATACCCGCCGGGCCCGCGCCGATGACCGCTACCTTTTTCCCGGTGCGTGCCGGCGGCGGTTCGGGGACGATCCAGCCTTCTTCCCAGCCGCGGTCAACGATTGATTTTTCGATCGCCTTGATCGAGACCGGGTCTTCGTTGATGCCGAGAACGCAAGCCGCCTCGCAGGGGGCGGGGCAAATGCGGCCGGTGAACTCGGGGAAGTTGTTAGTCGAGTGCAACTCCCACAGCGCGTCCTTCCAGCGCCCGCGATAGACCAGATCGTTGAAGTCCGGGATGATGTTATTGAGCGGGCATCCGGTGTGGCAGAACGGGATACCGCAATCCATGCAGCGCGCGCCCTGGATTTTCAGGTCGGGCTCGGCCATCGGCATGTAGACTTCGTTGAAGTCCTTGATGCGGACGAGAACGTCGCGCCCCTGCAGGGTCTGACGTTCGTACTCCATGAATCCGGTTACTTTGCCCATGTTTCAGTTGTTGGCTTTTCGTCTAGGTTTGGCATTCAGTGCAAGGCCGGTATTAGCGAAAGTCGCGGAACCGTCGCCAAGCGCGCGGAATGCCGCCCAGTGCGCGAATCGTCGCCCGGCGTAGAACCGTCGCCAAGCCCGCGGAACCGTCGCCAAGCGCGTGGAACCGTCGTCCGGCGAAAGCCGCGAAGCGGCGCAGGATCGTAGCCCAGGGTGGAGCGAAGCGGAACCCTGGGTAAAAACCCCTCCACGCCAAAAGCCCCGAAGGGGCGCAGGAACGTTTATCCCCAAACATACCGTTCGTCATATTCCATCTCGTGTTTTTTCAAGAGAGAGATGAATTCATCTTCGAACCGAACCTTCTTATGGTGTTCCTGCTGGTTCGCAATGTATTTGGTCACTTGGGGGATGCTGGACTGGCTTACGCTGAATCCCGCGTAACCGGATTGCCATGCAAATGATCGATCGCTCCTACGAATCCATCGGGACGATTTCGCCTTGATGATCCTCATCGTTTCCGCCAGGCCCATGGTTACTGGGATGGAATGATCAGCGGGTTTCCTCCGAAATTACGGATGATTCCTCCGATGTACGCGAACAGGTCGTTTCGAATGTCAGCCTTCAGCGAGGCGGTGCGGTCCTTGGTCGAAAACACGACATGGACGAGCAGTCGTGAGAAGGTTTGCGCCATTTTTCCTTCGCCCTTTCAGGGCTTGGCGGAGGGGGGACGTTACCCAGGGTTCCGCTTCGCTCCACCCTGGGCTACGATCCTGCGCCGCTTCGCGGCTTTGGCCGGAACGCTTCATTATCTTTATCTTCGGAATTCTTTTTAATTTTGGCATTCTTTTGCGTCAGCCCGCCGCCTAATCCACCCAATCCATAGCCTACTACGCCGAGACGAGGGCTTTCTCCTGGGCTACGCGGTCGCTCATAGCCTTTTTCAATTCCTTTGGGAAAACCTTGATGAACTTCGGCAGCATGTCGTCCCAATGATCGAGCACCCATTGACCTTTGGGGCTGTTGGTGTAGCCGACGTGCCGCCGAATCATCGTCTTGACGTAGTCCATGTCCTCGGGGTCGTCGAGCGAGTCGCAATCGACCATTTCGGGGTTAACGGACATTTCCGCGAAGTCGCCTCGTTCGTCGAGCAGGAAGGCGAAGCCCCCGCTCATGCCCGCGCCGAAGTTTCTGCCGGCGCCGCCGAGGATGACCGCGCGGCCGTTGGTCATGTATTCGCAGCCGTGGTCGCCTACGCCCTCGACGACGACATGCGCGCCGCTGTTGCGGATACAGCAGCGCTCGCCGGCCATGCCGTTCACGAAAGCCTCACCGGAGGTCGCCCCGTAGAACGAGACGTTCCCAATAATGATGTTCTCCTCGAAAACGAAATTCGAGCCCTTGGGGGGGTAAACAATCAGCCGCGCGCCGGACAGCCCTTTCGCGAAGTAGTCATTCGCGTCGCCTTCGAGCGTCATCGTCAGTCCACGAGATCCCCAGCAACCGAAACTCTGGCCGGCCGACCCCTTGAAGCTGGCGTTGATGGTATCGTCCGGCAGACCTTCGGCCCCGTAGCGCCTCGCAATCTCACTGCTGAGCATGCCCCCGACCGTCCGGTTGATGTTCCGGATCGGCATGTGAATGTCGACCTTTTCCTTTTCTTCGAGGGCCGGCCGCGCCCGCGGGATCAGCTCGTTGTCTAGCTGCTGCTCGAGCCCGTGATCTTGTGAGCGAGTGCAGTAACGGCCGACGCTCTTGTCCACCGGCGGGTCGAAGAAGACTTTGCTGAAGTCCAGGCCTTTGGCCTTCCAGTGGTCGACCGCCTTGTTCACGTCCAGCTTGTCGACGCGTCCGACCATGTCGTTGAACTTGCGGAAGCCCAGCTCCGCCATGATCTCCCGCAACTGCTCGGCAATAAAGAAGAAGAAGTTGACGACGTTCTCCGGTTTGCCATTGAACTTCTTGCGCAGTTCAGGATCTTGCGTGGCGATGCCGACGGGGCAAGTGTTCAGGTGGCACTTGCGCATCATGATGCAGCCCAGCGTCACCAGCGGCATGGTGGAGAAACCGAACTCCTCCGCACCCAGCAGCGCGGCGATCGCGACGTCACGGCCGGAGGCCAGCTTGCCGTCGACCTGCACGCGAATGCGGCTGCGCAGGTCGTTCATCACGAGCACCTGCTGCGTCTCGGAAAGACCCAGCTCCCAGGGCGTGCCGGCGTGACGAATCGAGCTGATGGGCGACGCCCCGGTCCCGCCATCGTGTCCGCTGATCAGGACCAGGTCGGCATGGCCTTTCGAGACGCCGGCCGCTACCGTCCCGACGCCTACCTCGGAAACCAGCTTGACCGAAACAGCCGCCCGCGGGTTGCCGTTTTTCAAATCGAAGATCAACTGGGCCAAGTCTTCGATCGAGTAAATGTCATGGTGCGGCGGCGGCGAAATCAGCCCCACGCCCGGGGTCGAGTGGCGTATCTTGGCGATGAACTCATCGATCTTGTGCCCAGGCAACTGGCCGCCCTCGCCGGGCTTGGCGCCCTGGGCGATTTTTATCTGCAATTCGTCGGCGTTGACGAGGTAGTGCGAGGTCACGCCGAAGCGTCCCGACGCCACTTGCTTGATCGCGCTGCGCCGCCAGTCTCCGTTGGGATCGCGCTCGAAGCGCCGTGGGTCTTCCCCGCCTTCTCCGGTATTGCTGCGGCCGCCGATACGGTTCATCGCGATCGCCAGCGTCTCGTGGGCTTCCTTGCTGATGGAGCCGAACGACATCGCTCCGGTGCAAAAGCGCTTGACGATCTCGCTCACCGGCTCGACCTCGCCGAGCGGCACTGAAGCGCCGTTTTTCTTGAACTCGAACAAGCCCCGCAATGTGCAAAGGCTTCGGTTCATGTCGTTGATCGTGTCGGTGAACTCTTGGAACGACTTGTAGCTCTTTTGCCAAACCGCTTGCTGCAACTTCGAAACCGTATCGGGATTGAGGATGTGCCGCTCACCCCGCGTGCGGAACTGATACTCGCCGCCGACATCCAGCTCGGTGACGGCCTCGTTGATGTCCTGGTAGGCGTAGTCGTGACGCCGCTTGGCCTCTTGGGCCAGCACGTCAAGTCCGACGCCGTCGATCTGCGAGGTGGTGCCCGCGAAATAGCGGTCAACGATGGAATGATTCAGCCCCACCGCTTCGAAGATTTGCGCTCCGTGGTAGCTCTGCACCGTGGAGATGCCCATCTTCGACATCACTTTGAGAATGCCCTTCTTCATCGCGAAGATGTAATTGCTCGTTGCCTTGTCCAGCTCGAGGCCCGCGGCCAGGGTGCCGCGCTCATGCATATCCTCCAGCGTTTCAAACGCCAGGTAAGGGTTGATGGCGTTCGCGCCGTAGCCGATCAGCAAGCAAAAGTGCATCACCTCTCGCGGCTCGCCCGATTCGACAATCAGCCCCACCTTGCCGCGGGTAGCCCTGCGAATCAGGTGATGATGCACCGCCCCCACCGCCAGCAGGCTCGGGATCGGAGCCCGTTCTTTATCCACGCCGCGATCGGAGAGGATCAGAACGCTGTAGCTGCTGTTGGCCGCCCGCTCGGCCTGTTGGCAGAGCTCGTCGAGCGCTTTCTCAAGCCCCTCCCCGCCGTCGTTGGGGTTGAACAACGCCGGCAGCGTCTTGGCCCCAAATCGGATGCGCCCCGCGGTCCCCTTCCCGTTGCCGTATTCGACCGATCCCGGCTCGCCCACGCCGCGCAAACGCTCGAGTTCCTGGTTGGTCAGCAATGGCAGCTCGACCCGCAAGACATGAGCGTGTTCGGGCGTTTCGTCAAGCAAGTTGCCTTGAGGGCCGACGTAGGTGATGGTTGACATCACCAATTGTTCGCGGATCGGGTCGATCGCTGGATTGGTGACCTGCGCGAAGAGCTGCTTGAAGTAGTTGAACAAGAGCTGCGGACGGTCCGACAAACACGCTAAAGGAATATCGACGCCCATCGAACCGACCGGCTCCTGGCCCACCGCCGCCATCGGACCCAGCAAGATTCGCTGGTCTTCCATCGTGTAACCGAAGATGCGCTGCCTCTCGAGCAGCGTGTCAAAGTCAGTGCCATGAACCCGCTCCGGCTCCGGCAAGTCTTTGGCGTGGATCAACTGCTCGTCGAGCCACTGGCGATAGGGTTTCCTCGTGGAGCAGGTTTTCTTGATTTCTTCGTCCTCGACGATGCGGCCCTCTTCCGTGTCCACTAAGAACATGCGCCCCGGTTGCAGGCGGCCCTTATAACGGATGTTCTCCGGCGCAAAGGTGAGGACGCCCGCTTCCGACGCCATGACCACGATGTCATCGTGGGTGACGTAGTAGCGCGAGGGCCGCAGCCCGTTGCGGTCCAGCACGCCGCCGACATAACGCCCGTCGCAGAAGACAATGGAGGCCGGGCCGTCCCAGGGCTCCATCATCGTGGCGTGGTACTCATAGAAGGCCTTCTTGTAGTCCTCCATGTGCTCATGGGAACTCCAGGCCTCCGGGATCAGCATCATCATCGAGTGCGGCGTCTCGCGCCCGCCTTTGATCAGCACCTCCAGAGCGTTGTCGATCATGGCCGAGTCGCTGCCCGTTTCGTCGATGATGGGAAGAATCTTGTTGATGTCGTCACCAAAGAGCGGGCTCGAGAACGTCGCCTCGCGCGATCGCATCCAATTGATGTTGCCGCGCAAAGTATTGATTTCGCCGTTATGCGCCAGGTAACGGAACGGCTGCGCGCGCTCCCATGTCGGGAAAGTATTGGTGGAAAATCTCTGGTGAACCAGTGCAATCGCGGACTTGAACAGCGGGTCGCTCAGGTCGGGGTAGAACTTCGGAATCTGGGGCGCGATCAGCAAGCCCTTGTAGCAGATTGTGCGTCCCGACATCGTGCAAGGGTAGTAGCGGGACAGTTGGAGCCGCAGTGCTTCCGACTCGGTGCGCTTCGAAATAATGTAGAGCTTGCGCTCCCAGGTGTCACCGCTCACTCCCTCGGAGCCTTCTCCGCGCGCGATGAAAACCTGTTCGATCGCCGGTTCCGACTCGCGAGCCAGCCAGCCGATGGCATTGGTGTCGGAGGGGACCTTGCGCCATCCCAGTACCCGCTGGCCTTCTTCCTCAACGACCCTCTCGACCATCGCCCGAACGCCGGATTGTTCCTGCGGCTTCTTTGAGAAGAACAACATGCCGACGCCATATGACCCCGCGCCGGGAAGATCGAATCCCAGCGCGCCGCACTCACGAACGAAAAACTCGTGCGGCATCTGCAGCAGCAGGCCGGCGCCGTCACCGGTCTCGGGATCGCAGCCGCATGCGCCGCGATGGGTGAGGTTGACCAGAACCTCGAGCCCCTTCTCGACGATGTCGTGCGACTTGCGACCCTTGATGTCGGCGACAAAGCCGATGCCGCAAGCATCATGCTCGTGCCGAGGGTCGTAGAGGCCCTGTTTCGGTGGTAACCCGTAGTTCAACATACGACCTTAGCTTGTGAGGCACAGGCCAGCAACTACCCGACCGGAAGCGGCCAGGTAAGTAAGCCCGTGTCGAGAGATTTGTCCGAACGCTTCTGGATGCGGACGAGAAGCGCCGCTAGATTAGCGACAGGATAACACTCGCGGAAGTATTATAGCAAGGAAAAGTATTGCCGTAGTAACATAAGTACACCTTATTGTGCAGGGCTTTGGTTATGTCTTATAAGTATTTAATTATCAACAACGTAGTACATGCACTCGAGTCTTCGCCTCAAAAGAGATCAGCGGCTCGTACTGGTATTCCGATACGCTGCCGTGCAAGATCTCGAGTTGCCCGATTCCGAACACGGCAGGGTTCCCGTGGCGCACTGATCCAAGCGGGCGATCGTCTCTTTCAAGGGCTGTGCCCCGGCTCGCCGACGCCCCTGCCTCAGGGAGAAGGCCGCGATGTAACCGGAACCTCAGCTTACTCCACCTTGCCCGCTGTCTGGTCCTGATGAAAGTTTATGAGATGGCTGCTAGACACGCTGACTCCTTTGGTCCTACCCTAGATGTTCAGGAGGTTGTTATGCGAAAGCTGTACGTTTTCTTGTTGTCGGCTGCGATTGTTGCGATGGCTGGCGCCTTTGCTTGTGGCGGTGGGGAGGCCCCGCCGGAAAGTGAGTCCGCTTTAGCCGTCGATCACGGGGCGGGCGCCGTTCTTCGCGTTGACCCGGCATTCGATGCGATCGTTCCGGCTGACTACAAAATCGAAAAACTTGGCGACGGAATGGTCTTTACCGAAGGCCCGGTGTGGGTTCGGGAAGGCGGGCCGTATCTGCTGTTCAGCGATGTGCCCGGTAACACTGTCTACCAGTGGACCCCGGGCGGGTCGGTGACGCCCTTCCTCAAGCCGGTTTTCGCGGGCGAGCGCGAGGGCGGCATTGGGTCGAACGGTTTGACACTCGACTCCCAGGGCCGGCTGATGATTTGCGAACACGGCAACCGGCGTATTGCGCGCCTCAAGCTGCCAAAAGAGGGCGAACGAGAGACTGTCGTCGACAAGTACCAAGGCAAGCGGCTCAACTCTCCGAATGACCTGGTCTACAAGTCCGACGGCTGGCTGTATTTCACCGATCCCCCTTATGGCTTGGCGAAGCTGGAAGAGGACCCGGAGAGGGATCTCGATTTCAACGGGATCTTCCGGCTGAGCCCCGACGAGAAGACGCTGGAACTGCTCAATCAGGACCAGACTCGTCCCAACGGCATCGGGTTCTCGCCGGATGAAAAGACGCTGTATGTAGCCAATTCGGACAACGCTAAAAAGCTTTGGATGGCTTATGACGTCAAGGACGACGGCACGCTGGAAAACGGCCGGGTGTTCTACGATGTCACCTCGGAAACCGCTGAGGGGCTCCCCGACGGGCTCAAGCTCGACACGAACGGCAACCTTTATGGCACCGGTCCGGGGGGAGTGTGGATCTTCTCGCCCGAGGGCAAGCACCTGGGCACGATTCAGCCCGAGCAGGTGCCGGCGAATGTCGCCTGGGGCGACGACGGCAAGACGCTCTATATGACCGCGCGCACGGGTCTCTACCGAATTGCTCTGAATGCGGAAGGGGCCATGCCGTAGCGGGTGTGATAGTTTTCACCCGGCCGGACAGAGGCGCGGACGGCGAGCGAGGTTCCGAAACAGAGCCGCACCCGCAAGGGTGCGGCCCAGTTTGGCAGTGACCGCGGCCCGATGGTGCGGCCTGGCCGCGAACGGCTCACGGGAGCCCGGCGCACCCCCCACTTCCGACCGCACCCTTGCGGGTGCGGCTCTGTTTTGGCTAGGTGACGCGTCAGGCGACTTTGGATGCGGCGCGTTGACGCGGCGGACCCCTCACTTGCGTTCGGGGCTCTGACACGTTTGGCGGAAACGTTTAGCAAGGCCGATTGCGGCTTGCCGCGCGGGCTCGTTGACAGCCGCCGGGTTGGGTGATAGCTTGAGAGTTCCCTTCGCTCGGCATGGAAACCACCTCAACGGTCGAGACCCTCAAGAAGACTCCTCTTAACGCTGTTCACCGCGCCGCCGGCGCACGAATGGTTGACTTCGGCGGCTGGGACATGCCGGTCGAGTACTCCGGCATCATCGCCGAGCACATGGCCGTGCGGACGGCGGCCGGTCTGTTCGATGTCAGCCATATGGGAGAGATCGAGGTTCGCGGCCCGCGGGCGCTTGATCTGGTGAACTACGTCACGAGCAACAACGCCGCGGCGCTTGCCGACGGCCAAGCGCAGTACTCGGGCCTTCTCTATCCCAGCGGCGGATTCGTGGACGATGTGCTCGTTCACCGCATTGAATCGGGGCACTATTTCCTGTGCGTGAACGCCTCGAATCAGGACAAGGATTTTGAGTGGATCGTTTCCCAGAACAGCTTTGACGCCGAAGTGGAATTCGCCGGCCCGAATTATGTCCAACTGGCGATTCAGGGCCCCAAGGCGCTCGAAACTCTAAGCAAGCTCACCGCTACGGACTTGGCGGAGATGCGCTACTACTGGTTCGAGCGAGGCCAGGTCTTGGGCGTTCCGGCAATCATCGCCCGAACAGGCTACACGGGCGAGGACGGCTTTGAGATTTACATCCCGCCTGAGGAAGGGGCGCGCATCTGGGCAGCGCTGCTGGAAGCAGGGCAGGAGTTTGGAATCATCCCTTGCGGCCTCGGCGCCAGGAACACGTTGCGGCTCGAATCCGCGATGTCTCTCTACGGGCACGAGATCGACGGCCAAGTCACCCCCTACGAGGCGCGGCTGGGCTGGATCGTCAAGCTCGACAAAGGGGATTTCGTGGGACGCGACGCGCTGCTCAAGCAGAAAGAATCCGGCCTTGCGAGGAGGATTGCCGGACTGGAGATGCGCGGCCGCGGTATTGCCCGTGACGGCTATCGCGTCTTCGCCGGCTCCGAGGATGCCGGCTGGGTCACCAGCGGTTCGCCGGCTCCCTTCTTGCAAAAGAACATTGGGCTGTGTATGCTGCCGGTGGCGGCCTCTAAGCCGGGCCAGAGGATTGAGGTGGCCGTTCGCCAGCGACAGATCGAAGCCGAGATTGTGCCGACTCCTTTCTATTCCCGAAAAACGTAAACAAGTCCATTCCCGAAAGAAGTGAACAAGAGAATGTATCCCGAAGAATATCGTTATACCGAGGAACACGAGTGGGTCGATGTTCATGGCGACCAAGCCACGATCGGTATCACTCATCATGCCCAGAATCAATTGGGTGACGTCGTTTTCGTGGAGTTGCCCAAGGTTGGGGCCCAGCTCCATGCCACGATTTCGTTTGGCGCCGTCGAATCCGTCAAGGCGGTTTCGGACATTTACGCTCCGGTTGGCGGCGAAGTGGTCGAAGTCAACGAGAGTTTGCTCGAGGCCCCGGAAAAGCTCAACGAGGATCCCCACGGAGACGGCTGGATCGTCAAGATTCAGTTGAGCGACAAGAACGAGCTGAAGAACCTGCTGACCGCCGAGGCGTATCAAGAATACATCGCCGCCGAGTCGGAGTCCTGACGGCGTGCGATACCTTCCCAAGTCCCCCCAGGAACGAGAACAGATGCTGGCCTCGATGGGCCTGTCATCGCTGGAAGATCTGTTTGCCCACTTGCCGCAAGAGTTGCGGCTCAACCGCACGCTCGACATCCCGTCGGGCAAGTCCGAATACGAAATCATTGACTACTTCCGCGGGCTGGCCGAGCAGAATGCCAACGGCTACGCATCTTTTCTGGGCGCGGGGGTCTATCGCCATTACCGTCCTGTAGTGATCGATCCGCTGGTCACGCGCGGTGAATTTCTGACGTCCTACACGCCCTACCAAGCCGAGATTTCGCAGGGAACCCTGACAACGATCTTCGAGTTTCAAACGATGATCTGCCAGCTCACCGGCATGGAGGTGGCCAACGCCTCGATGTATGACGGCTCGACAGCCGTGCCAGAGGCGGCAATGATGGCGGTGCGCATTACGAAACGGGATAAGGTGCTCGTCGCGAAGTCGTTGCATCCGGAGTATCGCGAAGTCCTCGAGACCTATTCGCGGCATCAAGGGATGCCGGTCGAGACGATCGCCTGCGATTCAGTAAGCGGACAACTCGACCTGAACGAACTGGAAGCCAAGTTGAGCGATGGCGTCGCCGCGGTGATTGTGCAGTCTCCCAACTTTTTTGGAATCGTCGAACAGACCGGCGAAGCGGCGGAGCTGGCACATCGCCATGGCGCGCTGCTGGTCGTGATCTTCACCGAAGCTGTGTCGCTGGGGCTGCTTGAGCCCGCGCACGCGGCGGACATCGTCGCCGGCGAGCTGCAATCGTTCGCGCATCCGCCCAGCTATGGGGGGCCGTTTGTCGGGGTTCTGGCGACCAAGCAGCGCTATATTCGGCAGATGCCGGGCAGGCTGGTGGGGCAAACGGTCGACGAAGACGGCAACCGTGCGTTCTGCCTGACGCTGGCGACGCGGGAACAGCACATTCGCCGTGCGAAAGCCACCTCGAATATTTGCACCAACCAGGCTTTGATTGCGCTGATGGCCACGGTTTACATGACGGTATTTGGCAAGGAAGGCTTGCGAGAGCTGGCCGAGCAGAACTTGGCGAAGGCGCATTACCTGTCCGCGGAAATACAAAAACGCGGCGCGCATTTGGCATTCAACGGTCCTTTTTTCAACGAGTTCGTGGTGCGGCCGAACAGGGTGACCGCTGGTCAGGTGAACGAGCGCGCGATGGAAGACAAAATTATCGGCGGCCTCGACCTGGGCCGCTTCTACCCCGAGTTGGCCGGGTCGATGCTGGTGTGCGCCACGGAAATGAATCGGCGCGAAGAAATGGACCGCTTCGCGGAAAAATTCGCCGGGCAGACGGGTGATCCGTGACCCTAACCCGGACTAGCCGGAACCGAACGGGGCAGATTTGGCACTGTTGATAGATTGTTGGGCTTGGCGGACTTGACCCCAGGCTTGCGCCTGGGGCTCTGTCCCTGCTTTGCGAGAAAACCTCTGATCATATGAAAGTCCGTTCTCACATCACACAGAACGAGCCGCTGATTTTCGAGCACTCCTCCCCCGGCAAGAAAGGCTACCAACTGCCCCCGCTCGATGTCCCGCCGGTCGATCCGGCGAGCGCGCTCGGGTCGGGCGCCGTGCGGCAAGAGATCCCTGGCTTCCCGGAAGTCAGCGAAGTGGAGATCATTCGCCACTTCACGCGTCTGTCGACCTGGAACTACGCCATTGACTTGGGCTTATATCCACTGGGCTCCTGCACGATGAAGTACAACCCGCGGCTCAATGAATACGTGGCTCGCCTCGAAGGCTTGGCCATGGCTCACCCCTACCAACCCGAATCACTCTCGCAAGGCGCCATCCGCGTGCAAGTGCAATTGGAGCAGTTCCTTGCCGAGATCACGGGTATGGATGCCGTGACGTTGCAACCGGCAGCCGGCGCTCACGGGGAGTTGACCGGCATCTTAGTTATCCGGGCCTGGCTCGAATCACAGGGCGATCCCCGCCGGACAGTGCTAATCCCCGATTCCGCCCATGGAACGAACCCGGCCACGGCGGCCATCGCCGGTTATGAAGTGCGAGAGGTGAAATCCAACGATCAAGGAATGATCGATCTGGGGGAACTCGATCGCAAGGTCGACGAGACAGTCGCGGGCCTGATGGTGACCAACCCGAACACGGTCGGCATCTTCGAGAACGAGATCGCGAAAGTGGCTGAGCTGCTGCACTCACGAGGCGCCTTGCTCTATATGGACGGGGCCAACATGAACGCACTGGCCGGAATTGCGCGGCCCGGAGATTTCGGCGTGGATGTCATGCATCTGAATCTTCACAAGACGTTCTCAACGCCACACGGAGGGGGAGGGCCCGGCGCGGGACCGGTCGCCGTGAAATCGCATCTTGAACCGTTCCTGCCCACGCCGCGAATCGTGGAGCGCGAAGGGCAGCTCGCCTGCAACTATGAACGAGAGCAGAGCATCGGACGGGTGCGGGCTTACTGCGGCAATTTCGGAGTTCTTGTGCGAGCGTTGTCCTACATCATGGCTCATGGCGGGGAAGGGTTGCGAAACGCCACCGTCGATGCTGTCTTGAACGCCAACTACATCCGCAAGGGTATCGAGGCGGACTACCATCTTCCCTATCCTGCTCCATCGATGCACGAATGCGTATTTGGTGACGACACACAGGCGCGCCACGGGGTCAAGACGGGTGACATCGCCAAACGGCTGATCGACTACGGGTTTCATCCTTACACGGTCAGCTTCCCGCTCAATGTTCATGGCGCGTTAATGATCGAGCCGACCGAGACGGAAAGCAAGGGCGAACTTGACCTGTTTATCGAGGCCATGCGATCGATTGCGCGGGAGGTCGAGGATGATCCCGAACTCGTCAAAAGCGCACCGCACTCCACTCGCACGAAGCGGGTGAATGAAACACTCGCGGCGCGGCGTCCGGTGCTGCGCTGGGAGCCGGGGGACTAGTGCAGTGCGCCAATAGTACCGCAACGTATAGATTTCGGTTGGGGAAGACGGAAGCCCGTTGAAACGGGCTGACAAACCTTCAGCGGCAGGGCTTACCAGCCGTAAAACGACTGGCCTGGAAACACCAAACCGCGTGCACGCGGCTCAGATGGTCCGTATCACGCCGCTAACAGGCACGGCAGCGACTCACCATACGTTACGGTCTGATTGGCGCACTACACTCGAGCACTTGCAAAACAACACTTGTGGAACGTGGCGCCGAAGGCAAGCGCCCCGAAACATTACAAGCTGGCTGGCCGAGTCTTGCTAACGTGGAGAAAGCAGCACGTTGAGCCGGAGGACGCAGTGCTGGGGCACTCGGCGTGACGGCGGGTTTCTGTGGGACAGACTCCTGGGTCTAGAAGAGGGAGACCTGATTGATGTCCGTCAAAATCGCGGCGCCGTGGTCGTCAGACCCAGGAAGCCTCTTGATTCAGACGACACCTTCACACCAGACCAGGAAAGAGTCATAAGTAAGGGTTTTCAGCAACTCCGGCAAAGGTGAGTCGGCCGGCTGGGAAAACCTGAAGAGGTTGACGCGCTTTTAGCCAGTGGACCTTTCGCCCGTAACCCGCGCTTTTAGGTTGGCTACGCCAGCCGTGTAGCGGGTGTCGTTCACGGTGAACTGAATCGCGTCCTCGAGCCAATCGTGAGCGGCGCCGCCGGGGTCGTGGGAAGCGACCGTCACGGTATACTCGCCCGGGCACAAGTTGCATTCGAAACGAAAGTTCAGCTTCATTTCGTCACCCGCCGCGCAAGGGCCGACCGCAACCTTTTCCAGCTCAGTGTTCGTTCCGTAAACGGTTACACCGATTCGGCTGCGAAGTAAGATACCGACAACGGGATTGGCAATGGCTTCACAAAAGCGCAGGTGCACTTGGATCGTCACTTGCTCCCCGCTTTGAACCAGAGTTGCCGGCTCGCCGGCGGAGTTTAGAATTCGCAACGTAACGACTTCAGCTCGCTGATCACCGTGGCGCGCGGAGGGCGCCAATTCAGCGGCGGCAGACGAGCGCTTCAGAGAGTCATGGATGAGGCGGCGGTAGTCCTGAAGAACCAGCTGGGGATCGCCTCGCCCGATCACTCGTCCCTGGTCGAGAACGACGACTTCGTCGCAATGACGCTCTAATAGTGCGAGGTCGTGCGAGGCCAGCAGTATGACCGCCCCCTTTCTCCTCAACTGGTGGAAGGCGGCCAGGGTTTTGGCCTGATAGGCCGGGTCGGTCAGGGCGAAGGATTGGCCGACGATGAGGAGATCAGGATTCTGTTGCAGGGCGGAATCGATGGAGGAACGCACTTCGCCGGCACTGCCGGAGCAGAGGCTTTCTCGGGCGATTGCTCGGTTTGTCACTCCATCGACGCGACCCTCATCAGGCTTGCGCAGACCGCCGGCGAGCTCGAGGAAGATTGACTTCCCCGCCCCGTTCGGCCCCGTCAGACCAACGATAGTGCCGTCCATGAAGGACAGACTGGCCTCCAGACGCAGATCGCCTTGCTGGTACTGTATATCGTGGAACTCGAGCGGCATGGGTGACGGGGATTCCACATTCTACCGCAGGGGTTGAACGACGCCTTGATCCGCGAGGCGACATGCGCGAGAATTTGGCTTTCGTTCGTGTTGGAGGAGTTTGGTGGCGGCAACAGAAAGTTACGTGGCCTTTGACCTGGGCGCGGAGAGCGGACGCGCGATCCTCGGAACCTTCGAAGACGATCGCCTGCGCTTGCGGGAGTTGCACCGCTTTTCGAACCCCGGCGTTCGCGTGCTCGACAGTTTGCATTGGGATCCGCTGCGGCTTTTCGATGAAATGAAGGCGGGCCTGCGAGCCGCGGCGGCCCACAAACCGGTTTCGCTCGGCGTCGACACTTGGGGTGTCGATTACGCCCTGCTTGACCGCGAAGGCGTGCTCGCCGGCAATCCGTATCATTACCGTGATTCGCGGACGAACGGCGTCATGGAGCAGGTGATGGAGGTCGTCCCGCGAGAGGAGATCTTCGAGCACACCGGGCTGCAGTTCATGCAGTTCAACACTCTCTTCCAGCTCTACACGATGAAAGGGTCGGCGGCACTGGAGGCAGCGCGCACTTTCCTGATGATGCCGGACTTGTTTCATTACTGGTTCAGCGGGGTCAAGGTCTGCGAGTTCAGCGACGCTTCGACGACACAGTTTCATGATCCGCGCAAGAAGGACTGGGCGACTGATTTACTCTCCAAGCTGGGGCTGCCGGTGGATATTTTCCCCGAGGTGATTCAACCGGGCACGAAGGTTGGTGACCTGGTTCCAAGCGTCGCAAGGGAGTGCGGCGCTGGAGCGATGTCGGTCGTGGCACCGGCCTCGCACGATACCGGATCGGCCGTGGCGGCCGTTCCGGCAAGCGAGGGTAACTGGGCTTTCTTGAGCTCCGGGACGTGGTCGCTGCTGGGCGCGGAAACACCGCAGCCATTTGTTACGCCGGCAGTGCTGGATCGCAACTTCACCAACGAAGGGGGCGTCTGGGGAACCACTCGTTTGCTCAAGAACATCTGCGGGATGTGGCTGCTCGAAGAATGCCGGCGTGAATGGGCGCGGCAGGGAACGGAAACCTCCTACGGCGAGCTGGCCGCCGCAGCGGAAGAAGCGGAGCCGTTTCGGTCGGTGATCAACGTGAACGATTCCGGCTTTGTCGCGCCAGGGGGCATGCCGCAACGGATTGCCGATCACTGCGCGGCGTCCGGTCAGCCCGCGCCGGAGACGCTCGGTCAGTTCGCGCGCTGTATCTTTGAGAGCCTGGCATTGATGTACCGGCTGGTTGTCGATGATTTAGAGGCAATCACGGGACGCCGGGCACAAACGCTTCACGTGGTGGGCGGCGGCTCGAAAAACGAACTGCTGTGCCAGTACACGGCGGATGTGGTTGGCGTGCCGGTTGTTGCCGGCCCGGTGGAAGCGACGGCCATTGGCAACGTATTGCTCCAAGCGATGGCCATGGGCCGTATTGCGGATGGCGTTGAGGCACGCGAGGTTGTGCGGCGGTCGTTTGATCCCAAAACCTACGAGCCACGCTCGGGAACATCCGGGTGGGACGAAGCGGCCCACAGACTGCGAGAGGCCGCTCGTGGAACGTGATCACGGAAGTCCGAGGACGCGAAAAAAGGGGACAGCCAGCCGATTTCCGCGCTCCACTGGCATTGAAAAAAAGCAGTTCGGCGAGCGGAAATCGGTGGCAGTCCCCCATTTTCGCTCGAACACACTTCTGCCACGGCCTGCCTAGGCTGGGCCCTGGTTGCCGTCATCGCCGCCGCCCTCGGACAGTACTTGACCGTTCGCTACAACTACGAAGGGCATGCCTCGGCGCTTTTCTTCACCGGTTCCAGCCGTCCTGTTCCTCCCCCGTTGGCCGCGGAAATCTATCAGGTCCAGGATCCGCGCGGATTCGACGGACAGTTCTACCATTACATCGCGCATGATCCGCTGATGCGCCGAGGATTTGATCAATATGTCGACAATCCTCGTTTGCGCTGGCGCAGAATTCTTGTCCCAGGATTGGCGTCCGTGTTGTCCTTTGGAAATTCCGGTTGGGTCGATTGGTCCTACTTTGGCGTGGTTCTGGGTTTTGTTTTCCTGGGAACCTACTGGGTCGCTCGCTACCTGGCCGGTCTCGGGATCTATCCAGGATTTGCGCTGGGGTTTGTTGCGCTTCCCGGGGTATTTGGTTCGCTCGAAAGAATGACGGTCGATGTGGCGCTGCTGGCACTCTGCGCCGGCTTCGCCGTATATGCCTCACGTGACAGTGACTGGAAGCTGTATGCCGTGCTGGCGCTGTGCCCGTTTGCGCGCGAAACAGGGGTTTTGGTCGCAGCCGGCTACGCATGCCACAACTTGTTGCAACGTCAATGGCTAAGATTGGCGATCTTCTCCACGGCGGTTCTGCCCTGGCTGCTTTGGGCCGGCTATGTCCATTCCAAGACCGGGGCCGACCTGACAGCCTGGTTTGCCCGCTACCCTTTCGCCGGGTTCGTTGAGCGGACGCTGAATCCGGCTGCTTTCGAGATCACGGGGCGCTGGGTTGCCGCGGCGGCGGTAGCCGACTACTTGGGGATTCTGGCAACTTGGGTGGCAATCGGAGCCGTAGTCTGCCTGGTGCGAAAAGGGATGCTGGACGCGACGCCGCTGGATCCGATGACGACGTCCTGCATCGCGTTCGTCGGGTTGGCGGCAATCATGGGGAAGGCGGATATCTGGGAGCAAAGTGTCGGTTTCGCCCGCGTTCTTTCCCCGCTTTTCCTGTGGCTTGCGATGACGGGAATAGCGCGGGGCGAACGCTGGATGCTTGCGCCACTGGGCCTCGTGGTGGTGCGAGTCGGGGTGCAGGTTTGGGTGCATCTTCCGGGTATCGTACGGGGAGTTTTGCCGAACTGATCTATAATTGCGGCTGTGGCGCGAGCCGCGGCCGTCAGCCCGGCTCGGCTCCGGCCCATCGCGGCTCAGAGCGATCGACGACCGGCCCGTGCCAGCCCGCCTATTCGGACCGATCCAGACAACATTTTGAATCTCGAACTCGAAATCTTCCGCAACCTCTTCGTATCGATCGCCGAAGAAATGGGGATTGTGCTGCGGCGGACGTCCTTTTCGCCCAACATCAAAGAGCGGCGCGACTACTCCTGCGCCGTCTATGACCAGCACGCCGAGACGATTGCGATGGGCGACCACATGCCGGCGCACTTGGGTGCCATGCCCTATTCCGTCACCGAAGCGCTGAAGGCCCACACGCTCGACCCAGGCGATCTGGTGCTGCTCAACGACCCGTTTCGGGGCGGCACCCACTTGCCTGACATCACTTCGATCTCAGCCGTTTTCGTCGGGGAGCAGCCGCGGCCGGCTTACTATCTGGCGACGCGCGCCCATCATTCCGATGTTGGCGGGATGATGCCGGGCTCGATGCCGCTGGCAACCGAGATCTTTCAGGAAGGGCTGCGCATTCCTCCCGTCAAGCTGATCCGCAACAACGAAATGAACGAGGACATTCTGGAGCTGATTCTAGCCAATGTCCGCACGCCTGAGGAACGCCGCGGCGATCTTGGCGCTCAGATTGCGGCTCACCGCGTGGGCGAGCGCCGCCTGCTAGAGGCGGCAAGCAAGTATGGCGCCGAAAAGATCGCGAAGTGGATGGACGAGCTGAAAAACTACTCCGAACGCATGATGCGCGCCCGAATCGCCGAGATTCCCGGCGGCGAGTACGAGTTCGAAGACTTTCTTGATAACGACGGTTTCTCGGCCGGCCCGATTCGTATCCACTGCCGGCTCACGGTCCGGGGCGAGCAAGTGACGGTCGACTACAGCGGCTCGGATCCTCAAGTACGCGGCGGCGTCAATGCCAATCTTCCGGTGACCACGGCTGCGACGATGTTCTGTTTCCGCTGCCTGATTCAGGACGACATTCCCTACAACGCCGGGATGATGCGTCCGGTCGAAATCGTGACGCGGCCGGGTTCGGTTGTCGATGCACGGATGCCGGCGAGCGTGGCCGCCGGAAACGTCGAAACGTCGCAGCGGATCGTTGACGTGCTGCTCGGCGCGCTGCAACAGGCGCTGCCCGGCCAAATTCCGGCGGCCAGCTCGGGGACGATGAACAACCTAACGCTGGGCGGCACGGACCCGCGGTCGGGCAAGCCTTTCGCCTACTATGAAACGATCGCCGGAGCGATGGGGGCGCGTCCGGACGCCGATGGCGCCAGCGCAACCCATACCAACATGACAAACAGCCTCAACACGCCGGTCGAAGCGATGGAGCGCCTGCTGCCCCTGCGGGTGCGGCGCTACGCCGTGCGGCGCGGCTCGGGCGGAGGGGGAACCCACCGCGGCGGCGATGGAGTGATTCGGGAGTTCGAGCTGCTGGCCGACATCGACATCGCCATTCTCTCCGAGCGCCGCGAGCGGGGACCCTATGGTCTCGAAGGCGGCGAGCCCGGCAAGCCGGGGCGCAATCTCCTCAACGGCCAGCCGCTTCCCGGCAAAGGCCATTTTCGGGCGAAGCCCGGCGACACGCTAACCATTGAGACGCCCGGCGGCGGCGGCTACGGCGCCAAGAAATCCTCACAGTAGCAATCAACGGGCTGCTGCGCTAGCGAGCGTCATTGTACTGCAGTTGTGTCATATACCTGCTAGCTGACAGGCAGTAAATGATCTGTCATAATTGATATGAGTTGGCATATTGGACGCTCCCTGGAGATTGAAACTACAATGCCCCAACCAAATTCCAGGCGCACCCGCATGACCGAAGGCGGGCGGATCGTCATCCCCGCGCCCTACCGTAAAGAGCTTGATATCAAGCCGGGCGACGAGCTGATCGTGCAGCTAGACAAGGGTGAGTTGCGGGTGTATTCGAGAGCCGAGGCATTGAAGCGGCTGCAAGACCAGGTCACCCGCGCGGCGCCGCAAGGCGTGTCCCTGGTGGAGGAGCTGCTTCGCGAAAGAAAAAAGGAAGCAGCGCGTGAGTAAATACGTGCTCGACGCATCCGTGTTGCTGGCGCTGTTGAACCGGGAAAGAGGTCACAAGCAAGCAGCGGAATATCTGTGGGAGGGGGCTATCAGCGCCGTCAACTTGTCTGAAGTCGCAGCGAAACTTTCAGAGCAAGGCTTGCCGCAGCCCGGCGTACGACAAGCGCTCCGGGATCTTGATCTCGAAGTCGTCCCTTTCGACGAAGCGATGGCATTCGAGGCTGCCAAGCTGCGCTCCGTGACTCGGCGCCAAGGCCTCTCACTTGGCGACAGGGCGTGTCTGGCTACGGCCGCTGTTGCAGGCGGGACCGTGGTCACCGCCGATCGTAGCTGGAAGCGATTGAAATTTGGTTTCGATATCCAGCTCATCCGTTAAGCCGGTTGTCATCCGCAAGCGATAACGTTCAAGCCGCCACGTCACCCAACAGCCAAGAGGCCAGCTCTCGAAAATCATTGACCGTGGCGTCCGGTTGCAGAACAGAATCCTCATAGGGCAGCCGATAGCGATTGACGTAGGCCCCGCGGAACCCGCAGGCTCGGGCTCCCATCACATCGAAAGCGTGGGCAGCCACCATCATGATCCGGCCCGGGTCGCGATCGAGAGTCTTGGCCGCCGCGCGATAGACCGACGGGTGTGGCTTGAAGCGCCCCACGGTGTCGACCGAAAACGAAGCCGAAAACGGGGCATCGATGCGGTTGCTGACAAGATGTTCCACGAGCCATTTGTCGCCGTTCGAAAGGGCGACAAGGCGATAGCGGACCGCTAGCTGATTCAAGCCGTCGACGGCGTCCTGGAACGGGTTCAGATTTTCGAAGACTTTGAGGATTTCTCGGGCATCGTCGCCGGTATGCTCGACCTCGTTATTTCTGAGGGTGTAGACGAGCGCCCGGCAGGCGACTTCGAGGTAGCCGCTGTGTCCCAGCATGACGATCGTGTCTTGGTATTGCTCGATGCGCTGGCGGGCGCGCCACTGGGTCCAGAAGTCGGCGCCGCAGACTGCGGCTTGCTTTTGCGTCAGGAAGCCGTCCAGCGTCGGGACGATTCCGCCGGCCAAGTCAAGGACGGTCCCGAAGATGTCGAAGGTGAGCGTGTCTACCCGCTCGATAGGGTTTTCTGGCATGGGTACAGGTTACGCGACGGCGGGATTCTGGCCCGCGGAATCATGCGTTTGTTTTCCTCCGCCCCTCCGGGGCTGCCTCCTTGAGGGGCTTTCACCCAGGGTTCCGCTTCGCTGCACCCTGGGCTACGATCCTGCGCCGCTTCGCGGCTTAGCGGCTCCCAGCGGCGTTTCGCGGCTTGGCCGCTCCCAGCGGCGTTTCGCGGCTTGGCGGCTCTCAGCGCCGGGCTGCTGGCTGGCTGCTGGCCGGGCTACTCGCTCGGCCCGCTGACCCAGATGGGCGAGCTCCAGCCAATCTGTTTATCGCGATCGGTCTGCCTTACTCTGAGGTAGTAGAAGCTGGCTTCCTCTCCCGGAACTTCGTTGTCGCGGTATTCGAAATCGACGACCTGGGCGCCGGGATTTTGAGAGTAAACCATCTCATTATCCTTGACAATCTCCACGTCGCCGATCGGCGCTGTTCCTTCCACGTGAATGCGGAAACGCGGCGGCGAAGAGACGCTGGCTTCATCTCCCATGAGGTAGTGTTCGTCCCCGTCCACGAGCCGGAAGTCGATGATGATGTTGTCGGTCGCGCCATAGGTGTGACGCTTGCGGATGGCATCGACCAGCGCTTCGCGGGAGTTCTCCTCGGCCAGGATCATCGAATAGGCGGTGTGGACGCCCAAGTGGTCTGAACTGGCCTGCACGCCGAGACGGTAACCCTTGGCCCAAGCCTTGGAGACGAACCCGGCCGGTTTCAGTCCGCCGTACTGCTTGCTCACCACGTTCGGATCGGCTGCGCGCCAGCAATCGGGGCATTCGTAATTGGTGCGGTCGCTTTGGTAGATCTCAACAACCGGCTCGACTTCCGGGTCGTAATCGGCCCAATCGGTCCCCATGCCGGTCGCCGAGGTGTGCGGCATGGCGATCGCATTGTACTTGCGGAGATAGGCGAAAAATCGCTCCGGCCCCTGCCGGGTATACGCAAAGTTCGCGTTTCCCGAGTCCCACTCGTAATGCTGCACGTCGAGAACCGGTGCGCCGCGGTAAGGGAAAATCACATTGCGATGCCCGTTGGGATACTTCACCGATCGCTCGTATCCGAAAAGAGGCACAAAATAACTCCCGACGCGGAAAAGGTCGACGAATTTCTGGCTGCGCCACCAGTCGTACTCATCCATCACACCGAAGTTGTGCTCGGTAATCGCCAGGAAATCGAGGGAAGCGACATCGATCGCGTAGCGGTAGGTGTCTTCGGTCGAGCCGTCGCTGTAGCCGTCCCAGGAGATCTCGGTGTGGCGATGCATGTCGCCCCGGTAAATCTTGTAGTTCTTGTCACCCATTCGGTAGGTGTAGTCACGAATGCGCTCAACGTCCGCCGCTTCGTTGGGATGGACCGGGCCGACCCCGTCACGAGGCTGCCGCGCCTCGGGCACATGGGGCGCACGCGGCGCCGGCCGGGCCGGCGAGGGCGCGTAGGCGGTCAGCCGCGCCGCCGGAGCCGAGCCGTCAGGGCTGGGCAGCCGGGCGGCGAAAATGTCCGGCAGCATGTTGACGAAGTCGCGGAAATTGCGGCGGTCCGTCGGCCAAGCAGCGACCAGGTTGCCGTCCGAGTCGCGGGTGATCGAAATACGCATGTCATTGCGGCCGGTGCTGTAGGGAAGCAGAACCATCGGCGACCAGGCGCCACCCTCGAAGTAGGAAGCATGGATTTCCCATAGCGCGTGATGGGAGGGAGTGCGGTTATAGAGATTGTGTTGCGCCGGACGGCGATGCCGGAAAAACGCCCAAACGCGGTTCGAGGCGTCCACCGCAAGCTGCGGGTACTCGTAAAAATTCCCGCCGGGGCCCGGTCCGGGGAGCGCGTCTTCGAGCGACTGCGCGGGCTGCAAGAGGCGTCCCCGGTCGTAGACTGCCATGCGAATGTTGCGCGAGTTGTAGAGCCCGACGGCGTTGGCGGTAATGTCGAATGGATAGCCCCAGTCCTTGCCCCAGTTGATTCCGGACTCGTGCCAAGCTAGCCAGACGCGGTCTTGCTGGTCGAGGGCCAGCGAGGCGTAGGCTTCAAAGCGTTCGGTGACGGCCACGCCCACCGCTGAGCCCCAGCTCCCGTTGGAGCGCGAGCGCAGCCAGACGTCATAGCCCTTGGGGCCGTATTGATCCCAGGCGACGTGCAGATCGTCTTTGCTGTCAACCGCGATCGCGGGTTCCCAGCAGTTCGGCGCAGCGGGCGAGCTGATCCGCGTCTCGCGTGACCAGCCGTTGCCGGCGTCGTAGCTCTTGTGGAAAATGCCGGCGCGGTTGTTGCGGTAGCCCTGCCAGACCAGATGCAGGCGCCCTTGCGAGTCACGGGCGATGTTGTGCTGCGTGTCGGGCTGGGAAGAGCGCGTGAGGCGCTGGACGGGAGACCACGATTGCCCATCGAAGGCGCGGGCGTAGAGGTCCCAGTTGTCGCTGACGCGCTCGGACCAAACGACCCATATCTTGCCTTCCGAATCCTCGCCCACGGCGGTGCGGAAGACATCACCGCCTTCGGGGCTGACTTCATGGGGACGGCGACCGCTCCCGATGCTTGTTCCGGCGGCAATCTTTTCGGCGTAAACACGGTCTGCCCCGTTGCGAAAACCGGTCCAGGCTGTCCAGATGGAACCATCCCGCGCCACGGTCAGCGAAGAGAAGTCGTTGTCGGTCAGGCGCTCCGAGGGCGGCCGTTCGCCACCTCGGCCGAGCAGAATCGGGTACGCGGAATGCTGGATCGACAAGCGTCCGTCGAGAAAGCTTTTGGCGCCGGCAACAGGGATGTCACTGACTCGAAACGCCACTTCGCCTTGGGTTGTATCCAGCACGACCCGGGTAGCCTCGGCGGCCTTGAGATAGACGTGAAAGCGCGGACTCAGATGCACCGAGGGATCGAGATCTTGCAAGATGCCCTCGTCGTGAGGACGGCGCGAAAATGGGAACGGTTTGCGCGTGGCCGCCTCCCAGCGGCGCGGCGGGTGGATGATGTCTCCCACCCGCATCTCGTAGCCCATCAGCTTGACGAGCTTGCCATTTTCGACCTCGATCGAGCCGTCCCACTTGTTCTCGGCGGTGTCACCGATCCCGAGGGTTAGCAGCAGGACTGTGTCGGCCCCCGCAGGCGGGTTGCGAAGCGTTGTTTGGGTGGAGGACTGGGCGAAAACAACGCTCGCGGAAATGCAAGATGCGACGAGCAGCGCAATGAAAGCCAAACAATTCGAGGTAGGTGACGGCCTTGCCATTCTGTCGGTCCTTTCATGCTGCTAGTGCGAAGAGGATATCACACGGGTTCCGGCGCGAAAACAACGCTCGCGGAAATGCAAGATGCGACGAGCAGCGCAATGAAAGCCAAACAATTCGAGGTAGGTGACGGCCTTGCCATTCTGTCGGTCCTTTCATGCTGCTAGTGCGAAGAGGATATCACACGGGTTCCGGCGGCAGCCTGCATCGCGCGCTTCTATCACGCGGCGGGCAGTGCCTCCGGGCGCATCGTGGTCCACCGTATCGGGCAGCAGATCAGGATCTGCGTGGGACTCCGCGTCCTGAAACAGATGCCGGTATTGGCGATGGCCCGCAGCGAGTCCGGAGGGTATTGATTTGGACCAGCGTTGCCGGACACTCACCTTGAGGTCAGGTCGCCAACTGGTGAATTTGACCATCCTGGCATTCCGATTTGGACGACATAGGAATAGGGAACGGGTCCGGGAACGTAGAACTCGAGCCCGCCTCCCCGCCAGACGTCGTTAAATTCCGCGGAAGGTTCGGCCAACCCCGGCCCCCAAATGTCCGTGATATTGCTGACATCGATAAGCAGGCAGCGGTCGGGCGGTTTGTTCAAACCCAGCTCATAGGGAGCCAGCCAGGTTGGATATCCCGTTGGGGTTAGATAAAATCCCTGCTTGTCTGTTCCCAGCCTCTTGGAGAGTTTGATCTGTTGAAGGAAAAACAGTGGTGTAGTGCGCGAGGTAGCCGAAGGACCGGGCGACCCTCGACCCTGGGAGCGACGCGGGTTCCCCCCTTAGGTACAGGCGCCGGGCGGACATCGGCGTTGGCCCAAGAGGTTCGCTGCAGCGGAGGAGATCGAGAACAGCACCCACGTTCCGTGGCCGATCCAAGCTGAGTCGCCTGATCAGCGTTTTCAACTGGTCGCCCGTCATGCCTACAGTTCCTGGCCGCGAAGGCCGATATTTGAATATCGTTTATAATACATGGCCAAGGAACCCCCAGTCATGACCGCCCAGCCAACTCCCATTAGAACACTGGACGACTGTCTTCGGAGACTCAACGAGGCGGTCGAAACAGCGGCGGGAAAAGTGAGTTTTCCAAGAGCTGCGACGACGCTCACCGGAGCGTGGCAGTGGGTCTGGTATCCGTTGGAGGACGCTGGGTATTCTGCTCGAGTGGAAGTTCTGGCCACGCCCGATGACGATGGCGTTCAAGTTGCGGTGTACGCCTTAGCCTGGAAGGACAACAGCCCTCGCGAGGTCAAGCGTCGCACATATTACTCTCACTTCTACCCACAGATCTTGGATTCCAAAGCTGTAGCGCGCGAAATCCAAGATCCTCTTCGGAAAGCTTTCCAAGAGATCAAGGATTTCACCTTCTAGCGTTGTGTCATTTGATTATAATCAATGGGGTATTTAGTTGACTCCAGTAGCCACTACATCTTGGGGGTGGGGGTGCCGGCCCTGGTGGCCTCGACCATTGTCTTATAGGGAGCAGGGTCGGCGGCGACCGCCTGCTGGAGGAGGCGATAGAAAAGTTTGCCGCGCGACCGTGAGGTCCGCCGGTTGAAGCGGAACGTGAACTCGTCCAGGTAGTAGTCCAAATACTCGTGACTGACAGCCCCCTGGTGGGTCCCCAACAGCCAGCGCTTTAGCAGAGAGGCGACACGATGGACTCTCGGCAGCAGCTTACTCGCCGATTGCCGCTTCCCGCGCAGCACGGTGACTTCATGGCGGTATCCTTTGTTCTCCAATCCCGCATAGCCTTCCCAGCCGTCGGTGTGCACGAGGCTGCCAGGTTGGATAGCTTCTTCGACAAAGGCTTCCAAGCTCGCCGCTGAGGCATCCGCGATCCGACGGAGCCGGATGCGACCCATACCGCGCCCATCCTCCTCGGCAGCAACCGCAACTAACGCTTTGCCAACCATTTCGCGACCTCGGACGCCCTCTTCGACTCCGCCCACATACGTTTCGTCCACCTCCACCCGGCCGACCAGCCGATTGCGACCGGGGCGCACCATGGCGCGGCGGAACTTGTGCAGCCAGGTCCAGGCGGTTACATAGCTACCCAAACCCAAGACCCGCTGCAACTCCAGCGCGCTGGCCCCGCCTTTTTGCGTTGTCACCCACCAAGCCGCCCGGAACCACAACGTCAAGGGCTTGCGGGTGTCCTGGAAAATCGTGCCCGCCGTCACCGAGGCCTGGTAACCGCAGTCGGCGCAGAGCAGCAGATTGCGTTTGCTGGCCCATGAGGACTGGATCCCACAGCGCGGGCACACGAACCCCTCCGGCCAGCGCAGCTTCAGCAGGTACTCCCGGCACGCCTCCTCGGTCGAGAATCGAGCTTCCAACTCGACGAGGTTTCGGGGGTAGTCCTCCTTCATGCCCCCAACCACAACATATTGTGGCTACTGGAGTCAACTAAATACCCCATTATAATCAACTGCTTCCGGGCTAAGTCGGGCTAAGCCCATCGCCTCAACCACGGAATCCAGCCTTTGCGGGCGAATAGTTCGATGAGGTTGAACAAGACAGCCAGCGCCAACAAGCCCGGCCAGAGGTCCATCGAGCTGGGAATCGCCTCCGCGCCGGCGAAGATGTCCTCCGGCTCGGGGTTGAATTGCCCGCCGGTCCAGGCGGCAATCTTGCGGAGCAGGCCGGGGTTCGACCCATACTCGTTCAGCTCCGCGTTCTGGCGGTAGTAAGCCACCTCGGGAAAGTGTTCCAGCGCCGACGAGGGGCGAATTCGAAACAACCCGTAGCGTTCTCCAACCGCAACTCTGGCTTGGTAGGATCCCGTCGCTTGCTGCTCGAGCGGGACGACCTTTTGGAACTCGGACGGCCCCAAAACGTAAAGCTCCGGAAGCGGCGCCGGCGCGACCGAGCGCGCATCAGGCTCCCAGCGATACTCGACAACGATCTCTCCTTCGGCGCTGTCGAATCGGGCAGTTGCTTCGGTCTTAGGCGACCTGGGCAGCAAATCACGCATCACGTTCGCCCAGAAAATGTCAAAGCCAGCCCACTCGACCCAGTTCGCGGCCCAAACTTCTTTGGCGTCGGATGCAAAAACCGCCGCGCGCCCCAAACCATATTGCCAGCGCACCAGCAGCGGGTCTTCCTCGTCGACCCGAAGGATCGTTTCCGCTTCCGGCTTGGCGACGAACTTCACCCAGCCCAGCAGCGGACCGGCCTCATCGAGCGAAACCTCATCAAGAATCTCGACCTGCTGGACCACCTCGGGCCGGACGTCCTTTTCCATCACGGATGAACCTGTGTGCTCCATCACGTCCCGCAGCACCAACTGTGTCAGCGCTGAGATGTCAAGCAGGAAGTGGGGCTCGCCTTCGGCCGTGCGGGCCACCCGCTCGAGATAAGCGCGGTTGACGTCCTGCCCCAGGCCGATCGTCGAGATCGTAACCTTCGCCTTGGCCGCCTCACGCGCCAAAGCGATACTGTCACCTTCTTCCGAGATGCCGTCGGTGAGCAGCAGCATGTGCCGGTAGGCGGCCTTCGCCGGTTGAATCCGCCGGAAACCTTCGTTCAGCGCGGGCGCAATCTGCGTTCCGCCGTCCGCAATGATGCTGGTGATGAGTTGTTTGATTGCCTCAGGATCGTCGTTCCTGCGTAAAGGAACGGTCCACTGAAACGAGTTGTCAAAAACCAGCACGCCCACCTGGTCGATCGGGCGCAAGTTCTCCACGACACCGATCGCGGACTGCCGTGCCAGCTCCATCTTCTTGCCTTCCATGGAGGAAGACTTGTCCATGATCAGCACGACGGCGGTGCCTTCCGGCGTCCGTGGCGGTGCCAGCTCGGCGGGCAGCGCGTCTCGCAGCGGGTCTGGGTCGTCCTCTTCATGCTCGATATAAAGGCTGTTCTCGCCTGCTATCAGCAAGAAACCGCCGCCGTCCTGAATGAACTCGGCGGCACGTTCTTTTCGCCGCTCGGGCCAGCCTTCCAGGTGGTGATTATTGGCGATCAGCAGGTCGAACTCCGCGAGCTTTGGATGAAGGGACCCGGTGGTCCGCTGGACCTCGAATCCGGCCGCCGACAAGACATCGAGCAGATGCGTTTCTCGCTCTTGCGGATCGCTTGAAATCAGCAACGCCCGCGGCCGGTCGAGCGAGATCGTATGTTCGAAGTGAACCTCTCCCAGCTCCCCGGCAGAAACCGTTCCGCTGATGAGCGCCGACCCCGCTGCTTCGAGGCGGGCTTTGACGCGGACCGTATTTTCACCGGCAGCGAGGCTTACTTCCGACCTCCCGATCGACTTCTCCTCGGCCATGAGCGCCACCTCGGCCCGCGTGGCTCGAGGGCTTTCGACCGTCAACGAGATCGTAAACCGTTCGCCGCTGAAGGCCTGACTGGGAACGCTGAGAGCCCGCAAACTCAGCTCCGGTTGCTTGCGGCCGTCAAGCGCGATGGTACTCACCGGGATGCCCCGTTCCTGAACTTGATGGATGGCACGCTCGAGCGAACCTTGGTTCTCGTTTCCGTCCGAGATCAGCAGCAAGCGTGGCACGCGCCCGGGAGGAAGCGCCGCCATGCCCGCGCGAAGGGTTTGCTCGAGATTGGTCGCGGCGGCAAGTGCCGGAGGCCGCTCGGCGGATGGCAGGCCCGGACGGGTTTCGCTATCGAACGAAAACACATGCACTTGATTGCCGTCCCGAAGCCCGGCGATCCGCTGGAGCGTCTCACGCATCTGCTCGATCTGCTCATCGGGGATGCTTGGAGAAGAGTCGGCGAGCACGGCGACCGCCATTTTCGTCTCGAAGGTTGTCAGGCGCGGCTCAGCCAGCGCCAAAATGACGAGCATGAAAACGAGCGACTTCAGCAAGACCCCCGCGGCGCGATACGTTCGCCGCCATTCCCAAGCGGACCAAAGCACGGGAATGATGAGGAACCACAGGATCCAAGGGCTGGCGAACGTCATACGGCCACCTGTTTTGTGCGTGATTCCGAAGAAGAAACATCCGGAGCAATGCTCAGGCCTCCAGACGGCTGGAGGGGCCCGCCGCGGACAGAAACCGGCGCCACGCCCGCACGCGTCGCACGGCCGAATAACGTCCATTCGACGACCATGCAAATCAGTGCAGCCAGCGCCAGCCAGGTCCAAAGCGGAACACCGTCGGGACTCGCGCTTACCGAGGGAGGCGGCACCCCCCGCAAGGCGCCTTCCGGAGGCGTCCAGCCGGCTGCGGCGACTTGCGGCAAATCGAGCGCAAATTGTGTATCCAAAGACAGGGTGCGTACGCGGACTGTCCCCGGCGAACCCGCGAAGAAACGCAGCCGCCCGCCCCGCACAACCCACGGCAAGTTGGGGTTTTCCGGAGACGTAACCGCGATCGATTGTTCCGGCTCGTCGCCGACCTCAACCTCAACCAGACCCGGCGCGCGCGTTGCGACTTGAGATGACTGGAAAACGCCGGGGGACAACCAGCTCACCGTGTTCGCGAAAAGCAGCGGCGTGATCAGTTGGTTCTGCAACTCCCCCGCGGTTAGCGGGAATCCGAAGAAGACTTCTTTGCGCCCACCCTCAACACGTGCGACGATCACGGGGCCTGCCTCGCACTTAGCGATTACGGCGTCCCCTGGGGCGGGCTCAAACACGGAGGCGCGGCTAAGAACAATGTCCCGGCTCCTCAGCCCGCGGGCAAGCGGATGATCCGCCGCCCACTCGATGATCCGAGCGTTTTGAACAACCCGCGCAACCGGCAGCGGGGAGCGTGCCGACGGAGGATCAAGGTAGACGGCCGGGGCATCGAATGCCCGCTCCGGCACGAAGCGGTCCAAGACAACAAGGCCAGGCTGGGCGAGCGCCGATTGAAATTCCGCCGGGCGCAGAAACTTCGCGTCGAGCCTCGGATTCGAGGCGAAAAGAGGCCTCAACGGTTCGGGCTGTCTGGAGTAGACATTGACGGTACGCGCCCTGAAAGGAGTCAACCGGAGCCGGGCTTGGTTGTTCGCCGCAAAGCTGTCTGCGGCATCGAGCCGGGCTTCCAGAAGTCCGGCCTGTTTGGTACGAATGCGAAAGTTGAACTCGCGCGTCGTACCGGGCGCCAGCGTCGCTGTCTTGGCGCCCAACGGCCGCTTCTCAAACGTGAAGTCGACCCGCAGAGGCTGCTGCTTGCTGCCGTCGTTGCGGACTTCAATGACCACTGCCCAGCGGCTGGGGTCGTCCAGCAAGCGGTGCGCCGCGAAGCGGGTGATGCCTTGATCGGCTGGGTTCGCACCCAGGCCGATGAAGCGGAAATGCGGGACGCCCGGCGCTGAAGTGCCGACGCTCATCACGCGCCCGCTGCCGATGTAGGCGACTTCGCCGGCGGATGGCAGGGCGCCGCTGCTGCTCGCGCCAAGACCCAAATCCAGCGCGCTAGCGGCAAGCTTGAGCGCAGAATCTAGATCCGTGGCCGTCCAGCCAGGTTCGGAATCCTCGATGGCCTGCTCTAGTTCTTGGCGGCCGGTCGTGAAGACCGTGGCGGGCGCCGGATTGCCGTCGGCGCGGACCAGCATCACGGGCTCATTGGCCGGAATCGCCCGCAGGTAGGCTCGCGCACGATCGCGGGCCACATCCATCAGGGTTCGATCGCCGCCGACGCCGGCCGTCGCCCGCATCCAGGCCGAGGTTTCCAACAGGATCACGTGATGCCGGGCCGATCCGGCGTCTCCGCCGAAACGAAAGTCAGCGATCGCCAGGAGCAGAAGCAGCAGCGCGAGAAGCTGCAACAGCAGCGACAAAGGCTGCTGCAGTTTGCGGCGGCGTGTGACCATCGGCGGGTCCGGACGCCGCGGCCAGAACCGCAGTGTCGAAACCAGCCGGCGTTTCCTCGAGCGGTCGTAGAAGTACAAAGCCACCATGATGCTGGCCAGCGGCAGCAGGATGGTGAGGAACTCGACGATCGTTAAGTTGAGAAAACCCATGAGCTAGCGACTGTTCCACAACGAGCCGGGCTGACGTGGCCGCGGCCTGGCGAAATGATGGAAACAAAAGAGTTGCCGGTTGAGGTATAAATTTTCTTTACAAAATGCCTGGAAATGGCACAGAATGGCACAAAATGGCAGGATCTGGGCCATTTTCGACGCCTCGTCATGGTGTCAACCTATAATGTGTTTGTTTTCAGGGACTCGGGTTGCAGTCGGCGGCGGGACCGTGGCAGGTTCCCTAGCAAAGCGACAGGTTTTCTTGCGGATTTGAGGTATTGTTGTCGCTCGCCGCAGCTGGCGGATTGTCGGCAACTCGGGCCGGCGGCGGTGCTAGCTAAGACATGTCGCCAGGAATGGCGACACGGCACGTCTGGAGACGTGCGCCACATCAGCTTGTCACCACCTTGCTTGTTTCCAGCTTTGCCGCGCGGGCCGGTCCCCTACTAGAGCCCCGTTCGCATTGTAGCAGGCGGGGTCAAATATTGACCGTTATACTCTACTGCAAACTAACCGACCCGGAGCCGATCAGCGGCCCGTAGAGCGTGTCCTCCATCTCGACATCGGTTGTTAGATGGACATAACGCCCCTGGCTGCGAAACGCGACGTACCCCAGCCTCTCCCGAAACTCGTCATAAGCGGCGGTATACTGCTCAGCGGTTTCGCTATCCACATTGATGCGCTTGAGCTCGCCTGATTCGGCGTCGACGAGTTCCAGTTCGCCGCGCCACGAAGGCGTGCGGTCCTCGGGTCCGGCGATTTGGATCAGCAGTAGCTCATTGCCGTAGTCCGCCAAATGTGACAGCGCGGTTTCGCAACCCGACTCATCCAGGAAATCGGAGAGCAGAATGACCATCCCTGGGGCCGGGGACTCCGTCAAGAACTGCCGCACGCACTTCATGAAATCCGATCGGCCGCCGGTCGACAGACTCTGGATGAAACCCGACGCCCTGGCAAACCTGTGCCGCCCGCCCCCGGCGCGGTAACTCTCTCCCAGGATCGAGGCAAAGGGTTGAATCTGAATGGTTTCCAGACGAACCAGCCCGATGTAGCAAAGGGCCGCGGCTAAGCGACAGGCAAACTCAAACTTCGATTCTCCGGGGCCTTCGTCGGAAGCGCCGCAGGCCATCGACTCGCTGGTATCGAGGAACAACCGAACCGGCGTCCGCGGCTCGGTGCGGAACATCTTGAGAAAGAGCCGCTCCAGCCGCAGGTAGGCGCGCCAGTTGACCGCTCGAAAGTCATCTCCCTGCTGGAAGTGCCGATGGTCAAGGAACTCGTGGCCGACACCGGGGTAGCGCGAGACGTTCTGGCCGCCCAGCAGCCCGTTGAAGGAGTGTTCCCAACGGATGACCAAGCGCTCCAGGCGCTCCAGCGTGCTTTTCTCAAGCAGTGGCGACGGTGCTTGCACGTAATCAATGTATCAGTTTGAGAGGCGGGAAACGGGGCGCGAAGCTCGGCGCGACCATGCCGCCCGGGAGACCGGCTGGCGGTCCGCTCCCCATCAAAAAGCGCGCCTCGGAGATTTCCACCCTCGCCGCCAGGGCGGGGAAGACTCCTGATCTTCCAGCGGCTTCAGCCGGAAGGGAATCCGCACGACGACCTCTACATCGATGGGAACTCCGCCCTTAAGCGCGGGGTGAAATTTCCATTTACCGAGTGCCGCGATCGCCGCCTCGTCGAGCCGCTCGTCGACAGACTTGATCAGCTTGACGTGGTCGACCGCGCCGTCATTGCGAATCATCGCGGAAAGGATCACCTCTCCCTCGATTCGTTCCGAGATTGCGGCGCGCGCGTAGGTGGGGTCCACTTTGACGCGCGGGGCCGGGGCGAGCAGTTCGCCTTTCAACTTCTCGCCTTCAAACTCCGAAAAACGAACGACCCAACTGCCCGCTCTGCTGTTAATGTTCGGCATGTTGATCGCCAGCGTGTGGACGCGGCGCCCGGCAAACCCGGCTTCAGGGTTTTCCGGCGTGGGTTCGGCCCGGAAGTTGTCAAATGAAACGTCGTTCAGCGAGCGGTTCCGCAGCTTGGCCAGGAACGCTCCGCGGTCGAAGGGTTCGGGACTGCCCGGTCCATCCGCAACGCCCGCGGCGCGCGCGAGGGACGCAACCGACGCGCGAGGAGCGCCTGAGATCGAGAGGTTCGGAATTCGCACGCCCGCGCCGCTGCCGGGTGTTTCGGGAACTCCTTCGCCGCCGGGCCCGCCATTGGGAGAAGCGGAGAAGCTTCCCCGCCGCCGCCCAAAGGGCACCGTTCCTGTCGCCGCCGGGTTGACGCCGACCACGGCGAGCTTGCGGCCTTCCATGTCGGCAGCCCTGGACGGTCCGCCGGAGCCGACGCCGCCACTGGGAGCTGATCGTCCGCCGCCCGCCGGACGTCCCGCTCCCCCTCCGCCGGCACGGCCGCTTGGCGGAGGAGGCGCGATCCCGGCGAACGAAACGTTTGCGCCGGCGAGGATGGCATTCACCCCGGTCTCGCCGCGCTGGCCGACCGGGACCAGGTCGGCCAAGGCGGGCGCCTGTTCCCGTTTCAATGCTTCCGTGACCGGACCCTGAGCGGCGGTCGCCTTCATTTGAAACCGCAGCTTGGCCATGGACTGGATCTGTTCAAGGTTTAGGCCGCTCGATGCGGCGCCGCTGACCCACGGAGCCGGCCCCGCCAGCGCTGCTTGCTCTTCGGGGGCCTCCCTCTTCTGCTCGCTGGCCCAATAGCGCAACGGATCAAAATCCTGAAGCTCGGCGAGGTCCAGAGTGGGTTCAGGGGCGGCATCGAACTCGGGCGTGGGCGCGGCGTCGAGCGCTTGCTCATCGGGACGCTGTTGTTCGGCTGCCTCGGCCTGGTAGCGAAGCCGCTGAATCGGTTGCAACGATTCGAGGTCGAGAGTAGTGTTCGCAACCGTGTCTAGTGCGGGCGCCGCTTCCGCCCGAAGAGCCGCCTCCTCGGGCCGGCTCGATTCGGCTTCCTTCATCTCGAAGCGTGGCAGCGGGATATCCGGGGGAGTCCAGACCAGCAAGTTCGGAGAGGGAACGTCTTGGGTGATCTCGGGCGCCGGTTCGGGCGTCCAGATCATTTGACGGCTGCTCTGGGGATCCGGGTCGCTGGCAACGATGGTTTGCGGCGCTTTGAATCTCGCCTTCGACTCGATGGAACTCTCCGGGGGAGATTCTTCGGGCGTGACCGGGGGAAGGGTGTCCTCAAACCTATGCCAGACGACTTGGTGATCGCTGTCGTCGAGCAGGTCTTCGAGCCCGACGATCTCGGGCGCGGGGCGTCTGGCGCCGGGGTTGATGACGGCTAGCAGCGAAACGAGCGTGATGTGCAGAACCAGCGAGGCGGCCCAGGGCTTAAAAGAGGTCGGCCGATTCCAGGCGCCGACGACTAGCGCTGGTTGGGCGGCTGGCCCGGAGGGCCTGGCTGGGGGATCAGCCATACACTCCATTATCGGCGCGCCAGAGCACGAAAGGAACTCCCACTCGCCTGAGTTTCGGTATTGTTACGCCCTTAGTTCGCACCCCTTACTTATGGGCCGATCCGGCGCGGGCTTCTTCAGGGAGGCGGACAACTTGCGGGAGGCTGTTTCTCGGCGCTTACGGTGAGCAGGTTTGAGCGGATTTTGGAAAATTCACGTTTTGGCGTGGGTGGCGGCTGAGTGTTGGGCCGGGGGGGGGCGATTGAGGGGTTGCGGGCTTTGGGTAGTGTTTTGGCTGGATTGGGAGTTGGAGTCGTTCTTGATGGATGAGGGGTGATTTGGGGTCTTGAGCGCGGGCTGCCGCCCGCGCCTCTGTTGCTTCTTGCGACGGGGTGAGCAGTTTTGAGCGGGTTTTGAAAAATTCGTACTCCCTTTGTTCGCCTTTTTTGGCGGGCGGAACGCAGCTGCGTCGGTGGGATCGGTATATATCGTGAGCCGGAGGCTCAACACGGTTACGCGCCCCAACACACGTGAGGGCCGCGGCCGGAACTCCCGCGAGAGCTTGCCCGTAGTCACATACTCAAGCTAAGTTTTTCATATTTATGGTGGCAATGTTCAGGCCGCAAACGTGCCACACTTGACGCCGTTCCCGGCTACCCCCCATCATCACCAACATGGGACTCAAACTCATCTTGGTTTTCCTGCTCGGCGCCTGGAGCGGCGGAACGCTCTTCATGTGGTCCGTGGCCATGCAGAATTTCCAGGTGGTGGACAACATTCTCGAGACCGGCCATGCTGATGTGCGCCAAACCGCGTCCTCGCTGGAGCCCGGCGGCCTGCGCTTGCTGTTGCGCCACCAAGCAGCAGAGGTCAACCGCCTGTTTTTCGATAAGTGGGGCTTTGTCCAGCTCCCGATCGCGGCCATCGTGATGATACTTGCCTGGAAGCAGGACGGCAAGTTTATTGCAGCCGCCGCGGCGGTGATGCTGCTGATTTGCCTGGCGCTTCAGTTCTACCTCGTCCCGGAAACCATCCGGCTCGGCCGCATCATCGACTTCTTGCCGCGCCAACCGGCCCCGCCTGAAGCGGCTCCATTCTGGCGCCTGCACCATGCCTATACGGGACTGGATATGCTGAAGTTCCTGCTGGGGCTTTCAGCGATGGGGGTGCTATTGCGCAAGATTTGGTGAACGTCACCGTTGCCCAGCCAGTCTGAGGTACTCAAGGAGTAACCGAAATGCCGATTACCGTGAATGGGGTATTTAGTTGACTCCAGTAGCCACTACATCTTGGGGGTGGGGGTGCCGGCCCTGGTGGCCTCGACCATTGTCTTATAGGGAGCAGGGTCGGCGGCGACCGCCTGCTGGAGGAGGCGATAGAAAAGTTTGCCGCGCGACCGTGAGGTCCGCCGGTTGAAGCGGAACGTGAACTCGTCCAGGTAGTAGTCCAAATACTCGTGACTGACAGCCCCCTGGTGGGTCCCCAACAGCCAGCGCTTTAGCAGAGAGGCGACACGATGGACTCTCGGCAGCAGCTTACTCGCCGATTGCCGCTTCCCGCGCAGCACGGTGACTTCATGGCGGTATCCTTTGTTCTCCAATCCCGCATAGCCTTCCCAGCCGTCGGTGTGCACGAGGCTGCCAGGTTGGATAGCTTCTTCGACAAAGGCTTCCAAGCTCGCCGCTGAGGCATCCGCGATCCGACGGAGCCGGATGCGACCCATACCGCGCCCATCCTCCTCGGCAGCAACCGCAACTAACGCTTTGCCAACCATTTCGCGACCTCGGACGCCCTCTTCGACTCCGCCCACATACGTTTCGTCCACCTCCACCCGGCCGACCAGCCGATTGCGACCGGGGCGCACCATGGCGCGGCGGAACTTGTGCAGCCAGGTCCAGGCGGTTACATAGCTACCCAAACCCAAGACCCGCTGCAACTCCAGCGCGCTGGCCCCGCCTTTTTGCGTTGTCACCCACCAAGCCGCCCGGAACCACAACGTCAAGGGCTTGCGGGTGTCCTGGAAAATCGTGCCCGCCGTCACCGAGGCCTGGTAACCGCAGTCGGCGCAGAGCAGCAGATTGCGTTTGCTGGCCCATGAGGACTGGATCCCACAGCGCGGGCACACGAACCCCTCCGGCCAGCGCAGCTTCAGCAGGTACTCCCGGCACGCCTCCTCGGTCGAGAATCGAGCTTCCAACTCGACGAGGTTTCGGGGGTAGTCCTCCTTCATGCCCCCAACCACAACATATTGTGGCTACTGGAGTCAACTAAATACCCCATTACCGTGAAAAAGCTCGGCGACACGAAGTTCAAGGTCACCGTCAGCGGGAACACAACCACCACGCACACCGTGACGGCGCCGCTCGAGTACTGCCAGCGACTCACGTCGGGTGCGGTCTCGCCCGAAACCCTGGTGCGGAAGTCCTTCGAGTTTCTTCTAGAGCGGGAGCCGAACACCAGTATTCTGCGGTCGTTTGAACTGCCCCTGATTCAGCGCTATTTCCCAGAGTACGAGCGAACGATCAAAGGCATGTTGTAGTTCTAGCCGCGCGATTCTGAGGATTTTGTTCGCAGAAAGAGGGGCGTGCAAAAGCGCTCCCCGCAAGGACGGAGAAATGGCTCATAGTGGCGCCGAGCTCGCCAAGAATGGCACACAGCGGGCAAGAATGCGGTTCAATGCGGGTGAAGGCCAGAGTGGCACGAAAGCCCGTTGAAACGGGCTGAGGAACGAGGTCAGAAGAGGCCTGTGAACCGGCCCTAGAAGGGCCGGCCTGAACAACTGCTGGCTGAAAGCCAGCAGGTTCGTGTGCGACTGAAAGTCGCCTGAAGCGCGGCTTGGCCGAAACAGAGCCGCGCCCGCAAGGGTGCGGTCGAGGGGAGTCCGTGCGTCGGGATCGCCATCGGAATGCGGTCACTCCAGACTGGACCGCACCCTTGCGGGCGCGGCTCTGTTGAGAACCCTCGCTTGAAGCTGACCGCCTGAAAGGCGGTGGGTTTAGACCTGGTGATTGAACTAAAGGAGACCAAGCCACGTGAACGTGGCTCATGCCGACAGGCCGCACGCCCCTGAAATACTGTAAGCTCCAGGCCCGGGCCCGTACTAGCACCACCACCGCCCAAACTCCCCGCGAACGAAATGCGGCGCCGCAGCTCCGCTTCGTAAATCGCCAGCCCCGACCGGGGCCAGTATTCATCTGGAAGTTGACCCACTACGGCTGGCGGTCAGCCTGATTCCCCGGAGAGTTCTACGTGATCCACCACTCCGATAACAGCGGCGTCAATGGGAGACCCCAGCCGGCCGATGGCCGTCATGGCAGCCCAGCCATCAGTCGCTAGCAGAACTTGGTCGCCAACGCCGGCATCGACCGAATCAACCGCCACGAAGGGCGCGCCCCGCTGCTTGCCCTCGAGGTCGAGAGTGGCCACCAGCAGTAACTTCAGGTCTTGGTGACTGGAGTGTTTTTGGGTAGCGACCACTTCGCCGATGACGCGGCCTAGAAGCATGGCGTCAGCCCTTCTCCGCGTGGATGGAATCGACAATGCCGACTACGGTGGCGTCCGAGCCGACGTGGTCCGGCAGGAACGCTAATGCCGCCTCTTTCCCCCGGCACCAGTAGATGGTCTCGCCGGCGCCGGCGCCGATGGCGTCCGCGGCAATCAACTCCTGACCCGTGTCCTTGCCGTCGGCGCTGATCGGCTGGATGACAAGGAGCTTGCGGCCTTCAAACTGTCTGCTCTTTACGGTGGACCAGACTCGCCCTATGACACGGCCTAAGCGCATATGTGGCTACCTGAACGGGACAGGCCCCAACGCCTAAGACAGGGGCTTTCTCCGGGCGTACCTTGCTTTTGGAGGTGATTTGACCCCAGGCTCACGCCTGGGGCTCTGAGTTGCGGCTCGAAGATTTGTGCCCGGTTTGCCACGGGACTCAACCCTCTTCTTGCGTCATTCATCCAGATCAATCTCGTCGATGATCCCAACCACCGCTGTATCGACCGGGGCGTCTTTACAGCCGCTCGCCATCCGCGCTGAACTGCCCTGGACAGCAATCACCTGATCGCCTGAACCCGCCCCCACCGTGTCCACCGCTACGACGTAGCTGTCCCGCGGCTCTCCGGCGGCCGAGATATGGCGCAGCACGAGCAACTTCCGCCCTTCCAGACGAGGGTCCTTGCGGGTAGCCACAACCGTGCCGACAACGCGAGCCAGGATCATCCGATGCGTCCTCGAAAAGTGGGTCTACTTCGACGATCTCGGAGAAATCGTGAAGATGTCATCGAGATTGGCGTGCGGACGCGGAATCACGTGAACGGCCAGCAACTCGCCCACGCGGCGCGCGCCCGCGGCCCCGGCGTCGGTTGCGGCCTTGACGGACGCCACGTCTCCCCGGCACAGCACGGTCACATACCCGGACCCGATTTTCTCCCATCCCACCAGGGTGACGTTGGCTGCTTTCACCATGGCGTCGGCGGCCTCGATCAGGGCCACCAAACCTCTTGTTTCAATCATTCCCAGGGCTTCGCCCATTTACGTTCTCAGCCTCCTTTGGCTTGCACTGCTTGTTCGACGAGCTCGAGCAGCTCGTCACGCGTTACCGTGAATCTTTCCTGTCCGTCGGCGCCGCTTGTCACGCCGGCCGCATCCTCGGCTGAAATCGGGCAGCCTGGTTGTTGCGTGGCGCTCGATTGCACCCCGTAACGCCCGCGCGACTCGAACAGCTTGTCGACCTCGGTCCGTGGTAAAACTTTCGCCCCGCCCAGCATTTCCGCCACGAAATTGATCCGGGCGAAGTGCTCGACGGTCTCCATGCGGAAGAATGCCTGATGGACGTCTTTACCGTAGCTCACCGACCCGTGGTTTGCCAGCAGAATCGCGTCGTACTTCGGGATCAGCGGCAACAAGGGCTCGGTCAGCGCCGGGGTTCCCGGAAGACCATACTCGGCCAGGGGAACGCAACCCAGCCCGATGACCACCTCAGGCAGCAAAGCCTTGTTGAGTGAAAGCCCAGCGGCGGCAAACCCCGTCGATACAGGCGGATGAGCATGGACCACCGATTGAACGTCCGGTCGCATGTTGTAAATCGTCAGGTGCATGGCGATCTCGGAGGTGCGCTCCAGCCGTCCGGCTATTTTGTTTCCCTCGTAGTCGACGATGATCAAATCGTCGACGCTCATCATGCCCTTGCTGACGCCGCTGGGAGTGGCCAGAATCCGTTCATTATCCAGGCGGATCGTGATATTGCCGTCATTGGCCGCGACCCAGCCTTTTTGATAGACGAGCTTCCCGATGTCGACAATATCCTGCCGATACTCCCTCTCGGTTTTCACCATGCGAACTCCGTATCGTATCGTGTCGGGCAGGCCACTGTAAAGGAAAACGCGCGTTCCCGCCTGGTCGGCCTGCTGCTTGCAGATCTGCTTTTCTCACCGAACGGCGAGGGGCGACGTGGCGCGCGCCTCCCGGCGGGCCGCGCCGGGATGGTTCAAGTGGTCAAGAAGCGTAAGTGGTTGAGAAGATTGGTCGGGCCGCCGAGATTTGAACTCGGGACCTCTTCCACCCCAAGGAAGCGCGCTAGCCAGGCTGCGCTACGGCCCGTTTAACTTCGTTTTTTGAACGACTTACAGATAGTCTACCACTTAAGACTGGCCTTGAGAAGCCGCATTCCGGCTCCCTGTGAGTGATGCGTGTAAGGGTTGCGGTTGAGAGAGACTGCCCGTAACGAGGGATGATTCGCTCGGAATGGACTGCCCGACGGTCCCCCATCTGAACAAGCTTCCCGCTTGCGCCGCGGTGGCCGAGCTGGTATGGTGAAGTTATTACCTCCTTGGCCGCAGTCTCGCGGCCCGCGGCGCACAACAGGACCTCTTCCAGGATCGCGCCGTTTCTATTCTTCTCTGCCTGTCACTGTTGTATAGGTTCGAATGATCGCGGTGCACGCGTATGTATTTCGTGCATCCGCAGGAACAATTTCTTCTATTTATGTCACAGAAAACTTCTAGCCCCGCCGCCGGGTTTCCCCAATTTCCACTGGGTCCCCTGGTGCAGCGAGGCATTACCGAGGCCGGTTTTTCCGAGCCTCGTCCAATTCAAACCGAGACGATCCCGGCGGCGCTGGCCGGCTCCGATATTCTCGGCCTGGCGCAGACGGGAACCGGCAAAACCGCCGCCTTCGCGCTGCCGATTATCGAGCGTTTGCTCTCCGAGCGGCGGCCCGGTCCGCGCGCTCTGATCCTTGCTCCCACTCGGGAACTTGCCATGCAGATCCACAGCGATTTCGAAAAACTGGCTAAGTTCACCCGCCTCAAGATCATCACGGTCTTTGGAGGTGTGTCGGAGCGCCCGCAAGTTCGCGCCCTGCGCAATCAACCGGATATCGTCATCGCCTGCCCCGGCCGGCTGCTCGACCTGCTGCGGCAAGGTAAGGCGATGTTGGGGCAGATCAGGATACTCGTTCTCGATGAAGCCGATCAGATGTTCGACATGGGCTTCCTTCCCGACATCCGGAGCATCCTATCGATGCTGCCCGACAGGCGCCAGAACCTTTTGTTCGCGGCCACGATGCCAGACGAAATCCGCATATTGGCCAATCGGATCTTAGACCGCCCCCATGTCGTCGAGTTGGCGCACTCCACTCCGGCTGCCACCATCGAACACTCCCTCTATCTCATCGCGGCGGATCGCAAGATCGACTTGCTCAAGCACTTGCTGGATAACGACGGGTTCACGTCCGCTATCGTTTTTCTGCGAACCAAGCACCGCGCGCGGCGGCTCGGTGTTCAACTGAGCAGGATGGGCCATAATGCCGTTGCACTGCAGGGAAACATGTCTCAGGCGCAGCGGGACCGCGCCATGGGCGGCTTCCGGGAAGGACGCTTCAAGATTCTCGTGGCGACCGATATTGCGTCCCGCGGCATCGATGTCGCCGGGGTCTCGCACGTGATTAATTTCGACGTTCCGAACACGCCCGAAGCCTACACAAACCGCATCGGGCGCACCGGCCGCTCCGAACGCAGCGGCAAGGCCTACACGTTCGTCTCGAGGGAGGACGCCGGGGCTTTGCGAGCCATCGAGCGCAGTCTGGGCGCGGCCATCAGGCGGCTCCGCGCGCCCGGATTCGGCACGGCAACCGTTCTTCCCGCCGAACCGCACCTGGAACCGCGCCGGCCCCCTTCCCGCGGACGGCGTTCGGCCGGCGGTAATGTGAAGGGCTCTGGAAAAGGAGAAAGGCATCGCAGCCGGCGCGGCGCCCGCAGCCGATAGGGTAGCGGCCCGTGGCGGAAGTGTGCACGGGCGAAAATGGGGGACTGCCATCCGATTTTCGTCCGTACAACTCCTCTGTTTTCTACATAGGCGAACGACGAAAATCGGTGGCTGCACCCTTTTTTACGCCCCAGTGAACAGTATTGACGCTAGGAGGTGTCGATGCAGGCGATGACACGCTACGTCTGCCCGGAGGCCGACGCGGCCCGCCAGGAGGCGCGCGCTACCTCGGGGCGGCGCGCCCTTTCGTGGTCGCCGGGAGAGGGTCGTGATCAGGGCGTAATGAAAGCCCGTTGAAACGGGCTGAGGAACAACTTCGGGAGGGCTGGTCAACCGGCCCTAAAAGGACCGGCCTAATGGAGACCACGCCACGTGAACGTGGCTCAGGCTGGTGGCGGCTGTGTTGCGCCGATGGAGTATTCGAGGCGCCGGTGTGAGTAGTTTCAAAGGAGGTCCGGGAACAGAGCGGTCGAGGGTGGTCTGTGCGTCGGGGCCGCCACCGGAATGCGGTCACTGCCAGACTTGACCGCACCCTTGCGGTCACTGCCAGACTTGACCGCACCCTTGCGGTCACTGCCAGACTTGACCGCACCCTTGCGGGCGCGGCTCTGTTCCGGCGCGGAGAAGGCGCCGCTTCGCGGCTCAACAGATCTATGTGATAGCAAAGAGAAGCGATGACCTCAAAGAAATGGATGGGCTTGCAATAAAGTCGCGCCTGAACCGGTCGATGAATAGTTGTACGGAAGTGGCTTGCCAACTCAGCGGGCTCCACACGTGAAACTGTACTCTAACTAGCTGTTAACATGGGTGTATTCCTGCTAAAGTGCAATCTTCGCGGCGACGGATTCGTGCAACATGACGGACGCACCGAGCAGTGTTTCCGTGCTCCAGTTGATAGCCCTGGTGGGCGCTGTTGTGGTTGGGTATCTTGGAGCGTATATGACTGTGCGTAGCACAGTTGAAAAGCTGGACAAACGCCTCGAAAACTCCGCCGAAAGGTTGGACAAACGCCTCGACAACCTAGTTACCAAGAGCGAACTCGACGGAATACGTAAATCCGTCGATAACCTCACCGAACGGGTAGACCGTCTGATCGATGCCAGGACGGGCAGCCAAACAGACGAAGTTGTAGAACGCGTCACGCATCAATTCGAGCAGCTGCTCAAGCCTATCCTCGAACGCAGGTCGGCCAAGTCAGGCGAACGCGAATAGGGGAAGCTGCACCGCACAACGGCCGGTCAACCGTTTTCACCTCCAGTCGATAGCTCGGCCTCAACCCGGGTCAGTCGGTTTGGCGAAAAATGGGGACTGCCAGCCGATTTTCGTGACTCGTAAGCGGCGTGTTTTCAATCAAAGGGGACATGAAAATCGGTGGCTGTACGCGATTTTTCCACGAGGGGTGGACAACGATCGGCCTTTCCTGATAGCAAAGAGAAGCGATGACCTATACCAATCTCCTTTATGAAGTCGAAGACTCCATTGCCCTGGTAACCGTTAATCGCCCGGAGAAGCTCAACCCGCTCAACATCGACACCGTCGACGCCCTCGATGCTTGTTTCTCCGATATCGCGTCGGACGCGGGTGTGAAAACTGTCATTTTGACTGGAGCCGGAGAGAAAGCTTTCGTCGCCGGGGCGGATATCAATCAACTCACCGAACTCTCAGCCTTGGGCGGGCAACAATGGGGCTTGCGGGGCCAGCAAGTTTTCTCCAAGATTGAGAACTTGACGAAACCCGTCATTGCCGCGGTCAACGGATATGCCTTGGGGGGAGGCCTGGAGCTGGCCATGTCGTGCCACATCCGCATCGCCTCGGACAACGCCAAGCTGGGGCAGCCCGAAGTGAAGCTGGGCATCGTTCCCGGCTACGGCGCGACCCAGCGATTGCCGCGGCTGGTGGGCAAGGGCCGCGCGCTGGAGATGATCCTCACGGGCGATCCGGTCAGCGCTGAGGAGGCCAGCCGCATCGGCCTCGTGAATCGCGTCGTGCCCCGCGCGGAGCTGATTCCTGCCGCCCGCCGTATTGCATCTAGAATATTAGAGAACAGTCCGGTGGCTGTCGCTTTGTGTCTGCAAGCGGTCAACCGTGGAATGGAGATGCCCTTGGATGCCGCTTTGACTTTTGAAGCCTCGCAGTTCGGGCTGAGTTGCGCCACCGAGGACATCCGGGAAGGCACCCGCGCGTTTCTCGAAAAACGCAAAGCTGAGTTCAAGGGCCGCTGACTGCATGAGAAAGAAAGAAGAACGATTTCAATCGATAGAAGGCGGGCTGAGCAGCCAGGGGCTCCGATTTGCGGTCGTGGTCAGCCGTTTCAACAGCTTCATCACCGACCGTCTGCTGGGCGGCGCGCTCGATGCCTTGGAGCGCGCGGGCGGCGGGGCCGAGTCGGTGGATGTCGTGCGGGTGCCGGGGTCTCTGGAGATTGCCGTGGCAGCGCGTGAACTCGGTCAGAGCGGAAGCTATGACGCTGTGATCTGTCTCGGAGCCGTCATTCGCGGCGACACACCCCATTTCGATTACGTTGCCGCCGAGACATCCAAGGGAATCGCTCAGGCGGGGCTGCAAACGGGCGTCCCGACAATCTTCGGAGTTCTCACTTGCAACACTCTGGAGCAGGCCATCGACCGGGCAGGCGCCAAGGGCGGGAACAAAGGTTTCGATGCCGCGATGAGCGCGATTGAAATGGCTAATCTCATGAAGGAAGTTCGCACCCGCGGCTCGGACGGAGACTGACGTGGCTTCGCGACACCGCTCCCGCGAACGGGCCCTGCAGATGATCTATCAGTGGGACCTCAACCGTGAGCCGGCCGGCGAGGTGAGAGAGGCCTATTGGAAAACCCTCGCCGCGGAAACTTCAAAAAAAACCCAGGACGACGATTTCGCCGAGCAGCTCTTCGAGAGGGTCACTTCCCAGGTCAGCCGAATCGACAATCTCATACGCGAGCACGCTACCAACTGGAGACTCGAGCGCATGGCGGCGGTCGACCGCAACATCCTGCGAATGGCCGTTTCCGAACTCTTGGATGAAACAGAAGCTCCGGCGGTGATCATCAACGAAGCGATGGAAGTCGGCCGCCGCTTTTCCACGGACGAGTCCGGACCCTTCCTGAACGGCATCCTTGACGCCATTCGCAAGAGTCTCGAGGCCGCGGCCGCCCAGACCCCGTAGCACCGGCCGTCGAAATCGTGTTGCGCGCCCCGCAGGCCGGCCAGTGTGATTCCCGAACCGGCTCCCTATACTTGTTTTGATGCACAAAGTGGAAACGCGGCTGCGGGTTCGCTATGCGGAAACCGACCAGATGGGGATCGTCTACTACGCCAACTATTTCGTGTGGATGGAGGTGGGCCGTGTCGACTACTGCCGCGACGCCGGATTCGAATACCGGGACATGGAACGTGAAGACGGTGTCATGCTGACCGTGACCGAGGCGAAGTGCCGCTATCGTGCCGCGGCGCGGTTTGATGATGAAGTCCGGGTACGAACCTGGCTGGCCGAAGTTCGCTCGCGGACTGTCCGCTTTGCCTACGAAATGCACCGCGCTTCGGACGATCAGTTGCTGGTCACCGGCGAGACCCTGCACCTGGTCTGTGACCGCGCAGGCAAACCCGTGCGGCTGCCCGAGCAATACCGCCGGTTTTTCCCGCTGAGTCCTCCCTCGTAACGATCTTGCCGTCTATTTTGCGATGGAACTATGAGCCCCGCAGCTCGTATTTCCAGATAGAGGGCAGATCAAGCGAAGAGCCGGGCGTGCTCGGATCGCGGGTTAAGATAGGGACGAAAGCTCCCCGCGGGAGCCGCCGGCGTAGCGATCATCCCCCGCATCGATGCAAGCGAATGTTTGGGGAGGTCGGGTTGGACGCGGCTGCGGTCTCGATTTGCGCTGAAGGCCGGCTACCCTCCGAGAAAAGGAAATCCATCCGTGCCGTTTTGTACCAGTTGCGGTAAAGAGGTCCGAGACCCCGACCAGTTCTGCGGTCACTGCGGCTATCGCCAGCCGGTTTCCGGGCCTAGCCGCGCACCAGCTTGGAGCGGGCTGGCGCTGAGTCCCAGAACGGCTTCGATCTTGTGCTACGTGCCCTGGTTCGGCTGGATCGGCTGCCTCTATGTCCTCGCGTCAGATAAGTTTCGCCTGGAGCAGGACTCGCGTTTTCACGCCTATCAGGGGCTCTATTTGTTCGTTGCCTGGCTGCTGGCCGACTGGACTCTGGGACTCTGGGTCGAGATGCTGCCGGGTCCCGACATCCCATTCGATGCGGTGGTTCAGTTGCTGATTCTGGGACTCTGGATCTTCATGCTCGTCAAGACAACCAAGGGAGAGAAGCACTCGCTTCCTGTGTTCGGAGAACTGGCGGAACGATCGCTGTAGCGCTTGAATTCCGAAGGAATTGCCAACTTGCCCCATGCCGCCTCGTGCGGGCTGGGGAGCGGGCGGTCGAACGAAGAACGCAGGCAGAGCCTCGGGGCTGCTATTCGGGAGGCGCGGATTCCCCTTGGGGCTCGGCAGCCTCGCCCCCCTCGGTTCCCGATCCGGGGGGTGGAGGAAACGTCAGAGGTATCAAGTCAGTACCCGGCTCCAGGGTCTCCGGGCCGAGTTCGGCGGGTTCGCCGGTCGTCCCCGTGCGCTCGATGACGGACTCATCGGATCCGCGGTTGCGTGTCTTCATGATTCCCAGGGAGATCGATATGAGCATGAACAGCACGGCGGCGACAGTGGTGGCCTTTGACAGCAGAGTGGCGGACCCGCGCGGCCCAAACGCGGTTTGCGAACCCATGCCGCCGAAAGCGCCGGCCAGATCAGCCGCCTTGCCGCTTTGCAGCAGCACGACGATGATCAAAAAGAGCGAGATGATGACATAGACGATGGTCGTTAGGATGATTGCCATGATTTCGTGGCGGCGCCGGCTGGGCCTGCCGCGGGTCTTGAGCTACCTCGGGTAGTTTACGATCGCGGCCATTGATTCGGGCTCCAGGCTGGCCCCGCCGACCAGAGCGCCGTCAATCTCCGTCTGTGCCATCAAGCCCCCTACGTTGGAGGGCTTGACGCTGCCGCCGTAAAGGATGCGCAAGCGCTCGGCTGCTTCCGGTCCAAACCGTTCAGCCGCTCTGCCCCTGAGGACCCGGTGAGCCCCGGCAGCCATTTCAGGCGTGGCGGTGCGGCCTGTTCCAATGGCCCAAACCGGTTCGTACGTTACGATTATACGGGAGAACTGATCGGCGGTCAACGAAGCCATGGCGCCATCGAACTGGGTTGTCAGGACCTGTTCGGTTTGATCAGACTCCCGTTGATCGAGCGATTCCCCGACGCAAACGATGGGAGTGAGGCCGGCCGACAGCGCCGCGAGGACGCGTCGGTTCACTGTTTCGCCCGTTTCGCCGAAATACTGCCTTCGCTCGCTATGGCCAATGATGACGTGAGTGCACCCGGCGGCCGCGATCATCAGGCCATTGACCTCGCCGGTGAAAGCACCCTTTTCTTCCCAATGCAGGTTCTGCGCGCTAATCTGAATATTGCTGCCTTGGGCTGCCCCGGCCGCCGCCGCCAGTGCTGGATAGGGAGGCGCGATCACGATCTCACAGTGTGACGCCTCCGCCACGAAAGACTTGAACTTCTCAACGAAATCGCGTGTCTCGGCCTCTGTCTTGAACATTTTCCAGTTACCGGCCATAACGGGCTTGCGTGAAGGATGCTGGTTGTTTGACAAAGGGAACTTTTCTCCTGGCGTGGACGCGAAGCGGATGAATCCTTAAATGTAGCACCTCGACATGGAATAGCCCGATCTGCGGTCGAGGCTCGGATCCCGCCAGTTACGGGAGACGTCATCTTCGCGCCGAGCCGGCGCAAGCCCTTCATCGTTTTCCGGGCGGGCGGCGAGGGCGACGTGAGCCAGTCGCACCGGCTCTGGTCCAGCGACTACGGCCCCGACGTCCCCACACCCACGACAGACGGCGAAAGGCTCTACATTGTCGGAGACGAGTTCGAGATTCTCGGGGTGAATAAGTTGAATAGTTACACGCTTGCCTCTCCGGCAGTTTCGGGAAATCAGATCTTCATTCGCACCGAAGAGCACTTGTACTGCATTGCCGACAAGGGCGGGAGGGCCGATTGACGTGGCTGGCGCAAGGCTCAGTGAGCGCGGGTCCTCTCACGGATGACAGTTTACGAATGACAGCGCTTCGGACTTATTGCGATCGGCTTCCGGTAAAGATCCGCCGGGACCCCATCACCAAGATCGGCAACAAGAACAGAACCCAAAAACCATAAGTAATCAAGCCATAGCCATCGCTAATCAGCTTTACCAACCCAAACCGGTCTGCCATCCAGATCGCCACCACCAGGAAAACCGCCGCAACGCCTAGCCGCTGCCAGTGCGACATCGTCCGGCCGCGCTCTTCCATCACGCCCGCGATCCGTTCGTTGAAGCCGTGGATCAAACCAGTCCCCGTCTCGATGAACGTGCCGAACAGGATGATTTGGAAGAGCGTCTGGAACCAAGGTATCCCCAAGCCGGTGAGAACGAAATTGGCCGGAATCGCTTCTTCAGTAATTGCCGGATAGTTGGCCAGAAACGCCGTGTAGATCAGCATGCCTGGGAACATTGCGATCACGGCCGCCAACATTCCCGCACCAAACGCCTCACGCCGATGTTCGAGATGCCGCAGCGCGAACAGCATCGCCGGCAGTGCGGCCAGGTTGTAAGCGCCGTACTTCAAACCGCCCAGCAGCCACCCCGAATCCTCTTTCCAGACCGTCATGTTGCTGAAGATCACGTCGCTCGACTCCTTGACAACGAGCACAATCACGATGAAGTAGACAACGTAGAGTCCCAACGACCACACGGAAAAGAACTTCTCAATGAGACTGCTGCCCGAGCAAGTAAACAGAGCAACGAGCGATATCAGGATGAGAGTACCCACGATACGAGGCCAGCCGATGGTTTCATTCAGCAGTTCTCCCGACGCCGACCCGAGCACCGCCGTCGTCAGAATCACCGACAGCACGTAGAGCACCTCGAACGCCATCCAGCCGCGGCCCAGCAGTGAGTTCAGAAACGTCCGGTAGTCGTAGTGTCTGCCTAGCCGCGCCAGCTCAAAGCCCAGCGCCAGGATGACGCTCCATATCACCGTGGCGACCAGCATGCCCAAGTAGCCGCCCGCCGGGCCCTCGCTCAGAAAGAACTCGACCAACTCGCGGCCGGTCCCATAACCGCCGCCGATCACAATCGACTGGAACACAAAACCGGGAAGAAGATACTTCTTGTAGAAGTTCAGCATGTCAACGGACGCCGCCGACCCTTGATCGCGCAATCATACCGCAATTCCCCCCAGGGTTGAACCAGCCCTGTGACGAAAATGACGCCGTGTCCGGCACTGGCAGGCGCGCCTGGCCGTTTTCGGCAAGAAAGAAGGCGTTGACCCACATTTCCCCACTGTCGTTTTACCAGAACGTAAGGGATGAGTTTGCACGCTCCCATATTCAGGACCGCTGGGTCATCGTTTCTCTGAGCGTGACGAGAGAGATCGAGAGAGATATCGTTATCGAGGAACCAGCGCAGTATGATGAGGAGGCGGGCACATACATAGCTTTGCCCTTCCAGTATCTCTATCTGTCGGGAGATTCAGTCTACTCCATCGCTGCGTGCTCAACGCCCAGCGACCGGCGCCAGACGGAGATCTGGGGACCGATTTCCCTGGATGAGGCAAGTGATGGCGGACAGTAAACCGATCGTGTGGCAGTCAAACAAGGACTGGCTATGCCTGAGAAACCAACTGGCCCGCCCCCTACGTTCGAGAAAGTACCGCCGCCGCCGCCCCGGCCGTACCATCCTCCCGCTCGACCGCCGCAAGACTGACCCTTCCGATACAAGCTAAACCTGCCCTGCCGCACCATCCCGATGGGCGCCGTTCGCGAAACACTTGACCCCCGCGAATCAAGGTAGGACAATCACGTCATGAAAATAAAAGCCGCGCTCGCCCGCGAAGTCGGCCAACTGACCATCGAAGAAGTCGAGCTGGACGACCCCAAAGACACCGAAGTTCTCGTGCGTGTGCATGCGGCGGGAGTTTGTCACTCCGACTTGCACACCTACCGGGGCGAGCTGCGCGCTACGCCTCCGCTGGTTCTCGGTCATGAAGGCGCGGGCGTGGTCGAGGCCGTAGGCAGCCGTGTCACGCGCGTCAAGCCGGGCGACCGGATCATCGTGAATTGGCTTCCGGCCTGCGAGTCATGTTCGCGATGCCTGAGCGGACGTCACAATCTCTGCGAGCGGCTGGCCTCGACGACCTTCAAGGCGGTGCTGCTCGACGGCACTACCCGGCTCAAGACTCTCGACGGCATTCCTCTCAAGCACCTGCTCAGCGCGGCGACCATGGCGGAATACTGCGTGATCGATGAGGCCAGCGCGGTTCCGTTTCCCGAAGATGTTCCTTTCGAGATTGCCGCCGTGATCGGCTGCGCCGTGGCGACCGGCGTCGGAGCGGTGATCAACACCGCTCAGGCGAAAGCGGGCCTGCCGGCGGCCGTGATTGGCTGTGGCGGCATTGGCTTAAGTGCCATACAGGGCTGCAAGCTAGCCGGTTGCAACCCCATCATCGCCGTCGATGTGATGGACTCCAAGCTCGACTTCGCCCGCCGCCTGGGCGCTACCCACACGGTGAACTCCACCGAAACCGACGCTGTGGAGGCCCTGCGTGAATTAACCGGCGGAGGCCCGGAGTACGTTTTTGACAGCGTCGGAGCAGCCGCCACGATCGGACAGGCGCTCATGGCCGCCCGGCCTGGTGGTACGGCCACGATCATTGGGCTGCATTCGGCCAAGACCGACGTGCCGATTTCGGCTGGGACCCTTGTACTCCAGAATAAGCGGCTGCTCGGCTCCTTCGTGGGCTCGATTCGCCCTCGCGTTGATCTTCCGATGCTGGTGGAACTCTATCGGTCGGGGAAGCTTCAGTTGGACGATCTGATCACCAAGCGCTATCCCCTCGAGGAGCTGCCGCAGGCTTTCGATGACATGGAGTCCGGCAAGGTAGCGAGGGGAGTGCTGACCTTTCATGGGAGCTGAAAGGTCGCTGTTGTTAAGAGTTGCCGCGTTTGACGTGGCGCACGTCTCCAGACGTGCCGTGTCGCCATTCCTGGCGACATGTCTTGCCTTCTGCCAGTTCTGCAAGAATTTCACCATAGACGCACTCAACTGCGGAAACTCCAGCGACCCGCTGGAGAATCTGTACAGCCCCGCTGTGAGCCGCTCCCCACTGGGCGCGGCTGGTCACCCAATGCCACCGGATACGCCTATTCCCTCAGCCTCATAACGGCATGCAGCCTCGTGGGTTTACAATAGGTTGTAGTTTCCAACTACAGGAAGAGATCCACATGAATCGTTTACTGTTCTGTCCGGCCGTTACGCTAAGCTTGCTGTCCGTCGCTGCATTTGCCGCGCCATCACCGCGGGCCGGCTCGGACACAGTCGACTTCCAGCGCCAAGTGCGGCCGATCCTCTCCGACAATTGTTTCCAGTGTCATGGGCCGGACAGGGCCACCCGCATGGCGGGTCTGCGCCTCGACACGCACGAGGGCGCCTTCTCCAAGCGGGACAGCGGCACGACGATCGTTCCCGGCGATCTGGAGGCCAGCCTGGTCTATCAGCGCATCACCCACGAGAACGAAGTTTTGCGGATGCCGCCCGTCCATTCCAAGAAGGAACTGAGCAGGGAGCAGATCGACGTTCTGCGGCGCTGGATCGAAGAAGGCGCGTCGTGGGACCAGCACTGGTCCTTCGGGCCGCTGAAACGGCCGGAGCCTCCCCAGGCCGGCAAAGCTAGCTGGGCGCGCAGCCCACTGGACCGCTTCATCCTCGCCCGGCTGGAGCAAGAGGGTCTGGTGCCCGCTCCGGAAGCCGGCCAGCACACCCTGGCCCGCCGGGCGGCGCTCGACTTGACGGGGCTGCCGCCCGACCCCGGAGTCCTCGAGAGCTTCCTGAGTGATACGTCGGAGAACGCTTATGAGAAGTTGGTCGATAAATTGCTCGAGTCCAAGCACTGGGGCGAGCACCGGGGCCGTTACTGGCTTGACGCCGCGCGCTACGGGGACACCCACGGCATCCACATCGACAACTACCGCGAGATGTGGGCCTACCGGGACTGGGTCATTCAGGCTTTCAACGACAACAAGCCTTTCGACGAGTTTACGGTCGAACAGATCGCCGGCGACCTGCTGCCCAATCCGACTCTCGATCAGCTCGTGGCCACCGGGTTCCAGCGCTGCAACATGACAACGAATGAAGGGGGCGTGATCCCCGAGGAGTACGAGGTCATCTACGCGAAGGACCGCGCCGATACCATCGGGACGGTGTTCCTCGGGTTGACTGTTGCGTGTGCCACCTGCCACGACCACAAGTTCGACCCCATCGCGCAGCGAGACTTCTACTCGCTGACGGCTTTCTTCCGAAACACCACGCAGTTTGTGATGGACGGCAATGTGTCCGATCCGCCGCCCGTGCTTGTGGTACCGGCGGAGGACGACCGGGACGAGTGGAACAAGCTGCGGGCGGAGGCAGCGGAGACCGACGCCGCGTTGGAGCGCTTCGTGTCGTCGGTTGACGACGAGTTCACGGCCTGGCTCGGAAGTGGGGATTATCGTTCGATCAAGGCGCCGCTCGAAGAATCAGCCCAACTGATGACGCTTTCGCTCGACGGCAAGCCGGAGATCGAGCTCAATGGGCGCCGCCAGCCCGTCAAGCTGCACCAGGGCGCCGCCCGCGGGAAGGGCCCGGACAAGGATGTCCCGGCCCTGTTGTTCGGAGAAGAGTCGTGGGCCGAGCTGCCTTCTCTGGACCTTGACAGCGATACGCCGTTCTCCATCACCCTGTGGGTTTTTCACCCCAACGACGCAGGAAGCTTTATTGTCGCGGGCCAGACCGATCCCGACGACAATTCCCGTGGCTGGACGTTTGAAATCAGCGAAAGACAGCTCAGTTTTAAGATGACCGGCGACAAGCGGAAGGGCGACGAGGGTGCTTCCAGAGTGACGATCGTTCCCAACAACTTGAGGCGCTTGCCCGCCGGGGAATGGACTCACATCACGGTCACCCACGACGGCTCCGGGGAGCGTGCCGGCCTGCGCTTCTACATGAACGGGGAAATCATACCGGTGCAGGGCAGCGAGTATTTCACGAAGGTGGAGGGAAGCATCCGCGTCGGCCGTCCTCTTCTTCTCGCCAAAGGCGTCAATAAGGGCAGAGGGGGGCGTGGCGAGATTAGGACTCGTTACTTGAGCGGAGGCGGAATAGCGGACCCGCGGATTTTCAATCGCCCCATTTCGGTGCAGGAGGCGAAGGTGGTCTCGCAGTGGTCTGTTTTGAAGCGGGCGAGAGAAAAACGGCCCGAAAAGCTCACGAGCGAAGAGCGCGGCGCCTTGCGCCTCTACTATCTCGTCCGAGAGCACGAGGAATACCGCGGCCTCATGGCCCGCAAAACCGAAATCGAGTTGGGTTGGCGAGAGCTCCGCCGCCGCGGTGGAGTCACGCACGTGATGCAGGAGATGCCGGGCAAAGAGCCCGAGGCGCACATCCTGGACCGCGGAATGTACGACCACCGCAAAGAGCTGGTGAAGGCGAACACTCCGCCCGCCTTGCACCCCATGGCCGCTTCGCTCCCTCGCAACCGCCTGGGCTTGGCCAAATGGATCGTCGATGAAGCGAACCCGCTCACCGGGCGCGTGATCGTCAACCGCTACTGGCAGGAAGTTTTCGGAAACGGACTCGTCAGGACCAGCGACGATTTCGGCTCCCAGGGTGAACCTCCCTCCCATCCCGAGTTGCTTGACTGGCTCGCGGTGGAGTTCCGCGAGTCGGGCTGGGATGTCAAAGACTTCTTCCGCATGCTGGTGACCTCTTCGACTTACCGCCAGTCGTCGGAGACCACGGAGGCCAAAACCGAAAAGGATGGCGAAAACCGCCTGCTGTCTCGCGGGCCGCGTTTCCGAATGGACGGCGAGATGGTTCGCGACTACGCCTTGGCCGCCAGTGGTTTGCTGGTACGCAAGATCGGCGGTCCGAGCGTGAAGCCCTATCAACCCGAGGGTGTTTGGGAAAGCGTGGCGATGCTCTCGAGCAACACCCGCAGTTACAAGCAAGACCGTGGTGACAAGCTCTATCGGCGCAGCATGTATACGTTCTGGAAGCGGGCCGCGCCCCCGGCTTCCATGAATATCTTCAATGCGCCCACGCGCGAACATTCAACCGTGCGCCGCGAGCGGACCAACACGCCGCTACAGGCGCTGGTGACCATGAACGATCCGCAGTTCGTCGAGGCCGCGCGCCACCTGGCGCAGAAGGCGATGCGCGAAGCCGGGGACGACTTCGACCGGCAGCTCGATTACATGACGACGCGGTTGATGGCGCGCGATTTCGGAGAGAGGGAACGCGCCGTTGCCAGGCGCGCCTATGACGGTTTCGCTAGCTATTACAGCGAGCACGGCAAAGACGCGAAGAAGCTGCTTTCGACCGGCGAGTCAGCGCCCGATGAGGCCTTGCCGGCAGCCGAGTCAGCGGCATTGACCATGCTGGCGAACCAGATCATCAATTTGGACGAGGTATTGAACAAATAGAATAAGTAGGGACAGAGCCGCGGGCGGAAGCCTGCGGTCAAGCGTCCGGCGGTTCCCAGCTATCCAGGAGAGGTTCAAAAATGCATCCATCCAAAGAAGCAATCCTGGCGGAAACCAGACGACAGTTTTTCGCCCGCGGGGCGCAGGGCATTGGCGGCATCGCGCTGGCGAACCTTCTTGGCGAAAGCGGCTTCGGCGGCCCCAAAGGAGGCGACGAGTCTATCGGCGGCCTGCCGGGCCTGCCGCATTTCGCGCCCAAGGCCAAGCGCTGCATCTACCTCCACATGATGGGCGCGCCACCGCAGATGGATTTGCTCGACTACAAGCCCAAGATGCGGGACTGGTATGACAAAGACCTGCCGGAGTCCATCCGCCAGGGCCAGCGTCTCACCACGATGACCTCGGGGCAGGCAAGGTTCCCGATCGCTCCTTCGGTCTTCAAGTTCAACCAGCACGGCCAAAGCGGCGCTTGGATCTCGGAACTGTTGCCTCACACGGCCAGCATGGTGGATGAGCTGGCCATCATCCGGTCGATGAATACCGACGCGATCAACCATGAGCCGGCGATCACGTTTATCCAGACGGGCCGGCAGGTAGCCGGGCGGCCATGTATCGGCTCTTGGCTGGCCTACGGGCTTGGCAGCATGAATCAGGACCTTCCTACGTTCGTCGTGATGAACGCGGAGAAGAGTCACCCCAAATCGGGCCAGCAAGCAATCTCGGCCAAGCTTTGGAGTTCGGGATTTCTCTCGGCCAAATACGCCGGCGTCGGGTTGCGCGGCGGGGCCGAGCCGGTGCTCTACGTCAAGAATCCTGACGGCGTCTCAGCGGGCGTACGCAGGAGGATGCTCGACGGGTTGAGCGAGCTGAACCAGATCCAGCACGAGAAGATCGGCGACCCCGAAACTCTCGCGCGCATCGAGCAGTTTGAGATGGCGTTCCGGATGCAGTCGTCGGTGCCCGAGATGGCCGACCTCTCGAGCGAGCCGGAAAGCACGTTCAAGCGCTGGGGCGAGGAAGCGAAAGAGCCCGGCAAATTCCAGAACGCCGCTCTGATGGCGCGCCGCCTTGTCGAGCGTGGCGTGCGCTTCGTGCAGATCTACCACCGCGGCTGGGATGTTCACTCGTTTGCGCCCGAAGTCTTGCCGGCGCAGGCCAAGGATGTCGACCGCGCCGCTTGGGCGTTGATCCAAGATCTCAAAGAACGGGGACTGTTCGACGACACGCTCGTCATCTGGGGCGGTGAGTTCGGCCGCACGATCTACTCCCAGGGCAAGCTCACCCCGACCGACTACGGCCGCGACCATCACCCGCGCTGCTACAGCCTATGGATGGCCGGCGGCGGCGTCAAGGGCGGCGTCGTGCACGGCGAAACCGACGATTTCTCCTACAACATCGTCAAGGACCCGGTGCACATCCGCGACTACCAGGCGACGCTCCTGCACCTGTTCGGGATCGACCACGAACGTTTCACCTACAGGCACCAAGGGCTGGACGCCAAGCTGACGGGCGTGGAACCCGCCAAAGTGGTCAAACAAATCCTGGCGTAACTAAACTAACAGCCCGTGGCGGAAGTCCGAGGACGCGAAAAAAGGGGACAGCCAGCCAATTTCCTGTCGACCAAGCGCTGATTTTTAAATGGATTGGAGAAGCGGAAATTGGTGGCAGTCCCCCTTTTTCGCCCAAGCACCAAGGGCTGGACGCCAAGCTCACCGGCGTGTTGCCCGCGAAAGTGGTCCAAGAGATTCTGGCGTAACACCTGATCCTTGCCCAACTGGGGACGCATCGCCGAGACGTGGCGCACGCATTCTTGTGTCGACCCTGCCCCCGGGTCAGGGCCCTCAGTAAGACCTCGGCAGTCCCAGTACGTGCTCCGCGATGTAGGCCAGAATCAAGTTTGTCGGCACTGGCGCGGTTTGATAGAGGCGCGTCTCGCGAAACTTGCGTTCGATGTCGTAGTCGGCGGAAAAGCCGAACCCGCCATGCGTATCCATAGCAACGTTGGCCGCTTCCCAGGAAGCATCGGCGGCCAGCAGCTTGGCCATGTTCGCCTCAGCGCCGCAAGACTCGCCCCGGTCGTACAACTGGGCCGCTTCGAAACGCATCAGGTCGGCGGCTTCGACGTGTGTGTGTGCTCTCGCGATAGGGAACTGGACGCCTTGGTTCTTCCCGATGGGGCGGTCAAAAACCACGCGCTCGTTGGCGTAGCGGCAGGCACGGTCTATAAACCAGCGGCCGTCGCCGATGCACTCCGCTGCGATCAAAATCCGCTCGGCATTCCAGCCGTCCAGGATACAGCGAAAACCGTTGCCCTCATCCCCTACCAGGTTTTCCGCGGGCACTTCGAGGTCGTCGAAGAAAAGCTCGGTGGTGTGGTGGTTGATCATCATGCGCAGGGGACGCACTGTCAGCCCGTGTCCCACTGCCTCTCGAAGGTCCACCAGAAAGACGGAAAGTCCCTCGGTTCGCTTGACGACTTGGCCGGCGGGCGTGGTTCGCGCCAGAAGCAGCATCAGGTCTGAGTGCTCTACCCGCGAGATAAAGACCTTTTGCCCGTTCACGATGTACTTGTCGCCGCGGCGAACCGCCATGGTCTTGAGCCGTGTCGTATCGGAACCGGTGCTTGGCTCGGTGACGCCAAAAGCTTGCAGCCTTAGCTCGCCCCTCGCCAGAGCGGGCAAATACTTCTGCTTCTGCTGTTGGGATCCGTGCCGAACCAGCGTGCCCATGATGTACATCTGAGCGTGGCACGCCGCTGAGTTGCCGCCCGAGCGGTTGATCTGCTCGAGAATCAGACTCGCCTCCAGCAGCGAAAGCCCGCCGCCGCCGTATTCCTCCGGAATCAGCGCCGCCAACCAGCCGCCGTCGGTCAGGGCTTTGACGAACGCCTCCGGATAGCCGTCACGGGCGTCCAACTCACGCCAGTACTCGCCCGGAAAATCTCCGCAGACCTCCGCCACGGCTTGGCGAATCTGCTCTTGTTCAGCGGTCAGTGTCAAGGGCATGAGCCATGAATTTCAGGAAACCGAGGGCGCGAGGCCGACCGCGGGGCGCAGCAGCGCCGGCGGCAATATACCAGAATAGCGGAAGCCCGGCGTTAGGAGCGTCTCAGAGTTTGGCGTCCCCAGCGGGATTCGAACCCGCGTTGCCACCGTGAAAGGGCGATGTCGCAAGTGTGACTCACTGTTCGTTCTCGTCGTCACGCTCGGCGTCATCTCCGTAACTCGCATTCCCCTGGTCTTGATGCCAGCCATGGATTACCCGAACCTGCGGGTTTGGATACCTTATGAGAACGCCTCGCCGGGACAGGTGCAGGAGTCGATCACCAAGCCGTTGGAGGAAGTGCTGAGCACAATCCTCGGCATTGATTCTGCAAATGGCGAACATATCGGTAAAACAGGGCCGCCGCGTGAAATGGAACTGGGCGCGGATGAAGGTCGAGGTGTAGCCCAAGAAACTGCAAGAGCGCGGACTTCCGTCCGCAGCGGATTGATCTGCTCGAAATAACCGCTTGCTCACGCGCGCGGCTCACGCGCCTCTGTCCGGCCGTCTGGAACTTTCTAACGTCCCTTGCTTTACATTCTGTACTGGGTGGCCGGCGAACGGCTGAAACGATAGAGGTTGCCGATTGGGGTATAAATTTTCTTTACGACGGCGGCGGACGTCGGCCCGGAGGCCGACGCTGCCCGCCCGTCTCGTCCATGAGGCGCAGCGTATCGCTCAGAAATCCTGCCGCTTGCTCTCTCAATCTCAATCTCGATTTCAGATTGCGCCCAGGGCGGGAGGAGATCGCATGCTTTGTTCTAGAGTTCTCAGGAACGCCGCCGTCGAGCCAGGGAGCGACGGCGTTGCGTAGCCGGAGGTCCTGTACCAGTGGGCGCTTTCCCCCGTACACATCGAGGCAGCCGTCCGCGTGGCTATTCGCCTTCCACTCGGCCTCTAATGTTCCTTCGGTGGCTAGGCGCTGCCATCGCAGCCAATTCCATATCAGTCGATTACCTGATTCCTCCGCCCGCCGTCCTTGATCCGCCAAGGTCCCGAGGACGGACCGAGCCCGCAATGGGGCATGGAGACATACGATTCGAGTCGTGTCCTGCTGTTGACCCGTGTGCCACTGCACCGAATGGTTGCCCAAACCGATCTCGATCGCCGGCGAGGCGCGGCTGACGCACTTCGGCGGGTAAACGAGTTCCACATACGATGCTTGCTTTGATTCTGCCAGTTCGCGAATCCGCTCAATTGGACCGAGCGGTTCCGCGGTGCGCCGTGTCATGTGCAGCAGCGCTTCCGGTGATCTTTCCAACTGGTCGCTTCGTTGCACGAAGTTGACGACATCGGCCCGCAGTACGTCGGCGGAAGTCTCACTCAACACGTCCCGCAAGTTGCCTTCCGGCGCCCACCAAAACTCGTCTGCGGCGATAGGGATGACCCAGTCGGCGCCCTGGAGATAGGCTTCTTGGGCCAAGGCGGTCGTGATTCTCGACTGATGATAAGGCCCGTCGAAGCTCTCCCACTCCAAGGGAGCTTCGCGGCTTACTTTTTCCAGGATACGAGCCGTATCGTCGGACGATCCGTTGTCCACGACCAAAAAACGGTCCACTCCCTGGCTGAGGTGGTGGAGAACATTGACGCGAAGAATGTCGGCTTCGTTGCGGACCATAATGAGACCGAAGATCCGCATTGCTTCTAACTGCTTCGGGCCGGGCATCGTTGCCCCTTGGAGCCGTGGCCCGGCTCTCGGAGGCTTGCCGAGAGCGCGCCGCAAGGCATTCTATTTAAAGCACTTGCTGGCCGCTGTTGACGGCTTAGCGTACAAAATTACACGAATCTGGTCGGTACCCTAGCTTCGGTACCACTGGGCCATATCGGTCAGCAGGCGCGTCGAGAAGTCCACGCCAGCGAGCTCCTTCTTCTGGATAGCGAGTGATTGGGCGACTACTTCTTGATACGCCACTGGGCAGCCCTGCGGACCTCGGAGGGTTGCCGGTCGTTGGTGGCAATGCGCGCCAACACGGCCTGATCGGTCAGCTTTCGGACGGCGGCGAGGCGAACGCGCCAATGAAGGGCGGTGTTGACGGCAACCTGCGCCAGTGCGGCCTGGTCAGTTAGCTTATGGGCGGCTGCACGGCTGACGCCGAAGTCGCTGGCGCTGGTGGCGACCTGGACCAGCGCGGCTTGGTCGGTCAGCCTCAGAACAGCCAAACCGTGAACAGTGGGTGATGTGTCGGTGATGGCGACTTGGGCGAGCACCACTTGGTCGGTCAGCCTCTGGACAGCAGCCCTGCGCACTCTGCCCTCAGTGTGGGTGGTCGCGACTTGGGCCAGCAAAGCCTGGTCGGCTAGCCTCTCGACGTCGGCGCGGCTGAGCTGCCCAACACTGGCCGGCGTGGCGACCTGCGCAAGTGTGGCCTGGTCGGTCCACGAGACTAATAAGACGCCAGTCACGAAGCACGCCGCCAGGAAATGCCTGGAAGCCATCGCAAACTCCCTGCGCAGCCGAATCGGCCACGACTACGCTATTCTACCGTGTGGGTGACGCAGGCCGTCGGCTCGGCGGTGATGGACAGCGGGCCACTGCCGAAAGCCGAGATTTCTGGTAAGGACCGGGTTTCGTGTGCAGGAGAGCGCAAAGTGGAGCAGCCGAAGATGTGCCGACATCGGCTTGATGACTGCTGCAAAATGGGTCGACGATGCCCTGTTGTGAATTTCCTAGTCAGTGCAAGTCGCTGATTCCATTCAGCTGCAGACTTTTGCACCTGACGTCTGTTGACCTTAGCGCAAGTTTTCGTTCCAATGATTGTCGCGGGCCGCACCGGCCTTATCGGATGTTCACAGAAACCGGATTCACTGCGATTCCTTCTACGAACATCAGTATCTGGACCTCACCACGACCCGCCAGGCGCCTGGAGAGGGAGCCCACGTTGACTTGGTCAAGCCCCACGAATTCCCCCTGCGGACCCGCACCAAGGACGTTGACGGTCTCACCCCCGACAACAACTGTCGGCAGCGCAGTAGCACTCCGGATTCCTGTTCCAAAGAGCAACAGAAATACTTGCTCATTCTCCGCGCCAAGATCGATGGGTGCTGAGACAAACCTCTGCTGGGGAAGATCGAATCTGAAAACTGGCGTGGTGCTTCGAGAACCGTCGGCTCGAATGTGGAGAAGCAGTGCAGCGGCTACGCCTTCGCCGTCTGCATTAGCCGCGAACAGGCCTGGGGCTACTGCCGTGACATTCACTCCGAGAGCGGCGCCAGGGCCGCGCATACGCTCGACCCTGACCGTGGCGGGACCCACGGCGATCTCCTGCGGGATAAACATATTGATTTGACGGGGCGAAACGAAAAAGAACGATGTGAGGTGTTCGACCCCCAAACTATCACTGATTCTGACTCTTGTTCCCGCGAGCTCTGTCGGCAACGGCAACCGACTAGCTCTAGCCGTCTCGTCTGCAAGCCCTACACCGAATAGACTGACAATCTGGCCCGGAGCGATACCGTTTGACTCGAAGCTCGCGGCATTAACAACAGCCCCAATGGAAGCGTCGAGTGTGACGGTCAGGTCGACTCCGACAAACGTCGCGGTGCTCACTGGGCTGATGAACTCCAGAACCAGCTCATCTCCGGGACTCACGAGAACACCTAATAGTGGCGACGGACCTCCTGAGCCTGCCGACAGATTGAGGGGAGTTGACGAATCAAAGGCATCATTCCACGACACGGTGCCGGTGGTCAGCACCGTGTGGTTTAATCGTAATCTCCAATCCGAGCTTCTTCTTATGGGACAAGAAACCTCTTGCTGCGTTCCAGACACCGCCCGATACGTCAACAGGTCCACCAAGCGGGCTGGTCCACACGACGCCGACGTACTTCGTCGTCCCACCTGCTGAACCATGCATGCCAACCCGACCAATCGGGACATCGAGCGGTCCTGTCGCGGCTGCCTTGAACCACATTGGAACATGTCCGGGATTTGGCCATCGGGCGGCAGCCCATGCCGGCTGGGGTGACGGAAAGCAGCATCCGCTCGTCGGGTCCCAATCTGCAAAATGGGTGGAAAGAAGCACTCCGTCATCACCTGTATAGGACCATGGACCATTGGGATTGTCAGAATCGCTCCAGTCATCCGCCAGGCTGTACACAATCGGCTCGCCTCGCACTCCGGTGGGAACGCTCAGAACGGAGACTCCCACTAATAACGCGAAGATGCCAAGCCGCATGATTCCAATTGTTGCTGGTCGTTCCATTATTTCCCCTAGTTTTATCGTGGGCGCGATCGGCGGACCCTCGCCGAGCTTGGGCAGGATCTTGTAGTGAGTAATCGTGCGGCCCGACCACGACGCTAGGATTGTACCGCCTTCAGATAGCTGGCGAAAACAAGCGATGTCGTCGGAGGGGATGCGCTCGCCGCCGGCCTTCCCGAGATACTCACTTGAAAACCGGCACCGGCAAGACAACCCTCATGCGGAATATGGTGCTGTCAGACTTGCAGGCCGGACTCGGCCTGACTGTCCTCGATCCTCACGGCGGCCTGATTGACGAGCTCCTCGACCTCACGGCAGATCAAACGTCTCGGTGCAGTTGTAAGAATCGCTCTCGCAGGCCTCCGCGGCATCGGATCGTATCGAGCGGATCAGTTCCACCATCGTGTCCAGTTCTTCCTTCATCCGCTCCAGTTCGGAGATCTCGTGGTCGGCCTCGGCAATCTGTTCGTCAATAGTCTGAATTACCGCCTCCTCGTCTTGAATCGAATTGTTCAAAATCCCAATCAAGGCCGCTAGTTCCTGCTCCTCAGTACACGCGTAAATCGTCTGCGCAACACGAACCGCCTCACGCCAGGCCTCCTGAGAATTTCGCCGCGCAGCTTTCTCGGCCACCTTGGAACTACGGTAGAACTGCCAAAGGTTCAAGGCGTTGACGATCGTTTTGGAGGTCTGCTCTGTCTGACTGAGCCAGTCGTCTGCTTCCTTGAAGAAGGTGAGGCATCCGATTCCCAACGTGTCGAAACACACTGTGCCCTTTGTCAGCACTTCGCCGACGTCCTTCAACGCTTTGGCGGTTTCTAACCCAGCTTCCATGCTGAATCTCACGGCGTCACCCCGCGACGAATCCGCATCCCGAGCGAATCGGACCGCCAGATCCTGGTACTGATTCGCGTCGTCAAGCAACCGCTGCAGTTCCTCGCGTAGCGGCTTGATCGTGGCGTCAGTGCAACTCGCCCTGTATTCACCACGGCTCTGGGTTTCGCAAGTGATAGAAACTGTCGTTCCTTCGGCGACCTGCGTAAACGCAAACTTGCCGACTCCAGTCAGCGTCATCGTGTCACCGCATACTGTTCCCTGTACCGCGAGATGAGAGCATGTCCAGAATTCCGTTGAAACGCGCGGCTCTCCAGAACTTGTAGTTTACGCCGCTTGGGCCTGGGCCGGTGGCGGCGTCGACAGTCTGGCGAGCTGGTCGAGTAATTTCGGCAAGTGACGCGCCGGAAGCTTTTCTCCGCCAGCCACAGACCCGCTCCCACCCAGCGCTCGCGTTGATCGCCTCCCCGCCAGCGCTTCACCCGGCCGCAGACGCGGTCCACCACCGAGAAGGCCGACTCGATCGGGTTCGTCGTCGCCAGCGTACAGCGCAACAAATCGTCGAGTCCGAGGCGGTGCACCGTCAGCGTTTGCTCCCTCCCTTCTTCGAGCGACCGCGCCGCCGACGGGTTCAACTGCAGCAACTCGCGATGCAGCTTCTCCAAGGCCGTCTTGGCATCCTCATAGCTCGACATCGCATAAGCGTTCGCCATCTTGCGGTCCACCGATTCGCGGTATTGCTCCGGCAAATGACCGCTCACATTGCGGCGCTTGTGCATTTGACAGCGCTGGATCAGCGCCGTCTTGCCCGCGTGCTTACGGACCGCCTTGGTGAGCGCCTTCGCGCCGTCGAGCACATAGAGCATCGGCGCCGAGAAATCGACGCCGCGCCCGGCCAAATCCTCCAGCAATTCGCTGACCACCGTGGCGTTCTCGCTCGCTCCCTGCCGCAGCCCCAGAACCGTTTTGGCCCCGTCTACAGCGACTCCCAGCGTTACGATCAGATGCTGACCCTTGAACTCAATGCCGTCGATGTAGACGGCGCAGAGTTTGAGTTTATCGAGAGGGCGTTCTAAAAGTGCCTGCAATTTCTCGCGGCTAGTGCGCACGAAACGCTCACTCACCGCTGACTTTTCGATGCCATAGGCGGCGGCAAACTCCCGCACGGCTTTCGAGTAATTCCGCGTCGAGAGCCCCAGCATGAGCTTGTCCCAAACGGCGCCGTCGAGCGGCTCCGAGCGCCGGAACAACGCATAGCTGCCCAGGGATTGTTCGTGGCCTTCGTCGCTGCGCAGCCGCGGACGCTGAATGGGGACCTTCTGTCCATCGACGGGAAGCCTTTCTCGCGGCCCCAGCGATAGGGCTGCTCGGCTTCGCGCCGCTGGTAGTGCTCGCCGGCGAGCTGGCGCACTTCGTTGTCCATGATGAGCTGCATCAGCTCCAGGCCTGCCTGGCGCATCAACTCACCGACACTTTGCTGCAGGGCGGCGGCGACTTCTTTGAGCGGCAAGTGCAGTTGCAGTTCTTGCCCGGATTCTTCAGCTTGCTTGTGGAATTGGCGAACGGCTTGTTCGCGGTCGATCTGGTATCGTTTCTTCATAGCGACTCTCCTTTTTCGAAAATGAAAACATCACTCCGAGCCTAACGGCTCGGACTGGAGAGTCGCTACTTTCTACGAACTATCGGACATCCTCTTGCGGCGCTTGTGGACAAGGTAGTCCTCCTCAATCTCCTCAGCTAGATCGTTTAATCCTTCCTCCCGGCTCAACTCTCGTAGCGCGCAGAGCATCAACGTTAGAGTCGTTAGCCGCTGCTGTCCATCAATCAACTGATACGGCGTAACCTCCCCTGGCACGTGATCGGTCGGCGTGCAAACCAGGGGTCCAAGAAAGTGCCCAGCATCCCGGCTCACTTCGACGAGGGCAGCGAGATCGTCCAATATTCGTTTCCAATTTTTCCGCTCCCACGAGTAGAACCTCTGGAAGAACGGGATGAGGTACTGATCGCCCGAATGGAGGATCTCGCGGACTGTCTTGGCCCTGGCGTCCATACTACTTTCCGAAGTCTCCGTAGCAGTATCACAGGCATTTGATCAGGTTGCAAGGCTGGGCTCCCCACACGGAATGATCGCGCTAGACGCCCGCCGCCCTCGCAAGCCGCAACACGGTTGTCCGGCTGATCCCGAACTGCTTGGCGATCGTACCCAATGAATCGCCGCGTCTTCGCATCTCTACCAGCTTCTTACGATCGAACACCTTCTTGGGGCGTCCCAGTTGCTTACCCTGAGCACGGGCACGTTCTAGCCCCGCGAGGGTTCTCTCGCTGATCTTGACTCGTTCCTGCTTGGCAAGAGTGGCCATGATCGAGACAATGGCGTCCTTGAACACTCCCGCAGAGTCAAGGTACTGCTCGGTGTAGCTCTTCCAGCCGACGCCGTGGCCGTCCAGCTCTTGCAGATACTTCAGCGTCGCCAGCACACCCTCCCGGCTGAAGCGATCCAGCGCCCAGAACAGCACCAGGTCAAATCGACGCCGGGAAGCGTCCCGGAATAGGCGCTGGAACTCCAGCCGCCGCTCGCTGCTCTTACCGGACGCCTCATCGATATACTCGGCATAGATCTCGTACCCCTGCGCCTTGCAGTACTCCCGCAGTTGCGCCAGTTGGTTCTCGGTTTCCTGCCCGTTGCCCCTGGTGGATACCCGTGCGTAGAGTGCGACTTTCATGGCTGAATACTCCTACCACTATTGTACCACAATCGATTGATTTGATAACACTCTTTTTAGAGTTTGTATCCCTTGTGTTTTCAGGGTCCGAGTGAGCTTCTACAGTCATCCCTTTTTGTAACAGTCTCTAGTGCTGCCAGCATGGGAGGTTCAGGGGTATTGGCCGTACCGCACAATCGACGCGGCTCTCGGGCTCACCTGCGGCCCAGCGTCTCCCACCGCGTCACCACTCTGTTACGGGAAATGAAATCTGTCTACAGAGCCGAGGACAACTCGGCTGTACACGCGCTAGACAACTTTGCCAACTCTAAGGACAGCGCTACTGCACCGGTTGCCTGATCAATTTGTTGATTCAACAGTCCGTTGGGTGTATTGTCGTGTTTGGAGGGCCAGTTGCTATCCAAACGGGCGTTCGAAGACAAACCATCAAGGAGGATTTCAAAAATGTCTGAGGAAGCGAACAAGGAACATACGAAGAGCGCGAAGCAGGAAGAGAACACGGAACTCTCAGACGAGCAACTCGATGAGGTCGCTGGGGGGAAGCTCCCAGACTTGAGTGGAAGTTCATCGGGAGCGCGCATAGAAGATGATCCTACCTCCGGTCGCGACGGGCGATCCGTAACTCGTTGAAGGCGAAGGGCTTGTGGCGGGGGTCAAGGCCAAGGAACCTTCTTTCAATTCTGAAAAGCCGATTCGTTTGGTCGGCGAGGGAAATGCTCTCCCCGCGTACATTCGTCAGGCCGAGCCGTGGCCGGATGCGGGACAGGGGCCAACCATCTCCGACCGGCTCCGAGAGTGACAGGGACCGCCAATAGGGGACGTGTGCGCGTGGGGCGGGACGTATGCGCGGGACTGCTTGGAGGGCCGCCAGTGCCTCCCTGTGCTTCATGCGGATAGCGATGTGGGTCGTGTTACAAGGGCCGACCGCAAGTCACTGATTCGGCGTAACATAACGTGCCTTATGTTACCCAATTGTAGCAGGAGGGCAGGGGGTGTCAAGGTGTCACTTTCTGAATTAAGTGGCGCAGATCCGTCAACTTTATTTGGCGCGTTCGGCTTTCCTTGGTGCCGGCAGCGGTGACCTTGCCGGCCGAGGTCCTAAGAGTCGAAGAGTTGGCGTACAAGGTGTGGGGCGAACCCTACGATGGCATCTAGAACCTGCTGTGCCTGCTGAGCCACGAAGTGGAGAGTGCCGGTGTGGAAAAGCAGCACTGTGGCGGCGGCAACAGGAAGGACTACTAAGAAAAGTTTTCTCACCGGACCCTCACTTGGGCCAGGAAGCCCAGTTGCTGAAACTCTTCGACAACGTGCTCGGGCGAGAGGTTGAGGAGCGTGTCATGCCCCAAGCGGTCTCGGAGTGTGTTTGCGTCCCGACCAAGCACGGTGCAGCAAAACTCGAAACTCATGCCATCAGTGTCCGACTCCGTGAACCAGGAAAAGGCTCCCCGTCGGCAGGGCTTGCTTCCACGCACGAGGTCTTCTAAGGCACGGATTAATACTGCCGCCGCGAGCCGCCTGACACCTCGGTTCAAAGCCTTCGAGTCGTGGGAGATTTCAGCCATGGGGGTTGCTCGCTGGTCCGCGTCGATTCACTAGTGGGATCGTATCACGTGCATTTCCTCTAGGACAATCGCCCAAAGGTGCTGACCGACGTTGGTACTTTGGTCGTAGGCCGTAGTAAGTGAGGCCTCATCGACGGGCCGACTACTTTGCAGTATGCGGTCCCCTTGCCGCTGGGTCCCCGTGGGTCCCATTTTGGTGAACGACGGGACCAAGAAACGCGAATTGCTGGCAAACGAGTGATTTACCTCGTCACCCATGCGTAGCGTTGCATTTCGTTATCCCTGACGACCTCCGAGATGCCCAGCTTCAATGGGGCCACGACCTTTCGATCGCGGAAATGTCATCAAGAATCCAGTGGCTGTGAGCGTCTTCGTCGCTTCAATGGGGCCGCGACCTTTCGATCGCGGAAATGCGGAATTATGGATAACAGGCACGGCATAGACCGCGCTTCAATGGGGCCGCGACCTTTCGATCGCGGAGGAGCCGGGAGTCTCCAGGGACTCCGGGGGTCCACGGCCCCCGTAAACGTTTTGGGTCCCATCGCATTATGCTCGAAAACCCGCTCGTCGGGGGCAGTGTGGGGACGTGTCCTCTGTGCGCTCGTCAGGCCGAGCCGTGGCCGGATGCGGGACAGGGGCCAACCATCTCCGACCGGCTCCGAGAGTGACAGGCACCGCCAATAGGGGACGTATGGACGTGGGGCGGGACGTATGCGCGGGACTGCTTGGAGGGCCGCCAGTGCCTCCCTGTGCTTCGAGCATGTCCAGAATTCCGTTGAAACGTGCGGCTCTCCAGAACTTGTAGTTTACGCCGCTTGGGCCTGGGCCGGTGGCGGCGTCGACAGTCTGGCGAGCTGGCCGAGTAATTTCGGCAAGTGGCGGTAGCCCTTGACGCGCCGGAAGCTTTTCTCGGCCAGCCACAGGCCCGCCCCCACCCAGCGCTCCCGCTGATCGCTTCCCCGCCAGCGCTTCACCCGGCCGCAGACGCGGTCCACCACCGAGAAGGCCGACTCGATCGGGTTCGTCGTCGCCAGCGTACAGCGCAACAAATCGTCGAGTCCGAGGCGGTGCACCGTCAGCGTTTGCTCCCTCCCTTCTTCGAGCGACCGCGCCGCCGACGGGTTCAACTCCAGCAACTCGCGATGCAGCTTCTCCAAGGCCGTGTTGGCATCCTCATAGCTCGACATCGCATAAGCGTTCGCCATCTTGCGGTCCACCGATTCGCGGTATTGCTGCGGCAAATGGCCGCTCACATTGCGGCGCTTGTGCATTTGACAGCGCTGGATCAGCGCCGTCTTGCCCGCCTGCTTGCGGACCGCCTTGGTGAGCGCCTTCGCGCCGTCGAGCACATAGAGCATCGGCGCCGAGAAATCGACGCCGCGCCCGGCCAAATCCTCCAGCAATTCGCTGACCACCGTGGCGTTCTCGCTCGCTCCCTGCCGCAGCCCCAAAACCGTTTTGGCCCCGTCTACAGCGACTCCCAGCGCTACGATCAGATGCTGACCCTTGAACTCAATGCCGTCGATGTAGATGGCGCAGAGTTTGAGTTTGTCGAGAGGGCGTTCTAAAAGTGCCTGCAATTTCTCGCGGCTAGTGCGCACGAAACGCTCACTCACCGCTGACTTTTCGATGCCATAGGCGGCGGCAAACTCCCGCTCGGCTTGGGAGTAATTCCGCGTCGAGAGCCCCAGCATGAGCTTGTCCCAAACGGCGTCGTCGAGCGGCTCGCAGCGGCGGAACAACGCATAGCTGCCCAGGGATTGTTCGTGGCCGTCGTCGCTGCGCAGCCGCGGACGCTGAATGGGGACCTTCTGTCCATCCACGACGAGGAAGCCTTTCTCGCGGCCCCAGCGGTAGGGCTGCTCGGCTTGGCGCCGCTGGTAGTGCTCGCCAGCGAGCTGGCGCACTTCGTTGTCCATGATGAGCTGCATCAGATCCAGCCCTGCCTGGCGCATCAACTCATCGACACTTTGCTGCAGGGCGGCGGCGACTTCTTTGAGCGGCAAGTGCAGTTGCAGTTCTTGCCCGGATTCTTCGGCTTGCTTGTGGAATTGGCGAACGGCTTGTTCGCGGTCGATCTGGTATCGTTTCTTCATAGCGACTCTCCTTTTTAAAAAAATAAAACATCACTCCGAGCCTAACGGCTCGGACTGGAGAGTCGCTACTTTCTACGAACTATCGGACATCCTCTAAGCCCATCTTAAATTGATCCCCCTAAGTTATTGAAAAAACTGGTGCGGAGAGGGGGACTCGAACCCCCAAGGGATTGCTCCCACTAGCACCTCAAGCTATTCTTTGAGGTATCGTCACGCCGCCTGGGGCTGCAAGTTACTGATTCTATGGGATCGGGTGTTGCGCTGAATTGCCCCCTGTCGCACCCTAACAAGGACACCTACAAGGACACCAGAGAGCTCGAATCGCCGATCTCGACCACGGAAGTGTGGTCGAGCAGCCCGGCCATTCGAATGCCTCCATACAGCCGCGGGTTTCACTGAAGACCCGTCCACCAATCCCTTCAACCTAAAAACGGCGGTTGAATTGGCGGCTCAGGGGGCAAGTGGTTGATACTGTGGGTGATGTCGAAATCACGAGGCGCAATACAGCTTCACCCGCTGGGGGAGCCCCAAAATGCCATCGCTAAGCAGAGCCGTGGCAGCCAGGCGGTGGACACCTACGGCGGCAAGGTGCACCTGCGCTGGGACGCCGGCGCGGCGGTAACCGCCTACGGGCAGATGCCCTACTTCATCGAGTTTCTTAAAACCGCCGGGTTGTTCAACGACTGGGTCGCCGCTTGTCCGCTCGACTACCGCAGCCCCAACGCGCCGGCGGTGCGCGACGTGTTGGGCGCCCTGCTGCTGAGCCTGCTGGCGGGACATCGCCGCTACGCGCACATCAGCTCGATCCGTGGCGATGGGGTCAACCCGCAGTTGCTGGGGATGAGCAAGGTCGTCAGCGAAGACTCGGCGCGGCGGGCGTTTCAAAGGGCCGACGAGAAGGCTTGCAGCAACTGGCTGCGCGAGCATTTGCAGCGAACTTACGAGGCGCTGCTGGAAGAGCCCTGGATCCTCGACGTCGACTCCAGCGTCAAGCCGCTCTACGGGTGCCAGCAGGGCGCCAAGCGCGGTTACAACCCGGGCAAGCCGGGGCGTCCTTCGCACGTCTACCACACTTACTTCGTGGCCAACTTGCGGCTGCTGCTGGAAGTGGAAATGCAGCCGGGCAACCAGACGGCGTCCTCGTATGCACAGCCGCAGTTGTGGAAGTTTATCGACGGCTTGGAACCCGGGCAGCGTCCGGCGCTGCTGCGCGGAGATATCGGCTGGGGGACGGAGCGGATGATGCTGGGCGCCGCACAGCGCGAGCTTCCTTATTTGTTCAAATTGCGGCAGAGCCGGGGCGTGAAGGGACTGTTGGAGAGGTTGTTTCGCAGCGAGGAATGGGAGTCGGCGGGCAAAGGCTGGCAAGGCATCAGCACGGAGTTGATGCTGGAAGGCTGGAGCCGGTCCCGGCCGCTGGTGGTGTTGCGGCGCCAGATTCGCAACGATCTGGCCCTCACTCAGCCCGACCCGGCGGCGCCGCAACAGCTCTCGTTGGGGTTGGCGGAAATCGTCGGCCAGGGTGTGCTCTATGAGTACGTGGTGCTGCTGAGTTCGCTCGACGAGGAGGTGGCGACGATCGCGCAGCACTATCGCGACCGGGCGGATGCGGAGAACAACTTTGACGAATTGAAGAACCAGTGGAGTTGGTCGGGATTCACGACCCAGGACCTGCTGCGTTGTCAGGTGCTGGCGCGCATCGGGGCGCTGGTGTACAACTGGTGGACGCTGTTTACGCGGCTGGCGATCCCCGACAAGCATGGCGAGGCGATCACGACGCGTCCGCTGCTGCTGCACGGCATTGCCCGGCGGACGCGCCACGGCCACCAAACCACGGTAACGATTACCAGCTTGCACGCCAGGGCGCGGCAGATGAAGGCGGCTTTGCAGCGGGGGAGCGCCTTTCTGCAATGGGTGCGAGCAACTGCGGAGCAGTTGACCCGAGCCCAACGCTGGCGACTGATTCTGAGCTGGATTTTCCGCCAATTTCTCCACGGCAGAGTCCTCGGCGGCCCCTTGTATGTCACCGATGCCCCCTAGCAACTGCCGTTTTTAGGTTAATAAGCGTGTCCTCTTTACGGAGATTGCCAACCCCTGGGAGGGCTCGCTCTTCACTCCCGGGCCGCAACCCTTCCCGCACGTTCCGCCCGAGCCGGGCGGGAGTTTTGATTTCGCTTCGCTGGCCCCAATCACCTTCTGGGGAATGGACCGCAATCTGACTACGCCTTACACCCAGCAATGGAGTTTGCAAGTGCAATACGAGCTGCTGCCCAACTGGCTGTTGGAGGTCGGCTATGTGGGATCCAACGGAGTCAAGCTCTACAGCTTGCGGGAGGCCAACCCGGCCGTGCCCGGCCCGGGCGCCAACACGGGCAACACCGAGGCCCGCCGGGTCTTGAATCAGGGCCACCCCTGGATCGAGCAGTTCGGAGGCACGCCCTTCAGCAGTATTCTTACCTACCGAAACGACCGCAACTCCAACTACAACAGCTTGCAGACCAACCTCACCAAGCGATTCTCGAGAGGGTTTCAAATGACCCACGCCTACACTTGGTCCCACGCCATCGACTCGGCATCGGATCAGGCGACGCGTGACCGGCCCGATGACGGCCGCTCTCGTCGGGGCCACGCTGATCACGATCGGCGTCACGTCTATGTGGGCACCTATGTTTATGAACTCCCTGGGCACAAAGCGCAGACGGGGCCGTTGGGCAAGCTCTTGGGCGGCTGGGGGGTGTCGGGGATGACTATGTTACGTAGCGGCGCTGCATTCAACGTGCTTGAGAGCGAAGACCGCTGCCTCTGCAGCGTCTTCTTCGTGGGAACACCCGACTATATCGGGGGCGATATCTCCTTCCACGACCCTCGCTCGACGAATGCCGTTCCCGGCCGGCCGAATTCCTGGTTCGACGGCACGGGCGGCGGGACGCCCACCGCCGGCGCCAACCCGCATTTCCGCCGCGTGGGCTCGGCGCCGGTTTACGAGCTGGGAGCGGGGCGCCACGGCAACTTCGGGCGCAACGTCTTGCGCGGTCCCGGATTCGTCAACTGGCAGTTTGCCGCTTTCAAGCGCACGAAAATCACCGAAAGCCAGAGCTTGGAATTCCGCGCCGAGTTTTTCAATCTCTTCAATCAGGCCCAGTTTCGAAACCCGGTGGGCGACATCGGGTCGGTGAACTTCGGCCGGGTGCTCGAGACCTTTGATCCCCGCTTCATTCAGTTTTCGTTGCGCTATATGTTTTGAGAGCGCGATAGCAGTCCGTGGCGGAAATGTGTGCGGGCGAAAAAGGGGGACTGCCACTGATTTCCGCTCGCCGAAACCGCCTTATTTTCAACACCAGTGGAATGCGAAATCTGTGGCTGCACGAAAGCGCCGGGATAAACCGGCGAGGAGTTGGGGATGCAAGAGCCCCACAGTGAAAGTTTAGCGAACTACGCTGACCTCGAGTCATGCGCCGGCGGTCGCGAGATCGCGGGTGAAGCGTTGACAGAGGCACTGGCGGGCCGCCTATCGAGCCGCGAAATACCTCTTTTCGGGTGCCGACCTTGTGGACTGAAAGGGAAGGCCATATCAACCGTCGCGCAATCGCGAGCGGCGCGAGAACCCGGCGCGGTCGCAGAACCCGTGCACGTCAGGAAACTCCTCGCACGAGAACCGGGAGACGTCGGCGACGCCTGCCGCGAAGTGGCAGGCCGGTGGGGGAAGGCGCCAGCCGCACGCCCCATGCGTACGTCGCCGAGGAGTCGGAGCGGGAGGTAGTACCGATGAACGATTCGAACAAAAGCGGCACGCCGCCAGCGGAGAGTCGGGAGGGAAGCACCCGCGCCAAGGAGAACGTCCCACGGCCACGCACGGGCCGCGCGCAGCAGCGGGCAGCCGTGTCCCAGGGGCTGGAGGGCGTGCGGCAAGCAGCACGACGGAAGACAACGGGGAAGTTCACCTCGCTGTTGCATCATCTCACGCCGGAGCTTCTGCGCAGCAGCTTTTACGCCTTAAAGAGGCAGGCGGCGGCAGGAGTCGACGGAGTGAGCTGGCGTGAGTACGAGAGCGGACTGGAGGATCGGTTAGTGGATCTCGACAGCCGCCTGCAACGGGGGGCGTATCGCGCCCAACCTTCGCGCCGGATGTACCTTCTCAAGCCCGACGGGCGGCAGCGTCCGCTGGGCATCGCCGCGCTGGAGGACAAGATCGTCCAGCAGGCGGTGGTGACGGTTCTCAATTGCATTTATGAGGAACGGTTCCTGGGATTCTCGTACGGATTTCGGCCGCGGCGCAGCGCACATGATGCGCTGGATGCGCTAGCGGTGGGGATCAGCAGGCAACGGGTGAGCTGGGTACTGGACGCGGATATTCGAGGGTTTTTTGATCATATCGACCACGAATGTTTGCTGAAATTCCTGGAGCACGAAATCGCCGACCGCCGCATTCTGCGCCTGATCCGTAAATGGTTGAAGGCGGGGGTGTCGGAAGACGGCGAGTGGAGGGAGACGAAGCAGGGCACGCCGCAAGGGGCGGTGGGTTCTGTAACAATTCTTCTGTAGAATGTTCTGGCCTGGTTGACTCGGGTCACCGTTTGTTTCCACGATGGATGTGATTCAAAGACAAACCATCACAAAGGAGACGAAACGATGACCCAACAACACAGTGACACGGTTGAGGAATTGGCGCAAGAGCTGTTTCAACCTAAAAACGGCAGTTGGTCGTCTTCGAACCGCCCCAACCTTGTGACGAGACGTCAGTTGGACCCGAGTGTCATCGGGGACCGGCGGGTGAAGATTGCAACTGCTCCGCAGTTGCAATATCAGCACATAAGATACGTTCTTTCAATATGTTACAACGAATGCTAGAACGTCCAACTGCCGTTTTTAGGTTCAACAACAGGACGGCCTCAAACGCCTGCTCGAAGAGCTGCTGAACCTGGCGATGAGAGCGGAGGTGAGCGAACAACTGGGTGTGGAGCGACACGAGCGCAACCCGCAGCGACAGGGCTGGCGCAATGGCGCCAAGCCCCGCAAGCTGAAAACCCGTGTGGGAGAGCTGGCGCTGAGCGTGCCCCAGGTGCGCCATTGCGAGCCCTACCAGCCGTCGATGTTCGCTCGCTGGCAGCGCAGCGAGCGGGCCCTGCTGGTGGCCTGCGCCGAGATGTATTTCCAGGGCGTCTCGACGCGGCGGGTGCAGCGGGTGCTGGATCAGATGTGCGGCTGCGAGGTCTCGGCGATGACGGTTTCGCGGGTGGCGGCCGAGCTGGATGAGAAGCTGGCCCAGTTCCGCGGGCGGCGTCTGGAGCAGCACGAATACCCCTATCTGATGATCGACGCGCGTTACGAAAAGATACGCCAAAAAGGCGGCATCGTCAGCGAGGCGGTGCTGGTGGTCGCGGGGTTCAACGAGCAAGGGCAGCGTGAAATTCTGGACTGGCGCAACGGCGACAGCGAGTCCGAAGCCACTTGGGGAGAGCTGTTTCGGCAGCTTAAGGACCGCGGTTTCGCGGGCTGCGGCTGATCGTCAGCGACGCCCATGCGGGCATCGTGGCTGCGCTGGGGCGGCACTTCCAAGGGGTGCGCTGGCAGCGTTGCCGGGTGCATTTCAAACGCGAGGTGGCGCGCCAGGTCGCCAACCGGGAATACCGCGAGGTGTTGAGCGACTTGGCCGCGGTGTTTGCTGGAGAAGACAAACAGGAGTGCCTGCGGCGGGGCGAGGAGATGGCCCAAAAGTGGCAGACCCGGCGGCCCAAAGTGGCGGCGATGTTGCGGCAGGGGCTGGAGGATTGCCTGACGGTGCTGGATTTTCCGGAGGGCCACCACCGCCGGCTGGGATCGACGAACATGCTGGAGCGGCTGATGAAGACGCTGCAGCAGCGCACGCAGGTGGTGGGAGTGTTTCCCAACCGGGCCTCCTGCGAGCGGCTGATCGGGGCGATCTTGCTGGAGCGGCATGAGAAGTGGCAACTGGAGCCGCGGCCCTACTTCAGCATGGAGAACGCGGATTGGGAGGCGCTGGGGCAAGCGGCTAGCAAAACGGCCAGGCAGGCGACCTGAGCGCGCCGCCGCTGAGCCGGGACCTGCGGTCGCCCCAGGGGCTCCCTGCGGCCCGGCTCAGCGGCGCAAATCTGAAGAAGGAAAGACACTGGAGAAACAAAGGCACCGTGGAAACAAACAAATTTACAGAAACTTTGTTGCAGTCCTAAGACCCCCCGCGATGCTCTCAGAAAGGAGATCCTCACCCGGCAGCCTGCCCTTCTCCGCCCTGACCGATTTCAGGCTCATTCTTGGATTGGGAAATGTTACTTCGCCATCAGCGGCTCTGTCTCGCCGCTATTTCAGCTTCCTTCTCCAGGTTACGCGCTCCGCCCAGGATCAGCTCGACGGCTTTGTTGCCCTCGTGGCAGGCATATTCATACATCTGATACTCGTCATAACGGGTCAAGGGCATCGCCACCTTCCAGGGCCGCGTATACATCGCGGGATCTTCGATCGTCACTTCATATTCGATGGTCCCGGCGCTAACGCGCGCAAAGCGTTCGACCACATGCAGCGCCTCGCTCTGCGGGATGCCCTTAATGCGCCGCGACGCGCCGTTGGAGGCGATCCAGCCCTTGTCCGTGTGGTTGGCCGTTTCCACGACCAGCGTGTTGCCTTCCCAGCGGCCGCGCGAATCGCCCATCCACAAGCGGATCTTCTCGTCGACATGCGGACGCCCGTCCAGCGGAATGATACGCACGTCGTGGATCATCTCATAGAGGATCGCCACGTATTCGGGGGTTTGCAGAATCTGATAGGCGTTGTTATAGCCGGCCGGAAAAATCGAGCCGGGCACGCCCCTCGTGATGCAGCGGTCCCAAACGCTCATGTGGATGTAGGAATCCCTGGCGTGAGCCTTGTTGTAGTCACGGGTCGCTTCCGCCGACGGCTTCGTGGGAACCCTCCCGTTGGGCGGATCAACCACCAGCGACGTTTGCCTGCTGGGAAGGACCTTCGTTCCCGAATCCATCCAGACTTGGTTGTAGCTGCCGACGCTGCCAGGCGGGGAAGTGCCGTCCGCGGCGGCACGCCGTTGAGTAGTTCGGTCTTCGATCTCAGCGGCTTCTTGGGCGGACAGGAATTCCTTGTCCGCCATATCGTCCGGGCGTTCGAAAGGGGTGATCGTCTCGTTGGTCCACAATCCTTGAAGGTCTGGATGTCCCCACTTTGTCCGCGGGTGCGTCCACCCTTCCTCGCCGCCTGTCGATGTCGCAGGCGGCGCCTGGGTCTGGCCGGCGGCGGAGACCAGGAACACGAAAGCGATCATGATCACCGGGATGGCCGTTGCAGTGAAAAATCGATGTCTCATCGGAAACCTCCGCCTTCGCCTGCTTGCGAAGACACCACTACATTAGCTCGTCCGCGGCCTCGATGCACCTCAACCGCGGGGTTGACCGCTAAATGGCCTTCCAGGAGCAATGGCCGGAAAATTTACGGTCAGGGCTTATGGGTTGGCTCGCTGAGGTCGATCACAATGGGCAGGTTCTGATCATCTTCATGACGGGAATCGGCGATGTCAGCAACCCGCCGCCTAGAGCGGCGCGGCGTCCCTGGCCTCACCGCTTGCTACAGCGAATCTCACCCCGACCGTGACCGTCGGCGGTGCGCCGACCCAGGTATTCTTCGCCGGGCTCGCACCGTTCTTCGTGGGCTTGGGCCAGGTCAACATTCAAGTTGTCCGACGAGCTTGCCCAGACCGCCGCTCTACGAACAGGCTCCGCGCAAGGAACCACCTTGCCCCTGGTCATTGCCTTCGGAGAAAGCCGGTTAACCTGCCGATCGCCGGAGTGACACCGCCGCCGGGTCAAATCTACGTCAGCCCGGCGGGCCTCGACTTCGGCGACGTGAACGTCGGCGATTCGTATGAGTGGATCATCCGGAGCAGACCGGTTCAGGGTCAGGTGTGAAGATGCTGACACAAAACAGCTTCTGGTCAAACCGCGTTTTCTGCGTCAACAAGGCCAGAGTCCCCTATGACAATGGATCGGAACTCCCTCGTTTCATTCGGAAAAACAGATACAATATCGGGCAACCATGCCGAACCGACACACCCGCCGCACTTTCATCAAGAACGCCGCTCTCTCTTCCGCCGCGGTCTGCGCCTCGTCAGCTCACGCGAGCCCGCACGCTCCAAGCGACTGGCGCCACTACGGCGGCTCGCCCGGAGCGACGCGCTATTCCGCGCTGGACCAAATCGATCGCTCAAACGTTGGCGGCCTGAAGGTCGCTTGGACCCACTCGACCGGCGACAGCAGGCAGCGGCCCACAACGAAGATCGAGTGCACGCCGATCGTCGTCGACGGCCGCATGTACATCACCACCGCCCAGTTGCAGGTCCGCGCCCTCGACGCCGTGACCGGAAAGATGCTGTGGAACTTCGACCCCTACGAGGGCGTGAGGATGCGCCGCTCGAAAGGCGTCAACCGCGGCGTTTGCTACTGGGCTGACGGCGATGATCGCCGCATCTTTATGTCTGCGCTGCAGAACATGTTCTGCCTCAACGCCGACACCGGCAAGCTGGTCTCTGAGTTCGCCGACGGGGGCATCCTCGATATGAAAACGGGACTGGACCGGGACATGGCCGAGGACGTGCAGTACTACTACGCCACTCCTCCGGTGATCTTTGAAGACATTCTGCTGCTCGGCGGAGGCTCGGGCAGTGAAGGCCCCGCCCCCGCCGCCCCGGGGCATATTCGCGGCTATGACGTCCGCACGGGCAAGCGCCTGTGGATCTTCCACACTATCCCCCACCCGGGCGAGTTCGGCTACGAAACCTGGGGCGAAGACAACTGGAAGCACACGGGCGGCGCCAACAACTGGGGCGGCATGAGCGTGGACGAGGAACGCGGCTGGCTCTTCGCCTCAACCGGCTCGCCGACCTTCGACTTCTACGGCGGTGACCGCCCGGGCAAGAATCTTTTCGGGAACTCTGTCCTCGTCCTCGACGCCCGCACCGGTGAGCGCAAGTGGCATTTCCAGACGATTCACCACGACCTTTGGGACTACGACCTGTCGGCCCAGCCGGTCCTCGCGCGGGCCAAACGCGGCGGCGAATGGCAAGACATGGTCGTGCAGACCTCGAAACAGGGCTTCTGGTACGTCTTCGACCGGGAGACCGGAAAACCGGTCTGGAATATCGAAGAGCGCCCAACGCCGGAGTCCGATATCCCGGGCGAGCAGGCGTATCCAACGCAGCCGTTCCCGACGAAACCCCCGCCGTTCGCGCGCCAGGGCTTCACTGACGACCAGATCACGGACATTTCCGAAGAGTCGCGAGAGTACATCAAGCGCCGGCTCAAGGACATGCGCTACAGCGAGGGGCTCTACACACCCCCGAGCAGGCAAGGAACTGTCTACTTTCCGGGGACGGTAGGCGGCACCATCTGGGGCGGCTGCAGCCACGATCCGGAAACGGGGCTCGTCTACATCAATACCAATAACTGGCCGAAATTCTTCACGCTTTTGGATGCCCCCGAGGGAGCGGGTTACCCCTATCGGGTCGCCGGGTACCCGTTCTTTATGGACCAAGACGGGTACCCCGCCGCGAAGCCGCCGTGGGGCGAGCTGCTTTGCCTGGACCTGGCGAAGGGCGATTACCGCTGGCGAAGGCCCCTGGGCGAGTTCGCCGAGCTGAAGGCGAAGGGCATTGAGGGAACCGGAACTTTCAACGTCGGCGGATCGATCGTAACGAAAGGCGGTCTGCTCTTCATCGGCGCGACGCAGGATGAAAAATTCCGGGCGCTCGACTCCGGCTCCGGCAAGATCCTCTGGGAGCACCAGCTCTCCGCCGGCGGATACGCAACGCCGTGCACGTATTCCGCCGGCGGCAAGCAGTACGTCGTCATCGCGGCAGGCGGCGGCGGCAGGCTCATCGGAAAGGGCGGCACAAAGTCGGGCGATCAGTTCGTGGCGTTCGCGTTGGGCTGAGCGTCAGTACCCGATGGTCGGTATTCGTGTCCCCGCCCGCCTTGGAAAGTCCGTCGACAACGAAGTCACTCATGACTGGAGGGGTTCGCCGGAATCGGCCGCGCGCCGGGTCGATCAGACTTTCTTGCTGTACTGGGCTCTGAAACCAGGACAGCAAAGAGCGAGCCGGGGCGATCCAACATTGGCGCCGAGTTGCTGCTGCTCCCCTCGTCTACCCGTCGTCATGATAAGGTATTTTTGAGGGTTTCTCCCCATTTACATGAAGAGACGAAAATATATCCAAAATTCCGTCCATAGAATGGTGCTTGCCGTAGTGCTGGTTTGTTTCATGACTCCAGAGGTAGCGCCGCCGCAGCCAGCGGGCGACACTACACCGGCGACAGGTAATGATGCCCCGCAGTCCGACCCGGTCGCGGAGGACAGCGGTCAGGCACCCCAACGCGCGGAAATCCAGTTGCCGATTGATGATGAGACCGCATTGGAGGAATCGAATCCATGGATGGACCCTTTCGGCTTGCGCCTATTTCTAACTTTCCTGGGCGTGCTTTTCGGCGCCGTCGGCGTCTATTTCAAAGTCGAGGAACGGAACGCCACGAAAAGAATGAAGGAAGCGGAGGTTGAGCGGGAGTTAGCCGGCCGCCGTCTAGCAAAAGCTGACGTATGGGGTATTTAGTTGACTCCAGTAGCCACAATATGTTGTGGTTGGGGGCATGAAGGAGGACTACCCCCGAAACCTCGTCGAGTTGGAAGCTCGATTCTCGACCGAGGAGGCGTGCCGGGAGTACCTGCTGAAGCTGCGCTGGCCGGAGGGGTTCGTGTGCCCGCGCTGTGGGATCCAGTCCTCATGGGCCAGCAAACGCAATCTGCTGCTCTGCGCCGACTGCGGTTACCAGGCCTCGGTGACGGCGGGCACGATTTTCCAGGACACCCGCAAGCCCTTGACGTTGTGGTTCCGGGCGGCTTGGTGGGTGACAACGCAAAAAGGCGGGGCCAGCGCGCTGGAGTTGCAGCGGGTCTTGGGTTTGGGTAGCTATGTAACCGCCTGGACCTGGCTGCACAAGTTCCGCCGCGCCATGGTGCGCCCCGGTCGCAATCGGCTGGTCGGCCGGGTGGAGGTGGACGAAACGTATGTGGGCGGAGTCGAAGAGGGCGTCCGAGGTCGCGAAATGGTTGGCAAAGCGTTAGTTGCGGTTGCTGCCGAGGAGGATGGGCGCGGTATGGGTCGCATCCGGCTCCGTCGGATCGCGGATGCCTCAGCGGCGAGCTTGGAAGCCTTTGTCGAAGAAGCTATCCAACCTGGCAGCCTCGTGCACACCGACGGCTGGGAAGGCTATGCGGGATTGGAGAACAAAGGATACCGCCATGAAGTCACCGTGCTGCGCGGGAAGCGGCAATCGGCGAGTAAGCTGCTGCCGAGAGTCCATCGTGTCGCCTCTCTGCTAAAGCGCTGGCTGTTGGGGACCCACCAGGGGGCTGTCAGTCACGAGTATTTGGACTACTACCTGGACGAGTTCACGTTCCGCTTCAACCGGCGGACCTCACGGTCGCGCGGCAAACTTTGCTATCGCCTCCTCCAGCAGGCGGTCGCCGCCGACCCTGCTCCCTATAAGACAATGGTCGAGGCCACCAGGGCCGGCACCCCCACCCCCAAGATGTAGTGGCTACTGGAGTCAACTAAATACCCCATAGCTGACGATCGTATGCGGGGCTTTCAGCTTCCGGTTAAAACGCCTTTTCCGGAAATGCGGAATTCCGTACTCCTCGTAGGGCTGGGGGGAGTCGGCAAAACAAGCTTCATAAACAAGCTGCTGGACTCGGACGTCGCACGGCCAGAGATCGCAACAGATTCCTTCAAGATATACCGCTACGGCGTTGTGCTTCCCGACAACGAGAACCCATCGACCTGCTGAATTTACGTGTCGGACTACGCAGGCCAAGATTTGGGCTCTTTAGTGCGTGCGTTTGTGGAGCAACAAAGATTGCCGTACTCGCCAATACGTTATGGGCACATAAACTCCCTAATCCTGCTCGTCGACTTAATGCCCGCGCCAGCGACCGGGGCTGCAAAGCCCAAAACCGCTAACGAGCCAAACTCGGAGCGGGTCCGGCAGCACATTGAGGAGTGGAACGAGCAAGCTCTTGACGCTGTCTTCGGACTCTTCACGAAAAGCAGCCTGACCTTCGTTTGCCTATTTGTGAACAAGGCGGACCTCATCGACGGAAATACTGAGGTGCTTGAGCGACAGTGTGTCGAGTTGTTTCAACCTTTGATTCAGCGACTTGAAAGGAGAGGCCGGGGACGGCTGGTGAAGATCATCGTGGGCTCAGCCGCGACCGGGCAAGGCCTGCCCTTGGTGAAGGAGCATCTGGTTCGTGAGAGCGTCTCAGATACGACGGAGAACGTGTAGAATCGGAATATGAGGTCCCTGAAGGAGGTTGTGAACAATGGCGAACCCGTCGTGGCGTGACCGTAAGGATTCAGATTTCGAGCTTCATGATCCGGCGCCCTCCGAATCGATGGGGTCTGAGTCAACTGTCGGAGAAAGGATCGACCGTCTTGAAGTGAAACTGGTGCGGACTGTCGGCAGGATCGACGCACTCCGAAAAGTTGCAATGTTGTGTGCCGCGATTGCCGCAACGGTCGTTATGGGATTTTGGACTACGATAATGCAGTCCCATAGCGACTTGAACGCAGTACACAATGAGCTCGGAGCTGCGAGGGCCTCGCTCGAAATACTCCGGGAAGAGGTTCAGGAGCTGAGATTGGTCTTGCTTCAGCGTGGAGCAGAAGACTTGGCGGGTGCCGCCGCCGTGGCTCCGCTTCCGCTTCGACCACTTGAGGGGATGTTGGCATTGCGAGTCCGTGAGAGCCATGACGATTACGGCGTCCCAGTTGTTGCTGTGCATCACGGGAGAGTCGTGTCCATTCAGGATGAGGGTCAAGTTATTCCCGGCAGCAAGAAAGGTGTGCATTGGGGCGTCGCGATCGAACATGCGTATGGCAGTCTGATGCGATATGGCCGATTAAGCGACATCGCCGACGATTTGGCTGTGGGTAAGACGATTCGAAAGGGGCAGGCAATTGGGACAGTCTCCCCCACCTAGCGAGCCGAGTTTGCTGATTGGGTTCGGCGACGGAAGGCGTTTGGGGATGAGGGGGGCTGGAGCATCGCTCGTGAAAGGGAAATGATCACTATGAGACATAGAACACTTTTGCGCGTACTGCTGTTCTGCTTCGGCGCCGCCTTTTGGGGGTCCGCCCATGGCGCGGACCGGGCGGGATCACTCAAAGCGATGGTCCTTACGGGCCAGAACAATCACGGATGGCAAGCCCTCAGCGCGCATTACAAGAACATATTGGAGGCAACGGGTCTGTTCGAGGTGGATATGGTTTTAAGTCCGCCAAAGGGCGGCGACATGAGCGAATTCAACCCGGATTTCTCTGCTTACGGCGTGGTGGTGCTTGAATACAACGGGGACGATTGGTCGAAACACGTGCAGGAGTCGTTCGAAAGCTACATGGAAAATGGCGGCGGGCTGGTCTATGGCCACGCCGTGAATCATACGTTCCCGGACTGGGAAGCTTTCAACGAAATGATCGGGATCGGCGGCTGGGGAGGACGCAACGAGAAGCACGGCCCCTTCGTTCATTATCGGGACGGCAAATTATTCCTGGATCATCGTCCAGGCCACGCGGGGGAATGTATCGACGCCCATGAATTCCAGGTGGTCACGCGCGAACCAGATCACCCGATCATGCGCGGACTGCCTCCGGTTTGGTTGCACGGAAAGGATGAACTCTATAGCAATCAGCGCGGTCCGGCGAAGAATATGACCATCCTTGCGACAGCCTATTCCGACCCGAAGTATGAGGCTCATTGGGGAGTGGAGAAACATGGCACCGGCGAGCACGAACCGATGGCCTTTACGGTTCGCTACGGAAAGGGCCGAGTGTTTGGAACCCCCATGGGCCATGTAAATAGCGGGGCGAGTGCGGGTTCGGGACCATGGTCCGCTATCGATTGCGTGGGGTTTATTACGTTGATTCAACGGGGCGCGGAATGGGCTGCGACAGGCAGAGTCACGCAGAAGGCCTCTGAGGACTTTCCATCCGAGAGCGAAGCGAAGTTTCGGTAGAGCTGCTAACAAGTCGTTGGGGGGATCGCCTTGGAGGCGAGGGCGTTGTCGCTATCGCCCTTCGCGGCTCTATCGGCACTTTCTATTCGAGTTGTTCGACAGCACTTCGTTTACACCGCAAGGGACGATTACAGTGGCAATCTGATGCTCGTCGCGAGAATCTCCGTTGAGACCGTCGAGGCTACCAGCCCTGCCAACTGGCCCAGAAGACAAAACGGGGGCGCAGTAGCGGGCCGCGACAGAGTCGCCGGTCGCCCGACAGCCCGGCACAGGGACCGGACTCCGGCTCCTAATTCGTCGCATCATCCCTCAGGCAGTAATTCAATTTGCCCTACTGTAGGCTGCGACCAAACTCCGCGACCGCGAGGAAGACTAAGACTAAGTCCCCCGACAACGCAGGGTTGACCTTTCGGCCCACCCAGCCACGAGAGGATTGCGGCGTGCAGTTTTCATGTGAGCATTCCGCCTGTTCCCGCTCTCTCGTCTTCCTTCGCAGTTTATGGGATGGTTTCTAATCTTGACGAATCTAACCGCCGGGGCAACCAGTAACGAGCACTCGTCGCCCCGGTAGCCTCTACCGGGTCGCCCGGTGGGGTTCCAGCGCATCCCAGTCGAACTCGATTCCGTGGCCGGCGCGCTCCGGAGCGGTCACGACCCCTTCATTAATCTCCACGGGATCGCGGATAAACGCTTCCAGGCCAAAACCGTGCGCTTCAAGAAACGACGCGTTCGGTACGGCTGCCAGCAAATGAACATGCAGATCGTGAACGCCGTGGGTGGTAACCGGCAAATTGTAAGCTTCGGCCAGGTGCGCGACCTTCATCCAAGCCGTCACTCCGCCGAGATTGGACAGATCGGGCTCGGGGAACGAAACGCCGCCGCCCGCAATCATTTTCTGGAACTCGTAAATCGAATGCAGATTTTCGCCCGTGGCGATCGGCAGCGGGCCGTCGCGGGCGATCCGCGCGTGACCCTCAATGTCGTCGGGAATCGTCGGCTCCTCGAGCCAGTAGACATCGTGCACGGCGAACGCCCGGGAGGCGCGAATCGCCTGCTCCACGCTCCAGCGCATGTTGGCGTCCACGAGAAGCGGAATCTCCGGCCCCAGCAACTCCCGCATGGCGGCCACCCTCTCGACGTCCTCCGCCAAGCGCTCCCGGCCCACTTTCATCTTGATGGCGCGAAATCCGCGCTCAAGATTTCGCTTGGTTTGCTCGGCCAACTCATCGAGAGAGAAGTTTAAGTCGATCCCTCCGGCATAAACTCTTGCTCTTCCGGAATGCCCGCCCAGCAGGCGCCACAGGGGCTCGCCGGCGAGCTTTGCCTTCAGATCCCACAGCGCCACGTCCACGGCTGAGATTGCGAAGACAGCGATGCCGCCGCGTCCCACGTAGTGCAGGCGCCACCACATCTTTTCCCAAAGCTGCTCGACGCGTCTGGGGTCACTGCCCGCCAGCAGCGGCGCCAAGTCCTTTTCGATAAGAGTCGCGATGGCCGCGCCGCCGGTCTTGCCGACCACGTAGGTATAGCCCAGCCCCTCGGCGCCGCCGGCCGCCCGGACTCGGGCGGTAACGACCCCGAAATGGCGAATCTCGCCGTGTGTCGAGTCGCTCAAGACCACCGGAAGCGGAATTTCGAAGTGGTCAACTTGGATCGAATCAATGTTCATGCACGCACTCGCGGCTTGCGCTGAAATGGAAAAACAATCATAGCCTAACCCGGACGAGCCGGAACCAAAAAGGATTCGTAAGTCCGATTTTTGAAAATGCGCTGTACCCGCTTGAAAACAAAGCACCTAGAGCGGAGCGGAAAAGTTTTCTGCCAGTTACAGCAACAATTTCATTCCTAACGTACTAGGCTCGTTCGGGGACTTCGCCCCGAACGAGTGGCCCCTTCGGGGCAGTTGAAAACAAATGACTTGCGCAACATCGACAAATTTTTGTCGATATGGAACACTAAGCGCCTAAACCAGTCTTCGACGTTTGCGCATAACCGAACGGGAGCCACTCAATTTCGACTTGGCTACCATTTCCTGTAAGAGGATGCCGACTTGCAGAGTAAGGCGCCCGGCTTTCGGCCGCAAACCGGATTCTTGTCCGCAGTGGCTCGCGAGGCGGAGCAGCTTGCCCAAACGGTCTCGACACCAACCCTTCGAGGTGGAATCAGGAACTTGTGCGTAATCGAAGACGCGGACCCGAATCGGCGGAGTGTCCTGACCGGTGACCGGCTGAGCTCCCGAAGAGGCCCGGTTGGATAACAGAAAAAACCCGGGGATCACGATACATCTTTGAAACGTTTGACTCAGGGCTCTCACCTCCTGCGGTCAGTTGATGAGGCCGAATTTGCGTCACGTCATAAAGCCGTTCTAAGCGGTTGGAGTAGGGTCGAGGGTGACCGAGAAGAAAACTGCTCGAGGCCTGCCGCTCGCGGCGCCGGCGACCTGGAATGGAACAGGACAACTCGGGAGCAAACAAGTCTACAGAATGACAAAAGCTTGTTGCGAAACTTGGCCGGAGCCAGACCGTGTTGAGTACCCCCCTCTTTCTTGCTCCCCTCGATACTCTCAGAAAGCAGATCCTCACCCTGCAGCCTGCCCTGGCTGAACCCAACCGATTTCAGGCTCATTGTTGAGGAACTTCAAGCGGGAAGACTTCGGTCTGTTCGAACGCGCTTCGCCTCGTGCATCCCGAGAAATAGCGGTTGGCGCTGTCTCACATGTAGAGCCCGCCATTAATGTGGAGCACGTGGCCAGTGATGTAAGCCGCTTTATCACTTGCCAGGAATCGAACGCCATGCGCCACCTCTTGCGGCAAGCCGATGCGGCGGAGTGGAATCGTCTCCTCGATCTTCTGCTTGACCTTGTCTTCGAGCACGCCGGTCATCGCGGTTTGGATGTAGCCCGGCGCAACGGCGTTGACCGTGATGTTGCGTGAAGCGACTTCTTGAGCCAGCGACTTGGTGAGCCCGATCAGCCCCGCCTTGGACGCTACGTAATTTGCCTGGCCCGGGTTTCCGCTGACTCCGACGACGGACGATATATTGATAATGCGCCCCCAGCGAGCGCGCACCATCCCCGACAGCACTGCTTGAATGCAGGCAAAGCTGCCCGTGAGGTTGGTCTCGATAACGGCATCCCAGTTTTCGGCCGACATGCGAAGCGCCAGGCCGTCGCGGGTGATCCCGGCGTTATTGACGAGAATGTCGATGCGTTCGCACAGTTCCCGGGCCTGCTGGAATGCGTCCTTGACTGAGTCTCGCGAGGAGACGTCGAGCGAAACGGCGTCCGCTTCCCCGCCGCTGAAGCGGATCTCCTCCACAAGCGGTTGCAACTTGTCCTGCCGCCGAGCGCCAACGATGACGCGAGCCCCAGCCCTTGCCAGCTCGCTGGCGCACTCGCGCCCGATTCCCTGGCTTGCCCCCGTGATGAATGCAACGCGGCCTTTCATATCGAAAGCTTCTCCAATGACTTGAGGTCTCCGACGGCCGATCCGTCGAGTGAACGATCAATGCTTCTCAGCAGCCCCGTGAGCGCCTTTCCGGGGCCGGCTTCGACAAAGCGGTCCACACCCGCGGAAGCAAGCTTGCGAATCGAATCTTCCCAGCGAACGGGATTCGGCACCTGCTGCTTGAGCCCCTCGCGGGCGTCCGCGCCGGTACGAATCTCGCGCGCGGCGAAGTTGTTCACAAGCGGTACCGCCAAATCTTTGAAGTCGATTGCATTGAGATCCGCGGAAAGCCTTTCTTGCGCCGGTTTCATCAGGGCGCAATGAAACGGGGCGCTGACCCGCAGCAGAACAGCCTTCCGTGCCCCGGCTTCCTTCGCGAGTTCCACCGCGCGTTCGACCGCGCCGGCGTGGCCCGCGATGACGGCTTGCGCCGGCGAGTTGAGGTTGGCGGGAGCCACGACCTCGCCCTGCGCCGCCTCCGAGCAAATGGATTCGAGCTTCCCGGTGGGCATTCCGATGAGAGCGGCCATGGCGCCCACTCCGCTCGGGACCGCCTCCTGCATGTAGCGGCCGCGCTTCCGCACCAAGCGCAGGGCGTCGGCAAACTCGATCGAGCCGGCGGCGACCAGAGCCGAGTACTCACCGAGGCTGTGCCCGGCAACATAGTCGGGCTCAACGCCTCGCTCCCGCAGAACAGCGTGAACCGCGACGGAGCAGGTGAGGATCGCCGGCTGGGTGTTCTCCGTCAGCCTGAGTTCGTCCTCCGGTCCTTCAAAGCACAGTTGAGAAATCGTGAAACCCAGGGCATCGTCGGCTTGCTCGAAAACCCGGCGCGCGGCCGGGAAGTTCCGAGCTAATTCCTGGCCCATCCCCGCATACTGCGAGCCCTGGCCAGGAAAGATAAAAGCGATCTTCGACATGAACAGTCCACACTAGCTTGAGTGGGGACAGAGTGCAAGTTGAAAGGTGCGGACAATCTGAGTATCGGAGTCACCGCCTGAATCCCGTGCTAGAATCCGATCAGAACAACGATGAGCGTCGCCGCCAAAAAACTGACCTGGGACGACATCAAAGATTGGCCCGAAGACGCCGGACGCACCGAGATCGTCGACGGAGAGCTAGTCATGTCACCCACGCCCGCCACGCGCCATCAGAGGATATGTACGCATCTGGCGGGAGAGATTGGCTCGTTTGTCCAGCAACCAGATTCGGGTCAGGTCTACGGCTGCGCCATACACGTGATTCTCGCGCCTCACGTCCACTATGAACCCGACCTCTGCTTCATCAGCAGGCAGCGGCCGCACATCGTCAAGGAAAAGTTCATTGATGGTCCGCCCGATCTAATCATCGAGGTCATTTCCGAGTCAAACCGCACCCATGACACCGTCGTGAAATTCCAACACTACGCTCAGTACGGCGTTGCTGAGTACTGGCTGGTTGATCCGCGTGACAACGAAATCAGCACCTGGCGGCTGGAAGGCAACGAGTACACTCTGCTGGCGCGGGCGCGGGCCGGAGACCGCATCGTGACTGATGTACTCAGCGGCCTGGAACTTGACCCCCGCAGCGTGCTAGGCGAAAGATAACTGAAGTCTGAGGCCAGATTCAGAGCCCCGATTCAGAGCCCCGAACGCCAGACGAGTGGGCCAGACCCGCCCACCCCGGCGATCTTGCAAGAGTGCCAATCAAGCCGCACAGACGCGGTCAACACCGGTTAACTTCCTTCGGCGGCGACCTTTTCGTAGTAAGCGCGGCCCTTGCGAAACAGCTCGATGACTTCCTGCCTTTGCTCGTCGGAGGCATACTTTCCACGCTGGCGGGCCATGTCGATCAATTGATCAATCCAGCGCACGAAGAAGGCCCCATCGTCGCGGAGCCCGGCGCGCTTGCCGTCCACTTGGCAGTAGACCGGGCTGGTGTGGGCGTAGAGGTAGGTGTCGTTGACGACATGGCGGTCGAACGGACCCCTGACGCGGGCCGCGAGCCAAGCTCCTGATTCGAGGGGGATTTCCTTCGATAGAGCCACCGACATCTTGTCGCCGCTCGCTTTCGCCTGGGCGATGACATTTCCGTTCATGACAATTTCGAGCGTTTCCATCGGCAGAAAGGAAGTAGCAGACGCCTCGATCTCGAGGCGATCACCTGCCTTCAACTCCAGCTCCGCGCCCGGCAGCTCGCCATTCACCGTGAACCGCACGATCGGCCCGTTGGTCGCGAAGCTGCGGCCCTTTTTGTAGTTGTCGACCCATTCGCGGTAGGCAAGTGGCCCGCCGGTATGGACATAGACGCGGTGGCCGCCGGGGATCCACATGTGGCGGCGGTTGGTGAAGCTGTCACTGCCGGCGGAGATCGCGCACTTCAACCCCGTGTTCAAAAGGCGATACCAAAAAGAAGTGGTCGCATCCTCGTTGTTATTGCTGACCACGTCCATGGCCTGGATGGATCCCAGCGCCAGATCAACCGGGGCCTCGCGGGCGCTCATGCTGCGCGGATCATCGGTGAATCGATATCCCGGATGCGCGTAGCTCACCGCCGCTCCTTGGCGCGTCGCGGCTAGCGCCTGCACGTGGTTCGGAGGATAGTCGTAAGGATAGGGCGTACCCGCAAAGCCGGTGTAGAGCGGCTTGACAAGGCTCTTGAGTCCGGTCAGGCACATGTGGCCGTAGAGACCACGATTGCGCATCTCCTCTCCCCAATTGAGGATGTGCGTCGCATCGCGCAGCCGGTTCGGCTTGCCTTCGAAATACTGCTCATCGTGAATATGCGCATCGACGGAATTGGCCACCATCAAGTTGGCAACGTTGAGATCCTCTCCGAGCGCTTGGAGCCTGATGTCGCTGGGAGTGATAAATTCATGATTGTTGTAGTTGGCGTGGATGTGAACATCGCCGCCGTACCAGTGCTCGCCGGCCAGGTTCGAGCGGCGTTCGAGTTCGAGGACGACTTGAGCGGTTTCTCCCGCGCGGATTTCAACCTGCCGGCGGATGATCCCGTATTCGATGCCTCGCACAGCCTCGATCGTGGCGGGGCCCTCGGGCAAGCGGAGCAAGTGTTCTCCGCGACTGTAGAAATAATAGTCGCCGTGCGTCCAAGTGATGCGCGAAAGCGTTGGGCCACCCGAATCGCCGCTGGGTGCATAAGAAAGTCCGTCGGAAGCCCTTACGTAGACGCGCGCAACCTGAGGACGGCCGTCTTCAAGGGTTCGGATTCTGAGCTTGCCCCATCGGACGACTTGAGCGGGGAAAGTCACCTCGGCTTGAATCCGGCTTTCGGGCGGCGAGCCTTGCCCGGGGAGATCGTCTCCGGCATGGATTTTCAGGCGTACGTCCGCCGCGCCGGCGACGGTTGGGCGCAGATTGAGAGACGCGTAATTGATGCCTGGACGAATTTTCCAGCGGTCGGTTGTTCCTGCTTCGCCCAGACCGGCGATCAGCTTGATGTCAATGGGGTCATCAAGCTCGTTCCGCAAGAGCGTGACCAGATTGTAGGTATCCTCCACCGCCAGCCGCAGGTTCGCGGGTTTAGCGACGACCTCGATTCCGTCACGGCTCACGCGGAGCTTCAGCGCATGGGGAAGGTCCAGTTCCCACAGGTCAGCTTCGGGCGCCAGGCGCCGCTCGCGAAACGAACGCGTGATGGGGAAGTGAAAACTGCCTTCATGGCGCAGCAACAGACGCACGGCGTCTTGGTAGTTCAACGGTCCGGGATATTCGATGGGCTGGAAACCGCGCCGCGAAGTTTCGAAAGTATACTCGTCGCCTGGTGTTGACCCGCTTTGTCCCCAGCCAGTAACGTGAATCGCCCCGGCGAAAAGAAGAGTAAATAGTGCGATCAACGCTAGCCGCTTCATCTTGTTACCTCCAGATTTCAAAACCCCCAGATTTCAACGCCCGCGGAGCCATACCCATGGCGCTTCCCTCTACTGGAGTTTAGAGGTTTTGGCCTCTCGTGTGGTTTTCGCATCCTGGGTGGATTCGGACGACCGGCTGCAGCCGGTTTCCCGCCAATCGAGACAGGCGCTGCTGCCTGTACAAGCAAATCACAACGACGGCAGCGGCTCCGCGGGCGGCGGATCGTTAGAAACGGAAACGGACGTTGAATTGGAAGGTGCGCTGGAGCCCTTCGGAGCGAACGATCCCGAAGTAGGGGTCGTCTACATTGCTGAACGGGGCGGCCCAGTTCTGGTTGTTGAAGGCGTTGAGCATGTCGATGCCGAAATCGACCGACATCGTTTCGGTGACGGCCACTGACTTGGCGATTTGCAGGTCCCACTGCTGGAAGCCGTGCATCCGCAGCGCGTTGCGGCCCAGCGATCCTTGCCGCAGCTCGTCGAAGCTGGTGGGAACGACAGGCTGAAACACGTTGGGATCGAAGGCAAAGCGGCCGCTCACGCTGCTGCCGTCCAAACGCGTAAACGTTCGGATCCCGCCCGGATCCAGGCGCTGATACGTTCCGGCGATGTCAGGCCGCCCCACGCGCTCAAAGCTAAACGTAGGATCTTCCGTCTGCCGGACATCGAGAGGCAGGCCGGACCGCAAGCGCCAGATACCGCTGATCCGCCAGCCGTCCGCCCACGGTATTCGCGACGCCAGGTCCCGGGGCAGCCGGATTCGATAGAGCCAAGTTGCCGTCAGCATGTGGCGCCGATCGAAATCGGAAGGCGCCCGCGGCTCCGTATTGAATGCGTCGCCAAAAGCGATGCTGGCGTTGTCAAACGAACTGGACCAGGTGTAGCCGATGTCAAACGCCAGGCCTCGCGTGAGGTAGCGCGTGGCCTTCAGGTGCATCCCGTTGTAGCGAGCGTCCCCGGAACTCTCAAACGAGCGGATGTTGCGGTATTGCGAGAAGAGGCGCATGTTGCGAATCGACCCGAATCCCAATAGCGGATTGCGCCGGAATTCGTTCAGCTCCCGCTGGCGCTGCAAGTTCAGCGAGCGGGTTCCGACGTACATTGCGCTCACGAATACGCGGTGTGGCAACAGGCGTTGCCAGCCGGCGGCCCAGTGATGCGCCATGGCGTTGTCAAAAAACGGGTCGAACACCAGAATCGGGTAAGTAACGGCCGAACCGCGAATAAAACCCGTGTTGACAGGAGGGACAATCGAAAGCGGCGCCTGAAAGCTGCCGGCACGGGCCAGTTGGGCAAAGTTGAAACGGGTGTCGATGCTGAAAGGCGGATAAGTAGCTTGGAATAAGGCAGCAGCGCTTGATCCGGCGAATGTTCCGAAATCGTGGAACACTCCGTAGGAAGCGCGGAAAACCGAGCGGCCCGATTCGCCGAAGATCCAGCGCGAAAGCTTGTTCTCCGAAGTTGGAGAGTAGGCCAGCCCGGCGCGGGGGGCGAAGTGTTTGCCATCGGTTCGAATCGTGGAGCGGGGAAGCACGCCGAGGTCGCCGTCGGGATCACCGGGGAAAATCAGGTTGGGCAAGGTATCCTCGAACGACTGGCTCTCGACGGTGCGCCGAAAGGCCGCCAAGCGGTCCAGCCGCTCGACAGCGGGCGGCTGTGACTCAAAGCGCAGGCCGAGCGTAATCTGCATGCCCCGAAAAGGACGCACTTCCGACTCTCCGTAGAGCGCAAATTCGTTCCAGCGCAGGTTCAGGCTGCGCGGGGTGGTTAGCCGGTAAGAGGCGGGGATGCCGAGCAGCAGGTCCGCGGCGCTGTTGCGCGTGCCGCGAAATGCTGTTGGCGAAAAGGTGAAGCTTCCGGCGGCATTCTCGGTGTTTGAGAACGGCCAGATGCCGCGCCGGAGCAGCACGCCGCCTCGAAGAACGAGCCCCCCGCGACGATAGGCCAGATCATCGCGAATCTGAAAAGACGTCTGTGCCGACGATTCCGCGAACAAGAATGGCGCAATCCGCAGCCGTTCGGCGCCGTCATCGCCGAGCAGAGTCACATCGGGAAGCGTAGCTGGATTGGCGCCAAAGCTCTGAAAGTCAAACCCGAAACTATCCGCGGAGGTGTCAATAAAGTCCAGGCGCCCTTGCCGGCGGTTGCCCAACAAACGCTGCCCCGCCAAGCGGACAGCGTTTGAAAAACCGGGTCCGGGCGTGTAAGTAAGGCTGACCTGGGCGTTGTGAGAACGTTGTCCGCGCCGCAAGGCCAGACCCGGGGCCGCTAATCCAGCGTCGCGAAACGGCTCGTCGACGCGACTGCGGAAGTTGAAGTAGCTGGAGTTCAATGACCAATTGCGCAAACGCCAGTCGAGCCGGCCCAGCAGCATCTCTCCATTGCCATCGAGATCTCTTTCCGAGAGGTAACGATTCTCCCCTTCGTTGGGCGCCGGAACAAACGTATCGAGATACTTCGTCATCAGCGGATCGAGCAAATTGGCCGGCAGTAATCCGTTGACGAAAGGCACATTCGTTTGCGGGTCGCGCGGCGCGTTCCGCGGGGACGCCGAAGAAAAGTCACCGGCGCGCTCGGCGACAGTGAGCACGGGCGAGATCTCGGTTTCACGGCGGTTGGTAGCCCAAGCTTCGGCATCCAGAAACAGGAAAAGGCCTTTCTTTTTCGACAGCGCCCCTCCTATTTGCCCCCCTGCCGCCAAACCGTTGATTGAATCGCTCGATCCGTCAAATGTTTCGATCGTGTTGCCGCCTCGCGGACGCCAAAACCCGCGGAGTTGACCGTGCCACTCGTTGCCGCCGCCCCGAGTCGTGGCCGAAACAACAGCGCCGGCGTTGCGTCCGTCTTGGGCGGAATAGGTGTGGCTGACTACCCGCAACGTCTCGATTCCTTCCGGCATGGGCCCGAAAGTTGTTGCCTGCGCGCCCGTAATGCGGTTTTGTGCGTTGTTCGAACCGCCATCGAGCTGGTAGTTGATCGCCGACGGCCTCGACCCATTAGCGGAAACCGCCGCGGCCCGCCCGGTGAATGGGTTGACTTCCAGCGATTGAGTCGGACTCGCGCCCGGCACCATTGACAAGAGCTTGTCCACCGCTGTTCGGCCGTCCGAGCCGATCAATACCGGCACAGCCTCGATCTGCTCTCTGACGAGGCCGTATTCGATGGCGATTCCCTCCAATCCCGCGCGGGGGCGAGTGAGCGGAGGAGCGAGGCGCTTGAGTTCCACCGACATCTCGACCGGAATCCCGGGAAGAACTTCATAGGGCCGTAGTTGCTGGACGGCGTATCCTTCCAAGTCAAACGTCAAGGAGTACTTGGCCGAAGGCAAGCCTGTAAAGCTAAAGCGGCCTGCCGGATCGCTGTGGGCGGTTAGCGGTTTCGCGCTCGAAAGATCGACGAGCGTGACCTTAACGTCTTCGAGGGGGGCCTGTTGGGGATCAACAACCCGGCCGCGGATTACACCGCTAGGGGGGGGCTGGCCGATGGCTGACCCTGCGGCGAAAAGAACACAGACTACCCCCAGGAGGAGTGTCCTCCTGCACATATACCTATTGTAAGGCTTGGATCGGGGCTTGCAGGCGAGCAATGCGAGTTCTGATACGTGCGAGTAGTTCCCCGCAGGAAAGATTCACATCGGAGGTGTCGATGCTGGTTTCCGGGGTGACGAGCAAGGCGTTGAGAGTGGCGTCGAGCTCGAGCGCGTCGCTCAGCAGCAGTTGACTTTCGCGCCTCCAGCCGGACTCGGCTGGTATGTCGTTCTTGTCGGCCCGATAAGTCCAGAAACGCCTGGGGAGGGCTTCTGACAAGCGATCGTAGATGCGGGCTTCGTGCTCTCGAATGGCGCTGGCGTGGAAGCCGGCCACCTGCCGGAAAGAGTCGATATCCCTTGGCTCGAGCTGTCTGACGAGGCTCGCGTCAAAACTCCTGAGCACTCCATTCAGCGCGTAGACGTGGGACAGAAGACGCGACTGGCCGCGGAACACGTCGCTCACGTAACGGTCGAGTTCCGATTCAAGCGCCGCGGGCTCGGGGACCCGGAAAGAGCGCCGCGCGGCGTCACTGAAGTGAGAAAGCAGCGAACTGCGAACCACGCCTCCACTCGCATGGGCGCCGGTTGTTTGGTCGGCGCTGGCGAGAAGAGGTTCCGCATGGGCCGTGTCTTGCTGACGCTCCAGCAGGACGAAGGCGACTTGTTGCCCCCCGGCCGCCCGCTGGATTTCACGAGTGACGCGTTGGCGCACCTCGGCGTTTTCGACCGTTCCCTCAAAGGAAAGAACACCTGCCCTGTACACGGGACGAATATCTTCTTGCCAGACACCTACTTTGTTGAGAATTCGGTGGCCGGCGAGGACGAGGGGCGCTTCATCCGCGGTCAGCGGAGCAGCTTCGGCAGGCGCGGACGCGGCCAAGGTATTTCGCGGTTCCAGCACGAGCGGCAAATCGAGCGTCCCCGGCGTGACGGGCATCAGCGAAGGGAAGACGGTCAACGCTGGAGCTTCGAAAGACAACACTTGGCTCTCGGCCGGGCGACTTGCGCGTGTCAGCGCGGCGATCTCGAATCTCGCCCGAGGAGTCGTTCTCTCGGTGGGCCGGATCACGGGAGTTGAGGGTGCAAGCGCTGGTCTTGGGGCAGCGACGGGCGCCTGACCCTGGACCGCGGCGACTTCTCCCGGCTCCGCTACACCGCTTTCCCGGGCGGGGGACACCGGCTCGATAGCCGTTTCCTCGGCAAGCTGTAGCGGCGCTGACGGCTGGGGAGCACGAAACGCCAAGTAGCCGCCCAATACCGCGATTCCAAGGCCTGCTGCCACCGCGTAGGCCGGCGACCAGCGAACGGGGAAGGCGATAACCGGTTTCGCGGGATAGAGGGCTTCCTGCAAGCGCTCCCACGAAGCTCCCCGCAATTCGGGGGCCTCGGCGGACACCGATGCGCGAAGATCCTGCTCTACCCGGTAAAGCCAGGACTCCAATTCGGCCATTGACTCTTGGCACCCGGCGCAACGGTCGATGTGAGCGCTCGATTCGCCCTTCAACTCGCCGTCAAAGTGCTTGAGCAGTTCTTCTGTGGTCAGGTGTGGCAACTTTTTTATCTTTACCGCTAACAGGTCTCAACTTGGTCAGCGCCCGAGAAACATAGCTGACGACCGTGGAGATCGACAAATCCAAGACTTCGCCGATTTCCCGAAACTTCAATCCTTCCGTTCGCAGCCGGAGGCATTCCAGCTCCATCGGACTGAGGCGCTCCCAAGGCAGCTTCGAAACCTCCGCGCTGGCGTTTAGCCCATTGGGTTCCACAACCAAATGGCTTTCCAGCGCGACCCAGCCTTGCTCGTCCAGCAGATCCGGTTTTCGTTTCCTCCCATAATCGACCAGCAAGTTGTGTGCCACTCGAAACAGCCAAGCCCGCGGTTGAGTAATTTCTTCGTCGCGGCTGCGCGCCTGGTAAAAGCGCACAAATGTCTCTTGGGCAATGTCTTCCGCTTCTGACCGATCGTCTAAATGGTAACGGAGATACCGAACGAGGCTGTCTCGGCTTTCACCAACCAACTGCTCGGTTTCAAACGCGGCGGAGCTGGGCTTCTTAGAAGCTCGCAAGAGGCGCACCCCGACGCCGCCTGAGTAGTTAAGACGAACCAGACGGCGTTTCTTACGGCAAGGTATTGCTTATTTACATTCTGAGCGCCGCGGGGAGGGATGTCAATGGAATCCCGCTTACACCTTGCTCTGGCACACTGAAGGTGGAGACTCACTCCAGAGGCCCCGAATTGTCCCCGCGACGAATCCAGGCGTAAAGGCCAGCAGAACCAGCGGCTGGCGGACAAGTTAAGTGCCTCGGACAATCGCTATGAGTACCCGGCCAGGGAGTGATAAAACTCACGGTGGGTTGTTCAGGGCGGCCGACCGCCACCGAAAAACCGGCGGTGCGATCCGTCCTATTCAGTAGAGAGTCGTTGGTAATCGATTCTTAGGTTCTTCCCACGGAACCGAACCCACTTAGGCCGGTACGGGGGGTTTTAGCCTCCTTTTGCTCCCCGCGCCGGCTAATCTGCCGCTGTGATGAAGGTCGGCCTTTTTTCGAGCAAAACAGCGCACCGTGCCAGACGAACTTCTAGTGATGTGTGGCCGCGCCGCGCTGAAGGCGCGCAGCACCTCGAGGATCAACACGCCTATTGGTAAGGAATGCGGGCCAGGCCGGGCTAGGCCGGGGCTAGGCCTCTTTCCGTATGTACTGCTCTACTGAGTCTCGCAAAATAGAGTGACAATATTAGCGGTCGAGCGGTAGAATAGAGGCATGTCCGAAAGCGCCGGGATAAACCGGCGGGGAGTTGGGGATGAAAGAGCCCCACAGTGAAAGTTTAGCGAACTACGCTGACCTCGAGTCATGCGCCGGCGCTGGCGACAGCGCGGGTGAAGCGTTGACAGAGGCACTGGCGGGCCGCCTATCGAGCCGCGAAATACCTCTTTTCGGGTGCCGACCTTGTGGACTGAAAGGGAAGGCCATATCAACCGTCGCGCTATCGCGAGCGGCGCGAGAACCCGGCGCGGTCGCAGACCCCGTGCACGTCAGGAAACTCCTCGCACGAGAACCGGGAGACCTCGGCGACGCCTGCCGCGAAGTGGCAGGCCGGTGGGGGAAGGCGCCAGCCGCACGCCCCACGCCTACGTCGCCGAGGAGTCGGAGCGGGAGGTAGTACCGATGAACGATTCGAACAAAAGCGGCACGCCGCCAGCGGAGAGTCGGGAGGGAAGCACCCGCGCCAAGGAGAACGTCCCACGGCCACGCACGGACCGCGCGCAGCAGCGGGCAGCCGTGTCCCAGGGGCTGGAGGGCGTGCGGCAAGCAGCACGACGGAAGACAACGGGGAAGTTCACCTCGCTGTTGCATCATCTCACGCCGGAGCTTCTGCGCAGCAGCTTTTACGCCTTAAAGAGGCAGGCGGCGGCAGGAGTCGACGGAGTGAGCTGGCGTGAGTACGAGAGCGGACTGGAGGATCGGTTAGTGGATCTCGACAGCCGCCTGCAACGGGGGGCGTATCGCGCCCAACCTTCGCGCCGGATGTACCTTCTCAAGCCCGACGGGCGGCAGCGTCCGCTGGGCATCGCCGCGCTGGAGGACAAGATCGTCCAGCAGGCGGTGGTGACGGTTCTCAATTGCATTTATGAGGAACGGTTCCTGGGATTCTCGTACGGATTTCGGCCGCGGCGCAGCGCACATGATGCGCTGGATGCGCTAGCGGTGGGGATCAGCAGGCAACGGGTGAGCTGGGTACTGGACGCGGATATTCGGGGGTTTTTTGATCATATCGACCACGAATGTTTGCTGAAATTCCTGGAGCACGTAATCGCCGACCGCCGCATTCTGCGCCTGATCCGTAAATGGTTGAAGGCGGGGGTGTCGGAAGACGGCGAGTGGAGGGAGACGAAGCAGGGCACGCCGCCCGGGAGTGGTGATATCGGCTCGGTGATTTCAGCGCTGCTGGCGAACGTGTACTTGCATTATGTTTTCGACTTGTGGGTGCAAGACTGGCGCAAAAAGTCGGCGAACGGCGGGGTCATACTCGTGCGGTACGCGGATGATTTCGTGCTGGGATTCGAGCACCGGAGCGAGGCCGAGCGGTTTCTGGAGGAACTCCGGGAACGGTTGGCGGAGTTCGGGCTGGAGTTGCATCCTGACAAGACGCGGCTGATCGAGTTCGGACGCTGGGCGATAGCAAAGCGGCGAAGCCGTGGGGAAGGCAAGCCTGAAACCTTCGATTTTCTGGGGTTCACGCATATATGCGAGATCAACCGGAAGAGCGGGCGCTTTGTGGTTGGGCGCAGGACGGTGCGGAAGCGGATGCGTGCGAAGCTGTTGGAGATTAAGAAGCAGCTTTGGGCGCGGATGCACGCGCCGCCGGGCGAGACCGGCAAGTGGCTGCGGACGGTGGTGCGAGGCTACTTTCAATACCACGGGGTGCCGGGAAACCGGCGCGTGCTGGCGGGCTTTCGCTGGGCGCTGGCCCGGCACTGGCGGCGATCGCTTCGGCGGCGCGGCCAGAAACGCCGAATAAGCTGGGGCCGGTTCTACCGGCTGCTGGACGCGTATCTGCCGCAGCCACGATGTTGTCACCCGTTTCCAAGTGTGCGCTTTGCCGTTACCCATCCGAGGTAAGAGCCGTATGAGTGGATGCTCACGTACGGATCTGTGCGGGGGGTGCCGGGCGACCGGCATCCCTACCGCGACCCCATTTTCGCCCGCACACATTTCCGCCACGGGCTGTTATCGCCCGCTCAAAACATATAGCGCAACGAAAGCTGAATGAAGCGGGGATCAAAGGTCTCGAGCACCCGGCCAAAATTCACGGACCCGATGCTGCCCTCCGGATTCTGAAACTGCGCCTGATTGAAGAGATTGAAGAACTCGGCGCGGAATTCCAAGCTCTGACTTTCGGTGATCTTCGTACGCTTGAAGGCGGCCATCTGCCAGTTCACAAATCCGGGGCCGCGTAGGACGTTGCGTCCGAAGTTGCCGAAACGCCCCGCCCCCAGCTCGTAAACCGGCGCCGAGCCCACGCGGCGGAAATGCGGGTTGGCGCCGGCGGTGGGCGTGCCGCCGCCGCTGCCGTCGAACCAGGAATTCGGCCGGCCGGGAACGGCATTCGTCGAGCGGGGGTCGTGAAACGCGATTTCGCCGCCGATGTAGTCGGGTGTTCCCACGCCGGAGACGCCGCAAAGGCAGCGGCCCCCGCCCTCAGACACGTTGAATGCGGCCCCACTTCGCAACATCGTCATCCCCGACACCCCCCAGCCCCCCAAGAGCTTGCCCAGCGGCCCCGTCTGGCTTTGATACCAAGGGAGTTCATAAACATAGGTGCCGACATAGACGTGGCGGCGATCGTGGCCGGCGTGGCCCCGACGGGAGCGCCCGTCATCGGGCCGGTCTCGCGTCGCCTGATCCGACGCCGAGTCGATGGCGTGGGACCAAGTGTAGGCGTGGGTCATTTGAAACCCTCTTGAGAACCGCTTGGTGAGGTTGGTCTGCAAGCTGTTGTAGTTGGAGTTGCGGTCATTTCGGTAGGTAAGAATATTGCTGAAGGGCGTGCCTCCGAACTGCTCGCTCTGAGGGTGGCCCTGATTCAAGACCCGGCGGGCCTCGGTGTTGCCCGTGTTGGCGCCCGGGCCGGGCACGGCCGGGTTGGCCTCCCGCAAGCTGTAGAGCTTGACTCCGTTGGATCCCACATAGCCGACCTCCAACAGCCAGTTGGGCAGCAGCTCGTATTGAACTTGCAAACTCCATTGCTGGGTGTAAGGCGTAGTCAAATTGCGGTCCATTCCCCACAAGGTGATTGGGGCCAGCGAAGCGAAATCGAAACTCCCGCCCGGCTCGGGGGGAACATGCGGGAAAGGTTGGGGTCCGGGAGTGAACAGCGCGCCTCCCCAGGGGTCGGCCAAATCCGTAAAGAAGACACGCTTGTTAATGGTGTATGGGGCCGTCCTTGTCCTGTTGAATTCCAGGTCGTAGTCGGCCAGGGCGTAGAACAAACCGTAGCCGCCGCGCACGGCGAGTCTCCCGTTGCCGAGAAGGTCCCAGGCAAGACCAAAACGCGGCCCGAAATTATTCCAGTCCTCGTCGTAGGTGGAGCGCGAAATCCCCTCGTCGCCAGGGTAGACCAAACCCTCCGGGGCATCCGGAAAAATGACGGACTGCTGCCCCGGCCGAAAGGCGCCCACACGATCCCTCGTCTCCGTCAGGCCCTTGTTGAATTCCCAGCGCAGCCCTAGATTGAAGGTCAGATTACTCTTGACCTTCCAGTCATCCTGCAGAAACAGGTTCGTGGAGGACGTACGGCCTTCGACATCAGCCGCCGACCCCTGTTGATAGAGAGTCGTAAAGCCGCCGGCCAAGTCGTTCAACGCGGGAGAAAGTCCCTCAATCGGGGGAACGAGGCCGTTTGCGACGCCGCCGCCGTCGAAAAGAAACAACCCGTTGTTAAGTGCGGAAGTCGTCCGATCTAGCGGCCTCGATGCGAAGTTGCCGCCGAACTTGAGGGCATGCCGGCCGCGTGTCCAACTGACATTGTCGATGAATTGCAGCGTGGTCTCCTGGGACCCCAGAGGAAGCCCAAGGTCCCCGAACTGACTGAATCCCACGATGATGACCAGCGGCGCCGATGCCTTGTCGGGAAGGTCGGGAACGATGCCGTCCAGCCCCAAACTGCTCGGCGGGACCGGGTTGACGGGATTAAAGATATTCGAGTTTACACGCTGGAGTGCCACCCGGAATTCATGAAACAGATTGGGGCCGAACGAATGCGTGTCGCGCACGATCAGGTTTTGGGTTCGAAACTGATTGGACCATTCGAAACCCGGAATGGCGATCGAACCGCCTAGTCCCAACGAAGGACTGATGTCGTTCGAGTCCTCGCGAACATAGGTGACCGCCAGCCGGTTCGCCGCGCTGAAATGATGATCGATCTTGAACAGGACCTGGTCGCGATCGAGGTCGCTTTGTAGATTGCTGAAGAGGGTGTTACCTTCGGTTGCGCTCGGCAGCAGCCCAATCAGCGCCCGGGCTTCGGGCGTGCCGAACTCCTCGATCGCTTGGCGTTCGCCGGCGTTGGGAACGGTTGCCGAGCGCGATACCTCCGTGCGCCGCCGGAACCCCAGATAGGACGCGAAGAAGAAGGTCTTGTTCGCCTGGATCGGTCCGCCCAGATTCACATCAAAGTCGTTGCTGTTGTAGTGAGGCTTGCGGGGCAGTCCGGAGGCGAAGTTCTCGGCCGTGCCGCCCGGTACCGACTTCTGAAAGAAGGGAACGGCGTTCAGACGCCGGTTACGCCAGACTTCGCTCGCCATGCCGTGAAAGCGGTTGCCGCCTGACTTCGTCGTCAGGATCAAGGTTCCGCCGGGGCTTCTGCCGTATTCGGCCTTGGCGGGACCCGTGACCAGGCGGAACTCCTCGACGGCATTGGGTGAAATACGCCCGGCTGTCACCGCTTCCGCATTCAAGGCCGACAAATTTGTGGTCGCCCCATCGAGCACATAGTGATTCTGCCGAGCCCGTTGGCCGTTGACCGCAATGCCCGAAATAATTCCGGCTTCGGCCGGCACGGTGCCGGGCTGGGTGTAGGCTAGCTCGAGCACATTGCGGCCGTTGGCGGTCGAAAGCACCGGCAGCCGCGCGATGTCGCGCATGACCTTGCCGAGTTGGGCGTCCTCGGTGTTGACCTCGCTGGCTCTGCCCTCGACAGTGACCGAAAACTGGGCTTGGCCGAGTTCAAGCTGGACGTCGAGCCGCAGATTGTCGGCCAGACTGAGACGCTGCGCGGAGTATCGCGTCGTCTGAAAACCGGTTGCTTCGATTTCGACGAAATATTCCCCTGGCAAAAGATGCGGTATGCGGTAGAAGCCGCTGTCGTTGGTCGTGGTGCTGTCAGTAGCGTCGGTTGCCGCGTTGATGGCCCGCACATTTGCGCCGACGATGACGGCGTCGCTGGGGTCGGTGACGCGCCCGACAATTGTGCCGGTGATGCTCTGCGCTGCCGCCGGGGGCAGGGCTGTGCATAGCGCGCAGGCTAGGATCAGTGTCGCCGATGAGTTGCGCATGGTTTTCCGCCTTCCTTGCAACCGCACACCGCGCTTTCGGTCTGAACGGCTATTTCCCGCCGCCCTTTCAGGGCTCGACCCCGTTCGATGCGGTACCTAGGGTTCCGCCTTTGCCTCCACCCTAGGCTATGATCCTGCCGCCGCTCCGCGGCTGTAGGTGCTTGCGATTTCGCCGGGCGCACGTAATGCCCAATACGCTCGATCGAGTGTTCATTCATACCGCGAAGGGCGTCCCGGGCCGTGAAATAAATCAGGGCGCTCGGGAGCCGCGAAGCGGCGGCAGGAATATAGCCTAGGGTGGAGCCGGAACGGCGGAACCCTAGGTAACCGCCCGGACCCCGACGAGCCCTGAAAGGGCGGCAGGAACCACTCACCGCCATAAGAAACGCTCCTCATATTCCAGTTCGTTCCGCTTCAGCAAAGAGACAAACTCGTCCTTGAACCCAATTCGTTCGTGGTGTTCCTCCTGGTTGGCTATATATGTCCTGACGCCGGCCACGTTCGATTGACTCACGCTAAAGGCCGCATAGCCGGCCTGCCAGGCGATGTCGCGAACTCCTTGCCGCATCCAATGAGACGACTTGGCCTTGATCCGTCGCATAGCGTCGGCGAGCGTCACGGTGGAAGGAAGCGTCAACAGCATGTGAACGTGATCGGCCACGCCGTTTACAATGAGCGGCTCTCCGCCTAGACTTCGTAAAATGCCGCCGAGATAGGCGAATAACCGGGAACGAATTGGCTCCTTAAGCAAGGGTGCCCGGTCCTTCGTCGAGAACACGACGTGGACCAAGATTCGGTGCAGCGTTTGCGCCATGATCTCCTGCCGCCCTTTCAGGGCTCAACTTTGTTTCTGTGTTTACCTAGGGTTCCGCCTTCGGCTCCACCCTAGGCTATATTCCTGCCGCCGCTTCGCGGCTGTGCGTGCTTGCGATTTCGCCGGGCGCCCCTACCCAGGGCCGATCGCCCTGGGCTACTGTCCTCCGCCCCTGCGGGGCTTCTGATTCCGTGTTCCGCTTATTACGCAACTACTCTGCCCACGAAGACGCCACACGCTCAGCGGAAATTTTCGACCAGCATGAGGTCGGCCTCCAGTGGCTCGAGTTGGCCGAAGAAAATCGATCGGCCGTCGGGGGCCACGCTCATCGTGTCAGTCGGCTGTCTCTCGAAATCATGGATCGGCTCGACGGCGCCCGTGGCAAAGCGGAGGAACTGAAGCGAAAAGTCCGACTCCTTCGATGGAGGGACGAAATAGACCCCGTCTTCGACGACCTCGTACGAGCCCACGCGCGTGGATTCGAGGACCAGCTCCGCATCCTCTTCACTGCCTCCCCCAACCGGCATTCTCCACACAGAGCGGTTGGCCCCGCGCGTAAAGTAAAACCACTTGCCGTCGGGTGACTCCATCCGTGGCCCCCGCCCGGCTGTAACGACCTGGGCGGGACCTCCGCCCGCCGGCATCTTGAAATTCTGACCAGTCCCGTTGCGGTTTGACGTGAAGTAGATCCACTCTCCATTTCTCGACCAAGCCGGCCCCGCCTCGTACGACGGATCGCTCGTCAAGCGCCGCGGCGCGCCGCCCTCGGCGTCCACGACGTAGACATCGAAATGCCCTTCGGCATCGGAACTGAATGCGATACTCTTCCCATCGGGAGCCCAGCGGGGCCGGTTGGTAAACGGCGCGCCAAGCGAAGTCAACTGGACAGCGTTCGATCCGTCGCTGTCACACTTCCAGATTTCGTAGCCGCCGGAGCGAGTCGAAACGAACGCGATGCGGTTGCCGTCGGGAGAATATTTTGCCGATGTGTCCCAGCGGGAAGAAGAAATGAACTTGATCGCCGTGCCGGTCACGCCGTCGGCGACGGGTGCGCGACATAGAAGTGAGCATTTCAGCAGGCTCTTTGTTGTGGCCAAATCCTTGCGTATATATTACGCTAGGAACAGGAGGTCACTTCCATGCCTGATTCCCTCGAGCAACTGCAGCATCAGCGCACCGACATCGTCCGCCAGATCGGCCAACTGGGCGATCTGCGCCCCGGTTCGATTACCAGCACCTCGGGGCGTTGCGGCAAGACAAGCTGCCGCTGCCATCGCCCTGGTCAACCGGGGCACGGCCCCCATACCCGCCTCACCTATAAGGCCGGTCGCAAGACCGTCACCGAGTCGCTGCCGACTCCCGCCGCAGTGGGCAAAGCCGAGCGCGAAGTGGGAGAGTTTCACAAGTTCCAGCAACTGAGCCGTGAGTTCGTGGAGGTCAATACCCGCATCTGCAAACAGCGGCCGCCGGAGGGGGAAGCGCAGACTCCCCAGGAAAAAAAACGGCCGACGCGATCCGGCAAGAAGTCGCGCGCGAGCTAGACCAGCTGTTGCGCGTGCTGTTCAGCGGGCGGCGCAAGACAGGCCACCGGGATCTGGAGGCCGTCGAGATGGCGGTGCGCTCGGCGATGCACCAAGCCGGCGCCTCCGCCCTCTCCGAACTGCTGCAATGGGAAGCCCCGGCGGCCGGCCAGCGGAGCCTTCCTTGTTGTTGCGGCCACCAAGCTCACTACCGGGAACTGCGCTCCAAGTCGGTGCTCACGGCCGTCGGCAAGGTGAATGTGTCGCGCCCCTACTACCTGTGCGGGCACTGCCGTCGCGGCCAGTTTCCGGCCGACGCCGAACTCGACATCGCCCAAACTCAATGCTCTCCCGGGGTGCGCCGCATGCAGGCGCTGGTGGGGCAGGAGGCTCCCTTCGATCACGGGCGCCGGCAGCTGGAACTGCTGGCCGGTCTGGAGCTGACCGCCAAGGCGGTGGAGCGGACGGCGGAAGGGATCGGAGAGGATATCGCAGCGCGGGAGCAGAGCGAGATCCAGCGGGCGATGCAGTTGGAGCTGCCCCTGGTGGCGGGCGAGCCCGTCCCGATCCTGTACATCGAAATGGATGGGACCGGAATTCCGGTGGTGCGCAAAGAGACGGCGGGACGAGCGGGCAAAAGGAAGGGAGAAGCGGCCCACACCCGCAAGGCCAAGCTGGGCTGCGTGTTCACCCAAACGAAGTGGGACGAGGAGGGCTACCCCATCCGCGATCCAGACTCGACCAGCTACAGCGGCGCCATTGAGACCGCCGACGAGTTTGGCAAACGCATGTATGTGGAGGCCTGGAAGCGGGGCTGGAGCCGGGCGCGCAAGAAGGTCGTGCTGGGAGATGGCGCCGAATGGATCTGGAACCTTGCCCAGCAGCAGTTTCCCGGCGCCATTCAGATCGTCGACCTCTATCACGCCCGCCAGCACTTGTGGGACCTGGCACGCCAGCTTCACCCCCACGACAAGGCCCAGCAACGGTGTTGGATCACGATCCATCAGGACCACCTCGACCAGGGGCGGATGGAAGAGTTAGTGTGCTCGCTGCGGTCGGTCGAATGCTCGAGTCCCCAACTCGCGGAAGAGTTCCGCGACGAAGCCAAATACTTTGAAAAGAATGCCAAGCGGATGCGCTACCCAGAGTTTCGGCGCCAGCATCTGTTTGTCGGCTCGGGAGTGATCGAGGCTGGCTGCAAGAGCGTCATCGGCTCTCGCTTGAAACAGTCCGGCATGTTCTGGACCGTCCGCGGAGCCAACGCGATTCTGGCCCTTCGTTGCTGCCACCACAACGGCCGCTTCGAGGACTATTGGGAGGCCCGAGCGGCTTGAGCTCCACTTTCATGTCGCACACCCGTCGGCGACGGGCAGGTTGAGGCGGTAGATGTTAATGTTAAAGTTAAACTCTGTATACGCGAGCCGATTCCCCTGACGGGAGAGCATCGGCCAAATTCCCACCTCTCCAAACGGTAGCCGCTCGGGTGAGGCGGTCCCCGATACCGGCACTCTCCAAAGGCCGGAGGAGTCGGTCATAGACGCCGCCGAGAAAACAATGTCGCGGCCGTCGGAAGTGAACTGCCCGCCGATTATCTGCTCCATAAAGGTTCGGCGTCGAGGTTCGCCTCGCGGGTTCAAATCTTCGTCGAGATCCAGCAGATAGAGATCGCTTGTTGTCAACCCGGAGCCGTAGCGGGAAAAGGCGAGCATGCGGCCGTCGGGAGAAAAGGCGGGCATGATGTCGCCTACCAGCGAGTCTTCCGGCGGCCGGGTCAGCCTTCGTCTTTCGCCGGAATCCACCGAGAGCAAGAATAGGCTCAACGGCCCGGGCGAATCCTCCTCCCAATCGCACACGGCCAGCCAAGTGCTGTCGGGAGACCAGGCCAGACAGCTCCCCACCTGATAACTGAAAGGAACCCGCGTCTCCGCCAGTTTCCGCTCCGTCCCGCCAAGAGGGGGAACCAGGTACAGGCCCATTTTCTCTCGGGCCTCGGGACGTCCGCGGAGAAAGGCGATCCAGCGGCCGTCCGGCGACCAGGCGGGGCTGCCATCCCAATCGGGATGGGTGGTCAGTCGCAGAGGGGGCCCGGGCCCGACCCCTTTGACGTAAATGTCGAAACTCTCCGTATTCCCCCCGGTCCACGGGAAGGCCACTTGATTGCCGCCGGGGGAAAATGAAGCGACCATCTCCGCGCCCGGGTAGCTGGTGAGCGGGACGACCCGCATGGGTTCCAGGGGGGCTTCGGTCGTCGTCGGCCGGAAGTTCCAAAAGGCCGCGGCGGCGATCGTGAGAACAATCGCGGCAGCCGCGCCGGCCCATGCCAAGCCTCGCCGCCGGGCTCGCGCCGGCCTTTCCCAACTCGCCGCCGTAACGGGTTTGCCGCTCGGTTTGGCGGAGGCGCCGCCCGATTCCGCCCGCCGCTCGAGGGCCCGCAAATCGACGATCATCTCCTCGACGTGCTGGTAGCGGTCCGCGGCGTCCTTGGCGAGCGCCTTGCCGACGATGAACTCCAACTCCATCGGCAGGCCCGCCCGCAAAGCCGTGATGGGCTCGGGGTCTTCGTTGCCGATGGCGTAGAGCACGGCCTCCTGCCGCTCTCCCGCGAAGGGCAGCCGCCCCGTTACCATCTCGTAAATCACGACTCCCAGGGACCAGACGTCCGTGCGGCGGTCAGTAGGGCTGCGCTGGGTCTGCTCGGGAGACATGTAGGCCGGGGTCCCGAGCAACGTCCGCGTTTTGGTGAGCTTCGATCCTTCGGCGAGCTGGGCCAGGCCGAAGTCCATGATCCTGACTTGGCCTTGTTTGGACAGCATCAGATTGGCGGGCTTGATGTCGCGGTGAGTGATCTCTTTCTCGTGGGCCGCTTTGAGACCTTGGGCGATCTGAATGGCAATATCCAGGGCTTCGTCAACCTTGAGCGGACGCTCGGCGATCTTGTCCTTCAGCGTCTGGCCTTCGAGATAGGCCATGGCAAGAAAGGTTTGCCCGTCAGCCTCGTCAATTTCGTAGATAGGGCAGATGTTGGGGTGATCCAGGCGTGCGGCTGCCTTGGCTTCCCGGAGGAAGCGGGCCCTGTTTTCGGGGTCTTCGGTGGCGTGCGCCGCGAGGAATTTCAGCGCGACGGGCCGTTCCAGCTTGGTGTCCTCGGCCTTGTAGACGACACCCATGCCGCCCCGGCCGAGTTCGGAGATGACCTTATAGTGGCTGATGGTAGAGCCGATCACGACGCTTCGATTCTATCGCAGACAGGATTACTGGCGAGAACAAGGCCTTCCCACCAGCAATCCGGTTCAAGGACATGCTAACGCAATAGACGAGGGGTTGTCAGCTCTTCCGACGACTCGAATAAGGGTCTCTGACGGCGGATTGGTGGTGGTAACGCGATTAATCAAGAGCGCCGGGATAAACCGGCATGTTGTCAGGAATGAAAGAGTCCTACAAGGAAGGAGTTAGCGAATCCACCTTGACCCCGTGTCTTGCGGCCAGCGAAAGTGGCGAGTTTGGTGAGTCATTGTTCTTCGAGATGATCTCTGAAATTCGCGGCTACGGCGCCGGCTTGTTGCTGGCAAACCAGGCGCCGCAGCGTGAAGCCGAAGTGGTGCGTTCGAACATCGGAACGCGCATCGTGATGAAGCAATCATCGGAGGCTGCGGCGCTGACATTTCGGCGGCTCATGAAACTGAATGATGAGCAGCTTCACAAAGTCATGAACCTAGAGCAGCGCCAGATGGTGATGCAGCATCTTGCCACCGAGCCGGAAATCGAGCAGCGCAGGCGCGAGACTTTGGCGTACTTGCGGCATGAAGAGCCCGAAGACACGTACGACCCGCGCGGTACAGAAACGATTGATCCGGCGCGTGTCGATCTCAAGAACGTCCCCGAGTATCACTGGATGACAGTCACACCCGTTACGACGGAAGCGCTGATTCAGCTCATGCTCGGCGGCTCGCAAATCCAGTACAACGGCGGGATGCTCCACACCCGCGTGCGTTACTTCGACCCGGACGCCGAGCGCCCTGGCCTGCCGCCCGACGTAGCAGCGCTGGTAACCAAGGTCGAAGCAGACCGCACAGTTCTCGAACTCGTCAACCTGAGCCCGTTTGATACGCGGCGCATCATCGTCCAGAGTGGTATGTTTGGGAACACGGCTTCGGGCGCGCCAACTTCCAGACGCGCGTCGATAAGGACCCGGTCCAACCCGACTTCTTTATACGCGCAGAACCCCAACTCGCCAGAGACTCGGTGGAAGTCAAGCGCAAGTTCTTCCTGGTCGAGTTGCCACCCGGTACTGGCCAGACCTTGGAAATCGAAACGAAGAGATTTGCGAACCAGCCAACCTATGCCTTCCCCTGGCACGGAGAGAAGATTCCCGTCCGCTAGCGCCCAACCTCAGCCAAGTAGCCACTGACACAAAAGCCGTCATGACCGGGCAGGAAATTCACGACCCCTATGCGCTGACTTCAGCAGAGATCGAGGACCCGCCTCGCTCGCTTGGCGGACTGATTCGAAAACTCGGGCCGGGTGTCATTCTTGCCGCTTCGATCGTTGGATCAGGCGAGTTGATCGCGACAACGGTCCTGGGAGCGGAAAACGGCTACACCCTCCTGTGGCTGATTGTCGTGAGCTGCTTCATCAAGAACATCATTCAACACGAACTCGGGCGCTACGCGATTGCTACCGGTGAGACCACACTTAAGGCGTTCGATCGTATTCCCGGGCCTCGCCTAGGGGTTTCGTGGGTGGTCTGGCTGTGGGTCCTCATGATCGCCGGAACGGTGCTCACCATCGGCGCTATGCTCGGCGCCATCGGAGAAGTCCTGAACATGCTTGTTCCAGCCGTTTCGATCAACGCGTGGACGGGCCTGATCGCCGTGGCCAGCGTGGCGATCCTTCTCGTCGGCGAGTACGGATTGATTGAGAAGATCTCGATGGTCCTCGTCTCGTATTTCACCGTGATGACCGTCCTGGCTGGAGCGGTGCTCATCACTCAGCCCCAGTACTTTTCGTGGGGGCGGGTACTGGAAGGGCTCACTTTCCAGAAGCCCACGGGGGGACTGTTGACAGCCGTTGCGGCGTTCGGCATCACGGGGGCGGGATCCGTCGAACTTTTCATGTATCCCTATTGGTGCATCGAGAAGGGCTACGCTCGTTTTACCGGACCGAGAGAAGACTCAACCGCCTGGCGCGATAGGGCCTACGGCTGGATTCGCGTTATGGGAATGGACATCATCAGCTCGATGGCGCTCTACACGGTGAGTACCATCGCGTTCTACTTACTCGGTGCGGGCGTGCTCTTCGGCTCCGGTGTCGTACCTCAGGGTTCCGAGCTGATCCGGTCGCTCTCGACCATGTACACCCGAACCCTGGGCGATTGGACCCAGCCCCTTTTTCTGTTCGGAGCCGTGATCATTCTTTATTCCAGCGTCTTCGCCGCGGCAGCGGCCCATCCAAGAATGCTTGCGGACGTCGCCGGGATGTTGAGGTTGTATGACAGGCACAATTATCTCAGCCGTCGGCGGGTCACTCACGTTTTCGTTGTGATCTATCTGCTCCTTCCGGCTCTTTGCTACTTCTTCGTCGGCGAGCCAGTCGTCATGGTCAAGCTCGGCGGCACGGCGGAAGCCGCATTGCTACCGGTCGTTGGGTTCTCGACAATCTACCTTCGGTATAAACACCTTCCGAAGCCGGTCATTCCCAAAGGCTGGCTGACGTTCGGCCTCTGGTTAACGTCGGCGGTCATAGCGTTCATGATGGCCTACTCGATCATAGTCTCACTGCCGTCAATCGAGTCTGTGCTCTGAGCCCGATTGACACGGGCATAGTGCAAGCCGCTGAATACAGCTAATTCGTTCCATAAATACGGCAGTGAGGCGGGAGTCGAACTATTCCGCCGTATTGAAATGCCATGAGCTTCTGACTCTACGAAACCACCAAAACACTGAAACGGCTTCAGGGCCTTCCGAGCCGCGCGATCGTAGTTGAATCTCACTGCGCACTGGGTGTCAAAGATCATCGTAGGCTCCTGATCGGCCATAAACTTTGGCCATTCAGGCAGTCCCGGATGGTTGGGGTTCCCGGTTCGAGCAAACTGGACCCACGCATCGCTGACCTTGGCGGCAAGCTCACGGGCCTCATTCGTACCGCCCGTCATTCCTGCACACTGATCTGTGTTGTAGAAAACGAACGCGACCTCGCTGCCGTGGAAGGCTCGCGGCAAGCCGTCCAACACCAGGGTTTTCCATGCGAATTGGTAGAGATAGGGGTGACGAGCATGCCCACGAGGACGGGACTGTAGACCCCCAACCTCCCCAGATAGAGGCTCAGAATGCCATGCTGCTTGAGAATCGCCGGGAACAGCAATCCGAAGTTCATGCTGATCGCTGCCGTGAAGAAGGCCTCGATCGGGTGCCGTTTGATCCACTCGGCCAGTCTGCGAGCCATCCTTCCTCCTGACGCCCTCTAACTTTTGCCTATGCTGCGCCGCATAGACGAAACCTCATCCAGCAGACGAAAGCGAGAGAGAAAGGCTGCGGACGATGCCCATCCCACCCTTGCGCGCTTCTCGCTGATGCCATGGTGGGTTGCGTTGTTACCATTAGCTATCTGAACCACGGTACAAGCGGACCGCCGTTATAGGCCAAACCATGTCGCATTGCCGCATCCTGCCTGTCATCATCGCCTCGACGGTCATTTTCGAGCTCCTCGGTCCTATTGCAACACGAGCGGCTCGATCGGAGTTGACGGAAACCGGACCGACTCAAAGGCTCTGTTCGGCCGGTTCAGGGAGACGTTCCACCGCCACCAGGGCCATACCGTGCGCGACGCTCGAGGAGGACGGTCCCAATGCAAATCGAACGCGTTGAAGTTCGTGTCGTGGCGCCAAGCGTGCAGCGATTTACATGGTCGCACGATCTTCAGGAACAGTACATGACCCCGATGCCCAACGGACGTTGCCGTCCGTCGTCCTTCCGAATGTGGACTCTGCGCGAGAGCTGCGCCCGGTACGTTCCACGATGAACCCGGTTGTGCAGATCAACGAGTCGACCCTCCAGCCCGGTCTCATACTCCCGCCACGTCACCCCGTCCACCCCGGGCGCAGCTTTCCGCTGTAGTGCGTAAAAGCTGTCCCTGAGCAGATCGACGCTCAGATGATGGAGCAAAGCGGTGAATTTCTCCTGCCTCCTTTCGTTGGCCGTTCTGCGCACACCAGCAAGTCCTTGGGACACTCTCTTCCCGCTCGGTGTCGGGCTCGTGTTGGACTGTGCGGTGTTCTCCTTGGTCTGCGCCCTTTCCTCCCCAAACCTCCGCTAAAGCTCGCCCTTCTTTGTTCGGCCGGTTCACAGGTACTACGGCGCAGTCAGGCCCCTCTGGAACGTACCTGTCCGCCGTTCGGCTTAGCGCCTTCTCGGACCGGTCTCGATCAGATCGAGACATTCCAGAGGCCTCCCGGTTCTCGTGCATGTTGTTTCTCGACGTGCTCAGGTTCCTCGACTACGCAGGGCCGGACGCCCACTCGCGAAACTAACGCAAGCGCCCGTGTGGCCTTCCCATCTATCAAACGAGGTCGGCGCCTGAAACGGATTTTTCGAAGCTCAATAGCCCGGCCCGCCGATGCCCCTGTCTACGCTTCGAACGTCGCCTCGCGACGCCGTCCGCAAGACACGGGGTCAAGGTGGATTCGCTAACTCCTTCCTTGTAGGACTCTTTCATTCCTGACAACATGCCGGTTTATCCCGGCGCTCTTGATTAATCCCGTTCGCACCAACTAACCGCTGCGTGAAGTCCTTCAGAAGCTCATCGAGGGGGTAGACGCCTCTGCAATCGATTTCAAGGTAGACTCTCGGTACTGGAGGCCAAAATGTCACTTCGACCCGTCAAGCGGCTCATCCGGGCCAAGCCGACGCTCGAAGGCGCGGGTGTGCACTTGCGCCGAGCGTTTGGCTGCGGCGACACGTCTGACTTCGACCCTTTCCTTCTTTTGGACGATTTCCGCAACGATGTTCCGGAGGATTATCTAGCGGGCTTCCCGTGGCACCCCCACCGCGGAATCGAGACCATCACATATGTCCTGGCCGGAACCGTGGAGCACGGCGATAGCTTGGGGAACAGCGGCGCTATCGCCGCCGGCGATGTGCAGTGGATGACGGCCGGCAGCGGGATTATCCACCAGGAGATGCCTAAGGGAGACGAAGCGGGGCGGATGCATGGTTTTCAGCTCTGGGGGAACCTCCCCTCGTCACTCAAAATGACGGCGCCCCGCTACCAGGAGGTGACGGCGGCTGACATCCCAGTGGTGACGGATGACGACGGGACGCAGGTCCGCGTTGTCTGCGGGAGTTTCTGGGGCAAGTCCGGACCCGTAGACGGGATGGCTGCCGACCCCATCTATCTTGATGTGTCGATTCCGCCGGGCAAGAAGAAGAAGCTGCCGGTTGAGACGACTCGGCATGCTTTCGCGTACGTCTTCGCGGGGACCGGCAAGTTCGGCAACGCTTCGAATCCGTTGCCAGTGCGGACCGAGGCGGCCAGCGGGACACAGAGAGCGCCTATCGCGGAAGTGGACAACCGCTCGCTTGTGCTCTTTGACCGCGGCGACGAACTCACAGTGCAGGCGGGAGCGGAAGGGATGCGGTTCCTGCTGGTCTCGGGAAAGCCACTGGAGGAGCCCGTGGCTTGGCGTGGCCCGATCGTGATGAACACGCAGGAGCAGCTCCGGCAGGCGTTCCAAGAGCTTGAGCAGGGAACGTTCCTCAAGCCGGAGCGGCGTGGGTGACACGGGGTTCAGCCATGCGGTGTTCCGTACCACAGGATCGACACCTCATGATCGGCGCAAGTATCTTCCTTTCGGACCGAATACTTTGCAGCATTACATCCAGTTCCAATGAAAGCAGTTAACCCAGTTTTGGGGCCGCTTGGTGCCCTCTCGTCGACAACCCCTGCCCGAATGTGAGAGTTCGTTTCCCGTCATTTTAGGAACACGGCGGTCCTAGCGGGGCGGTCGCCAATCAGGAGTGGCGCTTCATTGACATGGAACAATCCCCGTTCTCGGGCGAGCGGCTGGAATCGATCTTGGCCGAGATGGCTCAGGACCGCGATCAACCCGCTCCCCGACAACCTCTGTGGAGACAGGCGCTGAGGTCATGTCAAAGCTGGCTAAGGGGGCTCCGTAACTGTCGGGGGTGCCCGTACGTACCCAATGATAGGAGGGAGAGTCTGTGGATGCGTCCTCATAGAGCAGGAAGTCAATCCGTGGGTGGACGGTGGAACCTGAATTATGCACAGGTTCGGCGTAGCCATCGCCGATGGAGTTGTGGCGGTAGCGGCAGTCGTGTCAACTCAGTGATTTAGCAAGTCGTCTTTTCCGCGGTTTCCCTCCCGGTTTGAGCCGCCTCCCAATCCGGGCGGGCAAAAGCGGGCTCGCAAACGGCATGTTCCCAGTAGCTTGCAGCAAGTGCATAAAATTTTATGCATGGAGCACCTCTCAACGCAGCGCACCCTCCACCACCGGCGCGCAGCTCGATCCCGGCGGCGCCATCGCCCGCAGCCGCCGCATCAGCCGCTCGAACAGGCCCTGCTCCTGGTACTGATCGCTGTAGCTGATGCCCGTTCTGCCGGCGTGCCGCCAGATCTTGGCCGCCACGAACAGAAAGCGCAGCCGCGCCGTCGCCAGGGTGGTGTGCCGCAGCTTCTCCGGGGTGGCGTCGGCTTCACGCTGGAACAGCAGCAGCCAGCAGTTGAGGTTGTAGGCCAGCATGACCAACTGAAAGTGATTGCGGTTGGTGTCAAAGCGGCGCGAAGGATGGGCCGCCAGCCCGGCATCGTTGTTGGCCTCCTTGATCAGGTTTTCCGCCCCGGCCCGCTGATTGTAAAACCACACCACCGCCGCGATCGGCTCGGCCAGGTTGGTCACAAACACGCGGTAGGTGTAAGCGCTGGTTGCAAACAACTGATATTGCTCGACCTCCTCGGTTTCCGGCTCCTTTTCATAACGCAGCGCGACAAAGCGGCAAGCCCTGCCCCAGCCTTGCGGCTGGCAGAGGAATTCGCACTCCGCCGCAGCGTCGCTGTGGGGCGAGGGCTTCCATTCCGCTTGCTGCAACTGCTCGACCAGTCGCCTGGTCTTGCGCGCCACGATGACGAACTGACAATGCGCTTGTTCGTAGGCTGCCACCGCTTCCCAGCAATAAAAGCCGGAATCGGCCCGCGCCAAGATCCGCTTCACACTGGCCGGCAAAGCCTGGAAAGCACTTTCGAGGTGCGCCGCGATCTCTTTGCCCGTGGGCCGGTCGCCATTGTGCAACCCGCCCATCAGGTATTCGCGCGTCTCGGCCAGGAAGGTCAGTATCGGCTGGTAGCTGCGCTTGCCCTTGTTCTTGGGGTTGTAGCTCTTGCGCCCGCCCATCTGCTGGCCGTAGAGGGTGTGCACGGTGGTGTCGGTGTCCAGCGTCACCGTGGTCAACCGCACGTTGGCCGCCGCCCAGGCTCGTTCGCGCAGTTGGCGCTGCATCGACAGGATCTGCCGCGCCACGTTGAGATGCAGCGAGGCCAGAAAGCGCCACAGCGTGGATTGCGGCGGCAGCCGCGTCACTTGCAAGATGCCGGTCAGGATGGGGTCGCGCGCGATGAAGCGGAGTTGGTTGAGCCGCGCAAAGCCGACATAGAGGCCCAGCACGAGGGCCAGCACAAACTGGTAGAGGCTCATCACACGGGTGATTCGTTTGACGCTGAGGGTTTGTTCCAGCAGCTCTTGGAAGCCGAGTTTTTCGAGCAGGGTGGCGACCGGCAGCAGGCCGCCGTAGGGAGTCAGATTCTTGCCGCGGAAGTGATAGGGCGTGGAAGCCCCGATTTTATTGGGCTGCGGAGCCGTCGCGCCGCGGCCTTGTTTGGCGGGGTTTTTGGAGCTATGCTGTTTTCGCTTGGTAACCATTTGGGTGACCTCCTTGGGGTTGGCTGGCGAAGCTGAAATCTTTGCCAGCCTACCTTATTACCCCATGTTTTCGGGGGTCGCCCAATGGTCCCTCGCAGCTCAGCCCTCCTCAGGTGCACCCCGCAGTGCATAATTCAGGTGGAAGGCCGTCGGCGGAGTGCTGCTCGTTGCCGTCGTTCTTGGCGCGATCACCTTTGCCGCGACCAGCAGCGCTGCGGTGGCGCTTCCCGAGCCGGACTCGCGTGCGTCGATCGGCGCCGTTCTGCAGGTCCTTTCGGGGACTCCCGGCGCTTCCGGGCAAGCTTTGGATTACGTTGAGCAGAATTGGCGCGACAGTTTCGCGCCGATGCTCTTGGAGCTGATGAGCCTTACGCGCTCCCCGGACGATTACTCTAGAATGCTCGAGATCCTGCGAGACAAGACCGGAAAGAAGATCGGTGATGAAAGGAATGATTGGTGGGAGTTCCTTTGGAAAACGCAGGGGGACTTGCACCCGTACTACTCCGAATTCAAGGCTGCGCTTTACGGCCTGATCGACCCGAAGTTTCGCGGCTACTTTTCGGGCGAGCGAACAACTAAGATCCGCCTCGATGAAGTTCGCTGGGGAGGAGTGCGCCAAGACGGCATTCGGCCTTTGCGGGACCCCAAGATGACAAGTGCGGACGAGGCCAACTATCTAGACGATAAGAACGTCGTCTTTGGGCTCGAGGTTGAAGGCGACGCTCGCGCCTACCCGAAGCGCATCCTCGCGTGGCACGAGATGTTCGTCGATACAGTGGGCGGCGTTGCGGTGGCCGGAGTTTACTGCACGCTCTGCGGTTCGATGGTGCTTTACGAGACAACCCACGAGGGTGTCAATCACCAGCTAGGCACAAGCGGGTTTCTTTTTCGTTCGAACAAGCTGATGTACGACGAAGCGACCCAGTCGCTCTGGAACACTCTTTGGGGACAGCCCGTGATCGGCCCGCTGGCCGATCAGGACATCACCTTGAAGCGCCGTAGCGTGGTGACCACGACTTGGGGCGAGTGGCGCAAGCGACACCCGAATACTCAAGTGCTCTCGCTCGATACCGGGCACGAGCGCGATTACTCCGAGGGCGCGGCCTATCGCGAGTACTTCGCCACGGACGATTTGATGTTTAACGTCCCCGAACTTGATAAGCGACTCAAGAATAAGGCAGAGGTGCTCGCCCTCATCGCGCCCGAGGATGAAACCAAACAGTTGGCGATCTCGGCAAAGTTCCTTGCCAAGAATGCCGTCTACCACGACCAGATTGGGGGCCATCCCTTCGTTGTACTCACGGATCGGTCGGGCGCCAACCGCGCATACAGCACGAGCGGGCTTCAATTTCAGTCCTGGAATGCGAGAGACGTTGCAGTCGATAAGGAAGGCCAAGATTGGAACGTCTACGAAGACCGCCTCGAATCGAGCTCCGGTGAGACGCTGCCCCGGCTCGCAGCTCACCGAGCCTTCTGGTTCAGGTGGTACGCAGCCTATCCTGAGACACGGCTAATCAAATAGATCCTGCCAAAGCGATCAGGCCGTAGGGCTCCAGAACTGACCGGTTCTGTTCCTCCTCAAGGCTCAGGGCCAAGAGGGATTCGCCTTCTCCTTATCTTGCAGGCCCCTTCATTCCTGAGCTTATCCCAGCGCTCTTGCAATAACGCGGAAGGGCTGTTTTTGAAATGGAATAACGGCGGGCGATGTCCCGGATGGCTTTTCCAGCGAGAAGGGCCTTGTCGATCTGAGTGCGGCGAGGAGGGGTACAGACGGTGCAGGTGCGGGGCGTGGAGTTTCGGACTAGCGCATGTTTGCACATTTGGGCCGATTTTGACCTCTCCTCTGCCCGTAAGTGACTGAAAACACGAGGCCGGTGTCTCGGAGACCCCAAAAACGTAGTGACAATTCTTTTTCGTACTTTCGTGATTATTCCCTTTATCCATCGGATTTATTGCGCTATCATTGTAGTGTACCCATTCGCCCGTGTTCCTGCGCGCCCACAAGTCCGGTAACCACACCTACCTGCGCCTGGTCGAGTCTTATCGCCTCCACGGCCAGCCCCGCCAAAGGGTCGTCGCTCACTTGGGCCGCAAAGACCTGTTGGCACCCCATCTGGACTCGCTGGTGCGCTTGTTGCAAGCCGACCAAGAGGCGCCCCGCTGGGTGGCCAGCGAACAAGTCGCAGCGCCGCAGGCCTGGAGCTGGGGGCCGCTCCGCGCCGCCCGCCACTTGTTCGACGAGCTGGCGCTGGGACCGATCCTCGACGGGCTCTCGGCCACCCGGCGCCACGGCCAGCCGCTCTCCGAACGAGTCTTCGTGCTGCTGGCGAATCGGCTCACGCGGCCGGGCAGTGAGCACGCCTTGGCCCATTGGCTGGAGGATTTCTATGTCCCCACCGCCGCTGGCAGCCGTTGGCAGCCGCAGTGGAAACAAAGCCGGCGCGTGAAAGTGGCCTGCGAGCAACTGCGGCTGTGGTATCAGACGCTGGACGATCTGCTGGCCCACAAAGCGCACATCGAAACCGCGCTCTGGCGGCAGTTGCGCGACCTGTTCAGTTTGGCGCCGGAGTTGGTTTTTTATGATCTGACCTCGACCTATTTCGAGGGCCAGGGGCCGGCCGAGTTGGGCCGCTTCGGCTACAGCCGCGACTCGCAACCGCGTAAGCGGCAAGTGTTGGTGGGGGTGGTGATGATGCAGGGCTGGCCGATCGCCCATCACGTCTTTGCCGGCAACCGCCCGGACCAGGCGGCCTTGCTGGAGGTAGTGGAAGACCTGCGGAGCCGCTTTGGGCTGCAGCGCGTGGTATGGGTGGGGGACCGCGGCATGGTGACGCTGGGCAACCTGGACGAGCTGCGCCAAGCCGGACAAGGGTATCTGATGGGCGTGCAGCGCAGGAATCGCCAAGACATTGCCGACTACATCGAAGAGGCGTTGGCGAAGGACGGGTGGCAAGAGTGTGAGGTGGGCATCACGGCTTCCGAGAAAGCGCGGCCGCCGCGCACGCGGGTGCAGGAGGTGGCGGGCAAGCGGCAGGGAGCGCGGGTGTTCGTGGTCGACAGCGAGGAGCGCCAGCAGTACGAGCAGGCGCGGCGGGAACAGGCCCGCGAGCGGGTGCGGGAAAAGCTGGAGCGTCTCCAGCAGCGGGTCGAGCGGGGAGCGCTGAAGCAGCCCGAGAAGATCGGCGCGGCGGCAGCGATTCTGGGGCGGCATCACGGTCATCGTTACTTTCAGTGGGGGTTGCGGCAAGGCGAGTTCCACTACGCCGAGCATGAGCTGAACTTCGCCCGCGAGCAGTTGTTGGAGGGCAAGTATGTGATTCAGACCGAGGAGAGGGATCTGACGCCGCTGGAAGCGGTCGCGGCCTACAAAGAACTCAACGAAGTGGAGCGCGGCTTTGCGCAGTTGAAGGATTTGCTCCAGGTGCGGCCGGTCTATCACCGCCGCGACGAGCGGGTGCGGGCGCATATCTTCGTGGCGGCGCTGGCGTTGTTGCTGGACCGCGCCCTGGAGAAGAAGCTGCGAGCAGCGGGCAGCGGGCTGTCCTCGGCTGCGGGTGCTGGGCCTGTCGCAACAACTCGACCCGCCGCCGCCGCCCGCCGGCCTGGAAACCATCATGTAATGACCAAAACCAAAAACCGCCCCCGCCTTTTCAATCAGTTAGCAGGCCTAAGGGTCTGTCCAAGAATTACTTCGCATTTTTTACAGGATCGAGGGTGTAGTTCCATGCCGGCAGGGTGTCGTGCTTGGTCATCGCAAGTTGACGCATCGCCTGCTGGGAAACCTTGGTTCCTGTAGCATAGCTTTTCCTCACCAGGTAGGCCCTCACCCGCAGGCCGCCAGCCGTAGTCGTGGTGCGGATGAAGTTGAGGATCTTCTCGTAGCTGCTGAGCGGTTCTGCGGCCCAGTTCTTGCTGATTTCGCTACATAACCGGTGCTCGATCGGATTCCATTTGGAGGCGCCCGGGGGGTAGTGGCTGACGGTGACGCTCAGGCTGTGGCGATGGCAGAGTTTCTGCTGGATGGCCGTCTTGCAGGCGCGGCGGCGGGGGCCGTTGCTGCCGCCGCTGTCGGCCAAGATCAAAAGCCGCTTGGCTTGCGGGTAGGATTTCGAGCCCTCCCATCGCCACCACTTTTCGATGCATTCAACGGCGAACTCGGAGGTTTCGTGACTGCTGCCGACAAACACCGCCCCGCGATTGGTTGCAGATCGTAGATGCCATAGGGAATCGCGATCCCCGCGGCGTCGGAGGGGAAATCGTGATCGTTCACCGACAGCGGCTGCCGATCCCATTTGACGCCGCTGTTTTTGAAGCGGCCTACCAGTTCCTTCTTTTTGGTATCGACACTGATGATGGGTTGAGCTTGACGGCTGAACTGCTGCCGAAGTTGCCCCAGATAGAGGAACTGTTGCTGGCGATCCGGGCTCTTGGTGGAGGCGATCTGCTTGCGGTTGACCCGCAGAGAATAGTCGATCTGCTGCAGCAGCCGGCCCACGGTGTTCTTGCTGACCTGGATGCCCAGGGTCGCCAACTCCTCGGCGATCCGCCGTGTCGTCCGCCGCGTCCGCTTGAGTCCTGTCATAGGGTCGCCGGCGCTGTCGTGCTTCATCAACTCTTCGATGCGAGGGATGACTTGGGGCGTTTTTTTTCCACCGGCTTGCGCCCGCCTCCGCTGCGGCGCACTCGTTCCACTTCAAAATCGTGTGCGAGCAACTCGTGCTTGCCGCGGGCCACCGTATGCGGGTCCATGCCGAGAAATTCGGCCACCTGGCGATCTCCCCCAGGGCCCAGCTTGAGCGACTCCAATCCGGCGCCCAGGCGACGTTGTTTCTCATCGAGCAGGCTGAAGAACAGCACGATCGCCGCTTGCACCTCCGCGCAGACGCCCGCGCCTGGCAGCAGGCCGGCGCCCAACTCCGGCTCGGCTTGGCGCTGTCGCCGGGCCCGCCTCTGGCGCTGCTGCCGGACCGCATCGATCGAACAGTAAAGATAGCGTCCAGCCACCTTCTCCCGAGCGATGCGGCCCTGTTGGACCAACTGCAGCAACGGTTGCTTGACACCAGCGTGAAGCAGCTTTTGCAGTTCTTCGGTGAAGTAGCCGCTCTCGGAACGGTTGACAAATGCCTCGGTGGTCGCCAACAGAGTGCCGTAGCGGGAAAACCAAACCGAGTTGTATGACCACAGGCCGTGTTCATCGAAGCGCGGGATCTGCTGCAGGGTATAGTAGCTGCCGCGGTGAGAATAGCTGCTGCGATAGCCCAGTGGTTTGAGTTTGCGGAACACGCTGACATCCACCTTGGTTCCCAAGGCTTTCTTGCATTCGGCCATGGTGGCGATTTTGCGCCTTCGCAGCAACTGCAGCAACCGTTCGGCGTGTAGGGATGGGGTTCTCATAGTGTTAGAGTTCCTCCTGTTTTCTCTGCTTCCAGGAAGAACTATAACAAAGTTGCCGTCAGAGTGTCCACTCCTGACGAGCAAGCGCAGAAGACCACTTGTAAGCAGTTTGGAGGGGATCAACAGAAGGACTGAGGGGTATCCGCCGGGGTCTTACGACCCGACTAATATGAAATGAATACGCTCCACAATGAGGTATTATTTATGGGCAGAACCTTAGGCCTGCTAACTGATTGAAAAGGCGGGGGCGGTTTTTGGTTTTGGTCACTACATGATGGTTTCCAGGCCGGCGGGCGGCGGCGGGTCGAGTTGTTGCCTCAGGCCCAGCACGCGCAGCACTTCCGCGGCCTGGCGGCTGCCGCGCGTGACACAGCGTTTGCGCCGCTGGCCCAACTCCAGCTCCACCACCCGCACCGTCTCCAGGGCCCGCCAGGCCGCCGCCGAGGATAGCCCGCTGCCCGCCACCCGCAGCTTCTTCTCCAGGGCGCGGTCCAGCAACAACGCCAGCGCCGCCACGAACACATGCGCCCGCACCCGCTCGTCGCGGCGGTGATACACCGGCCGCACCTGGAGCAAACCCTTCAACCTAAATCCGGCAGTTGGGGAGACTGGAACTCTTCCGTAAGATACTGAAATAACGAATCTTATCTGTCAGGATTGCAACTGCGGAGCAGTTGAAATTGTCACCTTCAAGTTCCACTTCGATCGGTCGCCATCTGACGTGCTTTCAGAGGGTTGCGGTAGATCCAAACGACCAACCGCCGGATTTAGGTTCAACTGCGCAAAGCCGCGCTCGACTTCGTTGAGTTCTTTGTAAGCCGCGACCGCTTCCAGCGGCGTCAGATCCCTCTCCTCGGTCTGCATCACATACTTGCCTTCCAACAACTTCTCGCGGGCGAAGTTCACCTCATGCTGGGACCAGCCGTTGGGAACGGCTGGTTTTGTTGCCCACCCCAGGCCCCGCAAGGCCGGAGCACCGGCCTTGCGGGGGGAATGAGGCGCCCGGTCCGTGCACGAGTCGGCCGGTCTTGGGACCCACCCCCTCCCCCGAACGACCGTCGCTAACGGTCGTTCGCCAGGAGCAGATTTCTGGGGGTGCGGGGACGCCGGGCCTCAAAGGATCGGCCTATGTGAAATCAAGCCACGTGGACGTGGCTGGCCGAGCAGCGTCCTGGAAAGTCGTTGCCTGTCACCGACTTTTGTCACCGACTTTGTCACCAACTTTCCCCAAGTACGGTGTTAGGCCGACAACCAGGCAGTAAAGTCCCGACGCGACAGCGGAGTAGACATCCACGAGGTATCTGGTTCTGGGAGTCGCAATGCTTCCCGCACGGTTAGCCAACCATTCGTCAGGGGCATTGATCTCTTCGTGCCTTTGCGCGTGATCCACTCGAAGCTGCGACGCTGAGCGCAAGTCTGCGCGATCTGCATTGGGGTTCGCACATCCTGAGCGACATACTCAAGGACCTGTTTGAAGTGACCTTCAGCCCAAAGCTTGGGAGCCTGGAAATCAGTCATGCCGGGCCGTTTACCCGGCAGACCCATACCCTGTGCGGCTTTTTCCAGAGCTACGGGGTAGCCCAAGACGCAAAACACGTGAAACATCATGTCCACCTGGCTGAGTGCGCATTCCTTGCAACTCGCAGCAGCACCGGACTCTCGAGAATGTCAAAATCAAAAGCCAGTCCGTTCCAGGTAAGAATTCTGAAACCATCGGCCACCATTTTCGACAAGTACTGGACTAATCCCTGGGCGTCCTCCTGGCTCATTTGTTTTTCAGGCAACCCATCCCGTGTCTTGCCGTGCCAAAGAAGTGGCTGGCTCGAATCACTCGCCAGTGTAGCTGCGCAGGAAATACCAAGCGGCCGATGCGGACGCCAGTGGAAATCGTCACCCGGAACGTCCTTGGCAGTTTCAATGTCGAACGCTAGATATTGATGTGGCATTGGGCTGTCCTCCTCGCCGCCTAACGACCACGCTGACTCGCACCGTGCCCGAAGCCACGCCGCAAAGCACCTCGAGCGTTCCCCGGCGTCGGGTCCAGCGTGATGTTAGGCCGTGCTGTGTCGACTTGAATCATGGTTTGGGTAAAGGGGTACTCACAGCAATATCCGACAAAGTCGAACTCGGGGACAGGCTACGACTTATTGATGCGTTTATGGTAAATGATTTCCAACACGATGGCTCGGGTGGTGGCGGTGGGCGTGCCGCAGCGACCTCACACAGCGGGGCAGGAGGATTTTCGCCCGGGGACCCGCCAGCGGGAAAGACCGCACGCGGGTCCTTGGCCGGGCGAAAAGAAAAGGACGTTCTGTTGAATGACGACGAGTTACCTGCCGGTCCTCGCCATGTGGGGACTGCGCGACGGAGCCTGGTGTTCCCGAGGCGCCCCTTTAGCCTGTTTCGAGGCCGGCAGGTTGGACCCAAACTGAATCTTCCGCGAGGGCTGGTGGTTCGCCGCTGGCCCGAGGCGGCACATGGATGTCTGGTCCCAGTGGCCCCACGTTCGATTCGCAAACACTCGCCGAGAAACGGGACAACAGCTTACCCACCCCGCCATCGAGGACGGGCCGAGGGGTCTCTGCGTCGACCCCTTGACATTTACCTATCATGGATGTCCCCGACTTTCCCGGCCGGCAAGCTTTTCGAAGAGATGATGACCAGCTCGGGCTACCCGGACTTTCTGACGCTGATCGCCTACGACCACCTGGATTAGCCTAACCCAAAGACCCGGCCAGATTCGATGGCGTATCCGCAAGCGGCTCACAGCCTACAGCGGGCGGTGATCGCTCTCCATCAGCGTGCGCAACATCGCATTCATGCGTGTCTGATAGCCTTTACCCTTCGACTTGAGCCAGTCGAGGACGTCGGTATCGAGACGGACATAGACGCCCTTCTTGGGCGTCGGCATGTGTAGTTCGGCGCGCGCCCAAAACTCTGGACCCGCTTCGGGGATGTCCGAATAGTCGATGTCCTGGTCCTTGATCGCCTTAATTTCCTTGAGCCGTTTTTTCGAGATGCTCATAGTAGTCTTTCCTTTCTGCACGGTTGGCCTTACGAGCTGAGATCAATCGAGTTACCCCGTCTCGGCTGGTGTGAACCACAGCAACGATGACTAGCAAAGCGAACTGTCCGTAGCTGCTGAAACGCTCTTCGCCGTAATCCTCGCGATCGTCCACCTTTGTGAGCACGGGACCGTCAAAGATGAGCTTTGCCTCCTCGAAGCTGATGCCGTGCTTTGTCCGATTCCGCCGGTCTTTGGTGTCGTCCGATTCAAACCGCGGCGGCATGGGTCTATTGTCGTCATCGTTGCTGACCCTTCTCTATATATACAAGATATATACACACTCGTCAACAGGAACGTATTCCTGGAAAGGCGGGGATCACCCTTTCTGTCTCCCCTCTCTGGGGAAGCTCGCAACCTGAAACCGCTGCCACTGACAGTACGGTAAGCACGGCGAACAAGCGCAACGAAGTAATGGCGGGCCTATCGCGTGCTTCGCCCGTCAGGTGGTGAGAAATGCGAGCTAGATCTCACCCTCGGCCTGCAAGGCCGTGATGGCGGTCGTGTAGTAGATGTCGTCCACTGACGCGCCGCGGGAGAGGTCATTGGCCGGTTTGTTAAGACCCTGCAAGAACGGCCCCAGGGAAATGCATCCGCCGAGCCGTTCGGCGAGCTTGTAGCCGATATTGGCTGCGTCCAGCGCCGGGAAAATCAGGACGTTGGCACGTCCCGCCACGGGAGACCCCGGAGCTTTCGAGCGGCCGACTTCTTCGACGAGCGCGGCGTCCACCTGCAGTTCGCCGTCGACCGTGAGTCCCGGAGCGCGGGCTTGTACGATGCGGTGAGCTTCGATCACTTTTTCGGCCATGGGGTGTGCCGCGCTGCCCTTGGTCGAAAACGACAGCAGCGCCACCCTCGGTGTGTCACTGAGAATCCGGCGGGCGTTTTCAGCCGCCGCGATTGCGATATCGGCGAGTTGATGGGCGCTTGGGTCGGGCACAACCGCGGGATCGGCAAAGACCATGACGCCGCGGTCACCCCATTCAGTGTCGCGGTGAACGAGCACCATGAAGCTGGAAACGAGGCGATAATCCGAGTGGACTCCTATACACTGGATCGCGGCTCTCACGGTCTCGGCCGTGGTACTGAGCGCTCCACCGACCAGTCCGTCGACATCACCATTGGCCAGCATCAAAGCTGCAAAGTAGAGCGGGCTGGAGGCGATCTGGCGGGCTTCTTGCTCGGTCAGTCCCTTCGCCCGGCGGCGCTCGTAATAGATACTTGCGTAGGTCTCGCGTTTGTCCGAGGCCGCTGGATCGACAAAGCTCACGCCGGGGATGCCGTTGGCGCCGCTGATCAAGACGGGTTCGACGACCTTGTCCCGCGCGAGACGTTCGGCGGCTACGCGAACCCTTTCGTCGTCGCCTTCAGGGAAAACGACACGCTTTTTCAACGGGCGGGCCCGGTCCGCGACGCTCTGGAGAAATGCAGACATCCCCCTGATGTTACTCGATCCGGTCAGGGCTGAACACTGCCAGCTGAACACGGTGAACACGGCTTATGGTTCTCTGGTGGCGATAGAGGGTGTCAGTGGGAATTGCGAAGGACTCGCCGCTCTGGCTTCCAGCCCCAAAACTCTGCTTCCGGTAACCAATCATCAAAATATTCCTGAGGCCCTGTTTCTTCAAGCACTTAGACCCCACTCGCCCCGCCCCGCGAGCCAACAAACCGGACCCCGCCCGCTACAATGAGAACGGTGCAAACAAGCAAGGTGGCGACAAGCTGATGTGGCGCACGTCTCCAGGCGTGCCGTGTCGCCATTCCTGGCGACATGTCTTACGTGGCATGGCCTTACTAGCATGGCCGTCGGAAGAGTTGCGGCCAATCCGCCAGCCGCGGCGAGCGACAAAAATACCTCAAATCCGCAAAAAACCTGTCAGTTTGCTAGGCAACCTGCCACGGTCCCGCCGCCGGCTGCAACCCGAGTCACTGAAAACAAAAACATTATCGGTTGACACCATGACGAGGCGCCGAAAATGGCCCAGATCCTGCCATATTCTGCCATTCTCTGCCATTTCCGGACATTTTGTAAAGAAAATTTATACCTCACCCGGCAACCTCTTTGTTTCCATCACTTCGCCAGGCCGTGGCCACTGACATCCCGGCCTGCCGGTTGGCCAACTATACCGGCAACATTGCCGGTCCCTTACGGTTGACCCGAAGATTCGAAGTGCTGAAAGCCTTCCCGCCGCAGTGGGTGTTCGCCATCGCTGGTTTCGAGGACGATTGCTTCCCCTTCGCGGACGATCCCGATCGGAGTCAGCTTGAGCCCATCAAACGCTTCGGGTACCGCGCGGTTGGGCGGAGCCGCGAACAACAGCTCGTAGTCCTCGCCTCCGTGGATCGCCTGGTCAAGGGAGGCGCCGCGGAACCGGGGAATTTGTGAAGCGCGGATCGTGGCGCCAACGTGGCTCGCCCTCAGGAAGCGACCGAGGTCTGTCGAAAGGCCGTCGCTGAGGTCCATTGCGGCACGGATTCCGAGTTCGCCGGCCAGAAAGCGGCCCAGCGCCAGCCGCGGCTCGGGATAGAGGTGCCGGCGGGCGGCCGCTCCGCTGGTCTTGGCGCTGGCTTGCATACGCTCGAGGCCAAGGGCCGAACCGCCCAGCCGCCCCGATACATACAGCGTGTCCCCGGCTTTGGCGCGGCCGCGGAGTAAAGCTTTACCTCGCCGAACCGATCCGACCACAGTGACGTCAGCGCCGAAATGCTCGCCCCGGGCGATGTCGCCCCCGGCAAGTGGAATATCCACTTTTCGGCTCAGGCGAAACAGGCCCTTGAAGAATCGCCTGCGCCAACCGGGGGTCACCCAAGGGGGCATACACAGTGACAAAAGAAAGCAGTGCGGATCTCCCCCCATGGCCGCGATGTCACTCAAACCACGCGCCAGACATTTGTGGCCCAGCGCCTGGGCGGGATGCAAAGCTGGAAGAAAATGAGTGCCCTCGATCACCTGGTCGGCCGTCAACAGGAGTTCCCTGCCGGCCGGCGGATGGAAGATCGCGGCGTCATCTCCGATGCCCAGGCGAAGCGAGGCAGCAGGCGCCTTATCCGCGTCCTTGAGGATTTCCTCTATGATGGTGTCTTCGGTTGATCTCATATCCCGGCATCTGGTACGAGAATGTTTGCTTGTACCGGTATTAGGGTGCTTGACAGTGGCCCCGCAACCTTGATAGTGTTTTGGGCTTAGGCAGTGTATTAAGTGTCACATTAGCTCGGTTGCTGAATTCCCCCCTGCTGCTAGTTGGCGGATTGATTCGAGCCCAGGCGAGGTTTGAATGAGGAAGAACTATTTCATTGTAGTGCTGGCCCACTCTGTCCATGGGCGGATTCGGCGGCTTCACATCCCTCATTACGCAATCCATGTTGTCTTGAGTCTGGCTCTGTTCGCGACGATTGCGGGCATTGGACTGTTTTCCAGCTATGGCAGGATGTTCTTGAAAGTCTCCGAGCTAAATCAGTTGCGTGCCGAGAAAGATGCTCTCGAGCAGAAATACGGCCAATTGCTCGAGCTGGCGGAGCAGCGTGATATTCAGCTCGCGTCACTAGGAAACTTGGCAACGGCAGTCTCGATCGCATTCGGGATCAAGCGGCAAGATGAAGACTCCGATGACATGCTTGGCGCGCGGGCGCCGGCAGTGGACTATAGCGGTTCGCTCCAGCAGTTCGATTTCTTGCAGCAAGTTCGGGTTTCATCCGCCGCGGGCGGCTCACCCTGGAATTGGCTGGAAAACACGACTCCTTCGATTTGGCCGGTGCAAGGCCGGCTGAGCAGTTCGTTTGGCAAGAGACTGGACCCGTTTCTCGGCAAGGGCGCGTTTCACCCCGGCGTGGATTTGACAGCCCGGCACGGCACCGCGGTGGTGGCTGCTGCTGATGGCGTTGTTTCCGAGAGCGGCTGGTCGGGCAGATACGGAAAGCGAGTTGTTATCCGGCATGGCCACAATGCTCTGTCGAGCGGCTATGCGCACCTTTCTGAGTACTATACGACCCCGGGACAGGTCGTTCGCCGTGGTGAGGTGATCGGCCGCGTGGGTCGAACCGGCAGGACGACCTCGCCTCATGTTCACTATGAGGTTCGTTATCGCGGCACGCCAGTGAACCCCTACAAGTACCTCCGCCGCGCTAGTCCGCAGCGAGCCACGCTGACCTTGGCGGACTGATACTTTTGGTCCCCTCATTTCGTTTCCCAAGAGCAGAGAAGTGCGCCTGATTTCATTCGACCCCAGCGGCGCGGCTTACTGAGTGTGGCTTTCCCCCGGTACCCTTTAGCGCTGCAGCCGAACGACGAGTTGGTTTGCTCGGGCGTTGACTTTGAAATCGAGACGCGCCTCCATATCGACGACGATCCGGGCAATCGCCGGGTTGCGCTTGAACTGCGCCCAGCGGACTCCTTTTACACCGAACTGATTCAACTTGGTGGAGCGGTTGCGGCCCGGTGTCTTCACGAGCGTACCAGAAAGGTCAATCACCAGCCGGTGCGGCGCATTCAGAACCATCGTCTTGTATTGCGCGGGCTTGTCAGTGGCGATCGCCACAATCACACCGCCACGCTCGGCTCGGATCTCGATGCGGTTGAGCGCGATGAGCCCTCCCGGCGCGGCTAGGGGCGGCTTTGATGGCGCCGGTCTTGTCGTGGGGCGGCTTTCGCTGATTTGAACTGCTTGCGGCTTCGACTCGAGCACGATGCGAAATGTGACGATATCGGGCGCTGCTTTTGGGCGTGAGCTTCCGCGGTTCCAGCAGCGCATGCTATTCGGGTCGCTGCGATAGCCTCCCCCGCGCAGAACGCGAAACTCGCCCGAGGCCGGTCCTTTTGGGTTTACGGCTGGTGAGTTCTCGTAGTAATCGGCGGAATACCAGTCGGCTGTCCACTCCCAGAGGCCGTTGGCGCCGACGATCATGCCGTAGCCGTTGGACCGCTCGGGGGGGCGGAAGCTTTCGTCTTTCAGCTTGTCTTCGGGGACCGGCGGTTCGTCGCCCCAAGGGTATTTCTTGCCCTGCAGGCCGCCGCGGGCCGCTTTCTCCCACTCGGCCTCGCTGGGAAGCCGGTAGGGGTTGCCTGTTTCCCGGCTGAGCCAGCGGCAGTAGTCCTGAGCAGCCAACCAACTGACGCTCGTGACGGGGGCTTGATCGCCGTTGTCGCCGGGGCTGCGATGCTGGGGTTGAAAGGCCCGAAACTCGCCGTTGGAGACCGGCCGTTTGCCGATCCAGAACTCCCCGGTCTCGACCCGATGCGGAGGCCGTTCCCAGCTCGCCCCCTCTTCCGAACCCATCGAGAACGCTCCCGCCGGCGCCTGGACGACTTCCGGAACGGGAAGGTCTGGCGGCGCGGCTCCCAGCGGCGCGACTGCCAGTATGATGCAGCAGAAGATTCCACGAATCTTTATCAAACAAAGAGTTTATAACGCCGGGGCTGGTTCGCGTAAGCGGCTGTGGCAAGAACTGCAAGTCCTCGGAATAAATCACCTGGACAAATCAGGCGAATACCGGTAACGGCTGATCCTCAAGACGTGGCAGAGTCAAGCGAGATTACCCCTCTGTGATGCGGCGGTCACCCTGGACAATTCCTCTCGGACATAAGACGAAGCACCGTTTGTTTCTAGGCCTGCTCGTTGCGGCATTGGTGCATCCGTCTCAGGCTCAAGAATCGGCTTCACCGGCTTATCAGGCTCCCAAGAACCAAGCTTCGCACAGTCAAGAAACACCAACACCGGCGTGGAAAAACCAGGCCTGGAATCAGGCCCTCGAGCGCGGGCGGGCTTTGGCGGAGGAAGGCCGTTACCTGCAAGCGGAAAACTCGCTGGTTGAGGCCCTCAAGAGGGCGGAGAGGTTTGGACTGAGCGATCCCCGTGTTGCGGCTTGCCTCAACGACCTGGCCCATTTTTACCAAGCCCGTGGTAATCGTGAAGCGGCTGAGCCACTGTATCTGCGTACGATCAAGATCCTCGAATCGAGTCTCGGTCCCAGGCACGTCGAGACCGGCAATGCCTGGCTGAATCTTGCTGAGTTCTATCGTGGCGCTGACCGTTTCTCCGAGGCCGAGCCGGCCTACGAGCGCTGGATGCAATCGCTCGAAACGAGCTTTGCGGCGAATCAGGCCTCGCTGATTTCCCCGATCAAAAGCTTGGCGCTGATCTACTATCTGGAAGGCCGTTTCGAACCCGCGAGCGGACTGCTCGAGAAATCGCTGTCCATCGCGGAGGAAACCTTCGGCGCCCGCCACGCCCAAACCGCGGATTGCCTGAACGATTTAGGAGTAGTCTACGCAGCCGGAGGCCAGCCCGCTGAAGCCGAGCGAATTCTTCGCCGGGCACTCGACATTCGAGAGGAGATCTTGGGCCCGGACGATCTGGCCGTAGCCCGAACGTTGTCCCACTTGGGCCAGGTCTATCGCTCGCGCCTGCACTTCGCCGAAGCGGAACAGACACTCGCGCGGTCGCTCTCGATCGGCGAGAAGCAGGAAGCTTCGTGGCCCGCTGAACTAGCTGCGTTGCTCAATAATCTTGGGGAGACCTACCGCGTGCAGCGGCGCTTTGAGGAAGCCGAACAGCTCTTCAAGCGGTCGCGGAAGATCTGGGAAACCGTCTCGGGGCCGGACCATCCAGAAACAGCCACGACCCTCCACAACCTGGCATCGCTGTACCACGATCAGGGCCGTGCCGGCGAGGCGGCTGAATTCTTCCGGCGCTCGCTTGAAATATTTGACAAGGCGCTTGGCCCCGGCCACCCCAAGTCGGTCATGACCCGCAATGCGTACCGCCGTTTTTTGATCGATGCCGGGCGCGGCGGCGAGGCTTCCCGGCTGCAGGCGCGAAATGCGAGTTCCAACTAAGCCCCAATGCTGTTCACTTACAGCAGTGCCGTTGAGCCACGTTCACGTGGCTTGGTCTCATTTAGGCCGGTCCTTTTAGGGCCGGTTGACCAGCCCCCTCCGAAGTTGTTCCTCAGCCCGTTTCAACGGGCTTTCATTCCGCCCTGATCACGACCGTCCCCGGCAAGTACGAAAGGGCGCGCCGCCTTGAGGTGGCGCGCGCCGGCCTCCGGGCCCGCGCAGCCTGTCATCGCCTGCATCGACCGCACCCTTGCGGGCGCGGCTCTGTTCACGTCCTATCGATCAATCCGGCAGTCGAATCTTCAGGGCCGGGCCCATGTCGAAGGCGGGGGCTTTGCGGTTTCGGATCAGCTCCGTTTGTTCTGACAGGGCGGTGATCAGCAACGGCATCGCAATGGTCGAATCGCAATGGCAGTTGACCATCTGGGCCCCTTTGGCAAGTTTTCCCCAACTCTGGGACTCTTCAAAGGTACATCCGGAGAGCCCGCCCCAGTGCGGCGCATCGGTGACGACTTGAACCCCGTAACGATGGCCGGTTTTGTTCTTGTTCATTAAGATCGCCACCACTTCAGTCTGTTGGACGTAGTTCTTGGGAACTCCGCCGCCGAAATAGATCACACCGGTTGTGGGCGAGTCGGCGACGACATTGGTGATCTCCAGAACGTCGGCCATCATGTCGAAGATCAGCCGGTTCTCGCCGCGGTGGCGGCTCTCGGCCACGCCGATTCCGATGGAACTGTCGCCAATGGCGGGACAGAATAGCGGAACCCCGGCCTTTGCGGCGGACGTCACGATGCCGTCTTCGGGAGCGTCCGCCAGTTCCTTTCCCAGCAAATACAGGAACTCGCGGGTCGTGTAGTGGTGTGACTGGTCGAGGCGCGAAGCAAAGCTTCCGATCCACAAGTCGTGCTCGCGGAACCGGACTTCGTCGGCGAGCACGTCATACATACGGTCCACCATGTGATCACCCAGGCGTTCGTCGTCCATCTCGGCCGATCCCTGGTAGTGGTGGAAGCCTTTTGTCTCGTGGATATCGTGAAAGAAGTTGGCCCCGGTCGATGCCAGAACATCGATCAGCCTGTTCTCGATCATGAAGCGAACCAAGCGCCGCATGCCCGCCGGAACCATGGCCCCGGACAGCCCCATCAGGATGGTGCATTCAGGATCCGCCAGCATCGCCTTCCAGACCTCGAACGCACGTCCCAATTGACGGCCCTGGAAGCCGGTTTTGACCATCCCTTCGAGTACAGCGGAAGCGCTCTTGTCCTCGCCAATCGAGAACGGCTCGGTTGGGTCGCTGAGAATCTCTTCTTTGGTGTGATGCATCGTTGGGTTTCGGATGGACGGCGTGACCGGGAGGCTGGCACGGCAATGAGCCGGGCTCCGCGAAGGTTGCTAAAGCATTGCCGCGATTAACCGCCGGAACTTAAGACCCTTGTCACTGTTTACGAAGGTTCAACGGGCACGTTGCAGCGTCCCGAGGCGGCTGGAGGGGCCGAGGCACGCACCACAGGCTCCGCCAAGGGCCCATCGTAACAAAAGGCGGCTAGGCCTTGCGAATCGGGCGTGCCGATCCGACAATAGGGTTTGGTTGCGGCGCGCCCGCAACCCAAGGCGATACGCGCAAAATCACGTGTAAGAGCTTTTTGGAACAGTTGACCGATTACGTCGACGGCGAACTCGGTCAAGAGTTGCGCATTGCCCTGGAAGCTCACCTCGCCAAGTGCCCGGACTGCTGGGTGACGTTCGACGAGACGCAGCGGACAGTAGAAATTTCCCGCAGCGTCGAGTGTCATCCCCTGCCGGATGAGGTGCATCAGCGGCTTTTGAGCGCCTTGGAAAGTCGCTGGCGAGGCAGCCAGGAGTAACCGGCCGTTAGAAGTCCTCTCGGCTCTTGCCTGCTCCCTTTAGGCAATCCCCTCCCCACCCATGCGGGCTCTCTTCTCCGTTGCAGAAAGCGGAAACCTAACTCCGACCGGGCCGTCTATATATACGGTAGGCAAACCCTAGCGAAGGGGAGCCTGGAACGCCGATGAGGCCCCAGGGGAAGTGCCGAGGAGGTTCGAACATGTCCGTCGCTGTCATGAATTCCCCAGTGATGCCGTACCTCTGGGATGACCCGCTTGCTTTCCTTCCGAGACGGAAACCCCAGCGTTTTCAAAAAGATCAGACGATCTACACCCCCGATGACCCGGCCGACAGCTTGTTCTTGGTCGTCGAGGGTACGGTGAAGCTAAGCCGGATTTCAGATACCGGACGCGAGACCGTCCTTGACTTTTGTTCAGCCGATTCGTTTTTTGGTGAGTCGGCCATCATGGGGCGGCGAGACCGCGGGGAATCGGCGGTTGCGCTCGAGGATTCTTCGGTGATGAAATGGACGAGGGACGAGCTGGGCCACCTCATGATGCGCACCCCGGAGTTGGGTCCTTCCATGCTTCGGGTCATGGCGGCCAAACTCTACGATGCCGACTCCCGGATCGAAAGCTTGGCGATCGACCAAATATCTCAGCGACTGGTGAAAGTGCTGTTGCGGCTTGGCGACCAGTTCGGCGCCCCAAGCGGCCCGGCGACGCTCCACATCATGCCGCTCACCCACGAGCTTCTTGCACGCTATGTCGGCACTTCTCGGGAGATCATTACCCAGCACATGAGCCAGCTCCGCCGCAAAGGCGTGCTGGAATACTCCCGCTCGGGCATCGATTTCAATCCGGATGAGCTGCGGAAAGTTCTGTAGGAAACTGCATCTGCCGGCTCATTTCCCAACCTGCAAAAGCCAGCTGGATTTCGGCTCTGACGAGAGACCCGCCGCCCCAGGTGGCTGGCACCCAGCACCTGCCTTCCCACAAATCGCCCCTTCGGGTTGACCGCAACCCCGCTTCGCAGTAGACTGTAAGTGCAGGAAGGTTCGAGGCAGAAGTGCGCGAAGAGAGCCAGCAGCCCGGTTGTCACCACGGCCAGAAGTGGCGCTGCCGCCGCGGACGTGGTCCGCTGACACCCTCTTCACCTCCGTCCGCCGCGATCCTGCCTGAGTTCAACTCCGCAGTCGAGACATCCCGCCTAGCCGTTCTTCGAATTAGCAACGCGATTATTATTGTCGGTGTACCCGGCCCCGGCTGAGGTCCTCTGAAAAGCGATTCAGAAGGCCACTGACCGGGGCGGACGACACCGGTTGGTGGTCTTTTTATTTGCGGCCACCCGAACACATAAAGAAGGGTCGATAGTTCAATGAAAGATCGCAGGAATGGCAATAAGAATGGAGCACGGAGGATGATATGTCGTCGCTAATGTCGGGCGCGCGGATTTTGATCGAGAGTCTGGTTCGAGAGGGGACCGAGGTTATCTTCGGCTATCCCGGGGGCGTCACGCTTCCTATCTATGACGTTCTGTACGACCATCCCCTCAAGCACGTTCTGGTACGGCACGAGGAGAATGCCAGCTTTGCCGCCGAGGGTTACGCCCGCGCCACCGGCAAGGTTGGTGTGTGCATGGCCACTTCGGGCCCGGGTGCGACCAACCTGACCACGGGATTGGTGGATGCCCTGATGGACTCGATTCCGATCGTGGCGATCACCGGACAGGTGCCGAGCAAGCTGATCGGGCGGGACGCTTTCCAGGAAGCCGACACGTTCGGCATCACCCGCGCCGCGACGAAGCACAACTATCTCGTCAAGAACATTGATGAGCTGGCGCAGACGATTCACGAGGCGTTTTACGTGGCTTCGTCGGGCCGGCCAGGTCCGGTTTTGGTGGATACGACCAAGGACGTGCTGATCAGCCAGACGAAGTATCATCCAGCGGAAAAAATCGAAGAGATGCGCGGGTATGAGATACGCCGCGAACCGAGCGACGCCGAAGTGGAACAGGCCGTCCAGTTCCTTTGGGAGGCCGAGCGCCCCTACATCTATGCCGGTGGCGGCGTGATCGCTTCGGCGGCTTCAGCCGAGTTGGCGGAACTCGCGGAAGTTCTCGACGCCCCGGTCGCTCTGACGGTCATGGGGCTCGGGGCGCTGCCGAGCAACCACCCGAATTTCATTAGCATGCTGGGCATGCACGGCAGCTATGCGGCGAACATGGGCATCACCGAAACGGACGCTCTGATCGCGCTCGGCGTTCGCTTCGACGATCGCGTCACCGGTCGGCTGGATGCGTTCGCACCCAATGCCAGCGTTTTGCACGTGGATATCGACCCGGCGGAACTGGGTAAAAACCGCAAGCCGGACGTCGGCATCGCGGGAGACGTCAAGCAGGTGCTGCGCCGGTTCATTGAGCGATTGAAGGCGACGAAGGATACACTGGGGCTGATCAACGCCGGCGCGCGCCGCGAATGGAGGGGGCGGATTCAGAGCTGGATGCAAGAACATCCCTTTGAGTACGAATACCTCGACAACGAAATCAAACCGCAATACCTGATGGAGAAAATCGCCGAGACTTCCGGCGGGGAGGCCATCATCTCCGTCGATGTCGGTCAGCATCAAATGTGGGCGGCGCAATACATGAAGTTCAACGGGCCGCGCCAGTGGATCAACTCCGGCGGACTGGGCGCCATGGGCTTCGGGCTGCCGGCGGCGATGGGAGCGCAGTGTGGCCGGCCGGACAAGACTGTCTTCGCGATCGTCGGCGATGGCGGATTCATGATGAGCTTGCCGGAGCTGGCGACGATCGTGAGCAACGGGCTGCCCGTGAAGGTTATCGTCATGAACAACGGTTCGCTGGGAATGGTCCGCCAGTGGCAAGAGCTTTTCTACAACAAACGCTATAGCCAGGTCGAACTGGATTGCTTCCCGCAATGCGAGCTGCTGGCGGAGGCGTTTGGGATCAAGGGACGCACGGTCGAACGTCCGGCGCAACTGGACGAAGCTCTGAAAGACGCCATGGCGGAGCCGGGCCCTTACCTGCTCGACGTGAAAGTATCTCCGGAGGAAAATGTTTTCCCGATGATTCCGTCCGGCGGGGCGGTCAATGAGATGATTCTTCAGCCGCCGAAGCCGGTCAGCGTGGGGGACTAATTCCATGAATCAACTGATATCACTTTGTGTTGAGAACAAGCCCGGCGCCCTGATGCGGGTTGCCGGCGTGCTGACCGCCCGCGGATACAACATCGAGAGCTTGACGGTGGCCCGGACGCTGGATCCCACCCTGTCGAGCATGACGATCGTGGTCGATGTCGATCCCGCCATGCGGCCGCTGCTGATCAAGCAGATTACGCGCCTGGTGAATGTGGTCGAAGCCGTGGACCTGACGGAGTCTGCCTCGGTCTGCCGCGAGATGGCGCTGATCAAGATCACGGTCTCGCCGGAGATGCGGCCGGGGCTGCTGAAGGAAGCCGACATCTTTCGAGCGCGGGTTGTGGATGCTTCCCCGACTTCCTACACGCTGGAGGTCAGTGGAGCCGACGAGAAGCTCGATGCTTTGATCGCGCTGCTGCACAACTACGGCGAGATCGAGATGATTCGATCGGGAGCGATGGCGATGGCGCGCGCTCCGATGACCAAATCGCACAAAGCGTTTCTCGAGATGAGCGGCAGAAGCGAGGAAATTGAGGCAGTGGTGGAGACGTAGGCGGCGCCGCTCGCCGTGCGCTCGAACAGGCGCGAGGACACGCCAGAACGCCTATCCCCGGTTTACAGCTACAGACATCATGAAAAAGGAGCAACGAATGGCAACGATCTATTACGAGAAAGACGGCAGTCTCGACGACCTTGCCGGGAAAACAGTAGCCATTATCGGCTACGGAAGCCAAGGGCACGCCCACGCCTTGAACCTCAAGGACAACGGAATCGACGTGATCGTCGGTCTTTACGAGGGCAGCCCGTCCTGGCCCAAGGCGGAGGCCGCGGGCCTCAAGGTCATGACCACCGCCGATGCGGCGGCGGCGGCCCAAGTCATCATGATTTTGGTGTCCGACCATATCCAGGGTGACCTCTACAAGAACGAGATCGCTCCGCATCTATCGGCCGGCGATACGCTGATGTTTGCTCACGGCTTCAACATTCACTACGGCCAGATCGAAGCGCCGGCGGAAGTCGATGTTTCGATGATTGCACCGAAGGCGCCGGGGCATCGCGTCCGGGAGCTGTTCACCGAAGGCGTGGGCGTGCCGGGACTGCTGGCGGTTCATCAGGACGCCTCGGGCCGGGCGAAACAGCAGGCACTGGCCTATGGGCTGGCGCTGGGTTGCCTCAAAGCGGGCGTGATCGGGACGACTTTCAAAGAGGAGACCGAGAGCGATCTTTTCGGCGAGCAGTCGGTTCTTTGCGGAGGCTGCTCGGAGCTTATTCGCGCCGGCTTCCAGACGCTCGTCGATGCGGGCTACCAGCCGGAGATTGCCTACTTCGAGTGCCTCCACGAGCTGAAGCTAATTGTCGATTTGATTTACGAAGGCGGTCTCAGCTACATGCGTTACTCGGTCAGTGACACGGCGGAATACGGCGACTACAGCCGCGGGCCGCGGGTGATCGATGAGCACGTCCGCGAGAACATGAAACAGGTTCTGGCCGAGGTGCAGTCCGGCAAATTCGCCGAAGAGTGGATTGCCGAGAACAAAGCAGGACGGCGGAAGTTCTTGGATACGCGCCAGGAGCAGCAGAACCAGCTCGTCGAACGGGTGGGCGGCGAGTTGCGCGGCATGATGTCGTTCTTGAAGAAGAAGAAAGAGGCTCCGGCGAGCTAGAGGATGCTTCCAGTTGCTGGATGATCGCAACCGTTAGTGCCTGCATCATGAAATTTGAGCCAAACGTGGCAGAAAATTCGGGAGCCAGACTCAGAGCCCCGACCGTGAGGGAGGGGTTAGCCGCTTCGACGCGCCTCATCCGACAGCGGCCACGCTCCCCTCTTTGGTTGCGGCTCGTCCGCGTTAGGGCTTGCGGCCACGGCGGAACCGTGCGCCACGTCCCGCTGGGAAGGTGAGCGATGAGAGTTTTCACTTATGACACGACGCTTCGGGACGGCACTCAGGGGGAGAACGTATCTTTCTCCGTGGATGACAAGCTGGCGATCGCGCGTAAGTTGGACGAGCTCGGCATCGACTACATCGAAGGCGGCTGGCCGGGATCGAACCCGCGTGACAAAGAGTTCTTCCGAAGGACGGGAGAGCTCAAGCTGAAACATGCGCGGATCGCGGCTTTCGGTTCGACGCGATATCCGCGCAACAAGGTGGAAGCCGATCCCAACGTGCTGGCTTTGCTCGAAGCCGAAACACCGGTTATCACCATCTTCGGCAAAAGCTGGGAGCTTCATACCCAGCGAGCACTCGGCGTGGAAGAAGACCAGAACCTGGCGATGATCTCCGAAACCGTCCGCTACCTCAAGGAGCACGACCGCGAAGTTCTCTACGACGCCGAGCATTTTTTCGACGGCTACGAAGCAAGCGCTGATTTTGCCCTCAAGACTCTGGAAGCGGCGAAGGAAGCGGGCGCCGATGTTCTGGTGCTTTGCGACACGAACGGCGGCACCGTCACGAACCGGCTTGCTGAGATCGTCGCCGAGGTACGAAAGCGTTTCGATGGAGAGATCGGAATCCACACGCACAACGACTCCGATCTGGCTGCCGCCAATGCAATAGCCGCCATCGAGCTGGGCGCTTCCCACGTTCAGGGGACGATGAACGGCTACGGTGAACGATGCGGCAACGCGAACCTGTGCTCGATTCTGCCGATTCTGGAACTCAAGCTCGGCCACACGACCATCGGACCTGAACGGTTAGAGCACTTGGCCGGGGCCGCGAATTTCGTCGCCGAGACCGCGAACCTCGCACTGCCGAATGACCGGCCTTTTGTTGGCCGCAGCGCCTTTGCGCACAAAGGCGGAATTCACGTCAGCGCGGTACTCAAAGAGGCTTCGACCTACGAGCACATTGACCCGGAAAAGGTCGGCAACCGGCGCCGCGTGCTGATCAGCGACCTGTCGGGGCGCAGCAACATCTTCTACAAGCTGAAGGAGAAGGGGCTGGAGGAACTGCTCGACGATTCGGCGCGCCGGGAGTTGCTCGACCGCATTAAGCAGCTCGAGTACGAGGGCTACGAACTCGAGTCGGCCGAGGGCAGCTTTGAACTGCTGGTCAGGGAAGTCCTGCAGCCCGATCATTTCTTCTTCGATATCGAGAACATTCGTTTAGTTAGCGAGAAGAAGGACGGCAAGCAGACCGAGTGCAGCGTCGAAATGACGGTTCGGGCAAGGGACGGCTTGCACACCGCGACGGCGAAGTCCTCCGGCCCCTTCGACGCCATGGCGCGCTGCTTGCGGAAATGCCTGTCGCTGACCTACCCTCAGATCGCCGACATTCGTTTGGTCGACTACAAAGTGCGAGTGCTCGAACCCAACAAAGGGACGGCGGCGAAAGTGCGCGTGCTGGTCGAGTGGCGCGACCACAAAAATGTGTGGACGACGGTGGGAGTATCGGACGACGTGCTAGAAGCCAGTTGGAACGCGCTGGTCGATTCGGTGCGCCTGGAATTGTTGCGGCTGGCGGAAACCGACAAAAGCCTGGAAAAGACCGTCGAGGACTACTGCTGGGGCGTATGAGTTCCGTGGATTGCCGGCGGGCTGAAACGTGACAACGGAGAGTGCCGGCGGCTGACCCGCATCTTTTTGCACTCCGTTTCTTGACTTTCCCGGCTGCGGTGTGCGATCGTTTCGTTTTTCTTTTGCCAGCGGCTTGGGAAATTCCGCCACGGCTCCATGATCGACCCTCGACACATTCGCCTCAAGCTCGAGAGCAACCTAGATGCGGTCGAGGCCGCGGAATTGATCGTTCGGCAACTGGCGCGGGAGAGACAAATTCCAGCGGATGAGATCGAGCAGTTGGGCATGGCGGTTCGGGAGTGCATGGCCAATGCGATCTCGCACGGAAACGGGTATAGTAGGGAGAAATCGGTTTACTTCACCATTGCTTCCGAGCCAAGCCGGCTCAGTATTAGCATTCTAGACGAGGGACAAGGGTTCGATCCGGACGAAGTGCCGGACCCGCTCGCTGAAGGGAATCTGCTGCGGACGTCGGGCCGGGGGCTGCTGCTGATGCGGTCTTTCGTTGATGAAATTAGCATCGGGCGCGCCACCGGGGGCGGAACTGAAGTGGTAATGGTCAAGGGGCTGCCCGACAGTTCAAGAGAAAAGGAGGAGGAACAAGTGAGTCTTATAACCAACGTTCGCGAAGTCGGAAGTGTCACTATCGTTGACCTCAGCGGGAGGATCACTCTCGGCGAGGGGTCCGGCGTGTTGCGCGACACCGTTCGTGAATTGCTAAGCAAGGGACAGAAGAATGTCCTGCTGAACCTTGGCGACGTCAGCTACATCGATAGCTCGGGATTGGGTGAGCTGGTTTCGAGTTACACTAGCGCCGCCAACCAGGGCGCCAAGGTGAAGCTGATCCACGTGCAGAAGAAGGTGCACGATCTGCTCCAGATCACCAAGCTCTACACGGTCTTCGAGAGTTTCGAGGACGAATCGGCAGCCATCGGCAGCTTTGTTCCTTGATACGCGAGCTTCCTTCCGTGCCCAGAGCTTCAATCATCCGTGACTCTGGGCACTCGCGGCAAGCGTAAAAGCGCGCCCAGAAACACCAGCGCCATACGACGTTTGGTTCGCTTTTGGCGAGGCGGCAAGGTCTCGCGAAAGGGCCCGCGGCCATTGGAAACGGCGCCGTCTTGGGATCGGGCCAGGGTTAACCCTCTGAATTTTCTCCGGCTCCCTCGACAGCCTGCGCATCCGCGCTGAATATCTCATCGAGCCGCGTGACTTCTTCCGGGAGCTCATTCCACACCATTTCGATCGCCGCCGCGCCGAGCCTCAGCTCGCTTAAGATCGTTCGATCGATGTCGAGCGAGGCGAGATCCAACCCCGCGATCAGCCCGTCCGCGAGCCGGACGGCGATGTGGACCGCGCAGAGGCGTTGGCGCAGCGACGGCTCAAACGAGCGTTGCAGGGGGTGAGGCCAGTTTTCCGCTGCCTCCGAATAAATTCTTGGAAATGATCATCCTTCCGCCAGCCAGCGGCCGATTTCGGGCACTTCCATCCCGAATGCGATGCGCTCGGCTTCTTTCGTGGGCATGGTTCCAAACAGCTCCAGCATCGCGGCATAGTTCTCGGGGAATAGGCGCGCCAGGGCAAAGTCGGCCGCCGGATGCAGCAGTCCCACGCCGAGCAGTTCGGCCGCATCGCCGCAATCCGAGCTCAGCGCGATTCGGTATGCGGCGGCCGCTGTGGCCCTCGACATCTTGCGGATTTCTTCCATCACCGGACCGTCGCTTGCGAGCGAGTCGAGCAATCCGGACACAAGCACGAGACGCAGCAGCTCCCGCAGCCGTTTGTGGCCCAGGGCCGAGATTGCCTCTGGAATGGTTTCGGCGGCCGGCTCAGCACTGAAATAGGGCGAGTTTGCCAGTACCAGCACGCGGGAAGCGACCGACGGCTCCACGGTCAAGCCGACTTCGAGCTGAAAGGGGTCCGCTCTTGGATCGACGGCCAATGTGAGGACTTTCTGAACTGTGGGGAACCAGCCGGGCAACTCTTGCAGGCTTTGGATAGCAGCGCGGATCCGTGCCGGTTTGGGGGCCACCGGGGTCGAGGAGGTTTCAGTTACGGGCATATGCGAGAGGCTACGTTTTCCAGATCGGATGTCCAGGGCGAAAGTCTTAAGCGCGGCCCCCCTCCCAGAGAATGGAAAGTGAAGTCCGGCCCCCGGAGGCCAGGCGCAAGCCCCGAGTGGTAAGAGGCGCGGGGAGCTCGAATCCATTCCCCACGCTTCGAGCCCCCACCCTTCGAGGCGGGAAAGCCACAATGGAAACGATCCGATAGTAAGCTTAGGTGAGCGAGTCCCGGTTCGACTTAGATGTGGTTGGAGCGGGATCTTCCACGCGTCGCTAATTTGGACAAGAGTGGGTCCAACGGAGGCCCGACTGCAATGAGCAAAACGCCTGAAACCGCCTACCAAAACTTGGACTTCCTCAACAGCACGAGCGCCCGGACGCTCCGTATTCTGTCGGAGTATTTGGAGCCCCAAAGCCGCCTCCAGCGCCAGAAAGTAAAAGATACGATCGTCTTCTTCGGGTCCGCCCGGTTTTGCGACGCCGAGACCGCCGGCCGCCGCGTCGCTGAAGCGAACACAGCCGATGAGGTCCGCCAGGCAAAGCGGCTGCAGGCCTCCAGCCGCTATTACGAAGAGGCCCGGCGTCTGGCTTCGATGCTCGCGAAGTGGTCCATGAATCTGTCGCGCGACGGGCGCCGCTTTGTGGTTTGTTCAGGGGGCGGTGGCGGCATCATGGAAGCCGCCAACCGTGGCGCGAGCGAGGCCGGAGACCGCTCGCTCGGCTTCAATATCACGCTGCCGCAGGAGCAGAAGCCGAATCCTTATATCACCCCCGAGCTGTCATTTCAGTTTCACTATTTCTTCATGCGGAAGCTCTGGTTCGCCTACATGGCGAAGGTCTTGATTGTTTTTCCGGGCGGTTACGGGACACTGGACGAGTTGATGGAAGTTCTCACCCTAGTGCAAACTCAAAAGATTCGGAAGCCGATCCTGGTGCTTGTCTACGGCAGCGACTACTGGGAGAAGTTGATCAACTTCGATGTCATGGAGGAAGCCGGTACAATCAGCCCGAGCGACCGCGAACTCCTTCACTTCGCCGACACCCCGGAGCAGGCCTTTGATCTAACCACGAAATGGTTGTCAGAGAACTATCTCTAGCCAAAGATATTTGAACAGAGCCGCGCCCGCAAGGGTGCGGTCGAGAGTGGGAGGCGCGTCGGCCATCCCATTGGGCCTCGGTCACTACGAGACTGGACCGCACCCTTGCGGGCGCGGCTCTGTTCACGAAAGCTCGGTTTTCATGCCCCTTGCTCGGCGAAAAAGGGGTCGTCGAAAACCCGCGGTGCGCCATTAAGACGGGGGCTGGGTGACAGCCCCCTGGGCGGCGGATGACACCAGTGCCGCATACTTGGCGAACACACCGCTCTTGTAACGGCTCTCAGGGGCCTGCCAGCCCTCTAACCGCTGCTCGATCGTTGCTTCATCCAGCTCGACATCGAGGCGGCGGCCGTCTACATTGATCACAATGATGTCGCCTTCCTGGACGGCGGCAATCGGCCCCCTGCGAACTGCTTCGGGGGCGACATGGCCGATCATCAGCCCGCGGGTGGCGCCGCTAAACCGGCCGTCGGTCAGCAGCGCAACGCTTTCTCCCAGACCCTTGCCGACGATCGCCGCGGTGACGCCCAGCATCTCGCGCATGCCGGGCCCGCCAGCGGGGCCTTCATAGCGGATCACCATAACGTCCCCGGGCTGAATTTCGTCATTCGTCACCGCGTGCATGGCATCTTCTTCGCGGTCGAATACGCGCGCCGGACCGCGGTGAGTGTCGCGCCCGTGCCCAGCTACCTTGAGCACCCCGCCGTCGGGGGCCAAGTTGCCTTTGAGGATCACCAGCCCGCCGGTCGGCTTGATCGGGTCTGACAATGCGTGGATCACGTCTTGCCCTTCGGCTTCGGCGGCGCCGGCGCTGGCGTCCGCAAGGGTCTTGCCGGTAACCGTCATCTGCGATCCGTCGGCGTAGCCTCCTTCGACCAGACGTTGGGCGATGAGCTGGATCCCGCCGGCACGATCGACGTCGGCCGCCACATACCTTCCGCTGGGCTTGAGGTCAACCAGCAGGGGAGTCCGGCGGCTGATCTCATCGAAGTCGTCAATCGACAGATCGACTCCGGCATCGCGCGCGACCGCGAGCAGGTGAAGAACCGCGTTGGTGGAACCTCCCGTGGCGGCCACGCTGGCGATAGCGTTTTCAAATGCCTTGCGAGTCAAAATGTGACTAGGCCGCAGGTCGTTCTTCAACGCTTCCATGACGATTTCGCCGGCACGGTAGGCGACGGCGTCCTTGCGTTTGTCGGTGGCCGGCACGCTGGCGCTGCCCATGGGAGAGATCCCGATCACTTCCATCACGGTCGCCATCGTATTGGCGGTGTACTGTCCGCCGCATGCGCCGGCGCCGGGGCAAGCAACGTTCTCCAGCTCGAGCAATTCCGCATCGCTCATGGCGCCGGCCGCGTGACGGCCAACGGCTTCGAAAACGTCCTGGATCGTCACGTCTCGTCCCTGAAATTTTCCCGGCATGATCGATCCGCCGTAGAGCAGCACGGAGGGTATATCCAAGCGCGCCAAAGCCATGGCGGCGCCGGGAATCGTTTTGTCGCAAGCGACCAGGGCGATCATGGCGTCGAACAGGTAGCCGCGGCCGGTGAGCTCAATCGAATCGGCGATCAGCTCACGGCTGACCAGCGAGGCCTTCATGCCTTCGGTGCCCATCGTGATGCCGTCACTGATTGCGATCGTGTTGAACTCCATGGGAGTGCCGCCGGCGGCGCGAACGCCTTCCTTGACGTGAACCGCCAGGTCGCGAAGGTTGAAGTTGCACGGCATCGTCTCGATCCATGTGTTGGCAATGCCCACGATCGGCTTGGCGAGGTCGTCGTCGGTAAAGCCGATCGCCTTCAGCATGGAACGGGCCGGCGCCCGGTCGCGCCCGTCAGTAATCGTTGCGCTGAGGTGTTTCAATGGATTCGACATGAGATTCTCCCGCGATGAAACCGTACAAAAAGGACTCTGAAGCCTGACGTTAACAAGAATGGAGGCACGCAAACTCGTGGCCCTCCAAATCCGGAGTCGTCACGGCATAGTCGTGGTCGCTCGGGTGTGGTGGCAACGCCCGAAACGAATCGTATGCTTGACTAATTATTGCTTCGCTTCTGTCAGATCGATCAGAGTTTCGTTAATTTCATAGCGTTCATCGCATACATTCAGCAACTCGTCAGAGACGGAGCGCTTTCGGTAGTAAAGCTGTACAATCGCGCCCTCTTCCTTGCATGCCTCGACCGCCGGAACCAGATCCGAGTCACCAGCAATGAGAATAACAGTGCCGATCTGCTTCTTGGAGCACAAGCGCACCATGTCAATTGCAAGGAGAACGTCGATTCGTTTCTGCTCGAACTGACCACTGCCACTTTTTCTCAGCCTGCCCTGTCGAAACTGGAAACGCTGCACACCTCTGGTGAGAGCGTGCATAAACTTCGATTTTGAGCTATGCCGCTGTCTCTCCTCCAGAGTCGGCGGGTTACTCTGGTACGGCATACAGTCGTAGTAATATGTGCGCAACCTTTCATGTGGGTGGGCAAGTTTATCGCTTAGCTTCTGGTAGTCCAAGAACGGACGACCGAAATCGTTTTCCAGGACTTTGGCTAGATAGCCGCCGTCTATGAAGATTGCGCATTGTCCCATGAATGCATGCCCCAAAAAAATAGCCACCCAACGGGTGGCCTACTCCTACTGACCTCCCCCAAAAGGAGGAGGCCAGTGCTGATAGTTACCTCGGTTCCCGTTGTCGAGAACCTCGGTGAGCACTTATGTAATGATAATAGACATTTTCATAGCAAATGTCAAGGGGGGCCTGAGGAAATCAATCGATGAGTCAGACATCCGAAACTTTACGTTAGGTCTTTATTTTCAATATCTTACGAATGAGTCCCGGTATGTAAACCGCCTCCCATCGACTCCGGCTAGGGTTATGATCAAGCGTCCGGCGTCGGTCACGTTGCGGGAGTCATATACCTGAAATCGAACTCGCTCAGGTAGGGTGCGAGTGACGCTTGCTGACGCTTGCCTGTTCTCCCAAAGGGTCGTACCGCCTATTCTGCCCCTATTTAGGCGGGATGCGCTCGCTGCGGGGTCCGATATGGACGTGGGCTCCGGTGGACTGCCCCGGAACCGCGCTTCGAAAGGCGATATAGGGGATACCCCATGTTTCGAGCAGGCTGATGAGAAAAAAGCCTTTTTCGTCATCGGGATGCAGGGCGACGTCGACCCGGTCGCGGTGGTCGAATCCCAGCGAGCGGTGCACCTCGGTTTCCCCCTGAGCGCTGATCGGAAGGGCGACCCCGAATTGCTGGAAGAAGATCGCGCCGATCGAAGGCAAGTCCCGCTCCCAAAAGGTGACGCTTCCCTCTGAATAGAAGGCCAGCTCTTCTTCTTCGAGTTCCTTGAACCGCTGCTCGGCTCGCGCCATGGCGGCCATTTCCTTCACGATCTTGGCCCGCGAGTGGGCTAGCTCGTACTGCTTTTCGGCAAACTCCGTGTCTTCTCTCAATTCTTTGAGTTGGTTGACGGGCAGGGCGCCTTCTTCCACCAAGCGCAGGCTGGCGTCGAGTTTGGCGCGGGCCGAGTCACGCACGGCCGTGACCGCCCGCAACATCTCGGGAATCCCGGCTTCGGTCAAGCCAGTATTCAGCAGAGTCTTGCGGATGATCTGTTGCAACTCGGCTTTTTCGAGGTTGTCCCGGGCCCTAGCCAGTGCGTTTCTGGGAAGAGCGCCGGCGTCCACGAGCGCCTTGACCCGGGCCAACTCGTTTTTCGCGACGATCGGATCGGCGGCTGGCAGAGCCGCGACGCAACCCGAAATCAGAAGCAGCAACGATCTGCAAAGCCAGCCTGACATGGCGAACTTTAATTCTATCGTCCCCGCGGCGGAAGGGGTAAGATAGTTGGGTAGTCTGCCGTAGTTGCATGAGTGAGTGGGAAATAGCGGTTCAAGCCGCGCAATCAAAGAAAGCCGAAGACGTCGTCGTACTTGACATCGGCAAGGTCAGCTCTTTCACCGATACTTTCGTGGTTTGCTCGGGAGCGAACACCCGCCAAAACCAGGCCATCAGCGACGCGATCCAGACAACTCTCAAGCAAGAAGGCGTTCGGGCCGCGGGCATCGAGGGATTTCAGAACGCCGAATGGATTCTGATGGACTACGGTGACTTCGTTGTCCACGTCCTTTCGCCGGAGGCCCGAAAGTATTACGACCTCGAGCGGCTCTGGAGGAACGCCCCAAGAATTCCCGTACCCGAGGCAGCGTAGCGTTTCTCTTCCTGCCGGGGCTATCCCAAGAAACGCCGTGAATCTTCAACTGCTTTTCATCGGCAAGCCACGCAGCCGGGAAGCGAACCTGCTAGCCCAGGAGTACGCCGGCCGCATCAAGCACTACTGCAAGTTCGAGATGGTGCAGTTGAAGGACGAGAAGGCCGCGGCGGCTTATGGAAGGGCTTTCAAGGTCGTTCTCGACCCGGCTGGGGAGCAGCTGACGTCCCGGGAGTTAGCTGCCTTTCTTGAAAAGACCACCCGAGAAACGGCGTTTTTCGTGGGAGGCGCCGAGGGGTTTTCCGACGAATTCAGGGCCCGCTCGGACCGCCTGATTTCGCTTTCGAAGATGACGCTGCCACATGAGCTGGCCAGGGTCATTCTCGCGGAGCAGATCTACAGGGCGTTTACGATTTTGCGGGGGCACCCGTACCCGCGGTAGGGCCTGCGCTTACTGAAACGGACTCAAGGTCGGCGGTTTGAACTAGCCCGCTTTTCTCACCGCGTGGCGAGGCGAAGTGCGTGAGAGGCCCGTCAGTACGAGGCGCGCGCCGCTTGACGAGCGGAGGCGTACGTGACAGTACGTTGAGCACGGCGAGCAAGCGCAACGAAGTAATGGCGGGCCTATCGCGTGCTTCGCCCGTCAGGCGGTGAGAAATGCGGGCTAGGTTTGGGGGGCCGCTTTCGGCGGCTGAGCGCGGACTTCTGTCCGCGCCTCTGCGCCGACGTACCGATGTTATGTGCGTGTCGCTACGAAATAGAAAGGGTCCAGACAGGCTCACTTTCGAGCGCTGTCTGGGCCTGAGTTGTGCCGCGCTCACAGCGGCTTAGTTAGGCAGCGCGTTATCCTTTCTTCGAATTTTCGACGCGCAGATTGTTGGTCACCGAAAAGGCGCCGCTCACGCCGTTCGCTTCCAGGTAGGCGACATTCTTCTGAGCTTCGTTGGCGACGACGCCTTCGAGCGTCACGTTGCCGTTCCTGACGATGATGTGAATGCCGGGGACCGAGCGCAGTCCAAAGCGGTCCAGCACTGGGTTGGTGTAGATGGCGCGTGCAAGGCGCAGCCTCAAATTGTCGTCGTAGGACGAAACGGGAAGAACCTCAATCTCGTTGTCGACGTTGCTAACGCCTTCGAGTCTGGCCACGAGGCGTTCGGCGGAACTCTTGATGGTCGGCCGAATCGTCTGACCGGACAAAGTGACTTTAGATCCCTCGACTTTGAAAACCAGATTGTCGAAGAGACTGTAGTACGGCATAGTGATTAGCTCGTGCCGGACCTGTTTCTCCAGCGGGGCCAGGTGCTGCGTATGGTTCGCCGCCGCGGCAGGCAGTGTGGCCAGGCCGAGAGCGACGGTGAGTGCGAAATTCCGAAATACGTTCTTCATGACGTTCTCCTTCTCATCGCGAATCCGTTGCTATTGTTCGGTCCGTGGCCACTTTCCGAAGTTCTGATTTGCAACTATTGAATTGGACGCAATAGTACGGCGATGGGATTCAATTAATCGGAGAGCTGCCGATTTTTTTTGAAAGCCGGGCCAGCACGGACATGCCGCGGGAGTCAGGAAAACAGTTGGACAGTTGCGCTAGTGCTAGTGTAGTCCGCCAATAATGACGCAACTCATAGATTTCCGTTGTGGGGAGGGAAGCCCGTTGAAACGGGCTGAGGAAACTCGCGCTTGACGCACTACACTAGTACCCCTTCTTCTTGTCCACTATGTTGACCAGCGGCTCGCCGCGGCTGAAGCGGGCGATGTTGTCGCTGATTAGGGCGATGCGGCGCTTGCGGGAGCCTGGCGACTGCGAGGCGATGTGAGGCGTGATGATGACGTTGTCGAATTTCCACAAGGCATGGCCCTTGGGAAGCGGTTCGGGGTCGGTGACGTCGAGCCCGGCTCCAGCCAGCTTGCGGCTGTCGAGAGCTTTCACCAGAGCAGGCGTGTCATAGATTTTTCCGCGTGAGACAGCGATGAAGAAGCTGCCCTTCTTCATCAAATCGAACTGCTTGGGACCCATCATGTGTTCGCTTGCCGGCGTATGCGGCGCCGCAACGAAGACGACGTCGGCCTGGGGCAGAACGGTGTCCAGGCGATCGGGCCGGACAATCCTGCTCACGAATGGACTTGGCGAAATATCTTTCGGGTCAACGCCGATCACGGTCATGCCAAAAGCGCTCGCGCGCTGAGCGATGCGTGACCCGATGCCGCCGACACCGATGACAACGGCCGTCATATCCTTGAGCTCCGTCAGACCTTCCGGGTCGCGATTCCATTCCTCTTTGGATCGCCCCGAGATGTAGCGGTTCAGGCCCCGCGTCAGCGCCAGCAGCATGCCGAGTGCATGGTCGGCGATGGTGGGTCCTTGAACGATCTTGCAATTTGTCAGCACTACGCCGCTGTTCTGGAATTCCGGCCAGCCGTAGGCCTCGACGCCGGCGCTGTAGCTTTGGACCCACTTGAGGTTTTTCGCGGTGGGAAACAACTCGCGCGAGATGCCGCCGACGACAGCATCCGCGTCAACGACCTCGGCGGCCAAGTTCTCGCCGGGCCGGACCACGACAATCTTGGCGTCGGCGGCGGCTTCGCGGAAATTCCGCAAGGCCTCGTCGCTAAGGGCCCACCAGTGGCGGGACGTCCCGGTGATGACAATTTTCTTTTCCGCCGCGCCGAGCAGGCTGGCGGCGGCGAGCAAGAGGACGAGTAGTTTTCTCATGGCAGTTGGAAAGGCAGTGCCGGATTATCGGCCAAAATGGGGCGGTATGTCAACGGCCCCTCGTATGGCGGCTGGATGGCCGCCAGGATCTTTTCAGCGCTGCGTACGCGTCAACGTGGATTCGTCAATGGCCGCACAGCAAGCCACGTGAAGGCGGCTCGTTTGTTGGCGGGTCGGTTTGCGCACTTCCCCGATTTGTCTCCTCCTCGTGGCACCGCACGCCTCGCCAATTGCTGAGTAATACAGGCTACACTCCCGAGTGGTTAGCTGCTATCATTGAAAAAGTGCCAGGTACCTGACTTCACTCACCGGGAACGATCAAAATGACCATGGGCTCCGTCCCTATTTCCCGAGGACAGACAGAACGGAAATCCTGGACAAGGAGACAAACCACATGCATACACGATACTCTTCAAGCCGATCGACCCGTCGCGCCGCAGCCGTCGGCGCCTTGATTGTTTTAGCAAGCAGCCTCCTCTGCCTGAACGCGGCAACGATCAACGGCCGCGGAGTGCTCATCGGTCCTTCCTTTCACGCTGAAATGGGCGACAAAGTGCGGGTCACGGTCAGCAACGTTGGGCGCAGGCCGATCGGCGTCCAAGTGCTTCTGTTGGACCTGACCAACTTCGAAGACACGATTCTACCCGGCGCCCCGCTGATACTGGCGCCGCTGACCTCCTCCTTTGAAGACATCACGCTCTCGGTCGGCTTGGGGATCATTGCGATCATCAAATTTCAATCATCAGGCGCGGGCCAAGTTAAAGCTTGTGTTCAAGTGATCGAACCTGAACCTGGCGGAGGCACCAGGCTTTTTGAGTGCGGATTCGAATCGGGCGACACAAGCCGCCGGACGATGTAGTTGTCTGGTCTGCTCTGCTCGCGCACGGTAGCGGTAAGCGTCAGGCAGGCGCTACGCGCGCCGGCCCGGGCCGGCTGACCGTTCCATCCAATCGCCGGCTCTCGCCTGGCGGTCAGTGAGATGGTCGATCCGCATACCTTCGGAAATAGGAAACTGTCCCCGGTTTCCTTCAGGGATTTGGCACCGCGGCGAGCAAGAGGACGAGTAGTTTTTTCATGGCAGTTGAAGGGTGGTGGCTGGATTATCGGCCACAATGGGGCGGTACGTCAACGGGGAGCGTGGCTGGCGCCGGATGCCGCGCGTCGAAGCGGCAACCGCTCCCTTACGGTCGCGTGGCCGCCGCCGGATGCCGCGCGTTGCAGCAGTAACCGCTCTCTTACGGTCGCGGCTCTGATGGCTCCCGAATTTTCTGCCTACTGGGCGGCTTTCACGTAGTTGTCGTAGAGTTTCGCGATGTTCGCCTGCTTTGCGTCGCCGGGGTGGATCACGACCCGGTAAAGAAAGTGCAAGGACTTGCCGGGTTCGAGGGTAATGCCGGCGTCGCGCGAGGGGTCTTGGTAGAAATCGTGCTCGCCGAAGATATTGGCCGCGAACAAGCCGTAGGCCCGGACATGCCAATGCGTGGGATGCTTCGGGTTGCTGGGGTGATCGAAGATGGCGACGCCGAATTTCTTGCCCTTGAGCGAGCCGCTGTAGTCGACCCAAGGAGCCGGTTTCCCCCACGCTTGCATCTCTCCGGCCTTGCCGGTGGATGAAAGAATGCGCCCGGTTCTGGGAATCCCGGTGACCTCCGGCCGATTCTCCTCCAGCTCGGTGGCCAGGCGGACAGCGAAAGTTCCCTCCTTCGTGTCCGCGAACTTCACGGCCTTTGAACCGGCGGTGAGCTTCAGGTCGAAATCGACGAGCCGATTGGCTGATCCGGAGTGGAAAACCATTTCGCGCTCTTCGGTCAGCAAGACCTCGCCGCCGGGCTCCGCCCACTCGAATGTGCCCGAGATTGTTCCGCCGGCCTTCCCGGCTTTGTGCCGGATATCGGTCATGCGAACGATCCCTTTTTTGGATCGCGGCTGCTGAGTGAATTCGTTCCCCCAGAAATCGTAGCCGTTGACATCTCCATGGGTAAACCAAAGGCCGCGGTGATGCGGGTGGTCGTGGTTTTCGCCCGGAATATTCTCCATCGGATAGCCGCGTGTAACGATCGCGCCGTCGGCTGCGCGGAGCGGGTGCAGATAGGGTTTCGGCGCGTCGCCGCCAAAGTAGAAGGTCGAGAACGGCTGGCCGTCGATCTCGATGACAATCTGGCCTTCGCTTTGTGTAAAGCGAACCTGCGCCGAAGCGCATAGGGCGAGAAGCAGGGCAAGAAGGGGAATCCGGCGGATCAGCATGGTATCAGTGGAGCACATTCCAAGTGCGTTGCCAAGGCCTGCGCTGGCGCGTGTCAACGCCAAGTAGAAATGTCCTAATCGTTGCCAAGTAGAAATGTCCGGTTGGGGCGGGTCGGCTGGAGGGGCCGTGGCGAGGCACTCGCCGGTTAGGCATGACGCTGCGAGTGGGTGCTGCTGACCCATTCGGCGGGCTCACAGCCGCGTCTGTGTTTGTGAGAGTTGTCCAATACAAGATGAGCCTGAAAGGGGGGAGTGTTTCCAACACAAGATGAGCCTGAAGATGATCAGGTCGGGACAGGGCACAATGCGGGTGAATGCAAGTCACCATGCAGCATGCCGAACGTCTCACCCTGGCCGAGCTGCCAGAGTTTCTCAGCGCCAGCAACAATCTCAGCTTCGCCGGTACCGGCCGCAAGCAGATTTATGGCCTTCTCGAAGGCGTCTTGCGCTCTCAAAAGTACCTGGGTTTGTCAAGAAAAGACAAGGGAATCGCGCGCCGCTATCTGGTCAAGATCAGCGGCCTCAGCGTGGCGCAAATCACCCGCTTGATCGCCCGCTGGCGCGAGCGCGGCGTCATCGAGCCGCAAGCCTCGCGGCGGCGCCGCTTCCCGCGCCGTTATACGCCCGCCGATATCAAGCTGCTGGCCCAGACCGATGGCGCTCACGAAGGCCTCTCGGCTGCGGCCCTGCGCCGCATCCTCGAGCGCGAATTCAAGGTCCACCGCCGGGCCAAATACGAACGACTGGCCTCGATCTCGGCCTCTCATATCTACAACTTGCGGCGCACGCGGGCCTATCGCGAACACCATGTCCATTACACCCAGACCCGCTCTTCGGGGGTGAGTATCGGCGAGCGCCGCAAGCCCGAGCCGCACGGCCAGCCCGGCTTCTTGCGGGTCGACACCGTGCATCAGGGCGACAACGCCTCGCGCAAGGGGATTTACCACATCCATGCCGTCGACACGGTCACGCAATGGCAGGTCGTGGGCTGTTGCGAAACCATCTCCGAGGCCCATTTATTGCCGGTTTTAGAGGCGATGCTGCATCAATTCCCCTTCCGCATCCGGGGCTTTCATTGCGACAACGGCTCGGAGTTTCTCAACCACAAGGTGCAGAAACTGTTGAACAAATTACTGGTGGAAGAGTTCACCAAGTCACGGGCGGAAACTGAAACAAGCGGGCATGGACTTGTCCGCCGAGGAGGCGCTGGGGGCGCTGGCGACGGTGCAGCTGCTGGATCTGGAGTTGCCCGACGGCGGCGCCAAGCGGCTGGTGACGCAGGGGACGCGGCGCGCCCAACAAGTGCTGCAGGCACTGGGGATCCGCGACCGCACGCCGCCGGGCGGCCCCGACCGAAAACCCCGCATGTAGTGGCACACCCGGAACCCCGCTCCCGTGTTTTCAATCACTTACAGATGTTTTTGGCAAACATGGGGTAGTACAGCCTGCGGCCCTGGGAAAACGGGAATCACCCCTCGGGCTAGTCGATTAACGGCGCCTCCTCAAGCGATTCACTTGACCGGCATGCGAGCAATCTCCATCCCGGTTAACTGTCTGCGCGTAATCCGCATGTTGATCACCTCTCTACCCGTTTCCTACCCGAAAATCCGGCGCATGCGTTCGGCGGCAAGCTTCTCCTCGCCGGGTTCATTCATGAACACGGTGAACTGGATGCCCTGCGGTTTCGCAAGCCCGGTGGCGATCCGCGGCTCGCCTTCCATGAGCTGCTCACTGACCTGTGCCGCAGTGAGACCGCGCGCCTGCTCATCCCACGAAGCGATTACGCGGTGAACGCGGCGCATCCGCGAGAACGGCTCTTTCGAAACCTTCATCCCTGGGATCTTCTTCAGCTCTCGAGCGAGCCGGGCAGCTTGCCGTTCGCTCTGTTTGTCGATCTGCTTGAAGTCGAGAGCGGCATACTTCTCGCAGGCGAGCCAAAGCGCAACCATTTCCTCGCGGCCGACTTTCATCGGACGTCCGTTCGAGTCCGAGTGCGGGTTGGAGTTAAGCCAGGCGGACCGGATCAGGCTCTTGGGGCCTGCAAGAATTCCCGAACACTGCGGCCCGCGCGTATGCTTGCCGCCGGAAAGCGCCAGCAGGTCAATGCCGGACTTAGCGATCTTGGGAATGTTGTCCCAAGGAGGCAGCAGATTCGCGCAGTCGGCCAGCACGGGGACGCCGACGGGCTTGGTGACTTTCAGCGTGTCCTCGAGAGAAATCCAGTCGTCTCCCCATTCGCGGTCGTTGGTGTTGCCGGGCAGAAAATACATCATTGCCGTGTTGGGGTTGATGGCCTGCTTGAGATCGTCCAGCGTTTCCACCTCGACGATCTTCGCGCCCGATCCGCGAACAGCATGATCGTAAGAGATGCGGTGAATCTTTTGGATGATCACCTCGTTCTTCATGCCGTCCATGTTGGGCAAGCGCTTGATCTTTTCGCGGTCATTCCCGGCGATGCAGGCGTAGGCGCCGATCGCGATCGCTCCCGCGGCGCCGCTCGACACCATGGCCGCTTCGGTTCCCATCAGGGCGGCCAGACGATCCCCGATCGCTTCTTGAAGTTCCTCCAGGACGACATACTCGCGGGCCGCTTCCGCTTGCGCCTCGAAAAGCTCGGGCCACTGCTTGGAAGCTCCAATCGCTGTAATCGTCCCCTGAAAGTTGACTAGCGGCCGCAAGCCAAGCTTTTCGTAAACCGTTTGTTTCGGCCGCGCGGCCGCGGCTGAGAACGGCGCGAGTCCGCTCAGTGAACCAGCCCAAGCGCCCTGGAGCCATCGGCGTCGTGTTGCAAGCATGAGAAGCCTCCTGTCTCGACGCCATCGATTATAGGCAAGTTCCGCGTGCACGGGGATAAGTTTCGTGGCAAACTAGACTTAACCCACTCAAGGAGGCCCTTATGTCCAACCCCATCTCCCGTCGCCAGGTGCTCGCCAGCGGCGCTGTTGCCGCCGCGGCAGCCGCATCCTCGTGCGGCGGCAACGCTGAGTTACAAGAGCGTTCGTCATCCCAGGAGTTCTATTCCCGCTTGGGTCTCACCCCGGTGATCAACGGCGTCGGGACCGTAACCAATCTGGGAGGCTCCATCATGCCGCCCGAAGTTATCGATGCCATGGTCGCGGCGTCGAAGCACTTCGTACCGTTTCGCGAACTGCAGCAGAAAGCCGGCGATCACATTGCGAAGCTGATTGGCGTCCCCGGAGCGATGATCTCATGCGGCGCCGCCTCGGCCATCACCTGCGGCACGGCGGCCGCCGTGACCCAAGGAGACGACGAAAAGCTTCGGTCGCTTCCCGATACAAGCGGCATGAAGAACGAAATCATCCAGCAAGAGGCGCATCGCAGCGGTTATGAAGCGCAAATGCATGTCGCCGGCACAAAGACCGTTTGGGTAGAAAACCGCCAAGAGATGGAGAAGGCGATCAACGACCGCACGGCCATGATGTTTTTCCTCAACAAGGCCGACCCGCGGGGACAAGTCAAGCGCGCCGAGTTTATCGAAGTCGCGAAGGCCAACGGCATCCCGACGATGAACGACGCAGCGGCCGATGTCCCGCCTGTTGAACGCCTTCACACCTACGTCGAGGAGGGATTCGACATGGTGATCTTCTCCGGCGGCAAAGGGCTGCTGGGCCCGCAGGGCTCCGGTCTGTTGCTGGGCCGGCGTGACCTGATCGAGGCGGCCCGCAAGACCATCAGCCCCCACGGCGGCATCGGGCGCGGGATGAAGGTTGGCAAGGAAGAGATCGCGGGTCTGGTCGCCGCCGTCGAGCGCTATCTGAAGGCCGACCACGAAGCCGAACGCCGCGAGCTGGACCAGCGCGCCGCCCGCGTGATAGAGGCTCTGAGCGAAGTATCGGGCGTCACTTGCGAAAAACACGTCCCAGACCTGGCGAACCATGTCCCGCACGTCATGGTCAAATGGGACGAAGCTGCCGTGGGGACCAGCTCCCACGAGGCCCACGAGAAATTACTGGCGGGCGACCCGCCCGTCGCTGTGTCGCGCATCGGCGAGGGCCGGCTCCGCATCTCGATGTGGATGCTGCGTCCCGGCGAAGACGTCATCGTTGGCGCGCGAGTCAAAGAAATCCTGACTCAGAGGTCTTAGCGATGCTGCCTTTGTTGTTCCTCATTCCTTGCTGGGCTTGTCACCGCTCGCGGCCCAGCAATACGATCTGATTTTGAAGGGCGGGCACGTTATCGATCCTGGAAACGAGCTCGACGGCGTTCTGGATGTAGGAATCAAGGACGGCCGGATCGACCTGCATGCGCATGTCTACGGCTACAGTGGCAGCATCTACCCGGACGACACGGCGCTCAAAACGCAGCTTCTTGCTTGAACAGGGCCGGACGCCCTCCAGCGCCTCAGGGAGGATTAGGGATGAGTTGGTCACGCTTCCACTATTGGTAAGATGTTTCCAAGGGAGAAGGAGGGAAGCAAACGATGGTCTATCCAGAACAATTTACGGCTCCAATGAGGGCGGAGCTTTCGCAAAACGGCGTGATCGAAACCCGCACGCCCGAGCAGGTGGATGAGCTTCTGAGCCCCGGTAGCGGGACCGTTCTTATGGTGGTGAATTCCGTTTGCGGATGCGCCGCCGGATCGGCCCGGCCCGGTGTGCTGAAGTCGCTCGAATCCGGCCCGCGTCCGGATAAGGTAGCTACCGTGTTCGCGGGTGGTGATGTGGCGGCGGTGGCGCGCGTTCGGGATATTCTCTCCGAGTATCCGCCTTCTTCGCCTTCGGTGGCGCTGTTCCGGGACGGCAAGCCCATCTACATGCTGCATCGTCACCAGATTGAGGGCCGCGACCCCAACGAGATCTCCAGGACGCTCAAAGAGGCGTACGAGAGCCACTGCGTGACCGAACCGCGGGACTGAGTGGCTGCCAAATTCTCGAGGCAAACTCCGGATTGGGTTCGCGGATTTCGCGGATTTTGCGGATGGTTTTAAGCCAGATTGCATTTCCTGAGCTTTGGCTGACCCGGGGCACGTAGCCACGAAATGGCGACCGGGCAGGCAGGAATACGTGCGCCACGCCGGGGTGTTCATGCTAGATAATGTTCTGAAAGGTTTGACTCGGTTTGTACTGGCGGGGGTCCTGACCGCGCCCGCTCTCGCCCAGGTGTCGGATGAAATGCCGTTTCGAAAGCACGCCCTCGATGTGGGACGAAACGAGACGTGCGCTTTCGCGGATCTGAATCGCGACGGCCACGCTGACATCATCGCGGGTGAGAGCTGGTATGAGGGGCCCAAGTAGACCAAGCATCGGTTCCGCTCCTTCAACTTCTTTCGGAACTATATTGACAACTTCAGCGATCTGCCGATTGATGTCAATGGCGACGGGGCGACCGACATCGTTAGTGTTTCTTGGGGTTCAAGGCGGATCGCATGGTTTGAAAACCCAGGCCAGGGAATCGGCGGCTGGAAGGAGCATCTCATCGACCAGGACGCCAATGTGGAGTTCGCCTTTCTGGTCGATATGGACAACGACGGGAAGGCGCGTGAGTTGCTCCCCCAGATGGCGTGACCGCCTGGTATGAGATCCAAGGAAAGGGCGCTGGCGCAAAATGGATCAAGCACGAGGTGAGTCCCCAAAGCCACGGCCCGGCATCGGCTCAGGTGACTGTCAACGGTGACGGGCGCAATGACATCCTAACGCCTAAGGGATGGCTAGAGGCTCCCGAAGATCCTCGCCAGGCGCCGTGGGAGCACCATCCGGACTTTGACGTTGATGGGGTATTTAGTTGACGGACTTTGACGTATAAAGCGGGGTTCATGTACGTCCACGACGTGGATCTGGACGGGGTCAATGACATCGTGACCAACATGGCCCATGACTATGGTGTGTTTTGGATGAAGCAGACTCGCGGCGACGATGGCTCTCGAAACTGGGAAAAGAAGATGATCGACGACGCTTGGTCTCAGGCACATGCCATGACGATAGCCGATCTGACCGGTGATGGGCGGCCTGAGCCGATCACGGGTAAGCGTTTATTCGCGCACAACGGCCATGATCCCGGCGGACGTGAGCCTTTAGGGCTGTATTGGTACGAAAAAATTAAGGCCGAGGAAAAATGGGAATGGGTCCGGCACTTGATCCACTACGGGGGCCGGGTTGGGACAGGGATGCAGATTCGGGTGGCTGATATCGATGGAGATGGGGACCTGGATTTCGCTGTGGCCGGGAAAGGGGGCGTTTTCTTATTCGAAAACCAAAGCGGCGGCTCCTCTTCCGGAAAGATAGACTCACTGAGTCGCTAACCTGAACCGATGTGAATGATAAAAAAGGACATAACACGCTGAAGCAATGGGCCGGAAGCCGTCAGAGACGACCCCATTTCCGACTGTGGGACAAGCCACAAAGAAAAGAAACGGAGCTGTTTTTGGCGAATGGGAGCTCGTTGTTTGATCGTCCCCGTCCCGACGCCGCCAATCGGGGTTCTGAGGCCGGGTCTATCAATTGTGGAGGTACCCACCCAATAGTACTAAGACGGCATACGGGATCTAACCAATTGAACAGGGATGGCAGTAAATACTATCATCAATCAGAACGCCAGTCTAGGTCAGATGGAAAAACACGGACAGAGTTTAGTTGACGGTTCTGCTCACGGCAATCATGTGCCCACCGCCGCATTCATCCCGGCATTGAAGGTACGCCTCAGCGGTTCTGGCAAAAGCTCCATGAAAGAACGCTCCCGCCGCCGCAACCGCTACCGCTTCCAAGAGATCCGGAGTTTGGTCGGTATGGAACCGGTCGCCGAGGGCCTTCCGCTGTCGATCTCCGTCTCTCAGCTCAACCCAGTTCAGTCGCGGCTTTCTGTCGTCAGGATAGCCCAGCTAAAGCCCCTGAAACTCGTCCAAACCGGTCTAGCAGGGTACACTCATATCGCCGGTGTGGAATTGAAGACCGCCATGGCGGAGGCGCCGCTTCATCTTGGCCCGGAGTCGGTAGCGGCGCTAGGCGGCTACACTGGAGCCATCGAGCCGAAGGGAATGCAGCGAGCATTGACCTCTGAGGCCTTCCTCCTAGAGCATCTGCACGCCCGCAACCTTCTCCAAGCCGGTCTATTGCGGCCCGACCAGATGAAGAGCGTACCGTTCGAGAGCAGGTCCGAGGTTGCGCTTCCCGTAACGCAGCAGGCAGTCGCCAAGCTAGCAAAAGACGCCGACGAAGCCATCCAGCCCTTGGCGATGCATGACGCATCGCCCGCCGCCGCCAGCTTGAAGACCGGCGCAGCAGCAACTTTGTGGCCTTTCGCCAGAGACCTGTCCGAAGTGGCAGTCGAAAACGACCTGAGCGTTTCTGAAAAACCCGAATTGGAAGACGATCCGTTCTACGACTCAACCATCGCGATTCGGGACTCCGCCAGGACGGGGTCCCTGCGCACCTGGCGGGCGATTCAGCAGTTCTTCCTCGGCCGGCGCTTCTCGCAGGCGATGGTCGCCATCATGGTCGCAGTCTTCGTCAGCACTCTCAACGCTCCGTGGCGGGATTGGTTCAGCGACCACATCGAAAGCGCCGCAGCCAGAATCGAAGTGGCGATCAGCACGTTCACACAACCAATCCGCGAACGCGCCGCGTTCTTTATCGTCGACGATTTCGAACAGGGAGCGGAAAAATGGATCAGCGAAGGCTCGATGACGTTCGATCCGGGCGGACTGTTCCGCGTGAACGGGATGGCGTTGCGCGAGGACACGCTGAACCTGGAAAGCTATCGATTTGATTTCGACGCCAAAATTGAAACGGGCGCGGTCGGCTGGGCTGTTCGTGCCCGCGACATGCGGAATTACTACGCATTCAAGCTGGTCGAAACAAAGCGTCAGGCTACCCGCTTGTATGAACTGCACCGCTACGCCGTCATCGACGGTGTCGAAACCGCGGACGCGGCCAAGGTGAGAATTCCGGTCCCAGGCCACCTCCCCAAGCAGGACGACTTTAACCGCATTTCGATGCGGGTTCGTGGCTCTCAGATAATGACGCTGGTCAACGGCTGGGGCGTCGACCATTGGAGAGACTCCAGGCTGGAACGAGGGGGAGTCGGCTTTCTCGCGGAAAACGGCGAGTCGTCTCTCATCAGCCGCGTCACCGTCTCGGGCAACGACGACACATGGGGCTTAATCCTCTATGGGACGATCGAGACGCTTCGGTCGGTTCGCGAAACGGTTTCCCCGCGCGTTGCCGTGATCACGTTGTCACCCATTCCGCTGCAAATGCTTCGGCAGCGGTAGGCAGCCGCTGGCGGCATTTTTTAGCTGCCCGCATTTCTTGCATCGCTCCTTCCCCACACCGGCGTCATCTCGAACTCGGTCTCCCAACGCGCCAGCTTCATCCTGCTACGACGTCCGCCTCCCCAAACAGGCGCCGGGACGAGTCTCGACGCGGCAAGCTGAGAGCATGCGCCACGCCGAAAATCGAGCTCCGATGGCCGGCTGGCATCCGCCCGTGAGGGCTTGACGCTGCCACTTGTGGGAGTTGCCGGGCCGCTGTTTACCGGGAGCGTTAATTGAAGAAAAGCTCTTCTTGAAGAGCGTGGAGTGACTCTCTCTGGGGCTCCCGCTGACGCCGGGCCGCGAGGCAGGCGCGAAACGCCCGAGCGACGAGCAACCGGGCGTCCGCGCCGTAGTTCTTGAGTTCAGAGTCGATCCAAGTTTGGACGGTGCCCGCGTCGAGTTGTTCGTCAACAACGGCCTTGGCGCGCTCGTCAAAGCCGGGCACGAAGTTTTCGGCGAAATGCCGCTTGTTTTCGAGTGAGACGAGGTCTGAGATTTCTAGGGCGTAGGCGGGCAGCTCGACATCAATCAGCTTGAGCATCGTCCCCATGAAGGTATTCGAAAACGCGAGGACTTCGTCGTCGACCGTCTTGCGCATCTTTTCGAACTCTTCATCGGATGCATCAGCACCCAGCGGTTCCGAGGCCTTCTCGATGTAAACCTTGTTCTTCGGCTCGGTCCCGGACGGGCGGATAACCGCCCGCAGCCCGCCCTCCAGGTTCATCGTCAGCAGGTTCCGCGAGCTTCGATCGGTTTCCGACTTGAACGGCCCGAAGGTCTGTTCATCCCAGTAGTCGCTCACCGACAGCACTTCAAGGCCCCCGATCAACGACGGCGGATCGTTGCGGAGCCGCTCCTGAATCTTGCTGATCGCCGCCGTGCCGGCCGCACCCTGCATGATCGTCGAGCGCAGCAGGTTACGGCAGTAACCGTAGCGCTTGTAGGTGTCGATCAGATAGTCATAGAGCGTTCGCCCGGACTCCTTGAGCTCGGAGGTCAACTCGGCCAGAACGACAGCGGCGCCGGCTGCGTCTTTATCGCGAACCTCTGGCGTAAGCAGCAGTCCGTGACTCTCCTCGGCGGCCAGAATGAAATCACCCAGCCCTGCTTCCAGCCCGCCAAAGCGCCCGGTTCGCTCCAGTTGGTCGAGGACATCGCCCACATATTTGAATCCCACCAAGAGGTCACCGATGACTTGGGCGCCAAAGGCCGCCGCGATCGTTGCCATCAATTCGGTCGTGACCTGTGTCTTGAGGATCAGCGGCGCCGCGGGAAGCTTGCCCGCCCGTTGCAGCGACTCCAGCCGGTAACGGGTCAGGATGATCGCCAGTTCGTTGCCCGTGACAATGACCATCTCGCCGTCCCGCCGCACCGCCGCGCCGATGCGGTCGGCGTCGGGGTCGGTCGCCAGCGCGAGGTCCGCGCCCACGCGGTTGGCTTCCTCGACAGCCAGCTCGAGTGACTCGGGAACCTCCGGGTTGGGCGTGCGGAACTTGACGTTCGCGAAATCCCCGCGGTACTCCCGCTGCGCCTCGACGGTGAAGAATTGCTTGCCCTCCTCGAATCCCGCGGCATGGAGGCAACGGCCAACCGTATTGCGCCCCGTACCGTGCAGCGGCGTGAAGACGATCTTCGCCGGGCCGGCGTCGCTGCGCAGCCGCAGACCCAGATTGAGATCGATATACGCTTGGCGATGCTCCGGCGTGATCGGCCGGATCAAGCCGGTCTGAAGCGCCGCCGAATACGGCATGCTTTTGACCTCGGAGATGGTCTCGACGATCTTGACCATGCGCTCGTCGTTGGGAGGAATTTCCTGCCCTCCCTTGCCGTTGTAGAACTTGCCGCCGTTGTCATCAGGGTGATTGTGCGAAGCGCTGACGTTGAGCCCCCCATGGGCCCCCAGGCGCCGAATCAAGAACGACAGCTCAGGAGTCGAGATGTAATCATTCTGCTCATCCGGCAGCATGTAAACCGCCACGCCACCCGCGCAGTAGACCGACACGGCGATGTGGGCGAAGTCTTTGGAGGAAAGCCCGAACACCGGATTCGGCGGATCGGGCGGGTAGAGCTGCCGCAGGTCTTTGTATCGCCGGACGTCGTAGGCGACGACAACCTTCAGCTCCTGCTCGCCGGGCAGTAAATCGCGCAGGTATTGAACATGCCCCTGAATGGACGAGGCCATGGTGTAGGGGTTAATGCGATTCGGGCCGACCCCGACCGGACCACGGCGTCCTCCCGTCCCAAAGGGCATCACCTGGTAAAAGCTGTCCAGAACGAGGTCGAACTTTTCGCTTGTGATCATCCACTCGAGCAGCGGCCGGTAGTCGCTGGGCCGGCCATCGAGCAAACCATCGAACTTGTCGTGGGCGAGCCAACCCTCGAGGTGAATCAGGGCGGACTGTTTGATTCTTGGGTCCAGATCGATCTTCTCGAAACCTGCCCGAGTCCGATCAAGCAGTTTCTGGTTCAGCTCATGGTTTGTCGGCGACACTTCAGCACCCGTTTGTTAAGGATATGGGACACCAGCAACGGAGCCCGTTTGCGAGGCAAAACTTGACTGAATCCAACTACCAGAATCGTGATCTTACAAGATAGCAACTCAACAAGAAAAAGCTCGTGGTGTAGCCCTGCCGTCTTAATGAAATCATGAGCCGTTTGGCTCGACTGAGCTGATCTGTCCGAGGCGCTGAACGCTGCCGAACCTTCCACCCCCAGCGCCACTGAGACGAGCTGATACTGGGTCAGGTTTTTCTCTTTGGATCACGATCCGGCGTTCACCGAGGAAGATGACAGGAGAGAAGCGATTTGATCCATGCACTGATCTGAGATCATGCGGTGGGCGATGACTCTCGCGCTTGTGAATTGCCGTCGTGCGGCTCTGTATGCCGCCAGATCGCAAAAGACTAGATCAGCAACGCCCTGGAGATCGTCCTCGTTCTCCGATAACAGGTACTCGCGCATCGAATGGCGCCGTCCCGCGGCAGGCGCCAACACCGCTCGCGCCGTTTGGAGAAAGTACTTGCTGATTGAAACTAAAGCGATCACCGAGGACCGCTCGAGGCAACGGATGAGATCGAGATGCGGGTCTGCTGAGGAGTATGTGATCGGAATCGCCGGCCGCTCCGGCGGTAGCAGCTCCGCAATCTTCGGTATGTGGCCTGGGGGACTCACCACCAAGGCGCCAATCATGAGCTCAGGGTCCGCCGCCAGCTCTTCAACCGTATGCGCTTCGACCGGACAACCGAATCTCTGTTTCAGTTCGATGGGGAGCAACACGCGCATTCCGACATCGTCGGATAGCACGAGAACGCGCTCAGGCGGCGGCGAAAGCATCCGCTGTTGAAGCTTTCGAGAAAGCTCCTTCAGTGTGTAGCCGCGCTGCCGGGCCTCCACCAAGAACGAGTCGATCAGGTTGTCGATGGGCTCTCCAACCTGAGAGCGCCGGTGCCGGACAGCGAGGCGCTTCCCATGCTTCTTCTCGACCAGCAAGTTCAGAATCGGGTCCTGATAAGCCTGAGAGACTGTGTTGCGATGAATTCCCAGCCACGACTCCAGCTCGCGAGAACTCGGCAGTGCGTCGCCGGGCTTGAGCTTGCCGCTGCCGATCAACAGAACGATCTGGGCTGCCAGTTGCTCGTGGAGCGGAACGTTACCCTCCTTGCTGATGCGAATGTTGAGGCCCATGGCAGCCGACAAGATTGTGACAGTTCAGAAACTGTCACGCAAGCCGTTGACGATTCCCGATTCTGGATCTAGTCTGGAAGGCATGAATACGTGGACTTCGGCTGAATGGAAGCACAGAGCGGAACGTTGAGGATGAGTCTGTTACGATCTGAACGGGAAGCTCATACCAGAAATAACTTGACAATACTTCGACGCAAATATCTCGTAATTGCTTTGGCGGCTTGCCTGCTCGGGGCAGGCTGCTCGCTCAAGAGGTACGCTATCAACAAGGTCGGCGACGCGCTGTCTTCCGGCCCGTCTATTTATGAAACCGACGAGGACATCGAACTGGTCGGCTCGGCGCTGCCTTTCGGTCTGAAGTTCATTGAAACACTGCTTGCCGAGTCGCCGAAGCATCGCGGCCTGCTGCTGACGGCCAGCCGCGGGTTTGTGCTCTACTCGTTTGCCTACGTCGATTGGGAGGCGGAGCTGGCCGAGGACGAAGACCTGGACCGCGCACGGGCGCTTCGAGTGCGTGCCCGCAAGCTGTATTTGCGGGCTTTTCGCTACGGGCTGCGGGGCCTCGAGGTGTCCTACCCGGAGTTGGGCGCGCGGCTGGTGTCCGATCCCTCGGCGGCGGTAAACGTCGTCGACAACAAGAAAAGGAAGCGCCAGGACGTGCCTCTGCTCTATTGGACGGCGGCCTCGCTGGGACTCGCCATTTCGGTTGCAAGAAACGATGCGGCCATGCTGGCGCGTCTGCCAGAAGTGGAGGCCTTGCTCGACCGCGCCATCGAGCTGGACCCAAGTTGGGACGACGGCGCCCTGCACGAGTTCGCAATTCAACTGGAATCCACCAAACCCGGCGCGACCGACTACGACGCCATGCGGCGACACTACGACAGAGCCCTGCAGCTATCCGGAGGCAAGAGCGCCAGCCTGCATTTGGGTTACGCCGAAGCCGTCTCGGTTCCCAAACAAAACCGGGCGGAGTTCACTTCGCTAGTCAACAAAGCCTTGGCCGTCGACCCCGAGGAGTTTCCCGAGAAGCGGCTGGTGAATCTGCTGGCCCACCGCCGGGCTCGGAGACTGCTCGACCGCACCGATGACTTGATCCTAGAGGATGAACCTCTGGCCGCTACAGGAGAGACACCATGACCAACCGGCGGGCCTCAAGAACCGCTTCGCTTCTTTTGCTCACGCTGTGCTGGGCGGCTGCGGTCCCTTTGCAAGGCAAGACCACCATACGCCTTGGCACGATCGTACCGAAGGGTTCGGCTTGGCACGACACGCTGCTTTACTTGCGTCAAGAATGGCGGCGAATATCGGGCGGCGAAGTGGACCTGCGCATCTATCCCGGCGGCGTGCTTGGCGATGAAACCGAGATGGTGCGGCAGGTGCGGGCCGGCCGAATCCAGGCCGTGGCGCTGTCCGCCAACGGGTTGTCGCGCATTGACGGAGGAGTCGCGGCGTTGCAGATTCCTTTGATGTTCGACTCCTACGAAGAACTCGATTATGTACGCGACCGCATTACCCCGAAGCTGGAGCAGCGGATCGAGTCTCAAGGAATCAAGCACAAAGTATTGTTTTGGACCGACGCTGGGTGGGTGCACTTTTTTACCAAGAAGCCTGCGCGGACTCTCGATGACATTCGCCGGATGCGGCTGTTTACGTCGGCCGGCGACGCCGAGACCGAAAAGCTCTGGAAATCGTTTCGGTTCAATGTCGTTCCTCTTTCCGCCACGGACATGCTGACGTCACTGCAGACGGGCATGATCGATGCCTTCGACGTGCCGCCGCTGTTCGCGTTGTTTAATCGCTCTTATACGCAGGCTCCCAACATGCTGGACCTCAAGCTCGCGCCTCTGATCGGGGGCGTTGTTGTCAGCAAACAAGCGTGGGATCGCGTCCCCGAGCAGTACCGGGACGAGATGCTCAAGGCCGGACGGGAGGCAGGCGCCAAGCTTCGCGGCGAAATTCGCAGGCTGGGCCCCGACTCGATCGTGCAGATGAAGAAGAAGGGACTCAACGTGGTCCAGCTCGACGAAGCGGGCCGGGCCGCCTGGCAGTCGGAGGTCGAGGCGATCTACCCCAAGCTTCGCGGCAGCTATTGCCCCGCGGATTTATTTGATGAGGTGAAGCGTTTGCGCGACGAATACCGCAAGTCCAAAGGAGACTGAACAGCGTGGCGACGTGGCGCGCGCATTCTTGCGTGCCGTGTCGCCATTCCTGGCGACATCGCCTCGACACAAGGCATTTGAATGGAGCAAGCCGCGCGACCGACGCCTTTGGGCCGCATCGAGAACTGGATCTCGATCGCGATCCTGGCAGCCATGGCGGCGCTGCCGATGATGGAAGTCGCTTCCCGCGAGATTTTGGGGCGCAGCATCTCCGGCTCCATCCCGCTGGTTCAGCACCTGACACTTTGGATCGCGCTCGCCGGCGCCGCCCTGGCATCCCGGTCCGATCGTCACCTGGCGCTCTCCACCCAAAGCTTTCTTCCCGAGCGGTTCCGGCGCGTGGCCAGGACCGCAACATCGGCGCTGGCGACAGGCGTGACCGCTTGCCTGTTTTTCGCGAGCTGGGACCTGCTGCAAATCGAACGCGAGGCCGGTGACGTCGTTGCTTGGGGTATCCCGCTATGGGTTTTTCTGGCGGCCATGCCTGTCTGCTTCTCCGTGATGACGGGCCGTCTGATCTGGCACTCTGGGGAGCGGCTGAGGGACAAATTGCTCACCGCGCTGGGGCTTGGCGTGCCGATCGTATTCGGGCTGCTCCCGGGGCTGGAAGAAATCGATCTGGTGTTGCCGTTGGGTCTGCTCATCGTAGCGGCAACGGCATTGGGCATGCCGATCTTCACGGCGATCGCGGGAGCGGCGCTGTTGTTGTTTTTCTACGATGGTTCGCCGGCCAACGCGGTGCCTGGGGAAACGTATCGCCTGACTTCTTCTCCGATGCTGCCCGCGATCCCGCTTTTCGCGCTGGGCGGGTACATTCTTGCCGAAGGCGGGGCCAGCAAGCGGCTGATGAATCTGTTTACCGCGTTGTTCGGCTGGATGCCCGGGGGGCTGGCGATCGTCACGACTTGCGTGCTGGCATTTTTCACGCCACTGACCGGAGCTTCCGGGATCACCATCCTTTCGATGGGCGGGCTGCTGCTGCCCGTGCTCATCGGGGCGGGCTACCCCGAGCGGACCTCCGTGGGACTGGTGACTGTGTCGGGTTCGATCGGGCTGCTGTTCTTCCCCAGCCTGCCGGTGATTCTCTACGGCTACTACGCCAATGAGCCCATCGATCGGTTGTTCATCGGCGGACTCCTGCCCGGGATATTGCTGGTGCTGTGCGTGGCGGCCTGGGGCGCTCAGAAAGGATGGTTCCATGGAGCCCGGCGTACACCCTTTCAGATGGGCGCCGCGGCTACGGCCGTGTGGGAAGCGAAGTGGGAATTGCTGCTGCCGGTGGTCATCTTGGGAACCTTTTTTGGCGGGCTCACGACCCTTGTGGAAGCCGCCGCCCTGACCGTGATCTATTCGCTGGTCATCGGGTGTCTGGTCCATCGCGATTTAAGCGTGCGGCGGGAACTGCCTGGGGTGTTCGTTGAGTGCGCCACCCTGGTCGGCGGATTCATGATCATCCTGAGTGTCGCGCTGGGGTTCACCAACTACCTGATCTTGGCCGAAGTCCCCATGCAGGCGCTCGACTGGGTGCAAGCCCATATCGAATCCCCGCTGGTGTTTCTGTTGGCGCTGAACGTGTTTCTGATTATCGTGGGCGCGCTGATGGACATTTACTCCGCAATCATCGTGGTCGTACCCCTGATCTACCCCATGGCGCAGGCTTACGGCATTGATCCCACGCATTTGGGAATTATTTTCCTGGCGAACATGGAACTGGGTTACCTAATGCCGCCGATGGGAGAGAATCTGTTCCTCTCGTCGTTCCGGTTCGAGAAGCCGCTGACGGAGGTTTACCGCTCAACGCTGCCCTATGTTGCGATCCTGCTGGTAGCGGTGCTGCTGATTACCTATGTGCCCTCGATGACATTGTGGCTTGTGGAGTTGACAGGGCGGTGAGGAGCCTTGATAAGATCGGGACAGAGAAACTGTACTAAACTGTATCTAGTTTCCCCCCGGTTTCTCCAATTTCTCACTACTCTCGCCCTCTTGGAGTTGGCCTTTTCAGGCTAAAGCTGCTTGCGCTCCCGATCGCGACAGATGTATCACCTGAATTATGCACTGCGGGTACACCTGAGGAGGGCTGTGCCGCGAGGGACCATTGGGCGACCCCCGAAAACATGGGGTAATAAGGTAGGCTGGCAAAGATTTCAGCTTCGCCAGCCAACCCCAAGGAGGTCACCCAAATGGTTACCAAGCGAAAACAGCATAGCTCCAAAAACCCCGCCAAACAAGGCCGCGGCGCGACGGCTCCGCAGCCCAATAAAATCGGGGCTTCCACGCCCTATCACTTCCGCGGCAAGAATCTGACTCCCTACGGCGGCCTGCTGCCGGTCGCCACCCTGCTCGAAAAACTCGGCTTCCAAGAGCTGCTGGAACAAACCCTCAGCGTCAAACGAATCACCCGTGTGATGAGCCTCTACCAGTTTGTGCTGGCCCTCGTGCTGGGCCTCTATGTCGGCTTTGCGCGGCTCAACCAACTCCGCTTCATCGCGCGCGACCCCATCCTGACCGGCATCTTGCAAGTGACGCGGCTGCCGCCGCAATCCACGCTGTGGCGCTTTCTGGCCTCGCTGCATCTCAACGTGGCGCGGCAGATCCTGTCGATGCAGCGCCAACTGCGCGAACGAGCCTGGGCGGCGGCCAACGTGCGGTTGACCACGGTGACGCTGGACACCGACACCACCGTGCACACCCTCTACGGCCAGCAGATGGGCGGGCGCAAGAGCTACAACCCCAAGAACAAGGGCAAGCGCAGCTACCAGCCGATACTGACCTTCCTGGCCGAGACGCGCGAATACCTGATGGGCGGGTTGCACAATGGCGACCGGCCCACGGGCAAAGAGATCGCGGCGCACCTCGAAAGTGCTTTCCAGGCTTTGCCGGCCAGTGTGAAGCGGATCTTGGCGCGGGCCGATTCCGGCTTTTATTGCTGGGAAGCGGTGGCAGCCTACGAACAAGCGCATTGTCAGTTCGTCATCGTGGCGCGCAAGACCAGGCGACTGGTCGAGCAGTTGCAGCAAGCGGAATGGAAGCCCTCGCCCCACAGCGACGCTGCGGCGGAGTGCGAATTCCTCTACCAGCCGCAAGGCTGGGGCAGGGCCTGCCGCTTTGTCGCGCTACGTTATGAAAAGGAGCCGGAAACCGACGAAGTCGAGCAATATCAGTTGTTTGCAACCAGCGCTTACACCTACCGCGTGTTCGTCACCAACCTCACCGAGCCGATCGCGGCGGTGGCGTGGTTTTACAACCAGCGGGCTGGGGCGGAGAACCTCATCAAAGAAGCCAACAACGACGCCGGGCTGGCGGCCCATCCTTCGCGCCGCTTTGACATGAACCGCAATCACTTTCAGTTGGTCATGCTGGCCTACAACCTCAACTGCTGGCTGCTGCTGTTCCAGCGCGAAGCCGACGCCACCCCGGAGAAGCTGCGCCACACCACCCTGGCGACGGCGCGGCTGCGCTTTCTGTTCGTGGCGGCCAAGATCTGGCGGCATGCCGGCAGAACGGGCATCAGCTACAGCGATCAGTACCAGGAGCAGGGCCTGTTCGAGCGGCTGATGCGGCGGCTGCGGGCGATGGCGCCGCCGGGATCGAGCTGCGCGCCGGTGGTGGAGGGTGCGCTGCGTTGAGGGGCGCTGCGCATAGAATTTTATGCACGGGCCGCAAGCTACTGGGAACATGCCGTTTGCGAGCCCGCTTTTGCCCGCCCGGAATTGGGAGGCGGCTCAAACCGGGAAGGAAACAGCAGAAAAGACGACTTGCTAAATCACTGAGTTGACACGACTGCCGCTACCGCCACAACTCCATCGGCGATGGCTACGCCGAACCTGTGCATAATTCAGGTATCATAAACGAGCCGCACAGCCGAATCGGGAATTCTGGATTCAGCGCCCTCGCGTGTTGGCCGGTGCGATTCAGGGGGTGGGACGCTATGAGTATCGATCGACTCAAATCGGTTGTCGAGCAGATAAATACGCGGATTCCAGCGACGCGTGGTCGGGGAGAGGAGGCTACGAAACAAGCACTCATATTGCCACTGCTCAGCGCCTTAGGATACGACATCTGGAATCCTGCAGAGGTATGTCCGGAATACGAAGCGGACTTCGCAATTAGAAAAGGAGGACAGAAAGAAAAAGTCGATCTAGCGACCTTATCCGACGGATTGCCTCTAATCTTCGTCGAAGTGAAAACAATCGATGAGGCCCTTGACGGGCACGAAGGTCAGCTAGCTCGTTATTTCAATGCAGACCGAAACGTTTGTCTAGCGATCCTGACCAACGGCATCGACTACAGGTTCTTCATCGACACAGGGGATCCGAACGTGATGGACAAGTCCCCATTCCACGGGATGAGGCTAGACGCCGCTGACCCAGGTCTGGACATACTAGCGCGATTCCACAAGTCTGTCTTCTCTCCAGAAGCCATCCGGGAATTCGCGACGGAGTTGATCTATCTCAGCAGAATGGTAAAGCTTCTGCGTAAAGAACTGGACCTTCGTGATAAAGACCCGTCGGAGGAACTTGTTCGATGGATCCTCGGCGCCGAAAAAATGTATGAGGGGCGAGTCACCGCCAACGTCGTTGAACGGTTTGCGCCCATCAGCAAGAATGCCCTAACCATCGTCCTGCGAGAGATTGTGAGGCGCTCGCTCGCTGCCCTCGACAAGGGCGTGTCTGAGCCTGAGGAGGGAGCTGATGACTCCGAGGTGGAGACCACTCCTGAATCGGAGCTCGTTCCGGGTGCTGAACAAGAGGGGCACGTGAGACAGGCGGATACTGAGGAAGGTAAGGAGTCGGAATCTGGGACCCGGATCGTGACGACCGACGACGAGCTTGAATGCTTCGGGATCATCAAGTCACAATTTGACACCTCAGATTTGTCCCAATTGAAAATGTACGACTCAGCTTCACGGCAAGATGTTCCCGTGGAACTGGCCTATAAGGATACGACCGGTTACTTCGGGATCTACTTAAATCGCCCCTCGTGTTGGGCTATGCGAATCGTAATGGGGGGGCGAAAGCCATGGGTTGGTTTTAACATCGACCCCGAGGCGGCCCAAGAGCTCGTGCCAACTGACTTGCGAGTACTCAAGCCGAACGCTTGGGCCCCTTTCCGAGTCGCGATTCCCGGGCCGGATTCGCTTCACACTCTTAGCCGGCTGAATTTGGCCGCCATGCGCAAGGTAATCGACGATCGGAAAGGTTCGCGTCCGGAAACTTGACCTGATGGGTCCAGCTTCCCGCTCATCCCGGAAATGGACCGGGCGCGACATCGGATCAAAGCTTCCGCTGCTTGTTGCAGCTTACTCTGAACACTCTTGTTTGTCGCAGCCGCCGAAGGCGGCTCGTCAACGTGGGTTTTGCTACGTCACCGCTTGACGCGGTGAAGGACCGGCAAGAGTGCCGGTCGCTACGGCGGGATGCCGTATACAACGGCAACCGTAGCTTCAGTCGCCGGCTGCTTCGGTCGTTGGCTCTAGCCGCGAGGGGTCGCTGGCGAACCAGGTGCGCTTGACCCAGACGGCCAGGTCGTCAAATAGCGTGTAGTAGGTCGGCAGCACGATGAGTGTCAGAGCGGTGGACGCCATCAAGCCGCCCATCACCGTACGGGCCATCGGAAAGTATTTCATATCGAACAGACCACCATCGCCCCAGGCCAGCGGGATGAGGCCCACGATGGTCGTCGCGGCGGTCATTAAGATCGGGCGGAGGCGTTCCCGGCATCCCTCCAAAATGGCTGACGCGGGTGTAGGTACGGCGGGCGACAGCGGCCCGCGGCCGAGTTCCACCGTTATCTTGACCGTGCCGCTGGAGTCATCCACCACCGGACTGACTCGAAGGACGCGGCCTGCCACCTTCTCCGAATCGTGCGAGCCAAGGCTCACTCGCGCCTCGAGGTTCGGGCGCACGGACTGAGCGTCTCGTTCAGCCAAATGGACGTCCGCATAAAGGGGTGACAAAGTACCGAGTTTGAAGAGTCCATCGAGATTACGGACTGTTTGGCCCAGCTCTACGGTCCGCTCCGTGACATGGCTGCTAAACGGAGCCGTGATTCGGGCTCGAGAGATCTCCAGTTTCACTTGCTGGATCTCCGCGGCAAGCGTTAGAGCCGTTGAGCCACGTTCACGTGGTTTGGTCTCCTTTAGGCCGGTCCTTTTAGGGCCGGTTGGCCAGCCCTCCCGAAGTTGTTCGTCAGCCCGTTTCAACGGGCTTTCATTCCGCCCTGGATCACGACCGTCCCCCGGCAACTGCGACGGGCGCGTCGCCCCGAGGTGGCGCGCGCCTCCCGGCGGGCCGCGTCGGCCTCCGGGCCGACGTCTGGAGTTTCTACATTTTTCAGGCTGCGGCAGCGGCGGTGAAGCCTTGATAGCTGGGATGGAGGCCCAGCGGGGCCAGTATTTCGGGGTGTTCGGCCATTTCTTTGCGCAACAGCGTGATCAGATCCAGGCAAGAAGGCCGCTTGGCGTCCCGTCGCCACTTCGGCAGCGGCGCGTACTGCTCTCCTCGCTTCGCTCCGTAGCTCTGGAGCGAAGCCAGCAGCAAAGCGCTGTAGGCCGCCACCGCCAAAACCGGCTGTTTCGGTACCGCCACCCCGTTCCACAACTGTGCCTGGCCGACTCCCAGCGTGTCCTTCTCCTCGCGGTGGTTGACTTCGATCTGCCAGCGGTTGAAGTAGATCTGCAACAGGGCTTTCGCGCTGCTGTCGAGGTCGCTGGTCAGCAAGTACGCCGGACGCCGATAGTACAAGCGGCCGCTTTTGCGCTTGCGATACGCCGTCGGCGCCACTACGAACAAGCGCAACGGCTGGCGCCGCGCTCCGCCCTGCCAAAGCACCCCGCGCAGCTGTTTGTAGCGGATCTTGCGCCACCGGCCACCGTAGAAAATCCTGGCCCTTTGCCACTTTACCTTGCCGTCTTGACGCATTTGCTCGGGCGTGAACTTCTCGACTCCGTAAAAACGCCGCCCCCCGGCCGGCGCCCTCCAGCACAGCCGCGCGTCCTTGCGGGCGCGGGCGATGATCTCGCTGCGCTCGCGCGGGGCCGTAAAAACTGTGCGGTTGCAAAAGCTGCCGTCGGCGGCCAGCACCATCGTCTGGCGGCGCGCCCCGGCTTCATCCAAACTCTGCCGCAACTCCCCCATCATCTCGACGAAGCGCCGCGAAAGATTGTGCTGCTTGACTTGTTCGCGGTATTGCTGGCGCTGCTCGGCGTCGGCCCGGCGGCCGGGCTTTTTCACCGCCGGAGCGTCTTGAAAGCGGATCGGCAGCGCACGCGCGTCAACTCCCTGCTGCTCGAGCGGCAGCAGCAGCGAGGCTTGCAAGAAGCGCAATCCCAGCATCAAATTGCAATGAAACGGCGGCGACATGGGATCGCGCTGGTAGCAGGCCTGTTCGATCGAGCGGCCGGTTTTGTGCAGACGAGTGTCATCGACGGCGACGCCGATCAGAGGTCCCCGGCACCACGCCAAAGCGCTTTCCGCAATGGGCTGAAACAACTGTTGCGGCTGCCACTGGCAGCGCGAATGCAGGAAATACTCGGCGCTCCAGCTGCGCTGCGAGCCGCCGTTGGTCCAGATGATGCGCGTCAGGGTGCGGCGTCCCAGACAGACCAGCGAACCCAGCGCCTGGCGCTGGGCGCGGAGATGCGTGCGCCGCTGGGGAAACGTCCCTCGCCAGCGGGAGGTGATCGCGGTGAAGTTCTCTAACAGTGTCATGGGGACTCCTTTTCTGAAGCTGGTTCCGAAGATGGTTTTCGTAAGCCAAACGTGTTCTTTCCGGTGCGGACGAAGCGGTCGCCGCGAGCGATTTTCTTCGACAAGGAGGAGACGAGGCTTTCGCGGTCGACGGCTACGCCGAAGTGGGAATGGATGCGGTCGATCAGATCGGAGACGTGGAGAGGGCTGCGGGCCTTTTTAAGTATGTCAAATGCCATATTAACCTGAGACAGACGGGAAGGCGGGCTGGAGGGAGCCGGGGGAGGATCTTTGCGGAGTCGGCGGACAGCGCGAAGCTGAGCGTCGAGGGAGGATTCGATAGTATCGAGGATAAGATCTTTGAGTTCGGAGTCCATGCTGAGTGGGGCCAGGGAGGTTCCAGAGTTAGAATGACACACTTCAGTCGGTCTGTCAACAATAAAATAGACCGACTGACTTTATCTAGACATGATCACGGCCTGAGAGCCAGCAACGGAGAAAGCAAGAAACCTGCTCCTCGACAAAACATCAAGCCCTCGAAATGTAGAAACTCCAGGCGTCGGCCTCCGGGCCGACGTAGCATCGCGAACCGAGGCCCGGAACTCAGCAAGACGCTCAAGCAGCGAGCTCGCGCAACCAGCTTTCGATCCGGCGGCGATTCACTCCAAAGTCGGAATATCCGTAATGCGAGCGGCTGTAAATGGCGAGCGTGGACCGCTTGTCGTCCAGCGCGATGAATTGCACCGTCACGTCGTCGGGAAAGTGGATCACCGCCGTTCTTACCCGAAACGTATAACGCTCGTTTTGCTGGTCGGAGTCGACGAGTTCCGTGCGCGCTTGCCGCTGCGCTAGAGCGAACCATTTTTGTTTCAAGCTTTGAACCGGCTCGTTGAAAACCGGGCTTTCCGCGTGCACCTCGGCCGCGCAGAAGTCCGGCGGGCAGACGAGGTGCTGGTTCGGGGTTTTTTTCAGCGCCAGATTTTTGAAGTCGGCCGGCTGAACCGGCGCCGGGCCGAAACAGAGTTCAAGGAGGCGAGCTCTGCCGATGGTCGCGGCGAGAATCGTGTACACCGCTCCGATTAGGGCGAGGAGGAAGAAGGCCGATTGTAGGATCTGCCCGAACATGGTTTGGCGCCGTACGCTCTCGGCCGCCACACAAGAAGCAATGAAGCAAGATAGCCCCCTCCAGCGCTGCTGGAACCCGGAACGAAACCTATAGCCGCCAGTATAGTCGTTGGGAGCCTTCTGTCCGCTGCTGCCGCTTCTCCAGCTCTGGCAGACAACCACTGCAGGGTCGTTGCGGTATTATTGGCGGGCTAGATGGATTCACCGATTGACTTGCCGCCGCTGCTTGGCTATATTCGACGTAGAGATGGATGATCCGTCCGCGCCTCCGAGTGACCCGCCTCGGATAGGCCTGCTGCCTGCCACCCGCGCTTTGAAGCTGACGACGGCGTCACGATCATTTGCGGACTTGACGATCGGGGTTTTCCCCAGCGGCGCTCGCTTCCAGTTGACCAGCCGCAACCAAAAAAGCGGCGTTTCCGCTTGCCGGATGGGTGCGGATCAGCGGCGGGCCGCTCCCTTGACAACCCCAAGGTTTCTGGGCCGCGGGCCCATGGACACTCCCTTACGGTCACGGCTCGGGAAGGAGGCCATGACTGTCTAAGTTGACGAAAACGCGCGTTCCCATCATTGACGGCATCGGACCTCTGTTCGGCACTCGTGACGAAAATATCCGCTTTCTCGAAAAGTCGCTGGGCGTGACGACCCACTTACTGGAAGACAGCCTCGAAATTGAGGGCGAAGCGGCTCCCGTGCGGCGCGTGAAAGACATCCTCTCCGATTACGAGTTTCTTCTCCATCAGGGCCACCGGTTCGGCAACGGGGACATCAAGAATTTCCTCAAGGTGGTGGCCTCCGACCCCGAACTGACGCTGCGCAGCCTGGTGTTGAGCAGCCGCCAGCGCAAGTTCGGTCAAAAAGCCCTCGCTCCCCGCAGCATCAATCAGATGCGGTATTTCGAAGCCATGGAGCGTTGCGACATGGTTTTCGGAATCGGTCCGGCCGGTACCGGAAAGACCTATCTGGCGGTCGCCATGGCCGTGTCGGAGTTTCTGAACAAGAAGGTCCGCCGCATTGTTCTGGCGCGTCCCGCGGTCGAGGCGGGCGAGCGTTTGGGCTTCCTGCCCGGCACTTTACAGCAAAAGATCGATCCGTATCTGCGGCCGCTCTACGATGCGCTCTACGACATGCTGGACCACGACCGGGTGGAGAGGCTGCTCGAAAAAGGGCTGATCGAGATCGCCCCGCTGGCTTTCATGCGAGGACGGTCGCTGAACGAAAGCTTCATCATCCTCGACGAAGGCCAAAACGCAACGTCGGAACAGATGAAAATGTTCATCACCCGGCTGGGCTTTGGCTCGAAAGCGGTTATCACCGGCGATGTCACTCAGATCGATTTACAGGTCGGCCGGCGCAGCGGCCTGCTCGAGGTGATCGACGTGCTGAGCGCCGTTGAGGGGATCTCATTCGTCTACTTCAATGACAAGGACGTCGTGCGCCACGACCTGGTGCAACGCATCGTGAGGGCGTACGAAGGCTATGACAACGCCCGCCTCGAAGCGCCTGGGGACAGCCCCCTGCCTCCCCAACAAGACCTGAAGCTGCCCGTTAGTGAAAGCTCCGGGGCGGTGCCTCCCCAAGATCCGAACCAGGGCCGTCCAGACCAGGGCCGTCCAGACCAGGGCCGTCCGGACAACAACGATGGCGGATAAAAACAGCGGCGACCCTCCTTGGTATCTCAACCGTCAGCGCAAGGTCCGCTTCGACGAAAGCGAGTTCCGCTCTTTTCTCCAGCGGCTTTCGAGGGAGGTTGCACGCGGCCGCGAGTTCGCCGTTGTCGTCGGCTCAGATGACGCTCTGCGGCGCGCCAACCGGGTTTATCGGGGAAAGCGCACTACGACGGACGTCCTTTCGTTTCCCGACGGCGACGGCGGACGCCTCGGTGACATTCTTATCTCCGCCGGACAAGCCCAACGGCAGGCGGAGCGTTTTGATCATCGAATCGAAGATGAGTTCAAGGTGCTAGTCCTGCACGGCGTTCTGCACCTTCTCGGTTACGACCACGAGACAGGCAACGGGCGCATGCGGCGGGTAGAGACGCGCTGGCGCAGGAAGTTCGGCCTGCCCGCCGGGTTAGTCGAGCGAGTAGAGAAGTGACGATCGCCGGGATCATCCTCGCTGTCGTGCTCTGCGGCGTGATCGCCTTGGCGTCCTATCTCCACCTGCTTTACGTGCAGTCGCTGCGGTTTCGGGCTCGCGGAAACGCCGCGGCGCTAAAGTACTTTGAGCAGCATATCCGCCCGGCGCTGAAGTTTGATGTTCAAGAAGGGCTTTCGCGATTCACCTTGGTGCGGCAAGCTGCATTGATCTTTCTGGTGCTCGATCTCGTGATGCTGACACTCGATCAGTCCCAGACCGACTTTGCGTTCGTGGAGCCGCTGGTCCTGGCGCTGACCGGGATGCTTCTGTTCGCCCAGATGCTGCCCGCGGTTTTGTTCACCCGAACGACCGGCGAGTGGTTTGTTCCCTTGATTCCTCTCATGCGGGTGGCGGGTCTGGCCGTTCAGCCGCTCTTCACGCTTGTCAGTTTCGCAGCGTCCGTAGCTGAGCTGGGGGGGGAAGAGCCCCAGGCGAATAACTCCTCCAGCACGGCGGAGGATATTGAGGCGCTGCTGGACGCGGGCGAAGAAGAAGGCGTTATCGGACAAGAAGACCGCAAGCTGATTCAGTCGGTGGTCGAATTCGGGGACAAGACGGTGCGTGAGGTCGTGACGCCCCGGCCGCGTGTACTGGCGATCGAAGCGGATCGTACCGTGGAGGAACTCAGAAAGCTGCTCATTGACAACGAGTACTCCCGCGTGCCTGTCTACGAGGGGACGATCGACAATATCAAAGGCCTGGTGCACACTCGAGATACACTCGACATCGACCAAGCCCAAACCAGGACTATGCGCGTGAAGGAGTTGATCCGGCCGATCGCTCTGGTGCCAGAGACGAAGCCGATCAACGAACTGCTGCGAGAGATGCAGGAAAGCAACGCCCAGATGTCGATGGTGATCGATGAATACGGCCACACCGCCGGCTTGGTCACGATGGAAGACCTCGTGGAGGAAATTGTCGGCGAGATTCACGATGAGTCGGATTCCAGAGCCGACGTGGTCGAGCAACCCGATCACTCCTTCATCGTCGACGGGAACTTGGACGTCGACCGCCTGGAGGAGCTGGTCGGATTCCGGCCCGGCGACGATTTCGAGTCGACTACGATCGGCGGGCTCGTTTGCGAGCAGCTTGGGCAGGTTCCCTCGCCGGGTGCGAAAATGCAACTCGAGGGGATCCAGATCGAAGTGCTCACCGGCAATCAGAAGCGAGTCTCGAGTGTGCGGATCAGGCGGCTCGCGGCCGAAACAGCACCCCAGCCCCCGGCCGCTTCCGCGGTTCAAGACATGCGGGAGAAGCCGTGAAATCGGGGTTTGTTGCGATCCTCGGACGTCCCAATGTCGGCAAGTCAACATTGCTGAACGCGCTCGTTGGCTCGAAAGTCTCGATCGTCACCCACAGGCCTCAAACCACCCGGGACGCCATCCAGGGCGTCGTCACCCGCGCCGAGGGGCAGATCGTCTTCGTGGACAGCCCGGGAATCCATCAGCCGCGTCAGGAACTCGGCAAGCACATGATGCGGGAGGTCCGAAGAGCAGCTTCCGGCTGCCATCTCGTCGTTGTCGTCGTGGATGCCGCCGCGCCGTTTCATCGCGGGGACCGAGCCGCTATCGAGATGGCGCAAAAGTTGCACATGCCGGCGTTGCTGGTGCTCAACAAGATCGATTTACTAAAGTCGAAGCTCCCCCTGCTGCCTCACATCGAGCGCTATCGCGAGCTGCACGCTTTCGGCGAGTTTGTGCCCATGTCCGCGCGAAGCGGCCAGCACAGGGATCTACTGCTGAAGCTGATTTTCGAGCGTTTGCCGGAAGCTTCTCCCTTCTACGAGGAAGATTACATCACCGACCAGCCGGAACGATTTCTGGCCGCGGAGTTGATCCGCGAGCAAGTCATCAAACAGACCGGGCAAGAAGTGCCGTACTCGATCGCTGTACTGATCGAGACCTGGCACGAGGAACAAGCCCGAGCTGGCGCGAACAAGAGAAAGCGCCTTCCGATGTTGAGGCTTTCCGCCACGATCTACGTGGAACGAGCGGGCCAAAAAGGCATTCTGATCGGTGCGGGCGGGGAAAAACTCAAGCAGATCGGCTCCTTCGCTCGCGAACAACTTGAAAGGTGCTTCGGCCGCAAGGTATTTCTGGAGTTGTTTGTGAAAGTGCGTCCCAAGTGGAGAGACCAGCCGGGATTTGTGAGATCTCTCGACTTTCACCGCCTGCTGGGCGGTGGCGATGCGGACCTGACCTAACCCGTATTTCTCGCCAGGTGGCGAGATATACGGGTTAAGCTTAAGAAACGCCCGCTCCGGATAACAAGCCGCCGTTCGGGTGCGAAAATGATCAGTATGAGACCTGAATTATGCACTGCGGGTACACCTGAGGAGGGCTGTGCCGCGAGGGACCATTGGGCGACCCCCGAAAACATGGGGTAATAAGGTAGGCTGGCAAAGATTTCAGCTTCGCCAGCCAACCCCAAGGAGGTCACCCAAATGGTTACCAAGCGAAAACAGCATAGCTCCAAAAACCCCGCCAAACAAGGCCGCGGCGCGACGGCTCCGCAGCCCAATAAAATCGGGGCTTCCACGCCCTATCACTTCCGCGGCAAGAATCTGACTCCCTACGGCGGCCTGCTGCCGGTCGCCACCCTGCTCGAAAAACTCGGCTTCCAAGAGCTGCTGGAACAAACCCTCAGCGTCAAACGAATCACCCGTGTGATGAGCCTCTACCAGTTTGTGCTGGCCCTCGTGCTGGGCCTCTATGTCGGCTTTGCACGGCTCAACCAACTCCGCTTCATCGCGCGCGACCCCATCCTGACCGGCATCTTGCAAGTGACGCGGCTGCCGCCGCAATCCACGCTGTGGCGCTTTCTGGCCTCGCTGCATCTCAACGTGGCGCGGCAGATCCTGTCGATGCAGCGCCAACTGCGCGAACGAGCCTGGGCGGCGGCCAACGTGCGGTTGACCACGGTGACGCTGGACACCGACACCACCGTGCACACCCTCTACGGCCAGCAGATGGGCGGGCGCAAGAGCTACAACCCCAAGAACAAGGGCAAGCGCAGCTACCAGCCGATACTGACCTTCCTGGCCGAGACGCGCGAATACCTGATGGGCGGGTTGCACAATGGCGACCGGCCCACGGGCAAAGAGATCGCGGCGCACCTCGAAAGTGCTTTCCAGGCTTTGCCGGCCAGTGTGAAGCGGATCTTGGCGCGGGCCGATTCCGGCTTTTATTGCTGGGAAGCGGTGGCAGCCTACGAACAAGCGCATTGTCAGTTCGTCATCGTGGCGCGCAAGACTAGGCGACTGGTCGAGCAGTTGCAGCAAGCGGAATGGAAGCCCTCGCCCCACAGCGACGCTGCGGCGGAGTGCGAATTCCTCTACCAGCCGCAAGGCTGGGGCAGGGCCTGCCGCTTTGTCGCGCTGCGTTATGAAAAGGAGCCGGAAACCGACGAGGTCGAGCAATATCAGTTGTTTGCAACCAGCGCTTACACCTACCGCGTGTTCGTCACCAACCTCACCGAGCCGATCGCGGCGGTGGCGTGGTTTTACAACCAGCGGGCTGGGGCGGAGAACCTCATCAAAGAAGCCAACAACGACGCCGGGCTGGCGGCCCATCCTTCGCGCCGCTTTGACATGAACCGCAATCACTTTCAGTTGGTCATGCTGGCCTACAACCTCAACTGCTGGCTGCTGCTGTTCCAGCGCGAAGCCGACGCCACCCCGGAGAAGCTGCGCCACACCACCCTGGCGACGGCGCGGCTGCGCTTTCTGTTCGTGGCGGCCAAGATCTGGCGGCATGCCGGCAGAACGGGCATCAGCTACAGCGATCAGTACCAGGAGCAGGGCCTGTTCGAGCGGCTGATGCGGCGGCTGCGGGCGATGGCGCCGCCGGGATCGAGCTGCGCGCCGGTGGTGGAGGGTGCGCTGCGTTGAGGGGCGCTGCGCATAGAATTTTATGCACGGGCCGCAAGCTACTGGGAACATGCCGTTTGCGAGCCCGCTTTTGCCCGCCCGGAATTGGGAGGCGGCTCAAACCGGGAAGGAAACAGCAGAAAAGACGACTTGCTAAATCACTGAGTTGACACGACTGCCGCTACCGCCACAACTCCATCGGCGATGGCTACGCCGAACCTGTGCATAATTCAGGTGAGATTGACTCGCCGAACCGGGCCCGACTGCGAATCTGCTTCCCGGCAACGGCTGCTGCACGCGCAACGACCCTCGCCCTGTTGGGTGCTGATTGTCTGTCTCTTGCTTGCGGCGTCCGTACCTGGGCCCGCGCCGGCCCAAGATGAAAATCCGGACGACCTGCTCTACGATCGAGTGATTCGCAAACTCGTCAACGACCGGCAACTCAAGACCAACGCGTTGAGGGTTGCCGTGGAGGATGGAGTCGTGACCGTTGCCGGGACGGTGGAAAGCGAAAAGTTGCGGCTTCGGGTAGGGAAGGTCGTCAAAAAAGTCAAGGGCGTAAAGAAGGTCGTCAACCAAGTGCGGGTACGTATACGCAAGTAGGCGCCCCGCGGGCGGTCTCTAGTCCGCGGTTATTTGTCGCGGGTTAGCGCCACAACCTTCTCCGGGTAGTCGGTGATCACGCCGTCAACGCCCAACCCCAACAGGCGGCTGATTTCACGGTCTTCGTTGACCGTCCACGGAATCACTCGCAGACCCTCGTCATGCACTTCTTCGATCAGCTCGCGTGATGCCAGGCGGAACTGCGGAATCACCACGTCGATTGGACAGTTGTGGCGCAGCTCTTCATCCTGAGTACGGTTGTAGATAAAGCCGAGCTGGATTTCGGGGAAGAGGTCGTTTACTTTGGATAAGGCCTCGGGATGAAAGCCGGACACGAGCACCTTGCCGGGATCGGCGTGCTCGCGAATCATCTCCACGGCTTGCTCTTCGAACCCGGGCGTCTTGAGTTCGATGTCAAGGAAAGTCTTTTTGCCGAAGGTTTTGAGCACATCCTCCAGCAGCGGCACCTCGAAGCCTTTCTTCAGCTTGCGGATCTGGTCGTAGGTGCTCGCTTGCACGGCGCGAGTTCCAACGACCGATCCGTGAACCACCGCGAGCTTGCCATCCGCCGTCTGGCGCACGTCCAGCTCGACCCCATCCGCTCCTTGTTCAAGAGCCTTCTCGAAACTAGGGACGGTGTTTTCGGGCAGCGAAGCCGCCCCGCGATGCCCGAGAATTAACACATCAGCCATACGCTTCTAACCTTGCTTCGGTTCAACCTGTACCACACCCGTGCGACAAAAAGTGGGAGGCAATCTCCTTAAGTGAAGCTATTCCAGATTTGAACTCAGCGAAGAATTGACAACGCCGGGGACGTGTGGATTTGCTGAACGCACTTTGTTCATGGGGCGCCTCCAAAAGGTACTAGCCCGATTGGGCTATTGCGCACGCCAGACTTAATAAGGTATCACGAATAGCGGACCAGGAGGGGAATGACTTGTTGACAACTCGCATCATGCTGTTGATCGCGCTATGGATGGCGTCGTCAGTCTCTGGAGCTTTCGCCCAGGTGGCCATCTCGGCCAGGCCTGGATTACTGCTCTACGCGGAGGGTCAGGTTTTCCTGGGTGAAGACCAGGTGGAGTTCGACCCCGCTCAGTTCGCAACCCTAAAATCGGGCCAACGATTTCGTGTTGGCGATGGGCGCGCGGAGTTGCTGTTGAGTCCGCGGGCGCTACTTTGGATGGGCCAGCACAGTGAGCTGGAGTTTCTATCCGATGATCTGTTGAATGTGAGGGTTCGGCTCAACCAACGGTTCCGCGGTCATCCAAGTCATGGAGTATTCCGGCATGGAGGAAGCTGGCCCGCTGTCGGTCGTTTGCGGACAAACTGAGGTGCAACTGCCGGGCAAAGGCCTTTATCGCTTTGACTGCGCGCCCGCGCCGGAGAGCCTGCGGTTGACGGTGCATCGCGGCGTCGCAACCGTCCAGAGAGGCCGGAAAACCTACGAAGTTCGCAAGAGGCGATCCGTCTTGCTTGGGAAAGCTGGCAACCCGGAAGGAATGGACAGCGAGCCGCGGCTCGAGCCCTTTCTAGTAACTGCAAGCGATTCGTTCAGTGAATGGAGCCGGCGGAGATCGGTGGACCTTGCAAAATCCAGCCGCCGGTTCGCCAAGCGCATGAGATCGATGGACTAGCTGGCCCGTGGCGGAAGTGCGGGCGAAAATGGGGGACTGCCATCCGATTCTCGGTCCTGGAACTCCATTGTTTGTCAACAATAGTGCAGCACGAGAATCGGTGGCTGTCCCCTTTTTTCGCCTTCCGGGGTAGTCGGCCGACTCGGTGCAATGGCCCCCGAGTCCGACAGCCTGTTAAATATTTACCGAAGTCAAGCTCAGCGTGCGTTAGAATTTGGATTACCATTCGCTTCGAACTAATCCGATAGTTGGTCCGCCCCCGTGCGCATCCTTTTTCGCTACATCCTGCGCGAAGTTGTCTTCAGCTCTCTGATCGGGACGCTGATTTTCACGTTCGTGTTGTTTCTCAAGGCTGTGGGGCCGCTGATCGAGCTGCTGATTCGGCCCAGTGGCTCCAGCGGCGATGTCGTTCAGCTTTTCTTGCTGGCGCTTGTGCAGACCCTCCGGTTCACCATTCCGGTCGGAGTGCTCGTTGGTGTCCTGGTTGGGCTGGGACGCATGTCGAGCGACCGTGAGATCATCGCCCTGCGAGCGGCAGGCGTTCCTGGACGCCGCTGTGTCACGCCGGTCGCGGTTTTGGCGGCCTTAGGCGTGGCGCTCTGTGCTGCCACTACGCTCTATTTCAATCCGATCGCGCTCCAGGAAACCCGGCGAATCAGCGAAACCCTAAAGATTTCGCAAGTGACGGCGGAGATCCAGCCGCGCGTGTTCATTGAAAGCTTTCCCAACACAGTACTTTACGTCCAAGACGTGATTCCCGGGCCGGTAGTTCGCTGGAAAGGGGTCTTCCTCGCTGACGAGCGAGCGCCCGAAGACCGTGGCTCGTTCGGAGGCGTCAATGCCGCCGTGAACGGTCCGCGCATTACCGTTGCGGAGGAAGCGATTGTCGTGCCGCGTCCGGAACAGGACCGGCTGCAGATGCACCTGCCGCACGGGCTCACCTTCGAGCAGTCCTACGATGCCACGCAGTATCAGACCAGCGAGTTCCACGACAGCGATCAAGTCTTGGACACGAACCCGGCGCCACTGAAGCAGAGTTCCCAGCCCTTCGCTCACATGTCCACGGTGGATCTGATTGTCAAGGGCGGCGGGGAGGAGAAACACCTCGACGCCTCCATCGAATTGCACCAAAGACTGGCGCTTCCGTTTGCCTGTTTCGTGCTGCCGATGGTGGGGATTCCGCTGGCCATCTCCTCACGGCGTTCAGGCAAGTCAGTTGGAATTGTCTTCAGTCTCGTCCTGGTTTTTGTCTACTACATGATCCAGCTTGGCGGAATCGCTCTGGCAAAAGAGCAACTTCTATCCGTTGTCCCGGCGATGTGGCTGGCGAATGTGATGTTCGCCGTCGCGGGGGCGATCTTGCTGCTCCAACTCGACGCGCCGAACCGCCGGGACATCGAGGCGGCGATTCTGGGTCAGTTCAGCCGGGTGGCGGGCCTGCTGCGGCGAAGTGAAGAATCTTCTTCCGCCGATGTCCGGCTGCCGTCCGTGGTCGAAGCGACTGGCGCGGTGAGGCCGCGCGGCGAACGCAAGCTGTCGCTGGTTGCCCCGGCAAGCGCCGGATCCGCGCCTGCGTTCCGTATCGTCGATCGGTACGTCCTGCGATCGTTCCTTTTTTACCTGGCGGTTCTCGTGGCTGCCTTCGTGATGATTTGGTTCGTTTTCAGTTTCTTCGAGCTGCTGAATGACATGCTGGCGCGTCAAAAGATGGGCTTGTTTGTCGCCTACATTTACTACTTGACACCGTTTCTGATCTACGAAACGATGCCGCTCAGCGTGCTGGTCGGGACCCTGGTTTGCTTCGGGATCCTTGCCAAGAACCACGAGCTGACAGCTTTTAAGGCCTGCGGTGTCAGCTTATACCGCCTGGCGGCCCCGATTCTGGTGACCGCGCTCATGATCAGTGGGTCGTTATTTGCCCTCGACTACTACTACCTGCCCGAGACGAATCGGAAGCAAGACGCCATCCGCGACGAAATCAAAGGCCGGCCGGTGCGGACATTCGTCAATCCGGATCGTCGCTGGACCTTCGGCAAGAAGGAACGTATTTTCTACCACCGCTTCTTCGACTCGGAAGAGCAAGTGCTCGCCTCGGCGAATGTCTTTGACTTTGACCCCGAGCCGTTTCGCCTCAAGCGCCACATCTCGGCGGAACGCGCCCGCTGGGACCAGCAGCAAGAGGCCTGGGTTTTCGAGAACGGCTGGGTCCGTGAGATTGACGGCAACCGCCCGACTAGTTTCGAAACGTTCGAGGCCCGAGCGTTTCCCGACCTCGACGAGGAGCCAAGTTACTTCCTCAAAGAGGAGCGGCAGCACCAACAGATGAACTGGCGCGAACTGCGCGCCTACATTTCGGATCTAACCCAGAGCGGTTTCGACACGGTTCGGCTGCAAGTGCAGCTTCACAAGAAGCTCGCTTTTCCTCTGTTTGCCGTCAGCATGGCCGTCCTGGCCATTCCGTTCTCGCTGGTGGCCGGCCATCGCGGAGCGCTGACCGGTGTCGCCCTCAGCATCGGCCTGGCAATCGCTTACTACACGATCAACGCTCTGTTTGAACAGTTAGGACGCGCCGGCCAATTGACGCCGCTGATTGCGGCCTGGGCGCCCAGCGCCATTTTCGGATTGACCGGAATGTACCTCTTTCTGCGAGTGCGCTCGTAGACACCCGCGCATCCATGACAGTCGAACAAATCCGTCAGGCTAGGGAACGGCTGGCGCCCTGGCTGAAACCCACTCCGCTGGTGCTTTCCGAAACTTTGAGCCGTACTGCCGGCCTGCGGGTGTGGCTCAAACTCGAGTCGCAACAGCCGACCGGAGCGTTCAAAGTCAGACCCGCGCTCAATGGCATGCTGGCCCGCCTCGATCAGGCTCGTCAGGCGGGTGTCATCACTTCTTCCTCCGGCAACTTCGCGCAGGCCGTGGCCTACGCCGCCCGCAAGCTCAGCGTCAGCGCCCAGATCGTGATGATGAAGAACTCCTCGCCGTTCAAGATCGGGGGCGCCCGAAAGCTCGGTGGAGAGGTCGTGTTTTGCGAAAACACCTTCAAAGACCGTTGGGACACCACGTTTCGCATCGAGCGAGAGTCGGGCCGGCTGCTGCTGCATCCCTACGATTCCGAGGAAACGATCGCCGCTGACGGTACCATTGGATTGGAGCTGGCCGGGCAACTCGCAACCGATTTCACCGTGCTGGTTCCGATAAGCGGAGGCGGGCTGATTTCCGGAATTGCCTCGGCCGTCAAAGCGGAGCGCGCCGGTTGCCGGGTGATCGGCGTCCAGCCGCTGGCGAATGGTTCCATGAAGAAATCGATTGAGCAGGGCGCCAGGGTGACCGTTACACCGGCCCCCAGCATGGCTGATGCGCTGGTTGTGGCAACGCCAGGGGAACGAACCTTCGCCATCGTTCAGAAACTGGTTGAGGATGTCGTTCTTGTCGAAGAGGAAGAGATTGCGAGTGCTGTAAGAACTCTCGCCGTCGAGCAGAAACTAGTTGTCGAACCCGGCGGAGCCGTCAGTGTCGCCGCGCTGCTTTCGGGCAAAATCCAGACCCAAAACCGCGATGTCGTATGTATCCTCAGCGGAGGCAACATTCAGCCGGCCAAGCTGGCCGAGTTGCTCGCAACCGGCGCGCCTTAGTCCGGGTTAGGACTGGACTTGCCCCCAAAAGTGAGACAACCAGTTTAGACTCAAAATCCAGTGAACGGAGGATGAGTGATGAGTTTGTCTCGACGGAAATTCACGCAAGAATTCAAGTTGTCGGCGGTGGAACGGCTGCAGCAAGGCGCCTCGGCAGCTCAAGTAAGCCGCGCTTTTGAGATCAATCCCAACCTGCTGCAGCGCTGGCGGCGAGAGTTTCGCCAAGGTCCCGGCAACGCCTTCCCCGGTGAAGGCAAACGCCGCTGGGAAGAAACGCGCACGGCGGAGCTGGAGCGCAAGGTCGGCCGCCAGGCCATGGAGATCGATTTTTTAAAGCGGTGCTTGCAGCGCATCGAACAACAGCGGAAGCTGCAGGCCTCGACTGGAAAACCGCTGTCGGCCACCAGATCCGGCAACAAGTCCAGGAGCCGCCGCCGATGAGCGTCCAGCGGATGTGTCAGCTGGCGGAGCTGCCGTGCGCCAGCTTCTACCGCTGGCAGCCTGAGAAGCAGGGGCCCGATGCGGACCTGGAACTGCGTGACACCATCCAGCGCATCGCGCTGGAGTTCTCCAGCTACGGGCGGCCACGCATCACCGCCGAGTTGCGGCGCCGCGGCTGGGTCATCAATCCCAAGAAGGTGCAGCGCATTCTGCGGGAGGACAACCTGCTGTGTTTGCGGCGGCGGAAATTCGTGCTGACCACCGACTCGCGTCACGGCCTGACCGTCTATCCCAATCTGGCCCGTGAGATCGTCCTGAGCGGTTTGGACCAGCTCTGGGTGGCTGATATCACCTATATCCGGCTGGCCTGGGAGTTCGTTTACCTGGCGGTGATTCTAGATGCTTACTCGCGGCGGGTGGTCGGCTGGGCGCTGGAGGACACGCTGGAAGGGAAGCTGACGATCGCCGCGTTACGGATGGCACTCAATCAGCGGCGGCCGGGTGCCGGGCTGGCGCATCACTCCGACCGCGGCGTGCAGTATGCCGCCAACGGCTACGTCGACTTATTGAAGCAGCACGAAATCACCATCAGCATGAGCCGCAAAGCCAACCCCTACGACAACGCCAAAGCGGAGTCTTTCATGAAGACGCTGAAGTACGAGGAGGTCTACCGCTCGGAGTACCGCGACCTGGCCGAAGCGCGCGCATCGATCGGACGCTTTCTCGAGAAGGTGTACAACGAGAAGCGCTTGCATTCAGCGCTGGGCTATTGTCCGCCGGCGGAGTTCGAGCAGAAGCTGGGAGCGCCGCCAGCGGATTCGGCGGCAGTGGCGGAAGGAGTTTTCTGAGGCATGGGGAAATCTTTCGATCCGATGGACTGGGTTTGTGCAGGAGTGGGGCGCGAAGCGGACGGCTTCACGCCCCGGCCCATCGTCTCGATGAGTTTCCAGTTGGTTATTCCTTGGCGGGTTGCGCTCCCGCAGAGCCCGCCTCCGCTTCACCAACCGGGAGCTATTATGAAGCAAAGGGCCGCCGCTGGCCAGCAAAAACCAGCGAACGGTCAACTGTGTCTAAACTATTTGTCTCACCCCAGGGGGCAAGCCCAGACCAATACTGTCGACTTAGAGACTTTGAGCTTAGAGCCTTCCAGCCCAGAGCCGTTGAGCCGCGAAGCGGCGTAGGATCGTAGCCCACGGGTGGAGCGAAGCGGAACCCTGGGTGCGAAGACTGTCAAGGGTAAGCCCCGGACGGGGCGTAGGAGCGAACCGCCCCATTCGTCTCCGCGGAGAGCGATGTGCGCCGGGTGTTCAACGATGCCCGTAACAAGACCACGCGCCACGCAGCAAAAAACGTCCGCGGACTGCTAAGTAACCAGTATTGGGGTTAGGACACTATCACTTGGCAGCGACATAGGGGCTTCTCCCTGTGCGGTGTCCTAGTGCGGTGACCTATAATGATCGGCTCTCCCCGATGCAGGCTTGTACCGCAGACCGAGCGAGAAAGGAACAGCCATGATCGACGTGATTGCCTCGATCCGAATCAAGGACGGGCACGTAGACGAGTTCATCGAGAAATTCAAGACCAACGTCCCCGCCGTGCTGGCCGAGGAGGGGTGTATCGACTACTATCCAGCGATTGACACAGATGCTGGAATGTCCCCCCAGGAGATGAACGCCCAGATCGTGACAGTCGTCGAAAAGTGGCAAAGTGTCGAAGCCCTGCAAGCACACTCGACGGCGCCCCACATGGTTCGTTTTCGCGAAAGCGCCAAGAGCATCGTGGAGGGCATGACCCTCAAAGTGTTGCGAAAAGCCTAGCGGTCCGTGGCTTGGACAGACCCCGCGCCTCTCGATGCTTCAAGAATGTCGTCCGCAAGAGTCTCAAGAAGTGCATCAGGCGAGCGCCGGTGCGGCTCGATGTGCGCCGCGGTTAATTGACCCGGCGGTACAACTTGCGTGGAATAGACAATTGTTCCGGTGATGGATCAACCAGTACGTTCTCGCTGGCGGGCCGGCTATTCTTGGCGGCCGCCCGCCTTTTCGCGGTTTCTTTCCGTTTCAACACGCGCACCGCCTGCCGGTATTCAAACCCCGCGAGACGATCCCGGACCCACGCCCGGCGCCGTGCAGCGGTCATCTTGGGCGCGGGTAAGCTGAGCTGCACGGGAGGACGTTTTTTCATGACGCGGGCACGGCGGCCATCCACCATTCTACGCCTGCCGTCCTCCGAAAGACCTGGTGACCATTTCCGCACTGATCTGCCGGGCCAGAGGGCTCGGCCAGAGGCCCGACACGGCAAGCCACGGGAGTGCACCGGGTGCGCGACATAGAAGTGAGTATTTCAGCAGGCTCTTTATTGTGGCCAATATCCTTGCGTATGTATTACGCTAGGAACAGGAGGTCACTTCCATGCCTGATTCCCTCGAGCAACTGCAGCAACAGCGTACCGACATCGTCCGCCAGATCGGCGAGCTGGGCGATCTGCGCCCCGGTTCGATCACCAGCACCTCGGGGCGTTGCGGCAAACCAAGCTGCCGCTGCCATCGCCCCGGTCAACCGGGGCACGGTCCCCATACCCGCCTCACCTATAAGGCCGGTCGTAAGACCGTCACCGAGTCGCTGCCGACTCCGGCCGCGCTGGGCAAAGCCGAGCGCGAAGTGGCCGAGTTCCGCAAGTTCCAGCAACTGAGCCGCGAGTTCGTGGAGCTCAATACCCGCATCTGCAAACAGCGGCCGCTGCAGCTTGAGGCGCAGACCCCCCAGGAAAAAAAACGGCCGCCGCCATCCAGCAAGAGGTCGCGCGCGAACTAGACCAGCTATTGCGCGTGCTGTTCAGCGGGCGGCGCAAGACAGGCCACTGGGATCTGGAAGCCGTCGAGATGGCGGTGCGCTCGGCGATGCACCAAGCTGGCGCCGCCGCCCTCTCCGAACTGCTGCAATGGGCAGCCCCAGCGGCCGGCCAGCGGAGCCTTCCCTGTTGTTGCGGCCACCAAGCTCACTACCGGGAACTGCGCTCCAAGTCGGTTCTCACCGCCCTGGGCAGGGTGCATATATCGCGCCCCTACTACCTGTGCGGGCACTGTCACAGCGGCCAATTTCCGGCCGACGCTGAACTCGACATCGCCCAAACGGAATGCTCTCCTGGGGTACGCCGTATGCAGGCGATGGTGGGCCAGGAGGCTCCCTTCGATCACGGGCGCCGGCAGCTGGAACTGCTGGCGGGTCTGGAAGTGACCGCCAAGGCGGTGGAGCGGACGGCGGAGGGGATTGGAGAGGATATCGCGGCGCGGGAGCAGAGCGAGATCCAGCGGGCGATGCAGTTGGAGCTGCCGCTGGTGGTGGGGGAACCCGTTCCGATCCTGTACATCGAAATGGATGGGACCGGAATTCCGGTGGTGCGCAAAGAGACGGTGGGCCGAGCGGGCAAAAGGAAGGGAGAGGCGGCCCACACCCGCGAAGCTAAGTTGGGCTGCGTGTTCACTCAAACGAAGTGGGACGAAGAGGGCTACCCCATCCGCGATCCGGACTCGACCAGCTACAGCGGCGCCATTGAGACCGCCGACGAGTTTGGCAAACGCATGTATGTGGAGGCTTGGAAGCGGGGCTGGAGCCGGGCACGCAAGAAGGTCGTGCTGGGAGATGGCGCCGAATGGATCTGGAACATTGCCCAGCAGCAGTTTCCCGGCGCCATTCAGATCGTCGACCTCTATCACGCCCGCCAGCACTTGTGGGACCTGGCACGCCAGCTTCATCCCCACGACAAGGCCCAGCAACGGTGTTGGATCACGATCCATCAGGACCACCTCGACCAGGGGCGGATGGAAGAGTTAGTGTGCTCGCTGCGGTCGGTCGAATGCTCGAGTCCCCAACTCGCGGAAGAGTTCCGCGACGAAGCCAAATACTTTGAAAAGAATGCCAAGCGGATGCGCTACCCAGAGTTTCGGCGCCAGCATCTGTTTGTCGGCTCGGGAGTGATCGAGGCCGGCTGCAAGAGTGTCATCGGCTCTCGCCTGAAACGGTCGGGCATGTTCTGGACCGTCCGCGGAGCCAACGCGATTCTGGCCCTTCGTTGCTGCCACCACAACGGCCGCTTCGAGGACTATTGGGAGGCCCGAGCGGCTTGAGCTCCACTTTCATGTCGCACACCCGAGTGCACCACGCCGGGTGCTCGCGGTAACCGATTAGCGAGCCGGTTTTCGTACCGGAATCTTCGCGCCCGTGCACCGGCATCGAATCGAGCGCCGCCGAAGTTCTGATCGCTCGCGTAAAGCGTAGAGGTAGCGACAAGCTCTCAGCTTGTCCCTGACCGGCTAGCCTCAATGCTGTTCACTTAGAGCCTTTTGAGCCGCGAAGCGGCGCCGGATCGTAGCCCATGGGTGGAGCGAAGCGGAACCCTGGGTCCGAAACCCCTCGAGGGAGAAGCCCCGCAAGATCTTGCCATATGGCACACCGTTGGGGGTGCTTGAGGGCGGGCGGCTTAGGTTTATCGCTTTTCGGCCGGGATGGCAGCCTTTGAACCCTACATTGAGGTTCGCCATAAGGGTCACCAGGTCGTCGTCCGGAAGACTAGCAGCCCGTGGTGAAAGTTTCACAAAGTACTTGTCCTGCCTTGAGCCGGCGCGATCATCGCTCGTCCCAGCAGAATCAACGCGCGCTGCATTGTTTCCCGTGCAGAAGTGGTGTTTGTAGGCTCTCCAGCCCCGCCAACAACGGGGTAACCAACCCTTAATCCTAAAAACGGCAGTTGGACGTTCTAGCATTCGTTGTAACATATTGAAAGAACGTATCTTATGTGCTGATATTGCAACTGCGGAGCAGTTGCAATCTTCACCCGCCGGTCCCCGATGACACTCGGGTCCAACTGACGTCTCGTCACAAGGTTGGGGCGGTTCGAAGACGACCAACTGCCGTTTTTAGGTTAATAGCGGTCCACTGGTGTTGGAAATAAAGCGGTTCGACGAGCGAAAATCGGATGGCAGCCGCCGGGGCGGCCCTACCGCCCCAGTTCCGCCTGCCAATTCAGCACGATCGTGACCGGCGACTGCTCGGATTCCTCGGCGGCTACATCGATCAGGAATCGCTGCCCGTCATCGGACACGTCGTAGTGATAGAAGTTATGCGGCAACAGAGGGTTGACGCCCGGGGCGCGGAACAGCATATGCGGCACTCCCGGCTGAAATGTCTCGCCGGCCTCGATCTCCGCCGCCATCACTCGGTCGTCGGCCGTCAAATAGAAAAGCTCCTTGCCGTCCGCCCGCCAGCGCGGCTGTCTCCCTCCATCGGTCGAAACCATCCATTTGCCTCCATCCGCCGGATAGGGTTGGACGTAGATCTCGTCGCGGCCGGACTCGTTGGAGGCGTAGGCCACCCATCGGCCGTCCGGCGAGAACTGCCCCATCACCTCGTTGAACTCTGTTTGGAGATACGGAACCGGTTTCCTTTCGCCCTCCAGCGGCAGAACCCACAAATCATAGCCTGTTTCGGGACTCTGTTCCACAAAGAGAATCAAGCGTCCATCGCGGGACCAGTCTCGAGGTCCCTTCGTGTTGTTTGTCTGGAGCAGAAGTTCCGCTTCGCCCGCGCCGCTCGTGGGCTTCACGTAAAGGTTGAACGCGCCGCCTCGTGAGGAACTGAACGCCAAACGCTCGCCGTCGGGCGACCAGGTATGAGTCAGGTCTGGTGCCGGATCGAACGTAAACCTTGATGCAACGTTGCGCGTCAGATCGTAAATCCAAATGTCGCGTGAGAAGTCGAGGAGCGAAATAGCGGCTTTGGTGTTGTCAAGAGAAAGAGAAACGGCGGCATGCGCGCCCGGCTCGCCCACCGAGCTGAGCCGTTTCCCGTCACGGCCGAACCACACAAGTTGATGTGACGCTGAGCCCGTTCCGGTGCGGTAGGCCAGGACACCGGTTTGTGAAACCGAGAAGTCGCTTAACCCCACCCTCAACGTGCCGGCAGAGATCCCCTCAGCGATGGGGAAGGGCTGGCCGGCTGGCTCCAGCCGGTTCGCATCGAACTCCTGTGCCATCAGACTGTCTTCCCGCACGAACAGTAAGTGGCCGTTAGGGTGATCGGGCGACGAGGGTGCGTAACGGACGGGCGTGTCATCCGGGAGCAGAGGGGTCTTCGTTAGCGATTCAGACTCGCGGCTGGCGTCGGGGTCGAGACTGCCGGTGTAGACCTGCCCCGCGCCCGCCCTGTCGCCCCAGTAGAGGAAATGCCGGCCATCCGGCAGGAAATGCGGCCACCGATGAGCATTCTCTTGGGCAGATTCGTCGAGGACCGTGGCGGGAGTTGCCTCGCCGCCGGCATCGGATACGCGCAGGAGAGCGCCTGAACCTGTCGGCGCAAAGACAACGAGGCCATCACTCCCATTCGAACCTTGCGCCCAGGTTCCACCGGTGCCCTGCGTTGCTGCACACAGGGTCTGAGCGGGCCCTCCGTCAACACTGATCTTCTTGAGTTTGCCCTCGGCGAAAAACCCAATGAAGCGGTTGTCGGGCGACCAGAAGGGAACCTCGGCGCCTTCCGTTCCCGCCAGCGCCCGCGCCTCGAGCGAATCGAGAGAGTGAACCCACAGCAGTTGCTCGCCGGTGTCCGAAACACCGACGAAAGCCAGGTGCCGCCCGTCCGGGGAAATCTCGGCAGCGCGTTCTCCGAAGCGGACTCCCTCAGGCGGGTGGATGACGAAGCGGGTGGTCTCTAGCCGTGGGGCGGGTTGGCTGAAGTAGGCGAGGGCCAGTGCGATGGTGGCTATGGCGAACAGCGCGGCGGCGGCCCAGGCTAGGCGCTCTCGGGTGGGTTTGAAGCCGGCTCGGCCTTGGAACGCACCGCTCGACTGTAGGGGCACAGCGTGCTGTGCCCCGCCGCTGGCCTCTGAGTCAGTCTCGGCGAGCGCGACTTGTTGCGCCCCTAAAGGTGGAGATAAGCTCTCAGCTTGTCGTGGACCGGCTGGAGAGCCGGCCGCTACTGTCCCCGCCGCACTCCGCGAGAGCCGCGACTTTCCGGACTTCAGCTTGTCGCGCTGGTTTTCCAGATCCACCACCAGTTCGGCCGCATTTTGATAGCGGCGGGCGGGGTCTTTCTCCAGGCACTTCCCGACAATCCACTCGAGTTCCATCGGGACACCGGCCCGCAGCGCCGTGACCGGCTCGTAGTCTTCGTGGAGAATCGAGTAAATGATCGCTTGCTGGTACTCCCCCTGGAACGGCCTCTGCCCGACGATCATCTCGTAAAGCACCACGCCCAGCGACCAGATATCGGTGCGGTGGTCGGTGCGCCGGCCCTCGGCCTGGCCGGGGGACATGTAGGCGGGCGTGCCGAGCGAGGTGTCCTTTAGGGTGAGCTGGGACTGGCCGGTCAGGTGCGCCAGCCCGAAATCCATGATCTTGACCAGACGGCCGCTGGACCCCTTTTCGAGCAGCATGGCGTTCGAGGGCTTGATGTCGCGGTGGTAGATGCCTTTGCCGTGCGCTTCCGCGAGGCCCTTGGCGATCTGTGCCGCAATATCGAGAGCGTCGTCGAACTTCAGCGGGCACTCGGCGATTTTCTGTTCAAGCGTCTGGCCTTCGAGGTAGGCCATGGCGATGAAGGTCTTGCCCCGGACTTCATCAATTTCATGGACGGTGCAGATGTTGGGATGGTCCAGCGCGGCGGCGGCTTTGGCTTCGCGAATGAAGCGTTTTTTGGCTTCTTCGTCGGAGAGCAGGTGCGCGGCCAGGAATTTCAAGGCGACCGTGCGTTCGAGTTTTGTGTCTTGGGCTTTGTAGACGACACCCATGCCGCCTTCACCGATCTCCCCGGTGACTTGGTAGTGCGAGATGGTTTCGCCGATCATGGTTCGTTGGCTATCTTTGTTGGCTTCTTGGCTGGCCTCTTCGCTGGCTCCTGCGTCGGCCTCTTTGATCGTCCGTTCCGGCTCACTGGCCGAAACGCTGAGAGCCGGTCCCCCAAGTTTACTCTTCCTGACGTGGCGCGCGCCTCCCGGCGGGCAGCGTCGGCCTCCGGGCCGACGTAAAACCGGCTGAGAGCCGGTCGCTACTTTTTCGCCGCTACTTTTGTTCGCTACCTTTGGGCCGTTGTCGCGGTCACATTCGAGCGGACGAATTGGTCCAGCTCTCCGACGAGCTTGCTGAGGCTTGTCTCGGCCGCCCGGCTCATTTCCGCGACGACCGCGCTGACCTCGCCGATAGAAACTTGCCCCTTCGTCTCGCTCACTCCCTGCCAAAGGGGCTTTCGGTCTTCCGTCGAAACCAGCTCCGCTGACAGCTTGACATGGACCGACACAGTGCCGCCCCGATCGACCTCTTCCATTTTTTCGATACGCCCGTGGATCACGTAATCGGATTCCGAGCGGCCGTCAAAAGTCAAAACGGTGTCGAAAGTCTTGCGGGCACGAAGGTAGTTCACCATCGTTGAGGTGATGGTCTCGCGGGGATCCTCGGCCCAGCGGTGGTACTCATAGAATCCCACTTGGCCTGGAGCGGGCCGGTAGACGATGCGGTCTTGCGTGAGCATCCGGGAAGCCCGAAACGGCATGACGACGGCAACAAGGGGCACTGAATCAGCCGCTGCCATGGGGGCCGGGGGCAGTTCCAGAACGTAGTAGTGCGTGGGCGGAATCTTACCGCCGCAGGCGCCAAGAAGTGTCATCACGACTACCGCGACTATCAACATGGATCGAACAGAGCTCCACTCTCGCGTGCTTTTCAATAAGTTCATTAGACCGGTTTCGCCAACTTGTTGAACTACGGAACTGTGTGGAGTATTCTGCAACGTATTATGACGAATGTGGTGATGAACTGCCATAGCCGCGGGGAGAGTGACTCGAACAGAGCCCCACCCGCAAGGGTGGGGTCAAGGTCGCCCACCCGCATCACTGCTTCGATAGGCAGGCGCCGCCTCACCGCCAGGCACTGTCGTATTTCGGACAACTCCGGCCCATCAGCGATGAACCGACAAGCCGGCTCCGAGTTCAACCGCTGCTATACTGTTCCGCAATAGAGGCTGGCCCGCGAGGACACCGTGAAGGCTGGCTCAATCGAAGAATTTGGAGTGATCGATGCCTTTTTGCACCAACTGTGGAACGGATGTTAGCGGCGTGAAATTCTGCTCGAACTGCGGCACGCCTGCGGCCGGTCAATCGTCCGGCGTGGCACCGCCTCAGCCCGCCGCTGAATCGGCTCCGGAGGCCGGCGGCGCATCCGAACAACAAGACGCACCGGGAAATTCCTCGTCCGCCTGGGGAGGGCCGGAATCCGTCTCGGACAGCACGCGCAATATCGCGGCTGCTCTCGCCTATATCACTCCCGTTGCCGTGATCCTGCTGCTGATCGAACCTTTCAAGGACATCCGGTACATCCGATTCCACTCCTTGCAGTCGCTGTTTTATTTCGGTGCCTGGATCGTGCTGCAGTTCGTGCTCGGTTTTATCTCGCCGCCCGTCGCCTATATGGTCACTATTGCATTCATCATTGGGTGGTTCTTTATTGCTTACAAGGCGTATCTGGGTGAGATGTTTCATCTGCCGGTGCTGGGTGAACTGGCCGACAAATATTTGTAGCGCCGTAGGAACCGCCGCGCGTTCCTTTCCGCGCTTTCAATCACGGGCGTGGGGAAAAAAGGGGACAGCCAGCCAATTTCCTTTCGACGAAGCGCTGATTTTGTAGTGGATTGGAGAAGCGGAAATTGGTGGCAGTCCCCCATTTTCGCCCGCGCACAGTTCTGCCACGGGTGTTAAAAGCTAGAGGCCGCTTGGAGCCGCCGCGATGATGTCGGTTTCCTGAAAATCCGACCCTTTGAACAGCAAGGGCTCCCCTGTCGCTTTTGCGGCCGCATACGCGAAACAATCCCCAAAGTTGAGACTGGCTGGGTGTCTCCCCTTACCGTACTTTCGAAAAGCAGCGCGGGCAATGGCAACCTGATTTTCGTCGACGGGAACAGTTTCGAACCGGGCACGGTGGAGAAATAGATCGAGCTCGCGGCCGCCGATCTCGCCGCTTCTCGATTCGAGAACGATCGCCGTCTCCAACAGGTTCGCGGCCGAGATCAAGCGTTGCGGATCGGCTTCGATCCGTTCATTGAAACCGCGGCGCTCCGGTTCGTCGAACAGAATCGCCAGTAAGGCTGAGCTGTCAACCACCATCAGGTCGGAAGGCCGTGTTCATCGTAGCCGAGAATTTCTTCCGCTGAACGCGGATCGAGCACCGGAAGAGCAGCGCAGCGAATTGCTATTTCGTCCAGCTCATCCGCCAGGGAGCGGCCACTGTTTTGTGCCTGGACGCGTTCAAGCCTCTGGCGCAAGGCAGTCACGACCGCAGCGGTCAGGGTCTCGCCAGTCAGTCCTGCAATCTGACGCACAAGCCGGTCTGCTTCGGAGTTCTTGATGCTAAGAGCCATTGCTATATAAGTATAGAAGGTTTTCTATATTCGAGCAGTCCCAATGCTCGGCACGCGCCAAAGGCGCGGATTCATTAGATACTAGCCCGGCGATTCTGAGGATTTTGTTCGCAGAAATGGCGGCACGAACAGAGCCGCGCCCGCAAGGGTGCGGTCGAGTCTGGCAGTGACCGCATTCCGGTGGTGGCCCGACGCACTGACTACCCTCGACCGCACCCTTGCGGGCGCGGCTCTGTTCCCCACGAACGAAATTTCAAATATCTTTGGCTAGTTTTTCCGTGGTGATTGGCCGACACGGGACGCGTCGGGCATAAGTTCGGGCTCTGGCGCGTTAAAATCCGCGATCAGGAGTTTGGAAAGGAGAGACCTGCGTTCTTCAGTTACCTTGCGGCCAGCTCATAACTGGTGCTGCGTCCGCCCGCCGCGCCGCGGACCAGGATGCCGCGATCGACTAGATCCGCGACATCCCGCAGGGCCGTATCCTGAGAACACTTGGTAAGCTTGGCCCATTTCGAGGTAGTGAGCTTACCTTCAAATCCGTCGAGCAGGCGGTTCACCTGCGTTCTTCAGTTACCTTGCGGCCAGCTCATAACTGGTGCTGCGTCCGCCCGCCGCGCCGCGGACCAGGATGCCGCGATCGACTAGATCCGCGACATCCCGCAGGGCCGTATCCTGAGAACACTTGGTAAGCTTGGCCCATTTCGAGGTAGTGAGCTTACCTTCAAATCCGTCGAGCAGGCGGTTCAGCATAATCCGCTGACGCTCGTTGATCGGAATTGCGGCAATCGATTCCCAGAAACGCGCCTTTGCCAGCACGGCGGCGAGCGTTGTCCGCGCTCCGCCGATAGCGCGGCCCAGGCAGTCGAGAAACCAGTCCATCCAGGGCGTGATGTCCATACTCCCCTGCTGCGTTCGTTCCAGGATGTCGTAGTAGGCGGCGCGGTCCTCCCGGATACGCGCGGACATGCTGTAGAAGCGTTGCGGGCTCTGCTCGGAGCGCGCCAGAGCCATGTCGGCAAGGGCTCGTGCAACGCGCCCGTTGCCGTCGTCGAGGGGATGAATCGTCACGAACCACAGATGCGCAAGCCCGGCCTTGAGCACTTCGTCGGTCTCGGCGGGCGCATTGAACCAGTCCAGATAAGCGGACATTTCCCGGCCGAGCTTTCGGGCGGCGGGCGCCTCGAAGTGCACCCGCTCTCGACCGAGGGGACCGGAGACGACCTGCATGGGACCCGTGCTGTCGTCGCGCCAAGCCCCGGCCGTGATGTGGCTCATGCCGCTGTGGCCGGCCGGAAACAGCGAGGCGTGCCATGCGAAGAGCCTTTCAGCGGTGAGCGGCTGGTCGTAGTGGCGCGTCGCGTCAAGCATCATCTCCACGACACCTTCGACATCACGGTCCGCATGCCTGAGACCGCCGATGTCCAGGCCGAGACGCCGGGCGATGGAGGAGCGGACTTGCTCGGTGTCCAGTTTCTCGCCCTCGATGTCGCTGCTTTTGAGCACGTCCTCGGTCAGGGTCTGGAGAACAGCTTCCTGGCGGAGATCGAAGCCGAGAGCCTCCATGCGGCCGATGAGGCGGCCTTGCTGGTGCCTTAGTGCAGCCAAGGGCTGAGCCAGGTGTTGCTGATCCCAGCGGAAGCGGGGCCAGTCCGGCAGTTCATGGATGTAAGTACCCGAGCTCATTGTCCGCACTTCCTGCGGAGATTATAGGCCGATCCACCGCAGGGCGCAAGTATTCACCGCAAATTCTACAGTGAATATAGCGGCTAATCGCTGCGGAGCGGTTGTGCTCGGCGTTCACGCAGCCATTTACGGTCAGCGGTTCTGGGTGCAGTCATCGTGGCGACATCACTGCTTCGGGGCAGTACCGCTGAATCATCTGACAGACGATTTGGGCGCGGCGGACACGCTCCCGCGAGAGAGCCAGAGCCGTCGGCTCAATGTGGGTGCCGCTGGGGTAGATGTCCGGTGAATTGCGCAGCCCCAGTTTGACGTAGAGTGGGGCGCCGACGCGGATCAACTCCGGCGCCTCAAAATAGCGGATGAACCCGCCGATGTTGTCGGGAGCTTCGACATAGAAATCGATGGGGGCGTCAATGGCGGCCCGAATCGCGGCGAGCTGCGGCAGGGTCAAGTCCGAGGGAACATTGATGGTTGTTGCGCCAAGATCTTCGAGCACCCGCGCTGAAGCTGGGTTCGCGGGCGCCATCATGACGGAGGTCTTGATGATCAAGCCGGCGGGCAAATCTCCCGCGGACTTCATCTTCCCCATGATCGCCAGCAAGCCGATGTCGGAGACCAGGATGCTTTCAATCCCCAGCTCCACGGCGCGCTTGACGTCTTCGAGCGCGTAGACGAGCTGGTCGGCGCCGCGCAGGCTCAAGGCCAGCGACTTGCCGGCGGGGGCCACGGCCTGGGCTCCGATGTCGAAACTGGCGCGGGGTCCGACGAACAAATTGACCTCGATCGAATGCTCGCGGCCCAATGCGGCCATCTCGCGAATCTCGTCGTCAGTCAGCAGCATAATGCCGCTGCCTTGGCTGACTCGATGGACCGGCACAGCTCGCGCGGCGGCTTCTTCCAAAACGGCGCGAAAAGCCCGGGGGCCTTCGGTGCTGGGAATCTCGATGCGGTATTGCGCCCCGTCCGGGAACCGTTTCGCGGATGTTGGGCAGTCCCGCGGATCGCCTCCCGGCCATCCGTGCTTCCGCAGAGTTTCACGCGTGTCGTTCATTCGACCTTCAGGCATTCGACCTTCAGCCCCTCCCGGTCCACCTCAGTGAAGATCACGTCACTCGGCCTGCCGGCGCGCTTGAATTGATCCCGCACCATTTCGACGACGGATTCCGAGCCCTCGTCGTAGAACACCAGCATGGCCGGCCCCGCCCCGCTTAGCGTGCAGCCGAGTAAACCGGGCGCGCGCAACTTCAGGATCGCCTCCATTCCGGGGATAAGCGACAAGCGATACGGCTGATGCATGCGGTCCTGAAAACACTCGGGAAAGACCTCCCGGTTTCCCGTGGCCAGGGCGGCGACTAGAAGCGCGGCCCGCTGCACGTTGAAAATCGCGTCCTGTTTCGAGTAGGTATCGGGCAGCACGGTACGCATGTGATAGGTAGCCAGCCTGAAGGTTGGACAAACGATGGCGACCCGCAGCGTTTGTGGAAGGTCGAGCCGCACCGCACGGGTGAATCCGTCCCCATCGATGGCGGCAGTGACAACCGAACCCAGGACGCTGGCCGCTACGTTATCGGGATGCCCCTCGAGCCGCGCGGCCTCATCCAGGATGCGGTTCCGTTGCCAGCCGAGCTCCAGAACTTGGTCGGCTATCACCACTCCGGCCAGCAGCGCCGCGGCGCTCGAGCCCAAGCCCTTTCCCACGGGAATATCGTTCTCGATTTGTATCTCGACCGGGGGCATTTCACGATCATGGGCCGCCGCCACCTGCAGGGCGGTTTGCCAGATGAGGTTGCTGTCATCGAGGGGAATCGAGCTGAGATCGCGCCCAGAGGCGGAAAAGGTGAGATTGTCTGATTCGCGGAAACGGCAGTCGAGATAGATCTGGAGAGCGAGCCCCAGCGCGTCGAGTCCGGGCCCGAGGTTGCCGCTCGAGGCCGGCACGCGAACTCTCATCTGCTCGGGCATAGGTTGGCCATTATAGCTCAAGGCCGCTGTGATCTCGTGTGGTGTGGATTGGAGCGGGAAAGGGCCCGATGCCGCAGCCGCGGAAAACTGATTGGTATTGACAACATGCGCACGTTTTTGTAACGTAATTGTATACACAACAGATTGGAGTCTTAGTATGGCTGGAACAGAAACACGGGCGGAGAAAGGCCGCGGCGAAACGATTAATCTTCGCGCTAGCCGCCGGCAAAAGGCCCTCATCGATCAGGCGGCGGCGGCTTTGGGGCGGAGCCGGTCGGATTTCATGCTTGATACGGCGTGCCGGGAGGCGGAAGCGGTTCTGCTGGACCGGCGGTATTTCGTCTTGTCGGAGGAAGCGTTCAAGCGTTTCACGGCGATGCTCGATAATCCTCCCCGAGACGCTACGCCGCTACAGTGCGCGAGCAGAGCAGACCAGACAACTACGTCGTCGGGCCTGGCGGCGGCTGCTTGAAACCAGAGCGCCGTGGGAGCCATGAGCGGCTCGGAGCTAAGCCCCCCCGAAAAACTCTCGCCCGAGCACGATCTCTCCGGGTTCGATTGCGGTGAGCCGACCTTAGACGACTGGCTGCGCCGCCGGGCCGCGCGGAACGAAGCCAGCGTCGCGGCGCGCACCTATGTGGTTTGCGCCGGAGAGAAGGTGGCGGGCTATTACAGCCTCGCTGTCGGGGCGGTTGCCCATGCCGGGTCTCCGGGGCGAATCAAACGCAATATGCCGGACCGTGTTCCGGTGATGATTCTGGGCCGTCTCGCCGTCGATCAGGCGTTTCAGGGACAGAGCATCGGCGCTGCACTGCTTCGTGATGCCGTGCTGCGTACTCTCCAGGCCGCCGAGATCGCCGGGATTCGGGCGATGCTCGTCCACGCGGTCTCGGAACGGGCGAAGCGTTTCTATGAGGCCCAAGGATTCAGGGCCTCGCCAGTCGATCCGATGACCCTGATGATTACGCTCACCGAAGCCGAAAGAATGCTCAGCGGCATGAGCGACAGCCGGGCATTGAAAAAGGCTGAAAGGGAATAGCCAGGACAAGTAACCGATCGTCACAGGGGCCGGAGCTAGGAACTGCAGCGCCGCTGAAGGGACAGCTCTCAGCTTGGCTTCTATAGCTTGGACCTTTATCTAATTGGACCTTTATCTAACAAGTGACGCGCCAGCCTGATGTGGCGCTCGCATTCTTGCGTGCCGTGTCGCCATTCTTGGCGACATTGGACCGGCATTTCTGCCGGTCCAAACTAAACAGGCGCCAACCCTAAGTTCGCCCGCGGCCGACCGACCCGCCTCTATATCCGTGAGCGCCGCCTCGTGGCGTACGGCTCCAGCCGTGCCGCGTTGGGGCTCCAGCCCCACCGTCTACTGCATGCTCTTGAGATTTGCTAGTATCGCGGACCCCTGAAAGCTTGCCAATTAACAACAAGCGCTCGCCCAGTCACAACCCTTTGCGCCAATTGTTTTCAACAACTTAATCCAAAAACGCCCCAAGAAACTTGACACCGCCTGGTAAACTAAGAGCCGCGAAGGCGGATCACAGGCGAATTCAGACACCGCTGCCGCGAGACCTCCTATGCCTCTGTCATCTGTCAACAACAAAGCACTATCAGGGACCCCGGAAAGCAGTATCAGGACCCCGGAAAGCAGTATCAGAGCCCCAGGCGGAAGCCTGGGGTCAAGCGCCCCCAAACGCAACACTGTTCTCCACTACCAAACGTCCCCCGCTCGGTTTCCGGCCAACTCGCGTGAGGGACGAAAAACAGACAAACCCGCACGGAAAACGGCCACTTTGCCACGGGGTTTACCGATCGGCCGCCCATCACCCTCAACTCAAGCCGCTGAAAACAAAAACACTAGAGGCCGGCATCAATACGAGATGCCCAAATCGGGGCGTCTTTAGCCGAGACCCTGTAGAAAACTGTAGAATATGGGGTATTTAGTTGACTCCAGTAGCCACTACATCTTGGGGGTGGGGGTGCCGGCCCTGGTGGCCTCGACCATTGTCTTATAGGGAGCAGGGTCGGCGGCGACCGCCTGCTGGAGGAGGCGATAGAAAAGTTTGCCGCGCGACCGTGAGGTCCGCCGGTTGAAGCGGAACGTGAACTCGTCCAGGTAGTAGTCCAAATACTCGTGACTGACAGCCCCCTGGTGGGTCCCCAACAGCCAGCGCTTTAGCAGAGAGGCGACACGATGGACTCTCGGCAGCAGCTTACTCGCCGATTGCCGCTTCCCGCGCAGCACGGTGACTTCATGGCGGTATCCTTTGTTCTCCAATCCCGCATAGCCTTCCCAGCCGTCGGTGTGCACGAGGCTGCCAGGTTGGATAGCTTCTTCGACAAAGGCTTCCAAGCTCGCCGCTGAGGCATCCGCGATCCGACGGAGCCGGATGCGACCCATACCGCGCCCATCCTCCTCGGCAGCAACCGCAACTAACGCTTTGCCAACCATTTCGCGACCTCGGACGCCCTCTTCGACTCCGCCCACATACGTTTCGTCCACCTCCACCCGGCCGACCAGCCGATTGCGACCGGGGCGCACCATGGCGCGGCGGAACTTGTGCAGCCAGGTCCAGGCGGTTACATAGCTACCCAAACCCAAGACCCGCTGCAACTCCAGCGCGCTGGCCCCGCCTTTTTGCGTTGTCACCCACCAAGCCGCCCGGAACCACAACGTCAAGGGCTTGCGGGTGTCCTGGAAAATCGTGCCCGCCGTCACCGAGGCCTGGTAACCGCAGTCGGCGCAGAGCAGCAGATTGCGTTTGCTGGCCCATGAGGACTGGATCCCACAGCGCGGGCACACGAACCCCTCCGGCCAGCGCAGCTTCAGCAGGTACTCCCGGCACGCCTCCTCGGTCGAGAATCGAGCTTCCAACTCGACGAGGTTTCGGGGGTAGTCCTCCTTCATGCCCCCAACCACAACATATTGTGGCTACTGGAGTCAACTAAATACCCCATCTGTAGAATACTGCAATTTTGTAAAGAAACTTTATACCCCAACCGCCAACCTCTTTTGTTTCAATCACTGCAAAGGGGACCATGACGGGTGACCGCCTGAGATACCAGGCTCTTGTCAAACAAGCACTTCGTCGGACCGATGCAGCACCTTGCCCGCCTCGGATCCCTGGATCCGAGTGTTGATGGATAAGCGGTAGTAGTGATCAAAGCGGCTTTTGTCGGCCCATGAGGGCAGCGTATCTCGCCTTCGCTCAGCAAAAATCTTGGCGAAAGCGGATTCTTCGATCCGGCCCGTTTCCGGATTTCGTGCCGGGACCGTGCAACGGGCGCAAGGATTCACGCCTTCCATCGTGACGTCACCGATGCGGAAGGATATCATCTCCCCGTCAGGCCCGTAGAGCTGATCCTCCCAGAACGCAGGTACGCCGTCGATCTCCAGGTTGGCGCGGAAACGGCGACGCATTTCGCCGGCCGAAGATCGCGGGAACCAGGACGCGACTTCACGCAGGGTCGCAGTGCTAACGAGCGTGGGCCCCGGGGCTTCCGAATCGTCCGGGAAGCCGCTTTGGGAGTTGCGGGCCAGCGTAACGGGCCGGCCTAAGTGGCTCGAAAACCAACTCTCAATCTCGTAGCTGTCGTTGTCAAGACGGAAGATCTGACTGCTTCCGTTGGCATGCAGGGTCAGCTCACCCAAGCCGAGGTCAACTTCCGAGCGGATGGGGATGAGCTGCTCTCCGAATCGCTTGCCGTTGACGATGCCGCCGTTTTCGTCGAGCAAGCAGAATTCCCGGTCGTGGGCCAAGCCGGCGTCCCGCAACACAACAACCTCGTCGACCTCCAATGGGTCGAGAGACTTGATCGGATACAGTCGAATACGCGCCAGATGAGGGTTCATGAGCGGCTGCTATTGGGGAAGTCTTAGGGCTGATCCGCAATTGCGATGACGGCGGGATTGCTGCGCTGACCGTTTATGGTAACAACGATGGGAATGTCGGGGCCGATCCGCGCGATGGCGGGAATCAGAATGTTGGCCTGTCCCAAACCAACGAAATTCGGGGTCAGACCCAGGAAGAGGACTTCGGCTTGTTCATCGCCTACCCTTGCGGTGGCTTCTAACTCGGCACGGGCGAGCGGTTCCGCCGCGGGCGCCGCCGCGCCTGTCACGACCGGCGGAAATACCGCCCCCAGGCCGGTCAAATACAGAATCACGGCCTGGCCGCGGACAGCAGGGTTATCCGGCGTATTCAAGCTCAGGTCCTGATTCTGCGCGATCGCGCGAGCCGGGCTGCTGGAGGAAAGCATCAGAAACACTCCGGGCCGGGCCGCGGCCACGACGGCCTCTTGGGGCACGGAGTGACGGCCATTGACGCGGGCGATCAACTGGGTCGCCGCTCCTGGCGAGGCTTCGAAAGGCAGTTGCGCGTTGATCTGACCGGCCCCGGCGAAGTAGAGAGGCACCGCACGTCCGCCGGCAAGAAGTGTCAGACCGCCGAGCGAGCTGGGAAGCGGTATCGACGTGGCCGCGAAGTTGCCCGGGGCCAGATTGAATCCGAAACTGCTGATGATGCCGCCGGGGGCCAGCGGCTCTTCAGGTGCAAAGCTAGCTCCGTTAACGGTTCCATTCCGAGAAAGAATCGGCGCGCTTGTGTTGCTGACATTGCCGACAAGCGTTGTCTCGGCCACCCACGGGCCGGCTCGCGCCGTGAGGTACAGGCTTACTTGCGGAGAGGCGCTTCGGGGAACCCATGTGGCCGCGTAACGTCCGTTGCCGGCGTAGCGGAGGTGCATGGCGGGGTCGCCATTGCTGAACTCGGCGAGCAGGGACCCATCGGAAACGATCCTGCCACAGACAGCGTCCGTGAGTAAAGCTTCGATTCTTGCGGGGCGCCCGGCGAAGACCGTGTAGTTTTGAAACGGAGAGACGGAAGCAAGCTGGGCTCCGGAAGAGATACAGCCGAGTTCGGGCGAAACCAAGAGCGAAGTTGGCGCTGATTGCACGATTCCATTGCCAAAAGTGACGCTCACAAGGCCCTCATAGACACCACCCGGAAGTCCTTCCGGGTTCACCTCGACAGTTAGAGACGTGCTGCCGGATAGCGACGTGTTGCCAGAAGCGGGTGTCACCCTGAGCCAGGGTTCGCCGTCAAGAGTGGCCGCGGCGGCCTGGAATCCAATCTCCCCGCCGCGGTTTCGGGAGACCCGAAACGCTTGAGCCTGCGCACCGGAACTATTGCCGCCAACAAAGAACAGCCCTCCGGGACTCATGCTCAAAGCCGGTGTTGCGGTGGCGGCGCGTACGTTGAGCACTACCGTTATAAAGCGGAGCGAGCCTTGGGACTGGGAGCGGACCATGGCCAGCGCCGTATAGGTTCCGGCGGGAAGCCCGTTCGGGTTTGCCGAGAGTGATATGCGGGCTGGATCCTCCCCCAGGGCGAGGGGTAAAGCGGAACCAGTGTCCGGCGAAACCGCTAGCCACACGGTGTCGCCTGCTTGTTCACTTATGCTCGCGTTCCACAACAGCGGATCCGTTCCGGTATTCAGCACACGGACCTCCTGATCTCCCAGCGCGCCGCCGCCTTCCACGGTGTCGAAAAGAACTCCTGATTGATCCGTTGTCAAGATGCCGCCTCGCGGAGACACGAGGAGACTCACCGGCACGGAAAGCTTTTGCGGTCCGGCCTCGATTGCAATTCTTCCCTGATGGACGCCCGCCACCAAGCCGGCCGTGCTGGCCGAAACCCGCGCCAGCGTGGGAGCAGTTCCGGCAGCGGGCAAGATATTGAGCCAATCGAGGCCGTGCTCCGTTTCAGCAACCGCGGTCCAGCCAAGCTCGGGGCCGCCGTTGTTTTTCACGAGCAAGTTCTGATGGAGAACCCGCGGGTTTGTTTCCGAGGCGGAGAAGCTCAAGACGGCCGGCGTGGCGCCCAGTACAGGGCCCTGGTTTTGAAGCGTTAAGCTGACCGGGATTACGACAGCGGGCGTTGACTGGGTAATGGGCAGTGGAGGGGTTGCGAGCGGCGAAGCCTCGGCCAGCACGGGAGTGATGTGTATTTCCGCCGTCTTTTCTCCGGCGGCGAGTCCGGCGTTGTCGATTTCGACAAAAAGGTTCCCGGGCACTCCACCTTCGGCGGGAGACAGTCGCAGCCAAGTGGCTTGGGGCGGGCTGACTGCCGCGATCCATGAAAAACCCTCGAGCGAGGTGCTGAACAGGCTTAGGATCTTCTTTTCTCTGATTGGTATGCCCGTCGGTCCGAAGAAGCTGAAACTGGCCGGGGAGGCAGAGAGTAAACCCACCGGATGAACCGTCAAGGTCACCAGCGCGGTTTGCGGCGAGTTGGCTGCCGCGGCGCTCTCAACGCTGACAAGCCCAAGAAAGGTACCGGGGGAGAGAGCGGCCAAATCCACGCCGACATGGTGCAAACGGGGACCGGAATCTGTATTGCCGCTGGCTGGGGAAACGGAGAGCCAGGGCTGGTTGGCCGTGACTTGGTAGGAAAGGCCCGGAGTTGCGGCGCTAGAGATGCGCAGTGTCTGGGTCGCTGAAATCGTTGCTCCCTCGAAACCGGAAAACTCGAGGCTGCCTGGCTCCAGCAGGATCGTTGGCGCCGATCCGATGGCGAGGCTCACGGGTATGTCGCGCGGGCTGTTCGCTGCATTTCCCGTGATCCGAATTGTGGCGAAAAACTGTCCGGCGGGAAGCCCGGCGGCGTCCGCGGAAACTTGATGGGTTGAGGGGGAGCCCGTCGAAGTTCCGAAAGGGGTCGACAACTGGATCCATCCGGCCGGGCCCGGGCCGGGGTAAACGACATCTAACGCGTAGCTGAGAGTTCCCGTGCCGGTATTGCGAATGGCCAGCGCCCGCGACGCGGGATTCACGCCTTGCACCAAGGCGCCGAAACTCAGAGCCGCGGGCTCGACGCCGATCGAGGGGGAGTCACCGCCGCCACCCCCGCCACCCGGCCCGGATGCAATCACGCTGATGATGGCGGTCTCATCCGTACCGTTGAGACTGACGATGATGTTGGCGCTTCGTTGCCCCAGGCCAAGCAGCGCCGGGTCAACCGTGACGGCGATCGCGGAGGGGGTAGTTCCGTTCGCCATGTCGAGCTTCAGCCAGTTGTTGGCGACAATCGTCACTTGGACTTGGGCGGAAAAACTTTGTCCGGAGGGGCTGGAAGTGACTTGCAGCAGTTGCGCCGGCGGCGGCGAACCGCCCTGCTGAACCTCGAAAACCAGATTGCCGGGATTAACGCGGAGGTTTTGGCCGCTCGCCGGCGAACTGGCACACAGCGCCAGAGCGAGAAGCAGGCAGGGGGATGCGAGGCTGTTTTTCCGACCAACGGGCCTGGACATACCCCATCTTACCCGCACCAGATTATTCGATATGCGAGGGAAATCACCTACTCCCTGGCTTAACCCCAGTACTGTTCAGTTAGCAGTTCCGCGGAGGGTTTTGGTTCAATGGCACGTGCTCTTGTATCGGGCAGCAACGAACGAACGCCTCACAGAGCTTTGCTGCAGAGGCGTAAGGATGCGATTGTTCTCCTACGCCCCGTCCGCGGACTTCCGTCCGCGGCTCTGTTCGACCATCTGAAATTTCCTGCCACAATCGGAAACGATTTGACTGTACGGATACTAAGTGGACAGTATTGGGCTTAACCCGCATCACCCCGCGGTTGCCTGAGGAGCACCGGTTTTGATCCAATATGAATATGCCCGTGGCATCGAAGTCCGATCTGGAAAAATTCATTGGCCGATCCGTCGACCGATTGACTCTAAGCGAGCGTGAAGCGCTTATTGGGAAGTTCGCCGCCCGTGAGATCTACACTCCCGAGACTCTGCCTCTTCAACGCATTGAGGCGCTCGGAGACACGATCCAAGATTGTGTCGCGATATTGCGCGGCCGAGACCTCGACCCCTTGAACTTCGAGTTTGTCAGACTCGGACCTCCCTACTGAACCAGCATTTCTCAGCACCTCACGCGGACCAGCTGCAACCAAAGAGGGGATCGTGGCTACTGGCGGATGAGCGCGTCGTAGCGGCTAACCCCTCCCTGACGGTCGGGGCTCCGAGTCTGGCTCCCGAATTTTCTGCCGCTTAGCGGTCACGGCGCAACTTGGCTAACGCCGCAATCTTACGCAGGGGCCAGGTGAGGAACCGTCCGGCACGGTGAGAGGGCGAGTTGACGATCCGCTCGATCATGGATGAGAACTTGAGTTCCCTTTCGTAGAGGAATTGGATCTGCTTGTCCCGGCGCCCCAGGAGAGCGTGAAGCGTCGCGACGTCTTCTTCCTCCAACTTGTGGCCGGCGCGGATATGCTCGGGCAGTTGCCGCTGAACATAGACGGTGGCGTGTGACGGCGCGATCTCCCGGCGGGGGCGCTGCTTGGTGTAGAAGTAAACAGCGATTGACCGCCGTGAAATGTGCTTTTTGTCCGCGGGAAGGTTTATCTTGGGGAATCCATGCCAGGAGTGTTCGGAAGTTTCGAAGATGACACAGCGGTTTTCGGCCGGCTGGATGGTCGTGACGCGGTTCTGCCCGGTGGCTCGCCAGGGGTCTTCGTGAAGTTCTAAAGCTCCGCCCCAGGCGGTATCCCACTCGGGGTTGAGAAACAGGATCAGGTTGAGGCGGCGGTGAAGATTCCTGCGCGGATGGTAGTTGAAGTCAACGTGAGGGTCCAGGTCTTGCCCGTTCAGGTTCTCGTGGGCGCCGCCGCCGGCGTAGTCCGGATCGTACAGCAGCTTGGGGATGCCGGTGATGTTCTCTACCAGAGAAAGAAATTCGCGCGAGCCGATCAGCCGGTCAAAATCCTGGTAGGGACGGCCGAGCCGGGCCAGGTCTTGCACAACGGCTTTGCCGCCGACTTCTCCGAACTCATTGAGGGCATGCTTGGAATCAAATGGAGGGAAATCGGCGGTAAGTTGCTCCAGGAACGAAGAGGTGAGAAAGCTGTCAATGACGATGTGGCGGAACGGTTTGTTTTCTTGGAAAGTCCGGCGAAGTTTCCCGGCCTGATCGATCACGCGGGGATGGACTAGGCTCAGCACGAAGCATCATCATTCCGTACGCGATCGAGGGCCGTCAAGGAAGCCCTCACCGATCCGCGGCCGAGGCGGGTTCAATCGGAAGCTTCAACCGTATCAATCGGACGCACTTTGCGACCCCCGGGGGTGCATGATCCTATCGAGCAGCGCCGCGGCCAGCACCAGCAGCAGGGCCGTGCAGGGGAACACGAACCGGGGGCCGTTGGCCGACTCCCAATAGCTGAAAGTCAGCATCAGCAGGGTATAGCCGCAGGCGCCTGCAAGCACCGTTAATACCTGAATTATGCACAGATTCGCTTTGCGAGTGCGGCTGCGTTCGTAGCGGCTTGACGGCCGTCGTAAGGTGGGAGCTCGGCAACTGGTCTTTTGGCTTCTCCGTCCCCGGTTTCCCCTCCCGCCCAGAATCCGCGTCGGCAAAACCCCGCTCCGAAGTGGCGTGTTTCCAGTACGTTGCGGCCAGTGCATAAAATTTTATGCATAGCGCATAGCCAGGCTCTCAGATCAACGCCCTCTCGACTACCGGCGGCAAGCCGCCGTAGGGAGTCGGCTTCCTGCCGCGGAAGTTGTCAAGGCGTGGATGCCCCGATTTTATTGGGCTGCGAGACCGTCACGGCTGGGCCTTGTTTGACGGCCCTTTGGGAGCTATGCTGTTTTCGCTTGGTAACCATTTGGGTGACCTCCTTTGGGTTGGCTGGTGAAGCTGGAATCTTTGCCAGCCTACCTTTTTACCCCATGTTTTCGGGCGTTCCCCAATGGTCCCTTGCGGCTCAGCCCTCCTCAGATGCACCCCGCAATGCATAATTCAGGTTAATAGGAGGCGCCGTTGGGGATGTTTCCAAGCGATCCAAACCATCAGCGGCACGAGATACCAAATCGGAGACGTTGCCAGCAGCCCTTCCCAGTCATCGAAGAGGCGGTGGCGCCAACCCTGTGTCAAGAACACCAAGCCGAATGCGTGGCTGCTCGTGTCGAACGCAACCTGCCCGTTTCCGAAGATCGGCAAGCGGGCGTAGGCGCCTCTCAGCGGCGCGCCCCACAGCACGTGGTTGAGAACGAGAAGCGGCGCCCATCCAATGACGACACCGCAAAGAACCTTGGCGTAATGCGCAGTCCGTCCACTCGAGAGCGGCTGGTAGGCGGCCACCAGCATCGGCAATAGAGCCAGGTGCGAGATTCGTATATACAACGACAGCGAGAAAATAAGTCCGGCAACAAGCGGAGTTCTGGGGAGTACTCTTCCCCGCATTCCCTCGTGTCTCTATCGGACCCGTCTTAGCCAGCCACCGCGGTTCCAAGTCAGGACAAACTTTTCGCGGCTCCTGTCGGGCACAAAATCGTCGCGCTCTCTCAAGAACTGTTCGACAGCCGCGGTCGGGTCCCCGTCCCCGATGTCAACGGGATGACCGGCGAGGTGCATGTCTTCCACGATCAGGTAACTGCCGACACTGACCATATCACTGTAGAGTCTCAACTCATTCAATACGTGGCCGGTTTCGTGACTGGAATCAAGCACGACCATCACATTGTCTTCGTCGCTGATGGAGTTTTTGAATTTTTCAATGATTTCGGGAGACGTCGACGAACCAATGAAGTAGGTAATTCTGTCGTGCCGGGGCACATCGTATTTCTCGATATCAACGGTCAGCACTCTCCCTTTGCCAAACATATCGAACAACCGCAACTATCGAACAAAGACGCGAAATAGTAGGCACTGCCTCCGCGCCAGGTACCCGTCTCAATGATCACGTCGGGTTTTGTTTCATGAATAATCTCTTGAACGACCCACAGATCGAGCGGGCATTTGAGGAGCTCAACGCCCTTCCAGCGTGTTTGAAGTATCGTGCTCTCGTACCATTTGTCGTGATAGAGGCGATGGAACTCTCGAGCCACCCGCTCTTCGGTTTCGAACAAGGTCGTGAGGAAGGCGCCCAACAAGAGCATGCTTGCGCCGACAAGGAAGAACTCGGCAAGCCGTTCCTTCAAAGCCCAGCCCGCTTGATGACGGTAACGATGGACGAATACAAAGACCGCAAACGCCGCGAAAAAGATCAGCGGCAACAGCAATAACCGCTGCTCGAACGTAATTTCTAGAGATCCCATGCCGATCCCCCGCCGCTGCGCACTCGCCCTGAAAACACCGCGGCCGCTTTCTTATCGAACACGCTTCAGCCAGCCTCCCCGGTTCCAGGTCAAGAGGAACTTTTCGCGGCTCTTGTCGGCGACGAAGTCGTCTCTTTCCCTCAGAAACTCTTCGACGGCGGCCTTGGGGTCTCCGTCGCCGACGATGCGAACCGGGTTTCCGTTGAGGTGGGTATCTTCCACGACGAGGTAGCTTCCAACGCTGACCAGCTCGCTATAAATCCGCAATTCGTTGAGCACGTGCTCTTTTTCGTGGTTTGAATCGAGCGTAACCATGACGGTCTCGCCCTCTTGGATCGAGTTCTTGAATTGCTCGACAATTTCAGGCGCGGTGGACGACCCGATCAGATAGGTGATTCGATCATGTTCGGGTACCGGGAACTTCTCGATGTCGACGGTCAGCACTCTCCCTTTGCCGAATAGATCGAAGATCGAAGCGAAGTAGTGCGCGCTGCCGCCGCGCCATGTTCCTGTTTCGATGAGGACGTCGGGCTTGGTTTCTTGGATGATTTCCTGATAGATCCAGAGATCGAGCGGGCATTTCTTTAGCTCGACGCCATGCCAGCGGGTGTTCAAGACCGTTTGATCAAACTCTTCGTCGTGGTACAAGCGGTGAAATTCGCTGATGATCACCTCATCGGTTTGGAGGGACTGCGTGACAAACGCGCCCAGCGCCAGGCAAGTGATCGTGACCAGGACGAGCTCAAAGATCCGGGCGCCCGGCGAGGAGCCCGATTGCTTTCGGGTCCTGCCGGCCACAACGAGAATCGTCAAGATCACCAGGAAGATCAGCGGGATGAGGAACATCCGGGTCTGGTCCGTGACTGCTATTGAATCCAAATGGGGTATTTAGTTGACTCCAGTAGCCACTACATCTTGGGGGTGGGGGTGCCGGCCCTGGTGGCCTCGACCATTGTCTTATAGGGAGCAGGGTCGGCGGCGACCGCCTGCTGGAGGAGGCGATAGAAAAGTTTGCCGCGCGACCGTGAGGTCCGCCGGTTGAAGCGGAACGTGAACTCGTCCAGGTAGTAGTCCAAATACTCGTGACTGACAGCCCCCTGGTGGGTCCCCAACAGCCAGCGCTTTAGCAGAGAGGCGACACGATGGACTCTCGGCAGCAGCTTACTCGCCGATTGCCGCTTCCCGCGCAGCACGGTGACTTCATGGCGGTATCCTTTGTTCTCCAATCCCGCATAGCCTTCCCAGCCGTCGGTGTGCACGAGGCTGCCAGGTTGGATAGCTTCTTCGACAAAGGCTTCCAAGCTCGCCGCTGAGGCATCCGCGATCCGACGGAGCCGGATGCGACCCATACCGCGCCCATCCTCCTCGGCAGCAACCGCAACTAACGCTTTGCCAACCATTTCGCGACCTCGGACGCCCTCTTCGACTCCGCCCACATACGTTTCGTCCACCTCCACCCGGCCGACCAGCCGATTGCGACCGGGGCGCACCATGGCGCGGCGGAACTTGTGCAGCCAGGTCCAGGCGGTTACATAGCTACCCAAACCCAAGACCCGCTGCAACTCCAGCGCGCTGGCCCCGCCTTTTTGCGTTGTCACCCACCAAGCCGCCCGGAACCACAACGTCAAGGGCTTGCGGGTGTCCTGGAAAATCGTGCCCGCCGTCACCGAGGCCTGGTAACCGCAGTCGGCGCAGAGCAGCAGATTGCGTTTGCTGGCCCATGAGGACTGGATCCCACAGCGCGGGCACACGAACCCCTCCGGCCAGCGCAGCTTCAGCAGGTACTCCCGGCACGCCTCCTCGGTCGAGAATCGAGCTTCCAACTCGACGAGGTTTCGGGGGTAGTCCTCCTTCATGCCCCCAACCACAACATATTGTGGCTACTGGAGTCAACTAAATACCCCATTGAATCCATATCGCTACTCGCTCAGGCCCGCGCGGTTGCGGAGGGAGGCTGGCCGTTTGTGCCAGGCTGCAGTTTCGGCGCCGGGTACCACAGGTGGCCTTGGCGTTCGGTTCGAGTCCGGAAAAGGTGCCCCTCGGTGGTGGTTACATAGAGGGTCTTGAGATCGTCGTCACCAAACGAACAGTTGGTCGGGCGATTGGCGCTCACCGGATGAGTTTCAAGAACCCGGCCATCCGGCGAGAATTCGTAAATCAGCGGTCCGGGCCCGCCCAACTCCCAGCCCGCTGTCGCGATGATATTTCCTTCAATGTCGAGACACATTCCGTCGATGCCGCGGTTTTCACCGAAGTCGTGAAGAACAGCAAATGTCCCCAGCGAGCCGTCCTCGAGCACCGGGTAGGCCCTGAGCTGGCGGTCCTCGTCGGACCTTCTGCCACTCTGCGCGACGTAGAGAGTCTTGTGATCGAGTGAAAACAGCAGCCCGTTCGGGCGCGTCGTGTCAAAGGTGACTCGGTGAATTTCCCAACAGCCGCCGGCGGCGGGGTCGAGGCGGTAAACCGAGTCGTGATCCAGTTCCTTATTGCAGCGGTCCTTGCTCCAGGGTCCCGCGGACCCTTCATAGAAGGGGTCGGTGAACCAGACGCGACCTCCGGGGCCGATTGCCAGGTCATTTGGAATATTGAGGCGCTGGCCTTGGAAACCGTCGGCGAGAATGGTGACTTCTTCGGCGGAGTCGTAGCGCACGACACGACGGGCATCTCCTTCGCAGGCATAGAGAATGCCCTGTTTATCGAACATCAGGCCGTTAGCGCAGTTAGTTGATTCTCGATAGACGCTGGACGATTTCGTCCCGGGATCCCACCTCATGATGCGGCTGGCTGGGATGTCGGTGAACAGCAGTCCCATGCCGTCCCAGGCGGGGCCCTCGGTCACACCTCCGTGAGGGCCGTGGATCAACTCGAATTGCCAGGACATGAGGCGTTCGTTCTCTGGTTCATCTTCGGTGGGTCAAATAACCCTTGCACTTCGTTGGCGATTTGCTTCTGAATGACCGATCTCGATCGATGGTTGGCCGGCTTGAGACGATCGGCATCACTTTTGCCAGGGCTTCAAAACTCAACTTGCCCTTCACTCGCGCTTGTTCCGTCAGGACTACGACACACTTATACCAACGGGCGCTCGTCGCGCCTTTTTCAGGCTACGCAGGCATGACCGCCCCTGTCATCGTGCTTTTTCCCTATTGTGCTGGCGGTTTTTGCTTATCAGAGTTTTCACTAGCCCTGATGACGCGGGTACCAGGATACTGGGCCCGCATTTCTCACCACCTGACGGCCGGAGCACGGTCGCGGTAGGGATGCCGGTCGCCCGGCACCCCCCGCACAGATCCGTACGTGAGCGTCAACTCATACGGCTCTTACCTCGGATGCCTAACGGCAAAGCGCACACTTGGAAACGGGTGACAGCAACGTGGCCGCGGCACATACATGTCCAGCAGCCGGGAAAACCGGCCCCAGCTTATCCGGCGTTTCTGGCCGCGCCGCCGAAGCGACCGACGCCAGTGCCGGGCCAGCGCCCAGCGAAAGCCCGCTAGCACGCGCCGGTCTCCCGGCACCCCGTGGTATTGAAAGTAGCCTCGCACCACCGTCCGCAGCCACTTGCCGGTCTCGCCCGGCGGCGCGTCGATCCGCGCCCTAAGCTGGCTCTTAATCTCCGCCAGCTTGGCCCGCATCCGCTTCCGCACCGTCCTGCGCCCAACCACAAAGCGCCCGCTCTTCCGGTTGATCTCGCAAATATGCGTGAACCCCAGAAAATCGAAGGTTTCAGGCTTGCCTTCCCCACGGCTTCGCCGCTTTGCTATCGCCCAGCGTCCGAACTCGATCAGCCGCGTCTTGTCAGGATGCAGCTCCAGCCCGAACTCCGCCAACCGTTCCCGGAGTTCCTCCAGAAACCGCTCGGCCTCGCTTCGGTGCTCGAATCCCAGCACGAAATCATCCGCGTAGCGCACGAGAATTACCCCGCCGCCCGCCGACTTTTTGCGCCAGTCTTGCACCCACAAGTCGAAAACATAGTGCAAGTACACGTTCGCCAGCAGCGGTGAAATCACCGAGCCGATATCACCACTCCCGGGCGGCGTGCCCTGCTTCGTCTCCCTCCACTCGCCGTCTTCCGACACCCCCGCCTTCAACCATTTGCGGATCAGGCGCAGAATGCGGCGGTCGGCGATTTCGTGCTCCAGGAATTTCAGCAAACATTCGTGGTCGATATGATCAAAAAGCCCCCGAATGTCCGCGTCCAGTACCCAGCTCACCCGTTGCGTGCTGATCCCCACCGCTAGCGCATCTAACGCATCATGTGCGCTGCGCCGCGGCCGAAATCCGTACGAGAATCCCAGGAACCGTTCCTCATAAATGCAATTGAGAACCGTCACCACCGCCTGCTGGACGATTTTATCCTCCAGCGCGGCGATGCCCAGCGGACGCTGCCGCCCGTCGGGCTTGAGAAGGTACATCCGGCGCGAAGGTTGGGCGCGATACGCCCCCCGTTGCAGGCGGCTGTCGAGATCCACTAACCGATCCTCCAGTCCGCTCTCGTACTCACGCCAGCTCACCCCGTCGACTCCTGCCGCCGCTTGCCTCTTTAAGGCGTAAAAGCTGCTGCGCAGAAGCTCCGGCGTGAGATGATGCAACAGCGAAGTGAACCTCCCCGTTGCCTTCCGTCGTGCTGCTTGCCGCACGCCCTCCAGCCCCTGGGACACGGCTGCCCGCTGCTGCGCGCGGCCCGTGCGTGGCCGTTGGACGTTCTCCTTGGCGCGGGTGCTTCCCTCCCGACTCTCCGCCGGCGGTTGCCCGCCCTTGTTCGAATCGTTCATCGGTACTACCTCCCGCTCCGACTCCTCGGCGACGTACGCATGGGGCGTGCGGCTGGCACCTTCCCCCACCGGCCTGCCACTTCGCGGCAGGCGTCGCCGACGTCTCCCGGTTCTCGTGCGAGGAGTTTCCTGACGTGCACGGGTTCTGCGACCGCGCCGGGTTCGCCCGCCGCTCGCGATAGCGCGACGGTTGATATGGCCTTCCCTTTCAGTCCACAAGGTCGGCACCCGAAAAGAGGTATTTCGCGGCTCGATAGGCGGCCCGCCAGTGCCTCTGTCAACGCTTCACCCGCGCTGTCGCCAGCGCCGGCGCATGACTCGAGGTCAGCGTAGTTCGCTAAACTTTCACTGTGGGGCTCTTGCATCCCCAACTCCCCGCCGGTTTATCCCGGCGCTTTCGGATAGGCCCGCCATTACTTCGTTACGCTTGCTCGCCGTGCCCACCGTAGGGTCCAAGTACGCCTCTTTGATTGAGTGACGACTTCCCTTTCGAGGCCTGCTCAGGCTTACTGCGCGTTACGGCCTGCCAGCTCGCTCGCCCAGCTTTCCCTGGACTTTGTCACGAGGCTTCCGCCCGGCCGATTACCCGGCCGCGCCGCTCGTCAGCTTCCACGCTTACCGACAACTACATCGATGGGCGCCTTCCTCCCACAGGGTGTCCGCGCCGAAAAGACGCACTGAGAAATACGGGTTTGAGGTTCCTTTGGCGAAAATGAGCCGGGGCGACTTGGTTACCGCGGCGGGCGACAACTCTCGTTCAGACGAAAAGCTATTGGCGCGCTGGGACAGGCGCGGCGCCCGCCCCTACTTCCGGCCTTTATAGGGGTCGAGCGAGATTTCGAAGTAGAACAACTCCCTTCCGGTGTTTAGATCCTTGACACCGGAAAGATAGATGGCCGAGCCTGGCACGGGGTCGGGAAGATTCCCCGTCAGATAGTAGAAAAAGCCACTCACCGAGCTTTTCGGAGGGACAACCGGAGCTTTGAAAGCACGCTGCTCGAACTGCGGTTTTGCCAGTGGTCCCTCTTTTACGCCGCCGCGCCAGACACCGGGAATAGGCGGCAGGTAAGGAGGACGCTTCTTCGGTTTGGCATCGAGCTTCAAATAGGCCAGCTCCTCGGGAGGAATCGGTTCCAGACCCTCGCGGTCCGCGGTGATGAAGCGGACCTTGAGATCGCTCAGACTCAGAGCGTGATCACTGCGATTCGTGATCACCGCAAGAACCGGCAATACCCCGTACTTGTACGGCTTCGCTTTGCCAAACGCCGCTTTCACGTCTTTCTCCGTCCGATACGGCTTTACGGCCACCACGACATCGGCTTGTGCTTGCTTGGCGGGATACTTGTCCGCCGCGCGAGTGGTGAAAGACTCCTTGGGCCAGGCGATAACGGCCACGAACACCACCAAAATCATCGTTATCAGCGCTCTTTGCATATAGTTGTATCTTGCCATAATGGTGGTGCAGCGCCTTGGCCTATTTTCTCTACAACCTTTTGTTGGTTCTCATCGCGCCCCTGGCGGCGCCCTACATTTTCTTCCGGGCTCTCGGAAAGGGGATGCCGGCAAGCCGCTTCCAGGAGCGGCTCGGCATTCTGCCGCACACATTCCATCAGACTAGCGGCGCGGCCATCTGGTTACATGCGGTGTCGGTGGGAGAGCTGCTTTCGTGCGTTCCGCTGGTGAAGCAGCTTCGGGCAACCTTCCAGGGAAGCCAGATTTTTGTCTCAACAACCACCACCGCGGGGCAGCAAATGGCCGAAGAGCGGCTGGCAAATCTAGCGGACGGCGTTTTCTATGCACCACTCGATCTCCCATTCGCTGTTCGCCGGGTGCTGAAAACGATCCACCCAAAGGTTTTGATCGTCTCCGAAACAGAGATTTGGCCGAATCTGTTTCGTCTCTCGAAGCGCTTCGGGGCTGGCTTGCTGCTGGTCAACGGGCGCATCTCGGATCGTGCACTGCCTCGCTATCTTCGTTTCAAGTGGTTCTTTTCCAAAGTCCTCAGCTATCCGGACCTGGTTCTTGCCCAGTCCGAGCAAGATGCGACTCGCTTTATTGCGGCCGGTTCGCCGGCGCGGAAAGTCCAGGCAGGAGGCAACATCAAATACGATTTTGAACCCGCTGCGGAGGAACTCCCCGCGGAACTCGCCGAGTTCTTTGAGCAGGTTCGTCCCGGCCCGGTGATTATTGCTGGTAGCACGCGGGAAAACGAGGAACAGCCGCTGATCGAGGCGTTCCGCAAAGTTGCCGAGCACCATCCGCGAGCGCTCATGGTAGTTGCGCCGCGTCACCCGCAACGCTTCGAGGAAGCCGCGTCCGTGCTGACGCAATCCGGGTTGCCATTCGCGCGCCGGTCTCAGCTTGGACGCGGCGGGCTAGCGCTTCCGTCTCCACCCGCGCTGTTGTTGCTCGATAGCCTTGGGGAACTCTCCAGCCTTTACCGCTACGCCGACGTGGTTTTCGTGGGAGGCTCGCTCAATGGCTGGGGCGGTCACAACGTGCTGGAGCCGGCCCACTACGCCCGTCCCGTGGTCGTGGGCCCGCACATGCAAAACTTCCAAGCGATTGCCGCTGAGCTGGTAGCGCGGCAAGCGATCAGGCAGGTGAAGGGCGCCAACGAGCTAGCTGCCGCGATCAGCGACATCTTGGACAATCCCAAAGAAGCCGAGGAGCTTGGGCTGCGCGCCCGGCAAGTCGCCCAGTCGCGGGCCGGCGCAACGCAACGTGCAGTGGAGCAAGCCTCGCGATTGTACGGCTCATCCGTGCCCGCGACTGCGCCAACCGCCCTGGAGTCATGCCTGCTGTGGCTGCCGTCGCTGTTGTGGGGTGCGGGCGCTCGCTTGCGCTTGGCGGCCTATCAACGAAATTATCTTCGGAAAAGAAGACTCGGCGCATTCACGGTTTGCGTTGGCAACATTACGGCCGGCGGTACGGGCAAGACCCCCATGGTTCAGTGGCTGCTTGAAGGCCTGCACGCTCGTTGCCGATCGCTGGGCGTAATCCTGCGAGGTTACCGGCGGATGGAGCCGGAAGTTGCAACGATTATCCCTCCAGGAGCCGCGGCGCCGGCCCGGAAAACAGGGGACGAAGCGCAGGTCATTCTGCGCTATCTTCAGCGCGAAGAGATAGCGGTGGCGCTTGGAATCGGAGCGGACCGCTACCGTGTCGGGCGGCGCCTCGAGGCAATCGGCCCTCCCGAAATTGTCGTCCTCGACGACGGGTTTCAGCATGTGGCGCTCGATCGAGATATCGATCTCGTCCTGATTGACGTCACGAATCCTTTTGGCGGTGATGCCATGATTCCTTTGGGACGCCTGCGCGAACCACTTTCCGGCCTTGCGCGCGCGTCCGCCTTCGTCTTGACGCGCACGGTTCAAGACGGCAATTACGAGGGCATCAAGCAAGTACTCAAGCAGTGGAATCCGCAAGCCCCTATCTTCTCCTCTCGCCTGGAGTGTGTCGCCGTCGTAGACGCCGCAAGCGGAGAGGATGCGCCGCTTGACGCGCTAAGAAAGCGCCGAGTGGTAGCGTTTTGCGGGCTAGGAAATCCCGATCCGTTCTGGCGTAGCCTACAGGATCTGGGAATCAAGCTAATCGACCGCATCCGCTTTCGGGATCACCACCGCTATTCCACCGAAGATGTCGGGCGAATTCTCACGATCGCACGGCAGCACCAGGCTCAGGTCCTGATCACGACGGAAAAGGATCTCGTCAACCTTTTCCACGCGATCGATACCCGCGCGATCGATCCCGAGCAGCTGCCCAAACAACCCTTGGACGTCCGTGTATCCGAGTTATTCGGCACGACGCCGCTTGCCTGGATGCGTGTCCGGGTTGTAGTCGATCAGGGCAACGAGCTTTTGGATTGGATAGAAGAGCGGATGCAGGCGCGTTTATCAGGCGTTGAAGATTCTGGTTCGCGACCGGCGCCGGTCAAATCGCCGCTCGCCCAGCCCAGCCGATCGCTTACGGAACAAGCTATGCGGAAACCGGCGGCTCCATGAAGCTCTTGGTCCGCACCACCAACTGGTTGGGCGACGCCGTGATGTCGATCCCGGCTTTGCGCGAGATTCGGGGCGCGTTTCCGGGATGGGAGATTACCCTCCTGGCGCGTCCTTGGGTTGCGGACCTCTACGCGCGTGAGGATTTTTGCGACCAGATTCTGCGCTACGAGAATAACGGCCGGCATCAAGGACTGTTCGGAAAATGGAAGCTGGCCGGGCAACTCCGGCAAACTCGCTTCGACTGCGCGATTCTGCTGCAGAACGCTTTTGACGCGGCACTCGTTGCCTGGCTGGCCAGCATACCGCGCCGCATCGGCTACGCCAGAGACGCCCGGGGACCGCTGCTGACCGATGCGATTGCCCTCCCCCCCAAAGGCCGCCTCCCGGCACACCAGCGATTTTACTATTTGGAGCTTCTGCGGCGCGCCGGTCTGATCGAACAACTTCCGGACTGTCCCGATATTCGGCTCTCCGGCGCCGGCCGGGCCGCCGAGTCAGGACGGGAAGAATGGAAGCGGCGGAAACTTGCGGCCAAGCGCTGGATCGGAGTCAGTCCCGGCGCAGCCTACGGGGGGGCAAAACGGTGGGCGCCGGAGCGTTTCGCGGAAGCGGCCGCGGCACTGGCATCCGAGCTTGATGCCGGCATCGCGGTTTTTGGATCCAAAGCAGAGGCGGAACTTTGCGGCCGGGTCGCGGATCGCGCCGGGCCGCAAGCTCACAACCTCGCCGGCACGACATCATTGGCTGAATTTGTCGATTTAGCGGCGACTTGCACGCTCTATCTGACAAACGACTCCGGGCCGATGCATGTGGCCACCGCGCTGGGAATTCCTACCGTGGCGGTGTTCGGGGCGACCGATCACATTGCCACCGGGCCAGTGTCCCAGCGCGCCCGCGTGGTGAGAGAGCCTGTTGACTGCAGTCCTTGCTTGTTGCGGGAGTGCCCGATTGACCATCGATGCATGCAGCGCGTCACATCTTCCAAGGTTGTCGGCGAGGCTCTTTCGCTGTTAGTGAGTGCCCGCTAGTGAGTGCCCCCGTCAAGCCATCCACGCCGCGGCCGTCAGTACCTGCATCATGAAATTCGCGACAAACGTGGCAGAAAATTTCAGACGGCCGGATAGAGGCGCGGACGGAAGTCCGCGCTTCATCGGAGTTGTGTCTCCATCCCGTCGACCCGCTGGACCCTCTTTGGTTGTGGCTCGTCCGCGTGAGGAAGCGGTCCAGCGATGAAACCACATGGATCTCCCTAGCGGCCGCGAACGCAACACAGATCGACACCTCGCCAACGGAATGGACACGCGATCGAAAATCCTAGATTCCTCGAAGGCAATCGAGCGCCTCTCGGGACGTGATCATGCGAGCCTTCTCATCGCTCGCGGCTCCTTCGACATCCTGCGTGCCGAGCACTGCCGCCGGCTCGCTCAAGAAAAACAGGAGCCCGAGGAACTCCTTGTCCTCGTCGCCGGCGACGAAAACCCGCGGCGCACCGTGCTCGATGCCCGGGCGAGAGCCGAGCTGGTAGCGGCGCTCCAGGTGGTAGACTACGTTGTAATCCGTGGCGAAGCCGAGGCCAACAGGTTGATCTCTTCCCTGTCGCCAGCGCGGGTAATCGAGCCCGAAATACCGCCGCTTCGCGACATCATCGGCGATGTCCTACGAACGCGCAGTTCCGATTAACGAATTCCGCCGGATTCTGGTCGTCCGCTTGGGGGCGATGGGTGACATTGTTCATGCGCTGCCGGCGGTTGCGCGGCTCAAATGCAGTTTTCCTCGCGCCCAGATCACGTGGGCTGTGGAGTCGCGTTGGGCCCCGCTGCTGGAGGGGAATCCCTACGTCGACAGCGTACTCCCGCTGGTCATTTCAAAATGGCGGCGTGCCCCGTGGAGCATCGCCACATGGGTCAAGTTCCGGGATTCGCGGCGGCAACTTCGCGCCGGCGGCTTTGATCTCGCCATCGATTTCCAGGGACTGTTCAAGTCCGCCATGGTGACTTACCTGAGCCGCGCGGATCGCGTTTTCGGCTTCGAGCGTGACATGGTCCGCGAGCGCATCGCCGCCTCGTTCTACTCCAACCGCGTGGCCTCGCACTCGCGGCATGTGGTGCAACAGAACATCGATCTGGCAACCGCCGTCGGGGGAACCAACGGCCCGATCGTGTTCCCGCTCCCCGAAGGCGAGCCCGAAGCGAGTTTGCCCGAAGGCGATTACGTGCTGACCAGTCCCGTTGCCGGCTGGACATCCAAGCAGTGGCCGCCCGAACACTACGCCGAGCTGGCCCGGCTGCTTTGGCGCGAAAAGGGTCTTCCACTCGTGATGGATTGTGCCCCAGCGCACCGCTCTTACGGCGAGCAAATCGTCAATCAAGCTCCCAAGGGAAGCTGTGTGCTGCATGTCTCGTCGCTGGCGGGTTTGCTGGCCGCGACGCGGCGCGCCAAGGCGGTCGTCGGAGTCGACAGCGGCCCGCTTCACCTCGCGGCGGCTTTGCAGATTCCCGGCGTGGCCATCTTCGGACAAACCGACCCAACGCGCAACGGCCCTTACGGCGGCAGCTTCAACGTGCTGCGGGCGTCCGGGGTCGTCACTTCCTATAAGCGCGGCGATCAGATCCAAGCCTGCATGCTCGTGATCCGCCCGGAGCAAGTATGGGAAGCTTTGCAAGCGCAGTTGTCGCAGCGGGCACGGGTTCAGACGGCTGCAGGGCGGCCTCTCTTGCTTTGACGCGACAGCGTCCCTGGTTGCGTGACCTGCATTGCTCATCCGGTAGATTGTTTGGCGATCCTATTTGTGTTGTCGTGCTGTTTGCCTTACAATCAGTAAGGAATATGCCACAAGCCACCATCACGAGCAAAGGGCAGATCACCATCCCCATCGAAGTCCGGCGGAAACTCGATCTCAAGCCCGGAGACCGGGTCGACTTTGTCCTTGATCGTGCCGGCGGAGTTCGACTTCAGCCCAAAAAGGCGCCGCTGGCGTCGCTGCTTGGCATTCTGCACCGCCCTGGGCAGAAGGCGTTGAGTGTCGAACAGATGCACGCCGCGGTCGCGGCTCACGCGGTCGAGGATTGGAAACGGATTCAATCCCAAAAAGGTTGATGCGCGGCGCGGACACAAATGTGCTGCTTCGCTTGGTGCTTTTCGACGACGAAGGTCAAGCGAGAATCGTCGAGCGTCTGGTCAAGCGGCTTTCCAGTCAGGGTGAAACCCTCTACGTAACCTCCATCGTGCTGTGCGAGTTATGTTGGGTTTTGCGGAGCGGCTATGGAAGATCGCGAACGGAAATCGCCGACGCCGTCGAGCAACTGCTGGCATCCGAGTTCGTCATAGCGGAGCACTCCGATGAATGCCGTGGCGCCGTGAATCTCTACCGCGAAGGCCGCGGAGATTTCGCCGACTATCTGATCGGGTTGATTCATCAATCCGCCGGCTGCCGTGACACAGTGACTTTCGACCGCGCGCTAAGGTCAACCGCCGGATTTACTTTGCTGAACTAACGGCGCGAAACGATTAGCGGACGCATCGGCCCCTACGGCGGCAGCTTCAAAGTGCTGCGGGCGTCCGGGGTCGTCACTTCCTACAAGCGCGACGATCAGATCCATGCCTGCATGCTCGTAATCCGCCCGGAGCAAGTGTGGGAAGCATTGCAAGAACAGTTGTCGCAGCGGACACAGCAGATGCAGCCGGCTGCCGGCCGGCATCTCTCTTTCTGACGCCGGCAAAATTCCCAGAGTCTAGGTTGCGTTTGGTCATCAAGCGAAACCCGGGCCGTCCTCATTTCCCAACTCGCGGTGCTCGCCTTACAATAAGTAAGGAATATGCCGCAAGCTACTGTCAGCAGCAAGGGACAAATCACAATTCCCGTCGAGGTCCGGAGGAAACTCAATCTCAAGCCGGGAGACCGTGTCGACTTTGTCGTCGATCGCGCCGGTGAAGTCCGGCTTCGGCCGAAAAAGAAGCCGCTGAGTGTCGAACAGATGCACGCCGAGGTCGCGGCTCATGCGGCCGGGGATTGGACGGATTCAGTCCCAAAAAGCCTGATGCGCGGCCTTGTTGAGCGCCAACCCATCTCCCAAGAACCGGGAAGTTGCCTCTCAGTCCGGTTGGCTCGGCACGCAAGGTTCCTGTACAATTGTACAGCGACGGCAGCCACCATGCACCGAGGCCTCCCTGTTCGAAAACTCTGCATCGCAGCCCTGCTGTCGACCGCCTGCCTTTTCGCCCAGGGCACTGGCCCGGACTGGCCCAGCTACGGCGGGACTCACGCCGCTTGGCGCTACAGCCAACTAGACCAGATCAACACCGCGAACGTCGGTAAGCTCACGCCCGCCTGGGCCTTTCAAACCGGCGACTACGAGGGCGGCCTGCAAGCCACGCCGATCGTCATCGACGGCGTCATGTATGTCTCCACGTCTCGCAATTGGGTCTACGCCTTGGACGCGGCCACGGGCAAGGTTCTGTGGAAATACCGCTACGGTGACCCAAAGGGCCGCGTGCCCTACAGCAGTCAAAATCGCGGCGTTGCAGTCGGCCATGGGCTCGTTTTCATGGGAACGCACGACAACCACCTGGTTGCGATCCATCAGAAGACCGGCCAAGAAGTCTGGAACGTCTCGGTAGAGGACGTGAAACAGTGCGGCTGCAACATCAGCGCTGCGCCGCTGCTGGTCAAAGACAAGGTCGTGGTCGGCGGTACCGGCGGAGACTCCGCCCATCGCGGCTACCTAACGGCCTTCGACGCCAAGACCGGCCGCTTTGCATGGCGTTTCTACACCATTCCCGGTCCCGGCGAGCCCGGCCACGAGACCTGGTCCGGCGACAGTTGGAAATACGGCGGAGCCGCCGCCTGGATGACCGGCTCCTATGATCCCCAGCTCGATCTCATCTACTGGGGCATCGGCAACGCCGCCGCCGACATGGGCGGAGACGAGCGCAAGGGAAACAACCTCTATTCCGCCAGCGTTGTCGCCCTCGACGCCGATACCGGCAAATTGAAATGGCACTACCAAGAAGTGCCGCACGACGTCTGGGACTACGACGCAGCGTACGAGTGCATCCTCGTCGACCTGCCCGTGCGCGGCCAAACTCGTAAACTCCTCGTGCACGTGACGAAAACGGGATATACCTTTGTTCTCGACCGCACCAACGGAGAGCTGGTGAAAACCTGGCCGTTCGCCGAGGGTATGAACTGGGTACAGGGCATCACGGAGGACGGCACGCTGGTCGGCCGCAACGAGCCAAGACCCGGAAAACCCGCCTTCATCTGCCCCAGCGTCTACGGCGCCAAGAGCTGGAACCAGGCGGCCTACTCGCCACGGACCGGTTTGCTCTACGCCCCCATAATAAGCCTGTGCAATGACATGTTCGTCCGCAAACAGCCGCCGAAAGAAGGCAAGACGTACACGGGAGGCTTCTGGAGGATGAGAAAGCCCGAAGGTCTGGAGAACTATTCGTCGATCTCCGCCTTCGAACCTGTCAGCGGCAAAAAGCGCTGGACCTACCCTTACAAGTACTTCCTGCTGGCGTCCGTTTTGGCGACTGCAGGCGACCTGATCTTCACGGGCGACCCGGAAGGCGACTTCTTTGCCCTCGACGCCCGCACGGGAAAGAAGCTGTGGAGCTTTCAAACCGGATCGGGTCACCGCGGATCCTCGGTGAGCTACGAGGCCGGCGGGCGGCAGTACATTGCGACGCCCAGCGGCTGGGGATCGATCGCCGGCCCCCTGCTGAGACTGTTCCCCGAGCTAACGGAGGTGGGCCTTCCGCGCGGCGGTTCCACGGTATTTGCGTTTGCGCTTCCCGAGGACTCCCCCGCCGAGGACGCACAATGACCCGCCGCTCGCGGCAACTCGAATTCATGGAGCGCGCCACAAGGCGCGCCTGCCGATCGCTGTTCCATGCCGGTCTGCTCTTTGTCGCTGTGGGAGCTTGCTCCACCGCGTCCCCGCAGGGCAGGAGAGAGATTTCCATAGGCAGCACGATCTACGCCCAGTCCTGCGCCAATCAGAATTGCCACGGGGACCAAGGCAAAGCGGGCAGAGCCCCGGCCTTGGCCGAGCGCGGATTCAAGCGCGACTACGTCATTGAGGTGACCCGCCAAGGCATCCCCGAAACCGCCATGCCGGGCTGGGAAAAGCAACTGCCGGTAGAAGATTTGGAAGCCGTCGTTTCCTACGTGATTTCGCTACAAGGTGCGACGGCGAAAGAGACCAAGGAACTGGATCCTGACCGCCCCTGGCTGAACCATCCAGGACGCGCGCTGTTCTTCGACGCCGCCCGAGTCGGCGCCTGCGGATCTTGCCATCTGTTCGACGGCTGGGGCGTGCCCGTGGCGCCTGAGCTTCAGCCTCCCTTTCCGTCAAGTGTCGAACAGTTTCGTGCTCTTTCCGTCAGCCAGGTGCGAACCGCGCACCCCAGCGGCGAAGCGCCCTTCCCGGCCTTGCCCATTGAATCGGACGAAGAGGTGGTGCGCCTTTATGACTTGAGCGCCAAACTGCCGGTGTTGCGCTCATTTCGAGCCGGCCAGGTCAGGCTAGACGCCGCCGCCGCCGGCTGGAAGCATAGTGATGCGCTTGCGCTTTACACCGCCGAAGAAATGGCCGAGATCCTGGATTTCTTGAGTCAAGCCAGCGCCGAGTGATCGTAAGTCGAATTGGCTCCCAGCTCGGGCGGGAGTTTGCGTGTGAGCGTGGACTTCCGTCCGCGCCTCTGTGCAGCCGTCCGGTGTTTTCCGCCGCTGGCCACAACAATTGACGATTCGGTAGTGGGTCAGTTTGGCTAGGCAGAGGACAGTCAAGAGGAATTCTTTCGGGTACGCCGTCACTCGGAAGGAATCATGTCTGGAAGGGAGAAGAGACACATCTTTAAGTAGGCGACTTCACGTCCATGTGGACGGACTGGTTCAACGCGACGCCGTTAGTCAGGATTTAGTGGTTCCACCTGGGCGTTGATGACCGATTGAAGGAGCCGGATTTTCTGCCATCTATCCGTCGACGCGAGCTGACTGATTGCTTCGCAACGGCTTTAGATTAGAGTCCTGCTCCCGGTCGCGGAACTCTTCGTACCAGTTCTGGACTACGCGGATGACGAGCCCCCATTCTTTAGGGACTGGTCGCAGCATACCAATCGAGGACTACATGGAGTTCTCTCGGCAAAAGGTCGTGCGTGGGATCCGTGACCAACATCACAAAGCCGCTTCCATCGGGCGAGACATCGTAGCAAGGATGACCGCTGGGACCTGACCCAACGAAGGCCCCCTCGAATAGCACCCTGAGCTTCGTTTTGATTGTGCCTTCTGCCGTGAGAGTGACCACTCTCATCTGATCCCCGTTTCGATAGAACAGTTCCTTGCCGTCTGGGGACCACATCGGGTCTGAGCCGCCATCGGTCGAAATCTGTAAGCGCCTGATCATCTCGGGGTATCTCTGGACGTAGACCTCGTCGCGACCCGTCTCGTTCGACACATACGCCAGTAGTCGGCCGTTAGGAGAGATCATCGGGGCCCGCTCTCTTGCGGCCGTCGTGACCAACGCTGTTGGCGTTCCACGAGCAACTGGGGACAGCACCAGCAGGTCTCGGTCGCCAGTTTGATTTTGCTCGACCAGGAATAGAGAACTGCCGTCCGAAGACCATGAGGCAGGGTATTGGTGATCTTCACCTACAACGAGGGCTTCGGTGTCGCTCGATCCGTCGGCTCGAATCCGGTAGAGATCCCATGTGCCACCAGCCAGTCTAGTGAATGCGATCCACCGACCATCCGGCGACCAGACGGGGGCCAACCCGCCTGCGGTAGTGAGGCGCGTTTTCCTAGCCGTCTTGACATCATGAAGCCACAGGTCCGGCATGCCCGGTCCGGTTCGCGCGCCCACCACGATCTTGGTACCGTCAGGAGAAAGGCGCGGGCTACCACCGTAGCCGACATAATCCGCTATGTGCCTGGTTTGACCGTCTCGGGTGACCGCTACGACTGTCTCTTTAGGAAACTCGCTGGGAGTGTTGCGGGGCGTGTATACGAGCGTTCCGTTGTCAGACACGGCATACCACTGTCTCGACCTTGGGAAGGACGGGACTTCGTCAATCACGGACGCAGGTGGATTTGTGACGAAGCCTGTTTTAAAGTCAAATGGCGCCACCATTAGCGCTTTCGGAGTCTCATAGAACAGGTGTCCGCTCGGTAGATACGTCGGAGCGGCGCTTCGTTCACCGATCTCGTCGAGTACGCGATACTCCCCATCGCTTACTGACAGCACCGCGATCGACGTACCGCTGGCTGTCTCGATGCTGAAGACCACCTTGTCTCCGCCCGGGAGTATCGCGGGTTGCATATGCTGGAGCTCGTCTTGACCCCGATCCGGACGCGTCAATGTCTCTGGTCTTCCACCATTGGCAGAGACGCGGGCCAAGCCCTTTCCGTAGCCGGCTCCGTAAACGATGGAACCATCCCCTCCCCAACTACCGTCGCGGGCGCCACGGGATAGCGTCGATACGGTAAGAGGCTCTCCCCCGGCCAGGGAAATCTTCATGAGCCGGGTATCGACAAAGTATCCAACCCATTCCCCATCTGGCGAGAAGAATGGCTGACGCGCGTTCTCTGTACCGTTCAGTGGACGCGTCTCAAAACTATCGATCCGGCGCACCCACAGTTTCTGGGGCGCGTTGGGATCTTCGTTTTGAGGAGTGAATACGACGGTAGATCCGTTCGGAGAGATGGCCACTCCTCCCGCAATGGACTGGCCATGCGGAAGATTGATGGAGAGTCGAGGCGCGCGAACGTCGGCAGCCGTAGATCTCGCCGGAATCCAGAGCGCTAGAGCGAAGGCCGCCGCGCACGCGCACGAAGAGCAGCAAACCAGCGGCGTGAATCCGATCCTAAATAGAACGCGCATCAGCGTTTCCTCCTTGAGCGAACAAGAACGATCCCGGCTCCAATACCCCTGAGCCAAAGCGGTGCAGGATCTGGTAGTGGCTGATCGTCCGGCCACGATTCCAGAATTTTACCGCTCCGCCGATACGTGGTGAAAACAAGCGATGTCACAAACAGACAGATTTTTTCGGCCGGGACGCTGCGCCGGCTTGGGTTGACAGTCCACCGAGAGGCCGTGATCCGCGCGGGCCTCGTAGATGTCGGCCAGGCCCTTTCGGTCAGTATCGGGTTCCGATCCATTCACCCTGGTGCTCGCCGTCATCCCAGGTTCCTCTGAGATGCTCCCCGACGAGGCGGCCGCTGAGATGAATCCGCGAGCTGTGACCCGGTGACCCAGGCTGTTCGGCGTGCCCCAGGTCGACCTCAAACTCGTTGCCCGTCAAGGCCGCCTTCCCGACCAGCCGGTGACGGTCGATCCTCAACTCTACGTTGAGGGCCGATTCCTCTGTTTCGAGGCTGAGCGCGGCTCGCAGGGAGCCATCCTCGGTTTGCGACTCGAACAGCCATCGTCCGTCGAGTTTCGGCGCTGCTGCGGGCAGGATGGGGAGCAGAAACACCCAAAGTGCAAGAATCCGGCCCAAGGTGGCGGTAATCTTGTAGTGGCTGATGGTTTGGCCGATCAAGACGGTCCAATTCTACCTCTTCGCGGATAGCTGTCGCGAACAAGCCTTCCGTCCAACAAACCGATTCTCTCAGGTCCAGGGCTTTGAGCCCACTCGGTTTCCGTCTGTTTCGATAGCCGACCGAGGCCCCTGGCATCGACGATTGTTGGCGCGAAATAAATTTCTCAGTGGCTATTCGCAGTCGAAGTCGTCGAGTCAGAGTGTAGGCTGGACGGCAGCGTATTGCAAAGGCCGGAGTGGGGAAAGATCTCCTAATTCCAAACCAGCGCTTTCGAATTACCAGTCGTAGGCACGTTGTCTCCGGCCTGAATCCTCCCTTGTCGGCCAGTGTAGAGTCAGAGCCGCCAAAATGACGCATAATGCCCTGTACGTGGAAGTGTCCCGCCCGGTGCGCATTTCGGACGTGTAGTCGGCCATCCGGAAGCGATCCAGGATTGGCCTTCCAAACTGACCCACTACCGACGATTCAGGGCCGCCTGGTTTCGAGCTAAGATAACTCCGATGACCGTTCTTCGCCGCAAGATGCTCCTGCTTCAGGCCGCCGCTTTGCTGCTCGCCTCCAATGCGCTCGCTCAAGAGTCGGGCCGGCTGCCGGGCTCCGAAGCCCGCAAGCTCTATCGTCAGGTGGCGGAGTTGATGGAAACCACCTCCATCGCCGCCCCGGAGCTAGCCCGCGCCGGAGCGCCGCTAATCGAGAACGCCCGGCAATCCGCCCGGGCTCTGAGGGTAGGCGCCACGCGCGAGCACTCCGGCGTTCTTGAAAAGCTCGTCACCAACGCCCGCATCTATCTGCAGATCGCCGACGCCGTTCCCAAGCCAAAGCCGTTTGCGGAAGACGTTCGCAAACAACTAGGCACTCTGCGGGACTCCCTCGACCGCGTTACGGTCCATTTCCGGGCTCTTCTCGAATACAAGGAAGCCGCCGTCCGCGGAGCCGACCGCGACAACTTGCAACGCTACGCGCAGTCCAACAGCGAACTCGGCCCCGCCGGCCCCTCGGAAAACCGCGTGGTGTTCTTGGGCGACTCCATCACCGACGGATGGCGCATCAATCAGTACTTCCCCGGCAAGCCCCGCGTCAATCGCGGCATCGGCGGGCAAATCACCGGGCAAATGCTGGGACGGATGAAGGCCGACGTGATCGATTTGAAGCCCGCCGTCGTGGTCATCCTGGCGGGAACAAACGATCTTGCCCGCGGTGTCCCCCCCGACACCATCAAAAACAACCTGGCGATGATCGCGACCCTGGCCGAGGCATCGGGCATTACGCCGGTCTTTTCCTCCATCCTGCCGGTCAGCGATCATCACAAACGTCAGGACCCCAACTACGAAAGAACACCGCTTCGTCCGCCCTCGGAAATTCTGAGCCTCAACGCTTGGCTGAAACAGAAGAGCCAGGAGGCAGGATACGTGTTCCTCGACTACCACGCGGCGATGGCCGGCGATGACGGCCAGCTCCGCGCCGAACTCGCCGACGACGGCCTGCACCCGAATGGCGAGGGCTACAAGATCATGGCGCCGCTAGCGGCGGCCGCAATCCAGCAGGCCCTCAGGTCCAGGCGAAAAGCGGTCAAGAAAAAACGTTTCGGGATTTTCTAACCGCTCTGGGCCTGCCAGGCAGACCAGACGGACGCGCACAGCAGAACGAAGGCGGAACCCATTCCTTCACCCAAACGGGCGAGGCCCAAGCTACCCGCATTTCTCACCGCCTGACGGTCGAAGCACGCGATAGGCCCGCCATTACTTCGTTGCGCTTGCTCGCCGTGCTCACCGTACTGTCACGTACGCGTCTTTGATTAAGTGGGGGTCGTCAAGCGGCGCGCGCCTCGTACTGACGGGCCTCTCACGCACTTCGCCTCGCCACGCGGTGAGAAAAGCGGGCTAATTCTCCGTTCTGCTGCTCAACGCGGATGTAATAGTAGTTCTCACCCGCCGGCGGGTCCGTTAACAGCGCCAAATTCCCACCTGTGGCAGGTTTTTTTATTTCCGGGCACTTGCCCCTTCCGAGATCCCAGGGAGCCGTTCAGAGCGGCTCATACAGCCCGTTTGCTGCGTCGGCGCCGCAAACGAGCTCGGCGCTACCTGTCGCCTTCCGCCTAACAAAATTACACGAATCTGCTCGGTACCCTCAAAAGGGCGGTCGGTGAAAATCCAGTCCGGCGCTTCATGAGATCCACTGGTGCACAATCTTAACGTTAAGCTATCACCAGCTGTCGGCAAGTGCTTTAAATAGATGGGCTTGCGAGTTCGAACCACATTATCTCGCTTGCTGAGACGAGCGAGTTGGCTAGCCTTGCCAGACTGAGGGCGAGAACGCCACTTGCATCGCAACTGGAGGGCATATTGGCCGGGACAACCGCTCTGACGGTTGCTTTGACGTCTCGTCGGGGATGCTGTTGCGATATCGCCTTTGGTCCAGTTATCAAAACGGCAGCGGGGCTGTGTTAAACTGGTGCGAAGACAGCTTGCTTCCAGAGTTTCGTCCCCGGCGTACACGGGTCGTCTTCCAGGAGGACCCGCGGTAGATCCAGGGGCATACCGTTCTAGTGCGCCTCCGCAAAGCCAGTAGTAGCGCCGAGGTAACGCCGCTGGCGGGCGTCAACATAAATTGAGCGGTCGATGTTAATCAATCAGAACGAAATTCAGGAAGACTCGGAATTCAACTTCGACCTCTGCATCATCGGAGCAGGTGCTTGCGGAATCGCGATCGCGCGCTTCTTTAACAATCTCAAGTTGAACGTCGCTCTGATCGAAAGCGGAGGGTTTGAATACTCCGCCGAAGATCATCAGCTTTACAGCGGGGAGACGATAGGCGTCGACGCCGGCTACCTAACCCGAACTCGCTTGCGCATGTTTGGCGGCACGACAGGTCACTGGGGCGGTCTTTGCAGGCCGCTGGATGATGTCGACTTTAAGAAGAGGGCATGGCTTTCCGACAGCGTTGGCTGGCCGTTCTCGAGAGAAACGCTCGTTCCCTATTACGATCAAGCGGCCGCGGTGGTGCAGATCGCACCGTTCTTTGCCAGCGGCCCGGAACGTAAGGAATTTCTCGGCGAGGACTCCCAATTGGAGGCGCTGCTTTTTCGTTATGGCCCGCCGACCCGGTTCGGGTCCGAGTACCGTAAAGAGCTGATCGACTCCAAAAACGTTTCCATCTTCCTCAAATCCAATGCCACTGAGTTGCGGCTCAACGACGGTAAAACCGCTGTTCGATCACTCAATGTGGTGCGCCGCGACGGCGGCGGATACCGCGTCAAGGCCAAACATTTCATCCTCGCTACGGGGGGGCTGGAGAATCCGCGCTTTCTTCTCAATTCAAACCGGGACATCGCTACAGGCATAGGAAATCAGCACGATCTGGTGGGGCGTTATTTCATGTCGCACGCCCCGAGTGGCGGATTGGGTTCGGTGGCCTTCGCCGGAAAGAATACTGGACGGGTCATGGATGCACTCTTTAATCCGAGGATATCCTATGTCGGGATCAAAGAGGAGACTCAGCAAAAGCTCCAGCTGCTCAATCATGGCTTTCGTTTGCGCAAACCGTCTGCGGAGTCGCCGGAAGAACTCAGATCGTTTGCTCATATCAACGACGCCTTCAGCAAGTTCTATAGTGGCGCTGATGGGAGTGCACCCTTGTTTGTCTTTTCGATTGCCGAGCAATCGCCGAACCGCAATAGCCGTGTCTCTTTGAGCCGGACGGAAGACTTTACCGGCATGAAAAAACTGCGGCTGGATTTCAGAACGAATGATATTGACCGAAGCTCCGTTGCCGCATCCTTTGATTTCTTGGCCGCTGAGCTTGGCCGCCTCGCATTGGGGCGGGTGCGGATCGATTTTGATGACGCGCTCAGCTTGCCGTTCAGGCCTGACGACCACCATATGGGAACAACCCGGATGCATAACGATCCCAAGCTAGGCGTCGTCGATGAAAACTGTAAGGTTCACGGCACTGCTAACTTGTTTATTGTCGGCGGTTCCGTGTTTCCTTCCAGCGGTTTTGCGAATCCAACGTTGACGATCGTGACTCTGGCGCTGCGGCTGGCGGATCATATAAAAGGAACTTATTCATGAGCGATTCGACTTTTCTTACTCGTCGTCGCGCCATGCAACTCATTGCCGCGCTTGGCACAATGGGCGGGCGATCCAGCTACTTAGGATCCGCCGCGGAGACCCGTGCGTTCTTCGACAAGGGATCCTTCAACGGATTGCAAGTCGATTTCCGCGCGCTCGAGCGATTTGTCATGCTCTTCCGCGAATCAGGTGACGTCAGCACAAGCCAGTCCGTCTTGGAGGCGGAGGTTTTTGGCCCGAATCTGGACCGGAGTACTCGCGAGATGAGTGGGGAAGAACTGAAGACCTTCCTGCAAAACAAGATTGCCGCTGACTTTTTGCAAAAACGAACCATCAAACTCGATGGATGGATACTCTCCCAAACGGAAGTACGGATTTGGCTGATTTATTTTCTCTTACATAGCTCGGAAGCCGAGTAAGCTCCCTCCGGGCAGGTCAAAGGGGCAGGATTGCTGCCCTTTCCAACACAACGGTTCCTTCCTCATCAACGACTCGAACTCCGTGCTGACGGCCCTTGAACTCGGCGAACCAGGTTTGGACGACGCGGATTGACGGTTCAGCCGCTTCCTCCCGAGAAATGCTGCTTTAAGCTCCGAAACAGCCTGAAACATGCAGTTCTTGCACGATTAGGCAAAGAAAAACGCCACAAAACTGCTACAGAGCCCGGAACGCCAGTGACGGGTCAGCAAGGTTGAGACAAGTCAGGGCATGCAATCTTGGAGTTGGTCACTACCGCGAGGCGCTGACCCGTTCACTGGCGTTCCGGGCTTCTGAAGCACCAATATAGATTCGCTCAATCCACAAGTAGTATGATCTTTACAGAGAGAGGCTTTCGTCCGAAGGAGGAATTATGAAGCGGAGAAGTTTTGTCGGGGGCGTGATCGCCGGACTCGCAACCTCGAATACAGTCGCATCCGGCGCCAGACTCAAACCAGGCGATATCCCCAAACGAACGTTCGGCAAAACGGGAGAAAAACTGACGATCGTCGGCCAAGCCGGCGGGCGCTTCCCGCTGATCTCGTTCGAGGAAGCCAAAGCGGTGACGCTGCGTGCCTACGAGTTGGGAATCAACTACTTCGACAACGCGCATAGCTACTGGGACGGCCGCTCGGAAGAGGTCTACGGAGCCGTGCTGCCGGAGTTTCGCAAGCAAGTCTTCATCACATCGAAGAGCACGAAGCGCACGCGCGAGGAAGCCGAAGCCGAGTTGCATCTCTCGCTCAAGCGGCTCAAGACCGACTACCTCGATTTGTGGCAAATCCACTCCGTCACGTCTGATGAGGATCTGGAGAAGATCTTCGCGCCCGGCGGGGCGATCGAAGCCTTCGAAGCCGCCAAGAAGGCCGGCAAGTGCCGTTTTATCGGATTCACGGGACACCACGACCCGGCGGCGCATCTGAAAATGCTGCAGCTTTACGACAAGTACGACACGATCTTGATGCCGTTGAACCCGGCCGATCCCTCCTACCTCAGCTTCGAGCGCCAAGTGTTGCCCAAGGCGGTCGAGCGCGGCATGGGAATTCAGGCCATCAAAAGCACTGCCAACGCGAAGCTTCTGCAACGGTTCAGCGTGCGGAAGTGCATCAACTACGTGCTGAGCCTGCCGATCCACTGCGTGACGCTGGGTTGCACGACACTGGGCCAAATCGAAGATGACGTCCGCATCGCCCAGCGGTACAAAAAATTCTCCGAGAACGAAATGGCCCTGGTGCGCGATGGGGCGCAGGAGCTGGCGGGCCCGCGCCTGGAAGACTGGAAGCGGGACAACCTGACCGCCGGCAACGGTGGCCGCGACTGGGAATATCTCGGCGGTTGACAGAGCCCCGAACGCCAGTGAGTGGGTCCCCCCCGCGGCGCATTGCTTCGCCGGAAGCTTTCCGCGGGTGCCGGTTGGGCTCGCCCGTGGGCTGCTTTCGAGGTTGCTGGTAGAGTGAACGAAGAAGGTATGTCAAGAGCTGGCGCGAAGACAAAGGAGCCAGGATTGTCGGCGGCGGACTCCTGCCCAAAATGCGGCTACCGGTTAGAGGACCGCGAGCTTGCGGTCCAGCTTACCGAAGATGAAGAGGACCTAATCGTAGCCCTGCGGAGAGAGCGAGAGCCAACTACTTCTTTTGAAGAAGTCCAGGCCAAACATGGCTATTCGTTTGTGAGATTAGGGGGAGATTAGGTTCGTACGCTCGGCGGAGCGCGAACTTGATCAGCTTCCGGAATCCGAGCGGCGAGAAGCGATTCAAGTAATTGCCGACCTGAGGGAAGATCCGGTCCCTTCGGACGCAAAGGCTTTGAGAGGGCTTCTGTACCATCGAATTCCGTTTGGAAATCATCAATTCCGTATCGTGTATCGGATTCTCCGCGATCAAAACTTGATTCGCATCATGCGTATTCGTCCGCGAAGAACAGCGTACAGAGGCTACCCCTCTTGAATCACGGAAGCGCGTCCGCTTCTTGAAGGGTTTGGACGATCTCAAGTCGCCCCACAAACCAGCACTTACCTATTGACTTCCGGCTCCCAAGATGGGATCGTGGGAGGCATTGTATCCCGATTGTTTTTTGCTTAGGAGGGACCTTGATGAGTTTTCGAAAGATTAGCAGTTTGTTGTGCCTGTTAGCTGTCAGCGCGCTTGTCGTCTCCGCCGCCGGAATCGGTGATTATTCCGCGACGATGAAGCCGGGGAAGGCCGATCTGAAGTCGGCTGGCGTGATGGCGTTTGGACCCGACGGAATCCTGTTCGTCGGCGACTCCGCTGGAGCGGCCATCTATGCCTTGGATACCGGAGACCGCGTGCCGCTGTCGAAAGCGGCAAAGTTCAACATTCCCGCGCTCAACGAAAAGATCGCCGGCATGCTGGGCTCGACCCCGGATCAGATCCTGATCAACGATCTGCAGGTGAACCCGATTTCGAAGAAGGCTTACGTTTCCGTCTCGCGTGGCCGCGGGCCGGATGCTATTCCCGTGATTCTCCGCGTCAGCGGGGACGGAAAAATCGAAGAGCTTTCTCTCGACGATATCAACCATTCGAGCGTTGCTTTGTCCAATGCACCGGGAGCTGAGGATAAGGACCGCCGCGACCGGCCGCTGCGTGTTCAAGCCATCACGGACCTCGCTTATGTCGATGGACGCGTGTTCGTGGCCGGGCTGTCGAACGAGGAGTTTGCCTCGAAGCTGCGCTCGATTCCTTTCCCGTTTGAGGAAGCGGATCAGGGCGCGAGCGTCGAGATTTTCCACGGCGCCCACGGCCGCTGGGAGACGCGCTCGCCGGTCCGTACCTTCGTTCCTTATGAGATCCAAGCTGAGTCACACTTGCTGGCCGCCTACACTTGCACGCCTTTGGTGAAGTTCCCTGTGTCGGACCTGAAGCCGGGCACGAAAGTGGTTGGCACGACGATCGCTGAGCTGGGCAACCGCAACCGCCCGCTCGACATGGTCATTTACAAGAAGGGCGGCAACGATCACATCCTCATGAGCAACAGCAGCCGCGGCGTGATGAAAATGTCGACCGAGAACATCGAAACTTACGGCAGTATCACCGAGAAGATCGATGGCACGTCAGGTTTGCCCTATGAGACCATTGCGGAACTCAAAGGCGTGCAACAGCTCGACCTGCTTGACGAGGAAAACGCTGTCCTGATCATTCAAAGCGACAGCGGCTCGCTCGACCTAAAAACGATCGCACTGCCGTAACCGATAGATTGGGCCGAGGCTTATTGGCGCCGCGGACAGTTCCAAACAGGCGTCGAGAGGAGTCTCGACGCGGCAGGCCTGGGGGCCCCCGCCACGCCGGGAACCGAGGCCCGGCATTCGAGTGGGGTGCAATGCGCGTATTGTGCCGGAACGGGGGCAATGGTTCGACAGGTGTCCGGCTGACGTATGCTTCTTCTCGCGCTTGATACCACGAGGCACTCGGGCGGTGTCGCGCTCGCTCGTAATGGCGAGGTTCTTCAGGCGGTTCCAATCGTAGCACCCAAAGGACACGGAAGCGTTATCTATCAACGGATCAATGCGTTGCTGGATCTTCATAACGTAACCCTTGAGGATATTGACTGTTACGCCGGAGCCTCCGGTCCGGGTTCGTTTACCGGCATTCGGGTCGGCCTGAGCGTTGCAAAGGCGCTAGGGGAAGTTCACGGCAAGCCGGTCGTGCCCGTCTCGAATTTGGCGGCGCTGGCATTTGCAGGAGAAGGGCGGCATAGAGCGCCCGTTTTAGATGCCCGGCGCGGCGAGGTTTACGCGGCGGTGTACGACGAGCAGTCGCGGGTCATTGTGGACGAAGTGGTCTCTGCTTGGGACGAGTTTCTGAAACTAACTGGAGATCACGAGATCACCTTTGTCTCCACCGATCGAGGCCTGTTTGAAGCCGATGGAGCGGCCGCATTGCCCCCTGCGTCGAATGGCCCCCGGAGAGCGGTGACGGTCACGAGACCGCTGGTAGCAGCCGTGGCGGAGCTTGCCGCTCTTCACTATGATTCGGGCGCGGTCTTCCCACCCGAAGCAGTGGACGCCAATTATGTTCGGCGTCCTGACGCTGAGCTGAAATGGAAGGAGCCTGTTTAACAGGCGGGTCCATCAGCAGCCATCGGCGGCCTGCTTCTCGACGTTACGGAATAGGCTCGTGTTTGCTGAGGCCCGCGCCAAGCTTGTATGATCTTTGTTTCCCCATGCGCCTGCTCCTGCCTGCCTTCGTGTGCCTCCTTGTTGTGCTTTTGAGCGGCTGTCCCTCGAATGAGCCCGAACTATTCACCGCGCCGGGCGGCGCCTCGGAAGCGACAGTCGAGCCTGGTGAGTTTCTTTCGACTCTTTATGTGGCCGACCCTCGCGGCACTCCCCAATTATTAAAAGGTTTCCATGTCCTCGAACAAGGCGCCTGGCGCTGGACAGAAAAGGTTTTCGCGGTAGCTTTGAAACCTCTGCCTGCCGCGCCCGGCCAGGAGGTGAATGTCGAGTTCATTTTCAGCATCGCCGAGGCATCGATCAGCAGGCTTGGGCCACTCACGCTCATTGCGACGATGAACGGATCGCCGGTCGGCAGTGAGACCTACGGCCAAGCGGGCGACTACACCTTCAGGAAGCCCGTGCCCGCCGATGTGCTCACGAGCGAAACAATCGAAGTGGCCTTTGAGCTGGACAAGGTGCTGCCGCCAACCGGGTCGGACTTGCGCGAGCTTGGCGTTATCGCGGTATCGGTTGCCCTCAAGTGAGCGAGGAACCAGCAAAGCGCTTCCCCCAGCGGCTCGGTGTCGTTCTCTACTGGGTCTTTCCGGCGATTCCGTTTTTGTGGCTTTACCATCGTGGTTTGTGGTGCTGGTTCTTCGGAGACGATTTTTCTCTTCTGCTGCTGGCCGCGTTTCCTGACAAAGAGTTCTGGGAAGCGTTTTTTCAGCCCCGGGCGCAAGGAACGTTTCGTCCCCTGAGCGAGCGCTTGTTCTTTTACCTTTTCCATGGCTGGTTCGGATTCGACGCGTTTCCCTACCGCCTGCTGGTGTTCGGCACACAGATTGTAAATTTGTGGTTACTGGCGGCGGTCACGAATCGCCTGACCCGAAACCGCCTCGCGGGCTTGGCTGCGGCGTCGCTGTGGGGCATTCATCACGGCTTGTCAAGCAGCATGACATGGACCTCGGCCTACAACCAGGTGCTGTGTGCGTTTTTCTTGCTGTTGAGTTTTCTGCTGTTCTTGCGCTTCGCTGAGTCAGGACGAAAGCGCTATTACGCGGCGCAGTGGATCACATTTGCGTTGGGGCTGGGTTCGCTGGAAACGATGGTCGTCTATCCCGTCGTGCTCTTAGCGTATGTGCTGACTGCGGACCGCGGGCGCTGGCGGCACGCCGCGGCGATGTTGCCGGGCTCGATTGCGTTCGCCTGGTTGCAATTGAGCGCGGCGCCAACGGCCAGCGAGGGCGTTTACCAAACTGATTTCGGGGTGGCCGGTTTGGCCGCTGGATTCTGGCACTACACACAGCGGGCATTGGTAGCGGACGAAGGAGCCGGTCTTGCCATCGCGCTGGCGCTGGGCGCGGTGGCATTCGCTGCCTGCCAGGCTTGGCGCGGAGCGGCCTTAGGGGTATTCTTGCTGGCCTGGTTCGCGATCACGCTGGGGCCCTATCTGCCCTTGCCGGATCATCGTCTCGACTACTATCTCGTCCTCCCGAGCATCGGCATCGCGATGCTCGCGGGCTGGGCCGTGTCGCTGGCTTTCGGCAGGGGGTCGCGGCCAGCATTAGGTCCGGCTTGGCCAGCCGCGACCCAGAACAAGGAGCGGCGAGCGACCGATGACGCTGGCCGGCCGAGACCCGCGGCGACGGTCTTCGCAAGAGCGCCTGCGTTGATGGTTTTTCGAATCGGCGTTGTACTCTTCGCCGGATCATTCGTCTTTGCCTCGGTCGACAGAGCCAACCGCGAGGTCTCCTATTTCCAGCCGCTTAGCCTGGCGGTCAAGCAACTTGTTTCCGACACCTCGCGCGTCCGCGCCGACCATCCTCGCAAAACGATCTTGCTCGCGAATGTGCCAGAGATGGTCTTTTACCTTTCGATGGCGCACGACGCCTTCCGGACCGTCGGCGTTTATGACGTCTACCTAACCCCGGATACTCAGATCAAGCGGCGGGCCGACTATGGGCATCGGATCGACAAGTATTTCTTGCCGGCGTCGGAGACTTTAGTTGCTCTCGAGAGGCAAAGAGCGCTTGTGTATGACGCGTCGGGTCCAAGGCTGGTGGATATTACGGCGCAGTACTCAAAACTGGCGCCTCTGCAACTGAAACGGGAGCGGTAGAAACCTATCTTGAGAGGCGCGGTGGCCCGCCTCCACACTGCCGTGGTGACCTTGACTCCAGCCCCAAGGGAGTGTCAAAGTATCGGCTTCAACCCCGCCTTCTTCGAACCTGAACAAGCAGCCCCGTCAACACGGAGTTAACCATGCGGTATCTATCAATTTCGTTCCTCAGCTTGATTCTCTGCCTTCCGGCGGCCGCGGCTGCTCATCCCAATATTGTTTTCATACTTGCCGATGACATGGGTTACGGCGATGTTCAGGCACTGAACCCGAGGTCGAAGATACCGACTCCGCATCTCGACAAACTTGCGGGCCAAGGGATGACTTTCACTGACGCGCATACGCCGTCGGCGGTGTGTACGCCCACGCGCTATGGCCTGCTGACGGGGCGCTATAGCTGGCGAACGAGGCTGAAGAGGGGTGTGCTCAACGGCTATGGCGAGCCGCTGATCGAGCTGGGGCGTCCTACCGTGGCTTCTTTTCTGAGGCAGCACGGCTACCACACGGGCATCGTCGGCAAGTGGCACCTGGGACTAGGTTTCGCCAAATCCGGGGACGGAGAATTCGACTTCAGCAAGCCCATCAGCGACGGGCCGCACACGAGAGGTTTTGACTTCTCCTACATTATTCCCGCGTCGCTCGACTTCCCTCCTTACATCTACATCAAGAACGGAAAGAATACGAAATACCCCTTGCTCGAACAGGCCGCTCAGCCGTTTCCGGAGTTTCTTCGAAAAGGGGAACGCTCGCCAGATCTCGTGATGGAAGATTGCCTCGACGACCTGCTGGCGCAGGCTACCGGATATATTCAACGGCAGGCGAAGAGCGACAAGCCGTTTCTGCTCTACTTCCCGCTGCCCGCGCCGCACAAGCCCGTTCTGCCCCACCGGCGTTTTCGCGGCAAGACCGAGTTAGGGCCTTACGGCGACTTTGTAGTTCAGGTTGACTGGACGGTTGGGCAGGTTCTCAAGGCCATTGACGATGCCGGTATTCGCGATGACACGCTGGTCATCTACAGCAGTGACAACGGATCCTTCATGTACCGGCGTGACGACCTCGAAGCTGATCATGCCAAGGACCGCACCGTTCAGGCCTATCGCAGCAGCAGTCACACCGCGAACCACGTGTTTCGCGGAACCAAGGCGGACATCTGGGAAGCGGGGCATCACGTGCCGTTCTTTGCCCGCTGGCCGGGAAAAATCAAGCCCGACAGCCAGTCGTCCGAGACAATCTGCCTGACGGATTTCTTCGCGACCGCGGCCGAGATCGTCGGGGCTGAGCTTCCCGGCGTGGCAGCCGAGGACAGCTTCAGCCTTCTGCCGACGCTGCTGGGGAAGGCCCGGCCGAGCCCGCGGGCGCCGGTCATCCACCACTCCTCAGGCGGGATGTTCTCGATTCGCGACGGCAAATGGAAGCTGGTCGCGGGGAATGGTTCCGGCGGCCGCGAAAAACCAACCGGCACGCCGTTCGAGAAGCCCTATCACCTCTTTGACATGACAAAGGATATTTCCGAGCGGACCAACGTGATCGACAAGAATCCAGAGATCGCAATGCGCCTGGAGAAATCGCTGGAAGGAATTCGGTCTAGCGGCAGGAGCCGCTAGTCTAGTCGGCAGAGCGGGATTCACTCCGGCAGGCGCTAATTTACGCGTCCGCTGCCGTTGCCGCCGTTGCGGCCCGGCAAGCCTTCAAGAAAGCGATCGATGTTGCGCTCGATCCGTTCCATTCTTTCTTCCCAGGCGGCACGGTCTGTGGCTTGTCTTTCTTCGCAGGCGGCACGGTCGGTCGCCTGTTTTTCCGCAAGCCGACGGTCTTCCTCCAGCCGCCGGACGCGCTCGCGACGGACCGCGACGACACCCAAGCGGAACGCGCGCGCTAGGAACTGCTCGTTCCTGTCCATCCTCCGCTCGCCCTTGTCAAGGTTTTCGACGACCCTGCCTAATTGATCCTCGATCGAGCGCAGTGCTTGCTCGTGGTATTCGACGATGGACTTCAGGTCGTCCATATCTCTACGCTATCACCGCGCATCCAGCTTCAAATCAGTCAGGCGCGCAACCGGCGGCGGGGGCAAACAGGCGGACAATCGCGCTCGCTATCCCACCTTCACGAACTTCACGCACACCGGCGAGGGGACTTGCAGCGACTCGCCCTCTTGCGTGAGGCGGCCGGTCTGCTGATCGATTCGGAACAGGACTAGGTTGTTGCTGTTCTGGTTCACGGCGAAAAAGAATTGGCCCGTTGGATCGATGGCGAAACTGCGCGGCGTCTTGCCTTGCGTCGAAGTGCGCTCCACGGCGGTGAGCTTGCCGCTCGACCCATCGATCGCGAACACCGCAATACTGTCGTGCCCGCGGTTCGATCCGTATAAGAACTTACCGGAGGGATGGACCTCGATTTCGGCCGTGCTGGTTCGCTCGGTGAAATCCTCCGGGAGAGTCGAGATGGTTTGAATCTCCCTCAGCGCTCCTTGTCCGGCGTCCCAGTGAAACGCCGTTACTGTCGACTGCAGCTCGTTGATGACGTACCCATATTTGCCGCTTGGATGAAACGCGAAGTGGCGGGGACCGCCGCCGGGATTGATTTTCGCAAACGCGGGGTCATTCGCTTCGAGCGCCCCGCTCTCGGGATCCACTCGGAATACGTGGACTTGGTCGGTCCCCAAGTCCGCCGAAATCAAATAGCGGTTGTCGGGTGAAAAATCGACGCTGTGTGCGTGGGGGCCCTGTTGGCGGTCGGGATTGACGCTTGATCCGCTGTTTTGAATCGCCGCGCCAACTGATCCCAGCTTGCCGTCATCCCCCAGCGAAATCGTGGCGACAGTACCCGACATGTAGTTGGCGATGGCCAGTGTTTTGCCCGTTTGATCGACATTGAGATGGCAAGGCCAGGCGCCCTTCGAGGAGACCGTATTCAGCGGGGTCAGGCTGCCGCTCTCGCGGTCAATCTCGAAGGCGCTGACCGAGCCGCTCTTGTCCGCGTCAAAGTCGTCGATTTCACTGACCGCATAGAGGAAACGGCTATTGGGATGGATCGCCAGGAAGGAGGGCTCGCGGATTTTCGCCACCGCGCCGAGAGAGCTCAGCCGGCCGCTCGCGGCGTCGAAGCGGTAGGCGTGGATTCCTTCGCTGTCGCCCTTGGTATAGGTGCCGATGTAGACGAAATATTCGTCCTTGGCAGTGGCCTTCTCAACGGCAGGTTCCGTGCCGCCGCCACAAGAAACAAGAACGGCGGTTGCAAGTAGTGCAAGAACGACTGCGGACGATTTTTTCATGATCCCTATCAAAGCGCACCTAAACAAGAAGTGCAAGCGCTGACCCCGCCGTTACGCTGACGGGCAAGGCTCTGAGTTTCGATTGGAACCTTGCCCGCGTGGTGGCGGGATTTCGCTTCTGACAGCCGGGAAATCAGTCCAACTCGACGAACCGGACGCACATCGGCGAATCCACGCTGATGACCTGTCCCGTTGCGGTTAGCCGCCCGGTGGCTTGGTCGATGCGGAAGACGACCACATTGTCACTACGCTGATTGGCCGCGAAAAGATACTGTCCGGTGGGATCAATTCTGAAGTTGCGCGGCCAGTCTCCTTGGGTCGAAACTTGCTCGACGGGCGTCAACGCTCCTTTGTCCTCGTCAATGGTGAAGACCGTGATGCTGTTGTGGCCGCGGTTCGACCCGTAGAGGAATCTTCCCGAGGGATGCACCAGCACTTCGGCCGTGCTGTTTGTATCGTTGAAGGCCTCCGAAACTCGATCCTAGCTAGAAGTTATCCACTTCGCGGTAGGCGGCGATCACCGCCTGCTCGCCTTCCTTGCCCGGCTTGCTGTTGCCGTGCTCCATGCCCACGATGCCGTCAAAGCCGCGCTGACACAACCACTGGAAAATCTTCTTGTAGTTGATCTCACCCGTGGTGGGCTCCTTGCGCCCCGGGTTGTCGCCTACCTGGATGTAGGCGATTTCGTCCCAAGCCATTTCCATGTTGGGGATCAGGTTGCCGATGTCGATCTGCTGGTGATAGAGGTCGTCGAGAATCTTGCAGCTCGGGGAATTGACGCCTTTGCAGATCGCGTACGCCTGCGGCACGCCGCGCAAGAACAGGCCGGGATGGTTGGCGTACCAATTGAGCGGCTCGAGAACCATGACCAGTCCAGCCGGTTCGCACACTTCCGCCATGACCTTGAGGTTGGTGATGCAGTTGGCCGTCTGGAAGCCCATGTCCAGCTTTTGGTTGACGGCGTTCGGGACGACGGTCGTCCAGGTTGCCCCGACCCGTTTTTGCGTCTCGACCGCCAGGCGCATTTTCGCGCGCAGCTCGTCTTGGTACTGCTTGTCGGTGCGGGTCACGAAGTCGGGGTTGCTGAACTCGCCAAAGGAAATGAACACGCCCATCGTCATGCCGCGTTTTTGAAGCGTGTCGCCGATCTTCTTCTGCATGTCGGGCGATTGGCGCATGACGCGGTTATCTTCCCAGCCCGTGAATCCCTGGTCGGCGGCGAAGTTGATCTGGTCGATGATGTCCTCCCCGGCCGAGTGCCTGAACATGCCCGGGTGGGGTCCGTATTTGAGTTTGAACTTCGGGGCGGTGCTTTGTCCTCGGGCGGACGGGGCGAGCAGCGAGGCTCCGGCTGCCAAGCTGGTGGCAAGAAAGTTTCTGCGGATCATGACTTCTCCTTTGGTCGTCTCAGGGCTCGAACAGTCCTGATCAAAGAACTAACGGTACGAGCAATAGCTTAACTTCATGCTTCAGAACTTGTATTTTCGCAGGATTACTGATGGCGCGCAGCAGTAGCCACCGCCAGAATTCTGAAGTGTGGATCGGGCGCCACGACTGTTGTCCAACTCAGCGTTCTAAAATTATCGACAGTCCCACGCCGGATAGCTAACGGGAAATAACTTCGCATCCAGCAATCTGCCATCCGAGTCCTCCCCAGGCGGTCGCCGAACAGCAAAATCGAGTCGGATCAGATGGTTTAGCATAGGTTAGCATGCCTATAGACGGATAACTCAACGGAAGGCTGCTCGTCGGCTATGCTATCTCGCGGTGGATCACCTGCCACAACACGACTTCAAGACAACAATCTAGCGGACATGAGAAGAAATGCCTTGATATCGGGGGGCTGCGATGAGGCTTCGGCCAGCGAGGGCCTTTCGGGACCGCGAAGGGGATTTTGCAACGGGAATCCGGCTGCACCAGCTTTCATCCGCAACGCCCATTATTTCCTCGAGCGGCAGACGCTAGCGTAGTGCGCCAATAATACCGCAACGTATGGATTTCGGTTGGGGAAGAGGAAGCCCGTTGAAACGGGCTGACAAACCTTGAGCGGAAGGCTCACCAGCCGTAAAACGACTGGCCTGGAAACACCAAGCCGCGTGAACGCGGCTCAAGTCGTCCGCATCACGCCGCCAACTGACACGGGAGCTACTCACCATAGGTTACAGTCTGATTGGCGCACTACGCTAGCGACTCAGCGCTTCGATGCTTCGGGCGAGTTCCTGGAGCCGCTCAGTGTTCTCGGCGTCAATCCACTTCATGGCCTCTTGGTAATGCTGGATCGCTTCCGCGTGAAGCCCGAGTTCCGCGTATAGCCCGGCAAGACCCTCGTGAACAGCCGCATCGGAAGGAACGATCACGAGTGCGCGGCGCAGGGCGGCGATGGCTTTTCCCGGCTTCCCTTGCTTGCTGTAAATTTGGGCGAGCGCTTCCTCGGCGGCGGTCTGGTCAGGTTCGATTTCCCGCCACTTCAGCGCCACTTCAGTCGCCTTCTCCAATCTATTTCCGTCAAGGTAGATGCCGACGAGCGCCTCATAGGAGTCGGGGTACTGAGGCTTCATGGCCATGCCCTTGTGAAGCAGTTCCATGGCCTGGCTCTGGCGGCCGAGAAGGTTGTTCACGATTCCCATCGCGACAACGCACTCCGCGCAAGTTGCGTCTAGCTCATAGGCTTTCTCGAGCATGTCTAGTGCTCGCACATAGGCCTCGGAAGTGTTGCCATCCCCGCCGGTTTGCTCGGCTTTCGCCGCCTCTTCCCACAGAGATCCTTTAGCGCGGCCGAGCAGGCCGGCCGTTTCCTCACGGTCATCGATGCTCTCAAAAGCCAGTGCTGCCTGGACGTACTTCTTGTAAGCAGCCTCGTCACTTTTGTCTATTTCGAGGGTGTCAATAACGTCTCCATCAATCGTCTTCCCTCGAAGTTCCAGACGCTGGCCATGCACGCCGACAACTGTGTAGCCAAACACGCGTTTCGAGATGAGGGTCCATTCGCGTTCTCCTACATAGCGGAGCGGCGTTCCCCCGTTGCCGTTGACCACGTAAGTCACCGGCCGCTTTCCTTGTGCACTGATGATGGGGCGGGAACGCTCGTAGTTGTGGTCGTGACCGTTGAAAACGATGTCCACTCCGTATTTTTCGAAGATCGGGTGCAGCAGGTTCTTCAGGCGCACACGATGGAGGCTGTAATAATTCCCTCCTGCCGTAAAAGGAGGATGGTGGAAAGACACAAATTTCCAGGGCGCTTGGGATGTCTTCAGGTCTTCGATCAGCCACTCTAGCTGGGGGCTGCCCTCGCTCAGGTGGTCCTCGTTGGAGTCCAGAACGACGAAGTGCGCATTGCCATACTCGAACGAGTACCAAGACTCCGTGCGCGGAAGAGAAAAGAACTGAAAGTAGTGCTCCGCATTATCCTCATGGTTCCCCAGTGACGGATAGATCGGCACGTGGTCGATCAGCGGCTTCGCCGGAGTGAAGAAAAGGCGTTCCCACTGGCTATAGATGTTGCCTCGATTCACCAAATCGCCGCACTGTAAGACGATGTTTGGCTTCTCGGCGGAGATCTGCAGCGCGTTACGGCGGTGCATGTGCGGGCCGTTCTTGTTGTCGCCGTAATAGACGAAGCGGAAGGGCGAGTCCGGCCGGACGGCGGTCTGAAACGTTCGGTCCGAACTCGCGTCGCGCCCGGAAAGTACTTTGTAGTGATAGGTCGTCTCAATCTCAAGAGCGCGGATGTGGATCTCGTGGATCCGCCGTGCCTCGGTTTCCTCAAGCGGTTCCACCACGGACTCTCCGTAGTCCGCCGTTTTGCCGTAGAGCACAATGCCTTGGGTCGGCTGATCGCTCTCCCACATAATGGTGATGCCGTCGGTTTTGACGTTCTGGAGATAAGGGCCCTTGATGATCTCCGCGATGGCGATCTCGGCGCCGGCGAGCCCGGCGAACGCTCCCAGAGAAACTAAGTAAAATAACGGTTTCAAACGCATCCTTGAAAACTCCTGAACGGCTGAGTATGTGGCTGGAACAGTTAACCCTCCATCTCCATTTCAGTCACAGCGTAAAGAAGAACGTGGCCCCCTGGTTGACGGCGCCCTCGGCCCACACGCGTCCGCCGTGGCGGTGGACGATGGGTGCGCGACATAGAAGTGAGTATTTCAGCAGGCTCTTTATTGTGGCCAATATCCTTGCGTATGTGTTACGCTAGGAACAGGAGGTCACTTCCATGCCTGATTCCCTCGAGCAACTGCAGCAACAGCGTACCGACATCGTCCGCCAGATCGGCGAGCTGGGCGATCTGCGCCCCGGTTCGATCACCAGCACCTCGGGGCGTTGCGGCAAACCAAGCTGCCGCTGCCATCGCCCCGGTCAACCGGGGCACGGTCCCCATACCCGCCTCACCTATAAGGCCGGTCGTAAGACCGTCACCGAGTCGCTGCCGACTCCGGCCGCGCTGGGCAAAGCCGAGCGCGAAGTGGCCGAGTTCCGCAAGTTCCAGCAACTGAGCCGCGAGTTCGTGGAGCTCAATACCCGCATCTGCAAACAGCGGCCGCTGCAGCTTGAGGCGCAGACCCCCCAGGAAAAAAAACGGCCGCCGCCATCCAGCAAGAGGTCGCGCGCGAACTAGACCAGCTATTGCGCGTGCTGTTCAGCGGGCGGCGCAAGACAGGCCACTGGGATCTGGAAGCCGTCGAGATGGCGGTGCGCTCGGCGATGCACCAAGCTGGCGCCGCCGCCCTCTCCGAACTGCTGCAATGGGCAGCCCCAGCGGCCGGCCAGCGGAGCCTTCCCTGTTGTTGCGGCCACCAAGCTCACTACCGGGAACTGCGCTCCAAGTCGGTTCTCACCGCCCTGGGCAGGGTGCATATATCGCGCCCCTACTACCTGTGCGGGCACTGTCACAGCGGCCAATTTCCGGCCGACGCTGAACTCGACATCGCCCAAACGGAATGCTCTCCTGGGGTACGCCGTATGCAGGCGATGGTGGGCCAGGAGGCTCCCTTCGATCACGGGCGCCGGCAGCTGGAACTGCTGGCGGGTCTGGAAGTGACCGCCAAGGCGGTGGAGCGGACGGCGGAGGGGATTGGAGAGGATATCGCGGCGCGGGAGCAGAGCGAGATCCAGCGGGCGATGCAGTTGGAGCTGCCGCTGGTGGTGGGGGAACCCGTTCCGATCCTGTACATCGAAATGGATGGGACCGGAATTCCGGTGGTGCGCAAAGAGACGGTGGGCCGAGCGGGCAAAAGGAAGGGAGAGGCGGCCCACACCCGCGAAGCTAAGTTGGGCTGCGTGTTCACTCAAACGAAGTGGGACGAAGAGGGCTACCCCATCCGCGATCCGGACTCGACCAGCTACAGCGGCGCCATTGAGACCGCCGACGAGTTTGGCAAACGCATGTATGTGGAGGCTTGGAAGCGGGGCTGGAGCCGGGCACGCAAGAAGGTCGTGCTGGGAGATGGCGCCGAATGGATCTGGAACATTGCCCAGCAGCAGTTTCCCGGCGCCATTCAGATCGTCGACCTCTATCACGCCCGCCAGCACTTGTGGGACCTGGCACGCCAGCTTCATCCCCACGACAAGGCCCAGCAACGGTGTTGGATCACGATCCATCAGGACCACCTCGACCAGGGGCGGATGGAAGAGTTAGTGTGCTCGCTGCGGTCGGTCGAATGCTCGAGTCCCCAACTCGCGGAAGAGTTCCGCGACGAAGCCAAATACTTTGAAAAGAATGCCAAGCGGATGCGCTACCCAGAGTTTCGGCGCCAGCATCTGTTTGTCGGCTCGGGAGTGATTGAGGCTGGCTGCAAGAGCGTCATCGGCTCTCGCTTGAAACAGTCCGGCATGTTCTGGACCGTCCGCGGAGCCAACGCGATTCTGGCCCTTCGTTGCTGCCACCACAACGGCCGCTTCGAGGACTATTGGGAGGCCCGAGCGGCTTGAGCTCCACTTTCATGTCGCACACCCGTGGACGATGCGCTCCACGGTGGCGAGGCCGATGCCGTGGCCCGGGAACTCCTCCTGGCGGTGCAGGCGCTGGAAAGGGCCGAAGAGCTTGTCAGCGTAGGCCATGTCGAAGCCCGCGCCGTCGTCACGGACGAAGTACGCTCGCTCCCCGTCCACCTGGGTCACTCCAAACTCGATCTGGGCTTGCGGCAGCTTGGAGGTGAACTTCCAGGCGTTGCCGAGCAAGTTCTCCAGCAGCACCCGCAGCAGCTCGCGATCCCCGCGGGCCTCAAGTTCCGCGGGCAGAAGGATGCTCGCCTGGCGCTGCGGCTCCGCCGCTCGAAGAGAGTCGGTCACGGACCGGGCTAGAGTGCCGAGATTGACTCTTTCGACCCTCATCTCGCGGCGCGTTAGGCGCGAAAGAGTCAGCATGGCGTCGATGAGAGCCGCCAGGTGACCAGAGGCTTTTCGCACTCGGCGCAGCATGTCCTTGCCCTCCTCATTGAGCTTCTCGCCATGGTCCTGTAGCAGCGCGGCGCTGAATCCGTCCATTGCTCTCACTGGCGCCCGCAGATCGTGGGAGACCGAATAGGCGAAGGCGTTGAGTTCCCTATTCGACGCTTGGAGTTCCCTAGCGAGTTCTAGCCCCCTCGGCCTTTTCCTTTGCCTCTTCGAGCTCTGCATGGGATTGAGTCAGTTTTGCCTCCGCGGTATGCGCCCTCGACAGTTCTTTCCTTAAGATCTTCTGAGACGCGTAGAGTCCAACGGTAAAGGTGAGAAAACCGATTGCTTCAGAGGTCATCTGGATGTAGGAATCCAATCTTGTTTGCTCGGTAAGCTCATCCAGGAAATCAATGTAGAGGTGCAAGGTGATAAAGCTCCAGCCAACCACGAGCGTATTGATTCTCGTACGAACGACGAAGAAATAGCCGATGCATCCAATCAGGCAGAGCAGAAGCTCGGCCCAGAAATCGAGCACCTCGATCTCCTTGGTCAAGGGGAACGTTTGGAGCCATCCGATGGTGAAGGTCACCACAAGGAAAGGCAGGAGCCAGGTGCAAATGCGGTCTCTCAAGTGCTTGTTGATAAATAGCATTACACTGTTGAGCGGTTTTTCTGGGGAGAATCTCGTAGTGCCACTCGCCATGAAACTCATCCCTGCGCAGATGCAGTTGGTTAACGGGGATCTCCTGCTCGAGCTGATCTTTCAGTTCGGTGGCGTCCGCCGGTAAATACCCGTAGGGACCCCATTCCGTTCCTTCATAGCCCGCGGCTTTAAGCTCATCAAGAAACTTGGTGTAGGGCGGACGGCCCCCAGTCCACTATATCGATTCCCCAACTGACCGGGGCGTTGGCAAACCGGATGCTCAAGAATCACCGCGAGATCTTCGGGAGTGAATGGAGTGCAAATTATTTCCGGCACTAAGCCAGGATTGATCTGTCATTAGCGATCGACGAGCTGCCCCGACAGCAAAACCTAGAACCTCAGTTTCAGCCCGAACTGGATGACCCGGGGTCCGCCGCGGGTTCTGGTGATTTCGCCGAAGCCTCCTTCGCTCAGGTCACGCCTGGGCGGGCGGAAGGTTACCGTATTGAAAGCATTGAAGAATTCAGCCCGAAATTCCAGCGAGGTCCGCTCGCTAAGCTCGGTGAGTTTGGAGAGCGACAGATCGACTCGCCGCTGATCCGGGCCGCGCACCGTATTTCGGCCCAGGTTGCCAAACGGCGCGCCCGAACTTTGGATTGCGTCCGGGTTGAGATAGCCATCGATCCGCGAGGTGACCGAGCCCTTCGTCGTCAAGTCTTCATGCGTCGAGCCCGGGGCGATATTGGGCCGCGGGTTGCGCGAGTCAAACAGGATGCTGCTGAAGTCATCGTCCACAATCGAGAACGGACGGCCTGACTGGAAGGTCCCGATACCGCTCAGCGACCATCCCTCCAAGAAGCGATTACCCTTAAAGGGAAGATCCCACACCCAGCTCATGATCAGCCGGTGCCTGCGGTCAAAGTCAGATAAGCCCCGGTTCAAGAACGGCCTTGTTTGATCGTGCTCGATTTGGTACTTGCCCTCGTCCGAGAAGGTATCGATCGACTTGGAGAAGGTGTAGTTGACGTTGAACATGTAGTCCTGGCTAAAGCGTTTTTCCAGACTGACCTGCAGCGAGTTGTAAATGGAGTTGCCATTGGAAAACGCCGTATTCACTCCTTCGTCTTCATCGAAGCCCAACAGCGGCAGGCGCGTCTCGGAATTAATGACGCAGTCGCCCGGATTTCCCTGGGGGAAGGAGACGTCGCAAGGCGGCGTGGCAGCCGGAACAAACACGTCGTCCACGATGTCAAAGTAATTCGTCGTCAATCCGCCACCCGGAACATCCGGGCCCGGACGAGCCAGGAACCCGATCTGCTCGATATCGAGGGGCTGATTGATGTTGGCGATCTGCAGCAGCTTGGTCCCTTTCGTGCCTACGTAACCGACCTCTAGGAGCAGGTCGCGCTTGATCTCCCACTGGGTGTTGAAGCTCCACTGCTGCATATAGGGCGTGGAAATGTTCGCCGGGATGACCTGCGCTTCGAAGGTTTCGAACTCCGTCGTGGGGTCGGCGGCCGTCGCCACGATCGGCTCCCCATCATCGAAGCCCACAATAAAGTTTGGGATGGGGATGATGGGACTGTCCCTTGGAAAAGCGTTCCAGGACCCCTGCTTATTGAGCTGTTCCTCCCGGAAGAAGGGGACCGCCTGCCGCAGCGAGTTGGCAAAGGCGCCGGTGCTCCGCTCGTAAAAGATTCCGTAGCCGCCCCGGAACACCAATCTCTCCCTGGGCGACCAGGCGAATCCGAAGCGCGGGGCCAAGTTGTTGCGGTCCGGCGTCAGAGTGGACTTGTTGGTGGAGATGCGGGGGTTGAGCCCCTCGAAGCCGGCAAAATTGTTGGGATTGAAATTCGAAGCGAAGGTAAACCCTTCGAAGATATCGTTCGCCGTCAAGGCGCGGTCGAAATCAAAATTGTTCAGAATTCCGTTGACCTCCCAGGGGCTGCCGAAGTACTCGTAGCGAACACCGATGTTGAGCGTCAGCGAGGGCGTGACCTTCCAGTCGTCAGCGACGAAGAAACTGGTGTCGCTGAAGCGGTATCCCCTGATTGTTTCACCGTAGTTGAGGGAGATATCGTCGAACTGCCGGGTCCGGCCCTTGCTGTCCTTCATTCCCACGGTCAGGAACTTGAACCAGCTCTTGTCGATGCGGAATTCACCGTTTTTCGTCTCTTGCAGGTTGCCGTTGAGCTGGTTTCGGCGATACTCGCCGCCGAGCTTGATGGAGTGCTTACCCTTGGTGAGCGACAGCGTGTCAGCGTAAGTGAACGTGTTCTGGACGTCGAGGATTTGAGCGTCCTCAGTTCCAAAACGAAATTCGTCGCCTACGTCTTTGGGGCTTCGAATCACGATCAAAGCGAGGTCGGGCCGCTCAGAAGCCAAGGGATTGTTAATGCCGAACTGCGCGTTCGTAAAGTGCGCCCTGGCCCTGGTGTCGTTGCGGTTGCGGAAGAAACCCGCCCGGAACTCGTTGATGACGCTGGGGCCGAAAATGTGGACGTCCGTGATCGAAACGGTCCGCTGGGCTGTGTCTTCCAGCCTCTCGAAAAGGGTCAGCGACCTGCGATCGGCCAGCGGGTCCACGCTAGGCTGGTCGGTGTAGAAAAACCGCCCGCTGAGCTTGTTGGAGTTGTTCACTTGGTGATCGATGTTGGTCGTGAACTGGTCCTGTCTGTATGTTCCCGGAATGACCGAAAGAACCTGGCAGCTCGGGAATTTCTGTTTGCCCTGAACTCGGCAGTTGAAGCCGTTGGCGCCGGAAGGAATCAAGTAGCTTCCGTCATCGAACTTGGCTTGCAGCAACTGTCTCGATATAGGGTTGATTTGGGACAGATCCTCGACTGCGATGTCTCTGGCAAACTGGTTGATTCCCGCATCGGAGCGGTCGTCGGTCAGAGCCTGAGGCATTCTTATCGTGTTGCTGGCCTCATCGATGAAAGCGGTTCTGGCGCGGGTGAACTGGTAGGAGCCGAAGAAGAAGGTCTTGTTCCTCACAATCGGTCCGCCAATCGCAAAGCCTCCCTCGTTACGCCTGAGCGTCGGGCGCTCGACTGCGGCGCGGTTGAAGAAGAAATCGTTGGCAATGAGCTTATCGTTCTGGAAAAAGTGGTACCTGAATTATGCACTGCGGGTGCACCTGAGGAGGGCTGAGCTGCGAGGGACCATTGGGCGACCCCCGAAAACATGGGGTAATAAGGTAGGCTGGCAAAGATTTCAGCTTCGCCAGCCAACCCCAAGGAGGTCACCCAAATGGTTACCAAGCGAAAACAGCATAGCTCCAAAAACCCCGCCAAACAAGGCCGCGGCGCGACGGCGGGTGTGCGACATGAAAGTGGAGCTCAAGCCGCTCGGGCCTCCCAATAGTCCTCGAAGCGGCCGTTGTGGTGGCAGCAACGAAGGGCCAGAATCGCGTTGGCTCCGCGGACGGTCCAGAACATGCCCGACCGTTTCAGGCGAGAGCCGATGACACTCTTGCAGCCGGCCTCGATCACTCCCGAGCCGACAAACAGATGCTGGCGCCGAAACTCTGGGTAGCGCATCCGCTTGGCATTCTTTTCAAAGTATTTGGCTTCGTCGCGGAACTCTTCCGCGAGTTGGGGACTCGAGCATTCGACCGACCGCAGCGAGCACACTAACTCTTCCATCCGCCCCTGGTCGAGGTGGTCCTGATGGATCGTGATCCAACACCGTTGCTGGGCCTTGTCGTGGGGATGAAGCTGGCGTGCCAGGTCCCACAAGTGCTGGCGGGCGTGATAGAGGTCGACGATCTGAATGGCGCCGGGAAACTGCTGCTGGGCAATGTTCCAGATCCATTCGGCGCCATCTCCCAGCACGACCTTCTTGCGTGCCCGGCTCCAGCCCCGCTTCCAAGCCTCCACATACATGCGTTTGCCAAACTCGTCGGCGGTCTCAATGGCGCCGCTGTAGCTGGTCGAGTCCGGATCGCGGATGGGGTAGCCCTCTTCGTCCCACTTCGTTTGAGTGAACACGCAGCCCAACTTAGCTTCGCGGGTGTGGGCCGCCTCTCCCTTCCTTTTGCCCGCTCGGCCCACCGTCTCTTTGCGCACCACCGGAATTCCGGTCCCATCCATTTCGATGTACAGGATCGGAACGGGTTCCCCCACCACCAGCGGCAGCTCCAACTGCATCGCCCGCTGGATCTCGCTCTGCTCCCGCGCCGCGATATCCTCTCCAATCCCCTCCGCCGTCCGCTCCACCGCCTTGGCGGTCACTTCCAGACCCGCCAGCAGTTCCAGCTGCCGGCGCCCGTGATCGAAGGGAGCCTCCTGGCCCACCATCGCCTGCATACGGCGTACCCCAGGAGAGCATTCCGTTTGGGCGATGTCGAGTTCAGCGTCGGCCGGAAATTGGCCGCTGTGACAGTGCCCGCACAGGTAGTAGGGGCGCGATATATGCACCCTGCCCAGAGCGGTGAGAACCGACTTGGAGCGCAGTTCCCGGTAGTGAGCTTGGTGGCCGCAACAACAGGGAAGGCTCCGCTGGCCGGCCGCTGGGGCTGCCCATTGCAGCAGTTCGGAGAGGGCGGCGGCGCCAGCTTGGTGCATCGCCGAGCGCACCGCCATCTCGACGGCTTCCAGATCCCAGTGGCCTGTCTTGCGCCGCCCGCTGAACAGCACGCGCAATAGCTGGTCTAGTTCGCGCGCGACCTCTTGCTGGATGGCGGCGGCCGTTTTTTTTCCTGGGGGGTCTGCGCCTCAAGCTGCAGCGGCCGCTGTTTGCAGATGCGGGTATTGAGCTCCACGAACTCGCGGCTCAGTTGCTGGAACTTGCGGAACTCGGCCACTTCGCGCTCGGCTTTGCCCAGCGCGGCCGGAGTCGGCAGCGACTCGGTGACGGTCTTACGACCGGCCTTATAGGTGAGGCGGGTATGGGGACCGTGCCCCGGTTGACCGGGGCGATGGCAGCGGCAGCTTGGTTTGCCGCAACGCCCCGAGGTGCTGGTGATCGAACCGGGGCGCAGATCGCCCAGCTCGCCGATCTGGCGGACGATGTCGGTACGCTGTTGCTGCAGTTGCTCGAGGGAATCAGGCATGGAAGTGACCTCCTGTTCCTAGCGTAATACATACGCAAGGATCTTGGCCACAATAAAGAGCCTGCTGAAATACTCACTTCTATGTCGCGCACCCCGCGACGGCTCCGCAGCCCAATAAAATCGGGGCTTCCACGCCCTATCACTTCCGCGGCAAGAATCTGACTCCCTACGGCGGCCTGCTGCCGGTCGCCACCCTGCTCGAAAAACTCGGCTTCCAAGAGCTGCTGGAACAAACCCTCAGCGTCAAACGAATCACCCGTGTGATGAGCCTCTACCAGTTTGTGCTGGCCCTCGTGCTGGGCCTCTATGTCGGCTTTGCGCGGCTCAACCAACTCCGCTTCATCGCGCGCGACCCCATCCTGACCGGCATCTTGCAAGTGACGCGGCTGCCGCCGCAATCCACGCTGTGGCGCTTTCTGGCCTCGCTGCATCTCAACGTGGCGCGGCAGATCCTGTCGATGCAGCGCCAACTGCGCGAACGAGCCTGGGCGGCGGCCAACGTGCGGTTGACCACGGTGACGCTGGACACCGACACCACCGTGCACACCCTCTACGGCCAGCAGATGGGCGGGCGCAAGAGCTACAACCCCAAGAACAAGGGCAAGCGCAGCTACCAGCCGATACTGACCTTCCTGGCCGAGACGCGCGAATACCTGATGGGCGGGTTGCACAATGGCGACCGGCCCACGGGCAAAGAGATCGCGGCGCACCTCGAAAGTGCTTTCCAGGCTTTGCCGGCCAGTGTGAAGCGGATCTTGGCGCGGGCCGATTCCGGCTTTTATTGCTGGGAAGCGGTGGCAGCCTACGAACAAGCGCATTGTCAGTTCGTCATCGTGGCGCGCAAGACCAGGCGACTGGTCGAGCAGTTGCAGCAAGCGGAATGGAAGCCCTCGCCCCACAGCGACGCTGCGGCGGAGTGCGAATTCCTCTGCCAGCCGCAAGGCTGGGGCAGGGCCTGCCGCTTTGTCGCGCTGCGTTATGAAAAGGAGCCGGAAACCGAGGAGGTCGAGCAATATCAGTTGTTTGCAACCAGCGCTTACACCTACCGCGTGTTTGTGACCAACCTGGCCGAGCCGATCGCGGCGGTGGTGTGGTTTTACAATCAGCGGGCCGGGGCGGAAAACCTGATCAAGGAGGCCAACAACGATGCCGGGCTGGCGGCCCATCCTTCGCGCCGCTTTGACACCAACCGCAATCACTTTCAGTTGGTCATGCTGGCCTACAACCTCAACTGCTGGCTGCTGCTGTTCCAGCGTGAAGCCGACGCCACCCCGGAGAAGCTGCGGCACACCACCCTGGCGACGGCGCGGCTGCGCTTTCTGTTCGTGGCGGCCAAGATCTGGCGGCACGCCGGCAGAACGGGCATCAGCTACAGCGATCAGTACCAGGAGCAGGGCCTGTTCGAGCGGCTGATGCGGCGGCTGCGGGCGATGGTGCCGCCGGGATCGAGCTGCGCGCCGGTGGTGGAGGGTGCGCTGCGTTGAGGGGCGCTGCGCATAGAATTTTATGCACGGGCCGCAAGCTACTGGGAACATGCCGTTTGCGAGCCCGCTTTTGCCCGCCCGGAATTGGGAGGCGGCTCAAACCGGGAAGGAAACAGCAGAAAAGACGACTTGCTAAATCACTGAGTTGACACGACTGCCGCTACCGCCACAACTCCATCGGCGATGGCTACGCCGAACCTGTGCATAATTCAGGTGGTAAACGCTGCCGTGGAACTCGTTCGTGCCGCTTTTCGGGACGAGCTGGAAGTTTCCGCCGCCGTTGCGGCCGGTGGCGGCGTCGAAAAGGCTGGTCTGAAGCTTGACCTCCGACAAGGTCTCGGGCACCGGCGCGATGTTGCGGGAGAGCGTGCCGCCGCCCTCGTCGATGGTCCCCTGGCTGCCGTTAACCCTGCTGTTGCAGCACAGCAGATTGGTGACGTCGATTCCGTTGTAACTAAAGCTGTTGTTGGTCGTTCGGGCGCCGTTCACGCTGGGTGAAATCGAGGCATTGCTGTTGGAGAGCAGTTCACTGATATCCGCGGACACCCCCGGCTCGATCACCAGAAGCTGCGTGAAATTACGGGAGGAGGTCGGCAGCGCCTCGAGTTCCCGCTGGTTCAAGGCACGGACAATCGTGGCGGAGTTCGAGGACACCATTTCCGCCTCCGCGAAAACCTCGACTGTCTCAACCAAATCCCCGAGCTCCAGCGCGACATTCACGGTACCAACCTCAGCAGTTGTTACGGTGGCGCCTGTTTGGGTTCGTTTTTTGAAGCCGTCACGCTCGAACACGAGCTGATAGGGCCCGGGAGACAGGAAGCGGGCCTCCCAGTCGCCCGATTCATTGGTGGTAACGACTCGTTGTTCGGCGGTATCGACGCGGGTAATCGTGACGTTCGTCGCCGGTATGGATGCCCCTGTTGGGTCCGTCACTCTCCCTCTCAAACCGGTATTGGCGCCGGATTGTGCAATCAGTGGCAGTGCGATGATCGTTACGCAGCCGAGCGCGGAAAGCACGACTCTTCCACCGGCAAAGAACGATCCTAGGCGCTGGGTTTTCATGGAATCCTCCCCGCAGGGGCGGTTGGGTTACGATTTGGTAGAGAACAGCCGACCCGCGGGGTGCTCTATGCGAGTACGGTTTCAGCCTTCCTGCCGGGAGCCGGCTCAACGGCACAGTGCGGCATTCTGACCCCTGCTGACACATGAAGCCTTAGGGAATTTTAGCACGTATCAAGTTAGCTTGGGCGCGGACGCTAGAGTTTTTCAGGGAGCATTTGCTGTAGGGTCGGTCAGAGCCCAGAGCGCCAGCGACGGGTCAGCGAACGAACAGGGATTCGCTCGGGTGCGCTCGGGCTCATCGAAGTTTGCAGGTTGACGCGGTGGTGGCCGGCGTGAATATTTTGTTCGCTTGCTGACCCGTCGCTTGCGCTCTGGGCTCTGTTATTTCGTTGCTTGGATTGTCTTTACCACGTCTAGATAGAGGTTGTTCACTCGCTGGATGGTGAAGCCGGCTCTTGCGACGTTCTCAACTGTAGGACGGTTCACTTCCGGACCCCTCAGGCGGGTCATCGGCGTCATCAGGTTCAGGAGCAGGCTGAAGGGAAACCAGCGGCTGCCGGTGTGCTCGAACATGCGCAGGCGCCCTCCTGGCTTGAGGACGCGGCGTAGCTGTTCTAGCCCGTGTACGGGGTTCGGGACGGAGCAGAACGTGCAGACAGTGAAAACCTGATCGAAGCTGTCGTCGGGGAAGGTAAGGTCGTGGACGTCCATCTCTTGCAGGTCGATCGTGCCGTTGTATTGCCTGGCTCGGGGAGCGGCCTTCTCAAGCATCTTGGGGCTGATGTCGATGGCTACCAGGTCTTGGTTGGGCGGGAAGAATTGGAAGTCGAGGCCGGTTCCGGCCGCCAGGAACAGCACCTTGTCCTGCATGGGCGCGAAGAAGGTCCTTTTGTAGTCCGCCCAGCGGATTTCGGGGCCGCGGGCGAACAGATCGTATTTCGCGGCACAGACGTCCCATTTGTTGCGGGTTACGAGATCCAACGGCTCACCTCCCCTCTCAGGATTGCGTTTGCCGTGTAGGTGAGGGCGAGTACGGCGATTCCCAAAGCGGCTCCCCACTGGATGGCCTCGCGGATGGGCAGTGGCGCCATCGCGGCGAGCATGGCGACGGCCATCCCGGAGACCATGCCGGTCAGCATCAGAGGGATCATGATTTCGAAGGCTCCGAAGTAAATGCCGAAGACAATTGACGCGGGCAAGGCGAGCAGCATGCCCAACAGCATCCCCACGAGCATGGCGAGCAGCGCGTTCCAGTTTTCATTGACGAGGGCGGCACAGGCAAGGGCGGTGAGTGTTCCCAGCGTGGCGTTTGCGCACAGGTCGCCGAGCAGAAAGCGGAGCCGGGTTTCCACGGGTTTTCATGGTAGCGAAGTTGTCCTTTCCGGAGCAGGCAGGCTGGGGAGATGGGGTAAGTGGCATGGTGTAATTGGCAAGGGGCAAGGGCAAGGGGACAAGAGGCGCCCGCATGCGCGAGAATCTAAGGAACGATTATGTCCAACAATAGCGAAGTCGAGTCCGAACTCAAACGTTTCATGAACGGGCTGGTGCGCCGCAACCCGGGCCAGCCGGAGTTTCACCAAGCTGTCCACGAAGTGGCGGAGACCATCTTGCCCTTCACCTTTGAAAATCCGATCTACCGCGAGGAGCATATCCTGGAGCGGCTTACCGAGCCGGACCGCATCATCACCTTTCGCGTCACCTGGAAGGACGATGAGCGCAACGTGCGCGTCAATCGGGGTTTTCGGGTTCAGTTCAACAATGCCATCGGGCCTTACAAGGGCGGGCTGCGGTTTCATCCCTCCGTGACCGTCAGCGTGATGAAGTTTCTCGGGTTTGAACAGACTCTGAAGAACAGCCTGACGACGCTACCCATGGGGGGCGCGAAGGGCGGCGCCAATTTCAATCCCAAAGGAAAATCCGATGACGAGGTAATGCGCTTTTGCCAATCGTTCATGGCGGAGCTGTGGAAGTATATCGGGGAAAACCGCGACATCCCGGCGGGTGACATTGGCGTCGGCGGCCGGGAGATCGGTTATTTGTTCGGGCAATATAAGCGCCTGAGCAATGAGGTGACCGGGGCAATCACCGGCAAGGGGGCTACCTTCGGCGGCAGCTTGATTCGCACGGAGGCGACCGGCTACGGCGCGGTCTACTTTTTGCGCGAGATGCTGCGAACCCGCGGCGACAGTATCAAAGGCAAGGTCTGCCTGGTCTCCGGTTCGGGCAATGTGGCCCAGTTTGCGGCCGAAAAACTTTTACAGCTCGGCGGCAAGGTGGTAACGCTTTCCGATTCCTCAGGTTTCATCTATGATCCCGACGGCATCAACGAGGAGAAGCTGGACTACGTGATCGATCTCAAGACGGTCAAGCGCGGTCGCATCTCCGAGTACGCCGAAAAGTTCGGCTGCGAATATCACGCCGGAAAAAAACCTTGGGGCGTCAAAGCGGATATCGCGATGCCCTGCGCGACGCAGAACGAGATCAGCCGAGAGGCTGCCGCCGAGCTCGCGAACAACGGCGTCCTTGCGGTTGTCGAAGGAGCCAATATGCCGACGGCCCCAGCCGGCGTGGAGGTTTTTCAAAAGGCAAACGTCCTTTTCGCGCCCGGCAAGGCAGCCAATGCCGGCGGTGTTGCTGTCTCGGGGTTTGAGCGCACGCAAAACGCGCAGTATTTGACCTGGACCCGCGCGGAGGTTGAACGCAAACTGCAAGAAGTGATGAAGCGTATCCACTCGACTTGCGTGCGGCATGGCCGCGAGGGCGAAAATATCAACTACGTCAAGGGAGCCAATATCGGTGGTTTCGTCAAGGTCGCGGATGCCATGATTGCGCTCGGTGTCGTCTAGCCCGAAGTTCCAGGGGCCGATTTCGGCGTAAGAGTAACCAAGAAAGGGAGTTAGGGTCGGTTTGGGGTGGTCTCGAAGTGCTGTTTGTAGCCACTAATTAGTGACTTTCTTCTGGACTTTTTGTTCTGTATATGCTATAATGGCTTTATGCCATCTAGATCCGGCCCTGTTCATGTAGCCACCACTACTCGCCGCTACAAAGGCAAAATCCATACCTCCCACCTGCTCCGCCGCTCCTTTCGCGCCGGCCAGCAGGTCAAACACGAAACCCTCGGCAACCTCTCCCACCTGTCCGATTCCCTCATCGACATGATCCGCCGCTCGCTCGCCGGGGAGTCCTTTGTCCCCGCCAGCGAGGCTTTCCTGGTCGAACGCTCCCGCCCCCACGGTCACGTTGAAGCTATTCTCGGCACGCTCCGCCAGCTCGGCCTCGAACGCCTGCTGGGGTCCAAACCCTCGCGCCAGCGCGACCTCGTCGTGGCCATGATCGTCGAGCGGCTGCTGCATCCCGGCTCGAAACTGGCCACCACCAGGCTGTGGCAGCATTCCACGCTGGCCCAGCAGCTGGGCGCCGACGAAAACGATCTCTACGCGGCGCTGGACTGGCTGCTGGCCCGCCAAAAACGCATCGAAAAGAAGCTCGCGGCGCGGCATCTCGCGGCCGGCGACACCGTGCTCTACGACGTCTCCAGCAGCTACTACGAAGGACGCCACTGCCCGCTGGCGGCGTTCGGCCACAGCCGCGACCGCAAGAAAGGCCAGCCGATCATCGTCTACGGCGTGCTCGCCGACAGCCAAGGACGGCCGCTGGCGGTCAGCGTCTACCCCGGCAACACGGGCGATCCGGCGACGCTGCCCGATCAGGTGGACACGCTGCGGCGGCGCTTCGGGCTCGAGCGCGTGGTGCTGGTGGGCGACCGCGGCTTGTGGACCCAAACCCAGATTGAAAACCTGCGGCGGCATCCCGGGCTGGGCTGGATCTCGGCGCTGCGCGCGCCCGCGCTGCGGCGGCTGGCCGACGGCGGCGAGTTGCAGTTGTCGTTGTTCGACAAGAAGAACTTGGCCGAAATTCGCTCCCCCGACTATCCCGGCGAGCGCCTGGTGGCCTGTTATAACCCGCTGCTGGCCGAGGAGCGCGGGCGCAAGCGCGGCGAGCTGCTGGCGGCCAGCGAGAAGGAATTCGAGCGCATCGAGGCCGCAGTGGCGCGGCGCAAACGCACCCCGCTGACCGCCGCCGAGATCGGACGCAAGGCGGGCCGCGTGCAGGACCGCTACAAGATGGGCAATCATTTTAAGACGACCATCGACGAGGGCGTTTTCCGCTGGCAGCGGCGCGAGGCGGCGATCAAGCGGGAAGCGGAGCTGGACGGCATCTACGTGATTCGTAGCAGTGAAAAGAAGGCTGATCTGAAGGCTAAAGACGCGGTGCGTTCCTACAAGAGCTTGGCCCGTGTGGAACGCGTGTTTCGCTGCATGAAAGGGGCGGATCTGAGGGTGCGGCCGATCTTTCACCGCACGCCGGATCACGTGCGGGCGCATATTTTTTTATGCCTGCTGGCCTACTACGTGGAGTGGCGGATGCGCCAAGCGTGGGCGGAGTTATTGTTCGAAGACGAGCAGCTTGAGGCTGACCGGCAGCAACGGGACCCGGTGGCGCCGGCACAGCCTTCGGCGGCGGTGAAGAAGAAAAAGGCGAGCCGCCGCACCTCGGAGGGCTTGCCCGTGCACAGCTTCCAGACGTTGCTCGACGCCCTGGCGACGCGCTGCCAAAACACCTGCCGGGTCGGCGGCGAGGAGGGCGAGGGGAGCGCGGCGACGTTCGAACAACGGACCGCGCCGACGGCGCTGCAAAAGCGGGCCTTGGAGCTGCTGGGCCTGTAGCCAGAAGAGCGAATTTCGCCGGCCGCCTTTCCGCCGCAGAATCAATAACTTACTGTCGTTTTGCCCCTGGAACTTCGGACTAGTAGGCGGCGATTTCCTTTCTCCCTGGTACATTGCCCGCACCGTAGGGGCTTGGCGCTAGCGGCCGGTCAGAGGTGTCTCCGCCGAAGTTGGGCCGCAGTGTTGGGAACGCCGATCACTGTTTCATTGCAAGAACCGTCCGTTCAGTCACAAACCTTTCCCTCAAATTTTTAACAACTTAACCCCAATACACTGGGTGACTTTTTGGTTACCGGCCGTCGAGCGGTACTCTCCGGTCCTTGAAACGGGTCGTGCGGGGCGCTAAACGGGCAGTAGAGAAAGAAGGGCTTGCCGCCAAGGGTCGGATCGCCGGAAAGGATCTCAAGCCATCGCCGCGCACGCACGGACTAGTTCGGCGGACCGCTTTGTACCATCTCTGGCAAAACTTTGCCGATCTCATCGTTGACCACCAAATCCGCCAGCTCGTCCAGCGGCGTTTTGGTCCGATTGAGGATGACCAGCTTGGCGCCCGCACGCTTTGCCAGCAAAGGCAGCCCGGCCGCCGGATGCACCACTAACGACGAACCAACCGCAAGGAAAACCTCACAGGAAACCGCGGCCTCCTCGGCTTTGCGAAGCACATCGGGTGGCATCGACTGCCCGAACGACACGGTGGCGGGTTTGAGCAGTCCTCCACAGCGGCCGCAGCGCGGCGCCTGTTCGCCGCCCTGAACTCGCGCCACGGCCTCATCCATTGGGATGCGATCCGCGCACCGCAAGCAGGCAGCTTCCGCCGTTGTGCCGTGCAACTCGAGGATGAGAGCGGGATCGAGTCCGGAGCGCTGGTGAAGGCCGTCGATATTCTGCGTAATCATCGCCTTCAGTTTGCCCCGGCGTGCCAAATCCACAAAGGCGAGGTGCCCGGCGTTTGGCTGAGCGTTGCGCATGTCAGGCCAGCTTTCCACCTTCTGACGCCAGTACTCGACGCGGTCTTGCTCGTTTTGGACGAACTCGTCGAAGTAGATTGTGCGATTTCGCGCCCAAACGCCGTTGGGACTGCGGAAGTCCGGTATTCCCGATTCGGTCGAGATTCCCGCCCCGGTAAAGGCAACGATGCTCCGAGCCTCCGCGATCCACTGTCGGCCTTGCTTAACGCTCACTTCATCGACATCGTATCACGGCGTGTGGGCCGATCCTATTGACATCAACAACTTAGCGCCGGGGCGCCTGCAAGAAGCACCCCTACTCCCCCGTTTTCAACAACTTCGGGGGCTCGCGTTAGGTAACCGCGCATGATACCGAGCCCCGAGCGCCAGTGAGGGGTGCAAACGTCGATCGTCGCAGCGAGGCTCACGCCCATTGGTTGCGGCCCGACGCGCCGTGCTCGTATCCGGCGCCCCCTGAGGGCCTTAAAGAACGTTGAGTGAACAGCCAGGTGTCACCTGCCCGTCAAGGTGTCCTCCGACCGGGCGGAAGCCTGGGTGTAGACCGTTTCGAGGAAGCCGAAAAAATTCTGGCTTCCGCGCCAGAATGGGAATTTTCCCAAGCGCCGCGGCAGGGCGGCTCCCACGGGCGCGACCGGCGCCTCTCCGGCCAAGTCTTCCGGAATGACGCCGGCCGCCCAAAACAGCGCGGGCTCGCGGGGAAGCGGTTCGGGCGGCAACTTCTCCGGTTGCCCTGAATGGGGCTGCTGGCCGGCCCCGCTCTCGCCCAGCAGATCGAGAAACCCCTCGCGGCTCATCCCGCGCATCTTGAAGATCAGAAACGGGTCGCGGTCGAATTCCTCGCCGAGCAGATAGTATGCCGCGGCAATATGCTTGCAGGGGTTGGACCAGTCAGGACACGAGCAATCGGTCGCGAGGTCCTTGTAGCGCTCGGGGAACAGCGACACGCCCGCGCCGCGAAACACCTCCTCCATCTCGTCGGGCATCTCCCCAGCAAGCAGTTTCGAGGCGAACACCGCTTGGCCCGACAACACCTTCGCCACCTTGCGCCATGCCGTTTTCGGGAGTGTCTTCACCTTGATGATGATCGAGTAGGGCTTCGCACGCGACCCCTGCACCCGCGCCGTGATCTTCCCCTTCTCGATATCGATCGACAGCACCTGGCCGCTGCGCGCGTACCGCCGGCCGCGCTGCAGGCGGGCCCCGATATGGAACCCATCGAGCACGGCCGTCCATCGCTTCGCCCACCAACTCTGGCCAAAGGCGCCCCGCTTGGACTGCGCCCGGATACCGCCTTTCGCCGCCAGCGGCCGCGAAGGCGGGTAGTAGCGGTCGTAGAAATCCCAGCGCCCCATCGTCACTCTCCCACGGCGTCTTTGCGCAATGCGAACAGCTTTCGCAGTTCGGTGTTGGAAAGCTTGGTCAACCAGGCCTCGCCCGTGCCCACCACGCGTCCCGCCACTTCCTTCTTACGCTCGATCATCTCATCGATTTTCTCTTCCAGCGTCCCCGCGCAGACGAACTTGTGCACCTGTACGTTCTTAGTCTGTCCGATGCGAAATGCGCGGTCGGTGGCCTGGTTCTCCACCGCCGGGTTCCACCAGCGGTCAAAGTGGAAAACGTGGCTGGCGCTCGTCAGATTCAGGCCCGTTCCGCCGGCCTTGAGGGACAATAAGAAGATTCGCGGACCGTCCTCCCGCGCGAAACTTTCCACCATCCGGTCGCGTTGTTTCCTCGGCGTGCCGCCGTGCAGGAACAGTACCTCGACGCCGAACGTTTCCTGCAGGTGGTGCCTGAGGATCTTCCCCATTTTGCTGAACTGCGTAAAGATCAGCGAGCGGTCCCCGACGTCCAGGGTCTCCTCGATCATCTCTGCAAGCCGCGCCAGTTTTCCGCTGCGCCCCGGAATCGCTGACTGATCCTGCAAGAATTGCGCCGGATGGTTGCAGACCTGCTTGAGCTTCATCAGCGTCGCCAGCACGAGACCCTTACGCTCGATGCCCTCCGCCGACTCGATAGCGGTTTGGGCGTCCTTGACCACGGCTTCGTAAAGCGACGCCTGCTCTTTGGTCAAGTTGCAGAACACTTTCATCTCGAGCTTTTCGGGCAGATCCGCGATGATGCTCTTGTCCGTCTTCAGCCTCCGGAGAATGAACGGGCCGGTGACGCGCCGCAACCGCTCCGCCGCATTCCGATCGGAGTAGACGTGGATCGGCAGGAAGAAGCGTTTCCGAAATGCACTGTGCGAACCAAGAAAGCCCGGGTTGAGAAACTCCATCAGGCTCCACAAGTCGCCCACGTTGTTCTCGACCGGCGTGCCCGTCATCGTGATGCGGTAACCGCTTGCCAGTGAGCGCGCCGCCCGCGCCTGTTTGGTTTCCGGATTCTTGATGTTCTGCGCTTCGTCCAAGATCACCCCGGCCCAGTCCACGTTGCGCAGGATTTCCTGGTCGCGATGCAGCAGGGCGTAACTGGAAACCACGATGGCGTGCTGCGAGGCCTGCGACTGAAAGGCCGCGCCGCGGTTGCGTGCGACGCCATGGTGCACCAGCACGGCCAACTCCGGTGTGAAGCGCGCCGCTTCTTTCTGCCAGTTCCCGACGACCGACGTGGGACACACCAGCAGCACCGGACGCCGTTCGCCCGCTGCCCAATCCCGTTGGATGAGCGCCAGCGCCTGAATGGTCTTGCCCAAGCCCATATCGTCGGCCAAGCAGGCGCCCAGCCCGAAGCGCTTCAGGAAGTCGAGCCACGAGTAGCCGCGCTGCTGATACGGCCGCAACTCTCCGTTCAGTCCTTTTGGCTGAAGGATTTCCTCGAACGGCGCAGACCCCTCCAACTGGGCCAGCAGACCCTTCACCCAGCCCGTCGCCGCCACGCCGTCCACTTCGAGCGGGCCGGCCTGTTCCAGGCCGAGTGACATCCGCACCACGTTGCGGACGCTGGTCTCGCCAGAGCCGCTTTTGTTGAGGAAGTCCAGCGCCATCTGGATATCGGCCGCGTTTACCTCCACCCATTGCCCGCGCAACTTCACCAAAGGCGCCTTCAGCCGCGCCAGCGCCGCCAATTCAGCTTTTGAGATCTTTTTATCCCCGAGTGCCAGCTCCCAATTGAATTTCACCAGGGCGTCCAGCGTGAGGCCGCCGGCACTCGCCGGGCCGCTCTTCACGCGCGCCCGAGCTTTGAGCCGCACTCCGGCGCCGCCGCGCGTCCACCAGGCCGGCAGCATCACCCCGAACCCGCTCTGCTCGAGCGCTGGCGCCCGCTCGCGCAGGAACTCGTACGCTCCGGCGGCGTCCGTGCTGTAACCCTCCGGCGCGCGTTTCTTGAGACTGGCCTCGACACGCGGGCAAATCCCCGCCGCCTGCCCCAGCGAGACCAATAACTGCTCCCGGATGGCGGAAGGATCCTGCGCCAGCGCCGCCAGCACCGCACGTTTCGGCTGCCAGGCCTGTGCCGCCGGGAGAATGAGGCTGGGGTCCTTGGCGCCCTGCAGCAGATACTGAACCTGCCAGGGCTGCTTGTCCCGTGGCGGCTCTTCCAGGCGGAAGCACAGGCGGAACGGCGCGCGCACGGACACCTGGATGGTCCGCTGCCACCGCTCCACCTCGTCCGCCAGCGTCTTGACTTCGGCGCCACCGGGTATCGCCCTGTCCGCGGCTGTCAGTGCTTGGAGCCAGCGGTCGTGAATGCTTTCGACTACGCGCGGTTTGGCCTGGGCGGCGGATGCGCGCACCAGCGCGTCGAGAAGGAAGCCGGCGAACGCAGCCAGCACCGTTTCCGCGGGGGTATCCGGCGCCGTGTCGTCTGCCTCCGGGGTGAGCGCCCGGGTCGCGGGCGGCATCGCTTTGGCGAGCGCATGCAGCCGTGCTAGTTCCCGTCCGGCGAACACCGGGGTCCAGCGAGCCGCGTAGCCGTTATTCTCGGCTTGCAGCCCCGGCAGGAACTGGCCGCGCGTCACCAAGCCGGCGGCGAAGTGCAGCGCCGCAGTCCAGTAGGCGAGATCTTCACCAATTAAAACGCTGGGGGCCAGCATGCGTTTCCCGGCACACGCCGCCAACAGATCAACGGCTTGCGCCGCGCGCAGCGGGAGCGTCGTTACGATGGACGGGGCAAGAGAGCACTCCTCATTGGAGGGAGAGGCATCGCTGAGCAGCGCGCTGGATGGGACCGGTTTCCCTTGCCGCGCCGGAAGCCATGCCACTGCTTTCCCGGCTGCCCGCTTGCCATACTTGAATTCCGCTCCCAACTCGGCGACGGCCGCTAGCAGCGTGGCTTTGCCCGCCTCGGGCTCCGCCCACACTCGCAGCCGATCTTCGTCAAACGCCGCGTGCAAGACGATCATTCGCGCCTACTCCCGATCTCGCAGCCGATCTTCGTCCCGATCCGGCGTTATCCGGGAACTTGAGCTCGCTCACCCGACCCAGAAGCGTGGGGAAGCGCCCGCTGCCGGAATCAACATCCTGCTATGATCGCAAACAGCGCACAATGATGCACGGCCACGACGAGATCCGATCGTTTTCACCATCGGGACCGGCATACATCAACAAGTATTGCGTTGTACGGGTGTCTACGCACCGAGAATGGGCTAGGTCGAAATATTTATGACGGGTTAATGGCATTACCCGATTCCGGTTCGGTACCAAGGTTTCTAAACTAGCAGTAACACCTTCCGGCACTCACCGCCAAAATGGTTACGCTACCCGAGATTGCGGTCTTCGATATTGTCCTCGGATTGGTCTCGGCCGTTCTGTTCGTTCTGGCTCTTTTCTACATCGCCCGGTCAAAACTCGGCCCGAGCCTCACCCTGGCGCGACCCCATTCCCGCGACGACCCGGCGCCCCTGTTCCAGCAATTAGCGGTCCAGGAGACCGCGCGCGGGCTCAGCTTCATCGGGTCGCTCTTCCTTCACATGCTGGGGATCGCGCTGGTCCCCTGGTTCGAGGTTGTGTTTCCGGACGCACTCGTGCCCCAATACTCTTTGAACGAACTGGTGCTGCTGGAATATCGGATCCCCGACATACCGCTGGTCACTCCGGGTGATATTAAGGAGCTAACCAAGGAAGACAAAGAAAAGCCCGAAGAGAAGCCCGCGCCGAAGGGAGCGCCGCCGCCGCGGATAGCTGAGGAGTCCGAGCCGGCCGCCAAAGCAAAGGCTCCTGCCGAGCCCGCGCCGAAACCTGCTCTCAAGCTCGCTCCCAAGGAACAGAAGGAGGTTTTTCAGCCGTTCTTCAAAGTTGTCTTGCCCGAGATTGCGCCGAGCGACCCCGCTCTTCGCGACATAATTCTGCAACCGGACTTGGCATTGGAGTTCCCGCCTGACTACGCGCCGCAGCTTCCGCCGGTGCTCGCGTGGACCCCGAATCCGAGGGAACTCGAAAACGCGCAGATTGTCGATCCCGGACACAAGGTTCCCGACACGGTGGACCGCTGGGAGCTACCCGATACCGAGCCGCAGTTGGTTGCACCGAACACAGAGGCTTCGCTCGCGGACTTGCAAATCGATCCGAGCCCCGTGGTCATCGACGACCCGGTTTTACCTATGCCGACGGCCGCGGTGACACCGATCCGCGGTGTCATGCCACCGTTGGAGCCCCTTCCGCAATTGCCAGTCCTCTCCGAGGGTGACAGCTCGACCGCCCTCGTTGCTCTCCATCAAGAACCGAACCCGTTGAGTCCGACGTTCTTGCTCGAGATGGGGCTTCGGCTGGGAACGATTGACAATTCCTTGGATATGCCTCCGGGGTCCGCCGCCGACTCTTTGGAAGGGACATCCGCCGCCGTCGTCGAAGGTGAGCTCGCATCGGCGTCCGATTCCGTCGTCGAGGGAGGCGAGGCAGACGGAGTAGACGCCGAAGGAGCCGCCGACGGCTCGGAGACGGCCGAAACGCTGGCCGCCGCGCCGAATGCCGTGGGAGGCCCGGACGCCGAGGGCGATCCTTCGACAGAAACCGCTGCCGTGGCAGAGGAGGACGACCCGGAGACGGACGGCCGCGCGGTTGAAGTTGCCGAGAACACCGGCGGCAAGGGCTTAGGCAGTGGAGAAGCCAGCGGCCCGGCGGATTCCCAGCAGGCGGGCGCCAGTGATGCGGAATCGGAGGGTTCGGAAACCGAAGTCGCCGTGGCTTCCGGCGGTGATCCTTCAGGAACTGATTCCGCGGAGGAATCCGGAACCGGCGGGGGAGACGCAAAAACGGGCCTTAAACCGCTTCCGCGCAAACAGTACGGCATTATCCTCGTCTCCAACGCCCAGACGAACTTTCAGGATATGAACGGTGTACTCAAGGGGAGTCCAATCTACAGCGTGCATATCGAAGTGCCGGAGGCCCCTCGAAAGTGGACGCTCCAGTTCTGTATCCCCGACTCGACAAACCGGCGGCTTGACGTTTCGAGTGGTGTTGTCCGCATCACACCGCGCAAGAAAGTGGCGCCGCCGTTTCCCCGCGAGAAGAAAGCGTTGCATCTCGAACAGGTAAGGGACCCGAACTTGCAGCGCCCCTCCCGCGTCATGGTTTATGCCACGGTCGATGAGGAAGGCGCCCTCGGCAACCTCAAAGTGGTGCGAGGGGCCGACCCGCAAACCGACAACACGATTCTGGCGCACCTGCGATCTTGGGAATTCCTGCCCGCCTTTCGAGGCGAGGAACCGGTCTTGGTCGAAGCCCTGTTCGGAATCCCGCTCCCGTAGCGGCTGGCGTGGCAGAAATTTCGGAAGCCGACTCGGAGCCCCGACCGTGAGGAAGGGGTTAGCCGCTACGACGCGCCTCATCCACCAGCGGCCACGCTCCCTCTTTTGGTTGCGGTTGGTCCGCGTGAGGTAGCGGAGGGTCAGTGCCGCTGGCCCTTCATCGATCTACCGCCACGGCCGCTCCGCAAGTTCGGCCCGTGCCGCAATTTGACGGTCTCATCAGCTCCTCGATAGACTGAAGAAAGCTGTTCGATGCAGCCTTCCTCCCTACGGATGTCCCTATCGTCTAGCCTGGCCTAGGACACCGCCCTTTCACGGCGGCAACGCGGGTTCGAATCCCGCTGGGGACGCCAAATCCTTTCAACAACTTACGACTGTGGTGGCAGTTTCTTGGTGCGGCGTGGTCACGCTGTGGTGACGGCCTTCTTCTTTTTAGTGCTCTTTGCGAATCCGAAGACGCCGTCTAGGCGCTTGACGGCATCCGCCAAGAACTCCGGCGAAAGGTGCTGATATCGAGCAGCCGCAAACGGTCGCCGAACGGGCCGCAATCGCACCCGATCAGGTTGTTAGCAGGGCTATGAACGGATAGATGGCGGCAAGCCTTGTTACCGCCATCTATCTTTGGTACCGCAGGTGTGGGTTGCTGTGATCGGCCAAACCATCAGTCACTACAAGGTCCTCTCCAAGCTCGGCGAGGGCGGAATGGGTGTGGTCTGCAAGGCCGAGGACACCAAGCTGGAACCTGAATTATGCACAGATTCACTTTGCGAGTGTGGCTGCGTTCGTAGCGGGTTGGCGGTCGTCGTGAGGTGGTAGCTCGGCAACTGGCCTTTTGGCTTCTCCGTCCCCGGGTTCCTTTCCCGCCCAGAATCCGCGTCGTCAAAACCTCGCTCGGAAGTGACGTGTTTCCAGTGCGTTACGGCTAGTGCATAAAATTTTATGCATAGCGCATAGCCAGCCTCTCAGATCAGCGCCCTCCCGACCACCGGCAGCAAGCCGCCGTAGGGAGTCGGCTTCCTGCCGCGGAAGTGGTAAGGCGTCGAAGCCCCGATTTTATTGGGCCGCGAGGCCGTCACGGCTGGGCCTTGTTGGACGGGCCTTTGGGAGCTATGCTGTTTTCGTCTGGTAACCATGTGGGTGACCTCCTTGGGGTTGGCTGGCGAAGCTGGGATCTTTGCCAGCCTACCTTTTTACCCCATGTTTTCGGGGGTCCCAAATGGTCTCTTGCGGCTCAGCCCTCCTCAGGTCCACGCCGCAGTGCATAATTTAGGTGGAACGGCCCGTCGCGCTGAAATTCCTCGCCGCGCACGCCATCGAAGACCCCGAAAATAGGACCCGCTTCCTCAGAGAAGCGAAGGGCAGCCGCACGCCTGGATCACCCCAACATCTGCCCTATTCACGCAATTGACGAGGCGGACGGGCAAACCTTTCTTTCTGGCAGGGGTTGGAAGGGGCCAAGATGGGGCCGGAGATGCGCACCTTGCTGCGCATGATCCTGATCACGGCGCAGCGCCCCGGCGAGGTGACGATGGCCGGGTGGGAGGAGTTCGACTTGGAGTCGGACTGGTGGACGATCCCCAGCGAGCGGGCCAAGAACGGGCTGGCGCATGGCGTGCCGCTCTCGTCTTTGGCGCTGGAGCAGAGGATGTCCGATAGTTCGTAGAAAGTAGCGACTCTCCAGTCCGAGCCGTTAGGCTCGGAGTGATGTTTTATTTTTTTAAAAAGGAGAGTCGCTATGAAGAAACGATACCAGATCGACCGCGAACAAGCCGTTCGCCAATTCCACAAGCAAGCCGAAGAATCCGGGCAAGAACTGCAACTGCACTTGCCGCTCAAAGAAGTCGCCGCCGCCCTGCAGCAAAGTGTCGGTGAGTTGATGCGCCAGGCAGGGCTGGATCTGATGCAGCTCATCATGGACAACGAAGTGCGCCAGCTCGCTGGCGAGCACTACCAGCGGCGCCAAGCCGAGCAGTCCTACCGCTGGGGCCGCGAGAAAGGCTTCCTCGTCGTGGATGGACAGAAGGTCCCCATTCAGCGTCCGCGGCTGCGCAGCGACGACGGTCACGAACAACCCTTGGGCAGCTATGCGTTGTTCCGCCGCTGCGAGCCGCTCGACGACGCCGTTTGGGACAAGCTCATGCTGGGGCTCTCGACGCGGAATTACTCCCAAGCCGTGCGGGAGTTTGCCGCCGCCTATGGCATCGAAAAGTCAGCGGTGAGCGAGCATTTCGTGCGTACCAGCCGCGAGAAACTGCAGGCACTTTTAGAACGCCCTCTCGATAAACTCAAACTCTGCGCCGTCTACATCGACGGCATCGAGTTCAAGGGTCAGCATCTGATCGTAGCGCTGGGAGTCGCTGTAGACGGGTCGAAAACGGTTTTGGGGCTGCGGCAGGGAGCGAGCGAGAACGCCACGGTGGTCAGCGAATTGCTGGAGGATTTGGCCGGGCGCGGCGTCGATTTCTCGGCGCCGATGCTCTATGTGCTCGACGGCGCGAAGGCGCTCACCAAGGCGGTCCCTAAGCAGGCGGGCAAGACGGCGCTGATCCAGCGCTGTCAAATGCACAAGCGCCGCAATGTGAGCGGTCATTTGCCGCAGCAATACCGCGAATCGGTGGACCGCAAGATGGCGAACGCTTATGCCATGTCGAGCTATGAGGATGCCAACACGGCCTTGGAGAAGCTGCATCGCGAGTTGCTGGAGTTGAACCCGTCGGCGGCTCGTTCGCTCGAAGAAGGGAGGGAGCAAACGCTGGCGGTGCACCGGCTCGGACTCGACGACTTGTTGCGTTGTACGCTGGCGACGACGAACCCGATCGAGTCAGCCTTTTCGGTGGTGGACCGCATCTGCGGACGAGTGAAGCGCTGGCGGGGAGGCGATCAACGCGAGCGCTGGGCGGGAGCGGGTCTGTGGCTGGCGGAGAAAAGCTTCCGGCGCGTCAAGGGCTACCGCCACTTGCCGAAATTACTCGACCAGCTCGCCAGACTGTCGACGACGCCACCGGCCCAGGCCCAAGCGGCGTAAACTACAAGTTCTGGAGAGCCGCGCGTTTCAACGGAATTCTGGACATGCTCATGCAGCAGCTTGAGGTGCTGCAGCGTCGCGACCGCTGGGTCTTCGCTTCGCGCCGCGGGGGCCCGTTCTATCGGACCTCGCCGGCGAACGCGCTGATCGACAATCGCAACTGTTTTGCGATCGCACACTTCGCAGCCCACGATCTCAGAAGGACGGCGGCGAGTCAAACATGACAAGTGCGGGGATTGCGCGACTGGTGGTCAGCAAGATCCTGAACCACGTCGAGCGGGGGGTGACGTCGACCTACGACCGCGGCACAGCTATGACCTTGAGAAACAGCACGCGATGAACACATGGGATCGCAAGCTGCGCGCGATCCTGAACGGCGAAGCAGGCAAAATCGTGGAGTTCCATCAGTGAAATGAAAAAGGTGGGCGACGGCATCTACCCTCCTGAGGAGCAGGTTTGGGCTTGGCCTCGATTCCGAGACCGTTTCTATCACTCCGAGTGTTCGCGACGCCGGGCGGTTCATTCTCCTCACTGCGCAGTGAAGCTGCGAAGTGCAGGCTCCTCGTGCTGTTCAGGCCACTTGGCAACTGAAGCCTTGCGGTACAGAACCGACTTCCCGACCTTTGTCCGCGGTGGTCCAATTCGCATTGTGTACCAGCGCTCAAGCGTTCGCACTGATTTTCCAAGTTGGCGTGCCAACTCTTCACGCGGTATGTATTCGTCAAGTGGAGAGCTATACAGCCGCGCATAATTAAAGAGACATAAGGTAGGCGAACGTGGCATACTTCTCTTAAGAGGAGTTGGCCATGCGTCCACGATTGCTGCGATTACACCCGAGCCGGTATAAGCGCTTGGTGCGCCTCGGCAAAGAAGCCGAACGAGAGGGGGCCTATCGTGTGGCGAAGCGGCTGCAAGCGGTGGTGCTGAACTCCGAAGGCCATACCAGCGGGGAGTTGGCCGGGATTCTCAAAGCGCCGCGCTCGAAAATGTCCGAGTGGTTGGCGCGTTATGAAGCGCACGGCATTGAAGGTCTGCTGGAACCTGAATTATGCATAGATTCGGCGTAGCCATCGCCGATGGAGTTGTGGCGGTAGCGGCAGTCGTGTCAACTCAGTGATTTAGCAAGTCGTCTTTTCTGCTGTTTCCTTCCCGGTTTGAGCCGCCTCCTAATCCGGGCGGGCAAAAGCGGGCTCGCAAACGGCATGTTCCCAGTAGCTTGCAGCAAGTGCATAAAATTTTAGGCATGGAGCACCTCTCAACGCAGCGCACCCTCCACCACCGGCGCGCAGCTCGATCCCGGCGGCGCCATCGCCCGCAGCCGCCGCATCAGCCGCTCGAACAGGCCCTGCTCCTGGTACTGATCGCTGTAGCTGATGCCCGTTCTGCCGGCATGCCGCCAGATCTTGGCCGCCACGAACAGAAAACGCAGCCGCGCCGTCGCCAGGGTGGTGTGGCGCAGCTTCTCCGGGGTGGCGTCGGCTTCGCGCTGGAACAGCAGCAGCCAGCAGTTGAGGTTGTAGGCCAGCATGACCAACTGAAAGTGATTGCGGTTCATGTCAAAGCGGCGCGAAGGATGGGCCGCCAGCCCGGCGTCGTTGTTGGCTTCTTTGATGAGGTTCTCCGCCCCAGCCCGCTGGTTGTAAAACCACGCCACCGCCGCGATCGGCTCGGTGGGGTTGGTGACGAACACGCGGTAGGTGTAAGCGCTGGTTGCAAACAACTGATATTGCTCGACTTCGTCGGTTTCCGGCTCCTTTTCATAACGCAGCGCGACAAAGCGGCAGGCCCTGCCCCAGCCTTGCGGCTGGTAGAGGAATTCGCACTCCGCCGCAGCGTCGCTGTGGGGCGAGGGCTTCCATTCCGCTTGCTGCAACTGCTCGACCAGTCGCCTGGTCTTGCGCGCCACGATGACGAACTGACAATGCGCTTGTTCGTAGGCTGCCACCGCTTCCCAGCAATAAAAGCCGGAATCGGCCCGCGCCAAGATCCGCTTCACACTGGCCGGCAAAGCCTGGAAAGCACTTTCGAGGTGCGCCGCGATCTCTTTGCCCGTGGGCCGGTCGCCATTGTGCAACCCGCCCATCAGGTATTCGCGCGTCTCGGCCAGGAAGGTCAGTATCGGCTGGTAGCTGCGCTTGCCCTTGTTCTTGGGGTTGTAGCTCTTGCGCCCGCCCATCTGCTGGCCGTAGAGGGTGTGCACGGTGGTGTCGGTGTCCAGCGTCACCGTGGTCAACCGCACGTTGGCCGCCGCCCAGGCTCGTTCGCGCAGTTGGCGCTGCATCGACAGGATCTGCCGCGCCACGTTGAGATGCAGCGAGGCCAGAAAGCGCCACAGCGTGGATTGCGGCGGCAGCCGCGTCACTTGCAAGATGCCGGTCAGGATGGGGTCGCGCGCGATGAAGCGGAGTTGGTTGAGCCGCGCAAAGCCGACATAGAGGCCCAGCACGAGGGCCAGCACAAACTGGTAGAGGCTCATCACACGGGTGATTCGTTTGACGCTGAGGGTTTGTTCCAGCAGCTCTTGGAAGCCGAGTTTTTCGAGCAGGGTGGCGACCGGCAGCAGGCCGCCGTAGGGAGTCAGATTCTTGCCGCGGAAGTGATAGGGCGTGGAAGCCCCGATTTTATTGGGCTGCGGAGCCGTCGCGCCGCGGCCTTGTTTGGCGGGGTTTTTGGAGCTATGCTGTTTTCGCTTGGTAACCATTTGGGTGACCTCCTTGGGGTTGGCTGGCGAAGCTGAAATCTTTGCCAGCCTACCTTATTACCCCATGTTTTCGGGCGTTCCCCAATGGTCCCTCGCAGCTCAGCCCTCCTCAGGTGCACCCCGCAGTGCATAATTCAGGTTGTTAGGGCACCGCTCAGGAAGGCCGCCACAGTTGACAGCGACTCAACGCGAGCAACTAGGGAACATTCTCGATAGTGGTCCCGTGGCCTACGGCTTGGACAGCGGCCTGTGGAGCTCGCCCCTGATTGCCTGGCTGATCGAGGAAGAATTCGGCGTCCGCTATCATCCCGGCCACGTGCGAAAACTGCTGCACGGGCTGGGCTTCTCGGTGCAGCGACCGCGCCGCGTGCTGGCCCGTGCCGACGCCGCCGAGCAGGACCGCTGGCGCCGCCGCACCTACCCCAACCTTAAAAAAAAGCCCGCAGGCAAAACTGGGCGCTGATCTTCACCGACGAAGCCAGTTTCCGACAGGACTCGACTTTGCATGCCACCTGGAGCCGCGTCGGCCAGCCGCCCGAAATCCCTGTCACGGGACAGCGCAAGAGCGTCAAGATCCTGGGCGCCATCGAACTGTGGCGCAGGCGTTTCCATTACCGGCAGGACACGGTCTTCAACGCCGGGAGCTACTTGCCCTTTCTGGAACAGTTGGCGCGCCGCTATCGCCGGCAAGGGGCGATCCTGATCCAGGACAACGCTTCCTACCACAAGGATGCCGAGGTCTGGGCCTGGTTCCGGTCCAACCGTCACTGGCTGGAAGTCCACCAGCTGCCGCCCTACTCGCCGGAGTTGAATCCCACCGAGCGGCTCTGGCAGCACACGCGCCGCACGGGAACTCACAATCGCTACTTTGCGAGCGAAGCCGAACTGGTTGCCACGCTGAGAAGAGTCTTCGGCGAGATGCAGGCACACCCTATCGTGATCCGCTCCTACTTGCTGCCTTTTTGTTGACTCCCTATGTCCCTTTATTTATGCGCATCTGTATAGTTCGCACGGCACACTTCCCAAGAATTCACTTCATCAACGCAGACCCCATGGTTGTTGTCACATACCCTGCGCCCTTTCAGAAGCCGCGCCTCCGGGCCGCAAGGTGAGGATGGTGGCGATTTCTGCAACGTCAGTGCGACCAAGTCTCAGAAGTTTCCGCACCACCGAGCAATCAAAACCGCTTCTTGACTGATCCGTGTGCGACGGCTTTCCCTTGTTAACCCACAAATCGGAGAGCTCACGATCGTGCTCCAGAAGTTCCACGAACCATTGCGGAAGTTCAGTTGCTGTTTTCAGTTCCAAGCCGCTGCGTCCTGTTGCGCCTGTCCGATCAAAACCTTGAGTGGACTCGAAAAGTGTCAGCGACAACAAGTGCTCCCGCAACACCACATCCTCGATGCGGTTTTTTCCATAGAAATGGCTGATGATTCCAACGTCAGGCTTCGAAGTTCCGTAACATCTCACCACCCGCCGCAAATCCTGAGTTGAGTCAAGCTTGGCCTCAAGTCTCTGCAAGTCCCGCTTGTGCTCGTCATTGAACCGATTTCGGAACTCCCTCAATCGCGCCCCGATGTCCGGGTGCTGACGTGCATTGATTGCGGGATAGCACAGAAGGTTGTGAAAGCCCCTTCCCGTATAAGCTCTCGTAGCGCTTGCAGCCCCAAGTCCCGAAAGTAATCATCCACTCTAGCCCGAAGTTCCAGGGGCAAAACGACAGTAAGTCATTGATTCTAAGGCGCAAAGGCACCTGGTGAGATTCGCTTTTCTGGCTACAGGCCCAGCAGCTCCAAGGCCCGCTTTTGCAGCGCCGTCGGCGCGGTCCGTTGTTCGAACGTGGCCGCGCTCCCCTCGCCGCCGACCCGGCAGGTGTTTTGGCAGCGCGTCGCCAGCGCGTCGAGCAACGTCGCGAAGCTGTGCACGGGCAACCCCCCGGAAGTGCGGCGGCGGGCCTTTTTCTTCTTCACCGCCGCCGAAGGCTGTGCCGGCACCACCGGGTCCCGTTGCTGCCGGTCAGCCTCAAGCTGCTCGTCTTCGAACAATAACTCCGCCCACGCTTGGCGCATCCGCCACTCCACGTAGTAGGCCAGCAGGCATAAAAAAATATGCGCCCGCACGTGATCCGGCGTGCGGTGAAAGATCGGCCGCACCCTCAGATCCGCCCCTTTCATGCAGCGAAACACGCGTTCCACACGGGCCAAGCTCTTGTAGGAACGCACCGCGTCTTCAGCCTTCAGATCAGCCTTCTTTTCACTGCTACGAATCACGTAGATGCCGTCCAGCTCCGCTTCCCGCTTGATCGCCGCCTCGCGCCGCTGCCAGCAGAAAACGCCCTCGCCGATGGTCGTCTCAAAATGCTTGCCCATCTTGTAGCGGTCCTGCACGCGGCCCGCCTTGCGCCCGATCTCGGCGGCGGTCAGCGGGGTGCGTTTGCGCCGCGCCACTGCGGCCTCGATGCGCTCGAATTCCTTCTCGCTGGCCGCCAGCAGCTCGCCGCGCTTGCGCCCGCGCTCCTCGGCCAGCAGCGGGTTATAACAGGCCACCAGGCGCTCGCCGGGATAGTCGGGGGAGCGAATTTCGGCCAAGTTCTTCTTGTCGAACAACGACAACTGCAACTCGCCGCCGTCGGCCAGCCGCCGCAGCGCGGGCGCGCGCAGCGCCGAGATCCAGCCCAGCCCGGGATGCCGCCGCAGGTTTTCAATCTGCGTTTGGGTCCACAAACCGCGGTCGCCCACCAGCACCACGCGCTCGAGCCCGAAGCGCCGCCGCAGCGTGTCGACCTGATCGGGCAGCGTCGCCGGATCGCCCGTGTTGCCGGGGTAGACGCTGACCGCCAGCGGCCGTCCTTGGCTGTCGGCGAGCACGCCGTAGACGATGATCGGCTTGCCCTTTTTGCGGTCGCGGCTGTGGCCGAACGCCGCCAGCGGGCAGTGGCGTCCTTCGTAGTAGCTGCTGGAGACGTCGTAGAGCACGGTGTCGCCGGCCGCGAGATGCCGCGCCGCGAGCTTCTTTTCGATGCGTTTTTGGCGGGCCAGCAGCCAGTCCAGCGCCGCGTAGAGATCGTTTTCGTCGGCGTCTTCGACGCCCAGCTGCTGGGCCAGCGTGGAATGCTGCCACAGCCTGGTGGTGGCCAGTTTCGAGCCGGGATGCAGCAGCCGCTCGACGATCATGGCCACGACGAGGTCGCGCTGGCGCGAGGGTTTGGACCCCAGCAGGCGTTCGAGGCCGAGCTGGCGGAGCGTGCCGAGAACAGCTTCAACGTGACCGTGGGGGCGGCAGCGTTCGACCAGGAAAGCCTCGCTGGCGGGGACAAAGGACTCCCCGGCGAGCGAGCGGCGGATCATGTCGATGAGGGAATCGGACAGGTGGGAGAGGTTGCCGAGGGTTTCGTGTTTGACCTGCTGGCCGGCGCGAAAGGAGCGGCGGAGCAGGTGGGAGGTATAGATTTTGCCTTTGTAGCGGCGAGTAGTGGTGGCTACATGAACAGGGCCGGATCTAGATGGCATAAAGCCATTATAGCATATACAGAACAAAAAGTCCAGAAGAAAGTCACTAATTAGTGGCTACAAACAGCACTTCGAGACCACCCCAAACCGGCCCTAACTCCCTTTCTTGGTTACTCTTACGCCGAAATCGGCCCCTGGAACTTCGGTCTAGAGCGGTTCTATCAGGACGAGTCCCGGCGCTTTGACGGTAATCATCAGAAGCACACGACGGGACAATTCTGCACAAGATGCGCAGCTTGGCGAGGGTGTTTGGGGCTTGAGCCGACACCGGATCTCTACATTGAGCATCTCGTCACCGTGTTTGGTGAGCTCTGGAGGGTGCTGCGACGAGACGGGACCGTCTGGCTCAACATGGGGGACAGCTACACGAGCGGCGGCAGGACCGGACACGGAAACCGGGTCGGACACAAACAAGAAACCAACCGAGGATGCTGGGGGTTACAGCAATACCGGTCTCCACAGCCCGCGGGCCTCAAACCGAAAGACCTCTGCGGCATCCCCTGGCGCGTGGCACTTGCACTGCAACAGGATGGCTGGTGGCTGCGCAGTGACATCGTGTGGGCAAAACCCAACGCGATGCCGGAAAGCGTTCGCGACAGGCCCACCCAAAGTCACGATTACGTTTTCTTACTCGCGAAAGCACAACGATACTTCTTTGATCAGGAGGCTGTGAAAGAGCCGGTGACCGGCAACACCCACTCCCGAGGGCACGGCGTGAACCCGAAAGCGAGGATGCCAGGCGCCAACAGCCGGATCTATCAGCACCGCGATCCGCAACACCCAGCCGCGCATAAGGTCAGGCAGAACGAATCCTTCTCAGCAGCCGTAGCCGGGCCTGTTGCAAGACGCAACATTCGGAGTGTCTGGACGGTTCCGACCCAACCGTACAGGGAAGCTCATTTTGCCACCTTCCCGGAGAAACTTGTCGAGCCCTGCATCAAAGCCGGTACCAGCGAAAAAGGGTGCTGTCCGACGTGTGGGTCACCTTGGAAGCCGGTGCTGGAGCACCAGAAGCACGCTCTTGCTAGCAAGAACGATGCTGGTCCGGGACAACGCGTCGGTGTCAGCAACGCTGAGTGGCGGACGGAACATAGACAATCAACGGGGCAGCGGATGAGTGAGAACACGCGGTCCGCCCGTGATGCGGGTGGAGCTCACGATCAGCCGTTTGCGTCACCCAGAATGATTGGTTGGCAACCAGGCTGCACCTGCAATGCTGGCGACCCTGTGCCATGCGTCGTACTCGCGCGGCGCGCCCTGCCGCTGTCATGTTCTTGCAGATCTCGGAGCCTCTGGTGCTGGCCAACGCCCTGCTGAACTCCTGGACGTGGAAGCGGACGCTCAGGGGCGTGCTTGCATTTGTGGTCGGCGCGTCCGCGCTCCTGATCCTAACAGATTTGACCCTTGGCTTTGAGGTCCTCAGAAAGGCAATGCAGCGACCGTGAGATAATCATTCATTCAGACCTCTTGAATCAATGCAACTCACTGAAACAAAGGAGCCTAAGGGACCACGCAAGAACAACTTTACAGTTGGGGCTTGATGGTGTAATTCCACTGGGGCAGAGTTTCATGGCGCTGCAGGCGGAGTGAGGCGATTTGTTGCGGGGTGGGCTTGCGGCCGCGAGGATAGTAGCGGCGATCCAGGTAAGCGGAGACGCGGAGCCCTGTTTGGGTCGTGGTCGTGCGGGCGTAATGGAGAATCTTCTGCTAGGAGTCCAGCGGTTCCCCCGCCCAGTTTCGTGAGATCTCCGAGAAGAGGCGATGCTCGATGGGGTTCCATTTCGAAGCGCCGCTGGGGTAGTGGGCGACGGTAACGGCAAGGGCAAACGCGTTGGCCAGTTGGGACTGCAGTGCGGTCTTCCAGGCGTGGCAGCGACAGCTGTTGCTGCCGCCGCTGTCGGCCAAGATGAGAAGCTGGCGTGAGCCGCAGTAGCGCGGCGCGCCCTGCCGCTGCCAGCAGTGGGCAATCGCATGAGCGGCGAAGGCGGGCGTGTCGTGCGAAACACCGCTCACGAGGGCGCCGCGATTCGCGCTGACATCATAGATGCCGTAGGGGATGGCGACGCCGCTGGAGTCGGAGCGGAAGTCGTGATCGAAGACGCGGCGAGCCTCGCCTTCCCAACGCCGGCCGGCGTTCTTGAAGTTGCCGGCCAGTTCGCGCTTCTTGGTGTCGGCACTGATCAGGGGCAGGTGACGGCGCCGGAAGCGCTGGCGCAACTGGGCGAGGTATTCGAACTGGAGGTTGCGATCAGGGCTGGAGCAGGTGGAGATTTGCTTTTGATTCAGGCGCAGGGAATAGCCCATCTGGTCCAGCAGGCGCGCCACGGTGTTGGGGGAAACACGGATGCCGAGGCGCTGAAGTTCGTCGGCGATGCGGCTGGTCGTGCGCCGGGACCAGCGCCAGCCTGTCATCGGATCGGCGGCCGTGTCGTGTTCCAGCAGGTCGTCGAGGATGGCGATTATGTGGGGCGTTTTTTTTTCGTGGAGGGACGGCCAGCGCCCGGCCGGCGGGTCCGGCCGGTGACCACATTCTGATCCAGCAGTTGTCGGCGGCCGCGGGCGACGGTGTGCGCATCCAAGCCCAGGAAGTCGCCCAACAGGGTGTCGCCGCCGTGCCCCAAGCGGATCGATTCCAAGCCGGCGAACAAGCGGCGCTGCTGTTCGTCGAGCAGTCCATGGAACAGCAGGATGGCGGCCTGGAGTTCGTCGGGCGAGACCTGCAGGGCGTCGGCGCGAACGGCAATGGGAACCGCTTGGGCACGGCGGCGCGCCAAGATCTGCTTGCGCCGAACGGCGGAATCGATGGCGGCGTAGAGCAATGGGCCACCGCTTGTGGTTCGGCTTAGGCGCTGTTGCTGAACCAGCAGGCGCAACGGCTCCTGGACAGCGGCCTGGAGCAGGTCAGCCAGCTCCTGGGCGTAGGAGCCGTGGGGGGAGGCCAGGACGAAGGCTTCCACCGTGGCCCGCAGGGTGCCGTAGCGGGAAAACCAGACCCCTTCGTGCGACCACAGTCCGCGAGCATCAAAGCGGGCGATCTCGACCAGGGTGTAGAAGCGTCCGCGATGGGTGTAGCTGGCGAGGTAGCGGAGTTGCTTGAGTTTGCGGCATACGGTGAGATCGGTGGCGGTGCCCAGCAGGCGTTTGAGTTGCGGCAGATCGGCGATCTTGTGACGGCGCAGGTGCTGACGCAGCAGAGCCGGGTCGAAGGTGGCGGGGCGCATAATGTTAGAGTTCCGGCTGATGGCTTCTTACAGTCTGAACTACAACATAATAATCCAAGGACTCTTGCCGGGCTACGCAGCGTGTTCAGTGCCCATGATTATTGTGATCTTGTCCTGATTGAAGCGAGCTGACACGGGGCACCGAAAGCGACGGAGAAATGTCTAAGTTCAGATCAATAGTGAGATCTTATTTTTGCGTGATCCCTTAGGCCATTCATTCTATTGATTCAGGCCGATTCAGGCCGAGTAGTCCAAATACTGCGTGACTGACAGCCCCCTGGTGGGTCCCCAACAGCCTCGCGCTTTAGCAGAGAGGCGACAAGATCTAATGAGTAGATTGTTTGAATGATGAATTGTGAAGGATCTTAGAGAGACAAATGCGAATAGAAGAAGGTTCACATATAGCGGAAAGAATCGGTGGAAGACAGAAGGAAGATTGAGGTGACAGATGCAGGACAAGTTTTAAAGGGAACTAGGACTTGAAGAGATGAGAATTGCGGTAGATAGAAATGATAATGGAGACGTAAAGGAAGTGAGAACGGTTGAGATGAGAAAGATGGAGAGCTAGATGAAGCAAAGATGGTTGGCTCTTCCGGCTTTCTAGTGGCCGGGAGGGCGGAGATGGTAGGCTCGCGGGATGCACGACCGCGAGCTATACCGCCAGATTTTAGGCATTGAAAGTCCCTGGAAAGTCGAACGCATGGAGTTGCGCCGGGCCGACGGCGAAGTCCATGTCTTCCTCGAACACGATGAACAAGTGCGCTGGCCCTGTCCCAAGTGCAGCGCCGAGTGCGGGCTCCACGATCATCAAACCGAGTGTTGTTGGCGTCATCTCGACACTTGCCAGTACCGCACGATTCTGCATGCCAGGCCGCCGCGCAGCGACTGCCCCGAGCACGGGCCGCGGGTAGTGCGGCTGCCGTGGGCCGAGGCATCCAGCCGCTTCACGGCGCTGTTTGAAGCTCTCGCAATCTCGTGGCTGAAAGAAGCTAGCCAACAAGGCGTCGCCGAGCTGCTGGCACTGAGCTGGGACGAGATTCACGGCATCCTCGAACGCGCCGTGCAGCGTGGGCTGGCGCGCCGTAGCGCCGAGCCGATCGCCCATCTGGGCGTCGACGAGAAGAGCTTTCGTAAGCGCCATCGCTACCTCACCATCGTCAACGATCTCAACCGCTCGCGCGTGTTGTTCGTCGCCGAAGGACGGCGCAAAGCAAGCCTGGACGGCTTTTGGGAGACGTTGAGCGAAGAACAGCTTGGCGTCGTCGAGGCCGTCGCGATGGACATGTGGGACCCTTACGTCGCTTCGACGCGCGAGCATCTCCCCGCATCGGATAAAAAGATCGTTTATGACAAATATCACATCACGGCGCATCTATCCAAGGCCGTGGATCAGGTGCGACGGGCGGAGAACAAACGTCTGCGGGCAGCGGGCGACGAGCGTTTAAGCGGCACGAAGTACGATTGGCTGCGGCATCCGGCGAGTTTTTCCGAAGACGCCTGGCGGGAGTTTCAGGCCCTGCGCGAAAGCGACCTGAAGACGGCGCGGGCGTGGGCCTTGAAGGAGACCGCGATGCGGCTGTTCGACTATCGCGGCGAATCGGCGGCACGGGCTTTCTTCGAGCAATGGCTTGGTTGGGCCCGCCGCATCCGGTTGACGCCGATGGTCGCTGTGGCGCAGATGTTGAAGGCGCGCCTCGAAAACATATTGACGTATCTGAAACATCGCATTACGAACGCCGTGAGTGAGGGGTTGAATTCGCAATGGGTGAAGGCGACGGCTCGCGGCTTCCGCAATCAGCAGAACTTCATCAACGAGGGGTTGAATTCGAGAATTCAATGGGTGAAGGCGACGGCTCGCGGCTTCCGCAATCAGCAGAACTTCATCAACGCCATCTACTTCCACTGCGGAGGACTCGATATGGCCCCCAGCCACTAGAAAGCCGGAAGAACCAGATGGTTTGAAGAAAGCTGACGAAATAGTTGCAGAAGAAGGCTTAGAAATGAGTTGAAGTTGGTTGATGAAAGATGGAACCTGAATTATGCATTGCGGGGTGCACCTGAGGAGGGCTGAGCCGCAAGGGACCATTGGAGAACGCCCGAAAACATGGGGTAAAAAGGTAGGCTGGCAAAGATTCCAGCTTCACCAGCCAACCCAAAGGAGGTCACCCAAATGGTTACCAAGCGAAAACAGCATAGCTCCCAAAGGGCCGTCAAACAAGGCCCAGCCGTGACGGTCTCGCAGCCCAATAAAATCGGGGCATCCACGCCTTGACAACTTCCGCGGCAGGAAGCCGACTCCCTACGGCGGCTTGCCGCCGGTAGTCGAGAGGGCGTTGATCTGAGAGCCTGGCTATGCGCTATGCATAAAATTTTATGCACTGGCCGCAACGTACTGGAAACACGCCACTTCGGAGCGGGGTTTTGCCGACGCGGATTCTGGGCGGGAGGGGAAACCGGGGACGGAGAAGCCAAAAGACCAGTTGCCGAGCTCCCACCTTACGACGGCCGTCAAGCCGCTACGAACGCAGCCGCACTCGCAAAGCGAATCTGTGCATAATTCAGGTGGAAAAGAAGTATAATCGAGAAACGGTAATAAGATCGTGGAAGTGGTTAGGTCATTATCCGTTGCTTACAGAGATGAATGCGTTTTCGAAAGACTACAGACCTGGACAGAGAGAGTGGAACATTCAGCACGAAAGTTTTCCGCGTATAGGTTACATAAAAACAGAGAGAGAACTTATTAGATTTGTCGAACAATATCACCTGAATTATGCATTGCGGGGTGCACCTGAGGAGGGCTGAGCCGCAAGGGACCATTGGGGAACGCCCGAAAACATGGGGTAAAAAGGTAGGCTGGCAAAGATTCCAGCTTCACCAGCCAACCCAAAGGAGGTCACCCAAATGGTTACCAAGCGAAAACAGCATAGCTCCCAAAGGGCCGTCAAACAAGGCCCAGCCGTGACGGTCTCGCAGCCCAATAAAATCGGGGCATCCACGCCTTGACAACTTCCGCGGCAGGAAGCCGACTCCCTACGGCGGCTTGCCGCCGGTAGTCGAGAGGGCGTTGATCTGAGAGCCTGGCTATGCGCTATGCATAAAATTTTATGCACTGGCCGCAACGTACTGGAAACACGCCACTTCGGAGCGGGGTTTTGCCGACGCGGATTCTGGGCGGGAGGGGAAACCGGGGACGGAGAAGCCAAAAGACCAGTTGCCGAGCTCCCACCTTACGACGGCCGTCAAGCCGCTACGAACGCAGCCGCACTCGCAAAGCGAATCTGTGCATAATTCAGGTATCACAGACCTAGAATGGTCTGTCATGGACTTAATCCTCGTACCAAAATCCAACGAAACAGAGCAGGTTATTTGAGATCAAGTTTAGACAGTGAAATCGAACTTTGAAAGAACCTTCTGCTCGACATAGATGTAGTAGCCAAACCCATCACTCGTGCTCATGTTTCTGCTCTTCAAACATGGCTCAACGAAGCGGATGATTATTTTCGGGACTTGGGGCTGCAGGCGCCGACGAGAGCGTACACGGGGCGCCGGTTCCACGCTCTGCTTGCCTACGCCGCAATCAACACACGCCGGCACGCGGATATCGGCCAGCGATTGAGGGACTTCCGGAACCGTTTCAATGACGAGCATATACATGACCTGCAAGGGCTTGAGGCCAAGCTGGACGCGACTCAGGATCTACGGCGGGTCGTGCGCGTATACGGGACCTCCAAAAAGGATGTTGGGATCATCAGCAGATTCTACGGACAGAACCGCGTCGAGGACGAAGCACTGCGGGAGCACCTGTTGAGTCTCACAACTCGCGAACCGGGTCAAAGTTCCGGGCACGCAAGCACAGATGGAAGGAGCGGTTTGGAACTGAAAACGGCAACTGAACTCCCGCGCTGGTTTGTGCAACTTCTGGAAGGGGAGCGTGAGTTGAAAGATCTGTGGGCTGGCAAGGGAAAGCCCTCGTACACGGATCAATCAAGAAGTGGTTTTGATTACTCGGTAGTGCGGCGTCTTTTGCGGCTCGGCTATCGGGACATCGACGAGCTTGCAACCATTCTTTCCTTGCGGCCCGGAGGCGCGGCTCCTGAAAGGGCGCAGGGTATGTGACAACAACCATGGGGTCTGCGTTGATGAAGTGAATTCTTGGGAAGTGTGCCGTGCGAACTATTATCCTAAAAACGGCGGTTGAATTGGCGGCTCAGGGGGCAAGTGGTTGATACTGTGGGTGATGTCGAAATCACGAGGCGCAATACAGCTTCACCCGCTGGGGGAGCCCCAAAAGGCCATCGCAAAGCAGAGCCGTGGCAGCCAGGCGCTGGACACCTACGGCGGCAAGGTGCATCTGCGCTGGGACGCCGGCGCGGCGGTGACCGCCTACGGGCAGATGCCCTACTTCATCGAGTTTCTTAAAACCGCCGGGTTGTTCAACGACTGGGTCGCCGCTTGTCCGCTCGACTACCGCAGCCCCAACGCGCCGGCGGTGCGCGACGTGTTGGGCGCCCTGCTGCTGAGCCTGCTGGCGGGACATCGCCGCTACGCGCACATCAGCTCGATTCGCGGCGATGGGGTCAACCCGCAGTTGCTGGGGATGAGCAAGGTCGTCAGCGAAGACTCGGCGCGGCGGGCGTTTCAAGGGGCCGACGAGAAGGCTTGCCGGAGTTGGCTGCGCAAGCATCTGCAGCGAACTTACGAGGCGCTGCTGGAAGAACCTTGGATCCTCGACGTCGACTCCAGCGTCAAGCCGCTCTACGGGTGCCAGCAGGGCGCCAAGCGCGGTTACAACCCGGGCAAGCCGGGGCGTCCTTCGCACGTCTACCACACTTACTTCGTGGCCAACTTGCGGCTGCTGCTGGAAGTGGAAATGCAGCCGGGCAACCAGACGGCGTCCTCGTATGCGCAGCCGCAGTTGTGGAAGTTTATCGACGGCTTGGAACCCGGGCAGCGTCCGGCGCTGCTGCGCGGAGATATCGGCTGGGGGACGGAGCGGATGATGCTGGGCGCCGCACAGCGCGAGCTTCCTTATTTATTCAAATTGCGGCAGAGCCGGGGCGTGAAGGGACTGTTGGAGAGGTTGTTTCGCAGCGAGGAATGGGAGTCGGCGGGCAAAGGCTGGCAAGGCATCAGCACGGAGTTGATGCTGGAAGGCTGGAGCCGGTCCCGGCCGCTGGTGGTGTTGCGGCGCCAGATTCGCAACGATCTGGCCCTCACTCAGCCCGACCCGGCGGCGCCGCAACAGCTCTCGTTGGGGTTGACGGAAATCGTCGACCAGGGTGTGCTCTATGAGTACGTCGTGCTGCTGAGTTCGCTCGACGAGGAGGTGGCGACAATCGCGCAGCACTATCGCGACCGGGCGGACGCGGAGAACAACTTTGACGAATTGAAGAACCAATGGAGTTGGTCGGGATTCACGACCCAGGACCTGCTGCGTTGTCAGGTGCTGGCGCGCATCGGGGCGCTGGTGTACAACTGGTGGACGCTGTTTACGCGGCTGGCGATCCCCGACAAGCATGGCGAGGCGATCACGACGCGTCCGCTGCTGCTGCACGGCATTGCCCGGCGGACGCGCCACGGCCACCAAACCACGGTAACGATTACCAGCTTGCACGCCAGGGCGCGGCAGATGAAGGCGGCTTTGCAGCGGGGGAGCGCCTTTCTGCAATGGGTGCGAGCAACTGCGGAGCAGTTGACCCGAGCCCAACGCTGGCGACTGATTCTGAGCTGGATTTTCCGCCAATTTCTCCACGGCAGAGTCCTCGGCGGCCCCTTGTATGTCACCGATGCCCCCTAGCAACTGCCGTTTTTAGGATTATAGTTCTCCACTTGACGAATACATACCGCGTGAAGAGTTGGCACGCCAACTTGGAAAATCAGTGCGAACGCTTGAGCGCTGGTACACAATGCGAATTGGACCACCGCGGACAAAGGTCGGGAAGTCGGTTCTGTACCGCAAGGCTTCAGTTGCCAAGTGGCTTGAACAGCACGAGGAGCCTGCACTTCGCAGCTTCACTGCGCAGTGAGGAGAATGAACCGCCCGGCGTCGCGAACACTCGGAGTGATAGAAACGGTCTCGGAATCCAGGGCAAGCCCAAACCTGCTCCTCAGGAGGGTAGATGCCGTCGCCCACCTTTTTCATTTCACTGATGGAACTCCACGATTTTGCCTGCTTCGCCGTTCAGGATCGCGCGCAGCTTGCGATCCCATGTGTTCATCGCGTGCTGTTTCTCAAGGTCATAGCTGTGCCGGTCGTAGGTCGACGTCACCCCCGCTCGACGTGGTTCAGGATCTTGCTGACCACCAGTCGCGCAATCCCCGCACTTGTCATGTGACTCGCCGCCGTCCTTCTGAGATCGTGGGCTGCGAAGTGTGCGATCGCAAAACAGTTGCGATTGTCGATCAGCGCGTTCGCCGGCGAGGTCCGATAGAACGGGCCCCCGCGGCGCGAAGCGAAGACCCAGCGGTCGCGACGCTGCAGCACCTCAAGCTGCTCCAGCGCCAAAGACGAGAGCGGCACGCCATGCGCCAGCCCGTTCTTGGCCCGCTCGCTGGGGATCGTCCACCAGTCCGACTCCAAGTCGAACTCCTCCCACCCGGCCATCGTCACCTCGCCGGGGCGCTGCGCCGTGATCAGGATCATGCGCAGCAAGGTGCGCATCTCCGGCCCCATCTTGGCCCCTTCCAACCCCTGCCAGAAAGAAAGGTTTGCCCGTCCGCCTCGTCAATTTCGTGAATAGGGCAGATGTTGGGGTGATCCAGGCGTGCGGCTGCCTTCGCTTCTCGGAGGAAGCGGGCCCTATTTTCGGGGTCTTCGATGGCGTGCGCGGCGAGGAATTTCAGCGCAACGGGCCGTTCCAGCTTGGTGTCCTCGGCCTTGCAGACCACACCCATTCCGCCCTCGCCGAGCTTGGAGAGGACCTTGTAGTGACTGATGGTTTGGCCGATCACAGCAACCCACACCTGCGGTACCAAAGATAGATGGCGGTAACAAGGCTTCCCGCTAGCTAGTTTGCGGCGCAAAAATACGTTTTTTGAAAAGGCCGGCGGCGCCGGGGGCGAGGGTCCGTTTTGCACAGCGATACCCCTGCGGCGGGGCTCGGCGCAGGGTTGAAGGTTGGGGAGTGGGGGAATGCAATGGCGGCGCAACAGGCGGCGCCGCGGCCACCAGCCGTGAATCGGCTTGGAGCGGCGGGGGTGCAGCAACCGCCCCACCTCTCCGCTCACAGCTCAGGACTTAACCCCGCCTTTTTGCGCCGCAAACTAGCTAGTTGGCTAAGCTAGTCCGCACCATCGGGGCGCACGCGCCAAAAGCCGGGTGGCAGTTCATCAACAACCTTTTGATATGCCGCAAACCGCACGTTTCAGATCTCTTCCTCTGCCCAGTTGAGGGGCTTGCTCGAGGCCGCAGCGGCTTGCGCTTTACGATCGAAGCGCTTGCGTTGTTTCTTCATCTTCGAGGGGCTCATCGTCCTTTAGAGCGTCGGAAAGAAGGAATGTCAGGGCGGCGACCGTGCGCCTAAGCTTCGCGCCCTCGGCTTTGTCGACCAGACCCATCCCCCGCCCTGACCCAACCGGGCAAGAATGCGGTAGCGGGAGAGCCCGCAAACAAGCCACGCGGCGATGATCACCGTGACGGCCGCCGGGCGACGGGACGGCATCACTAGTCTCCTTCGGGGACTGCATCCTGCCTTGATTTTTGTCCCTGGAGAAAGGCTAGAAGATCGATAAGCTCTTGCCGAGTGAGATCTTGATCGAAGCCGTCCGGCATGAGCGACACCGCCGAGAGTTCCATGGAGACGATGTCTTTTCGAGGGATGCGGGTACGGTCGCGCGGCCCGGAGATGATGACCAGGGCGTCGCCGGTGCTCCCTCCGCGCACTCCGACGTGCACCTCCCGCGCTGTCTCAACGCGGTAGACCTCATGCTCGGGAACGAAGCTCGCGTTGGGGAAGATGACGGCCTCGAGGATGTCGAGGCCCGGACGAACAGCGCCCACGGCAGTAAGGTCGGGGCCGACGTGACCGCCTTCCACGCCGATGGTGTGACAACTCGAACAGGCAGCCTTCTTGCCGAAGAAGATATTCCGGCCGCGCCCAACGTCTCCGCCGGCCCGTAGCAAGGGTTCAAGCTTCTTTAGTTTCTCGGCTTGGCGCTGCTTCTCTTGATCGAGGCGGGCCAGCAGCGGCTTTGCGTCAGCTTGCACTTGGCTCGGGAAATTCTTTAGCAACGCCCGCAGCCGTTCGCCAGCGACGGCGCCGATGGAGTCGGGCGCCTGGAGAAGCGCCGCCACAACTTGGCGCCCCATCTCCTCATTATGATCTTCGCGGAATATCTCCAGCAGGGTCGGAAGCACGAGTGGGCCGGCTTTCGGCAAATATTCCGAAGCTACAAGGAGCCGCTGTTCGGGATTCAGCCCGCCTTTGCTCAACGCGTGTGCCGCCGAGAACCGCAAGGTGGCATCGGTCTCCGGCCGAAGCAGGCCGAGCAAGAAACGGAAACTCGGCTCCGAGAGTCCTGGGCGATGCGCAACCAGCGCCGCCACGGCGGCGGTTCGCAAGTCGTCGGATTCATTCGTGTCGGCGGCCAGGCGGTTCAGTTCTTCGTCCATGTCGGCGATGCCGCGGGAGGCAACGATCGTAATGACTTTCCGCCGGACGGCCGGGTGGGTTCCTCGGACGAGCGCGCGCATTTCCGTCAGCCATACCGGCGGAAGCTCGTCCAGCGAACACTCGTCGATTGTATCGAGAAGAAACAGCTTCCGCTCGGCGCTCGTCGACGGGGCGGCTAAAAGACGGCCGATCATCCGCTGCACGCCCGCATCAGTAGAGAAGGAGAGCAAGGCGGCACCAACGGGTTCGAGCGAATCGGGCCCGTGATCGCCGGATTCAAGTCGCTCGAGAAGGTAGTCGATGAGGTCGGAGGACCACTCTGGGTGATGGCTGACGACCCATAGCACGGCATTGCCAAGACCCTCGTCTTTGGCGTCGAGAAGTGAGACGACCTGCTCCCGCCTCAGCGGCGAACCTTCCATCTGATCGAGTGCAATCAGAGCCGCTTTTCGGACGGCGGGGCTGTGGTCCTTCAGCGCCGACACCAGGGGCTCGGGATCACGGAGCCGGATCAGCGCGTAAATGAGCGCGTGCTCGACGAAGCGGTCCGCCGGTTGCGCCGACACGGCAAGCAAAGCCTCGACAGCGCCCACGTCACCGATTCGTCCCAGAGCCTCGGCCGCCTGCCGGCGTCCGGCGGGCTCATCGCTTTGGAGCACTTGCAGCAGGCGGCCGACCGCGGCCTTGTCGCCATTCAACCCGGCCATGCGCGCAGCGGCAACGCGGACGTCCAGATCAGAGTCACTGAGCGCGGCTTGCGTGGCCGCGGCCGCGGCCGGACCGTCGATCCTCGCGAGGGCAAACACGGCCAGCGCCCGGGCCTCCACCGGCGCCCGACTCTCCCGCACTTCCTTCAGCGCGTCGACCGAAGACGATCCCGTCTCGATCAGACGATCGAACGCCTGGTCGCGGACCCTCGGCCTCTCATCGCTGAGCAAAGCAGCCAGGTCATCGGGGGTTAAATTGTCAAACTTGATCTGCTTGCCCCATGGGTCGTCGGCGACCGGTGCATCCTTCTTACGCACGCGATAGATGGCGCCCTTGAACTCGCTCTTGGCGATTCTCGAAACGGGACAATTGAGCAGATACCAGCCGCCGGTATCGAGAACGAGCAGGCTGCCGTCGGCGTCCTCCAGCACGTCGGTGAAGTGAAGGTCGATGTCGGTGGAGGTCAGGAAGTCTTGATCGTCCGTGCGGTAGGTAGCGCCGTCGCGGTGCAGGATGTGCCGCTGGATGCGATGAGGGTTGAACTGGGCGCTGAAGAGGTTGCCCTGGTATTCGGCCCCGAATGCATTGCTGCGGTAGCGCGTCAGGCCGGAGGGGGCGAGGCGGGCGAACTTGGTGACAGCCGGCATCAAATCACCGGTTCGCTGGTAAGCCGTGTCGACGTAGGGCCGCCACATCGGGTATACGCCGCCGTCGATGTAGTGGAGGAGAGCGTCGCGCACGCCGTTCTTCGGTCTGGAGTAATAAGTCATCGTCCCGATAGTGTCGCCCGAGGGGGTGAAGGCGATTTCCACGGGGTTGGCGAAACCGCCTCCGACAAACCATTCCAGCCCGGTTCCGTCCGGGCGGGTTCGAAAGACACGGCCTCGGCCTTCAAGAATCCCGCCGTCCCTGGTCTTGACTTTGTAGGCCTGAGAAGAGCCGTAGGTGAGGTACATCCAGCCGTCCGGGCCGAGGTAGGGACCATGAAGAGTGGTCGCGCTTGAAACGACCGAGACGCCAGACTGGATTTCGTCGGGCCAGCCGCTGAGGATGACCTCGCGATGGTCGGCCACGCCGTCGTTGTCGGTGTCATCAAAACGCAACAGGTCGGGTGGCGCCGCTACATAGAGGCTGCCGCGGTGCCACTGCGCCCCGAGAGCCATCGTGATGCGGTCGGCGAACACGTTGCTCTTATCGAATACGCCGTCGCCGTTGGTATCCTCGAGGATGCTGATCCGGAACGAGGGGTTGTTGACCGCCTCTTCATCCGTCGTGTTCTTGCCAGCGGACTCACAGACAAACAGACGTCCCCGGTCATCGAAGGAAAAGAAGACCCCATACCTCACAAGGTCTTCCCCGGCGACCCGTTCCACCGTGAATCCGTCGGGCACTTGAATCGAAGCAATGCCTTTGGGTCCAGCCATCAGTTCCAAGAGAAGCTGACTGACGCGGCCTCTGCCGCCGTAAGGAAGCCAGGTTTCGGTCTCGGGTGGCGATAGCTTAAATGCAATCAGGCCCATCAATACGAGCGCGACAACAACAGGCATCCACTTTAGAATGGAGCGGCGTGACATCGGGCGCCTCCTCGGGCTGGCGTGAATCCGTGGAGTGGCTGACGGATTTCATTATCCTGGCACATGGCCACTGTTCGCCTGAGTTTCGCGTTCGTCGGTTTTGTAGACCACACCCATCTCACCCTCACCCTCCAAGCAATTCGAAAGCCCCTTGGCCGATGAATTTCGCCTCGTTGCCATGGATATTCGGGGCCATGGCCAATCTGAAGCGCCATTGGACGCAGAGAGCTATACAACCGGCGCCCTATGGGCAGACGACGTCAAGAATGTGATCGAAGCTCTGAAACTCGACAGACCAGTTCTTGTGGGCTGGTCGTACGCGGGACTAATCCGCCGGTCCGGTGTAGTCACTAGCCCCATGATTGTGACATAATCTGGAGCACTTCGGGGAAGGCCATGGGAGTCGGCGAGATCACTTACACGCCCAACGCCGCCGTAGACGTGGTCGAACTGCGGGCCCTTCTCCAGCAGACATCGTGGGCAAAAGACCGCCGCCTCGAAGACATCCGACGGTCCCTTCGCAGTCAGCCTCATGTGGTCGCGACACATGGCCCCAAAATGATCGGCTCGAAGTGCGTGAGAGGCCCGTCAGTACGAGGCGCGCGCCGCTCAGCGCGCGGAGGCGTACTTGTACAGTACGGTGGTGAGCAAGCGCAACGGTAATGGCGGGCTTATCGCGTACTTCGGCCGTCAGGTGGTGAGAAATGCGGACTAGCGCATGTTTGCACATTTGGGCCGATTTTGACCTCTCCTCTGCCCGTAAGTGACTGAAAACACGAGGCCGGTGTCTCGGAGACCCCAAAAACGTAGTGACAATTCTTTTTCGTACTTTCGTGATTATTCCCTTTATCCATCGGATTTATTGCGCTATCATTGTAGTGTACCCATTCGCCCGTGTTCCTGCGCGCCCACAAGTCCGGTAACCACACCTACCTGCGCCTGGTCGAGTCTTATCGCCTCCACGGCCAGCCCCGCCAAAGGGTCGTCGCTCACTTGGGCCGCAAAGACCTGTTGGCACCCCATCTGGACTCGCTGGTGCGCTTGTTGCAAGCCGACCAAGAGGCGCCCCGCTGGGTGGCCAGCGAACAAGTCGCAGCGCCGCAGGCCTGGAGCTGGGGGCCGCTCCGCGCCGCCCGCCACTTGTTCGACGAGCTGGCGCTGGGACCGATCCTCGACGGGCTCTCGGCCACCCGGCGCCACGGCCAGCCGCTCTCCGAACGAGTCTTCGTGCTGCTGGCGAATCGGCTCACGCGGCCGGGCAGTGAGCACGCCTTGGCTCATTGGCTGGAGGATTTCTATGTCCCCACCGCCGCTGGCAGCCGTTGGCAGCCGCAGTGGAAACAAAGCCGGCGCGTGAAAGTGGCCTGCGAGCAACTGCGGCTGTGGTATCAGACGCTGGACGATCTGCTGGCCCACAAAGCGCACATCGAAACCGCGCTCTGGCGGCAGTTGCGCGACCTGTTCAGTTTGGCGCCGGAGTTGGTTTTTTATGATCTGACCTCGACCTATTTCGAGGGCCAGGGGCCGGCCGAGTTGGGCCGCTTCGGCTACAGCCGCGACTCGCAACCGCGTAAGCGGCAAGTGTTGGTGGGGGTGGTGATGATGCAGGGCTGGCCGATCGCCCATCACGTCTTTGCCGGCAACCGCCCGGACCAGGCGGCCTTGCTGGAGGTAGTGGAAGACCTGCGGAGCCGCTTTGGGCTGCAGCGCGTGGTATGGGTGGGGGACCGCGGCATGGTGACGCTGGGCAACCTGGACGAGCTGCGCCAAGCCGGACAAGGGTATCTGATGGGCGTGCAGCGCAGGAATCGCCAAGACATTGCCGACTACATCGAAGAGGCGTTGGCGAAGGACGGGTGGCAAGAGTGTGAGGTGGGCATCACGGCTTCCGAGAAAGCGCGGCCGCCGCGCACGCGGGTGCAGGAGGTGGCGGGCAAGCGGCAGGGAGCGCGGGTGTTCGTGGTCGACAGCGAGGAGCGCCAGCAGTACGAGCAGGCGCGGCGGGAACAGGCCCGCGAGCGGGTGCGGGAAAAGCTGGAGCGTCTCCAGCAGCGGGTCGAGCGGGGAGCGCTGAAGCAGCCCGAGAAGATCGGCGCGGCGGCAGCGATTCTGGGGCGGCATCACGGTCATCGTTACTTTCAGTGGGGGTTGCGGCAAGGCGAGTTCCACTACGCCGAGCATGAGCTGAACTTCGCCCGCGAGCAGTTGTTGGAGGGCAAGTATGTGATTCAGACCGAGGAGAGGGATCTGACGCCGCTGGAAGCGGTCGCGGCCTACAAAGAACTCAACGAAGTGGAGCGCGGCTTTGCGCAGTTGAAGGGTTTGCTCCAGGTGCGGCCGGTCTATCACCGCCGCGACGAGCGGGTGCGGGCGCATATCTTCGTGGCGGCGCTGGCGTTGTTGCTGGACCGCGCCCTGGAGAAGAAGCTGCGAGCAGCGGGCAGCGGGCTGTCCTCGGCGGCGGCCTGGCGGGCCTTGGAGACGGTGCGGGTGGTGGAGCTGGAGTTGGGCCAGCGGCGCAAACGCTGTGTCACGCGCGGCAGCCGCCAAGCCGCCGAAGTGCTGCGGGTGCTGGGGTTGTCGCAACAACTCGACCCGCCGCCGCCGCCCGCCGGCCGGGAAACCATCATGTAGTGACCAAAACCAAAAACCGCCCCCGCCTTTTCAATCAGTTAGCGGGCCTAAACGCAAACATGCGCTAGAGTCGAAAGGTCCATCTTGCGGTGGCGTCCCACTGTCGGTGGCGTCCGAATGGTTCGTGCCCCGATGTCTCGAGCCTGTTCTCTCGAAATGGGATAGTTGCAGAACTTGGCGATCCCGAGGATCTGTTCCGTAGTCCGCTCGCAGAGGCACTCGAATCCCACCTCCAGGATGGGTAGAGCCCCTCCCTCCCGCAGACGAACGATGCGCTCGTTCACGAGTCGCCAGTAGTGGAGGGCCGCCGAAGGCTGGTCCCGATCGAAGTCGGTCATTTGGAAGAATGTATCAGCCCAGTAGTGCAACTGCTGCTTGTTGGGACTGAAGGCCATGTCGAGCCCATCGCGGATCACGTGGATGTAGCGGAGACCGGGCAAGTGCTCCCCCAGGCGATCAATGAGCACGTGAGTGTTCGGTTCCTTCCACGCCCATTTCTGAAAGCGGTGCCCGGACCGCAGCCTCTCCCGAAGCGATCTTGATCGTTCCGACAGCCAGTGGAAGTCGAGTTTGTATCGTTCCTCCGCGGCCAGCTCTTCGACCGTATCGAGGACTTCGGAGTCTTGGTACGGCCGACCGGACATGGCCGAGGAGAAGATCCTCGCGAGCCTCTCGATCTGCTCCGGAGAGGAGTCCAACACGCTGCGTCGTTTGAAGAGCAAGGTGTACCAGGGGTTGTCTTTTTCTCTGTTGAGATCTCCTCCGAGGTAGTACCCGAGCTGGCTGAGAATGTCAGCGGTGACTTCACAATTCTTCTATTAAATCCACGGTCGGTTCTTCTCCGTTCACGTAGACAAAGCCTAGTTTTTTGATCCTGCATCCCAGAGTTCGAGTGTCCGCTCCCATGTTACAGGCGCTCGGTTGGAACACAGGGCTAATCACCAATTCCAGCCAGCCGCTTGGCCTGGTTAGCGTCTTTTCGAGTGCCAATGATTCGCCGCGTTTCAAGGAGTACCTCTGGCTCGACTTCTCTTCGTGATCTTTCAAATCCAGCACCAACTGATCCGCGGGAATCCACCCGGGAGCTTCAAAAGATCCGACGAGACTTCTCGTCCCTAATCCGCCCCCGAAGCTTACTACCAGTCGGTCCGAGGTCCATCCGTCCGGGTACACGCCGTCAACTCCATCGCGAAACGAAGCGCCTGATATCGCTTTCCTGAAAACCGATAGATAGTGTTCGGGCTTGGATTGCGCATCGTAGTAGTTTTCCAACCTCCCTGAAGCGGAACCACCCGCTCGCTGAATGCTCGCGGGGGTGAGCTCGACCTGTGTCAAAGCTTCGCTTATCCAAGACCAAAGCCGCAACCGCCTCATGAGCCGATAGACAACACTCTCACGGAGCCGCGAACCTAGATCACCAACCACTTCGATCTGCGCGCGAAGCGAGGCCTCTTCTTGAATGATATCTCTGAGATGGGGTATTTAGTTGACTCCAGTAGCCACTACATCTTGGGGGTGGGGGTGCCGGCCCTGGTGGCCTCGACCATTGTCTTATAGGGAGCAGGGTCGGCGGCGACCGCCTGCTGGAGGAGGCGATAGAAAAGTTTGCCGCGCGACCGTGAGGTCCGCCGGTTGAAGCGGAACGTGAACTCGTCCAGGTAGTAGTCCAAATACTCGTGACTGACAGCCCCCTGGTGGGTCCCCAACAGCCAGCGCTTTAGCAGAGAGGCGACACGATGGACTCTCGGCAGCAGCTTACTCGCCGATTGCCGCTTCCCGCGCAGCACGGTGACTTCATGGCGGTATCCTTTGTTCTCCAATCCCGCATAGCCTTCCCAGCCGTCGGTGTGCACGAGGCTGCCAGGTTGGATAGCTTCTTCGACAAAGGCTTCCAAGCTCGCCGCTGAGGCATCCGCGATCCGACGGAGCCGGATGCGACCCATACCGCGCCCATCCTCCTCGGCAGCAACCGCAACTAACGCTTTGCCAACCATTTCGCGACCTCGGACGCCCTCTTCGACTCCGCCCACATACGTTTCGTCCACCTCCACCCGGCCGACCAGCCGATTGCGACCGGGGCGCACCATGGCGCGGCGGAACTTGTGCAGCCAGGTCCAGGCGGTTACATAGCTACCCAAACCCAAGACCCGCTGCAACTCCAGCGCGCTGGCCCCGCCTTTTTGCGTTGTCACCCACCAAGCCGCCCGGAACCACAACGTCAAGGGCTTGCGGGTGTCCTGGAAAATCGTGCCCGCCGTCACCGAGGCCTGGTAACCGCAGTCGGCGCAGAGCAGCAGATTGCGTTTGCTGGCCCATGAGGACTGGATCCCACAGCGCGGGCACACGAACCCCTCCGGCCAGCGCAGCTTCAGCAGGTACTCCCGGCACGCCTCCTCGGTCGAGAATCGAGCTTCCAACTCGACGAGGTTTCGGGGGTAGTCCTCCTTCATGCCCCCAACCACAACATATTGTGGCTACTGGAGTCAACTAAATACCCCATTCTCTGAGATTGTCCTTCAACGCCGAAGATACTTCCCGCTCGTGGAAAACCTTCTGCTCTAGATCCGCCGTCTTGGCCTGGTGCTCGCTCACCACCTGCCTTAGGTTGTCTGCCTCCAGTTGTTGCGCAAGAAGTTCTTGCTTTAGCGTCTCGCTTTGGGACAGTTGGTCACGAAGTTGCCGCTCTAGGTTTCCCTTCTCAGCACGTTGCGCATGAAGCTCCCGGCCGGTTGAGCTGGCATTTTCCTGTGACTGCTGGACCTCGCTGTCGCGGGAAACGAGTTCCGCGGAGAGCCGTTCGACCTCAGCTTTTCTGTCGGCTACGACTTGGTTGACGGAGCCTAGGGTACCGGTAAGTTCCTCGATCTGTCGGGCTTGCTGTTCCATTTCCGAGACCCGGACTGCGATTTCATGGTTCAGCCTTTCGATTTCCTGGCTGCTTGAGCTGGCCTTTTCCTGTGCCTGCTGGACCTCGCTGTCGCGGGCGGCTAAGTCGACAGAGAGACGTTGCGTCTGGTTTCTCCGCTCGGTCAGCTCCTCTTCACGCTTAGTCAGGGTGCGATCCGCCAACTGCGCTCGCTCGGACTCGCGTCCCAGGCTCAGGCGCGCTTCAGCGAGTAGCGGCCCGAAGGCCTGATCGGCGGCTTCCAAACTGCTTCGAACGTCGTCGAGAACCTCTGACATCGGCGCTGTACTCTCGTCGGTCGCCAGAGTAGCGGCGTAGACTCGCTTCACCCAATCGACGATCTCCGATCTGCTATCGAGCTCTTCCGCCGAGAAGGAATGGTGCCTTGCGGACTCCGAGAGGAACATCTCGATCTCCACCGCAGCCATATGTGACGTCCGTGGCCAGGAGATCTCAAGATTCGCAGAGATGGCTGCAGCGGTTTCTCGCCAGTTCCGTAACAACTGTGCGTAGCAAACGAAGCTTCGTTTTTGGGTACGCGTCTCTCGCTCGGCCTCCAAAATGTGTCGCAGCCAGAGCAGCAGTGATTTGGCGGGCAGAAAGCCCTCTCGCGACTTCAGGGAGGCGGCGACCTCGAGAGGATTCCGCACCGCGATGACGAAGTGGGGTTCAGCACCGAACTCATTTAGTGTGCTGCGCCAGAAAGGCAGCAGTCTGCTGATCCGGGGATCTTTGATGACGAACAACCGCGAGGCGTCAAAGTCGGCTCTTAGGATCTGGACAATCCGGTCTTGGAAGCTTTTCGCCAGGTCGGAGTCGAACCATGTCCTTGGAAAAGCCGCTACGTCGTCCCAGGTCGACCCTGCGGATTCAAGCAATTCGTCGTGAATCTCGGCAATGTTCTGGGACTCCCAGAGTTGTTGTCGGCTGACTTAGGATCTGGACAATCCGGTCTTGGAAGCTTTTCGCCAGGTCGGAGTCGAACCATGTCCTTGGAAAAGCCGCTACGTCGTCCCAGGTCGACCCTGCGGATTCAAGCAATTCGTCGTGAATCTCGGCAATGTTCTGGGACTCCCAGAAGCCGAGCGCGTTGTTGTCAGGTACCGAGGGCATGAGCTTGGACGGTAAGTCGGACCCCAGTAGATTCAGCAAACGGGTGACCGCTGACGTACCGCTGCGATGCATGCCAAGAACCAGCACCGCTCGCTTTTCGAACGGTCGCCGTGCGACGACAGGCAGGGTTCTGGACGCGGGTTTCAAGTTTGGCTCACTGTCACTTCTTGAAGCTTCGACTGCCATTCCGATTGCCTCCTGCCGCTGTTCGGCACCGCTTAAATCCAACACGGACGCGATGCGATCCCTGAACCTGTCTGCTCCAAAGGTTGCCGCGCGAGCCCTTGCCCTTTTTCGCAACTCGGCGATCCTTTTCACGTCAGCATCCATAAGGTCGCGGGTCGTCTGTACAAGTTCATCGAGTGTTCGCCAGATGAATCCATCGACCTCGTTATTCACGATTTCTAATTGCCCGGCCGTGCCCACAACGACGGGAATGCACCCGGCCGACATGGCTTCGACGGTCGTGATGCCGAAGGGCTCGTGCTTCTCCGGCGCCACGACGGGATCTTCCTCAAAACCGGCTGCATGCCAGTACACGCTTGCCTTCCGGTAGAGGTCATGCAGCTCGTCCAATGAAGGATCGGCATGGATAAAGATCGGATAGCCTTGCGCTTCGGCCACAACATCGAGGAGGTACTGCCGGTGTTCTAGACCTGACAGGGCATAGCCGGCTAGGTGGAGCTCCCAGTCGGTAAGGTGGAAGTCGTCGAACAGCCGCTTGAACGCTGCGATCATCTGGGCGTGCTTCTTGTTGTGACCTCCGACAAAGAAACGACCGACGCTCAGGATCTGTTTGCCCTTGCCTGCTTGGCCAGGGTCTACGGGCGTGACGGGAGGGTATATGACATGGATCCGACTGGCGAGGCGCCCGGCTCCGTCGTGGGCCTTGAGGAAGTGCTCCTTGACGAAGTCGGAGTACACGACCACCGCTTCATAGTCGTCCAACCAGTCCCGCCGCTGCTTGATCGTGCTAGCACCGACAGGGCATGGAAACTGGCACAGAAAGAAGTTTCTCCGACCGAGACCGCCGACTCGTGGCATGAACTCATTGTCCATTGCCACGAACACATCATAGGGCCGGTCTCTATCGACCTGTTCAAGCGTGATCAGGTTCACCTGGTCGATCTCCACGCCGAGCTCCGCAGCTACCTGGGCGATGCGCAGCTGGCTGGTTGGATTCTCGGTGATCAAGTGAACATCGCCAAAGCGTGACGCGACGGCCAGGGTCGATAGGAGGAACTTCGTCCCGCCGCCGGGCATGAGCTCAAAGGGCGTGAACAACCCGACCCGGCGCGCCCCGATTGCGCCCTGAGCCTTTACGGAGAAGATCCGCGCACCCTTTCGGTGCACTCGCGTAGGAACCTCCTGGCTAGCGAGAGGGGGTTCGGAACTCGGGCGACGGAGCCTTCGTTGCCACCGCTGAAGAAACTTCAGGCGGTTAGTCTCATTGATCGTGTTAAATCCGGAGTGACCGAGCTCTTTTCTGGACGCCCCACCTTGGTGTGTCACGACAGACATTGGACAGAAGTACGTCTTGTAGCCCAGCTCCCGGATCTTGAAACATAGGTCCACATCCTCGTAGTAGGCGGGATGGTACCGGAAGTCGAAGCCGAGCACCTCTTCGAACAGGTCTCGTCGAACTAGGATCGCAGCGGCGGAGCAGTAGTCCACAGGGGTGACCTGGTTGTAGCGACCGTCATTTGGCGAACCCAAACCGATCTGCACGACCCGCCCATTGTCCCGGACGGTCGCACCGGCCTCGTGAATGCGCCCGTCCGGGAAGAGGAACTTGGGGCTTACGCAGCCGGCATCCGTGAAATCAGCGAAAACATTGAGCAAGGGTGGGAGAAAGTCCTCCGATACGGTTGCGTCATTGTTCAGGAAGAACAGAAGGTCGCCTTTGGCGTGCTCGAGACCGATGTTGTTGCCTTCGCCAAAGCCCGTATTCGACCCCAAGGCCAAGAACATCGCAGGATCTAAGGCTCGACCAACACGGAAGATCTCATCGGGTCTGCTGCCGTTGTCGACGACGATGACATCATAGCGGGCGCCCTCCGCATGCTTCCAAACCGCGGCTAGACAGGCGGCCGTCAGCTCAGGCTGGTTCACCACAGGGATCACGACGGACACCTCGGGTGATGCCACGTCGTACCAACGACGGGCGTTGGGGTACGTCTCGAAGAACACCTCGCGCAAAGGCGCATCTGTCGGGACGCGGCTTTTCAGCGCCGCGGGGAAGCGTTCTAGGACGGGATTGGGCTCCGGATGCCTTGACAGATATGAAGGCGTTGCGGAGGAAGGTTGGGGATCCTTCAGTTCACTCGGCGATGACATTCCACTACTGAACAGAGGAGCCGGTGCCGACTGCGTTCGCCTCGTGACAGCGCCCCTCTTACTACTGTGCGGGTCTTCTTTGAAGGATAGCGTCTTGTTGTAGTGCGCTGCCGGGTAGTGTCTCAGTTTGAAAAGCTCGACTTAACGCCACGAGACACAGATATCGCCAAATGGGGTATTTAGTTGACTCCAGTAGCCACAATATGTTGTGGTTGGGGGCATGAAGGAGGACTACCCCCGAAACCTCGTCGAGTTGGAAGCTCGATTCTCGACCGAGGAGGCGTGCCGGGAGTACCTGCTGAAGCTGCGCTGGCCGGAGGGGTTCGTGTGCCCGCGCTGTGGGATCCAGTCCTCATGGGCCAGCAAACGCAATCTGCTGCTCTGCGCCGACTGCGGTTACCAGGCCTCGGTGACGGCGGGCACGATTTTCCAGGACACCCGCAAGCCCTTGACGTTGTGGTTCCGGGCGGCTTGGTGGGTGACAACGCAAAAAGGCGGGGCCAGCGCGCTGGAGTTGCAGCGGGTCTTGGGTTTGGGTAGCTATGTAACCGCCTGGACCTGGCTGCACAAGTTCCGCCGCGCCATGGTGCGCCCCGGTCGCAATCGGCTGGTCGGCCGGGTGGAGGTGGACGAAACGTATGTGGGCGGAGTCGAAGAGGGCGTCCGAGGTCGCGAAATGGTTGGCAAAGCGTTAGTTGCGGTTGCTGCCGAGGAGGATGGGCGCGGTATGGGTCGCATCCGGCTCCGTCGGATCGCGGATGCCTCAGCGGCGAGCTTGGAAGCCTTTGTCGAAGAAGCTATCCAACCTGGCAGCCTCGTGCACACCGACGGCTGGGAAGGCTATGCGGGATTGGAGAACAAAGGATACCGCCATGAAGTCACCGTGCTGCGCGGGAAGCGGCAATCGGCGAGTAAGCTGCTGCCGAGAGTCCATCGTGTCGCCTCTCTGCTAAAGCGCTGGCTGTTGGGGACCCACCAGGGGGCTGTCAGTCACGAGTATTTGGACTACTACCTGGACGAGTTCACGTTCCGCTTCAACCGGCGGACCTCACGGTCGCGCGGCAAACTTTTCTATCGCCTCCTCCAGCAGGCGGTCGCCGCCGACCCTGCTCCCTATAACCTGAATTATGCATTGCGGGGTGCACCTGAGGAGGGCTGAGCCGCAAGGGACCATTGGGGAACGCCCGAAAACATGGGGTAAAAAGGTAGGCTGGCAAAGATTCCAGCTTCACCAGCCAACCCAAAGGAGGTCACCCAAATGGTTACCAAGCGAAAACAGCATAGCTCCCAAAGGGCCGTCAAACAAGGCCCAGCCGTGACGGTCTCGCAGCCCAATAAAATCGGGGCATCCACGCCTTGACAACTTCCGCGGCAGGAAGCCGACTCCCTACGGCGGCTTGCCGCCGGTAGTCGAGAGGGCGTTGATCTGAGAGCCTGGCTATGCGCTATGCATAAAATTTTATGCACTGGCCGCAACGTACTGGAAACACGCCACTTCGGAGCGGGGTTTTGCCGACGCGGATTCTGGGCGGGAGGGGAAACCGGGGACGGAGAAGCCAAAAGACCAGTTGCCGAGCTCCCACCTTACGACGGCCGTCAAGCCGCTACGAACGCAGCCGCACTCGCAAAGCGAATCTGTGCATAATTCAGGTATAAGACAATGGTCGAGGCCACCAGGGCCGGCACCCCCACCCCCAAGATGTAGTGGCTACTGGAGTCAACTAAATACCCCATATCGCCAATGTGTTCAGCCAGCCTGACGGCGTCACTCTGATTAAGGGACACCTGGTGGTCGTCCGGCAGTATGACAAGGGCCCCGTGACCACGCATCCACTCAATTCTTATGATCTGGTTGATGTTGAAGACTGTGAATGAACCGTCCGTATCGGGCGGCAGTCTATAGAATGTCTTGTCGGCCATGCTACAATCCTAACATGCCTACCCGCTCAAGCAAGAAGCGCCCGCGCGATATCAACGAACGCGCCAAGATGATCGTGGACATCGCCACGGGCGAAGTCGAGGACAAACCGGAGGACGAGGGCAAGAATCCACATGCCGTGGCTCTCGGAAGGCTTGGCGGGCAGAAAGGCGGCAAGGCTAGAGCAGCGAGCCTATCGGCTGAAGAGCGTAGCCAGATCGCGAAGCGGGCTGCTGCTGCTAGGTGGAAGAAGTGAATCCATGCTACGCTTGGATTGGAGGCGCGGACCGGAGTCGAACCGGCGATTAAACTCTTTGCTGGAGAGTGCCTTGCCGCTTGGCTACCGCGCCTCTGACTCAGATCGCATGTACTCCTTCATGGCGGGAAACACGGGTGCCTGAACAGGCTTCTCTGCGAACGGGTCTTCAATGACCTTTGGTTCTCTGGTTCGAATCCGAATATCTTTTACAGAATCAGCAGCTAGGTAATACCGGCCCTTTCGGTCTCCGTGGGCAATCAGAAGGTCCGCTTTGACAAGCGCAGCGAGATCTCTACTGGCGAGCTGTCTCCCTAGTTCTGCGGCACGTCGATAGGTGCCGTTGCGCACCCTGAATCCAACCGCTGCGTCTGTAACTGCAAGAAGCATTCTTTCTGGTAGCCGACGATGCTTAATCTCGGTTTCTAACTCATCCCAGAGGCGTTTCATTTCACGCAAATGACGTAGCAGGCGAGTAGCTTGGTAGAAATGTGCTTTGAGGCAGAATCGTACCCACGGAAGCGTGTCTCGTCCAGGATTCCATGCACCAGCGCCGACCTCAGCAAGTACGTCGTAGTAGTGGCGTTTGTGCCTCATCAGATACAGTTCGATGCTAGAAAATTGTGGTGCTAGAACTCCAGTTCGGGCCAACGTAAGGGTCTGGATGCAACGAGCCATTCGGCCATTTCCGTCGGAGAACGGGTGAATCATCACGAGGTTTAAGTGCGTCATCGCAGCACGGACGAGATCCACTTCATCATCATCCTGTCTGTTTAGCGAGTCAATCAGTTCATCCATGAGCCCTGGAACATATTCTGCGTCTGGTGCTTCGTACGCTAGCTGGGTAGTTTCGCTATCGCGGATTGAGATTGGCCCAGGTCTCCACCTCCCTGGATTCTTCGCTAGGTCGTACTCCAGCATCATGAAGTGTAGGCTTCGGATAAGATCTGTAGAGTATTGAAAATGCGGGTCATTCGAGAGCTGAAGCACATATGTCATAGCTCTGCTATTGCAGACAGTGGCCATCCAAGTTTCAGTTTCGGCATCTAGGGGTTCCTCACCTTCGTATGCAGCAATAGCGTCATCTACTGTCACGTTGTACCCTTCAATGCTGTTTGAGGCCTTGACGGCACGAGCGAACTCTGCCCGGCTCAATAATACCTGCCAACGTACGGGGTCGCGGACCGCGTAGCTCAGGCTCTTCCTGAGTTCGCCAATTCTGTGAATCACCTCCATCTCGCGTGAAGTCAGCTTGGGGGTAGTGAAGAGCATAATTGCTATTTACCAACTGCCTATGGTACATATGATAACTGTATCCTAGGGCAGTTGTCAACTGTATATATCGCATTTTCCACAGAGGAAAGTGTTGACAAAGCCTTATCGCTCAAGTATAATATTCAGTATGAACAGACTCAAGACAGCCAAGCGCGTTCAGATTCTTTCGGCGCTAGTCGAGGGTTGCAGCCTCCGGTCCACGAACCGTATGGCGGACGTGTCGATCAACACCGTCACCAAGTTGCTGGTGGACCTCGGTCTTGCTTGCGCCAAGTATCAGGATGAAGCCATGCGAAACTTGCCCTGCAAGCGGATTCAGTGCGACGAGATCTGGTCGTTCTGCTACAGCAAGCAGAAGAACGTACCGGAGAAGAAGCAGGGCGAGTTTGGCTACGGTGACGTGTGGACCTGGACGGCCATTTGTGCGGACACGAAGCTGATCCCGAGTTGGTTCACGGGAGACCGGGCCGCAGGCAGCGCGTGGGAGTTCATGAACGACCTAGCCCCCCGGCTAGCGCGTCGCGTTCAGTTGACCACTGACGGCTTGAAGGTATACCTAGAAGCGGTAGACGACGCCTTTGGGGCGAACATCGACTACGCGATGCTCATCAAGCTGTATGGTGAAGACAAGACTCAGGAGCAGCGTTACAGCCCCCCGAAATGCAACGGCACGAAGCGCCGGACTGTTCAGGGCAGCCCCGATGGTGATCACATCTCGACCAGCTACGTTGAGCGCCAGAACTTGACGATGCGGATGTCCATGCGTCGGTTCACTCGGCTGACCAACGCGTTCAGCAAAAAGGTCGAGAACCACGCACATGCCGTAGCAATTCATTTCATGCACTACAACTTCGCGAGGATTCACAAGAGCCTACGCGTCACGCCCGCGATGGAGGCGGGCGTTTCGGATCACGTTTGGTCGCTCGAAGAAATTATCGGGCTCATGGATTCAAACTGAGACACTACCCGCTGCCGGGATAGAATTGTCCAATGCAAGATGAGCCTGAAGGGCGGGAGTGTTTCCAACACAAGATGATCCTGAAAGCGAGCAGGACGGGTCAGGGCACAATGCGGGTGAATGCAAGTCACCATGCAGCATGCCGAACGTCTCACCCTGGCCGAGATGCGAGAGTTTCTCGTTGCCAGCAACTCTCTCAGCTTCGCCGGCACCGGCCGCAAGCAGATTTACGGCTTGGTCGAAGGCGTCCTGCGCGCCCAAAAGTATCTGGGTCTGCCGAAAAAAGACAGCTTGAAGGAAGGCATCAGCGCGGCCAGGATGGAGCAACAGGCGCTGCGGATGAGCGATACCGAATGCGCTCTGCGGATGCAACAACGCAAAAGAAAACTGCTGGACGCCTGCCGCTCGCGGGGCTAGAGCTAGAGCGCTGCTGGGAACAGCGCTGTCCGGAGCGGGGCCTGACGGCCCCGGACTCGACATTGAGGGAGGGGGAAGGAGAAGCTCAAGAAAACTCTCGTACAGGGGCCAAGACCGTGCTCAGCGAGATATAACCAAAAGTTGTGGATGAGCGGCTGAGGGAAGGTGGCGTATCCTGACGGTTGAGGAATCAACTCAATCGTTTCCTGGAAAGGAACAAGGAGGATACGCCATGAGTCAGTGTGAAGCTGCTGAGAGCAGCAGTCAAGTCAACCCCCAAGTCATTGATGGAAAGAAACCCTCGCCCTGGGATGAAGTGCTGCGCCAAGGAGCACGCCAGATGCTCGTCAAGGCTATCGAAGAGGAAGTGAGCGCCTACATCGAAGCGCATCAGCACAAAGCCGGCGAGGACGGCCGGCGGCTGGTGGTGCGCAACGGTCACGCCCGCGAGCGCACCATCGTCAGCGGCGCGGGTCAGCTCAAGATCCGGGCCCCGCGGGTCGACGATCGCCGAGTCGATGAGCGGGGCCAACGCTTCCGTTTCACTTCCGAGATCCTGCCGCCGTACCTGCGGCGCACGAAAAGCGTCCAAGAACTGATCCCCTGGTTGTACCTGAAAGGGATCTCGACGGGCGATTTCAGCGAGGCGCTGGAGGCCTTGCGGGGGCCTGACGCTCCGGGCCTGTCGGCGACGACGGTGGTGCGTCTCAAAGAAGTCTGGCGGCGCGAGTACGAGGCTTGGTCGAAGCGCGACCTCAGCGGCCAGCGGTTTGTTTACATTTGGGCCGACGGCATCTACTCGAACGTCCGTCTGGACGATGAACGGCAGTGTTTGCTGGTTGTGATGGGCGCGCTCGAAGACGGCCGCAAACAGCTGCTGGCGGTGCACGACGGCTTTCGCGAAAGCGAGCTGTCGTGGCGGGAGTTGCTCGAGGACTTGAAACGGCAGGGGCTCGAGTTGCCGCCGAAGTTGGCGGTGGGCGACGGCGCGATGAGCTTCTGGGCGGCCTTGCGCAAGGTCTATGCAGCGACCCGGGAGCAGCGTTGCTGGCTGCACAAGACGGCCAACGTGCTCCATAAGCTGCCGCGGAGCATGCAGGGCAAAGCCAAGCAGGCGCTGCGCGACATCTATCTTGCCGAGAGCCGGCAGACGGCGGAGGACGAGCTGGACTGTTTCAAGAACTTATATGAAAAGAAGTTTCCCAAAGCGGTCGAGTGCCTGGACAAAGACCGCCAAGTGCTGCTGGCTTTTTACGACTTTCCGGCCGAGCACTGGGGGCACTTGCGGACGACGAACCCGATCGAGTCCACCTTTGCGACGGTGCGATTGCGGCAACGGCGAACGAAGGGGTGCGGCAGCCGGGAAGCGTCGTTGACGATGGTCTTCATGCTGGCCCGCCAGGCCGAGCGCCACTGGCGGCGCCTGAACGGTTCAGAAGTGATTGTGCATGTCTTAAATGGAAAGGAATTCAAGGACGGTTTGATGGTTCAGGAGAACGCCGCCTGACCTCGCCCATCCACAACATTTGACAATATCTCCACGGAAAAAGCGAGGAGAACATTCCCTGGTAGTGCCCTTTCGAGAAAACCAGAGGCCGGCCCAGAGTTAAGCAGGGGTTAGGGTGCATAAAACCGCCACAAAAGAAAACGGCCCTGGAAGGCTCCAGGGCCGTCATGACGAAGCGTGGTTTTGCTGAAAAGGTAATCAATCAACCGTTCTAATTTGGCCCTGCGGCGGACCACCAGTCTCTCATTTCGAATACACCCCACTGTCCGTAGACGGGGATAGCGGAGCCGTCCCAACAGGGCAAACCATACTCACGGGTTAGTCCTTTGCCTGGACGATCGTGCTCCAGCACGCTGCGGATATCGGTGACGTAAGCCTTGACCTCCAGGAAACCGCGGATCATCGGGTCCGCGTTGTCGAGTTCCGCCCGGCCCCGTGCCGGCACCTGGATTTCGCTGACTTCCTTGCGGTCCGGCGTAATGGTTCGTACGGAAACGTAACCGTCCTCGTCGGTCACATTGGTCAATATGAGCAGCGGATCTTCCCAGTAGGCGACGAACAGCACGCAACTGATCAATCCCGGCTCATCCGCCTTCGTTCTTCGATGGTGCGATCCCGTAGACGGGTTTGTTTCCGGCGCGGGAGGATCAGGAGGCGGCGGAGGAGGCGGCGGCGGCGGTGGCGGAGGAGGAGGAGGAGGCGGCGGCGGCGGCACAACCGCACAAGGCCCGATGGAGTCCAACTCATGTTGCCGAACGCCCATGCCGGTGGCAATATCAATATGCGCACTGGGGTTTGCGGTCTCAATCGTTACTGCTTTGGACAGGTCGCCGCCAGGAACGTGGCATAAGACTGTCTTCTCTTGCTGCGCCCAGGTCAGCATAGTAGAGCTGATAAAAATTAAATGGGGTATTTAGTTGACTCCAGTAGCCACAATATGTTGTGGTTGGGGGCATGAAGGAGGACTACCCCCGAAACCTCGTCGAGTTGGAAGCTCGATTCTCGACCGAGGAGGCGTGCCGGGAGTACCTGCTGAAGCTGCGCTGGCCGGAGGGGTTCGTGTGCCCGCGCTGTGGGATCCAGTCCTCACGGGCCAGCAAACGCAATCTGCTGCTCTGCGCCGACTGCGGTTACCAGGCCTCGGTGACGGCGGGCACGATTTTCCAGGACACCCGCAAGCCCTTGACGTTGTGGTTCCGGGCGGCTTGGTGGGTGACAACGCAAAAAGGCGGGGCCAGCGCGCTGGAGTTGCAGCGGGTCTTGGGTTTGGGTAGCTATGTAACCGCCTGGACCTGGCTGCACAAGTTCCGCCGCGCCATGGTGCGCCCCGGTCGCAATCGGCTGGTCGGCCGGGTGGAGGTGGACGAAACGTATGTGGGCGGAGTCGAAGAGGGCGTCCGAGGTCGCGAAATGGTTGGCAAAGCGTTAGTTGCGGTTGCTGCCGAGGAGGATGGGCGCGGTATGGGTCGCATCCGGCTCCGTCGGATCGCGGATGCCTCAGCGGCGAGCTTGGAAGCCTTTGTCGAAGAAGCTATCCAACCTGGCAGCCTCGTGCACACCGACGGCTGGGAAGGCTATGCGGGATTGGAGAACAAAGGATACCGCCATGAAGTCACCGTGCTGCGCGGGAAGCGGCAATCGGCGAGTAAGCTGCTGCCGAGAGTCCATCGTGTCGCCTCTCTGCTAAAGCGCTGGCTGTTGGGGACCCACCAGGGGGCTGTCAGTCACGAGTATTTGGACTACTACCTGGACGAGTTCACGTTCCGCTTCAACCGGCGGACCTCACGGTCGCGCGGCAAACTTTTCTATCGCCTCCTCCAGCAGGCGGTCGCCGCCGACCCTGCTCCCTATAAGACAATGGTCGAGGCCACCAGGGCCGGCACCCCCACCCCCAAGATGTAGTGGCTACTGGAGTCAACTAAATACCCCATAAAAATTAATAGGATTCGCTTCATTTGATTTCTCCCAATTTCGCGGCCGTCAAGAGCCACACTACGACGGTTCAAATTGGAACGACGCCAGAGTCAAATTTCTCCCTTCGGGTGTTGATCCCTGCTCCCCCGGCGGAGTGGCCATGGCGCCCCGGAGAGCTGACAAAAGGCCGCGTGCGGCCTGCCCCGTACTTGCTGATGTTGCGTTCCATGGTGATCGTCTATGAGGATTGTGCCCGAGTTCCGGTTTGCGTTCAATGACGCAGCGGTACCTATTTCAGGCAGTCATTTGAACTAAACCTCGCGTATGGAACGGTGCGGACGGGCTGGCCTGTTCGTCGCGGAGGACCGGCTCACGATCAGCGCCGGCCGCCCAAGGGTTGTGCGCCGCAGTCATTGCTCCGCCAAAACCCGCTCGAGATCTTGGTATGATCTCGCTTCTGGAGAACCATGAGAATCGCTAGTTTCCAAACCCGCCTCGCCTGCCCCGCCAAAACGGCGGATCCCGTCCGTGACGGCCCGGGGGCCGCCATGGCGAATTTCGTCACCTTGCAGCTTCGAACCGATGACGGCGTCGAGGGCATTGGCTACGCCGGGTTCGTTGGCCGGGCTATGCTCAACTCGCTCAAGGAAGCGATTGATGCCCTCGCCCAGCACACGATCGGTGACGACCCGCTCGATGTGGAGGCCATTGGAGCAAAGCTGCTCGAGTTCGGCGGCAAGGGCGCGCCGGCAGGCACGATCACCCGCGCCGTGGCGGCGATCGACGTGGCGCTGTGGGACATCAAGGGCAAAGCGCTCGGGCAGCCGGTCTACAAGTTGCTGGGCGGCTTCCGGGATCGCATCGCCAGCTATGCCAGCGGCTTCCTTTGGCGCACCTACGACGCCGCGGCGCTCGCGGAAACCGGGGCCAAGCTGGTGGAAGAGGGTTTTCGGGCCATGAAATTCCGCATGGGCGGCGAAGACAGCGCCGCGAAGGAAATCACTCGCATGAGGGCGTTGCGGGACGCAGTGGGTGACGAGATCGGCCTGATGGTCGACATCAACCAGGCCTGGGACGTGAACCGCTCGATCGCTGTGGGCCGTGAGATGGAGAAGTGCAACCTGTTCTGGCTCGAAGACCCCATCCATCACCAGGACTACGACGGACTTGCGCACATCGCCAATGCTCTGGACACGCCCATTTCCGCCGGAGAATATCACTACGGTATCCCTCCGTTCCGGCACATGCTGGAGCGCCGCTCGGTCGATATCGTGATGATTGACTTGCTTCGCGCCGGGGGCATCACGCCCTGGATGAAGATTGCTCACCTTGCCGAGGCTTACAATCTGCCGGTGGTCAGCCATCTAGCGCCGGAGGTGCTGGCCCATGCGGTAGCGGCTGTTCCAAACGGGTTGATCGTTGAGCACATGCCCTGGAGTTTGCCGCTGTTCAAGGAGCCGCCGCGACTCGAAAACAGCGAAATCGTCTTACCCCAAGCTCCGGGGTTGGGACTGGAGTTCAATGAAGAATCGCTCGACCGGTTTGAGCCCTAGCCCGCTTTTCTCACCAGGTGGCGAGGCGAAGTGCGTGAGAGGTGCGTCAGTACGAGGCGCGCGCCGCTTGACGAGCGGAGGCGTACGTGACAGTACGTTGAGCACGGCGAGCAAGCGCAACGAAGCGGGTTGCCTGTTCTGATAAGAGCTTGCTGAGTCGCTATGGGTCGCCTGAGTCCGTCCCCTGCCGTCGTTGTGCCCCCGCGAATTGCTAAACTAACCTCCCATGACGGACGTGAAATCCTTATTCGACCTCAGCGGTAAAACGGCGCTTGTGACCGGGGGCTCGCGCGGTTTGGGAGCGGAAATTGCCGAGGGTTTGGCCGAGGCGGGAGCTTCCATATTCCTGCTGGCAAGGCGCGATCAATGGCTCTCTCCGACGGTCGAGGAATTCCAAAAACGCGGCTTTCGCTGCGAAGGTACGCTTTGCGATGTCACCGATCCAGAGCAGGTCCAGCGGGCGATCGATGAGTGCATCGAGTCATTCGGAGCGATTGACGTGCTGGTGAACAACGCCGGCATCACCTGGGGCGCCCGTGCCGAGGAAATGCCGATCGAGAGGTGGCGTTCCGTCATCGATGTCAACCTCACCGGGGCTTGGATTTTCTCGCAAGCGGTCGGCCGCCACATGCTCAGCCGCGAATCGGGAACGATTGTCACCATTGCCTCGATTGCGGGACTCAAGGGAGGCTCGATTCCCGAGGCCGGCATCGTCGGCTACGCGGCCAGCAAGGCAGGTGTCATGGGGATGACGCGCGAGCTGGCCAGCCAATGGGGGCAACACGGCATTCGCGTCAATGCCGTGGCACCGGGATTTTTCCCGTCCCGCATGACGGAAAAGCTGCTAGCCCAGTATCAAGAGCGTTATGAAGCCAAAGTGCCCATGGGCCGCATTGGCAGACCTGGCGAACTCAAGGGAGTGGTGTTGTTCTTGGCTACAGCCGCCTCCGGCTACATCACCGGCCAGACGATCGTGGTCGATGGAGGTGTGACGATTTCCTAGCGCTTGATTGCGAAAGTTAAGGATACATTTTCGGTATGTTCAAAGAAAGCACGCTGAAGCGAGTGTCCTGGAAACCATGGCGGGCTGCGTTTCCGCTCACTTCGTTAGCCTTTGTTTCATTTCAAATCAGCGCTTTACCTTACCGGCCGATCGTCAGCCCCAACGCTACAATGACTGCAGGATGAGGTTTCCGAAAGCCCCGGCAGTTGTATTCATTGGAGTCTGCTCGGCAGGCCTATTCTCACCTGCTTGCCTCGACGCCAAAGAACTCGTTGTCAAAAAAGATCAAGTCAATCTATTAGCCAACTGTTCGGAGGGAGCAAGCCGTGTGGCGCAGCTCCCCCAGGGCCACAAAGTTCGATTGAGATTCGCGATTTCCGGCTCCGACAGCCCCTGTTATTCAGTCTCCGCCGAAGTGGATGGGCGCTCCGTTCGGGGCTATGTTTCCAAGGACGCCCTGGAAGGAATCGAAGCTTTCGAGCAATCCCGCCGCGAAGCCGCTTCCGGCAGCGTTGTGAGCGGCGAGATCGAGGTGCTCGGGTTGCCGCCCAACCTCGAGCTAAGCGGGACACCGGACGCATCCGACTCACCGGGCATTCAAGCGAAGATCCGGGAAGCGGCTGATCTGCTCAAGAAACGTGACCCGGCCGAAGCCGAAAAAGTGCTCTTGTCCGCCGCCGCGCCACCCGACCATGTGCAAGTGGCTCTTTTTCGGGGGCAGGCGCTGCTTCAACTTTCCCGTCCCGACAAGGCGCTCAAAGTGGCGGAAGCGGCGCTCAAGACTCACCCCGACAACGCCGCCCTGCTGGCTTTGGCGGGTGTCAGCCTCTACCGGCGCGACAAAGTTAAGGGGGCTGGCCGTTATCTGAAGCGCTCGATCGAGATCCAGCCGAACCCGGGTCTGGAACGGTTTTATCGCAAGATCGAAATGGAGCTGGCGGGGGACAAGAGTGACGACGTTACCTACGGAACTCGTTTTATCTTGCGGTATGAAGGCGAAACACTCAAACCGGCCGCCGCCCGGCGCTTCAGCGCCGCTTTGGAGCGAGAAGTCAATCGCATCTCCTACCAACTGGGCTGCCAGTCGAGCGAGCATTTTGTCGTGATCATCCAAAGCATCGAGAACTACCGCAGCACGACCGGCGCCGCGGAATGGAGCGGCGGCCAGTTCGACGGCAAAATCCGTGTGGCGCTGCCGCCCAGTGGTCAAGTCGATGAACACGTTCGCAAGACGCTTTCGCACGAGTTTGTCCACGCCTGCCTGGCGCGCCTCGGCCCCTGGCCGGCCTGGCTCCACGAAGGCTTGGCTCAAAGCCTGTCAGGCCGTGAGCTCAGCCGGGATGATTGGGCCAACCTGCGGCGTTTGAACAAGCAGAGTACTCTGCCGACCCTGGCGCGGCTGTCGGGCGGCTGGCGTGGCCTGAATGCCTTGCAAGCGTCGGTTGCGTACAAACTCGGACTTGCAGCGATTGAAATACTCCGGCGGGATCAGCTTGCTGTCCGTGCTTTGCTGAGCAATCCGCAGAGGCTTCCCGCCGTCACCGAAAAGCTTGACCAGCAACTCAAAGACGAACTCGATTGATGTTTATCCGCTCACATTAGGAACCTGTCCCGATTCGCTCCGATCGCATATTTCGCCAATATGCCTCGTCTGGCTTGGCGATAAGCAGCATCCTGCTTCCTCTCGTTACCTGAAGAGATCCCGGCGCATTTACATAATATTTATTCCTCAGAGGCGCCTTTTTACAGGATCTTTATGCCCCTTGTGGTAGCCTCTTAGTGTTTTGAGTTAAAGCTTTGAACCGATCTCATGCCGGGGAGGGAAAGATGAAAAAGGAAGGATATACAGTCGACATCGACCTCTTGCTCAACGAACTTCACACCAAACGTAAGTGGCTGGACACGGTCATCGCTGGTTTAGAGTCTGCTATTCAATCACCGGATCATCGTTTGATTGAAAGCCTCGGCGCGGCCTATTCGAATGGGCGCAATGGGCGGCCGAAGGTCGACCTGCGCTCCAGGCAACAGGCGAAACTATCGCGTCTAGCTTCCCAGATCCAGCGGCATACGGCTCGCAGACAATCCGAGCGCCCAGCGAACACTGCTAGCGCGGAAGCTCCCAAGGATTCTCGGGCAGCGACGGTACATACCTGCGACGAAGAGCTGCCGGAACTCGCATACGAGTGAGGCGCAACGGCGCTGTGTTGCACAGGATTCGCGTGAGCGTTGGACTCCGTGATTCCTCCCGGCCACGGGTCTCGGCCTGGCCATGCGCTTAGAGCCAAATGTCACCGCGGAGCTTTCGAGCGCTACTCCCTTAGGACCACGTCGAGCAGAACCGCTCCCAACAGGCTGAATATTAGCGCGAACCCGAACAGCAGCTTGAGCCAGATCACGGAATCACCCAGCGGTTCGCCCGCCAGAATCAGCGTAGTGAGCTTCACGCAGGCCATCATCACCGGCAGCGTTACCGGAAAAACGAGCAGCGGCAGCATCAGCTCCCGCAAGCGGTTGGACGCCGTGATGGCACTGAAAATCGTCCCGACAACGGTCAATCCCCAGGTTCCCAGCACGAACACCAAGAAAAGAGACCCAAAGGAACGGGTCCAGTTGACGTCATAGAAGATCCCAAAGATCGGCAGAGAGAGCAACTCCAGGATGAGCAGCAGCAGACCGTTTGAAAGCACTTTCCCAAGAAATAACTCGCTGCCGGAGATCGGCGCGGCGATCAATGCGTCCAGGCAACCTCCCGCCGTCTCTCGTGCAAAGCTGCGGTTGAGAATGAGAATTCCCGCGAATAAGTAGACGATCCAAAGCAGCCCGCCGGACATATCCCGCACGTCCGGGTTGCCGGCCGGCTCGAATGCCAAACTAAAAAGCAGCAGAACCACCAGCGCGAAAGACACGGCGGCGTTCATCGCTTCTTTGTTGCGAAGTTCGCTGCGCAGGTCTTTCGCGGCGATCGTTAGGGCGGACCGGAGAAAGTCGTTCACGAGATGTTTTGGTAGAAGTCTTCCGGCGCGGCTTTGAAGTCGTCGCTATTGGGGCCTTGAAATATCAGCTTCCCGCGGTCAATGACCGCCACCCGCGTTGCTACTTCGAGCGCCTCTCGAAGCTGGTGGGAGCAAACGACCACGCTGCAGCCGCGTGATTGCGCATCGCGCAGCAGAGAGGAAAGCAACTGAGTCGCACGGTCATCCAGGGCCGTCCAGGGCTCGTCCAGCAACAGGACTTGGGGATCGTGCAAGAAGGCTCGGGCAATCGCCAGCCGCTGCCTCATGCCGCGGGAAAATTCGCTCACGCGCGCGTTTCGAAACCGCGAGAGCCCCACGGTTTCGAGCCACCGGCCGATGCATGCGGCAAGATCGTCCACTTTATACAGGCGCCCGAAAAATTCCAAATTCTCCCGTGCGCTGAGGTCATCGTAGATCCACTCGCCGTGCCCAACGACACCGACAGCGGAGCCGTTTTGTTTTCCCCATCCGCGGCCCGCAATCGAAATGTCGCCGCGGCTGGGGCGCGACAGCCCGGCCAGCATGCGCAGCATGGTCGTCTTGCCGGCGCCGTTGCGCCCCAGCAGCGCCAAGATCGTGGAGGGCGGAACTTCGAGCGATACTTCCCGAACCGCCGCGAAATCTCCGAAAAACTTCCAGACGTTCTGGATTGAGATCGCCGGCTCGTTCATCGTTTTCGGCGGCCCGGCTTCGAGGAAGACCGGCTTGCGGGCCGTTGCGGGCGGGAGGAGCCGCCGGCGGACGCCATCATCCCGGGCACCCCCGCGACGGCGTTCGGCGGCTTGGATGAAAGAAGGTTGTAAAAACCGACGCCAAGGATCGCAGCAGTGATGGCGATGACCCACCCGAGTTCTTTGGCAACCGGCGCCGGAGCAATGCTGATCTCGTTTCCATCTCCGCCGCCGCCCGCGGAAGCTTCCCGGCTTAATCGTCCCTCGCCGCTGATCTTGAGTGAGAACTGGCCCTTTCCGCTGTACTCGTAGATCGATGCCAGCGACTGCGGTTCTTGGCCGATCAGCTTAAGATCTTGCCCTTCGACGCTGACTCCCTCTGGAATGACGAAGCGGGTTTCGACATCGTCATAGAGGACCCGGCTGGTGAAGTTCCCACCATCCGCCGTCGGAACTCGATACGTCAACTCGATTAAGTTTGCTCCCGGTTTCAGAGGGAAGTCCACTTTGTAGATGTCTTCGCGGTTTGTTTTGGTAGCCGAGCTTGGCAACGGCATTCCAGCCGGACCCGTGGCGCTCACCTGGACCACTCCTTTCGCGCCCGGCGGGAGGAGGAACTGCAGCGTTCCATTGTCGGGGTCGCTAAATGTTCTCGGGGGCCTGGCTTCGTTCGTGAACTGAAAGAACTGGTTGATCAGCGTTTCGTCCGGCCCGGGTTCAAAAAGGAAGGCCGTCATGTCGGGCTTGATCGTCTCACCCTCGGCAATGTCGTAGACCTCGATTTGTATGTCGTCGAGCTTCACGTCCGGAACGATCATCTTGGTGTAGGAAATGCCTTCGTGCTCTGTACGAAGCATGCCGTGAATAGGCTGAGAACTCAGCTCCAGCAGGGCTTCGTCAAATGAGAACTTGCCCTCCGCGTCCGTATTCAACTCTCTGACGGGCGCCATTCCCTGGGGCCCGCCAAACTTGACGAGTGTCACCGGAACGCGCGGGACCGGCTTGCCGGTGGTGCGGTTGACGACGGTTCCCTGGATGGCGGCGTGCAGCGATGAGGTGAGAATGCCGGCAGCGAGCAGCCCGCCGGCCAAAGCCCGCCGGATCCAGGATTGGCGGTAGGAAAAGAATATGGGCTTCGTTTTCCTCACTAGGAGAGCCGCAACTTCAACAATAGCAGCTTAGCCTGTGCAGAGCCTCTTTGACCATTCCCGGCTGTCCCTAGAGGATTTCGCGAATTGAAACGATACCGTGTCCGGCCCCGTCTGAAAGACTAACTCTGACCCCGCGTCCCTCTGACGACGACACTCCGGAGCTATTCACCATGAGCATGATGAGCATCTCTAGATTCCTTTTACCGCTTGCTGCGTTGTCGGGTTTGGCCGTGAACGGCCAGCGCGTCACGCCGGCCAGCGCCGGCGACGGGGCTATCGAATACAGACTGCTGGCAACGAGCAAAACTTCCACCATGCTGAAGGAACTTAATGAAGCCGCGTCACAAGGATTCGATTTCCTGGCGATGATGGGAGGAGAGACCCTGGCCGGAGGCGAGGTTGTCACTGTCCTGTCGAAAGCGCGCAGTGCTCCCGCCCGGCAGCGGCATGAGTACAAGCTGCTGGCCACATCGAAAACGTCCACGATGCAGAAGGAGCTCACCAAAGCGGGGGCGCGGGGTTTTCGCTACTGCGGGCAGTCGGTCGCGGAAACGGCCTTCGGCGGGCACGAAGTGATCGCGGTTCTGAAACGCGATCTCCAGGCGCCGTCAAAGCAGTACATCTATAAGCTGCTGGCAACGAAGAGGACGAAGACGATGAACAAAGAGCTGAATCAAGTCGGCTCGGAGGGATTTCAGCTCGTCGGTCTCACCGTCTCCAAGACCGCTTTCGGCGGCAAGGAGTTGGTGTCGATCATGATGCTTGCCCAGTGACGCCCCCATCGGAATAGGGTCACTGCGGCCGGTAGGCGCACCAGGGGTCAGTCGCCAGGTAGTCTCCCGTGATAGCGTAGGCCCGTGAGCGGGACCCGCCGCGAATGCCGTTGAACTCACAGTGGCCGCGGATCCCCTTGAATTGGCCGGGACTGCGACGCTGAAGGAACAGCTCGGATTCGCGATAAACCTCCGCCAGGCTCTTCTCGCGAACGTTGCCGCGGTGATGGGCAAAAATCCGCTGGGGAAGATGTCGCCTGCGATGAAAGTGCTGCGTTTGCGGGCCTTGACCCCCAGGCTAACGCCTGGGGGCTCTGATGCTGCTATCCGAACCTTTTGCCGTGTCTTGGCGCAAGTGACTCGACGAGCTTTAGCCGGCCGAGGCTGGACTCGGACCCGGCGGCAGCTTGGACGCTTCGGGACTTGTCTCGCTGATGACACCGTCGATTTCGGCGAGCACGATGGCGAGTTCTTTCTGGAGATCAAGCTTGGTCTGCTGGTAGTCTTCGTCCGACAGCTTTCCCATGCGGTATTCGCCTTGCAGATCGCGCAGGTTCTCGTAAATCGTCGCTTTCTTTTCTTCGAGGTGGCGGGTGGGCGAAACAGGCTCCGGCCGGGGCAAGGAGCTGTGGCGAATCAGCAAGGGCAACGCCATTGCGAAAACGACCAATACGATGGCGGCGGCAATCAGCATATGGAACTAACCGCTCCCTGACGGTCGCGGCTCAGATGGGCGGCAGGTTTAGCCGACATCCATTCCGTGAGCGCCTACAGCTCGTCCAGGTCCTGCTCGATCTCCTCCCGATACCGCGACAGGACCTTCTCGTCGATCGGCACGCTGGCCGGCGCGGCAGCCTGTTGTGCTCTCCAGCGGCGAACCACGATGGGCGCGGCGATCAAGCCGGCCGCCAGCGCCGCGAAAGGCATGGCCCAGCCGAACAGCCCGAAGCCCTCCGCGCGGGGGGAGTTGCGCAACTCCGACCCATATTTGGCGATCAAACGTTCCAAGTTTTCCTGGGTCGAAAGCCCGGCGTCGACGCCAGCCCGAATTTCCGGCAGTATCTTGGCGCGGAACGAGCAGCCCATCATGTTACAGCCCGTAATGGTATAGGAGCAGTGCGCCTCGCACTGGCATTTGAGCTGTTCCCCAACCGCTCGCACCGCCGGAAACTTCGGATCACTCTCGGAGACATTCTGCGCCGGCAGAAGCGGGGCCGTCATCAGGAGCAGCAAGCTAAGTTTTTGCAAGCACCGCATGTTCTTTTTTCATTTTTCCAATGATTCGAGTCCGGATCGGCTTGATCTTGCTGGGTACCAGCGCCACCAGCGTGCCGAACACGAGCAGGAACGCCCCAACCCAAATCCAGTTCACCAGCGGATTGATATAGACCTGAAGCATGGGATTCTCACCGCTGTTCGAGTAGCCGGCGAAAACGATGTAGACGTCCTCGGTCATCCGGGCGCGGATGGCGACTTCGCTGGTCCCTTGCCCGCTGGCGTGATAGGCGCGTCTCTCCGGCATCATCGTCTCGAGTACTTCGCCGTCTTTTCGCAGCTCCACCTCGGCTGTCTGGCTGGCATAGTTGGGGTTGTTGTCCTCGATAACTTGTTTGATATGGAACTCGTAACTTCCGACTCTCAAGGCGTCGCCGACCGGCACTTCACCCTGGCCTTCGATGTTGAAGGCGGCGCCGGCAAAGCCGATGAAGATCAAGACGATGGCCATGTGAACCAGATACCCGCCGTAGCGGCGCGTGTTTCTGTGCGTCAGCTCGATCACCGCGAAGAACAGGTTCATACTGAGCTTGCGCTGGATAAGCCTGGCCCCTTTGAAGAACTCGCTCATGATCGTCAGGGTGACGAACAAGCACAGAGCGAAGCAAACCACCGCGTAAAAGTGCCGCATGCCGGCGGCAACCAGTCCCGCGGCCAAGACCAGGGAAACAAGCGCGGGCCATTGGAAATTCCGCCGCAAGCTCTCGAGCGATGTTCGCCGCCAGGCGAACAGCGGCCCGACGCCGGTCAGAAACAGCAGCAGCAGTCCAATGGGAATATTCACCTTGTTGAAGAACGGCGCGCCGACGCTGATCTTCTCATTCGTCACAGCTTCGCTGATTACTGGAAACAACGTGCCCCAAAGCACCGCGAAGCAACTGGCGAGCAAGATGACGTTGTTGAACAAGAAGCTCGACTCGCGCGACACGACCGACTCGAGTTCGTTTTCACTTTTCAGATAGTCCAGCCGGTTTAAGATCAGAAAAACCGTGCTCGCGACTAACAGCGTGAGGAAACCGGCGAACCATCCCCCAATAGGTGATTCAGCAAAGGCATGCACCGAGCTGACAATGCCGCTGCGGGTGAGCATCGTCCCGAAGATGCAAAGAAAAAACGTCACCGAGATCAGCACGATGTTCCAAACCTTCATCATGCCCTTCTTCTCTTGCATCATCACCGAGTGCAGAAAAGCGGTTCCGGTGATCCAGGGAAGCAGCGAGGCATTCTCCACCGGGTCCCAGCCCCAGTAGCCGCCCCACCCCAGCACGGCGTAAGCCCAGCGCGCTCCGAGTAAGACTCCGATGCTCTGGAACAACCAGGTCACCATGGTCCAAATGCGTGTCGTGTGAATCCAGCGGTCCCCCGCCTGCCGGGTAATCAACGACGCCATGGCAAACGCGAACGGGACGGCGAATCCCACGTAACCCAGATAAAGCATCGGCGGATGGATCGCCATGAGGGGGTGCTGCAGCAGCGGATTCAGTCCCTGCCCGTCGGCCACCGAGGTGATCTGCGGGCCGGCCATTAGGACTTGAAACGGGTTGGCGATGAAGACGACCAGGATCAGAAAGAACACCTGGATGCTCATCATGATCGCCACGACGTAGGAGATCATGTTGGCGTGGATTTTGCGCGCCGTGTAGACCGATACGAATGAGTAGGTTGCGAGAATCCAGGTCCAAAACAGCAGCGATCCTTCTTGCCCGCCCCACCAGGCCGCGATTTTGTAGACAAGCGGGAGGTCGGCGTTGCTTTTTGAAGCGACGTAGCTCAGCCGAAAATCGTCGGTTAGGATGTGGTAGAGCAGAATGCCCGATGCGCTGGTGATGAGCACCCAGGCCGCGAAAACCGCCCGCTGCGCGCTGACTTCGAGGTAGCCGTTGCCGCGCAGCTTCCCGATCAGAGCCGCGACGATGGCGTAGATGGAAAGGCAGAATGCAAGGATAAGCGCCAGATACCCGAGATTTTCCATGTACTATATGCCTTTGGGACGGGTCCGCTTTCGAGGATAAACCGGCCATCTCCCGTGAGTGCCGCATTTTAACACTGTAGGGCCGCGGACATGTCGCCGCCCCAAAAGATCACGGACTTCTAGTCAAAGCGACGCCTTGCTTCCGGGCTCGGCCTGGTACACCGGCTGCGCGCCTTTGCCGGGATCGACTTCGTACTTGGACGCGCATTTGGCCTGGATCTTCTTTGCCTCGAAAACGCCGTCGGAGCGCAGGCGGCCGTCGCACAGCGCCTGAGCGCGGTCCCGGAAAGTGTCGGGCAGCGGGTCACGGCCCGTGTAGACCACCAGCAGTTTTTGGTCGCCTTGCGTGATCGTGAACTCGACTTTATTGGAGTTGCGAACGATTGAGTTCGGCTCCACATCTCCGCCAACGCGAAGCCTCTTATCGAGTGCGTCGTCCATGGCGCGAAGCTCGTCAACAGTCACGTAGTAGGTGGCCGTTTCATTGATACCCGAGACTCCCAGCCAAGTGAGAGTACCGAGGATGATGATGGTGATCAGACCGAATTTCAGTTTGGAATTCATACGCGCCTCGCTGTTGACAATCTGCCGATCAACCTTCAGTATAGTCCGAAATCCTTGCTGACGGATTGGGTCCTTGCGGCCAGCCAGCGCGGGCCGGGAAGTCTTCCTGTATATTGTCTTGTTTGGCGGACCCGCGCAGCGATCGATTCCCTTCCGCGAAGCCGGGAAGAGAGCTTTACCCTCTGGTAGTGATCCTGGGCCCAACCGCGTCGGGCAAGAGTTCCCTGGCGCTCGACATCGCACAGCGCTTCGACGGCGAAATCGTCAACTTCGACTCCGTGCAGGTTTATCGCGGATTCGACGTTGGAACGGCAAAACTCCTCCCGAGGGAGCGCCGCGGGATTCCTCATCACCTGATCGACGTTCTGGAACCCGAGGACATCTTCACGGCCGGCGATTATGCCCGGCTCGGCCGCGAGGTGCTCGGCCAGATTCGCGGCCGGGAGCGGCTGCCCGTGCTGGCGGGCGGAACCGGTTTCTACCTCCGAGCGTTGCTGGAAGGCTTGTTCCAGGGGCCGCAGCGAGACGATGCATTGCGAGGCCGGCTCGCCGCGGCCGCCGCCAGCAAGCCGCCGGGCTATTTGCATCGGCTGCTCAAGCGGCTCGACCCGGCGTCGTCGCAAAAGATCCATGCCAACGACGTCCCCAAGCTCATTCGCGCCATCGAGGTGTGCTTGCGGGCTCGCAAACCCATGTCGGATCTGTGGCGGGAGGGCAGTTCGTCCCTCGAGGGATTCGCTGTCACCCGTGTTGGACTCGAACCCCCGCGCGAGGCGCTTTACGAAAGAATCGACACTCGGGCCGAGGCCATCTTTCGCGCGGGCCTTGTCGAGGAGGCTCGCGCGCTCCTCGAGCGGGGAGTGTCGCGACAAGTGCGTCCTTTCGGGTCGCTCGGATACAAGCAGGCTCTCGCCCACATCGACGGCGTCATGGCGCTTGACGAAGCCATCGACGATACCGCCAAAAACACACGCCGTTACGCCAAGCGCCAAATGACTTGGTTTCGCCGAGACCATGACATTACTTGGTTTCACGGATTCGGAGACGAGGGGGATGTGAGAAACGGCGCCGTTTCGTTTGTTGAGACGCAGCTCACTGTTGACTACTCTTGATCCACACGGTCCATGCATCCAGCGAACAATGCCAAAAAACGGGGTGAGCACGGTATAGTATGGATGAAGGTCACTCACCGCCCGGCCCGGAATAATGCCTCCATGAACGTCTCCCTTACCCCTGATACCTGAATTATGCACAGGTTCGGCGTAGCCATCGCCGATGGAGTTGTGACGGTAGCGGCAGTCGTGTCAACTCAGTGATTTAGCAAGTCGTCTTTTCTGCTGTTTCCTTCCCGGTTTGAGCCGCCTCCCAATTCCGGGCGGGCAAAAGCGGGCTCGCAAACGGCATGTTCCCAGTAGCTTGCGGCCCGTGCATAAAATTCTATGCGCAGCGCCCCTCAACGCAGCGCACCCTCCACCACCGGCGCGCAGCTCGATCCCGGCGGCGCCATCGCCCGCAGCCGCCGCATCAGCCGCTCGAACAGGCCCTGCTCCTGGTACTGATCGCTGTAGCTGATGCCCGTTCTGCCGGCATGCCGCCAGATCTTGGCCGCCACGAACAGAAAGCGCAGCCGCGCCGTCGCCAGGGTGGTGTGGCGCAGCTTCTCCGGGGTGGCGTCGGCTTCGCGCTGGAACAGCAGCAGCCAGCAGTTGAGGTTGTAGGCCAGCATGACCAACTGAAAGTGATTGCGGTTCATGTCAAAGCGGCGCGAAGGATGGGCCGCCAGCCCGGCGTCGTTGTTGGCTTCTTTGATGAGGTTCTCCGCCCCAGCCCGCTGGTTGTAAAACCACGCCACCGCCGCGATCGGCTCGGTGAGGTTGGTGACGAACACGCGGTAGGTGTAAGCGCTGGTTGCAAACAACTGATATTGCTCGACCTCGTCGGTTTCCGGCTCCTTTTCATAACGCAGCGCGACAAAGCGGCAGGCCCTGCCCCAGCCTTGCGGCTGGTAGAGGAATTCGCACTCCGCCGCAGCGTCGCTGTGGGGCGAGGGCTTCCATTCCGCTTGCTGCAACTGCTCGACCAGTCGCCTAGTCTTGCGCGCCACGATGACGAACTGACAATGCGCTTGTTCGTAGGCTGCCACCGCTTCCCAGCAATAAAAGCCGGAATCGGCCCGCGCCAAGATCCGCTTCACACTGGCCGGCAAAGCCTGGAAAGCACTTTCGAGGTGCGCCGCGATCTCTTTGCCCGTGGGCCGGTCGCCATTGTGCAACCCGCCCATCAGGTATTCGCGCGTCTCGGCCAGGAAGGTCAGTATCGGCTGGTAGCTGCGCTTGCCCTTGTTCTTGGGGTTGTAGCTCTTGCGCCCGCCCATCTGCTGGCCGTAGAGGGTGTGCACGGTGGTGTCGGTGTCCAGCGTCACCGTGGTCAACCGCACGTTGGCCGCCGCCCAGGCTCGTTCGCGCAGTTGGCGCTGCATCGACAGGATCTGCCGCGCCACGTTGAGATGCAGCGAGGCCAGAAAGCGCCACAGCGTGGATTGCGGCGGCAGCCGCGTCACTTGCAAGATGCCGGTCAGGATGGGGTCGCGCGCGATGAAGCGGAGTTGGTTGAGCCGCGCAAAGCCGACATAGAGGCCCAGCACGAGGGCCAGCACAAACTGGTAGAGGCTCATCACACGGGTGATTCGTTTGACGCTGAGGGTTTGTTCCAGCAGCTCTTGGAAGCCGAGTTTTTCGAGCAGGGTGGCGACCGGCAGCAGGCCGCCGTAGGGAGTCAGATTCTTGCCGCGGAAGTGATAGGGCGTGGAAGCCCCGATTTTATTGGGCTGCGGAGCCGTCGCGCCGCGGCCTTGTTTGGCGGGGTTTTTGGAGCTATGCTGTTTTCGCTTGGTAACCATTTGGGTGACCTCCTTGGGGTTGGCTGGCGAAGCTGAAATCTTTGCCAGCCTACCTTATTACCCCATGTTTTCGGGGGTCGCCCAATGGTCCCTCGCGGCACAGCCCTCCTCAGGTGTACCCGCAGTGCATAATTCAGGTTGTACCGGTTGCAAGGTTCGCTGCTTGCACAGCCGGCGAAGCCAACAGAGGAAGCGCAAGGTACGCTAAGAAAAATGCGGTGGCCTCGCGATCGGGCAAGAAGCGGTCAATCGCTAGTGCAAGGAAGTGCTTGGAGGCGTTTGAAACGCCAAAGCGTCAGTGGTTCGGAGTGTTTCCGAAGCCAGTTGCCCCAGACCTCTCAATCCGCTGACAAGAGAGCCGATATTGAATGGAACATATAACAGCCAATCACACAGCACACCTGAATCACCATGTAGTAGCCGCAGAAGACCACGAGTTACCGGCAACAGCCTCGTTGAAAAATTAGCGTCCGGGGTCATCGGCGCCAGCAGACGGCACAGCGGCCAAATTCGATTGAGCGCCTATGTTTCATTTAAGATTTGGCGTGTCTGCCCGCCCCTCCTCGGTGGCAAGGGATCATCCTCGATCACTCGGATAGAATAGCGTCGATATCGGGAACGAGCAATGTCTTCCCTTTCACCGTAAATACGCCCCGAAGCAAAGTCTTATCAACGGGAAGGTCGTCTTTGAACGGGCTGTGTTGTATGGGCAAGCTTTCTCCCCGTAATGAGGTCGCGGGGATAGCACACAGTTCGCCGCCGTCGGTTCCGCGAGCGATAACCAGACGCACGCCGGGTTGGTAGTCGAGCGTGCCAAGGCCGAATTGCCGGCCCAGGTCGACCAAGGGGACGGGACGGTCGCGCCACCGTACCAGTCCAACCACCCGGTCGGGTGAAGCCGGAAGCGGTATGGCGGGCTGGTACGATACAACTTCCGGAACCTGACTGATGCTCAAACCACACAGTAGTGCCGCAGGTTGCTGATCGGAACTGGGCAATTCGAACATTAGCATGCGGCGGATCCTCTGCGCTGGCGTGCCCGAGCCTTCCGACATTCCGGACGCCGCAGCGCTTGCTGATTCCGGAGCACTTCGCCGTCTCTCGGGCAGGCTCGGACCCGGCACTTCCGCCGGGTTTTCCGGGTGCAAGCCATCGGAGGAGAGGTAGAACGAGAATTCCTCCGCGAGGGCGACGATACCCTTGACGCGCCCCGCGTGGGCGCCCGCCAAAATCGAGGGCAGAGCGGCGACTTGATCCCTGCCGACCTCGATCGCACGGGACACTTTGTCAACCGATACGGCCCAGGGCCCGCGCTGACTAGCGAGAACGAGGAAAGTGCCGGTAACAGTATCCGGTCTGGCGCGCTTTTCGAAAAGCTGCTGCAGTGAGTAGGCAGGAATCCGGGCGCCTTTGCCCGGCAGCCAACCCAGCAGCCCCGCAGCGCCCGGCTCATGCTGGAAGCGGTCCCCTCTTTGGATACTTTGAACGCAATCCATGTCGAGGCAATAGTTCTGCCCGCCCGCTTCACACCGGACCAATCGCAGAGAATCTCCGGATATGCTCATATCACTCCTTGCTCTTGGGCAATCGAGGCGTTTTTCGTTTGTTCGACCAGCATCCGCGCGATACGTTTCGGGGGGGCCACCTCGGCGACTACGCCTAATTCAATGGCTCGCTGGGGCATGCCGTTGACAACACACGTCGCCGCGTCCTGGGCATAGGTCATTCCGCCTTTGGCTCGGATTTCCTTCAGACCCATGGAGCCGTCGTTTCCCATGCCGGTTAGAATCACGCCCGTAACCCATGGGCCCAGGACTTGGGCGGCCGATTGCATCGCCACGTCAATCGAGGGGCAATGGCCCGCGATCTCCGGTCCCCGATGAAGCGTAACCTTAAGGTCGGGACGCAGGAGTAAATGAAATCCGCCGGGAGCAATGAGGACCGTGCCCGGCTGCAGACCATCTCCTTCGCAGGCTTCTCGGACAGGCAGCGGTGCATAGCGCTTCAATTGCGCTGCCAGTGCACTTGTAAAGGCCCTCGGCATGTGCTGCACGATGATCATCGAAGCTCCGTAATCGGCAGGCAACTCGGCGAGCATCTCGCGAAGTGTTACTGGGCCTCCCGTGGAAGCGCCAACCACGACAAGACCGCCCGCCGGAAGCTCCGCGTTAGGAGCCAGCCCTCCGAATGGCTGCACTCCAGAGGCCTTGATCAGAGGCCGCCTGGGCGCGGTTACCTGAGCTTTCGGCAGCCAAGCCTCGTTCGCCGGCAAGGACCGAATCACGTGTACTTTCGAAGCCGCTCGAATCTTGCCGACGATCTCCTTGCGGAGAACATGAGGTTGTGTTTGGACGCCGGGCGTGAACTTCAGAATGAAGTCGACGGCCCCCAAATCGAGTGCTTGGAGCGTCATGGTGGCGGCTCGTCCGCTCACGCCGCTGATGGCCACGATCGGCGTGGGGCAATCACGCATGATCAACCCGACCGCTTCCAGACCGTCCATCTGGGGCATCTCCAAATCCATCGTGACCACCGAGGGCCTTAGCTTGTGCACCATTTCGACCGCTCGGCGGCCGTTGAGAGCCGTACCCATGACCTCCATGTCGGCGGTCGAGTTGAGATACGAACTCAGCAAGCGGCAGACAAACGGCGAATCGTCAGCTACAAGTACTCGAATCCGCGCAGTCATCCCGAGCCGGCCTCTCGCGATTCTCGAACCACCCGCCGCACCACGCTGAGCAGGGTATCCTCTTCATACGGCTTCACGAGATAGTCGGTGGCGCCCAAGTCGAATGCTTTCTTGCGATGCTTTTCTCCCGCGCGCGAGGTCAGCATGATGATCGGAAGATCGCGGTAGAGGTCCTGGCCACGCAAAGTGGCAGTCAGTTCATACCCATCCATCCGGGGCATTTCGATGTCGAGCAAGACCACGTCTGGCTGCCGCGCACTGTGCTGCAGGATCTCGAGGGCTTCGACACCGTCCTTGGCGGCGATCGGATTCCAGCCTACACTCGTGATCAGGCTGGACAACACTCGCCGGACGCTCAAGGAGTCGTCCACCACCAGCACGTCAAAAGCCTGTGACTGTTGGCCTGCCGGGGTGCGTGACGCAGCCCGGTGGCTGATCTTTGCGGCGTCGGCGTCTTGGATCAAATCCGTGGGATTGATGATCAGCACAACGCTGCCGTCACCCATGAGGGTGGCGCCCGTCACGCCGCGAACCCTTCGAAGCAAGCTGCCGAGCGTTTTGACGACGACTTCCCGGGCTTCGAGCAGCCGATCCACGACTAATCCGAAGCGGCGCTCACCGAGCTGCACGACGAGCACGGGATGCCGCTTGACGCTGGCGTCTTCGGGCGTCTGCAGGGCCAAGGCTCCACCGAGGCGAACCGCGGGTAAAACGCGGCCCTCGACGCGAATGACCGGCTCATGTCCGATGCGTTCGATCTGATCGGCGTCGATGCGCAGGATCTGAGTTACCGCGCCGAGCGGAATCGCGAATGTTTGGCCATGGGCTTTCACCAGCAGGACGCGGGTGATTGCCAGCGTCATCGGGAGTCTGAGCGTAAACGTCACCCCCTGTCCCGGTGACGAATCTACATGGACTGTACCCTTCATTCGGGAAACGGCTGATTTGAGGATGTCGAGGCCCACTCCGCGGCCAGAGACTTCGCTGACTTCAGACGCCGTGCTAAAGCCGGGCAGAAAGATGAGAGAGTAGAGATCCTCATCCGTCCAGCCGGAAGCCTCGGCCTCTTTTAGATATCCGGTTTCAACTGCCTTGGCTCGAATCAGGTCTGGATCCAATCCGGCTCCATCATCGCGGACTTGGATGATGACTTCGGTTCCTTCGTAGTAGGCCTTGAGGCGAATCTGGCCGCGGAGCGGCTTGCTGATGGCCTGACGAAGCGCGGCCGGCTCGATACCATGATCCACCGAGTTCCGAAGCAGGTGCTCCAGCGGCCCGATGATCTCCTCGATCACTGTTTTGTCGAATTCGACCCGCTCGCCTTCGAGGATCAGCTCTGCCTGTTTTCCTTTTTTTGCCGCAGTGACACGAACCGTTCGATGCAGGCGTGTAGCGATTGTGGCCAGCGGAACCATCCGCAGACGCATCAACCGGTCCTGAACCTCACTGGTGAGCCGGCCGAGCCGGTTCAGGTAACCGTCAAAGTCTCCGATCAAAGTGCCGAGCTGATTCTCGACCGAGTTGATGTCACTCGCTGTTTCGGTCAAATCGCGAGACATCAGGTGGAATTCGCTGTAACGGTCGAACTCAAGCGTGTCGAATTCGCCGTAGCCGCCGTTGCTGGCGGGCGTTCGCGGCAACGAGGGCGCTCCGACGCCGGTATAGGCTGTCGCCCCCTGCTGGACCAAGGCTCCTACGGCGTAGTCAGTCTCCAGCTTGGTTGAGATTCTCTTGAGACGTTCCGTGCTCAACGCCAGCTCGTCCACCTCGTGCGTGTAGCGTCCGAAGTGCTGTTCGAAGGTGGAACGGTTTACGATCAGCTCGCTGACAAGCCGCACTAGCTCGTCGAGCCGCTCCAAAGGAACACGGACGTATTCGCCCGATTGTCTGGCGGCAGCGGGGGCCGCGGCGCCAGCCTTCGCGGCCGCCTTTTCGCCTTGGGATTCAGAACCAATTGCCGCGAGATCGATAATCTTCTCTTCACCCAGCGACGGCAGAGACCCCGGCCGAGTCTGTTGCTCGCCCAACAGTGCCGAGTAGGCGCTGTAGAGATCCCGGGTTTGATCGCTAACGGGCCGAGAGTCCCCCCCGGCGGCTGACAGATCTTCCAGGCAATCCGCTGTCGAAAACAGTAGCGCGTGAATATCCTTGGAGAAGGGAACATTCCCGGCGTGCAGCTCGTCGAGAAGATCCTCCATGCGGTGCGCCAGGCTGCTCGTTTGCTGCAGCCCGACCATGCCCGCTGCGCCTTTTAAGGTGTGGACCGAGCGCCGAACCTGTTGCAGCAGCTCCTGGTCGGCCGGCTTTTTCTCGAGCTCGCGCAGCGCGCCGCCGATGCTTTGCAGGTGTTCCTCGCTCTCGGTTTGGAAGGCCTCGAGAAGCTCCGGCGACGCGGCTTCCGCGAGTGCTTCGACCTCCCCGGGCGGACTGGCCACGGCAGTGGCCAGCAGTGACAGGTCTGTCGGATCGTCGCCGAGGCGGGCTGCGTAGCGAGCGTAGAGGTCCTTGACGCGACTGTCGAGCGTCGCCGGGTCCACGCTCCCGCTCCTCATGTCCTCCAGAGCATCCACACTGGAAAACAACAGCTCAAGGTCTTCCGCGGAGGGAGGATCTTCCGCGTCGGAGAAGCTATCGAGAAGGTCTTCCACGCGGTGAGCGAGGTGGCTCAGCGAGTTCAGCCCCAGCATCCCCGCCGCGCCCTTCAAGGTGTGAACGAGACGCCTCACCTCGAGGATCGATTCCTTGTGTTCCGGCCGGCTTTCGAGTTCCCGCAGCAGGCCTGCAATATCCTGCATATGGGATTCCGCTTCTTCGCGAAATGCATCGATCAGTTCAGGAGAAATCTCTGGCTCCCCGCCGTCCGCGTCTTCGAACTCGAGAGACCCCGGAAGCTCCGCCTCATCGAATAGGTCGCTGCCCGCGCTTTCGCTCTGGAGCAGGGATTCGATCTCCGCGGCGTCACCCTCCTTCGGTTGATCGCGGAAACGACGAAACGATTGCACTACCGCGCTAACGATGGGCTTCTCGCGCAGAGTCCCTGCCATCGCGCTTTCAAGGTAGGTTTCAATATGATCGATTGTCTTGTCCAGAACGGAGCGGGTTTTCCTGCCAAGGTCAGTCTTCCACCCGTGATCTCTTCTAGCGTCTCCTCAACGTAATAGGCGAGGTGGCTCAGGGCCGATCGTCCGACCATCGAGGCCGCGCCCTTGATGCTGTGCACGAGGCGATGCGCCTCCTGCATCAGTTCACTCTGACCAGGGTCTTCGGCCAGCCTCTCCAGGTTGGAGCGAATCTTGGGCAGGTACCCCTTCGCCTCCTGATAGAACCCGGCGAGGATCTCTTTGTCAACCTGAGTAGCCATAGTCTTCTCCGGTGTCCGTCACCGCTGCTGTTTGATCCGCTGATAGACGATCGAGTCTCCCAAGCGAAGCATCCTCAATCCGGGAAATCGCAGGAGTGGCCTCGGTTAGCTGGTCGATAAGATGAGATTTGTTCATGGGACTCCCCTTGTCAGAGATGCCCAGAAAGGAGCCATATACTGGGCCATCAGTGCCCGGCTGCCGTGTGGGCCTGCCAGGCAAAGCCGATTGAAAACGCATAGCGAGGCGGCTTCCTTCAAATCGCTGTATCGCAAGCGACTGGCCCCCTCTCGCCGCGCGGTGGGCGCCGGGGGGTAATTCAAACTCTGCCCGCGCATTGGTTCTTACTTCCACGCCGCCGCTATAGAGTCGAGGCGCTGAACTACTGTATTTTGCTTCCCCGAGAGATCCTCGATAGAGTCCTTCAACTTTGGAAGCTCAGCCTCCTGCACCGTCAGGCACTCCAGTATGGAGTCAACTCTACTGGCTTGCAGCCGCTGGGCTGTTTCAGTCTCCGCACACAACCGCGACAGCGTCTCCTTTGCGGCCGCGAGCCCAGCGTGTTGTTCGGACACATTTGCCTTCAACTCCGCGATTTGCTGCTGGGTCTCGGTCCAACCCTGAAGAATTTCAAGTTTGGAATCTCGCAGTTCCTGCTTTATGGCCTTGATCTCGTCCGCCCGATGCAGTTCGAGATTCAGCAGTGCAACTTCCATGGCTTGAGAGATGGTCTGCGCCATCTCAGAAAGTATTGTTGAAGCTTGTCCTTCCCTATCTGACGAGCTTGATTGTCCAGCACTGTCCGTAGCCGTTTCTTCTTGTGTACCCACGCCAGCAAGTTGAGACATACTCGGCTCAAAACCGTTGGCCTGAGATTTCTCCTCACTTGAGTCTTCGGTGCCGCCGAACTGCATTTTTTCAACTCCTTCGACAAGATCATCTGTACCGTGGCCTTTTGGTTCCCCAATCGCACCGCCATTGAGTAAACGATCACGCGGGTTATGCACCTTGACGGTTTCGCTGGGGAGTGCCCGGCTGGAGATACCGAGTTTGCGGAAACTGACTGCTTCAAGCTTGAGTCCAACACGGAACACGCCGTCGTCGCTGGGTCGGCAGTGCACAACTTGTGCGCGGCCTCGGAGTCCAATACCGACGAACGAAACGAACGAGTCGATCTGTAGCGGTGTAGAGATCTCCACTTCCAGCCCTTGGTCGTCAGAGTTGACCACCTTAGCGGCCAGCAATTGCCCGCAGTAGCTAATCCGCAGCTTCCTGCCGAGGAAATGTCTGCTACGGAGCTGCTGGCGCTGCTCACGAGTCCGTACCTTCATACCCTCTCCAGCCGCCGGTAGAGCATCCTCGACCACTCTTGGAACCTGAGAATCTTGCGAGTCGGTCCTGTCTGGATTCACGCTGACAACTCCCTCGGTCTCGGCTCGGCATGAAGGCGAACCTCTTTGCCCACAGGGCCTTGGGCGTCACACCCGCTTGGATCGCACCGCGCCGTTCCCTTTTTGTAGACCGATCCCTCGCTTACCTCGGCAGCTAGATTGAGCAGTCCGGCAACACCCTGCGGTTGTTTTCCCAGATCAACCCCGCTCGGAAGGATGGACACACATGCGTGTTTCTGCAACAGCTTCGTGATTCTCTCAGTGGGCAGGGGAATGCTGAAAAGGTATCCCTGGACTTTTGTGCATTGCAGGCAACGCAGAGATGCCAACTGATCTTCGGATTCCACACCTTCGGCTGTGACCTCAAGCACTTCGCCCTCACTCGTTTTCGGAGCCGGATTTTGAGCTTGTTGCTGAACCGTTGACTCTAGCACTAGTATAACGTTTCATTAAAACATAACCATAGGACAATGTTTTTTGCTAGACTGGTTGCATGGCAGGAAAATCGAAGCGTCCCCCACTGGTTCTCACTCCCGAAGAGGTGCAACATCTGAAGCGGCTGCGTCGTTCCCGCAAGGCTCCGGCTCGGGAGGTGCAACGCGCCGAGATTCTGTGGCGCTATCATGGCGGCGAGACCATCGCCGAGATTATGCGGGCCGTGAAGATGACCCGCAAGAGCGTTGCCAAATGGATCGAGCGAGCCCTCGCCATGGGGGTGGAAGCGGCCCTCAAGGACGCCTATCATCGTCCCTACGAGCCCCGCATTAGCGAAGAGGCCAAGGCCTGGGTGGTGCACTTGGCCTGCTGCAAACCCAAGGAACTGGGATACGCCGCCGAGTTGTGGACCCGCAGCGCGCTCGCGCGGCACGTCCGCCAGCATGCCGTGGAAGCGGGCTATCCGGCCCTGGCCCAAGCGGCTAAAGCGACGGTTCACCGGATTCTGGCCGCCCAGCCGCTGCATCCGGAGAAGGTGAAATACTACCTGGAGCGCCGCGACCCGGATTTCGAGTCCAAGATGCGGCAGGTGCTGCTGGTCTACCGCGAGGTGGCGCTGCAAAATGAAAGCTCTGGCGAGGGCGGCCCCTCGCCGGGCGTGATCACGGTTTCGGTGGACGAAAAGCCCGGCGTGCAAGCGATCGCCAACACCGCGCCGGACCTGCCGCCGGTGCCGGGGCGGCATCCTTGTGTGGCCCGCGATCACGAATACAAACGTCTGGGGACTTGCTCGATTCTGGCGGCGCTGGACTTGCACGACGGCCGCGTGACGGCGCGGGTGGAGCGGCGCCACCGCAGCCGGGAATTCATCTTATTGCTGAAGGATCTGGACCAAACCTACCCGGCCGAATGCACCATCCGATTGATCTTGGACAATCATTCCGCTCACATATCCAAGGAGACAAAGGCCTATTTGGCGACGCGTCCGAACCGCTTCAAATACGTACATACGCCCACCCACGGGTCTTGGCTCAACATTGTCGAGACCCTGTTTGGGAAGATGGCGCGCACCTTTCTCAAGGGCATTCGAGTGGAGTCCTGGGCGGAGCTTCGAGAACGAATCCTGCTGGGAATCGCGGAGATCAACGCCGCACCGGTCGTTCACCGCTGGGGCAAGTTCGAGGCGCTCGAAGCCGCGCCTGAGACAGGTACAGTTTCATGAAACGACATACTAGTATCAATATGCGCCAGTTCCGAGGAAGAAACAATGGACCGATAGGTTCGTTTTGCACCCGTACGATGGTCACCTTTTTCCCTCAGCTATTCGCCGTAAGCCTTCCTGACCCTTAGGTGTACTTCCCCCTTGACACGGCCTGGGATTGCTGTACAATTGGGGTAACATAAAGGACGTTATGTAACTCAAATACAAAGGCTTACTTGAATTTCTGGGTCAGGTACATCACTGTCGTTGCCGCCAAGCCCACAATAAGCTCACTTTCTTCCCGCCCAGGCTCGCTCCCTCACGGAGGTGGCGAGCCTTTTCTGATGCGTAGCCCCAAACCTGCGACAGCGCCTTGTCGAGTGGTTTGGGCTCAAAGACTCCCTCTCCGGCGTCCATCCCTTGCAGCCGGACGAAGCCAAAGCCCTCAAGGCCTACCTACGCTCCCGCAAGCTCGACTCTCCTGTTCTGTTCCTAAGCAATCGCGGCGACCCGATCAGCCGCAAGACGCTCGACTGGCTCATTAAGAAGTACGGGCGGCAAGCGAAAATCCCGCCTGACAAACAGCACTTCCACACCCTCAAACACTCCATCGCCACGCACCTGCTCGACGTCGGCTCTGATCTGCGCTGGGTGCAAGACTGGCTTCTCACAGACGCAAGATTGTGTACAGTTGGAAGTCGGATTTCGGCATGTGGCGGTCGATGAGTTTCAGAAGCGCTTCATTCTTAAACGGCTTGGATATGAACTCAACCGCGCCCAGCATCCTTCCGCGAACCTTGTCAATGAGACTGGCGGACAACATGATCACTGGAACATGCCTAGTTTGTTGGTTCGCCTTCAAAACCCTACATATCTGATAGCCGTCCATCTTGGGCATCTTAATATCCAGGATGATTACGTCCGGAATATCCTCGTTCAACCTAGCGAGCGCATCGAGTCCGTCCACGGCTGCCACGGAACGGTAGCGGCTACGCTCCAAGAGGCCGGAGACGGCGGTGCGAATCGTGAGGCTGTCATCCACAACCATCACTTGCCTTCGAGTCAGCAAGTTCGAGACAACCCGTTTGATCACCCTGTCGTCTGGACGTTGCTCAGACGCCTTTCGCAAGTGGATGAGGGCCTCGTTCGATTGCAACAAGTTCAGGTGGGCAATCGCCAGATGAACTTGGGATTCCGGATCATTGCCGCTGTTTGGGGCCGACCGAATGCGCTCAATCGCAGCGCGAATCAAGTCTCTTCGCGCGTCCTCGTTTGTTAGAAACGCATCCAGGTTGTCCAAGCCGATAATTCCAGAGCAGTTGGGGCATTGTTTCGGCGCCGCTGGACACTGTTGCTGGCACAAAAAACACTCCCACTTTGCCGTCGGAGGCGCGGACGGCATCGGCTGGAGCTTCGCATACCACTCAAGCGCTTTGTCGTTTCCCGGGTTGATGCGCAGGACTTCTTCGACGTATTCTTGCGCCTTAGTCCGACTTTTCGCCAAGAAAGCGCGCCACAACCAGACGAGTTCGTTATCAGGGCTTTCCCGAGCCGCGGACCCTAATAGAAACCGGGCCTTTGATTTGTTGCCCTCTTTGTGCGCAGCGATGGCTTCTCTGAGAAGTAACTTCCCTGTCGGACGGTTAACGGCAAACTGTTGCGGAACCGACACAGCCATCTCCTCTCCGGCCTGCAGCGGCTCTATCGACAGAGCCCTCCAGACCGCGTTTAGAATTGACGTCTACTTCCTTAAAAATTGATCAATACCTTCGTCTCGAGAACCGCAGTCGCACAGAACGGCCATTGAGACTGTACGGGCCCAAGGGACGGACTCGGTGACGACTCGCACTCCGTTTTCAAGGAGTGTGCGTCGAACGGCCGGCCCGGACGAATCGATGGCTTCAGAGCCTTGCCGCGCTCTGTACCCGCCATAGATCGGATGTTCGGAGTCATGTTTTGTGCGTCAACCCAGCCTACAACCGATCAGTCGGGCCCGTTAAGCGGACGTTAGATTGATTTCTTAACCAGTTATTGCCTAGACTAGTACCATGACTTTTAGAGAACCACCATCCCAGTACTAGTACTAGTATTGGTACTCGTAGGTAATCCATGTATATTCATGACCATAAATTTTCTGACACGACAACTGGATCGTGGGTTGTCGGCAGTCCACTACCGTCCACGCCGCCGGAAGTTCAAAGATGGCAGACGTGATCGGGGAGGCCTCCCGAATGGGCATGCTGATCGCAGGTCTGAGGGGCAGCGCGGGTGTACACTGGGACCGTGCCAGGGCCAAAATGGAAATCCTGATCAAGACCTGACTGGAGTGGAAATTGTTCAGTCGAATGATCTCGTCTGCGATGTTGGGGAAATTGTGGACTTCGAAGTGCTGGATTCGATGCGCTCAAACCCGCATAAATAAAGGCGCCGGAGGCGATCTGATAACGCTCTAGCTAGAGGCTATAGCTACACCTCGTGACGCTGGAAATGCTCTCTCGCTGCCCGGAGGCCGGTCGAGTGTTAGGCGTCGCCCCGCTTGCAGCAGGCTGGTAAATGTCTCGGGGGGCACCGGCCAGCTGAAAAGACTGCCCTGAATCGCGTCGCAGCGACGCGAACGCAAGAACCTCAGTTGCTCATCTGTTGCAACACACTCAGCAACGACCGTGAGCCTCAGGTTGTGAGCCAGATCAATAATGGCTGACACGATTCCGGCGGCATCTGGATTGTCGCCGACCTCACGCAAAAAACTGCCATCCATTTCAAGGTGTGCACTGGCAGGGATCGCAAGTAACTCAGCGAGGAAGCGCCGGTTCCAAAGTCATCGAGCGCAATGCGTACTCCCATCGAACTCAATTCAGTGAATGTTCTGACACTTTTTTCAACATCGTCCATGAACTTGCTTTCCGTGAGTTCCAGTTGCAGCAGATGGGGGGCCAGACCAGTGTCTTGCAAAGCCCGGGCCACGGATTCCACCAACCTTTCTTGGTTGAGCTGGCGTGGCGAGAGGTTGATCGAGGCGCGGAGATGTGGATATCCTCCGGCCGCCCAAGCACTCGCCTGGGCGCAGACTGTTCGCAGCACCCACTCGCCGATCGGTACAATCAGACCCGTTTCTTCCGCTACCGGGATGAACTCCGTTGGGGGAATGAGCCCATGTACCGGGTGGTCCCAGCGCAGCAGGGCCTCAAAACCGTCTATTTGGCCGGTCTGGAGTGACACAATGGGCTGGTAGTCAATGCGGAACTCCTGGCGTTCAAGGGTCTGATGCAGCTCGGTTTCGATCTGCAGCCTTATTAGCGATGGGGGCTCTCCCGTTGGAGCCGAAAACTGCCGCATCACCATGACCATCGTTTTGTCATCCAGACACATCTCACCCCGCTGGACCCTGCGGATGCCTTCAACCAGAAAACCTGGCACCTCTTTTTTGGCTACGATCCCGGCCGCTCCATATTTCATGGCCAGAGTGTAGTAGGCTCGGTCCTCTGAAGCGGTCAGCACAATGGTCTTGGTCTTGAAATGATGGGACCGCAGAAGCTGCAGCACCGACAACCCGTCTAGCCTGGGCATCATTAGGTCAAGCAGCAAAACGTCAGGCTGATGCTTCTGAAGCGCCTCAATCACTTCGTCGCCGTCACTGGCCTCGGCGACCACCTCGAAATCCGCTTCCAGCGAAAGCAAACGGTGGAGAGCGTCGCGAAAAATCGGGTGGTCGTCCGCTAGTGCGAGGCGGATCTTGGGACGCGAACTGGGCGCTTCTACTCCCGCACGAGCGCTCCTGTTGGCCTGCCTCGGAGCTGTCGGCGAGTTCCGATCAGTTCGTCGGTTCCGCGAAAACTGTGTCAAACGTCTCTGGCTCAGCATTGCTTGGCCCCCCGGTCGATCGCTCTATGGCGAATGTGCGACCCACGTTGTTTTTTTGTGCAGGGGGGGCAGAATTTGGCAGGCTCCCAGCCGCTCTCGTAGTTTTCCAGCCTTACAACTCATGATCTGCAAGATAGTATGTCAGCAGCAGGTGACCCTTGGGAACTGTGGATTATACTAGTACTAACGAAACAATCTACGTGCGGTATCACTACGGCATCCAGGGTATCCTGCAAGCAGTCCTACGTGGATTCACCCAACCCGCAAGGAACTTGCGGCACAAGAGGGGAGTGGAGCTAGCAGCCCGTGGTGCAAGTCCGACTACGCGAAAAAAGGGTACACCCAACGATTTTCTGGTCGCACTAGTGTTGGAAACAATGGGGTTCCACGAGCGAGATCAGCTTGCCTAGTACACCAGGCATGCCCGGTTCGATGCACAAGATGGGGTCAACCGAACGGGATCGATCGTTTTGTTCAACCTGAATTATGCACAGATTCGCTTTGCGAGTGCGGCTGCGTTCGTAGCGGCTTGACGGCCGTCGTAAGGTGGGAGCTCGGCAACTGGTCTTTTGGCTTCTCCGTCCCCGGTTTCCCCTCCCGCCCAGAATCCGCGTCGGCAAAACCCCGCTCCGAAGTGGCGTGTTTCCAGTACGTTGCGGCCAGTGCATAAAATTTTATGCATAGCGCATAGCCAGGCTCTCAGATCAACGCCCTCTCGACTACCGGCGGCAAGCCGCCGTAGGGAGTCGGCTTCCTGCCGCGGAAGTTGTCAAGGCGTGGATGCCCCGATTTTATTGGGCTGCGAGACCGTCACGGCTGGGCCTTGTTTGACGGCCCTTTGGGAGCTATGCTGTTTTCGCTTGGTAACCATTTGGGTGACCTCCTTTGGGTTGGCTGGTGAAGCTGGAATCTTTGCCAGCCTACCTTTTTACCCCATGTTTTCGGGCGTTCCCCAATGGTCCCTTGCGGCTCAGCCCTCCTCAGGTGCACCCCGCAATGCATAATTCAGGTTCAATCATTGCAACAGCGTATTCCGGCCTTTGACCTCATTGCTCGTTACCTCTCTTTCGCGGGCGAAATGCCTGTCGTTATCGCGATGGCTGGTTACATCAGGAAGTAGGACAAAGATTTCGCGCATGACGCATGAGAAGTAGTCGCGCTGGTCGGAATGAAGAAGAATCGCTGTACTCTTTGCAACACGTCCGTGGGTTGTCGTCCCAGCAGATCGCAGCACAGCTTAAAGTTGAAGCCATCCGTTGTGCGGCTGAGCATCCAGTTCAGGGCATCTTCTCGCGAACGCTTCGAACCACGCGTCAGATCCTCCAGAGCTTGAATGAAGACCGCGCCCGCGAGCCTTTGTAACGCCGGATCAGGAGCGTCGTTTTTCGGAATCATGAAATTCGTTGATGTCAGTGCCATGCGTCACTCCTTGTTTGCAACTTCGACAGTAGTATGTCATGTCATGTCACCAGGAGTATGTCACCAGGAGGTGACCCTTGGGAACTGAGGATAATACTAGTACTAACGAAACAATCTACGGTATCACCGCGGTATCCAGGGTGTCCGGCAAGCAATCGTACGTGGATTCACGTAACCCGCAAGGAACTTGCGGCACAAAAGGGGAGGGAGCTAGAGGCAGGCTTTTAGGCCGAGATGATGCCATGTTTGATGGCATACTGAGTCAACTCAGCGGTGCTAAAAGCTCCCAGGGCTTTCTTGATCCGGGCCTGGTGGAATTCCACGGTTCTGGAGGATATATTCAAAATGCTAGCGATGCTCTTCACGGCGTGCCCCTCCGCCGTTAACTGCAGCACTTCCCGTTGGCGCGGCGTCAGGGCCTTGGGCTTGGGCGGGCCCTCCAATAGCGATTCCACCATGCCCTTGGTCACTAGTGGCGTTACATAGACCCGGCCCTCAAGCACTTCTCGGATCGCCGTGACCAGTTCGGAGGCGGCCGAGCGTTTAAGGAGGTAGCCGCTGGCTCCCTCACGCAGGGCCTCAGTGACGTAGGTCGGGTCCGCGTGCATGGTCAGAAAGATCACCTTGATGTGCGGTCTCTGTTTCCTGAGCCAGCGGGCGGCCTCGAGGCCGTTGAGAAGCGGCATCGAGATGTCCAGCAGGATGATATCGGGTTCAACTTCGCGGCGGCCGACAGAAGAGCACGTCCGTCCTCGACTGCGCCAACGATTTCGAATTCGGGTTCCAATAGATTCCGGAACGCCTCCAAAAGGAGAGTGTGGTCGTCAGCCAACAGTACGCGGGGGCGCTTCACGGTCATCCTACCCGCACATCTTAGCATCCCAGCGAACGAATGTGACCTAGGTAAACCCCTGGTTTCCGGGCTCCTCTCGGATAAGTGTAAGGGCAGTTCGAGGTGTTTGGATGTGGAGACTTGGCAGCGGGCACGCTTGAGGAAGCCCTTCTCGTGCTACGGGCGGAACATCAATTGCATTGGCTTCTACAGTAGTCCTCCCTAGGAGCCTGTCCCATGGAACGTACAAAGCTGATGTCTTGGTTCGAGCCGGCCATGCGGACCGCAGTTCCCGTTTCGTCCCAAAGCGCTTGGCCTCTTGCGATGAGAGTATCTTTGCCCGCCAGCAAGCTCGTTACAGCCGCCGCGTCGAGAGCAAGCCCCGAGCCCGAGCTCGCACCCTCGGGTTTCAACTCGTTCCCGTCGAGGCCACCACAAACTGAGAGGTAGTTCCTGAGGAAGTTACCCCGCCGGGTTTCGGAACGGATGCCTGCCTTCGCTGGAACTACGGTTGTGTGGCCAACAGGGATCTTCAAGTTGGGTCAGTAATGGATCTTGAGCCCGAATTGAAACTGCCGAGGATTGAAGGCGGAACTGAATGACAACGGTTCCGTGGGATTGCCGCTCCGCCCCACCAGCGGCTTGGGAAGGTCGTCGACTCCCAGGTCGCCGACGACGTTATTCAGACTCCGAAAATTCGTGTGGTTCATCAGGTTGAACACTTCGGCGATGAATTCGACGCTACGTTTGCGCTCACTCCCCCACGGAAACTTTCGAGAGATTCGCAGGTCGAACGTCGCAAAACTCGGACCGATTCCAATGTTCCGGCCTGCCCCATGAGGTCGATGCGTAGTGCTGTGACGGTCGTTCAGGTTGTCGAAACCGGCGAGGACGTTGAAGGGTCGTGACGAGCTGGCAATGACTACCGGCGAAACCATGAAGTCACCCAACAACTTGTCTCGAAGTTTCTCCCGGCGGCCGGCGGCCCAGGGCGATTCTATGACAGCACTGACAACGAAGCGGTGTGCTTGGTGAAAAGGGGACAAGGCGCGCCCTGCTCTCGCATCCAGCTGATTGTGCGGCTGAAAATCCGTGTTAAAGTCGGTCACTTCGTCAATGGCTTTGCTCCAGGTGTAATGGGCGTTGAAGGAGTAATGCCTTCCAAACCTCCTTCTAGTTTGCAGAATGAGCGCGTGATAAAAAGAGTTTGCCGCAGCCTCGTAAACATTGTCTTGCAGGAGCAAGGGATTGACGAATCCGAATTGCGGCAGTCCCGTCTCCGTTTCGCCCGCCAAAAACAAGTTGTGGTCTCGAGACCGGGGAAGGTGGAGTGCCCGATTAAAATTGTAAGCAGCCGAAACGGTCAGGTTCCCCACGGCGCGTTCAACCTCGAAACTCGCCTGTTGTGCGTAGGGATTCACGTAGTCCGGCTCCACACGCGTGACAACGCGAAAGGGCAGATCCGGCACAACCTGAACGCCGAATTGAGCGAGATCATCAGGGGTAATGCCGCGGCGGCCGATAACTTCTTGGGCCGTCAAGGTCTGGAAGAATGTCGGCCGACGATAGCGGCCGGCCGGTTAGGGGATTTGCGAACCCCGGAAGTCCGGACAGAGGGACGAACACCTGTTGGATCTGATTGCTGCCCAGGACGTCCGAAACGCTGACGATCTGACCATTGATCTGCGAGTAGAAAAGACCATATCCACCTCGAACCACGGTTTTTCGGTCATCTGTCGCCGCCCATGAGAAGCCGAACCGCGGCCCGAGATTGTTACGGTCAAGCGGAAATCCCTTATTTTTCAACTCCAGTTCGTAGCGGGCACCAAGATTTAGAGTCAGACGGGGATGAGCGCGAAAGCTCTCTTGTACGAAAAAACTGTAGCGATGAAACTTACCGCGCCAATTGGGATCGCCAAACCCCTGCTGATAAAAGGTCGGCAGACCGAGGTTGAACGCTTGCAAAGCGCTGATGGGTTGCAGAACATTCATGGCCAGACGCGGCTGTCCAATGTTGGACAGGGTGGACATCAGCCCGCTTGCAAAATCGGGGTCGCCGGCAGCGCTGTTGAGAATGGCCGCTAGCGGAACGGCTTCTCCGAAGCTGAAACGGCCGCCGAAAAACACCTCGTTTCGGGCGGTGTCCCGAACCGGATTCAAGTCGGCTCCAAACTTCACGACATGTTTACCAGAGAAATGCGTGAAGTTTTGCTGAAGCTGCCACTGGCGTTCGATGACTTCAGAAGGCAACAGCAGATCCCTGCCGAACGATCCAAAGCCGGTGATCTCGATCGCTGGGCCAAAGGAATCGATCGGGAACACTCCAAACCGGTTATACCCGAAAGCGGCACGGGTTTCACTGACCCAGCTCTGGCCGAGAAGATGTGTGTCACTCAGCATCCAAGTTCCGTCAAAGAGATCTAGATTACGGCTGCGATTGAAGCCGACTAGCGCTCCGAACTGGGCATTTTCGTTGAACCCATCGGTGAGATTTCCACGGACAAACAAGGTGTGCCCCTCGCTGAACCGATGGTCCAGTCGAATGAGAAACTGCGTGCGGTCTTCCGAGAGAGGAAACGTACCGCTATTTTGGTCAAACAGCGCTAGGGTCCCCGGGAAATTGGTGGTTGTGAGTGCTTGCCGCATGGCGGCTGCAAGAGCGCCCAATTGCGGTGATCCGCTTGCATCGAAGAAATCCACAAGCTGCTGTTGCGAGGAGGGCAAACGTCCGAAGATGCTGCGGTCCTGCAGGATGGGCACGAACGCACTCTCGTGCCGGTCCAGGCGTTCAAATGCCAGGAAGAAGTGAGTCTGATCGTGGACTAACGGCCCGCCGACCGTGGCGCCGTACTGCCCCCGCGTAAAGGCGGATTTGTCCGGATCGAAGAAGTTGCGGGCTTGGATGTCTCGATGCCGCAGAAACCCGAAGAAGTTTCCCTGGACGTCGTTGCTGCCCGATCTCGTCACAATGTTGATCGCGCCCCCGACGGCTCCACCGAGTTCGGCTGAGAAGCTGTTGCGATTGATTTGAAACTCTCGCACCGCTTCTTGACTCACCGACGGCCGGACTCCGCCGGAGTTGTAATAGTTTGTCACACCGTCGATCGTAAAGGCGTTTCCGCGTCCGTTGTTACCGCCGATGCTGAGGCCGGATTGTGGTGTCTGAGGTACCCGATAGTCGGTGTCATCCACCAGGTTGTTGCTTTCGACCACACCGGGGGAGAGCAATGCTAGACCGAGATAGTCTCGGCGGTTGATAGGGAGGTTGCGAATGCGCACGGAATCGATCAGGTCCGCTTGCTGGGTGCGCTCCGTTTCCACCGCATTTCCCATCTCTCCCTCCACAAGCAACACGAATTCCGCCGGCGCCACTGTCAGTTCGGGCCGCAGAATGACCGTGTCGCCGACGCGAACCTCGACGTTTTCCAGTCTTCTTGTCGAAAAGGAGGAAGTTTCAAACTGAACCGTATACAAACCGGGGGGAAGTGTGGGTACGTGAAACCTTCCGGCTCCGTCACCTTGTGTCCGGCGACGGATACCCCGATCAGAGTCAAACACCACTATGGTGACGCCGGGGATCGCCGCTCCCGTTTCATCGAGCACGGTCCCTGTAATGTCGCCCGCTGAGATGTGGACTTGCCCGAACGTAAGCGGGACACACGCAAAACCTAGTAAAAGACGCCAAATCCACACGCGCCACATGAGCTTGCCGGTACCGGTCATATCACTCTCTCTTCAGGGCGCGCGCTAAGGCTTATCGAGCGGGGAAATCAAGCCGCCAACGCGAACCGTTCTCGGCAAAGCCGGCCAAGGCGCTTCATGGTCATCCTGCACGCACATCTTGGCAGCTCCATGAGCACACATTGTTCGGTTCGAATTCGCCAGAAAGGCCGAGCATCAAGCTACCGGGCGGGCGCCATCACCGTTTGCTCAGACACGCTTGGGCAAAGGAATACGGACATCGACGCGCGTGCCCTCCCCGGGGCGAGACTGGACAGAGAAGCTCCCAGACACCAGCCGCACTCGCTCTTCAATGTTGCTCAAGCCGATCCCTCGTTCCCCGCTCTGTAGCTCAGTGTCAAAACCAACACCGTCGTCGCTGACAGCAAGACAGACACGACCCTTGGTTTCGGTGACAGATACCTCAGCCTGTTTCGCATCCGAGTGCTTTCTGACATTCTGAAGGCTTTCCTGCACCACTCGGTAGACGCACAACGCCACATCTTTAGAAAGTCCGCGTCGTATATTCCGGTGAGAGAACTTAGCCAGCGCGGCAATGTTCTGGTTGAAGTCATCGTGGAGTTCTCGGGAGATACGTTTGCTCTGCTCTTCCTGAGCGGTGATGAGGCGGGCAGTCAGGGCTCGGAGCTTCTCGCTGCTTCGCCGCAGGTCAGCCTCGCTCTTCCGCAGAAGCTCCCCCGCCCGCTTGCGCTCTTCAATCCCCGCCTGTAGCGCTGCGTTCGCGTCTTCCAGCTCCTTGGTTCGCTCTTGGACCCGCCACTCCAATTCATCATGCGCTGCCCGAAGCTTCTGCTCCGCTTCCTTGGGCGCGCTGATGTCGCGGCTGATGGCCACCAGGCCCGCAACCTGTTCGCCCCTGCCGTGAAGAGGAACCTTGGTGGTTAGAAACCACTTTCGATTCCCGGGTTTGTCGCTGATAGACCATTCCCGATCAACAATAGGCCGGCCCGACTGCATGACGGCCTGATCCTCGATCTGGTAGCGCTCCGCCCGATCCTTGGGGAATAAGTCCAATGGGGTATTTAGTTGACTCCAGTAGCCACAATATGTTGTGGTTGGGGGCATGAAGGAGGACTACCCCCGAAACCTCGTCGAGTTGGAAGCTCGATTCTCGACCGAGGAGGCGTGCCGGGAGTACCTGCTGAAGCTGCGCTGGCCGGAGGGGTTCGTGTGCCCGCGCTGTGGGATCCAGTCCTCATGGGCCAGCAAACGCAATCTGCTGCTCTGCGCCGACTGCGGTTACCAGGCCTCGGTGACGGCGGGCACGATTTTCCAGGACACCCGCAAGCCCTTGACGTTGTGGTTCCGGGCGGCTTGGTGGGTGACAACGCAAAAAGGCGGGGCCAGCGCGCTGGAGTTGCAGCGGGTCTTGGGTTTGGGTAGCTATGTAACCGCCTGGACCTGGCTGCACAAGTTCCGCCGCGCCATGGTGCGCCCCGGTCGCAATCGGCTGGTCGGCCGGGTGGAGGTGGACGAAACGTATGTGGGCGGAGTCGAAGAGGGCGTCCGAGGTCGCGAAATGGTTGGCAAAGCGTTAGTTGCGGTTGCTGCCGAGGAGGATGGGCGCGGTATGGGTCGCATCCGGCTCCGTCGGATCGCGGATGCCTCAGCGGCGAGCTTGGAAGCCTTTGTCGAAGAAGCTATCCAACCTGGCAGCCTCGTGCACACCGACGGCTGGGAAGGCTATGCGGGATTGGAGAACAAAGGATACCGCCATGAAGTCACCGTGCTGCGCGGGAAGCGGCAATCGGCGAGTAAGCTGCTGCCGAGAGTCCATCGTGTCGCCTCTCTGCTAAAGCGCTGGCTGTTGGGGACCCACCAGGGGGCTGTCAGTCACGAGTATTTGGACTACTACCTGGACGAGTTCACGTTCCGCTTCAACCGGCGGACCTCACGGTCGCGCGGCAAACTTTTCTATCGCCTCCTCCAGCAGGCGGTCGCCGCCGACCCTGCTCCCTATAAGACAATGGTCGAGGCCACCAGGGCCGGCACCCCCACCCCCAAGATGTAGTGGCTACTGGAGTCAACTAAATACCCCATTAAGTCCAAATCCTCTTTCCCAACGATTGTGTCAGGAGCGATGCTGCCGACGGACTTGGCGTAAGCCGCGTTGACGACCGTAAAGCGGCCTCCCGAGTCCTTCACGTAAACGAGATCTGGCAGATGGTCGATCACAGTGCGCAGCAAATCGCGCTCCGCCGCTAGTGCCCGTTCGGCTTGCTTGCGATCGCTGATGTCTTGGATCGAGCCGGCCATGCGGACCGCGGTCCCCGTTTCGTCCCAAACCGCCTGGCCTCGGGCTCGGAACCAGCGGTATTCCCCCGATTTCGTGCGCAGCCGGTACTCGATGTCGTAGGGCACGCGATCCTCAAGATGCACGCGTAACGCCTCGATCGCATAGGCGGAGTCATCTGGATGCAGGTGCGATCGGAATGCATCCAAACTGGCCCCGATTTCTTCATCTTCGTACCCCAGCAACTCATACAAGCGCGGCGACCAGTAATTCTTCCCGGTGATGACATTCAAGTCCCAAATGCCATCGTTCGCTCCCCTGGCCGCCAGATCAAACCTTTGTTCGCTTTTCCGCAGCGCCTTCTCGGCTCGCTTGCGCTCGGTGATGTCCTGAGCGTGACCAAACACGCGGGGTGGCGCCCCCGGCTCCTCGTATAGCACGTTACGGTATGACCATATGCGCTCCCCTCCATCTCTTGCGACCAGACGTATCAAACCGCTAGCGGTTCGGTTCCGGCGAATGCGGTCCAGGTAGCTGTCAACCTCATGTCTTGCCGAAGGAGCCAGGAATTCCCTCATGTTGCGGCCAATGCCATCTTCGGGACGATAGCCAAGCGCTTGGGCCGCGGATGGATTGATCGACTGCATGACACCATTCAGGTCGTGTACGCACATCAGCCCCAAGCTGTCTTCAACCAGGTGGCGGTGGAGATTCTGATTTGCTTCTAGTTTTGTCGCGGCTCGCGCGCGTCCTGCCAAGGCTCGCTCTGCCACAACGACGACGACTAAGCGCGTAATGGAGATCATCAAGACTGCAGGTATCGCCTCGGCCGGGGGTGAGAGAAGCCACGCCGTAACGCTTGAGATGTGCAGGGCGCTCATCAGCATTGTCGCGACAAGTAGCGATATGGCTCCCCAAAACCAGACCCGCCATTCGCGAAGACGCCAAAGCAAAACGATGGCCCAAAGGACCGTTAACCCCCGGAGCACGATAGAAGCAGTGACCATGACTATCTCCATTCGTCGAATTTCAGAGATTCCAATTTTCTCCGGGTTTACGCAAGGGGACCAGTCCCCTCCACTGTAAAATCACGCGCCGCGCTTCTAGCAGCCCGTGGCAGAAGTGTGTTCGGGCGGAAAAAAGGGGACTGCCACCGATTCTCGCTCGTGGAACCCCATTGTTTCCAATAATAGTGCGACGCGAGAATCGGCTGGCTGTCCCCTTTTTTCGTCAAAACTACGGGTTTTGCAAGGGCCGGCCACCGTGCCGGCCCATTTTCCATGAGCACACATTGTTCGGTTCGAATTCGCCAGAAAGGTCGAGCATCAAGCTACCGGGCGGGCAGCATCACCGTTTGTCTAGACACGCTTGGAACTTCGGAGGCAGGCGGCTTGGGCAAAGGAATCCGGACATTGACGCGCGTGCCCTCCCCGGGGAGAGACTGGACAGAGAATCTCCCAGACACCAGCCGCACTCGCTCTTCCATGCTGGTCAAGCCGATCCCTCGTTCCCCTCTCTGTAGCTCAATGTCAAAACCAACACCGTCGTCGCTGACAGCAAGACGGACACGATCCTTGGTTTTGGTGACAGACACCCGAGCCTGTTTCGCATCTGAGTGCTTCCTGACATTCTGAAGGCTTTCCTGCACCACTCGATAGACGCACAAAGCCACGTCTTTAGAAAGCGCACGTCGCACATTCCGGTGAGTGAACTTAGTCTCAATTCCCGTTTTTTGGGTGAACTCCGCGCAATAGGATTCGAGGGCCACCACCAGTCCGAGATGATCAAGGACCGAGGGGTGCAGGGTGTGGGACATGCGGCGGACATCATCGGAGAGTGTCTCCGCCTGCCTCCGCAGTTCCGTGAGCTGTTCGGGGAGGGTTGTGGCGGACTTGGTGGGCAACTGCTTTTTGATGGTCTCGATGCCGATGACCAGCGCGGCGATCTTCTGGCTGAAGTCATCGTGGAGTTCTCGGGAGATACGTTTGCTCTCCTCTTCCTGAGCCGTGATGAGGCGGGCAGTCAGGGCCCGCAGGTTCTCGCTGCTCCGCCGCAGGTCAGCCTCGCTCTTCCGTAGAAGCTCCTCCGCCTGCTGGCGCTCAGTGATGTCCCTTACTGCCGCTGTAAAAAAGAGACGTTCACCGACCCTCGTCTCTTTAATACGCAAGATGGGGTATTTAGTTGACTCCAGTAGCCACTACATCTTGGGGGTGGGGGTGCCGGCCCTGGTGGCCTCGACCATTGTCTTATAGGGAGCAGGGTCGGCGGCGACCGCCTGCTGGAGGAGGCGATAGAAAAGTTTGCCGCGCGACCGTGAGGTCCGCCGGTTGAAGCGGAACGTGAACTCGTCCAGGTAGTAGTCCAAATACTCGTGACTGACAGCCCCCTGGTGGGTCCCCAACAGCCAGCGCTTTAGCAGAGAGGCGACACGATGGACTCTCGGCAGCAGCTTACTCGCCGATTGCCGCTTCCCGCGCAGCACGGTGACTTCATGGCGGTATCCTTTGTTCTCCAATCCCGCATAGCCTTCCCAGCCGTCGGTGTGCACGAGGCTGCCAGGTTGGATAGCTTCTTCGACAAAGGCTTCCAAGCTCGCCGCTGAGGCATCCGCGATCCGACGGAGCCGGATGCGACCCATACCGCGCCCATCCTCCTCGGCAGCAACCGCAACTAACGCTTTGCCAACCATTTCGCGACCTCGGACGCCCTCTTCGACTCCGCCCACATACGTTTCGTCCACCTCCACCCGGCCGACCAGCCGATTGCGACCGGGGCGCACCATGGCGCGGCGGAACTTGTGCAGCCAGGTCCAGGCGGTTACATAGCTACCCAAACCCAAGACCCGCTGCAACTCCAGCGCGCTGGCCCCGCCTTTTTGCGTTGTCACCCACCAAGCCGCCCGGAACCACAACGTCAAGGGCTTGCGGGTGTCCTGGAAAATCGTGCCCGCCGTCACCGAGGCCTGGTAACCGCAGTCGGCGCAGAGCAGCAGATTGCGTTTGCTGGCCCATGAGGACTGGATCCCACAGCGCGGGCACACGAACCCCTCCGGCCAGCGCAGCTTCAGCAGGTACTCCCGGCACGCCTCCTCGGTCGAGAATCGAGCTTCCAACTCGACGAGGTTTCGGGGGTAGTCCTCCTTCATGCCCCCAACCACAACATATTGTGGCTACTGGAGTCAACTAAATACCCCATATACGCAATTCCAACGGAAAGTTGGATCCATCTTTTTTTTGTCCTTCCAGCTCCAGTCGTTTCCCCAATACATGAGCAACCCCGGTCTCCAAATATCGTTTCATACCGGCGGAATGACTTGGGCGATATTTCTCGGGCATGAGGATGTGCAGCTGGTTACCAATGAGTTCTTGTTGCTCGTAGCCCCAAATGCTTTGAACCTCTTGATTCACCATGACAATAGTGCTCGTTGAATCAATGGTGATGATTCCTTCGCCCACGGCGTCCAGTACAACGCTGAGCCGTCGTTGCGAATTGATTAACTCCTGTTGGGCCTGCTTGCGCTCAGTGATGTCTCGCACGACCCATTGAGCAAACGTGGGATCTTCCTGGTCAAAACGACTGGCTGAAACTTCAACAGGGAACTCCGCGCCATTCTTCCGCCTAAAGAGCGTCTCGAATGTACAAGACCCGAAGATGACAACCTTTTGTTGCTCCTTGCCGGTTCGTTCCACTTCTCCAGGCGACAGAAGCTGCGGGCATCGGAGGTTGAGTATCTCTGAGTGGCTATATCCCAACTGCTCCAGTATCTTGTTGTTGGCATCGAGGATTGCGCCTTGCTCGTCGTAGAACAGGATTCCATCATTCGATTGATCGAACAGATCCTTGTATTTCTTTTCGCTCTTCTGAAGCGCCTCCTCCGCCCGCTTGTGCTGCCGCCGAACCGCGGCCTCGTGCAGCTCTCGTTCGATCGCTGGAAGGAGCCGCGTGAGATTGTCCTTGAGGACGTAATCATGCGCCCCGGCTTTCATCATGGCAACGGCCTGCTCTTCACCGATCACCCCGGACACAACGATGAACGGCAGGTCGAGCCCCGCCTGCTGGACTAGTGTAGTGTCTAACAAATAAATGGACAGATGTATCGACGGCCACGATGGAATCGATTCAGGAAAAACTCTTCCCCTCGAACAGATTCAGGCTGGTCGCACTCAGCCCCGACGCAAAAGAAGAACGAAGGACTGTCCAGTTAATTCGAGGACGCTACACTAAGTTCAGTGCGGCGAGAGCACTGAATACCGGCATGGCAAAGTCGGCGAGCACCAGATCCCATGAGCCCTCCTCAAGCGCGACGGACATGGCGCCGGCAGTGTCGACCCGTTCCCAGACGGGGTCGTATCCTCCGTTCCTGAGCTCTCGCAGCAGCAGCAGGCTGTCCTCTTCCGAGTCCTCGACGCAGAGTACGACCCGAAGGCTATAAGAAGCAAAAGATGATGGACCTGCCGGCTGGGAAGGGGATAAACCCCTTTCAGCGCTGACGGACGCGCTACTGCCGAAGGCTGGCGGAGGCCACCGAGGCGAACTCCGTCGAAGCTACGCCGGTAAACACCCGGACCGGCCTGATTTAGGTGACTGTCCCTCGAACCTCGAACCTTTGATTCTCACTGAGTCCAGCTTGGCAACTGCGCCTCTGGTATCCGAAACACGGTAACCACCTTATCCCATTTGTGTGTGCCGTAGGCGAAGTAGCGAGGAGCGATGAACTGGACTACTGGCTCGGCGCCGGGGCGCAAGTACTTTCGAAACAGTTCAACGCCATCACGCACCCGGAAAACGAAGACGGCGGTTGGAATGTCTTGGGTTATCGAAGCACGGGCCCAGTCAGGAGAACTCTCATCGTTGTCCGTTCTGCCAACACTAACGGCCATAAACTCTCTCGAAGGATCGATATCCACGGAAAGAATGGCTCGGCCGCCGGGGATCCGTCTGCTTCCAGTACCCTTGGGCAGCGCCCAGGAAATCGACTTGGGAGTAAGGTTCCGATCTGTGTGCCACCTAACCCACCCGCGACCGACTCTGCGGAGAGCTACAGCGGGTGGAACCGTCATAGGCCCCCACACTAGCGTACCGTCGAGATCCACGGTAACAAAATCCGCTGAGTAGTTCCGCGTCACCGTCACTTCGCCGGCTGCCATATCAATCTCACGCAGTCGATACTGACCCTCGCCAACGTCAGACAGAGGTAAACTGATTATCTTCCCGGTTCGGCAAGCCCGAAGTTGGACCCTGTATTTGTTTGGTGGCCCTCCTGAGCCCCCGGTCTTTTCGACCCAGCCAACCCACTCGCCGTCTGTGGAGAGAATCGGCGGGTGGCGTCGCACATCAATGGGCAGCTCGATGCGGCGAGGCTCTCCTTCCGGCTCGACAACGTAAGCGATCGTCACTCCGTCCCGCACTTCCCGTTCGCCATGTGCCTGCAGGTAAAGCGCATGTGACCAGTAAACCGCGTAGAGACCCACTTCCGTAGTGGAAACGGACGAAAGAGTCGCCCCCATTACGATGCGCGGAATAGGCAGTTCGGTGACTTCACAGGTAGCGACGTCCAGGATCTCCGGCACTCCGGGATTCGGGTGTGCGCCTCCCGACGAAAGCCAGACCCGCCCCTCCGCTCGGCGGGAGAGATGCAAGCGGTCCGGATAAGATCTGTACCTGTACGGCACCAGGCGAAAATGTGGCGCTAGACAAGCAACGGGCCAATCCGTCTTCTCTGTTGCCGTATCCTCTTCAACCAGAAAATGACGAGGGATGACGACCAAGTAGATCCAATTCAGCGCGACAACCAGGACCGCGGCCGAGTATAGGAACACCAGCACCCTCGCCGGAGAGGGGAGTCGCGAAAAGGAGAAGTAGCTGATGATAAACGCTGAGGCGTGAAAGCCGATAGCAAATGCAGCATTTGCTACGAGCCACTGTTGTTCCTCGTGTAGGGCCCCCTCAAGTAAATCTTCTACGAGGACGCCTCCCCACAGAGACACGGAAAAGAGACGAGGCCAGACTGGCAGGACATAAACAGCAAACGACGCCGCAAGGGCCTTCCAAACGAGTCGCTTGGTGTTGGGGTCCATTCCCGGCATCAGGTTCAGCAGTAATTAATAATAGACTAGCCTCGAGCTTACGAGGTTTCGACCATGACCGTATGTTGGAACTGACTACAAATCTCAGTCAATTCCTGGGAATCCAAGCCTTAGGTGCTTGCCGAGTCACAGATCAAAGGAAAAGTCGGGGACATCCATGATAGGTATCTGTCAAGTACTCTCAAGGGGTTGACGCAGTAACCCCGCTCCCTCGTGGTGGCAAGGGTTGTGGGACGAGGCCAAAAGTTGCAGCGGCGGGCGTTTGCGAATCGGTCGTGGGGGCCCTGGGACCAGACATCCATGTGCCGCCTCGGGCCGCCCGATGGGCCAGCAGCCTCCGCGGAAGATTCAGTTCGGGTCCGTACCCGCCGGCCTCGAAACAGGCTACGACTTTCCAGACCTACCGGCTTTTCCCCATCCGCTAGGCGCCCTGGAATCCTCCGGCCTTCTCGAAGGCGTCGGCAATCCTGAGCATCTTGGCTTCCTGGAAGTGATTTGCCAGAATCTGCATCCCTATGGGGAGCCCATCCGAGGAGGTCCCGCAAGGGACGCTGACGCCGGCGATGCCAGCCAGACTGGCGGTGATGGTGTAGATGTCGGACAGGTACATCTCCAGAGGATCGGCCATCTTCTCCCCTAACTTGAACGCGGGAAACGGCGAAACAGGCGTGACGATGGCGTCCACCTTCTGGAACGCGCCGCTAAAGTCCGCGGCGATCAGGGAGCGAACTTTTTGCGCCTTCAGGTAATAGGCATCGTAGTAGCCCGAGCTCAACACGTATGTGCCCAAGATGATGCGGCGCTTGACTTCCGCTCCGAACCCTTCGCCGCGCGTGTTTCGGTACATCTCACCCAGCGTCTCGGAGTCGGGCGAGCGGAACGTGTAGCGCACTCCGTCGTAGCGAGCCAAATTCGCGCTAGCCTCCGCCGTACAGATCAAATAGTAAGAAGCAATGGCGTACTCGGTGTTGGGCAGGCTGATGCCGGCAATCTCGCACCCGAGCTTTCGCAGAACGTCCAGACCGCCTTGGACGCGGGCGCCTACTTCCGAGTCGAGGCCCTCGCCGAAATATTCCTTGGGAACTCCGATTTTCAAGCCCTTCACATTGCGGTCGAGAGCGCCTGGATAGTCGTCGGCCGGCGCACTGGCGGAGCTGGCGTCGAGCGGGTCGCGCCCCGCGATCACCTTGAGCAAGGTTGCCGAGTCCTTGACCGTACGCGAGAAAGGGCCGATGTGGTCGAGCGAGCTGGCAAAGGCGACCAGGCCGTAGCGCGAAACCCGTCCGTAGGTGGGCAGCACGCCAACCACGCCGCAGAACGACGCGGGCTGCCGGATCGAGCCGCCGGTGTCGGACCCCAGCGAAACGGGTGTGAAACCGCCTGCTACGGCGGCGGCTGATCCTCCGCTCGATCCGCCCGGTACGCGGTCAGTCGCCGCTGGGTTCCGCACGGGATAGTAGGCGGAGTTTTCATTGGACGAGCCCATCGCGAACTCGTCGCAGTTGGTCTTGCCGATAATGACGGCTCCGGCTTCCTTGATCTTCGTGACCGCGGTGGCATCGTAGGGGGCTACGTAGTTTTCCAGCAACCGAGAGCCGCAGGTGGCGCGCAAATCTTCAGCGAGAATGACGTCCTTGACGGCGATGGGCACTCCCGCAAGCGGTCCTATCGGTTCGCCGGCCGTGATTTTCGCGTCAACGGATTCGGCTGCCGAGATGGCCTGCTCTGGGGCGAAATGCAGGAACGCCCCGTATTGGTCGTTCTCGGCTTCCGCAATTCGGAGCGCTTCCTGGGCAAGCTCCTTTGCGCTGAAGGTTCGCTCCGCGAGACCCGTTTGAATCTCGTCGATGGTGAGCTGTTTGTAGTTATCCATTTCCAAGTCGCTGCCGATTGTGGTGGAAAATTTCAGACGGCCGGACAGAGGCGTGGACGGAAGTCCACGCTCGAGATACTGCTCTCAGAAGCTTTAGCAGCGCCGAATCTCTATACCGCCCGCCCAGCGGAACCTGTTTTGTTGCAGCCGGTCCGCGTTATGTTTACAAGCGCCCAAAGCGCCAATTGCGCCGTTCTCCTGGGGGCCGCCGGGGTGTTGCTGCTGGAAATCGGCCGCCCAGGGTCCGAGGCAGACCAGCGCCTAGCGTTGAATCACACGGGGGACCTTGAATTGACCCGCTCCTGCTTTTGGCGCCGAGCGCAGCGCGACTTCGGGATCGAAGCTTGGCCGCTTGACGTCGTCCCGCAGCGTCGACGTTTCGCTCCCGGCGTAGATGACCTGTGCCATGGGTTCGACTTCGGACGTGTCGATTTCGTTCAACTTGTCGACGTAGGTTAGGATCTCCTCGAGGTCGCCGCGGTATCTGTCGACCTCCTCGTCGCTCAGCCGCAGATTGGCGAGTTCCGCGATGTAGCGAACTTCTTTCTCGGTGATATTCACTTTCCTGCCGCTTTTTTCATGGAACGCCTGTAGATTCGCCGCAAGTTGGGGTCGTTGATCCCGGAGGCTTCATCGTGAGGTTGTTGCGGCACTTCCGCCCCCGTGGCGGTTCGCGCGCGGCCTGGGGGGCGGATGGCGGGGACAACAACTCGGAACTCCACATCTTCGAGGGCGTCCTTGCCGACCGCGCCGTTGAGCCGCCGGGCAATCGAGCGGCCCATGGGAGCTAGTTGCCTGCGCCACTCGTGGCCTTCGATGTCGACGATGAGCCGCCCCTTCAGGATGCGCACGGGCTTGGTTCGTCGCGCGATGTAGGGTCCGACCACGCTCGGCCAGTACGTGCGCACGAGTTCCTCCTCGTCTTCGGCTGTCATACTCTTTTCCTGCCGGTACAGGTCGGGCAGAATGTCTTTGAGGGGCTTCACTTTTTGGCGCCTACATCATGAGATTCGTGTCAAACGTGGCAGAAAATTCGGGAACCAGATCCAGAGCCCCGACCGTCAGGGAGGGGTTAGCCGCTACGACGCGCCTCATCCACCAGCGGCCACGCTTCCCGTTTTGGTTGCGGCTCGTCCGCGTTAGGCTTACCCGGGAGGAACGGTTCATTCTATCACGGGGGTATCTGGCAGGCTGCGACGGATACGGGCGATGGGGGCCGCCCAGAGTTTCGCCCGGCCTGCGGAAGTGCGTTGCGCTTGACGTATTACGGGATGCGTAATAAAATGGAGATTGATACAGTCGTTTCGCTGTTCTGATACTGCAAAGCTATTCCAGGATCAAGCAGTCAAGCGGTTTCGCCCGGTTGAGCGCGTCGCCAGGCGCAAGCTCCTGTTCTTGCATCATGCCAAGAGGCTCGATGATCTCCGCTCACCGCCGGGCAACCGGCTGGAAGCTCTGATGGGCAACCGGGCTCCGTCCTCATGTGTTCAACCGGCCAGAGTTTTAGCAAGCTAACACGATCTCCAGTCACGTTTCGGTGTCACGCTTCGCTACTATAGGGCTGCGAGGGAACAATCATGCGATTCTCGGCGATCTTGGCGACTGTTGCGCTTGGCTCTGCTCTGTTCGCCTCGGCGGCGGAGCGTCCGGTGGACCCCACCTTCCTTTACCGCCGTTTGTCGGACGTGGCTTTCCAAAAAGCGGATGTGACCACGCCCACTTGCCGCTACCGTCCGCTCTTCGGGGAAGGTGATTCACAAACCTCAATCGTCAAGGGAGTTGCGCGTTATGGCGAGATTGTCGTCGATGCCGGCGGCGAATGCGCCGAGACGAACTATCCCGCCGAGGAGCAGATCTATTTCGTCCTTCAAGGGTCGGGGAAAGTCTCCGGGTGCGCGACATAAATGTGGGAGATCAGGCAGCGGTTGATCGAAGCTCCCAGTAGTCCTCGAAGTTTCCGCTCATGCGGCAGCAGCGCAGAGCGATGATGGTGTTAGCGCCACGCACGGTCCAGAACATGCCCGAGCGTTTCAGCCGGGCGCCGATGACAGTCTTGCATCCAGCCTCGACGACGCCCGAGCCGACAAACAGACCTTGCTCGCGGAAGGAGGGATAACACATCCGCTCCGCATTGTGCTCGAAGTAGGCTGTTTCCCTCGAAAGCAGGCGAGCCAGATCTTCGCTCGGCGGCGAGAACTCGCGCAGGGCTTTCCCCAACGCCACGATCTTGCCCTGATCGAGCTTGTTCAACAGCCGCGCGGTGCAGCGTTTGCGGCCCCGCTCATCGTTGGGGAACAGCTTCGCGGAAAGCTCCCACAGATGCTGCCGCGCATGGTAGAGATCGACGATCTGAACCGCGCCGGGAAAGTGCTGGTGGGCCAAGTTCCAGATCCACACGGCGCCGTCGCCGATCACGACCTTCTTCTTCGCCCGGCTCCAGCCCCGCCGCCAAGCTTCGGTGTAGAGCCGCAGGCCGAACTTCTCGGCCCCTTCGATGGCGGCGGTGTAGCTGGTCGAATTCTCGTCGCGCAGCGGCCGGCCTTGTTCGTCGCTGCTGGTTTGCGTAAAGACGCAGCCCAGCTTGACCTCGCGGGTACGAGCCGGCTGGCCCGCCGTTTTGCCGACGCGGCCGGTGGTCTCGGCTGCCACAACCGGCACGCCCGTGCCGTCCATCTCGATGTAGAGAACGGGCACGACAGGGGCGCAGACCTGGGGCAGTTCGAGTTGCTTGGCGCGCTGGATCTCCAGCTGTTCCCGAGCGCCGATGTCGGCGCCCAGAGCTTCGGCTTGCCGCTCGACGGCCTTGGCGGTGACGTCGAGACCGGCCAAGACCTCGAGCTGTTCGCGGCCTTGCTCGAAGGAAGTTTCGCTGCCCACCAGCGCCATCATGCGACGCACGCCCGGCGAGCAGGCGCTGCGGACCACGTCGAGTTCGGCGTCGCGCGGGCACTGTCCCCGGCGGCAATGGGGGCAGACGAAGTAGGCTCGTTCAAAGCGGACCTCTCCCAGCACGGTGGTGAGTTGTTTGGGGCGGGTGTCGTGATAGCAAGCTTGTTGGCCGCAGGCGCAGGGCTGCTGGCGGGGCGCCGCCTCCGAGCAGGACAGTAACTCGCTCAACACAGCCGCTCCGGCGCGATGCATCGCGCCGCGAGTGGCCGTCTCGACGGCTTCGAGATCGAATGGGCCGCTCTTACGGCGGCCGCTGAAAATCACTTTGAGCAGTTGCCTCACTTCTTGGGCGACTTCCTGCTGGATCGTTTCGGCCGTTTTTTTTCCTGGGGGGTGAGCGTCTCCTCGACGGGCCGGAGCCGGCAAATCTTCTCGTTGACGTCGAGCAGTTCTCGGCTCAGTTCCCGGAAGCGGTGAAAAGCCTCGACCTCGCGTTGCGCCTTGCGCCGTTGGGCGGGCGAAGAAAAGGTCTCACTCACGGTTTTTCCGTTCACCTTCTTGGTGAGGCGGTAGTTCGGACCATGAGCCGGCTGACCGGGCTGATGGCAGCGGCAATTCGGTTTGCCGCAGCGGCCGCTGATGGCGCTGATCGAGCCGCTGCGAAGGTCCCCCACTTGGAGGATCTGGGAGAGAATGTCGGTTCGTTGAATTTCGAGTGTGGCGAGAGATTCGGACAAAGCACACCTCCTTTGTCCTAACGTATCACAACGTAAGGATTCTCATCGCAAGAAAAGAAACCCGCAAGGTCCCACATTCATGTCGCGCACCCAAAGTCTCCTACCGCGGCAAGACGATTCCGGTTCGTGACGAAGACTTCATGTACTTCGCGCCCGCCGCGGTTCACGCGGCCGTCAACATCTCGGGCGAGCCTCTGCACCTCATCGTCATGGGTTTCCACCTGCCGAAGGGCGTTGAGGCCGGCATCCCTGACAAGCTGCCGATCGCAAATACCCGCGATGCTAAAAAACAGGTTGTTGGCAATCACCCCCCGACAACGCTCTATCAGTTGTTGATGGGGGACACAACGAGCAAACGGGACGTCCTGGCAAGCGCCCGCATGATGACCAGCCTGTTCATCATGGAGTTCGCCCCTGGGGGGACCAATCATCCTCACCACCACGCGAGCGACGAAGAGATTTACTTGGTACTCGACGGCAAGGGCGAGATTGTCGCCGGTGGGGGCATGAACGGTGTCGAGGGCCGGCATCCGGCTCAACCCGGGGACGCTTATTTTTACCGCTTGAACGCAACGGTTGGTTTTTACGCGGATGCCAAGCCCGCGCCCAAGAAAGCACGCATTTTGGCGGTGCGGTCCTGGTATCCGGGGATGAAGAACAGGTAGCGGGCGTGCTGCTAGGGTCGCGCTTGAGCAGCCGTTTTGGCCATGATTTCGAGCATCTCTTTGCGGTATCGTTCGACCGTGAATTGCGCTTTCCACAACTCCTGACCCGCGCGCCCCACCGCTGCCAGCGTCGATTCTTGCGAAACAGCACTCAGGATCTTCTCGGCAAGCGCCTCCGGTGTTGAAGGCTTAACGAGAAATCCTGTTTCTCCGTCGTGGAGGATCTCGGGGATCCCGCCTGCCGGGAACGCAACGACCGGCACGCCGCTCGCGTACGCTTCGAGAATCACGCGCGGCGCGCCAGGCTCCCAGATCGATGGAACGGCGAGAAGATCCAGCCTGGACATCACGCCGTCGACATCCCGGCGCCAGCCCAGAAACTCGACGGGCAGCCCTTCCGCCAGTGCTCTCAAGGAATCGCGATACTTGATTGCTTGTTGATCGCCAAACAGGGCGTCCCCGCAAATAAGAAATCGGCTATCGGGTAACGCTGCATTTAACCGGCCGGCGGCTTGCAGAAACTCCTTCTGCCCTTTGTCGGGCGCGATCCGGCCGATGACGCCGATGGTAAAGCCGGCTTTCTCGAGCGGCCGGCTCTCCGCCGGGGCGGGCGGACCGGTCCCGTTGTAGACCAGATGAGACCGCCCGCGATGCACATGGCGCTCCAGCGGTTCAAGAGCGAAGCGGCAGCAGCCGACCACCGTGGCCTTGCCGTGTCTGATTGCCCGCGCGGCGATCCAACGGTCAGCCCGCTGCCGCAGGTGGTTGTGAGAATGGAACAACAGGGGCGGTCCCTTCCTGGCAACCCCCTTCCTGGCAGCCAATGACGCCGCGGGCAGCATGCGTGGACCATTCACGTAGATGAGATCCGCATTGCACCGCGACACGATGTCCGTGATGGCTCTGGCAAGACGCGGCATATCCCGAATGAAGTTTAGGACCTCGCTCCAGGATTTGCGCCCCGCTGACAGGCGTCTGCCTGGGATCGAATGCAGAGCAACGCCCAGCGAGGTAAGTCTTGCCGCGAGGGGGCCTTCACCCGGGATCGCAACATGCGCTTCCCAGCCCGCGGCCAGCACGGCGGGGAGCAGATCGAGCAGGCACTGCTGGGCTCCTCCTAGCTCGCTGTATTGGTCAATGAAGAGGACTCTCATGCGCTTGCGGCCTGGGCGTCCGGCTGCAGGTCAAGGCGCGGCCTCCGGCTCCCTTACGCGGATGAGGCGCGTCGAAGCGGCTAGCCCGCATTTCTCACCGCCTGACGGTCGAAGCACGCGATAAGCCCGCCATTACTTCGTTGCGCTTGCTCGCCGTGCTCACCGTACTGTCAAGTACGCCTCCGCTCGTCAAGCGGCGCGCGCCTCGTACTGACGGGCCTCTCACGCACTTCGCCTCGCCACGCGGTGAGAAAAGCGGGCTAACCCCTCCCTCACGGTCGGGGCTCCAAGGGGCTTCGCACGGCCAACGCCAGCACGAACAGGTAGATCGGCAGAACGCGCCAGTACGTCAGCACATCAACAGACACCATCTGGACTAGCTGGCCGCACCAGAAGCAAAATATCCAGGCCCCGCAGAAAGACGCCTCGGGCCTCTCACTCCGGACGGCTCGATAGCTCGCTACCAATATGGCGCCGCTAAGAAACAGCATCGTTGCAAGCCCGGCCAGACCGGTTTCAACCAGCGTGCTCAGATACATGTTGTCGGGAATCAGATTCTCGCCGACCAAACTCGAGTAGGGCAGAGTCTTGAATCCCACTCCGAAGATGGCGTGCCATGGATTGGCGGCCAGGAAATCCAGGATGGCTTCCCAGGTTTCCAGCCGGCCTCCCAGCATAACCTCAAACTCGGTTAGCGTTTGCCAGGCCCGAACGGCGTAGTGCCTGGCGAAGTCGGGAGTCAGGAAGAACGCCAGCCCGCAGATGCTCAGCAGGCAGGCAGCCGCAAGCTCGATGAGGTTTAGCAGCCGAATTCGCGACCGGTTGAGATAGATGACAGCAACTAGCGCCACAGCAAGATTCAGCAGCGACGACCGCGAGAACGAAAACAGCAGCGCCGTACTGAGGACGGCCCCGCCGGCGAGCAGCACCTTGCGCGAAGCGATGCGCCGGCCGACTTCGGGACGCAGCCACGCCAGCACCACCATGACCAGGAAGAAAGCGCACACATTGCCGAGCATGCCCGCGTCTTGGAAGACTCCTTGCGCGCGGCGGTAGATGCCGCTCTCGAGCCACACAAACTGCTCCCCGAACCCGGCTAGCGGCGGAAACTGGTAATAGAAATCGACACTCGCAAACAGCGCCGACGCCACGGCCGCGAAGTAGAATCCTTTGATGCCGGGCAGCCCGCCGATGCGAACCCGCGACCCCGGCCCAGCGGCGAAATAGAAGAACGTGAAGATTGCCACTCCGAACAGTCCGGTGCGGACCAAGCTCCCGGCGGCGACCCCGGTTCCCGAGTAAACCGCCGCGAAGGGAATTGAAACGAGCAGCACGGCGGGGAACAGCAGCATCGCCAGGGTCAGCCCTTCCGCGCGAACGCGCCAATCCGCAAGGCGGGCTAGTCCGCACCACAGTCCGAGCACGCCGAAGAGAATCGCCACGTGGGGAGCTGAGTTCCCAACAGCCAGCGGCAGCGGCGGCAACAAGAGACTCGCTACACAAAAGCCTGCAAACCAGCGGCCCGGTTCGGCCAAACTCCACCATGCGAGGGGAAGCAAGATGAGCGGAGCCATCGCGGCACAAGCCCAGCGCCAGTCCGGTGCAACGGCTATCACGGCGGTATACAGACCCAATCCAATCCCCACGCTGGCCCAGGCGCGGAAAGGGAACTGAGCTCCTGGTCGAATGGCGGACTCAGACACGGCGGCGAATCCTCATAACGTGCCATACAATCCAGGCCGCGCCGAGAGAGAATCCCACGATCGCGCCGAGCCCGATCAGCAAGGGCTCGTCTGGAGGCAGAGCAACGCAAATCGCGAAGTTCAGCACCAGGGCGAGCACTGTCGCGGCCAGCGGGGTTTGCACCCGTCCCATGGCGAACAGGGAGCGGGAAAGAAAGTCGGTCAGGCCCCGCCCGATGATGACCGGCATATACCCCAGAAGAATCGCCGCCACCGCGTCGGTCGATGCCGACTGGAATTCACCACGCTGGAACAGGATCTCGACGATGGGTTTGCGAAGCAGCATCACGGCGGCCATGACGACGGCTCCTCCCGCAACCGTGAGCATGGCGCCGCGCTGGGCGGCGAGCAGGGCTGTTTTGCGGTGCCCGGCGGAACCTTGGCGCGACGAAAGCTCCGGCAAAAGCGAGTGGGAGAGCGGCACCACCAGCAACGCCACGGGAACGCGAAAAAGCTTGTAAGCGTAATCAAATGCCGAAGTCATCCCCGGGCCAAACGTGGAAGCATAGGCGCGGGACACGGCCGTGATCAACTCCATCGCCAGCGCCTGCCCCATAATCGGAGCGGGCCCCGCCAGCAGATCCGCCAATCCGGGGACTCTGCCGCTGCCGGAGTGCAAAGGGACGAGCTTTCGCGAGGTCCAGTGAGCTGCCACGAGCTGCAGATACGAACCGATTGTATAGCCGACCGCAAACCCATATGGCCCCCAGCGCGCGTGGCCGAGCACCCCCCCCGCCAGGGTCGCTGTGTTGATAAAGACATGGTGGAATGATCCCATGCCGAAGCGGCGGTGGCTGAACAGCAATGCCGAGTAGACAAAGCTCACTCCAATTGCGGCCTGTGCCAGTCCCATCACGCGAAGGAGTTCCACCGCGGTTCGGTGCGTTTCGGCATCGAGCCCGGGAGCAAATAGCTGGATCAGCGCGTCAGCGAACACCAGCACGCAGACAGTCGCCAGAACCGACAGGCGCGCCGCGGGCCGAAAGATGCCCCCGAAGGAGTATCGCCGACTGGGATCGCTTGCCGAAAACCTAGGCACGAAGCCGAAGATAACTGTCAGCGACATGACCGTCCACCAAAGTTCGACCGGAGCCATGGCGGCCATCAGGGCGTCGGCGTCGCTGCCGGTGCCCGAGACGTAGCCGATCGCCGCTTGCCGAACAAAACCGGTGACTTGCCCGACGGCCAGTCCCAGTCCGACGACGAGACTGCCTTTGAGGACTGCTGCCTCCGATATTTCACCTGGAGGCGGCGCGCCGATTTTCTGCATTGGAGCGGGGGGGAAGGTTGAGAGAGAGGCGAGACTTCAGAAACGCCTCCATTCTATCGTGAAAGCGGGTAACCGAGAATCTCAGGCTGTTTTCACGAATGAGCCGATCGTCCCAGCGGCTGCGCTCTAGCTTTTCAACGCTTTGAATCAGAGCTTCCGGTTCTTGGGACTGGAAATAGATACCGGTCTGCCCGTCGATGACACTCTCGGTGGCGCCGCCTTCCCCGTAGCACACGACCGGCTTCCCGCAGGCTTGTGCTTCGACCGGTACGATCCCGAAGTCTTCCATCCCTGGAAAGATCAGCGCGCGGCAATTCTGATAAAGCTTTCGCAGTTCGCGGCCGGGAACGTGCCCGAGAAAACGGATGTTCCCGCCGGCGGCTCGTTGAAGCGGTCCCCGCAAAGATCCGCTGCCGGCGATCCAAAGCGGGCGGCCCAGGCGGCCGAAGGCTTCGATGGCCAGCTCGATTCGCTTGTAGGGCTCGAGCGAGGAGACAACTAGATAGTAGTTCCCCGCGCCGGCCCCGCGCGCCGGCCGGAAGAAGCCGGTGTCGACCGGGGGGTGAATGACCGTCGCCTCGCGCCGATACAAACGGTTGATGCGCTGGCGGACTGTCTCGGAATTCGCGATGAAGTGGCCGACTCTTTCCGCGCTTGCGAGGTCGAAGCGGCGCAAATAAGGTGAGATCAGTTTCAGGCCGGCCCGCTTCCAGCGGCGGCCTGGGCCGAACTGGAAATAGCTGTTCGTGTCGTCCCAGAGATAGCGCATCGGGGCGTGCACATAGCTAACGTGGGGGATGCCGTTTGGGATCACCACCCCCTTGGCGACAGCGTGGCTGCTGCTGATCACCAGATCGACATCTTTGATTGACAGCGACCGAATCGCACTCGGGAAAAGCGGCAGGTAGAGCCGATAGGCGCTGGACGCCCGGGGCAGTCGCTGCAAGAACGAAGAGGCCGCGACCCGCTGCTCGATTTCCGGGTGGACGCTCCCCTTGTTCCAGAGCAGCGTATAGACCCTGGCTTTCGGAAATAAGCGGCACAGCTCGAGCAGAACCTTCTCGCCGCCCCGCATCCCCGTGAGCCAATCGTGGACCAGGGCGACGCGCGGCTCAGCCATGACCGGCAACGCGCGGCGATCGCCGCATCGATTCGGCTTTTCGTTGCTGATAGCTGAATTCCAGTGTCAGGTAGATCATCGAAGCGACGAGCGCCAAGAAGAACGCCGCGAAAACGTTGAGCGGTACGTTCGGTGAACTGTGAATCTCCGGTACGACTCCAGGGTCGATCACCTGAAGCCTTTCACCCCGCTCGCCGGCCAGGGCCCGAGCCTCCCCAAGCTGCAGCTCCGCCGCCTCCAGTGCCGCCCACGCCGCCTTTCTCTCTAATTCCGCGGCCTCCGGCCCCCTCGCACCGCCGGGAGAAGCCTTGCCGCCGTCCGCATCCAGCACAGCCCGCTCCGCGCTCTGAACCCGCTCCCGGGCGGTATCGCGGAGTTTCTCCAGCCGCGCTGTCAGCCGCTCATCGCTTTCGAGATTAGCGTCGAGGCTCAGGCGAACCGTTTCTTGCGCAATGTAAGACACCAACTCCCGCGCCAGGACCGGATCGGGAAGAGTCGCTTCGATCTTGAGAACTTTGGTGCCGGGCGGGGTCTCGACGTCAAGAATCGCCTTCTTGAGTATCGAGAGGAGCCGTGAATCCAGTTCGCGGACACCCAGCTCTTCCACTGCCTTCTTGAACAAGCTGTCGCTGGACGCCACATACTCGTAGGTTCTTATCGTACTCAGATATGCCGGGCTGACTGGCGACAGGGCTTCGCGGCTCCAGGGCGGCTCGATGAGTATTTGGGCCGTCGAGGTGTACTTCTTCGTCATCAGGAGACTGGCGCCCAGCGCCAAAGTCACCGCCACCGAGCAGGCCGCCGCTACGACGCGCCAGCGGCCGAACAGGTGATTCAGATACTGATAGGCTTCAAACGTCTCCGGCATCTCAAGCGCTTTAGCGGTCTTGGCGGAAGCTCCCCAAACTCTTCAAAAACCCGGTCACGGTTCGCGCAAGAATTCGCAGATCGAACCACAGCGACCAATGATTCAGATAATAAAGATCATACTCGACCCGCTCGGCGATGGATGTGTCCCCTCGCAGCCCGTTGACCTGAGCCCAGCCCGTGATGCCGGCTTGCAGCCGCTGGCGCGTTGAATAAAACGGCAGCTCACTTTGAAAACGGTCCACGAAATGCGGCCGCTCCGGACGCGGACCAACCAGGCTCATCTCGCCTCGCAAAACGTTGATCAGTTGCGGCAGCTCGTCCAATCCCGTCGACCTCAGGAACGCCGCCAGCCGGTTCGGCGGCTCCACCGTCCATTCGTGATCGCCGCGCTCGAGTGCCTCGCGGCCCAGCGTGCGGAACTTGTACAATCGAAAACGAGCGCCCTCTCTGCCAACACGCAACTGCGAGAAAAGAACCGGCCTCCCAAGCCGCAAAGCGATAAAAACGGCGACAAGAAGCAGTAACGGACCCATCAACACGATCGCCGCCAGCGCCAGCGCGACATCGAAGATTCGTTTCGAAACCAAGTAATCGAAGGCTTCCGTCGCTCGCTGCTGCGTTGGAACCAGAAAAAGCGGGAGTTTGCCTTCGCCTTTCGCGGACTCCTCGCGCGAGAGCAGGATACCCGCTGCGGACTGCCTCGCTTCAAGTTGCTGGAACAGGTCCGGAAAGAACGCGAGTTGATCGTCTCCAAGCGCGATGAAGGTTTTCTCCGTGCTCGCCGGCTCCTCGCCGCGCGCCAACGCCTGAGACATCGCGTCTGGATTCTCGAATCGGCGCACGACGATTTCTCGTCGCGCGGGATCGAAATAGCGGCCGATATCTTGGCCGGAAATCCTCCCCGTCGCCACCCATACCTGGACCGGCCTTGGACCGTGAAGGCTCAGCCTCCGGCTCATCCAGCCGATCATCAGCCCTTCCAAGGAATAAAAAATCCAAAACAGCCCTGCCACGTAGCGCGAAAAAGAATACTCCCGCCAAAAGAAGGTCCCCGCGGAAACCGCCGCCAGGGTCAGCAAGTTGAGGTACAGCAGTCGTCCCGCCCAGCGGCGGAGAGGCGCCCGCTCTTCGAGCGTGGCGGCCAGCGGCAGGCGGTTCTCCAGCAGAAACCAGACAATCGCGCTAGCGGCGCCGTAGGCAAAATAAGACGGCCATGCGGGCAGATCCTCGACTAAGATCCAGCCGGAGTAGAAACGGATATAGAGCGCCCCCGCGAAGGCGAGGACCAGCGCTCCGAGGAAACAACCTCGCACGATCGCGCTGTTCCGTTGCAAGTGCACCCCCGGCCCCCGGTGAGAATTTGAGGAAGTGCTAGCCTAAGAGGCACCATACGGCTGATGGATTGCTCGTGTCAACTGAGCGGCCAAGATGCTCGTCCATGGCGCCCCCCGCCCGAAGGTTTCCCGAAGCGCTCTTAGGGACCACACTGTTGACCGTCCTGGTCGCTGTTCCGCTGGTTATCGCCCCGGGAGTTTCGTTTCACTTTGACGTGACTCCGAAGGTTGTTGTTCTTCTGCTGGGCGCCGCCGGGGGCCTTCTGCTGTGGGATGGTTTCCTGCCCGGCCTTCGTTGCCTGTGGAGGGACCCTCGAGGCCGCTTGTTTGGCTTGCTGCTGTTTGCGCAGCTTGCTTCGCTGGGGCTTTCGACGCTTCTTTCCGCCAGCCCCGAATTGTCTCTGGCGGGGTCTCATTGGCGACGCTTCGGTCTTGTCACCCACGCCGCGCTGCTCGTATTTGCCGCGATTCTCGCGGGCTGGCTGGTCGCCGGGCCTCTGCGTATTCGTTTGCTGCTCAGAGTGATCACGGCAGCCGGCGCGGCGCCGGCGCTTTACGGGACACTGCAGTATTTTGGAGTCGATCCGTTCCTTCCTCCCGAGGCATATCACGTCGGAGGCCCGGGCTGGGATATCGTGCGCCCGCCGGGCACGCTCGGACACGCCGGCTATTTCACGATCTACCTGCTCCATGTAGCGTTCTTGGCGTTGGCAGTGGCCAGGACCGATCCCGATCACCGCTGGCGTTCGTGCGGCGTTGCCGTTGCCGCTCTCAGCTCTCTAACCATCTTGTTGAGCGGAACCCGGGCGGCGCTTGCTGGTCTGCTGATTGGGGCTGTGGCGGTGTGGGCATGGAATCGCCCTCGGATCGGCCGTCGCGCCATTCTGGCGGCGGCGGCGGTGGCTATGGCGGCGGCGCTGTTCTACTACTCGCCCGGGGGCCGCAAACTGCGCAGCCGAGCCGATTGGTATGCGGATGACGTTTGGGGCGGCGTGCGTTTGTGGTTGTGGAGCGACTCGCTGGCGATGGGAGCGCAAAACTGGACCCATGGCAGGGGCCCGGAAACCTTCTCCGCCGAGTTCCCGCGCTATCAGTCGGCGGCAACGGCGCGGATTTACCCCAACCGTTATAACGAATCACCCCACAACCTGTATCTGGACGCCCTGACCGCTCAGGGAGTTCCCGGCACCCCACAACCTGCTCAGGGAGTTCCCGGCCTTTTGGTTCTCTTGATGATCACCGCTGTTCCGATCGCGTCCGCTTTTCAGGTGAAGGGCAAACAGCGCCTGGCCGGTTACTTGACGGCTGGGTTCCTGGCGCCCCTGGCCGGCAATCAATTCCTTTGTTGGACCGTGCCCACGGCGCTCTACTTCTACGCCGCGGCCGTGATTCTCGTCGCCTTGCCGCTTCGCGCTAACCCCGCGTCCTTGCAGCCACGCCGCCGCTGGCTCTATTTAGCGGCGAGCCTGCCGCTGGTGGCGGTATTTGTCATTTTCGCTTTCCAGCTCGGCTTCGCCGACAAAGGAATCGTAGAAGTTCAGCGCCTGATTGAAAGAGGCAAGGTCGATGAGGCGGCCCGGGCCTATTTCCGTGTCTTGAAGTGGAAACCGCCGGGAATCAGCTACGACCTGTGGTATTCAAGAACGATGGCCGCGGCGGCGCGAGACGCCAGCGGGACCCTCAACCCGGTGGCCCTGGCCGAGGCTATTCGCGCGGCCGAGCGTGCCTGCGCGCGGTCGGAAACACCCCACAACGCTTGTTACAGCCTTGCCGCCTTCCACGCCCTTCGAAATGACATCCCCCGGACGGAAGCCAGCCTGCGAGCGGCCATCGATGCCGCGCCGAACTGGTATAAGGCGCACTGGATGCTGGCCCGGGTTTTGCACGAGTCAGGCCGCCACGAGGAGGCCGCCCGCGAAGCCGCGCGAGCGATGGAGCTGAACGGCGGCAAAGACGCCGAGGTGACGGAAACGTGGGAACGCTTAGGCGCCGGCCGGACGCTGAAAGGATCGCCGGACTGAGCCCTGGCGAAACCACGCCCTTCGTGGCGCAAGCCGGGGTTGGCGAGTGTTTGAAATTCCGGCCATTTCGTGGAGAAGAGCCATTTTATGAGACGGCGGGGCAGGGGGACTAGGTGGGCGCTGGAGGGCAGGGTCTGTTCAGCGGCGGTTAGTTAGCGGCACAAGCGCCGACAGGAGTGTCGGCGCCGGGAGTTTCTACATTCTGCAGGGGGGACGAACCGCCCTGAGGTGGCGCGCGCCTCCCGGCGGGCCGCGTCGGCCTCCGGGCCGACGTTGCGTCGACAGGAGTGTCGACGCGGCAAGCGGAGAGCTTGCGCCACGTCGTGCGGAAATGCAGAATCCTCCGGAGGACAGCGCGGCCCTGGCCAGCAAGAACTTGTGCCACGCACGGACCAGCCGCGCTTTCCGGATTAGTTAGCGGCGAAGCAGTAGTAGTAGCCGTTGCCGCCCGTGCCTTGGAGATCCGATTGACTGCAGCCCCGCGAGCCGTGCGAGGCATTCCAGGAAGTCGGCGCCGCACCGCCGCCCTGGCGGTCGTGATGGCCGACCTGAGCGCTGCCCTCGCCGCTGCTCGTCCAGTTGCCGCAAGTGTGATCCTTGCCGTCATCCGCCCACGCGTAGCCGTCCGCGTGGGTGCCGGTCAGGATGTCATGCATATTGGGCTCGTCCCCCCGGCCGTTGATCACGCCGCCCTTTTCGCTGATCGAGTTCTGCTTACTCAGTTTGTTTTTGTCTGAGTGCAGGTCGGCCACGTTCTCGGCGACTTTCACGCCCTTGGCGTTGTACCACGGGCCGCTGCCGATACGGTCGCGGGCGTTGACGGCCTTCTTGCCGCCCGCTGCGCTGGCACTCAGGTAGGCGCGCCACGTGGGGCTGCCGGCCCCGGCCGCTGCGGCCAATTTCTGGCAGTGCGCGTCCGCGCCGTCCAGGCCGCCAAGGGCGGCTCCGTTACCGGGGCCCGCGCTAGTGATGAAAAAGCTCAAGCTGTTGTCTTGCGCCAGTGCCGGTTGTAAGGCCAGCGCGCACGCAATCATCAAGTACAAAGCAAAGGAAGTCTTATTCATGGGGTCTCTCCTCTTCATGGGGTCCTTCTTCACGGGGTCCTTCCCGCTGGCCGGCCCGGGAACCTCCCGGCCGCAGCCAACACATTCTACCAGGACACCGGGCCGCAACGGGTGACCCCTTCTTCAAGGAAATGCCGTCAACACAGCCGTCACCCTGTATCTTGCACCGCAAAGTAGCCAGGGGCCTGCTGGATTCCGAGGAGCAATTTGAGATTGTAGCGAGCATTTCTCACCCGAACGGCAAGGCGCGGCGTAGCGCGCGCCTCCCGGCGGGCCGCGCCGGCCTCCGGGCCGGCGTAGGGGCGTAGCGTGCTGCGCCCGAGCGCGGACTTTCGTCCGCGCCCGCGTAGCGTCGGCACGAGTGTCGGCGCTAGTGTAGTGCGCCAATCAGACCGTAACGTATGGTGAGTCGCTCACGTGCCTGTTAGCGGTGTGATACGGACCATTGAGCCGCGTTCACGCGGCTTGGTGTTTCCAGGCCAGTCGTTTTACGGCTGGTAAGCCCTGCCGCTGAAGGTTTGTCAGCCCGTTTCAACGGGCCCTCTCCCCCAACCGAAATCTATACGTTGCGGTACTATTGGCGCACTACACTAGTGTGTCGGCGCTTGTACTGCTCACCCAAAACCCAAGATCGAACAGACACTGTGTCAGACGCATCAACTGCCTGCGCCATGGTTCAGCCGGCGCTACGGACCGGGCGGTCACCCGTGGCGGAACCGCTTTTATTCGTGTGGTTAGTACGTTAAGACTGAAATTATTGCCAAACCTGGCAGAAAATTTGGCCGGAGCGACAAACAGAGCCGCGACCGTGAGGGAGCGGTTGCCTCCACGACGCGATCGGCCCCTTTGAAGCGATGTACCCTCCGTTTCGTTCCGGCTCGTCCGGGTGAGGCAGAAAGATAAGATACAAAGATAAAGGGACAGTCACCTAAACTATCCCAGGAGGCTCCAAATCCTGACAAAACAGTAAGATGTCTTACTCTCACAGCTCTAAATGTAGTTTATCTCACGAAATGGAAGTGAATGACGGCCAGAAATGTAGTTAAGGTGACTGTCCCTTTTCGCTCTTCCTAAATGTAGTTTATCTCACGAAATGGAAGTGAATGACGGCCAGAAATGTAGTTAAGGTGACTGTCCCTTTTCGCTCTTTTCGCTCTTTAAGGTGACTGTCCCTTTTCGCTCTTTCCTTTTCGCTCTTTTCGCTTTCTCTCATGCACTTTGCCTCGCCACCCGATGAGAAATGCGGGCTAGCAAACGGAGTCAATTCACTGACTTTCCCTATTAAATCGTGGTCATTTGGGTCGCATCAGGAATTTTCTGAATTGGCGTAAGTCATTGATTCTAAATGATGAGAAATTTAGAATGAGAGTATTTGTTAGGATTTGAGAGGATATCGGGATTTTTGCCCTCGCAGGGCCCCATTCGCCTTTGCGCCCGCCGGTGCGCATGATCGCCTGTCATCCTTTTGATTCATCCTTTTCATTCACCGCTATCAGGATAAGCGGACGAATTCTGAATGTCAACTCCTTTGCAGGGTCAACTGTTGACAACAAAGGGGATACTTGTCTTGGGACTCCGTGACTGAGACGGTGGATTTTGGGGATCGGTTGGTGCGGTGCGCCCGCCGCCACCACACGAGCAGCTCTGGGCATGCTGATGGCGTCCGTGGACGCTTCGATTGTCGCACACAAGCGCCCCTTACCGGGCTCCTTTATTGTGCTCTGTCCCTATTTGTTTTCTCTTGTCCTTTTCCGAGGTTCGGGAGCTGTCCCCGATCCCCCCCCGATCCCCCCCGATCCCCCCCGATCCCCCCCCGTCTTTTCGTCCCCGACTTTTCAGTCTCTTCGGCTCCAGGGGTAAGAAAACGGTAAATGTCGAGCCTTCGCCGACCCGGCTCTCCACCTCGATGCGGCCTTCATGCTTCCTGACAACCTGGTAGCTGATGAACAGACCGAGGCTCGTCCTGACGCGGGTGCCCTCGGTCTTGAAATTCGGCTCGAACAACCGGTCCATTCTTTCCGGAGGGATCCCCACTCCTGTATCGGCAATCCGTACGACCGCCTGATCCTGATCGACGAATGTCCGAATCGCGATCTCTCCCTCTCCCTTAATGGCTTCGATGGCATTGCCGATCAGATGCATGAAGACTTGGTTAAGCTCGGCCGGATAGCAGGGGACAGGGGGAACGTCCCCGTAGTTGTTGTCGACCGTGATCCTTCCTCGAAAGGAATGCTCAAGGAGCGTCAGCGTATCCTCCAACCCCTGGTGGAGATCGACGACCTTATATGAGGCTTCATCTAGCCGGGCAAAGCTCCTCAAGCTTTCCACCAGCTTGGCGAGACGGGCGACCGCGGAGATACCGAGCTGGGTGTTCTCCCGCAGGAGGGCCATGGCACGCTGGAATTGCGGATCATCTTGGATTTCCTTCGCGCTTTGATGACGGTCGATGGCCCTCCCTATTCCCTGGGACGCACTATAAGCCAAGTCGGCCAAGCTTTTGACCACGCCAAGGGGAGTGTTCATTTCATGAGCGAGTCCGGCCACGAGCCTACCCAGGGACGCCATTTTTTCGGCATGAATGAGGTGCGCCTGTGTCTTCTGCAGGTTCTGGTGCGCCTCCTCGAGCTTTCGGTAAGCGGCCGCCAACTCTTCGGCTTTTTCCTGCGTTTCCTTGCGACGCTTCTCCAGGTCTCTTTCGTTCCCCAGGCGTTCGCACTCCGCCGTGGCCCGAACCGCGAACACTTGCATGATCTTGACGAACCGATCGTCCGCCTCCATCGGCTTGGTGTCGACTACAGCCAGATGGCCGAAGTGCGTTCCCGTAGGACCAACGAGGGGCACGCCGCGGTAGCTTTCTGCTCTGAGCCGCGCAAGGTCGCGATCGTCGGGGAAGTGAGACTGCACCGACCGGGGACAGTGGTAAAGCTCTCCATGGATGACGCGGCTGCACGGCGTTGGGGTCAGGTCGTACTCGATGCCGTGCAAGACCTGGCCGTTCTCATAGAAGGCCAGGATCCGCATCCTGCGCTCCCGGTCGGTAAAGACGGAAATGAAAGCATAGGCGACGCGCAAGGCCTTGGCCAAATGGCGGACGAGCGCGTCAAAGAACTTCTTTCCCGTCGCATCCGCCGTACCGGTGAGGATCTCATAGAGTGCGGTCAGCTCTTCGGAGTATCGATCCGTCTGGAACACTTGCCAACTCCCGTCGCGCGGCGCGCCAATGTGCTCGAGGCTCTTGTAGTTGCTGATCGGCGGCCGGTCAAGACAGCCCGATTCTACCACTGGACTAGTCGCTTTACTGCTTTCCCTTAGCAGCTCGAAGAACCGGGTAATACTGGGTGAAAACCATGTCATCTGCAGCGAGCGCCTGCGCCAACGTCTTGTCGCCGGCGGGATCCGCGGAGCCTGAGCGTGTTGCTCGCGTGCGGAATCCCCAGCCGGGGTGATCAAGCTCCTGATCCAAACGATTCAGGAGCCTGATCTTGCGGCCCGAGTTCGGCCCCACAGCCCCTGGGTCGGGCTGCGTGCGCTCACCGACGGGCCGATCCATCCCATCGACGATGTCATTCGACAATGTCGGGTTTGAGAGAGTCGATGATCGTGAACAGCTCTTGCTGCTCCTTTTCTGGTACGTTGAACTTGTTCAGCGTGTCAGCTAAATGGTTGGCGACGACGTCGAAGTCGCTTTCTGTGATGCCCAGGCCTGCGTGCGTGACCTTCGCCGACCGGCTGATGATCTTGCAAGGGCCGCCTGTCACGTTGCAGACGAGGTTCTTGTTCTTTTGCCGAAAGCTTTCGCGAGTATCGGTGCCCATCCCGACGAAGAACTTTCCTACTTGCGGGTCGTCGAACAGCTTCGCCGCAAAATCATCGACTACGGCGGAGACCGCGTCGTATCCGCCGAGCCTCTCGTAGAGGGACTTCTCGTTATTCTCAGCCTGTGCGGGCGCAGGCAATGTGAGCATCAATAGGAGCGCGGCAGCCGTCGCGCAGAAGGCAAAGCTCTTCGATTTTGTTGTGTTGGTGTGCATGTCTCTCTCCTTTTGTGTTTGTGAGGTGTCAAGAATCTGGCCCACTCGGGCCGTTCCATCCAATTTGTCGTCAACATGTTCTAGATTCGGCATGTCTCTCTCTCCTTTGTTCTGCTTGGTGTGTGTGATTGGTAGGACGAAAGATTTGTATCGCCGGAATTTTGCTGTTCTCGTGAGCCCGGCGCTCGTTGCGCTGCCGCCCATCTTGCCCGGAAACCGGCCGCCTTACATCTTGCCCTTTGCGGCCTGAAGCACCGGGTAGTACTGCGTGAAGACCATGTCGTCCGCGGCCAAAGCCTGGTGGCAGGCGGCACAGGAGGCTGTTATTTGGGCTTTTGTTTTGGACGCTAGGGGATAGCTGTGGCCGAAGCTGAAGTAGGCCCAGTAGCCCGGCTCCTCCGGGAAGCGCTTGGAGTCCTTCACTGCGGCTTCCAGACCGATGAACTCGCCCATGAAGTAGCCCTTTCCACTGGAAGCCTGCTTGGATCCCACGCTGAGCAATTCCTTGACCACCACGGTCCCATCAGGAAACTTGCCGGTTCGCTTGTAGGCCTGCCAGGCCTTAGTGTTGATGTAGACGGAGTGGAACTCGGGGAAAGGGGCGTCGCCACCGTTCATGTCGTTCGGGGTCAAGGGTGTTCCCACGTACACCCACTCTCTATATCCGGTGGGCTGTAGTTCCCCTGAGCTGTCGAATTGAACATCCTGTGGTGGCGCGGGCTGCGTTGGCGCGGGCAAGGCGAACAACGCCCCAATTACTAGAAGTGGGATGGCCGCCGCGAGGGCGATGATTCCTTTTTCAACAATTCGGTAAGTCATTTGGTCTCCTTAGCTGCCGTCGTTGGGCGATCACCCTGAGGGTTGGTCCCCGTCGCTGATGAAAGGCGAGTATGCAGCGGCTGGAGGCGCGTTTCAAGTTATTAACCGTGTGAAACGTGGACGTAAATTGAAGGAAGCTTGCGTTTTGAGCTGATTTACTCCAGCGATTGGCCCGAGTGGCAAGAACCGGCCCGATGGGTGAGGCTCGATGCTATAATCTCCTTGCCGACAAGGGTGGAACTGTCGGCCTGCAACAGGTCGCAGTACTTGAGGTCAAAGGCTTGAGGGTCCGGCATCCATCAGGAGACGGGATGAAGAAAGGGAATGCTCCACCCTCGTCCCAGACCTCCCCGGAGGCCGTTCGAACCCAACTCGATAAGATTCTTCGAAGCGGGCCCTTCGCTCCATCCGAGCGAATGACCCGCTTCTTGCGGTTTGTCGTAGAAGAGACGCTCGCTCGCCGAGCCGATAAGCTCAGCGAGTACGCGATCGGGGTCGAGGTATACGATCGCGGCGAATCGTTTGAGCCCAGTACAGACTCCATCGTGCGGGTCGATGCGCGGCGACTGCGCTCAAAGTTACGAGAGTATTACGACACGGCCGGTTCGAACGATCCGCTGCTGATTGAGGTTCCCAAAGGAACCTACTCCCCGGTCTTTCTCAATCTTCCAAGACATCCCCCACCGAGCGCGACGGTATCGACTGACCCTGGTGTTTCGAAGGAATCCGGTACCCACAGCGAACCACTGGATCGATCCGCAAGGTCCCGATGGGCTGCTGTATTTGCGGCCCTAGCCATTGCGGTTGTCGCGTATCTGCTGGCAAACAGCTCTGACGAGGGAGACGCCGGAGCCAGACCTCCTGCCCCCCCAGGGCGAATCCTGTTGGCGGTGCTTCCGTTTGACAACTATACTGGCGATCCTGAAAACGACTAATGGGGTATTTAGTTGACTCCAGTAGCCACAATATGTTGTGGTTGGGGGCATGAAGGAGGACTACCCCCGAAACCTCGTCGAGTTGGAAGCTCGATTCTCGACCGAGGAGGCGTGCCGGGAGTACCTGCTGAAGCTGCGCTGGCCGGAGGGGTTCGTGTGCCCGCGCTGTGGGATCCAGTCCTCATGGGCCAGCAAACGCAATCTGCTGCTCTGCGCCGACTGCGGTTACCAGGCCTCGGTGACGGCGGGCACGATTTTCCAGGACACCCGCAAGCCCTTGACGTTGTGGTTCCGGGCGGCTTGGTGGGTGACAACGCAAAAAGGCGGGGCCAGCGCGCTGGAGTTGCAGCGGGTCTTGGGTTTGGGTAGCTATGTAACCGCCTGGACCTGGCTGCACAAGTTCCGCCGCGCCATGGTGCGCCCCGGTCGCAATCGGCTGGTCGGCCGGGTGGAGGTGGACGAAACGTATGTGGGCGGAGTCGAAGAGGGCGTCCGAGGTCGCGAAATGGTTGGCAAAGCGTTAGTTGCGGTTGCTGCCGAGGAGGATGGGCGCGGTATGGGTCGCATCCGGCTCCGTCGGATCGCGGATGCCTCAGCGGCGAGCTTGGAAGCCTTTGTCGAAGAAGCTATCCAACCTGGCAGCCTCGTGCACACCGACGGCTGGGAAGGCTATGCGGGATTGGAGAACAAAGGATACCGCCATGAAGTCACCGTGCTGCGCGGGAAGCGGCAATCGGCGAGTAAGCTGCTGCCGAGAGTCCATCGTGTCGCCTCTCTGCTAAAGCGCTGGCTGTTGGGGACCCACCAGGGGGCTGTCAGTCACGAGTATTTGGACTACTACCTGGACGAGTTCACGTTCCGCTTCAACCGGCGGACCTCACGGTCGCGCGGCAAACTTTTCTATCGCCTCCTCCAGCAGGCGGTCGCCGCCGACCCTGCTCCCTATAAGACAATGGTCGAGGCCACCAGGGCCGGCACCCCCACCCCCAAGATGTAGTGGCTACTGGAGTCAACTAAATACCCCATTAACGACTATTTCGTCGGCGGTCTCACCGAGGAAGTCATCGCTCAGTTGGGCCGGCTAAACCCAGAGCGTCTCGGGGTGATCGCGCGTACGTCGACGGCAAGTTACAAAGCCGCTGCAAAGCCGATCGAGCTGATGGGCGAGGAGCTGGGGGTCGATTACGCGGTGGAAGGAAGTTTCCGCCGGGAAAACGAGCGGGTTCGTATCACTGTTCAGTTGATCGATGTCCGCGACCGAACTCACACTTGGGTTGAGGACTACGAGAAACGCCTCGACAGCGTCCTGCAGCTTCAGACCGAGGTCGCCAATCTCATATCCCGTTCCCTGGCTTTGAAACTACTCGACCGGCCGGCGGCGCCCACGCGGGTGTCTGGCACGTCCAACGCCCTCGCCTATGAAGCCTACCTAACGGGTCGATACTTTCGCGAACAAATTACCGAAAGCGGGTTTCGAAAAGGCATCGAGTACTTCGAAAGGGCGATCGCGGAAGATCCTGCCTTCGCTCGGGCCTATTCGGGATTGGCTGGCTGCTACTGCTTGTTGGGAGGCCACGGGTTGGAGGTCGAACTTCCAAGCGACGTCCTGCCGCAAGCGCGCGAAGAGGCCGAGGCGGCGCTTGAACTCTCCGAATTTATTGAAGAGGCCCATGGCGTACTGGGTATGATCAGCTTGAAATACGACTGGGACTTCGAAGAAGCTGAGAGACAGTTCCGCCGAGCCACGGACCTTAATCCGAGCTACGCCCAAGGCTTTTTGTGGTACTCGCTGTATTACGAAGTCACTGGCCAAACGGGCGAGGCCATCGCGAAAGCTCGGCGTGCGAGAGACTTGGACCCCCTTTCCCTCTCCGCCAACATGAACCTTGCTCAGCAGTACTATCGGGCCGGCCGCCACGGCGAGGCCGTCCAACAGTTGGAGAAAGTGCTCGAGCTGAATCCCAATTTCTGGGGGGCTCACTGGATACTTGGCGATATCCACCAAGAAAAAGGGGCCTACCGGGAGGCGATCGCCGCGCTATCGAAGGCTGCTTTCCTGTCTGACAACAACCCCGTTTCCCTCGGCTCGCTCGGTTTCACCTATGGCCGGGCCGGAGAAGAGAAACTCGCCCGTGCGATGCTAGCCGACTTAGAGGAACTGGCCGAGGAGCGATACGTATCGCCTTTCAACCAGGCAATCGTCTATCTAGGTCTGGGTGAGAAGGACAAGGCCATGGAAAAGCTCGAGGAAGGTTATCGGCTGCGGTCCCGATCGATGGCCTGGCTCAACGTAGACGCCCGGCTGGAGCCTCTTCGAGACGATCCGCGCTTTCAGAGCCTCCTGCAACAAATCGGTTTCCGGCAGTGAGTCGGGGAGTTCGGGGACGGAGCCCGAACTCGGCGGCTGGAACGATTCAAGCCCGTAGCGCGGGCGCGGAGTTCATTCACTTCACGCATGCTGAGTCGCTCTGCAGGCGCGCCCTCGCCATCCGCGAAAAGGCCCTGGGGCTGGAGCACCCGGAAACAGAAGAAACCCGATCGATCCTCTTGACCCTTCCCCATGGGTCGGGGCGGGAAGACAAGCCGTCGAAGGCCAAGGGAGCAGAACCCGCCAAATCGCGACAGCCGGCCCGCAAGACTCGAAAACCAAAGCGCTAAACGATCATCGCGCGAGGCCCGGGCCGGGGCAAAGCGGTCGCTGGTGGACTCAAGTTCAATTGGAAAGAAAGGGTCAGGGGAAGTCGGATCGTTCGGCGCACGACCGCCCTCCTGGCCTTGCGGGGCCTGGGTTGGGCCAAAAAACCAGCCGTTCCCAACGGCTGGCCCCCCCCAATCCGCGAAATTCGCGAAAATGGGGTATTTAGTTTACTCCAGTGATGCCTGCATGTTGTGGTGGGTTCTCTTGATACCCGCAGCCTGAACCGTACTCTTGTGGGGCGCTGGAGTCAACTAAATACCCCATTTCGCGAAATCCCCCGAATCAGTCACGGAACTTCAAGAAAAATATTCCCCGTGTTTTCAACACATCTTGCCCGCCAAGGCAAAACCACCCCCAACCGCTGCGCTATCCTGAGAGCAGTGAATCAATCGAAACACAAGCGATCATGGACGAACAAAAATAAGGCGAACTGGACCCTGCAAGAACCAAAAAATCCCCAAACCCTTACATTTCCTGTAGAAAACTGTACTTTTCATTCCAGTCCATTGAAATAAAACGACTTACGCGTCGCCCCCCAATCCACGCCAAACCGCCTGGAGGCGAGCTTTAACGTACATAGCGACCTAAAAGCGGCGGCAGGCGCCGCGAAAAGGCCGCTTTGCTGCAATCCGCGGAAGCCTGGCCCTGCGCCCGGCCCGAATAGTTCTCACGCATCGAAGGAGGAGCCGATAAATGAGAGACGACCCGAGCAAGTTCTTGAGTTGGGGGCCTCAGATTAGGGGACATTTCTATTGGGCGCTCATGGGGGCATTATCATTGGGCTACAACAAGGCCGGTGTGTCTCTTGTGCCTTCGGCCAGTGATGCCGCCATCCGGGTGACGTATTGAGCCGTGCGGGCCTGCGCCCGTAATCCCGCTACCAGCCTGCTACCAGGCCGTCTTTACGGGGATCGGTTCCGCCGATCAGAACCCCTCGCTCCCAATCGATCTGGATTGCTTGATAGCCGCCGAAGCCACCGCCGGTCAAGTTGACTTGATGGCCCATGCGGCCCAGTTCCGCCACAGTTTCCGGATCAATCCCAGATTCCAGCGCAACCTCCAATCCAGCGCTGTGATTGAATCGAGCCGCTTCGCCCGCGACCTGAACGTTCATTCCAAACTCGATCATATTGAGCAGCACCTGAACATGGCCCTGCGGCTGCATGTTCCCCCCCATGACCCCGAATGACAGCCAGGGCTTGCCGTCCTTGAAAACCATTCCAGGAATGATGGTGTGGTAGGGACGCTTGCGGCCCTCAATACGATTCGGGTGCGCGGGGTCGAGCGAGAAAAGAGCGCCCCGGTTCTGCAGAATCACTCCCGTACCGGGAACAACAACACCCGAGCCAAATGTGTGAAAAATGCTGTTGATGAATGAGACGACGTTACGGTCTTTGTCGGCAGTCGTTAGATAGACGGTGTCGCCGGTCCCTTTGAACCGTTCGACCGACGGATTGATTCCGGTAGTGACCCCGGCCGCGGCTTTGGCGAGGTCAATGCGGCCGCGCTGTTTCTTCCCGTAGTTCTTTGAAATGATCATTGAAGTCGGGAGATCGGTTTTCTCGGGATCCGCCAGCCAGGCGTCCAAATCCGCGAAAGCCAGCTTCTTGGCCTCGATCAACCGGTGCAGATATTCGGCGGAATTATGTCCCAGACTTTTTAGGTCGAAGCCCTCGATGATGTTGAGCATCTCGAGCGCCGCCATTCCCTGGCCGTTGGGCGGCAGCTCGAAGACACGGTGGCCCTTGTAGGTGGTACTGATCGGCTCGACCCAATTGGAATGCTGGTAAGCCATGTCATCCATCGTGATCGGCCAGCCGAGCTTGTTGAGGTAGTCCACGATCTTTCGAGCAACTTCACCTTTGTAGAAGGCATCACGGCCGTGTTGAGCGATTTGACGGAACGTTGCCGCCAATGCCTTGTTGACGAAAACGTCCCCGTGCTCGGGGCGCTTGCCGTTTAGGTAGTAGGAACGCACGAAATCGTCAACGACTGTTGCGCCTTGGGGTATGGTGTCCGCCGAGAGCGGCGCCTTCCAGGAACCCGCGATGATCTCTGAGACCGGGAAGCCGTTTTCGCCGTACTCGATCGCCGGCTCGAGCACTTCGGCCAGCGTCATCGTGCCGTATTCGCTGAGCAAGGCGGCCCACCCGTCCACGGCGCCCGGCACCGTGACCGAATAAGGACCCTTGCCCGGTATGGCCTCCAGGTTTCGCTCTTTGAAAAAGTCGATGCCGGCGGCCGCGGGCGAAAATCCGCTGGCGTTGAGCCCGACCAGCTTGTCTTCCTTGGCGATGTAGGCAAGGACAAACAAGTCACCGCCCGGGCCGGTCATCATGGGCTCCACAACGGCCAGCGTGGCGGCGGTGGCAACCGCGGCGTCGATCGCGTTGCCGCCTTTCCGCAAGATGCGCAGTCCCGCCTGAGCAGCCAGCGGCTGGCTTGTGGCGACCATCCCGTTGCGGGCCAGCACGGCGCTTCGCCCCGAGGTGGTGCGGCCGAAAGGGCGGTCGGCGGCGAACAGAATCGCCGACACCGCCAGGGTCGAAAGGAAGAGTTTCACGGACATGAGTGCCTCCAACATAAGACTCAGTCCCTATACGTTAGCAGCGCCGAAGGCGGGGTTGGAATCCGCTCCCGCCCGGCTGGCGGACTTTTTCGGCCTCAATGCCCGAACTTCGCGCCGCCGCGCGGGCTAGTGCTTGCCGAACGCCAACGAAAGCTGGTTATCTTGCTCAGCCGCGTCCTCGTCCCGCAATAAGCTTTTGATTTGTTGATAAATCGCCTTCGTCGCTGTCGAGCGATTCAGAGTGTAGAAGTGCAGCCCTGCAACACCGTCCCGCAGCAGACCTTCACATTGCCGAGCAGCATGGTAGACGCCGATTTGCTTCACGGCTTCCGTGTCGTTCTCAACAGCTTCAATCTTGGACAACAACATCGCCGGGATAGCGGCGCCGCACATCTGTGTAAAACGCTTGATCTGCTTGACGTTGAGAACCGGCATGATGCCCGCCAGAATTGGCGGGCGGATACCGCTGGCGGCGGCGCGGTCTCGAAAACGGAAGAAGTCGTCGTTGTCAAAGAAAAGCTGTGTAATCAAGAAATCGACGCCGGCATCCACCTTCCGTTTCAGGTTGTCCAGATCGGTTTCCGCGTTCGGAGCTTCCGGGTGCACCTCGGGATAGCAGGCGCCGGCAAGACAGAAAGAGTAGCGGCTGCGGACAAATTCCACGAGTTCGTTGGCGTATCCGAACCCGCCCTCGGTCTTCACGAACCCGGATTCTCCTTTCGGCGGATCACCGCGCAGCGGCAAAACGTTCTCCACACCCGCCGTCTGCAGGTCGTCCAGCACGGACTGGATTTCCTGTTGCGTGGCCCCGACACACGTCAAGTGTGCCATCGACTCGAGCCCGATGTCGTGTTTGATCTTTTTGACAAGCTCGACCGTCTTGCGCCGCGTGCTGCCCCCCGCGCCATAGGTGACGGAAACATAACTAGGATCGAGCGGCTTCAGAGAGGCTATGGTTCGAAACAGGTTATCGAATCCTGCGTCGTCCTTGGGCGGAAAGAACTCGAACGAAACCGTTCTCTTCCTGGCACGGAGGAGTTCTATGATCTTCATCGGTCGAGTTGAGTCGGGGTGGCGTCGCTAGCGTGGAAACCCAGCCGTCCTCCGCGCCCCTGAACCTAGCCTATCATGGAGATTGGAGCGAACTCAGAACGGGGCCGCTTTTCAGCGCGGAAGCCATTGCTGTGAGAAGGGCCGAATTCTGAATCAACAATCAAGCGGGCCTTCCTCTTGATTCGAATCGGCAAACCTTTCCAGGGAGATTACGATATGACGCCAACCTTTCCTGGAAGTGTCCCCAATTCCGTTCCTTGCCAGCCTCCGCGCTGGTACGCGGCCGCCTTGTTTTGTAGCCGGAAACTCATCTTGCCCTATGCAGCTACTGAAGCTCACGGTTTGACAGTCAACCCCACGCACGGTAGCATTGTGAAACCAGGCCTCAAGCAGTCATCTTTCACTCCAACGCGCTCGTAGCTCAGCTGGATAGAGCGTCTGGCTACGGACCAGAAGGTCGGGAGTTCGAATCTCTCCGAGCGCGCCATTGTTTTCAACAACTTACGCCACCTCAGAATCATCAAAATCATCGAGGGGTTCCGTTTTGGGGTTCCGGGGGTTCCGTTTTTTACAGGGTTTTCCACAGGCCTGAACGTATTGTTCAATAAGTTCAACAGCACCTTCCCGGTCATCTCCGGCATGGCTGTAGACATCAAGAGTGAGCACTGAACTGGCATGTCCCAGTTGATTCCGCATGGTCTCAACCGGAACACCAGCTCTTCTGCCCCAGGTAGTGTAGGTGTGTCTCAGGTCATGCCAGCCAATATCAGTGATGCCAATCTTGCGACAGACCGGCTTGATGTGCCGAGCCATCGCATTGTGCAAGTCGATCGGGCTGTTGGTCCGAATGGCAAAGACAAAATCTGAAGGCTTGGTGAATTCACCTTGCTTGCGCCAATCTGAGGAAGATCATCGACAAGAAGCCAAAAATCCTCGGGCTTCAGAATGACCTTGGACCTCATTGGGACTGGTTCAGGCAGTCGCAATCTCCCGGCAGCAGGGTTAACTTCAATCCACTGCCACTCAACAGCAAATGACAGTAGAGCCCTGAGCCAACATCGGAGATCACGAACTGACTTGCCTGACAGCTTTTGGCCACTGGCAGTGAGGAAAGATTGGACTTCAGCCTTGCCGATTAGAGACAAAGCCTTCTTGCCGAATCTGGGAGTGATACGTCTGAAGGCCCACTCATAGCTTCGCTGAGTGCTCAGCTTCAAGGCAGGCTTGAACCTAAAAACGGCAGTTGGACATTCCAGCATTCGTTGTAACATATTGAAAGAACGTATCTTATGTGCTGATATTGCAACTGCGGAGCAATTGTAATCTTCACCCGCCGGTCCCCGATGACACTCGGGTCCAACTGACGTCTCGTCACAAGGTTGGGGCGGTTCGAAGACGACTAACTGCCGTTTTTAGGTTGAAAGCTTGTCTCCAGTTATCGATCAGTTGAATCATGGTGTGGGTATTCGTGTTGTCTTGGTTCGTTGGTTGAGACAGAAACAAAATCGCTTCACGCTGTGCTTGATGAAACGTCATGTCCTGGACACGGCCGAGACATTTAGTCCGTCTGACTTTTTGGACTGTCCCGTCCGTGTTGACTTTGGTGATCCAGTATCGGATTTGACCCCGGCCCCATCCCCGGAAGAGCATGTCCAGAATTCCGTTGAAACGCGCGGCTCTCCAGAACTTGTAGTTTACGCCGCTTGGGCTTGGGCCGGTGGTGGCGTCGACAGTCTGGCGAGCTGGTCGAGTAATTTCGGCAAGTGGCGGTAGCCCTTGACGCGCCGGAAGCTTTTCTCCGCCAGCCACAGACCCGCTCCCGCCCAGCGCTCGCGTTGATCGCCTCCCCGCCAGCGCTTCACCCGGCCGCAGACGCGGTCCACCACCGAGAAGGCCGACTCGATCGGGTCCGTCGTCGCCAGCGTACAGCGCAACAAATCGTCGAGTCCGAGGCGGTGCACCGTCAGCGTTTGCTCCCTCCCTTCTTCGAGCGACCGCGCCGCCGACGGGTTCAACTCCAGCAACTCGCGATGCAACTTCTCCAAGGCCGTGTTGGCATCCTCATAGCTCGACATCGCATAAGCGTTCGCCATCTTGCGGTCCACCGATTCGCGGTATTGCTGCGGCAAATGGCCGCTCACATTGCGGCGCTTGTGCATTTGACAGCGCTGGATCAGCGCCGTCTTGCCCGCCTGCTTGCGGACCGCCTTGGTGAGCGCCTTCGCGCCGTCGAGCACATAGAGCATCGGCGCCGAGAAATCGACGCCGCGCCCGGCCAAATCCTCCAGCAATTCGCTGACCACCGTGGCGTTCTCGCTCGCTCCCTGCCGCAGCCCCAAAACCGTTTTCGACCCGTCTACAGCGACTCCCAGCGCTACGATCAGATGCTGACCCTTGAACTCAATGCCGTCGATGTAGACGGCGCAGAGTTTGAGTTTATCGAGAGGGCGTTCTAAAAGTGCCTGCAGTTTCTCGCGGCTGGTACGCACGAAATGCTCGCTCACCGCCGACTTTTCGATGCCATAGGCGGCGGCAAACTCCCGCACGGCTTGGGAGTAATTCCGCGTCGAGAGCCCCAGCATGAGCTTGTCCCAAACGGCGTCGTCGAGCGGCTCGGAGCGGCGGAACAATTCATAGCTGCCCAAGGGTTGTTCGTGACCGTCGTCGCTGCGCAGCCGCGGACGCTGAATGGGGACCTTCTGTCCATCCACGACGAGGAAGCCTTTCTCGCGGCCCCAGCGGTAGGGCTGCTCGGCTTGGCGCCGCTGGTAGTGCTCGCCGGCGAGCTGGCGCACTTCGTTGTCCATGATGAGCTGCATCAGATCCAGCCCTGCCTGGCGCATCAACTCACCGACACTTTGCTGCAGGGCGGCGGCGACTTCTTTGAGCGGCAAGTGCAGTTGCAGTTCTTGCCCGGATTCTTCGGCTTGCTTGTGGAATTGGCGAACGGCTTGTTCGCGGTCGATCTGGTATCGTTTCTTCATAGCGACTCTCCTTTTTCGAAAATGAAAAACATCACTCCGAGCCTAACGGCTCGGACTGGAGAGTCGCTACTTTCTACGAACTATCGGACATCCTCCCCCGGAATCGACAACTCTGCCAGGAGACCGTCGTCAAGCCCAGCCAACTCCACGCCAAAAACCGCAATCAAGGAAAACGGAAGCCCGGCATCAGCCCGATCACGACGAAACCTCCAGCAGCGCGGGCAAAGGTTTCGCTGCAAGCATGGAAAACCTCTGGGAGCGCGGCCGAAGGTTTCCCCGCGAGCCACTCCCCTGCGGACCCGCAAGACTGGCGCCGCACCTGAGGTCAGCTGGCCCGGCCTCCCCGCCACGCCCCGAATGTCGTTTACGGCCGCGGCAAACGGGGTGGCCAAAACGGACTTCCCAGTGCTCGCGTCTACTGTCCCTGACTTCTCCAGATCGCGCCCTTCCAGTTCCTGTCCGAGCCTCCCTGGCAGACGTCACTTCCGGTTCATGGCCATTTATTAGATAGGTTGCAGTCGGCTGGCCGGCCCGGATCTTCTGCTAACCTGGACAGAGGTTTGTCTCCTTCTCGCAATACTATGAAGCCTGTCATTTCACTTCTGATCTTCGCGATCGTTGTCTGTGCCCAAGACGAAGATGTCATGCCGGCCCTGCAAAAGAGCGGAGCTGCCGTCGAATCAACCTACGTTGGAAATCCCGGTGCCATCAACGCTGGCAACCAGTTGTACCTCATCGTCTGTAGCGGCTGCCACGGTCCTTCAGGCGAAGGTGGACGCGGACCCAGCTTGGTCAGAGGAAACCGTGTCCGCCAGGTCAGCAATGTCAAATTGTTTGAGGCCATCCAGAAGGGTGTGCCGGGTACCGACATGCCGCCCTTCCCGCTTCCCGACGAGCAGATCTGGCAATTGGTCGCCTTTACGCGCAGCCTGGTTGCTTCGGCGTACGAAACAGACGTTCCCGGAGATCCCGCCGCCGGGGAAGCCGTTTTTTTCGGCAAGGGCGAGTGTTCGAGCTGTCACATGATTCGGGGCAGGGGCGGCTTTCTGGGCCCGGACCTGACGGTTGCCGGAGTGGCCAACACCCTGGCTCAGCTTCGAGAAGCCTTCCTCGATCCAAATCGCCGCACGAGGGAGGGCTACCGAGCGGTCGCGATAGAGACGGCCGGGGGTAAGAAGATCAGCGGGGTCGCCCGAAACAATTCCAATTACTCCATCCAGGTCATGGACAAGGACGGCAACCTTCACCTGCTGGCGAAACAGGACCTTCGCTCGGTCGAGTTTCCGCGAAAGTCGTGGATGCCCGATGACTACGCCGGCCGGCTCAGTGAAGGGGAAGTCCAGAACGTGCTGGCCTTCTTGAGCCGCCAGGCCACGCGCCCTCCGGCCTCAAGCGCGCGGGCGGGCCGGGGTGGTGAATAGGTGACTCTTTCGAAGTTCTTACTGCCTTTGCTCCTGGGCGCGGGCGCTGTTTGCGCTCAGGTCCGCTTCGAAGACATCAAGAAAAGCCCCAGCGAAAACTGGCTTCTTTACGCCGGCGACTATGCCGCGCAACGCCACAGCCCGCTTGAGCAGATCAACCGAGGCAACATCGATTCTCTTGTCGCGAAATGGGTCTACCACATCGAGGGATCGAAACGGCTCTCCTCGATCCCTTTGGTGTTTGAAGGCGTGATGTATGTCTCGAACAACAATGAGGTTTACGCCTTGGACGCGGTGAGCGGCCGCAAGATCTGGCACTACCGCCAGCCGGGCGTGGAGATGGACCGAGTCAACCGGGGCGTGGGCATCTTGGGCGACCGCGTTTTCTTCGTCACCAGTGATTGCCATCTCGTGGCGCTGCATCGCATAACGGGTGGAGTCCTTTGGGACCATCAGTATGCCGACCCGAAAGACGGCTACCACTGCACCGTTTCACCCGTTCCGGTCAAGGACCGCATCATCGTCGGCGTCAGCGGCGGGGACTCCGGTATCCGCGGCTTTTTGACTGCTCACTCGGCATCAACCGGCGAAGAGCTTTGGCGGCTGTGGACGATCCCCGCCGAGGGCGAGCCGGGATCGGAAACCTGGGGTCCGAAGACGCTTCCCTGGGGAGGGGCGGGCACCTGGATGTCAGGCACCTACGACCCCGAGCTGGATGTTCTTTACTGGGGCACGGGAAACCCCTGGCCCGACTTTTACGGAGGGGACCGCCCGGGCGACAATCTGTATACCGACTCGCTGCTGGCGATCGATCCCGATACGGGCAAGATGAAGTGGTATTTCCAGTTCACGCCGCACGACGTGTGGGACTGGGACGCCCAAGAGTTCCCGATCCTGCTCGACCTGCCCTGGAAAGGCAAGCAGCGCAAGCTGGTCGTGCAGGCCAATCGCAACGGCTTCTACTACGTGCTGGACCGCACCGACGGCGAGTTCCTGCTGGGCACGCCCTTTATCGACAAGTTGACGTGGGCCAGCGGACTGGACGAGAACGGGCGTCCGATTGTGATCGAAGGCGCCGAGCCCAATCTGGAAGGCCTGGAAGTCTGCCCCACCGTTCGCGGGGCGTCGAACTTCATGGCGCCTTCCTACAATCCCGGCACCGGACTGCTCTACATCGTGGTGCTGGAGGGTTGTGACATCTATACCAGCTCGGAAAAAGAACCCATCCCGAAGACAGGCTTTGCCGGCACGGGCGGGGAACTGCCTCCGAATCACGAGAATCAGTTCTTCATTCGGGCGCTGGAGCCCGCCACCGGCAAGCGAGTTTGGGAGTATCCCATGACCGGCCCAACGACCATGTGGGCGGGGACTGTGTCGACCGCGGGCGGCCTCGTCTTTTTTGCCGATGATGATAAGCACCTTGTGGCGCTGGACGCGAAATCAGGAAAACATCTGTGGCATTTCAACTTGGGCCAGTCGCTCTTCTCCTCACCGATCACCTACGCCGTCAACGGAAAACAGTACGTGACGATCGTGGCGCAGACCGACGTGTTTACTTTCGGGCTGTTTGAGCCCGCCAAGCCCGTGCCCTTGGTACCGGAAACGCGGCCGCGCTAATTAGGCAATAATATATTTGCGTAACCCGGTCGCGGGCTATCCGCTGAGAACCTTCCCGCTTGTCAAGTCGATCCTGCTTGTTCCTACTGCGCTAGCTCTTTGAATGTCGCGACTGTCCTTGTCCCGGTATCGTCTAGCCTCGTATCGTCACGCTCTTTGAATGTCGCGACTGTCCTTGTCCCGGTATCGTCTAGCCTCAAGTAAGTCACCGCGTGATTACACCTACGACGAGTGCCAGACCGGATCAGATCCTTGAACATTCTTGACTTCAACGCATCGTGGCGCTGTGTCGCTTTGATCACGATTATTCCTGGATGAGTACAGATTGGAAATTGTTTCTCGTTAAGACGCCCCTCCGAGGTTACCAAGATGCGGTTGCTCTTCCGTGCGTACTCGACTAGTTGTTCGTCCTGAAACCCGATATTTGCCAGCAGGGTGTCGTTAACAGACTCGACTTTGAGTGACCTAAAAGACTTGATAGCTTCTGCAATGGGACGGACAACGCATTCGTCGAGAAGAAGCCTAAGATTCGTCGTCGCCAAGTGGGCACTCCACAACGATTTTCGCAAACCCAATGGCGTCTTTCACTTGTTCCACTGTCAGGTTTGGGTACGATTCCAATGCGCCTTCTGGTGACCCATGATGTTCAACGGCGTCAAGAATCATATAGACAGGGATTCGTGTACCATCAACGCACGGAGCGCCGCCCATGACATTAGGATTTACGCTGATCGCAGGGTAATCGCGCACAGCAATCTGGAACGATTCGGAAACGGGCAAAGAATAGGCTCTAACATCGTCTGCGGCAGACCTCCTCCACGCCTGTACTTGTTCACGGTGCTGCTGGACGAAATTCCAAGTCCGAGCCATGAAAGCCCCTCGCAGGCTCGCCTGGGTCAACAGCGATTTCTCTGGGTTCCAAGATTCATCAAAATCAAGAGGCCACGAGGTATCTTGGTAGATTGGAATTCGCCGATTCCGTCTCTCTTGGACCTGGAAGACGCTCATTGGCATTGTCGGCATGATGTTACCCTTTGGACTCAAAGTATGGACTGCCCGCCCTCTCGATTAGCCCTTCCAGCACTGTGGTCTTAGCATCGGCCCTGTCGAAAATCTTCCTCAACTTTACGATATCAGCATTGTCCATTGCCACAAAAAAGTCCTTGAACTCACCTTCTTGGGAGTAAGTCACATTCAGGTTGTGAACGATCATTGATCCTTGGATCTCGTTTCCCTCTTGATCGAAGACAGTTCGCACATCACTAACTACTCTAGCCGACACGAAAACGCGATCGTAGTGATGCTGCAGGTCAGAGGCTCTGGCTGAGATCAGTAACGCCTCAGCACTCAACAGTGCTGATACCCTTTCGACAAACTTCGCACGGTCAAAAGGGGTGGCGGATTTGGCTTTGGTCTCAACTGCGGGTGCGATTTCGCGGACGAATTGTTCGATAGTACGGTCTGCGCGTAGCCGAACACGATTCATGTTGTCTAGCGCGTGAACAATTTCGTCTGCGTCCTTAAATTTCTTCGGGAGTGCCTTCGATACCTCAGCGGCCAAGTGTTCAATGCTCAGGGCCGGCCGTGCAGATTCAAGTGCGCTAAGAATCTCCCCGAAATCAGAAGCACTCAGCTTTAAAATTCTAGCTACAATAGGCTTCATCCTATCTGGTACGTGGAATTCTGGCATTTAATTGTCTTTTAAGTTCGACTCATCTTTCACTGTGGGACTGTTTTCAGTGTTCTCTAGTTCATATTTCGAAAACGTCATCAGCGCCCGCGTCAAGGCCTTGACTCTCTGATGCTCGGGAGGCTCTTGTTTTTTTCTCCTGCGTCTTGATCTGCCTTGCTCATCCTCCGGTCACCTGAGCGAGGTTAACCCTCCGTCCGAACAGCGTATCACACAATTTGCGGAATCGTCCGCTATCTGTTGCCTCGCGATTATTGAACCGGAAGGCCAGCCCGTCCAGGTAGTGAAACAGGTGGAAGGGTTCGATGCTCACGTAAGTACCGCCTGAGCTGGCCCACATTGGAGTGGACGGGCAAGAGTGCCGACCCTACTGGCTCAGCGTTGCCCGTTCGGGGAAGCCACTGCACCCTTCACCACATCCCACACAACCCTCCCCGACACAATGGTCGCTACCGGCCCGCCGCGGAAAGAGTGCTCGTGGAAGGGTGAATTCTTGCTTTTCGAGAGGGATTGATTGACGTCGAAAGTCCACTCGCGCTCGAGATCGATGACCGTCATGTCGCCGGGAGCCCCCACGGCCAGCGTGCCCCGGTCGAGTCCGATCACCTTGGCGGCGCCGCTCGTAAAAAGCTCGACCAGCCGCATCAAACCAATTTTGCCCGGGTGAACGAGGTGCTCCAGCGTCAATCCAACGGCCGTCTCAAGCCCGGTGATGCCGAAGGGGCAGCGCTCGAACTCCTGCATCTTCACATTGCCCGTGTGCGGCGCGTGGTCGGTGGCAATGGCATCGACGACTCCGTCCACGATGCCCTCGAGCGCTGCCTGGGCATCGACTCTGGAACGCAGCGGCGGCTTCATCTTGTAATTGCCGTCGTAGCCGGGAATATCTTCGTCCGCCAGCGCGAAATGGTGCGGAGTGACCTCGCACGTGACGGGAATCCCGAGGCGCCGCGCCTGCCGCACAATCTCGATCGAGTTGCGCGTGGAGATGTGCGCAATGTGAGTCTTAGCTCCGGTCGCCTCGCTGAGGATGACGTCGCGGGCGACCATCACGTCTTCAGAGCTGGCCGGAATCCCCCGCAGCCCCAGCCGCACCGCTCGCGGGCCCTCGTGGATATCGCCGGCGACACTCAGATTGAGGTCTTCACAGTGGTCGATCACCGTCAACCCGAACGAGCCCGCATACTGCATCGCCCGCCGCATCACGCCCGAATTCATCACGGGCATGCCGTCGTCGGAGACCGCCACGGCTCCGGCTTCCTTCATGGCGCCGATTTCAGCCAGTTGCTCGCCTTCGCTGCCTTTGGTGATCGCGCCGATGGGGAAGACGTTGACGATCGCCCGCCGCCTGGCCCGCTCCACGATGAAGCTGGTGACGGTCGGGCTGTCGTTGACCGGGATCGTGTTCGGCATGCAGCAGATGGAGCTGAACCCTCCTGCCGCAGCCGCCCTCGCTCCCGTTTCGATCGTCTCGGCATGCTCGATGCCGGGCTCGCGCAGGTGGACGTGAATGTCGATGAACCCCGGAGCGACGACACGGCCGGCGGCGTCATAAACCTCCGCGTCCGCAGCCTCGATCTTTTCTTCGACGGCCGCGATCAGCCCGTCTTCCACCAATACATCGCGGGGCCCGTCGAGACCGCAGGCTGGATCGATCACCCGGCCGTTCTTCACCAACAATCGATTCATCGGGTGTACGCTTCTAAACCTCGGCAGAACCTAATGTGGACCAGCCGCAACCAAAACGGGGTGCGCGGCCGCTGTGGTGTGCCGCGCGTCGAAGCGGCAACCGCTCCCTTGCGGCTAACCCCTCCCTCACGGTCGGGGCTCCGATTCGGCCGCTGAGTTTTCTGCCACGTTTGGCACGAATTTCACTGTAGAGGTACGCAACAGAGCAGGTACAAGAACCTAGTGTAGTGAGTCGGGCGGATGGGCTCCTATCCCGTCTCGATCTTTCAGGATATCGCACGCTTGGCGGTGAGTCGATGAGTGCGAGAATACGAGGACGATGAGCGATTCTTCGAGCCTCGACTCCGTCTTCGGAACCTGGACCCGAGACAGCAGCGCTCTCGATCGCCTGTTCACTCCCGAAGAAGCCGCGCATCTCGAGCGAGCCCGGCGTAGTGTGGCGAGGGAACATCGCACCATTGCCTACTGTGTCTACGAGAACCCGTTCGCCAAAGCAGGCGGCATCTTTGCCGTCGCCGACAATCTGCCCGCCGCGCTCAGGCGCCACAACGATGACGTTGTCATCATCAGTCCCTTTCACAGCAATCTGAAGACCGCACAATCCGCCTTGCCACACTTGAGGAGCATCAGGCAAATGGACGTTGCCTGGGACCACCGTGTCGTCCAGGTCGAACTCTTGGAGTATGTCAGAAAGGGAATCCGCTGGGTCCTGCTGCACGCGCACGGCTTCTTCAATGCGGATGGAGGGGACGATGGCACGAATCCCTATGCCTATTCGGAGGCATCGGGGCTGTTAACCGACAGTCTCTTCGCGAGTGCCGCCATCCCGAGCGTGCTGGTGGCTCTGGGCAAGACAAGAGACGTAATCGTGCACGTTCAAGACTGGGAAATGGCATCGGCCGCACTAACTGTCAAGCTGGCGCTGCTCGGCGGCCGTCTCGAGAGCGCCGCGGTTGTTTTGACCTCCCACAATCCGTACGACCACTACCTCGCCGAATATGCGCTGGCCCGCATCACTGACCGGCTCGACCCAGCTCAGTGGCCGGGCGTTGGCAGCGGGGCGGGGGCGGCGGGAAACCGCACCACGGTCTACGGCCGGATGATCCCGTTGACGGATGCTCCGGTATCGACGGTGAGCCGCGGTTTCGCCCGCGAGCTGACCACGGAGCCCCTCCAGACCGCGCACTTCGCCCGCCATCTGCAGGGCGCTTTCGAGTCCCAGGGAGTCGTCGGCATCGCCAACGGCGTGTTCGCAAGTCCCGATGCCGAGCCGCCATTCGCCGGCGCGGCCGTGAAAGAGGCGCGCCAGGGAAAATCCCGGCGCATCCTTCGAGCGAAGGAGAAGAAGCGCGCGAAGATGCTCGAGGTCATCGACGGTTATAGAAACGATCCGCGTGTCGTCGGCCGGCTCGGCCCGGAAGAGCAACAGCTCCCCAAGAAAGTGCCGGTCATCATGATGTTCGGGCGCATGGATCCGGGCCAAAAAGGGTTTGACGTTTTGGCGCGCGCGATCGAAGCGTTGCCTCGAGGGCTAGCGCGTTTCGTCTTGACCCCGGCCGGTGCTATGGAAGAGCCCGTCTTTCTCGATGATCTCGCCGGGCTGGCCGAGTCTCGTCCGGGCGAAATCGTGATCTACCCGTTCCGCATGGAAGCCGGCTACCAGGAACTGATGGCCGGTGCGAGCTATGTCGTCATGCCATCGCTTTACGAACCCTTCGGAGCTTCCACGGAGCCCTACCTGGCCGGAACGCCGGTCGTGGCGCGGGCCACGGGCGGTCTCACGGACCAAGTAACGGATATTGGAATGAACCCGGAGCGCGCCACTGGCTTCCTTTATCGCGAGCAGGTCCCGGCTTCCCTGGATGTCGCCGAGAACTGGCGGCGCATCCAGGGTCTTCGTGAACCCCACGCGAGGATGTCGGTTCCGTTCTACGGAGCGATGGTTTCCTCGCTCGCGGCTGCCATCGTGCAGGCTTGCGGCGTTTTTCGCTGCCAGCCGGCTCAATACGCCCGCCTGCTGGCGAACTGCCACGACAAGGCTCAGTCGTTTTCTTGGGAGAGGGCCGCAAGCGAGTACAACGCCTGGTACGAGTTGGCGGCCCGGTGAGAGTTTCCCGGCATCCAGCCGGGCGGGGATCCATGCCGAGGCCGATCTATCCGCTCGATGATATCTCGCAACTTGACTGACATGATGTGCCTGATGTGATACACCCCCGGCATCACGAAAACCCTTACAATCATTTTCAGTACGCCATGACCACAACAACCACCCGATTCGCCATCCTGGCTCTCGCTCTCGCAACCCTCGCCGCCCCGGCTCGATCGAAAGACTGGGTCGTCTACGAAGGCAAGCAAGGCCCCGGCCTTGGCAAACACATTGTCTTCGTCACGGGCGAAGAAGAATACCGCTCCGAGGAAGGCATGCCCATGATGGCGAAAATCCTGGCCGTGCGGCACGGCTTCAAGTGCACGGTCCTGTTTGCCATCGATCGTGACACCGGAGCCATTAACCCGGACGAGCAAACCAACATTCCGGGCATGGAGCATCTTGGAACAGCCGATCTCGTTGTGCTGTTCACACGTTTCCGCGAGCTTCCCGACGAGCAAATGAAGCACTTCGCCGGCTACTTCCATGCCGGTAAACCGATTGTCGCGCTGCGCACCGCGACCCACGCCTTCCGCTACGAGCGGAACCCGCGGAGTCCTTACGCGAAATTCAGTTTTCGCGGCAAAGAGTGGCCGGGCGGTTTCGGTCAGCAAGTTCTCGGCGAAACCTGGATCAACCACCACGGACGTCATAAAAAAGAAGCCACGCGAGGACTCATTGACGGCCGCAATAAAGACCACCCGATTCTCCGCGGCGTCCAGGACGTTTTCGGGACAAGTGACGTCTACGGTGTAAAAAACCTCCCCGCCGACGCCCGGATCTTGCTTCACGGTATGACCCTGACCGGCCTCAATCCCGACGACCCGCCCAGGCTGGAAAAGTCCCTGATGCCGATCGCTTGGGTGCGGCACTATAAAGGTGAAAGCGGCAAGACCAGCCGCATCTTCACCACGACCATGGGGGCGTCGGTCGATCTGCTGAGCGAAGATCTAAGACGCCTCATCGTCAACGCCATCTACTGGGGCCTCGATTTGAAAGTGCCTGATGAGGCAAACGTTGCATACGTCGGTCCCTACGAACCGATTTTTTATGGCTTTGGCGAGTTCGCGACCGGCGTCAAGCCCTCCGAGCACGAGCTCTAGCCACCCCGCCCACTGCGCGATTTAGAACCCCGGGAGGGCTGCCGATTTGGGCTACTCTTCGCGGCGAACGGTCTTGATGGTCACCGCGGCAGTCGGGACGTTTCCATGCCCGCCCTTGTTCCCAGTCGGGACTTGGGCGATCGCATCGACGACATCCAGGCCCTCGGTCACCTTTCCGAACACGCAATATCCCCAGCCGTCTCGGGAATTTTCCTTGTCCAGCGCCTGGTTCGTTTTGTGGTTGATGAAGAATTGCGAGGATGCGCTGTGAGGGTCCGGACGTCTCGCCATGGCGATGGTTCCGCGCAGGTTGGCAAGCCCATTCGTGGCTTCGTTCTTGATTGTCTCCCGGGTGGACTTTTCGTTCATGTCCGGGCCGAATCCTCCGCCCTGAATCATGAAGTTCGGCATGACGCGGTGAAAAATGGTTCCGTCATAGAACTTGTCGTCAACATACTGCAAGAAGTTCGCGACGGTGCCAGGCGCTTTCTCTTCGTCCAGCTCGATCTTGATGGTTCCCTTGCTGGTTTCCATTACGACCACGGGCTTCTCCTTGACTTTTGGTTTGGGCGGCGGCGGCGGTTTAGGCGGCTCGGGCTTCGGAGCCTCGAGTTTCGCCACCTCGACGGACTCTGCCTCCGGTTCGGCTTCCTTTGGTGGGGGGACTGACTTGGCGGCCGGCTCGGCCTCCTCGACTTTGGATTCCGGTTCGGGGGGGGACCCGCATCCCAGCGACAGAATAAGGCCGGCCATCAACACCGAAAACAGAAAAATCTTCAGCAATTTCATCTTTGGCTCCATCTGCTAATTCCCCGTTGTTGAGCGGCAGCACTATAGTTTAGCAACGGTGTTGCCTGGGCGGAAACCGGACAAACACCCTATTCAAAAGCCCTGTTCCTTAAGATCATCAACCGTCAGGCGGCTGCGAGGCTCAAGCTCAACCGATGCCATGAGCCGTTCGACGTGCTTGGCGATCACGTCACATTCCAGATTCACCTTGGCGCCGGTCCCCAGCTCGCCCAGCGACGTGGCTTCGCAGGTGTGCGGGATGATGGCAACGCCGATCGTACCTTCTTCCACCGAGGCGATGGTGAGACTGATTCCGTCGATCGCGATGCTTCCTTTGTAGACCAAGTAGCGCAGCAGCTCTTGCGGCACGCGGATTCGCAGCCACCAGTTTCCGTCGCCGGCCTCGGCCAGGGAAACCAGCTCCCCCACGCCGTCGACATGGCCTTGGACAAAATGCCCGCTGAGCCGTCCGGTCGCCAATAGAGGACGCTCCAGGTTGACTTTCGATCCGGATTTCAGCTCGCCCAGGTTCGTGCGCTGCAGCGTCTCGGGCGACAGGTCGGCCCAGAACGAGTGGTCTTGGATTGTTGTCGCGGTAAGGCAGACTCCGCTGACGGCGATGCTGCCGCCGACGGTTAGGTCCGACAAGACCGTTTCGGCGTGGACTTTCAAGGTGGCCCCGTGCGCTTGCCGGGTGAATTCCTCCACCGTGCCGGTTTCCTCAATAATTCCAGTGAACATGACAACCGTCGGCCGCTTATCGGCGGGCTAGTCCCAATACTGTCCACTTAGTATCCGTATAGTCAAATCGTTTCCGATGGCGTCACGAAATTTCAGACGGCGGGACAGAGCCGCGGACGGAAGTCCGCGGACGGGACGCAGGAGAACTACACTATTGGGGCTAATTGGGGCTAGTCCGCCTTTCTGGAGATGGACCTGCGCCGAGGAGCGCGGACTTCCGTCCGCGCCTCTGTCCGGCCGTCTGAAATCTCGTGACGCCATCGGCAAAGATTCGAGCCACCACTCAACCTTCATTAGCGGCGGCTCCTTGCTTTTCCAAATAAGCCTCCACCGCGAACTCGTCCGGACCAACTGAAAGAATCTGAACCCCGCGAAGACGAATCGCGCCCGAGCGGCTGCGCCGCCCGGCGCCGCCGACCATCGGCAGCGAGTCCACGCCGCCGAGAATCTTTGGAGCATAGTAGAGCAGGGCCTTGTCGACAATCCCCAAATCCAGAGCGGCCCAATTCAACTTCGCGCCGGCTTCGATCAGCAACGAGACGAGTTGCTGGCGCCCCAGCCAGTCCACTACCGCCGGAAGATCTACTCGTCCGCGGGGGCCGTCAAAGAGATGAACGGGGACACCGGCTTTTTCCAAGGCTTGCCGTCTTTTGAGGGGCGGGGCGGAGGTCGTCATGACCACCAGGTCATCGCTGGCCGACTCTACCAGCCGGGAGTCAAGAGGAAGCCTCAGCAGTGAGTCAGTAACGACCCGCAGCAAAGGACGTCTGCGCGGCAGCCCGGTCCGGTCCGTCAGCAAACAATCATCGGCCAGCACGGTGCCAATGCCCGTGATGATCGCGTCGCAGTCGTGGCGAACTTGCTGAACGTGCTCCCGCGCGGTGTCACTGGTGATCCATCCAGTGTTGTCGTCGGGAGCGGCAATTTTGCCATCGAGCGTCGAAGCTGATTTCAGAATCACCAGCGGCTTTCCGGTTCGATTGAAATGAAAGACGGCTTCGTTGAGCTTGCGCGCCTCCTCGGCAAATTCCCCGGCCAGCTCCACCTCGATCCCGGCCTGCCGCAGTTCCACGAACCCGGCTCCCGATACCTTGGGGTGAGCATCTTCGATTGCGGCGACCACGCGCTTCAGCCCCGCGCTGAACACCGCTTCGGTGCAGGCAGCGGTGCGGCCCTCGAAGCAGCATGGCTCGAGGCTGACGTAGAGAGTTCCTCCGCGCGCCTCCTCGCCGGCCTTCTCGATCGCTAAGACCTCCGCGTGTTTCAATCCGTCGTAGGTGTAGAAGCCGCTCCCGGTCTCTTCGCCCGCGGAGTTTACGATCACGGCCCCCACCATTGGGTTGGGGCTCGCCAGCGCTCTGCCCCGGCGCGCCAGCTCCAGCGCGTGCCGCATGAATTTGTGATCTTCAGCGTTCATCAGTCGTTGTTGTTTACCCTGACGAAATCAGCCCTCAAACAAGGAACGCACAAAGGCGCCGGCGTTGAACGGCACCAAGTCCTCCGCCTTTTCTCCGACCCCAACGTAGCATATTGGCAGCCCCAGCTCACGCGCAATCGCCACCACGATGCCGCCCTTTGCCGTTCCGTCGAGCTTGGCCAGGACAATGCCCGTCACCGCGGCGCTGGCGGTGAATTTGCGAGCCTGTTCGAGGCCGTTCTGGCCAGTAACGGCGTCCAGTACCAGCAGCACTTGGTGGGGAGCGCCTGGTACCAGGCGGCCGGCGGTGCGAGTCATCTTTTCGAGTTCGGACATCAGGTTCGACTTCGTGTGCAAGCGGCCCGCCGTGTCGACGATCACGTAGTCGGCCTGCCGCGCCTTGGCGGCCTGCAGCGCGTCGAAGAGAACCGCGCTGGGGTCGGTGCCGGGCTTCTGTTTGATAACATCGCTCGATGTCCGCTGGCCCCAGATGTCGAGCTGCTCGGCGGCGGCCGCCCGGAACGTGTCAGCGGCGCACAAGATGACTTTCTTCTGTTCCTGCCGCAAGCGATGCGCCAGCCGCCCGATCGTCGTGGTTTTTCCACTTCCGTTCACCCCCACGACCATAATCACTTCGGGAATCCGCGGCGCATTCGCTTTTTCTGTCTTGGCGCAGCTCAAGACTTCCACCAGGTGGCGCGCGATGTGAGTCTTCAGTTCTGCGGCATCTCCCAACTGCTCACGGTCGAGCTTTTCGCGCACATCGTCGAGAATCTCGCTCGTCGTCCGGACCCCGATATCGGCGCCGATCAGCATCATTTCCAGCTCATCCAGCAGCTCAGCGTCGATCTCTTTCTTCCCTTGCAACAGATCATCGATCTGGCCGGCCAGGTTGTCGCGAGTCTTCGATGCCGCTTCCTTAAACCGTTCAAGAACAGTAGGCTCCGGCGGCGGACCGAAGAGGGTTTGAATCATATGGGGTCTCCAGGATGGAATCCCGGCACGGGACCCCGGCGGCGCTGCCATGCGGAGTCATGGAGTGGCCTGACTCGCCCGAAAGCGGTGAACTGCCTCGATCATATCACGCCGCGATTGGGGCAGAGTCGAGGACGGGCGCGGCTGCGCTGGACGCCTGGGGCCCGCCTTCCCGCGCCTCGGCACTCCCGATGAAGGCTAACGCCCTATGCGTCCCCGAGTGGGCGCCCTTTCTCGCCCTTATGAACTCTAAGGCGTAAAGCCCTACAACTCCCGCGCCGATATGCATAACTACAGGCCCAGCTCAATTCTATTGCTTACGGGTCGCTCAGGCTATGCCAAGACGTGGGCGCTCTAGATGGCCGAATCGAGCCGCCGTCCGCACGATTGTGGGCTACAGTGCCAAGATCTCGGATCCAGTCGAGCGATTGCGATACGTTCATGCCTGCAGAGTCGTAGCGGAGCAAAACAGCTGGTTCTTCCAATTTCGGCCGATCGGCCCCGCAATCTATCGGATTTTGTGGCTCGGCGCGCGCTTCCGCGGGCGACAAGCGGAACCGCGGAGAGCACCCTGGAGCGAACACTGCGTTTTTTGGCTGCTGCGCTGGCGGCTAACCGTGATCCGCCGTCGGCGACTCATCTCCGCGCTGAGCGGCGTGCTTGTCTGCACGGCGGCCGTCGCTATCTGGTTTGGCGGCGCAGGACAGGAGAGGGTGATGGAGGCAGCTCCACGCACCGAGAGCCCACGCGCCGAGGTTGCCGCGCGGCATGGCCCCCCGGCCGAGATCTGGCTCGTCGAATCGTCTGACAGCGCGGATCTATACAGCAACGGTCTGCGAGTCGACAACCGCTATCGGACCCACACTGGGCCGCGAGTTTACGCCGTTTTGCCGCGCGACGGCGAAGTCGAGCCGGAGGCGCTGGAGTGGCGCGAGCGTCCCGTCGGCCTGGTTTTCCACACTACGGAAAGTGATCTCGCTCCGTTCGCCAAGGCCTACAACCACCACATTCGATATCAAGGCCTGCAACTACTGCTTTACCTGCAGCGGGAAGGGCTCTACAATTTCGCGATCGATCGTTTCGGCAAAGTCTATCGTATTGTTCCCGAGCAGGAATACGCCTATCACGCGGGTCATTCGGTTTGGGCCGAGGGCGGCGAGCTGTATGTGAATCTGAACCACAGCTTTCTCGGCGTGGCATTCGAGACGCAGCGCGGTCTGGGCGCCTCGGCGGATAGGCTCGAGCGGCCCTTGACGCAAGCCCAATTAGCGGGGGGCCAGATGTTGACCGCGCTTCTGAGGCAGAGCTTCGGCATCGTGGAAGGCAACGTCGTCACCCACGAGATGGTTTCGCTGAACCCCGCCAATGGCCTAGTCGGATATCACACCGACTGGCGCGGCCGGTTCCCCTTCTGGGAGCTTGGCCTGCCGGATAACTACCGGCTCGCCGTGCCGAGCATCGCCGAGTGGGGCTTCCGCTACGATCGTCAGTTCGTCGACCAACTCGGCGGCCGCGTCTGGGCCGGGGTGCGACTGGCGGAAAAACGCTTTCAGCGCGAAGCGGAGCTGCGCCAGATCAGCCTTGAGCAGCTTCGCAAAACACGGGTTGCGCGTTTGAGGGAATGGATAGAGCGGCTGCGGGAACTGACCCAGCAACGCGCCGAGCAGCAGGCCTTCCCCGAGGCCACGGATACGACCACGCGAGCCGGCCAGACCGGCTGAGAGAGAGGATTCAAAACCCGGTGCTAGGCACCGCAAGGAAGGAGCATCGTATGTCAAACAAACCAACCGTTTTGAAGGCGAAAGGGCTCGACGTCGGCAGCAGCCGGCTCGTGCTCGCAAGGCCCGTCGAGAATACGTATCAATACGAGGGACAGTTGAATGCCTTCATCTCGCTTCCCTACTCGAGGATGACCGAAGGCATGCTGCGCCGCGAGGGGATCCTTTTCAGTGTGGAAGGATCGGCGATTCTCGCCTACGGCAATCGCGTCGAGGAGTTCGCCAACATTCTAAACGGCGAGACCCGCCGCCCGATTCGGACCGGATTGCTGAATCCGGCCGAACCCAAGAGCTTGCAAATGCTCGATCTGGCCTTGACCAAAATGTGTGGCGAGGCGCAAAAAGGCGAGAAGATTTGTTTCAGCATTCCCAGCGGCGCCGTGAACAACCAGAGCGACGTCATCTACCATGAGCGCACGATTGCGCAGATTCTCGAAAAGCTCGCCTATACCGTCAAGAGCCTGAACGAGGGTCTGGCCGTCATCTACGCCGAACTGGAGAGCTCAAGCTTTACCGGTATCGGTATCAGCTTTGGCGGCGGAATGTGCAACGTCTGTCTGGCCTATCTGGGACTGCCGGTGGTGACGTTCAGCACCCCGCAGGCCGGAGATTACGTCGACTACAGCGCCTCGTCGGTAACCGGGCAGACGCCAACGACGATCCGGCTGCACAAAGAAGAGCAGTTCCAGCTCAACGGATTTTCCGGTAACAACGTCGAACAGGCTATCACTGTCTATTACAACGACATGATCCGGGCCGTGGTGACGGGGCTCGAAAAAGCTCTCTCGGATCGCCGCAAGCTGCCTAAGTTCGACAAGCCGGTTCCAGTGGCCGTCAGTGGCGGCAGCGCCCAGGTGAAGGGCTTCCGGCAGCACCTGGAGAAGGAGATCCGGGCGGCCGAGCTGCCGATTGCCATCTCGGAGGTGAGCTTGGCCGAGGATCCGCTCAACACGACCGCCAAGGGAACCCTCATGGCGGCCATGCTCGATATGTAGGCCCGGGCGCTGGGGCGCAACCGCACGCGAGTGACGATCGGCCGGCTACACCAGCCGCAAAACGACTGGCCTAGGAAGACAAGCCGCGTGAACACGGCTCAGATCCGACGATGTAGCTGTCTGGTTCCGCCCTGCTCACCGCCGAAAGATGCGTATTTGGGCCGACAAAGGTCTCCTCTACGCCACTAACCGGCAAGGAAACGACTCACGATGAGTCGCAGTCTGGTTGGGGCACTGCACTAGCGCGTCGGCTGGATGCCCTTGTTAGTCCGCGCTCCACTCCGATTGACAGCAGTCGGTGAGCTGACGGCCGCGTTCATCCGGTTGGCAATCTCCTGGGTGTAGTCGCAGTAGCCCCACCCGATCGATTTCGCCCGGACCGCGATTTCGTGGATTCGCGCAACAGCGTGCCGCCGCGAATCTGGGGAGAGTTCGGCCAAAGCGTCGGCGACGCCGTCGAGCGCCTTTTCGAGCGCCCTGAAATACCGTTCCTCGCCGTAGCCCAAGTCGGCCGCCTGATCGGTACCGGCTTCAGCGAAACTGAGCATCAGGTCAACCGTGCCCTCGATGTCGCTTGTCGCTTGGCGATAATGGCGAATGAGCCGTTTCGCTTCGCTGACGCGGACCGGATCCTGACTGAGAGGATCAGGGTAAACAGCATCGACCACGAGGTTGCGGTACTCGGCGAGTTCCATCTGGGAATCGAGCAGTCGAGCATGCAGAAAACGCCGGTTCTCCGCGCTCGACCGGTAAATGTCGCCAAGCAGGTTGACCAGCGCCCTGGGATCCATTTGTTGCAGTCGGGTTTTGACGGACGCCCAGGCCGGTTTTTTGCTCTTATTCGCCATCTAAATTTAGAAGCTCCTGCACGGGGGCTCCCCTCATGCAGCGATCACGCCCTCCGCGCTCAGTTGAGTCGCCACATCGTCGAGGGTCCTTGAAAACCGGTCAAACATTTCGTCGATTTGCTCCTCGGTGATGATGAGTGGCGGCGCAAAGCTCTGGCGTTCGACGAACCCGCGCGGGATCAACCCGTGCTTGCGTCCGCATTCGCGTATCACGGGACGGATCCTCTTGCGGCCGTCTTCATCGAACCGCAGATTCCCAGGTTTGCCGGCGACCAGCTCGACCGTACCCGCAAGACCCATGCCATGGGCTTCTCCCACCAGCGGATGGGCGGTCAGGGCGTGAAGCCGCTCCAAAAACCGCGGAGAGACCGAGCGCACGTGACCCAGAATGCCGCGCTCTTTTATTAGCTCGATGTTTCGCAAGGCCACCGCTGAAGTCGTCGGGTGACCGCCTGTCGTAAAAGCTTGCGCGAACATGCCGACTTTGCTGCTTTGTTTCGCCATGGCCGCGAAGATCTCGTCACTGACCAGCACAGCGGCAATCGGGAGGTAAGCCGAGCAGAGTCCCTTGGCGACGGACATCAAATCCGGCTTCAGACCGAGAGTCTCGCTGGCGAACATGAAGCCGGTGCGTCCGAAACCGGAAATGACCTCGTCCACCACGAAGAGCACGTCGTATTTCCGTAGCACGGTCTGCAGGCGCTCGAAATAGCCCTTCGGCGAGAACTGAAATCCGGCGGCGCTGGCCAGCGGATCGACGACCATGGCGGCAACCGTCTCCGGGCCTTCTTTTTGGATCAAGTCCTCGACCTGCCCGACCAATCGCGCCGCATAAGCCTCCTCGTCTTCCCCGGGTTTCATGTCGCGAAACATATGAGGCCCGTCGACCTTGAGAAAGCGGTCCAGCGGTACGTCGAATCCGGTCTGCATGGCCGGCACGCCGGTCAAGCTGGAGGTCGCGACCGTCGCGCCGTGGTAGCTGCCCTTGCGCGAGATGATCTTCTTTTTCTCGGGCCGTCCCAGGGCGTTGTTGTAGTACCAGATCAGCTTGATGATGGTGTCGTTGGCTTCCGAACCGGAATTGACCAGGAAAACCTTGGTGAGCTGCTCGGGTGTGATCTCGACCAGTTTCTTCGAGAGCGCGGTTGCCGGCGGCGTTGTGGTGGCCAGCAGGTTGTGGTAGGTGGGCAGCCGGCGCATCTGATCATAAGCCGCCTCAGCCAGTTCCGGTTCGTTGAAGCCAAGCGCGGTGCAATACATCCCAGCAGTGCAGTCGATATAGCGGTTTCCGCGATTGTCGGTGACATAGATGCCGTCTCCCTCGGTAATCACCATCAGCTCGTCTTCGTTCGGGTGAGCAAGGTCAGTGAACCCGTGAATCTGGTTGGCAATATCACTGGACACGACTGAATGACTAGGTTTATCGGTCATATTTCGAATCGTGACTCGGCCGGCGCGCCCACAGGAGCCATCGCCGGTATGTTGCGCCAGGGCTTGACCCCAGACTCACGTCTGAGGCTCTGAGTTGCTTGGCGGGATTTTCTTGACGTTCGGTAGGTATTGTACTCCGCGGCTACTCATTCGATTCGACGGACTCGGGAACCGGCGATCTCCCCGCGGTCCTCTCGAAAATGACCGCCAGGTCATCCGCGTAAATCCGCTGCCAGTCGGGGAGATAGCCCAAAACCGATACGACCGGGGTGTCCTTGTTCAAAAGGCAATACGCAACGTCGTACTTTTCCAGCAGGGCTTTGGGGTCTTCGAGCACGCGGTGAAAAGCAATGTACTCGTTCAATACGCCGGTGTAGTCAAAAATGTCCGTGCGGCCGTCGATGAAGGTCTTGTACTCGGGGGCCTGCCAGATCAGATAACCGCCCCAGGCGTATTCATTCAAGACGCGGCCCTGGATTCCCTGTTCCCTCGTCGGGAAGGTTGACCGTGGTTCGCATCATGATAATTATCGCATCGTGATGGTTCTAGATAGCAGAAAGGCTCGAAGACACATCCCGAAACCGCGGCTAACACTCGCACCGCCGCGGCGGTCGCGAAACAGCGATATGTCCGTCCGTTGCGGCATCAATACTGGTGGAACTTTCACTGAGCTTGTCGGGCTCGATGAAGCGACGCGGGAGGCTGACCGCCACGAAGCGGATTCGAACGTCAAATCCGAAGTAGTGGTTTGTGATGGGCCAACTCATCGGTTTGTCGGCCCCTTGCTTATGTACCATGATGGCAGTGGCTAACAAACCGATTGCTCCAAGGTTTCTCTCGGGAATCCGCACGCTTTTCCTGGTGGCCTGCCTAGCCTGTCTTTGCGTGGGTTGCGAGGATGTTGCTTCGACTAGCCCGTTGGTCGGCGAGGGGCAGGCGATCGTTGACGACCGCCTGCTCGGAACGTGGGTTGATCCGGACGATCCCAACGACGACGAATTCACGGTGGAACGCGAGCAGAACAACCAATATCGATCGGAAGATGGTGAAACAGAAGAATACTCCGTCCAACTTCAAGTCGTCGGAAGATGGTGAAACAGAAGAATACTCCGTCCAACTCACGCAGCTTGGCAGCCGTCGCTTCCTGCAACTCACTTTGGACTGTTCAGTGCATTTGTTCTTCAAGCCTGACAGCGGCGAGCAGTGCTACCTTCTCATGAAAGCAGAAATCGAAGACAATTCGTTTTCCCTTACGGAACTCGATCACAAGCGCTTGTTCCAAGACAGTCTTGTCAAGAAGTTGAGCGTCGAACATGAGATTCGCAGGGAGGTGAGTAAGCGCGGTAATGTTTCGACATGCATCATTCTGACAGCTCCCACGAAGGAGTTGAGGAGATTCCTGGAGGCCTATACCACGGACAACTCGGTTTTTGGAGAGTCAACGACTTACGTTCGCAAGCGCAAGGGGTAGAAACCGTCAGTCCTCGAGAGCGAAGGAGCGTTAACCCTGAGTTAGCCCTAATACTCGTTACTTAAGGATCTGTATGACTTTCGCGAAATCGATGCAGTGGCGCGGCGCGGCACGTGGGCGCAGCGGGTAGTGGCTCATCTTGCGCTTCACTCCGCGCGGCTTGCGTTGCCCGCGGCTGGAGCTTACTCGTTGCTGGAGAATCTCCCGCACCACGGCGCGATGAAAGGCTTTCCTAGCCCGCGGGGGGGATCATTGCCGCCAGCGGCAGCTTGCGCCGAATCACTCCCACCGCGTGCACATAGGAAAGTCGGTCCGGGTCCTCGTCGACCTCCAGGGCCGCTTCGTGCATCAGGCCCCGAATCGCAAAATGGGCCACCAGCAAACCGTAAAACTCCTGCCGCACTAACTGCGGCGTTTTGCTTGGCAACACGATCTTGGAGCCGCGCAAGTGGGTCTTGAGTTCATGCAGCGCCCCTGCGATCTCCCAACGCTCGTGATAGAGCGCGGCCAGCTCCCGGGCTGCTGCTTGTTCGGGGCCCCGGGACGCCCGAAGGCCTGCTGATTGCGCTTCTCAGCGGCCACCTCCAAGGTGCTGGCAGCGAGCGAGACCAGCCGCCAGCGACGGTAGAAAGCGCCTTTGGTTTGGCGCTTCGCCAGCGGACGCAGCAACTCGTCGTGCAGCTGTTCGAGCGGCTCGAAGCCCAGTCGTGTGCGGGCTCTGGAGATGGCCGAGTGTGGCTGGCCACGCGCAACGCCGCGCGTGGTCCCTGCAGCCACTGCAGTCCTGCCAGCAAGCAGCGCAGCACCTCGCGCTAGGAGACCTGCATGTACAGCGCCATGGCGCTGACGTAGTAGACCACGACAGGGGCCGACAGGTCACGCTGGGGGCGGCTGCTTTTGCCGCTGTTGGCCAGCACCCGATCCACCGTCGAACGGGGAAACCACTGCGCCACCAGGCCTAAGCTGATGTAGTCGGTAATGCGCGCACCCTGCGGCAAACGCGCCAATGTTCGTGCCATCACCGGCCTCTTGTCTTCTAAAACAGGATACCACAAAATGTTCTTAAGTCACGAGTATTAGGCTTAGCCCGCTTTTCTCACCGCCTGACGGCCGCAGCACGCGATAGGCCCGCCATTACTTCGTTGCGCTTGCTTGCCGTGCTCGACGTAGGGTCAAGTACGGATCGTTTGCTGCCGCGGGCTTCCGAGCGGGACACAGTCGGTACCAGAGTTGACCGCACCCCCTCGGCTGCAGCCGCCTGATAGGCGGCGGGTTTAGACCTGGCGATTTGAAATTAATGTGACAACAAATGTGACAACAGTTGTGGCGGAAAGCGACGGCAGCGTGTCAATGTGGCCCGCCGACAGGCTCTTTTTGCTTGTAAGTTGCTATGTTAGAATAACTTAGGTTTGGTTGACTAGCTGCTCCCCACTGCATATGCTGTTGCGTCTCGCATTCTTGCTGCTGGTACTAGCAGTTTCATTCGTCCCGGCGGCCACCCTTGAGCTGATGACGCTGGAGGAGATGGTGCGGCACTCGACGGCGATCGTCCGGGTCCGCGCCGGTGATAGTCGCACGGTGCGTAGTGGGGCGCTGCTCTACACCGTGACCCAGCTTGAGGTCTTAGAGCAGTGGAAAGGGACCGCGGTCCGCCAGTTGGAAGTCTCCGCTCCCGGCGGGCGCCTGGGCCAACTGAGTCAGCAGTTTGGGGGCGTTCCGCGGTTGCAGCCGGGAAGCAGCTATGTGGCCATGCTGTGGCAAGGTCCCAGCGGGCGAATCTACATTATCGGCTTGAGCCAGGGCTTGTTCAAGTTGCGGGCTCAAGCAGATGGACAACTCCTGATCAGCCGCAATCCATCGAGTGACCTGATGCTGTCTCCGCTGAGCGGACAGCCGGTTCAAGCCGCTCCATTGGCCATGCCGCTGGGGCGTTTTCGCGCTCGCATTCGCTCGCTCGCCGGGAAGCAAAGGTAGCAGGACACTGTGAGAACGCGGAGCGTCCAGTCGTGCTTGTTCGCCTGCCTGGTCTTGGCGGGGCTGGCGGCGCCGCGCGTCAAAGGCTACTACCATTTCGTTCACTACGGCTTGAGTGCGACAGCCGCTGAGGCGGCCCTTGAGAAATTCGACCGGACTGCTCTGCTCGACGACACGGTTTACTTCTACGTTTCGAACCAGAAACCCGCGCTTGCGGCCAACGACAGCTACGAGGCCCTCGTTAGCCAGATACGCCAGGCGCTGGACGTCTGGAACAACGTTCCGAGCTCCTGGCTGCGAGTCGCCTACGGAGGCATCAGCGACGGCGAGCTGCGCGCCCAGAGCCCGGCGGGAGAAATTCTGTTCGCCGAGCTCCCCCCGGGCGTGATTGGGCTCGGGGGCCCCGTCACGCGCGGCCAGGCCGCGGACGGCTTCGTTCCGATCGTACGCTCTCTGGTGATTCTTTCCAATACGCTGGCAGCGACGCGCCGTCCGCTCACGAGTTTTTCCGAGCTGTTCTTCAACAGCCTCGTTCACGAGATCGGGCACGCGCTGGGTTTGCAACACTCGCTGGCCAGCTCAGCCATGAGCACGGACCTAACTCGAGCCACGACGCGGGCGCTTCCGTTGGCCCCCGACGACGTTGCCGGACTGTCGGTGGCCTACCCGGCGGAAGGGTTTTACGAGCGCTTCGGGAACATCAGCGGACGTGTGATCACGGATATCGGATCTCCCGTTCACATGGCGTCCGTCGTCGCTCTGAGCCGGGGCGGGCTGGCGGTCAGCGCGCTCGCCGCCCCGGACGGAACCTACCGCATCGAAGGCTTGCTGCCCGGCTTTTATCTGCTTTACGCGCACCCCTTGCCACCGCCAACGCAGGAAGGCTTGGGGCCGGCCAACATCGTCCTGCCAACAACCGGGGAGGGGCGGCCGATCGCTCCGGGCGATCCGTTCCGGATGGTGTTCCATGGTGGGTACGGCGAGCCCAGCCGCTCGGCGGCCATCGCGGTGAGGCCTGGTGCGACGACAGCGGGAGTCGACTTCCAAGTCCGTTCTCGCCGGGACGTTCCGCTCCACAGCGTTACGACCTACAGCTTTCCCGGCAATGGCGCCCCCGGAGTTCATCCGGCATTCCTGAACGCGAGCGAGGAAACCGGGTTCGTGCTCGCGACGGGACGGGGGCTTGCTGAGAATCTGTCGGGGCTTCGGGTCGAGCCGATCAGCGCCAGCTTGCGGCTGCTTGCCCCGAGGTTGTTCGCCGGCGACATGCGGTTCGTGCGGCTAGACTTCCAGTTGTCACCGTTCGACAGCGCCGGAGGAGTTCATCTTCTCTTCCGGCTTGCTGATGACGCCTACGTATTGCCCAATGCCGTGCGGCTGACGTCAGCTCCCGCCCCGCTCGTCCACTGGGTCACTCCGCGGTTCGACGCCGGGGACAACGCGTGGAGCCTTCGCGGCGCCGACTTCGACGCGCGTTCGCTGGTTTACCTCGACGGTCTGCCGGTCCGGATTCTCGAAACGAACGCGGACGGGGGGGAGATACTCTTCGAGCCGCCGCCGGGCCCGCCGGGCCATCGGGCGGTCGTCACGGTCTATAACCCCGACGGACAAAGTTCTGCTATGACGTTGCCGGATGGAAACATCACTTTCTCCTATGCGCCCGGGGATTCTCCGACAGTCCATTTTACTCCCTCTTCAGCAGCACCGGACAGCGACGTCTTGATCGACCTGCGCGGCCAGAACGTCATTTTTGTGCCCGGCGAGACGGTTGTGGGGATGGGGACAGCGGATATCGTTACCCGCGATGTCAAGGTGCTCAGTCCAACTCGGCTGCTCGCGGCGCTGACGGTTCGCGAGGAAGCGATGCCTGGAAGCTATATGCTCAGCGTTACGAGCGGGCTCCAAGTCGTGACTGTCCCAGCGGCGTTTCGGGTGCTCGACAATAAGCCGCCCAATGATCAAAAACCGCTGGTTCGATTCGGAGGCTTGGTCAATAGCGCCACTCTGGAACCCGAGTTGTCACCCGGCGTGCGGGCCACTCTGTTCGGAAAGAACCTGGTGGCCAATACAAGCTTGGGCGAGTTGGCGCGGTCCCCGGTAAGCGTGACGCTGAACGGCCAGCTAGCCAGACTGTTCGATGTCGGGCCCGGCCGTATTCTTCTTCAGATTCCGGCCGGCATCGAAACGGGCCGGGCGCTGCTGGTGATGAACAACGGTGTGGCTGAGAGTGAGCCGATCTTGGTGCGAATCAGCCGGGCGTCGCCTGGATTGTTCCGCGTTCTGCATCAGGACGGGAGTTCAGTCGATCCTGGAAATCCAGCACGGCCCGGCGAAGAGCTGGCGCTGGTTGCCACGGGTTTGGGCACCGGGTTTTTCTCGGATGGAACCGCGAACGGCGACGCGGCCGCGATCCCGGCGGCCTACTTGATCTTCGGCCAGGTTCGAGTCAGGCCGGCCTTCATACAGCCCGTTCCGAATGAACCAGGACTCTTCTTAGTTGGCTTTGCAGTGCCTCCTGAGACGGCCGAGGGCGCGTTCGGCGTATCTTTGCTCGTTGACGGGTTCCGCGGCAATACGCTGGAAGTGAGTGTGGCGGCGCCTGGAATCGCTCTTCGCTAATTGGGCGTTCGCTATCGATCCTAACGCGGACCAGCCGCAACCAAAGGGGAGATCGTGGCCGCTGGCGGATGAGCCGCGTCGAAGCGGCTAACCCCTCCCTCACGGTTAGGGCTCCGAATCTGGTTCCCGAATTTTCTGCCACGTTTGACAGTAATCTCATGATGTAGAGTACTAAAGGGTCCATATGGAGTTCGCTGTTTAGGGAACTAGCGCCAAGCGAGTATCCTGTTGGAACGGCTTGGCATCGCCTGATCGAGGGAGTTCAAATGGTCGACTTGGTCAAACTGCATCACGTTTCCTTTGCTATCAAAGATCTGGACGCTTCGAAAAAGTTCTTCGGTGAACTGCTGGGACTTCCCGAGATCGTCCGCCCGGGGTTCAATTTTTCCGGCGCCTGGTACGCGCTTGGCGACCGCCAACTGCATCTGATTTTGGAGCCTTCCAACAGCAGCGACGGACCGCAACGACTGACTCGCGCGGACCACATGGCGCTCGAGGTTCGTGATGTCGAGGCCGTGAAGGCTGCGCTGTCGGATAACGGCATCGACTACCAGGTTGGGGGCAACACTGACCTGGGGATGGATCAGGTTTTTTGCCGCGACCCGGATGGTCACGTGATCGAGTTCGTCTATTACCACGACAGCTAAGGCCTAGCCAAAGATATTTGAAATTTCGTTCGTGGGGAACAGAGCCGCACCCGCAAGGGTGGGGTCGAGGGTAGTCAGTGCGTCGGGGCCGCCACCGGAATGCGGTCACTGCCAGACTCGACCGCACCCTTGCGGGCGCGGCTCTGTTCGTGCCGCCATTTCCGCGAACAAAATCCTCAGAATCGCCGGGCTAGTATCTAGGTTTTTTCGGAGACTGTGCTCCGAAAAAGTGGCCCCTTCGGGGCAGTTGAAAACAAATGACTTGTTGCAACATCGACAATTTCTTGTCGATGTGGAGGCGGTAAGCGCCTAACGCTTCGACCTGAGGTCCTGCGTTTGTCGCTGCCGCGGGCCAGTCGCGCTACAGGGTTTCCAGGGGGTGGCGGCGGTCTTTTAGGGGGAGGCCGACGCGGGCTCCCCGTTTTTGTGACTCGTAGACCGAGACGATCATCTCGGTACTCCAATGGCCGTCGCGGGCGCTCGAGACCGGTTGGCGGTCTTGCTCGATCGCTTGCAGCAGATCGTGGACCATCAGAGCGTTCGAGAGCTGGCGGTCTTCAGCCGGGAGGTTGACGGCGGGAGTTGCCTCGATCGGCTCCCAGTCATGCTTTTTGTCGGGCATCCAGCGGGGCGAGCGCAGGATTCGCGGCTGACCCTTTGGATACGTTGCATTGAGCAAGTCGATAACGCCCTTGCTGCCGTAGATCGTGGTCCCGAAGCGGTCGGCGCCGGATTGATCGCTGGCTCTCGATCCGAAGTAGGCATGGACTCCGTCGTCGAAGGCGAAGATGGCAGCGATTTGATTTCCGGCCACGGGGCCGACAGGCTCGGCCGGCTGGCGGACATGGGAGGCGTTCATCTCATGTCCGTCATGGGTGACGTGCGAGAAGACCCACTTGGGATCGCCCAGCAGCATGCGCGCCAAGTCGCACAAGTGCGAGCCGAGGACCATCAGGTCTTCTCCACCGGCGCGTTTGTCTTCTTTGCCACGCAAGCGCACTTCTTGGACTTCGCCGATTTCACCGGCTTTGATCATCTCGGCGACGCGCAGGGCGTAGGGCGACATGCGCATCTGGTGGGCGAGCTGAACTTTCACCTTGTTGCGCTCGATAGCCTCGATCATCTTGTCGGCTTCCTCGAGGTTCTTGGCGAAAGGTTTTTCCAGGTAGATGTGGGCGCCGCTGTCGGCGACGGCGGCCACGATTTCGGCCTTGCCATCGAGGTGGCGCGGGCAGATGCTCACCAAGCCGGGTTTCTCGGCGGCCAGCATCTCGCGGTAGTCGCGGTAAGCTCGTTTGGCGCCGGTGCGCTGCTGGGCCTCGGCGCGGCCAGGGTCGTCGGGGTCGGCGATTGCGGCGATTTGAATCGAGTCGAAGGCCTTCCAGACAATGTCGAGGCCGTGGCCATAGTTGCCGTGGCCGGTGTGGCCGATGACGGCGGCGGTGTATTTAGGGCGCGCCGCGCGGGGAGTTGCCGGGACGGCCATGGGTTCGTTCCTCCTGTGGACATGATACTCCTTCGAGACACAGGCAAACCGCCTGGGACTCATCGCCGGCGACGCGGCCGGTTATCCCAACGGCCGCCGGCTGTTTGACGACGTGGTGGATATCGTGCTTCGTGTCGTCGTCGGCGGCGTGCTGGCGGCGGATGCGAACGATGAGAGCCTCAACCGCTTCCCAAACAATGCCCTGGGAGACGGGGTCAACGTCAACGACACTGCCTATCGGAAGCAGTTCCCGTACCTGGGCAGCGCCCCGGACGGGCGCAACCGGCGTCATCTCGATCCTGGAGAAGACGGCGGCGGTCCGGTAGAGTAAACCGCTACGGGCCCGTTTTTTCGGGCCCTCTTTTCTTTCCGTTTTTCGGGACCGGATGCAAGAGAACGGCCACTGCGAGGGACATTCCATGCAACTGAGACTGATCGCCATCTTCGTCCTGTTGAGCTTCACCTTTGTAACGAAAACCTTGCCTGCGGAGAGCTTGTCTCCCGCCGAAAAACAGATTCGCTGGGCGCGTGCCGCCATTGAGAAAGATCCGGCACAGTTCGCCCCCTACAACAAACTGGCCATGGCGCTGGCCCGCCGGGCCCGCGAGACTGGAAACCCAACTTATTACGAACAGGCCGAAGCGGCCGTCCGGACTTCGCTCGAGCTTTCGCCCCAGAACTTCCAAGGGCAGCGAGTGCGGGTGTGGACCCTGCTGGGCAAGCACGAGTTTGCTGAGGCCCTGGAAGCGGCTGAAAAACTCAACAAGCGCGTTCCCGATGACATTTTGACATATGGCTTCCTGGCCGACGCCCACACGGAACTTGGCAACTACGACAAAGCCGAACAAGCCGCGCAGTGGATGCTGAACATGCGGCCAGGCAACGTACCCGGGTTGACCCGCGGAGCCTACCTGCGCGAGCTGTTCGGCGACGTTGAAGGCGCGATTGAGTTTATGATCTCGGCCTTTCACCGGACATCGCCGATCGAGATCGAAGATCGCGCCTGGGTACTGACCCAGCTCGCGAACCTCTATCTCTCCACGGGAAAACTGGAACTTGCCGAAACCGTGATCCAGCAGGCGCTCGAGCTCTTCCCCGGCTATCACTATTCGCTAGCCGGCTTGGGCAAGCTTCGCCTCGCCCAGGGCCGGTTTGATGAAGCGGTTGAAGCCCTTCAGAAGCGGTTCGAAGCGGCACCTCACCCGGAAAACCTCTACCAAGTGGCCGTCGCGCTCAAAAAGGCCGGAAAGGTCGATCAGGAGCGAGCCGCTTTCGCGAAGTTCGAAACGCTGGGCCGCAAAGAGATGAACGGCCCCGACAACTGCAACCGCGAGCTGGTTTTCTACTACGCGGACCACGCCGGGAATCCCGAAGAAGCGCTGCGCATTGCCCGCATGGAGATCGAGCGCCGCCAAGACGTCTTTACGCTCGACGCTTACGCCTGGGCGCTTTATGTGAACGGCCATTACGAGGAAGCACGCAAGCAAATCGACCGTGCGTTGGCCGTCGGTATCCGCAACGCGAAGATGCTCTATCACGCCGGTTCGATCGCCGCAAAGCTGGACGATCCAGCCAATGCCGAAGATTTCTGGCGAAAGTCGATCGTCCTGAACCCAACATCTGAAGTTGCGGACCGGGCGGAATCGGCGCTCCGCGGCGTCAATACCAGTCCCAAGCTCCGCACGTCTAAGTGAGGAATAGCTATGCAGCCAGCCGATCACCTCACTGACCGATTGCATTGAGTTGATCCGCATCGAAAGAGTCGAGGCGGTCTTCGAGCTAGTGCCGACAGGATATTGCTTGGCTGGTTCTGGGGTCAGCGGCAGTGCAAGAATGCTGGCGTAACGACTTACGTTAGCGCCGGTTGTCCCCGTGCAACTCCAGCGCGCTGGCCCCGCCTTTTTGCCGTCCGGCCCGCGAGCTACGGCTATTGACTCGAATATTGCGCTTCTAAAGCTCCGGCAGCTTACTCACCGCGACGCAGAACACCATGCACAGCAGCGAGCCGCCTGGTTAGGTTCATAATCAGTTCCACGGTGGCTGCAGTGTTTTCAGCGTTCACCGCAATCGTCTCGGAGAGCTTGGTGAGGTTGCGCAGTTGCGTTACCTCGGTGCTCCCCAACTGGCCCCGCATAAGCCCACGCGGGTTCGATCTCGAGTGCAGGTTGAGGTAGAATCTCTGCGGCTTCGCCAAGATAGCCTTGATGATGGCCAACTCCATGGGGCTGGTCAGCTCCAACTGAGGTGGCGTGATCGCTCCGACTCTAGCCCCATCAATCGGGGTCATGTCGGAGCCAACGACGACCGGCCCATTTTGATTCGCTCTGCCCCTGTGAATATGCATCGCTCGCAGGTCTTGGGGCTCGTCGAGAAAGTACTCCACACTGAAATTGACGAAAGCCTTTACGATTTCACCACTGTTGTGATCGCGCAAAGCGTGGATCGCAACGGCCCCCGAAGCCATCGCGAATTCGCCTCCGACCTCCACCGGGGGTATCTCATTGCCCGGCAGCATAGAGGCGAACAAGTAAGTCGACTGCAGGGTTTCCGTCGGCTGGCCCGACAGCATTGGCGGTATGGGGTATTTAGTTGACTCCAGTAGCCACTACATCTTGGGGGTGGGGGTGCCGGCCCTGGTGGCCTCGACCATTGTCTTATAGGGAGCAGGGTCGGCGGCGACCGCCTGCTGGAGGAGGCGATAGAAAAGTTTGCCGCGCGACCGTGAGGTCCGCCGGTTGAAGCGGAACGTGAACTCGTCCAGGTAGTAGTCCAAATACTCGTGACTGACAGCCCCCTGGTGGGTCCCCAACAGCCAGCGCTTTAGCAGAGAGGCGACACGATGGACTCTCGGCAGCAGCTTACTCGCCGATTGCCGCTTCCCGCGCAGCACGGTGACTTCATGGCGGTATCCTTTGTTCTCCAATCCCGCATAGCCTTCCCAGCCGTCGGTGTGCACGAGGCTGCCAGGTTGGATAGCTTCTTCGACAAAGGCTTCCAAGCTCGCCGCTGAGGCATCCGCGATCCGACGGAGCCGGATGCGACCCATACCGCGCCCATCCTCCTCGGCAGCAACCGCAACTAACGCTTTGCCAACCATTTCGCGACCTCGGACGCCCTCTTCGACTCCGCCCACATACGTTTCGTCCACCTCCACCCGGCCGACCAGCCGATTGCGACCGGGGCGCACCATGGCGCGGCGGAACTTGTGCAGCCAGGTCCAGGCGGTTACATAGCTACCCAAACCCAAGACCCGCTGCAACTCCAGCGCGCTGGCCCCGCCTTTTTGCGTTGTCACCCACCAAGCCGCCCGGAACCACAACGTCAAGGGCTTGCGGGTGTCCTGGAAAATCGTGCCCGCCGTCACCGAGGCCTGGTAACCGCAGTCGGCGCAGAGCAGCAGATTGCGTTTGCTGGCCCATGAGGACTGGATCCCACAGCGCGGGCACACGAACCCCTCCGGCCAGCGCAGCTTCAGCAGGTACTCCCGGCACGCCTCCTCGGTCGAGAATCGAGCTTCCAACTCGACGAGGTTTCGGGGGTAGTCCTCCTTCATGCCCCCAACCACAACATATTGTGGCTACTGGAGTCAACTAAATACCCCATTTGGCGGTAATATCATCAACGCCAAAAACAGAGTACATAGATGTCTCATTAGTTTATCCTCCTTGTTTCTTTCAGTCTTCACCGGAATTTCCGATTCGGACTGTAGCCGGCCATGATACACGGCTTGCGGCCGGGACCGCAAGCAATTTCCGCCTCGGATGTTGTAGCACAATAGAAATGTCCCCCTCGCCAGCACAGTAGAAATGTCCCCTTGCGCGCTAAGCTCTTAAGCCCATTCGCCTTGTTGAACCGAGTGCTCTTTTCGCGTCGGCGAGGGAACAGTCAAGGGCGAGCCCGTAGGGCTTGGCTTTTGCGGACCCTTGACGGGTCCCTCGCCGACGCCATCATCAGCCTGCTAGGCGAAGGGGCCAGCCACGAATCTGATCTAGAGGGGACATTTCTATTGTGCGCGCAAGGGGACATTTTCATTGGGTTACAACAGCAATTTCCGCCTCGGAACGGCCCGATCACGACGCCCGCCAGCTACGATCGTCGGCTGCCCAGGTGGAATAAACGTTGTTCCGTCGCGGCCTCAATGCGGCGCAACTCGCCGTCGAGAATGTTGCGCTGAATGCTGCGGAGATGCTCTTGGTCGTGGTCCGCGCGCAGTAGTTCAATCTTCTCGAACACTTCCCAGCGAACTTCAAAGAAGCTGGGCTTGGCTTTGGTTGCAATACTGGATACGCTCATCAGAGGGTCTCAGCCCCTATTTATTTAGGGTGCAGATGGCCGTTGCGGGCAATTGGTAAATCCCCTGAGTTGGAGAGAAAGGACAACTGGGCCAGCCAGCGCCACTGATCCTGCTGGCAGCGCCAGAGGGGTGTAGGGGCGTAGCGTGCTACGCCCGCTGGAGTTCCTACAGTTTTTCGAACCCGCCGTCATTCGTGGATCAAGAGCTCTCCAAGCTGGGCCTGTTCTCCGTGCGATTCATGGATGACATCGTAATTTTAGCTCCCACGCGATGGAAGCTGAGAGCGGCGGTCAAGGCCCTCAACCAAGGACTGGGCGCCCTGCGGCTCGCAAAGCACCCCGGCAAGACATTCATTGGCAGGATCGAAAAGGGCTTTGACTTCTTGGGCTACCACTTCAGCCCGCAGGGGCTGACGCCGGCCAGGCAGAGCATGGAAAACTTTCTATAGCGGGCTATCCGGCTTTATGAGCAAGAGCCGGGCGAGGGGATGGTTCCCGCCCGGCTTGGAGCGTACGTTCGGCGGTGGGAGGGTTGGGCGGGTTCAGCCCTCACCGCATCGTCACCCTCTGGGGCAGGCGCGGGGGGATGCGCCCAGCCATCATGGACCACACCCCCATCTACTGTCGCCCGACGCCGCACCTCCGCAGAACGCTATTTAACCTTAATACTCAAATCAATATCGCTAATCGGAGTGGAATCGAATGACACCGGGTCACACGACGCAAATGGCATAGGGTTTACTTCGGTGTCAAATTCAGACGGTACTCTAACGTTCGGCGTCTTTTCGTCCAGAGCTTCGGAACGAAGGATCTCCCGTGGGTTATGGAGTACGTCAAGCACCAAAAGCAGCATCACGCCAAGGGTCGAGTCGCTACTCGCCTGGAGCGGATCGAAAGCCCGTTGAAACGGGCTGAAGAACGAGTTCGGGAGGCCTTTGTCAACCGGCCCTAAAAGGACCGGCCTATGGAGACAAGCCACGTGAACGTGGCTCAGGCGGCCATGTGACGAGGCGAAGCGCGCGATCGGCCCGCCATTACTTCGTTGCGCTTGCTCGGCTAGCTAGGGAAGGGCTTCCCTGACTTCGATGATGAAGGCCAGGCCGCGCTCCCGATTCAAGCGCGCGGTTAGTTCCATGTCGACGTCTTCGATGCTGACCAGATTGTGAGCGCCGCCGCGGGTGATGTAGTGGAGCGCGTCGCTCTCGATCCAATGCTCGGTGGAAGTGTAGATATTGCCGTTCTGGATCGCGATGAGATATAAGATCGGCTCCGCGCCGGGTGGGGGTTCTTGGGTAGAGGCTGAATCGGGTTCAATCTGAGGTTCGACAGCGGGTTCCTCTTCCGCCGGGCGAACCTCATAGACCTTCGATTCGGCGGGAGCGCGTTCTTCGCCCGACTCCACCCGAATGACGTAATCCGTGCCGGACTCAGTAGCTGTTTCCGGGTCGACCCGGTAGATGTAGGGTGATTCCTCTTCGTAGTCTTGCGGTTCGTAGTCGCCACCGTAGCCGTAACGAACATAGCCGTAGGGCACGTACACCACGGGGACGCCGATGAACCGATGGCCATGCCCGAAGTCTTGACCATAGGTGAGCATCTTGGACCGCACGCCGTGGCTGGCGGCCCCTCGCGCGCGGAAGCTTGTCCCCGACCGGTGCGGCGTACCTGGGGTGATGACATTGCCGTGACCGATGCGGCCGGGGGTGCCCGGCGCGATGACGTTGCCGTGGCTGCGTCCCCTGGACCGCCTGGGAGTAAGAACCTGATCCGTACCTGGGAAACCGGGTACAGCCCCGACGGTGGCTCCACGGCGGGGATTGCCCGGGTGAGCCGCCGGACCATGTTCGGGCACCGCTGGCGCCGACGGTTGAATAACCCTGCTCTGGGCGCGCCGGGGAGTTCTTTGGACGGAGGGCAGGCCACGCGCCCTGCTGGCGGAACCGGTAGCACGGGCGCCGCCCGCGAGCGCGGGCCTTCCGGTGCTCATCCGGCCAACGCCGCCCCCAGCGCGCGAAACACCGCCTGCCCGGCTGCCGCCGCGGGAGAAGCCGCCGAAGCCGCCTCTGCCGCCGCCGGAGCGCACCTGGCCGAGGAGGCCACCTTCGCAGATCAGACAACCCACGAGCAGCAGGCCAGCGGCTTTTGGAGAGATAGGCACGTCCAGCTCAGCACCTCCTCTTACAGAATAACCTCAATTCGAGCTGCTGACAAGTGGATTCCGGAGATAATCTGTCTCGGCTCGATGGAGCAGCCGTTGCAGTGAGAGCGGGCGAACTTGCGACAGATCTTGCCCGCCTCAGATATTGACGGCCGCGCATCGACGGGTTCGGACGAAAGTCGAGATGGTCGGCTACGGTCCGATTCTCATTTCCTTCACCATCATTTCGGCGTCGACCCTGGGCAACCCCATCCCGTTGCCCAAGTATTTCAAGGGTCATTCGGGACCCACCAAGGCGGTGGATATGGGGACGGCCCTCATCCGCCACAAGGACCTTCCGGACGACCTTGCCTATCTTGTCACCAAGATCGTCTGCGAGAACAAAGAGGAGATGGGCCGCGTGCACAAGGCTTGGCTGGATTTCGTCCCCGCGCAATCCGGCCATTTGGAGCTTGCCTTGCTCCTGCAGCTGCTTGGTTGCTTCGTGCCACCCGGGCACGTGCCTGCGGCAGCGCGCTCACCAGGAAGCAAAGATGTGGAGCAGAAGCTTGCGGCCGCGAAACTGGCCGATCGATCCCGGGCGTCCGCCGGCGAGGTTGGGGAGAACGATATCAGGAAAAGGCCGGCCGGCTTCAAGCTTCCGCCCTACGTCGGCCCGGAGGCCGACGCTGCCCGCCGGGAGGCGTGCGCCAGTGTGCCCAGCATGGGCTGATTCTAGCAGGATGAAACGATCCTGCCGGGACCGATGGAGGTAACCGTAGGGAACCGCAGAGCGGAAGTCGTGGGGCGCAAGCCGCACGGTGAAAGCCGAAGGAAGCGGGGAACGAATACTTCGACTGTAGGAACACAAACCGGCAGAGAGGCCGCGTACGGGCGGTAAGCGTGCTGGCCACCGCGAAGCCCAATATCCATACGAGACGTGCGAGGTAGAGCCGGACGGCACGAAGGAACAGAATCAGCGCCTTACCTGGGGAGAGCTGCCCCGTGAGAGCGGGGGAGAAGTCAGCAGAAGCCATAGTAGCCGAGAAGGCGGGTAATGCCGCTGGAGCAAAGGGCTGAAGGACCAAGGAGCAAAGCTAGAGGAGCGACTGGCATAGCGTGCAAGAGGTTTCCCGGAGTCCCGGACCGCAGGGTCCTTCCCCGCTGGGGGAACGAGACGGGGAGCAGGCGGAGGCAGAAGCGGTGGAACCGCGGCGGGCCAATGCCGGCGGGAACCCGAGCGTGAGCCGCGAGACTCCCGACAGAAAGTGATGCACGACGATCTGATGGAACAAGTGGCGGCCGAAGAGAACCTGCGGCGTGCGCTGGGGGCGGTCAAACGCAACCGCGGCGCGGCGGGCATCGACGGCATGACCACCGAACAACTCGAATCCCACTTTCGACGCCACGGTGAAAAGATCCGGGCGAAACTGCTGGCGGGGCGCTGGACGCCGAGTCCCGTGCGGCGGGTAGAGATATCCAATCCGCACGGAGGCCAACGGCTGTTGGGCATCCCGACGGTGATGGACCGGCTGCTGCAGCAAGCGTTGCTGCAAGTTTTGACGCCGATCTTTGAGCCTGGTTTTGGGAGCCGATGTTCAGCGAGTCGAGCTACGGATTTCGGCCGGGGCGGAGCGCGCATGAGGCGGTACGCGTGGCACAGGGATACGTCCGCGAGGGCAAGGACTGGGTGGTGGATATAGACATCGCCAAGTTCTTCGACCATGTGAATCACGACATTCTGATGCGACGGATCGCGCAAGTGATTCGGGACAAAAGGATCTTAAGATTGACAGGCCGGTATTTGAGGGCCGGAGTACTGCTGAACGGGGTGCTGGTCAAAAGCGAGGAGGGCACGCCGCAAGGCGGGCCGCTGTCTCCATTGCTGGCGAACATCTACCTGGATGCACTGGATCGGGAACTGGAGAACCGCGGGCTGAGTTTTTGCCGTTATGCCGACGACTGCAACATTTATGTGAGCAGCGAAGCGGCGGCGAAGCGGGTGCTGGCGGGGATCTGGAGCTGGATCGAGCAACATCTGCGACTGCAAGTGAACGAGGCGAAGAGCGGGGCGGGGCGGCCTTGGGAACGGAAGTTTCTGGGGTTTCGCATCAACCGCCGGGGGCAGCGGGAAGTGGCGCCGCAAAGTGTCGAGCGGCTCCAGCAGAAGGTGCGAGAGATATGGCGCAGTTGCCGCAGTGTCACGAGCCGGGAATTACGCGACGAGTGGCGGCGGTATATCGTCGGCTGGTGGGGTTACTGCCGGCTGGCCGAGGATCGGCGCGCGGTCTTTTGGCTGGAAAGCTGGATTCGGCGGCACATTCGGAAGTGCTTCTGGCTGCGCTGGCACAGCGTGCGGGGTCGCTGCCGCGCATTGCGGCGCTTGGGCGTGCCCGAGCGGATGCTGCGCTATGTGCCGACGCGTCGTGGCGCTTGGTTTGTCGCGGCGCGGGCGATGATGCATCGGGCCCTGTCGAAACGTAATTTGCAGCGTTACGGATTTGTGATGCCATCGGATCTCGCGGCCAGCAGTTAAGCCGCTGGGTCCAACCGCCGGATACGGAAAACCGTACGTCCGGTGGTGTGGGAGGGTGCCGGGGCGCAATCCCCGGTACCCGACCCGATCGTCGTTCGGTGAGAAACGCCGGCTAGTTGCCGGGCGCGGGCGGAGGCTCGGGCGCCGGGGTGTCCCCGGGCAGAGGCGGCGCGCCGGCGGGTACATCTCCCGGCAGACCTCCGCCCGCGCCGCCGCCGGGTGAGCTGCCGGAACGGCGGCCGAGGCGGTTCCAAATGTAGGCAAGAGTTCGGGCTACTTCATCGGCGACGGCGACCACCTTGGACTTATCGGCTCCTGCTTTGGCCAGGGGTGCATTTCGATAGATGATCAGGCTCTGACCCTCGGGTACCGCCACCTCGTTATTGCCGGGCAACAGGCGGTGGCTTACGCCGACCAGGCCTTCATCGACCGCGACGACCGTCGTCTCATCTTCATCGACACTGACGCCGAAAATCGTTCCTCGCACCGAGATAACTGCCGTCGGAGTGAAGACGCGCTGGTAGTTCGGGCCACCGCCGAATTTCTGTATGTGAACCTTGATGCGTCCCAGAAACAGATCGAGCAGGTCTTTGAGACTGCCCGGGTTCTTTCGGAAGACCACTTGCGAGTTGGGATAGACGGTAAATGAGCTGCCGTCGGCGACTTGCAAGTGCGCGAAACCATCTTCGCCGGTCACGATCAGCTCGCCTACCTGGACCCTGCCGCCTTGGAAAAGCGCCCATTCCACACTGTCCCGGATCACGGAAACGCGTCCGCCGGTGCTGACGACTTCGGCGGCGGAAAGCTCAGCCGCCCGGAGGGGCTGGCACAGCAGGCAAATGGCGGCGAAGGCAGCTCCAATAGCTGCTTTCCGCACCGGCTGGATACACCTTGGGCCCATGCTTACCTCAGCCGATGCATGTGAGGGGCCGAGTTTCCGAGCGCGAATACCCTCAGGTTTATCAACGATTTCACCTAGATACTCGTAACATCTCGCCAATTCAGTTAGTCTGAAGAGACATGGTGTTGTGTCAAGTTGACACAACTTTGTCGTAAGTCAAGGCTATCCGAGTTGGTCCTTGGATTGCAATATAATGAAAATGGGGTATTTAGTTGACTCCAGTAGCCACAATATGTTGTGGTTGGGGGCATGAAGGAGGACTACCCCCGAAACCTCGTCGAGTTGGAAGCTCGATTCTCGACCGAGGAGGCGTGCCGGGAGTACCTGCTGAAGCTGCGCTGGCCGGAGGGGTTCGTGTGCCCGCGCTGTGGGATCCAGTCCTCATGGGCCAGCAAACGCAATCTGCTGCTCTGCGCCGACTGCGGTTACCAGGCCTCGGTGACGGCGGGCACGATTTTCCAGGACACCCGCAAGCCCTTGACGTTGTGGTTCCGGGCGGCTTGGTGGGTGACAACGCAAAAAGGCGGGGCCAGCGCGCTGGAGTTGCAGCGGGTCTTGGGTTTGGGTAGCTATGTAACCGCCTGGACCTGGCTGCACAAGTTCCGCCGCGCCATGGTGCGCCCCGGTCGCAATCGGCTGGTCGGCCGGGTGGAGGTGGACGAAACGTATGTGGGCGGAGTCGAAGAGGGCGTCCGAGGTCGCGAAATGGTTGGCAAAGCGTTAGTTGCGGTTGCTGCCGAGGAGGATGGGCGCGGTATGGGTCGCATCCGGCTCCGTCGGATCGCGGATGCCTCAGCGGCGAGCTTGGAAGCCTTTGTCGAAGAAGCTATCCAACCTGGCAGCCTCGTGCACACCGACGGCTGGGAAGGCTATGCGGGATTGGAGAACAAAGGATACCGCCATGAAGTCACCGTGCTGCGCGGGAAGCGGCAATCGGCGAGTAAGCTGCTGCCGAGAGTCCATCGTGTCGCCTCTCTGCTAAAGCGCTGGCTGTTGGGGACCCACCAGGGGGCTGTCAGTCACGAGTATTTGGACTACTACCTGGACGAGTTCACGTTCCGCTTCAACCGGCGGACCTCACGGTCGCGCGGCAAACTTTTCTATCGCCTCCTCCAGCAGGCGGTCGCCGCCGACCCTGCTCCCTATAAGACAATGGTCGAGGCCACCAGGGCCGGCACCCCCACCCCCAAGATGTAGTGGCTACTGGAGTCAACTAAATACCCCATATAATGGAATGCGCGCTGCAATACGACTTCTCGATCTGATGCGGATAGGAGTTCTGATTTTGGCGGTCAGCTGGGTGGTTAGCCTTGCCACGCTGGGGTTGTCGGCCGCGGATCTGCCCGCGGGACCGGGTCCCAGGTGGACCCGAGTGGGTTCGCGAGGGGTCGACGTTGGGCTGGCCGGTGTTGTGGGCGGGCCGGTCTCCGACGTAGCGTTTTCCCTAGACGGTGCTGTTCTTTACGTGCGAACCGGCTCGGGGCGCGTTTGGGCCTCGTCCGACTTGGGTGAAACCTGGGAGCATTTCCAGAGCGCTCCCGGTGAAATCAACCCGTTTCCCCGATCCCGTGTCATTACCTCTGACGCGGAGACCCCGAGGGACGATCCCGCGGCGCTTGTGGTAGCCCATCCGTTTGACCGGTCGTACCTGTTCGCCCTGGGGCGTGACCTGCATCGTTCGATGGATGGCGGCGAGACCTGGATCAATCTGACTCAGGACGGTTTGGGCTCTATCATCGGTCCCTGGCAAGTCTCCATCGCTTTCTCTCCGCTCGACCGTGACACCATCGCCGTTTCGAATTCAGCGGGTCTGTGGAAGTCCGCGGACAAGGGCCTGACCTGGGTCAGCCTGAACGAGAATCTGCCGAACTTCCCTGGCGGCCGTTTCCTGGGGCCTGCCGCCGCTGATGGAGTTCGGCTGATTGCCGCCCGCTGGGGCGAAATAGCAACGGAACCTGGCGCTGGAATCGCCTGGCAGCCGGTTTTTCAGGCAAAGCGCGGAGAGTGGCTTGACGGTTTCCGGACGCTTCCCGCCGAAGACCAGCTGCGCCATGCCGCCACGCCGCTGCTGCTGCCTTCCGGCATGCTGGCCAGTTTCCGAATCTGGATCGGCGGCGACACGGTGTCGGGCGACCTGACGATCTGTGGAATAGGGGAATGTCAGAACCCCGGGGAGCATTTCATCAGCGCTTTCGCCGAGGCCGGTGATGAAGGCGGCTTTTACTACCTGGGGACCAGCGGCGGCCTGATTTGGATTTCCGAAGACCGGGGAGAAACCTGGCGGGCGGCCTTCGAAGGGTTGCCGCAAGGAGTTGCCGGCGTGTCGGCGATTTTCGGCAATCCCAGCGAACCGCACGCCGCGATCGCCGTGCTCGATGCCGGCTCGGGCGGCCGGGTCTTCCGCACGACGAACGGAGGCGTCTTCTGGGACGACATGACCGCGAATCTTCCCCCGGGCGCGCTTTACGCCGTCACGGCGGATGCGTCAACTGGCGCGCTCTACGTCGCCGGCGAGGCGGGAGTATTTTATACCGTCAGCGATCTGCGTGAGCCGTCGCCGCCCACGCCATGGCGCTCGGTTGCGGGCAACCTGCCTGCCGCGGCGGTTCGCGATTTGACGCTGGATACGGTGACAGGGCGGCTTTACGCGTCGGTCGATGCATTTGGTATCTATCGCGCGCGGGCTCCGGCGGTCAGCGACGCCCTGCGTGTTTTAAACGCGGCGGATCTGAGCCTGCGGGCGGCGGCTCCGGGCGGGTTGCTTACGGTTCTCGGCGGAGGCTTGAGAGCCGTGACAGTCAAAGGCCGCTCCGCGCCGATTCTGCTTTCCGACGCTTACCAAGCCCAGATCCAAGTGCCGTTTGACGCCGTGGGCGAGCAGCTTTCCCTTTCGCTGCAAACGCGAGCCGGAACGACACGGATCGGTTATCCCCTGGCGGATGTGTCGCCGGCGGTTTTCGTCGATCGCGGCAGCCCCTTGGTGCTCGACGCCGGCACGGGAGTGTTGTTGGACGCCCGGCATCCGGCTATCGCGGGCGGTCACATCTTGATCTTGGCTACCGGTCTGGGGAAGGTCAGGCCCGGTTGGCCGACGGGCGTGCCCGCGCCATTGGAAAACCCGCCCGCCACGGTGCGGGCGGTGAAGGTGTACCTCAATGGGGCGCCGCTGCGGGTGATTTCCTCCACGCTGGCCGGCGGCTACATCGGGACCTACATGATCGAAGTGGAAGTTCCCAGTGTCCTCAACTCCGGCACCGCGGAGTTGACGCTCGAAGCCGGCGGCCGCACGAGCAACGCGGTCCGCATCTACACCGAGCCGTGAGCACGCGAGTTGTGGCTCGATTGGCCGTCTGCCGCACCTGAACCCAAGTAAATCAAGTGACCCCTTGCCTGGCGGAATCCGCCATTCCTAGAGAAGCCTTGAGCTGAACCGAAGGCTTGTTCTCGCTGGCTATTGGCAGTATGCTGTAACCGTCGTGCCTCGTAGGATCAACCTCCTTCTTGTAAGGCTCGGGCTTCTGGCGCTAATGCCCTGCCTGTTGTTGGTCAAGGCTGAAGCTCAATCCAGCACATCAGTCCGGGAGGAGATGTACAGGCGTTACCTGGAGTTCCCTTCCTACGTGAAGGGCGGCAAGATTGAGCCGCACTGGGAGCAAGATGGCTCGTCTTTCTGGTACGCCGAGTCGGACGACCCGGGCGCATTGTTCTGGAGGGTCGACCCCAAGCGAAACGCGAAGACCCGCATCGCGGAGCCGGCAGAACAGTCCGGCGCCAAGCGGGAGATGCAGGGGTGGCCGTCCCCCGACGGAGAATGGACCGCCTTCAAGAGGGATTTCAATCTCTTTCTCCGCTCGTCCGACGGAGAGCAGACGATTCAACTTACCGAAGACGGAACGGAAAAAATCCGCTGGATAGGCTACTCGGGACAACTCGTCTGGGCTCCCGACGGCTCCAAGCTGGCGGCCAGGAGAGACGACTACACCGATGTGCCCTGCTACCCGCTCCTTGACTGGTTGCAAAGCCCCGTTCCGGTGAAATGTCAGCAAGACACCGTGACCGGCCAGCTATGGCCCCGCACCGAACTTTTCATCTTCGACGTAGAGACTCGCAGCAGGGCGCAGATTCAGCTCAGCCCAGAGTCCTACCTCGACTACGTGAAGCAGCCCTACTGGCGCGAGGACGGATCCGAGTTCATAGCAACGATCCGCAATCGATCCGGCGCGCTCAGCCAAGTGGTCGCGGCGAACGTCAGCACTGGCCGAACGAGACGGCTTTTGGAAGATTCGAAGGTTGCGAGAGGGCGCGGTCCGGCGCGGAAACTGCTGCTGCCTGTCGGCGATGACACCTGAATTATGCATTGCGGGGTGCATCTGAGGAGGGCTGAGCCGCAAGGGACCATTGGGGAACGCCCGAAAACATGGGGTAAAAAGGTAGGCTGGCAAAGATTCCAGCTTCACCAGCCAACCCAAAGGAGGTCACCCAAATGGTTACCAAGCGAAAACAGCATAGCTCCCAAAGGGCCGTCAAACAAGGCCCAGCCGTGACGGTCTCGCAGCCCAATAAAATCGGGGCATCCACGCCTTGACAACTTCCGCGGCAGGAAGCCGACTCCCTACGGCGGCTTGCCGCCGGTAGTCGAGAGGGCGTTGATCTGAGAGCCTGGCTATGCGCTATGCATAAAATTTTATGCACTGGCCGCAACGTACTGGAAACACGCCACTTCGGAGCGGGGTTTTGCCGACGCGGATTCTGGGCGGGAGGGGAAACCGGGGACGGAGAAGCCAAAAGACCAGTTGCCGAGCTCCCACCTTACGACGGCCGTCAAGCCGCTACGAACGCAGCCGCACTCGCAAAGCGAATCTGTGCATAATTCAGGTGACACGGGACTGATCTGGCTGTCCGAGCGGGACGACTGGAACCACATCTACTTGTACGACTACGACGGGAACCTGGTCCGCCGGCTGACTCAGGGCAACTTCCCGGTGCTGGACGTAGTCGAGATCGACGCCGAGAGGAAATGGGTTTATTTCACTGCGCACGACGACCGCGCCAGGCCCTACGACACCCATCTATGTCGCGTCAGCCTCGACGGAGGAGGCTACGAGCGCCTCACCGAGGCGGAGGGCGATCACCAGGTCGTTTTCTCTCCCTCGAAAGAATTCTATCTCGACACGCATTCGAGCATCACCCGGCCTCCGGTGGTGGAACTGCGTCAAGCGGACGGCAAGCTGCTGCAGGTTTTGTCCGAGGCCGACGTCAGCGGTCTCAAACAACTGCGGCGTGTTCCTCCCGAGGAATTCGTGGTCAAGGCCGCCGACAGCGAGACCGACCTCTACGGAGTCTTGTACAAACCCTACGATTTCGACCCGGACCGGAAATACCCCGTTATCGACTTCATCTATGGCGGACCCAGTTCGGTGGATATACAGAGAGCGTTCGTTCCCTGGCAGTGGAAGGGTCAAAGCTGGGCGGTTCCCGAGGCTTTCGCTCAGTTGGGTTACATCACTTTTGCGGTGGAAAACCGCGGAACGCCGGAGCGCGGCCGAAAGTTCCATGAGCCGTATCCGGGGCAGATGGGACACCATGAGGTTCCCGACCATGTCGCCGCCCTGCGGCAGCTTGCCGAGGAAAGACCGTACATAGACATGGATCGCGTCGGAATCCATGGCTGGTCCTCGGGCGGCCAGTATGCCACCCGTGCGCTCTTGCAGACCCCGGACGTGTATCACGTGGCCGTCGCACTGGCGCCGGCCAGCGACCTTTTCCATACCCCCGGTTACGCCGAAGAACTCTTCCTTGGGATGCCGCAGGACAACAAAGAGGCCTACGAATACGCTTCGAATTTATGGCTCGCGGACCAGTTGCAGGGCAAGCTGCTGATCATCCAGGGAACCCACGATACAAGCGTCCTTTTGTCGGAGGTGATGCGGATGATCGATGCGCTGATCAAGGCCGACAAGCGCTTCGACTTGATCTTGTTGCCGGGAGAAACCCATTTTCCCAGCAAGGCTGTTCAACCCTATATCGAGAAGGCGATTCGGGAATACTTCGCGGAGCATCTGAAGCCTTAGGCCGCATTTCTTTAGTGCGTGGCGAGGCGAAGCTACGGCCACAAAACCTTCAGCGCCGTTCCCCAGGCTGTAGGTTCACTGCCCTAGCACTTCATCTGTCCACTTTTCGTGCAGCTCCGTCAGACGCTGGACGACACCGCCGTGCTCCTCCGCCAGGTTGTGGCGTTCGCTCGTCTCCTTCGAAAAGTCGCTGAGAAAGATCCTTTCGTCTTCGCCGACGGGCCCGCGGACTGTGCGTTCGGCGTTGACGATGAGTTTCCAGTTGCCGTCGCGGACGGCCCACTGCCTTCCGCGCTGCCAGTGGAAGACCTTGTGGGGTGATTTTGCCTCGGCTGAGCGTATGACCGGCATCAAGCTCTTGCCGTCGATCTTGCGGTTGGGAAGCCCGGCGCCCGTTATCTCGGCGACCGTTGGAAGCCAATCGACGGAGGCGGCGAACTGATGGCGCACGGCGATGACGTTCGGCGGCTGGCCGGCCGCGTATGCCCCCGGCGTCGTGGCAGCGCAGGCGAGGAGCGAGCCCGCCAGGACCAGCAGGGATTTCCAGCGCGTCATGAGACTAACTCTTCCCCGTCGTCTTGGCCGCGAAGGTCTGCGCCACGATCTTGCCGTCCCGGACGATGAATGTGTCCGTGCCCAGATCGTAATGCTTGTCAGCGGATTCCGCGTGCCAAACGATGAAGGCCAATTCTCCCCGGACAATTTGCTTGTCCATGCCAAAGGAGGCGCCCGGCTTGGCGAATTCCTCGAAAAAGGACTCGAAGAAGGGCGTTATCTCATTCAAGCCTTCCAGCAGGCCGTCGGGCGTGCACACGATCGATTCTTCGGTGTAGTCCGCGAGAATCGCCTCCAGGTTGCCCTCGCCAAAGGCTCGCAAGTGATGATTGAGTACTTCTTCGGTCGATGCCGCCATTCAGTGTTCTCCTTTTTTCTGTCCCAGGCGCGAGAAACTCAGACTTCCTCGACGTAGCCTAGCACGACCAGGGCGGCGGCGGACTCAACCATTGATACGTCGTGGAAGCCCGCGGGATCATTTCGGAATGCTTCCCGCTGGACTATCGGTCTCGACTCCGGGCGTGGCGCGCGTGCTTCGCGTGCCGCGTGAGACTCGTCTCGACGCCTGTTTGGGAGGGGTGTGCGGCTGTACCGGGAAAACAAACAGACCCTGCTTCTGGATCCTCACAGCTTGCGCTCCCCGCGATCGCGGTGTGCGTTCGATCTAGTTTTTTGATCTTGGCTGTTCGGCGAGCAGCACAAGTGTCGACGCGGCGCCCCGAGAGAGTGCGCCACATTGCTGGTTGCTATTTTGCGAGAGAGGCACACGAGCGGAACCGCTCGAATGAACAACACTCTGTCGCGGCGGGAAGTTTTGAGATGGGCACGGCCGTGTCGGGCCATGCCCATCTTTTCAAGGCTAAGTGAGAGGCTGACTTAGCGGGTCTTTACCATTACGTTGATGGCTTGCAAACCCTTGGGGCCTTGCTCTACGTCGAACTCGACTTCGACTCCGTCCTCCAGGCTACGGTAGCCGTCGCCTTGAATAGCTGAAAAATGCACAAAAACATCGCCGCCACTCGAGCGCTCGATGAAACCGTAACCTTTGGATTCATTAAACCACTTCACAACACCTTGTTCCGCCATTACAATAATCTCCTTGTAAACACTTTCTATTTGTCTGAGCTAGCCTAAGATCTTGCAGGTGGGACAATCCAGAGGTTGGAACCTTTGTTACTTTCCGTTCTGCGAAAGGATGGTAGGGAGTTCAGGAATCAAAACAGCGTATTTATTATGGCACCTGCCGCGGCTTTGTGCCAGTCTGCTCTTTTTCGGCGTCCAGCACGAGGTTCAAAGCGCCCGGTTATTGGGCGTCTCGCTTCGAGCAAACCGTCCGAAACAGAGCCAAACGTCTGGTGAAGGCTGAGATCCGCGTTATCTCCCTGGCGGCCATCAAGAAGTTCAGGCCGCGGCGGTGTCGGGCGCCGCCGGCGCAAGTCCTGAGGAATCCATGTCTCTCAACTGCGCGAAGTGGCGTGTTCCCGATTTTTTGACACCCTTTCGGCTGCCGCCCGGTTTCGGCTTCAGCCTTTCCGTCGAATCCATTCGCCGCCGGCGCCGTCAATCGATAGATCCACTACTACGTCCAAAAAATACGGTGTCCACTAGAATGGAGAGGCGGTGAGCGAAACCGAGCAACTGGCGCCGTCGCGCGTGCTGATCGTTGACGATGAAGCGGACCAGCGCGCGGGGCTGGCCAGTCTTGTCTCTTCGTGGGGGTATAACGTTGAAACGGCATCCGATGGACAGGACGCCCTGGAAAAACTGGCCTCCTTCTCGGCCCACGTCATCATCACCGACCTCAACATGCCGCGTATGGACGGCTTTGAGCTGCTTCGGCAGTTGAGCGTTCAAGGCAGCGGGCCGGCGGCGATTGTTCTGACAGCGTTCGGCAGCATCGAAAACGCCGTAAAAACCGTCCATGACCTGGGGGCGTTCTGGTTCTTGGAAAAGCCCATCCAGGCCAGCGCGCTGAAGGTGCTTACCGGCAGAGCGGCTTCACAGGGACGCCTTACCGAGGAAACGGACCTTCTTCACCGTCAGTTGAGCTATCAAGGACTGCTCCACGGGCTGGTCGGCGGCTCGCCGGCCATGCAGCAGGTCTTCTCGATGACCCGCCAGGTCGCCCCCAGCAAAGCTGCGGTTCTTGTTACCGGCGAAAGCGGCACGGGCAAGGAACTCGTCGCCCGGGCCGTTCATGATCTAAGTCCGAGAAAGAACGGTCCGTTTGTCGCAATCAACTGCGCGGCCCTTCCAGAGGCCTTGATGGAAAGCGAACTTTTTGGTCATGAGAAGGGCGCTTTTACCGGAGCCGTGCAGCGCCGCTTGGGTTGTTTCGAGCTGGCCAGCGGGGGCACGCTGTTGCTCGACGAGATTGGCGACATGCCGATCGGCACGCAAGCCAAATTGTTGCGAGTACTGGAGGATTCCCGCGTTCGCCGCCTGGGCGGCGCCTCGGAACTTCAAGTCGACGTGCGCGTGATCGCTTCCACTAACAAGAACGTGGAAGAGGCCCTGCGGGAGAACGTCCTGCGCGAGGATCTTTACTACCGCCTCAACGTCTTCCATGTCCATCTGCCCCCCTTGCGCGAGCGAATGGACGACCTATTGCCGATTGCGGAAGTCTTGGTCAGGAACCTCAATAAGAAGCACGAGTGCCGCGTGGTCGGCTTCCATCCCGAGGTGGTCAAGGCCTTCCGGGGATACAACTGGCCGGGCAACGTCCGGGAGCTTCGGAACGTGCTGGAAAGAGCGGTGATTCTGGCGGGTGAGGGGACCGTTTTGCCGAGTCACCTGGTAGGCGGCTTTGGCGGTTCCCCGCAGCCGGCTCAACAGACCCAGACAGCTGACCCCAGTGCCGTGCACCTGCAAGTAGGCACGACGGTTCACGACGCGGAAAAAGCGCTGATCCTCAAGACGCTGGAGCATACCGGGAACAACAAAACGCGCGCGGCGCGCATCCTGGAAGTCAGTCTCAAGACGCTGCACAACAAGCTGAAGGAGTACGGGCCGGGCGCCCAGTCCGCCGGCTGGCGGGCCGCAACGAATCTGGAGTAGGGGCCGGGCTGCCGTTCGGGCGCCGGTAAACGAGGAACTGCGAATGGCCTCTCGCCCCAAAGGGGGGCCTGGAGTTTCTACATTCTGCAGACAGGGGGGACGAACCGCTCGAGGTGGCGCGCGCCTCCTGGCGGGCCGCGTCGGCCTCCGGGCCGACGTAAGCGCGCAGGCTTGTCGTCTCTGGCTCGGCCAATCCCCACAGGCTGGGAGGCCGCTTGATGAACCGCCAAAGTCGAACTCAGCAAGCGGGTTGGGTTCGCCTTCGTGACCGCGAACGATGTCTCTGAAGAACCGGCTGCGCTTGTCGATCGTCGCGCTCGTCGTGACGGTTGTGGTAGCGCTATCGCTGCTCCACGTCAACAGCGTCATCGAATCCCGGTTTCAATACGGTCTGGAGCTGGCTACGATCGGCGGCATGCAGGTCGATAGCTTTATCCTGCAGATCGTCGACGAACAAACGGCCAATCACCAGCCTCCCCCCGAGACTTCGGAGGACGTGAAAAAGGTCTGGAGCGAGATTGTCGAGCAGGACGCGGGTCTGGCTGTTCTTCTGCAAAAGCTGACCGGCAGCATCCCCGTGGTCGTCGAGATCCTGGTCACCGGTGAGAATGATCGAATTCTGTCAGCCTCGTTCCCGTCCCTGCGAGGCCAAAAAGTTCAGGTACGGCCCAGCTTCGATGAATTTAACAACAAGCCGGTTTGGGAAAAACTTCAAGAGGTCTTGGCCGGGAGCCGCGACTACGAAGTCCGGAAACCGCTGGGAGCTCACGGGGAGCAAGAGCCCGTGTTTACCGTTCGCGTAGTCTTGAACTCCGTCCTGCTCCGCGGCCAGATTCTGCCCAGTCTTCGCAATCTCGCGGTGGTCTCGTCACTGGCGCTCCTGCTGTCATTGGCGCTGGCCATTGTGGCGTCGAACATCGCTCTGCGTTCTCTGGCCCGGATCGGCGAAATCGTGGACCGTATCACCAGAGGAGAACAGGACCCCGATGCCGCGCAGCCTTCAGAGGGGGCCAAAGCGGACCGGGCCAAAGAGGTCGCGGCCGTTGAGTCGAAGCTCGGCGTGTTGGGAGAGCAGTTTCGCGGAGCACAGGCAGACCGTGCTCATCTGCAGGCGAACATCCACCGATTGCTCGAGAGGCTGGAAGAAGCTGTCCTTCTGTTCGGTCCCGATGACCGTTTGATCATGGCCGGCCGAGCCGCCGAACGCTTGCTAGGCGGACGCTGGGAGCTGATGGGCGCCGCGATGGACGACATCTTTCCCAGCTCCAGCGCCTTGGGGGCTTTGGTCCAGGGCGCCGTCCATCTAAACCGCGGCATCACGGACCGGCCGGTCACGCTTGACCAGACTGGCGCTGCGCCTGCCCAGCTATTGGTGAGCGTGGAGATTATCGAGGATTTCGGGAGCCATGAGTGCCGCGGAACCATGGTCACGCTTCGCGACGCCGACCCCCGCCGGCAGATCGAATCCCAGCTCGACGTGGCTTCTCGGCTGGCATCGATCAGCCGCCTCACGAGCGGAGCCGCGCATGAGATCAAGAACCCCTTGAATTCGATTGCCCTGCACCTTGAAGTGCTCAAAACCAAGCTGGACGGATCCTCAGCCGATGCCGCGGCCGAGATGGAGGTCATCGGCCGCGAAATTAGGCGATTGGACCGCGTCGTGAAGAGCTTCCTCGACTTCACCCGGCCGGTCGACGTCAAAATGGAGCGCGTCGATCTTGTCAGCTTGCTGCACGAAGTGACCACTCTTGTGCGGCCCCACGCGGATCGCCAGAAAGTTCGTGTCGACTTGCGGGAGCAGGCGAATAGCGCTCCGGTACAAGGGGACCGGGATCTGCTCATCCAAGCGATTCTCAACGTGGTTGTCAACGGTATTCAAGCGATGGAGAAGGGCGGACGTCTGGAGATCCGGACCGAGCTCGCATCCGGGGCCTGCCTCGTAACCATCCGTGATCAAGGGGGCGGTATCCCAGACGAGCTGAGGAACAAGATCTACAACCTCTACTTCACAACCAAAAGCAGCGGATCGGGAATTGGGTTAGCAATGACTTTCCGGGTCGTGCAACTCCACGGTGGTACAATTGACTTTACGAGCCGTTCAGGCGAAGGAACGGAATTTCAACTGCGATTTCCCGCTATCGAAGAGAGTAGCCTAGACGTATCCGAGGCGGCCAATCACGAATCGTCAGCCGGCTCGGCAAGCATTGGCTGAGTCACCCAGGGGTTTCGCGAAGTTCAATCCAGTCGCCCAACACAGCAGGCTGCACGATGATGTTCCCTGGTTACAACCATCTCATCGCCTGGACGTGCTTGCAACCGCTCAGTACTAGGACTCGATTGAAACTGCTCAGCGCCTATCCCGGCAGCCCGGCGGCGGTGTTTCTCGGTGTGTTGGCGGCGGGATCTTTTGTTTCGTGCGGTAAACAAGCTGTGCCGGCCCCCCCGGCCCCGCGGCCGGCCGTAGCGGCTCAGCCTCAGCCACCCGAACCACCCGCCGGGCCTGTTTCCGAGCCGCAGACGACGGCCCGCCTGCCTCCGCTGCAGCCGATACCACAGGGAGCTGTTCCCGAAGGACCGACGCCGCTGGCGGGGGAGGCAGGGAGGTTGCCGGCGGGGCCTCCAGCCGATACCGAAGATGAACAGTCGGCGGAAGTGGACGGCGTGGGAGCCGGCGGAGGTGCGCCGGCCCCACGCCCGCCCGCCCGCCCGGTCCCCAGGCTTGGGCAGGTGCTGACCACCCAGCAGCGCAGGGAACTGAATCAGACGATTGACCGCAGCCTGGATGCGGCTCAGAGGAGTGTGGCCGCCGTGGTCAAGCGCACGCTCTCGGTGGACCAAGTCAACTCGGTGAGGCGCATCCGGGCGTTTGTTCGCCAAGCACGGGAGACCCGGAAACAGGACCTCGCGCTTGCCAAGAATCTGGCCGACCGCGCCCGCCTGCTGGCACAAGACTTGGAGCGCGGACTGCGCTAGGAAATGGGCCGGGGCGAGACCCCGAGCCAAGCGACTCAAATGATGGAGCCGAACCAAGACACGGAAGGGGCCCCCGGCCGACAGTGGCCGGGCTCAATCCGGTCTCGAGTCGACACCGGCTGGCAGCGCCTGCGGCGGATCGCAGCCTTTCGGCCCAGGCGGCTGCTCGTTGGGCTCGATATCGGCTCGGAGAAGATGAAGGCAGTCGTCTTGCACCGTCCCCATGGGCGAGTCACGCTGCAACAAGCTGCCATCGCGAGCATCCCCGCCTCAGCCTTGACCGACGGGGTTTTCACCGCTAGCATTACTGTCGCGGCTCATCTTCGCTCGATGCTCCAGACGTTCGGCATCCGCCAGAGAAACGTCGCGGTTGCCGCGGCCGGTGCGAAAGTCTTCCTTCGGCCGGAAGTGGTGCCCGAGGACCGCGACGGGGACTTGTTGTCCTTTGCACGTGAGGCGGCGCAAAAGGTCCTTCCCTACTCGATCGATTCGGCCGCGCTGGACTATGAACCGGTTGAAACGCCCGCCGGCGCTCCGCGGCAAATCATCTGGGCCGGCACGATGACCGAGCAAGTCGAATGGCTGCGCGAAGCGGTCACGCTGGCGGGCAAGACTCCGTTCATCGTTGACGTGGAAGCTTGCGCACTGGCGAACGCGTTTGTTCACAGCGCGGAGCCGAAGCCGGATCAGACCTCTCTGTTGGTCCACATCGGTGCACACTCGCTCAACATGTGCCTTCTGCGGGGAAAGACCCTACTCGCATCTCATCAGGCAACGGAGGATCTGAACCGCCTGCCGGTGAAGCTCGAAAGCCTTCCGGACCCGGTTGCCGCGGCATTGGAAGGATCTTGGGAATTACTTAAGAAAACGGCGGAGCCTGATGGTATAGATCAGATTTACCTGTCTGGCGGCAGGGCGCGTGAAAAGATGATGGGTGAAAACCTGGCGCACCGCTTCGGTCTACCGGTGCAAGAACTGGACCCTTTCCGCAACGTGAGCTATTCTCCGTCAAGCGATGCGGGCCGGCTCATTTGCGAGCATGCACCGGCTTTCACCGTCGCGGTTGGACTCGCCCTGCGGAGTTTCGAAGACCTATGATTCGAGTGAATCTTCTCAGACCTAGAACACAGCGGGGCGGCGGTCTGTTGTCTGTTCTGCTGCCTGGCGGCCGCTCTGCATTTATTTCGGGCCGCGAGATCTTGGTGGCCCTCATCCTGCTCGTTGCCGGAGCTTCGATGTTGCATCTGAACTACGGCCTATCGGATTCGGATCAGGCGGATGCGGCAGAGAACACGGCTGCCGCCCTGCCGCCGGGGGCCGCTGGCGCCGATCTCGCGTCCGCCGATCTCGCGGCAAATGCACAGCCCGCCGGCTCCGCCTCCGCCGCCGGAAACGAAGAGACAACCCGCGGCGGCGCGGGGGAAGACTCGCCGTCCAGCGCGGACTCAAACGAGTCGCCGCCAACCTTGGCGGCATCGCCAACCCCGGAGCAGAGAGCTTTCGCGAAAGCCAAGCAAGACGCTGCCGCGCGGGTGGCGGCGAACTCGCGACAGTCCACAGCCACGCTGTCCCCTCCGCCGGGCGCCGCGAAGTTGACAGACGTGCGGATCACCCAGCGCGGCAGCGCTCTCCGCCTCTCGCTCATCACCGGCGAACGGTCCGCCTACGACATGTTTCGACTCGAAAACCCGAATCGAGTCGTTGTTGACGTGCCAGGAACGTGGATTGCGTTGCCCGCCGATCGGCTGAGCCAAGAGATTTCACACCCTCTTGTCCATCGCATCCGCCTCGGGCAGTACAAGGCCAACCCCCCGATCTCGCGCCTGGTATTAGACGTGGAGGGATTTCCGAACCTGCTGGTTTTTCCTCATTCGGGCGGCCTCGATATCCAGGTTTCCAGCACGGCCCAATAGGCAACCACCAGACCCGATGAGCAACGATCGGATAGAGGCGAACGCGGCCCCGTTCGCGGCCCGCCTGGCACGGCTGCGCCGGCTTCTTGCCCGCGCCGAACATGACTTCCTGCTGGTCTGCGGCATGGCGAACATCCGCTACCTGACCGGCTTCACCGGCAGCAGCGGCTATCTCCTGGTGGCGCCGGATTCCCTCGTGCTTTACACCGATGGGAGATATGACATTCAGGCGCGCCGCCAAACGCGTGAAGTGGAGCTGCGCATATCCACCGGAAGCGTGCTTGCGGCACTGCCCGAGGATTTCAAGAAGCGGCGCATTCGGCGGCTGGGATTTGAGCGGAATCGGATCTCCTTCGGCGCCTATCACTACCTTCGCGGCGAGCTGCGTGGGCGCCGCTTTCAACCGCTGAACGGACTCGTCGAAAAACTCAGAATGATCAAAAGTGACGACGAGCTGGATCGGATTCGCGCATCCGTGGATCTGAATTCAGCCGCGTTTGAGCGCGTGTGCCACAAGGCCCGCCCAAGCTGGACCGAAGCCCGGCTAGCGTCCGAGATCGAATACGAGATGCGAAAACTCGGAGCCGAGCGCGCCGCGTTTGAAACCATAGCGGCCTCGGGAGAACGGTCCGCCCTTCCTCATGCCCAGCCAAGCATTCACCATCTGCTCCGAAATGCGTTGATCGTCGTCGATCATGGTGCTATACTTGGTGGTTACACAAGCGATATGACCCGCATGATCTGTTTCGGACGGGTTGATCAGCGCCAGCGTGAGTTGTTTGAAGCTGTCCGTGAAGCCCAGCTCGCCGCCGTAGGCGCTGTCAGGGCGGGAGTCAGAGCAGGAACGGTCGACCGCAGCGCCCGCCAAGTGCTTCGGAAGTTCAAGCTGGAGAAAGAGTTCTCTCACTCCGCCGGGCATGGGCTTGGTCTTGAGATTCATGAACCGCCGCGCCTGGGCCCGAAAGAAGACCTGCGGTTGCGTGCGGGCATGGTCATCACGATTGAACCGGGCGCCTACGTGGAAGGAGTCGGAGGTGTCCGAATTGAGGATGTCGTTGCCGTGACCAAGAATGGTTGCGAAGTGCTGACAAAGACTCCTCGCGACTTGCGGGTGCTGTAGCCCAAAGTTATGGACTTGACTTTTCATGCCCCCTCGGGAGCCAGACTCGGAGCCCCGACCGTGAGGGAGGGGTTAGCCGCTTCGACGCGCCTCATCCGACAGCGGCCACGCTCCCCTCTTTGGTTGCGGCTCGTCCGCGTCAGGTGGTGAGAAATGCGGGTTAGAGCCAATACTGTCCAGTTAGTGCCTTTGAGCCGCGAAGCGGCGCCGGATCGTAGCCCATGGGTGGAGCGAAGCGGAACCCTGGGTCCGAAACCCATCGAGGGAGAAGCCCCGCAAGGGGCGCAGGAAAACAAACCTATGATTCCGGCGACGATCGGGTTGCGCCGAATGAAGGACATCAACTTGAACAATCGAAGTCAGCCCCAAAACCTCTAACTGAACAGTATTCGGGTTAGCCCGCTTTCAGGCAATTGTCCATTGGCCTGGGCATCGCCGGCCGCATTTACAAATCATGGATTTCAGAAAAATTAAAGCGCTCATTGAGGTGGTGACGGAGAAGGACATCGCCGAGCTGGAAGTTGAGTCGAGCGAAGGCAAGATCCGCATTCGGCGTAATACGACGCGGGGTCCCGCCGAACAAGCGCCCCCACCCTACATTGTCGTCTCTTCATCAGCTCTGCCGCCGCCCGCGGCGGCCGCGCCGCCAGCTCTCGAGTCTTCCGCCCCTGCCCTGCCCGGCGCCGCCCCCGCTTCCGCCCCGGCATCCGAACCCGCCAAGACGGAAGAAGAGGACTTAGTCGTGGTCACGGCTCCCATAGTCGGGACTTTCTATGAAGCCTCCTCCCCCGACGCGCCGCCGTTTGTCGAAAGCGGCGACACCGTCAAGGCTGGACAGGTTCTCTGCATCATCGAGGCAATGAAGTTGATGAATGAGATCGAAGCCGAAATCGCGGGGGTAATCGAGAAGAAGTTCGTCTCCAATGCGCAGCCAGTAGAATTCGGCGAGGCCTTGTTCGCCATCAAGCCCAACAAATAGCCGCACCCAACATTAGAAGTTGCACCCCACAAAAAGATGATTCGGAAGCTTCTGGTTGCCAATCGAGGCGAAATCGCGCTGCGCGTCATTTCGGCCTGCAAGGATCTCGGAATCCGTACCGTGGCCGTCTACTCCGAGCCTGACCGCGCATCTCTGCACGTGCGGCACGCCGATGAAGCGCTGTGCATTGGCCCGGCTCGAAGCACGGACAGCTATCTCAACGTCCCCTCGGTCATCAGCGCCGCTGAGATTACCGACGCCGACGCCATCCACCCCGGCTATGGTTTTCTCGCCGAAGACGCCAGTTTTGCCGAAGTTTGTGAGGTGTCCGGCATCACCTTCATCGGCCCCACGCCGGATGTGACCCGCATGATGGGCGACAAGGCGGAAGCGCGCCGTGTCGTCAAGAAGGCGGGACTGCCGATCCTTCCGGGAACCGAGCAGCCCATTCAGTCCGTAGACGACGCGCGCCGTTGCGGCGACGAAATCGGCTACCCCGTGATCATCAAAGCGGCGGCGGGCGGTGGCGGGCGTGGCATGCGAGTGGTTTCCCGGTCCAAGGATCTCGCCGAGCTTTTTCACCAAGCGCAGCACGAAGCCGCCGTCAGCTTTCACTCCTCCGATGTCTACCTGGAAAAGTTCATCGAACGGCCCAGACACATCGAATTCCAAGTCCTAGGGGACAATCACGGACACGTGGCCGTGCTGGGCGAGCGCGAATGCTCGATTCAAAGGCGGCACCAGAAACTGCTGGAAGAAGGCCCCTCCCCGCGCCTCGACGACTCCATCCGGAAAGATCTTTGCGCCAAGATCGAAGATACGCTCTCCGAAATCGGCTACTCCAATGCCGGAACCGTGGAATTCCTCATGGACGAAAAGGGCGAGCTTTACTTCATTGAAATGAACGCCCGCATCCAGGTCGAGCACCCCGTCACCGAAGCCATCACCGGAGTCGACTTGGTCAAGAGTCAAATATTGCTGGCGGACGGCGAGAAGCTTTCTTCCGTCATCCCCGAAAAGATCGAGATCCGCGGACATGCCATCGAGTGCCGCATCAACGCCGAGAACCCGGAAACCTTTGTGCCCTCGGCCGGCCGCATCTCGAACCTCATTCTTCCCGGCGGAATCGGCGTGCGAGTCGATACAGCGGCCTATTCAGGGTGGTTCGTGCCTCCCTACTACGACTCGCTGATCGCCAAGCTCATTACCCACGGCCGCGACCGCACCGAAGCCATCAGCCGCATGCAGCGGGCGCTTGACCTGTTTGTGGTGGAAGGCATCCACACCTCCATTCCGCTGCACCAGCGGATTATGGCCGACCCCGATTTCTCGGCGGGCAACTACGATACCCACTTCATCGAAAGCTTCACCCAGCGCCAGAAGCCGGCGTAGCAGCCCGCGGCAGAAGTGCGCCCGGGCGACGTAATTGAGGGCTTGCGGGGCTTTCCGCGCGGTTGGCGTGCGAAAGGAGCGCAGCTCTCGTGTAGGGCTCAGCGGGGACGGTTTCTATAAGTTGTTTTTTATCAATAAGTTAACTATGTCAATTGCAGTTTTCTACAGAAAATGTAAGGGTTTGAGCGTTTTTTGGGTCCACCAGAGCCCAGTTCTTCTGAGGCCGACGCGGCCCGCCAGGAGGCGCGCGCCACGTCAGGGCGGCGCAGGCTAAAGCGCGGGGTTCCAAGGGGTGTCCACCGGCCGGAGCGCACCCGTCCGGATCAGCCTAGCGAGGCCGAGCGATGTTCTTTGATCTTCTGAAGGCGGTTGGCGCCGTCGTAGCCGTACTCTCGGAAGTCCTGAAACTGGAAACTGAGGCTGTCCCGGTTTCCCTTGTTGACTCTGCTGCGCTTGACACGCAGGCTGCCGGGCGCTTGACCGCGGGCTTCCGCCCGCGGCTCTGAAGTTGCTTTCCAGGGCTTTCTGCTGCTTGTCATCCATTCCGGTGGCTCAACTGTTTCCCTTCGACGGTTTTGAGCCGTTCGATGATGTCGTCGATGGCGGCGCCTCGGTACATCATGTCCATGGCCAAGCGCGAGGCGCTAACTCGGCTGGCAGAGGAAGATTTCTGGTCGTCCATCACGTTCTCGAGCGTGTCGAGGGCGCGAACGCTCATTTGCTGGAGGCGGGTGGTGGTGTGGGCAAGAATGTCCCGCCGGGCTGCTCTTAGGGCAGTCTGGAAGCTTTCCTGTTTCATCCAGCGATAAATGGATGCTTCACTCACATTTGCTCTCTTTGCCGCTCTAACGATCGTATTCGTTAGCAAAAGAGCTTCAATGGCCTTGTTCTGCAGGGTCGTAAGTTGTTCATTCATAAGTGGTCACTTTTTTCAATGACAGTATTTGAGAGTATCTGAGAGGTTTTCTGGCTTTTGGGTCCCGCCGAGGCCGTGGAATGGTTGTCCTTTCCTTTCTGTTGCAACTGAGTCATTGTTGGTTTTGTCGCTTTTAGGATAACAAGCCGATCTTGGGATTCCTTGCGGGCGGTGGGTGAACCTATTGAAAACACAGGGATTATATTTACAAATTATCCGTGACTGAGTTGGGATGATTTACGGAATTGGGGGCGGAGCGGTGTTTGGGGGGGCAAAGGGGCTCGCCGGTAGGCGGTTCGGCGCTTGGGTGAGGAGTTCTCGGCTCGCGGCTGCTGCGGGCGGTTCCGCAAAAGTTGACAATAAAACCCGGTGACTGTCCCCATCAGCCACCATCAGCCCCATCAGCCCGGAAATCCGTTTGGAGATGACCATTTTGTGTCGGAACTGGAGCAGCAGGCAGGACGATCGCTGCGGCGCAAACCGCCCGGCCCGCCGCCGAATTCGCGGTCCGCCGGGGCCTAACGCCGAGGTTCGGGAGCTGTCCCCGATCTGTTGTCCCCGATCTGTTGTCAACGCCGAGGTTCGGGAGCCGTCCCCGATCTGTTGCCCCGATCTCCCCCCCGATCTGTTACCGATCTGTTAATATTTACAATTTATCCGTGACTGAGTTGGGGTGATTTGCGGTTCTGGGGGGGAGCGGTGTTTTGGGGTCAAAGTGGCGTGCCGGTACGCGGTTCGGCGTTCGGTGGGGAGTTCGCGGCTGAACGGCTCGTCGCCGCTTGGCGTGCGAGCGTTGAGCATCCAGAGGAAGTTATTGATACCCGCAAAATATAGTGTTGTTTTCGGACACAGCGAATGCCTTGTCGGAGCGGGCGCAGCACGCTGCGCCCCTACACTGTATTTCGCGAACATCAATAAGGCTGGACCGGGTGAGAGCCGGCCGGTATCATTTCGGACGCGAATGCCGGCGCGGCACGCTCCCAGGGTGGCCGGCCGGCGCTGCTGAAGGCGTTGAAGAGGTTTGGGGCAGCGGATTGCTGAGGAGTTGGGTTCGCTTTGGTCGTGTTTCCCTTTCGCTGCTCGGTTGGCTTGGCCATGCGTCCATCGAAAAGTCGTAGCGTTCCCGCTTTCCCCGCTTTCCCGATGAGCCGAGGTTCGGAGGTTCGGGAGCTGTCCCCGATCTCCCGTCCCCGATCTCCCAAGACAGGTCTTGGATACACTGAGTTCTTAGTGCGGCACCCAATTCACGCGTTCAGCTACAATCTGATCGCCCCGAACAACTCGCGCTTTCGGGGTTTGCGTCTTTACGCACTACACAACAAGCGCCGAACCTCTGTCACACAGCAGCGGACCGGCGGCGAAGTGACATTTGCGTACGGTCCGACGCGGCTGCATGAAGGCGACGCTCTTAAGTTCACGGTTAGCAAGGGGCGGTGAAGATGTGCAATCAAGGCGCAGACTTGGGCGCTAGGAGCCTGTCCGAGTATTAACATTCCGAACTGCATGTAGTATGTAGCGCACATAATGACCACAAGATATAGTGGTTGCCGAAGGCGTTTTTCGAATACTCGGACAGACTCCTAGGATTAGGGTTGACGGTTCGAACATGAACGGCATGGAAAACAAGGTTGCTCACCTTGAGATGATTCAAGCGGTCATCACAAGGATGGCTCGCAACTCGTTCCTCATCAAGGGATGGAGCGTGACGTTGGTGGCTGCCTTGTTCGCGCTCGCCGCAGCCAACACGAACGAACTCTTCGTGTACCTCGCCTACTTTCCGGCCTTCATGTTCTGGGCGCTCGATGCGTATTTCCTCCGCCAAGAGCGCCTGTTTCGGAAGCTCTACGACCACGTCCGAGGGGCGGAGAATGAGCGGGTCGATTTTTCGATGAACACAAAGCCGTTCGACGAAAAGGTGGATGGGACGTGGGGTGTGGCTTGGTCGTACACGCTCCGGCTCTTTTACGGCACCATCACGGCCACGATTATTGTTGTTATGCTGCTTATTCGCTTCGCTTAGGAGTCGCCATGGCACGGAGAGCGTTTTTCAGCTTCCACTACAAGCCCGACGCCTCGCGGGCAGGGCAAGTGAGGAACATGGGGATGGTCGATGGCAACACCCCTGTGTCAGACAACGACTGGGAAACCGTCACGAAGGGCGGCGCGGCGGCCATCAAGAAATGGATTGCCGCCCAGATGCACGGACGTAGCTGCACAGTCGTCCTGGTCGGCACCAACACTGCGGGTCGCAAATGGATAAACCACGAAATCGTCCAGTCCTGGGACGATGGAATGGGCGTGGTCGGCATCCACATACACGGCCTGAAGAACCTGGACGGCAAAATAGCGACTAAGGGAAGCAACCCGTTTGCAAACATCAAGCACGGTGCGAGTGGCAAAAAGCTCTCGTCGATTGTGAAGTGTTACACCCCGTCGGGGAGCGACAGCAAAGAACGATACGCCTGGATCAAGAAACACCTGGCCAACGCCGTCGAAGAAGCGATTCAGATACGGAAGGACAATTAGGGACGCGCACCCCATCCCAAAACGCCGGATAGCGTTGCCCCCGGCCCGTTACGCAGCCCTTGTCAGAGCATGAGGGACAGTCACCTTAACTCGATTTTGCAGCGGCGGCGAGGGGTTTTGGCGACGTCGGCCCTGGTTTTTGCCGCGTCAGCGTTCTCTGCACCAGCGCTTCGAGCTCCGAGATGAACTCCTTATTGCCCAGCGGCCGGCCCGTCCGCGTCGCCTGACGCAATTGCTCGTCGTGTTGCTCCTCCGGGGTCGCCGCCGCCAACACCTCGCCCCAGTCGTTAAGAGGACACAACTCACGCCAAACCTCCTGATCGAGCAGGCCCGTCGGGTCCTTCCCCCTCACGTGGGCCGCCGCGCTCGACCATTCATAGCTCACTGCCTCGACGACAAGGTGGGCGCGAACCGGGTTCAGATCGACGTAGCGCAGCGCAGCGGCCAGGTGATCGCGGCTCAAACTTGTTGAATAGAAACGATTTTGCCAAACATGCCCGCTTCGCCGCCGCCGTCCGTTGAGGCAAACCGCATACTCGTAGTTGGTCCGTCCGACAGCCTTTGCCAGCGACTGCCCCTGTTCGGGCACAGCTACCAGATGAACGTGATTCGGCATCAAGCAATAGCCGAGCAGCGTGAGCTTCCAGCGCCGGCAGTGGCTGCCGAGCAGGGACAAGTAGAGCCGCCGGTCGGCGGCGGAGAAGAAGACCTGTTGGCGGTTGTTGCCCCGCTGAGTGACGTGGTGCGGTGCGCCGACCGCCACCACGCGCGCGATGCGCGGCACCAGATCAGTATCGACCACCGGTCCAGCTACCGTCAAGTTCTCGCGACTAAATGGTAGTTAGGGTGACTGTCCCTCTTGCTCTTCTTGCTCTCTCCTGGCCTATTAAGGTGACTGTCCCTCGAACCCTCTGCCGACCGACTTGGTGAGCGAAGGATAGTATACGGTTTATAGGGTATTTAGTTGACTCCAGTAGCCACTACATCTTGGGGGTGGGGGTGCCGGCCCTGGTGGCCTCGACCATTGTCTTATAGGGAGCAGGGTCGGCGGCGACCGCCTGCTGGAGGAGGCGATAGCAAAGTTTGCCGCGCGACCGTGAGGTCCGCCGGTTGAAGCGGAACGTGAACTCGTCCAGGTAGTAGTCCAAATACTCGTGACTGACAGCCCCCTGGTGGGTCCCCAACAGCCAGCGCTTTAGCAGAGAGGCGACACGATGGACTCTCGGCAGCAGCTTACTCGCCGATTGCCGCTTCCCGCGCAGCACGGTGACTTCATGGCGGTATCCTTTGTTCTCCAATCCCGCATAGCCTTCCCAGCCGTCGGTGTGCACGAGGCTGCCAGGTTGGATAGCTTCTTCGACAAAGGCTTCCAAGCTCGCCGCTGAGGCATCCGCGATCCGACGGAGCCGGATGCGACCCATACCGCGCCCATCCTCCTCGGCAGCAACCGCAACTAACGCTTTGCCAACCATTTCGCGACCTCGGACGCCCTCTTCGACTCCGCCCACATACGTTTCGTCCACCTCCACCCGGCCGACCAGCCGATTGCGACCGGGGCGCACCATGGCGCGGCGGAACTTGTGCAGCCAGGTCCAGGCGGTTACATAGCTACCCAAACCCAAGACCCGCTGCAACTCCAGCGCGCTGGCCCCGCCTTTTTGCGTTGTCACCCACCAAGCCGCCCGGAACCACAACGTCAAGGGCTTGCGGGTGTCCTGGAAAATCGTGCCCGCCGTCACCGAGGCCTGGTAACCGCAGTCGGCGCAGAGCAGCAGATTGCGTTTGCTGGCCCATGAGGACTGGATCCCACAGCGCGGGCACACGAACCCCTCCGGCCAGCGCAGCTTCAGCAGGTACTCCCGGCACGCCTCCTCGGTCGAGAATCGAGCTTCCAACTCGACGAGGTTTCGGGGGTAGTCCTCCTTCATGCCCCCAACCACAACATATTGTGGCTACTGGAGTCAACTAAATACCCCATATACGGTTTTATACTTTATCGTCTAGTAAATCAAGGCCGGAGAGGGAACCTCCGACCGCTCCGGTCTGGAGCCGCTTTCGCGAACCGGACATCTCGGAAGGCCTCGAAGTCGCGCCTTGCTGCGACGCGAGCCTTCCTTCAGGCCGCCTCATGGACCAGAAATCGGTGAACGTCTCCCACCAAGCTCTCCAGCGCTTGTTTGGTATCCATCGTGTCCCACTCCAGCAGATTGAGATCTTTAAGAGTGCGGAAGGGCTCCTCGTCCGGGATGTCCCGCGAGCGCATCGGAACCGAGATGATCTTGATCGATGATGCCTTTCGGATCCGCAACGCCTCCTCAATCTCTCCCTTCACGTATTTGGACCCTGACGACTTCTCGGAATGCAAATAGAGGAACACTCGAGACTGCCGGATCGCCTTGCTGATCTCGTCCCTCCAGTCCGCTCCAAATGGAAGCGACGTGACATCCCGGAACAAAGGCACACCCGAGGCTTCCAGCGCGTCCTGGATCGCGTCCGCCCGTGGATCCTCCCTGGAGTAGGAAAGAAAAACCGATGGACGAACTCTGAGTTCCAGCGAGAACTCATGGAGCAGACTCGCATCTCGAGCCGATAGGGTACGAGTATTCTGTAGCGTCTTGCCGAATCCCCGCATCTTCTCGATCGGTTTCCTCGGTTCGAACTCTAAGCCCAGCAGCACGAAGTTCGCGTTGTTCGAAGCGTACTGCTCCGACGACTCGCCTCCTGTAAGCCTCAATCGCCATTTGCTCTGCTTTTTGTCAATCTCGACGCTGCAGTTTTTCAATCGCGCGACCAGCGAGTAGACCCGACGCCTGGGGCTGTCTTTTGGTTCAGCCTTGTTTTTCCGGCTGGTAACCAGCCAAAGCGTACAATTCCGAAACTCATCCTTGTTGTACCGTTCGTCCATCCGATAGGTATCCCGGCGGATGTCGTCACCGACGTACATCGGCCGGATAAACGCAATGAAGTTATCTTGCTGCGCCATGCTCGTTTCGCCTGCGGGGATTACACCAGGTCCCAAGCCAAACAACAACAGCGGCGCCCGGCCTCACAGGCCTCAAAAAACTCTTGTGCAGTTTGTTCCATGGAATCTGCCATCGGTTCCCTCCGCCTCAAAGATACTACCGGTGCAACGGAATTACCCATAGTGTTTCAACGGCGGCGCGGCTACTCCATTATGGTTGCACCACGACGACGCTTGTATGGGCGGCTTCGGCTTCCGGCGGTTTGGGAGATACCGCCCGCGGTCGGAGTCAACGAAGGCGCCGCCGGCATCGCCTTCGGAGCCGAAGACAACCCGGACCAAATCGGCGGCCAGCGAGCCGACAATCTCGTAGTGACCGACTACGAGTCGTTGACGGAATTGCCGATCCAGGAGTAGCAGCGGGCCACAAAGAAATAGGCCGTTCCAGCCAAATGCTAACACACGCGAATGGTCTGCCGTCAGGCTTCGTTCAAATCGCGATACCACCAACAATCCGCCGCGCCCGGTTCTTAACTTATTCAAACAAAAGGAACTTACTCCGATCGCAGCTTCACTGCCGAGGGCCGAGGGTCGCGGACTTCTCTACGGCATAACCCTGACGTATTTCTGCAGCAATCGGCGAAAGGGCTCGCCGGCGTAAAGGTTGCCGTCGCGGTCGGCCGCGACAAACTCCGCGCCGGTGCCGCGCGTGAAGCGCGGGTCGCCCCAGGGAAACCGGACGAAGTGGTGCACCCAGCCGGTTTTCGCTTCCCCGATCCGGATGCCCATTTCCCAGCCCGGGTTTTGAACGTCGTCCGACTCTGAGTCGGCCACGTAGATCTTGCCGTGGCCGTCAAAAAAAATCCCGCTCGGCCGCCCGAATTGCGTCCAGGTAGCGAGATGCTTCCCCTGCTGATCGAAGATCTGGATTCGGCTATTGCCCCGATCGGCTATGAACACCCGTCCTTCGGAGTCTAGGGTAATCGCGTGCAACGTCCGAAACTCTCCTGGCCCGTAACCGGTTTTTCCCCAGGACGTCAGATACTTCCCGTCGCTCGAAAACCTCACCACGCGATTGTTGCCGTCCGCGTTATGGCCGTCGGCGACAAGGATGTCCCCGTTGCCGAGCGTCACCACATCGGCGGGGGCGTCCAAGTTCTTCCGGCCGCTTCCGGACTTGCCTGGCGTGCCGAGCCGCATCAGAACTTCTCCCGTCGGGCTGAATTTGACGACCTGGTGGCCTCTCGTGCCTTTCGGCGTCCTCGCGGCGCTGACGGCGTCCGTCACCCAAACGTTTCCATCGCTGTCGACGTGGATCCCGTGGGGCCAGATGAACATCCCGCCGCCGAAGCTCTCGACGGCCTGGCCGTCCATGTTGAACTTGACGACCGGATCCAAGTCCGAATCGAGGCATTCGTTTCCGAACCGATCGGGCGCGGATGCGTCGCACCGCACGACCGCCCAAACGTGTTTGCCGTCCGGACCGATGGTCACTCCGCCGACCGCGCCCATCTTCCTGCCCTCGGGAAGCTGCGCCCAGCCCTCAACCATGCGGTAGGGATTCGGGTAGGGCTGGGCGAAACAGTCCGCCGGGGCCATGAGCAGGACGGCGAAGGCCGCCAAAAAGATCGAAAACAGCTTTGTGCGCGTCATGATCAGGTTATGGTTTGACATCAGAATAGCCAACACAGCAGCAGAGCACGAACATAGGAATCGATATCTAATATCTCAAACGTACGAGCGGGGGAGGAGCCAGCGCTATTTACAGGCAATCGCCAACGAGCAGTGGCCACTGCCGCGACGCAACGACCGCTCCGCGGCTCAAAAGTTTGACCATCCGTGCTTCTACCGGCTCAGCCGAACCTCACAAGCCCAGCCGCTCCGCCGGTCTCAGTCGCTGCTCGTCGTCGGCCAGACGGTCCCCTGATCCTTCTTGGTGACCGGCGCTAGACCCTTGTAGATGAACCTCTGTACCCGCTGGCCATGGTAGGTCTCCGTGGTGTAAATGTTCCCTTTGGAATCGGTGGCAATGCTGTGGACCGCGTAGAATTGCCCCGGCTGTCGGCCGCCGTCCCCGAACGTCGTCAGCACCTCGAGGGAATCGCGGTCGAGGATGTGAACCCTGTGGTTCGCCCCGTCGGCCACATAGAGGAACTTCTGCTCGGGGTCACGAGATAAGGCGACGTCGAACGTCGATCCGTCGCCGAGCGTATCCGGTTCGACCCACGCTTCCTTGACGTAAGTGCCATCGGTCTTGAACACCTGAATGCGGTCATTGGTGCGGTCGCAGACGTAAAGCAAGCCGTCGTCGGCCAGCGCAATGGCGTGCACCGGGGTCCGGAACTGCTTGGGCGGCGGCTCGCCGGGCTTGTACGCCGGAAGCTGGGTGTCGTCGGGCTTGTTGCCGTAGGCGCCCCAATGCCGCTTGTATTCGCCCGTGTCCGCGTCAAGCACGATCACGCGGCGGTTGCCGTAGCCGTCGGCCACGTAAAGTTCATTCGTTTTGGGATCGACGAGCGTCTTGGCGGGCAGCTTGAAGTTTTTCAGATCGTGGCTGCCTTTGCCCTCGAAAGGCTTGCCAATCTGCATGAGAAATTTGCCGCTCATGGTGAATTTCAGAACCATGCTGTCGTGAACGAATCCCTTGCCCATTGCGCTCTCGTCGTGCGGGAGCGCGGCTGCCCCGGGCCGTTTTCGGCCGTTGCCGCCAATCCAGACGTTGCCCTTGTGATCGACGTCAATTCCATGGTTGGAACCCGACCAGTCGTAGCCCTCGCCCGGCCCGCCCCAATGCCGCAGGAGGTCGCCGTCCTGGTTAAACACAAGCACTGGCGGCGCGGGATAGCAACAATCCGAGGCAGGCGGATCCCAGGTCGCATAGATCTCCTTCGGTTGGAGCGAACTGCCGCGGTGAACGATCCAGACATTGTCGTCCGCGTCGACGTCCACGCCGATGACGGTTCCCAGCAGCCAGTGGTTCGGCAGCGGCTTCGGCCACAGGGGATCGACCTCAAAGCGGGGAGCCATCACGCTGGCGGCCCCGACTTCGGCTCTGTCTTCCAGGAGGAGTGAGATCCCCCCGATGAGGACGCCGGCCACTACCAGGGCGCCGCCAATTCGAAACTCGCGCTTGGTTAAGTTCATAGCTTACTCCCGTCTCGGCTATCATACTGGTTTCGGCAGGGTAAAGACAAGGCCGTGACCGCATTTCGTCGAAATCTGCTGGGGCTTTTTTTGGCCGCCGGGCTCGCCGGCGCCGGTTTGGCCCACGAGATCCCGAGCGAGGTCACCGCCCACCTGATGGCCAAGCCGGCGGGAGACCGGGTTCAGTTGCTTGTGCGGGTGCCGCTGAGCTCCATGCGGGATGTGGAGTTCCCGGCGCTGGCGTCCGGCTATTTGGATGTGGAGAAGCTGGCTCCTCAGCTCCCTGATCTGGCGACAGTGTGGATCGCCGGGTTTATTGAGATCTACGAGGACGGCGCATTGCTGGCGAAACCCCGAATCGCGGCAACCCAGATATCGCTTCCCTCGGACAAGTCTTTCGCCTCGTTCGATCAGGCGCTCGCCCGCGTCAACCAGCCGCCGCCGGACAACAGTGAAAACCTCGTGCCGGACCAGGTTCTCTTCGACGTATTGCTGGAGTACCCGATTCGGTCGGACCGGGCGGCCTTCTCAATGCGCCCGGGGCTGGAGCACCTGGCGGCGCGGGTGGTCACGGTTCTGCGGTTCCACACGCCCGGCGGTCCGGTTCGCGCTTATCAGTTCTTGCGCGACCCAGGACGCGTACCTCTAGATCCTAGCTGGGGCCAGGCGGCCTGGCGGTTCGTGGAACTCGGTTTTCTTCACATCCTCGATGGGCTGGATCATCTGTTGTTTTTGCTCTGCCTGGTGATTCCGTTTCGGCGCTTGCGCCCGCTGATCCTGATCGTCACCGCCTTCACGATCGCGCACTCGTTCACGCTGATCGCCTCCGCCTTCGACCTCGCGCCCGGTGCAATATGGTTCCCGCCGCTGATCGAAACGCTCATCGCGGTCTCCGTCGTCTATTTGGCGCTTGAGAACATCGCGGGCGCGTCCGGGACGCATCGCCGCTGGATCTTCGCTTTCGGGTTCGGGCTGATCCACGGCTTCGGTTTCTCATTCGCGCTGCGTGAGACGCTGCAGTTCGCCGGCTCCCACCTGCTGACTTCACTCATCTCGTTCAACCTCGGCGTCGAGTTGGGGCAAATCCTAGTACTCTTGCTTCTGGTCCCTGCGTTGGAGGGTCTGTTCCGGTTCGTGGTCACCGAGAGGACTGGGACGATCATCCTTTCCGCGCTCGTGGCGCACACGGGTTGGCACTGGATGACCGAACGAGCAGACCAGCTAAGTCGGTACAACTTCGATTGGACCTGGCTAGCAGCCGCTCAATTGGCCGGCGCGATGCGGTGGCTGATGTGGATTGTGATCGCTGCCGGCGTGGCCTGGATAGTGTCCGCCTGGCTGCGTCGGAGGGCCGGCGATGCAGCTTAACCGCGGTTGCAGACCCAGGTTGGCGACCTGGAGCGCACCCTGGTGGTGGTGGAGAGTCAGGAACTGCTGCGCGGACAGAAGCGGGGAATCGCGCGGGCGCTACGCCAGGCCAAGGTGGAACTGCGCAAACTGGAGCGGCGGGCGGCCAGTGGCCGCATCCAGCGCGAGGCACTGCAGGAGCGCCGGATTTGAGTGCCGAGCAACGCAAGGCGGTCAAGATCTTCGAGCTGGAGCGCTGGATGCCGACACTTCTTTCATCTAGGACTCGGGATGTGTCCGTCTCAAGCGTGAGGCCTGCCGCATGAGCCAAGGAGGCCCGATTTTGCGAAAGTGGGGCTAGGGGTTTCCGCTCCATCTTCCCTCCTCGGCCTTGCAGACCACACTCAACCAGCCCTTGCCGATTCTCTCCACAATCTCATAGCGGGAGAGGCGGGACCCGCTGTAGAACGATGAGCGTCTCATCGTCGCCGGCACGCAAACCGCCGCTGAATTTGTCAACCTTCGACAACAAATCTCGACCCGCTACCTCGGGAGAGTCTGTTGGCAGTCCTTGTGCCAGTTCAAGAAGGCGTTCGGCCCCGAGCTGCGCCCCGGCGTAGTTTTTGGCCTCGATCATGCCGTCGGTGTAAAGAATGAGCAGATCGCCCGGACCCAGGGTCGCGAACGTTTGCTGATACTCCGTACCGGGGATCAAACCGAGGGGCAAGCCTGAAGGCCCCCTGCCCGGCGCCCCATCCACTGCAAGAACGCCCCAGCGTTTCTCGCCGGCGTGGAACCAAAGGGGGGGCGGGTGGCCCACATTCGTATAGGCTATCTGGCCCAGTTCGTGGTGAAACCCGACGACAATGGCCGTTGCGTACTGTGAGTCGTGTTGGGCTTGACCGAATGCCCCACCGAGATCGCGCATCATGTCGGACTGATCCCAGGTGTTGATGTAGCGCTGCATCAATCCGAGTAGCAATTGCGCGACATTGCCGACTCCCGCTCCATGACCGCTCACATCCGCGAGAGCAATTCGAGGAAGCCTACCCTCGTCACAGACCGAAACATAGTGCACATCCCCGCCCGTAGAGGACTCAAAGAGTGCTGAATAGACCCAGGTGGCCAAGCCGGGCAGTTTCCCTTTGAACACCGCCTCCCGATTGCCACTCCAGACTCCAACGCAACCCAAGCTGGGCGGTGGCGGCTCTTGATGACTTGCCGGTTCGGGTCGCGGGAAGTAAGGGCTTTCGGCGTTGCGAAGGGAAGCAGTCGCCGCTTCCATAATCCCCTTAACAGGAAACTGCCAGAGTTGTCCAATACAAGATGAGCCTGAAAGGGGGGAGTGTTTCCAACACAAGATGAGCCTGAAGATGATCAGGTCGGGACAGGGCACAATGCGGGTGAATGCAAGTCACCATGCAGCATGCCGAACGTCTCACCCTGGCCGAGCTGCCAGAGTTTCTCAGCGCCAGCAACAATCTCAGCTTCGCCGGTACCGGCCGCAAGCAGATTTATGGCCTTCTCGAAGGCGTCTTGCGCTCTCAAAAGTACCTGGGTTTGTCAAGAAAAGACAAGGGAATCGCGCGCCGCTATCTGGTCAAGATCAGCGGCCTCAGCGTGGCGCAAATCACCCGCTTGATCGCCCGCTGGCGCGAGCGCGGCGTCATCGAGCCGCAAGCCTCGCGGCGGCGCCGCTTCCCGCGCCGTTATACGCCCGCCGATATCAAGCTGCTGGCCCAGACCGATGGCGCTCACGAAGGCCTCTCGGCTGCGGCCCTGCGCCGCATCCTCGAGCGCGAATTCAAGGTCCACCGCCGGGCCAAATACGAACGACTGGCCTCGATCTCGGCCTCTCATATCTACAACTTGCGGCGCACGCGGGCCTATCGCGAACACCATGTCCATTACACCCAGACCCGCTCTTCGGGGGTGAGTATCGGCGAGCGCCGCAAGCCCGAGCCGCACGGCCAGCCCGGCTTCTTGCGGGTCGACACCGTGCATCAGGGCGACAACGCCTCGCGCAAGGGGATTTACCACATCCATGCCGTCGACACGGTCACGCAATGGCAGGTCGTGGGCTGTTGCGAAACCATCTCCGAGGCCCATTTATTGCCGGTTTTAGAGGCGATGCTGCATCAATTCCCCTTCCGCATCCGGGGCTTTCATTGCGACAACGGCTCGGAGTTTCTCAACCACAAGGTGCAGAAACTGTTGAACAAATTACTGGTGGAAGAGTTCACCAAGTCACGGGCGAATCGCACCACCGACAATGCTTTGGTGGAAGGCGAGAACGGCGCGGTGGTGCGCCAGCATATCGGACACGCACCGATCGCCGCCCGTCACGCCGACGAAGTGCAGCGCTTTTACACGGCCGATTTCAACCCCTATTTGAACTATCACCGTCCCTGCGGATTCGCCACCATCGAGCTGAGCGACAACGGCAAGCGGCGACGCCGTTACCGCCACGAGGACTATCGCACGCCCTACGAAAAGCTGGTCTCGCTCCAAGACTGGGAGAGCTGCTTGAAGGAAGGCGTCAGCGCGGCCAGGTTGCAGCAACAGGCGCTGCGGATGAGCGACACCGAGTGCGCCCTGCGGATGCAACAACGCAAAAGAAAACTGCTGGACGCCTGCCGCGCTGGGCGCAGCCGCTGAGCCGGGCCGCAGGGAGCCCCTGGGGCGACCGCAGGTCCCGGCTCAGCGGCGGCGCGCGCCTGCCTGGCCGTTTTGCTAGCCGCTTGCCCCAGCGCCTCCCAATCCGCGTTCTCCATGCTGAAGTAGGGCCGCGGCTCCAGTTGCCACTTCTCATGCCGCTCCAGCAAGATCGCCCCGATCAGCCGCTCGCAGGAGGCCCGGTTGGGAAACACTCCCACCACCCGCGTGCGCTGCTGCAGCGTCTTCATCAGCCGCTCCAGCATGTTCGTCGATCCCAGCCGGCGGTGGTGGCCCTCCGGAAAATCCAGCACCGTCAGGCAATCCTCCAGCCCCTGCCGCAACATCGCCGCCACTTTGGGCCGCCGGGTCTGCCACTTTTGGGCCATCTCCTCGCCCCGCCGCAGGCACTCCTGTTTGTCTTCTCCAACAAACACCGCGGCCAAGTCGCTCAACACCTCGCGGTATTCCCGGTTGGCGACCTGGCGCGCCACCTCGCGTTTGAAATGCACCCGGCAACGCTGCCAGCGCACCCCTTGGAAGTGCCGCCCCAGCGCAGCCACGATGCCCGCATGGGCGTCGCTGACGATCAGCCGCAGCCCGCGCAAACCGCGGTCCTTAAGCTGCCGAAACAGCTCTCCCCAAGTGGCTTCGGACTCGCTGTCGCCGTTGCGCCAGTCCAGAATTTCACGCTGCCCTTGCTCGTTGAACCCCGCGACCACCAGCACCACCTCGCTGACGATGCCGCCTTTTTGGCGTATCTTTTCGTAACGCGCGTCGATCATCAGATAGGGGTATTCGTGCTGCTCCAGACGCCGCCCGCGGAACTGGGCCAGCTTCTCATCCAGCTCGGCCGCCACCCGCGAAACCGTCATCGCCGAGACCTCGCAGCCGCACATCTGATCCAGCACCCGCTGCACCCGCCGCGTCGAGACGCCCTGGAAATACATCTCGGCGCAGGCCACCAGCAGGGCCCGCTCGCTGCGCTGCCAGCGAGCGAACATCGACGGCTGGTAGGGCTCGCAATGGCGCACCTGGGGCACGCTCAGCGCCAGCTCTCCCACACGGGTTTTCAGCTTGCGGGGCTTGGCGCCATTGCGCCAGCCCTGTCGCTGCGGGTTGCGCTCGTGTCGCTCCACACCCAGTTGTTCGCTCACCTCCGCTCTCATCGCCAGGTTCAGCAGCTCTTCGAGCAGGCGTTTGAGGCCGTCCTGTTGTTGAAACAGCTCTGGCGCCAATTCCTCACATCCATCGTGGAAACAAACGGTGACCCGAGTCAACCAGGCCAGAACATTCTACAGAAGAATTGTTACAGAACCAGTATTTATCCGGCCGGCGAACGTTTTCTGTTTCCGTATTGGGGGAAAGGCCTCCTTTCCGGATGCTGAGTGGCTCCCCCCAGACGCCATCCAGAAGCGATTGGCATCGAAATAGCGCGTGTGGCTCTGACGGCGCGGGCAGCCATGCCTGAACATGGCCGACCTTTTTTGCTCGCAGATCGGCTCCAAAACAACAACCTTCGCGAGCTGTGTTCCGAAAACGTAAAAAATATTTATAATCTTGTTATGTTTCATTTTCGCCGCTCGAGGTGGCTACCGTTAGCGACATCGAGTGGGAGCGCGCAGCGGCTGTGGTCGGATAGAATCAAAGGGTAATGGACATTGAGTTTCACGCCCAGGGAAGGACTTTGGAGGACTCGGCCGAGACCAAGCGAGAGCGTGCGATGCACGATGTCTGGTCCAGAACGCTCTCTCGGATCCCGACGACCTTTGGGCGAGTCGCTTACCTAGCGGGCCTAAGGAACGAAAACTCCGGCCACTATCAGCACTTCGGCTTGGCCCAGCGCTATTCCGATGGAGAAGCTGACCGCGTTTTGCGGTCCAGTCATGAGCAGGTTTTCGCCGAATGGCTCAACTATCCGCTCGAGCAGCAACGGCAAGACCTGGAAGAGCACTTGCTGTCAATCGAGGGCGAACGGAAGGCCGTTCTGGAAACGTGGTTGACGCTGACTCCCTACCGCAATCTCATTCCGGCAGGAACCCGCGAGGCCGAGCGATTGCTCTACATCACCGACTTGGAACTGATCTTGGAGATACTGCGGAACGAACTCTCCGCTTGATTCTGGTCTCAAGCGGCTTCGCTTCCAGGTGCATGGCTACCCCCACAACCTGCCCGATCACATCAATGTCGGTCGGATAGGCCAGAACGAGCGGTTCACAAGGTGACCCGGGGTGGGGTTGCAGGATGAGATGACGGCCGCTCACATTGCACCAAGAACAGGCGTAGCCGTCGCGAAGCTCGAAGAAGTAGACTGGGCGCTCGAACTCGTTGGTCCATCCGCTGTTGCGGATCTTTGACCGAGAGTGATCGATTTGAACCAGCGAACCGGGGCGCAACAGAGGATACATCAAGTAGTCCTCGGCACCGATGAAGCCGTAGCGGTACTCCTCGATATCCAATGAGTCCAGCAGGCCCAGCGGGACCTTGCCCCACTGTTGAATCATGCGGCTTAAAAAGGTGGTTCGACGAAAGTCGACGCCCGGCTCCAGGCGAATAGGCAATTGCACGGTTCCATGGGCGCCGTCGCGGGTGTGGATCAGGTGAGTATTGCTCGGCTCAACGGTTTGGCTGTCTTCGAAGATTCTGGAAACATCGATGCCGTACCACTGCAGCACTTCCGCTAGATCCAGCCGGTAGATGGCGCAAAGGCTGTAGAAACGATGCAGGCCCGGTACGACGCCTTTATTCTCAATGTCCGCTAGCCGGCTGAGACCGATGATGTAGTCTAGGTTACGATGTTTTTTTGCAATCAGGTTGCTGGCCTGCTCCACCTGGCGGTAGCGCAGGCCCAGCTTTTCACGGGCTCGTTTTAGTTTGAGGCCGGGGTCCATGTGTACTCAAAAAGTGCTCACATGAGCACCTATTAACTTGTGATTATAGAGTGTTTACGGCTTTCGGGAAACCGGCCGAGCGGAAAAGTGTTCTGAATTCAGAACACCAGGTTACGTCTTGTTCGGGAATAGCACTGGAGGGTCAAGATGATTCGGATCGTCGTCGGGCTGAGCGGGGCGAGCGGCGCCATCTATGGAGTGCGGCTGCTCGAACGCCTGCAGCAGGTGGAAGAGCTCGAAACCCACCTGATCGTCACCCGTCCGGCCGAGAAGACACTTTACCGGGAAACAGGAAAGACTCTCAACCAAATCAAAGCCTTGGCATCCGCCTGGCATTCCAATGAAGAGATCGGGGCCACGGTCGCAAGCGGGTCGTTTCTTACTCAGGGGATGGTGATTGCCCCGTGTTCGATTCGTACGATGTCCGCGATCGCAACTGGCCTGGCGGACAATCTCCTCGTCCGAGCCGCGGACGTTACCCTCAAGGAACGCAGACCCTTGATACTCATGGTCCGGGAAACGCCTCTCCACTTAGGCCATCTCAGGACGATGGTTTCCCTGGCGGAGATGGGAGTGATCCTCGCTCCACCGATGCCCGCGTTCTATAACCGGCCAACCACGCTGGAGGATATCGTCGATAGCAGCGTGGAGCGCGTGTTCGACCTGCTGTCGATACCGCTTCCCGGCGCCCAGCGGTGGCGCGGTTGCTAGGGGCCGCGACGCTGCAGCGCCGGCCCCTCGCCTGGCTCGGTGTAGCGTTCTCCTGGACGGCAAGGCGAAGCTCGTTGTAGGATAGTCAGTAATCGAATGAAGGCCTTTCTGGAGTGGGCAAACCCGAATCGTCCGGAGGCCGCGCTTGCCGCCGAGCTGGACCCAAAGCGCCTGCCGAGGCACATCGCGGTCATCATGGATGGCAACGGCCGATGGGCCAGGCGGCGGCGCCTGCCGCGCGTCGCTGGTCATCGCGCCGGAGTCCGCCCAGTCCGGGAGACGATCGAGGCCTGTTGCCGGCTGGGCGTCGATGCCCTGACCATCTACGCCTTCTCGGTCGAGAATTGGAAGCGCCCCCGCTCGGAGGTTCGGACCCTTTGGGCGTTGCTGCGCCATTATTTGCATCAGGAAATTCCCGATCTAAAGCGCAATAATGTCCGTTTTCAAGTTATCGGGCGGGTCGGCGAGCTCCCCGCGGCGGTTCAGGACGACCTGGACTTTGCGATCGTGGAGACCGCCGCCAACACCGGGCTGCGGCTGAATGTCGCGCTGAACTACGGCGGAAGGGCCGAGCTGGTCGATGCGGTCAATACTTTGTTGAAACGGGCTCGGCAGTCCAAAGAAGTCTTCAGCGTCACCGAAAGCACCTTCAGCTCTGAACTCTATACTGCCGGGCTGCCGGACCCCGATCTGCTCATTCGAACTTCCGGCGAGTTGCGCGTGAGCAATTTCTTGCTTTGGCAGATCGCCTACGCCGAGATCTGGGTGACGGATAAACTGTGGCCGGACTTCAAAACGACAGATTTGCTTGAAGCGATTCTCGACTATCAAAAGCGCGAGCGGCGTTACGGCGGCTTGGGCGCGGAGAAAGACCAACCCGAACCAGCCACGGAATTGGTACCCGCTGGGCAGGGAACGGTTTCCGGCGATTCCCCGCCCGATCTCAACGATACGTCCCGATTGGTCAAATACTCCGAATGAAACGGGTCCTGACGGCCCTCCTGCTCATCCCCGTCGTCACGGTTGTCGTTTTTTGCGCGCCGCTGTGGGGCGTGCTGTGCGTGATGGCGCTGGCGGTGCTGCTGTGCCTGCATGAGTTCTACGGAATCGCGGATTTGCAGCAAATGCACCCGTTTCGGCTTGTCGGGTATGCGGCGGGCGTGCTGCTGGTTGTCTCCACGGAACTGCCACAACCCGCTTTCTTTGTGGTACTTACCGCGGCCCTGATGTTGCTGTCTCTGCAGCGGGGACGAACCCTGGAAAGTTCGCTCACCGGCGTTGCCTCTACCCTACTCGGAGTGATCTATGTCGGAGGACCGTTCGCTCTTGCTCGCGACATTCATGCCGCCAGCCCGCACTGGCTGTTTCTCGTCCTGGTTTTGAATTGGGTTGGGGACGCAGCGGCCTACTACGCTGGGCGCGCCTTCGGCCGTCACAAGCTGGCCCCCCGGATCAGCCCTAACAAGACATGGGAGGGGACCCTCGCATCAGGTGCGGCCGCGATATCGGTTGGCGCCGCTTACCTGCACTATTTCCAGCCTGTTGAGCTGCATCTCTTTGAGGTGGTGCTGCTGGCGGCATCGATCAACATAGCCGCGCAGTTTGGCGATCTTGCCGAGTCAGCCCTGAAGCGAGGAGCGCAAGTAAAGGACAGCGGCGCCATCTTGCCGGGGCACGGAGGCATGCTAGACCGCCTGGACGGCGTCTTGTTTTCCTTTGTGGCCGCCTATCTTTGCCTGAGGTGGATGCTCTAGTTGCTTCGAGTCAGCTTCTAAAGCGGCGGCGTGGTCTGTCTGTTGACGGCATGAACATGCGCGCGACTTCGGCAAAAACCCTGAGGAATAGCATCCATGCGCACGACCGTGAACAGCTCTCTTCCGCTGCGCTATCCGGCGGTTTTTTGGCGGTTAAATGTGAGACATCCAGCGAAAACTCTTCAGGCCGGCAGCGACACACTGAACCGATGTCGTCGGCGGTATTGTGGCGCCTTTTGGCCGGCACTCTTCGCACTCCGGGCGAAACCCCGTGCATCCAGTTTGAGCCCAGAGTGCAACAATTCTTTTCGCTCAAGAGTCCCAGCGTGCTGCCTCGCGCTGATCCATAAACAAAAGACGTCAACCGGCTTGGTCACCTGATCCTTAGTAACCAAAGCCGACAAAAACCTATCAATATTCTTAATGCTGTGATCGCTCGCCTCTGGATGATACAATACCGGCTTCGGTAAGCGATTCTGGGAGAGATCGATCGCCTTCGTTTCGCTGGGATAGCGGTATAATTCAACATAGCTGGAGACCGCACCCATCTGCTTAGACTGCTTTTTGGTTTAAGCTAAAAGGTATCCTAATAGACTGTGCGATTTGGGGTCGTTGAAGGAACCGTCAGATCCAGGAGAGCTACCTTATTTAAGACGGTCACTCCCTGCCGTTTACGTTTAGTCAGCACAAGGAGTAGTGTGTAATATGGACGTCATTGAAATTATTGGCGAATTGCGAAAAGAGCTGGAGAGAATCGACAAGTTGATTCTTGCACTGGATAGTCTGCAGACAGGGAAGCGGCGAGGCCGCCCCCCCAAATTATTGCAGCAGTTAAGGCAGGAAGCGGAAGCCAAAGCGATCCCGAAAAAACGCGCGAAGAAGGCTGTCAAAAAATCCCGCAAGAAGAAAGCCTAGCCGAGAGCCCGCGTTCATCGCGGAGGGCGTTGTCAGGCCGCTATGAAGGCCTCTATCGCCCCGGCGCACTAATAAACGGGAGTGCCGTAGGGAACCAATGTCTCCACTCGAACCGCCGCGTCGATTCGGGAAATCTTCCACCCTCCCGGCAGCTTATCGAGATAGAAGTGCTGCGCTTCGTTGCGATCCGCGTAAACGTACTCGACTCGAACTTTGACCTCGCTTTCCGAAAGCGTCTCGGGCTCGGAAATCGCGATGCCTTTGACCTCACGGTTGCGTTCGGTCAGGTATCGCGAAAACCCCTGCGGAGTCATTTCCGTCCGGCTTTGCGTCAGCATCCGCTCCATCTGGCTGCTGTAGCACGCAATATAGGCGTCTCCATCCCCGTCACGAGCAGCATCGAGCATTCGATAGATGGTGTCGCGCGGCTCCGCTTCCTTTTTGGCTTGACGGGACGACCAATTGGAAACGCCGTCCAGGCCGGCGGCCTTCCAATCGTATTTCTGGCCGATCAAAACAACCAAGGCGGCGGCGATAACGACGATCGTAGCGGCACGCGTCTTGGCATCCTTTGTCATGGCCGGACTGAGCTTTGGCCGGCATTTCCGGTATTTCCCGGAACTCCCCCGGCCGGGGAGCTGCGGCGAACAATCGTCAAATCGAGGTTTCCCTGGTCGTCGACTATCGTTTTCTTGAGCCGCGGCAAAATCTCTTCCAGGGTTTCGATGTACAGGCGGTTTCTAGTGACTTCGGGGTTCTTCTCGTACTCCGCGGCAAGCTGCGTAAAGCGAGAGGCATCTCCCTGCGCTTCATTGATCTTGCGTTCCTTGTAGGCAAGCGAGGCTTCGATGAGCTGCTGGCCTTCCCCGCGCGCGCGGGGGATAATGTCATTCGCATAGCCCTCGGCTTCATTGACGATGCGGGCTGAATCGGCGCGCGCGCTGGCCACGTCGCGAAACGCATCGGCGGCTTCGGGCGGAGGGGAGATCTGCTCGATATTGACGGTGGAAAGGACCACGCCTAACCCATAGCCGTCGATCAACTGCTGTGCCCGCTGGCGAACGGTTTCTTGAATCGCCACTTTCTCTGTTGTCAGGACGTCATCCACCACCCGCGACGCGATTTGGCGTCCGAGTTCGGTTTCGACAGCTACTTCGACGGCTTTCGCGACATCATCGGCTCTGAACAGATAGTCCGCCGGAGTCGCCACGCTGTACTGCGCCACCGTCCGGACGTTGATGATGTTTTGATCTCCGGTAAGGAACTGCGAGCGCAACGGCTCGACCCTGCCTAGCACGGCATCCGCCGGGTCCCCGCCGATCACTGTCCGCTGGAACTGGCGCACCTTCAGCTTGTACACCTGCCCGATGGGATACGGCCAGGTGTAGTGGATCCCCGGCATCACCCGCTCTTCGCTGACAGCGCCGAAAACGGTAACCACGGCTTGCTCGTCGGCGGGGATGAGGTAGATTCCCGTGAGCAGCCACAGCACGTAGAGCGCCGCGAACGCCAGGCGTCCACGCGGCGCCCGAACGCCGCTCGCCGGCGGCGGCTGCTCGTGAGCCGGCGGCCCGGCCGATGGAGCCGGTTCCCTCGCCAGTGGCGCTTCTACGGTTACACCCATTCGATTCCTAACGTCACGGGCCGCGGGTCAATAACCGCAGCAGCTCCGAGTCCGAGCTCAAGATGACGGTCGTCTGGTCATCGAGCGCTTTTTTGTAGGCCTCCAGCGTTCGGACGAGTTTATAAAATTGCGGATTTCGCGAGTAAGCCCGCCCGTAAACGCGGGCGGCCTCGGCATCACCCTCGCCTTTGGTCTGTTCGGCTTGCTTGTAGGCCAGCGAAAGCGTTTCCTCCCGCTGGCGGTCCGCGGCGGCGCGGATCCTCAAGGCTTGTTCTTCTCCTTCAGCCCGATACTGCCGCGCGATTCTTTCGCGCTCGGCCCGCATGCGGGCAAAGACACTTTGCTTGTTCTGCTCGGGAAGGTTGAGCCGCTTGATTCTCACATCCACTACCCGGATGCCATACTGTTCCAGAGCACGGGCTCCGGTCTGCTCGGTCAGCTCGTCGAGCATTTGTTGCGCCTGGAGCTTTTCCGGGTCAGCAGAAACAATGGCATCCAGATCGTGGTTCCCCAGCGCCGCTGCCAGCCCAGCCCAGGTGATGTCATGCAGCCGCATCTCCGCCGCGACTTCGTCTCCCACGGTTTGGACGAAAGCCTCAGGATCGTCAATCTGCCACAGCACGTAGCTCTCGATCACCAGATTCTTTTTGTCCCGAGTCAGAAATTCCGAAGGACGCGGATTGTAGACGCGCAAACGCCGGTCAAAGTACGTGGCGGATTGATAAGGCCACTTGACGTGAAGACCCGCCTCGGTGACTGTCTCAACCGGCCGCCCGAATTGCGTCACCAAGACGAACTCGGTCTCGGCAACGGTGAAGAACGTTGCGTACAGCAGCCCAACAACGGCGAGCACACCCAGGTAGGGGGCATACTTCCGCCGCAGGGCGTCCCAGTCCCGCGGCGGCCGCGGATGACCGCTGTCTCCTTGGCCGTGGTCATGATCGTGCCCGTGGTCATGATCGTGCCCGTGGTCATGATCGTGCCCGTGCGAGTGGCCGTCATGGTGATGATGATCGTGCCCGTCATTCATGTGGTCATGCATTAGTCTTCCTCTCCCGGCAGCGGTATGGGCAGCGCTGGCTGCCGCATCGAGCCTCCGGCTGGCGCCAAAATCACTCCCTCTTCAATCGAGAAAAGGTTTCGTCGTCCGCCGTTGTTTGAGTCCAGGATCAACTTCTTGCGCCTGGGAAGAATTTCTTCCATCGTTTCCAGGTACAGCCTCGTACGCGTCGTTTGCGGCGCCGCTCGCGAGGCCTGCTCCAATTGCACGAATCGCGAGGCGTCTCCCGAAGCGCGGTTGGTTCTCCTCACCTTGTAGGCCTCGGCAAGCTGAACTTGCGCCTCCGCCTGCCCGCGCGCCAGCGCCACCCTTTCGTTGCGATAGCCCTCGGCCTCGTTGATCATGCGGATTTTTTCTTCCAGCGCGCCGGCGACTTCGCGAAAGGCGTCCACCACCTCGACCGAGGGATGGACGTCCTGCAGGCGCACATGCAAGACCCGCACGCCCGTACGGTAGCGAGTCAGCCGTTGTTGCAGTTCCGCCTCGGTCATTTTCTCGATGTCGCGCCGCCGAATCGTCAGCAGGTCGTCAAGGGACATGGAGTTGACGATCATCTGCAGCGATGACTCCGCGGCTACCCGCAGCGTCGTTTCCGCATCGAATTGCTCAAACACGAAGTCCCCGGGCTCATCGAGATCGTAGTGCACAACCACATGCATCTCCACCATGTTCTGGTCGCCGGTGAGCATCAGCGACTCCTCGGGCTTGAACTCCATTCGCCCGCCGCGGTGCTGCACGTTCCACTCATAAGCTGGCGGCTCGGTGAAGCCCGCGCCTTCCGACACGCGGAAGCCGATCTCGAGGACTCGCACTTGCTTCGCCTTGACGCGATGCAAGCGGTCGATTGGAGCCGGCAACTTGAAATGCAGGCCGGGCTCCTTATACGGCAACACTTTTCGTCCGAAGCGCTCGATAATGCCGACTTCTTCCGGCGGCACGGTGTAGAACCCGCTCAGTATCCAGATTGCTAGAGCGGCGGCCGCCGCCGGTTTGAGCAGCTTGATCCGGCGTTCCCAGATCCAGGCAAAAGCCGCGGCCGGATCCAGCCGCCCCATCTCGTGAAGCAGGCGGTCCCAGAGGTGGGGCAGGCCCAGCCGGCCACTGAGACGCCCGTACCACGAGCGAGTGCCGCGCGGCCGCTCCACCTTCAGCAAACGGACCGAATTGACCATCACCAGCAAAGAAGCAATCTGGTGCGTGATGGCGGCGCCGATTGGACCGAGCAAGCCTTTTCCAGCCGCGATGACAGCGATGACGTTGACCAAGCCCGCGAAAATGATGATGTTTTGCCAGACGATGGTCACGGCCCGGCGGCTGACTTCGATCAGGCGAGGCAGCTTTTCGAGTGACTTGTTCAGATCGACAACATCGGCGGCTTCGGCGGCAATGTCGGCTCCCGAGCCGGCAACGGCAACCCCGACGTTCGCGGCCGCCAAAGCCGGAGCGTCGTTGACTCCGTCCCCGACCATCATTACCGACCTGCCTTGCGCCTGCAACTGCCGCACGCGGTCGAGCTTTTGCTCGGGCAGAAGTTCCGATTCGACGTGCGAGATCCCCACCTCACGCGCAATCGCTTCGGCGGCCCGGCGGCGATCCCCGGTCAGCAGGATGATATTGGTGATTCCGAGACGCTCGATCTCACGAACCGCGCGCGCCGCCCCTTCGCGCGGCGAATCGCGCAACAGAATCGCTCCCGCCAAGTCGTCATCGGCCGCCACCAGCACAGCCGTGGCGCCCGCCTTATCGGTTTCCTCGAGAAACGCTTGGCTCCCCCCGATACCGTGCTCCGCCAGAAAAGCCTGATTGCCCGCCCGGATGACCGTTCCGTTGACATGACACTCCGCGCCTCTTCCGGGAATCACGCGCGCATCATCCGAGAGTTCAAAGGGAATCTCGCGTTCGCGGGCGCTTTCGACGATCACCTTCGCTAGCGGATGGTCCGATCCGCTCTCCGCCGAGGCGCAAAGCGACAGGACTTCGGTTTCCGAGCGCCCGCCCGTCGTGAGAATCTTGACGATCTGAAAACGCCCGGACGTCAGCGTGCCCGTTTTGTCGAACACGACCGTGTCGGCCTTCGCCCCCCACTGAAGTATCGCCCCGCCGCGAACCAGAATTCCCCGCCTCGCCAGGCCGCCGATCGCCGCGACCATGGCCGCCGGCGTAGCCAAAATCAGGGCGCAGGGGCAGCCGACGATCAGAACCGCGACGGTGCGCATCCAGTCCGAGGTGAGGTAGTAGGTCCCGCCGGCCGCCAGCAACAGAGCCGGCAGAAAATACTGTGCGTAGCGATCAGCAGTCCGAACGACAGGTGCGCGATGCTTCTTCGCCTCCCGCACGAGCTTGACGACTCGAGCAATCGTGGAGTCCTCGCCCGCACTGGTGACCTGCACATGCAGCAGGCCGTGGCCGTTGACAGTCCCCGCGTAGACTTCTTCCCCTTCGCCCTTGTCGCGCGGCACCGATTCGCCGGTGATCGGACTCTCATCCACGCTCGACTGTCCGCTCTTGACCAGGCCGTCGGCGGCGATCCGCTCTCCCGCGCGAACCACGATGACGTCGCCGGGAGCCAATTCCTCCACTGGCACCTCGATTTCCTCACCGTCGCGCAGCAGCATCGCCTTGTGAGGCAACTGCTCGACAAAGCGATGGATCGCGGCTTCTGTCCGGCCCGCGGCATAGGCCTCCAAGCCCTCGCCGACCAGCATGATGAACATCGCCTCGGCCGCCACCAGGTACTCGCCTACCGCGAGGGCCGCCAGCGCGGCGATGCAAATCGCCAAATCGGCGGAGATCTTCTTCTCCATCAATGAACCGATGGTGTTGTAGAAGGTTTTGTAGCCGGCGAGAAACGTTAGCAGAATCGCCGTATCGATGGCGATGCCAGTGAGAGGAATACTAATCGTCGAGAACAGGTCCGTCGCGTTCAGCAGCAGCAGCAGCCCGACGAATGCGGTGAAGCCGATGTACTTGACGCGCTCGCGGCGGTCCCGATTAATCGAATGGTCTTCGCTAACAACGTGCAATGTTTGTTCAAGATAGCAGAACAAGCTTCGGGAACGACAGCGGCGGGCGAGTCAACGCCCGGCAACGCGAGGCAACGCTGGAAGATGCAACGCACGAGCTAACCATCTTTTATCCTCACGAGCGAGGATGAAACGCCCGCCGGGAAGCGTGAGCCAGCCGCCCATCCCGCAGTTTGACCTATCAGGAGACCTGGTTGGAGAACTTGCCGCCCGGAACCTACACCATCCCTGGCCTTCTGACCGACATGGAGTGACACCCCTCAGCTAAGACTTGGATCGTCGTGAAGTGAAACGCGACAGGCGCGCGATCGAAGAGGGCTTTATCCTCGACGTGCTGGAGCACTACACGACCTACAAGACCTACGGCGGCGAGGGTGGAGACGTTTACTCCTTCCTGCAGAGAATCGAAGGGCTCAATTTTCGAGGAGCTTTCGAGAAGCTTGCCGACTTGGTTGGGGTGCAGTTGCACACTCGACAGCGGCAGTTTAGCGCCTCCCTGGAGTTTAGGCTCTCTGACGCTGAGTTCCGCGCTTACGACGTATGGGTGTGGCTCAAGTGGGTGTGGCTCAAGAAGCGCCGGTTGCAGAGCCGCTGGTTGGCTCTGGACGACGACTGGGGGGCATGCCTCAGCTTCATGGAAGGGATCTGGGCTAGTGCGCACGTGGCGCAAGCTCTTAGCTTGCCGAGCCGGCACTCGTGCCGGCTCTTGCTGGTCGGCTGTCTATGTTTCTCGTGTTCGCGGAAGCTGATGCGGGTTGGGATTCGGTAGCCATCCGAAGCCAAGCGTCGAGATCAGTCTCGACGCGTTGCAAACACGAGTGCTTGCGCCACATCGACCGGGTTTTCTACTTTCTGCAACAGCCACAGGACGAAATCATAGGCCCTTCCGACTACGATGGCTGGTTCGCTTTCCACGTTCTGTGGCATTCGTTAGCCTCAATCCCGAAGAAATTCTTCCCTGGGGCCCACCAGACCGACCAGCCCTGCCGCCGAAGCGCCTCGGCCAGAGGCCTCACCTTGGCGCGGTCTTCCCGGGCGTAGCTGATGAAGATGTCGCTCATTGTCGGGTTCGAACAGGCGGCGCTGGGGCCTTTGCGAACATACAGCGTAGAACAAATCCCGCCGCCATCGCCAAATGCGAGGCAACACAGGGGGAATACAGGGGAAATCGGGACGGAGCGAAAGGGCCGAGATCAAGCGGCAGGAAGCCGGGGATGAAAAAGCCCGCCGGCAGCAGGCCAGCCGGGATTAGCGGGTTAGCAGCGGCCGCCCTCACTCGTCTCTCGTAATTGCTGGCCTCCTAGAATCTGGGGCAGATTCTTCGAGAAGGCGTTGCGGGAGAGCACCTGATCGCAGCCGGCCCGGCGGGCGGCGTCGATCAGCTCAGACATTTCGTGCTGAACAAAGCCAATTAAGGGAGTCCCGGCGAGCGCGGGCGTGGCCTTGAGTTTGGCCACGATCGAAACCGTGTCCATTCCAGCCGCGTTCAGGTCGAGAACGATCAGCGCCGGGGGGGCGGAGGTCTTGCCCAGAAGTTCGCTTTCCGAGCGGGCGAATTCGACCGAGGCGCCCACGTGCTTGGCGGTTTCGCTGATCTTGGCCGAGAAGAAAATGTCGGGTACGACGGCGACGACCCGGAGCTGGTTGATGTTTTTCATCTGGTCTATTCTCTCCGCAGTTCCCAACGCGGACGAGCCGCAACCCAAAAAGGGGAGCGTGGCCACTGTCGGATGGAGCGCGCCGGAGCGGCAACCGCTCCCTCACGGTCGCGGCTCCAATCGGCTCCGCCGAAACCGGCTCGCCACGTTTGCCACGTTCGCGGGTGTGATTCGCCCGGGTAGTCTATGCTGATAGGTTAACCGGCTGGACCCGTGGTTTGGATCAGCCCGCGGACGAGCGCTCCTCTCACAGGTAATTCTATCAACACTGCCGGGACGAGGAACGACTCGCACCAAGCTGCTGCAACTACCGCCGGGGGCGGTACATCCATGAGTTCGCCGAAACACAAAGTAGCCATCGCCCATAGCCCAGACCCGGACGATGCGTTCATGTTCTACGCCCTGGCCACGGGCAAAGTTCGCTCAGACACGGTCGAGTTCGAACATGTTCTCAGCGATATCCAAACGCTGAACGCCGCGGCGCGCCAGGGCCGGTACGAGATGACTGCTATCTCCTATCACACCTATCCCTACGTCTCGGACCTTTACATTCTGACCTCGGCCGGTTCCAGCATCGGCGATGGATATGGCCCGATCGTGGTCTCGAAACACGGCTTGAAGCCGCCGGAGCTAAAGGGCAAGACGATCGCCGTGCCGGGCACGCTGACGACTGCTTACTTGGTGCTGCGGCTGTTCGAGCCGGACTTCGAAGAGAAGGTCGTTCCATTCGACAAGATTCTTGAAACCGTGGAATCGGGCGAGGCCGACGCAGGGGTTGTTATCCACGAGGGGCAACTGATTTACAGCCAAACCGGTTTGCGTCGTGTTATGGACCTCGGCGCCTGGTGGAAACAGGAGCACAATCTGCCTCTGCCGCTCGGGGCCAACGCCATCTTGCGCTCTCTGCCGCCCGGCGTACAAAAGGAAAGCTGCCGCTGTTTGAGCGCAAGCATCCAATACGCTCTGGACCATCGCGAGGAGGCCCTCGCCTACGCGCTGGAGTTCGGCCGTGGCCTCGACTTGCAGTTGGCGGACAAGTTCGTCGGCATGTACGTCAACGAGTACACGACCGAGATGCGTCCAGCGGTGGTCGAGTCGGCCCAGAAGCTTTTGGACATGGGTTATGAAACCGGATTGATCCCCAAACGCGTCCCAATAGAGTTCGTATAATGAGCGCAGGAAGGTGCGAAAAAATCGGGGACAGTCAGCCGCGGCTTCGTTGCGATCCGAATCTACAGAGCTCCAAGACCGCCGCTTGTGACAGTCCCGGATTTTTTCGAACCTTCCAGATCGCGGATCGCCGAGTCATCGGAACACCGATCCGCGGAAACAGCAGCACACACCCGTTCGGTATCCGCCATGAAGAAGCATCCTCGTCTTACGCATTCCGCGGTTGTTACTTTTGTTGCCTTGCTCTTTTGCTGCGGCCTGATTGCCCAGGTGCAAGATCTGAGTCACTCCGACCCCAAGCGGCGAATGAGAGCGGCTGAAAAACTTAGCGACACCAAAGACTCCGAATACATTGCGCCCTTAAGAAAGCTGCTGAAAGACCCCGTCCCCGAAGTCCGGGGCAAAGCGGTCGCCGCGATTGTGAGCATCGGCACGCAACACAGCCTCGAGCCTCTTGCGGAGGCGTCGCGCGACTCGATTCCTGAAATCCAGTTCATGGCCGTGGACGGGATGGTGAACTTCTACTACCCCGGATATGTCAAGCGCGGATTCTCCGCGTCGCTGAAAAAGTTTGGGTCTGGCGTCAAGAATCGCTTCGCGCAGCCGGCGGAAATCGTTATTGATCCCTATGTGCCGGTTTCACCCAACGTGATCGGCGCCATTGCGCGCCTGATCACGGGCGGGGTCACGCTTGAATCCCGCGCGAATGCCGCGCGGGCGGCGGGTATTCTGCGGGGGAAGGCAGCCCTTCCGCAGCTCAAGGAGGCGCTGCGCTCCAAGGACAGCACTCTGATCGCCGAGTCGGTCAAGAGCATCGAAAAAATCGGCGACACCAGCGCCGGGCTCGCCCTGACTTTTCTGTTGCGTGATCTCGACGAAAAGGTCCAGCTCGCGGTGGTGAAAGCGGTTGGCCAATTGCTCGTCAAAGAGGCCGTGCCGGAGCTGGTCGGGCTCGTCAAAACCAGCGAGAACAAGAAGATTCGGCGGCAGTCGTTGATCGCGCTGGCAAAGATTCCTGACTCGGCGGAGAGGACAACTTTCCTGCTCTACCTGCGCGACCGCGATCACCAAATGCGAGCCGCCGCCGCCGAGGGTATCGGCAGGGCCGGGGATCCGCAAGACCTGAACGTGATTACCGAAGCGTTCACGAAAGAAAAGAATGAATCCGCCAGGCTGTCGATAGCATTCGCGTCAGTCTATCTGGGAGATGCGAGTCAGCTGAGTTATTTGACGGATGGACTGAACTCCACATTCCATCGCATGGAGGCCCGCCCGTTTCTCGTGGAGCTGGCCCGCAAGCCGGCGGTCTTGAATCGCCTCTACCAACTCCTCACGGCGGGCACGAATGACCAGAAACGCCACATCGCCTATGTGCTGTCAGTTAGCGGAACACAACAGAGCGTGTCGCACCTCGAGAAGCTGACTCACGATCCTGAGCCGAAGGTCGCGCAAGCCGCGATTCAGGCGATGCAAAACCTCCAAGCGCGGTTGTGAACCGCCCTAAGGAGGGGAGCGTGGCCGCTGGCGGATGAGGCGCGTCGAAGCGGCAACCGCTCCCTCACGGCCGCGGCTCGGATGGTCACGGCGCGGATGGCGTTAGCACCACGGGTTTACCGTTGCGCACGGACTCCTTCGCCACCTCAGGGCGGTTCGTTCCCCCCGCTCCCCCCCGGTCTGCAGAATCGCCCTCCGGTCTGCAGAATCGCCCTCCGATCTGCAGAATGTTGAAACTGCCGACCGCGGACTTCCGTCCGCGGCTCTGTCCGGCTCCTTGATGTTTCCTGCCATTGTCGGCAACGATTTTCCTATTCACGTACTAATAGCCTCTCACCTTTCCAACGACATTGCGGAGAGGCTCGCCCTTGACAAAACGTTCCACGTTATCCCGTACAAGCTCCTGGCGGCGGGCCAGAATGCCATCGGAGACTGTGGCGATGTGGGGCGTGATGATGACGTTCTCGAACTTCCAAAGCGGGTGGCCCTTCGGCAGCGGCTCGGGATCGGTCACATCGAGGCCGGCTCCCGCGAGCCGCCGCTCGTCAAGCGCTTTGACCAGCGCTGGAGCGCTGTAGATCTTTCCCCGTGAGACGGCGATGAAGTAAGAATCCTTCTTCATGGACTCGAACTGATGCGAGCCCATCATGCCTTCGCTCTCGGGGGTGTGCGGCACCGCGGTGAAGATGACATCCGCTAGCGGCACCACCGTGTCGAGCCGGTCCGGCGGGACAACCTGGCTGACATAAGTTGTCAGTGGTATTTCTTTGGGATCGACGCCGATCACCTTCATGCCGAAGGCGTGAGCGCGTTCGGCGATCTGCGTGCCGATGCCGCCCAGACCGATGATCAGGGCGGTCTTGCCGCGCAGCTCGATGGCTTTGTATCCTTGTCGCGGCCACTCTTCCTTTGTGCGGTTCGCGATGGCCCCGTTCAAACCTCGCGTCAAGGCCAGCAGCAAAGCGAATGCGTGATCGGCGATTTCCGGTCCTTGGACGATCTTGCTATTGGTGAGTGTAATGTCGCTCTTGAGAAAGTCCGGGTAGCGATATGGGTCGACTCCAGCGCTATAGGTATGAACCCACTTCAGCTTCTTGCCGGCGCGGAATATCTCCTCGCTAAAGGTTCCCACGACGGCATCGGCGTCGGCGACTTTTCGCACGACGTCGTTGGCATCGGCGGCGACGAATGTGGCGCCAGGGGCTATGGTTTTCAGCTCCGGTATCATGCCGGCGCCAAGACCTGTCAGAACGATCTTCTGCGCTGACAGAAGCGCCGCGCAGAGCAGTGTCATTGCGAGCAGTGAGGCGAATTTTTTCATGGTGTTCTCCTTGGATGAGCGGAATGTCCGATCCAAATCTTAGCAGGGTCAGAGGCTGAGCTGCGCCGGGCGCATATTCGAGGAGCAGACCGCCGGCGTAAGCCCGCGGTAAACGTCGGCCCGGAGGCCGACGCGGCCCGCCAGGAGGCGCGCGCCACCTCGGGGCGGTTCGTCCCCCCTCTTGTGCAGAATGTAGAAACTCCAGTCCGCAGTGCGTAAGCCCGCGGTAGGGAGGGGACTGAAACCCCGGCCCCAACCAGGCGCGACTCGACTTCAGGCCTTTTGGATTCGGTATAGCCGGCTGGCGGTGCGGATCAGCAGACTGCCCTGGGCAATCGCCGGGGTCGACATGCACATCTCGTCCAGGCTGTTCTTCCTGAGCATTTTGTATTCAGAGCCTGCTTGGATCACATAGGTGTCGCCGTCTTCACTCAGGCAAAAGATCTTGCTGTTGTAAGCCCAGGGGCTGGCCGTGAACGCGTTGGATTCGACGTCGAGGCGCCTTTTGCCATAGATTTCTTCTCCCGTCCTGGCATCGTGGCAGGTGAAGAATCCGCGATCGAACAGCGTGTAATAGTGGTCGCCGTAGAGCAGCGGCGAGGGATTGTAGGGGCCCGCCTGGGGCTTGAACCAGGCGATGTATTCGTTACTCTTCTGGCCGGGCTTTAAGCTGATATCACCGGATGCACCCGGCCGAATGGCGAACGCGGGCCTTGTTTCGTCCCCGACATAGCCTGAGGTCACATAGAGCAAACCGTGACCCGAGAACGGCGTCGGGATAACGATGGAAGACATCTTCCCAAGCTCCCAAAGCAGCTTGCCGTCGAGATCGTAGGAGCGAACTTTGTTGGTCCCGCAGGTGATGATCTCGGTGCGGCGGTCATTCGTCCAAATATAAGGAGTGGTCCAGTTGCTTTTTTCGTCCCTTTCGACGCGCCAAATCTCCTTGCCGCTGGCCTTGTCGAGCGCAACGAGAAAAGCTTCGTCGTCGTTGTCATTGACGATGTAAAGCCGGCCTTCGTGGGAAGCCGGAGAGGACGCCGTGCCCCAGCCTTCTCGCATCTTGTAAGCGGGCCAGGCCTTTCCCCACAGCTTCCTGCCAGCGTGATCGAAGCAGTAGGCGCCCAGGTGGCCCACGTGGAAGTAGACTCGCTCGCCATCGACGAGGGGAGTCTCGGAAGCATAGCTGTTCTTGAGGTGGCGGGCCGCTTTGGGAATTCCGCGGTACAGCTCGCGCTCCCAAATGACAGCGCCCTTCTTGAAGTCCAGGCAGTAACCCATCCAGCGGTACTCATGCTCGGGAGGTTGCGGCCGGTTGCCGCCGAAATAGAGTCCTTTCTTGGGGGCTTCCAGCGGGCCGGCGCTGATGGCGGACAACAGAAAGATCTTGTCGCCCCAAACGACCGGCGAAGCCCAGCCGCGCCCCGCGACCGGCGTCTTCCAGACGACGTTCTCGGCCGTGCTCCAGGTCTCGGGCAGACGGGGATCGTCCTCGGCGACTCCCAGCGACGCGGCGCCGCGAAACTGGGGCCAGTGATCGAGGGCGATTGCCCGGGAGGTTCCAGCGAGGGCTGCCGTGTGGATGAAGCTCCTTCTCGTAATCATGTTTCGCTTTTCCTCTAAATTATTCTACGCCATGGCGAATAACCGGGGCCAGGCCGCGTACTGAGTCCCCCGTACCGAATGTTGCAGAAAGTGCCCCGCGGGCTGCGGCTTTCGTTACTTTTGGGGTAACTTTATACGTTAAAGTAGAACGGTTCGGGCACGGTCCGGCACTTCCTTGTAACCTGTAAGCTGTTTTGTTTCAACAGGTTGAGTTTGAAATTACAGGATTCTACAGAAAATGTAAGGGTTTGGGGATTTTTGGGCCTCCCGGATACAGTTCCGAGGACGCGAAAAAAGGGGACAGCCAGCCGATTTCCGCACTCCACTGCATTGAACACAAAGCACTTCGGCGAGCGGAAATCGGTGGCAGTCCCCTTTTTCACCCGCACACACTTCTGCCACGGGCTGATAGCGTGCCGGGGCCCCTTGGATTTTCGGCTTGGCTGCTGATACTTGCTCAAAATACGGGGAATAAGCCTTGCGCCACATCATATGACGGGCGAATCATTTTTGCCTTTCTTCGTTTTTGCCTTCTTTTGTCGAGAGGCCTCTCTTGCTCCGTTTTGCCGACCATCGCCCGCTCCCTGACGGCAGCCACAAAGAGGAGGCTTGCATACGGTCCTTCGGTGGCGAAAGAAGCGGGGATGGCTTGCCGCGCGCCGCGCACCCAGTCCCTCGGGATCGGAGGGGTTGAGTTGGCGCTCAGGCTGACCCCGCACTTGCGTTTGGGGCTCTGATTGCTTTCACCTGAAGCCGCTTGCGGGAGATCACCCACGGCGGAGAGCAGCGCGAGACTGTCCCGGGAAGCTGTCGCGCTGGTCCGGCGGGATTCCTTCCGGTCGTTGCTCTCATTGTAAGGGGTGTGTCAAGCGGGGCCTGGAAATTTTGGGGAAGGCGGCCCATTTCATGGGACGGTGCGGGTGCTGGGAGAGGAGTGCAAGCGCCGGCATGAGTGCCGGCGCGGCAAGCTGAGAGCTTGCGCCACGCCGCAGGGCGGTGTCGCTCGCTCAGCGTGCTCACCGTAGGGTGTCAAGGCGATGTCGCCAGGAATGGCGACACTGCACGCAAGAATGCGTGTGCCACGTCGGGGCGGCGCGGGGTGAGAGGTGGACGCAAGTTGATATGCCCGATCGGCCAGCCGCGCCAGACCAAAGTCCATGATCTTCACTTGCCCCCGCGGGCTGACCATCAAATTGGCGCTCTTGATGTCGCGGTGGACGACGCCCTTTTCGTGCGCGGCCTGGAGACCCTGGGCGGTTTGAATCGCGATGTCGAGAGCCTCCCGGCATGAGGAAATTGTACTGCTAACGCGGACGAGCCGCAACCTTAGAGGGGAGCGTCTGCCAACAGTGGCTGATCGCGGGCTAGCGGAAACCGCTTGCTGACGCGCGCGGCTCCAACAGTGGCGGATCGCGGGACTTGAGGATCACGGGCGCAGAGGGGCTAGAGGGATGACGAAGACGACGGAGAATGACCAGCCGCTGGCGTTGTCCAGGAAGAGCTCGTTGCCGATGCGGTCGCCGGCGCGTGGCAAGCCAGTGGCTGTGTAGTCGAGTGACGCCTCGAGCTCAATGTTGCGCAGCCAGTTGCCATCGGGCAGCCAATTGAAAACGTTCGCGGCCATATCGAGTTCAAGGTTCAACTTGTGAGTATATGAGCTGGCATCGCCCGGCCGCTCAGCGGGACTAATCTTATCCACGATGTCGAAATGGCTGCCGACCCAGCCCCCAGTGTCTTCGGGGCGAAGCCACTCCAGGTTTAGCTCTATCTCTACCTCGGGTGAATTGTCTCGGATCGAGGTCCTGCCCAAATCTTGTGCCGTCGCGCCGGTGAACGGGTTTTCCGAGCCGGATGCGAAAGGGATGAAGATCGTCTCGAAGGTGAAGCCGACTCGGGGAATCTCAGTTGGGATTTCCAGAGCCAGGACCGTTTCAAATACGACCTCGCGCTCGGCTCGCGTGACGCTGAGCTGTTCATCGCCTTCGATCTCCGCAACTCGGTGCGGGCTGAAGAGGTTTTCGATGGTAAAGGTCGGCTCGATCTTCAGTTCAGGCCGGCAAAGAAAAAAGCACTTGCCGTTGTTTTGAGCTGTCAGCGGCGGGTTCCAGCAGCAGGCCAACACGAGGATCATCGCCGTCCGGCTGAGAAAAGTTGTTTGCAACCTGAATTATGCATTGCGGGGTGCACCTGAGGAGGGCTGAGCCGCAAGGGACCATTGGGGAACGCCCGAAAACATGGGGTAAAAAGGTAGGCTGGCAAAGATTCCAGCTTCACCAGCCAACCCAAAGGAGGTCACCCAAATGGTTACCAAGCGAAAACAGCATAGCTCCCAAAGGGCCGTCAAACAAGGCCCAGCCGTGACGGTCTCGCAGCCCAATAAAATCGGGGCATCCACGCCTTGACAACTTCCGCGGCAGGAAGCCGACTCCCTACGGCGGCTTGCCGCCGGTAGTCGAGAGGGCGTTGATCTGAGAGCCTGGCTATGCGCTATGCATAAAATTTTATGCACTGGCCGCAACGTACTGGAAACACGCCACTTCGGAGCGGGGTTTTGCCGACGCGGATTCTGGGCGGGAGGGGAAACCGGGGACGGAGAAGCCAAAAGACCAGTTGCCGAGCTCCCACCTTACGACGGCCGTCAAGCCGCTACGAACGCAGCCGCACTCGCAAAGCGAATCTGTGCATAATTCAGGTGCAAGGATTCTCCCTTAGCAAGCCCGTGGCGGAAGTCCGAGGACGCGAAAAAAGGGGACAGCCAGCCAATTTCCTTTCGACGAAGCGCTGATTTTAAAATGGATTGCAGAAGCGGAAATTGGTGGCAGTCCCCCTTTTTCGCCTCGCAGGGTGTCGGACCCAGGATTCCGCTGCAGAAGTGTAAGCATCCGTTTGTTTTCCTGCGCCCCTTCGGGGCTTCCCTCGCAGGGTGTCGGACCCAGGGTTCCGCTTCGCTCCACCCTGGGCTACGATCCTACGCCGCTTCGCGGCTCAAGAGCTCTATGCGCGACTGGAAGGCTCTCAGTGAGGAGCGTGGCCGCTGCCGGATTTGGCGCGTCGAAGCGGCTAACCCCTCCCTCACGGTCGGAGCTCCAAGTCTGGCTCCCGAATTTTCTGCCACGTTTGGCCCGAATTTCATGATGTAGGCCCTTAGCCCGCGGTCCCGCCCGTCACCAGACCGGGAGTTTCTCTGAGCTGCTCCACGAACGCTCGCAGGGTCTCGGACTCGGGCGCTCGCAGCAACTCCCGGAACAGTCCATTTTCGCGTATTCGCCCGTGTTCGATGACGGCTCCGTAAGAACACAAAGCACTCGCTTCCAGGGGGTCATGAGATACCAGGACAACCGTTACGCCGAACTCCTGGCACAGGCGGCGGATCTCGGCGTAGAGGTGACCCTTGACCGCGATGTCGAGGCCGGAGAAAGGCTCATCGAGCAGAAGCGCTTTCGGGTGCGGGGCGAGCGCCCGCGCCAGGGCGGTCCGTTGCTGCTGCCCCCCCGACAGCTCAGCCGGCCGGCGGTGCGCGCACTCTTCGATGCGGCATGCCCGAAGAGCGGACCATGCTCGTTCTTTCCGCTCGAGGCGGGTGAGCCTGACTCCGGCAAGACCTAGCTCCACGTTCTCCAGAGCACTCATATTCGGCCACAGCGCCAAGTCCTGAAAAACCATCGCAAATCGCCGCTCGTGTGGCGCGAGCTTGATTTGTTCGGACGCAGAGGCAAGAGAGCCCTCGAGCCACACCTCCCCGGAGGTCGGGGGCTCAAGTCCCGCCATCAGGCGCAGCAGCGTCGACTTGCCGCAACCCGACGGGCCCAGCAGCGCGAAGTGCCGCCCGCCCTCGATCCGCAGGCAAAGGTCGCGAAACACTTCCAGCCGGCCATAACGCTTCCCTACATTCCGCAGCTCGACGAGGGGCTCCTTCACGCGGGCTAGTGTCCCACCCGCCACGGCGACACGTTTTTCCACTTCAGCAGCTCCGACGTAGCCCATTCATTGCCACGGTCCGCGTGGCAGGAGGTGCACGGGTTCGGAACTTTGTAATGCTCGGTCATGGCGGGAGTGAGGAAGCGGAACGTGTGGCCGCGGACGTTCACGTCCGCCACGGTCTTTGCGATCTTCGGCATGTGGCAGGCGACGCACTGACTGCCCGCGCTCCCGGCTGCATGATGCGTGTGTTCCTCGATGGTTCCGCGCGGCCCGGAGGGCGATTGCGGCCCATGGCAGGTCAGGCACAGGGCGTTCCCCGGCTTGATCGTGTCCGCGCTGTTCGCGGTTCCATGAACGTCGTGGCAAGACCAGCAGCGCACGCCCTTGGTGTACATCACGCTGGTCACATAGTCGTTGCCCTGCATGCGGTTCTTATGGGCCGAGCCCTCAGGCCAGTGAGTGAAGGTTTCCTCGCCGAGGTGATGCTCCTCCAGCATCCAGTAGCCGCTTAAACGCTCGCCCGGCTGGTAGCCAACAGGCCAGTCGTAGTAGACGCCCTGGAGCGGCTTCTCTAGCGGCTGACCCTGTGAGTGGCACTGGATGCAGACGTCCGCGGCGCGGACATAGTCAAGCTGAGCCGGATTGACGATGTTCGTCTTGGCGGGAGCGCGAACGTGCTCCCCGCCCGCGCCGTGACATTTTTCACACCCCACGTTCCACTCCGTAACCTGCTTGGTCTCGATGTTGTAGTTCGTCGAATGGCAGCCGTCGCAAAGGGGACCCGTCGGACGCTGCATTTGTTCGGCGGGGTAGTGCTCCACCCACCAGTCGGTTCCTGGCCGAACGTAATAACGCCGCCACATCTTGTTCTGTATATCCCACTGGGCCGGAAACACGAACAAGTCGTCGCCGATCCTGGTGAAGTAACGTTGTTTCCACTTGCTGCCATACGTGAAAACGATGTCCTCTTTCGTGAATGTCACTAAGGGATCGGGTTTCGAAAAATCTCCGAGAATCACGCCGGGACGCTCTTTCACATCCACCAGGATGTTGGCCATGCGGGTGTCTTTCCAGCGATCGTAAATATTCTGATGGCAGGTCTCGCACGCTTGCGATCCGGCGAACTCGAGATTGCGCTCAGCCGGACTCGTCTGGCCGCGAACGACGACCGCGACGCCGAGCACAAGCAGGACGGAGGTGAGAGGCGCGTAACTTTTCATCGATGCTCTCCTATTATTCCTTCTTAGGAAACCGCCTGGGCTAGCCTCGAGCTTCTCGACGCCGCGAAGAGCGCTACAGCGATCGCCATGCCGGCCGCCAGCACGTACGCAAGGCACAGACTCGCGACCATCGATTCGGGCGCGTTCGCCATCACGGTAAACAAGGCTACCGGAAAAGAGGCCTCTCCTGGCGGCTGCAGCAACAGCACCGTTGTCACGTCAGCGGTCGCCAGCAGGGCGGCCAGGGCGATGCTGAGGGCGATGGGACCGGCCAGGATCGGCGCCAGCACCTTGCGAAGGTACCTCGAAAGCGGAACCGCGTGAACGGCCGCGGCAAGCGCCCAAAACGGGGACGCCGCACCGATCGCCCTGAGCAAGACAATTCCCGCGATCGGCGTCATGCGCAGCCCCAGTACCGCGCCGACAGTGAAACGGCTTCGCAAGATCGGATCGAGCCAGGCCGGGGCAGCGCTCGCCACGAACGCCGTTCCCAATGCGCCCAGAGCCGGGGGAAGCACGAATACCAGAATCAGGCCCGCCACGAGGGCGCCTCGCAAGGAAGCCGCGCGGCCCGCGCAAATCGCCAGCCCGGCCGCCATCGCGGTTGCCACGGCGCCCGCGAGCAGGCCGTATAGGAGCGTGTTTCCGCCGGTTCTCATCACGGTTTCCGAGATGCGGTCCAGCCATAACTGCCCGAAGGCCGGTTGCAGCAGCCCCGCAAAGGGCGTCAGTACGGTCGCGAGAAACACGAGTCCAAGCAAGAGAGGTCCCGCCCATACCGCCGGCGGCCATCGCCGAGGCTCCGTAAAAGCGGTGTCACGCGGCAAGAGCCCTGTCGCCAGTTTTCGCGCCGAGAACCAGACAAGAGGCAAGGCGGCCACTAGCACGATGCCGGCGATCACGAGGCACTGCCGCGCCGCAAGTTCAAAATCGTAGAGAGCGGAAAAGCTAACCAGGACCTGCGTGGCGGCACCGGGAAAACCAAGAATCTGCCCCGGTCCGGGATCGGCCAGGCTGAGGATTCCAGCGAGCAGGCAGGCCGACAGAGCGGCCGGAAGCGCCGCGCTACCCGTGTATCGCAGAACCGCCCGCTCACCTCCCGCCAGGCGAGCGGCATCGAGATGGCTCGCCGGAAGGGAGCGGACCGCAAGCAGCACCCCAAAGACGACAAGAGGCGTTCCCAGCGCGGCGAACGAGAGCATACACCCTGACGCGCCGGAAAGGAAACTGTCGCGAGGCAGCCCCAGCTCGATGCGAAGCGTCGAGAGGCCGATCGCCCAAAGAAACGACGGCGTGGCCAAAGGGACCGCGATGCCGGCCAGCAGAAGGCGCCGGGCCGGGAATCGGTAAAGTCCGGCCAGTAGCCCCGACGGAAATCCGAGAATCAGAGCGCTGATTGCGGCTCCCGCGGCTACGATCATGCCGCGGCCGAGCGCCTTCGCAAATTCATCTCCCAGTTCGAATGCTGTTCCAGAAGCAGCGCCGAGTCCCCACAGCAGGGGCGCGGCCGGTGAGAGAGCGATGGCAAGCCCTAGCACGAGCCCGATGACGCGCCATCGCCCAGGCTGCTCCAGAACCGCCGGCGAAATCATGGACTGTTCCTCTCCGACCACTCCTTCAGGAAACCGGCGCTCAGCTTCTCCAGCAGGCCCGCCAGTTCTCCGTAGTCAACTTGCATCGGCGTAATCCGGTCGAGAGGGCGAACGTGCGCGGGCAGGGGAACTCCCTTTCGCACTGGCATTTGAGCGGCCTCGCTTTCGGCGAGAGCCTGCTCTGTCTCGGGCCGCAGCAGGTAGTCGATGAACGCTCTGCCAGCGCCCGGATTCGGGCCGTCCCTTATCAGTACGGCGGCGTTGGGAATGATCAGGGTGCCCATACCCTGCTGATCGGGGTAGACAACACCCACGGGCTTGCCCTCTTGGAACGCCACGTTGAAGTCGTCCGTGTCGGTGATGCCGAGCGCAAAGTCTCCCGCGGCGACCCGGCGGCGCACCTCGCCGTTGGAGGAGACGATTGTCCCGCCGTTTTCAATGAATGCCTCGAAGAACCCGCGGGCCTGCCCCTCGCCGAGCACCTGAAAGAGCGCGGCGGCATGCATCGAGGTTGTGCCGAATAACGGATTCGCGATACACGCTTTGCCTTGGAAGCGCGGGGCGTTGAGATCCATCAGCGATACGGGCTCCTGACCCTGCTGGACGAGGTCCTTGTTGTAGATCAAGACGCGAGCGCGCGCCGAGAAACCCGTCCAGTGGCCTTCGTTGTCGCTATAGAGCTGGGGAAGGCCCGCCGCGTTGGGGGAACGGTAGGGTTCGCTAATTCCCCTCGATTTGAGGATCGCCGCCCGCACCGGGTCGCCGCTCCAAAAGACATCCGCCCGCGGCCGCCCCTGCTCCGCGATCAAGCGATTCAGTAGTCCCGTGCTCTTCGTCTCCTCCGTGTCCGGCACGAGCTTGACTCGGACGCCGCTGTCCTTTTCGAACTGCTCCGCGACCGGTTGCGCGAACACCTCGTCCACGGATGAGTAGACGACAACTTCGCCGGAAGTCTCTGGGGGCGGCGCGCAGCGGGCGAGGGTGATCGCCAGCGCTGCCGCGAATGCCGCTTGTGCAGGGGTGATCCGCATCATCGGGTTCTAAAAAGCTGCAAGGCCAAGCGGGCAAACGTTCACCCCACGGTGGGGCAACCCTGACAGTCGTACCATCCTTGGAACGCAGCACTTAGCATAGTCCCCCCCAGCCACTGTTGGGAGCCGCGCGCGTAAGCAAGCGGTAAGCCCCAAACGCGCGCCATTCCGCCCCGGACCCGCGCGCGTAAGCAAGCGGTTTCCGCCGGTTCGCGATCAGCCACTGTTGCGGGAAATCGTTTGGCCGATCATGCCGACCCCGTGAGGTATGAGGAAATTGTACTCCTGACGCGGACGAGCCGCAACCAGATGGGGGAGTGTCTGCCTACAGTGGCTGATCGCCAACCAGCGTAAACCGCTTGCTGACGCGCACGGCTCCCAACAGTGACCGATCGCGAACCAGCGGAAACCGCTTGCTGACGCGCGCGGCTCCATGCAAGGCCGGCGGGGGAACGTTAAACGGGTTTTAGCGGGAAGCAGGCAGGCTCGTTTCTCTTTAACGCTAATTTGAAGACCCGATATTCGCCTATCCGCAGGGGACCGCTACCGCACCCCACCCTGGCGGCCGCGGAACTCGGCGAACCAGTTTTGGACCACGTGGATGGATGGGGCCTTAGCTTCCTCGCTTTCCACCGTGGCCACCAAAACAAACCGTTGCCCGTCGGCCGAGACGTCGTACCTGATCTGAGTGGCATTAGCTGCCACCAAATGGGGATCCTTGAACAGGGGGGGTCGCCGAGCCTGACGAAAAACTGGGAGTGGCCCTAACCGCGACGGCTATCAGCATGTCCCCCTCCACGTAGAACAGCTCTTTGCTGTCTTTGCTCCAGCGCGGCTGGTTGCCGCCGTTCGTCGAGACCTGCCATTTGCCTCGTCCCTCGGGAAAGGGCTGTACATGGACTTCGAATTGGCCCGACTCATCCGAGCTGTAGGCTACGAAACGGCCGTCCGGCGAAATCTGCGGTGTGGTCTCGTTGAACGATGTCTGCAGAAACGCAACCGGCTCAAACCCGCTGCCGCCCTCTTTGCGCTCCAGGTACCACAGGTCCAAAGCGCCGTTTCCCCAATCGCCGACCGTGTAGAGCAGATACTTCCCATCGGCGGACCAGTCGTAGGGACGCTCATCCAAATCCGTGCCGGCCAGCAATACGGGCTCGCCCGTACCGTCCGCGGGCTGGCTGAAGATGTCGATGTTCCCCTGGCGAAGCGACCCGAATGCTATCTCCTCTCCCGAGGGCGACCATAGAGGTCTGCTGTCGATGGCCGGGTCAAAGGTGAGGCGCCTCCTCAAGGCACGTTCCACCTCATGCACCCATACGTCAATGTTGCCCTCTTCTGCGCCCCGCGCAGCCACGCGGCGGCCATCGGGAGATAGGACGAGATCGAGAATGTTCTGCTGAGGCCGTCCGATCACACCCAGTTCCTTGCCCTCCCGGTCCCGCCACAGCAGTTGCCGCTGCCCTGCACCAAACAGATCGAGATAAACCAAGGTGCCGTCGGCCGCCACACTCGGCTCGCCCACCTTCGGTACCGTCCAGTTCATGGGGCTGCTCGCGATCGAGATCGCGTATCCACAGCTTGCGTTTTTCCCCGCCCGCAACGTAGACAATGTGCCTGCCGTTGGGAGAGATGGCGGCTCGCCAGCCCGTCTTCTCGTAAAGCGACTCCGGCGTAAAGGCAAATCGGCGCAGGGGCGCTTCGGGAGGGGTCTGGCTGAAGTGGACCCACGCAAGTGCCAAGAAAGCGATAATGGCGACGGCAAGCAGGGCCTGCAGGATGCGGTGCTTGAGCTTTGGGACCATCTCCCCAGACGCGGCCACCGGAGCCGCTGTCTGTTGCGAGGCAACACTCGGTTGCACCCCGGCCTCTGCCGGGTCTTGTAGGGGCGCAGCGTGCTGCGCCCAGGAAGCCTCAACTGCATGAGGCGGTGCGGGCACAGCACGCTGTGCCCCTACGCCGGTCCGCAGAATGGTCGATCCGCCGGACTTCAACTTCTCGGCCAGAGTCCGCAGGTCGAGCATCATGTCTTCGGCGCGGCCGTAGCGGTCTTCGCGGTCTTTCGCCAGACATTTGCCAACGATCCACTCCAGCTCCATCGGCACCCCGGTGCGCACGCCTGTTAGCGGTTCCGGCTCCTGGTTGACGATCTCGTAGACCAGTGCCTGATCGTAGAGTCCCTGAAAAGGCCGCTGCCCGCGGACCATCTCGTAGGTCACGCAGCCCAGCGCCCACAGGTCGGTGCGATAGTCCACCTCCATCCCCTGTGCCTGCTCGGGCGACATGTAGGCCACCGTGCCGACCGTCGTGCCGAGCTTGGTTAGCTTGGAGCCTTCGGTCAGCAACGCCAACCCGAAGTCCAGGATCTTGACGCGGCCTTCGGGAGTCACGAGCAAATTGCCCGGCTTGATGTCGCGGTGCACGATTCCATTGGCGTGAGCGGCGGCGAGGCCGTCAGCGACTTGGCGCGCGAAGCTCAGAGCTTCCTTCAGCGGCAAGGGACCGCGTTCGATCTTGGCGTCGAGGCCCTCGCCCTCGATGAACTCCATGACGAGGAAAGTCTGGCCATCCTCCTCGCTGATTTCATAGACGGTGCAAATGTTGGGATGATTGAGCCCGGCGGCGGCCTTTGCTTCTCTGTGGAAACGCTTGCGGGCCTCTTCGTCTTCGAGCAGATGCGGCGCCAGGAACTTGAGAGCCACCGTGCGTTCGAGCTTGGTGTCCTCGGCCTTATAGACGACACCCATGCCGCCCCGGCCGACTTCGGCGGTGACACGGTAGTGGGAGATGGTTTGGCCGACCATGCCGGCCTCTTGAGGCATGAGGAAATTGTACTGCTAACGCGGACACACCGCAACCAGATGGGGGAGTGTGGGTCAACAGTGGCTGATCGCGGGCTAGCGGAAACCGCTTGCTGACGCGCGCGGCTCCCAACGCTGGCTGATCGCGAATTAGGGGAAACCGCTTGCTGACGCGCGCGGCTCCGTTTCGGGATTTGTGGTAGCGCGTACCGGAACTTATAGATTTCGGTTGGGGAAGTGCGAAAGAACCGCAAGTACCGAAAGTCGAGAAGAAATCCCAGAGGCGCGCCTGTCCCCAGCGCAGCCTCCATTAAAAACGAGTGAGAAAAGGCCGATAAGTTGTTTAGTCTCTCCTCCATAAGGGCGCGCTAGCAGGACGCACCAGGGAAGCGAGTTGCTGTTCGCGGCGCGCCCCGTTTTTTCGCTTTTTCCGGCAACCTCTGGGGCGAATCACGGAGCAGAAAATGGGGGACAGCCACCGATTCTCGTGCTGCACTGTTGTTAGAAACAATGGGGTTCCACGAGCGAGAATCGGATGGCAGTCCCCCATTTTCTGCTCCAGCCGTCTATTGGCAGGGCGCGCCGTTGGCAGTGATCGCCATCGTCACGATGTTGCTTTCAACGCTGTCAATGATGGCTTTGATGGGAACCGAGCACCCTGTCTGCGCGTTCCCCGGTATCACCACATTGGCCTGATAGAGATGTAGTGGCACCACATTGGCCTGATAGAGATGCGGGGAGTTGGGGCTCAACCCAACGAAAAGCGGTTCTACCATTTGCGGCCCGATCATGATCCGGGCCGGGGCGAGGATGCGGTTGGCTCCGCTGGAAGCAAAGCCGTCCGGCACCGGCGTTTGCGTCGGGCCAAAGGCGGTCCCAAAAATGGTGACGGCTTGATTTGGCCTCGCCGGGGTCTGAAACGTGTTCAACTGCACGCCGCCGCCGTTCAGGATATTTTGAATCGCACCCGGACCGGACCCATTCAATGATAAGGAGAACAAGCCGGGACGAATCGGCGCGACCGGCACGGACTGCGCCGATCCTGTCTCGCTGCCACGCGTGACGACAACGTCCGTAGTGGGGCCGACGACCCCTTGGGGGACAACGACCACAAGCTGGTCCGGGGAAACAGCCACCATCGGCGCCGGCAAGTTATCGAACATGACTGAGGTGTTAGGGAGCCCAATGTTACGGGAAACGGAACCGTGGAGACTACGATCGTGTCGCCCCACCGAAGATCGCCGCGAACATGCCTCCGCTGACCTCACCGCCGGGGGCGCCGCTTGGAATAAAGCTGGCGTTGCTGACGACGCCTCCGGAGAACATCCTGGGCGTCGTCGCCGAAACGATTGCCAGCCGCACTCGAATGACGCGCGGCGGAGCCGAAGATCCCCTTGCTCGAATGGCGATCGCCTGGGGCGGCTGTTCGCCGATCGCCAGTCCCGCCGGATTCACGGTTACGACAATCGTGCTGGGCATGTCCCCGGTCGCCGTGCCGGCTCGTTGAGAAAGCTGGATCCACGATGCGGTTGGGGTGGCCGTCCACTGCACCGGCTCTCCATCCGAGATCACATCGACCGTCTGTCCGACGGGAGAAGGCTGGCCTTCGACCGCGAAGAAAAACAATTCCGCCGGGGCGATGCTGAACATCGGCACGATGGGAGCTGAGGAGAGCAACTGGAAATTGTCCAGGCCGGAAGTCTCCACCCGCGCCATTGCCTCGTCAACGCTCACTTCAATTCGCTGAACTGCCTTGAGGGTCTCCTCAAACGTGAGAGAGCCGCCCAAAACCGTCCAGCGGAGCGGATCCAGAGGTGCGACATAGTGAGCCCAGCCCGGTGTCGGCAACGGGCCACGATACCGATAGGTGGCCCCATAACCAAAGACGCGCACCTCGATTGGGCGGATCGCCGCCACAGCTGATTGGTGCAAACGATCAAACTCAAATCGCGCGTTCGGGCCAAGCGCCGCCAGGTTGCCGAGAAATTTCGTCGGCGCGACGAGGAAGTCCCGCAATTCCTCGTCAAAGTCTCTAATCTTGAGGAAGCCGCCAGGATTCCCCCCTGGAGTTGAGCGCCCAAATTCCCCTTCCGCCCGCAGCTCGCCGAGAGTGGCGCCGGGAATACGCGGGATCAGGAACGGCGCGCCCGGGAAATTGTGTGTCCAATCCTCTTCCGACACTTCAAAGTCAGAACCCACCGGAACCGCTGGAATCTGTACTTCTCCCAGAAGCTCGAAATTGTCGAGCGTGGTTTTTCCTTGGCCGCTTCCAAAGCTGCCGACGATCTCAATCCTCTGCAGGGCCCGCCGGACCTCTTCAAAGGAGGCGCCTCCGCCAAGCCGTGCCCAGGCGGCGCTGTCGAGAGGCACCGTGTAATGGACGAATTTTGTTTTCGGAATCCCGCCTCTCCACCCAAACGCGGACAATTCGCCGAAGATCTTGACCTGGACTTGGTTCTTGGCGAATCCTTCGTCCGGCCGATGCTTGAGGTCGAATTCAAAGCGCGCCCGCGGGCCGAGAGCCTCCAAATTCCCGAGAAACGGCGAGGGCGCCACGATCGCATCACTCCCCACGCCCTTGAGCACCAAGACTCGAGACTCATTGCGCGCAACCACGGGCGCGGTCACGGATGACCCCTCGTTTCCGAGAGTGCTGAGCGGGATCCGGGGGAAGGGGTCCGGACGGTTCAACACAAACCCCTGCGGCCCGTCTTCAAAATCAGCCCCGGCCAGCGTGATCAAGCCCTCCGTGTTGCGTCCAACTTCAATCGTCGCCAGCAAAAAGCTAAAGGTTGGATCGGTGCCGGCCTCGGCCTGAGCGGCGATGAAGTACCGGCCGCCCTGCAATGGAGGACTTGACTGGGTTGTGATCTCGATCCGCTCTTGCCCTCCCAGGTTTGTCGAACTGTAATCAGCGATCACGCTGCGAGCGGGTCCCCTCACCGGCTCGCTATCGAAACGGACGAAGAGATCAATCTCGGATTCTGAAGGCGAACTTGTGAGATTGATCACCACACGGACCGCATCCGAAGGCACATCGACAAAGAATCCATCGTCCCCGTTGAAGAGCGTCAGTGTATCTATTTCTTCGAAGCTGATCAACGCCAAGTTGTCTGGAGTGAGCTCCGTCGGCGCCGCGACAAGAGTAGCTACCGACAACACAAGGGAAAGAAGGATAGGCGGCAAGATTCTTTTCGTCATGAGGGGAGTCCAGGGACCATTAGGTGTCCGACAAAATTGTATCCAATGAGAGAGGTCGCGGCAAATCCATCGAAAGCCTTAAGGACCAATTGTAACTGCCTAGGCGCTTGCCGCCACCACATCGACAAAAAATTGCCGATGTTGCGCAAGTCATTTGTTTTCAACTGCCCCGAAGGGGCCACTTTTTCGGAGCGCAGTCTCCGAAAAAGCCTAGATTCTAGCCCGGCCAATCTGAGGATTTTGTTCTCAGACTTCAAGCGGCGAGGACTTCGACAAAGTGCTGGATCGAGGCGTCGGCTTCGACACGCAGCAAAGCGGTCCACTTCTGATACCTGCGCAGCGCCGCGCTTTTGGACTCGATCGATCCTTGTCCTTGAGCCATGCCGGTGCGGGTGTGGGTTTCTCCCCAGTAGATTCGCGCGGCAGGATTGCGCTGTACCCAGATTGGGTTGCTCGTTCCGGTAACCTTGCCGTCGGGTGAGCGAAACCCGAAGCGATAGACTCCTTCGCTATCGAGTTTGATTCCTTCCAGAACGTTGACGGCGGGTTCTCGGGCGGCGATTGTTCGAAACGGCCGGCCATTCAACGTCACGTCGTATGCGGGGATGTCGCCTGTCGCGCGGTTGTAATAAGAATCTTCGCCGCGAACCGCCAGCTCGAATTCCTCACCCGGTTCGGCGACGGACGGTGCAAATCCCTTGACGGCGGTTGCCTCGTTGCCTTCGACTTCAAATGACGGCCAGGCGGGCGAGAGGAATCGGCCCTTGCCGTCAAGGTCGAGATAAATCGGCATGAGAACCTGTTCGCTCTGAAACGTCTGCAACTGCCAGCCGCAGCCCCCGCTGGGACTCGTAGATAATGTCATCGAGCTGGCGCTCACGACTGCGTGCGCAGAGGCGGTCCGCCGCGCTGCTGGCCGGTGACAGAACGGACGATATTGGATACCGTCGCGGTCGCATTGACGGGCATGGGCCCGCCCGTCAGAGAGCAGGCATTGATCCACTCCCAGACGACCTGGGTTCGCTTGGCGATGTTCCGGCTGTTGGCGGGCTCGCGCTCGAATTGCGACTTGAGGGCTTCCACGCGCTGCCTGAGGCCGGAAGCAAGATAGTCGTCCGCCGTTCGTTGTGCCTTCATCTGCCGAAGAAGGGGAAAAGCGGCCGCCACTACGAGAGCGGTGCCAATCGGGATCAGCCGTCCGTGCGGGGTCATGAGCTGTATTGTATGCGGTCGGCTGCGCGCGGGTGCGCGTCTCACGGAACAGAGCCGCGCCCGCAAGGGTGCGGCCCTGTCTGGAAGTGGCCGCGGCTCCCGGTTGGAAGTCCTCGGCGGTCGTTGCTCTGGACCGCACCCTTGCGGGCGCGGCTCTGTTTTCGTGCCGGTGATCAACCGCGGAGGTTAGTTGGTCACCTGTTCCAGAATGGCGAAGTCGCCCGGGTTCCAGGCTTGGACGATCAGGTAGTGCTTGCCTCCATACGCTCGCATGACGGCGTTATGGATGTGCTGGAAGTTCTCCAGACCCAGCTCCGATTTCGCCATCACCGTCGAGATCAACTTGTCGTTCTCGAGGATGTAGACAGGGGCGCCTTTGCCACGATCGGGGCCATGCAAGGAACCGACGATGCCATAGTCGCCGACGTAGTCGACATCGCAGGGGAAGGAGCCCAGCGGCAGGCGCAGCGTTGAAAGGTAGTGGCCGTAGCGTGTAAAGCGGTCGATCTCGGCATTGGGCCTATCCGCGACATCGATGCGCTTGGAGCCGGCTGGGATGGTGATTCCGTGGCCGGTGCCGAACTGGCCAATGCCCGTACCCTTGCCGCCGAACGCCAGATCGTTCCACTCCGCTTTGAAGGGATTCGTGCTGAGTATCTTGGCGGTCAGCACGAAGTCAAGCCTGGAATAGCCGGTGGCCACGTAGAGCATTCCATCCAGGTGCTCGACGTCGGTGGGGACGAGGTTGCCTTGTCCGAAGAAGTAGTCGCTGGCCGCCGGGCTACCGAGGTCGGCGTGACCCTTGGGGGCGCCCATGGTGTGGACGAGCTTTCCGTTCAGGTCGGTTGTAAAGACTTGGCCGACTTGATTCCCGGGAAACGTCAAGAAAGGTTTGCCATCGTCCGCGTACCAGATGGTCGCGTTGTGCATATTGGTGTTCTTCATCGCGGACTCGGTGGCGATCATCTTGGTGCTCTTCAGGTCGGCGCTGATTTGGATAATGCCGGCGCCAGGCAGGGCAAAGTAGGTCTCGCCTTTTCCTGGCCGCCGATCGATCGCGAATCCTCCGTGGGCGTCCTTTAACACCTTCTGCGCCTCGGCGGGTAAATGGCTGGAGGTATAGAGCACCTTGAATTTCATCGTTCCCTGGCCGCTGACTTTACCGGCATGGCTCGCGGGCGCAGCGCTTGTTGCATCCTCGTAACCGAGAATCCAGCTAGCGGCCAGCAAGCTGACGAAGAGCGCGCTGATTGTGAATCGTTTCATTGGATGAACCTCCTGCCACAATGAAATTAGAACACACTCGGCGCCACAAAGCCAAGCAAGCCACCGTCAGAGATGGGATGAGTATGTTTACGACGTAGCCAGAAGATCCCGGGGCTGAGGATCGTGGGGCACCAGAAGCGTTCGGTGTGCTCGATGACGAGTTCGGTGAAGGCGCCGTGACACGCCGCCGCGCCAGCAGTCGAAGCGGAGTGGGACGCCGGAGCTGTGAGGCAACCGCTGTGGCCAATACAGCGCCCGAAGCCAGAAGAAAGTATCGTCGCCGAATCATAAGCGGCAACCTCGATTCACTGGGTCCAGTGCCGCACGGTGGCCGGGTCGTGCCCTATCAGCCCGTAGCGGAAGTCCGAGGACGCGAAAAAGGGGACAGCCACGAATTTCCTTTCGACGAAGCGCTGATTCTTAAATGGATTGGAGAAGCGGAAATTGGTGGCAGTCCCCTTTTTCGCCCGAGCACACTTTTGGCACGGGCTGCTATCTATATGATGGAACCGAAACAAACCCGTGCCCAAAAACGAAAGGAATGTGAAAAAATGGATTTGACCCGTCACTGGCGTTCTGGGCTCTGATTCGCGAGCGCCGGTGCGCAGGGCGAGCCGCGTGAGACGAACACGCCGTGAGAGAAACGCCATATGAATGAACCATCGATTAGCCGTCGTCAAATGTTAAGGCAGTCCGCCGCTGCCGCCGCTGGTTTTGCCGTTGGCTGTCAGTCCGACCCCGAGGAGGGCTTCACGCCGCTGTTCAATGGCGAGGACCTCACGGGCTGGCAAGGCGATCCGCTGCTTTGGGTAGTCGAGGATGGGATGCTGATCGGACGCTCGCCCGGGATCAGCTACAACGACTTTCTGGCTACCGAAAAGAGCTACGGAGACTTTATCCTGCGTTTCAAGATCCAGCTCGCCGGCAATATCGGCAACACCGGAGTCCAATTCCGCAGCAAGCGCATGAGCGGCTCGATGGAGATGATCGGCTATCAGGCCGACGCCGGACAAACTTATTGGGCCAGCCTCTACGACGAATCGCGCCGCCGCAAGATCCTCGCCCAAGCCGACCCCAAGATCATCGAGCAATTTGATCTCACAGGCTGGCACGAGTACGAGGTCTATGCCAAGGCCGATCACATCCGCCTGTCCATCAACGGCGAGACCACCGTGGACTACCACGAGCCGGACGACAGCATCGAGCGAAGCGGGCTCATCGCCACGCAAATCCATTCCGGGCCGCCCTTGGAAGTCCGCTTCAAGGATATCCGCATCAAGGAGATTTAAAAGCCGTGGCGCGGTGCTCCACTGTCGATGCCCGTGCGATCAAGTGTTGAATCCAAGTGCAATAATGGAAAGTAACACCTCAAGGACGACGGAATGATTCAGCCGACCAGCAAGATTTGGCATAACGGTAAGTTCATCGACTGGGACGATGCGCGCGTCCATGTGATGACCCATGCGCTGCATTACGGAACCAGCGTGTTCGAGGGCATTCGCTGCTACGAAACGCCGTCCGGGCCGGCGGTCTTTCGAGTGAGGGAACACATCCGGCGGTTCTTCGACAGCGCCAAAATTTACCGCATGGAGAAGCTGGGATTCACGCAGGAAACGATCGTCGACGCGCTGAGCGAGCTGGTTCGCGTCAATGGCATGTCGTCCTGCTACCTGCGTCCGATCGCATTCCGCGGCTATGGTGATGTCGGGGTCCTGTCGGTCAACAACCCGATGGAGATTTTCCTGGTCTGCTGGGAATGGGGCAAGTACTTGGGGCCGGAAGCTCTCGAGAAGGGCGTCGATGTGTGCATTTCCTCCTGGACGCGCCTGAGACCGAATACTTTGCCGGCGATGGCGAAGGTCGCCGCCAATTACATGAACTCCCAATTGATCAAGATGGAGGCCCTCACAAACGGTTACGCCGAGGGCATCGCCTTGGACGCCTCCGGGTATGTTTCCGAGGGGAGCGGTGAGAATATTTTCCTGATACGGGACGGGAAAATCCATACTCCCTCGTTAGGAACGTCTGTCCTGCCGGGCATTACGCGGGCCACCGCCACCCAGATTGCCGAGGATTGCGGCTACGAGGTGGTCGAGCAGGCCATCCCGCGGGAATGGCTCTACATCGCCGACGAGTTGTTCTTCACCGGGACTGCCGCCGAGATCACGCCCATACGCTCGGTCGACCGGATTCAGATTGGGTCGGGGGAGCGCGGCCCGATCACCGCCCGCCTTCAGAAGGAGTTCAGCGACGTGCTAACCTGCGAAGCCGAAGACCGCCACGGCTGGCTCACATTCGTCGACGCGCCGAAGACAGTCGCGGTTTAGCCGCCGTCAAGTTCCCACCACGGAATTCAGGCGATGTCTTTCGCCCGCGCAGGCCTTGGCTCGCCGAGGGCTGTCACCCTGCCCGGCCTTCAAAAGGCGGCGACCTCACCCCTAACGCGGACGAGCCGCAACGCATGAGAGGATCGTGGCCGCTGGCGGATGAGGTTCGTCGAAGCGGCTAACCCCTCCCTCACGGTCGGGGCTCCGAGTCTGGCTCCCGAATTTTCTGCCACGTTTGGCGCGAATTTGTTGATGCAGGTACTAACATTCGCCGCCGCACCGTCACGATAGGAAACCGTTTCAAGCTTGTGGCGGGGCGCCGACTGTGGCAAACTACGGTTCCAGTAAGCACGCCCAACGAATTATGGTCTACACGGCAACCTCCGCGGCTACCGGCCGCCCCATTCAAATTCACGAAAAAGACGGCCGCATCGCCAAGATCGACGAAGCCCCCGGTTCCGAAGACGGACTCTGGGTAGCGCCGGGATTGATCGACATCCAAGTCAATGGCTTTGCCGGTGTGGATTACAACTCGCCTGACACGCCGCTGGACGAGATCGCCCGGTCGATTGACGTTATCAAGGCCAGCGGTGTCACGCGGTTTTATCCCACGGTGATCACGGGCTCGAACAGCAATATCCGTGGATCGCTCGCAAACCTTGCCCGTGCCAAAAGAGAACTTTCCGCTGGACCGGCGATGCCTGGCTTTCATGTGGAGGGCCCCTGGATTTCGGCGGCCGATGGCCCCCGCGGCGCGCACCCGCTGGAGCACGTGAGACCCCCGACAATCGAGGAATTCCAGCAGTTCCAAGAAGCAGCCGAGGGGAACGTCCGGCTCATCACACTGGCTCCGGAGTCCGGCGGAGCGCTTCAGGTCATCGAATACCTGGCGGGGCAAGGCGTAATCGTCTCGATCGGCCACACGGGAGCTTCACCAGAACAGGTCCGGGACGCCATCAGCGCCGGGGCGACGATGAGCACGCATCTCGGAAACGGGGCGCACGCGATGATTCAGCGGCACCCCAACTACATCATCGAGCAGATGGCGGCCGATGAACTCCGTGCCGGCCTGATCGCCGACGGAATCCATCTGCCGCCGTCTTTCCTGAAGGTGGCGGTTCGCGCCAAGGGCCTGGACCGGTCCATTCTTGTGACGGACGCCGTATCGCCGGCCGGCTGCGAGCCTGGGATCTTTCGCGTGGGACACATTGAAGTGAGACTCAGCAGCGACAACAGTGTCCGTCTGACCGGCACCGGGCGCTTGGCTGGGTCCGCGCTCAAAATGGACCGGGGCGTGGAGAATCTTATGCAGTTCGTGGGAGTTTCTCTTGAACAAGCTTTGCGGATGGCGACTGTCAACCCGGCCGCCGGAATGGGTCTGGAAGGAAGGCTGGGTTTTTTGGAACCCGGAGATATCTGTGACCTGATTTTCTTCCGTTATGACCCTGATCTGAGGAAGATTGAGGTTGAGCAGACGGTTTGCAGCCCTCTGGAGGCGGGTTAGGAATCTGCCCCGCGGAACTACAAACCTAACTTCAAAAGTTTACTTCTAGCGGCAGCCTGCTCGGCTCGCCTGCACTGCAGCGGAAGGCCCTGCCGGCTGGCTCTGCTTTCTTAGACCCCGAAGGTCAACCAGTAAGTCCCCGGCATGCGGCTATTGGCAATGAGATCCAGACGGTGTCTATGTGGCGGGAGATACCCCAGGTCATTTGCTCAACCGGTCAACCGCAGCTCCGATCGGCGCCTGCGCCCGGCGAGTTGCGGCATCCGGGTTGTCAACGAGCGCTTCGAGTGTGTTGCGGTAGCGGCTTGTGGCGTCCCAAAGCATCCATCCGCCAGCTTGAGCATCCGTAGCAGCCTGCACCTGAGAGCGAATTGTTTTCGGCGAGAGTGGTATCCGCGGGGCTGCTCCGTCGGGGAAGTTCTGTAGCCAGGGGCGGAGTTTCCTGCTATTACCCCCTAGCCGGCTGATGGCTTGAGCAAGGTTTTCACTGACGAGTTCGAACGATTTCTCAAGCGGTTCGGGGTGGCGGCTTGAAGGCCTGAAACTCGAGGGGTACAGCATGGGAGATACGTAGTCGGCCGCCGAGGCGAATTCCTCCAGGCGCTGCCCGAAGGATCCAACCTTCCGAATGGTGCAAACGGATCCCAACACGCTGGCGCCAACGAATACGTTGTAGGGGGCAAGTGCAGCTGTTGCTTCGCGCAGAAAGCTGACGATCGTCTCAAGACGTTGCCGGCGCACCTCGCTGCTGACTCCTTCGGCGCTTAGGGGAGTCACTGGATATCGGGCAAAGTCGAACTGAATCTCGTCAAAGCCGGCCGCCGCGGCAGCCTTCGCGACGGCGATATTGTAGCCACGAACGTCCTCCGCCGCGGGGTTCGTCCAGCCCATGCCACTGGCATCACGGATAATCTGCCGGGTCCTCAGACTTCGAAGAGCCAACTCCGGACGCGCGGCTGCAAGTGAGTGGTCGCGGAAGAGCGCGATATAGGCGATTGTGTAGATCCCCTCCTGCTGCCACCTTTTAACCTCGCCGGCAGGACTTCGATTGGGCAGTCCGCGCCGCCCGCCGCCGTCGCTCGCTAAGGGGTGATGGGTCTCCAAACTCAAATGGCCGCGCGGACCCTTCACCGCCACGATCACGGAGTTGAGATGGGTCTGGCGGAGCAAGTTTTGAACCCTTTCGAAGCGATCGGGAGCTTCCATGGCGGCTTGGCTGAGATAAACCGCGCGAACTTCGAAGGGTTCCAATCGCGCCACAAGCGAGTCGTCGGGGCTCAGCTCGGCTTGCCGATAACCAGCAGCGCGTACGAGAACATCGGCTTCTACAGGTCCACGGGAAAACTGGAATCGGCCGGCTTCGTCCGTGGTGGATCGTTGCGAAGCGTAGTACACACTCGCCCCAGGAATAGGCTGCCCCGTAGCACTATCCTCCAATGTTCCCGAGATGAGCATGGGTTGGAGGGGGAGTTCGGGTTCGAGAGTCGAAGCGGCAACCGGGTTGGCCGAGCCCGACTCGCGAGTAAACAAGCCGTCTGTCATCACAGCGGCGGCCAGCACGATGATCGCGACTGCCGCGGATAGGGCCATCCACGGGCGGGGGATGAACTTGAAACGCTTATCCCCGTAGCCGGCTTCAACCGGCGGTTCTGAGTACGGTGCAGGCGGGACAGGCGGGCTTGCCTGTTTAACCGGAGGCGCGGGTTGACCGTGACTGGCCGATTCCCCGACTATCTCTGGGTGGAGGGCATCGCTGGCCGCCCCGGTTGCGCCGGGCAGGGTGGCTTCGGCGTCGTCCCAAGCCGCGCCCGCCGCATCGGACAGTCCACGGCCGGGCGACTGCTCAGTGCAAGTCAGGTAGCGGTCGCCGGCATCGATATCGCGATACATTGCGAGGTGCAAACAGGAGATATCGACGCCCTGGTTCCTGCCCAGCCACTCTGAGCTGGCGAGGGTTTCTGGGGCATAGTGTTCAGAGAGAACGATAATACGCTGCCGCTGGTTGATTTGATCGATCTCGATGGTAAGAAACTCCGCCAACTCCGCGGCCCGCTGTTCCCCCAGATAACTCTTGAAGTCTTCCGGTTTCCAGCCCGCAATTAAACTAGCGGACACGATCGCCTGGTTTAAGGCATCCTGGTCATTCTGGCGGCGAATCGCCACAATGACCGCATTGCCCGTTTCGTCCACGGCGAGCAGGTTCACTCGAACGGGCGTCGCGGCGGAAGGTCGAACGCCGACTCCGATCAGGAAGAATTTTGGGCCGATTTCGTCGAGGAATTCAGTGGGAGAGTTAGCAACGAGCAGCAGCAGCTCAGGAATCTCGACCGGGATTCGGGTTCGAAGCGGAATCAGCCGGTCCTCCGCTTCGGTAATCCTGAGCATGACGTTACCGCATGGACCCGTTCGCCCCCGGAAGGAAGTATCTTATGTGTCCGCCGACAGTCGAAGTGACCTTAGCGTATCTCACCAATCTAGCATCCGCAAGTGACTTGTTTCGACTTGTTTCGACAGGCGCCTCGACGGCGGGAGCGAAACAGGGTCACCCTGTTGTTTCACACTCGGATTCCCTCTTTTCGCGGCTACGCAAAGGCTTGGAGACGGAATCGCCGACGGCTGGCAGATTCTCCGAGGGCAGTTTGCGACAAGAACTGGTATTCTTTCTCACGCCGCTTTAGCGCGAGTCTGCCGTGCGGTTCCTCTAACCAAAGTACTAGGAATTTCACCTGACATGAACTTCGCAACCTAGTGGCTCCCGTGGTGGAATTCACCCTAGTCAGGCGTAATCCATATCACAGTAAAATTAACAACCCACTTATCCACAATAGGTGGCATGCTGTTGTAACCCAATGATAATGTCCCCTTGAGCACCCAATAGAAATGTCCCCTAATCTGAGGCTCCGAAGGAGGAGCCGAGATTGGAAAGGACATCGATGAGTGCAAAGGAAGTGAGGCGCGGCGAAGTGCTGAGCCGAGTGAAACGAGGCGAACTGAAATTGACCGAGGCGGCCGAGCTGCTGGACGTCAGCTACCGCCAGGCGAAGCGTCTCAAGAAGCGTTACGGCGAGGGGGGGAGCAAAGCTCTCGTGCATGGCAACGTCGGGCGCGCTTCGAACCGAGCCGATGACAAGCGACGCGAGCAGGTTCTCGAGTTGGTGCGCGAGAACTATTCGGGCGAGCCGCACGAGCGCTTTGGGCCGACGCTGGCGTCGGAACATCTGGCGGCCGATCACAGTCTCGAAGTGCCGCCCGAAACCTTGCGGCGTTGGATGCTCGCCGCGGGTCTGTGGAGCCGGAGCCGCAAGCGCCAGCCGCATCGCCAGCGGCGGCAGCGCAAAGCGCACTTCGGCGAGCTGATTCAACTCGACGGCTCGCACCACGACTGGCTCGAAGGACGCGGCCCGAAAGGCTGCATGATGAACTTCGTCGACGATGCGACCGGCCGGGCGTTGTGCCGTTTCTCCAGCGAGGAAACGACTTGGGCGGCGGCCGATCTGCTCCAAGCCTGGGTGCGTCAATACGGCGTTCCGAAGGCGTTGTATTGCGACTGGAAGAACGTCTACCAGCGCCAGCCGACGTCGCGCGAAGCGCTCGAAGGCATCGAGCCCCAGACGCAGTTCGGGCGCATGTGCGCCAAGCTCGGCATTGGTATCATCGCCGCTTCGTCGCCGCAAGCGAAGGGCCGCGTGGAACGCCATCACGGCACGCATCAAGACCGCCTGATCAAGAAGATGCGGCTCCAAGGCATTGCCGATTACGAGGCGGCGAACCGCTATCTCGACGAGCAGTATCTGGACGAACACAACGCCAAGTTTACCTGCGAAGCAGCGGCGGGAGCGGACTTTCACCAACCTCTATCGAAGCGCCTGGACTTGAAGTGGGTGTTTTGCTTGGAGGCCGAGCGGGTGGTCTCCAACGACCTGGTGGTACGTTTCGAGAACCGTTTTTTGCAGTTGAAACCGCAGCGCAATCAGGCTCTGGGAGCGGGCGCGAGAGTCACCGTGCAGCAAGCGCGAGAGGCCGAGTTGCAAGTGGTCTACGAAGGCCGCGCGGTAGCTTTTGAAGAGATCGCCCGGCCGCAGCCGAAGCCGCGCCCAGAGCCGAAACAACGAGCGGTTCCGCGGCGGTCCAAGCCGGCCGCGGACCACCCCTGGCGTAAGTCACTGCGTTCGAAAAAGCGCGCGGCGACGACATAAAAAGGCAGGGCTGTGGAAATGACGGGCCGGATGGAAAGCGTGGAAAACCTCGGCGAACAGCGAAGAGGGTTCGCATCGCAACGACCGGTTTCCCACCCTTCCCACCGTCCCTTGGAAATCGCTAAAGCGATTCCCACATTCCCACAGCCCCGACGACGACGATTCTCTCTTACAAACTTACAAACAACAAACCCAAGGGGACATTTCTATTGTGCTACCGAGGGGGACATTTCTATTGTGCTACCTAAATTATGCACTGCGGCGTGGACCTGAGGAGGGCTGAGCCGCAAGAGACCATTTGGGACCCCCGAAAACATGGGGTAAAAAGGTAGGCTGGCAAAGATCCCAGCTTCGCCAGCCAACCCCAAGGAGGTCACCCACATGGTTACCAGACGAAAACAGCATAGCTCCCAAAGGCCCGTCCAACAAGGCCCAGCCGTGACGGCCTCGCGGCCCAATAAAATCGGGGCTTCGACGCCTTACCACTTCCGCGGCAGGAAGCCGACTCCCTACGGCGGCTTGCTGCCGGTGGTCCAAGCCGGCCGCGGACCACCCCTCGGGAGGGCGCTGATCTGAGAGGCTGGCTATGCGCTATGCATAAAATTTTATGCACTAGCCGTAACGCACTGGAAACACGTCACTTCCGAGCGAGGTTTTGACGACGCGGATTCTGGGCGGGAAAGGAACCCGGGGACGGAGAAGCCAAAAGGCCAGTTGCCGAGCTACCACCTCACGACGACCGCCAACCCGCTACGAACGCAGCCACACTCGCAAAGTGAATCTGTGCATAATTCAGGTGCTACAACACACAATAGGTGGCATGCTTGCGTCCACCCGCTCCGACAACTATACTAGGCCGATAATACAGGATGGGATAGTAGAAGTACCATCGCGCCCAGCACGGATCAGCGGCTTTGATGCTCAAGATTGACGTTAGTCAGAAACGGCTTGTTCCGGTTCAACGGCTGAGCCTCCAGATGGGGTCGGTCGCTGACCGCTACGATCTGAGTGAGCTGATCACAAATAGCCCTCAAGAGTTCTTCCACCACATCGGTCAAAGGCTGTTTGTTGTCGGTCGTGGTATTTCACCGGCGGACTCCTCGGAACTGAAGATTGATTTGTTGGCGATCGACCAGCAAGGCGCCTCGGTAATAACCATCGTCGAGAAAGGCGGCAAGGTGTCGCTTCTTTACGCGGCGATCGCCTGCGCCGGAATTGTCTCGAGCTGGGAGCCGCCAACCTTGCGGCGTCACTTGGCCCCGGAGAGAGAGGATGATTTCAAGCGGTTCGTTGCAGGGATAGGGGACACGATCAACAAAGAGCAGAGGGTCGTCTTGGTTGCCGAGACTTACGGCTTCGAAATCCTGACGGCGGCGGAATGGCTTAGCCGCCAGCATGGCATCGATATCCTGTGCATACGGGCCTCTCTGGCATTCGATCCGCGGTCCAGCGCGGCGTTCGTGCGTTTCCAGCAGATTCTTCCCGCCGCCGAATTCGATCCGCAACCCGGAACCGTGAGCATCGATGGTGTGGCGAGCGACGTTCGGATCGAAGATCCCGCGGCCGACACAAAGTTCCTCACCAGACGCTTAGAGACTGAGGTTTCGAGCCGCCAGCGCGCGGAAGAGGCCCTGCAAGCAAGTGAAGAGCGCTACCGCATTCTGACCCGGCTCTCGCCGGTTGGGATTTTCCACTCCGACGCGAAAGGATCCTTCCTGTCGGTGAATGAGCGGTGGAGTGATATCGGCGGGCTTAGCGAAAAAATGGCGCTGGGGGACGGCTGGGCCGGCGCGATCCATCCTGATGACCGTGAGCGTGTTCTGGCGGAGTGGCGCGAGAGCACTCGTAACAGCCGGTCATTCAAGGCGGAGTATCGCTGTCAGAGGTTCAGCGGCGGCACGAGCTGGGTGCTGAGCGAAGCGGTGGTTCAAAAGAATGACGCGGGCAATGCAAGCGGCTATATCGGAACCGTAACGGAGCTTCACCGGGAAGAGGCGGCCCCCCAGCCACGCCCTTGGCCCGATCGAAAATCCGCCGCGATTGCCGGCGACAAGCCGCGCGAAATGTAGGCCCGCCGGTCTTGCGGAATCAACAGATCGTTTCCCGGCTTGCGGGCGGCGTTCGGATGCAACGGTCCCGTCAGGTGCTCGCGAGAACCGCGGGCTTCGGCCGCGGATTGGGAAGCGCGACCAAGTGCGGCGCCGCCTTGAGCCTGTCGGCTATTCGGGCGTCAATCCCCTTTCGCAACAACCTGGTGCAAGATTGAGCGTCCAACGGGCGGGATAAGAAGTAGCCTTGGACCTGATCACAGCCTCTGTTGCGCAAGAGTTCCAACTGCTCGGCGGTTTCGACTTGCTCGACGATAACCTTGAGCCGCAAGCTATGCGCCAGCGAAATCAGCCCCGAGGCAATCGCCGCATCGTCAGGGTCCGCCGTGATTTTGTTGATCTTCAGCGTGCTGATGGGAAACCGCCGCAAGTAGGTAAGTGACGAGTACCCGGTCCCGAAGTCATCGAGCGAAATTTGGATCCCCTTGGTATGGAGTTTGCACAGCGGTCTGACAGTCTCGTCCGCAACCTCCATGAGGGCGCTTTCGGTGAGTTCTAGTTGCAGCCGCCTCGGGTCCAAGCCGGTGTCGTTGAGCACGCCACAAACATTCTCATAGAATTCTTCTTCCGTGAGCTGGCGAGGTGATACATTGACCGCAACCGATACGCGCTCCAGACCGGTTTGTTGCCACGTCTTGGCCTGTTCGCAGGCCTTGCGCAGCACCCATTCGCTGATGGGAACGATGAGGCCTGTTTCTTCGGCCAGCGACATGAACTCGTTTGGCGGAACGATGCCCCGGTCGGGGTGGTTCCATCGCACCAGAGCCTCGCAAGTCTCGATTCCTCCGCTGTCTAATGAGAAGATGGGTTGGTAGCGAACGAGAAACTCTTCTCGCTCCAGCGCCCGCCGCAAAGCCGTCTCGAGTTGCAGCATCTCCTTGATACCTGAATTATGCACTGCGGGTACACCTGAGGAGGGCTGTGCCGCGAGGGACCATTGGGCGACCCCCGAAAACATGGGGTAATAAGGTAGGCTGGCAAAGATTTCAGCTTCGCCAGCCAACCCCAAGGAGGTCACCCAAATGGTTACCAAGCGAAAACAGCATAGCTCCAAAAACCCCGCCAAACAAGGCCGCGGCGCGACGGCTCCGCAGCCCAATAAAATCGGGGCTTCCACGCCCTATCACTTCCGCGGCAAGAATCTGACTCCCTACGGCGGCCTGCTGCCGGTCGCCACCCTGCTCGAAAAACTCGGCTTCCAAGAGCTGCTGGAACAAACCCTCAGCGTCAAACGAATCACCCGTGTGATGAGCCTCTACCAGTTTGTGCTGGCCCTCGTGCTGGGCCTCTATGTCGGCTTTGCGCGGCTCAACCAACTCCGCTTCATCGCGCGCGACCCCATCCTGACCGGCATCTTGCAAGTGACGCGGCTGCCGCCGCAATCCACGCTGTGGCGCTTTCTGGCCTCGCTGCATCTCAACGTGGCGCGGCAGATCCTGTCGATGCAGCGCCAACTGCGCGAACGAGCCTGGGCGGCGGCCAACGTGCGGTTGACCACGGTGACGCTGGACACCGACACCACCGTGCACACCCTCTACGGCCAGCAGATGGGCGGGCGCAAGAGCTACAACCCCAAGAACAAGGGCAAGCGCAGCTACCAGCCGATACTGACCTTCCTGGCCGAGACGCGCGAATACCTGATGGGCGGGTTGCACAATGGCGACCGGCCCACGGGCAAAGAGATCGCGGCGCACCTCGAAAGTGCTTTCCAGGCTTTGCCGGCCAGTGTGAAGCGGATCTTGGCGCGGGCCGATTCCGGCTTTTATTGCTGGGAAGCGGTGGCAGCCTACGAACAAGCGCATTGTCAGTTCGTCATCGTGGCGCGCAAGACCAGGCGACTGGTCGAGCAGTTGCAGCAAGCGGAATGGAAGCCCTCGCCCCACAGCGACGCTGCGGCGGAGTGCGAATTCCTCTACCAGCCGCAAGGCTGGGGCAGGGCCTGCCGCTTTGTCGCGCTGCGTTATGAAAAGGAGCCGGAAACCGACGAAGTCGAGCAATATCAGTTGTTTGCAACCAGCGCTTACACCTACCGCGTGTTCGTCACCAACCTCACCGAGCCGATCGCGGCGGTGGCGTGGTTTTACAACCAGCGGGCTGGGGCGGAGAACCTCATCAAAGAAGCCAACAACGACGCCGGGCTGGCGGCCCATCCTTCGCGCCGCTTTGACATGAACCGCAATCACTTTCAGTTGGTCATGCTGGCCTACAACCTCAACTGCTGGCTGCTGCTGTTCCAGCGCGAAGCCGACGCCACCCCGGAGAAGCTGCGCCACACCACCCTGGCGACGGCGCGGCTGCGCTTTCTGTTCGTGGCGGCCAAGATCTGGCGGCATGCCGGCAGAACGGGCATCAGCTACAGCGATCAGTACCAGGAGCAGGGCCTGTTCGAGCGGCTGATGCGGCGGCTGCGGGCGATGGCGCCGCCGGGATCGAGCTGCGCGCCGGTGGTGGAGGGTGCGCTGCGTTGAGGGGCGCTGCGCATAGAATTTTATGCACGGGCCGCAAGCTACTGGGAACATGCCGTTTGCGAGCCCGCTTTTGCCCGCCCGGAATTGGGAGGCGGCTCAAACCGGGAAGGAAACAGCAGAAAAGACGACTTGCTAAATCACTGAGTTGACACGACTGCCGCTACCGCCACAACTCCATCGGCGATGGCTACGCCGAACCTGTGCATAATTCAGGTGATACGAGTATGCATTCCTTCGTGGAAAGTCTCGAATCGGGCTCTGCCCATGGCTTTAGCGCGATACATCGCCGTGTCGGCGTCTCTCAGTAAATCCGCCGGCTTTTCACTTCTCCCGGAACTGAAGGCAATGCCAATGCTGGCGGTGGCGTAGACCTCTTCGTCACCGAGCGCGAAAGGAACCGCCAGCTCTGTCTGGATTCGTTCGGCGATTTGGGCGGCTTCAGACTCGGCGGTGAGACTTTGGAGCAAAATAGCGAACTCATCTCCTCCCAACCGGGCGATTGTATCGCCGGGTCTTACCAAGCTCTTGAGCCGCTGCGCAATGCCGACCAAGAATTGATCGCCCACAATGTGCCCAAGGCTGTCGTTGACCAGCTTGAACCGGTCGACATCGAGAAACAGCAGCGCCACGGTGCGACCCTTGCACCTGGTTTCGTTGTTTACCGCCGACTCGAGCCGAGACATGAAATAGGCTCGGTTCGGCAGCGACGTGAGGGAATCGTGCAAAGCGTCGTGGACCAGCCGGTCTTGGGCACGTTTACGTACCGAAATATCCCGGACGATCGCCATGAACGTATAGCGGTCATCGAGATCCATCCGGCTGATCGTCAACTCGACAGGGAGACTGACGCCGTCCTTGCGGCGCCCCAACACTTCGTGGCGGCTGTCGGGTGATTTGTCAGCCTCGCTCGGTTGGCTCTTCGGCGTGGCTGAATTGTGTCCCGAAACGGCAGAATCGGACAATAAGCCGATGCACCCGGGCATCAATTTTTGAATATTGAGACCCTTGACCTCAGTGGCGGTGTAGCGGAAGACCGCCGCGGCGCCAGGATTAAATGTCTCAATCACGCCTTGCTTGTCGAAAGTGATGATGCCGTCCGGCGCGTGGTCAATAACCGCCCGTACGCGGGTCTCGCTTTCCCTGACGCGCCGCGTCATCAGATCCGCCATCGCCCGCGCGCTGGAACGGGTGGAAGAAAGCAGCAGCGCAATGTCGAACAGCAGCACGCTCATCGCCAGTCCCCCGAGCAAGATCTGGGCCGGCTGATTCGAACGGCTGCTCAAACCAAATTCTTTCGTCGAAGCGAAGGACAAAGTCCACACACACAACACAAGAGCCAACGCACCACACGGCGCCGCCCAACCCAAGACGGTCAACCATGATGGCCGGCTCTTGCCACGCCCTGCAAAAAAATAGAGCCCCGTCAGTGCGATCAACGCCACGCTGACAGCGGGCAGCAAGATGGCGTATCCGCCCCACATCTCCGCTAGTTTCCAGAGCAACCAGCCGGAGGCAACCAGCAGCAGAGCGAGACGCAGAATCACGGTCCAACTCTTGGAAGTCATGGAGCAGAAACTGGATTCTCCCGAAGGGGACGCGTTGTCAGGGGCTACGCTCATCCGAAAGCAGTACCTTCTTCTCTAGCCCGCATTTCTCACCGCCTGACGGTCGAAGCACGCGATAGGCCCGCCATTACTTCGTTGCGCTTGCTCGCCGTGCTCAACGTACTGTCACGTACGCACGCCTCCGCTCGTCAAGCGGCGCGCGCCTCGTACTGACGCGCCTCTTACGCACTTCGCCTCGCCACGCGGTGAGAAAAGCGGACTAGTACCTTGACTTTTCTATTTAGAACTGCCAGTCTGTTTTGGGTAATAGGACCTGCGCACGGTTTTTGGTTAGGGTTTGTCCTACTACTCATACTACTCAGGTCATAAGCCGGTCATCCTAAAAACGGCAGTTGCTAGGGGGCATCGGTGACATACAAGGGGCCGCCGAGGACTCTGCCGTGGAGAAATTGGCGGAAAATCCAGCTCAGAATCAGTCGCCAGCGTTGGGCTCGGGTCAACTGCTCCGCAGTTGCTCGCACCCATTGCAGAAAGGCGCTCCCCCGCTGCAAAGCCGCCTTCATCTGCCGCGCCCTGGCGTGCAAGCTGGTAATCGTTACCGTGGTTTGGTGGCCGTGGCGCGTCCGCCGGGCAATGCCGTGCAGCAGCAGCGGACGCGTCGTGATCGCCTCGCCATGCTTGTCGGGGATCGCCAGCCGCGTAAACAGCGTCCACCAGTTGTACACCAGCGCCCCGATGCGCGCCAGCACCTGACAACGCAGCAGGTCCTGGGTCGTGAATCCCGACCAACTCCACTGGTTCTTCAATTCGTCAAAGTTGTTCTCCGCGTCCGCCCGGTCGCGATAGTGCTGTGCGATTGTCGCCACCTCCTCGTCGAGCGAGCTCAGCAGCACCACGTACTCATAGAGCACACCCTGGTCGACGATTTCCGCCAACCCCAACGAGAGCTGTTGCGGCGCCGCCGGGTCGGGCTGAGTGAGGGCCAGATCGTTGCGAATCTGGCGCCGCAACACCACCAGCGGCCGGGACCGGCTCCAGCCTTCCAGCATCAACTCCGTGCGGATCGCTTGCCAGCCTTTGCCCGCCGACTCCCATTCCTCGCTGCGAAACAACCTCTCCAACAGTCCCTTCACGCCCCGGCTCTGCCGCAATTTGAACAAATAAGGAAGCTCGCGCTGTGCGGCGCCCAGCATCATCCGCTCCGTCCCCCAGCCGATATCTCCGCGCAGCAGCGCCGGACGCTGCCCGGGTTCCAAGCCGTCGATAAACTTCCACAACTGCGGCTGCGCATACGAGGACGCCGTCTGGTTGCCCGGCTGCATTTCCACTTCCAGCAGCAGCCGCAAGTTGGCCACGAAGTAAGTGTGGTAGACGTGCGAAGGACGCCCCGGCTTGCCCGGGTTGTAACCGCGCTTGGCGCCCTGCTGGCACCCGTAGAGCGGCTTGACGCTGGAGTCGACGTCGAGGATCCAGGGCTCTTCCAGCAGCGCCTCGTAGGTTCGCCGCAGATGCTCGCGCAGCCAGCTGCTGCAAGCCTTCTCGTCGGCCCTTTGAAAGGCCCGCCGCGCCGAATCTTCGCTGACGACCTTGCTCATCCCCAGCAATTCCGGGTTGACTCCATCGCCACGGATCGAGCTGATGTGCGCGTAGCGGCGATGTCCCGCCAGCAGGCTCAGCAGCAGGGCGCCCAACACGTCGCGCACCGCCGGCGCGTTGGGGCTGCGGTAGTCGAGCGGACAAGCGGCGACCCAGTCGTTGAACAACCCGGCGGTTTTAAGAAACTCGATGAAGTAGGGCATCTGCCCGTAGGCGGTCACCGCCGCGCCGGCGTCCCAGCGCAGATGCACCTTGCCGCCGTAGGTGTCCAGCGCCTGGCTGCCACGGCTCTGCTTTGCGATGGCATTTTGGGGCTCCCCCAGCGGGTGAAGCTGTATTGCGCCTCGTGATTTCGACATCACCCACAGTATCAACCACTTGCCCCCTGAGCCGCCAATTCAACCGCCGTTTTTAGGTTCATAGGCCTCGGCATAAGCCATGAGTCTCGGACCGGCGGCGGCAAGGATTTGATGCTGGTTGACTGTCGCTCTTGGCAATTAGCCGCCTAGCCCTATGGCGCCCCGCCCTTCACCCGAACACTCGTCCGCCAGCGACTGCTAAACCGTGAAACAGCCTTGTCAGTCCGGAGATGTTTGCGGGGTCTCAACTTGGGGACTAGCGATTCGTCCAACAAGCGGGGCGCTTCTCGAGGAAAGCGGTCATCCCCTCTTGCCCGTCGGCCGCCAGGGCGTTCATGGTCATGATTTGTTTGGCGTAGGAGTAGGCTTTGGGCTGGTCAAGATCGATCTGGGCGTAAAAGGCTTCCTTGCCAATGGCGAGGACAAGGGCGCTGGCTTTAGCGATCTCGCAGGCAAGCTCACGGGTCGCTTCCGTTAACTCTTCTTGCGGGACGACCCGATTGACGAGACCCCACTCGAGGGCGGTCCGGGCGTCGATCGGTTTGCCCGTCAGCAACATTTCCAAAGAGCGCTTGCGGCCGATGGCCCTTGTGAGGGCGACCATCGGAGTACTGCAGAACAGGCCGATCAAAACGCCCGGAGTCGCGAACCGGGCGTTCTCGGAGGCGACCGCCAAGTCGCACGATGCAACCAACTGGCATCCCGCCGCCGTGGCGATTCCCCCGACTTGCGCGATGACCGGCTGGGGGATTTTCTGGATGCTCGTCATCAAGTCGGTGCAGACGTCAAAAATCCGCCGGTAGTCGTTGATATCTTGCCCGATCATCTCATTCAGGTCGTGTCCCGCGGAAAAGACCGGCCCCTCGCCGGCAACGATGACGACTTTGATTTCTTTGTTCGAGGAGATGTCCTGCAATGCCCCGATGAGGCTCTGCATCAAATCCATCGAGAGGGCGTTGCGGCGTTGCGGGCGGTTGAGGCGCAGGGTGGCTATGGGCGGCGAAAGTTCGACGAGCAGGTCTTCGGCCATGGCGTTTTCAGAATATCACGGGGCGTGTCATCAACTTTTCATCAAACGGCAGGAGTTCGGTTTCCTGGGCGGGCTGACTGCTCGCTTGTCGAAACCGCTCCCTCACGGTCGCGGCTCTGATTCTAGCCGCGGACCTCGGCGTGAAAACTGAGCTGCACAGCGGCGCTCAGGGGCATGTCATGAATTCCCAATGCGGTGCGCGTATGCCAGCCCCGTTGCTCGAAAACTTCCATCAGCAGATCTGAGGCGCCATTGAGGACTTGAGGTTGTTCAGTGAACCCATCCGCGGAATGAACGTTTCCTTCCAGCCGGACGATTTGCACGATCTTTTCCAGGTCGCCCACGGCGTCCTTGAGTTGCGCGATGCCGTTGATGGTCGCCAACCGCGCTGCCTGGTAGCCTTCCTCCGTACTCAGCTCGGCGCCCAGCCGGCCCGTGTACTTCATCACCGAGCCTTCCCACGGCAACTGGCCCGAGGTGACCACAAGGTTGCCGGTGCGCACCCAGGCTACGTAGTTCGCGACGGCTGCCGGGGCTTGTGGCAACACGATTCCGAGGCGTTTGAGGTTTTCTTCCGCGGTCATTGATTCTCCTTACCCGGACTAGCCGGAACCGAACAGTGTGGATTGAGCACTCCTGAAATATCATTGCGCTTGGCGGACTTGACCCCAGGCTTCCGCCTGGGGCTCTGTTACTTCATTGGCGCTGTTGCTTCATCGGCGTGGCCTACCGCGTGCTTGCCGCGGCTGAGGGCAGCCTTACGTTCTTCCGCGGAGAGGCTGCGGTTAAAAGTGGCGCCATACCCCTCCTCCTGGCGGTAGACGTAGCCTTGCCAGGGATCACGGCCTTCCATGCGCGGATCACCGGTTTCTTTCAAATATGACTCCAGCCTCGCCCACAACTTCTCTTTGACGCCGGCGAGTTCGGGATCCTCCGCCTTGTTGTCGATTTGGTGCGGGTCGGAGGCGACGACGTACAACTCCTCGGCTGGACGCTTCCCCATGCTGAGTTGATACTCACGCGGGAAATCGCGCCGTGTCTCGGGGCGCAACATGAAGTCCTTCATTAAACCGTCATCGATATCCCCGTAGGGCGCTTTGTTGGATGAAGTAAAATCCGGATCGCCGGCGGGCCAGCGGTCAGGCTCAAAGTTCCTGAGGTAGAGATAGTCGTGCGTGCGGATGGCGCGGATTGGATAACCTGCTCCGCCGGGACGACACCATGTGTGGCGCTCGAGGCCAGTGACTACGTGGTCGCGTTCGTCTTCGATGCGGCCTTCCCGAGCTGTTTTCAACAAGTGCATCAAGCTGCGGCCAGTGAACTCAACCGGAATGTCCAAACCCGCCGCCTCCAGGAATGTCGCGGCGAAATCGATGTGGCTGATAAAATCGTCGACCGACCGGCCCGCGGGCGCTTCCCTGCCCCAGCGGATGGCCGTCGGCATGCGAACGCCCCCATCGTAGAGTGTCGTTTTCGTCCGCACGAAAGGCATGCCGTTGTCGGATGTCACCACGACGATGGTGTCGTCGAGCTCGCCCAACTCCTCGAGTTTCATCAGCATCCGGCCCAGGTGCGTGTCGAAATGCTGGATCTCGTAGTAGTAGTCGAGGATCTCCCGCCGAACCTCCTCCGCATCCGGAAAGTATGGCGGGACCCGAACATCTTCGATCTTCATTCCTGACCGCCGGCCGACACCTGGTTCATAGTCTCGGTGTGGCTCGGTGCAGCCAAACCAATAGAAGAAAGGGGCATCGGCCTGGCGATCAGCGAGAAAGGCTTCGAAGTTTTTAGCGTAATCACGCTTGTCGATTCCCGCTGGCGGGTTGTCCGCCAGGATGTCGTTGTATTCAGCGCCCAGCGGGGGACGCGTCACCCCGCCGGCTTGCCAGTCCCCCGGCGCAAAGCCCTTGCCGCTATAACCAGCGTGATAACCGGCATCCTCGAGCAGGTGTGTAAACAGCGGGTAGCGCGGATCGAACGTGCCGTAGAGCACTCCGCCCTCGCCGGTCTGCCACATTTGGCGTCCGCTGAGCACGCTGGCGCGCGAAGGCGTGCAGGAAGGGCAGGCTGTGAACGAGTGGGTAAACAGAACGCCCTCGCGAGCGACGCGGTCGAAAGCCGGAGTCTTCACCACCGAGTCGCCCAGAATGCTGGCGTGCGGATAGGACTGGTCGTCCGAGAAAGCAAAGAGTATGTTGGGGCGTTTCGGCGCCGGCTTGTGAGACGTTGAGCAGCCGGCTAGAGCGATGCTAAGACTGCTTAGCAAAATATCGCGGCGGGTGTGGCGGGCCGCTCCCTTACGGTCGCGGCTCAGGCACGGCTGGGCGGACTCGGTCCGGCCGGGTGGATTCGGAGAAGTGGCGGGAAGCATAAGACGAACGTTGTCAGCCGCTATTTCGTTTCGGCTCGGCGGGGTTGGAGGAAAAGGCCGCGGCATCATCTCGGCTTCAGTGTCCCAGATCCGCCGGCGCCTCGTAGTTGGCGTCGATCGTATTCGCCTTCTGAAAATGGCGGCGCGCCTCCCGCGGTTTCTCCAGCGACAAGAAAGCGATCGCCAGGTTGTAATGCGCGGCCGCGTACCGCGGGTCAAGGCGCAAGACTTCCAGGTAATGCGTCGCGGCCTCCTCCAGGCGCTCCTGCTTCTGGAGCGCCACACCCAAATTGAAGTGCACATCCGCTGCCCCGGAGTTGATCTCCAGCGCGCGGCGGAAATGCCTAATGGCTTCATCAGGCTTACCCTGTGAAGACAGCACTAGCCCGAGATTGCTGTGCGCATCCGCGTAGCCGGGCTTGTATTTGAGCGCATCACGAAAATGCCGGACCGCTTCCGCCAGCTTCCCCTGATTGGTCAGCTCGACGCCCAGATTGCTATGAGTCTCCGCGGAATCCGGTTCGTACCGCAACGCCTCCCGGTAATGGCGAATGGCTTCATCAACCTCTCCCTTCGACGCCAGGATGAGACCCAGGTTGCTATGGGCCCAGGCCAGATCCGGTTTCGTGCGCAACGCTTCCCGAAGATGCCTGATCGCCTCGCCGGTCTCCCCCTTCGCGAAGAGCTCACTGCCCAGCAGCGTGTGCGCTTCCGCGTATTCGGGGTAGACCTCCAATGCCTTGCGAAAGTAGCGCATCGCCTCGGCGTGATTTCCGCGTTGTTGTGCCTGACGGCCCAGCACGTGGTAGGACTCCGCGTCTTCACCCAGCCATTTCACGGTCAGCTTGGCCAGCCGGGCGGCTTCCTCATCCTTGCCGGCCCAGGAGAAGACTCGCGCCAGGTTGCGCGCGGCGATCCCGTGCGCGCGCCTGTCGAGGCCGCCTTCCACTCGCTCGACCACTCCCTGAAGCGATGCCTCGTTCCAGTCTTTTGAGGGCAGGAAGATGTTCTCGTGCTCGAGCCTGGCCATGAGTTCAAGAGCAAGCAGACGGTAACCCTCGATCATAAGATGGACATGATCGAGGAAAGAGTCCGCTCCGGGAACGCCTTGCTCCGAACGTTTCTCGATGATGGCGGCGAAGTCGATCAGCGGAACATCGTGCTGCTTCGCCAGTTGCGCGATCGTTTGCCGCATCGCTGGGAGAATCCGCAGCGGGCATACATCCTCTTGCAAGGCACGGCGAAAAGCGGCGGCAGCCTCCTGCCGCCGCCCCAGCTTCATCAGGACGAGCCCGCGCTGGTAATGCAGCTCCGCGTAACGGGGGTCGATCGATTCGGCTTGATCGAAGGCCAGCAGCGCTTCTTGCGCCTGAGGGGACTTGGCTGCCTCCAGACCCGTCTCAAGCAGGACTTTGAATTGCTGCCTCTGGCCGTCCGTCAGCGCCTCTGAAAATTCGCTTTTAAAGGGCGAGCAGTCTTTCAAATTCGAAGCCGGCGTGACCAGGAAAACTTCGCTTCCCGCCGAGCGGGCCATCCGCAGCATGCGGTTCAGATTAAATCGATAGTGAGCAATGACTTGTTCCCGAAAACGGTCGTCGCGATGATAGTCTTGCGGTCCGACCGATCGGGCCAAGATGGTGTCTACTTCGGAGCTCAGCACGGTTGCTCTGGGGGCTTTCGTGCTGGTTTCTTCAAGGCCGCTGATCATGCGGCTCCCGGCCGCGTAGATGCGTGTGCCGCTCAGCCATCCGCCGATATCGGTCAACGCAGCGGGAGCTTCGATCAGGACCGGATACGTGCGCCTTTCAAGGAACTCGTTGTGTCCCGAATAAATGATAAACAAGTCAGGTTCATAAGACAGCAATTCCTCCATGAGCTTGGCGACACGATAACTGGCATAGCTGACGCCGCCGGCGTTGATCACTTCCCAATTGCGGCTAGAATCCGCTTCGTTCAGAAATTCCCGCAACCAACCGCTAAAGGAAGCCGTGTCGTCGTAGGGTCTCCCGTAAGTAGTGGAGCCGCCAAGGCTAAAGATGCGGTAGGCGCCGGGAGGCTTCTTTCTGAGAAAACGCTGTGGATTGAACAAGCCAAGTTTATTGGGAGCGGTAACCATGTAGCCCCGACCCTCGGCGCCATCGTCATCCACGAACAAAGGCACCGTGGAGGCGAACCCGATATAGGGATCCCGCGTGGAGAGGACGGGAGCCACGCCGCTGAGCGCTAGCAAAACCTCGAGCAATACGAAAAAACCCGTCGTCGCAAGCACACTAAACAGCCCTTTCTTCCATCGAGACAGCCGCGTCCCCGAGCGGACCGGTTTCGCGGGCCGCTTACGCGTTGCCCTCCTCGCGTTTCCGGGTCGCCGGTCAGTCATCTCGCTAGCCTGGAGTCATCAACCCAGCAACCCATACGCAATCGGTCACCGGCTGCTCCGGCACCGAGTCTATCAGGTGTGGAATAGGCCAAGAAACCTTTCACTGCGCGGTCCTGATCGGAGCATGGGTGAGCTGTCTATACTGATAGGCTGATCCGCCGCCAGGAAAAGTCAATCCGCGCCGCATTCCTAGCCCCGTACTTACCCATTGCCCATCAGTTCAGGCGGGCACACGCGTATCGCGAATCTCGTCGGACAACTCGCCGATCGCCACCAGATCTACTGGCTTTCGCTTGCGGACGCCGCCGCTCGCGATCATCTTCCTTCCCTGCCGGGCTTGGCCAGTCCGCCGCTCCTTGTTCACACCCGAGCCAATCGCCGCTGGAGAGACAAACTGTCGGAAGCCATCCGTCCTTCGCGCCTGAGCCGAACCGCTTCCCGTACCGTTGGTCTGCTGCGCGGCCTTCCCATCGACGCTGTTCGAATGAAAGATCCCCGGCTCGTGCGCGCGCTCAGGGATCTGCTAATGACGCACCCAATTGATGTTGTCCAGATCGAGTACGGCGCGATGGCGGCCTACCTGCCGCTCATTCGTAAACTCAGCCCTGCGGCCAAGATTGTCATCGATGAACTGGAAGTCGCCTCCGTCGCGATCGCCCGCCGTATGGAGTTTGAGCAACGCCCGCCGTCGCGGTTTTCACGCTGGGACGCCCGCCGCTGGGCCCGTTTTGAACGGCGGGTGTGGGGCGCGAGCAACGCCGTACTTGCCATGTCCGAGGAGGAGCGCGACGTTGTCAACCGCACGGCCGGCGACGCGAAGGGCCACGTCGTTCCGAATGGCGTCGACATCGAGTATTTTCGTCCTTTGACGCCTGCGCCCGGCGACGCTGAACCGCCCCGTCTGCTCTTTGTAGGCAATCTCCAGCACCGGCCCAACGCTGACGGCCTGACGATTTTTCTCAAAACGGCGTGGCCCAGGCTGACGGCCCGCCATCCGCGACTCGAACTTCACGTCGTGGGACCCGCCGCGGACGAGCCGCTCCAGCTCGGAGCCGGCCAGCGTGTTACGTTTCACGGATATGTCGATGACGTGCGGCCACATCTCGCCGCGGCGGTCGCGGCCATTGTCCCCATTGTTACGGGCGGCGGAACGCGACTCAAAGTGCTCGAAGCGCTGGCGGCCGGAACGCCCGTCGTATCGACCAAGCTCGGGGTCGAAGGTTTAGCAATTCGCGACGGATGCGAAGCGGTGTTGACGGACTCCGTCGCCGAGTTCCCGGACGCCATCGGCGCTCTTCTCAAGCAACCTGAGCGGCGCGCGGCACTCAGCGTGGCGGGACGCCGGCTCGTTGAAGAACGCTATAGTTGGGCGTCGATCAGCAACAACTTGGAGCGGATTTGGCTAACGCTGGTCAAGGATCTTTGAGACTTGAGGATGTCCGATAGTTCGTAGAAAGTAGCGACTCTCCAGTCCGAGCCGTTAGGCTCGGAGTGATGTTTTATTTTTTTAAAAAGGAGAGTCGCTATGAAGAAACGATACCAGATCGACCGCGAACAAGCCGTTCGCCAATTCCACAAGCAAGCCGAAGAATCCGGGCAAGAACTGCAACTGCACTTGCCGCTCAAAGAAGTCGCCGCCGCCCTGCAGCAAAGTGTCGGTGAGTTGATGCGCCAGGCAGGCCTGGAGCTGATGCAGCTCATCATGGACAACGAAGTGCGCCAGCTCGCCGGCGAGCACTACCAGCGGCGCGAAGCCGAGCAGCCCTATCGCTGGGGCCGCGAGAAAGGCTTCCTCGTCGTCGATGGACAGAAGGTCCCCATTCAGCGTCCGCGGCTGCGCAGCGACGACGGCCACGAACAATCCCTGGGCAGCTATGCGTTGTTCCGGCGCTGGGAGTCGCTATAGACGGGTCGAAAACGGTTTTGGGGCTGCGGCAGGGAGCGAGCGAGAACACCACGGTGGTCGGCGAATTACTGCAGGATTTGGCCGGGCGCGGCGTCGATTTCTCGGCGCCGATGCTCTATGTGCTCGACGGCGCGAAGGCGCTCACCAAGGCGGTCCGTAAGCACGCGGGCAAGACGGCGCCGATTCAGCGCTGCCAAATGCACAAGCGCCGCAACGTGACCGGTCATCTGCCGGAGCAATACCGTGCAGCGGTGGACCGCAAGATGGCCAACGCTTATGCGATGTCGAGCTATGAGGATGCCAAGACGGCCTTGGAGAAGTTGCATCGCGAGTTGCTGGAGTTGAACCCGTCGGCGGCTCGTTCGCTCGAAGAGGGGAGAGAGGAAACGCTGACGGTGCACCGGCTCGGACTCGACGACTTGTTGCGTTGTACGCTGGCGACGACGAACCCGATCGAGTCAGCCTTTTCGGTGGTGGACCGCATCTGCGGACGAGTGAAGCGCTGGCGGGGAGGCGATCAACGCGAGCGCTGGGTGGGAGCGGGTCTGTGGCTGGCGGAGAAAAGCTTCCGGCGCGTCAAGGGCTACCGCCACTTGCCGAAATTACTCGACCAGCTCGCCAGACTGTCGACGCCGCCACCGGCCCAGGCCCAAGCGGCGTAAACTACAAGTTCTGGAGAGCCGCGCGTTTCAACGGAATTCTGGACATGCTCTGAGACTTCGCTGGTATGAGCTGAACAACTGCCGGCTCGAATGTCAACGTCAAAATTGACAAAGCGTCAGGTTTGAAGGAAACCGTGACCCCATCAAGATGGCGAGATTGTAGATGCCCCTCCGTTCACTCTGGAGGATCTGCTCAGTTAGCTGATTTTCCGTAGCGTCTGCTAAAACCAAGCTTTCCGCGAGGTTAGATATGACCGAAAACCGGCTCCTCTTCGCGCCGCCGGGGGGCGGCCGTCATCAGCGCGTCGCGCACCTTTTGGATCATCGGCTGCTTGTCGCGGTTGCGCAGGGACCGGCGGTTGACCAGCAGCCGCGCCGTCGAGTCGGGGATGATTTTATCGATGATCTTGAGTCCGTTGGCCCTGAGCGTCCGGCCGGTTTCGGTGTTGTCAATGATGGCATCGCCGTCCTCGGGAGGCTTGGATTCCGTGGCGCCGAACGAATGGAAGATGGCGACGGGCGACGAGCTGCGGCGTTCCACATGCAGCCGCGAATAGGGCGTGTAGAGCGACGGCTCGAGGTCCGTGTATTTTCGAACCAAACCTTCGGCCAGGTTGAGATACTCCGTCCAAAGGCGCAAGGGGTGAGTGCTGGTCGAATCGATGAACTTCTCAAATAAGTCGGTGGTGGTGTTGATGTCTTCCCAACCTTGCGGAACGGCGAGAACAATGTCCACCCGGCCTACTCCCAGGTCGAGCAGGTCGGCGACATTGGCGGCGGATTCGCTTTCCAGATACCAGTCGAGGCCCGAAATTCCTATGTCGTAGAACCCCGCCGAAAGCATGTAGGGGATCTCTTGGGGGCGCAGCACTTTAGCCGATACGCCCGGGATGCCGAGGTCCGGGCGGTAGCCGCGGCTGCCGTCGGCGTAGCCTTTCACCGTCAGCCCGGCGCTCTCAAAGAAGGCCAGCATCTTCTTTTCGAGGCTGCCCTTGGGAATGGCGAATTTCAGCTCGCTCATGTGCCGAATCCTTGTCTTACTTTATCTCGTTGGGCAGGACGGGCCGACTACGTTGGTTCACTTCAGCCGCAAACGATTTGGGACCGTAGCGTGGATGCCTTAGCTGGTTGGAGCGCGGACTTCCGTCCGCGCCTCTGTCCGATCATCACAAGTTTAGGTCAATGGATTCCAGCTTGTGCTCTTCCATCGTTGTCTCGTCACTGATCGGGATGATTCCCCGCTCGAGAGCGGCTGCGGTGAGCAATCCGATTCGCTCCGTTTTGCGCTGCTCGAGATCGGCCTTCGACACCGCATCGAGCGCCCCGGCGGCTAATCCGACCCGCGCGCCGCTCCACCGCAACTTCTCGGCTATTCCCACGGCGGCCGCCAGTGTGTGTTCTGAATCCGCCAGCAGAAACAGTTGGTAAGGGAGGGGCGCTTTCCAGTCGTTTTCGCTTAGGAACGATTCAACCAAGGCGTCGAAACGGAAGGCGCATCCCGTGGAGGGCATGGAAGGGCCTCCGAACAATTCAACGAGCCGGTCGTAGCGTCCGCCTCCACAGTACTTGCGGCCTCCGTTACCGGGAGCTGACGAAATCTCGAAGACAGTGCTGCTGTAGAACGTGAATCCGCGTGCGATTCCGAGCACCACTTCAAACTCGTCCACGCCGTACATATCCACGTGCCGGCACACGTCCAGCAATTCATTGAATGCCGGAGTAGCCGCGGTGTTGGCTAGTAAATCCCGAGCTTCTTGGCGGACGACCTCCAACGGGCCGCGCAGGCGTGAGGCGCGAAGAAGGAGTTCTGCTGTACCGGCCGGAACCAGATCTTCCACCTGCCAGAGATGGCGAAACGTAGCCTCGGCTTCTTTCGGCAGCCGCTCAGCGTATTCTGCGGGGTCAAGGTGCGGGCGGTTCGAGACGGCCTCCGGGCCTTCGTAATCGGTCTCGGCTTGCAGCTTGGCAAGTTCCATGCGATCGGCCTTCAGGTCATCGAGCACGGAAGCGTCGGAAGCGAGCAGGCGGCTTCTTTCGTCGATACTCATCAGACGATCGAGATGGCCGATGACAACGCTGCGGTCCTCTGAGCTAAGGTTCGCGGACAGCAGGTCACGGAAGATCCCGATATTGCCAATCTTGAGGGAGAATTTAGGAGCTCCAATTGTCCCGAGGACGCGGCATGCCAAGGCAATGATCTCAGCGTCCACGGCGGGACCGCTGGCGCCGACGCATTCCACGCCAGCCTGCGTGAACTCGCGATAGCGGCCTGGCTGGGGGCGGCAGTAGCGGAAGCATGAGCCCACATAGTAAAGCTTGTGCGGCTTCTCGATACCGTCAAATGCTCCGGAACTCATCAGCCGGCAGACGGGAGCCGTGATCTCCGGACGCAGGGCAAACTCCTCATGATCGCAGTGAAACGTCAGCATGGAGCTTTTGATTTCCGGGCCGGATCGGGCGGAGAAGAGCTCCAACCGCTCAAAGGCGGGAGTCTGGATTTCCTGGAACCCGTACGACTCCGCCGCCCGAACAAAGGCGGCCCGGACGTGGTTCCTCACCGCCGCCTGATCGGGCAGAATGTCTCGTGTCGCTCGCGGTGGTTCAAACATCGGTTTGGCGCCCGGGAAGTTGCGAATCTATCCGGCGTAGAGCTTCGACCCCGCGTATCTGATTGGAAAAGCGGGAAGAACGAAGAACCGGCTTAGACCCAATACTGTTCAGTTAACAGTTCCGCGGAGTTTCTTGGTTGAGTGGCGCGGGCTTTGTATCGCGCATCAATGAACGCCCGCCACAAAGCGCTCTGCTGCAGAAGTGTAAGCATCCGTTTGTTTTCCTACGCCCCGTCCGGGGCTTCCCTCGCAGGGTCTCGGACCCAGGGTTCCGCTTCGCTCCACCCATGGGCTACGATCCGACGCCGCTTCGCGGCTCAAAGGCTCTAAGTGGACAGTATTGGGCTTAGACCCGAATGACTTGGCCCCGAACGATGCTCAACGAAGTTGCGGCGCCAACTCGCCGGGCGTCTTGATCGGCGCCTTCGGGGGATATCTCTTTATAACAGAGCGATAGAAACCCCGCAAGCGAGCGAGCGGGCCTTGTAGACCACCACTCGACATCAGAAGCCGCCTGACAGTCTGGGACAGTCAAGTTCGCGCCCTGCCAAGCGTTCCCCGAGCAGCAGCCCCAGGGTCACGTATAATGACGGCACGGTTGGACCCCGTAACATGCCCGGGCCAGAAGCCATTTCTGACCATACCCCAGACGCTGCCGGACGCTGGATGTGTTCCCACCTTGTGCGGCTCGTCTTCCTAGGGGAACCTCAGTTGTCGGAGACGGCGCTGCTCGAGGAGATCGTCGCGGATCGCGCGCTCGTCGCGGTCGACACGGCTTATCCTGCCGGCAGTGTTGTCAATATTACCGCTGACGGACTCGAAATTCGCTCCCGTGTTGCCGCATGCCGCGCCCGCGAGAACGATTTCTGTCTTGATTTGCGATTTGACGAAGATATCCGCTGGAGCCCGGAGCTTTGGCGGCCAGATCACCTGTATCTGCCCGGTTCCGTCTCACCGAAAAAGAGAAAAGCGGCTGGCGCGGGTGGCTGAGATGCGTTGAACGCTGGAAGGCGAAGGGTGCGGCATGCCGCCTTCGGCTGTGACCGGCCCCTTCGGGCTTGGATTGAAGAAGTATCCCGCCTACAACGAGAGTTCGCCGTTGAAAACCATGTTCTTGAGCTTGAACTTGCGCTTGACCTCGAGACGCTGCGTTTTCATGATGAACTCGACTTCCTTGTCATCCACGGTGATCGCATCGGTTTTCGGGAACATGAAGTAAAAGTTCGCCGTCCGTTCCTGTGCCTGTGTCTGAACGTCGTCCGGGTTGATCGGCTCCTTCTTCTTGCGCTTCAACATTGTGTTTTCTTTCAGCGCGTCCGGATTTCGCTGCACGAATCCTGCCATGCGTTCCGGAAGTCCCGCGACCTCCACAATGTAGTGGGTCTCTTGGCGGGCGAGATATTCAATAGCCTCCTGAGCTGTTGCCGCCTCGGCGCCATAGTTGGACCTCACCATCGCTTGTTTGACCGGAATTGAACTGAACCAGCGCACAATCACGTTCATTGATGGGGCCGGACCGGCGCCGCCACCGGGAGCGCCGAGGCCACCACCGCCTCGACCTCCACCACCGCCGCCGCCACCGGGACCGCCGAGGCCACCACCGCCCCGACCTCCACCACCGCCGCCGCCACCGGGATCGCCGAAGCCACCACCGCCTCGACCTCTACCACCGCCGCCGCCGGGACCGCCGAAGCCACCACCGCCTCGGCCTCCACTCATATAGACCGTGACCTTTTGTGCCCAGGGCGAATTGGTCATCAGCTTACCGACTTCCTTTTCCGACCACTCCGTGTAGCTCTTGCTTTCCCAGAAATCAGCCGCCCATAGAGCCGCGGCGCTCAGCGAAGTAATAGCTATGCTGCGAAGAAGAATTCTCGACATCACGTCACCTCGATAGCTTTTCAGATAAGCCCGTATTCGTCAATTCCATCCAAGCCTAACCAAGCACAAACCCACTTGGACCCAGTGGCGTTACTCGGACAGCGGAGGTTACTCGTGATCTTACTGGTACGCGGGACCTCCGGGGCCGAAGGCTGCCACAGCATACCACATCGTTTTGTCAAACGACCGTGAGTAAATTGCGCTGTCTGTACGACACAATCCAGGACCTGGACTGAATCGAGGCTAGTGAGCTAATTGTGCGTTGCTCTTGATGGCGGCCTTGCGAGGGCGGGCCGCCACCAGCGGATCATGCAGAAAGCTCCCTGAACTCCCTCACGACCCGAAGTCGAAGCTGAAGTTGCTTACCGTAGATTTTTCTGGAAGTTGTGCGCGAACTCTTCTTTGTCGCCGGATAGCCGCATTGCACCATTGCCGCAAACTCCCGTTCTCCGCTCCACGTGCGAGGTATAATGAGCACGGAATGGGCGAGATTTTGGTCCAAGCATATACGCCGTCTCAAGCTGAAGTGGCGCGACTGTACGATCGCTACAGAGATTGCCTTCTCAGCAGAAAATACTACGCAGCCAAACTCGTGAGACGTAAACGATTGACCTTTGCCTTGGACTTGCTTGCGGCGCTTTCGGCGTCAACGACTTTAGTCCTGATCGGTGCGTTCGCCGCCGGATACCAAAGACCAGGATGGAGCATCGGATTCGCTATTGTTACCGCGGTTTCAACGGTCGTGAGACCACTTTTGAAACTGCAAGACTCAATAGATCACTATGCCGCGATGCATTTTGGCTACATGGAACTGGCTCACACCGTAGACAACTTGGTTGCGGACATCAGAAGCTCGGATGGCCTTAACGATACGTACCATCGAGCAATGATTGAGGACATCTCCGATCGATATAGAACGCTCCTATTGAAGGACGACCCGACAACAGACCGAAAGCTTTTGGTGAAGTTTCAGGCCGAGGTGTTGAATGAGGTCAAGACCGAGAGCCTATGGTTGCCTGCAACCTGATCCGCTCGGAAAATCCCGAGCGGGAGCCGCTCTCATCTCCTCCGCCGCGTCCCAGCCGTGAACCTCTAAGGGAAAGACGGTCAAACGTTCCGTATCCTGACACGATCGTTCCACCCGTAGAATGGCCACAGCCGCAACCGCCGCCTCGACCGGAACCGCCAGACAGGGACAGCTAGCAGCGTCAACGCACAATTAGCTAAAACCCTCACCAGGACCAGTCAGCGGGCGAGGTGAAGTACTTTGAGATTCTGGGTACATCGCGGCCTTCGCCCCGTGGCGGGGGTGCCGGCGAGTCGGATGCTTCATGTGCAGGCAGGCCCCATTTGCCAGCAGTCCGCGCTAGAATATTCAACCAAGGGCGACGCCGCCGGATAGCTAACGAGATCTATCTGAACCACGGTAAAATCGGACCGGCATGATCGACAAAACCATCTCCCACTACAAAGTCACCAAAAAGCTCGGTGAGGGAGGGATGGGTGTCGTCTACAAAGCCCAGGACACCAAACTCGGACGCACGGTCGCGCTGAAGTTTCTTGCCTCACACTTGCTAGAAGACGAGGAAGCCCGCGCCCGTTTTATTCGCGAAGCGAAAGCCGCTGCTTCGCTGGATCATCAAAATATCTGCACCGTCTACGAAATTGACGAAGTGGACGGGCAGACCTTCCTCGCCATGGCCTTTATCGAAGGCCAAACCGTCAAGGACAAAATTGCCGAGCGTCCGCTGAAGCTAGAGGACGCGCTGGACATCGCCATCCAAACCGCTCAGGGTCTCGAAGCGGCGCACGAAAAAGGCGTCGTCCACCGCGACATCAAGGGCGCCAACCTGATGGTCACCCCGCAAGGCCAAGTCAAGGTCATGGACTTCGGCTTGGCGCAGTTGGCTGAACAGTCGAGGCTCACGAAGACAGCGACCATTCTCGGAACGCCCGCCTACATGTCGCCCGAGCAGGCCCAGCGTCTGCCCACCGACCGCCGCACGGATATCTGGTCGCTGGGCGTGGTGATCTACGAAATGGTCACCGGCCGCCTGCCGTTCGAGGGCGAGCGTCAGCAGGCCGTGCTCTATGCGATCGCCCAAGAAGACCCGGAGCCGATCACGGCTTTGCGGGCCGGCCTGCCGATGGAGTTGGAGTGGATCGTCGCCAAGGCCATGGCGAAAGATGTGGCGGAGCGCTACCAGCATGTCGAAGAGATGATCGTCGACCTCAACAGCCTGCGCAAGAAGCTGGCAGCGGGGAAGTCGACGATCGTAGGGGCGCAGCGTGCTGCGCCTCCTGTGCCGGGTATCCCAACGGCAACGGCGGCGGACCAGACAGCAGGCCGTGCTCGGACGTGGCTGTGGCCTGCCGTGGCGGCGTTACTCGCGATCGTTGCTATCGCCCTAGCGTTCCTCGCCCTTCGCCCGGAATCGGGAACGACGCCCGCTCGCCTTTCCATCTCACTTCCGCTGGGGCAAGAAATCACCAGCAGCCCGGCCATTTCCGGCGATGGCCAGATCATCGCTTACGCGGCGCAACTGGGGGCCGATGAGCCGCAGCTCTATTTGCGCCATCTGGATTCTTTTGAGGCGCGCGCAGTGGCGGGTTCGAGCGGCGCCCAGCAACCGTTCTTTTCGCCCGATGGGAAATGGGTGGCGTTCTTCGCGCAGGGGCAGCTTCAAAAAGCGGAGGTTGCTGGAGGTACGCCCATCCGGCTGGCCGAAGCCGCCCTTCCCTTCGGTGGAACATGGAACCAGGACGACACGATCATCTACGCCGCGTCGCTCGGTTCCGGGCTCCTGCGGATTCCCGCAAGCGGTGGAACGCCCGAGGCTCTGACCAATCCCGACGGCGCGGCCGAGGGGTATGCTCACGTTTTTCCGGATGTGCTTCCCGGAGGACGAAGTGTTTTCTTCACGATATGGGGGCAAACTCAAGGAGGCGCGGTGCTTTCGCTGGATTCAGGCCAGTGGGAGATGGTCTTGCCTTCGACGACGTGGGCGTCCGCGATCTTCGACGCTACTGGTGGTCCTGCGGGCCGCCTGCTGGTCGTCGACCAGGCCGCCGGCATCAGAGCCGCGCCTTTCGACGCCGCGCATCCCGCACGCACCAGCGCCGATTCTTCGGTCCTGGCGGACGTGTACTACGACGTGGAGACCGAGGTCCGGGGCTGGCTTGCTGTCTCGAACACCGGCGCCGCTGTCTACGCGCCCGGCAACCCGGCAAAGTCAACGTTGGTGTGGGTCGACCAGGACGGCACGACCGAATCGCTAGGCGCGGACCAGGGCGTGTATCGGGAGGTGACACTCTCGCCCGACGGAACGAAGGCAGCCGTCAGGCAGGCTGCGGGCCTTTGGATTCATAATTTGCAACGCGGGACGCGCAGTCGTCTAACGCCAGCGAACACCGGTAATTTCTGGCCGCTGTGGAGCAGCGACGGCACGCGGATTATTTTCGGCTCAAATCGGGGCGGCGACTGGGACATCTACTCCCAACCCGCCGACGGATCGGGGCCCGCGGAAGCCCTGCTCTCTCGTCCCTACGTCTAGGCGCCGACCTCGGTTTTGGCCGATGGGACTGTTCTCTACCACGAGATCAACCCCCAAACCGGTTTTGATCTTTGGACCCTGTCGCCGGGTGGCCCTTCGCAAGAGGGCCTGTCAAAAGAGGGAACGACCTCGCCGTTTCGGGTAACCCCATTCAACGAAAGGGATGCCGAGGTCTCGCCAGGCCCGCAGGGCGGGCCGCGCTGGGTCGCGTATGCGTCTGACGAGTCGGGGCGAAGTGAGATCTACGTGCAGTCGTATCCCAGTGGAGCGGACAGAATCCCGATCTCTACTGGAGGCGGGTTCTTGCCCAGGTGGTCGCGCGACGGCAGGGAGCTATTCTACATCACCGGGGACGCCGTGGCTGCCGTGGCAATTCGGCCGGACGGGTCCTTCGGCGCGCCTCGCACGCTATTTGACCGCACGAACTTCTTCACCAGCAATTTCCACAGCTACGATACCTCGCCGGACGGCAAACGGTTTTTGATGATTCAGCGCGACCCGGGTTCGGTGCCGCGCCAGCTCAATGTGATTCTCAATTGGGCGGATGAACGCTGAGGGCCTGCTGAGCACGCCGCCGTCCAGTCAAGTGGTTTCGTGGAGGATGTCCGATAGTTCGTAGAAAGTAGCGACTCTCCAGTCCGAGCCGTTAGGCTCGGAGTGATGTTTTATTTTTTTAAAAAGGAGAGTCGCTATGAAGAAACGATACCAGATCGACCGCGAACAAGCCGTTCGCCAATTCCACAAGCAAGCCGAAGAATCCGGGCAAGAACTGCAACTGCACTTGCCGCTCAAAGAAGTCGCCGCCGCCCTGCAGTAAAGTGTCGGTGAGTTGATGCGCCAGGCAGGGCTGGATCTGATGCAGCTCATCATGGACAACGAAGTGCGCCAGCTCGCTGGCGAGCACTACCAGCGGCGCCAAGCCGAGCAGCCCTACCGCTGGGGCCGCGAGAAAGGCTTCCTCGTCGTGGATGGACAGAAGGTCCCCATTCAGCGTCCGCGGCTGCGCAGCGACGACGGCCACGAACAATCCCTGGGCAGCTATGCGTTGTTCCGCCGCTGCGAGCCGCTCGACGACGCCGTTTGGGACAAGCTCATGCTGGGGCTCTCGACGCGGAATTACTCCCAAGCCGTGCGGGAGTTTGCCGCCGCCTATGGCATCGAAAAGTCAGCGGTGAGTGAGCGTTTCGTGCGCACCAGCCGCGAGAAATTGCAGGCACTTTTAGAACGCCCTCTCGACAAACTCAAACTCTGCGCCATCTACATCGACGGCATTGAGTTCAAGGGCCAGCACCTGGTCGCGGCGCTGGGAGTCGCTATAGACGGGTCGAAAACGGTTTTGGGGCTGCGGCAGGGAGCGAGCGAGAACACCACGGTGGTCGGCGAATTACTGCAGGATTTGGCCGGGCGCGGCGTCGATTTCTCGGCGCCGATGCTCTATGTGCTCGACGGCGCGAAGGCGCTCACCAAGGCAGTCCGTAAGCAGGCGGGCAAGACGGCGCCGATTCAGCGCTGCCAAATGCACAAGCGCCGCAACGTGACCGGTCATCTGCCGGAGCAATACCGTGCAGCGGTGGACCGCAAGATGGCCAACGCTTATGCGATGTCGAGCTATGAGGATGCCAAGACGGCCTTGGAGAAGTTGCATCGCGAGTTGCTGGAGTTGAACCCGTCGGCGGCTCGTTCGCTCGAAGAGGGGAGAGAGGAAACGCTGGCGGTGCACCGGCTCGGACTCGACGACTTGTTGCGTTGTACGCTGGCGACGACGAACCCGATCGAGTCAGCCTTTTCGGTGGTGGACCGCATCTGCGGCCGGGTGAAGCGCTGGCGGGGAGGCGATCAACGCGAGCGCTGGGCGGGAGCGGGTCTGTGGCTGGCGGAGAAAAGCTTCCGGCGCGTCAAGGGCTACCGCCACTTGCCGAAATTACTCGACCAGCTCGCCAGACTGTCGACGACGCCACCGGCCCAGGCCCAAGCGGCGTAAACTACAAGTTCTGGAGAGCCGCGCGTTTCAACGGAATTCTGGACATGCTCGGTTTCGTGCCGCCGCCAGCCTTATGAAGAACCGCGCTGCTGCTTGAGGCTCGAGGGTGAATAGCGAGGTCTCCACTCTTCTTCCCGCCCGAGCCTCCCTGGTGTATTGTGCGCCAATAATATTGCAACGTATGGATTTCGGTTGGGGAAGAGGAAGCCCGTTGAAACGGGCTGACAAACCTTGAGCGGAAGGCTCACCAGCCGTAAACGACTGGCCTGGAAACACCAAGCCGCGTGAACGCGGCTCAAGTCGTCCGCATCACGCCGCCAACTGACACGGGAGCTACTCACCATAGGTTACAGTCTGATTGGCGCACTACACTAGCAGACGCCGCTTCCGGTCCATGGCCATTCATGAGATAGGTCGCAGTCTCTTCTCGAGAGCCCGCGCTCTAAGAGGCTGCTGGTCTCCCCGCAGTTAGCTTGGTTTCGACAACCAGTACCCCAAGCAGTACGAATAACGTAAGCGTCGTCGCCAAAATCGCCCAGACAACCGCATCGACTCCAAATAGGGACACAAGCCGGCTCATGGCGGAAGCTGCCGCCATGCTCGCGATCACGTATCCCGCGACAAGTGCTCTGAATAGCGTGGGATGCCGCCACTCCATGCGGCGCGAGATCCACCCGGCGGTTAGTGTTTGGATCGTCCCCAAAGCCGCGCCCAGGATAACGCCGCCGGCCACCGCGCCCGATACGTCGGCGGTTTCCAGCAGAAAGGCGCAACTGACGACGCATCCCACGACAGCCCAAACGAGCCAGCGGAGCCGAGTTTCGAGCGCGGGTATTCGGGTGGCTATCGCCAAACCAAGAGTGAGCGATAGCCAGTAGAACGTCAGGATCATCATGCCCACGCCAATGCTGAAGCCAAACCGCCGGGTCATGTAGATCGCGATCCAGCAAGCGATCGTCCCGTGGGCCGCCGCGTGAAGGACAATCGAAAGTCCGCACAGAATTCCCATCGGAGTGACCAGACCCTTCCAGCCGGCAGGTTCGCCTGTGTCCGTCACGGCTGACAACCGGTCCCTGCTCCCGCTCCATACATAGGCTGCGAATAGGAGGGGAACCGCCGCAAGCAAGAGAATGGCCGGCGGCAGCGCCGCAACGTCGGTGCTGGCCCACAGAAGGAAACAGACCAGGGTCGCTCCCGCGCCGAAAGACACACAGGCAAGAGTGCCTGAGGCGGGCGCCGCGACGACTGCTTCGAACAAGGATCCCGATTCAGTCGCTAGCAGGGCGCCGGCCGACAACCCCAGTCCCAGCAGCGGCACGAAAAGCCGGCTGGGACTGTAGACGCCCGAGAGCGCGATCAGAGAGCAGCCGGCCAATACACCGGCAACCGTCGCGAGCAACCGCATAGTGGACGCGCCAGTCCCCGAGCGGCTCGCGGCGATGACGCCGGCCGTTGAGCCGATCGTAAACGCCAGCAATGCTTGCCCGGCCGATGCGGTATCGAGGGCCAGATGCACCGACCAGATCGACAGCATCGCCCCCGGCAGCGCGGCCAGCATCCCGAGCAGCATGGCTCCGCTCATTGCCCGGCGAATGACCGCTGCGTCTGGGGTGCGCCTGATGATGTTTGCGACGGGCCTCGACACCGCGGAAGCCATTCCGGCATTCTAGCAAGTACCATCCGTACCGGTGAAATCCAGTACCGGTGAAATCCAGTACCGGTGAAATCCAGAAATACGGAGCGCCAGGTTGATTGTATATCGTGATTCGGTAGACGCAGCTAGGATCGTTTCCATCGATGAATTCTCTGTTGTTGTCTTTCAAGCACTTAGCTGATAGCGGCAGAATGGAACTAAACATGCAACACCTAACGGCGCAGCATCAGAATGGGTCAAATTCCTTGAGGTTCAGGCCGTTTTGGCCGGTTGCCTCGGCAATATCAGGGCAGGGGTTGAGAGTCCCGGCTAGGGGTGGCCGGGGCTTTCTTTTTGCCTCCCGCAGGCGAAAAAAGGGGGACTGCCACCAATTTCCGCTTCTCCAAACCATTTAAGAATCGGCGCTTCGTCGAAAGGAAATTGGCTGGCTGTCCCCTTTTTTCGCGTCCTCGGACTTCCGCTACGGGCTGCTAGCTAGTTTGCGGCGCAGAATTCGGAAATTCATTGCTCTGGGGACAGTCAGCCAAATTTGGCGCCTCGCACTTTAACGGTTTAGGCGAAGAAACCAGACCGGCGCGAAAATTGGTGACAGTCCCCGAATAGCGGCATCACGCATTTTGCGCCGCAAACTAGCTAGGGGTGGCCGGGGCTTTCTTTTTGCGTCCTGAACGGCCCATTTTGTTAGAATAGAAAAGCCGCCTGCCATGGCGGCACATTGTTCCGCGCCAGCGGAAGAATTCGATGCGGGCCGTCCGGCCTGCTTCAATTTCAAGCTGATCAGAACGCCAGGGACACGCTGTCTCGATAGACAGTTGTCCGTTCTCGGTTGGACAAAGATGAACCCCGGAACCAAGAGGCAAACAGCCCCATCGCCCGTGCAACTCCTGGAACACGTAAGAGACTTTCTCGCCGGGTGCCGGACCCCCATAGCCGTCGAACCCGGATTGCAACCGGTTCGTATCGAGCGGGGCAGCTACGCCCTCGAAGGACACCCGTCGGGTTGCGTTCTGCATGTCTGGGGTGAAGGAGGCAATATCGTTCGCCGCATCCTGTCGATTCGCTCTCAGCGAAGCGACCGCCTGGACCTGCGGGTGCGGCGTTTTGGAGCGTCCGACACGACGCTTTCTCTTATCGACCGGGCCAGGAAAGGCGAAGCTTTCGACCGCCAAGCCGAAAGCATCGAGTTTCGGGAATCTTTCCGCCGGCTGCTCCAGCGGGAGTTTCGCGAGTGGGAGATCGCCCGGCTCAGTTGCGCCGCTGACCTGGAACACTCACTATCAGCGGTCTACAGCCGGGCTGTTCTCAGACGAGGGCAGCAGGCATGGGCCGTGATCGGGTGCGCGGGTAATAGAAACACCTGTGATCAGATTCTGACCTCCGGGCTGATCTGGCTGGATCTGGAACGCAGCCGCGGCCACAAGCACATCTACCGGGGATTGAAGGTCTTTCTCCCGTATTCACGGCTCAAGACCAGCGCCAATCGAATGGCCTTCCTCAACCGCGCGGCGCTTCAATTCGACCTCTATGGTTTTGACGAACAAGGAGGCCTTTGCCGCGTGGATGCCGATGACTACGGCAACCTCTCGACCGACCTTCGGCCCTGTGCCGAGATTCCCCCGCCGGCGGGGCCCATGGCAGAGTGGCTGCGGCGGATCACGGCGGACCCGAACGTGGAATCGATTCCGCGGCCGGACGGGCTGCGGTCCTTGCGCGTGCGGGGGATCGAGTTCGCAGTGGCCGGCAAGACGGTCATGACCTACGGGCTCGAAACGCAAACACCGCTGACCGAGCAGCGCTTGCCCGAAGCTCTTGCACTAGCGCGCGAACTGGCGCGTTTCCGGTCGCCGGATGCCGCTGATCCACAGAATCCGCTTTATCGCAGATATCCCGAGAGCTGGCTCGAATCTCAGGTGCGGCGGGGAATCGCCAAGATCGACAGCCGCATCCGCAAGGACCCGATCTACAGCCACGTCCCCGCGGTCGCCGGCGTCGAGCGGGGGGTCATTGATCTGCTGGCCTGCGATAGCGCCGGGCGGCTGGCGGTCCTCGAGTTGAAAGCCGGCGAAGACATGCACCTTCCTCTTCAGGGGCTCGACTATTGGATGCGAGTCAAGTGGCACCTGGACCGCAACGAAATCGCGTCCAGAGGCTATTTCCCGGGTATTGAACTCTCCGCTCTGCCGCCGCGCCTTCTGCTGGTCTCACCCGCGTTTGACTTTCACCCAACCACGGAAACGATTCTGAAGTACTTTTCCCCCGAAATCCCCGTCGAGAGGGTTGGCGTGGGGGCGGATTGGCGCAGGGATCTGCGGGTCGCCTACCGCAAGACGGGAGCCGGACGATTGGCCTGACCCGCATTTCTCACCGAACGGCGAGGCGCGACGTGGCGCGCGCCTCCTGGCGAGCCGCGTCGGCCTCCGGGCCGACGTCGCCTCGACACAGTCCGTTGAGTACCGCGAGCAAGCGCAACGAAGTAGTGGCGGGCCTATCGCGTGCTTCGGCCGTCAGGTGGTGAGAAAAGCCCACTAAAGCCTGCGAACACCCTGGTCGATTGCACATTCGAGGTGAATCCGCCTCCGGATGGCACTGCGCATATGAAGATCTCACGGCTCGGAATGGCGCTGTTGGTTGCTCCCCTGGTCGCCTGGCCTCAAGCTCGGACCCAAATTGGCGTCAGTGGCCCTTATCGCCTGGGCCCGGGAGACGTGGTCCAGATCACCGTTTTCGAAGTCGATGAACTCAGCCAGCCGGCGGTCGTGACCCAGCAAGGATCGCTCCCGCTTCCCCTCGTCGGCGAAGTCGAGGTCGAGGGGCTGACGACGTCCGAGATCGAGGGTAAACTCAAGTCACTCTATGGCCAGGATCTGCTTCGCGATCCTCAAATCAGCGTCCGGGTGGAAGAATATCGGAGCCAGCCCGTGAGTGTTTTGGGCGCGGTACGCCAGCCCGGCGTCTATCAATTACAAGGTCGGCGGCGGCTGCTGGATGTGCTGGCGATTGCCGGTGGCCTCTCGCCCGAAGTTGGCGAGACGATCACGATCTCTCGTTCTGGCGTACAGCGCCCAGCCTCTGACGAATTGGACTTGCCGATATCGCCACCCCCTGTCCAGGTTATGAGCCCGCCGGACACCAACGGCCACCCCGCAAGAACAGAAGAAATGCGCGTCTTCGTTCGCAATCTGCTGAGCGGCGCCCCTGGCGAGGTCAACAACCCGTTCATCGAACCGCACGACGTGATTCAAGTGGCAAAGGCCGGTGTCGTCTACGTGCTGGGAGCCGTGAAGCAGCCCGGTGGCTTTCCGATCAAGGACCAGGAAAAAGTCACCGTTCTGCGCGCCATCTCGCTGGCGGCCGGTCTCGAGGGGCACGCCGCACCGCAGAGGTCCCGGATCATCCGCCAGCTCGGCGCGGAAGAATTCGAAGTTCCCGTCGCCGTGCGGGACATTCTCAAAGGGCGAGCGAGGGACATCGAGCTCGAAACCAACGACATTCTCTTCATCCCCGACAGCCGCGCGAAGAACGCTCTCAGCCGCGCGGCCGATGCGGCCATACAAATGGCGACAGGTCTGGTCATCTGGCGGCGCTGAGTCGGGGCTGCTTGACTCGCCAGCCCGGCATGCCCCGGCCGCCCTATTAGAACCAATCGTGGATAACCACCTGTCCAACGTCTCCGTCGCCGTGACCGCCCAAAGCGGGGCCTCAGACGCGCCCCCCGCTCGGACGATGGCTCCGAAGCCCGCAGCGGCCGGCTCATCGCTCACGCCATCTCCGCCAGTGTCGAAGACGCCTGTCGAGCTGCCCGAGCCGCCCTCTGAGTTTTCGCTGCGGGACTACTGGCGAGTCCTTCACGCGCGCCGCGGAACCATTGCCTGGGCGACGGCATTGTCGCTTGCCGCGGCGCTGGCCTGCAACTATGTGATCACCCCGACCTATCGGGCCAGAGGAACCTTGCAGATCGACCGCGAGGAACCCAATATCGCCGAGCTGGACGAGAACTACCGCCGCCTCCCCGAGCAGCCTGACTACCTCGAAACCCAATACAAGGTGTTGAAGAGCCGCGCGCTGGGGCGGCGTGTGATCGCGAAACTCGGTCTTCACAACCGGGCGGAGTTTCGCGTCCGGCTCCATTCCGGGACCACGGCGGCTCCGCCGGCAAATAGTCTGGCGGCCGCGCAAGCGCAGGGAGCGAACGCCGCCGCTGGCGAGACCGGCGACATCGACGCAGCTGTGCACCCGGCGATCGTCGAGGAATACCTGGATCATCTCGGCATACATCCCGCCAAGGGAACCCGCCTGGTGGACGTTACATTTGAGTCCGTCTATCCGGCGCTGGCCGCCAGCGTTGTCGATACACTCGCGGAGGAGTACATCGAGCACAACCTCGAGGCCAAGTGGAATGCGACCCAGAAAGCCTCGAGCTGGCTCGAGCAGCAACTCTCCACGCTGCAGGCGGCTCTGGAGGCCAGCGAAAGCGAGCTGGCGGACTACGCGGCGCGGCACTCGATTTTATTCGTCGAAGAGCGCAAGAACATCACCACCGAAAAGCTCGCCCAGTTTGAGAGCTCGCTCACCGCGGCCGCGGCCGACAGGATTCAGGAACAGTCTCGCGACATGCTCGTTCAGGACGCCATCGCGCGCGGCGGCGAGCTGCCGGGCAGTTTGACGAGCGAGATGTATCAGCAACTGCAGGCAACGCTCACCGGCTTGGAGCGCGAGCACTCGCAGCTCCTGGTGACCTTCGCGCCCGGCTATCCCAGTGTCCAGCGGGTGCGGCGGCAGATCGAACAGTTGGACGCCGCCCTCGCGATCGAAAGGAAGCGCATTCTTGACAGCGTCACCGAATCCTTCCAGTTGGCCTCGCGGCGGGAAGAGTTGCTCCGAAAAGAGGTGCTGAACCAGCGCGCCCTGGTCAACCGCTTGAGCGCCGACTTCATCCAGTACGACATTCTGAAACGCGATGCCGAAAGCAACCGGCAGCTCTACGAAGGACTGTTGCAGCGCCTCAAGGAAGCCGGAGTCTCGGCCGGCCTGCGCGCTTCCAACATCGCGATTCTCGACCGCGCGGAGTTGCCCGAACGCCCCTACCGTCCCAAGCAACTGTTCAATGCCGCACTCGGCCTGCTGGGCGGACTGCTCCTTGGAATCACGGTGGCTTTCGTGCAAGAGCACATGAATACCCTGGTGCGGACACCTGAAGAGGTTGAGCGCATGACCGGGCTGTCGTTGCTGGCGGTGATTCCGCGCGGCCGCTCGAAGGACTGCGCCAAGGTGATCACCGAGCCGCTCGATCCTTTGCTTCCGGCGGCGGGGCTTCCCGTGGAGGGACGGTGCCGGCTCGCGCCGGTACTGGAAGCCGAACCCGGCCAAACTGAACCCGGTCAAACTGAGCCCGGCCAAAGTCAGCCCGTCAATGCAGGGCCCAGCCTCGCCGCTGCCGGCCACGACGCGGCCAGCCAAAACGGGACCGCCAATGCGACCGTCCGCAACGGGATTAGCGCCGATGCGGTTGATGCGAACCGGGAGGGGGCAATGTGCTGGCGGCCCGAGCCCGCCTTGTCGGAGGCCTATCGCACTCTTCGAAGCTCCGTTCTGCTGGGGTTGGACGAATCGATGCGGCGCATCCTCGTGACCAGCTCTCAGCCTCAGGAAGGCAAGACGACGGTCAGCCTCAATCTTGCCTGCAGCCTGGCTCAATTGAAGCGGCGCGTGCTTGTGATTGATGCGGACATGAGGCGTCCCAACTGCGCCAAACAACTCCATGTCGAGACCGATACCGGGCTCACCGACTATTTGCAGGGACTGGCGGAGATCGACCAGGTTGTCACCAGAACGCGCATCGACGGGCTTTGGCTGGCGGCCGCCGGGCGCTCCAACGCCGTCGCTTCCGATCTGCTCTACTCCCCCCGGCTGGCGGCTCTGCTGCGCGAGGCTGGAAAACGCTTTGACCACATCGTGATCGACTCGCCGCCCTCTCTGGTTCTCTCCGATGCTCGCACGATTTCCCGCATGGTGGAAGGGGTCATCATGGTCGTCTCCGACAGCACAGAGTCCGGCGCGCTGATGCGGACCAAGCAAACCTTCGACGAGGCCGGCGTGCATTTTCTCGGCTTTGTCATGAACCGCGTCGACCTCGACAACCTCGACTACGGCTACTATCGCGACTACGGCTACTACTACCCCTATTCCGACGAAAAGAATTCTTGACCGGCTTTGGCGAGCAGGGGCGCCGGGTGGTGCGGCTTCCTGGATCGCATCAAGGGAAAACCTCCGTGGTTTGAGCGGTGTTGGGAGATTGTTGGCGGGGCGGCTGCCGTGAGCGTTTTCGCTGGCTTGGAGAACGCCGGCCAAGCGTCGAGATGGGCTTGCCCCCTGGGGTGAGACAAATAGTTTAGACACAGTTGACCATTCGCTGGTTTTTGCTGGCCAGCGGTGGCCCTTTGCTTCATAATAGCTCCCGGTTGGTGAAGCGGAGGCGGGCTCTGCGGGAGCGCAACCCGCCAAGGAATAACCAACTGGAAACTCATCGAGACGATGGGGCGGGGCGTAGAGTTGCACAGCTTTGCGTCCCGCATCCCCCCAGCCACCCCTATCGGATCGAAAGATTTCCCCATGCCTCAGAAAACTCCTTCCGCCACTGCCGCCGCAACTGCTGGCGGGGCAAGCAGGTTCTGCTCGAACTCCGCCGGCGGACAATAGCCCAAGGCCGAATGCAAGCGCTTCTCGTTGTACACCTTCTCGAGAAAGCCCCCGATCGAAGCGGGCGCCTCGGCCAGATCGCGGTACTCCGAGCGGTAGACCTCTTCGTACTTCAGCGTCTTCATGAAAGACTCCGCTTTGGCATTGTCGTAGGGGTTGGCTTTGCGGCTCATGCTGATGGTGATTTCGTGCTGCTTCAATAAGTCGACGTAGCCGTTGGCGGCGTACTGCACGCCGCGGTCGGAGTGATGCACCAGCCCCGCACCCGGACGCCGCCGCCGCAGGGCCATCCGCAACGCGGCGATCGTCAGCTTCCCTTCCAGCGTGTCTTCGAGCGCCCAGCCGACCACCCGCCGCGAGTAAGCATCTAGAATCACCGCCAGGTAAACGAACTCCCAGGCCAGCCGGATATAGGTGATATCAGCCACCCAGAGCTGGTCCAGGCCGCTCAGGACCCTCTCGCGGGCTAGATTGGGATAGACGGTCAGCCCGTGACGCGAGTCGCTGGTCAGCACGAATTTCCGCCGCCGCAAACACAGCAGATTGTCCTCCCGCAGAATGCGCTGCACCTTCTTGGGATTGATCACCCAGCCGCGGCGCCGCAACTCGGCGGTGATGCGCGGCCGTCCGTAGCTGGGGAACTCCAGGGCGATGCGCTGGATCGTGTCGCGCAGTTCCAGGTCCGGATCGGGCCTTTGCTTGCCAGGTTGCCAGCGGTAGAAGCTGGCGCGCGGCAGCTCTGCCAGCTGACACATCCGCTGGACGCTCATCGGCGGCGGCTCCTGGACTTGTTGCCGGATCTGGTGGCCGACAACGGTTTTCCAGTCGAGGCCTGCAGCTTCCGCTGTTGTTCGATGCGCTGCAAGCACCCCTTTAAAAAATCGATCTCCATGGTCTGGCGGCCGACCTTGCGCTCCAGCTCCGCCGTGTGCGTTTCTTGCCAGCGGCGCTTCCCCTCGCCGGGAAAGGCGTTGCCGGGACCTTGGCGAAACTCTCGCCGCCAGCGGTGCACCAGGTTGGGATTGACCTCAAACGTCCGGACCACCTCGGCCACTGAGGCACCTCGTTGCAGCCGTTCCACCGCCGATAACTTGAATTCTTGCGTGAATCTCCGTCGAGACAAACTCATCACCCATCCTCCGTTCAATGGATTTTGAGTCTAAACTGGTTGTCTCACTTTTGGGGGCAACTCCAGTTGCCGCCCAACGCCGTCCGGCTAGCGCTTCCACGCTACACCCTTCGGCGCGTTTGCCAGACGCAACGGGGCGTCTTCAGGAATGGAGCTAGCCTTGAGCGTTAGGGCGGCGGAGCCCCCGCGCGCCAGCCGAACACTTGACTCTTCCGCCGCAAGACGGCTCTCGAATGCTTCGATCACATTCATCGAGACCTCCGGCAGCGGCCGCCGGATATCGTTGCGCTTCCGGGGAGCGCCGACCAGAGTGTCGTGTGAAAGTAGTAGCGGTTCTACGAGAATGGAGTATTTAGTTTCCGCTCAAAGGTGAAAGAAAAACCAGAAGCGGTATCACTGGCGAACCGAATGCTGGCGAACTCCTGGGCGGAACTCTTCTCACCAAGAGTCGACAAGTACGAAGAGAATTTCTGTAGCCGCTCACATACTCGATGAAGCGAACGCTCGGCTTCGACATGGACTTACGAACAATGTTTCTCCTTGGAACGCACCGAGAGCATCGACGGGACTGAACGGGTGCTTTACTTGATGCGCACCCTCTCCTAACGGGGGCAGCCCTGGCATCCCAATTCTTCGATCAACCATTGGCGTTCGGAGCGCCCCGTACCGTTAGATTAAACCGCTCTGCCGCTGGGAGGACAGATCCAAGGCGGTGATGAAGCTCCGTTTGACCGCTGTTCGTCCGAGTTAAGATGGTTTGAGGCAATCTCGCCGGTTATAGACCTCTGAACATTAGTACTGGTGTTCCGTTTACGCAGGCCGGCGCGACGGCATACGATACGCTAGAGGCAGGGTTGCCAAATGATCCGAGAGTCAGCAGTGGACAGACAAGGTAACTGACGAGCCAAGGAAAGCACTCTGGCAATGAAATTCGATGTTGGGCAGACCGTCGGCGGCTATGAAGTTGTGGCCGTTCTCGGCGCCTCCCCGACGGGCGTCAAGTATAAGGTCCGCAACGTTCTCATGCATCGGCTGGAGGTGCTCAAGGTTCTGCCGGGCAAATCGCAGGAAGACGAGCAACTGGTCGAGCGATTTCATAGGGAGGTCGCCATTCGGTCGCGGCTGTCGCATCCCAACATCGTTTCCTTCTACAACGCAATGCCGCTAGGAGACCGGATTGTGATGACGACCGAGTGGATCGAGGGATCGACTTTGGAGCAGCTCTTCCGGCGCGGCGCCATTCCCCTTAAGGAAGCAGTCAACTACGTTTGCCAGGCATTGTCCGCTTTGGTCTACGCGCACGCCAACGGAGTCGTCCACCGTAACCTTACGCCGTCGTGCGTGATTATTACCCCACAGGGCAAGCTCAAGCTGGGCGAGTTTGAGCTGGCAAAGCAGTACATCGATCCGCGGCTGACGCAAACCGGCACGGCGCTCGGGGCGCCGGAATATGCCTCGCCCGAGCAGGTGAAGGGAGAGACGAGGCTGGATGAGAGAAGCGACATTTACTCCATGGGCGTCATTCTCTTTGAGCTGGTGACGGGGTGGAAGCCCTTTGCGGCGAAGGGCCAATTCGAGATCATGCGGGCGCATGTCGAGCAAAGGCCGCCGGCTCCAGATGAACTCAACTCGGCACTGTCCCATGAACTGAGCAATGTCATCCTAAAAGCGCTGGCTAAGAACCCCAGCGAGCGTTTCCAGTCGGCGGCCAGCTTCCGAACCGCTCTTCAGGGCGCGCCGCGGACACAGGGGCCACCTCAACAGAGGGGCGGGGCGCCCGGCCCATCTCCCCGGGCCGAGAGCATGGCGGCTGCGCGGCCAACATCGGAAGCGCAGACCGCTGACTCTTCAGCCGCCTCACTCCCACTCAAACAGACCAAGCCGGCTGGATCAGCGGCTCCCCAGCAGGTCACGAAGCCCTTGCGAATGAGAGCCGTTGGGCCACGGAAGAAAAACAAGGTTTCGTGGTCCAAGGCCTTACAGAATTTGTTGTGGCCCTGGGGCTAACCTGCGGGCTAACCCCGGGCTAACCCGCTTTTCTCACCGCGTGCCGAGGCGAAGTGCGTGAGAGGCCCATCAGTACTACCAGGCGGCGCCGCTTGACGAGTGGAGGCGTACTTGACAATAAGGTGAGCACGGCGAGCAAGCGCGACGAAGTGATGGCGGGCTTATCGTGCAATCATTTGCCGGTAGGGTGTTTGGTGGAGATCTTGTCAGGTATAGTATCGTAGGACATTGGTATAGGTCCTCGATTTACATCGCAGGTATAGCGGCATACGCTCATGTGGGAGGCTCCTGTCGAGCACCCTAGATTTTTAGATGAAAGGGCACGGCAACCGATGAGCATAAAGAGCACTCTGCCCATGAAGTTCGAGATCGGACAGACCGCTGGCGGCTATGAATTCTTGGCCGTGCTCGACACTTCCGAGAGCGGCGTCACATACAAGGTCCGCAACGTCCTCGTAAGAAGGCTGGAAACGCTCAAAGTCCTTCCGAAGGAACTACAGGAAGACCAGCAGCGCATCGACCGGTTTCTTAGGGAAGTCAACATCCGGGCACGCCTATCACATCCCAACATTGTTTCTTTTTATAACGCCATGTCGCTCGACGATCAGCTCGTCATGACAACCGAGTTGGTGGAGGGATCGACGGTCGCGCAGCTTGCCAAGCTGGGTCCCTTCCCAATCAAGGACGCCGCGGACTACATCTGCCAGGCTCTGTCCGCCTTGGTCTACGCGCATGCGCACGGCGTTGTTCACCGCGACATTTGCCCCTCCAGTATGATCATTACCGAGGAGAACCAGTTGAGGCTGAGCGACTTCGGTCTCGCGAAGATGTACGCGGACCCGAGCCTGACTCAGACCGGAACCGTGGTCGGTTCCGTGGACTACACTTCACCGGAGCAGGTGAAGGGCATCACAACCCTCGACGAGAGAACGGACATTTACTCCATCGGCGTCATTCTCTATGAACTGGCGGCCGGACAGAAACCGTTCGTCTCAAAAAGCCAGTTCGAGGTCATGCAGGCGCATGTCGAGAAAGAACCCCTGCCGCCGGTCGAACTCAATCCGGAACTATCGAGTGAGCTGAACAACATCATCCTGCACGCTCTTGCAAAGGCCCCTACCGAGCGGTTCCAGTCGGCGATGAAGTTCCGCACCGCTCTGCAAGACGCCCCGCTAACCCGGCAAGACGAGCGATCCGCCCGTCAGCGGCCCGCGATGCGCAAATCCTCGGCGCCTGAAACAGAGAAAACGGAAACGCCGCCGGCCAAAAGGAAACTCCGGTCCGCCGCAGCACGCCGGGCTGCGGCAAAACCGGCGACCGCGGTGGCGAATTCAACGACCAGGGTCTCCCAACTGAGGAAGGTGAGACCGGCGAAACGTGGCGCGAAGTTGCCCGAACTCCCCGCCGAACGGCTGGAGGACGAGGTCCCTTCCAAAGACCCCGACATTCTGCTCGTTGGCGCCCTCACGTTCGTTGGAGTGGCGCTGCTCTTCTTCGCGTTCTTGACGCTGGTGGACTGAGTCCTCCGCTGGATGCCGCTGGATGTAAAAAGTCAAGCCGAATCGTCAGGTGTCATCGAGCCGGCCGGAGAGTCATCCGAAGCGCAACAAAACCCGCCGCGGCCTTTGCGCCTTGGCGAAACATGGTTTCTTCTGTCGCAAAGGCGCCGAGACCGCAAAGAGTGATGAAGTAGCCGCGGGGCGTGGATTCTTCAGGTGATCCGTAACACCAATCACACGTCGCAGATGATCGCCGCCTGACGCAAAGACGTCATCGGATCCCGGGCCGGGATAAACTCCTGCGCTAAATAACCGTCAAAGCCGAGATCCACGATGGCTTCGCAGATCGCTTTGTAGTTCAGCTCTTGCGTCTCGTCGATTTCGTGGCGGCCGGGATTGCCGCCGGTGTGGAAATGCCCGATGTATTGGAAGTTGTCGCGAATCGTGCGGATAACATCACCCTCCATGATTTGCATGTGGTAGATGTCGTAGAGCAGCTTGACGCGAGGCGATTCGGCGCGCTTCATCAACTCGACGCCCCAGGCGGTTTTGTCGCAGTGGTAATCGGGGTGGTTGACTTTGCTGTTGAGCAGCTCCATGAGAATCGTTACACCGGCGTCCTCGGCTTGAGCCTTGACCTTGTTCAGCAGCAGGGCGCAGTTGTCCCAAGCTTCTTCGTCAGGGATATCGCGCCGGTTGCCTGAAAAGCAGATCAGGTTGGGCACGCCGTGTTTCTTTGCAAGCGGCAGCAGCCGCCGGACGTTCCTTTCGATCTCGGCGTGGTTGGCCTTGACGTTGGGCCCGTCCGTGATGCTGCAAATGCCGTTCCCGACCGCGCACACCAGACCGTATTTCTTAACGGCCGGCCATTGAGCGTCAGCCAGCAGCTCGACCGACCGCAGTCCCATCTTTGCGGATTGTTCGGCCAACTCGTCGACAGACATGTCCTTGTAACACCACTTGCAGACCGACTGCTTGATACGTCCCTTGGTAACGGCTTTTCCGGTCGCGGCTTTACCGGACTGCGCGCCCGCCGCGAGCCCGCCCGCCGCTGCCGTCACAACGGACCTTCTCGTGATCTTGGAGCCGTGCTTGCTCATATTGAAATTGTCCTTTCAGAATCAGGTATCGCCTCGAAACGAAAACGGGTGCACCGTTGGTTACCGGCGGAATGTCCGCTGACATGGGGAGTATGAAGTTCATTGTATTGGGGTCAGAACCGCGGCAGTCTTGCAAAGCTCTCTCGCGCTTTGGCCACGCGGCTACCGCTACTGGTTGATCCGCTCACTCATACATTAGCGCAATTGAGGTATTCGGTTAACGATGGGCGGGCCGGTGGTTTTTCGTCCTGAAGCGTACCTTTGCTCAAGACACGTGGAACGTGCACTCTTGCTTGTCCCTAGCGCATCAAGCGAAGCGCGGGCCAAGGTTACTGGATTGAGATGCGGCTTAGCACCTGAATTATGCACAGGTTCGGCGTAGCCATCGCCGATGGAGTTGTGGCGGTAGCGGCAGTCGTGTCAACTCAGTGATTTAGCAAGTCGTCTTTTCCGCGGTTTCCCTCCCGGTTTGAGCCGCCTCCCAATCCGGGCGGGCAAAAGCGGGCTCGCAAACGGCATGTTCCCAGTAGCTTGCAGCAAGTGCATAAAATTTTATGCATGGAGCACCTCTCAACGCAGCGCACCCTCCACCACCGGCGCGCAGCTCGATCCCGGCGGCGCCATCGCCCGCAGCCGCCGCATCAGCCGCTCGAACAGGCCCTGCTCCTGGTACTGATCGCTGTAGCTGATGCCCGTTCTGCCGGCGTGCCGCCAGATCTTGGCCGCCACGAACAGAAAGCGCAGCCGCGCCGTCGCCAGGGTGGTGTGCCGCAGCTTCTCCGGGGTGGCGTCGGCTTCACGCTGGAACAGCAGCAGCCAGCAGTTGAGGTTGTAGGCCAGCATGACCAACTGAAAGTGATTGCGGTTGGTGTCAAAGCGGCGCGAAGGATGGGCCGCCAGCCCGGCATCGTTGTTGGCCTCCTTGATCAGGTTTTCCGCCCCGGCCCGCTGATTGTAAAACCACACCACCGCCGCGATCGGCTCGGCCAGGTTGGTCACAAACACGCGGTAGGTGTAAGCGCTGGTTGCAAACAACTGATATTGCTCGACCTCCTCGGTTTCCGGCTCCTTTTCATAACGCAGCGCGACAAAGCGGCAGGCCCTGCCCCAGCCTTGCGGCTGGCAGAGGAATTCGCACTCCGCCGCAGCGTCGCTGTGGGGCGAGGGCTTCCATTCCGCTTGCTGCAACTGCTCGACCAGTCGCCTGGTCTTGCGCGCCACGATGACGAACTGACAATGCGCTTGTTCGTAGGCTGCCACCGCTTCCCAGCAATAAAAGCCGGAATCGGCCCGCGCCAAGATCCGCTTCACACTGGCCGGCAAAGCCTGGAAAGCACTTTCGAGGTGCGCCGCGATCTCTTTGCCCGTGGGCCGGTCGCCATTGTGCAACCCGCCCATCAGGTATTCGCGCGTCTCGGCCAGGAAGGTCAGTATCGGCTGGTAGCTGCGCTTGCCCTTGTTCTTGGGGTTGTAGCTCTTGCGCCCGCCCATCTGCTGGCCGTAGAGGGTGTGCACGGTGGTGTCGGTGTCCAGCGTCACCGTGGTCAACCGCACGTTGGCCGCCGCCCAGGCTCGTTCGCGCAGTTGGCGCTGCATCGACAGGATCTGCCGCGCCACGTTGAGATGCAGCGAGGCCAGAAAGCGCCACAGCGTGGATTGCGGCGGCAGCCGCGTCACTTGCAAGATGCCGGTCAGGATGGGGTCGCGCGCGATGAAGCGGAGTTGGTTGAGCCGCGCAAAGCCGACATAGAGGCCCAGCACGAGGGCCAGCACAAACTGGTAGAGGCTCATCACACGGGTGATTCGTTTGACGCTGAGGGTTTGTTCCAGCAGCTCTTGGAAGCCGAGTTTTTCGAGCAGGGTGGCGACCGGCAGCAGGCCGCCGTAGGGAGTCAGATTCTTGCCGCGGAAGTGATAGGGCGTGGAAGCCCCGATTTTATTGGGCTGCGGAGCCGTCGCGCCGCGGCCTTGTTTGGCGGGGTTTTTGGAGCTATGCTGTTTTCGCTTGGTAACCATTTGGGTGACCTCCTTGGGGTTGGCTGGCGAAGCTGAAATCTTTGCCAGCCTACCTTATTACCCCATGTTTTCGGGGGTCGCCCAATGGTCCCTCGCAGCTCAGCCCTCCTCAGGTGCACCCCGCAGTGCATAATTCAGGTTAGCACGTAACCGCTTTCCAGCGGAGGAACCGCGGCAGTTCCGGCCCCTACGATTGGACACTCTCGCCTTTACCCGCCAAAGCTACGAGTCCGGGTAAGCGTTCTTCGTCTCCTGAGCGTCAGTCCGAACCTGCTCCACTGGAATGATCGGCCCCACGCCAATCCCGGGACAAAAGCGGCTGAGATTCTTCCACGAGCGCTTGTTTGCGACATACTCCGGCCAGTAAGGAAATGTGCGGCATTGCACGGGTTTGACTTCGTGGATGGAGCACCCTGTAGCCGTAACAAAGCGGCAGGGATCTTTGCTTCGGCCCACCAGACGCAGCTCCTCATCCTCATGGAGGCAGTGCCGTTCGCGAAACTCCGCGGGCGTGAGATCGAGGTGTGCGGCGATTCGGCCGGCGTCGTCTTCGGTCAAGCAGACGTCACCGGCCATGGTGCAGCAATTGGTGCATTCCGGCTGACACTGAAACCGAAAATTAAACTTGCCGATTTGGACGAGCTGGCTCATGATGCTGACAACGCAAGGGATGGGACGGAAGCAAACTTGTAAGAGAGTACCGTCGCGTGGTTCGGCGTTGCCCGTCTCAGGTCTCGAAGATGGGCCAGTTCGAAACCGGCCGGTCGAGCATCCTCGGAAACCGCTAAACTGACCTGCCCTTTAATCCGAAGTGCCGAGCGGCGGCCAGGAGATGGCGATCGCTGCTCCACACTTCCGCGAAGCCGGATTCTCGGGCGGTCACCAGATGGGCGGCGCCACCCGCCCGCAAATAAACTGTTCGGGGAATCTGTCCAAGGCTGTCTTCAACCTTGTAGAGCAAGCGCTCTGACAGCGGGAGCAAGTTCCAAGCGCCAGCTCGAATATCGTCCAAAAATAGTTCACTCAGTGCGCGGGCCTGCTTCCTCGTTAACCTCCGTTCTCGAACATGCCGCAGGAAAACGCAGGACAACTCGGCGATACACCAACTAGAGGAGTAAAGCCCTTCCGCCTCCTCGGCGAGCTTCCTGACAGCGCCGGCATCAGGCTCGTTCAGATAACATTTTGCGATATAGGCCGTGTCTAGATACAGCCTCAAGACCTGTCCTGTTCGAGCACGCGGCCGCTGTCGATACTAATTTGCGGGAATTCGGCGAGCAGCTTTTCCCGATTCGGCAGACGCCGGGTCGGCGGGACCAGATGGAAAGGCCGCAACTCAGCAACCGGATTCCCTCTTTTCTCAATGACGAAAACTTGACCTTCAGAGACTTCCCGAAGAATCGCACTGGTGTTGTGGTGCAGTTCTCGCATCGACGCCTTCTTCATGTGTCACATTGTGACACATAGCGTCAATCGTGTCAACCCCAAACTCCTCAACATCGTTCGTCACCTCGCCTATCGTGTACTCTCGGCGCCATGCGATAGGCAGGGTCCGTGAGGAGTAAAGTATACCACTCAGTCGGCTTGATTTCGCTCTCAAATGAGAAGGCTGACCACGCCAACCAAGCCTCCGCGGTTCCTCGCGTGGAAGACGGGGGACTAGAGTGAGCAGATGCGGAGAACGCATGAACGCGGCAAGATGCATCAAGCCCGCTGCTGTAAAATAACTACGTGTCTGGCGCGCCTGGGCGGATTCTTGGGCTTGACTTTGGAAAGAGGAGGATCGGGCTGGCGCTCAGCGACGAGTTGGGCGTCACGGCTCAGGGCCTGCCGACGTTGAGACGGAATAATCGTGCCGAAGATCTCAATTTTCTTTCCGAGCTTATTGACAGCCGGCAAGTCACGCGCGTTGTCGTCGGTCATCCCCTCAATATGAACGGCAGCGAGGGAGCCCAGGCGCGGCAGGCAGCACAGTTTGGGCGGACGCTGGCGAAGCGCTGCGGTGTTGAGGTGACACTGTGGGACGAGCGCCTCACGACGCGTGAAGCCGAGCGCGTCCTTAAAAACAGTGGAGTCGGGTTGCGAAAACGCCGAGAGGCCGTCGACAAGCTTGCCGCCGTGCTCATTTTGCAAAGTTATTTAGATTTCCTTGGGGGAGGCGGGACTGGGCCTCCTTAATTTCCCGAAAGATCCTGCCGAACGTGAGAAAGTTCTCAGCTTGGGGGTTATGGTACGCCGCGGCGCTTGGCGTCCTCGTGGTGACGGGACTGCTGTCGGTAGGATTCGCGCCCCCCTTCCATGGGTTTGAGGAACCCGTGACCATCCAGATCGAGCGCGGCGCCACCAGCCCGGAGATTGCGGAGGCCCTCGAGGAAGCCGGTGTCATCCGCTCCAGATGGCTCTTCCTGGCTGTTCGTGGCTTGCGGCCGCGAACTGTTTTGATGGCCGGGGAATACCGCTTCTTGCGTCCGCTGACGGTCTGGCAGGTTTTTGACAAGATTTCACGCGGGCAGGTTGAATACCACCGGCTGACGATTCCCGAGGGCTTAACGAAGTTTGAGATCGCGGACCTGGTTGCCGGTGCCGGGCTGTCTACTCGCGAAGAGTTTCTCGCCGAAGCGGAGCGGGCACATCAGATCCAAGGGCGGTTTAGGGAAGCGGCGAATCTGGAGGGTTTCCTGTTCCCCGACACCTACTACTTCACGCGGGATATCACTGCTCGCAAGTTCGTCCAAATGATGATCGATCAGTTCTATCGTGTCTTCCAAGATGCCGCCCTAGGAAACTCGGTTCCGCTCACACCGTATGAGATCGTCACCCTCGCTTCCCTGATTGAAAAAGAGACCGGCATCGGAGGCGAGCGGCCCTTGGTTTCATCGGTCTTTCACAATCGGCTGAGGGAGAATATCCTGCTGCAGTGCGACCCGACCGTGGTCTACGGACTGATCTTGGAAAACCGCTTCCGCGGCAGGATTTACCGATCCGACCTCCAGGACAAACACCCCTACAACACGTATGTCCATGCCGGGTTGCCGCCGGGGCCGATCGCCAACCCCGGCCGGGCGTCGCTCGAAGCCGCGCTCAAACCGGCTGAAAGCGGCTACTTTTTTTTCGTGGCCGAGCCCCTGGGGACCGGGAAACATGTGTTCTCGAAAACGCTCCAAGCCCACAATCGGGCAGTCGTTGAGTACCGGCAAGACCGCAATCGGTGAGTCCATGCGGGCTCAATGGCCTCGGCGCCACACGCGGTTCGCCCGCCCCGTGCTGCAAACCTCGGCTAGATCTTGAATTCGTCAACAACGGATTGAAGCTGGAAGGCGTTGCGATGCTTTTGGCGAGTTCCTTGACTTCATTCGCCACAACGCCAAAACCTTTAGAGCCGGCCGACCAGGAGCAGCGGTTTCCTGACCGGCCATGGAAGAGAAAGTGGCCCCCCAAACCAGTTGATTCATCAGGCCGATGGCGCCATCAACGCCGGCCACGAGGATCCAGAACTAGTGAGACCGGCTGCTACTCTGGCTCTTGCAACGGCCCGCCGCCAAAGCGCACCACCTTACCCCTTGGCTTGTTCGACGAGCTGCTGCAGTTTGGCTGGCATCCCCGCCAATTCCTTAGCCGCTCCGAGAGTCTCGCTGGCTCCTTGTGACGTATTATTAGCAGCCGTGGCGACTCCACCGATGTTCTCGGCAATCTCGCTTGAACCGCGCGACGCCTCGCTAACATTGCGGGTGATCTCGTTCGTCGTAACGGTCTGTTCTTCGACCGCCGCGGCGATTGTACTGGAGATGTCATTGATCGTGCCGATGATCGTGCTGACTTTGCCGATCGCTTCCACGGCCCCTTCGCTGCCCATCTGGATCGCTTCGATTCTCTGGCTGATGTCTTCGGTCGCTTGGGCAGTCTGCTTGGCCAGCTCTTTCACCTCGTTCGCCACCACCGCAAACCCCTTGCCGGCCTCACCGGCACGAGCGGCCTCGATCGTTGCGTTGAGCGCCAGCAGATTCGTTTGCTGCGCAATGGAGGTGATCACCTTGATCACTTTGCCGATTTCCACGCTCGACTCGCCTAAAGTCTTGATGGTTTCGTTCGTTGAACCGGCAACACTGACGGCTTCCTTGGCAACGGTGGCGGCCTCGTTAGAGTTCTTCGCGATCTCGCCGATCGATGCCGTCATCTCTTCGGCGCCCGCGGCAGCCGTTTGAATGTTCTTGCTTACCTGTTCACTGGCGGCGGAAACCACTCCGGCCTGCGTTGAGGTTTCTTCCGCGTTGCCTGCCATCTGTTGACTGACGGTGGTCAACACTTGAGAGGAGGATTCGAGCTGCTCGCCGAACGACCGGACCTCACTCTCGAACCGTGCGTTTCTTGCTTTCTGCCCGGTAATATCGGTGGCGTACTTGACCACCTTGAAGGGCTTGCCGTTCAGGTCGAGGATGGGATTGTACGAGGCCTGGATCCAGACCTCCTTGCCACCCTTGCCGATGCGCTTGTACTCCCCGGCTTGGTACTCGCCCCGGTTCAGCGCCTCCCAAAACTGGCGGTACTCGACGCTGACTCGAAACGACTCCTCGACGAACATGCGGTGGTGCTGGCCCTGAACCTCCTCGAGCGTGTAGCCCAGCGCGTTGAGGAAGTTGTCGTTGGCCATGATGATCGTGCCGTCGAGGTTGAACTCGATGACCGCCTGCGCCTTGCCGACAGCTTGGATCTGCCCTTCGTAGTCCGCGTTTCGCAGCTTCTGCTCGGTGACGTCGGTGGCGTACTTGACCACCTTGAAGGGCTTGCCGTTGAGGTCGAGGATGGGGTTGTACGAGGCCTGAATCCAGACCTCCTTGCCGCCCTTGCCGATGCGTTTGTACTCCCCGGCTTGGTACTCGCCCCGGTTCAGCGCCTCCCAAAACTGGCGGTACTCGACGCTGACTCGAAACGACTCCTCGACGAACATGCGGTGGTGCTGGCCCTGGACCTCCCCGAGCGTGTAGCCCAGCGCGTTGAGGAAGTTGTCGTTGGCCGTGATGATCGTGCCGTCGAGGTTGAACTCGATGACCGCCTGCGCCTTGCCGACCGCCTGGATCTGACCCTCGAACTCAGCGTTTCGCAGCTTCTGCTCAGTGACGTCGGTGGCGTACTTGACCACCTTGAAGGGCTTGCCGTTGAGGTCGAGGATGGGGTTGTAGGAGGCCTGAATCCAGACCTCCTTGCCACCCTTGCCGATGCGCTTGTACTCCCCGGCTTGATACTCGCCCCGGTTCAGCGCCTCCCAAAACTGGCGGTACTCGACGCTGACTCGAAACGACTCCTCGACGAACATGCGGTGGTGCTGGCCCTGGACCTCCCCGAGCGTGTAGCCCAGGGCGTTGAGGAAGTTGTCGTTGGCCGTGATAATCGTGCCGTCGAGGTTGAACTCGATGACCGCCTGCGCCTTGCCGACGGCCTGGATCTGACCCTCGAACTCAGCGTTCTGCAGCTTCTGCTCGGTGACGTCGGTGGCGTACTTGACCACCTTGAAGGGCTTGCCGTTGAGGTCGAGGATGGGGTTGTACGAGGCCTGAATCCAGACCCCCTTGCCACCCTTGCCGATGCGCTTGTACTCCCCGGCTTGGTACTCGCCCCGGTTCAGCGCCTCCCAAAACTGGCGGTACTCGACGCTGACTCGAAACGACTCCTCGACGAACATGCGGTGGTGCTGGCCCTGAACCTCCCCGAGCGTGTAGCCCAGGGCGTTGAGGAAGTTGTCGTTGGCCGTGATGATCGTGCCGTCGAGGTTGAACTCGATGACCGCCTGCGCCTTGCCGATGGCCTGGATCTGACCCTCGAACTCAGCGTTTCGCAGCTTCTGCTCGGTGACGTCGGTGGCGTACTTGACCACCTTGAAGGGCTTGCCGTTGAGGTCGAGGATGGGGTTGTAGGAGGCCTGAATCCAGACCTCCTTGCCACCCTTGCCGATGCGCTTGTACTCCCCGGCTTGATACTCGCCCCGGTTCAGCGCCTCCCAAAACTGGCGGTATTCGACGCTGACTCAAAACGACTCCTCGACGAACATGCGGTGGTGCTGGCCCTGGACCTCCCCGAGCGTGTAGCCCAGCGCGTTGAGGAAGTTGTCGTTGGCCGTGATGATCGTGCCGTCGAGGTTGAACTCGATGACCGCCTGAGCCTTGCCGATGGCCTGGATCTGACCCTCGTAGTCCGTGACCTGTTCCTGGAGCCGCTGCAGTTGGAGCGAGGCGGCGTCCATTTCCTCGACGGACTCGGCATGCGGGTCGGCCACGGCGACGGCGGTCTGGGGTGCCTTATTGCGATTCATAGTTTTTCCTCTCTGTTGGTTTGAAAGTTTGCTCTGTTTCTTGGTTGTGACAATTTCGCTGGGCGCACTGGCCGGCGAGGGCTTTTTGGCTGCCTTGCGCCGCTGACCGGACGCGGGGGCGCCGCGGGAGATTTTCCCATTCTTCGCCGTTCTTGTAAGACGCGCAATCGAGCCCGCGGCTTTGCGGACGGCTGTCTTGGATTTGGCCTTCATAAAATGTGCTCCTATGCTAAGAATCTTTTGTATGTATTCAGCAAGCCGCCCGGCCCGCGACCCCCGCTCCTTTGCCGCGCTGAATCCGGCTCGGTGTAGCGGCGCTGTATCCCAGCCGGAACCGGACCCGTCTGCCGCAGGCGGCGCAGGCATCAACGGAGGGCTGGGAGGACCCTCCCGACCTCCCGCTGGAAACACATGATTTCCCATCATTCATCGGCGTTACGCGCTTCTACCTGGTCCAACCCGGCCCGCTGTTCAGTTCGCCGCTTCCCGTCTCAGCATCTTCTCCGTGGAGAGCGAAAGCAGCAGCCGGCCGTCCAGCTTATAAACACCGGTCACCAATTCCTGGGCCACGCCGCTCAGCGTCTCGGGAGGGGGCTCAAAAGTGTCTTCGCTCACGTCCATCACGTCACCAATCGAGTCCACTAGGAGGCTGACGGCGCCAACTTCGCTGCGGATGACAACGTTGAGGGGCAACTCGGCCTCCGGCGGCGCATCTTCGAGCTGCAAACAGCGGCGCAGGTCAACCGCCGTGACGATCTGGCCGCGCAGGTTGATCAGCCCCTTGACCGTCCGGGCCGCCCGCGGAACCGGAGTCATGTGCTGATAACGCAGCACCTCCTGGACCTTCTGTACCTCCACGCCCAGGAACAAATCGCCGACGAAGAACGTTACGAATTGGCGATTGGCTCCAGGCGCTCCGGCGCTGCCGGACTCGAGTGTGATTTCCATGAATCTTTACTTCCTTTGTTACTTCCTTTGTTCGGCGAGTTGCTGTTCGCGGCCAACCGCCGCCAGCCGGCTGATCGAGTTCAAGGTCGCTTCCTTGTCAAACCTCAGCTGATAGTCGTCGAATTCAAATTCACGGTCTCCCCGCTGCTCCATCTCTTCCGGCCCGCTGGCGAGCGCAACGGCCGGGAGGCCGCGCCACTCCGGTTCAAGCCGCAGACGGCGCAGCAACTCGAACGGGCCCTCGCCGGGCAGATCGAGACGCGACAACAGCACGTCAACCCGGTCCCGCTGCAAGCGCTCGAGCGCTTCCTGGGAATTGGCGGCTTCGAGCACCCGGTATCCGGCCATCTCCAGGTAGTTCCGAACCAGATTCCGCGAGAAGTGCGAACCGTCGGCGATCAAGATTCGTCTGCTGGTTTCCGCGTCGGCCGCCGCGCCGCTGAACCATTCCTGTTCCAGGTTCTGAATCAAGTGATGGAGGTCAATGAAATCGGTGACAAGGCCGCCGACAACGGCCGACCCAAGAATGCCCGGCTGCTTGTGCTGACTCCGAATGGTGACCGGCTCGTCGACAATGTCGAGGATCTCGTCGACGACAAGTCCCACTCGCCTTGTCCCTTCGCTGAAAACAATAACCTGTACCGGATCGTCGTCCGCGGATTCGGCCGGCGGGCTCAGCCGCAGTTGCTGAGCAAGAGGAATCAGAGTCAGAATCTGTTCCCGGTACTGCACGACATTACGATCGCCGGCATGTTCGATCGCGGAGCGCGGGAATTCCTCCAGTCTTCCGACCAGCGCCAGAGGAACCGCCAAACGGCTTGTTCCGCTCCGAAATAGCAGCAGACTTTGGCGCTCGACGCCAGTGCCGGTCTGCTGGTGGTTGGCGGCGATCGCCTGATTCCGGGCCTCGTTGACTTCGCAGCCCAGTTGCACCAGGCCCACGACGTCGAGAATCAGAGCCACGTTGCCGTCTCCCATGATCGTGGCGCCCGCATAGCAGTTGGTCCCCTTCAGCAGTTCGCTCAGCGGCTTCACCACGATTTCCTGGGTGTCATAGATCTCCTCGACCACGAGTCCGAACATGCGGTCATCGGCCTGCAGAACCACAATATTGAGCGCTCCATCGGCCTTATCGGCGGATGGTTCCTCGCTCTTCTCCGCGGCCAGGAGTTTGTTCAAATAGATCAGCGGGAGCAGTTTCCCCCGCAGCCGGTAAACCGGTGAACCTTTAATCCACTCAATCTCGGTTTTCGAGACGTTTTCCTCCAGCCGCACCAGCTCCAGCAGATTCACCTGGGGGATGGCGAACTTCTCGGTTCCCACCGAGACGATCAGGGCAGGAATGATCGCCAGCGTCAGCGGGATCTTGATGCGGATGGCGGTTCCGCGGCCGACTTGGCTCTGCAGGTCGATCGAACCGCCGATTTTCTCGATGTGGGTCTTCACCACGTCCATGCCGACTCCGCGCCCGGAAACTTTGGTAACCTTCGCCGCGGTCGAGAAACCTGCCGCGAAAACCAGATTCAGGATTTCTCTCTCCCCCATCCGCTGCGCTTGATCCGCCGTGATGACGCCCTTCTGCAAAGCCTTTTCCCTGATCACCTGCGGATCGATGCCGGCGCCGTCATCGAGAATTTCAATATTGACCTGCCCCCCCTCGTGGTAGGCGCGTAAGTTGAGTGTTCCCTGAGCCGGCTTCCCCTTGGCGGCACGTTCGGCGGGCGCTTCAATGCCGTGATCACAGGAGTTCCGCACAATGTGGGTCAGCGGATCCTTGATAGCCTCGATGATGGTCTTGTCCAGCTCGGTCTCTTCTCCCTCCATCTGGAGAGTGATCTGCTTGCCGGAGGCCCGGCCCAGGTCTCGCACGACGCGGGGAAACTTGTTCCAAACCACTCCGATCGGTTGCATGCGGGTCTTCATTACCTCCGCCTGCAGCTCGGTCGTGATCAGATTCAGGCGCTGGGAAGTCGCCGTCAGGGAAGCATCGTTGTAGTTGGCGGAGTGCTGCAACATCTGATTACGCGACAGCACGAGTTCGCCCGCCAGATTCATCAGGTTGTCCAGCAGCGTCACGTCCACTCGGATCGTTGCGTCAGCGACGGAGCGGTGCGGAGTAGCGCCGCGGCTCTTGCTCCCGGCCGAGTCGGACGGGGCCGGAGGCGGTGGCGGCGCGTCTTGGTTGAAGGTGGCCGCGGCACCTGGCGGCGGGGGGGGCGGGCCCGTGGCGGGCTCAGCGGTCTGGGCCGCGGATACCGCGCTCTGTTCGTCGTCCGGAACGGCCGATTCCGCCGTCGCCGCGGGCGGCTCCGGCGACGCCGCTTTGTCCGGCTTCTCGTCGTCCGGCTTTGCGTCGGCGGATTTAGCGTCGTCCGGTTCTACTTGGGAGGGGGAGCCGCCAACCGAGTCCGGCGTCGGCGCCGCTTCGGGATCACTATCGCAGGCGGCTTGCAGTTGAGCACGCAGTTTGTCGTAGGTCTCCGGGCCTTCCGAGCCAGTTTCTTCAACCTGTTTGAGGATCTGCTTGATGACATCGACGGTCTCAAGAAGCAGTGTTGTCAGCGCGGGTGTCAGGCTCTTTTCGTGTTCCCGCAGTTGGCTGAGAAGGTTCTCCGCCCGGTGGGCGATCGCCTCCAGCGTTTGAAATTCGAAAAAGCCGCAGGTTCCCTTAATCGTATGGATCGTGCGGAAAATGCTCGACAGCAGCTCATCGTCTTCAGGACGCTGCTCGAGTTCCACAAACTCTAGATCGAGCCGCGCCAAGTTTTCACTGCTCTTGATGAGAAATTCATCGAGTATGCTCTGCGTATCGTCCATCGTGTCCTCTTGCTCGGTTTCGGCTTTTGGTCCGGTCAGGCCCGGGGCAGCCTATTCCGATCTGCTCCACAGCTAGCCACGACCGGCCCTCCATTTTCTTTGTCTAACCCTCACCGCGGATACGGTCCGCCAGAAAAGAGCTCTAAAGCGGCTCCCCATAAATTGAGCAGTCGAGGCTGCCGCGCCTTTGCCGGCCCAGCGACCTTGCGTCTCAATGGGGCCTATCACCTGCTGATGGGATGTACGCTTGGTTGATCGGCACATCGGGACATAACCTTAGCCGTATTTTGCGCCGGCTGACGAAGTGCAGCATGTTCGGGGAGCGCCCCGAAGCCCTCGCCGCTCGGCGCCCCATCACTTAGCTATCGAGAGAGCCGCAAGCACGGCAAGCGGACAGAACGAACCAGCCCTCGACGCCGTCCGTGATCAAATGAGGTCGAGCCGGCGAGGACCTTGAGTTCTTGGGCAACCAGGTCCGGCGGTGGCCAACGAAATCGGGCGCCGGTTAGCTGGGCTAGCGCGAAGCGCCGGCGATTGCGGCGATTCGTATTCCGTAGTAAAAGGGACCCTTACGCCGCAGCCGATCGCCGCGGGCTCCCTCGATTCGGCGCCACGCTGGTTCCCGGCAGCGGACCACGCCGCCCAACCACGGCCGACTCCCCTATTGGTACTTCACAATCTTCATTTCGTAGGTGCGGCCTGACCGCTCGACGTAGAATTGTTCAACGTCTGTAGCGAGGACCGCGTTGATTTCCTGGCTGGTTGTGTAGTCGTTATGGATGATGTACCTGCCTGCTTTGTCGAATTCTTGCCCAGGGTTGCCGGTCGCCTTCTCGATGTCCTGGAAAAGACCGGCCTTGAATTGCATCTCGCTGATCGTGAATAGCGGTTCGAGCTTCCGCTCCCGCCGTAGCGCCGCCACCTCCCGCTCGCTCAACAAACGGGCGACCAATTGGGGCGGCGTTGGGTAGTAGCCCAGATCCCGCATGCGGCGCGTCACGTGTAACGACGCTGCATACTCCGACATGCCGGCGGACAGTGCTTCGGCAGTCAGGCGTTCGTGTGCGTCTTTGAGTTCCTGGATGCGCTCGATACTGGCCCTTCGCGAGTATGGCTCGACATCAGTTGGGCTGATGCCATTGGGATAGACCCGGTCGCAAGCAGAGTCCTTCAGCAGAACACGCACTTCAGTTAACGAGGAATGAAGCGCGACGATGGCGCACGGGAACGCTTCCTCACCCTTAGCGGCAATGACTTCCCAGTCACCGGAAAGCGTCGGCTCACTGCCGCCCGAGATAGCCAGCCAGTCCTGATTCCACTGGTATTTCTCGACCATCTCACTCGTCACGTTGTTCCAAGTGCGGCTGACGAAGTAGCGCTCCGAGACGGGCTGGGTGGGAATGCGGATGCCGATCTTGTACTCGAGGTTCTCCTCGTCCACCCAGCGCAATTGAGTGCTTGCAACGCTGAATGCCCGGCCCCGGTAAGTGCGAATGTGCCGGCCCTCGAGCGGTGACGCCGGCCACGATTTCAAGACCTCGATGTTGCCGGTCTCGGGATCGAGCTTGCGAAGCGAAAAACGGTCGCGCCACACGAAAACGTGGGCGGGCGCCGTGAAATGCTCGAAGCCAAGCCCGGCAACCAGCCCGCTTGTTTCACGGGCGATGAAGCAGACTTCGCGGCCATCGGGCGAGTAGACCGGAGAGAAATAACCCTCATGGCTTTGAACCTGGGCGAGAAGCAGCAGTCCCGCCGCAACAACGAGCGCCAGCACGACGGCGAGGACAATCTTCTTCATCCCGACACCCCGTCACTCCCGGCGGAGCCGCTGCCGCTTGGCGCGCCGGAATCATCCTCGATCAGCTCGAGCAGGACACCGCCCGCCGACTTTGGATGCACAAAGACATATTTGTAGCCCCCGGCTCCCCTTTCGATCTGGTCTTTCACCAGACGCGCGCCGCCGGCTTTGACGCGCTCGACGGCAGCGGCAAGATCAGGAACTCGCATCGCAATATGATGCAGGCCTTCGCCGCGCTTCTCGATAAACTTCGCGATCACCGATTCGCCGGAGGTGGCTTCGAGCAGCTCGAGTCGCGGACCGCCGACTGGAAGCATGACAACTTCAACTTTCTCGTGCTCCACGACGGCGCGCGCGCCGGGATCAACACCAAGCGCATCGCGGTAGAGATCAAGCGTTTCGTCAATCGAGCGAACGGCGATTCCGATATGGTCGATTTTGGCGGACATGGTTTGATTTCGTTTTGACGCCAACGCGCGGTGCACCGTATGAGTCAGGGCTGTTTTTGGGCCACGGTTCCGGTCCGCCCGATCACTTCGTCGACAAATTCATAGGGATTCAAGCGCCGCTCGGCGACTTCGCGCGCCGCCTCCGCGATCTTGCCATCGTCCAGCGTCTCGTCGATAACCCGCTCGATCAGACGCTGCCGCATCATGGCGATCAGTCGCTCCTTCCATGCCGTGACCGATCGATCGCTCTGCTGTGGCAACGCGCCCAGGGTGTTAATCATCTCACCGACGCCTCTGTTGTCCGTAGCTACGGTTTGCACGATCGGCGGTCTGGCCTGGTCGGCGGGCAACAGCGACAGCAGCGCTTCCAATTGCCCCTGGATGCGGCCGGCGCCGGGCTGGTCAGCCTTGTTGATCACAAACAGGTCGGCAATCTCCATGATGCCGGCCTTCAAGGTTTGAACGTCATCGCCCATCGAAGGCGTCAGCACCAGCGCCACCGCCGAGGCAAGTTTGACCACTTCGATCTCGGCCTGTCCGACGCCCACGGTTTCGATGATCACAACGTCACGCCCGGAAGCCTCCAGCGTCACAATCACATCCGCCGTCGCCGGGGCCAGCCCGCCCAGCAGGCCTCGCGTCGCCATGGAGCGGATAAAGACTCCCGGGTCGCCATGATGCGACTGCATGCGGACGCGGTCGCCCAGAATCGCGCCCCCTGTATAAGGACTGGTCGGGTCAACCGCGACCACCCCAACCGAGCGCCCTTGCTTTCGCAAATGCATGACCAGGCCATTGACCAGAGTGCTCTTCCCCGCCCCGGGAGCCCCGGTAATTCCGATCCGCCAGGCTTGGCCGGAAAACGGGAACAAGGCCCGCAGCAGGTTCTCTGCCTGTGCCCCGCGGTTCTCGACCTCGCTTAGGCCGCGCGCCAGAGCACGGGGGTCGCCCTCGCGGATCTTCTCCACCCAAGCGCCGAGATCCACCGAAGCTTTGATGCTCACGAAGATATCGTCTCAGCTTTTGAGGATTTGGCGGGCAATAATCATGCGCTGGATTTCGCTGGTGCCTTCGCCGATCGTCATCAGCTTCACATCACGGTAAAACTTTTCGACCGGATAGTCTTTGACGAAACCATAACCGCCAAAGATCTGCACGGCCTCGCCGGCCGCCCGCACCGCCATTTCGCTGGCGTAAAGCTTGGCCATGGAGGAAAGCTTCGTCACCCGCCGCCCCTGGTTGAGGTTCCAGCCCGCCCGATAAGTCAGCAGCCGCGCGGCCTCGATCTCGGTCGCCATGTCGGCCAGTTTGTGCTGGATGGCCTGAAACTCCGAGATAGCGCTGCCGAACTGCTTCCGCTGCTTGGAGTATGCCAGCGCGGCTTCGTAGGCCCCTTGCGCGATTCCCACCGACAAGGCGGCGATCGCGATGCGGCCGCCGTCCAGCGTGCGCATGGCGCCCATGAAGCCGTGACCGCGCTGCCCCAGCAGTTGACCGGGCGGCAGCCGGCAGTTTTCGAAAATGATCTCGCCGGTATTGCTGGCGCGCATCCCCAGTTTGTTTTCCTTACGGCCTGGGCGGCAGCCTTCGGTTCCCTTGTCGATGATGAACGCCGAGATGCCTTTTTCGGCTCGCTGAGGATCGGTCAGGGCCATCGCCACGCAGACATCGGCTAAGTGCGCATTCGTCGTGAATGTCTTCGAGCCGTTCAGCACCCAGCCGTCGCCGGTTCTTTCGGCGCGAGTTTGCGTGCCGGCCGCGTCGGAACCGGCCTGCGGCTCGGTCAGCGACCAGCAGCCGATCCACTCGCCGGTTGCCAGTTTCGGCACGTATTTTCGCTTCTGCTCGTCCGTGCCGACGAGGTAGATGTGGTTGGTGCATAGCGATGTCTGAGCCGTCACCAAAAGTGAAACCGAGGGGTCAACGCGCGCCAGCTCTTCGATCACGATCGAGTAGTCGATGTAGCCCATGCCGCTGCCGCCGAGGTCTTCGGGAAAGATCGTCCCGAACAATCCCAGCTCGCTGACCTGGCGGATCAGCTCAGTCGGCAACTCCTGCTGCTCGTCCCACTCCATGACGTGAGGCCGAATCTCGCCCTCGGCGAACTCGCGCACCGACTTGCGCAGCTCGATCTGATCCTCGCTTAGCTCGAAATTCATTGCGGTCTTTTTATTCTCGCCTAAATCGAGTTGCCTGTTGAACGTCGAGCTCCCGGCCGGGAGCCTCCGCTAGGATAAACCGATCCGCGGGACCGGCTGAGAGCCGGTCCCTACGATGTCGCCAGGAATGGCCACACGGCACGCACGAATGCCTGCGCCACATCGTGCCCGCACCGAGCTACACTGGGCCTGGGTAGCATCCATGACCTGGAAAAAAGCTGCTTCGGTCACCGAACTCGATGCCGGGCCGGTTGTCTTCCACCACTCGCCGAAGCAAATCGCCCTGTTCAAGGCCGGCGGTCAGGTCTACGCGGTGGACAACCGTTGCCCCCATGAAGGCTATCCGCTTGCCCAAGGTCATGTTGATGACAACTGCGTCCTCACCTGCAACTGGCACAACTGGAAGTTTCGCTTGCAGGATGGCAAATGCATTCTGGGCGGCGATCACGTGCGCGGCTACCCCGTCAAGACCGAGAACGGTGATGTCTGGCTAGACGTACAAGACCCGCCTCCCGAGCAAATCGAAGAAACCGTCTTGGAGGCTCTCCGCACGGCTTTCGACGACCGCGACTTCGGGCGCATCTGCCGCGAAATCACGCGGCTCCACTTCAATAAACTTGATCCGACCGCGGCCGTTCGCAAAGCAATCGAATGGTCTCACGACAAGTTCGAATTCGGCTTTACTCATGCCTACGCCGCGAGCGCGGATTGGCTGGCTCGGTCTCGGATTTACAAGGGCGACTGGGAAAAACAGCTCGTGTGCCTCGCCGAAGCGGTCGATCACATGGCCTTTGACGCGCTTCGCCAGCCAGCGTTCCCGTTCGCCGAAGCCAGCGAAACTTTTGACGGCGAGGCCTTCGCGGCCGCCGTGGAGATAGAGCAGACGGAGCGGGCCGAAGCCATGGTCCGGCGCGGGCTTTTGGATGGCCTGCATTGGGAGGACATGGAGGAAGCTTTCGCCGAAGCCGCTCTGGCGCACTACAACGACTTCGGCCATTCGCTGATCTATGTATACAAGGCGGCCCAACTCCTGGAACTCGCGGGCTCGGAGATGGAACCATACGTTCTGCCGCCGCTGGCCCGCCATCTCTGCTACACGACCCGGGAAGATCTGTTGCCGGAGTTCAAAGAATACGCAGCGGCGCTGGACAAATTGCCTGAGATTTCGAGCCACGCCGATGGAAACCCGGTTGCCGAAAGCTTCTTTCCCGGAACCGTACGCGAATCCTTCGAGCGGCTTCAAAACTTGGCTTCCAGACACGGAGCACTTTCGCTCTTCGACGCGTTACTGGGGGCGCTGGCGCGAAACACCCTCCACTTCGACACGAGTTACGGTTCCGCCTACGACCGGCCGGTCAGCCAGAATGTCGGCTGGTTGGGCTTCACGCACGGAATCACCTTCTCCAACGCGGTTCGCAACATTTGCACGAAATATCCCCATCTCTGGCGCCAGGGGCTGCTGCAAATGGCTTGCTTCGTTGGGCGCAATCGCGGCTACCTCGACATCGATCTGGACACGTCCCCGTGGATCGTCGAGAACCGCGATACCTTCTTTGCCGAAATCCATGAGCGCATCCTCGACCATGGCCTGCGCGATCCCATATTTTCGGCTCATTTGCTCAAGACGACTGTAGCGGTCGAAGAGGAACTCGAGCATGCCTCCGGCTCTTGCGGGGAATACCTGCTGGGGGCGCTCAACCGATTCTTCCACTCTCCCTCGAAGCAAAAGCACACCCGCCGCCTCGCTCGCCAGGCGATCGACCTGGTCAGCCGGGATTTCAAATCATAGGCGGATCCAAATCATCACCGTGCCGCTTGAAACGGCGCCCGGCCCGAATGCGTCGCAACACTACGGAAACGGCTAAATGCCGGACAACTCGAAAATGACTCGACTGCAACCACATCCTGTTGCGAACGCCGTCTTGCTCGCTCTGCTGACGACGACACTGGGTTTCGCCAGAGACGCCGTGCGGAACTACACGGTTCTGTTGAAGCAACCCGCCGTGAACCAAACTCTGCCCGCAACGATGCGGAAAACTGACCGCCGAATCCGCTTGGGACAACCAGAATTGCACGAGCTGACCCTGCAGGCTGAAGCAGCCCAGGAACCGGTCAAAACCGCGATACGCACGTTCGGCGTCGAGATCACGGGTTCTGTTTGTCACATATTGAACGCCATCTTCGTACGCGCGACGCAACAACAAGCCGAACAACTCAAGCTTCTGCCAGCCATTATGCGCGTCGACCGCGCCCGCCGTTTCAAGCTGCTGACGAATGCGGCAGGCGAAATCGTGGGCGCCCCCGCGGCGTGGAGCACATTGGGGGGCATCGAAAACGCGGGAGCCGGGCTGAAAATCGGCATCCTCGACACGGGAATCGATATCGATCATCCTGCCTTCGCCGACCCCTCGCTGCGAGCCCCGCCGGGCTTTCCCAAAGGACGTCCCGAAGACCTGGTTTTCACTAACAATAAGGTCATCGCGGCACGCAGTTACGTTGGCTTGCTGAATCCGCTCGTGGTCGAGGCGTCGCGTCCCGACGACACCACCCCGCGCGACCGCGTCGGGCACGGAACTGCCGTCGCTGCCATCGCCGCCGGCCGCCGCGTCACGGCTCCCGCCGCAACTCTGACCGGTGTCGCCCCGAAGGCTTTCCTTGGCAATTACAAGATCTTCGGCTCCCCCGACATCAACGAGTTCAGCAATGGCAACGCCGTCATCGCGGCTATCGACGATGCTGTCACCGATGGCATGGACATCATCAGCATTAGCTTCGGCGCCATCGCCCAGTTCCCTTATGACGAGCAAGGGGCGGCCTGCTCCGACGATCCAGAGGCGTTTTGCGACCCGGTAGCGTTGGCCGCCCAGAACGCCATGGAGCTGGACGGCGTCGTTGTCGTCGCGGCGGCCGGCAACGCCGGCGCTTTCGGTGAGCAGCAATTCCCGACGCTCAACAGCATTTCCACTCCGGCGTCCGCGCCCGCCGTGATCGCGGTCGGAGCGACCGTCAACTCCAGAGAGTTTGTTCGCAGCGTGCGCTTCGCGGGGCAGACAGCGACCGCTATTTCAGGAACAGGGCCGAAGCCAACCACTCCGTTGACCGCCGAAGCGCTGGACAGCGGGTCGCTCGGGGATTCTTTCGGATGCACGCTGTTCCCCTCCGATTCTTTGCGCGGCAAAGCCGCCGTCCTGGCCCGGGGAGATTGCGGATTCGAGCTTAAGGTGGAGAACGCTGCGGCGGCCGGAGCAGTGGCCGCCATCGTTAGCAACGTCGACGGGCAGGATGAGCCATTCGTCATGGAGGGACTGGAGACCACCGACATCCCCGCCTTCATGATTGGAGCCGCCGCCGGGAATGATTTGAGACGCGCAGTCCAGCTTTCGCCGAGGACCACGGTCACGCTCGACCCCGCTCTGACGCCGCGCCCCTTCGCGGCCGACCGCGTAGCCCCCTTCAGCTCGCGCGGGCCGAGTCCCGGCGGCAACATCAAACCCGACCTCGTCGCGCCCGGAACCTTTATCTACACCAGCGCGCAGAATTTCGACCGCAACGGTGACACGTTTGATGAGACACGGTTCCTGTCAGTCGACGGCACGAGTTTCGCCGCTCCCTTTGTCGCCGGAGCCGCGGCGCTGGTCAAGCAACGCCATCCCGAGTTCACGGCGGCGCAAGTCAAATCGGCGCTTGTGAATACCGCGACACCCGAAGTCTTCGAATCAGGCGCTGAAGCGGACGCATTGATTGCCCGAACGACTTCCATTGGAGCCGGACTTTTGAATATTCCAGCGGCGCTTGACCCGACCAGCACCGCCGAGCCGGCAATGATCAGCTTTGGCGAAGTCGGCGCCGCCCAGTTTCCCATCGAGCGATCGCTGACGATCACCAACCCAGGCGTCAGCACGTCGACTTATCAGCTCACCGCCGTGCCCTACGACGAAGACACAGCGGCGCGCGTGCTGATCGAGGGCGAAGCTTCGATCAACGGCGATTTGGGCGGGGGTGAAACAGCCACGCTGCAAATCACTTTGCAAGGATCCCGCCCCTCGCCGGGCGCATACGAAGGCGAGATTCGAATCCAGCGGCTGTCCGGCGGAGCCGATGTGCGCGTCCCCTACTACTATGTTGTGGGTGACGGCGTTCCGGCCAACTCTTTCGCCATCGCGGGCACCGGAGTGATCGGCACCGTCGGCGAGCCCCATCCCGAGTTCCTGATTTTCCGGGTGATCGATCAATTTGGGCAACCGATCCCCAATCTTGCCGTTCAATTCAGTTCTGTTTTGGGCGGGGGCGCCATTATTGCGTCCGACCCCGACACGGATCCCTTCGGAGTGGCAGCGGCCGATGTCGACATGGGCCCCGAAGTTGGCCCTCAAGAATTCGAAGCCACAGCCGGAGGACTAACGATTCCTTTCTTCAACCGCGCGCGGCTCAAACCCCTGATCGATGGAATCGTCAATGCCGCCGGTTTCGCCGCAGGCCGGCCTGTCGCCCCGGGCTCGCTCATTTCCATCTTCGGCGCAAACCTCGCCGAATTTCTGGGTTCCGCCTCCAGCCTGCCATTGCCGATCGCGCTCAAGCACACCAGCGTGTCCTTTGATTTTCCCGAGGAAGGAATCAGCGTTCCCAGCCCGCTGATCTTCGCCAGCGGCAACCAACTGAATGTCCAAGTGCCTTGGGATCTGGCCGGGCTGAACTTCGCCTTCGTGAAAGTCCGCATTGAGGACTCGGCCAGCTTTGTCTTCGACTTGCCCCTTGCCGATCACGCCCCTGGAATCTTCGAGTTCGACCTGGGCGCTACCCGCTACGGCGTTGTGACACACGCCGACGGAAACGTGGTGACCGCGCAAAACCCGGCCCGGTCCGGCGAAACCGTGGTCATTTACGGGACGGGATTCGGCCCTGTCGACGCGCCACAGGAGAACGGCGTCGCCGCGCCGAACCGGCTCACCCGAACCCGCCGGCTGCCTGAAGTGACAATTGCCGGAAGCCAGGGGAGCGTGTCGTTCTCGGGCCTCACGCCTGGATTTGTCGGTCTTTACCAAATCAACGCCGAACTGCCTGCCTCGTTGCCGAGCGGCAACCAGCAACTGATTGTCACCGCCAACGGAATCGAGAGCAATACGGTAACTCTGGCGATTCAGTAGGGGGGAATAAACAACAAGCTGCGTGAACACGGCTGGACGGCCAGTATCGGAGAAAGTCATACGCCCTTCCTGCTACGATGGCACGTTCGATTTCCGTATTCCGTGGCATTCGTTAGTTTCATTCTCAAAAAAATCTTCCCTGGGGCTTCGCCCCAAACCCCATTCAAGGGAAAAGAATTCAAGAATCAAGGGATCACTTCCCGAACACTCCGAAACCCGACGATGTAGTACCTGTTCTCGGGCACGGCCCTGAAGCGGTACGAAGTCCGCAGGTTCCTCGCAAAGCTGTACCACGCGCCGCCCAACCGCTGCTTTCGCGAAGGCGGCTTCAATGGAGTAGACTATAGCTGAAAAGTGAACCAATACAGGCGGCGCTTGCCCCATCTGCATCCCGAGGGCAGGCCGCTTTTTCTGACGTGGCATCTGCACGGCAGTCTTCCTCATGCTCGCTATCCCCCACCCGGTAAGCTGAACTCCAGCAAGGCATTCGTGTGGATCGATCGCTTCCTGGATGCCGCACGATCGGACCCCACCTACCTCGGACGGACGGAAGTCGCGCGCTTGGTTATGGCGGCGATCGAGCGAGGCGACAAAGATCTCCGCCACTATGAACTCCACGCCTTTGTCGTCATGTGCTGGTTCAGCCGGAAATGGAGAGAGGCCGTTCTCCGTAAGTTAGTTGTTCCGCCCTGCGGGCGGGGATTTTCAAGGCATCAGGGTCTATCGATCCGATGGTATCATGGCCCGTTTTCAGGGGCTTTCCCTACCTGTTTTCAGGGCGAGGTGCTCGTCCATCAACTCGGCTAGGATCTCGTTCCTCCTCTGAAGCTTCTGTTCCAGGGCGGCGACACGCTGCTGCTCTCGCCCCCTCTCAACAAGGGTGTGGCGTCCAAAAGCAGCTGCGCCGTTCTCGAAGAATTCCTTCTGCCAACGATAAAAGACCGTCGGCCGCAGGCCCAGTTCCTCGCATAGCTCGGACACGGGAATGTGCTCCAGCAAGTGTCTCCGCAGGACGGCCACCTTCTCCTGGGAGGTGTAATGCTTGCGCTGTTTCGCCATTTGTTCTCTCCACTAATAGAACGCCTATGCATTCCATTTCCAGCTGAGGCGGCACAGTCATGCCGAATCATGTTCATCTCCTGGCTACACCGCGAATTGCTCCAAGCCGCTTTCTGAAGTCGCTCAAAGGGTTTACGGCGCGTGAAGCGAACAAGATTTTGAGGCGAACGGGTGAGCCCTTCTGGCAACACGAGTCGTATGACCATTGGGTGCGTAATGGGAGTGAGCTAGCTCTAGCTCGATCGAGCCCTCGCTGATCTTTTGCAGCCGGTAGTATTTCAGGGTGACTTCGTCCTCGAACTCGTACCGTTGTCCAGAGCCTAGTCGTGGCAGCCTCGTCAGCAGAAAGCGGACCAGAGGTCGCGGCGGCACGTACTTGTAGAAATGCCTTGTGAACGGGATCTCGTAGCCGACTTTCGTCTTGCTCTCGTCGATCCACGCAATCAACAGGATGCATCGCGTGGCTTCGCTTCTGAAGCGGTGGCTGCTGGGGACACATCAAGGAGCGGTGAGCGAGAAGCATTTGGACTACTACCTCGATGAATTCACATTCCGCTTCAATCGCCGGCGTTCACCGGCGCGTGGATTGCTGTTCTAGCGCCTGCTTCAGAACGCCGTACAAGTCGATCCGGTGCCGTACCGTCGGCTCGTGGGAGGGAGTTCGAGGTCCGACCACAACATGTAGTGTGCGGTCCAAGCAAGTGGATACCCCCTTTGGGCCAATTCAGAGTACCGAAATCAGGACAGGACTCAGCCGCCGTACCGTCTTCCGAGCCCTTGACAGCCTTGAGCAGCACGAGCTTGTAAAGCGGGAATCGCGGCGGCTCAGCCGGCTAGCCTCTTACTTCATCCCGGTGAACCCCAAGACTGGCGATCCGGTTGTTTTTGTCGGCCAGACAACTGATGACGTAGCCAACCGCTCAGCCTCGGCTGGTGTACCTGGTGACACTAGCACTAGTTCTTTGACCGCATGAAAGTTTTACAGAAAATATGTTCGGGCCGAAATGTTTTGAGGCATACTTGAGATATGCCTCGACCCGCCCTGCGTGTTCGCGTCTCCAAGAAGGATCAAGAGGCGCTGAAGAAGGTTCTCGCTGGCGGCATCGCACAGGTCCGCGTGGCGATGCGCGCCGTGGCGTTGTTGCGGCTCGCGGAAGGAATGGGCGCGCCGCGGATCGCCGAAGTCCTGCCCCTGACGCGGCAAGCCGTGCGCCATCTTGCCCGGCGCTATCAGCAAGGCGGCCTCGAACGGGCGCTCTACGACAAACAGCGGCCCGGCGCGGCTAGCTTGCTTTCGGCCAAACAATGCCAGTGCATCATCGCCATGGTCTGCAGCGATCCGCCGCGGGGCCGCGCCCGCTGGACGGTGCGGCTGGTGGCCCAAGAAGCCGTCAAGCGACGATTGGTCCCGCGCGTCGGCCGAGAGACCATCCGAATCCTGCTGCTCAGCCACGACCTCAAGCCGTGGCGGGGAAAAAATGTGGTGCCTTCCGGAACTCGGTGAAACGTACATCGCAAGGATGGAAGATGCGCTGGAAACCTATGAGAGACCCTACAATCCAGCACAGCCCGTTGTCTGCCTGGACGAGAAGCCGGTGACACTGCACGCCGACGTTCGTCCGCTGACGCCCGCCGCGCCGGGACGCGAGGCCCGTCAAGACAGCGAGTATGAACGCCGCGGAACCGCGAATGTCTTCTGCGCGGTCGAGCCCAAAGCGGGCCGCCACTTCACCTTCGTGACGCCGGACCGCTCGGGGGTGGAGTTTGCCAAGGCACTGTTTGAGGTGGCGATGGCGTATCCCGAGGCGGAGACGATCCACTTGGTGATGGACAACCTTTCCAGGCACAGCCGCAAGTCGCTGAGGGATTTGTGCGGCGAGGAATTCGGCGGAGAGATCTGGGACGCCTTCAGGCCGCACGACACGCCTGTCCATGGCAGTTGGTTGCATCAAGCGGAGATCGAGATTGGATTATTCTCGGGGCAATGTTTGGGCAAGCGGCGCATCGAAGATCTGGCGAAGCTGCGCCGCGAAGCGGCTGCCTGGAAGCGCCGAGTCAACCGCGAACGGGTTAAGATTGACTGGAGGTTCAACCGCAAAGCCGCGCGTAGAAAGTTCGGCTACGAAAGACCACTTATCAAGCGGTCATAGAACTATTCGCCCGCGCTTACTGACAGTGGAGCAGGCGGCCACCTACCTCGGCCGCTCGAAAGCGAGTGTCCAGCACTTAATCTCCGACGGCGCGATTCCCGTGGTCAGACACGACCGCAGGGTGTTCCTGGATGTGCGGGATCTCGACCGCTGGATCGACTCAGCGAAGATGTAGTATCTTTCGAGCTATGCCACGAAAACCTCAGTTTGGACGAATCTACCATCCCAAGAAGAAACGACCGGACGGTGCCAGGGTCGAAATCCGCACTTGGTGGGTTGCCTACTACGTCAACGGCTCTCAGACGCGCGAATCGAGCAAGAGCCAAAAATACAAAGATGCTGAGAATCTGTTGCGGCGGCGGATAGCTGAACTTGAAACGGGCGTTTATGCGGGACCCGCAGCGGAGCGCGTCAAGGTTACCGAACTGCTCGACGAACTGATAGAAGATTCGAGAACAATGACAAATCCGTCACATGGGTGCGGTACGTTGTTGGGCACCTACGACCGTTCTTCGGCCACATGCGGGCGGCAAGGGTGCAGACCAAGCACCTGAAAGCCTGCGTCAAGAAGCGCCGGGCTGAAGGTATCAGCAACAGCACCATCAACCGCGAATTGGCTCGGTTGAAGCGGGCTTTCAATCTGTCACGGGAATCCACTCCACCCAAGGTAAAGCAGGTGCCGGTTTTCCCAAGGTTGGAGGAAGCTCCGCCGCGCAAGGGATTCTTTGAACACGATGAATTTGTCGTGTTGCGATTAGAGCTGCCTGAGCATCTGCGTCCCGTGATCACGTTCGCCTACTCCACGGGTTGCCGGAAGGGGGAAATCCTGTGGCTGCGGTGGGACCAAGTAGACCTACTGGCTCGCATCGTTCGGCTGGAGCCTGGGGAAACCAAGAACGACGAACCGCGCACGATCCCGTTGGCGGGCGAACTCTACCAGATGCTTGTCCTTCAGAAGCAGGTCCGCGACCAGAAGTGGCCAGACTGCCCGTGGGTGTTTTTTCGGTACGGGAAACGGATCAAGGATTTTCGCGGAGCCTGGGAGGAAGCCAGCAAGCGGGCCGGGCTGTGGAACGATGAAACCGACAAGCCCAAGCATATCTTTCACGACCTGCGCCGCACCGGGGCAAGGAATCTGGTACGTGCAGGCGTGCCGGAGCGGGTCGTGATGGCAATCGGCGGATGGAAGACACGATCCGTTTTCGATAGGTACAATATTGTCAATGAGCGTGACCTACACGAGGCGGCGGCGAAGCTGGAGCGCCATCTTGCCGAACTTGAAAAGGCACGCGAAGGGGCAACTTCGGGGCAACTTTCCGATTCGGGCGAAATGCGCGGCCGTAAGTTGTTGAATTAAAAGATGCGGAGGTGGCGGAACTGGCAGACGCGCTAGCTTGAGGTGCTAGTGGGAGCAATCCCTTGGGGGTTCGAGTCCCCCTCTCCGCACCAGTTAATTCAATAACTTACGAGCCTCATTCGCCATTGTCCCATCCGAAATTCTACGAGGTGTCCTTAAAGTGTCCTTGTCGCGGGCGTTTTCAAGTTCACTGATGTGCCGCTCTAGCTTCGCTGCGGCTTCGTGCAGGTCCCGCGTGCTTACGATGTTGTAGCGCTCAAAGACTGACCGCGTCTTGTGCCCTGAGATTCGCATCGCGACGGCTTCCGGCACTCCGGCTCGAACCAGATTCCGCACTCCGGTTCTGCGCAGATCGTGAAACAGCTTTGCCGGCTTGTTTCGGGAAAAGTCCCACAGGCTCTTCACAGGGTCGCTTTCTCGCATTGCGGCCCGCTTTGCGGCTTCTTCCCAAGCATCTCGGAAGTCTCTGATTCTTTCCCGGCCATCACGAGTGAACACCCATTCACATTGTGGCCAGTAGTGCTGGCGTCTTTCACTGATCATTAGGATCATCTCGTACAACTCACCGAAAAGCGGCAGAGTCCTCGGCTCCCCATTCTTCGTTTGGTCGGGGCCGAGGTCAACGATCCGTTCGCTCAGATCAAACTGGTCCCATCGAAGGCGGATGATCTCCCCTTTACGGCACCCTGTTAGGTAGCCGAAGGTGATGATCGGCCGCAGCGATTCAGGCAGTTCCGACCGCAACGCAACAAATTCGGGATATTCAAAGAATCCCTGTCGGGGTGGCGCTTCAGGCAAGTGAGGGATTCGCGGGATCAGCACAACTTTTGGAGGGACATATTCACGACCAAGTGGGAACGCCCGCCGAAGCTGTGCCAGTTCACGGTTGATCGTGCTGTTCGAGACGCCCTGCTCTCGCCTGTGTGCAATGTAGGTGTCTATATGAGACGTTCCCAACACGGCGGCTCGGATGTCCCGAAAGAATGGTCTCAGGTGGCCATCCACGATCTCAGCCCACTCCAGAGACTTTGGATAGTGTCGTTGGTAGTGCTTCAGTCTGTCGTCGAGCAGCTCGGAAACGAGCACCCGTTGAGCGCTCGGTCCCGCGTATGCTCCCGTGTCGATTTCGAGAATCCGCTTGCGCAGCAGCGCTTCCGCGTCCTTGTACCGCTTGCTTTTGCTGCTCTCGCGTATCTGCTTTCCGTTGACGTAGTACTCGATCGTCCAGGTCTTCAGTTCCGCGAGATCTCCGTCAGGTAGGCGCTTCTTGCGCCTGTAGATTCGTCCAAACTGAGGCTTGCGTGGCATGGCTCGAAGGATACTACACCTTCGCTGAGTCGATCCAGCGGTCGAGATCCCGCACATCCAGGAACACCCTGCGGTCGTGTCTGACCACGGGAATCGCGCCATCGGAGATTAAGTGCTGGACACTCGCTTTCGTGCGCCCGAGATAGGTAGCCGCCTGCTCGACTGCCAGTAAGCGCGGGCGAATAGCAGGCCCGCCGGCTCCCTGAGAGCCCTCCGTCCGCAACTTCCCCGCAAGACGGTCAGCCAAAGCGTCAATCAACACGTCAAAATTGAAAACGTCCCCCATAATTTATTCAGTCCCCCGTCAATCACCCGATCTGCTACTTCAAAGCTCGCCTGATTACCGTTTGAAAGCAGCGCCGTCAGCCCGCCACACCAGCGGAACCAACGGCCCCTTCTCGTTGCTCATTCCATTCCCTCCGCCAGGGTCTCAAAGCGCATACAGTTTTCCAGCCAAGCGAGCTTTACGGTCCCTGTTGGCCCATTCCGCTGCTTCGCGATGATCAGCTCGGCAACTCCCTTGAGGTCGTCTCTGTCGGGCTTGTACACACCCTCCCGGTAGATCATTGCCACTACATCAGCGTCTTGCTCGATGCTTCCCGAGTCCCTGAGGTCGCTCAACTGAGGCCGCCGTCCGCCGTGCTCCTCCGGCTTGCGGTTCAACTGACAAAGCGCAACCACGGGAATGCCCATATCCCGCGCCAAGAGCTTGAGACCCCGTGAAATGTGCCCCACTTCGGTCGCTCGGGTGTCGTTGCGCCTGCCTCCTGTCGTTCCGATCAATTGCAGGTAGTCCACAACTGCCAAGTTGAGGTCCCTCATGCGCCGACACTTCGCACTGATCTCCATTACGTTGGTGTCGGCCTTGTCGTCGAGGCACAGCGGCCACTGGCAGATCCGCGTGAATGCGGCACTCATCCTGCGCCTCTCCTCGGGGTCCAGTTTTCCCCGCCTGTGCTTCTGGCCGTCTACCCTTGCCTCCGATACCAGTAGCCGCATCAACAGCGAAGGCTCGGACATCTCTAGAGAGAAAAAAGCCACTTTGTGTCCTTGACTTGCCGCGTACGCCGCTAGGTTCAGCGCTAACGCCGTCTTACCCATTGCCGGTCGAGCCGCGATGATCGTAAGCTCACCACGGTGTAGCCCTACCGTCAGGCCGTTGTAGTCCGCCCATGGCGTCTTGATCCCTTCGGGCTTCTGCGACGGGTCAAGCAAGACCGTAACCCCTCCGGGGAATTTCTCTGCTGCGGTCCTCACGGCTCGCGGTCCGCCCGTAGACGAATCGGCCAACTCAATGAGCCGGTTGTGATTTCCGGCCATGATCTCGTCCAGCGTTGCCGTGCCTTCCATCGTCTGGTTGGCAACATGGTTCGCCATCGCGATCACCTGCCGCCGTATCGACTTCTCCTTGACGATTTCGATGTAGCTGTCGATGCTCGACAGCCGCGGCATTCCATCAGTGAGCGCTGCCACGCCTACTATTCCATCCACCGAATCAAGCTCCCCACGCTTCTCAAGCTCCTCGACGAGGGTCAGCGCCTCGATACTCCTGCCGGCGCGTTGCAGGTTCGCAAATCGACGGAAAATGGTCTGGTGCTTGGTGATGGCGAAGTCGTCGGGCTTGAGGCGTGCTGCCGCGTCGTTGTAGATCGAGTTGTCGAGCAGAATCACGCCGAGGACCATCTGCTCAGCGGCTATGTTGGTGGGAAGTCCCCGCTTGAGCGCCGTGTCGCCGATAGTCATCCTAGATCAACCCCCTCTGCCCCGCAGATCTCACACCTCGGTACCTTCCCAAAACTGTCGCACTCCGGGCAAATCCCCCTCTTCCCGCAGGTCGGGCAAGTCGGCCACTTCCCCATGCGACCGCACTCCGGGCATGGCGGGCCTTCTCGCTTCGTCCGCTCTTCCTCCTTCATCCGCTGTAGCTCCTCCCAGGTCGGGTATGTGATCTCGTCCACTTCAGCCCCAGTTTCCCACTCATCCAGGTATCGCTTGTTGGCGATGAAGTCTCGCATGTTCGGCATGAATTTAACTTCCGTTCCGCTCCGGTTAAGGCGCTCCACGCCGTCCATCAGCTTCTTGTATTCGGCTGCCGGGTCCGGCGCGTCCAGGATGATGCGCTGGAGTTCGTCAGCCGCCTCATGCTGGCGCGACTTTTTCGGATACTGCTCGATGAAATTCTGAAAGCGGTCGTCTTCCAAGTCACGTTGGCGCGATTTCTTCGGGTGTTCGTCCACAGCTAAGCTGGAGGTTTCGTTGTCAGGGACACCATCATTTCCTTCGATCGAGTTGGGAAAGTCGAGCGTCTCACAACGGGTCTCCGAACTCATGCCACGCTCAACGTGATCCCGGTACTTCGGCAGATTCTTCGCCACTGCCGCCGCTGCGCTTCGTTCCCCCCCGGTCGAGAGGTTGCCGTCCCGCTCGACCACGTAGGCGACGGTGCAGCGAATCTCGTCCTCAGAGACGCCAGTCAGCTTCTTTGCGTCGGCCAACGCATAGAGGAGCACCCGGCCATCGAGTCCATCGAGTGCCCTCCCCGGCAGCCCGGCAGCCTCATGAATCACCGCGCAGATGTGCCGAAAATGGGTCGAGCACTTCGGAGTATGCTGGCAGGTCGAGGCGTCGGATTCAGCCTTGAAATCACGTCCTCCATTCACCGTCTGTGGTGAACGGGACAAAGGGTTTTTGTTCTTCTTATTCTTTACATTATTACGGGCCTGTAACCCTTGTGCTTTCAGTTGGCTACGGGGATTGCTCCGTCGCTGCTTCGTCGCTGCTCCCTCATCTGAGCTGGCAGCAGATTTGGTGGGAGCAAAGTCTGGAACGGTCTTATTCCTGAGAATCTCGAACACCGTCACGCCATGTTGGTTCTTGGCTGGAACATAGATGACGTAGCGGGGTGTCAGTTTCTTTGCGGCCCTTCGAGCTACCTCGTAGCTGACACCGAGGTGCGTAGCAATCGCACCGAAACTCGTAGCACACTTCCCCCTGTTGGGACCCGCGTAAACCGCGTTCAAGAGAAGGTGGATAAAGACCCGCAAACTGTCGCCAGGCATCCGCTCCAGGTGCTCATCCAGTCCACGGCTCAAGGGCACGTAGGTTTCAGTCGTTCGGCTGTCGCCCGAATGGTTTTGATTGCATTCACTCATTCCAAATTGAACCTCCTCACATGCCCAAACGCACGAAGACCCCACAGGTGACGCACGACCCTGTGAGGTCTTCGTGCCTAGTTGGCTGATAACTCTGGACTACCGGCTTTCACCAAAGATAGGTGAGTCTAGAACCGGGTCAAACACTTATCATCGCGTCATGTAGGGAGCCCCGCTTTTGCTTGAGGCTCCATCAGCAGCGCCAGAACCTGTCGTAAACGAGTTGCCTCCTCCTCGGCAAAATCCTTAAGGTCGGTTTCCCGCAGTCCTCCGGCTCGGGTTTCCGCGTCCAGCGCCGCTGTTCTGGCCGCTTGCCGGAGAAGAGTCGGATCGCTGAGTTTCGCCAGCACCAGTGGCCGCGTTCCGGCCTGCTCATACACCAAACACAAAGCAAAACCGTTCATCATGGGCAAATCACCTCCCGTATCTCTATAGGGCCGAAAATTTCAACTCCGGGACAGAATTGTTTTGGGGTGTTGTTAGGTAAATCACAAGTCCAGGTTGTCCGCTGGGAAGCCGCTCATGGACAACAGACCAACTCGACTGATTCTTCCAGCCATACGATCGGATTCCTTTAGTCCAAATGGGGTATTTAGTTGACTCCAGTAGCCACTACATCTTGGGGGTGGGGGTGCCGGCCCTGGTGGCCTCGACCATTGTCTTATAGGGAGCAGGGTCGGCGGCGACCGCCTGCTGGAGGAGGCGATAGAAAAGTTTGCCGCGCGACCGTGAGGTCCGCCGGTTGAAGCGGAACGTGAACTCGGGTAGTAGTCCAAATACTCGTGACTGACAGCCCCCTGGTGGGTCCCCAACAACAGACCAACTCGGCACTGATTGCCGCTTCCAGCACGGTGAGTATCCTCTGACGAACTCGATAGCTTCTTCGACAAAGGCTTTCGCCGCTGAGGCATCCGGATCCGACGGAGCCGGATGCGACCCATTCCTCCTCGGCAGGCAACTACGCTTTGCCAACCATTTCGCGACCTGGACGCCCTCTTCGAACATACGTTTCGTCCACCTCCACCCGGCCGACCAGCCGATTGCGACCGGGGCGCACCATGGCGCGGCGGAACTTGTGCAGCCAGGTCCAGGCGGTTACATAGCTCCGTGCAACTGCGCGCTGGCCACCCACCAAGCCGCCCGGAACCACAACGTCACTTGCGGGTGTCCTGGAAAATCGTGCCCGCCGTCACCGAGGCCTGGTAACCGCAGTCGGCGCAGAGCAGCAGATTGCGTTTGCTGGCCCATGGGACTGGATCCCACAGCGCGGGCACACGAACCCCTCCGGCCAGCGCAGCTTCAGCAGGTACTCCCGGCACGCCTCCTCGGTCGAGAATCGAGCTTCCAACTCGACGAGGTTTCGGGGGTAGTCCTCCTTCATGCCCCCAACCACAACATATTGTGGCTACTGGAGTCAACTAAATACCCCATTAGTCTGACTCGAGTTTTGATCCGGCGTCGCATTTTAGGAAACGCCCTCTGTAAGCGCTTATAGGCAGCACCGTTTCCGTTGCGGGTAACATCACCTCTAACTCGGCGTTCCAAGAGTTCACGATCGGATTCCTTTAGTCCAAATGGGGTATTTAGTTGACTCCAGTAGCCACTACATCTTGGGGGTGGGGGTGCCGGCCCTGGTGGCCTCGACCATTGTCTTATAGGGAGCAGGGTCGGCGGCGACCGCCTGCTGGAGGAGGCGATAGAAAAGTTTGCCGCGCGACCGTGAGGTCCGCCGGTTGAAGCGGAACGTGAACTCGTCCAGGTAGTAGTCCAAATACTCGTGACTGACAGCCCCCTGGTGGGTCCCCAACAGCCAGCGCTTTAGCAGAGAGGCGACACGATGGACTCTCGGCAGCAGCTTACTCGCCGATTGCCGCTTCCCGCGCAGCACGGTGACTTCATGGCGGTATCCTTTGTTCTCCAATCCCGCATAGCCTTCCCAGCCGTCGGTGTGCACGAGGCTGCCAGGTTGGATAGCTTCTTCGACAAAGGCTTCCAAGCTCGCCGCTGAGGCATCCGCGATCCGACGGAGCCGGATGCGACCCATACCGCGCCCATCCTCCTCGGCAGCAACCGCAACTAACGCTTTGCCAACCATTTCGCGACCTCGGACGCCCTCTTCGACTCCGCCCACATACGTTTCGTCCACCTCCACCCGGCCGACCAGCCGATTGCGACCGGGGCGCACCATGGCGCGGCGGAACTTGTGCAGCCAGGTCCAGGCGGTTACATAGCTACCCAAACCCAAGACCCGCTGCAACTCCAGCGCGCTGGCCCCGCCTTTTTGCGTTGTCACCCACCAAGCCGCCCGGAACCACAACGTCAAGGGCTTGCGGGTGTCCTGGAAAATCGTGCCCGCCGTCACCGAGGCCTGGTAACCGCAGTCGGCGCAGAGCAGCAGATTGCGTTTGCTGGCCCATGAGGACTGGATCCCACAGCGCGGGCACACGAACCCCTCCGGCCAGCGCAGCTTCAGCAGGTACTCCCGGCACGCCTCCTCGGTCGAGAATCGAGCTTCCAACTCGACGAGGTTTCGGGGGTAGTCCTCCTTCATGCCCCCAACCACAACATATTGTGGCTACTGGAGTCAACTAAATACCCCATTAGTCCAACTTGCGTGCCCAACACCTTCCAATTAGGCTCAACACGTTCCCTCTCATCCTCCGTCAGCGCCTGTGGTCGAAATAGCGCCTGGTGGACCGCCCGTAACGCCTCTCGCTTTTCTGCGCCCGGGCCCTCGCCGAAGTCCTTTACCGGCTCCTCAAGGTAAGTGATCTCCCGTTCGTCTTCCTCGCGGGCGCTTTTTTCCTCGCGATTCCACCTGCGAACTCTTTCTTTGCTGATTCCCTTGCTAATCCAGTGCTCCTTCTTCTCTATTTCATCCCTGCACTGGGAAGTCACATCAAGCGCGATGCCATACAAAGCGTCTTCACTCTCAGGCTCTACCGTTACGAAAGATATGACTGGACGGGGCTTCAAGCTGAGGTACTTGTAGAAACCTAAGAAGGAGTCCTGGTTTCTATTGCGTTCGTATTCCGGCCACAAGTGAAAAGGTCCCGAGAGTGAACGCGGACGGTTCTTGTCCTTGAGACGACGGGCACATCGGTATGCCTCCTCGTAGGGCCATTCTTTCAATCGGTCGTCCAATTGCTCCATCTCTGCTCGAAAGTGCCCCAGGGCTCGCATCAGAATTTGAAACTCAACCTCGCTGATGCGCCCCTCGAATCTCGCCGTGATCACGCTGACCGCTGGTGAGAAGTGGTCCGGTGATACGCAAAGTGCATGCAAGTCGGCGTCGATCAGCTCCAGACTGAACTCGATTAACCACCGGGGCCACTGCCGAGCGCGGCGGGTGAGGCGGCCAAGCGCCCTTGCAGTCGCCAAGGTTTGCAATCGAGCGCACAACCAGGGACATGTTTCGAGTTATTCGTTGCGCCCAAAACAGGGGTTCGATCAACAGATCGTTTACGTAATCTGGAACCTGCCCGCCGAACTGCTTCCGAAACAGCACTTCCATGTCGCGTGCGGTCAGGTAACCGTGCTTCCGAAGAAGTTCGGGAAATCCAGGATTTGCTTTGCTCATCGTTCAACACCGCGCCGTGGGGGGGTCTACTCACTTAGGGTCGATATTTCCGACTCCGGGACAGATTTTTTTCCTGCCACGTCGCCCCACGACCGAAGGGTTGTCGGATATCCGAAAACCCTGCCTCTGGTCACCCACCCCGGTCGCCACATGTCTCCCCCCGAACTCCCACGTCACAGGAGAAGCACGAGGGAGCCTGCCCCGAGACGGTGCTGGCTGACTTCGCCTACAGCAAGCTGAGAGAAGCGTTAATCGGTGCCACCGTCGAGGGCTTGGAGGTTAGATGCGAAACAACAATGAAGCGTTTCAGAATTATGTTTGTTTTATATTAGATATTCCAGAGACGTTCCAGTGTAACTTTAACGGTTTATGTAGGTAAGTCGTTTAATTGCTTGGGGCGTTTCGCAGAGTTTCGGCTTTGCCCCCAAACTCGACATCATCGGGGCCGACCCATTGCAACTCCGCCGTGGGGCACTGGCGGGACGGAGAAGCGGCTCAACTCGCCTCCTTGCTCCTCTGCTCGTATTTACTGGCAGTCCTCCTCACCGCCCTCTTAGGGTGGTTTCCTGGGACACCCTTCTTCAGCCCGACGTGCCAGGATGACAAACTCGGGCGCCAACCCGCGCAGCAGAAAGACCCGATCGACCGCGAAGCCTTCGTCTTCCAGATGATTCAGCCGGGTTTCGAGTTCGGAAAGGCCGTTGGCCTCATCGACGACCCAGGTACGGGTGTCGTTCAGCGCCTGTTCGTTTTCTGGATTCATCGCGGACTCCGTTCATTGGAGCCCACACGGTTTGGAGAGAATAGGGGATAGCAGCCCTAACACGCTCGGTTCGTGTGGGGTTGTAGGCCCTCGGGGGTGTTCGTGCACCCTCGGGGGCCGCTAAAGGTTAAAAATTGCCCGCCGGTTCAGCGGACGCTCAGTCCGGTCTCTGATCTTTCGTCATCAGCTTGAGGTAATCCCCGGCTTCCCGCTCGAAGCTCTTCCGATTGCGTTCCACAAGCTCTACCAGCAGGGCGCTAACACTGGCCCTGCCACCTTTCTCGGCAGCGCGTTTGAAGGACACGGCTCGCAGTAGCCGCCAAGTCGATTCCGGCATGCCGATGGAACTGGAGACCATCCGACCGGCGGGCGTTTGTTGCCGGGTTTTTTCCCTCATCACAGCCATAGAATACCACTTGACAGTTAATTCTACAAGTGCTATTCTAACTATTGATAAGGGAAGCTTATCGATAGTCAGACGAAGAGAAACACACCCTGGAAAACGCTCTAACCCTCACCAAAAGCCAGCACGCGGACTCGCTTGCCGTTGCCACCCGGCAGGCCCGCAGATTCATCAGCCAAGCAAAAGCACCAAGCACTGTCCGGGCGTACCGCTCGGACTGGCGACACTTCGAGGACTGGTGTGCCGAGCGCGAACTAGCATCGCTTCCCGCTTCTGTTGCGACGCTCGCAATCTATCTCGCCGGGCTCTCCACCTGCGCCAAGGTATCCACGCTGGAACGGCGGGTTACGGCCATCTCGCAAGCTCATCAGATGGCCGGCCACCCCTCGCCCACTAGCGATATCAAGATTCGCACGCTCATGGCCGGAATCCGCCGGTCGAAAGGCACCGCACAGGACGGCAAGAAGCCAGTCCTCACCGCGGACATCCGCTCGATGATTGCGGCCCTGCCCGATGGACTACGCGGCATCCGCGATCGGGCGTTGCTGCTTGTCGGGTTCGCCGGCGCTTTCAGGCGCTCGGAATTGGTAGGGCTGGACGTGGAAGACCTGAGCTTCACCGACGACGGCTTAGTGGTCACCCTACGGCGGTCGAAGACCGACCAGGAGAGCAAAGGCCGCAAAGTTGGAGTTCCCTACGGGTCGAATCCTGAGACATGCCCGGTACGGTCGATGAAGGCTTGGCTGGAGGCGTCCGGGATCGACCGCGGCCCCGTCTTCCGCCCGGTCAACCGCCACGGCCAAGTGAAGCCGCAACGACTGACGGCACAGAGCGTCGCCCTGGTGGTGAAACGCTATGCGGAGACGTTGGGCAAGGACGCCAGCACATACGCCAGCCACAGTCTACGATCAGGCCATGCCACGCAAGCGGCCGCCAACGGCGCAAGTGAACGCAGCATCATGAACCAGACGGGACACCGCTCGTTGAAGATGGTGCGCCGTTATATTCGTGAGGGTTCGCTGTTTCGGGAGAACGCTGCTGCTCGCCTTGGGCTGTGAAGAAAACAGCAACGACCGGGCGCTATCACCTCGCCAGTACCAGCGTCGCGCATCTCGAAACCAGTTTTAAGACACCCGTGACCGTATATCGCAGTATCTCAGGGTACTGTGTTGGTTTTATCGCAGTGGGATGTTCGTATTTCGGTGCCGCTTCTTGCCATATATAAACGGCATAAATGGACCTCAAAGGTGCCGCCGTTTGAACGGAGCGTGGAGCATTGAGCTGCCTGCAGGCCTGTTCAGCAGGTTGTTCAGCAGGTCGTGGGCCGTCACCTTCTTGCCGTCAACCGTCCAGGAGACGGATTAGCTTCGGGGGCCCCTTGGCGGGCGAGCCTGGGGCGGCTGGCTTCTTCGGGGCGGCCCCGCTTGCCGTCCTCAAAGCACCTCAATCTAAACGGCTACGTAGTTTTGGCGAAGGACAAGTTTACAGACGGTATCTAGCCGAACAGGAACACGCGATCGTCGAAACAAGATGAAACGTGATGGCTCGCTCACCAAGCTGACAAACTTTTTACATCCCAGCATTTTCCAATCCAAGAATGAGCCTGAAATTGGTCAGGGCGTAGAAGGGCAGGCTGCAGGGCGAGAATCTCTGGACTGCACCCCAAAAGTGAGACACAAAGTTAAGGGGCCAAATACAGTGAAAGGAGAGAGGTATGGATTTGGCCCGACGAATTTACAACCGCGAATTGAAAGTCGCGGCGATGAGAAAGATCGACTCCGGACGCACCATCGGCGAGCTGGCGCGCCAGCTAGAACTGAGCCCCAAACTGTTGGAGCGCTGGCGCGGCGAATGGCGGGCGCGAGGTGAGCTGGCCTTCCCCGGCAGTGGGCGGCGGGGCCCATCCCAGGGCTTCACGCAGCTGCAGCGGACCGCCGAGCTGGAACGCAAGATCGGCCAGCTGACGATGGAGAACGATTTCCTAAAAAAAACTTTACAGCATTTCAGGGATCATCACCCGCCAGCGGTCGTCAATGGCGAGGCTGCCTGTTTGAAGAAATCCGGCAAGCGGCCGAGAAAGGACAAGCCGTGAGCGCGTTGTGTGCCATGACGGGGCTCAGCCGGGCCGGCTACTACCGTTGGCGCGCCGGGCCGCCCGGCGACCCGGTCGAGATGGAGTTGCGCGACACGATGCAGCAGATCGCGCTGGAGTTCCCCTACTATGGGTACCGTAGGATTACGGCGGAGATGCAGCGGCGCGGTTTGCAGGTGAATCACAAACGCGTTCTGCGCCTGATGAGGGAAGACAATCTGCTTTGTTTGCGGCGCAAGTCCTTCGTGGTGACGACCGCTTCACGCCACTCCCTGCCGGTCTATGAGAACCTCGCCCGGGAGATGACACCAAGCGCGGTGAACCAGCTGTGGGTGGGCGATATCACCTACATCCGGCTGCGCCGCGAGTTCGTCTACCTGGCGGTGCTGTTGGATTCATATTCACGGCGGGTGATTGGCTGGGCTCTGGGCCGCACTTTGCGAGCCGAGCTGACCCTTTCGGCCTTAGGCATGGCGCTGCGGCAACGGCAGCCTTTGCCAGGGCTGGTACATCACTCTGACCGCGGCGTGCAGTATGCCTGTCGCGCCTACACGGACTTGCTCCAACAGCACACGATCACCATCAGCATGAGTCGCAAGGGAAATCCCTATGACAACGCTCAGGCGGAATCTTTCATGAAGACGCTGAAGTACGAAGAGGTCTACCGCACCGAATACCGAGATTTAGCTGATGCCTACGCCTCGATCGGCGAATTCATCGAGCGCGTGTACAACGAAAAACGGCTGCACTCGGCACTGGGCTATCGGCCACCGGCCGAGTTCGAGCAGCAGGCGGAGGGGCTGCCATGAAGTCGCTCCGCGACGACATGCTTGCTTGGGGGCGCCGCCCCCAAACCCCTGGGATTTACCGCTTTCGGGCCAGAATGGATGCCGCCGGAAGGCCCGGTTTTGGAGGCGGCCGAAGCCGCCTCCAGCCATTCCGGCAACTGAGTCGGCGCTCGGGTTGCGTCCCCGCAGAGCCCTATCCTCCGCTCAGCTACCCCCAGAGTGGACTACATCAACCCTGCCGTGCAATACTTTTGCAGCGAACGGCAACTACCCCCTTAACTGACTGTCTCACGTTTGGGGTTCACTTCAAAGGGCTTCGAGAGGGGAGGGGGGCAAGGGGGAGGGGGAAGCTGAGCACGAGATATTGTCAAATGTTGTGGATGGGCGAGGTCAGGCGGCGTTCTCCTGAACCATCAAACCGTCCTTGAATTCCTTTCCATTTAAGACATGCACAATCACTTCTGAACCGTTCAGGCGCCGCCAGTGGCGCTCGGTCTGGCGGGCCAGCATGAAGACCATCGTCAACGACGCTTCCCGGCTGCCGCACCCCTTCGTTCGCCGTTGCCGCAATCGCACCGTCGCAAAGGTGGACTCGATCGGGTTCGTCGTCCGCAAGTGCCCCCAGTGCTCGGCCGGAAAGTCGTAAAAAGCCAGCAGCACTTGGCGGTCTTTGTCCAGGCACTCGACCGCTTTGGGAAACTTCTTTTCATATAAGTTCTTAAAACAGTCCAGCTCGTCCTCCGCCGTCTGCCGGCTCTCGGCAAGATAGATGTCGCGCAGCGCCTGCTTGGCTTTGCCCTGCATGCTCCGCGGCAGCTTATGGAGCACGTTGGCCGTCTTGTGCAGCCAGCAACGCTGCTCCCGGGTCGCTGCATAGACCTTGCGCAAGGCCGCCCAGAAGCCCCTCGCGCCGTCGCCCACCGCCAACTTCGGCGGCAACTCGAGCCCCTGCCGTTTCAAGTCCTCGAGCAACTCCCGCCACGACAGCTCGCTTTCGCGAAAGCCGTCGTGCACCGCCAGCAGCTGCTTGCGGCCGTCTTCGAGCGCGCCCATCACAACCAGCAAACACTGCCGTTCATCGTCCAGACGGACGTTCGAGTAGATGCCGTCGGCCCAAATGTAAACAAACCGCTGGCCGCTCAGATCCCGCTTCGACCAAGCCTCGTACTCGCGCCGCCAGACTTCTTTGAGACGCACCACCGTCGTCGCCGACAGGCCCGCAGCGTCAGGCCCCAGCAAGGCCTCCAGCGCCTCGCTGAAATCGCCCGTCGAGATCCCTTTCAGGTACAACCAGGGGATCAGTTCTTGGACGCTTTTCGTGCGCCGCAGGTACGGCGGCAGGATCTCGGAAGTGAAACGGAAGCGTTGGCCCCGCTCATCGACTCGGCGATCGTCGACCCGCGGGGCCCGGATCTTCCCGCGCAGGTACGGCGGCAGGATCTCGGAAGTGAAACGGAAGCGTTGGCCCCGCTCATCGACTCGGCGATCGTCGACCCGCGGGGCGAGCTGACCCGCGCCGCTGACGATGGTGCGCTCGCGGGCGTGACCGTTGCGCACCACCAGCCGCCGGCCGTCCTCGCCGGTTTTGTGCTGATGCGCTTCGATGTAGGCGCTCACTTCCTCTTCGATAGCCTTGACGAGCATCTGGCGTGCTCCTTGGCGCAGCACTTCATCCCAGGGCGAGGGTTTCTTTCCATCAATGACTTGGGGGTTGACTTGACTGCTGCTCTCAGCAGCTTCACACTGACTCATGGCGTATCCTCCTTGTTCCTTTCCAGGAAACGATTGAGTTGATTCCTCAACCGTCAGGATACGCCACCTTCCCTCAGCCGCTCATCCACAACTTTTGGTTATATCTCATGCACCAGCATGGTCGGGCTAACGATGTAATTGTGGCCGAGGGTCGCGTTGGTAGTGGTCAATGTCGTGTTACTACCGCCGGCCAAGAGATTATTGGGAATCCCTGTAACGGGAGTGTCTTCACCTGTTCGGAAAGGGGGTATCCGCCAGCAGCAGCTTGGCGCTGTCATTGATGCGAGAACCTGGGATGGTGGGAACGTAACGTCTACGTCGGGAGCGACGTCCGGCTGATCTGGTTCTTTTGATGCCCGGTGTGGCGGCTGGTGCAGGGTTTGGCGCCAGCGGTAGTAATACCGGCGGGGGCTGGCACACGGGACAGATTCGCCGAAGGACGCCGCCAGTAAAGCCTGGACGGTTTTTGGCCGGGCCTTCAAGACGGCGTCTACCAGCAGAGATCCGGGGCGCGTCCGTCGGCCCTCAGGTTCGTCATGACGTGCTGCAAGAAGGAATGTTTCACCACCCAGCTTGCGTTCCCGGCCGCAAGCGATGTACCATCACCGAGGCAAAGTCCAAACTGGAAATTTCGGGTTGATTCTGGGGATGCACCCAGAATCAGCGAGAGTCGCGAAGGAGTATCCAGCGAATCTTGCCAGTCTTGCGCTGAGGGGATTGGCGCATCGGGCCAGCCGGGTGCCTAGTTGTTCTGATTGAGGCAACAACGTAACAAAAGTGTCAAGGTTTGGCGTGTGGCGATACAATCCCCCCGTACCCCCCGGTGCGGTGGACTGATCACCGACGTGCGGTTGAACAAAGAAGAAATGGCCGAGCTTGGGGAGGAAGTGGCCCGGCGCCTGGGAGTTACCTATCCTGAACGCCCCGAGTGTGCCATTCTTGTAAGTTATTTGTTTTCTATGGGTTAGCTAACAATATGGCAGAGAATGGCAGAGAATGGCAGAGTTTTGGGGTTTTTTCGGCCGGGCTCGGAACTGCAGGATTGTCCGTAAGCTGTATAAGAATCAATGACTTATTCATGATGATCCGCTTTCTCTCCGGCCTCCGAGCGTGGCAGACTGTGCCGTATTACGTGCAATAAGGTGGTGATTCGCGGCGCTTTTTGAATGGCGTCGCTTTTTGATTCGCGGCGCTTCTTGGTGACGCGAATGCTTTCTTGTTGTGCCGCAGTCTCCCGACACGTTGCCGCCGGCGCTTGGGAGAGTCCGCGATTACTTTCTCTCTGTTTCCATTGTAGCGGACGGGGGGCGGAGTTCCGGGCGCCGGGGAGAGGATGTTGTTGTTATCAAAGGGAATAAAAATCTGAAAGTTCCGTGACTGATTCAGAGATTTCGCGGATTTCACAGATTGGGATCCGCAGTGTAACACAACGTCCCTTATGTAGCATAATAGTCGGGCAGAGAAGTGCTGTCACCTATGTGCCGTCCCGGAACCGCGCGCGGAACTCAGAAGTCGAGATGCCAGATGGAAACTGCTATCTTGGTCAGTTCGGCACTCCTCTTTTCGATCGAGTCTACGGTCCATGAGGTCAAGTGAACGAGCTGTTCATTGAGTTGCAGACTCGACTGGCTGAAGGCCTGCTTGCGTTTCGTGGAAAAGGCTGCATTGGCGATCCCACGATTCTTGCCCTTCTCAAGGAGCGTCAGATTGCCTATCCGATCTACGGCTTCCGCAGCTTTTTCTTCATCCACCGAAGCCCATTCGGAGCCCCGATTCTTCGGCATGATGTGTTCTAACGTGATTCGCCCGCTTGACTCAGCAACGGTGTGCTCTGGATCGCCTTCCATGTGGTCGTTGATCTGGCCCAAGACGTAGCGTGCGATGGGTGCCTTTGAAAAACTCCTACTGGAAAAGTCGGCGCAGAATTTGTCGTCGTCCACGTAAATCTGCCGAAGCCGGGAGAACAGTTGTTTCGCACTACGGCACTCTCCATTCCGAATAGACAATGCCGCCGCTGCATAGATCCGTTCCAGGTTCCCCGTGCCAAGACCGGAGACGACAGTGTAACGAAAAGACGTAACCATCAGGACCCGTAGGATTTTCGTGACCGCAGAATGCTCAAGCGTCTCCATAGCCGCTAGCGCAACGGGTCTGTACTGGGTGACCGAGAATGTTATCAGCGCTTCAAGATACGATCGTGCGTCTGGGGCGTATTGAGTCCAGGCAGGACTTTCCGGATTCAACAAAGCCGCATACAGGCTGGATGAAGCGCGAAGCTCCTCCATCGTTTTTCGAGCCTTCGTAGCGCCCTTCACTTCTTGCCGCAAGGCGCGATACAGATCGCGCTCACGAACGACGCCGGTGTACCGGGACAACCAATAGTGCCTCAGGAACTGCGTCACGTGTTCGGATCCCACGAGCAGCGAAATCTCTCCCCAGGCGCTTTGAAACTGATTTATTCGGCTTCCGGACTTGGAGAACAGATAGTTCTTCACGAGATCCGAAACCGCCAAAGCTAAACCTCTGTCGTTCAGCGTTTCGAAGATCGTGAAGGCGTCTGCGTCGTTGTCGACGTCAATGACTATCAGATTCGTGTTGTTGGCAAGGTATTCCTCAACATCAATCAGAGCGGATTCCTGATCGTGGTTGCCCTCAAGCCAGTCTGCAACTTGCTTGCTCAGGCGGTCGTATGCTGTTGCGATCAGGCGATTCGAGTAATTGAGCGTTCGTCGGTCGGACGGACCGATCTGCCCACCCTGTACGACGATTTTCTGATACGTGGAGTCGTTGTTAGCATTCAGCGTCAACTTCGGGTTTGTGTCACCAGTTCTGCGGTCCTCAGTGCCAAGATAGTCACGGAAGACGCCCATCTGGCGGGTTGCATCATCCCGGCGGCCCCATTCCCTGGAGATGATGCCAAAGAGCATTGACAAAGCCACCAAGCGTTGCTGCCCGTCCACAACCTCCCGCACCTTCTCGTCGTCGACCCGGCTCAGAACGATCGCTCCCAAAAAGTACTCACCGTGGTCTTCTTCAAAAGACCGTAGCAGGTCTGCCCCAATGGTCTCGATTTCCTCATCCGTCCAAGCGAAATCTCGCTGATAGACGGGAACTCGATATGACAGTGGGCTCCTCAATATCTCGCCAACAGAGCGAGCGTGGCTATCGATTCTTCGTACCGCTGTAGGCATTACGACCCTGATCATATCGAACTAGGCAATGAGGTTGACACACCTTTCCCGTCATGCGCCGCCCCTCGGGCGTCGAGTTTTCATGTCCCCACCCATTTCGATGCGGGGCAAATTGATTTGGAAGTGGAGCTTATCTGGCGTCTCAGAGCACCCTATAGTTTGAGCCCTCAACACTATTCCCAATTCTGTTGCACGAAGCCCGTCAACAACTCAGAGCGCATGTGCAGGCGGCTGTATGATCCGCACAAGGGCCCGCGCAAGTACCTCATCCCAGCAGTCTAGAATTGCTTGGGCCTCATGCTGACTTGCTTTAGGTTGCCGGAACGACTGGAACTGGGCGAAGCGCCCCAAAAAATCACCGCAGACCGCCGCGGGGACCCATCTTGCCGGTCCCGCGAGTTTGGATCTTTGCCCAACCGGAGATGCGGTCGGCGTGAGGTGGCGCGCGCCTCCCGGCGGGCTGCGTCGGCCTCCGGGCCGACGTCAGTGCGAACCGCACGTCGAGATCCAGCACGATCGAATGTGGCTGCCTGCTTCGGAATCAGTGACGATGGACAAGAATAGGCCGGCCGACGTCAGTGCGAACCGCATGTCGAGATCCAGCACGATCGAATGTGGCTGCCTGCTTCGGAATCAGTGACGATAGACAAGAATAGGCCGGCGCGGACGCCGGCCCTGCCGGCCAGGAGGCCCGCGCCACCAGGAAGCCACCTCAAAGGCCCGCATGAACAAACCACCCAACCGCTTCCCGCCAAGAGCTGGACAGCCGGAGTGCCCGTTGGGAATGAGTGGCGGACTCCTCGCCCGAGGGGCCCCCTCCCTGGCGGAGTTCTGAACTAGCCCTCCCGGATTTGGCGTTTTTGCGAGTCGTAGACGATCCGGCGGCCACGCATCAAGCTTTCATCCGGCATGATTACGGCGACCGAGTGTTTGTAGCCGGCTTCGATCGGGGCGTTGGGCTCCTGCCGGGTCCGGATGTATTCCAAGAAGTTCAGCATGTGGGGCGTGCTTTCGGCCTCGGGTATCTTGGCGTCAGCGGCGAGCCGGTCTTCGTTCTCCACCCAGCGCCAAGCAGCTTGAACGATTCGCTCCAGCGCGTGGCGTCCATCACGCCGCGAGTACCGAAAAACTTCAGAAATTTCTTCGATCCATAAAGATTTCCTCCTTACTGGAAATTATTCCTGACTCGCTCAAGGACTATACTACTAGCGCGTCGCCGTGCGAGCGCGACGCGCTGAAAACGGAGGTCGTCGTGAAGAAGAGTGGAGTTATTGACTGCCTGAATCACCTGCAAAACGGCGTCACGCGCCGGGGGTTGTTCTACCAAGGTGGGCTGGCCGCGCTGTTGGGTTCCTTAAGCGGGTCCCGCACGCCCGCCAAGGCCGCACTGCAGGTTGGCCCCGGGCTGTACGAATCGATCGGCGTGAAGCCGGTGATCAACTGCAAGGGAACGTTCACCATCATCAGCGGCTCGCTGAGCCTGCCGGAAGTGAAGCAGGCGATGTTTGAAGCTTCCAAGCACTATGTCCACATTGATGAATTGATGGATGCGGCCGGGAAGCGCATTGCCGAGATCACGGGCGCGGAGTCGGCGATCGTCACCTGCGGCTGCGCCGCGGCGCTGACTCACGCCACGGCGGGGTGCATTGCTGGAGGCGATCCGGAAAAGATCCAGCGGCTGCCGGAGCTGAGCGGCCTCAAGAACGAAATCGTCGCGCCTGACTACTCGCGCAATGTCTACGACCACGCCGTTCGGATGGCCGGAGTCAAGATGGTGACCGTATCGAACCTCGAAGAACTAAGACGGTCTATCACCGCGCGCACAGCGATGGTCATGGTGCTCGCCACACCCAAAGATCGCGGGCCATTCGGACTGGAGCCCATCTCCAAGATTGCACGCCAGCGGGGAGTTCCCGTGCTGGTCGACGCGGCTGCCCAAAACCTGACGATTCCCAACGTTCACCTGCGGCGCGGGGCGGACCTGGTCGCCTACAGCGGCGGCAAAGCGCTTCGCGGGCCGCAGAGCGCCGGCCTGCTGATCGGGCGCAAAGACCTCATCCGCGCGGCCTGGACGAACTCCTCTCCGCACCACGCCCTCGGCCGCCCGATGAAAATCGGCAAAGAGGACATTATGGGCATGCTGGCCGCGGTCGAAATGTGGGTCAAGCGCGATCACAAAGCCGAGTGGCGCGCTTGGGAAAGCCGGCTGGACGAGATCGCCCGCAGCGTCAAACGCGTGGCCGGCGTCTCCACGAAAGTGCTGCAGCCGAGGGGCTTATCAAACAATTCGCCACGTCTTGAGGTCCGTTGGGACAGCGCCAAGTTGGGGGTATACGGCGAGGAGGTGGAAAAGCAGCTTTGGGACGCAGATCCGAAGATCGTGCTAGCCGGAGGCAAGGGCAACCGCCGCGAGGGTGGTGAAAGCACGGTGACGGTCATGCCATGGCAGATGCAGCCGGGCGACGCCAAGGTTGTCGCGGAGGCCCTTCACGGAAAACTGTCGACTCCGGCGAAACCCCAAGATGTCACGCCGCGTGGACCGGGGGCGAAGATCGGCGGACAGTGGGAAGTCGAAATCGACTACACGCTCTCGCCGGCTCGCCACACGCTGTTCATCGAGCAGGAGGGCGACGAGTTAGTGGGTTCTCATCGGGGCGACCGCACCGGCGGCGACCTGAAAGGCTGGGTCAGCGGCGAGCAGGTTCATTTTTCGAGCAGGCATCGCTGGGAGGGAGCCTCCTTCCGCTTCACATTCGACGGCAAGGCGCGGGGCGATACGATGGAAGGCGAGGTCGATTTGGGTGAGTACTTCAGCGCCAAGTGGTCTGCCCGGCGGCACCAGTACGGCGAGCCAACCCGTCCATCCAGGCCGCGGAAAAACGTCTGAAAGAGCACGTGCATGAAGGGAAGCTTCGCGCGAGCAGGTCCGCCGGGCGCCCTCGTGGCAGCGGTGTTCCCGCGGAGAACCGTATCCCGGTGAGTGGCGGGTAACCCCATGCTATTCTGTTCTACTTGCCTGCCATGAACGCTCGTATTCATTCCGGCCTGCGCTGGCTCACCCGCTCCGGGATTCAAGATGAATCCGGCGGTCTGGCGCGTTGCTACCGGGCGCCCGAGGGTCAGTACGAAGGCATTTCGACTGTCGCGACAGGCTATTTCATTAGCGGCCTCTTGCGATGCGCCGAATACCCGGGAGAAAGCCCGCCGAAACAAGCGACGGCTGCCGGGCGCATCCTCGTCGAAAAATCGTTCGACATGGAGGCGGAGCTGTTCCTCTCCGACCTGGACGCCGCGGAAAACAATCCGCGAAAATGGGCTTATTTCTTTGATTGTTTGATTGCGATTCGAGCGCTGATCGATTTGTGGCGGGCGACGAAGAATTCGGCGTACCTCGAATGCGCGGAAAAATGCGGGATCGGAATCAAGCGCAACCTGTCGCGAATGGACGGATCTTTTTTTCCGGTTCATGACATTGCCCGTGACATGCCGTATGAGGCGGACGAACCTTGGTCTTTACAGGCGCAGGTTTACCACCTCAAGGCCATGCCGATCTTTCTCGAACTGACCGAGGCCACGGGACTCTACGAATTCAAAGCAATGGGAGAAGATCTTCTCAAATGGACTTTGAAGCGTTATGAAAGTTTTCTGGAGCCCGACTCGGACAGCGAAAGGATGATGAGCCGCCTTCACGGCTATTGTTACTTTCTCGAGGGCCTGCTGCCGGAGGCTGGGCTGGATCAAGAGTGCAGCCGCGCTTTGCAGTATGGACTCCTGGAGATTGAAAATACCTCACAGGAAATTGGGCACGAATACTACCGCTGTGACGTCATTGCGCAACTACTGCGGCTGCGGCTTTACGCTGACCGCCTGGGGGTTATGGAGTTGGACTTCCAGCAAGCCGAAAATGAAGCGGCGGCAATCGAAGAATTGCAGGTCCAATCAGCGGATCCCAAGGTCGATGGCGGTTTCGCTTTTGCTCTGAAAGCTGACTTCATGGCGGTATCCCCAGCCGTCGGTGTGCACGAGGCCTTCGGTGCAGCATTACAATCCGGCGACAGCGGTCCTTGCGATTCAGGCGCTTCAGATGTGGGAGCAGGCGGCCAGGGGGTCCTTCCGCGAGGGCTGGGAAGTTCTTATCTAGCGGATATCCAGCGAGCGTTTGTCAGTACCTGACGGCCGGTGTGGGAGCGATGTCGCCGGGAGCGCGGACTGCCGTCCGCGCCGCTGTATCTGCGTTTCGACGTTGTGTCTACGTGTATGCCGCCAGGAATGGCGACACGGCAGGCATGACTGCGTGCGCCACGCGAAGGCTAGTCGCGGGCGGCGCGGCTGTATTCGGCAATCACGGTCGAGCGCAGACCGCCCCGGGGCGTGAACTCTCCGGTCAAGCTTGCGGTCACGGGGCTGATGCTGCGCACGACGTCGGCCAGCATGCGGTTCACGACGTTTTCGTAGAATATCCCCAAGTCGCGATACGCCAGCACGTATAACTTGAACGACTTTAGCTCGATGCAAAGCTGGCCGGGTACGTATTCCAAGGTCAGCTTGCCGAAGTCGGGAAGCCCCGTCTTTGGACATACGGAAGTAAACTCGGGAATCTCGATCTTGATGCGGTAGCCCTGGTACTGGTTGGGCCACGTTTCCAACTCGGGAAGCTCGGCGTCGAGTCCCGTCTTGGCATGTTCTTCCGTGTACTCAGCCACGATCGATCACTCCAGTCTTACTGTGAGCGAACCGCGCCCCAAAGCGATTGCCCTTCGACTTCCGGAAGCTTGACGCCGAGGATGTCCGCCAGGGTGGGCGCGATGTCGAGCATCGATATCTCGGGTATGACCTTAGGCTCGATGCCGGGGCCCCAAAGAACAAACGACGCCCGATAGTCGGACCGCGTCGGCCACAGCCCATGATGGCCCTGTTGGTCGCCCAGTCCCACGGGGCCGACCCCGCTCTCGTCCTTAGCCGTAACTCCCTCGTCCTTAGCCGTAACTCCGATGACGGGCTCGAACGCTGCTCGCCAATGAGCCAGGCTTGGAGCCATAGCGCGGACCTCGGCCATCGGCACTTCGCGTGCGATTCCGGTCTTTGGTTTTCCGGCCAGGGAGCGAAAATACTTGGCCGCCCCCGGGTCAGTCACGCCGAAGAGACCCTCTCCCATGAACACGTCTGCCTGAATCCCTTCGTCGGCAAGCAACACCTTGGGCCGCAGGACAAGCTCCTGGGTTTCGAAACCGTGGTCGGAGACAATCACAACGAAGGTTCGATCGGGCAGGACTTCGAGGATGTTGCCGATCAGCTCGTCCTGGTGCTCCAGAGTCGCTTTCGCATTGGCGGAGAAAGCGCCTGTTGCATGTTGCGCCGAATCCAAGTCGCCCAAGTGCAGGAGGAACAGGACCGGTTTCTCGGCTTCCAGTATGTATCGAGTGGCCAGCGCTTTCTGGTGGTCGTCGAAGTGGGTTTTGCCAAACGCCGGGTAGGCCTCGCGAATTCTGCCGATGAGTCCCGATGTGCTGTGTGAGGCGACCGGCGCCAGCAGCCGCGGGTAGTAGTCAGGGTCTTCCCAAAATTCCGGCAGATTGAAGTCGATGTCAGCGCCTACGGTCACCGGCCACCAGACGGCTGCTGATCGTTGCCCGTTGGCGTGCGTCAGATGCCATAGAGTCGGTGTCTTCAAATAGCTGACGTACCACCAGCGGTGTCCCGGCTTGTCCGGCTGGTTATTGGAAATGATCCCATGCCTGGGGGCGCTGACGCCGGTGATCATCGTAGTGTGAGAGGGCCAAGTCACTGTCGGGACGATGCCGACGACTCCATCGGCGCGAACGCCTTCTTTCATCAGCCGCCGGAGGGTGGGGATTTTGACTCCCAATTCGTTGGCGTCGCGCAGCCAGCGGTGGTCGAGCCCGTCGATCGAGATCACGAGCAGCCGGTTCTGTTGCGCCGGCAGCAGGGCGGTGAAGAACAGTATGGCGGCGAATAGGTTTCTCATGGTGACGGCTCTTGATTGCTCAGCCAAGCTTCTGCTGCAAAATGCTAGGCGCCGGCACGAATGTCGACGCGGCAAGCTAAGAGCTTGCGCCACATCACGTGGCGTCCACCATTGGAACAGATACACGAGATCAGTCTGCGGCCTGGCTGGCGCACTGCGCTAGCGAACAATCGCCCTTCCCCGAACAATCGCCTTGCCCAATCCAGCGTTTCCGGCGCGGTCCCTCACTCGCATGGTCACCAAATGCTCGCCTTCGTCCAAATCTCCCAGTTCGACGGTAAACGTCTCGGAGCTGGAGTCCGTGATGCCGTCGTCAGCGAAAACAGGAATCCACTGCCCGGCGTCAACCGAATACTCGGCTTGCTGAATGGTGGACGAAGCATCCGAGGCCTCAAACCTTACCGACGTTCTTCCCTCGATTGGCTGCATGGAAACGATCGGCGGCGTGTGGTCAACCAAAATTGGCTCGCTGACCTTTTCAGCGCGCCGGGCTGTGTCGGGAGGATTCGCCGTCTTATCCGAAACCTCTACGCGAAAGCGGTAGATTCCATCCGCCAACGATTCGCTCTCGATCGACAGGTTTGAGGAAGTAATATCCTTCTTGATGACCTTCCATTCGCTTTCCTGGTCTTCGCGGAAGCTGACCGTGGCGATCAGCTTGTCGCCATCGGCGTCCTCGGCTTGCCAAGAGACAGCCATCATCTTCTTGCCGCTGCCACCGACCGATGTCTGGGAGTTCCCAGCGGCTGCTTGGGGTGATTCAGCCCCCGATGCGCTGACCGTGATGCTGTAGGCCGCGCTTGCGTCGGCGCCGGCGGTGCTTGCGGTTCCGGATTCACTTGAACTTGAAGAGGTTGAGCCCGTGACCGTGACACTTCTGATGACAGGCGCCGAGTTTTGAGGAAGGTATGCCAACCGCACTGTGCGTAACCGCGGCAAGCGGCCGTCAGCATTTCGCAGCGTTGCCCGCCACTGGATATATCGCGCCGGCGGAGAGGAAATTGCTCCCCCCGTAAAGCCCGCGGCAGCTTTTCCGTCCTCGGCGGTGATCTTCTCGGACCAGTCGCTCCAACTATCGTCCGGCCGGGCAGAATTCCCGCTGCGGGTTTGAAACTCAACCGGGGCAGCGTCCAGGCCGGCCCCGTTCCAGCTCAGCCTTCCCCATCGGGAGATCGTCTTGGCATCGTGGACCGCTGTCCTATACGTTCCCGCCGCCGCCAGTGAGTTTTCCAAACGGCTTAGCCGTCCTGAATGCGCGGCGGCGACGAGCAGGCCCTCGGGCCCCGGCGCCAAATGGGTCACTTGTTCCTGGTCCGACTCGGTGAGCAGCCTCGCGGTACGCTCGCCTTCGAGTTGGTATATTCTGCCGCCACGGTCAGTGGCGAAAACGGGTTTGAAGTCCTGACCGGTCAGGCTCAAAGCCAGGATGTTCTCTTCGGTGGACGTCCACAGTTTGTCGGCGGCCAAGTCCGGCCTAATTCTGAGGAGAGCAGTTTTCTCCATACCCGCATAACTAATCACAGGTTGAGAAATTGTTACGACCGGCTGCGTTGTGACCTGCTTGCTGGAGGACGGCTGGGGCTTGGCGCCTCCGGGCCCAGGCGGAGAATCCGCGGCGGCCGTGACGTTAATCGTAGTCGTAGCGGATGAGGCCGCGGATGTCTGAGCCGACGAGACCGATTGCGTGATTTGTGAAACACCGCCCCCCATGGCCGCTGCGTAGATGTCTCCGTTGGGGGCTACCTGGAGGGCGCGAACTTCCGGCAGCTCTGAATCGTAAAGCGCGAAGAGCTTGCCGCTTTTTTCAATGCGGTAGATGATGCCGTTCGGATCGGTGCCTGCCAGAAGTGACCCCTGGGGTGTAAGCGCGAGGCTCACGACGTGCCGTTGTTTCGTGTCGGCGTGAAGCTTTCCCTCACCACTTGAATCCACGCGGTAAATCTTGCCCTGATCGCCGGTTGCCACAAATAATTCTGGATGGTTGACGTCCTTCTTGTCTGTCGGGAGAGCGATGACGATCGACCAGATGTAGGTCTGTTCCGGATCGAAAAACACTTCTCCTCTGCCCTCGCGATCGATGCGATACACCTTGCCGTTCGGTGACGTCCCGGCGTAGAGCGAGCCGTCGGAGGCCACGGCCAGGGCGAAAACCTCGATCTCGGGCGCGCTCCAAAAAAGGCTGCTCTTGCCGGCCTTGTCAACCTTATAGACGCGTCCCTGATGACCTGTTCCGAGATAAACTGTTCCGTCGCGTGCGATCGCGACGTTCCAGATGACCGGCTGGTCAGAGGAAAACAGCGGCGTCAGGGCGGGTGCGATCGTTAAGCCCGCTTCCTGACTGAGCGAAATGTTTTCGAACTTGCCCGCCAGAAAATCTTTGTATTCACTGAGTTCCCAAACCTTGGTCGAGGCCCCGCTCAGGGTGGAACCGCTGACATGAATCATCAGCAGAAGATGAATCAGCAGGGCCGAGGACGCGAAAAAAGGGGACAGCCAGCCAATTTCCTTTCGATTCAGCGCAGATTCTTGAATGGTTTGAGGAAACGGAAATTGGTGGCAGTCCCCCTTTTTCGCCCGGTGACAGTCCCGCTTTTTCGCTGTTGCAGCGCTTCTGCCACGGGCGGCTAACGGTCGCGACGCTGGGTTTGGGCGAATCATTCAATTACCGTGACTTTCGTCGTGACGTTACCGCGGATGACCTCTAATCCGGCGCCGATAGCAAACTCGTCCAGCACCGATTGCCAATCCGCGGCCGATCCGGCGCTGGTTCCCGTTGCCGGCGAAAGAATGGCTGCGATCGAAGCCGGCGGCGCGGGCAATCGCTCGGTGTTGAATCGGAAGCCTTGCTGGGGCCGCCACACCCGCACGTACAGCCCGTCATTGCGGCGGATGCGGTTGAGAGCTTCGATTGATTGAGCCGGGTCCTTCGAGCGGCGCAGCCCGAGCAGGCTTTGCCACTCTAAGAGATTCAGCGAATTGGCGTCGGAAAAAGTAATCTGCAGTTGCCCTGGCGCGGCGCCTGACGGCACGCGGTAGCCGGTTGTCCGAACCGTTTCCGTTCCGTCTGGTCTCTTGAGGGCGGCGGACAGCTCAATGACTTCTCCCGGCCGCACTCGGGTTTTGCTGCTCCAAACGCGGTCGATCTCCAGCCAGTTTTCTTCGTCGGCGGACTCGATATCAAGGTGAATCCGCTCTAAAGAAACATCGTTGCTTTCCAGCGCATAGTAAAGCAACAGCGCCGTTGAAGTGGCCAGTTGAAGCGCGGTTGTATTGGATCCGCTAAACACGTTATCGAGCTTGAGCGCCGGAACACCGTTGCTGAATTCCGCGGCGCCGGACACGCGAAGAGTGGATGCCCCAACTTGGCGCTCGGTGGCGTCTACGCCCGAAAACACCGCCATTTGTAACAAATAGGGCGTGAGATAGCGGTCGTTGACGAGTTGAAGCGCGTACTGATGTTGGCCCGTGCGACGCGAGGCCAGCTTGATTCGGGCCGGGACCAACTTCGGTTGCTGACCGAGGCGGCCGACGATCCCGGCACTTTGGTCGTTGACGATCGATCCCAGCAGCGCGCCTGTGCCGGCGATCTTAAACGAGTTGCTCAGGTTTGGAACAAGGGTAATGACGTTCGAGCGCGAGAAGGGCAGTTGCGTCGGGCCGGCCGACAAAAAGCGGTGCCCAAAGGCGTAAACCTGATCTCCGTCGATGTGAGTCACCGTACCGGCGGCGCTCACTTCCATGTCGCCCTGGATCAGCGCCACGGTGATCATGGATCCGGGCTTGAGAGCCGCCTCCCCTGGTTCCGTGTCTCCGCTGCGGCTCGTGCCAGCCACGCCCTGCATCGGGCGCAGACCGAGCTTGCGCAAATGAGGGCCGAACACGTCGAGAGTCCGCTCGGAGAAACCGGCCAAGTTGACGGGAGTCGCAACCGGCGCGAGCCGCGGCTCCGTCCCAATTGCCTTAGCGGCGGGCGGCAGCATCCAGGCAGCGGCTTCGATCGATCCCAGTTCGGCGGTATAGAGTCCGGCGGCATACAGCTCGGCACCGCCGAATACCTCCGGGGAAGGGATTCTGATTCCGGCGTTTGGGCTGGCAGGCTCGTTGGCCAAACCGGCGATCATTTCGTGGATCGGCCGGATACCCGCGATGGCCTCGGTGGTGAACGGGAAGGAGTAGGCTACGGCGCCGGCTAGCTTGCCATCCAGGTAGACAGGGCTGCCGCTCATGCCGGCCATCACGCCCATTCTTTCCAACGGCCCGCCGGAGAGTCGCCCTAGAATGATGGACTGCTTGGGGCCGACATTCTCCAGCACGCCGAGAATCTCCACTGCGAATTCTTCGACTTCTTGACCGCTGAAGACGGTCCGTCCGGTACCCTGCATTCCGGCGCGAACCTCTTCCAATGGAAAGAGTTCAGCCGAGCGCGCCGGTAACGCGGCGAGACACGCAATCAGAAGCAGAATACACATCTTCACGGCTAAGCCCATTGTAGCGGAGGCATTGGGAAGCGGAGACTTAGAGAGTTTGGCCCGCGAAGCAATGCGACCCATCCAAGATCGTGCCTGGTGTGCCGAACGACTCGCAGGTGGCGAGGCAAGCACTACGTAAATAGGAACACCCGCAACGCATGAAGTACCGCAGCCGTCCTGTTGTTTCGGGTTATACTGAAACCAGTCGGAACTTGCCTTTCAGGGGAGGTCCAAGGAGTTGGCGTGAAAGCGATGCAACGTAGATTGCCGCGACTGTTGATTTTTTGGCTCCTGGTGACATGTTTTGCCAGTGCGCTGAGCCTGCGCGCGGCTCCCCAGCAGCCCGGCGATAGCTCCGCCGCTCCGGATCGGGCCACGGCTTACTACCACTACGCGCTGGCACATCTTTACGAGCAGCTCGCCGTTGAACACATGAACCGCGAGTATTTGAAGCGCTCGGTTGATGAGTATCAGAAAGCGATTGAGGCGGACCCCAACGCCGATATCTTGCATCAGGGGCTGATGCAGCTCTACGCCCGGTCGAACCGCCTGGACGACGCCGTGGCCGAAGCCGATAAGGTGCTGGAACGCGATCCCGACAACGTTGAAATCCTGAGCCTGATGGGGCAGATCTATAGCCGCTATGCCTTCGGGCGGCGCGGTGAGGTCAATAAGGAAATCCTGAACAGCGCGATTGAGAAATTCGAGAGAGTTCGCGAGATCGATAGCAGCGATAAGGAGTCATTGCTCCAACTCTCTAATCTCTACCGCGCGGCGAAAGAGAAGAAGAAAGCCGAGCAGGCCCTGAAGGATCTGTTGGAACTCGAACCGGATTCGTCGGAAGCGTTGGCCAGCCTGGCTTTCCTCTACCTGGACTCGGGCGACACCCAGGGCGCAATTGAAGCCCTGGAAAAGGTGCAGGCCGCCGGCGATGCCAGCCGCAATCAACTGACGGCGTTAGCCACGGCTTACGAACAAGCGGGCGAATTCCGCAAGGCCGCGGAAATCTTTGAAAAACTGATCGGCCGCGGCGACAATCCGCTGGCCGCCCGCCGCGGTCTGGCCCATAATTTGGTCCTTTCCGGGCAATACGATAAAGCGCTCGAGCAGTACGAACTTCTCGTTGATGCGGATCCGAGGAACCCCGAAAACCACCTGCGGATGTCTCAAATCTACCGCGAGAAGAGGATGTATTCGGAAGCCCGGGACAGTCTGCTGAAGGCGCGGGAGCTGGCCCCGGATTCACTGGAAATCAAGTACAACTTGGTGCAGCTTCTCGAGGCCGAGGGGAAAACCGCTGATGCCACCAAGGCCATGCTGGCCCTGCTTGACGCCACCGCGAAAGACGATTACTCGCCTCAGGAAAAGCAGAACCGCGCGATGTTTCTGGAGCAGTTGGGCATTCTCTACCGGGCAGGGGAGGATTTCGCGAAAGCGGATAACGCTTTCAAGGAGATGGGCGAGATCGATTCCCCTGCCAAACCCCGCTCACTCGCGCACAGGATCGATGGCCACCGTTACGCGAAAGAACATGAGAAAGCGCGCGAACTTGCCAAACAGGCTCGCAAGGAATTCCCCGACAACCGCCCTCTGGCCATACTCTACTCGACGGTTTTGGCTGAATCGGGGGAAACAGAAAAAGGGGCCAAGATCCTGAAATCCCTTCTCGACGGCAGCCGCCGAGACCATCAGGTCTATCTCTCTTTGGTTCAGATCCATGAGAAAGGGAAGCGCTTCGACGAGGCAGTCAAGATTGCTGACAAAGCGCTTGAAAACTCCAAGTCGGAGCGGCAGAGGCTAACGGCGTTGTTTAGTTACGCATCCGTGCTCGAACGCGCAAAGCGGTATGAAGAATCGGAGGAAAAATTCAGAGAGTTGCTTGCTCTGGACCCAACCAACGCATCGGCGCTGAACTACCTTGGCTACATGCTCGCGGACCGCAACGAGCGGCTCGACGACGCTCACGATTATGTCCAAAAGGCGCTGGACCTCGATCCTGATAACGGCGCCTACCTCGACAGCCTGGGATGGGTCTACTATCGCCAAGAGAAGCTCGATCTGGCCGAACGCTACTTGCGCCGTTCACTCGAACACTACAAGCATGACCCGACAGTACTTTCCCATCTGGGGGATGTCTACTTCAAGCTGGGCAAGCCAAGCGAGGCCAAGGCTCATTGGGAACGCTCACTCGAAGAGTGGCAAAAGAGCGCGCGATCGGATCGTGATCCCGTCGAGATTGCGAAACTTCGCAAGAAACTCTCGGACCTCCAGATGGAGTTGTCCTCCAACACCAGCAACAAGAAGAAAAAGCAGTAGCCGCGTTCCTCGCTGCAATTTCGCATCGGCGCTTCGGACGCGAGTCGGGCTTGCTGCTGCTGATCCTAAAGTTGGGGAGGGAACTCTTCCATAAGAAACTGTCTTGTTACGCGGCTCGGCCGCGGTCGCTGACCACGATACTGAGCTCGACCCCATCAAGGCGCTGTAAGGTCTCGATCATTCCAAAGAGATTCCGCGCCTGCGGATTGCCGGCCGGACTCAGCATTTGCATGAGAGATTTCTCGTGCTTTCCGAGTTCTCGCGCGAGCCGCTTGAATCCAACGGTGGCGTTCACGTAACGGCGCAGCAGCGCTTTTCCGGTTTCCACTTCGCCGCTCAATAGAACTTCGACTGCATTCTTCAGCAGGGCTCGGCGGAACTTCGGCTGGCAACGAGCTCGTTCTCGAACAGTTTCGGTAAAGTCACGGGAGAGGGGCATCGAATGATTATTGTGCGCCTTTTTGCCGCCGGTTCTTGAAATTCTTCCAGCGCCGCTTCGCTGTAAGTATGTCTTGCGGCTGGGTCTTCTTGCTGCCGCCAGCGAGCAGAATCAATGACGCGCCGCTATCCTTACCAAAGTAAATGCGGTAGCCGGGTCCGAAGTGAACACGGATTTCAAATACACCCGCACCAGCGCCTTTGACGCTGGATACATTGCCCGCCTCAATCCGCGCAAGCGCCGTTTCCACCTTCACCGCAGCCTCGATGTTCAACGCGTCGAACCAACGACCGAAGGGCCGGCGCCCCTCGATGTCCTCGTATTCGTGAATGGCGGCCACGCCAGGTAATTTTTATTTTACCATAGGCGAAGACACATCAGGCTCTTGGAGGCTGCCTTTGCTGCCTGGGGCCGCCTAAACGTCCTGCGCGTTCAGACTTCCATCACCGCTCTCACATCCGCCGGAATCTCTTCCTTTCCCAGCGGATTCGTCAGCCAAGAAACTCCAACGAAAGTCACAATCGAGACAAGCAACGAAAAAGCTCCCACGCTCATCCCATGAGGCAGGCGATAAACGTCATGGCGAGCCATGAGTTCGAGGGTGAAGTTGAGCAGGATGCTGATAGTCACCGACCAGACACATGCCTTGGCTGTCGCGCGTTTCCAGTTGTATCCGATCGCGACGCTGGGAACGATGGCGGCCGCGAACGTTCCCCAGCCGAACGTTCCCAGCAGCGCGATGAGGTTCTGCATGTAGAGCGCGAACAGTGCCGAGACGACAAGCAGCACTCCGGTCGTCAGCCTGGACCCCAGCAACTGCCGCTTCAGCGGCTTGCCGAAAATCGCCGTGGGAATATCCCTGACAATCGCCGCCGCGCCCAGGTTTACGAAGCTGTCCGCGGTGGACATGACCGCTGCCAGCAACCCTGCGAAAACAATGCCCGCCAGCCATTCCGGGGCGTGGTTGAGCAGGAACAGCGGCGCCGCCAGGTCGGGCGACTCCAAGGGAGCCTGTGCGCCCGTGACAACCAGAAACCGCATTGTCAGCCCGATCATCATCCACAGCAGCGGCAGAAAGATCGCCGCGCTAAAGGCCAGTATGGGCGCCCACTTCAGATCGCGAATCTTGCGCAGCATCAGAGACTTCGTGATCACCCCGTGCGGCTGCCCCATGTTTCCCAGCACGAACAGCAAATACCAGCTCAGCGCCGCGACCGGCCCCCTCGAGCCCCAAGGGCCGATGAAATCGGGGTTCATCTCCCACAGCGTGGAGGTGATGTTGGACAGCCCGCCGCCCAGTTTCAACGCGTAGTAGAAGACGCCCACGGCGGCGCCGATCATCAGGATGCCTTGGAACAGGTCGGTGTAGACGCCGGCAATGATTCCGCCGGCGATGCTGTAGAAAGCAATCACGCCGAGACCAATCAGCACGGCGAGCGGAAGATCCACTCCCAGGATGACAACCAGCACCATGCCGATCGCCAGGACTTGGGTGCCCAGATATCCGATCACGCCGAGGAGCACGGCAATCGCGACCGCCAGCCGCGGGCCGCGCCCGCCGTAGCGAATGGCAACCGCCTCGGGTAGCGTCAAGATGGGCCTCAATTCGGCCATCAAGCGCAGGCGCTTCCCGACCACCAGCCAGGACCCGGCCGCGGTGAAGCCGCTGACTAGCGTCATCCAAAGCGAACTCATGCCGGACTCGAAGACAAGCCCCGGGCCGCCCACAAATCCGAAGCCGCTCGTGATGCTCGATACGCCGGCAATGACGGTGACGAAGAGCCCCAGACTTTTCCCGGCAACGAAGAAATCAGCCGCGCTGTGTGTCCTGCGCATCGCCCAGACGCCGATGCCCAGGCAGATGGCCATGTAGGCTACCGTGCAGAAGACGATGATGGGTGAGTCGGCGATGGGCATCAAGAGCCCTGCCGTTCGCCGCCAAACTCTTCAAGCAGCTTTTGGACCTTTTCGGCCGGCAAGATCGAGCGATCGAAGGTCAGGGTGTGAAGAATGCAAGGGACGAGACTGAGGGGCCACAGCCCGTAGACGAAAAAGGCCGTCCCGATTGGAAAGCCCAGAACCAGCTTAATGGGCTCGCCGGGATTGTGAGTCCAGGCCGCGCCGGTGAGCAACAGGCAAAGGGCGGCGAAGGTTCCAGCCAAAGTAATGACAACCGCGGTACGCTTGATTTGCGCCCCATAGCCCAGGGCGAATTCGAGGGTGATCAGCACGGCCACCACCAGCCCGAAAAGGAGCCAGCAGTTTGCAAGGGCCAGACCGATCGCGAGAAGGCTCGCAATGCAGGCTGCCAACACCACTCGGTCGTTACCATTCATGACGACGTCAGTTGCAGTGCGGCGCCCGCAGCCGCAAGAGTGCGATCGGGTTGTTCCGGGATATCAGCGATTCCGCCGGCGCCTGGCTTCCGGCCCGATCAAACGGCGCGGGAACCTGCTGGCTTTACCCGGTAGTTGTCTCTAGTCGGATCTGGTCACAGCACGCCCGTGGTGATGACCTAGCTAGATGCAGATTGGTTTCCACGGCTCATCAGCCCTGCCGGAGTCCTGCCACGACTCCAGCGAGAAGCACGCTGACTCCGGCGACTTCCCCCCGATCAACACGTACATCGCCCACGTCGTTGTGAAGTTGCGTTCCTGGAACTGGTTCTCGGTGTCCTGTTTGACGCCGTGCCCGATGTAGCTCACGAGCGCCGAGGCAAACAGAAACAGAGTAACGCCCGCGGCCCACAACTGAACGGTCTGCGCGAAGGCGCAGTGCTCCGCCAGAGTCATCAGCACAATGGAGGCAAAGCTATACCACAGCGCTGCTCGATGAGCCTGATCGACGTAGATGTGCGCTCGGTGGTCGGGGCGAGTCATCATGCCGTGATACTTCCAGACTCCGAGGAGCATGCCGGTGAGCAAAAAGCCCCCGGCGGACAGCAAACAAAGGGTCATCGCGGGCGTCATTAGGAACTCTCCTTCGGCGTCTCGGCCCGTATGCCAGGGTCGCGCGGCCGCCAGTCCGCTTTCCCGAGGCCGCTCCATCGACAGGCCTTCAAACAGAGCCGCGACCGCAAAGGGTGCGCTCGGGCGCCGCTACCAGCAGGTTTCGCAACGGCCCGGGGATGAGGCAAGTTGATCTAGCTAGTTTGCGGCGCAGAATTCGGAAATTCATTGTTCTGGTGACAGTCCCCGAATAGCGGCATCACGCATTTTGCGCCGCAAACTAGCTAGACCTCCAAGATCACGGGCAGGATCAAGGGACGGCTCGATGTTTTGCGGTTGATATAGCGCTTCAGATCCCCGCGGATCTTCTCTTCCATCACGCCCCAGTCGGTTTTCTCTTCCTCCGAGGAATTCTCGATCGTCCGGGTAACCACCCCGCTCGCGCCCTCCAGTAATTCCGTTCCGTCGTCGCCGGCGACAAATCCGCGGGTAATGATCTCGGGAGCGCTTTCGAGTTTGCCGCTGTGCCTGTTCAGCGCCACGATCGGCACCAGCACTCCGAACTCCGACAGGTGCCGGCGGTCGCGGATGACGATCTCTTCGACGATCTCGTCCCCCGTCCCGGAATCAATCAACACGCGGCCAACCGCGACGGAATCGCGGCGGCGGGCGCCCTCGGAATCGATCTCGAGTACGTCCCCGCTTTCCAATAGAAAAGAGCCCTCGATTCCTGAACCTTGCACCTCGGCTGCCAGGGCAAGATGCCGCGAGAGTTGGCGATACTCGCCATGAACAGGAACGAAGTACTTCGGCCGCAGCAGATTCAGCAGCAGCTTCTGTTCTTCCTGGCAAGCGTGCCCGGAGACGTGTACCGGCGGGTTCATCGAGCCATAGACGACATTCGCGCCACGCCGTGCAAGGTGGTCCACCATGCGGTAGATGGCCTTCTCGTTGCCCGGAATCTGGCGCGCGCTCAGCACCACCGTGTCGCCGGATTCGATGACTGCATGACGGTGCTTGCCAACCGAAGCGCGGGAAAGCGCGGATAAAGGTTCGCCCTGGCTGCCGGCAATGACTACTGTCCTCCGCGAGCGCGGCAACTTGGCAAGGTCGCCGGGACGAACCAGCAATCCGTTGGGAATATTCAGGCGTCCCAGGTTATGCGCCAGCTCACTGATCTCGGAAATGCTGCGCCCAACGAAGGCGACCTTCCGCCCGGCCTGCAACGCCACATCGAGGATTTGCTGAATTCGATGGATCGCCGAAGAAAAGCAGGAAAAGTAAAGGCCGTTATCCGCATGCGCGAAGATCTCTTCGAGCCGGGGCCGCACGGCTCGCTCCGAGAGCGTGTAGCCCTCCCTGTCGGCGTTGGTCGAATCCGAGAGCATCAGCAGCACGCCTCGCTTGCCATACTCGGCGAGCGTATGCAGATCGAATAGCGCGCCATCGACGGGTGTCGGGTCGACCTTGAAATCGGCGGTGTGAACCACGGCGCCGAGCGGAGTTTGGATTGCCAGCATGGTGCAGTTCGGAACGCTGTGCGTGACGCTGATAAACTCCACTTCGAAGCAGCCGAGCTTGACCTTGTCCTTGGGCTGAACTTCATGGATCGTCGGTGGTGTTTCGAGGTCGTGTTCCTCGATACGACGGCCCACCAGCGCCGCGGTGAAGCTGGTCATGTAGAGCGGGATGTCGAGCTGCGACAAGACATAGGCCGTCGCGCCAATATGATCCTCGTGGCCGTGAGTGAGAATCAGTCCGCGAACCTGCTCACGGTTTTCGAGCAAGAAAGAAATATCGGGGACGACGACGTCGACTCCCAGCAGCTCCGCGCCTGGGAAAAGCGAGCCGGCGTCGATGACAATGATGTCGTCTCCGCAGCGAAGGGCCAGCATGTTCATGCCGAATTCGCCCAGCCCGCCGAGCGGAATGATTTGCAACTTGTGATCTGTCAAGGGAAAACCTCTTCGTTCTATAGACTTGATCTTAGTGCACGTTCCTCTTCCGCCGTGGCGCCCACGTCCTGGTCCTTTGCAGTGATTGAAACAAAAGAGGTTGTCGAGTGAGGTATAAATTTTCTTTACGAAATTGCAGTATTCTGCAGATTTCTGCAGGGCCTCGGCTAAAAATGCCCCGATTTGGGCATCTCGTATGGACGCCGACCTCTAGTGTCTTTGTTTTCAGCGGGTTGACTTGAGGGTGATGAGCGGTCCATTGGCAAACGCCGTCGCAAAGCGGCCGTTTTCCGTGCGGGTCTGTCTGTTTTTCGTCCCTCAGGCGAGTTGGCCGGAAAGCGAGCGGGGGGCGTTTGGTGCTGGTGAACAGTGTTGCGTTTGGGGGTATTTGACCCCTCTTGACCCTCTTGACGAGATATAACCGAAAGTTGTGGATGAGCGGCTGAGGGAAGGTGGCGTATCCTGACGGTTGAGGAATCAACTCAATCGTTTCCTGGAAAGGAACAAGGAGGATACGCCATGAGTCAGTGTGAAGCTGCTGAGAGCAGCAGTCAAGTCAACCCCCAAGTCATTGATGGAAAGAAACCCTCGCCCTGGGATGAAGTGCTGCGCCAAGGAGCACGCCAGATGCTCGTCAAGGCTATCGAAGAGGAAGTGAGCGCCTACATCGAAGCGCATCAGCACAAAGCCGGCGAGGACGGCCGGCGGCTGGTGGTGCGCAACGGTCACGCCCGCGAGCGCACCATCGTCAGCGGCGCGGGTCAGCTCAAGATCCGGGCCCCGCGAGTCGACGATCGCCGAGTCGATGAGCGGGGCCAACGCTTCCGTTTCACTTCCGAGATCCTGCCGCCGTACCTGCGGCGCACGAAAAGCGTCCAAGAACTGATCCCCTGGTTGTACCTGAAAGGGATCTCGACGGGCGATTTCAGCGAGGCGCTGGAGACCTTGCGGGGGCCTGACGCTCCGGGCCTGTCGGCGACGACGGTGGTGCGTCTCAAAGAAGTCTGGCGGCGCGAGTACGAGGCTTGGTCGAAGCGCGACCTCAGCGGCCAGCGGTTTGTTTACATTTGGGCCGACGGCATCTACTCGAACGTCCGTCTGGACGATGAACGGCAGTGTTTGCTGGTTGTGATGGGCGCGCTCGAAGACGGCCGCAAGCAGCTGCTGGCGGTGCACGACGGCTTTCGCGAAAGCGAGCTGTCGTGGCGGGAGTTGCTCGAGGACTTGAAACGGCAGGGGCTCGAGTTGCCGCCGAAGTTGGCGGTGGGCGACGGCGCGAGGGGCTTCTGGGCGGCCTTGCGCAAGGTCTATGCAGCGACCCGGGAGCAGCGTTGCTGGCTGCACAAGACGGCCAACGTGCTCCATAAGCTGCCGCGGAGCATGCAGGGCAAAGCCAAGCAGGCGCTGCGCGACATCTATCTTGCCGAGAGCCGGCAGACGGCGGAGGACGAGCTGGACTGTTTCAAGAACTTATATGAAAAGAAGTTTCCCAAAGCGGTCGAGTGCCTGGACAAAGACCGCCAAGTGCTGCTGGCTTTTTACGACTTTCCGGCCGAGCACTGGGGGCACTTGCGGACGACGAACCCGATCGAGTCCACCTTTGCGACGGTGCGATTGCGGCAACGGCGAACGAAGGGGTGCGGCAGCCGGGAAGCGTCGTTGACGATGGTCTTCATGCTGGCCCGCCAGGCCGAGCGCCACTGGCGGCGCCTGAACGGTTCAGAAGTGATTGTGCATGTCTTAAATGGAAAGGAATTCAAGGACGGTTTGATGGTTCAGGAGAACGCCGCCTGACCTCGCCCATCCACAACATTTGACAATATCTCCCTCTTGACCCTCTTGACCCTCTTGACCCCAGGCTTCCGCCTGGGGCTCTGATACTGCTTTCCGGGGCCCTGATAGTGCTTTGCTGTTGACAGATGACAGAGGCATAGGAGGTCTCGCGGCAGCGGTGTCTGAATTCGCCTTCGCGGCTCTTAGTTTACCAGGCGGTGTCAAGTTTCTTGCCAGGGATTTGACCTTGAACAATACGCCCGGTACATAGATCGGGCACAATAGGAATTCGGCGGTGCGAACGCCTAGAGCCAGCCGGAAATATATGAGCGCCCCGACCTTCGCGCCAAGCTTCCACGATCCTGAAGCCTTCTACGAAGACTACGTTCAGCATCATGTTCCGTATCACCTCAATCCGGCGGGCCTCAAGGGATGGATCCTCCGCTTTCTTCCCTACTGGTCGTGGCGAGAGTGGCGTTTCTGGAACCGCTACGTCCCTCGCGGGGGAGTGCTGCTCGACCTCGGTTGCGCCCGCGGCCGGGAGGTTTTCGCCGCGCGTTCGGAAACCTCCCTCGGACTCGATATCGCGCCGACCGCGCTCGGGGAATGCGCTGAGCATTACCATCTGGCAACCAGGGCGAATCTGTTTCCACTGCCATTCCGTGATTGCAGCGTTGATTGTGTCGTGACGTCGCACGTGCTGGGCCATGTTCCGGCTGACCAGAAAGACGGTGTCCTGTCGGAGATTGCCCGCGTGCTCAAGCCCGGCGGCAAGAGCATCCACGTTGTCGAAACCGACAGCGCCCACCCCCTGGTTACATTTGCAAAACAGTACCCGGACCTTTATCAGCGCTACTTCGTTGAGCCCGACGGCCACGCCGGTCTGGAGATGCCGTCGGCGGTCGCGGAGCGCTTTGAGCGGCATGGATTGCGGCTGGTCCGCCTCTACAAGATGGAGGCAGGGGTTTTTCATCCGAGGTTGATGTTGAAACACTTCGACAACGAGTTCCGGCGCCACTCGGCGAAGGTTGACCGCATGGTGCGGATCAGTGCGTGGATTATGGATCGTCCCCTGGTATTGGCGCTGACCGAAGTCCTGCTCGGTATCCATCACTATTCGATCGGTCAATGGATTTGCCCGCTGGAGCGCGCGCAGTTTGTGGCGGTCATCCTCAAAAAACCGGCTTGAAGGCAGATTTGATTTGACGCTGCAAGAACAGGATGACGGCCCGTGGAGCTAGCGATCATCGGCCGCCGTCTGTGCGAACCTCTCACCGGTGTCGGCCGCTATCTGGAGTACCTTCTGCAACATTGGGCGCGGGATTCGCGCTTCTCCTGCATTGTCGTCTTCACGCCTTCCGCGCCCAATCTTCGGATGGAGGAATTCGGACCACTGGTCGAGTGGCGCGTCATCGGGAGCCGGCTGCCGCCGCTGCTTTGGGAGAATATCCTTCTGCCCCCCCTTTTGCCCCCAATGACGGGCGGCTTCGACCTGATCTTCGCGCCCTACACCTTACCTTGGAGCCTGGCCGAGGGGGGCGCTGTTTCGAACCTGGGCATCTATGAATCGCGGCCGGGTGACTTTTCATTCTCGGAGAGGCTGAGGTCAACTCCGTTCTTTCATCACAGTTGCCGCCAGGCCCGGCTCGTCTTGGCGAACTCGGCGTCCACGCGTGATGATCTGGTTCGGTATTACGGAACTGACCCTGCGAATATTCAGGTGGTTTACCCCGGAGTCGATGCGGAGTTTCGGCCCGCCAACGGAGGAATCGAATCGAAGGTCACCGCAACGAACGGGAAAGGGTTCGCCATTCCCGCGGCGCCGTTTTTCCTGTTCGTTGGGAAGCTTTCGCGGCGGCGTAACGTGCCGCTGCTCCTGGAAGCGTTTCGACAGTTGAAGGAGCACGCAAAGTTGCCGCACGCCCTCGTCATCGTCGGACCCGATACCGCGGGTGTGAACGTCGCCGCCCGTGCTGCCGCCATGTCGATCGGCGGCTCCGTGGACTACCGGGCGTATGCCGGCAAGGCGGAGTTGATCGAGCTGTACCAGGCAGCCACGGCCTTTGTTCTACCCACCCTGCATGAAGGTTTTTCGTTCACGACTATCGAGGCGATGGCGTGCGGAGCACCGGTTGTTATCTTTGATCACGCAGCCCTGGAACACGGTGTCCGGCAAGCTGCCTTCGTGGTCGAGGACACGACGGCGGCGGGTCTTGGAAACGCTTTGCAGACCGTTGCTGAACAAGCATCCTTGCGCTTGACGCTGAGACAGGCGGGTCTCGACTGTGCCGCGGGATTTAGCTGGCGAAAAACGGCTGACGAGACCGCCGCAGCGCTGCTGGCTTGCGCCGTCAAGCAGAGCCCCGAACGTGAGGGAGGGGTCGGCAAGGGAAGGGTCGGCACGTGAGGCGTCAGCAAGAAGCAACAGCAGGCGATCACAGGCTAGCTCTAGACCGGCCGGAGCCGCACAGGACGGATTTGGCGCTTTTGGGGGATTGCGCGCTTACGCCGGCCCGGAGGCCGGCGCGGCCCGCCGGGAGGCGCGCGCCACCTCGGGGCGGTTCTTCCCCTTGCCTGCAAGGCGGTTCGTCTCCCCTGTCCGCAGATTGCAGAAACACCTGACCCCAGGCTTCCGCCTGGGGCTCTGTTGCTGCCTTCCGAAATTTACGGCGCACAACAGTGGCGGGTTGTACAATTGAGTGCTCCGCGCAAACGCGCTCGCAACCCGCCATGGAGGAATCATCAGTGAACATTCCACAACTCTCCGAAGCCGACCTCGATCTGCTGCGAAAGAACGATGCTCCGACGATCTGCAACGTCATCGAAGTCTTCAAATATCGCTCCCAAACCGGCGGCTACATGGACGGGCGAATCAAAGCTTGTTTCCCGGAAATGCCTCCGATGGTCGGATACGCCGCGACAGCGACTTTCCGCTCGGCGGCCCCGCCTCGGAGCGGCAGCGTCTACGCGGCGCTCGACGCCCAGGTCAAGCAATTCGCCGAGTTGCCGCAACCGGTGGTCGTTGTCTTCCAAGACCTCGATGACCCTCCCGTCGCGGCCACGTTCGGCGAAGTGATGACCTCCTGCTATAAGGGATTTGGCGCGGCGGGGATGATCACCAGCGGCGCGGCCCGGGATATCGATCAGGTGCGTGCCATTGGATTTCCGTGTTTCGCCGATGGGACCATCTGCTCGCACGGCTATCCGCACTTCGTTGACCTCAATGTAGCGGTCAATGTCGGGGGCGTGACCGTTCACCCGGGCGACCTCATCCACGGCGACTGCAACGGCGTCACGACGATTCCGCATGAGATCGCCTCGGCGGTCGCCCGCTGCTGTGAAGAGTTTGCCGCGGCGGAGCAGGTTGTGATTGACTACGTAAGGTCGGGTGATCCGACCCCGGAGGGTTTGGCCAAAGCACGTGCTGAATGCGGCGCCATGATCCAGGAACTCGGCCGGCGCGTGCGCGGCTAATCTTGCGGGCCGCGCACTAGGAACTAGGCTCGAGAGCTGACCGCTTCGATGGCGGCGCGGATCTCGGATGGGCAGGATTCCAGTTCCCGGACCAGGGCGGAGGTGTTGGGAACCGGCAGAGCCGCTATGTACGCCTCCACTGACTTCGGAGCAGGGCTTCGAAGAACACAAAATCCCAGCACATCGGAGACTCCGCAGGCCGCGCTAACAATGGAAGGCAGAGTTTTGTCCGCCTGCTCGCAGGAATGGTGCAGGGCGATAGCCTTTACTAGATCTTCGGGCAGATTCCACTGTTCGGCCAGCCAAGCGCCAGCGGCGCAATGGTCGGTATCGAAGAGTTCCCGCTCACATTGAATCTGGTCAAAACTGCCGTGGCGGGCCACCGTCAGCAGCTCTGCATATTCGGATGGGAATCGCGCCATTAGGGCGAAGCGGCCAATGTCGTGGAGCAGACCCGCGGTGTAGGCCCGTTCCTCGGACTGGCCCATCGCCGCCGCCAATCGCTGCGAGACGAGGGCGCAGGCCACGCAGTGATGCCAGCACACCTCCTGTTTTTCGTCCCGCATAAATGTACGGGCCAAGGAGCCCATGCTGAGAGTAAGAACGAGCTGCTTCACCGTGGAGGTGCCCAATAGGCTCACCGCCTCGGAGATCCTATCGATTCGGCCACTGTGGCCGTAAAGCGCTGAGTTCGCAACTCGCAGCAGCTCGCCTGCCAGAGAGGTATCAAGCCGCAGCAGCTTGCCAATTTCCGACAGCGGCGTGTCGGGAGAATCCAGCAGCTTGATCAATCGCATCGCCACGGGGGGAAATTCCAGGGCCCGCGGCGTTTTGCTCCTGGATGCCGGGGCCTGCTTGGGAGGATAGCTCTTGTTTGTCTTGTGTGCCATAGCGGAAACACCTAATTCATCGGCCGAAGCCTGGACCGTGCTTAGCTTAGTCCTCCTTCCCATAAATACGATGACGTATTGTGGGGTGGCTTCTTTGGTTTTGCCTCGGCTAGACTGGTCTTAACACGGAGACCAGTCGATGCCAAGAAAAAGCCCCTTCTCCATCAAGCTTACATCCGAAGAGCAACGAGTGCTGCAAGCGAGGGCCCGAAAGTATACCTCATCGTATCGAGACGTGATCCGGGCCAAGATCGTCTTGCTTGCCGCCCAAGACCTCTCCAATGACCAGATCGCTCGGCGCCTCGACACCCCCCGTCAGATCGTCAGCAAATGGCGCAAACGCTTCTTCCTCGACCGCCTGGCTGGTCTCGAAGAGCAGCCCCGCGGCGGTCGTCCGCCGACGTTTTCCCCCTCAGCTCGTCGTCGCCGTCAAAGCCCTCGCTTGTGAATTGCCCGCCCAGTCCGGCTTGCCGCTCTCCCGTTTCTCCGTCTCCGAGATTCGCCATGAGGTCCTGCGTCGAGGTCTGGTCGCCGACATCAGCGGCGCCACCCTCTGGCGCTGGCTCGACTCGGATGCGCTGCGCCCCTGGTACCACCGCAGCTGGATCTTCCCCCGCGACCCCGACTTCGCCGAAAAGGCCGCCCGCATCCTGGATCTGTACGAAGGCCGTTGGCAGGGCAGTCCGTTGGGGGCAGACGATTTTGTTCTCTCCGCCGACGAAAAAACCAGCATCCAAGCGCGTCAGCGTAAGCATCGCGGCAAGCCGCCTGCCCCCGGCCGCTCGGCTCGCGTCGAGAATGAATACAAGCGCCTCGGTGCTTGGGCTTACCTGGCGGCTTGGGATGTTCATCGCGCCAAGCTGTTTGGCCGCTGCGAAACGAAAAACACCAGCGCCGGGGTCGATCGTCTGGTGGCGGAAGTGATGAGTCAGCCGCCCTACTGTTCGGCCCGGCGGGTTTTCTGGATCATGGACAACTGCTCGACTCATCGCGGCGACAAGGCCGCCGAGCGCTTGCGCACGCGCTGGCCCTCGGCGGTGCTGGTCCACACGCCGGTGCACGCGAGTTGGTTGAATCAGATCGAGATCTACTTCTCGATCCTGCAACGCAAGGCCCTCACCCCGAATGACTTCTCTTCGCTTGACGAACTCGAGGAGCGCCTCCTAGGTTTTCAGCAACACTACGAGCAAATCGCGACCCCTTTCCGGTGGACCTTCACGCGCCACGATCTCAAGCGCTGGCTGGCCAAGCTCGATAACTCTAGCCTCACTCCTGCCGCTTAGGTTGATACCCTACAAACATACGTCACCGTAATTCTGAGGCAGAGGACTTAGTTGCTCATGATCGACAACGGCCCATCCCAGAAAGCCAAGAGCTGGACCATGCCGCGAAAATTACCCAGCAGAGCCGCCTCGGGGCATTTCGCCAAAACCCTGGCAGAGAGCCACCGAGAACGGCTCGAAACTCTCCCATTGAAAGTAGTGCGTCTCCGAGAATTTTCCCTCCACCAAGGAGGCGTCAGCGTTGAGGACTCTCTCCGGAAGGCCCATCTCGAACCGGAACCCAAGGGGTTCATAACAACTTTTTATCCGCCCGCCTACGATGTTCAGCATTTCCTGTAGCACGCTGTCGATGATCTCGTCGTCCACTTCCTCGTTGGAAACCCCCATCATGTGAGTGCACAGGCTGGTCGTCAGAACAGAGCTGGCGGACAGAAGAAGCTGGATATAAACAGACTGTTTGGGGTCGTGCAAACTGAGCCGAGCCGACATATCTCCCGGCGCGTCCGGCATCCGCGTTGCGGTTGTCGCTTCGACGCCGGTCATCATCCCAAACACCTGACGCACTGCCGAGCGGACCTCGGGCTGAATCAAATCAAAGCGGCTCCTGGCGTCATCGAGAAAGACCTCGCTGACCCTGGCGATTTCGTAGAAGCGCTTCGTAAGTTGCTCCGGCACGAAAGTTTTTTCGACCCATCCGTCGATCAAAGGGTGAGACTCCTGGTCTGCAAGCGGGTTCTCGGAAACCATGTAGATTCGGACTCTGGTCCCCCGTCTTATGGCCCCGACTTTCCGTAACACGAAGTCCAGCTTGGAACCGGCCATCTCCGGATGCATCCAGATGAAGTGAGGCTTCCCGCGGAGAGTCGCGCTCAGTAGTTCGGGGACGGAGTGGGCGACACGCACTTCACTCACGGCGGAGAGAACCGACTGCACGGTATCGCAGAAATTGCGGTCCCGATCAGCGACCAAAATGCGCGCCCCGGACGAGTCATCTGACGCAGCCTCTGTCTTGACCGCCTCTTGCGACCTCCTCAAAGCCCTCTCCAGCCGCTTTTCCACCATGCTCTGCTGGTACGGTTTCAAGAGGTAATCGCTCACTCCCATGGCGATCGCCTGGCGGACGGCTTGTTGGTGGCTCACTCCGGTCGTAACGATGACCTGCAGCCCCTCTTGCATGGGATCACCGTGGATGAACTCCAGCAGCTCCAACCCACTGAGGAGCGGCAGATCCAGATCCAATATCAACACCTGAAACGGGTTGATGCTCAGCAGTTCTAGAGCATCCACCCCATTATGCGCGTCGTGAACTGCTACTTTGGCACAGCGCAAAATAGCTCGCCGGAAGTAGATGCGGCTGAAGGAGTCGTTATTCGCAATCAGGACCCGCGGCTCAGGCAGCCTGTTTTCAGAAGAATGGATTGAGCGAGAGACGGATGCCGGCAGGCGGGAAGCAGACTCGCCTTGGTAAACTACTCCTGGACGGCTGAGGCTCACAGGTTTGCGTGACCTTCAATAGGGCACAAGAGGCGGGCGCGGTGGCTCCCGCTGTTCTGACTCTTCCGACTGTCAGAAGATCTTTCACACCCTACTCTTATCGTTTGGTTGTGTGAGCATAGTGAATAGATAAACAGAAAAACAAGTTACATCTCGTAACCCGCGGGAGCCCGCCATGCACCATCATTCCCACCATCACCATTGCCACGCGACCCCGCTCAGCCGCGCTGGAGCCGGGACGGCAAGGAACTCTTCTGCGTCCAGACAGACATCGCATCCAAGAACGCGCCGGGGTTTTTTCGCGTCCTTGCTCGGAACTTGGGCAGGCGCCACCCTGGCCGAGCTGAGCGCCGTTCGCGCCACGCTGGCCCGCGCCCAATCGGCTCAAGCGCCCCGAGAACTATTCGACATCCAAAAAGTGGATGAGGGCGTCTTTTCGGCCGTTGCACGCCCCGCCGCGATGACGAACTGCAACGCCACGATTTTCGAGAGCGAGACGCACCTGGTCGTAGCCGACACGCACTCCAAGCCATCGGCCGCGGCTGCTTTGATCGCACAGTTGCGGCAAGAGGTCAGCCCCAAGCCGGTGCGCTACATCGTCAACACGCACTTCCACTGGGACCACGCCCAGGGAGCCGCCGCTTACCAGAAAGCCTTCCCCAAGCTCGACATCATTTCGAGCGTCCCCACGAAGCGGCTGATTGCTTCCGAAACCGCGAAGCGCATCAAGCTGCAGATCGAGAACGATGTGCCCCGATTCATCGAGGAAGCAGAGAAGAAGCGCCGCGACGCCGGCAGCTCCGCTGAAAGGGACTTCCACGATGACCAGGTCCAGCAACTCAAGGCCTACGCCGAGGAGATGAAACATTTCTCGCTGGTTTTGCCCACGATCACTTTTGAGAAGTCCTTTGTGATCCAGGACGGCGATGACGAGCTGGTACTCAGTTTTCACGGGCGCGGCCACACCGGTGGCGACGTTGTAATCTACTCCGCCCGAAAGAAACTGATCGCGACCGGGGACTTGGTCCACGGCTTCTTCCCTTATATTGGCGACGGCTATCCAAGGGAGTGGCCGGCCACGATCGGATCGGTCGCCAAGCTGAGCTTTGACCGCCTGCTACCGGGACATGGCCCGGTGCAGCCCGATCGTCGCCGCTTGAACAACTTCCGGGGCTACCTGGAAGAGCTCACCGAGCGCGTCGCTACTGGCAAGAACAGCGGCAAGGGCGTCGCCGAGTTGCAGCGGTCGATCACTACCTCTTCTCTAAAATCAATTACTGCAGATGGTTACGGAGATTTCCTCATCACGAACAATAAGAAGTACCGGCCAATCTTCGGAGACCCGCCGCCGCTCGAAGACTATATCAACGTCAACATCGAGCAGATTTTTAACAACCTCGATAGGGTGTAGCAGGGAAGTAGAGAGACTGCTCTCGCGAGCGAAAGCGGGCCGGAGCGCCCTCGTTGAGGAGTAGCGTCCCGTCTTGCCGTCGAGTGTGAACGGCGGGCTAGGCTCAATACCGTTGACTTAGCGGTTCCGCGGACTTTTTATTGCATGGCGGATCATCATGTATCGGACATCGGTGAACGCCCGCCGCACATTGTGGACCTGCCCCCTGGGGTGAGACAAATAGTTTAGACACTGTTGACCGTTCGCTGGTTTTTGATGGCCAGCGGCGGCCCTTTCGTGCATAATGGTTCCCGGCTGGTGAAGCGGCGGCGGGCTCTGCGGGAGCGCAACCCGCCAAGGAATAGCCAACTGGAAACTCGTCGAGACGATGGGCCGGGGCGTGCAGCCGTGCGCTTCGCGCCCCGCTCCCGCACAACCCCAGCCCATCGGATCGAAAGATTTCCCCATGCCTCAAAAAACTCCTTCCGCCACTGCCGCCGCATCCGCTGGCGGCGCGTCCAGCTTCTGCTCGAACTCCGCCGGCGGACAATAGCCCAGCGCCGAATGCAGCCGCTTCTCGTTGTACACCTGCTCGAGAAAGCGTCCGATCGATGCGCGCGCTTCGGCCAGCTCGCGGTACTCCGAGCGGTAGACCTCCTCGTACTTCAGCGTCTTCATGAAAGACTCCGCTTTGGCGTTGTCGTAGGGATTGGCTTTGCGGCTCATGCTGCTGGCGATTTCGTGCTGCTGCAATAAATCGACGTAATCGTTGGCGGCATACTGCACCCCGCGGTCGGAGTGATGCGCCAGCCCCGCACCCGGCCGCCGCTGATTGAGTGCCATCCCTAACGCGGCGATCGTCAGCTTCCCTTCCAGCGTGTCCTCCAGCGCCCAGCCGAGCACCCGCCGCGAGTAAGCAGCTAGAATCACCGCCAGGTAAACGAACTCCCAGGCCAGCCGGATATAGGTGATATCAGCCACCCAGAGCTGGTCCAAACCGCTCAGGACGATCTCACGGGCCAGATTGGGATAGACGGTCAGCCCGTGACGCGAGCCGGTGGTCAGCACGAACTTCCGCCGCCGCAAGCACAGCAGGTTGTCTTCCCGCAAAATGCGCTGCACCTTCTTGGGATTGATGACCCAGCCGCGGCGCCGCAACTCGGCGGTGCTGCGCGGCCGTCCGTAGCTGGGGACTGCAGGGCGATGCGCTGGATGGTGTCGCGCAGTTCCAGGTCCGGATCGGGTCCTTGCTTGTCAGGCTGCCAGCGGTAGAAGCTGGCGCGCGGCAGCTCCGCCAGCTGACACATCCGTTGGACGCTCATCGGCGGCGGCTCCTGGACTTGTTGCCGGATCTGTTGGCCGACAACGGTTTTCCAGTCGAGGCCTGCAGCTTCCGCTGTTGTTCGATGCCCTGCAAGCACCGTTTTAAAAATCGATCTCCATGGTCTGGCGGCCGACCTTGCGCTCTAGCTCCGCCCTGTGCGTTTCTTCCCAGCGGCGCTTCCCTTCGCCGGGAAAGGCGTTGCCGGGACCTTGGCGAAACTCTCGCCGCCAGCGGTGCAGCAGGTTGGGGTTGATCTCAAAGACCCGGCTGACCTCGGCCGCCGAGGCGCCCTGCTGCAAGCCGTTCCACCGCCGACAACTTGTTCTTGCGTGAATTTCCGTCGAGACAAACTCATCACTCATCCTCCGTTCACTGGATTTTGAGTCTAAACTGGTTGTCTCACTTTTGGGGGCAAGTCCATTGCTCTCCTCGGAGACGAACGGGCCGGTTTGCTCCTACGCCCCATCCGGGGCTTACCCTTGATGGTATTCGCACCCAGGGTTCCGCTTCGCTCCACCCTGGGCTACAATCCTGCGCCGCTTCGCGGCTCAAAGACCCTGGACTCGAAGGCTCTAAGTGAACAGCATTGGGGCTAGCAGCCCGTGGTAAATGTGGCCGTTTTCAGGCGGCGCGAGCGAGCCGGAAGACGCAGAGTGGCGAGTCGAGCCGGAAGGAGCCGTTCGCCGGGCGCGGCCACAGCCGAAACCACCGCGTTCGGCGGGCCGATAACAGCCGCCTGACGGCCTCCCAGAGCCAATCGAAGGCCTTTTTCGCTTCCGCCAGCCCGCGCGGCGTCCCCGCTCCCAGCTCCTTCCTCAGCAGCAGCGACAAGTTGAACGCGCCGCCGTGAATCAGCAGCCGTTTCAAGATATTTTCGTGGCCGCGCAAGTGCGTCCGCCGCATCCGGCCGGTCTCATATAAGTGAGCAAAACTGCGTTCCACCCGCTCGCTGCGCAACCGTGACAGTTGTTTGCCCCGCTCGCCGCGCATCCGTCGCCGGTTGCCATACACCGCTTGTTGCTGCCGCCGCTTGCCGCACCAGTTGCGCCGCCCGCGGTCCGGTTCATTGATGTAAGAACGCAGCTCCAGCGCCGTCAGGTCCGTCAGCACGTCGTTGCTGTGATAGCCCTTGTCGGCCACCACTTCTTGCAGCCCTTGGGGAGACAGTTGCTCGTTCGCCTGCTGGTCTTGGGCGACCGCGGCGACTTGCTCCGCGGCCGCGCTAATCGTCTCGGACACGGTGCTCGTGTCGCCCAGATCGGCGCCTTGCACGGTCAGCGCCAGCAGCGCGCCCGTCTGCAGGTCCACGGCGTGCTCGGCCTTGTGCGCCAAGTGCGTGCGCCCGTCTTTCATTTTTGCGATCTTGGCGTCGGGGTCATGCGGATTCGTCCAATCCTTGTTGGAGCCTTTGTTTTTGCGCTTTTTGTCCAGCTTGGCCAGTTGCTCGCGGCTCGGCGTCTCGATCCCCGACTGCGCCGCCAGCCCCTTGAGAAAGTCTTCGTAGCTCTCGCCGCTGTCGCGCCGCACGATCGAGCGCAACGCCGCGTTGGCCTCCAGCGTGGTGGCATCGACCGCAATCGTGCCGCCTTTCAACAGCCCCTGCTGGGCGAGCAATTGCAGCACCCAGGTGAACACTTCGCGGTGCGTTTCGACGTCGATCAGGCGGCGCGTACGCGAGATCGTCGAATGATCGGGCGTGGATTCGTCGAGCTCGATGGCGAGAAAGCGCCGCAGCGAGATCGAATCGGCCAGGCGCCAAGCGATGCCGCGCTCGCTGTCGATGCCTTCGAGGTAGCCGATCAACAGGCAGCGGAAGTAGCTGCCGGGCGTCAGCGAGGGACGGCCCATGTGCGCCGCGTAGAACTTCTCGCAGCGCTGTTCGGCGAAGTCGTCGAAGCCGTGCTCGTCGAGCAGCTCGTTGAGCCTGTGATAAAACGGGTGGGCCGCTGTGTGTGGCAGATCCGCGGCGGCGACCCACAGCCCTTTCTGGCGCTGCCGCTGGTTGCGTCGTCCCATTGCCATGAAACAATTATACACCAAGATGTTTTAATTGTAAAGTATTTTATGTATTCTTGTACTTTTACCACGGGCTGCTAGGCCACGAAAAGGGGGCTACGGAAAATCCATCCTCAGGCCTACCGCGACCAAGACGTGTTTCTTTCGGACTCCGGTCGCGCGGCTGACGAAGCTCACGTGCGGGCTGGCTTCCATGTACCATGTCACGGGCCCGTCGTCGATCTCCAGGATGGCGCGATAAAAGACGCTCGGGACACCCGTGATGCTGGCTGTATTCGTATTACCCGGCAAGCTGTGTGTCCCGGTGGCGCCCAGGCCGTGCCTGTAGGTGAACACCGCACCGCGCCGAATGGTTCCGAGCTTGTGACGCTTGGTCACCTGCAGGGTCAGCCACTCTCCGTGTTCCTTGGCGTCCCACAAGTAGTCGGCATTGAACGTCATTCCCAAGACGGTGGGGTATTCCGCTCCACCGATAAAGAAGATCGAGCGCGAACGAAATAAATCCTTCGGATTGTCGTAGTAGGAGATTCCCCCATAGACGTGGACACGCGCGAAAGGCTCGAACATCCCACGCGCCTGGAAGCGCTTTTCCTCAAAGACTCTTGCGTCGTGCAGCGAATACCAGGCGGAGATCTCGCCGTCTACCTTGCGGCACTGAATATTGTTCCATCGGGCGGTGAGCATGCTCTGCTGCACGGGCGGGAAATAACCGCCCTTGGCAAGCACCAGACCCGTCGTTCGCCGATTGTCATTCCTCAGCGAGGCGTCGATCGATGCGGAAGGAACATTGCAGCCGCGGCTCTCGCCGGAATCCCCGTCAGACCTGGGAAATCGGACTTGGGGGCTGTCGGGAAACTGTGCAGGACCGAAGGTGGCGGGACGCGGTCCCCCGGCAGCCGGTTGAGGATCGGCGCCCTCGAGAGAAGCAATCCAGACAACCGCGGCAGCCAGAACGGAGGCCCGAACGACTCGGTTACTGAAAACAGCTATCACCCCATCAGGATGCCACACCGGCGAGTTGGACTCAGGAAATGGCGTCGCCTGGACAGGGAATACGCGAAGACGTTCGCTCCGAGGCAGATGGCGCAAGCGCTTTGCCGGGTCAGAATTCCACTCCCGGAACCGCTGAATCCCGGCGCTCTCGCCGATAAGATACCTGCGAAGTGAAGTTCTTGCCAGATCTGCCAGGAAATTCGGGACGAACATTCAGAGCCCTGACCGCAAGGGAGGGGTCCGCTCCTTATCGGCCACCGAATCTGACTGAAAGCTGTTGAGGTACCAAGGCAAAATGCATGTTAAGATAGTGGAGAACGTCGTCCCCCAAAGATTTGAGTTGGTTCCGAGGGAGGTTCGAGTGAAGACTAAGACTGGTTCAAAGCGGAGTTCCGAACGGCCCGTGATAGATCCTCGGGTGCTGGAAGCCGCCAAGATGACTGTCTTCGAGCCCAAACCGGAGAAGACCTTCGCCTGCACCGTCTGCGGCTCCGAGGGGGCGACGGAACAGTCCGAGCGCTTGTGCTGGGTTTGCCGGCGCCTGAAGATCAGCGCCTGGAAAGACACCGAGCAGCAGATGATGTTCACTGAGTGAGCTTCGAGTAAGTCCCCTCTTGCGCCGCGGCCTCTCCTACAACTCGTCCAACTCAACGGTTGACGTTCCAAGCTTGCCGACAACCAACCCCGCGGCAACGTTGGCCAGCGCCGCGGCATCCGTAAGCGAAGCTCCCGAGGCTAAAGCGAGAGTGAGCACGGCCAGGACTGTGTCTCCCGCGCCCGTCACGTCATAAACGTTCTTGGTAACGGCAGGGATGTGACGTGGTTCAGCAGAGCCCGAGTCTCGGAAGGGACGCATCCACCAGCGGAGCCCGGACCGCAAGCAAGGCCTCAGGAGCTTCCGGCGCCTCTCTGAGCGGCGTTGACCCACTCCTCATCAGCCAGACATTCCCTCTTGAACTTCAGCACTCGCTGCGTCTCTCCGGCGGGAAACATATGCCCATAGGCCGGTCAGATAGACGCACATCGCCACGAACTGGAAAACGGTACAGGCATCCGCGCCCAGGCTGCCGCCGCCTCCCGGCAAGAAGGCGAATAGCGCCACGAACGCAGCCTGTCCTGTCCCGATGCCGCCCGGGGAGACGGGAATGGCCGTTGCGAACAGGCCGAACGGCACGAGGAAGAGAAAGTGACCGTAGGCATCTCCGGAATACCCCACCGCCACGGCCGCCAAATAGAACGCGAAACAGGCCTGCAGGTGAATCGGCAGTGTGAGGAGGAAGGCCGCCGCCAGCGTGGCAGGTTGCCGGCGGCACTCTCTTGCGGCCTGAAAGCATTTCAACAATACGCCGCCCAAAGGCAGCCGCTGGCTCAGCCTTGCGACGATGGCGCTGCCTTTCTCCGCCACGAGTGCGCCGATCACGAAAATCGCCGCTCCAAACAGAACCGCCGTTGCCGCCGCCGTTGCCAGCGCGATCAGCATCTTGCTCTGCCGCACGACAGCAAGATTCAAGAGAGCTCCAGCCGTTGCGACGGTCAGCAAGCCCATTAAGCCGATCAGGCGGTCCAAGAAGATCGTCATGACAGCCTGCGGCCTTTTATTTGGAGCGTCCAGGGTGACGTAGTAGCCCTTGACGAGGTCACCCCCTACCGAACCGGGCATAAACAGGGTGGAAGCAAGTCCGATCATCGTTAGGCTGAGGGTCCGCCCGTAAGTCAGCCGGATATCCTGGGTTCGGAGCAGCAAGTTCCAGCGCCAGGTAACGGCGAGCACTTGGATGCATATGACTCCGACGATCGCCAACAGCAGTGGCCAGTGCTGCGCGGCCGCGGCGACCTTCGCGGGCTCCAGCCGCCCGCTCTGAATGAGCCACACGATCAGTCCGGCGGCAAGTGCAATCTTGAGCAGCGTTACGAGATGACGGGAATGACGCATCGGTTGAAAAGGGGCCGAAGGAAAGGATCACTTCCGTTGGAACTGGCAGCGGCGAGCGCGGACCCGCGCGCCCTAAAACGCGCCGCTGACCGAGCGGCAAGATACGGGTCTTTGCGGGTGTCAGGCCCGCTGCCTCTCTCGCTTGAAATCCCAGTGCGTGATTCGGTCGCTATCCGCCGAGTCATTGATCAGGTGCGCGCACGCCGCCGCCCGATGGCCCGCCATCTCATCCTCGATCGTGGGTTTGCGGCTCCGCACCGAGTCGAAGAAATTCTGAAAATGCTGGACGGTTGAGCTCTGACCCGTCTGGTGGAATTCTTCCTGATCCCGCAGCAGGTTCGGTGGTTGCGTCCGCGGCAGTTCCGCCGCGCGGACCTTCTCATCCCGGTAGTACTGTTGTTCCAGCCTTTGCGGCCAGGCTTCCACAATCCAGCGGTTGTCCTCCCGTCCGCGGTTGGGCACAAATGTCAGTTTCGAGAAGCCGATGACGAGGGTACCCTCGGTCCCCAGGATCTGGAACGACTGCCCGCCGGCGAATTGATTGTTGAAGGTAGAACTGAGGTTGGCGGTGAATCCCTCTGGGTACTCCAGAATGGCGTTCAGCGTGTCCGGCACGTCGCGGCTTTCTTTCCAGCGGTACAGCTCTCCGCGCCCAACGACATTGGAAGGCATTTTGGCGTCCATGATGAAATGAATCGTGGTGCAGAGGTGTACGAACAAGTCCGTTGCAATGCCCCCGGAATAATCTCGATAGCAGCGCCACCGGAAGAATCGCTCCAGGTTGTAGGGACGCTTTTTCGCGGGACCCAGAAACGCCTGCCAATCGACGGTTTCCGGCGATGCATCCGGGGGGATCGGGTAGATCCACGCTCCGCTTGCGGTATTGCGGTTGTAGCTGGCGCGGATCATCGTGACCTTCCCCAGCTTCCCTGAGCGAATCATCTCGCGAGCTTTCTGTTGAAGCTGAGAGCTGACCCCCTGACTGCCGACTTGGAGGAGCCTGCCGCTTTTCTTTACAGCAGCGGCAATCTCCAAGCCCTCGTCAATTGCGTAGGTGAGCGGTTTCTCGCAGTAGACATCTTTGCCCGCCTGGAGAGCCTCAATCACCTGGGTCTTATGCCAGTGGTCGGGAGTAGCAACCGTGACGACGTCGATGCTGTCATCAGCGATGATCTCCTGATAGTTCTTGTGAGTTCTGGCTCGCCCTGCTGTCCTGCCGGCGGCTCTTTCCATGCGGCCGCTGTAGGCGTCGCAGACCGCTACGATCTCGGTTCCATCGACCTGCTTGATGGCCTCGAGCAATTCCTGCGCCCGAGAGCCGACGGCGATCATGCCGACCGTGATGCGGTCATTTGGCCCGCTCCGGTTGGCGGCGCTCGCCAACGAACTGGCTGAAGCGCCCGCCGCGCCCGCTGCTCCAAGGAATGTTCGTCTAGTCACGCTCTTGATCATGTTCGTCTCCGGCGGCCGGCGGGTCGGCCGAATCGCTCGCTTTGACTTGCAGCCGGCACCCTTTTCATGGCGTATAAGAATGAACGCCTCAACCGCTGCCTAACTTTCAGGATACGCCTTCTCTTCATTCAGCGGCGCCCTTTCCCGCGGGACGAGTCAGCGCCATTATATCGAAAGCCTCGCAGCCGGTTGTTTGACGCCGGAACCGCCACGCTTGGGTGTGCGAGGAAACCAGTCGCCGTCCACCGTGACCCCCCTCTTTGGTTCCGGCCAGTCCGGGGCAGGCCCGGCGGGGAGGGTTTGGTTTCATTCGAGGGCGACAGGGCCCGGCATCGGTCCAGGGCCGGGCCTCGGTCCACCGGGAACAGGGTCTGGCTTCACAAGGAAAACGACCGGGTTGGTCTGCCGGCCGTCCACGGTGAGGACAATGGCCAGTGTTTGGCCCCCTTCATTGCCCAGTCCTGCGGCCCCTTCGAGGTTCAAAGGCCCGATGTTGACCTGATCAACTCCCTCGAACTGTTTTAGGGGAACCGCGCCCAACACGGGCGTCTCGACTCCTCCGACCCTGGCGGTGACCTCGGAGGTAAAGCCACGAATCCCCGTGCCAAAGAGTGCCAGAAAAACCTGGTCCTGTCCCGAGCCGAGGTCGATGGGAACGGCAGCGAGCGTATTGGGGTCAAAGATCAAGCCCTGAGTCCGTGTACCATCGGCGGCTACCTTGACGAATTGAGCTGCCGCCACACCGCTGCCGCTTGAGTCCGCGGTGAAGAGAGCCGGGGCCACCCTTTCGATCTCAATCGTAGCCGAGAAGCTGCTGCCATCCGTTCTGGTTACGGTGACCCTGGCCGGCCCTAGCGCTACAGGGGGCATGAGGAAGTTGATCTGACCGGGAGAGGCGAAGAAAAGCGGAGCCAGAGCACCGCGCAGTATTTGGTTGGCTTGTCCTACCCGGGGTTCCGCGGTCACCCTCACCGTTGTCCCCGCCAGCGAGGTCGGAAGCGGAACCTCACTGGCGACCTCGGTTGCTCCCGCCAGATTCTCTCCGAATAAGGACATGATCGCCGCAGGAGCGGCGCCTGGCAAGAAACTGGCGGCGCTAACGATCCCTTCCGAAGAGAATTGAAGCGGCGCCGGGCCCGCGCCATAGAGCACGTTGACCGCGCCGGCCCCGACGCCCTCCCCTGGGACCCCAATTGCCAGATCTGCAAGGCCATCGTCGTTGAAGTCACCGGCGGCCAGAGCAAAACCAAAGAACTCGTCCTCTTCAGGCAGACTCAGAATGCCTGCGCTGTTCTGGCCCCAAACCTGGTCGCCGGGGGCCGCCAGGCCATCGGGACCGCCATAGATCACGTTGACCGCGCCGGTATCATTGTCCTCCCCATCGACCCCAATTGCCAGGTCTTCAAAGCCATCCTTGTTGAAGTCACCGGCGGCCAGCGCTCGACCAAAGTTGTCGCCCTCATTGGCCTGCCCGGCAATGCCGCCGCTGCCCTGCCGCCAAATCTGGCTGCCGGTGGACGCCAGGCCCCCAGGACCGCCATAGATCACGTTGACCGCGCCGGCATTTCCGTTTTCCCCAGGCACGCCAATAGCCAGGTCTTCAAAGCCATCATTGTCGAAGTCACCCGTGGCCAGCGCTTCACCAAAGTTGTCGCCCACGTCGCCCCTCCCGCCAATGCCGACGCTGTCCTGGCCCCAAATCTGGTCGCCGAAGGCAAACAGGCCGCCGCGAAAGCCATAAATCACGTTGACTGCGCCGGCACCTTGTATCCCCCCGAGGTCCTCAAAAGGGACCCCAATGGCCAGGTCCTCAAAGCCATCGTTATTGAAGTCACCGGCGGCCAGCGCTCGACCAAAGTTGTCGCCCTCTTCGGCCTGCCCGGCAATGCTGTCGCTGTCCTGGTGCCAAATCTGGTTGCCGTGGGTCGCCAGGCCGTCGGGGCCGCCATAAATCAGGTTGACCGCGCCGGCATCTTCTATCCCCCCGATGTCTTCACCATCGACCCCAATTGCCAGGTCTTCAAAGCCATCGTCGTTGAAGTCACCGGCGGCCAGAGCGAAACCAAAGAAGTCTAAGTTCTCGGCCCCCCCGGCAATGCCGTCGCTGTCCTGGTGCCAAATCTGGTTGCCGTGGGTCGCCAGGCCGTCGGGGCCGCCATAGATCACGTTGACCGCGCCGGCGCCTGGGTCCCCGAAGGGAAACCCTCCGATGTCCTCCCCATGGACCCCAATGGCCAGGTCTTCAAAGCCATCGTTGTTGAAGTCACCGGCGGCCAGAGGGAAACCAAAGTTGTCGAACTCTTCGGCCTCCCCGGCAATGCCCTCGCTGTCCTGGTGCCAAATCTGGTTGCCGGGGGCCGACAGGCCGCCGGGACCGCCATAAGTCACGTTGACCGCGCCGGCATCTTCTTCCCCCCCGACGTCTTCACCAGGGACCCCAATGGCCAGGTCTTCAAAGCCATCGTTGTTGAAGTCACCCGTGGCCAGCGCTGCACCAAAGTTGTCGTCCCGTTCGGCCCGCCCGGCAATGCTGTTGCTGTCTTGGTGCCAAAACTGGTTGCCCTCACTCGTGAGTTGTGCCATGGCCTGCGCAGCGGTTAGAAGTAGAACGGGCACGAAAACTCCGATCATGGTGCGAACGGTGCGCTGTGCTTTCTCGGGTTTACCCTTGTAGACAGCCATTCGAGGCCCCCTTCTCTCCTCCCTTGCGGTTCAGGCCGGAGGTTGTTTCCGCCACCTGCGGGTCGTGGCTCCAAGAGTACAAAGCAGACGTGCTACCACCTGAATTATGCATTGCGGGGTGCACCTGAGGAGGGCTGAGCCGCAAGGGACCATTGGAGAACGCCCGAAAACATGGGGTAAAAAGGTAGGCTGGCAAAGATTCCAGCTTCACCAGCCAACCCAAAGGAGGTCACCCAAATGGTTACCAAGCGAAAACAGCATAGCTCCCAAAGGGCCGTCAAACAAGGCCCAGCCGTGACGGTCTCGCAGCCCAATAAAATCGGGGCATCCACGCCTTGACAACTTCCGCGGCAGGAAGCCGACTCCCTACGGCGGCTTGCCGCCGGTAGTCGAGAGGGCGTTGATCTGAGAGCCTGGCTATGCGCTATGCATAAAATTTTATGCACTGGCCGCAACGTACTGGAAACACGCCACTTCGGAGCGGGGTTTTGCCGACGCGGATTCTGGGCGGGAGGGGAAACCGGGGACGGAGAAGCCAAAAGACCAGTTGCCGAGCTCCCACCTTACGACGGCCGTCAAGCCGCTACGAACGCAGCCGCACTCGCAAAGCGAATCTGTGCATAATTCAGGTACCATGTTGGGCCACCTGGATCGATCCCAATGCCCTCGGCTCGGGGCATTATACCACCCGGCCAAGTCGATCCCAAGTCTTTGTTGAAAAAAGGGGACAGCCACCGATTCGCGCGTCGCCCTAGCTAGTGTTGGAAACAAGGGGGTTCCACGAGCGAGAATCGGATGGCAGTCCCCCATTTTCGCCCGTGCAGGCTGCTAGGCGCAGGGCAGATAGTCCTGCCCAAGGTGGAACCCCCGGCCTGCCAACTCGGCTTCAATTTCAGCCCGTGCTCCGCGGCTCGCCACCCACTGCAACACGAAACACGCGCCCGTGGCGGGCAACTCCTCCGGAGTCATGACCCGTGCCCCCTCAATCCTGTACCCGATCTTTCGTGGATCGATATCGACGTAGGCCTCGACCCGCACGCCCAAATCGGTGAGGAATCTGAGCCGCTTCCGGGATGTCCGTCCCGATCCCCACACAATCACGGCGGGATGGTGCGGATTGTGCTCCTCCAGCCAGCGATACATATAAGGCGCCTTGATGCGGTAGAACGCCTCGACGGAATACCTCGCATCCGTGCGGGTAAGGCGTTGCGGCCGCTCGCGCCAGCTCAGCAGCGTTTCTTCGAGTTTGGCCATGCGGACTCCGCCCTCGAGCCAGCGCAGCCACAACTCATAGTCTTCTGGAAACGGACCGTCTCGGTAGGTTCCCAACCGCTCGCTCAGCTCCCGCCGAAACATGACGCTGGGGTGGACGAAAGGCGTTTCGACAAATCGGTAAAGCTCAATGTCTCGGGATTCGGTGAGCGAGTTACTCCACTCCACAAATACGGCGAGGCCGCGGTTGCGGCCGGCATCGCCCAGGTACTCGACGCGGCTGCCGACCATCCCAATGTCCGGGTGCAGGTCCAGGTACTGGGCTTGCAGTTCAAGGCGTTTGGGATGCGCCAAGTCATCGGCATCCATGCGGGCCACATAGCGTCCTCTCGCCTCCTGGATGCCGCGATTCAGCGCAGCCACGATCCCTTTGTGTGGCTGATGGATCAGCTTGATTCGTTGATCGGTTGCCGCTAAGCGCTCGAGTAGCGCCCGGCTGCCATCCGTCGAGCCGTCATCGACGACGATCAGTTCAAAGCTGGACTCCGTCTGCCGAAGAATCGATTCGACACTTTGTCCGAGGAAGCACTCTTCGTTGTGGACCGGCAGAAGAACGCTGACCCTGGGACGCGCTGACTGGCTCTCCATGTCGGAATCCGCGGCTCCGGGACGGGTGCGGGAAAGAGGCTGCTCTATTCCTCCACGCCCATTTGCGACAGCCGATAGCGCAAGGCGTTGCGCGTCAGTCCCAATAGCCTTGCCGCCTGGCTCTTGTTGTCATCCGCGCGCCGTAAAGCCTCGCGGATCAACTGCTGCTCATACTGGTCGAGCGTCATGCCATCCGGCAGGAAAGCCACGTCTCCGGAAGGCGTGCCGGCGCGGGCCTGATCGAGGTGCACGTCGTCAACTCCAATGGAGTCGGACCGCGCAAGCACCATGGCACGCTCGATGATGTTCTCGAGTTCCCGGACATTTCCCGGCCAATGATAGGCGCTCAGCTTGTCGACCGCGGCGGGTGTAATTTCTTTGATCCGGCCACCGGTATCAGCGGAATACTTTTCAAGAAAGTGATCAATGAGGTAGGGGATATCCTCTTTGCGTTGCCGCAATGGAGGCAGGTTGATCGGCAGCACGTTGAGCCGGTAGTAGAGGTCTTCCCGGAACGTCCCCTGTTCGAGCGCCGCCCGCAAATCCTGGTTGGTCGCCGCGATGATACGAACGTCCACTTGAGTCGTCTTGGTGCTGCCCAATCGTTCGAATTCGCGCTCCTGCAGCACCCGCAACAGTTTGACCTGCACGGCGGCCGGCACGTCGCCGATTTCGTCCAGAAAGACGGTCCCGCCGTCCGCCTGCTCGAACTTGCCGGGATGAGACTGCGTCGCTCCGGTGAAAGCCCCTTTTTCGTATCCGAACAGCTCGGACTCCATCAAGTTCTCCGGAATGGACGAGCAGTTGATCTTCGTAAACGGAGCGCCTTTTCTCGGCGAATGAAAATGAATCGCCCTGGCTAAAAGACCCTTTCCCGTGCCGCTCTCTCCTCCCAACAGCACGGTCGCGCGGGTCGCGGCCACGCGGCTGGCGGCGTCGAAAACCTCTTGCATGTTGGGACTGCGGCCGATAATCCGCCCGAAGTCGTAGCGCCGTCCCAGCTCCGTCTTCAGCTTGATGTTTTCGTCCCGCAGCGCATGGAGCTCGAGCACCTTGTCGATGGTAATCATCATGTCTTCGAGCGAGAAAGGCTTGAGGACGTAATCGCTGGCGCCTGCCTTCATAGCCTCCACCGCAGTTTCGACAGTTCCAAACGCGGTCATGACAATGATGGGAAGCAACGGGAAAGAACTTTGGACTTTCTTCAGAAACTCCAGCCCGTCCATCCCGGGAAGGCGCAAATCCGTAATGACGAGCGAGAACTTGCCAGGGTGATCGGAGTGCCGTTGGAGGATCTCAAGGCCTCGTTCCGCCGAATCCGCCATGGAAACTGCGTAGCCCGCTCCCTGGAGCTGCAACTCCAGAAGGCGAAGCATTTTGGCCTCGTCTTCAACGACCAGGATGTTTTTCGCCATGGTTATGTTTCGAGCGGCAGCAAAACCCGAAAAGTCGCTCCTTGACCGGCCTTGCTGTCGACGGAGATCTTTCCGCCGTGGCTGTCGACAAATTTTGATACCATCGCCAACCCCAATCCAACGCCGTCGGGTTTCGTGGTGAAGAATGGATTGAAGATATTCTCCATTTGATCTTGCTTGATTCCGACTCCCGAATCAACGACTTCGATCCGCGCCATGGAACCGTCGCGGCGTGTGCGAACGAGCAGAGTCCCTCCCGAAGACATCGCTTCGTAGCCGTTGAACAGCAAATTCAGCACGGCGCTCTCGATCAGAGTCGCGTCAAAGGAGAAGCGCGGAACCTCGTGCAAGTCCTGTCTGATCTGGATGTCGTCCGCCCGGCCTTTGACCTGCTCCATGAGCTGGGAAACGGCGCCGCGGACAACGTCATTCAAGCTGGCCGTTTGCTTTTGCAAATTGGACGGGCGGGTAAAGTTCAAGAATCGCGTGACCAGTTCATTCGTGCGGTGAACTTCGCTGCGAATGAATCCGGCAACCTCTCGAGCCACTTCATTTTCCTTGGCCACGTTCTTTTCAAGAATCTCGGCCGAGGCGGATATCACGCCAAGCGGGTTCCTGATCTCGTGCGCCAGCCCGGCCGAGAGCTGTCCCAGCGCCGCCAGCCTCTCGGACCGCTGGACCTCCGCCTGAGCCTCTCGTAATTCGCGGTTTGCCTGGGCGAGGCGCTCGGTCTTGGCGCGGTTCTCGGTGGCGAAGCGGTTCACCAGGATCGCGCTGAGGAAGAAAAACAGGACCCGGACGGTCAACTCACGCTGCCCTTCCGGCGGGATGTAGTTCGTCTCGAAATCCACCAAAAACAGGAAGGATAGATAAATCGCGGAAGAGATCAGCGTATTGAGCAGGGTGCCGCCAAGTCCCAGATGGGACGCCGCGGAAACGATCGGCAGCCAAAAAATCAGGTAATAGCTGCTCTCAATGCCACCCGTCTCCGCCACCAGCCAGTAGCACAGCGCCAGCTTCAGCGCGATGACCAGCGGCGCGCCGATCCTATCCGAGCTCAACCCCAGATGAGCCTCGGCGATCTGGAGCGCCCCCAAAGCCAGCAACACCAGCCACTCGTAGACGGAGTGCTCGGGTTTGGTCACAACCAGGGCGGCCAAGGCGCCCAGGAAGAACAACCAAACCATGTCGGTACCGCGTATCTTGCGCATGGCGGGCCGGTCAGCTCAAGGGTACAACATGGAGCCGGCGCGCAAAACTCCAAGTCGGCGACGGTTGGGGCCGGCGAACGGAAATCCTCGGTCGCACACGTTTCTCGCTGATCTGTCCCTTCAGCGGTATACTACTAGGGACCGACTGCTGCTCCCGGGCACAGTCATACACTCAATGCATCGGCGGAAATAAGCGGTTTGTCTGAAACCGGATCACCCCAGTGAGGCCGGTATTTTTGTATAACGAACGATGGCGGCTGAATTCATACAGAAGCTCGAAAAAGAGATCAAGACTCTCGAGTACGAACTTCATAACGAGCTTCCCAAAGAGATCCAGACCGCCCGGGAGTTGGGTGACCTGAGCGAAAACGCCGAGTATGCCGCCGCCAAGGAGCGCCAAGACTTGGTGCGCGCCCGGCTGGGACAACTTCAAAAGCGGCTGGCGGATCTCAGTATGATCGACTTCAGCAAGATCGCGCGCGACGCGATTGGGCTGGGCTCGACCGTCACGGTCTATGACGTTGGCAACGGCGCCGAGATCGAGTACCGCCTGGTCACATCGGAAGAAAGCGACGTACCCAACGGCAAGATCTCAACAACCTCGCCGATCGGGCGGGGATTGATGGGGAAAAAAGTCGGCGATGTTGCCGAAATCAGGATCCCGAGGGGCGAGAAGGAGTTCGAGATTCTCAAGCTGACAACGATTCACGGCCAAGTCGAGGTCTAGCCGAAACCCATGACCATCGGTCGAGCTATCGGAAGCGCTTGCGGCCATGTCCTGTCGGCGATCGTTCGTCTGCTGAGCGGCGCGCGCATCCATCCCAACCTGCTCACCTCAATCGGGTTAGGCATCAATGGGATCGCTGCCTGGCTTTTTGCCAAGGGGGAATTCGCTTCCGCCGGGATGGTCGTGCTGTGCGGCGCCGTCTTCGACCTGGTGGACGGGCCTGTAGCCCGGACCAGCAACCGCGTGACCCGTTTCGGGGGATTCCTGGACTCCGTTTTGGACCGCTATTCCGACTTGATCCTGCTGATGGGGTTGCTGGTCTACTACGCCTCCATCAATCGTTTCTTCTATATCGTGCTGACAGCGATCGTGATGGCGGGATCGGTGCTTGTCAGTTACAGCAGAGCGCGCGCGGAGAACGTCATGCCGAAGTGCAACGTCGGTTTTCTCGAGCGTCCCGAAAGAATCGTCTTGATTATCATCGGCGCCTTGTTCAACCGCATGGCTCCGGTGCTTTGGATTATCGCCGTGTTTTCGAACATCACTGTCATCCATCGCATCATCTACACCTGGCGCGAGACTCGTGCCATCGATCTCGCCGAGGCCAGCGAAGCCGAGAAGGCGCGCGCCGCGGCAGCTTCCGCGGATGACGCCAGCGGCGCCCAGCCCGCCTCGGGCGATCTGCACGAAGGCTACGGGTCATCAGCGGTTTGACCCAGGCGGTTTGACCCCGCCGGAGCCGCTCTGGTTTGACCGCATGCCAGCTTTCCGCAAAGGGCGAAACAATAATAGGCTAGCTCTGGACTATTGTGATTCGGCGACCTCGATCTTGTCGATCACGATCGCTTTCAACCCGCCCTTTTCAACCACTGTTCCACTCACTCGGACGTCCTTCTCGATGTAGGGCATGAGTTGCTTGTTGGCGCTGCTATGGTGATCGCTGGCGAGAGGAAGGTAGAGTTTGCCCGTGCCGGATTCCAGGATCGCCAGCGGGATCCCGGCCTTGGCGCATTCGGTGGCGCAGGCGAGATGTTCCTCCCCCTTGGACTCGTGGCCCATATAGCATGCGGTTCCGACGATGTGCCCGACAAGGGTTGTCTTCTTGGCCGGCTTGGGTTCGTGACCAAAGGCAATGGATGTGAGCAGCAGGTTCAGCAATAACGCCGCTGCAACGGCCGGCCAGCCTGAAATGCCGGTGGCTGCGTCTTTCAGATCGATTCTCATGACGAATATTCCTCGCATCTTCAACTCAGTGTGACATATCTGATCCAGGATAGAATAGAGCCCTAATCATCGATCGGAGCCCCCTGAATGGAATCCGCCAGTCGTTTCCCGAGTCCGGAACGCGCCCTTTTCGGTTCCGGCTGGCCCGCGATAGGATGACCGCTCCCATCCGGCTTTGCCTGTGGTCAGGCCCCCGCAACGTTTCCACGGCCCTGATGTACTCGTTCCGGGAGCGGAGCGACACGCGCGTGCTTGATGAACCTCTTTATGGGCACTACTTAAACGTGTCGCGGGCCGAACAGCCCGGCCGTGATGAGCTGCTCAAAACCCTCGACCTCGACGGGGAACGAGTTGTCCGTGATGTGGTTCTGGGGCCCTGTGGCCGGCCTGTGCTGTTCATGAAGCAAATGGCCCATCATCTGCTCGGTCTGAGTCGTGACTTCCTGGCGGAGACGGTGAATGTGCTGTTGATACGGGATCCTGAGCAGATGCTGCCGTCCCTGGTTCACCAAGTCAAGAAACCCCTCCCGCGGGACACGGGCTTGAGTATGCAGAGTGAACTTCTCGAGAACTTGCGCGCGCTGGGGCAGGACCCGCCGGTGCTGGACGCCAAGGAGTTGCTGCTCGACCCCGAGGGCGTGCTGCGCGAGCTGTGCCGGAGAATCCAGCTCCCGTTTGAGGAAGCGATGCTGCGCTGGCCGCCGGGCCCGAAACCTGAAGACGGCTCTTGGGCCAAAGACTGGTACCACAATATCCATCGTTCTACCGGGTTCATGAAGTATCGAGAAAAGACCGGGCCGTTTCCGGATAAGCTGAAGCCGCTGCTGGCCCAGTGCCGGCCTCCCTACGATTTCCTCTACGCGAATGCGATCAAGGCCAAGAACCGGTCTTAAAGAAAAGGAACTCCTGCCCATGCCTCCCCAGTTGCCTGATCCCCGCAATGCTGACATTCTGATCCACGTTGGCGGCGAACTGAAACCGCGCGCCGATGCCAAAGTATCCGTTTTCGACAGCTCAGTCCAGGGCGGTGACGCGGTTTGGGAGGGACTGCGGGTCTACGACGGGCGAATCGCCGATCTCGACGCCCATCTCGACCGCCTGTTCGACTCCGCTCATGCAATGGCATTCACCGAAACGCCGTCGCGCGATGAAGTCAAGAGCGCGATCTTTGAGACTCTCGAAGCCAACGGCATGCGGGACGGCGTGCATATCCGGCTAACGCTGACGCGCGGAATGAAAACGACTTCCGGGATGAGCCCCCGCTTCAATCAATATGGTCCCTGCCTGATTGTGCTGGCTGAGTGGAAGGCGCCGGTCTACGATCAGTCCGGCATACGGCTGATCACCTCTTCCATTCGGCGCAACAACCCGCAATGTATCGATTCAAAGATTCATCACAACAATTTGATCAACAACATCCTGGCCAAGATTGAGGCCAATCACGCGGGCGCGGACGATGCCTTGATGCTCGACCTCAACGGGTTTGTTTCCGAGACCAACGCGACTAATGTATTCCTGATCAAGAGAGGAGCGCTGCTGACGCCCCATGCCGACAGTTGCCTTCCGGGAATCACGCGCGGTGTCGTGATTCAGATCGCCCGCGCGCAGGACATCCCGCTCGTCGAACGCAATATCTCGCTCGCCGAGGTCTACACCGCCGGCGAGATGTTCACGACAGGAACGATGGGTGAGCTTTCGCCGGTTCTCGAAGTCGACGGCCGCCGCATTGGGGCGGGGAAGAGAGGGGACCTAACCGAGCGCCTGCAGCAGTTGCACGCGGCGTGGGTAAGCGAGAACGGTGAGCTTCTGCCGGCAGCCAGTTGAACAGAGAACTTGCTGGGGATCAAAACTCTCCGATGTACTGCACTTCCTCTTCTACCTCGAAGCCATACCGCTCTCGAATCCGGTTCTTGAGGTCGCCGATGATCTCCCGCAGTTGAGCCGCCGTGCCGTCGCCTGTGTTGTAGATCAGGTTGGCGTGGTAGGAGGCGATTTCAATCCCTCCCTTACGCATCCCCTTGGCCCCAACCTGCTCGAGGAAATAGGCTGCAGCTACCTTCCCGTCTCGAATCACGCGCTCAGGCACCCGCGCCGCCACCTCCGGCGGAAGATCCTTGACATGCAGGTTCTTGAAAATGCTGCCGGCACAGCGCATCGTGGGAGGAAACTTTTCATCACGAATCGATGTGATCTCGTTCGCTTTCTTGCGAAGCGTATCGCGGCCGGCCGGCTCCAGCGCCAAGCGTGTCCGGAAGATAAGCCAGTCTCCGTGACGCTTGAAGACACTGCCCCGGTATTCAAAGCGGCAGCCGGCATTGTCGAGGGTTCGGACGTTCTCCCCGTCGAAGTATTCCACTTCCTCGACTCGCTCGGAGATCGCATGTCCGTAGGCTCCGGCGTTGCCGAAGACGGCCGCGCCCACCGAGCCCGGGATCCTGACAAGCGTTTCCAGCCCTTGCAATCCGGCATCGATGGAGAATTCGACCAAGGACTCGAGCGGCGCTCCGGAGTCGGCCATGATACGGTCTCCCTCTTGGGTCAAGCTGTTCGCCACAAAGCGGAGGATCAGTCCCCGGAAACCCTCATCGGAAACAATGACGTTGCTGCCGTCCCCGAGAACATAGACCGGCAGCGCCTGCCGGCGGCAGAGGGCGGTTGCCTGGGCGAATGCCGCCGGACTTGAAGTTTCGGCGAACAGGTCGGCTGGGCCGCCGATTCCGAAGCGAGTGTGGCGGCTAAGCTGGACATCCTTTTGTAGGGTGAGCTGCTCGACCGCACTGAGCGCGGCTGATGCGGCTTCCAATCCGGAGGATGAAGCGGGTCGCCCAGTAGCGGGAAAATCCATTGGTACCTGTATTGTCAAATCCTTGCCGATTGCGGCAGAGAATTTCAGTCGGCCGGACAGAGGCGCGGACGGGAGTCCGCGCTTCATCGCGGTCGCGTCTCCATCTTGTCCACCCAACTGTGGACCCTCTTTGGTTGCGGCTGGTCCGCGGGAGGGTTCCGGCGGGGCAGTTTTCATTGTACGGCAGGGCGTTTTGGTTCCCGCCGAGGCAAGACGTCAGCGTACCCATTGGCGGGTCAGTGGGCCCGGACGAGCCGGATCAAGGCGCCGATCCGCATGCTGTTCGCGGCCCCACGATTTGTCCTCAGCCCGCGGAGCGCTATACTTTGTGTTCGGCGGCCAGCCAGAGGGAAACCGCATTGCCGAAAATGGGTATAACGCACTTCTTTCTTCCGAGATCAGCTATCCGACACCGCACGCTGGGCCTGAGCCTTGCTTTGATTCCGTGGTTGGCGATTCCCTGGTTGGCGGCCCCCTGCAGCGCTCAACAATGGCGCTATTGGGGCGGGGATTCTGGGGGTACGAAATACTCGGCGCTGCGGCAAATCAACAAGAAGAACGTCGACAAGCTGGAGGTCGCCTGGGTCTACGATACGGCCGACTACAGCGACGGGACAAGTTCTGAAACTCCCAATCGTTCCGCTTTCGAAAGCACGCCGTTGCTTGTCGACGGGGTGATGTATCTGACGTCGCCTTTTGCGAGGCTGATTGCACTTGATCCCGAGAGCGGCAAAGAGCTTTGGACCTTCGATCCTAAACTGAGCAAGGACGCCCGCTTGAATCTCTACATCAACCGCGGCGTTTCGTATTGGACCGACGGGAAACAGCAGCGCCTGTTGCTGGGCGACCAAATGGGGCGGCTTTTCTCGATCGACACGGCCACGGGGAAACCCGATCCCGGCTTCGGCAACGACGGCATGATCGATCTCAGCGAAGGCATGGTGAGCGAGACCCGCCCGGGACGGTATGGGCTGACTTCGCCGGTCGCTGTTTGCGGCGATGTGATTGTGGCCGGCGCCTGGGTAAGCGACGGTTTGGCGCACGGGCCGAGCGGAGACATTCGCGGCTTCGATGCCTACAGCGGCGAGCAGCGCTGGCGATTTCACGTGGTCCCCCGGCCGGGCGAGTTCGGTCACGACACCTGGGAGGGAGACTCCTGGAAAAACCGCGGCGGCACGAATTCGTGGTCGATTTCGAGCGTCGACGAAGAGAATGGCTTGGTTTTCGTCCCGCTCACTTCGCCTTCGACGGATTTCTACGGCGGCGACCGCCACGGTGCCAACCTCTTCAGCAACAGCGTTGTGGCGCTGGACTGCAAGACCGGCGCGCGCAGATGGCATTTTCAGACGATTCACCACGATCTGTGGGACTGGGACCTGCCGGCGCAACCGATGCTGATCACGGTGCGGCGCGATGGCAAAGATGTTCCGGCCGTGGCTCAACTGACCAAGACTGGCTTTGTGTTTCTGCTGGACCGGCTGACGGGCGAGCCGCTGTTCGAGGTCGAGGAGCGCCCCGTTCCCGCCGGAAACGTCCCCGGCGAGCAATACTGGCCGACGCAGCCGCACCCGCTGAAGCCGCCGCCTTTCGCCCGGCAGTCGATGACACGGGACGAGATCACTGATGTCACGCCTGAGTCGCGGAAAGAGTGCCTCGAAGCGCTCGAGGACGCCGTTATCGAAGGGCCGCTGTTTCGTCCCATCGGCGAAAAGTTCACGGTGATGTTTCCTGACACGAATGGGGGGGCGAATTGGGGCGGCGGATCGTACGATCCAGCGACGGCGACACTCTACGTGAATTCCATGGACGTCGGCGCCTTGAAGCGCATGGTCGAGCGGCCGGAGGGATCCGAGACGCCGTATCGCCCCCGTAGCGGACCCCATGGCCGTTTTTGGGATTCCAAACAGTATCCCTGCGTCAAGCCGCCTTGGGGGTCGCTAACCGCTATCGATATGAACAAGGGCGAGCACCGCTGGCGCGTGACGCTGGGCGAGTTTGACGAGCTGACGGCAAAAGGCGTACCGCCCACGGGAACGCCCAATCTGGGCGGCTCGATTGTGACCGCGGGGGGACTGGTTTTTATCGCGGCCACGAACGACGGCCGCTTCCGGGCGTTTGACAAGGAGAGCGGCAAGAAGCTGTGGGAAACGCGCCTCCCGGCCAGCGGCCACGCCGTGCCGATGACTTATACCGGCCCGAAGAACGGCAGGCAATACGTAGCGATCGCCGCCGGCGGCGGCAATAAATACAACAAGAAGTATATGAGTAAGCTGGTGGTGTTTTCGCTGCGGTAGGGGGTTCTGTGACACGGGCTCGTGAAACGCCAGGGGCCCAGGCTTCGCCGAAGTCTCCCGGTTTCTCGTGCCGGGAGTTTTCCTGAAGTGCCCCGGTTGTCGCGGTCGCGCTACCCGAGACGCGCCACTCAAGACGCGCCACTCAAGAAATGTGTTGCGTTTGGGGGCTTGACCCCAGGCTCCCGCCTGGGGCTCTGATGCTGCTTTCCGAACTTTCTGCCGTGTCTGGTAAGGATTCGCTTTTCCGAACTTTCTGCCATGTTTGGTAAGGATTCGCCAATCGAAGCGCTAAGGACAGGACATTTCGGGCAGTGTGGCTAGGATCAGGCACGGGCGATGCGGACAGGGCTGGTTCTGAAATATGAACGCAATGGGGGCTCTGTCCTTTGTTAGTCACGGTTTTCTTTGGGATCTTTGCGCGCCTGCGTAACAAGCCTCTTTCTTGCCAAAACGCAAAGCGCCAACGGCTTCGTTCTTGGTAACACCTGAATTATGCATTGCGGGGTGCATCTGAGGAGGGCTGAGCCGCAAGGGACCATTGGGGAACGCCCGAAAACATGGGGTAAAAAGGTAGGCTGGCAAAGATTCCAGCTTCACCAGCCAACCCAAAGGAGGTCACCCAAATGGTTACCAAGCGAAAACAGCATAGCTCCCAAAGGGCCGTCAAACAAGGCCCAGCCGTGACGGTCTCGCAGCCCAATAAAATCGGGGCATCCACGCCTTGACAACTTCCGCGGCAGGAAGCCGACTCCCTACGGCGGCTTGCCGCCGGTAGTCGAGAGGGCGTTGATCTGAGAGCCTGGCTATGCGCTATGCATAAAATTTTATGCACTGGCCGCAACGTACTGGAAACACGCCACTTCGGAGCGGGGTTTTGCCGACGCGGATTCTGGGCGGGAGGGGAAACCGGGGACGGAGAAGCCAAAAGACCAGTTGCCGAGCTCCCACCTTACGACGGCCGTCAAGCCGCTACGAACGCAGCCGCACTCGCAAAGCGAATCTGTGCATAATTCAGGTAACATGTGTATGTTCGCTGGAGGACTGAATCCCATGAGCCGATGGGTGCTTTGGACGCGCTGTTGGATGGCGGTGCTGTGCGTCGCCGGTGCATTCAGCGGTGCGGGAGGGGCGCAGCAACCATCCGCCGTCGAGCCGCCGCCGGCGGCCTCGTCCGAACGCGCCGCCGTCAATCAATACTGCATCGCCTGTCACAACAACACAGCCAAAACGGCGGGGCTGGCTCTCGACGTCATTAGCTCGGAAGACGTGGGCCGGCATCCGGAAGTTTGGGAAAAAGTCGTCCGCAGGCTTCGCGCGCGTCAGATGCCGCCGGCCGGAATGCCCAGACCGGACGAGCACACCTACAACACGGTGATCTCCTCGCTGGAGGCGTCACTTGATAGCGCCGCCGCGGCCCATCCCAATCCCGGCCGAACCGATACCTTCCGGCGGCTCAATCGAACCGAATACCAGAACGCTATCCGCGATCTTCTGGCGCTGGATGTCGAGGTCGCCTCGCTGCTGCCCGCCGATGAGTCGAGCCACGGTTTTGACAACGTGACGGTCGGGGATCTCTCTCCAACATTGTTAGACCGCTATATTTCAGCGGCGGAGAAGATCAGCCGGCTGGCGGTCGGGCTGCCCAGCCGTTCTCCGGGCGGCGACACCATTCGCATGCCCCCGGACCTCACCCAAGAGGAACACTTGGAGGGGCTTCCGCTTGGCACCCGCGGCGGAGCAGTGGTTCCTTATACGTTCCCGCTCGACGCCGAGTACGACATCGAGCTGCGGCTTTCGCGGGACCGCGATGAGCACATCGAGGGTCTGCGCGAGCCCCACGAAATAGAGCTGCTAGTGGATCGAGAGCGGGTGCGGCTATTCAGCGTGAAGCCGCCGCCGCGAGGCGGCGACCATCACACAGCGGACCGGCATCTCAGGGTCCGCGTTCCGGTGAAAGCCGGTCCGCACACGCTCGGCGTGGCGTTTCTAAAGAAACCTTCGGCGCTGCTCGAGACCGAACGCCAGCCCTACCAAGCGCACTTCAATTTTTACCGGCATCCTCGAATCCAGCCGGCGATCTACTCGATCTCCATCATCGGCCCCTACGCCGCCGAGGGCCCCGGGGACACCCCCAGCCGCCGCCGCATTTTTGTCTGCCGGCCGGCGGGTCCGAACCCGGCGGGTCCGAACGAGGAAGAGGGCTGCGCGAAACGCATCCTCTCAACGCTGATGCGGCGGGCCTATCGCCGCCCCGTAAGCGGCGAGGATTTGGAAAGGCCGCTGAAGTTCTACCGCGAAGCGAGCGCGCAGGGCGGCCCAAACGGTTTCGACGCGGGAATCGAAATGGCTTTGTCCGCGGTACTGGTAAGCCCGGAATTCCTGTTTCGCGTCGAACAAGACCCCGACGGCGTGGCGCCGAGTACGGCCTATCGCCTCAGCGGCGTGGATCTGGCGTCGCGCCTGTCCTTCTTCCTGTGGAGCAGCATTCCCGACGACGAGCTGCTCGAGGCGGCTATCCGGGGCGAACTCAGCAAGCCCGCGGTGCTCGAACAGCAGGTGAAGCGAATGCTGGCGGATCCCCGTTCCAGTTCCCTGGTGAGCAACTTCGCCTCGCAGTGGCTCTATCTGCGCAATCTGGCGTCGACGAGGCCGGACATGCGTTTGTTCCCGGACTTCGACGACAATCTGCGGCAGGCCTTTCGGCGGGAAACCGAGCTCTTCTTCGAGAGCGTCCTGCGCGAGGACCGCAGCGTGCTCGGCTTGCTCAAGGCGGACTACACGTTCTTGAACGAGCGCCTCGCCAAGCATTACGGAATCCCGAATATATACGGCAGCCGCTTCCGGCGCGTCTCGCTTGGCGAGGACAGCGTGCGGGGCGGCCTGTTGCGCCAGGGAAGCATTCTCACGGTGACTTCCTACGCCACCCGGACCTCGCCGGTGATTCGCGGCAAGTGGGTGCTGGAAAATATTCTCGGGATCCCGCCGCCCCCGCCGTTGCCCAACGTTCCGGCGCTGAAGGACAACACGATCGCAGGGCATCTTTCGGTCCGCGAGCGGCTGGCTGAGCACCGCGAAAATCCGGTCTGCGCCAGTTGCCACAACCTGATGGACCCGGTGGGCTTCCCGCTCGAGAACTTTGACGCCGTGGGCCGCTGGCGAACCGCCGACGGTGGCACGCCGATCGACGCTTCCGGGGCTCTTCCCGACGGCAGCAAGTTCGCGGGAGTGTCCGGCCTGGAGCAGGCTTTGCTTCGCCGCCCGGAGGTTTTCGTTGGCACGCTTACCGAAAAGCTTCTTACTTTCGCGCTGGGCCGCGGAGTCGAGTCCTATGACGCGCCGGCGATCCGCAAGGTCGTACGCGAAGCGCGGGCGAACGATTTCCGCTTCTCTTCGCTTATTCTGGGAATAACTGCCAGTACACCGTTTCAGATGAGGAGGTCACGATGATCATCACCAAGAAGGCTCTGCCGAGACGGACGTTCCTGCGGGGCATGGGGGCCTCGCTGGCGTTGCCGCTGCTGGACGCGATGGTTCCCTCGATGACCGCGCTGGCCTCGACGCCGGGCAATCCAGTGCGCCGGCTGGGTTTTGTCTACATACCGATGGGATCGGACATCTCGCGCTGGACTCCTCCTAGCGAGAACGACCTGTCCGAACTTTCGCCCACCCTCAGCCCGCTTGCCCCGGTGGCGGATCAACTTACGGTCCTCAGCAACATGGAGCTGAAAAACTCCTATCCCGGCACGCATGCGACCTCGAACGCCGGGTTCCTCAGCGCGGCCAAAGCAAAGTGGACCGAAAGCACCGACTACCACCTGGGCACGACCGTCGATCAGATCGCCGCTAAACAAATCGGCCAGGAAACGCAGTTGCCTTCGCTTGAGCTGGCGATGGACTTGCTCAAAACCGTGGGCCAGTGCGACAACGGCTATGCTTGCGTCTACCAGAACAATCTGTCGTGGTCGTCCCCGACGACGCCGCTGCCGGCCGAGGCTCACCCGCGGATCGTTTTCGAACGCCTGTTCGGCGAGGGAGGCAGCATCGAAGACCGCCGCGCCGCGCTGCGCAGAAGGGCCAGCCTTCTGGACTGGGTCAGCGAAGATATCGCCCGTCTGCGGAGAAAACTCGGCCCAGAGGATCGCATCAAGGTCAGCCAGTATCTCGACACCATTCGCGAAGTCGAGCGCCGCATTCAAAGAGCCGAGGCCGACACCGCGGACAAGCGTTTGCCCGATCTCGATCGCCCGGTCGGCGTACCGGCCGCCTACGCCGACCACGCGCGGCTGATGTTCGATTTGCAGGTGCTGGCGCTGCAAGGCGATGTAACCCGGGTGATCACGTTCCAGCTTGCCCGCGAGGCCAGCACGCGAACCTATCTTGAGGCTGGAATTTCCGAGCCGCATCACCCGCTCACGCACCACGGCAACAATCCGGAGAAGATTGCCAAGGTGGCCAAGATCAACCAGTTCCATGTGTCGCTGTTCGCGTATTTCTTGGAGAAGCTGAAAGCCACGCGCGAGGGCAACGGCACCCTGCTCGACCATTCGCTCTACCTCTACGGCAGCGGCATGGGCAATCCCAACTTGCACGACCACGTGAACCTGCCGATTCTAGTCGCCGGCGGCGGAGCAGGCAAGATGAAGGGAGGCCGGCATATCAAGTATGCGGAACCCACGCCGCTGGCCAATCTCCACCTGACGCTGCTCGACAAAGCGGGTGTCCGCCTGGACTCCTTCGCCGACAGCCGGGGCAAGGTGGATGAACTGCTCCAGCCACTTTCTGTATGAGTCACGGCGGACTAATTTAAGGCGAAAAAAGGGGACAGGAAGGTGTGAAAAAATGCTGGGGACAGCCAGCCGCGGACAATGATTCACTGGTAAACAAGGACTTGAGAGTTGCCGCTTGTGGCAGTCCCCGATTTTTTCACACCTTCCCAGCCAATTTCCTTTCGACGAAGCGCTGATTTTGAAATGGATTGGAGAAGCGGAAATTGGGGGCAATCCCCCTTTTGCTCGGAGACCATCGTCATGCGTCTGAAACAGCTTGGCCCGTGGACAGCGCTGCTGCTGTCGGCCGTGATCCTTGCCGCGGCTCCGTCTCCCGCCCGGCTGGCCGACGCCGCGGAAGAGCGGGACACAGCGAACATTCGCGCCCTGCTCGAACAAGGCGCCGACGTCAATGCGGCCCAGGCCGATGGCATGACGGCGCTGCACTGGGCGGCCTACCGCGATGATCTGGAAACCGTAAGACTCCTGCTCGAAGCTGGCGCCGGCGTGACAGCCGCCAACCGCTACGGCGTGACGCCGCTCTCGCTCGCCTGTACCAACGGAAACGCTGCAATGGCCGGGCTGTTCCTCGAAGCCGGAGCCGACCCCAACACCGCCCTTCGCGGCGGAGAAAGCGCCTTGATGACCGCCGCGCGCACGGGCAAGGCCGGGGTCGTGAAGGCGCTGCTCTCCCGCGGAGCCGATGTTCACGCCAAGGAAACCGGCCGCGGACAGACGGCTTTGATGTGGGCCGCCGCCGAAGGTCACATAGAGGTTGTCGAAGAACTCATCCAGGCCGGAGCCGATGTCCATGCCCGTCTGGCGTCCGGGTTTACGCCGCTGTTGTTTGCCGTGCGGGAGGGACGCATCGGCGTGGCTCGGGCTCTGCTCGACGCAGGGGCGGATGTGAACGATACCATACGGCCCCCAGAGGGAGCTCCTAGCCAGGCTCGTGGCTACGGAGGAGCGCCGCGGTTTGGCGCCGGCGTGTTACTCTTGGCGGTCGCAAACGCTCATTACGAGCTTGCGGCCATCCTGCTGGAAGCCGGCGCGGACCCTAATGCCGGCCTGCCGGGCTACACGGTACTGCACGCGATTGCCCGCGTCCGCAAGCCGGGCGTCGGGGACAATAATCCGGCTCCCGAGGGCTCCGGCAACATGAGCAGTATCGAGTTTCTCAAGAAGATTGCGGCGCATGGAGCGAACTTGAACGCCAGGATGACGCAGAAAGTCAATCTGGGCAACACGCGTCTGAATAAGCTCGGCGCGACCCCCTTCATGCTGGCCGCCCAATCCGCTGACGCCGAGTTGATGCGCACGCTGGCTGCGCTAGGCGCCGATCCGCTGCTAAAGAACGATGACAACAGTACGCCCCTGATGGCCGCCGCCGGACTCGGGACGCGTTCGCCCGGCGAGGACGCTGGAACCGAACCCGAAGTATTGGAGGCGGTGCAAGCGGCTTTGGACCTCGGCGCCGACATCAATGCGGTCAACAACAACGGAGAGACCGCCATGCACGGCGCAGCCTACAAGAACCTCCCGAAAGTCGTCGAACTCCTCGCGGAAAATGGCGCCGGCATCGAAATCTGGAATCAGAAAAACAAGTACGGCTGGACCCCGCTCTCGATCGCCGAAGGCTACCGCTTCGGAAACTTCAAACCCTCGCCCGTAACCATAGACGCAATTCTGAAAGTGATGCTGGCCCAAGGCGTATTGCCGCCAGAAAATTCCGAGGCAGTCACCCAGCAGATCTATTAGGCCGGAAAAGGGCTTCCGTCCGGTTTTCAGCAGTTGCGGGAGAATCCATTAGCGTTCCGACGGGGCAGTTGTCATTGTACGGCAGAGCAATTTTTATTCTCGCTGGTCTAAAGGCTGCCGTGTAGTTATTGAATCCTAACCGTTACCGCGTTGGTCAGGATGCCGTCGACGGTGAGAACAACCTCTATGTCCCCGCGGCCGATCAAGCTGCGCGGCAGCGGGCCAATGTTCACTTGATCGAGACCGACGAAGGCTCCTTGAGGCAGGGCTCCAAGGACCGCCACTGGCTCGCCCCCAACGCTCGCTGTCACCTCTTGGGAGAAGGCGCGAATCCCGGTGCCGAACAGCAGCAGGAAAACTTGCGTGCCTTCCGGGCCCAGCTCAATCGTCCGCGCTGCGATCGGATTGCTGGTGAAGACCGCCAGTTGCTGGCGCGAGCCATCCTGGTTCACGCGCAGCAAGAAGGCAGCCGCAATGCGCTGCTCGCCAACGAAAAACAGTCCTGGCGCGACAGGCTGGATGTCGACCTCACCCGAGGCCACGACTTCGCCGGCGACGATCACGTTCACCGTGGCCGGCCCGGGGGCCACGCCGGCGGGGATAAAGAGGTTGATCTGCAGGGTGGAGCGAAGCGGAACCCTGGGCAGGAAAACCCTCAAGGCCAAGCCTCGGATGGGGCGTAGGAAAGCAAAACGCATGATGCTGACGACGGATCCGTCGCCGCTTCGCGGCGATGGAGCGGCAGGAGTGCCGGTCCCTACTGGAACCCCTTATCTATCGAAACTTCCCCGGTCAGGCATCCCAGCGCCGGCCAGCGTCAGAATCCCGGAGTCGGCCCGTTCCACGGCCACGCCGTCTTTCAGCAGCAGCGTCTCCGCCGTGCCGGCGCTCACACGCGATCCCGGCAGTATCGTTCCCGCCAAGTTGAGAGGATCACTGACGGCCAGCTCGATTTCCTCTCCATCCGGTTGTGAGCGCCTGAGGGAACGAAGCAATTCAACCGCCTCCGGAAGCGCAAATTGTTCGCCGACGAAAGCCTGGACGAAGCGGCCGCCCCGGATTTCCCCGCGTGCTTCCATCCGCCGCAAAACAACGAGCAGATCGCGCCACGCCGGAGCCAGCGTTTCTCTTCGCAACAGGTCGCGAAACAGCACGCCCCAGCGTTCGAGCAAGCATCGCGCGCAGGATTCGACCGCGCTGCTGCCGGGTTGGGATGGGGCGGTCCCCTCGCCATTCGGAGATCCGCCGCGTGCCGCCGAACGTCGCGGCCTGGAGGAGCCGGGTGCACCGCCGGATAAAAGCTCCGCCTGGGGCGCCGGGGTGTCGCCGGCTGGGTCCGTTTCCAGACGCAGGGCTTCTCTGAGCAGCGTCCATCGGCCGGGCGCGTGACGGGGACGAGCGTGGCGCCCGCGGCCTTCTCCCCTGCGTCTCTTGGGATCGATCAGCGCCCGCAAGTTCTCAAAACCGTCGGCGGTCACCAGTCCCGCGGTGACCAACTCCCAAAGTCCGTCTTCCACCTCGCTGGGGAGCCGCTTGGTTGCGCGCGCCAGGTCCGCGAAGAACGAAGCGCCTCTTCGCTCGAGTGCCGAAAAAACCTCACGGGCGGGATGCGAAAGACGACAATCCGCGGCTGCCGGCGCTGCCGAGAAGGAACTCTCGAGCAGCCAGCCGGCATCTTCGCGAGTGAAGAAAGTGATCGGCGCCGCGCGGGTCGGCCGAACCCGGCGAGCGGCCAGAACACTGGAGCCGCCTGACTCGCCGCCGCCTGGGCCAAAGGCCGGGTGCGGCGAAAGCCGGCCCCAGGTGACTTCGCCGGAAAGCGACAGTTGGTCGAGCAACTCCGGCTTGTAGGCGGCAATGCGGCAGGGCAGTATCCGTGATTCCCACGCCGCGGCTGATATTTCATACCCCTGGAGCTGCTTGACGATCTGCAGCGCGCCGTCCACGCCGAACAACCGGGTACCCGAAGCGACGTGTTGCCAGCGGCACAAGAAGCGCATGAATTCGGCGCTGCTCAGCGGTTCGATCTCGCGCCGCAGGCGGCCCAGCGTCAAGCGGTGAATGCGCGCCAGCAGGCGGCGGTTGCACCACTCGGTTTCGTCTTCGGGCAGAGCCGCGGAGAAACGGCCTCGCAGGATTTGACCTTCGGCTTCGAGACGCAGGAGTCCGGCGTCGACGGCCGGCCTCGGAAGTCCCAGACGTTGCACGAAGTCGGCGGCGGTTGTTGGCCCGGTCGAGTCGAGCCAGCCCCGAAGGACCTCGGCGACGCAGCCTTCTCGAGAGTCCGGAATCGGCCGCGACGGCGGGACCGCTGCAATGCCGGGACTCAGGATGGCTCCCGGATAGGCTGCGGTGGCTAGCGCAAGGCGCTCGGCGGCGACCCAAAAACTTGCGTCGCCGAGCGGGCCTTCGGGGTCGTCAGTTGGCTGGAGGCCGGCGGTTAGCTGGACCGCACCCTTGCGGGCGCGGCTCTGTTCGGGCACTTCGCTCGGTTCGGGCACTTCGCTCGGTCACGGCGCTCCGCTCGGAACTTGTAAGGTCGTGGCGCGGCCCGCTTGGCTCAGCTCGGCAAAGTACTCTTCCCATTCCGGCGTTGGTGGCAGCGTGATCAGAGTGAGCAATGCATCATGCAATTCGTCGGCATCGCGGACGAGCGGCCAGGCTTCGTCGGCGACTTGTGCAATGGCTTCCGCGTCCAGCGCCCCCGGCCCCTCGACCATATCCGCGCTGAGGGTGCGGCGCATCTGAACCGCGCGAGTGCGGCGTTCTTCGAGTGGCGCGTCATCCAAGAACGCGTAGGGGTTGGCGTTCAGTATTTCGTGACAGAACGGGGACGGCTCCGCGGTGTCGATCGCGACGGCTCGAACCTGCCCTGTTCCAATGGCCTCGATCAGGCGGCGCAGTCCACCCAAATCCATCGCTTCGTAAAGACAGTTTTCGATGGTTTCCTTCACCAGGGGATGATCGGGGATGCGGATCTCGCCGTCCAGGTTTTCGGCGCACGCCGCCTGGTCGGGGAAGACCGCCGCCAGCAGGTCTTCGGCGCGCATGCGCTGGATTGGCGGCGGTGTCTTGCGGCCGAAGGAAAACCGCAACACCGCCAGCGCCCGCGACAGGTTCCAGCGCCAGCGAACCGTGAACATCGGCGCCGCCAGCAGCGCCTGGGTCAGCACGTGCTCGAGCGTTTGCGGCGTGAGGAACTCGAATACCACCTCCAGCGGAAAGGCATGCTGCTCGCTCAGCGAAATGACGATGCCGTTGTCGGTCGCCGCCGCCTGCAACTCCAGATTGAAAGAGCGGCAGAAACGCTTCCGCAGCGCCGCCGAAGGGTGCGTGGATGACCAGTTGCATGCCTCCTGATTCATCGAAGAAGCGCTCGGCGACAACGACTTCTGAAGCGGGCAGGACGCCGAGGGCCTTCTCACCCGCCCGGACGTACTGCACGGCCTGCTCCGCCCCGAGACGGTTCAATCCGCACTCGCCCTCTAGGAAGTTGACGGCGGCTTCGTTCGGATTCGACGCACGTTCCCCGGCACGGCGGGAAATTTCCTCGCGAACGCAAGAAACCGCTTGTGAAAGCTCAGCGGTTCGCCCCGGCGCCTCTCCTGTCCAGAACGGTATGGTCGGCGCCGCTCCGTGGGCGTCCTCCACGCGAACGCGGCCCGGCTCGATGCGTCGAATCTTCCAGGATGTTGTACCGAGCAGAAAAACGTCGCCGGCCAAGCTTTCGATGGCGAAGTCTTCGTCAAGTGTGCCGACGGTCGCCCCTTCCGGCTCGGTCACGACGAGATATTGTGCGCTGTCGGGGATTGCGCCGCCGGAGGTGATGGCCGCCAAACGCGCTCCTCGCCGGGGCCGCAGGCGGTGGTTCACTTGGTCGCGATGGAGATAAGCGCCGCTGTGTCCGCGAGAGCTGGCAATCCCTTCCGACAGCATCTCGATAACCGCGTCGAAATCGCCGCGCGGCAGGTTGCGGTAGGGATAGGTCACCCGGACAAAGTCGTAGAGCTCGTCCTCGCCAAACTCCTCGCAGGCAAGCACCGCAACGATCTGCTGCGCGAGAATGTCGAGCGGCGTTTCCGGGATCGCGAGCCGATCCAGCTCGCCTCCGCGAATCGCCCGTACCAGCGCCGCGCATTCGATCAGCTCGTCGCGCGTGGTGGCGAACAGACGGCCTTCAGGCATGGCGCCCACCCAGTGTCCCGAGCGGCCGGGAGTTCGGGAGCTGTCCCCGATCGCCCCCCGATCGCCCCCGATCGCCCCATCACATCGCGGGCGGCACGGGACGTGGCGTTAGGTCATAGAAGTCTCGGGATCCGGACTCGGAGAGCATCGCCTCCACCTTTTCTTTTGAAATACCCCTGCGCTGGGCAATTTGGTCGAGCCGCTTCCGGCTGGCCGTCGATAAACCTTCTCCGCCGATCGAGGGCCAGTGCAACGGGCTGAGGGACAGCGGGGCCAGCTTGGCACTCCCTTTGATGAACGGCCCATCCTCTTCGGGCGGGAACAGCCCTCCCCGGGCAGCGTAGGCTTTGCGGCTCCGATGCTCCAGATAGCGCCCATAGACGATTCCGACCATTGCGATGCTCACAACCGGTGTGATGTACCCTGCCAAGGCGGTGCCGTCCGCCACAAAGGAAAAGCCTATTGCGGCGGCGAAGCCGATCGACTGAAAGCCTAAACCCACACTAGTCTCAGACCACTCTTCAAAACGTGCCTGATACCGAAACTCGTCCCGAACCACGGCGTCCACTTCGCGCCGACTTAGCGTTTGTAATAGATACTCTGAGACATATAGGTTCCCGCGAAAGACCGGCATAGCGGTGCTGGAAAAAGGCTGGCCGAGGGGAACGACATACGCCCGCTCGAGGGGGAAGGTCTCCATGTCGGCAAGATCCCTGGCCCGTTCATAAAAGGGACCGGCGGTTACCTCGAACGGTTTCCAGTTCTTGGCCCAGAACGCAAGCCACGACAGCCCGTAGTAGCTCCCATGCGCACCGATCAGCGGCCACACCCCGTTCCAATCGCCCTGCATCAAAGTGAGGACGGAATCAAAGCGCCAAAGCACACACATCGCGGGGACCGCGTAAGCCGCGTACCCCAAGCCGCCCCTGAGCCACGACCCGGCTGTCCAGCGTCCATGCGGCATCCGGCTCAGCAAGTCAGCAAGGGATGCGCAACCGCCATGCAGGCCACACTCGCCAACAGTGGCGGCGCACAGATCGAAAAGAACCAGACGGAATAGTAAGCGATCTTGCCGTAATCATTCACGCCAGCGGCGGTCCAGCAGAAGGCAGCAAATCCGTCAAGGCCGGAAAAGTAGCTAAGCGGCACCCAAAGCCACCAGGCGAGCGGCCAGCTATAGGCGAAGTAGCGGCGAAAGAGAAACGACATCGAGGGCAGCCGTTGCTCGCTGACCTGGCTAAGACGGCTCCGCAACCAGTAGACCCAGGCAACCGGGACGGCAAATGCCAGCAGGGCGATTCCGATAATCCGCCACATATCCAGCGGGCGGTAACCGAAGACCCAACTCAAGCCGGAGGGCCACTCGCTCACGCGCGCGATCAAGGAATGGCTCGCCTGGTAGCGGTCACTAGATGGTGAGTCGAACCCAGGGGGCGCCTCATGATAGGCAGTTGCCGCATGGGTCAGGGTCAGCCGGACAGACCTGACGCCTGCATCCTGTAAACGCCCGCTCAGAGACTCCAGCTCCAAATCCGCCCGCACCAGGAGGTCCTCGCGGGTCACGGGCCCTTGGCACGATCCGCTTACCCGCAGGCCGGGTTCTTCGGCGTCTTTTCCCCTGGCCACATCCATGTCGCTGGGGGCACAGCCGAACGTGGCGCCCAGCGCCTCGATAAGCGGCGTGTCCGATTCCAGCTCATAGGGAGCGTGGAAGGAAAACTCGATCACCCCGCGCGGAGTGATGTCGACCGTAAGGTAGGCCGGGTTCTTGAAGTCCTCAATGTCAGCCGGAAGGGGTGAGACGCACAGCCCGGCGATCATTAGGCTGGAACACAGCAGCCTGAAGGATGTAGTCACAGAGAGCACGCGCTTAAATATACACCACAGTACTCTTATAAGTTATCCAATCCAGTTTCACGATGCTTTCGGCGACCGGACCTACAGGAGACCGAAAACCACAGCGCGAAATAACTAGGAACCTGACACCATTCCCCCTCCGGACCGCAACCCAAGACGCCACCAATTCGCCAACCCCGCTCCCATGGGCAACCGTGAAATCTCCGATTTCCCTTTTCCCGGTCACGTATTTCTTAAAAAATATTGTCTTCATTTTCAGTCATGTAGGGCTCCGGACTCTTGACTACCCTGACCTGGCTGCTAACGTGTGGGTGATGAAGCAACTGCAACGCCCAACAAAGCGCCGCATGGCTACGCGGCGCCGGGTGGTCTCCGTTCTTAGACCGAAAATGGCCTCAAACACTGCCATATTCTGCCATATTCTGCCATTCACTGGAGGAACTCATTATGAATAAACAACTTACGCCACTGCAGCTCCGCGCCGTCGAATCTTTGACCGTCTGCACCAGTATTCCCAGCGCGGCGAAACACGCCGGGGTTGGAGAGCGTACCCTCTATCGCTGGCTGCAACAGGAGGAATTTCAAAGCGCCGTCAGGCGCGTCCGGCAGCTCTCGCTGACCCAGCTCGCAACCCACCTGCAGCACATGGCGGGCCGCGCCGCCGGCACTCTGGATGAGATCATGGAAGACAAGAACGCCACATCCGCCAGCCGGGTCAGCGCGGCCCGCTACTCCATGGAGATGTTCTACAAAGCCGCCACGCTCGAAGACATCATGGAGCGCCTCATGACAGTAGAAAAAAGGCAAAAAGAAGAGGCTCGCTATGGATAGAGTGTTTCAAACCAACTGCGAAGCGCGCCACGGCGCGAAGCCAATAGTACCTGTATGGTGAAGTCCTTGCCGAGGATGGCAGAAAACTCGGGAACCGCATGTAGGGGCGTAGCGTGCTACGCCCGTATGCACGTGGAGCCCCTCTACCCGACACTCAGAGCCGCGACCGTGAGGGAGCGGTTGCTGCTCTCGTGCGCCTCATCCGCCAGCGGCCACGCTCCCCCTTTTGGTTGCGGCTCGTCCGCGTTGGGTAGGGACCGGCTCTCAGCCGGTCCTTCGTCGCGAAGCGGCGACCAGCTATATAGCTGAAGCTAGGAGAGATCGGGGACTGGAAGGTATGAAAATATGCTGGGGACAGCCAGCCGCGGCCAAATGGTTTACTGCTTGTGACAGCCCCCGATTTTTGGAAGGTGTAAAGAATCCGGGACTGCCGCGGGCGGCATCCGCCACGGCGCGCCCGCCCGGCGTGCGTCTATCATGGATTCATAGCCTCCCGGAATGTGGAATCTCTTCAAAAGACTGACCGCTTTGTTAGCGGCCGCGGCTTTCTTCTGCGGGCTCTCCCTGGCGCAAAGCGGCTCCGCGGCGGAGAGCGGCGAATCGGCCGAAGCCCTCCTGGAACGCGTGGCCGAGACCTACAAGGGCCTCGACCAGTTCTACTTCTCAGCGACGGAACAAACTCGAACTCACTCCGAGCAGCTCGACCGGCGGACCGAGTCGCAATACGTCGTCGCCGCGGACTCGTCCGGCCGGGCGCGGATGCAGTTGGTTGACCAAACCAACGGCAGCTTGGCGGTTTTCGATGGTGAGACAAGCTGGTTCTATGTTCCGCACATGCGGCAATACATCAAGCGCGGGGCGAATCCTTTCGCGCCAGCAAAACCTGCCCGGCGCGACGCGAAACCGTTCGACATTCGCAAAGCAGCTTCCCGCTACGTGCAACGCTACAGCGGCGTCGCTGACCGCTTGGAGAGCGCCCGTATCACACACGTGAAATCCGTCGATGAACCGCGCGGTCAAGTCGACTACGCCGTCGTCGAGGCGGAATACAAGACACCACCCGGAACTTCGCAAGGGAAGGTTCGCCGCACCTTTTGGATCGGCCACACCGCCGGCATCGTTGTGCGAGAGGTCTCGATCGCCAGCATGATACCTCCCAATGTCGGCAAGCTGGTCGAGGTGACACAAACGATCTCATTCCAGAGGTTGATTGTGGACGGTCCCGCCCCCTCGGGCACATTTGATTTCGTGTCGCCCAATAATGCGGAATTGGTCCAAGAATTCGGCCCGACCCAGGCATCGGTCTCGCGCCTGGTGGGGAAGCCGGCGGAGGATTTCACTCGTAACGATCTTTCGGGCAACACGTTTCGGCTCGAGGAACTGCGAGGAAAAGTTGTCTTGCTCAACTTCTGGGCAACCTGGTGTATGCCATGCCGTATTGATCTGCCGCACATCGAAGCCTTGCACCGCGAGTTTTCGGAGCGGGGATTGGTCGTTCTCGGTGTCAACAGCGAGCCTGCCGCACTGGCCGCTCACTTCTTTGCGGAGCAGGGTTATAGCTTTCCTTCTTTGGTCGACAGCGGAGATCAAGTGGCCCGCCAGTACTCAGTCAAGTCACTGCCGACGACGATCGTGATCGACCGGAGCGGCAACATCTCGAACTATCTCGTCGGCCTGCACCCGGAAGAGCGCTTGCGCCGGGAACTCGCAAAAGCCGGCATGAAGTAATGCTATATCCTCAACTAGTTCTTGAAAATCGATCATAATTTCTTTATCAATTGAGAGGAATGATGATTCGTTGATGATATAGTAGAGCCTGCGCGAGCCGTAACCTCTCGCCTCCCCAATGTTCTGGCTGGACCGGCTTATCGCCGAGGTCCTGGCGCCGCTAGCCGTCTGGGTCTTCATCAGTGGTCTGGATGACTTGTTCCTAGATATTTCCTACCTCTATTTCCGTCTAAGCGGCCGCCGCAGCGAAACCTCCTTCTCCACTCCTGACCTGGAGAACTCCGCCAACCGTGCCCAGCGAAAGATCGCCCTGATGGTTCCTTGCTGGCGGGAGGACGAAGTGATCGAGCAGATGCTCGACCACAATTTATCCGAGATCGATTACGAGAATTACGACTTTTGGCTGGGAGTCTATCCGAACGATGCGGCGACGATTGCCAAAGTGGTGGCATCTGAAAAGAAGAGTCCGAGAGTCCGGCACGTCCTTTGTTCACACGATGGCCCCACCACAAAAGCTGACTGCTTGAACAGCATCATTCGGGGGATTCGGCGCCATGAAGAAATGACGGGCGAGCATTACGAGATTATTCAACAGCACGACGCCGAAGATCTGATCCCGCGCCCGGCCCTGAAAAGGGCGAATCAAGAAATCGCGAAGTATGGCATGGTCCAGTTTCCGGTTCTGCCCCTGAAGACTCCCGTCAGGCGCCTGGCGCACGGCACCTATTGTGACGAGTTCGCCGAGTTTCACCTCAAGGAGCTGTTTGTTCGGTCACGCCTGGGAGGATTCATTCCTTCGGCGGGTGTCGGGACGGCATATCGCCGGGAGGTGATCGAGCGGCTGGCGGAGCTAAATGACGGCGAGCCGTTCGATTCGCAAAGTCTGACGGAAGACTATTTCGTCGGCCTGCAGGTGCACAGATTGGGCTACCCGCAGTTGTTCGTTGCGCCGGCCGGAACCTTCCCAGGCGAACAAGAGAGGAACCCCGAAACGGTTGGCGCCGGAACTTCGTTAACGAACGAAGCCACGCGCTCCTATTTTCCCCGCACCGTCAGGCAGGCGATTCGCCAGCGATCGCGCTGGGCGATTGGAATCGCCCTGCAGTCCTGGCAGCGCTTTGGCTGGAATGCCGGCGCGGGCCAGCTCTACTGGCTTTGGCGTGACCGGAAAGGGCTTGTGAATCACCCGGCGGCGATGCTGGCGAACTTGATTTTTTGCTACGGCATCGGGCGCCTGGCTTGGGCCCGGCTGAGCGGCGGGGATTGGTATCTCGGCATGGTCGTTGCCGCCTCGGCGACGGTGACATGGCTGTTGTTGGGGAACGTATTTCTGTTGCTGTGGCGGTTGGTGGTCCGCGGGGCGTTCGGGTGGAGCGTCTACGGCTGGCGGCACGCTCTAGCCACGCCCCTGCGAGCTCCGCTTTCCAACATGATCAACTCTTGCTCGGCGATTGGAGCTCTGGGAAAGTTTTTAGCCGCACGACTGAGCAAACAACCATTGGTCTGGAGCAAGACGGAACATTCCTACCCACGCGGGGAAGCCCTGACGGCCCACAAGCGCCTTCTTGGTGCGATCCTCGTTGCGACGAGGGAGATCGAGCAGAGGGACCTCGAGGAGGCTCTGGCGGCGATTGACGGCGGCGAGCGAATCGGGGAATACCTGGTCCGCAACGGCATGCTTCGTGAAGCGCAGATTCAAAAGGCGTTAAGCTTGCAGCGAGGTTTGCCGTTTCGGCGGCTCGGCCATGACGATGTTGAACCCGAAGCGCTCAGCGTTATTCCCCGGCCGACAGCGAATCATCTGGGGGTGATTCCCTTCCGTGTCGACGAAACGAGCCGGTTGTGGCTAGCCGGGGCGGAACTGCCCAGCGAGGCGCTACGCCAAACCATCTCGCGCTATTCCTCGTTGTCCCAGGGTTTCGTGCTGATTACCCGGTCGAACTTCGACGAGCTAGCAGGAGTTCTGTTCAGCCAGGCTGCCCCGGGGCGGGCCTTTCGGGCGGCGGGGGCGGGGGACTAGCGTGGATACTGTCGACTTAGTGGTTTCGGGGCTGGCTTCGCGCGCCCAAGTCATTGTGTTTCATTCGGCAAAAACTGAATCCGTCGTCAAGGTCATGCGTTAGTTTTCCTGCGCCCCCTTCCGGGGCTCCCGCCTCGAGGGGTTCTCACCCAGGGTTGCGCTTCGCTCCACCCATGGGCTACGATCCGGCGCCGCTTCGCGGCTCAACGGCTCCGGGCCTGAAAGCTCTAAGTGAACAGTATTGCAGCTAGGGCAGCAGGAAGGACGCCTTCCGCCCGGCGGCGCGGGCAACCGCCTCTGCCGCGATATACCCGCTTCGTACCGCTCCTTCCATCGTTGCTGGCCAGCCAGTATTGGTCCAATCGCCGGCAAGGAATACGTTGCGGTACTTTGTCTTGGGACCCGGACGAACCGATTGCAGGCCGGGAATCGCCGAATAGGTCGCTCGCGCTTCCTTGATGACGTGCGACCGTGCCAGTCGGGCATCACGGCTCGCAGGAAAGAATTCTTGCAGCTCACGGCAGGCCAACTCGACAATCTCCTCGCGCGTGAGATCGATCAGTGATCGCGAAGCGCTGACCACGCACTGAACGTAACGGTCTGTTTTGCGGAAGATCCATTGCAGCGTACGATCCAGCAAGACCGCGTGGGGCAGGTCCGTGATGGGGCGATCGAACCAGAGGTGAATTCCCGTGATCGGTGAATGGGTGAACTTTTCGAGCTGGAGTTCTAAACCCGGGAGAAGCTGGCCCGCTCTTTCAAAAGGTACGGCGCTGATGTAGAACTCAGCGGTGCCGTCACTCGGATCGATTCGATCCAGGGAGGAGCGCAGATGAACGCGTACGCGTTCGCCTAACTTATCTTCGAGTGCAGCGGAGTAAAGCTCTGCTAGCGGGACCGCCGGCAAGCCCATCTGATAGCTGTCGCGAGTCGCCATCGCGCCTCGCAAGAAAACCTGAAAAGCGGGCGACGACGACGAACGGTCCGGCTCTTCGTTGAGGGCGCTTACCAGAATCGGGCGCCAGAACCGCTCCACGGCCCGCCGGGTGGCGTGCTTTGAGGCCAACCAGTCGGCCATGGTGAGGGTGTCAAGATCGGCGCGGTTCGCTTCTCGCCGCATCGCGGCCATGGCGCGAAGGATCGAAAGTTTGTCGGCAAATTCGAGAGCCTTGAAGCGCAGCAGCGAGACCAGCAGATGCGCCGGCGCGGGCAAGACGCCAGCCTCGAGTACATCGACCGCCCCGCCCGGCCGCACGAAATACAGGCGGTCATGGAAGCGAATCTTGTGCTCGACTCCGCAACGGCGGTAGAAGTCCAGCAAGTTGGTGAAGCAGCGCAGCAGCACATGTTGGCAGTTGTCGATGTGGTCCGAGTTCACGTCCGACGGATTGAGGGGGAAAGAAGTGGCGCGGCCCCCCAGAAACGGACGCGCTTCATGCAAATCGACCTCGAAACCAATCGAGCCCAGCGCGGCGGCGGCGGAGAGTCCGGCGAGTCCTCCGCCGGCGATGACTACGCGGGGAATGGCGGAGCCCCTCCGGTCAGGCGGAGCTTCAGCGCGCGCGCGACGATCCACAGCTTTTCGATCGTGCTCAGACTGGCGCGGCGGGTGTGGACGTCGTAACCGGCGCCGCGGATCCGGCGCAGGATACCGTAGTAGATCGAGATCATGGCCCACAGCGCGGGGCGGCTTTGCGGGCCGACCATGCCGAGCAGCGGCGCGGCTTCTTCGTAGTAGCGGTTGGCCCGTTTCCATTCAAACTCCATCAGCTTTGAAAAGCCGGGCCCCGGGTGGCCGCTGAGCAGGTCTTGGGGAGTGAGATTAAAACGCTCCAAATCCTCTTCCGGCAGGTAAACGCGGCCGAGCCGGGAGTCCTCGGGAATATCCCTCAAGATGTTCGTTAGTTGAAAGGCGATGCCGCACTTCTCAGCGAGATCGAGCGCCTCATCGGATTCAAAGCCGAAGATGTGGATGCAAGTGAGTCCGACGACCGAAGCCACCTGGTAGCAATAGTGGTAGAGGTCATCGAAGGTGCGCCGCCGCTGCGGCGCCAGGTCCGTGCTCACTCCCTCAATCAGTTCAAAAAAGTATCGCGGCGGGATTCTATATTTGACAATCGTGTGGTGAAAAGCCGGCCAAATAGGATCGTCCCCATAGCGGCCTTCCAGGGCCTCTTGCAATGCCTTTTTCCAGCGATCGAGAGCCTCGCGCCTGGCGGCCAGCGGCAGGCCTGTCTCGTCGCTCATATCGTCGCAATAGCGCATGAAGGCGTAGATCGCGCACATCGCCTGCTTTTGTTCACGCGGCAAGAGCAGAAACGAGTAGTAGAAGTTTCGCGCGCGCGAGCGGGCGACTCGTTTGCAGTGATCGAAGGATTGCTCAACGCTAGCTGGCATGCCGTTCACTCAGAGCCCTTGAGCCGCGAAGCGGCGCGGAATCGTAGCCCAGCCGCGAAGCGGCCCGGGATCGCAGCCCAGCCGCGAAGCGGCGCAGGATCGTAGCCCAGGGTGGAGCGAAGCGGAACCCTGGGTGCGAACCCCCGCGAGGAGAAGCCCCGGAAGGGGCGCAGGAAACAAACGAATGCGTGCGCCACGTCGTGAGTGCGGGCTAAACATGCCGAGCCTCCCCGCCGGAACCAGAACTTACGAAAAGTTGATGCGTGACGACGCTCACGAAAAGCCTAAGCCGCCGCAATTTCCCTAGTTTGGGGCGCTTCCGAATCGTGTCGTAATCCTGGCGGCGAATCATCTCCAGGATAGCCATTCCACCGCGGCCGAACAGCTCCAAATCAACAGCCAGCCGCCGGTCCACCATCTTGGCCAGGGGAAGCCCTTTCAAGAAGAGGGACTGAGTGTCGTCAACTAATTCGCGCATCACGGCGCGAAAACCCGGGCTTGCCGCTCCGGACTTCAAGTCCTGCTGCAACAATTCAACGGAGTATTCGCGGGAAGCCATCCTGTCAAGCGGGATGTAGACCCGGCCCATCTCCCAGTCGCGCCGCACGTCTTGCCAGAAGTTCGCGAGCTGCAGAGCCGTGCAGGTGGCATCAGATAGCCGCCGCCGCTCGTCGTCGGTGTAGCCGCACAGGTGCAGGACGAGCCGTCCGACCGGGTTGGCCGAGTAGCGGCAGTAGCTCAGCAGATCGGCATAGGTGGCGTAGCGGCTGACGGTCTGATCCTGCACGAAGGCCCGAATCAAGTCGGCAAAGGGTTGCTCGGGAATGTCGTGCTTTTCGATCGTCCGCCTTAGCGCCACATAGACAGGATGCCGCGCCTCACCGGCGTAGACCGCGTGCAGTTCCTGTTGCCACCAATGGAGCAAGTCGAGGCTGCGCGCCGGGCCCCCTATTTCGTCTCCGAGGTCGTCGGCCCAGCGGCAGAACGAGTAGACATTGAAAAAGTCCTGGTGGAGGCGGCGTGGCAGCAACCAGCTCACGACGCTGAAATTCTCGTAGTGGGAGCGGGCCAGCCAGCGTGTGTAATCGAGGGATTCCGCCTCGGACCAGGCAGCCCCGTTGGCGCCGTTCGCGGCTATGAAATCCGCTGGTGAAAGGAAGCGATTCACGCTGGTTTGTGCAAAACTCTCGTTCAGAGGCCGTGATTCGTCAGATTCACGGCAATTTGTGGGGCACACCCCAATTCCAAAACTAGCAGGATTAGAACTCCCGACGAGCGGCGAGACCGCTTCAGATAGAGCAACGGATGATTAGGCCGAAAGGGATCGTAGAACCAGCGCGCTAACCAAGCTAGCTATAGGACCCCCACAGGGTTGGGGGCGGGTTTTGCGCGGCGGGTCGTGGAACCTCGATCCGGAGTACCTGCGGGCGTCGGGCCGCAACGGGGACCAACCTGAGGACAGGGACGGCGTTATCGGATTCCGTCGTGCACAGGAAGTTTCCCCCTGACTCTTTGACCCTTTTGACTTTTCCCTGGGGGCAGGCGCCCAGGGGCGGAACCCCAGGTAAGATTTTGTTTGAAGTCCGATTACGGTGGGGCTCGTTCCAAGGTGTCGCCTTTCGCTTAAAGATTGCGACACTCTGCCAGACTGCGCGAAACTCGCACTTCCCAGGAAGACGAAATCCCATTTCTGACCGACCAACGTGCCGCCGCTTCGTCCAACAATCCAACTTGACCAATAAAACAATTTATGTGTATAATGTTTTAGCTCCCAAACGGTACACTCTCTTGTGTACAATGGAGCGTTTCCCCTAGTTGCTCTTAGGCACATCTGCCGATTGACGCAGAAGGAACCTGTCTGGTGCTCTCTATATAGATGGTTTTTCCATCTGAACCGAGCCCCCCGGACAGACCACTCAAAGGAGGATAAGGATAAATCTCATGCCCCAGAAATCTAGCACTCGGACGAGCAATCGTCGACGCGCACGGCAGACGCCGCAGCCCGCCCACCCCCGCCCCAACAGAACCAAGGTAAGCTTCATGCTCTCGAAGCCCCTTCAAAAAGCCGTCGCGCTCTACTCGACTGACCAGAACGTTCAGAAGAGCCAGGTCATTGAGTATGCCCTCACCGAATTCTTCAAGCTTACTCGCCGATTGCCGCTTCCCGCGCAGCACGGTGACTTCATGGCGGTATCCTTTGTTCTCCAATCCCGCATAGCCTTCCCAGCCGTCGGTGTGCACGAGGCTGCCAGGTTGGATAGCTTCGATCCTAACGCTCTTCCAATATTCGGCTAGTAGCTGTCTTTCGAACCCACATGCAACTTTTGGAGCGGACGAGATTTCGCTCCATATCCCTTCCCACGCCTTCGCGACTTAACCGACCGTCTCCAGGGCGTTTTTCTTTGCCCTCCTAACCTGCTCCTTCGATCCAACCTCCTGGAGGCTCCCAGTCGGCAGCTTGCCGCCATGCACCGGGCGAACATCCCCAGGCAGCAGCGCACGCCCTTCACCTTGTACGCGGACGAGCCTCGTGCCAACTAGGGCGTAAATCAGTTGCGGATCGTGGCCAGGGAAAACTCCCCGAAGGAGCTGGGTCAACCGCTGTTGGCGGGTCATCCCTTCTTGACACGAGTATTCGCTCTTGCTATACTATTCACTGAAAGAGTATAGAGGTATATACTCAAGGAGGTATTGGCCATGGATAAGCCGACAGCGCGATGGCGTATCGAGCACGGGCCCCAAGACGCCGACGTCCAATCGCGGCCGGGCGAGCAGCAACAGCGCTTGCATCAGCTTGGCAACACCATTCACTCCCTGAAACACCCTGTCGAGGCGGAAGAAAAGATCAAGCATGCCGCCCGGCGCGAGTACGTGACCCTCGCCAACATTCATCAGTTTGAGGATCTGCACCCTATCGGTGACGCACCAATTCCCAGGCGCGACGAAGAGCAGCTCGCCGAAGCCCGACGCGACAAGACTGGAGCGACAACGGCTATCATCCTCGGCTGCGCTGTGGCGGCCATCCTGGGGGCGCTCTCGATCAACGGGCCGGTTGTCGCCGTCGCTGTCGGATCAGCGGCGCTTGCGTTCGGCTTCGCGCGTGTCTTCGTCCGCCTCCTCGCCAAGGTAACGGGCGCCAGGCCACGCAATCCGGGCGCCGCTCGAACCCTGAAGACATGGCTATATGTTTTCGGAGTCGTGTTGGTGCTGTCGTTCGCCCTCTTTGGCTGGTCGAGGTTCGTCGAAGACGACACTCTGGTTTCGTTTCTCCTCTCCGCCTCTTTAGTGGGCTTCGAGCTTGGCATCTTCGGGGTGGGTGCCGCATTGGAGTCGATCTCTTACATCTACGGATGGACCGATGATCTGACCATCAAATATGAGGCGGCTGCCACCGCAGCAGACAAGCTGCGCGTGAAGTTGGGGGAGAGCCAGCTCGAGCTGGACGAGGAGCTACACAAAATAGAGCAGACGACGACCGCCAACGCCGCGGCAAAAACCGCCCAAGAGCGCGAAGAGGTGGAGTTGAAGGGAATAAGGCAATGACTCGGCGAGCGTTTTTGATCGCTGCTGCAGGCGCTGTTTCTGCTGACGCTACAACGTCAGGCGAGGAACCGCCATGTCTGGACGAGAGACGAATCCTCAGATTGTGGCGCGATGCAAGCACCAGCATGAGTGAGGATGAGCTACGAAAGATCATTCCCGCTCTACTGAAGGCGATTAAATCGCTCACCGATGTGCTGACCGGGGTCGAGGTCGTGCACTTCTCGGTCGGCAGGAGTAGGACCGCTGTGCAATTGCCAACGCAGTTTTGTTGGGGGCCGCCTCCGGCGGTTGGGTCCAGCGGCAATCTGGTCTACTCGGAATTGACCCTGCCCCAGAAGGTTCTTAAAACCTCGCTCAACCACGCCATCACCGAAGCGCTTGAGGAGCAGCAGGCGGCGGCCGCGAAGGAAGCCAGTGCCCGGGCGGCCCGTATCGACGCCGAATTGAAGCGGTTAGAGGAGTTCCTGAGTAAGGTGCCCACCGGTGTAGCACCGTGCACCCAATTCACCGCTCTTGCGGACCGGATAGCGAAAGAAAACTTACCGTGGAACGTTGTGCTTATCGATGCGTGGATGGATTGCCGCGCCGCCGAACGTGAGGACTACACGCCCAAAGCGATGAGCGGTGACGTGTTGATCGTTCTGTTGGCTGGCGGCGATTTTTCCGGCTGGGAAACGAGCGTATTTGATCGCCGGGCGGTGCAGTTGAGAGCTTTGTTCCCCACGGCGCACATTGAACCGCCGTACATGTTGGAACGAGTGCTGCGGAGGATGATTACGATCGTGCGGAAGCCCACATATTCTCCAGTGTCACAACCCCTGCCGTCGCCCCGGTCGGCATAGGCGCGGCGTCTGACGGCCAATCCACCTTTCTTGAGCCAATGTCCAAGCCATCAAATGCTGTCATCGTCGCGGCACTTATCACGGCGTTGGGATACGTGACTGTACCTATTATCCAGTCCTGGAGCAGCTCATCCAAAGACCCACCTAAACCACCCGTTGAGAAGTCCCACTTCGTAGCCCCTCCACCCGAGCGTAGTGCGCTCATCCCAGACTCGCGAAAACCGCCAATCTTTGTCCGACTGACGCCCCTTACAGCCGATTTGAAGCACCCGGATCGCTCACCGATCTCCAATAAGGCCCTGGAAGACCTCCAGCTGGCCCGCCAACGTTACCGCGTCGGCCGCTACGCCGCCTCCTACCGCGCTTTCCACCGGGCCTACGAAGGCTTACCTAACCCGGCCCGCCGTGCCCTAGATGACAACCTCATCCGTTCCGCAGCAAGAAGCTACCACAAAACCAACTATCCAACCGCCGCGCGGCAGATTTCTGATGCGTTGGCGCTCTTTCGAGGACTCCCATGAAAAACTCGCTTGTCTCAACCGCTCTAGCAGTACTTGCCATCTTTACCACTCCGTACCTCGCAGCCGCCACCCAGCACTCTCCCCCCCCGTGCCAAATCTCTATCACCTCTCCCCAGGACGGCGACACCGTCGGAAGGAAAGCTCTGGTTAAAGGCACCGCTAAGATTCCCCCAAACGCCCTACTCTGGGGTCTGATCAGTATCAACGGACTCTACGGCTTCTGGCCACAGGGCGGAGGCCCGGCGATCCTCATCGATGGTGACTGGACCGTACTCAGCTTCTTCGGCCAGGAACACGATATCGGTAATGAGTTCGTGATTTACGAGGTTGCTGTCGACGAGACTGCCGACACTGCGCTTCAAAGATGGGTTCGGCGCGGTGTCGATACGGGATACTATCCGCCTTTGACGTCCTTTCCCAACGTTGTCGAAGGCTGCCCCATTGCCCGCGTCACTGTTACCAAAACTTTAAACTGAGCGGGAACTTACCCACCAAAGCCGACAGCCGACCCCTTGAAGGATCGGTTGCCGCTCTTCTCTCTTCCTTGAGTATTTGGAGCTGTCCCGCTGGCAACTCGAGCATTTCGCAGCGCTAAATCAGCAGACAAGTCTGAGGCGTAGACTTCCCACCTCCGGTACCAAGCGAAGCCGGTGGGATGAGGGTTGCTCCAGGCTGTCGTCTTCCCCCCTTATTCACGACACTTCTACAGCCAACTCTTCACTAAGTTCGTGTTTCTCGTTCTATGTCCGTGCGGGATTGCGACACGCTGTCGCAATGCTTGAGAGTTTACGACTAGATGGGCGACCCCGCCTCTTCTACGGCACGATCACCGTTTTCAGGTGGCCGTTGTGCCCCATCATGTGGCGAAACACTTCGAGCAGTTCGGTTAACGGAGCTTCATTGATCACGAAGTCGTCGGCGCGCAAGTCGCGGCGTGAGATGACATCGAGCGCGCTTCGGATATGCCTGGGGGTGTGATGGAAGCTCGACTTGAGGGTAACTTCGGAGTAGTGCATGAGCGAGGTGTCCAGGCGAATGTGGCTTCCCGTCGGGCAACCGCCAAAGAAGTTGACCCTGCCGCCGCCGCGAACCATTTCCATGGCGGATTGCCAGGTTTCGGGGGTGCCAACGGCTTCGATCACGACATCGGAACCCAGTCCCTCTTCAGTCAGCCCGCGGACGCGGGCGACCGTATCCGCGTGCTCGGCGGCGGTGACCAGCTCGTCCGCGCCCATTTTTTCGGCGCGTTCGAGCTGGGTCGGGCGGCGCCCAACAGCGATAACCCGGGCCCCCGCCAGCTTCGCCATCCGAACGAACATGAGTCCGATCGGCCCTAATCCAATCACGGTGACCGTGTCTCCGCCGTTCACGCCGGTTTCCTCGAGTCCCCGCAAAACGCAGGCCAGCGGCTCGACCATTGCCGCGTCGCGATAGTTGACGCCGGCTCCAATCTCATGCGTATTGCAGTCGACGATCGGGCCCGGTATGCGCGTGTATTCCGCATAGGCGCCGTTGTTGAACAGCAAATGCTCGCAAAGGTTTTCCTGCCCCCGCCGGCAGTGGTAGCAATTCCAGCAAGGCGCCGAATTGGCGGCGACGACTCGCTGGCCGACCTTGAATTTGGCGACCTCGGAGCCGACTGCCACGATGTCACCCGCTAATTCATGTCCGAGCACGGCCGGTGGCTGGATCATTCGCGCGTGATAGCCTCGCCGAAAAACTTTGAGATCCGTTCCGCAAGTGAGGGCGACGCGAACCTTCACCAAAATGTCGTTCGGTCCCGCCCTGGGTACGGCAACAGGCTCGATTCTGAGCTGTTCCCGCCCGTACAATGTGGCGGCTAGCATCGTCTCTTTCACTTTTGATTTCCTCTACAGCTTCGCGCCGGCCGCTGCTAACTCTGCGGGTAGACGAGTAGTTTCAGAGAACTCTCCGTCGGCCGGCGCGCCAATTCGATTCCTTGCTCCATCTCGTTCAACGGGATTCTATGGGAGATCAACTCCTCCACCGGAAAGTCCTTTTGCCAAACAATCTCAGCCGACTCCTGCTGGCAATCGACCGAAGCGCTGTAGGAGCCGAACACCGTGCGTTCCTGAGTGCAAATGGCCACCCCGTTTAGTTGAAACGTTTCTTCGGCCGACGTCTGCGCGAACAGCAAAACGCGACCGCCGGGCCGCGACGCCTCCAGCGCTTGTTCAACAATATGCGGTGCCGACGCCGCGATGATCACCACATCCGCCCCGCGGCCATCGGTCACTCCCCGTACTCTCGATGCCAGGTTCTCGACGGACGGATTCCAAAAATCGCGCGACCCTAAGCGCCGCGAAGCTTCCAGCCTAGCAGGAATGAGGTCCGTCGCGTAAACATTTTCGATCTTCGCTCGCCGCAACAGCATGGTGAAGATCAGTCCGATGGGCCCCTGCCCCATGACCAGAACCGTCTCGTCCGGCTGGATGCGGCAACGCTTGACCGCCTTGAGGCAGGTGTTGACAGGCTCTACGAAGCTGGCCCGCTCAAAGCTGACGCCGTCCGGCATCTTGACCACGCCCCGCCTCACGATCCAGTCCATCACTCGAACGTATTGAGCAAAGCCGCCCCCGGCCGGCTCAAATCCGGCGCTAACTCCCACTTTCTTGTACGTAGCGCACTGCGCGTAATTCCCGTGGTCACAGTAGAAACACTGCAAGCAGGGGATGTGATGAAACAGGCAAACCCGGTCCCCCGGCGCAAAACCGTTGACTGCGCGGCCCACCGCCGCCACCACTCCGGCCGTTTCATGGCCGTAGATGCGGGGAGGCGGGAGCAGGTTGTACTCGATCTTTTTCAAGTCGGTGTGGCAAATTCCGCAGGCCTCCACCCGAACCAGCAATTCGCCCGGACCCGGTTCGGGGACAGGGATCTGCTCCAGGCGGACGCGGCTTTCGCCGCGATACACCGAGGCTGACATCGAACTGGGTACAGCCGGGCTCCAGACGCTCATCGTTGGTTCAAAGTTGATTCAGATTTCGAAGCGAGCTTGACCGAAAAACACCCCCAGCGCCATGGATGCCCCGCGTGCGTCTCGCCGCAGGGCCAGCAAGTGTTTCCAGCGCTTCGGGCTGATTCCCGCCTGGGCGGCTACGCGCCACCCCGAGAACGTGCCATCCGCTCTTCGGCAGCGGTTGAAATCAATTTCGAAAGAGGTGCCGGACTCGTCGCTGACGGCTCGAACGCAATAGACGGGAAGGTTCCGCCGCCGGGCTTCCGCGGCCACGGCTGAGGCCTCCATGTCAACGGCTCCGAATCCGGCGTCGCAAAGTTGCTGCTTACGCTGGGCGGACTGCACCACTTCGTCCACCGTCAGGAGCTTGCCCACGGCGGGGCCAGGATGAATCGAACACTCCGGTAATCTTACAGGATACTCTAGTCTCGGTTCGAACTGTATGATTCGGTCCGCGACAAACACATCGGCAACGCGAAGATCGGCGTCGAGCGCCCCGGCGAACCCGGTGGACACGACCGCCCGCACGTCAAACTTTTCGCACGATTCCCGAACCGCGGCGGCGGCGTTTTTCCTGCCAGGTCCGTTGGCGACCAGCAAAGCCGGGCACCGGCCGAAACTGGTTTGGGCGCTCCAGCGCACGCCGAAGGGAAACGGCGTCAGAACATGTCCCGCTGCGGCGAAAGCGGCGAATTCCATTCGCTCGGCGGCTACGACTAAAAGTAGTGGTTCTCTCGAAACCATCGAATCGCCCGTTGCAGCGCATCTTCCACCGGTCCCGCTTCGAAGCCCAGCTCCTGCTCAGCTCGATCCGTGCGGACAAACATCTTCTTGCCGGCCATCCGAACGGCCTCGAGAGATGCCCGGGGTTCACGGCCTGTGAACCTCGACCAGGCGGTCGAGATGCCGGCGTAGGCTAGCGCAATGCCGTAGGGCAGGCGCGTGCTTGGCGCAGGCCGCCCGCTCAAGCGCGACAATTGCTCCAGGATTTCACGCAGCGTCATGTTGCGCGCGCCCAGAATGTAGCGCCGGCCGCGGGTCCCATGCTCGGCGGCCAGCAAATGGCCCCGCGCCACGTCGCGGACATCAACCAAGTTCAGACCTGCATCGATGTAAGCCGGCATGGCTCCGCGCACAAAGTCGACGATGATCTTTCCGGTTGGCGTTGGCTTGATGTCGAACTCCCCCATGGGCGCGGTGGGATTCACGATCACGACGTTGAGCCCGCGTTCGGCGTACTCCAGCGCCGCTTGCTCGGCCATGAACTTCGAGCGCTTGTAGCCGCCCGTCATGTCGCTCAAGGAGACCGGGTGATCTTCTGTTCCAGGCCGCCCATCGCCGGGGATGCCGATGCATCCGACCGTGCTGGTATAGACGACTCGCTCGACCCCCGCCCGCAGTGCTGCTTCCAAGATGTTCCGAGTGCCCTCAACGTTGGAGCGGTAGAGCTCGGCCGGGTGGCGAGCCCATAAGCGGTAGTCCGCCGCCACATGATAGAGCTTCGTGCAACCCCGCAGAGCCTGACCGAGCGAAGCCGCATCCCGCAAATCGCCGATTGCTTTTTCGACGGAGAGCCCGGCGAGCCCGATGAGGTTGCTCGATGGCCGAACGAGCGCCCGCACAGGCTGACCCTGCTGGACGAGCAGGCGGGCCAGGTGGCCTCCGATGAATCCCGAAGCGCCTGTGACGAGAATCACGTTACCTGTGAACCGCTACCCGTGAGCCGTTACCTGTGAGCCGGGGGCCGGCTTGGAAACTTTCTTGTCGCGCCCCGGATTCAGTATCACGAAACCGCCCAGGCCATGGTCTCCAGGCTGTCGCGCAGTGTTGCGTTGACACCGAGCGCCGACGACGGTTCGTAACCGCAATGTACGAGGCAATGCTCGCAGCGAGGATCGTTGCCGCGGCCGTATTGACTCCAAGGCGTTTGAGACATCAGGTCCTCAAAGCTATCCCAATGAGCGTCGGTGATCAGATAGCAGGGGCCCTTCCACCCTCGGATGTTGTAGGTCGGATTGCCCCAGGCGGTGCAAGGCAGCTCTTTCTCTCCCTTGAGGAACTTTAAATAGGCCGGAGTGCTGGTCAGCCGAAACCTCCCAAACAGCCGGTCGACATCCTTGAATTTCTCCCGCACCTCGTCTCGCGTCAGAAAAATCTCCTGCGTGTCGACAGCCGAGTAGCCGTAGCCCGGTGAGAGCATATGACCATCCATGTCGAACTGTTGCAGATACTCGAACAGCGCTTCGATCTCCGTCATGTCGGTTTCGCGGTAAACGGTCGTGTTCGTACAGACCATGAATCCGGCCGCTTTTGCCGCCTGAATACCCGCGATCGCTTCGTCGAAAACACCCTCGCGCTCGACCGCCATGTCATGCGTTTCCCGGAGTCCGTCCAGATGGACGTTGAAGAAGAAGCGCCTGTTCGGTTTGAACTCGTGCAACCGGCTGGCGATGTACATGCCGTTCGTGCAGAGATAGATGTGCCGCCCGCGAGACAAGATGCCTTCCACAAGCTCTCCGATTTGCGGATACATCATAGGTTCTCCACCGCAAATGGAGACGATGGGGGCGCCGCATTCCTCCACTGCGGCCAAGCACTTCTCTAGCGGAATGCGCTCGGTAATGGTTGACTCGTACTCACGAATCCGGCCGCAGCCCGTGCAGGTGAGATTACAGGCATGAAGCGGCTCCAGCATGAGCACCAGCGGAAATCGCTTCCGCAGCATCGGGTGGGGAGGAGGGGACGATCCGTTGGCCTTAACAGCGGACGGTTGCTGGAGTATCGGAAAAGCGCTTGAAGACGGCGGCACGTCCGGGTCCCGCTGCCATTCTGGTTTAGGCCACAGTTTGTTCTTCGCGATGTAGGCGCCCAACTGAACCGCCATGCCAAGGGGTACCCTCATCCAGTTTGTCTCCTCAGGCGCGCAAGAACGGGGATGGGCCAGCCCGAAGGCAAGGGGGCTGCCAATGAAGCGAAATGCTGCAAGAGCAGCTTCAGAGCCCCGGGCGTAAGCCTGGGGGTGCATCGATCCATGGCGGTCGACCCCAGGCTTCCACCGGGGGCTCTGAAGCTGCATCCCGAACGGCCGGGCCCCTCCGCACGACGCCAATTCCCGCGGTCACTAAACCCCATCACGACCCCCTCAAAAGCCACTTTTGGTATTCCGCCAAGGCCAGCAGCGGGAAATACTGCCGATAGAGATCGTATTTCAAGTAGAAGACGCGTGGGAATCCCGTGCCCGTGTAGTAATGTTCATCCCACGATCCGTCCGCCTTCTGGGATTCCAGCAAATACCGTATCCCCGATTCCACGCTGCCGCTGCGGTAATCGGCGCTGGCGAAAAGGCCGAGCAGCGCCCAGGCCGTTTGAGACGGCGTGCTCTCTCCGCGGCCTTTCGTGCTGGGATCGTCATAGCTTTCACAGGACTCACCCCAGCCGCCGTCCGCGTTCTGGATCGATCGAAGCCACTCACCCGCGCGAATGATATAGGCCTCCCGCGAGTCCTCGGCAGCCGCTGCCAAGCCGCGCAGCGCAAAGCAAGTTCCGTAAATGTAGTTGACACCCCACCGCCCGAACCAGCTACCGTCATCCTCCTGCGTTCTTTTTAGGAGCTCGACACCGCGCCGGACGGCGGGATGCGCCGGTCCCGGACCTGTCGTCGACAGCGCGTCGAGAACACGGCCGGTCAAGTCCGGACAGGTGGTGTCCAGCATTGCGTTGTGGTCGGCGAACGGCACGTGATTCAAGATGGACAAGTTGTTATCCACATCGAAAGCGCCCCAGCCGCCGTCTTTCGACTGCATGCCGAGGAGCCAATTAACGCCCCGTTTCTGGGCAGCTCGTTGCGCCTCGGGATGCCTGGTTTGAATGCGATCCAGGGCCAGCAGGACTTGCGCCGTGTCATCGGTGTCGGGGTAAAACTCGTTGGCAAACTCGAAGTACCACCCGCCCGGAGCACCAGCGCGGTTTTTCACGGACCAATCCCCGCGCTTCCGCACTTCCTTTGTCAGAAGCCAATCCGCCGCTTGGCGGAATGCATCTAGAACGGACTCACTGTGGCCGTGGCAGGGAGAACCTAACGCATGGAGGGCCAAAGCCGTGTCCCAAACCGGGGAAAAGCAGGGCTGCAACCGCAGAGTATCGCGCTCTTCGATAATCAGTTCGTCGAACTTTGCGATCTCCCTCTTGAGCAGCGCGTCCTCAGGCGTATAGCCGAGTTCGGTAAGGGCCATGATGCAATTCATCATGGCTGGAAAGATGGCTCCCAGCCCATCTGAGTCATGGAGCCGCTTGACCATCCAATCCGCCGTGGCGCGGATCGCCTTCTCACGAGCGCGAGTCACGCCGGCGCGTTCCCAAACCTTGAGCGCCTTGTCGGCAATCAAGAATAGATTGGCACCGAAGGAATCAGCGTTGGAACGTTCGACTCCGGAAAAAAGCTCCCGAATCGCTATGCCCGCGGGAACCGGCCGAGACGCGCCGCGCGCACCGAGGATTGCCAATGGGGCGATGATCGCTCGCGTCCACGAAGACATGTCGTAGACAGTCAGCCGCGTTGATTGTGGCAGCAAGAAAAGTTCGGGCGGGATGGTCGGCGTCTTTGCCCGGTCGTAGAGTCCGAAATAGCTCAAGTAAATCTTCGTGTAACTATTTGAGCTCTCGACCCCGCCCAGATCGATCACTCGTCTTCGAGCGTTCCTAAGGCGCGCATCGGAGGCCTCGTAGCCGGCAAGCCGGAGAGTCAAGTAGGCCTTCACCGACGCGCTGACATTTGCCGGGCCACCCGGGTAGATACTCCAGCCGCCATCAGGCAGTTGGCGGCTCAAGATGTAGCGGGCGGCGCTTTGAATTCGGCTCGCGGTGGGGGGGCTCCAGACTCCGTCGTTCCCAGGCGGGTAAAGCCACAACTGCAGCAAGATGTAGTCGGATTCGAGCGAGGTGTCCGCTTCGAGTTCCCCAACCCAATAGCCCTTAGCCGACTGGCGAGCCAGAAGATAGTCGCTGGCCGAGGCGATTGAATAGTTTAGTTCCGGATAGGATTCTTCGGCGAGAGATTGAACAGCGGCGGTACCCACGTTTTCTACCCCGAGGCGCGTCATATGTTTGCGATTTGAGTCAGTTGGCCTTGATGGGCGGCCAACTCCGGCGGAAGCGCAAACATGACGTTTTCTGCGATGACTTCGACTTCTTCAACCCGCGCAAACCCGAACTGGGTCAAATGACGCACGATCCTCTGCACCAGCACCTCCGGGGCGGACGCTCCAGCGGTAAGGGCGACTCGATCCACGCCCTCGAACCAGGCGGGGTCGAGTTGGGTCTCGTCATCGACGAGATAGCCAGGCAGGCCGCGGTTTTCACCAACTTCCACCAGACGCCGTGAATTCGAACTGTTCTGTGAGCCAATGACCAGCAACAGCTCCGCCTTTGACGCAATTTGCTTCACTGCTTGCTGCCGATTCTCGGTAGCGTAGCAGATATCCTGGGCGGGTGGCCCTTGAATGCCTGGAAAACGATTCTTGAGTTCGTCGATGATGACTTGAGCCTCGTCCAAACTCAACGTCGTCTGCGTGAGGTAATACACATTTTTCGGGTCGGGCGCTTGAACCGAACGTGCCTCCTCCGGCGACGACACAACGATTGTGCGGCTTGGCGCCTCCCCCAGGGTTCCGATAACCTCATCGTGATCGCGGTGGCCGATCAGAAGAATAGTTCCCTTGGAAGCGGCAAACCGGACAGCCTCTAGATGCACCTTCGTGACCAGCGGGCAAGTCGCATCGATCACTTCGAGGCGCCGTTGCTCGGCCATTTCACGAACGGCGGGGGCAACTCCATGGGCGCTAAAGATGGCGCGGCCGCCGCGGGGAACCTCATCGAGTTCCTCGACGAAAACCGCCCCGCGGCCGGCGAGGTCGTCAACAACATAGCGGTTGTGAACGATTTCTTTCCGAACGTAGATCGGCGGGCCATAGACCTTCAGCGCGAGTTCGACGATGTCAATCGCGCGCACTACCCCGGCGCAAAACCCTCGCGGCTTGAGCAGGTAGACGACTTTTTCGCTGTTGGCGGCCGCCGCCGCCGCCGCGGCCGGATCTGACTCGTTCGGCATGACAGTTTCCCGCCGAGGCGGCAGTCGGCAAACGCGCTGATCCGCCAGCCCCGGTCAAGCTCTCAATAATAGCTTACAGTAGACCGGCGGCGTAGCCCTTCCGCTTGCTCTCTGCCCTTCGATGGGGGCGAGGCGGGCAACTCCAGTAAGGATTAATTAAGGACACGGGAACTCTGACCCAGCGGCGGCCTGTGCTGTAATACGAGCTTGCGCCGGACTTGCTGAAAGACCGAGGCAGCAAGCAAAGTCAGTCCGTCGGCGCTTCGCTTGATTCGTTTACGACTTTGCATCCTGTCCGAAAGAGCCCAATGACCGAGCTTTTCTACCTGCCCGCCACTGAGTTGGCGCGAAAAATACGCACCAAGGAGTGCAGTCCTGTCGAGGTGATGGAGGCGCATCTCGGGCGGGCCGGGAAGGTGAATCCCGCGCTCAACGCCATCACGCATCTAGACGCCGATCGCGCCCGGCAGAGCGCCCGAGAGGCCGAGCGCGAGCTGGATCGGAGCACCGAAATCGGCCTCTTGCACGGCGTTCCGATCACCATCAAAAGCTCGATTGAAGTCGAGGGCTTGCGCTGTGAATGTGGCGCCAAACTCAGGCAAGGGTTCGTAGCCGAACGCACCGCGCCGCTAGTGAAGCGCCTGCAACAAGCCGGCGCGATCGTCATCGGCACGACCAATGCTCCCGAGTTTCTGATGGCGTATGAAAGCGACAACTTTCTCTACGGGCGCACGAATAATCCATGGAATCTCGACTACACCGCCGGCGGATCGAGTGGCGGCGAAGCAGCGGCCATTGCGGCGGGGTGCTCGGCGGGCGGCATGGGAAGTGACGGCGGGGGCTCCGTTCGCGTCCCGGCCCATTTCAGCGGCATTTGCGGGCTCAAACCGACCCCCGGTTTAATCCCCCGAACGGGGCATTGGCCGGCGTGCTTGGGCCCTTCGGCTTTTTTGGGGCTTGTAGGCCCGATGGCGAGAACGGTCGAGGACGTGCGGTTGCTGCTGGAAATCAGCAGCGGAGTTGAATACCACGACCCATCGGCGGCCCCGGTGATATTGGAACGGCCCGATGAATCAGAGGTGCTCCAAACCACCGTCGGCTGGTTCGAAGATTACGGGAAGTATGCGGTCACGGCGGAAACGCGCCAAGCCGTGCGGACCGCCGCCGGAGCCTTGAAAGACCAAGGTCTCACCGTCGAGCCGATCGAGCTTCTGGGAATGGAATCGGCGCGTGATCTGTGGTGGACGATGTTTGGAGTGGCCGCCGCCACTTTGCTTCAGCCGCTGGTCGACGGCCACGAGGGCGATCTGCACCCCATCACACAGGAATTGATGGCCTCGCACGAGGAGGAATCGGCGACGACCTACCAGCAATTCTTGGGCGCCTGGGTCGATCGCGACCACCTGCGCTCGAAGCTGCTGCGACAGATGCAGCGACATCGCGTGCTGGTCTGCCCCGTGGCGTCGATCCCCGCGTTTCGGCACGGAGAACGTTCCTGGACCATTGACGGCGAGAGCGTTCAGTATCCGCAGCCCTTCGTCTACTCCCAGATCTTCAACTTGCTGGGCAACCCGGCCGCCGTCGTGCCTGTTGGACAGTCGAGCGAAGGCCTGCCAATCGGCGTGCAAATCGTGGGGCGCCCGTTCGAAGACGAGTTGGTCCTGTCGGTAGCAGCCAAGATCGAACAGGCTTTGGGAGGTTGGAAAGCGCCGCCAGAGCTGTAACCTTAGGGGAGGCCCATGGGCCTGCGGCCCGCCGCATGCGTCTTGGCGACTGCCGACAACGCCTCCACCAGCCGCTCGACTTCACGCGGCGTGTTGTAGTGCGCCAGCCCGATCCGGACCATGCCGCCGGCCGCCTCGACCCCCAGACGCTCGCTTAAGCTGAGGGCGTAGTAGTTGCCGTCCCAGACGAAGATTCCTTGGTCGCCCAGGTGTCGGGCCGTGGCGCGAGAATGGTGTCCCGCGAGCCGGACCGAGACCGTCGGCGCCCTTTGGCCGAGTCGGTCGGTCTCTCGGATGCCGTAGAATTTTAGGCCGTCGATGGCAAGCAATCCGCGGATGAGCTGCCCCGCAAGTTCGCGCTCGTAGCGCTGAATAGCCCGCATTCCGGCTAACAGCAACCGTCGCCGCTCCGAAAGCGCGCCACTGTCTGTTGACCCGGGGGTGGCGCCGAAACGGCTGCCGAGATCAGCCAGATAATCGACCGCGGCGGCCGCGCCCGCAAGCCCTTCATGATTCTGAGTCCCCGTCTCCCAGCGGTCCGGAATCTCGTCGGACGCCGGCCTCACCTTGTAAGGCCGCAGGCGTTCGAGGTGTTCCGCCTTGCCGTAAAGGGCCCCGACGTGCGGCCCGAAGAATTTGTAGGCCGAGCAGACCAGGAAATCGCAGCCGATTTCGCGCACATCGATCGGCCCATGAGGCGCGTAGTGAACCGCGTCGACGTAAGACAGCGCTCCCACTTGATGCGCAGCCTTCGTGATCGCGGCCACGTCGTTGATCGAGCCCACGGAGTTCGAAGCGAAGCCAACCGCGACCAGCTTGGTGCGTTCGTTCAGCAGTCCCAGCAAATCCTCCATGTCGAGAGTGCAGTCCTCCGGGTGAATGTCGGCGACACGAATAACCGCTCCTTGCTCTTCGAGAGCCCTCCAGGGACTGACGTTGGCGTCGTGGTCCAGGTTCGTAACGATGATCTCGTCCCCTGGTTTCATCTCCCGCGCGATCGCCCGGCTCATCGCAAAAGTGAGGGTCGTCATGTTTGGACCAAAGACGACCTCTTCGGCGCGGCACCCCAGCAGATCGGCCACCGCCGTGTGCGCCTGTTCCAGTATTTCGTCGGTGCGGCGGCTGGTCTCGAAAGCCCCGTGAGAGTTGGAGTTCGATCGCGCCAAGTAGTCAGCCATCGCCTCGATGACGCGCTGCGGGACTTGCGTGCCGCCCGGGGCATCAAGAAAAACCGCGGGCTGCCCGTTGACCTGCCGGGCCAATGCGGGAAACTCCGAGCGGACGCAGGTTAGGTCCAGATCCGGCAAAGTTATCCTCCCTGAAAACGCGGCCGGACGCAGGGTGAAACGATAATTTCCTTCGCGCATCCCAGCGCACCGTGCGTTGCTGAACGCAGCTATCGGGGACGCAATACTGTTCACCGAGAGTCTTCGAGCGTAGCGCCTTTGAGCTTGGCGCCTTTGAGCTTAGCGCCTTCGAGCCCAGAGCCGTTGAGCCGCGAAGCGGCACAGGATCGTAGCCTAGGGTGGAGCGAAGCGGAACCCTAGGTGCAAAACTATCAAGGGCAAGCCCCGGACGGGGCGTAGGAGCAAACCGGCCCGTTCGTCTCCGTGGAGAGCGATGTGCGCGGGGCGTACAACGATGCCCGAAACAAGACCACTCGCCATGCAAAAACCCCCGTCCGCGTAACCACTAACTGAACAGCATTGGGGCTAGACACCTTTCCCTAAATGATTCAGTCTTGCCCTCTGCGGAAGGTGAACCAGGCGGCCGGAGGAGCGTTTCGGACCGAACGAACCCTGGGATTTCATCTATTTTCTTCGCGGTTAGCGTTCAGGCGCTTCGCTTCCGCACCAGTTTTGCCTCGAACGCTGGCGGGCTGAAAAACCTCGCGCCGGCGAGGCAGGCCGTTGCGAGCATCCTTCACGCGCTCCCACAGAAGGCGTCGGCGCTCGGCAAGCGTTTCGCGTCCGGATCGAGCCCACTTCCGAGAGAAGGTGTTCAGACGCAAGGGAACGGGCTTCGTGAGCGGCGGCGCCATGTCCCGCAGAAAACGCTGAGGCCGCCGATACCCACTTGCCTGACTTGGGGAACCGGTCGATTCCGGCTGTTCGCTCCCGCGAGTCGTATTGGATCTCAGTGTGGCCGCGTTGCCTGATTCGGTGACTTCGGCTGCCCGATTGACCTCTACGGGATCAGTCTGGGGAAGAGCCGGAACAATCAGCATCATCGGCGCCGCAAGCCAACAAATGGCTCTCATGGGAAACTCTTCGGCCAAGGCCAGCCGGACTTGCCGCTGAGCGAATGATCCTTCGAGCGGGTTTACAGCCGTTGGGGTTGAAGCGCCGCCCGCCGCGCTAGAATAGATGAGACTTGCGCCCAGGGCATGGAGTTTCTTACGCCCGTCAGACCATAGTGCAGGCCCAGCGCGCCGGAACAAAGTGTTTCTTATGTCCTCTAGAGTGATTTCATTATTTGGTTGGTTGTTCGTCACGGCGACTCTGGCCGCGGCGTCGCCCGCAGCCTCCGTCGATGTGAGCAAACTCCCTCCTCCGGTTGAGCGAAAGGTCAGCTTTCTCGACGATGTCGATCCGATTCTCGAGCAGCATTGCTACATGTGCCACGGCGACGACGTGGAGATGAACGGCTACAGCTTGTGGCGCAAGAAAGAAGCCGTGCAGGGCGGATATTCGGGCCGGGCGGCAATCGTGGTGGGCAACAGCGAACAGAGCCGCCTGATTCACCTTGTCGCGGGGCTGGAAGAACACTTGGTCATGCCTGCGGCGGGTGTCAGGCTCACACCGGAAGAGATCGGGGTTCTTCGCGCTTGGATCGATCAGGGCGTCGGCTGGGCGGGCGGCCGGGACGATGTTCAAAAAAGAAGCGAGCCGCATTGGCTCAACATGGATTACGGCCCGGTGATCTCGGCTTCGATTACGGTTCGCGAGCCCGAAGACCCTCGCGCGGACAAGGGTCCGGATGACAACATCAGCTACAAGGCCCACGCCATTGCGCTCAACGAGGACAAGTCGGCCTCGGTTCTGTTTGACACCGAGCTGTTGCGCTACGCGGCGGGCTGGACCGGTGATCACCTCGTGCTCACGGGGACTGTTTTTGACTGGAAGCATGGGCCGCATCCTTACGTCGCCGGCAAGACGATGTTCGAGAACCCGGTTGCGCCAGGCTGGGCTCGCGACGGCAGTTTTCGCGACCCGCGTGAAGAGGGGTTCGGGCCGCTGCCGGAGAATTGGGCAAAATACAAGGGCCGCTATGTTCACGGCGACCGCACGATCCTCTCTTATAGCGTTGGCGATGCCACCGTGCTGGACCTGCCTGGCTCGCTGAATTCCAGCGGGATCGAGGTAATCACTCGAACCCTTGAAATTTCTGCATCCAGCCAAGAACTGCTCCTCCAGGTAGCTTGGTTGAAGGGGTCACAAGCCGAGCAGTTGAGCCTTGAAACGTTGCAGCCTGGCACGGGGCCAGCAGCGCTCACCATCGTGCGGCTCAGGGGCGATTCCACTATCGTGGCCGGGGTGGCCGCGGGCGACGGCAGCACCTCGTGGGCGCTGGAAGACGCGGAGCACATTCGCTTGAGGGTTCCCGCCTCGAGGACAACTCAGCATTTGACGATCTACCAAGCGAGGCTGGCCGGCGATCAGCTCGGCCCCTTCGCGGAATTGCTTCGCGCCGCCCGCCCGCCCCAGTCGCTCCAGAAATACACGCAGGGCGGCCCGGCGCGCTTCCCCGAGACGATCGTGACGGAAGGCAAGCTGGGCCAGGGGTCGGGGCCCTATGTTCTCGACGAGCTGACCTTGCCGTTGGAAAACCCATGGAAGTCTTGGATGAGGCCGGGTGACATCGCATTCTTCTCCGACGACCGCGCCGCGATGAGCACCTGGAGCGGTGATGTTTGGGTGGTTTCCGGCCTGGACGACGACCTGGCTGAGCTGAGATGGAAGCGCTACGCGACGGGCTTCAACCAGCCGCTGGGGCTCGAGGTAGTCGGCGATGTCGTCCACGTGCTGGACCGCAACCAGATCACGCGGCTGGTCGACCTCAACGGAGACGGCGAGCCGGATTTCTACGAGAATTTCAACAACGATTTCCATGTCACCCATCACTTCCACGAGTTCACGTTTGATCTGGACCGCGATCCGCAAGGGAACTTCATCTTCGCCAAGGCGGCGCGGCACGCTCTGGATTCGAAGGTGAAACACCATGGGACGATCATGAAACTGGACCCGAAGGGCGAGAATCTCGAGATTGTCTGCACGGGTTTTCGCGTCCCGAATGGCGTGGCGGTCGGACCCAACGGCGAGATTACGACGTCAGACCAAGAGGGCCACTGGATCCCCTCCACGCGCATCAACTGGTGCAGCCCGGGCAGTTTTCATGGCTACAGGTATGGCGGCAGCATCCCGGACCGCGGCGATTACGACAACCCGATCACCTTTCTCCCGATCAACTTCGACAACTCAGGCGCGGGTCAAGCCTGGGTGGACAACGATCGCTGGGGGCCGTTCAAGGGTCACCTCGTTCACACCTCGTTCGGCCGCGGCAAGGTTTACCTGGTTCTGATGGAGGAAGTCGAGGGACAGATCCAGGGAGGGGCAGTGGAGTTCCCCGTCCTGGCCAACGCTGGGCTCATGCGGCCGGATTTCCGCAAGCAGGATGGCCAGCTCTATCTCTCTGGCCTGTGGGGATGGGGGACGAAGCGGCCCGACAGCGGCGGCTTCTACCGCATGCGTTACACGGGCAAGCCGGTGCATATGCCGAGGGAGCTGCACGTCACCAGCGACGGGGTCGAGATTACGTTCAGTGATCCGCTCGACCCCCGTAGCGCGAGCGACGTCAACAACTACTCGAGCCGCCGTTGGAACTACAAATGGACAAGCCGCTACGGTTCCGATCTATTCAAGCTCAATGGCGAGCAAGGGACCGACGAGGTCAAGATTACATCGGCGACCGTGTCCAGTGACGGCAAGACAGTTTTTCTGAAGATGGAAGACTTGGTCGAGGTCATGCAGATGCAGCTGAATCTCAAGATCAAGGCCGCCGACGGAACCCCCATCGAAAAGGTGCTTTATCACACGATCAATAAACTGAGTCCGAACAAAGGGACGGCGGTTACTGTTCAGTACTGAGACGGCGGGTCCCGGCTTAAGGGGGCTTAGCGGTCGAGCGTGTCGGCATCGCGAGCCGGTATTGCCGGGTAATAAAAGAAGTCAGCGTTACGCGATAATCGCGGTAGAATAGTAGCAATGGACGTCGAAAAAACAGTGCAGTTTCTGCTGGAACAGCAGGCTGCCTTCGCATCGCGCATGGACGAGATGGCAACCGGAATGAACGATTTGCGGTCCGTAGTCGGCGAGATGGCGGTCAACCAGGTTGCCCTCAGCAAGGCGCAAGTGCGCTTCGCCGCGAATATGAAGGATCTGCAAGGCGCGATGGGCGAGCTGCAAGACAACATGCGCGGGCTTCAGGAACGGCAGAAGCGCACCGACGAGACGGTGGATCGCTTGGGCATTTGAGTGGACCGGCTGGTACAAGCGCTCGAAAACCGCTTCGGCACGAACGGCAGCGGAGCCTAGTTTTTGCTCCGTTGGTCCTTCGGGAATCCCAAGGTCCCTGCGCGGGCCATTGCCATCCAGCCGCAACCATAAAGCACGCTAAGATAGAAACAATGGACGTCGAGAAAACGGTGCAGTTTCTGCTGGAACAGCAGGCGGTGTTTACTTCGCAGATGGGCGAGCTTCACACGATAGTCCATGACATGGCGGTCAACCAAGTTGCTCTTGGGAAGGCGCAGGCTCGCTTCGACGCGAACATGCGGCGCTCCGATCAGCGAATGGAGCGGCTCGAGCAGAACATGGAGCGGTTCGAGCAGAGAATGGAGCGGCTCGATGAAAAACAGGATCGCACCGAAGCCATGGTTCAAGCCCTGGTCGGCCAAGTCGACCGCCTCGTCAAGACATTGGACGGCCGCTTCGGGACGAACGGCAGCGGAGCTTAGCCTATTGCCTCCGAAACTGCACCCTCACGGCATCGTCAGCACGGCCTTCCCGGCGACCTTTCGGTCCGCTAGCGCGCGCAACGCCGCGGGTGCCTCCGCCAGGGGTTTCTTCACCGAGACAACCGGGTTGATTTTCCCTTCCCGGTAAAGCTTCGCCAGAGTTTCGTGAGTTTCACTCAGATATCCGCGGTTTTCGTCCGCGTGGCGCCCCCAGAAGACGCCGACGATGGAGATGTTTTTCAGCAGCACGCGATTGGCCGCTACGCTGGGTATCCTGCCGCTGGCAAAACCCACCACGAGTAAGCGCCCGTCCGGCGCTATGCACTTCGTCGAAAGGTCGAAGACGTCGCCGCCCACCGGGTCATAGATCACGTCCGCCCCTTTGCCGCTGATCTGCTTTACCTGACCGGCCCAGGTTTCGTCGCGGTAGTTGATCGCATGATCCGCGCCCTGCTCGCGGCAAAAGCTCAATTTCTGCTCGCTTCCCGCCGTGGCGATGATTCGCGCTCCAAATGCCTTGCCGATCTGGATCGCCGCCATGCCGACCCCGCTCGCGCCCGCGTGCACGAGCAGCCACTCACCCTGCTGTAGTTGCCCGCGGTTTCGCAACGCAAAAATTGAAGTCTGATATACCACCGGAAACGCGGCCGCCTCCTCGAAGGCCATTCCCTCGGGTATCGGGAAGGTTCGCGCCGCCTTGCCCAGTGAGTATTCCGCGTACCCGCCTCCGCCTTGGGTCAGGCACAACACGCGCTCGCCGGGCGACCAGCGGCTGACTCCTGGCCCGGCGGCTTCGATCGTGCCGGCCACCTCTCCGCCAATTGTGAAAGGGAAGGACGGCTTGGACTGATACTTCCCCTGGGCCTGCAGAATATCGAAAAAGTTCAGCCCGGCGGCGTGGTTTCGAATCAGGACCTCGCCCTCGCCGGGGGACGGCTTGTCCACCTCGTCCAAGGTCATCTCCTCGGGTTCGCCGTAATGGTGGAGCTGCCAAGCTTTCATGCGGGTTCTCCTTGCCGAATGTCTTACCGGGGCGCAACCTGTTCGGTCAATGCACCGCCACGTGCTCCATCAGTCTAGGCGGATTGACGTTCAGGCTAGGTTTCCTGATTGGGAAACTTGCCTCGCGATTGGAAACCGGCTGCGAAGGCCTTCTGGGGGTCGTGATCCCGCTACGTCTCAAGCCTTGGCGTTTCACCGGACGAAGACACGGGAGCGGGCGTATCCGGGGCTGGAGTGTCGGATGCGGCGCCCGCGGCGCCCTTGGCCCACTTAGAGAGACCGCCAAAGAGATCGATCGGAAGCGGGAACACCACCGTTGTATTTTTCTCCGTGCCGATCTCGGTCAGCGTTTGCAGGTAACGAAGAGTGATGGACGTGGGCTGCGTCGCCAGCACGGCGGCGGCTTCGGCGAGCTTCGAGGAAGCTTGCAGCTCGCCGGCAGCGTGAATGACCTTAGCGCGGCGTTCGCGCTCGGCTTCGGCTTGGCGGGCAATGGCGCGGATCATCTGCTCCGGCAAGTCGACGTGCTTGACCTCGACGGCTTGTACCTTGATCCCCCATTGCTCGGTGTGAGTGTCCAGCGTTTCCTGCAGCCGCGCATTCAGCTTCTCGCGTTCGCTCAGCAGCTCGTCGAGCTCGGCTTCACCGAGCACCGATCGGAGCCGGGTCTGGGCGAGCTGCGAAGTGGCATGAACGAAATGAGCGACTTCGACGATGGCCCGCCTTGGATCAAGGACGCGAAAGAAGACAACGGCACTGACCTTGACCGTTACGTTGTCTTTGGTAACGACGTCCTGGGAGGGCACTTCCATGGTCTCGACGCGCAGCGAAACGCGAACAATCCTGTCGATCGGCGCGAAGATCAGGACGAGCCCCGGCCCTTTGGGTTCAGGAAGCAGCCGCCCCAGCCGAAAAACGACACCGCGTTCGTATTCCGGCAGGATCTTGATGCAATTGATGATGTAGAGTATGACGATGACTACGATAATCAGCCAGCTAAAGTTGAACATGTTGTTTCCCGTTGTTCCGTTTTTCGTTGAGCCGTTGAGCCGCTACTTCCCTCCGCTACTGCTTCGCCCCGATCCGTTGAGCCCGCGCCCATTCTGCCGCTGCCTTAGCTTTCCGCCCCGGCAGGCTGCTCGAGGCCCGCCTGCTCGACTTTGAGGTTGAGTCCATCCACCCCAACGATCCGGACTTTTTGGCCGCTTGGAATCGGCTGATCCGAGTTGGCGTTCCACCATTCCCCGTGAACGAACACTCTGCCTTCAGCCGCAACGTCCGTCTTCGCTACGCCGATCTCGCCGACCATGGACTCTGAACCGGTCGCTACCTTGTACTGATACGACTTCACTGCCAGCCGCAACAAGAATACCGTAATGAGCGCAAACGGCAGTGTAACAGCAATAGCCGTGCCCCACCCGATCGACAGCTCGGGAATGCCGGTATCGACGAGCATCACGGCTCCAAGCACCATCGACACCGCGCCACCCAAAGCAAGAATCCCCCCCGTCGGCATCATCGCCTCCAGAATAAAGCAAGCTAGTCCCAGCACGATCAAGGCCGCCCCGGCCCAGTTGATCGGGAGCATCGTTAGCGCCATTAATCCCACGATGACCAGGATCGCCCCAGCGACGCCAGGGACGATCAGTCCGGGATGCGTGAACTCGATGTAGATCCCCAGCGCGCCCAGGATCAGCAGCACGAAAGCGAGTTGCGGATTGACCAGCGGCAGCAAGATTCGCTGGCGGTTTGTCAATTCATAGCTCTGAACCACGGCTCCACTAAGCTCCAGGACCTGCTCGGAGCCGTCGAATCGCACGATGTTTCGGCCGTCCAGCAGCTTCAAAAGCTCCGGTATATCGTTTGCCACAACGTCGATCAAGTTGGACTCGAGCGCCTCTTGGTCGGTAAACGATTTGCTTTCGATGACCGCCTGCTGCGCCAGCTCGATATTGCGCCCGCGTTTCTCGGCGATGGCGCGCACCGAGGCGGCAGCGTCATTTTCCACCTTCTGGTTCATCACCTCGTCCATCTTGGCTCCGCCGAGCATCACCGGATGCGCCGCGCCGGTATTCGTGCCCGGGGCCATGGCGGCCACGTCACCCGCAATCAGAATCATGAACCCCGCCGAAGCCGCCTTGCCGCCGCTGGGTCCGACATAAGTGATCACGGGTACGGGAGAGGCGACAATCTGCTGGATGATTTTTTCCGTCGCGCTGAGCAGGCCGCCCGGCGTGTTCAGCCGGATCACAACCGCGGCGGCGTTTTCTTGCTCGGCCTGCTCCAACCCTTGTGTAATGATTTCGACGGTGAGAGGGTGAATGACGTGCTCGACGTCGATCTGCAAAACGCGGACGGACTGAGCCTGACAGCTCACGGCCACTACGCAGACGCCAGCCGCGCGCTGAACCCACGAGCCTAAGTGGCTTAATTTCATGTGTTTCTATCCGAATTCTAGCACATGATTCGCGGCCTGCCGCAGCGCATGCCACCCTTGATTGCGGGGATAGCAGGCGGGACCGGCAGCGCAGGCATTCGACTTCCCAATCATGCGGTTTTATAATGTTGAAAAGAAGGGGCTTGCGTTTTGGAGACTGTTCAATCTAATGGCAGGCCGGAAGTAAGGGGACCGAGAGTCGTTTGTCAAATCACTAGCCACAAGGGCGGCAAAAATGAAGATTCACCGATGGGATGATATCGAGCACGAGCAAATGAGTCCGAATGTCGCACGGCGGGTCGTTCACAGCGAGCGGATGACGATGGCCCGTATCTATTGCAAGAAAGGCGCGGTCGTGCCCAGGCACAGCCATGAGAACGAGCAGGTCACCCATCTGCTCGAAGGACGCTTGCGATTCCAGTTTGACGATCGCGAGATCGTTGTTTCGGCCGGCGAGATGGTGCAAATCAAGTCTCATGAGCCGCATAGAGTCGAGGCATTGGAGGATTCGATCGCGCTCGACCTGTTTCAGCCGGTGCGCTCCGACTGGCTGAGCGGTGATGATGCATATTTAAGAACCCCTTCGGAAGAGTCGTAACGTAGTAAACTCAGTAGAGTTCGGGTCTTCCCCTTCTGGCAATCCTCCGGGTCGTGCTTCGCTGTCATAGAGCCTCGGCGTCATAGAGAAGAAACCTCGGTTTTGATCGGCCAAAAATTTGAATGGATCTCGGGATTAAAGGTCGGGTCGCGTTCGTCGGAGCCTCGAGCAAGGGGCTCGGCCTGTCGGTAGCGGAGTCGCTCGCCGCCGAAGGAGTCCACCTGGCAATGTGCGCCCGGGGTGAGGAAGCTCTCGGCGCGGCGGCCCAGCGCATCCGCGAGCGTTTTGGGGTGGAGGTCCTCGCCCAAGCCCTGGACGTAACTGATTTCGAGGCTGTAGCGAAATTCATGAACGAAACCCGCAACCGCTTGGGAAACGTCGATATTTGTGTAACCAACGCCGGGGGGCCGCCCGGGGGCACGTTTGAGGACTTTTCTCTGGAAGACTGGCGCAAAGCCTTCGAGTTGAGCTTTCTGAGTACGCTGCACATGATTCGCGAAGTGCTGCCCGGAATGCGCAGCCAGCGCTGGGGACGGGTTGTCACCGTGACCTCGATGTCGGTCAAGCAGACGGTCGACGGCCTCATCCTTTCCAACGCCATCCGCGCCTCGGTCGTGGGACTCATGAAGAGCTTGGTGCGCGAGTACGGCAGCGACAATGTGTTGTTCAACAACGTCTGCCCGGGCGCCACGGCAACCGGCCGCCTCTTGAACATGGCCAACCTGCGGGCCCAGAAACAAGGCATATCCGCTGACGAAGTGATTGCGGGCGTGACGAATGAGGTGCCTCTGAGACGGGTGGGGCAACCGGAAGAGTTCGGACCTTTGGTTGCCTTCCTCTGCTCGGAAAAAGCCAGCTACATCACGGGCGCGAGCGTTCCCATTGATGGCGGACAAGTAAGAGGAGTTTGAGTTACTGCCAATGTGCCGGCTACATCAGTCAATAGCAGCGACAGTCGGGTCGTTCTTCCTTTTGGCGTTGAGTATTCTCGGCGGCCCGCTACGGGCGGAACCGGTCTGGGTCACGCAGCAAGGCGCCCGGCTGGTCGTGGGCCAGCCCTTCTTTACCAGGCAGGCGCCGATTTCCAGTCGCGAGACCATCGGGGGGGTGGCCGGGGTTGCTTTCGGCGGCGACATTCTCGTGATCGCCGACGGTAATCGGGTTGGGTCGCAGCCGGTCAACAATCGCGTGCTGATCTACCGCAACGTGTCGAGCTTCGTCCCCGCGCCCGACGCGGAGTTGGATCAGACCAGCGTCTGCCCTGCCTGCGTCGGCGTGGCGGACGTCGTGCTGGGCCAGCCGGATTTCGACACCTTTGTGCCCGGCGTCATCGCGGGAATGCAAAATCCCACCGGCGTGGCAACGGACGGCGTTCGGATCGCGGTCGCCGACACGGATAACAACCGCGTCCTGCTGTGGAACAGCATTCCAACCCAGAACGGCACTCTCCCTGATGTTGTCGTTGGCCAAGACGGGCTGGACTCCAACGCGCCCGGAACCTCCAACAAGACCATGCGAGGGCCACAAGGCGTGTGGCTCGACGGCGGACGACTCTTTGTCGCCGACACGCAGAACTCGCGCGTGCTGATCTATAACTCGATTCCAACGAGCAATGGCGCCACTTCGAACGTGGTCGTCGGGCAGCCCGACTTCGACACACGGCCGGAACCCGACTTGACCCAGTCCAACGTAAGCGCCTCGGCCACGGCCATGCTCGACCCGGTCTCGGTTACGGTGAGCAACGGCAAGATGTTTGTGACCGACTTGGGGTTCAATCGCGTTCTCATCTTCAATAGTGTTCCAACCTCAAACACGGCGGCGGCGAATATCGTGATCGGCCAGCCTGACATGGACTCACAGCGTCCGAACAACTCTGCGGCATTATGTTCCGAACCGGAAGCGCCCCCGGCCGAGGAGGACGATACATCAGACGACGATACCCCGCCCCCGGTCCGTTGCGACCGAACGTTGAGCTTCCCGCGTTTCGCGATTTCCGATGGGAAGAGCCTTTTCATCTCCGACGGCGGAAACGACCGCATTCTGGTCTTTAACGAAGTCCCGACCGAAAATGCCGCTCGCCCTGATGCGGTCATCGGCCAAAAGGACTTCGAGACGCTCCTCGAGTCCGACGGCGCCGGCAGCATCCGGGCGCCACAGGCTCTGGCGCACGACGGCAAGAATCTCTATGCCGCCGACCCTTTCTCCCGCCGGGTACTCGTGTTCACGGCCGGCGAGGACCAAATTGCGCAAGACGGCCTGCGCAACAGCGCCAGTTTCGCGATCCGCTCTTTTGGCTTCATCAAATTTTTCCGCGCCGCCGACGAAGGCCAGGAACTCGGCCTGATAATCAATGACAGGGAATACAAATACACGGCAATGGGCGCTGACCCGGCCAGCGTGGTTCGGGACAACATCATAGAGCAGATCGCCAACGATCCGGATGCGGAAGTCTTGGTCCGGCCGTCGATTGGCGCCGGGGATCACGCCAAGGGCCGGGTTAAGTTCGGCGGACAGAACCGCGCTGGCGAGATGGTCGTTCTGCGAGTCGGAGACCGCGAATACACGGCCACCGTGCGGCCCGGCGACGGCGTCACCTTTCTCGTTGACCAGTTCAACTTCTTTATCAAAGAGGGGCCGTTCGGACCTGACCCCCTGGTCGTCTCGGAGAGAGATCCAGAAGATATCGACACCATCTTGCTGACGGCGCGGGAAGCAGGTGAAGCGGGCAACTCGATCCCTTATTCCGTTGAGATTGAGCCCGACTCCCAGCTCACCGCGGAAGCTGAGGGACCAACTTTGGCCGGCGGGGCTCGCGAACAGTTCATCCTCATGTTTGCCAGAGAAGAGGGGGTTGCGGGTAACAGTGTTGGGCTGAACGTGTCGAACTCCGCCGGGGTCGGGATCGAGATCACCGCCTCCGGAGCCCGCATGACTGGCGGCAGCGATGCGAGGGAGCTTCCGGCGGGCACGCTGACTTCGATTTTCGGAACCGGCTTCTCCGATGGCGCCCACGTTGCGGAACTAAACGATGGAAAGCTGCCGGCCGAGCTGGGCGGCGTGCGGGTCTACGCCAGCGGCGTGCAAGCCCCGCTGACTCTCGTTTCCCCGACCCAGATCAACTTTCAGCTTCCCTTTGAGCTGGAAGGCACGAGCTGCAGCATCTACGTTTGGCGCCGCATGCCCGACGGTACGGTCAGGACATCGGCGGCGCGAGCGGCCGACGTGACAAGGGCGGCTCCCGGGCTTTTCGCCTTTCCGGGCCCAGAGCCGCGCGAGGCCGTCGCGCTGCACGGCCAGGGCACGGCGACGGGAACCGTGGCTATTACTGCTAACGAGCCCTCGTCGAATCAGCCGGTTCCCGCGGGAGTCGAGCTGACAATTAGCGTCAACGGCCGCGACTACCAAATCACGACGACCGCAAGCGAAAGCGCCGCATCGATGCGGGACCGGCTTGTCGAAGCGATCAACGGTGGCGATGGCGACCCCGATGTGATCGCCTCCGCCGGCGAAGTTGGCTTCTTCTCGGCCCGCGTAACGATTACTTTGAAAGGCGAACCGCGCGCGGGCGATACTGTTACGATTTTCGTTCGAGACCGTTTCTACAGGGTGTTTGTCCGGGAGGGCGACACGCTGACTAGTATCCGCAACAAACTAGTGTTTGAGGTGAACGCGGGCCGCGGCGATCCCGAGGTCACCGCGAGACGCATCGTGCAGCAGACCAACGATCCCCAGATGCAAGTGATCGCGCGCGAGCTTGGCACCGCTGGTAACGACATCCCCTTCGACATTGCGATCAGCCCCGACGGAAGCGCGATGACCGTTGAAAAAGACATCGAGGGGGATGTTCTCGAAGGAGGCCGCACGCCGCCCGTAGTATTTCTCACCGCCCGCGAAGCCGGCCGGCAAGGGAATGAAATCGCCTATTCGGCCAATTCCTCCGACAGCGCACCTGTTCAAGTTACGGCCAGCGGGCAGAATCTCTGCTGCGGAAACGAAGAGTTTTCGCTGGTGACGCAAGACAATCCCGCAATCCCGGGAGAAACCCTGATCTTCTATGGAACCGGCCTGGGGCTGACCGCGCCGTTGCCCATATCGGAAGGCCTCAGCGCGGGCCAAACCACTCCCAACACGCCGTTTTTCGAGGTTCCCTTCATCGCCGACGATTTCGTCTCTTCTTTGGCCGGCGGCAAGACGGCTCAAGTAAGTTTTGTCGGTTTGGCTCCTGAACTGGTCGGGGTCTATCAAATCAATTTGAAGCTGCTCGAAGACTTGCCCGATGATCCCGCGCTGCGGTTGACCATCGCACAGCGGGTCTTTATCAGCAACATAGTGACTATTCCGGTCAAGAATTTTCGGCCCCGGGAGCGCAGCGACTTTTAGGTGGCGCACGACGTGGCGCACGTCTCCAGACGTGCCGTGTCGCCATTCGTGGCGACATGTCTTGCCCGGCCCGGTCATCACAGGAGTTGCCATGGAACTCGAAACCGTAGAAATGAACATCCCCGAAGGGGCCAACTTGATCCTGGGACAGTCCCATTTCATCAAGACCGTCGAGGATCTCTACGAGATCATCGTCGGCACGGTTCCGGGGATGAAGTTCGGCATCGCCTTCAATGAAGCTTCGGGTGCTTGTCTGACGCGAGTGGAAGGCAACGACGATGACCTTAAGAAAGCCGCCACCGGCAACGTGGCGGCGCTAGGCGCCGGTCACTGCTTTGTGATCGTTCTGAAGGAAGGTTTTCCGATCAATATCTTGAACCGCATCAAGGATTGCCAGGAAGTGGTCCGGCTTTTCTGCGCGACCGCCAACCCCGTGCAAGTGATCGTCGCCGAAACCGAACAAGGCCGCGGAGTGCTCGGCGTAATTGACGGCTCTTCCCCCAAAGGCGTCGAGGGAGAATCCGACGTTGAATGGCGCCACGATCTGCTGCGAAAGATCGGATACAAACGCTGAACGAAACTTGGCGGCGGATCCGGGCTGCCGAGTACCCAGTCTTGCGCCACTTCCGGTTTGCCTTCATAATAAGCGGGACGTAGTAGAGCTGTTTCCGGCTGTGTCAAATCAGCCTCGCTTGCTCGGGAAGCAGCGGCATTCGAAATGCGAAAGAGGATACACAACGCTTCATCGCTTGGCGCTCGTTACTTGTTTTGCGTCGTCCTTGTCAGCCTGCTGGCTGCGTGTGGCGGGGGAAGTTCGGAGGATGCTGTCCTGGAGCTGAAGCTGGGGCACGTCGCGGCGCCGGATTCCCTTGTTGCGGCCTGCGCGGAAGAGTTCGCCCGCGTCGCCAACGAGAAGCTCTCGGGCCGGGCCAAGGTTGTTGTGTTCGGATCCAGCCAGCTCGGCAATGATGAGATTCTGCTCCAAAAACTCAAGCTTGGAACGGTCGATTTCGCATTGCCGTCGACGGTCATGTCCTCGATTGTTGACGCTTTCGGGCTCTTCGAGATGCCCTACCTCATCCAGGACCGCGAGCAAATGAAGCTCATCGAAGAAAAGATCTTCTGGCCCCGCCTGGCCCCTCTCGCCGAAGAGAAAGGCCTCCAGATTCTGGCGGTTTGGGAAAACGGATTCCGCCATATCACCAACAACGTCCGGCCGATCGTCGTTCCCGGGGATTTGAGCGGGATCAAGTTGCGCACGCCGCGCGGCCGCTGGAGGGTCAAACTGTTTCAGTCGTTCGGCGCCAATCCGTCGCCCATGGCCCTTTCCGAGGTCTTCGTCGCTTTACAAACCGGTGTGATGGACGGTCAAGAAAACCCGCTGGCGCAAATCTACAGCTCAAAATTCCAGGAAGTCCAAACATATCTTTCTTTGACGAGCCATGTTTACACGCCGACCTACATCGTGGCGGGCAAGAATCATTGGCGGAAACTGCCCGGGGACATCCGCGAGGAACTCGAAAAGACCGCACGGGAGACACAAGCGTTCGTCCACGCGACCGGAGTGAGAATGGACGTCGAGTTGCTCGAAAAGCTCAGCGCCTCGGGGCTCAAGGTAAACGAAGCCGATCGTGACGCCTTTCAGAAGGCGAGCACCGCGATTTACGAAGACTTCGGATCATCCGTTCCGGGTGGCAAGGAATGGATCGAGACCGCTCTGACTCTGGCTAACCCCTAGAGTCTGAGTGAGAGCACCATGTTCCAGACTTCGAGAAAAAAACCGCAAGGGTGGCGGCGCCGGTCAACTTTTAACGTTCGGCGCTACTCAGCGTTTTAACCAGAAAGAAATGGAGGTTAGTCAAATGAAAGCAGCGGTCATACACGAATTCGGCGATTTCGACGTGCTCAAGCACGAAGACATCGAACAGCCAATCCCAAAACCCGGCCATGTATTAGTCAAAGTGCTCGCGGCCGGCGTCGAGCGTTTGGACCATTATATCCGTGAAGGATCCATTGTGCCGGAACTGCCATTCCCTCATATACTCGGGGCAGATGCTGCCGGCGAGGTGGCTGATCTTGGAGCAGGAGTTACCGGTTTTGAAATCGGTCAGCGAGTGATTGTAGCCCCGGGATATCCGCAAAAAGAAGACGAAACCAACATTCGTCCTACAGTTACGGCACCAAGCTTTGCCTTGCCAGGTTTGCACATTTCAGGAACTTATACTCAGTTTATGGAAGTTCCTGCTTACGCCCTTATCAAGGATGAAACTGGGCTAAAGCCCGAAGAGGTGGCCACACTCCCGGTTCCTTTAGCGACAGCTGTTCATTCTCTTAAGGAGATTGGCGAAGTGAAAGCCGGCGACAAGGTTCTGATTCATGCAGGCGCTTCCGGTTCTGGCAGCATGCAAATCCAGGTCGCTAAAACATTGGGCGCGGATGTCGCTACGACTGTTCGCAGGGATGCCAAGGGTGAATTTGCCAAAACGCTCGGTGCAGACCTTGTGATCAACACAAGCAAAGAGGATTTCGTCGAGCGCGTCAAGGCATGGACGGGCGGGGCCGGTGCTGATGTTGTGATCGACAACTTAAGCGGAGATGTTTTGGCCAAAAGTATTGAAGCAGGATGCGCGGTATGGGTCGCATCCGGCTCCGTCGGATCGCGGATGCCTCAGCGGCGAGCTTGGAAGCCTTTGTCGAAGAAGCTATCCAACCTGGCAGCCTCGTGCAAACCAATGGGCGTTATTGTCGCCTTTGGTTTTTCGGCTGGTCCTGAAGTCAAGTTCGACATTCGAAGCTTATTCTTTGCTCAGAAAAGGCTGCGCGGTTCGATGGCTAGCGATATTGAGGATTTCAACTGGGGACTGGAGCAAGTCCGTGTGGGTCGTATCAAGCCATTACTCGACCACACGCTGCCACTGAGCAAGGCGGCAGAGGCGCACCGCCTGATCTCTACCGGCCAGGTCACTGGGAACCTCGTGTTACTACCGTGGACTGAATAACACCTTCGCCTAACAAGCGCATGCAGCCATGCAGATCGAAGCGACGAAGGCCTGGTCGTGCACATCGACCGGCTGCAGCGCCGCAGACTGCGCTGTGGGCTGTGGCGAAGCTGCCCTTCTATGATCCAGTGATCGAGGAGGGCATCCAGACGGCCCTTCGTGATCTGAGCGCGAAACCAAGAATCAGCGCGAGCGAGCACCCGCAAGATCTCGAGTGCGGGCCGGGCACCTAGTCATATCCCTCTGACAGTCTTCGAGTCCTCGAATGCCTCGCGCACGTGTTCGATGGTGTACTCTCCTCGTTTCCTGGTCATGTTCAGAAGACCCTCCCAATGGAGCTGAAGACCGAGGTCGGCACGGCTCGTATGGCTTGGCTCAACCCCACCTCCAAGTATGGCTCTGGCTAACCCCTAGCGGTGGCGGCCGCGGGCAACCGGTCGCAAGCTTCTTTTTGCAAACTGGGTTAACAGCAGGCTGATAAAATCAAGGCAGCAGGATGAACCCGTTCATCGAGGTTTCATGAAAGCAGTTGTCGAGCCCGTGGAGTTTGCTCCGTTCGTGCTCCGGATCCGGCCGGCGCTCGAGATGACGGACGACCAGTTTTTCGACTTTTGCCAGCTCAACGATGACTTGCGCATGGAGCGAACCGCTGAAGGAGACATCCTAATCATGGCGCCTGTTGGAGCAGAGGGCAGCAGCGGGAACGCCGATATCACGATGCAGTTGAGCGTCTGGGCGAAAAAGGACCGGAGAGGTGTTGCGTTTGATTCGAGCTGTGGCTTTCGTCTCCCGAACAACGCGACGCGCTCCCCCGATGCAGCGTGGGTGTCGCGGCCACGTTTGGCCGGCCTCAGTTCCGATGAAAAGAAAAAATTCCTGCTGCTGTGCCCGGAGTTTGTCATCGAACTCCGGTCTCCGCCGGACAGGCTGAGCGGCCAGAAAGCAAAGATGGAAGAATACCGCGAAAACGGCGCGCTGCTGGGTTGGCTTATCGACCCTATCGAGCGCCAAGTTCATGTCTGCCGGCAGGGTCATCCGGTAGAGCAACTAGACAAGCCAGGCAGCATCTCCGCTGATCCTGAGCTCCCGGGTTTCGTCCTCGATCTTGCCGAGATTTGGGAACCCGCTTTCTAACGGCAACGTTGCGCCACCCCAGTTTTCCCGGCCGGACTCGTGAGGCTGCGGGGGCGCTTGCCGTTAGTGCATCGTGCCGGTCGTTACTGCATCGTAATCGAGTCGACGCGGATTAAGCTGCCCTTCAGCTCGCCAGTGACTTTCACCAGCAGGTTGGCCTGCCGGTTGCCGGTTTTGAGGGCTTTCAAAGCCTTGGCATTGCCGCTTTCATTGAACTTGAGATAATTGCCGTCCTTGGTGACGAGACCGAAGCCGCTCGTCGCGCAATCTTTTATGCATTGCGCGGTGTGGCTCGATGCCTGGTCGAGCTTTTTCGCGGCGCACATTGTATCCATCAGGCGCCCGCTGAACTCGGCGCCGCTGACAAGCAGGGTCGAGATAAGAAAGAGGCCGCCTGCCGTGAGAGTTCCGCGCATTGGGTTAACCGTCCTTTGTTCTGAATCGAGTCTACTCCTAGCTTACTGCGGCGCAACCGCGATTGTCACTGCATTCGACGGCGCCTCTCCACTGCTCAACTGAACTTGCCCGTTCAAATTCAAAAGACGAACGGAAGTGTCGGCCGAGCTACCCCTAGCGCTCAAGCCGCGATGGTTTGCTTCTTGGCGAAGCTCAGCTCGGTCTGGTCGCCCTCGGCGTCCACGATGACAACATCGCCTTCGCCGAATTCGCCGTTGAGGATCTTCAGCGCCAGCGGGTCTTGAATCATTCGCTGAATCGCCCGTCTCAGCGGCCGCGCTCCGAACTCCTGGTGATAGCCCTCTTTCAGTACGAGTTCGCGAGCCGTGGCGGTGATCTCAAGCTGAATTTGCTTTTCCTCGAGCAGCTTGTGCAAGTACGCCAACTGCAGGTTGAAGATCTCGCCCAAGTGCTCGTTGTCGAGCTGATTGAAGACGATAATGTCGTCAACGCGGTTGAGGAACTCCGGCCGAAACTCGCGGCGCAGCTCATCCATCAGCATACGGCGCATGTCGCGGTTCGAATCGCTGCTGTCGTGAGTCAGCGAAAAACCGATAGCGCCGAGGCGGTTGATGTCAGCCGAGCCGATGTTCGAGGTCATGATGATGACCGTGTTGTTGAAGTTCACCGTGCGGCCTTTGCCGTCGGTGAGCCGGCCGTCGTCGAGCACTTGCAGCAGCACATGGAAAACGTCCGGGTGCGCTTTCTCGACCTCATCGAGCAAGATCACCGAATAGGGTTTGCGGCGAACATGCTCGGTCAACTGCCCGCCCTCTTCGTAGCCGACGTATCCGGGAGGCGCGCCGATCATGCGAGCCACGGCATGCTTCTCCATGTATTCGGACATATCGATCCGCACCAGGGCCTTCTCGTCGTCGAAGAGAAACTCGGCCAGCGCCCGCGCCAGCTCGGTCTTGCCGACGCCGGTCGGCCCCAAGTAGATGAACGTGCCAATAGGGCGGCTGGGGTCGCTCAAACCCGCGCGGTTGCGGCGAATGGCGTTCGAAACGTGCGACAGCGCCTCTTCCTGGCCGACGATACGTTTGCGCAGCCGGTCCTCCATGTGAACCAGCTTCTGCATCTCGCCTTCGAGCATGCGTGTCACGGGGATGCCGGTCCACTTGGCGACAATTCTCGCGATGTCCTCTTCGTCGACTTCTCCGCGAAGCAGGTTGCTATCGCTGGTTTGTTCTTCGATTTTCTTCGTTGCCTCGTCCAGCTCCTGGTCCAGTTGCACGAGTTCGCCGTAACGAATCTCGGCGGCTCGCTGCAGGTCGCCGCGGCGAGTGGCATCCTCTTGCTCGGTGCGCAGTTTCTCCTGCCGCTGCTTGAGAAATTTCACGGCGCTGATCAGCTCCTTTTCCTGCTTCCAGCGGGCCCGTAACCCAGCGGATTCGGATCGCAGGGTTTCCAGCTCGTTTTCGATGACGCGCAGACGCTGTTTCGAGGCGCGGTCGGATTCCTTTTGCAACGCCTGTTTCTCGATTTCAAGCTGCATCGTGCGGCGGTCGATCTGGTCAACTTCAACGGGAACAGAGTCAATCTGCATGCGCAGCGCCGCTCCCGCCTCATCGATCAGGTCAATCGCCTTGTCGGGCAAAAAGCGGTCGCTGATGTAGCGATGAGAAAGGCTCACCGCCGCCACCAGCGCCGAGTCCTTATAGCGCACACTGTGATGGATTTCGTAGGTTTCCTTCAGCCCGCGAAGGATCGCAATGGCGTCTTCGACGCTAGGCTGGTCCACCAAAACCGTCTGAAAACGCCTTTCGAGCGCGGCGTCTTTTTCAACGTACTTGCGATATTCGTTTAGCGTGGTCGCGCCGATGCAGCGCAGTTGCCCGCGGGCCAGAGCGGGCTTGAGCATGTTGGCGGCATCGATCGAACCTTCCGCCGAGCCGGCTCCGACGAGTGTGTGCAGCTCGTCAATGAGGCAAATGACGCCCCCGTCGGACTCTTCGATTTCCTTGAGGACGGCTTTGAGGCGGTCTTCGAACTCGCCGCGGAATTTCGTCCCGGCCACCATCGAGCCCAGATCCAGCGAAATCAGGCGCTTGTTTTTAAGGGACTCCGGCACGTCGCCGTTGACGATTCGCTGGGCCAGTCCTTCGGCGATCGCCGTCTTGCCGACACCGGGCTCGCCGATCAAGACCGGATTGTTCTTGGTTCGCCGGGAAAGCACTTGCATGACGCGGCGGATTTCCTCGTTACGGCCAATCACCGGATCGAGCTTCCCCTGGCGCGCCTGCTCGGTCAAATCAAGCGCGTACCGTTCTAGCGCTTGATATTTCGCTTCAGGATTGGGATCCGTCACCCGCTGGGCGCCCCGGACGTCCACTAGCGCCTTCAGAATCGCTTCAGAAGAGGCTCCCGCCTGCAGCAGCAGCTTTCCACCCGGGTCATGTTTTTGGCGGCTGATGGCCAGTAGCAGGTGCTCGGTTGAAACGTATTCGTCCTTGAATTGGTCGGCCTCTTTTTGCGCTTGAGCGAAGACTTCGTTGAGCGAGGGCGCCATGTACGTTCCGCCCTGCGGCTGCGAGCCGGAAACCTGCGGAAGCGACTGGAGCTGCTGGCGGGCTTCGCTGGAAATCGCGGCCGGCTGAACACCGAGCTTGGAAAGCACCGCCTGAACGATGCCTTCTGATTGCTCAGCCAAAGCGATCAGGAGGTGCAGTGGGACGATCTGCTGATGATCGTTTTCGGCGGCAATGACTTGAGCCTGCTGCACCGCCTCTTGGGCTTTCTGAGTAAATTTGTCGAACCGAATCATCGTCTGCTCCGTTTATCTACTGCCCACGCTGAGAAGAGGGTTCTCAACAGAGCCGCGCCCGCAAGGGTGCGGTCCAGTCTGGTCCAGTCTAGCCGCGCCCCTGGCAGTGAGCATTCCAATGGCAGCCCCGACGCGCTGACTACCCTCGACCGCACCCTTGCGGGCGCGGCTCTGTTGGATCATCGGCGGAAGGCAGGCCGCCTCATGACGGCCTGCCTCAAGCAGCCTCACTGGACACTGATTTGTCGTACTTTCGGCTGCTTCTGGGGCACTTTGGGGAGCGTTACCTTGAGGACGCCCTTGTCATAGGCCGCCTTGATTTTGTCGGCGTCGACGCTATCGGGAAGAGCGAAGCGGCGGTGGAACGACCCGTAGGCGCGCTCGATGCGGTGAAAGTTCTCCTTCTTGGTCTCCTTTTCGAACTTCCTCTCCGCCTGAAGAGTCAGCACGTCATCCTCCACCTTGATCGACAGATCCTTCTCGTCGACATCCGGCAGGTCCGCTTTGAGTGTGATCTCTTTTTCAGACTCTTCGATGTCCACGGCGGGGGACCAGGTGCGTGTGCCGTTTGGCTCCGCCACGGCCGCGCTGAAGAAGTCGTCGAACCAGCGGTCGAAAGGGAATCGAGGGGTTAGCCCTCGCGGGTTGTATCGGATTAAGTTCATGGTATCCTCCAGTTTTTGATGCCTCTATAAGAATCATAAAACATGATCTGATCATTGTCAAGTATGAATCAATAAATATGAGCCTTACACACTTAGATTCTGGTCTTTGGATGCTCCAGCAGGCCTGACGGTTGCAAGAAAGTCCGTCAGTAGACCACTATCTGTAACGCTCATTACTAAGGACGAGGCTGAGCCTGCGTGAGGTGACGGCCAAGCTCATCTCACAAGGTACGCGTTGGCTGCCACGCCTCTATAGCGCGCGAGTTCTCAATCACCGGGCCGCCAAGCTGGTCCAGGACGGGCTCGCCGCCACCAAGACACTACGCCCGCCTCGGTATCCGCGGGTTATCCTAAGAGCTTTGTCAGCCGCGGAGTCTTGCCAGAACATGAATCGCAAACTTGCCCTTGCCCAGATCCAGCGGGAGGTCGTTGCCTGCGAGCGGTGTCCGCGCTTGATTGCCCATTGCCGCCAGGTCGCCAGCGAGAAGCGCCGGGCCTATCGAGAGTGGGACTACTGGGGCCGACCAGTTCCCTCGTTCGGGGACCCCAAGGCGCGGTTATTCATCGTCGGCCTGGCTCCGGGCGCCCACGGAGCGAACCGCACGGGACGGATGTTCACCGGCGACGGCTCGGGCGATTTCCTCTACCGGGCGCTTTACGAGACGGGTTTCGCCTCCCAACCCGGGGCCACCCACCGCGGCGATGGTCTGCAATTGATCGACTGCTACATCACCGCGCCGGTCCGTTGCGCGCCACCGGCCAACAAGCCCGCTCGCGCGGAATTCGCCGCCTGTCGGCCCTATCTCGAAAGAGAAATAAAGCTATTCAGCGACGCGAAGGTTGTCGTCGCGCTGGGCCGGCTTGCCCTCGATTCGTATCTGAATGTCTTGCTGGAAGCAGGTCTGATCCGGCGGAGAGCCGATTACCCGTTTGCGCACGCCGCCTGCCACAGGCCGCCCGCTGGTCTGCCGGCCTTGTTGTGCTCCTACCATCCCAGCCGCCAGAACACCCAAACCGGACGCCTCACCAAGACCATGATGCTCGAGGTGTTTCGTGCCGCCAGAAGCCTTTTGTCTTGAGCACGGTGAGAAGTGACCGGTCTAAGCAACCACGTCGCCATGGAAACCCTTCAGGATGTCATCGGGCAGCGGCAGGAAGAACTCAGGCCCTACCTCGAACTGGCCCTTGGCCAGTCCTACCGGCCGCAATTCCTTCGCGGGCTGGCGAATAGGGCGCAGCTCCGCCACCGGATTGTTTCGCTTGCAGATGATGACCGACTCGCCCTCGGCCACGCGTTGCAGGTAGCGCGAGAGATGGGTTTTCGCTTCGTGAATGTTCACGCGGATCATGATGCCGACCTGGAAGTAAACTAACTACATGACTAACTATATGACTAGATTATATCATTGGAAATGCCCAAGTCTCCGCCTGGCTGTAACGGCAAACTGCCCATGCCCTGTTTGGATCTCCTACTCAATGAGTGGCGGCCAGGGCTCGTCCAAAGGAATCGGCGTTGCTGCCTTCCAGCGCGGGAATTCATCGAGAGCCGCAACTTTGTTGGGATCACGGATTGCCTCTGCAATTGCGGAATAGAGCTTCTTGTTATCAGCGTCTAGTCTCGATTCCGCCGCCGACACCACTGCCTCAGAACTCCACGTCTCGTCGTGCAAGCCCTCTTGGAATGAGGTCTTTAGACGAGAGAGTGCCTCCACGTCGTCTTTGCCGTCGAACAGGAGCAGAAGCCCGCGACGTAAGGCGACTATAGGTGTGAAGCCGGAAACCTCAGCACTTGTCTCTCCCCACAACCCGTCAGACAGCTCTTTTGCTTCTCCAAATCGTCCGGCCACGATCAGAAACGCCAGATAGTTCGATCTGACAGTGAGGTTATCTGGATCCAGATCGAGAGCCTTGCGAAAAAGCCGTTGCGCCTCATCATAATTCTTGCGGATTTCGTACATGAAGATAGCAACGTTCATGGTGTTGATAGCTCGGCTGGGATCGAGATTCAGAGCCTTGCGATAAAGCCGCTCCGCCTCGTCATAATCCTTGCGGACGTTATGCAGGAAGAGCGCAAAGTTCCCGGTGTTGCCAGCATGATTTTGATCGAGCTCCAGAGCCTTGCGATAAACCCCCTCCGCCTGGTCATAATCCTTGCGGACCGTGTGCAGGAAGGCCGCAAAGTTCCCGGTCGTGTTAGCAAGGTTGGGATCAAGCTCCAGAGCCTTGCGATAAAGCTTCTCCGCCTCGACATGATCCTTGCGCGTCTCGTCCAGGAAGAGCGCAAAATTCCCATTGAGTTCCGCACTGTCTGGAAACTGTTTCAACCCTTCGCGATAGATAGCTTCGCGCTTCTGTGGGTCCTGCTCTGCCTCTGCATCGAGGTCCCAAGCCCACCAGTCCTTCTTTTCAATTGCGCGACGCTTTTTTTCGACTTTCTCGAAGACGGCCTTTTCTTGAAGGCTGGCTTTATCGCCTACCCGCTGCTTCACTTTGTCCCACGCCTTACGAAGCTGCTTAGCCCGCTCCGCAGCCTTTTCCTCGAATTTGGTGTCAATCAAGCCGTAGCCGAGCGGTTCCGCCAGTTGGGTCATGAAGACGTCAAAGTCGGTAATCGACACCAGCTTACCCTTATGACGGGCGACGAGCTTCAGGATCCGCTTGCTGGGCTTCTCGTCGCGTTCCCGGTGGCACCAAAAGATTCCACCGGGATGGGGTATTTAGTTGACTCCAGTAGCCACTACATCTTGGGGGTGGGGGTGCCGGCCCTGGTGGCCTCGACCATTGTCTTATAGGGAGCAGGGTCGGCGGCGACCGCCTGCTGGAGGAGGCGATAGAAAAGTTTGCCGCGCGACCGTGAGGTCCGCCGGTTGAAGCGGAACGTGAACTCGTCCAGGTAGTAGTCCAAATACTCGTGACTGACAGCCCCCTGGTGGGTCCCCAACAGCCAGCGCTTTAGCAGAGAGGCGACACGATGGACTCTCGGCAGCAGCTTACTCGCCGATTGCCGCTTCCCGCGCAGCACGGTGACTTCATGGCGGTATCCTTTGTTCTCCAATCCCGCATAGCCTTCCCAGCCGTCGGTGTGCACGAGGCTGCCAGGTTGGATAGCTTCTTCGACAAAGGCTTCCAAGCTCGCCGCTGAGGCATCCGCGATCCGACGGAGCCGGATGCGACCCATACCGCGCCCATCCTCCTCGGCAGCAACCGCAACTAACGCTTTGCCAACCATTTCGCGACCTCGGACGCCCTCTTCGACTCCGCCCACATACGTTTCGTCCACCTCCACCCGGCCGACCAGCCGATTGCGACCGGGGCGCACCATGGCGCGGCGGAACTTGTGCAGCCAGGTCCAGGCGGTTACATAGCTACCCAAACCCAAGACCCGCTGCAACTCCAGCGCGCTGGCCCCGCCTTTTTGCGTTGTCACCCACCAAGCCGCCCGGAACCACAACGTCAAGGGCTTGCGGGTGTCCTGGAAAATCGTGCCCGCCGTCACCGAGGCCTGGTAACCGCAGTCGGCGCAGAGCAGCAGATTGCGTTTGCTGGCCCATGAGGACTGGATCCCACAGCGCGGGCACACGAACCCCTCCGGCCAGCGCAGCTTCAGCAGGTACTCCCGGCACGCCTCCTCGGTCGAGAATCGAGCTTCCAACTCGACGAGGTTTCGGGGGTAGTCCTCCTTCATGCCCCCAACCACAACATATTGTGGCTACTGGAGTCAACTAAATACCCCATCCACCGGGAATCTCCCCCGGCCTCAATCGATATAGGAAGTTCATCAAGCTGCCATCATTGCCGCCGTATCCGACGAAAAGTGGTGTGTACCGCGTGAACAGCTTTCTAAGCGCACGGGCCCAGTCCTCGTGCAACAGCGTCGTTTGATCCGGGTCGCTCTGAGGACCGAGTAGCAGGTCACGATGAATCTTCGCTACCAGCGGTCTCCCTGTCTCGACACGGATGAATCCCGTGAGAGATTCGTGCCCGACGCTCTGGGCAAAAGTATCTGTGAATAAAAGCACTGAGTCTGCGACCAAGTTGTCGAAATTGGTCGTGATGACCACTTGATGCCGAGTACCGGCCAGGATCTGAGCCAGCATCGAGTAGCCTAGCCCGGGTTGCGCGCCTTTCATCACTTCTTCGAGGTAGGCGTATCCTTCCTCTAAGTCGTCTCCGAACCTGCGCTCGTAGATCTGCGGATAGAACTCCGCACGCCGCTTGAATTCAAAGTCGTCGATACCGAGCCCGTTGTTCGCCCAGTGCTCGTCGGACTGATCCTTGCTGTTCGAATCCCGCAGCTTTAGCTCGGCTAGCCAACGGTCGACTAACTGGCCGCCTGCCGGGATGCCAGAGGTTACGGACGCGCCAGCACCCAATGCGAATACAAATCGCCGTTCCAGCATTTGACGGTGTACCCGCAAAAAGTGATCCAGGAACGCTTCCGTGGTCCACTCCTCGGGTCCGCTGCGGTTGCTCCCGTTAGCCATGACTTCCCCCTTGGTCGATCCCTAGCCTTTGCCCCGCGACGAGCGCATAACTCGGCACGCAGTAGGTATTACGGAGAGGATTCCGAATTTCAGTGCTGTTGCGCCTGTAATGTAGCACCCGTGCGGCCCAAAAACAACAGGCCATTTGAGTGACGGCATCAGAGAGGGCAATCGAACGGTCCCTGTTCGACCTCTAGTCGAAGTTCACCTTCTTCCTAACCGACCCCGTCAACGGCGATGGCATCCAACAACACGACTCACGGCTCAGCCAGGGCGGCGACATCCACTACCAGAGGCCCCATCTGTTCGAGGTGGCTCGGCGAGGCTTGCTCAGGCTTACTGCGCGTTACGGCCTGCCAGCTTGCTCGCCCATTTTCCCCTGGGCTTTGTCACGAGGCTTCCGCCCGGCCAGTTACCGGACCGCGCCGCTCGTCAGCTTCCACGCTTAGCGGCAACTACATGGGTGGGCTCCTTCCTGCCACAGGGTGTCCGCGCCGAAAAGGCGCACTGGGAACTCCAGGCTAACCTCGATTTTTCCACACCACGCACTGAGCGGCCAACGAAACTGATTGCCCTGCCCGCACTCGTGTGAGTGAGCCGTGGGCCCCATCTCACCACGCACCGCCAATTGCTATGGCAGACTTGTAAGTCAGCCCAACCCGCGGCTTGCAAAGCGTTCCGCGTGCCGGTTTCGAATCTGGAGGATGTATTAGATGTATTTCGGCAGCACCTTCGCTCTTAGGCTCTCCCTTGTCGTTACAATCGCGATCGGCGCCGCAAACCAGCTCCATGCTGCCACCGTCGTGCTTTCCAATGGAGACCGCTTGACAGGAGAAATCTCGAGCCTTGATGAGGGAAAACTCGCTCTGAAAACAGACTACGCCGAAACGGTTCAGATCGACTGGGCCATGGTTCGGGAGTTGGACACGGATCAGCAGTTCGCGATTCTGACCAAGTCGGGCACACGGTACACGGGAACGCTTCGGCGATCACGGGACACGGTGGAAGTTGTCACGGATGCCGGGAGAGAAAGCATCCCGCCCGCTGACGTGACGGGGCTCGTACCGCTCGGCGACGGGGGGAGCTTCTGGCGGCGGCTCGATGGAGCGATCGATGCGGGATACAGCTTCACGCGCGGCAACGCCGATCTGACTCAGTCGTCGCTGGGCATCCACGGCGAGTACGTCCGGGAAAAGTATAAAGCCCAAGTAACCGCTAGTTCCATCTTTAGCCGCCAAGACGACGCCCCATCAACAAGCCGTCATGCGCTCAACGGCCGCTTCGACCGCTTCCTCGGCCCGCGAGCGCTGGCCTTTTTCCTCGCAGGCCTGGAGCGGAATGACCGTCAGCTACTCAATCTGCGGACCATCACGGGCGGCGGGCTCGGCTGGCGCTTGGTCAAGAACGAGAACACGCAACTGTCGATCAGGGGAGGGGTTACCTTCACCAATGAGCGATTCCAGGACGGGGTCGAGTTGTCGTCCGGCGAAGCCCTGGGCCAGATTGAGTGGAAAAGTTTGCTGCTCGGACGGGTGGAGCTGAGCACCGACGCAAGATTCTACCCCAGCCTGACGCAGTCAGGACGGTACCGAATCGAGTACGACAGCACAATGCGGGTTCCTCTGCGGAGCCGGCTTGCCTGGAGTCTCAGCCTGTTTGACCGCTTCGACAGCGACCCGCCCCTGCCTGTTCAGCGCAACGACTACGGCCTCGTCAGCGCCTTTGGCTTCACGTTTTGAGAACCGGCCGCGACACCGCCAACACACTGGCCTCTCACGCACTTCGCCTCGCCACGCGGTGAGCAAAGCGGGCTAGTTATTCACTGAACAGATGCTCCCGGCCCCTGTCCTTGACCAGAGTATATCTCCGGGTGTACACGAATCTTCTTTGCTTCCTCCACTCGCGCTTGGATCGTTTCAAGAAACTTGTGTATATCTAACGAGGCAACGGTCTTTGCGAGCTTTGCCATCCCCTCAACAATCCGCCCGGTCTTATGGTTGAACACGTGCTGAACGAGCCCCCCGAAGAATATCAACCGGATCTGCCTGTCACTTTTAGCTCCTATTCGCTTTTTACCCCTCTCCCATCTGGAAATGGTCTCCTGCGCGACATTCATCACGCGAGCTAGATGCGCTTGATCCAGCCCAGACAGCTTTCGCAGGTATCTGATTTCCTCGCCGGACAGTAGAGTTTTCTTCTGGATCAGTTCTAGGCCAATATACCGATGAAGGGCCGAGATGGCTGGGATTTCCGGGACAACTGATCCACACTTGCACCGATGAACAGTGATGCCCTCCAGGAACACTCTTGGCAGTCCGCATTCTTTGTAGTGATAGTTTCCCTCCTCAGAAACCATCGTGGCTCCGCATTCAGAACATCTCATCGAAGTTATTGTAGCGGCGACGGTGGTCACTTTTTCCTCCTCTTTGGCTTTCTCTTGCTACCGTAATATCCAGTTACGAACGTGATGCAAGGTGAGTCGCGATAGTTATCGTTGCACGAGAGTCCTATAACCAAATGCAAGAAGTGCTGTCCGCTCTTCCAGCTCATCTCGTACCGCCACGTGCTGTGCATTCGGTCGTATGGGGTATTTAGTTGACTCCAGTAGCCACTACATCTTGGGGGTGGGGGTGCCGGCCCTGGTGGCCTCGACCATTGTCTTATAGGGAGCAGGGTCGGCGGCGACCGCCTGCTGGAGGAGGCGATAGAAAAGTTTGCCGCGCGACCGTGAGGTCCGCCGGTTGAAGCGGAACGTGAACTCGTCCAGGTAGTAGTCCAAATACTCGTGACTGACAGCCCCCTGGTGGGTCCCCAACAGCCAGCGCTTTAGCAGAGAGGCGACACGATGGACTCTCGGCAGCAGCTTACTCGCCGATTGCCGCTTCCCGCGCAGCACGGTGACTTCATGGCGGTATCCTTTGTTCTCCAATCCCGCATAGCCTTCCCAGCCGTCGGTGTGCACGAGGCTGCCAGGTTGGATAGCTTCTTCGACAAAGGCTTCCAAGCTCGCCGCTGAGGCATCCGCGATCCGACGGAGCCGGATGCGACCCATACCGCGCCCATCCTCCTCGGCAGCAACCGCAACTAACGCTTTGCCAACCATTTCGCGACCTCGGACGCCCTCTTCGACTCCGCCCACATACGTTTCGTCCACCTCCACCCGGCCGACCAGCCGATTGCGACCGGGGCGCACCATGGCGCGGCGGAACTTGTGCAGCCAGGTCCAGGCGGTTACATAGCTACCCAAACCCAAGACCCGCTGCAACTCCAGCGCGCTGGCCCCGCCTTTTTGCGTTGTCACCCACCAAGCCGCCCGGAACCACAACGTCAAGGGCTTGCGGGTGTCCTGGAAAATCGTGCCCGCCGTCACCGAGGCCTGGTAACCGCAGTCGGCGCAGAGCAGCAGATTGCGTTTGCTGGCCCATGAGGACTGGATCCCACAGCGCGGGCACACGAACCCCTCCGGCCAGCGCAGCTTCAGCAGGTACTCCCGGCACGCCTCCTCGGTCGAGAATCGAGCTTCCAACTCGACGAGGTTTCGGGGGTAGTCCTCCTTCATGCCCCCAACCACAACATATTGTGGCTACTGGAGTCAACTAAATACCCCATTCGGTCGTATTTGGGCTGTCCGATGATAGTGCCCTGCCTGACCACGTTTTCCGCGTTAAGCACGTCAAAACCTCGCTCGGCACATCTTTTGCTAAAGTGGCTCGTAACAACGACCCAACCAATTTCTAGAGCCCGTACAAATATTTCCTGAGCCTTCGGATTCGATAGAGGAGCGACGGGAGGACTGAGAGAACGCTCGACTCGATCTACGCCCAAAGGCACTGCCTCTTCTGTCCCTCAGTATACATAGACTTGACACAAAGTCAATAGTTGATCTGAGATCATGTCCCCTTTACCGTTTATCGGAAGGCACTGATGACGTCTTTGGTTTAGCCCGCTTTTCTCACCGCGTGGCGAGGCGAAGTGCGTGAGAGGCCCGTCAGTACGAGGCGCGCGCCGCTCAGCGCGCGGAGGCGTACTTGAACAGTACGGTGAGCACGGTGAGCAAGCGCAACGAAGTAATGGCGGGCCTGTCGCGTGCTTCGGCCGTCAGGTGGTGAGAAATGCGGGTTAGACCCCCATCGACTCCGCCACCATCTTGCTGCGGCGGATGCAGTCCGGGATGCCGATGCCTGCAAAGGCATTGCCGCTCAGATGCAAGCCGGGCAGGTTGGCCAGCCGCGACTCGACTTCCTCGATGCACTTCTGATGGCCCACTTCGTATTGCGCCATGGCGCGGTCCCAGCGGTAGACGCGCTGCGTTGCCGGCTCGGTGCGGAAATGCATCAGTTGACTCAGTTCTTGATGCGCCTGATCGGCGACCTCGGCGTCAGTGGAGGAAGAGGCCTTCTCTGCTTCCCGGCCGGAGAGAAAACTTCGCAAGACAGCGCGATCCGCCGTTGTTCGGTGTGGGAACTTGGTATTTACCCAGGTGCAGGCGGTGAGCCACCGCTGCTCGGCTCTTGGGATGAGAAAACCGAAACCTTCGAGCTTGTGCTCGAAAGGCGGCCGGGGGTAGAGCAAGTTCACCGTAACCGACGAGCTGTAGCGGATGCCCGCCAGCAGATCGGCCAGTCGCGCATCCATTTGCTGGAGCAGTTCGGCTGCCTGGTAGGCGCGTGTCGCCAGCACGACTTCGTCCGCCGAGATCGTATCCCCGCCCACCGCGAGTTGAAAAGCGCCCGGCCTTCCCCTTATCGCGCCCACGGCCGCGGTGACAACGCGCACCTGACCTTCGAGTTGTCCGGACAGAGTGCCGGTCAGTTGCTGCATGCCCCTGCGTAAGCTCAGAAACAAGGACTGCCGGCCGCTGTTCCGGCTTCCCGCTGTCTTGCCGCTTCGTGATCGCGACATGGCGCGGACGAGCCCGCGGCCCACACTGCCGTAGCGCTTCTCCAGTTCCACAAAGCGCGGCAAAACGCTATTCACACTGAGCTTTTCGGGAGACCCTCCGTAGACGCCGGCCAACATCGGCTGGGCTAAATACTCGTTGACCTCGGCGCCGTAATGTTCTTTCACAAACTCCGCCACCGAGCGGTCGCGGCTTACTTCCAGCGGCCGCCGAAACCACTCCATCGCCATCTTGGCCTTCGACCGCAGGCCCAGCAGCGGCGTCGTAATCATCGGCATCACTTTCGTCGGCGCCATAAACTGAACACCATCAGGCAAGGGAATCAAGCGGCCTCCCCGCAAAACAAACGTCTTGCGCAAATGATCGTTTGATCCGATGATCTGATCTTCGATACCCAGCTCCCGGATCAAGTCCATCGCCCAGGGCTTTTGGGCGATGAAGCTGTCGGGCCCGCCTTCGATGACGCACCCGTCGACTTGCTCGGTTTGGATCACGCCGCCAAGCCGCGGCTGCGCCTCGATCAAAGTGCACTCGTGCCCCCCCTTGGCGAGATAGTAGGCCGCCGAGAGGCCCGAGATGCCGCCGCCGACGATCGCGATTCGTTTCATTGTGGATTATGGCTTTTCGCCTTGGAGCCGCGCGCGTCAGCAAGCGGTTATTTCGAGCGCATCAATCCACACCACAGCATCCGCGCGCGTCAGCTTTCCGTTTCCCCCCGCCCGATTGACCCGCTTGCGGCAACCGCTCCCTCACGGTCGCGGCTCCGAATCTGGTTCCCGAACTTTCTGCCACGTTGGGCAAGAACCTCATCCGGCGGCATTCGCTGCTATCGGAACACCTCTCGCTTCGCGGAAATCTTCGAGCACCAACTGCCAGCCGCCGTGGTATGTGTCGGCTTCAATGGTATAGGCCGCGTCAAGCCGCGTGTCGCGGTGGAGGCCGCCGGCCCGCTCCGCCATGCGCCAGCCGATGGCGTCAAAGGACAACGATTCGTCCGCCACCCTCAGCTTGAGGTGTTTTTCCTTCACGATCCTGGGCTCGGCCGCCAGCCGCACATTCGGAGTGGAAAAACGCGGTGCCGGGTTCGCCATCCCGTGCGGCGCCAATTGCGCCAGCTCGGCCATCGTCTGGTCATGAATCGAGCGGAAAGGCAGTTCGGCGTCAAGCTGCAGCGTGGGAATGAAATCGTCCGCGTTCAGGACCTTCCCCGCATGGGCATTGAGCCGCCGCCGCAGCTCGTCAATTCGGCCGATCTCCAGCGTGCAGCCGGCGGCTTGGCGGTGGCCACCGAAGCGAACAAAGAGATCCGCTGCTGACTCCAGGGCCTCCAGCAGGTGAAAGGCCCGGATACCGCGGCCCGACCCCGTCGCCAAGCCCTCATCGGAATTGCAACTCAGTACCAGCGTGGGACGATGAAAGCGCTCGACAATCCGGCTGGCGACAATCCCGATCACGCCCGCATGCCAGCCCTCGCCCGCTTCGACAATAAAAGGCACTGCGCTCGGCGGGGGGATGTCTTGCAGCCGCTCGATGATCTCGCTGACGATTTCCTGTTCAGCGCGCTGGCGGTCACTGTTCAGCCCGTTCAGCTTTTGCGCGATGGAGGCAGCCCGATCCGCACTGGAGGTGGTGAACAATTCGATCACGTCGCGAGCTGTATCCATGCGTCCGGCGGCGTTGATACGGGGGGCAACACGGAAAGCCACGTCTCCCGCGCTCGGCAGCTTCCCTGGGGAGAAACCGGCAACGCCCAGCAAAGCCCGCAGCCCGATGTTGCGAGGTTGCCGCAGCCCGCCAAGCCCGATCTTCGAGAAGACGCGATTTTCGCCCAGCAGCGGCACGACGTCGGCGATCGTACCGATGGCGACGATCTTCAGCATCGACTCCAGAACTCGTTCGAGCTTCGCGGGCGGCCACTCGAGGTCCGAAAGAAGCGCTTGCGCCAGCTTGAAGGCGACTCCCACCCCGCATAGATTCTTGTCCGGGTAGCCGCAACCAGGCTGGTTTGGGTTGAGCACCGCCAGCGCCTGGGGAAGCGCCGACTTCGGCAGGTGGTGATCGGTGATAATGCAATCGATCCCCAGTTCATTCGCCCGATCGACGACCGCGTTCTCGCGAATGCCCGTGTCGACGCTGATGAGCAGCCGAACCTGATCGCGGGAGGCTTGCTCGACCACGTCCTGGCGCATGCCATAGCCTTCTTTGACGCGGTGCGGTACGTGAAAGTCCGCTGCTCCTCCGGCCAGCTCGATCGCCTTGCGAAGGATCACCACTGAGGTCGTGCCGTCGACGTCATAGTCACCGTAGATGAGGATGCGTTCCTGATTCGCGATGGCGCGCCAGAGACGCTCAACCGCTTGCCGCATTCCCTGCATGCGGCAGGGATCGTGAAGGTGCGAAAGCCTCGGCTCGAGAAAGCGGCCGGCCTGCTCGGGATCGCTGATGCCGCGCTGTACCAGGAGCACCGCCAGCAGGCGGCTGATACCATGCTCGGACTGCAGCCGGTCTGCCTCGGCTGGAGCGAATGGGCGGTATTCCCAGCGTTTCATCGGGTCGCGGCGGCCTCCCGTCTAGTCAAATCTTTGCCGATCGTTGCAGAAAATTTCAGACGGCCGGACAGAGGCGCGGACGGAAGTCCGCGCTTCATCGGGGTTGCGTCTCCATCACGTCCACCCTTCTGTGGACCCTCTTTGGTTGCGGCTCGTCCGCGTGAGGGAGGGGTCTGCCGCTCCGACGCGCCACGTCCGAGGGCGCCTATGCTGAACCTAATTGGTCCGCACCAGAATGCCGTGCGCGTCCCCGAGGTCGCGGGCAGCGGGCGTCACGATCGTGCTCGCGTCGATGTAGATTTTCTGCTCTTTTAGAATCGCCTGCCGCACGTCATCTTCACTGACAAACGGCACAACCACCACGGCTGGAGCCGGCGGGGCTGGAGAAGGCTCCGCGGTTGCAGCGGCAGTGTTTGCATTCGCGGGCGCGGTACTGCCTGTCGTTGAGCTTGGCGATGTGGCCTGAGTCGCTCCCGCACGCCGCTTCGACAAAAACTGGTCGACGAGGGACGCTGCGGGACTTCCGATCGCGGCCTGTGTCACCGGCGCGTCTCTTGCCGCCGGCCTGGCCCCAGCCGAAAGACCGTGTTGCGCCAGATAACGCCCGACTGCATCGCTGATCTGCGAGCGCCCCGTTCCCGCGGAGGAAGGCGGACTCATCGGTAAAGGTTGCGGCGGAGCTGCTCCAGGAATCGGCCGCCCGGCGAAATAGGCTCGTGCCTCCGGGCTTTCGAATGCAGATTCAGCGTCGCGCACGTGGTAGGCAATGCGCTTGATGTTGATCAAGTGCATCGGACCCACGTTGTCGCTGGTGATGTTGCCGGCGATCGCTCCACAGCCCAGTGTCATCGACGGCAGGACATTCGTCGTAATGCCGGTCGAACCCTGCGGCGCGGACGTGTTCACCAGCACCCGGAAGGCTGGCATCCTCAGGCCGAACTCGAGAACGCGTTTGTCATTTTTCGAATGAATCACGCAGGTGTGCCCGCGTCCCCCGAAGTTCAGGATCGTCTCGCAAGCATCGAGACTCGCCTGGAAATCCCGCACGAAATAGACGGCCAGCACCGGCGAAAGTTTTTCGGCCGACATCGGGTAGTCACGCCCGGCGCCTTCCAACTCGACCACCAGGATGCTGGATTCGGCCGGAACGCTGAACCCCGCCATCTCGGCGATCTTGGCGGGCGCCTTTCCCACGCAGTCAGGATTGATGCGGAAGTTGGGACCAATCAGCAGTTTCTGAAGCGCCAGCGACTGCTGCGCGTCACAGAGGTACGCCTTGTTGGCCTTGAGCGCCGCTAAAACACGGTCGCGGCTGGCGGCCTCGGCAACTAGCGTCTGCTCGCTCGAACAAACCGTGCCGTAGTCGAAAGACTTGCCCTCGACGACGGCGGCGATCGCCTGATCAACATCGGCGGACGCCTCCAGCAAGACCGCCACATTGCCGGGTCCCACGCCAATCGCCGGCGTTCCGCTCGAGTAAGCTGCACGCACGATGCCGGCTCCGCCCGTCGAGAGAATGATGCCGGTGCGGCGGTGCTTCATCAGTTCGTCGGTGCCCTGGATCGTCGCCTCGTTCAGGCATTGGACGATGCCTTGCGGCGCCCCGGCCTCCTCCGCCGCTTTCGCCAGCAGCGCAGCCGTTTCGCAAGTGCATCGCACCGCCCTCGGGTGCGGGCTGATGACGATCGCATCGCGCGCTTTCAGGGAAATCAGAATCTTGAAAATGGCAGTCGAAGTAGGATTCGTCGTGGGCAAAATCGCCCCCACGACGCCGACCGGCTCGGCGATCTCGATGATGCCGTTCTCGCGGTCCTCGCGAATGATTCCGGCCGTTTTCATGGGCCGGATCGCCTTGTGCAGCAGGTCGGAGTTCAGCAGGTTCTTGGCGACCTTGTCTTGCACGTTGCCATATCCAGTTTCCTCGACGGCCATTTTCGCGAGGTGCTCGCTGTTGGCGCGAGCGACAGCCGCTACATGGTCGATGATTTGGTCAACCTGCTCCTGAGTGTAAGTCCGGTACTTCCGGGACGCCTCATAGGCGAGGGCGATCTTTGTCCGGACTTCCTGAACAGACTTGAGGTCTTTGTCTTCCAACATCTGGATGTTGATGGCTAGTGTAGTGCACCAAACAGACTACAACTTACCGCGGTCCGCGTCTTTGCCCGCTCACGGCGTGGAAGGCCTGCTGGCGGCGTGGAAGAGACTCTTGCGGTCCAAATGCGCACGGTGATACGGGCTTTTGAGCCGCGTTCACGCGGCTTGGTGTTCCTAGCTAGGCCAGTCGTTTTACGGCTGGTACGCCCCGCCGCGCCAGGTTTGTCAGCCCGTTTCAACGGGCTTCCCTCTTGCCAACGGAAGCCCGCAACGAGAAAAAAGTCATCCCCCCATCAGATCCGGCCCCGCTGAGCAGCCAACCGCTCCCTGACCGTCGCGGCTCCGAATCTTCGTGCCGCTTTTCTGCCGGCTTCGGCGGCCGCAGCTCGGAAAAACGGGCCTTACTTGCCCTTGCCCTTGCTTTTCGGGATGACCTTTTCGGCTTCGTCGTGGGGGCGCGCAATGACGTGTACACTTACCAGCTCACCGACTCGCCGCGCGGCGGCGGCCCCGGCGTCCGTTGCTGCCTTGACGGCGCCGACGTCCCCGCGCACGGTTACCAGGACGAATCCGGCTCCGACATACTCTTTCCCTTCGAGCACCACGTTCGCCGCTTTGACCATGGCATCAGCCGCCTCGATCGCAGCGGTCAAACCCTTGGTTTCGACCATTCCAAGCGCTTCCATCGAATCTCCTCGTTTCAAACCGTAATCCGTGAAGGTAACACAGTGCGGAGCAGGTCCACAAATTGGAGCCCGCACGCATTCTTGAGTACCGTGCCGCCATGCCTGCCGACAATCGTCGGCACGCCGGCACAGAGGCGCGGACGGAAGTCCGCGCGTGAGCGCAGACAATCCTGTCGGCGTGAGCCGCGTTCACGCGGTTTTGCCTTCTTAGGCCAGCCGTTTTACGGCTGGCACTGGAGTTTCTACATTTCCCGGGCTTGCGGTCCGCCGCCCGAACCACGCTCTGGCTTCCAGCCCCAAAACCCTGCTTCTGGTAGCCAGCCGTCAAAATATTCCCGCGGCCCTGTTTCTTCAAGCACTTAGACCCCACTCGCCCCGCCTTGCGAGCCAACAAACCGGACCCCGCCTGCTACAATGAGAACGGTATCCAGTAGCGGACCAGCCCGCGAGGCAAAGCTGGAAACAAGCAAGCTGGCGACAAGCCGATGTGGCGCACGTCTCCAGACGTGCCGTGTCGCCATTCCTGGCGACATGTCTTAGTGGCATGGTCTTACTGGGATAGTCTTGCGTGGCAGTGGCCGTCCACCCGAGTTGCCGCTAATCCGCCAGCCTTGTGGCGAGCGACAAGTATAGCTCAAATCCGCAAGAAAACCTGTCGCTTTGCTAGGGAACCTGCCACGGTCCCGCCGCCTGCAACCGCAGGCACTGAAAACAAAAACATTATCGGTTGACACCATGACGAGGCGTCGAAAATGGCCCAGATCCTGCCATATTCTGCCATTCTCTGCCATTTCCGGACATTTTGTAAAGAAAATTTATACCTCAACCGGCAACCTCTTTGTTTCCATCACTTCGCCAGGCCGTGGCCACTGACATCCCGGCCTGCCGCTTTGCCAAGCATAATGCAGGGTCAGGAGCCGCGCGCGTCAGCAAGCGGTTGCCGCTGGTCTGTCCCGCAACCGCTTGCTGACGCGCGCGGCTCGGTTTGACGCCAACGCCGTGGCGGGCAGAGATGCCTGTCCAATTCATCTTCAGAATGTAGAAACTCTAGGGGCCAGCCGTTTTACGGCTGGCAGGCCGCGCCGCTCAAGGTTGGTCAGCCCGTTTCAACGGGCTTCCCGCTCCACAACAGGAGTCGATAACTTGCGGAATCACGGCCGTCCACACAGGCCTCGGTCGGCACACGATTCAGCATTGGGAGCCCCAACGTATTGGCAATCCCAAGCATCAACCCGGCCTCTTGGGCACCAAAACCGTCCGCTTCAGCGTCAGCACCGTTTCCTTCCGCTGATTGAACCCGCGCGACTCAACAAAAACCAGCCCGCGATCCGGCTTCGTCTTCGACTCGCGCATGTCAAGAATACGGCTTTCGGCGTAAATCGTGTCTCCATGAAAGACGGGCGCGACGTGCTTGATCTCTTGATACTCGAGATTGGCGATCGCGCGGCCGCTGATATCGGCGACGCTCATCCCGACGACAATGCTGAAAACGAGCGGCCCAACCACCAGGCGCTGCCCATGCTGCAACTGGCTGGCGTAGTGCGCATCGATGTGAAGCGGATTCTGATTCATCGTCAGCAAGCTGAACCAGGTGTCATCGGCCTCGCTGATGGTGCGTCCCGGCCAGTGTTTGAAGACTTGGCCGGCTTCAAATTCTTCGTAGTATCGTCCGAAGGGCATGGTGCGTTGCTCCGTGATTCCGTTGCTGAGTTTTTCGACTGGGCGCTCGTTGCCAAGCGCCGTTAAGCCGCGGCGCGGCGCCGGATTTGTAGCCTAGGGTGGAGCGAAGCGGAACCCCAGGTTCTGAATCCTCAGCGCGTGAGCCCCGGATGGGGCGAAGGAAACCAGTGCACACTGAGTTCCCCTCTCCGCCAAAAATTGTCTCAATAAGACGCGGCGATCCTTGTTACACAATGGTATTACGGCTGCGGCGAGACCCGCAAATCTTGTCCCGTCATCTCCCGCGGCTGTTCGATACCCAGCAAACCCAAAATAGTCGGTGCAATATCCCTCAGTGACCCGCCATTTCTGAGTTTGCCTTGAAATTCGCTCACGACGACTAAAGGCACGGGGAACGTCGTGTGGTAAGTGTGCGGCTCGCCGGTTTCCGGATCCACCAACATATCCGCGTTGCCGTGATCCGCCGTGACGATCCAGGCTCCTCCCTTGCGCTTGAGGGGCTCGCGGATTCGTCCAAGGCACTCGTCCACGGTTTCAATCGCCTTGACAGCAGCGGGGATGACGCCGGTGTGCCCCACCATGTCGCCGTTGGCGAAGTTGACGACAATTACATCGTATGCATCGCTCTCGATCCCCTTGACCACGACATCGCAAACGCCGGCCGCGCTCATCTCCGGCTGCAGGTCGTAAGTGGCAACCTTGGGCGAGGCAACCATCTCCCTCGCTTCGCCTTCGAAGGGCTTTTCAGCGCCCCCATTGAAAAAGTATGTGACGTGCGGATATTTCTCGGTTTCGGCCGTACGCAGGTTCTTGAGACCGTGCTCCGCGCAAATCTCGCCGAGAATCCGCTCGGGCCTGTGAGGCGGCAGCGCATAAGGGAACGAATAGTTCCTGTCATACCGCGTCATCGTGACGTAGTGCAGGTTTTTCGGCGCCAGCGAACGCGCCGGCTTCTCCAGCTCGGGATCGTTGAGCGCCATTGACATCTGCCGGGCGCGGTCGGCCCGAAAGTTGAAGAAAATAACAGCGTCCTCGTCCTGGATGCTGCCGACAGGCTCACCCCTATCGCCGACCAGAACGGCCGGTTCAACGAATTCATCCGTCACGCCGCCCGAATAAGACGCCCGCATGGCTTCCACCGGGTCGGTGGCTTTGGCGCCTTCCCCGAGAACCATGGCTCGAAAAGCCCGTTCGATCCGCTCCCAGCGGCGGTCGCGGTCCATGGCGTAGTAGCGTCCCGAAATCGTGGCAATGCGTCCGGAGCCAATTTCCTCCATCTTGGCGGCCAGCTCGCCAATGTAGCCGGCGCCGCTCTCGGGCGGCTTGTCGCGGCCGTCGGTAAAGCAGTGAACGTAAACGTTCTCGACACCTTCCCGCTTCGCCATCTCAAGCAGCGCGTAAAGGTGATTCGTATGCGAGTGAACGCCGCCAGGGCTAACGAGTCCCATCAAGTGCAGCCGCCGCGTACGCCCGCGCGCCATGGCCGCCTTGAGCGCTTCATTGGAAAAGAACTTGCCGCTGGCGATCATGTCGTCGATGCGAGTAACGTCCATCTTGACGATGCGGCCCGCGCCGATGCTGAGGTGTCCGACCTCGCTGTTGCCCATCTGGCCTTCGGGGAGCCCAACGAAGGGTCCGTCCGTCCGAATCAGAGTATGAGGATACTCGCGCCGCAGCCGGTCGAAGTTCGGCGTACAAGCCATCGCGACGGCATTGTTTCGAGGACTGGGGTTTTCTCCCCAGCCATCCATGATCGTGAGGACAACAGGGCGTGGCCGGTTCGCGGTAGCCATGAGCAGGTAGTGTTTCATTATGCCAAGTCGCGGATCGCATTCCCGCTCGTGACCCCGTGATCCCCCCTCCACGCTCGGTCCAAGGAGGGGATCAGCCGTACGCGGAATGAGGAGTCCGCATCCGGAAAAGGACCGGTAGGCACTACAACGCTGCCGAACATCGAGCCGCGTTCACGCGGCTCGGTGTTCCCAGGCCGGTCGTTTTACGGCCGGTAGCCCGCGCCCCCCCACCCGGCAGCCCGTTCAACGGGCTTCGTTCTCTCAGTCGCTGGCTCATGAATTGGCCCTATCATTGGCGAACCTCGCCAACATGGGCCGTTAGCGCGGACCTGGCGCCCCGCTCTTCACACCCCGTCGTGGCCGAAGGCCAGAACCAGTCACGTAATTATAAATCTTTATTCCCTTTATTCTCAACGTCATCATGCTAAGCCTCCCCGAAACACTTGACACCGCCTGCTAAACTGCGATCAGAAACCGGAAAGGACATAGATCACCGGACCAACACGACCGTTTCCAGGCCTGGACAGTTTCGAGTTGCTCTCCGCATTGTGGTCATCCCCCGCGGATGGCCTCTCCTGGTAGGGACCGGCTCTCAGCCGCTCCAACGACGGACGCGCCAGCCTGATCTGGCGCACGCTTTCAGCGTGCCGTGTCGGCATTCGTGCCGACGCTCGTGTCCGTCCAACAAACTACTGGGGAAGAGGACCGTCCGCTAGCAGCCGTTTTTGCGCTCCTTTTGAGGGCGGCTGTCGAGGTTCGATCAACGGGAGCAAGAGGCGCCTCTCAAAAAAAGAGCGGCAAATGAAGCGCGGGAATCAACCGGCCCCAGGCCAGCAGCAATACTGTTCACCCGGAGCCCCGGCCGTGAGGGAGGGGTTAGCCGCTTCGACGCGCTCCATCCGGCAGCGGCCGCGCTCCCCTGTTTGGTTGTGGCTCGTCCGCGTTAGCGTGGAGCGAAGCGGAACCCTGGGTGGGAAACCCACAAAGCCAAGCCCCGGATGCGGATGGGGCGCGGGAAGGCAAGCGGATGCCCGTGTCTCCGCGGAGCGCCAATGGCGAAAAAACCGAAGTCATCGAGGATCCCCAAGGGCCGTACCCGAGCCCCAAAACTGCCTCCGAGGCGCAAAATCGCCGAAACCCTGAAATTTTCTGCAAAACACTGCAATTCGGACTGACGGAAAGCCGCTCCTAGAAGACTTAACTGCCAGAAAACAAGCGCCTTCTTCTCCCAGGCGGTCTCGAGCGTCACTCCCCGAGAAAATGCGGATTCAAGCGCCGAAACAGCCTGAAACATGCAGTTCTTGCACGATTAGGCAAAGAAAAACGCCGCAAAACTGCAATCTTCAATAGCCGGTAGGGACAAACACTCTTGTTTGTCCCAGCCGCCGAAGGCGGCTCGCTAGCCTGGATGCTTTGCTACGCCGCGGGTCCCCGCCAAGTCCCTTATTCCGCGAGCCTGCGAGGAACAAGCGGTTGCGTCGAGTCAAGGGCGCGAACGTCTTCGAGCTTGATCTCCCGGCCCTGTTCGTGGTATTCCTCATCGACGTTCACCTGCCAGAGGTCGTGCTTCGCCCCAAGAATATTGCGGGCGGCGAGCATGGCGGTCAGCATCGAGTGGTCCTGGTTGTTGTAACGGTGCATGCCGTTGCGCCCGACAAGCTGCAGGTTCGGCAGGGTTGCCAGAAACTCGCGGATCTCCTTGAGCGCCGGCGCATAGTCGCGATCGTAGACCGGGTACGCCTTCTTCACGCGGACCACGGTACCGTCCGTGATGTCACTCGCCTGGGTAAAGCCCAGCTGCACGATCTCACGCTTCCCCAGCTCGACCAGCTCTTCGTCGCCCAGGCTCCAGAGCTCATCGCCCTCGGAGCAAAAGTACTCTAGCCCCAGCCCTGTCATGGCGGGGTCCGGAACCATTTCGGGACTCCAGTTCTTGAAGTTCTGCAGGCGGCCCAGTTTGACGCCAGGCTCGTGGATATAAATCCAATTGTCGGGGAACAGAGATGCGGCGCGAACCATGAGCGCCACGGTCAGGAAGTCGCGGTACTTCAGCTTCCTGGCGGCCGCGATGACGTTTTCAGGGGGCGTGGGGTCGAAACTCTCGATGAGATCGCGAATCGCAACGCTGCTGATGAAATGCTCGGCCTCGTAAGTTTGGCCAGCGGCCTCGACTGCCTCGACCCGGCCCGGGGACCAGCGAATGCGGCTGACCGGTTGCTCCATCAGCACCCGAGACCCCATGCCTTCGACCAGCCGCTGAGTTTTCTCCCACATCATTCCCGGGCCATGACGCGGATACAGAAACTCGTTGATCAGCGTCTTGACTGCGTCTTGTTTGCTCGCGGATCGGTCGCCGATCAGGGCGTTTTTCAGTGCCGTCATCAGCGATAAACCTTTGATTCGCTGCGCCGCCCACTCCGCCTGGATCTGCGAGCACGGGATCCCCCAGACCTTTTCGGTGTAAGTTTTGAAGAAGACCTCAAACAGCCGCTTCCCAAAGCGATTCGACACCCAGGTAGCGAAGTCCTCCTCGGGCCGCTGCGGAAACAAGCGCGCCCAGCCGTAGCTGGCCACGCAGCGAGTGGTTTCGAATATTCCCAGGCCGAACAGGGCGTTCAAAGGCTTGAGCGGGTAGGAGAAAAGCTTGCCCTTGTAGTAGATCCGGGAGAGCCGGGGCCGGGTTAGCAGATCATCCCCCAGGATCTCGATCCACAGCTCTTCGACCGCCGTGACCTTGGTGAAGAAGCGGTGGCCGCCAATGTCGAAGCGGTAGCCTTTGTACTCCGCGGTGCGGGAGAGTCCGCCAACCACATCATCCCTCTCGAGAACCGTGCTCGTGACGCCTGCCTTGGCCAGCTCGTAGGCGGCGGTCAAACCGGCCGGACCCGCACCGAGAACGACTACTGAAGGGGAGCTCATTCGAAGACACTCATCTTATCAGAGGGTCTGAATTGATTCGGTCACGATCCCTCTCCCGGGAGGGGAGGAAGAGGGCGGAGAGATCAGACGAAGAGCCAAACTCACGTCACGAAGGAGTCGAGTCGGGAGCGATCCCGCTGGGAGGAAGAAAGGCTTCAATCAGCTCGATTCGGGCCGTCACTTTGCCGCCGGAAATCTTGACGAATCCCCCAGCCTCCAGGGTTCTGATATCCCGCCTTAGAGTCTGATCCGTCCGATTCGCGTAACGCTTTCGAAGTCGTTCGATCGGGTTCAGTACAATCATGTCGATGACACTCACGAGAAGACATTGGGGAATCAGCGCGGTTGCCGCGGCCGGTGGGGCCGTGCTCGGCGGCTGCTCTGCAACGGAGGACGGCGGCGGGGCCGGGCCTGCGGGTGCGGTTGGCGCCGCGAACACGGCCGGGGCGTCAGCGGGCGGCGTCCTTGAGCGCTCGATTGTGCTCGACTTGCACTGCGACACGCCGGGGCGCATCGTCGAGGAGCAGCTTGATCTCGGCCAGCGTCATGCGGACGGTCAGCTCGACATTCCGCGCATGCGCGAGGGTGGCGTGACAGGGGTGTTTTTCTCGATTTACACGAGTGCCACGGCGGGAACGGCTCTCGAGGCTGTCAAGAAAGCTCTGGCGATCATCGATGCGGTTGTGGAGGAAGTGCATCGCCACCCTGATGATTTGGTCTTGGCTACGACGGCGGATGAGATTGTTCGCGCCAAGCACGAGAAGAAAATCGCCATCCTGATGGGCGTCGAGGGCGGGCACATGATCGACTCGAGCCTCGCGCTGCTGCGCAGCCTCTATCGCCTGGGAGCGCGGTACATGACGCTGACCCACAGCGCGCCGACGCCCTGGGCCGGCTCCTCCGGCAGCTCCGAAGAACCCAAGGGCCTAACCGATTTCGGCAAAGACGTCGTTCGCGAGATGAACCGGCTGGGCATGATGGTCGACATTTCGCACGTCTCCGACGAAACTTTCTTTGATGCTGTCGAGACATCGTCGGCACCCATGATCGCCTCGCACTCTTCGTGCCGGGCGCTGGCCGGCCACGCCCGCAACATGACCGACGAGATGCTAAAGGCACTGGCGGCTCAGGGCGGAGTGGTTCACATCAACTACTACAATGCATTTCTCGACGCGGAGAACAACAGGCGGGGAGACGAACTCCAGGATCTCAAACAGAAGCGCGCCGCCGCGAGAAAGAAGTTCGCCGGTGATTCCAAGCAAACCGCCATCGCGTTGCGAGAGATCAACAGGGAGCAGATCGAGCGCATTGGCCGGGTCCCCTTCAGCCGTTTGCTCGATCATTTCGAGCATGCGGCTAAAGTAGCGGGCGTCGATCACGTCGGAATGGGCTCGGATTTCGATGGCGTGAGCGATCAGTTGCCCGAAGGCATGGAGGATATCTCGAAGATTCCCAATCTCGTCGCCGGCCTCGGTCAGCGAGGCTTTTCCGATTCCGATATTGAGAAGATTCTCGGCGCGAACACGCTGCGGGTGATGCGAGGGGTTGAGAAGGCAGCGGCGTAGCGGCGGAACGATTCGAACGAGGCACGCGATGGAAATCGGGAGCGACGGAAGGATCATCACGCCAAGGCGAGGCTGGAAGGCTGGCTCGCGCCTCATCCCGGGACTTGTCATCGCGCTGCTGGGAGTCCTCTTAACCCTGGACAACCTGGGGGTGTTCGAGATCGAGCGGCTGTGGCGCTTCTGGCCGGTCATTCTGATTGCTTTCGGGATGCACCGCCTATGGGAGAAGCCCGCGAGGCGCCGCGGCTTCGGCTTTGTACTCCTGGTAATCGGCATCGCTTTGCAGTTGCGCAATTTCGGCTGGATGCCGCTGAACCTCAGGCACCTCGAGCAGTACTGGCCGCTGATTCTGGTCGTCCTGGGCATCCACATGATCTGGCGGTCGCGGCGGAAGGGTGGTCTGATCGGCGGCCTGGCGGTGGGGTTCCTGGGCGTCTGGTTCCAGTTGGAGCAGTTCGGGCTGATCGACTACCCCTTGTGGCGCTTGTGGCCGCTGGCTCTCGTGGCGATCGGCCTCAACATGGTCATAAAGGGGCGCCGCGGCCGGGCGTGGCGCTGACGTGGCGCACGTCTCCAGACGTGCCGTGTCGCCATTCCTGGCGACATGTCTTGCCCGCTGCGTCAGTCCGTCCCGGCGCTCATTGGGCGAGAAGCCGCGTCGCTTGACCCGTCGCTTGCGCTCTGGGCTCTGTTGGAGAACGTGGTACAAAGGGAGCATGCACCGCATTCCCGTGCGGACGGCGAACGGCTCCTATGAAGTCCTCGTCGAAAGCGGTTCCCTGGAGCAGGCGTCGCGGCATTTGCGGCCGCTCATCGGGGACCGCCGCGTTTTCTTGATCGCCGACCAGGGAGCCTGGCAGCATCAGGGCTCGCGCTTGGAAAAGGGGCTCGGGGGCCTGGATACAACCATTATCCAGATGGCCGGCGGCGAGGAGAACAAGCGCCTGAAGCTGGTCGAATCCCTGGCGGAACAAATGTATGCGGCCGGCGCCGACCGCGGCGCCTGCGTGGTTGCCTTCGGCGGAGGCATTGCCGGCGACGTGGGAGGATTCTTGGCCGCCGCCTACATGCGGGGGGTGGATGTTGTCCAGATTCCCACGACTCTGCTGGCTCAAGTCGACGCGGCCATCGGAGGCAAAACGGGCGTCAATCTCGCGGAAGGCAAAAACCTCTTCGGCGCCTTCCACCAGCCGCGGCTCGTGCTGATCGACCCCGCCACGCTGCGGACGCTGCCCGAACGCGAGTACCGCGCCGGCTTGTTCGAAGTGATCAAGCACGGCATCATCAAGAGCCCAAGCCTGTTTGAACTTCTGCGGGAGAAGCGAGACGCCGTGCTGGCCCGCGATTCCGAAACCCTTGAAGCCATCATTGCCGAGTCGGTGGCGATTAAAGCGGAAGTCGTCTCGAAAGATGAACGCGAAGGCGACCTGCGGCGCATTCTCAACTATGGTCATACGCTCGGCCACGCCCTGGAAGCCGAGACTGCCTACGCGCGGCTGTTGCACGGCGAGGCAGTGGCTTTCGGCATGGTCGCGGCGGCACACCTGGCCGAGTCGCTCGAAATGCTTCCGCGCGATGAAGCGCAGTCACTGGAAGACGTCGTGTTGTCGTACGGCCCGATCCCGGATCTGCATGGAATCGAGGCGTCGAATCTAGCCGGGCGACTTCGTGGCGACAAAAAGACGATCGGCGGGCATGTCCATTTTGTCCTTCCCGAGAAGATCGGCAGCGTCCGGGTTCTGAGCGGCATTGACACCGGGCTGATCGTCGCAGCGGCCGAGAGTGCTCTGCGGATCTTCAGCCGCGCGCCCGCTGCCCCGGCGCCGGCGGTGCGTGAATCGATGGCACCGGATCGGTGAGTGGAAGGATGACGTCTGGAGCATCCCCGGCGGGAGTCGAACCTGGGAACGAAGCCGAGGCGGCGCGGCACATTCGCCGCATGTTCGGACGCGTGGCCCCCCGCTACGACCTGCTCAACCGCCTGCTTTCACTCGGTATCGATCAATACTGGCGCCGGGCGGTGGTTCGCCGCGTCAAACCTTACCTCGAGCGTCCGCAAGCGAGAGTGCTGGATCTCTGCTGCGGGACGGGCGATCTCCTGATGGCGCTCGAAGCCGAACGCCGCCGTCTCGGCGCCGCCAATGGCTGCCCAGCCGTTGGGGCGGACTTTTGCTATCCCATGCTGGCGGCGGCAAAGGCGAAACTCGGGCGCCGCAACATGGCTGCGCTGCTGCTCGAAGCGGACGCGTTGCAGTTCCCGATGCGGGGCGCGTCGGCAGATTTGATCACGATCGCTTATGGCTTTCGGAACCTGGCGAACTACCGCAAGGGCATCGAGGAAATGTACCGGCTGCTGGCTCCCGGCGGCTGCCTGGCGATACTTGAGTTCTCGCGCCCGAGGAACCGCGTTTTGGGGCCGCTATTTGAGTTTTACTTTCGCCGAGTTCTCCCCTGCATTGGCAATACGATCTCGGGGTCCGGCGACGCCTATTCGTATCTGCAGAAGTCGGTCGAGCGGTTTCTCGGTCCCGAGGAGTTGGAGGCCCAGATGAAGTCTTGCGGCTTCGAGCGGGTGGAGGTTGTCCCGCTCACGGCCGGCATATCATTTCTCCACCTGGCTTATAAGTGAAACCGCCGTGTAGGGGCGCAGCGTGCTGCGCCCGCTCCGGCTAACAAATGAACCGTGATTGGAAAGACTGGCTGCAAGGCATCGGGAAAATCGCCATCGCACTTGCGCTGATCTATCTCGGCTACGTCTACCTCGAACGCTGGTCACGCGTTCCGGTTCAACCAAATCAACCCAAGAAGGTGACCATTCACCCGGACCTCTACGTCTACCTTCCAAAGTCCTACGTGAGCAGCCTAGAGTCGGCTCGCAAACTGGTGGGCAAACCGCTCTGGGTTAGGGAAGGCTATCGATGGATTTACGAGCCCGGAGACAAGACGCTGGGACCGATCGAGAAAATCGTCCCCAGCGGCGTGCTCGCTCGCGGGGGGAATGTTCTGTTGGAGTTCGAGAAAGAGGGCAAGAGTTGCACCGTTCCGATCAGCGTCGGCAATCATTTTTACGTGGATGAAGTCTTTTTCTTGAAGGACCCCCACGAGCTCTACGACCACTGGAGTGACGAGGACTGGCAAAAGATCCGAGCCCATCAAGTTGAAGAGGGCATGACGGAGTCTCAGGTCACCTTTGCCGCCGGAGCAGGCCAGCGCGTCCGCTCCTCACTGGGCGGCAAGACCCGCATCGTTGAATACACTTTGGGAAAGGAAGCCGGAGTGCCGCCCGTGCGGGTCACGTTTCGCGACGGCATCGCGGACCAAGTCGAGCCGCTTGGACGGGTGAATTAGATTCTCTAGCCCGGTGCTTGTGAAGATTCCGTAGGCAAAAATGGCCCCACTTTTCGCGCTGGAGAAACTCGTAGCGTTTGGCGGACTTGCCCCCAGGCTGCCGCCTGGGGCTCTGCTGTTTCTTTCCGAACCTTGCGCGACACTTGGCGAGGACTGCGCCTCATAGGACCGCCCGAGCCCTTACGGCTTGACCTTCAGCTTGAAATTGTAAATCAGCTCCAGGCGGTCGTCGAAACTGCTGACGGTCCGCGTGCGGCTGGCGGCGTCATTGTATTTCGCCTTGAGTTCATAGTCGACGTTGGGATTGAGGCCATGGAAGTAATAGCTGCCCGTGGGCGTCGTGAAGAACGATTTCACTTGAAGGGTACGGGTATTTTTGAGCTGCACCACGGCTCCTCGAATGGGATCTTCCACCTCGGTTGTGACCAGGCCCTTGACGGTTCTCGTCCTCGGGACCTTCTTTTTCTTCGCAAGCGCATGATCGCCCAGCGCGATCAGAGCAACGACCGCCAGCAGGGAAATGAACCATTTTCTTCGCTTCATATATCTTCCTCCGGGCTCTAGCAAGCTTGCCTGTTTGGACGTTGTGAGGAAACAGACAGTTACTTCGATCTCTTTCCCCCATCTTCGGGAGAGAGCATGAAGTTGACGTTGACCTTCTCCATGCCGTAGGTTTGCACCTTCTTCTCCGCGGACGCGAAGCCTTTGGCGGCTGCCTGCACGACGTAGCGGGCTTCGCCAGAAGGCACACGGATGGCAAACTCGCCCCGCCCGTCTGTAACGCCTCGAAGCTTCTTTTTCGGCCGGGCCTCGTTGAAAACGGTCACCTTGGCGCCCCCCAGCGAACGCCCGCTTGCGTGAAACACGGTCCCGGCAACAAGAGCGTGGGCTGTTGCGGCTCGCTTCTTCTTAGCGGAGCCGGCCCCGCAAAGAACCGCCGCCAGCAAGAGCACGAACGCGAGCCGCCGGTGACCACGCTGCGTGAGCTTTCTCCTTTTGGTCATGCCCTTCCTCATTATCGCATTGAGCCCGTAGCGCGGGGCTCGGAGAGACCCGCGTCCTTTCGCCCGGTCCCGCTGCGGCTCACGGCTGAAGTGAAAAGCCGCGGGTCTCTCCGAGCCCCGCGCTACGGTACTTCAGGTCACTGGCCTGCCCTTGAATTGAGCGAAGGTCCCCGGCCGTCACAACGTCCGCGCCAGCTCGACTGCTTTCAACAGCGCTCGGGCCTTGTTCATGGTTTCATCCCATTCGCGTTCTGGCCGTGAATCAGCCACGATGCCGGCTCCGACTTGCAGGTAAGCCTTCCTGCCGCGAACGACCATCGTGCGGATCGCGATGCAGGAGTTGAGGTTGCCCGAGAAGTCGAGGTACATCACGCTGCCCGAGTAAACCCCTCGGCTGTAAGGTTCCAGCTCGGCAATGATCTCCATGGCGCGAACCTTCGGCGCCCCGGAGACCGTGCCGGCCGGAAAGCAAGCCGCCAGCGCGTCAAAAGCGTCCAGATCGGAGCGCAGCTTGCCGCGAACCCTCGACACGATGTGCATCACGTGGGAGTAGTATTCGACCTCTTCGAACTGTGGCACGTGTACGCTCGAAAAGTCGCAAACGCGCCCCACATCGTTGCGCCCGAGGTCGACGAGCATGACGTGTTCGGCCAGCTCCTTTTCGTCCGCGAGCAGGTCTTTCGCGAGCGCCTGATCTTCCGCTTCCGTCGCGCCGCGGGGCCGCGTACCCGCGATCGGGCGGTAGTCGACGTCGCGCCCCTCCACCTTGACCAGCATCTCCGGGGAGCTGCCCAGGATCACCGTATCGTCGAGATGAATGTAGAACATGTAGGGGGAAGGGTTGACCGTGCGCAAGGCGCGGTAGATCTGGAAGGGAGCCACCTGAGGTTCCATTTCCAGCCGCTGCGACAACACGACCTGGAAAATGTCGCCGGCCAGGATATACTCCTTTGCCTTCTCGACCGCTTGGCAGTAGTATTCCTTGCCAACATTCGACCGGACTTCCAGCGGGCCCGGCAGCGGCTGATTCTTGGGGACGCGCAATGGTTTCGCCAGCGCTTTTTCGACTCGGGCGATGCGACGTTTCGCGTCGTTGTAGCCTTGGCGAAGACGTCCCTTCCATTCATCGCAGCGGACGTTCGAGATGACGTGGATTTGGTGCTTGACGTGGTCGAAGGCCAGCAGCGTTGAGAAGAAGAGAAAGACGGCGTCCGGCAGTTTGACGTCGTCCTTTCGAAATGGCGGCACCCTCGGCTCGATCAGCCGAACCACGTCGTAGCCCGCGAAACCGACCGCTCCAGCCGAGAAGGGTGGCAGGCCTTCCACGCCCGCCGGCTGAAATTCCCCTGCTATTTCGCGCAGGATGTCAAAGATTGCGCCGCGGCGGCGGGTGATTTTTCCGGAGCGCTCGATTGCAACCCTTTTCCCGGTTGCCGTCACCCTCAGAAACGGATCGGTCCCCAGGAAAGTGTAGCGCCCGACGTTCTCTCCCCCTTCCACGCTTTCCAGCAGGAACGAGTATTTCTTCCGGGCGGCCAGCTTGAGATAAGCCGAGACAGGGGTTTCGAGATCCGCCATGAGCACTTTGTGTACGGGGACGACATTGCCTTGCTTCGCAAAGCTCTCGAAGGCCTTGAAGTCAGGAGACATCAGGCGGCCCCCAGCGCTTGTAAGACACTTTTCTTCATCACGGTTCTTGGAGCGGTCTCGCCGGTCCAGATCTCGAATTGGGCCGCGGCTTGCTCGAGGAACATCTCTAAGCCCGAGATCGTCTCTTTGCCGGCTGAACGGGCCTTCTTCAGAAGCAGGGTTTCGAGGGGGTTGTAGACCATGTCAAAGACCAGATCGGCGGGAATGTCGCCGCTGAAAAAGCAGCCATCGATGTTGGGGGACATGCCGAGCGGGGTTGCGTGGATGAGAATGTCGAAATGCCGGCCCGCCAGTTTTTCGCGCCCGGCCGCCTCGACGCCGCAGGCACGAGCCAGGGCCCGAACACGCCGCGGGTTGCGGCCGGTGAGAGTCACGCGGGCTCCCTTGTCTTTTGCCGCCAAGATGGCGCCGCGGGCGGCCCCGCCGTTGCCGGCGATGAGCACAGTCGCCTTTTTGAGCGGGATTCTCTTCTCCAGGGGCGCCGTGACTCCGACTGCATCCGTGTTGGCGCCGCACAGTTTACCTCCGCGGCGGTAAACCGTATTGACCGCTCCGATTCGCCGGGCCAGCCGATTGACGGAGTGCAGGTGGCGCAGCACGCCCTGCTTGTGAGGAATCGTGACGCTGAAGCCGGCCACCGGCAGCTCCCGCGCGAATCGGAAGAAATCGGCCAGCTGAGCCGGCTGAACCATGAAGGGCAGGTAAACCGCATCGAAGCGCTTGGACTGAAAGGCGCGGTTGTGAAGCGCCGGCGACATCGAATGTCCGATCGGGCAGGCAATCACGCCGTAGACCTGGGAGGGAGACTTGCGTTTTTGCACCTGGTAGCGGCCGCGCATCTCGGACGCCGTTATCTGGCCGGGGGCTGTCGGTTGCGGAGCGGCCGTCCGGCCACGTTTCCGTGCGGATGCCCGAACATCAGGCGCTCCAAAACCGAAGATTGAGCCGCGCGAGGGGCCGAGAATTCGGCTGGGCAACCCCGCTTCTCCCATTCCCAGGATGACCAGCGGCGTTTCTTCGTTGCCGGACGCCAACTCGAGAATGCGGACATTGTCGCTGGGCTTCCGGACTGTAGTCGAAATCTTATAGATATCCGCGGGAATTTTCTTGAGCCTTGCCAGCACCGTACCCAGCGCCGGCGTCTTCTCGAAGTCGTGATAGGAGACAATCACGAGGGCGCTTGCGCGAAACCGCTCTACGATTCGTGGGGCGGCGTGGGCCGTTTCTATTTCGACGTCCAGCAGCGCCGCGCCGGCTGAGAGGGCCTGGCCCAGCACTTCGGCCTGCTCGTCGATGCCGCCCCGGAACTCTCCTCCGTTGGGGGTGCGCCGGCACGTCGCGATGATGACGGTTCCCGGATAGCGTCTCATTACGCGGCGGATTACCCGTATCCCGGACTCAGCCCCCTCCAGCATGTCCAGCCGGATTTCGAGAAAATCCTCGCCGCTCTCGCACGCGTCGAGTGCCCAGCGCTGCAGCTCCGCTGATTCCCCGCATCCAAGCGCAACGCAGATGCGGGGCAAGGCGCTCAACTTGATCATAAAGAGGAATTGTCCTGGGAAGAATGAACGTAGATTATCATAACCTCTCTCAACCGGAGCATGGGGACGACCGGGTTCTGCGAGGGCTGGCATCTGCCGCGCCCGCGCGTACAAGCTGGTAATCGCCACGGTCGTTTGATCGGCATGGTCACATACGCTTGGCCTCTGCCGGAAGGGATAAAGAAGTTGAAGACGCTTTGGACGAGAAGCATCCCCGAAGCTGAGAGGGCGGCCGGCAGGTTTTCCAAGCTGCCCGTGATCCCGTGGATTACCGTATCCTTGATGGGCGCATCGTCCAGGACGACTTCGATCGTACGGGCGAATCCGATGATGAGCGCCGCTGAGGTCAGCTCAGCCGCACCGTTGCCGAACTCCCGCGCAACGCGGTTCGGGTCCAGCCCGCCGAGCACGGCGGCCAGCCCCATCAATCCCAAAAACACGGCTCCCAGTTCGGTGAGGAACCAGTCCCAACGCGCGACACCGAACGCGCAAAGCCCGATGGCCGCGGCGAAGCACACGAAAACAGAGTTCCGAAGCCGCGACCCACGCAGCCCACTTCATTTATCGAGATAGCCAACATCCTGTGGAGAACCAATGACTGCAGATGGGGTATTTAGTTGACTCCAGTAGCCACTACATCTTGGGGGTGGGGGTGCCGGCCCTGGTGGCCTCGACCATTGTCTTATAGGGAGCAGGGTCGGCGGCGACCGCCTGCTGGAGGAGGCGATAGAAAAGTTTGCCGCGCGACCGTGAGGTCCGCCGGTTGAAGCGGAACGTGAACTCGTCCAGGTAGTAGTCCAAATACTCGTGACTGACAGCCCCCTGGTGGGTCCCCAACAGCCAGCGCTTTAGCAGAGAGGCGACACGATGGACTCTCGGCAGCAGCTTACTCGCCGATTGCCGCTTCCCGCGCAGCACGGTGACTTCATGGCGGTATCCTTTGTTCTCCAATCCCGCATAGCCTTCCCAGCCGTCGGTGTGCACGAGGCTGCCAGGTTGGATAGCTTCTTCGACAAAGGCTTCCAAGCTCGCCGCTGAGGCATCCGCGATCCGACGGAGCCGGATGCGACCCATACCGCGCCCATCCTCCTCGGCAGCAACCGCAACTAACGCTTTGCCAACCATTTCGCGACCTCGGACGCCCTCTTCGACTCCGCCCACATACGTTTCGTCCACCTCCACCCGGCCGACCAGCCGATTGCGACCGGGGCGCACCATGGCGCGGCGGAACTTGTGCAGCCAGGTCCAGGCGGTTACATAGCTACCCAAACCCAAGACCCGCTGCAACTCCAGCGCGCTGGCCCCGCCTTTTTGCGTTGTCACCCACCAAGCCGCCCGGAACCACAACGTCAAGGGCTTGCGGGTGTCCTGGAAAATCGTGCCCGCCGTCACCGAGGCCTGGTAACCGCAGTCGGCGCAGAGCAGCAGATTGCGTTTGCTGGCCCATGAGGACTGGATCCCACAGCGCGGGCACACGAACCCCTCCGGCCAGCGCAGCTTCAGCAGGTACTCCCGGCACGCCTCCTCGGTCGAGAATCGAGCTTCCAACTCGACGAGGTTTCGGGGGTAGTCCTCCTTCATGCCCCCAACCACAACATATTGTGGCTACTGGAGTCAACTAAATACCCCATTGACTGCAAACAACATCCTCATCACCGGCATGACCGGACTCATCGGACAAGTTGTCCGAAAACGACTAGAACGGAGATACAACTTGACGGCCCTCAATCGCAGCCGCCTGGAGGGAGTCAAGTGCCATCAGGCGGACATCGCCGACCTCGCTGCCATCGAGCCTGCTTTTGAGGGGCAAGACGTGGTGGTGCATCTGGCGGCGCGGGTGGCATCGGATGCGACTTGGGAAGACCTTCTCCCGGCCAACGTCATCGGCGTCCACAATGTCTTTGAAGCTGCCCGCCGCGCCCGTGTCAAACGGATCGTCTTCGCAAGCAGCGGCGCGGCCATCAGCGGCTGCGAGAGGGACGATCCTTATCGCTCGATAGCAAAGGGCGACTACGAAAACGTGCCGCGGGCTTGGCGAAATTTCACCCACGAGTCAACCGCGCGGCCTAGTGGCCTTTACGGCTGCACCAAGATTTGGGGTGAGGCGCTGGCCCGCTATTACTCCGACGCCCACGGGATTTCGGTGATCTGCCTGCGCATCGGCGCCGTCAACCGGGACGACCGTCCGAAGCTGCCGCGTCATTTTTCGGTCTGGTGCAGCCAGCGTGACATCGCGCAAATGGTCGAGCGATGCGTCGAGGCGCCAGAGAGTGTGAGGTTCGACACTTTCTATGTTGTCTCAAAGAACAAGTGGAGTTACCGCGATCTCTCCCATGCCCGCGATGTGGTGGGTTATGAACCGCAGGACACCGCGGAAGACCATCGGGGTGATGCGGGTGAAAAGTAGGCCCCAAGCCGTTGTTATACTGACGTCAACGTGCGATCTAGCAGGGGCTGTAAAGAAATCGGAGACAATGGGCTTCGAGCCAGGGCAACTGCTCTGCTGTCGGCCAAAGCCCGTTCGGGAGCCGGACGAGCCCCAATTTTTTCACGCCCCGCCAGCGCCTGCCTGGTCTTGATCTTGCTGGCCGCATGGCCCTCCAGTGGCGATTGGCCGCAGTGGAGGGGGCCCGCCCGCGACGGCATTTCCACCGAAACCGGGCTCCTGGAAGCGTGGCCCTCGGGCGGTCCTCCTTTGGCTTGGAAAACCCGCGGGCTCGGGGAAGGCTTCGCTTCGTTCGCTGTCGCGGGCGGGCGGCTCTTCACCCAGGGCCAGCGGGACGGCGCCCAGTACGTGATCGCCCTGGACGAGGAGAGCGGCGAGAAGCTTTGGGAGGTCCCCAATGGTGGATCCTTCCACGAACGGCGGGGTGGCGGGCCGCGCGGTACGCCCACCGTCGACGGCGGCCGCGTTTATGCGCTGGCCGCCAACGGTAACCTCATCTGCTTGCAAGCGGCCGATGGCAAGCGCATCTGGAGCAGCAAGCTGCTCGACCGCTTCGGGGCCCGCAACATCCGCTGGGGCATCAGCGAGTCTCCGCTCATCGACGGCAATCGCTTGATCGTCAACCCCGGCGGGCGCGGCGCGTCCATCGTGGCGCTCGATAAGAACAACGGCAATGTTATTTGGAAATCGCAGAGCGACCGGGCAGGATACTCCTCCGCCGTGGTAGCTGACATTGCCGGAGTCCGCCAATATATTGTCCTCACCGGCAACGGCGCGCTCGGCCTTCGCGCCAGCGACGGCGGCTTGTTGTGGCGCTACGACGAGATCTCCAATCGCACGGCAAACGTCGCCACCCCGATTGTCAAGGGCGATTCAGTATTTGTCTCAACCGACTACGGCACCGGTTGCGCGCTGCTCAAGCTCGAAGCCGCCGGAGAGGGAATCCGCGCATCCGAGGTTTATTTCAACCGCGCCATGCGCAACCACTACGGAACTTCCGTGCTGCTGGGGGACTACCTTTACGGCTTCTCGAGCCGCATTCTCACCTGCATGAATTTCGACACCGGAGAGGTTGCCTGGAAGGACCGCAGTGTCGGCAAGGGACAAGTCGCTTACGCCGAGGGGAAACTCTACATCCTCAGCGAGGAAGGCGTCGTTGGACTGGCGCAAGCAACCCCCGAGGGCTACCGCGAAATCTCGCGCTTCGCGATCGTGCACGGCGACTTGCCCACCTGGACTCAGCCTGTCATCGCCAACGGCAAGTTGTATTTGCGCGACCAGGATACAGTGTCCTGCTACGACATTCGAGCCCGCTAAGCCGGGGACGAAGATCCGCTCCGCAGCCGCCTTGCCGCCGCCAATCTTCACAAGTCAGTTTTGACAACAGCGGATCTAACATGCGTATTGCCGCCGTATTGCCGCGCTCCGATCCTCTTGCCGGGCTCCCATCTGCAAATGAATCCATCTGTACTGTAGAATGTCCAATGCCAGATCGGCGCAGATGGGGTATTTAGTTGACTCCAGTAGCCACTACATCTTGGGGGTGGGGGTGCCGGCCCTGGTGGCCTCGACCATTGTCTTATAGGGAGCAGGGTCGGCGGCGACCGCCTGCTGGAGGAGGCGATAGAAAAGTTTGCCGCGCGACCGTGAGGTCCGCCGGTTGAAGCGGAACGTGAACTCGTCCAGGTAGTAGTCCAAATACTCGTGACTGACAGCCCCCTGGTGGGTCCCCAACAGCCAGCGCTTTAGCAGAGAGGCGACACGATGGACTCTCGGCAGCAGCTTACTCGCCGATTGCCGCTTCCCGCGCAGCACGGTGACTTCATGGCGGTATCCTTTGTTCTCCAATCCCGCATAGCCTTCCCAGCCGTCGGTGTGCACGAGGCTGCCAGGTTGGATAGCTTCTTCGACAAAGGCTTCCAAGCTCGCCGCTGAGGCATCCGCGATCCGACGGAGCCGGATGCGACGCGACCTCGGACGCCCTGACTCCGCCCACATACGTTTCGCCACCTCCACCCGCCCATCCTCCTCGGCAGCAACCGCAACTAACGCTTTGCCAACCATTTCGCGACCTCGGACGCCCTCTTCGACTCCGCCCACATACGTTTCGTCCACCTCCACCCGGAGTTGACTCCAGAGCCACTACATCTTGGGGGTGGGGGTGCCGGCCCTGGTGGCCTCGACCATTGTCTTATAGGGAGCAGGGTCGGCGGCGACCGCCTGCTGGAGGAGGCGATAGAAAAGTTTGCCGCGCGACCGTTGCGACCCAGGTAGTAGTCCAAATACTCGTGCTGACAGCACCCAGCGCTTTAGCAGAGAGGCGACACGATGGACTCGGCGCTTCCCGCGCAGCACGGTGACTTCATGGCGGTATCCTTTGTTCTCCAATCCCGCATAGCCTTCCCAGCCGTCGGTGTGCACGAGGCTGCCAGGTTGGATAGCTTCTTCGACAAAGGCTTCCAAGCTCGCCGCTGAGGCATCCGCGATCCGACGGAGCCGGATGCGACCCATACCGCGCCCATCCTCCTCGGCAGCAACCGCAACTAACGCTTTGCCAACCATTTCGCGACCTCGGACGCCCTCTTCGACTCCGCCCACATACGTTTCGTCCACCTCCACCCGGCCGACCAGCCGATTGCGACCGGGGCGCACCATGGCGCGGCGGAACTTGTGCAGCCAGGTCCAGGCGGTTACATAGCTACCCAAACCCAAGACCCGCTGCAACTCCAGCGCGCTGGCCCCGCCTTTTTGCGTTGTCACCCACCAAGCCGCCCGGAACCACAACGTCAAGGGCTTGCGGGTGTCCTGGAAAATCGTGCCCGCCGTCACCGAGGCCTGGTAACCGCAGTCGGCGCAGAGCAGCAGATTGCGTTTGCTGGCCCATGAGGACTGGATCCCACAGCGCGGGCACACGAACCCCTCCGGCCAGCGCAGCTTCAGCAGGTACTCCCGGCACGCCTCCTCGGTCGAGAATCGAGCTTCCAACTCGACGAGGTTTCGGGGGTAGTCCTCCTTCATGCCCCCAACCACAACATATTGTGGCTACTGGAGTCAACTAAATACCCCATCGGCGCAGTTCTTGAAATTGCAGTTGTTATCTAGCCCGCCTTATATAGGTGTCCTCGCTCTAACCTGTTAGTTAGCAGCGCTTGCGCCGGGAGAAAGGAGCTCTCCGTTGAACGTCAAGGTTATATGGGTCTTTTTGACCGTGTTTTCCGTCGCGCTGGCAGGCGTGATCTTGTGGGTCTGGTTTGAAGCCGACTCTGCCTATCGGCCGAACGAAGATCAACTTGTCGACGCGCCAGGGGCGCTTCGATTTCTCGAGCAAGAGTGGAGCGAATCCGGCCGCGACCTTTCCGAACTGCCACCGCTGATTCCCACGGGAGTCTTCATTCAATCGCTGAAGTTCAACAGTTCCGCCGACGTCAACATGACAGGCTATGTCTGGCAGAAATACAAACCCGGCGCCGAAACGGCTGCTGCTGCGGATCACGGCGGCGAGGCTTGTGAGCTCGGCTATCGGCCGGCCGCTGGAGGTCCCGCGAGAGGGTTTATACTCCCCGAGGCCATTGACTCCAGCGGCAACGTCGAGCCTCGAGTCGCCTACGCCGAGTTTGATCCTGACACGAACACGCTGCTGTGCGGCTGGTACTTCGAGGCCACCCTGCGGCAAAAGTTTGACTACACGAAATACCCTCTGGACCATAAAACCGTATGGCTGCGCATGTGGCACTACGATTTTGGCCACCGCGAAGCGCTGCTGGTTCCCGACCTGTCGGCCTATAAGGCGACGAATCTAGGTGACGCCTTCGGTCTCGATCGGGACATCGTGCTGGGTGGTTGGGGGATCGAAGAAACATTCTTCGACTTCAAGACGCCCGGCTATGACACGGATTTCGGCTATGCCGGCCCGGTCGTTGCCAAGCCCATTCCTGAGTTGTACTTCAACATCGTGATCAAACGCAGGTTTCTCAACGCCTTCATCGTCAACCTGGTGTCGCTGATGACGGTCTCCGCTCTTTTGTTCGCGGTGCTGATGACGGTGAGCGCGGACCCGGACAAGGCAGCCTTGTTAGGCTTCAATACATCCGGACTGGTCGGCGTTTGCTCCGCGCTGTTCTTCGTCGTGATGCTGGCCCACATTCAACTGCGGCAACAATTCGCCGGCGCCGGGATCGTTTATCTCGAATACTTCTATTTCATCGTTTACCTGGCGGTGGTGGCCGTCACGGTCAACTCCTACTTGTTTTCCATCGGGCGGCCCTGGATTGTTCTGCAGTACAGGGACAACCTTATCCCCAAAATGCTCTTCTGGCCTCTGCTGCTCGGATCGGGTGCGGTCGTGACGCTCGCCGTGCTGCCTTAATACAGCACGCTATCGCCCATTTGGATGATGAATCTCTCAGCGCGAAGAATAGGGCCCGTGCACCGCCTTGACGCGCATGGATTCGTCGGAGTCTTCGAGGATGATCGCGGAATACTCCCCGCCGCCCGGTTGCACGCGAATGACGATGTGCCCCTGGTCGCTTAAAAGGCGCTCCAGCAGAGGACCAATTACGTGTTTGTTGGCCGGGAGCATGTTCGTCGCCAGCACATCCCGGTCGCCGGGGTAGAGGCGTTTGGAGTACATGCGGGCCAGCACGTCGTGCCCGGGATGATCGGAAGACCACACCGGCAAGATCCATAATCGCGGGCGCAAGGCGCTCACAAAGAAAGCATTGGTCGAGTCGCGGTTGCCGTGGTGACTCGCCACAGCCACTTCGACCGGGCCCGCGGCCTTCGCGACCGGTGTTTCGACATCGTGCCAGAGCGGCGCCCCCGCCGGCGGATTTCCCGGCATGTCACCGCCGCTGTGATAGTCGAATGATCCGTAGCTGACGCGGATCGCCATGCTGCATTGGTTTTCCGTAGGCCAGTCCTCGCGGGTCAGGTCGCGGTAGTTTTCCGGGAAGTGGTGACGGGTGTTGGTCGCAACGCCCGTCCAAACTTCGCCGTTGGCCGCAATGTTACGCACCTCGAACCGCGGATACTTGCCGGCGTCATGGCGAAGCACGATCTGATCGTTGCGGCCCGGCCGAAGCTGTTCCGCTTCCATCTTGCCCTCCGCGACGCGGGATTTGACGAATGCGATGTATTTGCCAGCCGCCTCGTTGCCGATGGGGGCCGGGTAGTCGTAATCGGGCCAGCCGCGGTCGATCATTTTTCGAATCGGGATGTGCTTGGCGACGTCGGGGAAACCCGACATGTGATCGCCGTGGAAGTGCGTTAGATAGCCGTAGTCGATGGCGGGCGATGCGGAGCGGGCGAGCAGGCGGCGAGCATAACGAGCGATCCATTCACCGGCGGGGCGGGAGCCGTCGGGTTTGGGCACGGTGCCTCGCGGCGGGCTCCCCCCACCGCCGTCGCCGGCATCGAGGAGCATCGACGTGCCGTCGGGGAAGACAAGCAGCGCGGTGTTTCCTCTCCCGGTGTTGATTTGGTGAATATCGAGAAAACCCGGCTCCCATGGCGGCAGGGTCGCCGGCGTTTGGGCCGCCAGGAGAGACAACAAGCCCAGGAAGAAGATTGCGAAACGAAGAAGGTGCATGATGTTTCCCCCAAGGGGTCGTTTTGTAGTCGGTTGATCAAAGCAACTCTGAACAAAAGTGTCAAGCAGTCATCAGTTGTCTATTGCGGATACGCGTAGGATGGTGTCTCACCTCCTCACCACCTGGTGAGAAACGCAGGTTAACAGGACCGCATTCCTATCCCGCTCTGCTAGCATAGCCGCACCGGATTTCGGTTCCCGGCATGGGTTCCCGGCATGGCTAAGCTGTCTCGACATTCGCGCAAACGCTCCTGGCTGTGGGCGCTGGGTCTCGACCGCAAAGAACCGCGGGCCTGGGCCATGTATGACTGGGCCAACTCGGCCTTCGTCACCACTATCATGGGGGCGATCCTGCCGGTCTATTACCAGCAAGTGGCCGCCGTCGGGGTTCCCAAGCACCTGCGAACGGCCTACTGGGGATACACGCAAAGCGTTGGGCTCCTCATCATCGCCTTAGCGGCTCCCCTTCTTGGCGCTGCCGCCGACTACTTGGGTATCAAGAAGAAATTCCTGAGTTTCTTCGTAGCCATCGGGGTCACTGCCTCGGCCTTGCTGTATTTCGTCACCGAAGGCGATTGGCTGTTCGCTTCCCTTGTATTCATCGTTGGCAACATCGGCTTTGCCGGCAGCGAGATCTTCTACGAATCGCTGCTGCCTCACATCGCCCGCGAAGACGAAATCGACCGTGTCTCCACAGGCGGCTATGCCATGGGCTACCTTGGCGGCGGTCTGCTGCTGGCGCTTCAGTTCGCCTGGATCAGCTCCCCCGGATCGTTCGGCATCTCGGACGCGGGGCAGGCGTCACGCATCTCCTTCGTCAGCGTTGCGCTGTGGTGGGCGATCTTTACTGTTCCTCTTCTGAGGACCGTCCCCGAGCCCGAGCGGCGCTTGAAGCCCGGCGAAACGGGCGGCGCCAATGCCATTCGCTCCAGCTTCGCGCGCGTGGCCGGGACATTCCGCCAAATCCGCGGGCATCGTCAGGTGTTCTTGTTCCTGCTGGCCTTTTGGTTCTACAACGACGGCATCAACACCATCATCAAGATGGCCACGATCTACGGCGCCGAGATTGGTATCGGCCGCAACGACCTCATCGGAGCCCTGCTGCTGGTGCAATTCGTCGGTATTCCCGCCACGTTTGCATTTGGGGCTCTTGCCGCCCGCATTGGCGCGAAGAGGGGCATCTATCTTGCGCTCATTGTCTACACGGGAATTGCCGTGCTCGGCTACTTCATGCGCGAAGCCTGGCAGTTTTGGGTCCTCGCTTGCGCGGTCGCATTGGTCCAGGGGGGCAGCCAGGCATTGAGCCGCTCCATTTTCGCCACGATCATTCCCAAGGGGAAGTCTTCGGAGTTTTTTGGTTTCTACAGCATCAGCGGCAAGTTCGGCAACATTGTGGGACCGCTGGTATTTGCAGTAATAAGCCAGCTCGCCGGGGGAAGCCGCTTGAGCATCCTATCGCTGATTGTCTTCTTCGTGGGAGGAATGATCCTGCTGAGCCGCGTCGACATCGAGGAAGGCCGCCGGGCCGCTCAAGCCGAAGATGCCGAACTGCTTCGCGCCTAGCAAGCCTCGCGGGCAGGTCCAGAATCCATCAACGTTTGGATATTGCATATCCATGTTGCATACTGAGGACGTCATGGCCCTGACGATCCAACATCCAGAAGCCGAACTCTTGGCACGGGAGCTGGCCGCCTGCACTGGCGAAACCCTCACAGAGGCTGTGATGACTGCCCTCCGCGAACGTCTTAAGCGTGAACAAGGACGGGTGCGCAAACCGAAGCTGATGGATGAACTCCTCGCTATCAGCGACCGTTGTGCCACCTTGCCAGACTTCGATACGCGCACGCCGGAAGAGATCATCGGGTACGACGAGCATGGCATCCCCCGGTAAACGATGGGGTCGATGCCTAAGAATTTGTACCGGTTTTCTGAAGCCTTGCTGACGCGCCGTGGGCGCATGAAATCACTCGGTCCAAAGCATTGAGGCAGCCCAGCCACGTTCACGTGGCTTGGTTTTTCTAGGCCGGTCCTTTTAGGGCCGGTACCCGCGGCCACCGAAACGCCCACAAGCCCGTTTCAACGGGCTTTCGCCCGGCTTCAGCCACCGTCGCCCTGAAATTCCTGGCCCAACACCCTCTGCAGGACCAGGAAAGCCGCAAGCGCTTCGTCCGGGAAGCGAAGGCGGCGGCCCTCAACCACCTACCCTCCGCCCGCCCCGAAATGCACTTCCGTGATCGCGATGCCGCTCTCGCCCGCCACCGCATACAGAAGAAAGACGCGCCCGTCCTCTTCGTAAATTGCCGGATCGCGCAACTGGTTGACCGGACCGTAGGCGACGCTGCGGATCGACGGCTTCAAGGGCTCGTTGGCGCCTTCCCACTCCCGCTCGGGACGTAAGACTTCGACGCCCTTGGTTTCCGACCATTGCTCCCAGGGGACCGAGAGGTCGATCGTGCTCAGCAGGATTCGCTCCGGCACGTCTCCCACCTGGGTCCAGAAAACGTAGAGAAGGTCGCCTCGTTTGAGCAGCGCGGAATGCCGCATCTTCGGATTGAACAGAACCGGCCCTTTCTTAAAATTGGTGAGTCCGTCCTTCGAGCGGTAGATCCGCCCCGGCATGACGAGCGCGTAGGTCATGCCCGCGTGCTCAAAGACGCGAAAATAGGACCGGCCCAATTTCTCGGGAAGCCCCTGAAAATGAATCCCGTCCTTCGACGTCGCCACGCGTGTCAACTGTGAATTGAAGCCGTCCAGCCCGTGAAAGTACATCACGATCCGCTTGTTTTGGCGATCGACATGTACGTCCGGCGATGCGATGTGCGGCGCGGTCAGTTCCTTGGCCAGCGAGTGCGGCAGGGTGGCATCCCCGCCTCTGGATGTGGCTCTCTCGACCGCTACCTTTTCCAAGGCGCCGGGCGGAATCGGCGGCGGCTCGGCTGGGAAATGAGTCTTCTCGATCTGCAAGCTGCCGGGCGCGTGGACACGCCAGGGGCCAAGCAGCTCATCGGCATAGGCCAGGCGAATATAGCTGCCCTTGTGATCCGCGAAGTAGAGGTAGTAGCTGCCCAGGGGGTTTTCCACCCAATCCGGCACGCGAATCAGCGAAGGCCCTTGGATGTTGGCTCCGATGCTCGTATGGGTCGCCGGCGTGATGATGGGTGCGTCCAGCAATCGCTCGACACACACGACCTTCTCCCGTTCAGATGCAACACCAGGTTTCGTCATCCGCGGCACGACCAACACCATCGCTAACGCGATGAGGAACGCCCAGCGCTTTCTCATGGCCCGTCTCCTGTCCCACACGAACCGTCGATCATAACAATTCCACGATTGCCGTCCTTAAGTCGGAATCATCCTGGTGGGCTAGCTTCCCGGGGCAATCGTTGAACTGATCTCGACCTCATGGTATTCCAGAGCCCATTCCCTCATGAAGCGAACTCTGTGGGGCGTCACTTTGTAGAGGATGAACTCAGGATTGTCGATCGTACCGAGGAACTGCTGGAGAAGCGGGTTCGCATCCCAGATTCCCTGAAGGACTTGGGAATCTGTTACGCACTCGGCAACACCGCTGATTCTGACCTGGTCGTGACCATCGTCGAGGTAACACATCTCGACCTTGGGGCAGCTTTCGATCTCATGAGTCTTGTTGGAGCCGCGAAGCGACGCTACGTAGATCGTGAAGCCGTCATTCCTCACGGGCGAGACCGGCCGCAGACGTGGCTGGCCCTCGTCGACCGTGGCCAGCATGGGAAACTTGGCGCGCGCGATGACCTGCAGCGACAGCTCCACCAACCGAGCTGGGTCGACCGCTTCAGGTTCCGGTTTCATGTCGTCCAGTGTAGCCGAGATCAGCTCTGGCGGCTTGGCTGAAAAACCGTTAATGTTAGTAATGAGCTGAGAGTCGGCCCCCTGGTTCCCGCCAAATCGTCAGAGGCAGACTGATCTGCTCCAATCCATGAAGCGGTGGCCTCTATAATAAAGCTAGTGGAAGACGAAAAATTAAACTTCGCGGTATTCATTGATTACGACAACATTGAAATCGGGGTCAAGTCAACACTGAATCGCGAGTTCGACGTGAAGTGCGTGCTGGACGGCATCAAGGAACGCGGGGAGATTTCCGCTAAGATCGCCTACGCCAATTGGGGCCGCCAGACAGCGGAGGCTCGGAAGTTCACCGAGAACGGTGTCCAGATGGTGCAGCGTGACACCACGCCGCGTGGCGACAAGAACGGCGCCGACATCAATCTTGCGCTGGACGCGCTGGAGATGGCGTTCACGCGCGATCACATCAACGCTTTCGCCATCATCAGCGGCGACAGCGATTTCATGGCTCTGGTCAACAAGCTGAAGCAGTACAACAAACGGGTCTATATTGTCGGCGGCAAAGCCTTCACGAGCACGATCCTGCAGCGGAACTGTCACGAGTTCATCAGTTACGAGTCGTTGCTGGACCAAAGTTCTCCCCGTTCGCGCAGGGGCGGAGGCCCCTCGCAGCGTGGCCGAAGCGGCCGCTCCTTGCCACTTTCACAGGCCATCCCGTTGATCAATCGCGCTCTTAGCGCGCTTGACCGGCGCGGGGCTCAGCCGCAGCTCGGTTTGCTCAAGAGCACGGTGCTTCAGCTTGACTCCTCCTTTACCGAACGGGACTATGGGGCCTCATCGTTTTCGAACTTCATCCAGAAGCTCGTCGCGGAGGGCATTCTGTCGCTGACGACGATTGATGGCCACCACGTTGTCGAGCGGAAGTCCGAAGCGGAAGACCTCGAAGTGGAATCGGCGACGGAACCCGAAGATGCGATCGTTGTGCTGGGAGAAGTGCTGCAAGCCAATCTCGAGCTTTTGGAGATGGGTATTCCCGCCCGGGAAATCAAGGCGCTGGTGCAGGCTGTAGAACCGGACTTCAATGAAACTGACTACGGCTTTTCCGAGTTTGCGGAATTGCTGAACTTCGCCCAAGACAAGGGCGTTGTCCGCGGCGAAACGGATTCATCCGCCAGCCTGCGATTCTACGCCGGTGATGAGCTGTCGAACATGCCGAAACGGCCGAGGAAACAGGCAGCAGCCAAACTGGCCCTGGCAGCGGGGGAATCGGGTCAGGATGAAGAAGCCGGGCGCCGGTCGGCGTCGAAGAGACGTCCCCGAACCAGGCGTCCCCGCAAGTCCAGCTCTCGGAGCGCATCGGCCAGGTCTTCCAAGAGCGAGCCGGAAGGCGCCGATTCCGCGGCGGCAGGAGGCGATTCCGCAATTGAAGCTGCCGCGGATTCTGAAGCTCCGCCGGTCTCGGAGGCAGGGGCCAGCGACTCACCGTCCGGCGTGACGAAAGCTCCCGAACAGGCGGCTGCGCCAAATGGCGACAACTCGGAAGCCGCGTCAGCGGCGCCGGCGGACTCGGGCAGCGGGGCGCCTTCCAGTTCAGAGAATGGGGAGTCTGGTGAGTCTTCCGAGACTCCCGGGCCCGCCGAGGCAAAGCCGCCTCCGCGCAGGCGATCACGAATGTCCGCCGGTTTGGCTCGCCTTCGAAGACGCGCCACTTCCAAGCCGGATCCAGAACCCCCAGAGTAAGAATATCGGCGGCGTTTTGGAGAGAGTGGGGGCGAATTTCAGATGGCTGGACAGAGGCGTGGACGGGAGTCCACGATTAGCCCTAATACCGTTCACTTAGAGCCTTCGAGCCCAGAGCCGTTGAGCCGCGAAGCGGCGTAGGATCGTAGCCCAGGGTGCAGCGAAGCGGAACCCTGGGTGGAAAACCCACAACGTCAAGCCCCGGATGGGGCGTAGGAGCAAACCGATCCGTGCGTCTCCGCGGAGAGCGATGTGCGGAGGGCGTTCAACGATGCCCGAAACAAGACCATACGCCGCGCAACAAGACCGTCTGCGGAACTGCTAACTGAACAGTATTGCGATTAGCCCGTTCATTCAAACGACTGACGGCATGGCTTGGCGTATTCCGCCTGCTAGCCGTAAAACAACCGGCCTAAGAAGACAAAGGCACGTTTGCTTTCCTCCACCCCTCCGGGGTTTGGCCTTGTGGGGTCCCACCCAGGGTTCCGCTTCGCTTCACCCAGGGCTACGATCCTGCGCCGCTTCGCGGCTCAACGGCTCTCCGTGGACAGTATTTGGGTTATCCTTCCAGCCTCTCGACACCCTCCCCGGAAAAAACGACCCTGTCACCCGCGAGGTCCGGCTCGCCGCAACGGCTCACGATTTCGGCGCGAGCGGCGTCGCGCAGACGAATCGCCGCTTGAAAGTCGTCGCCGTCGGGCAGAAGCGCCTCACCGACCTCTAGGTGTAAACGGGCCCTGCGCGGCAGCCAGCCGCCGTCCCGAAGCACTGAACGTGTTCCGCGGAGAGTGACGGGGCTGACTGCAACGCCGGCCCGGGCCGCGATCAGAAAGGCGCCGAGGCGGAAGTCGCGCAGTCCCGGCATTCGCAGAAAAGTTCCTTCGGGGAAGAACAATAGACGCTTGCCGTCCGAGACCGCGTGGAGGGCCTCCCGGCTGGCGTCGAGGCTCGCTCCCGGGTCGATCCTCTCGACGAAGAGGGCGCCGACACGATTGAGCAGAGTCCTTCCCAACCAGTGCCTCGCCAGCTCTTTCTTGGCGACGAAAAGCATCTCCCCGGGAAACGCCGCCGTCAGTGCGATCCCGTCGATGTAGCTGGCGTGGTTGACGACCAGCACGCCGCCGCTCAATGGCAGCCGGTCAAGCCTCTCGACATCGAGCGGAATGCCGGCCAGCCAGAGCGCCAGTCTTGCCGACCCGCGCGCCGCTTTCCAGCGCCAACTCGCGCGCGGGAGCGCCAACAAGAGGGGAAAGCATGCCGCCAGCAGGACTGCCATCAGCAGCCAGCAGTAGCCGCCGTAAGCGACTTCGAGAGCGTGGCGCGCCGATTGCCGCATCCGGGCCAGCATGCTGTCCACGGCCAGCCTGACAAGTTGCCGCCAAACCGCCCGCTTCCCGGCGCGGAGCTTGCCGCTCTCATAGAGCAGGCGTGTTTCTGAGCGGCGAATCTTGCCGCTGGAAGTTTTCGGAACCGTATGAGGCGGGACCAGGACGACCTCGTCCGGAGGCGCCTCGAGAACATCGCCGGCGGCTTCCTCTACACTGCGCCGAATGCCGTCAAGCCGCGGCTCAGCCGGCTCGCGTGTTTCGGCGACGACCCGTGTTTCGGCGACGACCCGTGTTTCGGCGACGACAACGATACGCTCGGTCCCGGATACGGCATCGGTGGCGCCAAACACCGCCACGCAACCCTTGCGTACGCCATCGACATTGCCCGAGGCCTCTTCTACTTCGTGGGGATAGATGTTGCGGCCCGCGCGGATGATGATGTCTTTCGAGCGCCCGGTGACGAAAACGTCGCCGGCCGCGATGTAGCCGAGGTCGCCGCTGTTGAGCCATTCACCGTCGAAGAGTTCCCGCGTAGCGGCCTCATTGCGAAAATAGCCCCGCGTCGCCGATGGTCCCCGGAATTGCAAGCGGCCCTCGGCCCGCTCGGGCAGCTCGCGGCCGGCGGCGTCGACGATGCGGACCTCATGCCCGCCCAGCGGCTGGCCACAGGCGACGAATTCCAGGGCATTCGGGCCGCCGCGTTCCGCCGGAACGGCCTGTCTCCGCGCGGTCATCGCGCGTCTTTGAACACGGTCGACAAGCGGGCCTCGCTCCGGCGGCGGGAATGTCAGCCCGACTCCGTTCTCGGCCATCCCATAGACCGGCGACATCGCCTCGGGCCGGAAGCCATATTCGGCAAAGCGCTTGGTAAAACGCTTGATCGTGCGCGGGTTCACCGGCTCGGCGCCGTTCATCGTTATGCGGAGCGACCGCAAGTCGAGATTTTCGATTTCACTGTCGTCGATCTTGCTAACGCACAGCTCGTACGCGAAATTGGGGGCGGCCGACAGCGTGGCGCGGTGCCGCTGAATCGCCCATAGCCATTGCGCCGGGCGCGCCAGGAAAGTCATCGGCGACATGATGACCACGGGAATTGCGTGGTAGAGCGTGGCCAGCCAAGCACCGATCAATCCCATGTCGTGATAAAGTGGCAACCAGCTCACCAGCACGTCGGATGAGTCGGCCTTGACCGCCCGGCCCAGGGCTCGAATGTTGGCCAGCAGATTCGCGTGCGTCAGCATCACGCCCTTCGGGTCGCCGGTGCTGCCGGAAGTGTACTGCAGCAAGGCTAAGTCTTGACCGTCACGATGGCGCGGCGGCAAAATTCCTTGCATCGAGAGTTTTTCCGGCGTTTCAACGAAGCGCATGCTCGCAACCTGTGACTTGAGCAACGACGCCAGCGGTCTCGCCTCGCGAACCGTAATGAGGCCGGCCACGCCGGCGTTGTTGAGGATGGCGGCTTGGCGGCGCAGGTGGTCTTCGATTTGCGCCAGCCGCATGGGCGGGTAGATCGGCACCGGCACCGCCCCGGCGTAGAGGATGCCGAAGAACGAGCGGAAGAAGTCCGCGCCGGTCGGCAGCATGATGGCCACGCGGTCTCCCGGCTCGATCTTGCGTTTCAGCAACCCGAGCGCGACGGCGCGGGCTCGCTCGGCAAGGCCGCGGTAGCTGATGGTGGGACTTTCCACCTCATCCCAAAGCATGATGTGGGGCCGCTCCGGGTGCTTCCCGGCGTGCCAATCGAGCGCTTCGGTCAGCGTGGCGGCCTGAGCCGGCAGCTCGTTTGCCGGCTCCAAGGCGGGAAGCTCGATGTGTGATCCCGCCAGGCTTTCCGCTCCGCCCGGCTCCAGCAGAGCGGCCAGTAAATCCCGCACTGTTTCAGCCGAACTCAACACATCTTGCGGCAGCCGCTTGTTGAAACCGCGCTCGAGACGAACCAGCAGCTCCGCGCGCCCCAGGCTGTCGAGTCCCAGGTCGCGGTCGAGAGTGCTGTCGAGGGCTACGCGAAGCGTGTCTTTGCGGTGAGGATGCAATTCAAGAATCAGGTCCCGAACCATCCCGAGCAGCCGCTTCCCGGCCTCGGCTTGTGAACCCGTTGCAAGACTTTGAGAAGAGCCCTGGGCCATCCGATGCTTGGAGTCTACCAGACGCTCGCACGGCCCGGCCGCCGCTGGAATCACATCTCCAAGCGGCTGATTTCACATGCCTGCTTGTGTCTATCCGCTAAGGGTAAACCGCACCTCGACTTGGGTAATGACCGGGACCGGCCGGCCGTTGAGCAGGGTCGGCCGGTAGCGCCACTGCTTTACCGCCGAGAGAGCGGCTGGAACGAGCAGGGGATGTCCGGATAGCGCGCGGAGCTCTCGAATCGCGCCGTCTTCGCCAATGACCGCCTCCAGGCGGACTACTCCCTGAATCCGCGCCTGTCTCGCTAGCGAAGGGTAGGCCGGCATCATCCGGTTGATCAGTTTCGCTGATTGAACCGCGCCTCCCACCTGGATGGGGGTATTGGAGACGGCCGGGTCGGGGGGCTTAACCGCTTCCGGCGGCGGAGGCACAATGACCGGACCCGAACCCTCCCTGCCGAATGATCCCCAGACACCTCCCGCCCCGCCTTCCATGACGGGCGGCGCCTCCAGCGCGCTGATCGCGGGAGCCGAGCGAGTGCCGTCGTCAATCAGCGCCACGCTGGGGGGAATCCGCCTGGGCTGGCGGAGAACGCTGTCATCCACCCGGCTGGGCGCGGGACGCCGGTGCGCCACTGCGGCGGCTTTTGGGGCGGAAGACCGCGGTGCCGCCAGCGGTGGCGGCGCCAGTAGCTGGGTCACCCATCGCCCCGCTGGGAGAGTCTCCGTGTAAATCAGCGGAATGAGAACGCCGAGACTCAGCAGCAAGCACTGCGCTAGGAACGATACGACAAGGGTCCAGGGTTGGCGCGAGTCATCCTGGATTTCGACAAAGGCGTGCTCGAACATTTCTGCCTCCTCAACTCAAGGGACCGCTCGCCAACGCACGGCGCGAAAGCGACGTGCGGCGGTCGGAGCCGGTCCAGCTCCATGAATGAAAGAGGCCCGCGCAGGCTCTTCTGTGAGAACGAGTTTTCGTGTGCCGTTCTCTGTTGGCTGTAGACACCGGATGCCGGCGTTTGGTTCCGCGGCGCCGGATAATGACCATCCGATGTGACATGGCTCGCCGGCATCGGGCACTCTATGTGGAGTCGCCCGCGAATTCGCCCGACCGCGCGCCGCGTCCGGTAAAAGGGCATAGCCACAACGCTGGCACACGGCGCGAGGCGGCACGGCTGGGGCCGTACGGCACACGCTTGCGGGTGGCGACACCTCGCGTGTCGCTCTACAGCGCCCTACGGCGAGCCGAAGGCCGCGGCTTCCGGCGGAGTGCTATACTCGCGCAAGTCTCCTACCTTGAGACGCTGATTGGCGAAAGGCTGGCGTTCGATGCAAGCGAAAGTTTTGGCCATGGTGCTTGCGGGCGGCAAGGGAACTCGTCTTCATCCCCTCACCAAGGAGCGTTCCAAGCCTGCCGTCCCATTCGGCGGCAAGTATCGAATCGTCGATTTCGTCCTGAGCAATCTCATTAATTCGGGCATTTACTCGATCTACGTCTTGACGCAGTTCAAAGCGCAATCACTGCTTCAGCATCTGCGGGACGGCTGGCAATTCGGCCACGTGCTGAAGGAACAATTCATCATTCCTGTTCCGGCGCAGATGCGCCAGGGGGAGCGCTGGTATGAGGGGACGTCCGACGCCATCTACCAGAACGTGCATTTGATCGAGCTGGCGAGCCCCGACCTGGTCGCCGTTTTCGGAGCCGACCACGTGTATCGCATGGACGTGACGCAGATGATGGCGTACCACGACGAGAAGGGAGCCAAAGGTACGGTTGCCGCGCTCCCGGTCCCGGTCGAGGACTCGGGGCAGTTCGGCACCATCGAGATCGATCAGGACTGGAGGATTGTTCGCTTCCACGAAAAAGTGCCTGACCCGCCTCAGATCCCGGGACGCCCCGGCTGGACGCTGGCGTCGATGGGCAACTACATTTTCGATACAGAGGTTCTCATCGAAGAACTGCGGCACGACGCTGCTAAAGCGGACAGCGGCCACGACTTCGGGGGTGACATGCTTCCCGAGATGGTCCAACAATACCCCATCTACGCCTACGATTTTCTTGGCAACGTGGTGCCTGGAGAATTATCGGAAAGCCGGGGTTACTGGCGAGATTTGGGAACGATTGAAGCCTATTACGAGGCGAACATGGACCTGCGCGCGGTGCGGCCCTCGCTGAATCTCTACAATCTCCGCTGGCCGCTCAGAACAGCCCAATACCCGGTCGGGCCAACGAAATTTACGTTCAACGAGGAAGGACGCCGCGGCCATGCGCTCAACTCGATCGTGTGTGAGGGATGCATACTCACCGGAGCGGAAGTGGAGAATTCGGTCATCGGCCAGAGAGTGTTCGTGGACAACGGAGCCGCGATAACGGACTCCGTTGTGATGGACAACTGCTACATCGGCGCCGGCGCGAAAATCTCGAGGGCGATCATCGACAAGAATGCGCGCATCCCGGCCGGCATCCAAATCGGTTACGACTTAGACGCCGACCGCAAGAACTACCACGTTACCGGCACGGGCATTGTGGTGGTCGAAGGTCACAGGTCGGCCATTCGGGTCTCGTCGTTGACGATCTGAACTATCCCCTGCGCTCAATCCGCGGTCCCGGGGGAAAGAATCGCGGATGGGGCTATATCCGTTGCGGCATTCCCATTTCTTGCTCAGCCTGGCCCCAATCCAGTTGGTCTGAGCCCTGGGGACGGCCTTTCTGTTCCCAGAGCTGGTAGGCCAACCGGGCCACCGCTTCGTGGTAGGCGGCTGGGTCCAAAACTGCAACCGGCGCCACCGCCGGAGCGGTCTTGCGAGTGCGCTTCACGGCTCGCCCTGTCGTGGCGGATTTCTTGGCGGCGCTTAGCTTCGGCGCTGCCTTTGCTTTCGGTTTGACTGTCGTGGCCGCCTTTACGGTGCGCTTGCGTGGGGTTGCCGTTGCACTTTTTTCTCGGGACGCGGCCTTTTGGGCGTGGCCTTTGACCGCAGTGGATTCAGACAAAGTTTTTGATGGCATATGAATCATCCTGTGTGAGAAATGTTTTGAAACTCCTTTCATTGTACCGGCCCGGATTTAGATTGTTAAGCGGCTGGCGATCGAAAGATTCTATCGGGGGAATCAAGTTTTTTTTGGCGCTTGATACAATGGCAGGCCGCCCGGGATCTCGGCGGATCAAAGATCGGCGGACCCGTCTGATTTTCCATACCTCGTTACCCGCGACGTTTGGCAAGGATCTTACATTGCAAGTGCCGGCCGTCACGGCTCGGACTATTCGCCCATGACAGAAAAGGGGAACATGTCACTACAAAACCAACCTGCTTCTGACACGATCATGCAGCTCGGACTGGGCTTCTGGGGCTCGAAGACCCTGCTCAGCGCCATCGAACTGAGGGTGTTTTCGCATCTGGCTCAAGGGCCTCTCGGTTTGGAGGAGCTGACCGAGCGCCTGGGGTTACACTCGCGCGGCGCCCGCGACTTCTTTGACGCTCTGGTCGCCCTCGGAATGCTGCGGAAAACCGCTGACGGTTACAGCAATACTCCCGAAACGGATCTATTCCTCGACCACGCTAAGCCTTCGTATTTGGGCGGCATGCTCGAGATGGCCAATGAGCGGCTCTATCCCTTCTGGGGATCGCTGACGGAAGGCCTGCGCACCGGCATGCCTCAAAACGAATCCAAGGCCGGAGGCGAGGGACTTTTTGAATCGATTTACGGCGACCCCGAGCGTTTGCGGCTTTTCCTGGCGGCCATGACCGGCCTGAGCATGGGCGCCTCGAAAGCGATTGCCGAGAAATTCCCCTGGCAAGACTATCAAACCTTCGTCGACGTTGGCGGAGCGCAGGGCGGCTTGACCGTTGCCGTCGCCCAAGCTCACACGCACTTGACTGGCCGCAACTTCGACCTGCCCGTGGTGGGCCCTGTTTTTGAAGAGTACGTTGAGCGGCATGGACTGTCCGACCGGCTGAGTTTCGCGCCCGGCAGTTTTTTCACTGACCCTTTGCCTTCCGCTGACGTGATCGTGATGGGGCATATTTTGCACGACTGGAATCTCGAAGAAAAACTCATGCTTGTGGGCAAAGCCTACGATGCCCTTCCGGAAGGCGGGGCGCTGATTGTTTTTGAGGCGATCATCGATGATGACCGCTCCAAAAACGCTTTTGGGCTGCTCATGAGCCTCAATATGCTGATTGAGACACCGGGCGGGTTCGACTATACGGGCGCGGATTGTTCGGGCTGGATGCGCGACGCTGGATTCCGTGAAACTCGCGTCGAACATTTGATTGGGCCTGATTCGATGGTGGTGGGGATCAAGTGATTCCAAACAGGGTTCTCGGGACTCCTTGCGCGGAAGTCCGAAATGGCGGAGTTCCAATGCTGCCGCGCGGAGTGCGTCTGAGTCAGAAAAAACGCACCATGTAGCTGAAGCGGACGCCGCGGCCGATCTCCGGCGCCAGGTCTTTGATAAACGACGAATGGTTGCGGTAGAGCCGGTCGCCGATGTTGAAAACATTGACCGAAATCTGGTGGGCGCGGTGCCGCTGGGGAATTGTGTAGGACGCCTTCAGGTTGACGACGGTGTAGCCCGGAGTTCTGGACTCCGTCGTAAAGGTCTGTTGCTGGCTGCTGGCGAGAACCACTTCGGGTTTCACGCTGAGCCCGCTGCGGCGCCAGTCGAAGCCGATCCTTCCGCGTAGCGGCGGGATACGCGGCAGGGGCGTGTTGAACTCCGTTTCCTGAGCATCGACGAAATCCATCCCAAGATTCAGCCAAACATCCTCCCGCAGGCGAAGCCCCAGATTCGCTTCGGCCCCGGCAAAGCGGGCGTCGCGTTGCGTGAACTCGATCACTGGAAGTTTGCTTCTCCTTTCGCCGGTTGCAAACGGGAACACAAAGTCGCTGAAACCGTAATAGAACAGGTTCAGCTCGCCGCGGGCTGTTCCGCCCTGCTGCCGCAACGACAACTCGACGCCGTTGCCGGTCTCCGCGCCCAGCGCCGGGTCGCCGACTTCGAACGAGAGACTGCCGATATGAGGCCCGTTGTTGTAAAGCTCCTCGAGAGCGGGCGCGCGGTAGGTGTGGGTGTAGTTGACGACCAGAGCCCCGCCTTTCCAAACATCGGCGTGCACTCCCGCCGCCGCCGAGCCTCCCGTGAATGAACGCATGGGAAGGCCGATGGGATCGTAGCTGTTGCGCTCCAGGCGTCCTCCGAACTGAAACTTCACATTCTCGTATTCCAGTTCCTGGAGTCCGAAGACCGCGACCGCGTCTTGATCGACCGGCGGTGACAGTGCCTCGTCTCCCGCCACGTCGTAGTCGCGCAGCAAGCCCCAGAAGCCAAAGCGGCCGGTCAGGGGCCCTCGTTTCCGCTGCTCGAAGACGCCGCGGTAGATAAACTGGCCCTGGTCGAACTCAGTCCCGATCGTGCGTCTATCGCCGGCAACCTCGACTTCGTCGTGCGACCACTGGGTGACATTGAGTGAGAGGCGAAAGCTTTCGATGGCGGGACCGATCTTGCGAAGCCCCCAGGTGAAATCGAGCGCTTGGCGTTGTGCCTCGATCTGGACTCGCTCTTCGCTGCCTTCGCTCGCCGCGGCGGGGCTTTCGCCGTCTTCCTCTGCTTCAAATTGGGCGGCGAAGGGCACTCCATAAATGCCGTCGTCGGCTTTGAAACCGGCGCTGACGAAAGTCTTGTCTCCATACCAGCCCAGACCGAGCTGACCATTGACCGAGCGCGTCCGCGAGCCTTCCACCGTTCCGGCCGGAGTACCGTAATCGCTGCTTCGCTGACCGCTGCCTCCGCCCCAGATCATCCACTTGCCGTGGCCGTACTCAAAGCCCGTGCCGGCCCCCGCCAGAGAGTTGGAAGATCCGCCCGAGGAGGAGACAAAGCCGCGCACGCCCTGGTGGGGGTGCTCGTGGACCGCATGGTGGCGGCTGATGGCATTGACGACGCCTCCCAGAGCGCTGCTGCCGTAAAGCAGTGTCGCGGGACCTTTGACCACTTCCAGCCGGTCCAGCGTCGCTGCATTGATCAGCTCGCCGTGATCGCCGGATTGCGATGACAGCGTGCCCGTGCGAATGCCGTCTTGCATGATGAGAACGCGGTCTCCGTCGAAACCCCGGATCATCGGCCGCGACGAGCCAGGGCCGAAACTGCGTTTGGAGATTCCGCTGCCTGGCTTGTTTCCCAGCACCTCGCCGAGCGAGGAAGCAACGGACTCGGCCAGATCGTAGGAATCGAGTGACTCGACGCTCTGGAAGGACTCGAATGCGGTTTGCTGCTCGCCGCCCGCCGTGACGTTGACCTGGTACTTCATCACGGCAAGCTGCAGAGAGAAGTTCAATGTGGATGCGGTTCCTGGCGTGACCGTGATGGTCTTGGCGTCTTCGGTAAAGATGCTGTCCAGGTGCGCCAGCAGGCTGTAGCGCCCTGGCGGCACGCCGTCAAACTGATAGTGGCCCTCGCCGTCGCTAGTGGCGGCCCGGCCAAGCTCGATAAGCAGAACGGCTGCTCCGTGCAGCGGCTCGCCCGTCTCGGCCAGGGTGACCTTTCCTTCGATCCAGCCTTGGTCCTGGGCCGCGGGGAGAGAGCGGCAGGCGACAAACGCCCAGCCGATCAACAAGACCAGGGCCGCCGGCGACCGGCGGCTGTGATGCACGTTGTGCATGAAGTCCTTGCCTCTTCGCTTCTCGTTCGAAATGGGTCAGATGCGAACATCAGCTCCCAGCCTTTTGGAACGGCGGGGATAGCCTGCGGCGGAGTGCAGGCGCTCGCAAGAAAATTAGGCTTCGCGCGGGGGTGCGCGAGAGTGAGTGAACTCGCAAGAATGGTCGGCTTGTCCGGCGGGCCCCGCTACCGCAATCCAGGAGATAAGCCGTGGAGGGCCATGGAAAGTGATGGCAGCCGACGGACGAAGAATCGACCCGTGTCCGAGGTGACAGAACTCGCAGCAGTGGTCCAGGCCATCGCCATGAAAGAGTCCCGGTGCGGCCGCGGAGGTTGTGATCACGAGCAGCGTGAACACAGCCAGCAGCGCCGGTAAGCGAACGGCAAACTGTAGCCACTTGCTGGCCATTGACGAGGTTAACCCCGGCAAGAGTTTGGATGAGGAGAGCACGGCCCTACCCCTCCAGGCTACACAAGCGCCGTTAGTAGGGCAACCCCCGAGAGGCGGTGTGACTTCTGGCTGCAGCCGCTTCAACGGCCCGCTGGACCGCTTCCCTTTCGTAGGGTGCAATCAACACATGGGAAGCGCCACCCTCGAGAATGTCGGTTACACCGCCATCGGCCCGTCTCAGGCAGACGACAACCCCGGCGCTGAGGTTAGCGCGTACAACTTCGTCGCGAACCATCCACCAGTTTCCATCTTCCAGTGACAGGTCGGTGACGACGACATGCAGTGCCGGCCGGCTTTGGAGCACTCGGCGGGCTTGCTTGCAATCAGCAGCGACCAGCACATCCGCACCGCAGGCTTGCAGTTGCCGCACAAGCTCCTCTCGGTCACGCTCCGGCATCACCAGCAGAGCGTGAAGCCCGGTCTGCGTCTTCATGGGTTAAAAGTGTGCTCGGACGAAAAAGGGGGACTGCCACCAATTTCCGTTTCTCCAATCCATTTAAAAATCAGCGCTTCGTCGAAAGGAAATTGGCTGGCTGTCCCCTTTTTCGCGTCCTCGGACTTCCGCCACGGGCTGCTAGGGTGAACCGCAACGTCCGCGCCGCGCTACCCTCCCTCGGCTCTCCGCTCGGGAGGATTGCATTCGCTGTGAGGCGGCGCGTTAAGCACCTCGCGTGGGAAGAAGGACGCCACGTACCCGACGACGTCCCGCAGACGCAGCATTCCTACAGGCGCCCCGTTAGGGCTAACCAGCGGGACATGACGATAACCAGCCTGGACCATGCAGTTCAGCGCAAGAGCGATGGAATCATAGGGGGTGAGGCACTCTGGATCGGGTGTCATGAAATGGCGAACAGGCCGATCGGAGTACTCCTCGCCACAGAGACACTTCTTGAGCGCATCGCGCCCGGAAAATATGCCGGCGACCTTGCCGTGCTCGACCACCAGCACAGCGCCGGTCCCGTTCTGGATCATTGCCTTCAGAGCTTCTGCCACCTGCGTGTCAGGCCCCACCTGCGGGGGGGTCTTCGAGTAGCTCAGCGTGCTAATGGGACAAAGCAGCGTCTCGTTGTCGAGCTGCCTCCTGGGAGACCCCTCAGCCTCCTCATACATTTCGAGGTCTTCTTCGTAGCCTTCACACACTGCTGCCTCCTCCAACTCTCAACCGTCCCGAAGCAAGCACCCGGAAACAATCCCCTCTAGCGCCGCCGGGGGCGGTTTGCGTTCCATCTAGATCCTGTGCCTCTGCGGCGCCGGCGTCCGGCAGCGGAACGCCACAATGGACGCAAAGCTCGCGCCAAGCCGGCGTAAGTAAGTTGCAGTTTCGGCATGGCGCCTGTTGCACCCGTTTCTGTTTTGCTTGAGATGGCACAGCTCTACACTCCTTCGGCGACGTGTCAACCCTGACACGTACTGTTGTAAGCGATCAAGGACTTCTCCTTGCAATGATCGATGCAAGCGGGATTCACATTTCCGGTACTCAAACAATCTACAATACGTGCCGTGCATTTGAAAAGTAGAAAATGCTGTATTGACCTATAGATTATTTAGATGTATCATCAGCGCTGTGAGATGGCTCAATTACCATCACCTGCTCTACTTCTGGGTTGTCGCAAAAAAGGGGACGATCACGGCCGCGTGCGAGGAGCTGCGCTTGGCTCAGCCGACCATCTCCGCCCAGTTGCGCACCCTGGAAAAGGACTTAGGACACAAGCTGTTCAGGCGTGTCGGGCGGAAGCTCGTTCTCACCGATAGCGGTCGTATTGTCTACCGCCACGCGGAAGAGATTTTCCCAGTCGGCCAAGAACTCATCGACACATTGGAGGGCCGGCCGACAGGTGCGCCCGTGCGGCTCAGAGTTGGAGTAACGGATGTGTTTCCAAAGCTGCTGGCTTACCGCTTCCTCGCACCTGCCCTCAACTTGCCCGAGCCGGTCCATATCATCTGTTACGAGGGGAAACCCGGCGCTTTACTGGGCCAACTGGCCGCTCATGAATTGGACCTCGTCTTGTCCGAATCCCCGATCGGGCCGGAAGTTCAAATACGCGCCTTCCATCACCAGTTGGGTGAGTGCGGGGTCTCGATATTTGGCGCGAAGAGCTTGGCGGTCACCTATCGGCGCCGCTTCCCTCGATCGCTCGATGGGGCCCCATTCCTCTTACGCACGGCAAACACGGCACGCCGGCGGTCACTGGACCATTGGTTCGCCACGAAAGGCATGCGTCCATTGATTGTCGCTGAATTTGAGGACAGCGCGTTGCTCAAAGTGTTCGGGCAGGCGGGAGCTGGTTTATTCGCCGCACCCACCGTGATTGAGAAAGAGACCCGGCAACAGTACGGTGTGCGCGTAGTCGGCCGCCTGGAGGCGGTGCGGGAGCAATTCTACGCCATCTCTCTCGATCGCAAGCTGAAACATCCCGCTGTGGTGTCGATTGTTGAGACCGCCCACCGCGAGCTCTTCGACTGAGTAGAAGTGGAACCAGCGCGGCTGGTACAGCGGCGAAAATCACTTCCATACCAACTACAACGGCGGCTACTACCAGAAGCCGCCGCTGGACGGACCGTCTCTGGGCCTACCTCGTCGAGCGGGACAACTTCGGCCCCGGCGAGAACCGCGCCAAAGCGAAAGAAATGATTGACCAGGCCCGCCGGCATTATCAAGACAAGCTGGCGAGCGTTGAGTGAGATCCCGCCGGCGCCGGGCGGCGGAGATTTGTGGACAACGGATCTCGATCACCTAATTCATTCATGGCGCCTTCGGCTGCTGCTGCGTGCTGCAGTGGATCGTCCCGAATCCCCAGACAAGATCGGCGCAGTGAATGCCCACGACCGAGCGCTCGGGAAACAGCTTCCGCACGATGTCCAGCGCTGTTCGGTCGTTGGGGTCGTTGAAGGTGGGGACCAAGACCACCTGGTTCGCCACATAGAAGTTCGCATAGCTTGCCGGCAGCCGACAGCGGTCGAAAAACAGCGGCCGCGGCATCGGCAGCTCAACGACTTCAAGGGGCCGCCCGTCCTGATCCGTCATCGCTCGCAGCAGGCGCAGATTTTCGCGAAGGGGTCGATAATTCTCGTCGTCTGGATTCGGCTCAACCACGGTCACCACCGTGCGTGGCGCGACGAACCGCGCTAGATCATCCACATGGCCGCCGGTGTCGTCGCCGGCAATGCCGCTTCCCAGCCACAGCACCTTGCGGACCCCAAAATACTCGGCAAAGATTTGCTCGTAGTCCTCGCGGCCCATGCCCGGGTTACGGACTTGCCTCTCTCCGAGCAAACACTGCTCGGTCGTCAGCAGCGTGCCGCGCCCGTTTACGTCGATGCTTCCGCCCTCCAGCACTACCGGCCGATTCTTCCAGCGAGGCCGCCAAGCGCGGGCGCCAGTCGCTGTCGTGATCTTGCCCGCCAGCCGCGAATCCTTCTTCCAGTTGTGGTATCTAGCCCAGCCGTTAAACCGCCAGCAGGTAGCGCCGGCTTCCCGGCCGTTCGTCACGAAAACCGGCCCGGAATCACGCAGCCACGAACGGTCGGTTGCGAAGCGGTGAAACTCAACTCTTGAAAGATCGACCCCCACCCGATCGAGAACTTCCGACGCGCGCTGCCGCCTGCGGGCGTCCCCGGCCACGATGTGTACCAGCTCGTGCCGGTGCAGGTGTCGCACCATTTCGGCGATCACCCATGGGATGGCCGCGAACTTGCCGGGCCAGTCTTGCGTGTAGTGAGGCCAAGCGAGCCAGGTGGCTTCGTGAGGCTCCCATTCGGCCGGCATGCGGAAGCCGAGCGATTGCGGTGTCCGCGGCGGCGGATTCGCTGAGCCAGTCCGCGCACGCGACGGGGAAGGACGAGCCATGCCGTCAGCCCTGCTCGTCGAGGAAGCGTCGCCCAATGCCCTGATAGGCGTCAACACGCCGGTCGCGCAAGAACGGCCAGTGCTGCCGTTGTTGCTCGATCAAGCCGAGGTCGCACTCCACAATCAGCAGCTCTTCCCGGTCCCGTGCCGCTTCCCCGAGGATCTGGCCCGAGGGATCGCTGACAAACGAGCCGCCCCAAAACTCGATCCCTTCGTAGCCGGCTGGTTTCGAGCCCGAGCCTTCCAGCGTACGCTCCAGGCCCACCCGGTTCAGCGCCGCCACGAAGACGCCGTTTGCGATTGCGTGTGACTGCTGGATCGTCCGCCAGGCCTGAAATTGTGATTCCCCAAATTCCGCCTTTTCCGAAGGATGCCAACCGATCGCGGCGGGATAGAAGATAATCTCCGCCCCGCGCAGAGCGGTTAGCCGTGCTGCTTCCGGATACCATTGGTCCCAGCAGATCAACACACCGATACGTCCAAATCGAGTCTGGAAGGACTGAAACCCCAAGTCCCCCGGAGTGAAATAGAACTTCTCGTAGTAAAGCGGATCGTCGGGAATATGCATCTTGCGATAGAGGCCCAGCAGCGCTCCATCGGCATTAATCACGGCCGCCGAGTTGTGATAGAGCCCAGCCGCACGCCGTTCAAACACCGGGCCGATGACGACCACACCCGATTCCTTCGCCGCTCTCGACAACTCGCCGGTCGTCGGCCCTGGAATTTCCTCGGCCGTATCAAACCAACTGTGGTCTTCTTCCTGACAGAAATAAGGAGAAGTAAAAATCTCCTGCAAGCAAATGATTTGGGCTCCCTGCCGCGAGGCTTCCCGGATGCGGACAATCGCCTTTTCGAGATTGGCTTTGCGGTCCCGTTCAGCCGTCATTTGGACCAGCCCAACCGTGCACCTTCGGCGTATTTCGCTCATCGTGAGTTTTCATGATTCCAGACGATCCGAAGCGTGTCAATCGAGACCAAGGCCGCGGAAGGAGAGCCTCGACTGTGGCAGGAAGCTTCAGACGGCCGGACAGAGGCGCGGACGGAAGTCCGCGCTCAAGCGGGACCACAGGGGTGACGGGATAGGAGACGCGACCATGATCGATGGCTGCGGCTTGTCGGCGTCAGGGGGAAGGGTTTGGATTGTCAGACGACTCGTTTGCCAACGCCGACGGCGCTCAAAAACAAAGTCGGATCAGAACCGCATCCCTGTAAAACCCCCGTCGACATAGAGTGCAGTCCCGGTAATGAAGCTGCCCGCTTTGCGCGAAAGCAACAGCAAGGCAGCCCCGATCAGTTCCTCGGGCTCGCCGAAACGAGCCATCGGAGTCTGGCTCATGATCTTTTCGACGCGCTGTTTGTCGAGGATCTTGCGGTTCTGTTCGGCCGGGAAGAATCCCGGACAAAGCGCGTTGACGCGCACTCCCCTCTCGCCGTACTCGCGCGCCACGTTTTGCGTCAAGTTGACGACCGCCGCCTTCGAAGCGGAATAAGCGAAGACGCGCGACAGCGGCAGGTGCGAGCTCACGCTGCCGATATTGAGGATCGATCCGCCGTCGGGCTGCGACGCCATACGAGGCGCGAAGATTTGGCAGCCCCAATGCGTGGCCGTGAGATTGGTCTCGATCACCCGTCCCCAGTCTTCATCGGTGATCTTTTCATAGGACGTCGCCGAGTTGACCCCGGCACAGTTGATAAGGATGTCGGCTCGTTTGTGCACCGCGAGAGTGGTGTCCAGCAACTCTTGAATCGAAGCCCGCGAGGTGACATCCACAGCAGTGAATCCGGCCTTGCCTCCCAGACTCTGGATCGCCGCCGCCCGCGCCTCCCCGCGTTCTTGTGACCGGCCCGCAACGACAACGAAGGCGCCTGCCTGAGCCAGCCCCTCGCACAGAGCGCCACCGAGTACTCCGGTGCCGCCGATCACAACCGCGACCTGACCATCCAATCCAAAAAGCGAGCTTACGTACTCTCCTGGCATGAGTCTCCTTGCTTGTTCCTTGACACCCAAACTTCCATTTGACCAAGTTTTGGGCTTCCACTGTGGGTATTCCTAGTCAAAGACGTTTGAAATTTCATTCGTGGGGAGTTTGGGTGGTGCGGATACGGACCCAGACCTGGAGTTTTCAGCATTTTGGTGGCGTGCGGCCTATCGGCATGAGCCACGTTCACGTGGCTTGGTCTCCTTTAGGCCGGTCCTTTTAGGGCCGGTTCACAAGCCTCTCCTGACTTCGTTCCTCAGCCCGTTTCAACGGGCTTTTCCTCGGGGAGTGCGTTTGCACGCCCCTCTTTCTGCAACAAAATCCTCAGAGGCGCCTGGCTAGTATCTAGGCTTTTTCGGAGACTGCGCTCCGAAAAGGTGGCCCTTCGGGGCAGTTGAAAAAAATGACTTACGCAACATCGACAATTTTTTGTCGATGTGGTGGCGGCAAGCGCCTAGCGCACGTAGTCATCCACGCTGACTGGCGGGTGGTGGTTTGGGCAAGAATGTCCCGCCGGGCTGCTCTGAGGGCAGTCTGGAAGCTTTTCTGTTTCATCCAGCGATAAATGGATGCTTCACTCACATTTGCTCTCTTTGCCGCTCTATCGATCGTATTCGTTGGCAAAAGAGCTTCAATGGTCTTTTTCTGTTTTGTTGTAAGTTGTTCATTTATAAGGGTTGGCTTTTTTCAATGAGAGTATTTGAGAGTCTGTGAGAGGCTTTCTGGCTTTTGGGTCCCGGCGAGGCCGTGGAATGGTTGTTCTCTGCTTTAAGTTGCAACTGAGTCATTGTTGGTTTGGCCGCTTTTAGGATAACAAGTCGATCTTGGGATTCCTTGCGGGCGGCGGGTAATCCTGTTGAATACAAAGGGACTATATTTTCAATTTATCCGTGACTGAGTTGGGGTGATTTGCGGTTCTGGGGGGGAGCGGTCTTTTGGGGCCAAAGTGGCGTGTCGGTAGCCGGTTCGGCCGTTGGGTGGGGAGTTCGTGGCTCGCGGCTGCTGCGGGCGGTTCCGCAAAAGTTGACAATAAAACCCGGTGACTGTCCCCATCAGCCCCGGCTCCATTTTCCGCCCGCACTCCAGTTCGGGAGCTGTCCCCGATCCCCCCCCCGATCCCCCCCGATCCCCCGTCTAGGTCAACCTGGCATAATGAACCCGACGCCTGTCGGAAGCACCTGGAAAAATTGGATTAGGCAGGCGAATACATCCTAAAGAACAGAGTGACGAGCACCACCGGCGGAGTGAGCTTGCGGAGCGGCCATGCTTTCGAACCTAGATCGGTACAAGAAAGATCTTGACAACCTGTTGAACAAGGGACGAGATCTACAAAACTCCATGAATTACGCCCTCGATCCTGACGAGTTGAGCAGATCGGCAAAGAAAAAGCTTGGCGATAAGAAAGGAAAAGAGTTCTTGAAAACACTTCCGTCGTTCCGAGACCAATACCAGGCTTGGTACTCGGAGGCGAAGGCCTTGATTAGGCTGCTCTTGCCAGATCGGCTTGAAGATTTCGTTCGACACTACGAAAAACCGAAAGGCCGTAAAGATCTCACGAACGAGAGCTACCGAATCGACGACTATCTTCAAGGTTTAGGTGTCACTCGTCAGTCCGGCCTCCAACAGGTCAAGGTCGTGGGCCTGGAGGCGGCTAGCCCGCACCTCCGGCAGCAAGTAGCCATTCTGACATCAGTGAAAGCACGCTTCGAGAGCTCTCTCTTCGACATCCGTCAGCTGGTCCAAGCAGATCTTTTCGACTCAGAATTAGACGCAGCGAAAGAGCTTGCAAAACACAAGTTCAATCGGGCTGCAGGTGCTCTAGCGGGCGTGGTTCTTGAGCGACACCTAGCACAGGTATGCGACAACCACGGCACTAAGCCCGCAAAGAGAAAGCCAACCATCGCTAGTCTGAACGACGCTTTGAAAGGCGCGAATGTCATCGAACTTCCGGATTGGCGCTTCATACAGCATCTGGGGGACATCCGCAACCTATGCGATCACAGCAAGAAGTCAGAGCCCTCGGCGGATCAGGTTGACGACCTCGTAGCTGGAGTAATAAAAGTTACTAAGACGATATTCTGACCAAATGAGTAGTTGCCCAACCGGATGAATTTCTCAGCCGGTCCGGGCGATTCGGGGGCGATTCGGGGGGCGATTCGGGGACAGCTCCCGAACCTCGGCTCACCGAGCGCGAACTGTGCGAAAATAGCAATTCTCACCGCGAACCAAATGGCTCGGATGGCCCGGGTGGTGGCGGGCGTGCCGCATCACATCACGCAACGGGGCAACAACCGCCAGGATGTCTTCCTGCTCGACGACGACCGGCGCTTCTATCTTGAAACTCCGCGCGAACGCTCGCGGCGCTGCGGCGTCACGCTGCTCGGCTATTGCCTGATGACGAATCACATCCATCTAGTGGCGATTCCCGAGCGGCCCGATTCGCTTGCCCGCGCCCTGGGCCAGTGTCACTCGCGCTACACTCAGCGCTTCAACCGGCGCCGCGGGCGGACAGGGCATTTGTGGCAGAACCGCTTTTATTCGTGTCCTTTAGGCCGGACGCACCTGGTGCGGGCGCTGCTGTACGTGGACTTGAACCCGGTTCGCGCCGGACTGGCCGGACAGGCTGAGGAGTACCCGTGGTCGAGCGCGCGGGCCCATGCCGAGGGAGGGGACCCATCGGGAACAATTGATTTCGGGAGCTGGAGAGAAATTTGTTCCGCGAACGATTGGGGCGAGGCGCTGGCCGGCGGAGCGGACGCAACAGATGAGATTCGGGCGGCGACTCGTTCCGGAAATCCGTTCGGAGATGACCGTTTTGTGGCGGAACTGGAGCAGCGGGCAGGACGATCGCTGCGGCGCAAACCGCCCGGTCCGCCCCCGAAATCGCGGTCCGCCGGGGCCTAATGCTGAGGTTCGGGAGCTGTCCCCGATCTACCGTCCCCGATCTACCAGGTTCGGGAGCTGTCCCCGATCTACCCGTCCCCGATCTACCCCCGATCTACCCGATCTACCGAATGCTGAGGTTCGGGAGCTGTCCCCGATCTACCCCCCCGATCTACCCCCGATCTACCCCGATCTACCGCCCGATCTCCCCCGATCTCCCCAACGGGAGAGGCTATCTAGGCGCTTTGAGTACTACACAATCCCCAGGGTCTTAGCAAGCGGGAGAAAAAAGAGTTTTGCTTCACCTCAAAAATCCACATGAGGCAAAGCAGTCAATCCTTGCTTCATAGGTTTCCAGGCGGCAAACCTCACGCGGGGCGTTGTCAGTTATAGAGTGGCATACCGCCAGGGCTTCAAGGAATTTATCCTGACACAGCCCCACACAGGCGCCCCCTACGAAACGATCACACTGATCCGTGCAAGCGAAACCGCACAGGTCATTTTCCATGAATGGGGTATTTAGTTGACTCCAGTAGCCACAATATGTTGTGGTTGGGGGCATGAAGGAGGACTACCCCCGAAACCTCGTCGAGTTGGAAGCTCGATTCTCGACCGAGGAGGCGTGCCGGGAGTACCTGCTGAAGCTGCGCTGGCCGGAGGGGTTCGTGTGCCCGCGCTGTGGGATCCAGTCCTCATGGGCCAGCAAACGCAATCTGCTGCTCTGCGCCGACTGCGGTTACCAGGCCTCGGTGACGGCGGGCACGATTTTCCAGGACACCCGCAAGCCCTTGACGTTGTGGTTCCGGGCGGCTTGGTGGGTGACAACGCAAAAAGGCGGGGCCAGCGCGCTGGAGTTGCAGCGGGTCTTGGGTTTGGGTAGCTATGTAACCGCCTGGACCTGGCTGCACAAGTTCCGCCGCGCCATGGTGCGCCCCGGTCGCAATCGGCTGGTCGGCCGGGTGGAGGTGGACGAAACGTATGTGGGCGGAGTCGAAGAGGGCGTCCGAGGTCGCGAAATGGTTGGCAAAGCGTTAGTTGCGGTTGCTGCCGAGGAGGATGGGCGCGGTATGGGTCGCATCCGGCTCCGTCGGATCGCGGATGCCTCAGCGGCGAGCTTGGAAGCCTTTGTCGAAGAAGCTATCCAACCTGGCAGCCTCGTGCACACCGACGGCTGGGAAGGCTATGCGGGATTGGAGAACAAAGGATACCGCCATGAAGTCACCGTGCTGCGCGGGAAGCGGCAATCGGCGAGTAAGCTGCTGCCGAGAGTCCATCGTGTCGCCTCTCTGCTACCTGAATTATGCATTGCGGGGTGCATCTGAGGAGGGCTGAGCCGCAAGGGACCATTGGGGAACGCCCGAAAACATGGGGTAAAAAGGTAGGCTGGCAAAGATTCCAGCTTCACCAGCCAACCCAAAGGAGGTCACCCAAATGGTTACCAAGCGAAAACAGCATAGCTCCCAAAGGGCCGTCAAACAAGGCCCAGCCGTGACGGTCTCGCAGCCCAATAAAATCGGGGCATCCACGCCTTGACAACTTCCGCGGCAGGAAGCCGACTCCCTACGGCGGCTTGCCGCCGGTAGTCGAGAGGGCGTTGATCTGAGAGCCTGGCTATGCGCTATGCATAAAATTTTATGCACTGGCCGCAACGTACTGGAAACACGCCACTTCGGAGCGGGGTTTTGCCGACGCGGATTCTGGGCGGGAGGGGAAACCGGGGACGGAGAAGCCAAAAGACCAGTTGCCGAGCTCCCACCTTACGACGGCCGTCAAGCCGCTACGAACGCAGCGCGGCTGTTGGGGACCCACTCGCAAAGCGAATCTGTGCATAATTCAGGTGCTAAAGCGCTGGCTGTTGGGGACCCACCAGGGGGCTGTCAGTCACGAGTATTTGGACTACTACCTGGACGAGTTCACGTTCCGCTTCAACCGGCGGACCTCACGGTCGCGCGGCAAACTTTTCTATCGCCTCCTCCAGCAGGCGGTCGCCGCCGACCCTGCTCCCTATAAGACAATGGTCGAGGCCACCAGGGCCGGCACCCCCACCCCCAAGATGTAGTGGCTACTGGAGTCAACTAAATACCCCATTTCCATGATAAACTTTCTGAAACATTCCGCTCTCTCGGGGCTAGAGGGTTCGAGAAGCACACATCTCTCGACGGCTTCGACACCTCTATCCTGACAGGCGATGATGCAGTCTTGTGCATTTGCATTGAACGTACATTGGAGGATATGGGTGAAGAGGAACTGCAGCGTGAAGGTGATGGTCGCGCCTGGGTCGAGGGTCTGCGAGGTGGAAGGGGCGACACCTTCAAAAGAATCGTCGAACACGACAAAACCTTTGAAGGTAGCAGGACCGCCCTGCTTATAAAGCATTGTGTACTGGCCTGGTGGCAGGTTTGGGGTGCTCGCCGGAACTGCCTGGCCAATGAGAACGCCCTGGGGACCAACGATGTTGTACTCGATAGGGCCGGACCAGGGAGCCCCATTGAGCGTGGCTTGCGTAGTGACGGTGCCGGTGAGAGCGGGTTGGAGGGTGCGATTACCCTCGATAAACGTCGAGGGGGAAGCCCAGCCAGTGCTGTCTGGGCTATAGCCGGAGCCGGGAGAGAGGTTGGTGGGATCGGTTCGAATCTCAAAATGTAGGTGTGCAATATAGTCGTAGACATCTCCACCATAGTGGTAGCCACGACCAATTGTGCCTATTTGCTGCCCCTTGGACACGTCGCCCTGAGATCGGAGAATTTCGTCGAGGTGCGCGTAGAAGGAAAGTATCCTGGAGCCGTCCGGGAGGAGGTGTTCAATTATGACGATATTACCCCACCCGGGGCCAGCATTTTGAGCGTAGACGATGGTCCCGTTCGAGACGGCATAGACCGGATCTCCCCAGTCGGAGTTGCCTCCTCCTTCACCATTCCAGTCTTCTCCTAAGTGACCGCCGGTTCCAAACCCTTGAAAGAGGTAATAACCGTCGCCGTCGTTAGCGGCGGTAACGACGGAGTTTCCAACGGGATAGTCGAAGCCATCAGAAAGCGTCTGTGCGGAACCCAAAGCGGAGGCGATCAACCCGAGAAGAAGAGTTCGACCGATCTGGGTGATGTGCGGAATGTGTGTACCCTCCAAATGGGTGCTATGGAAGAAAGCGAAAACTCTGGAGCATGTGATCGAAAGCGCTGAGGACTTCTGGGTCCTCGACATTGTATTGGAGCTTGTACGTCTGTCCTCCGTGTCGGAACAGCACGAACCCATGACGGCGATTTCCCCAACCGAAGACATTGGGGCTGAGAAGGCCCGTGACCCTCTTAGCGGGTACACCTTGTACTAATAGGTCGTGCTCGTCATAGTCCAAAACAACGATCGAGCGTAGATGAGCAAGCTCGTCGTCGAGCGAGGTCGGGAGCAGAAACACTTCAATTGGGCCGATCACGTCACCATCAAGCCCAAGATCTTGGCTGGAAAAAACAGTTTTGTACTTGCCCAGCTGGTACGGGGTCAACTCTGGGGGATAGGCGACGCTATAGGTCTGCAATGGGTTCGTAAATTGCTCCCAGACGTTGAATGAAATTCCCAGGCTCGGAGACAAAGTCGTCATGCCGGTTCGCACGCGGACGGCTCCCTTGTAGGTGCCCAGGACGGCACCTGGAGGGACTGCGACGGTTAACTCTACGGTCTGTAGTGACCCGGCAGAGACTCTCGCTAGGGCGCTGGGAGAAAAACTTAGGAATGGGGCGATGCGCGGTTCGGGTTCGAGAAGCACATTTTGCAACTCGCGATTGCTTCGGAAGCGGAGAGCCAGGGTCTTGCTTTCGCCGCGGGACAGGGTGAGGGTTAGGCTGGGTTGTGACCAGGTGATTCTGGGCTGAAGAGATCGCTGGCGCGAGCGTGAAGGTGGCCGAGGGGCCCGAGAACTCTCCTGTGCCACAACCGCACCAACAGCGACGATGAGCAGTGCTCCAGCGAGAAATAAGAAGTTTTTGTTCATAAAGGCGCGGAGACTTTAGTTGCGTGTGGCTGAGACAGTTGTACCCCGAACTTGTGGGGGGTGTCAAGACGGTCCGACTCCAGTCCCGCCACACCCAGCGATCGACAGCGCCGTGGTCACCACTTCTGCTGAAACTCTTGGACAACGTGCTCGGGCGAGAGGTTGAGGTAGATCTCGGTCGTCAGCAGCGTGTCATGGCCTAACAGTCGCTGCAACGCCGACCATCCGCCTGCTACTCCGGAATCGGCAGATCCAGCAGCAGCGCCCGAACAAACGGCACCGGCGGCGAGCCGAACGACAGCGCCGTATCGTGATACCTCTTGTCCGAATACTCCTCGCCCCAAGCAGCCTTGGCCTCGTTCCGCATATCCAGGTGCTGCAAGAAACCGACGAAATAAGTCGAGAGCTGCGCCGACGTCAGTTGGGCGCGAACCCATTTCGCGGCGGCTTCCCGCTCCTCCTGGAACGTGTCCTCGACCATCAGTTTCATGGCCTCATTCCGCGTCATCGACCCGGCGTGAATCGCCTGGTCCATCAGCGCGTTGGCGATTCCCCGCAGATACCATTTCAGGACGATCAGGTGCATCAGCGGGTCGGAGTCGAGGTAGCCGTGCTCGACCATGAGGTGCTCGGCATAAACCGCCCAACCCTCAATAAAGACACCGGAGGAGAGAACCGCACGCAACGTCGACGGATAGCGGTTCGAATGCGCGATCTGCAAATAGTGGCCCGGCATCGCCTCGTGAACAGTCAAGTTTTGCAAAGAAAACACGTTGTACTCGCGTAGAAACGAATTCACCTGCTGCTCGGTCCAGTCTTGCGGCAGAGGCGCCACCGCGTAGAACGTCTTTTGCCCGGCATCGAGCGGTCCCGGTGAATCACAATAAGCCAGCGAGACACCTCGCTGAAACTCCGGCATGACGATGATTTCGACCGGGTCGTCCGGCACGCTGACGAAGCCCGCTTGCCGAACGAATGCAGTCGTTTGATCAAGCTGTTCTCTGGCCGTCTCGACAAGCTTGTCGCGGGGAGGAAGCTGGCGATAGGCCACCTCCAAAGCCGCCCGGATGATCGCCTGCTGGTAGGCTTCCGAAGGCGCCTTGGGCCATTCCGTGTATTCGTACTCGCGCCGATAGATTCCTTTCGCAACCGAGTACATTTCATCGCGAACCCGCTTTAGCTCCGACTCGGCGCGGCGCCGGATCTCCGCCCGCGTCATGGCGGAGTGGAGCCGGAACGCCAGCTTCTTGTCGAACGTTTCCGCTCCAATGCGGAAGTTCCCATTGGCCTTGGGCAACACTGTTTTTTCGAGCCATCGCTGGTGTTCGTCGATGGCGGCGGCGGCCGTCTTTATCGCTTCCCGAAGACGGTCCTGTTCGTTCGCGGGGAGAGAACCCAGCCGCGGCTCGACCATGTGAGTCAGGATCGAGAGAACGCCGCGGTTCTGCTTGACGGCGGTCTCGGCATGAATCTTGGGAACTTCGGCGGGCTCAAGTTCGCTGCGGATCTGCTCTAGCAGGCGCGGAAACTGCTCCAGCCGCATCGCGGCGCTGTTGAGCCGCTGGCGCAATGGTGCGAACTCCCGCGCCATGAGCCCGTAGATGGCGCTTCCCGCGAGCCTGGTGTAGACGAGCGGATTCCATGCCCACTCGCGCAGTTCTTCGAGTCGCCAAAGGCCGTAGCGCAGCTCGTGTTCGAGCAATGCCGCATCGACTTGATTGGCTCGGGACAAAGATTCGCGAGGGATCCGGCTCAGCTCCTCCAAATACCGGCGGGAGAACGCGGCCTCGCGGCGGCGCGCCTCGGGCCCCACCTCGCCCAGCTTGGAGTCGAAGCGGTGGTCGCCCAGCAGCGTCGCCGAAACCGGCGACAGAGCCGGAAACTCGTCGACGTAACGCTTGCCGAGTTCCTCGAACTGCTCGTCAACACTCCGCGCGGCAGTGGTCATCGCCACGGACGCGAGCACAACAATCACTCTCAAGGGTAGTCTCAAGAATCTCGGGAACCAACCCGGCTGAGTCACATCGGCGGAACCACCCGCAGTCATCCTGGTCTCCTCGGTAAGAATCTAGCAGGTTGCGGCCGCAGCCGCGCCAAGGCTGCCGGGGTTTGGCGCGAGCGACGCTTCACCGCTAGCCGCAATGCTGTTCACTTATTGATACCCGCAGAATATTGTGTTGTTTTCGGACACAGCGAATGCCTTGCTGGAGCGGGCGCAGCACGCTGCGCCCCTACACCGTATTGCGCGAACATTAATAGAGCCGTTGAGCCACGTTCACGTGGTTTGGTTTCCTTTAGGCCGGTCCTTTTAGGGCCGGTTGAGCAGCCCTCCCGAAGTTGTTCCTCAGCCCGTTTCAACGGGCTTTCATTCCGCCCTGATTACGGCCGTGTCGCGGCAAGTACGAAGGGGTGCGTCACCTTGAGGTGGCGCGCGCCTCCCGGCGGGCCGCGTCGGCCTCCGGGCCGACGTAGCCTGTCATCGCCTGCATCGAGACCTCTAACAGTATTGCCGCTAGCCCGCAAGGAAACCGCATTCACAACTTTTTTCCGCAGCCCCCCGACGAAAGTCCCGTCGGCTCCTGTCCCCAGCCCCCTGCCGCTCGGCTATCCTAAATGGTTCCTAAACGGTTTGAGATATGTCGGCTAACTTTCAGCGGCTCGTTGAAATCATGGCCCTCCTGCGGGGGCCGGAGGGATGTCCCTGGGACCGCGAACAGACTCTCGAAACACTGCGCGCCTACGCGGTTGAAGAAACCTACGAAGTCTTGGACGCGATTGAGCGAGAGGACTGGGGCCAGCTTGCCGAAGAGCTGGGCGACCTGCAACTCCAGATCGTCTTTCAAGCTCAAATCGCATCGGAAGACGGCAGGTTTACGATCGACGACGTGCTTTCCAGCATCAATGAAAAACTGATCCGGCGGCACCCTCACGTCTTCGGCGATGAGTCAGCGGCTACCGCCGGAGAAGTGCTGCACCGCTGGGAGCAAATCAAGGCTGAGGAAAAGCAGCGCAAGGACACCAATGGCACACCGAGCGGCGGGTCCATCCTCCAGGATGTTCCGCGCTCCCAGCCGGCCATGCTCGAGGCCCGCCAGATCGGCAAAGCCGCGGCCAAGGCTGGCTTTGACTGGCAGCGGTTCGACGATTTGATCGGAAAACTCGAGGAAGAAATCGGGGAGCTTCAACAAGCTCGGGCTTTGCAATCCACGGATCGCGAGGGCCGGATGGAAGAGGAAGTCGGCGACCTGCTCTTCATGGCCGTCAACATCGCCAGACACTTGAAAGTAAACCCCGAGCTGGCGCTGCGGCGGGCGAACGCGAAGTTTCGCGAGCGCTTCGGGTATGTCGAACGCCGGCTCCACGAACAAGGCAAGCCGATGGAGTCCGCCGGTCTTGAAGAAATGGAAGAGCTGTGGCAGCAGGCCAAGAAACATTGAGTCCCGTTCCCCGAAACTAGGAAATAACGATCGCGGAAATGCCGAGCACGGAAAAATCAGCCAATGACTCCGGCGTCGAGGTCCGTCTGCTCACCAACCACGCCGACTTCCACGCCACCCTCGAGGTGCAAATGCAAGTGTGGGGCTTCTCGGAAACCGATTGCGTCCCGCCGCGCTTGTGCGCCGTGGCGGAGGAGATCGGCGGGCTTGTGCTGGGAGCTTTTCTTGGCGAGCAGATGATTGGTTACAGCCTCTCCTTTCCGGGCGTGAAGGATGGGAACAGGCCGTATTGGCACAGCCACATGACCGGCGTGTTGCCTGCATACCAGAATCGCCGGGTGGGGCGCCGGATCAAGCTTTTTCAGCGCCAACAAGCTGTCCGGGCCGGCATCGACTTGATCCAGTGGACCTTCGATCCGCTTGAGATTCGAAACGCCTATTTCAACATCGAGCGCCTCGGAGTCATCGTGCGTCGCTTTCTGCCCAACCAGTACGGCATCACATCGAGCCGCCTTCAAGGGGGGCTGCCGACCGACCGGCTGGTAGCCGAGTGGCACGTCACAAGCGAGCGCGTCGAGAGAATGATCGACGGCCCGCCGCTGGAGTCTCCCGCCATTGCGGCAACGATCGAGATTCCTTCAGAAATTGCCGGGCTGCGAAAAACCGATGGCGGGAAAGCAACAGAGATTCAAACCAAAGTCCGGGAAGAATTTCAGGAATACCTGGCAAAGGAACTCACCGTAGTCGGCTACCAGATAAGCAGTGCCGCCGGCATCTTCCAGCTAGCCAAACTGTAGGCATCTCACCGAAAGCGTTCACGGAAAACGGCTCAACGGCTCAACGGCTCAACGGCTCAACGATTCCCTCAATGACCATCGACCGCATCACGCTCCGCGAAATCCGCATGCCGCTGGTCCATTTCTTCGAGACCAGCTTCGGCCGCACCACCGAGCGCAGAATCCTGCTGGTCGAAGTTCAAAGCGATGGCGTCAGCGGCTGGGGCGAGGTCACCGCCGGCGAGAGGCCTTTCTACAACGAAGAATGGACCGATGCCGCCTGGCTGCTGCTGAAAGACTTCGTCGTCCCTCAACTGCTTCATCAGCAACTAGGCAGTGCCGCGGAAACGGCCTCCCGCAGCGCCCGCATCCGTGGCCACAACATGGCTCGCGGCGGACTCGAAGCCGCCATTTGGGACCTCGAGGCCCGCGCGCTCAACGTTCCCCTTTGGAAACATCTCGGCGGCACATGGGCCGAGATCCCTTGCGGCGTCTCGATCGGGATCCAAGATTCCATCGAGCAATTGCTGGGCCTGATCGAGCGGGAAATCGCCGCCGGCTACCAGCGCGTCAAGGTCAAGATCAAGCCGGGCTGGGATATCAGCGTCATGGACGCCGTCCGCGAGAAGTTTCCCGAGATCCCGCTCATGGCCGACGCCAACTCGGCCTATACGCTTGGCGACGCCGAACACCTCAGCCAGCTTGATGCATTCAACTTGATGATGATCGAGCAGCCGCTCGCCCACGACGACATCATCGACCACGCCAAACTCCAAGGCCGGCTCAAGACGCCGATCTGTCTGGACGAATGCATCCGCGGCGCCCGCCACGCCGAGCAAGCCATCGAAATGCAGGCCTGCGGGGTGATCAACATCAAGCTCGGCCGCCTGGGAGGGTTTTCCGAGGCGCTGCTCGTGCACGACATCGCCCGCGCCCATCACGTACCGGTCTGGTGCGGCGGGATGCTCGAGAGCGGCATCGGCCGCGCCCACAATATCGCCCTCTCGACGCTCGCCAACTTCACGCTTCCCGGTGATGTGTCGGCCAGCAAGCGCTACTGGAATCGGGACATCGTCAAGCCACCCGTCGAGGTGAGCCCTCAGGGGACGATCAAAGCACCTGAGGGGCCCGGTTTTGGTTATGACCTCGATCTCGACTACATCGATTCGATCACGGTGCGGCAAGAGACGATGAAATAGACCGGACTCTGGAGCAGCCCATCACGAGGGCCAGGCCCGGCGAGGCGGCGAGAAATGCGGGCTAACCGCTCCACAGTTACCTATCCGGTACGCCTCCGCCCATGACGATTTCGTAAGATCTTTGTTTACTACGTGTTAGCTATGGATTTGGCAGAGAATGGCAGAATATGGCAGAGATATGGCGATTTTGTGGTTCTTGGGGTGGGGCCGGAACCACTAGATCGCCTGTAAGCTGCATAAGAATCAATGACTTCTTCATGATCATCCGCTTCTTTTTTGGACTCTGAGCGTGGCAGACCGTGCCTTGTTACGTGCCATAAAGTCGTGCTTCTCGTCATTTTCTTCTGACGCCAATGCTTTCTTGCTGGGGCAGGTTTGCGGGCGTAGCACGCTACGCCCCTGCAGCCGGTTGGGGCGGTTGGGAATTCGGTTTCGGCGCCTGGGAGAGGCCGCGATTTTTTTCTCTGCTTCTTCTTTCTCTGCTTCCATGATAGCCGACGGGGAGCGGGTTTCCGGACGCCGGGAAGGAGATGTTGTTGTTATCAAAGGGAATAAAAATCTGAAAGTTCCGGACTGATTTAGAAACTTCGCGGATTTCAGGGATTGGGAGCGGCCAAGTCGGCGCTAACCCGCTTTCTTGCCACCCGGCGGCCGACGCAGGCGATAGGGTCCTCCATTGCTTCGTTGCGCTTGCTTGGGGTGCTCAACGCTTACTTACACTTCTGCAGCAGAGCACTGTGTGGCGCGGGCGTTCATTGATGCCCGAAACAAGAGCACCCGCCACTCCATCAAGACCCTCCGCGGAACTGCTAACTGAACAGTATTGTGGTTAGCCCCCCGGGTTAGCGCAGTTGGGCGGTAGTCTGATCGGAAAACACAAGCTGCTGAAACACGGGGTTCTCCAGCAGTGGCGCAAAGACCGGGTCTTCGGCGACCTTCTTGCGCTTTTTGTAGCCTTCCTCAAACGCCCTGCGCAAATAGAGCAACGACTTGTCGAACACCTGCGCTGAGGCGTAGATCCTTGCCATGAAGTAGTTGTATTGAGCCCGGTCCCTGACGTTGCGTTCCTGCAGCAAGGTGCCCATCGTGTTGCGGCGCTCGAAGACGAGAGGGTCCAACAGCAGGGCCTGAAGGTATTCCCGAGTGGCGTCTTTGTGTTTTTTGCGCGCGAAGTAGGCCGTGCCGAGGTTGCTGTGGATGGAAGCGGAATTCGGACTTTCCTTGAGAGCCTTCTTGTACTGTCGAATCGCTTTTTTGTACCTCTTTTGCGCGTAGTAGACCGTCCCCAGATTGTTGATCGCCCGAGAATGTTCTTTGTCGAGCTTGACCGCCTTCCGGTACGACCTTGTCGCGTTGGGGAACATCATCAGGTGATGATAGGCAATCCCCAGCTTGTTGTAGACGTGAGAAGATTCTTGCTGCTTGAGGGCGAGCTGGTAAGTTTCGACCCCCTCCCGATACATCTTGCGGGCCATGAAGATGTCAGCCCGCTTTTCGTAGGAAAGCTCGTGCGAAGGAGGCGCGAGTTGAATTGGCTCCTTCGTGCGGTCGACGAGCTGGGGGAGCAGCGCCAACAAGAACAACACCGCCGCCGTCATGGGACACCTCCAGGCTTCGTGAATCCTCGCCCACTCCGCATGGGTCGCAAGGAACTCGGTTGCCCACCGAGAAGTCGTACCTCCATTTTACAGCAGACGGCTTCCGGGAATTCGGCCTTAATGGGGTATTTAGTTGACTCCAGTAGCCACAATATGTTGTGGTTGGGGGCATGAAGGAGGACTACCCCCGAAACCTCGTCGAGTTGGAAGCTCGATTCTCGACCGAGGAGGCGTGCCGGGAGTACCTGCTGAAGCTGCGCTGGCCGGAGGGGTTCGTGTGCCCGCGCTGTGGGATCCAGTCCTCATGGGCCAGCAAACGCAATCTGCTGCTCTGCGCCGACTGCGGTTACCAGGCCTCGGTGACGGCGGGCACGATTTTCCAGGACACCCGCAAGCCCTTGACGTTGTGGTTCCGGGCGGCTTGGTGGGTGACAACGCAAAAAGGCGGGGCCAGCGCGCTGGAGTTGCAGCGGGTCTTGGGTTTGGGTAGCTATGTAACCGCCTGGACCTGGCTGCACAAGTTCCGCCGCGCCATGGTGCGCCCCGGTCGCAATCGGCTGGTCGGCCGGGTGGAGGTGGACGAAACGTATGTGGGCGGAGTCGAAGAGGGCGTCCGAGGTCGCGAAATGGTTGGCAAAGCGTAGTTGCGGTTGCTGCCGATGTATGGGTCGCATCCGCTGGACCTGGCTGCACAAGTTCCGCCGCGCCATGGTGCGCCCCGGTCGCAATCGGCTGGTCGGCCGGGTGGAGGAGTATTTGGACTACTACCTGGACGAAACCGGCGGACCTCACGGTCGCGTATGTGGGCGGAGTCGAAGAGGGGCGGGGTATTTAGTTGGTCGCGAAACCCCCGAAACCTCGTCGAGTTGGAAGCTGGATTCTCGACCGAGGAGGCGTGGGGAGTACCTGCTGAAGCTGCGCTGGCCGGAGTTCCGCCGCGCCATGGGCCAGCAAACGCGCCCCGGTCGCACGGCGGGCACGATTTTCCAGGACACCCGCAAGCCCTTGACGTTGTCCGGCTGGTTGCGGCCGGGTGGAGGTGGACGAAACGCCCCGGTCGCAATCGGCTGGTCGGCCGGGTGGAGGTGGACGAAACGTATGTGGGCGGAGTCGGCGTCCGAGGTCGCGAAATGGTTGGCAAAGCGTTAGTTGCGGTTGCTGCCGAGGAGGATGGGCGCGGTATGGGTCGCATCCGGCTCCGTCGGATCGCGGATGCCTCAGCGGCGAGCTTGGAAGCCTTTGTCGAAGAAGCTATCCAACCTGGCAGCCTCGTGCACACCGACGGCTGGGAAGGCTATGCGGGATTGGAGAACAAAGGATACCGCCATGAAGTCACCGTGCTACGCGGGAAGCGGCAATCGGCGAGTAAGCTGCTGCCGAGAGTCCATCGTGTCGCCTCTCTGCTAAAGCGCTGGCTGTTGGGGACCCACCAGGGGGCTGTCAGTCACGAGTATTTGGACTACTACCTGGACGAGTTCACGTTCCGCTTCAACCGGCGGACCTCACGGTCGCGCGGCAAACTTTTCTATCGCCTCCTCCAGCAGGCGGTCGCCGCCGACCCTGCTCCCTATAAGACAATGGTCGAGGCCACCAGGGCCGGCACCCCCACCCCCAAGATGTAGTGGCTACTGGAGTCAACTAAATACCCCATCGGCCTTATTCTAAAGCACCGCCACAAGCCTGTGCTGTACATGACGGTGTTGTGTCGCTGCCAAGTGATAGTGTCCTAAATGTGCCCAGTAGAAATGTCCTATTGACAAGGTCATCCTGGAGGGGTGAGCAACCAAGGACAACTACTGATGACACAACGAGGGCGCGACCGGCTGGTGGCGCTGAGGAAAGCCGACAAGAAGCTGATCACCCAAAAGCAGGCCGCCCAGCAGATCGGCCTCAGCGAACGGCAGTGCAGGCGGCTGCTGGCCAAGCTCCGCAGCGAAGGCGAGCAGGCCGTAATCCATGCGGCGCGCGGCCGCTCCTCCAACCGCAGGATCAGCGCCACGGTAGAAAAATAAGCCGTTGCGATCCGCTCCCAAGCCGCCTACGCGGGCTGTGGCAGCCCCGCCGGCGCAACTCGGCACGAGCGCACCTGTGGCGGCCGCGGCGCCGTGGCCGCGGCGAGCTGGTGCCATGGGACACCTGCGAGCACGACTGGCTGACAGGACGCGGCCAGAAGCTGTACCTGAGCGGGATGATCGGCGATGCCAGCAGCGAGTTGTTGGCGCGCTTTGTGCGGCACGATTCCAGCGAGGAAAACGGCCGTTTGCTAAAGACGTATGTGGAGAAAAACGGCCGTCCGGCGGCCTTCTACACCGACCGCGCCAGCCTGTTTGTCAACACGCCCAAAAACAGCGCCGGCGAGGGGCCGCAACTCCCCGCGCAGCAGGGCGGGATCGGAGAGTGCAGCAACACAAAACCCTCTGACGAGGAGGCCAGAGGGTCCTGTGCATCAGCCGCTTGCTGCGGAGCCAGCCCCGCCGCCTCGGCCTTGGGCATGGAGAGTCGGCGCGGCCCGGCCCTCCACAGCCAACACTTTACCATCGCCTCTCTCGCCACCCGGCCCAGACCGGACATTTCTACTTGGCGTTGACAGTCGCCCGGCGCGCTTGTCAGACTTCCCTTGCTTCACTACAATGGGGGTTTAAACATACCTCGCCTAGTTACGAATCAGAAGGAAGGTAATCATGGCTGAAACCACTGGTGGTTCGCCCGAAGGCGCGGCCCGCTCGGAGGAAACGACCGCGGAAGCAGCAAAGCCTTCGCTGGCGTCGAAGCTCAGCAAGGCATTTCGAACGAGTCCTTCGAAGAAGGACTCCGTCAAGACCCGACGCCGATTTGTCGGGATTTTTACCGGGGGCTTCCTGCTCACCAACTTCCTGATGTTTCTGCGGTTCTTTTTCCCGCGGACGATCTTCGAACCCAAGAGGATTTTCAGGATTGGGGCGCCGGGCGATTACGGGATCGGTGTCGACACGAAATTTCAGAAATCCCAGCGGATCTGGGTGGTCCGCGGTACCGACAGGCTTTTTGTGATCTTCGCCCGCTGCACGCACCTCGGCTGTACGCCCGACTGGAAGGAATCGGAATCGAAATACAAATGTCCTTGCCACGGCAGCGGCTATGACCCCGAGGGGATCAACTACGAGGGCCCGGCTCCGCGTCCGATGGACAGAGCCAGAGTCGAACTGAATGCTGAAGGGCAAATCGTAGTTGATACGAGTGTCCTTTTCAAACAGGAGAAAGGCAAAGCCACTCAATTCAACGACGAGGGGGCCTACATCGTTGTCTGATGCGCGGTCTGGTTCTCTTTGCGGCCTTCTTGATTAGCCGCTGAGCAGGGCGTTCCGATTTCTTGGTTGGGGTCGGGATCAAGAATCCGCCGGGGACGGGCGATCGCACCACCACCGCTCGAAAGCAGATGGAGGAAATGAGCGGAATTGAATCGATAGCGGCGGAACAGATGAGTAAAGGAGAGAAGGATGCCTGAGGAAAACGGCTCGAAAAACGGCAAAAACTCGATCCTAGGAGTGATCGATGCCGACGCCATCAAGCAAAAGGCCACGCAGGACCTGAATGCGTTAAAGAAGCCCACCAAGACCGAGCTGTACAAGTCGATGTTCCGGGTCAAGCACGACGAGACGCCGCGCAGCCGCACTCTCGGCGTCTTAAGCAATGTGTTTCTTCATCTCCACCCAGCGAAGGTGAATCGGGACGCCGTTAAGTACAACTACACCTGGGGCATGGGCGGAATCACGTTCTACTTGTTCATCGTCCTGACCTGGACAGGCGTGCTGCTGATGTTCTATTACCACCCGACGAAGATCCAGGCGTTTCGCGACATTCTCTACCTCGAGCACGACGTTCCCTTCGGAAAATTGCTCCGCAATATGCACCGCTGGGGAGCGCATGCCATGATCTTGACGTTGTGGTTGCACATGTTCCGGGTGTTCCTGACGGGGTCCTACAAAAAGCCCCGGCAGTTCAACTGGTGCGTCGGCGTAATCCTGCTGGTGCTGACGCTGTTGCTGTCGTTTACCGGATACCTGCTTCCCGACGATCAACTGGGCTTCTGGGCGGTCACGGTGGGAACCAACATGGCGCGAGCTTCACCGATGCTGGGTCATGAAGGCCCGTTTGGCCCGGAATTCGGAATGACGCCTTTTAATGACGTGCGGTTTGCACTGCTGGGGGGCTCGATCGTCGATGCGAATGCCCTGTTGCGGGCCTATATCTGGCATTGCATCGCGATTCCTGGGTTTGCCGGGACATTCATGATCGTGCACTTTTGGCGGGTGCGAAAAGACGGCGGCATCTCCGGGCCCTCGCGCGTGATGCTCGCCAAGGAGATCAAGCCGCCGCGGCGGGTCTAGCCGTCGAAGCGGAAAACAAAGCGGGAGATAATCTATGCCGGATTGGGCGCAACTTTGGGAAATCTTCTCACTTCCGGACAATGTTCCGATCGTGCTGCTGATGATCTTGCTGCCGTTTTACACCTGGTACGGCTTGCGGCAGGCCTTTGCGAACGACCGGCTGATCGGCCAGCTCGAGGCCGACCCGGAACTTGCCAAGACGCACCACCGCAAGGTCCAGCCGTTCAAGAAAGGCTGGTCGAAAGAGGTTCATGTCTGGCCTTTCTTGCTGCGAATCGAATTTCTGGCGACGGTGATTGTGACCGCCATCTTGATGGTGTGGTCCATCTGCCTGGACGCGCCGCTCGAGGAGCCCGCCAATCCGAGCCTGACGATGAACCCGGCCAAGGCGCCCTGGTATTTTCTGGGCCTGCAGGAGATGCTGGTCTACTTCGACCCCTGGATTGCCGGCGTCGTCATGCCCACTCTCATTATTGTCGGCCTGATGGCGATCCCGTATATCGACGAGAACCCGCTGGGGAACGGATACTACACCTTCAAGCAGCGCAAGTTCGCAATCTTGGCCTTCAGCTTCGGCTTCATTCTTTTGTGGTGCTCGATGGTCGTCATTGGAACCCTGATTCGCGGTCCCGGGTGGATGTGGTTCTGGCCGGGTCAGACGTGGGACCACAACCGGCTTGTTTTCGAGGTCAACCAGGACCTGCATGAGATCTTTGGGATCGCGGGCACGGTGCCGGCGATGATCTTCGGTTTTGCGGTGCTGGCGCTGTTTGTGGTGCTGTCCGCTCTGCTGGTTCACAAGCTGATGACGCTGAACGAGTTCAACCGCAAGATCCTGGACCGCATGTCGCTGACTCAGTACATCATGATGCAGGTGCTGCTGATCACGATGCTGAGCCTGCCGGCGAAGATGATCGCGCGGCTGCTGTTTCGCATTAAATATGTCTTGGTGACGCCCTGGTTTAATATTTAGGGATGAATATTCGGCCGGTTTGTTTTTCTCTTGACCCGGCCCAATTTTTAGCCGCGGCGCGCCGAGCGCGGCGGCACTGTGACAGAAGATTTCTCTCTGATCTTGGACGAACCTGCTCGACCGATTGAAGCAGTAACGGAGTTATTCGAATGGCTAAGCCCCCTCCGGCTGATCACGACGATCCAGTCATCAATAGTTCACTGAGCGTTCCCTTGTTCGTTTCGACGCTCATTCTGATGCTGACGCTCGTTTGGGCGATTTACGACGAGTTGTATACGTTGCGTCCCTGGAAGGACTATCAGGCGCGCTTCGTTCAAACCTACTCGGCCTACCTGAAACAGCTCAAACCGAAGCAGGCGCAATTGGAGCAAGACGTCAAAAGCTCGGAGGGCTACCAAGAGTTGACAGTGGAAATGGAACAGGCCGAGACGCAAGCCGCCGAGCGTCTCCGTGAGATCAACAGGAGGATAAATCAGGGCGTCACTCCCCGCATGGGCGCGGTGCGGCGGGCGTATCAGACGCTCCAGGGCGAGATCGGCTCCAAGGTCTACCTATGGGAGACATCGGAAAACGAATCAGACAAGGAATCATACAACGAAGAAATCGCGGAGATCAAACAGCGCCAGCAAGATCTGGATATCGTCCTCGACGACGGCTCGGGGACAAACGAAACGGTCACCATGACCTACGAACAAATGGGGGCCGAATTCGGGCGTCTGCGGACTTTGCGGGCCGAGTTGCAGGGGGAGCTTGTCGACTTGAACTTGCCGGCCAGGGAGACGCGCGCCGAGCGGGACGCCTATCTCCAAGAGCGGCTTCATGGGCTGACCGAGCTGCAGGTGGATGGCTTGATCGGCAAGATGGAGAGTTTTTCCGGCGGCATCAAGCAGATTCACCTGGCGGACATCGATCTGGTGGATCGCTGCGAGTCCTGCCACTTGGGGAACCGTGAGCCGGTCGAGCTGAGCGCGGCGTCGATGGGCGGGGAAAGCGTCTTCGCCAGCCACCCCAGTCCGGATCTGCTGAAAATCCACGATCCGGAGGAGTTTGGATGCGTGAGTTGCCACAACGGAAATGGGCGGGCCACCAGCAGTGTCACGAAAGGTCATGGCAGGTACAAGCACTGGCTCTTTCCACTCTATGAAAAGGAAAACATTGAGGCCGGCTGCCAGCAGTGCCACTCCCGTGAAGTGGTCACCGATCAGGCCGAGACCCTGAACCAGGGCCGCGCACTCTTCCTCAACCGAGGCTGCTGGGGTTGTCACCGCTTCGAAGGATTCGACCGGGAGGCCGAAGAACTTGCCGCCGTTCGGCGGCAGATCCAGATCCTTGGGAAAGAGCAAGCCGCGAATCGCAAAGAGACGCAACTCTCGATCGAGCTGGGCGACGGAGCGGCCGAGGACGACGTGGCGCTGCGCTACTACGCCCGCGCGGAAACGCTCACCCTGAGAAACAGCAGCCTCGACTCCGAAGTGACTACCCTTCGCGTCGAAGCCAAGAACTTGGTGAGAGAGGTCAAGAAGTTCGGACCCAGCTTGAGAGAAATCAAGGTCAAGCTGCGCAAGGAATGGATTCCGGTGTGGCTGAAGGACCCGCATGAATTCCGGCCAGGCAGCAAGATGCCCGTGTTTCGCCTGGAGGATGAAGATATCCAGGCGATCTCCGCTTATATCTGGCGGAATGCCATCGAGGGCGAATTGGAGCAACATCCGCCCGGCAACGCCGAGCGCGGCCAAGAGCTCTTCGAAACACGGGGATGCCTGGGGTGCCACTCGATCGGCGTGGGTGAAGACCGCATCGGCGGAGATTTTGCCGCGAATCTTAGCCGTGTCGGCGAGAAGACGAACTACAATTTCTTGGTTCGCTGGATACACAATCCCCGTGAGGTCACCCCGGACCCCAACGATCCCGAGGGCGGAATTCGCTTTACACCGGTCATGCCCAGCTTGCGGCTGTCACCCACTGAGACGCGTGACATCGCCTCTTATCTCATGACGCAGAAGACCGAAGCCAGCTATGACGGCGCTCCGTTCATGGACAGCGCCGAGATGGCGGAAAAGGGCGAGGCGCTGGTTCGCCACTACGGCTGCGCGGGCTGTCACGAAATCAGTGGCATGGAGACCGAGGGGCGCATCGGCACCGAGCTGACGCTCGAGGGCAGCAAGCCGATCGAGCGCCTCGACTTCGCTCTGAAGACGCACGAGGCGGAGCATGACGGCTGGTACAACCACAAAGGATTTTTCAGCCGCAAGCTGAAGAACGCGGCCTTCTTCGACGAGGGCAAAGTGAAGGCGCCGCTAGAAAAGCTCCGCATGCCCGATTTCAACTTTGGCGAGGACGAGATTACGGCGCTGACGACTTTCTTGATGGGCGCGGTGGATACCCGCTTTCCGCAACAGTACCGCCACGAACCCGAGGACGAAGGCCGCGACATACAGGAAGGCTGGTGGCTGGTGCGGCGCTATAACTGCAACGGCTGCCACCAGATTCGCCCCGGAGATGTGACTTCGTTCATGACGATGCCGCGCTACAGGGACCCTGAATGGGCGGAGCAGTTGCCGCCCCAGCTCTACACCGAGGGCGCCCGCGTGCAGCCGGATTGGCTGACCGGATTCTTAGCCAACCCGGCTCAAAGCGAATCGGACATCTATCGCAACGGCTTGCGTACCTACCTCGAGGCGCGCATGCCGACGTTCTATTTCTCGGATGGCCAGGTTGCGAAACTCATGCGCTTCTTTATGGCGCGCTCCTCCCAGCCGTTGCCCTATCTGCCCGAAGCGCTCGAACCGCTCAGCAGCCAGGAGCGAATCATGAGCCGGCAGTTGTTCAGTGGCCGCGCCGCGCCTTGCCTGAAATGCCACGCCACGGGCAACGCGGTTCGAGATCGCAACGCGACAGCGCCGAATTTCCTGCTAGCCGCCGAGCGGCTCAAGCCGGACTGGACGTACCGCTGGATGCTGGAGCCCGCTAACATCGCCCCGGGCACGGCAATGCCCTCCGAGCTGTTCCGGCACGAAGATGGCCGCTGGATCTTCGACGGGCCGCTGCCCGCGACTTTCCAAGGCTACGAGAAGGACCACTCCCAACTGCTGGTTCGCTACATGTTCCAATTCACGCCGGACGAACTGCGGAGGCTGCTGGCCACCGCCGTTGCGTCGGGCGGCTAGGTTCCATCAATGTACAATGAGGGAGAATTCCCCGTTTAAGATTTTGGTACGCAAGTGCCGATTTGCTTTGTAAGGAAGGTATGGAAATTATGTCATTTTCGAAGATATTTGCCTGCTCCACGGCGGCGTTTCTGTTGTTTGCCGTTGGTTGCGGTGGTGGCGGCGAAGAAGCAGCCACGCCGGATGAAGCGGCTGCGGTGGAGTACGTCAAGGTTGATCCCGCCACCGCCGGCTCCCTCAGCGGTACGGTGACTTTGGACGGGGAAGCCCCGTCGAATCCTCGGATCAATATGAGCGCCGAGCCGGATTGCGCCGGGCTCCACAGCGGCCCTGTTCATGCCGAAGCAGCCCTCGTTGGCGATGGCGGCGCTCTGGCGAATGTGTTCGTCTGGGTAAAAGACGGCCTCGAGGGCAAGTTTGAGGTTCCCAGCACTCCGGTTGCGCTCGACCAGAAGGGTTGCACCTACAAGCCACATGTTGTTGCGCTGCAGAGCGGTCAGGTACTCAGTGTTACCAACAGCGATCCGACGACGCACAATGTCCACCCGCTCCCTCGCGTCAACCGCGAGTGGAACAGATCACAGACGGCCGATGCATCCGCGATTGAAAGGACATTCAGCCGCCAGGAGATCATGCTGCCAGTCAAGTGCAATATCCATCCCTGGATGAGGGCTTATATTAACGTGGTCGACCACCCGTTCTTCGCCATATCCGGGGCGGACGGATCATTCGAGATCAAGGGTCTGCCGCCGGGAACTTACACGATTGAGGCACGGCACGAGAGGTTTGACGCCCAAGAGGCGAGCGTCACCGTGGGCGCTTCGGAGTCCAAGCAGGCTGACTTCACGCTCTCGGCCGGCTGATCGTGAATCTCCGTCTGCACCGCTTCGCGCTGTTCACCGCGTTCTCGACGCTTTGCCTGATCATCGCCGGAGCGCTGGTGACCAGCAACGAAGCCGGTCTCTCGGTTCCCGATTGGCCGCTTTCCTACGGACAGTTGATGCCGCCGATGATCGGGGGCGTCTTCTACGAGCATGGCCATCGAATGATCGCCAGCTTCGTCGGCTTGCTGACGATTGTGCTGGCGGCCTGGCTGTGGAAGGCAGAGACCCGGGGCTGGGTCAAGAAGTTGGGCCTGGCAGCGCTTGGCGCGGTCATAGCCCAAGGCGTTCTCGGCGGGCTGACAGTCATCTTTCTGCTTCCCGTCGCGATTTCGGTCAGTCACGCTTGTCTGGCGCAGGTGTTCTTCTGTATGATTGTCAGCCTGGCTTGGTTTACCTCGCCGAGCTGGCAGCGGCAGCACGAAGGGCTAGGCCCGCGCTTGCCGGACGCTGGGGCGCCGTCGTTACGCGCCCTGTCGCTGACGGCCAACGCCGCTGTGTTCGTGCAGCTCATGATGGGAGCGGCGCTGCGGCATAAGGGCTTCGGCATCATTCCCCATTTGATCGGGGCCCTGGCCGTAGCGGTCTTGGTGGTATGGATCATGGCAAGGGTGGTCACGCAGTACCCGGGCCGGCCGGAAATCCTGCACTGGGCGTTGCTGCTGAACGGCCTGGTGATGCTGCAGTTGGTGCTGGGAGCGGGGACGTATTGGATTCGAGAGATCACCGAGGCAGCCGTGCAGCCCTTGCTCCCGATGGTGCTGCTGACCGTGGCTCATGTGGCCGTGGGGGCCTTGATTTTCGCGGTCAGCGTAATTCTGTCGATTCAGGTTCACGCTCGTCTGGCGGTTTCAACGGCCGGCATGGGGAATCAGGGAGTCCCAGCAGCAACATGAGAAGCGATGCATCCGCCGCCTCAGCGGTCATCCCAACGACTGTATCCTCTGTCGGGGACTATTTCGAGCTGACCAAACCCAGCGTCGTCTGGCTGATCGTGATGTCAACCGCGGTTGGTTTCTACCTTGGCTCCTCCGGCTCGCTTTCGCTCCTTCTTTTCGCGCATACGCTGCTGGCGACAGCTTTGCTGGCGGGCGGCACGGGAGCGCTCAACCAGTGGGCGGAACGGGATCTAGACGCCCTCATGAGGCGCACGGAGCAGCGTCCTTTGCCCGCGGGGAGAATAAGGCCGGGTCCGGCGCTAGCTTTTGGCATTTTGATCACATTGATTGGGGTGGTCTATCTCGCCATAGCCGTGAACCTCTTGAGCGCCGCATTGGGGCTGCTGACGACGGCGAGCTATTTGCTCCTCTATACGCCTCTCAAGACGAAAACGCCATTCTCTACGTTCGTTGGCTCGTTTCCGGGTGCGATGCCCCCTTTGATCGGTTGGGCGGCGGCGCGGAACGATCTCGGCCTCGAGGGTTGGGTGCTGTTCGCCATGTTGTTCCTGTGGCAGTTCCCTCACTTCTATTCGATCGCCTGGATGTATCGCGAAGACTACGCCCGCGCAGGCATAAAGATGCTCCCCGTGGTCGAACCCGACGGAGTTTCCACCGGGCGGCAGATTGTTTGCTATGCGGCCGCGCTGCTGCCGGTGAGCCTGGCCCCGGTGGCGCTCGGCATGGCCGGAACAGCCTACTTCGCCGGCGCGGTCTTATGCGGCCTGGGTTACCTGTACTTTGGCGTGCTGGCCGCGCGGGTCAAAACAACCTTACAGGCGCGCCGCCTGCTGCAGGCTTCGGTCATCTACCTTCCTCTGATCTACTCGCTGCTGGTTCTCGACAAGATTTCGTAGCAGCAACTCCCTGGCAAGGAACTGCCGCGACATTCCAGTACAAGGCTTTGCCTTGGACCGTGTTTCTCACCACCTGACGGTCGAAGCACGCGATATTCCCCCATTACTTCGTTGCGCTTGCTCGCCGTGCTCGACGTACTGTCAAGTACGCGCCTTTGATTAAGTGGGGATCGTCAAGCGGCGAGCGCCTCGTACTGACGCCCTTCTCACGCGCTTCGCCTCGCCACGTGGTGAGAAATGCGAGGTCGCGCTGCAAGCTGCAATACGACTCGGCACCCGAATCGGGTGTTCGGCTAGAATCTTACAACGGACCTGACATCACTGCCAAACGATGAAAACCACCCGCTATTTTGAAGAACAGGTTCTACGGAAGCGCCCCTATATCAAGCGCGAATGGTGCCGGCAAGCGCTGCTCAGGCCGCTTTTCCAAGAAACACAGCCTGACGGCCGCATCCGGCGCTGGATCTTCGTCGACGAGTTGCAAAAATACCTTCGGGTCGTGACACTAGAAGATAGCAAGACGGTACATAACGCTTTCCTGGACCGCGACTTCGAGGAGACTCAATCATGAAGTTCCGATACTACCCCGAAACCGACTCGCTGTATATTGAACTCTCGGAGAAGTCCGGCGCTGACGTGCGCGAGGTCGCTCCCGGCGTGGTTCTCGATTTCGACGCTGAGGGGCGGCTCGTGGGCATCGATATCGATCGTGCAAGCAGCGTCGTGAACCTGTCACGCCTGGATGTGGAGTCGCTTCCGCTCGCCAATGTGTCGATGACGTAAACCTAGCCCGCACTCTCACCACGTGGCGAGGCGGAGTGCGTAAGAGGCCCGTCAGTACGAGGCGCGCGCCGCCCGGTGCCCCTCACGCAATCAAAGAAGCGTACTTGGACAGTATGGTGGGCACGGCGAGCAAGCGCAACGAAGTGAAGACGGATATGATGTCACTGCCATGAAGTATCTATTGCTGCTGGTGACTACCCTGCTCGCGTTGTCTTGCGGACCATCTTCCCAGGAGGCTCGGCCCGATTCCCGCCCGCCGAATTTCGTCGTCATTTTCATAGACGACATGGGGTACGGCGACATTGGGCCCTTCGGCTCGACCCTCAACCGCACTCCGAACCTCGATCGCATGGCGGCGGAAGGCATGAAGCTCACCAGCTTCTATGCGGCGCCGGTTTGCACCCCTTCGCGGGCTTCGCTGATGACAGGGTCCTACCCGATTCGCAACGGGCTGCAAACGGGCTCCTGGCACGGAGTCCTGATGCCCGGCGACGAACATGGCATCCACCCGGACGAGATCACCGTCGCGGAATTGCTCCAAGAGCGCGGCTATGCAACCGCCTGCATCGGCAAGTGGCACCTGGGTGACCAGCCTCCCTTCCTGCCGACGCGCAACGGCTTTGACTACTACTACGGCCTGCCTTACTCAAATGACATGAACCCGGACGCTCCGCGGAATACCCGCAACCATCCTCCGCTGCCATTGTTACGCGGCGAAAAGATGCGCGGCGAGGAAGTGTTGCAGGAGGTCAAAGACCAGTCCTTCCTCACCGGCGCCTACACCAAAGAGGCGGTTCAGTTTATCGAGGAGCACCGTGATGAGCCGTTTTTCGTCTATCTGCCGCACTCGATGGTTCACGTTCCGCTCTATGCCGGCGAGGCGTTTCGGGGCAAGTCGAATAATGAAATCCTTGGCGATGCGATCGAGGAGCTGGACTGGAGCATGGGCGAGATCTTGGGCAAGCTCCGGGAACTGGGCCTGGACGATAACACGCTGGTGATCTTCACGTCCGACAACGGGCCGGCAAGGGGCAGCGCGGGGCCGCTGCGGGGCCGTAAGGGCAGCACCTACGAAGGCGGGATGCGTGAGCCCACGATTGCCTGGGCGCCGGGGATGATTCCCCCGGGGTCTTCTTACGACGGGGTCACCAGCACGATGGATTTGCTGCCGACGCTCGCGGCGCTGGCGGGCGCGGAGGTTCCCACCGACCGTGTCATTGATGGGCACGACATTTCCGCGATCCTCGGCGGGGAGATCGAGCGCGAGTCGCCCTACGAGTTCTTTTACTATTACCGGGGCTATGAGCTCAGGGCTGTTCGCGGCGGCGATTGGAAGCTGCATGCCAATGGCGAGCTGTATGATCTGGGCAATGACATCGGGGAGGCGAATGACGTCTCGCGAGAGCATGCCGAGATCGTTGCGAAGTTGCGGTCGGCGCTGGAGACGGCGCTGGTGGAGTTGGGGGACGGTCCGAGTTGGCCGGGTGATCGTAAAGTCCGAATCGGCGCCAAGGCGCGCCCGGTTGGGAAAGTTGAGTCACCGAAGTTCTTGATACCGCGACCCGGTCAAACCGGCGAGGCGGCTCACGCCCCGGTGATCAAAGGGAAGACATCCCCACCGCCCCCTGGGTGGCAAGCGCCGGCGAACTGGTAAACGGAAGCGTGTTTTCGGGCCGGGTCACGAGCCACGTATTCCACCGATTGTTAGCCTGCTGAGAAATGCAGGCTACAGGGCGACGGCATTCTCGCGAATGTAATCTTCGACTGCCGGTTCCGGCGGCCCGATGTAGTGGAAAGCTTCGGCGTAGTCGAGCCCGTGCCGCTTTCCTAGATCGGCGTTGTCGTCGAAGACGAAGTGTTCGATGTACTGGCGGTCAGCCGTATCGTCGTCATTGCCAAGAATGGGCAGCCGGCGGTTTTCCCTCGCCAGCCGCGCCCGCAGGCGCGAACCCGTCTTGCCCGCCGGTCCCTGAGTGACATTCGCCACGTTGACGTGCACTTTTTCGTCAATGTAGGAGCTGATGTCGACGACGCGGTTGACCAGTTGCGGTCCCCGCGCGAAATAGTATTTCTCGCGCACGGCGTGGTGCTTGAGGCCGGCTTCGAAGTGCTCCGGAAAATCCCATTTGCCGCCTGCCATCCAGCAAGCGGCTTCGACGCATTTCGCGGTGACGTAGTGGTCGGGGTTCTCCTCGTAATGTCCCCAGGGGTCGTAACAGAGGATCGTGTCGACCTTCATCAGCCGGAAGATGAAGACCAGACGGGCCCGCATCTCGATGTGGGAGATGCCGTCCATGCGATGGTTGCGGTAGTTGAGATCGAAGACTTTGCCGAGGCCCATTCGCCGTGCGACTTCAAAAGTGTCCCGTTCGTTGTTGAGCACGACTTCGCCCATGGTTTTGCCGGCGCCGGCCATTTCGTCATTGCTGGTACGAATGAGGATGCCGCTATAGCCTTCCTTGATCAGTTTGAGAACCGTCCCGCCGGCGTATATCGGCACATCGTCGCAATGCGGCTGAATCGCCGCCAGGACCTTGCCCTTGTGCGGCTGTCCAGGCTGGTTGCGCTCAATGTGCGGCTCACTCCCAGCGGGAGTATTTGTGACGGGCGCTTGCGGAGCCGCCCAGGCCGTGCCGCCCGCGACACCCGCCGCAAGGCCGTGGCCGATAAATTGTCGTCTCTCCATGGTGATCCACCTCTCAGGCAGACATTATGGGCCGATCCGTGAGGTGATGCCACCCGAAGAGCGCCAGGCTGGCGGGCCGCGGAGCGCGGACTGCCGAGGTGAGCGACATGTCAGTCGTGATGTGACGGCTCACTAACGTTCAGACATTGGGTGCGAAGTCCTTCGCTTGGGCCATCAAGTGACTCTCGCAACCACGCGAATGAAGCGTGCATCCGGAAAAGACCGCGCGGACCGGATACGAGTGACCTTGGAGCTCTCTCCATTGCCGCTGGAAGCCCCGCGGATCACAATGTTTCCCCGCCGCGTGCGGAGCCGGATTTGCGGGCCTTCGCCGGTGCTTCCCTGCATGCTCGAGCCAGCCCCCCGCTTTTCTGATTGCAACTGCTCCCCGAAGGGCTGGCGGACATTGCCCCGATCAGTGACTGCGTCGAGCGTGAACTTCGCCCCATGCGGCAGTCTCAGCTCGATGTCGCCCCGCCCAAGGGTGACTTCCATGTCTCCGAAAGATTCGTCCGCGGACAGCTCGACGTCCATCCGCTCGCCTTGAATCTCGACATCCCCCCTCAGGCGCTCGAGCGTCACGCGCCTCCAATGATCGCTGTTGAGCCGCACGGGCCCGTGAATCTGGGAGCCGGAAACCGACCGTACCTTCACCTCGAGCTCGCCCGGGAGGGCGGCAAACCGCAGCTTGCCATTCTTGGACCGAATCCGCGTGTCCGCTTGAAGTTCGGCCAGGCGAATGGTTCCGAAAAGCTCGCCGCGTATGTCCACCGCCCCCGCCACTCTGGCGAGCTCGACAATGGCCGCTTTTCCATTTAATTCAAATGTTGCGGCGAGATTCTCACCCTCGACCTTACGGCCGCGGTTGGTGCGAATCCGCACCGCCCCGCCAATTTCTGACAGCCGAATGACACGAGAACCGGAAGAAACAGAGACCGATCTTGAGATGTTTTTGATGCTGATTTCCTCGATCTGGCCGTCTGCCAGCAGGGTCACGCTCTTGGGCGTCTCCAACTCGAGGTCAAAAGAAACTCGCCTCACTTCGTCATCCATCCAGTCAATGCCAATAGTCGTTTTCCGGTCTGACTGCGATACATCGAGCCGCGACCGGCTGTCCAGGTGCGCGGCCGCCTGGCGATTCGATGCACGGATTTTCTTCTTGCCGCGGATGACGAGGCCGTCCTGATCCCCGCCCGTGACCTGAACCCGGCCGCGCAGGTCCTTCAGGACAAGGGCGCCGCCGGTCAAGTCGTGATGCGACCTCTCGACGGGGAAATCGTAAGTGTCTTGAAGAAACTCGAAAGCAGGAATCGTCACAAGATTGAACCCGCCCTGCTCGTGATGGGCGCGGCCGGCCGAGCCAACGAGAACCAACAGCAAGGCTGCGAAAACCGCTCCGGCTCCCAAGCGTCGCGGCAGCGACCATCCAAGCAGGCGCGCCAGCACAACCTCAAGCAGACGAACGCCCCCCCACAGAATCAGAATCCACGGCCAGTAGCCGGCGAACCATGCCCGCAAAGGAATCTCGGGCCAGACGTTCCGTGCCAGCAATAGCGAACCGGCCGCGATCAGAATGATCGGCCCGAACAAGGATTTGCGCCGGCGCGGCCGAGGCGCGGACCGGGAAGCCTCGCCTTCCCCGGCCATGCTCTGCACCGCCAGGCTCAGCCCCAGCAGAATCAAGATGACCGGCCAGGTTTGGCGGACAGAGAACCGTCCTGAATAGTCAGCGAGGAACAAGGTCCCCGCCAGGATCAGCAACAGTGGAACCGTGACGGACTTGATCGTTTCGCGGGCCATAGACGTATTCTTATTTCACCGCGCGCGGCGGACCGCGCGCGGCAGACGGCTCGGAAAGCGGCTTACCCGGCGCTCTGTGGTTCTTCCACCCCGCCGCCCGGCCGATCCTCTTCCTGTGGCCTAAGCGCCGACCCCGAGTCTTCCGGAGACGAATCCGGCACTCGCAGCGAGGGCAGAGCGCCGCCGCCTGAAGAAGCGGCTGGGGGCGAGGCGTCCCCCTGCGCCTTAATGCGGCGGTAAAGCAGGTGAATCCCCAGAGCAATGAGCGTGACGGGCCAGAAACGTGCTGCATCGCCCAGCCGCCAGTAGCCCAGGGAATGAAGCAGAAACACCACCCCCATCAAGATCAGCAGCACTCCGGCGACCGGTGAGCTGCTCGCTCCGCTCCGTAAACCGAACAGTCCCCAAAACTCGTCGACCGGTTCTCCGCGCCGAATGGCTCGGGCTGTATGCATGGCCTCGATGGGCATGTAGAGCGTCGTCATCACCATCAGGACGATGAACACCGCTACGCTCCCCGGAGGGCCGGTTTGCTCGGCGGCAATCGCCGCGCTCAACAGCCCTCCCCAAACGAGCGCATGCACGACACCCTTCGCATACTGGCCGTTGTAGACCGCGCCCACGCCCGGAATGAGTCCGGCCAAGAAGGCCAGCACTGGAGAGGGAGTATCCCAAGAGCCCGTCATTCCGGAAGAAACCGGGCCGGAAGGAGGCGGGCCGGAAGGAGCCGAGCGCCATGAACTCGGAGCGGGATCAGGCTTCGCCGGTTGCGGGGGCGGGAGTGGCTGCGAGGCGCTTGCGCCTTGTCGCGCTTCCGCCGCGGCCGGCTCGGCGGTTGCTGTAAATGAAGGTTCCGCCGGAGACAGCTTTTCGACGCAATCGCTGCAATGGGGAACTCCTTGCCATTCCTGGCGGCAAGCGTCACAAACCGCGCGGCCGCAGTTGCGGCAGAAGGCCACCGCCGCGGTTTCCGGATGCGTCGCGCAATTCACCGCGGCCGCTCCCGTGACGACCCGCTGGCCACCCCGGAATCGGGCGAAGATTGATCCGGCTCAGCAACCGCGGCCGGGTTCACGATCTGGATCTCAGCCTCGCCAAACTCGGTTTGAAGCCGATAGAACAAGACCGTCGTTTCGTATAACTCGACACCGGTCGTCCAAGCCTGATCCAGCCCATCCGAGATGCCCGCGACGACCATGGCAGGACCCACTCGGCTGTCACCTTGTCCTTCGAGCGCTCCCTTTCCGTAAAACGTAATCATCGAGAAGGAGAACACTGCCATGGATAGACTCATGGCGAAACGCGGCTGCAGGAAGGGATGAAAGAAGGGACGCAGAAACCCGCTCAGCCCGTAACTGCCCGAGCCCGCTCCCGCCAGCACCGCCATGCCGCCCGCTGCTTCCACTGTCCCTTGAATAATGCTGCGAACTAGTTCCGGCGGAGGTTCGACCGGCGGAGTCTCCTGAATCACCCGCAGTGCAAACTCCGCGTCGCTCAGTCTCGCGGCGCAAGCACCGCATTCGGAAACGTGATTGTCCACCCGGCGGCGGTCTTCCAGCGATGCCGTGCCGTCGAGGTGATCGCACAGAAGCGCGTCAAATTCCCTGCACCTCATGGCCGCACCCCCAGCGCTCGAAGGTTCCTGGCCAGCTCGGTTCGTCCGCGGTTGATGCGCGACTTTACCGTGCCTTCGGGAACTCGCAAGACTTGAGCGATTTCCTTATATTCCATCTCCTGCAAATCGCGCAAGATCACAGCTTCTCGCAAGTCCGGTGACAACCTTTGCAGCCCGGCTTGCAGCAACTCCGCAGCCTCGCGGCTCCGCAGCGTGCAGTCGGAGCTGCCGCCGACCAGCGCTTTCTCTTCTAGAACGGGAATCTGCTCTTCCAGGGGGTCGAGCACCCTGTGCTTCTTCGTGCGGCGGTAATGATCGATCAGCAGGTTGCGCGTCAGGCGAATCAGCCAGGTGCGGAAGCCGCCGCTGCGGGCGTCGAATGTCCGCAAACTTCTGAACACGCGCAGGAAAACCTCCTGCGTCAAATCGCGCGACTCTTCGGCCTGATTCGTAAAACGGTAGCAAGCCCCATAGACCAGCCGCGTGTGTGACTGCACGAGCTGTTCCCAAGCGCCGCGGTCGCCCCTCAGGCAGCGATCGATAAGCTCGGCGTCCAGGCTCATGCGCGGTTCCGCAGCCCGCCTTTCAGCAAGGCGTCCGGCATCGGCGCCCCACCATAGAGTCCCCCAGGATTCTATCACTGCTTCCGACATCATCTTTCTAACATGACCTCGATAGTGTAAACGAGGAACGCGCCGAGAAAGTTCACAATCCGCGCACTTTTTCTTTTTGGGCTGTCTAGCTCGCCGGCCCCACGCAAATCATTCTCAGTGCCCGGCTTTCGTTACCGATAAGGACCTTGGAGCCGCTGAGTATCGTTGGGGTCGACCGGCTGCGGGACGGCCCCGACTGAGGAGGAAAGTTTTGTCAATCGAGCAGACCTACGAGCTTTGCTGTCATGACGCACGGGCTATGCTGGCCGGAATCGACCAAGGCCGCTTTCGTGTCGCGGAAGAGAAGTTTTGCGCTCTGAGACGCCGTCTAGAAACACGAATGCCGCTGGACCCAGCCACGGCACGGGGTGAAAGCGTTCTCCGTTTGGAGCAGATGGAAGCCTTGGACGGAGTAGCCTCGGAAGTGATGGAGGCGCTCGCTGCGCTCAAGCAATCGACTGAGCAGGGATTGGAACGCCTAAGGTTTGCCACGGACCTTGTCCGCCACCTGACGACTCATTCACGCGGGACTTCGGTCGAACTGCCCGTGTGTTGACGCGGTTGGCCGCACAGGTTCTTTGAGCAAATGTCCCGCGAGCCCCCGAGGGGGGCCGCCGACGATCGGGTCGGGCACTTCCCGACAGCGCCGCTCGTCAGCTTCCATCCTAGTGCTGCGCGCGCTCCGTGTCAGTAATGTTCACGCTCGGTGTCAGCACGCGCCAGAAGCCGCTCGGATTCAGTCACTTAGACACACGCAATAACTTGCGTGCCAGCGGAACACACGGCCCGTTAAATGTTCGAGCTTTCGACCCCTTAGAGAGGTCCCCCCAAAGGCCTTGAGGCCCTATGCCTTGGCCTTGAGTTCGGCGATGATGGGAGCCAATGCTGCGTCTAGATCCGTCAACGGCTCAAATGTGATTCGACAAAAGTGGCCGTAGCTGGTGTTGTGGAACAACTGATACTGTTCAAACGCCTTCGGGTCTTCGACCTCGATCAAGGCGTAGCCACCAGAACCCGTTCCGTAAGCGTGGAGGTGCTTAACGCCCGATTGGACGTTGCCCCAGTTGCCGCTGTCGGCCATCGCCTGATTCGCGACGCCCCACGCCTCGTCGAACGCCGACTTATCGGCTGCTCCCCGATATTCGAAGTGTTGCAGATAGATTTGGCCCATCGAAATTCCTCCCAGTAGATTTAGTTAGCGATCAACTTAGTGAACCATGAGTTCTTTTTTGACCGTCGTCAAACAGACAAGGATAGCCGATCCCTGGCAGCGATGCAACGATTTTCGATAACAACACAGCACGCCCACCCGCCGCCACACCGCGCACACGTCATGCGGCCCGCCCTTCGATGTCGCGAGAGAAACCGATCGCCGACTCGACCGGTAACGGCAAGGCGGACCACCGCAAGAGTCCGCGCCGAAATGGCGCACTGAGAAATACGGGCGCGATTCGCTGATTCGCTGGATGAGCCCTAAAATAGGTGCGCTCGCCGATCATGGCAAGAAGGACTCCACGGGGACGAGAGGAGGGGGCTCTGGCATGGAGTCGAACGGCGTCTCCCCATGGAAGAGCGCCCGCCAGCCCCACCGTAAAGCAAACGCCCAACAAGACCCCGCCCACACCCCCCTTAAGCGCGCGGGCTGGTGGACGGCGCCTCACATGAACGCTTTGATGATTTGCGCCTGAATATCTTGCAGGTTCTGTTGCACCTGCTGGACCTCAGTGATTTTTTGCTCCAGCTTCTCCATCAAGAAGCGCCGCTCCAGCCCGTTCTGAATGATCAGTTTCAGCTCGTTGTTGTCCCAGGGCTTCTCGACGTATTGATACAGCCCGACTTCGTTGATCGCCTTGATGGCGTTCTCCTTGTCGGCGTAACCGGTTAACAGGATGCGGGTGGCGTAAGGGTGCAGCTTTTTGATTTCCAGCAGAAAATCGATGCCGGTGATGTCGGGCATCAAATAATCGGAAACAACCAGATCGATTGAGCGCTCTCTGGCCGCCTCGATCGCTTGCGCCGTCGAACTGAAGGTGAGCAAGTCGTACTCGGTCTCCAGCGTCAGAAACGCTCGCAGACTGATGAGGACCATCTCCTCGTCGTCCACGATCAAGAGAACAGGAGTGCGATCAGGTGCGGTCATGACTGCTCTTGTTCAACTTAGGGCCGGCCGCTGACCGGCAAGCGGATCGTGAAGGTAGAGCCCTTTCCCAGCTCACTCTCAACGTCAATCCTGCCGCCGTGGTCTTGGACGATCTTGAAACAGATCGAGAGGCCAAGCCCGGTGCCGACTCCAACCCCCTTGGTAGTAAAGCCCGGGTCAAAGATGCGCTGCAGGTTTTCAGGCGGGATCCCGACGCCGTTGTCGGAAATTTGAACATTTACTATATCACCTTCCCTGAAAGACCGGATCGTGATTTCGCCCTTCTCCTTGACGGCCTGCGACGCATTGACGAGCAGGTTCATGAAGACCTGGTTGATCTGGTTCGGATGGCACTGAATGGGCGGAATGTCACCGTACTCCTTCTTGACGACAGCGCGATTCTTCAGCTCGTGGTGAACGAGGGTAAGCGTGCTGTCGAGCCCTTCGTGCAGGTCGGCCGTCTTGAATTCAGCTTCATCCAGACGAGCGAAGTTCCGCAGACTGCCGACGATTCCGACAATGCGCTCACAAGCCATTCCATTGATGCGCGATATGTCGTCCAGCACATTGAGCACTTGCGACAGCAGGCGATCGTCGCGGACTTCCCGCGGGCATGAGTCCGATGTCAAAATGCCTCGCAGCTTGACCAGCGAACGGCCCAGCGTATCGGCGTTCGAGGTGATGGTGCCGATGGGCGTGTTCATCTCGTGCGCCACGCCGGCGACGAGTCTTCCCAGCGCCGCCATCTTTTCTTGTTGCACGAGCTGAGCCTGGGAGTCCCGCAAATCTCTTGTGCGTTGCTGCACCTCGTGCTCCAGCTCTTCGACGTGGTGGCGAAGGTGCGAGGCCAGCTTTTCGCGTTCGGTGACATCGTGGCAGATCACCTGCACGGCTCGCTGGTCGCCATAGTGAATCAGACTTGCGTTCACGTCGTAATAGCTCGGTTCCGCTCCGCGCCTTTCGAGTTTGATGTTGGAGAGCTGCAGTCGTCCTGCTTCCGCCAGGCGCTCGAAAGCCTCGGCGTCGGCGAACTCATCCACGGGAATCACGCCCGAGAGAGCCCGGCCGCGAATGAAGTCGCGGGGCACTCCGGTCACCCGGACCCCTTCATCGTTGACCTCCATGATGCGGCGAGAGCTGAAGTCGGCCAGCAGGATGGCTTCGCCGGCCTCTTGCATCAGAGAGCGGTATTTACTTTCCGATTGCTGCAGGTCGGCGCTCTTGCGCTCCAATTCCTCGTACAGGCGGGCATTCTCGACGACCTGAGCGGACTGCGAAGCGATGATCGAAAGCAGCTTCTGATCGTCACGCGTAAAGCCCTCTTCCGACTGCTTATTGAAAACGTTCAGCAGCCCGACCATCTGCCCCTTGGCCCGCAGCGGGACGCTCAACAGAGAGCGAATCGCGAAATCCCCGGTCACAACCGCCCCGAGCTGGTCATCCTCCTGAAAATTATTGATCAGCAGCGGCTTCTGATTCTTCAGCATCCAGCCGGTCAACTGCTGTCCAAAGCGGAAAGGAACAATGTCTGAGCCGGAGTAGGCCTTGCGAGCCATCGTGCGGAAAGGATCGCCTTCCGCCATGTTTTGGAGCAGCATGACGGCGCCCTGCTCGACGTTGAGCTGTGTGACGCTTTCCTGAACAATCAGTTCGACGATTCCATTGAGAGACATGGTCGAGCTGATCACCGAGCCGATCTGATTGAGAATCGAGAGTTCTTCGAGTGCTCTGCGAAGCCTCTGATTTTCCTCCCGCAGCTCGGTCAGAGTTTTTGGGGTTTCTTCGGCTTCCATGACGTGCCCGCGCTCGCAACGGTGAACCTACCAGTATAGAAAGACGGACCCGGCGCCCGATTGGAAAATGCGCCCGCAACCGGCCACAGGTAGTGTCCTATTGGCGGGTCACGCATGACAACCTATCTCATAAACGGCCATGGACCGGAAGGTGACGTCTTCGGCCCCCACCGGTGGAAATCGAACAAGACTAACTCTTGTAGTGCATACTAATCAGTAGGGAGATAGATGATCGCTCATGCCGAACTTTGAAGTGAAAGATTCCGTCGCTCTCGTCACTGGAGCCAACCGCGGCATCGGCCGCGCTTACGTCGAAGCGCTCATCAAGGCGGGCGCCCAGAAGATCTACGCCACTGCCCGCAAGCCCGAATCCGTGCAAGACCTCGTCGATGTTCACCCCGGCGTCGTCGAGGGCTTCGCGCTCGATATTGCGAACCCCGATCAAGTCTCCGCCGCGGCGTCCAGGGCCTCCGACGTCACGCTGCTGGTCAACAACGCCGGTGTTGCAAACGGCAGCTTCGTCCTTGCCTCCGGCGATGCGTCCGGCCTTCACAAAGACGTTGAGATCAACCTCTTCGGAACCACGGACATGATCCGTAAGTTCGCCCCGGTCCTCGAATCAAACGGCGGCGGCGCGATCGTTGTCCTCAATTCGGTCGCGAGCCTCGTCAACTTCCCGCTTTTCGGCGGCTACAGTGCATCGAAGGCGGCCCTCCACTCGGTCACCCAGGGCGCCCGCGCCGAGCTCGCCCCGAAGGGCATTCTCGTCACCGGCGTCTACCCCGGCCCGATCGATACGGAGATGGCCGAACCCATCGATATGCCCAAGGAACCCCCCTCAATAGTCGCCGAAGCGACTCTCGCCGGTCTCTCCGAAGGCGCGGAAGAAGTCTTCCCGGACGCTATGGCCAGGGACTTCGCCGCCAATTTCAAATCCGACTGGAAAGCCGTCGAAAAAAACATCGCGGGCATGATGGTCCCCGCCTAGAATCTGCCGAGCGGTGACGAATTCCTCCTAATCCGCCGACCAACGGCCTCGCACGCGGAGTGATGCTGCTGAGGGTCTATGAGATGCCCTCTAGTGTGCAGCGCACTCCTAGCTCGCGTACACTATTCCTGATATGCGGAACTACACCTGCCGTCCTTTCTACAAGCCCGAAAACGAAGAGCTGAGGTTCCTGCCCGAAGGCCCGCGCGTTCTCCAGAACTTCGGTGGCCATAAGCCCCTGTTGGGCTGGGTGGCGATCCAGTATGGGGTGGACAAGCTAAGCGGAAGCTTCAACCTGCTGAATCTCGAAACCCGCGTTAATCAGACGTACGAGCTGCCGGGCCGGCCGGGCTTCTTCGCCGAAACTTCACGGAATGGCATCGTTGTGGTGGGCATGGAGCGGCGGCTCGTACTGCTGGACCTGAAAACGGGCCGCGTCGAAGAGACCGGGATCGATGTGACAGACGACGACCGCGTCATTATCAACGACGGAATCCCGATCCCCGGCGGACTCTTGTTCGGAACCAAACACCTCGAGTTCACCCAGAAGATCGCGGCGCTTTACCACTACCATTGCGGCTCGAAGCGTGTGATCCAACTCGTGGACAAGCAAATCTGCTCCAACGGGAAGTTTTTCCAGGACGGCCAAGAAGGCGCAACGGTCATTGATATCGATTCTGGGCCAAAGACGATCAGCCGCTACCTGTTCGACCGCAGCCTCAAGAAAATCCTTCAGCACTCGCTGGTCGTGCCGCCCGAGTCACTCCCGGCCGGGCCGGACGGCATGCGGCCGGGTCCGGACGGCTCGACCATTGTTGTGGCCTACTACAATCCCGATCCGGTCGATACCGGGTTGGCGCAGGAGATCCGGCTCTCGGATGGAGCCGTCCTCACGCAATGGACGTTCCCCGGCTCGCCTCGCGTGACTTGCCCGGAGTTCGTCCAGCTTGACGGCAAGGTCTGCCTCATTTTCACCACCGCCGACGAGGGCATGGACGCCGCGACGCGCGCGATCTCGCCGGCCGCCGGCACGCTCTTCTGCGCGGAGACGCCGTTTGAGTCCATGCCCGAGCCTCCTCCTTTGGTCCCCGCGGAATCCTTCCTGGCGTGAGTCCACGGGCTCTTCGTGCCTGGATAGTCAATGGTTGCGCGATGGGAAGCGTGGACTTCCGTCCACGCCTCTGTCTGGTCGTTTGAAATTTTCTACCCTAACCGAACCCTAACCACGGCACGTCTCCGATCTTGCCATCCCCATGAACCCACCAATCTCTAGTAAATTGATAGAGATTAGGTAATGGATGTTTCCGTAAAGGGAGAGTACGCTTTGCGCGCGGTTTTCGACCTGGCCGGCCGCGACGGCGCCGGGCCGGTGAAGATCGCTGAAATAGCGGCCCGTCAGGAAATTCCGCAAAAGTTCCTGGAGCTGATCCTGGCCCAGCTCAAGCAGGGTGGCTTTCTGGGGTCTCGCCGCGGCGCTGAGGGCGGCTATTTCCTGGCGAAGGCTCCAGAGGCGATTACCGTGGGCGAGGTCCTGCGCCACATCGAGGGGCCCATCGCTCCGGGGCAGCGCTTACGGGACAGGGCCCAGCCGCGGGACTCCCCTTTTCCTGAATTGTGGAGTGAGGTGGCACGAGCTCTATCCAGTGTCATTGATCAGACCAGTTTCGCGGACCTCGTCGCTCGCTGGAAAGAAAAAAGTTCACGTCAGGCGGCCAATTGGCAGATCTAGAAGCTGAAAGCGGTTAGAATATTGCCGTCACTCATCTGAAAGCAATCGTATGGCGCAGATCTTCGAAGACAACTCTTATAGCATCGGCCGCACGCCGCTCGTGAAGCTCAACCGCGTTGCCGCCGGCGCTCCGGTGACTTTGCTGGGCAAGGTCGAGGGGCGCAATCCGTCGTACTCGGTCAAGTGCCGCATTGGCGCGAGCATGATCTGGGACGCCGAGGAAAGCGGCATCCTCAAGCCCGGCATGGAGCTGGTCGAGCCGACCAGCGGCAACACGGGTATCGCCCTGGCCTTCGTGGCGGCGGCGCGAGGCTACCACTTGACCCTGACGATGCCCGAGACTATGAGCATCGAGCGGCGCCGCGTGCTCAAGATCTTGGGCGCCAAGCTCGAGTTGACCGGTGGAGACGAGGGCATGGAAGGCGCCATCCAGCGGGCGTGCCAACTGGTCGAGTCCGACCCGGATCATTGCGTGATGCTGCAGCAGTTCGAGAATCCCGCCAATCCGGCGATTCACTTCAAGACGACGGGGCCGGAGATCTGGGACGACACGGACGGAGCGATTGACGTCCTGGTGTCCGGTGTGGGCACGGGGGGCACTATTTCGGGAATTTCTTGGTACATCAAGCAAAAGATGGGCAAGCAGATTGTATCTGTCGCGGTCGAGCCGAGCAAGAGCCCTGTCATTTCCCAGAAGCTGGCCGGGGAGCCGCTGCGGCCCGGCCACCACCATCTGATTCAAGGAATTGGGGCGGGATTCATTCCCAAAACGCTCGATCTATCGGTCGTCGACCGGGTAGAGCAGGTGAGCGACGAGGAAGCCATCGAGTACGCCCGCCGCCTCGCCCGAAAAGAGGGACTGCTGTGCGGGATCTCTTGCGGCGCCGCAACGGCGGTCGCTTGCCGCCTTGCCAAGGAACCGGAATTCGCGGGCAAGACGATCGTCGTGATCCTGCCCGACAGCGGCGAACGCTATCTCAGTAGCGCGCTGTTCGACGGGATCGGGTGATCGGGCGGGGGTTCTGAACAGAGCCGCGCCCGTAAGGGTGCGGTCCAGTCTGGCAGTGACCGTATTGTTAGAGCGAGAGCAAGAGCGGCCCCGACGCATCGACTACCCTCGACAGCACCCTTGCGGGCGCAGCCCTGAAAAGGCTGGCGTCGGCGGTTCAATTTCGCCCCTGGCCACCATGTTTTCAACAACTTACAGGCCACCAGGAACTCCTTCACTTAGGCGGGGAAGAATAAGGGTACATTCCAGAAGGCTCAGCCCACCCGCTGCGAGCCTTCTCCCTCACGCTTTTCCATCATGCGCCACATCTCGCGGGCCGTGTTGCCGGTCCTGGCGATGTGTTGCTTGGCTAGTTTCGCGTACCTCTCGGTCATCTTGATATTGGCGTGGCCCAGAATCTTGGCGAGTTCGTACAAGTCCCCACCGTTCATCATGTACCAAGACGCGAAAGTGTGACGCAGGTCGTGGACCGGAAATTTTCGGTTCCCGCCGTCTTCAAGGCACTCTTGAAGCTGCGGTCCACTCGCTGCCGTCCACTCTTCGCCCCCGGCTTGGGAGGAAAGATCCGCTCTTCTCCAAACACCTGCGGGAAGCGCCGAAACTCCTCAGCCAACTCCGTTGACATGGGGACATAGCGTGTCTTGCCGTTCTTCAAGTGCGACCGAACGGCGATCAACCCCTGTCCGTAGTCGAGATCACTCCAGCACAGGGCAAAGATTTCACCCAGCCTCATCCCCGTGGTCAAAGCCGCGAGAACAATCAGCCGCATCCGGTAGTGATCCCAACTGATGACCCGCGCGGACGGCGACTCGTCGCCACCGTGGCTCAGCGCCAGCTCTCCCACACGGGTTTTCAGCTTGCGGGGAGCCTCCATCATCCCGGAAAGCGCCGGCCGATTCTCAAGTTCCTTCGTCCCACTGACCCCAGCCTCGCGGAAGGTTCTGATGATGCGGATACCATGCGCTTTGGCGTAGTCTCGAACAGCTTCCGACTGCCTAGCGAAGCCGTCGCCCCTAACCTGCCCCTTTCCGCTCACCCTGAGGTATGCAAACGCCTTTCTCATCTCCTTCCAATCCTAGCCGTGTATGACCTACTGTCAACACTTTATCTGCAGAATAAGTGTTGAAAACTAAGGCATTCTCGTGTACTCTTGAGTCATGAGAAAAGCCTTCGCGTACCTCCGAGTCAGCGGCAAAGGGCAAGTGAAGGGAGACGGCTTCCCCCGCCAGCTAAAGGCGATCCGTGAGTACGCCAAAGGGCACGATATCCGAATCGTCAAGATCTACCGCGAAGAGGGCGTGAGCGGCACGAAGGATCTTGAAAACCGGCCCGCCCTGTTGGAAATGATGCAGGCCCTCCACGGCAACGGAGTCAAGCTCGTGCTGATCGAAAAACTCGATAGACTCGCGCGGGACCTGATGATCCAGGAAACGATCATCGGGGACTTGAGGAAGTACGGGTTTGAGTTGGTCTCCGTTGCCGAGCCTGACTTGTGCCGCGACGATCCCACCCGCAAACTCATGCGCCAGATCTTCGGGGCGATCTCCGAGTACGAGAAGACAATGATCGTTATTAAGTTGCGTGGCGCACGGCAGCGGAAGAAAGCCCGTACGGGGCGTTGTGAGGGCCGTAAGCCGTATGGACACTACCCCGGCGAGAAGCGCGTCATAGAGCGCATGAGAGCGCTCAGAAAAGAGGGTCTAGGGTTCGACCGGCTGGCCCTGAGGTTGAATGAAGAAGGGTTCCTCACGAGGAAGGGAACGGCTTGGCTTGGGTTTGGAGTGAATCGTATCTTGTCGCGCTAGTGGAGAGTTTTCACCTTGCGACGAGACCCGTGCCGATGAATTCACCGACGTAAGGTCGGAACTGTGTGACAATCCGGGAATGCGATCCCGGCCCGGTAGGCTCGATAATCGTGCATCCGAGCGGATCAAATAAAAACGCTACTTTGCAATGAGTTATCCGCCGAAAAGGCGGGTAGTGGCGTCTAGACTCCTGCGATGGAAGCTGAGATCACAGATCACATTTGGACCTTGGAGGAACTCTTGTGCTCGTGAGATGTAACCGCCACCCGTCAAAGAAATATCATCACAGCGTTGAGCCAATGGGATATCCAGAGACAGCCGCCATCTGCGGCAGATGCGAGAGGCCCGGTAAGATCCTCCTTAATGAAAACGAGTACGCCGCCTACCAGCGGGGGCAGACGGTCTTCACGTTCAACAACAACGTCATGGCTGTACGGGCTAAGGCATCTCCACACTAAGACCCCACTACGAAATCGCGGTGTTGTTCGATGGCGACTTGAGGCTCGGAGGGCTAAAACAATAATGTTCTGCAACTACTGTGGTCGCGAACTTCCTAAGGACGCGATTTTCTGCCACGAGTGCGGCAAGCAAACTGGTAGCCGACCGGATCATCCAAAGACTGTTGCTCCCGCTAAAAGTCCCGCGCCCACCAGGGACAGTAGTGAAACAAGTCCGTGGTTTCCGCCCAGCCTTTCCGTGCCGCGTCGTGCGACCGCATCCTTGCAGATTGGGCTAAGCATAGCGTTTTGTCTTGTCGTGGTCATCCTCATGATCCCATACATTACCGTCTCTGGCCCCAACGAAGGGCTCTACATTAGGAACGAGTCCAGCCGGAGGAACGAGTCCAGCCGGTCCGAAAAAGGTAGCCCCAGCCCCAACAAATCGAGGCTCAGCGGACCGTCCGTTCTCGCCGCGTCGTGCGACCGCATCCTTGCAGATTGGGCTAAGCATAGCGTTTTGTCTTGTCGTGGTCATCCTCATGATCCCATACATTACCGTCTCTGGCCCCAACGAAGGGCTTACATTAGGAACTCCAGCCGGAGGAACGAGTCCAGCCGGTCCGAAAAAGGTAGCCCCACAGATTTTCTGGAAACCCAACAAATCGAGGCTCAGCGGACCGTAGCCGTTCTCGGAATTGCGCGTGATAGATATGCACGCTCACAAGATCAGAAATATTTGGAAGAAGGAGGACGCATTTTGCGTACGCGAGCCGCAGACCTCCGAATCCTAATTCGGACAGTTGAGCGAAATCGCACGTGGTCTCGCGAGGATCAAGCCAAAGTTATTTTGATTTTGAGCGGGGAACTGGAGTGGGCAGAAAACGGTGCCACTGCGATCGATCCGTCCAAGGAATAATCATGATTCGAGTGGAGTTCCGTCTCTTTACTCACCTAAGAAAGTAGGTGGGCGACTTATGAAAACAACGGGTCCTTCTGGGGGAATAATTTGCGCTCGGGTGGCGCTCGTTGCGGCCAAAATCGTATTTTTGTGTGCAAAAAGCGCTTAACCATCAGGTTAACCAGTTCTGCTACAATCACGGAATGCGAAGGGTCGAAACTATCACCAAAGCCGCTTTTGCGCGTGAACTCGGGATCTCCAAACCGAGGGTGTCACAAATGGTCCAGATGGGTTTGCCGGTGCTCACCAATGGGTGTTTGGACAGAGGGGCGGCACTCCAGTGGTACCGCGACAATATCATTCCGCCGATGCTCAAGAACGGCGAGCCGAACCCGACGCTGAACGTACTGTTCGAGCTGTGACCCGTGGCAAGTCGAATGTTCCCGACAACACGGCCTTTCCCAGCTTGATTGACCTGCCCCGCTGGTTGTTGGAGGCCCGGCCCGGCCCGTAGGTCTGTATCCTTTCCCGAGCCTTCTGGTCAGTCAAATAGCAAGATCCACGATGCCCTCAGACCTGACAACGCTGTGTGCCTGCTGACTCCTTCGAAAGAAAAGTCTTTCTCTGAGAATCGCACCGGGGTACGCTAGGAGGACGTGACCGAACAGCCTGCCGATAGAGTCCGTGAGCGGGTTCGGCAACTCGTAGACCGAGCTGCTGGGCTGAACATCGACCCTGATCGTGTCGCAAGATATGCGGAACTGCACGCCAATTCGGAGCTACTGACAGAACGAGACAAGAAAAGTGAAGCGAACCGTGAAGAGGCAGAGGTCGAATTCACAAGAACGCAATACGGTCTACCGGATGATCTCGACAAGCCGTCCGTAGAAAGCGCCAACCGCCAGATCCGCGCCGCTTACCAGCGAATTTCGACTTCCGCGATGACGGCAGTTACCGCCCTTGAACGACTTGCCGACGTGATTGAGAAGGAGTCAGAGAGCCTCCCAATGAAGATGAGGCTCGAATTCGATCCTGAAAGGGAGTTGCTGACGATCGCCCAGCGCATACGGACGTGGGCAACTACGGTTCAGATCGACCTCGGGCTCGATAAGGCCATCAAGAAGCTAATTGAACAAAACCCCAACAAATACGAGCCGTCCGCAAAGCTTCCTGAGACAACCCCCCAGCGGACCCTCCTGCATTGGCATCACTACATCGAGGACTACCCAGCAAAGTGGAATGACATGCTAGCACTGGCGGGCAAGTGGAACATTTCACGAATCAAAGATCCCGAAATTTTCAAGCGCTACGTTCGAAAGTTGGCCAGCAAGTTTCTCTTACCTTAGATACCGGACCCGCTCTCCGCACACCCCCCACCCCGGTCCTGCCTTGAAACGTCAGTGACAGCGACAGCTTTTCATGGGACGATTCTCCCATGCCATCTCCTGAGCCCCAGCAAGTTTTGATTAGTGTCGCCGAAGCCTCCCGGATCATGGGGGAGACACCCAAATCGATGTACGCGATGATCTGGCGGCGAGTCCTGCCACCAGGCGTCCTCGTGCGGATTGGCAGGAAAGTCAAGATCCATCGTGAGCGCTTATTCGATTGGATGAATGCGGGAGGGCAAGCCTTGCCGGGAGGCTGGAGACGCAAGCCGAATGCGCCCACCGGAGCGCCACGTTCCAACGAAGCGGACCAGACCGACCCGCCTCGGGCTTAGCCGCTAAAAAATTTGGCCCGGTGCGGCTTCCCAACCAGTGCACCAGGCCAAAAGGACATTCGATTTCAATGCGAATTATATGCGAATTACCCCAAAAGATCAACGCCAAACAAGTGGCTGGCTACAAATCGAAGAATTCTCAGCACGAGGGAACGAGCCTGGATCAGGTCCTGAGCGAGTTCGAGGCGTGGCTCTACCTCCCCAATCTGGGAGCTGTGCTCGTCTACCTCGCCACCCTGATCGCCAATATGATGCGGGGTGATCCAGTCTGGCTCCAACTCATCGGTCCCCCGAGCAGCGGGAAGTCGGAGATCATCCGATCAGGCGACTCTTTGCCCGATGTGCATTCAGTATCTGTCCTGACGGAAGCGGCTCTCCTCAGCGGTACATCGAAAGCAGAACAAACCTCCGAATCAACGGGCGGGCTGTTGAACAAAATCGGCGAGTCCGGAATTATCCTAGTCAAGGATTTCACCAGCATATTGTCCATGAACCGTGACACGCGAACCCGTGTTTTAGCAGCGTTGCGAGAGATCTACGACGGCCATTGGGTGCGAATGATCGGGACTGACGGCGGGCGGACATTGAAGTGGCGCGGAAAGGTTGGGCTCATCGCCGGATGTACGTCCATCATCGATAGCCATCACTCCGTCGTTTCGGCAATGGGCGAGAGGTTTGTTTTTTATCGGATGCCAAAGGTCATTGGCCAAGAAGGTTGCGCGGCGCGCTCTGCGTTCCACAGGAAGGGAGACGGAGATGCGGAATGCTCTCCGCGAAATTGTCGAAGAATACCTGAAGGGGCTTCAAATTCCCACTCGTACCATCCCGATATCGAAAAGGGACGAGAACTTCATTGTTGAGTTAGCGACACTGGTCGCGCGGTGCCGGAGTGCAGTAGTACGAGACAGCTATAAACGGGAAATAGACATGATCCCTGATCCCGAGGTCCCGGCCCGGCTCAGCCGGGTGTTCGTGCAGCTATGGAGGGCGTTCGAGGTAATGGGTGTCGAACCGGACGTGAGAAAGAATCTACTAGTCAAGATCGGCTTCGATTCGATGCCACAGCAACGCCGTGACGCGCTCAAGTTCTTGGCGCACTCCCAGCTTGAATGGAAGGAGACGAAGGAGGTTGCCCGCGAGATGAAACTTCCAGAGCAAACGACGAGGCGGGTACTGGAGGATCTTGAGGCTCATGGCGTGGTTAAGCGTTTGGGTGAGGGTCAAGGCAAGCTGTGCAAATGGAGATTGTCTAAGTGGGCACGGAACAGGATGAAAAACGCGGGGATAGTTTTCCCGAATCGTCGGTGAACGCAATGGTGCAGACACAGGTAGCTTTCCCGAAATGTCAGTGGCGGTCAGGGCGAACCTTTCCCGAAGTGTTAGGACCTACCGATGGCTTCTCTAACCTTTCCCGAAAAGTCAGACTCCTAATTCTTCAACCCAAAACCACACATACATACATTTCGGGAAAGGTGAAGGAGATGAAACGATGACGAGCGAAACAGCAGGTGACCAGCGGTTTGACTTGGAGACTTTTGCTGATCCCCTCAACGATCCTGACGCAGATGCTTTGGCCGACGCGACCAAGAATGGATATCTGGTATTGCCAAACCTGAATCCATTCTTGATCTCTGAGTACTCGGACAGGCGGGAGGCACCGGGATTACCTGTCGTGTTTTTCGGGTCCGGGGATTGGACTGGGCCATGGATAGTGGTCGCGAGTTCAGACCTCGACTGGCTATGGGAGAAAAGCGAAGCGGTCGTTGCGGTGGGAGGCGACGTGGATAGAAGTACGTTCCACCGTGGTTCGTTCAGCGCTTCGATGGAGAATTGCACCGTCAGCCTTGAAGAATTCGCCAAGGAACTAATCGAAATACCGGAACAACGCGCATCCGCAATTCAAGCCGGATCGTCAACAGGGCATGCGGCGCAAGAGTGTATTCATCGGCCTAGAAATATTTCTATCTCGTAGTCGAGGAAAGGCAACAAGCGGCATAGACAATGCGAACCGGCTTCGACATCGATGCGCTGCTCGCGGACCTCGCTAAGCGGGTGGCGGAGGAATTACGAGCCGAGATGGAGAGCACCGCAACCACGGCCACGGTTCGCCCGAGACTGTTGACCGTGGATCAAGCGGCCACCTATCTGGGCCGCTCGAAAGCAAGCGTCCAACACCTGATCTCTGACCGGGCAATCCCTGTTGTGCGTCACGACCGCCGGGTGTTCCTCGATGTGCGGGATCTTGACGGCTGGATTGACGCCGCCAAGGTGTAGTAGAGTTTTCGTCATGCCACGCAAACCAAGATTTGGTCGCATCTACCACCCCAAGGTCAAAAAACTCGATGGAACCAGAATCGAAGTTAAAACCTGGTGGCTCGCCTACTACGTTCGCGGGCAACAGATCCGGGAGTCCGCCAAGAGCACGAAGTACACGGATGCGGAAGCCCTGCTGCGGAAACGGCTGGCTGAAATCGAAACGGACAGCTACGTCAGCCCGCACCGAATCACGGTTGCGAATCTTTTGGACAATCTGCTGTACGATTACGAGAACAACAGCAAATCGATCGAGTGGGCTCGTTATGTTGATGGCCATTTGCGGCCCTTCTTCGGACACTTGAAAGCTCGCTCGATTGATTCGCCCCGGCTGCAAGCCTATATCGCCTCCCGCCGCAGAAATGGAATTAGCAACGGAACGATCAACCGAGAGTTATCACTTCTGCGTCGGGCGTTCAACCTTGCTCACCAGGAAACACCGCCACGGGTAAACCGAGTGCCCAACTTCCCCAAGCTAAGTGAACCACCGCCAAGGGCAGGGTTTTTTGAGCACGAGGAATATTTGGCCCTTCGTGCTGAGTTGCCGGATGATCTGAAGCCGGTCTTGATTTTCGGCTACTACAGCGGGTGCCGAAAAGGGGAGATTCTTTCAATCGGCTGCAATCAAGGAGATTTACTCGCGAAAGTTGTGCGACTTGAACCGGGCACTACGAAAAACGATGAAGCGCGGCTGCTTCCGCTCTACGGTGAACTCTTGGAAAGCGTTCGGATGCAGTTAGAAATCCGTAACCAGCTTTGGCCCTCTTGCCCTTGGCTGTTCTTCCGTTCCGGAGGCAGGCAGATCAAGAGCATCAAGAATGCTTGGAACGAAGCCTGCCGACGGGCTGGCCTGTGGGATGAGAAAACCAGCAAGCCTACCCGCCTGTTTCACGATTTGCGGAGAACCGGCGTGAGGAATCTTGTTAGAGCTGGTGTGCCGGAAAGGGTCGCAATGCAGATCTCGGGGCACAAGACGAGAGCGGTGTTCGATCGCTACAACATCGTCTCGGAGCGCGATCTTCACGAAGCCGGGGAGAAGATGGAACGCTACATGCGGGATGTTGAAAAGCACCACGAAGGGGCAAAAAAGTGGCAAACAAGCTCTATTCCGGATCAGCCTATCTTAAATTGATCCCCCTAAGTTATTGAAAACATTGGTGCGAACGGGGGGAGTCGAACCCCCAAGCCCTCTCGGGCACTAGAACCTAAATCTAGCGCGTCTGCCAGTTCCGCCACGTTCGCGTGTTTTAAAATCAATAACTTACACCCTTATATGGGTACCTATCGTTTAGGATGTCCGAAAGTTGTGCGAATCTCATGGGATTCCATGCCGTTAGTTGACCTTTTCTGGGCGTACTCCGCTCTTGGCCTGGGCAGCGTCGTAGGCCGCCTGTTGTTCCTGTTGGTAGCCCTCCAGGCGTTCTCCGGCCTCACGGAAGTCGCGGGCGCTGACAACGTTGTAACGGTCGAAGACGGAGCGGGTCTTCCACCCCCCAATCTGTTGGACGACTCCGGTGTTGTAGGCGAACGTGATTAAAGATCTGAGATATTCTGGTAACTCCGCACGGAGTTTTGTGAACATTTCAAATTCAAAGAACCCCCGACGCGCGGGTGGTTCCTTCAGGTGTTCGATGCGCGGTATCACTGCCACGAGCGGTGGCCGTCGATCCTTGCCGAGGCGGAATGATCGCCTGAGGGCGCTGAGTTCGCGGTTGATGGGTGCTGTTCCGGCGTCCAGCTTGCCGTCTCTTTTCCACGTAGGTTTCGATTGCGTTGGTCCCGAGCTGGCGGGCCAGCATGGAACCAAAGAAAGGGCGCAGATGGCCGACCACGATGGTGGCCCAGTCAAGGGACTTGCCGTTCCGCTCGTAGTCGGCTAGAAAGAGGTCGAGCAGTTGACCGACATGGATGTTTTTGTTTGGTACCCAAATACCGCTTTGAACTTCAGCGAGCCGCTTTATGAGTAGCGCGTTTGCCGCGGATCTCTTGGGGCTCCGGGCCGATTCTCTATATTCTTTACCGTCGATACAGCAGGCGATGTGTAGGTTGCGTGATCCTGGGCGTTGATAAACGCGTCCTTGTCCGTAGTTGCGGGGCATGGCTCGACTCGCAATCGTTTTGTTTTTGGCGATGAATTCGCGTATGTCGCTCACGTCGATCTGTATGCGTCTGTCAGCTGGACTTTTGGGAGCACGCCCGTGCTGATGAGGGTCGAGACAAAGCGCTCACTTCTAGCTAGAATCTTAGCAGCTTCCGCAACAGACGACCGTATCGTGCCGGTTTGTCCTGGGGTAGCCATGTTCCTCCCTCTGTTTCGTCCTCGTCTTCGCGCGTTGCTTGTGCGATGAGAGCTAGCTGTCTGTCGATGAGGCTCTTTTGTTCCTCAGCAGCCACGGCCACCTGGCTCTGTAGCTGTGCAGGTTCTCCAAGTTCCACGCCCGCGATCATGGCTCCCTCAGATGAGAGAATTTCGAGAGCCTCGCTCTTTTTTTCGATGATGAACTGCAAGTGCTGGAACAGCGTCCAGCGCTGGCTGAATGATACGAGTGGAGCTGTCATGATCGGGGCTCCGCGAGGTTGTCAAACTTGGCGTACTTGTGTAGAAAGCACACCTCGATCTTTCCGGTGGGGCCGTTGCGCTGCTTGCTGATGATGATTTCCGCTCGCCCCTTCAGTGCTTCGTCCTCGAGCTTGTAGACCTCCTCCCGGAAGATAAAGGCCAGCAGGTCCGCGTCTTGTTCCAGGCTTCCGGATTCCCGAAGGTCCGCGAGGCGTGGCCGGTGGTCACCGCCACGCATTTCCACGCCACGGTTCAACTGGGACAGAGCCACTACGGGCACTTCTAAATCTTTGGCTCTTCCGGGTTTTTAGTGGATGTCCGGCCGACCCCTGCGCCGTCATGCAGTTTCTGTGGGACCGGTATCGACCATTGCGCTCTCTAGCTTAGCCGCGGACAGGGGCTCCGCCATCCCATAAGTCAATGATTCCATTGGATTGGAAAATGCTCGGCCTTTAGCCCGCTTTTCTCACCGCGTGGCGAGGCGAAGTGCGTGAGAGGCCCGTCAGTACGAGGCGCGCGCCGCTTGACGAGCGGAGGCGTACTTGACAGTACGGTGAGCACGGCGAGCAAGCGTAACGAAGTAATGGCGGGCTTATCGCGTGCTTCGACCGTCAGGCACTGAGAAATGCGGGTTAGCGCCTCGAACTTCCTCCAGCGGTGAACGACCGGAGCGGCGTTGATCTCCTCGATCCCCTTCAGGATTCGTTCTCGAAGCTCCTCCCAGGACTCCACCCGGAGGCGTGCGGAAAACCCTTAGGCTAAAAGTTCAGGGAAACAACGCCGCGTTCGTGTTTTAGCTCGCGGTACCGGCTGGCTTGGGGAGTGCATGGTGGGTTAGAGAGCGCAGTGGGTGGGTGAAGTCCCTCTTTGGTGACCGCAAGTGCTGCGGGTCCGTTCCGCAGCGATTTGTCCCCTCTCAGCCCCCGGGCCCAATCACTGCGACACTTTGGCCGAGCTGACGGTCGTTGGCAAAGCCAGCGTGCCAAGCCGGTCCAAGTCGGTTTGTTTGTAGAGGTCCAGGCAGAACAGGTCGGGAGCTTCCGAAAACTGTACCGGCTTCTCGTACAGATATCCCAGGCTTTGCATCCCATCCCAAATCACAATTTCCGTGAACACGCCGGGGTGCAGCGCGGCCGCCATCAAAGCAGCGACCTGGCTGCGAATGCCATTGGTTTCGACGCGCAGGGGGGCGCCCTTTGCCCGCTCACGCATCCATTTCGCCAGTTCGAGTAGTTGCGCCACTCTGATTCCAAGCGGCCGCTCGCCTTGGGCCGCGACCACCTGTTGCAGCATCCAGACAGCGGGTTCCTTCCATGCAATGCCGGTGAATGTGAGGTCGAGTGCGAGAACTTGTTCCCCTCGATTGATCCGGTCCGCGACCAGAGCGGCTGACTCGACTCGCCCCCGGTCGTCGAGCACAATCGTGACCGGTGAATTCTCCGGCGCCTCGATCGGTTTCAGCCAGACGCCGGCCGCACTCAGCCCACGCTGCATCGCGAAGATATGTGAACGGCTCTCCACACCGCCGTGCTTCGTGATCGCAATGGTCCAGACGCGGCCGATAGGGTTGGGCTCAAGCCGGATCACTTGCTTCAGCCGATTTCTCTCGGCATCACGGCCGGGCTGTTCCGCCGGCAGCGGCTTGCGCTCGATCTCGTTGGCGCGCTGGCGGGCGAGGTCAAGGATGGTGAGGTTGTTCTCGGGCACGCCGACAGCAAGCTCGTCGCTGCTGTGCAACTCGGAACCGACATTCGGGGATTCCTCGATCGCCGGCAGGCCGAACTGCTGGCTGAAGAACCGGTAGGCCTGCCGCCGGTTGTCGAGCAGATAATTGTGCGTACCCGGATCCCGGTTTTCGTACCAGCCAAAGAGATTCTCTTTCCCGTAAAGCGCAAAGAAAGGGCGCACAGCGTCGAAAACGAAAGGCTTGGCCAGCGCCCCGCGGTAGCAGCAGTTATCCTCGGCGTTGTAGATCAGGAGCGTCGGCCGCGGGGCTCGCAGTGCGACGAGAAGCGGATAGTCCCCGCCCTGCAACAGGTCCGAGGCGTTCTGCTCAAAATCACCGATGTCACCATAGCGCGCGTCTTCTACTTGCGTAACGGTGGAGGAGAAACCAGCAACTGGGACCGCGACATTGACGCGTTCATCCAGAGAGCTGAGAACGATCGTCTGCCATCCGCCTCCGGAGAGACCCGTCACCCCGAGCCGCTCACGATCACTATTTGGGTGTTCATAAAGATAGTCCAATCCCCTGCGCATCGCCAGATAGAACAGCCCCAATCCATTAGTGCCGGCCAGGTCGAGGTGGGCCCCAAACATGTGCCGGTTGCCCTCCTGGCTCAGTTCGCCATAGGACAGCCATTCCAGGTTGAGGGCCAGGACGCCGTTTTGGGCGAAGGTGATACAACGTTTCTGCTCGAATTCGAAGGCCTTGCCGGGCGCACCATGACCGATAACGTTCAAGACGGCGGGCACCTTGCCGCGCAGGTTTTCGGGCTCGTAGAGAAGAGCGGCGCCTTGAAAGCCGGGCACGATCTCATACCGCAGTTTGCGAATTCGATAGCCCTTTCCGGGAAGAATCTGAACCTCTTCGAATCTTGGCGGGGACGTGACCCACGCCTCGGGCCAGCCGTGAAAAACGATGTCTTGCAGAAGATGCTGGCGGAGTTGCTGGGCCGATTTCGTCCATTGAGCCGCGTCGTGAACCTCAGGCGGATTCTTCGCCCGCCGGACGACGTAGTCGCGAAATTGGAAGGTCGCCACCTCTGGAGGCAGAATCTGATCTTCCAGGATGGCGCGGACCGCGCGCGTGGTCGTCTGAGACGAAGCGGGAATTGCAACCAGCACGCACAGAGAAATCCGACAGAGCAGCCGGGTTGCCATAAATAACCTCCGCAGATCAGGCAAAAATAGCACATTGCGCCTGCCCCTTGGGCTGACACAAACAGTTAAGACACTGCTCGCCGTTCGCTGAAAACTCCTCGACCGGCAAGATAACTGTACCTCATACTTCGAACCGGAGCAGCACTTCCATCAGGCGCAGCACGCGCGTGTCGTGAATCTTGATGCCGGGCACACGGCATTGTCAAGTTAAAAACGCGAAGGCGGTTTTGCCCCGGAGATCGGCCGAGTTTCTCCCTTTCAGCAAACACACGTCACCTTCTTCCAGTCAGTAAACGCTCGCTCTCTCAGGAGTCGATGATGGACCGCTTTGAGATGATGACCGCGAAAGACCCTACCTGGAGAGCCGCCTGAGGTGAGTCGACGAGCCTTTTTGATACAACCTGTTGAACACACGGGCCCAAAAGTAATTTTAATGTAAGTGATTTTAAATCAGCAACTTACTGGTGGTGGGGGTTCAATGGAAGGGAAAGCGAGGGAACTCGCACGTGCACCACCCACGGGGCTGAGTATAGCGGACTCAGCCACTTCGCGGCAACGCCGCCGGCCGCCAATCTCTACGCGTCTCCTCTGGGGCTCGGAAACCTTAGTTCCAAACAAATAGAAGAGAATTTCAGAATCGATGACCTCTGCTAGGTTACGCTGCCATGCATCTTGAGAGGAGAAGAAGAAGCGCGCGCGGCTTTCGAACCTCGGTGCGGCATTTACGTTTCGTTGAAACGCCGCGGATGTGCCACTAGCAGCTCATCTCCCACTGTCCGATCATCTGCGAAGACCACGTTCTAGCGACCCATGAAAACTCACTTCTCGTCTCTCGTGCGCAAGCACTCCGGGATCCGTCCCGGGGTCGTATTGTGCGTCGAGTATGAATTTGATTAGGTCCGCCATCTCCTGCTGGGTGATAGGGTATTCCATGCCTTCAGGCATCAGTGATTTGCCTGTGTTGCGTATTTGCTCGATGTTGCTCTTGAAGATGGTGTCTTGGTCGTTGTGCCCCCGCTGCAGGACGATACTTGTAGCGGTCTCAGCTGCGATCATTCCTGTATGGACTCGCCCCTCTCGGTCATTGACGACGTACTTAATGTACTCGGGCGCTACATAGCGGTTCGGGTCGAGAATGTCACCGAGAAGTGCCTCGGGATCTTGGTAAGACCCCATCAACAGATTAGGCCCAATAGTTTCATTGGTACCTAGCAGATGACAGTCGATGCATTCGCGCCGATAGACCTTCTCGCCACGGGTTTGGTTGCCCTCCAGGGCCAGAGCTTGCCGGTATGCAGCCAGGACCTCGTTGCGAGGCGCCAGGGTGTCTTCAGCGAACAGCTTCTTCGCAAGCGTCCTAATCGACTCATTACGGTGTTCCATAAGCAAGCTTCGCCGCGTTGGGTCGATTTCACTCGCCGAGGGTTGTGCGGCTGATTTGATCATCGTCCTTTGCCCGCTCTCAATAGCCTTTAGCAAGGATAGAGTCCACTGCTCCTGCGACAGCAACTGCTCAAGCGCGTTGCGGCGAACTTCAGGCGTGTAAGCCTCCCACGGTTGGAGCAGAATGGGCGCCACCTCAGGCTCATTCTGTCTCGTCAAGGCCGCTATCGCGGCCAACTGCAGCGACTGCGGCTGCCGTGGCTGGATCAGAGCGGCAAGTGGCTTTCTAACCTGGTCGTAGCTCCCGTGACTCAAGACTCGAACTGCCTGGAGACGCCGTTCGGGCTCAGCCTGATCGTCCATTGCGGTGCTGCGGGCCTGCTTAAGCAGGTCTTCAAGCATCTGATTTACTTGGGGCGACTTGTCTTTGACATCGGCGAGGGTGGTGCGCGCACTATTCAAGCCTTCTGCGAGTCCGGTCACAACAATTTCCTGAGCCCAGGGGTTGGGCGTCAAGTTCGGGTGGCTCGCAGCCGCGTTCAGAACCAGCTGTACTTCCCCCGGTCTGTTGCGGGCCCCAACCACCCGGGCCAGTCGACTCAGCAGGCTGGCTCCTGTTTCCTTCTCGATAAAAACCCGATCTTTCACGAGCTCCATCAGCAGGCTGTCGGCAGATTCAGCACTGGAACTGAGCACAGCCGCCCGAATCCAGCGGTCCCCGGCATCCTGCTTAGCAATCTCAGCTAACGCGGAAATAGCGCGACGATCTTTTACCTCACCCAGCGTGAAGGCAACCTGCAAACGGACCCGCGGATTCTTGTCGCCCACAAGCCCCAGAACTTTCTCTAGAAGTTCCGCCGAATCGTTCAGCCTTGGCTCCGCGAGCTGAACGGCGTGCTCGCGAACGCCGGCGATGGTGTCCGACAAGCTACGGGCGATGTCGGCATTCGTCAAAGCATCCAGCCCCTGGAGTGACCACAGCGCATGCATCCGAGCCAGTGGCCGGGAACTCTCGTTGAGCAAGTGACGCAACGGACCCACCGCCGACTGATCCTGACGTTCGTAGATCAACCGGTGGGCTGTTTCACGCCACCATCCAGTGGGGTTTTCTAACTGTTCCACTAATTCTTTTGTCGCCGCGTCGCCCAAACGAGGCTGGGAAGGAACCCTGAAGCCCGGCGGAGCCATACGGTAAATGCGTCCCCGGTCTCGGCCATGGGTCAGGTCCAGGTGTTTGATAACCTTCGTCGCAACGTGGACAGACTCGATCAGTTCCCGAGACATATCCAGCACGTATAGCGTCCCATCGGGAGCATTGACAAAATTAACCGGGCGAAACCAATTGTCGGTTGAGCGAACAAAGTCGGTATTCTCGTCAGCTCGATCCGACCCGAAGGTAACACCATCCGGAGTGAGAACCCGACGATGCACCAGATTCCCGGTGGCCGCGCCGATGAAAACGTTTCCGTGGTATTTCTTTGGGTAGGCATCCCCGCGGTAAACTGTCACGCCGGCCCCAGCGGTCAGATAGTTGTGATCGACTCCGGGACTAGTCGGATCACGGCCGGCGGCAATCCGGCGCGCCCTACGGACGCTACGCCAAGCCTCGATCGGGCTGATTTTGTAAAGCCGGGTCCACCCGTGCACGAGGGCATTGATCCCCGAGGTACTAGGGAGGTAGGGGTTGCGGGCCATATAATGCCCCGGCAAAACTGCGTGCCGCACAGGCATTCCCTGATTACCAACGAACCGGTTGTACCAATTGTCAAAGGTGTTCCCGAACTGAAAAGTTTCGGTGGTGGTTTCGAATGCACCAGTGACTGGATCGAACCGAAAATCCCTGCCGCTGACAGGGATAGGCTCGGCGTTGGGATCGTCTGCCGGACGAACCGTGCCGCCGTTTCCAGCGGTAGCCCCGTAAATCTTGTGGTCCACGCCCCAGATCAAATTGTTCAGCATGTATTGCTCACCCTGGTGACCGAAGCCGGTGTAGACTTTCTTGCGGATATCGGCTACCCCATCGCCATCGGTGTCCTTCATGTACCAGATGTCCGGAGTGGCGGCCACAAACACTCCTTGCTTCCAGGGCGCTATGCCAGAGGGCCACAAAAGGTGTTCCGCGAATACATGGCTCTTGTCGAAGCGGCCGTCGCCGTCCACGTCTTCCAACAGACGGACTCGTCCGATGGGCTTTCGACCTGGCCCGGGTTGAAATGGATAGCCCCGCATCTCCGCTACATACAAACGGCCATTTTCGTCGAACGCGGCGGCGATAGGGTCGTTTACGAAAGGCTCGTGAGCAACGAGTTCCATTCGGAATCCATCCACAGCTTCGAACGTCTTGAGGGCCTCTGCCGGCTCCTTCGGGGGAATGGGCTTGAGGAATTCCTTCAGAGCAGTCTCGTCTTCTAAAATCGCCAGCACCTCCCTGAGCCGCTCTGGCGATTCCGCGACAATGGCCTGTGCTGCAGTGGATGTTTGTCTATCGCGATGCGGGACTATCCATATCAACAGCACAAGCACACACCCCAATGCGATGAAAAGGCCTATTGCAAGCAGCCTGCGAGCCTGTGTCATGGTGACTCTCCTGCGAAGTTTTTCAAGACCGAGTGGATAAAGTCATCTCGAGTTGCACCGAAGTTTTGATTGCCCGTGCTAGTGAATGTCGATTTCACGGATCGTCTGGGGGCCTAAGCAAGTTTCGCCTTTACACCAACGCAGCGCTCACCCCTGTTGATATGGCCTTCCCTTTCAGTCCACAAGGTCGGCCCCAGAGCAATATTTCGCCGGCTCAATCACTGATTCATGGCGTCTTTCGGGCGCGGGACTTGTTGCGCGCCGGGTCCTTACCGCCAGGAGTGATTTTCAGCAGGCTGTTCAACTGTTGCCGGGCGATTCCGGCCCAGGGACCCGAGCGGTCCAACCGCAAGTAGGCTTGCCACTGTTTCGCTGCCCGCATCGGCTCTCCCAGGCGTTCGTACACAAGGGCCAAGTTGTAGTGAACGTCGGCGTAATCCGATTGCAGGCGCAGCGCGATCTTGTAGTGATTGACAGCCTCTGTTAGACGGTCCATTTCTTCGCAGACGTTGCCGAGGTTGAAGTGCGCCAAGGCATAGCTGGGAGAAACTCGCAAAGCCTCACGGTAGCAATGCTCGGCTTCCTGGAGGTCGCCCTCACGGTAACAAATAGTCCCAATGTTCACCCAGGCGCCCGCTGCCTTAGGGTTGAGTTTCAGCGCTTCCTTGTAGGTTTCGACCACCTTGCTGGGGGGCTCGCCGGCCTCTTCCAAATCAAGTCCTCGGCGAAACAGGCGCTCGGCCTGGCGCAGCTTGCCGGTCTCTGGGCGAGTCTCTTGCTTCTCGATTGTCGTGACCGGCTTGAGCGAGGACGCTTCAAAGTTGAAGAGCATCTGCCCGCTCAGGGCTTCCATTTTGCCGCCAGGCAACTCGACGGCAACCTTGCGGCCGTCGGAGGTGATTTTTAGCTCCCAGAGAGGCCGTTCGATGCCGGACAGCTTTTCGGTCAGAGATGCGAGTGATCTTTTGATGCGCTCGTTGGGGATGCGGTTCTCGCGCAGTTTTTGAAGCGCCTTGAGCGCAATCAGGTCGGCAAACCCGAATTCGGAACGAGGCTCGCAAAGGCCCAACCGCTCCCAGGAGCGCAGACGGTTCTCGGTGATCTTCAGTATCCGGCGAACCTCCGCCCTGGCGAATGTATCGGCGGCTGGTAGGGTCGCCACGGCAAGATTCTATCTCATGTGGCTTGCGGTGTAAAACGGTTCTCGCGTTCTTCTTCAGAAATGCCTCGCCGAAGGTTTGCGGGAAGCCCCCGATTGTTGTCGGCGGAACCATGCAGCTGCTGTTGCGGCGAGGACCTTCCGTGACCGCCCGGACGGCCCGTGTCGCTGGTGGCGAGAAACTCTCGCATCTCGGCCAGGGTGAGACGTTCGGCATGCTGCATGGTGACTTGCATTCACCCGCATTGTGCCCTGTCCCGGCCGGCTCGCTTTCAGGATCATCTTGTGTTGGAAACGCTTCCCCCCTTCAGGCTCATCTTGTATTGGACAACTCTGGGGATGAGCCGCTTGAGCAGGGTGGTGTAAGATGGAATGTTTCTGTCCTGATTTCGCCTCCGGTTCAGTAGTTTACTCCGTGGCGTCCGTCACCGCATCGAGGCGGGTTGTGCGCCGCGAAACTCCGGGGTTGAGGACGGTTCGATCCATCCATCAGACAAAGAAAGGAGCTGACCATTATGGCTTTCACTCTACCCGATCTACCCTATTCCACCGACGCGCTGGAGCCGCACATCGACGCCCGTACGATGGAGATCCACCACGGCAAACACCATGCCGCCTACGTCAACAACTTAAATAACGCCATCGGCGATAATGCCGAGCTTGCAGCCAAGTCGATTGAAGATATCGTTCGCGGCTTGGATTCAGTCCCCGAGGCGATTCGAGGCGCGGTTCGCAACAACGGCGGAGGCCACGCCAACCATTCCATGTTCTGGCAGATCATGAAGGGCGGCGGCGGCGGCACGCCCGGCGGCGAGTTGGGGTCCGCCATTGATAGCGCCTTCGGAAGTTTCGATAGCTTCCGGGGCCAGCTCACGAAAGCAGGGATGACGCGGTTCGGCAGTGGCTGGGCTTGGCTGAGCGTCGATGGCGGCGGATCTCTCGTCGTCGAGTCCACGGCGAATCAGGACAACCCGCTTTCGCACGGCAATACGCCGATCCTCGGCATTGACGTCTGGGAACACGCCTACTATCTGAACTACCAGAACCGTCGTCCGGACTATATTGCCGCCTGGTTCAACGTGGTCAACTGGTACGCGGTTGCCGAAAGATTCGCAAACGCGAGCACGGGTTAGGCCGGGTTAGGCCGGCACAATTCCTGTTCGAGACTTGAAGCCGCCGTCGGCTACTGCGGCCGTCCGTCCCTCGTCGCGCCGCCGACCCTCGCCTCGGGCGCGTGGAAGTAGCCCACGCGGTTGCGCACGTTGAGGCCGTCGTAGGCAACCTCGACTCGAACACGGTGAAAGATGCCGCGCTCGTTCAAGTTGTTGGGGCGGTAGGTGAGCAGGTACTGGCTGCGGATGTCTTCGCCGATCTGGATGATCGATTCCTGCAGCCCGTCTTCGGTCCGGGGACTGTAGTCGGCTCCGCCGGTTCCCTTCGCCAGCAGCTCCAGAGGATTGTTGAAAATCAAATTCTTCACCCCGCGGACAAGATCAATCACAATCGGGATCACATTGCCGGTCACGTCGTAGCTGCTTTGCTGGATGGTGGTCGGCGTCCCCACTTGTCCTGGGGCGCTCGGACGAACGTTGACGCCTGGCGGGAAGGGGCTGCGAGCCGGCTTTTGTCCTCGCAGCAGTCGCGCCGAGAGCGTCGAGAGCCGCACCGGGTAGACCATGATATTTTCGAGCTGGGCCCACCGCAGGGCGTTCCCCATGCTGGTCTCGCTGCCGTTATTCTGTGATTCCGAGATGATCACGATGATCTTTCTATGGTTCGGCGGTCTTCTTCGAAGTAACCGAACCGCATCATAGACCGCGTCGGCCAGACGCACGGCAGCGCTGCCCAGGGTGATCTTTTTCAGCGCCTTGTCGATTTTTTCGGTGTCGTTCGTGAAATCCTCCATCAGCCGGAGGCGGTTGTCGAAAGCCATGATCGCGGCCTCGCCGTACTCGCCGAGCACCATATCGGTGAACAACACCGCGGTCTTTTTGACATTGGGGAGTATCTTTTCGACTCGCTCACTCGACTGGACGCAAATCACCATCGAGATCGGGAGAAAGCTCACCTCGAAGCTCTCGATCGCCTGCTCTTTATTGTTGTCGAAGATCTTAAAGTCGAATTTCTCGAGCGCCGTGACGTACTCGCCCTTGGGGCCGCGTACGGTCACTGGAACGGTCACAATGTCCACGGTTGAACGAAAAGTGGGCTGGTCTTCGACCGTGAGAATGGGGCTGTCTCCAGGGGCGGGTTCCTCGAACGGCCCGGCGACGGATTCTTGCGCCGATACCAGGGGGGCCATTCTGGGGCTGGACAAGATCAGCAATAGCCCCAGCGAAATGAGTGCCAAACGACGCATCGAGATTATGATCAGGCTATCGTGTTTGAGGCGAGTCTTGGACTGTCGGCGCACAGCGTCTTTGCGTGCCATCTTCGGGGGACAGAGACACTTCGTGCCATTATAGTTGATACGTACCAGGAGCTTGGCCCGTTCCCTGGTTGATCTGGTTGATCAGGGCCGTGTTTTCGCGCCGAGATCACGCCGATTCCTTCCGCAGGTAGGAGCCGCTCTTGCCGCCGGTTTTTTCGATCAAATACAAATCGCTGATTTCGATTGACTTATCGAGCGCCTTCGTCATGTCGTAGATCGTCAGAGCCGCAACCGACGCCGCCGTCAAGGCCTCCATTTCGGCGCCTGTAGGACCATTGGTCACGACGCTTGTTTCGATTTCAGCTCCGGTGTCGCCCAGGGCAATCTCCACCTCGATGCTGCTCAGCATCAGGGGATGGCAGAGAGGAATCAGCTCGGACGTCCGCTTTGCCGCGCTGATGCCGGCAATCCGGGCGATCTCGAGCGGATTCCCTTTCGGATTGTCGGGGAGCTGCCGGATGACCTCCGGCGAAAGCTTGACGAAGGCATGCGCGCGAGCCGTGCGGCGAGTGGCCGGTTTCTCGCTCACATCCACCATGCGGACCGCGCCGCTGTCGTCAAAGTGTGAAAGCTGGCTCACCGCGGTAGGACGAATATCGATTCGCCGGCCTTCCAAGACTCCCGATCAGGGGTGGCAACGAGAAAGCAGTTCGCGCGCGCCAAAGCAACCAGGTCGCCGGACCCTTGCCATTTTACCGGATTGACGGTTGCGTCGCCGTAGTCCCCTCCGAGAACGGCTGGAAGAAAGCGGGTCAGCACCGGCTTGTGCTTGAAATCGGACCCCAGCCGGGCTACCAGATATGGAAGCGGCGAGGATTTTCTCCCCGCCAGACGGTGGAGGGCGATTCGGGCGAACACTTCAAAGGTCACCATGGTCGAAATAGGATTGCCCGGCAGGCCGAAAACGGGCGTCGAACCAGCTCGTCCGAACACAAGCGGCTTGCCCGGCTGAATCTTCACCTGCGTAAAGAAAAACTCGGCTCCCAGCTCACGTAGCGCCTGCTCGACAAAGTCGTACTTGCCCATGGAAACACCGCCGGAAAGCAGCAAGAGATCGGCTGTCAGCCCTTCCTCGACCAATTCCGCGGTTCGATCGAGCCGGTCGGGGGCAATCGGGAGAATTCGCGGCTCGCCCCCCTGGCGACGAACTTGCATGGCCAGCGAATAGGCGTTCGAGTTGCGAATCTGGAACGGTTCGGGAGCGGCATCGAGTTCGACCACCTCGTCGCCCGTCGACAGGATCGCGACAGTCGGCTTGCGGCAGACTTCGACTCTTTCGTTGCCCGTCGAGGCCAGCAGCGCGATCTCGGGATAGTCGAGCGGAACGCCGGGTTCCAGGACAACGCTGCCCTGCTTCGCCTCGCTGCCCCGAAAGATCAAGTTCTTCCCGGCGGGCACGCCTTTCTCAAGCGTGACGTGATCGCCATCGCGAGTCGAGTGCTCCCACATCACGACCGCGTCCGCGCCTTTGGGGCCAGGCGCTCCTGTCATGATTTCCACGGTTTCGCCGGGCTGGAGTTGAAACTTCGACGGCTCTCCGGCTCGGGTCTGGCCGATGATTTTCATCCGCGCCGGCGGATTCGCGACATCCGAAGCCCGCACGGCAAACCCATCCCGGGCCGAGCGGTTGAACGGCGGATAGTCGCGGTCGGCTGTTACCGCCGAGGCCAGCACCCGCCCCAGCGCGTCATCCAGCCGCACCGTCTCGCGAGGCGGCTCAGGCGCCATCTCGGCGATTTTCTCCGTGATGACAGCGCGGGCCTGGTCAAAAGTCAGTGCGGGCATGGGCTAGTTCCGAGAGAGATGGATCGATCGTTACTTAGTAGCCGACCCGGGCTCCTCCGCTGGAGACCCGGGCGGTGAAAACGGCTCTTGGGTGAACGCCGCTTTTTGTGCGCACTTCAAATCCTGTACACAGCGCGGGCAATTGTCCAGGCTCTCAGCCCCAACCCGTCCGCGGTCATCAGACGTTGGTTTCGAGGCGTTGATTGCGTTGGTTGATTGTAGCAGGCGAGTGAAATGGTTTTCCTGGAATAGCAGGTCCAGCAGGGGCATCCATGATAGGTAACTGTCAAGGGCCGATGCAGAGACCCTTGGGCCTCCGAGCGGCGGCAAGGTGGAGTTGGAAGCTCGGCGGCGGCGAGTGCTTGCGAATCGAACGCCGGTCAGTACAACACTGCCGAACCTCAAGCCGCGTTCACGCGGCTTGGTGTCGCTAGGCTGGCCGTTTTACGGCCGGTCACCCCGAGCCCCCAACCCGGCAGCCCGTTTTCAACGGGCTTTCCTCCTTTAGAGTCGGCTCAGAGTTGGCGCGGACCTCACGCCTCTATCTTCGGCCGAGCCGCGAGTGGTTCAGAGAGCCGCGGATTCAGTCTTCACAATCTCGTTAGATGCGGTCGTAATCGCCCTGCCAGTCCCGCACCATCTTCTTGATCGCCGTTCGGTCTTCGATATTCCCCGCTACGACTTTCCGCACGAGCTCCGCCATCTCTCCATCCGAAGCGAAGCGCAGGCCGATAAGCTGCGGTATGGTCAGGTTCGCGATATTGCCTTGCAGGTCCGGCGGCAGTATCCCCTTCAGCCGCAGATGCATCTCGGTACGGATAATCCGGTCTTGCAGTTTCGTCGCGTAACTCCGCAGAACCCCCAGGCCGAAAATAGCCCCGAATCCGCTGACGACGACACCGCTGCCGATCAGGCAAATGCCGGCCGTGGAGGCAACTAGAAACAAGCCAACGATTGCCAGAATGACACCCGCGAGTATCACTCCAGCCGCTATGAAGCCCGTTTTCGGGTCCATCACGTGATTGTCAAAATTCTGGGGCGTGTGATCCGCCATACTGTCTTGCCCTCCTGTCTGCTTGAGGCATGGTCTTTGGGGACAGTCCACTCTAGCACGTGCCGTCGCTTGACGATCAAGATTTCACGCCAAGCGGCCGGCGGCGGCCCGCCACTGGCTGTCACGACAGCCCGTGACCCGTAGCGGCTTCGCTTCCGGAATGGAACGATTGTGTCTGGGTAAACTACAAGAAGGGTAGTGCGAAGGGTCAAGGCACGCCGGGCGAGCGTGGTGTAGCGGGGCACGGACGGTATCACCCGTTCGGCCGATTTGACCGTGGACCCGCGATAACTTGCTTACGCCGTCTTGCGGTAGGACATTTCCTCGTAGGCCAGCCCGACTCGGAACGTCCCGCCGTTCTCGCAACGACAGTAGGTCACTCGCGCCTGACCGTGGAGGTTCAGCGACAGCTCGGGAATCGAAAGCTCTCCGTCGATCGAAACGATCGAACCTTCCACCAGCGGAACGAACATTTCGACTCCAACCCCGTCTTCGTTAGCGTCGATTAGTTTGGCGGCGAAAGTTCGCGGGGATCCGGCCTTTCCGTAGGTCGAAATCTTCAACCCGGCCGGCAGATCAACAGGCCGGCGCCGAGCGCGGCGTCTCTCAAGCATCTCTTGGCTCATGAGGATCTTATCGGCTATGCCTCGATTTAGCAATAGACCATTTGCGGATAAGGGAGGATTGCGAGGGGCGAAAAAAGGGGACAGCCAGCGATTCTCGCGCCGCACAATTGTTGGGAATATGGGGATTCCACGAACGAGAATCGCATGGCAGTCCCCCATTTTCGCCCGCGGGGCATTCCGGGAGAAGATACTCCGTGGCCCATCGGAGATGAAGTGCTTTAAGCAGGGCGGGCGCCAGCACCCCGGTTTGCTGCCGCGGGCGGGGGCTTGCTACACTTCAATTTCTTGCTTGACTTGGCGGCCGGCTCTGGGCCGCTGAGGCCGGTGCGGCTGGAACGCGAGGTTCCGGCTCGCCCGTCTTCCCTTGTTGTCCCACGCTGAGGTCGAATAGCCCAGGGGTGGCGGGGAAGTCCCTCTTACGCGAAGCGACACGGTGAACACATGACGTTCAACGGTATTCTTGTCCCTACTGATGGGGACGCAATCGAGGTGCGTGACGGCCGTTTCATCGTCCCGGACAGGCCGATCCTTCCCTTCATTGAAGGCGACGGAATCGGGCGAGATATTTGGAAGGCTTCGCGGGTCGTCTTTGACGCCGCCGTGGAACAGGCTTATGGCGGGAAGCGCCGCGTGGTCTGGTATGAGATTCTCGCTGGAGAGAAAGCCTTCCATCAATTCGAAAATTGGTTGCCGGACGACACCTTGGCGGCCATACGGCAGTTCCACATTGCCATCAAGGGTCCGCTGACCACGCCGGTGGGCGGCGGTATTCGCAGTCTCAACGTAGCGTTGCGCCAACTGCTTACCCTCTACGTTTGCATGCGCCCGGTGCGCTACTTTCCCGGCGTACCCTCTCCCGTGAAGCACCCGGAAAAACTCGACGTAGTGATCTTTCGCGAAAACACGGAAGACGTCTACGCTGGCATCGAGTGGCGCCAGGGGACCCCCGAGGCCGCCAAGGTGATTGGATTCCTGAATGGCGAGATGGGCAGCAGCATCCGTGAGGACTCAGGCGTAGGCATCAAACCTGTCAGCATTACCGCCTCGAAACGGCTGGTCCGCAAAGCCATTCAATACGCCATCGAGGACGGCCGCAAGAGCGTGACGCTGGTTCACAAAGGTAATATTCAGAAGTTCACCGAGGGCGCTTTCCGTGATTGGGGCTATGAACTGGCGAAAGAGGAGTTCGCCGATCAATGCATTACCGAAGAGGACGCCGGCTGGGGACCCGCTCCCGAGGGCAAAATCCTGATCAAGGACCGCATCGCTGACTCGATGTTCCAGCAGGTGCTGCTGAGGCCCGCTGAGTATGAGGTCATCGCCACGACCAATCTCAACGGCGACTATCTTTCCGACGCTTGCGCGGCGCAAGTGGGCGGGCTCGGGATGGCGCCGGGCGCCAACATCGGCGATGAGTACGGTGTGTTTGAGGCGACTCACGGAACAGCGCCGAAGTACGCGGACAAAGACGTGATTAATCCGTCGAGCGTGATTCTCTCCGGAGCCATGATGTTCCGCTTTATGGGTTGGAAAGAGGCGGCGGACCGCATCGAGGCCGGCATTACCCAAGCCATCGCGAACAAGACGGTGACTTATGACCTGCATCGCCAAATGGAAGGCGCGACGAAGCTCAAAACCAGCGAGTATGCCGCCGAGATTGTCAAGAATATGGCATGGCATGCCGAGCCGTGACCGTAACGACCGGCTCTCAGCCGGTCCGCTCGAACTGCTTGCACTTGGGCCGCTTTTGACCGGCTGAGAGGCGGTCGTTACTTTTCCGGTGACGCAGCGCTGGACCCGCAAGCGAGTGGCCCGCGGGTCGGCGAATCGGCGCGGCCGAGTGTTCGGACAGCCGTCAATAGGAAGGACAACATGAGAAACAAAGTTACCGTCGTGGGAGCAGGAAACGTAGGAGCCAGTTGCGCCTTGCGCCTGGCCGACAAGGAACTAGCCGACGTCGTGCTGGTCGATATCGTGGAGGGAGTCCCGCAGGGCAAAGCGCTCGACATACTCGAAGCCTGCCCGGTCGAGGGGTCGGACGTCCGGGTCAGCGGCAGCAACGATTACGAAGCAACGGCGAACTCGGATATCGTCGTTGTCACCGCCGGGTTCCCCCGCAAGCCCGGCATGAGCCGCGACGACTTGCTGCTGAAGAACTATGAGATCGTCAAAGCCTGCGTTGAACCTGCCGTCAAGTATTCTCCCAACGCCATCCTGATCATCGTCTCGAACCCTTTAGACGCGATGTGCCACGTGGCCCACAAGATCAGCGGGTTCTCGAAAAACCGCGTGATCGGCATGGCGGGCATCCTCGACACAGCCCGCTTCCGGACTTTCCTGGCTGAAGCCGCTGGCGTCTCAGTGGAGAATGTAGTGGCCGTCGTCCTGGGCGGCCACGGAGACACGATGGTGCCGCTGGTGCGCTATACCAGCGTTGCCGGCATCCCGATCAGCGACATCCTGGACCCCGAAACCATCGACGCGATCGTTCAGCGAACCCGCGGCGGCGGAGCCGAGATCGTGAAGTATCTCAAGACCGGGAGTGCGTTTTATGCCCCTTCCTCGGCGGTCGTCGAGATGGTGGGGTCGATTCTCAAGGACAAGAAGAAGGTGCTGCCGTGCGCGGCCTACCTCGAAGGCGAGTACGGAGTCAACGGGTTGTTCGTGGGCGTCCCGGTCAAACTCGGCTCACGCGGAATCGAGAAAATCTACGAGCTGAACCTGGCTGAAGATGAACGCGCCGCCCTCAAGAAGAGCGCGGACGCGGTTCAGGAACTTGTTGACGTTCTCGAGCCTCATCTGGGCTGAGAGGCCCTGCTGATGGAAGTATTAGCGGCTGCCCGTTTCAGTGTGTAACAGCACGTTTTGCCAGCTTGCCGCAGCCCAAGGATATGTGTATAATGACCGAGTCTGGAAAGAGTTTCTAGATTTCTCGCAACAACCCTTAGGAGGGACCATGAAGAAAGTCGTAACCCTGATGATGATGCTGATGTTTGTGACCGGCACGGCGATGGCCGGCGATCTGGTCGGCTGGTTGTCCGATGCGAAATGCGGGGCCAATGGCGCCAAGGAAGCCCACGCTGGCTGTGCGAAGAAGTGCGTGGAGAGCGGACAGGCAATCGTCTTCATCCAAGACTCTGACAAGAAAGTCTACAAGGTTGACAACCAGGATGCGGTGAAGGACCACGTTGGTATGAAGGTTACCGTGAGCGGCAAGGTCACCGGTGACAGCCTGCACGTCGACTCCGTGAAGATGTAGGATTATTCGCCGCGCAGTGTTCGCGGCTTGGAATCCTTTTCACGTCGTTAACGCGGAATTCGCCGCGGTGGAGAGCTGGGCTCAGATGTCATGGGTCCGGCTCCACCGTACGCCTCGGACTGGCCCTCGCCCCGCATGACGGGCAGCTTAGCGAAGTGTTGAGTTGCTCGCCCAGTTTACACCTGTTAAAAGTTCTTGCCATCAAGCCGCGTTCACGCGGCTTTTGTCTTGTTAGGCCGGTCGTTTTACGGCCGGTCGCGCACGCCGCCCACCCGGAAGCCCGTTTCAACGGGCTTCGTTCTGTCAAGCGCCGGGTCGGGGCCGCCCCCAAACACCCCAGCAGTCTCAATCCTGGTGAACGGCCGGGGGGACGGCTCTTCGGCAGCCGCGGGCGCCGTAATAGGCGGCGGCCAGAAAGCAGACCAGGGGAACCCAGCAGGCGCTGTGAAGACTGCCCGCCCTAGCCATCGCCACCGGCGTGCGGTATTTCTTATACCTGAAGCGGTGGATTCAAGCGGCAACCGATGCCTCGGTCATGGCCAGCGTCCAAGCATTCCGGCGCGGCGGCTGTGCGTCCCCGTCATCCATCGACTGTCACGACAAGGTGACGGCGTACGCCAAGAAAGGCGGCCTTCTTACAGACTATTTTTGTGCCAGTGGGAGGTGCTCGCAAAGAAAGAGGTGGCATATGAACGAGAAAACATCAAGCAAACTCCCGGGCATAAACCGCCGGTTCTTGCGGCTGCGAGCCGACAATTGCGGAGTCCCGCCGGCGCGGCGCACGGCGAAGCCACGCGCTAGGCCAGCCTCGATTTTCGGCAATGCGCCAGGAGAACTCTTAATTCCGGTCAACGGACAAAAGGCCTAGGAGTGTTAAAGCATTTCCCCCTAGGAAGTCAGTATCAAGACCCTATGGACCAAATTGGTCCACGCTTCTCATAATTGAGTTTGGATCGTGCTTCCAACTTACATAAACACCCAAGCTAAATGCCAAGTCAAGATCCCAGGAGAGGCCCCGATGATTGAGCAAACTTTCCATTGGAAACATGCGGTTAGCAGGTTGCAAGCCCTGCGCAAGGACCGCCGCGCGGTCGTCGCCGTTATCACCGCGCTCGTCTTCCCCGTGCTGTTGGCGTTCGCCGCGCTGGCGCTCGACGTCGGCATGATGCAGGACCTCAAGCGGCGCCAAAAAAACGCCGCCATCGCCGCCGCCCTCACGGCCGGGCACGAGTTGTGGCTGGTGAACACAATTCCCAACGCCAAACTCATCGCCAAGGAGGACGCCGCGAGGAATAATTTTGACGATGCCAACGGCAGCACCACCGTCACGGTGAACATCCCGCCGCTGGGCGGCAACTACGCCGGCGTCGCCAACCACGCCGAGGTCATCATCGAGACCGAGGCGCCAACCTATTTCGCCCGCGTGTTAGGAGCGAACGATGTGACCGTGCGGTCCCGGGCCGTGACCGGGCTGGTCAAGCACGCGGATGCCTGTGTAATCGCCCTGGAGCCGATCCAGCCTAGAGCCATGGTGATCGGGGGAGGCTCGAGTTTGAACGCGCAATGCGGCGTACAGGTGAACTCGCGCAACCCTAACGACGCGCTGTTCTTGGCGGGCTCCCAGGAGTGTCTGACCTCTCCGACGTTTATTGGAGTCACCGGCGGCATCCAAGGGGCGGGAGGCTCGCCCTGTGTTCAACCCACACCAGTCCAGGCCCCGCCGGTTAACGACCCGCTGTATTACATGCATGCAATCGCGCCCTCCTACAACGGAACATGCGACTACGCCGCTCAGACCCACAACAACGGTGACCCGGACAGGACTTTCTTTCCAGGCACCTACTGCTCGATAGGAACCCAGCAGGTGACATACACCAACCCGGATACCGGCTTCTCGAGGGTGGTTGTGGTCCCTATTCCCTCGATCCGCATCACCGGCGGCAACGTCACCTTCGCGCCGGGCGTCTATACCCTGGCCTCGGGGATGTCGATCAGCGGCAGCGCCAACGTCACCGGCTCGGAGGTGACCTTTTACAACACCACCGCCGGCAACCCGAGCCTGCGCCGCTTTTGGGGCGAGTTTACCGTCACCGGTACTCCCAACGTGACGCTTTCCGCGCCCACCAGCGGGCCCTATGAGGGCATGCTGTTTTGGGAAGACGAGAGGGCGCCCGACCGGCGCCCTTCGCATAATATCTCTGGAGACGCGACGCTGGACTTGGGAGGCGCGCTGTATTTCAAGGAAACGCTGCTGACCTGGGGCGGGAACACCAGCGGAGCCGATTGGACCATGATCGTCGCGGACAAGATCAGAACGGTTGGCGCCGCCGTGGTGCACGCCGACCCCGACTGGAACAGCGGCGCTATAACTCCTCCCGTGCGGAAGGTGACATTGCTTGAATAGCGGAGTTTGAATAGGGGCCGAACCGAGGCCGAACCGGCGGCCCTCATTGAAAAAAACGGCAAATCGACTGAAGACGAAAGGGGTAACGATGATGAAAACAAGAGCAGACGGGCGCCCAACCGGGAGAAGAGGATCGGTCATGGTGGAGTTCGCCATTGTGGCTTCGGTTCTGCTGCTGTTGATGAGCGGAGCGGCGGACTTCGCCCGAGTCTTCTTCCATTCCATCACGGTGGCGAATGCATCCTCGACAGGAGCTTTTTGGGGCACCTACAACAACGTCTGGGCGGCGCAGACCGACAGCCACGAGGCCGCGGCGGAGGAGAACACCCGCAACATCGGCGGCGCCACGGCCACTTCGACGATGTACTGCGAGTGCACCAACGGCAACGAAGTGAATTGCATTACCCAGAGCTGCGCGAACGGGCCGAAGCGGGTCTATACGACCACGATGGTGGAGCAATCGTTTGAAACGTTCTTCCCGTGGATCGGCATTCCCGACAACATTTTCATCAACCGGGAAACCCACTACCGTGTGCAGTAGTGCCTCTATGGTGAAATTCTTGCAAAACGCGGCAGAAAATTCGGAAAGCAGCAACAGAGCCCCAGTCGGAAGCCTGGGGTCAACTCCTCCAAGCGCGACAATCTTCCAAGAGTCCCCAATCCGCCCAGCTCGGTTCCGGCTAGTCCGGGCGAGGGGCGAACAAGGAGAAAAGTCATGATCCAGGCCACTCGAATCCAGCATGTATCCCGCTGCCGCAAGCGCGGCGACGCAGGCCGCCGAGGCAACGCGATCATCGAGTTCGCGCTGGTGTTCGTGCTGTTCTTCATCGTGCTGCTGACGATGATGGAGCTGGGCCGCGGCATGTGGGTCTACGCGACGATCGCCACGGCCACGAGCCGCTGCGCGGACTATTGCATGGTCCGCGGCAGTCTGCGGCCCGGCGTTGCGGCCGATATCACCGATATCGCCCAGAAATACACCAAGGGGCTGAACCAATCGCAATTGACCGTGACGACCATCTTTAATCCTGATTCCGACAATCCCTTCACCGATCCCGCGGCCGTTTCGCGGAACGACATCGCGCAAGTGCGGATCACCTACCCGTTTCGGTCGGTGGTTGGGATGCTCATCCCCGGCAACCAGCTTCAAATGACCAGCACGACGCGAGTGGTCGTAGCCAACTAAGACAAGCAACAAAAAATAGGGACGGGAGCAGGGGCGGAGAGCCCTTTTCGCACTCTGGCGTCGTCGTCGGCTTTGGGAGTTCGGGGACGCGAAGACTGCCTCAATAGATCCGTTCTTTCCTGCGCTCGCGCCGGTGGGGGTTTTCCAGATATTTGCGGGCTTCGTCTTGCGCGCCTTGGGTGTTGTCGCGCGTGCGGATGGCCAGTTGATACTCATTGACCGCTCGCTCCCGCTGGCCGGTGATGTCAAAAATCTTGCCCAGATTGATGTGGGCCCACACCTCGGTCCACACCGGTTCCTGATCACCGTTGAGGCACTCCCGAAATTCATTCGCGGCGGACTGGTAGTTGTTCTGCAGCAAGAAAACCTCGCCGATGCGGTAATGCGACAGCGAGCTGAAGCGGTTGATGTCGAGGGCTTTTTGGTAGTTGCTCAAAGCGTCGTTGTAGTAGCCTAGCTCGACCAGTTGCTCGCCTTTGCGGATCTCCACCTGGACGTGAATTCCTTCGTCGAAACGCAGGATGCGATTCTTAGGATCGAGAATGACGCGCCTGGGTTTGCCGAAAGTGTCAATCACATAGTCCGAGGATGTGCCGAAGACTTCGATCACCTGGAACTCGGGCTCGCCCTCGGTCTCGATCTTCACCTCGATCGGCATGCGGAAGGTATCCATGTCCTGTTTGATCTTCCCGAGAACGCGGAACCCCTCGCCTTCGCCCAGACGATAAATCGTGTACTCCTGATTGAATTCCGGCGTGCCCCGCGACTCGGTCCACTGGATGAAGAAGGGTTCGAGGTTCTTGCCGCTGACTTGCTCCGCGGTCTCTCGCAGATCGTCGGTCGTCATGGACCTCCACATGAACTTGTCAATGAACTGCTTCAGCGTGTCAAAGAACACCTCGTCGCCGATGGCCCAGCGCAGCATGTGCAGCACCATGGCGCCTTTGTATCCGGCCAGCGCGTCGATCTCGAAGGAGAAATCGTCGAGCCGGCCCGCCTGGATAATCGGGATGTCGTCGTAGGTGAGCGCCCCGATGCGGATGTCCTGGATGGCCGGATCAAAACCCGCTTCCCCATCAACATCTTCGATGTAGAGCATCGCCGAATAGAGCGCCAGCCCGCGGTCGAGCCAGGTATGATTGCGATTCCCAGGGGAGCTCAGAACACGCCACCATTGGTGTGCTACCTGGGTTCCCAGCGATTCCTGATTGACCTGCGGCGTGATGCCGTAAGGGCTCATGAAAATGATTCCCGGCGCGGCGTAGCCCACCGGCGAGTACTCGCCTACTTCCACGACCGACAGGCTCATTGAGTAAGGGGAAGTGAACTGGCCGCTAAAGAACCGCACCATCGATCCGATCGCCTCGCCGTAGGCGGTCGTCAGGCCGGGGTCGCCGGTCCTGAAATACATATCCGTCGTGACGCCTTCGCTTTCCACCCGCACCGGGTCTTCGGGCAGAACCGCGATGCTGCCGGGGAACGAGGGCTGGCTAAACTCGAAGGTGTGTTTCACCTTGCCCTCCACGGCTTCCCTCGTGGAGAGCCCGCTGCCGATCACCTTCAGATCCGGCTCGACCGTCACGCTGACGTTCGCGGAGAAGCGGTCCGCCGCATAGCCATTCACCGGGAACCAGCGCGCCGGATAGAGCAGGAATGCGCGGTCTGGTTCAATCGACGCCAAACTAACGCTTTCGATCGGGGAGTTCTCAATTCCTTCCAGTCGCCCCTCGTAGAAAAAAGTCAAATTAACAGGACTGTCAACGGGCAGGGTTTGGGGGAAGCTCAATCGAATCGTAAAGTCCTGTCCATACCGGATGGCGGAGACTTCCGATCCGTCCTCGGCAACCACGCGGTTCACGTTCAGCCCGTTGTGCAGCTCAAAAACAACGGTCTCGGTCTCCTCGCGAGAAATGAATCTCACCTGCACCCGCGCATCGAGCAATTGAGTGGCGAGGTCGATATCGGCATCGATGTCATAGAATTCGACATCAATCAGCGGCCGCTCGGACTGCGCCCGCGCGAGCTGAGCGGTGAAAAGGACGAGGGTAAGGAAGAGTGCCGTTATCCAGACCGTGCGCAGCCAAATTAGGCTCTCCATCTCGCGCCAGGCCAGCGCTCGCGCCTGGCTTCGTAAAGCAATTTTGTTTGACTTGCCCATTCTCCTATCCTTCCAGCGATCTCGACGATTCAGACGGCAACACTCCCCGCAACCACAATTCATCGAGGATCACCTCGGCGGCCCGCTCGGCGGCCGGCCGGTTCGCTCGAAGACTCCGCTCGACCACCTTCAACTCCTCCCGCATCCTCGTTCGGTCAGCCTCGTTCTCCAGAAGCCGCTTTGCCTCGGCGGCCAGCCGCTCTCCGGTAAAGTCTCCCTGGATCAGCTCCGGAACGATGGCGCGCCCCGCCAGCAGGTTCACCATGCTGTAGTGAGCAACATCCACGAGCGGTTTGCCGACGATCCAAGTCGCCGCGCTGACGCGATAAAAAACAACCATCGGAGTCCCCAGCAGGGCCGCTTCCACCGTGGCCGTGCCGCTTGCCACAAGAGCCAAATCCGCATGTCCAACCGCGTTTTCCGTCTCACCTTCAATTATATGGACGGAGGAATTCGAAATGCGTTCCTCAAAAAACTGCTTTCCCGTCGTTGTGGAAGCGGGCAGTACGAAGTTCAGCGGCCGCCATTGTTGAAGAAGTTCGACCGCACTCATTAACTCCGCGAGATGACGGGACGCTTCGCCGCGGCGGCTGCCAGGCAGCAACGCCACCAGCGGACGCCCTGCAGTGAGGGCATATTTGCGGAAGAACTCTTCACGAGGAATACGGGTAGCCACCGCTCCGTGGAGAGGATGCCCGACAAATGTCGCCTGTATGTCATGTTCGCGGAAGAAACTCTCCTCGAACGGGAAGATGCAGAGCAGTTGATCGACGAATCTTTTGAGCAGCCGCAGGCGCCGCTTGCGCCAGGCCCACGCCTGCGGAGCAACGTAGTAGAAGACGGGAATACCCTCGCGGTGCAGCTTGCGCGCTAGCCGCAGGTGAAAATCGGGAGAATCCGTGAGGATGGCCAGCCGCGGCCGTTCTCGCCGTGCCGCGGCGGCCAAGCGCCGGAATTCGCGCCAGATGCGCGGGATGTGGGCGACGACCTCGAAGATCCCCACGACCGCCAGTTGCTCGGCCCGCACGAGGGGCCGCACCCCGGCCTCCCGAAGATGAGGGCCCGCGCACCCGAAGAATTCAGCCTCGGGGAGCTGCTTTCTCAGAGCCTCAACAAGCTGAGCACTGTAGCGATCCCCCGACGCCTCACCGGCCGAAACCAGAATCTTCATTACCGCGAACCCAGTGTATCGAACCTCGGCGATGAGCCCCGGTAATGTTCTTAAGACTGTGTTGCTGCTGAGCTAGGCTGCATTTCTCACGGCGCAACTTTTCGGGCATTCTGGAGGCGATCCTGTTTCATCCAGCGATCAAACGGATTTTTTTCTCGGCGATGAGCCCCGGTAATGTTCTTAAGACTGTGTTGCTGCTGAGCTAGGCTGCATTTCTCACGGCGCAACTTTTCGGGCATTCTGGAGGCGATCCTGTTTCATCCAGCGATCAAACGGATTTTTTTCGGCTTCGGCCGGGTTCAATGTTCGCCCTTTGGTCTTTTTTGCTGTCATCGTCCTCGTATTCGCTAGCAAAAGAGTCTCAACGGACTTGAGTGATTTGGGCGCAAGTTGTTCATTTATAAGCGGTTCATTTTTTCAATGAGAGGATTTGAGAGTATATGAGAGGGTTTCGGGGTTTTTGCCGGGCGGGGGGGCCTGGATCGCCTGCCGGTCACCTCCACATGGAAAATGATTCATCGCTGGGTTTCCCTTTTTTAGGATAGCAAGCCGGTCTCGGGCGGCCTGGCGCTTTCTGGAGAAAACTGTTGAAAACAAAGGGAATAATTTTATCAAAAATCCGTGACCGAGTTTGTCAGCCCGGGTTTCTCAGTGCCTGACGGGCGAGGCAGGCGAGAGGGCTCAGTTTTATGTGTCATAGATCGCCCGCTGAACTACATTCGTGAGAGCGGCCCGGCAACGCAATCTTAGGACACTACCGAGCCCCTTGCCGAGCCAAGCCCCATGGTGTTTTCCAGCATGCCGACTTAACCCGAATTTCCATTTTAGACCTGACTTGATAACCTTCTGAGGACCTCCGACGCCTTTATTCATAGGGGTTCGGAAGCAATGAAGGCACTGTGGAGGTCCACACCCAATGGGTGAAAAACAAAACCGGCCGTTTCAGCTCTCTTTCAACAGCTCGTTGAAGGTCGCCTTTCAGGGATCAAGGATTACCTCTGACAGTGGTCTGATCCTGGTCAGGGAGATGGACGAACGTCTGGGTCTGAGCGAACTCATCCGGGAGCACCTGACGGATCACCGAGGACTGAACAGCCGGCTTCCGTTGGCCGACTTGTTTCGGCAGTCGGTCTACAGCCGGTTGGCTGGATACGAGGACGTGAACGACGCGGAACGCCTCTCGCAAGATCCGACCTTCCGGCTGATCGGTTCGGAGAAGATTTGGGAGCGTGGAGCGGCACTCACATCACGGTTGCAATCGTTCGAGACCGAACTGCTGGCTGATGAGGAGAACGTTGCGGGACTGGCGGCAATCAACCGAGAGCTGATCGGTAAAGCCGAGGCGATGGATTCACCCCAACGGGTGGTACTGGACATGGACAGCACCGAGATCCCCGTGTACGGCCAGCAGGAGCACAGCGCCTACAACGGCCACTTCGAGTCCACCTGCTACCACCCGCTGTTGTTGTTCAACTGGGAGGGAGACTGCCTGGCGGCGAAACTCCGCCCTGGGAACGTCCATAGTGCTGACGACTGGGATGAACTGCTGCTGCCGGAGATCGAGCGGCAGCAGAAGCAGGGCAAAGAGGTGGTGTTCCGGGCCGATGCGGCCTTCGCCAAGCCGGAGATTTACGAAAAGTCGGAGGAGCGGGGCGTGAAGTACGCCATCCGCATCCCGGCGAATGACAACCTCCAGCGAGACATTGCGGAGCTACTGACCCGCCCGGTGGGCAGACCCAGTCACCGCCCCTTGGTGCGGCATAAGAGCTTCCTCTATCAGGCGGAGAGTTGGAACAAGGCTCGGCGAGTGGTGGCGAAGGTAGAGTTTCATGCCGGGGAGTTGTTCCCTCGGGTGGGATTCATCGTGACCAACCTGGAGACGGACAGCCGGGCGGTGGTCCGCTTCTACAACAAGCGAGGCACGGCGGAGCAATGGATCAAGGAAGGCAAGCAGGCAGTGAAGATGACCCGGCTGAGCTGTCATCGGTTCCGGTCCAACGAGGTGAGGTTGTGGCTCAGCCTGATCGCCTACAACTTGGGAAACCTGTGGCGACGGCTCGTGCTCCCAAGGAGAATTGAGAGGTGGTCGCTGACGAGCTTGCAGCAACGGCTGGTGAAGACGGGCGGCCGTCTGATCAAACATGCTCGCTACTACTGGCTATTGTTGGCAGAGAGTCATTTGAAGAAACGGCTGTTCGGGGCGATGGTACGGAGGATTGCGGCGCTGCCCCTGCCAGCGGGGTAGGCGGAGGCGTCGAACGTCCGAGGATTTGGTGAAGAAAGGAGGTAGGGACGGAGAGGTGCGTGAGGAAGGTCCCGAAAACACGGCAATTGTTGGTTTGGCTCCGCCCAGAGCGCCTACGGAGCGCGCTCTCAGGGGTGCTGGTGCAATCCGAGACCAGAATCGGACCTGCTGGGCCTCACTGGTTGTATACTGTGACGGTCAAGGAATCCAAAATGGAAATCCTGGCTGAACTGACGTTATACTGTCCGCACTCGGTTGGGCGCGCTGCTGCTGCCGTTGGGGTTGCTCGCCGCTGAAGTCCCCTCCCCAGCCGAGCAGATTGCCCTCGCTGTGCTTGCAGCGCCGAAGGAGTGGCAGGCCGGTGTCGGCGTCTGGGGTTTCGACGAAACCGGCGAACTAGTGAAGTTACGGGAGGCGTCCAACGATCTGGTTTGCTTCGGCGACAGCCCTACGCGGGACGGGATACACGCAACCTGCGTACCTCGTCGTATGGAGTACTACCATGTCCGCGAGTGGCCTTTGCGCAATAAGGGATTGCCTGTTGGAAAAACTCTCTGGGCAGAGGTGGAGAACGGCAAGCTCAAAAAACCTACGTCACCCTGGACGATTCATATCTTAGAGGGAACCAGTTTTGAGGCGAGCACAGGTAAGATTGCGGACTACAACTTGAGGTGGATTGTTGTTATGCCGAATACGACGCCGGAGTCGCTAGGCCTCCCCGAGGCGAAGTCTGCGGACAAGCCTTGGCTCATGAATCCCGGGAGACCTTTCGCTCACATCATGATTCCCGCCGTGACAGAGCAGCCTTGAGGGATCGCCGCCGCGCCGGTTGGCTGACGGAGATGTCAAGGCGTCGGCCTAAGTTCCCAGTGCCACATTCGGAAAGCGATCTGGCCTTAAAGGGCGGGCGGGCGATTCCAACGGGGGAGCGCATGCAGACTGACTTTGTCGCTGCGCATGGCTGAGGGTTCGGAGCGGGTTGAGGCTTCTTGGTTGTTCGCGGCAGAATCGTTAGTGGGCTCCGCCGACCTGGGGTAGGCGGAGATGTTGGGCCTGGAGGCCCAACACGGCACGCCAGAGGCGTACGCCACGTCGCGCGGTGAGACGATTTTGATGTCGAATAGGACCCCTCCTGTAGTGCACCGGTAATAGCGCAACATAGAGACTTGCGTTGAGAGGAGGGAAGCCCGGTTGAAACGGGCTGACAAATCTTGAGCGGTGTCTACCAGCCGTAAACGGCTGGCCTAGGAACACCACACCGCGTGAACGCGGCTCAACTGCTCCACGTCGCCGCTTCGCGGCGATGGACCGGCTGAAGCCGGTCCCTACTTCCCGGGCGGCCACGTCGGCGTGGCGATTCACTGCAGATGACCGGGGCGGCTCGGTTAAGGAATACACTACTCGGCTAGGTGCCCACTTATTGATACTCGCAAAATATAGCGTCGTTTTCGGATACAGCGAATGCCTTGCTGGAGCGGGCGCAGCACGCTGCGCCCCTACACTGCATTTCGCGACTTAAACGAGCCGGCCTGAGAGCCGCTCTGATGACGGTTGCCTGGCGCCAAAGCCCGGTTTCTTCATCTTGACTCACGCTCCGGCAGGGTGCTAGATTGCAGCGTGTAGCCGGTTGGAGCCAGCGCCGCCTTGGCCAAACAATCCCGGCCCTGGGTTGTCTCTCCTTGCTTTTTCCATGACGCCGTCAGGCGCTCCCTGTGTATCAATTTCTACGGGAATGGCTGCGGGCGCGCGCTGAGCGTTCCCTGCCAAAGCACCTCCGCGACGCTCGGAGGGGGGAAGATCTTGCTTACGACCACCTGCGCCGGCTCGGCTATACGATCGTGGCGCGCAACTATCGGCCGCGCCATGGCAAACAAGAGCTCGATTTGGTTGCGTGGGACGCTGAGCGCTTGGCCATAATCGAAGTCAAGACCCGCGCTAGCGAGGAGTTCGGACGGCCCGAGCGCGCTGTCGGCCAAGAGAAGCGCCGCCACCTGATCCGGGCAGCCAAGGAGTACACGAGAAGAGCGGACATCGATTTCGGCCGAGTCCGTTTCGACGTGGTCAGTGTGCTGCTCGGCGGGGAGCCCAGAATCGAGCTCTATAAGGCCGCCTTCACGGCCGGGTCAATGAAGAAGCGTCGAAGATTCTAGGGCGCGCGCGGCTCGGCGCCGCTCACTCAATCAAAGAGGCGTACTCGACAGTGCGTTGAGCACAACGATGGCTTAACCCGCATTGTCAAGGCGCGGGCGAGCTGCCGGGACTGATAACCGAAGAGCATCGGAGCACTCAATCGGCCCATGGCTGCGTTCCGCTTTACCGACGACGAGGAGCCCAAAGGCGCCTCGGGCGGACTTTGGTATCACGTCCGGGCAGTCGATGCTGCCGGGCGCCAGGTGGACTCGATCTCACAGAGGGCCTGATCGCTCGCGACTTTCTGCCGCCAGAAGTTACGGCTCGAAGCATATTCGGAAGCCGTCCGATCTGTTGAATAGTCTGTTTTCGGTGGAACGTGAATCGGTTCGCCCGGCGTTCTTCAACAAGGCTAGAAGCTAAAGCGCAGCAGAAACCGGAACGTCCTGCCCTCGTTGAGGGTGTTGGTGATTTGGGCGAAGCTGGGGGAAGTCAGCACGTTGGTGGGTTCGGCGAATTGGGGGGTATTGAAGAGGTTGATCGACTCGGCACGCAACAGGAGCGTTTTCTCGGAATGCACGCGCCAGGTTCTCGAGAGTGCGGCGTTGATGTTGCTGATGCCGTCTTTGCGGAAGGTGTTGCGCCCCAGGTTGCCGCGGTCGTCGTCGAGGGAGATGAAGGCGAACGCCGAGACGGGCAGGTTCGCTGCATCGTCGGGATGAGCAATCGTCGTCCCTAGCACCGAAGTGTCGATGACGTGAGGCCGGTCGCCGCGGCTGCCGTCCACGTTACCGAATCCCGGAGAATCCGATCCCGAAACCACGCTAAACGGCGTACCGGTCTTGAGCAGAACCACCGCCGACATATTCCATTGTCCGAACGCCTGTGATAACCAGCGCCCGCGGCTGGAAAGCGAAGGCGTCCCATAGGAGACTCGCGACAAAAACGCGTGACTCTGGTCGAAAGCGCTGGGGCCTTTCAGGTCCTCGAATATCTCCGATTCGGACTGGTTGCGCAAGGAGCGGCTGATTCCTCCAGAAGCGGCGGTTGCGGTGAAGTCGGATCCCAGGTCAATGGCCTTGCTGAACCAATAGGAAGCGTCCAGCGAAATCCGGCGCCAGCGCGGGACGATCAGGCTGGCGCGGGCCGCGTCGAAATAGCCCCGCGAAATGTTACTGATCGCGCGGATATCGAAATGGTCTTGATTCGGGCGGCGGGCGTTCACCGTCGTGCTGAGACGTTCAATCCCCGGCACGCGGCCGGCGCGGTTCCCGTACACCCGCATGAACAAGCCGATCGAGCGGCTGCCGACGTAGCCGAGTTGCAGCTTCCAGGCGTCGCTCATGCCCGGTTCCCAACTGAAGTTGTACTGCTGCGAATAGGGAGCCACGAGGTTGGGCGGAAACTCGAAAATCGTGCTGCGTGCGTTGGGGTCGACATCGAAACTGAGTCCGCGCAAGAGTTCGACCAGGTTCGGAGCGTCAGAGGCGAACTTCACGGTGCCGGGCGGGTTGAAGCGCACTTGCTGATAGGTCGACGGAACGATGTCCGAGTAGTGCAGGCCGTAGGCTCCGCGGACCACGCCGAGCGGCCCTGGAAGGCGATAGGCGAAACCGAACTGGCCGCCGACGTTGTTGCAGTCGCAAGGGTAGGGGAACGTGTTGAGGCCGTTGACCTCGGAGGGGCGCGGGAGGGGCTGGTAGCGCAATCCGATGTTTAGAGTCAGGTTCGAGTTGACACGCCAGTCGTCCCCGAAATAGAACTGCATGACGGAGCTTCTGAACCCGCGATGGGCGTTGCCGACCGCTCCCGAGAAGCGTCCCGGGGTTCCATAAAGAAAGTTGGTCACGGCGTCGCGGCCGAAGTCGTTTCGGAAGTCGATGAATCCGCGGTGACTGCTGGTTTCGGTGCCGTTGGTCTGCCGCCGCAGCATCTCGAAGCCCGCAGTCAAGGCGTGGCGTCCCCGCACATGCCGCAGACGCCCGGCGTAGCGAAACAGGTTTCGAGCGCGATCGAGAGGGACAGTGGAACCGGGGCCGAGGTTCGTGAACACACCGGCGACCTGCACATTCGGACCGGCGTTGTTGGGTTCGGGCACGAGCACCGACCCGATGCGGTCGAAGCCCATGGAGAAATCAGTGATCGTCGTCGCGCTCCAGGTGCGATTCCAGGTGAGGCGGGCCAGGTGCGCTTGCGTGCTGGTGTCGGGGTTCTGTCCGGCGATGAGCTGAAACGCATCGACACTCTGCGAGGTCAGGGCATAGCGGAGGGTGAAGCGGTTGCGGTCAAGGGTCTGGTCCAAGCGGGCGGCGATGTTGTCGGTGTCGACGACCTGCGGCGAGTTGGTGTTGAGGGCGCGTTCGTCGATGTCGGTCCGGTTGGGCAGCACATTGGGGTAGGCGGCCAGAAGGTGCGCAACGACCTCTCGGGTCTCGGGGTCGGCCGTGAGCGGAGTGCGTTCGCCGGCTTTGGGTACGAGGACGTTGCCATTGACGCTGCCACGTATCTTTTGCTGGCTGCCTTCGACGTAGAAATAGCCTCCGCTCCACAGGGGCGTGCCTGCAGTGAAACCGTAGTCGTTCTCTCTGGCCGGCTTGACGTCGCCCACCTGGAAAAATGATCGGGCGGTGAAGAGGCTGTTGAGGTGAGTTTCGTAAACCGTGCCGTGGAAACCGGAAAACTTGGACGCGGCGAGGTGGCGCGGCGACTGGCCTCGGCGGCCGAACTCGCTTCCGAAGTAAGAACGATCGACCTTGAACTGCTCGATGATCGTGGCGGTAATTCCTACCCGGGCGTTGAGTTCTCTGAGGGCGTTGTTGTCGACAGGGTTGAATTGTACGTTTTCGTTGCGGCGGCTCTCGCCGGAGTTGACGTCGGTTACTCCCAGCAAGTTGAGGTCCTCGCGCTGGGCGGCGGCCGAGTCGGTGGTTGCGCTTGGTGAGGTTGGGGGCGCCGGGGACGCTTCGCCAGCGGGCGCGGATTCCCCGGCCGGGCCGGCTGCTTTCGGGTCGGAACGGTCTGCCGCGAACGCAGGCGAGAAAGACCAACAGAGGCAAGTGGCGGCCGCAAGAACGCTAAGTGCAGATTTCCGGCGAAGGTACGGGCGCAAAGCCATGGCTGTGTCAACTGTCGGGAACGGACACGACGACTGGAGTCGTTTCAGGCTGAGCGCCTCGCGTGCAGGGCTGCCGTCATTAGTTTATCCCAGAGAGCAGGTTTGGGAAAGATCGCGATAAAAGCTAGCTTGGACTCGAGGTGCGCAATCTCGCGGGTGTCCCCGAACATCAGGCAACCCTCGACAACCTTCGGGGGCGGCTAGAAAAGTGGATCGAGAAAACAGGCGACGCCGGTGGGGGTGTGCGACATGAAAGTGGAGCTCAAGCCGCTCGGGCCTCCCAATAGTCCTCGAAGCGGCCGTTGTGGTGGCAGCAACGAAGGGCCAGAATCGCGTTGGCTCCGCGGACGGTCCAGAACATGCCCGACCGTTTCAGGCGAGAGCCGATGACACTCTTGCAGCCGGCCTCGATCACTCCCGAGCCGACAAACAGATGCTGGCGCCGAAACTCTGGGTAGCGCATCCGCTTGGCATTCTTTTCAAAGTATTTGGCTTCGTCGCGGAACTCTTCCGCGAGTTGGGGACTCGAGCATTCGACCGACCGCAGCGAGCACACTAACTCTTCCATCCGCCCCTGGTCGAGGTGGTCCTGATGGATCGTGATCCAACACCGTTGCTGGGCCTTGTCGTGGGGATGAAGCTGGCGTGCCAGGTCCCACAAGTGCTGGCGGGCGTGATAGAGGTCGACGATCTGAATGGCGCCGGGAAACTGCTGCTGGGCAATGTTCCAGATCCATTCGGCGCCATCTCCCAGCACGACCTTCTTGCGTGCCCGGCTCCAGCCCCGCTTCCAAGCCTCCACATACATGCGTTTGCCAAACTCGTCGGCGGTCTCAATGGCGCCGCTGTAGCTGGTCGAGTCCGGATCGCGGATGGGGTAGCCCTCTTCGTCCCACTTCGTTTGAGTGAACACGCAGCCCAACTTAGCTTCGCGGGTGTGGGCCGCCTCTCCCTTCCTTTTGCCCGCTCGGCCCACCGTCTCTTTGCGCACCACCGGAATTCCGGTCCCATCCATTTCGATGTACAGGATCGGAACGGGTTCCCCCACCACCAGCGGCAGCTCCAACTGCATCGCCCGCTGGATCTCGCTCTGCTCCCGCGCCGCGATATCCTCTCCAATCCCCTCCGCCGTCCGCTCCACCGCCTTGGCGGTCACTTCCAGACCCGCCAGCAGTTCCAGCTGCCGGCGCCCGTGATCGAAGGGAGCCTCCTGGCCCACCATCGCCTGCATACGGCGTACCCCAGGAGAGCATTCCGTTTGGGCGATGTCGAGTTCAGCGTCGGCCGGAAATTGGCCGCTGTGACAGTGCCCGCACAGGTAGTAGGGGCGCGATATATGCACCCTGCCCAGGGCGGTGAGAACCGACTTGGAGCGCAGTTCCCGGTAGTGAGCTTGGTGGCCGCAACAACAGGGAAGGCTCCGCTGGCCGGCCGCTGGGGCTGCCCATTGCAGCAGTTCGGAGAGGGCGGCGGCGCCAGCTTGGTGCATCGCCGAGCGCACCGCCATCTCGACGGCTTCCAGATCCCAGTGGCCTGTCTTGCGCCGCCCGCTGAACAGCACGCGCAATAGCTGGTCTAGTTCGCGCGCGACCTCTTGCTGGATGGCGGCGGCCGTTTTTTTTCCTGGGGGGTCTGCGCCTCAAGCTGCAGCGGCCGCTGTTTGCAGATGCGGGTATTGAGCTCCACGAACTCGCGGCTCAGTTGCTGGAACTTGCGGAACTCGGCCACTTCGCGCTCGGCTTTGCCCAGCGCGGCCGGAGTCGGCAGCGACTCGGTGACGGTCTTACGACCGGCCTTATAGGTGAGGCGGGTATGGGGACCGTGCCCCGGTTGACCGGGGCGATGGCAGCGGCAGCTTGGTTTGCCGCAACGCCCCGAGGTGCTGGTGATCGAACCGGGGCGCAGATCGCCCAGCTCGCCGATCTGGCGGACGATGTCGGTACGCTGTTGCTGCAGTTGCTCGAGGGAATCAGGCATGGAAGTGACCTCCTGTTCCTAGCGTAACACATACGCAAGGATATTGGCCACAATAAAGAGCCTGCTGAAATACTCACTTCTATGTCGCGCACCCGCGCCGGTGCAACTCCCGAAAACCCGCTGCCCGCCGAGTATGATCTGCGCACTCACATTGACGGCTGGGCCACCAGCAGCGGCGTCATGACCAAGAAAGATGGCCGTCTGCACATGAAGTGGACGGGTCGGACCAACGAAGTGCGCTGCCCGTGGGTCGTCGAAGGGGGCGAGATGGAGCTGCGCTTGCGCGCCCGCTCGAAAACGATTGCCCCAAAGCTGTTTTTTTGGGGAACGGTCGAGAACGTGCGCGGGCGGGGCAGGGAAGCGGCGATCGCTTTCAAGGCCAACGGGGCGTAGCAGGATATTTCGATTCCTTTCTCAGCGGCGGGCTGGCTGGTTAACTTTGGGATTACCTTTGACTCGGGTGAGGCGAGATCGAGTTCGAACGGGTGCGGCTGATGCGGCGCAATGGGGGGCAGGCGAGTTTGATTCGCGAGTGGGATTTTGTGTAGGCAGGGGGACGTAACCGGGCGCTATTGCTTGCCGCTCGCCTGTCAATGATCGTCAAGGGCAACGATTGCCAAGGATGGATAGAGGCGCGTCGATACAGGCTGACAGACCGAGGCTTGATCAGCGCACCGTCGGAACGTGCGAAACGATGGCGGGATCACCCAACAACGGTTAAGTAGAACACGCCGAATAAGTTGTTCGAGTCGGTCCAGATTTGGGCGGGGTGGAAGCCGGCTCGCGCCGCGAGAGTCCGTGCCTCATCGATGCTGTACTTATAGGAATTCTCAGTGTGAATCGTCTCTCCTTTGCGGAATGAGATGGCTGCGCCATCGAGGTTGACCGACTGGCCGGCCAGGCTTTCGAGATGCATTTCGATTCGGCCGTGGTGCTGGTTGTAGAACGCCTTGTGCGCAAAGGCGGAGAGGTCGAAGTCAGCGTCCAGTTCTCGATTGATACGCGCCAAAACGTTGAGGTTGAACTCGGCCGTTACTCCTTGTGAGTCGTTGTAGGCGGCGTTCAGTATTTGCCTATCCTTTTTCAGATCGACTCCAAGCAGCATCGAGCCGCCCGGTCCGACTGTCGCCGCGGTGTTGGTCAAAAACGCCAGCGCCTCATCCGGGTTGAAGTTTCCAATCGTCGAACCGGGAAAGAAGGCGGTTCCCGGCTTTCCTGAAAGGGTCGCATCCGGCGGCAAGGAAAACTGCTTTGAGTAATCGGCGCAAACGGCGATGACATCGAGTTCAGGGTAGGCCTTGGCGAGTTCGATAGCCGAGCGGATCAGATGGTCCTTTGAGATGTCGACCGCGATATAGACTCCGTGGCCGCTGACCGCATCCAGGAGGATACGGATTTTGCGGCTGTTGCCGCTGCCGTACTCGATGAGTACGGCGTCGTCTCTCAGCAAGGCGGCGATCTCCGCGGAATTGCGCTCGAGGATCGAGATTTCCGTTCGAGTCGGATAATACTCGTCAAGCTCGCAGATCTGCTCAAAAAGCTGAGAGCCGCGCTGATCATAGAAGAATTTCGGCGGGATCCGCTTTTGCGGGAGTCTTAGCCCCGTGAGGACTTCGGACTTGAAATCACCGAGTTCCGGGTGCTGATCGATGAACTCGATGGCTTCGGAATACCCTGTTTCCATTAGTCGTCGGCCAGTCTGATGCCGCTGAACTGCCAGCGGGCATCGGGCGAAAAGAAGTTTCGGTAGGTGGCTCTGACATGGCCAGCGGAACTTACACAGGAGCCGCCCCGCAGCACAAACTGGTTGCACATGAACTTGCCGTTATACTCTCCGACGGCTCCCGCAGCACGCTTGAATCCGGGGTAGGGCGAGTAGGGACTTCGTGTCCATTCCCAGACGTCCCCGAACATCTGCTCCGGTTGCGAACCGCGCTCTGAGACGGGAATGGGGTGCAGGTTGCCGTCCTCGTGGAAGTTGCCTTGAACCGTGCGGTCCGCAGCCGCGGTTTCCAATTCCGCTTCGGTCGGCAGACGCTTGCCACGCCAACAGGCGTAGGCGTCCGCCTCGTAGTAGCTGACGTGGCAAACCGGCTCACTCTCTTCCACGGGCCGGAAACCCGACAGTGTCGTTTGCCACCATTGACCGTCCTGCTGTTCCCAGTAGAGCGGACTGTCCCAACCCTTCTCGTTGACTGTCGCCCAACCGTCGGATAGCCAGTAGCGGGGTTCGCGGTAGCCGCCCGCCGCGATGAACTCCAGAAACTCCCCGCTCGTCACCAGCCGGGAAGCCAGCCGGTAAGGCTCCAGATGCACTCGATGGCGGGGCAGTTCGTTGTCAAAACAGAATCCCGGCCCTGCAAAGCCAATATCCGCCGATCCTCCCGGAAAGGCGGGCCAATCCAGTTCATCGGCTCCGGCCGCGGGCACAGCTCCGCGGGAATGGTAAGCAGGCCGGAGAGGACTTTGCGCCAAGATATGCTTCAGGTCGGTCAGCAACAGCTCCTGATGCTGTTGTTCGTGATGCAGGCCAAGATGGATCAGAGGCTCGATCCGCGGCCATTCCTCGTCGTCTGCCTGCTCGATTAGCCGAGACACGTTCACATCGACGTGACGCCGGAATCGGTACACGTGTTCCACGGTCGGCCGGGACACCAAACCCCGCTTGGGCCGCGGATGACGCTCCCCCACGGCTTCGTAGTAAGAGTTGAAAAGGTAATTGAATTGGGGGTGAAACTCGCGATACCCGGCCAGCGACGGCCTCAGGAGAAACGTTTCGAAGAACCAGCTCGTGTGCGCTAGATGCCACTTGGGAGGACTCACTTCGTCCATCGTCTGGACGACGTAGTCCTCGATCTCCAAAGGCCGGCAGATGGCCTCTGATGTTTCACGAACTTTCCGATAATGATCGAGAAGCGGCTTTTTGGCCGGCGAATCCCGGGTCTGTTCGCCTTCCGCGGATAGGGCGGCAGCGGCGTTTGTTGATTTCTCGGAGACAGGCATGGGGCGGAAAGGATAATTTCCATACTATCGTATCGATCTGTGAACGCGGCTTCGTGGTAACCGAAACAAAACGCGCCCGGATATCCCCAAAAGCCGTCACGGGTCTTGCTTGTCAAAGGTGATCGTCGACTCCACGCTGAACCTCTTGTAGTTCTCATAGTCGATCGTGTACCTTACCGGCTGTGCCCCGCTGCTGAAGGGCAGCACGTCATCAGCGAAGGTCTTCACGGGAAACCAAAACTCCCCATCCACCTGTGCGTAGACTGTCGTGAAATTCGGGAACAGGTTTTCAACCTCGTTGCGGTAGATTTGTGGAAGAGGTTTGCCCATCACGCGCACCACTTGATGGCCCTCAACGCCGACCCAGATCAGACCATCCAGCAGCCTTTGGCCATCGAGAACCTGCTTGGGCTTCATGCGGTAGACATAGCAAGATGTCTCGCCGAGGGTTTCACGGCCCTTATACGTGAATTGATAGTTCCAGGCGTTGTCTTTTGTCAGGACGAAAGGCTGCACCTCGCGGATGTCACGAAAGTCCTCTTCGGTAAGACGCATCCTCTTCAGGGTGTTGACAGGACGCTTGACGAGTTCCTCCGTTCTTTCTCCAGCCGGGGTAAACAGAATGTCGCGGACCTCGCGATAGATGCCCGCCGTCCCCCCTTTCTTGCTGAGTTCCGAGAAGACAAAACGCTGCCGATAGCTATACTTCTGAAACTCCTCCTCGAAGCGGCTGCCGTTGGCCGCAATCTCCCGAAGGAGGCCGCGAGGGGGAGGATTCTCGGCCCGCGCCGGAGCTCCAGCCAACAGCAGACTGGCCGCGACAACGAACGCTCGCCATGCCAGCACGGAGCCGCGGGCGTGCCGGAGTGTGGAAAAATTGGGGACAGTCCACTTCGCGCCGCCGGGAGATTCCCTGCAACTTAGGCTGGCGGCACTCGGTACAGCCCTCATTTTTCTCATGCCCCCTCAGCCCGGGGGGCCGCGGTCTGCCGCGGAGCAGCCGCAACGAAAAAGGGAGGCATCTCCGCGGTCAAATCAAGTGCCGCTCGCCGCTTGGCCCGCTTCTTGCCCCGCGCCGCCAACTGCAAGCCCCAGCGCCGCAGGTCCGAATCCAGACCAAAAGGTCCTATGATGCTTTGGGACGACTGCACCAGCAGCCGCCGCAATTGTCCGTTGCCCGCCTTGGTGATGCCCAACTCCGGCGACGACTCTCCCGAGTCCCGCTGCTTGGGCCGGCAACCCACCACCACTCCCATCTGCCGCGATCGCTTCACCCGCCCCACCTCGTTGTTCCACTCCAGCACGCAGGCCAGGCTCGTCAGCGGACCCACTCCGTCGACGCTGCGCAGCACCTGCGTGGCCGGATACTGCTGCTCTCCCAGCTTTTCCAGGCGCTGCTCCAGCTCGTTGATCTCCCGCGTCAGCGCCACAATGATCCGCGCCATCGGCTCCAGAATCGTTTGCAGCACGGCCGGACATTGCTGCTCCACCGCGGCGGCCCACTTCGTCATGCCGCATGGCCCGCAGCGGATGCCGTGCGACTTGGCGATCCCTCGTACGCCGTTGAAGAGTTTGGTACGGCTTTCGACCAGCGTCTGGCGTCCCTTCAGCCAGCTGCGATGCTGCTCGACTTGTTGGCCGCGCGGCTCCAGCGGCGCCAGCAAGGCCGGGTTGGTGCGGCCCAGCTCGGCCAGCCAGTAGGCGTCGTTGCGGTCGTTTTTGGCATAGGACTGGCTGATCAGCCGCAACTGCCGGGCGTCGGCCACCAACACTTCGTGATCCAACCCGGCGATCAGGCGGCGGATCCAGTTCGTTTGCCCGCCGCTCTCGAGCACCACTCGCAGCCGCGGCCAGGAGCGGAAATATTTCTCGATGGGGGCGGGGCGAGTGGAGACCTTGACTTCTTCGAGCAGCTCGCCGTCGAGGCCGACGAGCCGCACATAACTGCGTTTGTCTCCGATGTCGACTCCAGCCACGCCGCCGATTTCGCCAGCCTGCTGCAGGCGCTTTCGCTCACTCTCCAACTGCTGCTTGAATGGCGTTTGCGGTTTGCTGGCTCTCTGCTGGGGTTTGGTCTGCTGCGATTTGGTCTGCTGCGATTTGCTATTCTTTTTCATGGCTGGTCGCCTCCTTTGTTTGAGAATCAAAGTTCCGCAGCACGGTCTTGCTCGAAGAGTGCGCTGCTGCCGGTAGCTTAGCGCTTCCCGGCTTTCAGCGACCAGCCTTCTCATCTCTGGGTCTAGGGCTTGAACTCTCTTCATCTCATCGCTTAGAGCAAATCGAGAACCTCCAGTACCTCTTTCACCCCTTCTTCCAGGCTGCCATGGATCTGGGTGATTGTCTCGCCGTCGAGGGCCAGAGCATGGACCGCGCCCGGCGAGAGCCTGGGCAATGCCAGGTGGAAATCGAAGCCCTCAACCCAGAATCGGGCCAGTTTCACGCCGACGTGGACTGCCGCAACCTGAGGGCGAAGGTGTTCTTTCACCGAAGGCGCAAGCGGATCGGGCCACTGGCGGCACGACATGCCGAAGATCGCGGGGAACAGCCAGCCATCCAAAAGCCACTGCCCAGCCGTGCCTGAATCGACCTCAAAGACGGACGGAAGAGCGTCTTCGGCCGGAGCCGCGTCAGGTTCGTCGCCGGCGAGAAACTGATCCGGGAACCGGCACAGCAGGGCCAGCTCGCCTACGTTGTGAAGCAGGCCGGCGGCGAGCAACTCCTCGGGGTCGCCGACGCAGCAGGCTTGAGCCGTGGAGCGGCTTGCGGCCCCGGCGGCGATGGCGGTTTTCCAGATGCGGCTCGCGGCCGGACTCTTGGCCGACAGCAGGTCGAAGACTTCAGCGACCAGGATATGCCGCAGAATCGTTTGCAGACGCCCATAGCCGATCAACGCGACGGCCATCGAGAGCGTTGAAACCTCACGGCTGACACTGAAGTAGGCCGAATTCGCCAGCCGCAACAGACGCGTCGTGATGCCTTGATCCGCGGAGAGGAGCAGCTCCAGTTGGCCGTTGCTGCAGGTGGGATCTTGAACCGCTTCAATCGCCTTCTGAACAACCGGCACGGAGCAGGGAAGATCCTTGAGTTGTGCAATAGCTTGCCGAACGGTTTCTCTATCGGCTGCCGGAGGGGATTCGCCTTCCGGCGGGTCGCTCGTTTCCGGCGGGGGGTCCGCAACGGTGAGACCATCCGTCAAGTCCGCCATTTTCAGCGGGGCTCCGCCGGTGAAAGCCCGCTCACTCTGTTTTCCCCGGCACCAGCCAGCCGACCATCGAGAACGTTTTGGACAACCTCGAGCAACCGGCGCGCTGTGTAGGGCTTGGAAAGGAATTCCGCGACCCCGGTTTGGTCCCCGTGACGTTGGGGGTCCGGGCGGATGTCAGCGCTGGACATAATGACCGGCGCGTCGCCGCCGAGCCGCCGGATTTTGCTGAACGCCTCCCAGCCGGATTTCCGTGGCATGGTCAAGTCGAGCACGACGGCCGCGATTGGATCGGGCCAGCGGCGGAACAACTCGACAGCCTGGCCGGCGTCGGCTGCTTCCAGCACGGCATATCCGTGCTGCTCGAGGATCTCGCGGTTGCGTGAGCGAATCGCCGGATTGTCCTCGACGAGGAGGATCGTTTCGCATCCGGTTGTGGGATGGACCGCGCTGGGCAAGGCGGGGAGTTCGGGCGCCCTCTGGCTTCGAGGCAGGTAGACCCGGAAAACAGAACCTTCACCTTCCGTGCTTGAAACCTCGACCCAGCCGTTGTGATTGTTGGCGATACTGTAGACCATGGACAGCCCGAGACCTGTTCCCTGACCCACGCCCTTGGTGGTGAAGAACGGTTCGAAGACGCGAGTTCGCGTGGCCTCGTCCATGCCGCAGCCATTGTCACTGACCGTCAGCTCAACGAACTCTCCGGCCCGTGGCTTGGGGTTGGCCCGGCGAAACGGATCGTCGAGCCGGCGATTCGCGGACTTGATGCCAATCTTCCCCGCGCCACGGATCGCCGCTCTGGCATTCATGCACAAGTTCATCAGCACCTGCTCGAGCTGCACGGCGTCACCCTCGACCTGCCACAGGCGGGGATCAAGAGAAAGCTCGGTCTCGATTTCCGCGGGGGCGCTGTGATCCAGCAGGTCGACTACGTTGTTGATGCAGTGATTGAGGTCAATCGCCTGAAAGCCGGACGCCGTCTTGCGGCTGAATCGAAGCAACTGCTGGACAAGCTCCGAAGCATTCTGTCCGGCCTTTTCAGCCGTGCTCAGACCGCGAAAGGCATCGTGCCCCGGCCCCAGCTTCATCAAACCCAAACTGAGGTTGCCCAGCATGGTTGTGAGCAAGTTGTTGAAATCGTGCGCGATGCCGCCTGCCAGAGTCCCGACGGCTTCCATCTTCTGGGCCTGCAAGAGCTGCCGCTCGAGATTCTTTCTTTCCGTCAAGTCTTGCACCATCGAGGCGATAGCGACGACTTTGCCGTCCTCATCGATCAAGGGAGTATGAAACCACTCGCAGTTGAGTTTTCGGCGGTCCTTGGTTTGGTTCTCGCATTCGTGGTGGATCGCCCCTTTGCCGCTTTGAAGCCGTGGCCAGATCTCGCTGTCTGCGCCGGGCTTTTCGTCAGCAATCAAAAAGTCCCCATAGCAGCGCGAGTAGGCCTCCTCCTGTGTCCAGCCGAATATTCGCGTGGCGCTCTCGTTCCACTCTTGGACGGCGAAGTCGAGGTCCCAAATGATACAGCCCAGAGGCATCTCGCTTACGAAAAACTCGAGACGCTGTGCCAGGGCTCGCTGTGACCGCTCCACGAGCTTGCGCTGTGTCACGTCACGCATCACGGACAGAACTTCCTGCACGCGGCCGTTGGAGCCGATGCCGCTGATCGTCGTCTCCAGATAGATCGTCGATCCGTCGGAACGCAGTGCCCGGAACTCGAAACGAGCCGGTTGCCGGCGGCCGTTCAGACATCTTTGAAACTGATCGAGATGAAGAAGGCGGTCGCCGGGATGAATCCAGTCTTCCATGCGGCGGCTGTATTCGGCGCCGGGACGGATGCCGAACAAGCGCTGAAATTGGCGATTAGCGAACCGAATGCCGCCGGTCAGGTCCGCCGTCACGACGGCGTCGTTGACGTTGTCCAGCATGCCCCGCAGCCAGACGGCCTCTTGGCTGGTTTCGGACGCCGGGCCGTTGGTGTCGTGCGGGACGGGCAGCAGCTCGGAGAATATTGCGGCTGTGAGTACCAGACAACCCACCCCCAAAAGCGAGGGGACATTGCTGGGTTGGAACCACAGCAGCAGGCAAACCCCCGTGGTGATGGTGATCAGCGGCAGGACCTTCCCGCCGCTCACCTTTACAGGGATGTCGCGGGCGAGCTGGACCGCTCCCTTACTCCGGACCGCTCCTTCACGCCTGCCGGCCGCAGCCCCAAACGGAAGCGTCTCCGAGGCCGGATTGGGCGCGGATAAGCAGCGGACCGCTCCCTTACGGTCACGGCTCGGATCAGTTCGCGCGAACCGAATCGGAAACGTTAGGAACTGGAACAAAGTCCACCTAACTATCTTTATCGGCAGATTACCGGCAATCGAGCAGATTGATTTTCCGCTCTTTATCGGCGGACGGGGTTGACGAACGCTCCGTTGGCGGCCACGTCCCATACCGCGACGCGAGCCCACTTCCAGCCGGGGGCTTTCGCTGTCCACTCAAACGTTGATTGTCCAAATGAGCCGGTCGTGGCCAAAGGAATGATCTTGCGGTCCGTCTTCTGGCCGTCTCCCCAGACGATTTCAGCGAACCGAAGGGGAAAGGTCCACTGAACCGCGGCTTTGACGGCAATCTCGTCGGGGGACGATGTCGAGATGACCACCTCGGGCAACAGAACCTCGCCTGTCGTTGTGAAGAAGTCTCCCTCGACAAGAGGCTCGATGGCGTCACCGTAGTTGTCGAAGCCGGGCAACTGGTCGAGGCGGATGTAGTTGATGTTCATGTGGGCGTAAAGCTCATGGGTGTGATCGAGCTGGAAAACGTCGACTTCTCCGAAAACGCGCTTCCCGAGCCCCCAATTATTCATGTCGTCGAGCAAGTTCAAAACACGCTCGCCTAGTCTCGGAGTCGAGAGGTCGGATGGCATGGCCTTCCAGCCCGCGCCCAAATAGCGAGGGTCGAGAAAGTGTTCGCTATGCCGAATCTTGTCGGGGTAGCCTGTGGAACCCTTCGTCCGGGCGTGGGTTTGGTACATGTAACCGCCCTCCCGCCGCACCAGCTCCAGCATCTCTTTCTCGTCGGCCGCGCTGTAGACGCGGCCGTACTTGGGGTGATCCATTTGAAACTTCCCGCCTGCGGGACGATTCATGAACCAATAGACCGGCTTAGGGAAAAACAGGGACCAATGGCCGCCCAGATGTACGTTGGCCTCCTCGGACGGGATCAGCAGAAATTCCGAGTCCGACTGCGCGCGGCATGCTTTGAAGAAAGCATCCAGCTCATCGAGCCGCACATCGGTGAGATCGCGTGGGTGGCCGTCGCCGTGAAAATCCATGATGATCGAGGCGTCGACGCCCATGTCTTTGAGCACGGGTTTGAAGGGAGGCGTCCAATCGAATCCCTTCTCGAGGGCCTGCACGGTGTAGGCGAGGTGCCAATGAGTACTGAGCGTTTTGTAGCCTGCCAGCCGGGGAAAGCGGTCGCGATTGGTGTAACGCAGGACGTCTTCCAACGCTTGATCCGGGGAGCGGTCCGACAGAAGGAAGAACACTCCCATCCGCTGCGGCTGCCCCGCGGGGGCGTTGACCCAGGGATAGAAGCGCCAATTGCTGTCCCCGATCTGGCGGATGCCCAGTGAGACGCGGCCGCGCCAGGAGCGGCGCCAGAGGTGCCCCAGGTTCGACGTAAAGTCACGCGGGAAAAAGTACTGATGAGGCGCCGGAAACACCGCGAGGCTGCCCGCCTCCGCCTTCATCGCCAGCGTGCGGTAGCGGACCCGCAGCGGAACTCGCTCGGGCTGCGTTCCGTTCGCGGTATCGGTACGCAGCTTGCCCTCGGTGTCAAAGTATGCGGTTTCCGTGTGCATGTTGCGCCCCGGGCGGTCATCACTGGGAGCGGCGAATTCGAGGCCCGTGTCGTAGTAGTAGGCGGTGTCAGCTTCATACGTCGTCATCACGGCTTCTTGTTGGATGAGCCGGCTGCCGGGAAAAATCGTATAGGCGATGCCTCCATCGAAGATCCCCATCCGCAGGCCGTCGAAGAACAGCTCGACACGGTCACCCACCGAACGCACTCGGGCGGAGCGCAGGCTGAAGGCCCCCTGAAAGCTCCTCGTTCCTTGCGGGTGACTCGGAGGGTAGTCGAAAAAGGCGTTCCAGCCGCGGCGGCGTTTGCCGGTTTCGCAACGATAGAACGGCCTGCCGGCGGAGACGATGGCTTTCTCTCCCACGCCAAGCGACGTGATCAGCGGCTTGTCTGGATTCAGCGAAAATACCGCCTTCCATGTTTTTGAGGACTCATCGGGCCAAGTCACCGTGACCGACTCCTCCGCCGACTCGACGCGGATAGCGCCCGGACGGAACCCTGACAGGTCCAGCGGCGCCGAAGCAGCGGAGCAGGTCAGGCCCGCCGCGACAAAAGCAGAAACAACGATGATGGGACGGAGCAATTTCATGGGTAGCCTCCGAATCAGCTTACTAGATCAGCTCGCCAAGGCGGCGAACTCAGAGAACTCAGCGCGGCAGGGGCGGAACAACACCGCCCGCTGGAGGCTCCGCGCTTCTGGACACGCTTCCCACCGCGATGTAGCGGGTATCGCTGCTGTCCCTTTCCGGGTGGCGGGCCGCTTTGCCCAGGCCGACTCCGCCATGCCCGTAAACACGCGGTCACGGCATTTTTCGCGGCGTCCTAGAAAGTTTTTTTCGATCAGCCGTTGCGCGCATCACAAATTTGTATAAACTGTCATAGCAGCAGACGGAGGGAACCATGAACAGAAGAGCAGTGCTTTTGATCCTAGGCAGCCTTTGTGCGGCTTTCCTTCTTGTCTCATGCTCGCAAACCCAGACAGGTCCCGCGAGAGGTACACCGGAGTGGTTCTGGGTGGCCGCTAACGAGACCTATGCCGCCGGAGATTACGAAAAAGCCGCTGACCATTTGGAGAATGCCGCGGACTCGGAGAATCCCTGGCAAGAACGCGCCGCCATCTGGCGTTTCGTATTGCTGGACGGGTTGGCGCGCGGCTACATGGAACTGGCGGAGGCCTATCAAGACGGCGCCAGGAAAAACGAGCGCAACACGCCGAAACTGCAAAACTCGATCCAGCAGTATCAGCGTGATGCCAGAAGACACACGATCAACCTGGTCGAATCGCTTGGGACAGCCCGGAAGATGATCGGAAAGGCGCAGTCCATTCAGCTTGACTTCCCGCTTGCCACCGGCAGCGCGGGCGACTCGGCCGCGCTTCGCATCGTTCTAGATGGAATCGTTCCCAACGAGTATCAGGCGACAGACGCGGAAACTCAGACCGTGGAGCGCGGCATTATCCTGGCGACAACGGCAGCCATCGGCGCCGGGGATGACGCCGCGAAAACCCGCACAACCTTTGAAACGCTCCCGGTCGAGGTTGCCGCCAACGTTTTCTTTCTCTGTGTCGCCACTTCGTTGCTGGACCGCTCGGAGGTGTTTGACCGCGACCATCTCAATGAGCCGGACAAGCGCGACGTCATGCTCAAGTTTGCAGGCGATTTCAGCAAGCCGGCTCTCGAAGAAGAGGATGAGGATCTCAAGAAGCAGGCCGAGGAGTTGCAGGAAAAGATCGAGGAAGCCAAGAAACCGCAGAAGCGGCGCGGACGCTAGCCGGTCTTTGAAATTCCCGTCGCATGTCCTCAGCACGACTGCCGGTTCGGTTAGGCAGCTAGCGATCGGTTAGGCAGGTGGGTCATCACCTGCCAACCAGCTTGTCTGTCAAAACTGAAAAACCCATTTGCCGCTGCTGTTCCGAGATGCTGCCGGCGCTCTGTATGCTCATCTGCAGCCGCTCGACGGAGTGTTCCATCAAGAAATTCATTACCTTGGGAATCAGTTCCTTTCGGGATTTTCCGTCGAGGTCCTTGAGTCCAACTACGTGGGCGAAGTGCCGAATGTCCTGAGACTCAGGAAGAATCTCGCGAGCTGTGAGACGGCGCAGGAATTCGCTAAGCAAGCGATGCTTCTCAGGGTCACTCTCGCGGATTGACTCAAGACGGTTGGCAACAGTTGCACGGATCGGTCTCGGACGGCGAGGTGCAGTTTTGCGAGTTGGTGCTGGCAGTTCTTCGCCGCTTTCGATTGAGACCTTCCTCAGAGCGGCCCAAACCCGCTTGATGCCAAAGTGTCTAACAAGAAGGGCAGTCTCCTCCTCCAACAACAACGACTTCGACGAACGACTCATAGGCCGATCCTGGGAAAAAACTCATTAGCAAATGCTTTAAATTCGGTCTTTACTTGTCTGTGAGCGCCCTTCGTGCTGCTGATGGGCATGCCGTCTCTGGCCGCTTTGAAATAAGAATCCGAGTGAGGTATGTCTTTCTGAAAGACGTACCAACCATATTGGGAAGCTTTCTTCCGAACGTCTTCGCGTGCGAGTCTGTTCTCCTTTTTTACGTTCCGTCGGACAAAATCGTTGAAGACCAAGCCACAGACTTCGATCGCTTTATCCTCGTGACGCATCTGAAAAGCCTTGATGCTTCGATTCAAGAGTGGGAAGCCGATCGAGGCCAAGAACTCGGCACGGATTGGCACGAGGACGTACCGGCTACAGTGATAAGCAGCATCCGTCAGAATTGAGTCCGTCGGAGAGCAATCGATGATGATCAGATCGTACCGCGCCTCGACCTTAGCTACGAAGCGAGCAAGCAGGGTTTCTTTTCCAGTCGGGTTTCGTAGAGTCAGCATTTTCCAATCCAAGGATGAGCCTGAAAGGGGTGGGATCGGGGCAGGGCAGGCTGCTGGGTGAGGATCTCCTTTCTAAAGGGTGTGGTGTGAAAGATTTCAAGGGGAGCAAGATGGGAGGGGAGCACTCAACGCGCTCTGGCTCCGGCCCACTTCCTCTCCCAGGGTGCGTCGGTGTGTGGAGTCGTTTTCTTCCGAGTGGCCCCGGTCTTTTGGGCTGCGCCCAGCGCGGCAGGCGTCCAGCAGTTTTCTTTTGCGTTGTTGCATCCGCAGGGCGCACTCGGTGTCGCTCATCCGCAGCGCCTGTTGCTGCAACCTGGCCGCGCTGACGCCTTCCTTCAAGCAGCTCTCCCAGTCTTGGAGCGAGACCAGCTTTTCGTAGGGCGTGCGATAGTCCTCGTGGCGGTAACGGCGTCGCCGCTTGCCGTTGTCGCTCAGCTCGATGGTGGCGAATCCGCAGGGACGGTGATAGTTCAAATAGGGGTTGAAATCGGCCGTGTAAAAGCGCTGCACTTCGTCGGTGTGACGGGCGGCGATCGGTGCGTGTCCGATATGCTGGCGCACCACCGCGCCGTTCTCGCCTTCCACCAAAGCATTGTCGGTGGTGCGATTCGCCCGTGACTTGGTGAACTCTTCCACCAGTAATTTGTTCAACAGTTTCTGCACCTTGTGGTTGAGAAACTCCGAGCCGTTGTCGCAATGAAAGCCCCGGATGCGGAAGGGGAATTGATGCAGCATCGCCTCTAAAACCGGCAATAAATGGGCCTCGGAGATGGTTTCGCAACAGCCCACGACCTGCCATTGCGTGACCGTGTCGACGGCATGGATGTGGTAAATCCCCTTGCGCGAGGCGTTGTCGCCCTGATGCACGGTGTCGACCCGCAAGAAGCCGGGCTGGCCGTGCGGCTCGGGCTTGCGGCGCTCGCCGATACTCACCCCCGAAGAGCGGGTCTGGGTGTAATGGACATGGTGTTCGCGATAGGCCCGCGTGCGCCGCAAGTTGTAGATATGAGAGGCCGAGATCGAGGCCAGTCGTTCGTATTTGGCCCGGCGGTGGACCTTGAATTCGCGCTCGAGGATGCGGCGCAGGGCCGCAGCCGAGAGGCCTTCGTGAGCGCCATCGGTCTGGGCCAGCAGCTTGATATCGGCGGGCGTATAACGGCGCGGGAAGCGGCGCCGCCGCGAGGCTTGCGGCTCGATGACGCCGCGCTCGCGCCAGCGGGCGATCAAGCGGGTGATTTGCGCCACGCTGAGGCCGCTGATCTTGACCAGATAGCGGCGCGCGATTCCCTTGTCTTTTCTTGACAAACCCAGGTACTTTTGAGAGCGCAAGACGCCTTCGAGAAGGCCATAAATCTGCTTGCGGCCGGTACCGGCGAAGCTGAGATTGTTGCTGGCGCTGAGAAACTCTGGCAGCTCGGCCAAGGTGAGACGTTCGGCATGCTGCATGGTGATTTGCATTCACCCGCATTGTGCCCTGTCCCGACCTGATCATCTTCAGGCTCATCTTGTGTTGGAAACACACCCTCCCTTCAGGCTCATCTTGTATTGGACAACTCTAGAGAGCCGATTCCGCGGGGGCGGCTGCTATGATGACAAGGGCGATGCGGAAGGTCCTCCTAAAGCGGTTTTCACTTTTCGCGGCACTGCTTTGTGCCGCTTCGCTGCTGTACTTTGCGGTCCCGATGGAATCGCAGCCGCAATCCCGTGAGTTGCGCGCTAAGCAGCGGCGCGAGCGGGCCATGCGCTGGCCGGTGCTGCGCCCCGTCGTGCGAGGAACGCGCGGAGCGGTTGCTGCCGGAACCCCGCTGGTGACCGAGGCCGCCATGCGCACGTTTCATGGCGGAGGCAACGCCGTCGACGCGGGTATCGCTTCACTTTTCGCCGGTGCGGTCTCGGAGTTTTCCCATTTCGGATTCGGCGGCGAAGCTCCGATCTTGATTCGGACCAAAGACGGCAAGGTGCACTGCATCCCTGGTTTGGGTCCCGCGCCCAAACTAATGACACGCGAGTTTTTCCAAAGCCGCCGGCTTCAACCCGAGAGTGAACAGGAAGCGCGGCGGCGGGGCCGCAGCACCGGGCCCATTCCCTCCTACGGTTTACTGCCGGCCTTGGTGCCAGGCATGGTGGACGGCGGGCTGGTCGCACTCAAGACCTTTGGCACCAAGCACTTTCACGAAGTCGCTCAGCCTGCAATTGAACTTGCGGACGGCTTTCCCATCGACCAAGTCCGGGCGCGCTCGATCGCTGGAGCGGCACGTTTTCTGCGGCGATTTCCAACCTCGCAAAAAGTCTTCATGCCGGGGGGAAGACTGTCACGTCCCGGCGATATCTTTCGCCAGCCCGGCCTGGCGAGGACTCTGCGGTCCATGGCGGCGGCCGAGAAAAGGGCTTTGGAGAAGGGCGCATCCCGTGAAGCCGCGATCGACGCCGTGCGCGACTTCTTCTATCGTGGCGATATTGCCCGCGAGATCGGCCGCTTCGTCAAAGAAAACGGCGGACTGCTGCGGTACGAAGACCTGGCGGCCTATCGCACCGCTGTCGAGGAACCTCTAAAAACAAACTATCGAGGTTTTGAGGTCTATAAGGCCGGCTTTTGGACACAGGGCGCGGTGATGGTTGAAGCCCTCAACATTTTGGAGGGCTACGACCTCAAGCAGATGGGATGGAATTCAGGCGGCTACATCCACGCGCTGGTCGAGTCGCTGAAGCTCGCTTATGCGGATCGCGACACCTATTACGCGGATCCCGAGTTTTCGGCGGTTCCCCAGCAGTTGGTCAGCAAGGTTTACGCCGCCAAACGGCGCCAGATCATCGATTTGACAAATGCGTCGAGCGAGTTTCGGCCCGGCCAATTCGGCGGCCGGGAGCCTCCGCATCCTTCGAGGTACGTCGGTCAACTCCGGCCCCTGACTGACGCGCTGATGTCGAAGGACACGACTTGCATCAACATCATCGACAAAGACGGCATCATGTTTTCCGCCACCCCCTCGGGCGCCTGGATGCCTTCGGTCATTGCGGGCGATACGGGAATTCCACTGACGCAGCGGGCGCAGAGCTTTGTGATGATCGAGAACCACCCGAACGTGGTCGCGCCCGGCAAGCGGCCGAGGATCACGCTTTCTCCCACGATCGTCACCCGTGCCGGCCACCCGTACATGGCGCTTTCGACGCCGGGCGGCGACCAGCAGGATCAAGCCCTGCTGCAAGTGCTGTTAGCCGCCTTGGAGTTTGGGATGAATCCTCAGGAGGCGGTTGAAGCGGCACGCTTCCAAACCAAGCACATGGTGGCCAGCTTCGACGACCACGCCATTGAGCGAAACCTTCTCCTGCTTGACGAGCGTATCCCGCAACAAACCGTCCAGCAACTGGAACTCATGGGTCATAAAGTCGAGCGCCGCAGCCGTTGGAGCAGCGGGTCCGCGCCGACCGCCGTCAAGGCGAAACCCGGCGGAGTGATCGAGGCTGGAGCGGATCCCTACGCGTTCCGGTATGCCGACGGCTGGTGATTCGGTCCGCGGGTTCAGCGGATTCTCCCAGAATTCCACCAGGAAGTCGATTCTAATCTGACAGAGCCGGCGCAATCCGCGGATCTGCCGTTGGCGGCATGGGGGCGCCGTGAGGTACTGGCCGCGGCACGTCAGCGAACTCAGATATTGCTTTAAATAATGGGTCGAAGTCTCTGAAAAGATTCCCGATGAGGCAGTCAGTCGTATCGGCCCGCAGGTCGGGGTATTTGTGGAACAGTTTGCCGAAACTGAAGGCTTGGTCGTAGAAGGCGTAAACGAGCTTTCGCATGGCTTCCATGCCCACGCAGAGTTGCTCGGAGTAGGCACGAAATCTCGCTGCTGAAAAATCGCCCGCCGTGAGCGCTTCGTCCACGGCGTCGCCCGCCATCTCCCCGCCGCGGAGCGCCAGGAGGACTCCGGAGGAGAATACTGGGTCGAGGAAGGCGAAGGCGTCGCCGGCCAAGACGAGACCGTTGGCGGCGCAGTAGCGTGAGCGATAGGAGTACTCTCCCGTGACGCGGAAGTCGTTGATTCGTTCGGCGGGCGCCAGATGCTCTTTAATCCACTTGTTGACCCGGATCTCTCGCTCAAAGATGGCCTGCACATCCTTGCCGTCGCGGTAAAGGTAGTCGGCTTCCGCCGTGATTCCCACGCCCACAACGTCGCCCGAGAGGGGAAGATACCAGAACCAGCCTCTTTTGGGCAGGTAGGCAACCGTGGTCGCTCCCTCGTCGTAGCCCTCGTCGCGCAGTCCGCCGCGATAGTAAGTCCAGATCGAAATCTTGTTCAACTTTGGGTCGCGTACCAGCCAGTCGTTGCGTTTCAACGCAAAGCCGTCCCGGCCGCTGCAATCGATTGTGATGGGAGCATAAAGTGACCGCGAGGCGCCGTCTTTGCCGCGAGCCTCCACGCCGACGCACTGGTCCCCATCGCGGATCAGCTTCTTGGCGGCCGTCTCATGGAGCACCTCAGCACCCTTCTCCACGGCGTTGTCCAGTAAGATTTTGTCGAACTCGCCGCGCCAGACTTGCCAGGTTTGGGACGCCTCGTGCTCGAGGTGTTGGAAGAAATAGAAGGGCTGCGAAACACGGCCGTCGACGCTGGCGAATTGAACGCTGTACTTCTTGACGAAGGCCGCCTGTTTGATTTTTTCGAGGACTCCGATGCGTTCGAGCGGAAAATAGCAATAGGGAATCAGCGATTCGCCCACGCTATACCGCGGGAACTTTTGCTTTTCAAGGATCACGACCCGGCGGCCTTTTGCGGCTAGTACGGCGGCTGCCGTGGAGCCGGCCGGTCCGGCGCCAATGACGATCGCGTCGAAGCGGGTGGTGTCGCTGATATGTCCGTTGCCGTTCATTAAAAAAGCGTTTTGGCGGGGGCCGCTCTGGTCCACTCCATCGCCCTCATCACGCGAAAAAAGGGGACAGCCAGCCAATTTCCTTTCGACCAAGCGCTGATTCTAGAATGGATTGGAGAAGCGGAAATTGGTGGCAGTCCCCCTTTTTTCGCCCGAGCACACTTTTGCCACGGGCGGCTAACCCTATTCTGGCCGGTGTCGCCTATCTCAGGTCAAGAGGCGAAACTACGTGTAGCGAATCCCCCGATGCTGTGGAAGAAAGAATGCACTGAGCAGGCGATCTACTTGAAGCAAGCCATCTCGGGTGAGTTCGATCAGGCCGTCGCGCACGGTTAGGTATCCAGCCTCCTCGTACGTTTTCAAAATACCACCCCAGCGCTCCATGACATCGATTCCGAACTGCCGCCGGAACGGCTCGGCGGACAGGCGGCCGAGTTTTATCTGCAAGACGAACTGCCGGATCATTTCCTCTTCGTCGCTGATCCGGAGCGCCCGCAGCGCCGGCAGCCGGCCCTGCTGAATCGCCTCGATGTAGGGTTCCATGTGAACCTCATTTTGATAATGCACTCGGGCCAAGTGACCGAACGATGAGACGCCGACGGCCAGCATGTCGGCACCGGTCCACAACGAATCGCGATAAATAAACTTGGCATTCGCCGGATCTTTCACCGCCGTGTAGGCGCTGCCAATGGTGTACCCGTTTGCTTCAAACGCAGCGAAAGCTTCCTTAACCCAGCGGCGCTTCGTGGCCCAGTCCGCGACCGGGGCGACGCCGTTGCCTTGCGCTTTCATATCGCGATAGAGGGTCGTGTTGTGAGGCACTTCCATCTGATAGACCGTGATGGCGTCGGGCGAGAGAGCGATGGTTTCCTCGATGCAGCGCCGCCAGTTTTTCTCGGTTTCTCCGACCATGCCGGCGATCAAGTCAATGTTGATCTGCGGGTAGCCGGCATCGCGCGCCCATTGGTAGGCCCGGTAGATCTCCTTGGACTTGTGCGCCCGGTTGTTGACCTCGAGCACGCTGTCGTCGAAGTTTTCCACGCCCAGACTCAAGCGCGTGACGCCGAGCCCCCGGATCGCATGAACCTTCTTTTCGGTCAGCGTGCCGGGCTCGCATTCGAAGGTGATCTCTTCGGCTTCATCCCACGGGAAGGCTCGCCGCAGGCCACCAAACAGGTGCGTCAGTTGGGCGTCGGACAGGTAGGACGGAGTGCCGCCGCCGAAGTAAAAGAACTGCAGCTTGCGCCCTTGCGTAAAAGGTTTCCGCGCCAACTGATCCGCTTCGGCGATCATCGCATCCAAGTAGTTGGCGATGTCCCTGCTGTTCTTGTCGGTGTAGACCCGGAAATAACAGAAGTCACAGCGTTTGCGGCAGAACGGGATGTGAACGTACATCCCGACCCGCGTGTCAGGATTGCCGGGCCGCTCGAGCTGATCGAGGGCTTCGCCCACGCGGCCGGAGGTCCATAGGGAGAACGGCGGATAGTTGGCAACAAAGTAATTGCCAACGGTGGTTTTTTCCTTTTGGGAGGGAAGAACCGCCAAGGTCGAAGAAGCTTCTGACATGATACGAGTGCCGACTGAAAAAGCCGCGCAGGAAAGCGGCAGGCCGTCTACTTTTCTAGTTTAGTGACTTTGCCGCGGGATTCGTGTATCCGGGATCGTTCCTGCCGGATTGAAAAGCCTCCGCGGCGCTATCCCTACGCACCCCAAGCAGCCGCCAGCAGGCCTTGCGTGGAAAGGCCTGTGATCGTGTGATATAGTGACCCTCCGCCGGCCAAGGAGCAGCATGAACGACGTCGCATACGCCTTATACCTTTCCAGTGGCGACAAGGCGGAAGGCGAACCGCCGCTCCGGCTAGGGACTGCGATCGGCGACGCGCTAGGGCTCTGGGCCCTGATGGCGGTTACCTTCGTCCTCGTCTGGTTCCAGCTTTCGGAGCTCAGCGGTTGGGACAGAATCATGGTGTTCGGCGTCGCCCTGCTCGCGGCCGCGCTGATGCAATGGTTCGCCTATCGCCATCCCCTCAAGGCGAAGATCGTGTCCGTTCCCTGGGCAGCCTCCGTCAGTTTTAGTTGGGCCGCGATCTTCGCCCTGATCAGCGAGTTGCTTCCGCTGGAGTTCTTGTTCGAACTGGTCTTGATTCGCCTGGCGTGCTTTCCGGCGCTGGCGCTGATCGGGCTAGCCGGAATCATCAATCGGCGCTTCACCGCTTTGACGACATTGCTTTCGATTCTCGGCGGCGCGGCAGCGGCGGCGGCGCTGATCGAGAGCCTGACACCGACGGGGTTCATGATCCCTTTCTTGACCGAACTTGGAACGCGTTCGCCGATCGGCGCGAAGTTCGTCGAATCCTTCGAGTTCGACAGCGACCCCTGGGTGGCGCTCGTCTTTGGGGCTCTGTTTCTGTGGTTCTCCACGAGGGGTCTCGTGATCGACTATTTCGACGTCAGGCACAGCATCCGGAATAAGCTGTCCAAGACGCTCACCTGGTGCGCCGCCCTTGCCCTTCTCCACTCCTACTACCGCATTTCTTTTTCGTTCTTCATGGTTGTTGTGTCTGGATCATCCGAGGACTCGACGGGCTCGGTTGACTACGACGATTGATCCCGCCAGATTCACGAAACGCACTGAACCGGAGCCTGTCCTGATTTCAGGCCTGAACCTTCTCCTTAACGTGCGCAGCCGTTGAATTGCTGGGGGAAGCCCCGGCGGATTCATGCGCGGGGTCACACAACAGATTGTCGATCAGCCGCGTTGAGCCAACCCAAATCGCGCCGGCGACGCGTACAGGCCCGGTAATCTCGGCCACCGGCTGCAATTGGTCCGGGTCGACAATCTCGAAATACTCCAGGCGAACCCCGCTGTGCTGTTCAATCGCTCGCCGTGCTTCTCTTGTGACCTCGCCGCTGCTTCGCAGGCCTCGCGCGATGCAGGCTTCGGCGATTCTTAGAGCTTCGTAAAGTGCGACGGCGACCCGCCGCTGGTCGGGGTCCAGGTGCTTATTTCTGGAGCTGAGAGCCAGCCCGTCGTGTTCCCGCACAGTGGGCGCCGGGACGATCGCTACGGGCAGATTGAGGTCCTTGACCATACGCTCAATAAGAGCCAGTTGCTGAACGTCTTTCTCTCCGAAGTAGGCGCGATCAGGCTGCGCAATGTTGAGAAGTTTCATTACGACCGTGACAACACCCCGGAAATGGCCGGGGCGGCGCTTTCCGCAAAGATGGTCGCCGAGGTGCGTCACCTCGACAAAGGCGCGCTGTTCGCCCGGATACATCTCTTCGAGCGACGGGGCGAACAGAACATCGACGCCGTGCTGTTGGCAGACCTCCAGGTCATGGTCCATTGTTCGCGGGTAGCGCTGGTAGTCCCCCGGCTGGTTGAACTGAATCGGATTCACGAACAGCGTTGCCACGACATGGCCGCACTCCTCGACGGCTTGGTCGATCAACCGAATGTGCCCAGCGTGAAGAGCGCCCATGGTGGGGACCAGCCCCACGATTCGACCCTCGGCTTTCACCCCCTTGAGATGCTGGCGCAGTTCCGCGATCGTGGAAATAATTCTGACGCTCATGTGCCCTTGTCACGTGCTGTCGAGATCGGTACCGGCTTGTCTTGGGCGGGAAACTTTCCTTGTCGCACCTCTTCGGCGTACTCCCCGGCCGCGGCGACAATCTGCCCGGCCAGCTTGGCATATTGCTTCACGAACGGCGGCACAAACTCGTCATAGAGGCCGAATGCATCGTGACTCACCAGAACTTGACCGTCGCAGTGAGGACCGGCGCCGATTCCGATTGTCGGAATGCGCAGTTGAGCCGTGACTTCCCGGGCAACTCCCTTCGGAATGGATTCCAGCACGATCGCGAAGGCTCCGGCTTTTTCCAGCTCGCGGGCGTCGCTAAGCAGCCGTTCGGCCGCTTCCTCGTCGCGCGCCTGACGCCGGTAGCCGCCGATCTGGTGGACCGACTGTGGCTGGAGGCCGAGGTGGCCCATCACCGGGATGCCCACATCGACCAGCCGCCGAACTGCGTCGATCACCGGCTCGCCGCCTTCCACCTTGACGGCGGCCGCGCCACCTTCTTGAATCAGCCGCCCAGCGTTGCGGACCGCTTCGGGTACCGTGATCTTATAAGTCAGGAAAGGCATGTCCGCCACAACGAGCGGACGCGAAACGCCGCGTGTGACGGCTTTGGTGTGGTGGAGAATGTCGTCCAGCGTGACGGGCAGCGTGGTGTCGTAGCCCAGCACGACCATACCCACCGTGTCGCCGACCAGGATGACGTCGATGCCGGCCCGGTCGAGAAGCTTCGCCATCGTGGCGTCATAGGCGGTGAGCATGGCGATCTTCTCGCCGCGCTTCTTCATCCGCCTCAGATCAGGAGCGTTTATTTTCTTCAGCTTCTCGGACATGGGGTTTGACTCCCTCTGTTAGCATTCTCTCCAATTCGGAGAGGTTATTCTCCAGCGCCCTTCGTTGGAACGCGCGGCCATGGTTGAAAGTTGGCGGAAGTTGGGCGGTAAGACTAGGGCGAGCCCGCTAGATCTCAGGCTCCCAGATCTTGGTCAGGTCGAGGACGAAGCCAGGCAGCTCCGGCCCGGCATCGACGCTCTTCGGCTGGTCGAGTTGCTCGGTCGGTCGGCCCGGCCGATAGACAATGACCTGACGCTCTTGGGGCTCGATCAGCCAGCCCAGGAGCGCTCCGTTGCTGATGTACTCTTCCATCTTTCGTTTCTGATCAACGAGACGGTCAGTCTGGGACCGTAGTTCGACTACGAAATCAGGACAAAGGGGCAGAAACTTTCCTCTTTCCTCTTCCGTGAACGATGCCAACCGATATCGAGCCACCCAAGCAGCGTCCGGCGAGCGCATCGCATTGTTCGGCAACGTAAACCCGCCGTTCGAATCAAACGCGACTCCGGTGCCGTCACGATCAGCCCAAAGGGCGAGTTGCATGGTGATCCGCAGATTCTGGTTACTTCCCCTGCCTCCGCTTGGACTCATGATCAGTATCTCCCCCTCGGCGGTCCGCTCGATTCGCAGCAGTTCGCGATTGAGGACGCAGAATTCGAAGAACTGATCGTCGGTCCAGTCCATGCCTTGCGGCATTTGAAGGACCCAGGGAGCAACCTCTGCCTGTTCGAGAAGCGCGTACATCGCATTCAAGTTACGACGATCTTTAATCCGATTCTAGCAACCGCGAGCTAGCCTCCGCGACAATCACGCAGCCGGCAGGATTGCGATGATGAGTCAGAGGATTCGCCCTCCCTCCGACGCGTGCGCGGGGTTGCGGCTAGCCACCGCGATGACCAGCTCTCCGGATTCCGCAAGCAACCGGCCGAGGGTCCGGCCCAGCCAGCCCGAGCCCGCAATTGCGATCGGGCCTTGGGAGGAAAGGCCCCCTTCGCTGGAACGCGCCGCCATGGTTGAAAGTTGGCGGAAGTTGGGCGCTGAGACTAGGCGAGCCCGCTAGATCTCAGGCTCCCAGATCTTGGTCAGGTCGAGGACGAAGCCAGGCAGCTCCGGCCCGGCATCGACGCTCTTCGGCTGGTCGAGTTGCTCGGTTGGCCGGCCCGGCCGATAGACAAAGACCTGTCGCTCAAATGGCTCGATCAGCCAGCCGAGCAGCGCTCCGTTGCTGATGTACTCTTCCATCTTTCGTTTCAGATCAACGAGACGGTCAGTCCGGGACCGTAGTTCAACCACGAAATCAGGACAAAGGGGCAGAAACTTTCCTCTTTCCTCTTCCGTGAACGATGCCAGCCGATATCGAGCCACCCAAGCAGCGTCCGGTGAGCGCATCGCATTGTTGGGCAACGTAAACCCGCCGTTGGAATCAAACGCGACTCCCGTGCCATCACCCTTGGCCCAAAGATAGAGTTGGCCAGAGATCTCCAGATTCTGGTGACTTCCCCTGGCTCCGGTCGGACTCATGATCAGTATCTCCCCCTCGGCGGTCCGCTCGATTCGCAGCAGTTCGCGATTGAGGACGCAGAATTCGAAGAACTGATCGTCGGTCCAGTCCGTGCCTTGCGGCATTTGAAGGACCCAGGGAGCAACCTCTGCCTGTTCGAGAAGCGCGTACATCGCATTCAAGTTACGACGATCTTTAATCCGATTCTAGCAACCGCTAGCCTCCGCGACAATCACGCAGTCGGCAGGATTGCGATGATGAGTCAGAAGGTTCGGCCAGCGGGACGACACATTGGCCGACGGTCAGAGGACACTCCGCCACGGCTCCCCGACCCGACCGAAGACCATGCCAGGCACGATCTATCTCGTGGGAACGCCGCTCGGCAATTTGGAGGACATCACGCTGCGGGCTTTGCGGGTTCTCCGCGAAGTGGACGTGATTGCCTGCGAGGACACCCGGCGGACTCGCAAGCTGCTCGATCACTTCGGGATTCGCAAGCCGCTGCTCGCCCACCACGAGCACAACGAGGAGGCGAGCGCCAAGGGGTTGGCCGCCCGCGCCCAGGCAGGAGAGGACATCGCGCTCGTTTCCGATGCCGGCATGCCGGGAATCTCGGACCCGGGTTTTCGCGTCGTCCAAGAAGCGATTCAAGCGGGAATAGCGATTGTGCCCATTCCCGGCCCCGTGGCGCTGGAAACGGCGCTGGCGGTTTCTGGTCTGCCCACGGACTCCTTTCGATTCGAGGGCTTCCTTCCCAGCCGCAAATCGCAGCGCAGGAAAACGCTGGCCCAATTCACCGCCGAGACGGCGACACTTGTCTTTTACGAAGCGCCCCACAGGATTGAAGCCACGCTAGCCGATACTGTCGAGATCCTGGGAGACCGGCCCGTCGTCGTCGCGCGCGAGATGACGAAGCTGCACGAGGAATTCCTGCGAGGAACCGCCTCGGGCGTGCTGGCCGAACTGAAAGCCAAGAATCGCGCCAGGGGGGAAATCACTCTCCTGATCGGCCGGGCGGAAGCGACGAGGCCCAGCGACAAGCCGATTCACGAACGCTTTGCGGAGCTGCTAAAAGAAGGGACCGGACGCATGGAAGCAATCAAACAGGCGGCCAAGGAATTTGGCATCCCGAAAAGCGAGGCCTATCGTCTCGTCGAAAAAGAACGGTCTTCAGATTGAAGTGACCAACCAGCAACTAGCGGGCGACATCATCGAGCGGCTGCGCCAAAACGGCCACGAAGCTTATTTGGCCGGGGGCTGCGTGCGTGACATGCTGCTCGCTCGTGACCCGAAAGACTACGACGTTGCGACCGCTGCGCTTCCGGAACAGGTTCTCGAATACTTTCCAAACAGCGTAGCCGTCGGCGCCAAATTTGGCGTGATTCTCGTTCTCGGCGGTCAGGTGAAAGTGGAAGTCGCCACGTTTCGCTGTGATCACGATTACCTGGACGGCCGCCGTCCCGAAAGTGTCAGTTTCACCCGCAGTCCAGAGCAAGACGTCGAGCGCCGAGATTTCACGATCAATGCCATGCTGTTTGATCCCATCGAAAAGCGCTATTTGGACTACGTCGGGGGCCGCGCCGATCTTGAAGCAGGCTTGGTTCGCGCCGTCGGGAAACCGCGGGAACGTTTCGCCGAAGACAAACTTCGAATGCTGCGGGCGATCCGGTTCGCGGCACGCCTGGGCTTCACCATCGAAGAAGAAACGCAGCGAGCGATTCAGGAACAGGCGGCGGAGATCGAGGATATCTCCGCCGAACGGATTCGCGATGAGCTGAATCGCATCCTGACCGAAGGCGGGGCCCGGCGCGGTTTTGAGCTGCTCGACGAAACAGGCTTGCTCGAAGTCCTGCTGCCGGAAGTGGCTGCGATGAAAGGCGTCCCCCAACCTCCCCAGTTTCATCCGGAGGGTGACGTCTGGCTGCATACTTTGCTCATGCTGGAACAGATCGTGAACCCATCTGTCGCTCTAGCTTGGGGAATGCTGCTCCACGACGCAGGCAAGCCCTCGACCCTGCGGTTCGCCGAACGCATCCGGTTTGACGGCCACGTGGAAGCCGGCGTGCGCATCGCGGAGCAAATTCTTGGGCGGCTGCGGTTCTCCCACGGCGATAGAGATCAGGTTGTCGCTTTGGTCGCCAACCACATGCGTTTCATGAACGTCGTGGATATGCGTGCCAGCACGCTGAAGAAATTCATGCGAATCGAGAACTTTCAGGAGCATCTCGAGCTGCATCGCCTTGATTGTCAGAGCTCTCATGGCAGCTTGGACAACTATGAGTTCGTGCGGCGAAAGCTGAATGAAACGCCGGTCGAGGATTTGCGTCCTCCTCGCTTGGTGACAGGCGATGATCTGATTGCGGCCGGCTACCGCCCCGGACCCGTTTTCAAGGAGATTCTCAATCAGGTCGAGGACGCCCAACTGGAGGGGGTGTTTCAGACGAAAGAGGCCGCTCTGGCATTTGTGAAGGAGCGATACGAGGCGCCAAGCGGCGAAAAAATCCACAGCGATCAGTAGGGACAAGCACTCTTGCTTGTCCCAGCCGCCGAAGGCGGCTCGCTCTCAGGCCCAGCCTGTCCGCTTATAGCCCTAGTCCCAGCTCTGTCATCTGGCCTGTCTTCAGCCCCGAACTGGCTAAAGCTCGTCGCCGCTCACGCGGCGAAGGACCGGCAAGAGTGCCGGTCCCTACTGGAGGACGATCTCGGCCTTTGCGCCGCGATTTGAAGCCTGCGGTGGAAGCACGCTACAATCTTGGAGATGCGTTTGCGTTTTCTGTTAGGGTCCGGTCTGATTGTTTTTTCGACCTTGGCCGGAGTTGCCGCCGAGCCGCCGTCCGCCGAGACCCGCCCGAATATAGTTCTCATCACGATTGACACGCTACGCGCGGACCACCTCTCCTGCTACGGCTACCATCTGAAAACCAGCCCCACAATCGACAAGCTGGCTGAGGATGGTGTTCGTTTCGAGAACGCTTATTCGCCGATCCCGCTGACAGGACCTTCGCACGCGTCACTTTTTACGAGCCGCTTTCCGCAAGAGCACGGCGCGCGCATCAACGGCTACGCGGTGCCCAAAGACTCGAAGTGGCTGTCGCTGCCGCAAATCCTCAGACGTTTCGGCTACCGGAACGGGGCTTTCGTGAGTGCCTGGCCTCTGACCTCCCGGCTCACGCATCTCGACCGCTGGTTTGACCTTTACGACGAGGACCTGAGCCGCAAATATCAAGTTTTCAACTCCAGCCGCTACGCCGAGGATGTGACGCCTCTGGCAGTCTCATGGCTGGAGGAAAACCGGGCGGGGCCGTTTTTTCTGTGGGTTCACTATTTCGATCCCCACTCGCCCTACAACCTGCGGGAGGATTTCGCCGAGCCGGAAAGCAGCGGGCATCCCAAGTCCACCAGGGAGCCGCTCAACCGGGAGATGGCCAAGCGCATCAAAAAGTACGACTCCGAGATCGGCTATGCGGACTTCCACATCGCCAAACTCCTGGCGCGCCTCGACGAGCTTGGCTTGAAGGAATCGACGCTCGTCGTACTGACGTCCGACCACGGCGAAAGTCTTGGCGAACACGGTTATGTCGGTCATGGCCGGCAGCTTAGCGAGGAAATCGTCCGTATCCCCCTGATCATGCGCTACCCCGCAAGGTTGCCCGCCGGCAAGGTCATTTCGAGCAATGTTTCGCTGCTGGACGCGACACCGACTATTCTGGAACTTGCCATCGGCCCGCAATCCGACCGTAACCTTCCAACCTCGTTTGCCGGACGAAGCCTGGCTTCAGCCATGATTGTTCAGGAACGCATCCCTCAACGGCCGATCCGTTACATTACGTTTGGCGGGAAAAAAGGCTGGATGCCGCGCTGGTTCTCCCACATGTGGGTCTCCCCGGACGAAAGGCCTCTGCGCCTTGGCCAAAATCTGGGCTCTCAAAAGATGGTGTGGAACCCCGGTGCAAGGTCGTTGTCCGTTTTCAATATCGAGGAAGATCCTTTCGAAATGAGCCCGCTGGTCCTTTCGCACAAGCATGCCCAATATAGTGCGACGGCCAGGCCGCTGGGACAATGGTTCAAGGCGACGGACCTTAGCGCCGGAGACTCGAAGCTGACCAAGCGCGACCTAGAGGTTCTGAAAACTCTCGGTTACATTCATTAGCAGAGCAGCAGCTAGAGCCGGGTAGCAACATCTGTTCCTGCCCATCCGGCCACGACCAGCCGTTAAGGACTGTAGTGATCAATCTCGTCGTTTCCCGCAACCTTCGCCACCGCCCTCTGCGCACCTGCCTCACCATTCTCGCGATTGGAGTCGAGGTTGCACTGATCCTGCTCATATGGGGTTTGGCCGAAGGACTCGTGGAGGAATCAAATCGCCGCAAACGTGGAGTAGGCGCGGATATTCTGATCCGAGCTTCCACCAGCACGGCGACTACAGCACTTGGGCGGGCGGATCTCACGGGAGAACTTGTCGAAACGATCGAAGCACTCCCCGAGGTTGCGATCGTGGTTGGCACGACCGTGCAGATGCAGTCCGACGCCAACACCGTGACCGGCGTTGAGTTGGATAGATTCAGCCGTATGTCGGGCGGGTTGCACTACTTCAGCGGAGGGCCATTCGAGGGACCCTACGATGTGCTCGTCGATGAGTCGTACGCTCGGCAGAAAAAGCTGACGGTCGGCGACACCGTGCGGGTCATGAATCGCGATTTCCGGCTCGCGGGTATCACCGAGGCCGGCAAACTCTCCCGCATCTTTGTTCCGCTCCAGACGATGCAAGAGCTCATGGCGCTCGGCGGCAAGTTGAGTCAAATCTATGTCAAGCTGCACGACCCCGAACAGCTTCAGCCGGTTGTGGTCAAAATAAAGAAGATCTTGCCCACCCACCCCGTCTACTCCATGGAGGAATTCATTTCTTTGTTCACCGCTCAGACCAAGGCCATGGGGACTGAGTTCATTGCGGTGATCGTCGGAATCGCAATTTCAGTCGGTTTCATTGTGGTGCTGCTGGCGATGTATACAGCGGTTCTCGACCGCACCCGAGAAGTGGGAATACTCAAGGCATTGGGGGCCTCTCCAAACTACATTCTTCAAATATTCTTGCGAGAGTCGGTTGGGATGACCGTTTGCGGGATCGTGGTTGGAATCGCAATCGCCTACATCGCGCGAACCTTCGTTGATAGGACTTTCCCGCTCGTCGTGATGCAGTTTCTCCCCAGCCACATTATTTGGGCAAGCGTGATCTCTTTGGTCGGGTCCATCCTGGGGACGCTCTACCCCGCGGGCCGCGCCGCCCGCCAAGACGCCATCGAAGCTCTGGCGTACGAATAGGAAAATGACTAGCGCTGTCAGCGCTCCGAGCGCAGGCGAAGGGTTCGAGATTTCACTCGGGCTACGCCCAGCGAGGAACCGCCAAGTGGCGACGAGGTACGCCGGCGCTTGGCGACCCGGGCCAACACCAACTCAAAGGGAACCTGCTCCTCCGCGCTTGCGTCTTATTTAGAGAGCAGCGCGGCGTTTGAGATGATTGCAGAGAGGGTTGTTCCACACAAGCGAGGAGATCAAATGACACGAATAGTTTCCATTCTTTCTCTGGTAATCGTCGGTTTGCTGGCGTTGCCAGCGGCCGCCGACATTCTTAAGCTGAAAAGTGGCGGGACCGTCGATGGGACATTCCTCGGCGGTGACGCGCGAACCATCCGGTTTCTCGATTCCAGTGGCGGCGTCGAAACCTACTCGGTGGCCGACGTAGCGAACATCAGTTTTGTGTCCGAAGCTGCAACAGCCGCTGCCCCGGCGCCCCTACGTGCTCCAAGACCGGCACGGGCGCCAAGAGCCTCGCGCGCCGCGAGCGCTCCCCCGCCTCGGGCCGCCTCGGGGATAACGATCCCCGCGGGGACGGTCGTCACCGTGCGCTTGATCGACTCCATTGATTCCGACATCACCGGTGAAGGGGAGAGATTTCGCGCCAGCATCGATGATCCGCTCGTCGTCGATAACCAGGTCGTCATTCCTCGCAATGCCGACGCAACCGTTCAGGTAGTGCGAGTTCAGCAGTCAGGGCGGATCAGCGGCAGCGACGAGGTTTCTCTCAAGCTTTTCGATATCACCGTCGACGGACGGTCCTACGAAATAGCTACCAACTACGCCGAAGTGAAAACGGGCGGAAAGGGTAAGAGCACCGCCAAGACAACGGCGGTAACGACCGGAGTCGGCGCTGCGTTGGGCGCGATTTTCGGGGGTGGAAAGGGCGCTGCGATTGGGGCAGGCGCCGGCGCCGGCGCTGGCGTGGCGGTTTCCGCCGCGCGAGGCAAGCGCCTGAGTATTCCGTCGGAAACCCGCCTCGACTTCGTGCTGCGCGCGCCGCTGCCGATGTAACCGGCTCAACATCCTCAATCGAGTAGTGGAGGAAGACGCTGAAGCCAAGGGGCGCCTATCGGAGGCGCCGAGCGAAGCGGACGGTCAAAAGGTCAGTTCGCGAAGATCTTCCAGGACTCGGTGCGGCCAGTGGCCGCATCCAGCGCGAGGCCCTGCAGGAGCGGGTCCGCAAGACGCTGCAACGCGAGCACCTGCCGGAGTTCGTGATGGCCACGGTGAACCAGAACGGCAAGCAACTACCGCTCCACTGGCATGTCGACCCGGCACGACGGCGCCGGCTGGAGCACTGCCTGCGGCCTAGTGTGAGTACGCATGGCGTCTGCCTGGCGTGCGGGGTTCAGTGGGAGCGGGTGACGGAGGATTTGTACATCAATCCCGGCAACCGCAGCACAAACGGCCCCCGCTCGATTGCTCGCCGCCACTCGAGTTGGGCGCTAGCCTGCCGATCCAGCGGCCTTCTGCCTGCTCGTCATAGCCAACGAACGTCGAAGCTTAGATCCTTACCGATTCGGAATTTTTTTGGGGCCGCTTTGAATCGAGCGCCCCGCCTAGCGCCAGCCTCATAATGACCGCTACGATAAATCTGGCGAGCGATCGTGACTAGCCCGGTCCAACTAGCCGGCCCCGACTGGCATCACACGGAAATCAGCGACGCCATTCGGCGTGCGCTTGAAGAAGATGTCGGTCCCGGTGACCTAACCACCGAAGCCTGCGTACCGCCGGAGGCAAGAGCAAAGGGCTTTTTCCTGTCTCGCGAACCGATGGTTTTGGCCGGAGTAGAACTCCTCGATCAGATTTACCGCGGCGAGCAAGTCACGCTGCTCAGCCAGAGCGGCGAAGCGATTCCCGGCGATAGGATCTTTGCCAGGGTTTCAGGCTCGGCTCGGCGGCTGCTGACACTCGAGCGAACAGCACTCAATTTTCTGCAGCGGTTGAGCGGCATCGCCACGACAGCACGCCGCTTTGTCGAGGCGGTCGAAGGTAGCGGGTGCCGCGTCCTCGATACGCGAAAGACCACTCCAGGCCTGCGCCGGCTGGAAAAGCTGGCGGTTCGCGCCGGCGGCGCCACGAACCATCGCTTTGGCCTTTACGACGCCATTCTCATCAAGAACAATCACATCATGGCGGCGGGCGGTGTGCGCCAGGCGCTGGGGCTGGCGCGCGTCCACGGCCTGCCTATTGAAATCGAAGTCCGCACCCTGGCGGAGCTGGACGAGGCCCTTGCCACCGGCGCGCAACACTTGCTGTTGGATAACTTTTCTCCCGGGGATGTCAGGAAAGCATGCGCCAAAATAGCCGGACAGGCCAAGGTGGAGGTTTCGGGCGGCGTCAACCTGCGGAACATTCGCGAATACGCCGACAGCGGTGCGGACTTTGTTTCGGCCGGGGCCATGACCCACTCCTCACAAGCGGTCGATATCAGCTTCCGACTGGAGTAGGGCGTTGGCCGCTCCTTCGCCCCGGCCCGGAGACAACCCGTCAAATGACAGCTACATCATCTAAGAGCACGCGCTTCGGCCGGCCGGTCTATCGGTTCGAGACCATCGACACGACCATGAAGGAGGCCACGATCCGTGCCGAAGACGGCGCGTCGGAAGGTACTCTGATCCTGGCTGACCAGCAAACCTCGGGACGAGGGAGATGGGGCCGAAGTTGGGTTTCCCAGCCCGGCGTCGGACTGTATTTCTCTCTCGTGCTGCGGCCGCCGGCCGCAGCCGCGCGGTCCTCAGTGCTGACCCTTGCCCTGGGCCTGGGAGCAGCTCGGGGCATCGCTGAAGCCTGCGGCGTCCAATGCGATATCCGCTGGCCCAATGACGTCCTGCTGAACGACAAGAAATGCTGCGGCATCCTGGTGGAATCGGCTGCCGAGAGCGGCTCGGTGCGGTACGCAATCGCCGGTGTCGGCATTAACGTCAACCAAGCGGCCATGCCCCCCGATCTGTCGGACATCGCGACGTCGCTGCGCATCGAAACAGGCTGCGAATACTTGCGGGAAACCGTACTGCAAGCGGTTCTGAAACACTGCGAGCGATACTATGAAATGTTCCTCGAGCGCGGCGCTCAGCCGATCGTGAACGCCTTCTCGCGGGCATCGAGCTACGCCCGGGGGAAGAAAGTCGTTGTGGAGTTAGGCGATTCCCGGGTTTACGGCTCCACGGCCGGTCTCGACCCGGGCGGCATACTGCTGCTCGAGCAGGAAGACGGCTCGATCGAACCGATCTTGGCGGGAAGCGTTCGCCCCTGGAACAAGCCGGGTGAAGAAGGGCTCTGACATGCTATTCGCCGTCGACGTCGGCAACACCAACCTGACCCTCGGCGTTTATCGCCGCAAGAAGCTGATCGACCACTGGCGTCTGGAAACCGACTCGGGGCAGACGGTTGATGGCTGGGGAGTCCTCTTCCGCAACCTTTTTTCACTGGCCGGCCTCGATATATCAAAGATCGACGGCATCATCGTCTCCTCCGTCGTCCCGCAACTGGATTCGTCGCTTCGGGAGATGGCGGAGCGATACTTTGAGACCAGCCCTCTGTTCGTCAACAGCGAGATCGAAACGGGGCTCACCATTCGCGCCGACAACCCATCAGAGGTCGGAGCGGACCGGATTGTCAATGGAATCGCCGCTTTCGAGAGTTACGGCGGGCCCTGCGTCGCCGTCGATTTTGGTACCGCCATCACATTCGACGCGATCTCGGAAAATGCCGAATACCTGGGTGGCGTGATCTGCGCCGGAATCGGAATCACCTCGGAAGCGCTGTTCCAGCGCGCCGCCCGGCTGCCGCGCGTGGACGTTCGCGAACCCGCCGCGATCATAGGAACCAACACGGTCGCCAGCCTGCAGTCGGGCCTATACCACGGCACGCTCGGGATGGTGGACTCGATTCTTGAAAAAATGATCGGGGTGCTTGGACCGAAGACAAATGTCATCGCTACTGGCGGCCACGCCCAGGTGATTGCTCCCGGGTCCCGTTTCATTCAGGAAGTCAGTGAGCACCTGACGTTGGAGGGTTTGCGAATCATTTGGGAGCGGAATCGCGGCTCTCGCCGAGGCAAGAAGGCCCAACAACGATAGTGAACCGGCTGGGCTCCGAGTTAGACGCGGCCGGAACCCCCTGACTAAGTTTCGAGAACTTCAGGCGCGGAAGCGGCGCCGGAAAGCAGCACAATGCCCCGCGGACGGTTATGGCGGCGACAGGTTCATTGCACGCCGCGCGGAGGCTCGTGTAACATGCGGAAGTAAGAGTTGGAGTCCCGGTTGCGGACCATGTTGTTCCGAATCCTTGGGTTCCAAGCTGTCGGGACGAAGTGAGATATACACGAATGTCCCGACCAAGCGTAAGTGCGGTCCCCAATTCGGTAATGACAAGGCTCTGCGGACCAGGCGGACCGGGCCGCGGGTGCAGGACCGCCGACATCCCCCTAAATCCGCGAAACCATTCTTCGGACAAAGCTGGACTCGCGGCCCCTGCCTCCTTGGAGCACGTGTAGATTGTGGGCGGACCCAAGTCAATTCGTTATCAGCTAATCTCCTGCTACATCCTTTGGTTGCCCGCGGCAGCGGTCAGCATGTCCCTGAAGTTCGTGATGCTTCACACAACGGGCATACTGGCGACGGGCCTGGCGCTCAACCGCACACCGGCTGATGAAGCGACGAATCTGTTCCCGTCGCTCTTTACTTTTTGGGAGATGATTTCCTTTTACCGGGAAGACTACCTCCTGGGCGTCTTGATTGTCCCCGCCGCAGTGTTCGGCTTAATTTTCCTGCTGCCCGCGAAGTTTCGACTTTGGATTGCCGCGTTGATCTCAGCGCTGTATACGGTTTTTCTCATTGGACAACTGAACGTCTACCTGGATCTGGGGGGGTTCCTGTCTATTGAAATGCTGAAAGACGGCCTTCGGTGGGCTGCGGGACACCCCGAGGACTTTGAGAATTATGTCGCCCCGCATCTGTACAGAATCGCCTGGATGGCCGCCTTCTTGGCGATGCTTAGCGTCGCCCTGGGCAGCCAATCTCTCTACCGGCGCTGGATCGAGCTGCCGCGGGCGGGTCAGCGGATCTTGTTCTACTTTCCGGCGTTGATGTTGTGCGGATTCGGCGCGGCCGCCTGGATGGTTGAGCTCCCTTCCAGCAGCATGCACACCAGCGCTGCGCGATACATCTTGCGAGTCCTTTTGCCGGACTTCGATGAGTTCAGCCGATTTGACCGGCTCGGCCCCGAGAAGCTTCAAGCCGAATACCGTGAGTTTGTTCTGGCCTCCGATCCATCAAAGGATTCCAAATACTGGGCGGCCGCGCGAGACTACAACGTCATTTATTTCGTCCTCGAAACGATCCCCCATCGGCTGCTGGATTTGGGCGCCGATTTGGATGATCTGCCCAACATTCGCCGGTTGCGCGGGGCGTCATGGGTAGCGTTGGACAATTATGCGACGTCGGCTTTGTCGAATCGGGCCTTGTTCTCCCTCTTTAGTTCGATGTACGCCCCTCCGGCTGGCCCCGTTGTCGACGCCCCCAACCGCACGATGGAGAGTCTTGTGCGGCATCTGAAAAACGAAGGTTACGAAACCGTCGTCTACCTCCCCGAGTATCTGCCGCTGACATGGGAACGATGGATGTTCGAGGCGCTCGGCTTCAGCCGGCGCAAGGTGGCCGAGGAAATTGCTTCGGACCCGCCGCGGGAAGTCGAGCGCTGGCGAATGAGGAAGTGGTTTGACGCCCACGCGCTGAACACCCTCACCGACGATATCAAACGTTGGGCTCAGCAGGACCGGCGTTTCGTGGCGGCTTTTGCTCCCCAGATTGGTCACGCCCCTTGGCCCGACATTCACGAGGACGGTGTAGAACGGGACTTGTGGGTGCGCGGCCGCGACATCGTCGTACTAGAGGATCAGTTGCTCGGTAAGCTGATCAGCGCACTGGAAGAAGTCGGCCTTCTTGACCGCAGCCTGATCATCTTCACGGCCGATCACGGCATCCGCCATTGGGGCGAGGACCCTGAGTTTCCCGCCGGCCGGCCCGGCGAGGACGCATTCCACGTGCCGTTGATGATCTACGCTCCCGGAGTTCTTGCGTCGCCCCATGAAATCAACTGGACGACCTCACACATAGATGTGGCTCCTACCGTGGCTACTCTTCTGGGAATCAACGAGGGCCGCGCAATGGAACAAGGCGGGCAGATCTGGGACCCGGCGCTCCGTAACCGGACCGATGGGGTATTTAGTTGACTCCAGTAGCCACAATATGTTGTGGTTGGGGGCATGAAGGAGGACTACCCCCGAAACCTCGTCGAGTTGGAAGCTCGATTCTCGACCGAGGAGGCGTGCCGGGAGTACCTGCTGAAGCTGCGCTGGCCGGAGGGGTTCGTGTGCCCGCGCTGTGGGATCCAGTCCTCATGGGCCAGCAAACGCAATCTGCTGCTCTGCGCCGACTGCGGTTACCAGGCCTCGGTGACGGCGGGCACGATTTTCCAGGACACCCGCAAGCCCTTGACGTTGTGGTTCCGGGCGGCTTGGTGGGTGACAACGCAAAAAGGCGGGGCCAGCGCGCTGGAGTTGCAGCGGGTCTTGGGTTTGGGTAGCTATGTAACCGCCTGGACCTGGCTGCACAAGTTCCGCCGCGCCATGGTGCGCCCCGGTCGCAATCGGCTGGTCGGCCGGGTGGAGGTGGACGAAACGTATGTGGGCGGAGTCGAAGAGGGCGTCCGAGGTCGCGAAATGGTTGGCAAAGCGTTAGTTGCGGTTGCTGCCGAGGAGGATGGGCGCGGTATGGGTCGCATCCGGCTCCGTCGGATCGCGGATGCCTCAGCGGCGAGCTTGGAAGCCTTTGTCGAAGAAGCTATCCAACCTGGCAGCCTCGTGCACACCGACGGCTGGGAAGGCTATGCGGGATTGGAGAACAAAGGATACCGCCATGAAGTCACCGTGCTGCGCGGGAAGCGGCAATCGGCGAGTAAGCTGCTGCCGAGAGTCCATCGTGTCGCCTCTCTGCTAAAGCGCTGGCTGTTGGGGACCCACCAGGGGGCTGTCAGTCACGAGTATTTGGACTACTACCTGGACGAGTTCACGTTCCGCTTCAACCGGCGGACCTCACGGTCGCGCGGCAAACTTTTCTATCGCCTCCTCCAGCAGGCGGTCGCCGCCGACCCTGCTCCCTATAAGACAATGGTCGAGGCCACCAGGGCCGGCACCCCCACCCCCAAGATGTAGTGGCTACTGGAGTCAACTAAATACCCCATCCGGACCGTTTACTTCTGGGCTCATGTGCTCGAGCAGATTCGAGGCTACGGCGGGCCCAAACACTTTGCGCTATGGAATGGCCTGCTGGACGCGGTCTATGTGAACGCGCGCCCCCAGTTTGATCCTCTCACGCAAGTCCCGCGGGCTTCGGCTCTTCATGAAAGTGTTTCGACGAACATCCGGACTTTCGAAGATCTGCAGCGCGCTTGGCTCCGAGTCGCGATTCGGTGACCTGCAAGCAGCTAAGGAGCGTCGGTCGAAACCAAATTCGCAATACCCTTTCGCCCCGGCTCAGAAGCGCGGGCCCATATCAGGGATTTGCCTCAGGCGGGATTGCCTTTGAGCCCCCGGCGAAATACCGGCTCGGACTACCGACCTTACGACGAAAATGACGATGGTATAGGTCCATTCCCGGATTCCTGCCGCCATGAACTACTGATAAGTTAGGAATCGGCATCGACCCGGTGATGCGAGTGTGGTTGTTCGCCTCGTCGCGGGCTGGCCATCCCCCGGCACAACTCTTCGATCGCCCAAGGCGCCTCTCCCGTGTCTGCCCAATCCAGTTCGACCAGCGGGCCCCCGGCGAAGGGGGCGCGGTTCCAATCCAAACCAGGCGCATCGAACGAGCAGGCCGTGATTCACCCGTACGTTCTGGCGGTCGCGCCCGTTCTTTTTTTCTATTCCATAAACATCCATCACTACGATTTTCCCGCCATGGTGCGCCCGCTGGTCATCGTGATGGCCATGATGCTGATCAGTTGGCGCCTCCTCGGCCGAATCATGGAAAGAAAGAAGGCGGCTTTGTTGGTGGGCTATTTTCTGTTCATGTTTTTCACCCATGGATACATCAACGATGTGGCGGAAGTCATGGGTTATCAGCTTGTCACCGACGGGTTGAGTTGGGGAGAGGTGAAGTTCCTGGGACCCTATTTTGCGTTGTTCGCCGGCGGTATCTGGTTTCTGGCGACCCGCCGGAATCTATATCCCTGGACCTACTTGATGAACCTAGTAGCTTGTTTCATGCTGTTGCCCGCCTTGAGTCAATTGACGCCTCTGGCCTATAAGCGGCTGAGCAATGAATTGTCCGGCGTCAACTACCAGCTTGATCTCGGCCCCCCGCCAAAACAGATACCCAGCGAGAAACCCGACATTTATTTCATCGTCTTGGACTCCTACGGCCGCAGCGACGTGCTGAAGGAGTTTTACGGATACGACGATTCTCATCTAACCGGCTACTTGAAAAAGCGCGGGTTTACGATTTCTCGGTCGAGCGCATCGAACTACACTTTCACATCGTTATCCATCAGCTCGAGTCTGAACTACGCCTACTACGACGAAGAGACGCGGGCTCAGTTCCCTGATTTTCACGACTGGCAAGTGCCAAGATTGTTACTTCAAAACAATCGCGTCACCAGATTTCTGAAGGAGATGGGTTACTCGATCGTAGCGCTGAACTCGCAGTACGATGCCCTGAACTACCGCAACGCGGACACATTCCTGGGGAGGTGGTGGTTCGCGAGCGTGTTTGAGTTGGGCTTCATCGAACGTACTCCGCTGCCCTGGCTTCTGAGGAAAGCCGGCTGGCCGGTCTTGCAGGATTGGCACCGCGCCATGGCCCAATATAGTCTTGACGCGCTGCCGGAAGCGGTGTCTTTCGAGGGTCCGAAGTTTGTCTACGCCCACGTCTTGCTGCCGCATCCGCCGCTGTTATTCGGTCCTCGCGGAGAACAAGTCAACCCGCCGCGGCGCTACGAGTGGAAGGGCGGGCTGGCTTATGTGCTCACGCCGGGGGCAACCGGCGAGAGCTTTCGAACAGGCTATCGTGACCAGGTGGCGTACGTCGGCAGCCTGCTACCCGCCATTATCGAGGAGATCTTGACAAAGTCCGAGTCGCCGCCGATCATCATTTTGCAGTCGGATCACGGACCGCCCGGCGTCCCCGAGGTGACATTGGCGGATAAGATATCCAGAAGGGCTGAATTCGCAATTCTCAACGCAATGTATTTGCCCAACGGCGGCGAGGCAGCCGTCTATGAAGGAATGAGTGCAGCCGTCTATGAAGGAATGAGTGCGGTCAATACGTTCCGCGCGATCTTCAACCATTACTTTGGAACCCAGCATTCCCTGCTGGAAGACCGCTACTACCTGGCCGACCGGGAGACGCCGTTCGACCAAGTCCGCTACGTCAGAGACGGCAAAGAATTTCGAAAACTGGAAGATTCGATGGCAACGGACTGACCCGCCGATTGAAGCCATAAAATCTCGCCGCGGAAACAGGAAGGTCGCGGCCGCGGCCGCGAAATCGGCTACAAACGATCCAGCAAACTTGGCCGGGCGGCGAAAAAGGCAGCAATTGAAAACATAACGCCTGTGTGATATAATCTGATGTGGAGTGTGTACGAGTTTCTGGACGAGCGCGGCCACAGCACCATCCGGGCATGGCTGGAGCGGGAACGCATTCAGCGGCTCCAGGTCCATACCTTCAGGCAAAAAATCGATGCGTTGCGGATGGGCGGCCCGGAGATAACCCCGGTCTGATAGAAGGTCCCATCAAGAAGCGGAAACTAGGTATCACCGGGATCTACAAGATGAAGATCAAGGGAAACAAGGGATGGATTCAGCTTAGACCGCTCCTGTGCTACGGGCCGTTCGAGAGCGACGAAAACGTTATCACCTGAATTATGCACAGATTCACTTTGCGAGTGTGGCTGCGTTCGTAGCGGGTTGGCGGTCGTCGTGAGGTGGTAGCTCGGCAACTGGCCTTTTGGCTTCTCCGTCCCCGGGTTCCTTTCCCGCCCAGAATCCGCGTCGTCAAAACCTCGCTCGGAAGTGACGTGTTTCCAGTGCGTTACGGCTAGTGCATAAAATTTTATGCATAGCGCATAGCCAGCCTCTCAGATCAGCGCCCTCCCGACCACCGGCAGCAAGCCGCCGTAGGGAGTCGGCTTCCTGCCGCGGAAGTGGTAAGGCGTCGAAGCCCCGATTTTATTGGGCCGCGAGGCCGTCACGGCTGGGCCTTGTTGGACGGGCCTTTGGGAGCTATGCTGTTTTCGTCTGGTAACCATGTGGGTGACCTCCTTGGGGTTGGCTGGCGAAGCTGGGATCTTTGCCAGCCTACCTTTTTACCCCATGTTTTCGGGGGTCCCAAATGGTCTCTTGCGGCTCAGCCCTCCTCAGGTCCACGCCGCAGTGCATAATTTAGGTATCACGCTCTTGCTTGGCGCGGTTGAAGAGGATCGTGTTCTCTTACCAAAGGACCACTTGGAAAGAGCCGATCAAAACAGAAAGGTGCTATTGAATGACCCCACACGACGACGAATCTTACGAATTCCGCGAACAGTTACGCCGTGACCTCTTGGACGATGAGGAGTTCAGGTACGGATATGCCGAATCGTTTTTGAACACATTCGTGGCCGCCCAAATCAAGGCTCTTAGAGAGCAGCGGAAAATGACTCAGGCGGATCTTGCGGAAGCAATCGGTACTCAACAGGCTGGTGTGTCACGCTTGGAGAACGTGAACTATTCTGCTTGGAAAACGGAGACTCTTCGTCGGATTGCTCGCGCCCTCAAAGTCCGTTTGAAGATTAGCTTTGAGACCTTTGGGCCCTTACTGAATGAAGTCGCGCGATTTGGACGAGAATCACTGAAGAGGAAAACGCCGTCCAGCGATCCGATCCTCAATAGAGTAACGCCCCAGTACGTCGCTGTCGCTCAAACGTGGGATGGCAATCCGAGTAACATGGAGCGGGTTTCTGCATCGGTACTAAAACCACCCCAAGATCGGGCAAAGCTCATCGAGTTCCCTGTTTCCCTAAGCAGCGAAGGGACTACGTATTCATCGGAGGAAGCCATCAATGAAGGATGAAAAGCCGGATGATAAGAAGGGTCAACAGACCGCAGGGATGCAGATCCCGGCAGGCATGGGTCAGCACTATGCGGACATCGCCACCGTCAATATGGGGTACAACGGGTTCAAGCTTACCTTCGGCTCGGTATACCCAGTTGACTTTGGCGAAGAACAACAAAAGTTGATCCAGGTGTCGGCCATGATAGGAATGTCACCAGAACACGCCCAGTCTCTCCACGAAGTCTTAGGTCGCTCGCTTGAGAGCTACAAGGACTTGTACGGCCCTATTCGGCCAAAGCCCGATACAGTCGAGCCACAGCAGTATCTAGCAAAGGTACCGCCTGAGTGAGGGCTACGGAGCCCTGTTAGCCATCTCCACGCTATGACCCCACTACCCAAAATTGCTTGCGACCCCGATGGCGAAGCGTGTACCATCAGGGGGGGGACGGAGTTCCAAATCGGAAATTCCGGCTAATATGAACGACTCCATGCGCATTGCGAGAGGCACACTTTTGTTGGCGTTGTTGATTTTATGCTTTCCGCGGCCGCTGGCCGCCTACCTCGATCCTGGTTCCGGGAGCTTTCTGCTTCAGGTGCTTGTGGCCGGATTGTTGGGCGCTTCGTTTGCGGTGAAACGTTTTTGGGGAGACATCAAGGGCTTCTTTCGGAAGGGCTCTTCTCGGGGCTCTGGCTCCAATGGCGACGACTCATCCAGCGATTCTTGAATCAGTTTTTGGCGGGCGTGGAGCCCCCTGACCCCGTCGTGCGTTGGACTACGGCAATCCAGCGGGGCGTTAAGGTTAGTTCCAAACTCGATTGTCGCGCGCGCTCCAGCGACGGTTGCGAACCTGCAACCGAGACCTCGGTGGCGGGCTATTTGGCGGCGAGCTAGCGATCGAGCCCATTCTCTCCGGGTATCGGCATGCCTCCTACCGAAAACCGCGATCCCAGCGGCCTCTTGCCGGGCCGCCGAATCGCCGCTTCGTTCCGGGATCCGAGCGGGTTCGTCTTCGAGCGCGACGGCGCCCTTTACCGCCAAGTAAACAGCAGTTACCGCGACAACTACGACCAGCTCATGCGGTCGGGCCTCTACGACAAGCTGGTTGAGCAAGGCTGGCTCGTCGCGCACCAAGAAGTAGAACTTCATCATGCAGCGGCGCCCGGGGCATACAAAGTCTTGCAGCCGAACCGGGCGCCTTTTGTTTCCTACCCTTACGAATGGTGTTTTAGTCAACTCAAAGACGCCGCCCTGGCGACAATCCGCATTCAAAAACTGGCGTTCGAGCATGGCCTGAGCTTGAAGGACAGCAGCGCCTACAACATCCAGTTCGTCGAGGGCCGGCCCGTGCTGATTGACACGCTTTCTTTCGAAAGCTATCGAGAAGGTGAGCCTTGGGTCGCCTACCGCCAGTATTGCCAGCACTTTCTGGGTCCGCTGGCACTGATCGCTTACCGCGATTTCCGTCTCGCCTCACTGCTGAAACACCACATTGACGGCATCCCGGTCGACCTCGCCAGTGCGCTATTACCTCTCCGCACGCGCCTCAAGTGGCCGCTGCTGATCCACATTCACCTGCACGCCCGCAGCCAGACCAAGCATGCTGGAGCCAAACTCGCTCGATCGCAAAGCAAGGTCAGCCGTCTGGGTTTCCAGGGCTTGATGGATAGTTTGGAGTCCGGCGCCGAAGCACTCCATTGGCGGCCCCAAGGGGACTGGGCTCAATACTACTCCGAGACCAACTACAGCGAGCCTGCGTTTGAGAGGAAGAAGGAACTCGTTGCGGAGTTTCTGCGGCAGTCCGGCGCTGGGGAGGTGTGGGATCTGGGCGCCAACGTCGGCCTTTTCAGCCGGCTGGCCGCCGATCAGGGAAAACCCACTTTGTCAATGGACTCGGATCCGGCCTCAGTCGAAGCCAATTATCTTGAATGCCGAAAATCGGGCCGAACCCGGCTCATGCCGCTACTGATCGATTTGGTCAATCCCAGCCCGAGTTTGGGTTGGGCCAGCCGGGAACGAGATTCCCTCATCGCAAGAGGGCCTACCGACCTTGCCATGGCCCTGGCCTTGATCCACCATCTCGTCATTGCCAATAACGTACCATTGTTGGACGTGGCGAAATTCTTTGCCGAGCTCTGCCGCGGTCTGATCATCGAATTCGTCCCGAAGCAAGATTCTCAGGTCCAACGCTTACTCGCCTCGCGCGTCGATATCTTCGGCGACTACACGCAACAGGGTTTCGAGCGGGCGTTCGAACAATGTTTCTCCTTGGAACGCACCGAGAGGATCGCCGGAACCGAACGAGTGCTCTACTTGATGCGTACTCGCTCCTAGACGCGGCCGAGCCGGAACCAAACGGAGGGTGCATCGCTTCAAAGAGGCCGATCGCGTCGTGGAGGCAACCGCTCCCTCACGGTCGCGGCTCTGTTTATCGCTCCGCCCAAATCTTCGATCAACCATTGGCGTCCCTAGACCTATAATGAAGGACAAATCTCGTTACTCCTCCCTTACTTCGGAGCAAACCCCTTGTCGTTGGAAGATCAGTTGTTCGAGCAGCGGTATCGCAAAATCCCCGAGATCGAGAGTCTCGGATTCACGAGCTATCCGCGCAAGTTCGCCTTCACTCACACTCTCGGCCAAATCCGTGAAGGCTACGAATCGAAGGACGGCGAACAGCTCGAGCAGGAGAAGACCCAAGTCAGCGTCTGCGGCCGCCTGATGACCGTCCGGCGGCAGGGCAAGGCGGGTTTCTGCCACATCCAGCAAGACGGCCAGCAAATGCAGCTTTACGTCCGGCGGGACGCTGTCGGCGAGAACGCTTTCGAGCTATATAAGAAGCTGGATGCGGGCGACTTCATCGGCGCCCATGGGCGCATTTTCCGCACCCGAACCGGCGAGCTGACCGTGCGGGCCGAGAAACTGGAATTCCTGGCCAAGGCGCTGTTGCCGCTGCCGGAGAAGTTTCACGGCTTGAAGGATGTCGAGATCCGCTATCGCCAGCGCTACCTCGACTTGATCACGAACCCCGATGTGCGGCGCGTCTTCATCCAGCGCAACAAGATGATTTCGGCGCTACGCGGCGTTCTCGAAGGTCACGGCTTCCTCGAAGTCGAGACCCCCATGATGCAGCCGGTCCACGGCGGCGCCCTGGCCCGCCCGTTCCAGACGCATCACAACGCGCTGGACGTCGACCTGTCGCTAAGGATCGCTCCCGAGCTTTATCTCAAGCGCTTGATCGTCGGGGGACTCGACCGCGTTTACGAGATCAACCGCAACTTTCGCAACGAAGGCATTTCGAGCCAGCACAACCCCGAGTTCACGATGCTCGAGTTTTATCAGGCCTACGCCGACTATCGTGACCTGATGGAGCTGAGCAAAGAGCTGCTTCGAACCGCCGCCGCCGCCGTCCTTGACGGGAAAACCGAGATCCAATACGATGGCCAAAGCATCGATTTTGGCAACCTGCATTGTGTCTCGATGAAAGAGGCGATCGTCGAGTTCTGGCCCGATGCCGGTACCCGTCCGACAGTCGATGACTTGGCCGACAAGCAGCGCGTCAATGAAATGATCGAAGCGCTGAACCGCTCGGCCGAGGCGCCCATTCCTGTAGCAAGCGGCGATTCTCTCGGCGAAAAGCTGCTGGGAGTCTTCGAGCACGCCTGCGAGCCGCAGCTCATCCAGCCAACCCTGGTTTACGACTATCCGGTCGAGGCTTCGCCGCTCTCGAAAAACAAGCCCGATGATCCCGATTGGGTCGAACGCTTCGAGATTTACGCCGGCGGCATGGAGATCGCCAACGCCTACTCGGAGCTGAACGACCCCCAAGAACAGCGCCGCCGCTTCCTTGCTCAGGTCCAAGAGCGGCCCGGCGATGCCGAAGCCCACGCCATGGACGAGGACTATGTCCGTGCGCTGTGCTACGGCATGCCCCCCACCGCCGGAGAGGGAATCGGCATCGACCGGCTCACGATGATCCTCACCAACTCGCCTTCGATTCGCGACGTAATTCTGTTCCCGCTGCTGCGTCCCGAAGGTGAAATCGGCGTCAACCAGCGCCTGGCATCTCTCGAGGACTAGCCCCGGTGTCATTTGAGCTTTTCGTCGGAAGACGCTACCTGCGGGCCAAGCGCAAACAAGGATTTCTCTCGATCGTCACCCTGATCGCGGTTGCCGGAGTTTCCACCGGAGTCGCGGCCCTGGTCGTGGCCATGGCGATCAACAATGGCGTCCAGGAGGACCTGCAGCGTCATTTATTGGGCGCCACCGCTCACGTCAGCCTTCTCGAAAAAGAACGCGGCTTTGGAATCGAGGATTGGCGCCCGTTCCTGGAGCGATTCGGCGGCGTCGAGCACGTAGAGGCCGTCGCCCCCGCGCTCTATGGAGAGGTCATGATCAGCGGCCCGATTCGGGGACGCGGCTGCGTTCTCAAAGGCGTCAACCCGGCGGCGGAACTTGAGGTCGGCAACCTTCTCCAAAACCTGGCCGAAGGGTCGGTGGAGGGTCTCGAAGAAGGCGAAGGATACCCGGGGATCGTTCTCGGCTCGGGTCTGGCCCAGAGCATTGGAGCGCGGCTGAACTCCGTCGTGACTGTCGTCAGCCCGCAAGGAGAGATGACGCCGTTCGGACTCATCCCAGGCTACAAGCGGTTCCAGGTCGCCGGCATCTTCAAGTCCGGATACTACCAATATGATCACCAATGGGCTTTGGCCGCCCTGAAACCGACCCAGCAATCCCTCTCGCTCGATAACGTTATCAACGCCATCGAGTTTCGCCTCGACGACCTCAATCTCGCGGAGCCAGTCGGCAAAGAAATCGAACGGATCGCGGGCCCCGCCTACGCCACCACAAGCTGGATGGAGCGCAACCGCGATATCTTCAACGCCCTCAAGGTCGAAAAGCTCGTGACGACCATCACGATCGGGCTGATCATGCTGGTGGCAGCCCTCAATATCCTGACTTCACTCGTCATGATGGTGATGGAAAAGAATCGAGACATTGCCATTTTGATCTCGATGGGCGCTCGCCGCTCGCAGATCCGCAAGATCTTCGTCTTTCAGGGGCTGATGATCGGCGCCGTCGGCACTGCCATCGGCTTGGCGGGCGGGCACCTGCTCTGCTGGGCCTGCGACGTGTATCAACTGATTCCGCTCGATGCCGAGATCTATGGCCTCAGCTACGTTCCATTCGCCGCCCACCCCTGGGACGCCGCGGGAATCGCTGTTGCAGTCATGGCCGTGAGCTATCTCACAACAATCTATCCATCCAACACAGCCGCGCGCGTCGTGCCCGTCGAAGCTCTGCGTTATGAGTGAGCGATCGACTGAGAATACGCCCGGCCGATGGGCCGCACAATGTGTGCAACTAATCTGCAATTCCAGACGCAGGGGTTTGGCCCGTTTCCTGGTGGACGCCTCCTAGCGAGTGGGTAATAACTACGGCGACACCGCTCATCGGCGTCTATGGAGCCGCTTTTCGGAGCGAATTCCCCGAAAAAGCCTAGCTACTAGCCCGGTGGTTCTGAGGATATTGTTCGCAGAAAGAGGGGCGTGCAAGAGCGCTCCCCGCATGTGGGGAGAAAGTGGCTCATAGTGGCGCCGAGTTCGCCAAGAATGGCAACACAGCACGCAAGAATGCGGTTCCATGCGGTTGAAGGTCAGAGTGGGACGAAAACCCGTTGAAACGGGCTGAGGTACGAGGTCAGAAGAGGCCTGTGAACCGGCCCTAAAAGGACCGGCCTAAAGGAGACCAAGCCACGTGAACGTGGCTCATGCCGACAGCCGCACGCCCCTGAAATGCTGAAAGCTCCAGGCCCGGGCCCTTATTAGCACCACCACCGCCCAAACTCCCCGCGAACGAAATTTCAAATATCATTGGCTAGTTGTAGCCGCTGCTTCGAGCGGCTGGTCCGTGAGCGTCAGTCAAGTGCGGGAAGCTGCTCCTGAGGCGCCAATACCTGAATCGAACGCGCCTGCCCCGGCGTTCGCGCGATCAGACGTTTCTTTTCGAGCGTCACGATCATCTGGTGAACTGACGGCGGCGTTACTTTGAAGTGCCGCTGCATGTCGGCCTCCGCCGGCGGCCTGCCGATTACTTTCGTGTACGCCAAAATGAAGGCGAGATACTGGCCTTGGAGCTTGGTGAATGAAACTTCTTCCATAGGATTGTCAACCATTCGCAACGGTGCAGGGCTCACCTGCTTGGCAGCACCATGAAGTTTTCAGGGCTCTCTCGGGCAGAATCCTCAGTATTTAATTCCCAACTGATCGAAAGCAAAGCTCCAGATGTCGACCCACTCGTCGATGGTTTTCGAAAGCGGTTTGCCTCCGCCGTGCCCGGCGTCGGTGTCGTAGCGCAGGATGATCGGTGCGTCCGAAGCATTCGCCGCCTGCAGGCGGGCGACCATTTTCAGGGCGTGCATCGGGTCGACCCGCGAGTCGGCATCCGCAGTATAGATGATCGTCGCGGGATAGGACTCGCCGTCGGTGACGCGATGGTAGGGCGAGTAGGCGTGGATCCACTGAAAGTCTTCTTCGTTTTCAGAGGAGCCGTATTCGGAGATCCATAGCCGTGCCATGCGGAAGCGGTGATAGCGGATCATGTCGAGCAGCGGTACGCCGCAGATGACCACTTGAAACAGGCCGGGGCGCTGGGTCATGGCGGCGCCCATCAGCAGGCCGCCGTTGCTGCGTCCGTGGATGGCGAAGCGCTCGGAATCGACGTACTTTTTCTGAATCAAGTACTCGGCGGCCGAGATGAAATCGTCGAATACATTTTGCTTTTTCTCAAGCATGCCGGCGCGATGCCAGGCCTCGCCGTACTCGCTGCCACCCCTCATATTGGCGATCGCCAGAACTCCGCCGCTTTCGAGCCACGGAAAGAAATATCCGCGAAACACGGGCGTCAGGCTGATGTTGAATCCGCCATATCCGTAGAGCAGCCCGTGCGCCGTGCCGTCAGCCGCGACGCCCTTTTTGTGGATGATGTACATCGGGACGATCGTTCCGTCCTTGGAGGGGTAGAAGACTTGCTTTGATTCGAATTCGCCTGGATCGACCGCAGCTTTGAGTTTGTTCCAGACCGACAGCGCGCCGGGCTGGCTCAAATCAGCGTTCACATCGATGCGATAAATGGCTGGAGGAGTGGCGAAAGAGGTGAACTCGAAGAACACTTCGTCGCCGCCGCTTTCACCGTAAAGGCCGGAGACGGTCCCGGATTCAGGCAGCGGAATGATCTGCTTGTCCTTGCCGTCGAGGGCATAGGCGGCCAGCTCGGAGCGGGCATCGACGATACCAGCCGTATACAGCTTGCCTCCCGCGACGGTCGCGGATTCGATGACCGGCTTGCCTTCGGGGACGATGCGGCGCCAGTTCTCGCGTTCGGGTTTCCTCAAATCGACCGCGAAGATTTGATAGCGCGAGGCCTTCCAGTTCGTCAGCAAATAGAGGGTATCGCCGATGATCTCGCCGGTGTAGGCGTTCTCCCCGTCGTCCGCGATGGTGATGAGCTTGTTGCGGCCCAGGTCGAGGACATAGAGACGATTGCGGCCCCAGCCCATGAAGACATCGAGGAGCAGGTAGCGCTCATCGGGAGAAAGCTTGGCATCGGGAATTTCTTCTTTCTCCAACCCATTGCCGAAGATGAGAGTGTCGTCGGAGTACTTCGCGCCGAGCTTGTGGAAAAATACGCGGCGATCGTAGACCTCTTCGCCCGGCCCGATGGTTTCGACATCGCGGGGCCGGGAGTAGTAGAACCCCGAGCTGTCCTTGAGCCACTGCGGGTTGGCGAAACGCACCTTCGGGATGGACTCCTCCAGGGTCTGGCCTTTGTCTACATCGAGGACGTAGAGCGTGCTGGTCTCGGTGCCGCCGACCGAGCTGCCGTAGGCGAGAAGCTTGCCGTCTTTGGAGGGGACAAACCAGTCGACGGTGACCGTGTCGTCGGCGCTTCCCTGGTTGGGATCGATCAGGACTTGGTCCGCGCCATCCAGGCTCTCGCGCATGTAAACGATGGGCTGATTTTGATCGCCCTCTTTTTTCGCGTAGAAGTAGCGTCCAGCCGCGACTTCGGGAGGTGTTACCGAGCCAGTGCTGAGAACTTCACCCAGGCGTCCGCGGAGTTTTTCGCGTGTGGGCAGCGGATCGAGGATGCCGCGGGCGTAAGCGGTTTGTTGGGCGACCCATTCCCTGGCAGCGGGGCTCGATTGGTCTTCGAGCCAGCGATAGGGGTCGGCGACCTTCACGCCATGGATTGTTTCTTCGACCATTTCGATTTTGGTGGAGGGCGGGGAGGAGTCAGAAGAGCCACAGCCGACGAGCGACAGGACCGTTGCTAGGGCTGGGACGGCAACCTTTGTCATAAGAGGTATCTTATTGCATTGGCGAGCGGGCCGACGCCAGCGGAGAGCACGCACTCTTGTCGGTCACCATCGCTGCTTCGCGTGAGCAGACCGGTACATAGGTAACAGTTTAGTCCAAGGACGGTCTGCTCAGGTGTTTATCAGCGGCGGCCGGGAACCAGAACGGTCAAAATGCGAGGGAGAACTGTTATCTCTAGCGGCAACCGCCCCAGCCCCTCGCCATCGACTTCGATGCGGGTGATTTCATCGGACTCGGCACGGATACGGGTAGCACGAAAATGATCGACTTTGGGGTGTTGATACACGTCGTCGGAGTAGAGCACCGGTAAGTCGCGGATGAACTCGAACATGCCGAGGCGCCGGATGGTGGTAACTTCGAGCAGCCCGTCGTCCATCACGGCGCGCGGGCAGGGCTGCATTCCTCCGCCGTGGTAGCGTCCGTTGCCGATCGCTATGTTTGTGACCAGGAGTTCCTTGGAAAGCGGGTTTCCGTCTAGAACGACCCGGACTTTTTTCCCTCGATAGGTCAGGAACACGGCGGCCGTGGCGTAAAGGAATGCAAGTTTGCCGCTCAGTCCGCTGAAGACATTCTTCTTGGCGCGGACCGAGACATCGCCGCCCATGCCGAAGCTCAGCAGATTGACGAAGTAACGGCTCAGTGGCTTGCCCTCATGGCTGACCAGGGTTGCCTTGCCAAGGTCGATCGGCCAGGGGACACCGGTGGCGATTGTCTCGGCAGCTTCATCGACGTCCGAGGAGATTCCGAGAGTTCGCTGCAAGTCGCCGCCGGTGCCGACCGGGATGAAACCGACCTTAGCGTTTGGGTTAATGGGTTCGTCATCGTTGAGGAAGCCGTTGGCGACTTCGTTCGCCGTGCCATCCCCGCCGACGGCGATGATCAGGTCGTAGCCCTGTTCAAGTGCTTGGCGAGTCAGCTCCGTGGCGTGATCGGGGCGTTCGGTGAAGAGGGGTTTGACTGTTCCCAGGCGCTGCTCGAGAACCTCTGAGATTTTTGGCCAGAGTTTCGCCGCACGTCCGCCGGCGGCTCGCGGGTTGAGAATGGCGGCGGCTTTCGGGTTTGGGTCCACGTATGACACAGACTTACGCAGATTCTATTTACGCAGATCTCTGATGGCGTGTTGGGATTGGCGGACTTGACCCCAGGCTGCCGCCTGGGGCTCTGATGTTGCTTTCCGAGCTTTCTGTTACGTCTGGCAAGGATTTGACAATAGAGGGTCGAAATGACGGAAGTCGATTCTAGCTCTAGCCCACGGCGAAGTTGACCAGTTTATCCGGCACCACGATCACCTTGCGAATCGTCTTGCCGTCGAGATAGGGAACAATCTTGGGGTCTTCTCTTGCGAGGCGTTCGAGTTCGGACTTCTCGGTGCCGCGCGCCACTTCAAGCCGTGAACGAAGTTTCCCGTTCACTTGGACGATCACGGTGACCAGACCTTCCTTCGCCAGCTCGGGATCGAACTCCGGCCAGCGGACGTGCAAGACCGGCCCTTTCCGGCCCAGCTCTTCCCACAGATCCTCGGCGATATAGGGCGCAAACGGCCCCAGCAGCAGGACTAGCTTCGGCAGAACATCTTGCAACAAACCGGGCGACAGCTCCGCCTCGCGGGTGTACAGGTCATTCGTCAGCTCCATGATGGCGGCCAAGGAGGTGTTGAAGTGCCAGCGTGTTTCAAAATCGCTGGTCACTTTCTGAATCGTCTGATGCAGCTTTCTCAGGATCGCGCGATCCGCGTCGTTCGCCGGCACACTGTTTCCCCCCCGGCCGTCACCGGCGTGCCGTGTCACAAAGCGATAGACCCGGCCCAGGAAGCGGTACATGCCGTCCACGCCGGCGTCGCGCCAATCGACGTCCTTTTCCGGGGGAGCGGCAAACAGGCAGAAGATGCGAAGGGTGTCAGCGCCGTGTTGTTCGACAGCCTCGTCAGCTCCGATGACGTTGCCCTTGCTCTTCGACATCTTGGCGCCGTCACGAATGACCATGCCCTGCGTAAACAAGCGTTTGGCCGGTTCATTCCAAGTGATCAAGCCTAAATCACGCATGACTTTGGTAAAGAATCGGGCGTAGATCAAATGCAGCACGGCGTGCTCGACGCCTCCGATGTACTGATCGATCGGAAACCAGGCGGCGACCTTCTCCGCGTCGAAGGGCGCTTTGTCGTTTTTCGGATCACAGTAGCGATAGAAATACCAGGAGGAGTCGACAAACGTGTCCATCGTGTCGCACTCCCGCCGGGCCTTGCCGCCGCAGCGCGGGCAGTCGGCGTTGACAAACTCGTCGGCGCCGCAAAGCGGAGACTGACCGCTGCCGGTAAGCTCGATATTCGATGGAAGCAAGACCGGCAATTGGTTTTCAGGTACCGGCACGGTTCCGCACTTTTCACAGTGAATCATCGGAATTGGCGTACCCCAGTAGCGCTGGCGGGAGATGCCCCAATCTTTCAGGCGATACGTAATCGCCCCCTCGGCGAATCTGCGCTCAGCGCCCCAAGCCGTCATTTTCTGCTTGGCCTCTTGGGTCGCCAGACCGTTAAAAGGGCCGGAGTTTTCGACGACTCCGTACTCCTCGAAAGCTTCTTCCATCGTGGCGGCGTCCGCCAGATCGCCGTCGGCGGGCCGAATCACCGGCTCGATCGCAATGCCGTATTTCTTGCAAAACTCGAAATCACGCTGGTCGTGGGCTGGCACCGCCATGATGGCCCCGGCGCCATACTCCATGAGGACGAAGTTGGCGACCCACAGCGGCACGCGCTCTTCGCTGTAAGGATTGATGGCGTAGTGCCCCGTAAAGAAACCCTCTTTCTGAAGGTCAGCCGGGTCTTGCGCCGCGCGCAACCGGATCATCTCGCGTGCTTTTTCGCCCAGTCCGAAGCGCTCGACGAACGGATGCTCGGGAGCCAGGATTGCGCAGGTTGCGCCGTAGATCGTATCGACGCGGGTGGTAAAGACGCGAAAGGTTTCGGCGGTTTCTTCGAGCCGAAAATCAATGTGCGTACCTTCGGAGCGGCCGATCCAGTTGCGCTGCATGGTTAGAACGCGGTCCGGCCAGCCTCCCTTGAGTTCCTCCAGATCTTCGAGCAACTCGTCGGCGAATGCGGTGGTTTTCAGGAACCATTGATCCAGCGCCCGCTGCCCGACCAGGGTATCTTCATGACGCCAGCAACAACCATCGACCACCTGTTCGTTCGCGAGCACGGTCTGGCATTCGTTGCACCAGTTCACCTGGGCCTTTTTGCGGTAGGCAAGGCCTCGCTCGTGCATCTTGAGGAAGAACCACTGGTTCCAGCGGTAGTACTCGGGGTCGCAGCTCGAAATCTCGGTTGACCAGTCGTAGCTGAACCCGAAGCGGCGGTGCTGGCGCTTCATTTCCTCAATGTTGAATCTTGTCCATTCGCCGGGATCCCGCTTGTTCTGGATCGCCGCGTTTTCCGCCGGCAGGCCAAAAGAGTCCCAACCCATCGGGTGGAGTACCCGGAACCCGCGCATCCGTTTGTAACGCGCCAGCGCATCGCCGATCGAGTAGTTGCGGATATGGCCGATGTGAAGCGTGCCGCTGGGATAGGGCAGCATCTCAAGGACGTAGTATTTGGGTTTGGAGAGGTCCTCGTCCGTGCGATAGATGCCGGATTCGGCCCAAACCTTCTCCCACTTGGTTTCCAGCTCTTTCGGGTTGTATCGCTTCTCTGGCATGTGAAACTTTCTATTCCCCGCCTAGACCCTGTTTAGCGTAGATGCAGGTCAGTGACCCTGTCGGCTCCGTGGCCGGCGCCTCAACAGAGTCTTCAACTCGGCCACGTCCATTTCATAGCCGCCACGCTCATCGTTCGGGGTCTCGAGAATGAACGGCACGCGCCGCAATCTCGGGTGGTGCAGCATGCGCCGAAACCCTTCGCGTCCGATGCCTCCGCGGCCGATGTGCTCGTGACGATCCAGCCGCGAGCCGAGAGGGGTTTTCGAGTCGTTGGCGTGGATCGCTTTCACGTTGTTGATCCCGATCGTTTTGTCGATCTTCCGCAGAGTCTGGGTGAAGCCGGCCTCCGTGGCGATGTCAAACCCAGCCGCGTAGCAGTGCGCGGTGTCGATGCAAAACCCGAGCGGGATCGAAACCCGTTCTTGCACCCGCGCCTTGATCTCGGCCAGCTCCCAGAAATCGCGTCCCATCGTCTGTCCACCGCCGGCGGTGTTTTCGAGCAGCAATTCCAGGCCCTCCCAGCAGAACCCCTTGCTTGCCTGAGCGATCGATTCGCTCAAAACCTGGATCGCTTCGCCGAGAGTTTGGCCTTTGTGGCTGCCGGGATGGATTACGACGTAGTCCGCCCCCACGATAACGGTTCGCTGTAGCTCTGCTCGAAACGCCCGTATCGACTTCCGCCTGATGACGCGGTCGGCCGACGCCATGTTGACCAGATAGCTCCCGTGGGTCAGCAGAGGTGCGAGGCCGTGCCGTTCCCTGGCATCTTTAAAACGGCTCACCGCCGCTGGATCGAGCTTCGCCGCCCGCCACATGCGCGGGCTGCTCGAGAAGATCTGGAAAGCTTCACAACCCAGCGAGAAGGCCTTGTCCGCCGCCCGCTCCAGCGATCCCGCGATCGAGGCGTGGACGCCGATGCGAGGACGATTTTTCGCCGCCGAGCGAGACACGGGAACAAGCTTGATCGTAGCAAATACCCCTCGGCCGGCTGCCGCGGCGGGGTAGTGTCCTAACAGTGAGTTGCTCCTGGTGGCGACCTCGCGATTGCGGGCCGCCAGCGGATCATGTTCGGTCCTTCAGCTTGTCGAGTTCATCCAGTAGGGGAATCACGTGTCGACGATGTGCGAATTATTAGGGCCGTAAATCCCCGGACTGATACAATAAGGGCGTGGAGCACACGATCTACGATTACACGCCGACCCAGGCTCGCGTGGCCGCGCTCCATGATTTCTACCGCACATCACTCATGAACGCGCGGTACTACGCGCGACGTCTACGTACGCTCAAAACCTGCAACCTGGTCGCCGACATCGCAGTTGCTCTGACAGCCTCAGGTGCGTTTATAAGTCTTGCTGTATGGAGGAGTGATGAAGGGACTTGGGTTCTCGGTACGCTTGTAGCTACGACAGCGATCATTTCCGTGCTCCGTCCGGTCCTACGCATCCCCGATAGGTTGGACCGTTACTCCAAACTCCACTACGGCTACTTGGAGCTGTTCTACCGTATTGAGTCGCTCGTGTCGAAGATGAGGGCCGCCGAACGCATAGACGAAGATCGCCTGGAGAAAGCTTCGGAGTTGTCGGACCGCTTCCGGGCACTAGAACTGGAAGGGGATGCATACCAGAACCAAAAGAAACTCCTGAAGGACCAAGAGGAGATCGAGCGGACCATCCCGGCTGATCGGCTGTGGCTTCCGTCCCAATAGATAGAAGGTCTTCCCCATGCCTAGGCCGGATCCGCCATCGCCATCGCCGCCCGACGAGACCAGGGGTGGCCCCCCTCCACGCCCGTGGACTCCACCACCACCACCGCCGCCTCCCCCAGAATGAAACTCAGATTTTCAGTGACGCCGGTTCTGCCTGCAGCAACACACTGTTAGTACAATACCTGGATTTCAGCGGCAACGCACATTTAGGACATCACCCGCGACGGCGCCCCTGAAGGCGCGCCGGCGGCAGGTTCCGCCGGCCCGGCCAATCCGCCGATGGACGAAGTTGCAAAAGCGTGAAAGCTTGGGGTAGGGCGCGGAGTCCGGCTCGGCATGTGTGGCTGCGAACGCCCCTCGGGGTGTGCCGTATGGCAATATCAAAGGGACATAGCGGCCACTGCCGCGTCGAGGTATCGAGGTCCGGGGGGCGAGTCCGTTGCGCGGCCGGGTACGAAAGAGTCATTGGCGGTTTAGGGGACGCCGAATGAACGTTCTAAAAAAAACGCGGATTTTCGGGCGCCTCGGCGTTGCGATCCCGCTGGCGATTCTGCTGCTGGCACCGTCTGGCGTAGCCCAGACAGATTCGCCGCCGAGCTCGCCCACTGACGCTAACGCTTCCACGGACGCCGTTCCCCCCTTTCTTGCCGGGCCGTTTCCAGGCGACCTGCCCGAGCCCGGGGAGATTCGCTGCCGCGCGCGGGCCTTCAAGCCGTTCTTAGGATTCGAATTCAGGTTTCTCTCGGGATATTTGATAGCGATCCCGATTCGCGACCTGGCCGGCCCCGCGAACGAACTGCTGATTTCCGTGACGGTTCGTCCTGTTTCGGTGGAGGGCCGTGAGCCGGTTTCGTTAAACCGGGAGGTTCAAAGGCGGGCGCTCCCGGATCGGCGAGGCGTGCTCGAGCTCAGCGGCTCATTGGCGCTGGGGGAGGGCAAGTACGACATTCAATGGCAGCTTCGCGACCGCTTCGGCCGATTTTGCAGCCAGAGCTGGACGGTCGAGGCCAAGCTTTCGAGGAAAGACCGCGGCGTGCCGCTGATCCTCAGACCAGGAGAAGTGGCCCCGTCGGTTGTTTTCCTTTTTCGCCAAGAACTATCCGTTCGCGGCGGGCCCGCGGACAAGAAGTTGCGAATCAAGTTGCTGGTGAGCATGGACCTCCGGCGGCGGCGGCAAGTGACGATTCGGCTGTGGCAGTACTCGCGTCTTGTCGCCATTTTGCGAAGCCTTTCGCGGAATCCTTCGCTCGTCGAGTTTTCGCTCGCGGCGTTCAGTTTGGAGGAGCAGCAGATTCTCTACCAGCAGGACTATTCGGACTCGATCAACTTTCCGGCCTTGGGCGCGGGGTTGCGGGGCTTGACGCCGGTGACGGTCGCCTTCGAGCAGCTCGGCAAGACGAAGGAACAGGAGTTCCTTGCCAAGCTGTTAGCTGAGGAAGTGGGAGGTGACAAGGAAGCGGACGCTTACGTTTTCGTGGGGTCGGACATTCGTCTCGGGAAGAAAATACCGAAGGAAACCCTGGCGCCGCTGACGAACCCGGGAGCCCCTGTTTTTTATCTGAACTCGACCCGGTACCCCTGGCGCGGAATGCTTGGCAACGCTGTCAAAACGCTGAAGGGGACCGAGTATAAGATCCTTCAGCCCCGGCAAGTGTCGAATGCGGTGGAGAAGATGGTCGGGAGTATTCAGCCACGGCGATCCAGGGCGGATTAGATCCGAGCCGTGACCGTCAGGAGCGGCCGCTCGCTGTTTTTTCACAGCCTCTAATCCAAGGGAGCAGCTCGCTAGGAGCTAGCTGTTCGGCTAAATCCTGCCGATCTGTTCTGGGAACAGATTCCTCAGCCCTCCCGTTAAAACCTGAACTTCAGGCCGCCGATTCCCCAGATACCCGGTGTGGCGAAACCGTTTTCGAAGTAGGTTCGGTCGAAGACATTCTCGAGTTTGCCGTAGAGCCGCAACTCCCGCCCCTCGCCCACGGGGATGGAGTAACTCGTCACAACGTCCGCCTTGATGGGCCCGTCAAAGGCCAGGCGGCGGTCCGAACCGAACAGTTGCAGCGGGTAGTCACTGGCGGCAAACAAGTCGAAGGTCACATCGAAACGGCGTCCGATGCGCTGCGTGGCGGTCATGGTGAACATGTGGCCGGAGACTCCCAGCGTCTTGAAAAATGCCTCGCTGGAAATCGTGGGCCGCCGCGATGCGGAGTTCGTATAGGTGTAGGAGGCCACAATGTTCAGCCCCGCGGTCGGGGCGAGCGAGGCGCTGAATTCGCCGCCGCGCGTGAGCCCGCCGCCCGTACTGCGGTATCCGCCGAACCGCCCGAAAGGATCGGTTGCGGGGTCGATAATTCCGAAGTCGAAGACAATGATCTCCTGCAGCGCCGTGTAGAAATACGAGCCGCTGAGCCTCAGCCGCGATCCCCAAAGCCACTGGTCAATTCCCGCGTCGAGAGCGACTGAGCGCTCCGGCCTCAGCCGCGGATCGCCCCAGAAACTGGCGATACCGGCGAAGAAAGAAGCGCCGAGCCGCTCGAACGAAGACGGTGAGCGATAGGCGTTGCCGGCATGCGCGCGCACCTTCGTACCGCTGGAGCGGAAGAAATATGCGATGGCCCCGTCGCCTGTCAGAGCGGTTTTGGGAGAGCTGAGTTGCGAGCCGCGATAAGGGTTGGAATCCCCGCTAAACCTTGGCTCATCGAGCTGGAACGTCTGCACCCGCCCCGACAGACCGATCTGCAGCCGCCCGTCGAGCAGCCGGAGCTGGTCCTGGGCGAACACGGAATGACTGTTTTGCTTGATTCGCACGCTGCTGTTGTCGCGCAAGGCCAGGTCGGGGTTTTCGTCGGTATTGACGTTGAGGTACTCTTCGCGCTCGTACTCGTAGCCGAGCGTGACGAGATGGATTTCTCCCAGACGATGATCGGTCCGCGCTTGGAGCGTGTCCGTGCGTCCGTCGAATCGCCCGTCGTTGCTGAACTCGGGGTCGAAGAAGCTGCGCCCCGCGGGGCCGTCCCGGGAAGAACGGTTTGTGTCGACTCCGTGGTAGCTGACCCGGTAGGAACTTGTGGGGCTCAACTCGTGCTGGAACACCAAGGCTCCGGCGAAGAAAGATCCAGCGCGGTGATTATCCGGATCATTGAAACCCTGTATGAACGTCGCTTGGCCAGGGTTAAAGGGTTGCTCGTTCTCAAACCGCCGCAGCTCGCTTTCCGGGAGCCCGATTGCGCGAACCGGGCCGCTGAGCGGGTGATTCGCGATCACCGCATCGTCAAAGGTCGGGCTCTCGTTCAGCGCCCCGAATGAGTCGCCTCCATAGACGCGGCCAGTGAGTGATACCGCTGGCGTGAAGTGGTAGCGGGCGTATCCTTGTCCGCTTGTGTTGCGGTAGGGATCAAAGCCGTCGATGCCTTCGGTGACATTGAGATGCGTGATCCCGCCGCTATAGACAAACTGGCCGGAGCCGCCGAGGCCCCCTCCAGCGCGGGCCACGCCGCGAGAGAATCCCAATCCTCCTCCTTCGGCCGAAATCTCGCCGTGCGTGCGGCCGCCGCCCCGGCTGCTGACAATGTTGATCACCCCGCCCATGGCGTGCGACCCGTAAAGAGACGACCCCGAGCCTCGCAAAAACTCGATGCGATCACTGTCGACGACCAGCATGTCTTGGAGGAAGGGTGTAGCGGATCCTTGGGTCCCGGCGGCGTCACGGAACCGCAAGCCATCTATCAAGAGAGCCGTGTCGTAGTGGCGCATCCCGCGGACCTGTATCGTGATCTGACTGCCCGGGCCGCGGAGCTGCCGGACGCGCACGCCGGGCACGGTGCGGAGCGCCTCGGCGATCGAATATTCCGCCCGCCGGCTGATCTGATCCCCATCGACGACATCGCTTGCTTTGGCGACTTCTTGCAGTGACAATGGGGTGCCCGAGGCCGTGACCTGAACCTCGGTGCGAACGCCGCGAATTCGGAGCTGGATATCGTGGCTTAGTTCCCCGCCAGCATCCACGGTCAGGTTTTCCGAGGCGCCCAGGGTCGACGACGGATCTTCCCCTTCGAGTAAATACTCCCCGGCTGGAATGCCCGTGAATCGGTATCGGCCGTCGGCGCCGCTCTCGGCAGCGAAAGCGGCATTGCTGTTGCGGCCGTAAAGCCGCACGGTGACTGAGGGAACGCTATCGCCGTTGGGACCGGTAATCCGGCCGGAAAGCGTGGCCCCCCCCTGTCCTGAAACCAACATCGGCAGCAACCAAAAACCCGCCAGCGTTATCAGAACTAGAGTTCTTTTTTTCAGTGCTTCTCTTTTGGTCAGTTTATTTTTTTTCATCGTTTCCCCTTGAATTCCTCCCTCGCAGATCGACAAGAGCTGAACTGACAGGGCTATCTTCGACAATGGCAAGGTCTGCCGGACCGCAAGCGGACACGCGATTGGCGGCGCGACACGGTGGTTGGCGGCTTACCCGTGCCACGTCTCACCTGCCGCGGCCGCGTCAGCCGCGGTCGCTGCTTCCACAAAAACCATCCAGCCATCTGTCGCGGGTTCGAGGGGATGAAAGCCAATGATCGGCTTACATTGTTCGGGAGCGGAAGGCGCCCGGCCAGCGCGTGAACGCCGGCCGGGTCAAAAAGTAAAGCCCTCGCTCCCGCGGGAACAAGGGCCGTGCAGCCTTACGAAACCGGCTGCTGGAGCTCATCCGTTCTCTCGCGGAAGACGCGCCTGTCACCACGCTTTGGGTAGGTCTCCTGGCTCGTGATTTCAGGCAGCCGTCTGGCTGCCAACGCCGCTTCCAGCCTTCCCCAACTCCGTGGTTGAGTGACTCTCGTTGGAAAGCGGCTCACCACTCACAGTGGCGGGACCGCGCCGGCTTTTCACCGGACTTCCCTGTTATGCCCAACCGGGCACCCAAAGCAGGGATTCGCGCCGCCGACAGAAACTGCGACGACGCACCCGTAAGAATAGCTGAGGGGGTGGCGTCTGTCAACTTTGGCCATAATGATGTCGCTGCCAAGTGATAATGTCCTAAATGTGCCAAGTAGAAATGTCCTATTGACGAGGTCACCCTGGAGGAGTGAGCAACCAAGACAACTACTGATGACACAACGAGAGCGCGACCGGCTGGTGGCGCTGAAGAAAGCCGGCAAAAAATTGATCACTCAAAAGCAGGCCGCCCAGCAACTGGGCCTCAGCGAACGGCAGCTGAGGCGGCTGCTGGCGAAGCTGCGCAGCCAAGGCGGCCAGGCCGTGATCCATGCGGCGTGGGGCCGCGCCTCCAACCGCAAGATCAGCGCCAAGGTGGAAAAACGAGCCCTCGCGATCCTCTCCCAACCCCTCTACGCGGGCTTTGGGCCGGCCCTGGCGGCGGAGTATCTGCAGCAACGCCACGGCATCCAAAGCAATCCTGCCTGCAAACCCAGCGGCGGCTGTGAGCTGGGCGAAATGCTAAAGCAGTGCTCAAGCGAAGCGTCCTGCCCGACGGGCGTGCGCTTGGCGCCATGGAGGCGGGGCCTGTTGGCGACTCCCGGCGCGGCCAGGCGGGATGGGAGAGGGCGCCAACACAAAACACTCTGAGGAGGAGGCCAGAGGGTCGTGTCGATCAGCCGCTTGCTTCGGAGCCAGCCCCGTCGCCTCGGCCTGGGGCTCGGAGGGCCGGCGCGACCCGGCCCCCGACAGCCACTACTCTGCCACCCCCTCTCCAGCCACCCGGCCAAAACCGGACATTTCTACTTGGCAGCGAATAGGACATTTCTACTTGGCGTTGACATGAATTGGCGCCGGCGGGTCAGGGAGGCCCGGACCGCCGCTGCCTTGTGGCCCGCCGCTTTGCCAGCGCCAAGTTCTGCTGAATCCGCGGCTCGTCGGGCATCAGCCGGTTCGCCCACTCGAAGTGCTCGAGCGCTTCCCGAGCCTGCCCGCTGTTGAGCAGGTAGGTCCCCATGTCGTTGCGGATAATCGCTTCCTTCTCATTCCAATTCGGGCCGCTGGGCATGAAGCGCCGGGCCGCGGGACTGGCGGCAACGAAACTCTTCATTACATTGAGATCAGGCGGGTCCCACTCGAAAGACTGCGTGAACGACAGATGCATGTGCAGCAATGCGCAAACAGCCACGACCGCCCAGGCCGGTCCGCGCCAGCGATTCCAAAGAGCCGCGATCCGGCGGCCATTGAGGCCCGCGCCAATGAATGCCAGAACCATCCAAACCGGAACGAAGTCGTGCGCATAGCGCCGCGCCGCCGCCGCGAAGCAGAGAATCGCGAAAAGCGCCATTCCCGACGCGAACCCCAGGGCCGCGGTGAAAACGGGAAGGTCGATTGCCTGGGTTTTTTTCCATCGCATTAACGGCCACGATAGAAACGCAAGCAACAGGAAGGGAGAAATCAAAAACAGCGAGGAGACATCTTCCAAGCGGATTACCTTTTCGGCGGGCGGCCAGCCATTGTGTCCGATCCAGGGAAAGTCCGCTGTGAGCTGCGGGGGCGCTAGCAGATAATGCCGCATGTTCTCGGGTATGCGGCCAATTTCGAAGGCGCTTAACCCCTCCACCGCATCGACCAGGTAGTTGTCACCGTAGTCCCACGGCGAACCAAAGCGCGCTTGGTTGTAGGCCAGCAACAGCCCGCCGGAAATCAGAATCGGAACGCTATAGGCCGACAGGTGCGAGAGGGCTTTGGCAATCGAATGCCTCCGAAGATATTGCACGGCAAGCAGGCCGCAGCCGAGGCCGATTCCGTAAAGCGCCAGCGGAATGCGTGAACCGATGGCAATGCCGACACCCAGCCCCGCGAGCAGAGCCCAGCCCCCGGAGCGCTTCTCCAAGTACCGCAGCAAGCCAAGAACGGCCACCATGACGCCAAGCCCGGCCATTCCGATGCTTTCGTGATAGACCGTTCCGCGAAGCCCGATCACGGCGGTCGTCGTGCTCAAGCCAAACGCCATTACGAACCAAGGGTAGATACCCGGAGGCATCTCAGGAAAGAAACGCCTGCCAAGTATCGAGATGATCCGCCAGAAAACGAGTGCCGTCAGCCAAGCAATCAGCAAACAAGCGACGCGGTCGCTGAGCGTCAGGCTGATCGACTTCGCGGCCATATGAAAAAGGGCGGGGACTGGGCCCCACTGCAGGTAGTAGCGGCCCTCGTAGGGAATCATGTCGTGCACATACATGTCGCCGGGGCGAATGTCGATGTGCAATTGACCCTTGAGGAACGCGTCCGCCAGAAGGTCGTAGTAGCCCATCATGTTGCTGAAGTCGAAGTGGCCCCAGGTGCCGGCCGCGGCGTAGATGATCAAAAGGACTCCGGCCCAGAAAGCCTTCTTCTTGAATGAGGAACCACTTGCTTCAAGCGCCGCTGAGACCTCCGCGGACAGGATATTTTTTGTGCCGGCGGCTGCCTGACTGGACCGCGTTTTGGCCGGATGTTCCCTTTTAGCGGCGCGGTCTCTGGCGAGACCAGACCCCTTCTTTCGTCTCTGGCTCATTCGCGCGGGAGGAGACCGCCGCGGGATTTGTCACGCCGAAACGGCCGAAAAAATGCGCACTCATTCTACCAAACCGCCCGCTCCCGGGTCGCGCGGCCGGCACGGCCCATAGCCGTCCGCAAGGGTTCGCAGTTGTCTGCAAAAGCGTTTTGAAACACCCTTAGCGCGGCCAGCACGGCAGGTAACGCCCCACTAAGCTGAACCGGCCCGTTGCTAAGATGGGCTCTCATGGCAGGAGCCCCCAAGCCGGTGAAATCCGGCGGCCAGGCGCCGCGTCCCTCAGTGCCGCGCGCGTGAGCAAGCGGTTCGGCTGACGTGATTTGGGGGGCGAGCGTTTCGATGGCAAAGCTGCTTGCCTGGCCGCTCGCTGACTTAATGAGTTCGGTGAACAGCGCCGTCAGATGAAGCTCATCGAAGCACGGATGGCGGCTAGGGCGAACAACATTGTGGCTGAGACCGCCACTCGAACCCCTAGCGAGCGGCGTCCCAATTCGATCGCGGCCAAGGCGACTGCGAGTGGTTGCAGAAAGAGCCACACCCGCGCGGCTTCCGCGGCGAGCAGGCCGCTGAGATTCACGATGGCCAAAGTACCGAGGCAGCAAGCCGCAAAGCCGCGGACGATCTCTGGATTCCGGCGCCGGTTCGCGCAGAACGCGGCGAGCAATCCAAAGGTCAGCCAGCCGCCGGCAAGGAAAAAGTCGTAGAGGTCCCAGAAGATCGTATACGCATACGGCCGTTGCAGCTGTCCCGCTAGTACGTCTTGCATCTCGATCGCCGCTCTCAACGCAGCCGGGTGGTTGTAGCCGAACGCCGTGTAGAGCAGACCGAAGCCGACGAGCACGGGAATCGACCCGGCGACAACGGCCGACAAAGCGGAGCGGCCCGCCTGTCCGCGGTCGGGATCGGACAGCACGCTCCATGTGGTCATCAAGACGAACCACGCTCCCAGAACCAGGAAATTGTGGGCGAACAGCAGGCTGAAGAACAAAACCGTCCCGCAGCCGAGCGCCGACCTCCACGAGCCCCTCAGCGCCGAGAGCCACAGCAACATCATGCCGACGGTGGCGGCCGGATAGACCGCGTCGAACGAGGTTAGCATCAGAATCGGACCGGGCAGCACGGCCCACAGGGCGGCTGCCGTCAAGGCGGCTTTAGACGAGCCGGAGACCTCTCGAACGAGAAGAAAAAGCAGAGGGACCGTTAAGGCCCCCAGCAATCCCAGCAAAACCCCTCCGGCCGACGCGCCCGACGCGGGCCCGAGCACTCCGTTCCAGAACACGTAGTAGAGGATCGGCCCCGGCGGATGCGTCTTGGCGTGGAGCAGGAAGTCCGGAACACGTTCGGGAAACGTCTCCAACCATTCGCCGAGGTCCCCCGTTCGTTGCGCCTCGGAATGATAGGAGTTGATGTCCGGGTGTTCAACGCGGCCAGCGATATTGCCGAACGAATCGGGGGCGAAGCCGATGTAGCCGAAAGTCAATAACAGGTGGACGGCTGTCGCCGCTATTAAGGCTTTGCGCATGCTCCGATCGCTTTCCGCCTGGTCATGAACCCAATACAAGATCCCGGCGGCCACAAGAGCCAAACCGGCGTAGGCCGCGAACGGTCCGTCGTGGTAGCCCCATTTCCAGTAGTAGGGTCCGTTGACGCCGGGAGTGTGCGCGAGCGCCAACACGCTGGGAATAATTCCGAGCAATACGACCAGCCAATAGGAACGCGGAAATGCGCTTGGACGCCGTGCTTGGCCGTCAGGGGCCTTCTGAGTAGCGCGACGGCGTTTCTTGGCTATGGCGGGCTCCGGGAGCGGGAAGCTGTCCATGATATCAGGCGAGAGGCCTTGGGTTGGAGCGGGTCCAAACCCCCGATCCGTCCGTAAGGAAAGGCGAGTGTGGGGTGGGAAGGCGAGGAGGCGCATAGGTAGGGCCTGGTTGCACGGCAAGCGGCAGCGCGGCGAGCATGGCAGGTAACGCCCCACTAAGCTGAACCGGCCCGTTGCTAAGATGGGCTGTCATGGCAGGAGCCCCCAAGCCGGTGAAATCCGGCCGCCAGAAGAAGAAGACTCAAGCAGTTCGGGAACCCTGGCCGCGGCTTGAGAAAGCTGCTGTCATCTTGATCCCCATCCTTGCCGCCTCGATTCGCTTGCTTGGTATTACGTCGGATTTCCCCGTGCTGACCGATGAGGCCATCTACATGCGCTGGGCGGAGATCATCGAGCACCAGAACCAGTGGTTCATCGCGTTGCTGGACGGAAAGCAACCGCTCAGCTACTGGCTCTACGCTCTGCTTCGCTTTGCCGGAGTCGATCCGCTGCTGGGAGCTCGCGGCCTTTCGGCCGTGGCCGGCGGCTTGACCGCACTCCTCGTCTACGCCATGGGCAAGCGGATCGCGGGGCCGCTGGCCGGGCTCGTCGGTGCCCTATGCTGGACGGTATTTCCGTGGTCCATGGTCTGCGACCGGCTGGCGCTGACCGAAGCTCTGGTCAACCTGGCGGGGGCTTCAATTGTCTACACAACGTTGTTGGCCTTTGCGGGAGAGCGAATTCATTGGAAACCAACAGCGCTGGCTGCCGCCACGGTCGGCCTGGCGTTTCTGCTCAAGTCGACGACTCTATTATTCCTTCTCTCGCCGCTCTTGATCGGTCCGTGGCTTGCCCCGCGGCCGCTGGGCGCCCTCTTCCAGCGATGGGCGGTGATTTTCGCGGCGGTCCCGCTCGTCTATCTCTTCCTGCAAGCCACGATACCGGATGCGCCCCTTCCGGAAACCCACAATGTCGTACTCCACCACACCTCGCGCATTGCGAGTCCCGCGGAACTGGCTTCGGACCCCTTCGTCAACGCGCGAAAGAACCTCCCGCTGCTCATCGCCGATTTGATGCACTACTTCCCGTTGCCCGCGGCACTCTTGATGCTCGGGTCTTTTCTCTATCTGGCCGTGAACCGCTCAATCGCGGCTCTGATCGTCGTCTGCATCTCGATCGTCCCGATCGCCGTTCAGGTCCTGGTGGCTCCGGCGTTTGCGACCAGGTTTGCCTACCCTCATACGTGGCCCTGGATGTTGGCGATTGGAGTTGGCGTCCAGGAATGTTGGGGACGATGGCCGGATCTCTCGATGCCTCGCGCGCGCTTGCTTGGAGGCGCGGCAATGGTGCTGATTACCTCGGCTTCCATGGCTTTGCTCAGCGTTCGCATCTTGAGCGACCCCCAAAACGAGATTGAACCCGGCGATGCCGGCCGCCAATTTGGCTCCTACGTTCACGTCGCGTGGGGCGTTCCCGAGGCAATCGATTTCTTGGCCTCCGAAGCCGAACGGCAAAACGGGTTCGTGCTGCTGACGGACCCCTTCTGGGGGGTCCCGGCGGATATGGCGTTCGCGTACCTCAACGAACACCATGGCATTCGGGTTCACGAAGCGTGGTGGCTGCAGGCCGGGAATGCCAGTTCAACGATCGTGCCGAGGGGGGAAGTCGAGATCCTCAAGTCGCACTACGAGCGCGTTTCGCGGGGAAAAATGGATTTTCGCAAAGTGCCGCGCGTCTACTACCTGACGGACACGTTCTACATGCCGCGCTGGGCCGTCGAAGCCAGGCAACCCGGCGCCGTGCTGTTGAAGTCTTTCCCCAAACCAGAGGGAAACGAATCCGTGGATGTCTACCGGCTAAAATAGGACGGATCTTTCCACGGTCGGCGGCCTTCGCGGCGCCACTGCTTCGGCCCTGCCAACCAGCACAGATCCATGCCGAGAACGAAGCCCAGGGAAGCGCCCCGATCGATCCGCGCATCCGGGCATCGGGCGAAGGGCGCGAGCAGCACGCCGCGGCGACCCCAGAAAATCCACCCGGGCAGCCCATCTTGGTGGATGCAAACGAAAAGCCTGATTTGGCCCCTGAGCCGGTCAGGGTCCTGCGTGTTACTTGGCATCCTCGCGCTTGCACTTTTTCTTCGCGCATTTAAGCTGACGACTCTTCTGCCCATCCTGGTGGACGAGAGCATCTACCTGCGCTGGGCGGAGATCATTCACCACCAGGGCCAGTGGTTCATCTCTTTGCTCGACGGCAAGCAGCCGCTGACTTATTGGCTCCTGGCGATTCAGCGAATGATCTGGGACGGTGATCCGCTGGCCGGCGGGCGCATGCTTTCCGTGATAGCGGGCCTCGGCAGCACTGTTGGCGTGTACGCCGTAGGGCGGCTGTTGTCGGACGAGCGCGGCGGATTGGTCTCGGCGTTCCTATATGCCTGCTTTCCGCTGTCGATTCTTTACGACCGGCTGGCCTACACCGAGGGGTTTGCAAACTTCTTCGGAATAGTGCTTGTGTTTACATCGCTGTGGTGTTTTTCCGAACCCGGCAAATCTTGGAAGCGAGAGCTAGTTCCTGGAGCTGCCTTGGCGCTGGCTATGCTGACCAAGCAAACATTGCTTCTGTTCGCTTTTGTTCCGGCGCTGGCGGCCTTTTGGCAGGCTCGCCAGCACGAGCGGAATCTAATTGCCAGATTGGCGACGATCTATGTCTGCGGGGGCGCGGCGATCATCTTCTGTTTGCTGACGATCCCTGATGCACCCACGCTCGAATCTCACGACGCGGTATTGCACCACAAAGAATTCTTCGCGTCTCCGGAAGAAATACTCGAGGACCCTTTCGGGGCGGCGGCGACGAACGCCGTGAAACTGGGCGGCTATATCACGACCTACCTCACCTGGCCGGGCGCCCTAGCCGCGATTGCCGCGCTGGCTTACCTGAGCTGGCGGCGATCGATGGCAGCCTGGGTTCTGGTGTCAGCTTCCGTGCTGCCATGGGTCGTTCAGGTTTTCCTGCTGAAGCTGATGTACCCCACGCGCTATCCCTATCCGCATTTTTGGCCCTGGTTCGTCGTGATCGGCCTGGCGGCGGCGGATTTGTGGGTCCATTCGAAGCAACGGCTTCCTAGTGAGTCTCGCCGCAAGACGGCAGCGACACTGGCGACGCTGCTGATTGCCGGTCCCATGCTTTACCAGTCCTGCGGAATGCTGGCGGCCCCTCGCTCCTTTCTCCACGAGCGCGACATTTTCTACTTCATGCGCTCCATCGGTCACGTCGGCTGGGGAGTTCGTGAAGCGATTGACTTCCTGGAGCAAGAAGCCAAGCGCGAGGGTGGATTTGTTCTGCTGACCGATCCTGTCTGGGGCACGCCTTCCGACGCCATGGCTCCTTTCCTGAACCAGAAACACGGCATCCGCGTTTACGAAGCCTGGTGGACCCAGCTTTCGTCGAACAGTCCCATCATGCCGCCGGGCCGGGCCGAGTTGATCCGCTCCCACTACGAGCGAACCAAGATGGGAGAAATCGACTTCAGCCGCGAGAAACGGGTCTACTATGTGACCGATACGGCCTACTACACGCCGCAAGCCGTCCAAATCCGCCAGCCAACTGCGCGCCTGCTAAAACGTTTTCCGAAGCCGGAAAACAATCAGTCCATCGATGTCTACCGGCTCAAGTAATCTGCGGCTGGGACAGCCGCGGTTGTCCGCAACGGCGCACTCGGACGAAAGGTTAGTGGCGGTGACGTCTCCAAGCGTGCTTCCCGTGCTTTTTGCGAGCAAACCGGTCATTACTTGATCGAGTAGATCTCATCACCGGTGAGCTTATAGACCCAGATTGATTTACCTACTTGGGCAAACGGCTCTCGCTTATCGAGCATTGACAGATTAGGGCCGATCCCCTTCAGTGGCTTGGCACCCGCCGCGATCCAGCAGCAGTCGGGATGATTCGGAGGGAGGAGACTGTTTCGAATGCTAAACTTGGCGGCATGTTCGTCGCCGTCGTAGGCTAGCAGGATCGCCGGGATGCGATTCTCGTGCACGAACTTGGCGAGACGGCCCAAGTCCTGGCCCCAGTCGAGGTTGCTGTCGACTAGATATTCCTTTTCATTTCCTCGAACGACAGGTGTGAAATAGGCAAGATAATCCGGATGCACCGCCAAGGAATCGGCCACGTGCAGGCCGAGCAAGACCAGCGCTGGGATCGTGATGCGGGTGCGGAACGTCCGGCTGCGTTCGCCCGCGAAAGCCACTGCCGCAAAAACGGCCAGGAAAGGATATATGGAAAGCACATGCCGAATACCTATGTTTAGATTGCTGATCATGCCCACCGCTAGGATCACCACGATCGGCCAAGCCAACACAAAGACAGAGCCCGCGACCACGCGCTCGGATCTCCGCAAGATGAGGACAACTCCGAGAGCCGCCAGGATCAACAGCGCCGGCGTGGTTTTGAGTGCGATGGCAATTGGAAAGTAATACCACCAGCCGTGTTCGGAGACCTCGCCCATGAGATAGCCGTAATGTCCTCTCTCTTGGTGTTCGACGACATCGAGAATCCCTCGCCACAACTGCGGTGCAGGAAGGGTCATCGAACCGAGCGCCGCCGCAAGAGCGGTCTCGTCCGCCGCGCGTTCGGGCACGCGGCCGAAGTCGAACGCATAGACCGCCCAGCAAACCATCACGACGGTCAGTACGAAAACAATCCCAAAACTTGCCCGATCCGAGGGCGTGGAGCGAGGGCGGACTCGCTTTCCCATCAGGTAGTAGCCCGCCGCGATCGGAGGCAAGAAGGCCAGGGCCGAAAACTTGGTTGTCACGGCTGCGCTCACCGACAGGGCCGCCAGCAGGCAGTAGCGCCACCCGGACTCCCGACTCCACCGCCACAAAAAATAAGCCGCCACGAAGACGGTTGCCGCATTTCCAATGTCTAAAGCAGCAACTCCGCTATGTGCCAGTAAATTCGGTGAGCAGGAGGCGGCCAGAACAGCCACTAATCCGCTGATGGGGCCGAAAAGGTCGCGGCTCCAGACGAACACGACGAGGAGAAGGGGTATGGCGAATACCAGATTTCCGAACCGCGCAAGCGCCAGCGTGTGCCAGTAAAAGTCAAGCTCCCGGTTGAGCCAGTCACCTGCCCACGGCCTGTCAAAGTCGCCAAGCCGGAGATCTTCCAGCCAATACGGCAGGGCTGCGAGTGCCAGGCGCGCTAACGGTGGGTGCTGAGGCTCATAATCGTAGTTGCCGGTACGCAGATATTCAAGGCCGGCGCTAATGTGCCAGGGGGCGTCGATGACGTTTGTGAAAACGTAGTAGGTCGAAACGACTCTGTAGACAAAGACCAGCAGGATGACGGCGAGGACGGCAAGGACCCACCTGTGTCTCGCGCTGCGATGCTCCGTCGCAGACGCCTCCGTTCGGCGTGCCGTGTCTGAACGCTTGGATCTACCGCCTTCCACATCTACATAGCTTAATCTCGGAGGAGCGGCATCGCCAGCCTACCGCTTGAAGTGAATCGCGACAGCCGCTACACGTTGACCGCCCCCGCCCACCGAGTCAGCGGATTGCACGTTATTCTGCCTGCCGCAAAGCGCGGTCCAGGGCTTCCACGAAGAAGTACTCGCCCCACATCACCGACTCTCGCACGCCCAGCCCCTTCCTGAGGTGATAGATGCCTTCCTTGAGGATCCCTTCCCAGCCCGGCGTGCCCGCGGCGCTGTAAGGCTCCTGGCACAGCGTCAGCAGGATTCGATGGGCCGCGCCCGCGTAGGCGGCGCCCTTGAGCGGATCGGGAACCAGTTTGGAAAGACGCAGCAGCCCGGCGGCTGTGATCGCCCCGGCGGAAGATTCGCGGTATTGAGGCTCATCGGGCGGCGTGTCGTAGTCCATCGGCGGGACACCGTCCGCGGGCGTTTCGCGGATATAGAAGTCCGCGCAGGCCTGAGCGGTGTGGAGAAAGCGCGGGTCGCGGACCGCACGGTAGGAAGACGCAAACCCATAAATCGCCCAGCCGAGCCCGCGCGCCCAGCAGGAATCACCCCGCCAGCCCTGATGAGTGGACTGGCGCAGGAACTCGCCCGTCTCGAGATCAAAAATGCCTTCGTGGGACGAGCTGCCGTCGCCGCGAATCAGCACGCGCCGTGTTGTCAGGCAGTGTTTCATCGCGACGTCGAGCAACTGCTCATCGCCGCTTTGGAGCGCCGCGTAGAAGATGATCCCGACGTTGGTCATGATGTCGATGAAGAGTGACTCCGCTCCGATGAACGAGCACAGGTACTGGCCTTTCGCCTGAAGCCGCATCCCCAGCGTGCGTCCGGCCTGGATGACGACGTCGTTGAGCCGGGACTCCCCGGTCAGTTTGTACCAGCGGTGATAGGTAGACAGGAAAATGAACCCCAGGTCATGAACATTGCGATCCATTTTGCGGGGCTCGAGCGGAGTGGTATAGCGCTCGGCCTGCCTCCTCCACTCCGGGTCGCCCGTGCGGCGATGGAAAATCCACATCATACCGGGCAGGAAGCCGTCGCACCAGTTGGTCCAAGCTTCCCCGTCGTGCAGCCAGCGCCCTTGCTGGGTGTACATGGGGTAGAAATCGGGGTCACGTTCGATGAGTCCGCGGACCTGCTTTTGGGCGAATTCGAGGGTCTTTTCGAAAGCTGGTTTCCAATCGGATGACGAGCAGAGTTCGATCATCAGTCAAGAGAGTTTAACCCAATCCGTTGGGATAGGCAATCGTGTGGTTGTCCTTGCCTTGTTGTCCTTGGACTCCTTGGCCCCCCACCATTGCTGCTGCGGGTCAACGAATGCGGCCAAACCTGATTCACTCCCGCGAACGGTTTGATAGTCTGGTCTGGGGGAATCGCATTCCGGCCCGCCTGCGGCCCCGCCCGCGTGAGGGCCACGGAACAGCCCTTATCCTCCGAAAGAATCGGCATAAAGAACCACCATGCTCAAACATCAACTCATCCACCCCAAGATCAACGAGGGCCCTTCGCGCTCAGCGAGGATCTCCGCCGGTTTGGAATCAGTATCGGGCGATCTTCAAGAACGCCGCCGTCGATTTGGAACTGGAACCCATGGAGCAATTCGAGTTCTATGAATACGCCGCCACGCCTGAACACGTTCTCACGATCCAGACGGCCGATCAGGCCTTGTACGCAAATCTGTTGCTGTCGATCGGCGTGCGCGTGGACTAGCCGCTGCTGCACCGGCGCACGACGGCGACTCATCGCTGCGTGAGGAGCTCTAATGCCAGGAGGAGGCCAGCCCCCTTTCTTGCAAAACGTGGCGGAAAACCCGGGGGCCAGATTCAGAGCCGCGACCGTCAGGGAGCGGTCTGCCGCTTCGATGCGCGGTATCCGGCGGAGGCCACGCTCCCCGTTTTGGTTGCGGCGGCTCCGCGTTAGGGAAATCCGCGAATGAGCCCAGCAAGAATCGGTATCGGCGTTTTGCTGACGGTAGGGGCCTGCCTGTTGTTCTTCCAGGGCATGGCCGACCGCGGTCTCGTAGGCCCCGATGAACCGCGCTACGCGGCCATCGCCCGCGAGATGCGAGAATCCGGGGACTGGGTCACTCCCAGGCTGAACGGAAAGCCCTGGTTCGAGAAGCCGGCCCTGCTCTACTGGCTCGGAGCGGCAGCAGGTGCGTTGGGCCTGACCGATGACCGCGCGACGCGCTTGCCGGTCGCCCTCATCAGCGTCTTGTTTCTGGCCTTCTTCTACCGCCAGGTGCGCCGGCAGCTTGGATCTCCGGTCGCCGGGCACGCCACGCTGATTCTGGCCTCGTCGGCGGGTTGGGCCGTCTACAGCCAGGCCGGTATCTTCGATCTGCCACTGGCCGCCTCCGTTGGCGCCGCGCTGCTTGTGCTGTTGCCTTGGGTCGAGCACTCCAACGAGCAGACTCGCAAGACCCTGCCCTGGTTCGGCTTCCTGTTGGGAATTTCAGTCTTGGCGAAAGGGCTGGCGGGACCGGCGATCGCCGCTTTAGCGCTGTTGTCGGTGTGCGTCCAGCGCGGGTTGCGCCCCGTGCTGCGAGACCTGTTTCATCCCCGAGTGCTGTTTCCCTTCGTGGTGGTTGCCTTGCCCTGGTACGCCCTGTGTTATGCCGCCAATGGCAGCGCGTTTGTCGAAGACTTTTTCTGGCGGCACCACGTCGAACGCTTTACGAGCGATTCGATCGAGCATGTCAAACCGTTTTGGTACTTCTTGGCGGTGCTCCCGACCGGCCTGCTGCCGTGGACTCCCCTGCTCGCGCTCACCCCCGATACCGGGCAGCGCCGCGACCCGCGCATGCGGTTCTTGCTCACCTGGATGGCGACCACCTTGTTGCTGTTTTCCGTTTCTCGAAACAAGCTGCCCAGCTACGTCTTGCCGCTGTTTCCCGCCATGGCCATCTGGATGGGCGTGAACCTGTCGAAGGTGCGCTCTCCCCGATATGTACTCGCAGCCGCGGCCGCCTTGCTCGTCGTAGTCCCCGTCGCTGAACCGATCTTGCCCGCAGCTTTCTCCTACGGACTCTCCAAGGCTTGGCCGCCCGCGGACATCTCCTGGCTCGGCGTCGTCGCCATGCTGGCGACAGCCGCGGCAGTCTGGTGGGCGGCATCCCGTAACAGAACTTTGCTCGCCGTCGGCCTGCTCGCGGCGGGAACGGCCGGCGGCCTGGCCTGCCTCAAGCTGAAAACTTTCCCCGCCATCGACCGAGAGGCCGGAAGCCGGGCGCTTTGGCGGCAGGTCGAGCCTCATCTCGAACAGACCTGCATCGGCCAAGTTCGCCGGCATGTGGTCTACGGATTGGGCTACTACAGCCACGGCCGCCTGCCTTTGTGTGACTCCGTTCCCAGGCCCTTTCGGGTTCATTCCGACCCAGCGGTATTCTCCGGCCCCTAGCCCCAATACTGCCGACTGAGAGCCTTTGAGCCGCGGAAGCGGCGTCGGATCGTAGCCCAGGGTAGAGCGAAGCGAAACCCTGGCTAGGAAAACCCTCAAGGCCAAGGCCCGGATGCGGATGGGGCGTAGGAAGGCAAGCGGATGCTTATGTCTCTGCGGACGCCGCTCTGACGATCGATCCGGCCGTGGCTCGATCAGGCGGAGGATGGTTGGGCGTAGTTGTCGCGCGCCACGTCAGGGCTTTCCGTCTGGATTTAGTGTCTGGATTTAGTGTGCGGAGAATCCGACTTGCAGTAAGATATGAATCGCCGGGATCCGCGTCTTGAACTTTCTGGGTCCTTGCGGCAAGATTCCTCACGCAGTCGTCCGGGATTCAGCGTTCGATTCCTGGGGGTGCTTTTTAGCCAACAAAAATGAGAAGGCGGTCACGCCAGGTATCCAAAGTGAAGGCCCAAAGCGGGTCTGCTGCCGACGTGGCTGCCCAAGGGACCGTGCGGCCTCTAAGCGCGCTCTGGAGCCGCCTCATGGCTCCGGTCGATATTGCCCCCCTGGTCTTCTTGCGTATAGCCTTTGGCGCGGTGATGCTCTGGGAGGTTTGGCGTTACTTCGATAAGGGCTGGATCAAGGCTTTTTTCATATTCCCGAAGTTTCATTTCACGTTCTTCGGTTTTGACTGGGTCCGGCCCTGGCCCGGGGAAGGCATGTATCTGCACTTCCTGATGCTTGGCGTTCTTGCGCTGTGCATCATGGTGGGGTTCTTTTACCGCATCGCCGCGGGGTTGTTCTTCGTGGGATTTGCCCACATCTTCCTAATCGATATGGCGCTGTACTTGAACCATTTCTACTTGATCGTTCTGGTCAGCTTCCTACTCATCTTCATTCCGGCGAACCGCAGCTGCTCCATGGATGCGAAATTACACCCGGAGATTCGATCGGACACCGTGCCGACGTGGACACTTTGGCTGTTTCTGGGGCAGATCAGCATCGTCTATTTTTACGGCGGGCTGGCGAAGCTCAACAGTGACTGGCTACAGGGCGAGCCGATGCGAATGTGGCTGGGTCGCAGGACAGATTTCCCAATCTTCGGCCCGCTCTTTGGTGAGGAGTGGGTGGTGCACCTGTTCTGCTACGGCGGCCTGCTTTTCGATCTGTTCGTTGTACCGCTGCTTCTGTGGCGCAAAACCCGTTTGTATGCCATCGGGGCGGCCGCACTATTTCACATGATGAATGCTTATTTGTTTCAAATCGGGATCTTTCCGTGGTTCATGCTGGCCGCAACGCTGCTTTTTTTGCCTCCGGGATGGCTGCGCCCCAGCAACTGGCACAGGGCTCGGGGCGGCAGGGGGCGCAAGGAGCGCACACAAGCCAAGCACAAAGGTCATGAAGCGATTTCTTGGAGAGACCTGGAACCGAGACAGCGCGCCACGTTCGTCCTGCTCGGGGTGTATCTGATGTTGCAACTTGTGTTGCCATTCCGTCATTTCATGTATCCGGGAAACGTCAGTTGGACCGAAGAAGGGCACGTTTTCTCCTGGCATATGAAGTTGCGTGATAAACAAGGGACGGCACGGTTCTTCCTAACCAATCCAGTTGCGGAGACCACCCGGGAAATTCACCCCGAAAGATACTTGACGGGTCAGCAGGTGCGTTGGATGCACATTCATCCGGACATGATTCTGCAGTTTAGTCATTACATAGCGGGCATACTGCGGTCGGGAGGGCGTGAAGGGAGGGAGATTCGGGCAGAAGTCTTTGCGTCGCTTAACGGGCGCAAGCTCCAACTACTCATTGATCCCGCGGTGAACCTGGCAGCACGCGAAGCCTTCGTCCCGCTTCGTGGATCATGCCTCTGGAGGAGCCCCTACGAAAACGCGAATAAGAATTACAAGCGATCTAGAAGCCTGCATGTTCGGGGGTGGTTCGAGGAGGAACTTCATGAAATCTAAATCTGCTCTTCACCTTCAGAAGTACTGACGAAGTGATGGAGTCAGTGCAGTGGATCGCCGGAGCGGCAGCGAAAGGGGTGTCGAACGCAGCAGTGCGAAAACCGTTGCATTGCGGCCGTGGATCGGCTACCCTACTCGTGCCAGGACGGCCAAAAAGGAAATCCTTGTCAATAGTGCTCCCGAAGCTTGGACATCGGACGTGTTGGTTGGCCCTGCTCTGCTTTGGTGCGGTGCCGCTAACGCCGTCGGACCGAGACCCCGCCTCGGACACGCGAGTCGCAGTCGAAACCACGCCGGGAGATCAGCCCGTAGCCGGCGGTCGTAATCCCGCAGTGGGCGGCGGCACATCGGAGGGGGACCCGGGGAGCGGCCTGAACCTGGCCGGCTCGACCCCCGCGGCGAGCCGTCCTGCCGACCCTGATTCCCCGCTGACCGCGGGAAGCAGCTCCGCCTCTCTTACCGGTTCGTTCCCGAAGGCGTCCTTCACCTTGCTGCCGGGCGACATCTTTCTGACGCAAGACGGCTCGACCCCGGGGATCGTCCGTGTAGACCCCACGACGGGCATTGCCGTGACCGCAGTCTCGGATCCCGCGCTTTCGGGCATATCTGGGATCGCAATCGACGCGAGTGGCAGCGTTCTGGTCACTATATTGAATCCGCCCGAGCTCCGTAGCGTTGATCCGACAACGGGCAACGTCTCGAGCCTGAGGCTGTTCGACGAGAATTTCTTCTCCAATGCCAGTGATGTAGCGGTCGAGGATGACGGCAACATCCTCGTGGTGACCGAGGGTGTAGACGGCCCCCCGCCGACGGTGATCCGTTACGACCCTGTTGGGGACGTTGTAATGGTTGCCACGGACGGACTTGCTGATCTGCCCGCCGAATTTATCGGCGGTATCGCCATTGAGGCTGACGGCAACATCATCTTCTCGCTGCCATTTAAGCAAGAGATTCGCCGCATTGATCGAATCACAAAGAATGACACTGTGCTCGCCTCCGGCGGCAACCTCAGCAATCCGGCCGGTTTGGCGATTGCAGCGAATGGGGACATCATCGTTGCCGACCCGGGGGCTGGTGCAATTATCAGCATCGATCCGGTCATTGGAGCACAAACCGTGATTTCGACCGGCGGGCTGCTCACTGATCCGTTCGACGTTGCCACTGAAGGGGATGGCGCGATCCTTGTCGCCGATGGCCAACTGTCGGCGATGGCGTCGATCGTTCGGCTGGCGGCAGGCACGTTCACGCAGAGCGTGCTCACGACGCCGATTGACAACATGCAGCGCCTCGAAGTAGTCCCTTGCCTGCCATCCGTGACGAATGTTACGCCCGCGACCATCCCAGCCGGCGACGCCGCTACGCCCATCACGGTCGATGGTTCCTGCTTCAACACGACTTCGGTGATCTCCTTCGACGGGACAACTTTGGTTACCATGTTCGTCAGCGCCACCAGCCTGCAGGCGACCGTGCCGGCTGCCGAGATCAGTGCAGCCGGCTCCTTCAACGTTCTCGTCACAAACACCTATCCCGCTGCCGCAGCGTCCGGTCCCTTCCCTGTAAGCGTGGCGGACCCATCGATCACCAGCCTGACGCCGCCGAGTGTATGTGCCGGCGATCCGGCATTCCTGAACCTCGGCGTGAATGGAGCGAACTTCGCCGCCGGTGCCACGGTGAATTGGGACGCTGCGCAGATAGGCGCCGCTTTCGTCAACAGCACGTTACTCAACGCCGATCCTCAGAGTTTGCACAACGCCTTCGGGATACCCACGATTACGGTCGTGAACAACCCTGGAGGGGTGACGTCGCCCGGCTTCTCTTTTTCTGTAGTAGGTCCTTCCAACAGCGGGCTGAACCCACTCTCGACAATAGTCGGTGGTCCGAGTTTCCCGCTGATGGTGATGGGTGGCTGCTTCGTCACCGGCTCGACGGTGTTGTTCAACGGCACGCCCGTCGCAACGGTCGTCGACAGCGTGGCACAGGTCACCGCTACCATCCCCGCCGCGTTGATCGCCAGCACTGGGACGGTCCCCGTTCAGGTCATGAACCCCGGTGGGGCCCTGTCGGCCTCGGGAAACTTCGACATCAACAACCCCGCCCCCACGCTGACGTCCCTGGGTCAGAACAGTGCGACAGCCGGCGATCAGGGGTTTACGCTGACGCTGACCGGTGGAAGCTTCGTTGCCGGCTCGACGGTCCAGTTCGACGGCGTTCCCCAGGTCACCACTTTCGTCAACGGCACAACTCTGGACGCAGCGGTCCCCGCGGCACAGCTTGCGGCCGCCGGAACGTTTAACGTGACGGTGTTCAACGCGGCGCCCGGAGGAGGGACGTCGGCGCCCCTGCAATTCACGGTCAACAACCCCGCCCCCACGCTGACGTCCCTGGGTCAGAACAGTGCGACAGCCGGCGATCAGGGGTTTACGCTGACGCTGACCGGTGGAAGCTTCGTTGCCGGCTCGACGGTCCAGTTCGACGGCGTTCCCCAGGCCACCACTTTCGTCAACGGCACAACCCTGGACGCAGCGGTCCCCGCGGCACAGCTTGCGGCCGCCGGAACCTTTAACGTGACGGTGTTCAACGCGGCGCCCGGAGGAGGGACGTCGGCGCCCCTGCAATTCACGGTCAACAACCCCGCCCCCACGCTGACGTCCCTGGGTCAGGACAGTGCGACAGCCGGCGATCAGGGGTTTACGCTGACGCTGACCGGTGGAAGCTTCGTTGCCGGCTCGACGGTCCAGTTCGACGGCGTTCCCCAGGCCACCACTTTCGTCAACGGCACAACTCTGGACGCAGCGGTCCCCGCGGCACAGCTTGCGGCCGCCGGAACCTTTAACGTGACGGTGTTCAACGCGGCGCCCGGAGGAGGAACGTCGGCGCCCCTGCAATTCACGGTCAACAACCCCGCCCCCACGCTGACGTCCCTGGGTCAGAACAGTGCGACAGCCGGCGATCAGGGGTTTACGCTGACGCTGACCGGTGGAAGCTTCGTTGCCGGCTCGACGGTCCAGTTCGACGGCGTTCCCCAGGTCACCACTTTCGTCAACGGCACAACCCTGGACGCGGCGGTCCCCGCGGCACAGCTTGCGGCCGCCGGAACCTTTAACGTGACGGTGTTCAACGCGGCGCCCGGAGGAGGGACGTCGGCGCCCCTGCAATTCACGGTCAACAACCCCGCTCCCACGCTGACGTCCCTAGGTCAGAACAGTGCGACAGCCGGCGATCCGGGGTTTACGCTGACGTTGACCGGTGGAGGCTTCTTTGCCGGCTCGACGGTCCAGTTCGACGGCGTTCCCCAGGCCACCACTTTTGTCAACGGCACAACCCTGACCGCGGCGGTCCCCGCGGCACAGCTTGCGGCCGCCGGAACCTTTAACGTGACGGTGTTCAACGCGGCGCCCGGAGGAGGGACGTCGGCGCCCTTGCAATTCACGGTCAACAACCGGCCCCCTATCGCCAACGCAGGGGCAGATCAGAACGTGAGTACGGGGGATTCCGCGCGCGTCCAAGTCACCTTGGATGGGTCGGGCTCGAGCGACCCGGATGGCGATCCCCTGACGTTCACCTGGACAGGATCGTTTGGAACCCTGAGCGGGATGATCGTCAACCCCGTCCTCGATCCTGGAACCCACACCGTCACTCTGACGGTAGCGGACGGCAAGGGCGGAGCGGACACCGACACGGTCCAGATCTCGGTCAGCGACGGCCGGCCGCCGAAGATCATAGTCTCGCCTAGTTCGCTGACGTTTACGCTGGAGGAAACTTCAGCACCGCCGGCAGCATCGGCTAGTCTGGTTCCAGCCCGCCCAGTGGACGCTGAGACGGCCTCCAAGCCCTTCAGGCTGACCGTGGAACGGGGCCCCGTGGACTTCCGAATCCTGCCGGGTAACAGTTGGGTCCGGGCCGATCCGGATGTCGGCCAATTAATCGACGGTGTGGGGCAGCGGATTCTGGCGGTGGTGGATCCGGCGGGTCTGCCCGCGGGAACGTACACGGCGTCACTGTTCATCAGAACCGGCGCTCGGATTGCGGCCCGATTAAATGTGACGCTGGTGATCACACCTGGAAGCGCCCCCCGTGAACTTACCGTGACCACCGAGTCGCCATTGCCGAATGGCGCCGTTGGCAGCCCCTACAACGGGATGCTGTCGGCTACGGGAGAAAGGCCGCCCTTCTCGTGGTCGACCGCTGGCGGGGCGCTGCCGCCCGGCTTGGTTTTGAACCCCGCCACCGGAGCGATCGGGGGAACCCCCGCGGCCCCGGGCGTATTTTCGTGGGTCGCGATCGTGACCGATGCGGAGGGCCTGAGTGCCGCGAAAGCTTTCAGTATTCAAATCGCTGCCGATCCGAGTCAGGAACCGCGGCTTGGCGTACGGCCCGGCCGCTTATTGTTTTCCTTTGTTCCACAATCAGCGGCAGAAACCCAAACGGGGCGGATTTCGAACGACGGAGGCGCACCCATAAGCTTCCAAATCGACTCGATGAGGCTGTCGGGAAGCCCATGGCTCTCGGTCTCTCCGCTCAGCGGGGAGTTGCCGCCGGGCGTGCGCATTCCCTTGACCGTCAGGGCCGACCCCGGGGGGTTTGCTCTCGGGACGTACCTGGCGGACATAGTGTTCTCGAGTCCTGCCGGCGATGACTTCAGCGTTCCTGTGAGTATGGCGATCACACGCCGCCAACAACTCCTTCGTGTCTCGCAGCGAGGACTGACGTTCACCGCCGTCTCCGGAGGAGGGCAGGTCCCGTCGCAGAGCTTCCAGGTGCTCAACGATGGCTTGGGCATGATGCCCTGGAACATCGGCGTGACGACGCTGACTGGGGAGAACTGGCTGGCGGTGACGCCCCCCACCGGCGTCAGTGAGCCCTCCGGTCCGGCAACCGTGGACGTGCAAGTGAATACGCAAGGCTTGACCCCGCGGGTCTACTACGGCCTGCTGGAAGTGGCGGCCCCGGATGGCGCTAACTCGCCTCAATTCGTCACCCTGGTTCTGAACCTGCTTCCGTCGGATCGGGATCCGGGCCCCATCGTAATGCCCCTGGGCTTGATCTTCGCAACCCCGCCGGGCGGCCCCGCACCCCCCTCCCAAAGTGTCCGGATTTCGAATCTGGCCTCCCAGCCGTTGCCCTTTACGGTGCAGGCTCTGACGCTGAACGGAGGCGCCTGGCTGGGGCCTGTTTCGGCCGAGGGGACCGTAGCGCCCGGTGGGTCTGCCGCAATTAGCGTCGAAGTTGTCCCCGGCGAATTGGCTCCCGGCATCTATCGCGGCCTGCTGCGGCTGCTGTTCGACGGCGAGCTGAGCCGGACGGTGGATGTTGTCTTGGTGGTGGTCCCGGCAAGCACGGCTAGTGCCAAGCCTGCTCCCGTGTTTCAGGACGGCTGCAATCGGACCGAGCTGGCCCCCGTGTTTCGGCTGCTGGGAGGCACTTCTCCCATCCCTGCCGGTTGGCCCGCCAGTATTGAGGTGGACGTGGCGGACGACTGTGGCGCCAAGCTGGAACAAGGTTCCGTGATCGCGGACTTCAGCAACGTCAGTTCCCCGAGTCTGGCATTAGGGCACGCGGGCTCGGGCCTGTGGACGGCGACTTGGAACGTACCTGCGCTGGACGCGCGCTCGATGGCCGCCGTCACCGTAACCGCCACCGACCCGGCAGGCATCAGCGGAGCGCTCACGCGAGCGCTGTCGGTAAGTCCCAACTCCTCCTCACCGCCGCGGATCGCGCCGGGAGGGGTGGTCCATGGCGCGAGCTTCGTTCTAGACCCGCTTGCGCCCGGAACGATCGTTTCGATCTTCGGCAGCAACCTGTCGAGCGAACCCGCCAGCGGTGGGGGCCGCTCAGCAAGCAGCGTCCCGCTGCCAACCGAGCTGGCGGGGACACAAATGATTCTAGGCGGGCGGCCTCTGCCGATCCTGTTCTCTCGGGAAGACCAAGTCAACGTCGTTCTTCCATTCGAGCTGACGGACCGCCTCAACGAGAGCTTGCCGCTGCTGGTTCGCCGAACCGACGCTGGCAGTCTGGGGGTGCCGGAACCTGTGTTTGTCAACGCGGCGAGACCGGGCGTATTTACGCGGAATGCTTCCGGCAGCGGGCCCGGCTCGATTCAAAATGCAAGTTTCCAGATCGTGACGCCGGCCAGGCCGGTTCAGGCCGGCGATGCCATTATCATCTACGGCACGGGGTTAGGCGCCGTCTCTCCCGCAGTGGCCAGCGGGGAGCCGGCACCCGCCTCGCCTTTGGCGCGGACGGCGGAGGATGTGACGGTAACGATTGGCGGCCGCCCGGCAAGGGTACTGTTTGCGGGCCTGACCCCGGGCTTTACGAGTCTCTATCAGGTCAATGCCGTGGTACCGGCAGGCCTGCCCGCCGGGGAAGCCGACCTCGTGGTTTCGATCGCGGGACAAGCCAGTCCCGCGGTGACCCTGGCCGTGGAGTGAGCGGAGTGCGCGTATCCACTAGATTCTAGCCCGCCGATCGCGATTGACGAGGCGCGGCCGAGGCCGATGTGAGCCGCACCTGCCCGGGTTCTAGCGGCGGGCCGTTGCCGGCACATTCGAGGCCGGCTGAGACTGCGTAGCCGCCTGAATGTGGACGAACGTGTTCGGGTTGATCCGGGGCGCGACTTCTGTCTGCGGGTCACGCCAAAAATCCATCGCCGACACTTTATGCACACAGGAAATCGTGCAGTGAGGCGCGCAGGGCTTCTCCGTCCGGTAACCCTGCCGTACGTTCTCCTTGTTGTATTCGGCGAGGGGCGTACCGGGGTAGCCTCGTTGCTGTGAACAGTAGTGGACGAGACCGTCCTCGCAAACGTAGAGATAGCGCCCCCCGGCCCGGCAGCGCCAGTAGTTGTTCGGCTTGCCGGCCACGATGTTGTCTTGGAAGTGTGTGAGGCGACCGTAGGAGCGATTGCCGAGTCTTTTCGTTTTGCGATAGATGCGCTGCTCGTGCGCGCTGAGCGGCTGCAACTGTCCGTAGGAATCGTGAATCACGCCAACGGTGCTGGTGAATCCCAGCTCGACAGCCCGCAAGGCAATAGTCTGGGCATCCTCGGGATGGCTGACTCCGCCGCCCACAACCGAGTTGATGTTTACGTCGAAATCGGCGTGCTCGGCGAGCAGTTGGAGCTTCTTGTCCAGTACTTTCAAGCTCTTCTTCGACGTCTCGTCCGGCTGGACGTTATCAATACTGATCTGCATGTACTCCAAGCCGGCGTCGTTGAGTTTTTGAATCCTCTCGGCCGTCAGGAAGTAGCCGTTGGTGATGAGGCTTGCGATCACGCCGTGACCGCGGATACTGGTGAGAATGGCATCCAGCTCGGGGTGCAGCAGCGGCTCGCCCCCGCTCATGGTGATGACGCCAATCCCCAACTTAGCCAGATGGTCGATACGGCGGAACATCTCCTCGGCGGGAACCGAGTCCGATACCTGGTCATACTCATTGCAATAGGTGCAAGAAAGATTGCACCGCCGTATCGGGATCATATGGGCCAGCACCGGACGATCGGTGTCGATCAGCCCGCGAATCACCATCCGCGCCGCTCTGAAGCGGCGCTGTATGCCACGCGCCTTGCGGCGGATACGAGTCTTAACAGTCAAAACTGATTGGAGGCAGGAACAACGCCCCTAGTTAAACATAACCGGCGGCGAGTCGGCTACTATCAACCGCCGAATTGCAGCCTTGCACTCCTGAAAGGCTCCATTCCACCCGCGAAGGCAATCGGCAGGTAGCAGCCTGTGGCAGAAGTGTGCACGGGCGAAAATGGGGGACTGCCACCGATTTCCGCTCGCGGAACTTGCTTGTTTTCAATGGCAGTTGCGGAAATCGGCTGGCTGTCCCCTTTTTTCGCCCGTGCACAAGTGAGAACGACAGTATACCTTGTAGAGTTGTCCAATACAAGATGAGCCTGAAAGGGGGGTGCGCGACATAGAAGTGAGTATTTCAGCAGGCTCTTTATTGTGGCCAATATCCTTGCGTATGTATTACGCTAGGAACAGGAGGTCACTTCCATGCCTGATTCCCTCGAGCAACTGCAGCAACAGCGTACCGACATCGTCCGCCAGATCGGCGAGCTGGGCGATCTGCGCCCCGGTTCGATCACCAGCACCTCGGGGCGTTGCGGCAAACCAAGCTGCCGCTGCCATCGCCCCGGTCAACCGGGGCACGGTCCCCATACCCGCCTCACCTATAAGGCCGGTCGTAAGACCGTCACCGAGTCGCTGCCGACTCCGGCCGCGCTGGGCAAAGCCGAGCGCGAAGTGGCCGAGTTCCGCAAGTTCCAGCAACTGAGCCGCGAGTTCGTGGAGCTCAATACCCGCATCTGCAAACAGCGGCCGCTGCAGCTTGAGGCGCAGACCCCCCAGGAAAAAAAACGGCCGCCGCCATCCAGCAAGAGGTCGCGCGCGAACTAGACCAGCTATTGCGCGTGCTGTTCAGCGGGCGGCGCAAGACAGGCCACTGGGATCTGGAAGCCGTCGAGATGGCGGTGCGCTCGGCGATGCACCAAGCTGGCGCCGCCGCCCTCTCCGAACTGCTGCAATGGGCAGCCCCAGCGGCCGGCCAGCGGAGCCTTCCCTGTTGTTGCGGCCACCAAGCTCACTACCGGGAACTGCGCTCCAAGTCGGTTCTCACCGCCCTGGGCAGGGTGCATATATCGCGCCCCTACTACCTGTGCGGGCACTGTCACAGCGGCCAATTTCCGGCCGACGCTGAACTCGACATCGCCCAAACGGAATGCTCTCCTGGGGTACGCCGTATGCAGGCGATGGTGGGCCAGGAGGCTCCCTTCGATCACGGGCGCCGGCAGCTGGAACTGCTGGCGGGTCTGGAAGTGACCGCCAAGGCGGTGGAGCGGACGGCGGAGGGGATTGGAGAGGATATCGCGGCGCGGGAGCAGAGCGAGATCCAGCGGGCGATGCAGTTGGAGCTGCCGCTGGTGGTGGGGGAACCCGTTCCGATCCTGTACATCGAAATGGATGGGACCGGAATTCCGGTGGTGCGCAAAGAGACGGTGGGCCGAGCGGGCAAAAGGAAGGGAGAGGCGGCCCACACCCGCGAAGCTAAGTTGGGCTGCGTGTTCACTCAAACGAAGTGGGACGAAGAGGGCTACCCCATCCGCGATCCGGACTCGACCAGCTACAGCGGCGCCATTGAGACCGCCGACGAGTTTGGCAAACGCATGTATGTGGAGGCTTGGAAGCGGGGCTGGAGCCGGGCACGCAAGAAGGTCGTGCTGGGAGATGGCGCCGAATGGATCTGGAACATTGCCCAGCAGCAGTTTCCCGGCGCCATTCAGATCGTCGACCTCTATCACGCCCGCCAGCACTTGTGGGACCTGGCACGCCAGCTTCATCCCCACGACAAGGCCCAGCAACGGTGTTGGATCACGATCCATCAGGACCACCTCGACCAGGGGCGGATGGAAGAGTTAGTGTGCTCGCTGCGGTCGGTCGAATGCTCGAGTCCCCAACTCGCGGAAGAGTTCCGCGACGAAGCCAAATACTTTGAAAAGAATGCCAAGCGGATGCGCTACCCAGAGTTTCGGCGCCAGCATCTGTTTGTCGGCTCGGGAGTGATCGAGGCCGGCTGCAAGAGTGTCATCGGCTCTCGCCTGAAACGGTCGGGCATGTTCTGGACCGTCCGCGGAGCCAACGCGATTCTGGCCCTTCGTTGCTGCCACCACAACGGCCGCTTCGAGGACTATTGGGAGGCCCGAGCGGCTTGAGCTCCACTTTCATGTCGCACACCCCTGAAAGGGGGCAGCGTTTCCAACACAAGATGATGCTGCAAGCGAGCCGGCCGGGACAGGGCACAATGCGGGTGAATGCAAGTCACCATGCAGCATGCCGAACGCCTCACAGGGATTCCATCGGTCAATTGTCGCCCACCGGTGTTAACTTGACAATGCCTCCGGCGGCGCTCTCTTGGCGGCACGGGCTGGAGGTTACAGCCCAATCTCACTGGCCTGAAGCTGCTGGATCTTCCCTTGCAATGGAGAAGGCTTGGGATCGGCTTCGGCGGCCTTCTTCATGTAGCTGAGCAAACTGGACGGGCTGTCGTCCGCCGGCAACGGTATCTTCTTCCCGCGGTGGAGCGCGTAGGCCACGCCCCCTTTAATCAAGAGGCACGCCAGCCGGCCGCCATAGTGCCTGCTCAGGCCCACATCGATAAAGACGGCACGCCCTTGCAGCCGGGGCATGACGGCGCCCTCGGTGACCGTGTGGCCCATCACGATTCGTTTCGCCTGATGCTGTTGGAGGACCGCCTCCAGGTGAGCAGTCTCGGATCTCGCGTCATTCAATGCCAGACCCCGATACCACAGCGGACCTTCTTGATCCACAACGATCCCGCCCGTCAATTTGCTGAACTCTCGCAACTCCGCCAGGACCTGCCTATTCATGTCGCCGATACTCATGGAGGCGAACTTCGGCCCGATACCGCCATGCAGGAAAATCGTGTCGTTGATCTGAATGACGGCGTTGTGTTTCAGTATCCATCTTCCATAACTCCCCGCGGGTCCGAAGGCGGCGCGGTGCTCGAACCAGCCCAGCGGGTAACCGTTTTCCCACGCCCGGCGATGGGCGGGGCCAAACTCAGGAGCCCCTTCGGGCGGCGGGTTTCGTTTCACGTCATTGACGTGCTGTTGGTAGTATTTCCGGCGCGTGTCGGCCGATTTCGGATTCTTGAATGCGGAGTACTCTCCCGGGTGAACATACCGCAGGTCGCCATAAATATTCATCGCTTCGTGGTTTCCGATCAGCGCGTGAACATAGCCTTTGGCCTTCTTGGCCTGCTTCTCCAGTTTCATCAGCAGGTCCATCACCTTGCGGGTATCGGCCCCGCGGTCGGGGACATCCCCGGTTTGGACGAGGTGGGTTCGGCCTGCCGCCCAATCTTCGTTGTCGTCGATGAGGCCGGCCGAACGCAGAAGCTTGACAAACTGCTCGTAGTCGCCATGGACATCTCCAACAGCAACGATGCGGTCAACCCCTGTCCAGGTATCTTTCGCCGCCGCCGCGGAGACGCCCGCCAGCAGCAAAACGACCACAAGCAAAGCAAACCCAGGGCGAATGATTTGGTCCAACTTCATTGCTCAATTCTGTTGTTGCCGCGTTAAGGATTTACCCTAGCAGGGTCAAACCCGGCCGCGCCCGCTGCTTATGAGAGACGGCGCCTGGGATCGTGAGATTACAAAAAGGCATCGAAAAGTAGGGGCCGATCCCGGAATCTTCGAAGCCATGAGGGTCAGGGATTGTGAAAAATTGGGGCCGCTACACTTCGCGCCGGCGAGAGGGATTGATTCCTCCGGACTCGCGTCGGCGGCGCTCGGTAAGTCCCCATTTTTTCACAGCTGGTCAGGGACCGGCCAAATCACTCCTGAACGCATGGTTTCGCGGTCTTCGGCGGGTTAGCGATTGTATTGCGGGGTGCTCCCTTTCAACTTCTCCCAGACCTTGTCACATGCAGCCAGGACTGGCGCGTCGAGAGGCGGCCCCTCGACAGCACGCAGGTTGGCCTCGACCTGCTCGATTTTCGAGGCGCCGAGTATGACTGAATCCACCCCGGGCTGCCGGGCCACCCAAGCGAGGGCCAGTTCCGGCAAGCTTCTGTCCGCGCGTCGTGCTATCTCCTTGAGGCTCTCGACCGCTTCGAAGTAGTCCGCGTTCCAATAGCGGTTCAGATACATCTGATTGCCGTCAAAGCGGGTTCCGGGCAGGGGGCCGCTTTGGAAGTTGTGTTTACCGCTCAACAGCCCGCCGGCAAGCGGGTTATAGCATATGTTGCTTACTTCGAAACGCTGTGTAAAAGAAAGGTGCTCTTGCTCGATTCCGCGCGCGAGCATGTTATACATCGGCTGCGAGATCCAGGGAGCTTGGTAACCTCTTTTCTCGCAGATCCAGGCAATCTCGCATACTTGCCAGGCACTATAGTTTGAAGTAGCCAGGTACCGAAACTTGCCCGCGGCTCTCAGGTTTTCCATCACCTCGAGGGTTTCTTCAATCGGAGTTTCGTAATCCGGCTGATGCAAGTAATAGATATCGAGGTAGTCGGTCTGGAGCCGCCGCAGGCTCTCGTCAATGGCTCGTTGCACTGCCTGGCGTGAAAGCCCGCCGTAGGACGGATCCTCTTTCATCAATCCACGGACTTTGCTGGCGAGGATCACCTGGTCTCTTTTCCCGCGGAATATCCTCCCGACGATCTCCTCCGATTCGCCCTGGTTGTAAACATTGGCCGTATCAAAGAAATTGACGCCTGCCTCGAGGCATCGATCCACCATAGCTTCGGCAACCGCTTCATCTGTTTGGTTGCCAAAGGTCATCGTCCCCATGCAAACCTTGGAAACTTCCAGATCCGTATGAGCTAGCTTCTTTGTCTCCATTTCTTCTCCCTGGGGAAAATCTATAGAGGTCTTAATTTTCTGTAGCGCTTTCTCGGAATCCTATGTTAGCATTGGGAGGCTATGACAGACGTACTTGAGTTGTTAATCGCGGAAAGGGACCGGCTAAACGAAGCAATAGCCATTTTGCAGAGAGGCGCCCCGAGAAGAGGCCGCAAGCCGCGGAGCGCTAATACCGAAGACGCGGCTGCCGCCACTCCACGTAAAAAGAGAAAGGGCCAGCGCAAAATGAGCGCGGAACAAAAGCAAGCGGTTTCCGCGCGAATGAAGAAATACTGGGCGGCTCGCAAAAAAGCGGCTAAGTAGGCTAAGTCTCCGCCCTACAATCCGCCCGCCGGCGCGCTGGCCGGGCTGTGTCGATTCTAATTGCCAGTGGACCAATCCGCCTTGAATTCCGGATAGAGAGTGAGGCCGCCGCAGGCGAAGATCGTCTGGCCGGTAATGTAAGACGACTCCCCGGAAGCGAGAAACGCAAACACCGCGGCCATCTCTTCCGGCTTGCCGGCGCGGCCCATGGGAATGTGGCTCTCTACGCCGGCTCGTTTTTCGGGATCATCGATCCAGGCAGCATTGATGGGGGTCTCGATCGCTCCTGGTCCGACGGCGTTGACCCGGATGCTTTGGTCGGCGTATTCGAGCGCCAGCGACTTGGTCAGGTTCTCCATTCCCCCTTTGCTGATCGAATAACTTAGATAGGCCGGCTTGGGAATGATCTCGTGGACGCTCGAGTTGTTCACGATCACGCCGCCACCCTCGCGCAATAGAAAGTGGGCGATCGCCTCGCGGCAGCAAAGGTAGGCCCCGCGAAGATTGACGCCGAGGACGCGATCGAAGTCAGCCGCGGGCAACTCGTGGCTGGGGCTGGACCACAGGATTCCGGCGTTGTTGATCAAAACGTCCAGCCGTCCGAATACGGATAAAGTCTTTTCGAACATCGCCTGCACTTGGTCTTCTTGTGAGACATCGGTCTGGATCACGACGTGGCTGGCGTCGGGGCGCCCTTTTTCTTCGTGAGCCTGACGCACCTGCGCGGCGGTTTTCTCGGCTTCGCCCTTGCTGCGGTTGTAGTTGATGGCGACGTTGGCACCTTCCTGGGCAAGACGGACAGCAATCGCCCTCCCGATGCCAGTGGACGCTCCAGTGACAAGAGCGCTCTTTCCCGCGAATCGATCCATTAGAATCTCCGTTGTTCTCTTGGCAGGGCCGCTTACCGGCGACGCCTCAAACTAGTCACTTATACCAAAGTGCGCGGCGCCGGCAGGCCAACCCGCATTTCCGAGTCGCAGATGTCCGATACATGACGACCCGCCATGCAATAAGAAGTCCGGGGAACCGCTAAGAAAACCGTCTCGAGATTAGCCCGCTTTTCTCACCGAACGGCGAGGCGCGACGTCTAGAGTTTCTACATTCTGAAGATGAATTGGACAGGCATCTCTGCCCGCCACGGCGTTGGCGTCAAACCGAGCCGCGCGCGTCAGCAAGCGGTTATGGGACAGACCAGCGGCAACCGCTTGCTGACGCGCGCGGCTCCTGACCCTGCATTATGGTTGGCAAAGCGGCAGGCCGGGATGTCAGTGGCCACGGCCTGGCGAAGTGATGGAAACAAAGAGGTTGCCGGTCGAGGTATAAATTTTCTTTACAAAATGTCCGGAAATGGCAGAGAATGGCAGAATATGGCACGATCTGGGCCATTTTCGACGCCTCGTCATGGTGTCAACCGATAATGTTTTTGTTTTCAGTGCCTGCGGTTGCAGGCGGCGGCGGGACCGTGGCACGCTCCCTAGCAAAGCGACAGGTTTTCTTGCGGATTTGAGGTATTCTTGTCGTTCGCCAAGGCGGGCGGATTGGCGGCAACTCGGGTGGACGGCAACTGCCACGCAAGACTATCCCAGTAAGACCATGCCACTAAGACATGTCGCCAGGAATGGCGACACGGCACGTCTGGAGACGTGCGCCACATCGGCTTGTCGCCAGCTTGCTTGTTTCCAGCTTTGCCTCGCGGGCTGGTGCGCTACTGGATACCGTTCTCATTGTAGCAGGCGGGGTCCGGCTTGTTGGCTCGCAAGGCGGGGCGAGTGGGGTCTAAGTGCTTGAAGAAACAGGGCCGCGGGAATATTTTGACGGCTGGTTACCGGAAGCAGGGTTTTGGGGCTGGAAGCCAGAGCGTGGTTCGGGCGGCGGACCGCAAGCCCGGGAAATGTAGAAACTCCAGACGTGGACTACCGTCCACGCAATGTCGCCAGGAATGGCGACACGGCAGGCAACAATGCGCGCGCCACGGGCGCGCTACGCCGGCAACATATGCACACGCCGCGCCGAAACGCCGATGCAATTGAAGTATGCCTCGAATATTCGCCCCTCTAAGGATCGGGGTGTTCCGAAGCCATCTGTTCCTCGCCCTCAGCGGCAACGTGATCTATACGCTTTCTCAGGCGGCCATGCTCGTTGTACTGGCGAAGTGCGGCACGCCGGCCATGGTCGGGCAATTTGGATTGGGACTGGCCCTGACCACACCCATCATGCTCTTCTCGAAGCTTCAGTTGCGGTCCGCGATCGTGACCGACGCTGGGTGCGAGTATTCGTTTGCCGACTACGCGCGCCTCCGTCTCCTGGCGACGGTCTTTGCGATTGTGGTTGTTGCTTGCTTGCTGGCAGCCGTCGCTCCAACAAGCGGCACGATACGGGTCGTACTCGCTGTCGCGCTGGTCAAGGCCGTCGAAGGCGCGAGTGACCTGTGCACGGGGGTTCTCCAAAAACACGAGCATTGGCGCCGAATCGCGGCTGCGGCATGCATCAAGGGGGTGATTGCTCCATTCGCGCTTTGGGCCGGACTATCCTGGTTTGCAAGTCCTGCCGCTGGACTGTTCGGCGTGGCCGGCTGCTATGTGGTTGTTCTTGCGCTGTACGAATCACGATGGGTCCGGCCGCTTGTTTCAGGTGAGCCGGTCCGCCCCCTGGGCCGGGCATCGCTCAAGAGGCTTCTCGGTCTGACGCTTCCTCTCGGTATCGTTGCCACGCTTCTCAGCCTCAACGTGAACCTGCCTCGCTATGTCGTTTCGGCCCATTTGGGAGTCGAAGCATTGGGCTACTACACGGCACTGACTCACCTGATGGTCACCGGAAACACGCTGGTCCAGGCGCTCGGGCAGGCCGGGCTGGCGGGCTTGGCCCGCCATGGCTCCGGCGACCGCGAGTCGTTCCTGCGCCTGCTTTGTTATATGCTCTTCGCCGCTTTGCTGGTCGGCCTTGTCTGCCTGGGCGCGGCCCTTGTCTTTGGCGCGGAGATACTCTCCTTTGTTTATCGGGAGAACTACGCCGGCTACTCGAGCGTGTTTGTTTGGTTATCCGCCGGAGCCGTGCTAACCTACCTCAGCTCCGTGTTGGGCTATGCGCTGACCGCCGCAAGATTGTTTCGCGTGCAAGTTCCGCTTTATTCAGCCAGCGCTGCCGTGTGTCTCTTCGGCTCACTGGCATGGGTCCCCTCCTACGGCTTGAGCGGCGCGGCCTATGCGACGATCGCTGCTTGGGCGACGGCGGCCCTCGGCAGCGCGGCGGTGCTGTTGCGGTCCGGACGGCAGCCCGCAGCCGAGCGCGTAGCCGAGGCTTGAGGCCCGAAACCTTCACAAGCGGCTGCCCTGGACTCCGTTGGAAGACGGCGTCTTTTCACTGACTCGGCACACCCGGCGGCGGGCGCGGCGGGGCGTCCGGCCTATTTGCGCTATAAGTGGAAACATGTCTCTTTTGCTTTGCCGGCCGGTTGTTGGGCTGGGGCTTGTCGCCGCCTTGGCCGGCCCGGCGGCGCCTCAACTGTTGCCCGCAGCCGATTGGCCCGAATTCCGTGGTCCTTCTGGACAGGGTTACTCCGATGACAAGGGCGTGCCACTCACGTGGAGCGAATCCGAGAACATCGCCTGGAAAACGCCTCTGCCAGGACGGGGCTGGTCGTCTCCCGTTATTGCCGGAAACGAGGTGTGGCTGACCACCTCGGAGGAGCGGGGCCGGTCGCTGCATGCCATCTCCTTGGATGCCGAAACAGGGCAAGTGCGGCATGACGTCGAAGTCTTTCGCTTTACGCGGCCACCCTCTATTCACCCGAAGAACAGCTACGCCTCGCCGACTCCGATTATCGAGGGCGAGCACGTGTATGTTCATTTCGGCACTCTGGGGACCGCCGCGCTCACCCGCGACGGCGAAGTGGTGTGGAAGAATCAGCAACTTCGCTACCAGCATGGCCACGGGCCCGGCGGCTCGCCCGCCCTGTCGGGAGATCTGCTAATCGTCAATTGCGACGGGACCGACGTCCAATATGTCGCCGCCCTGGACAAGAACACGGGGCGGATCCGTTGGCAAACACGACGGCCCAACGCCCGGATGGCTTTTTCGACACCGTTGGTAATCGACGCGGGCGACTCCCGGCAGGTGGTCAGCACCGGCGGCGATCGCGCTGGTTCCTACGATCTGGAGACCGGTGAAGAGCTTTGGTGGATCCGGTTCGACGGCTTCTCGGCCGTGCCCAGACCGCTCTTCGGCCACGGGCTGGTGTACTTGACCTCGGGTTTCTACAACCAAACCCTTTTCGCCGTTCGCCCGGATGGCCGCGGTGACGTCACCTCTTCTCACATCGCCTGGCGGTCGAGCCGCGGGGTGCCGCTGACCCCGTCGCCTCTGCTGGTGGAAGAGGAGATATATTTCATCAGCGACCGCGGCGTTGCGACGTGTTTGGACGCGAAGACGGGGCGGCAGCACTGGCAGGCGCGGCTTAAAGGCAGCTTTGCCGCTTCTCCCGTATATGTGGACGGGAGAATCTATTTCCTGAACGAAAGCGGCCAGACCACCGTCATCACAGCGGGCCGGAAGTTCAACAAGCTGGCCCAGAATCAGCTAGGCAAGCGAACCCTGGCGTCCATCGCGGTCTCGGGAGCCGCTATCTTCCTGCGCACCGAATCTCACCTCTACCGCATCGAGGAGAGGTGACAGAAAAGCAAGCATGAGCCACCTAACGCGGACCAGCCGCAACCCAAACGGGGGCGCGTCGGCCGCTGTCAGATGATCACGCCAAAGCAGAAACCACTTGCTTACGCGCGCGGCTCTGATTTTGGTTTCCGAAAGTTTCTGCCACGTTTGGCAAGGATTTCACTATCCAGGTACTAACACAGCCGCCACACGTGACTGGCAGGGTTTCGAAAGGTCGATGCAGGCGACGACACGCTACGTCGGCCCGGAGGCCGACGCTGCCCGCCAGGAGGCGCGCGCCACCTCGGGGACGACGCGCCTTTTCGTAGTTGCCGCGAGACGGTCGTGATCAGGGCGGAATGAAAGCCCGTTGAAACGGGCTGAGGAACAACTTCGGGAGGGCTGGTCAACCGGCCCTAAAAGGACCGGCCTAAAGGAGACCAAGCCACGTGAACGTGGCTCATGCTCATGTTCGCCCCGCTTGACCCAGCGCTCACGCGCTGGGCTCTGAGTGTCGAGCAGGAGAAACCCAGTCCCGCTTGAAACTCAACCGCAAACCCTCCGACTCACTGCTCGCAATCCTCGTAAACCGCCATCGCCTCTGAGAGCCTAGGACTAATGCCGGAAGTGCCGAACTCCCGTAAACACCATCGCCAATCCCAGGCGGTTAGCAGCGTCAATGACTTCCTGGTCGCGCTTGGAGCCGCCAGGCTGAACGACCGCCGTCACGCCGTGTTTAGCAATCTCCTCGACTCCGTCCGGAAAAGGGAAGAAGGCGTCCGAGGCGGCCACGGTTCCTTCCAGTGGCAGCACGGCTTTGCCAGCCCCTATGCGCGCGGCATCGACGCGGCTCATCTGACCGGCTCCGACGCCAACCGTTTGGCCGCGCCGCGCATACACGATGGCATTGGACTTGACGTGTTTGACTATTTTCCAGCCGAACTCCAGAGCCGCCAGCTCATCCTCGGAGGGTTTGCGCGCGCTGACGACTTGGATCTTATCCGGGCTCCAGCCAAGCTTGTCTTGGGTCTGGACTAGATAACCACCCGAAATGCTTTTGACCGCGGGACCTTGCGCCTCCGCAGTCACCTCCAGTAGTCGCAGATTCTTCTTCTTTGTCAGGATCTCCAAGGCCGCGGGGCTGTACCCGGGGGCCGAGATCGCTTCGACGAAGAGCCCCGAAACCGCTTCGGCCGCTTCGCCATCGAGTAGGCGGTTGAACGCCAGCACCGACCCAAAAGCGGAAACCGGGTCACACTCCAGAGCTTTGCGGAAAGCCTCGGCCGCTGTAGCTTGTTCGGCGCAGCCGCATGGATTGGTGTGTTTGATGACCGCCGCCGCCGGCTGCTCGAACTCTTGGATCAACTGCCAGGCGGCGTCCAGGTCCACCAGATTGTTGAAGGAAAGCTCCTTGCCGTGGAGCTTGCGTGCCGCCGCGATGCCGCCCGGCCCCGACGCGTAGAGCGCCGCGTTCTGGTGGGGGTTCTCGCCGTAGCGCAACTCATGAGTCTTCGACACCCGCACATCGAGCGTCTCGGGCAGGGGACCTTCATCCTCCGCCGCCACTTCACCGGAAGGTGAAATCCGGTCGAGCTTGGCGCTGATCGCCCGATCGTAGCCAGCGGTAAGACGAAACGCACGTTGCGCCAGGCGCCAATGAGTTTCGCCGGAAAGCTGGGAGTCATTGTGTTCCAGTTCCGCCGCGACGCGGTCGTAGTCGGCGGGGTCGGTAACGACAGCCACGTCCTGAAAATTCTTCGCCGCGGCGCGGATCATGGTGGGACCGCCGATGTCGATGTTCTCCATGATCTGATCGAACGCAGCCCCGGCGCGCGCCGCCGCTTTCTCAAAGGCATAGAGGTTCACGACAACCATATCGATCGCGTCTATCTGGTGCTCGGCCAGCGCCGCCATGTGCTGATCGTTGGAACGAATCGCCAAGACCCCCCCGGCGACCTTCGGGTGGAGCGTCTTCACTCGCCCGTCCAGCATCTCGGGAAATCCAGTCAGCTCGGATACATCGCGCACCTCGAGCCCGGACTCCCGCAGCAGCCGGGCGGTGCCTCCGGTTGAGACCAGCTCGACGCCTTGCTCCGCCAGACGGCTGGCGAAGCCGGCAATTCCTGTCTTATCGGTAACACTGAGGAGTGCGCGTTGTATCTTGCTCATGGGGGGGGTGTGAGAGGCTGGTCTTGCCGCGAGAATCCGTGATTCTCCCATCCCGGCGTGCTGTTTGGCAAATGGGCCTCTGGGCTGTCTCTGGGCCGGGTCCCAATACTGTCGACTTTAATGGTTTCGCTGGCCCAAGTCGTTGTATTTCTTTCGGAGCAAGACGGATGGATCCGCTGTCAGAATCATGCTGTTTGTTTTCCTACGCCCCGTCCGGGGCTTACCTCGCAGGGTCTCGGACCCAGGGTTCCGCTTCGCTCCACCCATGGGCTACGATCCTGCGCCGCTTCGCGGCTACAAAAGCTCTGTCCGCGACTGCAAGGCTCTAAGTAGACAGTATTGGGCCTAGCCCGCTTTTCTTGCCACGTGGCGAGAAATGAGAACTGCCGCAGCCAATTCAATCATCCATAAGAACAAATAGGGATAGTTTTTCGAAAATCAGTGAAAAATTAGTTGACACTGAAGCGCCGACTGCGGCAGAATAGTAGCGCGAACTTGATGACTCGGTGTCCGGTTCTAGATTAGCGATCTGCCCTCCCGGCACCTGACTAGCCGAAGGTCGGCGATCGCGCCTCGAAACCGGGCCATCCTCGCAATTGCCGCTGGAGGCATGCACGTGTTACACGGTGCAACGGCCCTGGTGGTCATGTCCCGCGAGCGCCGTCTGCCGCTTCTCGAGAACCTCGACCGCCTCACGCTCAGCGTACTTACGGCGGAGGACTGCCGCCAGGCCCGGGCTCTTCTTCAAACTCGTCCTCCGCTGGAAATTGTCATCATCGATGTCAGTTTGACGGATGGCAACTGGTGTGACATCTTCAAGTTCCTCGTCGACTACGGAATCTCGGCCAGCGTCGTGGTGGCCTCTGGATTCGCCGACGAAAGACTTTGGTCTGAGGTGCTGTGGAGAGGGGCCTACGATTTATTGGTGGAGCCTTATGGGCGCGAGGAGGTCCGGCGCATCCTCGAAGGCGCGCTCAGGGCGATCGAGGCACAACGCTCGTTGCAACCCCGCTTGGCTGCCACCGGCAGCGGCGCGGTCTAGGCGGGGCTAGGCGTCTTCGTGGTCGCGGAAGCGGCGATCGAGCGCCAGTTTGTTCGCGGCGGAGATTTTCTCGGTAAATTCCTTCATCTCCGGCGCCGGCATCGGCTGGAAGTTTCGTGCCGTTTCGGTGTTTTGGCGAATGAAGTCCAGTTTCGGCATGCCGCAGGTCGCTACGCTTACCGGCAGTGAAAGTGCGTATCGCAGCAATCGGGCGGTTTCCGACTTGCCGGGACCGCTGCCAATCAAGCTTTCCTGGCCCGTGACTTTCATGGCGATGATGCCGAGGTTCTTGCGCACAGCCGTGGGCAGCGCTACTTTTTCGAAGCTCTGGTCATCCGGCTGGTGAGGAATGGCCTCGCTGAATACATCAGCGGGGTCCTTCTTCCAGAAGCCTGAGCCGTCGGGGCTGTGGCCCTGCTGTCCAGCGTTCAGCGCCATCTGCGTGCAGTCGAAATCGTGGCGCTCAAGAGCCTTGCGCAGCGAAATTGGGTCGGCGTGCGAGGTGATGCCGATGAAGCGGACCATCTTCTGGTCTCGCAACTTGTAGAGCGCCTTCACTGCACCTCCCTTTTCGATCGCGGCTAGATCTTCCGGGGAGCGAAGGCTGTGAATGTGAAGCACGTCGAGCTGGCCGGTCTGCAGCCGCTTTAAGCTCTCTTCGCAGCGGCGTAAGACTTCATCAGCCGTTCGCGCCTGCGTCTTCGTGGCCAGGATGATGTCTTTGCGGCGATGCTTGGTGGCCTTGCCGACCCAGGTCTCGCTCTTGCCGTCGCCGTAGGCCTGGGCTGTATCCATGTAGTTGATGCCCAGCTCGAGCGCCAGGTTGATGGCTTCGATACCGCGCTCTTCCACGCCGTAGGCCATCCACAGCCGGTTCCCACAGCCAAGCGCCAGGATCGAGGGATTCAACCCAGTGCGTCCAAAGGGCCGCGCCGGCAGCGTTTGCCGGGTTCCAACGTTGGCTGCATTCGCCGCGGACGGGCTGACCACCGCGCCGGCAACAAAGTCTCTACGGGTTAGGTTCTTGCTCATGACTGCCTCCCTTGTTCAGACGATCGCATGTTCAGACGATCGCACATTGCCGCGCAAGTTGCAAACTGGATCTAGTCGAATCGGTCCACATTAATGCCGAGCTTAGTGGCCGCGGTTGCCATGACCCGATCGGCAGTCGCAATTCGCTGGCAGCCCAAGTCAAGCGTGATCGCCAAGTGCAATGCGTCGAGGGTTCGAAGGGGTTCCTCTTTAAGTTGTTCGATCAACTCATCTGCCCGCAGAGCATGATGGTCCTCCAGCCGGTGAACCGTCAGAAAACCGTGCTGCACGTGGGATTGAAAGGCCTGCAAAATTTCTCTTTCGAGTGCGGTGGTGAGATGCCTTGCCCGCCTGCGCCGTCCCAGAAGACACCTCAGCTCGACAACGGTCAGCCGGCTGATGGCTACACGCCGCTCCGCTTGGATGTACTTCGCGAAGTCCTCGGAACGCGGTTCATTCAAATACCATTTTGCCAACGCGCTGGTGTCAACATACGGGGCGGGCATTAGCGTTCGTCGCGGTCCTGCCGAACCAAGAACTCACTGCCTTCCGTCAGGCGTTTCATGCGGGAGCGCAGCTTGGCATTAGATGGAGGCTTCGCCTCCGTGCGCGCTGGAAGCAACCGTGCGATGGGCCGGCCTCTGCGGGTGATGACGAGTTCGCCCTCGCTTGCAAGGATCTCTTCCAAGCGTGGAATCTCGCTGCGCACCTCGCGAATGGATAATGACTTCAATTGGGCCTCCAATGTGTCACAGCTATGCTCAGTGTGACACATTTTCTCGGACAGAGCAAGGGCTGTTAGTTAGCTCTGCGCTCGACGAATCCTGAATGGGTCGAGACGATCTTCAATTGGGTGCGCATTCAGGATTTTAAGGTCGCCCGTCAACTCGAACCCGAGAGCAAGCTTTTCGAAGAGCCCCAGCCTGGCCAGCTGGCCGGGGAAATCTTCGTCGGCGACACCGTGCCCAGCGGCCACCCCGTGTTTCTTCCACTCAAGTCCTTCGGCCGAGGTCACGCACTCTTCGCCGGAGCGAGCGGGAGCGGCAAGAGTACGCTGCTCAACCTAATCTGCTTGCAAGTGGCCAACCATGCGCCGGTGATGATCTACGACACCCTCGACCAAGCGGGCAAGGTTTGCTCCCCCACGTCCCGGCCGAGCAACTCAGCGTGATCGACTATAGGGACTATCGCCGCAACGTCTTCCTCGGCCCGCCTGGGGTCGATCAGATGGATCCGCTCCGCTCCGCCTCCGATCACCTAATGGACAGCTTGGACATTCCGCCTGTCGCAATGCACCTGCTGCTGCAGGTCTCGGAACAAATCCCAGAAAAGCCACATTGTGAGCGTACTGCGAATCTTGGACGCCCTCGACCATGTGCGAAGCCAATTCCAGTCTCGCATGACCCTCAAGGACCGGCTCCTCGACCTTACCCTCAGAGGCGACCAGACCTTCACCTGCGAGACCGGAATCGACCTTGAGCAGATGTTCGCCAAATCCTTCATCCTCAATCTGAAGGAAGCGAACGAGACGGCCCGACGGCTGATTTACAACGACCACTACTTCTATCTGTACCGTTCGAGGCCGCAACTGGCCCGTCCTTCCAAAGCGCCGAGCGGCCAAGCACCTCTGGCTGCACGATGAAATCGAAGGCCGCATCGCGCGGCCCTTGTACGCCCGCGATCCGATCGGCGTGGATCTCAGTCAGAGTCTGTACGCGCTGGACTCGACCACCATCGACCTCTGCCTGTCGCTGTTCCCCTGGGCCAAGTTCCGCAAGCACAAAGCTGCCGTCAAGATGCACACGCTGCTGGACCTGTTGGCGCCATCCCCAGCTTTATCCAATTACCGACGGCAAAACGCACGACGTCAACATGCTCGCGTATCTCAGGCGGGTCGGCGTCCACGATTTCCCTTTCGAGGCCTGCTCAGGCTGGACTGCGCGTTACGGCCTGCCAGCTTGCTCGCCCAGCTTTCTCTGGACTTTGTCACGAGGCTTCCGCCCGGCCGATTACCCGGCCGCGCCGCTCGTCAGCTTTCATGCTTACCGACAACTACATGGGTGGGCTCCTTCCTCCCACAGGGTGTCCGCGCCGAAAAGGCGCACTGTGAAAGGCGGGCTAACGCCGGGCTAGCCGGGGTTAGCCGGCCATCTCATTTCTTCAGCCGGACGCAAACCAGAGTGTCGGTATTGCGCGCATAAAGAAGCCCGTTCGCAATGGCCGGATAAGCGCGCACGGTTCCTTGCAGAATCTGCGCTCGCGAAACGACTTGGAAGCTCGCCGGCGAAGCCTTTGCCAGCAGCAGTTCCCCATTCTCGCGAAGGATAAGAAGACGATCACCCGCTCGCGTGATCGACCCGGCCCCAAAGCTCTCTTCACTCCATTGAACCTTGCCCGTGTTCAGCTCAATGCAGCGCAAACTCGGGCCATATTCCTGCCGGCCATGGAAGCCGTAGAGATAGCCGTCGTGATGAACGCTCGTGGAATAGTGGTTCGTAAGAGAATCGTCGGACGACCAGACCTTTTCGAGTTCCCCGCCCTTCACCTTCAGCAGGATTGCACCGGTCCCATAACTGGCTGAAAGGAAGATGCGGTCCCCGATCACCAGTGGCGTCGCCGCGTTGGCCGAAGCGTTGCTGCGAGCCCGCCAGCGGCGCTGGAAAAAGATCTCGCCTGTCTTGGGATGGACCCCTAGCAATCCCGTCCGCGTAAAGAAAAGAACGTGCGGCTTCCCTCCAAACGTCGCCGCCACCGCCGAAGCGTGACTGGCAGGGTCATCGCTGGCTGTCCACAATACGCGGCCCGTGTCCTTGTCAATCGCCGCCACGCCCGCGCCGCCGGCGCCACCTGCATTGAGGAAAAGACGCGTGCCCTCCACAAGCGGCGTGCCGGCCGCTCCGAAATATCCCTTTCGGACACCGAATTCTTTGTGGGTGTCGAGGCTCCATATCTTTCTGCCCGAGACGAATTGCAAACAGTGCAGGACGCCCTGTGCGCCGAAGGTGTAAACTTGCCCGCCCACCACCACCGGACTAGCACGCGGTCCCTCGTCAAAGCCGAAGTCGTCCCGGTAGGTCGTGGGGTAGTCGAACGACCAAAGCGGTTTTCCCGTTCCGGCATCCAGCGCCTCAACAACTTCGTTGCCGCCTTCACGGTGGAACAGGATCAAGCGGCCGTTGGCGACAACGGGGTTGCTAAACCCTTGGCCGACCGGGCGCTCCCAAATCGTTGGCGGACCCGAGGCCGGCCATTCCTCGGCCAGATCGTCGCCAAGGTAGACTCCGTCGCGATTCGGCCCCAAGAACTGCCGCCATTCCGCGCCCGCAGCCGATGCCACGAACAGACCCAGCACTGCGCACAACGCGGAATATTTCTTGCCTGCCGCCACAATAGAGTGTCGTCTCAGGCAGGCACGCCAGCTTGCGGCGGTGCGCAAAAAATCTGCCGGACTAAACCCCTTTCGGATCTGGCCGGACAATTGCTTTGTAGACATGGAACGGAATCACCGAGTCTTGTTTTGGGCGGGCCTTCGCTACTGCCGTTGCCCCAACTACAACGTTGTCGGTCTCCGCGGCAGGGCAATTGTCCTTGCGAAATCGTACCACGCTCGCAGTGTGCCCTGACCCGCTTGCTTTGAGGATCATCCTAGGCTCATCTTGTATTGGGCAACTCTGCCTGAATTCTTATGTGCTGGCCGTTCTCACGGCTGCCGCCGAAGAGCGCGCCCGTTTGCGCCGTATGCGAGGGAGTAGCGACGAACTGGAAGCTCTTGTCGCTTCGCTGCCTCCGAGCGACAACGTTGTGGAACTGATTCGCGAGGACCGGGACAGCCGCTGAGCGCGCGACTTCGATGTGGTCGGGTCCATGATTCGGCATCGTTGGATCAGGCTGATCCTCGATTGGTCACTTGCGCGGCGGAATCGCAGGTTACCCAATCACGCTGGGAAAACGGTCAAACAGTGGCTTTATGCAGGGCTCGCTTGAGTTTATGAATCTCTCGGCGGACTTGTTTCAGTTCCTTTGGCGCATGCAGCGCTGCGTCGCGTTTTACCTTTAGCTCGCGGATCTGGGTTTTGATCGCTCTCTTGTTGATTCCCACGACTTCGTGGTGTTCGTGAGCCTCGATCCCGAGCGCTTTGCAGATCGCGAGAAGAAGCTGGTCCTTATGGAACTGCGTGTAGCCCTTGACAGCCTCGTGGTCGATCTCCGAGGCGATCTTGCGCAGATCTGCCATTTTCGTGTGTTTCAGTTCCTCATAGGTGTGGCTCATCGTTCCTCCGTTGGATCTTGAATCAGGCTGGCGCACTCGGGTCGCCCGCCTATCCGGGTTCATTATTTGCGATTTATGGGCGCTCTGTCAAAGTCCGCTCTTGCCGCTGACTGCGGTTCCCCTCAGGCCGGTACACTGGAAAGTCATGCCGGCCGGATCTCGACGGCCCCGTTGGGGGCAGCATTTCCTGCGAGATCCCGGAATTCTCGACCGCATTGCCTCGAGTCTTGGGATTCAACCGGGCGAGTGGGTGGTCGAGATCGGCCCGGGCCGGGGCGCTTTGACCGAACGGCTGCTGTCAAGAGGCGCGCGTGTGCTGGCAATAGAAATCGACAGTCAACTCGCCGACTTTCTCAAGGATAAGTTCCGTGAATCGAAAGCATTAGAAGTGATTCACGGAGATATACTCGAGATCGACCTTGAAGCGTTGATCGGCGCAAGATCGGGCGAAAGAATCGCGGTCACCGGCAATCTTCCCTACTACATCACCTCGCCCATCGTCCGCCGAATCTTCCAGGTTCACGAACGGCTATCGGCGGCGCTGCTGCTCGTTCAAAAGGAAGTAGCGGATCGTATCGTAGCCGGCAAAGGAACTCGGGACTACGCCTATTTGAGCGTGCTGTGCCAGCTCTACGCCGACCCCAAGCTGTTGTTCCGCGTTCCTGCAAGCGCCTTTCAACCGCCGCCAAAGGTCACCTCCGCGCTGGTTCAACTCGAGATGCGCGGCGGCGCCCGGCCCGACGCCGAGTTCCTCAGTTTTCTCAAATTGTGTTTTCGGCAGCGGCGGAAGATGCTGCGCAACAACTTGTCCGGCGCTTTTGACCGCACGGCCTTGGCAGCGCTCGAAATAACTCGGCGGCGGGCGCAACAGTTGGAAATCGACGAACTGCGGCAGCTCTGGGAAGAACTTCGCCCCGCTCAGCGGCTCCCTGCCGCCAAGTTGCTTGATCGCCCTTGACAGGTCTGCTCCACTGGTAGGGATATGCCTCGAGCCCTCGGCGGCGCCCCTTGGAAGAAGCTGCATTCGGCCTGCGATAGAAACGACGTCGTGGTCATCGCGGTTGCGGCCGTCATCTTCCTGGGTTGCATCATCAGTCCGCCGGCGTTGATGGACGATGTCGACTCGGTGAACGCCACCATCGCCCGCAACATGCTGGCATCGGGCGACTGGGTAACGGGACGCCTCAACGGGGTCCTCTACGTCGATAAGGCGCCGCTCAATTACTGGCTGATGGCCGCCTCCTATGCGGTTTTTGGGGTCCACGATTGGGCTGCGAGGATTCCCATGGCGCTGGCGGCGATTGCATTGTGCTGGGTCACGGCGTGTTTCGGCCGCTGGGCGTTTTCGGCTCGCGCCGGGCTCTACGCGGGCCTCAGCTTGGCAAGCTGCGCCGGATTGTTCCTGTTCACGCGCGTCCGCATCCCGGACGTTGCACTGACTCTTGCTGTGACCGCGGCGCTTTTGGGATTCGCGCGCGCCGTCGACGACGATGAACCCCATCCGCGCCGCTGGGCACTCGTGCTGGGAGCCGGCCTGGGGCTCGGCGTTCTCCTCAAAGGGATGATCGCGCTGGCGGTTCCGCTTGGGGCGGGTTTGCTCTATATGCTGGCTACGCGGCAACTTTTCTCGCGCCGCCCGTGGCAGCAGCTGCACGTGCCCTCGGCAGTGGGCGTTTTCTTGCTGATCGCGGCTCCTTGGCACATCCTGGCTGTATTGCGGAATCCGCCCTACTTCGATTTCACGATGACAAGCGGCCCAGGGCAGTACCGCGGCTTCTTTTGGCGATATTTCATCAACGAGCATCTGCTGCGTTACTTGAATGTTCGCTATCCCAGGGACTACAACACCGTGCCGCTGGCGCAGTTCTGGTTGTCTCAAATGCTGTGGATGTTCCCTTGGAGCGCGTTTTTTCCAGCCGCGGCCCGGCTCAGCTTCAAGCCCGCCGGCAGGGGCGGGAAAATACGGTTGCTGGCGCTGTGCTGGGCCGTGTTTGTCCTCGTATTCTTTTCTTTCTCGAGCAGTCAGGAATACTACACGATGCCCTGCTATCCGGCGTTCGCCCTTTTGATCGGCTCGGCCGTCGCGGAAGGAGGCAGTTGGGTTCGGCGAGGGGCCAAAGCGGTCTCGGTGACGGCCGGAGCCGCGTTCGTCGCGGTGATTGCCATTCTATTCGCCGTGCGAGACGTCGCAACTCCGGGCGACATCTCGACGGCCCTGACACAGAACCCAGGTTCCTACACTCTTTCGCTGGGACACATGCAGGACTTGACCTTGTCCTCGTTCGCTTACCTGCGAGTGCCCCTCATCCTCGCGGGAGCGGCTTTTCTTCTCGGTGCAATCGGCTCCTGGCAGCGGCGCGAGCGCTATCGTGTCGGAGCGATAGTGCTGATGATGGTGCTGTTCTTCCATGCCGCGCGCGTCGCCCTGGTGGCGTTCGACCCCTACTTTTCTTCCAGGCAGTTGGCCGAGGCGCTGCGCCGGGCGCCGCCTGGCACGTTCATTGCCGACGATCAGTATTATTCGTTCTCTTCGATCTTTTTCTACGCGAACCGTGAGGGGCTGCTGCTCAATGGCCGCAAGAACAACCTCGAGTACGGGTCGAACGAGCCGGGGGCCCTGGCCGTGTTCATTGATGACGCGGAATTCGCTGCCCGCTGGCGGAGCGAGGACAGGTACTACTTAGCCACGTTCGTGGACCAGCGTACGCGAATCGAACGGTTGGCTGGCAAGCAGAAACTGTTCCCCTTGCTGGAAAGCGGGGGGGAACTGCTGTTCACCAACAGAGCCTGGAACGCCAGTGACAGGTCAGAACGCCAGTGACAGGTCAGAACGCCAGTGACGTGTCCGAAGCCAGTGACGTGTCCGAAGCCAGTGACGGCTCATCCAAACGCCAGTAACCGCCCGTTTCCCATTTCTTCAGAGAAATCCTTCCCAGAACTGCCCATTCACGGTACAATCTCGGCAGGTCCCTCTGACTGCATCATGATCGGCCAAACGATTTCTCATTACAAGGTCACCGCAAAGGTCGGTGAAGGCGCCATGGGAGTCGTCTATAAGGCCGAGGATACGAAGCTTGAGCGCACAGTGGCGCTGAAATTTCTCGCCGCTCACCTGCTGGAGGACGAGGAAGCCCGTAAGCGTTTCCACAGAGAAGCAAAGGCCGCCGCGGCGCTGAGTCACCCCAACATCTGCCGCGTCTACGAAATCGATGAGGCCGAAGGCCGGAGCTTCATCGCCATGGAGTTCGTCGAAGGTGAAAGCCTCGACAAGCGCATCGAGCAAGGACCGCTGAAGATTCCTGAAGCACTCGGCATCGCCCAGCAGATCGCCGCGGCTCTGCAGGCTGCTCACGAAAAGGGCGTCGTGCACCGCGACATCAAACCCGCCAACATCATCGTCGACGACAAGGGCCACGTTACCGTGCTGGACTTCGGGTTGGCCCTGCTGACCGAGGGTTCGAAGCTGACGCAACTCGGCACGACGTTGGGTACCGTTGCCTACATGAGCCCGGAGCAGGCCCAGGGGGCGCGGGTCGATCACCGCACCGACATTTGGGCGTTTGGGTGCGTGCTCTACGAGATGATCTGCGGTCAGCCTCCGTTCAAGGGCGTCTACGACCAGGCACTGCTGTATGAGATCGCCCACGAAGAGCCCGAGCCGTTGACCGGCGTTCGCACCGGCGTACCAACGGAGTTGGAGTTCCTCGTCAACAAGTGCCTGGCGAAGGATACGGCGAATCGTTATCAGAGCGCCGCTGAGATGATCGTTGATCTGCGGAACTTGGGGGAGAAGCTCAAGTCCGCTAAGTCCGCGGTGGTGAGCGTCGCGGCAGCACAGGGGGCCGCCGATGTTGGCGCTGCTTCCGACGGCCAGGAGCAGCACGCTGGACTCGTACGAAAGGTGCTGCTCGGCGTGGCTGCGGCCGCGGTTGTCGCGGTGGCCCTTTTCGTCGGTCGGGGTAGCGTCGAGGCGCCAGTCGCTCCGGTCCCGAGCGAAACTTCCCCTTCCGTCGCCATCATGCCGTTTATCAACAGCAGCGGCGACCCGGACTTCGAATACTTTTCCGACGGCATGACGGACGAGCTGATCAACGCCCTCTCGAAAGTCGGCGGCCTCAAGGTCGCTGCCCGCAGCTCGGTCTTCCGCTTCAAGGGCGAAAGGTACGACATCAAGGAAGTTGCCTCGACGCTCGGAGTCGCGAACATCGTCGAAGGCACTGTCCGGCGCGACGGCGAGCGGCTGCGCATCACCGCGCAGTTGATCAACGCCAGCGACGGCTTCGAGTTGTGGTCGGAGCGCTTCGACCGCAGGATGGAGGCCGTCTTCGATATCCAAGACGAGGTCTCCCGCAGTATCGCCGAGAAGCTGCAGGTGAAACTGGCGGGAGGCTCCGAGCCCGCTCCCCTCAAACGTCCGACGGCGAACGTGGAGGCTTACAACCTTTGCCTGCGGGGAGAGTTTGAGTACTTCAAGCTCACTCGGGCAGGGGCGGAGAAAAGCGTCGATTACTTCGAGCAGTCTACCCGGCTGGATCCGAGCTTCGCCCGCGCGCACGCCGGCTTGGCCCGAGCCTACACAAACCTCGCTATTTTCGGCGCACTCCCTGTAGTCGAGATAGCGCAAAAGGCGAGAGATCTGGCGTCCCGGGGGCTGGAACTCGATGACTCCGAAGCCCGGGCACACGCGGCGTCGGCGTACATTTCGCGTTTTATCGAATGGGACTGGGAGGCCGCCGACACCTCCTATCAGCGCGCGCTGACGCTGAATCAAGCAGACGCGGAGACCCGCAGCAGTTATGGAAATTTCTTAACTACCATGGGCCGGATCACTGATGCGGTAGCGGAGGGGGAGCGAGCCCTGCAAACGGATCCGCTATCAGCGAGTGTGAATCGGCGCCTGGCATACATCTATCTCCAGGCCCGCCGGTACGAAGACTCGCTCCGTCAAGCGCAACACACCTTGGATCTGGCGCCTGATTACGTCAGTGCTTATTGGGACATGGCGGGGGCGCTGATAGGACTGGGCCGGCTGGACGAAGCGGTAGAGGTGACCGAGCGGGGCGGCTCTCTCGCCCCCGACAACCCGAGCTACCGCTGGTTTTCGGGGTACGTCTATGGGCGCGCGGGGCGGCAGCCGGAGGCACTCGCGATAGCGCAGCAGTTGGAGCGCCGTCGCACAACCGAATATGTTCCCGCCCTGATGATCGCTAATGTCTACGTCGGCACGGGCGATTGGGATTCAGCTATCCGCTGGATGGACGTTGCATTTAACGAGCGCGACCCGCAGCTCGCCCAAATCAGTAGTTCCCCCATCTACGACCCGATTCGCTCCGACCCGCGCTTCCAAGACTTGCTTCGCCGCATGAACTTCCCGAAGTGACCCGAGTGAAGTTCTTGCCAAACGTGGCAGAAAGTTCGCAAAGCAGGAACAGAGCCCCGAACGCAAGTGAGGGGTCAAGTCCGCCAAGCGCAACAATCTTTCAAGAGTGAAAAATTTTCCCTGTTCGGTTCCGGCTAGTCCGGCTAGGCGCAATGTTGTTCACTTAGAGCCTTTGAGCCGCGAAGCGGCGCCGGGTTGTCTAACCAGCGATCGGAGCGGACGCAAAACCGGGCCGCTGCGTGTCATTGGTCAAAAAGGATCAAAAAACCCTTGCAGCAAAGAGCCAATGAAAGTATACTCAAAATCCAAATTAGAAATTCCGGATAAATGGGGTATTTAGTTGACTCCAGTAGCCACAATATGTTGTGGTTGGGGGCATGAAGGAGGACTACCCCCGAAACCTCGTCGAGTTGGAAGCTCGATTCTCGACCGAGGAGGCGTGCCGGGAGTACCTGCTGAAGCTGCGCTGGCCGGAGGGGTTCGTGTGCCCGCGCTGTGGGATCCAGTCCTCATGGGCCAGCAAACGCAATCTGCTGCTCTGCGCCGACTGCGGTTACCAGGCCTCGGTGACGGCGGGCACGATTTTCCAGGACACCCGCAAGCCCTTGACGTTGTGGTTCCGGGCGGCTTGGTGGGTGACAACGCAAAAAGGCGGGGCCAGCGCGCTGGAGTTGCAGCGGGTCTTGGGTTTGGGTAGCTATGTAACCGCCTGGACCTGGCTGCACAAGTTCCGCCGCGCCATGGTGCGCCCCGGTCGCAATCGGCTGGTCGGCCGGGTGGAGGTGGACGAAACGTATGTGGGCGGAGTCGAAGAGGGCGTCCGAGGTCGCGAAATGGTTGGCAAAGCGTTAGTTGCGGTTGCTGCCGAGGAGGATGGGCGCGGTATGGGTCGCATCCGGCTCCGTCGGATCGCGGATGCCTCAGCGGCGAGCTTGGAAGCCTTTGTCGAAGAAGCTATCCAACCTGGCAGCCTCGTGCACACCGACGGCTGGGAAGGCTATGCGGGATTGGAGAACAAAGGATACCGCCATGAAGTCACCGTGCTGCGCGGGAAGCGGCAATCGGCGAGTAAGCTGCTGCCGAGAGTCCATCGTGTCGCCTCTCTGCTAAAGCGCTGGCTGTTGGGGACCCACCAGGGGGCTGTCAGTCACGAGTATTTGGACTACTACCTGGACGAGTTCACGTTCCGCTTCAACCGGCGGACCTCACGGTCGCGCGGCAAACTTTTCTATCGCCTCCTCCAGCAGGCGGTCGCCGCCGACCCTGCTCCCTATAAGACAATGGTCGAGGCCACCAGGGCCGGCACCCCCACCCCCAAGATGTAGTGGCTACCCTAAATACCCCACCGGATAATATAGAGATGGGGTATTTAGTTGACCCAAGATGTAGTGGCTACTGGACCGTCAACTAAATGCCCCATTCCGGATAATATAGATATCGGATCCATGGGGGGACCATCGGTGAGATTCGGGCTGCGCTTTTAGCCCTTGACGTTCCGGGCTTGGTGGGTGACAACGCAAAAAGGCGGGGCCAGCGCGCTCAGCGGGTCGGGTTTGGGTAGCTATGCCGCCTGCCTGGCTGCACAAGTTCTTGCGCCCCGGTCGCAATCGGCTAGGTGGACGAAACGTATGTGGGCGGAGTCGAAGAGGGCGTCCAGGTCAAATGGTTGGCAAAGCGTTAGTTGCGGTTGCTGCCGAGGAGGATGGGCGCGGTACGCATCCGGCTCCGCGGATCGCCCTCAGCGGCGAGCTTGGAAGCCTTTGTCGAAGAAGCTAATGGCAGCCTCGTGCACACCGACGGCTGGGAAGGCTATGCGGGATTGGAGAACAAAGGATACCGCCATGAAGTCACCGTGCTGCGCGGGAAGCGGCAATCGGCGAGTAAGCTGCTGCCGAGAGTCCATCGTGTCGTGTCAGTCACGAGTATTTGGACTACTACCTGGACGAGTTCACGTTCCGCTTCAACCGGCGGACCTCACGGTCGCGCGGCAAACTTTTCTATCGCCTCCTCCAGCAGGCGGTCGCCGCCGACCCTGCTCCCTATAAGACAATGGTCGAGGCCACCAGGGCCGGCACCCCCACCCCCAAGATGTAGTGGCTACTGGAGTCAACTAAATACCCCATTAATATAGATATCGGATCCATGGGGGGACCATCGATGAGATTCAAGCTGCGCTTCAAACTGCATTCACTCTCTTGTTGTTTTCTCGGCCTGCTCGTTCTTGTTAACGGCCACACCCAGACCTCCGCGCCACAAGTGAAATTCGCGGGCTCGCTCGAGGCCGCAAACGCTGCACCCGGCCGCGTCGTGCGTGCCGTGTTCGAGACAACACTGCCGCGCGGCTTTCACGTCAACTCCAACACGCCTAGCGATGAGTTTCTCAAGCCGACGAGCCTGTTGCTCGACACTCCCGCCGGCGTCAAGATCGGCCGGATCGACTATCCCGAACCACGGCCGTTCAAAGCGGAGTTCTCCAAGGAGCCGCTGGCGGTATACGAGGAACATTTCGTCATCGGGGCGGATCTCGAGATTGACCAGGACCTGGCGCCGGGTGATTATCCCGTAAAGGCCACACTCAAGTATCAGGTGTGTTCGGCGCGGATGTGTTATCCGCCCGCGACGCGCAACGCGGAAATCATTCTGGCCCTAGCCGCCGCGCCGCCGGCCGCTGCATCGTCCGCTGTATCGTCCAAAGTCACGAAATCGGCGGGGGACTCCTTCCAAAGCCGCGCCGATGAGGTGGTGCGCAGCGAGACGGCCATCGAGAGCTTGCGCGTTCCATTGGCGGCTCTGTCGAAATCAGTGGCCAACCTGCGGCTGCCCGACGAGCGAGGGCGAGACGTTTTCGCCAGCGAAGTGCAAGTTGTTGACCTCGGCGGGGCGGCGGCCGAAGCGAGAGAGCAACTTCTAGACCTTGGCTTCGAGCGCGGCCGCTGGTTGCCCACGAATCGGTCCGAGCGGGTTGCCAATAGCGACATCAGCCTGTGGGAAGAGTTCCTGGCAACGGTCGACTTCTTCCACCATTTCAACTTCTACAACATCCGCGGCGGATTCGAGGGAGAGAACGGCTATCACACCGACGCCGGGTTCAAGGGCTTGGCGCAACTGAAATCGGGCCCGCTGTTTGCGATACAGGGCAAGCTCTCGCTCGATTGGCAAGGGCGCACCGAATTAGTCGGTGACGCGGAAGAGACCGTCTGGCGGATTTCACGGTTTCGAACGAAAAGCTTTGAGTTTGCCGAGGGCGCCCAACCCTTGTTCACTGACTTCGGCGACATCGCCTTTGACCCGGAAGATTGGTGCCGCGCGATCAAGTCCCCGCGGGACGAGATGTTTACCGACATCGTGCTCAACATTCGCTCAGGCGCGATGGATATGGAGCATTTTCGCGAGATGTTTCGCGAAATGCAGGAGAACCCCGTCGGCAGCGACGGCGGCGGCATTGGTCCCGTCCAGGCGTTGGTCGTTGACATCGACCGCGACGGTTTCGACGACTTCTATTTGATTGGAACCGCGGCCGCGATGTTCTTCCGTAATAAGGGGGACGGCACGTTTGAGGAGATTGGCGAGAAGCTCGGGCTGGCCATCGAAGGCATTCGCTGGGCAACATTTGGCGACCTGGACAATGACGGCGATTCGGATCTCTTCATGACCCACTTCAGCCGCGAGGATGCGACGCGCTACCTAGTCAATGAGGACGGCCGTTTCGTCGACCGCACCGACACGCTTGAGTTGGACCTGCCCAACTGGGTGTCGAGCATCTCGATGGCGGACTATAACAACGACGGGCTGCTCGACGTCTACCTAGGACGCTTCCTTGCGGGCTTCGAGGCCATCATGGTAGCCAACGAAAAGGCCAAGGAGCGCACCGGCAGCTACCCCGACAAGTTCCCGCTAATGGACGACGCCGAAGCTCGCGAACTCTTCCGCCGCACGCGCGAAGACGGCCACCCCCTGGCGAAGCGCTATGCGCCGCAGGACTGGCTACTGACGAACCGGGGAGGCGGGCGGTTCGAGCGCGCCACGGCCACCGGCGACGAGTGGGGGTTTCATCGCGCTTTCGCCTCGACTTGGTCTGACATCGATCTCGACGGCGACATGGACCTCTATGTCGTCAACGAAATCGGCCCAAACGAGTTGATGCGTAACAACGGCGACGGCACGTTCACCAACATCTCCAACACATTCACCGGTGAGATCGGTTTCGGCATGGGCGGTGCGCTCGGCGACTACGACAACGACGGCCGGCCCGACATCTATACGACGAACATGTACAGCAAGGCCGGCCTGCGGGTCTCCGAGCAGATGCAGTCGAGCGAGATCGTCACGCAATCCGCCCGCGGCAATACGCTGATGCGCAACACGCCCGAGGGCTTCATCAAGGTCTCGAGTCAGGACGACTCGGGAATCCAGGTCGAGGCGGCTGACTTTGGGTTTGGCGGAGACTTCGCGGACCTCAACAACGACGGAAACCTCGACCTCTACGTGCCGGCCGGCTCACTGAGCATCCCAGCCGAAGTGGCCACGATCGGCGACAGTTGAAGCGCCTTTTGGCGTACGGTCGTACGCACTGACGACGGCGGACAAAGCGACAATCTAACCCTGTGGGAGCAGTTCTACCAGTCCCTGCTAAGCATATTCGAAGGCGTTGCGAGAGGCGTTTCTTGGAGCGGCAACGAACGCAATCACCTGTTCTTCGGCGGCGTCGAAGACGCTTACTTCGAAGACTACTCAGGCATCTCGGGGATCGACGACCCCGGCGACGGCCGTTCGTTCTCGCTGCTCGACTACGACCGGGACGGGCGAATCGACCTGGTGTTGGGGAGTCCTGGCAAGCCTCGAATGCGTCTGATGCGCAACGGCATCGGCGACCGCATCGGGCAAGAGCATGAATTCGTCGCCGTCCGGCTGGTCGGCGGCAATCACCGCGCCTCGCAGTCGAGCCGCTGGAGCGCGCGAGACGCCTATGGAACTGCGCTCACCCTAAACCTTGGAAGTACAGAGCTGTTTCGCGAGTACCAGCCGGAAAGCGGATTTTCGGGCCAGAACAGCAGCACGATGATCATCGGCATCGGCGACCGCGACAAGGTGAAGCGTCTTCAGGTTCGCTGGTTGTCGGGTAAACGTCAGGCGCTGGATAACGTACCGGCGCACAAGCTGATCACGGTTTACGAGAACCCGAAGCAATCGCCTAACGGCGAAGCGTTTGTCGTGGAAGACTACGTTAAGGAGTCCGCCAAGCTAACGCCTCACCTGGCTTCATCGGATTTCTGGAAGACCCGCTTTCTGCCGAAACCTCCTCTGGCGAGTAAGCTTGAACTAACTCACAACGGCGCGCCGCTCACGTCCAAGACCGGCCTGACCTTGATCGCCACGATGGCTACCTGGTGCGTGGCCTGCGTCGAGGAGATGCCTGAGTTCAACGCTCTGCGCCAGGCCTTCTCGCCGCAGGACCTGGCCATGCATGCAGTGCCCGTCGATGCGGAGGACAGCGCTGAGATGTTGGCGGCATGGTCCGGCAAACACAAGCCGCCCTACGAGATCGCGGCCGGTATCGAACGCTCACAGGTGGATCGCGTGAACGAGGTCACTTTGGCGGAGCTGCGCACCGAAGCGGTGCCGGCGACGTTCATTGTCGATGCGAGCGGCCGCGTGCTGCTAGCCCGCTGGGGCGTGCCTACTGTTTCCGACATTCGGAAGTTCCTTTGGCAGAATCGAGCGAAGTAAGGCTCGGTGACTTGTTCGCATCGGATGCCGCGAGGCCCCGAGGCCTGCAGCCGTCCAATAACCTCAGTCGAGATGAAAATGCCCCTGTCTTTGATCTTGCGGCAAGAGGATGCCGAACATCTCAACGGTTCGCGGCAGGGCGCGAACAAGAAATTCCCGCTGGCCGATCTGCTGCGGCAGTCGGTCTACAGCGGGCTGGCTGGCTACGAGGATCTCAACTACGCTGTTCGCGTTTCCGCCGATCCGACGTTTCACTTGATCGGCTCGAAGAAGGACTGGGATCGCGGCGCGGGGTTCACCTCGCGGCAGGCGGGTTAGAATGGAAACCATGACGAGACCTTGGATCGCCTTGCCTACTCTTTTGGTGGGACTCGCCGCACTCGGTACGGCGCAGGACAAGCGGACTATTTTGGCCGTATTCGCCCATCCCGACGACGAGTCGTCGGTCGGCGCGGCGCTGGCCAAGTACGCCGAGGCCGGGCACGAAGTCCACCTGGCGCTGCTGACCTCGGGGCAGGCGGGCAACGCGAATACAGACATTCCCAAAGGTCCCGAGCTGGGTCGCGCCCGCGAGGCCGAAGCGCGCTGCTCGGCCGAGGCGCTGGGCATCCATGAACCGCTGCTGCTCGGCTTCCAGGACGGCGCGACGACGCCGCAGCAAACGCAAGACGAGATCGCCCGTGGGCTGGTCGAGGTCTTCGACCGGGTGCGGCCCGACGTGGTGATCACGTGGGGCCCCGACGGGCTCACCGGGCACCCCGATCACCGGGTGGCGAGCAATCTGGCGACGCAGATTTTCCAGGATTCGACTCGGCTCCAAGCGAGTCCGAGCAAGCTCTACTACGTGGCTTGGCCGACCGAGCTGGCACGGAATGGGCTGCGCACTGTGAGCGAACGGTACATCACCACTACGATCGACGCCGGCGCCTACGCCGACCGCGCGGCCGCTTCGATCCGCTGTCACAAGACGCAGTGGAGCCCGGATCGAATGGATCAGATGATCGGGATCGGCAAGAACGTGTTGGGCGGCAAGGTCCGGCTACGGCTGGTTTTGAGCGATTCCGCGAAGCAGGCCGACGAGGACGACATTCTGGCGAGCTTGGGTCGCTGACGCCATTACGGCACTTCGTACCTGCGTACCGACGTTGCTGGTCCGGACCAAAGATCGGGGTCTTGGCGGAGCCGCGGAGTTGGCGCGCCCGAAGGCGATTTGCCCGAACACGTGAGGCGCTGCCATCGTGACGAAACGGCCCGATTCCGAAGATCTGGTAACCTGAAAGTCCAGGGGCGGGGTGAGCAATTCCCCCCAAAGTGCACCGACCTAGCTTCAACGGAGGATTTTGATGGCCGGACCGAATACGCTGACCTTCAGCGACGATTCTTTTGATGCGGATGTATTAAAGTCTGATGTTCCAGTGCTGGTGGATTTCTGGGCGGCTTGGTGCGGCCCATGCCGCCAGATGGGACCGGTGGTGGATGAGATCGCCACTGAGTACGACGGCAGGGCGAAGGTCGGCAAGCTCGACGTGGACAACAATCCCGGAACCGCCACCCGCTATCAGGTGCGCGGCATTCCCACACTGCTGCTATTCAAAGGTGGAAACGTCGTCGAGCAGGTGGTCGGTGCGGTCGGCAAAGAAAAGGTCACCGGCATTCTCGACAGCCACCTGTAGGATTTCCTCTTCCACTCAAAGGATTTCCTTGCGCCACGTGGGGCCGCTGCCCCCGCGCAACGTCGGCCCGGAGGCCGACGCGGCCCGCCGGGAGGCGTGCGCCACAAGTGTTCGAATCACCGGGTCCGCGGCGAAACTTGGGCAGAGACCCCCACTGCTACCGGAATAGGCGTTCGTCCCAGATCACCGGGCGAGGTGCGCTTGCTTTGATCTTCGGGAACGCTGGATGATTCTCATTGATGACCACGTTTCGCTCGACCCGCGTGATAATCGACGGCACGAGCAGGACGGCGCTTCGCTGTTCGTCGTACCAAGCGTCGCCATACACTCGGCTTGCTCGCTGCCCCGCCTGATCCCAGCCCGGCAGGCCGGCGGAGTTGAGGATCTCGATCTCCACGCCCGCGGGGATCTCGATTTCCACGTAAACTTGGCGGTTGGGAACGCGCCCTATGTTCGTGTGAGCCAGTTTCTCGAGCAGCGCGCCCGCACAGGTCTCCGAGGCATAAATGACTCGCCGGCCGGGAGAATTCCAGCGGCCACCAAGAGCCGCCGCGCCTGTGCCGTCAAAGATTAGGTGGCGGGAATCCGCGATGCGATAAGTTCGCAGGGGCTCGTCAAGCCGGGAGACCATGGAAGATCTTTTCGAGAAGTTCTTCGACTTGGCGCGCGCCAAGCTCGGAGAGAGCCGCTTGCAGAGGAGTCTTCCCGCCAAGCGCAGGGTGAGCAGACGCGAGGAAACGCCGTGAGTCCGCCACGTCGTTCCAAACGTAGTGGCAGGCAGCGATGACACGAGCGAGCCGTTCGGTGCGTTCGCTCTCGGCTGCGGAAAGGCGGTCGCGGCGTCGTTTGTACGTCGCTTCCGGCACGATTTGATAAATCAGCCGCCGCTGGTTAGTTGGGTCGGGATGGGCGTGGCGGGCGCTGCTTCGCAACGAACTCTTGGGCAACCCTTGCTCGACCGCCTCCCCAAGATCGAAAATGGAATTGATGGTACGGCCCAGCACTTGAGCCCCGCCAAGGATTTCAGCGACACGATGCGCCTCGACGAGCATTGGTATCATTGTATCACTGATAGAAGGATCAAATGTACTCAATTACGAGAGGGTGCGCCACGTGGTACGAGCCCGGCCTCTGATCCCGAATATACCGCGTCGAGACTCGTCTCGATGCTTGTCCATCAGGGTGAATCGTTCCCTCGCTGGCTGGATCGCTGGCCGGTTCCAAATGGGAGCGCTGCTGTGCGGACTTGTTTTCATGTCTGTCACGAACCCGCGGGCCGGTTACGGACAGGAGACCCCGAGCGGAGCACCAGCCAATCCCGAGCTACTCGCCGGAACTGCTCGCGTCAACCCCATCGACGAGCAAGAATACGCCTGGATTCCGCCCGGAACGTTCCAGATGGGTTGCGTCACCGAGGATTACGACTGCGACGATGACGAGCTTCCCCGTCACGAAGTAACCCTCACCAAGGGCTTCTGGGTCGGCCGGACCCACGCCACGGTCGGGGCCTATCTGGCCTTCTCCGCGGCAACCGGGCAGGCTTTGCCTGAGGCGCCCGAGTTCAATCGTGAATGGAGCAAGAAAGACCATCCGATCGTGCGCGTTCGATGGGCGGATGCGCTGGGGTTTTGTGAGTGGGCCGGAGGCCGTCTGCCCACCGAGGCCGAATGGGAGTACAGCGCGCGAGGGGGCCGTGAAGAGCTGAAGTACCCCTGGGGCGACACCCTCAGCCACGAGAACGCCAACTACCGCGGAACGGGCTGGCAAGACGCTTGGGAGATCACCTCGCCCGTGGGCAGTTTCCGCGAAAACGGCTACGGCCTCTACGACATGGCGGGCAATGTATGGGAGTGGCTGGCCGACTGGTATGCTCCGAATTACTATTCCGTGTCGCCCGAGAACGACCCGCCAGGCGCGCCCAGCGGCATCGAAAGGGTCCTCGTAGGAGGGTCTTTTTTTAATCCACCTACTACCTGTAGGAGGGTCCGGGTGCTGCGCGTCTCGGACCGATTCAAACTCGTACCGCATAGCTACAGCTATGACATAGGGTTCCGATGCGTTTGCGAAGAAATTTCGGAGCCGTGCCCGCAAGAGGGCGCAACGCCATAGCCCTTTTTGCGAAAGCCCCGATCCCGGGCTCCGTAAAGACACGCTTGCAGTCTCACCTAACCGCCAAGCAGGCCGCAAAGCTTCACTTCGCGTTTGTTCAAGACACCTGGGCAAGCTTAAGCTCAATTGAAAGCGCTTCCCTGTACCTCTACTCGGACCAGGAGTGGCCAGCGTTTCGTAAGCTGGCCGGTCCCGGCCACGTTGGTCTGCAGCGCGGAGCTGACCTGGGGCAGAAGATGCTCCATTGCTTCGAAGACCTGAGCCAGCAAGGGCATGACCGCATGCTCATCGTCGGCAGCGACAGCCCGACGCTGCCGCCGGACTATCTTCGAGCCGGGCTCAAGCTATTGGGGGATGTCGATGCCGTGCTCGGGCCCTCCGCAGATGGCGGTTACTACGCCGTGGGCTGCCGTTCAGCCAAAGCCGGAATGTTCAAGGAAGTGAGCTGGTCGACCGCATCCACGCTGACGGAAACCGAGCGCGCATTCAAACGTGCCGGCCTCGCGTCCGAGCGATTGCCCGGCTGGTACGACATCGACACCATCGAGAACCTGCGGCGGCTCGTTTCCGAAGGCGATTTACCCGAACACGGGAGACGCTGGCTCCACCAAAACCCCGATCTTTCGTAGGAACTGGAGTTCTACTGCGCCGGTCCGGTGCGCTTGCGAGTGGTGACGCCGCCGATGATTCTGGCGGCGATCCCGTTTGAGAGTCTGCGCATTTAGCACGACCGGGCCGCCCTGACCCGTTCCTCACCTTAATTGGAGCAGCCCGCTAACCCGCATTTCTCGTCGTAGAGTTGGCAGAAGGTCGCCTTTTGTGGCATAAACATAATGATCACAAGATGTTTGAGCCGACAAGAAAGCGACCCCTGCCATGACAGAGTGTCCGCGGCTGCTGAGTTGGTAGAATCTTAGCTCCCTTGAATTCGTATTCTCTTCCTTGTCGCCTGATCGCGGCTCTCTTGTTACTGGCGGCCCTTGGGTGCGGCCGCGACGCTTCCCGCTACCACTTCCGCTATGCCAATTCGCAGCCGCCGCAACACCCTCGCAGCAAGTCGATGGTCTTTTTCGAGGAAGAGCTCGAGAAACGGACCGGCGGCCGCATCCAAGTAGAAAACTATTTCTCCGGAGTGCTCGGCAACGAGCGCGACGTGATGGATATGGTCGCGACCGGAGTGCTGCAAGGAACCCGCGGCGGACTCTTTGTCGATGCCAATATCAAGTACAGCCTGTTCGAGCTGCCGTTCCTGGTCGAAGACTGGGACCAGGCACTGCGTCTCATCTACAGCGACTTTACGGCGCGTATCAACCGCGAGGCCCGCCGCAACGGCTATCACATTCCTGCCTGCGGCATCTCGCAGGGCTTTCGCACGCACACAAACAACTTGCGGCCCATTCGCACGCTGGATGACCTGAGGGGTCTGAAACTACGTGTACCGCCACAAGAAATGTACGTCGTTACCACGCAAGCGTTCGGCGCGAACCCGCACGAAATCCCTTTTATCGAGGTCTATCAGGCGGCCCAGACGGGAGTGATCGATGGAACCGACAACGCCGCTTCGAATCTGTGGGAGATGAAGGTGCACGAAGTCCAAAAATACCTGACCATTTTGAACTACAGCATCGGCCCGGACCCGCTGATGGTCAAACTCGAGTGGTACGAGGCGTTGCCGGAGTCCTTGCGGAGCATATTCGACGAAGTCTCGGTCGAGACAATTCGCTACAGCGATCAGATGAACCGGGAAAGCGAAGGCGACTACATTCGTCTCCTCTCGGAAACGTTGGAGACGAACTACGTTACCGGTGAAGATCTTGCTGAATTCAAGAAGGCGGTGGAGCCAGTCTACGAACACTTTGTCGAGAAGGGTTACTTCACGTGGGAAGAAATCGAGGAGGCTCGGCGGATCGCGCGGGCCGGCGAGTGAGGAAACGGCATGCAATCGCTCGAGAAAGCTGAGAAGATTCTGACGCGGCTGCTGGAGGGGATCGCCTCGGTGTGCCTGCTGGTGATCTTGGTCCTCATCGTGGCCCTGGTAACGCTTCGTTACGTTTTCAACACCGGTATTGTCGGGGCCAATGAATTCGCGACCATCCTGTTCGTCTACACAACCGCGATCGGGTCGACCGTGGCCGCCGGGCGGCGAGAGCACATCTCTGTTGACTACCTTGTTGAAAAGCTGGGGCCGGAGTCACGCCGCTGGGCCGACGTTGGGGCGCTGGCCCTGGTCGCGATGATCAACGGGATCATTCTGTGGCAGAGTTTTCACTGGATCTCGGCTACGGGATCCTACATCATGCCCGCCACTCAACTGCCCCGAGTGGTGGCGCAAGTCAGCGTGCCGATCGGCTGCAGCCTGGCAATCTTCTATTGCTTTGTCCGCGTGGCTAACACTCTCAGAGGAGAATCCCGGACCGAAGCGGACTGACGATTGTCCGGTCTTGGGTAAATCATGCTGCTTCTGCTGATCCTGCTGTTGATCCTGATCGCCTTCGGCGTGCCGATCGCCTATTCGCTGGGCCTATCGACGTTCGTCTTCTTTCTGGCCGACGACCCGCAGTTGATCCAGGTTCTGCCGCAGCGGTTTTTCGCCGGTATGAACTCCTACACGCTGATCACGCTGCCGCTGTTCATCCTGATGGGGCTGGTCATGAATGCCGGGCAAATCACCGCCCGGTTGATCGAGTTCAGCCTGATTTTCGTGGGGCGTCCGCGGGGCGGTTTGGGGCTGGTGAATGTTTTCGCCAGCATGCTTTTCGGCGGTATTTCTGGCTCGTCGGCTTCTGACACGGCCTCGATTGGATCGGTACTGATTCCCGCGATGGAAAAACGCGGGTATCCCCGCGCGTTCGCCAGCGGCATTACCGTGGCATCTTCGACCATGGGCATGATCATCCCGCCGAGTATTCCGATCGTGCTCTACGCGGTCGTTTCCCAGGAATCGGTCGGGCGGCTCTTCCTGGGCGGCGTCATTCCAGGGATCATGGTCGGACTGCTGCAATTGGTGTTCGTCCTGGCCATCTCGCGGCGGCGGGATTACCCGCGCGAGCCTGTTGCCGGCGGGTGGCGTGACGCGCTGAACCAGACGGTGCGATCGTCGCCCGTGCTGTTCATGCCGTTCTTTGTGGTCGGATCCGTCGTTTTCGGGATTGCCACCGCCACGGAGTCGGCGGCGCTGGGTGTTGTTTACGCGCTTGGGATCGGGTTCCTGGTGACGCGTGCGATGAGCCTGGGCGCCTTCCGCGAATGCTTGCGCTCGGCTGCTCAGACCAGCGCAAAGATCATGCTGATCATCGCGTTTTCGCAAGTCTACATTTGGGTCCTGGCGTTGGAGCGCGTGCCCGAATCGATTGCGAACCAGGTGGCCGGCCTGGGGCTGGGGCCGATCGCCACGCTGCTCGTCATCGACTTGATTATTCTTGTGGCGGGGACGGTGATCGACGTAAGTCCCGCGATTCTGCTGCTGACGCCGGTGTTTCTGCCAGCGCTCCAGGAAGCGGGCGTTTCGCCGGTTCACTTCGGAATCATTCTCGTTTCAGGTCTGGCGGTCGGCGCCTGTACACCGCCGGTAGGCAACTGCTTGAACGTCTGCGCGGCGATTTCGAAGCTGGGTATCGGGACGATCTTTCGTGGGGCGGCGCCGTTCCTGGGCGCTAACGTGGCGACGATGCTGCTGATCACGCTTTTCCCGGATTTGGTGCTGTGGCTGCCCTCGGTTTTGATGGAGTAAACCGAGGCGCGCGCTTCATGCTGCCGCGGACAAGCGCTATGTAGTTCGTTTCGAGGGGTTTAGTCCTGCTCGCGGTCGCGGAACTCTTCGTACCAGTTTTGGATGACGCGGATCCGGGCCTGGGGCGCGCAAGCAAGGACCAGCTGCAGACTGCTAGGGGCCGGTCCTAGGTGCCTGCCAGCAGTTCCCGCGCCATCTCAAGATGCCGGGGCATTCCGATGGTTTGATATTCGCGGATAGCTTCTTCGAGTAGCTGGCGGGCTTTGTCGCGGTCACCTGCCGCTCCACGATCGATCAGCATCTTTGCGTAATCCCAAACAAGCTGCCGTTGCCCGCCCGCGTTCGCATATCAGCGCCTCCGCTGCTGGCGCGCCGTGTCGCGTCCCGGTGTTTACCGCGCGGGCTGACGCCCGCGGTAAGCGTGGACTGCCGTCCACGCCTCTGCTGTTTCTTGGGGCGGGGTGAGCAGGTTTGAGCGGGTTTTGAAAAATTCGTACGCCTTTTGTTCGCCTCTCTTGAGACAGGCGGGACCCGGCTGTGTCGGCGGGATCGGGGTTATGGCGAGCCGCAGCCTCAACACGCCACGCCGCAGGCCTGCGCCAGTGTGCCCAGCATGGGCTATGTCCGGTGGTGTGGGAGGGCGCCGGGACGCAGTCCCCGGTACCGGACCCGATCGCCGGGTGACTTCGCTCTCGTTTGGGCGCCCCCTTGTGACGGAAGGTTGCGGCTCGGCGGGGGTGTTGGCGGGGCTCTTTTGTCTTTGTGGCGCGATGCCGGCATTGGGTCCTTGGGGTGTGTTGCGGGCGTTGGGCCGAGGCCCGGTTTTTCTTGTTTCGGGGGAGCGGGGTGCGGCGGGCAGTGACGGCTGGACGGCCGACGCGCAGGCAGATAGAGTCAATGTCGGGCGGCGGGCCGTCGCCGCGATACCACTCGACGCCTGGTCCGGCGATCATCGAGGGGCCGTCGTCGTCCTGCCAGACGAGATAGGCGGCGGCTTGGATCTTTTGGGCGCAAAGCGCTTCGACCTTTTCCAGGTAACGGACGACGTCCGTGTAGTAGCACCAGTATTTCATTGCTTTGCCTCCGGCGTTTTGGAAGGTTTCATGCCCCTCAACTTTACGCTAGCAGGCCGCTGGCTGGTGATTGCGGGGCCGGGGGGATAAGGGCTTGATTCTATTGCGAATAGTTTTCTTAAAAATCCGTTACCGGTTGCGGGGAGGTTGGGAAATGGGCTGTTTTTTGTGCGCGATGGGGTGCTTGGCGGGCGGGGGAGCGCGGGATTTCGAGTGACGTGCGGCGGCTGGTTGCGGCCGCTCGTGTTGGCGCAGGGCGGGCGGACGGCCGGGTCATTGGCGGACGCGGACTAGCGCGCCCACCGAAATGTGGTTGGGGAGGTGGTGTTTTGTGGGGGACCGGCCGCGGGGCGGCCGGTCCTGGAGCCCGCCCCAACCCCCGAACGACCGTCGGCGCGGTCGTTCGCCAGGAGCAGATTTCTGGGGGTGAGGGGTACCAGGCCTCAAAGGACCGGCCTATTTTAAGCCAAGCCACGTGAACGTGGCTCGCTATACAGTGTCCTGGAAAGTCGTAAGCTGAGAGACTCTGAGGGACTCATTCATCAACATAAGTTATTGCTTTATAGACAGTTAGGTGACTCTACCTGGGGTGCGGCGTACCAGTTAAGGTGACTGTTTCCTCGAATGCTTCCTGTCCCTCGAATGCTCTAAACCACATTGGGGCACAGCCCTGAAAATACACGTCGATCTCACGTCGGGCACAATGAAGTGGCAGGTTGCGACGTGACGAAATCCAAGAAGGACGTCTTGCGGTTGCTGTTTACCGTGCTCCTTACGGTGGGGTCGATTGTCATATCCCTCGGGATTGTGCTGATGTCGATCCACGGACCGGAGTCCTCGCCCGCCTTCGCTCTTGCCTACTTCCTCATCGGCAACACTATTTGGTGGTGGGCTTTCACACGCTTTCGGAAAAACGACGCACCGCTGTATTACACCCTGCTGGGGGGCGTCGGGTTGATCGCTTTAGGCTTTGGCGCCGGGGCGGTGCCTCATGCCGTCGATAGCGCGATCGACGAATACAAGCTGACGAACACCGAAGTTTCTGAGGTAGCGAACGAGCTTCTTCTCAGCGAACAAGGGAATCCGATCGGTGTCCGGCTGCGCTTCAAGCTTCGATTCCCGATGGAAGACTACTACTGGATCGAACCCCACCTGCGGCCCCCGAACGGGCTGTATCGAACAATCTGGGATCGCCTGCCGGAAAGAGTCCGCCGTACAGACCCGCTTGACCTGGAACCGATCGCCAAATCCGTGGAACCCTACCCTCATGCGCTCAATGCGGACCGCGGAGAGGACATGTTTTTCATCGGCGCATTCTCTCTGCGGTTCGAAAAGAACGTGGATTATCAGTTTACGTTCGACCTGGCTCCGACTTACTTCAAGAGACGGCCGAAAGAACCCGGAATGTGTTTCGTGGAACCGAACGGGAACAACTGGCCGAACTCACGGGAAGCCTTCGAGGCTCTCATCCAGGTGGATGTCGAGGCTGCTTACCGCGTGCGCATCAACGGGACCACCTACGGCGACCGTTTTCGTGACCCCGGAGAGATATTGACCAGTAACAGGTACAACCCGAAGGTCTTCTACGAAGGCATCCAAGCCGAAGCGCCCGGACCCTGCGCGGAGACAGAAAATTACTACTAACGGAGTTTTTGACCCGGCGTGTGAAGAGTCGCGAAATCTCCCTGAACCTTTTTCCCCGAACTCGCCGCAGCAAGCCGGACGACCACCGGGTTTTCGCTGCAGCCGCAGGCGATTCCGAAAAGTTGACATAAAACCCGGTGACTGTCCCCATCAGTCAATCGATCGCCTCGGGGCCGGACCGAGCTGCTGGATCCCTTGTAACGGGGATGTGTTGATCCAGTGACTGGTTCCCCCAAGGCCGAGAAGGCAGCCCGATTTGGCGAGTTTACAGGCAGTCGGCTTACAGCATCCGATCAAGTTGCCGGGGGGGTCTTCAGCCAATTTCGCATAGCTACCCGTGTCAAGCCCCAGAGTTCCTCATGGAGTTCGTGCTCGTTCCACCCAGGGGGGTCCCACCCAAAGGCGAGGTCTTGATCGAGCTGCATCAAATGGCTTCCATGAAGAATCCTTGAACGAAGGTCGTACATCTTACTGCGGCGACTCCTGAGAGCAGCACCAGGGGCGTACTTCTCGAAAAAAGCTCGAAATCTCTCCGTCGCCCCTGGGATTTCGTGCTGAAAATGGTCTTTGCACTCTTCGCAGTAGACAGGATGCCTAGTGCCTCGGTCGGTCAACGACTCGACCGCCGAGACGAGAGCAGCGAAAGAAGAAGAAACAGAAATCGTCCATAGGTGTGAGGCCACGTCTATCCAGAAGGTAGCGCGGTCGAACTTCGCGCGGTTCGTCGGTCGAAGCTGCAAGTAGAGAACAATCGATTGGTCGAGATCGGCGGGGACGCGCAAACCCTTCCCATCGTGGCCGACGCTCGTGTAGTACTCTCCGGGCTCGACCTCCTCAAGCTGCTGGGTGGCAGGGGGCGACAGTTCATCGATCACGGTATCGCCTAGCTTTGCGAAGAAGAATTGTTGAACCCATTTGATCTCGTTGCCGTCGTCAGCACGAGGCACGCTTGCCCAGAAATGTTTCGACTGTCGGGGCTGGAGGCTCGTATGCCCGGCAAGTAGAACGTTGAGGAGAAGCGTCAGCTTGCGGTGCTCCCGCAGCCGCCGGTGATTGGTGATCGGCCAATCGTCGCTAGCCTTTATTGAGAACTCAAGGATGAACGGGTGCTCAGCCATTTCCACTTGGGGGCGTGGCGCGTTACTTGGCGGCGGTAGAATCTGCACACCGGAGTGCTCCCCGCGCCACGAACCCGGCACACGGAAACTGCTGAAAACGTAGTCCCGGCCTACCTTTGTCGGGCCGGCAAGAATCGACTTCTCAATCTCCTCGCTAATCTGCTGCCACTCGTCCACATCGAAGGCGGGACCTGCCTCTACTGCGACGATCTTTTTGTCGTGAAACGTGAGCTTGATTCGGCAAGACGCCCCGGCAAGCGGAAGATAAAGGAGATTTGGATTGTTGGGGCGGTCATGATACTGGCCTCCAATACGCTTGTCGAGAAGTAACCTCAATTCGGCTGAGTCAAGGTCCGTCCACCTGTCGTTAAGCAGGTTTGCTGTCATACCTCAGTCTTCCGAACAGGCGGGTCGTCCTACACTTGCAGCCCCTTCAATACGAGCATGCACACCATCGTTGTCTCGACGTTTTTGTGCCAAGCAACTCCTGCACTGACGTCAATTATGCCAGGTAGATCCGCCCTGACGGGGCCGGGTTGACTCAAGATCCCCCAACTCCCGGATCGTCGCCCAACTTGGAAACTGAGTCCCCTAGAGAGCTGGCAGGGACCTTTCCCAGTAAGGATGGCATATTTCGGGTCCAGACGGGCATTTGTCGGACCTGCAGGCGGTTGGGCCATTCGCGCCAGTCGCCACCGTGGCCGTCCGCGAGATACAAGTTCGTATTGCTGCGCTAAGTGTCGGCCTCGGCACAGTCGATTTGGGGTTCGGTGGATAGGCGCCTCCGTTTGCCAGCCGCCCACGCTAGAATAATCCATGAAAGGGTGCGCCGCCGTCTGATAGCTGTCGAGAAATAATTTCCCATCCAGCAATCAGCCGTCAGTGCCTCCGCAAACGGTCGCCGAACGGGCGGAAATCACGCCCGCCAGCGGATTGCTTACCAAGGAGAACGATATGGGTGACAAAGGCAGAAAAGACAGAGCCAAGAAAGAGAAGAGGAAAAAGGCGCTGCTAAGCTTAAAAGAGAAACGAAAAGCAAAAGCAGGACACAAGAGTTCAATAGACTCTGTTGTGGCGCTGGGTCCTAAGAAGTGACTCCGCAACAAGGCTGACGGGATGGACACTCTCGCCACAGTTGCTGAAGCCGGAACAACGAGCTTGCCGCCAAGGGGGTTCGGCGTGCATTGAACAAGATACCCATGTCGTCGTGGGGGACGCGCCCGAGCTGTTTCACAAACACGGGCACCCCGGCGCTAGCTCCGGCGTCGATTTGGCGCGTGGCCCAGTCGAGACGAAAAGGCTTAGCATCGGCCCCGGATTCACCACCCAATACAACCCACTGGAGAGCCTGCAGGTATGGCGTCAGATCCACATCAGTCCATCCCGGCTCGTAACTCACCCCAAGCACGGCAGCACTTTGGATCGCGAGCAGGTCACGAACGCGCCCGAGTGTCTCGGTGGAAGTCACGGAGGTGACCAGCCAGAAATTGGCCGGCACCGGGCCGTACTGCCTCCAGAATTCCGCCATGCGCTTCGGGCGCTTGGTGAGGATGATAAAGACGTGGGGGCTTGCCGCCGGAGCGGGGACGTAATCCGCCAGCCACATCAGGGGCAGGCCTTCGGTCCAGGTGTCACCCATGTCGTTTAGGAAAACCACGCGAGGGAAAGTCGGGGACAGGAAGCTGTGAAAAAATGCTGGGGACAGCCAGCCGCGGCCAAGTCGTTTACTGATAAACAAGGACTTGGAGTTGCCGCTTGTGGCAGTCCCCGATTTTTTCACACCTTCCAGGCTACGACTTCCGTGTTTATGGCCCGCCAGCGACGGGAGAAGAGCTTAAGGGGGACAGAGCCCACTCCAGGGCCTTCACAATTCACGCCTGCGGAGTTCGCACAATCGCTCCGGGCTGAATCGCCTGTAGCGCGGAAAGGGCCGCGGGTACGATCGCCTCCAGGCCGCGAAGGCGGTTTGTGGGCGCGCGGAGAATCAAGACGGGAATCCGCCGGCCAGCCATGTTCTGCTGCTCTGGGATGCCTTGGTCAACCGTGACCAGCACTTCAAATCCGGGGGCTTCGGCGGCATCGAGGAGCTGTCCGTTCGTCAGTCCCGTGAACTCCGCAAAAGCGGGCGGTTTGGCAGTCGTGACCGGGAACAAGAGGCGCACGCGCTCGCCGGTACATTCGCCGGCCAGAAGCCGCATCAAGCGCGTGCCAGCAGCAGATGTTTGGCTTCTTCAAGCGCTTCCAGTGCCAGCGCACGGGAAACCGCCGGAAATCCTTCCAGAAAATCCTCGATCGAGTCGCCGCCCTCCAGGCAGCCGGACAAGGTTTGAAGCGGCACTCGCGTCCCCCGGAACACGGGTGTGCCGTGCATGATTTCCGAATCTTTCGTGATCGCCCGTGTCAACCCTTTATTGTCTGTCGATATGGCTTCAGCGCGTAGCGCAGGTCCACGACCGAAGGAAGGGGACCCGCGGCGTTGGGCCGCCGTGCGCAACAGGGAGTTTCTGGGGGGGTCGGGGACGGATCCGGGGGGGTCGGGGACGGATCCGGAACTCGCGAATGCGTCGAGATGAGCGACGGGCTCGCATTTGGCGAGCCAAGGCGGTGATGGAACCGGATGCGGGCTCGAAGTATCCTATTAGCCCGTGGTGCAAGTCCGAGTACGCGAAAAGGGCCAATTTCCTTTCGGCGAAGCGCTGATTTTCAAATGGATTGGAGAAGCGGAAATGGGTGGCAGTCCCCCTTTTTCGCCCGCGGGCCGTTTACCAGATGAGCTCTCGCGGCATCGGTTTGAACTGGCAGCCTTCCACGAAAATCTCGAAGAAGTCCGGGGTGGTCTCCAGCTCGACGTGCTCGACTTGCTTGACGAGGCTTTCGATGGATTCCCGCTTGCTCCGTGACAGAAGCAATTCCTTGGCCCCTTGCACGGAGGCGTTGCCGATCTTGACAATGCGATCCTCGGGGACGGGCGCGAGAAAGCCTATTTCAATGGCGTTTCGAACGTTGACGTAGTTGGCAAATCCGCCGGCAAGATAGAGCTTGCTGATGTCAGCGGGGCGCAGACCGAACTTGCGCAGGACGATGAATTGCCCGCAGTAGTTCGCGGCTTTGGCTTGGGCCAGGTTGCTGCCGTCCTCCCGGGAGAAAGTGATGCCACGATGCGGCACCAGGGTCATCTCGTGGGACTTGTCCGCAAACACTCCCTTGGGAGTCATTCGTTCTTGGCGGCGAAGCCCGGCGATCAGGTCGATCAGCGCCGAGCCGCACAGCCCGATCGGCTCTCCGCCGCCGATGGTGCTGTACTCCGCTTGGCCGTCGTCGTTCAGCCAAAGGGACTCGATGGCGCCATCGACCGCTGTCGTCCCGTAGCGGATTCCTCCGCCCTCGAAGGCGGGGCCGGCGGGGCAGGAGGCCGTCATCATGCGGCCTTCATGCGCCACCACGACTTCCGTGTTGGTCCCGATGTCGACGAGCATGACGGGCTCGCGGCGGGTTTCCAGATCAACAGCCACCATGCCGGCTGCTATGTCCGCGCCAACGTGACTGGCGACCAGGGGCGCGCCGTAGACCCTGGCTTTTGGATTCGCCCAGAGCCGCAAGCGCCGGGCATTTTCAGTCAGCGCGGTCGTTTGACGATCGCCGGCAAGGTACTCCTCTTCAATGCGTGACTTGTAGGGCCGCTGGCCGATGGTCTGCACATCCAGATTGAAGAACAGCTCGCGCATGGTGGAATTGCCGGCCACCACGATTTCGTAGATCTCTTGCCGAGGGAACTCGAGCCGCCGGCACATCTCCCTGAGCTCGTAGTTGAGCGTGCTGATGATCGCCTTGTGCAGCTCTCCCTGGAAAGGTCCCGAGTCGTATGAGATACGGTGCATCACATCACTGCCGCCGAAGCGCTGCGGGTTTTCGAACGAGGAAAGATACGCGCTCTTGCCCGTTTCCAGATCAACGAGTTCGGCGACGACCGTTGTCGTTCCCAGGTCGATGGCCACGCCGTAGATGTGGTTGCGGTAGTTGTCGATCACTTCCCCGCCGTAACAGACCTTGTCGCCCTGGCGGCGAACGAGAGGGTCGATGGAGAAGTCTTTTGCGGGCGCCGAGGTCAGGATCTTGGGGTTGGTGCGCAGCAGCGAGAATGCAACGTCGCAACCCGTATCTTCCACCACGGCTTGGCAGGCGAGTCGAAAATCGCCTCGCAGGAACTTCTCGGCTTCGGTCGGCGCGGAGAGGCCCTCCTGTCCGGTGTTGACCTCGACGATGCACTCGTGGCAGTGGCCCATCCTTCCACAGGAGGTCGGCACCCGGACCGCAAGTTCGTCGGCATAGTCGAAGATCGTCTTGCCGGCAACCAATGGAAGCCTGCCGCCGCCGTAAATGATCTCACCCATGGTGAACTACGTCAGAAGGGGGCGCGGGAAGGCAGCCTCGGGGTCAGGCTGACTCCCAGGCGCTGCGATAGTCCAGCTTGTCGTCTCCGGTGCACACGAGCGGTCCCCCCGGGGTAGCGGGCTTGCCCTGATTTCGGCACCCGAATTTGGCCGTGCATTCGTCGAAGCGGTTCTTGTAGGGGCAGCGTACAGTGGACAATTCGCCAGCATGCTGAATCATCCGCGAGAATAAGCCGCTGATCTGCTCCAGGCGTTTCCGGTATTCTCGCTCATCGATTCGCTGCATGGTGCGATTACTCTGGCGCCTCAACCCCTTCGGCTACTAATCTCTTGGCGAGCGCGACACATTCCATGGCGTCTTTGCCGTACCCGTCCGCGCCCATCTCATCGGCGAATTCCTGTGTAACGGGCGCGCCGCCGACCATGATTCTTACATCGTTCCGCAGGTCTTCGTCAATGAACGTCTCGATGGTCACGGCCATGTTCGGCATGGTGGTGGTCAACAGCGCCGACATTCCCAACAGCGGCGCCTCGTTTTCCTCGACAGCCGCGAGAAACTCGTCTGGTTTTGTATCCACGCCAAGGTCTATCACTTCAAATCCGGATCCTTGCAGCATCATGATGCAGAGGTTCTTGCCGATATCGTGGAGGTCGCCCTTGACCGTGCCCATGACGACCTTTGCGATCGGCTCGATCCCCGAAGCCGAAAGGATGGGCTGGATGTACTTCATTCCCGCCTTCATGGCGCGGGCGCAGCCGAGAACTTCGGGAACGTAGATGAAATTTTCGCGAAACTTGATGCCGACGATCTGCATGGCCGCGATCAGTCCGTCGTCCATGACCTCCAGCGCTTCAGTGCCTGCTTCCAGCGCTTTCTTGGTTAACTCGTCTACGGTTTTGTGTTTGCCATCGATCAGCGTCGCCGCGATTTCCTGCATTTCCGGGCGGATCTTCGCGAAGGTTGTGATGAGCTGCCCGCGCTCGCCGGGCTGCTCGATATATTCCTCGATCTCGTTTCGGACAAACTCGTTCGAGATGTCGCTGATCGTCGCCATGTACGCTTCCGGCCCCCCGTCTCTCAATTCGGTGTGGAATGATCCTTGTGCCAGTCTTTCACGGATCTGGGGATTTCCTTGAGATTCTCGATCGAAGTTTGAAGCGGGATGGCGCACTCCGGGCCGACCAGGTGGACACCGGACTCGAGGTTCTTGTAGACCTCTTCGCGAACGCGTTCCGGACCCTTCGCGAACAGCGTCTCGGGATTGTTGATGTTGCCCACCAGGGAAATGCGGTTCCCTACGATCGACATCGCTTCGCTGGGAGGATTCTTGGAATCGTAGTGAAAGGCCGCCATGCCGGTCTGCGCAATGTAGTCCATGCGGTCGAGCGTTTTGCCACAGATGTGGAGAATCAGAGCCGCGGGCAGCCTTTCGGCGAATTCGATGTGCAGGTCAAGCAGGAAACGCTTGTAGTATTCTCCGCTGACCAGATCGCCGGTGGCATGGTCAGGCAGCGTCAGGGCATCGGCCCCGGCCTCGATTTGCGCCAGCCCGAATCGAATCGTGGCCTCTTTCATTCTGTCGAGACACAGCTTCGTCTTGCCGGGATCATCCAGCGACATCAGAAGAAACGGTTCGACGCCGAAGCAGTGGTAGCCGAGCGTCCACGGTCCCATCGTCTTGCCGATGATGGCCACCTCGTCGCCATATTCCTTCTTGAGAATCCTGATGGCAGCGAGCACGCATTGCAGGTCGGGGTGGCTCAAGAAATCCGGGGGGATCTTGATATCGCCGGGCTCGACCCAGATCGGCTCCTGCATCCTGACCGTGGGCCAGTTGTCCTTCTGTTCCCACTGCATTTTACAGCCCAGAGCGGATGACTCCTGGATGATCGAGAAGACGGGCATGATCGAGTCGAACCCCAGCTCGGTGTAGCCGGTGGCGGCCAGCCGCGCCATCATCTCAGGATTCCGGTTGGCGTCGGGGAACGGCGCGCCGACCAAGTCCATAAGTTCGACGGTCGCCACCGAGGTCGGATTGCAAACGGGCGTGCGATCGACTGGCTCTCGGCGCAGTGCGGCTAGCACCCGCTGACGGCCGGTCATCGGTTCAATTGGTCGTCTATGTGTAGTGGTTCCTATCTCGCACCTCCAAGCCCGCATTTCTCACGAACGGCAAGTTGCGACGTGGCGCGGGCCCCTAGGCCTGCCGCGCCGGCACTCATGTCGGCGCTTGTGCTGCTCACCCAGCACCTAACATCGAACAGACACTGTGCTCGCCACGGCGCTTCACTGTTTTTGGGCGCTCGGCGCCAACAACTGCCCGCGAGAGGCAGCCATCTCCTGTTCGCGCTGGATGCGCCTCACGTTCAACGCCCGAACGAGGAGCAATCCCACAAGTCTATCGTGGGAATGCCCGCACGGGAATGCGATGCGGCCTTCGAAGCCCTCCACGTACCCCATCTCCCCGAGCTTCGCCAGCCCCGCGGTGATGGCGGAGCAACGTTTGGATGCGGCCTCACTTTCGCCGTCCGTGCTGAGCTGGTAAACACCGTCTCCCAGACTGCTGACCGTGATGTTCGCACGCGATTTCTTGTCAAAAATGTTCAACGGACGCGCTTGAACTTTTTCCTCCGGCGGCAGTTTGCAAGCTTCCAAAAAAAGCCGCTTGCTCGCCAAATGATGGGGCGCGCCGCAGGCAAAACGAACCTGACCGGCCGCACCCCCGACCTGCTCCATTCCACCGAGGGTCATCATCCCGCCGGTCACGGTTTCGATTCGCTGCCGCGCGCCTTCCACCGGACTGTAGGTATGGACCAGCAGCGAAGGCCCGTTTTCGCTTTCTTGACGATACAGGGCGATCGAGATTTCGTGGAATTGAGGGTCCATCGAGACTAGCTCGATGCGGCTTCCTATTTCAGTCGTTACACCCATCCCGATCTCTTACCGAGAATCCCGCTGGCAGGCTCGCGCGGCCGCGGCATTGCGGTCAATGTCAAGTGTAGCTTTATTGATCCCTGAATGCAGGCGGCCGAGAGTGCCGACCCGTGTGTCTCGGCTGCCTATTCGTGGCGGTTCAGGCGCGTGACGCGAAAATAGGGCTTGTCCTTTTCGCGAGGATCCATCGCAAAGGCTTGTTCGGTCTTGGCTGGGTCATAGCCGCGCCAAAGCCAGCGCAGGGCTGCGGGCAGGAGGGAATCTCCGTGGGCTGTATTGTGCTGGGCGTTGCCGAAGACGAAGCGGAAATCGTACTCCCGCATCTTGAGCGAATTGGCGAGTTGAATGTTCTGTAGCGGCCAGCTCCCGTGACTGTTTTCAAGATCCTCGGCGCCGTCTTCCATCCAAACGCGGATATTGCGCTTCTCCTCCTTACGCACCATGCTGGGGTAGAAATGGCCGCCGCCGAGAACGTCCCCGCCCTTCATTTTTTTCGAGCGCCAGGCGATGGCCGTGTAGCTGCCGATTCTCGAAAGCACCCGGGCGAACGCGTCGGGACGGTGCCAAGCCGCGTTCAGTGAGCAAATTCCGCCCGATGATTGTCCTCCTATGGCCCGGCTGTATGCGTCTTTGCGGATTTTCTGGCGCTTCTCGAGTTGCGGCAAGATTTCATTCAGAACGAAGCGCGCGTAGCGGTCAGCGACCGTGTCGTACTCGATCGAGCGCATGCGCTTCTCTCCGGCATAACCCGGCGCAATCAGCAGATGAACCATCGGCGGAATCACGTTTTGGTGCACGAGATTCTCCGTCACCGTGAAAAGGCGTGAAGGGGAATCTCGCATCGCAAAGCGTTGGCCGTCTTGCCAGACCATCAGAGCCGCGGGCTTGCCAGGCTCAACGCCTGCTGAAGTGTAGTACCACCAATCGCTCTTCATGCCTGCGTAGATCTTGCTCGTGTGCACGAACTTTTCAGAGAGCCGCCCCTGCTGAACGCCCGGTTGCTGGTAATGCTGGGGAGTGTAAGCGCGAACATCAGTACGCTTCAGGGGCTTGCCGTTGACGAGAAAGTAGAAGGCGTGTGAAGTTCCGGTCTCGAGTCTCGTCAGTGCAATCCAAAGGTTGCTTTCCGGCACCGGCCTGAGTCCATGGACAGGAGCGTCGTCTACAAAAAGCGAAGGCTTTGACTGCGACCGCACGGCGAACAGAAACTGGGGTCCATGGGAAGCGTGGGCGGCGCCTGCGGCCAAAGCCTTCTCGCCGAAGGTTTGCGTCAGCGCCCGGCTGAGTGAAGCACCGTCCGAGCGTGCCAGGTCGATTACGTGCTTTTCAGCCGCCGGATCAGCCGCGGCAAGAATTCCGCAGGCGGCAGTTGCCAACAACATCAAGCGCTTCATGAGATATCTCCAACAGCCCTAGTGTAGCGGGAATGCGGCTGCGCTCAGTTGGCCAGGATCGACTCCGCGTAAAGCAGATTGCCTGTGAAGCCGTCGTAATACTGGAACACGATCTGCGGGTGCGGGAACTTCACCCAGCGCTCTTTGCCTTTCTCCAGCGGATTATTGAAAACGTTGTTGACCTGAACTACCGTGTAAACCGGCTGGCGGTTGAGCTCGGGCGGGACTTCGTCGCGCATGTAGCTGGACCAGCGGATCTCGATTTTGCGACCGCGTGAATCAAAGATGCCGTTCGGCGGCCGGCCGCCCTCCGCGTTGGCCTGATGGTTGCGCGAGTTGTGCGGCCCGGAAGCAAACTCCCACACTCGGTCGGTGATCTTGATGGCGAAACTGTTGTGCAGGTCGCCCGTCAGAACGAACACCGGTTTACCGAGCGAGTCCCAGAAGTCGATCACCCGCTCGCGGTCCTCGGTGAATACGGTCCAGGCTTCGTCTTTATTTGCCAGGTCGGCCACTCCGCCGCCTGGGCCCGGGGTGCCACCGACGTGCGGAATCGTGAAGTTCACGCTCGAAAACACGAAGAAGATTTCCGCGTCGCTGTTCTTCATTTCCTCGAACATCCATTCGCGCTGCTGTTTGCCGATCATCGACAGGCCCGGGCCTTTGGGGTTTCGGACGTCGTGCATGTCGCGGTGGCTGCGGGTGTCGAGGAAAAAAATGTCGGAGTTGCTGACACGCATTTTCGAATACGATCGCCTGCCAATCGAATACGTCTGTTCGCCATCGGCTGCGAATGGCGGCTTCACGCGCAGTTTGGTTTTGTCGAGGATTTCTACGATTTCATATACCCCGGCGTTCGGGTCACCCTCTTTCGTATCCAGCGCGTTGTCGTTCACACCAGCGTCCGGCGTGCCCCAATGGACATGCAGGTTGGCCGCTTGGGCGAGATCGATCTTGGAGAAGTCGGCGTTGGGATCTTCCAAGACATCGGCGCCGGCCGCGTAGGACGTCCGCCCGAAGTGAATCGGCTGGCTGAATTTTTCGGGGTTGCTCCAGCCCAGGTAGTGATACCAGGCTTCTACTCCGATGTCGCGAAAGACGGTGCGGCGGTGCTTGTAGCCTGGGGTGGCGGTCCCGTAAATGTCGTTGAGGATCTCATGGTCGTCGAAGGTGTAGTAGGAAGGGACCTCGCGGTGCCATTCCGATAGATTCGGCGCTGAGTCAAGGTAGTGCTTGTAGTTCTCCCATACACCGGTAATGGTGGGAGCCATCTTGACAACATGGGGCGTTTGGCCGCTGGTGGCGCCGACTTGCAGGAGCCAGTCATGCGCCGGGTAGTCACGCTTTTCCTCATAGAGCCAATCGCCGTTGAGCACCGCGAAGTCGACCTTGTCTTTGATATTCGCCAGCATCTGGTCGTAGGCTGGCAATCCGGGCCCCAAGCCTTGCATGGGATTCTGGTTGTTGCCGCAGGCGAACTCGAAACTGAAGTTGAAGTCGCCGTTTGGGTTAAGCTCGGCATCTTTGTGCTGCTCGGCGTCGGGGAACGTCCGGAACGAACCGCTGTGAAGCGGGTTGGCCCCCTCGGCCTTCGACGTGACGACTTGGTAGAAGTACTCGGTGCGGGCATCGAGCCCTGTCAGCAGAACCCAACCCGTGTTATCGCGATCGAGCACAGTCTGGACCGGGCCGGAGTAGCTGTTGAGAGCATCGGCGCTGGTTCCGTAGCGCACCAAGAACGAACCTGGCTCGGCCGTGCGTGCCCAGACCCCGACCTGATGAGCGCCTATTCGGCCCAGCATCGGCCCGTGCGTTATTCCGAGCTCAGGTTCGGGGCTGGAGGTGGGGGTGCATCCGGACAAGGCTGCTATCAGCGGTAACGCAATCATCAGGCGCATCGATCTCTCCTTGGTCTGGCCAACAGTGGCGGTGAGGGGATTGGCTGCGGCGGTCCGTTTCTGCAACCGGCGGACCAGGCAGCTTTTTCGTTGGAAAAGCAGACGGCTCTGAGCTTACCAGAACCAGGGTTTAGGATTCCATCGTCTTGCTCGTTCGTCTTGCGCCCTCTGGCTGGGAGGAGAGAATTCCTGAAGGCAGGCCACCGTCAGCGGGTTTCTGCCGGCTTTTGGCGGCGTCCACGGCGATCGGGCGGGGCCTGTGCAGCAGGTCTAGTTTAGGGTAATAAGATGGTTGACACCCCTCATGGCGCGGACTTCGATCGCTTTTGCGCGGTTCTGAGAAACATCGTCGGTCGGCGACTCACATATAGTCAGGCCACCGGAAAGACATAGGCTTCACCGCCGCGACAGGGGCGAGGGAAGCGGACTTTGGCGGTAGCCTAAATACCAGGTATGTGTTTTTTGGCGCAGGCACGATCTATCCCAAAGGTACCGAATCATCTTTCGGATGTGCCCTAGTTCAATATCCTTATGTTTGGGGAGGCTTCGGTAGGTCTTCTCGCCGTAGCAAACAACACGGCTATGTCTCGCCAATCGTGAAGTGTAGCCTGGGGCACACGCTTCCAACATGCGAGAAACATTGCTTAAGGGCGCAGTGGCAGACACTCTTCAAGCCGCGATAGCCGCCGAGTAGGTGTCTGGCACATTATCGCTCGGCATGAAGCGCCTGCTCGCGACGTCGAGCCGCTCAACTGCTATCTGGGTAGGGCGGCTTTCTGGCGTCTCCCTTGATAGTTCAGAGAACGGCGGAGGTGGACAGAGATCTTGAGACCGGATCGCGGTAAGAGCATCTTCCCACCTGCGCTCTTCTTCATAATCAGGCTCGTAGAAGAAGCGTTCGACTTCTTTCTTGAATGCGTCGAAGGTTCTATGATCGCCCGCGATGTCAAATAATACCTCTTTGTATCTGTTCCGAAAACGCAGAACCGTCTCCTCCGGGGATTCGCCGCTTTCAGCGATTGCTCCCGGACGCACGCCATACATCCACCATTTCTCGTCTTCCTTCAGCATCAAGGCTCGTCCAGACAACGTGATCCCGACCAGGAAACCGTCTCCAGAGATTGTATCCCTGAATGTGAACATAAGCGGGTGATGATTTGTCTCGGTCACTTGGACTCCGCCCTTCTATGCGCGCCCAAGCGTCGGACGACGCCCACCGCCTCGTTGTCATTCATACCATCGATTGTGTAAAATACAGGAGGCCCCGGTTCAGCACGGGTCCTTCTGTGTGGAGGGCTTGTGCCTGGTGGCACAAGCGGCCTCTAAAGCTGTAGATCCGTCCCTGGATTGGGGTTCGATTCCCCGACACTCTGCATAGCCACTGCGTACCTGTGCATGTAGTTTGGCACGCCTATAGGTGAGTATGCATAATGCAGGCACCGTGTGTCAATAGTCCATTTAACCACACCGGATGGGTCTTTTGAACACCCTCAACGCTGATCAATCGGCAAGTCACGGCCTCTGGTATAGGGTGTATCAACGATATTATTACCGCGTTTTTTTGGGGGGGGCCTGCGGCGCGGCGGGTCCCCGGCTGCTACAAGTGCGCAGCCGTGTGCTGATAGGTTAATGAGACCGTAATGTCGGAAACCCCGCTCCCGATCGAGCCAAACGAGACACGAAACTGGTCGCCGGCGTTCGCAGCGCTCGAGGCCGGAGTCCCCCCGGTCACCGTCCGGCTGCCGAGGGCCATGGTTCGATCTGTTGCGTAAATAGAACTGAATGTCGGAGAAGTTCCCGAGCAGCTTGATGTGCAGCGCTCGATGTTGAATGTCGAGGCCCCGCCCGTTGTATTCACGACGATACGCGAGTTGATGAGCTGAACCCCGTTCACCCCCTCGGGAATGGTCAGCACCATGGGTTGCGTTCCGGCCGGCGGCGCCCCCGCGAAGTGCCATTGCAAAGAGTCGTTGACTTTGGCGCACTCTTGCGGCGCCCATTGGCTTGACCCATTGGACCAAACCAGACACTGGCCATCCAATGGCGCGTTGGTCGAAACCACCCTTCCCCTTATGCCGGATACGATGGGGCTCGGAAAAGTGCCTGTCAGGTCACCGCCTGCGCTGGATCCGTCCGTGCGGTACCAGCTCAACAGCGTATCTCCGGCCTGGGGTTCGGCGCCGCTAAGAAACGTGATCGTGGCAAGGCTGAGGGTAAAGTCAGTTCCCGGTTTCTGCACAATTCCGTTCTTCGTGAGCACCAGGCTGGCAGCAGGATTGGGCGCGGCCGCCAGAGTGAAAGTCACATTCACGCCGTCGATCGTCCCTGACGGCGTTTCGGCGTCTTGGAAGACTCCAAACGACCCCCCGGCGCCACCTTGTTCGAGTGATACTACGGAGCCGCTGTCTTTCTTCACGGTCAGCTCTCCGGTCACTGAGTCCACGTAGAGCCGCACTTCGTTTGTAGCACCTGGGGGGGGCGCAGTCGTTTCCGCGAACTCGACGTATCGCGTATTCATTTCGATGTTGCCGTTTTCGTCCACGCTGCTGAGAACCGTTCCCGCGTTGTTCCGCCACTCTTGCAGTTTGGTCGCCCCTTGACCCTGGCCCGCCTTGACGGTGAGCTTCGTGGCTCCCGTTGTCGGCGTCGTATCGCTGACCTGCAGCGTGGTGTTGACGAACGTGCCGCCATTGCGCAGGATCTGAAAAGCGGTGCCCTTGAAGCTCCCCAAGTCATCGTAACGGCTAATGTTCAGCGCGGTTGCGAATCCCGAAAACGCAAAGCGGTTCAGCCCGTCTACTTGGAAAAACTGACTGACGACGGTACCCCCGAGCTTCGTCGCCAGGCCCATTTCCCGAAAGAATCCGCTGCCTTGCGGGGTGATGTGCGCCAGCAAGTCTCCCGCGCCGTCGCGCCACTCCTGGATGGAAGCAGCTTGGCCGGTAATTCCCTGCACAAGCAAGACCGGAGCTCCCGCCGAGGTGCTGACGATCGAATCGTTGGTGTTCTTCAGTGCGCCGATGCTGCCGGGCGTAACAACGTCCGTTCCCCCACTGGCGTGCGTAGAGGCATGAGCAAGGGGATTGCGAGCGTCTGACAGGCGCGGGTCGTTGCCTTCGGTGATTGTGGCGGCGGCGGCGCCGTAGACCGGCTCCACTTCGGTCCGCGTTTGACCCACGTTGTCGAATGCAGTCAAACCGTTCGTGAAGTTCGCCACGTTCCGCTGGGTTACGGCGGCGCCAGAATTCTGAAAGATCTCATACGAGGTGCCGGTCACGGCTCCACTGCCGGCCGCTGACCAAAACAGGTTTGCGTTGCCGTCGGTGGCCAACTGTTGGCTGGGCAGTCCGTCCGAGACCGGCAGCGTATAGACCGTGCTCGTGCCTAAAGTGGGTAGGCGAAAGCTAATCGAGTTCGTTGCGGTCTCGTCCTGGAAAGTCAATAGCGGAGTGGTCGACGCCGCGCTGCTTTTTTGGATGATCTGCTCCGCCGTAAACACATTGACTTGATCTAGCTGGGCCTTGTTGTTCAAGCTCGAGTTGAGACCCGACACTTGTGAAATCGAGATCACGGAACCAGGCGGCGGCGGCTGGCCGATTCGAATATCGCTTACCGTGACGGGAGTTGCGCTCTCGGGCACAACCCAGTTTTCCACGAAGCGCGTTCCGTTGTTGAACAGGTACGTAACTTTGTATGTCGTCCCGGTCGGCGTCGAATTCTCGTTCGGGACCAAGTCCGTGAGCAGGACTCCCTGAACGATGCGTATCTTCAGCGAGTTGGTTGTAATCGTAGACCCGTCTGATGCGGTGAAACCCTTCCATTCAATCGTGACTGAGCCTTGTGCCGTGCTGCCGTCGGCGTTGAACAGAGTGTCTTGAACCCGTGTCATTGGGATAGCATGCGCATCGCGGCCGAGCGCCATCAAAACTATCACAAGCGTCAGGAGCCGCAGCCCCCTTGATCCGATCTTTCGCATTCTGCTTCCTTCCTTGAGGAAATGTCCGAATCCTCTACGGAACAATTCCAAGCCCTTAGGCTAGCTTTGGCCTCAGAATAGCGAATTGTCACTCAGGTTATTTTACATATCTATATTAAGTAACTGAAAACAATGACAATATATTTATTATTTATCCGTGACTGAAAATCGTCATCTGGCGTTTTGTGCAAACGTCGAGTCATTTCAGTGGATTACTTGTCAAGCTGATTTCGCCGCCGAACGGCTTCGGCTGGAATGTTGCGGCCGCGGCCCCGGGAAGGCTTTGCTGGCAGTCGATTTCCCTGTCTGCTCAATGAACGCGATGTGCGAAAAATCGGGTACAGCCACCGATTTTCGCGTCCACTTTGATTGAAACACGGCGCTTACGAGCCACGAAAATCGGCTGGCAGTCCCCATTTTTCGCAATGAACGCGATCTGTAGCCTTGCGGGCCAATCAGGGCGCGATTGTCATTTGCTAGGGCAATTGGAAGAGAAACCGCCGAGGGCGGCGGGGCTGAGCCACAGCCGGAAGCGGCACTACTTCTCAAGACTGCTTCGGAGGGCGCGTTCCAGTTCGTCACGCGACATCTTGGAAGTCACAAACAATTCCTGCCTGGCTCCGCTTGAAAGAGCGATAGCCTTCCAGCCGCTCTGGGTCGGCGTAGTGACTCGAATCTTCAGTCGTCCCTTCGTGTCACGGACTTTGCAAATTCGGCCGGGGATGATCGTTCCGATGCATGGGCAGTTTCCCAGGAGTCTTTCTAGAGAGCAAGGGAAGCACCTACTCCGGCCAGCCATTCACGCCGATTGAAACGGTTGGCCATGGCTTCGTAGCTTCGTTGATGCGTTGCTCCGTGACTCCGTTGTTCCGCTTCTCGGTTGCCCCGTCGCGGTTGCCCGGTCTCTCCGGAGCTCGATTTGGGCTCAACAGCTCAACGGGAAACGGAGCAACATACCTACAATTCCGTGCCACGGCTCCAAAAGTCGTCAAAGAGGCTGCGCATCGCCGAGGCCAGTTGCTTGTGCTCGAAGACAAGGGCCGTGATGCGGGGCTGGCTCACGACGGGGTCGTCCAGAGAGATCATCCCCCGGTAGTTGTCGAACAAAGCCAGCTTCATCGGCAGATCATCGACCAAACGCACCTTGGCTCTGGCCTTTTCAAGCAACTTGAGCTGGCTGAGCTGCTCCTTTTCGAGGGCGTGGGAGGCATAGAGCAGACGGCAGGTTGTGCCATTCTCAAGCAGGTGCTGAACCAGCGGCTCTTGAATGGGGTCGACAGCGTAAGGCGGCCGCGCGAACTCCAGGTACTCTTCGGTTGTGTCGGCAAGAAGAGTGCGGTACTCTTCGGCGATCTGGCCGGTGTGGGCGACAATCCGAAGGTAGTTCAGCGGGCCCTGTCCCCGATTGCCATCCGTAAACACCCCGGCCAGGTCGGCGGTCAGACCGGTCGCCAGCTCCTGCCGGTTTCGCCACTCGCGCTCGTAGGTTTCCCGCTTGCGGGCCAAGAAACTCTGCAGCGCCAGCCGCGGCTCAACCGCGGAGAACTGCTTCGCCTTGCCTTGCACGACACGCACAAAGCCCTTCTCGACGAGGCTGTCGAGGACTTCATAAATCTTCTGGCGTGGGACGCGGGCTGGTCCGGCGACTTCCAGAGCTTTGAATCTAGGATGTCCAATCAGAACAAGGTAAGCTCTCGATTCGTACGCGTTCAAGCCAATCTGCTGGAGTCGGCGGGCTTCGGCTTCGAGATCCACTCCTATCAAGTTATCACGCGGCGCGGATCAGCACGATCGTAACCACCTTCATCGTCTCTGAAAAGTCTCGCCAAGATACTTTTGGAGGGGTCCCGGGACGGGCTTTCCGCGGCACGCGCTTTGGCTGTTCTCGTCACACCCGCCTGCCCGGCCGCGCGGTACAATAGGCAGCGAAACCAAGGCAGCGAAACCAAGGCAGCGAAACCGGCGGCAAACCAGGCACGGAACTGGCATTCCCAAAGCCTTTTTCGGCGGCCTGGCATCGTCGGGCTTTAGACCAAGAGATTGTTCGCAATGGAGCCCCCGCGGGATGACTGACATCGACAAACTTCCTAGAACCCTCGGCGAGTTACGCGGCACACCGCGGTTCTCCGAAGAGAGGATGGCGAATCGCTCAATCAAGGATGAAATGCGTGAGAATCTCATCTGTTTATTGAGGAGCGGCAAACCGATCTTCCCGGGCATTGTCGGCTATGACGACACGGTAATCCCTCAGATCGTGAGCGCCATTCTTTCGCGGCACAACTTCATTCTGCTGGGGCTGCGCGGCCAGGCGAAGAGCCGCATTATGAGGCAGCTCGCTTCGCTGCTTGATCCTCATCTGCCATGCATCGCCGGCAGTGAGATTAACGACAACCCCTATGAACCGCTGTCCCACGCCGCCCGAAAATTGGCCCAGGAAAAAGGAGACGGCACGCCCATCGCCTACCTGACTCCCGAACAGCGTTACGTCGAAAAACTTGCCACGCCGGACGTCACGATCGCGGACATGATCGGCGACATTGACCCGATCAAAGCAGCCCGGGGAGCCCACGACCTTTCACACGAGCTGACCATTCATTTCGGACTTCTTCCGCGCGCCAACCGTTGTATATTCGCGATTAACGAACTGCCGGACTTGATGGGGAAGATTCAAGTCGGCTTGTTCAACATCATGCAGGAAGGGGACGTCCAGATTAAGGGGTATCCAGTGCGGTTGCCCTTGGACGTGATGCTGGTATTTACCGCCAACCCCGAGGATTACACGGCCCGCGGCAAGATCATCACGCCTCTCAAGGACCGCATCGGCAGTGAGATCCGCACGCACTACCCGCTCGGCCTCGAAGAGGGGATGGCCATCACGCGGCAGGAGTCCTGGTGGAACCGCGCGACCCCCGAGGCAGAGATTCACGTCCCCGACTACATTCGGGAAATTGTCGAAGCCATAGCATTCGTCGCCCGCGAGGACAAGAAGATCGACCGCCGATCGGGAGTATCACAACGCTTGCCGATTTCGTGCCTCGAGAACGTCATCTCGAACGCGGAGCGGCGCGGATTGATTTGCAGCGAAAGCGTCATCGTCCCGAGAGTGAGTGATATCTACGCCTCCCTGCCCTCGATCACCGGCAAGTTCGAACTGGAGTACGAAGGCGAACTTCGCGGCGGCGAACGTGTGGCCCGCGAGCTGATCGGTGCGGCGGTCGCGCGGATCTACGACCGCTACTTCAAAGACACGGACACATCGCAAATTGTCCAATGGTTTGAGTTGGGCGGGACTCTCAAGGTAACCGACGGCGAGCCGGCGCGGAACGTCGTCGAGCAGCTTGGGCAGATCCAGGGCTTGCTGGAGCTGGCCGCCCGCGCCATCGAGGACAAGGCGGCCGCAAGGGATAAGGAGAACGACCCCGAAGTCCTCGCCTCGGCCGGAGAGTTCCTGCTGGACGGCCTTTACGCTTACCGCCGCATTAGCCGCAACGAGGAGCTGGGCTACGTGGCGCAGGAAAAGAAGCGCGATCCGGCGCAACGCAAGCCGGCTCCGGCGGGAACCCCGCGCCAGCAATACAATTGAGCGAGTCATCAGAGATGGGAGGAGTCACGGCATGTCCCCAGACACGCGCAGCCAGGTGAACGCAGCCCGCCTCTGGCGGCACGCCGCGCCATGAAATTCATCAAATACACCCGCTACACGGGCGACGATTTCGGGATCAGCGCCGAAGACCTGATCCGGGCCCTGTCGGAATACTTTCTCCGCAGCGGGTTTGAGCGGCAGTACCTTGATTTCTCCGAGATGGACGAAAGATCGATCGAGGAATTGCAAGATGCCATTCAGCAAGCACTCGAAAGCGGACAGCTCTTTGACGACCAGCGCCTGGAAGAAATGATGGACGAGCTGCGCCAAATGTCGCCCGAGGAAATGGAGCAATTGGTTGACCGCTTGACCGGGAAGCTGGCTGAGGAAAACTACCTGAGCATTGGCGAGCCGGGCTCGCGCGACCCGAGCACTGGCGGCACGCTGAGCGGGGGTGCTGGATCGGACCACTCGAACAAGTCAATGCGGTTCGAGTTGACCGACAAAGGCGTCGACTTTCTTGGCTACAAGACGCTCAAGGACCTGCTCGGATCACTCGGAAAAGCCAGTTTGGGCAACCACGACACGCGCGAGATGGCCACGGGAGTCGAAACCTCAGGGTCCACCAAGCCCTATGAGTTTGGTGATACGCTCAATCTCGACATCAGCGAGACGCTGTCGCGGGCCATCCAGCGCAACGGCCTGAAGACGCCGCTGAATCTCGAATATTCTGATCTAATGGTTCGCCAGTCGGAATACCAGAGCTCTTGCGCCACCGTGCTGATGCTCGACTGCAGCCACAGCATGATTCTCTACGGAGAAGACCGCTTCACCCCGGCCAAGAGAGTGGCCCTCGCCCTTTCTCACCTAACGCGGACGCAGTATCCTGGTGACAGCCTCAACCTCGTGTTGTTTCACGACTCGGCCGAAGAGTTGCCGCTCTCAGAGCTGGCCCGCGTCCAAGTCGGACCGTTTTACACCAACACCCGCCAGGGTCTGATCGTGGCGCAGCGAATTCTCAAGCGCCAGCGCAAGGACATGCGCCAGATTATCATGATCACCGACGGCAAACCTTCAGCGCTCACCCTCGACGATGGCCGCATTTATAAAAACCCCTTCGGACTTGACCCGCTGGTCATCAGCCGCACTTTAGAAGAAGTACACAAATGCAAACGCCAGGGTATCTTGATCAATACTTTCATGCTGGCCCGTGACTACTCGCTGGTGCAGTTCGTCCGCAAAGTCACCGAAATCTGCCGAGGCAAAGCTTACTTCACAACGCCGTACACACTGGGCCAATACTTGCTGATGGACTATATGAATCACAAGACAAGAATGGTGCATTAACGGTATCATTGAAAGGCGGTATCATTGAAAGGCAATGACCATGACCAAAGTTCAGGCTCGCCGAACTTTCCTCCGGTACTTGGCCGGCAGTCCCTTATTCGCTTGCGGAGCATTGGCGCCGATGCGTGGCGTCTTGGCGGCCGCGGAACAGCGCAGTTACTCCGCTCCCAAGCCGGGTGAAGTCATCTCGGCGGTTGAGGAAGCCGTTAGCGTGTTCGATTTCGAGGCCGTGGCGCGCCAGAAACTGCCGCCCGCCCACTATGGCTATGTTGCGACCGGCACCGAGGGCAATGTCACGCTGCGAGCCAACCGCGAGGGTTTTCGGCGGTTCCAATTGCGCATGCGCCGGCTCGTTGACGTCCGTGAAATCGACACCTCGATCGAACTATTTGGGACACGCTGGAATTCGCCGATCGCCCTGGCGCCGGCCGGAACTCAGAAGGCTTTCCACTCGGAGGGAGAAGCCGCCGCCGCGCGAGCGGCGCGAGAAACCTCGAGCTTGCAGATTCTCTCCACCGTCTCGAACGTCTCGGTCGAGGAGGTGACCCGTGAGCGGGGCGAACCGGTTTGGTTCCAGTTGTACGCGGGCGGGGACTGGAGCTTCACCCGCGGCTTGCTGAAACGGGCGGAGGCGGCGGGTTGTCCCGTGGTGGCATTCACCGTGGACATGCAGGGTGGCAGTAATCGCGAGATGCTGAAGCGGCTTTCCAGAATCGACAAGCGAGACTGCACGCTGTGTCATGACCGCTCCACTCCCGAGGGAAGGATGCGGCGAAAACCCATGTATGAAGGCCTGGACATGTCAAAGCGGACACCCGGTTCCAGTCGCGGCATGACGTGGGATTTCGCCCGCCGCATCCAGGACGCGACCAGCATGAAAACGTTCATTAAGGGGATCGTTACCGCCGAAGACGCGGAACTCTGTGTCGAGAACGGCCTGGATGGAATCATCGTGTCGAATCACGGCGGCCGGGCCGAAGCGAGCGGGCGGAGCACGATAGAATGCCTCCCGGAAATCGTCAAGGCAGTTCAGGGCCGCATTCCGGTGATCATCGACAGCGGCTTCCGCCGCGGCACGGACGTCTTCAAAGCCTTGGCGCTGGGAGCCGACGCTGTCGCTGTCGGCCGGCCCTACCTGTGGGGACTCGCCAGTTTTGGTCAGGAAGGCGTTCGAGCCGCTCTCAATCTGCTGCTCGCGGAGCTAACGATGGTCATGCGCCAAGCGGGCGCGACGTCCATCGACAAGATTACGAGCAGCCACATTGTGCGCTCGGGCTGAGTCCGGGGCCGGGTCGAAGGGGCCGCCCGCGGACGATTCCCGGCTGCGAGATTCCTGACCGTTTGACGCGGGTTGACGCCTGCGGCTCTGAGCTGCGTTAGGCGATCACGCCGTCGCGCTGTAATTCCGCCAGCGCGCTTTCGTCCATCCCAGCCGCCCGCAGCACGGGCAGCGTGTGTTCACCCAGTTGCGGGGGCTCTCCTCCGATTTCTCCCGGCGTGGCGCTCAGCTTGGGCACAACACCAATGTGGTCGAAGCTGCCGCCCCTCGGATGAGGAATGGAAACGATGAGTTCACGGTTGCGGACATGTTCGTCGCGCGCCACTTCTTCCAGGTCGCGGACGAGCGCCACGCAGGCATCCTTAGCGGCAAAACGCCGCTCCCATTCAGCGGCGGTCTCGTTCAAAAAGATTTGGCTTAGCTCGTCCTTGATCTCCTGCTGGCGTGAATTGCCGGCGTACTGATCCGCAATCAGGTCCTCGCGGCCGACCTCGCGGCAAAGCTCAACCCAAAACTTGGGCTCGAGAGCCCCTACCGACATCCAGCGGCCATCGCTCGTTTCATAGATGTTGTAGCAGGCATAGCGGCCCGACAACCGTGTCGCTCCCCGGCGCGGCGCTTCACCCGTGGAGGTCCATTGAGCCAGCGGGATAGGCATCAAGTTGAGGCTGCCATCGAGCATCGCCGCGTCGACGAGCTGTCCCTCGCCGGTTTTCTCGCGGGCCGCCAGGGCGAGCAGAATGCCGATGACCGCCGGCAAAGTCCCGGCGGCTATGTCGGCGATTTGGATGCCCGGAAGATTGGGCGGGCCGCCGGCGGGGCCGATCAAGTCGAGAACTCCCGCCATGGCGAGATAGTTTGCATCGTGCCCGGCGGTTTGGGTGTAGGAGCCGTCCAATCCGTATCCAGTCAGCGCCGCATAGATCAGACGCGGATTGAGCCCGCTCAACTGCTCGTAGCCGAGATCCAGGCGGTCCATTACTCCGGGGCGGAAGCCTTCGATTAAAACATCCGCCGTTGCCGCCAGTCGCCGGAAGACTTCTTTGCCACGAGGGTCTTTGAGATTGATCGCGACGCTCTTCTTGCCGCGATTGAGCAGCGCGAAGGAGGCCCCCAAACCATGGATCCTGGGCTGTCCGTTGCGAGCGTAGTCTCCCTTTCCCGGTTCCTCGACCTTGATCACCTCGGCGCCAAAATTGGCCAGCATCATCGTCGCCGCCGGCCCCGGCAACAGTCGCGTCAGATCGAGAACGATGACATCATCGAGAGGTCTTGTCATAGCGGGATTGCGGGCTCCGTCAGAGCCCCAAGCGCAAGCGCGGGGTCAAATCCAACAGGCCGAATAGGGTGCCGGGACAGAACAGGAATGCCGGCCCCTGCTATCTATAGCTATAATACGCGGGCATGCCGGATAGCGCGGTTCCACAGACTCCGGAAGCAGCAACGGATACTGACGGATCCGCGGAAAAGCCACGGATTCCGACCGGACCCTACGTTCGTCACATCCTGATTTGCGCTGACCAGACGAAGCCCAAATGCGCCTCTCGCGAAGTTACCAACCGCGCCTGGGCCTATCTCAAGAAGCGCCTCGGGGAGCTTGGACTCGCCTCGGGCGACGGATGTGTTTATCGCAGCAAGGTCAACTGCCTGCGCGTCTGCGAACAGGGGCCCATTGCCGTTGTTTATCCCGACGGCGTCTGGTACCACTCGGCGACCCCGAACATCGTCGAGCGGATACTGCGGGAACATGTGATCGGAGGACGACCGGTTGAGGAGTTTGTCTTCGCCCGCAACCCGCTTACCGTCGAGGCCCAGCAGCCGACTCCGAAGGCAGGAGCCTCTGAATCACCCTAGCTGATGGTAATCGACTTGTGAGCAGGCAGATGACCAGACGGTTGCGGGCCATTAGCCGGTCATGATTCCTTTGGCGAGCAGCAGCTCGGAACTCATCCCATAAAACTGAATCTTTGGGGCTCGATCTTGTACACCACACGCACTTCGCCCGGCTGACGATAGGGGTATTTATCAACGCCCATATACTTTTTCGCCATGCGTCGATTGGTCATCCGGCCGTCTTCGGTGATTCGACGACCGTTCCACGAACTTCCAGGTAGCGATACGGATTGTCGGGATCCGAAATAGCGAGGCTCACTCGGGGTCGCTTCGCATGTTCCGGTCCTTCCGGCGCCCTTTGGCCGAAATGGGGTATTTAGTTGACTCCAGTAGCCACTACATCTTGGGGGTGGGGGTGCCGGCCCTGGTGGCCTCGACCATTGTCTTATAGGGAGCAGGGTCGGCGGCGACCGCCTGCTGGAGGAGGCGATAGAAAAGTTTGCCGCGCGACCGTGAGGTCCGCCGGTTGAAGCGGAACGTGAACTCGTCCAGGTAGTAGTCCAAATACTCGGCTCAGAGCTGACGATAGGGGTATTTATCAACGCCCATATACTTTTTCGCCATGCTGTCGATGTGGTCATCCGCGCCGTCTTCGGTGATCTCGACGACCGTTCCACGAACTTCCAGGTAGCGATACGGATTGTCGGGATCCGAAATAGCGAGGCTCACTCGCGGGTCGCTTCGCATGTTCCGGTCCTTCCGGCGCCCTTTGGCCGAATTGACAATCACGTGCGAGCCGTCGAAATCGCACCATACGGGCGTCACCTGGGGCTGGCCATTCGGCATAATCGTCGCCAGACTGGCGAAGGCTTTCTTGTCGAACAAATCTCGGTACTGCTCGGGAATCTCAGCAGACATTGGACACTCCGAAATGAAGATTAACTTCCTCTATCCTGTCTCAGCAACAGCGGAAACGGCTCACCTTTGCCTCTGTTCCGCCAACCCACGGCGGCAAGCCAGCGTAAGAGCGGATCGGCTATCGCCGGGACTGTTTGTTATGCTAGCACTGCCCGGGAAGCCGGCCGTTGCCATATACCCCGGAACGCATGAGCCCCTCCGCACGCCGGCGCGATTATGCGAAATCTCAAAATGACTCTGGCCTACGACGGCACGGAGTTTTACGGCTGGCAGGAGCAGCCCGATCAGATCACCGTACAGGGCGCGGTGCAATCGGCACTAAGGGAGATCGAGGGCGCCCCGGTCGTCGCGCATGGTTCAGGCAGGACCGACGCCGGCGTACATGCTCTGGGACAGGTCGCTTCATTCAACTTGAACAATCCGATTCCAGCGGAAAACCTTTCCCGGGCGATGAACCACGTGCTGCCGGATTCAATCCGCGTGCTGCACGTCGAAGAAGCAGCGCCTGATTTTCACGCCCGCCGGTCGGCGGTGGCCAAGACTTACGAGTACCGAATCTGGCGCGAGGAAATTTGTACGCCCTTCCTCAGCCGCTATGTCTACCCTCACCCCTACCCCCTGAACGAAGACAGCATGAAGCAAGCGGCGCCCCTGTTTGCCGGAACCCATGACTTCCGTTCGCTCGCCGCCGCGGGAGGCGAAGAGAAGCAAACCACCGTTCGCACAGTATACTCTTCACAATTGCACAGAGACGGAGACTGCCTGATCTATCGGGTGCGCGGCAACGGCTTCCTCTATCGCATGGTTCGCAATATCGTGGGAACACTGCTTGATGTCGGCCGCGGAAATCTCAACCCCGACGGCGCCGGCCAGATTCTGAAATCAAAGCGGCGCTCGGAGGCAGGGCCCACAGCGCCCGCCCGCGGCCTCTTTCTCGTCGAAGTAGAGTACTAGCCTGCGGAGGAGAATCAGGCCGCGTAGCTGGATGGCGCCTCGGAGGAGAACGTGGCCGCGAATCATCCTGCCTGAGCTTCAGAGCGAAACGGCTTGTTTGACGAGTTCTCCCTCAAGGCGAGTCATTACCGTCACGGCCGCGACGCCATTCTCGAGCAGGTATTGCCTGGCCTCATCCATGCCGGCGCCGACTTGGCTGGGACCGTGGCTGTCATCACCAAAACAGAAGGGAATGCCCATTTGGCTGGCCCGCTCCACCAGCCATGGCGCGGGATAGGGACTGCCGAGGCCCTTGCGGTAGCCGGCCGTGTTGAGGTCGAGGATCGAGGCATGCTCGCGAACCGCTTCCAGCGCGTGGTCAGCGGCGTGGCGGATTTTGGGCGTGTCGAGTGAAAAGTCCGGGCCGGCATTCTTTCTGATCAAGTCGAGGTGTCCGGCGACATCCGGCTTCAGAGCGGCGACCATCTCCGCTACGGTTTCGTAGTAACGCACGGCCAATGCTTCGAGCCCGCCGCATGCCTCCAGCGCGCGTTCGAACTCGGCTCGTTCGGAGTCTATCGAAATCTCATCGACGAAGTGGACCGAGCCCACCATGTAGTCGAATCCAAAGCGCTGATTGTACCCAAGCATCTCCTGCTGATAACCTTGCGCGGGGACGACTTCGGCCTCGAAACCCCGCAGTACAACGAGCCTTCCGGCGAATTGCTCCGAGAGTTCATGAACCGCCTCGGCATAGGCTTCAAAATCTCGCTGCAAGCGGCCGACCGTGAACCCCTTTTCCTTTTCGGAATCGTAGAGGAATCTGCACTCGCTGCGCGGAGCGTGTTCACTGACGCCGAAAGTATGGTAGCCGGCGGCAATCGCGGCCTCCAGGACTTCGCGGAGGCGGCCCGTCGCGTGCTCGCAGAACTCTCCGCTGTGACCGCCATGAAGGGACACTCTCCAAGGCTCTCGAACCATCTGATCCCAGTGTAGTTTGAACCCAGTGGGGCGCCCGCTAGCGCCGGGTCATCGAGCGGCGGCGGCGCGGCAGTCCCCGGCGATCATCGTTAAGGCGTTGGGGTCCGATGTTCGCGGCGGCCTAACTCTCCCCAGCACCTTCCTGATTCTCCACGCGTTTAATGGACTTGATGAAGATCGGCACTTCGGGCACGTTCTTGGCCGAAGCTCTTTGCACGGTCTTGCTTGCGCCGATCTGAGATGCGACATCCATACCTTCCACGACTTTTCCAAAGACGGTGTATCCGAAGCCGTCCCCCTTTTTATAGGCACGGTCCAAACGGGGGTTGCTCCTGAGGATGATCATGAACTGGCTGTTGGCGCCTTGGGGGTCCTCTCCGCGGTGCATGGTAACGGCGCCCTTCACGTTCTTCAGCCCATTGTCTGATTCGCTCTCAACCGGATCCCGGGTTGCCTTCCTCTTCAAGCGCACGTCGTAACCACCGGCCCGAATGAAGTAATTCTTGATGACCCTATGGAAGATCGTGTGGTCGTAGAATTTACGATCGACGTAGCCCAGGAAGTTCTCGACCGTCTTCGGCGCCTTATCCGCGTCGAGTTCGAGCTTGATTTTCCCCTTGGTTGTATCGATCAGAACGTAATGTTTACCCGTCAGCGGTTCAGGTTCCGGGGGAGGGGCCTCGGCTTTCTTTTCGGGAACCGCCTTCTCTGCCTCGGGTGGAGCCGAGGAGCAACCCATCGTTGCAACCAAGGCGGCGAACAGAAAGACTGCGCATACTCTTCGAGTTTTTCTCATAGTACTTTCCTCTCTATCCCGTCCTCGCGCAACCCGAGAGCGGTTTTGAAGGCAGCACCCGTAGTCTTCCGGCAGTCAACGCTGAACGAGCCAAGCGGCTTCCGCGCTGAGCGAAAGCGTACAGGACTGCTGCCGTCCACAGATGAGGATACACTCCTGGGGCCCTGAGGCGCAACCTCGCGTCCAAACGGTGTTGTAGCACAATAGAAATGTCCCCCTCGGTAGCACAATAGAAATGTCCCCTTGGGTTTGTTGTTTGTAAGTTTGTAAGAGAGAATCGTCGTCGTCGGGGCTGTGGGAATGTGGGAATCGCTTTAGCGATTTCCAAGGGACGGTGGGAAGGGTGGGAAACCGGTCGTTGCGATGCGAACCCTCTTCGCTGTTCGCCGAGGTTTTCCACGCTTTCCATCCGGCCCGTCATTTCCACAGCCCTGCCTTTTTATGTCGTCGCCGCGCGCTTTTTCGAACGCAGTGACTTACGCCAGGGGTGGTCCGCGGCCGGCTTGGACCGCCGCGGAACCGCTCGTTGTTTCGGCTCTGGGCGCGGCTTCGGCTGCGGCCGGGCGATCTCTTCAAAAGCTACCGCGCGGCCTTCGTAGACCACTTGCAACTCGGCCTCTCGCGCTTGCTGCACGGTGACTCTCGCGCCCGCTCCCAGAGCCTGATTGCGCTGCGGTTTCAACTGCAAAAAACGGTTCTCGAAACGTACCACCAGGTCGTTGGAGACCACCCGCTCGGCCTCCAAGCAAAACACCCACTTCAAGTCCAGGCGCTTCGATAGAGGTTGGTGAAAGTCCGCTCCCGCCGCTGCTTCGCAGGTAAACTTGGCGTTGTGTTCGTCCAGATACTGCTCGTCGAGATAGCGGTTCGCCGCCTCGTAATCGGCAATGCCTTGGAGCCGCATCTTCTTGATCAGGCGGTCTTGATGCGTGCCGTGATGGCGTTCCACGCGGCCCTTCGCTTGCGGCGACGAAGCGGCGATGATACCAATGCCGAGCTTGGCGCACATGCGCCCGAACTGCGTCTGGGGCTCGATGCCTTCGAGCGCTTCGCGCGACGTCGGCTGGCGCTGGTAGACGTTCTTCCAGTCGCAATACAACGCCTTCGGAACGCCGTATTGACGCACCCAGGCTTGGAGCAGATCGGCCGCCGCCCAAGTCGTTTCCTCGCTGGAGAAACGGCACAACGCCCGGCCGGTCGCATCGTCGACGAAGTTCATCATGCAGCCTTTCGGGCCGCGTCCTTCGAGCCAGTCGTGGTGCGAGCCGTCGAGTTGAATCAGCTCGCCGAAGTGCGCTTTGCGCTGCCGCCGCTGGCGATGCGCCTGGCGCTTGCGGCTCCGGCTCCACAGACCCGCGGCGAGCATCCAACGCCGCAAGGTTTCGGGCGGCACTTCGAGACTGTGATCGGCCGCCAGATGTTCCGACGCCAGCGTCGGCCCAAAGCGCTCGTGCGGCTCGCCCGAATAGTTCTCGCGCACCAACTCGAGAACCTGCTCGCGTCGCTTGTCATCGGCTCGGTTCGAAGCGCGCCCGACGTTGCCATGCACGAGAGCTTTGCTCCCCCCCTCGCCGTAACGCTTCTTGAGACGCTTCGCCTGGCGGTAGCTGACGTCCAGCAGCTCGGCCGCCTCGGTCAATTTCAGTTCGCCTCGTTTCACTCGGCTCAGCACTTCGCCGCGCCTCACTTCCTTTGCACTCATCGATGTCCTTTCCAATCTCGGCTCCTCCTTCGGAGCCTCAGATTAGGGGACATTTCTATTGGGTGCTCAAGGGGACATTATCATTGGGTTACAACATCTCGCGTCCAAACGGGTTTCGCTTCGATTCCGAATCGGGTCAAGAAATCCGCCCACGGCCCCGGCGTTGGGATAAGTCCTCGTGCCCAACGTGGCTAAGATCCTCAAGTCCCCTTGCCTTTTGTTACAAGACTCCGCACGTCCGTCGCGCTGAACGCCCTCGCGAAACTCGCACGAACCGCACGAACCAACTTCGGCGGTCAAAAAAGGCCGTTTTGGCGTATAATCTAGGGGAAGTACGAGTGTGCCATGACGTGTTCGGGAGCCCCTCTTTCTCGAAGGTTGCGAACTTTCATTACTGTTTCGATTACTCTCTTCTCAACCGCCTGGCTCTCGACTTCGACCGCAATAGCGCAACAACCCACCGCCGAGCAGCTCGAGTTCTTTGAATCGAAGATCCGCCCGGCATTGGCGGGCAACTGCTATTCGTGCCACAGCGCGCAGACGAAAACTCCCTTCGCCAACCTGCGCCTCGATAACCTGGCTGGAATTCTAAAAGGCGGCGACTCGGGCCCTGCCGTTGTCCCTGGGGATCCCGGGGCCAGCCGCTTGATCCAAGCACTGCGCTACGCCTCGACCATCAAGATGCCGCCGACCGGGAAGCTACCCGAGGAGCAGATCAGTTCCTTCGTCAAGTGGGTCGAGATCGGTGCTCCATGGCCCCTAGAGCAGGCTCTGGAAGCGGCGGGACCCAAGCCCAAGTTTGACCTGGAGGCGCGCAAGCGGGAGCACTGGGCATGGCAGCCGCTCAAGCGCTCGTCACCGCCGGCCGTGAGCAACTCGCAATGGTCTGATCATCCGGTCGACCGCTTTCTGCTGGCCAAGCTGGAAGAAAAGGAACTCTCGCCGGCGAAGCCTGCAAATCGCTACACCCTCTTTCGCAGGCTTTCTTTTGATCTAACCGGGCTGCCGCCAACACCGCAGCAAATCGAAGCGTTTGTTGACGATGATTCCGATGGGGCCTACGAGCGGCTCGTCGATCGCCTGCTGCATTCGCCACGTTTCGGTGAGCGCTGGGCGCGGCGCTGGATGGATTTGGTCCGCTATACGGAATCCCATGGCAGCGAAGGCGACCCGGACGTGCCTCTCGCTTGGCGCTACCGTGACTATCTCGTGCGGGCGTTCAACAATGATGTTCCCTACGACCAGTTGATTCGCGAACACCTCGCCGGCGACTTGCTCGAGAATCCCCGCTGGAATGAAGAACTCCGGATCAATGAGTCCCTCATCGGAACCGCTCACATGAGGATGATCGAGCACGGCTTCCAGCCTGTCGATCCTCTCGAGGACCGCGTCAAGTGGACCGACAACCAGATCGACGTGTTCTCGAAAGCCTTTCTCGGCTTGACGGTTTCCTGCGCGCGCTGCCACGACCACAAATTCGACGCCATCAGCCAGAAAGACTTCTACTCGCTTTTCGGAATCTTCGCGGGGGCTCGGCCGATTCAGGTGACAATCGATTCCCCCGGTCATCTCAACAAGAATCGCATCAGGCTGGCCGGCCTGAAGCAGCAAATCAAGAACCACCTCGCCGATTCGTGGGAGAAGGAAGCGCAGCATCTTCCGTCGCGTTTGGAAGGCGCCGGGGCTTCTTATGCTCCGCTCGAGCGCGCGGCCTGCGATGACGAAAGTCCGCTCTCGGCATGGGTAGCCCTCTCCGGGAAACAGGGAGAAGAGTTCAGCGACGGGTGGAACGGGTTGGCCGAACACTGGCGAAAAGAAGCGCACGAGCGCAAGAAGTTCAACCGAGAAAACTTCGAACTCGTCTGGGACTTGACGGGTGACGATTACTCGAAGTGGCTCAGGCGGGGCGTGGGCCTGCCTGAACAGCCCTCCCGGCCTGGTGAATTCTGGGTTCAGACGGAAGGGGACAGGGTCATCAATGGCGTCTATCCCGCCGGCGTTTTCACACATTTGCTGAGCCGCAAGCATAACGGCGTGCTCTCCTCGCCGCGGTTCAAGATTGAGAGCGACTCGGTCAGCCTGCGCCTGCTCGGGGGCAACTTCAGCTTCGCCCGTTTGATGATCGAGAACTACGCGGTACCTCGTGCCGGGATCTACGGCCAGAAGAACAGTCCCAAGAAAGACCGCATGCAGTGGTATAGCTGGGATACGAGCTTTTGGAAAGGGTTTGACGCCTACATCGAGTTCGCGACTCTCGACGACCTGACAAATTTCGCGCTCGACCCCATCGACAACAAACGCCAGCCGAGACCTAAGCCCGAGCCCGGCGGCCGCTCTTTCTTCGGCGCCGGCCGCATTGTCTTCCACGAGGGCAAAGAGACTCCCAAGGAGGAGATGGCGCCCATTCTTCACTTGCTGGAGGGAGAGGCGCCCGGTTCCGCCGCCGAGCTGGCCGATCGCCTGCGGAGGCTGCTGCTAGCAGCCATCAACGCTTGGCGCGAAGGGACGCTGACCGAAAAGCAAGCCGCCTTCCTCGACGATTTCGAGCGCCAGGGCTTCTTGCCGAACTCGCTTGACAGGCTCGAAGAATTGCGTCCGATGGTCGCCGAGTATCGCCGGCTCGAAGAGGAGGTTCCGGTTCCGCGGCGGGCTCCGGGCATCCTCGATGAAAGCGCGCCCGATCAGCCCTTGCTGATTCGCGGCAACCACAAGAATCCCGGCGCCCGTGTCCCGCGCGGTTTTCTGGAAGCGTTCGGGAAGGTTCCCTACGACGACCCCGGCGCGGTGCGGCTGCGTCTCGCCAGCGATGTGGCCAACCCGGACAACCCGCTCACCTCGCGCGTGATGGTCAACCGCGTCTGGTACTACTTGTTCGGGCGCGGCATCGTCTCCACCGTCGACAACTTCGGCAAGGTGGGCAAGAAGCCGACCCACCCCGCGTTGCTCGACTACCTGGCTTCACGCTTTGTCAGGCGTGGATGGTCGATCAAGGACCTGGTGCGGTTCTTGGTGACAACACGGGCTTATCAAATGGACAGCCGGCCGTCGAAGCCGGCCGCGAAAACGGACCCGGGCAACGAGCTTCTGCAGCACATGCCGATCCGCCGCCTGGAAGCCGAATCCATCCGCGACTCCGTGTTGGCGGTTTCGGGACAGCTTGATCTCAGCATGCACGGGCCGTCGATCAAAACCTACTACACGCACGATTCCGGGAAGGCCAAAGGGGATAAGGACAAGGGTCCGCTCGACGGCGACCGCCGGCGCAGCGTCTATCTGGAGATCCGGCGCAACCTGACGAATCCCTTCCTGGAAGTCTTCGACGCACCCAAACCTTCCACGACGCGCGGACAGCGGGACGTCACCAACGTCCCCGCGCAGTCGCTCACGCTGTTGAACGACCCATTCGTCATCGAGCAAGCGGCGAAATGGGCCGAGGCGCTGCTCGATGACCCCGCGCTCGCCAATGGCAAACGCCTCGAGCACATGTTTCTTACGGCGCTGGGCCGCAAGCCCTCACCGCTGGAACTCGATAAATCACAGACCTTCTTGGCGTCTTTAGCCCAGGAGCATGGAATCCCGCCGGACCAGATGAACAGCAATGTCCAGGTGTGGCAAGACTTCGCCCAATCGATGTTCAACTTCAAGGAATTTCTCTACCTTCAGTGAGAATGCCCGTCAGTGAGAATGTGATGAAGAACCCAGTCAATCCCGCCTCCCATCTTTGGCAACCACGCGGCCCGATCAGCCGCCGGGAGATGCTTACACGGTGCTCGACCGGCTTTGGAATGCTGGCGCTCTCCGGCCTCATGGCCGACGAGGCTTATGCCGGCCTGGCGGAATCGGCCGAAAATCCCCTGAGTCCGAAGAAGCCGCATTTCGAGCCCAAAGCGAGAAGCGTCATCCTCTGCCACATGTCGGGCGGCGTCTCGCACGTCGACTCCTTTGACCCAAAACCCCGCCTGGCCAAGGAAGCCGGACAGCCACTGCCCATGAAGGTCGAGCGGACGATGTTCAACGACAACGGCAATATCTTCCCCAGCCCCTGGGAGTTCAATAACTACGGGGAAAGCGGCCTTCCAGTCAGCGACCTGTTTCCTCACACCGGCTCCTGCGCCGACGATCTGGCGGTGATCCGCTCCATGACGGCTCGTTTCAACGAGCACGCCCAGGCCAACTTTTTCTTCCATTCCGGCCAGCCCTTCAACGGGTTTCCGAGCCTGGGCGCTTGGACGACCTACGGCTTAGGTACGGAGTCAAAAGACCTGCCGGGCTTTGTCGTGCTTGGCAGCGGAGGGATTCCGCTCGGCGGAATCAACATGTTCGGCAATGGCTTCCTGCCGGCGGTCCATCAGGGATCGCTCATCTTTCCCGAACGCGACGAGCCGCTGGCCAACGTGAGGCCTAAAGAATCCGACCGCTTGCAGCGGAAACGTCTGGCCTTCATCGGCGAGATAGACGCCGGCTTCCTGGAGAGCAGCAACGACCCGCAAGTCGAGGCGGCCATTCGAAACTACGAGATTGCCTACCGTATGCAGTCGGCGATCCCCGAGCTGGTTGACCTCAGCGGCGAGACCGAAGCGACCAAGAAGCTCTACGGGATGGACTCCGAAATTCCTCAGAAGGCGGCTTACGCCAAGCAGTGTCTGATGGCGCGGCGGCTGGTCGAGCGCGGAGTGCGCTTTATCGAACTGACCATGCTCACTCGCAAAGGGCGCCAGCCTGGCAACCCCTGGGATCAGCACGGCGAGCTGATCGAAGGGCACAGCTGGAATGCGTTCCAAGTCGACCAACCTGTCGCCGGTTTGATCAAGGACCTCAAGGCTCGCGGACTGCTCGATCAGACGCTGATCGTCTTTTCCGGGGAATTTGGACGCACTCCGTTCTCGCAAGGCTCTGACGGACGCGACCACAACCCCTGGGGCTTCAGCCTGTGGCTGGCCGGCGGCGGCGTCAAGGGCGGCACGATCTTCGGCAAAACCGACGAATACGGCTACCACGCCATCGAAAACCGCCTGACCTTCCACGACCTCCACGCGACGATCTTGCACCTGCTCGGCATCAACCACGAGAAGCTAACCTACCGCTATGGCGGCCGCGATTTCCGGCTGACCGACGTGCACGGGCACGTGATCAAGGAAATCCTGGCGTAGATGCAATACTGTCCACTTGGTATCCGTATAGTCAAATCGTTTCCGATTGTGGCAGGAAATTTCAGACGGCCGGACAGAGCCGCGGACGGAAGTCCGCGGACGGGGCGCAGGAGAACACCCGCATGCTTACGCCTCTGCAGCAAAGCTCTGTGAGGTGTTCGTTCGTTGCTGCCCGATACAAGAGCACGTGCCATTGAACCAAAACCCTCCGCGCGGAACTGCTAACCGAACAGTATTGGGGTAGATGCCATCTTTCGTCCCGTTGCTGGTACTTCATCCAAAGAGAACGAGGCAACCGTGGATCTGCGAGTCTCCGACGATCATGTCTCTCAGCCGTACTCTGCATGGTTCCAACTGGAGATGGAGGAGATGGAGAAGTCTGTCTGATTGACGCGGCGGGTCAAGACTACAATGAAAGCAGATGCCCACTCTAATCTCGGACGCGATCGGCGGTCGGAGCACTGAATGGCGATCGAACTGATTATTGCCTTCGCCGCCGCGATCATCTCAATCATCGGAGGGGTCATTGGACTCATCAGTAAGCTCGCTGGTCGAGATCGCAGACCTCAAAATGAGCCGCGAAGAATCCGATGAAATGCGAAGTCTGCGGCCGGGGTGAACGACGCGACAAGCGGATTCGCTACAGTCTTCCGCTCGGCGACAAACTGCTCGTTGTTGAGAATGTTCCAGCAATCGTCTGCGATCGCTGCGGAGAAATCACGCTGAGTCCCGCCGTGACCGAACGTCTGCGGCAGACGGTCTGGGAGTCGCGCAGGCCGGCTCGGGTCATTGAGACCGAAGTCTACGAGTTCGTCTAATTCGATTTCCGCTCAAATCTTATAGGCCGTTTCCCGCACTGTTCAACCCCCAATCAGCCCGCTCGACCCGGAACACGAGCCTTTCATCGTCAGGTTCGCCTGACGGCTGCAGCGTGGCGCTGTTAGCACTTCGAGGAAGGTGTTGCGTTTGGGGGGCTTGAGCGGGGCTTGAGCCCAGGCTTCCGCCTGGGCCTCTGATGCTGTTTTCCGAACTTTCTGACGTGTTTGGTAGGGATTCAACAGTAGAGGCGCTAACCGGCGGCTTCGTTCGTTGTTCACGTCAAAGCGTCAGTTGTTCACGTCAAAGTACGTGCAGTCGGGGTGGGGGAACACCAGGGCGCTCACGCTGGCTTCGGGATCCATCATGCAGCCTTCGGTGAGCTGGATGCCAATATCCTCAGGACGCAGCAAGCGGAACAGTGCCTGCTGGTCTTCCAGGTCAGGACAGGCCGCGTAACCAAAGCTGTAGCGGCGGGTCCGATATTTGGCCTTGAAGCGGTCGAGCATGGTTGTCCCCTCGGGATCGGGGAAGCCGTAGTCCTCGCGAATGCGGCGGTGCAGCCATTCCGCGCAAGCCTCGGCCGTTTCAAGCGCCAGCGCTTGCACAGCGTGCGACTTCAGATATTCGCCGTGTTGCTTGTAGCCCTCGGCACGTTCACGAATTCCCTCGCCCGAGCTGACAACGAAGAGCGCGATGGAATCTCGGGTTCCGTTATCGCCGGGCAGAACGTAATCGGCCAGACACAGCCCGTCCTCGCGGCGCTGCCTTGGAAAGGTAAACGAGTGCAGCGGCTCCTTCTCACCCGGAACAAAGACACGCATGGTGTTGCCCCTGCTGTCAGCGTCGAAGAACTGCCACACGGCTCGTACCTTCATGAAAGCGGCAGCCTCGGCTTTGACGTCCTCCATGATGGCGTTCAGCTCGATCGCCTTGGGGTCATGCTCGGCAAGCAAGCGCTCAAAGTTCCCGCGGAAGCCCATGTGCTTGACGTAGAGCATCTGGGGATTGATGTAACTCCAAACCTCTTGCAACTGGGGGACTTCCCGAACAATTCGCTCGCTGTAGGGCGCCGGAACGGGAGGCAGCTCGCGGCACACCTTCGAGCTGCGCTGGGTTGTCTCGACTCCAAGTTGCTTTTTCGGCACGGGCGCGACGGCAACCGGCGCGCGCTCCTCGGCAAGGGCGGCCCGTTCGTCGGAGTCCATCAGACGGATCATCAGGCTCAGCCCGCTCATGGCGTCCTTGGCGTAGCAGACGACCGAATCCGGGGCGTAGCTGGGGGCGATCTTCCCGCGCGTGAACTTGTCGCTGAGGGCCGCCCCGCCAACCAGCAGGGGGACGGAGATGCCCGCTTGGCGAAGGTCGCCCGCGGTGATCACCATTTGCTGAGCGCTCTTGACCAGCAGGCCGGAAAGACCGATCGTGTCAGGCTGATGCTCGCGGCAGGCTTTGATCAGATCTTCGGGCGGGACCTTGATCCCGAGATTGATCACCTCAAAGCCGTTGTTCGTGAGGATGATGTCAACGAGGTTTTTCCCAATGTCGTGGACATCGCCCTTGACGGTGGCGAGAATGATCTTGCCGTTCGAGGAGCCCTCGGCCTTCTCCATGAACTGCTCGAGGTGAGAAACCGCGGCTTTCATCGCTTCAGCGGACTGCAGCACTTCGGCTACGATCAGCTCGTTGTTGTTGAACAAGCGGCCGACTTCTTTCATGCCGTCCATTAGAGGGCCGTTGACGATGTCGAGCGGCAGGAAGCCTTCTTGGCGTTTGAGGTCCAGGTCAGCGACGAGGCCTTCCTTGGTCCCTTCGATGATGTAGTTGGCCAGGCGCTCGTCGAGCGGAAGGTCGGCGATCACCTTCTTGACACGCGCCTGGGCCCCGCGAAAGTGCGCCGTGATCTTGGCGATGTGGTGCTGGTTGATGGCGGCGCTTTGCTCGGCGCTTTGCTCGCGGTAATCCCTGGGGGCGCCGGACCCATCGACGGGGTAGTTCCACAAGAGGTCGTCAACGAGCTTCTTTTCTTCCTCGGGGATTGCGGCGTAGCGCTCCAGCTTTTCGGTATTGACGATCGCCAGATCGAGTCCCGCCTTGGTGACGTGATAGAGGAACACCGAATTGACGACCTCGCGCGCCGCCGGGGGCAACCCGAAGCTGATGTTGCTGACGCCGAGGATGGTTTTCGCCAACGGCAGTTTTTTCTTGATCAGCCGGACACCCTCGATCGTCTCGACGGCGCTGCCAATGTAGTTTTTATCTCCGGTGGCGCAGGGGAACACCAGCGGATCAAAGATCAGGTCCTCCTCGGCCAGGCCCCACTTCTCAACGCACAGGTCACGGGATCGCTGGGCGATCTCGAGCTTGCGTTCGCGGGTGATGGCCTGCGCCTGCTGCTTGTCTTCATCGATGGCGCCGATGACGACCGCCGCTCCGTACTTTTTCACCAGGGGCAGAACGACATCGAATTTCTCCTCGCCATCTTCGAAGTTGATCGAATTGATGATGCTCTTGCCTTGACAGTAGGTCAGCGCCTTCTCGACAGCCGCGGTGCTCGTTGAGTCGATCATGAAGGGCGCTTTGATGGCCTTCTTGACCAGTTCGGCGTAGAAGCGGTCGATGTCTTCGAGTTCTTCCCGGTCGGGGTTTTCGAGGTTGATGTCGATGATCTGGGCGCCGTTGCGGACTTGCCTGCGGGCGATTTCCGCGGCCTGCTCGTACTTTTCGCCGGAGATGAGCCTTTTGAACGCACGCGAGCCCACTTCGTTGGTGCGCTCGCCGACCAGCAGCGGCCGGTTGTCCTCGTTCGCTTCGACCAGGTCGAGCCCGCTGTAAAAGCTTTTGCGGGCGGGCCGGTGGCGCCGCGGTTCCCTGCCCTCGACCATCTGTGCGATAGCGCGGATGTGATCGGGGGTGGTGCCGCAACAGCCTCCGACCAGGTTCAGCCAGCCATTGTTAACGAAACGCTCGAGCGCGGATGCCAGCGAGGCCGGCGACTCGGGAAATCTGCCCTCTTCATCCGGCAGGCCGGCGTTGGGATAACAATGCACCCGCGTTTGCGCCATCGAATGAATCGTGCGCAAGTGGTCGGTCATGAACTCCGGGCCCGTGGCGCAGTTGAGGCCGATCGAAAGCAAGTTGACGTGCGCCAGCGAGGCAACCAGTGCGTCGGCGGGCTGTCCGGCCAGCATGGTCCCCGAGGGTTCGATGGTTCCGGACACGATGATGGGCAAGCGGTAGCCCGCCTCGTCGAAGACGCGCTGGATTGCAATCAATCCTGCCTTGATGTTGCGGGTATCCTGCCCTGTTTCGAGAACGAGGATGTCGGCCCCGCCCTCGGCCAGCCCCAGCGCTTGCGTGTAATACTCCTCGATCACAAACTCGAAGCTGAGATCGGGGTTGAGAGTGATCGGTTTTCTGGTCGGTCCCATCGAGCCGGCCACGAAACGGGGTTTTCCGGGAGTCGAGTATTTCTCCGCCGCCTGACGCGCCAGGGCCGCCGCCGCGCGGTTGATCTGCTGGGTCCGCTCTTTGAGGCCGAACTCCCCCATGTCGGCGGGAGTGCCGTTGAACGAGTTGGTTTCGATGATGTCGGAACCGGCCTCGAGATAGCTCGAATAGATGTCGAGAACAACGTCGGGCCGCCGCAGGTTCAGGACTTCGCTGCAGTTCTCAAACGCCGGGCCGCCGAATTCTTCGATCGCAAGATCGTGCGCATGGATGGCCGTCCCCATGGCGCCGTCCATGACGACGATCCGCTCCTCGAGCAGGTCGTGGAGCAGTTTCGTTCGATCGGCTCGGTTGCTCATAGGGAATTGAGAGAGCCCAAGCTCCTCCTGCGCCGGAGAATCAGGTGCTTGTCACGGCCTGGGCTAAGTTCGCGCTTCGGTTGCGGCCAGGCGTCGGCCAGAGGCGCCGCACAACGCCTCAACTCTCAGTTAGATCGGCACTTTCTGCCTGCTTTTTCATTATACGAACCAGCCCCGCCCTTGCAGGAATTGGACCGCCGCGAGAGTCTCGCAGGCGGCTTGCCCTCGGCCGTGAATGAGCCGTTGTGGAATTACGAAGCTTCGAAGTCAGCAACCTGCCTCTTGCACCTGGAGAAGAAGTGCTAGACTCATTCGTTCCTCCAACGGTACGGATCGTCGGAAAGGAGTCAGATGTTACGAGTCAAACCGATCAAGCCGAAGGCCATTCCGCGAGTCAATGCAGCCCCCCCAACGGCAAACGACTTTGTTGCCCTGTCGCTGTTGACCGCGCCCAACCGCGCTCGCATGCCGAACCCGGACGACGGTCCGCCATGCCACCTGTGTACGGCCCGATGCTGCAAGTATTTCGCCTTCGAGATTGACCGCCCGGCCAACGCGAAAGACTTCGATACGATTCGCTGGTATCTGATGCACGAGGGCATCGTGGTGTGGGTCCAGGATGGAGACTGGTATATCGAAGTGCGCACCGTCTGCAAGCATCTGCAACCCGACAACATGTGCGGAATCTACGAGACTCGTCCGGAGATTTGCCGCGAGTATGGAGCTTCCGCCGATGAACCCTGTGAATACTTCACCGACGACCTGAAGTACGACCAGTATTTCGACTCCGACGAGAAATTTCAAACCTGGGCCGAAGCCGAGCTGGAACGGCGAAAGAAGAAGCGTAAGAGGGCCCGGCGACGTCAGAGCCCGGAACGCAAGTGACGGGTCAAATCTTGCCGGCCACGATTATTCCTGCGTGTGACCGCTATTCTGGATGACCCTGTAGCCGCACCTGCTTGACCCGTCACTGGCGTTCCGGGCTCTGAACCGGCGCCCAGCGATTTGGGTTGAGGTATACGGCCATCGGCGGACCCTGCTGATTCACCACATATCCCACCGCGGCATCGACCTGTCTCGGCTCCCAAAGGTATCGCGTGCTGCCGTGATGCCCCCAATGTTTCCGGCGCTGCCAGCCTGACAGATTGAGAGCCCGCGAGGCATATGCTTTGAGTTGCACCATGGCCTTCTCTGGTTGACAACGTATATACGTTGTCAACATAATAGGAGCGAGTGGAGGGCGGCATCGAGTTCGATTGGGACACCGAGAACACCAGACACTTGCAACGGCACCGCGTAACCCCCGATGAATTCGAAGAGCTCATGGACAGCGATCCCGTATACCTGGAGTATCAGGCGCGGAACGATGAAGAACGATACAAGGTTCTGGGCGCGACCAAGGCGGGTCGGGTACTGATTGCCATATGGACTCCGCGAGACGGCAAAGTTCGGGCAGTCACCGCTTACCGCGCCGGCCGCGTTTACGAAAAGCTGTACTGGGAGACTCGCAAATGAAAGAGAAACGAGTTATACCAACCTTCAAATCCGAGGCTGAAGAGGCCGAGTGGTGGTACAAGAACCGCGATCGGCTGGACAAGGATCTTGTGGAGGCAGCCAAGGAGGGCCGGCTGAAGCGCCTGGATCAGGCGACGCTGAAAGCCCGCCTGTCTGCCTCAAAGGCGCGTGTGGTCTCGATTCGGCTGCCGGAGAACGATATCGAGTTGGCGCGCCAGCAGGCGGCTCAAAAGGGTCTGCCTTACCAGACCTACATCAAGTCGTTGCTGCATCAGGCGCTTCGGCAGGCGAAATAGAAGCGAGTTCGGGTGGGGAGTTCGGGGACGGAGCCTGAAAAAGTTGGGGGCCCAGTCTCCCATTTTCGCTCGTGCGCGATCCTGCCAGGGGCTAGCGCCTCTACCCCAGGTCCCCGAGGTGTTCCAGCTTGCCGCTCGAATCACCCAGTGTCTCGGTTGGAATGTCAACCCGATCCAGCATCGAAAGGAAAAGGTTGTTTAGCGGCGTGTTCTCCGGGTAGACCAGGTGACGGCCGGCCTTCACCGTACCCCCGGCCCTGCCCGCCAGCAGTAAGGGAAGGTCGTGGTGCGTGTGGCGATTGCCGTCACCCAGGCTCGATCCGTAGACCACCATTGAATTGTCGAGCAGGGTTCCGTCGCCGTCCGAAACGGATCGCATCTTTTCCAACAGGTAGGAGAACTGCTCGGCATGGAAGCGATTGATCTTGCTGATCTTGTCCATCTTTTCCTGGTCGTCGCGGTGATGCGTCAAGCCGTGGTGCGGGTCCGGGACCCCAATTTCGCGATAGGTGCGGTTGCTGCCCTCGCGGCCGATCATGAAGGTCACGACCCGCGTCATGTCGGCCTGTAAAGCGACCGTCATCAAGTCGAACATGATCTTCATGTGGTCGGTGAATTCGACCGGAATGCCCGCCGGCTTCTCCAGATCGGGAGGCAATTGGGCGCTTTGGTTTTCATCGGCGGAAATGCGGCGCTCAATTTCGCGGATGCCGTCGAGGTACTCGTCCAGCTTGCGGCGATCGGTCGCTCCAAGAGTCCGCTGCAGATTCTTCGTATCTTGCTGCACGAAATCCAGAATCGACTCATCTTGGCGAAGACGTCTCGCTCGGGCCTTGGGCGTTTCGCCGGTTCGGATGTCCCCGAACAATCTTTCGAATACCAGCCGCGGGTTGATTTCCGGCGGATTCGGGGTAGTCGGCGAACGCCAGGAAATGCTGTTCGAATAGGCACAGCTATAGCCGGAATCACAGTTTCCCGCAAGGCGGCCCGGCTCGGTTCCCAGCTCGAGAGAAGCAAAGCGTGTCTTGTGGCCTATTTTTTGAGCGGCAACTTGATCGACGGAAATGCCGACATGGATATCCGCTCCATCTGTTTTCTTGGGGTGGACACCGGTCAGAAAAGTGGACGCCGCGCGCGCGTGGTCACCCGGTCCGTCGCCCAGCGCGTATCCGTTGCGTTGCGCCAATCCGGACAAAACCGACAGATCGTCGCGGAAGGGTTCGAGCGGCTGCAGGATGGATTTGAAATCGTAGTCCGCGCCGGTCTTCTCGGGCGTCCAATCCTGCATGATCGCGCCGTTGGGGATATAGACGAATGCCATGCGGCGCGGAGTTTTTTCGATCAATCGCCTTGAGGCCGCAAACGCTGGAACCATCGAATCGAGAAACGGCAGTGCGATCGACGTCCCCAGCCCGCGCAGCACCGCCCGGCGAGAAAGATGTTTAGCGGTCATGACTCACTTCCCTCCAACGATAACTTCACCTCGCGGCTCCTTCCGCGCGCCGCATCCGAAACGGCACGCTTTCGACGATTCCCAGCAGCAGGCTGGAAAAGCTATACGCGTCTTCGGACATGCCGTTACGAATCTTTTCGATTACAGGTTCATCATAGCGCTCTAGACCCCTCCCCAGCGCGTAGGTCAGCATCTTTTCGGCCAGGTTTCGCGCGAACTGGTCCCCACGGTCATAGAGAACCGCTTTCAGCTCAGCCGGGCCGTTGAAACGAATACCGCCGGGCAGCTCCCCCGAGGCGTCAATGGGGAAATTCCCGTCGGCCGTTCTCCAGGCGCCGATGGCGTTGTAGTTCTCGAGGCCGAATCCGAGAGGGTCCATGCTGTCGTGGCAGACCGCGCAACTCGGATCCGCGCGATGTTTTTCAAGCTCTTGCCGCAGCGACGCCGCCTTGCCGACCGTCTGCTCGTCGAGTTTGGGAACGTTGGCGGGCGGGTCCGGTGGCCGGTCTCCCAGCAAGTTGTCGAGCACCCAAAGACCGCGCAGCACCGGCGACGTCCGCGTAGGATAAGACGACACCGTCAGCACGCTCGCTTGCGTCAGAACGCCACCGCGCCGTCCCCCCGGCACAGTCACCTTGCGGAATTCAGGACCGTGGACGCCTTCAATCCCGTAGTGTTTGGCCAGCCGCTCGTTCACGAAAGTGTAGTCGGCTTTCAGAAATTCCAGGACACCGCGGTCTTCCCGCACGATGTTTGCAAAGAACTGTTCCGTCTCGCCGACCATCGCTTCCCGCAGGTCTTCATCGAATTCCGGGAAGGTTTCCGGATCGGGTTTCGCCAGAGAGATATTCCGCAGCTCCAGCCACTGCCCGGCGAAGTTCTCGATCAGGGCGTTGAACTTTTCGTCCCGAACCATGCGCATCACTTGCGTTTTTCGCCCCTCCGCGGTGCGCAGGCCGCCGCCCTCTGCCGCGGCAAGCAACTCCTCGTCGGGCATGCTGCTCCAAAGGAAATAGGAAAGCCGTGAAGCAAGTTCGAAGTCGCCGATCGGATGGCTTAGGCCGGGGCCGGCCGGGTGCGGGTTGCGCTCGATGCGAAACAGGAAGCGCGGTGAAACCAGAATTGCTTTCAGCGCGACTTGGATGCCGCGTTCGAAGCTCGCGCCGTCTTTGACTGCTTTTCTCGCAAAGCGGACGTAATTGCCGGCTTCGTTGCTGGAGACCGGGCGGCGAAAAGCAAGTCTCAGCAGACGGGCGACGATTTTCCGTGTGCACTCGCTGTCGAAACCGCTCCCCTTGGGCTCGCAAACCATAATCCGCCGATGGCTCGCCGGCAAGGGCGCGGGGTCGGCGTTGTAAGGGCCTTTCACCTCCACGTAGTCAACGAAGACCATCCGCTTGGCTGGGAGCGTAGTCGGCCCGCGGTATTCGGCCCAATCCAGTGCGTTGGGGTCCCACCGTTTGCCTTCCGGACTGAGAATCTCGCCGTGCAACTCCCTTTTGCCGGCTTCGACCCGAACTCGGATCGCTTCAGGGCGTTCGTACTCCTCGTCATCGGTGGCGAGGTGGGTGATCAAGCGCTCACCGTCCAGGTTGAAGATGACCTCGAGAGTCGGCGGGGGCGGCGGAGCCGGGGGCGGCGGATTCTCCTTCAGCCATATCTCGTACTCGCCCAGCCCCGTCAGCAGCTTTTCGCGCTCGACGACGTAGGTCTCATCTTGCTTGCGAGCGTCGAATCTCCGCATGAAGCGAGAGGAGTCCTCAGGAAGGATTCCCAATTCCTCCTGAGCTGTTTCCCGGTCAATGATTTCCTGGCCAAGCCCCGAGACCTTTTCGATGATTTCCGGAACTCGATGGGTCCACTCGGGGCGCCGCGGGGGGATGCGGCGGCGATCGACGAACCGCAATTCCAATTCATATTCGCCCGCCGCGGGAAAAACATGCCGTACGGTCAATCTGCCCTCGGGAGAGTAGGGCAGCCGCGCGGCAGAGCCGATCTGGCGGCGCTCGCCTGCCGATCTTGGAGCACTGTAGCGGGCCAGCGTTGGGTTGACCGCTCGATCGGTCATGATGGCACGGCGGCTGATCATCTCCGCCGCGGCCATATATTTTTCCATCAGCATCGGCGAGATGGACAAAACATCGCCGATGTTGTCGAACCCATAGCCGCTGTCGTCGACAGGGAAATCGTCAGCAGGCCGGAAATCGATGCCAAGAAGATCGCGCACGGTGTTGTTGTACTCGGCGCGATTCAGGCGGCGCGCGGTCACGCGGCCGGGATCGGGTTGGATCGCTTCCTCGGGAGTGTTCGCGGCGATCCAATCGAGCACGTTCGCGACGTCTTGGCGCGGGGGACGAGGGCGGCCGGCGGGAGGCATCCTGCCGCCGCCGAGCATCCGTTTGACACGCTGCCAAACATCGGAATCCCCAGCCGCCGCTTCGCCGTTTCCGTAGCTGTCGAGCACCAGGTCCGCTGTCTTTACTTGGGCGTTATGGCAGAGGACGCAGTGCCTCTCGAGAAAAGGCTGGACGTCAGCTTCAAAGGTCGGGGCTCCGACTGAAGCGGCCGGCGCCAGAAGGGCGCAACACAGGGCTAAGTATCGCGGTTTTGGACACACTGCTTCCACACGTGTTGTCAGAATACCATAGGAAGTTCTATGGTACCTGCATCATGAAATTCGCGCCAAACGTGGCAGAAAATTCGGGGGCCAGATTCGGAGCCCCGACCGTGAGGGAGGGGTTAGCCGCTTCGACGCTCCTCATCCGGCGCCGGCCACACTCCCCTCTTTGGTTGCGGCTCGTCCGCGCTAGGAAGCTATGGCTCCTTGGATTGGAAAATGCAGGCAGCTCAGCCGGGGCATCAGCGGCCGCATCACGATGGCCGCGGACCATCTCCACAGGGCGGCGGCATTTGACCGCGAGATTTTTGTCGTTTGCCGGCGCAGTCAGCTATAATTGCCGGGAAGCTTCACGGAGGCCCCTATGACTCGACACGGAAAAATTCGAACGATTGCATTGCTGCTTTGCGCCGTGGCGCTAACGGCGGCACACCACGTCTCTCAGACCGAAAGCGCGATGATCGAGACCGCTAATAACTTCCTCAGTTCGCTGACGGCGGAACAAAGCGCTACCGCCTCGGCCGGCTTCAACGCGGAACACCGGACCAAGTGGCATTTTGTTCCGGACAGCAACTTCAAGGATACGTATGGCTTCGGCCGGCCCGGCCTGAACTTCAACAAGATGGGCTCGCATCAGCAGAAACTGGCGCAGGCTCTGCTCAGCACGGGCTTGAGCCGGACCGGATTCGTCAAGGCTCTCACCGTCATGAGCCTCGAAGACGTCCTGCGCGTCAAGGAAAAGGACACGGAGGGCAGACGAGATCCCAACAAATACTACTTTTCGGTTTACGGGAAACCCTCGCCGAGCGGCAATTGGGCCTGGCGGGTCGAGGGACATCACCTCTCGCTGCATTTCACCTTCCGAAACGGGAACTTGGTCTCATCGACCCCGACGTTCTTTGGCGCCAACCCGCATAAGGTGAACCAGGGGCCTCGGGCCGGGCTGCGTGCTTTGCCGGCGGAAGAAGACCTCGCTCGCGGGCTCATGAAAGCTCTCGATTCCGCGCAGCGAAAGCAAGCCCTGATCGCCGATACCGCGCCAAGGGACATCCTCACGCACGCCGATACCAGAGCCAAGATCGAGGGCGCGCCGCAGGGTCTGGCCGCTTCCAAAATGACAGCGAAACAAGTCGAAACGCTGCTGGCCCTGGTCGACGAGTACGCCAATAATATGCCTTCACAGATCGCCAGCGCTCGCCGCAAAGCCGTCCGCGACGCCCCGCTGGACAAAGTGTTTTTCGCTTGGGCAGGTGGTATCGAACCGGGTGCTGGTGACTACTATCGCGTGCAAGGGCCGACCTTTCTGGTTGAGTACGACAACACGCAGAACAAAAACAACCATAGTCACACCGTCTGGCGCGACTACGAGAACGATTTCGGGTTCGACGTGCTGGCGTCGCACTATCAGCTTTTCGCGCACGGCGACGCGGGAGCGGACTCCTATTCCGCGGCAGACTAGCGTGCTTTTCCCCGGCGTTTGAGACCCTGACGCAGTTTCCCCTGCTTCCCAAAAGCGCCTGCCCGCTTTGTTTAGGTCCTCTTCGCACGCGAGGCGAAGTGCCTGAGAGGCCCGTCAGTACGGGCCTTGAGGTCTCAGCATTTCGGGGGCCTGCCGCCTGCCGGCATGAGCCACGTTCACGTGGCTTGGTTTCCTTGAGGCCGGCCCTTTTAGGGCCGGTTCACAAGCCTCTTCTGACCTCGTTCCTCAGCCCGTTTCAACGGGCTTTCGTCCCGCTCTGGCTTCCAGCCCCAAAACGCTGCTTCCGATAACCAATAATCAAAATATTCCTGCGGTCCTGTTTTTTCAAGCACTTAGAGCCCACTCATCCCGCCCCGCGAGCCAACAAACGGACCCCGCCCGCTACAATGAGAACGGTCTCTAGTAGCGGACCGGCCCGCGAGGCAAAAGTGGAAACAGGCAAGCTGGAAACAAGCAAGGTGGCGACAAGCTGATGTGGCGCGCGTCTCCAGACGTGTTGTGTCGCCATTCCTGGCGACATGTCTTAGCTAGCATGGCCGTCCACCCGAGTTGCCGCCAATCCGCTGGCTGCGGCGAGCGACAAGAATACCTCAAATCCGCAAGAAAACCTGTCGCTTTGCTAGGGAACCTGACACGGTCCGGCCGCCGGCTGCAACCCGAGTCACTGAAAACAAATACATTATCGGTTGACACCATGACGAGGCGTTGAAAATGGCCCAGATCGTGCCATTCTCTGCCATTCTCTGCCATTTCCGGACATTTTGTAAAGAAAATTTATACCTCAACCGGCAACCTCTGTGTTTCCATCACTTCGCCAGGCCGTGGCCACTGACATCCCGGGCGTGCCGGTTTGCCAAGCATAATGCAGGGTTGCCGTGGCGGGCAGAGGTGCGTTGTCCAAGTCATCTTCAGAATGTAGAAACTCTAGACTCGGTCGCCCATGGCGGCCGAGCGCGGTTTGGGGTGGGTCCACGGCGGGCCGCCTTTCTCCACGCCGGCCCCGACACTTTCCGGCCTGGCTTGACACACCCCGTACAATGAAATCAGTGACCGGCAGGAATGTCCACCGGACCAACACGACCGTTTCCCGGCCGGGACAGTGCGAGTTGCTCTCCGCCTGGGGGTGATCCCCGCGAACGGCTTTCTGGCGAAACAATGGGACTGTTCTGAGCACCAATCGCCGCCCCTCCGATTCTGAGGGACTGGCTGGGGCGCGAAGCAGACTGTCCCGCTTTTCTCACCGCTGAAGGACCGTTTGCAAGTCTCCTCCTTGTGGCTTCCGTTGGGGGAGGAGACTGTGGTCGGCGCGATGGAAGGAAGAGGGCTCTCTCAATAGGAGAAGGCAAGGGCGGGTCACCGAACTCGCCTTTTTTTCGATTGCGGCGCGAACGTTCACGCTTGCCGCAAACGATTCGTCGGTTCGTCCGGCCTGCGACGCCGGACACCGCGCGCCACACTGGCGCTCCCCAATTCGAGTGAAGGGGAAGTGTGTCCAGACAGCCAAAAAGCGCGAATTTTCTGAAATCCTCTCAAACCTGCTCACTCAGTGGTCGCTCTGCGGCTCGTGGGCGGTCGGCGAAGAACCGTAGAGACAAGCACTCCTGCTTGTCCCAGCCGCCAAAGGCGGCTGGCGGCCCCGAACAAGTACACTAAGGATCTCGGAGCCGTGAGAAAAGCTGTTGCGCGATTGTTGATCGCGACTGCCGTGGCGGCAGGCGCCGTCCCTGCGTTGCAGGTGCGGGCGGCCGCTGAGAAACGGCCTCAAGTCCTGATCAAGACGGCCAAGGGTGAGATCAAGATCGAACTCTTTGCGGATCAGGCGCCGCTAACAGTCGAAAATTTTCTGCGCTACGTTGACGAAAGGTTTTTCGATGACACGATTTTTCACCGTGTGATCCGAAATTTCGTGGTCCAAGGAGGCGGGTTCACCCCTGAACTCGAAATGAAGCCGGTTCACGCAGCGGTGAAGATCGAGTCGAAGAGCAGTCTTCCCAACGCGCGGGGAACGGTCGCGATGGCCCGCAACGACAATCAGAACAGCGCCACGTCGCAGTTTTTTATCAATGTGAAAAACAATGACCGGCTCGACCGAAAGGCTTTCAGCTTCGGCTATACGGTCTTCGGCCAAGTGATCGAGGGTATGGAAGTCGTCGACCGCATCTCGCGGGTGCAGACCAGCCGGCGCGGCTCCATGGATGACGTCCCGATCCTGCCGGTGTTCGTGGAATCGATCCGCCGGGTCGAAGAAGAGTAAGCTTCGGCGCTCCGAGTTCTGTCTTTCGCGGGGCGAAGGATTCAACCCACCGAAAGACATTGATTCCTTGGGACTTGCTTGGGGGGCGCTCGGCACAGTCCGCATCACACGCCCTAACGGAGCGGCCTTGCGGGCGCTTCCAGATCTTCACGCGAATGGAGGAATCGATGGCTGAACTCTATGCAGGAACGTCCGGCTTCGCTTACCCGAGCTGGAAACCCGGCTTTTATCCCGCGAAGGTTGCGCAAAAGAAGTTTCTGGAGCACTATGCAACGCGTCTCAATGCGGTCGAGATCAACTACACTTTTCGCCGCACCCCGTCGGCGGCGACGGTCGAGAACTGGGTGAACACGACGCCGGAGGGGTTTTGCTTCTGCCTCAAGGCCCACATGAAAATCACCCACATCCTTCGCCTGAAGAATGCCCAGGAGATGACCGATTTCTTCTTGCGCTCGATTGATCCTTTGCGCGTGACCAAACGGCTGGGCGTTGTGCTCTTCCAGCTTCCTCCGCATCTCCAGCGAGACGTGGAATTGCTGGCGGAGTTTGCCGCCGGGCTGCCGGACGACTTGCGGTACGCCTTCGAGTTTCGGCACAAGTCGTGGCATGATGATTCGGTTTATCAGATTCTCGAGAAGCGCAAGATCTGCTACTGCCTGGCGGAGTCAGAAAAAATCGAGCCTCCCGACGTGATCACAGCGGACTTTGTTTACTTCCGCCTCCGAAAAGCGGACTATACTCCCGAGGACCGCGCAGCTATTTGGGAAAAGGCCGAAGGCTTGCTATCGGAAGGAAAGACGATCTTTCTGTTCTTCAAACACGCAGAGTCGCCGGCCGGCGCGCTCTATGCCGAAGAGGCTTTGAACCGATTCGCGGGAGACGGCGGCGGTGGATAGGCAGCCGATCGATCGAATAGCCGGTGGATAGCCACAAGGCCAGGCCATTGACAGTGGTCTGTTTCGAAGGGGTGCGCGACATAAATGTGGGAGATCAGGCAGCGGTTGATCGAAGCTCCCAGTAGTCCTCGAAGTTTCCGCTCATGCGGCAGCAGCGCAGAGCGATGATGGTGTTAGCGCCACGCACGGTCCAGAACATGCCCGAGCGTTTCAGCCGGGCGCCGATGACAGTCTTGCATCCAGCCTCGACGACGCCCGAGCCGACAAACAGACCTTGCTCGCGGAAGGAGGGATAACACATCCGCTCCGCATTGTGCTCGAAGTAGGCTGTTTCCCTCGAAAGCAGGCGAGCCAGATCTTCGCTCGGCGGCGAAACTCGCGCAGGGCTTTCCCCAACGCCACGATCTTGCCCTGATCGAGCTTGTTCAACAGCCGCGCGGTGCAGCGTTTGCGGCCCCGCTCATCGTTGGGGAACAGCTTCGCGGAAAGCTCCCACAGATGCTGCCGCGCATGGTAGAGATCGACGATCTGAACCGCGCCGGGAAAGTGCTGGTGGGCCAAGTGATCCACACGGCGCCGTCGCCGATCACGACCTTCTTCTTCGCCCGGCTCCAGCCCCGCCGCCAAGCTTCGGTGTAGAGCCGCAGGCCGAACTTCTCGGCCCCTTCGATGGCGGCGGTGTAGCTGGTCGAATTCTCGTCGCGCAGCGGCCGGCCTTGTTCGTCGCTGCTGGTTTGCGTAAAGACGCAGCCCAGCTTGACCTCGCGGGTACGAGCCGGCTGGCCCGCCGTTTTGCCGACGCGGCCGGTGGTCTCGGCTGCCACAACCGGCACGCCCGTGCCGTCCATCTCGATGTAGAGAACGGGCACGACAGGGGCGCAGACCTGGGGCAGTTCGAGTTGCTTGGCGCGCTGGATCTCCAGCTGTTCCCGAGCGCCGATGTCGGCGCCCAGAGCTTCGGCTTGCCGCTCGACGGCCTTGGCGGTGACGTCGAGACCGGCCAAGACCTCGAGCTGTTCGCGGCCTTGCTCGAAGGAAGTTTCGCTGCCCACCAGCGCCATCATGCGACGCACGCCCGGCGAGCAGGCGCTGCGGACCACGTCGAGTTCGGCGTCGCGCGGGCACTGTCCCCGGCGGCAATGGGGGCAGACGAAGTAGGCTCGTTCAAAGCGGACCTCTCCCAGCACGGTGGTGAGTTGTTTGGGGCGGGTGTCGTGATAGCAAGCTTGTTGGCCGCAGGCGCAGGGCTGCTGGCGGGGCGCCGCCTCCGAGCAGGACAGTAACTCGCTCAACACAGCCGCTCCGGCGCGATGCATCGCGCCGCGAGTGGCCGTCTCGACGGCTTCGAGATCGAATGGGCCGCTCTTACGGCGGCCGCTGAAAATCACTTTGAGCAGTTGCCTCACTTCTTGGGCGACTTCCTGCTGGATCGTTTCGGCCGTTTTTTTTCCTGGGGGGTGAGCGTCTCCTCGACGGGCCGGAGCCGGCAAATCTTCTCGTTGACGTCGAGCAGTTCTCGGCTCAGTTCCCGGAAGCGGTGAAAAGCCTCGACCTCGCGTTGCGGCGCCGTTGGGCGGGCGAAGAAAAGGTCTCACTCACGGTTTTTCCGTTCACCTTCTTGGTGAGGCGGTAGTTCGGACCATGAGCCGGCTGACCGGGCTGATGGCAGCGGCAATTCGGTTTGCCGCAGCGGCCGCTGATGGCGCTGATCGAGCCGCTGCGAAGGTCCCCCACTTGGAGGATCCGGTTCGTTGAATTTCGAGTGTGGCCGGACAAAGCACACCTCCTTTGTCCTAACGTATCACAACGTGGATTCTGCAAGAAAAGAAACCCGCAAGGTCCCACATTCATGTCGCGCACCCGTTTCGAAGCCAAGTTACCCAACAATCGAGATACAATCGGAGTGTCGTTGCTCCTTCTCGCCTAACGCGAACGCAAACAAAGAGGGGCCGCAGGTTCGACGGGATGGAGACGCGGCCCTGATGAAGCGCGGACTTCCGTCCGCGCCTCTGTCCGGTCCGTCTGAGATTTCTGCCCCGCCTGGCAAAGATTTGACTGTAACGGGTAATAAGGGACCGCCGATGAGCCCAGGGCGACTATTGCGTTTCGTCCTAACTGGCGTACTGCTGCATCTGTTTGCTATTACCCCTCTCGACACCGCCGCGGCATCACCTTCAGGCGAAGTCCTCCGCGGCATTGAGGAGAGCATCCGCAAGGATTCAGGCCTGCGGGTCTATGACTGGGTCACGTTTTCTGTGAGGGGCTCTGAGGTCACCCTCTCCGGATTCGTGGCGAGCCCGCTGCTGAAGAGATTGCTGGAACGAAGAATTCTGGCGCTGGATGAAGTCAGCTCCGTCGACAATCAGCTCGAAGTCATCCCTTCGAGCGGCGACGACATCGGGATGCAGATCAACGCCTATTGGCGGATCTATGGGCATCCCGAGCTGCGCCGGCTGGGTCTGTTGGGAGATGGATTTCGTTCCCGCCTGATCCGGGCCGAGGAAGATTCTCAGCGGGTGCTGGTTCAGCCGATTCACATTCTAGTTCGGGACGGCCACATCACGCTGGAAGGCGAAGTGGAGTCCGAGCGCTACCGAAATCTCGCTGAAGAACAAACCACGCAGGTCATGGGGGTGCGATCGGTCACCAATCACATCATCGTCACCGGAGCCGGCACCGAAGAACACGAGGTGGTTGCGGCGGACCCGTCTCCGTGGCAATTCAACGAGAATGCCCTGCGCTACCCCCTGCTGAGCGTCGAGAATCCTTCCGGCAAGGTAACTGTCAAGGTCACGGCCACGGACCGGCTGCGCATTCGCAAGTCGAGTCCGGATCGCGAGACTCGAAAAGATGACACTCGGATGACCCGCTTGCGCCGGCGAATTCAGCTTGTGTCGCGGCCGAGCGACGGCGCCTTGATCGACCTCGACATTGATCTGCCCTATGGATACCGGCTCGAGGTCACGACAGTCGATGGACCCATTGCGGTGACCGGATTGCTTCGCTATGCGGAGTTGAATACCGGCAGTGGCTCGATCGAGTTGACCGCCCCCTGGAGAGTAACGCGTCTTGGGATCGTTTCCCGTTACGAGCCGGAGCAGATCGAAATTCCCGATTCACTGCTTTTCGCCGACGAACCGTTCGCGGAGAAAAGCAGCGACGGCACTTGGAGCTTTTCCGACTCTTACGATCCGGACAAGCCTCTTTACGGCGAGATCCAAGTGAAGTCCAACTGGCCGCGCAGGCTCGTTCTCAACGACATGGAGATTCCGCCCGATTCGCCGGTCAGGATGCACTGGGAGGCGCCTCGCGTCCTCGCTAGGTTGTTTCGATCACGCGTCGGCGGGAAACTCAAGAGCAGGGCCAATTTGGAGGGTCCTGATTGGGAGGCTGTGAGCGCGGCCGGGGACGACGGAGCGGCGCGTTTCAGCTCGGATGTGCGGCTGGTGGACTTGACCGTGGCGGTTCTCGACGATGAGGGCCGGCCGCTGACCGATCTCCGTCCCGGGGACTTCGAGGTTCTAGAAGACGGCGAGCCTCAGGAAGTGAAGGTTCTGGGGAGTACGGAGGCGCCCTTCAACCTGGCGCTGTTGCTCGACTGCAGTACCAGCACGTTGACGAAGCGGAAAGCGATCGTGCGGGCGGCGAAGCAGTTCGTTTCGATTGCCCGGCCGCAGGACCGCGTGGCCGTCTACGCGGTCTCTGACACCTACTTCCAGATGCTTTCGCCGCTCACCAACGATCGGGAGGAATTACTTCGACGAATTGACAGTGTGCCTCCGCTCTCGGGCGGCACGCCGCTCTACGACGCGATCGTCATTTCCTACGCGCAAGAACTGGCCCGCCGGCGGTTTGAGCGGAACGCGCTGATGGTGATCAGCGACGGAGTTGACAATCAGATTTTGCCGCCCTCCCATGGACTCGTGCCGTCCAAGGTTCCGTTTGCCGATCTGAAGCGCGCCGCCGCCGAAATGAACTCGATGATCTATGCGATCCACCTGCGGTCGCGCGAAACCCCGATCTCGCGAAGGGGGCCCACTAACGGCTGGGACCTTCGAGCGCAACAGCAGCTCGAAGAGCTGGTGGAGGTTTCCGGGGGGCGGCTATTCCCGGCGCGCTCGATCCGCGCGCTCGACCCGGTTTACGAGCGGGTGGCGGCGGAGCTTCGCAGCGTCTACACCATCGGCTACTATCCGAAGAATCAAGACTTTGAGGGTTCTTGGAGAAATGTTGAAGTGCGAGTCAGCCGGGCGAATGCCCGTGTGCGCACGCGCCCCGGGTACTACGCCTGGTAACGTCTCGACGGATATACGGGCGCTGCGCCAAACGTGGCCCAGCGTAGCGGACCAAGAACGAAGGATGGTCCCGCGACAGCGGGAGAAAGACTCAGGAATGAGCTCGAAACGTGTTAGCCTCATAGACAATGTTGCTGCTGCGCTGGGTCTTCCTTGTACTGTTCCTGCTGCCGGGGTGCGCCGCTCAGCAGAGCCCGCGCCGCTCTCTAACGATCCTGCATTTGAATGACTTGCACGCGCGGCTTTTGCCCGATGCCCAACATCGCGGAGGGTTCGCCCATGTCGCCCAGGCGATCCGGCAAGAGAAGGCGAACTCGGAAGCCAGCCTTGTGATGCATGGCGGGGACCTGGTGCAGGGATCTCCCGTGTCCACGATCTTCAAGGGTTTGCCCGTGTATGAGGTGGCCAACACCCTCGGTTTTGACTTTCATACGCTCGGAAATCATGAGTTCGACTACGGCTGGCGGAAGATCTCCGAGTTTGTAGCAAAGGCCGAATTCCCCACGTTGAACGCCAATGTGGTCGATGGTCAGGGAAACCTGCTCGTTCCCAGGCCCTACCTGATCCGCGAGGTCAACGGGATTCGCGTGGGCGTCATCGGCATTCTGACGGCAGAGCTGGCGAACCTAACGAGGGCCCCTCTTCGCGGTCCCTGGAGAGCGCTCCCAGTGACGGAGACGGTCAGCCGCTACGTGGACGAAATTGAGAACCGCACGGACCTGATCGTAGTTCTCTCCCACATTTTTCCTCGCGAAGAGGACGAGATGCTGCGCCAAAACACCCGCGTCCCGCTTATCATCGGCGGCCACCATCATGGCGGGCAGGATGAAGTGAAAGAGTTTGAAGGCAGGCTGTGTGTTAAGACACGGCCTTACGGACGGGAGTTGGGCCGCCTCGACATTGAGTTCGACCTGGAGCGTAAACGCATCGTCTCCTACCAGTGGAAACGGATTCCGATCGACTCCCGGAAGTACCCCGCTGACCAGGCCACGGCCAAGCTGGTTGAAAAATGGGAAGCCAAGGTTTCTGAAATCGTTGACGTGCCGATCGGACGGGCGGCGCGCAAGATCAGCCGCGGGGAATTAAAGCCCCTGATCGAGAGGGCCATGGTCGAAGCGGTCCATGCGGATCTTGGCTACATGAATCGCGGCGGTATCCGCGACGAGCTGCCCGAGGGAGAGTTGCTGGCGCGTCACGTCTGGAATGTGCTGCCTTTCGGGAACTTCATTTCCGTCGGGCAGGTCTCTGGCGAGCGGCTTCCCCCGGAGCTGACGAACGGGCGAAATATCGATCGAAATCGAGACTACAAGGTTGCGACCAACGATTTCATGGGGGAGAAATGGCGCGAAATGGGGCTGTCGTTTTCCGAGGACGGACTGCTGGTTCGCGATGTCATGATCGACTGGATCAAGAATCAGAAGGTCATCCGGTAGAGCAGCGAGCCGGCGGAAGCCGGCTCTCGCCGCATAGCTTCAAAGTTATACTCGTTAACAATTGTGCTGCCATCGGTAAGAAGCCAAAGCTTTCGGCAAGGGGTGACGTGGGGCCTGGTGATCCTGGTGATCTACCTGCTCTATCAGGTGTCCAAGGGCTTCCTTGTACCGCTGGCCTGGGCGGCCATCCTGGCCATCTTCTTTTTCCCGGTTCATAAGTATTTCCTCGGAAAAGTGGAAAGCGCCAGCCTGGCGTCTCTTTTCTCGGTTACGGCCGTGGGGGTTTTACTGATCGCACCCCTAGGGTGGATCGTGCCGGCATTCGCCGCCGAAGCTGCCTCGGTAATCGGCCGGTTTCGCACCGAAGAGCTGCTTCCCCAAGCGACAGCGTGGATCGAACTCCAGTTCGCGCAGCTTCCACTACCGCTGGGAACCTTTGAGGAAATGGCCAACAGAGTGGGGCGGGAGATAGGCGGCTTCTTGGCGGCTCAGTCGGCACGATTGGCCGGCAATGTGGCATTGTTTCTGTTCCACGTTATCGTCATGTTGCTGACCATGTTCTACCTGTTTCGAGACGGCTCGAAACTGATTAATTTCTTGAAGGACATTTCGCCTTTGGGTGGGGACTACAGCGAACGTATGAGGAAAGAGGTCAGCGACCTGATCTCGGTGACTCTTTCGAGCGGTTTCGTGGTTTCGGCGGTGCAGGGGATTCTGGGCGGGCTGGTCTTTTGGTTTCTCGGCGTGCCCTCCCCGCTGTTTTGGGGTGTGATCATTGCGTTTCTCGCGTTCTTGCCACTCGTCGGCCCCTGGCTTGTCTGGATACCCGCCGCCATTGGCTCGATCATCAATGGCGACGTCGCCAACGGCATTGCCCTGGCGGCACTCGGGCTCGTGCTGATTAGCGGCGCTGACAACGTGCTGCGGCCGATGCTGATCGCGGGCCGCGCGCAGCTCAACGGCTTGTTGGTGTTTGTCGGAGTGCTTGGCGGCATCAGCGCCTTTGGGCTGTTAGGCGTTGTCTTGGGCCCGTTGGTGATGGCTACGGCCGTTGGAATGCTCAAGGGATACCGAGAAAGCGTCCGCGAGCACCAGGTGGCGCCATCGGCCCGGGAAGCGGCTTAGAATCCGCCGCATCAGCAATCCTTGCCGGGCGGCCCGCCTTATGTCCGCAACTCGGGCAGGTCTCTAAACAAATCAAGCGCCCGCGGGTTGGACAACGCGTCGCGGTTTTTCACGGTCTTGCCGTGGATGACATTGCGAACCGCTAGTTCAGCGATCTTGCCGTTGAGGGTTCGCGGCAAATCGGCTACTTGGATGACCTTGGCGGGGACATGGCGGGGGCTGGCGTTTTCGCGGATCTCCCGCCCGATGCGTTGAGCCAGCTTTTCATCCAGCGTCGCGTCCTGGCGCAACCGCACAAACAAGACCACACGCACATCGCTCCGCCAATCTTGGCCGACCGCGAGGGCTTCCACAACTTCGGGCAACTTTTCAACGGCACGGTAGATCTCGGCGGTCCCGATCCTGACGCCTCCGGGGTTGAGAACGGCATCCGAGCGGCCCCAGAAAATCATGCCCCCTGTTGCGGTCAGCTCGCAGTAATCGCCGTGATGCCAGACGCCGGGGAACCTCTCGAAATAGGCCCTGTGGTACTTCTGGTTCTCAGGATCATTCCAAAAGCCCGCCGGCATCGACGGAAAAGGGGCTGTGCAGACCAGCTCTCCTTTCTCTTGTTCGAGCGGCCGGCCCCCTTCGTCGAAAATCTCGACCTTCATACCCAGGCCGCGAGTCTGCAATTCCCCGCGATAGACCGGCCCAATGGGATTCCCCAGAGCGAAGCACGAGATCAGATCTGTTCCGCCCGAGATAGAGGCAAGGCAGACGTCCTTCTTGACGTTCTGATAGACGTAGTCGAAACTCTCCGCCGCCAGCGGGGAACCAGTCGATAGCACGGCCCGCAGGGCGGAAAGGTCGTGCGTGGCGGCCGGCTGCAAACCCGCTTTCTCGGCGGCGGCGATGTATTTGGCGCTCGTGCCGAAAACGGTCAGGCGCTCCTGCTCAGCCAAGTCGAAGAGTTGCTTCGGCGCGGGATGAAAAGGCGATCCGTCATAGAGCACGATTGTGGCTCCGACCGCCAGGCTCGAGACCAGCCAGTTCCACATCATCCAGCCGCAAGTCGTGAAATAGAAAATGCGGTCTTCGCGCTTGAGATCGGTGTGCAGAACCAATTCCTTGAGGTGCTGGATGAGCGTGCCGCCCGCGCCATGGACAATGCACTTGGGAGGGCCGGTTGTCCCCGACGAATACATGATGTAGAGGGGGTGGTCAAACGGCAGCCGCTCGAATTGAATCCCGAAAGCGGGCTGCCGACCAGTGAATTCTTCATAAAGCTCGGCCACGCCCAAGCTCTCGAGCGGGGGATCCGGCCGAGTATAGGGCACGACAACGACCCGCTCAATGGAAGAAACTTCGCCGCGCAGACGCGACACTCGCTCTAGTGAATCGTGAGTCTTGCCGTTGTAGAAATACCCGTCCGCGGTCACCAGAATCTTTGGCCGGATCTGCCCGAAGCGGTCGCGCGCTCCAGTCAGGCCGAAGTCGGGGGAACACGAGGACCAGAGCGCTCCAATGCTCGCGGTAGCCAGCATGGCCACGACAGTCTCGGGCATGTTCGGCATATAACCCGCGACCCGGTCCCCTGTCCCTACACCGGCAGCGCGTAAACCGGCGGCGAACGCGGCGACCCCGGCATGCAGATCTCGATAGCTCAGTCTCCGCTGCGGGCCCCGCTCGTTCCAGAACACGATCGCCTCGCGATCGTCGCTGAACCGCAACAGGTTTTCCGCGAAGTTGAGCCGAACGCCGGGAAACCATCGCGCTCCCGGCATTTTGTCGAAGTTCTCAACAACGATTTCAGGTTCGGTGTCAGCCTTGATCCGGCAGAAGCGCCAGACTGATAGCCAAAACTGCCCGGGATATTCGACCGACCAGCGGTAGAGATCTTGGAAGCTGGACAAGCCAGGCGGGTTCCAAGTTTCTCGAACGCTGGCGATGAAGGCCGTCAGGTTCGCCTTGCGTACCGCTTCCGGGCTTGGGCTCCAAAGTGGCGTAGCGCCAGCGTCCCTACTCATTGAACCAGTCACAAATGAGGTCGATGGCCCGCAGCACACCGCTGCAGCAGTTTCGCAAGAACTCCTCATCCAGTGGCTTGTCCGCCGGCGCGAGCTTTGCCATCGCCAATGCCCGTGCGCCGTCGAAGTTGACGTAGGCGATACGAGCGGTGAGCTCGTCGTCAGGCCGTCCGAAATTTGAGCCGGGCAGTATGGCGACGCCAGTGTCTTCGAGCAACGCCTCGCAAAGCTGCGAGCTGCTGGCGATGCCGCGGCGGCGAAGCCGCTCCGCCCCGGGGCTGAAGTCAGGAAACAGGTAGAAAGCGCCGCGTGGCGTGTGCACGTTGATCCCAGCCTGCTCCAGGCGCGCCACGAGCCGCCGCCCCAAAGCTTTGAGGATTCGGCGTGACTGGTGAAGATAGGCCTCGATCTCGGAGCCACCCGAGAAAGCGCGCACAGCGGCGTATTGGATCGGAGCGCTCGTCGAAGTAAATGTCTCGCTGGCGACGTTCGCCATGGCGTCCTGCAGCCAGTGCAGGCCACTGGGAAACGTGAACGTCCCCAGCCGCCATCCTCCCGCGCCACACCACTTGCTGAGGCCGCCGCTGATAATTGTTCCTTCCGGGTAGTAGCGGGCGATCGAGACGTGGCGGGCATCGTGATGAAGTTCGCCATAGATTTCGTCCGACAACAAGATCACGCCGAAGCGTCTGGCGACCTTGGCCAAGGCCGTCAGCTCCCGGCCCTCGTAGGTCCCGCCGGTCGGGTTTGCCGGGTAGTTCAGGATCACGATTCGCGGACGGCCCGGATCGTGGAGGCAAAGTGTCTCGAGCTCGTTCGGGGTAAGCCGCCAATCGTCGGCCGATTCCGTTCTCAGCCAGCGTACGTGCCGGCCGATAATGTGCGCCTGAGGAGCGTACGACACCCAAGTCGGAGTGGGGATGACCAGGTCGCCGTAGTAAACCAGTTGAAGCAGAAACATCAGCTCTTTCGAGCCGGGCCCAATCAGCACATTGTCGGCAATGCACTCCATCTCCTGGCGACGGCAGTGATAGGAGGCGACGGCTGTTCTTAGTTCAGCGAGCCCCTGCACAGGCAGATAGTTTTTTTGGAAGGCATTAGCCTGCAACGCTTCGACAACCGGAACCGGAAACGGCGACTGGCCAAGGCCGAGCTTGTAAACGTTGCGGCCTTCGAGCCGCAGCTCATCGCATCGCTCGTTGATGGCCAATGTCGCCGAGGAGCCGAGTCCGCGAACGTTCAAGTTCAGATGGACCGGCATTTTGCGATTCGTCGCTTTCGTCATATCCCCATCTATAGGTTCGGCTCTAAGCATCGCGAGGGTTACGGTGCGCTCTCACCCAGGGGTTGTTCCTCTTTTGGGGATGTCAACAACTTTCTGGAAGAAGTATCTATGCGACCGGCCGCCGCCGTGTCTCGCTTTCCGCGAAATCGACGGCCTCGGACCGGCTCAGCAACTGAAGAAGCCGCCCGCCCGCGGTCTGGTCCTCGCAATCGACCACCCAGAGAGAGGAAAGCTCCTCGTCCGTCTCGTCCGGGAACATTCTTCGGACTTGTCTCGCCCCCTGCTGATTCAACTGCGCGATTACATGCTCGCGCACCGTATCCGGTGATGCTTCCCGAAATTTGAATTGCAGCTTCATTCCCGGGTAGTGGTCCCGACTAGCAACTGATGAAACCATTGTCATTGAAGCTGACCTGAATAGGCAATTGCGCGGCCCGCGGTAGCCTGCACACTTGCTCGCTGCATCCCGCGATTGGCTCCTTGGGTTTGCCGCATGAGACGCGGGACCCTTCACTTGCGTGCGGGGCTCTGAGTCTTCCTTTCAGAAAGGGCTTGCTTCAGGTTCAACAAGCCAGCACCGTAAGCGGTCGTCTTTCTCCCATTTTTCATTGCCGGCAATCGGCTTGCCGTTCGGATCAACTGTTGTCTGACCTCTCGAGCGTTGGCTGCGCCACATTGGGCCCCTACGAGGGCGGCCGCCGCCGTGACGTGCGGCGTCGCCATGGATGTACCGCTCCAGGAGGCATAGTTCGTCTCGCCGAGATAGGGCGACGGCTGCGTCGGCGCGGTCGATAGGATGTTCGAACCGGGGGCCACAAGACCAATGTGGCGCCCGGTATTCGAGAACCAGGCGCGCTCGCGCTTCTCGTTGACGGCGCCCACTGCCAAGACGCCCTTGTATGCGGCCGGGTACTCCTTCGGATTGCCATCGAGAAACTCATTGCCCATGGCGGCGACCGAGAGCACGCCATCGGCCTCGAGCCTGCGGAACAGCAAAGTTTCGGTCCGCGAGGACGCCGTCCCGCCGATGCTCAAGTTCATCACATTCAGCCCCGAGCGGCGGACGGCGTTGAGAGCCTGCAGGTATCTTTCCCCATCCACATAGAAATCGCCGCGGACCGGCTGATCGGGAAATATCTTCTAGACTTCGAGCTTGCAATTCGCGACGCCTGCAATGCCGACACCGTTGTTGGTTTCCGCCGCGATGATGCCCGCTACGTGGGTGCCGTGCCCGAGGACATCCCGAGGGGAAAACGAACCGTAGTGATAGTCGATCTTCACGTCAGCGAAGTCGGGATGGCGCATGTCGATTCCCGTATCGAGGACGGCCACGCCAATATCGCTCGCATCGGGCCGCTTTGCTTCGAACCACTGAATCGCTCGCAGTCCCCACTGCAGGTTCCGCATCGGGTCGGTTTCGCTAGCCATCAGCCATCGCGTCGGCATCGCTTCAGCGATTTCCACCATCGGCGAATCGAGCAGGTTGCTCATGACTTCCGCCGTAACGCACTTCGGGTCGACCGAGAGCACGGCGAATCCGCCCATGCCGGAGTCACAGCATTCGGCAACACTTGAAAGAATCGCCAACTTTTGCCTCTCGGCTAATGAAAGTGCGCTGCGATGAGTCTTGCGGCCCTGCGTGGAGAACAAAGGCTGAACGGCTTTCAGCCCGGCGTTATTTCGCAGAGAATTCAGTGGTCCCGTTATCGCTTCGGGAAGACACGCCGCCGCGCTCGAAGTGAAGTGCAGGCTGCTGCTGGCGAGCCGACGCCTGAGAGGCTGCTCTCGAACTCTCAACAAGATCCGGCCTGGAAAATACTCGAGGCGCTTTTTCAGTTGGGCGCCCTCTTTCACCTTTTGGCGAGACAAACTCCGCGTCATAAACCCCTCCTCTTTTTAGCATAAGGAGCTTGTCAAGTCTTTCTGGAGAATCCGAGAACTAGAGAAGTCGATGACCGCGAATCGAACGAGGAGAGGCTTTGAGGGAGGCTGTCTGCTTACGCCTTATAGAATGTGGCGATCACGGCCAAATCGCGGCCACCAGCACTGCTGTATCAAAGGCGTCTGGCGCCTTGTCGTCAAGAGGGCCAGTGAGATGAGGAGCGGCAGCGACGCTAGCACGTGCAACGCAGTCTACCATTACTCGAGCTGGGAGTTACGCGAAACTGAGTGCCAGCCTCCGGGGCCTATTGCGAACTGGCGATCCCTTGCGGTTACGGCTTGGCACGAACGTCACATCGGCTCTAGGTCTTTAACCGATCGAGATAGCGTTGATACTCATCCGACCACCGATCATTATATTCAGACCAAAGATCGTGCCAATCTTTTAGGTCCTTGACGAAATCCACAATGATCCACAGCGTCGCACTAGGCGAGGCCAGAGCGACCAAGATCTTCGCCAACTCAGGATTCATCCCCAGAGGTTGGGAGCCCAGGTAGCCGATGACGGCAGCAGTTGCGGAGGCGATCAAGAGAACCTTAAGCTTTCTAAGATTCGTACTAAATTCCTTCCGATACTGGAAATCGGTCGTGATCAGGTGTTGCCGGTATTCATGTGTGGCTTTCTCAATCTCCAGGTAGTTGGCATCCACAACGTTATCGTGGCGTACTTCGCTACGGGATACTGTCCAGCGCCTTGCCGCGCTCGACGTCTGCGTGTTTGGTCTCCCTGGAACTCTTTGCGAATATGTACCAGACACCTCCGATCAATCCAACCAGCACGACAGCGGCGGTCACAGCCGTGACAGTTGGGTTACCTCCGAGACGGAATACTACCAGACTCGCAGCGGCAGCGACCACTACGATGCATATTACTGACACGAAAGCGCCTGGAGTGACAGCAGGCGTGAGGTAGCGATACCTCTGGCTTAGCGGCGATTGGGCATTTGACCTGCCTTCGCCGACGTTCTTTTCGGTCATTTCTTTTTCCATCTTATCCCGATTCGGTCCTGGCGGATACTGGGCGGGTGGAAGTCTTTCTAGTTCCCGTTCCGCAAGCGTAGAAAGCGCCTGACGGTACTGCACTATATGGTCGGGAAGCTCTTTGGGACTATCTCTGACCAACTCCCAGAACTTCCGTATCATCCCTGGATCTAGGGCTTGATGCGGTGCCGCCATAGCGAGGACTACTCCCAGTCACTTTAGCACGGTTCATGGTGGTCGGAAGGCACACAGAGTTGTCCAATACAAGATGAGCCTGAAGGGAGGATGTGTTTCCAACACAAGATGAGCCTGAAGATGATCAGGTCGGGTCAGGGCACAATGCGGGTGAATGCAAGTCACCATGCAGCATGCCGAACGTCTCACCCTGGCCGAGATGCCAGAGTTTCTCAGCGCCAGCAACAATCTCAGCTTCGCCGGCACCGGCCGCAAGCAGATTTATGGCCTGGTCGAAGGCGTCTTGCGCGCTCAAAAGTACCTGGGTTTGTCAAGAAAAGACAAGGGAATCGTGCGCCGCTATCTGGTCAAGATCAGCGGGCTCAGCAAAGCGCAAATCACCCGTTTGATCGCCCGCTGGCGCGAGCGCGGCGTCATCGAGCCGCAAACCTCGCGGCGCCGTCGCTTCCCGCGCCGTTATACACCCTCCGATATCAAGCTGCTGGCCGACACCGATGGCGCCCACGAAGGGCTTTCGGGTCCGGCCGTGCGCCGCATCCTGCAGCGCGAATACGAGGTCCACAACAGGGCCGACTACGAACGACTGGCTTCCATCTCGGCCTCTCATATCTACAACTTACGGCGCAGCCGGGCCTATCGAGAACACCGTGTCCATCACACCCAGACTCGCGCCTCGGCGGTGAGCATCGGCGAGCGCCGCAAGCCCGAGCCGCACGGCCAGCCGGGCCACTTGCGGGTCGACACGGTGCACCAGGGCGACAGCGGCTGCGGCAAGGGGATTTATCACATCAATGCCGTCGACACGGTCACGCAATGGCAGATTGTGGGCTGCTGCGAAACCATCTCCGAGGCCCATTTATTGCCGGTTTTGGAAGCGATGCTGCATCAATTCCCCTTCCGTATCCTCGGTTTTCATTCCGACAACGGCTCGGAGTTTATCAACCACCGGGTGAAGGAATTGCTGAACAAATTACCCTAAAAACGGCAGTTGGTCGTCTTCGAACCGCCCAACCTTGTGACGAGACGTCAGTTGGACCCGAATGTCATCGGGGACCGGCGGGTGAAGATTGCAACTGCTCCGCAGTTGCAATATCAGCACATAAGATACGTTCTTTCAATATGTTACAACGAATGCTAGAACGTCCAACTGCCGTTTTTAGGATTACTGGTGCAAGAGTTCACCAAGTCGCGGGCAAATCGCACCACCGACAATGCTTTGGTGGAAGGCAAGAACGGCGCGGTGGTGCGCAAGCATATCGGACACGCACCGATCGCCGCCCGTCACGCCGGCCAAGTGCAGCGCTTTTACACGGCCGATTTCAACCCGTATTTGAACTATCACCGTCCCTGCGGATTCGCCACCATCGAGCTGAGCGACAACGGCAAGCGGCGACGGCGTTACCGGCTCAACGACTATCGCACGCCCTACGAAAAACTGGTCTCGCTGCAAGACTGGGAGAGCTGCTTGAAGGAAGGCGTCAGCGCGGCCAGGTTGCAGCAGCAGGCGCTGCGGATGAGCGATACCGAATGCGCTCTGCGGATGCAACAACGCAAAAGAAAACTGCTCGACGCCTGCCGCTCGCGGCGCTAGAGCGCTGCTGGGAACAGCGCTGTCGGGAGCGGGGCCTGACGGCCCCGGACTCGACATTGAGGGGAGGGGGAAGGAGAAGCTCAAGAAACTCTCGTCCAGCGGCCAAGACCGTGCTCAGCTTCCCCCTCCCCCTTGCCCCCCTCCCCTCTCGAAGCCCTGCGATCCTCTCAGAAAGGAGATTCTCATCCTGCAGCCTGCCCTTCTACGCCCCGACCGATTTCAGGCTCATCCTTGGATTGGAAAATGCTGGTGGAACTTCGATGATAGGTTCGGTGCGGGCTAGCAGGGGTTAGCTAGCTAGCCCCAATGCTGTTCACTTAGAGCCGTGGAGCCACGTTCACGTGGCTTGGTCTCCTTTAGGCCGGTCCTTTTAGGGCCGGTTGACCAGCCCCTCCCGAAGTTTGTTCCTCAGCCCGTTTCAACGGGCTTTCATTCCGCCCTGATCACAACCGTCCCCCGGCAACTCCGAAGGGCGCGTCGCCCGGAGGTGGCGCGCGCCTCCTGGCGGGCCGCGTCGGTCTCCGGGCCGACGTAGCCTGTCATCGCCTGCATCGAGACCTTTAAGGACAATACTGTTCACTGAGAGCCTTGAGCCCGGTCAACCAATCGTAGCTAGATCCGATAGGGCACGACGACGAAATCATAGCGCTCGGGCGGAAAATCGCGCGTATTCCTTGTCGACAGTTTCAGCCCGTGTAGCTTTGCCAGCGCCGCTTGAAACGCGTCCGGAAGCCGCCAGCGTTCCTCCCGTCGCAGCCGGGCTGCAAGGTCTGCCGCGTCTCTCTCGATTGGGAGCATCGGAAAACGATCGAGTAGTGGTAATGCAGCCGCGGCTTGCGCCGCATCAAACCCACTCAGCACCTCCGCGCGAGTCATTACCGAAATCGAACTCTCGCCCTGCATTTCCCTCAGGTACGTTGTGGCTTCACGAACCCCATTGAAGTGATCGATCAGCAGCACCGAATCCAGCAGCACAGTCACCGCCACTCCTCGCGCAGGCGGCGTTGATAGGAGAGCCCGTCCTCTTCGCTCCACAGGCCGCTTGTCTGCTCGAGCAACTGCTCGAATGACATCTCCTCCTGACGACGCATTCTCCGAATCGCTTCTCTCACTAGTTCGGTCATAGGCACGCCGGCCGACTTCGCCGTGCGTTCCAACCAGGTTTTCTCATCGGAGTCTAGATTGATGATGGTTCGAATCATCGATATCACCTATTGATATCATCTTATCACGATTTGACCGGTTTCGACAGCAAGAATGCTGGGGGAGCACGACTGCACGACCAGCAAGCCAGAAATGTGGCGGAAATCGTGCTCGATCACGGCCCCCATGATCGGGCGCGATGCCCCTGGCGTGATAGAGAGTGGCGTGCAGGTTCCGTGATGTCGATGCGTCCTTCGAGTGTCGCTGGCGTCGAGAAACTCTCGCATCTCGGCCAGGGTGAGACGTTCGGCATCTCAGCCTAGGGGTGCATACCATAGTCCTGCTCGCGGTCGCGGAACTCTTCGCACTAGTTCATCACCACGTGGATGAGAGGTGCGGGAGGTTCTTCCAGCGTTTCCACCATCACAAACCGCTGCCCATCGGGGGATACGTCGTAGGTGCCCTAGCAGCCCGTGGTAAAAGTACAAGAATACATAAAATACTTTACAATTAAAACATCTTGGTGTATAATTGTTTTATGGCAATGGGACGACGCAACCAGCGGCAGCGCCAGAAAGGGCTGTGGGTCGCCGCCGCGGATCTGCCACACACAGCGGCCCACCCGTTTTATCGCAGGCTCAACGAGCTGCTCGACGAGCACGGCTTCGACGACTTCGCCGAACAGCGCTGCGAGAAGTTCTACGCGGCGCACATGGGCCGTCCCTCGCTGACGCCCGGCAGCTACTTCCGCTGCCTGCTGATCGGTTATCTGGAAGGCATCGACAGCGAGCGCGGCATCGCTTGGCGCCTGGCCGATTCGATCTCGCTGCGGCGCTTTCTCGCCATCGAGCTCGACGAATCCACGCCCGATCATTCGACGATCTCGCGTACGCGCCGCCTGATCGACGTCGAAACGCACCGCGAAGTGTTCACCTGGGTGCTGCAATTGCTCGCCCAGCAGGGTCTGTTGAAAGGCGGCACGATTGCGGTCGATGCCACCACGCTGGAGGCCAACGCGGCGTTGCGCTCGATCGTGCGGCGCGACAGCGGCGAGGCCTACGAAGAGTTTCTCAAGGGGCTGGCGGCGCAGTCGGGGATCGAGACGCCGACCCGCGAGCAGCTGGCCAAGCTGGACAAAAAGCGCAAAAACAAAGGCTCCAACTAAGGATTGGACGAATCCGCATGACCCCGACGCCAAGATCGCAAAAATGAAAGACGGGCGCACGCACTTGGCGCACAAGGCCGAGCACGCCGTGGACCTGCAGACGGGCGCGCTGCTGGCGCTGACCGTGCAAGGCGCCGATCTGGGCGACACGAGCACCGTGTCCGAGACGATTAGCGCGGCCGCGGAGCAAGTCGCCGCGGTCGCCCAAGACCAGCAGGCGAACGAGCAACTGTCTCCCCAAGGGCTGCAAGAAGTGGTGGCCGACAAGGGCTATCACAGCAACGACGTGCTGACGGACCTGACGGCGCTGGAGCTGCGTTCTTACATCAATGAACCGGACCGCGGGCGGCGCAACTGGTGCGGCAAGCGGCGGCAGCAACAAGCGGTGTATGGCAACCGGCGACGGATGCGCGGCGAGCGGGGCAAACGGCTGTCACGGTTACGCAGCGAGCGGGTGGAACGCAGCTTCGCGCATTTATACGAGACGGGCGGGATGCGGCGGACGCACCTGCGCGGCCACGAAAATATCTTGAAACGGCTGCTGATTCACGGCGGCGCGTTCAACTTGTCGCTGCTGCTGAGGAAGGAGCTGGGAGCGGGCACGCCGCGCGGGCTGGCGGAAGCGAAAAAGGCCTTCGATTGGCTCTGGGAGGCTCTCAGGTGGCCTTTTTTGACCCGGCGAACGCTTCTGCTTCGGCTGTGGACGCGCCTGGCCAACAGGCCATTCCGGCTCGACTCGCCACCCCGCATCTGCGGTCCCGCTGACACCGCTTGAAAACCGCCACTTCTGCCACGGGCTGCTACTGCTACTGTGTTATAAAATATGGTAACATAAGAATGTGCCGAACAAAACTTCGGCGCCAGGCGCACAGCAAAAACGTCTTGCGGCTTATCTGGACAGCCTGGCGCGTGCCGCGGGACATGCCGACCGTATCGAGCCGCTGAAAGGCTATTGCCGGGGCCTGCTGCTGCCGCTGAAACGCAAAAGCGTCGAGCCGATGGCTGCCCGTCTGGCGCCGCACAACGTCCGCCGCACCCACCAGTCGCTGCACCATCTGGTCGCCGACTCGCCCTGGAGCGATCAGGTTCTGCTGGCTCAGGTGCGCAGTTGGACCTTGCCGCTGATGAAGAGAAAAGGGCCGCTGGTCGCCTGGATCGTCGACGATACCGGCAGCCCCAAAAAAGGCAACCACTCCGTCGGCGTCGCGCGGCAGTACTGCGGGCAGCTGGGCAAACAGGAAAACTGCCAAGTGGCGGTGGGTCTGTCGGTGGCCACCTGGCACAGCAGTTTGCCAATCGCCTGGCGCCTCTACTTGCCCGCGAGTTGGGCGCGGGATCGCCAGCGGCGGCGCAAAGCCGGCGTGCCCCAGGAAGTTTGTTTCCAAACCAAACCGCAAATCGCGCTCGATCAGATTCGCCAGGCGCTCGAAGAAGAAGTGCAGCCGGGCGTTGTGCTGGCCGATGCGGCCTATGGCAATGACAGTGCGTTTCGGGCCGAGTTACGAGAGCTGAAGCTGGAATACGTGGTCGGGATCCAGCGCACGACCAGCGTCTGGAAACCGGGGCAAGCCCCCTTGCCGCCGAAGAAATACAAAGGACAAGGGCGTCCGCCCAAGTTGTTGCGGCGCGGCAAGCAGCAGCAGCCATTGGCGGCACGGGAGCTGGCGCTGGGGTTGCCGCCAAAGGCCTGGAAGAAGCTGAGCTGGAGGGAGGGCACGAAGCGCAAGCTGGCCTCGCGCTTTGCCGTGTTGCGGGTGCGGCCGGCGCATCGCGACTACGAGCAGCACGAGGCTCATCCCGAGCAATGGTTGCTGATCGAATGGCCCCAGGGGGAAGCGGAACCGACGAAATACTGGCTGTCGAATCTGCCCCCGGAGACGAAGCTCAAACAGCTGGTCGCCCTAGCCAAGCAGCGCTGGATCATCGAGCGGGATTATCAGGAACTCAAGCAAGAGTTGGGACTGAACCAATACGAGGGGCGAGGCTGGCGGGGATTTCACCATCACGGGACACTTTCGATCGCGGCGTATGGGTTCCTGGTGGGCGAGAGGAGCCGTTTTTCCCCCTCCGCGCGAGCCGCCCAGATACGAATATCCCAGCCCGCGCGGTCTGCGCAATTCCGCCCGCGCGGGGCGCCCGATACGGGCCGAGCGGCATAATCCGCAATCGATCGCCACGCTGCGACGCCAGATCGCCCACCACCTGTTGCACCAACCCGGCGCCTGCTATTTTTACGGCGCGCCATTTTTATAACACAGTAGTATTAGCCCCCCCCCCCAAACACTCTGGGTGTCAAAGAGCCGCTTTTCGGAGCCTACCGAAAAGGCGGGCTTTGTCGTCACGGAAACCGCCATTAGGGTGTCACCCTCCACGTAGAAGAGTTCTTTACCGTCCCCGCGCCAGCGCGGCTGATGCCCCCGTTGGTCGAAACCTGCGATAGCCCTTCGCCCTCGGAAAACGTACGCACATAGACTTGATCCTGGCCCGACTGATCCGATACATAAGCCACAAAACGGCCGTGCGGCGAAATTGATAGGCAAGGGCACGCCTGGGTCTATCGGCTCGGGCGCCAAGATCGTTCAACTGAGTTTGGGACACGCTCTCCTGACGTTGTCAAGGTTCCTTGCAAGAACCACACGCAATTCACGCACTTTCCTTAATCGCCGCCGACATTTCTCGCCTATGCTGTTCACTGTGTGGTGTTCACTCCCATCGAAACCGGCGTTTCGGCACCGCTCGGACGCCGAATTGGACCACGTCCATTGAATGGAGTACTCGCCATGGCTAGTCGCACTAGGCGCCGCACCGCGGTCAACATGCTGTCCCTTATTTTCGGGGTGGTGTTTCTGCTCGGTCTGCTTTTGACCGCTCAAACACCGAAGAAACTTCCCGCCGGCGCTAAACCAGGCGGTCCGCCCGTACAGAAACGCACCCGCACAAACGTCCTGGAGGGCACGGAGGCCGGCGATACCCTGAACGCCGCCGAGGGCGACTCCTGGCTGTTTGGGCGGGCAGGTGACGATGTTCTGCGCGGGGGACCGGGCAGCGACGCGCTGGACGGAGGCGCAGGCGACGACAGACTCGCGGGCGGACCAGGCGACGATGTTCTCGATGGCGGCGCCGGCATTGATGCACTCCGAGGCGAGGAGGGCAACGACACGATGGACGGCGGCGACGACGAAGACAGGCTCGACGGCGGCCCGGGCGACGATGATCTGGATGGCGGCGACGCAGACGATATCCTACGCGGCGGCGGAGGCGACGATGCAATCGTGGGCGGCGACGGCAACGACGTGCTGGCCGGCGGCGACGGCGCAGACCGGCTGTTTGGGCGGGATGGCGCCGATACGCTGTCGGGCGGACCCGGCGACGATGTGCTTGAAGGGGGCGACGGAAACGACTTGCTCAACGGGGAGGGTGGCAACGACGCCTTGAATGGCGGCGACGGCGCCGATGTCGCTCGTGGTGCGGCGGGCGACGACGTCCTGAAGGGACAATCCGGAAGTGACGTCCTCAGCGGCGGCCCGGGCAATGACACGCTGCTGGGAAGCAGAGGCGACGACTTCCTTGATGGCGGCGACGAACACGACACCCTGCTCGGTGGGGGCGGACAGGACGTGCTGAGCGGGGGGCCAGGGGATGACTGGCTGCTGGGCGGTCTCGGCGCGGATATAGTCCGGGGCGGGCAGGAGAACGATCTGATCGTCCTCAGAGCTGGTGACGTCGGCAGCGGCGAGAACGAGTTTATCGACGGCGGCGCGGACCATGACATCCTGATCCTCAACGGCTTCACCCACAGTGTGCTGCCCGCGCGCTCCGCGCCCGGACCTGGTGACAACTTCTTGTCGGATCCGATGACGGGCGGAACCTATCGCCTCGTCGGCATCGAGCAGGTACAGCACACCCATTTATTCACGCACCTTGGCGCCGGGGAGAGCCGCGCCGCGTCGTATGTGTTCGTCAACCCGTCGGCGACCGCCGCGAGCGCCGGACGCCTGGCTTTCTTCGACGCGGATGGGGCGGCGCTGTCGCTGTCGATTGCGGGCGAGGCGCCACAGCCGAGCTTCGCGTTCACGGCGCCGCCGCTCGGGCGCGTGGCGTTCGACGCCTCTGCGCCGGAGCAGTCCATCCAGGGCGCCACACAGCTGTTGGCGGACCGCCCGTTGAGCGGCATCGTGCGGACGTCGCCGGCAGACCCCGGGCCTGCGGGCGTGGGCGAAGCCAGTCTTCTGGACAACTTCATCGTGCCGGTGCTGGAAGATCCCGCCACGGGCTTGAGCACAGGCGTGGTCATCATCAGCAGCACGGTCGCGAGCCGCATCAAGCTGACGTTGCACAAACCGAACGGCGAGGAGGTCACCACTCAGAGTCAAGGGGGTGTCGAGATCGATATGCCTCCCCACGGACGCCGTGTCGTCTTCGTCCGTGAGATCTTTCGCGACCTGCTTGCGAACGTAGGTGATTTCCAGGGAACGATGACGGTGGAGGGGGGCATAGATAGGCCACAAGACGGCGGCTCGCTGGCAGCAATCGGCATTCAACAAGGAGCCAGGACCGGGGAGTTCGCCACGTTCCCGGTGATTCCGGTTGGGCCGCTGCCGGCGACCCGGACGCTCCACTTTGCAACGTTTCCCGCGGGTGGCGATTACCTCTCCTCGATTGTCCTGGTGAATCCATCTCCCACGGACCGAGCCAAAGGGACCGTGGCTTTCTTCGACGAGACCGGTCAGAACTGGCCGGTTGCCGTCAATGGGCTGAGGCCCGCGGTCACGACGCCCTACGACATCGGGCCGCTCGGCAGCGTCGTCTTCACGACGTCGGCCGGGGGACCGGTCCGAGTGGGATCCGCCCGCGCCCAGAGCGCCGAAGGCGTGGCGGGCGCAGTGCTGCGTCTGGCGTCTCCAACGGAGGGAACTGTGAACACCGGGCCGAGCGGTGTCTTCGAGGGCTTCATCGCGCCAGTGCAACGCAATCGCGCAACCGGCCTGAATACCCAGGTGGCCTTGCGCTCCACCCAGTCGGCGCTCAGCTTGGCGCTGGCGTTGCGCGACGCGGGTGGCGTCGAGGTGCGGGAAGGCAGCGCGCAGCTTCAACTCCCCGCCAACGGCAGGACAAGCCGGACACTCGATGAGCTGTTCCCGAACGCCGACATCGATAACTTTCAAGGAACCCTGACCGTGACCGCCGAGGGAGGGACAGTGGCTGCGGACGTGATGCAGGTGGGTGGCGACTCGGGTGGCAGGACGGTGATGCCCGTGGCGCCGCTGCAGCCGTAACAAGGGCCGGTTTTATCACACGGTGATGTCGCACAGGCCTTCTAGCTCTGCGCTCGGGCACGGGCCTTGAGGTCCGTGGTTACGGCGAACCGATTTTTTCTAACGCATACGATCTCCGCCACGCACATGATGAGCACCGTTCCAACGGACGTCCAGCCGCTACCCTCGATTCCGCCTCTCACGCAGGTCTGGCGCGCGTTCTCCTTCTGGATAGGGGTAGCGTATAGCTGGCTCCTCCTGGCCGCCGTCCCTCCGCTGGTGATCGGCTATTGGTTCCTGGACAGTATGGGTCGGGGCCGTGTTTTCTGGACGAATTTCAGCGCGCAAGCTTTTCTCTTCCTCGCAGGTGTCGTGCTCTTCGCGCTGGCCATTGCTGTTCCCATCCGTACGTACGCAGCCAGTCGGACGTTGCGAAAGGCGGCCCTGCATGTGGGTCTCTGGATCGGGATCTTTGCCGGCTGGCTCTGGTCGACCCGCTACCAGGAGTACCTGCTCGCATTCAACGCGGGCGCATTCGGCGAGACCGATCCGCTGTTCGGACACGACGCCGGGTTTTACGTCTTCGTGCTGCCTGCTGTCGGGACGACCCGCGTCGCGCTGATGTGGCTGGGCATCCTGGGGGCAGCGTCCGCGGTCGCCGGACGGTTCGATCGGCTGAGTGCGCAGGGGCGGTTGACCAACCCGGCGCCGACGCTCTGGACCAAGCTGGGCCTGCTCGTCACAAACGGCCTCAACGCCGCGCTCTTACTAGTTGGATTCTCGCTGGTGACGCGGACATTTCTTGCGAGCTATGGATTGCTGTTCAAAGAGAACGGCGACACCGGGGTCAGAACAGGTGCAGCCTACCTGGATGTGACAGGCCTATTCTCCACTCTGAACATGATCTACGTGTCGACGCTGGTCGAACTGGGGATCATGGCGATCGTCGGCTACAGCCTCCATCGGATCAGACAACGCTGCGAACGGCTGATCTCGGAGCGTGCCCGCGATACGGTCGTCAGTCCGCTCCGCCTCCGCACACCACTCCGGATGGGCATCGCTCTACTGGTGCTGGATCTGGCATTCTTCGCAGCCGTGGTGGGTAGAGATCATCTGTTCGTCACACCCAACGAGCCGACGATTCAAGTTCCTTATATCGAGCGTCACATCGCTGCCACCATCCGCGGTTACCGGCTTAGCGACGTCGAAATCGTGGACTGGCGGCCGCCGGACGAGCCGCTTTCGGCCGACCGGCTGCTCGCCAGCCGAACGGTCAAGAACGCCCCACTGCTGACGCCGTGGGTCAGCTATCTGGAAGAACCGCCAGACATCCAGCACTACCAGCGGATCCAGGCGTCCGACTCGACCGTCGTCTACGGACCGATGCTTCAGATCTACGAGCAGGAGCAGCAGCTGCGTCCGTACTATCGCTTCCTCTCGGTCGATGGTGTTCGCTACCGGGTGAACGGCCAAAAACAGATGTATGTGAGCGCTGTCCGCGAACTGCCTTCACTCGGGTTTGGCGGACCTAAACAGTGGCTTCGGCATTGGGGAAGCGCCGCGCTGATGTACACGCATGGCTTCGGTCTCGTCATGAGCCCAGTCCACGAGCTTAACGAAGAAGGCGGCCCTCGCTATACCGTGGCGGGCGTTCCGCCGCGGGCGACAGATCCGGTTTTCGAAGCCGAGCCGCGCATTTATTTTGGCGAAGGGGCTAAGGACGACTATATCCTGACCAACATCCGGCATTTGAAAGAGTTCGACCACGCCACCCGGCAGTTCCGCAGCGAGTCCGTCCACGCCCCGGACATCGAGCGCGGGATTCCGGTCGATTCGCTCCTCAAGCGGTTGCTGCTCGGTCTCCATACCAGGGACCTCAACGAGTTTCTGTTTTCTAGGTTCATCGATCGGCAGAGGACACGCGCCCACCTGTACCGGACCCCAATCCAGCGCGTGCGGCGCATCGCACCGTTTCTATTTCTCGACACGAACGTGTATGCCTTTATCGCGGACGGCAGAATTCTCTGGATGGTCAACGCGCTGACGACGACCGACAACTACCCGTACTCGTTTCGTGAGGTCCTGGGTGATAAGGCTGACGAACGTGCTGTGGAACCGTTGCCAGAGCGCGTCATCAACTACGCCGAAGATTCGGTCAAGATCACCATCGACGCCTACAGCGGCGAAGTGCACTTCTACAAGATCGCCGATGATCCGATCATCAACGCCTGGGAGCGCATCTATCCGGGTTTGCTCGAGCCGGCATCCGCCATGCCGGCCGCCGTGGCGGATCAGCTCACCTATCCGCTGCAGTGGCTCCACGTTCAATTCGACGACATTTACAAGCGATACCATCAGCAGCACCCGATCGAGTTCTACAACGCCGAGGACCTCTGGGATGACGCGGACGAGGTCGTGGGCTCGATCGGCCGCGGGCTGACCGAATTCGGCACGACCGATCAGATGACCTTCTCCTACGAGGGATACAACATTCTGCTGGATCCCGCCGATCTCCCTGCGGGCACGGCGGTCGGCACGCCCGGCGACCTGCAGTACGCCATGCTCATGCCCTTCACCCCCGAAGGCGCGAGGAACCTGCGCTCGCTCGTCCTGGCGTTCCAGGATCCAGACAGCTATGGGAGGCTGCTCAACCTTCGAGTGCCGCAAGGGGTATTCATCGCCGGACCCGAACAGGCGGACACTCTGATCGACAATGACGCGCAGGTGAACCAGCAGATTACGCTCTGGGTGAGGCACGGATCCGAGGTCTTGCGGGGACACACGCTGCTGCTCCCGGTCGCGGGCGACTTGATGTATATCGAGCCGCTCTGGATTGTGTCGTTGCAGAATGAGCTCCCGCAGATCAAGCTGGTCTCGGTTGTCTATCGCGGCCGCACGACCATGGCGACGTCGTTGGACGGGGCCATTCGGTTGCTCGCAAGTTCCGAAGCCGACGAACAGCGGGCGAACGAGCTCCCGTGGTTCAGTAAGGCGCAATTCTCGGGAAGGTAACAAAGATGTCAGAGCGATTAGGGTTGTCCGTCGTATGGTCGTATGTATTTGCCATCCTGCTGGTGGCGTTCATCTTCCTCATCTTGGTCCCCGACGCCGACGGGCCGTCGCCCTGGGACGCCCAAGCGTTTCAATCCGGCATGCTCGAGCTGTTTGCGAATTTCCGTATCCTCGACGACATGGCGGACCTAGGCATTGTCAAGGTCGCCGACGTCGGGGACGGCTGGCTCGATGTCAATCTGGGTCTGATCGCCGTCTCGGACAGGCGCTTCGGCTGGGCGCCGTTCTATCTTGCCGTGCTGCTGGTGTCGGTGTCGTTGCTGCTTCGCGGCATCCGGCAGCGGTTGCTCTCGAGCCATCTCGGCGTGGGTCCGTCGGTCAGAGGTCAGATGTCGAGCTATTTCTTCGGCCGCGGGTTGAACCTATTTTTCCCCTTTGGGCCAGGGGACTCGGGTACGGTGCGGTCCTTGGTGGACGGCGGCGCGCCGGCGTCGGCCGCCTCAGGCACCGTTTTCTATAACCGGCTCTTCGAGGTCCTGGCGATCCTGCTCGTGGTCGGCGGCGGTCTCGGCTACCTCGGATGGGAGGGCGCGATCGTGCCGGCGTTCTGGACGATCCTGCTCGTCGTCGTGGTCGTGTCGCTGACCCGCCCCCTCGGTCGCGCGAGTTCGGAAGGCAGTCGCTGGAACCTGCTCGCCCATGTGTGGTCGGCGTTCAACGGACGGACGCTGGCGAAGGCCACCAGGCAGCTCTTGGAAACGCCCGGCTTCATGCTGAGCGTCTTGCTCCTCTCGGTCGTCGCGTTGGGCGCCGAGATCCTGGGCTACTGGTGTATCAAGCAAGCCTTTTCGTCTCCGATGGACGACTACGTGTTGATGAAAGACCTGGGCTTTATCCACTTCGTGATCGTGATTGCGGTCGCGAACGTGGCCAGAGTGCTCCCCTACACGTTCGCGAGCGTCGGTGTCTATGAGTTCGTCTCAGTCGTGATGTTCCGGGTCTTCGATGAGGGCTACCTGACCGGCGCCACGGTGTCCTTGCTCGATTCGTTCCTCATTAACGGCCTGTCGCTCGTCGGCTTTCTAGCCGTGCTCTGGCTGGGACACTGCCCGAGCGTCATCGAGACATGGAGAGCCTTCTTCAATCAGTCGGCAGCCCAGAGTCAGGTCGAAGCGTCGTGATCCACCCTCAGCCCTGCATACCCCGCCCCGCCGTCCTGTGGAGGTCGTTTGCCTTCTGGACGTGGTCGCTCTTCGTCCTCGTCGCCCTCAACGCCATCCCGGATCTGATCGTACAGTTCTGGTTCAATCAGAGCCTCGGCTTCCGCACGATCTTTTGGAAGAATCTGCAAATGCAGGTGATGCTCTTCGGGGCGTACGGGAGCATCCTCGCGCTTGCCGTCTATGCGCCCGTCTGGCTCCACGCCCGCAGTCGAACGCTGAGAACCGCCGGGCTTCACGGAAGCATCTGGATCGGCATTCTCGGCGGGTGGATCCTGGCTCGCTATTACCAGCAGTTCCTGCTGGCTTTTCATGGCGTGCCGTTTGGGCGCCTTGACCCGGTCTTCAGTCGGGATCTCGGCTTCTACGTGTATCTGCTGCCGACGTGGCGCCTGGCGCTGGCGGCGATCGAGGCGGCGATCCTTCTCAGCTTTGTATCCTGTTTCGTGGCCCGCTACGATGAGCTTGCGTCGACTGGCGCTTTGCGCCGGCGCGGCTTGAGCATCTGGGGCCGGCTCGGCGCGTTTGCCGTCCCGTACGCTCATGGTCTGCTTTACCTATTGGGGAGCGTGGGGGCCCTGCACATCTACCTGGGGCGTTATGGTCTGCTGCTGAAGGACAACGAACCGGCCGGCGTGCGGACCGGCGCCGCTTATCTCGACCTCGTGGGCGTCTTCTCGACCCTCAACAGCGTGTACGTTTTGGTCGGCGTCGAGATCGGGCTGACCCTCGTGGCAGGGATTTCTCTGTCGCGCCTCTACAAGCATTACGCAGGGAGGGAGCGGAGTCCCGCAGTGTCCAGCGGGGCTCCCGTCTCCCCCCAGCTTCCCTTCCCCCCGCTGTCACTTCGACGCCTGGCCTGGGCCGGCGCGGCGTTGCTGGCCTTGCAGTTCTGCTTTTCGCTGGGCGTGATCGTTCGAGACTATGTCTTCGTCCAGCCGAACGAGCCGTACATTCAGCAGGAGTACATCAAGCGGCACATCGAGGCCACAACCGACGCCTACAAGCTCAACGCCGTCGAGGTTCACGAGTGGGTCCCACCCCAACAGCCGCTGTCGACCGCCGCACTGCTGTCGAGCCAGACGATCCAGAACGCCCCGCTCGTCGCCCCCTGGGTGAGCTATCTGGAAGAACCGCCCGACATCCAACATCTCGAGCGCATGGCGGTCTCTAAGTCGACCATGGTGTTCGGACCGCTGCTGCAGACCTACCAACAACAGCAGCAGCTTCGTCCTTACTACAAGTTTCTGTCGGTCGACGGCGTGCGCTATGCCATCGACGGTCAGAAACGCATGTTCGGCAGCGCGGTTCGGGAGCTGCCTTCGCTCGCGCTGGTCGGCCAGCAGGAGTGGCTCAAATATTGGGGATCGGCGGCGCTCCTCTTCACGCACGGCATGGGCCTGGTCATGAGCCCGGTCAACGAGGTCGATGAGGTAGGGAGCCCGACCTACGCCGTCAAGGAAGTGCCGCCGCGCGTCACACACGAGGCACTCGAGCACGAACCACGTGTCTACTTTGGCGAAGGCGCCAAAGACGAGTATGTGCTGACTAATGTCAGGTATCTCAAGGAATTTGACTATGCGACCGATCAGGCGCGCCAGGAGTTCACGTTTCCCGAAGACCTGACCGACGGGATCCGCGTCGACTCCCTGTTCAAGCGTTTGATCTTTGCCGTGCATACCCAGGACGTCACGGCGTTCCTCTTCTCCCGCTACATCGACTCCGCCCGCACTCGCGTGCACATTCGGCGAACCCCGATCACACGGATCCGCAGCCTCGCGCCATTTCTGTTTCTCGACACCAACAACTATGCGTTCATCGCGGACAAACGCGTGCTCTGGATGGTGAACGGCCTCACCACGAGCGACCGGTATCCCTACTCATTTCGCGAAATCCTCGGCGACAAGTCAGACGAGCGCGCGGTCGAGGCGTTCCCCGAGCGGGTCGTCAATTACGCCGAGGACTCCGTGAAAATCACGATCGACGCCTACAGCGGGGACGTGCATTTCTATAAGATGTCCGACGATCCGATCGTCAGCACATGGGCGCGGATCTATCCGGATCTGTTCGAGCCGGCTTCCGCCATGCCGCACGCGGTCGAGGCACAGCTTACGTATCCGCCGCAGTGGTTTCACATCCAGTTCGACGACATCTACAAGCGCTACCATCAGCGCGACCCGATCGAGTTCTACAACGTCGAGGATCTCTGGGATGACGCCGATGATACGCTCGGCTCGATAGGCCGCGGGCTGAGCGGGTTCGGCACCGGCGACCAGATGACCTTTTCCTACGAAGGCTACAACGTGCTCCTCGATCCAGCGGACCTGCCGACGGGCGTGAATATCGGGAAGCCCGGGGATCTGCAATACGCCATGCTGATGCCCTTCACGCCTGAGTCCGGCCGGAACCTGAGGGCTCTCATGATCGCCCTGCAGGATCCGGGCAACTACGGACGGCTCATCAGCCTTCAAATTCCACAGGGGATGTTCGTGCCGGGACCGGAGCAGATCGATGCCTATATCGACAACGACCGGCCCGTGCACCAGCAGGTGACGATGTGGATCCGCCACGCCACCGAGGTCATCCGCGGGCGCACCCTGCTGCTGCCGGTTGGGGGCGATCTGATGTATATCGAGACGATCTGGGTGAACTCGTTACAGAACGATCTGCCGCAGCTCAAGCTCGTCGCGATGCGCTATCGCGGCCGTATCACCTCGGGCGCTACGCTCGACGCCGCGATCCGAAAGCGCGAGTTGTTCGAGCCCGCCGACCGCCGACCGGCCGGCGCCGGCCAGGACGCGCCCGTGCTAGCAGAGGCGCTAGTAGAGAGAGAGAATCGCCAGGGAGGCGGCGATGGTTGGGACGGCCACGAGCAGGCCGACCCGGACGAACCGCCCGACGCTGACGTCCACACCGTGGCGGCGCAGCATCTCCAGCCACAACAGGCCGGCGAGGGAGCCCATGGGCAGCAGGCGCGGCCCTAAGTCGCCCCCGACTAGGGCGGCGAAAACGCCGAGGCCGCCCGCGGGGGACGCGCTCTCGAGCGCCATCATATTAAGGAGCGCCATCGGGTGGTTGTTGAACACGGCTGAGCCGATCGCCGACGTCAAGCCGACGGTCACGAAACCAGAACGCTCGTACAGCGCCGCGAGATGGCTGACGAGGCCCACTTCCCTCAACCCCAGCGACATCATGAGCACCGCGAGCAGGAACGCCAGCGTCTCCCACGACACTCCTTCGCGCAAAACCCTCAGCGGATGCGCGCTCAGGTGACGCCAGGCGAGCGCGAGCGAGAGAAGCGCGCCCGCCGTTGCGACCGCCCAGACAGGGCCGCCCATCGAACCGAAGATCGGATACGAGACCAGGACGCACGCCAGCAAAGCGATCATCATACGTTGCACCCTCGTCGAACGAGACGCGCTCTCCGGAGCCGCCGCGATCGGCGCGGTCAATTGGATCGCGAAGATGCGCCTCAGGGCTAGGAACGTAATCAGCCAGCCGGCTACGGCGACCGGAATCATGTGCCGGGCGTAATCGCTGAAGCCGATCCCGAGAAACTCCGCCACCACCATGTTCATCGGATTCGACACGGGCAGCGCCGCCACCCCCGCCGACATGAACACGGCGAACGCAAAGGGCAAGGTGAGATCGGGACGGGTAGGGTAACGGCGCTTAACAAGCGTAACCACCAACGGTGTCAGAAGGAGAATGGCGGCGTCGTTGTTGAACGACGTCGACGTCACCACGCCCAGGGCGAAGACGAGCAAGAAGAGCCGCCCAGTCGACGTCGCGCGCGCGTCGATCGATGAGGCCCACCACTCGAGCAGCCCAACTCGCCGCGCCACCTCGGTCATCACCATAATCGAGCCGATGGCCACGAAGGGACTCCACAGGTTCGTCGCAGCCTCCACCCAGTGCTCCGGCTTGACGACGCCCAGCGTGAACATGAAGAGGACGCCCGCGAAGGCCGACATGGCCGGGGTGAGGCGGAAGGAGAGGCCGAAGCTGGGCCGGGCGACGATTAACCCCAGCGTGACCGCCACCGTCGAATAGGCTGCTACCTCGTGCATGTACGGAGTCGGCTGAAGTCGTCAGCGCTTGGGTGAGTCTTCCGGCGGGGTCAACGTAAGGTGGCGCTGGCCCAGGCCCGCACCGACACAATCGCCTTCGTAGGCGCCGTCCTCCCGGAGGCTGAGGCGGCAGTTCGCCGTGGTGTCTTCGTGCTGGAACGAGTACGACAGCGTCCCTTTGTCCAGTTGCACGTTGCTGAGTTGCGAGCGCACCCCCTGGTTCGCGACGATTATGGCGGTCAACAGCTCGCCCTGGCCCAGTCGCCAGCGCCAGTGCGGATCGGGACCCTTCTTGACCTCGATGGAGACACTCCGAGGCCGAGGATTGCCATTTTTTGATTTTGCATTAACCCAGCTCCCCGACCATGTCCCTTCCTTGAGTTGCTCACCCTGGAGCGTTGATGACAACGACCACGCGAGAGCGATCGCGAGGCCCAAATGTACGATGGAGCATTTCATAGGCTGCCTCCTTGTAAGTGAACGGAAACGAGAGCCTCACCGAATCTAGAGTCCCGTCTGACCGCCGGCGCCTAGCGCCTAGATCATCCCTGTAAAGCGTTTCGCGTCGATCGGGTACCGGGGAAACACGGCGCCGGGCTGCTCGCACTCCAAGTGCCGCACCAGCACCTCCGCGAACACATCGCGGAAGTCGGTCGTCAACGCCAGATCGCGGTCCTCGTTGAGCTGCTCCGGTTCGAGGCCGGGCCACGTCCCATAGACCTTGCCGCCCTTGACTGGGCCGCCCATGACGAACATCGCATTGGCATGGCCGTGGTCGGTGCCGCCGTTGCCGTTCTCGCGCGTGGTGCGGCCGAACTCCGACATCGTGAGCACGACCACGTCTTCCATACGGTCGCCCAGATCCTTGTGGAACGCCGCGAGCCCCTGCCCGAACCCCCGCAGTAAGGGAGGCAGCCGGTCGGCTTCGCTCTGATGCGTGTCCCAGCCGCCGGCCAGGTCGACAAACGCCACCTGCACGCCGACATTCGCCTTGATGAGCTGCGCGACCTGCATCATCGCCTGCCCGAATGACCCGCCTCCGTAGTTCACGCCTTTGGCAAGCTGGTAGTGCTCTGGGATCGCCGTCTTCAGCAGCTTGATGGCGTCGAACATCTCCCGCGCGGCGCCGGTCAACAAGGCGTTGCTCTCCTGCTGGTACAAGGATTGGAACAGTGGCCCGCCGCCGCCCTTCACGAACTGATCCAGCTTCCCGAGCGTCAGGGCGGGAGCCGGCCCGCGAAGCGCCTTGGGCAGCGTCTCGCCGATCGCCGCGGCCCGAAGCGGGGTGGCGTCCGGGTCCGGCGCGCCCTCCAGATACCGGTTCAGCCATCCAGTCGACACCATCTTGTCGCCAGGCGCGGCCGACTCCATGAAATCCTGGGCCCGGAAGTGGGAGCGGTCGCCGGTGTCGGGGGATCCCACGGCGTTAATGATCGCGAGACTCCCATCCTTGAATAAGGGTCCGAGCGGTTTCAGCGCAGGGTGCAGTCCAAAGAACCCATCCAGATCGAGCGCCGCAGCGGAGTCTTCGCCCGGCGGCGGAATGGCGATGCCAGGCCGGTGCCGGTAGTATGCGGCCTCGCCAAATGGCGCCACCATATTCAGTCCGTCAGCGCCACCGCGTTGAAAGATGACCACCAGCGTCTTCTGACGCTTGCTTGGGGCCGCAGCCATGACGGTCCGCTGGAGGAAGCCTGGGACCATCGAGAAGCCCACGGCGGCGAGACCGCTGTCTTTGAGGAATATCCGTCGGTTGATCATGGTAACTGCCTCCTTATCTCTTTTGAAACTGCGGCGAACCGAGCATCGCCGCCACGACGATCGCCGCGGGGTCCACTTCGGCGCTGCGACCGCCCGCCTGGCTGCCGGCGCCCATCATCATCCCCTGCTGCTTTTCCATGGACCCGCCCGCTTCCGCCGTCTGCATCATCGCGCGAGTCGCCTCGATCTGCTCTGCCGTGGGCGTCGGTAGTCCGAGCCGGCCCAACAGCGCCTGCGCCGACTTCAGGTCGGCCTTCTCCACGCCAGGGAACTGGCCCATGGCCAGCGTGTTTGCGAAATCGAGGCGTAGGAGCAACGCGTTGGAGTTCATCCACGCGGCGCCAACGTCCGGGTTGCCGTCAGGCGTTTCATAGCTGTAGAGTCTTTCGCCCATCTGAGCCAGCAAGCCTCTCCTGCCCCCTATACGCTCGTAGAAGCTGTCGGTGACGATCTCGGGTTTCACGGCGCGCAAGGAGCTGACGACCAGCTCCAACGGCTTCTTGATCTTGGCTCGATAGGCTTCAGGCGAACGAAACTGAGCCGAGGTGAAGATCGTGCGCAGGACCTCCCGGATGTCCCCGCCCGTCTTCTGAAACGTGCGGCTGGCGGCTTCGACCACCTGGGCGGGCGGATCGTCGGCGACGAAGCGGCGGGCCAGCTTGGTCGCGATGAAGCGCGCCGTTGAGGGATGGCGGGCCAACATCCGCAGCAGTCGCTCGCCTTCTTCGATGCCGCCCGACCGAATCGTCTCCCCCAGCACGACCTTGTCCCCATCCACGTGCAGGAGCGGATCGAACGCGAAGACCCCATCGTCCTCCCTGCCGTTGACGATGTCTTGTCCGGAGATCGTCCAGCCGGTGAGGATCTTGGCCACCTCGATCACGTCCTGCTGGGTGTAGCCGCCGTCGATCCCCAGCGTATGGAGCTCCATCAGCTCCCGGGCGTAGTTCTCGTTGAGTCCCTTCGCCTTTTCCAGGAAAGGCATGCGTTCCTGGAGAGCGAGGTACTGCTCGTCGCTCAGCGTGGGTTTGAGGGCGGCGATGCGTTTCTCGATCACCTCGGCAGGAGCCGAGCTGCGCCAGTTGTCGAGGTAGTTGAGCATCCGCGGGTGCTTCGCGACCGCCATCAATATGGTTTCGAAACTCCCGAGCGCGCGGCGCCGAATCACCTGCTCCTCGAAATGCGCGGTCAATTGATGGTCGCCGTGATTGATGTTGAAGTGGTTCATCCAGAAGTCGACCATCAGCTCCAGCAGTTGCCGCTCGCTGTAGACGGCCCGAAGCATCCGGGCCAACTGGATTTCGTCATCCTCCGGACGGCCCCCTAAAAGCCTGCGGCGCGCCTGCTCGCTGGTCGGCATCAGCGTATTGTCCTCCACTGGACGCCCCTGACCCGCAGCCCTTCGCTGAGCCATCGCTCGCTTCTCAAAGATCGCTGCTCGACGCCGTGCTCCCTGCGGAGCTGCCGGCCCCAAACGTTCGAGCAGCTCTTCGGGCCCCATCGTCAGCGACGAGAAGGTCTCGAGTTTCACTGCGACGACCGGGTCTGGAATGCGTTCCGGGTAGAGCTGCTGTTCGATGTAGGCTTTGACGCCCATGGCCCGGACACGTTCGATATCTCCAGGCCGCGGGCCGAAGCTCAGCCGATTGAGCACGTGGATCACCTGCTGGTCATCGGTCAAGCTTTGGGTGCGCTCCGCACCCAAGTTCACGGCATACCGGCGCTCCTTGGGCACGCGCTGCGCGCTGGCTTGAAGCTGCATCACGAAGAACTCGAGCTTGCGGGCGTTGCGCGGCATCGGGAGTTCATAGACGAGGCGCCGCCCGTCCCGCGAAAAGCCCACCCCCTTGGGCGATCGCCCTTGAAACGACTTGAGGACCCGCTCGGAGCCATCCTCTGCTGACACCAGGGCCATCTCGTTCGTGCCGTCTCGTCGTTCCAGCACGGTGAGAACCTGTTCGCCATCCGGCGACCAGGCGAGCGGCCGCAGCCACGGTGTATCTCCAGAACGGTAAACGGCACGATCCTCCGAACCATCGACCCCGACGATTCGAAGCTCGGCCGCGGAACGCAGACCCGCCCGGGACTGCCGTATTTGACTCAAACTTTTCTCGAGATCCCCACTCCAACTGAGGTGGGCGACCTGGCGCTGGTCGGGCGACAGCACGGGATAGGCCGCCGAGCGGGCCGCGCTGCTGAGCCGCCGAGTCTCCGGCTTCTCCTGGTCCTGGTTCCACTTCAATACCGCCAAGTCGCTGAAGATCACGAAACGTGGATTCCCGAAGTTTGAAGACAACCCGGGTTGCGGGCGCTCCCACACCTCGCGGACAATGACCTCGGATGGGTCCTCGACAGCCGGCTCCTCCTCCAGCCCAGCAAGGCGGGTTCGAGCTGCGCTTGCCTCGCGGGTCCGGTCTCCATACTCCCGCAACAGGCGCTCGTAGGTCGAGCGCGCCTTGGGATCACCGAGTTGCTCGTAGCATTGGCCTAGGTCCAGCAGCGCTTTGGCGGCAACGGGCCGCTCGTCACCGAAATTGGCCACGATCTTCTGGTAGAGCTTGATCGCGCGGCCCAGGTCTCCATCCACGAGCTGCGCCTGGACCGCGGCTTCCAGCATCACGGCCGCCGAGTCGGTGCTCTCAGACCGTACGACGGGCATGGCGGCGAGACCGCCGACCAGCAAGACCGCCAACCATCCGCCACGTCGCGTCATTCTCACCATTATCACTACCTCGATCGCCCTCAGAATGGGGCGCGTGAACATCTTCATCCTAGAGCACGAATATCGGGCGCCATTGAAGGTGTCGCGTTGATCGTGTGTGATTTCGACAAGAAACCTTGACAATCAGAGCCAGCCCTGCTGGTTCGAAGTTCTGGGAGCTCAGTTCTCGGTTCGGATCCACGGTTATCGGTTCTGGGTCCCGGTTCGCGTCGCGACAAACCTGGAACCGCGAACCCACAAGCCGAACCCGGCACCTCGGCCCTAACCTAGCCCTAACCTGCATTTCTCACGGCGCAACTTTTCGGGCATTCTGGAGGCGATCCTGTTTCATCCAGCGATCAAACGGTTTTTTTCAATGTTCGCCCTTTGGTCTTTTTTGCTGTCATCGTCCTCGTATTCGCTAGCAAACGAGTCTCAACGGACTTGAGCGGTTTGGGTGCAAGTTGTTCATTTATAAGCGGTTCATTTCCCCAATGAGAGGATTTGAGAGTATATGAGAGGGCTTCGGGGTTTTTGCCGGGCGGGGGGACCTGGATCGCCTGCCGGTCACCTCCACATGGAAAATGATTCATCGCTGGGTTTCCCTGTTTATTAGGATAGCAAGCCGGCCTCGGGCGGCCTGGCGCTTTCTGGAGAAAACTGTTGAAAACAAAGGGAATAATTTTATCAAAAATCCGTGACCGAGTTTGTCCGCCCGGGTTTCTCAGCGCCTGGCGGGCGAGGCAGGCGAGAGGCCCGGCAGTCCTTCTTTGCACTTGCCGACGGTTTTCGACCTACCGTCAAGTATGCGTCTTTAATTCAGCGGGGTTGGCGTCAAGCCGAACGCGCCTCGTACTGACGCGCCTCTCACGCAGCTCGTCACGCCACGTGGTGAGAAATGCAGGCTAACTCGCCCTCTTCAGAGAAAGCAGACTCATGCGGCGACCGGCCAGCCCCGCGCATGACGGGCTCACCCCTCAAAGCGGTAGCCGAAACCCCGCACGCTTACCAGGAAGGCAGGCTTGTCCGGATTGGCCTCGATCTTCCGCCGCAAGTTGCCGATGTGGGTGTCGACGACCCGGTCGGTGACGTAGACGTCACGGCCCCAGCCCTTGTCCAGTAATTGCTGACGGCTCAAAACGGTCCGCGGATTCCGCACGAAGGCGGCGAGCAGCTTGAACTCAATCGGGGTCAGGTCGACGGCCTTGCCTGAGCGGCGGAGCTCGAAACGCTCGAAGTCGACCTCGAAGTCGCCGAACCGGGACAGCTCTGGGCTGTCGCTCGAGCCTCGTCGCAGCACCGCTTTAATGCGCGCCCGCAGCTCCATCGGGCTGAAAGGTTTCGTCACATAGTCATCCGCCCCGAGCTCCAGGCCCAGCATCTTCTCGGCCTCGCTGGTTTTGGCCGTAAGCACGATGATCGGAGTCTGCGTTCCCGATCGTCGGAGCTCGCGGCACACGGCGAAGCCGTCTTTGCCGGGGAGCATCACGTCGAGAAGGATCAAGTCGAACGCGCTTTCCTCCACGCACTCGAGGGCCCGTTCGCCGTCGCCGGCGATTTCAACCTCATAGCCTTCGAGCTGCAGGTCCTGCTGAAGGCCGAGGGCGATGTCCGGTTCGTCTTCGACAACCAGAATGCGGTGCATGTTCACCCCTGTGCCGGCAGGATCAGAGAGAACGTACTCCCCTCGCCTACCCTGCTCTCTACTTTTACCTTGCCGCCATGAGCCTGCACGATCTGATCGACCAGGGCTAGGCCCAGACCGGCGCCCTTTACGGCGTGGCCGGTTGGGACGGAGCCCCGCACGAACTTGCGGAAAATCTCGCGTTGCTCGTCCGCGGGGACGCCGATGCCGCGGTCGCGCACACTTAGGATGAGGGCGTTTTCTTCGACCGCGCCCTCTACCCAGATGGTCTGACAGCGCGTAGAATACTTGACCGCGTTGTCGAGGAGGTTCCACAGCGCCCGCCCCAAGGCTGCCTCATCCGCCCGTATGAGCACGTCGGCGCCGCCGCTCCAGTCGAATTCGACGTGGTAGCCACTCTCCTGAGCTTCCTGCTGAAACTCCGCGATCACGCGCTCGACCCAGTCCTTCGCCCGCAGCGGCTCCAGGATGAATCCGTGGAAGCCGGCTTCTATTCGCCCGAAGTCGAGGAGGTTTTCCACCAGGCGGGTCAGACGCCAGGTGCCACGCCGCAGCGCCGCGTAGCATTTGTCGCGCTCCGCGTCGGTCGAGACCCGGCCGTCGGCCAGCAGATCGGTGAACTGGCGCAACGAGGTCAACGGGGTCCGGAATTCGTGGGAGACGGCGGCGACGAATTCGGATTGCAGGCGCGCCACTTCAATTTCCCGGCTCATCGCCCGGGCGCTGAAGTAGCTGCCGGCAACGGCCAGCAGCGCCAAGAACCCGAGCCCGGCGAACAGCAAGCGGCCACGGGTGGCGACCTGCGCGAGATCGGCCTCAGGATCAGTACTCACGACCCGCAGCGTCCACGGCAGGCGGGTGTCCGACATGGTGCGAAGGACGCTCTGGACCTCCTCACCGGTCGTGGTGTGATAGGACACCAGCGTATTGCCTTCGCCGTCGGCCAGCACGACCCCGACCCCTTGGCGCTCAAGCAGGCCTTGCAACACCGCGACGACGCGTTGTTCGAGAAAGCCTGGTCCCGCCACGAGGGCGACGAACTGGTTCGGCGTGCCGCGCCAGAGGAGGAACACATACCGCTCGTGCGACTCGAGGCTGCTCCGGCCCTCCAGCACGCTCAGAGTTAGGCGGTCTTCCTGCCATCGTTCCCAGAGCACGTCGACCCCCGCCGCAAGAGAAAGGGCGCCCGGTGTTGCTCCGCTCGACTCGCCGAGCGGGACGCTGGCGCCCGCCAGCCACTCTCGCACCTCGGCGGTGAAATGCAAATACGTGGAGCGCGTGAGCTGCCAGCGGCCCCCGTGGAGGTTGGCATTGAGCTTCTGAGCCCTGACGCTCAAGTCCGCGTCCCGGCCCAGTTGCTCGAGCAGGTTGCACTGCGCGCTACGGGCCAACAGCTCCGCGGGCCACCCGCCGACGGCAACCGACCCCATGGCAGCCAGTTCCCGATAGGTGGCGAGCGCCGCATCGAGCCGGCCGGCCTTGCGCTGATTGCGCGCCAGGCGCAGAAGGGCGCCGGCGCGAATCCGCTTGTCACCGTGCTCATAGGCCCGCGCTAGCTCTTTAAAATACGCGCCAGCGCCCTCAAAGTCGCCGTTTCTGAACTCGAGAACCTCGCCCGTGGCGAATGGCTGCGCCCCTGCTTCGGCCGGCGCCGGCAGGGCCGGGTAGTACAGCAGCCGGCGGCTCGGATACGCGCTCACCGCCTCAGAGGCGAACACGACGACGAGCGCATCTTCCCCCAGGTCCTTCGAGTACTCTCGCGCGGCGTCCTCCACGGTTGTGGTGGGCAGGAGCGACAAGCGGATCAGATGATCCTCGATGTCAGATAGATTCTGCCGAATCTGGGCCGCGATCAGATCGGTCGCGCTCTCGAGCTGATCCCGGACGCGCTGCAGCTCCACGGCGCGATCCTGCTGAAACGACTGCAAGCCAAACCAGCCCAAAACCGCCAATAGCACGAATGTGGTCCCCAGAAATAGGACCAGGATACGGCGGGGCGTGTGAAATCCTTGGTCGAGAGGCATGATGGCGCGTCTCGCAATGTTGTCCCGTCATTATAGGCTGAGGCGGGGGTGTGGCGAGGAGGGCGGGGTTCTGCTGCGTGTCCCTGCTAGACTGAGCGTCCAGACTGGTACAATTTGTCAACCAAAATACCATTGGAGGTGAACCATGGCACTACACATAGGCGATGAAGCGTCGAGCAAGAGCATCGCGCCGTCAGTCATCGCCGTTTGCTCCCTGTTAAGCCTTCTTCCGCTACTGCCCACGGGCGGCGTCGCAACCGGCCAATCGCGCGCCGAGGCTATTGATGTCGCCATTGTCGTCAAGCCGGGCGACACGCCCACGAGCATCGAGCCGAAGCGCGAAGGCATGATTCCTGTCGCCATCCTGACGACGCGGGAGTTCGACGCGAGGCGTGTGGACCCCGCGACCGTCCGGATTGGCGCCACCGGGACAGAGGCCGCAGTGTTCCGCTCCATGTCCGAAGACATCGACAGAGACGGGGACCCCGACCTGCTCCTGCTTTTCCGGGTCCAGGAGATGAAGCTCGAGTGCCGCGATGCGACCCTGCGCCTCAGAGGCAAGACCCTAGACGGCCAACAGATCGAGGGGGAAGAGACCGTGAAGATGGAGGGGTGCGCATAGCGCGTCGCCGCGTAGCGATGCTCGCCTTGGGATCTGTCGCGGTCAACGCACCGCTCCTGATCGCCGGAGTTCGGCGATCTCCTACGGCGAGCCTCCGGCTCTGCCCGTCAATACGATTCCTGGGCCCATCTTCGACTCTATGTGGATGACGAAAAACCCGTGGTCATCATGAAGCTCGTGGTCCCGTTTCCCATCCCCGCTCATCAAACCCGGCGCGCGGATTTCCCGCACCGGGCTTTGCGACCGGCTTCCTCGTCGGACCCACGCCGTCGTCTCCACGACGGCTTCACCCGGCGATAAAAAAGCTGCCGTGGAAACCTTCGGATTCGCATGGGGCTTACCAGGCTTGCGCGAATTTCCCCTTCCGCAGCTTCTTCGGCAGCGCGCCGGAAGTCGGCCCTTTGCTCGGCCGGCATTACCGCTTCAACGCTCTTACTGTATGGCCCTGTCCGACTCCCAGTGCCGGCCGCCATGCCTTCCGATGATGTTGGAACCATGCTCCGCCGACACTGGGCCTCCCCCCTAACCCGGACGAGCCGGAACCAAAAGGGACTCGTGAGTTCGATTTCTAGAAATTCTCTATAACCCATTCAAAACAAATCGCATAGTCCAACGACCAAAAATTTCCTGCCACAGAAAACACGAATCTTACGATAAAGGTACTAGGTTTTTTCGGAGACTGCGCTCCGAAAAAAGGGCCCCTTCGGGGGGAGTGGGGGCATGTCACCATCAAGATGAGCGGCCACCCGCCCTTCGCAGCCCAGGTGATGTTGAACGGTCACGAATACGTGGCCTGTGCAGCGCGCCAGAGGAAAATTGAATTCACCAAGAACGGGAACTGTTTGACAGATACGGCTGACGCTGGCGGCTTGGCGGCGGTGGCAGACACCTTGTCCCAACAGCGGACCATCGGGCGCTTGAGCCAGCTCTGCGAGCGTTGGATTTACAGCAGCTGTCTGTTGTTTGCTTTGAACCTGGAAGAGCAGAAGCGGAGTGAGTTTCAATACCAATATTCGATCTGCCAGATGGAGTACAGCCGCCACCGGCAATTCTGGGCAGGCGGACAAATGGAGCAAGTTTTTCAGTCCCTGATCGACCGCACACGGGCCCCTTTGGGTTGGCGCCGAGTCAAGACGATTCTGCCGAGCGCTTCGCGGGTAGGCAAAACCACCGTGGGCGGCGTGGATTTCAACCGCCCCAGAATGGGCGCGCTGGTGCCGGCCGTGATCGTGTTGGCGGCCTCGCCCAAGGGGTTCACAGCATCCGAGGCGGCCCGCCACAGCTGCGGCGGCTGAACGCTCCCACGGCAGGCCCCTACGGACCCCGGCATGCCGCCTACGATCTCAAGAAACTCCGCGGCAAGAGTCTGGCTGAAAAGATCGGATCTTCACACCGTTACCAGCCGGCTCGCAAGGGATTGCGCGCCATGACCGCTTGGGCGGTCCTGAGGGATAAAGTGATCCAGCCCTTGCTGGCGAACAGCCGCCAACTCAAACGCGGGCCGAAACCGAACAACGCCACGACCCTGGACAAACACTACGAACGACTTCAAGCCGGCATCCAGGGGCTGTTCGCTGAAATCGGCATCGCCGCGTGAAGACATGGATCGACATTTTTTGTCGATGTGAGACACTAAGCGCCTAAAGACCTCCTCTGCGCTGTGGTGTACTGACGGTACACAAAACGGCACACAAAATAAGCCGAACAAGGGGCGAAAGTGAGGGTTTGGCTTACAGTTGGATGCCTGTAAGTTGTTGAAAACATGGTGAGGCGGGAGGGACTCGAACCCTCGGCCCACGGCTTAAAAGGCCGTTGCTCTACCGACTGAGCTACCGCCCCGAACAGCAGGATTTAGTTTATCGTATCACCCAAGTCTCAACCCGGCGTCACGGGTGGCCAAGCGAAGTCCGCTCGCCAAGCGTTGAGATGAGTGGAGGCAGACAGGCTCAGATCGTGCGCTACGTGCTCTCTTTTCGTTCTTGTCGAACTGGTTTTGCTCGGGTCCCGCGAAAAGCAGGTTTGTCGGCACGCAACGGTCAAAGCCGACTTCGCTGGTTCCCACCAGTATATCGTTTCATTAGAACATATCCATATTAGGTAATGTTTCCTGCTAGACTGCATGGCAGGAAAATCTAAGCGGCCCCAACTGCTGCTCACGCCGCCAGACGGATCAAATGGGTATTGTCTAGATTCTCATCGGAGCCGTAGAGGCCGATCACCTATACTCTCCCCATGAAGATTCAGACCACCGTGGTCGGCAGCTATCCGATTCCCCGCTGGCTTTATGGAGACAGCTCCCGCACGACCCTTGCCGACGCGATCAGCGTGGTCCTCAAGACTCAGGAACTCGCGGGAATCGATTTGGTGGCCGATGGAGAGTTGAATCGTTTCGACCCCAGTCATCCCGAAACGAACGGGATGATTGACTACTTCATCAGCCGCATGTCGGGGGTGAAAACCCGCTATTCGGTGGGCGACATCGAGCGCTTCCGGGCGGATGAGGGAATGAGTTTTCGCGCGGCCCCGGCCGGCATTGTCACGGGTGAAATCGGCGAGGGCGTGTTGAACCTGCCCGCCGACTACGAGTTCACCCGGGATTTGACCGCCAAGCCCCTGAAGTTCACCTGCACAGGCCCTCACATGCTGGCGAAGACGGTTACCGACCGGCACTACGGCAGCTACGAGAAGGTCGCCCAGGCGATCGCGGAGGTGCTGCGGGCGCAGCTCGCCCGCATTCCCGCCGATGTCGTGCAGCTCGACGAGGCCAACATCTCGGGACATCCAGAAGACGCTGAGTGGGCCGCGGCTACGCTCAACCACGTGCTTGACGGCATTAAGGTCACGCGCGGCGTCCACATTTGTTTTGGAAACTACGGAGGGCAAAGCATTCAGACCGGCTTCTGGAAGAACCTGATGGGCTTTCTCAATGCCCTCCATGTCGACCATTACGTTCTGGAATTCGCCCGCCGCGGGTACGACGAACTTCCGTCGCTCAGGGACCTCGATCCGAAAATCGGTCTGGGGCTGAGCGTCGTCGACATCAAGGACAACGAAGTCGAGTCCGCGGATTTGATCGCTTCACGAATCGAGAATGCCTGTGAAATCCTGGGCGAAGAGCGTATCCACTACATTAATCCCGACTGTGGTTTCTGGATGCTGCAACGGAATGTGGCCGACCGCAAGATGCGAGCCCTCGTGGAGGGGAAAGAACTGTTTTACGGGCGGAAGTAACGGCTGGGATGAACAGCGGTAGAGCGGAAGCGTTGAACTAATCCAGCACAGCCCAAATCTCATCGACCGGGACGGCCACTTCGGGAAAGGTGTCCGGACGCAACGAGCCGCGACGGACGGTTTCTTTCAGCCGGTACTCCGTCCCGCTCAGCAAGTAGACTTCGACGCTTCGGTCAAACGGATTCACGATCCAGTATTCGCGGATTCCGCCGCGCGCGTAGTCGTCGAGTTTCTCGGTGCGCTCCACGTTTCCGCGCGGGGTGGAGAGAATCTCGATCACAAGTTCCGGAGGGTGATCCGGACGATAGCGCTTCTTCGGGACATGAGCCGCCACGACGAGATCAGGGACGCGATTTTGGATTTCTCCGATCGATTCCTCCGGCGGAGGAACGAAGACGTTGACGGTTGGCAGGACCCTGCCGGTTTTTCGACGACCGAGCTGACGATCGAATACTCGAAACAGGGCGCAGCTCACGAGTTGATGAGGTATATCTGGCCCAGGCGACAAAACGGCCCTCCCGTCGACCACTTCCCAGATTCCCTCGTCGGGCAGACGATCGAAATCCTCTTCCGTCAGAACCATCACATCTTGCACGGTCGTGATCACGTTCTTATTGTAATAGCCAACTCCGAGAGTAGCCACAAGTTGGTCTGCCCGGTTCATCCGTAAATGTCTCTACCGGCCCGGCTGGATTCCCGCTCGCCCGGCTGGTAACTTATCAGTTTCACCCTGGTTTCGCGTGGAGCATCTCCAGTCGAGGCAGATCAAGGCTAATGAAGCAGACTGCCTGCGGTCAGCCCCCTGGAATCTCGCGGAACCCTTGACCCTCACGCGAAAGGAAAACCATGGCCAAAGTTGTCACATTTGGAGAGATCATGTTGCGGCTGGCGCCGCCGAATCTGGAGCGGCCTCTGCAGTCAGGCATGTTCGTGGCGACCTTCGGGGGAGGAGAGGCGAATGTAGCCGTTTCAACCGCCAACTATGGCCTGCCCACCTCGTTCGTCACCGTTCTGCCGCCGAATCATCCCCTCGCCGACGGCTGTATCGCTCAACTGAGAGGCTTTGGGATCGACACCAGCATGATCGTCCGGCAGCCTGGTCGCATGGGCATCTACATCATCGAGCATGGCGCCAACCAGCGGCCCTCAAAGGTCACCTATGACCGCGACAATACCTCGATCGCGCTCGCCAAACCCGGGGACATCGATTGGGACGCTGTTTTCGACGGAGCTGCTTGGTTCCACATCACCGGCATCACGCCCGCCATCAGCCAAAGCGCCGCCGATCTTTCGTTGGAGGCCGTCCGAAAGGCTCGTGCGAAGGCAGTGACCGTCTCATGCGACTTCAACTACCGCAAGCGGCTGTGGAACTACGGCAAATCCTCGCAAGAGGTGATGCGCGAGCTAGTGAAGTTCGTCGACGTCGGAATCGCCAATGAGGAGGACTGCCAGAAATCGCTGGGGATCTCGGCCGACGTGGATGTGGAATCGGGCGAGCTGGATGTGGACAAGTACCGGGCGCTTTCCGGCAAGGTCCTCGAAGAGTTCCCCAACCTCAAGTTCCTGGCCATCACCTTGCGTGAATCGATCAGCGCCTCCCACAATGGCTGGTCGGCATGTCTTAACGATGGCAAGAATTTCTATCTCAGCAGCAAGTATCAGATCACCCACATCGTCGATCGGGTTGGCGGCGGGGACTCCTTCTCCGGCGGGCTCATCTACGGTCTCAATGAATCTGGCGGCGATCCCCAGAGCGCGATCGAGTTCGCCGTCGCCGCCTCTTGCCTGAAGCACTCGATTCCCGGCGATTTCAACCGCTTCTCAGCGGACGAGGTCAAGGCGCTGATCAAAGGGGGCGGCTCGGGACGGGTGCAGAGGTAGCTCGCACGCCTCACGACAGTGATCGAGTTTTCTGGGAGAGATTCCTAGCCTCCTGCGCCGTCGCGGCCCCGGCGGCTCGCGTTCAGCACCGTGATGCCGACGACTTCACCTTGTTCATACCGCACAACGACGTCGTTGTCGAGCAACTCGCTGTCGTCGGCATGGCTGGGCTTCTCGAAACTAATGTAGAGGACGTCGGCTTGGCGGTCGTAGCTTGTCCACATGCGGCCCGACGGCAGGTCCAATAGCTCAGGAGTCAGCTCAACGATTCTTGCTATTTCGGCTGGGGCCATAGCTGCTTCCTCCGCGCGGCGTGTCGTGTCAATACCCGCGGCGCTTGTCGACAACCTTGAGCAGGGGATCACCCTTAAGATACCGCCCAAGGTTTTCGGCCAGCAGGCGGGCAGACTTTTCCGGGTAGCTGGGCGTCAGGTCAGCGCAGTGCGGCGAGACGATGACATTCGGGAAATCATAAAACTCGCTGTCAGGCGGCAGCGGCTCCGTCTTGAATACGTCGAGTCCGGCCGCGGCGATCCAACCCTCCTTTAGGGCTCGCAGCAGAGCATCCTCGTCGACCGTGTCTCCCCGGCCCACATTGATGAAGCAGGCGCCCGGTTTCATTGCGCGGAAGGCTGCCTCATTGAACATGTCCGTGGTTTGCGGCGTCAGCGGCAGCGTGTTGACAACGAAATCCGACTGTCCAAGCAGCTCGTGCCACCGCTCCAGAGGCACGACCGCGTCGGCGAAGCCATCGTCCGCGCCCGTCGCGGCGATTCGCTTCGTGGCAATTATGCGCATGCCAAACACCTTCGCCATGCGGGCGATGACGCGTCCGGTTCCACCGAGGCCGACGATGCCGATGGTCTGTCCCCGAGCCTCCACAACGTTATAGTTCCGCCAGCGGCGCGCCCGGCGGTTGTCTTCCATCGTTCGGTAGTCTTTCGCAAACGACAGAACACAAAAGAGCACGAACTCGCCTAACGCTTCCGCGTAAAGGCCCTGTCCGTTGGTCACCACAACAGAGCTTTCGACCAGCCCGGGAAACAGCAGAAGCTCGACGCCCGCCGAGCTGCTTTGCACCCACTTCAGTTTTCTTGCCTGGCTCCAGCGTTCTCTCAGCCATTCGTCCGACTCCTCCCACGTGAAGACGATTTCCGCCTCGGGCAGCGTCGCATCGAGGTCTTCGGGACGGGGCGCCAAGCGAATCTCAACTTCCTCGCCGACCGGCCCGAGTTGACGGAACCAGCGATCGGGAGGTCCGCCCAGGACCAGAAGGATTGGCTTTTGTTGAGGCATCGTTGTTCGATTCTGACAGATTCGTTGCTTGGGAAAATGCGTCCGGCGGCGCTTGCCGGTTCCCCGACGTGTTCTCGGACTTGCATCCCCGCTTGTTTTCCTGCGCCTCGTGCGGGGCTTGTGGGGGACGGCGACTGTGACCCCACCCTCACGGGTGGGGCTCTGAGTTTCGGGTTGCGGCCGCTCGGTCAACCAATCGTAGCCGGGCCGTTCGGCAACGCGAGGCGGCACGCTTCCCTCGCAGTTACCTATCCTGTACGCCTCCGCGCTGACACTTCCGTAAGTTCTTTGTTTACTATGTGTTAGCCATGAATATGGCAGAATATGGCAGCGATATGGGAATTTTGTGGTTCTTTGGGGTGGGGCCGGTACCACTAAGATCGCCTGTAAGCTGCATAAGAATCAATGACTTCTTCATGATCATCTGCTTCTTTTGGGGACTCTGAGCGTGGCAAATCCTGCCTTGTTACGTGCCATAAAGTGGTGCTTCTCGTCATTTTCTTCTGACGCCAATGCTTTCTTAATTGTGCAGCAGTCTCCCGACACGTCGCCACTCGTTGGGGCGGTTGGGAATTCGGTTTGCGGGCGTAGCACGCTACGCCCCTACAGCCCTACGCCCCTACGCCCCTACAGCCTGTTGGGGCGGTTGGGAATTCGGTTTCGGCGCCTGGGAGAGCCCGCGATTTCTTTCTATGCTTCCATGATAGCCGACGAGAAGCGGGTTTCCGGACGCAGGGAAGGAGATGTTGTTGTTATCAAAGGGAATAAGAATATAAAAGTTCCGTGACTGATTTAGAAACTTTGCGGATTTCACGGATTGGAAGGGGCCAGGTCGGCGCTAACCCGCTTTCTATGCGCTTGCTTGCGGTGCTCAACTAGCGCGTCGAGGCGATGTCGCCAGGAATGGCGACACGGCACGCAAGAATGCGTGCACCAGGTCACGGCCGGCGCTCGTGTTACCTCGGTTAGGTCAAGGGGAGGAGTCGACCAGCTCGGCGTTGCGGGAAGGAATCCAGCATTGGCGGCCGTCCGGCAGCTCGATCTGATGCCAATCGCCGCGGTTCTCCATAACCCGAAACTCAGTTCCCGCGTGCAGGGGATCCTTGAAGCTCGGCTCGTAGCTCTCGCCGTCGCCCTTGCGGGCAATGACTTGCCGCGAGACGACAACTCCGGTCACCTCGCCGGCTTTCTCATAGGTTTCGACCAACAGGGATCCCAGAAACAGCGCGCCGGCGACACCACTCGCGGCCGGCAGCCACCTCGGAGCCCACTCGGAGCGGAACAGTCCGGCCGAAACCGCCGACCAGAAAACAAGCGAGAAAACCGCGAACAGGATCGAGCGCAACCGTGTCGAGAAATCGTAGTGCCAGAAAAGCAGAGTGCGCAGAACTTTCGCCTCCTGGGTCTCTTCGAAACTGTCGAGACGAGTACGCCGCGCGTGGTTCAGGTTCTGTTGCAGGTTCAGGTCGTTGGGAATATACTGCTCCGCCATGCGGTAGTTGAGAATGGCGCGTCCTATGTCGTTGGTCCGAAAATAGGCGTTGCCAATGTTGTAGAAGAGTTTTCCGTTCTGGATGCCCCCCGCATTCACCAGGCGCTCAAAGCGCAGCGCGGCGCGCCGATAGAGATCTTCGGCCGCCACCGAGTTTTGCGGCGATAACTCGTTCGCTTCCCGAAATAGCTGATTGCCCTCGACGAACACGCTGCGAAGTTCGCTGTCGCTCATGGCGGCTTGGAGAGGGGTTGGGCTCAGCGCGGCCAGCACGGCCAAGAGGAAGGCTAGATTCAGCGCGACCCTTTTTACCCGGCTTGACCCCAGGCTCCCGCCCGGGGCTCTGAATCTGCGTTTGCTCATTTCAACGACCTGCGTTTGCTCATTTCAATGACTGCTCCAGCTTTTCAGCGGCCTCGCGCAACTGCTGGGCTGCTTTCGCTCCGGTTTGCCCGCTTGGCGCGCCGCCGGCGTAGCGTCCGGCTTCACAGCGGTCAAACAGGTTGTTCAGTGTTCGGATCAGCTCTGGATCGACGTTGCGCGCAGACAGCCGCTGTTCGACATCGGCAAAGGTCAGAGCCCCGGGGGCGAGGCCAAGACGGTCGCCAAGATACTGCCGGAGGGTCCGCAGCAGCGCCGTATCTTGCTCGGCGGCGTTGCCCGAGGGGATCTTTCCGACAGCCTTCAAGTCCTTGGACAGAGTCCGAAACGCCTGCCGGGCCAGCCGCAAGGCCGGATCCGAATCGCGGCGCCGCGAAAAAACGACAAAGGCAAGCAACCCGCCGTAGGTCAGAGGCGGCAGAAAAATCAGGCAACCCCAACCCGCCGAGTGAAGCCAGGCGGCCGGGCCATAAGCTTGCAGTTGGAGCGCGTCGAAGTCCTCATAGTTAGCGGCGATGCCTCCTTCGAGCGACTCCAGTTCCGTCTGGACGCTTTCTCCGATTGCAAGTCCTTCCGCGTCACGGGCCGTCACGATCCTGGCGCTCGCAACCGCTATGGGAATGGCTTCGGTTTTGGCGCGCTGGTAGCGGCCGCTCTCGGGATCGAAATAGCTTAACTCGATCGGAGGAATCCGATGGATCTCGGAATGCCGCGCACGAATCGTTTGGGTGAATACCTTTGCCCGGCCCTTCACGGTCCCCGGAGCTCTATCTCGAGGGATTTTGAAATCCCTGTCGAGCGCGTTCTGTTCCGCCAGCGGCGGCAATTGAACATTGTCGAGGTAAGGTGGCCCGGAGATTTTCACCGTCAGGGTGATCGGATCACCCACGTTCATCTCCGCGGGTGTGGCTTCGGCGGCGATCTTGTACCTACCCACAAGTCCGCTGAAGCCCGCCGGGCGGCCGGTGGTTGGCAGCTCGAGCACTTGAAGCGCCGGGCGATTGGACGGGACAACCGCAGTCTCGTAAACGGCACGGCGCCCCATGCCGAAAAAGTCATTACCGAAGAAATCGTCAAAGGACCCGCGGCGTCCGTCGCGACTGTATCCCTTGAGTGTCTGACAAGTAACCGTCGCCTTCGGCAAGACGATGTTCCCCGCCTGCTTCGGTATGAGTGTCCTTCTGAAACGGACGGTCAAATAGTCCTTACCGTCGAGACTTCCCTGCCCCTTTTCACCGATAATTTGGCTATTCCCCAACGGAATGCGGACGTAGCGGTCACGGCGCTGGGGATCGATAGGGGGATCAGAGCCAGCGACCACAAAGCGGCCGTCGTCGAGCACGGGCACATTGAACGAGAACTCTCGAACGTCCTTCCCGACATACCAGATCGTCGTCAGGGTCACCGGCTGGCCGACGTAGGCCTTTGTCTCGGAAAGAGACATTCGCAGCTTAAAGTCCCGGCTCTCAACGGGTGGAACGACCCGAATCGAGATCGGCCGCGTGGCCATGGACTTGCCGTCCGCCGAAACGCTGATCGACGGAATGGCGAGCCGCCCTTCGCGCTTTGGCGTCAGACGGTAGGAGAAGATGTAGCCCCGCTTGACGACCTGGTTGACCTGCCCGTTAATGATCGTCATCGACTGGCTGCTGTTCTGCTGTCCGCCCAACTCCTGGACGGTGAAATCGGAAATCCCCGACACATCAGGCTTCTCGGGCGAGTCGCTGCCTTCGATCTGGATCTGGAAAACGAAAGACTCGCCGACAAAAACCTGGTTTTTCTCGATCGCAGCTTGGACGTTGAAGGGCTGCGCAAGCGCGGTAAGACCAAGCGATGCCGGGCAGACGGACAACAACCCCGCCAGCAGGGCAAAGAATAGCGTCGAACTGTTCACTGATTTCGCGAACATAGCTACCAGTCTTTGTCCACAGGCACGATTCGAATCGCGATTCCGGTTTGACGCCGCTGACGATCGGCCTTTTCCTTGTTGAGGATGTCTTCGGCAGCTTGCTGCATCTGCTGCTGCTGTTCATTGCTGGCAGGCTGGTTCCGTGCGGTTTGCTGGGATTGATCTTGCTGCTCCTGGCCGGCGGGCTTCCCATTCATCGCTTGCAGAGCTTTTTCCAGGTCATTTTGGGCCTCTTTCTGGGACGCCTGGGCTTCGTCGAACTTCTGATCTTTGAGCTGTTGTTCCGCCTTGGCTTGCTTTTGGGCGGCTTGTTCGAGATTCTCTTGCGCCTGTTCGCCGGGGGACGATTGCTGCTGTTGTTGCTGGGAGTTCATCTTCTCGGCCAGCTTTTCGGTTTCATCCTGGAGCTGCTTCTGCCGGTTGGCCAGATCCTCGGCCTTCCGCTCCATCTGTTGAGAGTCTGGGTCGCTCTTCTGTTGCTGGGCGGCGGACTCGCTCTGCTCAGCAGCATCCTTTTGCTGTTCAATCAGGTCCTTCAACTGTTCTGATGCGTCTTGCTGTTGATTCTGGTCCTGCTGATCTTGGTTTTGATTCTTTTGTTGCCCTTGCGAAGGACTCGGAGGCTGATTCTCGAGCTGTTCCCTCAGCCGCTCGATCATTCGCCGGGCGACTTCGATGTTGTGCCGGGCGTCATTCAGGCCAGGGTTGACTTTCAGAGCATCCTGGTAGAGCCGCACTCCTGTTTCGACCGAAGCCAGCGCCTGTTGCGGGTCGGTTTCCTGCCGCGCAACGCCCTTCCGAAAGGAAGTGTTGCCCTGACTGAACTTGCTGAGGGCCTCGATCATCGCGTCGTCGCTGCTCAGCGCCGCTTGCTCGAAGGCGTCCATCGCCTTGTCGTACTGGCCTTCCTTGTAAAGGGCGCTGCCGCGGTTGAACCAGATGCGGGGAGAGTCAGGCGCTTGTTCGGCGGCCTTTTCGTAGGACTCCAATGCGTTGCTGTATTCTTCCTTTTGGTAGGCTTCGTTGCCCTGCTGGACGAGGCTTCTTGCGGATTGGGCGTGGGCCGCTGGGACACCAACGAGCCAAGCAATGGTAGCGAGGGTAGCGATGAGAGTGCGGAGGTGCGGCTTCCCGCGACCGTTGCGTTTGAGCGTTTGACGGGACAACCGCTCCCTGACGCGGACCAGCCGCAACCAAAACGGGGAGCGTAGTCGCCGTCGGATGAGGCGCGTCGAAGGGGGTAACCCCTCCCTCGCGGTCGGGGCTCTGAATCTGGCCCCCGAGTTTTCCGCCATTTCTTGCAAGGATTTCACAATAGAGGCACTGACGGTCGCGGCTCTAGTGTCCAAGTGAGCGCATGGGTGGATAACCGCTCCCTGACGGTCGCGGCTCTAGTGTCTACTTTGAGCGCATGGGTGGATAACCCTAAAAACGGCAGTTGGACGTTCTAGCATTCGTTGTAACATATTGAAAGAACGTATCTTATGTGCTGATATTGCAACTGCGGAGCAGTTGCAATCTTCACCCGCCGGTCCCCGACGACACTCGGGTCCAACTGACGTCTCGTCACAAGGTTGGGGCGGTTCGAAGACGACTAACTGCCGTTTTTAGGATAACCGCTCCCTGACGGTCGCGGCTCCGGTGTCCAGATCAGCCATGCCGGCCTCCCGGCTTCCTTTCGCTTACCGCCATCTCCAAGCAAAGGAGCAAGAACGCCAATCCCAAGAAAACCTGAAACTTCTCTTCGTAGCGCTCGATTTCCATCGACCCCAGCTCGGTCTTCTCGGCGCTTGCTATTAGTTTGACGTATACGTCGCCCAGGTCGATAGCGCCGGTAGAAACGTTCAGGTAGCGTCCGCCGGGCGTGGCATTGACCATCTGGCGGAGAGTCACGGCATCCAGTTTCGACCAGATCTCCTGACCGTTGTACTGCAGGAAAGTCTTCCGCCCGCCTCTAGTGATCGGGATTCTCCTGCCCTGGTTTTCGTCCCCCAGCCCGATGGCAATCAGGCGGATGCCTTGTTCGCCCAGCATCTTGGCAGCCTCGACCGGAAAGCTTTCGTGATCCTCGCCGTCGGTAATCAAGATGAGATCGCGAAACCCCTTCCGGCCCTCGTCGAAAACCTCGCCGATCGCCTTCCGAATGGCATCGCCGATGAGCGTCCCTCCGCGCGAGACGCTGGCGGGAGAAATGTCACTCAGCGCCAAGCGGAAGAACCCGTAATCGAGCGTCAGCGGGCACTTGATCACGGCCGTGCCGGCGAAAGCCACCAGCGCAACACGATCCCCTTGCAACCTCTCAATCGTGTCGATCATGGCGAGCTTGGCACGCTCCAGCCGGTTCGGCGCCAGGTCTTCGGCCAGCATGCTCTTCGAAACATCGAGAAGGAAAACAACATCCCGGCCGCTGCGCCGAACCTCCCGCGGCGCCGGGTTCCACGCCGGGCGGGCCAGCGCCACTACAGCGCAGGCAAACCCCGCCAGCAGCAACGCCGCCTTCCAGCGTCTGCGGCCGCTGCTGAGAGTGGTATTGATCTGAGGCAGAAGCCCTGCCTCGGCGAACTGCTCCAGAGCGCGGCGGCGCTTCATGGCGGCATAGAAGCAGGCCGCGCCCAGCAACGGGATCACCCACCACAGGTAGAGCATGTCGATCGCAAGCAAACGCGTTTCGATCACGGGATTCTCCGAAACACGGTGGCGCCCAAACCCACTTCCAGGATCAGCAATCCCAAACCGACAAGCGCGAAGGGGGGAAAGATTTCGCGGTAGTCCAGAAAGCGAGTTGTCTCGATATCGCTCGTCTCCAGCTTGTCGATCTCCTCGTAGACCTCCCGCAGATCCGAGGCATCTTCGATCACGCGATGAATTCCGTCCGTTGTCTCCCCCAAAACCCTGAGAGCCTCTTCGTCAACACCACCCTGGCCCATCGGCAGGCTGAAAGTTCCGAAGATGGTTTTATAGCGCGAGTTGTTCTCGCCGCCGATGCCGATGGCGTAGATCTTGATGCCCCATTGCTTGGCGAGGTCAGCTGCTTCCTGAACCGTACGCTCGCCGGCATTATTGACCCCGTCGGTCAGCAGAATAATGACCTTGCTCTTGATCTCGTAATCCTTTTCCTCACCGCTTTGCCGCGCCAGCGTCTCCTCGGCCTTCTGGAGCCGGGCCGCCGCCAGCGCCACGGCGTCGCCAATCGCCGTGCCGTCCTCGTTCTGCTGCTGAACCAGTTTGACCGTAGGCAAGAACTGCAGCAGGGCATCATGGGCCAGCGTCAGCGGACACACGGTATCGGCGTAGCGCGCGAAAGTCACCATCCCGATCAGATCGGAAGGGCGCCCTCCCAGTTCTTCGCCGTCACCCTCGACAAACTGCTGGAACACTTTCTTGGCCATCTCCAGAATGTTCATCCGGCGGCCTTCGTAGCGCAGCTCGGCCCCCATGCTGCTCGAACGGTCCAACACCATCTCGATGGCCACCCCACGGCTGACGTCGCGAACCTGTTCGGTGCCCATTTGGGGACGAGCCAGGGCAATCCCAAGAGCAAGCAGTACCAATACCCGAATGACCAGGAGGAGGGGCGCCAAGTTTTGCCGCAAAGAACTGCCCGCCCGCTTCACGTCTCCGGTGGCGGAGAAGCGCAAGGCTCCCGTGGAACCACGCCGCTCGTGCAAGTAGACCACGAGCGGCAGCAGCAACAAAACCAGAAACATCCACGGAGACTCGAAACGAAACATTTCTGCTGGTCAGTCCTCTACGTTGCTTCGGATGGCCGCAGCCAGCGAGCTCCGGGCCTCAGCGGGCGACGTCGGCGCCTTTTGGGGGGCGCCCGGGACCGTGGAGCGCTTGGAGGGCAGCCCCTTCCATGACCTTACCTACTCCATATTTTACAGTCTCGGGGCGACAGTTTCAGGGATGATTCCCAGCGACGGTTCCGTTTGCTTGATGAACTCTCTGCAGGCCGTGACAGCCCCTTCGATCTCATCCCCCGAGGGCTTGAGCTTGGCGAATTTCACCAGATCGCAGTGTTCGAGAAACCGCCTTAACAAATCCTTATGCCGCTGCTCGAGAGCCGTGCTGGCCCGCAAGGCGATGAGGAATTCCTCCGTTGTACTCTCGGGAGCGCGCAGACCGAAGCGGTCCTCGATGTAGTGCCTGAGGATGTTCGAGAGCCGCACGTAGAAGAGCTTGGCCAGCCCCCTGCCGATGAGGTTCTCCGCTAACAGCGCGTCCAGCTCGCGGTAGGCGACTTCGTGGGGTGGCGGGGGAATTTCTTCGATCCGAGCTTTCGCGCGGCGCCGCCTCCACAGGAAATAGCCCGCCGCCGACGCGATGAATACAGCCGCTGCAACAAGCCAGTAGACCCAGGCGTCCACCCCGGGCAGTTCCACCGGGCCGCTTGCTTCTTTGATGTCCGGCTCTTCTTCGGAGTCGGGAAGCAGCGACCGCACCTCAATGTCGATCGGATCGGTCTTGATGCTCTGCTGGGAGTCTTCCTCGGCTCCCTCGTCGCTGAAGCCGATCGTCAGCTCAGGGATCTCGTATTCGCCAGGCAGGAACGGTTCGAGCACATAGGTCTGGCGCCGTGCCACCCGTCCGCCGTCAAGGAGCTTCGGATCAGCCAAACGGGTGCCGGTAACACGAAACTCACCGAGCTTGTCTTCGACGCCGGGGAACACAACCCTCTGTTGCTCGCCGGCGACTACCTCGACGGCAACTTCCAACTGATCCGCCACGGTGATGCTGTCGGCGTTTATCTCGATTGTGACCGCGACGGTTCCGCTCTCGTAGGTTTGCAAGACGGGGGTCGCAGCGAGGGAGCCGCTTTCGCCTGTTTGCGGGCCACAACTCCAGGCCGCGGCCATAAGAAGCCACAGACCAATTAGAGGCACGAAACGCACTTGGGTGTTTGTATGCGGTTTTTTCGCGATGCGATTCAACTTCTTAACGCGGACGAGCCGCAACCAAAGAGGGTCCACGGTTGGGTGGACGGGATGGGCGGCGCGGCTCCGCTGAGGCGACCCCTATGACGCGCTCCGATGGACCGCGGACTTCCGTCCGCGCCTCTGTCCGGCCCTCTGACAATTTGTGCTTCAATCGGCAAAGATTTGACTATACAGGTATTCATGGTTACACCTCAACGTACCTTTAGACTCGATAAGTCGTGAATTCGTACCGTCCCGCCTGAACTTCGAAACACGACGGGAAAGCGCTCTTCCAACTCAGCGAGGTGTCTTTTGCCGATCTCGGTCTCGGCCGCCAGGTCATCGTTCGAGGCGACCCAATAACTCGCCCCTATATGGCTGCCGACATCCATGTAGTGGCCAAACTGCCGTTCCAGCGAGTCATCGCCTTCAAAAAGAATATCGGTCGTGAACACAATCGGCCAAACCGCTTGCCGGCCGGTTTCGAGATGCAGCCGGGAATCGGAGTAGGCGAGAAGAATGTCGTCCGCGGCGGCGTTTTGCTTCAGCCATTGTGCCGCTTCATCCTTATCGCTGAACTGATCCGCCAGGTTTTGCAGAGTACCGCCAAACCGCAGACGGGCAACCAAATGACTGCGCGCCGCATGGAGAAAAACAAAGAGCAGTGCCGCGGCGAAGGTCACAGCAAACGCTTTCTCCATCTTGGGCTGCTGGGAGCGCACGACATCGAGAATTGCCGTCCCGATGTGGCGCCCCTCCACCCAGGCTCCCAGATAGAACCACGGCAGAAACACCGCCATCAGCCGCGCCATGATCGGGAAATTCCACAACAAGCCGATGACGCTGCTGAGTGCGAGCGCCACGTGAACGGGAGCAAAACCGGCCGCCTTCAAGTGACGCAAGAGTCCGCTGAGGATGCCGCAGCTCAACGCGACCGCGAGCAGCTTCCCCAGTATGGAGCCGTCCTCGCCGCCCGGCGGGAACAACGCCATGCTGGCGGGCGCTGTCAGCAGCGAGACGATATTGGCGTTCAACATATTGAGAAACACGTCCATGTTCGGGACACTGAGTTTCCAAAACTCCGCGTAGTTCGTCTGGTAGGCCCAGATCTGGCGCCAGCCGAGACTAGCTGTGCTGGCGATCGCAAGCGCTTCGGAATTCATCACGACCCACAGCCCATGGCCGATCAAAAACGGCGCGCACGCTCCTCCGAACAACGCCAAACGGCGGTAGTGTTTCCGCGCCAGCGCCCAGACAATCACGCCCGCGATAAACGCCACTCCCGCGGTTCGCGTCAGAACGGTCAGGCCCGCGAACAGGCCCGCCAGGACCACCAGCCCAGGCCGTTTCTCGGCCTCGAATCCCAGCTCAACCAACAGCAAGGTCGTCACCGCGAACGCCATGAAAGGCATGTCGCTCATCAACGAACTGCTCATGTCGAGGATGCTGGGACGGATGCTGGTGAGGGCCACGCAACCGAGCGCTATCCAGGGGCCAATTCCGGGCTGACGTCTCAGGCAGAGGAACGATACGGCGAGAAACCAGCAACCGAAAAGCCCGCTGAGCCAAGCCGCCGTGTGGACGTTGGCTGGAAAGGCAGGGTGAACGCTCCACACCCAAGAGAGGATCCAGGGGTAGAGAACCGGGTATTTCGTCTGTGGCGGCGAGCCGGGCATGCTCGCGACGATGTAGCGCCCCTGTTCGCTGAGCGCCTTGGCGGAATCGAAGTAGACGCCGTCGTCAAAGTGGATGCGTCCGAATAAGCCGGCCGTCGGCGCGGCCGATACAAACGCCAGCAAACCCGCCAGGATGGCTGCTAAGGTGATCCACTGCAAAGGCCGTTGTGACATGAACCGCTGTGACGTGAATAGGAAGGCCGCAGCGCTATGCAGTTCGTTTCGGGGGGCTTAGTTCTGCTCGCGGCCGCGGAACTCTTCGAATCGGTTCTGGATAATGCGGATTTTTGGCGAAGGACACCCCTCAAGGTTTCGCAAGAAGTTGCTCAAGCCTTGCCTTGAGGGCGGCAAGCTTAGCGTCAAAATTGACCGAATCGAGCAAGCTGTAGAAAACGATTCTGCCCTTGGAGTCGATGATGAGGTTGGACGCGATCGGTACCTGATCGCGCGGAAGGTCTGGGAGTACTCCTACAGGCGCGTAACTTGCGGCGACCGCCCCGTCGGAATCGCGCAACACCGGGAACGTAAATTTCGAGCGCTCCGAAAACTTGCGGGTGTCAGCCTCGTTTTCCAAAACGTCGATCACAAGAACTCCAACGCCGCGGTCCTTGTAGTCGTTCGAGAGCTTTTCGAGATGCGGAGCCTCCGCATTACAAAACGGTCACCAGCCCGCACCAAAGTGGAGCACGAGCGTCTCACCGCGATAGTCCTCGAGACTGACCGTCTTCCCGGACAGAGAAGGTAGTTCGAAAGTCGGTGCGGCCTCACCGATCATCGGCTGATCCTCGGTCGCCAGCAAGAAGCCGCCCGTAGCGGCCGCTATCAAGACACAAAGAACAACGCTACAAAGGGCTCTCACTACAGGTCTCCTCAAGCCGTGAGCCCTTATACTAGCGCACCGGCGCCCCCGCCACGGGGCGAAGGCCGCGATGCCGGAACCTCAGCATACCCGCCACGCTCTCTGGTCCTGATGAGGGAACAGAGCCGCGCCCGCAAGGGTGCGGTCCAGTCTCGCAGTGACCGAGGCCCAATGGGATGGCCGGCGCGTCCTCCACTCTCAACCGCACCCTTGCGGGCGCGGCTCTGTTCACGAAGGCTCGCCAGAAGAAGAGGTTTCTACTTTGCGGAGTGCAGCAGGGTGCAATGCCCTCCCGGGGCTGGCGCCCCGGGCCAGCATTAACACCAGTACAGCCCAAAACTCCCCACGAACGAACCCTCAAATATCTTTGGTTAGTTATAGTTAGCAATCAGTCACGCCAGGAGACACCATGGCAGTTCGCAAACAAGACGCGCTGGATTACCACGCGCTCCCGTTCCCCGGGAAGATCTCCATCTCACCGACGAAACCCAGCGATACGCAACTCGACCTTAGCTTGGCGTACTCGCCCGGCGTGGCCGACGCTTGCCTGGAGATCGCACGGGACCCGGCGCTGGTTTCACGCTACACTTCGCGCGCGAACCTCGTCGCGGTGGTCAGCAATGGATCAGCCGTACTGGGATTGGGCGACATCGGACCGGCCGCCGGAAAACCGGTGATGGAAGGGAAAGCGGTTCTGTTCAAACGGTTCGCCGACATCGACGTGTTTGACTTGGAAGTCAATACCAAAGACCCCGACGAACTGATTCGCCTTGTCGAACTGCTGGAGCCGACCTTCGGCGGCATCAACCTCGAGGATATCAAGGCGCCGGACTGCTTCTACATCGAAGAAACGTTGCGGAAGTCGATGAAGATACCCGTCTTTCACGACGACCAGCACGGCACCGCCATCATCAGCGCGGCGGCCCTGACCAATGCCTTGGAGCTGGCCGGCAAGAAGGCCAAAGACGCGCGAGTCGTGATCAACGGGGCCGGCGCCGCTGCCGTGGCGTCCGCCAATCTCTATCTCCGTCTCGGCATTCAGCCGCGGAACCTTATCATGTGTGACTCCAGGGGCGTCATCTACCAAGGGCGTGGCGCGGGGATGAATCCCTACAAGGAGCGGTTCGCGCAGGACACGGAACTCAGAACCCTCAGCGACGCGATGCGAGGGGCGGATGTCTTCGTTGGCTTGTCGGCCCCCGGCGTCGTGAGCCGCGAAATGCTGCTTTCCATGGCGGAGAATCCGATCGTCTTTGCGCTGGCGAACCCCGACCCCGAAATCACTTACGAAGAGGCCTGCGCCAGCCGCAAGGACGTGATCATGGCGACCGGCCGCTCGGATTATCCAAACCAGGTCAACAACGTCCTGGGCTTCCCGTTCATCTTTCGCGGGGCGCTTGACGTCGAAGCCACTTCGATCAATGAGGAGATGAAACTGGCCGCGGTCATGGCGCTTGCCGAATTGGGGCGCAAGGAAGTTCCCGAATCGGTGCGCCGCATCTACAAGAACGAGGACCTCGAGTTCGGTCCGCGCTACATCATTCCGAAGCCCTTCGACCCGCGGGTGCTCGAAACCGTCGCCTCGGCCGTGGCTGAGGCGGCCATGCGCAGCGGTGTTGCAGGCAAGAAGGTTGATCCGGATGAATACCGCACCCAGCTCGCCGCGAGACTGGATAGCTCACAGCAGGTGCTTCAGCTCATCATTCGAAAAGCTCAGACCGATCCGCGGCGGATTGTCTTTCCCGAAGGTGACGAGGAGAAGATACTGCGGGCGGCGCAGGTGTTACGCGAGGAAAAGATCGCCGAGCCGGTGCTTCTTGGCCCGCGTGACGCGATTCTCGAAACAGCAGAGCGGTTGCGGGTGTCGCACGCTGGCCTCGAGATGATTGACCCCTCGCGTTTCGAGGGGCTCGATGCTTACGCGGAGGAACTCTACAACCTGCGCCAACACAAAGGAGTTACCCCAAACGAGGCGCATCGAATGTTACGCGATCGAGTGTATTTCGGAGCGATGATGGTGCGGCGCGGCGAGGTTGCGGGGATGGTGGCCGGGGTAACGCGGCACTATCCTGACACTCTGCGGCCCGCGCTGCAGGTCGTCAAATTGCGGCCCGGCATCCGAAGAGTTTCGGGCCTTTATATGCTGATCATTAACCGCAAATCCTACTTCTTGGCCGACACGACCGTGAATATCGAGACGAGTGCGGAAGACTTGGCCGAGATCGCCCTGCTGGCGGCCGAGAGAGTGCGCGGCCTAGACATCGAGCCCCGAGTTGCGATGCTCTCGTTTTCGAACTTTGGTTCAGCGCCCCACCCGTTCTCCGATAAGGTGCGCCGGGCAGTCGGTCTGGTACAAAAGGCCGACCCGCATCTGATGATCGACGGCGAGATGCAGGCGGACACCGCGCTGAACCCGGATATGATGGAAACCTTCTTCCCGTTCTCGAAACTGAAGGGGCAGGCGAACGTGCTGATCTTCCCGAGCCTGGAGGCGGCCAACGTTTCCTACAAGCTGCTGTCGAGCCTTGCGGGCGCCCGGGCCGTCGGACCGATACTGATGGGAATGGATCGGCCCGTGGCCGTACTGCAAAAGGGCGCCGACGTGCAAGACATCGTAACCATGGCGGCGATTGCCGTTGTGGACTCCCAGGAAGAATCCGGGGCAACTGTTGAGCGTGCGGCGGGGATTGATCAGGGCCGGCGCGAGTAGTCCCAGGGCGGCTCTCGTAATCTGCAAGGTGGACTCTCCTCGTTCGATCGCCTACGTGCTCAACCGCCAGCGTTATCATTCCGAATTATCTACGGCCCGCAGTAGTAGGGAACCTGTTGGCGTGAGCCGAACGAGCCAAGCCAACCGGCCACGTCAACGAACGCCGCCAACCCGACAGTAGACTCAGCATCCCATTGATCAGCCCGTTGCGTCGCCAGCTTCTGTGGCGCAATCTGGTAATGGACAGTTCGGCTAGCGGAATTACCCTTGTCAAGCTCCCGATCTGTCACGCCGGGCAAAGCGGGTGTCCGGCGTCATGGCCATTGTGAAGCGCATGTCCTAATACTCTGGGTACTCCTGGTGAAGATTGCTTGGTATTCCGCCATCCTGATAAAACTTGAGTTTTGCCTTATCCAAGCTGGCGAATAGCTGACTGAAGTGCTCATCGAGGAACTCCTCACGCACGCTCTTCAGAGACGGTTCGTTGACCAGATTACGCAGTTCCTTGGGGTCGTTCACCATGTCATAAAGTTCCACGGGCTGTCGCGTTACTGAATCAACGCTCATCTTGTACTGTTCGGTGCGAGCCATGGAATATACTTTCCTGGCCCCGCGGTCGCGAAGACCGGAACGCCCAACCTCGCTAAAGACCACCTCTTTGCCCCTTTGAGCATCAGGCGCGTAGCGGCCCGCCATGACCTTCGGGACAAGCGACCGGCCTGGACTGCTTTCAATCGGCTCGGCCCCCGCCGCCTCGAGCAGGGTCGCGCTGATGTCGGTGTGGTCGGCAAGACCGTCGACTTTCCATCCGCGAGTGCCGCCGGGGGGTCTGATGATGAGGGGAATGTGGATGGCGCTTTCGTAGAACACAACCTTTTGATACAGCCGATGATCGCCCAGCATCTCTCCGTGGTCGGTGGTATAGACGATCCAGGTATTGTCCATCAGTCCGCGTTCCTCCAGGGCTTTCACGACAAGCCCGATGGCATAATCGTCAAAGGCGATCATGCCGTAGTAGTGGCTCGTCATGACCCGGCTGTGACACTCTGTCATCTCCTGCATCCTCGACCGCTCGAACGACCGCTTGACCAAGGGCGCCACGGGCTCACGAGGCGCGTCCATGATCGCCAGGGGCATTTCCTCGGGTTTAAAAGCGTCCCGATATTCGGGGGGACAATCGAAGGGCGGGTGCGGTCCGATGAGGTTGACGCTGAGATAGAAGGGCTTATCGTCCTCGTAGTTTTGTATCCACTCCGCCGCTGTTCTGCAGCAGTACATATCAATGTGCTGGTCATCGGAAAGGAGATTAGGCGTATGTTCCCATGGGCGCATCCCCATCCTCTCGCCTCGCCGATAATTGCGGCAGTAGTCTTCGTATGGCTGCAGCGTCTTCTCTTCGGTGAGGTAGTCGGTGTAGTAGCATCTGTGGGTGCTGGAGGGAATGTTATCCTTGAGCTCGTGGACGTCGTCGTATCCCCAGTCCACTAATCCTTGACTGTGGTCTTTGGTGTGGCCGTCGTCGCCCTGGTAAACCCGCAGGTGCGTTTTTCCGATGACAGCCGTGTGGTAACCAGCGTCGCGAATGTTTCTCACGTGACTGGGGCCATGGCGGTCCGCTTCAACGTTGTTCGACCAGACCCCGTGCTGGTTGACGTGCTGCCCGGTCATCAAGGATACCCGCGCCGGGCAACAAACTGGTCCGCTGGTATAGCACCGTTCGAAGAGCACGCCCTGCTCCGCCAGCTTGTCCAGAACCGGCGTCCGGGCCGCCAGGTTCCCAGCACAGCCCATGGCGTCACCGCGGTGCTGATCAGAGAGAACCAGGACGATGTTGGGTTTGTTTGTCGTTGCCGCCCCCGGAGCTGCGTCCCCGGCCTCCGCGCGCGCGTCCCCCGTTCTCAAAACGGCTTGACTGCCGGCGCCGAGCATCGAGAGATGTTTCATGAAGGAACGGCGGTTGGTGGATATGTCGTTACTCACTTTTTTCTCCTTCGGCCCCATCCTCAATATGAGGAGGCGATTCAGCGAGTGTTTTCCACTTCGCCAACCAACTCCAAGAAGGTCGCCTAAATGGTAACAACACAGCATAACGCCAAAAGGCCCGCCAAACAAGGTCTGGGCTGTCGCAATTTTTAGGCGAAAGGCGACAAGGTAAAGCGCTGATGTCCGGTACGGGGTTCTGGGGTCAGATTGCCCTAAAAAGAGCCCAGAGAAGCCGCTGAAGGCGTTCTCAGGGCTCAGGTGGACCTAAGGATTTGCTTATTCTGCCGCTGCAGCGGCCTCACCCGCCGATTGCGGTTTCCGCGATAAGTCCGTATTCCGGCTCGATCAAGCTGGCCGGGCAGCGTTGCTGGCAACCGGTGTCGGTGAATTTCATCGGTGTTTGGTCAGTCAAGACACACTGGGAAGTCCACGAGGCCGCAACGGGCGCTAACCCCTATGACTAAGGCCATTCGAGAGGTGGACCGCACGGTGCAAGCAGCGGCAAGAGCGCTACAGTTACCCCAGACCCCAGCTGGTTTTGGGACAGTTGTGCAGACTAAAAAAGACTTGCGTGTCTTAAATTCAACGTCTTTTGTCAGATTCAGCAAGTAGATATCGCCGCCTCCCCAGCTGTAAACGCGCGTAAACGCCAATCTGCGGCCGTCCGAGGACAAAGCCGGAGCCGTGTCGCTGTACGGATGCGTTTTATACAGCCGTGCGAGCACGCAAGACCTGTTTGCGCTGGCGCCTAGATTGTTGTCACTTGACCCGAAGGGCAACCTGGGCACATAAAAAAATGGCGCCGAGCACAACTTGTGTTCCATGCGGTCTCGTTCTGTCAAACCAGAGGAGAAAGTTCCAAACACAACCAAGGCGGCACACTGCCGAATTCCACTGCTAACGAATCGCATCGGCTCGGCGGCGAGAGTCGTACACTGAGATCAGTCCGCAAACCGGAGGTTCACTGTGGTGAGACAAATTCGACGCCGAGACTTTCTCGCTGCCGCCGCCGGCACGGCGAGCTTCGCTGCTTGTGGCGGCGAGACCCCAGAGGCCAGCCAAACTGTCGCCGAGGAGCCCGCTCAAGAAGCGGTCATCGATTTCCACCAGCACACTCACTACAGCGGCAGGACAGATGAAGACCTCCTCGCCCATCAACGAAAGATGGGCGTGACTCAAACCGTTCTGCTGCCGGCCGGGTCGAGATACGGACTTGCCGCCGACGCCTTTGGAAACGACTCCGCGGTCGCCCTCGCCGAGCGCTACCCCGATGAGTATTTCTACTTTGCCAACGAACTTCCCGACGTTCCAGAAACACGGCCGGTGCTCGAGAAGTATCTCAAGATGGGCGCCAAAGGGATCGGCGAGCAGAAATTCCCCCTCGACTGCGACTCCCAAGCGATGCAACTCGTGTTTTCGATCGCGAAGGAGTTCGATGTGCCGGTGCTGATGCACTTCCAGCACGAAACCTACAACATGGGCATCGAGCGCTTCCACACAATGCTGGAAGAGTTTCCGGCCGTGACCTTCATCGGTCACGCCCAAACCTGGTGGGGCAACATCGACAAGAATCACGATCAAACGGTGATGTATCCAAAGACGCCGGTGACGCCCGGAGGCATCAGCGACCGGCTGCTGTCTGATTACGAAAACATGTATGGAGACCTCTCGGCGGGTTCGGGCCGTAATTCGATGGAGCGCGATGAAGACCACGCCCGCGGCTTTCTCGACCGCCACCAAGACAAGTTGCTGTGGGCCAGCGATTGCAGCGACACGTTCGGCGCCGGGCCCGATTGTATCGGCTTCAACAGTATGGCCGCGGTGCGGCGGCTGGCCCCGAACGAGACCGCCGTGCGCAAGATTCTCCATGAAAACGCCGCCCGCCTGCTGAAACTGGGGTGAGGGCCGCTACTTTGGCACGATCGTGCAACTCCACGGCGCCCACTAAGAACCCGGAAGCCCCAGAACAATAAAGCTAAGCGGCGATGCCAAGCAACCTCAGAGAGTCGCGATAAATGATGCCGTTAATCACTGCTTGTGGAATCTCGGGCAAGCCACTTTTCGCGAACTGATTGACTTTGTTCAGTCCCTCTATCGTCTCCCTCGGCGTCGTGATCGGCCAGTCGCTTCCGAATAGGATTTTGTGCGTTTGGCCCCAGTTGAGCGCGAACAGCAGGGCCTGGTAAAAGAACCAAGGCCGGTAAAAATTGCCGGACAGCTCCATGTAAACATTGGGGTGCTTGCGGGCCATCACGATGCACTCTTTCTGCCAAGGATGCCCCAAGTGGGCCATGATGATTTTCAACTCCGGGAAAGCGTAAGCGACATCGTCGAACAGCAGGGGATCCGCCCATTTAAGAGGGATGTTTGCGGCTTGCGCGATCGCTGTGTGGAAGATCAATGGAATCTTCCACTCCTGAGCCTGTTCGTAGATCCGCACCGCCCGGGGATCCATGGGGTGAAAGCTCTGGTAGATCGGACTGAGCTTGAAACCCTTCATCCCAAGCACCTCGACCGCCCGTTTGAACTCGTCGAGAGCGTCCGCGAACAGTGGATTCACCGAGCCGAACGGAATCAGTTTTTGCGGCCAGCGTTTGACAATGTCGGCGATGCGGTCGTTGCCTTTCTTGCCAACGTCATCTTGCGCCACATGGAGCAGGCACGCTTTGTGAACGGCTTCCAGGTCATATTGGAACTGCTCCCAGCCCGCATTCATCTGGTATGTCGCGTCAGGCCGGCTGTTGTTGAGCAGAGGAGCGAACTTCGGATGATCCGCGGGTTTCTCGTCCTGGAAAAAGTCGTGGACATGCACATCGATGATAGTTTTCGTTGCCGGGGGTTCGACCGGCGGGATGGGGCGGAGATCTCGGCCCTGACCGAAAACCTTTGGAATGGCAGCGCTGACACTGGCGCCTGTCAGAGCCATTGAGGCATTCTTGAGAAAGTGTCGGCGTTTCATGGGGTCTCCTTCTCGGAATTGCGAAACCCGGCCGGGGACTTGCTCAAAAACCGAAACTTTCCGGGTTGCGTCCTATGAGAATAGCCGCGAAGATTTTCGGGACGTACTCTCTCGTTTCGGTGGGTAAGGCCCGGGCCTCGCGGGCACGACGCACGGCATCGAAAAGCAGCTTCTCGTCTTCGGTGGTGATGGAAGGGGTGGTCTCCGCCCGAGATTGGGGTGCCATCTCCTCTTCGCGGCTCGCCTCGACGGGAGTAAGAACCACCGTTTCATCCATGGATGACCGCAGCCGTTTGTCGGGCTTGAAGGCAAACTCGGGGCCGGCGGTCCCGAAACGAATCCGGGACTCGGCTTCAAGTGGCGCCCGATCCACACGGCTGCCGTTGACGTAAGTTCCGCTTGTGCTATTGAGATCGTAGATCCAGCAGCTGTCGTGTTCCCAACTGATCTCGCTATGGCGCGAGGAGGTTGTGGAAGTCTCGATAACGATGTCGTTTTCCGGATCGCGGCCAACGCGCGTCACCGTGCCGCGCAAGCGATACCGCGCGGGCCCGCCCAGGCCCTTTACCCTGACCAGCCAAGCATGTTTGCTGGCGGGACCGTTCTCGACCGGCTCGCGCATAAGGCTGGCCTTCCTCCGCAGGCTTTGGCAACGTGTTCAGTGTGAAGAGTCAGGAGGCTAACAGGCATTATAGGCAGATGGGGTATTTAGTTGACTCCAGTAGCCACTACATCTTGGGGGTGGGGGTGCCGGCCCTGGTGGCCTCGACCATTGTCTTATAGGGAGCAGGGTCGGCGGCGACCGCCTGCTGGAGGAGGCGATAGAAAAGTTTGCCGCGCGACCGTGAGGTCCGCCGGTTGAAGCGGAACGTGAACTCGTCCAGGTAGTAGTCCAAATACTCGTGACTGACAGCCCCCTGGTGGGTCCCCAACAGCCAGCGCTTTAGCAGAGAGGCGACACGATGGACTCTCGGCAGCAGCTTACTCGCCGATTGCCGCTTCCCGCGCAGCACGGTGACTTCATGGCGGTATCCTTTGTTCTCCAATCCCGCATAGCCTTCCCAGCCGTCGGTGTGCACGAGGCTGCCAGGTTGGATAGCTTCTTCGACAAAGGCTTCCAAGCTCGCCGCTGAGGCATCCGCGATCCGACGGAGCCGGATGCGACCCATACCGCGCCCATCCTCCTCGGCAGCAACCGCAACTAACGCTTTGCCAACCATTTCGCGACCTCGGACGCCCTCTTCGACTCCGCCCACATACGTTTCGTCCACCTCCACCCGGCCGACCAGCCGATTGCGACCGGGGCGCACCATGGCGCGGCGGAACTTGTGCAGCCAGGTCCAGGCGGTTACATAGCTACCCAAACCCAAGACCCGCTGCAACTCCAGCGCGCTGGCCCCGCCTTTTTGCGTTGTCACCCACCAAGCCGCCCGGAACCACAACGTCAAGGGCTTGCGGGTGTCCTGGAAAATCGTGCCCGCCGTCACCGAGGCCTGGTAACCGCAGTCGGCGCAGAGCAGCAGATTGCGTTTGCTGGCCCATGAGGACTGGATCCCACAGCGCGGGCACACGAACCCCTCCGGCCAGCGCAGCTTCAGCAGGTACTCCCGGCACGCCTCCTCGGTCGAGAATCGAGCTTCCAACTCGACGAGGTTTCGGGGGTAGTCCTCCTTCATGCCCCCAACCACAACATATTGTGGCTACTGGAGTCAACTAAATACCCCATATAGGCAGTTTGGCAAACGCCTTCATCGGATGCGGTTCGGAAAGCGGCTGTTCTCTTGCTCGGACTCCGTAGTGGAATCAACAGCGAGCCGTAACCGTAAGGACCTGCATCATGAAATTCGCGCCAAACGTGGCAGAATATTCGGGAGCCAGACTCGAGCCCCGACCGTCAAGGAGGGGTTGGCCGTTACCACGCGCCTCATCCGACAGCGGCCACGATACCCTCTTTGGTTGCGGCTGGTCCGCGTTAGGGAGGGGTTGGCCGCTTCGACGCACCTCATCTGACAGCGGCCACGCTCCCCTCTTTGGTTGCGGCTCGTCCGGGTAAGGACCTGCAAAGTGAAGTCCTTCAGTGGTAGAGCATTCGGGACAAGGATTCAGAGCGCCGACCGCCAGGAGCGGTTGGGAAAAAGACACTTCGGTGTGCGAAAATCAGATGGCAGCCTCCATTTTTTGTTCCAGCCGGCTTTTACCGCGGGCTGCTAGCTAGCTTAGCTAGGAGAGCGGACGTCTTACGATTCTTTCCCAGCAAGAGGTTCCCCGTTTGAAACACCCGCTGACAGCGATCGGATTGTGTTGGGCGCTAGCCGCAAGCCCTGGCTGGACTTCCCCGCAAGACGCGCCAAAAGAAGACCCCACCTTTAAGGTGGACGTCAGTCTGGTTCATGTGCTGGCGACGGTTAAGGGTCCCAACGGAGCGCCGATCGGCGACCTCGAGCGCCAGGAATTCACGGTCCTCGATGGCGGCGAAGAGAGGGAAATCGCCGTTTTCGAGCGTCAAACCAACCGCCCGCTTTCGGTTGCGATGATGCTCGATACGAGTTTGAGCACGGGCAAGGAGATTCAGTTCGAGAAAGATTCCGCCAAGCGTTTCGCGACAAACTTGCTCGACAGTGACCGCTACGGCAAAGACCGGCTGAGTGTCTTTCGTTTCTCCGTTTTCGTTGAGCTGGCGACCGAGTTCACCAAGAAGAGGAAACCGATTCAGCGGGCGCTGGACTCCATTCGCCCCGACAGCGGCACTTCGATGTATGACGCGATCTCGCTGGCCGCGGGACAACTCGACGGCCGCCCAGGCCGGCGAGTGATGGTGATTATCACCGACGGCGGCGACACCAGCAGCCGCACCACTTTTCACAAAGCGCTCGAGGAGGCGCAGCGGATCGACGCGGTTATCTACGGCGTGATCGTCATGCCGATCAAAGCCGACGCGGGCCGAAACGTTGGGGGAGAGAACGCGCTGAAAACACTGGCCGCGAATACCGGCGGGGCGACCTTCGTTCAGTTTGGAGGCGTGGACTTGAATCAGGCCTTCGACGAAATTCTGCGCAGCCTGCGAACGCAATACCTGATCGGGTATTATCCACCCGAGCACACCAGCGTTACGGAGCGCTTTCGGCCGGTCGAGATCAAGGTCAGCCGGCCCCAGGCAACGGTACTGGCGCGCAATGGATATTTCGTGCCCGACAGAGCCTCACGCCGTAATCCCAAAGAGCGCATCAGCATTCGCGGCCGGCCGTCCCCACCCAAACCGGATCCGAAGATCAAGTCGAGAACAGGGACGAAAAAAAAGGGAGATCAACCTTGAAACCGAAGGGCCCTCAAAAGAAACATAGCAAGCGGAAGGGCAGGCCGGCCCGGCGGCCTGGCGGCGGCCCGGCAAAAGGCGGCGCGAAGCGAGATCCCAGCCGGACGTTCAAGGAAGCCGCCTATCTCAAGCGTCTGGCGGCCCGTAAGACCGTAATCCAGGTGCGTACGAAGGGAGACGAAGACTTCACGGGTTGGGTGGCCTACTACGACAGCAAGTTCATTCGCCTGACGCGCACCGATGGCCCGAACTTGCTGCTGTACAAAAGCGACATCAAATACTTCTCCGAGCAGCCCCAAACCGGCGAGAAGGCGACTGCGGTTTCCTCCGGGCAAAGCGACCCGGACACGACCTAATTCCTCAAACGGAAGATTTCCGGACCGGCTGTCCCCTTCAAGGATCATCCCAATGAACCCATGAACCGATCACGCCGCCTGACGGCCATTATCGAGCGCGAGGACGGCGGCTTTGTAGCCTTGTGTCCCGATTTGAACGCCGCCAGTCAAGGCAACTCGATCGAGGAGGCCCGCACCAATCTGATCGAGGCCCTGACTCTGTTCCTTGAAACCGCCGACCCGAGCGAGATCGAAAAGCGTTTCCACTCGGAAGTTTTCGTCACCCAGGTCGAGGTCCCAGTTGGGTAAGCTCCGGGTTCTTTCCGGCGAAGAGGTCTGCCGAATGTTGGAATCTGAGGGATTCCAGGCCGTTCGCCGGTGCGGCAGCCACCGGATCATGCAGAAGCGAACCGAAGGCACGACCGTTGCTGTGCTGGTTCCGACACACTGTCCCCTCGAAAGGCCGCGCGGCAGAGCGCTGGGCGGGGTGTCCTTGGAGCTACCATGGAAGTGCAAGACTGACGAGAACGGAGGTGCGTTCCGATGAAACTCGATGTGAAAGCTATGGCGTTTACCATAGGTCTGGTCTGGGGAGCGGCGATGTTGCTGACCGGAGTGGCTTACGTAATCTCCGGTGGTTACGGTGAAGCGTTTCTTGACGTGATGGCGTCGGTTTATCCTGGCTACGACGCTTCATCCAACTTCGGCGATGTGATTGTCGGCACGCTGTACGGACTGGTGGATGGCGCTGTAGGAGGTGCGGTAATCGCCTGGCTGTATAACCGATTTGCGGGCCGTGGATCTGGTGAGGGGTAGGTTCGTTGAGGCACAGTTGGTTCGGGTCCGCTTGTTGGGGATCGCGCCATGTGGTAAGATCTGAATGCCGATCATGCAAGAGCCAGCGCCGCTAGGCGCTGGTGCGGGCGCCGGACTTGGGAAAGCTTGGCGCCCGCTTTGTTATGGCCGCCGCGCCTGATGCCATGAGGCCAGCGCCCTCCCGCGGGCCCGGCAAGGGAGCGCACAAGGTAACGGGCGAGTCCGTTACGTCTTTGCGCATCTCAAGGGCCGGCATCGGGGCCGCCCCGACTGCCGACGTGAAGAAAGCTGTCCCGCGGCTCGCCGGTCAATCAGCCGGCATCGGCGGTTCCCACGATTTCGCGCACTTTCCGAGAAAATTCAGACAGCTTGTAGGGTTCCTGGATGAAGCCAGCGATGTCTTTTTCTCCGAGCTGTGCGGTAACTTCCTCCTCGCTATAGCCGCTGGAAAGTATTACTTTCGAATTGGGCCGAATGAGGCGCAGTTCCCGAACCGTCTCGTCAGCTTGCATGCCGGGCATGGTCAGATCGAGCAAGACGGCCACGGTCTCGTCCGCGTGGTCGCGGAACACCTCAACGCCTTGGCGGCCGTCGCCGGCGGTAAGCACGCCGAATCCGCAATTCTCAAGCATGGCCCGGGCCACCTCGCGGACGCTTTCATCGTCGTCCACCACAAGGACCTTTCCCTTGCGCGCCCAGCCTTCCCTGCTCACCGGAGCAGCCGGCGTCTCGCCGTCGGCCGGCCTCATACTGGCGGGAAACAACACGCAGAACGTGGTGCCCGCGCCGGGCCGGGTGATGACCTCGATTGTCCCGCGGTGTCCCCGCACGATGCCGAGAACCGCCGCCAGCCCCAGCCCCCGGCCAGTAAACTTGGTCGTGAAAAAGGGGTCAAAAATCTTGGCCATGGTTTCCTCATCCATTCCCTGGCCGTTGTCGTTCACCCGGAAATAGACATAGGAACCTGCCGCAAGATCTCCTCCGAGCACGGTGCCGTCAAGGTGCTGGCGGCTGGCTTGCAGCACGCCGGTGCTGACCCGGACTACGCCGCCTTCTTCGGCCGTCGCCTCCGAGGCATTGATGATCAAGTTCATCACGACTTGACGGATCTGCGTGGCGTCGCCCTCAATCGGAGGAATCTCGGACGCCAATTCATACTCCATACTCGCCCTGATGGAAACCGATACTTTCAGCAGGTGGGCCATCTCCCCGGTGAGCTTGGAGAGGTCCAGCGGCTCGACGACGAATCTTCCTTTGCCCGAATAGGCCAGCAACTGATTGGTCAGATCCGCCGCCCGCTGCCCGGCGGCCTCAATTTCCTGGAGCGTGGACTGGACCTTCGATTCCGGCGGCAGGTCCATCCGGGCCAAGCCCGCGTTCCCAAGGATGCCAACCAATAGATTGTTGAAATCATGGGCGATGCCGCCGGCCAGCACACCCAGGCTCTCGAGCTTTTGGGCGTGCCTGACCTGAGCTTCCAGACGCTCGCTTTCATTCTCGGCCTCCACCCGCTTCGTGATGTCGATCATGGCGGAGCGGATTCCCACGGCCTCGCCCGTCTCTTCCCGAATCAAACGTTCATGGATTTCCATAGTGTGAACACCGCCGTCCTTCGAGACATAGGTGCGCTGGAAAGGGGAAACAGACTGTTTCTCGCTGATCTTTCGCCTCGTCTCTTGGCGGCTCAATTCGCGCTGATCAGGTGCTTGAAGATCCCACACGGATCTTCCCAAGATCTCGGACGGTTCGAGCCCGAGCAAGGCGCATTCGGCTTGGTTGACGCGCTGTACCACTCCGTTTCGGTCGATCTCGTGGTAAGCGATGGGGGCTTGGTCGAACAGGTCCCGGAACCTCTCTTCGCTTTCCCGCAGCGCCGCCTCGGTCCGTTTCCGCTCGGCGAGTTCGAGCTGGAGCTGTTGGTTGGTTTTCCCCAGCTCGGCTGTGCGCTGCTCGACTTGCTCCTCCACCCGCCGATAGGCCTCTTGCAGCTTCTCTTCCTCTTGCCGGCGCCGTTCGGCCATCAGATTAAAGGCGCTTGCCAGCGTGCCAAACTCGTCTTTCGCTTTGTGCTCGACTCGGTACTCCAGCTTCCCGCGGCCGATTTCTTCCGCCGCCGCGGTCAGCTTCCGAAGCGGCCCGGCGATGCTGCCCAGCATGATAGCCGCCGCGCCAATTCCCACCGCCAGCCCGGCCAGCAGCATCACCCACGTCGCCCGCTGCGCGCCGCTTACCGCCTTCTGCGCGTCCAGCTTGGCTTCGGCGAGCTGTTGCCGGGTCGAGACTTGGATATCTTCATCGAGCAGGCCATCCAAGCGGCGCCGCAGCTCGATCAAGTGGTCCACATCCTCTCGAATGGAAGCGCTCAGGGCGAGAACTTCTTCGATGTCGCCAGTCGTCTGTTCAAAGACGCCCTCGATCCGCAGCAGCCGCCTTTTTTCCTCCGTGGTCGGCCGCAGCCGCTTGAATGCCGCAAGATGCCGCCGGAAGTCATTGACGTTGTCCTGGATGCGCTCTCCGTACTCAGGCGAGGGAATCCGAAGGTAATTGCCCAGCCAGGTCCCCACTTCAGCGATATTCACTTCCATTTCCGCCGCCTGCCTGACCTTCTCGATCCCATTCGGCCCGCTTTCGTCAATGTTGGCCTGGATTTGCTCATCGAGAATGTCGTCGGACTTCTCGAAGTTCGCGCCGATACGGGCGAACAAGACGTCCTGGGTATCCTTTTGCGCCATCAAGCTGTCGCCTAACGAATGGTACTCCTGGTAGAGCCGCCCCACCTCAGAGCCCATCTCCTTTCCCCTCGGGGTTTCCGCCAGGCGGTCGTACTCGGCTTTGAAGCGCACAAAGTCCGCATGGTCTTTCGCCACCCGCTCGCGATGGGACGGATCAGCGGTTTCAAGGTATTTGAAGATTCCCATGCCGGTGCCGATCACGTTGATTTCCATCTCATAGGCGGCTGCGCTGAGCGGTTCTTTGACCGTGTTCATCTCGGTCAGGTCGCTATCAATCCGGCTGAGATTGTTGGTGATGACGAGACCGGTGACGGTCATCATCAAGATCAAGACCCCGAAGCCAAAACATGACTTCCGGACAATGGTGAACTTCGTACTCCCAAGCATGTTCCCGCCTTCCACCTCCGCCGGACCTTAAGCTGCTAGGCAGTTCGCGGAGTAGACAGTAATCCTAAAGTGTAACATTTCGCCGTAAAGTGTAACATTTCGCCGGCGGTCTTCAGCTTCGAACCGCCGAGTCACTTCGGCCCGTTTCGGCCGCTTATCATCCCTTACAAACATTGCTGGTCACCCTCATTCGGTTCGCGCCCCACTCACACGAGTAATCGTCTGGTTGGGGCGCGAACTGAACAGCGGGGCCGCTTGTGCAGGGACAAAGCGGCAGGCCGGGATGTCAGTGACCACGGCCTGGCGAAGTGATGGAAACAAAAGAGGTTGCCGGTTGAGGTATAAAGTTTCTTTACAAAATGGCAGAGAATGGCGGAATATGGCAGGATCTGGGCCATTTTCGACGCCTTGTCATCGTGTCAACCGATAATGTTTTTGTTTTCAGTGCTCGGGTTGCAGCCGGCGGCGGGACGGTGGCAGGTTCCCTGGTTAAGAGACAGGTTTTTTTGCGGATTTGAGGTATTCTTCGGGTCGACGGCCCTGCCGCGGTGAGACATGTCGCCAGGAATGGCGACACGGCACGTCTGGAGACGCGCGCCACATTGCTTGTCGCCACCTACCGTTCGTATTGTAGCAGGCGGGATCCGGTTTGTTGGCTTCACGGATTAGATGCTAGAGTAAGGAACATGGGTGGCGTCACGGTGAAACTAAGTTCGGAACAGGAGAGAATCATTAACGAACGAGTGGACCGCGGGGAGTTTGAAAACGCCGCGGCGTTTGTTGAGCAGGCCGTCCAGAAGGCTCTTCTTGATCCTGCCGGTCAGGCACTCGCCCGAGCGCCGATCGATGACGAGCCCGAAACCGAAGATGAACGGCAAGCGGTTGCCCAAGCTCGTGAGTGGTTCGAAGGAAACCACGGTAGAGGCGTCCCGCACGATCAAGTTCTTGAGGAATTCGGCCTCAAGTGAAATCCATTGAATGGAGCGACCCCGCGCTTCGAGACTTGCGAAGTCTGGATCGCCCGGTAGCGCAGCGCGTCGTTGGAACGATGAATCGCTTCTTTGCGACCGGGGCCGGGGACGTCAAGTGTCTGAAGGGTGGTATTGAATTCCGGCTCCGATCGGGCGACTACCGGATCCGGTTTTCGGCCGGCCAGGAAGTGATTCGTGTTTTGCGGGTCCTTCATCGAAGCCAGGCCTACCGCTAAACTCCGGTGGCGTTCTTGCCAGAGAAGCCTTCGTAAGCCCAGCCGCTCGTTTCTCAAAGTGGCGGGCAGCGTACTATACTCCGAAGAGAACACGGTCAATGCACTTCCCATGGCAGAGAAACAAAGCGCTTCCGCCACGCTAACCGCGCTGATCGTGGACGACGAAAAGTTGGCGCGGGATGAGTTGGCGTTCTTACTGAAATCGTTTCCTCAAGTCGAAATCGCGGGCACGGCGAATAATGGTCTGGAAGCCGTCGATTTCATAGAGAAAAACGAACCTAACATTGTATTCATGGACGTGCAGATGCCGGGGCTCGACGGTCTCGAGGCTGTTCGGACATTAATGGAAAAAGGGGCCGAGTTGCCGCGCTTCATCTTCGCCACCGCCTACGATCAGTACGCCGTGGACGCTTTCGAGGTCAATGCGGTCGACTATCTTCTCAAACCGATCGACAAGAAGAGGCTCGCGATGTCGATCGAGCGGGCTCAGAAACTCATCGAGGCCCCGCAGAGCCTCGATTCGATGGAGCAACTATTGGCTCACATCGAGAACCGCGTACAGTCCCGCACCAAGTTGCTGGTCAAGAGCAGTAACCGTATGTTCTTAATCGATGCCGACGACATGATCTACGCCAAGATTGCCGACGGGACGATCACGATCGCTTCGACCTACATCGAGGGGCATTCCAATTACAAGACGATCGAAGAGCTTCAATCCAACCTGGACGCCGCCAACTTCTGGCGTCCGCATCGCTCGCATCTGGTGAACATCAACAAGATCAAGGAAGTGGTGCCGTGGTTCAAATCGACCTACCAGCTCCGCATGAGCGACAAGCGCCAAACGGAAATCCCGGTCAGCCGCGCGCAGACGAAGCGGCTGCGTGAGCTATTCAAGCTGTAGCGCTCTAGCTAGCTAGCTCACTCGTCGGGCGAAGTTTTCCTGCTGGGTCGCCTGCGATACAACACTAGGATTTCCCGGCAGCTATGCTCAACCGCCGCCGCCCAGGTGAGGGCCCTGAGCAAGAAGGGAATGCAAAACCACCCCAAAGAGCGGTCGCTACCGCTTGGGGTAGTTTTCGTCTTCTTGTACCTCGATGATCTGTTTGCTGTGTCGAATCGTGGGCAGAGGGATGCAGATGAGTCAGTCGTGCGCACTAAGCCAGTTGAATACCGGAGAGGGGTGCCCCGTCGTGTATTGTTTGATCGGCCGGTCGATGGTCTCGGCGAGTGCGCGGACTTCGCCACGGACGATGTACAACTCTCGAATGGCTTTCGCACGACTCCAGTGTTCGCTGGGGCGAACTTCCTGAGGCGCTCAAATGAGCAGCCGGTCGAACTTTCTCAGCCCAGCGTCAGCCCATCGGCGTGTCGGCGGAGGGCCCGTAAATTGAGGGTACCTGGCCGCCCATCGGTCTCAAATAGGTCGCTAACTGCCCGCGGTGATGCACCGAGTGCCGCACCGCCATGCCCAGAAAGGCGATTGCCGGCATGATGATGAGCCCCATCAGATCGAGGGTTTTGACAAGATTGTCGCCGGAGAGGTTGCGCACGCGCTCGACGGCGCCGGGTAATTTGCTGTTGTAGTATTCGACGCACTGTGCTGGGGTCATCAGGCCAGAGGCGTCGGATTGATCGGGTGGTTCCGGAATGGCGCCATCGGCGATTCCATTCAGCAGCCACTCGTCTTCGAGCACGATATGGCGGCAGAGTTCGAGGGCGGTGCGGGCCTTCTCGTCGGGCTTGTAAGCAACGCTGGCGTCGGGGACAGCGCCGATCACATTCGCGGTCGTCTTCATCTCGATCTCAAAGTCGCCGAGGTAGAACTGGGCAGCGGTTTTCGCGGCTTCCGGGTTCATTCGAGTTGCTCCTGTACGGTCAAAATCCGATTTGTTCAGTGTACCCTGAACACGGTGGCGTCCACATTAGCGAAGCCTGTGAACTGGGATTCTATTTTGGCGATTCCAGCATACGCAGCATGGGATGGGTCCAAAGTTCATCTCGGTGGCTCGCGCCAGCGTGCGGAAACGAGTGCGTACGGGATTAATCAACAGTTATCGGCCGACAGGCGCTATCTAGTTCGTTTCGGGGGGCTTAGTCCTGCTGGCGGTCGAGGAAGTCTTCTTGACCGTCAGCGGAATACTCAGGCTCTATGGTAGGGCCTCCACCCGTTCCATCATCCAGATGTTGCCGGTGATCTCCCGCATGCTGAAGACCATCTTGTCGGCTACCGACAACCAGACATGCTGCGGGCCCGCGATGTTTCCAATGGAGCGCCGAGCGCTATGGGAGTGGTAGACACCGAACGGCTCGCCCACCGGCCTCTTGGTGTCTCGATCTAAACGCTGCGCCCAGATGCACCGAAAGCCGTCTCTCGTGGACTGGTAGTAGAGAAGGCCTCCGTCAGGCGACCAGCGGGGATGAAAGTGCAGAGCATCACGCTCGGTCACAGGGATCCAGTCCTTCTCCTGCTGCGGGACCTCCCCTTGAAACGGCACGACAAAGATCTGGGTATTTTCCGGCGAACCCAGATGAAAAGCAATCCATCGGCTATCAGGCGAGATCTGAAACCAAATATGTGATAGTCGGGGTGGCGAAGAACCGGGAGATTCTCTCCTGTGGTCAGGTCAAACACCCCGATTGAGAAGGGCGCGGGACCGAATCTATGAAGGATCTTCGTCCCGTCAAACGACCAGTGAATGGATCCCCGCAATCGTCGCAGACTTTCTCCAACACACCCCCCGAGCCGGCGCTGTCACCGAGGCGGGCTGAAAATGTGACGGAATTGCCACGCGACGACCAGGTTTCGGAAACGATTGCATTGCCAAAGGGGTTCTGGTTAATGGCCCGGTGGCCCAGAGCATCCAGGACGCCCGTCTTGATCGGCTCTCCTCCGTTCAATGGCGCCACCCACCAGTCTCGCCTCTCCAAGCCAGCCTTACGCAGACCGCTGAACAACAGGTGATTTCCGTCCGGCGACCAGATGGGAAAAGAGGCGTTGAAGAAGCCGGCTGCCAATTGCCGGGGCGGTGCGCCGCTTGAATTTATGACATACGCGGTTGCGTTGGTCCCGGGCGCCTCGCCAACCCAGTAAGCAATCCAATTCCCGTCAGGAGAAAACCGCGGCCGCCGTTGGCTATCAGTTGAGGCTGGCCCGCTATCGCCGGCATCACGTAGATTCCGCCGCCGTCGCGGTTGGAGCGGAAAGCAATTTTGCTGCCGTCTGGTGAGAATGCGGGTTCGTAGGCGTCGGCTTCATGTTGGGTGCGGCGGCTGGGCTGCCCGCCGGCCACCGTTTTGACCCATATGTCGAGGTTGTCGTTACCCGCCCGGTCTGAGGCGTAAGCCAGGAGCTTTGCGTCGGGCGAAATGGCCGGGTGGTAGGTGAGGCCGGCATCTGAAGTAAGGCGCGTCCATCTGTATTGCGTGGGTGGCTCCACTGAAGGCTCCGAGAGTCCGTGCAGCCACCAGCCGAGCCCGAGGCCGATCGCCAGTAAGGCCAGCCCAACAGCCGCTAGCGCTCCCGAGCTCCAGTTCCGGCCGGATCTCTCGGAGGGGATCACCGCTGGAGTCCGGGCGGCGCCTGCGGCTAGCGCTTTCCGAAGGGATTGAAAATCCACCAGCATCTCATCCACATGCTGGTAACGCTCGTCGGAGCTTTTCGCCATCGCTTTGCCCACGATGCGGTCGAGTTCGACCGGCACATCAACGCGCTGGGCGGTCATTACCTCTGGCTCTTCGTTGACGATCGAGTAGAGGACCGCCTGCTCCCGCTCGCGCTCGAAAGGCAACCTGCCGGTCACCATCTCGCAGACCACGACACCAAGGGACCAGATGTCTGTACGACGGTCAGTCTTACTCTTTTGAGCTTGTTCGGGAGACATGTAGGAAGGCGTCCCGAGCGAAACGGTAGTCTTGGTCAGCTTTGAGCGCTCGGCAAGCTGCGCCAAACCAAAGTCCATGACCTTGACTTGGCCTTGAGGAGTGACCATCAGGTTTGAGCTCTTGATGTCTCGGTGGACAATCCCTTTTTCGTGCGCCGCCTGGAGCCCCTGAGCAGTTTGTATGGCCATATCGAGCGCTTCGTCGAGCTTTAATGGACGTTCTTTGAACTTCTCCTTGACGGTCTGGCCTTCAAGAAAGGCCATGGACAAGAATGTCTGCCCCTCGGCCTCGTCGATCTCGTAGACTGTGCAGATATTCGGATGATCCAGCGCCGCCGCCGCCTGCGCTTCGCGGAGTTCGTGAGGGCCACGGTGAACCAGAACGGCAAGCAACTATCGCTCGACTGGCATGTCGATGCGGCACGACGGCGCCGGCTGGAGCGCAGGCGTCTGGGCCGGCGCGTGTTGTGCACCGACCGTCATGTCTGGAGCAGCGGCCGAATCGTGTACGCTTTCCGGGGCCAGTGGAAGGTGGAGGAACTGTTCCGCCGGGCCAAGAAGGGAGGACTCGTGCCCTGGGGTCCTTCCCACCAATGGGCCGACAGTTCGTTGCGCTTGCACACGTTCGCCACCGTGATCGGCCTGACGCTGGTCAGCCTGGTTTGCTTGGCGCTCGCTACAGGCAAGTCGGCACGGGGCATGATGAAGACACTGGCGGAGGTGAAAGCCACTTTGGTGCGCGTGCGCAGCCAGGAGCGTGGTCGCCGCGCCACCACGGTGATGCTGGCGCCGGATTTGAGCGCCGAGCAACGCAAAGCGGTCAAGATCTTCGAGCTGGAGCGCTGGATGCCGACACTTCTTTCATCTAGGACTCGGGATGTGTCCGGCCCAAGCGTGAGGCCTGCCGCCTGAGCCAAGGAGGCCCGATTTTGCGAAAGTCGGGCTTAGCACGAGCCCGACACCGAGCGGGACTACTCGTGTGCCATGGGCCAATCGCCGTACGAAGGGCTTCGCTTCTTCGTAATTGATCCGAGCGAGGAGCCGTGTGCGTTAGTAGCGCGAGCACGGATCTGCGCGGGGGGTGCCGGGTGACCGGCATCCCTACCGCGATGTATCTGGCAGCGGTACAATTGGGCGTCGATGGTCGGCTCCACCATCAGCCACTACAAGGTCCTCTCCGCGCGGAGGTCACCGTTGAAGAGGGGACCAGTCGCGCGGTCTTCGGCGTTTGATCTCGTCGAAATTCCGGGCTGCAACTAAGTCCAAGTGCTGGTTTAGCTCCCAGATCGCACTTCTTCATTATAGCCCTTTATTTACAATAAGTTACAATCCTTCTGGGGCCGGAAATCGTGACGCTATCTGCCGGTATGGCAGTCTGCTGCTGCGGTGTAGCGAGGCGAGGCCGACGGAGAGGGCTTCGAGGAGGTTCCATACAGATGAACAGCACGTCACCCGCTGTCACCGGGCTTCTCGCATCCGCCAGGATCTGGCGTCTTTCCACAAACTTGTAAATATGTCCTTGGCTTTCGCCCGCCAGAAACACCGCCGGTTGCGCCGCCACTGTCAGCGTTACCGGCGAGGCCACCGTGCGGCCTCTCCGCAAGAGCAGTTGATGCCGCGGGTTGACCGGAATTTCAAACCGTACTATGGCGTTCACTTGGCCTCCGCCCACGAATAACAGAGTACCTCTCTTCCAGCCAGCGGCGCGCTCGTCTCTCCCAGCTCCGTCCCTAGCGGGAGTGATGTCGCGACGCTCTGGCCTACGGACAAATCTTCTCCGAAGGGAAACCAGCGCTTCCGGCGCGAGAGGTACGTTCGACTCGAAACGATGAGCACTGAGTTTGCCAATACGCATTCTTGTTCTAATTACACGAAACTGCCACAGATGGCTAAGTTTCCATCTTCATGTCGAAAACCACCTATGGGGTATTTAGTTGACTCCAGTAGCCACAATATGTTGTGGTTGGGGGCATGAAGGAGGACTACCCCCGAAACCTCGTCGAGTTGGAAGCTCGATTCTCGACCGAGGAGGCGTGCCGGGAGTACCTGCTGAAGCTGCGCTGGCCGGAGGGGTTCGTGTGCCCGCGCTGTGGGATCCAGTCCTCATGGGCCAGCAAACGCAATCTGCTGCTCTGCGCCGACTGCGGTTACCAGGCCTCGGTGACGGCGGGCACGATTTTCCAGGACACCCGCAAGCCCTTGACGTTGTGGTTCCGGGCGGCTTGGTGGGTGACAACGCAAAAAGGCGGGGCCAGCGCGCTGGAGTTGCAGCGGGTCTTGGGTTTGGGTAGCTATGTAACCGCCTGGACCTGGCTGCACAAGTTCCGCCGCGCCATGGTGCGCCCCGGTCGCAATCGGCTGGTCGGCCGGGTGGAGGTGGACGAAACGTATGTGGGCGGAGTCGAAGAGGGCGTCCGAGGTCGCGAAATGGTTGGCAAAGCGTTAGTTGCGGTTGCTGCCGAGGAGGATGGGCGCGGTATGGGTCGCATCCGGCTCCGTCGGATCGCGGATGCCTCAGCGGCGAGCTTGGAAGCCTTTGTCGAAGAAGCTATCCAACCTGGCAGCCTCGTGCACACCGACGGCTGGGAAGGCTATGCGGGATTGGAGAACAAAGGATACCGCCATGAAGTCACCGTGCTGCGCGGGAAGCGGCAATCGGCGAGTAAGCTGCTGCCGAGAGTCCATCGTGTCGCCTCTCTGCTAAAGCGCTGGCTGTTGGGGACCCACCAGGGGGCTGTCAGTCACGAGTATTTGGACTACTACCTGGACGAGTTCACGTTCCGCTTCAACCGGCGGACCTCACGGTCGCGCGGCAAACTTTTCTATCGCCTCCTCCAGCAGGCGGTCGCCGCCGACCCTGCTCCCTATAAGACAATGGTCGAGGCCACCAGGGCCGGCACCCCCACCCCCAAGATGTAGTGGCTACTGGAGTCAACTAAATACCCCATCAACCACCTTTTCAGGCGGTGAGGTTCCGGCGTTTCGGATTGAACAACTTTCAGTCGCATGAAACGTTTGAACGCGCCGTCTAATCTTGCAAGACCCCGCTTCCAGGGCACTCCCTATCACGAGACTTCTTCTCGGGCGAGGTCTGCCGCTTGGCGGAAGAGTCCCCCCAGCGGATGCTCGCCCAGCCGGGTGGCGAAATCTTCGTAAGACTCGGTGCGCGAGCCCATTGACCGCGACGCGAGGTTGGTTTGATAGCGGACGAAGGCCGCCGCCAGAGCCACGTGGTAGACAAACGAAGCCGCGAACCACTCCTCGGCGTCCGCGGCTTCGGCGGCGAAGTCGTGGGCTTTCTCAGCCTGCTCTCTCAATTTCTCGATCGGAACCTCGGACCGCGTGACTTTGTTGATGAACTCAGTCGCGGCCCACCCGGTTTTCTTCTCGAATTGTTTGAGAACCTCCACCATCGACCCCTCGCCGGAGCCGCGAAGACGAGTCCCCGTCGAGGACGATTGCGGTTTGGAGGCGAGATCCAGCAACCCCAGCAGCCTCACCTGAGAGCAGGAGTCGAGATTCAGTTTCGGCTGTTTACCCATGCATTTCCACCAAGAGTTCCATCAGGGTGCCGAGCTCCAGGCGCGCCTCGTGTTCGGAACCCATCTCGTCAACGAGTAGAGACAGCAAGACCTTGCCGAAGCGGCGGGCCGCGGTCTGTGCGCGGCTTCGAGCTACCTTTTGCTCCAGACCGAACGTGTCCCCAAGCTCCTTCCAGGACGGCGGACGGGAGCCGTCGTGCAGGTAATGCCGGCGAAATAACTCGAAGTGTTCAGACTGGTTTCTCGCTTGACAGTCCTTTTCGAAACGTCGTAGTCCCTCTTTGAGAAGCTCCCGAACCCAGGCCGTGTGAAAGTGCAGCTCGGCCTGGGCATGCGTCTTGAGTTGAATGTGATCCCAACCTCGCGGGTCTTGATCCACTCGTTCCATGGCTTGCTCCGGGATTCGCTTCTTGGCGCCCGACTTTCGGTTGTTTTAGATAAGGCCGGAAGTTTCGTGAGGGGTTGGCGCCGCGCAAGAGTGACCCGGAAACGACGACGTCCGTGAAGAACCCCTGTGCCATATCAGTCACTTCTTGCGGATCGCTAACAATTGCCGAAAGATAGGCCTGGATGGGACGATAGTAGCGACGCTAAAACTCGTTAAGAGCCGCTGCGGATCCTTTGTGCGTCCCTTGGGCAGCCGAGATCAAGGTCCAGGAAGTGCGCGGCAGAACTCGTGGGGATTTGGTGGTCTGAGTATCCATCCTCGGCGAAGCCTACTCATTCTAGCCCGCATCTTATCGCTAGCGGACAAAGGCAACACTTGCTAGGCATACGGCGGTCGGGAGTGGGCCTCACGCCGCCGCCCCCGCGGGGAAGAGAGAGCTTGGGAGGGTGATCCATGGGGCACGTCCCGGCATCAGAATTCCAGCCTCAACATCAGCTGGATCTCCCGCGGTCTTTCGTCGAAAGGGCTGAGCGCGGGAAATCCCGACTGGCGCCCTCGGCGTCCAAACATTGCCACTCCAAAATCGCGGGCCCCAAGCAGAGCGGCCGGATCGTTCAAGTTGGCGTGGTTGAGTGCGTTAAACGCGTCGGCGCGGAACGTGACTCGCCCGGACTCCCCTGCCCAGCGGAGCGCGAAAGAACGGCTCAATGAGAGATCAACGTTGAACAGGCCCGGGCCGCGAAGAGAGTTACGGCCTGAGTTACCCAGAACCCCAGAAGCAGGCTGCGCGAAACCGTCACCAACGGCAGCGTTCAAGAGCAGCCTTCCGCCGGGAACCGCCGCAGGCGGGTTTTGTTCCGTGCGTTCAGGTCTTATGATGTCCGCCCGCTGATTAATGATCTGACCAGCTCCCAAAGCGACCGTCGACGGTGCGAAAACCGAGAAAGGAAACCCTGTTCGAAAAGCCGCCACAGCCGCTGCGCGCCAATCTCGAAACACTTTCGCCAACCAGTGGTTACGGCGCATGGAGGGGACCGCCCAATGAGAGTAGAGAACGAAATTGTGACGCTGGTCAAAATCCGAATTCCCTCGATCCGCCCGGCTATCGAACTGCCGCGAGAATGCTGCGACGCCATCCGCATTGGGTCGAGCCGCTGCCCGAGTGAAGCCCAGATCAAAGAAATCCCCCACGAGCGGGTCGCTTTGATTATCGATGGTGTGGCTCCATGTATAGGACGCCTGCAGCGTTGCCGCTCGCGAACGATAGCGGGTAGTCAGCGCCATTGCATGATAACTTGATGATCCCTGGTTTGACCGATAAGAGACGTCGGGAAGCTCCGCCTGGAAGCGGCCCTGTGGATTGCCGGGAGTCAGCGGCGTGCTGAACTGCCGGTTGACGATGTCTGTCGTGATCAGCTTTCTGCCGAGCGTTCCCAAGCCATCGATCTCGGCTGTCCAGTTACGTCCCAGGTGTGCTTGGAAAATAACTTTGCACGTAGGCAGTTCTCAATTGTTTGTCGAGCGCGGTCAGAGGGAAGTCCGCCGGGAAAGGGGCTCCTTCGTACGAGGGCAGCGCCTCTGAGATCGGGGCTAGATATCCCTCGCCACTTGCTGTATCGCGGTATGAAAACCTCCCCAGAACAAAGTTGTTGTTGCGAGAGTTGAGCCAGAGGTTATCAAACGGCCGGTCGTGGAATATGCCGTACGCACCGCGCAGCAAGATGTCGGCGCTGCCGGAGAGATCATAGGAAAACCCGAACCGGCCCGCGAAGTCGTTCCGATCGGCAGTGTAGGATGTCTGAGTTGCTGTGGAGGGAAGGGTAAGCTTCGCCGAAGCCAGGCGCTGTGCAAAGTCGCTCCCGGATCCCAGCTCAAGCACGGAGTCCTTGACGGAGCCCTGTTCACGGGCGCTCCAAAACTCTCGTAGCGCACCCCAAGATTGAGCACCAGCCGCCTCGTTAGGCGCAGTGTATCTTCCGCGAACCAATAGTACTGGTTGTAGGAATAATCTCGGTCGAACCGCGGCAGCTCAAACGACGGCAAATCTGCACGAGATAATGGAGCTGAAAAGAAACTAGGCCGATCCACCGAGAACGCGAACAGATCGTCAAAAACATATTGCCCGTCGCGTCCAGCGGTCAGATAGCCACTCAGACGACGCAGTAGAAGGCCCCCACCGGCCTTGATGATGTGGGCTCCCCTGCTCCACATCAGACTGTGAGCCAGCTCCCAGCTCCTCGTTCGGTTACGAAACGCATAGAAGGCGGGACTCCCGGGCGCCAGAGTTGGCAAGCGTGCATCTTCGGGGGAATCCTGAGGGCCGATCAGTGTCTGTGCGATCAATAGAGTCGGGATCTCCGGACGGGCGCGGTCCCAGCGAACTGTACCTTGGTTCCATCCGAAACGCAGCTCGCCCAGAAGTTGGGGCCGGAACGTTCTTACGTGACTGATCGCCATTCCGATCGACGGTTGCTTCAAGCCGGAGAGAAAGTCTGGATAAGGGTACCAGATGAAGTCCGGCCAGGAAAACCGCCCCAGCGAAAAACGGCCCATGAAGCGATCCCTACCCGAACGAGGCACGAAGTCCACACGCTGGAGCAGCATGTGGCGGTTGATCGAAGCTGACGGCCGCCGGGTAATCTTCGTTGTCACGCCATCTCCAGGGTCGGTTGCAGGAGTCGGATACTTCTCAAGCAGCTGCCGAGCGAGACTGTTTGGAGCAGACAGTTTTTCAGCGAAGCTGGGGGCCGGAACTTTGAAACTCGTCGGCTCCTCGAATCCCCGACGCCGAAGGTATTCATAGGCGGCAGAATAGAACAATGAAGTGCTTTGGAGCGGACCGCCAAGCTGAAACCCTGATTGGGATTCTTTGAGCGGCGCCCTATCGAGGCCGCGACGGTTGCTCTGAAAGTCATTGGCATTGAAAGCATCGTTACGACTGTGGAAGTATCCGATGCCGTGCCACGTATTCCCTCCCGAACGGGTGACCGCGTTTGCAAGGTACCCAGCCGTACGCCCGTATTCGGCGGTAAAATTGCCAAGTGATACGCGGTATTCCTGCACGAATTCGGGCGGCAGAGGCGCCAGGGGTCCGCCGATCAAGTAGTTGTTGTTTTCGAGCCCGTCGAGCATGAAGTTCGACGAAGTCGGTCTTTGACCGCCGATCGACAGGCCTAGACCGCGTGTTGTCGCGGTGTCGGCGGTGACAAAGGGCTGGCTGACTATCGTTGCATAAACATTACGGAGGGCAAGGGGTAGCTCTCGTACTTCCGTTGGATCGATCGCCTGGGAGAGCGTCGCCTCCAGCACGCCGACGTTGCCGGGCGTGGATGCAAACGTTCCCTGCCGGCTCATGTCCACGTCGGGCCCGTAAAACGTGATCACCTCGTCCCGCTCCGGAAAAAAGAAGCTCCGGGATCTCTGCTGCTCCCAGATGTCGCTCAGCAGCCGAAGTCGAAAATTCAGATCGATTCGGCCGGCGACCCGTAGTGCGAGAGCATGCACCTCCTGTGGTTGGTAACCATCGGCCGTCACGCGAATTTGATACTGGCCCGGAGCCAGAAACCCAATCACGTAGAACCCCTCCGCTCCGGTAAGGACGCCGCCGCCGGTTCCGGTGTCTCGGGCGATGTATTCGACGCGCGAGCCGGAGATCGCTTCGCCGGTCAAGGAATCGACGATTCTGCCGGAGATCAGGCCCAAAGTGCTCTGGGCTTCAGATCGCGGGACACCAAGGAGCAACGCCGCTGCTACAAAACAACGAATTGCGAGAAGGCAAGGCGCGTAGTCCGCCTTCAAAGTGTGAAAACCGCAAGGCATGACTCAAGAAACGTGCATCGGTAGGGCAACGAGTTTGCTGTAAAACATGCGGTTTAGCGTATAGAATAGCAGAAGCACCAGCGGACAGAATCAAACTGAGACCACCAGTGACGCGACGAAACGCGAGCAACCGGCTGTTTTCCGCCAGTTTAAGGATTGTAGCGGTCGCCTCCCTTGGGCTTACTCCGGCTGTCTCCCAAAACGAGCGGGGGAGGCCAGTCGGTGTGGTCCTTGAAAGCGGCCAAGCTCAGCTTCGAAAGGCGGGGCGTTCTCTCGCCATCGAAGCGAAAGCGGGACAGATTCTGTTTCCCGGAGACGTTCTGGAAAGCGGCGGCAAGGCAGTCACCCTGCAGTATTGTCCCGGAGAATCGATTTACCGCCTGAGCCCCCGAAGCGAACTACGCGTTGGCGTGCAAGAACTGAACGTCTTAGACGGCAAGTTGGATTCTATTCGCGAACTTCCGGTTTGCATCTTGCCGGAGCTGCCTGCCTCTGTCCCAGCTACCCGCAGGCACAACGGGGCCTCGCTTGTGCGGGACCTGCTCGATGACGGGCAGCCCCCAGCGGATCTCGCCGGACAACCGCGGGGCATCGGCGAGGTGTCGGCGGGGAGTTTCGAGAACGAGATGGCCCCCGTAGAGGCCGCGCTGCGGGCCGACCCCGAGGATCTCCCAGCCCGCATCGCGAAAGCCGTCCTGCTCGGACGACACGGTCTTTCCACTGAGGCCGCAACCGAATACAGACAACTGCACGAAATCTTGCCAGACAGCACATGGTTGCGGGAAAGGCTGTTCGTACACGAGGAACGGGCCGCCCAGCGATCGCTTCTCCAGCAGCGAAACAAAACGACAATGGCACTTGAGGGGCAAGGCCAAACCTTCGCGCTGCTGATCGGCATCTCGCAGTACCAGGACCCCCGAATAAAAGACCTTCAATTCGCCCACACCGATGCGTTGCTCTTCGAAAAGCATCTCAAGAGTCCGCGAGGCGGGGCTTTGCCGGACGAAAACATCAAGATCCTCGTCAATGAAGAGGCCAACACCTCCGCTGTGCGAAACGCTTTCGATTCCTTTCTCAAAGCCCAGGCAGGCCCGAATGACATTGTGCTCGTCTTTCTGGCGGCTCACGGCACGGTCGATCGTAAAACCGGCGAAGGCTACATCGTCACATACGACAGCAACCCGGAAGACCTGGCTTCAACGGCTGTACTGATGTCGGATATTCAGAATCTTATTCAAGAAGAACTGAGGGACATCCGGCGCTTGTTGATCTACGTTGACGTTTGCCATGCAGGCATGATCGGAACCATTGACACACACCGGAACCGGATTCACCGCCATGTAGCGAACTTGGCCCAGGCGGACGGGGAAGTCGGCGGCATGATGGCAAGCCGCCCGGGAGAGGTCTCCTTCGAGGGTCCCCAATACGGCGGCGGGCATGGTGCGTTCAGCTATTTTCTGCTCAATGCCTTAAACGGGGCCGCGGACTATGACCAGGACGGGGTTGTTTCCGTGGATGACGTCATCGACTACGTCCGCAACCATGTCGAAGAAGGAACTTTCAATCGCCAGCACCCGCGCGACATCGGAGACTTGCCCAACGATTTGCCAATGGCCCGTTTGGAGGATGAGGGCATCGAGGTCCAGCCATGGCGAAAACCCCAGCCGGGCAAGCGCCGCCAGACGATGACGCAGCTCGGAGGGCGAACGAGAGGTTTCGTGGCCCCGGCCATTCCTCCCCGCTCACGCCGCCGGGATGATCTGACAAGCGATCAGCAACGGTTCGACGAAGCGCTCGAACAGGGCCGGATCTTGCCCAGTGATCCCGACAACGCTTTCTCTTCTCTCAACGATCTACGCCGGCCGAGCGGCAAGTGGCAGAACAAAGTCGGCCGCGATGTCCTGTTTATCCAGCGGAATCTTGACTTTCTGAAACCCGGCGGCCGTATGGCCATTGTTCTGCCCCAGGGCCGCATGAACAACACGACGGACAAGATCATTCGAGGCTTCATCGCCGACCATGCCCGCATCCTGTCCGTCGTTGGCCTGTACGGAAACACCTTCAAGCCGCATGCCGGCACCAAGACCAGCATCTTGTTCTGCCAGAAATGGAACGATGACCCCAAAGCCCCGCCGCGCCTGCGCTGCCCGAAAGTCGACGACTACCCGATCTTCTTCGCCGTCAGTCAGCAAGGAGGGAAGGACACCAGCGGCGAGTACATCTACCTGACCGACGACAAGAGCAGGCGGCTGTACGATCTTCACGCTCACCCGATAGTCGATCATGACCTGTTCAACCTCCGCGCCTACCTGGCGGATCAGCTCGGACAACGGCTCGCTGTCGCCAACACCGCCGCTCGGAAGCAGGCGATAAGAGACGCGCACGACGCCAAGCTCCCCTTCGTGCCCGACCGCCCCGACGACCATCTCCTATGGAGATGTCGTGACGTGCCAGATAGATCCCGTTGGAGACTTGGACTCCTTTCGATTCAACGGTTCGGCGGGGGACGTGGTGGTGGTGCAAGCGGCGAGCGCCAGTACCCCTGCCCCCTGTGTCGAGGTATTCGACCCGGCTGGGGTTCGGATTGCAAGCCAGTGTCGCAATCAGAGCGCTCGCGTGGAAGTCACACTGACCTCTTCAGGTCCGCACACGGTTCTCCTAACGGAATGGAATAACGACCGAACCATGGGGTATTCGCTCTCGTTGGAGCGACTAGCGGCACCGTCGCCCACTGCAATCCCGATCAACTTTGGGGAGACACTTACGGGCATCATCGATCCGCGCGGCGAGATGGATCTGTTCGTGATGAACGGTTTGGCGGGGGACGTGGTGGTGGTGCAAGCGGCGAGCACCAGTACCCCTGACCCCTGTGTCGAGGTATTCGACCCGGCTGGGGTTCGGATTGCAAGCCAGTGCCGCAATCAGAGCGCTCGCGTGGAAGTCACACTGACCTCTTCAGGTCCGCACACGGTTCTCCTAACGGAATGGAATAACGACCGAACCATGGGGTATTCGCTGACCACGCAGTGCTTTGGCACTTGCCCGCGCATTGGTCCTAACCCCGGGCAAACTATGCGTCGCCTCACGGTAACGCCCGCGGGGCTGTTCTTCACCCTCCTGGAGAATTCGGACGCGGGCGTGCGCATCTTGAACGCGTCGAACGCGGGCAGTGAGGCCATTGATTACACCGTTTCTGCCGAAACGACTACGGGTGGGGGTTGGCTTGCCGTGAGTCCGTCGAGTGGGAACCTGAATCCCTCGCAACGAGTCTCGCTGGCGGTGACGGCTTCTCCTAGCAGTCTCGGACCGGGGACTTACAGCGGCCGGCTAACGTTCCGTAGTGCGACCAGCGGCGAAACGGTCGTCATTCCCGTGACGTTGAGCGTTAGCGCCTCCACCCGCCGCATCATTCTTTCGCAGACCGGCATCACTTTTCGGGCCGTGCAGGGGAGCGCTCCCGCTGCCCAGAACGTTCGCGTCCTCAACTCCGGCAGTGAGCCGCTGAACTGGTCGGCCGCTGCCGCGACGCTCTCGGGCGGGGCGGGCTGGCTCTCGATCGATCCGGCCTCGGGGACGACGGACGCCGGAAATCCCCGTCCCCCGGTGAACATTCGAGTGGACCCCGGCGGCCTGGCGCCCGGCCAATACCACGGGCAAGTGCTGGTGTCGGCGAGTGGCGTGGACAATTCGCCCCAGGCGGCTTCCATCATCCTCCAGGTCTTGCCTCAGGATGCCGCACCGGGGGCGGAGGTCAATCCGATCGGCTTGATCTTTGTCGGCGAGCCCGGCGGCGAAGATCCGGCGGCGCAGCAGATCATCGTTTCCAATCCGACCACCGGGCCGCTGACGTTCACGACGACGGCGTCTTTCGATGACGGTCCGGCGTGGTTCTCGCATGATCCCGCCGCCGCGGCCGTCCTGCCCGGCAACCCGATCACGGTCGAAGTCCGGCCCAGCCTGGCCGCTCTGGGGGCGGGGGTTTTTCGAGGCCGGCTGGAATTCCGGTTCGCTGAAGACGGGGCCGTTCGAGAAGTCGAGTTGCTGCTCGTTGTCGCCCCGGGAGCGGGCGCGCCGCTGCAGTCCTCGGCGACGGGTTTGCCGAACGCCGCGAACCAGAGCCTTTGCACGCCCTCGGAGCTGCTGCCGGTCTTTCGGCGTTTCGGCAGCAATTTCCGTACCACCGCGGGCTGGCCCACCCAGATCGAGGTGGGCGTCGTGGACGACTGTGGGAGTCCGATGGTGGAAGGCGCGGTTCTGGTGTCCTTTTCGAACGGCGACCCGCCCTTTGGTCTGACGCGGCTCGGTGACGGCGGCTGGACGGGCTCCTGGGCGTTTCGGGACGCGACTCTCGATGAATTGACCGTGACGGCTCGGGCGCTGATGGTGGAGCCCGACATCCAAGGAGAAACCGAGGTCAGCCTCGATCTGCTGACCGACTCGGAGGTTCCCATCATCGGTTCGGGCGCCGTGGTCAGCGCCGCCAGTTTCTTGCCGCAAGCGCCACTTGCGCCCGGCAGTCTGATTTCCATATTCGGGCAACGCCTGGCGGCCGGGCAGGCGATCTCGCAATCCCTGCCGTTGGAGACCGAGCTGGCGACGACTTCGCTGCGAGTGGGCGACCGGCTCATGCCGCTGTTGTTTGTGAGCGACTCTCAAGTAAACGCCATGATTCCCTACGGCGTTCCGGCCAATACGCAACACCAGGTGATTTTGCAGCGCGGACGAACGTTCGCCTTCGGTGAGCCGATCACGCTAGCCGACGCCCAGCCGGCGATTTTTTCACTGGACCAGACGGGCGAAGGGCAGGCGATTATTATTCGTGGCGACGGCCAGCTGGCGCGGCCCGGGAGCGCGGTCAAGAAAGGTGATGCGGTTGTGGTGTACGCAGCCGGGCTGGGAGCGCTGGAACCGGCCCTGTTGGCGGGGTTCCCCGCGCCATCGGACCCTCTTTCCAGAGTGGCGAGCCCCATTCAATTGACGATTGGAGGCGCCGAAGCGGAGGTTTTTTTCGCCGGCTCAACGCCCGGATTCACGGGGCTTTATCAAATCAACGCCTATGTGCCCGGCACGGCGCCGAGCGGGGAAGCCGTTGAAGTCGTGCTGACGGTAGCCAATCAGTTGAGCCGGCCGACAACCATCGCCATAGAGTAAGAACCGCCCCGATTTGTTTCGCGAGACACCAATCAATCCGTGACGAAAGGAGCTTTATGAGGACGAAGATGTTGTTGCTGTTTGTATTAGTCGGACTCGTCGGACCCACCGGCTCGCAGGTCGTTCTGGGGGAAGTTCCCGGCGGTCTCGATCCGTCCGACTGGAAGAGCATCCGCTCTGAATACGAGCGTCATCACCATGCAGCCATTCCTGTGGAAGGCGGGCATCGTGCGCGCAATTTCGGCCAGCAGTGGGTCAGCGAGTTTGATGGGCGCGGATTCCTGATTACGCCCGACAGCGGCGGGTGGAAGTGGGGGTTGGAGCTTCAAAGCTACGGCTGGGCCGGACGGGCGAGAGCGGTGACGGAGCGGCCGCGGGTGAAGGTCGAGGCCGAACGGGTCAGCTACGACTGGGACGAGACGCTGCGTGAATGGTACGTCAATGGCGGGCGGGGGATCGAGCACGGTTTCACAGTGCGGCAGCCGCCGACAGGGCGCGGCGAGACGTTGGAGCTGAACCTGGCCGTGCGGGGCGGTCTCGAACCGCGAGTGCGGAACGGCGGGTGGGCGGTGGCCTTCGCCGACGCCGAGGGCCAGACGGCGCTCATCTACGCCGGGCTGAAGGTGTGGGACGCCGATGGCCGCACCCTCGATGCGCGGCTGGAGGTGGCTGGCGGAGGACTGCGGCTGGAGTTGAAGGCTGGCGGCGCACGCTACCCGCTGACGATTGATCCGATCGTACAGCAGGCTTATCTGAAAGCCTCTAACACGGACGACCAAGATCTATTTGGCTTCTCGGTGGCGATATCGGGCGACGCGGTGGTGGTTGGGGCGCCATTCGAGGACAGCAGCGCCACCGGGGTAAACGGCAATCAGGGCGACAACAGCTTTTCGAACACCGGGGCGGCCTATGTGTTTGTGCGCAAGGGTGGGGTGTGGAGCCAACACGCTTATCTGAAAGGCTCTAACACCAGCGACGTAGATCAATTTGGCCGTTCGGTGGCGACATGTCTTTGCTGGCAACCCCGGCACTCTCAAGAAACCTCGTGCTCCAAGCGCTTGAGGCCCGCCGCCCGAGCCACGTTCACGTGGCTTGGTTTCCTTAGGCCGGTCCTTTTAGGGCCGGTTGACAAGATCCCTCTCGATCTAGTTCTTCAGCCCGTTTCAACGGGCTTCGGAGGGCTGACTATTCGGAGGGATCACTAAGGAGTGAACATACGCGGTATTCTATGGGACGGGAAAGCATGATCGACCGCACCATCTCGCACTACAAGGTCACCGGGAAGCTCGGCGAGGGCGGCATGGGGGTGGTCTACAAGGCCGAGGACACGAACCTCAAGCGTCCTGTAGCTCTGAAATTCCTGGCGGCTCACCTGCTTGGTGACAAGGAAATCAAGGCGCGGTTCCGGCGAGAAGCCGAAGCGGCGGCTGCCCTCAATCACCCCAACGTCTGCCACGTCTACGAGATCAGTGAAATCGAAGGCAAGACCTTCATTGCCATGGCCTTCCTCGAAGGCGAGCCGCTGGAGAAGAAGATCGAGGCCGGCCCGCTCAAGCTGAAGGATGCGCTCGATATCGCCATCCAGACGGCACGAGGACTCGAGGCGGCGCACGAGAAAAAGATCGTTCACCGGGACATCAAACCGGCCAACTTGATGATCACGGGCGCGGGCTCCAAGCGACTCGTCACCATCATGGACTTCGGGCTGGCGCTGCTGGCCGACCGCTCGAAGCTCACCCGCTTGGACGAGACCATGGGCACGGTGACCTACATGTCCCCCGAGCAGACCTACGGGATGGAGCTGGACCACCGTACGGATGTCTGGTCACTGGGTGTTGTGATTTACGAGATGGTCACGGGCCAGCGGCCGTTCAAGGGCCACTATGACAAAGCCGTGATGTACTCCATCACCAACGAAGAGCCCGAGCCAATGACAGCGCTGCGCACCGGCGTCCCGATGGAGCTGGAACTTTTGGTGAACAAGTGCCTCGCCAAGGAAGCCGACAGGCGCTACCAAAGCACCGCCGACATGGTGGTTGACTTGGAAACGCTCAGCGAGAAGCTGAAGTCGGGTAAATCGACGATCCTGCGCACGCAAGTCGCGGCGGCGCCGTCTGGTGTAGGGGCGCAGCGTGCTGCGCCCTCTTCCGCGGGAACGCCCCAACCTGGCCCAGCCGCCCATCCCCTCATCAAATACCGCGTCATCGAAAACCTGGCGTCCGAGGGCGACAGTGTTGTTTACCGCGCCGAAGACACGCAATTGAAACGCTCGGTGACGATCAACGTTCTGCCCGAGTCGGCGGCTCGCCAGGCAGAAAGGCGGCAACGGCTGCGGAAAACAGCCTTTGCCGTCGGCGGGGCGCTGGCCATGGCCGTCGTCTTGCTTGCCGTCCAGTGGCTGCGCGGCCCCACCCCGGCGCAACCCGAAACCCTGCGCCGATTTGCCTTCACCCCGCCGGTGGCTGCCGGTTCCCAGCGTTATAGCACCAGCGTTGCCATCTCACCCAATGGCAAGCACATCGCCTACACTTCCGCCGATGGGGAGGGAAAGCTGTGGGTGCGGGACCTCGACCAGCAGCAACCGCGGGTCATCGAAGGGACCGAAGGAGCTATCTCGCCATTCTGGTCGCCGAGCAGTGACTTCATCGGGTTTGTCGCTGCTGGAGAGCTCAGGAAGGTCTCGCCTCAGGGCGGCTTGGCCAGCCGCCTTTGCCAACTCCCCGGCAGCCATTTCCACGGGGGATCCTGGAGCCCTGACGGCCAGTCGATCGTCTTCAGTTCCGGCGAACCTCACAGTCTCTACGAAGTTCCCGCTCGCGGGGGCGCGCCCAATGTGCTCGTCTCGGCGGAGGAGGCCGAACCACCGTTACAAGAGCCGCTTGCACGAATAACCTGGCCCCATTTCTTGCCGCCGGAAGCCGGGGCCGGTGTCCTGGTATTTGCGTTCGGGACTCCGTCCGAGACCAGCATGATGATCCAGGATCTCAAGACCGGGCACAGAGAGCTTCTGGGGCCTGGCGCATTTCCGTTCTATTCGCCCAGTGGCCACATTGTGTATCAGTCGGCCCCCGAGATCTACGATCTTTGGGCTTTGCCTTTTTCACTGGAGACGCTCAAGGCAAGCGGTGAAGCCTTCCCCATTTCCGAGAACAAGCGCTACCCCACGGTTGCGGCCGATCAAACGCTGGTCTACCTCGACGGGACCGGCTCGGCGGGGCGCCAGCAACTGGTTTGGCTGGACCGTCGCGGCGAGAAAACCGGAGAGATCGGTCAAGCTCAGGATGCGATCGATTCCCCCGCGCTTTCCCCGGATGGACGCCTCGTGGCTGTCACGGCAACGGAGGGCTCGAATCGGGACGTGTGGGTGTACGACATTGCCCGCGGGGTGAGGACTCGCTTGACAAGCGCCCCTGAGAGAGATTTTCGTCCCGTGTGGTCGCCAGCCGGAGACGAGGTGGCGTTCACTTCCACTCGGGCGGGCAACGACGACATCTTCCTTCGGCAGGCCGACGGCAGCGGGGAGGAGCAGGTCCTGGCGGCCACGCCCCGCCGTGAGTTGCTATCCGACTGGTCCCGCGATGGGAAGTATCTCCTCTACCACCTAAACGATCTGGAAACCGGAAATGACCTTTGGTACCTGGAGCGCAACGAGGACGGCAGCGGCTGGGAGCCCCACCCCTTTTTGCAGTCACCCTTCGCCGAGGTCATGCCAAGATTCTCACCCGACGGCCGCTATGTCGCCTACCTGTCGAACGAGTCGGGTCAGATGGAGGTCTATGTCCAACCCTTTCCCGAAGGCGGCCGCAAGGTGACGGTGTCGAGCAGCGGCGGGAGGAAAGTGCGCTGGAGCCGGGACGGCAAAGAGCTGTTCTATGTCGAGGGGGGGACCTTGGTGGCCGTTTCGGTATCGAGCGGCTCGAGCTTTTCGGTAGGCTCGGCGACCCGCCTGTTCGAGCATGCGGGTTTGAGGCCAGGAGCCAACTATCCCAGCTACGACGTCTCGGCCGACGGCCAGCGGTTCATCTTGGCCGAGCCGGTGGGAGAAGCCGCGGAGGCCCCCGAGCCGTCGATCCGCGTGGTGATGAACTGGTACGAAGAATTCCGCGACCGCGAGGGTGGGGTGCGGTAGCGGTTCAAACTAGCGTTGAAGAGAAGCGAGGCTGCCTGCTTTCCGGCAAAACCCGTTTAACTTTCCCCAGCCGGTCTTGTAGCGAGCCGCGCGCGTCAGCAAGCGGTTGCCGCTAGTTCGCGATCACGCCAACAGTGGCTGATCGCGGGCTAGCGGCAACCGCTTGCTGACGCGCGCGGCTCCAGTGAGCGCGGTTGCGGCCAGACCGCCATGGGTTTGCCTTGTCCTTCGATCACATAGCGGATCGCCCTCACCACCTACTCGCGACCTGAAAGTTCCACGAGCGAGAATCGGATGGCAGTCCCCCATTTTCGCCCGCGCACAGTCTCCGCGGGGACAATCCTGAGTCGCCCGCACTCCAGCACGCATAGGAATCCCAGCTTTGAGGCCGGCCGCTTCTGAAGGGGCTTCGGCGAAGTCCCCCCAGACCGCCGCTGCCGTATTGCGGGCCGCCCGCCGCATCGCTGGGCATCTCAGTTTCCGGATCGGCCGCCATACTCCTGGAGTGCGCTGGATCATCCAGTGAAGGCCGCCCGTTGGGAAACGCCTTCCCGTAAATATGGGAGAATGAGGGCAAGTGAAGACGACCGTTGAAATCCCGGACGCCTTGTTCCGCCGCGCCAAGTCGGCGGCGGCCGAGCGGGGCATTCCCTTGCGGGCATTGGTGTCGGAGGCGCTGGCTGACAAGCTGCGCGCTCGCGGCGGCCGAGATAAACCGTGGATGAAGACGTTCGGCAAGTTGCGGAGCCTCCGCAAGGAGACGGCCAGGATCAACCGGATCATCGAAAAAGAGTTCGGCCAGATTGAGCCCGAGGACTGGAAGTGATTCTGGACACGAACGGGCTGTCGGCGGTTGCCGACGGCGACTTGACGCTGGAACCGATCCTTCGCGAAGCAACCGAGATCGCCGTGCCAGTAATCGTGCTGGGCGAATTCAGATACGGCATCCGGCAGTCGCGCGGCCGAGCGCGGTATGAACGGTGGCTGGCGGAATCGATTCCGAGCTACCGAGTGCTACCGGTGGATGAGGAGACGGCCGAGCGATACGCGGAGATCCGTGACGAGCTCAAGCACAAGGGCCGTCCGATTCCGGCGAATGACCTCTGGATCGCGGCGCTGGCCCGGCAGCACGCACAAGCGCTTCTGAGCCGCGACCAGCACTTTGACTCCGTCCCGGGGTTGAAGCGCATTGGCTGGTAGAGTTTGTGTCAGCCCCCTACGTCTTCAGCCAGGACCTCCATTCGACCCGGCGCGGATGATGCGGGGTCGCCGCTGCCTCCGCAACTCAGGGGCAGAGCCGCGGCGCTGCTTCCCAGTGCGCGAAGAAAGCTTCTTCGGTTGATGGCGGGCATTAGCCGATCTCCAGGATCTCTGCTTCCTTGGCCTTGCCGGCTTCATCGAGCTGGGCAATCATCGCGTCGGTTTGCTTTTGAACGCTGTCTTGCCCGCGATGCTGATCATCTTCTGAGATCTTTTTGTCCTTTTCGAGATGCTTGAGGTGCTCGTTGGCATCCCGCCGAACATTGCGGACCGCCACGCGGTGCTGCTCGACCATGTGGTGGAGATGCTTGACAAGCTCCCGGCGGCGCTCCTCGGTAAGAGCCGGGATGCTGAGCCGAATCACCTTTCCATCATTGGCCGGATTCAGCCCCAAATCCGAGGCCTGGATCGCCTTTTCGATCGCGCCGATCTGCGAAACATCCCAGGGCTGAATCACGATCAGCGAGGGTTCGGGCACGGACATGTTGGCGAGCTGGTTCAGAGGAGTCGGCGTGCCGTAGTAACTGACGCGAATGCCGTCGAGAATGGTTGGGGAAGCCCTGCCGGTGCGGATCGTGGCCATCTCGCGGCGCAGATCCTCGAGCGCTTTATTCATCCGAGACTTCGTTTCGGCCCCGACTTCCTGGATCGTCTCGCCTTGGATCGTGGACATGGTCTGTTTTGCCTCTTTTCTTGTCAGTGCCCTCTTTTCCTGATCAGCGGATGAGAGTGCCGATTTCTTCGCCTGACACCATACGCCGGATATTGCCGCGTACGTCCAGGTTGAAGACAACGACGGGCAGGTTGTTCTCTCTGCACAAGGATACCGCCGTCGCATCCATCACGGCTAATCCTTGCGAGAGCACGTCCCCGTAGGAGATCTTGTCATAGCGTTGCGCGTCCGGAAACCGAACCGGGTCTTTGTCGTAGACGCCGTCTACCTTGGTTGCCTTGGCGACGACCTCGGCCTCAATTTCGACAGCTCTCAGCGCGGCGGCCGTGTCGGTCGAAAAATACGGGCTTCCCGTACCCGCCGAGAAAATGATGACGGCGCCTTGGCCGAGCCGCTCGATGGCCTCTTGGGGTGAAAATGATTCGGCAATCGGCGGCATGTCGATGGCGCTCATCACGCTTGCTTCAACTTCCTGAGCGGCAATGAAGTCTCGCAGTGCGATGGCGTTTATGCCCGTCGCCAGCATACCCATGTAGTCGACCGAGATACGGCGCAGACCTGTGCCGGAAGCCCGCACACCCCGAAAGAAGTTCCCGCCTCCGACAACCACTCCGACTTGCACGCCGAGCCGGACAATCTCGGCGACTTCGCCGGCGATCTCGGCAACGCGAGTATTGTCAATCCCAAATCCGGCGTCGCCGGCCAGAGCCTCACCGCTCAGTTTCAGCAGGATCCGCTTGTACTTCATGTTCGGCAGCCAGAGGCTGGGGGGGAAGAGCGAAGCCGGGGGGCTAGCCCGCATTTCTTACCACTCGAGTGCTGGGCCTCATTTCTCGACGTGGCGCGGGCCCCCAGGCCTGCCGCGTCGAGACTTCTCTCGACGCCTGTTTGGAACGGTTTGCGGCGGCGCCGATAGAGCAAGCGGCACCGCTCTGATGCTTCCGGCTCGATGCACCGCGGCGAGCACAGTGTCTGTTCGATGTTGGGTACTGGGTGAGCAGCACAAGCGCCGGCATGAGTGCCGGCGCAGCAGGCCTGGGGGCCCGCGCCACGTCGCGCCTCGCCGTTCGGTGAGAAATGCGGGCTAGATAGAGGGGCAAGAAAGGACACTCGGTCTATTCTACGACGCAACGGTTTACTAAATACAGGGCAGGCACGGCTGTCGGCGCCTGCAAGTTGTCAAATGCGGTTCAGGAAAGATTTAGGAACCCGCCGAGCCGGCTTCCCCGACCTTGAATCGCGCCATGCGGCTGAGTGTGATATTTTCGCCGAGCTTGGCGATCTTGGAGGTAACCAATTCACCGATCGTCATCGAGCTGTCCTTGACGAAAGGCTGCTCCAGCAGGCAAAACTCTTCGTAGAACTTACCCATGCGGCCCTCGATAATCTTTTCGATCACCTGTTCCGGCTTGCCCTCCTGCAGGGCGCGGGCGCGCTGAACTTGCTTTTCGTTCTCCAGCGCTTCTTCGGTGATGTCCTCTTTGCGAATGAATTGCGGATCGGTCGCCGCGATATGCATGGCCACATCGTGGACCAACTGCTGGAAGTCATCGGTTCGCGCCACAAAATCCGTCTCGCAATTCACCTCCACGAGCACGCCAAGTTTGCTGCCGGGGTGAATATAGGTTCCGATCGTCCCTTCATTCGCGGCGCGGGACGATTTTTTCTGGGCGATCGCGATGCCGCGCTTGCGCAAGATGAGCTCAGCCTGGGGGAGGTCGCCCTGGGCTTCTTTGAGAGCCGTCTTGCAATCCATGATGCCCGCCCCGCTGCGCTCGCGAAGCTCTTTGACCATTTGCGCGGTAATTTCCGCCATAATTTTTGCCTGCGTTTCGCTTGAAAAACGAAAGTCGAAAAATGATCGCTTCCCGGAAGAGCCCGCCGCGCCGGCCGTGTGCCCTGCCCGGCTCCAACCACTGTCAAGAAAGCTTTTGGCGGCCGGCAAGACTTGGCCATCAAGCAGGTTCCGTGCGGGTTAGTAAGAAGGCTCGCCGTGGCCGCCTTATGGTTTCGGCGGCTCCAAACCCGTCGTACCGGTCTGGAACGTGACCCCGCCTGAGATCGGAGCGGCTGTTTTCACCGCTGTTTTCGGCTCTGTATTCGCCTCTGTTTTCGCCTCTGTTTTCGCCGGTGTGTCCACCGTTACCGCCTCCACGGCACCAGCCGTAATATCTTCGACGGGGGCGGCTTCGCCACTGGCCGGCTGCTCGGCAAAGTCCTGCGCGGTTGCCAGAGAACGGCCCTCGATGACCGCGTCAGCCATCTTTTCGGCGAATAAGCGAATGGCCCTCAGGGCATCGTCGTTTCCAGGAATCACGTGGTCAACGTTCGTCGGGTCGCTGTTGGTGTCCACGACGGCCACCACCGGAATGTTCAATATCCCAGCCTCTTTGACGGCGATCTCTTCGCGGTAGGAATCGATCACGAACAAGACGTCCGGAGGACCAGGCATGTCCTTGATGCCCCGCAAGTTTTGGTGCAGGTGTTTTCGTTCTCTCTCGAGGCGAGACACCTCTTTCTTGGAGCGGCCCTCGTAGCCCTCTTCGCTGGCCAGCGCCTCCAGCTCTTTCAGGCGCTTGATGGAGTTTTGTACGGTCACCCAGTTCGTGAGCAGCCCTCCCAGCCAGCGGCTGTTGATGAAATACATCTCGCAGCGCCCGGCTTCGGCCGCAACCGCTTCCTGGGCCTGGCGCTTGGTGCCGACGAACAGCACGGTCTTGCCTTGCGAGGCTGCCTCGGTAACGAAGCGGGCGGCGTCCTTGAACATCTTCAGAGTTTTCTGAAGGTCAATGATGTGGATGCCGTTGCGTTCGCCGAAGATATACTCTCGCATCTTCGGATTCCAGCGCCTGGTCTGGTGCCCGAAATGAACGCCTGATTCGAGCAATTCTTTCATTGTGACTTGCAAAAAGTAACCTCCTGTGAAAGCGGAACCATCCAAGCGAGGTTGGGTTCCACAAAACCGGCGGCGCGGGCTGAAATCTGTACGCCCGGGCCATCCATGCCGCTGCCGATCCAATCAGCGCTTCGAGTACTGGAAGCGTTTGCGCGCCCCCGGGCGGCCGTATTTCTTGCGTTCATGCTTGCGGGGATCGCGAGTGAGAAACCCCAGCTTTTTCATAGCCGGACGGAGTTCCATGTTGAACTTCTGCAGCGCGCGCGCAACTCCCAGGCGAATCGCCTCCGCCTGTCCGGTCAGCCCGCCGCCATGCGCCAAGATCAGCAGATCGAATTTGCCGGCCGTCTCGGTGGCGAGCAGCGGCTGCTGGATTTTTTGGCGCTGGCCCGCGCTGGGGAAGTAGTTCTCGACCGTGCGCCCGTTGATTTGGATCTTTCCGTCTCCGGGCCTCAAGAATACCCGCGCCACGGCGGTCTTTCGGCGCCCCGTTCCCAGGTATTGAACTGTTCCTGCCGCTATTGTTTGGTCACTCATAAACGTCTTCGTCTCACCAATCCAACTCTGGCCGGCTCCACTGGGCCGATGTTCCAAGTGGCGCTTATATCGACGAACTGCCTCACAGTGACATCGGCTGCGGCTGCTGGGCCGCATGAGGGTGGTCGGGTCCTTTGTAAACCTTGAGACGTGTCGTCAACTGATTGCCCACTTTATTTTTGGGCAGCATGCCGGCTACGGCCTTTTCGACCATACGCTCTGGAAACTTCTGGCGCAGGTGCCGGGCGCTGATTGCCTTGATGCCTCCCGGATAACCGGAATGGCTATAGTACATCTTCTGATCTTCCTTCCTGCCCGTCAACCGCACTTTTTCGGCGTTCACCACAATCACGTGGTCGCCGGTTTTCAAGAAGGGAGTGTAGTCGGGCTTGTGTTTACCCATCAGCAGCACGGCCACCCGGGTTGCCAGTCTGCCCAGCACCTGGCCTTCGGCATCAATGACGTACCAGCTACTCTTTACCTCAGATGCCTTTGGGACATACGTCTTCATCTTGAGACATGCTCCTATCCACTAGACCCAAGAATAAACGGGAATCAATCTGGGCAAGGGGACCTGCCAAACCCCCGGGGCCGGCAGGCGCGGCTTTCCGCAAAGCGGCGCCTATTAGATGTTAGTCTATCCTAGATCCTGGGCCTGTGTCCATTTGCTTCTGCTCCTCGGGCTCACCTTGTGGGCGCGGTGTGAACGGAGGTTTCCGCTCTCGTTTTCTGCCGCTTGAAACCCGGTGTCGTGGTCATCGGTGAGATTCCGCCCAAAAAACGCGGCCGCGAGCGCAACGTTATCCGCCTTGATGCGTTCATATACACAGGGAGCACACTCGTGCAGGTTGCAGGTTTCGCCACCTCAAGTGCTGAACTGATAGCTACAATGACGAAAGGGGCTTTTGCCATGAAACGATTCTGGAGCGCAGGTTCAGTATTGGTATTGGCAGCGGCCGCGCTGGCCGCCCAGCAAAGCGCCGAAACTCCCGCCGAGCCCAAGGGCTTGCAAGAGCGCGAACATCCCGCCGCGGGCAGCATCACGATCCCAGAAGGCACGCACGTCCCTCTCGTTCTGATCAACAGCATCAGCACGAAACACGCTGCTCCGGGCGATCTTATCTACCTAGAGTCGGTGTACCCCGTGGTGGTCGATGGAAGAATCGTCATCCCCCCAGGAACCTACGTCTCGGGCAGCGTCACCAGCGCGAAGAGGCCCGGCCGGGTGAAGGGGCGCGGCGAGCTGTTTCTGCGCTTCGAGCAGATGATTCTTCCCAACGGAATCATTCGAGATCTGATCGGCCGCGTGGGAGCGCTGGACGGCCGCTCGCCCGAGGGCTTTGACCGCGAAGAAGGCAAGATCACCAGTGAGGGCAACAAAGGCAGCGATGCCCGCACTGTCGGGCAGACGACCGCCGCCGGCGCCTCGATCGGCGTCATCGCGGGTGCAGCGGGAAGGCGGGCGGGGTTTGGAGCCGGAGTAGGGGCCGCCGCGGGCGCTGCCGCCGGCCTGGCGGGCGTGCTGCTTTCGCGAGGGCCTGACGCGATTCTCGAAAAGGGGACTCAGCTCGACATGGTGCTTGCCCGCAATCTGTTTTTCTCTGAGGAAGAGCTGACCTTTCGCGATCCGCTGCGCAAGCCCGGCGTGAACGTAGAAATCAACTCCGGCCCGGACCCGGACCGGAATCGCCGCAACAATGATGGCCGGCTGGGGCGATTCCCGCTGTAAGTCCAATACTGTCCACTTAGTATCCGTATAGTCAAATCGTTTCCGATTGTGGCAGGAAATTTCAGACGGCCGGACAGAGCCGCGGACGGAAGTCCGCGGACGGGGCGCAGGAGAACAACCGCATGCTTACGCCTCTGCAGCAAAGCTCTGTGAGGCGTTCGTTCGTTGCTGCCCGATACAAGAGCACGTGCCATTGAACCAAGACCCTCCGCGCGGAACTGCTAACTGAACAGTATTGGCTGTAGGCCGCATTCCAACGTCAACCAGCCCCCGTTTCCTAGTCCGCTTCCCCGTCTTCGACACAGAACGCCCGTCTCGGTGGCGGGTAGCGCTGTTCCTAGCCCCAAGTCGAGTGATAAGCTTGAACTAATGGATCTTGAAAAGGCCATGCAGTTCCTCCTGGACCAGCAAGCGCGGACTGAGGCGGTCGTGCAGCGTCTCGGTGAAGGCCAGCAAAGAATGGAAGCGGCCCAAGTCCAGCTAGCGGAAAACCTGATCCAAATCACGGATATCGTCCGAGAGGTTGCCGAAGCCCAGCGGCGCCATGAAGAAGAGTGCCGGCGCGCCGAAGAAGATCGGCGGCGTTTCGAAGAAGAGCGGCGCCGCGCCGAAGAGCAGAACCGCGAAGAGCACAAAAGCTTCGAGGAATCTCGCCAAGAAACCAACGAACGCTTCACCGCGCTGATCAAGATGATGGACGAGTGGATTCGCGAGCGGCGAAAGGGTAACGGCGCCGCCTAAGGCCGCTTTCCACCTGCCAAACCGGCCCCCATTCTCGGCGCCGCTTTCAACTCCTCCATGTAACCCACCAAGTCGGCCAGGTCCTGCTCATCGAGCACGCCAACCAGGTTGGGCATCGCGGATTCCGGATCACGCTTTCTCTCCAGGACATCCGTGGCGCGAAAAGTGCGCCGGTTCCCGGAGAGCTCACGCACGGTTATCTCGTCCTCGCTATTCGAGACGATCATGCCGCGCACTTCGCCTGCTGAGTTGGTCTTCAGTACCCAAGTCACGTACTCGGGCGCGATCCCGGCGCTGGGGTTGATCATCGCGTCCAGCAAGGCAGCGCGGCCCATCTTGTCGCCGATGGTTGCGAGGTCGGGGCCCATTTTCTCCGAGCCTCCGCCCGTGTTGTGGCAGGTCGAGCACTGCCCGTCACCGAAAAACACCTTCCGTCCCAACTCGGGACGAATGGCCATTCGCAACAGCAATGCCCGCGGGCTCAGCATCGTTTCCTGACTCTTGGTCGTGAACATCGGCAGCACTTGCCGGGCCCTGTCGCGGACGTCACGGTTGCCGTTGACCGCGATGACCGCCGTCGCCCGCAGCGCGGCGGGCAGGCGATTGGCCTCCGCCATGTCGAGCAACAGTGTGGCGCCCTCTTTCGACCGCGCCAGCACCCTGACAGCCTCACTGCGAACTTCGTTCGGCGCGTCGCTGAGCAGCAGCTTGTTCAAACTGGGGACCGACGTGCTTGCTTCAAGAGCGCCCAACCCGCGGACCGCCGCCAGGCGCAAATCGGTTGGCCCACTGCTGGTTAGCTCTTCCAGCGTCTGGGCCGCTGCCGGACCGTTGAGTTTTCCTATGGTTTCGATTGCCACGGCGCGGAGTTCCATATTCGAATCGCTCGAATGCGCCAACTCGGCGACCTCGGCGTTATATCGGGTGTCCTGCATATCACCGACCAGGTCTAGCGCTTTCTCCTGTAGGTCGGGCATGCGCAACGCCGCCCGGATGGCAGCCACGACAGCGTCCGACTGCCTCAACTCGCTCCACTGGCTGAACATCTGTTTGATCAGTCTCTCGGCGGCCTTGGCGCGCAGCGGGCCGGGACCTTGACCGGCGGCGACGCGGGCAAGAAAAACGCCGACATCCGGGGAAGCTTGCGCACCGAGAGCCTCCACCGCCTGGACGCGATCCGTCACGCCGAGCGAATCGTCCGTGACCACTGTTTGAAGGAACCCCACGGCCTTCGAAGGACGCAACACCCACAGCAGCCGGCCGAGCCGGTCGCTCCAGGAATTCGAAAAGACTTCGAGCAGATCATCGTAAATGGCGTTCTCTTGACCCTGCGCGCCGATGGCCACCGCTTCTAAATACCAGCGGTCCTTGCCGTCGTAGCGGCTTGCCAGCTCGACCAACAGTTGGCGGGCTTTGTCACTCGAAACACCGCGCAAGCCTAAAGCCACTTCGCGGCGCACCTGAGGGTTGTCATCACGAGCGAGCGCTTCCACCAGCGAGGGAAAATCCGGGTGGTAGCGCTTCAAAATGCGAACGGCCAGCAGCCGGAATTCCGGGTCGCCGGATTTCCGCTCCTCGAGCACCCGCGCCAATCCCTGGCTCCCCGCCGCGCCGAGCAGCCATAGCACTCGCGCCCGCAAAATCTTGTCGCCGGAGTCCAGCAAACCAGCCAACTCCGCAACCCCGCCGGCTGCCATTTCGAGAAACTTCGAGTGCGCCGCGAACCGCAGCGATTGCGAGGGAGAAGCCAGCGCTTCGGCCCTGCCGGGGGCCGCCGAAAGGTCAACTCTTGGACGGGGCGTTTTGTGGCCGGGAGGCGCCAGGCGATAGATGCGCCCGCGCTCGGCGTCCTTCATTTGATGCCCGCCAACGACGGCGTCATACCAGTCGGCGATGAACACGGTTCCATCGTGGGCTACCGCCAAATCAGCGGGACGGAACCACGTATCGGCGCCATCGACAACCGTTTCCATCGAGGCCTGGAATCCGGCTCCGTCGCGCTCGACATGGTAGGCGCGCAACACGCGCGGTCCGTTGTCGACATGCAGCGGCTTGCGCCAGTAACGCCTCGGCAGCAGGTTGCCTTCGTAAATCGTGATTCCAGAGGGCGATCCCGCACCGGTCCTGAGCAGCGTCGGAACCACGCCAGGATCTTCCTGGTGGAAGTGGGTCCCGCGGTCCTCCCGCCAGCGTTTCCCGCCGGGCCCCCAGTAGCCATGGTTGCCTCCCTCCATGACGTAGTTGATGCGTACCCACTCGTTGCCGTCGTCGTCGTTATCCGACTGCCATATGTTGCCGAAAGAATCGACTGTCAGTTCATACGGGTTGCGAAAATTGTGTGCGATCACTTCGAGGCCTGTTCCATCCGGCCGTACTCGCAATGCACTGCCGCCGTAGTATTTCTCGTCGGGTCCCGATACCACGCGTTGACCACCACGGTCGATCACGTCCAGACCGCGGTCCCCGTTATTGAAGTAGTAGTTGCCGTCGGGCCCGTACACGATGGCGTGAACGCCGTGGTCATGGTCCGCTCCGCCCCAGCCGGTCAGGAAAACCTCGCGGCTCACGATGTTGTCTTCGGCGTCCTTGGTGTAGACAATCACGTCGGGGGACTGTGAAACGATTACCCTGTCGCCGAGCACGGCAATGCCCAGTGGTGAGCGCAGCCGCGGGTCCTGGTCGAAGACTTTCACTTTGTCGGCTCTGCCGTCTCCATTGGTATCTTCGAGAATCGTGATGCGGTCGCCTTCATCCCGGTAGTCAGGCTGCTGGAAGAGGTGGCGGCGATAATTCACCGCTTCGGTGATCCAGATACGTCCGCGCTCGTCAATGTCGAGGTTGGTCGGGTTGATTACATCGGGTTCCGCCGCCCACAAAGTGATCTCCAGGCCGTCGGCCACGCGCAGGCCGGCGACGGTGTCCTCCGGTGTTGTTTGAGATTCGAGAGGCGGCGGGCCCGGGAGGGATATCAGGCCCAGCAGGGTGAAGCAAAGAGCAGTCTTTCGCACGCGCAAATCGTATCACATCGGCCACCGAACGAATCGTACGGCCTGATACCTCGCGGTTGGTCGATTGACACGACGCTGCCCTTACAGCCTGCCGCCTGGCGGCTGTCCCGCACTGCGCCCGCTCTATAATGCAGCTCATGGGCAAGAGTCGCGCGGGTTTCGGCACAGCCCTCGCTTTGCTGCTTTCACTTGGGGCTGGAGGCTTGCTTCCCGTGACGTGGAGCCAGACAGGGAGCCAAACATGGAGCGAGACATGGAACGCCGGTACGAACGCCGAATTCCATTTCATTCGCCTGGAGTACGTCAATCACTCTTGGGCTCGCGGCGGATTCGGCCGGCCCTGGTGGAGACAAGACTGGCCCGCCGCCGAGACTCACTTCGCCCAGGGCCTGCGCCGCTTGACCGAAATCGATATCGGCGAAGGCCGGCACTTGCCTTTGAGCGACGACCGGGTTTTCGACTACCCATGGGTCTACGCCACCCAGGTCGGTTACTGGCAATTAGGTGACGATGAAACAAACCGCCTGCGGGAGTACTTGCTGCGGGGCGGGTTTCTGGTCGTGGATGACTTCTACGGTCCCCAACAATGGTCGGTTTTCAGGGAGTCGATGAAGCGGGTGTTTCCGGAACGCTCGATTGTCGAGATCGACGAAGAGAGCGCGGTCCTGCACGTTCTCTACGATTTGGATCAGCGCACGCAGATCCCCGGGCTGCGCCATCTGCGCAGAGGTCCCGGCGGTGGCATCGTCGTGGAGCCACAGGAAACAGGACCGCGCTGGCGCGGCATCTACGACGACGAAGGACGCCTGCTCGTCGCCGTCAACTTCAACATGGATATTGGCGACGCCTGGGAACACGCCGACATGCCCGAATACCCCGAGCCCATGACCGCGCTCGCCTACCGCTTCGGGATCAACTACATCATCTACGCCATGACACATTGAAGCCAAGAGGCGATCTCAAAATATGACACCGTTGCGGCGTGCTCTTCGGCGCTGGCTATGATAGACGAGATCAAAAGGCCCCACCGAAACACGGCCTGGGCCGTCTTGCCCGATCGGCACTCCGCGCTAAGAAGGATCTTGATCGAGATTCGGAACGTCTTTCCAACCTTGGACGCGGATCGCCAAAAGTCACTTCAAGGGGCGATTTCCCAACTCAGCGCAATGGAGACCGGAGCGGAGACCAGCGCACGATCTCTTCCACCCGGTGGAAAAACACGTTCTCGCAGCCTTTGTCTTAGTCGAGAAAGTAGCCCCGGCAGGCCACTGGGTGGGCCGCATTGGTGGGGTCCTGCTCATTGTCTTCGGTGCTTTGATGATGAATGGATAGCCTGCATCCTCAGTGACCCGAGTCCGAGCAGTTCGACGGTATCTCCTTGGCTCTGAAAGGCTCGTTGTCGCGTCGAAACCCTGAAGCGCCGGCAATCGTGCGTGACGCCATCCCACGCACCCGCAAATGATAGACTGCGAACAGCCTGAAGATCAGTGGTCCTGCCACCCAGAGCTGTCGCCCAATGAAACCCCAACCACGCCGCAAATTCCTCTCCGACTCCCTTGGCGGAGCAGCCGCCCTCAGCGGTCTCACGACGCTCGCGATACGCGCAAACGCTGCCTCGCCCAACGACAAAATCGTCACATCCATCATCGGCGTTGGCGGCATGGGAAGCGGCCATGTCAAGCGCCTGTTGACGCGCTCCGACGTCCATATCAAGACGATCGTGGACATCGACCAGTCCGCCGCCGAGCGGGCGCAGCAAGAGGTCTATCGCGCAACCGGCGAGCGCCCCGCCACCGGGGAAGATTTTCGGCGAATGCTCGAGGACAAGTCGATCGACGCAGTCGTCATCGCTACCCCTCACCACTGGCACGCGCCGATGGCTGTTCGTGCCATGCAAGCGGGCAAGGACGTCTATTGCGAGAAACCCGCCGCCCACGTGTTCCGCGAAGGACGGCTGATGGTTCAGGCCGCCAAAAAATACGGCCGCATCTTTCAGCACGGCACCCAAATGCGTTCGGCCGATACGACGAAAAAGGCCGGCGAAGTACTGGCCTCCGGAATCCTGGGCGAGATCAAGATGAGCAAGGCCTGGAATTGCCAGCTCCACAAGCACCGCCAGCCGGTTTCCACTCAGCCTGTTCCCGCGGGCGTCAACTACGACCTTTGGCTGGGACCCGCGAAGAAACGCGGCTTCAACACGAACCGCTTTCACCGCAACTGGAATTGGTACCGTGAGTACGGCAACGGAGACATCGGCGGCGACGGCATCCACGACCTCGACATGGCGCGCTGGGGCCTGGGCGTCAAGACTCACCCGATCCGCATCACCGCGCACGGCAGCCGCATCGATCTCGCCGGCGAGCGTGAGTTTCCCGACAACATGCTGGTCGCTTACCACTACGAAGAAGGGAAGGTGCTGCATTACGAGGACCGCGGCTGGACGCCCTACGGACCCCATGGGTTCGACAGCGGTAACGCCTTCTACGGGACCGAAGGCTACATGGTTTTCTCGCGCCGGGGATACTTTCAGACGTATCTCGGCAAGGCTCAAGAAAAGGGTCCCGGCATGCGCGGAAAGACCGGCCACCCCGAGCACGTCTACAATTTTCTCGACAGTGTGAAGTCGCGCAAGCAGCCGGTCGCGAACGCCGAGGTAGCGCACCTTTCCTGCGGGCTCGTGCACTTGGGCGAGATCGGCTACCGCAGCGGGCGGGTTTTGCACTTCGACCCAAGCAAGGAGAAATTCATCGACGACCGCGAGGCCGGCAAGCTCCTAACCAAGGAATATCGCGACCCATGGAAAATGCCCGATCCCGTGTAGGAGAACCGAGCCGCGCGCGCAGGTTTGACGCGTTGCGGGACTCTTCGCGTGTTTCGGGGTGATCGTTTTCTAGGCGCCATAAGGCCGATACGTCGACGCAGAGGCGCGGACGGAAGTCCGCGCTCCAGCCCGTTCTCATCCGCACCCGGCACCGATCGGGACAAACCACAAATCACCGCGTATCGCGAACACACCCAACTCCCGAAAAAACAGCGCATTTCCCCAAATCCACCATTTCGGTAACGGATTGTTTAAAACAATAGTGTTTCTAATATCAACAACTTGACGCCGTGCACGCTGAAATATCCCTTCCCAACGTGCTATTGTGCGGTTAAAGAGCAGCGCTCAAGTCCAAAGTTACTCAAAAATCCGGCGCAGCAGCTCCAGACAGCGAAAGTGAGCGGCTTGGTTCGCCCAAGAGGGAATACTTGAACATCATCCTGAACAGACACCGGCTTGTGCTGGGTAACACGAATTCTGCAACGAATTCGGGATGGCTTCGCCCCGGCAACCCCAGCGCGCGACGCCATCCAGCCGGTTCAACCCGATGTGGCGCACGGCTCCAGCCTTGCCGCGCCGGGCCTCCGGCCCGCCGTCAAGCATCCGCCCCCTCATGGGGCGGCACTTTCACCCGTTGGGCGCGTAGTCATGTGGTCCTGCAGCCGGACCGCGGTGCGCTAACCCAAGATCCGATGCGAAGACGGTTCAAGCGCCGGCCGCGGCATCGCTTGCGGCGACGGTCCCCTGGACTGCCCGCAGCGCGCTGAACTGTTTGTTGAGCTCGTTGCCCGGCAGAGAAAGCAGCTTGTGATTGTGATAAATCGGAGAGGAAGGATCCGCGACCAAACCTTGGGAAAGCGCGCCGTGGATTTCCCTGATACCGTCGGCCAGGGTTCGCGTTGAGCGAAACCCTAGAACTTGTTCGATCTTGTCGAAGCAAACCCGATAGGTCCGCGTGTCTGAGTTTGTTTCGTGCTCGACTCCTACCCCGGGGTAGACTTGCCGAACCGCCTCGCCGACTTGCTGCAGCCGGCAGTTCATCTGGTTGGCCCCCAGGTTGAACACCTGGCCGCTCACATCGGACACGGGAGCTTTCAGAACCAGCCGAAATGCCTTGGCCACATCAGCAACATGGACGAACGGCCGCCACTGCCGCCGGTTGTAAATGGCAATGCGGCGCTCGAAGTAGGCTCGGGCAGTCAGAAGATTCACGGCAAGATCAAAGCGCGGACGCGGCGACCAGCCGAATACCGTCCCGATTCTCAATACAGTCGGGTGGAAACTTTGGCTCTTTGAAGCCAGAACAACTTTTTCCGAATCCGTCTTGGTCTGAGCGTAAAGAGAAAGAGGTCTGAGTGGCGCGCCCTCGTCGGCGACGGCGTCCGTCAATCCGTAAACACTACAGGTCGATGCGAACACCATGCGGCCGATGCCGCTGTCGCGGCACGCCTGCGTAAGCAGCTCGGTCGCGGCATAGTTCGTTTCCAATGTCGCGGACTCGTCGATCTGGCAAGCCGGGTCGCCTACGATGGCTCCCAGATGAATCAGCGCATTAACGCCCCGGGCGGCTTCAGCGACAAGACGGCCGTCCCGGAAATCCCCTTCAATAAACTGGAATCGCTCCCTCCCCGTTAGCGGGCGGATCGAGTGATCTCCAAATAGGAGCTGGTCGAGGACCCGCACTTCGTAACCGTCATCCAGCAACCGCCTGACCAGTACACTGCCGATATAACCGGCTCCGCCGACCACCAGAATCTTGCCCACATGATTCGATCGACCCCCGCCAAGCGCTTCTTTAGCCGCATGGTATCGCTAAGGCGAACGAAAGGGGAACAGAGCGAACCTTTTTCAGCAGAACCTCAGATGGCCTTCTCCACGCTTGAAAAACCAGCCTCGGACGCTCGCCAACATTGTTGCCGCCACGCCTGCGTTTCCTCTCTCAGACGGCGATAGAAGGCTTCCCGGCGCGGCTGCAGAACGTCGTCGGCATAGCCGCGTGCCTTGGCCAGGTTGCGGAACGACATGGCGTCCAGCCTGCCTGGGGATGTGATGATATCGCGCAGCTTGCGTGCCAGCGGAAGCGGGCTGTCCGGCGGCACTCGGCATTCGCCCGGCAGCAGTTCCGGGATTCCGCCGGCGTGAGTACCCACTGCCGGCAACGCCCGCGCCATGGCCTCGATCATCGCCCGCGGGACACCCTCTTGACGTGAAGCCAGCACGAACAAGTCCGCTTGATCCAGAGTTTGGCGCACGGCGTCCTTCGAGGCAAGCTGACCGGCAAACCGCACTCTTGACTCTAGGCCGCGGCGCGCCGCCAGCGCTTCCAGCTCTGGGCGGCGCTGACCGTCCCCGACGAAATCGAGTTGCAAATCAAGCCCCTCTCGCGTGCACAAGGCCAAGGCCTCGATCAGAGTGTCGGGCCCCTTATAAAAGTGCTCCAGAGATCCAACCGTGACGAGCCGGAAGGGCCTCCGCGGCTCATTGTAGGTTCGAGCGTCTTGGACGAACGCCTCCTCCGGGAGCTCGACGCTTGAGTAGTGGGTGGTGAAAGCGTCCGGCTTGGCAGCATAACGAGCCTGCAGCGCTGTTGCGGTGACGTAGGAAACCCCGCGGGCCTGGCGGCATTGCCGCGCCAGCCGGCGTGTGTAGTGCCACCGGAACAGGGGGCGCAGGCGATGAGCGTGGCTGCCGGGAGCGAAGGCGTCCCAAGGATCCCCCACCACCTCGAGGCCGAAAGGATGTCCCCTGTGGCGAAGGGCCGCCGCAACGCAAGTGGCGATTTGCGATGGAACGCGCAGGATCACCGCGTCAGCGCCCCGCACCGCTTTGCGGGCGGCTTGATACAGGCTCCAGCATTTCAGCAGGTACTGCGCGGGCCCCACATAGCAGGGCATTGGGAAGAATGAAACCCCTGCTCCCCCGGCCCGGATCAGACCCGGCGCGCAACCGGGAGCTTTCGAAACCCGCGCTTTCGAAACCCGCGCAACGACCCGTACGCTATCGAAGACGCTCAGGTAGCGTGAAAAAAACGAGTAACTGAAAGGCCCGTCGGTCCAAACGGTGCCGTCGGCCTTGTGCAGAAAACGGTGTTCGAGTACAACGGCGACCCTCATGCTTGCTCATGCATCGCGCACCGCCGGCAGCCCGAAATGGAAAAACTCCGCCGATCCGCTCCAGCCCCGCACCGCGGATACGGGAGGGCGGCTCAGTGCGGCGATTATCGGTCCGCGGGGATGTTGAGGCGAGTCACTCCTTCTGGATTCCTTTGTACTGAAGAACAATCTCGCGGTCAGAAAGGCAAAGCCGGGCCTTCATCCCCAAAAAGTAGTAGGCCGAGGCAGCGTCCAGCGCCCCCGGCTTGCGAATCAAATAGTAGTCCAGGTACTTGAGCCAAAACCCCGTCAGGCGCGCGAATGCCACTGCCAGGGCGCGCGCCGGCTTCGATTGCACGAAACTTAGAAGGAAATACTGGTAGGCCCAGGCCAGCGCCATGCTCGGTCCGCAGGTCACGCCGCTCGCTACCTCTTCAAACTTCCGGAACAGCCGCCGCTGGCCGACATGCGTAAAGCGGGAAAAGTCGTGCCCGGCCGCATGCACCTGCTGCATGAACGGCGTATCGGAATAGACCAGTCCCCGCGCCTTCAACACGCGGTGAATCTCTTCGACGCAGGCCGCCGGGTCCGCCACGTGCTCGAGGACTGCCTGCACGATCACACCGTCGAACGTTTCCTCCTCAAAAGGGATCTGGTGGGCGTCGCAAACCAGCGCCGTCCGCCGGCTCAGGTACACGTCGGACTCGATGAATTCGATCGATTCATGGTTCAGAATCGTGTCGAGGCCGGCGCCGACCCTCGCGCCGCCAACAACGAGCACCTTGGGCTTCCTCGAGATGGCCAGCAGCATTTCAGCGAACTTGGCGTAGGCCTGTTTAGCGCCGATGTTCTTGCCAAGGCTTGGCAGCAGCGCGCCCGCCAGCCGCTTCGCTGTCGCCGCGGGGCCACTCCGAGGCGGCTTTGATTCTCGCTGGCCGCACTCTCCGAAGACGCTCAGCCTGTGGTCAATCAGAATGGGGACGCCGCTCTTAACCGGAAACTCACGACGGCAAGCCGGGGCCTGGCAGCAGCAACGATCGTGGTCCAACTGCAGCTTTGAGCGGCACGCCGGGCACCGCAGCCTCCTGATGACGCCCGCCGGCAGCCTGGGGCCTGCTACCGTTGCCGTCTCTTTGGACATTGGTTCCACTTGTGCAACTTGAGCCGTTGAGCCAGAGGGAGTCCGCCGCCGCGAAGCGTGATGCGCTCGGCCCCCCTTAACGATCGGCGAATCGGAGGAATGGCTGTAGCCCGCTTTTCTCAACCCGCTTTTCTCACCACGTGGCGAGGCGAAGTGCCTGAGAGGCCCGTCAGTGCGAGGCGCCGCCCCGACGATCGGGTCGGGTACCGGGGATTGCGCCCCGGCACCCTCCCACACCACCGGACGTACGGTTTTCCGTATCCGGCGGTTGGACCCAGCGGCTTACCGGCTGGCCGCGAGATCCGATGGCATCACAAATCCGTAACGCTGCAAACTACGTTTCGACAGGGCCCGATGCATCATCGCCCGCGCCGCGACAAACCAAGCGCCACGACGCGTCGGCACATAGCGCAGCATCCGCTCGGGCACGCCCAAGCGCCGCAATGCGCGGCAGCGACCCCGCACGCTGTGCCAGCGCAGCCAGAAGCACTTCCGAATGTGCCGCCGAATCCAGCTTTCCAGCCAAAAGACCGCGCGCCGATCCTCGGCCAGCCGGTAGTAACCCCACCAGCCGACGATATACCGCCGCCACTCGTCGCGTAATTCCCGGTTCGTGACACTGCGGCAACTGCGCCATATCTCTCGCACCTTCTGCTGGAGCCGCTCGACACTTTGCGGCGCCACTTCCCGCTGCCCCCGGCGGTTGATGCGAAACCCCAGAAACTTCCGTTCCCAAGGCCGCCCCGCCCCGCTCTTCGCCTCGTTCACTTGCAGTCGCAGATGTTGCTCGATCCAGCTCCAGATCCCCGCCAGCACCCGCTTCGCCGCCGCTTCGCTGCTCACATAAATGTTGCAGTCGTCGGCATAACGGCAAAAACTCAGCCCGCGGTTCTCCAGTTCCCGATCCAGTGCATCCAGGTAGATGTTCGCCAGCAATGGAGACAGCGGCCCGCCTTGCGGCGTGCCCTCCTCGCTCTTGACCAGCACCCCGTTCAGCAGTACTCCGGCCCTCAAATACCGGCCTGTCAATCTTAAGATCCTTTTGTCCCGAATCACTTGCGCGATCCGTCGCATCAGAATGTCGTGATTCACATGGTCGAAGAACTTGGCGATGTCAATATCCACCACCCAGTCCTTGCCCTCGCGGACGTATCCCTGTGCCACGCGTACCGCCTCATGCGCGCTCCGCCCCGGCCGAAATCCGTAGCTCGACTCGCTGAACATCGGCTCCCAAAACCAGGCTCAAAGATCGGCGTCAAAACTTGCAGCAACGCTTGCTGCAGCAGCCGGTCCATCACCGTCGGGATGCCCAACAGCCGTTGGCCTCCGTGCGGTTTGGGTTTCTCTACCCGCCGCACGGGACTCGGCGTCCAGCGCCCCGCCAGCAGTTTCGCCCGGATCTTTTCACCGTGGCGTGCCAAGTGGGATTCGAGTTGTTCGGTGGTCATGCCGTCGATGCCCGCCGCGCCGCGGTTGCGTTTGACCGCCCCCAGCGCACGCCGCAGGTTCTCTTCGGCCGCCACTTGTTCCATCAGATCGTCGTGCATCACTTTCTGTCGAGAGTCTCGCGGCTCACGCTCGGGTTCCCGCCGGCATTGGCCCGCCACGGTTCCACCGCTTCTGCCTCCGCCTGCTCCCCGTCTCGTTCCCCCAGCGGGGAAGGACCCTGCGGTCCGGGACTCCGGGAAACCTCTTGCACGCTATGCTAGTCGCTCCTCTAGCTTTGCTCCTTGGTCCTTCAGCCCTTTGCTCCAGCGGCATTACCCGCCTTCTCGGCTACTATGGCTTCTGCTGACTTCTCCCCCGCTCTCACGGGGCAACTCTCCCCAGGTAAGGTGCTGATTCTGTTCCTTCGTGCCGTCCGGCTCTACCTCGCACGTCTCGTATGGATATTGGGCTTCGCGGTGGCCAGCACGCTTACCGCCCGTACGCGGCCTCTCTGCCGGTTTGTGTTCCTACAGTCGAAGTATTCGTTCCCCGCTTCCTTCGGCTTTCACCGTGCGGCTTGCGCCCCACGACTTCCGCTCTGCGGTTCCCTACGGTTACCTCCATCGGTCCCGGCAGGATCGTTTCATCCTGCTAGAATCAGCCCATGCTGGGCACACTGGCGCACGCATTCCTGCGTGCCGTGTCGCCATTCTTGGCGACATATCGTTGGGCCTCCCGGCCTAACGTAAGGCGAGCGAGCGAGACCTTTGCAAACCAGAGCGCTACGGTCATGATTGTATCCCGTGCGCCGCGCCCCAATCAACCCGGCAAGATCGGCAAGCCGGGGTCGTACTCACGATGGTGCTCGGGACAGATCCATAGGTAATCCCCGGCCGGCGTGAGAAAACGCCGCATGCCCGCCCACTTGCGGTCTTTGTCCAGCTCGAAGAGCAGCGACTGGAATTGCCGGAAGGCTTCTCCCTGAGCGCGCGTTAGGCCGCTGCCCTCGTCTGCCTTGTCGCCGCCGGGTACGCGATCAGGAACCAGCTCCTTCGTCAGCTTCTCCATCGCACCGAGCTGCTTCGAGGTCGCCTCTGCGATGAGCTGCCCCGCCCCGGGCAGTCCGGCCAGCGCGACGACGACGCGCAATGACTTGCCGACGATCGACAAGTAAGGTGCGGCTTGAATGACCCACTTCTTGGGCCGCTTGAATGTGAATTCGCCGTTATCGCAGGGATGTTCGTGGCCCGGGTGCTCGCACCACAACGTCAACTCGTACTTGTTTCGGAGAGGTCCGCCGCCGAGCGGGACGATCGTGAAAAGCCCGGGGCTTTCGCGTTTCTCGGCGCCCAGCACTTTGAGCAAGATTCGCATCTGCTCGGCGCTTTCGTTTCGGTGCTCATCGAGTTTCCCTTCGACGCGTCGTGTTCTGGAAGTAATAGCTGTGACGTGCGCATAAATCTCATCCAGACGTTCGACGACCGAGGTGGTCGGTGCCTCCAGGCCGGTGAGCAACACCCCGACGTCCTGAACCTGGCGGCAGCGGACACACCGCTGGTCCGGGATGCCGTCCTCGCGAAGTCCTTGCAAGTCCTCCAACCCAAACCGGAAATCGCAGGGGTCGCCACTCTTCTTGGTACCCGGACACGGCACGAGCAGTTCGTGCTTTAGTCCATCCCAACGCTGGCCAATCAGGGTGGTAAGGCTGTCCCTCAACAGACCCAAAAGATGCTCCGGCGAGCGGCCGCGAACGGTAAGCAGAAGCTCGGTGGGGTCCAACTGCTCAATGAGCCCTTCTTGGCCCCGGTGAGAGACGAACACGCCCCGCCGCCAATGGAGCCGCTGCCAGACGTACTTGTGATTGCGGACGGTCAACCAGGCGACGATCCCGGGCGGCTCGTCGTCCATCGAGCAAACAACAGCGAGCTCGCGCCAGTTCTTGGGCATTTTCGATTCCGCGTCCCACGGCAGCTCGGGCCTCTCGTAGGGCACGAGTTGGCCAACCAGGCTGGCCTTTTCGCCTGGGAAGCGGTAGGAGATGTCAAATTTCTCCATCAGCCGGAGGAAGAAAGGATGACACGACGGCTCATAGCGCTCGAAGGTCGGCTCGTTGTGGTCGTACCAGATTTCTCTGAGACGGTTGTGTGGTAACTCGCCCTTCGCCTCGCGCGTGGTTTTGTCTTCGAGGACATATCCGATTGCCTTGGTTAGCCACTCCGGCTTGATGACGACCGAGTCGCGCAGGCCGTCGTCGTCGCCGTAGTAGACGATACGGCCCAGGTCGTGTAACAGATCGAGCAGCGTCTCGGTGGCCCTTTCGTCCAGCTCGTGTTGGTGGGCGATGGTCTGGAAGTCCGCGCGCACGATTTGGGGCTTTTCTTTTGCCAGCACCTCGTCGCGTGTTGCGATCCACCGGTGGCTCATTTTCGCGCCCATCTGGGGGAGCTTGGCCGCCTCGCCGGCGATGGCCGCGAGCAGTTCGTCAACGCCTGTCCCGCTTTTGCTATCGACGGCGTGGTGGCCGGCGAGCGTGCCGGGGAAGGCGCGTTCGAGTTCCCGGTAATCGATTTCGGGCTGGCGAGGTTCGTCGGCGCGGGTCGAAACCAGGATCACCCGGGCGTCTGGCACGCGCAGCCGGATGCGCTTGAGCCAGCCTTTCACACCGCCAGCTTCTTGACCCTCGCGCGGCCACCAGACGAGCAGATAGAGCGAGCGCTTGCTGAAGAAGAACTGGTGCGTGATGCGGTAGACTTCTTGCCCGCCGAAGTCCCAGGTGTTCAGCGTGATCCGTTTGGCTTCGTGACCGCCGGGATGATCGAGCTTCAGTTGGCCCAGGTTGATTCCGTGGGTCGTCTCGCGGTCCTTTATGAAGACTTGTTTTCGTTTGGCCGGTTCCGCCGCCATTGCCGCCACGAGCGACGTCTTGCCGACGTTGCCTTCGCCTACCAGAAGCAGCTTCGCCTCGTATTGGGGCGTGCTCTCTTTCGCCAGGCTGCGCAGGTAGCTGAGGAGAGCCGCAGTACCCCGCTCGATCAACTCCGGATACGGCTCGGGCAGCGGGTTATCGGACAGAGTGAGCACCTGAAGATTTTGGAGTTGGCCGAATTCCGGCGGCAGGGCGGTTAACTGATTGTCGGACAGGCTGAGCTGCTTGATGTCTTGGAGGTGGCCGATTTCCGTCGGCAAGGCGGTTAACTGATTATTGGCCAGGGCTAGGTGCTGGAGGTTTCGGAGTCGGACGATTTCCGGCGGCAGGGCGGTCAACTGATTATTGGCCAGGGCGAGCTGCTGGAGGTTTTGGAGTTGGACGATTTCCCGCGGCAGGGCGGTCAACTGATTATTGGCCAGGGTGAGCGTCCGGAGGTTTTGGAGTTGGACGATTTCCGGCGGCAGGGCGGTCAACTGATTGTTGGCCAGGGTGAGCGTCTGGAGGTTTTGGAGTTGGATGATTTCCGGCGGCAGGGCGGTCAACTGATTGTTGGCCAGGGTGAGCATCAGGAGGTTTTGGAGTTGGACGATTTCCGGCGGCAGGGCGGTCAACCGATTGTTGGCCAGGGTGAGCGTCCGGAGGTTTCGGAGTTGGACGATTTCCGGCGGCAGGGCGGTCAGCCCCAGCCTAGTCAAATCGAGGCGTTCGGCGCCCGTGCGAGCGGCATCCTCGATGCGACGGCGGGCTATCTTTTCCGGTGTTTCGGCCATGGCGGTTTGATGGTCAGATTGTAGCGCTACGCGACCCTTGCGGGCACGGCGAGCCCTGCGATCGGGTCCGGTGCCACGGATTGGGCCCCCGCACCTTCCCACGCCACCGCCCTACTTATAGCCCGAGATTCGCGCAATCATGCGGCAAGGCGTCCCTTTTTCGTATCAGAAGATAATCCCATCCGTACCCGCAGCCCCCACTACCCTTATAGTTGTTTAACGTCGCTGGTGGTGGTCTTCCGGACATCCTCCGGCCAGTCACGGATTTTTAAGAAGAATATTCCCCGTGTTTTCAATACATCTTTCCCGCACAGGAAAAAACGCCCGTAATCGATCCGCTATGCTGATAGCGGTGAATCAATCGGGTGAATCAATCGAGCGACAAACGATCATCCATAAACCAAAGAAAACGCGAACTGGCCTCTGCGACGGCCAAAAATGCCCAAACCCTTACATTTCCTGTAGAAAACTGCAACAACCTCTCCCAGAACACTGAAACAAAATGACTTACGCATATCCCCAAATTCATGCCACAGCGCCCCAGAGTCGAACTTTAACGTGTATAGTGCCTCGAAAACGACGACCGCCGCCGCGAAAAGGCCACTTTGCTTCAATCAGCGAAAATCCCGCTCTCCGGCAACCCTCAACCGCCCGCCGATCGCCGGCAGCGGTGGTGGAGACGTTTCCCAGCAAGGACGCCCGTCCGCGTTACGATCCCTTGCCGCCGCAACCGTGGGACCTGACGGTCGAGCAGAGCGAGAAGAAATCAGGATTTCAGAGATAGCCCGCTCGTTCCTGGTGCTCTCTGTCTGCTCGAACTAGAATTATGGTCATATCCTCAAATCCAACCGCGGATGAACGCCGCCTGCAACCCGGCGAATCGGAGCTTGGCGACGATCCAAGGGCCGCCGCGGCGAAAGTGAATCCGCAGTCCTATTCCCTGCCGGCGGAGCTGCAAGCGAAGGTGGATGCGAGTCTCGACGATTGGCTGGTGAACGGCAAGCCACGCCGCTTGTGGGACCGGGACACGACACTTTGGACGCGATCGGATGAATCCAAATGGCTCGGCTGGTTAAGGATTATTGAGCACCAGCTCGCTCACGGTGAGCATCTAAGGGAACTGGCCGGCGACGTGAAAGCCGAGAGCTTCTCCCATGCCGTGGTTCTCGGCATGGGGGGCTCGAGCATGTGCCCCGAGGTGCTCGGGATGACCTTCGGCCAGCAGCAAGGTTTCCCCGAGCTGCACGTTCTCGACTCGACCGACCCGGCTCAGGTCAAAACACTCGAGGACAAAGTTGACCTTGCGAAGACCCTTTTCATTGTTGCCAGTAAGTCCGGGAGCACCCTCGAGCCGAACATCTTCAAGCAATACTTTTTCGAGCGCGTCGCCGAAGTGGCCGGGCGCGAGAACGCAAGTAAGCAGTTTGTCGTGGTGACCGACCCCGGCTCCCAACTGGAGCAAGCCGCTCAAAGCGAAAAAGTTCGCCACATTTTCCACGGCGTGCCCAGCATCGGTGGGCGTTATTCCGCGCTCTCGGATTTTGGAATGGCGCCGGCCGCCGCAATCGGTATCGATACGAAACGGTTCCTCGATCGCGCCGGCGAGATGGCGGTTTCTTGTTCAGCGTTCGTGCCCGCCCGCGACAACCCGGGCGTCGTGCTCGGCAATGTCCTTGGGGTGCTTGCCGGCGAGGGCCGCGACAAGATCACCATCATTTCTTCTCCGGGCATTCAGGGCCTGGGCGCATGGCTCGAGCAGTTGCTGGCGGAATCCACCGGAAAGCTGGGCAAGGGGCTGATCCCGGTCGACCGTGAACCGTTGGGTCCGCCCGAGGTCTACGGCGACGACCGCATATTCGTCTATTTGCGCCTCGATACGGGCATCGACGCTTCCCAAGAACAGGCAGCCGGCGCCCTTGAAGCCGCCGGTCAGCCGCTTGTGCGGATCAGCATCCCGGACATCTACGGCCTGGGACAGGAGTTCTTCCGCTGGGAGATTGCCACGGCGGTCGCGGGTTCCCTCATGGGCATCAATCCCTTTGATCAGCCCGACGTCGAGGCCAGCAAGCTTGCGACCCGAAAGCTGACTTCTGAGTTCGAGAAGACCGGCTCGTTGCCGCCCGAGGAACCGATTGTCGAGGACAACGGCATCCAGTTGTTCGCCGATGACAAGAACGCCTCCGTGCTCGCCGAAAAAGCGGGCGTCGAGAAGTCGCTCGACAGCTACGTTCGGGCTCATCTCGGACGACTCTCGGCCGGCGACTACTTGGCACTGCTTGCCTATGTCGAAATGAACGCGGCGCACGAGAGTTCGCTCCAGGAAGTTCGAAAGGTCGTCCGCGACAAAACGAAGGCCGCCACCTGCCTAGGTTTTGGACCGCGGTTTTTGCACTCGACCGGACAAGCTTACAAGGGGGGGCCAAACACGGGCGTATTCCTGCAGATTACTTGCGATGATGCCGCCGATCTGCCGGTGCCCGGTCAGAAGTACACCTTTGGCGTCGTCAAAGCGGCTCAGGCACGCGGGGATTTCGAGGTTCTCGCCGAGCGCAACCGCCGGGCGCTGCGAGTGCATTTGGGTGCGGATGTCCAGGCGGGTTTGGCGAGGTTGAGCCAAGCGGTCGCACGCGCGGTGGACTAACGTTGCTCCGTCCAGGCGGTATCACGCGAACCCAGAACAGCCGCGCCTTGCCAACCGAAGAAGTTCTGCCCATGACGGTTGCAACCCAAACGACGCTGGGGTCCCATCTTACGGCGTCGACAGGTAGCACGGGTGGTACTTACTCCAAGCTACTTACTCAATGTTGACCGTCACCGTGTTGGCTTGTTTGCCATCGGCGGTGAGGATGATATCCACTTCTCCCCGGCCGGCGAGGGATCTGGGCAGCGGGCCGATGTTGACTTGGTCCAGCCCGACGAACTCGCCCTGGGGTAGCGCGCCCAGCACAGCGACATTCTCACCTCCAACCGTCGCGGTGATTTGGGAACTGAAGCCGCGAATGCCTGTGCCGAACAGCAAGAGAAAAAGCTGATCCACTTCGGGGCCGAGGTTGATCGGGACAGCGCTACGCGTATCGAGGTCAAAGATCAAGTCTTGGGTCCGCGTACCGTCGGCGGCAACGCGCAGGAAGAGCGCGGCCGCCACACCCTTGCCCGTGGCATTTGCTGCAAACAGACCCGGCGCTACCGCTTCGATCTGAATGCTAGCCGTGGAGCTTTTTCCATCCGCGGTCGTTACAGTAACGTTGGCCGAACCTATAGCTGTTTCCGGTGGAATGACGCAGTTGATTTGCACAGCAGAAACAAAGAACAGCGGAGCTTGGTGCTCGATTCCTGTGCTGTCAGTGACTGTCACCGTTGTTCCCGCGAGCGAAGTTGGCAGTGGGATCACTTCCGCCTGCGCAGTCGTGCTTGCGAGGTCCAATCCAAACAGGGAGACGATTGCGGCTGGGGCGAATGGCCCACTTAGAAAGCTGGCGGCATTCAAGATTCCCTCTGACCGTATGAATGGAGCAGGTGAGGCGATCTTGGCCACGAAGGCGTCGCCGCTCCCATTGAAGGTCAGGTCCGGCCCCACGGTTACCGGGAAGCTAGCCTCCGTGGAGCCAGTGGACCCGGTGACGTAAGCATTGCCGGCCTGGTCAACGGCAATCCCGCTGCCTGTGTCAAAACTGCTACCGCCTATGTACCCGGCGTAGACCAGCGCCGTGCCGCCAGGGTTCACCTTGGCCACAAAGGCGTCTCCAAGGCCGCCATTGAAGGTCAGGTCTGGCCCCACGACTACCGGAAAGCTCGCCTCTGTGGACTCAGTGGTGCCAGTGACGTAAGCGTTGCCGGCGTTGTCCACGGTTAGGGCGTGGCTGCTGTCAGAGTCGCTGCCGCCAAGGTAGGTGGAGTACACTAGCGCAGAGCCCGTGGGATCGAGCTTCGCTACAAAGGCATCTTGGAAGCCGCCGAAAGCGGACTGCAGGGCATTCGCTGTTGGGAAGTCGAATGATGAGGTCAGGCCCGTGACATAGGCTTGGCCGAGAGCATCCACGGCTATGCCGTAACCTCTGTCGGTGCGGCCACCGCCGAGATACGTGGAGTAGACGAGCTGTGAGCCAGTGGGATCTAACTTCGCCACGAAGGCGTCGATGGGAACCCCGAAAACTGGCTGTAAAGCATTCGCGGTGGGGAAGTCCGTCGAAGGGGTCGTGCCGGTCACGTAGGCGCTGCCAGCAACATCCACGGCAATGCCACCGACATTCTCTGACAGGCCAAAGTGGTCGCTGCCGCCGAGATACGTGGAGTAGACGAGAGCCGAGCCGGCAGGATTCAACTTCGCGATAAAGGCGTCTCTGAAGCCACGGAGAGTCGGTTGGAAAGCGTTGACGGTTGGAAAGTCAAGTGCGGTAGTAACACCCGCCACATAGGCGTTCCCGCCGACATCCACGGCGATCGCGTCGCCGCTGTCATTGCCGGAGCCGGCTAAGTAAGTCGAGTAGATCAGCGTCGAGCCCGTAGCATCGAGCTTCGCCACGAAGGCATCACGGCCGAAGATCCCGCCGGGGCCAGCCGGGTACAACGGATTCATCGTAGGGAAGTCGATCGAAAAGGTCTGGCCCGTCACATAGGCGTTGCCGACGACATCCACGGCGATCGCGTTGCAGACGTCATTTCGGCTCCCGCCAAGGAAGGTGGAGTACACTAGCGCAGAGCCCGTGGGATCGAGCTTCGCCACGAAAGCATCAAATTGGAAGCCGCCGAAAGCGGGCTGCAGGGCATTCGCCGTCGGGAAGTCAAGCGAGCTGGTCAGGCCCGTCACGTAGGCGTTGCCGGAATGGTCAACGGCAATCCCGCGACCCTCGTCAAAACCGGCACCGCCGATGTAGCCAGCGTAGACTAGCACGGCAGGATCGATCACCAGCGGCAGGCCGGGATTATACGCCCCCACACGAAAGCCGTAGACCTGCCCTTCCCCTCCACCCTCGCCTTTCAGGATATAGGCCGCCGCCACCCCCTCGCGCTGCCCATCGTCCTCCTGGTAGACGTACGGTTTGTCATCCTGAAAGCCTCCCAGCGGTGTGGAAACTTCCAGTTGCCCCCCCTCGTTCAATTGGACCTCAGCCCCACGATACGCCAGCCGGATCTGATCGGGGTCGGCGCCCGGCTTCACCAGAAACGTATATTTCAGCCGGTCCACCGTCCCCGTGTAGATCAGATCAATCCCCGGCCAGAGATCCTCATAGATCAGGCCGGCGTAGGTCGGCAGCCCCACCTTCCACTCCTCGCGAGGACCCTTGAAATAGCTGACGATGGCCGGGGTCGGCTCTTCTCCTCTCGGGCGCACATCCGCATTGGCGCCCACAAAGTCCAGCTTCACCACCCAGCGCCGCGCCACCTCGCTGGCGCCACGGCCCCACCTGCTCCCGGCCCGGTACGAAATGCGGGAAACAGGCGATTCCTCTTCGAGAGCCTCCGGGTCGGGGCCTCGCAGCGCAAACGTCACCCCCGCGGGCGTGAAATAGATGCTCTTGTCACGGCCCTGGATGTAGTAGCTGACCTGAGAGTCTAGCTGGCCCTGGTTCTCAATGAAGTAGAGCGGCAGTTGGCCGTAGGCCTCCACCAGCCGCTGTTGCTCGCCGTGTTCGCCTGACGGGCTGGCACTCGGCGGCATAGCCGGTGGGAGGCTCAAAATAAACCCCGCTACCCCGCTGAGGACTCCGACTGCCAGCCAATGGGCCTTATGCTTCATGTCGGTTGCCTCTTTGTAGAACGTCCTAGATCAAAGGATAACCCGCCAGCCCGGCCGCACGCCCAGCACGTTGCCGGCTTCGTCCATGCGGACATGGTGCAGGCCTCCTTCCTCTCTTCAATGATTTTGGGCTCATTGACGCGGACGAACTTCAATGCTTGCTGGACTTTGGGGGTCTTGAAGGAGTCCCTCGGCAACTTCGGCCGGCCCTGCGAAAACAGACGCGACGGGCAGCAAAGACAGCATGAAAAGACGTCTGGTCATAGGGCTACGCTTGATTCTGGGGTTTGGCGAGTAAACGGGTGCAGGCGTACATCGCGCGCAGATTCGGAACCTCGACGCCGGTTTTCTCAGCCAACTCGATAACGGCCCCGACGATCGGTTCCAGCTCGATCGGACGGCCCGCCTCCACGTCCTGCAGCATCGAGGTCTTGTGATGGCCGATTTTTTCGGCTCCCTCCAGGCGCTTGTCGATCGTGATGCGGATCTTTACGCCGAGCGCCGCGGCCACCCGCACTACCTCTTGCATCAGCGCCCGCACTAATTCCCTGGTCGGCGGGTGTTGCAGGATGTCCAGCAACGTAGCCCGCGTCAGAGCGCTGATGGGGTTCAAGGCGGCGTTGCCGAGAACCTTCACCCAAATGTCGTGCCGCATGTCCGCCCGGATCGGGGCCTTGAGTCCGGCGGCGCTGAAGATGGCGGCCAGCTCTTGGATGCGGCCGCCGCGAGTCATATCCGGCTCCCCGAGCGGGAAACGCACGCCCTCGAGATGTTCGATCACACCGGGCTCGACCACCTTCGACGAGCAGTAGGCGAGACAACCGATCACTCGGCGCGCCTCAATGTGAGCGGCAATGACTCCGCCGGGGTCAACCGATTCCAGGTGAGTCCCCTGCCACTGCCCGCCGAGACCGTGGAAATACCACCACGGGATGCCGTTCTGAGTGGTCACGACGATCGTATCCGGACCCAGCAACGGACCCAGCTTGGGAGCAATCGCTGTCAGGCCGTGAGCCTTGACCCCCAAAATAACGGCATCGACTTCGCCGATATCAGCCGCGTCGTTTGTCACTTGCGGACGACACTCAAAATCCCCGACGACCGGGCTGCGAATTCGCAGGCCTTTGGCGCGCATCGCCTCCAGATGGGGCCCTCGGGCGATGAGCGCAACTTCGTTGCCGGCATTCATCAGGCGCGCCCCCATGAAGGCCCCAATGGCTCCGGCGCCGTATACCGCGAATTTCACTTGGGATTTCCCTTCCAATACATGTCCGGCATCTACCCGGCGTCCGCCTCACCCTGACGTACGTAAACTTGCTCAGCCGTTCCTGTGACGGCCAAAGTGAACTCGTTCTCAGTCTGAAATACATACTGAAGCAGTTGTCTGATGTCATCCAGGACTTCGAACGCCGCCGGGTCCAGGTACCCCACTGCTGATGCACCCGTCGCGAGCTGGACGCGCGGATCAACCATGCTGGGGCCGGGGCCCATCAAAATTCGAGCCGGAGGTTGAAAATAGGAGTATTGTTTTTTCGCCACGTGCCGGGAGGTTGAAACCTCTCATGATAGCGAGGAGGGGTGGACCGCAGCCGAACCGCCTGCCGCAAAGCCATTCTTGGCGACGTAACCTCGACACGCAGCCGCAGAGGCGCGGACGGAAGTCCGCGCACGTCGGCCCGGAGGCCGACGCTGCCCGCCAGGAGGCGCGCGCCACCTCAGAGCGGTTCCTCCCCCCTGTCTGCACAGAATGTAGAAACTCCAGGACGCGGACGGAAGTCTCCAAGCAGAAATGCAGGCTAGTCGATCTTCAGGTGACGCGCCTTGACGCCCGCTTCTTCGAGCAGCCCCTGGGCCACCTCGTTCAGCGGATAGTCGAGGTCGTACACGACCTCCTCGATGCCGGAGTTGATGATCATCTTGGTGCAGATCAGGCAAGGGGAGAACGTGGAATAGATCGTCGAGCCGCCCACGCCGATGCCGTGATAGGCGGCTTGAACAATGGCATTCTCCTCGGCGTGCGAGCAAAGGCACTCGCCCAACTGCGTGCCGCTGGGAGCCATCGAATTGCAGCGGGGGCAGCCGCCTTCGTTGCAGTTCTTAGTGCCGCGGGGCGTACCGTTGTAACCGGTTGAGATAATGCGGCGGTCCTTGACGACCACGGCCGCGACCTTGCGCTTCATGCAGTTGCTTCGCAACGAGGCAATCCGTGCGATCTTCATGAAGTACTCGTCCCAGCTCGGCCTGGTGACTGACATCAGCCAGCCCCTGGCCCGTTCATCCAGCCGGCGATGCAGGTCCTCGATCGCGCCGCCATTCACAAGCGTCGCGTCCGCCAGCTCGTAGCAGGCCCGCAACTGCTGATGCTTGGGGTCATCGCTGCCGGTCTCGCGCCGCTCTTGCTCGACGAACTCTTGCAGAGACTTTGGGGTGCGCGGGCCGCCCCGCCGGCGCACCCGCTCGTAGCGAACTTCGACAGGGCCGTCAAGATGGAGCAGATGAAATTCCTTATCCGCTCGAAGTAAGTTCACCTCATAGGGGTTTCGAATCGAGTCGATGACGTAATTGCGGTCCGCGCGCAGCCGGGACTTGATGCGGCCCGCGAGCACCGCCGGGCCATGCTCGGCGCGAAGCTGGTTCCCCATCTCAATGAGATTCTCTCTGGTCGCCTCGCGCCCAATGGAATCCAGTTCAACGCGAATCTCATCGGAGAGAGAGTGATATTCAAAACCCTTGGTCCGCAAGTGCTCGGCGCTAACCGTCTTGCCGGCTCCGTTCGTGCCCGTGAGTCCGATAATCATCGAAAGCTGTTCGCCGCCGCCCTCGCCTGAGAGAGCGAAACGGGATTCCTCATGTTAGTCGAAAATGGGCCGCCCCGCGCTCGAACGACGACAACCTTTCCCCGGACGATCCATGAGCAGCGACACCCTCCTCTCGGTGAAAGGAGTGGCATAAGCAATGAATGATAATGAAGCAGGGGCCGCCCCCCCCGGCGCCGATGACGGATTTAAGCACAAATATCTCGTTGGCCACCGAGGCGATGAGAACGTACCGGCTGCGTTCATTCCTCACGATCTTGGGGTTGACAATGGGGGTCGCAACGCTGATGACGGTGATCACCCTCATCGTCGGCGCGAACACTTACGTGGAGGAGAAAATCGCCAATCTCGGCACGGACGTCTTCCGCATCGCCAAGACCCCTTTCGCAACGACCAACTTTGAGGAGGCCAGGCGGGCGCGGCGCAACCCGGACGTCCTGCGCGAAGACATGGCCGCTGTGCGGGAATCGTGCCCGCTGTGCGCGAACGTTGGAGCCACGGTTTCCAGCAGGATTGCGGTGCGCTACAAGAACCAGGAAATGCGCGATGTGTCCATCCGTGGCCAGACGCCCAACATGGCCGGCATCGGCACTCTGACGGTTGAACGCGGGCGCTATTTCTCCGCGGCCGAGAATCGCCACGGCGCTCCCGTGTGCCTGCTCGGCGATGATCTGACGGAGCAGTTGTTCCCCGCTGTTGATCCGATCGGACACGAGGTGAGGGTAGGCAAAGATCCGATGCTCGTGATCGGTACGTTCGAGCGAATCGGCTCCGTGCTAGGCAATGCCCAGGACTCTTTTATCGTGGTTCCGCTCGATACCTTCTTCCGGGTGCGCGGCGCAAGGCACAGCCTGACTTTGGAGATTCAAGCCGCGGGCGGAGCCGTAATCTTCGAGCGCGCCCAAGACCAAGCCCGCGTCATCATGAGGTCCCGGCGCGGCATTACCGGCCTGCGGAAGGAGAATTTCTATATCGGCACTTCCGACAGCTACATCGAGCTGTGGGAAAAGATCAGCTCGTCCTTCTTCTTCGTCTTCCTTAGTGTTTCCTCCATCGCGGCCGTGGTCGGCGGCATCGTGATCATGAATATCATGCTCGTCAGCGTGACCGAGCGCACGAAAGAGATTGGCGTCCGCCGGGCTTGTGGCGCAAATCGCGACGACATCGTTGGGCAGTTCTTGGCGGAAAGCGTTCTGCAGTCGTTGGTCGGTGGCGCGATCGGAGTGCTGCTGGGCTTCGCGGCCGCCCTGCTGCTGCGGTGGTTTTCCGTGCTGCCCGCGACAGTGGACTGGCGGGTTGCGCTGTTGGGCGTTGCACTCGCCTCCAGTGTCGGCCTGTTTTTCGGAATCTATCCGGCAATGAAAGCCGCTGAACTTGATCCGATCGAGGCGTTGCGTAGCGAGTAGAGAAGAAAGCGAATGAAAGAATCGGGACGGCGCCTGGCCCTGTCCTGAGTGGTTGCCGGTTTGAAAAGGCTTACCGTGGCGCGAAGCAAACCGCCCCTGATTCTTGCACGCCTTGCGGCGGGATTTCCGGAATGACAACGGCACAGCTCAAAGAGAATGTTGGGGTCGCTTTCGACTCCATCCGCACCCAAAAGTTTCGGTCTTTTCTGACACTTTTGGGCGTCGTCATCGGTGTCGCCTCCGTAATTATTGTCGCCTCCATCATTGAAGGGCTGAACAACGACGTCGTCGGCCGCATCCAGATGCTGGGTTCCAAAGTCTTCTTCATTCTGCGGGTTCAGAACACTCCCTTTGGCCGGCTTTCCGAGGAGATGCGCTTGCGAAAATATCTCACTTACGACGATGCCCTGGCCATTCGGGAATCCTGCCCCAACGTTGAGTTCGCCACAGCCTTCCTGAACCGGGCTATCTTCATCGGCGGACACGAGAACGAAATCCGCTACCGCAACCAGCAGGTGACGAGTGTCATCCTACGGGGAGTGGACGAGCACTACTCCGATGCAATCCCGGCTTTCGATGTGCAGGAAGGGCGCTTGATCTCGCGCTACGACCAAGATCACGCGCGCTTCGTTGTCGTGCTGGGACAAGGAATCGCCGACAGTTTGTTCCCGCATAGCGATCCCGTGGGCCGCACCGTTCGCCTCAACGGAGTGGCCTTCGAGGTCATCGGGATTTACGTCAAAGACGAAGGGCTTTTCGGGGGCCCTGGGATTGATCAATTCGCCTGCATTCCCTACTCGACGTTCCACAAGCTCTACCCTGAAATCCGGGAACACTTCATGGCTATTTCCGTTCGCGACACGTCTCAACTCCACAAGGCGGTCGACGAAGTCGTGTCCGTGCTGCGGCGGCGCAGACGTGTCCCGGCGAGGGAGGAAAACGATTTCGAGCTGGCGATGCCGGAGTTCTTCGCTCAGATGTGGGCGCAGACGACGGGCGCCCTGTTCCTGCTGACCTTCTCGATCAGCTCGATCGCACTGCTGGTCGGAGGCATCGGCGTGATGAACATCATGCTGGTCTCGGTCACGCAGCGAACCCACGAGATTGGCGTCCGCAAGGCCGTCGGAGCCCGGCGGCAGGACATTCGACTGCAGTTCTTGATTGAGGCGATGGCGCTCACCGGCGCCGGAGGCGTGATCGGAATTCTGGTTGGGAGCGGTCTCGGATGGGTCGTCACGGCGATCTATCCAGCAATGCCGGTGGATGTTTCCGCTGTGTGGGTTTTTCTGGGATTTACGATCTCAGTCGGAGTCGGTCTCTTCTTCGGATACTACCCCGCCAACCGCGCCGCCAAACTGGATCCGATCGTCGCTCTGCGCTACGAGTAGCCAGGCCCCAAAGGGGAAAGCCTCATCGGCCCGATCGCTGAATCAGCGCGGCATCGCGCGCCGCTGCACACAATCGGTCTTACTGGATCTTGCCGAGTTCGGCCAGAATCATCTCGTTGGTTGGCCGGATCTTGTAATCGACCTCGGTGAACTTCCAGCGGATCGTCTGGGTCTTGTCGATGACGCAGGTCGTCGGATGCGGCAGGTTGCGGCCGCGCTGGGCAGCTCTCGCATTGAGCAGTCCATAGCGGTCGATGACTTTGTGATTCGCATCGCTGAGGAGGGTAACCACGAAGTCTCGATTCGTCTTCGATTGCACCTTGGGGATCATCTTGACGATGTCTTCGAGCGTATCCGGGGCGACGCCAACAATTAGGGTGTCCTTCTTGCGCTCCTCGGGCAGCAAACTTTGCAACTCCACGAGTTGCTTCGTGCAGAAGGGTCACCAGTGGCCCCGGTAGAACACGAGAACTACATTTTTGCCGCGCAGAGACGACAGAGTGAGCGATTCACCGCCGGATTGGGGCAGGGTGAAATCAGGCGCGGCCTGGCCGGCCTGTACGCGATCCGGCCTGTACGCGATCCAGATCGGACGGTGGAAGGTCTTGACCGTCCTTGGGGCCATACTGAGCGCGAAGGCATGGAATCGCCAGAGCCGTAACGATGACGGCGGTCAGACTGAGAGAATAGACGCTACGCATGAGTCTTGCTCGTTGGAGTCCCCAACCGTAGAGTCGCTGCCCGGACGGCATAAGTTACGCACGAGGGAAACCAAGCTTGCGATACGCAGCGATCCTCGATTCCCAGGCTCGGGAGCACAGTCAGCGCAGTTCATTCTATTTGCCTTTTCTTCGCCACCGTGATATACTGGGCCGAAACAAGTGTGGGCAGATTTGTTTTATCGCTCTAAGTGGTTCTAACGACGCTGTTTGTTTTTCAGAGTTTTTCAAGTGCGGATTCGCATGTTATGCACAGTTTATACACAAGCTTGGAAGGTGCATCCCTGGCGGCTCCGAGACCTCTCGCCCCTTGGAAACCGCCGAAATTGCGAAATCCACAGCCTAAGTAGTTGGAAAGAAGGAGGTAAGCGAAGACCGAAATTTCTTCTTCTGAATTCAAAGCGGACAGTGCATACTATCTTCTTCCACTACACCCGGAAAGCTTAACGGATGGCATCCAGCGGCACAGCCCTTGCGCTTGAGAAGGGTCTTCCCACCAACATCGAAGCGGAGCAATTCGTGCTCGGCTCCGTTCTCCTCGACGATTCCCTGTTTCCCCAGGTAGCAGGTTCGCTCGACTCGGCGGACTTCAATATTGAAAAGCACCGGCGCATCTTCCAGCGCATGGCTGAGCTGCAAGACCGCGGCGAGCGCATCGAGTACCTGACGCTTGTCGACGAACTGGAAAAGCATAGCCAGCTCGAGTCCATCGACGGCATCGCCTACATCTCTTCGCTCACCGACGGCCTTCCGCGGCTTTCGAGCATTGACAGCTACATCAAGATCGTCAAGGACAAGTCGCTGCTGCGGCACTTGATCTTCACGGCGCAGAACATCGTCACGCGCTGCATCGAAGGATCCGAGGAAGCAGAGGACCTAATCGCCGACGCCGAGTCAGCGATTATGCGTGTCGGTGACGCGCAACTGCGATCCGGGCTATCGAATCCGCGGCAGATCGTGGAAGAATTTGCCGGGGGCGTCGGAGCGTTTCTCGATCCCAGCAAGCGGGTACGAGGGCTTTCGACGCCGTTTCTGGAGTTCGATGAGAAAACTACCGGTCTTCACGCCGGCGAGCTGATCGTCATCGCCGGGCGGCCGTCGATGGGGAAGACCGCCCTGGCGCTCAACATCGCGCAACACGTGGCATCGAATCTTCCTGACAAGCCGGGGCAGCCCGTGGCGGTGTTTTCGCTGGAGATGTCGAAAGAATCGCTGCTCACTCGCATGCTCTGCTCCATCGCGAGGGTAGACAGCCATCGCTTCCGGGGCGGATTTCTCAATCAAGAGGAAAGGCGGCGCCTCAGCGCCGCGCTAAGCCAACTGGTCGACGCCAAGCTCTATATCGACGACTCGCCCGCCACGAACCTGATGGACATCAGCGCCAAGTGCCGGCGCCTGAAAGCAGAAAACGGCCTCGCCCTGGTGGTCGTCGACTACATGCAACTGATGCCCTCGAAAGGGCGCGTCGAGAGCCGCGTCCAGGAGATCTCCGCCCTTTCCCGCGGCCTCAAGCTGATGGCCAAGGACCTCCATGTGCCGGTGATCGCCCTGTCGCAGTTGAGCCGCGCGCCAGAGACGCGCCCGGGCGACCATCGTCCCCAGTTGAGCGATCTGCGAGAAAGCGGCTCGATCGAGCAGGACGCCGATTTGGTTGGGTTCATCTTCCGCGAGGAAGTTTACAAGCCGGACCGCGAAGACCTTCACGGCATCGCCGAACTCATCATCTCCAAACAACGCAACGGTCCCACCGGGCGAATCAAACTGGCCTTTCTCGACAAATACGTCAAGTTCGAAAACCTGGCCGAGGTGCCGGGCCAGCACGAGGACCCGGGCCAGCATAAAGAACCCGAGGCGCCTTTCTAAGCCCCAAGAGGCTGAGGGGCGAGCTTGCGATCGACATCGGTCGGGCAGCCCGGCATTCAACGGTAACGACCGGCTCTCAGCCGGTCAAACGCCAGTTCCCACAAGGCTAAACCCGCCCGCCCACACGCGACCCGTCCCGCCAAATGGCGCCCGGCCCGCGCTATGCCAAGATAATAGTCGTCGCCCCGACCGGCGACGCCAATCCAATGCGACCACATTCCGCCCTCTGTTTTCTAGTTCTCGCCGCCTGCGTCGGCTGCTCGCGCGAGGAACCGACAGCTCCTCCCGTTGCTGCCGAGCAACCCGCTCCAGCTCCCCAGGAAGTCCTCTATGAATTGAACCTCGGCGAGAACGTCGAGGCCTCGCGGCTGTTGCGGGGCCTATACGATTCCGAAGGCGCTTGGCGATGGACCGCGCGAGCCTTCTCCGTTTCTCTCGACAGGCCGCAAGCCGAATCGCCCGTCTATGTGGAACTTGAGTTTGCGCTTGCGAAGACCCTCATGGATCAGTTCGGGGAAGTGACCCTGACCGCGCGCGCGAACGGCTTTGATGTCGGAGCCGAAACCTACGACGGGAACGGAAACTACTTGTTCACGAAACCACTGCCCTCGGAAGCAATGGACGGTGACCGCATCGAGATCGAATTCGAGTTGGACAAAGCCAAGGAATCAACTGGTCCGGGGGACCGCGAGCTGGGCTTGATCGCCATTTCCGTTGCCTTGAAGGGATTCGAGTCAACGAAGAGCTACGGCAACGACCAGCTCACCATGGCCGTGGAGGGCTACCGCGAGATCATCCGCAAACGCGACCTTAGACTGAGCCTCGAAAAACAAAACGAGCTGATGAAGCTGTTCCATGATCTCGACATCTGGGACAACATGTGGTTCCAAGGGATCAAGATCATCAAGAACCCCTGCGACCTGTGGATGATGCAGCAGATCATGCACGAAATCAAACCGGACTTCGTTGTCGAAACCGGCACCATGCGCGGCGGATCGGCGCTCTATTGGGCGCATACGCTGAGCGGGCTCGGATTGGAGAATTCGAAGGTGCTCACCGTGGATGTGACCGATGAAGCACAGGAAGCCGCCGAGCGTACGCTATGGAAGAAGCACGTCCAGTTTTTCCATGGGAGTTCCACCGATCCAGCGATCGTCGAGCAGATCTCCCAAATCGTAAAAGGCAAGACTGTTCTGGTTGTCCTCGATTCCAACCACACAATGAAGCACGTTCGTGAGGAGCTGCGGCTTTACTCCCCGCTCGTCAGCGCCGGAAGCTACATCGTTGTCGAGGATACGCATTACGATTCGGTTCCCACGCATCCCGAAAGAGGCCCCGGTCCGATGGCCGCCGTCAATGCTTTCCTGCGAGATGGAGGCAGCGAACTCTTCGAACAAGACGTCACCCGAGAGGCAATGGTCATGACTTTCAACCCCGGGGGCTGGCTGAGGAGAAAGGTCAAGTAGCGCTTGTCCCTGCGGGCCCGGTTAGTTAGTTGGACCGGCTGAGGGCCGGTCTCTAGTGGCTACTTGATCTTTTCGTCTTTTTCCACCCGGCCGTCGCGGAGTTGGATGACTCGGTGGGCGTGCATGGCGATGTCGGGCTCGTGAGTGACCAGAATAATGGTGTTCCCTTGCTGATGCAGCAAATCGAAAAAGGCCATGATTTCGTTTCCGGTGGCAGTGTCGAGATTGCCGGTAGGTTCGTCGGCCAGCAAGATCGAAGGCGAGTTCACCAGGGCTCGTGCGATAGCGACGCGCTGGCGCTGGCCGCCCGAAAGCTCGTTCGGCTTGTGGTACATGCGCTCGGTCAGGTCGACGTGGGCGATCGCTTTACGGGAAAGTTCGAGCCGGTCGGCCGGCTGAATCCCGCTGTAGACCAGCGGTAATTCGACATTTTGAAGAGCGGTCAGGCGCGGCAACAGGTTGAATGTCTGGAAGACAAACCCGATTTCCTTGTTCCGAATGCGGGCTAGCTCATCGTCATTCAGGTCGCTGACGAGACGGCCCGCAATGTAGTACTGACCGCTGGTGGGAGAGTCGAGGCAGCCGATCAAATTCATCAGCGTCGACTTGCCTGACCCGGACGGCCCCATGATGGCGACGTATTCGCCTTTGCGTATCTCGCAATCGACCGCCGCCACGGCGTGAATCTCCTGATCGCCCATGACATAGGTCTTCCAAAGGTCAAACGTGCGAATCACGATGCCGTCTTTGCGGAGCTGTTCGCCAACTTGTTGCGGGTCGGTTGCGGTTGCTGTCGCCATTCGATTCCTCGGGCTAGGCCCCATCTCTTGGCAGGTAGTCTACCTTGCATAGACGTTTCACTTTCGTGAAAGGTTTTCGCGTGAAAGTCAAAAGATCAATTGCCGTATGGAAGCTGCGGGCTTGCCAGAGCCGCGCGCGTTAGCAAGCGGTCGTCGCCGGCCGCCCGGAATGCCACCTACCACCAGCTCGAGGACTCACCCTCATTGTTTTCAACCTTGACCCTCGCCCCCGAGCGGATGGTTCGCAAAACCTTGTAACTGCCGGTGACGATCTCTTCCCCTTCGCCGACACCCTTCGTCACCGCAATCTGCGTCGATCCCGTGATTCCCGTCTCCACGGGACGGAATTCGACCTTGCTTCCCTGTACTACCAACACTCCTTCCACTTCCTTGTTCGGATCTTCGGCCGTGCTCGCGGCCTGAGCGCTATTCGGGTCGCTCGGCGCTTCGAGATCCTTTGCCAGCCGCACAGCTAGGGCCTGAATCGGCAAGGTCAGGATCGCCTCGCGAGTCGCGGTGGTGATTCGAGAGGTACAGGACATACCCGGCCGAATGGCTGCGGTCGGGGCCTCCAGTGCGATGACAACCTTGAAGTCCTTGGCCTCCTGGCTGGCAACATTGCTTTGTGAAGCCGCCAGGCCGGTCGTCCGCAAAATCGCGGTGTTGCCGATCTCGATGACACTCCCCTTGAAAGTCTGGTTCGGGATGGCATCGATCGCGATTTGCGCTTGCTGGTCGAGCTTGACGTTGACAATGTCGGTTTCGTCAACCTTCACCTCGGCCGTGATGAGGGACATGTCAGCGATGGTCATGACCAGGCTTGCCGAAGAGTTTTGAATACCGGGCACGACAGTCTCCCCCACGCGCACGGGAAGGTTGGTCACGACCCCGTCAAGCGGCGACACGGAATAGTGTTTCTCGAGAACATCGCTCGCCCGAACAAGGTGGGCATCGGCCTGTTCAATACGGCGCTCGGCGGACTCGCGCTGGGCGACGAGCTGCCCTTTTTGCACGCCCAGCTCCGCCAGACGGGCTTGCGCCTCTTCCACCACCGCCACGGCCGCCTCGAAGTCAGCGCGCCTCTGATCGTAATCCTGACGGGCAATCAGCCGCTCTTCCAGTAGCTGGCCGGCGCGTTTGAAATTGACCTGCGCTCGCTGGAGTTCCGCCCTGGTGCGCTTCAGGGCCGCTTGCTGGGTGAGCTCGTTCGCATCAGCGGCCTCGATGGCGGCTTTGCGGGCCGCGAGTTCCGCTTTGAACAACTCCAAGGAAGCTTTCTGAGCGGCGACCTCCGCCGCCGGCTGCACGGTTTCGAGCTTGGCGAGGCGCTGCCCCTTCTCGACAACATCACCTTCCCGCACGTAAATGTCGGTGATGCGTCCCATGCTGTTGGCGCCGATGTTGATGTAGTTGCGCGGCTTGATTTCGCCCGAAGCAGTGACAACCGATACCAGGTCTTGGCGGACGACCCGCCCGGTCTGAACCTTGACGACTCCCCGTTGCGTGTAGCGGTAACCACCATAGGAAGCTCCAGCGATCACCACAATAGCGAGCGTCGTCAGCAGGATTTTTTTCGTGGTGCTCACCGCGGTTCTCTGTTCCTCTCGGGGCCTGACGATACTCACCCGCCCGAGAGGGGCCTTTCGGTATCAGACCTGACCGAGTCTCGTGCAATCGACCGCCACATGAGGAATCCTTTTGAGGGAACCGAAGTTCCCGCGGCTGGGCAAGCGAGATGGTTTCGCCTTCAAGAAAAGCCCGAAAATCCAGTCTATCAGAGCCTCACCGCTGCGACGATCGCGGGGCCTGCGCGGGGCTGGCCCGGCTACAGAATCCGGACGGAGTCACTTGCGGGTGATTCTGTTGCGTATGCTCACCAAGAATTGGTCGGCGGACCTCAGCGCGTTGCTAACCTGTAGCATGTCTTGGACCGCATCATCAGCGTAGTTCCACCCGACCTCAGGCTTGTACAGAAGGTCGTGCGATTTCATTGCCCACACGTGCTGGAGCTCGGTTCTGGCCTGTACCTCACACAGGCAAAGCTCTGTCCGCTCGTAGATGTCAACTGCGGTGAGAACCTTCACATAGAAGTGGTATGAGCGATAGCCCAATTCGTCACCTTTGTCCAGGTAGTCCTTGTCTTTCAGGCCTCGCTCCTTCCGAACGTCGCTGGCGTGGCCGTGCTCGGCGAGTCGGGGCCTGACCAGCTCTTCGATTGCCGGGATCACCTCGTCGAAAAAAGGGCACGAAAAACGTACCCCAGCGAGGTCTTTGATGTCGGAGTAGTGGCGGTTCAGAATCGCTTTCGTCAAGCCGCGTGAGGGTGAGTGCCGGCGACACGACGCGTACAGTTTTCGCAGGAAGCTCTCTTCCGTCTTGACGCGGCCCTCGATTGTCGTAAAGGCAGTGCGGCGGTGCTTCTTGGCAAAATCGTCGTTGATTTTTTCTAGATGGTCAACCAGAGTGGCAGTAGCCCAATTGGCCAGGACGGCATCCCGGCTGTACCTCTGCCGAATCCCCGTGACCAACGGATGCTTCCTGAACCGGGCGAATGTGCGCAGATCCACCGTTGCCTTCGGCTGCAGTTGAACAGCCTTCGACCTTTTTCGGCGAGCCATCGGCGTCGGGGGTTAGCGCGGGGGGCGTTTGTGGTGCCGAAAGGGGTTGTACCATAGCGAGAACGGGCCAGGGTATTCTGTCATGCGCTCACCTGCGTACGGGACAGAGCCGGCAGCCGGCAAGCAACCTAGCGGATACCCATTCAGGGAGTGCTCGCCGTATTGGGGACCGTATCCGAACGTCTGTCTGACCGGATCGCGGTAACCCAAGCGCCGCGAGACGCCGAGCCGCCACGGCTTCCAAGGGCTCATCGGTTACCTCCCGAACCATAGGAGATGGCGATTTGGGGCACACTTGAGGGGTCCAAACGCTGCGCCTCCAGGTAACTGCTAAGGGCGCGTCGAACAATGTTGCTCTTCGTCTCGCCCATTTTTGGCGACAAGACTTCCAGATTCTTGTTGAGCGTTTCTGGAAGGACGAAAGTAGTTCGAACGCTCGTTGAATTAGCTTTACGGCTGGGAGCCATCACACTTATCAGCATATCATACGAATGGGGTATTTAGTTGACTCCAGTAGCCACAATATGTTGTGGTTGGGGGCATGAAGGAGGACTACCCCCGAAACCTCGTCGAGTTGGAAGCTCGATTCTCGACCGAGGAGGCGTGCCGGGAGTACCTGCTGAAGCTGCGCTGGCCGGAGGGGTTCGTGTGCCCGCGCTGTGGGATCCAGTCCTCATGGGCCAGCAAACGCAATCTGCTGCTCTGCGCCGACTGCGGTTACCAGGCCTCGGTGACGGCGGGCACGATTTTCCAGGACACCCGCAAGCCCTTGACGTTGTGGTTCCGGGCGGCTTGGTGGGTGACAACGCAAAAAGGCGGGGCCAGCGCGCTGGAGTTGCAGCGGGTCTTGGGTTTGGGTAGCTATGTAACCGCCTGGACCTGGCTGCACAAGTTCCGCCGCGCCATGGTGCGCCCCGGTCGCAATCGGCTGGTCGGCCGGGTGGAGGTGGACGAAACGTATGTGGGCGGAGTCGAAGAGGGCGTCCGAGGTCGCGAAATGGTTGGCAAAGCGTTAGTTGCGGTTGCTGCCGAGGAGGATGGGCGCGGTATGGGTCGCATCCGGCTCCGTCGGATCGCGGATGCCTCAGCGGCGAGCTTGGAAGCCTTTGTCGAAGAAGCTATCCAACCTGGCAGCCTCGTGCACACCGACGGCTGGGAAGGCTATGCGGGATTGGAGAACAAAGGATACCGCCATGAAGTCACCGTGCTGCGCGGGAAGCGGCAATCGGCGAGTAAGCTGCTGCCGAGAGTCCATCGTGTCGCCTCTCTGCTAAAGCGCTGGCTGTTGGGGACCCACCAGGGGGCTGTCAGTCACGAGTATTTGGACTACTACCTGGACGAGTTCACGTTCCGCTTCAACCGGCGGACCTCACGGTCGCGCGGCAAACTTTTCTATCGCCTCCTCCAGCAGGCGGTCGCCGCCGACCCTGCTCCCTATAAGACAATGGTCGAGGCCACCAGGGCCGGCACCCCCACCCCCAAGATGTAGTGGCTACTGGAGTCAACTAAATACCCCATTCATACGAACATGCGCTTGTATGATGTTATGCACAGTAGCAATGCTGCGGCATGCTCCACCACGCCCGGCAGTGCGCACGCTTTTGCCGCCCAAGGTGCAACCGGCGAATTGATTGCCTTGCACATAGACATCCCATCGTGCGGCGAATGAAGAAACGCACGGGCATCCTCCAGGCCCACCTGCACATCGCCCTCTACCAAGCCACCAAGGCTCGCAGGTCTCGAATGTTGTTTCCGGTGGGCCCGGTCATGAGCAGGTCGCCGAGCCCTTCAAAGAAGTGGTAAGAGTCGGAACGCCGCTCGAAGTCCGCGGTGTCCATCCCAAGACCTCTCGCGCGTTGGATGCTTCCGCCGTCAGCTACGGCGCCGGCGGCGGGTGAATTTCCGTCAATTCCATCGGTGCCCGCGCTGACGACGGCCATGTTTTGTCCCGCGATTCGTTTCGCGCAAGAGAGAACAAACGCTTGGTTGCGGCCTCCCATGCCGTCGCCCGTCACGGGGCAGCTTAGTTCTCCTCCGGTGAGAATCGCTACCGTCTTTCCAGCGTTTTCTTGCCTCAGCGTCCCCAGACGGACGAGAAGATGGTCCACCGCTTTCTCGAGTGGCCAGTCGTCGACGGACAAATCCGTGTCAACCACCCAGCCTTCGAGCAGCGCGGCGGAAACGAGCGTATCAAGACCGTCTTGGTTGCCTAGCAGGCAGTGCCAGGAGCTGTTAACGAATTTTTCTGAACCCGGCTTCGGGGTTTCGGGAATTCTTTGCTCGTCGAACATCACCCGAAGGGACTTCGGGAGCCTTTCGGTAAGCTTCAGCCGCCCGACAATGTCATGGCAATCGCCGACCGTGGACTCGTCCGGCATCGTGGGGCCCGAAGCGACGGTCGAAGGCTGGTCGGCTGGAACATCCGACACGTAGAGAGTCAACTGCCTGGCCGGGTGAGCGATCTCGGCCAGCCTCCCCCCCTTGACTGCCGAAAAATGCTTCCGCAAGACATTCATTTCGACGATGTTGGCGCCGCAGGTGACCAGCAGGCGGAAGAACTCACGACTATCTTTAAGAGTTATCTCTTCGGAGACGGGCTTTTCGAAGATCGCCGATCCGCCTCCGGACAGCAAATAGATAACGAGGTAATCGGGCTTAAGACCGCTCAGAAGCTCGCGCGCCACATTGGCTGACCAGACACTCTGTTCATTGGGGTAGGGATGCCCACCCTCGTACGTCATGAAATTCGTAAGGCGGCCGAAGGGCGCCGCGGAGGTGACGATCATTCCGGACACTGTATGAGGCCTCAGAATTTCGGCTGTTTGTGCGGCCATTTGGTAGGCGGCCTTTCCGATTGCTATGACAATGATCTTTCGGAACGAGGCTAGGTCGATTCGCTCCTCCCCGATTTGGAGGACGCCTTCGCTCGAGGCGAGCTTTCTTGGCATGACCTTGTCCAGCGAAAGCTGTTCCAGCGTTGAGGCGAAGAGTTGGCGCAAGGCCGCTTTCATCGGAGTCGTGCCTCTATTGCTGAATCCTTGTCAACCATCTTTGAAAGTTCGGAAAGCAGAATCAGAGCCCCAGGCGGAAGCCTGGGGTCAAGTCCGCTGCCTGCAACAATCTTCGCCAGTGCCAAAGTTCGAGCAGCGAACCCCGTTCGAAGCACGTCGCCGCTTCGCGGCGAAGGACCGGCAGGATTTGCCGGTCCCTGCTGGACGGCTCATGTTGCATCGGACGTTGCTTCGAACAGGGCGGTGTTCACCAGGTTGGGAGGGCGCTTGCCTTCCAGTGCGGCCACGGCGTTTTCCGCGGCGAGCATGCACATGGCCCGCCGGGTATCGAACGAAGCACTCGCAATATGGGGCGTGAGAACCACGTTTTCCAGTTCCAGCAGGCGGGGCTCAACGACGGGTTCCCGCTCGAAAACATCGAGTCCCGCGGCGGCAATTTGGCCTTCCTCCAGAGCCCCGGCTAAGGCGGCTTCATCAACGACCGGGCCGCGGGATGTATTCACAAAGACCGCCGTTTTCTTCATCAGCTTAAACTGCGCCGCGCCCACAAGCCTTCTTGTCTCCGGCAGCAGCGGAACGTGTACGCTGACGAAGTCGGACGTCTGAAACAGTTCCTCAAAAGCAACGAATTGCAGGTTCAGTTCCTGCTCAACTTCGACGGGGGCCCGAAATGCGTCGTGGTATTGCACTCGCATCTGGAATCCTCGGGCGCGCCGGGCCAATCCTCTTCCAATGCGTCCCATGCCGAGGATGCCGAGCGTACTGTGATGAATGTCTTGCCCGCAGAAAAGATCGATACCCCACTTGTCCCATTTGCCGGCGCGCAACACGCGTTCGCCCTCGGGGATGCGGCGGGCGGCGGACATCATCAGCGCGAAAGCAAAATCCGCGGTCGTTTCAGTCAGCACGTCGGGAGTGTTGGTGACAATGATTTTGCGCTCCGTCGCGGCCGGGATGTCGATGTTGTCAAACCCAACGGCGATGTTCGAGATCACTCTCAGTCCCGGCAGGGCGTCCATCACCTCGGGGGAAAACCGGTTGGTTAGCATGCTGACGATGCCGTCTTTGTCTTGGAGGCGCTCGAGAAGTTCCGTCGCCGAGAGATTCTTGTCGGTGCCGTTGTAGTCGAGTTCTACTTTTTCTCGCAGATACTCGATCGCCTCGGGGAAAATCCGTTTGGGAACTAAAACTTTGGGTTGCACGGCTGTAGGCATTGTCTCACAGCTGTTTGACAGCGTACAATTAGGAACTTCGGGAGAAACTATGGCAAAACTTGGATTTCTTGGACTTGGCTTGATGGGCCAGCCCATGGCGCGCAACCTGCTAGACGCCGGGCATGAGGTCGCCTTATGGAGCCACACCGCTTCCAAGGCGCGAAAACTGGGCAAAAGACGCAATGCGGTATTCTGCAAGACGCCGAAAGAAGTCGGCGCCTTCGCCGACTGCCTGTTCTTGTGCGTCGGCAACTCCGCGATGTCGGAGAACGTGCTGCTCGGCCCGGGCGGAGTGATCGAAGGCGTCAAAACGGGCGGCGTTGTCGTGGATGCGAGCACGATCGCGCCCACCCTCGCCCGCAAGATCGCGAAGGCCTTCGAGAAGAAAGGCGCCTCTTACCTCGACGCGCCCTGCACCGGCTCAACGCCCGGAGCGCATGGCGGCACGCTGACCTTTATGATCGGCGGCCGCAAGAAAGTGTTCGAGAGCGTGCGGGAATACTTTCTCCCGATGGGCAAGGTTCTCATCTATTGCGGCAAACAGGGGATGGGGCTGCACGCGAAACTGTCACAGAACCTGGTGCTTTGCAACATGATGCAGGGGTTCATCGAAGGCATGGTGCTGGCGACCAAGGCCGGAGTCAAGCCGGAGTTGATGTTCGAAATTCTTGACAAGAGCGCCGCCAAGGCCGGCCTGATCAGTTTCAAGGCGCCCTACATTTTCAAGAGGGACTTCGAGGCGGCTTTCCCGCTGAAGTGGATGCACAAAGACATCGGCTTGATGCTCGATTCCGGCCAGGAACTGAAAGTGCCGTTGCCGTCGACATCGCTCGTGCATCAACTTTTCGGCGCCAGCATCGCGCGCGGCCAGGGCGACGAAGACTTCTGCTCGGCGATCAAGCTTATCGAGCAATGGGCCGGCGTTGAAGTGCACGCTTAGCCGGCTATTGACCCGTCATGTTGGCGTGATAGTCTGAGATCGAACAGTTGCGTCCTCCCCCGCGGGGCATCAATGGGCGCTTTTCCCCGCAGGGCGAACAGCCCGCCTTCGTGTCGATTGAAGTTGAGGCTGTGGGCTGGACATTGGCGGGCGCCCAGACTTCAAAATCGGCGAGTCACGCTGCCGCCTTTCTTGCCAGCAGCCCAGATCCGTCCCCGAACCGATCTTCGCAACTCTAAGTTGTGGTCAACCTCGCGTAGCGCGGGGCTCGGAGAGACCCGCGTTTTTTCACAGCCCTTCACCTCCGAAGTGCAGCGGGGTGAAAGGCCGCGGGTCTCTTCGAGCCCCGCGCTACGCGAGGTTCGAGTTGTTTCGAAGGCAGCCCCAACACCTTTCGGACCGATTACGGGAGCGGCTACAATGACGTAATTAGTGGCAACTAGAATGGACTTGGGGGACCGCCGTCGATGACCGGACAAGACGACGAACAGCGACAGACACCGGCCTGGCAGAACGCGGTGGGCTGGACCGCGGCGGCCATCATGGCATTGCTTTGGCTGGTGGCAGGGCTGTGGAAGCTCGCCAACATCAGTGATTTTCAGGTTAAGCTGACCCAACTGCTCGTTCCGGTCTCGCTTAGCCTGCCAGCCACCCTCGCACTGGCTGTTACGGAAACCTTCGCCGGCGTTCTGTTGTTGCGGCCCGCCTGGAGGAAACTGGGAGGCTATCTCTCAGTCGGACTGCTGCTGATCTTCATGGCCTACGTTGGGATCAACTACGAAGCTCTCCAAGGAGAAGACTGCAGTTGCTTCCCCTGGATTGAGCGCGCCGTCGGACCTGGATTCTTTATCGGTGACGGCATCATGGCGGCAATCGCGGCGCTCGCCGCGGTTTTCGCGCCCGCGCCGAGGCGACTGCGCGGAGCGGCGCTTACGTTAGCTGGAATCTGCGCATTCGCGGGAGTCTCGCTCGCCTGGGACCGCTTGGGACCGGGTCCGGCATCCGACGTTCCCGAAGTGATTCAGGTTGAGGGTGGAGAGTTCAATCCACGCGACGGCGGGGTGTTCCTCTTCTTCTTCAATCCAACTTGTCTTCATTGCCTGGATGCAGGCATTGCGATGTCTGAACTGGACTGGAAGGCTCAAATGGTCGGCGTTCCCACCCAGGACTTCGAGATCGCGCCCGGGTTCATTGAGGACACGGGACTTCAGAACGTCAAGATGACGTCCGACCTCGAACTGCTCAAGGAAAAGTTCCCATTCGAAGATGTTCCTTACGCGGTGGCGCTGCAGGATGGTCAGGTGGTCGAGCTTTTCCGGTTCTTCGAGGAGCCTGAATTGAGCGAGGCGCTGCGCAAAATCAACATGGTGAACTGAACCGGCACTGGCAGACGGCAGTCCCCTCAAGATTGAGATTTGGCTCTTCCCGAAACGATTCCGACTAGGATCAGCTCCGAGGCGGCGGGGTACGTCAGCATGACTCCGGTCGCCCGGCGTGAGATGCCGGCCGCTGAGTTGATCGAGCAGATTCTGGCCGTCACCGGCAAAAATCCGACACGGATTCTGGAGATACTTTCCCGAGGAACGTTCGTCGCGGGGCCGTCCCGTTTTCGCTGGGAGCCGATCACCGCCACCGAGCCGGAACTGGCAACCCACCTCGATCAGTTCCCGGACCCCGAGCGTGGGCGTCCATTTAATGTCGCAAGATGCACGCTCATCGTGATGCGCGGTCACCGGGGCAACGTTTCGCTGTCCCGCGATGTGGCCTCCCAGAAGAGATTATTCAAGAAGCGAAGTTTCTGGGACGTTCTGCTGCCTGCGCTCGGAGCGCTCACGCCCAGCTATCAGCGCTACTCCTACTCAGAGAGGACGGACGTCTACAGCGTGCGGTTGACGCTGGACTCGGTCCGAGAACTGTTGGAGAACGCGAAGCTGCTCAAGTACAGCAGCATCATCGACCAGTTGAATTACCTTGACGCGACAAACGCCGAACTGTTCGTCGAACGCTGAGATTGAGCACCCCTCTCTGGCGTCGTTCTCTGCCGCGGACACCGCGTTGCCAGAAGCGTTCCGTTTGATAACCTGCAATGCCCCGCCCTGCTGGCGGAGGAACAACCGAGGGTGTGCGACATGAAAGTGGAGCTCAAGCCGCTCGGGCCTCCCAATAGTCCTCGAAGCGGCCGTTGTGGTGGCAGCAACGAAGGGCCAGAATCGCGTTGGCTCCGCGGACGGTCCAGAACATGCCCGACCGTTTCAGGCGAGAGCCGATGACACTCTTGCAGCCGGCCTCGATCACTCCCGAGCCGACAAACAGATGCTGGCGCCGAAACTCTGGGTAGCGCATCCGCTTGGCATTCTTTTCAAAGTATTTGGCTTCGTCGCGGAACTCTTCCGCGAGTTGGGGACTCGAGCATTCGACCGACCGCAGCGAGCACACTAACTCTTCCATCCGCCCCTGGTCGAGGTGGTCCTGATGGATCGTGATCCAACACCGTTGCTGGGCCTTGTCGTGGGGATGAAGCTGGCGTGCCAGGTCCCACAAGTGCTGGCGGGCGTGATAGAGGTCGACGATCTGAATGGCGCCGGGAAACTGCTGCTGGGCAATGTTCCAGATCCATTCGGCGCCATCTCCCAGCACGACCTTCTTGCGTGCCCGGCTCCAGCCCCGCTTCCAAGCCTCCACATACATGCGTTTGCCAAACTCGTCGGCGGTCTCAATGGCGCCGCTGTAGCTGGTCGAGTCCGGATCGCGGATGGGGTAGCCCTCTTCGTCCCACTTCGTTTGAGTGAACACGCAGCCCAACTTAGCTTCGCGGGTGTGGGCCGCCTCTCCCTTCCTTTTGCCCGCTCGGCCCACCGTCTCTTTGCGCACCACCGGAATTCCGGTCCCATCCATTTCGATGTACAGGATCGGAACGGGTTCCCCCACCACCAGCGGCAGCTCCAACTGCATCGCCCGCTGGATCTCGCTCTGCTCCCGCGCCGCGATATCCTCTCCAATCCCCTCCGCCGTCCGCTCCACCGCCTTGGCGGTCACTTCCAGACCCGCCAGCAGTTCCAGCTGCCGGCGCCCGTGATCGAAGGGAGCCTCCTGGCCCACCATCGCCTGCATACGGCGTACCCCAGGAGAGCATTCCGTTTGGGCGATGTCGAGTTCAGCGTCGGCCGGAAATTGGCCGCTGTGACAGTGCCCGCACAGGTAGTAGGGGCGCGATATATGCACCCTGCCCAGGGCGGTGAGAACCGACTTGGAGCGCAGTTCCCGGTAGTGAGCTTGGTGGCCGCAACAACAGGGAAGGCTCCGCTGGCCGGCCGCTGGGGCTGCCCATTGCAGCAGTTCGGAGAGGGCGGCGGCGCCAGCTTGGTGCATCGCCGAGCGCACCGCCATCTCGACGGCTTCCAGATCCCAGTGGCCTGTCTTGCGCCGCCCGCTGAACAGCACGCGCAATAGCTGGTCTAGTTCGCGCGCGACCTCTTGCTGGATGGCGGCGGCCGTTTTTTTTCCTGGGGGGTCTGCGCCTCAAGCTGCAGCGGCCGCTGTTTGCAGATGCGGGTATTGAGCTCCACGAACTCGCGGCTCAGTTGCTGGAACTTGCGGAACTCGGCCACTTCGCGCTCGGCTTTGCCCAGCGCGGCCGGAGTCGGCAGCGACTCGGTGACGGTCTTACGACCGGCCTTATAGGTGAGGCGGGTATGGGGACCGTGCCCCGGTTGACCGGGGCGATGGCAGCGGCAGCTTGGTTTGCCGCAACGCCCCGAGGTGCTGGTGATCGAACCGGGGCGCAGATCGCCCAGCTCGCCGATCTGGCGGACGATGTCGGTACGCTGTTGCTGCAGTTGCTCGAGGGAATCAGGCATGGAAGTGACCTCCTGTTCCTAGCGTAACACATACGCAAGGATATTGGCCACAATAAAGAGCCTGCTGAAATACTCACTTCTATGTCGCGCACCCAACAACCGAGGCCCTCTTGACAAGATGAACCACTTGTGCTGTAATTTCTGTATCGACTGAATTTGCTGGAAGAATGGCAGAGCTTACGCAAGCCCAACAGAAGTTCATCCTCCACTGGGGGGAGATGGGGACGCGCTGGGGCATCAACCGCACCGTGGCGCAGATCCACGCGCTGCTTTTCCTGTCTCCAGAGCCGCTCAACGCCGAGGAGATCGCGAAAACGCTGTCGGTCGCGCGTTCCAACGTTTCCAACAGCCTGCGGGAGCTTCAGGGCTGGGGCATCGTACGCGTGAGCCACGTGCTGGGCGATCGCCGGGACCACTTCGAGTCGATGAAAGACGTTTGGGAGATGTTTCGGGTTGTGCTCGAAGAGAGAAAGCGCCGCGAGATCGATCCGACGCTGGCAATGCTGCGGTCGAGCGTTGCCGATCTCGAGAAGGAGCGGCAGGCCGAGCCTTATACGAAACAGCGCTTGCAAGAAATGCTGGAGTTCTTCGAGAGCGCGACATTGCTCTATCAGGAGTTCCAGCGGATGCCGTCTCGAGCGCTGCGGGGCTTCTTGCGGGCCAAGGGCAAAACCAGAAAACTCGTCGCAGCATTGCTGGGGACGGGTTGAGGAGTTTTTTTGCGTGTCGCAGTCAGTTCTTACAGAAATGCCAGTTAGAAGTAGTGTCAGCGTGCAGGTTTGCTTCGATTCGGGCCGAGGGCAAGCGCACACATTGTCCTGCTGATCCGCGAGGCAGATCTGGTTCGAAGAAGCTGTGGCGGTTGCCGTCGCCCAGCTCATAGCGTCGGGAGGCAAACATGACCATCTCTGAACTTTGGACCTGGAAGGGAACCGCCGGGCGCGGCCGCTACGCCCTGGTGGGACTCATAGGATTCGCGCTCAAACACAACATGGACCGCGTCCTCTCTACCGCTGTTTTCGAGCGGGAGTGGGGGCTTTTCAATTATTGGATCTCTCCCGTGGAATTTCCGTCGTTGACCGATGCGGACGCCCGGTTCCTGCTCGCCATGGCCGCGATGTCGCTGCCCTTTATTTGGGTTGGACTGGCCATGACCCTCAAGCGCTTGCGATCGGCCGGCCTGCCCGCGTGGGGAGTGGCGTTTTTCTTTCTGCCCTTTCTGAATTTGCTTTTCTTTTTGGTCCTATGCGTGCTCCCGGAGAGAACGCCGCGGGCGGCAACTCGCCGTGAGTCCTGGCTCGACCGCGTGATTCCCATCCATCCCATCGGAAGCGCCGCGATTGGTCTGCTGGCTACGAACGCGCTGGGGCTTCCCGTAGTCTTGCTCGCGACCGAGGGTCTGGGGAACTATGGCTGAGGGCTGTTTGTGGGAGTGCCGTTTTGTATCGGTTTGATTTCCGTACTCGTCTATACGTATCACGAGCCGCGGAGTCTGCTGATTTGTCTACTGGAGGCTACTATTGCCATTGGAATCTGGGCGTTCCTGTTGATCGCGACCGCCATCGAAGGGCTTATCTGCGTCATCATGGCGGCGCCGTTGGCCTTTTCGCTGGCTCTGCTGGGAGGCTTGGTCGGCTACCTGATCCAGCGCCGGGGCGGGGCGGGCCGGGAAGCGACGCAAGTGTACCCGGCGCTTGTGGTGGCATTGCCATTGCTGCTTGTGGCCGAGAACGCCTCCCAACCGCCGACTCCGGTTTTAGAGGTTCGCACTTCGATCGAGATTCAAGCGACGCCGGCGGCGGTTTGGAGCCAGGTGGTTTCGTTCAGCCAGCTTCCCGAGCCTCAAGAGTGGCTTTTCCGCCTGGGGATCGCCTATCCGATTCGTGCCGAGATTGCGGGCAGCGGCCCGGGGGCCGTGCGTCACTGCGTCTTTTCGACCGGCGCTTTCGTTGAACCGATCGAGGTCTGGGAGGAACCCCGCCTGCTGAAGTTTTCGGTCACTTCCAACCCTCCGCCGATGCAGGAGTGGACTCCTTACGAAGCGGTTCATCCTCCTCATCTGAGCGGTTTTTTGGAGTCGGACGGCGGCCAGTTCCTGCTAACTCCTTTGCCGGGGGGGCGAACGCGGCTCGAGGGGACAACCTGGTACCGGCATAGGCTTCGGCCGGCGGCGTATTGGAAGGTTTGGTCGGATGAGATCATTCACCAGATTCATCTGCGGGTGCTGCGGCATATCAAGATTTCGGCGGAGGGTCAGAGCCCGGAACGCAAGTGACGGGTCAGAATCGCTCGATTCCGGGCCTTCGACATTCGGGGGCATTCCGCGTTTTGGGCATTCGAACTTCGATAGGCAGCTTGGCGCGCTCGTTTGACCCGTCACTTGCGTTCCGGGCTCTGACCCGGTATGGCGTGAAGCTACTGTTGACTGGCCATCCCGCTAGCGGTACGCTTGGGGTAGGGAGCGTCATGAACCGCTATCGGCCTGGCCGCCAGCACCTGCCCGCCAGCCTCGTGGCAGCGGGACTGGCGGTGTTCTCGGCCTGGTGCGGGATGAGCTGGCCGCTGGCTTTCATCGCGGCAGGGGTGTTCGCCGGTTGGGCGGTCATTCTCTGCTATTTCGCGACGCGGCCCACGATTGAGATCCGTGAACCCGGCTTCAGTATCGGAGCCGAGACGTTCTATTGGCGCCACGTGGCGCGCCTCGATTCGACGGCCTGGTCCTCTCCGCTGGTTTTGAATTTGACTCTGCGAAACGCGCGCCGCATCCGGATCATCTATCCCGGCAATGCCGAGTCCGCAAGCCGGCTGCTGCGGCAGATGCGACGAATGGCCCGGGACGCAGTGATCGACGGCTTGCCGTATCATGAGTACTGGGGTGACGTGGCCGTCGCCCGCGCCGAGCCTCAAGAGCTGACCCCGCCCAAGTACCAGTTGCTTCGGGCCGAGGACGAAGAGGAAGTCGATCGCCTCTTTCAGCGGCTGAAGGCCGCCGGACATCTCGACTCGAAGACTTCCGCTGACGATCGCCAAGACTGAAAACCCGGGTGCCGGGCTGGCACAAGGCGTAAGATAACATTTCGCGGCCTTTGATCTTTTGCAACGCTGAGGGGCCCCAACCAAAAAGAGTCCACAGGGTAGACGGGATGGAGGCGCCACCGCGATGAAGCGCGGGCTTCCGCCCGCGCCTCTGTCCGGCCGTCTGAAATCTTCTGTCATAATCGGCAACGATTTGACTATACAGGGACTAACCCTTTCGCATTCTTGACGAATTCCATTTGTCTTGCCATCCCGACTTGTCTTGGCATCCCGACCCGCGGACGCGAACGCACGATCCAGCCGCCTTGGCGCGGGACTTTGGAGATTTCGCAAATCAGCAACCGTGCTGGCAATCGTGCTGCTGCTCTGCGTCACGCATCCGGTCTGGCTGGGGTGGGCAGGAAATTTCCTGGTCAAGACAGACCCTCTCGAAGTGGCCGATATTATCGTCGCTCTGGCCGGAGATGGAAGCGGCCGCCGTCTGCTGAGGGCCGCCGAACTTGTCGAACAGGGCTACGCGCAGGGAGTTCTGATCCCTGGGCCGCGGAGAGCTTACGGCGTCCACGAGTCGGATCTTGCCCTGGAGTTTGCCCGCCGCGAAGGGCTGGACATGGAGATCCTGGAAGGGTTTCCGATCGATGCGACTTCTACTCTGCGGGAGCTGGCTCTTGTCGACCGAGAGTTGCAACGAAGAGGAGTCAAGAAGGCCCTGGTGATCACGTCGAATTTTCACACTCGGCGGGCGCGGAACATCTATCGCAGGCACGCTTCAGGAGCAATCGAATATATCTTCGTGGCCGCCGGCAGCCCCTACTTTGATCCGGACTCCTGGTGGAAAACGCGTGACGGCAGGGAAGTTTTGGTGATCGAGTATATCAAGACGCTAAACTCCTGGTTTGAGTGAAGGATGGTCTGAGTGACGGATGATTCGAGTCAATAACGGCCAAGCAACGATCCACTGAGTGAACCCGCGCCATGCTGTCGCAACTCCGCACACTATTTCCGTACTTGATTCGCTATCGCTGGCGCTACGGCGCCGGCTTCACCGCGCTGGTTTTGAAGAACGGGACGGCCGCGGCCATTCCGCTTGTCATCCGCTCCACGATTGATTACCTCGCTGAATCGTTCACGATGCAAGCGCTGTTTCAACTGGCGGGGTTGCTGCTGAGCCTGGCGCTGATCAAGGGAGTTTTCCAGCACTGGATGCGCTGGATTCTGATCGGCATTTCCCGCGACATCGAGTACGACATGAACAACGATCTGTTCGGGCACTTGATGCGCTTGTCCCAGCGCTTCTTTAATTCCTACCGAACGGGCGACTTGATGTCGCGGGCAACAAATGACATGAACGCGGTCCGCCTGCTGCTGGGTCCGGGAATCATGTACACGGCGGACGTTTTGCTGACGTTCGTGGTGGTGCTCGCCGTGATGAGCTCCACCGACTGGCGGCTGACTTGTTTTGTCTTCCTGCCGATTCCCCTGGTGTCATTCACCGTCAGCTACTTTGGGCGGCGCATTCACGACCGTTTCCAGCGCGTTCAGGAGAAGTTCTCCGATATCAGCTCTCTGGTTCAAGAGAGCCTGGGCAGCGTTCGTATTGTCCGCGCCTACGCCCAGGAGGCGGAAGAGGTTCGCCGCTTCGAAGAACTCAACCAGCAGTACCTGGGACAGAACCTGCAGCTGATCCGGCTTTGGGGAAAGTTCTACCCGCTGCTCGAAGTCCTGGTCGGGCTGACTTACGTCATCGTGTTGTGGTACGGCGGCAGGAAGGTTCTCGAGGGCGACATCACGCTAGGATCGTTCGTCATGTTCATGACCTATATGGCCATGCTGACCTGGCCCATGATCGGGTTTGGCTGGGTCGTCAACGTGATCCAGCGGGGCGTGGCATCGCTTGAACGGTTGAACGAATTACTGAAGCAACGCCCCTCGATCGCTGATTCGGAGATCACGGACTTTTCGATCAGCAGCATCCGGGGTGACCTCGAGTTTCGGAATGTGACCGTCTGCTACCCAGGCTCGGAACAAGCGGTGCTATCGAACGTCGATCTCGACATACCGGCCGGTCAGACCTTGGCGATCGTTGGTCCCACGGGCAGCGGCAAAACAACTCTGGTCAATCTCGTGCCGCGGCTGATCGATCCGCGGGAAGGCCGGATCCTGGTTGATGGAATAGACGCCCGCAAGATCCCGCTCGAAGTGCTGCGTTCGGCGATCGGCTTGGTTCCGCAGGAGACGCTTCTGTTTAGTCAAACGATTCAAGAAAACATCGCGTTCGGACGACCGGAGGCAGAAGACTGGCAGGTGGCCGAAGCCGCCCGCGTCTCCGATTTCGAACGAGAGGTCGAAGAGTTTTCGGAAGGGTTTCAGACCGTCGTTGGCGAGCGCGGCATCACCCTCTCCGGCGGACAAAAGCAGCGAACAGCGCTGGCCCGTGCGATCTTGCGCGATCCGCGAATCTTGATTCTCGACGATTCGCTCTCGAGCGTCGACACCGTGACCGAAGAGCGCATCCTGGCCCAGCTTCGCGTTCTCATGCGCAACCGCACGACGCTGATGATCTCGCACCGCGTGTCGACGGTGCGCTACGCCGATCAGATTGTCGTGCTGGCCGAAGGGCGAATCCGGGAGCGCGGGACTCACGAAGAATTACTTGCCTTGGAAGGCCATTATTTCCGGCTGCATCAGAAGCAGCTCATCGAAGAAGAGCTGGAGCGAGTGTGAACGAAGCGCCGCGACGCCCGTGATTGAAGAAGAAACCATCGGCAAAATCCGCGACTCGCGGCTGTCGGCGCGGCTGTTGCGGTACCTCAGGCCCTACCGCTGGTGGGTCATCGTATCCGCCTGCCTGCTGGTAGCCCACTCCTTGCTGGCGGTCGTGGGCCCCTATCTGACCAAGGTTGCGATCGACCGCTATTTGAGCCCGCGGCCCGAATCTTCATCACTGCTGGACGCCTGGCTCCCAGACGGAGAGCTGGAAGGCTTGAACATGGTGGCGCTGCTCTACCTAGCCACGCTGGCGGCGGGCTTCGCTTTCCGTTTCCTCCAAACGCTGGTGATGAATTACACCGGACAGCGGGTCATGCGCGATCTGCGGAACGAGATCTTCCGCCACTTGCAGACACTGGACATCCAGTTTTACGATCGCAACCCGCTGGGACGCCTGGTGACTCGCGTGACGGCCGACGTGGATACGCTGAATGAGATGTTCACCTCGGGCGTAGTCGCGGTCTTCGGCGACGTACTGACACTGACTTTCATCTTGGTGGCGATGCTCAACCTGAGCCCCATGCTGACTCTGGCGCTTCTGACGGTGGTTCCTCTCGTCCTTGGAGTCTCGGTCTGGTTTCGAAGAAAAGCGCGCGAAAGCTATCGCGAGGTGCGTGTCGCGGTAGCCAAGCTCAACTCACTCCTGCAAGAGCACATCACCGGGATCGCGGTGGTACAGCTATTCAATCATGAGCGCCGCAGCGCGCGGCGCTTCGACGAAATCAATGCCGGGCATCGCGACGCCTACCGCAAAGCGATTCGCGCCCACGCGTATTTCTTTCCGGCGATTGAGTGGCTCGGGATGCTGGCCGTGGCGGTCGTTCTCGTCTACGGCGGATATCTAGTCGTGGATGGGGGCGTCACAATCGGTATCGTAGTGGCCTTCATCCAGTATGGAACCCGCGTCTTCCGGCCTATCCAGGACCTGAGCGAGAAATACAATATCCTGCAGTCGGCCATGGCAAGCTCCGAGCGCATCTTCAGCCTGCTCGACACGGCTCCCGGCCAGCAGCCAGTCCAGCAAGAAACCGCCGCCCGCAATGGTGAGCAAGCAGAAACCGCCGCGAAGGCCAAGCTTGATGTCGAGTTTCAAAATGTCTGGTTCGCTTACAAGGACGAAGATTGGGTCCTGCGCGACGTCAGCTTTCGGATCGAGGCGGGAGAAACGGTCGCTATTGTCGGCCACACGGGCGCCGGAAAAACGACCATCATCAGCCTGCTGCTGCGCTTCTACGACATCCAGAAGGGAAAGATTCTTATTGCGGGACGTGATATTCGCGAATGGCCCGTTCACGAGCTGCGGCGAAGCTTTGGAGTTGTGCTGCAGGACTCTTATCTGTTCGAGGGGACGATTGGAAGCAATATCCGTTTTGGAAACCATGAGGCGCCCGGCGAACGGCTGGAGCAGGTGGCCCGGGATGTGAATCTCAGCGGCTTCATCGCTTCCCTTGCCGGGGGCTTTGAAGAACCCCTAAGGGAACGGGGCAGCTCTCTTTCTTCGGGTCAGAAACAGCTCATCGGCTTCGCGCGGGCCCTGGTGCACAATCCAGGGTTCCTGATCTTGGACGAGGCCACGTCGAGCGTCGACACCGATACGGAAGTGAAAATCCAGGACGCGCTGTCTCGGATGGTCGCGGGACACACTTCGATCATCGTCGCTCACCGGCTGTCCACGATTCATCGCGCGGATCGTATTCTGGTTACCCACAAAGGACAGGTTCGCGAATCGGGGACGCATCAGGAGCTGCTGGCCAAGCGAGGGATTTACTGGCGTCTCTACCAGCTTCAGTATCGAGACCAGGAAGCGCCGGATGTCAGCGTGCAAGTCGAAGCAGGGTCCGGCAAGCGGGACGACGGTGGAATCACCAGCCGTTAGGCATGCAAGACTTGAGTTGTGTTGGCGGGCAAAGGCCGGTTTCGTTCGGTGTACTCCTCGCGAATCATTGAGAACCCGTAGCGCAGGGCTCGCAAGAGACCTGCGGCCTTTTGTTACGTAGCACCAAGCGGGTGAACGGAATTCAAGAACGCAGGTCTCTTGCGAGCCCTGCGCTACGGGTTCTTGACAACAACAATGCAACACAGATTTCGCCTTACGGACCGATCGTGCCCCAGCGGAGTTCCGTGATCGCTTGCGGGTTATGATCATTTGAGGAGACTCGTCGCAGGTGAATCGAAATGACCAAAGCGAGAGATCTTAGAAACCGTCTAGCGGGGGGAAACCTGGTCGTGGGTGTTGGGGCCAGGGACGCCCTCGAGGCCAAATTGATCGATCAAGCCGGGTTCGACTTTATCTGGTCGAGTGGATTCGCCATTTCCGCTTCCTACGGCTTGCCCGATGCCAGCCTGATTTCCATGACTCAGTTCCTCGACCGGGCGCGCTCGATCAACGACGCGGTCAGCATTCCCGTTGTCGCGGATTGCGATACTGGTTACGGCAACGCCAACAACGTCATTTATGCCGTGGGGCAGTTCGAAAGCGCTGGTATCGCGGCAGTGTCGATCGAGGACAAGAAGTTCCCGAAGGATACCAGCCTGTTACCCGGCGGACGCCAATTACTCACCTCGATCGAGGAGTTTTCCGGCAAAGTCATGGCAGCGGCCGACGCCCGGCGCGACAAAGATTTCGTCATCATCGCCCGCACCGAGGCACTGATCGCCGGGTGGGGGCATGACGAAGCCCTGAACCGCGCTCACCATTACGAAGAGGCCGGCGCGGACTGCATTTTCATTCACTCCAAGTCCTCCACGCCGGATGAGATTGTTGAGTTTGCCCGGCGCTGGGACGGCAACGCGCCGCTGGTCATTGTCCCGACCAGCTACCCCAGCCTGACCGAAGAAAAGATCCGGCGGACCGGCAAAATCAAGATGGTGATGTATGCGAATCATCCTCTGCGAGCCGCCGTGCGCGCGCAAGAGCGGTTGCTGGCCGAGATCAAGAGGGCCGGCGGAATTCACACCGTCGATGAGCAGATGGTTCCCGTGAGCCGTGTTTTCGAGCTGCAGGGCGTCTATCGCATGAAAGAGGACGAGAAGAAATACTTGCCGCAGTAGTGGAGGCGGGTTTCGCTATTGAAGGTTCTGCCCTGGCTGTTTGCGGGTCGCTTCGAAACGCGGCGTCCTCATTCCCGCGATCGAAGCTGTGTGCGGCAGCCACTCGGGAAGCTCCATCCCGGTGATTGAATTGCTTCGCACTATCCTCGTTACCCTAGAATCGGATCGTCGTGGTCGGCCGCACTATCTCCCACTACCGCATCACCGAGAAGCTCGGTGCGCGTGCTATGGGTGTGGTTTATAAAGCCGAAGTCTCCATTTCAGCGGAACGCTGGCCGCCATCGAATCGCCGCAATGCTTAACAAGATCGTTCTCGACACCGGCGCGGTCACGCGGCATTCCCGCGCTGCATTTGCCGCTCTTTTTTTGAGAGGCGCCTCTTGCTCCCGTTGATCGAACCTCGACAGCCGCCCTCAAAAGGAGCGCAAAAACGGCTGCTAGCGGATGGTCTTGTTGCCTGGTAGTTTTGGACGGACGGGCGTCGGCATGAGTGCCGACGCGGCAAGTTAAGAGCTTGCGCCACGTCACGGGCGGCTCCATTTAGAGCTTGTGCCAGTGTTGCGTCCGTCGTTGGACCGGCTGAGAGCCGGTCCCTACTGGGCCGAAGCCATCCGCGGGGGATGACCACAATGCGGAGAGCAACTCGAAACTGTCCAGGCCTGGAAACGGTCGTGTTGGTCCGGTGATCTATGTCCTTTCCGGTTTCTAGTCGCAGTGTAGCAGGCAGTGTCAAGTGTTTCGGGGGGGCTTTCACATGCAATGTTGAGAATAAAGGGAATAAAAATATGAAATTGCGTGAATGACCCTTGGCTTTTGGCTACAACGACGCATGAGAAGCCAGCTCGACGTTTCGTTGGGCGCTGGCGAACAGCAAACACCGCGATCGAATTTCGGGACAATGCGGCCGCTGATGGCGGCAGTTAAGGTTGAATCGTGTCGGTTGTCTGGCCCACGGCGGGCGTGGCCCCGTCAGCGGTGACCATGACCTGGTTGGTGATTTCGCCGGTCACGACCAAGTTGGCGGTCGCCGGCGGGGCCACCACCACGCCGCCCTGGAACAGGTCGCTCGAGGTGTTGCTATACGTATTCAGCGAAGCCGCGGCCGGCACCAGAAGAGGCACGATGACGCTGCACGACCCGCCCGCGGCGACAGTGCCGTTGGCGAGGGCTATTGTCGCCGGCGCGCCCGCGATGGTAAGGGTTGAGCCCAGGCCGCAGGGGTCCGCCGGCAGGGGCAAGACGGGGGCCAGGCCCGCAAGGACCGCGTCGAGATCGTCCGTGAAGCCGATGTCCGGCTGCTCGACCCCCGAAGCGTTGCTGATGGTGAACGTGAGCGTCACGGGGTCGCCGGCTTCGGGCATGCCCGAGAAGGACTTGGAGAAGCCGAGGGCGCCGATGGCGAGGTCGTCGACCGCCGGGTCGCCCGTGACCAGGAGGCCGCCGATCATCCCGGTAACGCCGCTCGTGGTATTGGGGTAGAATCCGGGCGCCGAGGTCAGCGTGTCGATGATCGAAATGCTGATCGTGCACGACGCCCCGGCGGCGAGGCTGCCTCCGGAATAGTCAAACGTCGAGCCGATCGCTCCAGCCATGCCGAGGCAATCGTTGAACAGACTCATCGTCCACTCGAGGCCGCTGAGGGTAGCGCCTAGGTCATCCATAAAGGCGATGTCGGAGGCCGCCGCCGAAGCATCGAGGTTGGTCAGCGTGAACTCCAGGGTCCCCGTTCCTCCGGGTGGAATCGGGTCGTCGGTGAATTCCTTGGTGAGGAACAGCAGGTTGGAGTTGACGATCAGGTCGTCCGTTGCCGCGTCAATGAAAACCGCCCCTCCGTCTTGGGTGGCGCTCAGACTGCTGGTGGTGTTCACGTAGGTCCCGTCCGCCGCGAGCGGCACGAGCGGCACGAGCACGGGGACTTCAATGGTGCATGACATCCCCGACATCACGCTGCCGCCGCTATAGGTGAGGGAAGTTGTGCCGACCAGGGCGCCGCCGCAAGTGTTCGTCGTCGGAGGGTCAGTGGCCGCCAAACCCGCGAGGGCGCCCCCGAAGGCGCCGAGATTATCGGTAAAAGAGATAGTCGTGGCGTCGTCGGTCGGATGCACGTTGTCGATCGTGAACCTGAGCGTTACCGTGTCTCCCGGGATGACGGGGGCGTCGAGGAACTCCTTGGTGAAGGTCAAGCCGGCAACCTCCAGATCGTCGCTTGCCGCGGCGGATGTCACCATCAAGCTCTCAACCGTGGCCGTCACCAAGCTCGTTGTGTTCGTATTGCTCCCGGGCGCCGCCCCGGCGGGCACGTCGAGGGTGACGCTGAATGTGCAAGAGTCGCCGGGGTCGGTCAGCGTGCCGCCCATGAGGGTCAAGAGGGTGTCGCCCGCCGTACCGACGAGAGTGCTGCCGGCGCCACAGGGGGGATCCGGGGAGGACGGCAAATTCGCCGTCAAACCGGCCAGCGTCATGGCCAAGTTATCGGTAAAGGTAATGCCGGTCGCGGGACCCATGACGTCGGGGCTGTGAGTCAGCGTGAACTCCAGGGTTACCGTGCCGCCCGGCTCCACGGGGTCGTCGCTGAAACTTTTCTGCAGGCTCGGCCCCGCCAGCACCATCAAGGTGTCGCTGGCCGGCGAACCGGTCCGCGGCGCGCCGTCCACGGTCGCGGTGATCTCTTCGGTCGTATTGAGGAAGTCGCCGGCAGCAGCGTCAGCGGCGACATCGAGGACGAAGTCAAAGGTGCAGGAAGAACCGGCGCCCGGTGCCGCGGCGAGTGTTGCGTCCGAAACTGAAATTGTCGCGGGAATCACGCTGTCCATGGCCGGGGGCAGCGGATTACTGAGAGGAGTGAATGTGATGATCGAGCCGGCACCGCAGTCTCCATTTGCGGGAGTCATCGAAGCCGTCTGCAGAACCGTCGGCAGCAGGTCTTCAAAGGCGATGTCGGTCGCTGGCGAGGTCGTGCTGGTATTGGTGATCGTAAACCGCAGGGTAACGGTATCCCCTGGGTTGACGGGGTCGTCCGTGAATTCCTTCGTCAGCAGCGGGATGGGCGAGACGAACAGAGTGTCCGTCGCCATGTTGCCGGTAAAGGGCGAGCCGTCTATGGTCCCCGTGATCGCGCCCGTCGTGTTGACGTAATCATCGGCTACCAGCCCACCGGGGACCGTTAGACTAACGCGGATCGTGCACTGCCCTTCGGGGCCCAGCGTGCCGCCCGTCAGGCCGATCGTGGTCATACCGACTCCGGTGACGGAGCCTCCGCAGTCGTTGAACAGGAGGCTGGCGAAGGTGAGGCCGGCGAGCGCGGGGACGGTGGTGGTCAGGTCGTCGGTGAAGGCGATGCCGGTCGCGGAAAAGTCGCGGTCGAAATTTTCGATCGTGAACTCCAGGGTCACCGTCCCGCCAGGCGGAACAGGGTCGTCGGTGAAGTCCTTAGTTAGGAGCGGTGTGACCCTGACCTCCAGCGTGGCCGTGGCTTTGCCGCTCGAAAGCGGCGAGCCCCCAACGACCGCAATCAGTTCGTCGGTCAAGTTGTCGAGGTCCCCGCTAACTTCCCCGATCACGTCGACGAAGACCGTACAGGTCGCCCCGGCGCCTAGGACCGGAAAAGCGACAGTACCGTCGGCATCGAGGGTGACAACACTTGTTCCGGACACGGCGATCAGACTGGCGGGGACCGTGCTCTCGCAGTCGGTCGAGGCGTTGGCCAGCGCGGCGATCACCATGCCAACGGGCAGATTGTCGGTGAAATCCAGGTTAGTTACAGCCGAAACGTTGGCGGTATTGTTGATGGTAAACGTCAGGGTGCTCCTGCCGCCGAGCGGAACCGAGCTCGGAGCAAAGCTCTTCGAGAACCCCGGGCGATTCGTCGCGACCGTCAAGGTGTCCGTAGCCGTCTCGCTATTGCCGGCGCTCGAAGTCAGATCCCCGGACGTGTTCACGTGCGCGCCAGTGGTGGAGCTGGTGACCTGGACCATTACCGTGCAGGCCGAGGTCCCCGGGACCCCGCCGTCGCTCAACGCGAACGTCCCGCCGCCCACCGGAGCGCTGAGCACGGGGTTGGTGCAGTCCGATGAAGCGATCGCGGGGTCGGCTATCGTCATGCCCAACGGCAGGTTATCGGTGAAATCAAGGTCCGTCACCGGCGCGACGCTCCCATTTGTGATCGTGAACGTGAGCATCGAGACCCCGCCCGGCCCGATAGTGTCCGGTGCGAATACCTTCGTGAACGTCGGCTGAGCGTTCGCCACAGACGCCAGGACGGTGGCCAGCAGAAAGGTGTTACGAAGTCCGCGGAAGGTCCGCATCACGCTGTCCTTCACCGAAGGCGCCTCTTGGCGCCCTTGCGTTCGGTCGAGAATAGCCGTCCTTGTCATCGTCAGTTTCCGATCATCACTCGGATCCGGAATGTGAACATCCCGCCGGGCGGAATCACCCCCATATTGCAAGTGACGATTTGCGATATTGCCGAGCACTCTGGCGAAGATCCAGCGGGGACGAAGGTAAGCCGGTCGTCCAGCATGTCAGTTACCACCACGTTACTGGCGTTCGAGATTCCGCTGTTGCTGACGGTGACAAGGTAGTCCGCTATCGTCCCTTGCTGGAAGGGGGTCGCGCCGTCGACTGCCTTTGTCACCGACAAGATGACATCAAGAGCGATGGGGTTGTTCGTCGAAACCATGTTGTTGCCGGGAACCGAGTCCGCCTCAATGCCGCTTACGGACGCTTGGTTCACGATAATGCCCGTGGCCGCCGCGGGGACCATGAATGTGACCGTGCAGGCGGCCATCGCCCCGTTTGCGAGATTGCCCGCGTTCCAGGTGAGAACGTTTCCGGCGGGCGGCCCCGCGCCACATGTGTCACTGACCCAAATCAAGGCGGTCGGGATCGTGTCGCTGACCACAACGCCGGTAGCATCGCTGGGTCCGTTGTTGGTCACCGTGAGCGTGTAGGTGACCTGGCCGCCGGCAATGACCGGGCTCGTCGCCGGCGTCTTCACGATCTGCAGATCAGCGTCCTCGCCGATGGGGGTTGCGTCTGTGTCGGACTCGTCGCCCGGGTTGACCTCGGTAACGCCGGCTGGGGCTGTCACCATGGCCGTGTTAACCAAGTCGCCCACCGCACCGGACGCAAGGTCGGCGGTCACCATGAACGTTACGCTTCCGCCGGCGCCGATGTTGACCGTCTCACCGAGATCTCCCATGCCGGCCGGGGTACAGAAGGAGCCCGCTCCGGCCGCGACGCACGTCCAGTTGACATTCGAAAGCTCGGCGGCGGGGAACGCGTCGGTGACGATCGCGCCTACGACGTCGCTGGGTCCGTTGTTGCTGACAATGATTGTGTAGCTGATCTGGCTGCCGGCGACGACGGCGCCACTAGTCATCTTGGTGATCGAGAGATCTACGTTGCCCTGGACAGCCGTTGTCTCCATGACTGTGTTGTTGGCTGTCATGGCGTCTTCGGGCGCGCTCACGGTGGCTGTGTTGGTGAGGGTCCCGCTGGCCGACGAATCCACGCTGACCGTGATGGTGTACTGTTTGGAAGCGTTGGCGGCGATCGCACCCAGCGTGCAGGCGGGCACGCCGCTGGGGTCCTCGGCGCAGCCGCTGGTCGAAACCAAAGTCACGCCCGCGGGCAAAGTGTCCGCGACGGCGACATTGGCGGCGTCAGCGGGGCCGTCGTTGGTCACTGTGATCGTGTAGGTGATCGAGTCCTGGCCGGCAACGACCGGGTCAATGTTGTCAATCTTCTCGATGCGCAGATCGGCCATGACGCCAATCGTGGTCGTCTCCGTATCGCTGCTGCTCTGCACGTTGTCGTCGGGAGACGCTACCACCGCGGTGTTCGAGACAACCCCCGTGGCGGAGGAAGGAATGTCCACGACGATAGTGACGGTGGCTGACTGCCCCGCGGGGATGGTTCCCAGGCTGCAAGTCACCGCCGGGCTTCCGGTGCAGGGACTCCCCTGGCTAGGAGTCGCCGAAACCAGGGTCAGCGGCGCCGGGATCGTGTCAGTGACCGTGACGTTGGTGGCGTCCGCCGAACCGCTGTTGATGGCCGTGAGAGTATAGGTGGCCTGCTGTCCCGCCTTGAACTCCGCCGAGGTAACCGCTTTGTCAATCGACAGATCTGCCCTGGGCCGCCCTTCCCGCACGCGCACGTTCACAGTTGCCGTATCGGTGGAGTTGCCGTCGCTAATGGTGTAGGTAAACGAGTCGCTGCCGGTGAAGTCGTCGTTCGGCGTATAAGTGACGGTTTGTCCATTGGTCGTGACCGAACCGTTGGAGCCCTGAGTGACCGCCGTGATGGTGAGCGGATCGCCGTCCGGGTCGCTGTCGTTGTCTAGGACATTCCGAGTTGCAGGCTGGTTTCTGCCCGTCGTGATCGTATCGTCGTTCGCAATCGGCGGGTCATCCAGCGGCTTGACCGTGATGTTCACGGTGGCCCTTGCGGTTCCGCCCCTGCCGTCGTCCACCTGAAAGACCAAGCTGTCGGGTCCCGCGTAATCCGCTTTCGGCGTGTAGGTCGTGCTGGCGCCGGTGGGAGGAATCTGGGTCAGCGCTCCCAGCAAGCCGTTCGCAGGCCGACGAACGATGGAAAACGTGAGCGGGTCGCGGTCCGGGTCGCTGCCACTGAGGCTGATGGGTAAGGGTGTGTCCTCGTTGGTCATCACCGACTGGCCGTCGGCTTGCGGGGGTTTGTTGTCTCCTATGACCCCGCCGTCCTCCCCGACCGCGATGTTCGCATTGTCTTGGCTTTGTCCTTCGCCGAGATGGGCGACAATCGGCACGGCATTGCTCGCGGCGACGCCCTCCTCGCTGAGCGCGGCGGCCTGCAGGCCTTTCGGAATCTCCATGTTCGCCTGCACCAGCCCCGCGTACCCGGGCGCCGCGGCAAAATAGAGGATTTTCGCCGGCAGTCCGCCGATCACCACCTCGACCGGCAGAACTGGCTCGGGGAAAGGCGGTTCGGCGAGCTTGCCTTCCTCGCCGGCGGGAACCGTCTGCCCTTCTCCGGTCACGTAGAAAACAAGCACGTCGCCCGGTTGGGCCGGATTGGCCGTGGAGTTCAGGCTGCCGTCCGGCAGGATGGCGATGACCTGCGTTCGGTCGTCGGGCAGCGTAAAGAAGGCGGGCGCGCTCGAGGCCACCGGGACGGTGACGACGTTCGATGCTTCTCCTCCATAGATGATCTGAATCTCTGTACTCGTGAGGCCGTCCAGCCGGTAGGTGGCTTGGGCGTTGACCTGGTCCGTTCGCACGAAGAACAAAGGGACAGGCTCACCGTCAAACAAGACCTGCGTGCCGGCCAGTTCGGTGGGGACTCTGCCGGACTCGTCGAGTTGCGCGCCCACTCCCTCATCCGGCCCGATGCGCGAACCAAAGATCGAGATGATCTCGCCCGGAGCGACGGGACCCGAAAGAAAGCTGGCGGCGTTCACGACTCCATCGGCGCTGATACTCGGCCCCGAAATGTCAAGCTTCGCGACAAAGGCATCACGGAGACCGTTGAAGGTCAGGTCGGGGCCGACCGTGACCGGGAAGGAATCTTCCGTGGAAAGAGTCTCGCCGACGATGTAAATGAAGCCATCGCCGTCTACGGCGATGCCCCAGCCGAGTTCATCGCCCTCGCCACCAACGTAGCTGGCGTGGATGAGCGAAGCGCCCGCCGAATGCACCCGAGCGACAAAGGCGTCTCGCACCCCATTGAAGGTTAGGTCGGGACCCACGGCGACCGGAAAGGTTTCTTCCGTGGAGCTTGTATAACCGGCAACGTGGGCACTGCCCGTACTGTCCACCGCAACAGCATTGGCCTGGTCGAAACCCGCGCCGCCGATGTAACCCGCGTAGGCGAGGGCTGTTCCGTCCGAGGTGACGCTCGCGATGAAGGCGTCCCTGCCACCGCCGTTGAAGGTCAAGTCGGGGCCGACGGCGACCGGGAAGCTGTCTTCCTTCGAATTGGTGTCTCCCGTTACGTAGGCCTGTCCAGCGGCGTCGACCGCGACACCGCGGCCGAACTCAAATCCAGCGCCCCCGAGGTAGCCTGCGTATTCCAGAGCGCCGCCAGAGCTGCCGACCTTGGTGATGAAGGCGTCCTGTCCTCCGCCGTTAAACGTCAGGTCCGGGCCGACGGCCACCAAAAAAGTCTCTTCATTTGAACCTGTATAGCCGGCCACGTAGGCGTGACCGCCGGCGTCAACGGCGACTGCGCTACCGACGTCGAATTGGGACCCTCCGATGTAGCCCGCATAGATCAAGGCAGTCCCATTGGGGTTAACTTTGGTGACGAAGGCGTCTCTCACGCCATTGAAGGTGAGGTCAGGCCCGTTCCGCACTGGAAAACTGGCTTCCGTCGAAAGCGTGTCGCCGGCCAGGTAGGCGTGGCCTTCGCTATCGACGGCAACTCCGGCGGCAGAATCAGATTCCGAACCGCCGACGTATCCGGCGTAAACTAGCGCCGTACCGGCGGCGTTTACCTTTGCCACGAAGGCGTCCGTCGTGCCGCCCCCATAAACAAGGTTGGGCCCCACAGTCACCGGAAAGCTCGCCGCGCCCGATTCCGTCGAGCCTGTCACGTAGGCATTGCCGTCATTGTCCACGGCAATTCCGTTAGCGATTTCACTTCCTGAACCACCGATATAACCTGCATAGATCAGCGCCGTGCCGTCCGCGTTCACCTTGGCCACGAAAGCATCCTGATCGGCGTTAAAAGTGGTATCCGGACCAGCGGCCACCGGAAAACTCGTGTGGGAAGAACTCGTGAACCCCGCGACGTAGACGTTGCCTTCTGCATCTACGGCGACGTCCCTTGCCCCATCGACCCTGTCGCCGCCAATATACCCGGCATAGACTACGAGAGAGGGGTCGACAACGAGCGGCCGGCTCGAGTCGTAAGCCCCAAGCTGAAAACCGAAGGTGTGCCGACCCGTGTCCGGTTCGGCCTCGAGCCCGAATTCAGCCGCAACTTCCACACGTTCACCTTCAACTTCTTGGTAGGCAACAGGCCGGGCGTCCTGGAAACCCCCGAACGGGGTCGAGACGTCGAGTTGCCCGCGATCGTTGAGCTGAACATCCGCTCCGCGATAAGCCAAGCGAATCCGGTCGGGGTCGGCGCCGGGGGCCACGACAAACCTGTACTTCAGGCCTTGAACCTCCCCGGCGTAGACCAGGTCGATTCCAGGCCACAGATCGGAATAGACAAGCTCCGCAAAGGTGGGCAGGTCCGCCATCCGTTTTTCCACGGGTCCCTTGAAGTAGCTGACCACGGCAGCAGTGGGCTGTCGCCCGGCCGCTCGAACACGGCTATTCGAATCCACAAAGTCAAGCTTTACCACCCAGCGGCTGGTTGGTGGACGTTCTTCGAAGCGGGAAGAGGCCTGGGCGTGCGTGCCGGGGTCACGCCCCTGGACTCCGGTAGTGGGGCCGCCGTCACCGAGCAAGGCAAATGTGAGCCCGTCGGGAGCGAAGTAAATGGTTCTGTCGCGCCCTTGGACGTAGTGGCTGACGTGAGGATTGTCGATCTGGCCTCGGTTCTCAACCAAGTACAAGGGCAAGCGGGCAGAGAATGCGAAAGACGGGGGAGGCGTTTGTCCTGGGGCTCCCTCAGATAGGTTTCCTGGGGCCGCCGGCGGGCTTGCCTCCAATGAGTTCGTTAGCCCCGCAAGCTCAATCAAGACGCTGTGGCGTTTCGCTTCGTTGAGCCTGGGCTTCAAATGCGATTGACTGAGGGCAGATCCATTAAGGAATATCAAGGCGCACAGGAAGATCGCCGTCTTCATCGGCCAAAGCAGACGCTCAGCCGGCACCTGATTTTCCGGCAGACTGCGTGTTAGTCTGCTTGATCCGGCGTCTTGGTCATGTTGTTCGTGACTGTCCACTACGATTCCCGGCTCGTTAGGAAGGCGAAGGAAAGATTATCCTTACAGGGCTCCTACGTAAGTCAACAGCTAGAGGTAACTGACGTAGAGACCGCCAGCCCTCGCTCGTTGGCGTCCAGTCGACCTCTTGATCTGACTCGGCATGCGACTACCTTTGCACGGGTTGTATGCAATCACAAAATTAGCCTGTTCTTGCTGTCTCGTCTTCGTTTGCCATTTATGAGATAGCTTCTAGAAAAGGGGCCTCTTTGTCCTGCAGCTCTCGATCGAGAACTTTGTTGTCCGATGCGGGCGCGGTCAAGGCCGGCTATAGCTAGCTTAGCTAGCCCCCGGACGGGCGCTGGCCACCGATTTATTCTAGCCGCTTCTCTCATTGGCTGACAGGCGAAGTGCGCGATAGGCCCGCCATTCCTTCGTTGCGCTTGCTCGCCGTGTAGATCGTACTGTGCCGGGGCGATGTCGTCAGGAATGGCGACACGGCACGCAAGAATGCGTGCGCCACGCCGGGGGCGCGCGCCGAGGGTTTTCAACCGACAGTCATCGTCAAGCAAGTAGCTGCTGAAATAGTTGTCTAAACTGGGAATGTGAAACCACACCCCGCGTTGGAGTTGAATCCGCCCATGGACCGCCGCCACTTTCTCGGCACGCTTCCTTTGATGGCCGGCGCCCTCGCCTGTAACCGCTCGGGCAAGAGAATCATCGGCGTCGTGCCCAAAGGAACGACCTCTTTGTTCTGGCAATCGGTTCACGCCGGCGTGATCGCGGCAGGTCAGCAGTTCGACGTGGAAGTCGAGTGGAACGGGCCGACCCAAGAGACGGAATACGCTCGGCAGATCCAGATTGTCGACGCCATGATCAATCGCCGGATTGACGGAATCGTGCTCTCGCCCACCGAGCGCACCGCGCTGGTCAGCGTCGTCGAAAGAGCCGCCAGGGAAGGGATTCCGGTTACGATTTTTGACTCGGGCATCGACACGGAAAACTACGTCTCCTATGTCGCGACCAACAACACGGCTGCCGGCGAGTTGGCCGCTGAAACGGTTTCCCAGCTTGTGGACGGAGCCGGGAAGATTGCGCTCGTCAAGCACGCTCCAGGAAGCGATTCCACCGACAGCCGCGAACGAGGGTTCGAGGCCGCTGTGGCGAAGACTTATACCGGCCTGGAAATCGTCGCCGAGCAGTACTGCATGTCCGATCGCGCCAAGGCCCTGGCCGTGACCGAAGACATGCTAACCGCGCACCCTGACTTGGACGCGCTGTTTTGCTCGAGTGAAGCCGCAACCATCGGCGCCGCCCGGGCGCTGGTTTCGCGCGGGGCGGCCGGAAAGATCAAGCTGGTCGGATTCGACGCCAGCCCCAGTCTGCAACAAGACCTCCGCGACGGAGTGATCGACGCTCTGATCGTCCAGGATCCCTTCAGCATCGGATACATCGGTGTCGAAACCATCGTCGATAAGCTGGACGGGAAAACCCCGGAAAAGCATATCGATTCGCCGGCGCGGGTCGTTCGGGCGGCGGATCTGGATGACCCCGACGTAAAGAAGCTGCTGAATCCCGATCTTGAGAAATACATCAAGCCGGCCGGGTCCTAATTACGCGATTACCGTGCAAACCGAGTTCGGAATCGCCCGACCAACAGAAGACGGTCATAGCGGCCGGGTAACCGCCGGCTGTTGGTTCCAGTCGAGCGCCTCCGCGGCTTCCGCTAGCGAGCCGCCTGCTTGCAGGTCGCGAGCAGCAGCCATCAGGGGGACCAGGCTTTGTCCCTGAAGGCCTTCCGGGTGTGGCAGGCCACTGAGGTTCCTTCAGCTCTCCCGGCAGGCGCGCTCCAGCACCGCCATCCTGACGGCCACGCCGTTTTCTACTTGGTTCAGAATCACCGAGCGAGGGAAGTCGGCGACCTCGGACGACAGCTCACGCCCGCGGTTAATCGGACCCGGGTGCATCACAATGGCTTCGGGCTGGGCGAGTTGCAAGTGCTCGAGACCCAGCCCATAGAACTGGAAGTACTCGTTTTTGGGGAACGGCAGCACGTGCTGGCGCTCGAGCTGCACGCGCAACATCATGATGACGTCGGCGTCGGTGACCGCTTCGTCGATGTTATAGGTGAGCCTAATCCGGGGAGCCAGCGACGCCAAATCATCGGGCAGCATCGTCGCCGGTCCGCAAAGGACCAGGTCCACTCCGAACTTCGACAGCAGGTGCACATTCGAGCGGGCCACGCGGCTGTGAGCGATGTCGCCGATGATCGCCACGCGCAGCCCCTCGAGCGAGGGGCGGTAGTCGAGAATCGTCACGGCATCCAGCAGCGCCTGGGTGGGGTGCTCGTGGCGTCCGTCCCCTGCGTTGACGATGGGCGTTTGCAGAAAGCGGGACAGAAAATGCGGCGCGCCCGAAGCCGAGTGCCGCATCACAATCACATCCGGACGCATCGCCGAAAGCGTATTCAGCGTATCGACGAGCGATTCTCCCTTGGAAAGGCTCGAACCTTGAGCCGCGATGGAAATCGTATCCGCGCTCAGCCGCTTGGCGGCGATCTCGAAACTTGCCCGCGTGCGGGTGGACGACTCGAAGAACAGGTTGACGATGGTCTTGCCTCGCAGTGTGTCCAGCTTCTTGACTGACTGCGAGCGCATCCCCTGATGGACACGGCCCCGGTCGAGCAGCCACTGGATGTCTTCACGGCTCAGATGCTCTATTCCGAGAAGTCCGCGGGCCTCGGTTGCCGGCTGCTGCGTCGCGGTTGCCGCGGATGGAAGCGCCATAGCTGTTTTCTTACCCAGGGTTCTCCACGACCGGCCGGAACAGATGGTTCAATTCCCGTCCGCCTTCTCGACAAGCAAAACCCTTTCCTCCCCGTCGATGGGTTCGAGTTTCACCTCGATGATCTCGTTATCTGTTGTTTCCACAAATTTGCCCACGAAACGGGCTTCGATCGGCAACTCGCGATGACCGCGGTCGATCAGAGTGCACAACCGCACGGTGCGGGGGCGCCCCTTGTCGAACAAAGCATCCAGAGCCGCCCGCGTCGTTCGCCCTGTGTAGAGAACGTCATCCACGAGAATAACGTCCAACCCGGAAATCGAGAAGGGGATATCGGTACCGTTGATCACGGGCTTGTCGGCAACGGTCGTCAAATCGTCCCGATAAAGCGTAATGTCGAGGCTGCCGCACGGCATGGGGCGGCCCTCGAGTTGCGCGATCTTGGCCGCCAGACGCTCGCCCAGCACCGCTCCTCGCCGGTGAATACCGACGATCGCTACGTTGCCGGGTGCGGCGCTCTTGTCGATCACTTCGTGCGCCAGCCGCACCAGCGTACGGTCGATCTCCGAGCCGGTCATGAGCTGCGATTTGGTGCGAATCGTTGCCATCGGCGTGCCCGAAATGTCCCTTACGATAGCACAACTTCGAGGACAGGTTTGCGACGGCTTTGATGTGGCTGGTGTGGGGTTGAGACGATGATGTTGGGCGGTTTGGCCGGTTTGGAATGGAGCGGTCTTGCCGCTTGAGACGGGCTGTTGGGAAACAGGTTGTCGTCGCCGCTTCACGGCGACATAACATCGACACGTTGAGGCAGGGCGCGGACGGAAGTCCGCGCTCGGAGACTGCACTCAAAGGCCCTTGAGCGCGGACTTCCGTCCGCGCCTCTGTCACGGGCTAATGCGGCCTATACGGGATACGGGAACGCCCACGGTCAAGCGGCACTTGCGGCCAGCTCGGGATTGTTGCGCTACGGCGTATCGTAGAGCAGCACGACACCGCGGGTTTCGAGCAAATCGCCGGTGGCGCGCAGCAGGTTCAGCATGCTGCGGCGGTAGGCGATGACCTGGGCCAGCAAATCAGCTTCGGCATCGACGAGCTTGGTCTGCGAGTCCAGGACGAGAAATGCGGTCGTGACGCCCAGGTCGTACTTCTTCTGTTCCGCGTCGAGGCGTTTCTGGGCAAAATCGCGGGCGACGGTTGCTTGCAGGATGCCCGCCTTGCTCTGCTCGACTCCGGCAACCGCGTTGAGCACTTCCTCGCGCACCTGCTGCTCGGTGCTGCGGAGAGAGTAGAGATCCCGTCTCTTCTGAATCCGTGCATCCGCCAGATTAGCTGCCGCTCGGCGGTTGCGGATGGGGATCTGAAGAGAGAAGCCAAAACCATACGTCGGGAACCGAAACTGGAATAACTGGTCGAGGGCGTCCGGGAACCCGCCGGGGACCACCGCGCTGGTCGAGCCTGATCCCAGCAGCGTTCGCTCGAAGAAGTTTCCTCCGCGGCCTTGAGCGCTGTAGTTGGCGTTCAGCATCAAGTTCGGCCGCAACTGGTTGGTCGAAGAGCGGATATTGAGATCATCAATTTCCAGCGAACGGCGATTCTGCCCTAGTTCCGGACGCAGCCGCAGCGCTTTGGCTACCTGCTCTTCGGGTTCGAACGAAGGAATATAGATGGGCGGCTCCGCCGTTTCGGTGAGAACAAGCGGGGCGAACCTCAGCGCGGGATCGAGGTCGGCGCCGATCCAGCGCCGAATAGTGTCTTCGGCCTGCTGCAGACGGTATTGGAACTGCGTCACGCCCACCTGGGCCGTGGCGAATTGTTGTTCGGGCTGGTAGATATCGAGAGGCGAGATCGCGCCCAGCTCCAGCTCTCGCCTGGAGCGCTCCAGAAACGCCCGCGCCAACTCGAGGTTGTTTTCGCGGACACGCAGCGATTCCCGCTGGTCGATGACGTCCCAATAGGCGTTTTCAGCCTGCACCAACAGGCCGATGACGCGTTCCGTGACTTGCTCCTCGGTCAGTTTCAGCCGGGACCTGGCGACGAAGATCGGGATGCGCTGTATGTGGCGCCCGCGGTCGCGCAGCAACGGCTGACTCACGGTGAACTGCAAGCTTTGGGTAATACTCGGATTAAAGTTGGTGAACTGGCTATTGTTGGCTGTCTTGCCCCCAACGTAGCCCACGGTGTAGTTGGTTCCCGTGTCAAAGGTTTGGCTGTAGGTGAAGTTCGCTCTTTGGTTGAGGTTCGTCCGGACGGACGCACCTTGGAGAATGTCGTTCGGCAGCGTCGTGGAGCGGTTGTTGGTGAAGCCCAGATTCAAAGTGGGGTCAAAGGGACTGAAGGCCCTCTGGATGGCGTTCTGCTGCTCGAATACGGCGAGCTTTTGCAGGTTGATATCCGGGCTGTTGGCCATCACCAGCTCGATGTAGGAACGCAGAGACAGCTCGATCTTGCCGTCGAAGTAGAAATCGTCGAGCCGGCCGACGGATTCGATCTCAATATCGAGCGGCGGGGCTTGCCATTGTTCACGGAAATATCCCTTATCAGGAAAAGTTGCGAATTGGGCGCCGGCCAAAAGAGCAGCGGCGGCCGTGAGGCAAACGAGTCTTACAAGCATCGTGGCAAACCTTGGTGATTGATTCAGACGCTCCAACAGGTGTTGGGTTTGTTTCGGGTAAATTGATCCGGTCACACCTGCCGGGCTGGAGCAACCGAAAGAACACGGTTCAAGACGGACAGTCTTGTTCCGCCTTGGCGGGCCCGCTGGCTATTCGTACCGAATCGCTTCAATGGGATCCAGCTTGGCGGCCTGAACTGCCGGGTAGATCCCAAACAACAAACCAACAAAAACCGAGACTCCAAACGCGACGATGATCGAAGTCGCCGTGACGACGGTCGACCAGCCGGCAATGGCGGCGATGATCTTCGACCCGAAGAATCCCGCTGCAATCCCGATCAGGCCGCCGACGATTGAGATCAGTACGGCCTCGATCAAAAACTGCCGGACGATATCCTTTTGGCGGGCGCCGATAGCGCGCCGAATCCCGATTTCGCGGGTGCGCTCGAGCACCGTCGCCAGCATGATGTTCATGATGCCGATGCCGCCGACAAGCAGCGAGATGCCGGCGATACAGATCATGACGACTTCAAAAACAAACTGTTGCTGCTCGCGCTGGGCCAGCAAACCGGCCGGAACGACCACCGAGAAATCTCCGGCATCGTTGTGCGTGGCCGTCAGGATCGCCCGCACGACTTCGGCCGTTTCGATCGGGTCGGCATCGTTTTCGACCCGCACGAAAATGCCGTCGATCTCGTCTTTCAGGTAGCTATTGCTGTCCTGAAATCGCCTCATCACGGAGTTCAGGGGAGCAACAACCAAGTTATTCCGGTCGTCGGCTTCGAGACCCTCGATCTTCGATTCCGCGGTAGCCTGCGGCGACATGACTCCGACCACTTGGAGCCAAACCTCGTTCAGCTTGACGAATTTGCCCACGGCGCTGCCGTAGCCCAGCAGGTTCACCTTGGTTCGCTCCCCCAGCACGCAAACCGGCGCGGACCGCAAGTTCTCTTCTTCGGTGAAAAAGCGGCCCTCCAGCAGCGCGACGTTGTAAATGTCGGTGTAGTTGGGCAGGACACCGATGAGCTGCGGCATGTCCTGCTCAGACCGGGGAAGAATATTGGCCGGATTGAATGACTTGCGGGGTGACATGGCCGCAACGTTGGGGGTGTTGTCCTGGAGCGCCCGGAAATCGCGGAAGGTCAGTCCAGGGGAAACTTCACGCACCGCTTGCATTGTGTCGCGGTCGACGGCTTCATTAGCCTCGATGATGATATTGTTGACACCGAGCAGGTCAATGTAGCGGATCATTTCCTGCTGGGCGCCGGCCGTGATCGACAGCATGGCCACCACGGCGCCCACACCGAAGATCATGCCCAGCATGGTGAGCAGCGAGCGAAGCTTGTGAGCGAGCAAGCTGCCGAGACCCATCCACAGCTCGGGCAACATGTGTGCGAGGTATTGGATCACGCTAGCGCCGCCTCCCGCCGCCGCCCTGACGGCCGCCACCGCCGCCTGGCCGGCCGCCGCCTCCCGCACCAGGACCACCAGCGCCGGGGAAGGAGGGCTGCGTGCCGCGGCTCACGGTCTTCTTCTTCTTCTTCGCGCGCGATCGCCGGACTTCCGCGTCCGGCGGCTCCAGCGCGATGAGTTCGCCTTCTTCAAGCCCGCCTGCGATGGCAATCTGGGACTCCGACCGCTTCCCAAGCTCGACTCTGCGCGCATCGAGACCGTTCCCGTCCCAAACGTATACGACGGGATTGCCGTTTACTTCGAAGACCCCCTGAAAAGGCACATACAACGTATTTTCGATCTTGTCGACGATGATTTCGGCGTCCGCGAGCAGTCCAGGCCGCAGCAGGACGTCCACATCAGAGCTTTCGCGAGGCGGTTGAGGCAATTGGGCTTTTTCGCGATCTTCCGCCGTAAACCGCTGAGCGCCGCCACGATTGCCGCCAGCGGGGCCGCCAAAGCCCCCAGCACCACCGCCGAAACCACCTCGCCCGCCACCACCGCCACCACCGCCGGGACCGCCGAAGCTCTCTCGTCCACCGCCACCACCAGGCCCGCCTGCGCCCCCACCTTCAGAGGATTGACGCATTTGTTGGAAAATCCGCCGCCGCTCCTCTTGGCTCAGCGACTGAATATCCCGGCCTCCTAGAAGCTGCTGTATTCTCTGGCGGGCGTTCCGCCGATCCTCAACGGAGAGTTGTCCGCCGCCGCCTGGCCCGCCCTGGCGTCCTTGGCCGCGAGCTTCACCACCTTGTTGACGTTCGCCTCGCCCGGCGGCTGCGGGGCCACTCTGGCCCGGCTGACCGGCGCCCGCTCGCTGTCCCCGGCTGCGTCCGCCTTGCCGGCCACGACGCGCTTCGCCACCAGCGCCACCCCGGCCGCCGCCGCCAGCGCCCCGCAGTTGTTGAAAGATCTGTTGCCGCTCTTCTTGGCTCAGGGATTGGATGTCCCGGCCTCCCAAAAGCTGCTGCATGCGTTGGCGCCTCTGCTGACGATCTTCGTCGGAGAGTTGACCGCCTCCTCCACCACCCGGTCCGCCTTGGCGCGCTCCGCCGAATCCACCACCTTGACCTGGCCCCCCAGGGCCGCCTCTGCCACCTTGTCCGCCGCCGCCAAAGCTGCCGAAGGCGCCCGGTCCCGAGCCGCCTGGGCCACCCCCGCCACGTTGCCGCCCTGCGCCGAATCCAGTTCCGCCAGGCGCTTCCCCGCCGCCTCGACGGGAAGCCGATTGGGTGCGCAAAGCGTTCTCTCTCGACTTCGCCAGGATGCGCTCGGCCTGTTCGGGTGTCGCTCCAACGTGGGTGAGAAGCTGGCGCATGTCGATCGACAGCACGACATCAAATTTCTTCGTGGCTTCTCCGGCGAAAACGTTCAGGCTGGCGGTGTTGCCCAGGCGCTTGACCTTTGCCTTCACTTCTTTTCCGGGCAGGGCGTCGAGCCGCACGATGGCTTCCTGTCCTTCGTGGAGGTTGGCCCGCTCCAGCTCTCCCACCTTCGCAAGCAACTCCATCTCGGACAGGTCGAGGATCTTTGCCACTTCCATACCGGCGGGAATCTGGTCACCCTCTTGAATATCGGGAGTTGTTTGGCCGAAGCCGCCGCGTCCGCCCGCGCGGTTTTGCAAAATCGACACCAATCCGGACATGGGCGCCAGTATTCTCGACTGGGCGATGCGCCGCTTCTCCCGGTCCACGTCGATCTGAGCCTTCCGGCGCTGTTCGCGCAGAACCGCCAACTCCGCCTCGCGCTGTTGCAAGCGCGACTTGATATCCTGCTCCAGCTTCTGCTCGCGGCGCTGGGCTTCTTCGAGGGTAAGGACGTTCTTACGCGCATCGATCGCCGAGATCAGCTCGTTCTTCTTGACCTCCAGCTCGGCGCGCCGCACGGCGAATCGCGCCTTGAGCAACTCCACGTCATCCTGACTCTTGCGGATTTCCAGATCAGCCTGCGCCTTCTTTAGTTGTTCATTGATGCGGTCGACTTCGAGCTGAGCGTCTTCCATTGCGGCTTGCCGTTCGGAATCGTCAAATTCCATGATGAGGTCGCTCGTTGAGGCGAGGGCGCCGGCGGGAGCCAGTTGTGTGATCTGCGTGGCCGAGCCCAGGTTCGGAGCGGTCAGTGAAAGCGTCCGCACGGCTTGCAATTCACCCCGCAGATGAGTCTTGACGACGAGGTCCCCGCGCCGGACGGGGGCCAGCGGGAAGTCTTCTTTTTCTTGCGGGATCTGCTGTACGAGGTAGTACCCGCCCGCCACGACACCAACCAGAACGACGAGAACTAAAAGACGAGCTGCGATTTTTCTCATGAGGAACTCCGTGATCTAGAGTTTCTTCTTCGCGGCGGCCAGTTCGGGATTCTCCAGAGCGATGACTTGGCCCGGTTCAAGGCCTTCGCTCACCACGATCTCACTCGAGTTGCGCGCGGCCACTTCGATCGGCCGGCGCTCGTAACGATTATCGCTCAACAGGAACACGGTCGGTTTGCCGTCGATCTGAAAGCTGGCCTTGGCCGGGATCACCAGCACGTTCGGCCGCCTCTCAATTTCTATTTCGATGCCCGTGCTCATGCCCGGCCTCAGGCGCGGGTCGATCTTGTTCATGGAGACTCGGGCGGGGAAATTCTTATCCGGCGGGAAGCCCCGAAAGATCAGCGTGGCGATGGGGCTGACCCACTCCAGCGTGCCTTCGATTACCACGCCGGGAACCGCGTCGACCCGCACCCGAACCGGCTGGCCGACTTCGATGCGCCCGCGGTCGATCTCCTCGATGCGGAATTCAACCATCAGCGAATTCAGGTCGGGAACCTCGACGATCGGGGCGCCGCTCCAGACCGTATCTCCCTCCTGGAACGGCGGCCGCGCCTGCCCCCAGGAGCCGCCGGCACGGAAGTTCTGCAGCACGTGAACGACGCCGCTGGAGGGGGCCCGTAAGACCATGCTGCTGAGATAACCTTTCGTGCGGTTGAGGTCGCGAAGAGCTTTGTCTTTGCGCTCATCGAGGCGGGCAATGTCGGCCTGCTGGGAAATGTCCGTCGCTTTGGCATTGGTGCTGGCCTTCGACAGTTCGCCCTCGCTGATGCCGACGTTAATACGGTTCTTGAGGCCTTCGATTTCCGAGAGGATTTCTTGCTTGCTGGCTTCGAGCTTGGCCCGCTCCAGGTTGTACTCCGACTGCATGATCATCATGGCGTTCTGCTCGTCGGCGATGGAGTGCTGCGCCTCGGCCTGCAAGATCTCGCTGTCCACCTGGCGGACTCGCGTCTCTTGCGTCGTGTAGGTTTCCTCTTGCGTCGCCGCATCGAAGGCAACGATGATCTCTCCCTGCTCGATCGGCTTGTCGTCTTCGGCCAAGCGGACGATCGTCAAGTTGGGAGTTTGCGGCGCGGTGACAACGGCCGACTTTTCGCTTTTGAGTTCCCCTCGCGCTCGCACCGTGGTCAGGAAGTCGCGCTGCTCGACGCGGGCCGTCGGCACTTCCGGAGGCGGGGGAGTATAAAGGCGCAAGGCGGCGAAAGAGCAAACCGCTCCCAGGAGCACGAAGAGTCCCCAGACCACCAGGCGGCGTTTGTTTTTTGGAAATGCCATTTTGAATTTCTCCCCGAGCCGGCCGGCTAGATCTGGACCGGCGGCCTCAGCGCGATCTCATCGCCTTCTTCCACGCCGGAAAGAATAGCGGTGTGGGTGGAGTTGCTTTGACCCGTTTCGACCCGCTGCTTGATGAACTCCCTTGAATCCTTTGCTTTTACGTAGACAAACTGCTCTTCGCCTTCAGATTGAATGGCGTCTTTCGGCGCCAGAACCACATCCTTGTAAGCTTCCAGCAGGATGTCAGCCGAACCCGAGAGGTCCGGGATGATCTCCTTTGCCTCGGCCTCGATCGCCAAAGCCACCGGCACGTTGCGCACAAAATTGGTGCGCCCGCCGCCGCGGGGCCCTCTCATGCCGCCCCCGCCGCCCCCGGCGATAGCTCCAACCGCGGTGACGCGCCCCGGCCAGACTTTATCCGGATAGGCGTCAAGCCGGATCTCGGCCCGCTGGCCGACACGAACCGCTTGACTGTCGACTTGGTTCAGGTCCCCGTGGAGAACCATCCCCGAGGGGTCGACGATTTGCAGAAAGAACGTGCCCGATCTGACCTCGTCGCCGTCTTGGACCTGAGAAAACTGGCCGCCGCCGCGAAAGATCGTTTGCCGCACCACCATCCCGCTGATCGACGCGCGCATAACCATCTTCTCGGAGTCGATCCGAACCCGCGTTTCCTTAATCACCTGTTGTTCTTTGGAGATCTCCAGCGCCCGCAACTCGGCCTGCTGCGAGGATTTCAGCAGTTCCACTTCCTTTTGCAACTGCTTGTATCCGGCTGCGGTCTCTTCGACGGCCAGTGCCAGGATCTCAGCCTCGATCTCGGAGCGAACCCCCGCCGTGCGCAAGTCCAGTTGGGCTTTTTCCCACTCGGCCTTCGCCATCCGCAACTGCTGCCGAGCGGTTTCAAGCGCGATGGCAAGCTCCGCCGTAAGTTTGTCAATGCCGGCCTGAACCTGAATCACGAGCGCCTGCTGATCATCGATTTTGAGAAGTTGCGACTGGCGATCGAATTCCGCGACGACCTCTCCTTTTTGGACCAGCTCGCCGGGCGGCGCCATGCTCAGCAACACCATGGAGCCGCGGCCACCTCCGCCACCCGGACCGCCAGGGCCGTCACGTCCCCGCAGGCGCGGAGCGACGACCGCCGCGGAACTCTTCGCCGAGATCGTGCCACCGACCCGCAGCATCTTGCGCAATTCGCCGCGAACCGCCTTGACCGAGCCGGCCGAAGTTGTGGCCACGGGCTGCGCCGTCTGCCGAGCCTGTTGTTGATACAGCGTGTAGCCAACCGTGGCCCCGATCATGAACGGCAGCAGCAACCAGCGGCGAGAGATCCCCGGGCCGGGGTCTTCAGGCGCGGGGCTCGCCGGTGACGGCGAATCCGCCGGACCCGGCTCGGCCGGCAAAGGAGTTGCCGGCAAGCCGGCCGCAAATGCCTGCTGCATATTGAGTGAATTTGGTTTCGTCATCGTACCGAACCCCTATTCCGAACTCGACGCCTCATCTTGGTCAACCAGCAAGATGAAGCATCGATCTCGCCCCAGCGCTTCTTTTCCCCGTGTCTTCCCTGCCGCGCCGTGAATTCGGCCAGCGATACAGATCCATCGCCATCTGAATTGAAATTCTTGGCGCCCAGCAGCGGTTGGCCGCCGAGGATGAGGCAAACAGCGGTAAAACCAACTGCGGGGAAGACCGCGTCGCGCGTTCTCTTCATCGCTGTTTCCATTGTCGTTCAAAGCGAAAGTCTCGGGGAAGTCGAGTCTCCGCTACTTCTCAAAGATAGGTTCCTTGTCAAGCAATAACATCTTTTTTCGCATGAGACTCCACACCGGTTGTTAAGATTTCGTAAAAACGTCGGCGAGAGGTGCACAGCCGGGCTTAACTTGACCTAGCTGGCCGCATCGTCGGCCGGATTGAACACCCGTTTCTCCACAACAGTGAGCGGCGGCGCCATTCGCCCGTACGTAGAGACGTCAGTCTGTTCATAAGGTTATCCCCGGCAAGCAAAAACTGACCTTCCTGAACTAACCCTTCTGATGGAGCCATCCTAAGGAAATGGGAAGCCGTTCACCTCGGAACAGCGGCACGCCGGCGAAGTTTCCGAGAAACACCGAGCGAATGCCGTGGCGAACAGATTGCGGGAATCGGGTAACGGGCGTTTACGATTCCAGGCTAAAGGGGCAAGCCGGCCAACGCCGGTTGACGCGCGGCCGTCCGGAGCGGCGACGGTGCTGCGTCCTTGGGTGAGTTGGTAGCTGCGGGTGTGGAGGCCTTTCCGCAGCAGGCCCCTCGGCTCGCGGGATTGGCGGGCGGCTCCGTGCGGGGCCGCTTCAGGATCGCGAACTCTGCATTTTCCCGAGACGTTCCTCGATCGGAACAAACTCCCGCTCCTCGGGCCCCAAATAGACCTGCCGCGGCCGCGTGATTCGTCTTTCGGGATCGTCCATGAGTTCTTCCCAATGCGCCAGCCATCCGGAGGTTCGCGGAATCGCAAACAGCACGGTGAACATCTCAGGCCCGAAACCCATCGCTTGGTAGATGATCCCCGAGTAGAAATCGACGTTGGGGTAGAGCTTGCGCTTGACGAAATAGTCGTCCTCCAGCGCAATTCTTTCGAGTTCGATTGCCAGGTCGATCTTGGGGTTCTTGCCGGTTACCTCAAAGACCTCGTCCGCGATCTTCTTGATAATACGCGCCCGCGGGTCGTAATTCTTGTAGACACGGTGGCCGAATCCCATCAGCCGCCGTTCACCGGTCTTGACCTCATTAATGAAAGCCGGGATGTGCTCGATCGAACCAATCTCGTCGAGCATCTGCAGTACGGCCTCGTTCGCCCCCCCGTGGAGAGGCCCGTAGAGAGCGCCAGCCGCCGCCGACGTGCTGACGTAGGGGTCGGCATGGGCGCTGGCTACGGTGCGCATGGTGCTGGTGCTGCAGTTCTGTTCGTGATCAGCGTGCAAGATAAATAACACATCGAGCGCCTTGGCTAGCACGGGACTGGATTTGTACCTCAGCTCGGTTCTTCTCCAGAGCATGTTCAAGAAATTTTCGGTGTAGCTGAGATCGTTGTCCGGGTAGGCGTAGGGCAGTCCCAGGCTGTGGCGATAGGCGTAGGCCGCCAGGGTCGGCATCTTGCCGATCAGCCGCAACTGCTGCATCCGCCGGTTCGAGCGGCTGTGGATTTTCTTGGCGTCGGGATAAAACGTCGAAAGCGCCGCGACAGTGGAGACCAGCATTCCCATCGGATGGGCGTCATAGAGGAATCCGTCGATAAACTTCTTGATGTTTTCGTGCACCATCGTGTGGTGATTGATCTGCTCGTTCCACCCCTCCAGCTCCGACTTGGTGGGCAGTTCAGCGTGCAGAAGCAAGTAGGCCACTTCCGTATACGTGCAGTTTTCGGCCAACTGCTCGATCGGGTAACCGCGATAGCGAAGAATCCCCTTTTCGCCGTCAATGTAGGTGACGCGGCTGGTGCAAGAGGCCGTGTTCGTGAAGCCGGGATCGTAGGCCATCATGCCGAACTCGTCGGCGGTTTCCTTGATCTGGCGCAGATCGAGCGCTCGGACCGTACTGTTCTCTATGGGCAGCCGATAGGCCTGCGACGTTCGGGTATCGGTGATGTCAAGCGTCGGTGAGTCCAAGAAAACCTCCCTGTGAAACGCCGCACCAGCGGCAGCGTGTGGAAAACACAGAGGATACCAAAATCGGGCGGCGGCGGGCGTGATAAGCTGCTGGCTCCGCCGCTGTGGCGCGGATGACGCCGATTGTGGCAGAAAATTTCAGCCGGCCGGACAGAGGCGCGGACGGAAGTCCGCGCTTCATCGGGGGCGCGTCTCCATCCCGCCCATCCTGGGGTACTCTTTGGTTGCGGCTCGTCCGCGGCAAGGAGGGATTGGCCGCTTCGACGCGCCTCATCCGAGGGCGGCCACGCTCGTCGGCCTCGGGAGTGATGCCATGAAGGTGGAGGAGGAATATTACGACGTCCTTCAGAACATCGAGTTCACGATTATTGGGGAATACCGCAAAGACGGGAACCTGATGGACGCGGACGTGCTCGAAACCGTCAACGCGCTGATGCTGCACTATCGCGCCGAAAAGCGTCAGCACCGTCCAACAACAGCCCACCTCTCGGACAAGGCAGAGCGGCTGTTCGTCGCTGTCCAGGGCGTCTGCGAATGGAGGCTGGGGCGCGGCAGCGCGGCCGTGCAGCAGACTTGGGACGGCCAAAGCCCTGATCTCGCCGAGCCGCTCACCGTGCCCGAGATTCTCAAATGCCTGAAACGCATCCGAGAGTCCATCCGCCTGTGGACCAAGGAGGGCGGGCCACAGGGCTACTTGGAGTTCGTCGGCCGGTTCGTGCCGTGAGAAAAGGCGAGATTCGATATCGGGCTCTGTCCCTATTTTCCTCTATTTTCTCCTTTTTTCTCATTTTCTCCTCACTGATCTGTGACTTTCTGGGCGTACTCGTTGTCGATTTCTGCTGCGATTTCTTGCAGTTCCTTGATCTTGCTTCTGACAAAATACACATATATCGGTGCGCTTTGGGCGTCCAGGCGTGAGCCGCTTCCTTTCAGATATTGTTCAAGCTCACTCGTCGGGTGTTTTAGCTCCTTGAAGTAATACAAGAGGTGACTCGATTCGTTGAGGATGCCGCGCTTCTCAAGCGCTCCTTTGACGCCTTCAATGATCCGTCGAATACTCTCGATGGGGTATTTAGTTGACTCCAGTAGCCACAATATGTTGTGGTTGGGGGCATGAAGGAGGACTACCCCCGAAACCTCGTCGAGTTGGAAGCTCGATTCTCGACCGAGGAGGCGTGCCGGGAGTACCTGCTGAAGCTGCGCTGGCCGGAGGGGTTCGTGTGCCCGCGCTGTGGGATCCAGTCCTCATGGGCCAGCAAACGCAATCTGCTGCTCTGCGCCGACTGCGGTTACCAGGCCTCGGTGACGGCGGGCACGATTTTCCAGGACACCCGCAAGCCCTTGACGTTGTGGTTCCGGGCGGCTTGGTGGGTGACAACGCAAAAAGGCGGGGCCAGCGCGCTGGAGTTGCAGCGGGTCTTGGGTTTGGGTAGCTATGTAACCGCCTGGACCTGGCTGCACAAGTTCCGCCGCGCCATGGTGCGCCCCGGTCGCAATCGGCTGGTCGGCCGGGTGGAGGTGGACGAAACGTATGTGGGCGGAGTCGAAGAGGGCGTCCGAGGTCGCGAAATGGTTGGCAAAGCGTTAGTTGCGGTTGCTGCCGAGGAGGATGGGCGCGGTATGGGTCGCATCCGGCTCCGTCGGATCGCGGATGCCTCAGCGGCGAGCTTGGAAGCCTTTGTCGAAGAAGCTATCCAACCTGGCAGCCTCGTGCACACCGACGGCTGGGAAGGCTATGCGGGATTGGAGAACAAAGGATACCGCCATGAAGTCACCGTGCTGCGCGGGAAGCGGCAATCGGCGAGTAAGCTGCTGCCGAGAGTCCATCGTGTCGCCTCTCTGCTAAAGCGCTGGCTGTTGGGGACCCACCAGGGGGCTGTCAGTCACGAGTATTTGGACTACTACCTGGACGAGTTCACGTTCCGCTTCAACCGGCGGACCTCACGGTCGCGCGGCAAACTTTTCTATCGCCTCCTCCAGCAGGCGGTCGCCGCCGACCCTGCTCCCTATAAGACAATGGTCGAGGCCACCAGGGCCGGCACCCCCACCCCCAAGATGTAGTGGCTACTGGAGTCAACTAAATACCCCATTACTCTCGATGCCCCACGCGCCAAATGGGGCCTCGTTCGGGCCTCCGCTGTGCACCGCTGAGGAAAGCTTCTCGAACATGTAGTTCAGCGTCGGGTGAAAGAGATCTGCCAGTTTGTCCTCCTTGAACGCCTCTCGATGCTGTCGTTCCTTCTCCTTGAGCGCTTTCCATACCTCTTCAAGCACACGAGTGACCACGGCACGTTGTTTCCGTATGAGTGCCATAACGTCTACGTCCTCGAAACAGGTCTCCCCCGTCTCGTAGTTGCCCATGATCGTAAAATGCGTCCTCGTCATCGAATGCTGAACGATGAAATGAGAGCTTGCCGGAGTGCCTCTCCTTGTACTGCCTTCGCGCTTGGTAGGATGGCCGGTAGCCTTGTTTCTCACTTCACGGATCTTTCGCAGGTTCCCATCAACCTTGCGTGGAAGTTCGAATGCTTCCAGGAGGTTCGAGATCGCGTCCTGCTGCACGAATAGCACTTGAAGAATCCCGTAGATCGCCAGATAGCATTCCCCTTTTGTGTCGGTTGTCGCAGGCGGCTGCTCGATGAATGCGTCGATGGCCATCTCGGTGTCATCTATTGCATCCATTGAGCTGCAGAGCATCGACCACAGCCGGTTGTTCCGCAGGAGTGGGTCTAGCCGGCGTGGATGCTGGATGAACTCGCGGATCTTTCGCCGCAGCTCGAAGATTTTTGACTCGTCAACCGGCTGTGGAGACCTTGCCTGTCGACGCGTTGAATTCATCGCTTGCCCCCCCTGGGCCAGCGCCGCTTTGCCCGCTCCAGGAAAGTCGGCTCACGACGCTTCGCTACGTCGGACACGATCTGCTCGAACCCAGCCATGAATCCCTTCTTGCGATAGTGTCGCTCGCGAACGTCGGCGACCAGCAACTCCCAGTCTGCCCCGAACCCGGCTCTCGCGTAGCACTTCTTGGCGTGCTCTAGGTGGTCGAGCGCCGCGCCGTAGTACTTGCTCTTTCCGGCATTGACAATCCGCATGCCGAGCGCTCTGTACACTCTGGCCGCGGTTTCCGGGTGGGGCCGCCACCGGCACCGCCATCTTAACGGACGATGTTGGGCCGACCGCTTGCGGTTCCGCGACGGTCGATTCTCCGCCGGCGAGCATCCCCTGCGCTACGGGCGTCACCGTCTGTAGATGTCTCGTCGGTGGCCGATCCGAAGTACGACAACTCTGGACGCGGCCTCCTCGATGCTACAGATCATTCGGTAGTTGCCGACGCGAAACCGCCACAAGCCCGCCTTGTCTCCTCGCAACGGGCCACCAAAGGCCCGAGGGTCTTCCGCGGGAGAGATACGATCTCGAATGTAACGTTGTATACGTCGCTGGACGGAGCGATCGAGGTTCTTGAATTCTTCGGCGGCTTCGATGTCGAAATCAATGCTCCAAGCCAAGTTCTTTTTCCAACTGTTCGAAAGGGACTCGCGGGTTGCGCTTTTTCAGGCGCTCGACAGCGATGCAGTAGTCCTCTTGTTCGTCGAGATAGTCCAGCAGCGCCTGCCGGGTGTGCTCATCCGCCGGGCGGCCAGTCTTTTCCGCGAGCTGCGCCAACCGCGCGCGAAGTTCGTCCGGAATCTGAATCACGGTCCTCACCCCAAACTCTGACTATAACAACTCGTGGTCCGCATGCCGAGCGCCCTGTACACCTTGGCCCCAATGTCGGGGCGGGGCCGCTCGAGCGGGTCGATTGGCTTGCGTTTTCTCGGGCTACGCGTGCTCACGGCTGACTCGCCTCGGGCTTTGCTTGTTCAGCAGCCTCGGCCTGGCGGCGCAGCCGCTTTGCTTCACGTTGGCGAGCCTTCTTCGCCTCGTCGCGGCGGATCTTCTCCTCCATGGCAGGACGACGTCGGGCCGCTCCTTCCCGTAGTGCTTGAGATAAAGGTACTCGATGTAGTGCCGGAGCAGTATTTTCCAGGGCTCTTGGTCGTGGTTGTCTTTCTTGCCGAGCCTCTTCGGGTTCATCCCCAGCTCGCGAGCCATCTGGACCTGGGCGTGGGACAGGCGGTGGCGCCTGCGCGCGTCGATCCAAGCCATCAGCTTCTGCTGGCTCGGCTTGATTTTCTTCTTGGCCATTCGCAAACGCCTCGATTTTCAAAAGAAAATGTCGTCGTCATCGTGCTCGGCGGCCAACTCCCCCTCAGCCATGGCGATGGCTTCCTCGGCTGCATCGACGATATCCTCGTCCTCAGAGCCGGTCAAGTCATCAAGGATCTCGCCTGCCTCCTCCGGGCGAAGGCTGGCGACGGCGTCGATAGCGGCTAGCAGCAAGGGCTTGTCCGTATCCGCTGAAGTGACAAGCTCGACAACGTGCGGCCAGGCCTCATCGAGCTCCCAGTTGCCGGCCGCGCGCACCGCCTCGTGGTGAATCTCGGGGTCTTCGCTTTTCAGAGCTTCCAATATCTGGCCGCCGAAACCTCTGACCCAGCGCATGCAGAAGACAGCGGTCAGTTTCCAATCCGCGTCATCGTTGGCGTAGGCGGAAAGGATCGCGGGCTGGTGCCAGTTTTGCGGTGCTCGTACCGACGCCTCCAGGATTCGGCGGCGAACTTCCTGGGGAACATCGGTATCCATGTAGAGCCCTTGAAGCATCTTCTGGATCTTGAGGAATGTGTCATCGCTAATCGGCACGCCTTCGGAATCACCCTCGAATGTGCTCTCGTACGCTGACTCGAGGGCCGGACCAAAAGAGATGGCCGCTTGGGCGCGCAGCGGTTCCGGTTCGTCAGCACTGCGCAGGATCGACAGCAAGGCTTCGGCCAGCTCGTCCTGGATGACGGTGAAATCACCCGCCAGTTCCGCTGCAATCAAGCGCCCGGATGCGTCAGCTTGGGGGTCGCGCAGAACCTCGAGGAGTGCCTTTCCGGTCCCTTTCGGCCACTCCCATGGCGGCAGCTCCTTGATCAGCTCCAGATTCATTCCGCACCTCTCACAGTCCACCAATCGTCAGCAGTTGTTCTTACGCTCGATGCTCCCGCTTTGGATGAAACACGGTGCGGACGCCGTGCTTGAATATATACCAGCTAAGCAGCACGAAGGCGGTTCGACCTCAGAGCGGGAGTGTCCGGGCAACTTCGCCGGCTTGCCGAGGGATGACTCGCGAGCTGCTTGATTTGATCGTATCGCCGAACCGTGTCAAGCTGTTGCTTTCGTGCCCGAGCTGCCCGACATTGTGGTCTACATCGAAGCGCTCGAGCAGCGCATTCTAGGCCAACCCCTTGAGCGGATTCGCATCGCGAGCCCGTTTCTGCTGCGAACCGCCGAACCTCCCGTCCAAGCCGCCGAAGGCAAACGAGTCCGCCAATTGCGGCGCATCGGCAAACGCATCGCGATCGGTCTCGACGGCGATTTTTGGCTGGTCTTGCACTTGATGATTGCCGGCCGGCTTCACTGGCGCGAGCCCGGCGCCAAGCTGCCGGGCGGACGGCGCGGATTGGCGGTGTTCGATTTCCCCAACGGCACGCTGATCCTTACCGAGGCGGGATCAAAGAAGCGGGCATCTCTGCGGCTCTTTCAAGGAGAGGAATCATTACATTCGCAGGACCCCGGCGGACTGGAAGTGCTCGAGTGCGAGCTGGACGCATTTGCCCGCACACTGACCGCCGCCAACCACACCCTTAAACGCTCGCTAACCGACCCGCGATTGTTCAGCGGAATCGGCAACGCCTACGCGGACGAAATCTTGCACCGCGCACGGCTGTCGTCCGTGAGGCTGACGAAAAACCTTGACTCCGCATCGATCCAGCGATTGTTCGACGCCACTCGCGAAACGCTCGATTTGTGGGTGCGGAAGCTTCGTGGCGAGGCGGGCGGAGGCTTTCCCGAAAAGGTCACCGCTTTTCGGAAAGGCATGGCGGTTCACGGGCGATATGGCAAGCCCTGCCCTGATTGCGGCACGATGGTCCAGCGCATCCGCTATGCCTCAAATGAGACGAACTACTGTCCCCAATGTCAGACGGGAGGCAAGCTACTGGCGGACCGCGCCTTGTCTCGCCTGCTGAAAAAAGACTGGCCCCGAACGATCGAAGAGCTGGAGGGACTGACGGGCAGTGCCGCAGGCTAAGTCCTCCTTCCCATAAATACGATGACGTATTGTGGGGTGGCTTCTTTGGTTTTGCCTCGGCTAGACTGGTCTTAACACGGAGACCAGTCGATGCCAAGAAAAAGCCCCTTCTCCATCAAGCTTACATCCGAAGAGCAACGAGTGCTGCAAGCGAGGGCCCGAAAGTATACCTCATCGTATCGAGACGTGATCCGGGCCAAGATCGTCTTGCTTGCCGCCCAAGACCTCTCCAATGACCAGATCGCTCGGCGCCTCGACACCCCCCGTCAGATCGTCAGCAAATGGCGCAAACGCTTCTTCCTCGACCGCCTGGCTGGTCTCGAAGAGCAGCCCCGCGGCGGTCGTCCGCCGACGTTTTCCCCCTCAGCTCGTCGTCGCCGTCAAAGCCCTCGCTTGTGAATTGCCCGCCCAGTCCGGCTTGCCGCTCTCCCGTTTCTCCGTCTCCGAGATTCGCCATGAGGTCCTGCGTCGAGGTCTGGTCGCCGACATCAGCGGCGCCACCCTCTGGCGCTGGCTCGACTCGGATGCGCTGCGCCCCTGGTACCACCGCAGCTGGATCTTCCCCCGCGACCCCGACTTCGCCGAAAAGGCCGCCCGCATCCTGGATCTGTACGAAGGCCGTTGGCAGGGCAGTCCGTTGGGGGCAGACGATTTTGTTCTCTCCGCCGACGAAAAAACCAGCATCCAAGCGCGTCAGCGTAAGCATCGCGGCAAGCCGCCTGCCCCCGGCCGCTCGGCTCGCGTCGAGAATGAATACAAGCGCCTCGGTGCTTGGGCTTACCTGGCGGCTTGGGATGTTCATCGCGCCAAGCTGTTTGGCCGCTGCGAAACGAAAAACACCAGCGCCGGGGTCGATCGTCTGGTGGCGGAAGTGATGAGTCAGCCGCCCTACTGTTCGGCCCGGCGGGTTTTCTGGATCATGGACAACTGCTCGACTCATCGCGGCGACAAGGCCGCCGAGCGCTTGCGCACGCGCTGGCCCTCGGCGGTGCTGGTCCACACGCCGGTGCACGCGAGTTGGTTGAATCAGATCGAGATCTACTTCTCGATCCTGCAACGCAAGGCCCTCACCCCGAATGACTTCTCTTCGCTTGACGAACTCGAGGAGCGCCTCCTAGGTTTTCAGCAACACTACGAGCAAATCGCGACCCCTTTCCGGTGGACCTTCACGCGCCACGATCTCAAGCGCTGGCTGGCCAAGCTCGATAACTCTAGCCTCACTCCTGCCGCTTAGGTTGATACCCTACAAACATACGTCACCGTAATTCTGAGGCAGAGGACTAAGCTAGCTAGCTAGACGTTTGTTTCGGAGCCGCGACATAGTGGCTCGATTCGCGGGAGGCTGAATTAGGCAAAAGCTGCGCTCACAGCTTGGGCAACCCTAGCCGGGTGAGGCTCTCCTGGAGCAGTCTGAGATCGAACCGAATTCCCTGACGTAACAACTCCAGGTAGGCCTCGCGCAAATCAGTGACAATCCCCTTCCGGGCCCCTGCCTCCAGCGTTCCCAGACACCCGAGAACGGAGAGGCCTGCCTCCTGCGCCACGCGCCTGGCCTTCCATTCGTCGATAAGAACGAGATCGGCTGGGAGAGTCTTGGCCAGAAGGATCGTTCCGCGCTCGCCAGAGCCCAACCCGTTGCACGCCTGCTCCAGGGCAGGTTCCGTTTCCACGTCCGGCTTGACTCGCTCGATCCAGTCCGCCCGTCGCACTTCCTCGGCGCCTGGAAGCCCGCGGCCCGCGACCGTCACTTCGTGATGGACTTCGGCAGGGATCAGAATTCGCCCATACAAGTCAGCGAGAAGGCGGAGCTTGTGGATGCGGGCAAGGGCTATAAGCGGTGAGGAATCTGAAACGACAGTCACAGGCCGAGCCGCTTAAGCGTACGGCGGTCTTGCTCTAGGTCACTGGCGCTGTAATGCATCGGGGCGTGGTGATGGGCCGCAAACTTCATGAACTGCTCGATCGGCGTGTGACACAGTTCGGCGGCGCGCCCCAGGGAGACCTTGTCCTCCCGATAGAGTTCGACGGCCAGCAGTTTCGCGGCCTCGACCGATGCCTCGTCTGGATTCAGTCCTGCCGCTCGAGCGAGGTCTGCTGGGATTTCTACCCTAACCGTCTCCACGCTTTCAGCGTACATCATGCCGCTGGCTGACGGAATGCCGCCGAACTTACTTAGCACCATAAAGCCGCTAAATCACATAGCGGCAGAACCGCCCAATGGCAGTGAACATTGCGGCCGCATCGGGCGTTTGAAGATGGGCTGTTTTCCGCTCAGGCCCTTTGTGCGCTGCTCCAATCCCGGCATTGTTCACCCTACTCTCGATTCCCCCGCTGTGCCCCGACAACGACAAGACGGGAGGGAAAGTGGTCTGGCGGGGGGTGCGGGGGGTGAAGAACCGCACCGGGCAAATGTTCCGGATGGCGGCGAACGCGCTGCACCATAGTGCGACGCTGCTGGGGCAGTTTTTGCGGCGGATGCAGGTTGTAGAGCTGTGGCTTGTACTCCCGGCCGTAGCGCTCCTGGTTGACAACCTGAGAATAGTTCCACTCCGGCGTGCGGACAGCGCCGATCCAGCCATAGCACTGCACCAGATGCTCGTGGACGGTCTTCGTCTCTCCGCTGACAAGCGGCCAGAAGTTCTCGCCGGTGGCTCGCGGCGGCTGGTCGAGCTCGAGCCGGCCCATCAACGTGGGGGCGATGTCGGGGTGTGTGACAAATCCTTTTACATGCTTGCCGGCACTCTCTTTGTCGGGCAAGCGTACCAGCAAAGGGTTGTGCGTGACTTGCGTCCGTATCCAGGCCCACCGTCGTCGACACGTAGACGCAGAGGCGCGGACGGAAATCCGCGCTCCGGCCCCTCCGATCCCGCGCACCACCGGCGGCCTCCGCGCGGCCCCACACGTCCGGGTTCAGATAAGATTGGCTATGCAAAAAGAAATGGGAGGAACCATGAAAAAATCCTGCTGACCGCGCTATACTCGCCGGCCCTGACACTGTGCCTGGTCTATCTGGCGGCCGCGCCGGCCGAAGTAATGCGAAAAGTCGTAAATGAAAATGAGCGCGTGACGGTAACGGAGCGATCGATCCCGCCACCGCCGCCGAGTTTTTCATGCTGGGAGAACCGGTTACCGAAGTGTACGCTCTTGACGCCGACCAGCCGCCGAGCAAAGCCCAGCCGCGAAGCAAAGCCCAACCGCGGAGCAAGGAGATGACAGGCGCGAGTCACGATCCCTACACCAGCGCCGAGCCCGACATTCCGCTGCTGGTCTGGAAGCACGGCGACGGACGTTCCCAAGGCTTTTGGACCCGCGCCGAGCGGCTGAACAATCGCTACGACTTCATGCGTGGATTCAGTACGACGGTCGTGGGCGAGCACGGCATGATCGAAGTCCTGGGCGAGGGCGGCGGGGGCCTGCTCTTGGAAAATGAACCGCAGCACCTCGTTCTCCACAGAGAGGGCGCCGACAGCATCGGGTTCCGGTTCGACGAAGGAGCCGATGACGTCTGGGACTCAGACGTCTGCTACTACAGCCAGGGGCATATCAATCAAATCCATCACTTCGTCGACAGTGTCATAGCCGGGATGCAGCCGCGTTACAGCGGCGAAGACGGCGTTCGGGCGGTGCGGTGCACCCTGGCGGCCATCCTGTCTGCTACGGAAAGGCGTCCGGTGCAAGTGCAAGAGATTTCACCAGAGTTTGTCGCCAGCATGTTTTGCTAGCTGTCATTGCTAGCTGTCAGGGGCGCGCCTGCTCCCACCGCAACCGTAACCAAAGCAGCCACCCGTTCCTGCGAAAACCCGGCTTTGCGGTTGCCTCGTTTCTCTCGTTCCCGCGGCCTATTCTCTTACCGGCGTACGACTGGTAAAATGCTAGCCATGGGAGAGGCGTTGGAAAAGGCCATTTCCGAAGCTTTGAAGTTGCCGGAGAAAGAGCAAGAGGCCATCGGTGCATGGTTGCTCGCCGAGATTGAATCCGATCGCCGCTGGGATGAACTTTTCGCCAAGTCGGGCACGGTCTTGGAAGGCATGGCGGACCAGGCTCTGGACGAGCACAACCAAGGTTTGACAAAACCGCTCGATCCGGACCGGTTGTGAAATCACACACCACGCCGGCCTTCCGAAGTTCATTTGCGTCGCTGCCACCCGACATTCGCCGCCAAGCCCGTTCCGCCTATCGTCGGTTCATTGAAAATCCCCGTCACCCCAGCCTTCGCCTGAAGCGAATCCGTGGATCGGATCGCCTCGTTTCGGTGCGCGTCAGCCGCGCCTGCCGTGCGGTTGGCGTCCGCGGAACGTCCGGCGAGATTGTCTGGTTCTGGATCGGCTCTCACCAGGAATACGAAAAGCTGCTGACGAGGGCGACGCGTTAAGCTGGACTTAGTGGCCGTGGCGGAACTTCGACGAAAGACTGTTAGTACCGCGATCTCGCTGTGTCATTTTTCATTCTCCGCGTTGGCATTCTCCGCGTTGCTGTTCTTGCTGCCCCGCCAAGGGTTTGCTTCTCAGGCCGAGTCCGGGCAGCTCACAGGGCCCGAAGAGCCGGCAACCCTCGCATTACAAGGCCTGTCGGGCGATCGCCAAAGCCTGGAAAACTATCGCGGCCGAATCGTCATCCTGAATTTTTGGGCTACCTGGTGCCTGCCTTGCCGGGAGGAAATGCCGCTCTTCGTCCGGGCGCGCGAAGATTATCAGGCCAGAGGCGTGGAGATCATCGGCGCCTCGGCGGATGACGCCAGCACCAGAGATCAAATCGAACCGTTCATCGAAGAGTACGCAATCAATTTCCCGATCTGGCTCGGCGCCACCGTCAAGGACATGGAGCGGCTTGGCCTGGGAACCGCCCTGCCCGCGACCGCTCTGATCGACCGCGACGGACGCATCGTCGCGAGGCTACTGGGCCTTGTCGAGGAACGCGAGCTGATCGAACGCATGGATTGGCTGCTGGGCGATCGAGCGGCCCCGCCTCCGCCTCCGCTCGTGAATCATCTCGAATCAGCAAAGGACGAACACGGCGAGGGAGAGGAAGAACACCAGCACGCGGCGGTCGCCTTCGAGGGCGCTTCCCTCGTACCCAGTTGACCGACTTGACCGGGAGAAGGCCGCGCGGTCAGCGGGGCGGGTCACGAACTTGAAAAACGCTGGGCCTTCGGCTCTCGTTGGGCGGCGAATCAGATCGATCGCGCCAGCCTGCGCACGACGCTGACCTATTGGCTCACGCCGCGATTCTCCGCCGGACTGGAATACAACCCGCTGGCCGGCAAGCTCAGCCCCCTCGCGAATCTCCTTGCCGTTCGGGAGACGAGGAATCGGCCGGCGCTGATCTTGGGGACGAGTTCCGACCGAATCGGCACACCGTCCGGACAGGCCTTCTACGCCACCTTCAGCAAGAATCTGAAACGCGAGACTGGTCTGCCGATCGCCCCCTATGGCGGCGTTGTTTACGGAACCCACGATGAAAAAATGCGCGCCATTGGCGGACTCAGCATCGGCTTCTCTGAAACCGTCACGTCGCTCGTCATCTTCGATGGAGTTCATGTTCATCCCACGTTCAACGTCTCGCTCAAAAGCCACACAATTTCCTTCCTGCTGATCCGGGGCAGAGACCCCGGCCTAAGTTACAGCGTGGCCTTCTGAGTGCGTGTTGTCCCGCAACGAGATTACCCCAGATGCACGATGGCGACCCAACAGCCCGCGCCGGAACAGAGCCGCGCCCGCAAGGGTGCGGGCGAGAGTAGTCAGTGCCTCGGGGCCGCCACCGGAATGCGGTCACTGCCAGACTCGACCGCACCCTTGCGGGCGCGGCTCTGTTCCGGCGCGGAGAAGAGGTTTCCGCGAACAAAATCCTCAGAATCGCCGGGCTAGTATCTTGTAGAGTTGCGTTCAAGCCGGCGTCGTGCTTATACTCGTGAGGCGCGGCGGGCCTAGCAACGTAAATAACTATAAGGTTCCGTTGGCGCTGAGCACTGGCAAAGAGGAGTTAAGAACACATGGACACGAAAAATTTTCTGCTTGCGTCGCTGGCCGGCGGAATCGTCTTCTTCGTTTCAGGTTACGTTTTTTACGGAGTTCTGCTTCACGATTTCATGATGGCGAGTTCCCCGGCGGGAGCCATGAAAGAGACGCCCGACTTCGGCCCGCTGATCCTCTCCCAACTCATCTTTGGAGCGTTTCTCACGATGGTCTTAAGACGCTGGCCGGGAGCCGGAACTCTCGCCCAAGGGGCCAAGGCGGGGGCGTCGCTCTTAGTGCTGATGGGATTGGGCTTTGGCCTCGCCCAGTACGCCACGATGAACGCGATAGAGCCGGCCCTGATCCTGGTGAACGCAGTGGTGGCGGCTATCCGGGGCGCCTTGGCGGGCGGAGCCATTGGCGCCGTGCTCGGCCGCGCCTAAGAACCGGTCTCGTGGTTTGCACGGAATCGAAGGGCAGAGCGGGCGAAATATCGCTCGAGATTCGTGACGCCCGGGGAATTGCGGGAATTCGGGGACCGAGCCCGAACCCCACTGCGATGCAAGATCCCAGAATTCGCCTTTGCTGCTTTCCGGACTGACACGAGGCAGCGTTGGCGCGTTCGGGTTTACGGAAGCGGCCCCGGGCCAAGCCCTGCCGCGAACTGCCAACCGTCGCCGTAAATTCGGAGGGCATGGATCGCGGCACGGATCATCCCGTCGCCGAACTCCACCTAGGTCCAGTCATGCCCCGGCCTAACACCTCGCTCGCTAACTCGCCAACCAAGTCAGAAGGTCAACCCTGGCCTGCGAAAGTGCGTGTTGCCCCCCGGAGATTGCCCCAGATGGACGATGGCACGCGAAATCCCGTGGACGCATGCCGGTCGTTGCAGATTTCTTAATCGGTTACGTTCAACAATAGTGTCATTGAACGGCCTGCAGGCGACTACGTTTTCCAGTTAGAATACGACCGACCCGGACCGCCGTCCAATCGAGGAGAAAACACCATGTGGATCAGCTCCAAATACTTCAAGAAATTGGTGAACGCCGAGCACGCCGCTTACCGCTCGCCCATACCGACACAGATGGTCTCAAACGGCGAGTACATGCCGTTGGCGCAGACCAGGGCTCAAGCAGAGGTCGAGTACCGCATCAAAGAGATCGCTGATGCGAACGGCAAGAGACTGGGACTGAGCCGCCGGCAGTTCCTCGAGACGAGCAGCGGTATGGCCGCCGCCTTCATGGCCATGAATCAGGTTTTTGGACACATCTTCGCGGTGGACGCCGCCGAAGCCGCTGAGCCCGCGGCAGCAGACGAGCGGCGCGCCAGCCTCGCCAACGAGTTTATCTTTGACGCGCAGACCCATCACGTCCGTGACACCTTCGACCGCGACGGCCTTCTCCGCCTCAGGCGCTGGGCGCAAGGGCAGAACACCAAGAATATCGTGGTCAACCCCGACCTGTCGAAGGAGGCGCCCACGCTCGACGTCTTCAACCTCGATCACTACATCAAGGACATCTTCCTGGACAGCGACACCGACGTCGCAATCTTGAGCGGCTTCACATCCGAGACGCCCGAGCACATGGCCCTCACGACCGACGAAATCATCGAAAGCCGCCAGCTCATCAACGAGCTCACCGGCTCTCAGCGGCTGATGGGGCACGGTCTATTCTGGCCCGGCAAGCCCGGCAACCTCGAAGAGATGGACCGTATCGCCAAGGACTTGAAGATCGACTCCTGGAAGGGCTACACCGTGGGCGATCCCGGTGAAAGCGACTCGCAATATCCCTGGATGATGGATGACGAAAAGGTCGCCTTCCCCTGCTGGGAGCTGGCCGAGAAAGTGGGGATTCGGAATGTTTGTATTCACAAGGGCCTGATCCCTCCCGATTACGAGAAGTTCACAAACTGGAAGTACGCAGCGGCCGACGACATTGCCGGCGCCGCCAAGGCGTTTCCGAATTTAAACTTCATCATCTATCACGCGGCACTGCGGCCCTCGATGGACCTCGACGCCACCGAAGCTGAGTTCGAAAAGACCGGCTACATCCCCTGGGTGACCGACCTGGCGGAAATCCCCCAAAAGCACGGCGTGAAGAACGTATATCCCGAGATCGGTTCGACCTTCGCCTCGTCGGTCGTGACGCATCCCCGGCTGGCCGCCGGGATCATGGCGCAGCTCGTGAAGGGCTTCGGCCATGACCACGTCATTTACGGCACGGACTCGGTTTGGTACGGGAGCCCGCAGTGGCAGATTGAAGCCCTGCGCCGCATGGAGATCCCTGAAGACCTGCAGGAGAAGCACGGCTGGGCGCCCCTCGGGCCGGTCACCGGCGAAGTCAAACGCGCCATCTTCGGGCTGACGGCCGCCAAAGTGTACGGTGTGGAGGTCGGCGCCAAACGCAACCCAATGCCGCCCGACTACAAGGACAAACTGGCCCTGCTGAAGGCGAATTACCAAGCCCAAGGCGCTAAGCCGAGTCACGCCTATTACGGCTGGATCCAGCGATCAGCGTAGATGCCTAAATGGACGGTCGCACCTTGAATCCAGTCGACGCTGCGATTCGCTCACGCCGCTCGGTTCGCGCCTTTTTGCCGAAGGAAGTCTCCGAGGACACGATCAAAAAGATCCTCGAAACCGCCGCCCGCGCTCCATCAGGAACGAACACCCAACCGTGGCGTGTCTATATCTTACGCGGCGAAGCGAAGGAGGAACTTTCCCGGCGAATCCTGGCCGCATACGACGATCCCCAAGAGGCGGCGAAACACACCCAGGAATACGCTTACTACCCGACGAAGTGGATCTCGCCCTATATCGAGCGCCGGCGCAAGATCGGCTGGGATCTCTACGGACTGCTCGGCATCCAGAAAGGCGAAAAAGACAAGATGCATGCCCAGCATTCGCGAAACTATAAGTTCTTCGATGCCCCTGTCGGGCTGATGTTCACCATCGGCCGAATTCTCGAAAAAGGAAGCTGGCTGGATTACGGCATGTTTCTCGAGAATATCATGATCGCCGCCCGCGGCCATGGCTTGGATACCTGCCCGCAGGCAGCCTGGACGCCGTTTCATCGCATCATCAGCGACTACCTCCAGATGCCCGAAAACGAAACCCTAATCTGCGGCATGTCGCTAGGCTACGCCGACAACGAAGCCATCGAGAACACCCTGATCACGGAGCGCGAACCGCTGGGGAACTGGGTGACGTTTCTTGAATAGGTACGGTTCTTTCTTGAATCGGAACGGTCTATGGAAGCCCCACCGGGCTCGGCGAAGACGGGATGGGTGTCGTTTAGCGCAGCCTGTTAAAGGCAGCGATCCAGCCGGTGAGAGTCCGTTTACGAGATCGACGAGGTCGAGGGGCAAACCTTGCTCGCCATGGCCTGCCTCGAAGGCCAAACGCTAAAGGACAAGATCGCCGCTGCGCTTCTGTGCCATACTTGGGCCGAAGACGCAGTCCCGAGGAGGTGCGGCGATGGCTTTTCGCGTAATTTTCCTTTGCTTGCTTTCGTTCATTCTTGTCCCACCGCCAGCTTTAGCGGCAGGCATTTCGCCCCTTTCGATCGAGCCCGCCTTTGAACAAAATCTTGGCCAGGCTCCCGGCGACGTTCTCTTCCTGGCTCGTGGCCGGGGGCGCACCGTCCATCTGACGGCCGGAGCCATGATCTTCAGGCGCGCGGCCGATGAAGGGCCAGCCGAAATGGTGACCATGCGCTGGGTGAACGGCTCGGCGGAGAGCGCGGCCAGTGGCGTCAGCCTGCTCGAGCTGCGCACCAGCTACTACATCGGCACGGATCCGGCGGACTGGCTGCCTGAGGTTCCCTCCTACTCAAAAGTCCGCTATCGCGGCGTCTACCCGGGGATCGATCTGGAGTTTCACTTCACCGGGGGACGCCTCGAGTACGACTTCTTGATCGCGCCGGGCGGCGACCCCAGCCTCATCCGGCTCGCCTTTGAAGGGGCCGCGGGCGCGGCGCTCAACCCCGAGGGCGGCCTCGAACTCGGAGGCGTTGCTCAGCGCAAACCGGTTGCTTATCAACTGGCCGCTGGGGCAAAGACCTACGTCGACAGCGCTTTTCGCAAAGCCGGTCACGCGACTTTTGGGTTTGAGCTGGGCCCTTATGACACCAGTCTGCCGCTGGTGATTGATCCCATCACGGTGTCGCAAGCGGCTTTCCTGGGTACAACCGGCCTTGAGGTCGCTTTCGGAGTCGACTATACCGTAGACCAGCTGTTTGTCTGCGGTGACGTGACCGACCCCGGTTTACCGTTTCCACCAGGTGTGACGCCTCCCCCAATGCCCGGCAATGGAGACATTTTCTTCTTCGTCCAGGAGCAGCAGGCCGACGGCAGCTATAGGCACATCAACACGACCATCCTGGGCGGGCCGGGCTTTGACAGTTGCGGCTGGCTGAAGTACCTCGAGGCGGTCAACAAACTTGTCTACGCGGGCGGTACCGAGGGCCCGTTTCCGGGGCTCGCCGGCCCGACCAACGGCGGCTTCGACCTGATCCTGGGCGAGCTTGACATCAGCGTTATCGATGGCGCGCCGATGCTGAACCCGGGCCGGGTCGTCAGCATGGGCGGCCCGATGAACGAGTCGTTCAACGGCGCCGATTGCAAGGAACCGTCCGGCCCCGACGATCCGCTCGACTGCATCCTCGCAGGGTCCACGCCGCAGGGATTTTCCATCGCCGACCGCGACCCGTGGGCGGTGCAAGGTCCGAGCGATTCATTCATTGGCGGGATCACCGACTTCACGGTGACCGGAGGCCGCGAAATCAGCGGCAACCGTGTGGAAAACATCAGGACCGCGACATTCGTACAGGACCAAGACCACGTCGCACTCTTCGGCAACAGCAACTCCGACGACCTGGGTTTTGGGAACAATCCTTCCGCTCCTAGTAGCTCGCCATTCTATAAGTTTCTCGCTAAACCTGACCTGTTCGAAGGGACGGGGGGATGGCTGGACGACCCTGCCGGCCTGAGTTTTATCGAAGATGCCGAGCAGTTCAAAGGACGCTTGTTCCCCGGGACGGCGCCCCCGGGCCCTGCCTTCCACCTCGCTCGGACGGTGATCCCGGACGGACCCTCGGCTCAGCTCGATTCGGTCTTGTTCACTGGGCCGGTTGAATTCCTCATTGAGGAGTTGAAGGGGCGGGTCTTTCGCGTCGGGCTCCGGGAGCTCCGGGAGGCCGTCGATGTTGAAACCACCCCGACGGGCGACGTCCTGCTCGTCTCGAATAACGCTTCAGGCCCGACCACTGAGGTCGGAACCACGATTTCCCGGGTCGACCCGGACAGCGGCGAGGAGAAGGCCAGGGTGGACTATCCTGGCGCCTTTGCGATCAATGCGTCCGTCAATCCGTCCGGAAACTTGGCGGTGGTCGGCGCCGCCGTTGAGGAGTTCGAACAACTAGACCCGATTCAGCCGGAATTTGGCGGCGGGCCTGCCGACGCCTTCGTTCTTCGGACCGACGATCTTGCGTTGCTGGCGCTGCCTAGTGGGGCCTCGTTCCAAAAAATCCCCGTCGCGCCACTCGCCATCCACAACGCGTTCTTTACGCCGCTCGATATTCCCGATCCCGTAGTCTTTCGATTGGACGAGAACAACAAACTGCCCAAGAAACTCGCGGAACTCGAAATTCTATTCAATGGCGATCCGGGGGCTCTGATCTTTGCGGCTTCAACGCAGGCAGCGGTGATCGCTCCTGTGAGCGTCGCCGGTGAGCAGACCGTAAACGTGCAGCTCCGTTTCCGCGACCAGGTTTCCAACGTACTGACCTTGCCCGGCGCCGACTCATTCCCGCAGTTCTTTACGGTCAACCAGCAGGGTACCGGCCCGATTGCCGCGCTGAACCAAGACAACACGATCAACGGCCCCGACAACCCGATACGCGACGGGGAAATTATTCAAACATTTGTCGCGGGACTCGGCCTCTACGATCAGTCCTGCGCTGAAGACGAGTTGGCGCCACTCAGCTTGCTGCCTGCCTTGAATCCCGTCAACGTGGTCGTCGACGGCAACCCGGCGGAATCTATATACCAGGGCGGGGCGCCGGGCGCGGTCTGTGCGCTGGGGCAGATCAACGTTCGAGTAAAGCTTCAGCCGGGGACTTCGCAAACTCTGTTCAAGGCGGTAATCTTCGCCGACGGATTCGAGTCGGGCAACACGAGTGTGTGGAGCAGTGCGATCCCCTGATCCCAGCGGCATAACGCGAACGCATGCGCTTCGAGCTCATTGGACGCCGACCAGAACGCCTTTCTCGATGACTCCAAACGGCCCATCCCCACTAACCGGCCAGCCGCCCCTTTCGCTAGTTGACCTTTTTCGTGACTCGCGCGTCACCCCCGATGTGAAACTTTGCGGCTGTGGGCTTCCCCCCCGCGTCCAGCTCAAAGACGAACTTGGCGGCGGTCCATCGCAGGGAAAATTCCTCTTTCGAGTGGGTCAAAAGATCAATCGATCCCGGCAGAGAGAAAAACTTGGCCGACACTTGAGTACCTTCCCTGGTGATAGCGAAGAAAGGTTGCCCGTTCGACTCGTACGTGCCGGTATAGAGGTCCAGCGTTTTCTCCGTCAAGGTCACAACCGGTCTCGCCGGCTTGGCCGGAGGACCTGGGCGCGCTGACTCGGACAGCTCCCGCAGCCAGATGTTGCGGAAGCGAACGGGATTCCCATGGTCCTGCAAAGACAAAGGAAGCCTGTCCGCATGAGACGGGTAGCCGAAGCTCTGCAGCCATGTTGTGGTTCCCCAGGGCTCAACGTTGTCCTGCACCAGAACGCCGTTGTGCAGCACGGTGATCCGCGCGGGCTGGCTCAGGCCGCCGTCGGGATGGAAGCGGGGCCTCCGAAAGATGATGTCGAAGCTTTGCCACTCCCCCGGCGGGCGGCTGGCGTTCACCAAAGGGGGATATTGGCCGTAAATCGCGCTCGCCTGCCCATCCGCATAGGTGGGGTTGTCGTAGGAATCGAGCACCTGCACTTCGTAGAGATCCATCAGAAACACGCCGCTGTTGCCGCGGCCCTGACTGTTGCCCTGGACACGAGACGGAGCCGCGAACTCAACATGCAGTTGAACGTCGCCGAACGATCCGCGGGAAACAATGTAGCCGGCCCCTCGGACGGATTCCATGTAGCCGTCCTTGACGATCCATTTGGAGGGCCCGCCGTCGCGGCCGCGCCATTTGGAAAGATCACTGCCGTCGAACAGAACAACCGCGTCGGATGGCGGTGGCGCCGGAAGCTTCGCGGCCGAACTCACCATCGGCGGCCACGGACGGCTCATATCGTGAGCTTTCCAGCGGGCCGTGGTTTGGGCCGAGCTTTGCTGGGCTGCTCCGAGACACAGCACGACTAGGAAACCCCAGAAGGCTTTGGGGGTTCTCGGTTCTTTGATAACTGCTTTGCGAGCGTTCGTGTTGTCTGTACTCATGTCGTTCTTCCTGTTAACAGCGACATTTTGCGCTAGTCCGGCGAGGCGGAGCGACACTGATTGGGGAACCCACGGACAGGCATGGATTCTCATCAAGCAACTTCAGAGCCCCGGACGGGAGTCCGGGGTCAAGCCGGCCTGGACGCAACATGCCGCGGTCGGCTGCAACGCCTATCATAGCAGCGGCAGGAGTTCCTGATCACGCCGGCACGGGCATCAAGCTTGACGATCGGGGTTAGGGGCGAATCGGGATGCCTGTCGGCGCGCGAGGGATATCGAAGCTCCTTGGAGCGTGATTTAGTGGTACGTATTTCGCGGGCATTGTGGGCGTCAGTCACGGGCATCCGGTCCGGCGTTCAGAATAGGTATGGAGGAGCAAGGGAATGAACCCAGAATATGCCGTCGAGTTGGCGACTTCGAACATTCGCTACGGTCCTGGAGCCACTCGCGAAATTGGACCGGAACTGTCGGACCAAAAACTCGGCCGAGTCATGGTGCTGACCGATCCGCATCTGGCGAAACTGACTCCGGTTGCGACTGTCCTCGAATCGCTGGAAGCTCAAAAGATCTCTTACGCTCTTTTTGACCGCGTTCGCGTGGAGCCCACCGATCACTCCTTCAAGGAGGCGATTGAATTCGCCGCCGCGGAGCCTTTTGACGCCTTCGTGGCCGTCGGGGGAGGTTCCACAATTGACACAGCCAAGGCCGCTAATCTCTACACCAGCTATCCCGCGGATTTTCTCGACTATGTCAACCCGCCGATCGGCAAGGGCTTGCCGGCGCCGGGGCCGCTGAAACCGTTGTTTGCGATACCGACGACGGCCGGGACAGGCAGCGAAACGACCGGCGTCGCCATCTTTGACTACACCGAGTTGCATGCCAAAACCGGTATCGCGCACCGGCGTCTAAAGCCAACCCTGGGCATTCTCGACCCGGATAACACGCGCACGCTCCCTCCCGAGGTGGCGGCCTCGACGGGTCTCGACGTGCTCAGTCACGCGGTCGAGTCGTTTACCGCAATGCCTTATACCAAGCGTCCGCGTCCGCAGCGCCCGATCCTGCGCCCGGCCTATCAGGGCTCGAATCCGATTAGTGATGTCTGGTCGCTGCAGGCGCTGCGGATGCTGCGGAAATTCTTGCCGCGGGCGGTGGAAGACCCGGGGGACGACGAAGCCAGGGGGATGATGCTGCTAGCGGCCGCCTACGCGGGAATAGGATTCGGCAACGCGGGCGTTCATCTGCCCCACGGCATGTCGTATGCGGTATCGGGAATGGTGAGGGACTATCGTTCGCCCGGCTATCCGGTGGATCGCCCGCTGGTTCCCCACGGCGTGTCGGTGATCCTCAATGCACCGGCGGTGTTTCGGTTTACTGCCCCGGCTTGTCCCGAGCGGCATTTGGAGGTGGCCAAAGTGCTGGGCGCGAATGTGGACGGGGTCGGCCCGCAAGACGCCGGCAAGGTTCTGGCGGATCAGATCACTGTGTTCATGCAGCGGCTGAAGGTTCCCAACGGTTTGTCGGCTATCGGTTACAGCAGTGAAGATATACCGGCTTTGGTCGAGGGCACGCTGCCGCAGCACCGCGTGACCAAGCTGTCGCCACGCCCGGCCGGTCCCGGCGAGCTGGCGGCTATGTTTGAAGACGCCATGACGGCTTGGTGATGGCGGGACGAAGCCGCTGTTCGGCAGCGTCTTTCCCTCGGCGAAAATCACGCGGGCCGTGCTCAGAATATGCAGCGCGGGACCGCCGGCTTCGATGCGGCCGCCGCGAATCAGGACTGAACCCTGGAAAGGTTCAGCGGGTTAGCCGGGGCTAGCGCCAATACTGTTTACTTAGCAGTCCCCGGACGTTTTTTGCTGCGTGGAGCGTGGTCTTGTTTCGGGCATCGTTGAACGCCCTGCGCACATCGCTCTTCGCGGAGACAAATGGGCCGGTTTGCTCCTGCGCCCCTTCCAGGGCTTACCGTTGCCAGTTTTCGCACCCAGGGTTCCGCTTCGCTGCACCCTGGGCTACGATCCTGCGCCGCTTCGCGGCTCAAGGGCTCTGGACTCGAAGGTTCTAAGATCAAAGTCTCTAAGTCGACAGTATTGCGGCTAGTCCGCATTTCTCGCCGCCTGACGGTCGAAGCACGCGATAGGCCCGCCATTACTTGGTTGCGCTTGCTCGCGGTACTCAACAGACTGTGCCGGGGCGACGTCGGCCCGGAGGCTGACGCGGCCCGCCAGGAGGCGCGCGCCACGTCGCGCCTCGCCGTTCGGTGAGAAATGCAGTCTTAGCCGCGCTGCTGGATTCCGAGCGTTTTCGACAGGCTGGCTAAGATGCGGCGGGCGTATTGGTTGACCTCTTCGTCGGTCATGCTCTCGCTGCTCTTCTGCCAGATGGCGCGAAGCAAGAGGCTATAGCAACCCTCGGGTACTTGCTTGCCGCGGAAAATCTCGATGGGCTCGAGCCGGGTGAGGTGTTCCTGTTGTCCTACCGTCGCGCGGATTTCCGAGAAACTCACCCCTTCCGGCACGAAGAGGGAGAAATCACGATGGACGGCAGGCACCTTCGGCAACGTCTTATGCTTCGGACGCTTGAGGCCGAAGCGCCAAAGCTGGTCCAGAAAGATCTCGGCGATGTAAACGGGCTGGCGAATCTTGCGGGCCTCAGCTAGTGCGGGATCCAGTTCACCAAGCAAGCCGGCGGCCTGACCGTTCAGCGTCAGCCGGGCAGAGTTATTCGCGGCGTAGTAGGCGGGGACCTCCGTGGCATCAAAAGAAATCTCCCGCACATCGAAACCCGACAAAAGAGCCAGCAGATCCGACTTCAGCGCGAAAAAGTCGTAGCATGCGCCTTCGTCACTCAGCGAAGGCCGGCGCGCCATTCCTGTCGCGCCCATGGCCAGAATAGCCGGTTCCTGATAGGAATCGCCCTGCGCCCGATAGAGCCGCCCGATCTCCATCAGGCGCACGTCCGATTCGCTGCGATTGAGATTCCACTCGAGTGCCTTCAGCATCGAAGGTACGGCCGTATTGCGCATCACCGACCAGGGCTCGGAAACCGGGTTGCGAATGGCGACCGGTTCCCAGGAACCAAACTGGCTGGCCTCTTCCTCGGAAATGAACGCGTAGCTGATCGTTTCGTCATACCCCAGCGCGCGCAGCACGGACCTCACCTCCGCTTCTTCACGAGCGTGAGGCGGTTCCTCGATTGCAGCGCCTGCCGGAGGCAAAGTCATCGAGAATCGGTGGTAGCCGTAGATGCGAGCAACCTCCTCGATAAGATCGATTTCACGACCGGCGTCGAGGCGGTGGGATGGAAGCGCAACTTCCCACCCGCCTTCGATTGGCTCGGCCGCGAAGCCCAGCGCCTCCAGAATTCTCTCTACTTCCTCGTTCGGCGCCTCGGCGCCCAGCAGACGGCTGATCCGCGAAGCCCGCAGCCGAATCCTGCCGCGGTCAGCCGCGCCGGGGTAAACGTCGATCACTCCTTGGAGCACGGCGCCAGACCCGGCTTGAGCGAAGAGATGGGCGATTCGGTTGAGCGCCCAAGTTGTGGCCCCGACGTCAGCGCCGCGCTCGAAGCGGTGCGAGGCTTCCGTATGCATCGCAAAGTGCCGGGCCGTTTGCCGAATCGAACGCGGCTGGAACCAAGCCGCCTCCAGCAGGACGTTGCGTGTCGCCCCGGAAATCTCCGTCTCCACCCCGCCCATAACGCCCGCCAGCGCCACGGGACGAGTTCCATCGGCAATCACGAGATGTTCCGCCGACAGTTTACGGTCGAGCCCGTCGAGAGTCTGAAGCGCCTCGCCGTCGCGCGCGCGCCGGACGATGATCTTCGACTGCTCGAGCAAATCGAGGTCGAACGCGTGTGTTGGATGGCCGAGTTCCAGCAGCACGTAGTTCGTCAGATCGGCGATGTTGTTGATGACGCGGACACCGCAAAGCTCCAGCCGCTTGCGCAGCCAGTCGGGGGACGGCTTGACCGCGACGTCCAGCAGCACACGCCCGGAATAGCGAGAACACAGATCCGCGTCAGCGATTTCAATGGATGCCCGAGAGGAAGCCGGCTCGCCGCTTTCTGAAACGTCTACCGCCGGAGTCTTCAGCGGCCGCCGGTAGATCGCACTGAGTTCCCTGGCAATGCCGAAGTGGTTCAGGGCATCGGGGCGGTTGGCCGTGATATCCAGCTCAAAGACGGTCTCGCCGTCTTCCTGATTCACTGCGTCGACCGCCATGCCGGCCATGGTGAGAGCTTCGGCGACTTCCTCGGGATACTCCGGGAGCTCAACGAAATCTTGCAGCCAACTGAGCAGGATCCACATTATCGAAATTGACGGAGGAACCGCACATCCCCCTGGAACAGCAACTGAATGTCATCGATGTGGTACTTCAGCATGGCGAAGCGGTCGATGCCGAAACCGAACGCGAAACCGGAATAGCGCTCCGGATCATAGCCGACATGCCGGAAGACTTCCGGGTCGATCATGCCGCAGCCAAGGACCTCGATGTAGCCGGTGTCTTTACAAGTTCGGCAGCCGCTGCCGGAGCAAAACGGACACGAGGCGTCCATCTCCGCGCTCGGTTCGGTGAAAGGAAAAAAGCTTGGCCGGAACCTCGTCTTCGTATCGGGGCCGAAAAACTGTTTCGAGAAGTAGTCGAGAGTCCCTTTCAAGTCGGAGAACGTGATGTTCTCGTCCACCGCGAAACCCTCAATCTGGTGAAACATCGGCGTATGAGTCGAATCCGGCGTGTCGTGGCGATAGACCTTGCCGGGCGCGAGGTAGCGAAGTGGCGGCTGGCGGCTCTCCATGATGCGTATCTGCATCGGGGAAGTGTGGGTCCGCAACAGTATTTCGTCTTCGATGAAAATGGTGTCCATCTCATCGACCGCGGGGTGGTCTTCGGGGAAGTTGACGGCCGTGAAATTGTGATAGAAGGTCTCGATTTCCGGGCCTTCGGCAATCGAATACCCCAGGCCGCGAAAGATGGACCAAATCTCTTCGTTCACCAAGCGAACCGGATGACGGGCGCCAATTTCGCGCGGCGGACCGGGCAGCGTGATGTCGATTTTTTGTTGTTTTCTTTGAGGAGCGGTTAGCTGCTTGGTAGCGTCAGCGAGAGCGCCTTCCAGATAGCGCTTGGCCTCGTTCTGCAGGCGGCCGACTTGCGGCTTCAGCTCGCGCGGCGCCGCCTTGAGCCACTTTTCATTGATCGCGGAAAGCAAGCCGTTCTTGCGGCCTAGCCAGCGGTCCCGCAACTTCTTGAGTTGTTCGCCCGATGAGGCGCTATTGCGTTCGCCCTCGAAGGCAGCCCGCAATTCGGCATAAAGATCCTCCACCGAACCGCCCGCCTCAAGCAGCGCGTGCAGCGAGCGCGTTGTCTTCTCTTCAAAAGACATTGTCAGAGCCGTGACATTCTCGGAGCCGTGACCGTAAGGGAGCGGTCCCGCCGCTTATCCACGAACCAGGCGGGCAGCAAGTGGGAACCGCTCGCAACGGCACCGCCCGCCAAGACCAAACCCCGCTCCGTTGCGGCCGGCCCGCGGAGTTGCGCAACCAGCCCCAATCCGACGCGACCGCCGCCCGTTACGAATCCGCCGAATCGTCGTCCGAAGCAGCGGATTTCTTTTTAGCCGGAGCTCGCTTCCTGGCTGGCTTTTTGGCGGGCGCCGCGGCCGCTTTGCTCTCCGGTGACTTGTCCGTAGCCGCCGGCTTCTTGCGGGCGCGCCGTTTTTTGGGGGCCGCTTCCGCTTCTTCAGCAGAGGGCTCTGGCGCAGCCGCTACTGGGGCCGGCTCAGCAGGTGTTGGGGTTCCAGGAGCTGCTTGCGGCTCGGGCGCAGCTTCAGCAGCTTCGCCGCTCGGAGCCGCTTCCACGGTTGGAGGCGGCGCCGCTAGCGCGGCTTTGGCCAGTTCCACGAGCTTTCCGAAAGCATCCGCGTCACTGACCGCCATCTCAGCCAGCATCTTGCGGTTCAACTCAATTCCCGCCAGCTTCAAACCGTGAATGAAGCGGCTATAGGAAAGACCGTGCTGTTCCGAGGCGGCGGCGATGCGAGTAATCCAAAGCGCGCGAAAATCACGCTTCTTCAGCCGCCGGCCGATGTAGGCGAACTTCTGGCTGCGGTCGACGGCTTCCTTCGCCTGGCGGTAAAGCTTGCTTTTTGTCTGGAAGTAGCCCTTGGCGCGGGCAAGGATCTTCTTGCGTTTTTGGCGGCGCTTGGAGCCGCGTGTCACTCTGGGCACGGTTTCCTCCTACTGTGATTTGAAATCCAGCTCGAGTCCCGGAAGGCGAGTCAGGCACGTGCCTTTGGCGCTGCCCGCGCAACTGAACAAGGACTAGACGGATATCATCGCCCTGACGGCTTTCTCCATGGCGGGACTGACAAGAGTGCTCTTGCGCAGGTGCCGCTTGCGCTTCGTCGTCTTCTTCGTCAGGATATGATTCTTCAGGGAATGGCCCCGCTTCACTCGTCCGGAGGCGGTCAGTTTAAAGCGTTTGCTAGCGCCACGATGAGACTTTTGTTTCGGCACAACTGTATCCTCAATCTCCCGCTCCGAGCGGATACACTCTCTCTTCAATCAGTGAATTCTTCCCAACGGAGGAACAAATAGAAAGTGCGCTGCGAGGTGTTTTCAGTATAGCACCCAAAGCCAGCGGCGGCCAAACCGGCCCCAGCAAGCCCCCTTGCAGCTATGGGAGCTCAGCCCCCCGGCCGCCGGGGGCTGCCGCCCCCAACGCAACCCCATCGGCCACGGCCTGGCGAAGTGATGGAAACAAAGAGGTTGCCAGGTGAGGTATAAATTTTCTTTACAAAATGTCCGGAAATGGCAGAGAATGGCAGAAAATGGCAGGATCTGGGCCATTTTCGACGCCCCGTCATGGTGTCAACCGATAATGTGTTTGTTTTCAGTGACTGGGGTTGCAGCCGACGGCGGGACCGTGGCAGGTTCCCTAGCAAAGCGACAGGTTTTCTTGCGGATTTGAGGTATTGTTGTCGCTCGCCGCGGCTGGCGGATTGGCGGCAACTCGGGCCGACGGCCATGCTAGCAAGACATGTCGCCAGGAATGGCGACACGGCACATCTGGAGACGTGCGCCACATCGGCTTGTCGCCATCTTTGCCGCGCGGGCCGGTCCGCTACTAGAAATTTCATTGTAGCAGGCGGGGTCCGGTTTGTTGGCTCACGGGGCGGGGCGAGTGGGGGCGTGGCCGCTGTCGGATGAGGCGCGTCGAAGCGGCAACCGCTCCCTCACGGTCGCGGCTCTGAATCTGGCTCCCGAGTTTTCGTCGCCGGGGCAACAGCGGATTTCGCGGCCGGCGCCGCCTCGACAGCCGCTTCCGACCCCAATAGGATCGCGATCCAGAGCGTCTCATCGCTGCTTTCTAAAGCGATCTTCACCGTCATGGTCAAAGGCACCGACAGCAACATCCCAACGCCTCCGAAAACCCATCCCCAAAACACCAACGACAGAAACACCACCAGCGTGGACAAACCCAACCCGCGTCCCATGAAACGGGGCTCGATCAGATTGCCCATCACGAAATTCGTCACCAAGTAGCCAAGCGCCGCAAGACCCGCCGGGCCGGGACCCAACTGAATCACAGCCAGAAGCACTGCCGGAACAGCCGCGATGATCGAACCAATGTTGGGTACGTAGTTCAGCAGAAACGCGAGCAAACCCCAAAGCAACGGAAAATCCACGCCAACGACCGCCAGCCACACAGCGATCATCACGCCGGTAGCCAGACTGACGGCCGTTTTGATCGCGAGGTAGCGATTGACATTGGCCGCCACTTGGTCGAATTTGGCGAACGCCCCATGGGAATCCCCAAACGCCGCGCGAAGCTTGGCCGGAAAACTCGACGCCTCCAGAAGAATGAAAACCAGCGTCAGGGCGATCAAGAAACTGTTCGTGACCAAGCCGCCCAGCCCGGCGACCACTCGCCCGACAAGCTGCATGATTTGCCCGGGATCGACGACATCGCGGAGTGCGTTGGCAGGAATTCCAAGCTCATCCGTCCAAACGACGAGCGCCTCGGTTCGCTCCTGCAGGCGCGCTTGGTAGGTCGGCAGCGCCGCCGTAAAATCCTTGAACGAACCCCCAAGCAACGCGCCGACGCCAACGCCGATGCCGCAGATCACCGCCACCACGATCAGCAACGCCAGAACGGACGGAACCCTCCGCCGCTGCAACCAGAACATGGGAGGACCGCAAATCAGCGCCAGAAACGCCGCCACTAAGAACGGCACCAGGATCGCCTCGGCGGCCTTCATGCCCGCCACCAGCACGACGAAAGCAGCCGTCGTCAGCAGCACGCCGGGGCCGGCCCGCAACTTCGTGAAACTGTCAGTCTGCATAACAAGACGTTTTTATTGTACGACTTACAGGAAATGCGCCTAGTGTAATCCGTCCGTAAGGTGTTCGGGGTCGGCCGCGAAACAGATTCGAAGCTCCCGTAGCGCGGGGCTCGGAGAGACCCGCGGCCTTTGGGCCCGCCGCACCTCGCGGGTGAAGGGCAGTGAAAAGCCGCGGGTCTCTCCGAGCCCCGCGCTACGGGAGCTTGACAACAACTCGGAGTTGCGGACAGCACTTCATGCACGGATATGGTCCTTGAGCGAGCGCCGTGAACTTTCAATAGAGCCACAATAGAAGTGAAGCAGCCGTCTTGAGACGAACAAATTTATCCTGGTCCCTCTTGCTGTTGTTAGGGCTAACTCTTCCAACCCTATTGGCACAAGAAAGCCCGCCGCGCCGCCCGGACGTCAGCTTCATACCGACTCCGCGAAAGGCCGTTCGGGCGATGCTCAAGCTTGCGAAAGTCCAGCCCGGCGACGTCGTCTACGACTTGGGTTGCGGTGACGGCCGGGTCGTGATCACCGCGGCAAAGGAGTTCGGGGCCCGCGGCGTGGGAATCGACATTGACTCCGACAGGATCAAGCAGTCATGGAAGAATGCCCGCAAGGCTGGGGTAACGCACCGCGTTAGTTTTCGTAACGAGGATCTTTTTGAGGCTGACATCGCGGATGCGACGGTCGTCGCGCTCTACCTCCTGCAGACGCTGAACTATAAACTTCGCCCCAAGCTTTTGCGGGAGCTCAAGCCCGGCACCCGCGTTGTCTCCTATACATTTGACATCCCAGATTGGCCGCCTGAAAAGCGGATCGATCTAGCCGAGGGCACGATTTACTTGTGGAGGGTTCCGGAGGGTGATGAACCATCGCCGCTCCAGCAGCCGTAGCAGGCATTTCTCACCGCCTGACGGTCGAAGCACGCGATAGGCCCGCCATTACTTCGTTGGGCTTGCTCGCGGTACTCAACAGACTGTGTCGAGGCGACGTCGGCCCGGAGGCCGACGCGGCCCGCCAGGAGGCGCGCGCCACGTCCCGCCTCGCCGTTCGGTGAGAAATGCAGGCTGGCCTTGCGCCTGAGTTGGCGCCTACTCCCTCCTCCAGTGAGCCATCTCAGTCGCCACGAGCAGCGCCATCGCTCCGCCCCGATCGTCTTTTCCAAGGATAGCCTTGCGGTCGAGATAGCGGCGCAGGCTTGTTTGCTTGCCCGTGCCGGTACAAACATCAACTAGCTCGCCGTTGGCGGCAACGCGTGTGCGAATGGCATACCAAGCGCGCTCGATGGCCTGGGCGTACTTGCTTCGATCCAGCCAGCCGAGGCGAATGCCCCGAATCATCGAGAACGTGATCATGCAGGTGGAGGTCAGCTCCCGATAGCTGCCGGGAAAATCAATCACCTGATGCCAGGCGCCGGCCGGATCCTGGTGCGGCAGCAGCGCATCGAGATGAGCCCGGTGAGCCTGAATCAGTTCCGCGCGGGCGGAGTGAGTGCGCGGCAGATAGCTCAAGCTCAGTGCCAATCCCAGCGCCGGAAAGCCGTTGCCGCGTCCCCAAGCAGCATCGTTGAGGGGAGAATTGCGGTAGAGGCCGTCCGGCCGCAGATCGAGTTTTCTGATGAACTTGACGTGCCGCAACAGCATGTCGAAGTACTTCTCGTCACCTGTCAGCGCTCCCGTTTGAGCCAGGATGGGGCCACCCATGAAGACGGAATCGCTCATCTCGTTATGCAGGGGCATGGACTCGTTGGGCCGCCCGCGTTCATCGAAACCCAAATCGGCGGAAGCCCGCGCTAGTTCGATGTATCGTTCTTCGGCGGTCACGCGAGCCAGCTCTCCAAACACGAGATGTCCGGAAAGGTGGCTGCCGCCCGGTTTCTCCGGGAGCGCCGGCTTGTCACCGTTGAAGTAAGGAGCGACAATCGCTTTGACATCGTTCAGATGCTTGGGGTTTTTGGTCAGCTCCCACAGCCGAATGCGCCCGATCAGCGCAACGGCCGGAATGTAGACCACGTTGTCCAGTTGATGCCCGTAATGGGCCGCCAACTGTTCAGCAACTTCAATTGGCGTGCGATCGAGTCTGCGTTGCAGCTCTTTGCGGGCGGGCGACGGGCTCGCGAAGCCGACTTTCTTCAGCGCCTCCAGCAGGTTCTCCAGGAATTTTCCATCACCTGGTTTCACGGCGACCAGGATCGCGGGCACCGTTCCTGTGGCGCTCGGAGCTTGCTCCCCAAGCTGGGAAACGAGCTGATCGGAAGACGGCAGCGGCCGGCTTGGACTCAGATGGTCCGCCAGTCTTCTTACCTGTCCGCTTGAGCCTTCCGGAATCAGCCAGGCCGTCTCCGAGCCCGAGCGAACGTCAACGACCAGATCCGGTGCGTGCATCCCGATCCAGCGCCACAGATACTCCGCCTCCGGATTCGTTTCACTCTGGTAGGCATCACCCTGTGGAGGATACCCTCGCGTCGGGTCGCCGCCCGAAGCGTTCCCGGGTCCGGCTCCCCTCGCCCAAGCGTCCGGGTTGGCGACCGGAATCACGGAGACAGCGAAGTCTTCTCGCAAGCGAGCCGCTTGCTCGGCTGCATCAAACCACTTGAGAGCCGCCACGGTCGCCCGCACCGAGCCGTCCGAGCCGTCCAATCCGCCGATCAAGAGAATGCGAGTTTTGCGCGTGCCCAAATCCAGGTCATCCGCGCTAATCAGAGCCGGGATCTGTGTTTCGAGGCGCGTAACGCCAATCGCGGTCTTGATGGACCTCGCGGTCGCGGCCTCCTCGACAAGGCGATTGAGTTTTTCGGTGGTTGTCTGGGCCGAGAGAAGCAGCGCGGTCGCCGCGGTGATCGAAAACATTCGCGCCATCGCTGGATTCCACATGGGTATCTGAGCCTCCTTGATTCAACCGCGTCTTCATAGGGTTGGTATCACCCCACGATTCTACTGCGGCTCCGGGCCAGTTGGGTCTTGCGGGGGAATGATATCTTTCTTTACGGTACGCCGTTCCTAAGGTGGCATTCGCTGCGAGGGAGACGGCAGGAAACCTATTTTGGGTTAAATCCTGATAAAGGTTTACAACATGGTGTGTGTCTCGCTCCGTTTTTACAGATGAATATGAGCGTTTTCGAACTCTGCTAGTGGAGGCCCGGAAGCGCTCGGGACTAAGCCAAGTCTCGCTTTCGGAGAGACTTTCTCGCCCGCAATCGTTCGTTTCCAAGTACGAGCGCGGCGAACGACGGCTTGACGTCGTCGAGTTCGGGGAGGTCGCGCGGGCGCTCGGGATCGACCCGCTCCAATTGCTCCGGCAGGTTTACAACCCCCGGGGCGGAGGTTCGGCGTGAGGATTCTTCGTGTAGAAACCCTCGTGTCCCGCGGACCCTTTTCGAAGTCTTCAGAGTGGCGTCAAACCCGCAAAACTCTCCACCGTGCGATCCGCGGGGTTGTTTGGCCGAGCGGGAGTGCAAAGTTTACAATCTACCCCCAAAGCGGGAAGAAACGTGGTGAGGGGAACGGAGTCAAGCCGATCAAGAATGGATTGATGCTTCAGTTGAAGGACCTTGGGTGGGATCTCGAAGTGCCGCTTGAGATTTCGTCTCCGCACCGGCCCGGCAAACTGGATGCAGTGTTTCATACCCTGCACGGCCCGGTGGCGGTTGAGTGGGGAACTGGCAACATTTCATCCAGTCATCGCGCACTCAACAAAATGACGCTTGGGCTGCTCAAAGGGAAGCTTGCGTGTGGAACATTAATCGTTCCATCTCGGAAGTTCTACAAGTTTCTCACGGACCGAGTTGGCAATTTCCAGGAGTTAGAGCCCTACTTGGACGTTTGGCGTTCGATTCCCCACGAGGAGGGCGTTTTGGAAGTTGTCGAAGTGGAACACGATGCGGAGAGCTACGAAGTGCCCCGAATCCCAAAGGGCACAGATGGCCGGGCACTGCGATGATGCAGGTCAACCTTCCACATGATCGTCGTTCGCATGGCTCCGAATCTCGCGGCTTTCCAGGCGGTCTGCGATCTCTTCAGCGAAGTCGATTTCCATCCCAAGCCAGCACCGATTCTTCTTCTCGCAAACAGCGAATGTCGTGCCGCTACCTCCGAACGGATCCATTACTATTTCTCCCGGTACAGTCGAGATTTCAACCACACGATCAAGAATCTTAGTCGATAATGCGTTGGCGCGCCGGTTCTTGGACTTGAACTTCCAGTGCCGGACGGGCGGGATATCTGTCCAGACATCCTTTAGATTGACTCCTTTCGGGTTCATGGCGCCCCTGTGACCGCCGTAATCCTTGATCTCCCGGCCACAGTGACGGCAAAGCTGGATTGGGGTCCTAACGCGGCGAAAGGTTTTGGGCTTTCCCTTGGTGTAGTAGAGCAGGCTGTAGTGGCTGGGATGGAGACGACCGGGGATCGGAAGAGAAGCACTAATCTCTATGGCAATCCAGTGACGGAAAGTTAGACCAAGCTCTGTCAAATAGGCGCCGAGCAATACGTTCCATTTCGGCAGATGGGGTATTTAGTTGACTCCAGTAGCCACAATATGTTGTGGTTGGGGGCATGAAGGAGGACTACCCCCGAAACCTCGTCGAGTTGGAAGCTCGATTCTCGACCGAGGAGGCGTGCCGGGAGTACCTGCTGAAGCTGCGCTGGCCGGAGGGGTTCGTGTGCCCGCGCTGTGGGATCCAGTCCTCATGGGCCAGCAAACGCAATCTGCTGCTCTGCGCCGACTGCGGTTACCAGGCCTCGGTGACGGCGGGCACGATTTTCCAGGACACCCGCAAGCCCTTGACGTTGTGGTTCCGGGCGGCTTGGTGGGTGACAACGCAAAAAGGCGGGGCCAGCGCGCTGGAGTTGCAGCGGGTCTTGGGTTTGGGTAGCTATGTAACCGCCTGGACCTGGCTGCACAAGTTCCGCCGCGCCATGGTGCGCCCCGGTCGCAATCGGCTGGTCGGCCGGGTGGAGGTGGACGAAACGTATGTGGGCGGAGTCGAAGAGGGCGTCCGAGGTCGCGAAATGGTTGGCAAAGCGTTAGTTGCGGTTGCTGCCGAGGAGGATGGGCGCGGTATGGGTCGCATCCGGCTCCGTCGGATCGCGGATGCCTCAGCGGCGAGCTTGGAAGCCTTTGTCGAAGAAGCTATCCAACCTGGCAGCCTCGTGCACACCGACGGCTGGGAAGGCTATGCGGGATTGGAGAACAAAGGATACCGCCATGAAGTCACCGTGCTGCGCGGGAAGCGGCAATCGGCGAGTAAGCTGCTGCCGAGAGTCCATCGTGTCGCCTCTCTGCTAAAGCGCTGGCTGTTGGGGACCCACCAGGGGGCTGTCAGTCACGAGTATTTGGACTACTACCTGGACGAGTTCACGTTCCGCTTCAACCGGCGGACCTCACGGTCGCGCGGCAAACTTTTATCGCCCTCCAGCAGGCGGTCGCCGCCGACCCTGCTCCCTATAAGACCTCCTCCAGCAGGCGGTCGCCGCCGACGGCTGCTCCCTATGGGAGCAATGGTCGAGGGCCTCCAGGGCCCCTCCCGCCCAGAATCCAGCCCATGGCACCCCTGCTCCGAAGTGGCGTGTTTCCAGTACGTTGACGGCGGGCAGTGCCAGGAAAATTTTATGCATTGGTGGGTGACAACGCAAAAAGGCGGGGCCAGCGCGCTGCATCTTGCCCGCCTGGAGGCTGCACAAGTCATGGTGCGCCCCGGTCGCAATCGGCCCGAAACGTCGGAGTCGACTAGGTCGCGAAATGGTTGGCAAAGCGTTAGGCGGTTGCTGCCGAGGAGGATGGGCGCCGTATGGGTCGCTTCCTGCCGTCGGATTGTCAAGGCGTGGATGCCTCAGCGATTTTATTGGAAGCCTTTGTCGAAGACCTATCCACCTGGCAGCCTCGTTTGCACGGCCGACGGCTGGGAGCTATGCGGGATTGGAGAACAAAGGATACCGCCATGGGTGACCGTCCTGCGCGGGAAGCGGCAATCGGCGAGTAAGCTGCTGCCGAGAGTCCATCGTGTCGCCTCTCTGCTAAAGCGCTGGCTGTTGTTCCGCTTCAACCGGCGGACCTCACGGTCGCGCGGCAAACTTTTCTATCGCCTCCTCCAGCAGGCGGTCGCCGCCGACCCTGCTCCCTATAAGACAATGGTCGAGGCCACCAGGGCCGGCACCCCCACCCCCAAGATGTAGTGGCTACTGGAGTCAACTAAATACCCCATTTTCGGCAGATTATATAGGAAGAACGCTCCGCCTGGCCTGAGCGCGCGGACAGACTCGGTGATCCACTTCCGGCACCATTCGACATATTCAAAATCGGATAGTCCGTCGTTCGATCGTTTCCCATATTCCTTGCCGAGGTTAAAAGGCGGATCGGCAAATACGGTATCTATGCATTCATCAGTGATCGATGGGAGCACACTCAAGCAGTCATCATCGAAGAGCGCGCCCAAAGCTGAGACGTAGAATGGCGTTGGCGCACCCTGTTTAAGGTATGGTTCCGGGTCGAATTGCTGGGCATCCCACTTAAGTGCTGACTGTCGAGCGGCTTCCATTGGATGTGCCTATTTTAGTGTACTCCTGGCCCAACCAGCTACTCCGGCTCGCCGCACCGTCCCACCGCCCCACCTAGCACTTAGCCTAGCTGCTACACCACTTACCGCTCCTTCCCGCACGTTGGGTCCGCCCTTACGCTTCAGGACAAATACAGCTTGCGGTATCGCCGCCGTCTGGGGCGCGACCAGATCAACAGGGCTCCCGCCGCAAAGCCGCCAATGTGGGCCCACCAGGCGACGCCCCCCGTGGACGCCTCGCCCAGTGTCATCGTTCCGCTCAGCAACTGAATCCCCAGCCAATAGAACAGCATGACAAACGCCGGTATCTCCACGGTCGTAAAGAACAGGAAGAACGGTATCAGCGTAACAACCCGGGCCGTCGGAAACCGGATCAGGTAGGCCCCCATGACACCCGCAATGGCGCCACTGGCCCCCACGGCCGGCACTGTCGAGGAGGGGCCGGAAAAAATGTGGGCCAGCGACGCGATCACGCCGCAAGCAATGTAGAAAACCAAATAGGGGAAGTGCCCCAGCTCATCCTCCACGTTGTCGCCGAAAACCCACAGAAACCACATGTTGCCGATCAGATGCAGCCAGCCGCCATGAAGAAAAATCGAGGTAAACAGCGGCGCCACTCCCTCAATGAGCGGATACTCCCCGTTCACCGCCGCCAGCACGCGTGCCGGGACCGCGCCGTACGTCTGCATGAACAGTTCGCCGAGGTAGGCGGATCGCGCCAGCAGCGCCGATTCATAGAAAAATATGGCGCAATTGATCAGAATCAAGGTCAGGGTGACCCCGGGGAAGCTCCAGCGGGGTGCGTCATCGCGAAGAGGGATCATTGCGGCCTACGAGCTTGACGAACCTTTCGCGAACTCTCTGTTTACGCGCCGTTCACCGGCGGCGATGAGCTGCTGCGCTATTTCCAGCGGTTGAATGCCTCCCCGCGCCCCCATCGCCTTGCAGTTCAGAGCCGCCATGGCGTTGGAAAACTCGAGCGCGCGGTCCAGAGGATACTCCTCTAGCACCGCGTAGCAAAGGGCTCCGTGGAAGACATCCCCCGCGCCGGTCGTATCCACGCAGTTCACCACAAATGCGGGCGAGTAGTGAAAACCATCGCCGGCAAGAGCCAGCGCACCGTCGGCGCCCAGCGTCATCGCTGCTACCTTCATTCCGTATTCATCCCGAAGCATCGTCAGCGCCCGAAAAGGGTCCGGCTCCCGGGTCCAGTTAGACGGGAACTCCATGCTGGCGACCAGATAATCCACGTAGGGCATCACCCGGTCAAACCCGGGGTAGATCGTATCGACGTCGACCGACACCGGGATGCCGGCCTCGCTTGCAATGCGGGCGGCGTGCTCGACCGCAGCCGTGTCATGACCGTCGATGTGCAGCATCCGTGCGCAAGTGATTTGTTCGGGAGATATTTGCTCGGGATCAATTCTGAGGCAGTCGTCGCGGCTCCAAAAGATGGTCCGCTCACCCGTGGCTTGATCAATGATGATGTAGGCGGACTGGTTGGGACAATTTTTACGGATCTGCACCTGCTCGATGTCCGCGCCGCTTTCTTGCAAACTCGCCAACTGAATGCGCCCGTGTTCGTCGTCGCCGACGGACCCGATGTACTTGGAACGGAGTCCCAGCTTCTGGCACGTCGCCACGGCACTGGCAACTTGTCCACCCGTGCTCGTCATCTCGTTGTGAAAGGGAGCTTTGCCTCCGTAGCGCGGCATGCGGGAAACGAGGATCACAGTGTCCGTCGCGTTGAGGCCAACGCCGACGACATCAAACTCGCGGGGCATCCGTTCACTCCAGCAACCCGTGGTGCAAGTCCGACTGCGCAAAAAAAGGGGACACAGCCACCGATTCTCGTGCCACGCTATTGTTGAGCGGAGCAACCGCTCCCTCACGGTCGCGGCTCCAGTGAGGCGCGTCAGCAAGCGGTGGAACAATGGCGTTCCAGAAGCGAGAATCGGATGGCAGTCCCCCATTTTCGCCCTCACACACTTCCGCCACGGGCTGCTAGCTAGCTAGCTGAGGGACGGGAAAGTCGCAAACCAGGGAGGATGTTGGGCCCGCCCCAAAGCTCATTTGACAATATTTGAAAACGGGGTGGCAGGCTCGCGGCATACTCCTTAAGTTCTAGGAACCCTAGACCACTACGAGCGTCAAGGGTAAGTATTTCGTTGATGGGGTATTTAGTTGACTCCAGTAGCCACAATATGTTGTGGTTGGGGGCATGAAGGAGGACTACCCCCGAAACCTCGTCGAGTTGGAAGCTCGATTCTCGACCGAGGAGGCGTGCCGGGAGTACCTGCTGAAGCTGCGCTGGCCGGAGGGGTTCGTGTGCCCGCGCTGTGGGATCCAGTCCTCATGGGCCAGCAAACGCAATCTGCTGCTCTGCGCCGACTGCGGTTACCAGGCCTCGGTGACGGCGGGCACGATTTTCCAGGACACCCGCAAGCCCTTGACGTTGTGGTTCCGGGCGGCTTGGTGGGTGACAACGCAAAAAGGCGGGGCCAGCGCGCTGGAGTTGCAGCGGGTCTTGGGTTTGGGTAGCTATGTAACCGCCTGGACCTGGCTGCACAAGTTCCGCCGCGCCATGGTGCGCCCCGGTCGCAATCGGCTGGTCGGCCGGGTGGAGGTGGACGAAACGTATGTGGGCGGAGTCGAAGAGGGCGTCCGAGGTCGCGAAATGGTTGGCAAAGCGTTAGTTGCGGTTGCTGCCGAGGAGGATGGGCGCGGTATGGGTCGCATCCGGCTCCGTCGGATCGCGGATGCCTCAGCGGCGAGCTTGGAAGCCTTTGTCGAAGAAGCTATCCAACCTGGCAGCCTCGTGCACACCGACGGCTGGGAAGGCTATGCGGGATTGGAGAACAAAGGATACCGCCATGAAGTCACCGTGCTGCGCGGGAAGCGGCAATCGGCGAGTAAGCTGCTGCCGAGAGTCCATCGTGTCGCCTCTCTGCTAAAGCGCTGGCTGTTGGGGACCCACCAGGGGGCTGTCAGTCACGAGTATTTGGACTACTACCTGGACGAGTTCACGTTCCGCTTCAACCGGCGGACCTCACGGTCGCGCGGCAAACTTTTCTATCGCCTCCTCCAGCAGGCGGTCGCCGCCGACCCTGCTCCCTATAAGACAATGGTCGAGGCCACCAGGGCCGGCACCCCCACCCCCAAGATGTAGTGGCTACTGGAGTCAACTAAATACCCCATTTTTCGTTGAATGGTCACCGACAGCCGCTTCTGATACTATTGATTGAGGCAGGGGTGTATCTTATGAGACGTATTTTGCAATGTAGCTTGGTGTTCGCCGTGGCAGCGGCCCTGCCAAGTTCCTCATACGGACAAGCAATGGTCGGCTACGGTATCAACGTCGCCCGCGCGGGCGCCGCGGGTGTCGGGGGCGGAGCCGGAGTCGCCGGTATTTTTGGCAAATTGGGGTCCACGACGAAACAGGCTGAGCAGCCGCCGAGTGGCGTCGCGCGCGGGCGGCAGCCTGAGTTCGGCGAGGACGACCTCAAACCTACCGTCATCAAGTTGAACACGGGATCCAAGTCCGGCGCCTCGGCCATTTCGGGTAAAAGGAAGATGTCGAGCGGCGTGACCATCTCGGGCATTCCCGCTTCAAGCGGTGGCTCGGCCGGCAGCCAGGCCACTGCCGTGAGAGAAGTAGCACCGGCGAATTCCAGAACAGCCGCCGCCGACGAGGGGTACGGCTATGGTTCCTCCGCTCCCGGTTCCTACCAACCCGTTTCGCGTGTCAGCTCGGCGGGCCGGTCCCGGGCGGATGCACGGCCCAAACCTGCCGAGAACAAGCCTTCGGTCGAGACCGCCGAAAAAGAAATCCTGCCGGAAGTTCCAGCCGCCGCAACGGTTGAGTCATCTTCGAGCCGAGGCTCGGGATCCAGCGCTTCCAGCGTCCTGACAGCTCCAAGAAACTCCACGGGCATTTCCGCCGGGCCGGTCTCCGTGCCCGCTGACGACGGTTCTTCCTCAGCGGACCTTGGAATTTCGGTGGGAGACAAGGTCGAGCAGATCATCGTGCGTTTCGGCAAACCCTTGATGGCTCTCAAGGGCATCAGTGGTCAGGACTACACCGAGAAGTACTTGTTCCGTACGGAGGACGGATTACGGATTACCGTCCTCGCGGTGAACGGAACCGTCACGGCGGTGTTGGCCAGTGCCAGGCCCCTCGCCACTCGCGCGGCATTGCGGTAAAACGCATTCAGTTCGATCACGCCGAGCCGGCAAATCAGAGATGGCCGGGACGCGGTCATCGCTGGCGTTCGCCAACGAATAACCATCGTTTGAGCCGTGCGACCGGCGTCACAACGCTTCCGACTCCGTTCGTTCGTACCGAGAGGCCATTCGACACCGGAACTTCATTCGTCCTAGTCTTAGACTTTGGCGGCAGACGCCATGCCTGAGCAAAGTCCGACAGTCTGCGACGCGATTGTGGTTGTTTCCTTCGGAGGTCCCGAGGGACCGGACGACGTCATTCCATTTCTCGAGAACGTAGTGCGCGGGCGCAACGTGCCGCGGGAACGCATGCTGGAAGTCGCCGAGCACTACCGCCATTTCGGCGGCAAGAGTCCGATCAATGCCCAAAACCGCGCCCTGATCGCGGCACTGGAGGCTGAGCTGAAGCAGAACGGCCCGCGGATCCCTGTTTATTGGGGGAATCGCAACTGGGATCCGCTGCTCACGGACACGCTGCGTCAAATGGCGCAGGACGGCATCGAGCGCGCGCTGGCATTCGTCACCTCGGCCTATAGCTCCTACTCGAGTTGCCGCCAGTATCTCGATAACATCGCGCGCGCCCGCGAAAACGCTGGGCCCAAGGCGCCTGTTGTCGACAAGCTGCGGGCGTTCTACAATCATCCGGGGTTCATCGGTCCTGTTGCCGAGAATGCCAGGGCGGCCTTGGCGACCCTGAACGGCGACTCGCCGGGAGAATCAGTCGAGCTGGTCTTTACCGCGCACAGCATCCCCATTTCCATGGCAGCCACTTGCTCCTATGTTGAGCAGCTCGAGGAAGCTTCCCGATTGGTTGCCGAGCGGTTGGGATTCACGAGTTGGAAGCTTGTCTACCAGAGCCGCAGCGGCCCGCCCTCCCAACCATGGCTGGAGCCCGATATCGGAGACTGCCTCAGGAGCGTGCGCGAGTCCGGACGCGCCGGCAAAGTGCTGGTCGTGCCGATCGGATTCGTCTCCGACCACCTGGAGGTCCTCTACGATCTCGACACCGAGGCGAAGGGGCTGTGCGATCAACTGGGACTCCGCATGGTGCGTTCGGCGACAGCAGGCAATGATCCGGCGTTCGTTCGGATGATACGGGAGCTGGTCGTCGAGCGCATCGAGGAAGACGCGAATCGCCGTGCGCTGGGCAGCTTAGGCCCCAGCCACGATCAGTGCCCAGCGGATTGCTGCCCTCCTCCCCAAAGGCCGTAACCTCGATACTCTTCGTTTAGCGCTAGTGCGGTCTGCCAGCCAGATGCACCTGATCCAAAACTGCACTGGCGCAATGCCCCCGAAAGGGGCAAAACAATAATCGCGGCAGAAAAATTCTGAAGTCAACAGCATTCGGGCTAGATCGAGGAACCCGTTATAAGCCGCGTTCACGCGGCTTTGCCTTCTGAGGCGGCCGTTTTACGGCTGGTATACCACGCCGCTCAAGATTGGTCAGCCCGTTTCAACGGGCTTCTGCTCCCCAAACGGCAACCCATGGATGGCCGCCGTATTCGCAGCCGATACGGGGAGAATCGCCACTCTCGTTCAGATCTTGCCCTGGTCAGACGACTACTACCTAAGGAGGTCGACAGCAAAAGTGCCAGCGAGAATCATCGGTTCACCGGGACGGATCATCCCGATAGGACTCCTGCTGCCTTGCTTCATCTTGCTGGCCTACGGCTGGAGCATTTTCAACTCTCCGGCGTTCGGGTATCTTGCCGACCAGCCCTACCATCTTGCACTGGGTCGAGAATACGAACAAGCCTTGCAGGCGGGCGAGTTTCCGCCTCGCTGGGCCGCCGGGTTGAACGGTGGCCGCGGCGCGCCTACTTTCGTCGTCTATCCGCCGTTCTTTTCCTTGCTGACCGCAGCTCTGATCAGCCTGGCGGACTCGCCGCGAAGTGCACTGCGCGCTGCTGTGCTGATTACGGCTCTGGGCGGATTCTGGGCTGTCTTCTATCTCGCCCGGAGCAGGCTGTCCGCGGCCCGCAGCCTGCTGGCCGGAGCTTTGGCGCTGCTGCTGCCGGGAACCACAATGCTTGCTCTGGGACGCGCTATGTATCCGAATTTCGCTGCCCTCGCGTGGGTCGCCCTGGCAGCGGGAGCAGTGCAAAGGCTGTTATCCGGCGGATCGGTCCGCGCGAACCAGGCCGTTCTCGTCGTGGCGCTGTCGGCTCTGGTCTTGACCCACGCCTTGACGGCTTTCATGGCCGGTATCTTGCTGGTTGCCACGCTGCCTTTTCTTTGGCGCCGGCTTGAAAGGCGAGTGTTGCTCCGGGTTTGCGCGACCGTGCCTCTGGCAATGTTCATCACTGCCTGGTACTGGATGCCGCTTCTTGAAGCCGGCTCCTACCTGCGCCTCGAATACTTGGAGCACAGCCACCCTTACCTCGAGAGCACCTTGTGGGGGCCGGCATCCGATTCGACCGCCTACGAACAGAACTGGACTTTCTTGAATCTGGTCGGCAAAGGTATCGTCGTCGCTCAGTCGATCTTGTCGCTGTTTATCATTCTTGCCCTGAAGGACTCGGCGCAGGCTGATAGCGCGGAGCAAGGCAGGGCAAAGCCGGATTCCTCAGCGTGCCCGCCACTCATGTTCCTCGACCTGCTCCCTTGGATAGCGGGCTTCGCGTTGTTGGCGGCAATCGATCCAGTAGCGCGGCTGTTAGTCGAGTTGCCCCGGTTTTCCCTGGATGGGGTATTTAGTTGACTCCAGTAGCCACTACATCTTGGGGGTGGGGGTGCCGGCCCTGGTGGCCTCGACCATTGTCTTATAGGGAGCAGGGTCGGCGGCGACCGCCTGCTGGAGGAGGCGATAGCAAAGTTTGCCGCGCGACCGTGAGGTCCGCCGGTTGAAGCGGAACGTGAACTCGTCCAGGTAGTAGTCCAAATACTCGTGACTGACAGCCCCCTGGTGGGTCCCCAACAGCCAGCGCTTTAGCAGAGAGGCGACACGATGGACTCTCGGCAGCAGCTTACTCGCCGATTGCCGCTTCCCGCGCAGCACGGTGACTTCATGGCGGTATCCTTTGTTCTCCAATCCCGCATAGCCTTCCCAGCCGTCGGTGTGCACGAGGCTGCCAGGTTGGATAGCTTCTTCGACAAAGGCTTCCAAGCTCGCCGCTGAGGCATCCGCGATCCGACGGAGCCGGATGCGACCCATACCGCGCCCATCCTCCTCGGCAGCAACCGCAACTAACGCTTTGCCAACCATTTCGCGACCTCGGACGCCCTCTTCGACTCCGCCCACATACGTTTCGTCCACCTCCACCCGGCCGACCAGCCGATTGCGACCGGGGCGCACCATGGCGCGGCGGAACTTGTGCAGCCAGGTCCAGGCGGTTACATAGCTACCCAAACCCAAGACCCGCTGCAACTCCAGCGCGCTGGCCCCGCCTTTTTGCGTTGTCACCCACCAAGCCGCCCGGAACCACAACGTCAAGGGCTTGCGGGTGTCCTGGAAAATCGTGCCCGCCGTCACCGAGGCCTGGTAACCGCAGTCGGCGCAGAGCAGCAGATTGCGTTTGCTGGCCCATGAGGACTGGATCCCACAGCGCGGGCACACGAACCCCTCCGGCCAGCGCAGCTTCAGCAGGTACTCCCGGCACGCCTCCTCGGTCGAGAATCGAGCTTCCAACTCGACGAGGTTTCGGGGGTAGTCCTCCTTCATGCCCCCAACCACAACATATTGTGGCTACTGGAGTCAACTAAATACCCCATTTCCCTGGTTCAATTCTCGTGGCGCTGGCAGATCTTCGTTTCCCTATGGTGCGCGGTCGGGCTGGCGTCACTCCCCAGGCGCCCGCTGTCGCTCGTCGCAGCGGCTCTTGGCGGCGTTATTTTGCTGTTCTTCTCGCCGCTGCTGTCGTCGGTGGATGTTCGGCCCGCCGCCGTTTCTTCGACACTTCCCCAAGAAATATCCAAAGACCAGCTCGACGCACTCGAGCCGTCTATCCGTGCCGCCTACGGGGCCAATGCGATTGAGTTGCGCCCGGCCGGCTCCGACTCGGCCTACTACCTTCCGGCCCCCTACGGGCGGGTGCGGGTGTTGGCCGGTCACGCCGCGGTAACTGCCACGACCTTGCGGCCTGGGCGGCGCTTCTACACGGTCGAAGCCTCAAGTCCCTCTGCCTTGCGGTTCGTTACGTATCATTGTCCCGGCTGGAGAGCGACACTCAACGACGTCGGACACCCAATTGCCGTTGAGGCTGAGACCGGTCTGCAGCTCATCAACGTGCCCGCGGGTCTCCACCGTTTGGAACTGAGCTATGAGGTTCGTTGGGGTTGGTAAGCCGCGGGTAACTCCACTCCGGTCCTGAGGAGAGCACGAAAGTACATCGCGCTGCCTGCCAGCCTAGATCCGCGCTACGAGTCGCCCCCCAGGTGATACGATCAGAATCAGTATGGAACTCACCATCCGCGTACACGTGAAAGAACTCCCCGAAGGATTGTATCTAGCAACATCCGACGAATTGCCGGGCCTGGTCGCTCAAGGCCGCACGATAGCCGAAACGCTGGAGATTGCACGGGACGTCGCCAAAAAACTCATCGAAGCCCGGAGTGAGCGCGAGGGGTCGCTTTCCTTTCCAACAGCTCGCGATCAGCAGGATTTTACGATTGTCGTGGGGGCCTGATTGGGGCGGCTGGCCGGGTTTCGATACCGCGAGATCGTGCGCCGTCTGAGATCGCTAGGGTTCGAGTTCGATCGACAGGCTGCGGGCAGTCACGAAATCTGGCACAACGCCTCGAGCAGCCGATACACCACGGTGCCGAACCACGCAGGGGACATGCCTGAGGGAACGCTTCGAGCGCTACTCAAACAGGCCGGCGTTCATCCCAACGAGTTCCGCAAGGCGTAGGGTGAGCCGAGCGGGCGAATCTGCAACAATGACCTCTTGAGGAGCGTCGCGGCCGGCAATCGACAGCTCTATAAACATCAACGGCGCCATCAGCCTCAACCATGCCAAGAAAATACACGGTTGTGATCGAAAGAGATGAGGATGGCTGGCTCGTGTCCGAGGTAGTCGGATTGCCGAGCTGCCACACGCAAGCCAAGACGATGGATGAGCTTCTCGCCAGGACAAGGGAAGCCATTCAAGCCAATCTTCAAACCGATGAGCCAGCGGAGATTTCTGAAGAGTTTGTGGGAGTGCGGCAGATCGAGGTGTAGCTCTTGCCGAAACTGCCCCGGCTGAGCGGCAAGGAGTTGGCCAAGATCGTTAAGAGATTTGGCTTCGTCCACAGCCACACGACGGGCAGCCACATGGTGCCCTAACATCCAGACGGCCGGCGAACCACAATACCCCATCATGGCGGGGAACAGATCGGACCCGGACTTCTAAACAAGATCATCAAGAAGGATCTTCGGATCACACGGGATGAGTTTCTGAAACAGATCTAGGCGTCTCCCGTCAGAACACCCATGAAAAGCGTACGCTCCCTATTCCGCCGCCACCCCACCGGGATGGCTTCGAGGAGGATTCCAGCATGAAAACATCGCGGTTGCTCACGATCGCCGCCGCCTTCGGCATCTACTCCCTGACCGCCAGTGCCGCCGATTGGCCCCAGTGGCGCGGGCCCCAACGCACGGGCATCTCGCGGGAGACCGGCCTGCTCCAGCAGTGGCCCGCGGAAGGGCCGAAGCTGCTGTGGCAAGTCAACGACATCGGCGACGGCTACTCGACGCCTTCGGTGGCCGGATCGCGGATCTACATCATGGGAAACCGCGGTATGAACAACGAGTTCGTGCTGGCTCTTTCGGTCGAAGACGGCAAGCCGGTTTGGTCGACCCGTCTCGGCAACGTAGGAAACCCCGGCCAGCAGCCGTCTTACCCCATGTCTCGCTCCACGCCGACCGTGGACGGTGACGTGCTCTATGCCCTGGGCTCCAACGGGGACCTCGTTTGCATCCAGCTAGCAACCGGTGAGGTGCTCTGGCGCAAGAGCCTGCGCGGCGATTTCGGCGGCCTGCCCGGCAACTGGGCCTATGCCGAATCGCCGCTGATCGACGGTGACGTGCTGGTCGCCACGCCCGGCGGAAGTGAAGCGACCCTCGTGGCCCTGGAAAAGAAAACGGGCGCCGTGAAGTGGAAATCCGCCGTGCCCGGAGGCGACGCCGCTGCCTACGCTTCGGCTATCGTCACGGACGCCGCCGGCCGCAAACAGTACGTACAGTTCCTTGACGAGGGGGTCGTTGGCGTCGACGCAGAGACAGGTGAGTTCCTCTGGCGCTACGCCCGGACCAGCACCGGACCCGCCAACATTGCCAGTCCCATAGCTCACGACAGCCACGTCTACAGCACGAACTCCCGGCGCTTCGGGGGCGCGCTGGTCCAGCTAAAGGCCACGGCCGATGGAGTATCGGCCGAAGAGGTCTACTTCAAGCGAGCCGTTCCCAACACGCTGGGAGGCCAAATACTTCTCGATGGATTTTTGTACGGCACCAACCAGGAGGGCCTGGTTGCGGCTGAGTTCGCTAGCGGCAAACTCAGTTGGCAGGCCGAAGGCGGCCCCGGGTCGGTGCTCTACGCCGATGGCCGTCTCTACGTTCACTGGGAAAGCGGTGGCGTGTCATTGGTCGAAGCGACACCCGAAGCGTTCCGAGAAAAAGGCAGCTTCACGCCGCTAAATCCGCCGGAACATCTTCTCGGCCCCAGTGAGATGGCTTGGGCCTACCCGGTCGTCGCCAACGGCCGTCTCTATATCCGCGATCTCGGCACGCTCTGGTGCTACGACATCCGGGCTTCGAACTAGCCGGCATTTCTCACCAACTGACGCGGACGAGCCGTAACCAAAGAGGGGAGCGTGGCCGCTGTCGGATCAGGCGCGTCGAAGGCTAACCTCTCCCTCACGGCCGGGGCTCCAACTAGCCCGGATTTCTCATCGTAGGGTTGGCAGAAAGCCGCCTTTTGTGGCATAAACATAATGATCACAAGATGTTTGAGCCAACAAGAAAGCGACCCCTGCCATGACAGAGTGTACCCAAACCAGCTTCACCTTCGGCGACCATTCTCGGCGCCAGGTGGTGGCCCGTTTCGATGGCGGCACGATCACCTCCGACGGCGGCGGGGTGCTGTTGCGCCAGCTCGAGCAGCGCAGCGGTATCGTGCGGCAGTTCGCCGGCTGCTGCCGCTTCGGCCGTCAGCTGGCAAAATGCGGGGTTTGTTGTTAACGCGCTGGTAGACCCGAGCGGTGGGCGCGGCGGACGAGTCCGTTGTGTTGAGGACAAGAGGGGTGCACCATGTGCGGGTCGGAAGTCCCCATTAGGAATCGCGGTTCAGTAGCCTCCTAATGACACAACCGTCAGAGACGAGGTCAAATACATGACAAGGAATCGGTCCGGCATACGCAAGGGAATCAGTCGTCGCAGCAGTTTTCGGGCGGTGGGTCTCCTGACCACGGCCGGCTTGGCGGGAACTTCGGCCAGGGCCAACAGGGCAGCTTACCGTACGGGTAGCGTTCGCACCATCGATGATCTGGATACCCCGGCCATGATCATCGACTTGGACATCCTGGAGAAAAATATCAAGGATATGCAGGAGGTGTGCCGCAAAGAAGACATCTTCCTTCAGGGAGTGATGACGTACCCGAGCCGACTGGAAGCAAAGTCCTTCATCGAGGAGACGGTCGAACTCTTCCGAAAGGCCGGTTTACCGATCGAGGAGATCAGTGGGGGCGGGACGGGCCGTGAGGGCGTCTCGAAGCAGATCGGATGTAATGTCACCCGGAGCGGATCCTACGTGTTCGAAGGGTTGCGGCGCATCAATTCCACTACCAATCCGCCCAATCCGACAACCTGCGCAACGCGCATGGTCGCGACGGTGGTAAGCACACCCGTCGCACGCTTACCTTCACCTGCGCGCCGATCTTCAGCAGCCCCCGCCGGATCGTCTCCGTCTGCGCCCGCTCCCAGCTCGTCCCCTTCAACCCCAGCCGCCGCAGCGCCACCATCATCACATACGCCAGCGTCGATAAGTGCAGCCGCAGTTGGTTAGCCCGCAGCATTTCGGTGCTCATGCGATCACTGAACAAACTCAACTGTTCCTTGACGCGGTTCTCCGCCTCTCCGCGCTCGCAATAGAGCTCTTGGTACAACTGCTGGGCCGGCCAGCTGGCGGCATCCAGCGACGTCACCACGTAGCGCGAGTTCTCCTTGCCTTCCAGCTGCTCGGCCTTGGCCACCACCCGCCGCGCCCGGGGCGCATTTGTTCGAGCTAATCCCGGTCAAGTCCCCCTGGCCAGCGAACTACTGTCACAGTTTAGGTCGCCGGTTGCTGCGCCACCGTTGCTGGAACTCAATCGTCGGCGATTGGCCGTCTCGGCGGGAAAAAATGCCAGTTCCCCCCCGTGTTATCCGAACTCCGGCCACCTGGTGACCCGAACGCGTCTGAATTTAGCCCCGCTGTTTCAGACTAGGCGAAGTAGATCAGCATAAACAGTGTTAACGCGCCTAGGGCGTAGGCCCAGGGGCGCTCGCTTCTCCAAAATGGGCGTTCGGGTTCAGACGCGATTGCTTGTTGGTGTCCCTTCCAGGTGTAGGCTTCGATATCTTGCGCCGGGCCGCCGCTTGAGCGGCTGACGCCGATCATCAGCGCCAGCGCGAACGCCGCCGTGATCGCGGTTCGATGCAGGAAGTTGAGTTCGGCGCCCAGGACCGAGGCAATTGGCTGCGCGAACGGTAATTGCGCGGCCATCCAAGCAGCGTAGCCCCACTGTATTGCAAATGAAAATACCGGCGACAGTAACATCGCCACGAATGAACCATCCGCGCTCGCGCCGCGCCACAGAATTCCGGCAAGAAACGCGGCGACGATTCCCGGAACGATGTGACCGATTTGCGACGGCACTTTGAGGAAGAAATTATCGGCGGCGTCCTCGGTGTAGATGCGGGCGGCGATTCCGGCGGCGACCACGACGAAAGCCAGAATCGTGACGCGGCCGATGAACACGAGCTTGCGTTCGTCGGCGCCGGGATTGATGTAGCGCTTGTAGAAGTCGAACGTGAACAGCGTTGCGCCTGAGTTCATCATCGAATCGATACTCGAGAGGATCGCGCCGATCAGGCCGGCGGTGATGATTCCAACCAAACCGTATCCGGCCGGCACAACCAGTTTCACCAATAGCGGGAAGGCGTCATCGGGAAGAGGGAGGGCGCTGATTTCCCCGGACGCGAGTCGAGATTGGAAAAGGTGTCCGGCGGCGATCCCGGTGGCGACCGACACGAACGGTACGAGCAGTTTCAAGTAGCCCGCCGCGACGATTCCCATTTTGGCGTCGAAATCGCTTCGGGCGGCCAAGGCGCGTTGCGCGATAAATTGATTGGTCGCCCAGTAGAATATGTGGATGATAAGCAACCCTGACATTACTCCGGTCCACGGGAGTTGCGGGTGATCGGTTGGGAGGTATAGGTGGAATTTCTGTTTGGCCGCCGGCAGCGCGGCGTCCGTAGTGAGGAGGCCGCCAAAGCCCCCGACTTCAGGCTGCGAGAATACGAGGACCGCAACCACAATGCCCGCGAGTAGCAGCATCACCGACTGGATGACGTCGGTCCAGATCACGGCTTTCAATCCGCCGAAGATTGTGTAGATACTGGTGACGACCGCGAAGACGACGATCCCCGTGGTGTAGCTCATCTCGAACGCTGTGTCGCTTAACAGGTAACGTAGTGCGCGCGAGCCGATATAGAAACCCAAGGCCATGCGCACGATTACGATCGTAATGATCGTGAATGCGGAATAGAGAAAACTGCTGCGCTCGTCGTATCGCTTTCCTAAATATTCCGAGAGCGTGTAGAGCCCCATCTTTCGATAGAGCGGCAAGAATACGAACGCCAGCACCATCAGCCCCGCGATGGCGCCGTATTCGAAATGCGATTGCGCGAAACCGATGGAGTAGCCGATTCCGAGCATGCCGACGAGATGTTCGGCGCTGACGTTGGTACCAAAGATGGAACCCGCGACTCCCCACCAGGGGACGCTCTTTCCGGCTAGAAAGAAACCTTCGGCGCCTTCTTCCTTGCGGCCCGTCCACAGACCGATCACCATGACGACGATGAGGCTTGTGAGGAAAATTACGAAGTCGAACGTACTGAGCGCGACGGGCACGGATCAATAGGGTAGCTCAATACGATAAGGAGGCGGGCGTTATGGGAGGCAGTCCCACCGGGGTAAAAGTCAGAGCCACGGAGCTTTGGTAGCGCGCTCGGGGAGACGAATCCGGCATGAAGAGTTCCACGACCGCGAGCACGACTAACTCCTACGAAACAAATTACATAGGGATCATCCGCTGTTAGCTGTCGGGAAATCCCGTTACCACCATCAATCGTCCGTTCAGAGGCCTTTTCCGCGTCGCCGGAAGAGCTGAAAGCCCCTTGTCTATTGAGTTACCATGGCCTTGAACCGGATAGCTGGCGCGAAGGCCTTGTTGCACTAAGCCGCTGCGCGGCAGGTGCTTGGAGGAAGATTCAGCATAGGGCGAGGTGCAGCCGCGCGTGGCGTAGCGGAATAATGAACGACCGAAAGGAGGTCGTTCATGACCCAACTACGCCAGAAGATGATCGAGGATCTGCGGCTGCGCAACGACTCGCCGCAGACGATCCGTTCCTACACCACAGCCGTCGCCGAGTTCGCGCGGCACTTCCATAGGTCCCCGGACCAGCTTGGTCCCCAGCACATCCGAAAGTGTCCACTCCATCTCATCGAGCAGCGCAAGCTCGGCTGGAGCACGTTTCGGGTGCGCAGCGCCGCACTGAAGTTCTTCTACACTCAGACGCTCGAGCGAGCCTGGGTGGCCCAACAGATCGCCCGGCCCAAGGTGCGGCGCAAGCTGCCGGCAGTGTTGAGCCGCGAAGAAGTGAGGGTCCTGCTCAACGCCGCGGTGAACCTCAAACACCGCGCGATCCTGGCGACACTCTACGGCGCCGGGCTGCGTTTGGACGAAGCGCTGCGGCTGGAATGCTCCGACATCGACAGCCAGCGGATGGTCATTCAGGTTCGCCGCGGCAAGGGGCAGAAGCCCCGGCAGGTGATGCTCTCGCCCAAGCTTCTCAAGTTGCTGCGTATCTACTGGCGACGCTACCAACCGCGGACGTTGCTATTCCCCGGCCGCCAACCCGGCGCCCGGCTGCGGCCCTCGGGGGTCCATCAAGTCTGTCAAAAGCTCAGCCGCAAAGCCGCTCTTAACAAACCCGTCAGCCCGCACGTGTTGCGGCACTCGTTCGCCACCCATCTGCTGGAGGCCGGCGCCGATCTGCGCACCATCCAAGTTCTGCTGGGGCATGCCAGCCTCAAAACTACCGCTCGCTACTTGCATGTCTCCGAGCAGCGGCTCCAGACGACCCAGAGTCCTTTGGAAGATCTGGCGATCGGTGAAGTTCTCCACGACGACGGGGACGGCCGCCGACGCTGAGAAAACATCGGCTCGAAGTGGCCGCTGTCGTTCGCCAGCACGGAGAGGATTTTCTCGAGCAGTGGGGCAGCAGCGCTTCCCCGCAACAACGCCAGGCTCTCCACGACATCGGCGTTTGTCGCAGCGCTGCCCTGGGCGGACATGTCGAGCAGTGCGACTCCTGCTCGCAGCGCCTCGTTGCTTACAACTCCTGCCGCAACCGGCACTGCCCGAAGTGTCAGTCCGCGGCCCGCGACCGCTGGCTCGCTCAGCGTGCCGAGGAGTTGCTGCCGGTTCGCTACTGCCACGTCGTCTTTACGATTCCCCAAGCCCTAGCAGCGCTGGCTCTCCAGAATCAGCGGGTTTTCTACCGTCTGCTCTTTCGCGCCGTTTCTCACACCCTGCTCGAGATCGCAGCAGACCCCCGGCACCTCGGCGTGCGCATCGGCTTCTTCGCGGTCTTGCCTACCTGGAGCCAAAGCTTGCTCTATCATCCCCACATCCACTGTGTGGTCCCGGCTGGAGGGATCTCAGCGGATGGTTTGCGTTGGATTCGCTGCCGCAAGAAGTTCTTCCTTCCGGTGCGGGTGTTGAGCCGGCTGTTTCGCGGCAAGTTGCTGGCCTTCTTGCGGCAGGCATTTGCCCAAGGCGAGTTGGAGTTCCGCGGAGAGTTGAGCGAGCTAGCCGAGCCCGCCCGTTTCTCTGCTTGGATCGAAAGCTTGAAGAAAAACGAATGGGTCGTCTACGCCCAGCCGCCGCTGGGGCGCTCCCAACATGTGCTGAAATATCTGGCCAGCTACAGCCATCGCGTCGCGATCTCCAACGGACGGCTGCTGTCGCTGGAGAAGGGCCGGGTCAGCTTCCGCTGGCGCAACTCGAAGAAGAGCAATCGCATCCAGACGATGACTCTCGATGCGGTCGAGTTCCTGCGGCGCTTCTTGCTGCATGTGTTGCCGCGCGGCTTCGTCAAGATCCGTTATGACGGCTTCCTCGCGAATCGCCATCGTTCGACTGAGCTGGCTCGCTGCCGCCAACTGCTGCAGAGTTCCGAAACCCCTGGCGCTGCCGCCGCCATCTTGAGCAACGAACAACGCCAAGCTGTGGAGCGCCGTTGCCCGCTCTGCCGCAGGGGCTTGCTGTACATCGTCGCGTGGCTTTCGGCGGCTGAGCTGCTCACGCGCCAAGCCGATCTTCCCGCACTCGATCCGATCGATTCCTGATGACACCAGAGCACGCCTGCCGAGAATCGAAGACGACTCCCGCGTCCGCCGTGCGGCGCCCCATCGTGCTGCGTCCCCAGTGCCTTTTTCCACTGTGTTCTCGCAGTCCCAGGGTCCATTTCACTGCGTGGCACCCCCAAAATTCCCGCCATCGTTACCACATCCGCGTCGCGAACACACTCCTGACGCCCTGTTCGGGCGCTATCCTTGCTATAGAATCCCCATAGCAAGTTCCGAGGACGGCTTAGTGCAACAGCCCGTATCAGCAATGCGGCGGCTCAGAACTGTTTTGCGCTCTCCCGACGTTTTTTTGCCGCCGCACTGCTGATACAGTCCTAATGTGTTACCACCAGCAATCCCAGCGGCGCTACAATGGCCCCATCTTGATCGGCCAAACCATCAGCCACTACAAGATCACCGAAGAGCTCGGCCAGGGCGGGATGGGGGTAGGGCGAGAGTCTCGACAAGATTGAACGCGGTCCCAGGCTCTACTCGTAGCGCAACGCTGATTGGAGTTGTGGCGGATATCTGATAGCTGTCGGGATATCGCATTCCGCCCTGCTATCGCTCCTCGAAGCCTGCGTAAGGCCGGGATAGGTCCTCCTCAATAGGGGGAGTGTAGCCTAATGGAACCTTTTCGCAGCCCCTAACCCGTTCTGTGGCAAGGTGAGCTCACCACGACCGACGTGATCCCGCGGTTAGCAGTACAATTTCCTCAGGCTGGGTTCATCATCGGACAGACCCATAAGATCCTCGCCACTCCGGGGCCGTCCCGCCTAGAATGACAACCTCAGTAAGAACTGGAACGTCCGGCCGTTGTTGACGGTGTTGGTGATCTGGCCGAAGTTGTCTCCGGTCAGCTCCACTCCGGGCTGCGCGAACTGGGCCGTGTTGAAGAAGTTGATCGACTCGGCTCGAAACGTCAGGGTCTTCTCGCCCGAGATCTTCCAATCGCGCGACACAGCGAAATTGACATTGCGGATGCCGTCCTTCCGAAATGTGTTGCGGCCGAGGTTGCCGGCCGGCTCGCCGGGCCGGATGAAGGCGAACGCCGTCTTCGGCAACTGCAAGGGCGCCGTGTCCGGGTGGTCGGCGCTGTTTCCCAAAACGGAGGGATCGACGACGTGAGGGCGGTCGCTGAAAGCGCCGTCGACATTGCCGAACCCCGGGCCATCCGAACCCGAGCGAACGGCGAAAGGAGTTCCGGCTTTCAGCAGAACGACGGCAAACAGCTCCCACTGGCCGAACGTCTTTTGCAGCCAAGGTTTCGACCCGCCGAGTCGCGGAGTTTGATAGGTGAATCTCCACAGGGCGGCGTGCGGTTGATCGAACTCACTGAGGCCCTTGACATCCCCGTGGACATCAAACTCGGTTTGGCTGAGCCCTGGAGACCCGTCGCGAAAACTGCCGTTGCTGGCATAATTCGCGCCCAGATCAATGGCCTTGCTGAACCAATACGACAGATCCATCGACAGGCCGTGCCAGCGGCGTGCAATCAGGCTGGCTTTCGCGGCGTCATAGTAGGCCCGCGAGCCGTTGAGAACCCGGTCGACATCGAAGTAGCGCCCGTCGGGCCTGCGCTGGTTGATTGTCCTCGTCGTGAAAGGAATCCCCGGGACATCACGCGCCCGATTCAGGGTCCACACACTAAACAAGCGATGCGTGCGGCTTCCCAGGTAGCCGAGGCGCACGGTCCAGTCCCGGGCCGGCGCAAGCTCCCAGCTGAAGTTGTACTGATGGGAATAGGGCGCGACCAAGTCCGGCGCGAGGTCGTGGATGTTGCTTCTGGCGTTCGGATCCAGTGCGTTCAGAGCCACGCCCGCCAAGGGGTTCGTCAGATCCGGGGCGTTGACGATAATGTTCAGGTTGTGCGGCGGATTGAAGCGCTCCTGCGTGTACGTTGCAACGAAGATCTCGCCATAGTGGAGGCCGTAGGCGCCTCGCAGGACACCCCAACCCTGCTCCGGGCGGTAAGCGAAACTGAAACTAGTATAACGTTTCAGTAAAACATAACCATAGGACAATGTTTTTTGCTAGACTGGTTGCATGGCAGGAAAATCGAAGCGTCCCCCACTGGTTCTCACTCCCGAAGAGGTGCAACATCTGAAGCGGCTGCGTCGTTCCCGCAAGGCTCCGGCTCGGGAGGTGCAACGCGCCGAGATTCTGTGGCGCTATCATGGCGGCGAGACCATCGCCGAGATTATGCGGGCCGTGAAGATGACCCGCAAGAGCGTTGGGAAATGGATCGAGCGAGCCCTCGCCATCGGGGCGGAAGCAGCCCTCAAGGATGCCTATCATCGTCCCTACGAGCCCCGCATCAGCGAAGAAGCCAAAGCCTGGGTGGTGCACTTGGCCTGTTGCAAACCCAAGGAACTGGGATACGCCGCCGAGTTGTGGACCCGCAGCGCGCTCGCGCGGCACGTCCGCCAGCATGCCGTGGAAGCGGGCTATCCGGCGCTGGCCCAAGCGGCCAAGGCGACGGTCCACCGGATTCTGGCCGCCCAACCGCTGCATCCGGAAAAGGTGAAGTACTACCGGCAGCGCCGCGACCCGGATTTCGAGTCCAAGATGCGGCAGGTGCTGCTGGTCTACCGCGAGGTGGCGCTGCAAAATGAAAGCTCTGGCGAGGGCGGCCCCTCGCCGGGCGTGATCACGGTTTCGGTGGACGAAAAGCCCGGCGTGCAAGCGATCGCCAACACCGCGCCGGATCTGCCGCCGGTGCCGGGGCGGCATCCTTGTGTGGCCCGCGATCACGAATACAAACGTCTGGGGACTTGCTCGATTCTGGCGGCGCTGGACTTGCACGACGGCCGCGTGACGGCGCGGGTGGAGCGGCGCCACCGCAGCCGGGAATTCATCTTATTGCTGAAGGATCTGGACCAAACCTACCCGGCCGAATGCACCATCCGATTGATCTTGGACAATCATTCCGCTCACATATCCAAGGAGACAAAGGCCTATTTGGCGACGCGTCCGAACCGCTTCAAATACGTACATACGCCCACCCACGGGTCTTGGCTCAACATTGTCGAGACCCTGTTTGGGAAGATGGCGCGCACCTTTCTCAAGGGCATTCGAGTGGAGTCCTGGGCGGAGCTTCGAGAACGAATCCTGCTGGGAATCGCGGAGATCAACGCCGCACCGGTCGTTCACCGCTGGGGCAAGTTCGAGGCGCTCGAAGCCGCGCCTGAGACAGGTACAGTTTCATGAAACGACATACTAGGCGCGAAGTTGTTGCAGTCGCAGTGATAGGGGATCTCCGACAAGCGGTTCACTTCCCAGGGAGGCGTGGCGGGCTGGTAACGCAAACCGAAGTTCAGCGTCAAGCTAGAGTTCGGTTTCCATTGGTCTCCAAGGAAATACTGCATGCGCCAGCTTCGAAAGCCGCGATGGGTGTTCCCAATGCCTTTGAAGAAAAGGCTGGGCGTGCCGAGCCGCAGGTTGGTGATGGTGTCGCGCGGCTGGCCGGCCTCGTCTAGGAAGTCGGTGCGGAAAATAAAACTTCCAACGTGTCCGGAACTCTCGACTCCGTTGAGCTGCTCTCGAAGCACTTCGAAACCCGCGGTCCAAAAATGGCGGCCGCGGGTGTGGCGCAGAAGCCCGGCGTAGCGAAAACGGTTCTGCGCACGGTCAAAAGGAACGCTCGACGTGCCCCCAAGGCTTTGCAGCTCTCTGCCGGCCCTGATCGAGGGGCCGAGTGCGGTCTCGTCCCGCACGATCAGCGAGGTGACTCGATCGAAACCGGCTGAGAAATCGGATATCGTGGCCGCTGACCAGATCCGGCTCCAGGTGATGCGGGCGTCGTGGGAACGTGTCGTTGTGTCGGGATTCTGTCCCTTGACGAGCTGAAAGCCTTCCACTTTTTGGGTCCTGAACCGGTAGCTGGTCAGCAGGGAGTCAGAGCCGCTAAGAGCCTGGTCCAGCCTCGCGCCGGCCGCGTCGTTGTCGATTTCCTGGGGCGCATTGGTGTTCAGCACCCGCGGGTTGATATCGGTTCGATTCGGCGGAGTGTCGGGGTAGGACTCCAGGATTCTGGAGACGAACGCTCGCGTTTCCGGGTCCGTTGCAAGCGGCGTTCGCTCGTCGGGACGCGGAACGAGAACGTTGCCGTTGACGCTGCCGCGGTTCCGTTGCTGGCTGCCGTCGACGGAAAAGTTCGCGCCCCGCCACAAGGGAGAACCCAGCTGGAAGCCATAGTCGTTCACTCGCGCCGGTTTGACGTCGCCGACCTGAAAGAACGACCGCGCCGAGAAAAGGCTGTTGTTGTGGGACTCGTAGAGGTTTCCATGAAGCCGCGAGGCCCGCGAGGGCGCCAGATGGACCTGCCGCGAGGGCTCTCCGCCAAACTCTCTTCCGAAATAGCCTTTGTCGGCGTCAAACTCCTGGATGATGGTCGCCGTCGTCCCCATGCGGATGTTGAGTTCTTTGAGAACGTTGTTGTCGATGAGAGTGATCTCAACGTTCTCATTGCGGCGGCTCTCCCCCGAAGAGGAATCCACCTCGCCGAGCAGGTTGAGCGTGGTTCGCTCACCTCCAGTGGTTCCGGGCGGCGAACGGGTTTCCGCACTGGAAGCGGAGTTCTCAGCCGGGGCCGACTCCGACCCCGAGGCCGCGGCGCTTTGCGGCGGTGTCGCCCCCTCCACGACGGCAGTTCTTGGGGCCGGCTCCGAAGCTGCCGCGGATGGGAGTTCCGCGGCGTAACCCACCGCGCTTAACAGGGCGGCCACCGGAACAATCACGAAGGGTTGAAACGGCTTGTCCGCGAGCCGCCGCCATTCCGTGCCTTCCCTCGCGGAGTTATGGCGGCCGGCGAGCCCGGCGACAGCTTGCCGCGACGACGCTGCTGTTTCGAACCAACGCAATGTGATGACCAAAGGGCGGACTGATCGAGACGGTCAAGATAGATCAGCCGACCTCCCTCTAGCTGAGGGGCCGATCACTATTTACCCTAGCAATGAAATTGTTGCTGCAACTGGCAGAAAATTCTTGCGGCACCCGGTTCTCCCTGTACGGTTTCGCGGCTAATGGACAGCGTTTTTGGGTCGGGGCGCCATTCGGAGACGAATCCACTTGTCATCCGCGTCGTCCAGAGCTCGCACGAAGAGTTCCGCGACCGCGAGCAGGACCGGCAACGCTGCCAATGGCAACAACCTGCAGACGGGTGACAGCATCTACACTACACAAGCAACGGTCCAACCCGCCGGCGGTGGTGGTGGCGGCCCAATCCCCGCCATCGGCAGTGGCGGTGTCGTTGTGGCGAACCTGCTGCCCACCTTGAATTCGATTTCTCCCAACACGATCATCACCATTTTCGGTTCCAACTTTGCACCGCAAGGAACCGTTGACATCGAACCCGAACTCGACACCCAAGGCAGGGTTGCTACCAGGCAGCGAGGTATTTGCGTCGAAATCAACGGGGAGAAGTCGCCAATCCTCCACGTCTTCGCCAATCAGCTCAACCTGCAAGCCCCGACTCTGGGGGCTCGAGGCCCCGTTTCGGTTGAGGTAATAACGGGATGCGACACGGCAACCGAGCGTCGAAGTGGAGCCGAGACGATCGTCGTGCAAGACGTCACTCCGGCCTTCTTCGTCGTCCTGCTTCCGGGGTCGATGGACCCGGCAGGCGCCAACCCAATCGCTGCGTTGCACGGCGGCGGCCCCGATGTTGTCTTCGATCCGAACATCATCCCCGGCGCCCGGCCCGCTGAACCGGGAGAGTTCATCAGCCTGTTTGCGACCGGCTTCGGCCCCACGAATCCGCCTGTTCAAGCAGGGGAGATCCCGGCAGCCAAGTTGCCAGACTCTTTCGGCCAGGCGGAGATCAGGGACAAAGACAGTCTCACCATAACCATCGGCGGCATTCCACTTGTCGGCGGCGACATCTTTTACGCCGGCACCGCCCCCTGCTGTGCCGGCCTGTACCAACTCGTCGTTAAAGTTCCCTCGAACGCCCTGGACGGTAACTTGCCGGTCGTCGCCGTCGTCGCAGGTGTTTCGACGCCTTCCGGGCCGTTTATCCCCGTGAAGCTCCCGCAATGACCTCTGGTCGTTGCGGCTGATTCGAACCACTTGCTGTACCCACTCCAATTTTGTTTCTCATTCTCACTTTTGGGCCCGCAGTCCATCCCGTGTAGCTGCGTCTCGATGCCGCCGTTTGAAGCGACCGGGGATCGTAGAAGACCTCCAGTAACGGCTGCCCACGGGGCCAGTGGGCGTCATGGCGTCGCGAAGTACAGCCTCGAACCCGCGTTCCAGCCATTTCTATATGGAGAAACTGGCCTCACTGCTGCATGGCGAAGAAATCCAAGCCAAATTCTGGCTCGGCCGCTCGCCGATCGAGAATGGGGCTGATTCATTTTCGGCATGGCCCTTAACCGCGGCCAAATACGCTGGTCTAATTGAGGACATCAAGAAGAACCGCTGATGTCCAGTTAGACCATTCTGACGGAGGTTGGATCATGCGACACATCGATCCGAGAGTAAAAACACTGGTGTGGTTCTCTGCCGCCGTACTCGTGCTCGGTACTTCCGCGGCCAAGGTCTACCTCACCATCCGCAGGATGCACCGGAGAGCTTTGTTCGAGAAGGCACTAGCCGGGTAAGCCCTTCCCGTGGGCCACCACGCGACAGGGGCGCTACAGCAGGCCGCAGAGAGTGCAGTTACCGGCTACCGCTGCACGCGCTCGGCTGCCTCGTTGGGTGAATGGGACATTGTGGCGATCAGCAGCCGAGCCCATACCTGCGTGCTATTGTCGTAGGAGATATTCCAGTTAGCGCTCGCCGCGCTAACAGCCGGTTGGGACCATGACAACTTGGAAGCGTCTAGCGGTGTTGGGGGTCTGTGGAGGCGCCGGCTTCGCCTTGTGCGCGGCTGTCTTGCTCATCTGACGGGCGCTCGGTGGCGGAGCGGATGGGGAAGGACGGGAGGCGGTGATGGCGCCCCACGGGTCGGTCGGCAACAGCAAGATAGACTTCCAGAAGTTGAGCGAACTAATCGGCTCCCCGGAACAGAAAGACGGGTTGGAATACGTCTTGATCCGCCCCGGGACTTTCCAGATGGGACCGGTAAAAGGAGATGACGCGGCCCTACGCCAAGAGAAGCCGCAACACCAGGTTGACATTACGCGAGCCTTTCTCATGAGCCGGGCGCCGGTAACAGTCGCCGCATATAGGCGCTTCGCCCAGGCAACGGGGCGAGTCATGCCGGAGGCTCCTGAGTTCAACGATGGTTGGGAGAGAGAAGACCACCCGATCGTCAATGTTTCATGGGAAGACGCGAAAGCATATTGTGAGTGGGCCGGCGGGCGACTGCCCATGGATGCTGAGTGGGAATACGCGGCCCGGGGCGGGAAAGAAGGACTGAAATATCCCTGGGGTGACGACATTAGCGAGAAGTACGCGAATTATGGACGAAACCTGGGTGGAACGTCCGTGGTGGGCAGCTACCCTGCCAATGACCTCGGGCTATACGACATGGCCGGGAACGTCTGGGAATGGGTGGCGGACTATTATGAAGCGGATTACTACTCGAAGTCTCCAGAGAAAAACCCGCAAGGACCTTCGAGTGGTGACGTGCGGGTTTTGCGCGGCGGGTCGTGGGGCGGCCTTCCAGGGGACCTGCGTGCGTCGAAGCGCTACAGGGTCCAACCTGGCTGCAGGGGCAGCGTCATTGGGTTCCGTTGTGCCCGGGAAGTTTCCCCTTAACCCTTGTACTCTTTTTCCTTTACTGGGGCGACCGGGCAGTCAAATTCACGGAACAAAAGTCCCACCGGCAGCTCCGGCAACAGACAGCCGCCTTCATTCAGGCAGCTTCCGCGCAAAGCGCGTGTAGCCCGGCAGTTCACGGCCGGGTACCCGTTTCCGGCCATGTCCCAGGGGGCTTTCAGCGCCCTTCCACCGCCGACCTGCGCCACTCCGCAGTTCCCTGCTACGAAGCTCACCCCTCGGTTCGCGAGACCCATAATGGAGACATGCAAGTAACCGTCTCCACACGCGGATTCACTGACGTAATCGATATCAGCGGCGAGGTCCGCCGCGCTTGCGAGTCCCACGAGGTTTCCGACGGCGTCGCGCACCTGTTCGTCGCTGGGTCGACGGCGGCTCTTTCCACGATCGAATACGAGCCGGGCGCGATCGAAGACCTCAAAGACGCGCTGGAGCGGGTCGCGCCCATGGACGCCGACTACAAGCACAACCAGGCCTGGCACGACGGCAACGGCTACGCCCACGTCCGCGCCGCGCTGATGAAGCCGTCGTTGTCGATCCCGATCGTCGGAGGACGGCTACTCCTTGGCACCTGGCAGCAGATCATCTTGATTGACTTCGACAACCGGCCCCGCACACGGACCATCGACGTCCAGGTCACCCGTGGCGTAGGCTCTTAGCCTGCCGGAGCGCTTCGGCCTTTACGACCGGGCGACGCCCAGTGGGTGAAAACTGCGCATCAACGTGGACTACCGGTTTTCTTTGGCGGCGGCTCGATGTTGGTTCTCCAGCTAGCGGACCTTCAGGTACCCTCAACTGGAAAGGTGGGGCCGACAACGGTTACGATGGGAATCTGGGGGAATCTGATCACATGGTGGCAAGGCTAAACCTGCGGCGGCAACTTGTTTGGACCGTCCGTTTCGCTCTTGGTGTCGGCGCGATCTGGATGGGTTGGGCAGCGACCGCCCAATCTCCACTACAGCCCCCGGTGCAAGATGTCGAATTCTTCGAAACCAGAGTCCGGCCGGTGCTTGCTACTCGTTGCTACTCCTGCCACGGCCCGGACAAGCAGTTTTCCGCTCTTCGCCTTGATTCGCGTGAAGCCCTGATTCGAGAATCGAGCAGATCGCCGGCGATGTGCTCACGGACAAGCTGGTCATAGGGGACATCAGCGTTCAAGGCCCGGATCAGGTAATCACGATAGCGCCACGCTCCGATGATTTCGTAATTCCATTCGTGTCCCCGCGTCTCTCCGTAGCGGACCAAGTCGAGCCAATGGCGCGCCCAATGTTCGCCAAAGCGGGGAGACTCGAGCAGGCGATCCAGTAATTTTTCGTAAGCATCGGGGGCCGTATCGGCAACGAAGCCATCGGCTTCAGCGGCGCTAGGGGGCAGTGGAGGAGATGAAACCGGCATAAGAGTTCCGCGACCGCGAGCGGGACTAAGCTCTTGAGTCGATCGGCGAACAGGCTTGAATCACACCAAGGGCTTAGGGTACGATTGTTTCCGTTTTCTCAGACGACCCCTTCTTGTGAATCAAGATACTTCCGCCGCCGATGATCTGTGGATTAGCCTCGTCAATGTCGTCGGAAGACCCTGCCCCGTTGTCGTAAAGCAGCGTATCCGTGTCCTTGTCCACGATTTTGATGCGGAATTTGTCGTCGCCGCCCCCGCCCGGCTGTTGACCGTCGGTGGCGGTCAACAAGAATCCGTAACCATTCACACCGTTTGACCCAAACAGGCCGTTGACCGTGCCATCGCCCTTGAACTGCGCCTTGGGGCCGGCTACGACGAGCCAGTCGTAGGACCTGCTGTGGAAGTTGAGGCCGGCAACTTTGAATTGGAATTCTGTCTCACCGGTGGGGACGTTCGCTCCCCCCTTGTACCTCGAGACGAACCCGAAATTGGCCTTACCGGTGAAATCCTCATCCTTCGGGTTGTCAGGCGTGTAAGCTCCCGGAGGCGAGTTGATGAATCCACCGCCTGTAACAAAGCCGTCGTCAGGATCGAAGACGACAATGAATTCGAACGCTGACGTGGTCGCGCCCGTGTCGTCGTCCGTGACCGTCACTTCGACTCGATAGACTCCGGGGCCACCAAACGTACGAGTGCCCTCGCAGGACCCACTGCCGTTCGTTTCCGTGACGACACCTACGGTCGGGTTGCCATCCGGGTTCGCTGGGTCAGGGTCATCCCAATCGATCGAGCAGGTGTGAGTGTCCTGCGTGCCGACATCGGTGAAGTCCGCCGTTACGCCAACCTGCTGGCCCAGCGGGACAGGGTCCAAGGGCGCTGTGATGCCGGTGATGACCGGATCGACGTTGTTGACCGTCAGGGTCACTCCCGCTTGGTTGAAACCGCTGTCTTTGTCGGTCGCGGTGACATTGATCGGGTAGGGGTCGGAGCTCGTGTTCGTCGGGTCGTCTTCGGGGTACGGGTGGTTGGCCATGAAACTGCTGACGCCCGGATCGAGAGAGAGAACTGTCGGCGCGGAACTATCACCCCAATCGACGAATACTGTTTGACTGTCAAAGGCGCCGGGGTCAACGACGGTTCCCGTGACTTGCACGGAGTCGTTTTCATTGACTGGGTTGGCGCTGAGGTTGAAGCTCACCGTCGGGGCTACGTTGAGGACATCGACGCTCAGCGAGGCCACGTTGCTATCGAACCCGAACGCGTCGGTGACCTGGACGCTGACAGTGGAGGCCGCCGGGCCGTCCGCAAACGCGCAGGTGAAGCCGCCGTCCCCCGGGATCATGCCGTCACTGTTCACAGTCCCAATGGCGCCGTTCGCGCCGCAGCGAGCATGTCCAGAATTCCGTTGAAACGCGCGGCTCTCCAGAACTTGTAGTTTACGCCGCTTGGGCCTGGGCCGGTGGCGGCGTCGACAGTCTGGCGAGCTGGTCGAGTAATTTCGGCAAGTGGCGGTAGCCCTTGACGCGCCGGTAGCTTTTCTCCGCCAGCCACAGACCCGCTCCCGCCCAGCGCTCGCGTTGATCGCCTCCCCGCCAGCGCTTCACCCGGCCGCAGACGCGGTCCACCACCGAGAAGGCCGACTCGATCGGGTTCGTCGTCGCCAGCGTACAGCGCAACAAATCGTCGAGTCCGAGGCGGTGCACCGTCAGCGTTTGCTCCCTCCCTTCTTCGAGCGACCGCGCCGCCGACGGGTTCAACTCCAGCAACTCGCGATGCAGCTTCTCCAAGGCCGTGTTGGCATCCTCATAGCTCGACATGGCATAAGCGTTCGCCATCTTGCGGTCCACCGATTCGCGGTATTGCTGCGGCAAATGACCGCTCACATTGCGGCGCTTGTGCATTTGACAGCGCTGGATCAGCGCCGTCTTGCCCGCGTGCTTACGGACCGCCTTGGTGAGCGCCTTCGCGCCGTCGAGCACATAGAGCATCGGCGCCGAGAAATCGACGCCGCGCCCGGCCAAATCCTCCAGCAATTCGCTGACCACCGTGGCGTTCTCGCTCGCTCCCTGCCGCAGCCCCAGAACCGTTTTGGCCCCGTCTACAGCGACTCCCAGCGCTACGATCAGATGCTGACCCTTGAACTCGATGCCGTCGATGTAGACGGCGCAGAGTTTGAGTTTATCGAGAGGGCGTTCTAAAAGTGCCTGCAGTTTCTCGCGGCTGGTACGCACGAAATGCTCGCTCACCGCCGACTTTTCGATGCCATAGGCGGCGGCAAACTCCCGCACGGCTTGGGAGTAATTCCGCGTCGAGAGCCCCAGCATGAGCTTGTCCCAAACGGCGTCGTCGAGCGGCTCGCAGCGGCGGAACAACGCATAGCTGCCCAGGGATTGTTCGTGGCCGTCGTCGCTGCGCAGCCGCGGACGCTGAATGGGGACCTTCTGTCCATCCACGACGAGGAAGCCTTTCTCGCGGCCCCAGCGGTAGGGCTGCTCGGCTTGGCGCCGCTGGTAGTGCTCGCCAGCGAGCTGGCGCACTTCGTTGTCCATGATGAGCTGCATCAGATCCAGCCCTGCCTGGCGCATCAACTCACCGACACTTTGCTGCAGGGCGGCGGCGACTTCTTTGAGCGGCAAGTGCAGTTGCAGTTCCTGCCCGGATTCTTCGGCTTGCTTGTGGAATTGGCGAACGGCTTGTTCGCGGTCGATCTGGTATCGTTTCTTCATAGCGACTCTCCTTTTTAAAAAAATAAAACATCACTCCGAGCCTAACGGCTCGGACTGGAGAGTCGCTACTTTCTACGAACTATCGGACATCCTCATTCCATGCGACTTCATTGGTCCGTGTTATAACGCCTATTCTTGCAAACAAGTACTAGGTTGGTTCCGTAATCGGACTCTGTCCCTACTTTCTCCTACTTTCTACTTTCTTATCGGGAAGAAGTTGACTCCAGTAGCCACTACATCTTGGGGGTACTAGGTTGGTGGGGGTGCCGGCCCTGGTGGCCTCGACCATTGTCTTATAGGGAGCAGGGTCGGCGGCGACCGCCTGCTGGAGGAGGCGATAGAAAAGTTTGCCGCGCGACCGTGAGGTCCGCCGGTTGAAGCGGAACGTGAACTCGTCCAGGTAGTAGTCCAAATACTCGTGACTGACAGCCCCCTGGTGGGTCCCCAACAGCCAGCGCTTTAGCAGAGAGGCGACACGATGGACTCTCGGCAGCAGCTTACTCGCCGATTGCCGCTTCCCGCGCAGCACGGTGACTTCATGGCGGTATCCTTTGTTCTCCAATCCCGCATAGCCTTCCCAGCCGTCGGTGTGCACGAGGCTGCCAGGTTGGATAGCTTCTTCGACAAAGGCTTCCAAGCTCGCCGCTGAGGCATCCGCGATCCGACGGAGCCGGATGCGACCCATACCGCGCCCATCCTCCTCGGCAGCAACCGCAACTAACGCTTTGCCAACCATTTCGCGACCTCGGACGCCCTCTTCGACTCCGCCCACATACGTTTCGTCCACCTCCACCCGGCCGACCAGCCGATTGCGACCGGGGCGCACCATGGCGCGGCGGAACTTGTGCAGCCAGGTCCAGGCGGTTACATAGCTACCCAAACCCAAGACCCGCTGCAACTCCAGCGCGCTGGCCCCGCCTTTTTGCGTTGTCACCCACCAAGCCGCCCGGAACCACAACGTCAAGGGCTTGCGGGTGTCCTGGAAAATCGTGCCCGCCGTCACCGAGGCCTGGTAACCGCAGTCGGCGCAGAGCAGCAGATTGCGTTTGCTGGCCCATGAGGACTGGATCCCACAGCGCGGGCACACGAACCCCTCCGGCCAGCGCAGCTTCAGCAGGTACTCCCGGCACGCCTCCTCGGTCGAGAATCGAGCTTCCAACTCGACGAGGTTTCGGGGGTAGTCCTCCTTCATGCCCCCAACCACAACATATTGTGGCTACTGGAGTCAACTAAATACCCCATCATCGGGAAAACGGAAGATTGACCAATGGCATTAAACTACGCTGACATCAAGAACGAGAACAAGCGACGGTATGGTACCGACATTGGCCGAATCGGCCCGATGCTGCTGGCAGACCGCTACGACGACCGCACACACTTCATCTTCGAGCTACTGCAGAACGCGGAAGACGCGCTTGCCCGTCGCTCCGGGTGGCAGGGCTGCCGATCAGTCAGATTCCACCTGACGAAAGCCACGCTCCGCGTCGGCCACTTTGGCCAGCCCTTCAACGAGGACGATGTCCGGCGGATCTGCGGCATTGCCGAGAGCACTAACGACCTAACCAAAATCGGACGCTTCGGCATCGGCTTCAAGTCGGTCTACGCCTTCACGGATCGTCCTGAAGTTCATTCTGGCACGGAAGACTTCGCCATCGAGAGCTTCGTCTGGCCAGTGGCTGCACCAGCGATTGATCGTGAAGTGGATGAGACGGTTATCGACATTCCCCTCAAAGCTTCCGACGACGCAGGGCACGGCGAGGTCGCCGCCGGGCTCGAACGACTTGGAGCCTCGGCCCTGCTGTTCTTGCGCAAGATCGAGGAGATCAACTGGAGTGTCGAGGGCGGTCGGTCGGGTCTCTACCTCCGGCAATCGGACGAGATCGATGCGAGGGTTCGCCGCGTGACCGTCATCGGACAGAAGCGCGGGGAGCACGACGTCGATCAAGCCTGGCTGGTGTTTTCACGCCCCGTGACCGCTGCTGGCGGACGCCATGCAGGCCACGTCGAGATCGCCTTCTCTCTCGCCCAAGAGCAGGAATCCAACCGCCAAGCTATCCAACGCGTAGAGAGATCCCCGCTTGTGGTGTTCTTCCCGACCGTGCTTGAGACGCATCTCGGCTTCCTCGTGCAGGGCACGTATCGCACGACGCCGAGCAGAGACAACGTACCGCGCTACGACCCTTGGAACCAGCGCCTCGTGCGCGAGACCGCTTCGCTCCTGGTGGAAGCCTTGCACTGGATGCGTGATCACGATTTCCTCGACACGACGGCGCTGCGGTGCCTGCCCCTCGATTCAACGAAGTTCGGCGAGGCCGCCATGTTCGCGCCGCTGTTCGCTGCAACGAAGGAGGCGCTGTCTTCCGAGCCGCTGCTGCCGCGTTTTGACAGCGGTCACGCACCCGCGGCACACGCACGGCTCGCACGCTCGCAGGAACTGCGCGAACTCTTTGCCCCCGCGCGACTCGCGGCGCTCTTCGGGCACAGGGACGACCTAGCGTGGCTGAGCGGTGATATCACGCAGGATCGCGAGCCAGAGCTCCGCCGGTACCTTATGCGGGAATTGGATATCGTCGAGGTGACGCCTGAAACGATCATCCAGAAGCTCGACAAGCCATTCCTCCAGGCGCAGCCGGATACATGGATTCTTGACCTCTATCGCTTTCTGAACGGCCAGTCGGCACTGAGGCAACGGCTTCAGGACTTGCCGTTGATCCGCCTAGAGGACGGCAAACACGTGCCGCCGCGAACTGAGGGCCAGCCTCAAGCATTTCTGCCGGGCACGATCACAACGGGGTTCCCGACGGTGCGCGCCGCCGTGTGTGGGACCGAGACCGCCCGAGAGTTCCTGCGATCGCTGGGGTTGACGGAGGCCGACCGGGTTGACGACGTCGTCCGGAACGTTCTGCCGAAGTACAGGAAGGACGAGGTCTACGTCGCCGATCCTGAGTATGCCGCCGACATTGACCGCATACTCGCCGCGTTCGCCACCGACTCGAAGGGACAGCGCGACAAGCTGCTCGACGCGCTACGCGAGACAGCATTCGTCATGGCAGTTGACTCCGAGAACGGCGCAAAGCGTGTTGCGAGGCCCGGCGAAGTGTACATGGCAACGGAACGGCTGAAGAGACTTTTCGCGGGCGTTGCCGAGGTCACACTCGTCGACGACTCGTACACCTGCCTGCGCGGTGAAGACGTTCGCGAACTGCTGGAGGCGTGCGGCGCAACACGCTACCTGCAACGGATTCCGGTGAAGGCCGACCTGTCATGGAAACAACTCAGCGAGATCCGGCGTAATGCCGGCCTGGAAAAATCAACTTGGGAAGACCCAATCAGCGACTGGACTCTGCGTGGCCTCGACATGCTTTTGAACCTACTCCCGCGGCTCGAGCCAGGGGTTCGTCGGTGCAAGGCGGACCTGCTCTGGGACGCGCTCGCCGATGTCGGGAACCGACACGGCTCTGAAGCGTTCGAACCAGAATACACATGGGGCTACTCGCACACATCGAAGACCGCCCCCCTTGATGCAGCCTTCGTTAGGCAACTCAACACAACCGCCTGGGTACCGGACGCAAACCGTCAACCGCAGCGCCCGGAGCTGATCCTATTCGACACACTCGGCTGGAAGCCGAACCCCTTCCTCCAGTCGAAGATCCGCTTCAAGCGACCAGTTATAGAGCAGCTCGCCAAGGAAGCCGGCATCGAGCCGGGCGTGCTCGACCTGCTGAAGCAGATCGGCGTGACGAGCGTGGCCCAGTTACAGGATCGGCTTGGGTTGAAGGATGAGCCGACGGCGGCGGGCAATGGGCCGCCGAACGACGTGGAGGATCCTCGTAGAAAGCTGGTTCGCGAACCCCCCGCGACGACGCCCCCCGTGCCGGACACAACCAGTCCAGAGGCGTCGGGATCAGGAGGTCGCGGCAACGGAAGCGGCGCTGGTGCCGGCTGCGGAGCAGGGGCGAGCAACGGCCGCCAAACCGAGGGACGACCACAAGCAACCGAGGCCAGTGCTGGCAAGCGCGGCTCAGGCAGCGCAGGCGGGCGACCATTCATCTCATACGTGGGCGCGCACCCTGCCGAGGAAGAGCCGGATTTCGATGGGCTGGATCAAGCGGCTCGCATGGCGCTCGAGAGGAAAGCCATCGATCTCATCCTCGCCCACGAACCACGGTGGCAGCGTACGAACACGCACAACCCCGGCTTCGATCTGTTCCAAACTGGCGAAGACGGAAAGCCAAAAAAGTGGTGCGAGGTGAAGGCGATGACCGGAAACCTGTACGACCGCCCCGTAGGGGTTTCCTGCACGCAGTTTGAGCGCGCGCAGGAGCATGGCGAGGCATACTGGCTCTACGTGGTGGAGCACGCGGGGGCCGACAGCGCCCACATCGTCCGCATTCAGGACTCGGCGGGCAAAGCGCGCACCTTCACCTTCGACCATGGCTGGCGAAGTATTGCGGGCGAGATCAGAGGAAAAATAAGAAAATAGGAAAAATAGGAGCAAAATAGAGACAGAGCCCAATAAAGGGCGCCCAGGTGGACGGAGCCCCTCTCCGAGCCGCCGGGAAGCGGCACCTGATATTCGTTCAGCGCAGAGCGAAGCGAAACCCCGGAACGCCTCCGGAAGTATCCGTCCTCATCTCCGGCGCAAGGCCGCCCCCGCCGGGCTTGCGGGGCCTGGGGCGGGCAAAAAGACCAGCCGTGCCAACGGCTGGTCTCCCCAAAATCGCCGTCCCGTAGGACCCTCCGCCCCCCAGTCCGCCCAAAAACGAAAAAACAAATCCAACTCCCCACCCAACACCCAAAAACACAAAAAATGAAAAAACGAACCCAATGCCTCGGAGGACCCGCCGTCACCACGGCGCCCACAAAAAATTGCATTACCACCCACCTCGCCCATCCCGGTAACCAATTGTTGAAAAAAACTTAAACACAATATCCATAACAGTTTAAAGCCCCCAGCACCCCCGCCAACCACCGGAAATCCGGCCGCCGTTTTGTATTATGAGCAAAAGAGGTGCACCAATGGCCACGCGCCGTCAAAAGAAAGCAAACCGCAAAAACGCGAAACGCAGCACCGGACCGCGAACCTCCGAAGGCAAGGCCCGCTCCAGCCAAAACGCCTGCAAACACGGCCTGTTCGCCCGCGATACCGTGCTGCCAGACGAAAACCCCCAAGAATTTCTCGGATTAATCGCCGACCTCGAGCAAGAACTCGAAGCCGTCGGCGGGTTCGAGCACCGTCTCGTCCGGCACATTGCCGACACCGAGTGGAGAATGCGCCGCCTGGTACGCCTGGAAACTGGCGCCCTCACCTGCCAGCTCGACAGCGAAAGACTCCATGCTCAAAGGGTCCAGGCCTCGCTCGGCAACTTGCCCGCGGCTCTGCAACCCAAGCCGGGCGAGGGAATTCAGACACCGCAACCCCAGCCCGGCGAAGACAACCAGACCCTGATATCCGAGCCCGCGGACCGCGGCGCACCGCCTGACCCTATCCCTGACTCAATCCCTGACTCAATCAACGAAAACGCCCAGCCGGACGCCGATTACCAGCAGACCACCAAGGAACTCGGCTCCGCAATCGTGGCATACCCCGACAGCCCGGTACTACTAACGTTGTCGCTCTACGAATCGCGCTTAAACCGCAAATACCTCAGCCTGTTGAAACAACTGCGCCTCACCCAAAAACTCCGCCTCGCCGAAGCGGCTGAACCACACGAAAACGCAGCCCCTCTTCACGAAGGCACACTGCCGCAACCCCTGGCCAGCGAAACCGAGACCCACGCGGGCGTTGCTCGAGCGACGAATACCGCTCCGCCGGCGTCGGAGCCCGAGCCGTGACACGAGCCAACCCCGGCGATCGAGTTAACAATCCCTCGGCCGCAAACCGAAGAGCAACAACCCGAAAACCCCGCCGCAAAAGTAGCATGACCGTCACAGTTCGGGCTAAGAGTGTCGGGAGTGAATGTGGCGCAAGCTCTCAGCTTGCCGCGTCGAGACTCATCTCGACGCCCGTGTTGCCAACAAGCGCATCCGCGGACGAGGCCCAAAAACATAGCTTCGCTAGACCGCCAGCCAGCGAGAAACCAGCCCAACCCGCCAAAGTTTTTGGGACCCTCTAGCGACATGCCCAAAAACCGCTCAAATCCAATCCACCCGCGGTATCACTGAGCTGCGCGCCTAGCAGCCCGTGGCAGAAGTGGCGGTTTTCAAGCGGTGTCAGCGGGACCGCAGATGCGGGGTGGCGAGTCGAGCCGGGTTGGCCAGGCGCGTCCACAGCCGAAGCAGAAGCGTTCGCCGGGCCAAAAAAGGCCACCTGAGAGCCTCCCAGAGCCAATCGAAGGCCTTTGTCGCTTCCGCCAGCCCGCGCGGCGTGCCCGCTCCCAGCTCCTTCCTCAGCAGCAGCGACAAGTTGAACGCGCCGCCGTGAATCAGCAGCCGTTTCAAGATATTTTCGTGGCCGCGCAGGTGCGTCCGCCGCATCCCGCCCGTCTCGTATAAATGCGCGAAGCTGCGTTCCACCCGCTCGCTGCGTAACCGTGACAGCCGTTTGCCCCGCTCGCCGCGCATCCGTCGCCGGTTGCCATACACCGCTTGTTGCTGCCGAGGCTTGCCGCACCAGTTGCGCCGCCCGCGGTCCGGTTCATTGATGTAAGAACGCAGCTCCAGCGCCGTCAGGTCCGTCAGCACGTCGTTGCTGTGATAGCCCTTGTCGGCCACCACTTCTTGCAGCCCCCGCGGAGACAGTTGCTCGTTCGCCTGCCGGTCTTGGGCGACCGCGGCGACTTGCTCCGCGGCCGCGCTAATCGTCTCGGACACGGTGCTCGTGTCGCCCAGATCGGCGCCTTGCACGGTCAGCGCCAGCAGCGCGCCCGTCTGCAGGTCCACGGCGTGCTCGGCCTTGTGCGCCAAGTGCGTGCGCCCGTCTTTCATTTTTGCGATCTTGGCGTCGGGGTCATGCGGATTCGTCCAATCCTTAGTTGGAGCCTTTGTTTTTGCGCTTTTTGTCCAGCTTGGCCAGCTGCTCGCGGGTCGGCGTCTCGATCCCCGACTGCGCCGCCAGCCCCTTGAGAAAGTCTTCGTAGCTCTCGCCGCTGTCGCGCCGCACGATCGAGCGCAACGCCGCGTTGGCCTCCAGCGTGGTGGCATCGACCGCAATCGTGCCGCCTTTCAACAGACCCTGCTGGGCGAGCAATTGCAGCACCCAGGTGAACACTTCGCGGTGCGTTTCGACGTCGATCAGGCGGCTGCTGCGCGAGATACGTCGAATGATCGGGCGTGGATTCGTCGAGCTCGATGGCGAGAAAGCGCCGCAGCGAGATCGAATCGGCCAGGCGCCAAGCGATGCCGCGCTCCTTTCTGCCGCTGCCGCCGGTTGCGTCGTCCCATTGCCATGAAACAATTATACACCAATCTGTTTTTATTGTCAAGTACTTTATATATTTTTGTACTTTTACCACGGGCTGCTAGCCCAGATTGGGGTTGTCATGCGGGCTGTGTCGTCCGCTGGATACCGTCGAAATCGGCATGCCACCACTAATCCCGACGGCGGTACAATCTAGCGATCGATGATCGGTCGGATCTCCCCCCTAGACCGAAGTTCCAGGGGCCGATTTCGGCGTAAGAGTAACCAAGAAAGGGAGTTAGGGCCGGTTTGAGGTGGTCTCGAAGTGCTTTTTGTAGCCACTAATTAGTGACTTTCTTCTGGACTTTTTGTTCTGTATATGCTATAATGGCTTTATGCCATCTAGATCCGGCCCTGTTCATGTAGCCACCACTACTCGCCGCTACAAAGGCAAAATCTATACCTCCCACCTGCTCCGCCGCTCCTTTCGCGCCGGCCAGCAGGTCAAGCACGAAACCCTCGGCAACCTCTCCCACCTGTCCGATTCCCTCATCGACATGATCCGCCGCTCGCTCGCCGGCGAATCCTTTGTCCCCGCCAGCGAGGCTTTCCTGGTCGAACGCTCCCGCCCCCACGGTCACGTTGAAGCTGTTCTCGGCACGCTCCGCCAGCTCGGCCTCGAACGCCTGCTGGGGTCCAAACCCTCGCGCCAGCGCGACCTCGTCGTGGCCATGATCGTCGAGCGGCTGCTGCATCCCGGCTCGAAACTGGCCACCACCAGGCTGTGGCAGCATTCCACGCTGGCCCAGCAGCTGGGCGTCGAAGACGCCGACGAAAACGATCTCTACGCGGCGCTGGACTGGCTGCTGGCCCGCCAAAAACGCATCGAAAAGAAGCTCGCGGCGCGGCATCTCGCGGCCGGCGACACCGTGCTCTACGACGTCTCCAGCAGCTACTACGAAGGACGCCACTGCCCGCTGGCGGCGTTCGGCCACAGCCGCGACCGCAAAAAGGGCAAGCCGATCATCGTCTACGGCGTGCTCGCCGACAGCCAAGGACGGCCGCTGGCGGTCAGCGTCTACCCCGGCAACACGGGCGATCCGGCGACGCTGCCCGATCAGGTGGACACGCTGCGGCGGCGCTTCGGGCTCGAGCGCGTGGTGCTGGTGGGCGACCGCGGTTTGTGGACCCAAACGCAGATTGAAAACCTGCGGCGGCATCCCGGGCTGGGCTGGATCTCGGCGCTGCGCGCGCCCGCGCTGCGGCGGCTGGCCGACGGCGGCGAGTTGCAGTTGTCGTTGTTCGACAAGAAGAACTTGGCCGAAATTCGCTCCCCCGACTATCCCGGCGAGCGCCTGGTGGCCTGTTATAACCCGCTGCTGGCCGAGGAGCGCGGGCGCAAGCGCGGCGAGCTGCTGGCGGCCAGCGAGAAGGAATTCGAGCGCATCGAGGCCGCAGTGGCGCGGCGCAAACGCACCCCGCTGACCGCGGCCGAGATCGGGCGCAAGGCGGGCCGCGTGCAGGACCGCTACAAGATGGGCAAGCATTTTGAGACGACCATCGGCGAGGGCGTTTTCTGCTGGCAGCGGCGCGAGGCGGCGATCAAGCGGGAAGCGGAGCTGGACGGCATCTACGTGATTCGTAGCAGTGAAAAGAAGGCTGATCTGAAGGCTGAAGACGCGGTGCGTTCCTACAGGAGCTTGGCCCGTGTGGAACGCGTGTTTCGCTGCATGAAAGGGGCGGATCTGAGGGTGCGGCCGATCTTTCACCGCACGCCGGATCACGTGCGGGCGCATATTTTTTTATGCCTGCTGGCCTACTACGTGGAGTGGCGGATGCGCCAAGCGTGGACGGAGTTATTGTTCGAAGACGAGCAGCTTGAGGCTGACCGGCAGCAACGGGACCCGGTGGCGCCGGCACAGCCTTCGGCGGCGGTGAAGAAGAAAAAGGCCCGCCGCCGCACTTCCGGGGGGTTGCCCGTGCACAGCTTCGCGACGTTGCTCGACGCGCTGGCGACGCGCTGCCAAAACACCTGCCGGGTCGGCGGCGAGGGGAGCGCGGCCACGTTCGAACAACGGACCGCGCCGACGGCGCTGCAAAAGCGGGCCTTGGAGCTGCTGGGCCTGTAGCCAGAAGAGCGAATTTCGTCGGCCGCCTTTCCGCCGCAGAATCAATGACTTACTGTCGTTTTGCCCCTGGAACTTCGGACTAGAGATAGGCCCCCGAAAGCCTCCGCGTGCGGGCTATCCGCTTCAAGTTCCACGCTTCGGCACGGGCGAGGTGGAAGCAGATTCGCACCCTGGCCGCCGACGAGGTGTTGCAGATGTCGCTGTTTGACAAGCGCGACTTGGCCGAAGTGAGTCATCCGGACTTTCCCGGCGAGCGGCTGGTGGTGTGCCGCAATCCGCTGCTGGCCGAGGAGCGGGAGCGCAAACGGGAAGAGCTGATCGCCGCCGCCGAGCAGAAGTTCGAGACGGTGCGGGCGGCAACGCGGCGGCAGAAGCGGCGCTGGCGGGACCGCGACAAGATCAACTACCGGCTGGGCCGCGTGCTGGCGAGCTCGAAGGTGGCGAAATATTTTCGCTGGGACATCACGGCCGAGGGCTTGGAGTACGAGCGCAATCAGCAGGCCATCGAGCGCGATGAAGTGCTCGACGGCGTCTATGTGATTCGCACCTCGCTGAGCCAGGAGAAGTTGAAGGCCACCGAGGCGGTGCGCGCCTACAAGCGCTTGGCGCAGGTGGAGCGGGCCTTTCGCTCGCTCCAGAGCGTGGACCTGCACTTGCGGCCGATTTATCACCGGCTGCCGGACCGGGTGCGGGCGCATGTGCTGCTATGCTTGCTGGCCTATCACGTGGAATGGCACATGCGGCAGGCGCTGGCGCCGCTGCTGTTTGACGACGAGCAGCGCGGGGAGGAGCCTTCCTCTCCGGTCGCGCCGGCCGAGCGCTCGGCGACGGCGCGGGCCAAGGCGCGGCGCAAGCGGACCCCGGAGGGGAACTCGAAAGGGTCTGGTCGTCCGACGATTCTCTTACGAACCACTATTCCACGAGTATTCATCACGACGGCTATCTCTACGGCTTCCATGGGCGGCAAGAATATGGCCCGAGTTTGCGCTGCATCGAGCTTGACACAGGCAAGGTTCAATGGAGTGAAAACAACTTTGGGGCGGGGTCGATCACGCGAACGGGCGATCGCCTTCTTATCCTTCGCGAGAATGGGGAACTGCTGATGGCAAAGGCTTCGCCGGCGAGTTTCCAAGTCGTTTCTCGAGCCCAGATTCTGCAAGGAACCGTGCGCGCCTATCCGGCCATTGTGAACGGGCTTCTTTATGCGCGCAATACCGACACTCTGGTTTGCGTCCGGCTGAAGAAATGAGATGGCCGGCTAGCCCGCTTTTCCCAGTGCGCCTTTTCGGCGCGGACACCCTGTGGGAGGAAGGAGCCCACCCATGTAGTTGTCGGTAAGCATGAAAGCTGACGAGCGGCGCGGTCGGGTAATCGGCCGGGCGGAAGCCTCGTGACAAAGTCCAGAGAAAGCTGGGCGAGCAAGCTGGCAGGCCGTAACGCGCAGTAAGCCTGAGCAGGCCTCTGCGGCGGGTGATGCTTCACAAGCCCGGCGGCGGCGAGCGTCCGCTCGGCATCCCGACCATTCGGGACCGTGTGGCGCAGAGCGCTGCCAAGCTGGTGATCGAGCCGATCTTCGAGTCGGACTTGGACCCGGAGGCCTATGGCTGCCGGCCAAAACGGAGCGCGCACGACGCCATCCGGAGAGTCCATGAACTGCTGTGTAAAGGCTGCACCGATGTGGTCGATGCCGCTTTATCGAAGTACTTCGATACGATTCCGCACGCCGAGCTGCTGCAGTGCGTGGCGCGGCGTATTGCGGACCGGCAAGTCTTCAATGTCATCAAGAGGTGGCTGAAGACGCCGGTCGAAGAGCGGGACGAGCACGGGAAACGGCGGATGACGGGCGGCAGCAAGAGTAAGTGCGGCAGCCCGCAGGGTGGCGTGATCAGCCCTCTGCTGGCCAATCTGTACCTGAACCGTTTTCTGCAGTACTGGCGGCGGACGGGGAAGGGAAGTGAGTTCCGAGCTGTCATCGTTCACTGCGCCGCTGACTTCGTGATTCTCAGCCGCGGCAGCGCGGCGAGGCGCTGGAGTTCAGCGCGGCAGTGATGGAGCGGATCGGGCTGACCCTGAACCGCACGAAGACCAAGCTGGTGCAGGCCAAGCAGGAGCGGTTTGACTTTCTGGGATACACGTTCGGGCCGCATCGTTTCAAGCAGGATGGCCATTGGTATTTGGGGGCTTCTCCGTCGGCGAAGAGCGTGGCACGGCTGAGAGGGAAGGTGCGTGAGGTGTTGCGTCCGGCTGAAGTGGGGCGCTGGGAGGAGGTGCGAGGCCGGCTGAACCGAGTGTTGGCGGGCTGGGCGAATTACTGCTCTTATGGGACCCGGCTGATGGCGTATCGGGCGGTGGACAACCACGTGCATGAGCGAGTACGAGGATTTTTGCGGAGGCGGAGGAAGGTGTCGTCGCGCGGCGCCCGGCAGTTGAGCGGCCAGGTGGTGTGTGGCAAATTAGGCGTGGTACGCCTGCGCCGGATACACCTGGGACCGCCGCCCGCGACAGCTTGAGGGATGAAGCCGGCCGGAGAGCCGGATGCGGAAAATCCGCACGTCCGGTTCGATGAGCGGGGACGGGAAACGGGACCAACACGCCCGTAGCAGCCCGTGGTAAAAGTACAAGAATACATAAAATACTTTACAATTAAAACATCTTGGTGTATTATTGTTTCATGGCAATGGGACGACGCAACCGGCAGCAGCGCCAGAAAGGGCTGTGGGTCGCCGCCGCGGATCTGCCCCACACTGCGGCCCACCCGTTTTATCACAGGCTCAACGAGCTGCTCGACGAGCACGGCTTCGACGACTTCGCCGAACAGCGCTGCGAGAAGTTCTACGCGGCGCACATGGGCCGTCCCTCGCTGACGCCCGGCAGCTATTTCCGCTGCCTGCTGATCGGCTACCTCGAAGGCATCGACAGCGAGCGCGGCATCGCTTGGCGCCTGGCCGATTCGATCTCGCTGCGGCGCTTTCTCGCCATCGAGCTCGACGAATCCACGCCCGATCATTCGACGATCTCGCGTACGCGCCGCCTGATCGACGTCGAAACGCACCGCGAAGTGTTCACCTGGGTGCTGCAATTGCTCGCCCAGCAGGGTCTGTTGAAAGGCGGCACGATTGCGGTCGATGCCACCACGCTGGAGGCCAACGCGGCCTTGCGCTCGATCGTGCGGCGCGACAGCGGCGAGAGCTACGAAGAGTTTCTCAAGGGGCTGGCGGCGAAGTCGGGGATCGAGACGCCGACTCGCGAGCAGCTGGCCAAGCTGGACAAAAAGCGCAAAAACAAAGGCTCCAACAAGGATTGGACGAATCAGCATGACCCCGACGCCAAGATCGCAAAAATGAAAGACGGGCGCACGCACTTGGCGCACAAGGCCGAGCACGCCGTGGACCTGCAGACGGGCGCGCTGCTGGCGCTGACCGTGCAAGGCGCCGATCTGGGCGACACCACCACCGTGTCCGAGACGATTAGCGCGGCCGCGGAGCAAGTCGCCGCGGTCGCCCAAGACCCGGAGGCGAACGAGCAACTGTCTCCCCAAGGGCTGCAAGAAGTGGTGGCCGACAAGGGCTATCACAGCAACGACGTGCTGACGGACCTGACGGCGCTGCAGATGCGTTCTTACATCAATGAACCGGACCGCGGGCGGCGCAAGTGGTGCGGCAAGCGGCGGCAGCAACAAGCGGTGTACGGCAACCGGCGACGGATGCGCGGGAAGCGGGGCAAACGGCTGTCACGGTTACGCAGCGAGCGGGTGGAACGCAGTTTTGCTCACTTATATGAGACCGGCCGGATGCGACGGACGCACTTGCGCGGCCACGAAAATATCTTGAAACGGCTGCTGATTCACGGCGGCGCGTTCAACTTGTCGCTGCTGCTGAGGAAGGAGCTGGGAGCGGGCACGCCGCGCGGGCTGGCGGAAGCGAAAAAGGCCTTCGATTGGCTCTGGGAGGCCGTCAGGCGGCCCTTTTCGGCGCGGCAAGCGCTTTTGCTTGGGTTGTGGACGCGGCTGGTCAACGGACCCTTCCGACTCGACTGGCAACCGCGAATCTTCGGTCCCGCTCGCACCGCTTGAAAACAGCCACTTCTGCCACGGGCTGTTAGGCGTTGATGGGAGAAGCCGCGATCGGCGGGACGCTGGGGACGAAGCCGCGGTGTTACTGGGCGCGGTGATGGCCGGTTTTTGGCCTTTTGTTCGCAGTTTCTCATGGGCGCGGTGTACGCGCTGGCGGGCGCGGAAGAGCCGGACTTTTATTGCGCCTTCGCTCACTCCGTAGATTACCTTGAGCTGCTTGAGCGAGAGGCCCTCGACTTCTTTAAGAACCAGAAGCATGCGGTCGTGCTCTGAAACCTGGTCGAGCAGCAGGTTCAGGACTTCGTGCGCCTCGGCCTGGCGTATCCGCACTTTGCCCTCCGCGATTCTTGCTTGTCCTTTTAACGATGGCACATAGTTGCGTTCATTGCATGCAGTGCTTTGTTGAATGGGAACAGACCGCTCCCTCACGGTCGCGCCTCAGGACGAAACCCCCGTCCGAAGAAGCCTCCCCGTCCGCCCATGAAACCGCCCCTTCCAAAGCGCGGGCCGGGGCCTCCGCTGTCTTCCAGGAGGCCAAACATGGCGGCTTGCCGAATGGCTGGCTGCAGGGCTTTTGCTTGCTCGAGCGCGGCCACAGCTTCTTTCTGTTCGTCTGCCAAAGTCGCCAAGGTTTGCTGTCTGAACTCGTCCCTCAGGCTCTTCACTTGTTTGTTCAAGCCCTCGATGTCGGCAAGAAACTGAGCGATCACGGCCGTGTTCGGATTGTCGCCCTGAAGCTCGGCCCTCATCTCCCGGCGCTTCTGGAAGATCTCGCGCTGCAATGGGCGGACCTGCTGGCGGTGCTGGCTCCGCGCCTCCTTCAGCGCTTCGACCTGGTCCGCCGTCAAGCCCAGGTGTGTTGCCAACTGTTCAGTCTGAGGACCGCGGCGGCCGGGGTCCCACTGGGCGATAGCGCTGCTGCCGCACAGCAGGATCGTTATCAGCGCGGTTGCGGTTCGTCTGGCAAGCAGGATTTGGCTCATGTCGTTCTCCTTATCTAATACTGACGATCGGGAAGCAACATTGGAAGCCAGCTTCGACCTCTTTTACAAACACTTACTGAGTTCTTTACAAAGATTTGACAAATGCGGCGAGCAGCCTGATCACATTAGCAATTCTCCCCGCACTTGGAGAAACTACATTTGGAGAGACCATTGCACTCAGTGGGGCAGTGAAGGTAGAATTCAGGAGCGCGATCAATAAGGCCGCGCAGGAATCATTGGGAGCCAATCACCCATGGAAATGACCAAAGACGAACTGCTCAAGTCTTACCGCGACATGAAGACCATCCGCGAGTTCGAGGAGCGGGTCCATACAGAATTCGCGACCGGGGAGATTCCCGGCTTTGTCCACCTCTACGCGGGCGAGGAGGCGGTGGCGGTCGGCGTCTGCATGCACCTCGACGAGAACGACAAGATCGCCAGCACGCACCGCGGTCACGGCCATTGCATCGCCAAGGGATGTGATGTCCGCGGCATGATGGCGGAGCTTTACGGAAAAAAAGACGGCCTGTGCGGCGGCAAGGGCGGGTCGATGCACATCGCCGATCTGGATTTGGGGATGATGGGCGCCAACGGCATCGTGGGCGGCGGTCCTCCGCTGGCTTGTGGCGCGGCGCTGGCGGCCAAACAGAAAGGCGCCGGAGGCGTCGCCGTGGTTTTCGTCGGCGACGGCGGATCGAACCAGGGCACGACACTGGAGAGCCTCAACCTCGCCTCGGTTTGGAAACTGCCCTGTATTTTCGTGATTGAGAACAACGGATACGCGGAAGCCACATCGAGCAAATACTCGGTGGCCGGCGCTGACATCGCTGAACGCGCGAAAGGTTTTGACATGCCGGGCGTGACGGTCAACGGGCACGACTTCTGCGCTGTCTACGATGCAGCCGGCGAAGCAATCGATCGCGCCCGCCAGGGCGGCGGCCCCACTTTGATCGAATGCAAGGTCAACCGCTACTTCGGCCACTTCGAAGGCGACGCCCAAACCTACCGTGGCGTCGACGAAGTCAAGAACCTGCGCGAGCAGCGCGACTGCATTGAAAGCTTCGCGCGCTCGCTGACCTCCTCCTCGCTGGTAACCGAAGAAGAGCTTGCCAAAATCGACCAAGAGGTAGCCGGGCTGATCGACGATGCCGTCGCCAAGGCCAAGGAAGCTGCCGAGCCCGCCGGCGAGGATCTGGAAACTGACGTTTACGTGTCGTACTGAATCGAGGAGGGTGTCCAATGGCCAGGAAAATCACTTTTCAGCAAGCCATCAATGAAGCTCTGATGCAGGAAATGGAGCGCGACGAAGCGGTCGTGCTCATGGGAGAAGACATCGCCGGCGGCCGCGGCGCCGATGGCGAGATGGATGCCTGGGGCGGGGTGCTCGGGGTGACCAAGGGTTTGTGGGGCAAGTTCGGAGACCGAGTTCTCGATACGCCGATCAGCGAGTCCGCGTTCATCGGAACCGCGATCGGGGCCGCCACCTGTGGTCTGCGTCCGGTGGCGGAGCTGATGTTCGTCGATTTCATGGGGGTCTGCTTCGACCAGATTTTCAACCAAGCGGCGAAGTTTCGCTACATGTTCGGCGGGCGGGCTGTGACGCCGGTCGTGATCCGCACCATGATCGGCGCCGGGGTGCGCGCGGCCGCGCAGCACTCGCAGTGCCTCTACCCCGTCTTCACCCATATCCCCGGGCTGAAGTGCGTGATCCCCTCGACGCCGTACGACGCCAAGGGGCTGCTGATCCAGGCCATCCGGGACGACGATCCGGTCATATTCTTCGAGCACAAGGCGATATACACGATGGAAGGCGATGTCCCCGAGGAGTCCTACACGATCCCGTTCGGAGAAGCTAACTACGTGCGCGAGGGAGACGACGTCACGATCGTCGCTTTGGCTCGCATGGTCCACATAGCGTCCGAGGCCGCGGAAGAGCTGGCGCGGGACGGAATCGGCTGCGAAATTATCGATCCCCGGACGACGTCCCCTTTGGACGAGGACACCATCCTCGAGAGCGTTGAGAAGACAGGCCGGCTGGTTGTGGTTGATGAAGCCTCGCCCCGCTGCAATATGGCGACCGATATTTCCGCGCTGGCGGCGCAAAGCGCATTTGAGTTTCTCAAGGCGCCGGTCAAGATGGTGACGCCTCCGCACACGCCGGTACCGTTTAGCGCTTCTCTGGAAGACATGTACATCCCGGATGCCGCCAAAGTCGCGGCCGCCGTCCGCAACGTGATGGGGCACAAGGCGCGGGCGGCATGATCCATAAGCTCACCATGCCCAAGTGGGGCCTCTCCATGACGGAGGGCAAAGTCGTTGCTTGGCTCGCCGAGGATGGCGCCGAGGTGGCCTCCGGCGCCGAAGTAGTGGAGGTCGAAACCGAAAAGATCGCCAGCGGACTCGAAGCGTCCGAGACGGGCGTCCTGAGACACGTTGCTCAAGTTGGCGACGTCGTGCCGGTGGCGGGCTTGGTTGGAGTGATTGCCGGCGCCGGCGTGCCACAACCGGAGATTGACGCGTTCGTCGCCGAGTTTCAAGCTCACTTCGTACCGGAAGAAGCCGAGGAGGAGAACGCTTCCCCGGAGTTCGAGACGATCGAGGTCCTGGGCAAGACGATTCGCTATCTGCGCCTAGGCCAGGGCGGCGATCCCGCGATCCTATTTCATGGGTTTGGCGGCGACCTCAACAACTGGCTGTTCAACCACGAGGCCCTGGCGGCGAAGCGCGCGGTCTATGCGGTGGACCGGCCGGGTCACGGAGGTTCGTCCAAGGATGTTGGCGGCGGGACTCCCGCTAGCTTCAAAAACACCCTCCAGGGGGTCATGGATGCGTTTGGTTTGGCGAAGGCTCACCTGGTCGGGCACTCGATGGGAGGCGGGGTTTCGCTGGACTTCGCGCTGGCTCATCCCGAGCGGACTCTCTCGCTTGTTCTGATCGCAAGTACGGGGCTGGGACCCGAGATCGACGGTGACTACATCGAGGGTTTCGTGACGGCAAGCCGGCGGCGGGACCTGAAGCCGCATCTGGAAAAACTGTTTGGCGATCCGTCCCTGGTTACCCGGCAGCTCATTGACGACGTTCTCAAGTACAAGCGTCTCGATGGCGTGGACTTGGCGTTACGCACGATTGCCGATCAGTTCTTTCCGGAGGGACGGCAAGCGCTGGTGCTGCGCGGCCGGCTCAGCGAACTTTCCGTGCCCGCCTTGGTTCTGTGGGGCGCGGAAGACCGTATCTTGCCTGTTTCGCATGCCGAGGGCTTGCCCGCAAACATCGAGACGCGGATTCTTCCCGGCGCCGGCCACATGGTGCAGATGGAGGCCGCTGCTGAGGTGAACCGCGCAATCGCGTCTTTCTGGGGATAGGTTTCGCCAAAGGCAGCGAGCCTGCGCGGCTGGGATCATGAATCCTCCTTCTGGCCGGCGAGACGGCGCAACTCCAGTGCCGAGTGCCGCCATTATATTCCGTGGATCTCTTTTGTGTAACGGTGAGCGGTCGAGAAGGTCCGGTGCGCTGTGGGTGCTCGGTGCGATAGCCTGGGACAGAGAACATTTGGGGAAGGAAGAAGGTACACTGCCGCTGGAACAAAAGCTAAATGGGAAACTCAGACGGAGGTCTCCCCGATGTTGCAAAGCTTCGATTTAACATTCAGCGCCCTAACGGTGGTAATTGCCTGCTACGCGTTGCAGTTTTTCTCGCCATTCTCAACGCCGCTCGGTCAAGAGACAATCGGCCGAGTGTTCTTAAGGCACTGTTCGGCAGTCTAACTGCGATCACGGGGACGTGGACAACAATCGGAATCATCCTGGTTCTGCCCGTTCTTATATCCTGGCTGTCAGGACTGTCGGACGTCCTGCTGGACGTGGGGGCTGGCGGCGCGATCTTCTCCGCCTGCCTTTCGATGCTGCTTGTCCTAGTGACCCTGGAGTTCTCCGAGCTGAACAGCTTGAACGATCGGAATCGGGACGATTGGAGAGGTTTGTTACTCTTCGCGCTCGCATTGGATCTGCTCTGCGTTGTTCTCTTGGTTTGGCCAATCAAGGTCCGGGCTTACGAGGGTCAGCAGCCGGGTCAGCAGCCGGACTGGTCGGGGGTTTTGAACTAATGGGGTATTTAGTTGACTCCAGTAGCCACAATATGTTGTGGTTGGGGGCATGAAGGAGGACTACCCCCGAAACCTCGTCGAGTTGGAAGCTCGATTCTCGACCGAGGAGGCGTGCCGGGAGTACCTGCTGAAGCTGCGCTGGCCGGAGGGGTTCGTGTGCCCGCGCTGTGGGATCCAGTCCTCATGGGCCAGCAAACGCAATCTGCTGCTCTGCGCCGACTGCGGTTACCAGGCCTCGGTGACGGCGGGCACGATTTTCCAGGACACCCGCAAGCCCTTGACGTTGTGGTTCCGGGCGGCTTGGTGGGTGACAACGCAAAAAGGCGGGGCCAGCGCGCTGGAGTTGCAGCGGGTCTTGGGTTTGGGTAGCTATGTAACCGCCTGGACCTGGCTGCACAAGTTCCGCCGCGCCATGGTGCGCCCCGGTCGCAATCGGCTGGTCGGCCGGGTGGAGGTGGACGAAACGTATGTGGGCGGAGTCGAAGAGGGCGTCCGAGGTCGCGAAATGGTTGGCAAAGCGTTAGTTGCGGTTGCTGCCGAGGAGGATGGGCGCGGTATGGGTCGCATCCGGCTCCGTCGGATCGCGGATGCCTCAGCGGCGAGCTTGGAAGCCTTTGTCGAAGAAGCTATCCAACCTGGCAGCCTCGTGCACACCGACGGCTGGGAAGGCTATGCGGGATTGGAGAACAAAGGATACCGCCATGAAGTCACCGTGCTGCGCGGGAAGCGGCAATCGGCGAGTAAGCTGCTGCCGAGAGTCCATCGTGTCGCCTCTCTGCTAAAGCGCTGGCTGTTGGGGACCCACCAGGGGGCTGTCAGTCACGAGTATTTGGACTACTACCTGGACGAGTTCACGTTCCGCTTCAACCGGCGGACCTCACGGTCGCGCGGCAAACTTTTCTATCGCCTCCTCCAGCAGGCGGTCGCCGCCGACCCTGCTCCCTATAAGACAATGGTCGAGGCCACCAGGGCCGGCACCCCCACCCCCAAGATGTAGTGGCTACTGGAGTCAACTAAATACCCCATTTGCACGCATATTCGAGCAGACTGAAGTGACCGTGCGGTCACAAGCCGTGGCCGGCCTGGTCGGTTACGCCGACGGCTGCTACTACGTCTTGAACAAAGAGGAAAAGCAGGCTTTCAAGTCGGTGGGAGGGTCGATCCTCAAGGCCGATTGCGGACTTCTGATCAATTCCGATAACCCCGCTGGCTTTTCCCAGAACGGCGGTGGCGAGGTCTGCGTTACCTCAGTGGGAATTGTCGGCGGATATAACAACGCGCCGACCTGCACCCAAACGGGCGGCCCCTATCCGACAACTAGGACCGGTATTCCAAGAGTCTACGACCCCTTAGCCAACTTTCTCACCACTCCCGAGCCCACGAACCTGACCAACTATGGCAACGTCCAGATCGGCAATAACGACGACGTAGACCTGTGGCCCGGTTACTACACGCAGATTAAACAAACGGGTGGAGTCTCTCGGCTGAATGAGGGCTTGTACTACGTCGACGGAAACTTCACCGTCAACGGTGGGGATATGAGCAGTCTGAGCGATGGCGTGACAATCTACGTAGTCCAGCAGGTCACCATCAACGGTAACGCCGGCAACGGCGGCGGGAACGGCGGCGGCAACGCTCCTGGGGTGAACCTCTACGCGCCGGTAACGGGCACAATGGGGTATTTAGTTGACTCCAGTAGCCACAATATGTTGTGGTTGGGGGCATGAAGGAGGACTACCCCCGAAACCTCGTCGAGTTGGAAGCTCGATTCTCGACCGAGGAGGCGTGCCGGGAGTACCTGCTGAAGCTGCGCTGGCCGGAGGGGTTCGTGTGCCCGCGCTGTGGGATCCAGTCCTCATGGGCCAGCAAACGCAATCTGCTGCTCTGCGCCGACTGCGGTTACCAGGCCTCGGTGACGGCGGGCACGATTTTCCAGGACACCCGCAAGCCCTTGACGTTGTGGTTCCGGGCGGCTTGGTGGGTGACAACGCAAAAAGGCGGGGCCAGCGCGCTGGAGTTGCAGCGGGTCTTGGGTTTGGGTAGCTATGTAACCGCCTGGACCTGGCTGCACAAGTTCCGCCGCGCCATGGTGCGCCCCGGTCGCAATCGGCTGGTCGGCCGGGTGGAGGTGGACGAAACGTATGTGGGCGGAGTCGAAGAGGGCGTCCGAGGTCGCGAAATGGTTGGCAAAGCGTTAGTTGCGGTTGCTGCCGAGGAGGATGGGCGCGGTATGGGTCGCATCCGGCTCCGTCGGATCGCGGATGCCTCAGCGGCGAGCTTGGAAGCCTTTGTCGAAGAAGCTATCCAACCTGGCAGCCTCGTGCACACCGACGGCTGGGAAGGCTATGCGGGATTGGAGAACAAAGGATACCGCCATGAAGTCACCGTGCTGCGCGGGAAGCGGCAATCGGCGAGTAAGCTGCTGCCGAGAGTCCATCGTGTCGCCTCTCTGCTAAAGCGCTGGCTGTTGGGGACCCACCAGGGGGCTGTCAGTCACGAGTAGGACTAGCAGGCGGTCGCCGCCGACCCTGCCCCCTACCCCCGAAACCTCGTCGAGTTGGAAGCTCGATTCTCGACCGAGGAGGCGTGCCGGGAGTACCTGCTGAAGCTGCGCTGGCCGGAGGGGTTCGTGTGCCCGCGCTGTGGGATCCAGTCCTCATGGGCCAGCAAACGCAATCTGCTGCTCTGCGCCGACTGCGGTTACCAGGCCTCGGTGACGGCGGGCACGATTTTCCAGGACACCCGCAAGCCCTTGACGTTGTGGTTCCGGGCGGCTTGGTGGGTGACAACGCAAAAAGGCGGGGCCAGCGCGCTGGAGTTGCAGCGGGTCTTGGGTTTGGGTAGCTATGTAACCGCCTGGACCTGGCTGCACAAGTTCCGCCGCGCCATGGTGCGCCCCGGTCGCAATCGGCTGGTCGGCCGGGTGGAGGTGGACGAAACGTATGTGGGCGGAGTCGAAGAGGGCGTCCGAGGTCGCGAAATGGTTGGCAAAGCGTTAGTTGCGGTTGCTGCCGAGGAGGATGGGCGCGGTATGGGTCGCATCCGGCTCCGTCGGATCGCGGATGCCTCAGCGGCGAGCTTGGAAGCCTTTGTCGAAGAAGCTATCCAACCTGGCAGCCTCGTGCACACCGACGGCTGGGAAGGCTATGCGGGATTGGAGAACAAAGGATACCGCCATGAAGTCACCGTGCTGCGCGGGAAGCGGCAATCGGCGAGTAAGCTGCTGCCGAGAGTCCATCGTGTCGCCTCTCTGCTAAAGCGCTGGCTGTTGGGGACCCACCAGGGGGCTGTCAGTCACGAGTATTTGGACTACTACCTGGACGAGTTCACGTTCCGCTTCAACCGGCGGACCTCACGGTCGCGCGGCAAACTTTGCTATCGCCTCCTCCAGCAGGCGGTCGCCGCCGACCCTGCTCCCTATAAGACAATGGTCGAGGCCACCAGGGCCGGCACCCCCACCCCCAAGATGTAGTGGCTACTGGAGTCAACTAAATACCCCATCCGCCATGAAGTCACCGAGTATTTGCCGACTACTACCTGGACGAGTTCACGTTCCGCTTCAACCGGCGGACCTCACGGTCGCGCGGCAAACTTTTCTATCGCCTCCTCCAGCAGGCGGTCGCCGCCGACCCTGCTCCCTATAAGACAATGGTCGAGGCCACCAGGGCCGGCACCCCCACCCCCAAGATGTAGTGGCTACTGGAGTCAACTAAATACCCCATTCGGGCACATATGATTCCATTCCTGGAATCCTTTTCTGGTCGCCCAGTGACAGGACCCAGAAAACAGCCGGAAACGCCCAGTCCGTTTTTAATGGAACGCTCTATTTCCCCAATGCCCTTTTGACATTCCGGGGCACCAACGACTCCAGCGCTTGGCAGATGGTGGTGTGCGACACGGGGGAGCATGTCGGCAACAGCACCAGCGTGAATAATTTCAAAGGCACTTTCCAGGGCATGCCGCCTGTTCGCAAGGTCACACTGCTGCAATGATTCAACAAGGCGCTCCGCTTCGGCGGAAGAGACATCCAAAGTACGGGGAAAGACGTGATGCAAACGAAATCGATTGAGAAGCGCAACAGGCGCCGCGGAACGACCACCGTTGAGCTGGCAGTAGTCACCCCTCTATTATTGCTCATGATGGTGGGAGCGGCGGACTTTGCCCGCATCTTTTACCACTCCATCACCCTGGCCAACGCTTCGGGGACCGGGGCATTCTACGGCTCCCAGGGGCACATTCAGTCGGCCAGCTTCAGCGACATCAGCGCAGTCTCCAGAGACGACGCCCGCAACCTGGATAATGTCAGCACCGAGGCGGAACTGTTCTGCGACTGCCCTGACAGTACCCCGGGGAGCAGCGTCGACTGCACGGATGGCGACTGCGGCGCCTATGGCTATCCGCGCGCTTATTCCCTGTCGACGGTGCAACAAACGTTCGAGCCGATGATTCCCTGGCCCGGCATTCCCAACTCTGTCGTAATTACACAACGGACGTACATGCGCGTCCAATAGCCGGGTACAGGAGGAACTTCCGATGAATCGATCAAGCATTCTCCAAGCACCTTGTGATCGCAACCGTGCCCGGTGTGGCGCCACCCTAGTCGAATTCGCGTTCACCTTCATACTTTTCGTGATTATCCTGTTGACACTCACCGAGGTCGGCCGCGGCATGTGGACGTATGCCACGATTGCTCACGCGTCACGGCAAGCGGGGAGGTACTGCATGATTCGCGGGAGTGAGAATCCCACGACTTTGACTGCTATCGAGGGAGTAGTCAAGAAGCATTGTAGCGGCCTAAACACTTCCGACCTCACGATCAGTTGCACTTGGAACCCGGAAGCGGACGCACCGACCGTGGACCCGGCCGGCGCTGAACGCGGCGACATTGTTGAGGTCCGGGTCAGTTATCCTTTCCAACTGGTGACGGGTGGGCTGATCCTGGCCGGCAACACCATCCAGATGGGCGCCACGACTCGTATGGTCGTTGCCAATTGAGTGACCTCCCGAGGCCAGGGCGGGATGGGTGTCGTCTACAAAGCTGAGGACACCAAGCTCCGCCGCATCGTCGCTCTGAAGTTTCTTCCCGTGAAAGATTTGGAAGGGGAAGAGGCCAAGGCCGGGTGGAGGTGGACGCTTTCTTCGCGAGGTGCAGGCCGCGGTCGCGCTGAATCATCCCAACATCGCGACCATCTATGACCGCGACCAGGACTAAGTCGCCCGAAACGAACTACATAGCGCTTGTCCGCGGGATAGGTGTTGGTAAATCCCCTAATCACCAGCTATTGCCGACCTCAGTCCGTAACATACTCCAACAGAAGCAGTTAGCCCTCAAACGCCCGCAACTCTGTTTCCTTGCCCGCTCTGCGGGTTGCCTCATCTTCCTACGCTGTCTGCCGCGATTCAAGAGGCGGGGGCTGCTGTCAGATCTTGATGTGCACGGCGAGCTGTTCCGATGCTGACACCAAGCCTGCAAGCGATCCGAGACCAGCTGAGGCCCTCCTGGCGTAGCTTGACCACTTCCGCGCGGTCGAAGATTCGTCTTGGTCTCCCCACGGACTTTCCGGATGCTAGGGCTCTGGCTTGGCCAGCCTTGATTGCCTCCGAACGCTCTTCGTTCTCCATCTCGGAGAACCAAGCCTGAATGGCCCACAGCAGCTTCCCCATGGTTGAGTTGATCGGGCCGGTTTGAGACTTGACGGGAACAACAGTCACTCCCAAGTCGGAGAGTTCATAGACGGTCGAGATGACCTCCCGCATGTCGCGGCCCAGACGAGAGACCTTCCACACCAGAAGGCGGTCAAACCTCCTGAGAGCGGCATCCTTTTTCATCTGTTCAAACAGCGGACGCCCTTTGGATCCCTTTCGGCTGGACTTCCCCTGTTCAACATAGATGCAGAGGTCGGCGAGTTCGGTAACGATTCTCGGGTTGACAGAATAGAGCGTGCGGTCACCCACGGCTTCCTCGTGGATGCATGTGGAAAGCAGCTCTCGGATTCTCCTCCAATCCCGGCCAGAGCCGTCCTTCTCAGCTACGAGAAGAAGATCCTCGAACTGATTCTCGGTCGTCTGGCGGTCTGTTGAGACCCGGAAGTAGAGAGCATCCATCCGTTGTGGCTCTGCTGAGGTCTAATCGCCGACCATCGCCTCTTCCGCGTATTGCTCATCGTCGTCGCAGATTGGCTCGCTGCCCTCATCTTCCAGCTCAAGCACATTCAGAGCCTTCCCGACAGCCCCGGCTAAATCCTCCCGGCTCGACTCCGGCGCGTAAGCGCCAGTGAGAACTTCTGCTGCTTCCTCGATTGCTTCTTCTAGTTCCGCCTTCGTGGGCATGAGTTTTTCCTCCTTATGCCCATCTTGGACCAGATCGGGCGATTCGCCAAGACTGTACAAATCGGGGTGGACTTAAGTTGGCGTAACGGGTTCGAGTTTGTCACGCTTTCGCTGGCGATACTTGCGCATCCGCATGGCCTCTCGGAGGGCATGCTGTTCCTCCCTGGTGTTCTTACTCAACCGTCGGTAGATCTGTTGACGGGACACACCCTCGGCTTCCAGACGGAGCGCTTCAGTGACATCGGCTCTTTTCGGTCTGCCAACCTTTCGGTTCGGCCGGAGAAGTCGAGCGAAATACTGAACGGCCTCTTTAGCAGCCCGAGGGTCCTGGAGGAGAGAGCTAAACTCGGTCCGCAGAGAGGACGCCACTTCCAACAGCCGTCTTCGGAGATAAGCGGGACTGCAGGGAGCCGCCGGTGGGATCGATGGCGTCTCCGAATTGGAATTTTCAGCACACTTAACGGAATCTGCCGCCGACTCACCCTGAACATCAGGTTCGGAGCCCTGGATTCGGCTTTTGCTTTTCAACCGTGCCATCACGTTAAGCTCTGCTGTGAATCTGTTCCGTTAGTTCAAGCTGTAGGAGCAGCGCAGAAACGCAGACTGCGAGTTCCGCAACTCCCCGGTATTCAGGTTTCCAACCTCCAATGATCCGCCTCAACTTTTGGAACACTGCTGTAGCGTCCGTGAGACAGTCCCGAGACCAATCCCCATCCGCTTCGCAATCCGCCTCAGGGAGAGCCCGTCCTGGCGAAGTCGGACCACCTTCTCCCTGTCGAAAATCTTCCTTGGTCGATGTGCCGGGAGGTCTTTCCCTGACCTACTGTGGACCGTCCGTCCGACCCTGCCAGCTTGGTAGTCTTGCCGGTACCGCTCTTGAGCCTGTGGGGGGATAGACCCCGCCCCTTGGACCTTAGTGCTAGCGCCCGCTACTCTTCGACAGGACGACCGTTCTAGTCTCTCCTGCATTAGCGACAGGGGCCCAAGCCGCTGTTGCGTAAGCTCCACTGTAGGGATATCAAGCGAGACCCTACAGGGACTCGGCCGAGGTGGAGGTTGCACCCCGGGTCGCAGCGGGGAAACATTACCCGCCGCTCTCCGTTGAGATTAGTCATGTCGTCCAACTCATGGACACAGCTTGATTTATACGCCCTTGTTATCTCCGGTGTGTCCGCTGCCCAAGGGGACTCTCATAAGCAGCCCGGGGTACCTAAACTACAACTGGTGAACCGGTCCAGCGCCCAGAACACTAGTAGGACCCATTTCCTGGCGCTGGCGTCCTGCATCATCTGACGGCACTGCACGCGGTCGCTTTTGCCCTTTGCGATCTCCCAGCCCTGTGTTTGGCAGAACTGCCGGAACTGGAGGCGCTGATTGTCAGCGTCTTGCTTTTCGTCCTTGGTGCTAACGCGAAGGTGAAGGGCTATCCGCCTCCGGGGCTTGGGTTCAAGCTGGTCGTCCAACGTGCCAATGGCGTCCATAAGCTGGAATCATCCTCGAAGGCAAACCTTTGCTGCTCATACACTTAGGTGTCGAGTGATTTCCAGCCTGGGATCAAGATAGATCCCGGTCAGGGGGATAGGTGGGATGGTGTAATGCGGTGTGATTCCGTCCCTGGCCACCATGTTTTCAATAACTTACTGGCCACCAGGAACCGTTCCACTTAGGCGGGGAACAATAAGGGTACATTCCAGAAGGCTCAGCCCACCCGCTCCGAGCCTTCTCCCTCACGCTTTTCCATCATGCGCCACATCTCGCGGGCCGTGTTGCCGGTCCTGGCGATGTGTTGCTTGGCTAGTTTCGCGTACCGCTCGGTCATCTTGATGTTGGCGTGGCCCAGAATCTTGGCGAGTTCGTACAAGTCCCCGCCGTTCATCATGTACCAAGACGCGAAAGTGTGACGCAGGTCGTGAAACCGGAAATTCTCGATTCCCGCCGTCTTCAAGGCACTCTTGAAGCTGCGGTCCACTCGCTGCCGTCCACTCTTCGCCCCCGGCTTGGGAGGAAAGATCCGCTCTTCTCCAAACACCTGCGGGAAGCGCCGAAACTCCTCAGCCAACTCCGTTGACATTGGGACATAGCGTGTCTTGCCGTTCTTCAAGTGCGACCGAACGGCGATCAACCCCTGCCCGTAGTCGAGGTCACTCCAGCACAGGGCGAAAATTTCACCCAGCCTCATCCCCGTGGTCAAAGCCGCAAGAACGATCAGCCGCATGCGGTAGTGATCCCAACTGATGACCCGCGCGGACGGGGATTGGTGGAGACCTTGACTTCTTCGAGCAGCTCGCCGTCGAGGCCGACGAGACGCACATAACTGCGTTTGTCTCCGATGTCGACTCCGGCCACGCCGCCGATTTCGCCGCTGTGTTGCAGGCGCTTTCGCTCGCTCTCCAACTGCTGCTCGAATGGCGTTTGCGGTTTACTGGCTGCCGGCCTTTTGGCCGGCTGCTGCTTGCTTGCTGCCTGCTGCTGGTGGGCCTGCTGTGATTTCCTCTGCTGCCGTTTGGTCTGCTGCGATTTGCTATTCTTGTTCATGAATGGTCGCCTCCTTTGTTTGAGAATCAAAGTTCCGCAGCACGTTCTTGCTCGAAGAGTGCGCTGCTGCCGGTAGCTTAGCGCTTCCCGGCTTTCAGCGACCAGCCTTCTCATCCCATCTCTGAGTTTCGGGTTGGTGATTTCGTGGCCCTTCGAGGGCGATTTCTCTCGACTCATCTCTGGGCCCAGTTTCCGGCCTATGTTTCGGGCCGGATCCCGCAGGCTCTTGCGGGTGTTTCGGGCTGACCACAACAACCCGACTGCTATACTACACAGTTAATTCACGCCTGCTCAACAGCTCAACGGATCACGGCTCAACGGATCCTTCCCCATGACACGAGTTCGCTTTGCGCCCGCGCCGACGGGGTATCTCCACATCGGCGGGGCCAGGACCTACATCTTTAACTGGCTTTTCGCGCGCCAAAACGGCGGGAAACTCGTCCTGCGGATCGACGACACCGAACGCAGTACGAAGGAGGCCATTCAGTCGATCATCAGCGGGCTGCTGTGGCTGGAGCTTCCCTGGGACGAGCAGTATTACCAGTCCCAGGTTCCAGAGCTTCATCAAAAAGCCGCCGAAAAGTTGCTGAGCAGCGGCCACGCCTATCGAGACTTCACACCAAAAGAGGCTTCGGAATCCGGTGGCAAGCAAGCCGGGCCTTGGCTCTCCAACGCTGGCATGCGCGAGATGAGCGCGGAAGAAAGCGGCCGGCGCGCGGCCAGCGAGCCGTTCGTGGTTCGATTTCGGGTTCCGCGGGTTTCGGGCCGGGTCGTCGAGTTCAAAGACCTTGTCTATGGGGATCAGTCCCGCAAGATCCAAGACATCGAGGACTTCGCCCTGCAGCGCGGCGATGGTTCACCGACTTACCATTTGGCGTCTTGTGTCGATGATGCCGAGCTGGAGATCAGCCACGTCATTCGCGGCCAAGACCATTTGACGAATACGTTCAAACATATTCTCTTGTTTGAAGCTCTTGGGTTCAAGATGCCGGCGTTCGCTCATCTTCCGCTGCTGATGGGGCCGGACGGGTCAAAGCTTTCCAAGCGCAAGCATGGTCCGATCGTGAGCCTGACAACTTACCGCGACCGCGGGATGCTGGCACGAGGGCTGATGAACTACCTCTGCCTGCTGGGCTGGTCACCGAAGGATGATCGTGAGATCTTCACTCCCGGCGAGCTGCAACAGATGTTCTCGATCTCCGGGGTTCTGCGGACCAACGCGGTGGTTTTCTTCGACGAATCCAATGAGGCTGAATGGGCCGACCCGAAAGCCCTCTGGATCAACGGCCAGCACCTGCGTTCGATGGAGCTGGAGGATCTGGCGCACTACGTCGAAAAAGCACTCCTCCATGAAGAGCTTTGGAAGCCGGAGTATGTTGGCGAGGGCCGTGACTGGCTGATCGCGACGATCGACCTGTTACGAGCCCGCTTCACGACCATTCGGGACTTTGTGGAGAAGGGGCGCGCGTATTTTTCCGATGAATTCGAGATCGAGCCACGGGCTCAGAAAAACCTTGACAAAGAGGGCGCCCGGGATCTGCTCCATGAACTCGCCCCCCGGTTGGCGGTCTTGCAGGAGTTCAACGGCGAGAATGTGGAGAGCGAAATTCGCGCATTGGCCCAGGAGCGAGGGGCCAAGGCGGGGCTGATTATCAACGCTGCGCGGGCCGCTCTGACGGGGCAATCGGTGGGGCCTAGCGCGTTCGCCGTATTTGTGGCGTTGGGACAGGAACGGGTAGTCAAAAGGCTGCGATTCAGATGCTGACGCTGGGAATCGGCGGGCTGCTTCACGACGGGGCGGCGGCGCTTTTAAGGGACGGCAAGCTGATTGCCGCCATTGAAGAGGAAAAGCTGCTGCGCCAGCCGCATCCCGGCGGGCTGCCTGATGAAGCCATCCATGCCTGTCTCGGCATGGCGGGGGCCGGGCCCGAGGATCTAGCTTGCGTGGCATTGGCCCGGCCTCTAGGCGCGGGCGGCGACCCTTCCTTCCACCTTCAGATCAAGACCCGCTTTCCGAAAAGCCGCATCGTGATTGTCGACCACCACGCGGCACACGCGGCCAGCGCTTTTTTCCCTTCGGGCTTCGACAAAGCCACCGTTGTGACCCTCGACCGGGTGGGTGACATGCGGTCCGGGGCGGTATGGGAAGCCCAAGGAACGCGTATTGAGCTGCAACGAGAACTCTACGCGCCGGATGCGCCGGCGGCTTTCTATAGCCGTCTGACGGAACTGCTGGGTTTTCGGGCGGGTGCTGAAGAACATAAGGTCCAGTGGCTTTCGCTCCAAGGGACTCCCCGCTATCGCGACAAGCTTCTCGAGATCCTGGGCCCGGGGGAGGAGTCGTTACCGCAAGTCGATCACAGTTACTTCGACGCCTCGCGAACGATGCGCGGCGGATTCAGCGACAAGTTCTATTCTCATCTGGGGATCGATGCCGGAGAGGATCTTTCCGGGGATTTACGGGCGGACTTGGCCGCCAGCGTGCAGAATACGGTCGAACAGGTTGTTCTTGGGATGATCGGCAGCGGCGAGAACTTGTGTCTTGCCGGGGGCTTGGCGCTCAATGCACTGCTGGTGGCGGCGGTCGAGCGCAGCGGCCAATTCGAGAACGTTTGGGTGCAACCGGCGGCGGGCAACTCCGGCAACGCGATCGGCTGCGCCTTTTACTCCTGGCACCAGGTGCTGCGCCGGTCCGAGAGGTTTCCGCTAGAGAATCTCTTCCTTGGACCCGAATATGACCGTGAGCACATCAAGCAGGTGCTCGAGAACTGCAAACTGCGCTTCCAATATTTGATGACCGGCCGCGAGGTGGTCGAGGCCGCGGTGAGCCATCTAGCGGACAACCAGATCGTGGCGTGGTTCCAGGGGCGAGCCGAGTTTGGCCCCCGCGCCCTGGGCAACCGCAGTATTCTCGCTTCCCCGTTGAACGCTTATTCGACAGAGAACCTGAATGTTTACATCAAGCACCGCGAGGCGTCTCGAAAATTTGCCGCTTCCGTACCCGAGGAACTGGCTTCGGAGTATTTCGACTGCGGCGCCAATGCGCGTTCTCTCGCGACGGTGAGCCGGGTTCGGAAAGCGCACCGCAAAACCTTCGAGGCGGCGTTACTCGATGGTGAGCGGATCCGGGTGCATAGCGTTCGGAAACAGGACAATCCCCTCTACTGGGAGTTGCTTCACGCGGCCGGCAAGTCGAGCGGGTTGCCCGTCCTCTATAACACGTCTTTCAATCTTTTTGGAGAGCCGCTGGTGTGTGACCCCCGGGCGGCGGTTCGCAGCTTTTACGCCTCAGGCATCGACGCGATGTTCGTCGGAAACTTTCTGCTCGAGAAGTAAAACCTGGCTACGGGATACGTTCCCCGGTGTGTTTGAAGGAACCACACGCTGACGCGCGCGGCTCGTAAATTGTTGATTTGGCCGCCCCCACCGGGCACGCCCTTTCGCGCGGCGCCATCGCGCGAGGCCCGGGAGCAATCGAGAACTTATCCGGCTAAGTTTTGGGTTTTCTCGGCCAGACCAGCAGACTGAGTCCGAAAACAGCTACGCACATCCAGAAGTCCACGGCGAGGCCCCAGTCGAATTCAAAGGGCTGGTGGCGGGCAGCCGGCGGCAGGAAATCGATCACCGCGTAATACAGGCCGTTCCCCATCAGTATTGCGATCAGTGACCGCAGCCACTGGGGCCGCCAGAAAGGCTTGTTGTTTTCTGACGCCATGATGGGTGAGCAGGCATGGCGGCAAGTTAGAGCACATCCGTCAGGCCGCCGGTTTCCAAGGCTTTGACGAGCTCGGCCACTTTCTGTGAGTCTTGCCGCCGCACAATGAGCAGGGCGTCGGGCGTGTCGATCACGATCAGATCTTTCACGCCCACCAGCGCGACTAGTTTATCGGAGTCGACGTAATTCCCGTCCGCTGAGAGTAGTTGAGTCCGCGAACGCAGCACGTTTCGGCGCTTATCTTTTGGGAGCAGTTGATAGACGGCTTCCCAGCTTCCCACATCGTTCCAGCCAAAGTCAGGGCAGGGAAGACCGGCCATCTCGTCCGCCCGCTCGAGGACTCCATAGTCAATCGAAATGTTGTCGCAGGCAGGGTAGTGGCGGCGGAGTGAAGCCGAGAACTGTCTGGAGTCCAAGGGAAGCAGTTTCGACAGCGCATCCGCTGTCGCGGGCAGAAAGCGTTCGATCTGTCGCAAGATCGTGCGGGCTCGCCAAAGAAACACCCCGCTGTTCCAATAGAAGTTTCCGGCCTTGAGATAGCGGCGCGCGGCTGCCGGACGGGGCTTTTCACGGAAGCGGACGACGGGCTGCACGGTTGCGGAGCCAGCCGGCGTACCCGGGGGAAATTCGATGTAGCCGTATCCAGTCTCGGGCCATTTCGGTTCAATACCAAGAACGACCAGATTGCCCTCGAGAGCCGCTTTGGCCCCGCGGCGCAAGACACGGTGAAACGTTGCCGTCTTAGCGATGACGTGGTCGGACGGAAAGACGCCCATCACGGCAGCGGGGTCCTGTTGCTCGATAAGATGGGCGGCCAGAGCGATCGCCGGAGCGGTATTGCGCTGAACCGGCTCGGCGATGACCTGCCGCCGCGGAACGCCGGGAAGCTGCTCGAGGACTTGCTTTCGCAAGCTTTGGTTCGTGAGAATCCAAGTCCTTTGCGGCGGAGCGATGGGTTCGAGGCGCGCCAGTGTCTGCTGCAGCAGCGACTCTTGGCCCAACACATTCAGAAACTGCTTGGGACGGCGGGCCCGGCTTTGCGGCCAGAATCGTGTACCCCTCCCGCCCGCCAGGATGACCGCGTGGAAATGGTCGAGGGGTCCCGGCCGGGAATTCATTGGGCAGCCAGGGGGTATGGGTCAACCAAGTTGAACGAACGCTTCCAGCGCGTCTTCGTGAAGAAGTTAAGCACCAGATCTTGCAGATGAGCCAGCGAGATCGTGGAATCCTGCAGGCGTTCCGTCGGCGCATCATAGGACCAATAAATGACCAGCGGTTTGCCGATGATGTTCTCCCGCGGCACGAAGCCCCAGTAGCGGCTGTCGAGTGAAAGATCGCGGTTATCTCCCATGGCGAAATATTTCCCGGGCGGAACGACTACCTCTTGGTCGATGACGTGGTTTTCGAGCATGTCGATAGCCGGTTCGTACACCTGCGTGTTGGGGCTCGATGGAAAATTGTCGCGGTAGGCGTCTACGTAGGACGTTTTGTGAATCACGTAGGGTTCTTCGATGGGCTCCCCGTTCAAATAAACCTGCTTGTCGATCAGGCGGAGGCGGTCTCCGGGCACTCCGACGACGCGTTTGACGAAAGTCTGCGACAAGTCGATCGGATAACGAAAAACAATGATATCGCCCCGCTGCACGTCCAAGTAAGGCAGCAAATACTTCCCGATCCCGCCTGGCGGTGAATAGGCCAGCTTGTCGACGAGCAGATGGTCCCCGATCAACAACGATTCTTCCATCGAGCCCGTGGGGATTACGAAAGCCTGGACCAGGGTCGTTGTTCCAAACAGCAACAGGATGATCGTGACGGTCCACTCGGCGATGACGCCGCGGTGTGGAATGTCGGGTGGCCCTTGGGGATTGCTTTGTTGAGCGGCGGGGCGTGCGGCAACTTTTTCTGGGGTATTCACTTGCATCATTGTATCGAATAGAGTTGCCAAGACGCCGACGGGGGGACGGAGGTCACTTGCCGGTTTTGCTAGCCTTGAGCGCCGCCGCTTTGCGACGAAGGATCGGCAAGATTGCCGGCCCCACTGGGATGTCAAAAAAAGGGGCCGGTTGCCCGGCCCCGTATTCCTGCTTCTGTTGAAGCTGTTGCTTGGAACTAGTAGTCATCGTGCCCGGGAGGCATTGCCGGCGGCTTTTCCTTCTCCGGAAGATCATGCACGGTCGCTTCCGTCGTCAGCATCAGACCGGCGATCGAAGCCGCATTCTGTAGCGCTGTGCGCGCTACTTTGGCGGGATCGATCACACCGGCGGCGACCAGGTCGCCGTAGGTTTCGTTCTGGGCGTCGAAGCCGTAGTTCGTTTCCGAACTCTCGCGGATCTTGGCGACCACGATGGCCCCTTCCTGACCGGCGTTCTGAGAAATCCAGCGAACCGGCGCTTCGAGCGAGCGGCGCACGATGTTGATGCCGATTTGCTCGTCTTCGTCATCGGACTTGAGGTCGTCGAGGGCTTCGCCCGCGCGAAGAAGCGCCACTCCTCCGCCGGGAACAATGCCTTCCTCGACAGCGGCGCGGGTGGCGTGCATGGCGTCCTCGACACGAGCCTTCTTCTCTTTCATCTCGGTCTCAGTGGCCGCGCCGACTTTGATGACGGCCACGCCGCCAACCAGCTTCGCCAGCCGCTCTTGCAGCTTCTCGCGGTCATAGTCGGAAGTGGTCTCTTCCACTTGGGCGCGAAGCTGCTTCACACGGCCTTCGATCGCTTTCTTGCCGCCGGAGCCTTCGACGAGCGTAGTGTTGTCTTTATCGATGACGATGCGGCTGGCCTGCCCCAGGTCCTCGAGCTGAATGCCTTCCAGCTTGATGCCGGTCTCTTCCATGATGGCCTTGCCGCCGGTGAGGATGCCGATGTCCTCGAGCATGGCCTTGCGGCGATCGCCGAAGCCGGGCGCCTTGACGGCGGCGACGTTCAGAGTGCCGCGCAGCTTGTTGACAACAAGCGTGGCGAGAGCTTCACCTTCGACTTCCTCGGCGACGATCAGCAAGGGCCGTCCGGCGCGCGAGACCAGCTCGAGCAAAGGAAGAAGGTCTTTCATGCTGCTGATCTTCTTCTCATGGATCAGGATGTAGGCGTTCTCCAGAACGCACTCCATCGATTCCTGGTCGGTCACGAAGTAGGGAGACAGGTAACCGCGGTCAAACTGCATGCCTTCGACCACCTCCAGCTCGGTCTCCATGGTCTTGCCTTCCTCGACCGTGATGACGCCGTCTTTGCCGACCTTTTCCATCGCCTGGGCGATGATCTTGCCGATCGTTTCGTCGCTATTGGCCGAGATCGCCGCCACTTGCGAAACGGCGTCGCCCTCGACGGGACGGGACATCGATTCGATGTTCTCGACGACGAGCTTGGTGGCCCGCTCGATGCCGCGCTTGATCGCCATCGGATTGGCGCCGGCGGCAACGCTCTTGACGCCTTCGCGGTAGATGGCTTGGGCCAAAATCGTAGCCGTCGTGGTGCCGTCGCCGGCGACGTCACTGGTCTTCGACGCCACTTCGCGTACCATCTGCGCGCCGATGTTTTCCAGCTTGTCTTCCAGCTCGATTTCCTTGGCTACCGTGACGCCGTCCTTGGTGACGGTCGGGCCGCCGAACTTCTTCTCCAGCACAACGTTGCGGCCCTTGGGTCCCAGGGTCACTCTCACCGTATTGGCGAGCTTGTTCACGCCCGTTAGAATCGCCTTACGGGACTCTTCTCCATAAACAATTTGCTTTCCAGCCATTTGTCGTTATTCCTCCTTAAGCAGCTTTCTCTGATGTCTTAGTATCTTCGAGGATGGCGAGAACTTCGTCCTCGCGGAAAATGAGGTATTCGTTATCGTCGATTTTCACTTCGCTTCCGGCGTACTTGGCGAACAGAATGCGGTCGCCTTCTTTGACGTCCAGAGCGACAATGGAGCCGTCTTCCAAGCGTTTGCCATTCCCGACGGCGATGACTTTGCCCTGCTGGGGCTTCTCTTTGGCCGAGTCGGGAATGATGATCCCGCCCTTGACTTGTTCGCCATCCTCGATGCGCTCAACGAGGATACGATCGTGCAACGGTCTTAGCTTCATAGGTGTTTCCTCCAATGTTTTGAACTGATATGCAGATCCCTGGCGCAAACTGTTAACGCAAGCAACGACTGGTGAATCAGGGCTGCAGGCAAACGGCCATCCGCTCTCGAATCACGAATCAGTTACGCTCCAGGAAGGCTGCCACAGAGCCGTGACAGCGCTGGTTCATTCGTTTCGGGGACCGGATTCCGACCGGCGTTCCGCGGAACTTAGCAGAACTCACCGCCAAGGGTGAGCTCCCGTGAATTCATAATAGCACAGACTAGGGAGACGTTGTCAATAATATATTAGCGATCGACACTAAGATTTTATTTGATACAGACAGGCAGGTGTGGGCAGTTGACGAGTAATAACCAATCGCTTAACCGACGCGACAAGTTCGAAACTACGTAAAACACCCCAAATCGCGTGTTTGTAACGCCTGAAGCCGCGTGCCCCAGCGGAACAGTTGATTGAAGGCGCCCAGGCGGTCGTCGCGGCCATCGTCTTCGCCGGCGTAATCGAAACCGGCGTGCGGCCGGGGCGCGCCAGGCAGATTGCGCTCGGTGGCCAGAGGCGTCTTGCCTTCGGCAAAGACTCGAACGTGCTTGCCAAGGTGAATGTCGGCGGGCACAAACAGCCGCGCATTGGCGCAGTTGTCGCCGCGGCCCTCGGCGTCACTGAATCCAAAATTGTCCCAGGTCTCGGTGGTCGGCCGCTACATTGGGGCCTTTGGCGCCGACGCTCTCAAAGTGGGCGAGAAAAGCAGGATAGCCGGTGCAAACAGGAGTGAAGGCGCCTATAAGACTCGGCTCTCTTGGCCGATGAATACCAAAGGGAGGGATGTGCGGCAACCAGACGAGCCGTCAAAGGGTCCCTCCCGAGAATTGACAATCATTCAACCGGCGAGCCGTGCAAGTCCTGGTTTTTGCACGGGCCTTTTTGATAAGTCGGGCCGTACATCCTGATTGTGGAGACAGAAGAGAACCGTTTCCAAAGGGGCGCCTGCCAATGGATAAAGCGATGATCATCGATGATTCGCGAGCGATTCGACGAATCCTCGGGGACACAATCCGGGAGCTAGGCTTCGAAGTTTGGGAAGCCGGCAATGGCCGCGAAGCTTTGGATCGGCTGGATGAGGTTGGGGAGCCGGTATCGCTGATGCTGGTCGATTGGAACATGCCCGTGATGAACGGGCTCGAGTTTGTGACGAAAGTCCGTTTGGACGGGCGCTTCAAGTCCTCTCTTCTGGTGATGGTGACAACCGAGACCGCGGTCGATCAGATGGTTAAGGCCCTTGATGCCGGAGCGAACGAATACATCATGAAACCGTTCACGAAAGAGGTGATTGCGGACAAGCTGCGCATCTTAGGGGTGTTGAACTAACGCCACGTTAGGGCAGGTGGATACCGGACCATGGCATTGCAAACAGCGCGGACGATACCAGCCGGACGCCAGATTCGTGTCCTCATTGTCGACGATTCCGTTGTCATTCGGCGGCTCATTACTCGGGCCTTGTCCGAAGACGCGGATCTGGAAATCGTCGGAACCGCCCCGAACGGGTCCGTCGCCTTGGCAAAGATTCCACAGGTCAATCCCGATGTAGTCACGCTGGACATCGAAATGCCAGAGATGGACGGGCTGGAAACGCTGCGCCAGATTCGCAAGCTTTATCCCCGGCTCCTCGTAATCATGTTTTCGGCTCTGACCGAGCGTGGGGCGGCGAAGACACTCGAGGCGCTCTCGCTGGGCGCTAACGACTACGTCACCAAGGCGGCGAATGTTGGCTCCTTGGAGAAGTCGCTGGAAAGGCTTCGGGGCGAGCTGGCGCCAAGAATAAGGCAGTTCTTTAATCTGAAGACCCCTGCTCCCGTTCTCGAGGCTCAACCGGTTCTGGTTCCAAATCCACCCGCTCGCCGGAACTGGCAATCAAAGAAGGAAATCATTGCGATTGGCGTTTCCACCGGAGGCCCAAACGCCCTAGCCGAGATCTTTCCGCTGTTTCCGGCGGATTTGCCTTGCCCGATTGTGATCGTGCAGCACATGCCGCCCATTTTCACGCGCCTGCTGGCACAGCGGCTGCAGTCTTGCAGCCACATTCGCGTCGAGGAAGCAGGGCAAGGAACGCCCATCGAGCCCGGCAAGGCGGTCGTCGCAGCCGGCGGCTTTCATCTGGTTCTGAAACGGTCTGGCACGGCGATTGTCGCCGCCCTCGACAAATCCCCGCCCGTCAACTCCTGCCGTCCCGCGGTGGACGTCTTGTTCGCCTCGGTGGCTGCGATCTATGGCAGCCGGGCGCTCGGAGTCATCCTGACCGGCATGGGCCAAGACGGATTGAGCGGCGTAAAACAGATCAAGGCAAAGGGCGCCGCGGTTATTGCCCAAGACAAAGCGACCAGCGTCGTGTGGGGCATGCCGGGTTTTGTCGCGCAGGCCGGACTGGCGGACGTCGTAGCCCCAATCGATGAGATCGCGCCGGAAATTCTAAAGCGGGTTTGAGACGACGACTATGCCCCTCACCACTACGCCTGAAGAGCAACTCAGAAACCTGACTGCGGAGAACTTTCGGTTTCTCTGCCAAACGGTCTACCAGGAGTCCGGCATCGTTCTCGACGATTCCAAGAGTTATCTGATCGAAGCACGGCTCGTACCGGTAGCGAAGGACGAGGGAGCCGCTTCGCTCGACGGCCTGTGCAATCTCATTCGCTCCATGGGAGGCCACCGGGTCCGGGACAAAATCGTCGAGGCGATGACCACCAATGAGACCCTTTTCTTTCGGGATTTGACGCCGTTCCAAGCGCTCGAAACAGTCGTGATTCCCGAGCTGCTCGAAAAGTGGAAAGGAAGCCGCACGCTTCGCTTCTGGTCGGCCGCCTGCTCCTCAGGCCAAGAGCCCTACTCTCTGGCGATGATGTGGCTCAATATGGGGAATCTTGCCAAAGAGATACAGATCCTAGGCACTGATCTTTCAGAGGAGATACTGGATAAGGCCAAAGCCGGCAAGTATATGCAGCTCGAAGTGAACCGCGGCCTGCCGGCCAAGTACCTGGTAAAGCACTTCACACGCCAGAACATGGACTGGGAAATCAGCTCTTCCATTCGAGCCATGGTGCGGTGGAAAAAGTTCAACCTCAAAGACAACCCAGCCTTGCTGGGAACCTTTGATGTCGTCTTGTGCCGGAATGTGCTGATCTATTTCGACATCGAAACAAAAAGGCGGATTCTGCGGAATATTCGCAAAACGCTGGCGCCGGGAGGCTATTTGATTCTGGGCTCCAGCGAGACAACATTTAACATCGACGAGACGTTTTGCCGCCGCCAGCTAGGCCGCGCGATCTTGTATCAGAAGCCGCTGCAATGAGATGCTTTCGACAGCCGGTTCCCTTCATTGTGTTTCAAATCATGGGTCCGTGAGTCATCCGCACCGCAACGATTGCTGAGATTGAAGGAGAGGACCATGATCGAGACCCTTATCAACCTGGAGGCTCACCGGGAAACCGCCGTCAACGTCACCCAAGATATCTTCTCAGCCATGCTCGGCATCGAGGCCTGGCCGGCCGAGTGCGCCCCAAGCGAGGATCAGGCCCATACGGTCGTGGGCTCCATCCACTACGCCGGACCCTGGAAAGGGGTTTTACTCTTGGAGTGCCAGCCATTACAGGCCAGCGCCTTTACGGCCAAATTGACCGGCATTTCACCGCCCGGCAGCGCGGATGATGACGTGCGAGACGCCATCGGTGAGATCGCCAACATGATAGCGGGGAACTTGAAAACTATTTTCCCTCCTGGGACCGTCCTGTCCGCGCCTGCCGTCGTCGAGGGCAGCAGCTTTACGCTGAAAGTCTGCGGCGGAAACGATTCCTTGAGGATTGAATTCGACTCCAGCACGGGACCCTTCACCGTCACCTTGGTTCAAATGCTTGACCAGACCGGGCAAGGATAGAGCGGCTTTCGCTGTTCAGCCGGAAACCCAAGGCAAAACCAGCTCGGTCCCCGCTCGTCACGAGGTCCATCCATCGCTAGTCAAGGACCTTTCGATTAACCACTAGTACTTTCGTACCGGATAAATTTAGATCTTTCGTCCTATTGCGAATAAGGTGATCTACGTACAGAATAAAGGAGAAGATGCAACAGCGCGCAAACCGGTACGAGATCCATCGTCCCCTGGAGTATCGAATCCGCGATTCAGCCGGCCCGATCGTTGGATCAGGCCGCACACTCAACATCAGCCGCAAAGGAGTTCTCTTCCAAACGGAGAGAGAGCTGAAAGTCGGCAGGCGTATCGAGTTGGTGGTGCGCATGGGAACAGCCCTGGAAAAAGGGCCTGACGTGAATCTGCTGGTCCAGGGTGTAACGGTCCGAAGCCACGACGGTAACGTGGCCGTGGCGATCAAGAAATATAAACTTCGGTCGGGCCAAAATCGTGACTAATTTTGATTCCTTCCGCCAAGCTTGCCGGCTTGGATGTGAGATCCCCTATTTCTGATGAGACTGGAAGGGAAGGGCGTTATTGTGACCGGCGCCGGGAGCGGCATTGGACAGGCTGTCGCGGCTTGTTTCGCCGCCGAAGGGGCGGCGGTCGTTTCGGTGGGCCGGAACCTGGATAAGCTCGAGCGCGCAAGACAGGAAGCCGGCGCCGCGGCGGCTCGCCTGTTCCCCAAAACCGGGGATATTTCCGACCGCAAGTCGGTCGCCGGGATGATCGACTGGGCCGAGCGGAAGCTCGGGGCCATCGATATCCTCGTGAACAACGCGGGAACAAATATTGCCCGGCGCAAACTCACCGAACTCTCCGTGGAGGACTTTGATCGCGTCGTTGATGTGAATCTAAAAGGCGCCTACTATTGCGTGCACGAAGTCTTGCCCAAGATGCGTGAACGCCGCCAGGGTTTGATCATCAACGTGTCGTCGGTCGCCGGCGTGCGGGCCAGCGTGCTGGCGGGCACGGCTTACGCCGCTTCCAAATTCGGCATGTCCGCGCTGAGTCTGATGATCGGACTCGAAGAGGGGGCCAATGGCATCCGCTCCTGCATGGTTTGCCCGGGCGAAGTCAACACGCCGATCCTCGAGGACCGCCCCGTCCCCCCGTCGGCCGAAAAACGCGCACTCATGCTGCAACCGGAAGACCTGGCTCACGCCGCCCTGTTCGTGGCAACGCTGCATCCGCGGGCTACGGTCCCGGAGCTGATCATCACGCCCACCACACAGAACTACGCCTAGCGAGGGCGGGCGGGTCCCTTCGACGTGGCGCACGCATTCCTCCGTGCCGTGTCGCCATTCCTGGCGACATAGTAAGGACCGGCTCTCAGCCGGTCCCGACCATGTCGTTAGCTAGCTCCGGAAACTAGCTACCTAGGAATGGGTCAGGACGAGCCCGATTGCTCGTCGCCAATCCACCCCTCCCGGCCCAGCAGCGCCGCTGCCCCGATAAAGCCGACAGCAATCCCGATCAGCGTCGAGAAATACATCATCACCATACCAACCAGAACAGCCAGCCCTCGCTCGATGCGGTTCCGAGGCATCGAAAGCGCGACGTAGGCACAGGCGAAACCGGTCAAGATCAGAGTCAGGGAAAAAGCAACATCGAGGACCGGGCGGAACAGCTCCAAGTACGGCCGGACGAAATAGAAGACCGGCAGGCCGAAAAGAAGGTAGCTGAAAATTCCTCCAAAGATCGAGTCCATCTCCCGGCGGCCGCGGCGATAGCGTTCAGCGACGACAACGGTCGCCCCCGCCCAAAGCGGCCCTTGCAACGGAAAGAACGGCCCGGTTGCGACGACCTGGATGAGATTACGGATGCCGACGGTGAGATGGGTGCGCCTCTCGTCGATGGGGATCTTCTCGTCCGGCCGATGCGGAGCGGCGTCGTTCACGATTGCTGTTCCCGTAATGATGTCCCCGAAGCCGATCACGTAAGCTGCCAGTGCCAAAGGCAGAGCGCTCAACATCATGCCGGCGTCGGGGAGGCCGCGTGCTAGCAGGCTGTACTCCCCGATGAGCCCGCCAATGTCTGGAAGAAAGAAAACGTCCCGCAACTGGAAAACCCACTCTCCTGTCGAAGGAGACACGAACAGAGCCCGAAAGCTCCCGTAGTTGACCTCTCCAAACCAGGGTCCGAGAATCATAGCGGCGAAAAAGCCCGGAGCGAGTCCAAGCGAAGCCACAACCGCAAGTCCCCGCAAGCGTTTCTTCCAGCGCTCGAGCGGCAGCGAGAACATCAGAAGCAAACTGATTCCCACGGCAAGCAGAATCGATACGGTATAGGCGTCGATCCTGGAAGGACGCCCTCCTGAGCGCGGGATGAACTCACCATAGATCGCGCTCATCCCCGCACCAAGGATGATTCCCGCCTTCAATGCCCTGGGCACCGCGCGCAGAATGGTATTACCCAATCCCGAAATTCCCAGAACCAAGAACGTCAGGGCGACCATCAGCAGCGTCGCGTTCACAAAATCGGTTCTGGCGGCGACGGTCTCGTGGCTGAGCGCCTCGCGCAGCACCAGGGGCAGCGCGGGCGTAAGCCATCCCGCGCAATAGGGGTCGCCGAACACGATCGGGCCGGAGCAGACAACCACCGACATCAGCGCGCACATCGCCACGGCGACCTCAAAGCTCATGCCGAAATGCTCCGTGTAGAGCGGCACGATCGACAGCCCGGTCGCGCCGCTCAGCATCAAACCCTGGATCAACTCTGGTAGTTCGACCCGAACGTGGACGAAGGGGATTCGCAGTGTGAACGGCCCCCAACGCAGGCCGGGGTGGACAGCCCCGTCGGGGCGGTGTCTTGTAAGGTTCACGAAGTTTCAGCCTGGGGGCTACGCCGAGCGCATCATCTCGTCCCAGGTTATCGTGCGGCCCGTGTCCATCGCCATGCGGCCCAGGATGGCGGTGAGGGTGCTCTCGGCGCCGCGGATGCCGACGTTTTCGGTCTTGCCTTCGGCGACGCGCTGGATGAAGGCCTCTATCGTGTCGTGATCGATACTGCGCGGGGCGTCCTGATGCAGCACGTCGTCGCGGCCGCGATAGTGCTTCCAGTAGTGCCGGGCCGTCTCGACCATCGACTCGGAGCCCCAAACGCGTTCATGAACCTCGCGGTAGAAGGGCGGCATGATGTGAGACCCGACGAAGGTCGCGCGAATGTTATCGGGATATTCAAAGACGACGGAGATGTGATCCCCCATGTCGCCCGCCTTCCTGATCGTACGGCCGCCCCCGGCTACCGCCTGGATGGGGTGCTGATCACCCAGAGACCAGTTGAGAACGTCGATCGAGTGGCAATAGGTTTCGACGACGATGTCACCATAAAGGTCGCGCCACCATTTCCATTCGCGAACCTTGTCGTGGAACGTTTCGGGGCGTTTGCGAGGCGGCTCGTTGCCCGTGACCGGGCCTTTGAGGAAGTGGGCCTCGGCTTGCCGGATCTTACCGAGCCCGCCCGAGTCGATCACTTTGCGGGCTTGCTTGTAGGTCCAGCCGTAGCGCTGCTGGAACCCGAACGTGACGTTGAGCCCCGGCTTGGCCGAATCCGAGGCTTTCATCACTCGCTTGCAGGCCGCGACGTCGACACCGGCGGGCTTCTCGACGTAGACGTGCTTGCCGGCTTTCACTGCCGCCTCCAAGTGCTCGGCATGCAGAAACACCGGCGTTGCGATGATGACCGCGTCAATGTCGTCGCTCGCCAGCATCTCGTTGTAGTCTTTGTAGATTTTGGGATTTTCGATCGGGATGCGCTGCTTGGCTTTTTCAATCTGTTCGTCGAACAGGTCGCACAGCGCCACCAGCCGCGCCCCCGGAACTTGCACCAGGTAGCTCGACAGACGGCTTCCGCGTCCGCCGGAGCCGAGCAGTCCGACCCGGACCACCGAGTTGGCCCCGCTGCCCCGAACCGCAGCGTATGGAACAATCGTTGCTGCTTTCACAAGATTGCGTCTGCTGATAAGTGATCGGTTGTTTTTCATGTGTATTTCCTCGAAAGCCGGCCCGCGGCCAGGTGCCCACTCGAATCCGCACCGAGCTCGCTGAGCCGGCCGACGCTGCTCCTAACGATTGCAGAACATGACTACGTCTTGCAAGCGATCATCAAGCACCGCACGCGGCAAGGCCAAACCGGCCCAAAGAGGCACGGGTTAAGCCTTTGCCGATTGTGGCGGAAAATTTCAGACGACCGGACAGAGCCGCGGACGAAAGTCCGCGCTTCAGCGGGGTCGCGTCTCCATCCCATCCACCTTTCTGTGAACCTTCTACTTTCTGTGAACCTTCTATTGGTTGCGGCTCGTCCGCATTAGCGCCTTTTGAGCCGCGAAGCGGCGCAGGATCGTAGCCCATGGGTGGAGCGAAGCGGAACCCTGGGTGAAAACCCCTAACGGCGGCAGCCCCGAAGGGGCGGAGGAACACAACCCGCACGATGCCGGCGCCGGATCCGCCTATCTCACCGAACGGCGAGTCGCGAGGTGGCGCGCGCCTCCCGGCGGGCCGCGCCGGCCTCCGGGCCGGCGTATCGCCGGCACTATTAAGCCCCTTGCAGCACGCTCCGTACTTTCTCCGCAATGACATGCAGGTGAGACTCCTCGGCGATCAGCGGAGGTGCAAGAAGCAGCGTATCCCCAGTAGCCTTCGTCAATACCCCGGCTTCGTAGAGGCCCAGAAAAGCCGCCTGACCGGCCTTGCCAGGCGTGTTATCTTTTGGCGCCAGATCGATCCCGGCGATCATCCCACGTCCTGGCTTGGAGTGCGGGCGGAAAGTGGAGGCGCGAAAGTCGGAGACAGGAAAGTCGTAGCCTGGAAGGTGTGAAAAAATGCTGGGGACAGCGCTGCAGCTCGACTGCGCGGCTCCGAGCCGCGACCGTGAGGGAGCGGTCATTACTGGAAACTCTGCGATCTGATAAAGAACCCGGCATAATTGAGACCGTGGCAAACCAAGAACATCTCGACATCCTGAAGCAGGGGGTCAAGTTTTGGAATGAGTGGATCGTTGGGCATTGGAGCCGAGCGGACCTCGGCGGGGCGAACCTCATCGAGGCGGACCTCGGCGACGCGAACCTCAGCGGGGCGAACCTCAGCTGGCCGCACCTCGGCGAGGCGGACCTCGCCCGGGCGGACCTCCGCGGGGCGGATCTCAGCGGGGTGGACCTCCGCGGCGCGGATCTCAGCGGGGTGGACCTCCGCCGGGCGGATCTCAGCGGGGTGGACCTCCGCCGGGCGGACCTCAGCAAAGCACATCTGCATGAGACAATTTTTAGCGACACACGCTTAACGGGTGCAACCGGCTTGGATTCGTGCCTTCACTTCGGCCCAAGCACGGTCGACCATCGCACGCTTGCCAAATCGGGAAAGCTGCCAATGGCTTTCCTGCGAGGCTGTGGCCTCCCGGATGCACTGATTGATTACCTACCGTCGCTACTCGGCGACGCGCTTCAGTTCTACTCCTGCTTTGTCAGCTACTCAAGCAAGGATCAAGACTTCGCCGAGCGACTTCACGCCGACCTGCAAGACACGGGCGTCCGCTGCTGGTTCGCTCCCGAGGACCTCAAGATCGGCGCGCGAACACGTCCCGCCATCGATGAAGCGATCCGAGTTCGCGACAAGCTCCTACTGATCTTGTCCGAGAAATCGATTGAGAGCGACTGGGTAGAAAAGGAAGTCGAAACAGCCTTTGAAGAAGAGAGCCGGCGCAAGGAAACGGTGCTGTTCCCGCGGCACCCGACGGTTTGCAGGGTGGATGAAAGGGTGCGTGCCATTAAAGTCTCAGCTGCCTGAGGTTCTCAACGAGATCCTTTTGACGCCACCGATGCCACCGTCATCTATGAACCGCGGGACGGGTTCGCCTTCTGCGGCGTTAAAGACAGTGCTCAGCGGTGCGAGCGAACCGGCCACGTCAAAGGTGGCAGGGGTCGTCCGGGTTCGCAAATCTTCCACAGCGAGCCGAAACCTAGGATTCTGAAATGCGCCCAGCGACCTGGAGATATCACCAACCCACTCCCAAGTCACCGATCCATATCCGCCGTCGATATCCACCTCGACGAAACGCGAGTTGTTTTCACCACCTGCTACTGCCCGGACTAGATTCCCGCGTCCTCCGACCTCGTCGGCTTCCTCAACAAGTACAGCTTTTGGAGGGTTAGGTTCGCTGGGCAAATCCCTGCTACTGACAGACAGACGCAGCCCCTCGGGCACCCCAAAAAATCGGATGAGGAACCGGGTGCCGAGCGGCCCGGCCTGCTCTTCGAACGCGTTCTTGAAGGCGTTCAGAAACAGTTCGTCAAAAACCAGATCGACGTGATTTCCAGGAAGACTGTGGGACGTCGCCGACGACACTTTCTGCACATGAAATACGCAGGGCTGAAATGGGACGCCTACAGTGACAACCCGCTTCGAGGTCTCTATCGCGTGGGCACCAGTTACAGAGACAGAAGCCAGTATTTTGCTGAACGGTACTTCGCTTGACGCTGGAACCCCTAGCTGTGACGCGTTCGCGCGCAGGTTAACGACTCGCGCGCGCGGGGCCGTTTCGTCCGACTTGTGCCAAATTGGCACGCTCTTGAACAGCACCGAGTTGCCGCCTGTCAGGACTCCGGGCAGTACCGCGCCATCGTTCAGGATCAGCTTCACGTCTTCGAGGGAATCACCCCTTTCCCCGTTCGTGACATTGACGTTCAGTGCCACTTCGATGTCAAAAGGCACCGCTCGGCCGTCTCTCATTCTCTGCGGAGAGCCTGTAAAAGAAAGCTCAATATCACCAACAAGTTCGGCCAGCCCCGCCGCCCTCACCAATTGGGCGTATGCTTGTGTGACAAAAACTGGCTCTTTCGGGTCTCTGGAAACCAGCGTTCGATCCTCCGACTTTGGTGGGCTTGGTTCAACAACGGATCGCAGATACGTCTTCAAGTGTGCGGCGAACCTCTTTTCAAAGTCGGCAGCGCCGTTATAATCTCCAAACAATCCCTTGCGCTTGCACTCATTCCGAAATTCGAGGACCTTCTTCCAATGGTCCAGTTCTTCAACCGTTTGCGGATTGTAGGGCTGTTGATTGAAGTAAAGCATCACATGGGGTCTGCCCTCGGCTTCAGAAGCTTCGACAGCCAACTTTACCTCGTGCTGAGTCGGGGTTAAGCCGCTTTCCATTGGTTCTCCGAAGCGCTTCCAGAAAACCCCGACGAAAACCTCACAGTCGGCGAACGGGACATGTTTGTCGATCACTGGTTGCGGGCCACCGCGATCAACTCCAAGGGGCACGTCTTCCCGCATCGCGCGCGTGGTGCCGGTCGGCGCACCGCACCACGTCACTCAGCGGGGCAACAATCGCCAACAGGTCTTCTTCTCCGCCGCCGGCCGGCGGATCTACTTGTCCCTGCTCGGCAGCCACTGCCGGCGCTGGAAGCTCACGCTGCTCGGCTATTGCTTGATGCCGAATCACGTCCATCCGGTGGCTGTGCCCGAACAAGGGCAGTCGCTGGCCAAGGCGGTTGGACGGACTAACTACGAGGACGCGGTTTACCTCAACGGACGGCGGCGCAGCGGGCATGTTTGGCAAAATCGTTTCTATTCAGCAAGTTTGTGAGGGTATGAGCGCCGTCGCTTGAGAAGCATGCTCAATCCCCTCCACTCGCCCTGATAGACTATTCCTCGGATGACCGCCCGCTACATCCTAAGCGACTATGTGGACCAGGCGATGGCCCAGGCCGTCTACGACAAGCTGGAAGACGCGACATTCACCAGCCATATCCCGCCCTGCAAAGGAGTCGTTGTATTTGGAACCAATGTCATCGAATGTGAGCACAAACTCCGCTCCACGCTGGAAGACTGGATCCTTCTGGGAATCAAGCTCGGCCATCCTTTGCCCGTAGTCGGCGGAATTGATCTCAATCGGGAGCCGGTGCAGGAACCGGTGGACACCCTGTAAACGCAGGGAATTCATCCGGCGGTTGCGCGTGCTCGGCTTCGACGGGCCGTTTTCCGGAACGCGGCATTCTTTCATGATTTACGGCCAGCACCGTCTGTCGATTCCGTCAAACGAAGAGTATTCGGTTCCGCAACTACGCATGATGATTCGAGAGGTGGCGAGCATTCTGGCACGTGAAATCGCTCCAGAAGACTGGAACCGCCTTTAGCGCTTCCCGTCGCCGGGCAACGCTTTCGGACCTGCTGAACGGCAACGCTGCGCTATCGCCCGAGATGGCGCTGCGCATCGAGAAGGCTTTTGACGTCAGCATGGACATGCTGCTGAAGATGCAGGCTTGGCATGACGCCTCGCAAATGCGCGCCCGCGCAAGTGAAATCAGCGTGGAACGCTACGAGCCCGCCTGAAAAGCCGGGGGTATCACGGAGAAGGAGCCCCGACAACGAGGCGCTGCACGGGGCTCAAACCGTGGTATATACACCACAGGGGGAGGAGGCGCTCCAGGGTCTCTTTCCCGTCAGAGTTGGAGGCGCCCCATAATTGATTTAGGGAGGTGACCAATCGATGTCGCTTTTGAAAAACACGGTGCTGGCTTCAATCGGTCTGTTCGAGGTCACGAAAGCCAGAGCCGAGAAGATCATCGATGACCTCATCAAGAGAGGTGAGCTCAGCAGATCGGACCGCAAACAGGCCGTTCTCGAGCTGGTAGAGAAGGCGGAAAAGTCGACCACTGACTTCAGAAAGAAGGTGCTCCAAGAAGCCGGCCAGGCGCAGAAGACGGTCTCGAAGCTCGCACAGGACTTCAACTGGGCCCGACAAACCGAGTTGGGAAAACTGGAAACCAAACTCAACAGGCTGGCCAAAGCCGTCAAAGAGCTTCAGGGAAAAGCTGACGGATCGGAACGACCCGCCCGCAAGAAACGAAAGAGGAAGCAGCGAACAGAATGAGACCGGCTTTGATGGGGTCGGGCCGGCCGGCCGCAGCCACGGCTTAGGGTCGCGGTAGGGATGCCGGTTGCCCGGCGCCCCGTGGTATTGAAAGTAGCCTCGCACCACCGTCCGCAGCCACTTGCCGGTCTCGCCCGGCGGCGCGTGGGAGAATCGACCCGCGCCACCCAGCTTTTTTTAGGGACCCCTCCGGCGGCATCCTTGAAATCCGCTCAAACTCGCCCACCCGCGCCGAGTCCGTTTTGTCAGGATAGGAACAGGTGGTTCACGCGCGCTCGAAAGACGGCGCCTCGCCTAGATCCCCTCGCCTAGAACCCCATCAAATGGATGAGTCCAACCCACATCCCATTCGTTTAGAGGGAGCGACCTATCGCATCGGCCGCGCCACTCTCGTCTCTGAGCTTTCGGTGGAAGTGAAAGCCGCCGAGACTCTCGTACTGGTCGGCCGCAGCGGCTCCGGCAAAACGACCGCGCTGCGGCTGATCAATCGATTGCTCGAACCGACCACCGGGCGTGTACTGGTCCAGGGCCGCCCGACGACTGAGTGGGATCCGATCGAGCTTCGCCGCAACATCGGCTACGTGATCCAGGAAGTTGGTCTATTTCCGCATTTCACGGTGGAGCAAAATATAGCACTGGTACCCACACTCCAGGGCTGGCCCGAGGAGAAGAAGCGGCAGAGGTGCGCCGAGTTACTGCAAATCGTAGGACTCGATCCGGCTGACCTCAACGGGCGGCTGCCGCATCAGCTTTCCGGCGGACAGCGGCAACGGGTCGGCGTAGCCCGGGCTCTGGCCGCTGACCCCCCGATTCTGCTGATGGATGAGCCTTTCGGAGCGCTCGACCCGATCACGCGCGCCGAGATTCAGCGAGAGTTTCTTACGATGCGAAAAAACCTGGGCAAGACGATTGTCTTCGTCACTCACGACGTTCGGGAAGCGCTGCTGCTGGGCGACCGAATCGGCGTGATGGAAACCGGACGGCTCGTCTGGCTGGGACACGCCGATGAGTTTCGCGCTTCGGACGACCCTCGCATCATTCCCTATCTGGAGTCCCTACTGTGAGCTTCTTGGAATACGTAGAGCAGTATCAGGCACAATTGCTAAGCCGCACCATGGAGCACGTCGGATTGGTCGGCCTGTCCCTGCTGATCGCGGCGCTCATCGGCATCCCCGCCGGCATCTGGATGACCCGCCGTCCGCGGGCCGGGCGCTGGGTGCTGGGTTTCGCCAATACGGCGCAAACCATCCCGAGCTTGGCGCTGTTCGGCTTCTTGATTCCGCTGCCGCTGATTGGCGGCATCGGCCCGCGCTCAGCCGTTGTCGCGCTGGTGCTTTACGCCTTGCTGCCGATCATTCGCAACACCTACACCGGCATCAAGGGGGTGGACCGAGCCGTGCGTGAAGCAGCGGTTGCCATGGGAATGACCGATTGGCAGCTTCTGCGAATGGTAGAATTGCCGCTGGCGGCGCGAACCATCATGGCTGGCCTGCGCGTCGCAACGGTGACCGGCATCGGCGTGGCCACCATAGCCGCCCTGATCGGAGCCGGCGGTCTGGGCGTATTCATCTACCGGGGAATTCAGTCGGTCAACACAGGCTTGCTGTTGATGGGGGCAGTCCCCGCCGCGCTAATGGCCCTTGCGGCCGATTTCGGCCTGGGATTAATTGAAAAGAGAATGGTCCCTTCAGAGCCCGGAACGCCAGTGACGGGTCAAACGGCCTGACCACCGAACGTCGAACGTCGACCACCCCACAGCGAACACCCCACCCCAAATTGCCCCTGACCCGTCACTTGCGTTCCGGGCTCTGAAGGGCCCGGGCTTGTTTCACCATCCGCACCAGGACCTCTCGCGTCTCCAGAGCCGAGCGAACCTCCCGCTCAAAGGCAATTCGCGCCCCCTTCATCCCTTCGGCCGTCTTCAGCCGGACTTGGAAACCCAGCCGGTCGACTGCCGTCATCCGCGCCTCGCCGGCTTCAATCCCGGCATGAACTTTCGCCAGCAATATCATTGAGCCGGAGTGATCCGCGTTCATATGGCTGATGATGTCGCCGGCGGCGTCGGCCAGCGGATCCGGTTGGGCGGCGCGATAGTCCTGGGCCGTCACCCAGCCCATGACGCCAAACCCGCCGACGTAATAAAGGTCAATTACGTCCATGCGATAGAAAGCGAAGTCTTCGAAATCCACCCAATATTTCGCGTTCGGATAGGCGTCCAAGTAGAGTTCTCGCACCTCCGCCAGGTCATCGATGGGAACTCGCCCGGTCCCGCCCATGAGCGTGACCCTTCCGGCGCCCAATACGTCTTCGGCGCCTGGGTCCTGCATTACCAGCAACGCCGCCCGAGGGTCGGTTTCCAGGTTCTGCGTATGCATGGCCATCGTGCTGATCAGAAAAACGGGGCGGCCTTGGCCGTCGGCGCCATAAGGCATGACCGACCCGAAGGGAAACCCGGGTTGCTTGCGTGACTGCGTGGAGAGCGTGCCCACGCGGCCAAGGTACATCAGCGTCCGGGCTTGCTCGGCATAGGAAGTTTCTGGAATGTCCGGCGGTTTCCCTGCCGCGCTATAACCGTGTTGCCCTCGAGGTTGCGTTGTCATGCAGTTGCGTCTCCTTTACTCCATCGTAGCGGGGGATCGGCCGCGGCCATGCCGTTCTCACGTCCGAAACACCTTCGGTACGAGCACCTAAGACTTGACAGACTACGGCATGAGCCGGGGCTCGGTATCGCTTTATGGCTGATGGTGCAGTGGAAACCACACTACAATTATAAGGAGCGAGACGCGAATGAAGATCTTTATCTCCTACGGGGCCTTGCACGATCAGGTCACAGCGCTCAGGCTCCAAGCCCTTGCGGCCGTGCATGATTTAACCGTCTACGTCCCGCCTGTTCACACTCGGCGGTCTTCGCCTGCTCAGCTAGATCCGGACTCGATGGATCACCTGAATAATTCAGATGTTGTGCTGGGAGTTGTCGGGACCGGTCTTTCCGAGGCATGCCAGCTAGAATTAGATTTCAGCCTTACCTCCGGCAAGGTGACGATAATCTTGGCTGAGCCAGCGTTTGCGGCCCAGCTGCAGCAGTCCGGACTCACTGTTGTCGTCATCGATCCTGCCAATCCCGAACGCGCCGAGATGGAAATCGTACAGCGGCTCGCATCAATCGACGCTGAACAGAACGCGAAGAAGGCCCTTCTTGCCCTAGGAACAATCGCGCTGGGGCTGCTGATTCTCGCTCCACAGGATTAGGCCGATCGGATGCGTCAGTGCACGATCGACACGTCGTGCCTGATCGCGCTCGATACCCTGGGCCTCGTTCCAAAACTCAGTTGGCTGTTCTCACGCGTCCTCCTACCGAATGCTGTACGCAAGGAATTGTTCCGCCGTCGCCGAATGAAGGATCGGCTGAAGAAAATGCTCGATTCCTACGCCTTTCTCGAGCCATGCAACGACTATGACCAAGGCGCGGTTGACGTTCTTTTAATCGAACGCACCGGACAGATCCGGCGGGATCGCGGGGAGGCCGAGGCGATCGTTCAGGCGACAAGCGTGGGGGCCATGGTGATCGTTGACGACGCCGACGGCAGAGAGTTGGCCGCCCGACATGCACTGACGTACCACGGGACGCTCTGGGTGTTGGAAAAGCTATTCGACTTCAGATTGCTGTCAGCATGTGAGTTGCGGGAGGGTGTTATCAAGCTGAGGCAGGAAGGAGTTTGGCTTCCGCAGTCCGCCATTGATAACCTCGTGCGAAGAATCGGCGAGTCGCCCCCAGCATGAACCGGTGGCCTGACATGGGCGCTAAAAAGCTCCTACTTGTGCAGGGAAGTCTCCGCGAAGAGACTCAGTCTCCTTGATGCCTGCAGCTGAATCCGGCGTGGCACGCATTCCAAGCGGCCTCAACCCGGCGACCCGCGAGACCCGAGCTGCAGCCGGACTTGACTCAGCTCTTCCGAGGCCACAATGGTCTACAATTGTTCATGCGGACAGCCCGTCCGCCCGCAGTCTAGGTGAGGATGAAACCATGCAAATGCTCATAGCCGGCAGTTGGGTCGACGGTGCCGACAAGATCCCCGTCAACAACCCTTACAACAACGAGGAAATCGATACCGTGCCGCGCGCGACGATTGACGATGTCGAGCGATCGCTCGCCTATGCCAGTGAAGGTGCAAGCGTGATCCGCAAGATTCCCGGCTATGACCGCTATCACATTCTCATGCGGGCGGCCAAGCTCATGGACGAGCGTCTCGAAGACTTGGCGCGCACCCTCACGCTCGAGGAGGGCAAGGTGATCGGCGAGGCCAGACTCGAGGTCTCGCGGGCGGCCGAGACGATCATCGGGTCCGCCGAAGAAGCCAAGCGTCTGGGCTCGGAAGTCGTCCCGCTGGACGGCGCGCCCGGCGCCGGCAACCGGCTTGGCTTTACACTGCGGGTGCCGTGCGGGGTCGTGCTGGCGATCACGCCTTTCAATTTTCCGCTGAACTTGGTTTGCCACAAGGTCGGCCCGGCGATCGCGGGCGGCAACAGCGTCATTCTCAAGCCGGCCACCGATACACCTCTGGTGGCGCTCAAGTTCACGCAGATTCTTCTCGACGCCGGACTCCCGCCGCAGGCGATTCAATGCCTGACCGGCTCGGGCCGGGAGATCGGCGACATTCTTTGCAGCGACCCGCGCGTCCGCAAGATCACTTTCACCGGCAGCCGCGACGTCGGCGAGCACATTTGCCGTATCGCCGGCATCAAGAAAGTCACGATGGAGCTGGGCAGCAACGCGCCGGTCATCATCCTTGCTGATGCTGATCTGGACAAGGCCGCGAACGCCATCGCGGTCACCGGCTACGCCAACGCGGGCCAAGTGTGCATCAGTTCCCAGCGGATTCTGACCCACCGCTCGGTCTACGGCGACCTGATCGACGCCCTCAAACCTAAAGTCGACAACCTGACGACCGGTGACCCGCTGGATGAGGCGACGAAGGTCGGCCCGATGGTCCGCGAGTCGGATGCCGTGCGGGTCGCTGAGTGGATACAGGAAGCGGCGGGCCAGGGAGCGCGCCTGCTCGGGGGAGGAGAGCGCGAAGGCGCGCTGCTGACGCCCAGCATTCTGGCTGACGTCACTCCCGAGATGAAGGTCTCGTGCGACGAGGTTTTCGGGCCCACGGTGGGCCTGACCCCGGTGGGTTCGGTGGACGAGGCGATCGAGCTGGCGAACCAGTCCAACTACGGTCTCTCGGCTGCCATCTTCACCGAGAACCTGGACAACGCCATGCGCTTCGCGCGCGAAGTCGATTCCGGCAACTTGCACATCAACTGGGGTTCCCAGTGGCGCGCCGATCTGATGCCCTACGGCGGTCTCAAAGACAGCGGCTTCGGCAAAGAAGGGCCCAAGTATGCGGTGCAAGAGATGACGGAGACCAAAATGGTCGTGATGCACTTGCCCTAGACCTGCATCATGAAATTCGCGCCAAACGTGGCAGAAAATTCGGGAGCCAGACTCGGAGCCCCGACCGTGAGGGAGGGGTTAGCCGCTTCGACGCGCCTCATCCGGCAGCGGCCACGCTCCCCTCTTTGGTTGCGGCTCGTCCGCGTCAGGGAGGGGTTGTTTCGGTTGTCGAACGGAATGCGTCTCAGCGGCAGATAGCAGCTTACCGCTTGCTTACGCGCGGGGGTCTGGGGCGGAATGGCGCGCGTTTGCAGCTTACCGCTTGCTTACGCGCGCGGCTCCAGTGAGCGAGGTTGCGGCCAGGCCTTGTCCTTCGATCTCGTAGCGGATCGCCTTCACCACCTGCTCACGACCTGAAAGCCGCCTGACGCTTCCGTGCCGCGCCCAGCGTCTTTCCCGCTTTTCGCCAACTTTGTTTCAACTACCGAGACAGGGCAGTCCCCGATTATTATTAATCTACGGCGCAAACCGTACTGCCATTTACGTTTATGGCGTCCAGCACCAAGAAGTTGCCGTCTGTTACGCCTGGCGCACTGACAGGAAGGGAGCAACTAGTGTGAAAAAAGGCATCCTCAGCATTGGGAAGGTCATTGATATCCTTGTTCTCGAACACGTTGAGACCGTTCTCAAGTCTTCCGTTCGGTAACATACCGACCAAAGTAATCGTATCGAAGGGATCGACGTCGGCGTTGAACAAGATGGCGCTTCCTTGTCCGGCAGCCTGAATAATCACAGCGGTTGTGGCGCTGCCGGTAAATTGAAGCGTCAGTTCGATGAGCCCGCCGTCACACTCCTCGCACTCGCATTCACACAGCGGATTGAACGTCGAAAAATCGGTTAATGCCCTGAAAGTGCCGCTGACGCCGGCGGCTGGATCAAGAACCTTGGTGCGCGTTCCGATCGACTCCGGTACAAGGCTTATGTAGTACAAAGAGTCTTCAGCGCCGTCATGGCCGTAAAGCGTCCCATCGCCGCCGTGGGCCAACTGCAGGATAGCGGCGGCGCTTGGTACTCCCGTAGGCAGAGGTAAGTGCTGTGTATACACCGGCATAGCAAGGTTCAGATCTACCGAGAAGAGAACGGTTCCAGCCGTATGGAGCGGTGTTGATCCGCTCCCACTAGTGACTGCGCTGCAAAACATTTTACCGCTTGGGTCGGCACTACAATCCCCGAAGGTAAAAGAATCAAAGCTACCCAGGACGTCGGCAGCCTTGGCCGGCCCGCCCGCTGCGAGCAGCAACAAAACCACCGTGAACAACACGGCAGGCCGCAGCAGAATTGTCGTCATGCGCGTTATCTTCATCATCGTCTCCTGTCAGCATCCAGAATAGGCTAGCAGCCCGTGGTGCAAGTCCGACTACGCGAAAATAAGGGTACAGCCACCGATTTTCCTCGTTCGCCCGTGTTGAAAACAGTGGAGTCCAGCGGACTAAAATCGGATGGCAGTCCCCCATTTTCGCCCGCGCAAACCTCCTCCCCAGGCGGCTAAGCGCACCCAGAATAAGCTAGGCATTCCCAGAATAGGCGAGACACAACGCTTTGTCAAGCCCTGAGGAGTCTGTCCCACAAAAAAACAAAACAAAGGTGGAATGTTTTGGAGGAGAGTGCGAATCTGGGTTGTCAAGTCCGGCAGACCTTGAGGACTTGGGAGCAGGGGTTACAGGCCGGGAGGCAGCAGTTAGGGCTTCGAAAAGGGCAGTTGTGAGGAGACCGGAGACGGCGGGAAATGGGTCTCTAACAGCCCGTGGCAGAAGTGCAGTGCGCACGAAAAATCGGGTACAGCCAGCCGATTTCCGCAACCCATTGGCATTGCAAACAAGCAAGTTCCGCGAGCGGAAATCGGTGGCAGTCCCCCATTTTCGCCCGCACACACTTCTGCCACGGGCTGCTAGGGGCGCAGGAAAACAAAAAGCATGATTCTGACGGCGGATCCATCCGTCTTGCTCCGAAAGAAATACCACGACTTGGGCGAGCGAACCCATTAAAGCCGATTCAGCCCGAGAGCAGTTCAGTCCCTGACTTGAATTTCCCGGCTATAGTAACCGCAACCAACGCAGTGGTAGCCGTCCGCGAGCATAAGGTAAGCCCCGCGGCAGTGGGGACATGTCCACTCTGCCTCGAGGGTCATCCCTGTTCTCTTTCCGTTTGCCAGCCATTCCCAGTGGCCTTCCCAGGTCCTGGCGACTGTTCTCCAATCCAAGGGGGTGGCCTCTGCCTGGCGCCGGATTTGGGTCGCCAAGTCCGGCTCTTTCGTCAAGTCCCGAATCAGATGGACGGCGAGCTGCTGCGCCTCTGGGCCATCGAGATCTCTGCCGATCAGAAACCCATTCTCGCCATGACGGATGATCTCGGGGTATGATCCCACCCGGCTCGCCAGCACAATACAACCCGCTGCCATCGCTTCGGTCACGGTCATCCCAAAAGCATCCGGCCCAGGCTGCAACTGCAAGGCGATGGAGCAACGGCTGTAGAGTTGAGCAAGCCTTCGCTGGCCGACAAGCCCTCCGTAGAACAGGCCTGGCTCGGGGGCGAGTTGCGATGGTTCGCCTCCCCAAAGTTCGTCTCCACCGTAAACATGCAATTCGAAATCCGGATCATCAGCCCGCAGCAACCGCAGGATGCCGATTGCCGGGAGAAGTCCTTTGGCAGGGTGGCTTGGATAAATCAAGCGGTGCAGGCGCCGTCTCGGCCGAAACCAGCGCTGGGCCGGCCAATACCGCACTCCATGATGACTGACGAAAATCTTCTCGCCGGGCACGCACCATTTCGTAAGGACGACCTTACGGATGAAATTACTGGGGGCATAGACAGCGTCAAAGCCGAGCGGGTTTGCATTCTTCGGCATCACTACGCCGCTTACCAGGAGCACGCGCAAATCCGCGTTCAGCGGCAGACTATGAAGCGATGTCAGGTCAAATGCGCCGCCCGAGGAGTGGGCGACCAAGACGTTCGTTTCGATTGCGCGGACAGCGTCCAGAGGCACGTAGTCCACGCCGCGGTACCTGCGCGTCCTTTGACAGTTGCAGGCCATCGTCACGCGATGCCCCAAGCGCGCTAGTGCGGTAGCGAGGCGGATGCGCGCGGTTACGCCCCCACCAACGCCCTTGCGATCCGGTGTCGTCCCGTCATAGAGCAGGTGACGGTCCGGACAATAGAAGAATACCCACTAGTGCGCGTCCTTTGACAGTTGCAGGCCATCGTCACCGATGCCCCAAGCGCGCTAGTGCGGTAGCGAGGCGGATTTACGCCCCCACCAACGCCCTTGCGATCCGCCGTCCCGTCATAGAGCAGGTGACGGTCCGACAATAGAAGAATACGTCCAAAGTGACTTACTTCCCGCCGTTACGCCCGATTCGCACCCCGCGCTGGACCATGATCTCGGCCGCTTGTGGCCGTTCTCCCCCACCACGTTTCTCCTCCACCACGTTAGTGGGATGGTCCGGCCCGGCACGGCTGGAGTCGAGTTCCGCGGCCCGTTTCCAGTCGTCTCTTGCCTTTTTCATCTCCCCTCTAACTGGGCTAAGACCGCTCCATAATACTCTGTCTCGCCAGTCTGGCGGGACGTCGATATCCAGAAAGCTAAGAATCTCGCTGAAGTATTGCTCCGGCGAACGGCTGCGAAGCTCACTGGCTAGCTAGGTGTCGGAGGTTGGGCTTGTTCACATAACACGTTGACGGAGATCTCGATGTCGCCCGGCAGATCTCCGAGCGAGCCGTCGTCGCGCAGCGCGTTCCAAGCAAGACCGAGATCCGTGATTTGTTGGAGAAACTGCTTCCTTGTGCGGCCTGCCGCACGGATGGCAGGTGTCCCTTTTCACCGCCCAGTAGCGCCCCGAGCCGAAACAGAGCGCCTCCCCGTCAGCTTAGAACAAGCCTTGTGCTGTCGAGCATGACGCTTACCGCAGTCGTGTTTTCATCAGGGGTGGCTTACTTGCGTCCCTAAATCATGCTTTCTGCTGCAAAATCCCCGTTGCAAAGACGAGCGAGACACATGGCACAAAAGATGCGCGACGCGGACCATGTATTCTCTTGCTGCTGACGTGCCGCGCGTCGTCGTGACCGTTGGTCGAAACGACAAATCTGACACCCTTGTTTGAATCTATCTAGCCAGGGCCTGTTGGGCTCAGCCTAGAGGTCGCCTCCTACAAGACAGATGTCATTGCAGAACTTGAAAGGTTGCCCGTTGTTGAAATCTCCAGTGACACAGCCAGTTCCAGGCGACTCCTCGGTGAATAAAATGTCGCCGTCCTCAAAATGGCAGGTCAGATCGTCAATGCCGTCGCCGTCGGCGTCTTCAACCGAGCATTTCACTTTACCCTTCTTCGTTACGACCGGCATCCCCCCGAACTCCAATGTGATTGTGTCGATGTCGTTGACATTGAGGCTGGACGATCCGAAGATGGCGACCGGAACCGTGCCGTGACCATTGATGTTGAAGCAGCTCGGGTCGCTGCCCGGCTTGACGTCGATAATGGGCCGGTAGCCGGCTATGTCAAACTGGCCTATGATAGAGCCGACGCACAAGTCGCCGCTGGCGAATCCTGTTGTCTGATCGATTGTAACCAAGTCGTTCGCGGAGAAGGCGTGCCCAAAGAGCGTGCTGACCCGTCGACTCCGAAAGTGACCTGCCGCAGGGCCGGGACATCATTTATATAAGAAAACGACCCCGCGGGGCCCGCGAGGTCGAAGGTAAAGACGTTAAAGAGCCCGTTAAAACTCGACATCGCGTGGCCGAACACGATGCCATCATTACGCACCGTGATATCCCCGAAAGTAAGGATGTCGTCGCCGCCGGTAAGGTCGCTGATCTGGCCCTCCGAGGCCTTGAGTCCGTTCGGCATGAAAGTCACTTCGTACAAATCGTCCGTGCCGTTACCGATGTAGTAATAGGCGCCGCTGTGGAAGTCCGCGTCCGCCGGGCATCCAATGAGCGTCCCCGCCAGCGTTGTGGTGTCGGCCCCAACGTCGTAGAAATACAGCTCAGCTGGGTCGCCCGCTACCTCTGGGCAATTGTCCGGCAGAGTCGCGAAATAGACGCGCCGATTGGTCTGGTCATAGGCCAGAGAGTTCGGCCCATACGTACCTGTGTCGATGTCCGTGTCCTTTAACAAGGTCACACTGCAGGCGACGGTGTCAATGATCGAGATGACACCGTCGCCGTCGATTCCCAGGATCTCATCGGCGGCGGTCGGTGCCAAGCCCGCCACCAGGAACATGACGATGACGGCGGTGATCTTTGCCGCCGTCTTTTTGAATTGCACAAATAGGGTATTTAGTTGACTCCAGTAGCCACTACATCTTGGGGGTGGGGGTGCCGGCCCTGGGGGCCTCGACCATTGTCTTATAGGGAGCAGGGTCGGCGGCGACCGCCTGCTGGAGGAGGCGATAGCAAAGTTTGCCGCGCGACCGTGAGGTCCGCCGGTTGAAGCGGAACGTGAACTCGTCCAGGTAGTAGTCCAAATACTCGTGACTGACAGCCCCCTGGTGGGTCCCCAACAGCCAGCGCTTTAGCAGAGAGGCGACACGATGGACTCTCGGCAGCAGCTTACTCGCCGATTGCCGCTTCCCGCGCAGCACGGTGACTTCATGGCGGTATCCTTTGTTCTCCAATCCCGCATAGCCTTCCCAGCCGTCGGTGTGCACGAGGCTGCCAGGTTGGATAGCTTCTTCGACAAAGGCTTCCAAGCTCGCCGCTGAGGCATCCGCGATCCGACGGAGCCGGATGCGACCCATACCGCGCCCATCCTCCTCGGCAGCAACCGCAACTAACGCTTTGCCAACCATTTCGCGACCTCGGACGCCCTCTTCGACTCCGCCCACATACGTTTCGTCCACCTCCACCCGGCCGACCAGCCGATTGCGACCGGGGCGCACCATGGCGCGGCGGAACTTGTGCAGCCAGGTCCAGGCGGTTACATAGCTACCCAAACCCAAGACCCGCTGCAACTCCAGCGCGCTGGCCCCGCCTTTTTGCGTTGTCACCCACCAAGCCGCCCGGAACCACAACGTCAAGGGCTTGCGGGTGTCCTGGAAAATCGTGCCCGCCGTCACCGAGGCCTGGTAACCGCAGTCGGCGCAGAGCAGCAGATTGCGTTTGCTGGCCCATGAGGACTGGATCCCACAGCGCGGGCACACGAACCCCTCCGGCCAGCGCAGCTTCAGCAGGTACTCCCGGCACGCCTCCTCGGTCGAGAATCGAGCTTCCAACTCGACGAGGTTTCGGGGGTAGTCCTCCTTCATGCCCCCAACCACAACATATTGTGGCTACTGGAGTCAACTAAATACCCCATTTTGCACAATTTGTAATGTCATCGCTTTTACCTTCTCCCTTTCTCCGTGATTGTCTAATCTTCTCCGTACCGTGATCGACGACTTGCGGTCACCTTCTCGGTCGTGAACCGTTCCATCTCAGGTCCTTCTCTTTGAGTGTAAGGCCAAGCTCCTCTTGAGTGTAAGGTTTTAAGCTTGCCCTATCCTCAGTAGTTTGCCCTATTTCTAGTACTGCCGTCAATGGCCATAGCGGTTCATTTTGACGCAGTACTGCTTGCATATGTCAAAACGGACTAAAGGGCGTACGACCCAAAGTACGCCGCGGGGGCTGGGCACTAACCGGAAGCGACGCGGCGGGTCCGCGCCGAAGCCTGAAGACAGGAACAGATCAAGCGGGCCGACGGGACTTCTGGTTTGGATTGGCCGGGTCTAGCTTGAATTAGAACTAGCCGGGCTTAGAGGGGCAATCGCCGTCAGGAACCATGCGATTCAGCGGCGAATCCCCCTCGGTGATATCCTAATAGGAACAGTGCCGGAGAAGACCGAAATCTTCCTCGTCGGTTACTACGGGTTTCGGAACACCGGTGACGAACTCATCCTCGGTTCCATTCTGAACGACCTGCTGGCTGATCGGAGGGTGGAGATGTGGTCCTTCGGACCCAAGACGCGGCATACGTCGAAGCGGCGCTGGAGCGCCGTGCGCGCATTGATCTTCGCGCTCCTGCTGGGGGGCGTCGTCGTGGCCCCGACGGGCGCTCAGGCCCCGCCTCGGCAGACACAACCCGTGCTCGCTGCGGCGCCGTCGCCGGATGCCAATCCCCGGGCGCTTCTGGATACGTACTGCATCACTTGCCATAACCAGAAGCTGCGGACCGCCGGACTTGCGCTCGATAGTCTGGATGCCGCCACGCCAAGCGCCAACGCGGAGCTGTGGGAGCGGGTGATCGCGAAGCTTCGGGCCGGGTCCATGCCGCCGCCCGGAATGCCACGGCCAGATGCCGCGGCGTATCGCGCCGTGGCGGGCTTGCTCGAAAACGAAATCGACCGTGCCTGGGCTGCCAGTCCGAATCCAGGCAGCATTAGCGCGGTCCATCGTCTCAATCGCACCGAATACAACAACGCGATTCGCGACCTGTTTGCGCTCGACCTCGACGTGAAGCCATTGCTTCCCGGGGATGAGACAGCGGACGGCAGTTTCGACAACTTCGCCGATGTCCTCTCGATTTCGACAACCCACCTCGAGCGCTACCTGTCGGTGGCGCGCCAGGTCACCCGGCTTGCCACCGGCCTGCCTCCCAGCGGTCCGAAGCTGGAGAGATTCTCGATCCCGATACACGTGCTGCAGAACGGCCGGCAGAGCGAAGATCTGCCGCTCGGTTCTCGCGGCGGCATTGCCATTCACTACAACTTTCCAGTCGACGGCGAGTACCTCATCAAAGTTCGTCTCCAACGGCAGTATCAGGATTACATCAAGGGCATGGGATGGCCGCAGCAGCTCGATGTTCGCCTCGACGGCAAGCTGCTGAAACGGTTCACCGTCGGGGGCGGCGCTCGAGGCAGACCCGCCGCGGCCAGTTACGCCGGTGACGGCCAGCCAGGCTATGCCGGCGACCCCGAATGGGAAGAATACATGCAAATTGGGGGAGACGCGGGCTTGGGGATTCGTGTCCCGGTCGAGGCCGGCCCCCGCATCGTCGGCGTCTCGTTCGTGAGCGAGCTGTGGGAGCCGGAAGGTCTCCCACAACCGCTGCAAAGGGGCAGGGTCATCACGAATGACCAGGTATACATGGGTTACGCCAATGTAGGCTCGGTGGAAATCGGAGGTCCCTACGGCGCCGCCGGACCGGGGCCCGGACCGGCCCCCGAAGCGTCCAACGATACTCCCAGCCGCCGCGCGATTTTCGCCTGTCAGCCCGTGGCCGGGGCGGAGGAGCGGCCCTGCGCGGCACAAATTCTCTCCAGAATCGCCCGGCTGGCCTATCGCCGGCCCGTGACGAAGGCGGATGAGCGGACACTGCTCGAGTTCTTCGATAACGGCCGGCGCGAGGGCGGAAGCTTTGATCACGGCATTCAGTTCGCGCTCGAGCGAATTCTGGTTGACCCCGACTTCCTCCTGCGCGTCCATCGGGCTCCGGCCGCGACGGCACAAGAGAGCTACCGCCTCGGCGATCTCGAACTGGCCTCGCGCTTGTCGTTTTTCTTGTGGAGCAGCATCCCCGACGAGCGCTTGCTGGCGCTGGGGGAGCGCGGGCAGCTCACGAATTCGGCGGTTCTGGAAAAGGAAGTGCGGCGAATGCTGGCCGACTCCCGCGCTGTCGATGCGCTGGTGAACGATTTCGCCGCCCAATGGCTGAATCTGCGCCGCGTCGGCGAAGTAGTGGTCGATCCGCAGCGTTATCCCAACTACGATGAAAGCCTCTTGCAGGCGTTCCAACGGGAAACGGAGCTGTTTGTCGCCGCCACGCTGCGCGAGGATCGCGGCGTGGCCGATTTGCTGAACGCAAACTATACGTTTGTCAACGAACGGCTGGCGCGGCACTACGGGATTCCCGGTGTTTACGGCAGCCGCTTCCGGCGAGTCACCCTTCCGAACCACGATCAGCGCGGCGGGCTGCTGGCACAGGGCGCGCTGCTTGTGACGACCTCCTACCCCGACCGCACATCGCCGGTCCTTCGTGGTAAATGGCTGCTGAACAATATCTTCGGCTTGTCCGTGCCGCCGCCGCCCGCCGGAGTGGACACCAACCTGAAGGATGAGCCCGCCGCCAGAACGGCGTCAATACGCGAGCGGTTGGCGCAACACCGGCAGGATCCCTCGTGCAACAGTTGTCATTCCGTTATCGATCCGCTGGGGTTTGCGCTGGAGAATTTCGACGTCATCGGAGGCTGGCGCACCGTTGACGAATCCGGCAACCCGGTCGACGCCAGGGGCTCCACGGTGAGCGGCGCCGAAGTTGAGGGGCTTTCAGGATTGCGGGCGCTGCTGCTCGAGCAGCCCGAGCAATTTCCCCGCACTGTTACCAAGAAACTGCTGTCCTACGCGCTGGGGCGCAGGCTCGAGTACTTCGATCAGCCGGCGGTGCGCCTAATCGTTCACGAGGCGGCGGCACGGGAGTACCGCTGGTCGTCCATCATTCTCGGGATTGTAAAAAGTCCGGCATTCCTGATGGGCAGGTCGCACGCAGCTTCAAACTGACTTATTCTAAAGACGACACGTATGTTTCCCTTAGCGAAAGCATTGTCTCGGAGGACGGCCCTGCGAGGGCTGGGAGTCACGCTGGCGCTGCCGCTGCTCGATGCCATGTTTCCGGCATTCGGACGCCGGGCTCGCGCCGCTATGAAGCCCGCGCATCGCTTCCAGACGTTCTATGTGCCCAACGGCATGGCCATGGAGTACTGGTCGCCGAAAGGTGAGGGTGCGGCCTTCGAGCTCTCACCGATTCTCGAGCCGCTGGCGCCCTACCGGGACCAGATGCTCGTGCTATCGGGCGTCAAAGCGAACTGGAACTACATCCACGCGGGTGCCTCGGGGTCATTTCTCACAGGTGCGACTCAGGGGGGGCGCAATGAAGTCGAGATCGTCGCGGACGTGTCAATGGACCAACTCCTCGCGAGGCGTTTCGCCAAGGAAACGCAGGTGGCCTCGCTCGAGCTTTCGATGGACGGGCCGGCCAACGCCGGCGCCTGCACCGGCAATTTGAGTTGCGTCTACACACACACGCTCTCGTGGCGCAGCCCCACGCAGCCGCTGCCGATGGAGTGGAATCCGCGGGCGGTGTTCGAGAAGCTGTTCGGCGACAGCGGCAGCACGGAGCGGGCGGCGCGGGAAGCCAGATTGCGGCAGCACAAGAGCATCCTCGACTCGGTAGCGGCAAAGCTGGCGGACCTGAAGAAGGAGCTGGGGCTGCCCGACCAAGTCAAGATCGACGAATATACGGAGGCGATTCGCGACGTCGAACGCCGCATTCAGAAGGCCGAGGAACAACGCGACGTCGAACTGCCGGCGATGGAGCAGCCTCAGGGCGCGCCGCCTGTCTTCGAGGATCACTTGGCGCTGATGCTGGACTTGCAGCTCCTGGCGTTTCAGTCCGATCTCACGCGCGTCATCACGTTCATGCTCGGCAAGGAACAGAGCGCCCGCCCCTATCCACAGATCGGCGTGCCCGAGGCGCACCATCCGCTCTCGCACCACAACAATATTCCCGAGCTGATTGCGCGCATGTCCCAGATCAACCGCTATCACACGCAGTTGTTCTCGGGGTATTTGGCGAAGCTGCGCGCCACGCCCGACGGCGATGGCTCGCTTCTGGACCACATGACGATTCTCTATGGCTCGGGCATTTCCAACAGCACCCGTCACGCGGCCGAAAACTTGCCGTTGCTGGTGATCGGCGGCGGGGCGGGACGGCTCAAGGGCGGCCGGCACCTCACCTATTCCGGCGAACCCCCGATGGCCAACCTGCTGGTGACGCTGATGGATAAGCTCGGTGTGCCGGTCGAGCGGCTCGGCGGCAGTACCGGCGAGCTGCCTCTTGATACGCTTTCCGGCGTATAGCCAGCAGAACAGGGATAGAAGTGGTGCGCCTGACTCCAACTTGGCAACGTCTCATCGCAGTGGGGTTCGCTGTACTCTTGCTGGGGGCCGCGGGCGGCGCCGGGCCGCCGCTCGTTAACGCGGCCAAGAACAGCGATTGGGCCGCGCTGCGCGTTCTGCTCGAGAAAAATACGGACGTCAACGCCGCCGCCGCCGATGGCTCGACGGCCCTTCATTGGGCCTGCTACCACGATGATCTGGAAAGCGCCGGCCTGCTGATTCGCGCCGGCGCCAAGGTGAACGCCGCGACCGATCTTGGCACTACGCCGCTTTGGTCGGCGAGTCTGAACGGAAACGCGGCCATGGTCCGTCGCCTGCTGGAGGCTGGCGCGAACCCGAACGCGGCGCTCCTGCTTGGCGAGACGCCGCTCATGACGGCGGCGCGCTCGGGCTACCCTGGCATCGTCGAGCTGTTGCTTGCCAAAAACGCGAACGTGCACGCCCGAGCCGCCCGCGGCCAGACGGCGCTGATGTGGGCGGCGGCACGGAAGCGCCCCGGCGTCGTGAAGGTGCTGCTCGCGAACGGCGCGGACGTTCAGGCCCGCTCCGAAGTCTGGAGCCAAATGATGGCCGTGCCGCCGCATGGCTATCCCGACTACAACCGAATCATCCCGCACGGAGGAGAAACAGCCCTGATGTTCGCGGCGCGCGCGGGCGATCTCGACTCGGCGAAGCTGCTCGTGGCTGCCGGCGCCGGCGTCAACGATGCGGACGCCTGGGGCGTCAGCGCCACGGTTCTTGCCGCCCACTCCGGTTACCGGGAACTCGTCGAATTTCTGCTTGAAAAAGGAGCCGATCCGAACATGGCCGCGGCCGGTTTCAGCGCGCTCCACGCGGCGATCATGCGCCGGGATGAAAAGATGGTGAGCGCTCTGCTCGCCCGTGGCGCGGATCCGAACACCCCGCTGCGGACCTGGACGCCCACGCGGCGCTCGTCAAAGGATCTCCACTTTGCGCCTGCGCTGGTCGGGGCGACGCCGTTCTGGCTGGCCGCGCGTTTCAGCGAACCCGGGGTCATGCGCCTTCTGGTGAAGCACGGCGCCGACCCGCTGTTTGTGCACCGTTCCGACTACGTGACGGGGGACGGCTGGCAACAACGGATGGAGGCGACGACGGCTCTGATGGCGGCGGCGGGAATGGGAGGCGGGACGGCTTGGGTTCAGCCCCCTCCCCGCGAGCGCGAGTCTCTGACGCTGGAAGCCGTCAAGCTGGCGGCGGAGCTTGGTGTCGATATCCATGCCGCCAGCACCGACGGACGCACGGCGCTTGACGCTGCAAAGGCCCTGCGGTACGAGTCCGTGATCGAGTTTCTCGCCGGGAAGGGCGGCAGATAGATCGGGCTGGCTCGGTAGGGACTGAACCGCAGCGGCAAGGCTCTCTCCGGCTTGGACCTAAAGTACTGAGGAACCAGGAGCTAAGTTGCAGGCCCGAGCGGGACTCGAACCGCTGACCTCTACCGTGTTCTTTACCGTCTCCACTTCCTCACTGCCCATCACGTTCGTGACTAGCCCGCTTTTCTCACCACGTGGCGAGGCGAAGTGCGTGAGAGGCCCGTCAGTACGAGGCGCGCGCCGCTTGACGAGCGGAGGCGTACGTGACAGTACGTTGAGCACGGCAAGCAAGCGCAACGAAGTAATGGCGGGCCTATTGCGTGCTTCGGCCGTCAGGTGGTGAGAAATGCGGGCTGCTAGGGGCGTCAAAAAACCAAAGGCCCAGGGCGGCCCAGACAAGCTCGAGGAGAGTCATCCACAGGCGCACACCCACGGCGATCGTCAGCGCCGTTCCCAGAGGCATTGCTTGAGACAACAGCAACCCAAAAGCGCCTTCCCGAATGCCCATTCCCGCCGGCGCGATAACGGAGATAATCCCGATGAACCAGGCTGCGGCATAGTAGCTTCCCACGATCGGAACTTCAGTCAGAGGAATGGAAATCACGCCGCGAACAAAGAAGCCGACACCAAGTCCTACCACCAGCCACATCAAGGAATAGGTGAGGCAGACGCCGGTGACGGCCCCCCATCCAATTTCGAGTTTCGAATAGGGTTGCTTCATGCGGCGAGCCAAGAAACCCGCCCACAAGTTCAGCACGCGCGGATGCACAACCGCCAGAGCCACGACGGGAAAGACGAACAGCAATACCTGTTGGATGCCGGCCAGTCGCGGGAGCGCCTCGCGAATATTCAGCAAGGCGGGCAGGATCGAGGCCAGCACGAGCAAGACGGTTTCAACAATGGTTGCGGCCATGGTAGCCGCGGCAGGCACGCCCCATTGGCCGGCCAAATAGACACGGCTGACGTACTGCCAAACCGTGCCAGGCACGAAGCGGCTCAGCTCCGCCTGCCGAAATATTCGAAAGGCCGCCCCATAGGAGATGGGGTGTCCGAACCTTCCCAGGATCGCTGCCCAGACATAAGGCCGCAGCGCGAACCAGCCAGCCGTTAGCAGGACGGAAATAAAGAGGTAGCCGCCGTCAAACGTCCAATCCGCGGCGCGGACTTGTTGCCAGTTTCGGTGGATTACGCGCCCGATGAAAAAGGCGATGACGAGTGGCACCAGAAACTTGAGGATCCGGAAGGCGCGGTTAATCAAGCTGCTCCTCGATGGAGTAGTAGGGCAAATTGTCTGCTTGAGACCCGTTCGCCAGGACGATTTCAGCAACCCAGCCGGCAGCGAGCAGAATCACGGCCCCCACCCAGCAGACACCGCTCAGAACCGCGAGCACGGACAGGGGAACGCGGTCGAGCGCCACGGCGGGACCAAGGAGCGCGGCGCACATCAAGCCGAGCACAAACATCCCCAGCGCCGCAAAACCGAAGCCGTGCGCCGGGCGTTCTTCGAACCTGGTCAGCAACAGCACCGTACCCAGGTCGAAAAAGCCCTTGAATAGCCGCAGGAAGCCGTATTTTGACTTCCCGCGCCGGCGAGGATGGTGCGCCACCTGGATCTCGCCGATTCGATAACCCTGCGACGCCGCGATGGCGGGGATGAAGCGGTGCATCTCCCCGTAAAACCGCAACGACCGTGCCAAGTCCCCTCGATAGGCCTTGAAACCGCAATTGATGTCGTGCAGCAGGAGCCCGGTCGTTTGCCGCACGAAGTAGTTGAAGATCCAAGATGGTATCACCTTGGTGATCGGGTCGTGACGGGTCTTCTTCCATCCGTTGACGAGATCGAAGCCGGCCGCGAGCCGCTCCAGAAAACGAGGAATCTCGCGGGGGTCGTCCTGCAGGTCACCATCGAGCGTCAGAACGATTTCACCCCGGGTCGCGGCGAAACCGGCCATCAGAGCGGCGGTCTTGCCGAATGGCGCACGAAATCGAATGACACGCAGGCGGCCCGGATCGTGCATCGCGGTGAGTTTCTCGGCCGTGTCGTCCGTGCTGCCGTCATCGACAAAGATGATTTCATACCAGCGGACCAGCACGTGGTGGAGCTGCTGGGCCAGTTCTTCGACGTTTCCCTGCTCATTTCGAACCGGGATCACAACGGAAATACGGGGCAGGTCCAGCATAACGAACGCCCGATCATAGCAAAGTAGGGTCCCGCAACGCCGACACGAGAAACAGAGTATCGATGGTTGGCGCTAGTCTGGAGGCAGAGCTTGCTAGGTGACAACTCTTAGCCGTTAGAGGAGGTTTCGAAACTTGAAGGTTGGTCGTGTGTAACCAAATCCAGTGTTTGAAACGTCTCAAAGGTGTTAAAATGACCACTAGAGTCTCACGAGACGCCAGTAGGGAGGATTTCCATGGATACCGAAGAGGAGATTAATTTTGGTACTGAAGAGCCATCCACGTTGGCAAGGATTCTGCCTATCGTTGTGCTTTCGCTTCTGGCGCTGACGATCGGGATGACGGTCTACTTGTTTCTGGATCTGCGGTCGACAAAAGCGGAGTTCTCGGCTCAAACGAAGCAGTTGCAGATCCACGAAGAGCAGATCGCACAGCTCGAGGGATCGGTCAACCGCGCCACCCGGACGGTCGACAGCAGCGTCGAGGAGCTGAAAGGCGTTGTCGCCTCCGCCGAGAAGAGCGTTGCTGAAGCGGCTCAGCAGGTTGAGCGCAGGGTACTGGGCCGCACCGACACGCTGGCCAAACGGCTTGACGAGCAAAAGGCCGAGCGCGACGCCAAGCTCAGCGAAGTGGGTGGCGAGATAGCAAAACTCTCCGAAGTTACCAGCTCCACCGACAACAAGCTGGGTTCGCTCACCGGCACGGTGGACGAAGTCAAGGTTGATGTCGCGGAGACCAAGGCCGCGCTCGAGAAGACGATCAATGATCTCAGCTCCGTCAAGGGCGACCTGGGCGTGCAGAGCGGACTGATTGCTACCAATGCCGGCGAGGTTCAGGCGCTGCGTGAGCTAGGAGAGAGGAACTACTACGAGTTCGACCTCACCAAGACGAAACAACCGCAGCGGGTCGGCTCGATCCAGATCAAGCTCAAGAGGACCGACGCAAAACGTAACAAGTTCACGGTCGATATCTGGGCGGATGACAAGAGGATTGAGAAAAAGAACAAGACCCTTTTGGAGCCGATACAGTTTTACGTGATCGGTTCGCGGCAGCCTTATGAGATTGTGGTCAACAAGCTCGAAAGGAACCGCATCTCCGGGTACCTGGCGACACCCAAAGTGCAAAAGCGCAGAACGACTACGGCTTCGGCCAGCGGCAGCTAGGGCGAACAAATCTTAGAATCGTGTGGGCGAAAAAGGGGGGACTGCCATCCGATTCTCGTTCGCGGAATCCCTTCGTTCCCAACAATAGCGCGGCGCGAGAATCGGTGGCTGTCCCCTTTTTTCGCGTAAGGGGCTGTGGGCATGATTCGAATGCCCGCGGCTTCTTTGCGTTTTGATCGGGATGGGGTCCCATTCCGCTATTATGCGCACGGCTCTTTCACTCTGCAGCGGCTAGATCGGGGCTAGCCCCAATACTGTTCAGTTAGCAGTTCCGCGCGGAGGGTTTTGGTTCAATGGCACGTGCTCTTGTATCGGGCAGCAACGAACGAACGCCTCACAGAGCTTTGCTTGCAGAGGCGTAAGCATGCGGTTGTTCTCCTACGCCCCGTCCGCGGACTTCCGTCCGCGGCTCTGTCCGGCCATCTGAAAATTTCCTGCCACAATCGGTTCTTACTCCAGCGCCAACGTCGAGGCCCAAGGTTTGATTTTTGATTTTGGAAGTCCCTGGATCTTGATCTCCAATCGGTCGCCCAGGGTGTAGACCCCGGAAAGCTCCAGAGTGTAGCTCCCGCGCAGAACCGAGTAGGCAACTTCGCTCAGCTCTTTGGGTTTCAGTTTGAGCCGCTGCGCTCCGAAATCCGCACCTCCCGTGCGTTGCGCCAGCTTGCGGAAAAGCCCGCGGTCCGCCCCGCTGACATAGACGGGATAGATGGAAACTCTTTTCTCTCTTGCCAGCCTGAGAACCTCGCCAAGCGCTACTCGGCTGCGGCCTTCAATGCCCGCCGTTAGCAGGACAATCACCCGGCGGCCGGCGCTCGACACATCAAACCCGCCATCGAGAGCCGCGAAAAGGCCGTCCAATGCCCGCGGGTTGTTGCCGTATCGAAGGCCCCGCAGCGAATTCCGCAGCAGCTCTTTACTGCTCGTAAAGTCTTGCAGCAAGTCCGCTGAGTCGTGGTAGGCGACGATCGCCATTTGCTCCTTTTCGCCTAACCGATCGATAAAGGCGGCGCCCAGAGGCCGAACAACCTCGCCCAGTGCACTGGTATCCAGCAATACCATGACGTCGAGCAGATGTTTCTGATATTGAGCGCTGACCACCCGCAACGGCGTCTTGTCGTCCATGACCGAAAAGTTCGAAACCTGGAGATTCTCGATGGGGCGCCCGGTTTTCTCGTCGATTACGGTGACAATGAGTTTGAGCACATAAGCGTCGCGCCCATGGACTCTTTCTTGCTTGAAGGCCGGCTTCTGGCCCTGGGCCGCGGCCAGTAAGAAAAGGCTGCCGAACAACCAGACAAAGCCCTGCCGAAAGCGCATAGGAAAGACTCCGGTAGAATGATATCAGATCGCATCGAGCAGGGCTGAAGCACCATCCCGGCAGTACCTGTATACTCAACCATTGCCGATGATGGCAGAAAATTTCAGACGGCCGGACAGAGGCGCGGACGGGAGTCCGCGCTCGCGTCGACACCCGTGTCGGCGTATAAGCCGCGTTCACGCAGCTTTGATTTCTTAGGCCAGTCGTTCAAGGCTGGCAGGCGGACCATCCAAGCGCAGGCTGGGAGCCCGTTTCAACGGGCTTCTCGCGAAAGCCGGAACCGTTTAAGTTGCGGTATTATTAGCGAACTACACCGGGTTAACGCCAACCCAAAACTGTGACCGGCCAAACCATTTCTCATTACGAAATCCTCGAAAAACGCGGGGAAGGCGGGATGGGTATGGTCTACAAAGCGATCGACAAAAAGCTCGACCGTATCGTCGCTCTGAAGTTTCTGGCACCCCACCTGGTCTCGAACGACGAAAGCCGCCGGCGCTTCATTCGGGAAGCGAAAGCCGCGGCAGCGCTGCAGCACCCCAACATCTGCACCGTCTACGAGATTGACGAGGTTGACGGGCAGACATTTATCGCCATGGCCTATCTCGACGGGCAGGAACTGTCGCAAGAAATCGAGTCGGGGCCGCTCAAAGTCGAGCGCTTGCTCGAGCTCACCGAACAGGTCGCGCGAGGCCTCCAAGAAGCTCACAGCCAAGGGGTCGTCCACCGGGACATCAAGCCGGCCAACATCATGGTGACGACTCAGGGACAGGCCGTCCTGATGGACTTCGGGCTGGCGCAACTTGCCCGCGGCGGATCGAAACTCACCAAGGAAGGGACCGCCCTCGGCACCTCCGCCTACATGTCGCCGGAACAAACGACAGGCGAGAAGCTCGACCTGCGAACCGACGTCTGGGCATTGGGGGTCGTGCTCTACGAAATGGCCACCGGGCAGGCGCCGTTCCAAGGCCATTACGGGCAGGCCATTCTCTACTCGATTCTTCACGAAGCGCCGGCGCCGATTACAGCCGTGCGGACGGGCGTCCCGCCCGAGTTGGAAAGGATCGTCAATAAGTGCCTGGCCAAGCGTGCTGGGGAGCGCTACCAAACCGTCAGTGATCTCCTTGCCGACCTCAGTGCATTGAAGCGCAGTACGGAATCAGGCGCGGGAACGCGGCCTTCCTCCGGCTCCAAGGACGCGCGGCCCTCGATCGCCGTGCTGCCGTTCGAGAACCGCAGCCGAGGCGATGAAGACGAATACTTCAGCGACGGCATCAGCGAGGACATCACCAGCGCCTTGGGAAAAGTGGAGCGGTTGCGGGTGGCGCCCCGCAGCATGGCCTTTCAGTTCAAAGGGAAACGTCCGACGCCTCGCGAAGTGGGAGCCGCGCTCAACGTCGGGCACGTTCTTGAGGGGAGCGTGCGGCGGTCCGGCAACCGCGTGCGGATCAACGTGGAACTGATCGCGATCGAAGAGGGGTATCAAGTTTGGTCCGAACGATATGACCGCGTGATGGAGGATGTTTTTGAGATCCAGGATGAGATCTCGCAGGCGATTGTCGAGAAACTGAAAGTCAAGCTGGTGGGACGGGAGAAAGAGCTGCTTGCCAAGCGCTACACGGAAAATCTTCAGGCGTACAACTTGTGTCTGCGGGGACGCTACTACTCGTACAAGCGCACTGCCGACACGATCCAGAAAGCAATGGGGTTTTACGAGCAGGCGCTCGCCGAAGACCCCGACTATGCAATCGCGCACTCCGGGCTCGCCGACTGCCACACCCTTCTCGGGTTTTATGGTGCGCTGCGGCCGAAAGAGGCGATGCCAAGAGCAGAGGCCGCCGCGTTGAAAGCGCTTCAAATCGACTCGGATCTGGCCGCGGCGCACGCTTCGATCGGAGCGGTCGAATCTCTTTACCACTGGAACTGGGCAGCGGGAGAACGCGCGTTCCAGCGGGCGATCGAGCTGGACTCCTCCTACACAGTGGGCCATCTTTGGTACGCGATCTTCGCTCTATGGCCAACCGGGCGCCTGGACGAAGCTTTTTCGGAGTGGAAACGCGCCGCCGAACTGGATCCCGTTACGCCGCTTGTAAACGTGGGTCCGGGCGTCATCCTTTACTTTCAACGGCAATACGAGCGGGCCATTGAGGAGCTCCAGAAGACCTTGGAACTTGACCCGAACTACTTCTGGACACACTTCTTCCTCGGGTTGGCGTACCTGCAGAAGGGCGAATACGGCAAGGCGATTGCTGCGCTCGATCGAGGGAACATGCCTGCGTTCCGAGACGGCCACCTGGGATATGCCTATGCTGTTTCAGGCCAACCGGAGAAGGCCCGGAAACTGATCGAGGAGCTACAAGCGGGTTCCCATCCGGAACATCAAGTGCCTTATCATCTCGCGATGATCTACTTCGGCCTGGGAGAGACGGGTAAAGCATTCGAGTGCCTAGACAAAGCCTGCGAGGCGCGAAGCACGCAACTTTTCTGGATCAAGACTCTGCCCCAGCTCGACAGCGTTCGCTACGACCCAAGATTCCAAGCCATTCTGCGCCGCATGAACCTGGCGGACTGACACTACGTGATGACCGGCCAAACCATCTCTCATTACGAAATCCTCGAAAAGCTCGGGGAAGGCGGCATGGGCAGGGTCTACAAAGCGATCGACAAAAAGCTCGGCCGTACCGTCGCGCTCAAGTTTCTGGCTCCCCACCTGGTCTGCCGGTCCTTCGCCGCGCAGCGGCGACATCTCCTGAAATATCGTTTCAGACGACGAAGGGCCAAGACAAAGGGGCCTGGTTGCCTGAATTCACGATCGCGAAAGCAGGGTCCGTCCGATGGCCGCACCCTAGCCGGACGAGATGCAACCGGAGTTCGCGAGATGCATTCGGTTTCCGCGCATCACACAGCCTATCACCTCGCAAAAATCGATGAGGCGCTGGGGCAACCCCATCTACTGCAGGGCTCCAAAGCTGTACAGAGCCGCTTCAGTACGTACGTAGATACGCCCCCGCGAAAGCGCCGGCGTCGCGTATATCGGCTCGCCTAGCAAGTTGACCGCCTCAACCGACCAGTCCCTGCCGGCTGCGACGACGGCTACGTTGCCCGCCTCGGTGGCGAAATAGATGCGGCCCTCGGCCGATACGGGAGAAGCCGAATAGGGATCTATGGCCCCATTCACACGACCCGCCTTGATCACCTCGCCGGTCTCGGCGTCGAAGGAGGTGAGAATGCCGCCGTTCTTAACGAGGTACAGAATGCCATCCACCAGAATCGGCGAAGTCACCACTCCCACGAAGTTCCTCTCGTAGCGCCATAGCTCGCGAGGCTCCATGGTCTCTGGGTTCATACGCATCGCAACGAGAGCTGACGGCTTGTCGATCGCGCGAAAGAATTTGTCCCAGGCCGCCTGGGTGATGTATTCGTTCGCTTCGCCGTAGTACCTGCCTATCACGCCTATCTGTGCGTTGTCTCCGTACTCCTCGGGCGATATTTGGCCGTCCTCGTCTTTGTCGAACTTCGACAGCCGAGGTGCAAAAGGCGGGGCCACCGGGAAGCCATAGCCGAAGCTGTATACCGTGTCGCCGGCCACCAAGGGACTGGGGGCCACCACCGGACTCGTGCCGGTGAACACCCACAGGGAGTCGCCCGTAGCGGCCGAATGCGCGTTTAGCTGCGACGACGTGGCCGTAACGATCTGCAACTCCCTGCCATGGGGCTGGTACAAGACCGGCGTAGACCAGCCCCGCAGCCCGCCACGGCTCTGCTTCCAATTCAGCTCGCCGTTGCTGCTTCGATACGAGGCGATGTGGGCATCCTCCTGCTGATCGGCAAGCAGAATGACCGATTCGCCAGAGAGGATCAGAGAAGCAGCGTTGCCCATGGAGTTCGTAAAAGGGCCGAGCGGCACGCGCCATCGAACCCCTCCCTCTGGGCCGTAAGCAACCAGGCCGAAATCGCGGAAAAAGACATAGACATTCTCTCCGTCGGTAACGGGCGAGTTCGCGGCCGGATCGTTGAACCTGTGCGCAATCTCGCTGCGCGTCCGCGGCTCAAAGCGCTCCCATAACAACTCGCCCGTCGAGCGGTCGAAGCACTGCGTATAGAGCTTGCCTTCCTCGTATGCGGTGAGAAAGACGTGTCGCTCGCTCAGGACCGGCGAGGACTTGCCCTTGCGTACGGGAGTCCGCCAAACGAGGTTCTTCGTCTTGTCGAACTCTATCGGGTACCCTGAGTCACTGGCGAGGCCGGAGCCGTTGGGCCCGCGAAACCGTGACCACTCTTCAGCGTGACACGGCACGCTGGCTAAAACGGCCAGAGTCCATAGCGCAAGACGCATCATCCGAGTGCCTCCATTCTGACCAACCTCGAACTCATAGGATAGGCGTGCCTCGTTCGCGCGGCAACGTTTGTACAAGGGTAGGAAGTGGAGGTCCTCTTAGATTCCACCTACTTCGCCCAACCTGACTTGGCGGAGGCAGAGCCCGCTCCGCGAAATGGGGATTGTCGGAAACCAAGCGATTGATGGTGTAGTCTGGTTACCTCTAGGTAAGGCTATTGGGCAAGCCCCCGGCCTTTACCCGGGTCCCAGATCGTAGCCGCGATGTAGCGTTCCGAGCCGGCGTCGTCGTTGAAGTAGTAGACGGTCACCATTTTGCCATCGGCCCGTTGCGCCGTGCGGGGATAGCCGAGGTCCCAATTGCCGCCGTCTTGGCGGAGAATGATCTCGTCGCTCCAAGTCTCGCCGTTGTCGCTACTCAGCTTGGCCCGGATGCCGTAAGGCTCGTCGCGGTAGCCGTAGGTGATTGCGAGCCGCCCATCCTTGAGTTTGACCAGGCTAGGAGGATTCCCGCGCCCAGTATCCGGCACGGGGATGTTTTTGAACGTCCACCAGCGGCCTCCGTCGTCCGAACGATAAGCCTCGATCCAATGACGGCGCCGGAACACGGTCAGAATGCTGTCTTCCGACAAACGCACCGACGACGGCATGATGGCGTAGTCTTTCCCTGGTGGTTCCGGGCCAATGAAGGCAAGCAAGCTCCAGGTTTTGCCCCCGTCGCGGGTGCGGACGCAAATCGGCCGGCCTTCGCGCGCGTTCGGCTTCGACGCCGTCACGAAAGCCGTCAGGTCATGCTTGCCGTTGACCAGATAATCCGTGCGCGCGGCGATTCCCGCCTGCCCGAAGCCTGGGAACTTAAAGGGCCCCGACCAGCTCTTGCCTCGGTCATGGGAGTAGTAGAAACGCGAAGGTCCGTTTTGATGACTAGCCATGCGGATCGTCATGGCGAAGCCGGGATGCGTAAAGTCGATTCCACCGGGGCAGTCCAGCGCCGGCTTCCCGCCGCTCTCAGTCGGGACATTGGCCATCTTGGTTCCCGGCGGAGGCAGCAGACTCTTCGGCTTTTCGAGCTTCCAGGTCTCGCCGCCGTCGAGGCTGCGAGCGAGCAAGTGCTCGGCGGGCCGCGAGTAATCGATGGCATGGCTTCGCTCGCTGTGCTTGTAGTGGCCCGCTTCGAAACCGGCCACGATCTCGTTGTCCCAAGCCCACATGCCGTGGTTGGCCGGCCAGCCGCCAAAACGGCCCTCCTGTTGATAAACGACAACGTTCTTGACGGTCTTGGCGCCGTGATGCTGAGCAAGAGCGCCGCTTCCCCAGCCCGCAATGATTGCCGCGATGGCAATGAACTTTCGCATCAAGTGACTCCTAACCCGCACCAGCCGCAACCGATTGTGGCGGAAATTATCAGACGGCCGGACAGAGGCGCGGACGGAAGTCCGCGCTTCATCGCGGTCGCATCCCCGTCCACCCCGCAGCCTCTTTTTTGGTTGCGGCTGGTCCAAGGACGACCTTCCAGCCTCAATCTATCGTAACAGCGCATTCTCCGCCGAAGTTAACGCATGAGTCTGTCGATCCAAACAACGTGGACGCGGCAGCGGCAATCTCGCAACCTCAGGCCGCCGTGCCGCGTATTTTCTAATATGAGAGTCTTTCTCGCCGGAGCGACAGGCGCCATTGGCCGCCAGTTGCTGCCTCTGCTCGTCCAAGCAGGGCACGATGTAACGGCGATGACTCGCACGCCCAAAGGAGCGGGATGGATTAGCTCCAAGCATGCTCACCCCGTGGTTTGTGATGTTTTCGATCGGGAGAAACTGAGGCGGACACTTATTGAAGCGCGGCCGGAAGTGCTCATCCACCAGCTTACGAGTATTCCCAAGCGGATCAACCCGCGCCGGGTAGTCGAAGAGCTGGCCGTAACGAACCGCCTGCGGACGGAAGGGACGCTGGTCCTGATGGAAGCCGCGCGGGCAGCCAAACTGCGCCGGGTCATCGCGCAGAGCGTTTCCTTTTTCTACAACCCAAATGGCAGGTCTCCGGCGAGCGAGGACGAGGGTCTGTTTCGCCTGATCCCGGGCGCTTCCGAGCTCGTCGATGCCATCCATGTTCACGAGCATGCCATTCTTGGCTCGCCCCGCATCGAGGGTGTCGTGCTGCGATATGGGTCCTTTTACGGTCCCGGAACCTTCTATGCCGGGGACGGAAGTTTCGCCAAAGATGTCCGCTGGCGGCGCGTGCCCATTGTTGGCGAAGGCAAGGGCCAGTTTTCTTTCATTCACGTTCGTGACGCGGCAGCCGCAACGGCCATGTTCGTCGAGGCCGGCGAGCCAGGCATCTACAACGTAGTCGACGACGAACCGGCCGCCGTCGCCGATTGGCTTCCTTACTACGCCGGACTGCTCAAGGCGAAGCGGCCGTTCCGGGTTCCGGAATTCATGGGGCGGCTGGGTGGAGGTCCTTACGGCGCTTACATGATGACAGGGCAACGCGGGGCGTCCAACCAGAAGATCAAGGATGTGCTCGGCTGGAAGCCTGAACGGCCAAGCTGGCGCGAGGGTTTTCGCGCCGAGATCGGCGCCTGAGAAAGAACGACAAAGAAACAGCCGCGCCAGCAGCGAAAGAAGAAAAAGACAGAGCCGCGCCAGCGCCGAAACAAGATTAGCCTAGGGCGTCAGCCCTAGGAATTAACTTCAAAGTCCGTGTCGGTCTCAAGCGACTCCAGCAGCTCGAGGCACCGGTCGATTGGAGCATTAGCAAGTGCAAGGGCAGAGTAAAACCTAAGCAATTTGTCATCTGCGCTCGCGAGTTCCTTCAGCTTTGTGTTGCCGGCCTCACCACACGACGGAAGCGACAAGACAGAGAGATAATAGCCGGCCTCGGCGGATTCGATCATGACCGACTGCCCTTCTCTTCCCAGTACACCATCGAACTTAAAGCCCGCGGGGATCACAACGCTGGTCTTGTCAGGCAGTTCGAATTGCCATTGTTCAATCAGCTCCCATTTTCGTATTTTCGTGATCCAGTTCCAGAGTGCCTTTAGGTATCCAACGTCGCGAGTCGGAATCGGGATCGGTCGTAGAATCGGCATTTCAGGCATTGTCTTCTCCGTGCTCGGTTAGCATCAATCGGCATCTAGCCTACGTCAGCTTGGCGCGTTTCACCGCACGCTTCCAGCCCTCGAACAGTTCCTCGCGCCGCGCGGGGTCCAGCCCCGGCTCGAAACGCCGATCGACCCGCCAGAAGGATTCAAGCTCGTCCGTGCTCTTCCAAACATCCGTCGCAAGGCCTGCCAGGAATGCCGCCCCCAGGGCGGTCGTCTCAATATAGGCGGGGCGAACCACAGGCTTTCCGAGGATGTCGGCCTGAAACTGCATCAGGAAGTCGTTCGCGGCGGCTCCGCCGTCGGCTCGCAACTCACTCAAAGGCGCGCCGGCATCGGCTTCCATCGCTTCCACCAGCTCGCGAGTTTGGTAGGCGATGGACTCGAGCGCGGCGCGAACGATATGCGCGACACCAGTGACTCGCGTCAGGCCGCTCATGATGCCGCGCGCCTCCGAATCCCAGTGGGGGGCGCCCAGGCCGACAAACGCGGGCACAAAGTAAACTCCCGCCGTATCGGGCACCGACATCGCCAGCTCTTCGGAATGCCCGGCGGTTTCGAGCATTCCCAACGAGTCCCGCAGCCACTGCACCACCGCCCCGGCAACGAAAATGCTGCCTTCCAGCGCGAACTGCAAGTGTGCGGACTCAGAAGCAGCGATCGTGCCGATCAAACGATTCCGTGAGGCGGTCGGCGCGCTGCCGGTGTGCATCAGCGTGAAGCAGCCGGTCCCGTAAGTGTTCTTCGCCAGGCCCTTGCGGAAACAAGCCTGTCCGAACAAAGCGGATTGCTGGTCGCCCGCAATTCCGGCGATCGGTATTTCGGCGCCGAAGTGGACAGGGTCCGTGGCAGCGGCCACGCCGCTGGACGGAACAATTTGAGGCCGCATGGAGACTGGGATATTCAGCAAGCCGAACAGCTCGTCGTCCCACAAACCGCTTGCCAGGTTGAGCAGCATCGTGCGGGACGCGTTCGTGAAATCGATTAAGTGGTTGCGGCCGCCCGTGAGCTTGTAGATCAGCCAGGAGTCGACGGTTCCGAAAATCAAGTCGCCAGCTTCGGCCCGCCGGCGGGCGTCCGGCACGTTATCGAGAATCCACGCAATCTTGCTGCCCGAAAAATAGGCATCGACGACCAGGCCGGTTTTAGCGGTAATGCCGGGGCGGCCCGCCTCCACCAGCTTGCGGCAGGCGCCGGCGGTGCGGCGGCACTGCCAGACGATCGCCGGCGCAACGGCCTTGCCGCTGTGGCGGTCCCAAACAATTGTCGTTTCACGCTGGTTGGTGATGCCGATGGCGGCGATCTCGGTGACGGGAACCTGGGCCTTCTCGAGCGTTGAGCGCGCGGCGGTAAGCTGCGCTTGCCAAATTTGTTCGGCGTCCTGTTCGACCCAGCCGTCGTGCGGATAGTGACACTGAATCGGGACCGAATGAACGGCTACTTCCCGGGCATTACGGTCGAATAGGATGGCTCGCGCACTCGTTGTCCCTTCATCGAGCGCAAGAACATAGGACACGATTAGGCCTCCGGCAACTGTTCCTTATCGAGTAAGTCGCCTTTTTCAAGATAGAGAATGCGGCGGGCGTACTTCGCGGCGTTGGGGTCATGCGTCACCATGATGACCGTCTTCTCGTGCTGTTGATTCAACCTGGAAAGAATTGTCAGCACATCCTTGGCGGAAGCGGCATCGAGGTCGCCGGTCGGCTCGTCGGCGAGGATGATCGCCGCATCGGTGACAATGGCGCGGGCGATCGCCACGCGCTGCTCCTGACCGCCGGAGAGTTGCCGCGGGTAGTGCTCCAAACGATCGGCCAGACCGACAATATCAAGCGCGGTCCGGGCATGCTCGCGGCGCTCAGTCTTATTGAGATTCGTTAACAGGAGCGGCAACTCTACGTTCTCAAGAGCCGTAAGCACGGGGATCAGGTTGAAAGTCTGGAACACGTAGCCTACGTTCTCGCTGCGCCAGCGCGCCATCTGCTTGTCGCTGAGGCGGCCTAAATCTTCGCCCAGCACGGTGACTTTGCCGGCGGTTGGTTTGTCGATTCCCGCGATCAGGTGAAGCAGCGTCGATTTGCCGGACCCAGACGGCCCCATCAAGGCTAAAAAATCGCCTTGCGGGATATCCAGATCGACGTTGTTGAGCGCCACGACCTCGTACTCTTCACGGCGATAGGCCTTCCTCAATTGTTCGGCTTGAATGACTACGTTATTGTTCATCTTGATTTCGGCCTCACCGAGTCGCCGTCTTCGAGCTGCGGTGACGGGTTCACAATCAGATCTTCGCCGCCCACCAGCCCGTCCGTCACTTCGACTCCGCGGCTGCTTGCGGACCCAACGGAAACAGGGCGTCTTAGTGCCCGCCCACCCTGCAGCACGAACACGGCGTTCCCATCTCGCAAAGCCGAGGCGGGAATCACGATCGTCGGCTTTGCGGGAGTTGCTCCAGCGGGCTTCTTTTCCGCCAAAAACGCGACGTTGGCGTTCATCTCGGGCCGCAGGTAGTCATCCGGTTCGAGGATTTGCACCTTGACTTGAACCGTTGCTTTCTGACGGTCCGCCTCCGGAGAAATCTCGACGATCTTACCCTTGTATTTGCGGTCCGGGAAAGCGTCGGTCCAGACCGTGCCCCGTTGATTCGGGCCGAGCTTGGCGAAATCGTCCTGGCTGATGTCGAGCTCGACTTGAATGTCGTTCAAGTCCGCCAGAGAAACGACGTAGCCTTTGGCGCCGCGCTCGCCCACGAAGCTGGTGGTGACGAATTCGCCGACTTCGACATTGCGCTCCAGAATCGTGCCCTCAATTGGGGCACGGATGAGAGTGGCTTCGAGCCGCGTACGCGTATAGGCCAGCTCTCCTTCGGCCTGTGTGACCTGGCCCTGGACAGCGTCAATGACTTCCTGCCGGGGACCAATGCGGACCAGTTCAAACGCCCTGTCAAGCGATTCAACTCTTGCCTTTTGGGATTCGAACCGCGCCCGCGCGTCATCCAACTGCTGCTTGGGAAAGACGCCGGCGTCAGTCAGGCTTTGCACCCGCTCGAGGTTGACGCGGGAGTTTTCGAGATCCGCTTTGGCTTCATCAAGGTTGGCTTTCGCCAGAGCAATCTCCTCGGGCCGCGAGCCTGCTTGCAATTCGGCCAGCCGCGCCTTCAAGGCCGCCAGGTTGCCCACGGTCTGCGTGACGCGGGCCTGATACTCCGCGTCTTCGAGGCGGACGATCACCTGATCTTTCTTGACCGGGTCGCCCTTCTCGACGCCGATCCAGGCCACCTGGCCGACGACCTTCGGGGTGAGCTCGATCCTGTGATGGGCGACCACGTATCCGGCTGCTTCCAGGACGACGGCCTCGCCCGAGTCTCCGCTGGTCCGGGGAGTAACACGAAGCGTTTCCACCTCGACGGCGCGAGCCTCGGCAAAGCCGAAGCGCCAGATTCCGAACACGAGGAACAGCGCGATGCCGCCAAGAATCCACCACTTCGCCCAGGCAGGCGACCCCTTCCCGGCCCGCTGCTCGGAGCGGTCGATCCTGAGGCTGTCGAGCCCTTTGTCGATTTTTTCGCTTCCGGACGGCATGGAACGCGACTGTCGGCTTTCAAGAAACGGTCCCGAATGATTGACCGCGATGGAGAACCTTTAGGATGCCACGATTCGCGGAGGAAAGAGATTATCCCCCGCCGCGAATCGGGAGACGCCGCCTTGCGCCCAGGCGTCCCAAAGACTATTTTTCTTTGCGTTCGTTGCGCCTTTGCGAGACCCGTCTTTCCCCCAATTTGCCACGGCGTCAAATATCCCGAATCGAACTCAGAACATCGCTCCGAGCCGCCATGCGGGCCGGCAGCAGTCCTCCGATCACTCCCATAACGGCCGCGAACGCCAGCCCGATCGCCATAGTCATGGGCGTGACCTCGAAGTTGAAAGTCGTCTCGCTGAATGTCACGAAGTTGCCGATGCGGCCCTGCATTCCGTTGATCGGAAGCACCAGCAAGCAACCCAGAACGCCGCCCAGGAGCGAAAGCAGCAACGATTCGATCAGAAACGACACCAGAATGCTGCCTCGCGAGAAACCCAGCATGCGCAACACGCCGATCTCCCGCGCCCGCCGCGCAACCGCCGTATACATCGTGTTCATGGCGGCAAAACTGCTGCCGACAGCCATGATCACCGCGACCAGCATGCCGAGCATTTCCACGGGCTGGGCCGATGACATCTGCTGAGCATAGTATTCTCGCTCGGTTTTCCCTTCGAGCTGCAAGCGCTGATCGTCGGACATTCGGTTCTTGAGAGCGGTCAGGGTCACTGCGTCACGGGCGCGCACCAGCACCGAGCTCCGTGAGTTGCCGCGGCCGAGATCCGATGTGATGAAATTGCCGTCACCCCAAATCTCGCTATTGAACGCCGATTGGCCGGCATCGAACACGCCAACCACTTCCCACTCGCCGCGGCCGAACTCGACCTTGTCACCGATCGACGTGCCCTCGCGAGCTGCGTTCGTGCCACGTCCAATTACAACTTCCCGCTTTCCGGTCTCGAACCAGCGGCCCGATTGCAGACGAATCTCCTCCCGCATCTTGATGCCCATCGGGGAAACACCACGAACGTTCACGTTGGCATCTTGCGTCGGGTCGGCACGCAACTTCAAGTTCACGACGGTGATGACTTCGTGCGAGACCATCGGCTCGCCATCAAGTTGGGCGACACCTTCCATGAACTTCACGACCTGGAACTTCTCTTGCGGAACGATACTCACCAGCTCCGAGGTCGCCCCTTGGCGCATCACGATCAAGTGCAGCGGGTGGCCCGTGACTTCGAGCGACGACCGCAGCCCGCCGACCAGCGCGGAAATTCCCAAAAGCACCGCGACGGTCAAGCTGATACCCAGAGCCGTCATCACCGTCGTGGCCTTGCGGACCCGCAGGTTCCTCAGGTTGTAAGAAATAGGAATTGCCATAGCAGGAACCGATCTATCCAGTGTGCCGGAGAGCGTCGGCGATCCTCGTATTGGATGCCATAGCCGCCGAGACGACCGAGCTAAAGAAGCCGATCAACAACGCCACCGCCAGACAGACCGGCACGCCCCAAAGAGGCATCATGAAGCCGGTGACGAACCCGACGATCAAATCTCCCAACGCCTGGGTCACCACATAAGACAGCCCAGCGCCGAGCAAACCTCCGACAGCCGCAATCAACATCGCCTCGGAAACGATCATCGTCAGAATCACGGGAGCCGTGAAACCGAGCGTCTTCAATACGCCGATTTCTTGAATCCGCTCGCGAGTCGACATCGCCATGGTATTGGCCGAGACCAGAATGATGGTGAACATGACCGCCCCGGCAATGCACATCAAGAACAGCTTGATATTGCCAATCTGCTCGACAAAGGATTGCTGAAAGGCGTCCTCGGTCTCGGTCTTTGTGGGCTCGGGCGAGTTGCGAAACATATCGTCGACCGACTGAGCGATTCGCGGAACGTCGCCGGCCGAGCGGGCCAGAATGGTGAATATTCCGGCCTGATTTCCCCACGCTTCAGGTAGGGTCTCTTGCAAATACTTGTAGTGAAATAGCGTGGACTGATCGTTCGCCGGCGCTTCGAAAATCGCCCGAATCACGAACTCCATGTCAAACGGATAGATGTCTCCCTGAAGCGTGATCCGCTGGCCCAATTCGAATCCCAGCCGTTCGGCGATGGACTTTTCCACCGCCATCCCCTGCCGGTCGCGCAGGAAGGCTTCCTTCTGCTCCGGCGGCATCACGTATTCGGGGTGAACCTTGAAGACCTTCTCGGCCTCGATGGCGAAACGCGCGAACATGTGTTCGGGCTTCTGATCGATGTAGGTGCCTCCGAACCAGTTGTAGATGCAGACCTGCTCCACGCCATCGACCGCGCGAATGCGCGTCCCGTAGTATTCCGGAAGACTTTGGGTCAGTGAAACCCGGTGCCGCGTGACTAAGCGGGCATGGTGCTCGTCGCTCGTTTTCGGGTGATAAAAAGCTGCGTAAACCGTGAGCAGAAACCCCAGCAGAAACAATGACACGGTGACGCTAAGGACCGTGAGAATCGTGCGCCGCTTATTGCGCAGCAGATTCTTGAAAACGAGCGGCATGTATTTCATTCGGCAGCTTGGACGGATCGAGATCTAACGAATTATACCAGCCGAAGGTTCCTAGGCCGGCTGGGCAGAGCCAGCGAAACTACACACTCCCGCAACGGGGGGCACTTGACTCTAGCCCGCTCTACTCACCGCCTGACGGTCGAAGCACGCGATAGACCGGCCGTCCTATGTCGTGCCTGGAACCGGGATGTATACCAGGCGGCGAGGCTCAGTGGAGGAGAGACGCTCGCTACGGCGTCCAAGCCTCTTTGCGCAGCCGCGCAAATACCCGAAGCTGCTCCGCCAAGCGCTGGGAAACACCAACGACGCGGCGTTCACGGTGTCTCTTTCTCGACAATGTACTCGCGGGTTTCGACAACTTTGATGGGGACGGCGCTCTGGCCGGGCGTCTTCGATTCCATCTGGAGAGTCCGCGTAATCTTTTCAAAATGAATTTTCATCGTTGCCGGATCGATGACACGCTTGCCGCCGCCGGTGATAACGGCTGGAGGTTTTGGCGGCGCTTGCCCGGCCTTGGGCGGGATCTCCATAGCCCCCTCGGAAACCTGATTCGCTAGCTTGGCAAGCTCGGCTGGGTCGGTGTGGTAAATGTATCTGAACTGGAGGCAACGGCTTCCCGCGCAGTCGACCCATCGCTCGAAGATGGTCGCCTTGTGGAGCGGGGTCCTGCCCCCGGTCGGCAGCGGGTAGCTCTCTTCTGCTGTCCAGGCCTTGCCGATCTCCACCGTTTTGCCCACGAATTGGCCAATGCGCTCGTGCCATTCGGCCTTATCCTGTTGGCGCAATGACTGCTCGTTAAATAGCGGGCCAAAGGTTTGCATCAGAACCGGCGGAAACTTTGTTTTAAGGTTCTCGAGTATACCGCGGTAGCCTTCGATGCTTTCCAGTTTGCCCTCGCTGTTGATTGTGTAAGTCAGCTTCAGGCCCTTCATCGCCTCGAGCATGGGACTCGCGATATTGTGTTCATCGCGGCGCAAAGACGTCGCCAGCGTCTCGGAAATGATCGAGTAGCCATCCCCGGACTTCGTCGCCGTGGTGCGGACCTTCGTTTCGTTTACGTCGGTTTGCACCTTTTCATCGCGATGATGAGCGCGGGTATGACGTTTGGTGATCACCTGGGTGTCGCCCTCCCCAGGAGAGAAGCGGAACTCCACGCTCTCGGCGATAAGAACCACGGGCGTGAATGCCAGGATGATAGCGAAACGGGTGGAGAGAAAGATCATGGGCGGTAACTCCGGCGGATACTAGGAAGATAGCAGATGCGGCGCTGGTTCCCCCGGCAAGCCGGTGAGCCCGGGTGAGCCCCGGGCAAGCATAGTCACCGCCGAAGCCATGCCCTCGCTCCCCGCCGCGGACACATGAGCTTGGCGCGGCGCGTCAAACTGTTTCTCTCGTCCCGCGCTGAAATTCCGGTGCGACAATGTTCGCATGGCTTGGATTGAAACGATACCCGAAGGTGAAGCCCAGGGCGAGCTGCGGCGGAGCTATGACGCCGCCGTCAGGCGCGCGGGAAAGGTATGGAACATCGTCAAGGTGATGAGTTTGTCGCCGCCAACACTGCGGGCTTCGATGGGGCTTTATCTGGCGAGCGTTCACGGCCCCTCGCCCCTGACACGGGCCCAGAGGGAGATGCTGGCGGTTGTGGTGTCGAAGGCCAACAAATGCCACTATTGACTGGAAGCACATACACACGACCTCCGGGCTGAGGTCGGCACAAGGCTGGCGGAAAAGATCAAAAACGACTGGCGACGGGCGGGACTCGACGCGGCCACCGGGGCGCTGCTTGAGTTTGCCCAGAAGCTTACGCTGAGGCCTTCCGAGATGTCACCCGGAGATCTCGAGTTGTTGCGCGCGCAAGGATTTTCCGGCACGGCCATTCACGACGCCGTGCAGGTGATCTCCTACTTCAATTACATCAACCGAGTCGCGGATGCGCTGGGCGTGGATCTGGAAGAGTGGATGCCCGAGAAAAAATAGCTGGCTGTATTTTTCGCAACTGGGGCAGTGTACACTGGGTGAACTGCCTGCCAGGCTTCGCGGAATTCCTTCACCACAAGCGTATCTTGTTCACGCGCAGTGGACCACCATTATCTGGATCCCCCACCTACTCGAACAACGGCACTTCGAAGAGAACTCCGCCGAACAGCAGGAACGCAATCAACAGCGTCCAGATGACGTTGACCGCTTGAGCTCCTAGGAAGGCTAGGGCCGGGCGGCCTTCATCCATCTTGACGAGGTCGCTGAATTGCGTTTCGAGGCCGATGCAAACGAACGCCAGCGCGAACCACATCGTGCGGAGACCCTTCAACAGCCCTTTCACTTCGCCGACCGTTGCGGGTTCAATGAGAAACGAGAACACGACGGAAGCAGCCATGAATCCCAGGACAAACTTCGGGAAGCGGTCCCAAATCAGCGTGGCGCTGGGGCGCTCTCCCGTGCGGGCGCCGGAGCGAACGGTCCACCACACGGAGAGCGCAAAAGCCGCCACGCCGATCAGGGCGTTCTGGGAGAACTTGACGATCACGGCGGCCTTCATTCCGGCTTCGCTCAGCAGGGCTCCGGCGGCCACGACTGCCCCGCTCGTATCGATCGTCCCGCCCATCCAAGCCCCGCCGACGATTTCGGGGATATCGAACCCACGAATGATCCACGGCATCACCAGCATCATCGGCGCCGCGACGATCAATACCAGTGACGTGACGTAGGAGAGTTTCTTGCGGTCGCCCTGGATCGCACCGCAGGCGGCAATCGCCGCTGAGACGCCGCAAATCGACACGGCAGTCGAAAGTATGACGGCGAACTCATCATCCACGCGCAGCTTTTTCGCGATGTAGAAACAGGCGTACCAGACGACTCCGATCACAAGAACCGCCTGCGCCAGCCCGAGCAGCCCGGCTTGCATGATCTCGCGAAACAAGACTCCGGCCCCCATGATCACCAGGCCGGTCTTGATGTAGTACTCCGTCCGCACCGCTTCCCGCAGCCAGGACGGCAGGCCGATGACGTTGCTGATGAACAGGCCGATCAGCAGCGCGAAGATGACGAACTCGAACCCGAAATACTTGATCGTGACGTTGCCGGCCAGCAACAACGCCACGAGTGCTAGAGCGAACACAACCGGGAAACCGATCGCGTACTGAGCGGCGTTGCCGCCCATCAGCGCGACACCGATTGCCGAGATAACGAGGAATCCCACGGCAATGATCAGCGCCCCGGAGAGATTGCCGGCCGTAAACACCTTGCTGAGGGTCGCCCCGGTGCTGCTGCCGATCTCAGCCTGAACCGCCGCGACCGTTTCTTGTAGCGCGGTGTCCTGGACGCTCTCGGCGGCGGATGCAAGCGCTTGAGCCGCCTCCGCGATACCCGTGCGATCAGCGGCTTCGATAGCGGTTTTCAATGCAACAGCGGCTGAGGAGAGCGCTGCGGCTCCGGCTGCCTCTGCTTGTGACTCGATTTGGTCAACGGCCGGTTTGATCGCGTGAGCTGCCGAGATCACTTCCGTATCCAGCGCCCAAGTGAATTTCGCCAACTGCGGACGAACGCCGATCAGAACCGCGCCGATGATCAGGAACGCCAGCCAAACCGCCAGCCAGTCCTCGCTTCGCAGCAACGTTGAACCTTTCGCCTCACTACTCATGCTCGTCACTCATGCTCGTCCGCGTTCCTCGCTTCCCATCACCGCGTTCGGTTCGACCCAAGAGGACCGGCTGAGAGCCGGTCCCTACCATGTCGCCGACGCGGACGGAAGTCCGCGCCCCACTCGGTGGAGAGCCTTGAGCCACGAAGCGGCGCCGGATCGTAGCCCAAGGGCGGAGCGAAGCGGAACCCTATGAAAAGTGACTCCCCCTACTCGGAAAACGCCGCGTCAAACGCCCGCCCCGACGACTTGAAGTCCACCCGCTTGGTAAACTCGCAGGCCTCCTTGGCGCCGTGCTCGCGCTCCATGCCGCTGTCTTCCCACTCGATGGAGAGCGGACCATCGTAGCCGTTGTGGTTCAACTGGCGGATGATCTCTTCGAAGTTGACGCCACCGTGGCCGAGTGACCGGAAGTCCCAGCCGCGGCCCTCTTTCCCAAAGTTGAGGTGCGACCCGAGAATGCTGTTGCGCCCGTTCAACTGAATGGCTGAATCTTTCATGTGGACGTGGCAGATGCGGTCCCGGAACTCCCGCAGAAAGACAACCGGGTCGATGCTCTGCCAGTGAAAATGGCTGGGGTCGAAGTTGAATCCGAACGCCTCGCGCTGACCGATGGCTTCGAGCGCCCGGTGAGCAGTGACCACGTCATAGGCGATTTCGGTGGGATGCACTTCGAGGCCGAAACGAACGCCGCATTCGTCAAAGACGTCGAGAATCGGGTTCCACATCTCGGCGAAATATTCGTAGCCCTGGTCGATCGTTTCGTCGGCAACAGGCGGAAAACCGTAGAGCAGGTGCCAGATCGAAGATCCTGTAAAGCCATTGACCACCGTGAGCCCGAGATTTTTGGCGGCGCGCGCCGAGTTCTTCATCGCTTCGACGGCCCAGGCGCGCTTCTTGCCGGCGTCGCCCGCGCACTCAGCCGGCGCGAACCCGTCCGAGCGGGTGTCGTCATTGGGGTCGCACACCAACTGTCCGGCCAAGTGGTTGGAAATAGCGAAGAGCCGCAGGTCGTGCTTTTCGAGAATGGCCTTTTGCCCGTCGCAATACTGGGGGTCGGCGGCGGCGCGCTTGACATCCATGTGGTCGCCCCAGCAGGCCAGCTCGAGCCCGTCATAGCCCCAACTGGCCGCCTTTTCCGCTAGCACTTCCAAAGGCAGATCGGCCCACTGGCCTGTGAATAAGGTTACCGGTCGACTCATTGTTCCTCCTGATTCGCCCTCGCGATAGGCCGAAAGCGCCCACGCGAGGGCAGCTACGCAAACTCGGAGTTTAACAAAAGCTTCAGCGCGGCGCGCGGCGCGGCGATATCAGAGAGCCTGCCGGCGGCGCCGCGCCGTCACCGCTGATCTCGTAAACCACGCGATGGGCCTCGAGGAGGCTCGGTTCACTATATGGCCTGGAGGGAGCGCCCTTTTGCGGCAACTCCCGCGGCTTGCCGAGTGCTTTGCACGTTAGAAGCCCGACCTCCCTTCAGAGGTCTCGGCGGAACTGCTGAGACGCGGACCGGCAAGAGTGCCGGTCCCTGCTGGCTGCGCCTTAGCCGCCAGCGCCCATCTTCTTCAAATCAATAAACGGAGTCGCGCCGCTGGTGACTTGCGGCAAGATTCCGTTCCACTTCTCAATCGCCCGGAGCTGCAGGATGTTCGACGTGATCGTCTGGCTCTGCAGGCGCTGGGATTCGGCTTCGGCCTTGGCCGCGGCGATCGTTTGCTCGGCCTCGACCTTGATGCGCGTCAGATCGTTCTCTGCCTTCTGAGCGGATTGCTCGGCTACCTGTTTCGCTTCGATCGACTGGATGAAGAGATCCGAGAAATTGAGTTCCGTAATGCTGAACTGGTCCACGATCATGTTGTATTCCCTCAGTCTGCCGGCAAGGATCTCTCTGATTTGTGCTGAGACTTCCGGTCGCCGGGTGATCAGCTCTTCGGCTGTGAATTGGGCCGTCGCCGCCTTGACCGACTCCTGCACCGCTGGGTCGATGATCGTCTGTCTATAGGCCAACCTGAACGTCCCATACACCTGGTTCACCGCTGTTGCATCGACGTGGTAGTTCAACGCGATCCCCGACGAAACCATCTGCAGATCTTTAGACGAGGCCGCCGCTCTGGTCTCGAATTTCTGAATCCTCACGTCCATCAAGATGACGTCTTCGACGAACGGAATAATGAAATACATCCCTTCGTCCAGTACCCTGTCTTGCACGGCGCCGAACCTTAACACCACTCCTCGCTCGCCCGCGCCCACAGTTCCAAACGAGTTGACCAGCACGATGAGCACGACTACCGCAGCCGCAACCATTTTTATGGTGCCGGCTCTCTGAGAAAGTGAGAATGTTCGCAAATCGTTATATCGGTCGTTCATTTCTTTGCCTCCATGTAGTTTCCCGCCGGCGAGTTGGATCGCCGGCCTGCCGGAGCTCCAATCGTCCGGCAATCCCTATAGTAGGCAGACGGGGAGACCGCACGTGGTAGCGCGGAACTCGGAGAGACCCGCGGCCGTTCACTTCCAGATAACGGCGGGAGCGAAAGGCCGCGGGTCTCTCCGAGTTCCGCGCTACGGGGGCGAAAGGCCGGTTGGGCTGATACAGAAAATGTCAGACGGCCGGACAGAGGCAGTGGACGGAAGTCCACGCTCTGGAGTTTCTACATTCCGCACTCCGCAGCCGCAGTGGCGAGTAACTGAAACGAAAGAGGTTGCCGGTTGGGAGTATAAAGTTTCTTTACGAATGGCACAAAGTGGCAGGATCTGGCACAGTTTGGCAGGGTTTCGGCTAGATTTGCCTGATTGGGGCGTTCTGTCTTCGACGGAAACGGATAGTGTTTTTGTTTTCAGTGGTTTGGCTTCGAGGGGGCGGCGGCCCGATGGCAGATTCCATGTCAGAAAGTACGGTTTTCCGTGCGATTCGTGTGGTTTTCATGTCTTGCGCGGGTTGGACGATGAGCTTCAGGCGGCGGACGGTGGGCCTGGAGGCCGGGGCACCGCCCGACGCGGAAGGGCGCAGCCGTGGGACGTCGGCCCGGAGGCCGACGCCTGGAGTTTCTACATTTTTCAGGCTGCGGCAGCGGCGGTGAAGCCTTGATAGCTGGGATGGAGGCCCAGCGGGGCCAGTATTTCGGGGTGTTCGGCCATTTCTTTGCGCAACAGCGTGATCAGATCCAGGCAAGAAGGCCGCTTGGCGTCCCGTCGCCACTTCGGCAGCGGCGCGTACTGCTCTCCTCGCTTCGCTCCGTAGCTCTGGAGCGAAGCCAGCAGCAAAGCGCTGTAGGCCGCCACCGCCAAAACCGGCTGTTTCGGTACCGCCACCCCGTTCCACAACTGTGCCTGGCCGACTCCCAGCGTGTCCTTCTCCTCGCGGTGGTTGACTTCGATCTGCCAGCGGTTGAAGTAGATCTGCAACAGGGCTTTCGCGCTGCTGTCGAGGTCGCTGGTCAGCAAGTACGCCGGACGCCGATAGTACAAGCGGCCGCTTTTGCGCTTGCGATACGCCGTCGGCGCCACCACGAACAAGCGCAACGGCTGGCGCCACGCTCCGCCCTGCCAAAGCACCCCGCGCAGCTGTTTGTAGCGGATCTTGCGCCACCGGCCACCGTAGAAAATCCTGGCCCTTTGCCACTTTACCTTGCCGTCTTGACGCATTTGCTCGGGCGTGAACTTCTCGACTCCGTAAAAACGCCGCCCCCCGGCCGGCGCCCTCCAGCACAGCCGCGCGTCCTTGCGGGCGCGGGCGATGATCTCGCTGCGCTCGCGCGGGGCCGTAAAAACTGTGCGGTTGCAAAAGCTGCCGTCGGCGGCCAGCACCATCGTCTGGCGGCGCGCCCCGGCTTCATCCAAACTCTGCCGCAACTCCCTCATCATCTCGACGAAGCGCCGCGAAAGATTGTGCTGCTTGACTTGTTCGCGGTATTGCTGGCGCTGCTCGGCGTCGGCCCGGCGGCCGGGCTTTTTCACCGCCGGAGCGTCTTGAAAGCGGATCGGCAGCGCACGCGCGTCAACTCCCTGCTGCTCGAGCGGCAGCAGCAGCGAGGCTTGCAAGAAGCGCAATCCCAGCATCAGATTGCAATGAAACGGCGGCGACATGGGATCGCGCTGGTAGCAGGCCTGTTCGATCGAGCGGCCGGTTTTGTGCAGACGAGTGTCATCGACGGCGACGCCGATCAGAGGTCCCCGGCACCACGCCAAAGCGCTTTCCGCAATGGGCTGAAACAACTGTTGCGGCTGCCACTGGCAGCGCGAATGCAGGAAATACTCGGCGCTCCAGCTGCGCTGCGAGCCGCCGTTGGTCCAGATGATGCGCGTCAGGGTGCGGCGTCCCAGACAGACCAGCGAACCCAGCGCCTGGCGCTGGGCGCGGAGATGCGTGCGCCGCTGGGGAAACGTCCCTCGCCAGCGGGAGGTGATCGCGGTGAAGTTCTCTAACAGTGTCATGGGGACTCCTTTTCTGAAGCTGGTTCCGAAGATGGTTTTCGTAAGCCAAACGTGTTCTTTCCGGTGCGGACGAAGCGGTCGCCGCGAGCGATTTTCTTCGACAAGGAGGAGACGAGGCTTTCGCGGTCGACGGCTACGCCGAAGTGGGAATGGATGCGGTCGATCAGATCGGAGACGTGGAGAGGGCTGCGGGCCTTTTTAAGTATGTCAAATGCCATATTAACCTGAGACAGACGGGAAGGCGGGCTGGAGGGAGCCGGGGGAGGATCTTTGCGGAGTCGGCGGACAGCGCGAAGCTGAGCGTCGAGGGAGGATTCGATAGTATCGAGGATAAGATCTTTGAGTTCGGAGTCCATGCTGAGTGGGGCCAGGGAGGTTCCAGAGTTAGAATGACACACTTCAGTCGGTCTGTCAACAATAAAATAGACCGACTGACTTTATCTAGACATGATCACGGCCTGAGAGCCAGCAACGGAGAAAGCAAGAAACCTGCTCCTCGACAAAACATCAAGCCCTCGAAATGTAGAAACTCCAGACGTCGGCCCGGAGGCCGACGCGGCCCGCCAGGAGGCGCGCGCCACGCCCAGCCGCCGGGACGTTTTGCCGACGGCGTGGATGTTCGCACCCGAGACAAGGCGGGTTTGGCAACCCGGGCGTTGGCCCTTTCCGCTCCCGGGCATTGCCCTTTTCTCGTTCCCGGGGGTTGCCCTTTTTCGCTTTCGAATTCTTCCATCCTTTTAGATTGCGGCAGGCCCACCCTGCGCTTGCCTTCTTTGGTTGAGAGGCCTCTCAGTGCTCCGTTTTGCAGACCAGGCCCGCTCCCTGACAGAAGCCACATGGAGGAGGCTTGCATACGGTCCTTCGGCGGCGAAAGTAGCGGGGACGGTTTGCCGCGCGCCGCGCACCCAGTCCCTCGGGATCGGAGGTTGGCGCGCAGGCTGACCCCGCACTTGCGCAGGCTGACCCCGCACTTGCGTTTGGGGCTCTGATTACTTTCACCTGAAGCCGCTTGCGGGGATTCACCCACGGCGGAGAGCAACGCGAGACTGTCCCGGGAAGCTGTCGCGCTGGTCCGGTGGAGATTCTTACCCGGTCTTTGATCTCATTGTATGGGCGGGTTGGGGTTTGTCAAGCCAGTGTTGGAGGTCGGGATTGGAGAATGTTTGACAATTCCGTCTATTTCACGGAAAAGCCCCATTTTATGAAACGGCGGGGGATGGGGCGGGCGCTGGAGGGCAGGGTTCTGTTCAGTGACGGGTGATGGTTGGCGGCACAAGCGTCGGCAAGAGTGCCGACGCGGCAAGCTGAGAGCTTGCGCCACGTGGTGCGAAAATACAGGAACGCCAGGGCGTGGACGGAAGTCCACGCTTGCGCCGGCCCGAGTGTCGGCGCTGCCTTGCGCAAAGCGCCGATGGAGCGTACCGACGATTTCTTACGGGTGGCTCTAGCGGGGTGCGAAGAGGTTGCGGAAGTTCTGCTGGTGCCGCCAGCCGAGAAAAAGGGTCATCAGGGCGGCGTTGCGGAGGTCGAGCGATCCTCCGTAGAGAAACATCAGGGCGGTAAAAAGCAGCCAGGTGGCCAGTGAGCCGATCATTCCGGCCTCGGGCCATTTCAATCGGCTCGCCAGCAACCGGATTACGGCGAAAAAGCCCATTGAAAGGGCCGCCCATTGGGGAAATAGAACCAGCATGACGCCGGCGGATGTCGCAATTCCTTTTCCGCCGTTGAACTTCAGCCACGGGGAATAGCAGTGTCCGAATACAGCGGCAAACCCATAGAACCAGCCGTAATCTTGCGGTTCCCCGGACTGCAGCAGCCACCACACGGGCAAAAAGCCCTTCCCCATGTCGCCCATGAGCGCGATGACCGCCCGCCCCTTGCTTACGCGCAAGACGTTGTTGAAACCGGGATTGCCCGAACCGACCTGGCGGATGTCGATGCCCGATCCCCACATCGCCACCACGGCAAACGGAATCGAGCCGGCCAGGAAACAGCCGAGGGCGTTCAGGTAGAGGGATTCGAACATTCTAAAAAGCAAAGGCCGCAGGTCTCTTCGAGCCCTGCGCTACGGGACTAAAAAGCCGCAGGTCTAAAAAGTGTGCACTAATTCCGAGGACAGCATTGTACCAATCAATCGGCCAGCACCAGCAATGCCTGCCGACTTGGGGAGGGGACGCTCACAGCGCCGCGATGGCTTGCCGGAGCTGGTCTCGCAATTGAGTAATTCCATTGAGATCTCTCAGACCGGTCCGAATTGGGGGCCCCAGCGTGATCGAGGCTTGCGCCGAGCTTGGGCCGGGATCGCCCCCCTCCAAGCTCCGGCCCGTTGCATCAATGCGAACGGGGACGATTCCGGCCGACGCTTCAGCGGCTGCGCGGATTGGTTCCAGACGATAGCGGTTGCGCTCCAGCGGGGCGCCCGGCGCGCTTTCCGCCAGCGCGAGCACGGATTCTCCAGCGCGGAGGGCTTGTGTGATCCTCTGTTCAAAAGTCCCTCCGGGCATCGTCGTCGCTCTATCCACGGGGGGGATGACCAAAGGCTCGAGCAGGAAAGCGGCGCCCAGCGGAAGGCCCGACAATCCCCCCTCCTCGGCCAGCAGCACTGCCGGGGGCAGTCCCGCGACAAGAGTCAGCAGGTCAGCCGAACTCGACCGGTTCGCCACCATCACGAAGGGCCGCGCCCCGTCGAGCTGGCCGTTCGAGCTAACTCGGAGCCGCCGCCGGTTCACGGCCAGCATCAGGCGTGCGCCACGCCGGGCTACCCGAGCCGCCGCCTGCCGGGTTGGCATCAGCCTTGCCAGCAGGCCGAAGGCGATAGCGGCTTTTAGAGTCACGCTCGCTCGATATAGTTGAGCGAACTTCGACCCAGCCTCGCTTGCCGCCAGCCGGGCCCAGCCGCCGGCGTTTTCCGCCCAGAGCCGGGCAATCTGCATCCAAGCGGGACGCACGCTTCCCACGAGTTCACCGGCTTCATAGAGTTTGCGGGTCTCGTTGCGGCGGATTTTCCCGCTGGAAGTCTTTGGAATCGTTTGCGGCGGGACAAGTTCCACCTGGTCGGGCGGCATGCCGACCTCTGCGTCGACGATCTTGATGACCTCCCTCTCGATACGGTTCAGCTCGGCACGGTCGCGTGTGCGTGTGCGTGTTTCGGCGACGACGATCAGCCGTTCGGTGCCGCTGTCGTGGTCCAGTGTCCCGAACGCTGAAACGCAGCCGCGGCGCACGCCGGGAACGCCGGCCGCGGCGAGCTCGATTTCTTGGGGGCTAATGTTGTGACCGCCCTTGATGATGGTGTCTTTCTCGCGGCCGGTGATGTAGAGTTCGCCGTTGGCCTGGTAGCCGAGATCGCCGCTGTCCATCCAGCCGCCGGCCGTTGTCACGGTGGAAGTGGCTTCTGGGTTGCGGAAATAGCCTGAAGTTTTCGAAGGTCCGCGGAACAGAACCCGGCCGCGCACACGTTCGGGCAGGCCGTTGTTGTCGCCGTCGGCCACACGGATCTCGTGGTCCGGCAAGGCCAGGCCGTTGGCGACAAAACGGATCACGTTCTCGTCTCCGTCCGCGGCGGGAACAGCCCTCCCCTCTGTTTCGAAAATATCGCGGCGGATGGTGTCGATCAGCGGCCGCCGGTTGAGCGGAGGGAACGTCAGGGCCACCGACGATTCCGCCAAGCCGTAACACGGGATGTAGCTTTCCGGACGGAAGCCCCAGGGTTCGAACCGTTTAGCGAAGTGTTCAAGCGTCGCTGGCAGCACTGCTTCTCCAGCGTTGATCGCGACTCGCCAGCGGCTGAGGTCCACGCCCTCCAGCGCGTCGTCGGTGATCTTGCGGGCGCACAGCTCGTAGGAGAAATTCGGCGCCGGGCACAGCGTTGCACGAGAGTCGCTCAGAGCCCAGAGCCAGCGCTCGGGCCGTGACAGAAAGGCCAGCGGCGACATGACCGTGATGGGAAAGGCGTAATAGAGGCTGAACAGCCAGGAGCCGATCAAGCCCATGTCGTGGTAGAGGGGCAACCAGGTCACAACGACATCGTCGGGCCGCGCCTGCACCGCCCAGCCGATGCCCTTCACGTTGGCCAGGACGTTGGAGTGACTGAGGACGACCCCTTTGGGGTTGCCCGTGCTCCCGGACGTGTACTGAATGAAGTAGCTGTCGGCTGGCTGGACATCGGACCCTGGAGCACCCATGCCGCGTTGTCGCAAGGCCGCTACCGTGGTAACTTCCCACAGCGCCGGCAGGCTCAGCCGCATCACCTGGGAGACGGCCCTGACCCGCTCAAACGAAATGAGAAACCGCACCTCGGCGTTCGCCAGGATTTGGACCTGGCGCCGAACATATTCTTCAATCTTGTCGGGACGCGCCGGCGGATAGATTGGCACCGCGATGCCGCCCGCCAGCATGGTCCCCAAGAATGAGTAGAAGAAGTCCTCGCCGGTCGGCAGCATGATGGCTACCGTGTCGTTGCGCTTGAGGCCCGCCTCGAGCAGCCCCGCGGCGACTTGCTGGGAACGCTCGAGAAGTTGCGCGTAAGTGATCGTTTGGCCCGAGTCGCCTTCCAATAGGTGGATTTGGATTCGGTCGGGCTCTGTGCCGGCTTGGGTGCGCAGTACGTCCACGAACGTTTTGCACTCCGCGGGCGGCGGCGGAGCATCGCTTGATGGCTCGATCGGGAAGCGCTCCGGCTTGGTTTGCACCTGCCCGCCGTTTGAGAGAGCCTCGATCCATTCCGCCGGGGTCTGGGCTCGCTGGGCGATTTCGTCGGGCAGGCGGCAGTTGAAACGCTTTTCCGCCCGGACAAGAAGCTCGACCCGCTCGAGGCTTCCGAGACCGAGATCGCGGTCGAATGAGGAATCGATCGTGACGTTTTGCGCGGCCTGGCGGGAGCCTAGCTCCCTCAGCAGCTCGCGCACGATCGTGAGCATTTCCGACGATTGCTGGTCGAGCTTTGCGGCTGGGGTTGCCATGATTGGGTGACTTAGCAAGTTCGTGCCAAAACCGAATGGCGGCGGGTTTAGCGAAAGCGTACAGGCAAGAGCGCCAGTCCTACTATTCTAAAAGGCAAACAGGCGAGAGTGCCTTTCGCGCTCGTCTAAATTTTGAACGACCATTGGCGCACGGCTTCGGGTTCGACCCAGCGTTTGATGCCTTGGATTTGGTTTCGGCGCCAATAGGTGTTCCAGTCGATTTGCTCGGGATTCCAGGGGAGGCGGGCGCGGTCTTCCTCAGAGATCCGCCTCACTGCTTCGCGGGTGTTTTGGGATTCGAAAACGTAGCGGTGATGCAGGATGAAAGGCAGGTATTGCTCGAGGGTCTGCTCGCGGAAGCCAAGTTGCAAGCCGAGGGTCCTCAGAGAAGTCCTGGCGGCCTGCAACTTCCGTTTTCCCGGGAGTCCGGTTCGATCCAAGACTCCTTCTAATATCGCCGCCGCCGCCTCTGCCCGCTCGACACGGCGCTGGAGCTTCGAGCGGCGCCGGCGGGCGCTTTCCTCTGAATGAAAGCGCAACCGGCCGAACGGATCGAGCCACCAGGGCGAACCTCGGCTGCCGTTTTTCGGTGCGCGGCGGGCCTCGTCGTCGAGCAGTTCGACGAGCCATCCCAAGCCGAGGGGATTTGTATCGGCCGTGGCAAGCTGGTAGACGTGCTGCTGCTCACCGTGAAGCAGCAGGGCGGCGGTGATCAGGATAGCGCCGGCAACGAGGTCGACCGGGACGACTTCGAGCGGTATCTCGCGGCGCACCGGCCAGTCCTTCAATCCGCTCATCGCCATCAACACCAGTGGCGCGGCGGTGCGGCCGCCCTCTACCCATCCGGGGAATGGGAAGCGCAAGGAGCTTTCGACGATCGCCGGGCGAACAATCGCATAGTCGAGCCCCCGCTGGGATGCAAGAACCTGCTCACCGAGGCTTTTCGTGTAGCTATAGGTGTTCACCCATCCCCAGCGCCTGGCGCGTTGCTTTCCCAACTCAGTCAGGCGGCTGGCGATGGCTTGCGCCCGCCCGTGCTTCCCGTCCCGCGACGCTTCACGGATCTGCTGAACCCTTTCTCGACAGTCAGCTATCTCGGCCCTATGATCGAAGCTCGTGTCCGAGGCGTTTTTCCTGCGCGGGTAGAACCCCGAAATCGGCTCGGTTTCTTCCACAAGGCCATCGGTTGCGCCTGCCACATAACACGTCGAGACGTGCAGGAACTTGGCGCCGAGACGCTTCGCCAGCGCCGTGAGCTGCTCGACGCTATCGACGTTGGCTCGGAGTGATTCGTCCAGCGGCGGAAAGAAGTCGACGAGCCCAGCGCAATTGAGAATCAGGCCGATGCGCCCTCCGAGAGACTCGACCTCGGATTCGCCGAGACCGCCGTTGGGGAGGCTGGTGTCGCCGCTCCAAACGGTGATCTTCGTGATCAGGGCTTGCTTGGGATACCGGGCAACCACTCGCTCGAGCGCTGGGGAGCAGAGAACCTCCTTCTCGAAACGCTGATTCGCGCTGAGATTCCGTCGCGGCCGGATCAGCACGTGCAGGTGCTTGAAATCAGGATAGCGGTGCAGCAACAGACCGAGGATGATCTTGCCGACGAAGCCATTGACTCCGGTGAAAAAGATCTCGGTTTGGCGGAATGTTTGGGCGACGTCGATCAAGGACTGCATTCACCAAATAACCTCGATCGGATATTTTCGCAACATCGAGTCTGAGCTGACGATGGGATAGCCCTCGTGGCGGCTTTGCGCAACCAGGAGCCGGTCGAAAGGGTCTCGGTGATGGTCGGGGAGGTTGAACATCTCGAAAACATGACTTGCGTAGACAGGGAGCACCTTTTCGACGCCCAGCCTGCGCATGTGGTCCCGAAAGAACTCGCCTCTCTCCGGCAAACTCAATTTCCCGGCTCGGGTCTTGAGCGCGATCTCCCAAAGGCTGGCCACGCTGAGGACGAGGTCATTTTCGTCGTCTTCGAGGACGCGCTTGGCCGTGGCCGAAATTTTCGATACGTACCCGCTAATGGACCATAGAAATACGTTCGTGTCGAGCAGAATCGTCATTCGCCCAGAAATTCCGACAGCTCTTGGCCGGTCAGGGGAGCATCCCACCCCTCCTGAAAGGTGATCTGTCCGGCTGCACTGCCGAACTCACGCCGTGAGCTACGCTCGACAGGCACGAGCTTGACCACCGGCTTGCCGGCTTTCGCAATGATGACCTCGTCGCCCGAGCGGGCTCGTTCGATCAACTTGGATAGTTGGCTCTTCGCTTGATGGATGTTGACTTGCACGAGTTCATTGTAACAGATGATCTTGTAGCTAAGTCCGTTTAGCTAAGTCCGAAGTCGACAGGGCGTGGCAGCAACCAGTAGAGTAGAGGCCTCCCGACCCGCATATCAGAGCCGCAGGTGTGAACCTGCGGTCAGAGTCGCGCAAGTTCGCCCCGCTTGACCCAGCGCTCATGCGCTGGGCTCTGAGTGTCGGCTAGCGGGACTTTACTGGGAGCGGTGCGGACAGGGGTGTAAGGTGTTGATCTTGTGGGAGTTGCTCGGGAGCGTGTGGTATTACCTACCCGCTCTAGCGGTGAGCTGATCTCATTGCAGTGCCTGCGCTAAGCTTTGTTGGGGCAAAGTTTGCTTCGACAAGATGGTGGCCACTCGGGGCGGCCCTTTTTTCCCTTGCCGCGGGTAGAGCAGTTGAAACTGCTGGATCTGCCGCAGTTGCTCGATCAATTCCTCCATCGAGAGCCCCGGCCAGACCGCCTCGGCCTGCTTGTGCAGGTACTGCAACAGCGAGATCCCGAACATGCAGCAGAAGGCATGCACCCGGATTTTGCTGTCGGTCCAGTGATACATCGGCCCCCAGCCTAACCAGTCGCCGCCTTTGAGTCCGCGGAAGACGCGCTCGATGTGTTGCTGACCGCCGTAGGCGGCCACGACTTGCGCGGCGCTCCAGTCCAGACGATTGCTCAGCAGGGTGGTGCGTCCCAGGCGCTCCCCCAGCAGACGCTGCAGGCCGGCGTTGTCGACGTCGAATGTCAGATGCCAGCGGCCGTCGCGCCGCTCGAGTTGATAATTCACCAGCTCGGAGACGAACGCCGCGGCCAGCCAGCGCCCGATGCGGTTGCGAATGCCCTTCTCGGTGTAGCGCGCTTTGGGCTTGGCCAGCTGCAGCGCCAGCCGCCTGAGCGATTGCAGGGCCTTGGTCAGCGACGTGCTCAAGCTGTGCAGTTGTTCACTGGCGAACGAGGCCGAGTACTTCACCACGCAGAGATATTCTTTGCCGTGCACCAGCGCCCGCTCGGCCGCCGCCCGCACCCCCGGCTGCGCGCTGCCCAGCGGCGTCAACTCTTCGCTAGGGCGCTGGCGCAACTCCGGCGGCGCCTGGTTCCAGGGCAAGGCCGTGATCCAGCCCAGCCCGGCTTGCTCCAGCTCCAGCGTGTTCGCCAGCGCCGCCGCTCCCTTGTCCAGCACCAGCGTCACCGTCTCGCGAGGAATCTGGCGCCGCTCCAGCAGACGCACAATGCGCTCCAACACCGCCGGCAGTTCGTTGCTGTCGCTGACGTTGCCCGGATACAGGTGATGACACAGGCTCAAGCCGTGCTCGCCGTCGAGCACGTAACTCAGCCCCACCTGGCGCAGATTGTGCCGCCCCTGCTTGTTGTGACCGCGTTGCGCCAGCTGGTTGCGCTGGTTGCTGCTGGCCACCCAGGTGTAAAAGTTAGTCGTGTCGTAGGCCAGCACGCGGCGGCTGAGGAGTTGCTTGCCCTGCCAGGCCTCCAGCAGCCGCGACTGCGCCTGCTCGAGTTCATCGTCGGCGGCCGCGCTCAACTCCGGGCTGGTTTGAATGCGGTCAAAACAATCCCAAGGGGGTATCCACTTGCTTGGACCAGCCACAAGATGTAGTATTCCGGGATGGCCGAGGAGTCCGGGCCGCATCCTATTGGCGGCGTTGACTATCCCAGAACTCTGCCGGAGTTCGACGATTGGTTCTCCTCGGAAGCGGCATGTCTGGCGTTTCTGCGGCGGGTTCGGTGGCGGCAGAGCTTCCGCTGTCCGCAATGTGCTGGCAGCGAGGCCTGGCTGACGAACACTGGCCACCTGAAGTGTAGAAAGTGCCGGCGCCGAACCTCTCTGACGGCGGGGACGATTTTTGAACGGACGCAAAAGCCCCTGCGAGTGTGGTTTCAGGCCATGTGGCGCCTGACCAGCCAGAAATCCGGAGGGAGTGCGTTGGGGCTTCAACAGGTGCTCGGCCTGGGCAGCTACCAGACAGCTTGGAGCTGGCTCCACAAGCTGCGACGGGCCATGGTCCGGCCCGGCCGGGATCGGCTCAACGGCTGTGTGGAGGTGGATGAAACCTGCGCCGGTGGCGAGGAAGAAGGCGTCCGCGGCCGGCAAACCGAAGATAAGGCGATCGTTGTCGTCGCGGCCGAGCAGGACGGGCGAGGAATCGGCCGCATCCGGTTGCGACGGGTGCCCGACGCCTCAAGCCAGAGTCTGCACCCATTCATTGAAGAATCGGTCCGCCCTGGGGCAGTGGTTCACACGGATGGATGGAAAGGCTACAACAAGATCGCCAAGAAGGGCTACACTCACCAGGTCACGATTATCAGCCAAAGCGACGACCCGGCGCACAAACTGATGCCCCGTGTGCATCGCGTGGCTTCGCTTCTGAAGCGGTGGCTGCTGGGGACACATCAAGGAGCGGTGAGCGAGAAGCATTTGGACTACTACCTCGATGAATTCACATTCCGCTTCAATCGCCGGCGTTCACGGGCGCGCGGATTGCTGTTCTAGCGCCTGCATCAGAACGCCGTACAAGTCGATCCGGTGCCGTACCGTCGGCTCGTGGGAGGGAGTTCGAGGTCCGACCACAACATGTAGTGTGCGGTCCAAGCAAGTGGATACCCCCTTTGCCGCGATTCATGAATAGCTATGGGATCACCGCGGGAAATGCCCAACGCCCCCCCAATCTAAAGTGGCAGGTTCATGCGGCGCCGCAGATTCCGGAAGCGCGGCTCGTCGCGCAAAAAGTCAAAAGGCGGGAACACACTGATCTGAAGCATGTTAGGGTCGCGCGCCCCGCAAGCCTTTTCCAGCCAATCGAGGACTTGGTCCTTCTTCCCGGCAAAGGGATAGGTTCGCGCCAGGTTCGCGGGCGCAACGTAGGCTGTGCGTGAGCGCGCTGCCAGCGTGTCCGCCGCGAGGCTCATGGCTGCCATGTAGCCCGCTTCCGCGTGACCCCGGTCCAGCACTTAAGTTCAGTTGGTCCAACTATGGCGTAAGGTTGATGCGTCGCATTAGGCCCTGGAAGCGCGGGTCGTCGCGGAAGTCTTCGAACAGAGGATCCGCCTTTACATAGACGAGCCACGTGTCATGCTGCTCGTAGCTTTTCTCCAACCATTCCAAGGTTTGCTGCCTCTGCCCCGCGTGGGCGTAGACTTGAGCAATTCTGACCGGGGCGACGTAGGTTTGCTTAGAACGCGCGGCCATCGTCTCCGCCGCGAGTCTCATGGTCTCGCTGTAGCCGGCATCCGGGTAGCCGCGCTCCAGGATCTCCGCGACTTCATTGTTTCCGATCGAGGCAAAGTACCGCTTCGCTGCGGTGACAGCTTCGTCATACATTCGCTTTTTGTAGAAGGCCGTCCATAGCCTCTCGTGCGCCATTATGAAGTTGGGATTGGCGCGGAGCAGTTTCTGAAGCTCTAGGATCGCGTCATCGTAGCGGCCGAAGGACAACAACCGCTGACCATACTCATGCTGAAACCAGGAATTGTGCGGATCCAAGTCCCTGCCTCGCTGAACCTCCGCGATCGCCTGCTCCCAACGATCGGTCGCGGCCAGAAGTTGGGAGTACACCAAGCGTACGTCGGGATGGTTCGGGTTGAGCTGGATAGCGCGCTGGAATCCGGCCTCGGCACCCGACAAATCAAAGTCGTAGGCGAACTTAATTCTTGCTGAAAGGTCGTGCGCTTCCGCGAGGCTGTCGTCCAGCGCTAGAGCCTTCAACACAAGTTCCTTCGCTTTTGGAAATACCTCCGTGGTCGGCATCCATCCGATGTGAGCAGGCGTGGCCAAGGCGTCGGCGAGACCCACATACGCCAGGGCATAGTTCGGATCTTTTTCTAGGGCAAGTTGAAAGTAGTCGGCGGCAGTCTCTAAGTCGTGTGGCGTGAACTTGTACCAGTGGAACCGGCCCTTGAGATAATCCTCGTAGGCCTCAGGGTTGACCGTGCGGGAGCCGGCCAGCAGGGACTGCTCTTGCGGGCTCAGTTGGACCTGGATCTGCTCAGCAATCGTGCGGGCCACTTGCGCCTGCAAGACCAGGATGTCTCGCCGTTCTCGCACGAAGCTGTCGGACCACAGTTGCCGGTCGGTTGCCGCTTCCACCAGTTGCACCGTAATCCGCACTTGGCTGCCGGCTTGCATGACCGAGCCCTCCACGACGTGGCTGACTCCCAGTTGTTGCGCAATCTCCAGCAGCGCCTCCCCCGTGCCTTTGTAGCGCAACGCCGACCTCCGGGAAATGACTCTGAGAGCGCTAATTTTTCCGAGATCGGCGATCAAGGCGTCCGTCATCCCGTCGCTGAAGTACTCCTGCTCGGGGTCGCCGGAGAGGTTGTCCAACGGCAACACCACAACCGACGCCTCGGGTTGGAGGATTTCGTCCGCCGGACGCCGGCCAAACCAATCGAGGCTGAACGCCCCAAGGAGCACGGCCACGGCGGCGGAAGCGGCTCCGACGAGGATCGAGCGTCGCCTGCGCCCCCGACGTCTCCTCCGCGAGACCGAGCGAGTTTCCCCCTTCTGAAGCGCCCGCAGGTCAACCAGCATTCCTTCGATGTGCTGATACCGTTCCTCAGGGTCCTTCGCTAATGCTTGGTCTACTACGCGGTCGATCTCGATCGGCAAGCCGCTACGCAGCGCCGTCGGCGGTTCCGGCTCGGTGTTGACCACCGCGTAGGCCACCGCCGCCTCGACTTCCCCCTTGAACGGAAGCTGTCCGGTCAGCATTTCGTAGAGCACGACCCCCAGCGACCAGATGTCCGACCGCCGATCCGTGGGTTGGGCCTTGGCTTGTTCGGGCGACATGTAGGATGACGTGCCCAAAGTCGTTCCGGTCTTGGTGAGCTGACTGCGATCTCCGACCTGAGCGAGGCCGAAATCCATGACCTTGACCTGCCCTTTGTGACTCACCATCAGATTGGCGCTCTTGACATCCCGATGGACGATTCCCTCTTCATGTGCCGCCTGCAAACCCTGCGCTGCCTGGATCGCGATCTCTAGCGACTCCGGCAGCGGCAGCGGCCGCGCCCGCACCTTATCCTTGACGCTCTGCCCCTCGACGAACTCCATGGCGATGAACGTGTGTCCGTCGGCCTCACCGATCTCGTAGACGGTACAGATATTGGGATGGTTGAGCGCGGCTGCGGCTTGAGCCTCGCGGAGGAAGCGAGCCTTTTCTTCTTCACTCGCCAGCTTATCGATGGGCAGGAACTTCAGGGCAACCGTGCGGCGCAGCGTCGTATCTTCGGCCTTGTAAACGACACCCATGCCGCCCCGGCCGAGTTCGGCGGTGACCCTGTAGTGGCTGATGGTTTTGCCGATCACAGCAACCCAAGTCTACCGTACCGAAGATAGATGGTGCGAGCAAGGCTTCCGTTGACATTGAGCGGTTGAGCGGTTGAACCGTTGAGCAATTGAGCCGTAGTGGCGCAAGCTCTCAGCTTGCCGCGCCGAGACTCTTCTCGACGCATGGCCAGCGCTCGCCGCAATTCAGGACAGGCGGCTCAACCGCTCAACGGAACAACGTAGTAGCCTGCTGTTCTCGTTACGCAATCCGGCTCCGCTTGGTCAGCCCCCGAAAAACTGCTCCACATCCTCGAACGCCGTCGTAAACGTGTAGTCCGGAAGGCTCTCGAGAAAAATCTCCCCATAGCGCTGCTTCAGGACGCGGTTGTCGAGCAGCACCAGCGTTCCGCGGTCCTTGCTGCTTCGGATCAGCCTGCCGAAACCTTGCTTGAGAGAAATGACGGCTTGGGGGATTTGGTAATCGAAGAACGGATTGCCTCCCGCTTCTCGAACACTTCGAATGCGCGCCTCGACAACCGGATCGGAGGGGACCGCGAACGGCAATTTGTCGATGATGACGCAGCTCAACTGCGCTCCCGGTACATCGACGCCCTGCCAGAAACTCGCCGTGGCGAACAGCACGCAATTTGGCGTCGAGCGGAATTCGTCGAGCAAGGCCGAGTTCGGCGCCGAGCCTTGCAGCAGCGTTGGATACTCGATCGCAAACGACACAAAGTCGTGAACCGCCCGCATTTGCTGATAGCTGGTGAACAGCACGAAAGCACGGCCGCGGCTCGACCGCAAGATCCGCAGGACCTCGTCCGAAGCCGCCTTGACGAACTCCTCCGAGCGCGGTTCAGGCAGTTTCGGAGGCACGTAAAACAGCACCTGATGCTCGAAATCGAAGTGCCCCGGCACGACCAGATCCCGCCCTGACTGCAGGCCCAAGCGGCCCCGGATGTAGCCAAACCGGCTTCCCACGGCCAGCGTCGCCGAGGTCAGCACAACCGTGCCGACTTTCTCAAACAGCCGCTGCTGCAAGAGTTCGGAAACGTCGATCGGCGTGGCTTGCAGGAACGTCGCCCGCGCCCTCTTTTCCACCCAATGAACGAAGCGCTGATCCTCGCTCTCGATCAGGAAGCGCGTCTCCTTATCCAGCTCAGCCGTGCGGCGCTGAAGGGGAAGTATCTCGTCCGTCTGCTTCTTCACTTGTTTGAGCTGCGTAGCGAGCATCTGTAGAGTGTTCAGCAGCGCGGAGTATTCCTTGGCGTTCCGCTCGGCGAACTCTTTGCGGTCACGAAATCCGCTGCGCCCCTGATAGCGGGCAAACAGCTCGAAGAAGGCGTTGAAACGGATGCGAAACGCATCCAGGGCGCGGTCCAGGTCTTTCGAGCCAAAGTCTCCGCGGAAAGCCGCGTGGTGGATGTCGCGGGCCAGCTCTTCGAAGCGGTAGTCGCTGATCTGGATGCCGAAGTGCTGTCCGGCGATGTCTTCGATCTCATGCGCTTCGTCGAAGATAACGGCTTGGTAGTCGGGGACAATCGAGGCATACTCGTTGTCGCGCAACGACAGGTCCGCGAAGAACAGGTGATGGTTGACGATGATGATGTCGCTTTCGGCGGCCCGCTGATGCATCAGCGTCACGAAACAGCGGTCGAACTGCTCGCATTTCTGTCCGGAACAAAGCTCCCGCCGGGCGTCGAGTTTGGCCCAGACCGTGGAGTTCTGGGGAAGCTTCTTGAGTTCCGCGCGGTCGCCGGTTTCGGTTTCCGCCTCCCATTGGCGGATCATCCCGAAGTCTTCGATCTCCACAAAACCTTCGAGCACGGGACGCTTTTCCGACTCGTAGAGCTTCTGGCGGCAGAGATAATTGTTGCGGCCTTTCATGTAGGCGACCTTCAGATCGCGGCCCAAATTCTTTTCCAAAAAAGGGATGTCTTTGTAGAAAAGCTGCTCTTGCAGATTCTTGGTCCCGGTCGAAATGACGACTCGCTTGCCGCTGGCGATGACGGGCAGCAGGTAGGCCAGAGTTTTTCCGGTGCCGGTGCCGGCCTCGACGACAAGGTGCCGTTGATCAGCAAGGGCCGCCTCGACTTCCTCCGCCATCGCGAGCTGTCCGGGACGAAATTCGTACTGGGGATGCCAGCGCGATAGCAGCCCGCCGCGGCGGAAAAAGTCACGGGCGCGCGAGGGTGGACGGGACGAGTGTTTGACTGCCTGGCGCGGTGTGGTCATTCCAGGAAAAGAAGCAGTTCCTCAGGATATCGCGTTCATCTCGGAGCCAAACGACCATCCGCGGACCGGGCGCGCGTCTAGTCCAACGGGTCTCCAGCACATGTAGACGAAGAATGTAGACAGGATCGCCGATATGACATCACCCCCCGTAGTCGCGAAACAACCATCCTGGCCTGCCTCGCTCATCAAGCAGCTTCGCGGCAAACGGACTCAGGCCGAGTTTGGCCGCTTGCTCGGTGTTCCAAAGAACACCGTCTGGCGCTGGGAAGCTGCACAAGTGGTTCCGAATCCAGAGCACCAAGAGCGTCTCTCGGAGCTAGCGGACCAGGAACACTTCGAATCGGAATGGACCCTTGCGGGATCGATGATTATCCTTGGCGACATAGAGGAAGCATCGAAAGAGATCAGTCACGAGATCCAGGAAGGGTTAGAGCGAAGCGCTCGCTTACTGTTGGCTGAAGACTGAGCTCGCACCGGCTGATGTAGTGCGCCAGTAATAGCGCACCACGAGATCTCTCCGTTTGAAAGAGGGAAGCCCTTTGAAACGGGCTGAAAGTCGCTGAGCGGTGGCGTCCACCAGCCGTAAACGGCTGGCCTAGCAACACCAAGCCGCGTGAACGCGGCTCAACTCAGCCGCATCGGTGCAGGCATTTAGGCCGCACGGGGATTTGCCGCTGATTACAAGAGACGCAAACTTCGTCGACGCTGGGGTGGTCGAGGTAACATGGTAATCGCATTGCCGCCGACGGCTCTCGATCCGCTCTCAGTGCAACTTCAAGGAAACAACCGATGACCACAACAACCGCCACCCCCACCCTAGTCCGTCATGAAGGCGAGGCCCCGCAAGAGCGCAGCACTTGCGGCTGGCGGCATCTGCTGATCAGCCGCCAAGACTCGGACGTCGCGGCCTGGGTCCACGCCGTCGACATCGATGGCGCCAAGCAACACTACCACAAGGTCGCCACCGAGATTTACTACGTGCTCGAAGGCGAAGGTTTCGTCCGGCTAGACGGCGTCGATCAGGCGGTGCGAAAGGGGTCGGTCGTGCACATCCCGCCCGGGGTCGTGCATGGCGCCAAGGGACGCATGCGCGTGCTGGTGGTCGGCATTCCCACGATGGCGGAGGACGATTTGTTCTTCCCCGAAGAATCCAAGTGAGGGCAGGAATCCGAGTGAGGGTCTAGGGAGTCCGCGGCGGTTCCCCGCCGCTCGTGAAGTCACGGTCCGCCGGGGGCGGCTGATAGCCGTTGCGGTGGCGATAGGTAATCCAGAAAATGCCGCCGACGATTGCGACTGGAGGAATCGCGAGCAGGATGATGCCGCGGTTGAGCGCTTCGATCGTTTCGGCCTTCTGAAACGAGGCGGTTTCCTTGCACATTTGGCATTGCGCCCAAAGCGGGCCGGAAAGCATGATCCCTAGCGCCGCCAAGCCCGCCAGCCGTGCCCGTCGTCCACCGTAGTTTGAAAACCAGGACATGTCGATCCACTCAAACAGCGCCTGCGCTAGTTTCAATACTGTTCAGTTTGCAGAGGCGTAAGCCTGCGGTTGTTTTCCTGCGCCCCGTCCGGGGCTTCCCCTCGCAGGGTTTTGGACCCAGGGTTCCGCTTCGCTCCACCCATGGGCTACGATCCGGCGCCGCTTCGCGGCTCAAGGCTCTCCACGAGTAGCTCAAGGGCTCTAAGTGAACAGCATTGGCGCTAGTACCCAAACTCCAGGATGCGAAAACTGTCGGGGAAGAAGTAACCCACCATGATCAGCAAGCATCCCACAAGCGGCACGACAAGAATCCACGACAGGGCCGGCTTGTCGAACTTCAGGTGCATGAAGTATGCCATGATCATGCCCGCTTTCACAAGGGACAAGGCCATCAGAATTGTGATCATCGCCACCTTGGCGATCTGAATGTAGGCCAAGAAGATCTCGATCATGGTCAGCGCCAGAAGAATGATCCACACTTTTATGAATAGGCCGGCGTGTGATTCCGCGTGTTCACTCATGCATTGCTCTCCTTCCATCGCGCTGCCCAACGGCAGCCGGGCGCGCCATGCCGCGCCCCAATTCTTGCTAGTTGACGTTCGTTGACAACAGATACACCAACGGAAAGACGAACATCCAAACCAAGTCGACGAAGTGCCAGTACAAGCCGCTCACCTCGACATCTTCAGCATCATACTTCCCCGCGCCGAATCCAAGCGCGATGATGACGAGGTAGATTACGCCGATCGCAACGTGCGTCATGTGCAGTCCGGTCAGGGTAAAAAAAGTCGCTCCAAACAAGGGCGTCCCGTAGGGGCTGCTGAACGGCCGCAATCCCTCGTGGATCAGGTGATTCCATTCATAGGCGTGCAAAACGATGAAGATAACACCGCCGAGTGCAGTCGCGAGCGTCCATTTCTTGGCGGTGGCGCGGTCACCTTTGGCCGCGGCGGCAACTCCGAAAACCATCGTCAAGCTGCTGGAAAGCAGCACCAGCGTCATGATGCTCGAAAAGATAATGGCTGGGAAGAAATCAAACGGTGTCGGCCAATCATTGGCGTTGCGGACATAGCAGTAAGCCACGATCAGGGCGCCGAACGTTAGGGCGTCCGAAACAATGAAGAGCCACATCCCCAGCTTCTTGTGGCCGACGGCAAACGGAGACCCGCCGCCTGTCCAAGTCGCTTCCGCCGTCAAAGCGGCATGTGCATCCGACATCAACTACCTCCAAACCAGCAACAAGGCGAATAAGTAGACCCAAAGGCCGTCCATGAAATGCCAGTAGAGCACCGTACCCTCAATGGCGGCTTCTTTCGTAGCCCACGCGGTGGCGCGCCAAACGCGGAAAACCACGTAGGTGAGCGCCAGCAGACCGCCGAACAAGTGCAAGCCGTGTCCGGCCGTGAGCAGATAGAAGAACGAACTGCTGGGATTCGTCGCAATGTAAATACCGCGGCCGGCAAGCTCGCTCCATCCCACAAGCTGAGTAGCCAAGAAGCACGCGCCCAGCATCGCGGTGACACTCAGCCAGCGTCGCAAGCCAGCTTCCAACCCATCCCGCATGGCCCGCTTCGCTTTTTCGATCGAAATACTGCTCAGCAGCAGAACGGCCGTGCTCAGCCACAACACGCCGGGCAAATCAAACGCCTTCCAGTCATCGCTCAGGCCGCTGCGCACAACCATGGCGCTGGTGAGCGTCGCAAACACCATCACGATCCCGCCGAAGCCGACCCAGACGCCCAGCTTGTAGCGCTCAACCGCAGCCGCTGGATCCGAGCCGTGAGGGCCCCCTCCTTCGCCGCCGCCGCCCCCGCGCCTGCCGCCGCCAGCGGCGCCGCGGCCATTGTCAACCGCCGGGCTTTGGGTAAGCGTCCGCGTTTTCGGCTCTGGGGATGTGACAACGCTTGCCATCGCTAATGGTCTTGCGCGGGCGCGGCATCCGGCGCATTGCACTGCATCACGAAGTCCCTTTCAGCGCCGGGCACGCTGAACTCATAGGGGCCGTGATGCACCGTCGGGATCTTCCCTTCGAAATTATCATGCGCCGGCGGCGTCGAGGTCACCCACTCCAGCGTGGTCGCTTCCCAAGGGTTCTCGGCTGTCGTCTTCTTGCCCTTGATCAGGCTCCAGATGAAGTTGAACAAGAACAGGAACTGCGCCGTGACCGTCACCATCGCCGCAATCGTGATGAAGTAATGCAGCTCGTTGGCGCCTGCTTTCGCCAAGTAGTCGACCGACGTCGTTTCGGCGTATCGCCTGGGGTGAGCGATCACTCCCAAGTAGTGCATCGGCCCGAAGATCGAGTAGACCCCGGCGAATGTGATCCAGAAGTGGACCTTGCTGATCCCCTCGTTCATCAGTTTCCCGAACATCTTGGGGAACCAGAAGGTTATGGCGGCGAACATGCCGAAGATCGCCGCCACGCCCATGATCAGATGGAAGTGCGCCACCACGAAATAGGTGTCATGGAAGAACAGGTCGACCGTTGGCTGCCCTAAGAAGATACCGGTGATTCCGCCCGTGATGAACAGCGACACAAACCCGATCGAATAGAGCATTGGCGAGTGAAGGCGTAACTTGCCGCCCCACAACGTCCCTATCCAGTTGAACGTCTTGATGGCCGACGGCACCCCGATGACCATCGTCAATATCGAAAACACAAAGGCCGAATAGGGGCTCATGCCGCTTACGAACATGTGATGGCCCCAGACCACGAAGCCCAGGCTGCCAATGGCCAGAATCGCGTAAACCATCGCCTTATACCCGAAGACTGGCTTGCGGGCGAAGGTCGCGAGAATGTGCGAGGTCACTCCCATGCCCGGCAAAATCGCGATATAGACCTCCGGGTGCCCAAAGAACCAGAACAAGTGCTGCCACAAGATCGGCGATCCGCCCGTGTGATCGATGGCAATATCGTTGACAACCAGCCCGCCCGGAATGAAGAAGCTCGTCCCCGCCTGGCGATCCAGCAGCAGCAGCACTCCAGCGGAGAAAAGCACGCCGAACGCCAGCAGACCGAGAATGGCGGTAACGAACCAGGCCCACACCGTCAGCGGCAACCGCATCATCGTCAGGCCCTTGGCCCGCAACTGCAAGGTCGTCACGATGAAATTCAGCGCGCCCAGCAGCGATCCAACGCAGAAGAGCGCGATGCTCAAGATCCACAAGTCCTGGCCGTAGCCGGCAATTCCCGCCTCGTCCAGCGCGCTTAGGGGGGGGTAGGCCGTCCAGCCCGATATCGGCGCCCCGCCCTCCACAAAGAATGCGGCTACAAGCGTCAAAAAGGAAAGGAACGTGGTCCAGAACGACAGCATGTTCAGCCTGGGGAAGGCCATGTCGGCCGCCCCGATTTGAAGCGGCAGCACGTAGTTGCCGAACCCGCCCTGAGGAGCGGTTGTCAGCACCATGAAGACCATGATCGTGCCGTGCATGGTCAGCATCGCCAGATAGAACTCGGGCGTCATCACGCCGTCCGGGGCTCCCTCGGGAAACAGAGTTTCCAGGAAGCCGAACGACCTGCCGGGCCACACCAGCCTCAGGCGGACCAGCAAGGACAGTCCCATGCCCAGGAAGGCGGCCACCACCGCCAGCAGAATGTATTGGATGCCGATGACCTTGTGGTCCAGGCTAAAGATGTATTTCCAGATGAAACGGGTCGGTACGGGATGCCGATGAACTTCGACATGCTCTGCGACTTCTGTCATAGATCCACTCTCTTCAAATCCGCTGAAGAATCTTCGCGGGCAAACCGTTCCCGGTCACTATTCAAGATAAGAGGCTTGCTCATCCAGCCAATTTTCGTAGGCCGCGGGTTCCATCACGTCGAGGAAGCTGGTCATCTCGTAATGTCCCAGGCCGCACAACTCCGCGCACACAATTTCGTAGGTTCCCGTCTTGTCCGCCTTGAACCGAAGTATTCCCGTGATGCCGGGCACCGTATCGAGCTTGATTCGCATCTCGGGCACGAAGAAATCGTGCAGCACGTCTTTGCTGCGCAACAGCAGCTCAATCTCGCGGTTCACCGGAACCGCCATGCGGGGCACGACGATATCGTCTTTCCCGTCGGCGTGATCGCGGTCCACTCCCAAGGGGTTGCCGAGGGCGTCGTCGATCAGCTTGATGTCGGTGGGTCCGAACTTGCCGTCCCGTCCGGGATAACGTATGTTCCAGACAAACTGCTGGCCGACAACCTCGATGGTCAGGCGGTCATCCGCCGGACGGGCGGAGGCGGCCTCGGTGAAACGGGCCTCGGCCCAGACGGTGTAACCCATGAAGGTCAGCCCGACGAAGAGCACTGTCGCGGCGGTGGTCCACAGCAGCTCCCAGCGGTCGCTTCCGCGAATGTGAGAAGCAGGCCCGGAACGTTTGCTTCCAAACTTGAAGATCGCGTATCCGAGCGCGAGCTGCGCCAAAAGGAAGATCAGGCCAGCGACCCACAGCGTCAAGTAATATTGAGCATCCACCTGGCGGGCGTGCGCGGTGATGGTGTCGGGGAGCGGCCACCAATCGGTAAAGAAAGGAACCGCAAGGGCGATAGCAATGAACGAGATAAGAAGACCTAGCAGTAAAGCCATACAGGAACCCACTCCTCCACGGGGACCGGCCGCTACGCTTGCGATCGGCTACAAGACTGTTGCCAGAAGCCCTCAGTCTAGCAATTCGCAAGGGACGTTTCCAAGCAAGACAGGAGAACAATTTTGTTCACCCCTACTGAGCGGCTTCCTCAGTGGCTTGTTGCCGTCGGCCGGCGGCCTTTGACGCTCAGGGTAAAGTTAACGAATCCCGTGCCTGGCCTCCTCTCAAGCCGCCAGTAGCGGCCGGCACGCCCGCCTCACGAACGCCTCACGAACGCCTCACGGAGCTTTCCCACAGAGGCGCAAGCATGCGGTTGTTCTCCTGCGCCCCGTCCGCGGACTTCCGTCCGCGGCTCTGTCCGGCCGTCTGAAATTTCCTGCCACAACCGGAAACGATTTGACTATACGGATACTAAGTGGATTGACACTTCACAAACATTAGGAGTACAATTCCGGCTATGCGTATCTTTACTTTGGCCATTGCGTTCTTGCTGGCGACAGCCAGCCTTTGTTTCGGAGATTCAAAGGTTGGAGACGGCAAGACCAAACGTTACCTCTACATGAGCACGCCGGACGGTGCTCAGAAGGAAGGCCGCGCCGAGGGCGCCGGCATTCTGATCTTCGACATCGATGACGGACATAAGCTCGTCCGCCGAATCGATATTCCCATCTTTTCCGAGGGCCTGCGCGGCTTCACCGGGAACCTCAAAACCCACAGCGTTTACTACTCCTCGACCAATCGCCGCCTGGGGGCTTTTGATCTCGAGACCGAAAAAGTCGTCTGGGAAAAGACCTACGAGGCGGGCTGCGACCGCTCGTCCATCACCATGGACGGCAAGAAAATCTACGTTCCCACCGGCTTTTGGTATTCCGGAGAGGACGCCGGCCTTCTGGTCGTCAACGGAGAGAACGGCGAACTCATCAAGCGCATCCACGTCGGGCCGCAAGCCCACAACAGCATCGTGAGTCTCGACGGAAAGCGCGTCTACCTCGGCACCAGAACAATGCTATCGATTTTTGATACGGCCACCGACCGCATGATCCGGCAGATCAAGGACGTAGGCGAACGGGGAATCTTCCCCTACACCATCGATAGAGCCAACCGCATCGCGTACGTCTGCCTGGGCAATCATGTCGGTTTTGACGTGGTCGATCTCGAGAAGGGCAAAGCTCTGCATCGCGTCTTTGCGGGGGATGAAAAGATTCCTCACCGCACCCATGGAGCCGGTCTCACGCCCGATGAAACGGAACTCTGGATCAGTGATCAGAAGGGCCAAAAGCTGTTTATCTTCGATGCCACGAAAATGCCGCCGGTCGAAAAGGAACACGTCGAGCTGTCGCAGGGCGGTCATGGCTGGGTCACTTTCAGCCTGGACGGCAAGTACGCCTGGTCGCACACGCCGGACGTTTTCGATGTCAAGACCAAGAAGCTCGTCGCTACTCTAAAGGACGAGAGCGGAAAGCCGGTGAGCGGATCCAAGTTCATCGAGATTCACTTCCGCGACGGTAAGGTTGTGGAAATGAGCAACGAGTTTGGACTGGGGCGGAAGTAGAATAGCCAGAATCCAAGCGTCGACAAGAGTGTCGACGCGGCAAGCTGAGAGCTTGCGCCACGCGGTGAGAAAAGCGGGCTAACGATTTTGCCGCCGCTCAGGGCGCCGCTAGCAACTCGTCAACGGACCAGTAGTCGGTCCGGCCCTCGTGTTCAGAGCGGATCTCGCTCACTGTCCGCGGCTCTATCGGCGTGCCCAACCCCCCGAAACGCCCGCGAACATAAGACAGCAGGGAAGCAATTTCCTCATCCGAGAGAATCTGCCCAAACCCCGGCATCTCCCGATCGTAAGTCTTGCCGTCAACTTCCATCTTGCCTCGGACGCCGTGCAACAAGATCTTAACGAGCCGGTCCCGCGGTCCCACTACCCAGGAAGAGCCCTCCAGCGGCGGCGCCTCGCCCACCCCCTGACCGTCGTACTGGTGGCAAGCGGCGCAGTAGCTCTCAAAATCAGTTCTGCCCGCCTGGACATCACTCACTCGCGCGTAGCGGCGCCCGGCCGCACATCCCGCAAGCAGCGTGGCAAACCAAAGGCCCGCGCAGAAAAGGACTGCAACATACTTTCCATTAAAGCAGAAAAGGACTGGCAACATTCTGAGGAGTCGTGTCGGATTGATCTGCAATGGCCTTCTTGTAGCCGCGGCAGCCCAACGGTTGGAGGTCATCATTTCGCGGCCGGCGAGCTGATGACCATATCCGAGAGGATGGGGTATTTAGTTGACTCCAGTAGCCACTACATCTTGGGGGTGGGGGTGCCGGCCCTGGTGGCCTCGACCATTGTCTTATAGGGAGCAGGGTCGGCGGCGACCGCCTGCTGGAGGAGGCGATAGAAAAGTTTGCCGCGCGACCGTGAGGTCCGCCGGTTGAAGCGGAACGTGAACTCGTCCAGGTAGTAGTCCAAATACTCGTGACTGACAGCCCCCTGGTGGGTCCCCAACAGCCAGCGCTTTAGCAGAGAGGCGACACGATGGACTCTCGGCAGCAGCTTACTCGCCGATTGCCGCTTCCCGCGCAGCACGGTGACTTCATGGCGGTATCCTTTGTTCTCCAATCCCGCATAGCCTTCCCAGCCGTCGGTGTGCACGAGGCTGCCAGGTTGGATAGCTTCTTCGACAAAGGCTTCCAAGCTCGCCGCTGAGGCATCCGCGATCCGACGGAGCCGGATGCGACCCATACCGCGCCCATCCTCCTCGGCAGCAACCGCAACTAACGCTTTGCCAACCATTTCGCGACCTCGGACGCCCTCTTCGACTCCGCCCACATACGTTTCGTCCACCTCCACCCGGCCGACCAGCCGATTGCGACCGGGGCGCACCATGGCGCGGCGGAACTTGTGCAGCCAGGTCCAGGCGGTTACATAGCTACCCAAACCCAAGACCCGCTGCAACTCCAGCGCGCTGGCCCCGCCTTTTTGCGTTGTCACCCACCAAGCCGCCCGGAACCACAACGTCAAGGGCTTGCGGGTGTCCTGGAAAATCGTGCCCGCCGTCACCGAGGCCTGGTAACCGCAGTCGGCGCAGAGCAGCAGATTGCGTTTGCTGGCCCATGAGGACTGGATCCCACAGCGCGGGCACACGAACCCCTCCGGCCAGCGCAGCTTCAGCAGGTACTCCCGGCACGCCTCCTCGGTCGAGAATCGAGCTTCCAACTCGACGAGGTTTCGGGGGTAGTCCTCCTTCATGCCCCCAACCACAACATATTGTGGCTACTGGAGTCAACTAAATACCCCATTCCGAGAGTATCATGCACGGTGAGATGTGCAAACGAAATCCCTTGGACGGATCTGCCACAATCGATAGCTCTAGGATGAGTGTTGATCTAACAGACGTCGAGGTGCGCGTCTTGGGGGCGCTGATCGAAAAGGACATGACGACGCCAGACTATTACCCGCTCTCGCTCAACGCCCTCGTCAATGCTTGCAATCAAAAGTCCAACCGGGATCCGGTTGTGAATTACGACCAGCAGATCGTTCGCGAAGCTATAGAGAAGTTACAGGCAAAAAGGCTGGCGGCGATTCTGACCGGACGCGACCACCGCGTACCGAAATACCGTCACTGGGCTTGGGAGACCCTGGCCCTCGGCAACCGCGAGATGGCGCTGCTGTGCGTGCTGATGCTGAGAGGCCCACGGACCGCCGGGGAGCTCAAGGGCCGAACCGAGCGTATGTATCAGTTCGACGACCTGGAGTCGGTCGAAAACTGCCTTCAGCGGCTCATTGACCGCGAATCGGGCGCTCTCGCCGCTAAACTGCCGTGCCAACCAGGATCGCGTGAATCGCGTTACGTCCAGTTGCTTTGCGGTGAGGCGCCCGTGGCAACCGCCGCTCCCGCCGCCCCGCCGCCGCCGATCGCTGGAGGCAGCTCTCGAGACGAGCGAATCGCGTCGCTGGAGTTACGGATAGAATCATTAGATGACAAGATCGACGATCTTAGATCCATGTTCGAATCATTTAAGAAGCAGTCCGAGTAAGATTAGCGATCTGTCCTCTGTGAGGCCCACCGCCTTACTTGACGAGGTAAAGCAATATGCTTCCGCTAACGGTCTGACCCTGCGCCAAGTGATCGAGACTGGCTTACGGCGAGTGTTGGACGCACGACAAGTACAGGCCACGCCATTCCGCCTCAAGAAGAGAACCTTCAAAGGGGAGGGACTCGCGGCTGACGCGGATTGGCCGACAATCCGACGGCGGATCTATGAGGGGCGAGGATTTGATCGCTGTCGACACGAATATTCTCGTCTATGCCCACCGGGAAGATTCGCCATGGCATTCGGCGGCGGTGACGTGTGCGACTCGGCTGGCGGAGGGCAGGGCGCCGTGGGCGATTCCCTGGCCCTGCGTCCATGAGTTTTTGGCCGTTGTCACTCATCCAAAGATCTACCGTCCCGCGACGGCGTTGACATCCGCGCTTGACCAGGTCGACGCTTGGATTGAGTCGCCGTCCCTGCACTTGATCGGGGAGGTGGGGAACTACTGGCCGGCGTTGCGGTCCGTCTTGGTCTCTGGCCGGATTGCCGGTCCGATGACACACGACGCCAGGATCATCGCCGTTTGCCGGCAGCACGGAGTTGAAGTTCCGTGTCGCTGCCAAGTGATAGTGTCCTAAATGTGCCAAGTAGAAATGTCCTATTGACAAGGTCATCCTGGAGGGGTGAGCAACCAAGGACAACTACTGATGACACAACGAGGGCGCGACCGGCTGGTGGCGCTGAGCAAAGCCGACAAGAAGCTGATCACCCAAAAGCAGGCCGCCCAGCAGATCGGCCTCAGCGAACGGCAGTGCAAGCGGCTGCTGGCCAAGCTCCGCAGCGAAGGCGAGCAGGCCGTAATCCATGCGGCGCGCGGCCGCTCCTGGAGGGGAAGTATCTGATCCAGACCGAGGAGCCGCAGCTAGGTGCGGTCGAGGCGGTTGAGCGCTACCAGGACTTGATGGAAGTCGAGCAGGCTTTCCGCGACCTCCAGGACGTGATCGAGATGCGGCCGATCTATCATCACACGAAGCGGCGAGTGGAGGCGCACGTCTTCGTGGCGGCGTTGGCGCTGCTGCTGAAACACGTCATCGGCAAGAAGCTCCAGCAGGCGGGGCTGGATCTGTCGGCCCAGGAGGCGCTGGGAACGCTGGCGACGGTGCAGCTGCTGGATCTAAAATTGCCGCAAGGAAAAAGCAAACGGCTGGTGACGCGCGGCAGCCGGCGAGCGCAGCAAGTGCTTCAAGCGCTGGGTATCAGCGACCGCCGCCCACCGGGCGACCCAGCCCAAAAACCGCGCATGTAGTGGCACAACCGAAAACCAAACTCCATGGTTTCAACAACATACAGCGATTTATGACAAACATGGGCTAGGGGTTTGACCTTGTGAGCAAAGGGTACTTCCGAGCCATTGACACAAAACGGGCCCCTGCAGCAACATGGATGTGATTGTGGCACAGCACAATCGATTTTAAGTCAACAGAAAAGCGAGATGGGAAATGAATAGACTGTACAGTGTGATCCTCAGGCTTGCTAAAGACGAGCGTGGTCAAGACCTGGTGGAATACGCTCTGCTGGCGGGCTTTATCGCCGTCGCCGCGGGCGCGGTCCTGCCTAGTATTTCCAACAACATCAGCATCATCTTCAGTAAGATGGCAAGCGTGGTTGGACACGCCGCAGCTCAGTAGAACCGAGCAAAAAGATGCTGCATGATAGAGCAGAGGCCACCTTCATAGAGGTGGCCTCTGACTGTTTGGCTACCGGCTCCCTCCCCACGATCCTCCCGACTGTTTTCACCCCGCGGGGATCAAACGACCTATCCCAGCTCACCCGAAAGAGGTTTTCCCCAAGCACGGCGACGGGCGCGACGATGTCCGCTTTGTGCCGGTTTGGCTGCGACCGGATTCGCCACACCTGCCGCAAGCAGCCTCCCTGAAATCCCTTTTTCTCGCCTGGCCAGGCCACTTTCCGCGGAGTATGTCTTCATTCGAGTGACTTGGAGTACTACTCAAGAAGCCAAGGGGCATAGCCCTTCTAGAACGTTTCCTCCGTCTTCAGCCGAGCCTGAATCCAGGAAACGGCGCTGTTGAGTCTCTTCCGGCGGCTGGCACGTAAACCATTTAAAAAAATATGGTTATGGGGTTTGGTTGTGGTGGCACTTGACGTGGAGGGGGAAATATTTCCCTGCGGACCCTTTTCGTGTCGACGCTCGATTGCTCCGTCTTAAGTCCTTCCCTTGGCCTGCGGTAGCAGGACTTTTGTACTGGACATCGTACGTGGAAAACAGTACGCTCGGCCTATTGGCAACACCTTATAGTTGTTGCATCATTGAAGGGTAGGGATTAAATGATATCCTTAGTTGCACTTTACTTGAAGAAGAACAAGGAGAGGGGAATGAATAAATTGCATGCGTTAGTTTTGAGGCTTCAAAGCGACGAGCGTGGGCAGGACATGATCGAGTACGCGCTGCTTGCCGGCTTTATCGCGGTAGCGGCGGGCGCTCTGCTGCCTGGTATCGCCGACGGCATCAGCGTGATCTTTTCCAAGATGACCAGTCTGGTGAGCAACGCCTCGCTACAGTAGTCAAGAACTGGTGAATTGGGTTATGTGGGGGGTGATGGCTCGCCTGGGCCGGCCTCCCACTAGCCTTTTCCGCGGTAGCGGCGGGTGCTCTGCTGCCTGGTATTGCCAACGGCATCAGCATGATCTTCTGCAAGATGACCAGTCTGGTGCGCAACGCCGCGCTGCAGTAGTCAAGAACTGGTGAATTGGGTTATGTGGAGGGTGATGGCTCGCCCGGGCCAGCCCCCGATTAGCGCCTGACAATCTGATGCACTAAGAGGGTCTGGGGGATATACCGCCAGGCCCAAACTTGAAAGTTGTCTTGTCGAGTTCCAATTGTCGCCAATGTGGACGCCACCAGGAGCCGGTGATGTGTGCTGAACCGGGGCTCACGTATTATCAGACGAATGGGGTATTTAGTTGACTCCAGTAGCCACTACATCTTGGGGGTGGGGGTGCCGGCCCTGGTGGCCTCGACCATTGTCTTATAGGGAGCAGGGTCGGCGGCGACCGCCTGCTGGAGGAGGCGATAGAAAAGTTTGCCGCGCGACCGTGAGGTCCGCCGGTTGAAGCGGAACGTGAACTCGTCCAGGTAGTAGTCCAAATACTCGTGACTGACAGCCCCCTGGTGGGTCCCCAACAGCCAGCGCTTTAGCAGAGAGGCGACACGATGGACTCTCGGCAGCAGCTTACTCGCCGATTGCCGCTTCCCGCGCAGCACGGTGACTTCATGGCGGTATCCTTTGTTCTCCAATCCCGCATAGCCTTCCCAGCCGTCGGTGTGCACGAGGCTGCCAGGTTGGATAGCTTCTTCGACAAAGGCTTCCAAGCTCGCCGCTGAGGCATCCGCGATCCGACGGAGCCGGATGCGACCCATACCGCGCCCATCCTCCTCGGCAGCAACCGCAACTAACGCTTTGCCAACCATTTCGCGACCTCGGACGCCCTCTTCGACTCCGCCCACATACGTTTCGTCCACCTCCACCCGGCCGACCAGCCGATTGCGACCGGGGCGCACCATGGCGCGGCGGAACTTGTGCAGCCAGGTCCAGGCGGTTACATAGCTACCCAAACCCAAGACCCGCTGCAACTCCAGCGCGCTGGCCCCGCCTTTTTGCGTTGTCACCCACCAAGCCGCCCGGAACCACAACGTCAAGGGCTTGCGGGTGTCCTGGAAAATCGTGCCCGCCGTCACCGAGGCCTGGTAACCGCAGTCGGCGCAGAGCAGCAGATTGCGTTTGCTGGCCCATGAGGACTGGATCCCACAGCGCGGGCACACGAACCCCTCCGGCCAGCGCAGCTTCAGCAGGTACTCCCGGCACGCCTCCTCGGTCGAGAATCGAGCTTCCAACTCGACGAGGTTTCGGGGGTAGTCCTCCTTCATGCCCCCAACCACAACATATTGTGGCTACTGGAGTCAACTAAATACCCCATATCAGACGATGTAACTATTAGAGGAGTCATGCAACGACTACAGCGTTTCTTTTTCGGGCTCAGCCAGGATCAGAAAGCGCAAGATTTGGTCGAGTACGCGTTGCTCGCAGGTTTTATCGCTGTTGCGACCGGGGCCTTCCTGCCGCCAGTTGCCAACAGTATCAGCGTTATTTTCAGCAAGATGGTCAGCGTCGTCAGCAACGTGTCTCTACAGTAAAGTTTTACCCCAGGCTTGAGTCACATCCTTCCTGAGAAGCAGTCTCGTCGACGTCGTCAGTCCCGCGACGGTATCCAGGCGCATCCTCCAACCGCCAGACAGAAGTGAATCCGCAGGTCTGCCGGTCCCCGAGCAGCTGCCCAGTCCGGCCCGTTTACGAATAACGCTGTTGCCCAGGCTTCGCTGTGTAGCGTCCTGTCGGCGAGAACCGACACCGAAACAACCCCAGACGCCGGCCACCCTGTCCGTGGATCCATGATGTGGCTATAAGTCTTCCCTTCGAGTTCGAAGAACTTCTCATACGCCCCTGAAGTAGAGAGCGACTGGTTCTTCAGGTAGAGATGCTCGACCGTGGAGCCGGAATCCTTGGGGTCACGAATGCGCACGTGCCAACCTCGCGACTCTTGCGGTGGATGACCGGACGCGTAAATACTGCTGCTGCCAGCGCTGATGAAGTAACTCCCGAGCCCCGCGCGCCGCATCTTGGCGGCCATGCGATCCACGGCGTATCCTTTCCCGACCCCTCCCGGGTCGAGTTCGACGCCCAAGCGGCGCAAGCGGACGCCCGGCTTGTTCAGATCGAGTTCGACATTCTGGTAACCCACGAGCTCTCGTGATTGTTCTACTGCCCGCGAGCTGGGAAGCTTGCCCGAACCTTTGTAGAAGCCCCAGACTCGCATCAGCGGACCGACCGTGATGTCAAACCCGCCTTCACTTCGGCGGCTGTAGTCCAGGCATGTCTCCAGCAGCTCAGCCATTTCTCTGGAAATGACCAGGGGCCGCCCGGCCCCGTTAGCGTTGATCCGGCTGAGTTCGCTTTCGGGCTTATAGTTGCTGAGCAATCGATCGATGCGCTCGCATTCCTGGAACGCTATTTGCACCGCTGAGGCAAGAACGCCCTTCTTTTCGCCAAAGGCCACGACGGTAAACACCGTACCCATGGACCTCAAACTGGCTTCGTAACGCTCGAGCGGGCGCTTATAGGCCCTCAGGGCAACTCCCGCGCCGAGGGTTAAACTCAGAGCCAGGATTGCCGGCAGAGAGAGGGTCTTTGTGCGTTTCTTGATGCGAGCAAAAAGCTTCTCGATGCGCTCGGAACTTTTCTGCCCGCGGTCGACGTGAAAGGCCAACCGTGGAGTCAGGCGGGCTTGCAGCCTCTGGGCCAGCTCGGAGCGCAGAAAGCCGGCTGCGTGCCGCAGTGCGACTGACAGCTCCCGCTCGGAAGCCTCGCCGCCGCTAACCGTAAACAATACCGTGGCGTTGTTGAGGTCGCCCGACATGCGCACTCGAGTAATCGTCACCGATTCGAGGCGGGGGTCGGCCACCTCGGTCGCCAGTATGTCGCTGAGATCTTTCTGGATCTGCTCAGCGATTCTCCCGGCTCGCGTGCTTCTTGCAGGCATTAGAAAAACTCGCGCTCCGTTCCCACCAGATCATCCCCGAGGAGGTGCGCAGCCGCTTGTTCCGCACGTTCAAGGGTCTGCTGAGCCCGGGCCTGGTCGCCGGAGACCGTGACGACGCCGACCAGAGACCTCTGCCAGGTGTCCTGGAAGCCGACTTCAGCAACGGATATGTTGAAGCGGCCGCGAAGCCGGTCCTTCAGACCGCGCAATACCTGACGCTTATCCTTGAGCGATTGAGAATGGGTGATGTGGAGCTCAAGCGTGAGGAGCCCAACCGTGATGGCTCCGCTGGACATGACGCCGTCTACACAAGAACTTCTTGGGCCACTTTCTCGGTGGCGAACAGCTCGATTACGTCGCCCTGCTTGATGTCACCGTAGTTTTCAAGACCAATGCCGCACTCCTGACCGGAGCGAATCTCCGACGCCTCGTCCTTGAAGCGGCGCAGCGAGGAGACCTTTCCGGTGTATACGACGACATTGTCTCGCAGCAGCCTTACCTGGCTATTTCTGGTAGCGCGGCCGTCCTGCATGATACAGCCCGCGATGGCGCCGACTTTGGTGATGTGGAAGACTTCTTGCACGTCAGCGCGTCCGTGGAAGGTTTCCTTGATGACCGGGTCGAGTAAGCCGGCCATGGCTTTCTTCAACTCGTCGAGCAACTCGTAAATCACCGTGTGCAGCCGGACGTCGACTTTTTCGTGGTCGGCCAGGACGGTGGCGGATCTTTCGGGGCGCACGTTGAACCCGATAATGACAGCGTTCGCGGCCGTAGCCAGCAGCACGTCTGATTCTGAAATGGCCCCGACACCGCTGTGGATCATACGAACTCTGACCTGATCGGTAGAGAGTTTTTGCAGGCTGTCGGTCAGCACTTCGACTGAGCCTTGCACATCCGCTTTGAGGACGACCCGGAGTTCCTTGACTTGGCCCTCTCGAAGCTGTTCCTGGAACTGATCGAGGGACAGCCGGGCCGTCTTGGCCATGGCCTGCTCGCGGAGTTTGTCTTCGCGATACTCGGCGATCTTTTTGGCTTTGTCGGTATCGGTGACAACCTGCAGGGAGTCTCCCGGTTCAGGGATGCCTTCCAGCCCCAAGACAAGCACGGCGGAGGCGGGTCCGGCCTCCTTCACTTTCGAGCCGCTGGCATCGATCAGGGCGCGCACGCGGCCGAAAACGGAGCCGACCAAGAAGTGATCTCCGACTCTAATGGAACCGTTCTGTATCAAGACAGTAGCGACCGGCCCTTGACCGCGGTCCAGTTTGCATTCGAGAACCGTTCCGACGGCGGGACGCTCCGGATTCGCTGTGAGTTCTTTCAGGTCCGCGACCAGCAGGATCATTTCCAATAGCAGGCCGAGGTTCTCTTTCGTGTGGGCGGAGACAGGAACCATCACCGTATCTCCTCCCCAGTCTTCGGGCAGCAATCCGCGGTCGGCGAGCTGCTGTTTCACCCGCTCCGGGTCCGCCCCTTCCTTGTCGATCTTGTTGACGGCCACCATGATGGGAACCTTGGCCAACTTGGCGTGATCGATGGCTTCCAGAGTCTGCGGCATGACGCCATCGTCGGCGGCGACAACGAGGACCACAACGTCGGTGATCCGCGCGCCGCGGGACCGCATTCTCGTGAAGGCTTCATGTCCAGGCGTGTCGATGAAAACGATACGGCGTCCGTTGTTTTCGACGTGGTAGGCTCCGATGGCCTGCGTGATGCCGCCGGCCTCTCGTTCGGCGACATTTGCCTCCCGGATGGCATCGAGCAGCGACGTTTTGCCGTGATCGACGTGGCCCATCACAGTCACCACGGGAGCGCGCGGAAGCAGGTCGCCGGCGTCTTCGGCTTGCTGAACCTCGTACATCGCTTCTTCTTCGAAGGTCGTCTCCGTGGTCGTGGCTCCGAACTGCTTGCACAAGTCATTGATCATCCCCAGGTCGAGGGTTTGGTTGATGGTCGCGAACAGACCGCGATCGACCAGCGCCTTGATGATCAGGTTGGCCTTGATGCCCAGCTTTTCGGCCAGCTCTTTCACGGTCGTGCCTTCGCTGACCGTTACCTCCTTGTTGACCGCGACCGTAGCTTGGGCGGCGGTTCGGTTCTGGCGCCGCAGCAGCCTTTCTTCCCGTTCAGCTTCGCGGTCGCGAGCGGTCCTTGCGTGGGTCGGGCGAGGCCGGCGCGGGTTAAACGGCGGCCTTGCCCCGGGAGGACCGGGTGCGAAACCAGGGCGAGCCACGGGATGCATGGGCCGCGGCATGCCCGGCCGGGCAGTGGGACGCGGCGCCGGCATGCCCGGCATGTGCCCGGAAGGCTTGGGCCGCTGGTAAATCGGTTTCCCCGGTACAACGACTGGCCTTTGAGGCGCAGCGAGCGCCACTCGTGCTCTGGCTACAGGTTGAGCCGCTCTTGCCACCGTTCCCCCCGGTGGAACCAGCGGACGTCTCGAAGGGGCGCCCGGCGCGACTGGTTTCGGCGGCGGCATGGGGGGTCCAACTCGAGGAGCCGCGGGCGCGGCCGCGGCGGGAGCTGGAGCCAACGGCGCCCGAGGGCCCTGAACCACGCCCCGAGCCGCGGGTTGAGTCGGGATCGGCTTCACCGCCCGTCCAGGCGCGGCCGTCGGCGGCCTAGAACCGATTCGCGGAATCTTCGGGCTGGGAGTCGCCAAGCCCGAAGGTCGAACTGGAGCAGCAGCCAAGGGTGGGACCGGCGGAGCTGCCGGCGCACCAGGCGCTTCACCCGGCACGGGGCGAATCGCCGCTGTGACGGGCGCTGCTGGAGCCGCGGGAGGCCTCAAGGGCGGCCTCAATGCCTGAATGGGGGGCCGCAGCGGTGTTGCCCCTCGTCCAACAGGAATCGACGGCCTCAAGTTGGGAACTTCTTTTCTTGGCCGGGAAAGAGGTGGCAAAACCTTCTCCCCCTTGGCCTGAACGACGGGGCTTGCAAGCTTTGGAGGCGGGGTCTCGCCGCTGCTGGCAAGCGTGTCCTTGTCCTCAGGCTCGCGACGAAACAGCTCCCTGACCTTATTAGCTACTTCTTCTTCAAGCGAGCTAGAGTGAGTTTTCGGCTCTTCGAGGCCCAAGCCCGGCAAACAATCGATGATTGCTCCGGCTTTTACTTCTAGTTGACGAGCGAGCTCGTTAATACGTATTTTGGCAGTTCGCTTCAAGACAGCGGCTACTCCTTCGACGTCATCATCTCATCGCCGATCTCCTCGGTCGCAGGAGTCTTTTCTTGGATTGACGGCTCCCGCGACGCATCCTCCAGCGCTTCCGACGATACTTCGTTTGCAACGGCCGCTTCCGCCTCGGCCTCAGCCGTTTCGGTGACAGACCCCGCTAGCTCCATGTTATCAAAGTCGTCCGGCGGTTCAGCCCCCTCATCCATTTCGAAATCATCGGCGCCGGCGCCCTCGACAGGCAGACCCGGCATGACCGCGGCGCGAGCCTCCACCACTGGCTGTTCCGCGGAAACGGGTGCGGCGAGGGCCTGTTCGGGTTCTTCGATTTCTTCGGCTGGCTCTTGTACTTCAGGGGATTCAGGAAGCCCCCCGGCAGCGTCAAACTGCGAGTAGAAGGCATTAACCGATAGTTGAATCTTCTCGACGATCTTGGGGTCTACGCCCGGGATGAGCTGAAGTTGTTCCGGAGTCATATCCGCCAGGTGCTCGACAGTCGTGGCTCCCGCTTCGAGGAGCATGTCCGTCAGCTTTTCTCCCAAGCCATGGTCGATCAGCACGCTCACGGGGGTGCCGGCGCCAACCATGGCTTCCATGGCTGATTCAACCTCTTGCCGTTTCTCCTCTTCGCTCTTGATGTCTATGCGCCAGCCGATCAAGCGGGCGGCCAGACGCACATTCTGTCCCCGCTTCCCGATCGCCAGCGAAAGCTGGGTGTCGTCCACGACGACCTCCAGATGCTTCTGGACGGAATCGAGGACCGTGACGCGGCTGATCGCCGCCGGGCTCAATGCCCGCGACACCATGTCGACTCCATCTTCGGAGTATTGAATGATGTCGATCTTTTCTCCGCGCAATTCTCGAATGATGGACTGCACCCGCATGCCCTTCATGCCGACACAGGCGCCGACTGCGTCTACGTCCCGGTCTCGTGATTGCACCGCGATCTTGGTTCGCTCGCCGGCTTCGCGGGCGCAAGCGCGAATCTGCACCGTGCCGTCGTAGATCTCAGGCACTTCTTGCTCGAAAAGGGTCTTGACGAGCGCCTCATCGGCCCGGGAAACCACCATGGCGGGACCGCGTCCCGCCTTCTCGATGGCTTTGATCACGACGCGGACGCGGTCTCCGGGCGAGAAACTCTCCAGCCTGGACTGCTCGCGCCTCGGCAGGCGCGCCTCGGTGCGCCCGATATCGACGATCATGTCCGGACCCTCGATGCGCTTGATGGTACAACTGATGATCTCGCCGATGCGGTCGGAGTACTCGGCGAAGATTGTATCGCGCTCCGCCTCCCTGATCTTCTGGAAGATCACCTGTTTGGCGAGTTGCGCGGAAATCCGCCCCAACCCGTCGGTGGGCTTGGCATATCGAATCGTGCTCCCCGGCTCGGCGTCCGGATCACTCCGCCGGGCCTCGGTCAAGCTGACTTCCTTGGTCGGGTTGGACACCAGGTCCGTGACGGTCTTGACGGCGAAAAGCTGAACCCGCCCGTCGTCGGGGTTGAACTCCGCCACGAGCTCTTCCGTCGTCTTGTAATACTTGCGGGCCGCCACGACGATTGCATCCTTGACGGCATCGATCACAATCGCCGGGTCGATGCCCTTTGCTTTGCTTAAGTCCTCAATGTTGCTAAGGAGTGTGTCCATTTCGACCTCTTCGACCTCGATGAGGCGTTTTTAAAACTCCACAATCAAACGGGCGCTTTCGACACTCGCGAAAGGGACGCGAACCACATCTTTCTCCGCAAGTTCGAGGACGACTTCCCCCCGCTCACAACCAAGCAACCGTCCCGTAAACTGGCGGCGGCCATTGACGGGCTGCTGCAGCTTGAGTCGCGCCTTTCTTCCCGAGAAGCGCTCGTAGTCGCTTAATTTCAATAATTTACGGTCCAGTCCCGGTGACGACACTTCCAGCGTGTAGCGTCCCGGAACGACCTCCTCCACGTCGAGGATCGTTCCTACCTGACGCGAGATCAATTCACAATCGGTGTGGTTGACTCCGCCGGGCTTGTCAATGAAAACCCGGACGATGCGGCTTCCTATGTTGCCTTTGCACTCAACCTCGACCAACTCGATGCCTTCCGATGACGCTACCCGCTCCGCGATTTGAGCGATTTTCTCCTGAATGTTTCCCATCGCCATCTCAGCAACTAACGCCCCATAATAAAAAAGTGGGCCAGAGCCCACTTCCTAGCGCGACGATACCGTGCAGGCGACCTATCATTGTAAAGCGTTGGCTGAGCTGAACGCAAGCTCGGCGACTCGTAGGGGAGGCTATACTGGTGCGAAAGGCAAAAGGCGCCAGCTAAACTGGTGGGGTTTCCCAAACCAATGATCGACCAGACCATCTCCCACTACAAGATCCTCGAAAAAATCGGTGAAGGCGGGATGGGTGTGGTTTATAAGGCCCAAGACCTAAAGCTCCAGCGTCCGGTCGCCCTCAAGTTCCTGCCGTCAAACTTGCTGGGGGACGAGGAAGCCAAGGCGCGGTTTCTTCGCGAGGCGCGGGCGGCGGCTGCATTGCAGCACCCGAACATCTGCACGATCCACGAGATCGACGAGGCCGACGGCCACACGTTCATCGTGATGGCCTACCTGGAAGGCGAGGAACTACGAAAACAAATCGAGAAAGGGCCGCTAAGCCTCGACCGCCTGCTCGACATCGCTATCCAGGTAGCGCGGGGTTTGCAGGAGGCGCACAGCAAGGGCGTCGTCCACCGCGACATCAAGCCGGCCAACATCATGGACACCACGGCCGGTCAGGCGGTGCTGATGGATTTCGGGTTGGCGCAAATCGCCTCGGCGGCATCGAAGCTCACGCGCGAGGGAACGACCGTCGGCACCTCGGCCTACATGTCGCCGGAGCAGACGACCGGCGAGAAAACTGACCATCGCACGGACATCTGGGCCTTGGGCGTGGTGCTGTATGAAATGGCCACCGGGCAAGCGCCGTTCCAAGGCCATTACGAGCAGGCAATCCTGTACTCGATTCTCCATGAGGCGCCGGAACCGATCACGGCCTTGCGCACCGGCATTCCACCCGAATTGGAGCGCATTGCCAACAAGTGCTTGACCAAACGGGCTGACGAGCGTTATCAAACCGTCAGCGACTTGCTTGCCGATCTGGGTGCATTGAAGCGAAGCCGGGAATCGAGTGAGGGAAAGCGGCAGTCGTCGGGGACAAGGGACGCGCGTCCCTCGATTGCGGTCCTGCCGTTTGAGAACCGCAGCCGGGACGAGGACGACGAATACTTCAGCGACGGCGTCACCGAAGACATCATCAGCGCTTTGGGGAAGGTCGAGGGTTTGCGGGTTACGCCCCGCGCTTCTGCGTTTCGCTTCAAAGGGGAGAGCACGGCAGTAAGGCAGGTCGCCGAGAAACTGAATGTCGGCTGCGTGCTGACCGGCACTGATCCGTCGCGCGGGCAGCCGGCTGCGCATCACGGTCGAGCTGATCGATGCCTCCGGAGAAACCCAGCCGTCCGGACGAAGCACTCGGAACGATCGAAGCTGCCGTGCCGCTTGCCCCGAAAGACCCTATCACGCTGGTGCACCTCGGAATGCGCCAGGCTGTCGCGGGGCGCCAGGAGGAGGCGCTACGGACGATCGACAAGCTCAAGGACTTGCGAGCGGAAAGGTACTGCGCCGCCCCACCCATCGCCTGGGTTTATGTGGAACTGGGTGACTTCAATCAAGCGTTCCAGTGGCTGGATACAGCCTTCGAGGAGCGCGACGGTCTGCTCGTGAGCCTCAAGCAGTACCCGTGGGCAAACGAGGCTTTCACTCAAGACCCGCGCTACCAGGAGCTGCTGCGGCGCATCGGCTTCCCGGAGTGAGGCCGACCATCTCCCACTACCTCATTCTCGAGAAGCTGGGCGAAGGCGGTATGGGGGTGATGAAGCCCAGCGCCCGAGGACCTGCCCGTTCGCCGGAAGTGATACGGAGAGAAGCCGACGATCTGCGTCCCCTTCTCCACCCACAGCTCGGGTTGCAACTTCCCATTGATCTCGATCTCGATAATGACGCCGGTGTCGAGTTCGGTGGACCGTCCTAAATCGAAGCTCCTCACCGTTCCCAGCGGGCTGTCCGGGCCCCAGTCTTCCAGAAAGTCTTCATACGTATAGTCAGGACAAGGCTCTTCCACGCTGCAGCCCCAATGCACATAGGCCTCGGCGTAGTGGTTTTCCTGAAGCCGGGAAAGGAACTGCTGGACTTGCCGCTCCTCGAAGAAATTCTTGAACCAAAAGTAAAGCAGGCCGCCCCCAACGACTGAAATCAACAGCGCGACCAGCAGGGCTTTGTGAATCGTCTCACGCCGAGCGCCAGTGACCGTTGAATAATCGTCCAGGTAACCCATGTTGCCAATTCGCCGCGGAACGCTCCGCGGCGGCTATGGCGCCTGTTTTTGCTGGTTGTAGGCTTCAGTAGCCGCGGCCGTCAGGTTCAGTGCGGGTCTGAAGAAAAAGGTGTTGGTGACGTCTACGACTATATCCAGCCCTTTTTCTTCAGCAAGCTTGGAGATCACGTCCCGCATGGCGCGAGCTCCGCTTTGCAAGATCTCATTGCGGTCGTAATCGAAATCAGACTGCAGGTCCTCTTGCTTCCTCTGCGCTTCCCTTTGCTTCCGCTGCGCTTGGTTCTGCAAGTTCATGGCTTCGTTGCCGCCGGCGGACTGAAGCTTTTGCTGCAAGTCCTGCAGATCCTTCGAGAGTTGCGCGAGTTCTTCCTCGCGGGGCTGGAATTTCTCATTCAGCTCCTTCGACTTGGCCTGCATTTCCGCCGTTCCCAGAAGAGCGGCCTGAAAGTCGATGACGCCAACTTTCGAGGCCTCTTGCGCCAGCGCGGCGCTGGAGGCCAGCAGGATCAAGAGCAGCAGGGCATGGAGCATTCCGGTAGTTCGATTCAACTGCATATTTCTATTCACTCCTGTCACAACGAAGAGCTTGAAGCGGGTGTGATGACTTTTATTTTGACACGGAAGACGCCGCTGGCACTAGCCCGTATTTCTCACAACCGGGAGGCCGCGGGCTCCGGGGTCGGCAGCCGCCTTGAAATTACGTTAGCCGGGAGGCAGGCTCTTCAGAATATCGTTGTAGATCACAAAAGCAAACAGCACCAATATGAAGACCAAACCCGCCTGTGCGATGCGTTCCTTGACCGCCATGCTGATGTCGCGGCGGATCAATGACTCCAGCAGCAAAAGAGTAATCATGCCGCCGTCCAAGATGGGTATGGGCAGGAGATTGAAGATGCCCAGGTTCAAGCTGATTGCCGCCATCAGCATGATCAGCGCCGGCCAGCCTGCCCGCGCCGCTTCTCCCGACAAGCGGGCGATGCCGATCGGGCCTTCCAGCGACTTGATGGACATGCGCTGCTCGACGAGTCCCGCCAAAAAGCCGAATATGAGCGTGGCGTTCTTGACGTTGTAGTCCACCGACTGCTCGACCGCTTCGGCGAATCCAAGACGCGTCGAGATCCTCTCATAGTCCGGGCGCAACTCCACTCCGATTCGCCAGGCCGGCGACTCAGCATCCGAAGTGTCGTAAATCGGCGTGAGCCGCATCTTCACTACCTTCTCGTTGCGCAAAACCTCCAGCTCAATCGGCTGGTCTTGTGATCGCTGGATCGAGTCGGGCACTTGCCGCCAGGAGCTGACCTTTTCCCCGTTCAAGGCCAGCAGCATGTCGCCTTGCTGAATGCCGGCCTTCTCGGCGGGAAGGCCGGGCAACGTGCGGCCGAGGCGCACCGGCGTCTCCTCGGTCCAGCCGGCATAGCCGATTCCGGCCGTCTTCTCGGCTTCCACAGCGACCGGAAACTCCAATTGCCCACCGTCCCGCTCAACCGTGACTCGAAGCGTTTTCAGTGGCGACGCAATCTCAATCAGCCGAACTGTCTCCCAGGCGGGTGTCTCTTTCCCGTCGATCGAGACAATCAGATCTCCTGCCTGGATGCCGGCACGGCTGGCCGCGGTGTGATCCGAAACATAGCCGATCAGGGGCGGCTCCAGTTCGAAAACGAGCCTCTGGTAGCGCACCATGAACAAGCCGGTTAGCAGCGACAAAGCCAGAACTACATTGAAGACTGGTCCCATTACCGCGATGATCATGCGTTGCCAGCGTGGCTTGGACATGAATTCCCCGGGATCCTCGGTCGGCTCGCCAATATTTTCCCCGGCCATCTTGACGTAGCCCCCGAGCGGGAACAGGCAGACCCTGTAGTCGGTATCGCCGCGCTTGAAACCGAACAGGCGCGGCCCGAACCCAAACGCGAACGTCTCGACACGAACATCGAAGTAACGTGCCGCCAGGAAATGCCCCAGCTCGTGGATCAGCACCATCACGCCGAGAACGAATACGAACGCAACAAAGTTTTCGAGAACGCCCATTTTTATATACCGACAGTGGCGGGAATCAGGTTCAACACTTACCGGCCGGCGAAACGGCCTGCCACGGATCTTGCCTCGATGTCTATTTCCAGGATTTCAGCGACCGATGTGGCGTCGCGGCAAGGCATTTGGTCGAGAGTGTTCTTGGCAATATCCGCGATCGCGGTGAACGGGATTTTGCCGTCAAGAAAAGCTTGCACTGCCACTTCATCGGCCGCGTTCAAGACGCATCCGGCGGCTCCTCCCGCGTCCAGCGCTTCGTAAGCCAGCGCGAGCAGCGGGAACTTCTCATAGTCAGGGGGCTCAAACTCTAATTGTCTCACAGAATCCCAGCGCAGCTTGCGATCCTCGGGGCCGATCTGGCGCTCGGGATAAGTCAGTGCATAGCGGATCGGCATCCTCATATCCGCCGGCGCGAGCTGAGCGATCACCGAGCCGTCCTGAAACTCCACAAGAGCATGCACAATCGACTGCGGATGAACCACCACATCGACCTGCTTGGCTGAAAAATCGAACAGATGGCAGGCCTCGATGACTTCAAAGCCCTTGTTCATGAGCGTCGCCGAGTCGATCGTAATGCGGTTCCCCATTTTCCAAGTCGGATGATTGAGAGCCTGGGCGGGCGTCACACTCGCCAGCTCATTTTTGGAGATCGTCCGGAAAGGCCCCCCGGAAGCCGTCAGAATCAGCTTCGAGACCTCTTTGCGCGGGCCCGCGCGCAGGCATTGATGGGCAGCATTGTGCTCGCTGTCGACCGGCAACAGCTCGGCTCCGGAGGCTCTCGCGGCGTTCATCACCAAGCTGCCGGCCGCCACCAATACTTCCTTGTTCGCTAAGGCGACCCTCTTGCCGAGGGAGACGGCTTGGAAAGTTGCCTCGAGTCCCGCCACCCCAACAGCAGCGGACATCACTATGTCTATGTCGCTGCCACATGCGACCGCCAGGTTGCCCTCCGGGCCGCAGAGAGCCTCGGGGCGGTAGCCGTTCAGGCTTGTCTGCTGACTGAGCAGCTTCCAAAAGCGATCACGGCTTCCCTGATCGGCCAGAGACACGACCTTGGGGCGAAACTCCAGGGTCTGCTTTAACAGTTCTTCGACATTGGCGCCCGCCGCCAGCGCGGCAATTTCGACCTGCCCGTCCATCTCTCGGACAACCTGGGCAGTATTTCGCCCAATCGAACCAGTTGAACCGAGTACAGCCAGCCGCTTCATCAGATCCTCGAGAGAGACGCCCTAGTCAAAGCTAACATAACTATCGCCGCGGTTCTATCATCACAGGCGAAAATGGGGGACTGCCATCCGATTCTCGCTGGTGGAACCCCATTGTTTCCAACACGAGTGCCACGCTGGAATCGGTGGCTGTCCATGGCTGTCCCCTTTTTTCGCGTAGTCGGACTTGTAACACAGCGCATGCGGTTCACAGTTGAGGCAACAAAAAAAGCCCTTGCGGGCTTGAATGTTCGAAGTCAGTGTAGGAGAGTAAAAGGGGTCTGCCGGGGAGGATGTTTCAGGGGTCTTTTGGTTGAGGTTAGTCTCGCTTTGGTGGGGGTTGCCTCCCCGGCAATGTTTAAACTATACCAAACTTCATATCACTATGCAAGCCCAAATCCAAAATATTATAGGTTCGTGGCAAAAAAAACGGTCCGAAGGTCCCCTAGGAGGTGTGGCGGCACCGCTCGGGCGTCTGTTTCGCACCTTCCCGGCGCACTCGCAAACGCAGCCCGGGGGGCCATGGCAACCAAGTTTCGATGCAAGTCAGGCTCTGCCATCTCGTCCTTAACCTTATTTGTTTTAATGACTTACTAGGTTTAACCTCAACGTCAGTGACCCGCCGGGCTGCTTGCTGTCCCCTGAGACAGCGTGGGTGCCAAAGCAGCGATTGTCCCGTTCAGTGCCAAAACTCACATTGAATCCAAGAAAGCAAAAAAAATACAGATCTTGGAATTATTCCTTCTGGCGGAGTCCAGCGAGGTGTGAAAACCGCTCGAAGAGCATCCGCAAACCAGCGCAAACCGGCAAAACCGAGGGTACCCGTCAGTACAGTACAATCTTTGCCGACTGTGGCAGAAAATTTCAGACGGTCGGACAGAGGCGCGGACGGAAGTCCGCGCTTCAGGGCGGAGCGATTCGCTGGCGGCGGGATTGCTTCCGGATACGCCGTTATCCAGGCGCGGCATGTGAGGTGCATATTTACGATAGACTTGTGGCTGGGCCCATTACCCCGCCTCGGTCGTTCGCTTAGAGGAATGGAGGGCGGCTCTGGTGAGAAGCTACTAAACTTTGACTAGAGAATTGACATGCAACCCACAAGTCCCGCGACGCAGACGCTTCCGCCCGAGGCAATCATCCTGCAGATGGTCATGGGAGGTTGGGTCGCGCGAGCGATCTCAGATGTATCCCGTCTTAACATTCCAGACGCGTTAAAGGAACACGGTCCAATGAGCGCCGCGGAACTCGCCGCTGGCGGTATCGAGGCCAACGCGGACGCTCTGGAACGCGTGATGCGAGCGTGCGCCAGCGTGGGTCTGTTCACCGAGGACGCGGACGGAAAGTTCGGGCGTACCGGGCTTTCCGACGTGCTGGCTAGCGACTCGCCTGTGTCCGTCAAAGTCCTGGCGCAGGAGATCGGAGGCACTCAGTTAAAGTTCTGGACGCCGCTTATGGACGCAATCCGGACCGGCGAGCCGCAAGTACGACAGATGTTCGGCATGGAGTGGTGGGATTACCTGAAAGCTAATCCGAAAGAGATGGAGACTTTCGGGGAGGCGATGAAATCGAACAGCCTCAATTCACTGCGGGGCGTGTTGGAGCACTGCGATTTTGCCGCAGTTAGGAAGACCGTTGACGTCGGTGGCGGCTTTGGCCACCTGGTGGTGGCGCTGCTGGAAAAGTATCCGAATCTCCGCGGAGTGTTGCTGGACGCGCCCGAGCTGATCCCTCTGGCGCGGAAAAACTTTCCGGTTTCCGATCCGAAGATCGCTTCGCGGCTCGAATATGCCGGTGGAGACATGTTCGCGTCGGTGCCTCCAGCCGACGCCTACATACTCAAACACATCATCCATGACTGGGATGACGCGCACTGCCTTCAACTTCTGCGGAACTGTCATAAGAGCATGGAGGGCAACGGACGGCTCATCTGCGTGGATTCCGTCCTTCCACCAATGGGCGATGCCGGCGCGACTCCGGCCAAGTTTCTGGACGTGCACATGATGCTCGGCCTCGGGGGAAAAGAGCGAACCAGGAAACAGTGGGAGGAGTTGTACGCCGCCGCCGGGTTCCGGATCACAAGTGTTATTCCTCTTCGGGACAACTTCGGCACGAGCATCGTGGAGGGCGTGAAGCGCTAACCCTCGGCTCGGAGCCACCCGCTCCGGGGCGACTATCCGGTATGGGGGCGTGACTACTTGTGTATGTCCCAATCCAGACCCTCGGAGCGGCGCTTCCGTGCGTTCTCCACTTTCATCCTTCATGTCCCCTTGAAGCGCATCATTATCACTTGGCAGCGACATGGCACGGTTCTTATGTGTTGTAACCCAATGATAATGTCCCCTTGAGCACCCAATAGAAATGTCCCCTAATCTGAGGCTCCGAAGGAGGAGCCGAGATTGGAAAGGACATCGATGAGTGCAAAGGAAGTGAGGCGCGGCGAAGTGCTGAGCCGAGTGAAACGAGGCGAACTGAAATTGACCGAGGCGGCCGAGCTGCTGGACGTCAGCTACCGCCAGGCGAAGCGTCTCAAGAAGCGTTACGGCGAGGGGGGGAGCAAAGCTCTCGTGCATGGCAACGTCGGGCGCGCTTCGAACCGAGCCGATGACAAGCGACGCGAGCAGGTTCTCGAGTTGGTGCGCGAGAACTATTCGGGCGAGCCGCACGAGCGCTTTGGGCCGACGCTGGCGTCGGAACATCTGGCGGCCGATCACAGTCTCGAAGTGCCGCCCGAAACCTTGCGGCGTTGGATGCTCGCCGCGGGTCTGTGGAGCCGGAGCCGCAAGCGCCAGCCGCATCGCCAGCGGCGGCAGCGCAAAGCGCACTTCGGCGAGCTGATTCAACTCGACGGCTCGCACCACGACTGGCTCGAAGGACGCGGCCCGAAAGGCTGCATGATGAACTTCGTCGACGATGCGACCGGCCGGGCGTTGTGCCGTTTCTCCAGCGAGGAAACGACTTGGGCGGCGGCCGATCTGCTCCAAGCCTGGGTGCGTCAATACGGCGTTCCGAAGGCGTTGTATTGCGACTGGAAGAACGTCTACCAGCGCCAGCCGACGTCGCGCGAAGCGCTCGAAGGCATCGAGCCCCAGACGCAGTTCGGGCGCATGTGCGCCAAGCTCGGCATTGGTATCATCGCCGCTTCGTCGCCGCAAGCGAAGGGCCGCGTGGAACGCCATCACGGCACGCATCAAGACCGCCTGATCAAGAAGATGCGGCTCCAAGGCATTGCCGATTACGAGGCGGCGAACCGCTATCTCGACGAGCAGTATCTGGACGAACACAACGCCAAGTTTACCTGCGAAGCAGCGGCGGGAGCGGACTTTCACCAACCTCTATCGAAGCGCCTGGACTTGAAGTGGGTGTTTTGCTTGGAGGCCGAGCGGGTGGTCTCCAACGACCTGGTGGTACGTTTCGAGAACCGTTTTTTGCAGTTGAAACCGCAGCGCAATCAGGCTCTGGGAGCGGGCGCGAGAGTCACCGTGCAGCAAGCGCGAGAGGCCGAGTTGCAAGTGGTCTACGAAGGCCGCGCGGTAGCTTTTGAAGAGATCGCCCGGCCGCAGCCGAAGCCGCGCCCAGAGCCGAAACAACGAGCGGTTCCGCGGCGGTCCAAGCCGGCCGCGGACCACCCCTGGCGTAAGTCACTGCGTTCGAAAAAGCGCGCGGCGACGACATAAAAAGGCAGGGCTGTGGAAATGACGGGCCGGATGGAAAGCGTGGAAAACCTCGGCGAACAGCGAAGAGGGTTCGCATCACAACGACCGGTTTCCCACCCTTCCCACCGTCCCTTGGAAATCGCTAAAGCGATTCCCACATTCCCACAGCCCCGACGACGACGATTCTCTCTTACAAACTTACAAACAACAAACCCAAGGGGACATTTCTATTGTGCTACCGAGGGGGACATTTCTATTGTGCTACAACATGGCACGGTTCTTATGTTGACCCGGCCCGGTGGCTCTGCTAGGATCATGCTTTAAACCCACCGGAACGCTGCTCCCGCTCTTTGGAGCCCCCGTGTTCTCGTGGGTTTCTTTTTGATCTGTCCTTGTGGGCCGTTCTTCATCACGTATGACGCTCTGTCCGGAGAGCTGCTTCGCGGGCGCGGCGTGCGGGCTCTGTCTGGTTCTGGTTGCCTGTGGCGGCGCAATCCAGAATCTGACGAGATCGGCCCCTCCGGCAACTCCTGAGCCGCCTCTAGAGCAGCCATCCGATCCCGCCCCTAGTCCGGAAGAACCGGGTCCCCCGGTTGAAGCCGCAAGCATCCAGCCGGCCCCCGCTGAGGTAAACGCCGAAGCCGGCAGTGAGCCCGGAGAACTGGGTTCCGATCCCGAATTGCTGGCCAAGTTGGAGGCAATGTCTCCGGAAGAGCGGAAGATGCACGAGCAGCTCCGGCAGCTCGAATTCGAGGCGGTCCGGCAGGCGCCGCGGTTTGACGAGATGGACAGCGACATCGCGGCGATTACGGAAGAAGACGCCGAGTCGGCTTTGTTTGACGAGCTGAACGAAGCGGCGATTCCCGAAGATTTCGACATCGCCAAGAGCCGCGAAGAGCGCCTCAAGGATACGAAGTCTGATCTGCCGCTCGTGCTGAACAAGCAGGTCGTCCGGCTGATCAACTACTTCACCAGCCGTCGCGGTAGCAAGACCTTCAAGAGAACCCTCGAGCGCTCGGGCGCTTACGCCAAGATGATCGACCGCATCCTGGAAGAAGAGGGTGTCCCGAAAGAGCTGTTCCATTTAGCGCAGGCCGAGTCGGGCTTTCGTCCCAAGGCCCGCTCCTACGCGCGGGCAACCGGCATGTGGCAGTTCATGTCGTTCCGCGGCCGGCAGTACGGATTGAGGCGTGACCGCTATATGGACGAACGCTACGATCCCGAGAAAGCGACTCGGGCGGCGGCGCGCCACCTCAAGGACCTTTATATAGAGTTCGGCGATTGGTACCTGGCGATGGCGGCATATAACGGCGGTCCATCGAGAGTTCGCAGAGGCATCAAAGCTTCCGGGTCGAGGGACTATTGGGAACTTTCGCGCAGGCGTTTCCTGCGCCGCGAGACGCGCAACTATGTACCGATCATTCTCGCGATGATCTACGTCGAGAAAAACGACTGGCTGTATGATTCGACCGAGTTCGATTGGGCCCCCGAGCTGCGCTACGACACGGTCGAGACAAATTCGGCGATTCACTTTGATGTGATCGCGGATATCACCGGCACGAACTCGGAGATGATCAAGCAGCTCAACCCGGCGTTGCTGCGGTCGGCGACCCCGCCGCTGAACTACGCTCTGCGCCTTCCCGAAGGAACGGGCAAGCTTTTCGAACAGGAAATTGCTCTCATTCCTGTTGGTAAACGCTTGGCCTGGAGCCGTTACGAGGTCAAGGCGGGCGACACGCTGGCTACGATTGCCAAGCGATTCAAGATTCGGGAAACGCAAGTCGCCGAGCTAAACTCACTCGCCGGCGGGGAGCTGCCTGCGGGGCTGCGATTGACGATTCCGGGCGCTCCAAAAAGGGTGAAGTCCTACTACAGCGGTGGCGCGGGCGGCTTCCTGGAAGGCGGGACCGGCCGCTATAAGATTGCGCGGGGAGACACGCTGGGCGGGATCGCCCGAAGGTTTCGGGTCACGGTGAGCCAATTGAGGCAGTGGAACTCGCTCCCGAACACACGAATTCGAGCTGGGCGGTATCTAATCGTGAACCCGAACAGCAAGAGCACGGCCGCGAGCACCCGGCCCAGTGGCTCGAAAATCGGCGGCGCGGGGAAGTACCAGATTCGCCGCGGAGACAGCCTTAGCGTCATTGCCAGGCGTTTCGGAACAAGCGTCAGCCAACTGAAAGCCTGGAACGGCCTGACGAGCAATCGTCTCCAGATTGGCCGCTATCTGGTTGTCCGGCCACCGGACAGCCAGACCCAGAACACGCGGACGGCCCGCGCCTCGAGTGTGCCATCACGGAGCCGCCGGCCCAAGGAAGCGATTCTCTCCGGCGGCCGATACCGAATTCGGCGGGGGGATAACCTTTCCGAGATCGCGGACCGTTTCGGCGCCACCGTTTCCGAGCTGAAACGCTGGAACGGTTTACGAAGCAGCCGAATTCGCGCAGGCAAGTACCTGACGGTTGGGCCTGCAACGGCTTCAGCGAGCAGTACCAGTGTCACGCGGGCCACGCCGGCAACATCTCTGGTTTCGGCGAGCTCGGCCGGATCGGGCAGCGGACGATACAAGATTCGCCGGGGGGACACTTTAGAGCTGATCGCGAAACGCTTCGGAACGACGATATCCGATTTGAAGGCGCGCAATGGGCTCCGCAGCAGCCGTATTATCGCGGGCGACTATCTGAACGCAGGTTCCGGTGGTTCGGCCGTGCGGAACGCATCCGCATCCCCCCGAAGCGCCTCGCCACGAGCCACCGCGAATCCATCACGGTCAGCGCCCCAGCGCGATTCCACGCGCTACAAGATCCGGCAGGGCGACACCTTGGCTGTCATCGCTAAACGTCTTGGTGTCACAGTTGCCGGCCTCAAAGCTTGGAACGGGCTCACGAGCAGCCGCATTCGCGCCGGGAAGTATCTCGTTGTCCATGGCCCGAATGGCACTGGCTCCGCCGGTGAGGCCAACCAGTATTTGGTTCGCAATGGGGACACGCTCGGGGCGATTGCCTCCCGCTTTGGCGTCACCGTCAAACAGTTGCGAGCCTGGAACGGTCTGCGCGGTACCAGAATCACGGCGGGCAAGCGCCTCATCGTCAGACCCGCGGGTCGCGCCAGTGCGGGCTCGAAAGTCGCGGCAGCCCGCGCCGGGTCGTGAACCGATTTTCCCATTTTGCTGAGACTTGGTGTCGTCGCTACCCGTGTTCTGTAGCGTGAACAGGGCCGGAAAACCTGCGGCGCTACCCTGGACGTGGAGGTTCGTAACCGGGGTGTCCGCACCGATGCCCACGGGACCGAAGAACGACGTCCCAGCGGCACCAGCCTCTCCATGGATCTCGCCGATGCCGATGAGGTCGTCGGTCAGCGGTCCGAAGGTGAGGGCCGCGTTGTAGAAGGGGTTCATCGCTGCAATCTGGGTAGGTTCGTGGTCTAGCCCGATGGCATGGCCTAACTCGTGGAGAGAGTCCTGGTTTCCTGGCCATGCACTCGATATGGCGTCGCGGGGATAAGAAGCTTCAGAGAAGCTGAGGAGATCTGATGCGATTGACGCTGGGGACTCTCGCAGAGTCTTGACCCGGGAATTTAGCGCTGCCCGAGAGCAAACGCCTTGTCTCAGTCGGCGGGGACCGCACCAAGGAGGGCTTCTAACCGGGACAAGCGGCGTGAGAATACGGCATCCCTGTCGTTGAGCCGCTGTTCCAATTCCCGGATTCCCCGATCCTTTTCCTTCAACCCCTTCAACTGCTCATGCAGCCGCTCGATGTAGATGTGGGCTTTCTCGATCTCTTCCAACATTCCCCAGGTGGTCTTCACGACATTGAGGGTATCGTCCCCCTTACCGACGGCAGGCAGATGGCGGTTCTCCCACATCACCGCCGCATGCTCCTCAATCGACTCCAGCTCGTATCCCGGCTCGAAGATGTAGTCGGGGGTGCAGCCACCGCCGCGCGGCGCGTCGGTGCAGTTGCCGCTCATCGTTAAGTTCCCGGTTATGTCAATCCGAGCCTTAAGGACTTCAATGTTTTCCTGTTGTTCTTGCACGACTTTGGTGAGCACCGCCACAATGTCCATGGCGCGCAGGCCTTTTCTTCCAGTTTGCGCGACTAAATCGGGAACATCTTCCGCGATGGATGGGGTATTTAGTTGACTCCAGTAGCCACTACATCTTGGGGGTGGGGGTGCCGGCCCTGGTGGCCTCGACCATTGTCTTATAGGGAGCAGGGTCGGCGGCGACCGCCTGCTGGAGGAGGCGATAGAAAAGTTTGCCGCGCGACCGTGAGGTCCGCCGGTTGAAGCGGAACGTGAACTCGTCCAGGTAGTAGTCCAAATACTCGTGACTGACAGCCCCCTGGTGGGTCCCCAACAGCCAGCGCTTTAGCAGAGAGGCGACACGATGGACTCTCGGCAGCAGCTTACTCGCCGATTGCCGCTTCCCGCGCAGCACGGTGACTTCATGGCGGTATCCTTTGTTCTCCAATCCCGCATAGCCTTCCCAGCCGTCGGTGTGCACGAGGCTGCCAGGTTGGATAGCTTCTTCGACAAAGGCTTCCAAGCTCGCCGCTGAGGCATCCGCGATCCGACGGAGCCGGATGCGACCCATACCGCGCCCATCCTCCTCGGCAGCAACCGCAACTAACGCTTTGCCAACCATTTCGCGACCTCGGACGCCCTCTTCGACTCCGCCCACATACGTTTCGTCCACCTCCACCCGGCCGACCAGCCGATTGCGACCGGGGCGCACCATGGCGCGGCGGAACTTGTGCAGCCAGGTCCAGGCGGTTACATAGCTACCCAAACCCAAGACCCGCTGCAACTCCAGCGCGCTGGCCCCGCCTTTTTGCGTTGTCACCCACCAAGCCGCCCGGAACCACAACGTCAAGGGCTTGCGGGTGTCCTGGAAAATCGTGCCCGCCGTCACCGAGGCCTGGTAACCGCAGTCGGCGCAGAGCAGCAGATTGCGTTTGCTGGCCCATGAGGACTGGATCCCACAGCGCGGGCACACGAACCCCTCCGGCCAGCGCAGCTTCAGCAGGTACTCCCGGCACGCCTCCTCGGTCGAGAATCGAGCTTCCAACTCGACGAGGTTTCGGGGGTAGTCCTCCTTCATGCCCCCAACCACAACATATTGTGGCTACTGGAGTCAACTAAATACCCCATCCGCGATGAATCCCAAATGCTCATCCTCATGGCTGTTTTTGCCAAAGTATCTCACCGGCTCAAGTTCCCTGAGGACTTCCTGAGCCGATTGAAGATCCAGATCACGGATTTCGTCCTTAAATTCACGGGAACTCCCGTCCACGAAATTGCCTGAGCTATCGACAAACCCTGTCCCCGAGGCGGCCGCCACCTCAAGGATGTTTGTTGGATTCGAGGTCCCAATGCCGACGTTGCCGGTGAACGTCGCCCCGGCAGTGGTCAGTCGAAGCTTTTCGGCGCCCTTCACATTGAACTGAAGGCGCACGTTGCCCGAGTTCTGAGCGCAGTCCCGGACATTCATGAAGCCGACGCCTGGGCCAAAGGTGGCTCCACCGTATCCGAAATTGAAGGCGCAGTCTCCCGGAAAACTCGGATCGACGCCAAAGCCGCCAAAGATATCCTCGGTCGCGCTCCCGAAGACGTGCAAATCCGTTAAGGGCGAGGCCGTCCCGATGCCCACGGGACCGAAGAACGACGTTACAGCGGCGCCAGCCTCTCCATAGATCTCGCCGGCGCCGATGAGGTCGTCGGCCAGCGGTCCGAAGGTGAGGGCCGCATTGTAGAAGGGGTTCATTACTGCGATGTCGGTAAGTTCGTGGTCTAGCCCGATGGCATGACCCAACTCGTGGAGAGCGACGATGCCGAAGCCGATGCTACCCGCACCGGGAGCACAGGTCCACGCCTCGGCGCTGTCGAAGTGAGTATCTCCGGCTGCGGTGACTAGGTTCGGAGGTGGAAAGAAAGCATGAGCCAAAGCCCCAGAAGGTCCGTCAAAGACATGGGCGCCAATACGAATGTCGGCCATCGGATCGACGCTGAAGGGCCCACCGCCATCAGTGACCGGGACGAACAAGATGTCCGCCACCGCCGACCAGGCTCCGAAGGCCAACTCGATCTCATCTAGAAGGCACGGAGCAAAGCTGCCCATACTGGCGATGGCAACATTGAAAAGCCCTGGGGTTTCCAGGGTCAGATCGACTCCGTCCGCCATAAAACTGTAGGTGACAATGCCTCCTGGTATTCGCGGTCCCGGCACGTCAGTGCCACCAGCGAAGGGCGATCCGGCGCCCCATTTTCTGCCGTCGAGCACAAAATCTCCGGAGACCGGCGGCGCTGTCGTCGTGCGCCGCTCGGGCCCATCCACATGCCGCCCTCGTCGATCCTCTGTCCGATGGCCGACTCTCCCACGGTCGACTCGTAGCACTGTTCAGCCAGCCGGATGTAGTTGCGAGCCGCGCGGCGGAACTCCGACTTATCGACCGACGAGCGGTCCTTGATGAATTGGGTCCGTAGCTCTTTGAAATACAGCTTGGCTTTGACTGTTGCGTCGCAACCCGGTTTCTGGGCCGCGACGATCGCAGTCGAGGTAAGAAGCAGGATCGAGTGTGAAAAGAAAAGCAGCGTTACGCGGCAGAGCCGTCTGTGTGTTTTCATCTTAAGCTCCTCTCCACGGTGACCGTGGACTCGTTTGGAGAACTATATCATGCGGTTGCCTCCAGCCGGATCTCGAAGGGACGGAAAAGATCCTCGGGAGTGGAGTCCTGCTCGCTGGGTAAACGTCTTTGAGCCAAAAGCTATTGATCCTCGACCGCGCGATGCTACCCGCTCAGCAGCGGCAGCGCCAGATCCTGTGCAGCACTATTGAAGTGATCTTTGCTGCTTCGCCTGACAGCTAGGGGATTTCTTCGCTAGCCGCCACGGCTGATTTGCAGTACCGGATCGGGGCCGGCTTGATTCGGTGTTTTGAACTTGCGAACGATTCTTCTTTCGCCGACGGAGATGACGAAAACGGTGTCGATCTCTTGTCCTCCGACATAGGCCAATTTGCCGTCTAGGGAAAGAGTCAGCGAGAGCGGTCTTGTCCCCAGAGGAATGACCGCTGTCTGTTTGCCCGACCCCAGACAGCCCGACGCGGCCGGGTGACCGCTGTCTGTTTGCCCGACCCCTTGCGAATCCCACCGCCTGGTCTTCGCCCAGGTTGTAGATCAATCCCTTGCCGTCAGCAGTCAGCCCGACGCGGCCGGGTCCGTTGCCCACCAAGATCGTTCGAACCGCTGAGCGGCGATCGGTGTCGATTACGGTAATTGAACCTGACGCGGAATTGACGATGTAGAGCAGCTTCCCGTTCTTTGAAAGCGTTCCGCCCTGGGGACGCTTGCCGCTGGGGATTAACTTGGTTTCTCCGCTTTCGAGGTGGATCGCGGCAATCGTCGCCGACTCAGTATTGCTCACGTAGGCCCACTCGTAACGCGGGCCGAGGGCGACCATGTGGGGGCTTTTCCCTTTGGTGTCGAAGTCCCGGATGATGGAACGTTTCGCGGGGTCGATCAGCAGCAGGCGGTCCGGATTCTCGGTGGTCACGACCAAGCGGCCGGTGCGGGGATCGAGGTCAATGCCATGGGGGCGGCGAAAGTTTCCCAGATTGATCTCGCCCGTTTTCTTGCGGGCCTGGACGTCGACGATTGAAATCGTATTCCCCCCTTCGCCGGGATCGGTCATCCACACTTTTCCGTTGTTGGTCGTATAAGCGTAGCGGCCGTCGGCGGAGAGGATCAGCTCATGAGGGTGTTCGCCGACCAGCACGCCGGCCAGACGCTTGCCAGCGGCTGTATAGAAGCCAAGCTGGCTGCTCAGTTTTTCGAGGACCAGCAACTCAACCGGCTGGGCGGCGATGGAGGCGGAAGCGATCGCAAGCGTAATCCATAGGCGAATGAGTATCATCGTGTCGAACCTTCCTGAAGCACTTCGAATCGCACGCCCAAGAGGCTGCTATTAGCCCTGAGCCCGAACGCGCGTTTCAGCAAGACATCGGCACGGTTCATTCTTGCCGCCAAGAGCTCCCCTATTCTTACACGGGAGTGGGAGCTAGGTTGTTGCTAGCCCGCATTTCTCAGCGAACGGCGAGGCGCGACGTGGCGCGGGCTAGCCCCAATACTCTTCACTTAGAGCCGTTGAGCCACGTTCACGTGGCTTGGTCTCCTTAGGCCGGTCCTTTTAGGGCCGGTTCACACGCCCGCACCACCCCCGAGCCCGTTTCAACGGGCGTTCGGCTTCCCCCGGGCGAAAATGGGGGACTGCCATCCGATTCTCGCTCGTGGCACCCCATTGTTTCCAGCACGAGTGCGACTCCAGAATCGGTGGCTGTCCCTTTTTTCGCGTAGTCGGACTTGCCCCACGGGCTGCTAGTTCCTCTCGCTCTTGATTGAAGTGTCGTCTGTGCCCGCCACCGCCGATCACTGTTTCATTTCAAGAAACCGTCCGCTCAGTCACAAACCTTTTCCCCGAATGTTTTCAACAGCTTAACCCAGTATACCCGCCGAAAACTTGACAGCGCCTGTTAGACTGCGATTGGAGAACCGATTAGTGCCTGCATCATGAAATTCGCGTCAAACGTGGCAGAAAATTCGGGAACCAGACTCGGAGCCCCGACCGTGAGGGAGGGGTTAGCCGCTACGACGCGCCTCGTCCGCCAGCGGCCACGCTCCCCTCTTTGGTTGCGGCTCGTCAAGCATCCCCGGTATTACTGGCTGCTGCTGGCGGGGGACATCTGAACCCACGCCTATTCGCTGCCCCGCTCAGGCGGCTCCCGGCGTTGCCTTTACCGGGACGGTAGTGGCCAGGCGCGCAAACAGCAGTGGCGGGTTGCCGAAAGGCAGCGTCATGGACGACACAAATGAGCCCTCTTAGCGGCAAGCGAAGATATTTTTACTCAACGGTTGCCAATTCACTATTCCTCCTTCATACGGCGTTTGCTCTACTTGTTGTAGTGGGGTGGGCTATTCCTGACGTTGTTTACATTTATCTCCCTCTGCTGCTGACTTCCCTTATTGCAGAGCGCTTGTTAGGCTACTGTGTATTAACCAAGTGGGAGTTTGCTATTAGGAAAAGACTCTGTCCAGCTTCGCATTACGAGCATTCATTTCTCATCCACTATGGCCGCAGATTGTTTCGTATCGAGAGGTCGGACGAACTGAGCAAGAAATCGACCAAATGCGGGGGGTATGCGTTTAGCTTACTTCTGCTTTCATCTTTAGCCTTAGGTATAATGTGTCGATGGGGTATTTAGTTGACTCCAGTAGCCACTACATCTTGGGGGTGGGGGTGCCGGCCCTGGTGGCCTCGACCATTGTCTTATAGGGAGCAGGGTCGGCGGCGACCGCCTGCTGGAGGAGGCGATAGAAAAGTTTGCCGGGCGACCGTGAGGTCCGCCGGTTGAAGCGGAACGTGAACTCGTCCAGGTAGTAGTCCAAATACTCGTGACTGACAGCCCCCTGGTGGGTCCCCAACAGCCAGCGCTTTAGCAGAGAGGCGACACGATGGACTCTCGGCAGCAGCTTACTCGCCGATTGCCGCTTCCCGCGCAGCACGGTGACTTCATGGCGGTATCCTTTGTTCTCCAATCCCGCATAGCCTTCCCAGCCGTCGGTGTGCACGAGGCTGCCAGGTTGGATAGCTTCTTCGACAAAGGCTTCCAAGCTCGCCGCTGAGGCATCCGCGATCCGACGGAGCCGGATGCGACCCATACCGCGCCCATCCTCCTCGGCAGCAACCGCAACTAACGCTTTGCCAACCATTTCGCGACCTCGGACGCCCTCTTCGACTCCGCCCACATACGTTTCGTCCACCTCCACCCGGCCGACCAGCCGATTGCGACCGGGGCGCACCATGGCGCGGCGGAACTTGTGCAGCCAGGTCCAGGCGGTTACATAGCTACCCAAACCCAAGACCCGCTGCAACTCCAGCGCGCTGGCCCCGCCTTTTTGCGTTGTCACCCACCAAGCCGCCCGGAACCACAACGTCAAGGGCTTGCGGGTGTCCTGGAAAATCGTGCCCGCCGTCACCGAGGCCTGGTAACCGCAGTCGGCGCAGAGCAGCAGATTGCGTTTGCTGGCCCATGAGGACTGGATCCCACAGCGCGGGCACACGAACCCCTCCGGCCAGCGCAGCTTCAGCAGGTACTCCCGGCACGCCTCCTCGGTCGAGAATCGAGCTTCCAACTCGACGAGGTTTCGGGGGTAGTCCTCCTTCATGCCCCCAACCACAACATATTGTGGCTACTGGAGTCAACTAAATACCCCATATGTTTCGTTTCTTTGGATACGGTTAGGATCGATGCTATTTACTTAGCAGTCCCCGGACGTGTTTTTCTGCGTGGTGTGTGGTCTTGTTTCGGGCATCGTTGAACGCCCGGCGCACATCGCTCTGCTCGGAGACGAATGGGCCGGTTTGCTCCTACGCCCCCTCCGGGGCTTGGCGTTGTGGGTTCGCACCCAGGGTTCCGCTTCGCTCCACCCTGGGCTACGATCCTGCGCCGCTTCGCGGCTCAACGGCTCTGGACTCGAAGGTTCTACTGTAAGCTCAAAGTCTCTAAGTCGACAGTATTGGGGTTAGATGGATAGTGCCTGCATATGAAATTCGCGTCAAAGGCCGACGCGCCCTTTCGCACTTGCCGACAGACGGCCGTGATCAGAGTGGAATGAAAGCCCGTTGAAACGGGCTGAGGAAGCAGTTCGAGAGGGATCTTGTCAACCGGTCCTAAAAGGACCGGCCTAAGGAAACCAAGCCACGTGAACGTGGCTCGGGCGGCGGCCCTCAAGCGCTTGGAGCAGGAGGTTCCTTAGGAGTTCGAGTGGCTCGCCGGCAGCAACCCGCTCTCACCCGGCCCACATTGGCAGCCACAGGCTCGCCATGTGGCGAGAAAAACGGGCTCAAACGGCAACTCGCCGACTCAACAGTCCAGCCGACCGGCGGCTCAACGGCTCAACCGCTCAACAGTCCACCGGCTCAACGGATCAACCGCTCAACGGAACAACGTTACAATGCCAGTAGTCTTCCCATGCTTGACCGGGTCATCGTGCGCGGAGCGCGCCAGCACAACTTGCGCAACATTCACGTCGAGATCCCTCGCAACAGCTTCACGGTGATTACGGGCCTCAGCGGCTCCGGCAAGTCGTCGTTGGCATTCGACACGATCTATGCCGAAGGACAACGCCGCTACGTCGAGACGCTGTCGCCCTACGCCCGCCAGTTCCTGGACCAACTGGAGTGGCCTGACGTGGACTCGATCGAGGGCCTCAGCCCGGCCTTGTCGATCGATCAAAAAACCACCAGCCGCAGTCCCCGCTCGACCATGGGGACGATCACCGAAATCTACGACTATCTGCGCCTTCTCTATTCCTCGATCGGCGTCCCGCACTGCCCCAATTGCCAGATTCCGATCAGCCGCCAATCAACCGCTCAAATCGTTCGCCAAGTCCTGGCTCAGCACTCGGGGAAGCGCGTGATGATCCTGGCGCCGATCGTCAGAGGACGCAAGGGGGAATTCAAAAAAGAGTTCGACCACCTGGCGCAAATGGGTTTCCGGCGCGCGCGCGTTGACGGCCGGACCGTGCTGCTCGACGAGGAGATCGCGCTCGACCGCCGGCGCAATCACAGCATCGATGTCATCGTCGACCGCGTCAGCATTCGCAAAGACATCGAGAAACGGCTCGAGAATTCCATCAAGACCGCTACCGGTATGGCGAAGGGACTGGTGGTGGTTGCCCCGGTGGGGGCAGACGAGGCCGGGGGAGACGAGACACTCTACTCCGAGAAGCTAGCCTGCATCCGATGCGGGGCCAGCGTCCCGGTGCTCGAGCCGCGTTCCTTCTCGTTCAATAGCCCTTACGGGGCTTGTGAGACTTGCAACGGCTTGGGGAGCCTGTGGGACTTTGACGCGGCAAAGGTGATCGTCGACCCGTCGAGGCCCCTTCTCGACGGCGCAGCCGCACCCTCGCTGCTCTCGCCAAGCATCGAGCGCGCCGTGGAAAACGCTGCCCGGAAGGCCAGGATCAAATGGAAAAGGCCGTTCGGCGATCTTTCGGAAGCGGGACAAAACCGATTGCTGTACGGAGAGGCCGAGCCGAGCAATGGCAAGCCTGACGGGAAGCCCAGCGGGAAGCACGCCCCCAAAGTGTTTCCGGGTCTTCTCAAGCTGCTTCAGGAGTGGAATGAGGAGTCCTGGTCGGAGCGCTACCGTGATTGGCTCGTTCGGTACATGTCGCCGGTTCCCTGCACCGCATGCGGGGGCCGGCGTTTGCGCCCGGAAAGTCTCGGCGTCAGCGTCGGCGGCCAGTCGATTGCGGAGTTCTGTGGCGTATCCGTAAGCCGGGCCCTGGAATCGATCCGGAATTTCTCGCTGACAGGCCGCGAGGAACAAATCGCGTCGCGCCTGGTGGATGAAATTCGAACGCGCTTGGAGTTCCTCGAAGCTGTCGGGCTCGACTACCTCAGCCTGGACCGCTCGGCGGCGACTCTTTCCGGAGGAGAGGCGCAGCGCGTACGGCTGGCGACACAAATCGGGTCACAGTTGCGTGGCGTCCTCTACGTCCTCGATGAGCCTTCGATCGGGCTGCACGCTCGCGACAACGGCCGATTGCTGGATACGCTTTCGCGGCTGCGGGATTTGGGGAACACGATCGTGGTCGTCGAGCACGACCTGGAGACGATCCAGCGTGCCGATCATGTGGTTGACCTAGGGCCAGGCGCCGGCCGGCTGGGCGGGCAGGTCGTGGCGGCCGGAACACCCGGCGACGTCGCTCGTTCCGAAGGCTCACTCACTGGCGACTACCTTAGCGGGCGAAAAGAGGTTCCACTGCCGCTGGTCCGGCGGCCCCCGAACGGCAAACCTCTGGTCGTGCGGGGAGCTCGGCACCACAATCTGCGCAACATTACCGTCTCGTTCCCTTTAGGCTCGCTGACGGTCGTGACCGGGGTCTCGGGCAGCGGCAAATCCACGCTGGTCAACGAGATTCTGCATCCCGCACTGGCCCGTAAGCTGTATCGTTCCCGGCTTCAAGCCGGCGCCCATCGGCGGCTGGAAGGCGCCGCTCAAATCGACAAGGTCGTTCGTATCGACCAGTCTCCCATCGGACGCACGCCTCGCTCCAACCCCGCGACCTACACGGGCTTATTCACTCCGATTCGCGAGCTGTTCGCCATGCTGCCCGAGTCGCGGGCGCGAGGCTATAAACCCGGGCGTTTCAGTTTTAACGTCAAGGGCGGCCGCTGCGAGGCTTGCCGCGGAGCCGGCCAGCGGCGCATTGAAATGAATTTCTTGCCGGACGTGTTCGTGACTTGTGACGTTTGCCGCGGCCGCCGTTACAACCACGAGACCTTGCAGGTGAGCTACAAGGGCCGCTCCATCGCCGATCTGCTGGAGTCTTCGGTGGAAGAAACGCTGCCCGTCATGGAAAATATTCCGAAAATTCGGCCGAAACTCGAAACCCTGAACGACGTAGGGTTAGGGTACATCCACCTGGGCCAGTCCTCGACTACGCTTTCCGGCGGAGAGGCCCAGCGCATCAAGCTGTCTCGGGAACTGAGCAAGCGCCAGACCGGCCAGACGCTCTATTTGCTGGACGAACCCACCACCGGCCTGCATTTCGACGACATCCGGAAACTCCTCGAAGTGCTGGACCGGCTGGTTTCCCACGGCAACACGGTCATCGTCATCGAACACAACATGGACGTGATTAAATGCGCGGATTGGGTCATTGATCTTGGTCCCGAGGGAGGCGAACAGGGAGGCGAAATCGTCGCAACCGGGACGCCCGAGCAGATCGCCGCCTGCGCGGGCAGCTACACGGGTCAGGCTCTTGTGAAGGTTTTGGGTCAAAGCAAGCAAGCCTAGCGCCGCGTAAAGGAACAAAGAAGTGCCGCTTGTGTGCTCGCGAACTCTGGCCCGGGGCCCCGGAACAGAGCCGCGCCCGCAAGGGTGCGGTCGAGTCTGGCAGTGACCGCATTCCGGTGGCGGCCCCGACGCACTGACTACCCTCGACCGCACCCTTGCGGGCGCGGCTCTGTTCCAGGGCGCGGAGAAGAGGTTTCTACTTTGCTTGGCGAGGCGAACAAAATCCTCAGAATCGCGGGGCTGGTGTCTCGTACTGGTACGATAGATACTGGTTAGCGATCTGCAAGATCCCGTCAACAATCACCGGCCTGTCCCGAACGGGAGAATGGACTCCCAGCAGGCCGTACTGTCTCCCGAACCAGCCGATCGCCCGGCGTCCGCCCCAACAACAGCAACGCCTGGCGACGCCCCCGGCGAAGCGCCCCGCCTAGCCGCCGGCTCAGCTCCGGCGCCGGCCCGAGGTTTGGGCTATTGGGACTTGTTGTACTTGATGTTGTTCTCCGTTGCGGCGCTGCTTGTGGTCTCAGTCCTTTGCGTTGCCGTCTACTTCGGGCTCGGCTACTTCCTTGAGTGGGAGATGGACCTCGACCAAGCCAGCAGCAAGGCGGCCATTGCCATCGCAATCCAGGCTCTGGCGTCGGTTCTGGTTTTGTGCTTCATGTATACGCTGATCACGGTCAAATACGAGCTGCCTTTTGGAGCAGTGATCGGATGGCGGCCGATCGAACAGCGACCTTTGTTCTACGGAGCCTCATACTGTGGGGCCGGGGTCCTATTGGCTTTCACTGTGGGACTGGCTTCTCATGCAATGTCAATGCCGGAGCAGCCAACACCGTTTGAGGATTTGTTGGGGGATCCCTCCTCCCTTCTTCTCGTGGCCGCGTTTGGCATAGCGATCGCCCCGCTTGTCGAGGAACTGATCTTTCGCGGGTTCGTTTTCTCGGTATTCGAACGAGCGCACGGGAGGCTGGCGGCCGTCGTCATCACAGCGGGTGCTTTCTCCCTCATTCACGGCCCGCAGTACGGCTGGCATTGGCAGATTCTGGTCTTGCTCCTCTACGTTGGAATCGTTTTCGGCGCCGTTCGTGCCAAGACCAGGTCGATCGTGCCGGCCACAATAATCCACGCCGCGTACAATACAACGCTGCTGATCGGCCTGTTGTCGGCGGGTCAGGCTGCCAACGGCGCGTAACCAGCCGGCTTCGCCATCCGATAGGATTTCTCTGCAATGGTGAATACGATTGAATGGACCACCGGCGGCGTGGTCATGATTGATCAAACCAAACTGCCGGCCGAGGAGGTTTACCTCACTTGCCAGAGTTACCAGGCTGTGGCGGACGCCATTCGAACCATGGTGATTCGCGGCGCGCCGGCTATCGGGGTGGCGGCGGCAATGGGGGTTGCTTTGGGTGTCCGCCAGGCCGTGGCCGAACTCGGCGCGGGAGATACCGCGACAAGCGAAGGAGCGGCGGGCAACCTCGACCGGCGCATGGAAGACATCTGCTCGACCTTGGCGGCGACTCGCCCGACAGCGGTTAATCTTTTCTGGGCGATTGATCGCATGAAAAAGCTCTATGAGAGCCTGCGGGCTGAGGGCAGGTCTCTCGGGGCCGTTGCCGGCGCCCTTGTCGAAGAGGCTCTGCGGGTCCGCACCGAAGACGTGGTGATCAATCAGGCAATCGGCAAAAACGGCGCGGCGTTGCTGCCTCAACGAGCAGCCGTCATGACGCATTGCAATGCCGGAGCCCTGGCGACGGCCGGCTATGGAACAGCGTTGGGCGTGATTCGCGCCGCCATCGAAGGCGGCAACCCGGTATCCGTGTTCGCCAACGAGACCCGCCCGTTCCTGCAAGGCGCCAGGCTCACGGTCTGGGAACTGCAGCAAGACAACATACCGGTCACTCTGCTGACAGACAACATGGCGGGACACGTGCTGAGTTCCGGCCGTGTCGGGGCCGTGGTCGTTGGCGCCGACCGCATTGCCGGAAATGGTGACGTCGCCAACAAGATTGGCACCTACTCGGTGGCGGTTTTGGCCAAGGAAAACGGTGTCCCTTTTTATGTGGCGGCTCCGATCTCCACGCTGGATTTGAGTCTTTCCTCGGGCAAGCAAATTCCCATTGAAGAAAGAGACCCTTCCGAAGTCACCCAAGTCCAGGGTCTGCAAGTCGCGCCTCCGCATACGTCCGTATTGAATCCCGCCTTCGACGTAACTCCCAACCGCTACGTCAGCGCCATCATCACCGAACGCGGCGTGGCTCGCGCTCCATACGAAACAACGCTTCGCCAACTCGCCGGCCAAGAGTAACGTTGTGGGCTAGTCCGGGCCTGTCGAGGGCTAGTCCGCTCCAGCCGCCCGACAAAGTCAGAAAAAGCAGTCAACGAAAGACCGAGGCAACCCCACCCGCAGTTTCAGAGCCGCGGGTGGGAACCCGCGGTCAACCTCGCGCACGTTCGCCCCGCTTGACCCAGCGCTCACGCGCTGGGCTCTGAGTGCCGGCCAGGACAACCCCGGTCCCGGTTGAAACTCACCGCAAGACCTCCGACCACCGCTAGACCCGGCGCGAGCCTTTGAGGGGCGCCTGTTTGGTATAGTGCGGCAATCTTGGGAGGCGCCAATGGCGAGACAGGGTTCCACGGGCAATGTGATTGCGGCAATCTGTAGCTTCTTTATTCCGGGACTCGACCAGCTCGTTCAAGGGTGGCTGCTTAAAGCGATCATCCAGTTCGTGCTCGCCGCGGGCCTGTGGATCGTATGGCTCGGGTGGATCATTCATATCTGGTCGATCGTCGACGCCGCGCGATTCGACCCCGGGAAATAGAAGACCCCTTCCCAATAAAAAGCAGCTTCTTTTCAGAGCCCTGACCGCAAGGGAGGGGTCCACCGCTCGCCGGCCAATGAAGCTGACTGCCGGAACAGAGCCGCGACCGCAAAGGTGCGGTCGAGTCTGGCAGTGACCGCATTCCGGTGGCGGCCCCGACGCACTGACTACCCTCGACCGCACCCTTGCGGGCGCGGCTCTGTTCCGGCGGGAGGCTGATCGCGCGCCAGACACGCCGCGGCCCGTTTCAAAACCCCGCGCGCTAACTCAACCACGGGCAGATCGACTAACTTCCCGTCGATGGAAATCGCCCCCGTCCCCGCAGCCGCGGCTTGCTCGAAGGCATCGACGATTCGCCGCGCCCGCGCGACGTCCCGCGGCTTTGGCGAGAAAGCCTCGTTGACCACACGAACCTGCTTTGGGTGAATGCAGGCAAGTCCCTCGAACCCAAGCTTTCGGAAATCCTCGGCATAGCGGGCCAAGCCTTCCTGATCTTGGAGGTCGGTGTATATCGAGCCCAGCGGCTGCACGCCCGCGGCCCGCGACGCGTTGAGCACCTGGCCCGTAAACCACAAGCTTTCTCGGCGCTCCGGCGTATGCTCGGCGCCTATGTCGTTGACGTAATCTTCGAGCCCCAGCGAAAGGCCCGCGACACGGGGAGAAGCCTCGGCGATTTCCAGCGCCCGAAAAGCTCCCCGGGCCGTTTCAATGCTCGGGACCAAGTACACTTCGGCTTCTTGTCCATGGTCTTCCAGCGCCTGCCGCACCGCGCGGTCCACCTCGACCACTTCCGCCGGATCCTCCGTCTTGGAAAGCAATAGTGCGTGAACCCCTTGCGGCGCCACGGCGCGGATATCCTCGAGGCCCAACGGTAGCGGATTGATGCGGACGGTTTTTTCCGCGCCGCGAAAGTCCACCGCTCGCAATGCGTTTCTCACCAGCAGCCGGGCAGCATCTTTTTCTTGAGGTACAACGCCGTCCTCCAAATCCAAAATAACGACGTCAGGGCCACACAAGCCCGCCTTGGCGAAAAACTTCGGGGTGCTTCCCGGAACAAAAAGCCGTGTGCGGCGAATCCGGCCGCGCGAACTTCGATAGCCGGTCCGCGGGCTGGAAGGGGGCAACGCAACGCCCGCGCCGGGGCCGCGCAACCGCCCAACGGCCGCCTCGATGCGTGCCATGATCGTGAACGGCAACGCCCCGCTGTCCTCGATCCGGATGGAGAGTCCGCCGGCGTCGAGGGCCGCCAGTGTTTGCCCCGCAACTTCACGAATCGAATGGTCGTCAAGCGAGCCGGCGTGCGTCGAAATCTCGATCAGCGGCGCCGCCGCTGAGCCGTGCACGGAGTGAACCTCGACCCAGCAGTCATCGCGAACGTCGGACCCGCGAGCCCCGGCATTAGCGGATTGGAGGTTGTTGCTCACTTCCTTCTTAACGCTCTAGTGTATCTGGCCAATAATACTGCAACTGTCTAAGCGGTCCTGGCTTTCGGGAGAAGCCCGTTGAAACGGGCTACCAGCCTGGGCTGGCAAATTCCACACCTCTGCGCCACGCTGGGGTACGATGTCTTAAAGCGATTGTAATCGTAATCACAAGGAGTCATCACCAAATGAGTGAACCAATTTCCGGCGTAAGCCGGCCGATCGTGAGCCGGCGATCTTTCTTGACAGCCACCGCGGCCGGCGCCCTTCTGGCCCCATTCGCCGCACAAGCCCAACGTGACTGGAGCGGCAAGAACCCGGTTCGCTATCCCGATCCCGATATCGTCGTCATCGACCCCCGCTTCGCCAAATACAAACTGGGCAATACGCCGATCCAGCGCCTGCACGTCGGCTCGCTCTGGGCCGAAGGACCAGCCTGGAACGGAGTCGGGCGCTATCTGCTGTGGAGCGACATCCCGAACAACGTCCAGTTGCGCTGGCTCGAGGAAGACGGCCACGTCAGCGTCTTTCGCAATCCCTCGGGCAACAGCAACGGCAATACCTTCGATTATCAAGGACGGCAGATCGCCTGCGAGCACGGCAACCGCCGCGTGGTTCGCTATGAGTACGACGGCAGCATCACCGTGCTAGCCGATAAATGGGACGGCAAGCCGCTCAACGCGCCGAACGACGCGGTCGTCCATCCGAACACCGGCGACATCTGGTTCACCGATCCCGGCTACGGCAGCCTGATGAACTATGAGGGCAACAAGGGTCCGCTGCATCTGAAGGAAGCCGTGTATCGCATCGACGGCAGCAGCGGCAAGATGGAGATGGTCACCGACGAAATCTTCAAGCCCAATGGCCTGTGCTTCTCTCCGGACTACAAAATGCTCTACATCGCCGATACCGGATCGTCGCACTACCCCGAAGCCCCCAAAATCATCAAGGTCTGGGACATCGCCGGCAGCAAGAAGCTGAGCAAGGGCCGGCGTTTTGCCTCGATGGATCTCCCCGGCGTAGGCGCGGGATTGGCCGACGGCATCAGGGCCGACGTCGATGGCAACGTCTGGGCCAGCGCCGGCTGGGTTGGCGACGGCTACGACGGCGTCCACATCTTCGCGCCCGACGGAGTCCGCATCGGCCAAATTCGGCTGCCGGAGATCTGCTCCAATGTCTGCTTCGGAGGAACCAAACGGAACCGCTTGTTCATGACCGGCAGCCAGTCGCTCTATGCCGTCTACGTTGAGACCCGGGGAGCCCACATCACCTAGCTGAGATTGCCAGGATGCCTCACACGGATTGACCCGGGTCTATAAAGCTGTCCGCGCTCGCATTCCGCGCCAGGAGCATTAAAATCCGGCTCACGATTCCCAAGCTCCATCAGCCCTTCGCCCGCTATTTCCGGCGAAGGCGGTTCCGGCGGTTTTGGCGTGCGTTCGGGTTGTCGGCGAAAACACGCGTTCTCGACGTCGGAGGATATGAATACTACTGGCGGTATTTCGATCAGGTTCCGCGCGCAACGATGCTAAACCTCGACCGCTCCGTGGAACGCACTTCTGAATTCGACTGGGTGATCGCCGATGCCCGGCAAATGCCTTTCGCCGACGGCGCGTTTGACGTCGTCTTTGCGAACTCGATCATCGAGCACGTGGGGGATCAAGCAAGCCGCCAAACCTTCGCCGCCGAAGTGCGGCGCGTCGGGAAACGCTACTATGTTCAAACGCCCAACCAGTGGTTTCCGGTCGAGCCCCACCTGTGGACCCCATTCATTCACTATCTGCCCGCGACTCTCCAAAAGCGGCTGCTGCGAAACTTCACGGTCTGGGGCTGGCTGGTGCGGCCAACACAGCAGGGGTGTGAGGAATTTGTCGATCAGGTCCGCCTGCTGACGGTGCGGGAACTCAAAGCGCTGTTTCCCGGTGCGGAAATCTGGAAGGAGCGAGTGCTGGGCTGCACGAAGTCCCTCATCGCCGTTTCGAATCCGCCTATGAGATTGCACGGAAAGCTCACGGCGCTTCGCGCCGGTGGGTCGCGAGAGTTGCTCCCGCCGGCACGGTTCCACCCAATCCTAGACTAGTCGATGATCACCGCGGTCGATGAGCAGATCGCCCGAATCTTAGGCGAGCTGCGCGATCTGGGCCTGGCCGAAGACACCATCGTGCTCGTCTCCTCGGACCACGGCGACATGCTGGGCTCCCACGGCAAGCGGCTCAAGCGAAAACCCTGGGAGGAATCGATCCGCATACCCGGCATCGTGCGTTACCCCCGCGCGGCGCCGGCGGGAAAGGTCACGGACGCCCTGTTCACTCAGGTCGACTTCGCGCCGACTCTGCTTTCTCTTTGCGGACTCGGCGTCCCTGAAGCCATGCAGGGCTCCGACCTGTCGCCGGTCATCTTGGGGACGTCCGAACAGGGTCCCGATTCCGCGTTTTTCCAGATCTTCGGCCCCTTTCACAATGGCGGTGCGGAATTCAGTTGGCGCGGGGTCCGCACCGAGCGCTACATGTACGCGCGGCGTGAGTCGGAACCCTGGGTGCTCTACGACCTGGAGAAGGACCCTTACGAGTTGAACAATCTCGCAAATGATCCGGGCTCGGCCGAAATTCGTGAAGAGCTGGAGGCGAAACTAACCGAATGGATGGAGAAGACCGGGGACTCCTGGGAGGTCAACTGGACAGCTCCGCTCGAAGACAACGGGCGGCTCTACAAACACGAGACTTTCTACACCATCGACGAGTTCTTGGAATGGGCCAAGGAGCACCCTTTCTGGCGGAGCTTTGAGGAGCGACGTACCCACGCGGCTTTAGGCCGCGAGATCCCCGGCGTCAGAAGGAGATTGTCATGTTCGAAACGCTGCCCAAGGTCAGGCCGCCGCTGCCGCCGATAAACACATTACCCGTAATGAACCGTATGGGTATGTCGTTCGAACGACCACGAAGGCGCCGCCGTTTCTGCTCGCGCCGGCGGTGTCCCAATCGACCTCGGCGCCGGTGGTGCAAGCTTTCCACGCCGGAGTAACGGTAACGTCACTTGCAACAAGCCCAATCGCGTGGTTACGGACAACCTGCGTGATTTCCGCGTTCGTGGCAGTGGTAAGGGCCGGAAGCGCTCAGGGAAGGGCCTGAAGAAGCATGTTTCGGCACTCTCGCGGCCCAATCGATCACCTTGGATTCTTGTCGAGCAGAATCACAACGGCATTGGGAAGCTGATGGAGCCTGCTTTTCAGATTCACGCGAAAATTCAATGGAATCATTGACTTATGAGATGGCGGAGCCCCTGTCCGCGCGATGCACCTTGCGAATGCTATCGATCAGTAATTCAGTTGCCATCTCTTTGCGTACAATCGCCGCTGCCCCGTCGTTGATCGCTTGCACGTGTTGGTTTTCTTCGTTAGAAGCCGTCAACACGATGATTTTTGTCTTGAGCTGGTCGCACCGAATCCGTAGGAGCATGCCGTGGCCGTCTAACTCCGGCATTTGCAAGTCGAGCAGCAGAATATCCGGCTCATGATCCCGAAGCATGTCGATGGCTTCGTGGCCATCTGCTGCTTCCGCAACAACCTCGAAATCGTGTTCCAATGCCAATAGCCGGCGCACCGCTTCCCGAAAGACCAGATGATCATCAACCAACGCCACTCGGAATTTTTTCTCTGGCGGCCGGCATTTCACACGCTCGCTTTCTCCGGCGGTTTGTCCGGGCTCAACGGGTAATCACCGTCCGGGAAGTGCTGGAGAGTGGGATCGTGGCGCGCGGAAGGCGTCGCATCGTTAACAGATCCAAGTTGTAGCGCGCCTGTATTTGCACCTTACTGTATGGTTCGTTGTCCGGGTCCCACGACGCGCGCACCACGAGCTTTAGTTCATCTAACCCCACCGTATACTTTTTGACCACCTCGATGATCCGATCTTCCGAGGCTGGATTCCTGCTCGCCGCGCTGTGGAGCCCGGCGTAAAGCGCTGCCTGTCGTGCGGCATGTGTCAGCTTGCGATACACCCAAAATGCCCGGCCCAGCTCGACCAAAAGGAGGCTTAGCACGAAGAACAGCAGAAAAATCAGGATAAGCTGTACCATTACGGTACCTCGCGGGAGAATGAGTCTCGGGGCTCGGTCAAAATTGCCTCTGTCGGCGCCGCATCGCGCTCTGCAGTCTTATACCCATGCAATTTCCACAGCATCTTCTGGCCGCCTATCAATCGAAAAGACGCCCTCTCCCGCGGTGCGACGATGACCGCTTCGCTGCCTCAGTAGGCGATGGTCATGCGCGAAGTGCTGCCGAGTTGAATTGAGGCGTTCGAAATGATCGCTGAACCGGTCACGAATCCGAACGGATACATCGCGCGCACTGCGACAAAGTCCCCAGGGTCCTTGTCGGCGGCATCCTCCCAAGTGACGGTCACCGTGATGTCGTTTTTGACCAGCCCGATCGCGTGGTCCTTGACGAGTTGCTCGATCGTGCTGTCCATCACCGGATTGTTGTTCCCGTGCACCATGGCGAAGCGGGCGCCCTGGCGGGCGGCGTGGGAAAGTGTCGTCCATACCCACATTGCCGCAGCCATCTCAAACAACCCAATGCTCAGTACGATGAAAAACAGAAAGGAAAGGGTGAACTCGACTATCACGGAGCCCTTCTGTCTTTGGTTTCGCTTTGTCCCGGTTTGCCTGGCTGGAAACATAGACCTCTCCATTGATTCAAAAAACATGTCTTTCGGCTCGGCCGGCCGGGGCTTCTACTGGCCCCGCATGAAGGCAGTCCTGCCAACGGTCGCGTTCTTCGGCAGTAGCGGCCACTGCGCCCACATCGGGAAGGGTTGTTGGACGGTGACCTTGATGTAGCCCCTGGGGGCGCCGTAGCCCGCACACTGAATTGTCGTATCGTCGCACTCCTTCACTCCGTCACCTGGACAAGTGCAGTACTGCTCGGCCGAGGCGGTCACGGTTGTGCCACTGTTCGAAAGGTTCCTCGTGTCGTCGAGGGCACGTTGTTCCTGTCCGCCAAAGTCTCCGCTACGGAGGACATCGCGGGCCCCAAAGAAAGCTCCTGTCCCGGCCGCATTGGCGATCGTGACTGCGTGAAAGAAGAGGCGCCCAAAGTCCGTAGCCGCCATGCATAGACCCAACAGCAGCGGGGCCATAAGCGCAAACTCGACCAACGCTGCGCCTCGGGCCTTTCTTGCTTTCCTTGAATCCCCAACTTTTTTTAGGTCCTGGCAAAACATACGCAACCTCCTGCGGTGTCAGCTCCAGCCGTTACGCCCTACTCCACCAGCATCACGATAGACGTCGTGGGTGCTCTCCCGGTACCGGTGTAGTTCATCCCAAGCTCTGGATTGCCGTTAATTAGGATGGTATCCGCAATAATCGTCATATAAGTCGAGGTGGCGTTATAGGTATTGCTTCCTCCAAACGTTAGGTGCCCGGTGGGGCAATAAATGCCGCCCTCTATAAGCGTCTGGCTACCTGCCTGGACGTTGCAGTCCTTTGCGGCGAACCGGCTGTTGAAGAACAGTATGTTTTCATAGGTCCCCCCGGGGGTGTGCGACATGAAAGTGGAGCTCAAGCCGCTCGGGCCTCCCAATAGTCCTCGAAGCGGCCGTTGTGGTGGCAGCAACGAAGGGCCAGAATCGCGTTGGCTCCGCGGACGGTCCAGAACATGCCCGACCGTTTCAGGCGAGAGCCGATGACGCTCTTGCAGCCGGCCTCGATCACTCCCGAGCCGACAAACAGATGCTGGCGCCGAAACTCTGGGTAGCGCATCCGCTTGGCATTCTTTTCAAAGTATTTGGCTTCGTCGCGGAACTCTTCCGCGAGTTGGGGACTCGAGCATTCGACCGACCGCAGCGAGCACACTAGCCCGAAGTTCCAGGGGCAAAACGACAGTAAGTCATTGATTCTAAGGCGCAAAGGCACCTGGTGAAATTCGCTCTTCTGGCTACAGGCCCAGCAGCTCCAAGGCCCGCTTTTGCAGCGCCGTCGGCGCGGTCCGTTGTTCGAACGTCGCCGCGCTCCCCTCGCCGCCGACCCGGCAGGTGTTTTGGCAGCGCGTCGCCAGGGCGTCGAGCAACGTCTGGAAGCTGTGCACGGGCAAGCCCTCCGAGGTGCGGCGGCTCGCCTTTTTCTTCTTCACCGCCGCCGAAGGCTCGGCCGGCGCCACCGGATCGCGTTGCTGCCGGCCGGCCTCCAGCTGCTCGTCTTCAAACAGCAACTCCGCCCACGCTTGGCGCATCCGCCACTCCACGTAATAGGCCAGCAGACACAAAAAAATATGCGCCCGCACGTGGTCCGGCGTGCGGTGAAAGATCGGCCGCACCCGCAGATCCGCGCCTTTCATGCAGCGAAACACCCGCTCCACGCGGGCCAAACTCTTGTAGGAACGCACCGCGTCTTCGGCCTTCAGATCGGCCTTCTTTTCGCTGCTGCGGGTGACGTAGATGCCGTCCAGCGCCGCTTCTGCTTCGACCGCCGCCGTGCGCCGCCGCCAGCGGAAAACGCCCTCGCCGATGGTCGTCTCAAAATGCTTGCCCATCTTGTAGCGGTCCTGCACGCGGCCCGCCTTGCGTCCGATCTCGGCGGCGGTCAGCGGGGTGCGTTTGCGCCGCGCCACTGCGGCCTCGATGCGCTCGAATTCCTTCTCGGTGGCCGCCAGCAGCTCGCCGCGCTTGCGCCCGCGCTCCTCGGCCAGCAGCGGGTTATAACAGGCCACCAGGCGCTCGCCGGGATAGTCGGGGGAGCGAATTTCGGCCAAGTTCTTCTTGTCGAACAACGACAACTGCAACTCGCCGCCGTCGGCCAGCCGCCGCAGCGCGGGCGCGCGCAGCGCCGAGATCCAGCCCAGCCCGGGATGCCGCCGCAGGTTTTCAATCTGCGTTTGGGTCCACAAACCGCGGTCGCCCACCAGCACCACGCGCTCGAGCCCGAAGCGCCGCCGCAGCGTGTCGACCTGATCGGGCAGCGTCGCCGGATCGCCCGTGTTGCCGGGGTAGACGCTGACCGCCAGCGGCCGTCCTTGGCTGTCGGCGAGCACGCCGTAGACGATGATCGGCTTGCCCTTTTTGCGGTCGCGGCTGTGGCCGAACGCCGCCAGCGGGCAGTGGCGTCCTTCGTAGTAGCTGCTGGAGACGTCGTAGAGCACGGTGTCGCCGGCCGCGAGATGCCGCGCCGCGAGCTTCTTTTCGATGCGTTTTTGGCGGGCCAGCAGCCAGTCCAGCGCCGCGTAGAGGTCGTTTTCGTCGGCGTCTTCGACGCCCAGCTGCTCAGCCAGCGTGGAGTGCTGCCACAGCCTGGTGGTGGCCAGTTTCGAGCCGGGATGCAGCAGCCGCTCGACGATCATGGCCACGACGAGGTCGCGCTGGCGCGAGGGTTTGGACCCCAGCAGGCGTTCGAGGCCGAGCTGGCGGAGCGTGCCGAGAACAGCTTCAACGTGACCGTGGGGGCGGGAGCGTTCGACCAGGAAAGCCTCGCTGGCGGGGACAAAGGATTCGCCGGCGAGCGAGCGGCGGATGACGTCGATGAGGGAATCGGGCAGGTGGGAGAGGTTGCCGAGGGTTTCGTGTTTGACCTGCTGGCCGGCGCGAAAGGAGCGGCGGAGCAGGTGGGAGGTATAGATTTTGTTTTTGTAGCGGCGAGTAGTGGTGGCTACATGAACAGCACCTGATCTAGATGGCATAAAGCTATGATAGCATATCTAGAGCAAAAAGTCCAGAAGAAAGTCACTAATTAGTGGCTACAAAAAGCACTTCGAGACCACCCCAAACCGGCCCTAACTCCCTTTCTTGGTTACTCTTACGCCGAAATCGGCCCCTGGAACTTCGGACTAACTCTTCCATCCGCCCCTGGTCGAGGTGGTCCTGATGGATCGTGATCCAACACCGTTGCTGGGCCTTGTCGTGGGGATGAAGCTGGCGTGCCAGGTCCCACAAGTGCTGGCGGGCGTGATAGAGGTCGACGATCTGAATGGCGCCGGGAAACTGCTGCTGGGCAATGTTCCAGATCCATTCGGCGCCATCTCCCAGCACGACCTTCTTGCGTGCCCGGCTCCAGCCCCGCTTCCAAGCCTCCACATACATGCGTTTGCCAAACTCGTCGGCGGTCTCAATGGCGCCGCTGTAGCTGGTCGAGTCCGGATCGCGGATGGGGTAGCCCTCTTCGTCCCACTTCGTTTGAGTGAACACGCAGCCCAACTTAGCTTCGCGGGTGTGGGCCGCCTCTCCCTTCCTTTTGCCCGCTCGGCCCACCGTCTCTTTGCGCACCACCGGAATTCCGGTCCCATCCATTTCGATGTACAGGATCGGAACGGGTTCCCCCACCACCAGCGGCAGCTCCAACTGCATCGCCCGCTGGATCTCGCTCTGCTCCCGCGCCGCGATATCCTCTCCAATCCCCTCCGCCGTCCGCTCCACCGCCTTGGCGGTCACTTCCAGACCCGCCAGCAGTTCCAGCTGCCGGCGCCCGTGATCGAAGGGAGCCTCCTGGCCCACCATCGCCTGCATACGGCGTACCCCAGGAGAGCATTCCGTTTGGGCGATGTCGAGTTCAGCGTCGGCCGGAAATTGGCCGCTGTGACAGTGCCCGCACAGGTAGTAGGGGCGCGATATATGCACCCTGCCCAGGGCGGTGAGAACCGACTTGGAGCGCAGTTCCCGGTAGTGAGCTTGGTGGCCGCAACAACAGGGAAGGCTCCGCTGGCCGGCCGCTGGGGCTGCCCATTGCAGCAGTTCGGAGAGGGCGGCGGCGCCAGCTTGGTGCATCGCCGAGCGCACCGCCATCTCGACGGCTTCCAGATCCCAGTGGCCTGTCTTGCGCCGCCCGCTGAACAGCACGCGCAATAGCTGGTCTAGTTCGCGCGCGACCTCTTGCTGGATGGCGGCGGCCGTTTTTTTTCCTGGGGGGTCTGCGCCTCAAGCTGCAGCGGCCGCTGTTTGCAGATGCGGGTATTGAGCTCCACGAACTCGCGGCTCAGTTGCTGGAACTTGCGGAACTCGGCCACTTCGCGCTCGGCTTTGCCCAGCGCGGCCGGAGTCGGCAGCGACTCGGTGACGGTCTTACGACCGGCCTTATAGGTGAGGCGGGTATGGGGACCGTGCCCCGGTTGACCGGGGCGATGGCAGCGGCAGCTTGGTTTGCCGCAACGCCCCGAGGTGCTGGTGATCGAACCGGGGCGCAGATCGCCCAGCTCGCCGATCTGGCGGACGATGTCGGTACGCTGTTGCTGCAGTTGCTCGAGGGAATCAGGCATGGAAGTGACCTCCTGTTCCTAGCGTAATACATACGCAAGGATATTGGCCACAATAAAGAGCCTGCTGAAATACTCACTTCTATGTCGCGCACCCGGTCCGGATGCACATGTTTCGGCGGTGATGCGGACTATGCCAGCCCAGGCTGGCAGCCGTTTTCAAAGGGGCTTCTCCCGAAACCCGGGACCGATTAAGCTGCGGTATTATTGGTGAGCCACACTAGGGCGAGCAGCAGTGTTCAAGACCTAGGGAGACGACCTGGGCGCCGGCCGGATTGGATGTGAAGTAGCTCTCGCGCGAAAGTGTCCTGTAGATGTTGCCGGCGATCTCCGCTGCCCTCGGGCCATACATCATCGGGCCTCCCCGCAGCAGGACGACAATCGCGAGCCTCTTCCCCTCGCCCTCGTTGTAGGACGCAAACCATCCAAGCTGGGTGCGGCCCGGACGATGGTACTGGCTGCACGTACCGGTCTTGCCAAGGATCGGGCGGCCAACCATGCGTGCTTTTCTTCCTGTCCCGCGTTTGACCGCTTCGGTCATGCCCGCCCGCACTTCCGAGAGCCAGGGCCCGCCCGGCAGTCGCCTCTTCACTTTGGGCGCCAGATCCTCAGCTTCTCCCGGCGTGGCTGGCGCTTGGAGGTAGTGAAGCGTCCCACCGTTGGCGAGCGCTGCGACAAAGGCGGCCAGTTGCAGCGGGTTGACCGAAATCCCGTCTCCGAACGTCGTCATGCGGGCAATGCCCCCGCCGTGCTCTTTCTCGGGAAACTTGCCCAGTTGTTCGCCGGGGATTCGCCAGCCGGCTTTTTCTCCGAATCCGAACAGGTTGGCGTATCGCTTGAATCGCTCGAACCCAAGTTTCCGTCCCAAGTGCTCGAAGTAGACGTTGTTCGAAATCGCCAGCCCTTCGACCATGGTCATGAACCAATAGCCTTCAAACCACACCTTCTTGCCAGGGTTGACAATGCCTTCGTTCAAGGCAGCCAAGCCGGTCACCAGCTTGATCGTGGAGCAAGGCATGTAGCCGCTGGCTAGAGCGAGCTTTTGATTCACGACCGTAAGAAGGCGGCCGTTGCTGGTATCGACGACGACGACACTGCCGTTGAATTTCCCGAGCGCCTCGATGGCGGCTAGCCGCACCGCCAGGTCCTCGCCGCCGATAAAATCGCCTGCTTGTGAGTTCGCATAGGTCCGCTCGATGTACCAGCGGCGTGACGGCTGAGCGGTCGCCGAACTCCCGGCCACGGCTACGAAACACGCCAACACGCAGGCGGCGAGGAAACGCCGCAAGCTGAGCCGCGCGCCGGCCGAATCCTTGATCGCGGAGGAGAATGTCACGAACCCAGGTCCGAGAAGATGAAAGTCGTATTGTAACCGCCTGGCTTTAGTTCCGGAACCGAGATTTGAACCGGCGGCCGCACCGGTCACGGGGTTTCGCCCCGCACGATCCTTGCGTCTGCGATCAGGCTGATTCCGTCGGCGGAATATCCGGGGAACAATTTCGCCTCTTGTGGTGTCTAATACTAGTAGAAGTGCAGTAGCATTTGCCACTTGGCGGATTGGCTGGTAACCTAAACTCAGTCTTCCCTCCTTGTGGCAGGGAGTGCTTCATTGCACGAGATCATAACGAGTCCGATACATCCGTCCGGGGACGCGGTTTTGCTGCAAGACTTGCAGCGCGGCGCGCCCCAAGCGTTCGAGAGATTACTCGACCAATTCCAGCAACCGGTTTACCGCTTCGTCTACGGGCTCCTGGAAGATCCGGCCGATGCGCCTGATGTAACGCAAGAAGTATTCGTCAAGGTTTTCCGCAAGGTTGGCGAGTTTCGCGGAGATGCCGGCCTCAAGACCTGGATCTATCGCATCGCCATCAACGAAGCTTCCAATCGCCGCCGTTGGTTTGCGCGGCACCGCAAAAATGAGGTTTCCGTCGACTCAGCCGCCGAAGGCGCGGCCGCCGACGCGGATTGGTTCATCGACCGGCGGGGCACGCCATTCGATCTGCTGAGCCGCGCGGAAGTGCGGATAGCCATAGGCAAGACATTGGGAGAGATCGATCAGAGGCTGAGGGTCGCGGTGATCCTGCGAGACATCGAGGGTCTTAGTTACAACGAAATAGCCGCTACGTTACAAGTGTCGTTGGGGACCGTAAAATCCCGGATTCTGCGCGGACGAGAGGCAATGAAATCCAAGCTGCGACGCGAACTGGCAGTCGAGCTGCCTGGAGCGTATGTCGTACAACCGGAGTGAGCCATGAATTGTCGTTTTACTAGAAAACATATTCCGGCTTATATTGACAGCGAACTGGGGCCGGCGTACCGCTGGATTATTCGACAGCACCTGGGCGCCTGCTCGGATTGTCTCGATCAATATGAGCGTGGAGAGGCATTTATTGAATTAGTAGCGGAGTTGAAATCCGTTCAGCCGCCTGCCAGCTTGCGCACTCAAATCTTGTTGGCGGTTTGGCGTGAGTCTGAGAGTACCTGGGAACGACTGAGGGTTCGCTTCGGAAACTGGACGCGGCCGATCGCTGTTCCGGCAACCGGCGGTATTCTCTCGGCCGTCATTCTTTTCGTGGGGCTGATGTCGAACATCTCTTTCGTCCCCCAAGATCTAGACGCCGACATACCTCTCACGTATCTCACAAAGACGCTGATCACCCATCCCAGCATGAGCATCGCTCCGCCTTTTGGCGTTACCGAGCACATCGGAGTCGAGGCGTTTATCGACGGGCAAGGCAATGTCTACGATTTCCGAATCATCCATTTTCCTTCGAGCTGCCCGGCGGCTAGCGCCAAGCTCCGTGCCGAGCTGGCCAACGCCCTGCTGGCGACACGCTTCGATCCGGCTACAAATTTCGGTCGGCCCGTGCTGGGCAGGGTGTTGCTGTCATTCCGGCCGGTGACGCACGTCCAAGTGCGGGGTTAGCCGCGTTTTTCTTCCACAGCTGAGGCCTGCCGAGTTAAGCCCTCCGACGAAAAGTAGGGACCGGCAAGCCTGCCGGTCCTTCGCCGCGCGGCGGCGACGCGCGAGCACGAGGTCCATGCTGACCGCACATTGCTCGGGAACCGGCGAGCCGCCCGCAGCGGCTGGGGCAAGCAAGATTGTTTGTCCCTGCGGTGCTCGCTTATTGATTCGCGGCTGCCGGGGCGCTATCCTGCGATGGAGGTTCCACTAAATACCGGCCGACAAAACCGGCTTCAGCAGCGAGGTCGCTTTCGGGAATTGCCACGAACGGCGGCAGGCCGTTCTTCGATCCCCATTCGTTGGCGATCACGGATCCTATGCTGGTGTGCAACGCTCGTTTCGCGGGCGAGTCCCGCTGAACATGTGCTGGCGTGCGCGCTCGTGAATCGCTTCCACCGCATGCAGCGATCGGATGATCGCGAATTTGTCGGTCAGTTTTGCGGTCTGCGGAAGCAGCTCTGAGATCCGCGTGCCCGGCGCCTTGGCCGAGATGGGCTTGAAGCTGCTGCGAATGCCGGAGGGAGCGTCGGGTTTGGGGTCTGTACACGACGTGGCCGACGCCCCCAGGCGTGCCGCAACCCGATTCGTCGGTTTGCAAGGTCCTTGTGGTGGCAGGCCTTCTTGCCTGCCAAGTGAGTCATTGAAAATGGGCAGCTAGGGATGCCTGCCCCACCTGCCGTTGGACCCACCGAGGGTCGCGAACCCGCCGCTGCCCCGCTGAGACCGAACGGCAGCCGCTTCGACAGATAGGCCGGGATCGGCGGGCAATCGTATCTGTTCTTATTGATGCTAAGCATTCAAGGAAACAAAAACCATGGCCAAACATTACGAAGCAATTGTCATCGGAACAGGACAGGCCGGCCCGGCACTGGCTGGAAGGCTCGCCGGCGCCGGAATGAAAGTGGCGGTCCTCGAGCGCAAGCAAGTCGGAGGCACCTGCGTGAACAACGGCTGTGTGCCGACGAAAACCCTTGTTGCCAGCGCCCGCGCCGCCTACATGGCGCGAAGAAGCGGCGACTATGGCGTTGTCCTCGATGGTCCGGTTAGCGTCGATATGAAGAAGGTCAAAGAGCGCAAAGACCAGGTGGTCGCGCGCTCCAGCGGCGGCCTCAGCCGCTGGCTGACAACAATGGAGAACGCAACCTTCTATCAAGGCCACGGCCGCTTTGAGGGTCCTCATACTGTGCGGGTCGGTGACGAATTACTGCACGCCGAGAGAATCTTCATCAACGTCGGCGCGCGTGCTTCAGTACCGCCCGTTCCTGGAATTCCTGCTGTTTCATTCCTGAATAACTCCAGCATCATGGAAGTTGACTACCTGCCCCGCCATTTACTGGTCCTCGGTGGCGGCTATATCGCGCTGGAGTTCGGACAAATGTTCCGCCGCTTTGGCAGTGAGGTAACCATTATTCAGCGCGGAGAACGGCTGCTCTCCCGCGAAGACGAAGACATTTCCGCCGCCGTGCGCAAAATTATTGAAAACGAGGGCGTACGCGTTTGCACCAACACGGGAGACTTCCAAATCGAGAAAAAAGGGGAGGAAGTTGTGGTGCGAATGAACTGCAACGGGGAGCCCCTGGAGGTCGCCGGCTCGCACCTGCTCGTCGCTACGGGGCGAACGCCTAACACACACGATCTTGGGCTCGACGAAGCCGGGATTGAAACCGGCGCGCGCGGGTTCATCCAAGTCGACGATCAGTTGAGAACGAACGTCGAGGGAGTCTGGGCGATGGGCGAGTGCAACGGCCAGGGCGCCTTCACTCACACCGCCTACAACGACTTTGAGATCGTCGCGGCCAACCTTCTTGACAACGACCCCCGCCGCGTGAGCGACCGCATCTTCGCATCGGCTTTGTATATCGACCCGCCTTTGGGCCGCGCGGGCTTGACGGAGCGGCAAGTCCGGGAGTCGGGCGTCAAGGCGCTGAAAGCGACCCGGCCGATGAAGCACGTTGCACGCGCCGTGGAGAAGGGCGAAACCCAGGGGTTCATGAAAGTCCTAGTCGACGCTGAAACCAGCAGGATTCTGGGGGCTGCTGTCTTAGGCGTTGGAGGCGACGAGGTGATCCATTCGATCCTCGAAGTGATGTACGCCAAAGCGCCTTACACCCTCATGCAGCGGGCGGTACACATTCATCCCACGGTGACGGAGTTGATTCCGACCATGCTGGCTGATTTGGAACCGATGCAGTGAAGCCGGGCTAGCCGGGCTGCGCGCGTAAGAAGGCGTAAAAATTCGGGCTGTCACAAGCGGCGACCTCGAAGTCCTTTAGATTCATTTCGTAGATGAGCGGCGGCTGACTGTCCCTGAAACCCCTGTCGATTGGATCTCAAGAGCCGCAGGACGCACTTTCAAGTTCATGCGGTTGTTATACCGCCTTCCCCGCATTTGCTTGTAGCGCTCTTGCCAGGTCGTTCGTCGCTGCCTGGACTACGAGCCAGCTAATCACGCACGTATCTGCGTCCGGTTGTGTTTTTGCGAGCATCTGTTCATATGGGTGAATTAGGTTTCGGAACCAGCGAAGGGCATGGGAAAAGCGCTGTACGTCCATATCGATCCATCGAATCTCGTGCGCTACGTCGATCATCTGACTGAGCGTCCAGTCGGCAAAGTGCTTAGACTTGCCACTATGAGGGTCCTTTGGCGCAGAGCTCGCTCGGTTAGCGGGCTGAGGATTGCGCTGCATGACCGCCAAGAGCATCCCCTCGAGCAGGCTTCCCATCATGACGATGGCAGCAAGATGAGTCTTACATTCGACACATCGCTGGGCCTCCTCCCAGCGCTGAGCTAGTAGATCACCAATACCAGGCTCCAGACCAAGAGCCAGAAAGTCCGGTGGGGGGAGTGGCTTTAAGTCCGCACCCTTGGCTTCATCGAGCGAGAACTCGATCGGAGCTTGTTCGACGACTGGCACGATACCGTTCAAGCGCACCCGCCGCCCCTCTAGCCGGAGGATGTGGTTCAAGGCAGCATGAGCTTTGCTCGTTAGCGCGGCGTTTGCGGAATATTCCTTGGGATTAGCCAACCGACAAATCACCTCATCTATTTTAGGCGGCGAGCACTGTCGAAGGGCATCGAGAGTCCACCATTTGCGCGTCGAACCGTCATGTCGGAATCTCGGCAAGCCAGCGCGCTCAAAAAATTGGGTGAGTTGACTTCCTGTCCTGTACACCGGCGAGAATCGATCGGGCCCCGAGTCGATTCGTCCCGCATCGTCTCCACAGATCAGATCTGCCAGTGATTCAAGAGTATCGTCGTCCATGAGTGTCTCCAGTTTGTTGCGCGGCGGCGGCCTCGAAGCCCCTTAGATTCATTTCGTAGCTGAGCTGCGGCTGACTGTCTTCCGCGAACTGAGTTCGGCTGGCTATTCGGCTGCTTCCCAGTGATCCTGGACCCGGCAGGCTTCATCTTCCCCGGGCCAAGGCGGCATGGTTGTCAGCACGAACCGCAAAGGCCCGGTTCCGGTATTGCGGAATTGAAAATGGGCGCCAGCCGGGATTGTGACGCTCACCCCCTCGGAGACGTCGACGACTTCTTCTCGCTCTCCCAGTTTGCGCCAAAGCTGGCCTCGCCCCTGGAGGAAATACCAAATCTCCTCCACGTTACGGTGCGCCACGGCCAGCGACACCATCCCCGGCGGAAGCGTGCAGTGCACCGAACTGCCGCGTTTCGTCGCCGCCAGCAACCGAATCTCCGAGCCGTCCGGGGCCAGGCAGTCATGGTCTTCGGGCAGAAACTTGGTTTGCATGGTTCTCAAAACAGCATTGGACGAGCAAAGCAGCGCAGCATTGTCAGGGGTGCTGCCCGGTCAGGGGTAATGCCCGGTCAGTGTTGATGCTCGACTTCTTCCGCCGGACGATTCGAACAGATGCTCTCGGCATGCTCGCAGCGGACATGCTCGAACTGAATCGTGGTGTGGCGAATACGGAAGTTGTTCTCGAGCACAAGATTGATCCGCTGCAAGATCTGGTCGCTGGCCGAGGGAGGAAGATCATTGATCAGAGCGTGGCAGCTCAAGGCGTGCGCATTGGAGGAGAGGCTCCAGATATGAAGGTCGTGGACGTCGACCACTCCTTCCACGCCCGCCAGAGCTTGACACACGTTCTCGTGGTCCATTCCGCGGGGGAATCCTTCCAGCAGAATATTGAGTGACTCGCGAATGATGTCCCAGGCGCTCCACAGGATGAGAAGAGCGATCAGCACCGACAAAAGCGGGTCGATCCAGGGCAGACGCGTGTAGGCAATGACCACGCCGCCGATGATAATCCCGACCGAGGAAAGAGCATCGCCCAGCATGTGCATGAAAGCGCCGCGGATATTGATGTCATGGCGGCTGTCGGCATGCAAGGCGATCATGACGCCGATGTTGACGACGAGTCCGGCGCCGGCGACGGCGATCATGATGTTTTCTTGGACCTCGCGGGGAGCCAGGAATCGATGATAGCTCTCGTAGAAGATGAAAAACGCCAGCGCCACCAGTGTCACCGCGTTGACGAAAGCGGATAGCACGCCCGCTCGCTGGTAGCCAAAAGTCTTGGTTGCGTTGGGTGGCTTGGACTGCAGGTAGAACGCGAACCAGGCCAGCCCGAGCGCCAGCGCGTCGGTAAAGTTGTGACCGGCGTCGGAAAGCAGTGCCAGGCTGCTGGCTTTGATGCCCGCAATGAACTCGACCACGATGAATACGACAGTAATCCAGAGAGAAAACTGTAGTTTTCTGGCGGTCGAATTAGCGTGGGTGTGAGAGTGCACGGGTAACCGTTGGCAGGCCCGGGTCGGATGCGGGGGAGGGCCGGACAGTCTCCCGCGAGGATACCGGCGCGCCTACCCCTACTGTAAGCAGGCGGGCGGTTCGGGTCAACCGTCAAGCTCAGCCCTATCGGGGCTTACGGCGGCGTCTCTCGTGCTTACGCCCCGTGACTGGCTTGGTTTCCGGTTCCTCTGTTGGCGGCTTGTTGGCGTTTTGCCGCTCGATCCACTCAGAAAACACTAGCGCCGCCGGCAGCAGGGCTAGGGGTACGAGCTGCACCAGAATGCGGTCGGCCGAGGTGCCGAGCCACCATTGCAGGTCGTTCTGACCGGTTGAGTAGGCCATCAGAGCGCCGAACAGGTGCCACGCCACAAGACCAGGCAGCATCCAGAATGCGGCTGCCATTCTCATAAGTGCCGCTGCAAGCGCGGCGGCGACAAGCAGAACAAAAGTGAGGACGAACAGATCCCAGCGCAGCGCCTCGCTGACTAGCGCGGCGACTGCAATCGAGAACAGCTTGGGGTCAAAGCTAAACCCCGTCGTGAATCCCGCCGCTTCGACGCCATGCCCGGCTCGCAAGATCGTCCAGGGAAGCAGCAGGGCGGTTGGCGGCCCCAACAAAAGCAGCCAATCGAACTTCTTCGAGCGGCGGCTCAACAACAGGCCGGCAACGCCCAGAAGCATGATCGCCGGCAAGAAGAATTGCCCTTCGTTTTTCGTCCAGGCGGCGGCGGTTGCGGCCATCGACGCGGCCCCCAAGTCGAGGCGATTCCCCGCACGCCACCAGGCATGGAGAAAGCCGGCGGATGCCAGCAGGTAAAGTGCCAGAGCGGTATCCACATAGCCAGCCAGTTCAAACGAAACGACATTCAACATCGGGACCAACGCCAGCATGGCCGTGAATGCCAGCGCCGAACTCTCCCCCGCGGCACGGCGGGCCAAGTAGTGGAACATCCCCAGCAAAGCCAAAAAGAAACAAACCGACGCCATTTTGAAGGCATAATCATCGACTGCGCCGTTCAGCGTGTAAAGGAAAACTCCGTACAAAGGCATCAGCAAGGGGTATCCCGGCTGGTGATCGGTGAACTCCATGGCACGTGCCAAGAATGGACCGGCGCTTCCGTCCAAGTAGAATGCTTTGGCCTTGAACAGCCAGATGGCCCAGGCGTCCCAGGCGGAACTTGTCAGGGGCATCACGCGCTCGTAGGGCCACCAAACCGCGACCGGCACGAGGGTTAGCACGACCAACGGCAATTGGCGCCAAGCTGGCCGAGGCCAGGCGCCGGGAGCGAACCCCCCGCGGCCCTGGTAGAGGCGGGCCGCCCCGAGAACCAGCCACGGAAGCAGCACAAGCCAGCGATTCCAGCCGATGCCGGCAAGATCGAACGCGAACATCTCGATCGAGACGGCGAAAGTCCCCAGGGCGAACGACATCGCAACCCGCTCCAAGAATCGAGCAGCGAGTTTCGGGATGAGCAGCCAACCGATCACACAGGTGAAGATGTACCCGGCGTAGATCATCGCGAAGCCGTTACGGAACTCGATAGAGCTCGGTCAACTCGCCCGCCCGAACGTGGTCCAGGGCGCCAACACGCTCTCCGAGTTCGGCTTGGTTCCAGTGTCCCGCGAAGGGTTCGTTGGCCAGGTTTTGCGCGGTATCGCGAAAGACAGCCAGGTAGCGGCAGTCGCCTGCGGTAGCGGAAACCGCGTCGAACACCAAAACCTTCCGGGGATAGAGGTAGTAAGCAAAGCGCGATTGATAGTAATCGATTGCCGCGGGGCCCGCGTAGGCCAGCACGACAACGCACTCGTCTGGCGGAACCGCGGCACCGATTTCTTGGGCGACGCGAAAGCCCGGGTTGTCGAACAGCGATGTTCGCTCGTCCGCGCCGCGGCCCTCGAAAAGGGCCCGTGTCCGCAGCGTTTTGTCGATTTGCGTGCGAAGCGGCGGCGCGGCCAGTGCCAGCCACGCGACGAGCAGCGCGGCAAGAACGAGCTGGGGCGACTTGAAATTCAAGGCCGCATGATAGCACGCGGCGGGCCGGCCGCTTCGATGGAGTGATCAGCTCTCGTTGCCGGCGCTCTTTGCGACGAAGGGGTGTCCGCAAGTTCGGCAGGCAGGCCTTCTTTTGGCGTTGAGAGTTTCGCAGTCCGGGCAGCGGTTATACATAGCACTGGCATAGGCTTTGGTTGCCCATGCGCTCGATCCAAGGATCAGGACGATCAAGCCGGCGTTGAGCAGGAAATCGAGCATCGTCTTACATCAGCATGGCACGAAATGCGGAGTTTGCACGCGAAACCAGCTCGAAGCTCCCGTAGCGCGGGGCTCGGAGAGACCCGCGGCTTTTCTACAGGAGGTCGACAACAACTCGGAGTTGTGAATACGGGTTCATGGACGCATCTCGGGCTCGGTTGGGTCCTGATCGCGGCGCCCGAAATCCTACCCGCCAGAGTGGCTCCGTTCGTAGTGCTGGCGCAAGAGATCCTTGCCGTAGTCGTTGCCGTTGGGTGTTCGCACGACGGCGTGGATGTGGCGGCGGCCGGGCACCTTCGGCCCGCCCAAAGCAATCGGCCGCTGATGGTCGAACTCGATCAGGATCACCGGGCTGTGGATGCGATAGTAGAACACGGCGGCGGGTCCGGTATCGCCGATCCAGGCGAAGTAGGTGTCGTCGATGTGCGACTCCACTTCTTCCATCCTGACGCGGGCGTGCCCTTCCTTGATGTCGCTGACGTAGGCTGACACGACGCCGAGAAGCTGCTTCTTCTGTTCCGCGTCGAGCTCGTTCGCTCGAATCCCGGCGTAATCGAGCACGAGGTTGTCCTTGAAGGCCTCGGCCAGGTTGTTGTTGCCCGGCTTGCCGGTCTGAACGATCGCCTTCTTCTGTTGCTCTTGCGAAAGCGTGTTCACAAAGGCCACCGCCTTGTCCTGCTCTTCCTGCATGATGGCGGTGCCTTTGTATTTCCCCGATTCGGCAATCACCGGCTCGGACCCCACGAATACCGGCGTCATCACAACCTGGTCACCCAGGACAAAGTAGTTGATGATGACGTGGTGGCCGTCGAGCTGCCATCCCCAGGGCTGGGTCGCCGAGGGCGTACCCATGATCGTGATCCAGTAGAGCCACTCTCCGAATTCATCGAAATTGTTGGTGAGCTCAGCCAGCGTTTCGTTGAGGCGCATGATGTCGCGCGTTCGCTTGACACCCTTGGCGCTGAGGCTGGCGTGGAACAGGCCGAACGCCAGCTCTTTCTGGCGATCGTCCATTTCATCGAAGCCCACGCCCTGGCGGACGTAGAAATGCTGATTCATCCACTTGCGCCATTCGAGGTCGTCGGCCGGGAATAGGGTCTTCTTGCGCTGGGATTCGCTGAGCCCCGCGAGGAAGGCTTCGGCGGCTTTCCGGACGGGCTCGGTCGACACGCCGGTCGATTTGATCGCAAACAGCCCCGGAAGCGCTTTGCCATCCGTGGTTACGCCTTTGAACGGCTCGGCCAGCGCTTGGCGTGCGCGTTCGCCCCAACGCTTCCAGGGGTTGGGACGCTGCGACAGGCCGGACCCATCGAAGAGGGCTCCAGCGACGAAGATTGCAAAACAGGCGAGGAGAAACATCCGTTTTTTCATGGGAGTACCGCTAAGTTCGGGGGATCAGTCGGGCATCCAGATGCCCGGAAACATTCTATACCTTACAGGTAAAGGCACGGGGCGGCACTGGCCAGTTACAACGGGCTGTTTCTGTCGTCCGCGCTCGGTCCGCCGGCCGGCACCTGTATTCGAGCAGTTGACCCGCCGGTCTCTTCGAGCCCTTGGCTATGGTTTCTCTGAGCGCTTTGGCACAGTGGCCGGAGGGCCTACGCACGGGTCGCGGGCAGGAGCGGTGGACTGCGGTGCTCCTGGTATGATCGCAAGTTACGTCATGGAGCCCGCGCACACCAACCAGCTCATCCACGAGACCAGCCCCTACCTGCTGCAGCATGCTCACAATCCGGTGAACTGGTACGCCTGGGGAGAAGAAGCGATCCAGCGCGCGCGGTCGGAGAACAAGCTCGTCTTTCTCAGCATTGGTTATGCCGCCTGTCACTGGTGCCACGTCATGGAGCACGAGAGCTTTGAAGACGAGCAGGTGGCGGCGGTTCTCAACCGCGATTTCATCGCGATCAAAGTAGACCGGGAAGAGCGTCCCGACCTCGACGAAATCTACATGAGCGCCACGATGGTCTACACCGGCGGGCAGGGCGGCTGGCCGATGAGCGTATTCCTTACGCCGGATCTCAAGCCCATCTACGCCGGAACCTACTTTCCGAAAGAAAACATGTATGGGCGTCCTGGCTTCAAGACCGTGCTGAGCCAGCTTGCTCAGGTCTGGAAGGACCGGGGAGCCGCTCTGGCCGGGGACAGCGAAAAAGTCGTCACGGCCGTTCAGCAAATCCACTCCGCCGGCGAGGCTGGCGAGCTGTTGCCCCGCGCAAACGTCAGCCAGGCGGCCGACCAGATTCTGCGGGCGTTCGATTCTTCGTTGGGCGGGATTCCGAGCGGGGCTAATAAGTTTCCGCCCAGCTCGGCGATCGACCTGCTGCTGCGCGAATACCGCCACGGCGGACATCGCGCCAATCTGGCCATTGTCGAGTTGACGCTGGAAAATATGGGCAACGGCGGCATCTACGACCACCTGGGCGGGGGCATCGCGCGTTATTCGACCGACACGAAGTGGCTTATACCGCACTTCGAGAAGATGCTCTACGACCAGGGGCTGGTGAGTTCGGCTTACCTCGACGGCTATCAGGCGACCCAGCGGCCGGAGCTAAAGAAGCTCTGTGCCGAAAAAGCTCAGGGTATTTTCGACTATGTGATTCGGGACCTGGGCACTCCCGAAGGCGCATTTTGTTCGAGTGAAGACGCCGACAGCGAAGGTCTCGAAGGCAAGTTTTACATTTGGACGCTGGATGAAGTGAAACAGATTCTCGGTGACCAAGCGGCGAAGCTGTTCGCGCAGCACTACGGCATCAGCCAGATTGGCAACTGGGCCCACCCCGGCGACCAGCACGTACCTCACGGGCCGAAGAACATTCTGCACGTTGCCCGCGCGGCCGATGTGATCGCGAAGCTGGAGAATCTCGACCTTGCTGAAGTCGAAACTACAATTGCTGATGGGCGGCGCAAGCTCTTTGAGGCGCGCTTGGAACGAGTCCGGCCGGGGCTGGACGACAAAATTCTCACGGGCTGGAACGGGCTGATGATCACCGCGCTGGCAAAGGGCGCGGCTGTACTCGACGACCCCGGCTATGGAGAAGCCGCGGCCCGCGCCGCCGATTTCATCCTTGGTGAGATGCGGCGCGACGGGCGCCTGTTCGCGACCTATGGAAAAGGGAAGGCGCGGCTCAAGGCCTACATTACCGACTACGCGTTTCTTATCGAAGGGTTAATCGGGCTTTACGAGTGGCGCGGCGAGCTGAGATGGCTCGACGAGGCGCGGCAGTTGACCGAGGTCGCGATCGAATACTATTGGGACGATCCTGGCGGCGGCTTCTTCTTCACTGCGTCGGATCACGAAGAGTTAATCGTGCGCAGCAAGACGGCGCAGGACGGAGCCATCCCTTCAGGCAACTCCGTGATGCTCTTGAATCTGCAGCGGCTGGGAATTTTGCTCGATCGGGCCGGCTACCGCGAGAAGGCCGAGCGGATCATCCGCGTGTTTGCCGGCGCCGGAACGATGCGCTCGCCGTTTCAGCACGAGCGGCTGCTGGCGGGGATCGACGCCTGGCATGCGAGCTTCGATGAGATTGCCATTGTCGGGGCGGCGGACGATGCTGCTACACGGGCTTTGCTGCGCGCGGTCTACCAGCAGTACCTGCCCAACAAGGTCGTGGCGCGATTGGACCCGGCGGACGGGGAAACACCCAAGAGGGTCCCGCTGCTGGCAAACCGTCCCCTGGTGGAGGGCAGACCAGCGGCCTACGTCTGCCGGAACTTCACCTGTCGGCAGCCAGTGACGGATCCGGAGGAGCTGGCTCGGCAGCTACATTCCCGGGATCACAGGTAGGGTGAAAAACGGCGTCAAACGAGGCGATCCTCTGGCTTCCGCAAGTCGCGGCCAAGCCACCCTACAACAGAGCCCCGCCCGCGAGGGTGCGGTCGAGTTCCCCAAGTCAGGCCGACATTTTTCAGAGTAGACCGCACCCTCGCGGGCGCGGCTCGGTTGGCGTCATTGTCTGCGGCTCACGCGGACCGAAGCCTTGTATTTTCGCCAGCGGCCCCAGAACCGAAGCTTCAGAACCCAACAACCTTAACGGTGCGTCCGTCATCTTCGACGGGGATTTCATCTGGGGGGATGATGACAACGCGGCCGTCCTTGAAGGTAGCTATCGGGTTCCGCAAGCGTTTGTGCATCAGCAGGGCGTCTTGCACGGCCTCTCGGAAAATACCCTCCACTTCTTTTGCGGTAGGAAAGGTCTTCGGCGCGGGTTCTGACATCTCTACTTGTTAGTGTGACAGAATCTGGTCCATAAGTCTTGCCGGTGGATCTTGTCAGTGCCCTTGTTCTTCGATTTTTCGGCGATCAGAATCGGCTCGCCACTCACGGAATTGTCGTACACAGCCCAAGTGTTCCCAATGGCCCAAGTGTTCCCAATGGAACGATACAAGCCGAAGAAGTTCATAATCCCGCGCTTGTAGCGTCTCTTGACAACCTCAGCGTCAACGCTGTGACCACCGGCGCGCACGCGCGCTCCTACCCTTTCGATTGCCAGTTCCGGTGTTCGGAGCCAAATGTACAAAATGTGAACTCTGTATCCAGTCTCGACGAGCCCAGAAATCCATGGCGCAAAGGAACGGGAAGCCATAGTCGTCTCAAATGAGAAACTGGCGCGCATACTTGCAAGTTTCCTCATGCGGTCTATCATGACCCGCCCCGCCTCGATCGCCACATTCTGCTGGGCTTCGAATCCCGAAAGTCCCAGGGCGATTCGATCAGCGTTGACGTACTCAGAGAGCTTGTATTCGCCACGGAGTAAATACGGGGCAAGAGTAGACTTGCCGGCTCCGTTGGGTCCCGCAACGACTACGAGTTGTGGATCAGGATGACTCATCGAAAGACCATTCGGCAGCTTGGGCATAGGCGAACAGGTTTCCGCCGCCAACTCCGCATTCCAACCGCTACAGCCCCGCTCGCAGATAAGCAATCACATCGGCCAACTGCTGGCGGCTGAGATCTTCTTCCAAGCCTTCGGGCATCAGCGAGACCTCGGACGCTCGCATCTCGGCAATGTCTTGGCGCCGGATCGTCACATCTTCGTACTCTCCTCGCAGCGTGACGGCGTGGGCGGACTCGCCGGCCAGGAGTCCGTCATAGACGCGGCCCGCCCTGTCGGCGACGATGTAGTTGGTGTAGTTTGGCTGGATCTCGAAGCTGGGGTCGAGGATATGGGTCAGCAGTTCTTCGTGAGTCTTGTTATTGACGCCGGAGAGATCCGGCCCGATGCGGCCGCGGTCCGCTTGCTGGAGATGGCAGCTCGCGCAGTTCTCGTCAAAAACCGCTTTGCCGTTTGGCGCGCTGGCTTCCAGCGCCAGCGCGTCCTTGTGTGATTCGACGATCGCCGCCCGCTCGTTTGCTTGGCTTTGGAATAACTCTACAGCGCGCTGCTTCAGCTCTTGGTCGGGGTATTGCGTCAATCGGATCTTGAACACCGGATCAACTGACGACGCGTCGATCACGTTACCCGCGACGGCATCGAGAAACACGCTAACGCGGTCAGGGCACCGCAGCAGGGCTTGCTCCGCCCGTGCCCTTACCTCCGGCCCGTATCCCTGCCATCCCGCCAGCAGGGTCTCCGCAACGCTGGGGTCGTCGAATGCCGCCAGCGTCTGAACGGCGGCGGCCTGCAGCGGCTGCGGAGACGGCGATTCGAGGATCTTTCGCAGTGCCGCAGCAACGGCTCCGAACTGCCCGCCCCGCAGATAACCTACGGCGCGAGCCCGTTTCTCGATCGGCAACCCCTCATCTCGCGCGCTCACCAGCGCCATGCGCGTGAACTCGGGAAACAAGAGGTGCTGTGCAACTTCCGCGGCGGCTATGCGAGTCTCCTCTGAAGACCGGGTCAGCAGCCGCGTCAGAACGTGCTCGGCCGAGGGCACTCGCAATCGTTTTGACCGGTCACGCGCCAGCCCCCGGGCCAAGCCGCCAAGAGTCGCTCGAAGCCACCCCGGCTGCGCCAGGATTCGGCTGCCGTCCAGCGTGATCAGCAGCATCGTCACATCGTTCGAGTTCCCGCGAACGCCGATCGACTGCGCCAATTGCGAAACCATCTCGCGCCGGCCTTCGGTCGGCTCGGCGAAGAAGTCGCGATGCCGCACCAGCATCCGCGTCAGCACCTGCAAGGCGCGCGAGCCCGCCGCGTTGACGATGGCGGCGCGGAACCAGGGGTCCTCTGCATCGGAGGCGGCGAGTAGCGCCAGCGGGCGATGGTTACCCGAGATTTTCCCGAGCGTCATGGCGAGCTGGAAACGGACGCGGGTATCTGAATCGCCGGTCCGCGCAACGACAGAGCCGCCTAGTTCTTGCAAGAACGATTCGGCCATCCGCACGGCATGTTCGCGAACGCGAGGATGGCCGTCCCGCATGGCTTCCCGGACGATTGCCGGCCCGAGTGCGTCGAGGCCCTCGAGCGTCCAGAGGGCGTGCATGCGGCCAAGCGGCGATTCTCCGATCTCAGCCAATTCTCGCAGCAAGGGCACGGCTTCGGCGTCTTGACGCTCGAGCAGGAGCCGCTGGGCGGTTCGCCGATGCCAGCCGTTGGCGTGCGCCAGCGTTTGCACCAGCTCCGCTGTTGAGGCTTGGCCCAGGTCAGGCTTCAGGTTGCCGGCGTGGCGCGGGTTTTCGGGAACAATGCGATAAATCCGCCCGCGGTCGTCCCCGCGATAGAAATCGATCCGCACCTTCTTCTTGATCGATTCGGGGATAGACACCGGCTCCTCGATGTACTCGCGGTAGAAGTCGGCGATGTAGAGATTTCCATCGGGAGCATTGGCGAAGTTGACCGGGCGAAACCAGACGTCGCTGGAGGCCAGAAACTCCTTATCCCACGGCCAGCGTTCGGCGCGAAAGGTCACGCCGGCCGGAGACAAGATGTCGCGATGAACGAGGTTTCCGTTGGCATCCGCCACGAAAACGTTTCCGCGGTAGTTTTCCGGGAAAGCGTCACCGGCGTAGGCGGTCGCGCCGGTCGCCGCCGAAAAATGACCGCCCACTTGCTCGATGCGTCCCGGACGAGTCTCGTCGTAACGCTGCTGGCGTACCTGGGTTCTCTCGGCCCGCCATTGTTGCGGCTGAGTGAGGGGATAGATTACACTCGCGGCCGGATCGTGGGCGGAAACATCGTGCAGCCGCGAGGGCAGCGTAAAGAAAAGATTATTCAAGAGATAGCGAACGGGGAACACAGCATGCCGCAAATGAATCGTGTTTTGTGACATGAAGCGGTTCCCCCACTGATCGAACGACATGCCGTACTGAGTCGGGCCAGTCGCCGGCTCGAATAGCCCCTTGACTGGATGGAACCGAAAATCGTGGCCGCGAACGATTACGGCGGGCTGGTCCGGCCACTTCGGAGAGGTAATGCGGCCCGGACGGCCATTGTTCGCGGCGTAGATCCAGTTGTCGATACCGAGGCGAAGGTTGGTCACGCGGCTTTCCGCCGACACCTCCCGGCCCGCGAAGCCGGTAAAGACGACCTCGCGAAAGTCTGCCTTTTTATCTCCGTCCGTGTCTTTGAGGTAAAGGATATCCGGCGCCGAAGTGACGAACACGCCTCCCTTCCAAGGCAACGCACAAGTCGCTTGCAAGAGATTGTCAGCAAACAGCGTCGCAGTATCAAACTGGCCGTCGCCGTCGGTGTCCCGTAGCAGGCGAATGCGGCTGCGCGGCACTTCGCCCTCGGGCGGATCAAAGGGGTAGTCGAGCATCTCCACGACATAGAGATCACCGTTTTCGTCGAAGGCCATCTCGACCGGGTCGATAATGTCGGGTTCCGCCGCGACCAACTCGATGCGAAAGCCCTCGACGATCTGAAAGCTCGTCAGCGCCTGGGCGGGCTCGAGCGGATCGGTATCGTAGGGGCCCTTGAGGGGGCCTTGTTCGCCGCAGGAGGCAAGACAGAGGCAGACTGCCATCGCTGCCGCCGCCCAGCGTGAAAAGCGGGCCCGGTCGTCATAGTTCCCGAAACGTCCGGCGACATTCGTCAAGCACCCATTCTGGCAGACCGCTGGGAATCTGTCTCGCGGCCGACGGAAGCGCGGTTCGCGTAGCGCCATGCAAACAGCTAGCGGGGTCGGCCCTTCGCCTCCCAATCCTCGCTCAGCAGGGCGAACAGGTCATCGTCCAGAAAACGGCCACCGACCAATTGTGCTTGCCGCGACAACCCTTCCTTCTGAAATCCGAGCCGCTCAGCGACAGCGCAACTCTTGATATTCTCAGGCGAACAGTGAATCTCAACCCGGTTCAAGCCCCTGTCCTCAAACAAGTAGCGGAGCAGGGCGGCAGTCGCGCGCGTCATGAGGCCTTGCCCCTGGAATGCGGAGACTTGCCCCCTGGATATGGTTCAGGTGGAGTGAGAGGTTAGAAGGGAAATGCCCATTTTGAATTCGATCAGCCGGAAACTTGTTGTCAGGCTAGGCGGGGAACAATAAGGGTACATTCCAGAAGGCTCAGCCCACCCGCTCCGGCCAGAATCCCGCCGACGGTTTGGCGCCAGGGGTCAAAGCCCCCAACGAACGGTCCATCGCCCTCCGGCCTGCCGGCTACCTCCCAGGTACGAGCCAAGGTCAGCAGCGCCGCCACCAGAGGCCCGCGCTGCTCCGTCACCCATCTCGCAAGATCGCGGTGCCGGAAACCGCTTCGCGGAAAACCACCAAACAGCGTTGGCCGTCCCAGCGGAAGCTCAGCGCGGCACAGATCGACAACTTCTTCCAATTGAGTGTGATGGAGCAGATCCGGCGGCTAGTCGTTCGAATGGCGACCGAGAACCGTGATTGGGGTTATACGCGGATTCGAGGAGCCTTGGCCAACCTCGGTCATCAGCTCGCACGAGGCGCCATTGCCAACATTCTCAAAGAACACGGCATCGAGCCAGCACCCGAGCGCCGCGGACAAACGACTTGGCACGAGTTTCTACAACTGACTCCTTCCTGCGGTGCAACAATACAATGTGATGACTGGACGCCGCAGCCGCAGGGGGTGATTGTGTTAACTGCTAACGATCTATCAGCAACTTACGCCGAGAACCGAAAGAAGTCGTCAGAATACTTTGAACGAGCTGCACGGGTTCTGGCGGGAAAGGTCGGTCACGACCTTCGACATTTCGAACCGTTACCGCTCTACATCGAGCGTGGGTCCGGAGGCCGTAAGTGGGATGTGGACGGCAATGAATATGTCGATTTCCTGATGGGCAACGGCGCCTTGTTGCTGGGTCATGCCCCGCCGGAAGTCGTAGAAGCAATCAGCCGGACCGTCGGCGGAGGGACACATTTCGGCAGCGACCACCGGCTGCACATCGAGTGGGCGGAGCTGGTTCAAGAGCTTGTGCCGTCGGCCGAACGCGTGCGGTTTGTGAATTCTGGCAGCGAAGCGACCTTGCTGGCGCTACGACTGGCGCGCGCTTTCACCGGACGGAACAAAATTCTGCGCTTTGAAGGCCACTTTCACGGCTGGCATGACGATGTGGTCCACGGTTTCCACCCGCCGTTTGACGCCGACGGATCACTCGGCGTGCCACCCCAAGTTCGGGAAAACATGGTGATGTTGCCGGACGGCAATCTGAACTTGGTTGAGGACCTGCTGTCGCGGGATAGCAATATCGCGGCTGTCATCTTGGAACCGTCCGGAGCGTCGTGGGGACGGGTTCCTTTAAACGCCGAGTTTCTCAGGGGCTTGAGGGACACTACCTCGCGTCACGGCGTACTTCTGATCTGCGATGAGGTAATCACTGGGTTTCGGTTCAGCCCGGGTGGAGCACAGCAACTTTATAACGTGATGCCGGACCTCTCGTGTTTCGCGAAAGTGCTGGCTGGAGGCATGCCCGGCGGGGCAGTCGCCGGACGCGCTGAGATTATGAAGCTCTTTGACCACACGGGCGACCCCAAGCACGACCGCTTCGAGCGAGTGACACACCTTGGCACCTTCAACGCCGCACCACTTTCGGCGGCCGCGGGAGTGGCTGTTCTTAGAAAAGTGGCGACCGGCGAGCCGATTGATCGCGCCAATGCGATGGCGCAAAACCTCCGCGACTCGTGGGATGCGGTACTCGAAAGGCACGGTATCGCCGGTTATGTATATGGTCCGTGCTCGACGTTTCACGTCTATTTCGAAACGGACCCCGATCGGATTCGCGCCGCCTCCAGCCGCCGAGACCTGTACACTCCCGAAGCAAGGCGGCTCAAAGGGATGCCGCCCCGGTTGATTACAGAATACCAGTGGCAACTCCGGCATCACGGCGTGGACGTCCTGAGCTTTACCGGTGGAATGGTCTCGGCGGCTCATACAGAACGCGATATTGCGGAGGCAACCGCTGCATTCGAGCAAACCGTTCTTGCCCTGCGTGATAGGGGCCTGGTCAAAACGCCATGACCGCGCAAGGTTCTTCACAAAAAAGAGGGTCAATCGCCGAAGCTTCCCGCCGATAGCGCGCCTTTTCTCAATTCGCTCACCTTGAGAGAACTTGGTGACAACCGCTCATTTCCCGAAATGCGGGTACGACGCCGATGACGCTGATCGCCTGGGGCGCTTGCCGCGATCATTCGGGCCATCCATTTCGAAATCGAGATGAATCATTCATTTGCCGTCAGGAGCGGACTTGAGGTAGTGCCAAACCAAGAGAGCCAGCACGAACACGGCTGAAATAATCGATGCGTAATGCAGGATCGTGAGCAGCCAAATGGGAATCATAGCGCTTTCTTGACTGCCCGTGGATGTGGATCGCTCGGTTGAAACAGCGCGTTACGGGGCCGCCAATTTGTGAATGGCAGCGCGACGAAAAATACCACGACTGCAACCGCGAAACCGAAGAGCGCGGGCCCCAACTCCCAACGGGGCCCGATGACAAAACGCCACACGACGGTCGCCAACATTCCCGCCAGCATCGAAGCCACTACTGCGTGAACACGCGTCTCGCGATACCAGAACACGCCAACCATAAACGGCAGGACCATCGCCGGAGCCCAAAAGTCGTAGGCAAACACCAAAATTTCGGCGATATCGGTGAAGAAGTAGGCGCAGGCGGCGCCCGCCACTCCGCTGAGCGCCGTTGTGACTTGCGCCACCCGCAGCAACGCCTGGTCACTGGCGCGGGGATTGATGTGGCGACGGTAAATGTCTTCCATGACAACGGTCGCGTGACAGGACAGGCAACTGTCGGCCGATGACATGGCCGCGGCGACTAGAGCGGCGATCATCACGCCGGCAAAGGCGGGATGAAACGTTGTCCTCACGAGAGCCGGATAGACCTGTTGAACACTATCTGCTGCTGCCTGAGCCACCGCTGGGTCCACCGCGGCGGAAAGGCCCAGGACCAGGGTGGCCACCGGCAGGAACAGCAACAGGAAGAGACCCGCGCCGGCCACGCCCCAGCGAGCCTGGGGAGGGTCTTTCGCAATGAAGCAACGGACCGCATAGGGCGGCACCAACATCTCTCCCAGCATAAACGCCGCGAACAGACTGACCACCCGTGTCGCCGACCAGTGCCCGGTGACGTCAAAGTGGGCGGCGGAGATGTGCTCGGCCATGCCGGCGAATCCGCCGTTGTTCACCATGAGAATGGCCACGGCGGCGCCGGTTCCGCCTACCAGGATGGCGAATTGCAGCACGTCGGTCGTCACGACCGCGCGAATCCCGCCGACGGTGGCGTAGAAGATCGTGACACCCGCTCCGATGAGCAGCGCGACATCATAGGGAATGCCCAAGACGTTATGGGTGATGGTCCCCATCGCCGCCATTTGGGCGGTTAACGCGCCCATCAGAAAGATGACGCTGTTAATGACGGCCAGTGTACGCGCAAGCGGGCCGAACTTTAGCTCAAAGTAGTCGGCTACCGTAATCAGGTTGAGTTGTCGAAGCTTGGGTGCGACCCAGAGGCCTGTGAAGATGAGCTGCAGGTGCCAGCCGCAAGTAATGAAGGCGGCCGCGATCCCGACCTCAAAAACGCGCGAGACCATCCCGACCGAAGCGCCGCCTCCGACCATGGTGACCGCCGTGGTAGCCAAGACGACGACCCACGGAATGTTCCGTCCGGCCAGCGTATAATCCACCCAGGATCGAACTCGCCGGGCGCTGCGAACGCCGATCCAAAGTAAGAGGACGAGGTACGTCCCCAGTGCGCTGAGTTCAAGAAGGCGGTCGGGGTCAAGCACGGCGGGCTTCAACAACCAGCGGGTACCGTTCGTGCAAAGGCACGGATAGCTTCCTCTGTTCTCTGGCGATGGACAATCCCCTGGAGCATCATTCCTCTCGGCCCGTTTGGCTCTACTTCCAGCAAGTTACGCAGCGCGACCTGCGTAAGTTCCGGACTTCCGAATTGGGAGCTGGAAAGCCCAAGCAGAAACTGTATTTCCGGGTGGTCAGGAAACTTCTTCTGCGTTTTGATCGCTTCCGAGACCGCAACGCCCTCTCGACTTGCTGCAGCGTGGGGCCCGACTGCGCATACAGGCTGGAGATAAGAAAAAAGATGATCAGGAACTTTTTCATGCTACGGTGACCCGCACGCGCTGACGGGTGTTCTGCTCGTATTCGTCCACTCTAGCAGGGTCCAACTTCACAGGCTGGGAGTCGCCGGCGTCGTCAGTAGCACGGACGACGAGGGTATAATCGCCCGCTGAAGCAATCCTCCAGCTGTATTCCCAGCGCACCCAGGCATAAGGCTGTGCCTTGTCAAGCAGCCGCGCCGTCTGCCATGAGCTGCCGCCATCGGAGCTGAATTCGACCACTTGCACCTTGCTTTCCCCGGCCCAGGCCGCTCCTCGGGCAAGAAAGCTCCGCTGGAAGATGACAGCGCCGTCGACGGGCCGCGCGAACGCTGCCTTGACGTTCATCTTCGTAATCGGTTCCGTTTCACCCGCTCGGGTCCGGCGCAGGTAAGAGTCGTTTTTGCCATCGGCCACAACTTCCACTTTGCGAAGCCATTTCACCGAGTCCATCCCGTACCAGCCGGGAATCAAGGCTCGCAGCGGCCCCCCGTGCACGAGTGGAAGCTTCTCCCGGTTCATTCGGTACACCAGCAGCGTGTCGCGATGCTTTGCTTTTTCCAGCGGAATATTACGGACGAACCCGTCTTCTCCGGTAAGGCGCACGAAGCGACCCTCCCGGAGCGGACCGGCCCGGCCGAGCAGGCCGGCGAGCGCTACCCCTGTCCATTCCGCATGACTCACGAGGCCCCCGCCGGCCGGGTTTTCGGCGCACTCGATCGTTACGGCCATATCACGCTTGGGCTGTGCAGCTAGCTCAGGCAAGGAAATTTCGAGCGGAGCCTCGACGGCGCCAGCAACTGCCACGACCCAGTCGCCGGCGGAGATCTTTGGCGCCGGAAAGTGCTCGCGTATGAAGAAGAACTGGTTTGGAGTGGTCCAGTCGTTCAGGAGCGAAAGATCGAAACTGCTGATCTCAGGCGGGGGGGCAGACTGCCCCCCGAGCCGGACGGAAGCCCGCGGAAACACCGCTCCCGCGATCAACCAGCCGGCAAGTTCGCGCCGGGAGACGCGATGTCTCCCGGTGTCAGAAGAAGAATTTGATCGCAAATTGCAGGATTCGCGGATCTCCATCCGTGCTGGTAATGCGACCAAAAGCCGAGTTCGTAATGCCTCGGTTGGGCAGCGCCATGTTGGTCCGGTTGAACAAATTAAAGGCCTCTAACCGAAACTCACCTCGACCGGCCTCTCCAAAAGGCATCGGCCACGTCCTCATTAGCGAAAAGTCGACATTGGCGAACCCCGGACCCCTCAGGGTGTTTCTGCCCAGCGTTCCATAGGTGCCCGGAACGGCATTTTGAAATCGCGATGTGTCAAAGTACTGAGCGATTTTGGCGCCTTTGCTGCGACCGGTGTCGAGTCCCGGGGAACCACCACTGCCAACCAAGTCCGCCCGGGCGCGACCAGCTCCAGCCACAGGGTCACCGCCGGAACGGATGTCGAACGGACGGCCCGACTGGAAGGTCAAAATGCTTCCGATTCGCCAGTCACTGGTGATTGCCTTCAGTGCGGCAGGCCCATTGCCGGCGCCAGGAATGTCCCAAACGAACGAGTTGACAAGCCGGTGTGGCCGGTCCTGATCCGCGAGACCCCGGATGGCAAAGAAGTCAAATGGATTGCTCACCCCCAGCCCGCCTCCAAAGCCGTTGGAGGAATGATAGTCCAGGGTCTTCGACCAGGTATACGACGACAAGATCGTGAAGCCGCTGCTGTAACGCTTGTTCAGCGAAACCTGGACTGCGTTATAGGACGAATTCAGCCCAAACATCATCCGCAAAATCCGCTGAAAACCAGGAATGGGGCGGCGGCCATCGATATCCCCCCGGTTTTCTCCAAGTGACAGGTTGGCATTGTAGATAGGGGCGTTCTGATCGAATTCGCCTAACAGATTGGTCGCCTTTGTTCCGACGTAACTCAGCCGTAAAAGGGTGTCCCGAACAACTTCGCGCTCCACGGTGAAATGCCAGCTCTGGGTGTAAGATGTAACGTAGTTATTATCGGCGGCCAGAAGGTCGAGGGGATCGGGGTAGAACGATTCCCGGGTAAACTCAGTAATTGGAAACCGATTCTGGTCCTCGCGCCCCCGGTAGGGTGCTTCAAATGGGCCATCATTGAACTGCGGATTGTAGCTGAAGGGCGCGATCAGGTTGTAATTATTCTGTCCCCACAATGGCGGCGCATCGTAGTAGATGCCGTACGCGGCCCGGACGGAAGTCTTGCCGTCGCCGAATGGATCCCAGGCTATGCCGATTCGTGGGGCCAGATTATTGTTGTCAGATTTCATCAAGCTTTTGCCGAAGGTGCCCCCGTCAGGCCTCGCATCGCCGGGATAGAACAACCCCGGGGGTGCATTGTCGTATTGAGTCGTGCGAGTTCCCTGCTGCCAACTGGGGAGGTCGAAGGTCTGGAGGCGGTCCTTTGTGTCCGAGAAATAAGCGTAAGGCTCGTAACGGAGTCCGAGGGTCAGCGTGAACCCAGGCTTCATGCGCCAGGTATCAGAGACGAAGAAGCCCTTGGTGAATTGCCGTCGATTCTCTAACTCACCATTGTTCTGGACAAAGAACGACAACTCGCCCAGCAGAAAATCAGCGCGATCGAAACCAGTCTGATCTCCTGTTCCTGTGGCGTTCCCGTCGAATGCAAACGCACCTGAAGCTCTCCAATTGACATCCTCGTTGTATTGCCGCCATGCAAACTGAGTGCCGAAAGTGAGCGTGTGATTCCCCTTGTTCCACGTCCAGTCATGGAGGAGCTGTTGGTTTGCGCGTCCGAATGTGCCGCCCCAGGGCGTCCGGAACTGCAGCCCTGTCTGACGGCTTCGGACATCGACGTGGGTCCCGTTCGGAACAATATCGACGCCGAAATCCGCGATATCTCCCTCGAACGGAGACGAGCGTGCCGAAGCCATATGCATCCCTGTGATCTGACTGTGGGTCAGGAGGTTCGGACTCAAGATCCAGTTGTGACTCAGCGTGGCGTTCGTCATCCTCTGCTCAGCTCCGGCCCGGGTGGTGCTGATGTTGCTGGGGTCAAACCCGATAGGCAGGATGTCCTGGTTATCCTTGAAGTAACGGAACGTGAGATTGTGGCTGTTGTTGATGATGTAGTCGACCCGCCCGATGTACTGCGTGCCGTCCTCGGGCTCCGCAAAGGAAAAGCGACTGAAGCCGTCCGCAGCCGGAAGAGGTGAAACCTTCAGGAAGTTAAGCGAAGCCGGAGAAAAGCGGCTAGCCGGGATCTGGCGGTTCGGAAAGGGGCTGCGGTCGTCGCGGTTTGCGCTGCTCAGCGGGTCAAAGATCTCTACCGGAGCACCGGAAAAGTCACCGGCCCGCTCGACAGCGGTCATGCTCTGCACCCTGCTATCACCCGCGGCTCGGCGGAACCAACTCCGTTGGTATCCGACGAAGCCAAAAAGCTTGTTCTTGACCAGGGGCCCGCCGACCGTGCCGCCGCCCTGGTTGCGCTTGAGTTGATCTTCCTGGTGCGAGAAGAAGTTGTTGGCGTTCAGGCTCGTGTTGCGCAAAAACCAGAAAGCATTGCCGTGAACCTCGTTGGTCCCCGATTTGGTGACGACATTGATCGCACCCGCCGAACTGTTGCCCTGGTCGACGCCGCCGGTCGCGGTCTGGACGGAGAACTCTTGAACCGCATCCGGGAAGGGGAACGGCAGGTTGTAGTTGCTGAGGTTGTCTTGGTTGTCGCCGCCGTCGAGGGTGTAGGCGAAATTGTTGTTGCGAGAACCGTTGGCGGTTAGCTGTTTTGTCCCCCTGGGCCTGCGCCCCACTTCCGCGCTGTCCCCGGAGTTGTTGCCTGTTCCGGAGACAACTCCCGGTGTCAGGAGCGCCAGGTCGGCAGGGTTGCGACCGTTCAGCGGCAGCTCCACGACGCGTCTACGATCGACAGTTTCCTTGAGGGTCATCGCTCGGGACTCAACTTGGGTCGCCAGAGCCTCGACCGTGACGGTCTCTTGGACGCTACCCACTTGCAGCGTCACGTCAACCCGGACGTTTTCGTTGGCTTGAATGAGAATTCCGGTCTGCTCATGCCGCTGGAACCCGGCGAGCTCCGCGGTGACATTGTAGGTTCCGACCGGAAGCAGGGAATACACATAGCCGCCGGTGGCGTCAGTGGCAGCTGTCCGGACTTGCCCGGTGGCGGCGCTCGTCAGAGTAATTGTCGCCTGAGGGACCCGAGCACCCTGGGCGTCACTCACCGTCCCGTAAATCGCAGCAGTGTCACGAGCCTGGCCAAAGGCGCTAGCCGCGACTACAAGAACCAGCACTATGAAAAGTCCAAGAGATTGTTTGCGCATTGAAAAATCCTCCCTTTATCGGCTTCCCGAGTTGTGTCTCGTTTTTATCGTTTCGACTCTCAACTTCTAGCTTCCCGAGTTTATCGGCTTCCTTCTAGCTCGTGACGGACTCCGCAACCCGGCTTCGCCGGTCGCCTGAACTTTTTCACAAGACTACAAGACTACAAGACTAGAAGACTAGAAGAGATGTTTCCTTTAACGATTGACGAGACCCTCCAGATACTTTTACCAAACTGGTCGGGGCTATGTCAAGGGGCCATCCTCATAAATGTTGTAGCACAATAGAAATGTCCCCCTCGGTAGCACAATAGAAATGTCCCCTTGGGTTTGTTGTTTGTAAGTTTGTAAGAGAGAATCGTCGTCGTCGGGGCTGTGGGAATGTGGGAATCGCTTTAGCGATTTCCAAGGGACGGTGGGAAGGGTGGGAAACCGGTCGTTGTGATGCGAACCCTCTTCGCTGTTCGCCGAGGTTTTCCACGCTTTCCATCCGGCCCGTCATTTCCACAGCCCTGCCTTTTTATGTCGTCGCCGCGCGCTTTTTCGAACGCAGTGACTTACGCCAGGGGTGGTCCGCGGCCGGCTTGGACCGCCGCGGAACCGCTCGTTGTTTCGGCTCTGGGCGCGGCTTCGGCTGCGGCCGGGCGATCTCTTCAAAAGCTACCGCGCGGCCTTCGTAGACCACTTGCAACTCGGCCTCTCGCGCTTGCTGCACGGTGACTCTCGCGCCCGCTCCCAGAGCCTGATTGCGCTGCGGTTTCAACTGCAAAAAACGGTTCTCGAAACGTACCACCAGGTCGTTGGAGACCACCCGCTCGGCCTCCAAGCAAAACACCCACTTCAAGTCCAGGCGCTTCGATAGAGGTTGGTGAAAGTCCGCTCCCGCCGCTGCTTCGCAGGTAAACTTGGCGTTGTGTTCGTCCAGATACTGCTCGTCGAGATAGCGGTTCGCCGCCTCGTAATCGGCAATGCCTTGGAGCCGCATCTTCTTGATCAGGCGGTCTTGATGCGTGCCGTGATGGCGTTCCACGCGGCCCTTCGCTTGCGGCGACGAAGCGGCGATGATACCAATGCCGAGCTTGGCGCACATGCGCCCGAACTGCGTCTGGGGCTCGATGCCTTCGAGCGCTTCGCGCGACGTCGGCTGGCGCTGGTAGACGTTCTTCCAGTCGCAATACAACGCCTTCGGAACGCCGTATTGACGCACCCAGGCTTGGAGCAGATCGGCCGCCGCCCAAGTCGTTTCCTCGCTGGAGAAACGGCACAACGCCCGGCCGGTCGCATCGTCGACGAAGTTCATCATGCAGCCTTTCGGGCCGCGTCCTTCGAGCCAGTCGTGGTGCGAGCCGTCGAGTTGAATCAGCTCGCCGAAGTGCGCTTTGCGCTGCCGCCGCTGGCGATGCGCCTGGCGCTTGCGGCTCCGGCTCCACAGACCCGCGGCGAGCATCCAACGCCGCAAGGTTTCGGGCGGCACTTCGAGACTGTGATCGGCCGCCAGATGTTCCGACGCCAGCGTCGGCCCAAAGCGCTCGTGCGGCTCGCCCGAATAGTTCTCGCGCACCAACTCGAGAACCTGCTCGCGTCGCTTGTCATCGGCTCGGTTCGAAGCGCGCCCGACGTTGCCATGCACGAGAGCTTTGCTCCCCCCCTCGCCGTAACGCTTCTTGAGACGCTTCGCCTGGCGGTAGCTGACGTCCAGCAGCTCGGCCGCCTCGGTCAATTTCAGTTCGCCTCGTTTCACTCGGCTCAGCACTTCGCCGCGCCTCACTTCCTTTGCACTCATCGATGTCCTTTCCAATCTCGGCTCCTCCTTCGGAGCCTCAGATTAGGGGACATTTCTATTGGGTGCTCAAGGGGACATTATCATTGGGTTACAACACCCGGCCGCTGGTGAAGTGTCAAGAGGCGATAGAAATGTCCCCGGCGGTAGGGCGATAGAAATGTCCCCTTCGTTTTGTTGTTTGTAAGTCCGTAAGAGATAATCGTCGTCGTCGGGGCTGTGGGAATGTGGAAATCGCGTCAGCGATTTCCAAGGGACGGTGGGAAGGGTGGGAAACCTGTCGTTGCGATGCGAACCCTCTGCGCTGCTCGCTGAGGTTTTCCACGCTTTCCATCCGTCCCGTCATTTCCATAGCCCTGCCTTTTTTATGTCGTCGCCGCACGTTTTTTCGACCGCAGCGACTTACGCCAAGGGTGGTCCGCCGCCGGCTTGGGCCGCTGCCGGGCCGCTTGTTGTTTCGGCTTGGGGCGCGGCTTCGGCTCGGGCCACGTGATCTCTTCAAAGGCCACCGCTCGGCCTTCGTGGATCACCTGCAACTCGCCCTGGCGCGCTTGCTGCACGGTGACTCTCCCCCCCGCCCCCAGAGCCTGATTGCGCTTCGGTTTCAACTGTAAGAAGCGGTTCTCGAAACGGACCACCCGATCGTTGGAGACGACTCGCTCGGCCTCCAAGCAGAACACCCACTTTAAGTCCAGACGCTTGGGCGGGCGCTGATGAAAGTCCGCTTCCGCCGCTGGCTCGCAGACAAATTTGGCGTTGTGTTCCCCCAGATATTGCTCGCCGAGATAGCGGTTCGCCGCCTCGTAATCGCAGATACCTTGCAGTCGCATCTTCTTGATCAGGCGGTCTTGATGGGTGCCGTGATGCCGCTCCACGCGGCCCTTGGCTTGCGGCGACGATGCCGCGATGATGCGGATCCCCAGCTTGGCGCACATGCGCCCGAACTGCGTCTCGGGCTCGATGCCTTCCAGCGCTTCGCGCGACGTCGGCTGGCGCTTGTAGACGTTCTTCCAGTCGCAATACAACGCCTTCGGAACGCCGTATTGACGCACCCAGGCTTCGAGCAGATCGGCCGCCGCCCAAGTTGTCTCTTCGCTCGAGAAGCGGCACAGCGCCCGGCCGCTCGCATCGTCGACGAAGTTCATCAGGCAACCTTTCGGGCCGCGATCTTCGAGCCATCGGTGGTGCGAGCCGTCGACCTGGATCAGCTCCCCGAAGTGCGCTTTGCGCTGCCGCCGCTGGCGATGCGGCTGGCGCTTGCGGCGGCGGCTCCACAGACCCTCGGCGAGCATCCAGAGCCGCAGTGCCCGCACCGATACTTGCAGATCGTGGTCCTTTCGCAAATGCTCGGCCGCCAGAGTAGGCCCGAAGCGCTCGTGCGGTTCGCCGGAGTAGTTCTCGCGCACCAGTTGCAGCACTCGCTTGCGAACTTCCGCTGGCTTGGCCCGGTTCGATACCCGGCCCACGTTGCCGTGCTTCAATGCTTTTGTCCCTCCCGCGCTGTAGCGCTTCCAGATCCGCTTGCTCTGGCGGTAACTGATGTCGAGCACCTGCGCCGCCTCGCTCAGCTTTAACTCGCCTCGCTTCACCCGGCCCAGCACCTCGCCCCGTCTCAATTCCTTGTCGTTCATCCATGTCCTCTCCAATCTCGGCTCCTCCTTTCTGGAGCCTTAGATTAGGGGACATTTCTATCGCCCTCTCAAGGGGACATTATCATCGCCCTTCAACAGGGGCCATCCTCATAAAGTGTCCATCCTCACAGGCCGCGATTCCCTCACAGGCTTCACAGGGTGAATTTTGTCGCATTTCCGGCCCGATGGCTCTGCTGGCTGCCCAACGCCTCGGAGCGGCCGGGCCGGCGCCGCCGCTGAATCGGAATGTTTCCAATCGACGGGGGCCCCGTTGGGAAACCCGAGGCCAACGCCGCCAGGTGGAGCCGTTCGACGTTTCCGGACGGGTTGATGATCCGCATGTTGATGATCCGCATTGACAATCAGGTGCAAGCGGAGTATCATTCCGCTACAGAGCAGCCGCCTAAAAACGGGAGGTCGCATGGTCGACTTGAAGAAGACATACGACGCAATCGTGGTCGGTTCCGGTGCGGCGGGAGGCGTGGCCGCTAAAGAGCTAACGGAAGGCGGCCTGGAGGTGCTGCTTCTCGAGGCAGGGCCGAAACTCGAGCCCTCCACCTTCCTCACGCATCGCTGGCCTTACGAGATGCCCTTCCGCGGATTTGACCGGCCGGGGGACCAAGAGAAGATCTATCCGAATCAATGGACCTCGAGCGAGTACACCCGGCCGCTCTACATCGACGAACGTGAGCACCCGTATACGACTGCTCCGGGGAAAAGCTACATTTGGGTCAGGTCCCGTTGTGTTGGCGGCAAGATTCTTCATTGGAGCCGCAACGCCCGGCGGTTGAGCGACTACGACTTCAAGGCCGCCGACCGGGACGGGTATGGAGAAAACTGGCCCATCACGTACGCCGACCTCGCCCCTTTTTACGACAAGCTGGAAAGCTTCGTCGGGGTCAGCGCTTCGGTGGAAAACATCCCCCATCTCCCCGATGGCAAATACCTGCCGCCCTTCCCGCTGAATTGCGGAGAACGAATCGTGCAGAAGGTGGCTCCGACGCTGGGTCTGGGAATGCGGGTCATCCCCAAGCGGGCAGCCATGCGTTCGCGGAGTATCCATGGGCTTGCCGCTTGCCACTATTGCGGCTCTTGCGGGCGCGGCTGCGACATCGGGGCGTTCTGGAATTCGATTTCCGACACTTTGCCGGCGGCGATGAAAACCGGGCGCCTGGCTCTGCGGCCAAATTCGGTGGTTCGTGAGATCTCGGTGGACCAAAACGGCAAGCCGGCCGGCGTCGGTTTCGTGGACCGCGTCAGCAGGGAGGACTACGAAGCGAAGGGGCGTGTGATCGTTCTCGGCGCTTCGGCCTTGGAGTCGACTCGCATCATGCTGAATTCGGTCTCGCGCTTCTGGCCCGACGGGATCGCCAACTCGAGCGGAGTGCTGGGTCACTACTTGATGGACAACATTGGGGGGCCAAGCATAAGCGGCCTGCTGCCGCAGTTGCGGGATCGCGAAGTAGTGAACGAAGACGGTAAGTCAAGCGGGATCGATATTGTGGCCTATCGCAACATCGACTCGCGTCACCCGAAGTTTATCCGCTCCTATGTGCACGAGGGCGGGTCGGGAGCTCGCATGTTCCCCAGCTATGCCCGCTCGATGGTCGGCTACGGCAACCAGTTCAAGAAGACCGTGCGCAGCTACTACACGACGCCCGTCGGATTCGGCACGCGCGGCGAAATGCTGGCCCGCTGGGAGAATTACGTGGAGATCGACAAGAACGTCGAGGACGCTTGGGGCATCCCGGTGCTCAAGTTCCACTGCGAAATGAGCGACAACGAACGGCAGATGGCCAAAGACGCTATTGAAAACCTAAAGGCGCTGATGGATGCCCTGGGCGCGGAGAACGTGCGGGCTAGGGACAAGCTCATGGCAACGGGGTACGCGATCCACGGCATGGGCACGGCGCGGATGGGGAACGATCCCAAGAAAAGCGTGCTCAACAAGTTCAATCAAGCGCACGACGTGAAGAATCTTTTTGTGGTTGACGGAGCGTCCTTCGTCACCTCGGGCGGCTACGGTCCGACGCTGACCATTGGGACCCTGGCCGCAAGGGCGTCCGACCATATTGTCCGCCAGCTTAAGCGGAGCGAATTGTGAGCTAAAGCAAGAGGAGAGCCAGATATGGAACGCCGCACAGCTTTAAAGTTAATGGTCGCCGGTGTGGCGGCCGAACGACTGCAGATCGCCTAGGAGGTCCGCATGGTCGACCTGAAGAAGACGTTTGACGCAATTGTCGTGGGTTCGGGCGGAGCGGGTGGTGTGGCTGCCAAGGAGTTGACCGAAGGGGGCCTCGAAGTATTGTTGCTCGAAGCGGGACCCAAACTGGATCCATCGACCTTCCTCACGCATCGCTGGCCCTACGAGATGCCCTTCCGCGGATTTGACCGGCCGGGGGACCGGGAGAAGATCTACCCGAACGAGTGGACGTCCAGCGAATACACGCGGGCCCTCTACATTGACGAGCGCGAGCATCCCTACACAAGCGCACCCGGAAAACGTTTCATTTGGGCGAGATCTCGCTGCGTCGGTGGAAAGTTGTTGCATTGGGGCCGCAATGCCCGCCGGCTCAGCGACTATGACTTCAAGGCGGCTGACCGCGACGGCTACGGGGAAAACTGGCCGATCACATACGCCGAGCTCGCCCCCTTTTACGACAAGCTGGAAAGCTTCATAGGCGTCAGCGCTTCAGTCGAAAATATTCCGCACTGGCCCGACGGGAAATACCTGCCGCCCTTCGCCCTCAATTGCGGTGAACGAATTGTGCAGAAGGTGGCGCCCACTTTGGGGCTGGGAATGAGGGCGGTCCCCAAGCGGGCCGCCATGCGATCGCGGAGTATCCATGGGCTTGCCGCATGCCACTATTGCGGCTCTTGCGGGCGCGGTTGCGACATCGGGGCGTTCTGGAATTCGATTTCCGACACTTTACCGGCGGCAATGAAGACAGGCCGTCTCGCCCTGCGCCCCGACTCGGTTGTCCGCGAAATCGTCGTGGATGGCAACGGCAAGCCGAGAGGCGTGGCCTTCGTGGACCGCGTCAGCAAGAGGGACTACGAAGCCAAGGGCCGGGTAATTGTGCTGGGCGCGTCGGCTTTGGAGTCAACCCGCATCATGCTGAATTCGGTCTCCCGCTTCTGGCCCAATGGGATCGCCAACTCGAGCGGAGCGCTGGGCCACTACCTGATGGACAACATCGGAGGACCAAGAATCACCGGCCTGCTGCCGCAATTGCGGGATCGCGAAGTAGTGAACGAAGACGGCAAATCAAGCGGAATCGATATTGTTCCCTATCGCAACATCAACTCACGTCATCCGAAGTTCTTGCGTTCTTATGTCCACGAGGGCAGTTCGGGAGCTCGCATGTTCCCCAGCTATGCCAGCTCGATGACCGGCTACGGCAACCAGTTCAAGAAGACCGTGCGCAGCTACTACACGACCCGCGTTGGATTTAATACACGCGGCGAGATGCTGGCCCGCTGGGAGAATTACGTGGAAATCGACAAGAACGTCGAGGACGCTTGGGGCATCCCGGCGCTCAAGTTCCACTGCGAAATGAGCGACAACGAACGGCAGATGGCCAAAGACGCCATTGAAAACCTGAAGGCGCTGATGGATGCCCTGGGCGCGGAGAACGTCCAGGCGCGGGACAGGTTGATGGCGCCTGGCTATTCGATTCACGGCATGGGAACGGCGCGGATGGGGAACGATCCCAAGAAAAGCGTGCTCAACAAGTTCAATCAAGCGCACGACGTGAAGAACCTTTTTGTGGTCGACGGAGCGTCCTTCGTCACCTCGGGCGGCTACGGTCCGACGCTGACCATTGGGACCCTGGCCGCAAGGGCATCCGACCATATTGTCCGCCAACTTAAGCGGAGCGAATTGTGAGCTAAAGTAAGAGGAGAGCTAGATATGGAACGCCGCACAGCTTTAAAGTTAATGGTCGCCGGTGTGGCGGCCGAACGACTGCAGATCGCCGGGCAGCAGTTAGTCGCGCTCGCACAGGCTCCCGCCAGCTACAAGCTGCAATTTTTTAGTCAGGCTCAGGACGAAACGCTGGACCGGTTGACGGAGATGATTATTCCCGCCGATGATCACTCTCCCGGCGCTCACGCCGCCAAGGTCGGGCAGTTTATTGACTTAATGGTGGCCAACAGCGAAAAACCGGTGCGCGATCAGTGGGCAGCCGATCTGAAGGCTCTGGGCGAAGACGCGAAGAAACGCTTCCAGAAATCCTTCTCAGCATGCAGTGCCGCGCAGCAGGATGAAATTATGGCCGCGATGGCCGCTGGCGAACCGCACCCAAGTACAAAGCTAGAACACTTCTTCGTTCGCCTCAAACGAATGACGATCAACGGTTACTACACCTCCCAAATCGGGATCCATCAGGAACTTGAATACAAAGGCAACACGCCGCAGGCGGAGTTTATCGGCTGCACGCACCCCGAGCATCAAGCTTGAGCCCCCTCGTAGTGGAGCGCTCCCGTCCCAGCTTGCTCTCACTCCGGTTCGTTGATTCGAAGCACTTGATCGGCTTTTACGTTTCTGAGCACCTGACTCGTGCCGCTCGGCCAGACGATGCGGATGTTCTCAACCTTGTCCGTTTTTCCCAGACCGAAGTGGATTCCCTGATGGCTCGAAGAAGCGTAACCGACGCTGGTCGTCATGTGGCCGTGCTGGTTTCCTATTTGGACGCGGGCGCCAATGGCGTCGCGGTTGCTCTTCGTTCCTTCTAGTTTGAGGATCAACCAGTGATTTTCCGCCGCACCGGCGTTCTGCCATAGCTCGACTGGTTCACCAAGGGAGGTGACGACTATGTCGATTCGCCCGTCGTTGTTGAAATCCGCAAAGGCGGCGCCTCTGTGCGCCCTCGGTTGCTGAAAAGCCTCGCCGGCATCTTCGGAGACATCTCGAAATGTGCCGTTTCCCAGATTGGCGAAGATGCTGTTCGGCTGCCGATAGACGTTGGGCCGCAACTTCTCGACGTTATCAAGGACGTGCGAGTTAGCCGAGAAAAGATCTTTCCAGCCGTCGTTGTTCAAGTCGACAAACCCGTTGCTCCAGCCGCTGCGCTTGAGACTGAACAGGCCCACGCGACTCGGGTAAGTCACATCGCGAAAGAAGCCTTCGCCCTGGTTTCGGAATAGGGGAAACGTCTCCCGGGCAAGAGCTGTGATCGTCACGTCGGGAAGACCATCGTTGTCGTAGTCTCGGAAGTCGACGCCCATGCTGGAGATCGCTTGTCCGTCGTCGCTCAGGCCGACACCGGCGATCAAGGCCCTTTCCTCGAAAGTCCCATCCCCGCGATTGTGGAACAGAAAATTGGGGACCGTGTCATTGGTGACAATGACATCCACGAACCCGTCCTGATCGTAGTCGGCAAAAGCAACGCTCATGCCTTTGCCAATGAACGCCGCAACCCCCGATTTCTCTGACGCGTCCTCGAAAGTGCCGTCTCCCCGGTTGCGGTAGAGTGTATTCGGCAGCCCTTCGAAATGCTTCGGGTCGCAATAGGAACGCACCTTGGTAGCAGGGTCTCCGCAAAATTCATCCATGTCAGCGGACCACTTCAGATAATTCACCACAAACAGGTCGAGCCACCCGTCGTTGTCGTAGTCAAACCACCCCGCGGCCACCGACCAGTGATCGCTCTTGATGCCGGCTTCCGATGTTACGTCCGCAAAGCGTCCCGCACCTGTGTTGCGGTACAGAATGTTACGGTTGACGCCGGCGACGAATAGGTCGACGTTACCGTCGTTGTCATAGTCAGCTGCCGCCGCGCCCATGGAGTAACCCTCGCCAGCGACGCCGGCTCGCGCTGTGACGTCCGTGAACTTCATCCCGCCTTGATTTCGGTACAGTCGGTTGAAGTACTTCGGTGAACTCTTCTTCAGGGGCGGAATCTCCGCGCCATTCACAAAGAAAATGTCTGCGAGACCGTCCTTGTCGTAGTCGAACGCGGCCACACCGCCGGTCATGGTTTCGATCACGTGCTTTTGTGGTGTGGGGTGATTCTCTAGGACGAAATCCAAGCCCGCGCTTTTCGCGATGTTCTGGAAGCGGATCGGCGCCAGCGACGAAAGTGGTTTGCCGGAAATCTCCGCGCGCTTCAGACCTCCCAAGCGCAGCTGCTCGAGGAGTCGCTGCGCCGGCTCGTAGCCCCCAACGGAAACGGCGCGCACAAGGTCTTTTTTGGCTTCTTGAGCCTTGTCTAACGCAAGGTAAGCGCGCGCCCGCTGATAAAGCGCCTCGGCCGAACGGGGATCGGCTCCAATCGCAGAATGCAACCGTTCAAGCGCTTCTGCAGCGCGGCCCAGTCGCAACAAGAGGACGCCCGCGTTAAGGTGCGGGTCCCCGTACTCTCGCGGTTCCGCGCGAATGGCAGTCTCGTACGCTTCGAGCGCTTCTTGGTAGGCATGTTTTTGCTCCAAAACGAGACCGATAAGGTTAAAGATATAAACTGGCGATCCTCCGAGATCGAGAGACGCGCGCGCATTCTTCTCGGCCTCAGTAAACTTGCCCGCGAAGTATTGCGCCTGCGCCAGCCGAAAACGGGCGACGGAATCGTTGGGGCGGCGATCGACGGCTTGCTGATAGGCAGCGGCCGCCGCAAGGGGATTTCCGGCCTGTTGGTGGCACAACCCGATCAGTAGCCGGGTTTGAAAGTCTTCGGGATTCTCGATCAGGTGCCTTTCGAGGGTCTGCGCGGCTTCAACGAACTTGCCTTGTTCGTAGAAGGTCTGGGCCCGGTCTTTCAGGCTCTGCGGAAATGCGGGGGCGGCTAGAGCCAGTGCGAAAACAACGAGAGCGAAGCCGCATAGCATGGGTTTCCAAGCAACAAGAGAATTCTAGAGCATCGTCCCATTGCGTCATGGCAGAAGTCAAATCCGGCTTCCCCGTTCACGCCACGAGCGTCCGGATCTATCGCTCCCGGCACGGGCCCGGTGACGCGGATCGCTTCCCTCGGCAAGCCGGGGCTGGTTGCCGGCGCCTTGCGGTTTTCCCGGCCGTGGTTGGATTCTTTACATACGACAGGAGCAAAGTGGAGCGAACTTCCGCTGATCAGCAGTCCCTGCGAAGTGAAATTCTTGCCAAACCTGACAGGAATTCCCAACCGGGCCGCGCGCGCCGGGGGGCTTCAGCTGACCGGCCGGAGTGCGCCCGGGATTGCCTGTGCCACCCACCTTTGCCGTGGGCCGCTCGGTCAATGAGATGGGATAAGCCTGTTCCAAAGGGCTGGCAGCGGTGAGCCAAGCGCCTTTCCGCTAAGTTGAGTAAGTTGAGTTGCTTCCCGCTGGTCGATTAGTGTAAACTCAGATTGACTCTGCAGAGATCGCCAAAGTCATGGTTGAAGCGGCAGGTGTTGATCTCCCGGCCGGCCGCACAAGGGGTTTTGAACCCCTGGCCCGAGGGCAGTAGATATGGGTGTTCGGACATTCCTATTCTTGAGATCAGCTGAAACGACATCCATGCTTTGGGCCGCCATCGCCGTGGCATTGGTAATGCCCATCTCGGCGGGGGCTCAAACCGCGCTGTCGGCCGCCGCCGGCCCAGCCGGAACCTTCGAAGAGCAAGTCCTCCCCATCCTCGAAACCCATTGCGTGAAATGTCATAGTGGTTCGGCGCCGCAGGCGGCTCTGGACGTTCGCTCGCGGGCAAGCTTGCTCAAGGGCGGCGTGAACGGTCCGGCGATCGTCGCGGGGTCGGCCGAAGAGAGCTTGCTCTACCAGCGTGTCGTCAAGGGCGAAATGCCGATGGGCGACGAGAAGGTGAGCGAGCAGGATCTGGAGCACATTCGGCGATGGATCGCTGCCGGCGCGCCGGCGGTGGATGCCGATCTCGTAGTATCTAGCGAGCCCGGCGCGGACCCGGAAAATCGCAGTCATTGGGCGTTCCAGCCGCCCCAGCGGCCCCCGGTCCCGGCGGTAAAAATTGAAGCGAGAATCCGCACTCCCATCGACGCCTTTCTTCTCGCCGCGCTGGAAGAAAAGGACCTCTCGCTCTCGCCCGACGCGGACCGGGTCACGCTTCTGCGCCGCGTCTATTATGATCTGATCGGCCTGCCGCCCACGCCACAACAGATCGACAGGTTCTTGGCCGATCGCTCCGCCGGAGCCTACGAGAAAGTCATTGATCAATTACTTGAGAGCCCGCACTACGGGGAGCGCTGGGGACGGCATTGGCTCGACCTGGCCGGCTACGCGGACTCCGAAGGCGGTGAGGGAGCCGACCAGCTGCGTGACTTGGCCTGGCGTTACCGCGATTACGTGATCCGCGCCTTCAACAGCGACAAGCCCTACGACCAGTTTTTACGGGAACAGATCGCCGGTGACGAATATTCCGGCTTCCGGGACCATGACGGGTTGCCGCCGGACGTTGTCGAGCCGCTGGAAGCGACGGGTTTTCTGCGCATGGCGGCGGACGGGACAATGGCGCTCCACGTTGACGGGCTGAATGAACACTACCTGTGGCGCTGGTTGTTCGACGCGGAGCAGATTCTGGGCTCTTCGTTATTCGGCCTGACGCTGCACTGCGCCCGCTGTCACGATCACAAATTCGAGCCGATCAGCCAGAAGGATTACTACCGCGTGCAAGCGCTGCTGGCGGGAGCGATTCGTCCGAAAGCTCCCGCGCTGGTCACCAAGGAGCGGCGGGTGTTCGAGGCCACCCGGGCCGAACAGGAAGCAGCGAATGCCGTGAATGAGCCGCTCGAGGAGGTCGTGAAGGCGCTCAAGCAGCTCCAGCAAGCCCGGCTAACGCAATATCGCGTCAAGCATCCGAAAAAGGATGAGGCTACGGATGAACAGGTCCGCGAGACATTCCCCGAATACGCCGCGATCGCGGATCGGTTGGACAGCGAACTCAAGCAGGAGGAAGCGCAACGCATCCAGCTAGCCGCTATCCGCGCCTTCTACGACATGGACGCGAGTCCGCCGCCGACTTTCGTGCTGCCCCGCGGCGACTTTGAGCGCCAGGGCGTAGTGCAGGTAAAGCCGACCGTTCCGGCCGTGCTGGATGATCCGGCGAGGCCTTTCTCAGTACCGCCGCCGGGCCCCGGCGCCGTGACGACTGGGCGACGGCGGGCCTTCGCCGAGTGGCTCACGCGTCCCGACCACCCTCTGACCGCGCGCTTGATGGTGAATCGTATTTGGGCTCACCACTTTGGGGAGGGGATCGTCCCAACGACCGATAACTTCGGAAAATCCGGGGAGCCGCCCACGAACCAGCCCTTGCTGGATTGGCTGGCAAGCGAGTTCGTCGAGCAAGGCTGGAGCATCAAGTCGATGCATCGCCTCATGATGACTTCGACGGCCTACCGGCAGAGTTCGCGGGCTCGTCCCGGGGGGCTCGAGACCGATTCGGAAAACAAACTGCTTTGGAGAATGAGGCCGCGCCGTTTGGAGGCCGAGATCGTCCGCGATTCGGTGTTGTCCGCGGCTGGCACGCTGGACAAGACCTTGCACGGCGAGCCGGTCAAGAGCGAGACAAAGCCCAGCGGCGAAGTGGTCCCCGAGAACGATAACGAAGGAGGAAGGCGTTCCATCTATCAGATCGTTCGGCGCTCGGCCCCGCAGAGCTTTCTCAACGTTTTCGACGCCCCGGTCATGGAGGTCAATTGCCCAAGCCGCAATACCTCGACGACCGCTTCGCAGTCCTTGGCGCTGATGAACAGCGAATTCATTAGTTCGCAAGCCGAGAGCTTCGCCCGCCGCGTGCTCGCCGAAAGACCGCCAGCGGATATGACGGCTCCCGCGGACCGCGATACGGCCGAATACGCCTTCCGGCTGGCGCTGGCCCGTGCTCCCACCGCGGGCGAGATGGACATGCTGTTGACCTTCCTTGACAAGCAGGTTAGGCGTTATGCCGGTCTGAGCGGCGAGGATCGGGCGCTGCGAATTTATTCCAATCTGTGCCAAGCGCTGCTGGGCGCTAATGAGTTCGTCTATTTGGATTGACGCCAGGAGGTGTCACGATGGGGTTTGACGACGGCAATCGACATGTGCGCTTCACGCCCATGAAGCAGATGCTGACGCGGCGGGACTGCTTGGAACGGATCAGCGTCGGCCTAGGCGGTATCGCTCTCGGCTCTCTGCTGGGGGAGACGCTGGGCGCCGCCCCTCGCGGCGGCTACGACGTGCTTGTCAAGAATCCTCACTTCACTCCGAAAGCGAAGCAAGTTATCTTGCTGTTTCAGAATGGCGGGCCCAGCCAGGTGGACCTGTTCGACCCGAAACAGGAACTGATCAAGCGCGACGGAGAGAAACCGGGCGAAGGTTATGTCAACACGGTTGACGTCAGCAAGACTGGCACTTGGTTAGGCAGCCCCTTTCGGTTCTCCCCGCACGGCCAGTCGGGCATGGTGCTTTCCGAAGTGCTTCCAGGCTTGGCCCAGCACGTTGATGACATCGCGCTGATCCGCTCGATGGTGACCGTTCACTCGAACCACGAGCAGGCGATCCGCAACATGAATACGGGTCTGATCAATCCCGGCCGGCCGGCGCTCGGATCCTGGATTGCCTATGGGTTGGGGACCGAGAACCAGAGTCTGCCGGCCTACGTGGCAATCTTGAACCCCAAGGGGCTTCCGGTCGACGGCGTGAAGAATTATTCGAGCGGATGGCTTCCGCCCCTCTATCAGGGCATGGGCATGAGGGCCGAAGGAGAGCCCGTGCTCAACCTCAAGACACGCGGGCTGGCCGGGGACAGCGCGGACCGGCTTGAACTGCTCCAGCAGCTCAACCGCGAGCACATGAAACCTCGCCGCGACCAACTCGAGCTGGAAGCCCGTATCGCCAGCTTCGAACTCGCCGCGCGCATGCAAGTCGCCGCCAGCGACGCCCTCGACCTGTCCAAAGAGCCGCCGGCCATGCGGGAACTCTACGGCGCCGAAAACGAAGAAACCGCCGTTTACGCTCGCCAATGCCTGCTGGCCCGCCGCCTAGTCGAGCGCGGCGTGCGGTTCGTACAAGTACTCCACAATGCGCAGCCCTGGGACACGCATAAAGAAAACAAGAAGGGTACGCAGAAAATTGCGCGCCAAACCGACCAGCCCGTCGCCGCGCTGCTGACGGATCTAAAACAGCGCGGCCTCCTGGATGAGACGTTGGTCATCTGGGCGGGGGAATTCGGCCGCACGCCGATGGCCGAGGGCAAAGACGGACGCGACCACCACAAGTACGTCTTCAGCCTTTGGATGGCGGGCGGCGGCGTCAAGGGCGGGGTCACCTACGGCGCAACCGACGATTTCGCGTACCGCGTCGTCGAAAACCCCGTTACAACAGCCGATTACCACGCCACGATCCTGCACCTGCTCGGACTAGATCATGAACGGCTGACGTTCCGTCACGGCAGCCGCGACGAGAAGCTGACGGACATCCATCCTGCCAAAGTGGTAAACACTATCCTGGCCTGACCCAGAGCGTTGCGTCTCTTACTGTACGCGCTTCGGGTGAGCCATCTGTCATGGGCGCCGCGATAATAGGGCTTACTGCCAGCACAGCCGGGTCTGAACCGCGTGACTGGTGCGGTCTTCCTCTTGCAACGAGAATCCAGGATGTTAGGGCGGGACAACCCCCTGGCGCGCCGGGGGGGCACACGGGTGTCTACCCTTGTACCGCTCTAGTTCTTGCTTTAACCTGGCCACTAATTCCAGTTCCCGCGCTCGTTCCGCGGCCGCCACGAACCGGCTCTGCCATGCAGCCGCTTCCTCACATCGGCCAAGCTCAGCCAATGCCAGCGCAACCGCCTCGCCGTGCCTGAGAAGCTTTGTCGCATTGTAGGCGCGTGTCGCCAGCTCCAGCGCCCGCTCGCCGTCACGCAGGCCGGGATCCGGACAGGCAGCCAAGAGCCGTGCCAGCGCAACGGCCGTTCGCGCACGCTTGGGAAACCGGCGGTTAGCTTGCTCAAGCAGGTCCCGTGTTTCGCTATAGCGCTCTTTGCCGGCCAATAAATCCGCCAAGCTGATAAGTGATGCTTCGTCGTCCGGAGCAAGCTTGACCACGCGGGAAAAATACGGCAGGGCTTCGTCGTTTCGCTCCACTTTTGTCAGCGACTTCGCTAATTCGCGGTTAGCTTCAAGGTCGTTCGGGTTGAGCTTGACGATCGACTCAAAATGTTCCACCGCCCGTGAGTGTTCTCCCTTCCGTACCATCATCGTGCCCACATTGAAATGAGCAGTCAGGTGCTGCGGATCCATTCGCAACACGGCCAGATACTGCTCCAACGCCCCCCCGGGGCGGCCCATTTTTGCAAGAGCCGTGCCCAGATTCACGCGGGCTCGCGTGCTGCTGGGATCCGCTTCGGCGGCCTTGGCAAACGCTTCCGCGGCTTCTTCGAAACGCCCGGCGCCGAATGCAAGCCGGCCCCGAATCAGGTGCACTCGTTCTCCTCGGAGCAGGCCCTGCAGGCCATCGACCAGCGGATCCCCGGGCCGAACCCCGACAGGCCCCCGCAGTTTTAGATGCGCTCGTGCTTTCTCCAGGTCGCCCAATCCTCGGTAAGCCATCGCCAGGGAATAGTGGATTCGGTTGGCTCGAGAGGCTCTTTTTAGAGCGGCCTGGAAGTGCGGGATAGCCTCGGAGTAACGTCGTTCGGCAAGTGCCGCCTCACCCAATCCGTTGTGAGCGGCCGCGGAATCAGGAGCTGATTTCAACGCCCCCTCAAACTCCGTGCGGGCCGCTTCCAGTTGATTCAACTGGATGTAGACGCTCCCGAGGTTGACCGCGGTCGCGACGTACTCGGCGTTCATCTTGCGGGCAGCCTTGTAGTAGGCCAGGGACTTTTCCAGCCGCCCGGCCTTCTGGCTGAGTTGGCCCAGAAGGTGAGCCCAGCGATAGTCCCGCGGCGCCAAACGGCGGGCATTTAGATAACAGCTTTGCGCGGCGTCGGTGAACTCGTAGGAGTGGTAGAGCTGTCCCAGCGTTCCATAGGCTGCCGCCAGTTCAGCCGCGGTAACTTGGGGGCCGGCCGCCAAGGCCGAGTAGGACTCTTGAATAGACTTGATTTGCTCCGTTACGGAAGGCTCTAAAGAATCCAGCGCCGGCAAAGGCACCGGCACGAGGCCAGGTTTCGCTGGCGCCAGAACGGACGGCGCGGAACGGGCCGGTTGTGCCTGGGCTCCAGTGACGAGCACGGCGCACATCCCGGCCGCCACCAAGCTTTTCGAAATGAGAGAAAACACGTTCGGAAACCCTCATCATCTTAGTCCATGGCTCTTCAGTGGTGGATGAGCAGGGTGGGAGAAGTATCGACCACACTGCCTATTTCCCCTATATATTAAAGGTCTCAACTGGTTTCGTAGTGTATCCTACGGTACTAACTATAACTAGGATTTGCTCCCAGTACTAACGCGGCTTTTGCCCCCTGGATGACTCGCCCCTTTGCAGGACCCAGTAGCGGTCTACAGCCAGGTCGTGCCATTCCTCGACCTCGCCGGAGGGCCAGTGCACCCGCAAGGTGCGCGGCTCGTCGTGGTCACCCAATCCAATGAGCAGCCGCGGGTCGCCCGCGGAACAGTAGCTTCCGTCGGTATGGACTCTTCGCCAGCGGACTGTACCGTTCGGGCCCGCTACTTCCACCCGAGCTTGCAACGCATCTTGCCTCGTGCGCTTCTCCAAGAGGCGCAGTCCCAGCCAGTGTCCGCGGTTTCCATACTCGTTTAACAGCAGACGGGCGCGGCCATTATTGTTGAACACGACGGCATCCGTGTCGCCGTCATTGTCGACGTCGCCAAAAGCAGCCCCGCGGCTTACTTCCTCCACCTTAAAGGCGTCTCCCGCACGATCCGTCACCTCCACGAAGGCGCCCCGGCCGGTGTTCCGAAAGAGCTGATTACGTTGTTGCAGGGGGTAGCGCTCGCCTTCACGCGCGAGACGTTCCGTGATCCGCACCGCCCCATTGAGAATCAGCAGATCCAGCCAGCCGTCATTGTCGTAATCGAAGAAGCCGGTTCCAAACCCGGTATAGATCAAGCTGGGAGAATGGAGCCCGGCCTTGATCGTCAGGTCCTCGAAAAATCCGTTCCCCAGGTTGACGTAGAAGGTATTGGACTCGCCGTCCAAATGAGTCATGAAAAGGTCTTCATCCCCGTCCCCGTCAAAGTCTTCCACAGCCAGCCCCATGCTCGCTTCAGCGCTGCCGCTGTGGTTCAATGCGACGCCCGCGAGCAAGGCTTCGTCCTCGAAGGCGCGCCCGCCTTGGTTGATCCAGAGTTGGTTCGGGTCGCCATCGTTGGCCACGTAGATGTCGGTCCAGCCGTCGCCGTCGAAGTCGGCCGCGATCACTCCCAGCCCGGCTCCAAACGCTGATCGAATCCCGGACGTTGCGGTAACGTCTTCGAAAGAACCGCCACCTCTGTTGTGGAACAGTCGATCCACGAGCGGGTCATAGGCGTCGGGCCCGCAGTAGTCCCGCGCGCTAGTGTTGGCGTAACATTCCCGCTTCACGCCGCTGGAAAATTCCACATAGTTGGTCACAAAAAGGTCCAGCCAGCCGTCCTTGTCGTAGTCGAGGAAAGTAGCGCTGGTGCTCCAGCGAGGGTCGTCGGTTCCCGCTTGTTTCGTCACATCAGTGAACGTACCGTCCCCGTTGTTTCGCAGCATCTGATTGGAACCAAGGTTGGTGACATAGAGATCGGTCCAGCCGTCGTTGTTGAAATCCGCGGTCGCAACCCCCATCCCGTAACCGGGGGCCACGATCCCACTTTGTTGGGTGACATCGGTAAAATGCAGCGCACCACCAGCAGCACCGTTGAGATCGTTACGATAGAGCTGATCCCGAGGCGGTTCGTCGCCCTGCCAAGCGAAGCCTGGAGGGTTGGGGCGAGAGAGGAGCTTGGCGCCCTGGACCAGGTAGAGATCCAGATCCCCATCGTTGTCGTAATCGAAAAGAGCCCCTCCCGATCCTGTAATCTCGGGCAGGAAAAACTCGCCGGTGACGCCATTGAAATGGACAAAGTCAATTCCTGTTTCCGCGGTTGCGTCGCGGAAAATCGCTGACGACGCGACGGTCCCCGTGACTTGCGGAGCCGCCGGAGACGCATCCTGATCGGAGACTTCCTTTTGGGCTTCCTTTGTCGTCTGACTCCCATCGCCAATGTCGGGTCGGGTTGGACGCCCGCTGTTATCCGAAGACTCGGAGCAACCAAACAGCCCCAGTGTCGCCACCGCCCAAAGGATTGTTTTCTTCAGGGTCCGCAGCCGGAACATCCATCCCAGGGAGCACCGGGACATCTGTTCCGCCAAATCTCGGGTGGAAAGCATCATTCGCCGTAGTTGCCGCGGAGCGGCCCCTTGAACTCGTTAGGGCGAATTCGCGCCCGCCTACTGAGACTCGCAATTCATGGTGACGCGGTCGATGTTCGGCCCGTAGGGGCGTAGCGTGCTACGCCCGTCTCGCACTGTAGCTATATTCTGCGAACCTCAATAAGTCGTTACGGCGGAACAGAAAGCGGAAGCGAGCCGCGAACGCCCGTGCAGCGCCCCGTGCCTCTTAATTCTGTTGCAAGCTCGAACGAGCTTCGTCCAGCGCTTTGGCAATCGGCGCTATCCGCGAAGCGACCTTCAGGCCCTGCTGGTAATACAGCAGCGCCTCCTCGCGATTCCCCTTCTTGAGCAACTGCCGGCCGATCTCCACATAGGCCCGGGTGTGGGAAGGTTCGATTTCAAGAACCCGCCGGTAGCCGCGGATGGCTTCGTCTATGTGATTGAGGCCAGCATTGGCCCGGCCGAGGTAATACCAGGCAGGAGCCATATTGGGCCGGGCCGCAATGGCTTGCTCGAATTGCAGACGTGCCTCCTCGTAGCGGTCTTTGCGGAAAAACGCCAGGCCGAGATTATAGTGGCCCTCCGGACTGCCTGGATCCTCTTCTAGCGCTTCCGACAGTTTCTCGATCGCTTCATCGACCTTGTCCTGTGTGAGCAGGCTGAGGCCGAACCATTCCTTGGCCAGCCGATGGCCGGGGTCGCGCTCGAGTATCCCCGCCACGGTACGCTCGGCTGCGCCAAATCGCCGCTGTTTGAGTTGCCCCCTGGCTAGGTCCAAGTAGGGATCAACGGAGTCCGGTGCGGCGACGGCGAGCATCCCCTCCAAGTGGTCCACTGCTCGCGCGTAGGCCCCCGACGACGCTCGTATGACAGCGGCGGCGCGATAAAGCTCCCGTTCCGGCCCCTTCGGAGCGCGGTCCGGTTCGAGGAACTCAACCTCAGTCAGGGCAGGCTCGGTTTCAGCCAGTAGCGCTAAGAGTTCACTTCCGCCCGCCCGGCGGCGAATGAGGTGATCGGTCATGACCGCACGGACCACATCTTGCGTACGCCGGCGCGGCATATGGCAGGAAACACAGTCGCCGGAACCGGCAGCCACCGCCGCCGTCTCATGCACCGCTTCATAATCGCCGGGCTCGTGACATTTCAAGGAGCGAGAACGGTAGTGCGCGGCTCGATCGTCGGCCGGCGCCTTACGGTGCGGGTCGTGACAGCTCACGCAATGGAGGGCGCCCTCACTCTCTTGAAAACAACGGCTTTGACGCAGGCGGTAGGAGTGGTGGTTGATCTCAAATCGCTCCGAGCGGCGCTTGCCCTGCTCCGTCACGTCCATCTGAACTAAATAATCCGGCAGCGGCTCGCCGGGCACAAACGAGTAGTCGGCCCGCCCGAAGCGGCGCACGCCGAAAAGCGCCGCGGAGGGTTGCAGGTGACACTGGTCGCAGACGGCGTCTCGCAACTGGGGCTCCAGACGTGCCGGGTTCACAATCGTCACCCGTACCCTTTCGTCGCCCGTATCCTTATTACTAAGGGCAACGCGAACATGTTCGGCGCCCGGGCCGTGGCAGCGCTGGCACCCAATCCCTTGCGGGAGTTTGGACGGGTAGACAGGCCGGGAGCCGTACGCGTCGCTCCCCTCCGCCACGTCCGGGTAGGCGTTGTGGCAGAACATGCATTCGCGCCCGACCCTTCGCATCACGCCTTCGTGCTCGCGACGGTCATACCCGGGCGACATGTACCAGAACTTCTCCTGCGCGTAATAGGCAATGGGGAGTTGGTAGAGCTCCCCAGCGTCCGTCTGATAAAAATAGTTGCGGGCAGTGTTGCCCGAGCCCAGAATCCAGTGCACTTCCTGCGGAGACCGCCCGAGCCCTCCCAATATACTACTGATTTCACTGGACACCCTCCGAGCGGACCATCTGAGCTCCTACGGCTATTCTCGCGAGACCTCTCCGTTTCTGGACGAACTTGCCGGCCGGGGAGTACGGTTCGAAAACGCATTTGTCAACACTCACAGCACACAACCCTCCCACGCAACCCTGCTGTCGGGGCAATACCAAGAAACCCACAGAGTAGCCTTCGATGTTGTGAATAAGACGAAGGATACATGGGTTAACGTCATCCCCCAAAGGATTCCGTTGATTCAGGAGATTCTCGCGCTGAACGGATATCGCACCATCGCAGTCACCGACGGCGGCTATGTGGCGGGCAATCTCGGATTCCAACGCGGGTTCGAGGAGTACATTGAGAACGAAGTGCGAGATGTCCGGAAGGGAGCCGAGCGCTTCGTGGAGTTGGTTCGACAAGACTCCGGGGACGAGCGACCCGTTTTCGCCTTTTTCCATACTTATCAGGTTCACGGACCCTACAACCTGAATTATGCACAGATTCGCTTTGCGAGTGCGGCTGCGTTCGTAGCGGCTTGACGGCCGTCGTAAGGTGGGAGCTCGGCAACTGGTCTTTTGGCTTCTCCGTCCCCGGTTTCCCCTCCCGCCCAGAATCCGCGTCGGCAAAACCCCGCTCCGAAGTGGCGTGTTTCCAGTACGTTGCGGCCAGTGCATAAAATTTTATGCATAGCGCATAGCCAGGCTCTCAGATCAACGCCCTCTCGACTACCGGCGGCAAGCCGCCGTAGGGAGTCGGCTTCCTGCCGCGGAAGTTGTCAAGGCGTGGATGCCCCGATTTTATTGGGCTGCGAGACCGTCACGGCTGGGCCTTGTTTGACGGCCCTTTGGGAGCTATGCTGTTTTCGCTTGGTAACCATTTGGGTGACCTCCTTTGGGTTGGCTGGTGAAGCTGGAATCTTTGCCAGCCTACCTTTTTACCCCATGTTTTCGGGCGTTCCCCAATGGTCCCTTGCGGCTCAGCCCTCCTCAGGTGCACCCCGCAATGCATAATTCAGGTACAACAGTCCTGCAAAATACGACGGGCTGTTCGGCGACGAGGACCAGAAACTGATTCCTGAGGGCAGCGTACCTGGTTATATAAACAGGATCATCACGGAGCACGTCAACGATTCTTCCGCCTTGACTCGGCAGGAGATTGACCTACTGGTCACAATGTACGATCGATCCATTCGCTATACCGATGACAGCTTGCGCGAGATGTTTCGTGCCTTGGAAGATATCGGTTTTCTGGAAAAATGTCAGCGACCGCCGCGACGGCGCATGCGAGAAAAGCTCGTCGGGATAGGTTCATTTGGTGGCCGTGTATTTCCTCGTTGCCGGAGCTTGCGGTCAAGCCCAGGTGGCAAGATCAGGGCTGTCAAGACTCAATGGCATAACAGGTCCTGCCAAGAGTCTTTGGGTAACAAGCGATCCAACTGCTCGAAAGATCGAATTTGAAGGAGTTGCCCATCGTCTCTCGATATCACAAATATCTGTGCGAATACTGTCATGAGCAGATCGTATAGTTCGCTTTTTCCAAGGTTGTGGTAGGTGCTCATGGCTAGGGGGTTGTATTCGATAAACAAAAGCGGCTTGAACTCTTGGAGCACTTCGGTTGCACCTTGCAGGCCTCTAACTTCACTTCCCTCAATGTCCATCTTGATCAAGTTTACCTTTTCCAGGCCTGTCGATCTTGCGAAGTTATCCAGCGTGATCGCCTCTACGCTTTCGGTGATTTCGGAAGCGAACGTGGTGGAAGACAAGAACGAGCAGCCCGGAAGGTCGGGATTATAGTGAAAAGTGACCTCCCCGGAGTGATCGGTCACAGCAGCATGGTGCACCTCGACATTTCGAAGGCCATTACGGTCCACGTTGTACTTTAACAAGTCGAAGTTCACGCCGGAGCCTTCAAAGGAGTGAACTTGCCCGTCCGATGCCAAATGAGACATGGCCGCGGTGAAGGGTCCGACATTGGCTCCAACGTCGAGGCAGACGAAGTCGGGCTGGATAACCCGATCCATCTGAGTCAAGACATGTGGTTCCCACGTAGCTGTGGCTTCGATCGGCAGATATACAGATCTGTCGGAGTCGAGGCCTGTAATCTGAAAAGTCGGAGTCCCCTTGATGTTGGGCCGGAATGGAGCGGTTCTCGAGTGCTGTAGCGTGTTCATAGATTCAACTACCTCCGAAAGCCGCGTCGCGTGAGCTACGGTACGAGATGCCAAAACGGATTCGGGATGGTCATACCCGGTTTGCTACGCGGTTGCGGAAACGCAGCGGCCCGCTTGAGGTCGGTATCGAGAAGTTTAGGAGTGGCCATGATCAAGTTGCTGGGTCGCGACATGTGACAATGGCTTCATTGGGCGGCAACCCAGCCGGCGACTTGTCGCGCAAACGAGCGCCAAGTGGGCAAGTTGAGCCCGGCTGCCTCCCGGACCTTCTTTTCATGATAAGTATCATCTAAGAGGGCCACAACCGCGGCCCGGATGTTCTTTGCATCCAGAGGCTCCAACAGGTGCACGCCACAGTCCCGAATGTCCTCCAGGCTGGGTATTCCCGGCGCGGCGATGACCGGTACCTGCAGCCAAAGACTCTCGCACGCGGGGAGGCCAAAACCTTCTGCCGCACTAGCGAAGATCGAGGCTCGGGCGGACCGCACAACGCGCCGGAGTCTCGCATCACTTGGTGCTTCAACAAACGTAAACGCCCCTCCTCGAGCTGATAGCATCCGGATTCTTTCCGCAAAACCCTTCTCTACTGGTCCCATCTTGCCCGCAAAGATCAGCCGAAAACCTCCAGTCTCTTCCATCAGTGGCTCAAGAGCATCCAAGATGAGCCGATGGTTTTTTCGCGGCTCAATCGTACCGATGACAACGAACGATGGTAGTTGGGCCTCGATGCGTCTAGGGACTAGCGTTGGGCCGAGACCATCACTGCCGAGGCGAAGAACCACTCCACGATGACTTTCTTCCCGACAGATGCGCCGCAGAAAGGTCTCCTTTGTCGCGCGGGATATAAAGCCTACGTTGCGAGCACGACGCACCAATCGAAAGTACCTGCAGATGACCTGGTGAGGAAGCATTTGGTCGAAAAACTGAGGGTGCGTTAGCGGCAAGAAATCATAGATGATGAAATGGAAAAGATCGAACTCAGGCGAATCCAGGCCCTCGAAAAAAGCTAAGCGGTTTGGATCATAGAATAGCTCGGGAACCAAAACTCGGTCACTCTTCGTCAGGGTTACTCGACGAGCCCGGGAATCCGCCTCGTCGTTGAGACCCCGCAATCGGAGCGCCCAACCGGCATCTTCCGACTTGGCATTAAAGTACTCCCGAATCAGGTCGAATGTCTTGCGAGGCGTCTCCACCAAACCATCGCCTGGCGCTACTTTGACGGGCTGAGCTTGAATGTCCGACGGCCAATGCCGACAAAGCTCCCCACAAACCCTCTGAATCCCAGTGCGGTTGGGCGCGGCCAGAAACTCGGTCAAATCGACATAGACCTTCATGCGTGGTGGAGTCAGAATCCTAGGATTTCAGTCAAAGACTGGACGTACCTGTCAAAGTTATGCCCGTCGCAATAGTCCCGTCTTTGCGTCTCGATCTCCATCTCATCGCGGGAAGAGAAATAGAGCTTAGACAGATGTTCCGCGACGAAAAGCGGGGAGACGTGATTTGAGGTCGCCATCACGTAGTCTGGAGCTTCACAGCAGGCGGCCATCTCTTCCGTCGTCACAGTGGGCAATCCGGCGGCGACGCAATCCGTGAGCGCGGCTGACGGTTGGCCTAAGCCGAAGTTTCTTACTTGAACGGCCACATCAGAGGCAACCAGAAAGTCCCGATAGCGTTCCGTCTCCACATACCCCGCCATGACGTGAACGTATTTATCGAGGCCAAAATCCTCAGCGATCTTGCGCACGTCTTTTGCCGCGGGCCCTGCGTTGCCGACACAATAGAGTTCGGCCGGAACCTTCCAAGAACGCAGAAGATCCAAAGCGGCAATGATGGCACCTATCCCTTTACGGAGGACGTCAACCTGACCGAAAGTAGACAAAACAAAGCTCTCATCGGATAAGCCAAGCCGTTCCCGAGCCGCCAGACGGGCCGGTTGGCTCAGCTCTTGCTCGGTGAACGTCAAATGCGGCGTGAACGGAGCGACCTTGGCCGCCACCCCATACCGCTCCTTGAGCAGTTTTTGGAATTCCCGCGTATGAACGATCAGGGGGTCAGCGCGCTCGATGACGGGCTCGAGAAACAATGTCGGGGCCTGCCCCTCATCCAGGAATATGTGAGTTTCGTGAACCGGCACGGGCCGCTGTAGAATTCTGGCGGCCAGACTAACAAATCGTTCGGCTCCTAGTTCGTAATGATAGTAGAGGTTCAGGCGCGAATCGTGGAGAATGCAAGGGCCGCCGTACCGCTCGTGCTGCTCAAAGATGGCAGTATGAAACGGCGAGTTTCCGATCGCGGAAATCACGGCATCATACCCTCCCCGAACAAATGGCACCTGGGTTACCGGGCCGGCGTCCCGGAACCCGCAGTGGGACCCAACGGGGCGTGGGGCATCCGTGTATAAATCGGCGTCAAAATACGGCGGAGACGCCGCCAGAGTTTTCTCCGTGTATGTTGCCACCCCCGACTCATCCGGCGGAATGGGGTATTTAGTTGACTCCAGTAGCCACAATATGTTGTGGTTGGGGGCATGAAGGAGGACTACCCCCGAAACCTCGTCGAGTTGGAAGCTCGATTCTCGACCGAGGAGGCGTGCCGGGAGTACCTGCTGAAGCTGCGCTGGCCGGAGGGGTTCGTGTGCCCGCGCTGTGGGATCCAGTCCTCATGGGCCAGCAAACGCAATCTGCTGCTCTGCGCCGACTGCGGTTACCAGGCCTCGGTGACGGCGGGCACGATTTTCCAGGACACCCGCAAGCCCTTGACGTTGTGGTTCCGGGCGGCTTGGTGGGTGACAACGCAAAAAGGCGGGGCCAGCGCGCTGGAGTTGCAGCGGGTCTTGGGTTTGGGTAGCTATGTAACCGCCTGGACCTGGCTGCACAAGTTCCGCCGCGCCATGGTGCGCCCCGGTCGCAATCGGCTGGTCGGCCGGGTGGAGGTGGACGAAACGTATGTGGGCGGAGTCGAAGAGGGCGTCCGAGGTCGCGAAATGGTTGGCAAAGCGTTAGTTGCGGTTGCTGCCGAGGAGGATGGGCGCGGTATGGGTCGCATCCGGCTCCGTCGGATCGCGGATGCCTCAGCGGCGAGCTTGGAAGCCTTTGTCGAAGAAGCTATCCAACCTGGCAGCCTCGTGCACACCGACGGCTGGGAAGGCTATGCGGGATTGGAGAACAAAGGATACCGCCATGAAGTCACCGTGCTGCGCGGGAAGCGGCAATCGGCGAGTAAGCTGCTGCCGAGAGTCCATCGTGTCGCCTCTCTGCTAAAGCGCTGGCTGTTGGGGACCCACCAGGGGGCTGTCAGTCACGAGTATTTGGACTACTACCTGGACGAGTTCACGTTCCGCTTCAACCGGCGGACCTCACGGTCGCGCGGCAAACTTTGCTATCGCCTCCTCCAGCAGGCGGTCGCCGCCGACCCTGCTCCCTATAAGACAATGGTCGAGGCCCCCAGGGCCGGCACCCCCACCCCCAAGATGTAGTGGCTACTGGAGTCAACTAAATACCCTATCCGGCGGAAACGGACTAAGGAAGGCGACTTTGGCTCTTCTTTACGGCTGGCGCGCGGAACTCACCAGAGCGCCGTTCGAAGTGATCAACAACGAAGTTCCAAAAGTGGCCGGCGACCGCACTCTCATGAAATTTGGCCGGCAGATGAGACTGTGCTCTCCTCAATCGTTCCCGCAAGGAGGGCTGCTTGAGTACTGCTTCGAGCCGATGTGCGAGGACATCCGGAGAGTCCGCAGGGAAAAGAGCTTCTGCGTCGACGATCAATTCCCGATGACAGTCGCATTGAGAGGCAATCACCGGCACACCGCAAACGGCGGCTTCAACCACGGGAAGCGAAAAGCCCTCGATGAAAGAAGGGGCGACGACTGCGACCGCTCCAGCATAGAGGCCTTTCAAAGAGGCGTCGTCGACATCACTCACGAACTCGAGGAAAGTATTGCTCCCGCGCCGACCGGCGATCTTCCAGAGATCGCTTTTGTAATCGTCCCCGTAATGCCCAACGACTTTCAGTGATACGATAGCATCTGAATCTTCTACGAGCCGCTCTACTGCCGACACGACGGCTTCAGTGTTCTTACGCCGATCTCCTCCCCCGACGGTCAAAAAGTACGGCTTCTGATCGTTGCCATTGAACGAAATAGGCTTCGGAGGTTCATTTTCGCCTGGGGATCCGCCATCATAGAGGGACAGACGCACGCAAGCTCCGGTTACACAAATAACGTCGGATGAAACTCCGAGAACCTCGCTCAATCTTTTGGCCGAAAAGGCTGAAATCGGAAGAAATACATCGGCCTTCTTCAGTCGGACTAGACGGGAAAAGTACTCTATTCGACTCGGGTTGTCAGGCAGATATCCAGGTCTATCTAGTGGTATAAAGTCATATACTATTGAAGCGTTCAGCACATGTGGATGCCCCGAGAAGTGCAGAGCCGGGAGGGGATCATGTGTCATCGGCGAGGAATCGACGAAGATTGTTCCGCCTGGCTTGACCGGACGATGCAGACAGGGACTGACCTCCTCACACAACTGTCGGTACTCGTTCGGGAGGTCCGGCAAAGCCTTGTCGGTGAGGCCAACGACAGCGCAGCCGCTTGCAACGGTATTAGAGCGGCTTCGCAAGAGCGACGACACGTGGCTGCCTACACCACGATATTGGTAAAGCGGATCTTGCAAGCAACGCAAGTCAACGTAGATTGGTGGGAACGGATACTTCATCGTCTCTTTTTGCGAGAAGCAGGAGCGGGGACCCCTGCCTTTTTGCGAGAAGCAGGAGCGGGCCCGCCTGCCTTTTTGCGAGAAGGAGAAGCAGGAGCGGGGACCCCTGCCTTTTTGCGAGAAGCAGGAGCGGGGCCCCCTGCCTGGACTCCGCTCGACACACGTAGATCAGGCGTGTTGGAAACAACCCGGTTGCCAGTTAGAGCGGACACACTTTTCGCTTTTCGGGACAGCGAGGAGCTGGGTTCACCCAAAATGCAAAGGATCAAACGCTCAATGGCTTCCCATTGGCGGGTGTTCTGGGCCTCGATTTGATTGAGCCGACCAAGGATAGCGTGTTCCTCTTTACCGAGCTGGCCGTCTGCGCTTGAACGCTTGGGTGCTTTCTGGTTGGATCCAACCAGGCTTCTAACCCGTTGGAGAAAAGGCCAAGCGATGGGAGAAACGAAATGGCGATAGAGCGGACGCCACACGTGAATCAGAGGCTTTTCATCGAGAAGCGTTTTCCTCATGAGCTACCTCGCTGCTCGCATTGCCAGTGGCGCCGAGACAACTTCAAGACTCGGGAGGGGAAAGATCAATTTGCCCCCCCCTTGCAAATACGTCTCTTCCCGTCGGGTGATGGCCTCGCGAAAGTGCCACGGTAGGACGAGAAAGTAGTCCGGAAGCATCGCTTTCGCGTCTTGCTCAGACACGATTGGTATCTGTGTTCCGGGAGTGAATGCTCCGAACTTGTCTTCATTGACCTCGGCAATGACGGGCAGGAACGTCGAATCAATGCCACAATATTGTAGCAGGACGTTTCCCTTAGTTGAGGCCCCGTAGCCGAAGACTTTCTCGCCCCGTGCGGCCGCGCTCTTCAGCAAATCAAGCAAATTCTGACGATGCTTGCGGATGCGGCACTGAAAACGTTCGAAGGGCTGGGTTGTATCCAAACCCGCCGCCTTCTCGTCAGCGAGGATCCGCCCGACCAGGTCTTCCGCCTCCGGAAAGGGTGACCCAATCTTACTCGCCGTGACACAAAAGCTTCCTCCATTGATCTCGTTGATGTCCACATCCAGGATTTTTAATCCCAGCCGTTGGGCGAAGTAGACAACCTGCCTCAGCGCATAGTATTCCAGGTGTTCGTGGCAAACCGTGTCATACGAACAAGTCGCCAGCATGCTCGGAAGGTAACTTTGTTCGAAGACCCAAATGCCGTCGTCTCCCAACACTTCCAAGATGTCTTCGACGAACCGCATGGGATCTTCGAGGTCATAGAACATTGCAATCGATGATACGACCTTGACGTCTTGCGAGCCGACAAGCCTCCGGACGGCGGGTGCGGAGAAGAAATCGTCAATCAGTTCGGCGTTACCGGGATAGTACCGTCTGAATTTCCCGCCCAAGGGATCTACGCCGACTCGCCGAAGATTCGGAGCCGAGTAAGCGCTCAGTAGAGTGCCGTCATTACTGCCGATATCCAGCACCAAGTCCCCAGGCCCCAATCTCACGCGCTGTTCGATCTCGCGAACTCGACGTTGAAGATGCCGCACCATCGACTGGTTAAGACCGGAGCGGTAGCCGTATGTGGACCCGTAGAGAACGGCAAGCTCATAATTGTGTGCTAACCTGAATTATGCACAGATTCGCTTTGCGAGTGCGGCTGCGTTCGTAGCGGCTTGACGGCCGTCGTAAGGTGGGAGCTCGGCAACTGGTCTTTTGGCTTCTCCGTCCCCGGTTTCCCCTCCCGCCCAGAATCCGCGTCGGCAAAACCCCGCTCCGAAGTGGCGTGTTTCCAGTACGTTGCGGCCAGTGCATAAAATTTTATGCATAGCGCATAGCCAGGCTCTCAGATCAACGCCCTCTCGACTACCGGCGGCAAGCCGCCGTAGGGAGTCGGCTTCCTGCCGCGGAAGTTGTCAAGGCGTGGATGCCCCGATTTTATTGGGCTGCGAGACCGTCACGGCTGGGCCTTGTTTGACGGCCCTTTGGGAGCTATGCTGTTTTCGCTTGGTAACCATTTGGGTGACCTCCTTTGGGTTGGCTGGTGAAGCTGGAATCTTTGCCAGCCTACCTTTTTACCCCATGTTTTCGGGCGTTCCCCAATGGTCCCTTGCGGCTCAGCCCTCCTCAGGTGCACCCCGCAATGCATAATTCAGGTGCTAATTGGACTAGACCGCAGCTGATACACTTGACCAGCTGGAGCGGACCACGAGGGACCTTTTCGTCTCTAGATTTGGGGAACACTCCTGTTAGAGACTGATGACCTAGATTCAATACTTCGACGAGTTCAGTGGCGCAATGACAAAGACGGCACTCAGTGATTTCCATGTACGAGGACATTGGTTGCATTTCCTCCGCGATCGTCAGCGGTCTGGAACTATTGGATGACTCAAGAAACCGCAAAAAATCATGGTACCTCAATCATGCACGCGATAAACGGGCGGAGGCGGCGGAAGACCCTTCTTCTATCCCGGAAGTGAGGAATGCCTGATAACATTCGAGGACCTCTTCGACTGGGCCGTCGAGCTGTAGGGCACCCTTGTTCAACCAGAGTCCGCGCGTGCAGATGGAAGCCGCGGTTGTCAGACCATGAGAGACGAAGAGTAAGGTCTTTTCGGACTTTGTGAATTCAGTGATCCTGGCCGCGCACTTAGCTTGGAAGGCGCCGTCGCCGACCGAGAGCACCTCGTCCAAGATCAAAATGTCGCCGTCGTGGTGAATGGCCACCGAGAAGGCTAGGCGCGACACCATTCCGCTCGAGTACGTTCGGACCGGCTCATTGATGAAGTCCTCCAACTCAGAAAACTCGATCACGGAGTCAATCTTTCGTCGAACCTCGGCGCGGGACATCTCCATGAGCGAAGCGATCAGGTGAATATTTTCGAGACCCGTCAGATCGGGGTGCATGCCGGCCCCAAGGGCTAGAAGAGGGCTGACCTGTCCGTGAACCCGAACCGATCCGGTGGTCGGGCTCGTGACCCCTGTGATAATTTCAAGCAGCGTACTTTTCCCGGCGCCGTTAGGTCCAACGATCGCTAGCTTTTCACCGCTTTCAACCTTGAAAGACACATCCCGCAGCGCCCAGAGCACCTGGCTTTCCCTTGACAGGCTTTTCCGAGCACGCTGGGCCAGCAGCTGACGCTTTCGGTGCAGGAAGTAGCGCTTGCTCATGTCTTGGACTTCGATAACGGCCATCAAGCTGGTCTCCGGGGCTAAAGGTAGTCTGAGAAGTCCTTCTGCATTCGTAAAAAGACGGTGTAGCCCACCAACAGCGTGACTAGTATAACGTTTCATTAAAACATAACCATAGGACAATGTTTTTTGCTAGACTGGTTGCATGGCAGGAAAATCGAAGCGTCCCCCACTGGTTCTCACTCCCGAAGAGGTGCAACATCTGAAGCGGCTGCGTCGTTCCCGCAAGGCTCCGGCTCGGGAGGTGCAACGCGCCGAGATTCTGTGGCGCTATCATGGCGGCGAGACCATCGCCGAGATTATGCGGGCCGTGAAGATGACCCGCAAGAGCGTTGCCAAATGGATCGAGCGAGCCCTCGCCATGGGGGTGGAAGCGGCCCTCAAGGACGCCTATCATCGTCCCTACGAGCCCCGCATTAGCGAAGAGGCCAAGGCCTGGGTGGTGCACTTGGCCTGCTGCAAACCCAAGGAACTGGGATACGCCGCCGAGTTGTGGACCCGCAGCGCGCTCGCGCGGCACGTCCGCCAGCATGCCGTGGAAGCGGGCTATCCGGCCCTGGCCCAAGCGGCTAAAGCGACGGTTCACCGGATTCTGGCCGCCCAGCCGCTGCATCCGGAGAAGGTGAAATACTACCTGGAGCGCCGCGACCCGGATTTCGAGTCCAAGATGCGGCAGGTGCTGCTGGTCTACCGCGAGGTGGCGCTGCAAAATGAAAGCTCTGGCGAGGGCGGCCCCTCGCCGGGCGTGATCACGGTTTCGGTGGACGAAAAGCCCGGCGTGCAAGCGATCGCCAACACCGCGCCGGACCTGCCGCCGGTGCCGGGGCGGCATCCTTGTGTGGCCCGCGATCACGAATACAAACGTCTGGGGACTTGCTCGATTCTGGCGGCGCTGGACTTGCACGACGGCCGCGTGACGGCGCGGGTGGAGCGGCGCCACCGCAGCCGGGAATTCATCTTATTGCTGAAGGATCTGGACCAAACCTACCCGGCCGAATGCACCATCCGATTGATCTTGGACAATCATTCCGCTCACATATCCAAGGAGACAAAGGCCTATTTGGCGACGCGTCCGAACCGCTTCAAATACGTACATACGCCCACCCACGGGTCTTGGCTCAACATTGTCGAGACCCTGTTTGGGAAGATGGCGCGCACCTTTCTCAAGGGCATTCGAGTGGAGTCCTGGGCGGAGCTTCGAGAACGAATCCTGCTGGGAATCGCGGAGATCAACGCCGCACCGGTCGTTCACCGCTGGGGCAAGTTCGAGGCGCTCGAAGCCGCGCCTGAGACAGGTACAGTTTCATGAAACGACATACTAGTGACACGGCGGCGAGTTTCAACAAGGTCGCCCCCGGCGTAACACCGTACAGCAGAATGCGGCGCATGACCAGTATCACGGCCGCGACGGGGTTAATTTCGTAGAGCCAAGACAAGCCGGGATCGACGTCGTCAAAACTGTAGAAGATCGGGACCAGCCAAAACAGGACCAAGTTCACAGAGTCTACCACATACTGCAAGTCGCGAAAATAAAGGGAATTATAAGGAACGCTTGACAGGCAAAGGAGAATTGAGTAGGATGGGGTATTTAGTTGACTCCAGTAGCCACAATATGTTGTGGTTGGGGGCATGAAGGAGGACTACCCCCGAAACCTCGTCGAGTTGGAAGCTCGATTCTCGACCGAGGAGGCGTGCCGGGAGTACCTGCTGAAGCTGCGCTGGCCGGAGGGGTTCGTGTGCCCGCGCTGTGGGATCCAGTCCTCATGGGCCAGCAAACGCAATCTGCTGCTCTGCGCCGACTGCGGTTACCAGGCCTCGGTGACGGCGGGCACGATTTTCCAGGACACCCGCAAGCCCTTGACGTTGTGGTTCCGGGCGGCTTGGTGGGTGACAACGCAAAAAGGCGGGGCCAGCGCGCTGGAGTTGCAGCGGGTCTTGGGTTTGGGTAGCTATGTAACCGCCTGGACCTGGCTGCACAAGTTCCGCCGCGCCATGGTGCGCCCCGGTCGCAATCGGCTGGTCGGCCGGGTGGAGGTGGACGAAACGTATGTGGGCGGAGTCGAAGAGGGCGTCCGAGGTCGCGAAATGGTTGGCAAAGCGTTAGTTGCGGTTGCTGCCGAGGAGGATGGGCGCGGTATGGGTCGCATCCGGCTCCGTCGGATCGCGGATGCCTCAGCGGCGAGCTTGGAAGCCTTTGTCGAAGAAGCTATCCAACCTGGCAGCCTCGTGCACACCGACGGCTGGGAAGGCTATGCGGGATTGGAGAACAAAGGATACCGCCATGAAGTCACCGTGCTGCGCGGGAAGCGGCAATCGGCGAGTAAGCTGCTGCCGAGAGTCCATCGTGTCGCCTCTCTGCTAAAGCGCTGGCTGTTGGGGACCCACCAGGGGGCTGTCAGTCACGAGTATTTGGACTACTACCTGGACGAGTTCACGTTCCGCTTCAACCGGCGGACCTCACGGTCGCGCGGCAAACTTTTCTATCACGCGCCTCCTCCAGCAGGCGGTCGCCGCCGACCCTGCTCCCTATAAGACAATGGTCGAGGCCACCAGGGCCGGCACCCCCACCCCCAAGATGTAGTGGCTACTGGAGTCAACTAAATACCCCATTTGAGTAGAATGCGTTCGTGCGGATTCAGTGGCTGGAGTGGCTCACAATTGTCCTTTCCCTTATATCTGCGACTGTGGCAGTCATCACAGTTCTTGGGTGTGAAAAAATGGTCCCGGAACTACTGAGGGCCTCGCTGCCGTTAATTGGCATATTGACATTTTCATTTGTCGTCGTCTGTGTGATCGGACGACTACGGGAGAACGCAAAGAAATACATACTGGAACTTGATGATCTGGTCGAGATTTGGGGCCGGATTCTCTATCCTAGAGACGATGTGCCGCTCACCATACAAGAAGCTGCCCGGTACAGGGTTCTGTATCAGAAATACGAGACTTGGATGGGGAGAACCCGAAGCGACACGGACGTAGCATTGAGGTATAAGGCCCAAAGGTGTGCCGATCTGCTGCGATTCCACGGTTGTGTTCGGGGTCGGCTGAAGATTTGGCAGAAGAATCGGGCATCGAGGCGACAATGACCGCTCCGAACTGGAAGAACCACACGATCTGGACCGGGGACAACCTGCCGATCATGCGCGGCCTCAATTCCGAGTCCGTGGACCTGATCTATCTTGATCCGCCCTTCAACTCGAACCAGGACTACGCCGCACCTATCGGGAGCGAGGCCGCTGGGGCCGCGTTCAAGGACACCTGGACCCTGGATGACGTGGACCGGCTCTATATTCTCCTTCTAAGGGACAAAAACCCGGTGCTGTATCACGTCATCGAAGGAGCGCGGCTGGTTCATGGAAACAGTATGGCCTCTTACCTATCGATGATGGCTCAACGCCTCGATGAGATGAAACGGCTACTCAAGCCCACAGGGTCGATATACCTTCACTGCGACCCCACCGCAAGCCACTATCTCAAGACGCTTATGGAAACGGCTATGCGATCTTCGGGGCTTCAAACTCCAGTAGCCACAATATGTTGTGGTTGGGGGCATGAAGGAGGACTACCCCCGAAACCTCGTCGAGTTGGAAGCTCGATTCTCGACCGAGGAGGCGTGCCGGGAGTACCTGCTGAAGCTGCGCTGGCCGGAGGGGTTCGTGTGCCCGCGCTGTGGGATCCAGTCCTCATGGGCCAGCAAACGCAATCTGCTGCTCTGCGCCGACTGCGGTTACCAGGCCTCGGTGACGGCGGGCACGATTTTCCAGGACACCCGCAAGCCCTTGACGTTGTGGTTCCGGGCGGCTTGGTGGGTGACAACGCAAAAAGGCGGGGCCAGCGCGCTGGAGTTGCAGCGGGTCTTGGGTTTGGGTAGCTATGTAACCGCCTGGACCTGGCTGCACAAGTTCCGCCGCGCCATGGTGCGCCCCGGTCGCAATCGGCTGGTCGGCCGGGTGGAGGTGGACGAAACGTATGTGGGCGGAGTCGAAGAGGGCGTCCGAGGTCGCGAAATGGTTGGCAAAGCGTTAGTTGCGGTTGCTGCCGAGGAGGATGGGCGCGGTATGGGTCGCATCCGGCTCCGTCGGATCGCGGATGCCTCAGCGGCGAGCTTGGAAGCCTTTGTCGAAGAAGCTATCCAACCTGGCAGCCTCGTGCACACCGACGGCTGGGAAGGCTATGCGGGATTGGAGAACAAAGGATACCGCCATGAAGTCACCGTGCTGCGCGGGAAGCGGCAATCGGCGAGTAAGCTGCTGCCGAGAGTCCATCGTGTCGCCTCTCTGCTAAAGCGCTGGCTGTTGGGGACCCACCAGGGGGCTGTCAGTCACGAGTATTTGGACTACTACCTGGACGAGTTCACGTTCCGCTTCAACCGGCGGACCTCACGGTCGCGCGGCAAACTTTGCTATCGCCTCCTCCAGCAGGCGGTCGCCGCCGACCCTGCTCCCTATAAGACAATGGTCGAGGCCACCAGGGCCGGCACCCCCACCCCCAAGATGTAGTGGCTACTGGAGTCAACTAAATACCCCATTGGTGGCGTTCAAAGAACCCCAAGGGATCGCAACACGATATGAGGCGTTTTAGCCCTTTTACGGACACGATTCTGTACTACGTCCGATATCAGACGGCGACCCTTAATCTAGACAGTATACGAGTGCCGCTGACGCCAGACGCCTTCTCCCACCCATAAATATCCCTACAAGGATGAACACGGACCTTACGCGGATGGCCCAATCCTTCGCTCAGGAAGCATGGGTGAACGGCCAAATCTCGTCTACACCTATAAGGGATTCACCCCCGGACCTGCTGGATGGCGCGTGAAGCTAGAAACTCTAGAGGATATTGACAAGAGCGGCAATCTCGCATGATGGGGTATTTAGTTGACTCCAGTAGCCACAATATGTTGTGGTTGGGGGCATGAAGGAGGACTACCCCCGAAACCTCGTCGAGTTGGAAGCTCGATTCTCGACCGAGGAGGCGTGCCGGGAGTACCTGCTGAAGCTGCGCTGGCCGGAGGGGTTCGTGTGCCCGCGCTGTGGGATCCAGTCCTCATGGGCCAGCAAACGCAATCTGCTGCTCTGCGCCGACTGCGGTTACCAGGCCTCGGTGACGGCGGGCACGATTTTCCAGGACACCCGCAAGCCCTTGACGTTGTGGTTCCGGGCGGCTTGGTGGGTGACAACGCAAAAAGGCGGGGCCAGCGCGCTGGAGTTGCAGCGGGTCTTGGGTTTGGGTAGCTATGTAACCGCCTGGACCTGGCTGCACAAGTTCCGCCGCGCCATGGTGCGCCCCGGTCGCAATCGGCTGGTCGGCCGGGTGGAGGTGGACGAAACGTATGTGGGCGGAGTCGAAGAGGGCGTCCGAGGTCGCGAAATGGTTGGCAAAGCGTTAGTTGCGGTTGCTGCCGAGGAGGATGGGCGCGGTATGGGTCGCATCCGGCTCCGTCGGATCGCGGATGCCTCAGCGGCGAGCTTGGAAGCCTTTGTCGAAGAAGCTATCCAACCTGGCAGCCTCGTGCACACCGACGGCTGGGAAGGCTATGCGGGATTGGAGAACAAAGGATACCGCCATGAAGTCACCGTGCTGCGCGGGAAGCGGCAATCGGCGAGTAAGCTGCTGCCGAGAGTCCATCGTGTCGCCTCTCTGCTAAAGCGCTGGCTGTTGGGGACCCACCAGGGGGCTGTCAGTCACGAGTATTTGGACTACTACCTGGACGAGTTCACGTTCCGCTTCAACCGGCGGACCTCACGGTCGCGCGGCAAACTTTTCTATCGCCTCCTCCAGCAGGCGGTCGCCGCCGACCCTGCTCCCTATAAGACAATGGTCGAGGCCACCAGGGCCGGCACCCCCACCCCCAAGATGTAGTGGCTACTGGAGTCAACTAAATACCCCATCTCGCATGGACCAAGACCGGAGGGGTACGAAGGAAGCTACGCCCTAGCGATATTGAGAAGGGGCGTCCCATAGGGAGTTTGTGGGATGACATTCCACCCATAAATTCCCAAGCTCAGGAGCGCGTAGGCTACCCCACACAGAAGCCCTTAGCTCTACTCGAACGCATCATCAAGGCGAGTTCCAACGAGGGCGACACGGTATTTGATCCGTTCTGTGGATGCGCCACGGCTTGCGTCGCGGCAGAGCGTCATGGCCGTCAGTGGCTTGGCATTGACATCTCCGAGAAGGCTGCCGAGCTAGTCCAGGTCCGCATCAGGAAGGAAATCAACCTGTTCCACGACTTCAAGCCGATCCACAGAACGGACCAGCCGCAACGGACGGACCTCGGGAAGTTGTCTCCCCCGTCCGCACACAAGGATGTACTCTACGGAAAGCAGTCGGGGCAGTGCGGCGGGTGCATGGTGATGTTCCACAAGAGGAATCTAACCTTGGATCACATCGTCCCCAGGGCTTACGGCGGAACGGATCACGTCGATAATCTGTGGCTCCTTTGTGGGGCCTGCAACTCATCGAAGGGAACGAAGTCTCAGGCCGAGTTTCTAAAGGAGCGGGTGAAGCGAGCCGAGCCGATTGGATGGCTGTTATGAGAAAACGACCAGACTACGGAGATGCAACGCCGGAAGACTTGGTACGCGCTCTTATGAACGTGCGCCGGAAGGCAGGCCGTTATCGGCAATCAGGTCGCGGTAACTCAGCCGCTTCCCAACCAGGTTCACAACGAGCCGCCGCATCTGCTTCACGGTGTCAGCCTGACGGAGATTGTGCTTCCCTGCAAACTCCCTCACATAGCGATCAAGATGCTTCGGACTGATTTTATGGAAGACTCCCTTATGCGCACGTTTCAGGGTACTCCAGAAGCTCTCAATCCCGTTGGTGTGAACCTGGCCGCGCACGTATTCGGAAACACTGTGCTTGACGGTTGCGTGGTTGGAGAGGGATTGATACGCCGAGGCATCATCAGTGTAAATCCTGGCTCCAGGCTCAACGTTCTCCATGATGAAGCGGCTTATGGTTTCCCTCGTTGTGTCGGGTACAACCTCGGCCTGGACACGGTTACTGGCCCTGTCCTTGACGCCGACCACGGCAACCTTGCCGACCGGCCCACGACCTTCAAGATACTTGCGCTTGGACTTGGACATATTGCGCCGCTTCCCGCCCACGTAGGTCTCGTCTACCTCGACCGGCCCGGCCAGTGGAGTTCCGTTGTCGGATTTGGACCACGCTTGCCGGATGCGGTGCAGCATGAACCAAGCGGCCGGTTGGCTGACGCCGATATCCCGATGGAGCTTCATACTGCTGATGCTCTTGAGGCTGGTAAGTTCCAGGTAGATGGCAATGGCCCATTTGCGGAGGGCGATCTTGGTATGGGCAAGAGCCGTGCCGGTTCTCACGGAGAAGTAGCTACGGCAGTCCTTGCACCAGTAGGGCATCGGTTTCCGGTTGGCAGTTGCCTTGGTGTTCAGGCTCCCGCAATGACCACAGCAACGGTCCCCGCTCCACAGTTGATGTTCAAACCACTTGGCGGCAACCTCTTCCGTAGGGAACATTTCAAACAGTTGGATAAGGGTGACACCGTTTCTGAAGGCTTTTCCAGGAGCTTGCCGTGTTGTTTGTGACATGTAAACAGTATAGCGAAGGGAGAGGTATTTGTCAAGCGTTCCTTATAATTCCCTAATACAACGGAAATTGGCACGAGTTCCCGTTGGAAAGGAATCTGCTTGATCAACGCTGCGTTCGAGACAACGGACATTGTGCCCGCCGACCAGCCGAGCGTGAAGAAGTTGTAGGGAAGCAGACCGCACAGGAGGAACAAGGCAAAGTTCGGAATGTTTCGACGAGTAAAGATGACGCTGAATACGTAGGTCAGCACCGCCATCATGATCAAAGGGTTCACCAGCGACCAAAAGACGCCTAGTGACATATTGCGATAACGAACCTTGAAGTCTTTGCCCACTAAGTTCGTGATGATATACCACGGATCTTTTCCGCCCGGCTGCACTGCCGCGCCGGGCGACGGAAACTGGGGTTGAGTCTGTGCGATTACTTTGTTCATTTAGTGAAGAGTTATTTAGACGAAATCTCGATTTTGGGCTTGCGGCAGCAGGCCGTCCGCTCTCAATAAGCGACTGAAGACGAGCAGCGACGAGGCGGCCTGGACTTGGGGAGTCGGCAAACCCTTGGCGCGCGCCTCTTCCTACAATTCCGGGCCAGGTCGGTTGGGTTGTGATGAGGGGCGCCAGACAACTGACCCGAGCCGCCTCGATCGAGGTCTATCTTACCATTTAGCATATTGAACTGCAGCCTGCCCTTCTACGCCCTGACCGATTTCAGGCTCACTCTTGGATTGGAAAATGCTGTCCCGGCGAGAAATCCCGAGACATCCCGGTACGCGCGATGTAATCAAGTCCTCGATCTGTGACTCGTCCAGATTGAGTGTGTCGGACCTGATGTCGACGAACCTTGGCCGTGCGGCGTGGAGGACAAACGCATTTGCGGTCTTTCCGTATGAGGACCTTCCGTCCCCTCTTCGGTACGCCCGTCCGGCCCGCCCGTTATCCCCGCTTTTTCCTCTTCGCCAGCGTTCGCCGGAAACGATACGAATCCTCGCCCGTTTCGATGATGTGTGCCCGATCGGTGATGCGGTCCAACACCGCCTTGCACAACCGAGCGTTCGGAATCACCTTCGTCCACTCGGAGAACGGCAGGTTCGTCGTCAACATCACGGCCGCTTTCTCGGCCCGATCGGCGATCACCTGGAACAAGAACTCGGCCGCCATCTCCGCCAGCGGCACATAACCCACCTCGTCGATCGCGATCAGTTCATATCGTGACCAGCGAGCCAGGGTCCGGCTTAGCTGCAGTTGCTGTTTGGCCTCGACTAACTCGTTGACCAGGGCGGCGGTCGTCGTGCATCGTGATCCTCGGAGGCCAGCCCGCGCTTGAGTGCGGTGGAGATGACCCCCGTCCCGAGCCGCTTCGTGAGCACCAGATCGTCGCCCGCTCGCGCGCCCGAGTTCGTTCGGACCTTGCTCGGATCGATCATCCCGCTTACCGCGTAGCCGAACTTGATCTCGTCGTCGGCAACGCTGTGTCCGCCGATGACCGCGCAGCCGGCCTCATTCATTTTCGCCAACCCGCCGCGCATGATCTGCTCGAGAGTTTCGGGGTCCCCCTTGGCCGGATAACAAGCGACCGCCAGGGCCGTGATCGGCTTGCCCCCCATGGCATAGATGTCGCTGAGTGAATTGGCGGCGGTAACGGCTCCAAAGGTCGCCGGGTCATCAACGATCGGCGTGAAGAAATCCACTGTCTGGACCAGCGCCGTTGTTTCGTTGAGCAGATACACTCCGGCGTCGGCGGATTTATCAAATCCTACAAGGACGTTCGGATTTACCTGCCGCGGCAAACTGCCGAGGACCATGTGGGAGCATTTGGGCACACGAAAGGGATGGCGGATCTGGGTCGTGCGCTAAGCCGGGATACACGATCACGTTAACGAGCTATAATGAATGAAGCGTCTTCGCTCATGAGTTGTTCTCCTTTCGGGCGGTTGCGTGACTCGTGCAAGTCACGCAACCGCTTTTTTGATTTCTCCAACGGGGAAGAGGACCCGAGTCCGCCGCGCGGCGGGCTTGAGTCAGGTCTACGCCTCAAATGCGGCCGCGAGACGTAAGCCGAGTGACCCTCTGGTGCGGGGTTGCCCTTCGAGACCCGCCGCACTTCACAAACGACCAGTCACGAACCACCACTAGCGACCGGCAGGAGTGCCGGTCCCGGCACGGCCCGAGAGGCCGTCGAAGTAAAGCAGCCTGTCTCTGTTTTCTTACACAACTACGGTATCGCCGGCAGGGACCCGGCGATCGCACTTTCGTCGGCCGCATTCGCTGGAAGAGAGTGCGGATGACCAAATCCGCCCGCGGACTCGGGATTACCCCCGACATCGTCAGTGAGGTCGAAGACGATGTTATCAGGCCTCGCCGGGTCACCGCTTACACCCCCAGAGACGTGATCCAGGCCAAGATTATTGCGTGTCCGCCAGGCGATGTTGTGGTCGGCACACGAGCTGTCCCCGCTGACGCCTACGGCTCCCACGAGTTCGCCTTCGCTGTTATACAGCGCCAGTCCGCCGCCGAAGACATTCACCCCGCCGATTTTCTTCCCGCCCATCGGGTCGTTGTCCTGTCCATAATATTCGGAGTCGCCCCCGTAGGCAACTGCGGTGTCAACCGGATTGCTGTGTTGCAGGCCGAAGAGACTTCCTCCTGGTTGCACCGCGGCCCACAGATTGGCGGTGGAGAGAGCCAAGCCAGGCAAACTGAAGGCATTGGCCGTATTGGCCTTTTGTGCGGAAATCACGCGGCTTCCTGGCCACTGGTCGCCCCTATCATTCCCGCTGAAGGCAACCGCACAGACGATCCCGTCCCGGTCGACGATGGTGGCCCACATGTGCAGATTAAAGCCCCCGTTTCCACTTGGTGGACTGCCGACAGCGGCAGCTAGAGCGGCTTTTAGTTCGGCATGGCTGGGTAATCCTTCGCAGTGCATCGTTCCTCCCGTGTTGTCCTAAGTGATTATAGTCACTCTTCCTCGCAATTGTCTCAAGAGGAGCTCTTCGAGCGCTAGCCGGGCGGCGATGGAGAAAGTCGAGAAAGTCGGGACAAAAGTCGGAAAGTCGCAAAGTCGGGGACAGGCTACGACTTTGAAGTCGGTAAAGTCGTAAAGACGGGGGCAGGTCTATTTCTATTGCCCTCAACAAGGGGACATTTCTACTGCCTCTTGACACAGCGCCAGGTCGTGCTTGCCGAAGCGCGCCGGATGCAAGTATAATTTGTCGCCTGAGATGCCAGAATGAAAACCCTGGCCAAAGGCCGGTACCCGGGGGGGGGCGAAAATGAACCGTGGAATCTTTGCACTCGCAGCCGGCGTCTTCTTCGCCGGCGCGCTGCACGCCGCTGACCAGACGGAACGTCTCGCCACGCTGGGTAAGGTCTGGTTCAACGTAAAATACCTGCACCCATATCTAGCGTACAAGAACATCGACTGGGACGACGCCTTGATCCGTGCAATTCCGGAAGCCACGAGTGCCCGGACCTCCGACGAGTTCGCCGCCGCTGTCGAGACGCTGCTTTCACCTCTGAGCGATGACATGACCCGGGTGGTGCTGCGATCGCCCGAGAGAAGGCAGGGAACTGTGGCCGAGCGGATGTTCGAGATCGACGAGAAAGCGGACGGCGTGATGGTGCTGACTCTGACCTCGGCGGACATCCTGCCCGGCTGGGGACAAGTGCGCTCGGAGTTCGAGAGCCTGCCCGCCACATTGCGGGATGCCAAAGCCCTGGTGTTCGATCTTCGCTGCTCCACCGACGACGAAATCCGCCGCTGGTTGTTGATGAGCTACTTCGACAACTTGGGTCCGGCTCTGACTAAGCGAACTCTCGAAGGACCGGGTCTACGGAAGCGCTTGCACAAAGGGTTCCCTCCGGCACTGGATTTCTCATCTGGGGGGATGTATTCCGCGTTCGTCGTAAAGGCCGGCCGGCGCTTCGTTCCGGCGCCTGACGCCACGGAAATTCCAATAGTATTCGTCCTCAACCGTTGGTCCGCCTATCCGAACGTTGCCGCCGCACTGCAGGCTGCGGGCAAGGCAGCGATGGTTTTCGCCGGAGAGGGCTCCCCGAGGGACGGTGCCGAGGCCATGCGGATACCGCTGGAGGACGACTGGGAGGCCGCCGTTCGCCTCGACGAGATGATCTTCCCCGATGGGAGCGGAGCCGTGGAGCCCTCCGAACGAGCGGCGGAAGAGGAAGCCTTGGAACGGGCCCTGGAGCTGGTGCAGGGTCCTTGGCGTCTCTCTCCCGTGAAGAAGCGGATCACGGCTGTTCCATCCTGGCGCGAGAATGTGACGTGGGAAGGCATTGAGCGGGCCGATCCGTATCCGAGGGCGGAGGTCCGGTTGCTGGCCGCATTCCAGATTTGGGGTGTGTTCGAGCACTTCTTCCCCTACCGGGATCTGATGGACCGCGACTGGTGGGAGGTGCTGAAGGAAACCATCCCAAAGATGCAGCGCGCGGCCGACGCCCTCGAATATCACCGGGCCGTGGCCGAGATGACTCACCACGTCCACGACTCCCACCTTTCGAGACCGTCCAGCCCAGCTCTGGGCCGGGCGGAAGGAAGATTCGGTCCTCGGATCGCTCTGCGCATCGTGGAAGGCCAACCGGTCGCCGTCTATGCCGCGGAGGACACCGGTGTTCTGATAGGCGATGTGCTGCGGAAGATTGACGGCCGGGACGTCCCGGCGATGATGCAGGAGCAATCCCGGCTGATCTCCGCTTCGACGCCTCAGGCACTCCACAGGACACTCGCCTCGCGCCTGTTGCGAGGTCCCCAAGACTCCACGGCTAAACTGCAACTGGAAGGGGCCCACGGAAAGCTGCGAATCGTTGAGGTGAGACGGGACACGATGTGGTACCGGGCGAATCGGCCGCCCAGCAACACGGGTCCTCCCGTCCGAGTCCTTGACGGCAACATTGGATATGTCGACTTGAGCATCCTGCCCATCGGAAAGGTCGACGCTATGTTCGACGGCCTCCTCGAAACAAGTGCGATTATTTTCGACGCCCGGCGCGGTGGCGCCGGCCGAATGAATCGAGCGATCCCACCACGATTATTGGAACCGGAGAAAGCAGGCCAGCTCAATAACCACATTCGGATCCCCGGATTTCAGGGTACGAGCAGCCTATACTCCAATTCGATCCATGTCGAATTTGTCTCTCGCAGCAGACTGAGCGCCGCTGATCCCAATCGCTATAAGGGCAAGACCGTGCTACTCGTCGACGAGAGGGCTCAGAGCGCGAGGGAGGGACTCGCGAACGCCTTTCGCGTCGCGAACGGGACCACACTCATTGGAGCACCCACCACGGGCGCGAACGGCGATACCACCAACTTCGTCATTCCCGGCGGTATCGCGATCAAATTCACCGGCGTTGGGTGGCGCTACGCGAACGGACAGCAGCAACAGCGCGTGGGCGTCATTCCGGACATCCACGTTGAACCAACCATTGCCGGGATACGTGCGGGTCGGGACGAAGTATTTGAGCGCGCACTCGAGTATCTGCGGACCCACCAGTAACCACGCCTCGACTTGAGCTCATTGCTCGCAGTCGTTCCGCGCGTCGCGCGCCGCTTGGATGGCGATGTCGCTGCGCTGGTGAGCTTTGTACCGTCCCTACCCTCCAGTGCCCAATCCAGCTAGCCCAGGCATACAACTTTCTAAGCGCAGCGTGCCGGGTCCGGGTCCTCCATCGATCGAGGCGAGTTTGGACGCCTAACTGCCTCTTCGGGCCGTGTCAGGCAGCGGATAGAGAGTGGAAAGGCGATATCGCAGCAGTAATCAGCCGAAGACGCTCTGGCCCACCTTTTTCCAGTTACTCTGAGATCTCGTGGTGGAGTCGCCCGCTTGTCGCGGGGAGCGCCTGCCAGCGCCCTCCAGGTCGCGGACGCCTTGATTTCGTCAAACCAGGGCGCGAGGAAGCGCGTGGTGAGCACGGCGCCGGGCGGAACGGGCAAGCCCGCCTCGGCCATGCGGATCAGCGAATAACCCTTGCCACCAACATCCGCGACGGTCGTCTGCGCCGTGCCGGGAAACGAAACGACCAGGGTCATGTGCATACCTTCGCGCTCGATGGCCTGGCGGCGCCTATCGATTCCGGTTCGCCTTGCTGGATCTTGTGCCATGCCGAATCAACAACCCTCAGGCGTACGCGACACGAGCCCTTACAGTTGAGCTCCATGAGCCCTGACCCTAGCACACCAAACTCGCCACCCTAGCGGCGTACCGTTCACCGACCCGTCCACAAGGTGTTCGCCAAGACCGCGCGACGATTGCTGTTGCGAAATCTTAGTGTTGTATCCGTGGCACATTGCTATCAGCTTGCCGGCAATTAAGCGGGTTTGAGCGGATTTCGAGCATGCTGCCAAGAGGGTCCCAATCGTCATGCCACCCCTGAGGCGGATTCTTCGGGTTGTTGCTCTGCTGCCTCCTTTGGGCCGGCCCGGGCGGTGCTGGGGGTTGGCAGATGGTTTGCCTGACCCGATTCGCTCACAGGCGGTTGCGGGTTGAGGTGGCCGCTGCTGGCCAGCGGGGGTTGTTGCTGCTGGGACTCTGTCGCCGGCGGGCGGGCTTCGGTTTCCGCGGGCAGCAGTTCAGGTTCCACGCTTTCATCCGCTTCCACGGTTTCGGTGCGGCGGAGTTTCTGGGTGAGGCGCAGTTGCTTCAATAGGCTGAAGTATTTGCGCGTTAGACGCGATTCGTAGAGCGAAAGCGTTAGTAGCACCGGGGTGTCACGGTCTCCCTCGACTACGGCGCCTAGTTCCTTGGTGCTTTGTTGGTAAAGGTCGGCAGTCGTAGAGGCGTTTTCGTCGCCAGGTTTTGCTTGCTGGTTCAGATTGCCGACCTCGGCTTGGACTCTTTGGGCGTAGAGCCTTTCTTTCTCTAGCTGGTGCGTGAGGGCGCCGGTTTCCAGGCGCACCAGGCGGCGCATCCTCCACTCGGTGTCGGCGATGTGACGCACCAGCCGGCGCTCAAAGCTGCTGCCGGCTTCGAGTTCTTGCTCCAGATCGGCGGTTAGTTGGAGAAATTCTTGGGGGTCTTCGCCGGGCAGCAGCGTGTCGCGGGCGAACAGGCCGTGTTTGCGGGCGTTTTGGCTGGAGCGGGCCTTGCCTTCAGTGGTTTGGGGTCCGGTGCTGCGTTTTGCGTTCTTGCGGGATGCTCTCCTTTGGAGTCGCGTGGCCATTTGTTTCTCCTCTGTTTTCATGGTAGAAAGCGGGCGGCGCTTTTCCAGGAGCTGGCGAGGGTGTCGGGGCTTCAAGTCCCCAGGGATATTGGGTTTATCTTTTTTTTCAAAGTTCGTGACTGGATTGGGGGAGTTGGGGTTTGTGGCGCGGGCGGGTTTCTTGCGGTTTCGGGCGGTGAGGGTGGGTTGGCGGTGCGTGGGCAGGGACTGGGGAAATTGGATTCGTTTTTTCGTTTTGGTGGGTGGGTTCGTTTTTTCAGTTTTCGGCGAGGCGCGGGCTAGGTATCGGTTGGGTCTTTCTAGGAGTGGGGCGGCGGCGGTAGTTGGTTGCTTGATTTTTGTGGCGATGGGTTGGAGCCGCTACCCGATTCCAAAAGCCCGTTGAAACGGGCTCGAGGCGGGTCTGGGGTTGCGGGTGAACCGGCCCTAAAAGGACCGGCCTAACAACACCAAGCCACGTGAACGTGGCTCGTCTGGTTGGTTTTCCACAAGCGTTCGATATCGCACCGAATCCTCTTTGCTCCTCCCCAGCCCCGGAAAGAGCTCAGCTGCTCTCCCCGATGACCGTGGGCTTGATAATTGAGGCTGTCCCGGTTCCCCCCCCCCATAAAATCTTATATCCCAACCGACAACCTCTTTCGTTTCAACGATGTTTAGGGGGGGCACGATTTCAACCGCTGCGACGTCTCGGCTTGATCGCCCGGTTGGGAAGTCCGCGCTTGCCCGATCTGGAGAGCGGTTTCGGGCACAAGCTAGCCGCGCGTCCGAACGGGTATTCCGTGGCGGGCAAGAATCTCTTTCAAGCTGTCGACAATGTAGGTTCCGAAGTGAAAGATCGAGGCGGCGAGGGCGGCGTCCGCTTCGCCATCGGTCAAAACTCTGACGAAATCCTCGGGCTTGCCGCCGCCGCCGCTGGCGATAATCGGGATGTGCGTATTGCGGGAGAAGGTTCGGGTGAGGTCGCAATCGAAGCCGGCTTGCGTACCGTCGCGGTCCATCGAAGTTAACAGGATCTCGCCCGCTCCCAGCGCCTCCGCCCTGCGAGCCCACTCGACCGCGTCGATGCCGGTGTCCTTGCGTCCTCCATAGGTGTAGACGTTCCAATTGCCCGCTGATCGGCGGCGGGCATCGACGGCCAGCACCGTCGCCTGCGCGCCGAACTCCTGCGATAGCTCGCTGATCAGCTCGGGGCGCTCGACGGCGGCCGTGTTGATCGACACTTTGTCCGCGCCCACGGTGAGAATCTTGCGGGCGTCGGCGATGGATCGGATACCGCCGCCCACGGTCAGCGGGATGAAAACCTGACGAGCCGTCTCCTCGACAACATGGACCATCGTGTCGCGGTGGTCGCTCGAGGCCGTGATGTCGAGGAAGACCAGTTCGTCCGCCCCATCGCGGTTGTAGATGCTGGCCAGCTCGACCGGGTCGCCGGCATCGCGCAACCCCACGAAGTTGACTCCCTTGACGACACGCCCAGCGGTGACGTCCAGGCAAGGAATGATTCGTTTCGCTAGCATGCCAAGAAATTCCGTACGACCTGTTGGCCGAGGTCCCCTGACTTCTCGGGGTGGAACTGCACTCCGAAGACGTTTTCGGACTCGATCGCGGCCGCATAGCGGATGCCATACTCGCAAATCGCCGCGGCCCGCTCGCCCGCTGCTTCGGCGGGCACGTAATAGCTGTGGGCGAAATAAACATAGGGGCGCGCGCCAACTTCCCGCAATAAGCGGGGGTGGCCTTGCAGCTCCAGTTCGTTCCAGCCCATATGCGGGACGCGCGCGCCGGAGGCAAATCGACGCACTTCGCCGGGGTAGACAGCGAGGCCGTTCAGCTCGGGGGCCTCTTCGCTGCTCTCGAACAGCGCTTGCATGCCCAAACAAATACCGAGGAAAGGGACTCCGTCCGCGATGCGTTCCCGAAACGTTTCCCGCACGCCGAGTGAATCGATCGAGCGGATGAATTGCCCAAAATGGCCGACGCCTGGAAGGATGATCTTGTCAGCCTGGCGCAGGCCGTCCGCGTCGGAGACGATTTCGTACCTCGCTCCGATCGAGTCGAGAGTGTTCTCGACCGAACGGAGGTTGCCGGCGCCGTAATCGAAGATGGCGATCATGTTGATAGCGGTTTGGGGTAAGCGCCGAGGGTCTTCGTCAGAGTGCGGCGCCCAACGAGCGGAACCTCACAACGGGAGGCAGTAAGCGAGGGCGCTCTAGTCCGCTTGCCTTCCTGCGCCCCTTCAGGGCTCCCGCCTCGATGGTTTTCACCCAGGGTTCCGCTTCGCTCTACCCTGGGCTACGATCCTGCGCCGCTTCGCGGCTCAAAAGGCTATACGTGAACAATATTGTTGCGAAACCCGTTTTCTTATCCCTTGTCCCTCGCCCCCTTCGGGCGCTTCTTTTTTATTCCTTCCAGCAGCCCTTTCGTGCTGGGAAGCTGATCCTTCAGCCTGGCGTCCTTCGAGCAGGCGTAGCGCATGGCGCGGGCAAAACATTTGAAGATGGCCTCGATTTTGTGATGGTTGGAGCGGCCGTACATCACGCGCGCATGCAGATTCGCGCCGCAATGGGTGGCGAACCCGTCGAAGAAATCGTGCAGTAACTCCGTTTGCAGATCGCCGACCAATCGGTAGCGGGTCGGAGCGTGATAGACCAGCGCGGGGCGCCCGCCGAGGTCCACCGCCACGACCGCCAGCGTTTCGTCCATCGGCAGCACGAAGTAGCCGGCGCGATTGATTCCGACACGGTCGCCCAAAGCCTCGGCAAAACACTGTCCGAGGACAATCCCGGCGTCTTCGACGGTGTGATGCTGATCGACGTCGAGGTCGCCGCTAGCGGTGAGGTCCAGGTCGAAGCCTCCGTGCTTGGTGAACAGCTCGAGCATGTGGTCAAGAAAACGAATGCCAGTGGCGACGTTGTAGCGCCCCTTACCATCGATGACAAGTTTGGCGTGGATTTGCGTTTCCTTTGTAGTGCGGTCGATGGTGGCTTTGCGCATGGTCACAGCACCGATTCTAGTTCGTTGACATTTTCTATTACCGCCCGAGCGCCGTCTTGCCGAAAAAGGCGCACAATCTCCTCCCGCCTCGGGGCATTCGCGGCCGCCACGCCCACGAAGGGAATTCCCGCGGCCCGGGCGCAGCGGCCATCGTCTATGTTGTCGCCCACGTAAGTCGGCTCGCTTCCCGGCAGTTGTTCGAGCGCCCGCAGCAGCCCATCCGGAGCGGGCTTTTGGTTTTCGACCTGGTCGCTGGTGATGAGCGGGTCGAATACGGTGCCGTTCGCGAAGCGATCCAGAGTGAAGCGGGCTTCCCGCCGCGGACGTCCCGTGTAAACCGCCAGGCGGTAGCTGCTCGCCAATCTCGACAAAACGCCGCTATCGACCAGCCAGCGCTCGCGCAGAATCATGCCATCGTCTCCGGCGCCCCAGAAAAGTTCCTCAAAGTAGGCCTGCACCTCGTCGTAGTTGATCTCCACTCCGAACTCGCGCAGCAGGTCCCGCGCAATCATGCAGTCGTCGTTATAGCCGCCGCGATTTTTCATCTCGACGATGCGCTCTTGGCTGATCCGCTTGGCGCTAAAGTGGGCGACGGTATCGATCAGCGTTTGGCGATAAGAGTCCGCGGGATCGACCAGTACGCCGTCCATGTCGAAGATCAATACCCGCATGATTTCATCACCTCGGGCAGCAGTTTCAGCAGCTTGCGAACCTGCGATTTCTTGCCAGAAGTAATCCGGATGGTGCCCGGAACTTCGTGGCTGCGGTCGCGCACGAGCAAGCCTTTTTCCCGCAATCCCTGGTAGACGTCCGTTGCGCGAGCTCCGAATTTCACCAGCACGAAGTTCGCCTCCGTTGCAAAATAGGGCAGCCCGAGGCGGTCGAGCCCGGATCGGAGGATGTCGCGCGATTCGAGCACTTCCGCGACATAGGCTCGAATGTAGTCTTGATCCTGAACCGCCTCGATGGCGCAGATGACGGCGAGCGAATTGACGCTATAGGGCGATTGCACTTTCCGGAAGGCGCTGATATTTTCGGCCTGCGAGAACACACACCCGACGCGCAGGCCGGCCATTCCGTAGACCTTCGAAAATGTCCGGCTCACGAACAGGTTGGGGTAGCGCTTCAGCAGTTTCAGCGCCGTTACCCCGTAGAACTCGAAATAAGCTTCGTCGATCAGCACCGCCGCGCGGCGGGCTTTGCGCAGGATCGTTTCGATCTCGGCAAGTCCAATGGCGGACCCGGTCGGGTTGTTCGGATTCGCAATCAGCACGAGGCGCGTTTTCCGGGTGATCGATTCGAGCAGCCACCGCAGAGGAAACGCCAGATCCGGCTCCACGTAGGGAATGAAGCGCGGCGTTCCCCCGGAGATCTCAACCGCCACGTGGAAGATCGGGAAGGTGGGCCAGGGAATGACCGCCTCGTCCCCGTCATCGACGTAAGTGTTGGCAAGCACCTGGATCGCCTCGTCGGTGCCGTCGGAGAACGACATCTGTTCCGGCTTGACTCCGAAGAACGGCGCGATGGTTTGGCGGGCTCCCTCGTACTCGGGGTAGACCGAGAGCAGTTCCCGAGTCGCATGTTTCTTGAGAGCACGCAGAACCCGCGGCGAGCAACCTACGGTGTTCTCATTGAAGTCCAGACGCAGCTTGCCGGCGCGGCCGCCCGTGGGAGGAATATAGGGCGACATCTTGCGCACCGCCGGGCGCGGGCGGGGAGCTTTGATCGAAGGCTGCTTAGCCATCGGTCCGCACCTCGATCGAACGCGCGTGGGCTTCGAGACCCTCCGCGCGGGCCAGCGTGACGATCGCGGGCGCCAGGCTGCGGAGGCCTTCGGGCGCCAACTTCTGAAAGGAAATAATCTTCAAGTAATCAAGCACGGAAAGGCCGCCGCGCAAGCTCGCCGCGCCGCCGGTCGGCAGAACATGGTTAGGTCCGGAAGCGTAGTCGCCGGCCGCTTCCGGGCTCCAGGGACCGACGAAGACGCTGCCCGCGCTGGTGACTTTGGGGAGAAACGATTCATCGGGGATCGACAGGTGCTCGGGCGCGAAGCGGTTCGAGATATCCATGGCCTCGTCAAGAGACCGTGTCAGGACCACGGCGCCGTTCTGGGCAATGGACTTGGAGGCGACCTCCTGAGTGGGAAGCGTCGAGAGCTGGCGTTCGACTTCCGCAGCGACTTTGCGCGCCAGGCGCTTCGATGTCGTCAGCAGGATCGCGGCGGCGTCGAGGTCGTGTTCAGCCTGAGCCAGCATGTCAGCGGCCAGCAAACGGGGATCGCCGTCGGAGGATGAGATGAGCAGGATCTCCGTCGGCCCGGCGACGAAATCGATTCCCACTTCGCCCGCCAGCAGTTTCTTGGCGGCGGCAACGTAGATGTTGCCGGGACCGACGATGCGGTCAGCGCGGGGGACCGTTTCCGTGCCAAAAGCGAACGCGGCGATCGCTTGCGCGCCGCCCATGTGGAAGAAATTCGAAACGCCAAGAAATCCGGCGGTCCCGAGCGTTTCCCGAGTGGGGTTTGGCGAGGCCACGGAGATCACTTCGACGCCGGCGACCTGCGCCGGCAGAACCGTCATCATCAGAGTGGAAGGCAGCGGATAGCGTCCGCCGGGAATGTAGGCCGCGACCGAGCGCAGCGGCCGAACCAGTTGCCCTAGCTGCACGCCGCCCGGCAACTGTTTTTTCCAAGACCGCGGCATCTGACGCCGGGCGTAGCGGCGAATCTGGGCCGAGGCGATTCTCAGCGCGGAACGGAAGTCTTTCGACAGCGACTGCCTGGCCTTCTTGAGCGCCGCGGGTGCGACACGAACGCAATCGGCCTTCAAACCGTCCAGGCGCTTGGCGTAGCCCAGCAGCGCCACGTCACCGCGTTTCCGAACTGCTTCGAGGATCGGCTCGACAACGGCTTCGGCGCGCCCGAGACGCACGGCACGGCGCGAGAACAAGCGCTCAAGCGCCTCCTTGTCGCTACTGCGGATAATTCTCAACATCTGGTTACGCCGCCTGTTGCATCGTTCTGGTAGCGTTCATGGTGGCCGGCGCGGTGAGTGGGCGGGCTGGCCGGCTTGTCCTTGCCTGGTCCGCGGCTAGCCCCAATACTGTTCACTTAGCAGTCCCCGGACGTTTTTTGCTGCGTGGAGCGTGGTCTTGTTTCGGGCGTCGTTGAACGCCCGGCGGACATCGCTCTCCGCGGAGACGAATGGGCCGGTTTGCTCCTACGCCCCATCCGGGGCTTGGCGTTGTGGGTTCGCACCCAGGGTTCCGCTTCGCTCCACCCTGGGCTACGATCCTGCGCCGCTTCGCGGCTCAACGGCTCTGGGCTCGAAGGTTCTAAGCTCAAAGTCTCAAAGTCGACAGTATTGCGGCTAGGCCGCATTTCTCACCACCTGACGGCCGAAGCACGCGATAGGCCCGCCATTACTTCGTTGCGCTCGCTCGCCGTGCTCAACAGACTGTGTCGAGGCGAACGTCGGCCCGGAGGCCGACGCGGCCCGCCAGGAGGCGCGCGCCACGTCGCGCCTCGCCGATCGGTTAGAAAAGCGCGCTAACCCTTCGATTCGTAAACTTTAGCGGGGTCGTAGGCGCGCTCGGCGCTCTGTTTCCAGGATCCGTCTTCGAAGCGGCGGTAGAAGCAACTGCGGAATCCATTATGGCAAACACCCGGTCCGAGAGCCTCGGCTTTGATCAAAAGGCTGTCATCGTCGCAGTCGACCCGAATCTCTTTCGCCAGCAAATAATGCCCCGAGGTTTCCCCTTTGGTCCACAGCTTGTTGCGCGAACGGCTGAAGAAGGTCACTTTGCCGGTTTCGACCGTCTTGTTGAACGATTCCTCGTTCATGAATCCGACCATGAAGACTTCGCCGTCGCTCGCGTCTTGAACTACCGCCGGGATCAAGCCGCCCAATTTCGTGAAGTCTAGATTCATTTGCGCACCTAAAGAAAAAACCCGTCCGGCTAGGGGCCGGCGGGCTAGGGACTTGCACGATCTTTACTGCTGTTGCTGACTGTGTTTCCCGCTACCGGCTGACGCGCATAGGGTCGTGCGCGTGATGGATATGCCTATGGTGCAGGACTTGCCGCATACAGAAGCAGTATAGCGGATTCGGCGCCAATGTGGCGAAACAAATAGCCCGCCGCAATTCTGGGCAAAGGCCTCGCGCACGCTGGACAGCTAGTTGACGATGCGCTTGAGCTCGGCTTCCCGGCGGCCGTAATTCCGTTCGTAGTAGTGCTGGTATTCACCGGAACGAACATGCGACACCCAGCCGGAATTCCGCATGTACCAGGCCACGGAATCGGCCAGGCCTTGCTCAAACTCGACTTGCGGAGCCCAGCCCGTTTCCGTCTGGATCTTGGCGCTGCTAATGGCATAGCGCCGGTCGTGACCGGGCCGGTCCGCCACGGTTTCCAGCAGGCTCTCCGGCTTGCCGGTCGCCGCCAGGATCTTGCGCACAACCTCGATATTGGGCAGCGCCCGGTTGCCGCCGATGTTGTATACCTCTCCTGCCCGGCCCTTCTCGAGGACCGCCCGGATGGCGCGGCAGTGATCGTCCACGTAAAGCCAGTCGCGCACCTGCAGACCGTCCCCATAGATCGGCAGCGGCAGGTCCTCCAGGGCGTTGGAAATCATCAGGGGAATGAGTTTTTCGGGGAACTGATAGGGGCCGTAGTTGTTCGAGGCACGGGTCACGACGACGTCGAGATTGTAGGTCGTCACATAGGAGAGCGCTAGCAGGTCGGCGCCTGCCTTCGATGCCGAGTAGGCGCTGCTGGGGCGAAGCGGAAAGCCCTCGCCGGCCTCGGCCGGGTCATCGATGCTGCCGTAAACTTCGTCGGTCGAAACTTGCAGAAAACGCGGCGTCTTGTGCTTGCGCGCGGCTTCGAGAAGGTTGAACGTGCCAATGAAGTTCGTATCCACGACCGGCTTGGGCGAAAGAATGCCGCGGTCGACGTGCGACTCGGCCGCGAAGTGCAGGATCGCGTCGGGCTCGAAATCAGCGATCGTACGATCGAGGGTGCCGGCGTCGCAAATATTCCCCTTCACGAATTGGTGGCGTGGGTTGTCGGCAACCGCGGCAAGGTTCTCGAGATTGCCGGCGTAGGTGAGGGCATCGTAGTTGAGGACGTCGGTCGCCGGGTCGGTCTCCAGCGTGAGCCTGACGAAAGCGGACCCGATGAAGCCGGCTCCGCCCGTCACAAAAAGCTTCATTTGTGCTGCGTGTCCCAGTCGTAGGCGATGCCGGGATCGTCGTAGGGGATGCGCCCTTCGTCGGCGGGGTTGTAGAAGCGGTCGGTCACGTAGATCAGCATTCCGGGACTCGTTCCAATCACCTTGTAGCCGTGTCCTACGCCGGGTGGTATCAAGACCTGCCAGGGGCGCAACGCACCCACGTAGAGAGTGTTGCGGACGCCGAAGGTTTCCGATCCCGCTCTCAGGTCGACCAGCGCCACCTGAAACATCCCTTGAGCCGGAACCCACAAATCCGTCTGGTGCAGGTGATAGTGCAAGGCCTTGATCGTTCCCGGGTAGCTCAGCGCGGCGGACACCTGTGTTGACTCCGGGGGAAAGGCCGCGGGCAAGCCTTCCTTGATTCGCGTGACTTCGAGGAAGTAGCCCCGATCGTCGGGCCACACGGAAAAGGGGTTGATCCGCACGCCCAGGATTAAATCTTTCGAATCCGGGGACTGAATGACGATTCCGATTCCCCTGTCGCACTGGGGCAGCTTTAGCGCAAGCGGGTCGGCGTCGGTTGTGATTCCGCGGTCCGAAGCTGTGACGGGTGTGCTGGCCATTGACCTTCCTGGCGGCGGCGAATTCGCCGCAACTACCAGAATACACGCGCTGGCCGAATACGCGCGATCGGCCAGTTGTCGCGAGACGTGGTTCTTCTGTGTCGCCCGCGGGATCAAAGCGTCACGAGCCGTCTCGCACGCCCTCAACGCTTCATGGTCAGCAGCTTCGGTATTTCTTCACTGAAGAAGTCCGCCTGTTCCAGGGCGAATTGGCGGAACTCCTCACTGTTGAGGAAGACCGGTTCCATGCCTCGTTCCTTGCATAGCTTTTTCCATTCGGGGCTGTCATAGGCCTTTCGAAACGCGTTTTGCAATCGAGTCTTCACGTCTGGCGGGATGCCTTTGGCGCCGAAGAATCCGCCCCACGCCGGCGCACCGAAAGGATAGCCGAGTTCATGTGTCGTGGGCACATTAGGATAAAGCCGCGAGCGGTCTTCGGCCAGAACAATCAGGGGCCGCAGACGTCCTGCTTGCACGTTGGCCACCGCTTCGCCGGCTCCGGAAATCACCGCGTCCACGTGGCCTCCCAGCAGCGAAGCCAGCGAGCCCGAGGAGCCCGAGTAAGGCACATGCGTGACGCGGAAATCGGCGTACTTTTCCATCAGCAGGGTGTTGAAATGCCAAATCGAACCCGTGCCGGAGTTGGCCATGATGAGGCCGCCCGGCTTTTCGCGGGCCGCATTCAGGAACTCCTCGAAGCTCTTCCACGGCGCGCCGGACTGAACGACCAATACGGGCGGAGATTTCTGGACGAGGCAGATCAAATCCATGTCTTCCGGGCCGACGTCCGCATAGCCGAGCGAGCGCACCATCGCTATCTCCACGGGAGCGTGACCGAGGGTGTAACCGTCCGGGGGGCGCCGAGTGACATAGGAAAAGGCGAGCGCTCCGCTGGCTCCCGGCTTGTTTTCGCAGACGATCGGCACGCCCAGGTCCGCCTCGCTGAGACTCGCCATGATGCGCGAGACGGAATCGGAAAGCCCGCCGGGCGAGGCCTGGACGATCAGTTTGAGTTCACGCGAGGGGAAGGGGCCGTCCTGCGACTGACAAGCCGTGAAGAGAAGCGCCCCTGCGAGTAGCGCGGAAACCTTGCGAAATGACATCGCCGTCAGCATAGAAGACTTCCGCGCCGGGCACAAGTTGCCTAACTCTAGCTTGTTTCCGGCGCGGAATTCGGAAATTCATTGCTCTGGGGACAGTCAGCCAAATTTCGCGCCTCGCACTTTAACGGTTTAGGCGAAGAAACCAGACCGGCGCGAAAATTGGTGACAGTCCCCGAATAGCGGCATCACGCATTTTGCGCCGCAAACTAGCTAGCCTGGCAAAGTCACATGCGGCAATCAAAGATGAACGCAGGAGGAAAATTGGGCCAGAACGCCCGCCGCTCGATATTGGGGAAGTGCTGATCGAGCAGCTGGCTGATATCAAAATAGGAAAAGCGCCCCTCCCGCATCTTCAGTCGGTGGGCATATTGATAAAGGGTAAAAAGGCTGTCCTCGTCGAGAAACGGCTTGACGGCGGAAAAAATCTCGTGGATCTTCGAGTCGCTGAGAAAGCCGAAGGCAACCGAGGCGACGGCGATGTCCACTCGCTCCCAGCTTCTGTGATGCAGCTCCTCACGGGCTGATCCGGCGCAGGCGTTGATTACTTCCAGGCGGGGGTCCGAGAATCTGCATTGGAGGTGTTGCGCTAGCTCGGGATCGATCTCGATGGCGATCAAGCGGCTGTCAGCCGGCATCCGGTTCAGCAGCAGTTGAGTGATTCCACCCTTGCCGGCTCCCAACTCAACGACACGCTTAGCGTTCTCGAGGGGCAGCGGCCGAACAATTTTTTGCGCCAAGAATGGCGAACTCGGGATCGCTCCCACCTTTCTCTCAAAGTCCGCCACGGCTCGGGCCGCGAATTGGCCCAGATTCACCTGCTTTTTCTCAAGGTTCATCTGCCGACCGCACCTCTCAAATACCCGATCATACCATAGGAGATGCGCCCGAAACCCCATCAAAGTAGCGAAAAGCTGGATTGACGAACCGCTGTTTTCGTGGCAAGGGGCGCCAGTCTCCGCGAGAGAGATTCTCAAAACGGCCCAGGAATCCCTTATTGATTCCACCTTGTTCGGGTCTCCGGGACGAGACGAGATTCAGAATCAGACAGCTCGGTTCGCGAAACACGGCATCCAGTACGAAGCTTGGGACGCGGCCAAGCGCTTCGCGATCAACGAGCGCCACAATGTCCAGTTGCGGGCGGAGTTCTTCATCTTCCCGAACCATCCGAACTGGCAGGACTTCAACATCGACGCGCGCAGCTCCAGTTTGCTAAAGTATTTTGTTGTGTGCCGCCTGCCGGCAGCATTGCAAGGGCAAGGAGATTAAGGAGCGAAACATGCCGAAAACAGCTTTGAACCGGAGAGATTTTGTCCGCACCACAGTGGGAGCGGGTGCGCTAGCGAGTATGTCCGTCCAGGCGTCCGCCGCGCCGGCCAAGACCCGCGTCGCCTTTATCGGACTCATGAACGGCCATTGCTGGCGCCCGTTGCGGAACGTTTCCGGCGTCGTGGTGGAGTCAAACCAGCGGCTGGGAGGGAACGCTTCCCAGCTGGAGTGGGGCGATTTCTCCGGGGTCGAGTTCGTCGGCGTCGCCGAGCCCGAACCGTTACTCGTCCAGGAGGCCAAGAAGCACCAGCCGGACGTCTATTACACCGACGACTACCGCAAGCTGGTCGAGGAGAAGAAGCCGCAAATCGTCTGGTCGTTTGTGGAGACCAACCGCCACCTGGAAATCGTGGAATATCTGGCCCCGCGCGGCATCCACGTGATTTTCGAAAAGCCGCTGGCCACTACCTTCGAAGACGCCAAGAAAATCCGTGGCCTCGCCCGCGAGCATGGCGTGCAAGTGATGACCAACTACCAGATGGCCTGGTGGGAGACGAACCAGGAGATCAAACGGCAGGCCGACTCGGGCGCGGTCGGCTCCGTCTGGCGGCTGCACGGCATGGTCGGGCACAGCGGTCCCCGCGCGCCCAGCAGTGCGCGCGGCAAGATCGCCTTCGATTGGATAACCGATCCGGTCAGGAACGGCGGCGGCGCACTGATGGACTTCGGCTGCTACAACGCGGCGTGGGCGCTGTGGTTTAAAGGCCGCCCGCAAAGCGTTTTCGCCCAGGCTAACTATTTGCGGCGAGAGATCTACCAGGTCGAGAGCAACTCCACGATCGTGCTCACCTACGCCGACGGCGTCGCCATTCTGGAAGGAAGCTGGAACTTTCCGCACAGCTTCCAGGATCTCAAGGTCTACGGCATGGACGGCAGCCTGTATATGACCCGCGCAAAGGTCGAGCTGCGCAAGGGCCGCCACGGCGTTCCGGAAACGATCTCGCCCACACCGCTCTCGCGCGAGAGGAGCAACCCGATCCTCTATCTGCTCGACCGCATCGAGAGCGGCGCCGCGGTGGACAACATCATGGCGCTCGACCTCAACGTGGAGGTCATCGAAATCCTGGACGCGGCGAAGGAGTCCATACGCACCGGCCGCGCGGTTCGGTTGACGTGACGGCTTCGCGTCTTTGTCCGGAGACGAATTTTTTTGCTCGCGCCATGTCCAGGCGCGCCTTTTCCCGGAATCCTTCCCTGTGGGCCGGACCGGACCGCGAGTTGTCGCCGCGCAGGGAGTTTGCTGACGTGCCCGCGTTCCCACGTCCGCGCCGTGCCCCTCCTCCACTCGCGCTGACGCGGCGGCTGTTGGCTCTGCCTCCATTGATCTTGATCGTGAATCTCAACGGCTCCCCATCCGAGGTCAGATCGTGGACGGTCAGTTGAACAGGGCGGGCGAATCAGAGCGGGAAACTCCACAAAAATAGCTGTTGTGTGGAAGAGACTACGAGGGAATGGCCGTGTTTGCAAGGGCTTGTTGGGGGCCGCGGCAGCGGGGTTTTGCACTGTAACGTGGAATTTGGGTTGGCGCAATCTAAATTGATACACGGTGAGACTATGGAAGTGAAAAACCAGCCGATTGCAAAAGCAGAATTGCTAATTCGTAAGCCTGTCGCAGAGGTGTTTGAGGCTTTCGTTGATCCTGATGTCATCACGAAATTTTGGTTTGACAAAAGCACTGGTCGGCTGGAATGCGATAAGACAGTTCAATGGCACTGGGAATTGTGCAACGCCTCCACCGAAGTTCGAGTGAAGGCGATCGAAGAAAACAAGCGAATCCTCATCGAATGGGACACTGATAACCCTACAACCGTGGAATGGATTTTTACGCCTCGATCAGATGACACAACTTATGTCAGTGTCATCAACAAAGGCTTCACTGGTGACGGCGATGAAATCGTGCATCAAGCACTCGAATCGACGGGCGGTTTTGCGCTCGTGCTTGCGGCAGCGAAAGCGTACCTCGAACACAGCATTGAGCTAAACATCGTTGCGGACCGTTTCTAGTGGTCCCCTTGTTTATCCCTCACCCGCGCGGACGGACGAAGGGTTTTTGGCCGTGAGCGGGCCGCTTCGATGCAGTCATCCGACGGCGGCCAAGGCTGCCGTTCTGGTTGCGGCTGGTCCGCGTCAGGGCAGCTGGCGCGACGCCACCTGTTCCGGCGGACACGAGCTGTTCATGGAGCTTTGGAACGGGAGCGCCACTCTCTGGGTTGAACCGGCCCCGGCGGTATCCGGTGTCACAACGGCAGGTCTCGCGGCGACACAGCCGGCCGTTTGGAGCTTCACTGCTTGTTCCGCGCCTTCTCCTTCTTCCGCCGTTCTTCTAGCCGCTTTTTGGCGGCCTTGACCGCCTTCGCTCCGCCCTGGCGAGCCCCGAGCCAGTCGTCCGACGCCTCGCCTTTCGCCTCCCGAACCCGGGCGCCGCGGAGCGCCAGCGTCATGGGGCGGTTTCCCTCGTGACAGCCGAACTCGAGCAGAGGCTCCTCGCTCAACTGCATCTCGTAAGCCACCGACCACGGTTTCTCGAACGACTCCGGATCGTTCACCGTGTACTCGTAGAGCAGCGTGCCGGCGCCGGTCCGGGTGAAACGCTCCTCGAGGATCATGTTCTTGCCGGAGCCTCGGAGGTTCGTGTGCTCGGTGTAGTTTTTGGTCCGCACGACCAGCGTATCCCCGTCCCAGCGGCCGCGTGAATCCCCCTTCCAGAGGCGGATGTCTTGCGGCACATGGTCACGGCCGTCAAGAGGGATGATGCGGTGGTCGTTGATCATCTCGACCAGGATCGCGACGTGGTCTTTCGTCTGGAAGATCTCCGCGAAGTTGTTGTAGGCGCCGGGGTTCATCGGGGGCCCGACCGACATGACGATGCAGCGATCGCTTGGATCGCGGTCCTCCGGTCCCGCGGGCACTTGGCCCCAGCGGACAGTGCGCTCATCCTTCCGGCGCTTGGCGTCCTCGGTCAACGCCGGGAGGCGGCCGTCCGGGGGATCGACGATGAGTGACGTCCTCATCGTGCCGGTCATCTTCCTGCCCTTGTCTATGAAGATGTAGTTGTAGCCGACGTCGAGGTCGGCCTGGCCCAGGACCAAGGGCCCGCGCCGGCTATCGTCTGCTCGTGCAACCCCGCTGTCCAAAAGGGCCTGTGCTCCGAGGTCCGAGTAATGAACCCGGCTGCGGAAATGATCTTCGTCCTGGCTCGCCAAGGGGACGCGCTCCTCTAGATCTTTCCGGGTGTCGAGGTTCCGGCGCTTCTCCTCGAACTCGGCCACCTCTTCCGGCGTGAGGAACTCCTTGTCCTTGAATTCCGGCGGCCGCTCGAACGGCGTAATTGAGCGGCGGTCCCAGGTGCCTCGCAAGTCGGGATCACCCCAGGACGTCTTTGGACTATCCTCGGCGAGAGCGGCGGGCGCCAACACAGCGGCGGCGAGGACGATCACGAGTGCGCTTCGATTGGTCATGACTTTACTCCTTACTCGGCGTCTGATTACTAGGCGTCTGAGGTGGTTCGGCCTGCAAACGCTGCCGGTCATCTGATGTGGTTATCAGTTTAACAGTTCATCAGAATAGATAATATCCGTGAGCGCGGAAAATCTGAAATAAGCCGTCGTTGCCTCGCCCCTGGATTAGCAGGCCCATCAATCCCTGGGAATCCAGGCTAGAGCCGCGCGCGTCAGCAAGCGGTTGGTTCGAGATCGCGCCAAACCGCTCGGTCGAAAACCTGCGGGTTTTCATCTTTTTGGGTGGGCCGGAAGTTTGATGGGAGCGGATCAGTCGGTAGAGGCAACCGCTTGCTTACGCGCGCGGCTCCGATTGGCCGGCCCATCGGCACTCCCTCATGGTCGCGGCTCCGATTCCGCGGAGGGTTACTCAGTTGGTTTGTAGCCCCGGCGCAGATGGCCGTACACGGCGCCCTCGGCAAAAGGCACGCACTTGAACTCCAGGATCTGGGCGTTAGGCTCGAGGCGGCGATAGAGCGGCATGCTCATCTTCCAGGCGCGCGTGAAGACCTTCGGGTCTTCGATGCTGACCTCGTAGTGCAGGGCATTGGGGCCAGTCGCCGTGTAGCGCTCTTGGACCTTCAGCTGCTCGCTGTGAAAGTTGCCCGAGCTGTCGAACCAGGTGTCGGGCAGCTGGTCGCTGACGTCGACGACCAGCGTTTCGCCTTCCCAGCGGCCCAGCGAGTAGCCCATCCACGACGGAATAAGCGCCTCGGAGCCGGGACGATCCAGGCGAATGACTCGGCTCGTGCTCGCGAACTCGTAGGCCACCAGGATCGACTTGGGGGTTTGTACAATCTGGAACGGAAAGGGCATGTAGGTGGCGCGGGGGATTCCGGGCATAAAGCACTTGACCGCCGGGTCGAGTTTCAGCCAGTTTTCCAGGTTTTCGGCGCGCTTGTCCGCCGCCCAGGGCTGATACGGAATCTTGCCTCCCTCAACCACCCCCAGGCCTGCGGGAATGGCCCCGAGCGCGCCCAGCGGCTCGTAGGGGCCGTGGCGCGCGGCGTGGCCCTCGAGATCCCAGTGCGCCGACCCGAGCGTCTGCCAGATGCCGTTGAGATCCGGGTTGCCGTCCGGTGTGCGAGGCGCCACGTAGGCGTTCTCGGACTGCGCCCCAACAGGCGCAGCAAACAACAGAGAGACGAGTGCGAAGGCGGTCGCGGCCTTGGTCTTGTTCAGCATGGATCAACCCCAGTCGTCGGTGTTCTACAGTCTAGCCCAGCGGCGTGATTTCGTGTGGCCGCCGGTCCTTCACATTATACTCTGTGCGATTACCGTGAGGAGATTCCCCTTTGCCGCTAGCTGCTCCCCGCCCGGCCACGATCAAAGCAGGGGTTTGGCGGAAGGTCTGGCGGCGGGACCTGGCGGAACTCGAAGCGGGGTCGAGAGCTTCCGCTGTCCGCAATGTGCTGGCAGCGAGGCCTGGCTGACGAATACTGGCCACCTGAAGTGTAGAAAGTGCCAGCGCCGAACCTCTCTGACGGCGGCGACGATTTTTGACGGACGCAAAAGCCCCTGCGAGTGTGGTATTCATCCACCTCCACACAGCCGTTGAGCCGATCCCGGTCGGGCCCGACCATGGCACGCCGCAGCTTGTGGTAGCAGGACGGGCGGGGGATCGGCCGAATCCGGTTGCGACGGGTGCCCGACGTCTCTAGCGAGAGTCTGCACGGCTTCATCGAAGAATGGTCACCCCTGGGTCGTTCACACAGATGGATGGAAGGGCTATCACAACATCGCCAAGAAGGGCTACACTCACCAGGTCACGATTACCGGCCAAAGCGACGACCCGGCGCACAAACTGATGCCCCGTGTGCACCGCGTGGCTTCGCTTCTGAAGCGGTGGCTGCTGGGGACACATCAAGGAGCGGTGAGCGAGAAGCATGTGGACTACTACCTCGATGAATTCACATTCCGCTTCAATCGCCGGCGTTCACGGGCGCGTGGACTGCTGTTCTAGCGCCTGCTTCAGAACGCCGTACAAGTCGATCCGGTGCCGTACCGTCAGCTCGTGGGAGGGAGTTCGAGGTCCGACCACAATATGTAGTGTGCGGTCCAAGCAAGTGGATACCCCCTTTGGAGGAATTCTTGGGGGTCTTCGCCGGGCAGCAGGGTGTCGCGGACGAACAGGCCGTGTTTGCGGGCGTTTTGGCTGGAGCGGGCCTTGCCTTCAATGGTTTGGGGTCCGGTGCTGCGTTTTGCGTTCTTGCGGGATGCTCTCCTTTGGAGTCGCGTGTCCATTCGTTTCTCCTCTGTGTTCATGGTAGAAAGCGGGCGGCGCTTTTCCAGGAGCTGGCGAGGGTGTCGGGGCTTCAAGTCCCCATGGATATTGGGTTTATCTTTTTTTTCAAAGTTCGTGACTGGATTGGGGGATTTGGGTTTTGTGGCGCGGGCGGGCTCGTTGTGGTTTCGGGTTGGTGAGGGCGGCGTGTGGGCTGGGACTGGGAAAATTGGGTTCGTTCTTTCGTTTTTTGCGGGTTTGGATGATCGGGCAGTGATTTGGGTTCGTTTTTTCAATTTTTGGCGAGGCGCGGGCCAGGCATCGGTTGGGTTTTTCTCGGAGCGCGGTGGGAGCGGTAGTTTGATTGGGTAATTTTTGCGCCGATGGGCGGGGTCGGAGTTGCTGCCCGATTCCGAAAGCCCGTTGAAACGGGCTCGAGGCGGGTCTGGGGTTGCGGGTTAACCGGCCCTAAAAGGACCGGCCTAACAACACCAAGCCACGTGAACGTGGCTCGTCTGGTTGGTTTGCGGAACAACACCCGACAGGGCAAAGTCGAGGCCTGTTCACGACTTTACCAGGGTTCCAGGGTTGGGGTTCCGGACCCCCCTCGCACTCCCTAGGCACCCGGTTCGAAGGCCCACAGAGGCTGCTGTCAGGGAGACCCGCACATCCACAAACTAAGTAGCCAACAAAAATGTTGCCAACGAAATTGTTTTTGATATAATAGAACTCCAACAGAACTGTTGGAGACAAATTCGTTGGGGGAAACAGTATGCCGCAGAAACTCAAGCGCTCACCCGGCACATGGGTCGAAGGAGATCGCTTTTGGAACCGAGAAAAAGAAGTCAAGCTGTTCATCGAGTATCTGCAGCAAGGTACTCATCTAAGGTTGGTTGCGCAACGGCGTATCGGTAAGACGAGCCTGATGCGAGAAGCCGCCCGACGCCTGGGTGATAAATTGTGGTGTCTTCACATTGACCTGCAAAAGTCCCATTCTCCTCAGGATGCAATCGTCGAAATCAGCATAGCCGCACACGCCCACGCACCAGCTTGGGAGCGGGTAAAAACTGTGTTCGCCAACGTCCTGGACCGGGTTGAGTCCGTTGCGGTCGACGAACTGAGCGTGACGCTCCGCAGTGGCTTGACTGCCGGGGATTGGCAGGCCAAAGGCGACCGCCTCCTAGCGACCCTGGCGGGGCTCGACAAGCCCGTCGTCTTGTTCATCGACGAAGTCCCCATTCTTGTTAGCCGTCTCCTCAAAGGGGCCGACTACAAGACAACGCCCGAACGCCGGCAGCAGACGGACGCCTTTCTTTCGTGGCTGCGTTACAACGCAATTCGGCACCAAAACAGGCTCACGTTCGTTCTTACCGGCTCCGTCGGCCTGGAACCGATTGTGCGGCAAGCCGGCCTCAGCGGCACACTCAACGCCTTTACGGCGTTTGAGCTACGACCGTGGGAACCCGATGTGGCGACCGCCTGCCTGCAAGCGCTGGCGTCGGAAACCGGCTTGCGCTTGGAGACAGCGGCAATCGAGCACATGCTCGATCGCCTCGGCGCCTGCATCCCCGGCCATGTGCAGATGTTCTTCGATCATCTCTACCGCGCCTGCCGCCAGCGGGACATCGCGGAAGTGTCTCCCGAACTGGTGGCGGAGGTTTATGAAGACAGCATGCTGGGCACGCGAGGTCACGTCGAGCTGAGCCACATGGAAGAACGGCTAAGGATGGTTCTGGAACCAGAACGATATCTCCTTGGTCTTGACCTGCTCACCGAGGCGGCAGTAGGGAATCGACTCACTCCTGAAGCGGCACGCAGCATTCTTTCGGGTCACGACGCGGAAGAAGAGCGCCCGGCGGAAGTCCTTGGTACTGTCCTCGGCATCCTCGAGCATGACGGGTATCTGCGAAAAGACGGTGACAGATATGTCTTCGTCTCAACGCTGCTGAAGGACTGGTGGAAGCGGCATCTTGGCTTCTCGTACGTGCCGATCGCCAAGAGGGAGGGTAGATAGATGTCCTTGGGGGCAATGAAGTATAACCCAGCCTTTCGCGCGGAAGACGAATTGGTCCGCTCGTTCGTTGTCCGCCACACCTCTCTTGAGCTGATTCTCGAGGTTCTCAGGGAGAGTGGCGGGTCCACCAATCAACATCAGTTGGTTGTCGGCCCCAGGGGCAGTGGCAAAACGACACTGGTGCGGCGGGTGGCGGCGGAAGCCCGGAGGGAAAAGGAGCTGGCTTCGAGATGGTACCCCGTGGTGTTTGGCGAAGAGGCCTATGCGGTGGGTACGCCGGGTGAGTTCTGGCTGGAAGCACTCCTCCATCTCGCGGACCAGACACGGCAGGAGAGGTGGAGCAAGGCCTACGACGAGCTGCTGAATGAACGGGACGAAACACGGCTTCGCGAAAGGGCTTTGGCGCAACTAATGGATTTTGCGGACCAGCAGGGAAAGCACATCCTGCTGGTGGTTGAAAATCTGAACATGCTCTTGGGCGAGCAACTCGGCCGCGATTCCGACTGGGATATTCGCCACACCCTGCAAAACGAGCCTCGAATCCTGCTGCTGGGGACCGCCACCAGCCGGTTCGAGGAGATCGAGAGCATCGATCGCGCTTGGTTCGAGCTTCTCACGGTACACGAACTGAAACCGCTGGACGCGGCGGAATGCCTCACCCTGTGGCAAGCCGTATCGGGAGACGAGTCGGGAACGGCGAAAATCAGGCCCATCCAGATACTTACGGGTGGAAACCCCCGCCTGCTGATAATCCTCGCGAAGTTCGCCGCCAAGAGGTCCTTCCGCGAACTGATGGATGAGCTTGTGCAACTGATCGACGACCACACCGAGTATTTCAAGAGCCACCTGGACAACCTGCCGGCGCTCGAGCGAAAAGTGTTTGCTGTTTTGCTGGACAAATGGGACCCGCTGACTGCAAGAGAGGCCGCTCAGAGAGCGCGAATCGATGTGAACAAGGCGAGTGCTCTGCTCCGGCGGCTAGCGGGCCGAGGCGCGGTACAGGTGATTGCGGAAAACGGACGCAAGAAGCAGTATCAGGTGGCCGAGCGCCTTTACAACATTTACTACCTCATGCGGAGGCGCGGGCATCCGGCATACCGCGTGCGAGCGGCCGTGGCGTTTATGACCAACTTCTATGAGGAAGGACAGCTCGTAGAGGCCGGCATCGGGCTCGCGGAAGAAGCGTGCGGTCTGCCCCCGCTGCAGCGAGAGCTTCATTACTGGGCCTACCGGGAACTCATACAACACGCATCGAAACCCGAATTAGGGAGCAAGATCTTGGAGGCGACGCCGCAGGCATTCTTCGAAGCTCCCGACGTTCCACAACCCGTGCTGGAACTCTACAAGTCCTACGCGGCAACTGCCCCAATCGCCGATGAGTCGATGAAGGATGCGGCGGCAAAGGAGCCTGCGGGAATTCCAGAGAGCGAGGAAGCCGCCCGGGAGGCAGTGGAACGGGACCCGAGTAGTCCCAAAGCGTGGGCACGGCTGGGGTGGCTGCTGCACCAGAAACTGGAGCGTTACGAAGAGGCGTACGAAGCCTATCGCAAGGCATTGGAGCTCGATCAGAAGAACTCCTTGGCTTGGATGCAACTGGGGATGCTGTTGCACGAGAAGCTGGGGCAGTACGAAGAGGCCCGGGAAGCCTATCGAAAGGCTACGGAATTGGACCCGAAGTTAGCCTGGGCGCAGACGCTTCTGGGACTGCTGCTGCACCAGAATCTGGAGCGGTACGAAGAGGCCGAAGCAGCCTATCGAAGGGCTACGGAGCTGGACCCGGAGTCCGATTGGGCGTGGGCGCTCCTGGGGCAACTGCTGCACGAGAAGCTGGAGCGCTACGAAGAGGCCGAGCAAGCCTATCGCAATGCTACGGAGCTGGCCCCGGAGGTTGCCTGGGTGTGGGCGCAGCTGGGGCACCTACTGCACGAGAAGATGGATCGTTTCGAAGAGGCCGAGGAAGCCTATCGTAAGACCACGGAGCTGGACCCGGAGTACGCCTGGCCGTGGGCGCAGCTGGGGCAGCTGCTGCACGAGAAGCTGGAGCGCTACGAGGAGGCCGAGGAAGCCTATCGTAAGGCCACGGAGCTGGACCCGGAGTACGCCTGGGCGTGGGGACACTTGGGGCAGCTACTGCACGAAAAGCTAGAGCGCTACGAAGAGGCCGAGGAAGCCTATCGCAAGGCCACGGAGCTGGACCCGGCGCAACCTTGGCCGTGCGTGCAGCTGGGGGACCTGTACAAGAGGCTGAAACGCTACGAAGAGGCGGAGAAGGTCTACCGGAAGGTCTACTCGTTGGGTTGCTACGCGCTCGGCGTCATGAGTCTGAACATAGTGTGGGCGATGCGTGGCGATGACATGAGTTCGGGGCACGAACGCTCCGAAAAAATGTTACGTAAAGCTCTACCCGAGTCAGGCGATGACTGGCACGTCGTGGGCTTGCTCGTGAGGTTTCTCGGTTGGCAAGGGAAGTGGAAGGAGGCGTTTGCAGAAGCAATGCCGCTTCTCAAAGCAGTACCCAACAACGACGACGCGAGCACCGGAGCGACCGACTTTCTCATCGAGGCGGCAGGAGCCGGCTTCGCACAAGATGCTCTTGAACTGTTGCGCAACTCACCTGCTCTCGAAGCGCTCGAGCCGCTCGAAGTCGGCCTGCGCCTCTACATGGGTCAGAAACCGCGCGCCGCACGAGAGATTCTGGAAGTGGGGCATGACGTAGCGGAACGCATCCGCAAGAAGGCAGAGGTAAGCGAGCGAAAACCGGAACAGCCTCAATCGTGACGCGTGCCATGCCGCCTTGGCGGCCGTTGGGGCTTCTTGCCGGGCAAACCCAGTCCGCGTGTTTGCAAGCTTGTAGCGCAGAGGCCGCGGACACCCACGGCTCCCGTCCCCGTTTCGCCCGCGGCGTCTAGTCTCATAACGTCCCATGAGGCGATCACCGGGGGCAACCGGATGTTTGCGCCTGGGCCGGTGGCCGCCGGCTCATTCGGGGACGGAGCCCGAATTCAGAAGTTGAAGCCCGTTGAAACGGGCTGAAGAACAAGTGGGGGGCTTGCTAACCGGCCCTAAAAGGACCGGCCTAACAACAACAAGCCACGTGAACGTGGCTCGTCCGTGCCGCCCGCGATCGAAAACTGGAGCAACCCACCCACCCACCCACCCACCGCTTCGTGGTGTCTCCAGGCCCACAGTGCCTACCAGCATCGAAGCCGACTGCCGCGGATCGAAGGGTCGGCGCGGCCCAACAGCCCGGCCAAGCCTCGAAAATAATTTGAAACTTCCTTGCCTGCCCTCCGATAAGGTGATACACTACGTGAGTATGCGTTGGGGCCTTCGTGTCCGGGCGCGTGCCAATTCAGTCGGGCAGACCGGTCGTAACGGAGTCTTCCACCATCGCATCCAGGGTCTGCTTGATTTTTTGACAACTCTACAGTTTGGCGCTTGATGTGCGGGCGAAGTTAGTTCGCGGAAGGCAGCTTGTCGCCAAAACGAGTTGGAGGCCGGTCGCGGAAGGGATTTCGGCTGGCGAGGTTTCTGGGTTTCCAGGATCCGAGCCGTGCCGGGAGGCGATCTTCAGCGGCACTGATCTTTGACAATCAGGTTGGACGTGCAGTTCGTTATAGACGATTCCGAGTTTTAGTCGGAACGAAACTCTGCGACATAACCTGGCCGTACCGGGAGCGTGAAAGCGCTGCCGGCCTGGAGAGCGAAGCCCGCCAGGGTGGATGCTCGAGAGGGGTTAGGTGACAAAATCAAATCGAGAGTTTGATCCCGGCTCAGAATCAACGCTGGCGGCGCGCCTAACACATGCAAGTCGAACGCGAAAGCCTTGAAAGCCCCGGCTTCGGCCGGGTAACTAGAGGTGAGTAGAGTGGCAGACGGGTGAGTAACACGTGGATAACCTGCCCTTGAGTGGGGAATAACCCCGGGAAACTGGGGCTAATACCGCATACGATCTTTCGCTCATAAGAGCGCGAGATGAAAGCCTTCGGGCGCTCGAGGAGGGGTCCGCGGCTGATTAGCTTGTTGGCAGGGTAACGGCCTACCAAGGCATCGATCAGTAGCCGGCCTGAGAGGGTGTACGGCCACACTGGCACTGAGACACGGGCCAGACTCCTACGGGAGGCAGCAGTGGGGAATCTTGGACAATGGGGGAAACCCTGATCCAGCGACGCCGCGTGACCGATGAAGCCCCTCGGGGTGTAAAGGTCTTTCGGTGGGGACAATGATGATGGTACCCACAAAAGCAGCTGCGGCTAACTACGTGCCAGCAGCCGCGGTAATACGTAGGCAGCAAGCGTTGTTCGGAATTACTGGGCGTAAAGCGAGTGTAGGCGGCTTGCCAAGTCTGTTGTGAAATCTCCCGGCTCAACTGGGAGGGTGCGGCGGAAACTGGCAGGCTAGAGTACGGAAGAGGAGAGTGGAATTCCTGGTGTAGCGGTGAAATGCGTAGATATCAGGAGGAACACCGGTGGTGAAGACGGCTCTCTGGTCCGCTACTGACGCTGAGACTCGAAAGCGTGGGGAGCAAACAGGATTAGATACCCTGGTAGTCCACGCCCTAAACGATGCATACTTGGTGTGGGCTCTTCAGTGAGTCCGTGCCGGAGCTAACGCGTTAAGTATGCCGCCTGGGGAGTACGGTCGCAAGGCTGAAACTCAAAGGAATTGACGGGGGCCCGCACAAGCGGTGGAGCATGTGGTTCAATTCGACGCAACGCGAAGAACCTTACCTGGGCTTGAAGTGCGGAAGACCGGAGCAGAAACGCTCTTTTCCCTTCGGGGACTCTCGTAGAGGTGCTGCATGGCTGTCGTCAGCTCGTGTCGTGAGATGTTGGGTTAAGTCCCGCAACGAGCGCAACCCTCGTTTGCTGTTGCTAGCCCCTTCGGGGGAAGGACTCGGCAGAGACCGCCAGCGACAAGCTGGAGGAAGGTGGGGACGACGTCAAGTCATCATGGCCTTTATGTCCAGGGCTACACACGTGCTACAATGGGCGGTACAACGGGTTGCCAAGCCGCGAGGTGGAGCTAATCCCTAAAAACCGTCCTCAGTTCGGATCGCAGGCTGCAACTCGCCTGCGTGAAGGTGGAATCGCTAGTAATGGCGCATCAGAACGGTGCCGTGAATACGTTCCCGGGCCTTGTACACACCGCCCGTCACATCACGAAAGTGGATTGTACTAGAAGTCCGTCAGCCAACCTTCGGGAGGCAGCGGCCCAAGGTGTGATTCATGATTGGGGTGAAGTCGTAACAAGGTAGCCGTAGGAGAACCTGCGGCTGGATCACCTCCTTTCTAAGAGAGAACGTGGGTCGATGTCCGTGAGTTTTGTAGTTTTGACTCTGTAAGCGGCAAGTCGTTCGGCTCCAACGTTCCGACGCTCTCTTGACCGGAATAGTCTCACGAATTGATTCCCTCGCCGCCAGGCGGCGGGGGCGCGTCCAACCGGCCTCATTTTTGATGGGCTGGTCTTGTGAATGGAGTTGTCTAGGCTCCTTGTCTAGGCTTCCAACGACCGGCTCCGTTACTGGCTGGTTACGTCACAAGGGGCTGTAGCTCAGCTGGGAGAGCGCCTGATTTGCATTCAGGAGGTCGTCGGTTCGAACCCGATCAGCTCCACCAGCACAGCGACAGAGCCGCGGGCGTCAGCCTGCGGGTCCGCATCCTTATAAAGGGGGGTAGAGACTCCTTTTAGCGCTGGACTTGATTTCGCGGCGGAAGGCGGTTCGGGCCTGTAGCTCAGTTGGTTAGAGCGCATCCCTGATAAGGATGAGGTCGCTGGTTCAACTCCAGCCAGGCCCACCAGTAACCCAGGCTTCAGATGTGAGTTCTCGATACTAATTTTCGATACTAACTTCAGTACGCGGAACCGAGGACTCAGAACTGACATCTGAAACTTGCCGAGGCAGTTTCAGCCGATCTTTGACAATTGAATATTGAAGGGCACATTTATTTTGAGATCGCCGGGTCTCCGTAGTGCTCGGAAGCCAGGAACGTCAGCCGTGAACCGCGAGGGGATGGGCAGGCGGGGATTGGGTTGCCGGGTGTGACGGGGATTCTAACGAGCGTAGAACCCGGATTCCTTTCCGGGTAGATTTAATGGTCAAGCTACAAAGGGCGTACGGAGGATGCCTTGGCGCAAGCAGGCGAAGAAGGACGTGGTCAACTGCGATAAGCCTCGGGGAGCTGTAAGCAAGCTGTGATCCGGGGATTTCCGAATGGGGAAACCCGGCCGGTGTGAACACCGGTCATCGTCATCTGAATTCATAGGGTGGCGAGGCGAACTCGGGGAAGTGAACCATCTCAGTACCCGAAGGAAGAGAAAACAATAGTGATTCCGCTAGTAGCGGCGAGCGAACGCGGAACAGCCCAAACCAGGTGACTCGCAAGGGAAACCTGGGGTTGTAGGACCACAACGTGGACCTCGGACGTTAGCCGAACGGTTTGGAAAATCCGACCAGAGAAGGTGATAGTCCTGTACGTGAAAACTGAAGAGGCCTAGTGGTATCCTGAGTACCGCGGGACACGTGAAATCCTGTGGGAATCTGCCGGGACCATCCGGTAAGGCTAAATACTCGCTTGCGACCGATAGTGAACTAGTACCGTGAGGGAAAGGTGAAAAGTACCCCTGCTAGGGGAGTGAAATAGTACCTGAAACCGTATGCCTACAAGCAGTGGGAGGGCTATGGCCGTACCGGCTTCGGCTGGTCGTCAATGCCTGACCTCGTGCCTTTTGCATAATGAGCTGGCTAGTTATTCTCAGTGGCAAGGTTAAGCCTAAGCGAGCCGCAGCGAAAGCGAGTCTGAATAGGGCGTTTGAGTCGCTGGGAATAGACGCGAAGCGGAATGATCTACCCTTGGCCAGGGCGAAATCTGTGTAACAGCAGACGGAGGCCCGAACCAGTGTCGGTTGAAAACGGCTTGGATGAGCTGAGGGTAGGGGTGAAAGGCTAATCAAATTCCGTGATATCTCGTTCTCTCCGAAATAGCTTTAGGGCTAGCCTCGTGTATCTGCGACGGTGGTAGAGCACTGGATGGACTAGGGGCCTTCCCAGGTTACCGAATCCAACCAAACTTCGAATGCCGTTGACATCGAGCACGGGAGTCAGACCGTGGGGGCTAAGCTTCACGGTCAAGAGGGAAACAACCCAGACCGCCGGCTAAGGTCCCGAAATTGACGCTAAGTGGGTAAGGAAGTCGAGAGGCCCGGACAGCCAGGAGGTTGGCTTAGAAGCAGCCATCCTTTAAAGAAAGCGTAATAGCTCACTGGTCAAGCCTGTCGGCGCCGAAAATGTAACGGGGCTCAAGCGTCATACCGAAGCCGCGGATCCGAGAATTCCTTCGGGGATTCTGGGATGGTAGGAGAGCATTCTGAACCGGCAGAAGCCGGACCGTAAGGATCGGTCGACGGTTCAGAAGAGACTCTGCCAGCATTAGTAGCGATAAACCAGGTAAGAACCCTGGTCGCCGAAAGTCTAAGGTTTCCTGAGCAAGGTCAATCCGCTCAGGGTTAGTCGGGACCTAAGGTGAGGCCGAAAGGCGTAGCCGATGGACGCGCGGTTAATATTCCGCGACTACCTTTGATTCGTTTGACGATGGGGGGACGCAGAAGGCTAAATGAGAGTGGTGATGGATATCCACTTCGGCCGTCATAAGGTGTCTTGGGCAGGCAAATCCACCCAAGAGCTATCACTGAAGGCGGACGCGAAAGGGCAACCTTATAAAGTCATGACGCCACGCTGCCAGGAAAATCCTCTAAGGAGAATCAAGGTACCCGTACCGTAAACGGACACACGTAGACGAGAAGAGTATTCTCAGGCGCTCGGGTGAAGGGTTGTTCAGGAACTCGGCAAATTCGCCCCGTAACTTCGGGAGAAGGGGCGCCTCCGGTTTTTCTTCGGAGAGGCTGGAGGCCGCAGTGAAATGTTCCAGGCGACTGTTTAACAAAAACACAGGTCTCTGCTAAGTCGAAAACGACGTATAGGGGCTGACGCCTGCCCGGTGCCGGAAGGTTAAGGGGAAGGGTTAGCTTCTTCGGAAGCGAAGCTCCCAACTGAAGCCCCGGTGAACGGCGGCCGTAACTATAACGGTCCTAAGGTAGCGAAATTCCTTGTCGGGTAAGTTCCGACCTGCACGAATGGCGTAACGATCTGGAAACTGTCTTAACAACCTGCCCGGCGAAGTTGTGGTCCCGGTGAAGACGCCGGGTACCCGCCACAAGACGGAAAGACCCCGTGCACCTTTACTACAACTTATCAGTGAATCACGGTTCAGTTTGCGCAGAATAGGTGGGAGGCTTTGATTCCGGGTTCTTGGACTCGGAGGAGCCGCCTTTGAGATACCACCCTGGCTGTGCTGTGATTCTAACCTGCTCCCCTGATCGGGGAGAGGGACACTGATTGGTGGGTAGTTTGACTGGGGCGGTCGCCTCCCAAAATGTAACGGAGGCGCGCGAAGCTTGGCTCAGACTGTTTGGAAATCAGTCGTAGAGTGCAATCGCATAAGCCAAGTTGACTGCGAGACCTACAAGTCGAGCAGGTGTGAAAGCAGGCGATAGTGATCCGGCGGTTCCGCATGGAAGGGCCGTCGCTCAACGGATAAAAGGTACGCCGGGGATAACAGGCTGATCTGGGCCAAGAGTTCATATCGACGCCCGGGTTTGGCACCTCGATGTCGGCTCATCGCATCCTGGGGGTGAAGAAGCTCCCAAGGGTTAGGCTGTTCGCCTATTAAAGCGGTACGTGAGCTGGGTTCAGAACGTCGTGAGACAGTTCGGTCCCTATCTGTGGTGGGCGCAGGAGATTTGAGGGAAGCTGTTCTTAGTACGAGAGGACCGGAACGGACGAACCTCTTGTGATCCAGTTGTCACGCCAGTGGCATCGCTGGGTAGCGAAGTTCGGTCGAGATAAGCGCTGAAAGCATATAAGCGCGAAACTGATCCCGAGATTAGATCTCCCAAGGGGGTTAACCCCTAAGAAGGGCACTCGAAGACGACGAGTTTGATAGGACGGATGTGTAAGCGTGGTAACACGTTCAGCTAACCGTTACTAATCGCCCGTTCGGCTTGACCATTAATCTACCCCGAGAGGAATGGGGTTTAATTACGTTGTTCGGTTGAGCCGTTGAGCTGTTGATCCGTTTTTCGGATCGAAGACATCGCTCAGCGGCGGAAGCGACAACGAACGCGAAACACAACGCTCGAAACAGCGAACGCTGTCGGCGATCTCAGCAGCCTAAGGTGCTTTAGGTTGCCCACCAGCCCTTCAATATTCATCCGTTGCTTGGTTGAACGTTTTTTTCCGTATCGCGGCAGCCCCGTTCAGACTCAGGAGTTGCCAATCGAAGAAACGGATAAACGGCTCAACGGCTCAACGGATCAACGGACTTCGGGTGGCCATAGCGAGGGGGCCACACCCGTTCCCATCCCGAACACGGCCGTTAAGCCCCTCAGCCCCGATGGTACTGCGCGGGCGACTGCGTGGGAGAGTAGGACGCCGCCCGATTAAAATTCCAAAGGCCCTGGAGAAATCCAGGGCCTTGCTGCTTCTGGTTGCAAATGTTGCCCTACACCCGAGAGCGAAACCTAACTGGCCGAGGCTCTCCGTTCAGGTTGCTCTCTACGAGCTGGAAGTCTCTCCACTCCGACGGCTCGTCTTCCGGCGTAAACTTCGGCCAAGTCTACGAGCCGTCATCACGATCACCCAGACATATAAAAGTGCCGCAAGGGCAGCCGCCACCGGGTGCACCGTAACGCTTAGCAAAGCCAGCGAAGCGATCGGCAAGAGTAGTAACGATGCCCCAAAACGTGCCGGGCGGTTCGCTTCGATAAAACGTGCGGCAGGCGGGGAAATCCGGTAATAGAACGCGACAAGCTCTCTCCCCCATTGGCTCTGAACCAACTGCTCATCTCTCAGCCGTCGCAGAATCCTCACCGCCGGCGCGGACGGTCCAAAAGCAGCTGTCGCTATAAAGCACTGACCTTCTGGTTGGGGAGTCTGGATCAACACAGCAGTCCGAGCCGCCGCACCAACCGCGAAGTTCTGCCCGATCTCCGAGAAATATGCCGTAACCACGAAACGCCCCGAGGGAGTGTCCTGGCTAATCTCGGCCGGCGGCTCCCCAGGCCCCGGGATCACAAACTCTCTGTCTTCGGGAACCCCTACCCACGCGGGCTGCACGCCTGTGTGCAACCAACGATTTTGGTCCGTCGGGTCGTCGTACAAGTAGTAGTGAGATCCTGTCGCCTCGGAAGTAAATCGCAGCATCAGGGCATACTCCTGGCTAATACCCTCTCCAGCAGTTGTCCGGACGTATACGCGTAAGCTGTCCCCCGGTACGTAACGCGACGTGTCCGTCGCAACTAAGATCACCGCTGGCTCGGGTGGTCCATCGCCTGGTTCCACAACCTCGAAGAACGACACTACTGTTCCGTCCATCCCCGCGACAGTGCTCTCCACACGATACGAGCCGCGGGGCTTCCCTTCATCGAGGGGTAGGGACTCCTGGAACGAACCGGCTCGATCCGTGACCCCGGTGAATGCAATGACGCCACCGCGCGGATCCAAAACTAGCGTACTCACCTCACTCAACGGCGCGAACAGAACGCCCATGATTCGGACAATTTCGTCGGGCCGATAGCTATACTTTCCGATCGTCAATTCCGGGTTGTAGGCGCGATTGACGAGGACCTCTACTCCGGCGGGGGGCCGGACGCGATCCGGGAACAGCAGAAAGTTCTCGTTTATCATCTGCAGATCGAACTCTTCACGGCCCGTATTCAGTCCAAAGGCCTTCGTTGGTTCAGCATCACAGCGGAGCTGCACGCGGGCTACCGTACCATCTCCGGCTCGCGCGACTACGGAGGCATCGCCCAGTTCCACCCACTGATCCAGATCACCTTCGACGTTTCGGGACAGCAGGTCGAGCCCGATTTTGTCGAAGATCAGATCTGCCACGCCACTGGCGATACTAACCACTGCTTTCTCTAGTGGTTTCGTTGCTGGTGAGGACGCAATATTCGCCATACCCAAAGTAAGAATGTCAACGATCGCTCTCTCAATGACTTCTACGGTGATTACGCCGGCCGACAGACCCGTGAACCGACCTTGCACTACGAACTGCTTCTCCGCGCCCCCAAGCACTGTCACTGTGGGAGGCTCCGCCCGAATCTCTGTGAGCAAGTTGGGCCCTTGCTCGATGCTTAGCTTGTCGAACAGTGGCTCGTAACCCAGCGTTGTGAATGCTGCGGAGATGACCAACATCGCCTTCGCCACGACGATCGGTGTGGCCAAGCAGCCTGTGAAGTAACAGCTACCGATCAATAGCGCCACAAGCGATGCGAGCGATAGCACAGACAGATTCGTCAACTCTTTCTCCGCAGCGTCGTGACGTCGTTTCGCGTCTTCAAGTTCCCGTTCCTTCTCGGTCAGGCACTCAGCAAGAGACTTGATACTTTTCGAGTGTGCAAGGTCCGCTGATCTCAAAGCGGCCTGCTGCTCGGCAAACGCGATCGCAAGAACACTCTCAAGGCGAGAGAGCGCGGCCAAATCTAGAGGCGTCTCAACGACACTCCCGTCCGGCAACCGAACTGAGAATGTCGCGGCCAAATCTAGAGGCGTCTCAACGACACTCCCGTCCGGCAACCGAACTGAGAATGTCTGCCCCTGTTGGGCCTCGCGCACCATTTCTCGCAAAGCCTCAACTCTTTGATTTGCTGCCCGCTCCAGCGCGTCGGCCGCTTCCGCGTCGCCCTCCTCTCTGAGGAGCGCCGCCGCCTTGCGAGCTATGTCGAGCGTCAAAGACACCATGACTTCACCGGGCGGCGCGGTCGATGCCGGCAGGGCCGTAACCTGCAAAAGATTCTCTTGACACACGCTCTGCTCATCGACAGTCACGCACACCATCAGAGCTCCCTCATACAGCGAGCCGTCTAGTCGATACACGGGGGGCAAGAGGAAGTGCAGAGTTATGTCCTGGAGGTCCAGCGGCGACACCTGGAGGCTCACCCCCTCTGGGCTCGTCACCTGAACCGTCGTGCGAGGGCGGCCACCCGCAGTCCCCAGGGCGAAGCCCGCGCCGCGAACCTCGATCCGCGATCCCGGCGGGACCATTGTTGGGGTCACCAGGTCGATTCGCGGAGGCTCGGCGCTCCGAATGACCGCTGAAACTGCATTTGATGAAGCTGATTCGGCACTCAGGTAAAACTCCACTAATCCCGCCCCCGCGGCTTCCGGCGGCAGTACAACATTGACCTGATCCAGACCGAAAAATCCGGGAGCCTCACCGGCGTACTCGACCGGCAGTCTCCAAATCCGGCCGTCCATCGCTCGCATCTCTACCCGCACTGCAGCCGCGGCATTCGTGACGGCCGTCTTGCGCCCTGGGTTCCCAGCGAAACGCAGCCCTGTGCCGTACAGTGCCAACCGCGTCCGCCGGTCCTCTCCCTGTAGTTCGCGGCTCGCTGCTTCGAAGGGGCCTAGCGCAAAAGTCACGGCGTTAAGTATCGCGCCCGGACCCCGCCCCGAACCGTTCTGGGAGAACAGCCCCGGAGCTACTGTACGCACCCGTGCTGTGCCCGCGCCTCGCTCGACTCCCGCGCTGGACCTCACCGTCACGGGCAGGTCGCCCACAGGGACATCCTCGGGAATAACTAAGTTGATTTGTAAAGGAGAAACTAAGATTAAAAGACAACGGCGCCCCCCGACTTCGACCGTTACCCCGGCAAGCTCGGTCGGCAATTGACCAAGAGCATCCAACTCAGCGACGGCTGTTGTTTCAGTAAGATTAGCCCCGAACAGACTCGCGAACGATGCGGGCGCCACGTCAGATTCATAGCTCGCCGCGGAGACCAGCGCTATCGATGGAGCCTCTGACTGAGGACTCGCGGCCTGGGCTGAGAGTAAAAGCAACGCCGACGCTATTCTGCAGGAACGGCCCACTGACATCTCAAGTAAATCTCCGGCTGATTGTCAATCCGTTAGGCGGACATCTAAAGGGTACTACTGCTTCTTGAAGTCCAGATTCCAAACGCGTTGCTCTCGGTTTTCATATGAATGAGATGGGGTATTTAGTTGACTCCAGTAGCCACAATATGTTGTGGTTGGGGGCATGAAGGAGGACTACCCCCGAAACCTCGTCGAGTTGGAAGCTCGATTCTCGACCGAGGAGGCGTGCCGGGAGTACCTGCTGAAGCTGCGCTGGCCGGAGGGGTTCGTGTGCCCGCGCTGTGGGATCCAGTCCTCATGGGCCAGCAAACGCAATCTGCTGCTCTGCGCCGACTGCGGTTACCAGGCCTCGGTGACGGCGGGCACGATTTTCCAGGACACCCGCAAGCCCTTGACGTTGTGGTTCCGGGCGGCTTGGTGGGTGACAACGCAAAAAGGCGGGGCCAGCGCGCTGGAGTTGCAGCGGGTCTTGGGTTTGGGTAGCTATGTAACCGCCTGGACCTGGCTGCACAAGTTCCGCCGCGCCATGGTGCGCCCCGGTCGCAATCGGCTGGTCGGCCGGGTGGAGGTGGACGAAACGTATGTGGGCGGAGTCGAAGAGGGCGTCCGAGGTCGCGAAATGGTTGGCAAAGCGTTAGTTGCGGTTGCTGCCGAGGAGGATGGGCGCGGTATGGGTCGCATCCGGCTCCGTCGGATCGCGGATGCCTCAGCGGCGAGCTTGGAAGCCTTTGTCGAAGAAGCTATCCAACCTGGCAGCCTCGTGCACACCGACGGCTGGGAAGGCTATGCGGGATTGGAGAACAAAGGATACCGCCATGAAGTCACCGTGCTGCGCGGGAAGCGGCAATCGGCGAGTAAGCTGCTGCCGAGAGTCCATCGTGTCGCCTCTCTGCTAAAGCGCTGGCTGTTGGGGACCCACCAGGGGGCTGTCAGTCACGAGTATTTGGACTACTACCTGGACGAGTTCACGTTCCGCTTCAACCGGCGGACCTCACGGTCGCGCGGCAAACTTTTCTATCGCCTCCTCCAGCAGGCGGTCGCCGCCGACCCTGCTCCCTATAAGACAATGGTCGAGGCCACCAGGGCCGGCACCCCCACCCCCAAGATGTAGTGGCTACTGGAGTCAACTAAATACCCCATCTTCGCCCCGATCGTCGCCACCGCCCGCGGCGCCGCACTTTCGGGAAAGTCGGCGACAGGCTACGACTTTTTGAGGCAGGCATGATGACGCACGGAAAGTCGGAGGGAAACCGGGACAGCCTCAGTTTTGGGAGGAGTTCGGGGAGTTCGGGAAAGTCGGGCAAAGCGACGCCATCCCGAACACGCCATGAACATCAAACGAAGCCAAGCCCCTCAGCCCCGATGGTGCTGCGCGGGCGACTGCAATCTTGACCAGATAGAGACGCACGATTCCCTTGTCTTTTTTCGACAGACCCAGGTATTTTTGGGCGTGCAGGACGCCTTCGACCAGGCCGTAAATCTGCTTGCGGCCGGTGCCGGCGAAGCAGAGAGTGCTGCTGGCACAGAGAAACTCTCGCATCTCGGCCAGGGTGAGACGTTCGGCATGCTGCATGGTGACTTGCATTCACCCGCATTGTGCCCTGTCCCGTCCTGATCATCTTCAGACTCATCTTGTGTTGGAAACACTCCCCCCCTTCAGGCTCATCTTGGATTGGACACTCTGACCGTTGCCTCTAGGCGCGGGATACGAGAGAATAATAAGAGTTGCCCGCTCTCCCGCGTCTGACCCCTAGTCGGATTTTTATCACCTGATGACTTACAAAACGTTTTTCTTATGCCTCACGTCCTTCTCGCTCACTTGCCAGCAGCTAGGAGCGGCGCCGTTCTTGCAGATCCATATACCGGAAGCCACTCGGAACGCGCCCAACGCGCTGGAGTTGCGCAACGGAGATCAACTGCCGGTCTGGATTCCTTCCGGAACGAACGGGCCGGGCAACATCTTCATCGAGGCTTGGAACTCGGGCGACGGCAACCTGAACCTCCAAGTCGACGACGGATTTTCACCCTGGCTGCTGCCCCGGTTGAGCGGTTCCCAGCCGTGTAGTTTCGATCCGGGAAGAAGCTGCCTGATCATCGATGTTCTTTTCGACAGCGCCAGCCTGCCCGACGGAACTTTTCAGGGCAATATCACCGTCAGCGATCCCAACGCGATGGATTCGCCACAGCGTGTCCCAGTAACAATTCACGTTGGCGGCGCCATTCCGGAGCGCATCGATCTGTACACGGCCGCCAGTCTGGGAAGCACGGACGAGTTTCGCTTCGAAACACCGGCGGGACCGTCTCCGACTGTTAGGGTCTCGCCGGCCGGACAGTATCTCTCGGTCTCCTCTTCCGGGCTAGGGTCGTTCCGGTTTGTTCACGAGCATTTGATCCGCGCGACGGTGGCAGCGGGTATGGGCGCCGGGGACCAACAGGGAAGCGTGGAGATTAGCGGCTCGACATTTGCGGCGGACAATCGAACTGTCCCGTTGACGATGCACATAACAAACGGCCCGATCGCTGATCCCAGCCAGTCGACGATTCGAATCAGCGCCATCCAGGGTGGAGATACCGCGGCCGGACAACTGGTTTTGGGGAACCGCGGCGCTGGAGCCCTTTCGGTTAACAGCGTCGATGTCGAAACGGCATCGGGAGGCGGCTGGTTATCCGCGGAAGACGCCGGTGGCGGCGTTTTCCGCATCAACGCCGCCACGGGCGCCCTCGAGCCGGGACTCTACACCGGTACTACCCGCTTCAACACGAACGCCGCGAATAGCCCCCTTGCGGTGCCGGTTGAGTTCGAGGTGCGCGCGGCGGGCCCTCCCGAAGTCCTCTACAAGGGAGTTGTCAACGCCGCGGCCTTCGGGAAGGTTCCCGGCATCGCAGCGGGAACGCTTGTTTCGCTTTTCGGTTCGCAATTGGCGCCGTCGGTCGAGGGCGCTACTTCCATACCGCTTCCGAGGGAGCTGGCGTCCACGAGCGTGAAGGTCAATGGGATCGATGCACCTCTGATCTTCGTATCGTCGGGTCAGATTAATTTTCAAGTACCCTTCGAAGTGGCGGAAGGAACCGGCTTGGTGCAGGTGACCCGGGAGGGGCAAGCGGGCAACACCGTTTCCGCGACGGTGCTGAATCGTTCGCCAGGGATTTTCCGAATTGGTATCGGCGAATACGGCGTGGTCGTCAATGCGTCTCAGTCTGAGCCGGGCAAGCCCCCGATCTTCCCCATTCCGCCGGCCCTAGCGCCGCCCGGACTCAACGCCGCTCCCGCCCGGCCTGGCGACGTTCTGGTGATCTACGCCACCGGCCTTGGTCCGGTCACCCCGCAGGTGGGGACGGGCGAGGCGGCGTCGGCTAACCCCCTGAACCGCTCGGTCGACACTCCGTTCGTCAACTTCAGTCAGTCACCGTTCGGTCTGGTCGGGACCCCGTTGTTTGCCGGCATGACACCCGGCTTCGTGGGCTTGTTTCAAATCAACGTTGCCTTACCCGACAATCTGCCTACAAATCCAAGGACGCCGATTACCCTGGAATTCGGCGACGGCCGCCGCAGCAATACGGTCGATGTTGCTGTCGAAAGGTAGCACCGAGACCTGCTCGAGACGGCGCCTGAACAGAGCCCCAAGCGCAAGCGCGGGGTCAAAGTCCGCCCAACGCAACGTGCCCCAAGACGGGTGGCGATCCCAGTCGACTCGCCTCACAAGGGTTGAGGGGACCAGCCACCGGCCGCAACATGGCTCGTCGCGGTCACTATCCAGAAATGAAAAGGCCCTACCGGAATTGTCGTGCCGCATTGGTGAGTTCGCGCGGCTTGACCCCGCGCTTGCGCTTGGGGCTCTGAAAAGGCCCCACCGCTTTCTTCGCGGCAGGACCTCGTTGTTGCGTGTGAGATGCCGAAACTACTTAGAAACCGCCGGACTCCGCCGGCAGTACGCCGGCCAAATACTGCGGGGTCCAGCCCACCTGGCCGTTGCTGCCAACGGTTCTCCGCATGACCTTCACGGCGACATCATCGCCCGCCTTGATTCCTATTTGAGCGCTCTCGATGTCGGCAACCCGTTTGATCGCTTTGCGGTTGATGGCGACAACAATGTGATTCGGCCTCAAACCGATATCGTCCGCGAAAGAGCCCTGCTCGACTTCGGTGACCAGGACTCCTTCAGACAATTCGTAGCTAAGCCGCTCACGCTCGGCGGCGCTCAGGTTGGAGACCGAGAAACCAAACATTACCTCGGCTTCCTGCTCCTCTTCATCGCTCGGGCCAGGTGTCAAGCCCGCGTTCTTTGAGAACAGTTCGGCGCGATCAGCGACCTTTACGTTGAGCGTCTTGCGCTCTCCGTCCCGAATGACGACGATCGGTACCGTCGATTCCACCGGGGTCGCCGCAACCACGTCAATCAACTGATCCCCGCTGGTTACCGGCATGCCGTTGATTTCGATGATGACGTCTTCCTGTTGCATTCCCGCGTCTTCGGAAGGGCCATCCGCTATCACCTCGCCCACCAGCACTCCGCCATCCTTGGCGCCGTAGGAGCGCAGCAGGGCGGGGGATTGATTGCTTTGGAACGAAATTCCTATCGACCCGCGAGCTACTTTCCCGTGCTGCACGATCTGGTTGTAGACTTCGACCGCGATGTTGGAGGGAAGCGAGAATCCCAGCCCTTCATAGCCGCCGGTCCGGGAAACGATGGCGGTATTGATGCCGATAATCTCGCCGCGAATGTTGAGCAAGGGGCCGCCGCTGTTTCCGGGATTGATCGCGGCGTCGGTCTGCAGGAACTTCTGGAAGGGGCGGCTGACGCCGCCGACTTCCCTGGACTTGGCGCTGATAATCCCGACCGTGACGGTTTCACGGAATCCGAAGGGAGACCCGACCGCGATAGCCCAATCACCAACGTCAATCGCGTCCGAGTTGCCTATCTTCGCTGCCGGCAGTTTGTTGCCGACATCAATCTTGATGACAGCCAAGTCGGTCTCGGCATCCGTCCCGATCAGCTTGGCGTCATAGCGCTTCTCATTGCCGTTGAACAACCTTACCCGAATACGGTCGGCGTCCTCCACGACGTGGTTATTCGTAATGATGTAGCCGTTCTCATCGACAATGACGCCCGATCCTTCACCCGGTCTGCGCCGGCGTTCGGGCGGCATGGGACCGCCCCGGAAAGGTCCGTCCGGCATGCCGAAAAAGCGCCGGAAGAAGTCCTCGGGGTTCCTTTCATCCGGCCGTGCACGGCGCTCGGACTGCTGCCGCGGCTGCTCCCGAAACTCGACTTGAATGTTGACGACCGAGGGCCTGATTTGCCTGGCAATCTTCGAAAACTCGTTCTCGACCGGAACGGCTTCTGGAATCTCGAGCAGTTTGGCGTCCGACGCTCTCTGTGATTTTCTCGCGGCGTCCACGCCTCCGGAGATGACCGTGCCGATCACGATGCCGATGGCAAGGGTAAACAGCACCAGCGTCGAGGACAGCAGTTTCCGCTGTCCAAGCTTGCCCAGAATTAATTTGATGTCTTTTCGCTCCATGATCCTTCTCCTGAAACCCTGGTGATGAAAGTGTTCACAACCGTATAGACGCGCGGCCCCCCCTCTGGGGTGCAAACAACCATCAACATTATAACCCGGGAGGGCATGGGGTAAGGATTGGAAAGCGGGAACTCGCAGGGACCTCGCAGACCCCCGGCTTGCTCGGGCGGGCGGCCGAAGCGGCTGCCCTAGCCGACACTGAGAGCCCAGCGCGTGAGCGCTGGGTCAAGCGGGGCGAACGGGTGCGACGTTGACCGCGGGTTTACACCCGCGGCTCTGAGCCGCGGGTGGGGGGAGCGGTTGGTTGCCGCGCGACCTGACTTTCCTGTCCACGCCGTCAAGCTCTTAAGTGGAAGTTTAGTTTGTTGTTTGCTAAAGCGCCCCTCGCATTGCGCGGAAAGACCCGCGGCGTTTCGCTGCCTTCGTGATCTACAATGTAGATGGTCAACAGTGGCGGGAAGCAAATGAAAGCGCAAGTGTCGAAATGGGGAAACAGCTTGGCGATCCTTCTGCCCGAAGCCGTCGCGGCGACCCTTCACGTGCGTCAAGGCCAAGCAGTGGATCTCACAATCGAGGGAGATGCAGTAGTGACGCGCGCGAGCCGGCCGCGCTACAGGATCGAGGACTTGGTCGCGGAGATGGATCCCCAACTGGAACCCGAAATACTCGATGACGTTAATGCCCCTCCTGTTGGGCGGGAGTTGCTGTGAGCGCCCTGCCCGAGCGGGGCGACTTGGTGTGGGTGGACTTCACGCCACAAACAGGCCATGAGCAAGCCGGCCACCGTCCCGCGCTCGTGATTTCGCCCCGAATCTATCACGAACGATCGAACATGGCCGTAGTCTGTCCGATCACGCTACGGGCGCTGCTGGGTCAACAGCAGCGACAGCACCAGCAGAATCCTCCGAAGCCCCAGCTCGCGCCCTTCGGGGTTGAACCATTCCGCCGTTGTGTGAGCGTTGCCGCCCCGGCCGCCGGCTCCAATCGCCACGGCTGGAAGACCGGCCGCCAGGGGCACGTTCGCGTCGGTTGAGGCGCAATCCAGGCGCGAACGGATGTCCAGGTGCGCGTCCACTGCTTGTACGAAATCGACCAAGTAATTCTCCGGCGAACGCCGGGCTGCGGGACGGTTGCCAATCTCGCGAATCTTGTAGCTCGACAAGCGCTGCGTCGAGCGCCGGTTCTCCATGTCGACGCCGAGCTTGACCGCGTCTTCGGTGGTTTTCACAAGCTGCTCCATGACGGAGCTGCTTTGGGAGCGAATGTCGACTTTGGCGCGCGCGACCGGCGCGATGGAGTTAACGCCCGAGCCACCTTCGATCACGCCGACGCTGAGGGTCGTTCTCGGCGTCGCGGGCAGATCGGTATCCGCCAGCACCGCAATCGTGCGCCCGAGAGCGTGCACCGGGTTGGCGGTTCCAAAGTCGTTCCAGGAATGCCCCCCGTGCCCCTCGATGATGATTTCGAAGCGCCGGCTGCCGAGCGCCTCGGCGGTGATATGCCCGGTCGAAGCCCCGTCGAGAACCAAATAGGCCGCGATTCGCGGGGCGAAGGGCGAGTGCCGGCAGAGGTACTTCATGCCGTGCAGGTTGCCCTCGCCTTCCTCGGCGACATTGGCAACGAGCAGCAGATTCTGAACGGGATCCGCCACCGCAGGCCCGTCCTGAAAGACCCGCGCGAGCGCCACGAGCGCGGCCAACCCGCACCCGTTGTCGGTCACTCCGGGCCCCTCCATCGTGCCGTCGGGACGCAGGTAGACGTCGGAAATCTGGCGCGGCGCGATCACCGTATCCATGTGCGCGCTGACGGCGACGAAAGGAAGCTGCTCGCCGAACACGATCGGACAGACGACATTGCCGGCGTCGTCGAGCCGGGCCTGATGACCCATCTCACGGAACAGCCCGACCAGATAGTCAGCCCGTTGTTGTTCCCGGAATGTGGCCGAGGGCACGCGGCAAATCTCGAGATGCTGTTCGTTGATCCATTTTCTTTGCTGATCAAACAACAGCAAATGCCGCGCGAACGAGGTCTCAGCCAGCCGGGCTATCGTTGCCGCCAAGTCCGGGGCCGCGTCCGTCAGAACGCGCTCGGCCAGCATGTCTCGCTTGTGTGGCACAAGATCTCCAGTCTATCATCTGAAATGCGTGAGATCCCGTTTGGCCTGCGCAGGCGCAGTCTGAGAGGAACTTGCGGCAAGCAGCGACGGGCTTATTCGCTGCCAAGCGTATCAATTATTTACCGAATCTGGCGTTTTAGCGTCGGGATCTCGTTTTCGACCACGTTCCAAACCGCGTCCACGTCGATCCGGAAATAATGGTGTACAAGGATGTGGCGCATGCCCACAATCTTGGACCAGGGCGCCTGTGGGTTGTTTGCCCTCAGTTCTGGAGAAATGCTCCGGCAGGCTTCGCCGAGAGTCTGTATGTGGTGGACAATAAACGTCTGCAATAGATCGTCGGTTTCAAAAGCCGGCTTGCCTCGATCGGCGTACTTTTCGATCTCTTCAATAGCCTCGATGACATCCAGCAAGCGCTGCCGGTCACTTCTCAAAGGGGCACGGCCTCCCGAAACACCCGGTCGCGAATGCGCGGCCGCAGACCCTTCTCGGTAACCACGTCGACACGACGCCCGAGCAGTTCCCGCATGTCCATCAAAAGTCCGCCCAGATCCAGAAGGCTGCGGCCTGGTTCCAAGTCGACCAGGAAATCAACATCACTTTCTTCGTCCGCCTCGCCTCGTGCGACTGAGCCAAAGACACGAATATTTCGCGCGCCGTGGGCGGCGGCTAGCCTCAAGATCTCGTCACGATTTCGGCGGAGAAGGTCTTGCATCGGACTTTCGCTGGGGCTCGCTGGAAGCCGCCATCTCCTCAGGTTCGTGCTGCTGATCTTACTGTAGCAGCGCGCTTTGGGCTTGCGGCACGACCGTCTTGCGCGTCCCGCCGAATATTGAATTGGCTCACCGCAAAGTCGCTTGCCGGAACAAGCAGCTCTTACTGGCTGGCGGCGCTGTCCGGCAGCGCGAAGGCCACGTAGCTGCCCCCTGACGGCGCGCCGCTCTTGCCGCCGCCCGCCCCGATCACGACAAACTGCCTGCCGTTGATTTCGTAGGTTGCGGGCGTAGCGTTACCCCCGGCCGACAGCGTGGTTTCCCACAGCAGCTCTCCGGTCGCTTTGTCAAAAGCGTGGAACTTGCTGTCGTGGTTGGTCGCGCCGATGAAGAGCAGGCCGCCGGCGGTCACCACCGGCCCGCCGTAGTTCTCGCTGCCCGTGTCGCGGATCCCCTGCTCCACAAGTTCCGGAAACTCCCCGAATGGAATCTTCCAAGTGATCTCGCCCGTGTCGAGATTGATGGCGTTAAGCGTCCCCCAAGGCGGCTCAACGGCGGGATAGCCGTCTGGGTCGAGGAATTTGTTGTAGCCGTCGATGTGGTACTTCTGGTCGATCGGCGACGAAGCTCCTTCTACCCCGGCTTCCGTGTCCTCGCCAAACATCACGTAGGTCGCCAAAGCCCGAATCGCGTCACCGCCAAGGCGCCCGAATCCCGGCATTCGCCCCGCTCCGCGAGCGGTGATCGTCCGCAGCTCCGAACCCGCATAGCGGTCTCCGATATCAATGAGCGAGGGGAACTCGGGAGGGGTTCCTTTGAAGTCTTCCCTGTGGCAACTGGCGCAGTGCCGCGAATACAGATTGCGCCCGCTCGGCCGCTCGCCGGCCGGCGGCTGCTCGACCAGTCGTAAAATAAAGGCCATTTCGTTCGAGTTGACATAGAGAAGACCCGTTTCCGGGTCGAACGCCGCGCCGCCCCATTCCGCCGCCCCATCGAAGCCGGGGAAAACGACCGTGCCTTCCAGGCTCGGCGGCGTGAATTGGTCGCCGCTGTGAATCTTGCGAAACTGTTCGAGCACGGCCTTGTGAGCTTCCGGAGTTCGCCGCGTCAGCATCTCCTCGGTAAAGATCTGCCTCGCAAATGGCGGCGGTTTAAGGGGAAGCGGCTGGGTCTTCGCGAGCACCTCGCCGTCAACGGCCGAGGTGGGAACTTGACGCTCTTCAATTGGAAACAGCGGCTCGCCTGTTTCACGCTCGAAGACGAAAACAAAGCCGGACTTGGTGGTCTGCGCCACCGCATCGACGAAGCGGCCCTCGCGTTTCACCTTGACGAGACTGGGGGCGGAGGGCAGGTCGCGGTCCCAGACGTCGTGCTTGACGGTTTGGAAGTGCCAGATGCGCTCGCCGGTCTCGGCATTTAGCGCGATCAGAGAGTTAGCGAAAAGATTGTCGCCGAGCCGGTTAGCCCCATAGAAGTCGAACGCCGCTGACCCCGTCGGGCAGAACACGATTCCGCGTTCCGTGTCCAAGCTCACCCCAGGCCAGGAGTTGGCGCCTCCGATATATTTCCAGGCGTCGGTGGGCCAAGTTTCGTACCCGAACTCCCCGGGGTGCGGGATGGTGTGAAAGCTCCAGCGTTGCTCCCCCGTGCGGACGTCAAAGGCCCTAATATCACCGGGCGACGACGGCAAAGCTTCGCTGACTCTGCTGCCCAGAATGATCAGATCCTTGTAGATCGTGCCGGGGCTCGTGGACGAGATCGAGATTCCGCGCGGGTCTCGGTCCAAGCCCCGCCGCAGGTCAACCTTGCCTGCTTCGCCGAAAGAGGGGACGAGTTTTCCCGTCCCCGCATCCAGCGCAAATAGATAGTTCCGCGCAGTGAAAAGGACGCGTTTCTCATCACCGCTCTCCCAGTAGGTCACGCCCCGGTTGCGCCGTTTGCTCGTCCCGGCCTTTCCGTCAAAGGGATCGAAGCTCCAGCGTTCCACGCCCGTCGCGGCGTCGAGCGCGAAAACCCGCAGTTTCGGGCTGGTGGCGTAGAGTGTCCCGTCAACGATGATCGGGTTGCACTGCATCTCGGAGCGCTCGAAACTGTCGCCGGTCTCGTAGGTCCAGGCGATTTCGAGGCTTCCTACGTTGCCGCGATGGATCTGCCGCAGCGCCGAATAACGAATGCTGTCAGGACCGCCGCCGCGCACCCGCCAGTCGCTGTAGCCGGTTTCCGGCGCCCGCCGCCCGGACTCGGGGGAACATTGTGACAGCACGGCGATCGACAGGGTTGCGGCGAGCAGGAATCTGAATGCGGGGGAGCTTCGCTGGAAAGCAGGTGACAACATCATCTAGGAGCAGTCTAACCGTTCCACCTTCCGCACAGGAGCCGCCCCCGGGGGAATTACCTGGGCCACCAGCGGGCCGCCCCTGGCGGGCCGCCTTTCTCCATCCGCATCCCGAACCAACCCCGAGACTTTCCGGCTACGACTTGACACACCCCTTACAATGAGATCAGCGACCGGTAAGAATCTCCACCGGACCAACACGACCGTTTCCTGGCCAGGACAGTTTCGAGTTGCTCTCCGCCTGTGGGTGTTTCCCCGCAAGCGGCTTCAGGTGCCCGCTTTTTCACCACTCAAAGACCGTTTGCAAGCTCCTCCTTGTGGCTTCCATGAGGGCCTATGTCGTAGGATTCGTATTTTATTTGGCAGGAATTTTTTTGGCATTGGCCTAGGTGGCTTTTTTTCAATAGGTTACAGGGATTATTCAAAAATCAAACTTAAGAGTCCCTTTTTGGTTGCGGCTTGTCCGCGTCAGGGAGGGGTTAGCCGCTTCGACGCGCCTCATCCGCCAGCGGCCACGATCCCCTCTTTGGTTGCAGCTGGTCCGCGTGAGGGAGGAAGCTGTGGTCGGCACGATGGAAGCAAGAGAGGCCTCTCAATGGAAGTGGAGCGAGGGCGAGATGCCGAACTCGCCCTTTTTTCATTGCGACAGAAACGTCTGCGCGAAAATGCTAACAAAAGGCAAGGGTGCAAGGGAGGAAAACTCGCTGAGGTCTGCCATTTTCTGCCACTTTCTGCCATTTCCCGACCCCCTAAAAGCATGAAGACTGCAGGGTAACTTCTTGAAATAAAATCGCTTACAGCGAAAACCAGCACGCATACGACGAACGGCAGTACCGGTACTCAAAAATGGCGATGAAAGGGCGAAAGTGGCAGCCAAAACGCCACTTTCTGAACGCTATGGAACGGAAGTCTGCCGCGCACGGGTTAGCCGTTTATAGCCCATGCCATGGATCATCCGGCTCGGCAGCATTGGCACGTTGTGGCGAGAGCCGCGTAGCGCTTATCATGGCGAACTGGACACAATGGCGGTACCAACGATATGCAACTCGGTTTTGTTAGTGCGATCCTTCCCGACCTTACCCTAGAAGAGGTCGTTTCCTTCGCCCGCGCTTCCGACTACGAATGCGTCGAGCTGATGTGCTGGCCGGCGGGCAAGGCTGAGCGCCGCTACGCCGGTGTGACCCATGTGGATGTCACGAGCTTGAACAAACGTGGCGTCGAGGCTGTCCTCGAAATCACCGCCACCGCGGGTGTTGCGATCAGCGGCCTCGGCTACTATCCAAACCCCCTGACGCCGGACAGCAGCGAAGCGCGAGCCTCGATCCAGCACATCAAGAAAGTGATCCGGGCGTCGGCCAAGCTGGGGATCGGCCTCGTCAATTCGTTCATCGGGCGCGACTGGACGCGGCCGGTCGAGGAAAACTGGCCGCGCTTTCTGAAGGTGTGGAAGCCGCTTGTCCAATTCGCCGAAGATCAGGGCGTGCGCATCGCCATTGAGAACTGCCCCATGGCCTTCAGCGCCGACGAATGGCCGGGAGGGAAGAACCTGGCCACGACTCCATCCATCTGGCGCCGCATGTTCGAGGAAATCCCCAACGCGAACTTCGGACTCAACTACGACCCCTCGCACATGATTTGGCAGCACATGGACGAGATCCGTCCGCTGCGTGATTTCGCCGACCGCATTTTTCACGTGCATGCGAAGGACGTTCGTTTGGACCGGGATCGCCTCGACGAAGTCGGCATCATGGCGCATCCGCTTGAATTCCACACACCGAAGCTGCCCGGCCTGGGAGATGTGAATTGGGGACACTTCTTTTCCGTTCTGGGTGACACGGGTTATCGCGGACCCGTGTGCGTTGAAGTAGAGGACCGGGCGTTCGAGGGCGATTTGGCAGCGCGCAAGGCATCGCTGCGGCAGAGTGCGGCTTACTTGCGGCAGTTTCTTGTCAGAGAGCAGCCGGACTAAGGTTATTCGAACTGCCTTTGGCGAGACACGCCGCAAGAGGAAGAGTCTTCAGCCGAATCAAGGCTCCTCCAATTCTGTGCAAGCGCGTGTAGAGGCGATTCCTCGCGGTGGGCCAATACGAGAACATTGGTGTCGACCGCGATCACGAGCGGTTTTCCACGATGTCGTACAGCGAGTTTCGATCCGTGAGGTCAACCCCGGGCAGAAGTCGCCCTTTCACGGTCACCCAGCGAAAGGGACGCTTTTTACGAGGCTTCGATTCTCTTTCGAGCAAATCTCACAGTGCGGTTTCAACCATCGCCGAGACGGTTTGGTCCGTCTCAGCGGCGCGGCGTTTGACCTCCCGCATCAGGTCCCCGTCGAGGCTCAGAGTAGTCCTCATGCATGGAAGCATACTGGCCGCGCATACGTATGTCAAACAGGCCGCTTCCTAGCTATTGGCCCGCCGCGATTTCTGAATCGGGCAGTGCGAAGGCCCAGAAGCCCATACCGGACGCGATCGCGACGTACTGCCTGCCGCCGACCATGTAGGTCATCGGCGAAGCCTTCCAGTCTTGATTCGCCTGGAAATGCCAGAGCAGTTTGCCGCTGTGCGCGTCAAGCGCCGCAAAGGCCCCGCTGTCCTCCCCGAAAAAAACGAGGTCTCCGTCAGTGGAGAGAACACCCGAAATCGTACGCGCTTTTCCGGTCTGCGCATAGTCCCACGCGATGCGCCCGGTTTGAATATCCAACGCCCGGATGAACTTCTGGTTGGGAGACCCGTCGGCCAGCCGGATGGTCCCTCCCAGCCAGCTCCGGCCCCGCTGCCAGCCGCGGTCGTCCTTGGTGTAGGTCATGCAGGATTCATGGGCCAGCAGGTAGAACAACTTCGTCCCCGGATGGTAGCTCGTCGCCCACCAATTGGTAGCGCCGCGAATGGCGGGGCAAACGTCAGACCCCTCTTCGGTCGGGTCGGAGCCGGGAAGCACGATGGGCCTCCCGTTTTCGTCGATGCCCTTGGCCCAGTTTTGGGGCACAAAGGGCTCGCCCAGAAGAAACTCGCCATTCGTGCGGTCCAGCACGTAGAAGAACCCGTTGCGATTGCCCTGCAAGAGTAATTTGCGCGGCCGACCCTGGAACTCTTCGTCAACCAGCAGCAGCGGTTCTTGCGCGTCCCAGTCATGGGTGTCATGCGGCGTGAATTGGAAATACCACTCCAGCTCTCCGGTCTTCGGCTTCAAGGCCAGCACCGAGTTCGTGTAAAGGTTGTCGCCGGGACGCAGGTCGGCATTGAGGTCCGGACAGGGGTTCCCCGTGGCCCAGTAGAGAAGATCCAGCTCGGGGTCGTAGCTGCCGGTTAGCCAAGTCGCGCCACAGCCGCGGCGGAGAATTTCGGGGTCGCCCCACGTCTCCGAGCCTGGCTCTCCCGGTTCGGGAATCGTCCAGAAGCGCCAGGCACGCTCACCCGTGGCCGCGTAATAGGCGTCCAGGAATCCGCGCAGCCCGGTGTCTCCGGCGCTGATGCCGGCGATCACGAGATCGCCGACGACCAGCGGCGCCGCGACGGCGCCGTAATGATCGTAGTAATCAGCCATCTCGGTGTCCCACGTCAGTTCCCCGGTAAAGCGGTTGAGGGCGATGACGTGGGCGTGGTCGGTGACGGTGAAGAGAAGGTCGCCGCGAACCGCCACGCCGCGATTCAACCCGATTGCCGGATCTCCCACCAGGCCTGGAGTGCGAGGCTGGGAGTAACGCCAGATCTCGCGGCCCGTCGCCGCGTCGAGGGCGTACACCTGATTCACGGCTGTGACGTACATGACGCCGGCGATCACAATGGGCGTGCCCTCGATCATGGGCATATCTTCAATTGGATAGAACCAGCGGGCGGCCAGCCTGCCGACATTGCCGCGGTGGATTTGATCGAGCGCGCTATGGCGATTCGCCGTGTCGCTGCCGTGATAGGACGGCCAGTCGGCGTAGGGCTCCAGCGTCGCCTCGCGAAACGCGCCTGCTTCGCTGCGGAGGTCGCGCCGCAGCAGGTGAATCTTTCCGTCGGCCGTACGGACCTGCGCGTCAAAGCCGCTCTCGTTAAGAATGACGCCGCTGAGCGAGCCGCCGCCAGCCAGCGGCAAAGATCCCTTCCGCGGCTGAGGCGCGCGCGGGTCGCGGGCCGCTGGAGAGACATTTGCCGCGAGCTTCTTGAGGTGCGCTACGAGGAGGCTAAGCTCTTCGGCGGGCATCTCGAACGCTGGCATTCCCTTTGAGGGAACTCCTTTCGTGATGATCGTCGCAAGCTGGCCGGGCCTTCTGGAGTGGATCGCCGGCAAGATCGACCGCGCCCGGTCCGTGCCGGCCCCATCGCCGCCGTGACACAGGACGCAGCGGGTCTGGAACGAGTCCTCTCCGCCGGCGGCGAGCAGACTCAACGCGGAGAACGCAAGAACGGCAGTGAAGAATGGAACTCTCATGCGGAGTTTCTATTGTGGCGCTCCCGGCACGAAAAGCAAAGGAGAGCCACTGTTGGCTGGCGGCGGCTCGCTCTTTGCTGTTCCAGTGGAGTGCACCCCAAAAGTGAGACACAAAGTTAAGGGGCCGAATACGGCAGATGGGGTATTTAGTTGACTCCAGTAGCCACTACATCTTGGGGGTGGGGGTGCCGGCCCTGGTGGCCTCGACCATTGTCTTATACCTGAATTATGCACTGCGGGTACACCTGAGGAGGGCTGTGCCGCGAGGGACCATTGGGCGACCCCCGAAAACATGGGGTAATAAGGTAGGCTGGCAAAGATTTCAGCTTCGCCAGCCAACCCAAAGGAGGTCACCCAAATGGTTACCAAGCGAAAACAGCATAGCTCCAAAAACCCCGCCAAACAAGGCCGCGGCGCGACGGCTCCGCAGCCCAATAAAATCGGGGCTTCCACGCCCTATCACTTCCGCGGCAAGAATCTGACTCCCTACGGCGGCCTGCTGCCGGTCGCCACCCTGCTCGAAAAACTCGGCTTCCAAGAGCTGCTGGAACAAACCCTCAGCGTCAAACGAATCACCCGTGTGATGAGCCTCTACCAGTTTGTGCTGGCCCTCGTGCTGGGCCTCTATGTCGGCTTTGCGCGGCTCAACCAACTCCGCTTCATCGCGCGCGACCCCATCCTGACCGGCATCTTGCAAGTGACGCGGCTGCCGCCGCAATCCACGCTGTGGCGCTTTCTGGCCTCGCTGCATCTCAACGTGGCGCGGCAGATCCTGTCGATGCAGCGCCAACTGCGCGAACGAGCCTGGGCGGCGGCCAACGTGCGGTTGACCACGGTGACGCTGGACACCGACACCACCGTGCACACCCTCTACGGCCAGCAGATGGGCGGGCGCAAGAGCTACAACCCCAAGAACAAGGGCAAGCGCAGCTACCAGCCGATACTGACCTTCCTGGCCGAGACGCGCGAATACCTGATGGGCGGGTTGCACAATGGCGACCGGCCCACGGGCAAAGAGATCGCGGCGCACCTCGAAAGTGCTTTCCAGGCTTTGCCGGCCAGTGTGAAGCGGATCTTGGCGCGGGCCGATTCCGGCTTTTATTGCTGGGAAGCGGTGGCAGCCTACGAACAAGCGCATTGTCAGTTCGTCATCGTGGCGCGCAAGACCAGGCGACTGGTCGAGCAGTTGCAGCAAGCGGAATGGAAGCCCTCGCCCCACAGCGACGCTGCGGCGGAGTGCGAATTCCTCTACCAGCCGCAAGGCTGGGGCAGGGCCTGCCGCTTTGTCGCGCTGCGTTATGAAAAGGAGCCGGAAACCGACGAGGTCGAGCAATATCAGTTGTTTGCAACCAGCGCTTACACCTACCGCGTGTTCGTCACCAACCTCACCGAGCCGATCGCGGCGGTGGCGTGGTTTTACAACCAGCGGGCTGGGGCGGAGAACCTCATCAAAGAAGCCAACAACGACGCCGGGCTGGCGGCCCATCCTTCGCGCCGCTTTGACATGAACCGCAATCACTTTCAGTTGGTCATGCTGGCCTACAACCTCAACTGCTGGCTGCTGCTGTTCCAGCGCGAAGCCGACGCCACCCCGGAGAAGCTGCGCCACACCACCCTGGCGACGGCGCGGCTGCGCTTTCTGTTCGTGGCGGCCAAGATCTGGCGGCATGCCGGCAGAACGGGCATCAGCTACAGCGATCAGTACCAGGAGCAGGGCCTGTTCGAGCGGCTGATGCGGCGGCTGCGGGCGATGGCGCCGCCGGGATCGAGCTGCGCGCCGGTGGTGGAGGGTGCGCTGCGTTGAGGGGCGCTGCGCATAGAATTTTATGCACGGGCCGCAAGCTACTGGGAACATGCCGTTTGCGAGCCCGCTTTTGCCCGCCCGGAATTGGGAGGCGGCTCAAACCGGGAAGGAAACAGCAGAAAAGACGACTTGCTAAATCACTGAGTTGACACGACTGCCGCTACCGCCACAACTCCATCGGCGATGGCTACGCCGAACCTGTGCATAATTCAGGTGTCATAGGAGACAACAACCCCCCGAAGGCCAACGGCCAGTCGCTGATGACCCAAGAGGACACGGCCCTGCCGATCGTTCTGACCGGCAGCGATGCTGATGGCGAAACGCTGACATTCTCGATTGTGAACGGCCCAGCGAACGGCGCGCTGACCGGTCTCACCCAAATGCCGCCCACAAGCGCCGGAGTCACCTACACGCCGAACGGGGATTACAACGGGCCCGACAGTTTCGTCTTCCGCGCGGACGACGGGAATGCCGGCTCCGCGACGGCCGTGGTCAACATCACCGTAAAGCCCGTGGACGATCCGCCCATCGCCAACGACGACGTTTTCAGCACGGCCCAAAACCAGACCGCGACTCGGAACGTGCTGTTTAACGATTCCGACCCGGACGGCGACCCTCTCACCGTCGTCTCCGTCACGCAGGGCGCGAACGGCTCGGTGACGACCGATGGGACGAACGCCACCTACGTCCCGGACGAGGACTTTGTCGGCATGGACTCGTTCACTTATACCATCAGCGACGGTACCTCCACCGACACGGCGACCGTTATCGTCACAGTCCGCCCGCCGGGCGGCCCCTCGGCCAACGAAGCTCCGGTCGCGGCCTCTCTCGCCGTAATGACCAACCAGGACACGGATTTGGTGATCACACTCACTGGCAGCGATCCCGACAGCGACCCGCTGGCCTTCTCGATCACGTCGCCGCCGGCTAACGGCACGTTGGGTCCAATCACGAAGACCGGGTCCGCGGTCGCGATGGTTACATATACACCCGATCCGAACTATGACGGCCCCGACAGCTTCGGTTTCAGAGTAGATGACGGCGAGGAAACGGCGACCGCTGCAGTGCAAATCACCGTCAAACCGACGACCAACCTCTCATTCGCAAAGACGCTGCTGTCGGCCGAGTTCAAGGCTGGCACCCAGGTGACCTACAGGATCACCGTCACTAACGACGGTCCAAAAGATGCGACGGGTGTCCTCGTCAGCGACAACTTGCCTGCCGGGCTTAGCTTTGTTTCGGGCTCGGGCGCTTCCGCCTGCTCGGCGGCAGGCCAACTGGTTGCCTGCAACGCAATTTCGCTCCCCAAGGACCCGCCCAACAACATGGCGATGTGGGACATGACGGTGATGATCGCCGCTAGCGCCACGGGTGACGTAACCAATACCGCAAACGTGACTTCGCCGAGCGACCCGAACTCACCCAAGATGGCCCAAGACGGCCCGCGCATGATCAACGTCATGGCCGATCTGTTGCTAGACAAAGCGGTTACCTCAGCCGACTTCAAAGCCGGCCAGCAGGCCACCTACACCATTACCATCACGAATAACGGCCCGGCTGATGCCACCAGCGTCACGGTCAACGACACGATACCGGCGCCGTTGAGTTTGGTTTCCGCGACTCCCAGCCAGGGGAGCCCCTGCGCGGGAGACCCTGCCATCACGTGCAATCTGGGAACCATCACGTCAGGCAGCAGCGCCACGGTGATCATCGTCGTCGACATTCCGGCTTCCGCCACGGGAACCGTCACCAACACCGCCACGGTGAGTTCGCCCGACGACGCCATGGCCGGCAATAACTCAGACACCGACATGACCCCGATCAATGTCATGGCCGACTTGCGGATCGAAAAAACCGACAACCCCGACCCGGTGGTCGCGGGAGGAGGCAACCTCACCTACACCCTCACCGTCACCAACGACGGTCCGGCGGACGCCACCAGCGTCACGGTCACCGACATTCTCCCCGCCGGCGTGACGTTCGTTTCGACAAGCGGCTGTACTGAGGATCCCAACGGAGTGCCTGCTTGCACCCTGGGCGCGCTTGCGGCCGGAAGTTCGGCAATGTACACCATCACCGTTAGCGTGGATCCGGACGCCTCCGGAAGCCTCACCAACACCGCCACGGTTGTGGCCAACGAGACCGATCCCAACTCAGGCAATAACATGGTGATGGAAGACACCGACGTCCAGGGCAACGTGGACCTCTCCATCACCAAGACCGACGGCCTGACAACCGTCGTGGCCGGCACCCAGCTCACTTACACCATCACGGCTGCCAACGCCGGACCGTCTGATGCCATCGGCGCGATGATCGCTGATACCATCCCGATCGAGCTGGTCAGCCTGAACCTGGTTTCCTGCATGCCGATCGGTGTGGGCGCTGCTTGCGATCCGAGCCTGACGCCAGGACCGCTCGGCGGCAACAACTTCAACGCCACGGTGGATCTTCCCGTTGGCGGCTCGGTGGCCTACCAGATTAGCGGCACCGTTCAACCCAGCGCCACAGGCACGCTGACGAACACGGCAACCGTGGCGGCCCCTGCAGGTACAACCGAAACAAACCCGGGAGACAACAGCGCCACCGACAGCGACACCGCGATCACCCAGCAAGCCGACCTCACGATCACCAAGGGCGACTCTCCCGATCCCGTCGTGGCCGGCAACCAGCTCGTCTACACCGTCACCGTCACCAACAACGGCCCGTCCGACGCTGCCGGTGTCGTCGTCAGCGACGCTCTCCCGGCCGGAGTTTCCAGCTCCACGACAGCGGGTGACTGCGCCGAGGGCGCCGGCGGCGTGCCAACATGCACGCTGGGCGCCATCGTCAGCGGCGCCTCCAAGCAATACACCATCACTGTCGATGTCGACATGTCCACGACGGGGACCATTACCAACAATGCCAGCGTGGCGTCGACGACGACCCTGATCAACACGGGCGACGACTCCGTGATGCAGGTTACCACCGTCAACCAGGAAGCCGACCTGAGCATCACCAAGAGCGACAACACCGACCCGGTCATCGCCGGGAGTGGAACGATCACCTACACCGTTACCGTCAACAACGCTGGCCCGTCCGACGCCACGAATGTGATAGTCACAGACACCTTGCCGGGCGGCGTGACATTTGTCTCGACCTCCGGTTGCGGCGAGGATCCCAACGGCGGGGCCACTTGCAGCCTCGGCACGATCGCCGCCAACGCGTCGAAACAGTACACCATTACGGTCTCCGTCGACGCCTCGGCTAGCGGAACCCTCACCAACACCGCCAGCGTGTCCTCGGATGTCACCGATCCCAACTCTGGCAATAACATGGTGATGGAAGACACCGCTGTCCAGAGCAACGTTGACCTCTCCATCAGCAAGACCGACGGCCTCGCGATGGTCGTGGCCGGCACCGAGCTCACTTACACCATCACGGCCGCCAACGCCGGACCGTCTGATGCCGTCGGCGCGATGATCAGTGATACCATCCCGATCGAGCTGGTCAGCCTGAACCTGGTCTCCTGCATGCCGGTCGGCGTGGGCACAGCTTGCGATCCGGGCCTGACGCCAGGACCGCTCGGCAGCAACAACTTCAACGCCACGGTGGATCTTCCTGTCGGCGGCTCGTTGGCTTACCAGATCAGCGGCACTGTGGATCCTTCCGCCACGGGAACCCTCGCCAACACCGCCACCGTGACACCGCCCGGAGGCGTCACAGATACCTTCCCAGGCAACGATTCCGCGACCGACAACGACACCGCGATCACGAAGGAAGCCGACCTGTCGATCGCCAAGACCGGTCCGGCGACCGCCACCGCCGGCGGAATGCTCACCTACACCGTAACGGTCACGAACAACGGCCCCTCGGATGCCAGTAATGTTGTTGTCACCGACAACCTGCCGGTTCCGTCCGCTGGCGGCTCCCTGACATTCAAGCCCGCACCCGACTCCAGCGTCGAATGCAGTGAAGGCGCGGGCGTCATCACCTGCTCGCTGGCCGGCCTTCCCGCCGCCGCCGGCAGTAACACGAAGGTCTACACCCTCGCCTTCGATGTCAGCGCCAACGCCATGGGGACGATCGACAACCCCGCTTCGGTCGCCGCGGACGAACCCGATCCCGTCGCTGGCAACAACGCGGCGGCGGCCCCTCAGGTGACGATCGCCAAGGAAGCCGAGCTCACCATCACCAAGAGCGACAACAACGACCCCGTCATCGCCGGCAGCGGAGCGATCACCTATACCGTCACCGTCAACAACGCCGGGCCGTCCGACGCAACCGACGTGGTGGTCACCGACCCCCTTCCCGCCGGCGTGACACTGGTCAGCACGGCCGGCGACTGCAGCGCGGTGCCCGGCGTCCCAACCTGTACGCTCGGCACGATCACAGCCAACTCCTCGAAGCAGTTCACCATCAACGTGACCGTCGACTCCGCAGCCACCGGAACCATCACCAACAACGCCACGGTCGCCTCCAGCACCCCGCTCGGCGCCGGTTCGGTCACCAACGTGGATCAGATGACGACCGTCAACACGGAAGCCGCGATTACGGTCACCAAGGACGACGGCGCGCCCACGCTGAACCCGGGGGATCCGACGACCTACACGATCGTGATCAGCAACGCCGGGCCGTCCGACCTGACCGGGGCGACGGTCAGCGACGTCTTCCCGGCAGGCATCGCTTCGACCAGCACGATGAGCGTCGCCGCGGGCGGCGCGACCGGCAACACCGTCGGGCCGTTCGCCGGCAACATCAGCGACACGGTGAACATCCCCGACGGCGGCTCGATTACCTACACGGTCGTGGCCCAGACCGGCCCGGCGGCAACGGGTACGCTCGCCAACATGGTCACTGTCACCGGCGGCGTCATGTCGCTCATGGGGACGACCAGCGCTACGGATACCGACACGCTGACTCCTAGCGGCAACCTCAGCATCACCAAGGGCGACGACATCGACCCGATCCTGACAGGCAACGTTCTCACCTACACCATCGTGGTCTCGAACTCCGGCCCCTCGACGGCAACCGGTGTCACGGTGACTGACACCTTCCCGGCCCAGTTCACGAACCCGATGTGGACCTGCCTCGCCGCCGGAGCAGGCTCGAGCTGTGCGCCCATGGGTGCGGGCAATCTCGTCGCCGAGCCGGTCAACATCGGCCCAGGCGGTTCGGTCACCTTCACGGTCACGGGCACGATCAGCACGGCAGTCGCGACGCAGATCACCAACACCGCGTCCCTGAGTGTCCCCATGGGCTTTACCGACAGCGACGGCGCCGGCAACAACACCGTGATGGAGACCACCGACCTCACCGTCAACGATCCACCCATGGCGTCGATTGCAGGCTCCTCGACGGCCGGCGTGGTCGGCGAACTGCTCACCCTGATGGGCAGCAACTCCACCGACGACGGTCTGCCCGCTCCTCCGGCCACACTGACCTTCGACTGGACGTTCACCTCGGTCCCGGCCGGCAGCACGATCCCGACCGGTTCAACCTTCTCTACCGTGGCCGACACGATGTTCACGCCCGACCTCGTCGGAACCTACATGGCAACCTTGACCGTCGACGACTCGGCCGCCAACGACACTGCGATGCTGACCGTCAACGTCAGCGCCGCCGACACGACGACGGCGATCACCGGCGATCCCACCGACCCCAGCACCCTCAGCTCGCCCTACGCCGTCTCCGGCACGGTCACTGCCGTCGCCCCCAGCGGCGCTGTCGTTAACGAAGGGACGGTAGACGTGACCGGCGGGAGTACTTGTATGTCGGCGGTAACGAGCGGGACCTTCAGTTGCATGGTTACCTCCATGACGGCCGGAGCGAAGACGCTAGTCGCCACCTACAACGGCACGGCTAACTTCAATGGCAGCCCGTCGGCCGGCGAAGCGCACACGGTCAACATGGGAACCACCACGACCAGCGTCGACAGCAGCTCGCCGACCCCGTCGATCTTCCCCAACGCCTTCCAGGTGAACTTCACTGTGACGGGCACGCCGGTCGCCCCCGGCCCGACCGGCATGGTCACGGTCACGCTCAGCGGCGGCGGCTCGTGCATGGGCACGGTCGCGGCGGGGACTTGCATGCTGACTCCGGCCATGACCGGCATGCAGACGCTGACGGCAACCTACCCGGGCGACTCCAACTATCAGGGCAGCGCCGACGCCGTCGGCATCCCGCACACTGTTAGCCCGCCGCCCATGGCCGTGGCGGACATGTTCGACATCGTCGGCAACACGCCGTTCGAACACGCCGGGACGCAGACCATCAGCGAAGGCCTCTTCTTCGCCGGCAACGTCCTCTCGAACGACACCGGCATAGGCATTATGGTCACCTCGGCCAGTCCGATCGCTACAGCGCTAGGCGCATCGGTCACGATCAACGCCGCCGGCGAGTTCATCTACGACGGCAATGCCGCCTGCGGCCCCAATGACACGAACATGTCCGACAGCTTTATGTACGCCATCACCGGCGGCACGATGGCCACCGTCACCCTCGACTGCGACGCGCAGGTCTGGTGGGTGAAGAATGACGATACCGGCGGGGATACCGGCACTCACGCCAATCCCTTCCAAACGCTGGCTCAGGCCGATGGCGTTGTAAATTCGAACTCCGGCAACTTCGACACGATCTTTGTCTACGAAGGCGACGGCACCGACACAGGTCAGGACTCTGGCATCACCCTGCTCAACGTCCAGCGGCTCATCGGCGAAGGCATCGCTCTGACTATTGACAATACGCTGAATATGGTTGCCGGGCCTCACACGCTGACTGCCGCTGGCAACCAGCCCAAGATCTCGGGCGCCTCGCCCGGAGTCACCGTCTTCAACGTCAGCGCCGTCATCAGCGGTCTCGACATCACCGCCGGCACCGCCGGCGGCAGCGGCGACAATGGCGTCCAGGTGGACTGCAACGCGCCGCCGGCTACCCGCTTGGTGGAGATCTCCAACAACACCATCGCCGGAGTTCAGCGCGGGATCGTCGTCAGCAACGCCGGCTGCACCTACGAACTGGACATCTCGAACAACAACATCACCGCTACCGGCGCCAGCATTGACAACGCCGGCATCCTCGTCGTCGGGAACGGCAACCCCATCACCCCCACCTTCATCACCAACTTCGACAGCAACACGGTTGGCGACGAATCCGCCGCCGGCATCCTCGGGACCGGCATCTTTATCAGAAGAGCCACCTTCGACGCCGTGCCCACGACCGCCACCTTCCAGGCGGTGACCGGCGGAACCACTATCATCGGAGAGTCTACCTCCGACCGGGTTGGCGAGAATGGATTGGTCCTCGGCATCGCAGGGCATGAGGTCAGCGGCATCCTGGTCTTCACTGGCCTTGAGATCTTCGCCAACGGTACCGGGCTCGCCGTGGTGGGCTCCGGCGCCCTGACAGCCAGCACCGGATTCGGGCTCACCGTGCCGGACGGCTCGATCATCAACGCCATCGGCGTCGCCGTCGACCTCGACCCGCTGACCGCCATGTTCGGCACTTCCGGCGGCAGCCAGGTGACGATCACCGGACAGAGCGCCGCGTTTGATCAGGTCGCGGGAATGCTGTTCTTCAGCTCCTCCAGCGCCCTCGCCAGCACCACCGCGGCAACCGCCTTCAGCGTGAGTGGCGGCATCGGCGACCTCTCATATGCCGGTACCATCGCCAACACTGCCGGTAACTCGGTTGTGGTGACCGGCCGCACCAGCGACACCGTCTCCTTCACCGGCGCCATCGATGACGACGCCGCGGGGATCTCGCTGACCAGCAACACGGGTGGGACGATCAGCTTCAGCGGCGGCCTCGATCTTGACACCACCACGAACACTGCCTTCACCGCCACCGGCGGCGGCACGGTCAACTCCACCAGCGGAACGAACACCATCGACACGACCAGCGGCCAGGCCCTGAACATCAACAACACCTTGGTGGACTTGGACTTCGCCCACGTGATACAGACGGCGGGCTCGACCACCGGCGTTAATATCGCCACCAACACGGGCGGCACTGTGGACATCACGAAGATGCAGATCACCAAGACCAGCGGTGCGGGCGCGGCCGTCGGCTTGGCCAACACAACTTCCACCTTCAACTTCAACGTCGACGTTGCCGGCGCTACCAACGGGAGCCTTATCAGCAGTAATGTCGACGCCCTCGTGGCCGCCGGCACGAATCTGGGGGTCAACCTCGCCATGACCAACTCCAGCGGCGGCACCAACAACGTCAAGCTGATGACGAACACCGGCACCGCCAACCTGGGGGGCGGCGCTCTATCCGCCTCCAGTGGCAGCGCCTTCTCGGTGGACGGCGGCAATGCCGTCATTTCCTACTCCGGGTCAACTACCAACGGAACAGGTCTTGCCCTCGATATCAAGAACACGACCGGCGGTACGGTGACTGTTGGGACGGTCGCGGATACAACGGCCGCAGGCATCACCATCGCAAGCAACGCCGCCGTCGTCTCCGTCGGAAACACCACCATCACCAACTCCACCAACTCCGCCGTTGACGTCACCAGCAACACCGCAAACGTCAGCTTCGCCGATCTGGACATCACCAACACAACGAGTAATCAGCGCGGCCTTTTCATCAGCGCTAATGCCTCCGGGACGACCAGTTCCACCAGCGGGACGATCAACACCGGCTCGGGAATCGCCGTCGATATCGATAACTCGGCTCTCGGTATCACGCTCACTAGCGTGTCCGCTAATGGCGCCTCCAGTGGGATTGACATCAATACGACCACCGGGAGCTTCACAGTGACCGGTGACGGCACTACCGGAGCCGGTACGACCGCCAACAACGATTCGGGCGGGGTTATTCAGAACGCGACCGGGGACGGCATCATTCTCACCAGCACCAGCGGCGTATCGCTGAACCAGATGCGCATCCAAGACGCCGCCGACAACGGCGTCAATGCCACGAGCGTCAGTGGCCTGTCATTGACACGAGCTGACCTCATAAGCAACGGTACGGCCAACCAAGAGCACGGCTTGAAGCTGACCAACGCCACCGGAACCGTCACGGTCAACAACACCCTGGGCGACAGCAATTTCGACGCTCACCTGCGCGTGTTCAACGACACTAGCAACATCACCCTCTTTACCGTGAATGACGGCGACTTCAAGAACGTCACTACCGGCGCCTTCGAGGAGGGGATCTCATTCGAGCTGCGAACCGGCAGAACGGGAGCAATTTCGGTCACCAACAGTAAATTCAACAACCACGACGGCGACCACGTCCAGGCTTCTTGCAACGGCTCTGCCGTTATGACCGCTACGATCACAGGCAACGACATGGATGGCGCCGCCGGCAATCTCGGCGCCGGAATCACAGTGAATTGCGCCGACACTTTCTCGGGCACCACGAACTTCACCATCTCGGGCAACAACATCCAGAAGGCCAACGACAACAGCGCGACGATTAATGTGAACATCGGGTCGTCCAGCAACGCCGGCACCTTTACCGGCACCATCGCGAACAATATCATTGGAACCTTAGGCAACGCCGACTCGGCCGGTGACACCGGCATTTCCACGGAGGTGAACCAGAACGCCACGATGACCGTCGCGGTCAGCGGAAATACGATTCGTGAGTTCGACAATATCGGCATTGACCTCGGCGCGGTCGACGGCACAGGGACTCTGAACGCTACGGTCACCGGGAATACCGTCACCTCGGCCGACTCGAACAATTTCGGGGCGGTGTTCGTGGATGCGCAGACCAACAATACGGCCTGCGCCGACATCGGCGGTGCGGGGGCTCTCCAGAACACGTTGTCCGCCTCGGCCGCCGGCTTCCTTGACGTCGGTTTAAAGGCTGGAGGCACGGGGGGCACGATCAACCTCGAAGGTTACGGAGGGGCGGCCAACGATAACACTGCGATCCAGACATATCTCCAGGGCCGCAATGTCGGCTCGCCAGTCGTATTTCTCGATCTCTCGGGGTCAGGCACGGTCCAGGGAGGCGGCGGCTGTCCGACTCCGCCTTAGGCCTTGATGGAGTGGTCTTTGGACTTTCCGGGCGGGGCGGGCGTCGGTGGTGCCGCGAATAGTCAGCCCGCGATCCAGACCTACATCCAGGGCCGCAACAGCGGCTCGCCGGTCACTTTCCTCAATCTCTCAGGATCGGGCACGGTGCAGGGAGCAGCCGGGGCTTGCCCGACGCCCTAGCGGCCCCGTGGCAGAAGTGCCGCGAACGAAAAAGGGGGACTGCCACCCAATTTTCGCTGGTTGAACCGCTTTGTTTCCGACAAGACGGACGGCGAAAATCGGTGGCTGTACCTTTTTTTCGCGTAGTCGGACTTGCACGGCGGGCGGCACGCTAGGGAACTGCACAAACCGCCTCATTCCGTGGCCTGCCAGAGCGTCTGCCTCAAACCCAAGCCTCGCGGCTGCTCTTCGAAAAACCGCGCTTAGTCCTTCACTTTGGCTCCGAAAATGAACCTGTGATCCGAGTCCGCTTGGCAGGTTTGTCCGATCGCCAATAACAGAGACTTGTTTCTTCACAGCCAGAGTCCTTTTCTCAGCCTAGTTGGGCGGGATTCGGGCTGTAATCGGCTCTCGACATCGCGCCGATCCCGGCTGATCATCCTGAGAACCGCCAGGACACAATTTGTTAGAAGAATGTTACGATACGTCTTGACTTAGTCCGTAATTTATTGCACCACAGGAATTTCGATGGGAGCTCGTACAACAGTTTGGATGTCGTGAGCCACGCAGTTACCCCTTTTCGATTTCTCGCTCTCATCTATTGTCCCGCTGTCATCTAACATCCGGAGGAAACAATGTCCGAGCCCTTTCTAGCTGAGGTTCGAATGGTCGGGTTCAATTTTCCCACAGCCCTTTCTGGCGCTGCCGTTGGTTGCGTCGTCCCATTGCCATGAAACAATTATACACCAAGATGTTTTTATTGTCACGTACTTTATATATTTTTGTACTTTTACCACGGGCTGCTAGGGGGCGGCAAAGTCCTGCAAGGTCCCGGGTTCTTGGGGCTCGACTCGATCTTCGAGGGGCCCATCGTCAGGGTTGGGAACGCGCTCGCCATGACCAGCGGAGACCTTCAATTGACGGTCCAGAACATGACTTTTCCGGATCCAATTGGCGGGTTTGGCCTCACCACTCTGGAAGACTTCGATGTGGAGACGGAGTACGCGGGGGCGACTCTCTGCTTCCATGTGCAGGATACGTTCTCCGATGGCGCCAACGACAACGCCTTCCTGCTCACGCAAACAGCCGGCACCTTCAACCTCGCCCAGGACGCCTCCGTCTCCTCAGACCCGTTGACTGTGTTGGCGGATAACAACAACACGGTCACAATAAGCGGCGTTCACGTGGTCGTGGGCACGCTCGGCACTCCGGTCGGGACATGCCTGCTCCCATCGGGCGGGATCTTCTTACCATAAGGGAGTGCCCATGGGCCTGCGGCCCACCCCAGAAAAATGAAAACCCGTGGGTTTTCGACCGAGCGGAGGCCCGCTCGCGAAGGAGTCCCAGGCCAGCGTGGAGACGAATCTTCGAACGAAGACACACCCTCCCTTCAGGCTCATCTTGTATTGGACAATTCTTGGGGCTGCGGCCCCCAACCCCCCTGTTGTATAGTTGTTTGTCTGTCGTCATAATCCCCTGAAACTTGGTTGAGATGCCTGGCTGAACGACGCTTGGCTGGAGAAACGTATGTCCGCTGACAATCTATACAACCCGCCGGAAAGCTTCTCGAAGAGCGCCCATGTGGGCAGCATGGAGCAGTATCACCAGCTCTACAAGGAAGCCACCGAGTCTCCCGAGGAGTTCTGGGGGAAGTTCGCCGGGGAGCGGCTGCATTGGTTCTCCAAATGGTCGCAGGTCCTCGAGTGGGAGCCGCCCTTTGCCAAATGGTTCGCCGGCGGCAAGACTAACATGGCCTACAACTGCCTGGACCGCCATCTTTCCACCCCGCGCAAGAACAAGGCGGCCATCATTTGGGAAGGCGAGCCCGGAGACGAGCGCGTCCTCACCTATCAGGAGCTATATCGCCAGGTCGCCCGTTTCGCCAACGCGCTGAAGAAGCTGGGCCTCAAAGCAGGGGACCGCGCCATCATTTACATGCCGATGATTCCCGAGCTTCCGATCGCGATGCTCGGCTGCGCCAGGCTCGGCATTACCCATAGCGTCGTGTTCGGGGGCTTCTCGGCCGAAGCTCTGAAAGTCCGCATCCTGGACCTCGCTGCCGCGGTCGTGATCACCGCCGACGGAGGCTGGCGGCGCGGCAAAGAGGTTCTCCTCAAGAAAGTCGTCGATGACGCTCTGACGGACTGCCCCAGCGTCAAGGACTGTATTGTTTTCCAGCGCACCAATAGCGAAGTCTCGATGACAGAAGGACGCGACCACTTCTGGTCCGACCTGGACAACGGCCTCAGCGAGGAATGCCCCGCCGAAGAACTCGATTCCGAGCACCCGCTTTACGTGCTCTACACCTCCGGGACAACCGGCAAGCCCAAGGGCATCGTTCATACCACGGGCGGGTATCAGGTGCAGGTTCGCGCCACACTCGATTGGGTCTTCGACATCAAGGACGAGGACACCTACTGGTGCGCCGCCGACATCGGCTGGGTCACCGGCCACAGCTATATCGTCTACGGGCCCCTGCTGGCCGGGGCGACCACGGTGATGTACGAAGGGGCTCCCGACTTTCCGCGGCCGGACCGCTTCTGGCGCATCATCGAAAAATACCGCGTCAACGTCTTCTACACCTCGCCGACCGCCATTCGGGCATTCATCAAGTTCGGCGACCAATGGCCCGCCGGACACGACCTGTCGAGTCTGCGGCTGCTGGGCTCGGTCGGCGAACCCATCAACCCCTCGGCCTGGGAGTGGTATCACCGCGTGATCGGGAAAGAAGGCTGCCCGATTGTCGACACCTGGTGGCAGACCGAAACCGGCTCGATCATGCTCTCGCCGATGCCGGGAGCGACGCCAACGAAACCGGGTTCAGCGACCTTCCCCTTGCCGGGCATCGTGGCCGATGTCGTCGACATGAAAGGCAACTCCGTCGAGCCTGGAGGCGAGGGCTACCTCATCATCAGGAAGCCGTGGCCGGCGATGATAAGGACGATCTGGGGAGATCCCGAGCGCTTCAAAGAACAATATTGGTCGCAGATTCCCGGCGTCTACTTCACCGGCGACGCCGCGAGGCGCGACAAGGACGGCTACATCTGGGTCCTGGGAAGGGTGGATGACGTGATGAACGTCAGCGGCCACCGCCTGAGCACCGCCGAGCTGGAGTCAGCGCTCGTGCACCACGAAGCTGTCGCCGAATCCGCGGTAATCGGCAAGCCCCACGAAATCACCGGACAAGCCATCGTTGCATTTGTAACGCTGAAACAGGGCTACGAAGGCGGAGACGAGCTAACCGCCGAGTTGCGGGAGTGGGTGGGGAATGAGATCGGCAAATTCGCCCGCCCCGAGCAAATCCGCTTCACCGATGCCCTCCCCAAAACTCGCAGCGGCAAAATCATGCGCCGCCTGCTAAGAGAGATCGTCACCACCGACAAGGTCTCAGGCGACATCACCACCCTGGAAGACCTGTCGGTGATCAACCGGCTGGCGGGGGCCCAGGAGGAGGAGTAGAGGGCAGATGTACTTTTTGGTATCGAGAAGCTGCCAGTGTAAGAAGCTTCGGTGGCCGCCGTAAGTGCGAAAAATCGGGTACAGCCACCGATTCTCGTGTCCACTTTGATTAAACCCACGGCGCTTACGAGTCACGAAAATCGGCTGGCAGTCCCCATTTTTCGCCGAACCCGCTTGCACCACGGGTGGTCTATGCCGCAGTGGACTTCGTGGAGGCAGAGATCTCCCCGTCCCACTGAACGATCGAATACGCTTGCGGCAGGTTCGACGGATTGTAGCCGATCCCCGCATTTATTCTGTCAAAGACGCTTTGGTGAATCAGAGCCTTTTCGGGAATTTTCCGCTGCACTTTCCGCCACAGCCTGTAGAATCCTTCCCTCGATTCATGCTGCGAATCTTTGTCGGTTGGATCCGGATGAATCTTCTCCTTAGGGCCTGCCCATAAATAATACCTCATTATGGAGCGTACTTATTTCATATTAGTCGGGTCGTAAGACTCCGGCGGATACCCCTCAGTCCTTCTGTTGACCCCTCCAAACTGGTTACGAGTGGTCTGCTGCGCTTGCTCGTCAGGACTGCACAGTCTGACGGCGACTTTGTTAGAGTTCTTCCGACACCAGGAGGAACTCTAACACCATGAGAACCCCATTGCTGCACGCCGGGCGGTTGGTGCAGTTGGGAGGGCTCGAAAACCTACCCGCAAGCCAAGCGGCTTTTGATCTTGGCCGCCAGCGGCGGCAGCAACTGCCCCCGCCACCGCGCCTGCAAGACGGCCCTTCAGCAGAAACTCTGCAATCGCCACGGCCTGAGCGTCACCGTCAGCCACTACCCCCGGGTGCCTCCAAATGGAATCCGATCGAGCACCGGTTATTTAGCGAAATCCGCAAGAACTGGGCCGCGGAACCGCTCTTCAGCTACGAGAAGATCCTCAACTTCATCCGCACTACGACTACGGCTGCCGGCCTGCGGGTGAGGGCCTACCTGGTGAGGAAAAGCTATGCTACAGGAACCAAGGTTTCCCAGCAGGCGATTCGTCAACTTGCGATGACCAAGCACGACACCCTGCCGGCATGGAGGTACACCCTCCATCCTGTAAAAACTGCAAAGTAATTCTTGGATAGGCCCTTAGGACTCCGGCACGCCCAGGGCTCCGGACCAGAACTCGAAGGGCCGGCCGCGGCGCTCGTCGTCAGGCTGACCTTTCTTCTTGAAGAAGCCGATGTATGTCAACACGTTGAAGCTCAAGAACTCCTCTTCCTTGGGATTGGCCTGGGCCAGCTCGTGAACGCGGCGCCAGGTGCCGGAGTTCATGTAGATTTGCTCCAACATGCCCGAACGCGAGAAGGAGGCATCGAGCGGAACGATTTCCTGATGGTGCGTGTGGCCGTAGACGATATAGCGGGCGTTGCGATTCTTGTATTCGCGTTCCGTCGAGGCGTGCTCGTGATAGGAGCCCTCGCTGCCTCCGAACTTCTCGTTGAACCAGCCGAGCAGCCGGCTGGCGGACCCCAGCGAGATCCCCTTCGAGAACTTGAGAGCCAGTTCGAGCTTGTCTACCTTGTCCAAGGGATTCCAGGTGTCCCTTTCCTTCACGAAGTCGAGCTTGAGGAAGTCATCGACGAGGCCGTCCCAGATGTCCTTCACGGCTTTGATCTGTTGGCGGTCCGGGCAGGTGCGGCGCAGCACCCCGTTGACCCAGATCGGGATGACGACCAACGGCCGCACGTTGTCGATCTCCTTGAGGGCTGCCACGCAAGGTTTGGGCAGCTGACGCCCCATTTTGCGTTCCACCTCTGTCGGAAAGCGATTGAGCAGGTCGACGACGATGGCGTCGCCGAGCGAGGAGCCGTCGCGGTCGCCTTCGTAGTTGAATGGGTCGTAGATGTCGCCGTGGCGGGCGAAGATGCGGTGCTCGTCATACGCCTGGGTAATCGCGCTGGACTCGTCGGGATCGTGAGGGGACGGTTGATCGGGAGAGTTCGCCAGCCCGATGGCGTTGACGACTCGGCGGCGTATCTGGTTATACCGTGTGCCTCGCAGGTGGTAGAACCAGTCGTGGTTGCCGATCAAATAATGAACACGCACATCGACGCGCTGGCGCTTGGGGTCATCGGGTTCGCGAGAGACTTTGGCCGGCTCGTCGTCCGGACCGATCGGCGGCAAGGTGATCTGGTTTCCTGAGCTGAGGCTCTTGAGAACGTCGAGCGACTCTTTATTCTTGCGGAGAATCGCTCCGCTGATCTCGGCGATTTTCTTTTGAAAGAGGTCCGGTTTCTTGCGTGCATCCCAGGGTCTGACATAGCCGGCGTCCTGCGGGCTTGCCGGCCACTTCGTCGAGCGGATGAGATCGAGAATGTCTCCCAGCAGGACGATATCGACCGATTCGATGGGCTTGTATTTGCCGTCCGCGCGCCAGGAAGCATCATAGGCCATATCGCGGAGTCGCTCGCGAAAGGCACGAAAGGCACCGGCACGAATGGTTTCTCCCGACGTTCCATCGGTCAGGTGTAGATCGCTGATGATGACAAGCATGTCTTCTCCTCCTGCGCATCGCATCCGTGGCCTCAGGGAAGGCCTGCTGTTCGGCGCGTTGCTGGGTCAGTTCCCGCAGCCGCTCTATCCATTTCCGCAAACGCGCAACCCGTGTTTTGCGAAGCCGCTCAAGGCTGATCTGGCGGAGCCGGCGGCCAGAATCGCCGCTTGGTCAACCACCGGTGCCAGCGGAACTTGCGGCAGAAGAGTCAGCTTCTGTAAAGAGAAGCCCGTCCGCTTTCAGCCGAGTCTCGACGTCGTTGGTGTCCGCAAGCGTGTCCTCGTCGGCCGCACCGTCAAAGAGAAATAAATCCACGTCAAGGTTTAGGTCGCCATCCGGGGCAGTGACGATCTCCGACAGCGTGCTTTGCTGCTTGCGGTCAGACGTCAGGATCAGGGAGCCGGACAGCGTCCAAACAACTTTATCTTTCTTCTTGGCGAGGAGACCACTAATTAAGTTGACAACAGGCAACACCAATCCGAGCCCAGGTGCAGCCGTGGTAACGGCACTGCTCACCGCTTTGATGGCACTCTTTGCCGCGCTACTGGCGGCGATTTCCTGAATCGTCTCCCCCACGCGCCGCGTAGCACCCTTGTCGCGAACAATGAGCAGGTGAGCCAGGATGATATCGGGCAGGCCGCCCGTCCTTTGGTACAGTGAATACCCGTCACCAGGGAAATCCCAGACACCCGGTTTGCCTTTATTTGGCCGGTGCCTCACGACAGTGGACGCCGGCGGTTCCGTCACCACGACCTTGCCGAGATTGTCAGCCACAATTCCCACGGCATAAAACCGCCTCCTGAATCCCTTCGGCGACGTGAAGCGTATCTCGTCAACACTCAACAGCATTGCATCGTTTGCCATAGTCTTCCTTCCTTTCCCGAAATGAAACTTATGGGGTATTTAGTTGACTCCAGTAGCCACAATATGTTGTGGTTGGGGGCATGAAGGAGGACTACCCCCGAAACCTCGTCGAGTTGGAAGCTCGATTCTCGACCGAGGAGGCGTGCCGGGAGTACCTGCTGAAGCTGCGCTGGCCGGAGGGGTTCGTGTGCCCGCGCTGTGGGATCCAGTCCTCATGGGCCAGCAAACGCAATCTGCTGCTCTGCGCCGACTGCGGTTACCAGGCCTCGGTGACGGCGGGCACGATTTTCCAGGACACCCGCAAGCCCTTGACGTTGTGGTTCCGGGCGGCTTGGTGGGTGACAACGCAAAAAGGCGGGGCCAGCGCGCTGGAGTTGCAGCGGGTCTTGGGTTTGGGTAGCTATGTAACCGCCTGGACCTGGCTGCACAAGTTCCGCCGCGCCATGGTGCGCCCCGGTCGCAATCGGCTGGTCGGCCGGGTGGAGGTGGACGAAACGTATGTGGGCGGAGTCGAAGAGGGCGTCCGAGGTCGCGAAATGGTTGGCAAAGCGTTAGTTGCGGTTGCTGCCGAGGAGGATGGGCGCGGTATGGGTCGCATCCGGCTCCGTCGGATCGCGGATGCCTCAGCGGCGAGCTTGGAAGCCTTTGTCGAAGAAGCTATCCAACCTGGCAGCCTCGTGCACACCGACGGCTGGGAAGGCTATGCGGGATTGGAGAACAAAGGATACCGCCATGAAGTCACCGTGCTGCGCGGGAAGCGGCAATCGGCGAGTAAGCTGCTGCCGAGAGTCCATCGTGTCGCCTCTCTGCTAAAGCGCTGGCTGTTGGGGACCCACCAGGGGGCTGTCAGTCACGAGTATTTGGACTACTACCTGGACGAGTTCACGTTCCGCTTCAACCGGCGGACCTCACGGTCGCGCGGCAAACTTTTCTATCGCCTCCTCCAGCAGGCGGTCGCCGCCGACCCTGCTCCCTATAAGACAATGGGGAGTACGATCCAGTCCTCATGGGCCAGCAAACGCAATCTGCTGCTCTGCGCACTGCGGTTACCAGGCCTCGGTCGATTTTCCAGGCCACCAGGGCCGGCACCCCCACCCCCAAGATGTAGTGGCTACTGGAGTCAACTAAATACCCCATTGAAAGCTTGCCGAGGAGGATGGGCGCGGTATGGGTCGCATCCGGCTCCGTCGGATCTGAAGAAGAAGCTATCCAACCTGGCAGCCTCGTGCACACCGACGGCTGGGAAGGCTATGCGGGATTGGAGAACAAAGGATACCGCCATGAAGTCACCGTGCTGCGCGGGAAGCGGCAATCGGCGAGTAAGCTGCTCCGAGAGTCCATCGTGTCGCCTCTCTGCTAAAGCGCTGGCTGTTGGGGACCCACCAGGGGGCTGTCAGTCACGAGTATTTGGACTACTACCTGGACGAGTTCACGTTCCGCTTCAACCGGCGGACCTCACGGTCGCGCGGCAAACTTTTCTATCGCCTCCTCCAGCAGGCGGTCGCCGCCGACCCTGCTCCCTATAAGACAATGGTCGAGGCCACCAGGGCCGGCACCCCCACCCCCAAGATGTAGTGGCTACTGGAGTCAACTAAATACCCCATTGAAACTTAACTGAAGAACCTCAAACGAACACCGGAAAAGTAAGCGGTACGGCGACCCCGTCCCCAAAACGTTTCCTTTGCGTTCGACCTTTCTGTTTCTTCTTCACCCTTATACGCGTAAGAAGATCGTAAAACGGGCCAACCACTCAATAATATATATGTTTGACCTCCAAGGTGTTGAGCGGGGCTGGTTTTCTCGGGCCGGCCGTGCGGAAAAATAATGGCGGCCAGGCTTAGCAATGCACGCAAAGGCTCGGCCATCGCGATGAACGTGTGTCCATCGGTCTCGTCGATCTCGTTTCAGAGCCCGTTTCTGACGGCGATCGATGAGTTTACCGAGCGGCGCGCGGAACTGCTCGAACGCCTGAGCCGGTGAACCACTACTCCCGTATCGAGGCAGTCCTTGAGGCCCATGCCCGTCTGATCGCCCGGTCTTCGCGAAGCCCTCCGCGAAAACCCTCATCCGCTGTGGTAGCGCGAGACGCTTTGGACGGCCACGGCCGCTATTTCGACGGCTTCAGCCCTTCGTCGGCGCCCGCAGCCTTCTCCAGCCAGGCGGGATACCAGCGAAAGACGTTGCCGCTCAGGCTGCCGATGAAGATGTTTTTCTCGGGCGTCACGTGGATCCAGTGGCCCGGGCTTTCCATTGCGCCTAGGATCTTACCGGTCTCGATGTCAATTCGCATGATGCGGCCGGCGAGCGTGTCGTAGGTGATGTTCTCGATATTGTCGCGATGGGTGATAATCCACATCTCATCTGCGGGCGTGATGAAGATGTTCTGGGTGGCGCCGAGGTGGGTCCACATCTTGAGGAATTTGCCGTTCGAATCAAAGATCTGGATACGGTTGTTCTCGCGGTCACTGGCGTAGACCGTGCCCTTCGAATCGACCGCGACCGAGTGGACAATGTTAAACTCGCTCGGACCCGTGCCATGCTTGCCCCAAGCCGTGATGTACTTGCCCTTGGGCGAGAACTTGACGACGCGAGCATTGCCGTAACCATCGGCCACGTAAACAGACCCGTCGGGCCCGAAGGCGATATCCGCCGGGCGGTAGAAATGCTTGTCATCTTCACCGGACTCGCCCTTGGCGCCCAGCGTCAGCAGCCGCTCGCCCTTGTTGCTGAACTTGATGACTTGGTGATCACCGTTGTCAGTGACCCAAACGTTGCCATCGGGGTCCACCCGCAGCCCGTGTTCGTTGCCGAACATGCCACGGCCCCAAGAGCGGACGTATTTGCCTTTTGCATCGAAGACCAAGAGCGGGTCGGCCACATCGCCCCGCTGGAAGACGTAGACTAGCCCAGCGGAATCGGTGGCAACAGCCGACACGCGCCCGAAATACCAGCCTTTGGGCATGGTGTTTTCGGGCTCGAAGCCGAACCGGATCTTCACGCGGTATTTCATCAGACCGCCTTCGTGCGGATACCAGCCCTTCTGGTCCGCCCACAGAAAAGCGGTCAAGCACGTCATCAGAAGCACGATCTTTTTCGTCATGGGATTTCTCCGTTGAACCGTTGAGCAGTTAATCCGTTGAGCCGTTGAGCCGGCGGAGTAGAGGCAGTTTGGAACCGACGCTTGCCGCTTGCCCGCGCCACCTCTAAGACGATAGCGCCCCGGCTGATGATTTGTCTACGGCTGGCAGCGAAATTCGGAGACTGATTCGGAGAGTTGCCATCGCGCGCCTATCATGGATAATGTGCGGCTCGCAGGTTTCCGGGATTTGCCCGCATCAAGCTGACAGCCATGTTCGAGAGACAAGCTCTTCATGGGTTGCTGCTGGCCGGGTTGCTCTCGGCTGTCGCGTTGATCTGTCGCGATGAGACGTTTCTCGCCGGCTCATACGGGGGGCGCCCGGCGGAGGCGTGGTTTTGGATGGCGATCGCTTTTCCGGTCGCCCACCAGACCTACGTTTGGCTATGCTGGCGGCTCGAGCTGCATAAGCAGTGGTTCACCAGCCACCTGAGCGAGAACGGCTTTCGCCTCTACGCGGCGGGCTTTGCGTTCTGGGGTCTTGGGAGGTTCTATGCGTTGATCGGTCTCGGTATCGCCAATCAGAACACGCTACCCGCGGACAAAACGTTGCTGGATGCCGTGGCGACGCTTCTGCTGGCGCCCGTGATGTATCTTTTCTACTCGGTGGCACGGTATTTCACTTTCAAGCGCGCCATGGGGATCGACCACTTTGACCCGTCCTATCGGACAAAGCCTCTGGTGCGGAAAGGCATCTTTCGGTATACGCGAAATGGCATGTACACTTTCGGATTGCTGGCCGTTTGGCTGCCGGGGCTCTACACGGCGTCTCGAGCCGCGTTGCTGGCCGCGGCGTTCAGCCACGTCTACATTTGGGTTCATTACTACTGCACCGAGCTTCCCGACATGAAACGCATCTACGGGGGAGCAGCCTCGCCGGGTTCCTGACTGACCACCCCTGTGTTGGAATGATGTGCTGAAATGATGTGCTGGAATGAAACGCCAGCCATCGGCGTTCCGGCATCTCGTTCAATAGCGGGATTCAAGACTATGTATCTTCGGCTTCAAGACAAAGTGGCGCTGGTCGCCGGCGCCGGCTCGGTGGGTCCGGGATGGGGGAATGGCAAAGCCACCGCCGTGCTGTTCGCTCGGGAAGGCGCGAAGGTCTTTGCGGCTGACATCAACCGCGCCGCCGCCGATGAGGCCAGAGACATCATCCAGGCGGAAGGCGGGGTCTGCGAGTCCTATCAGGCCGACGTCACCGAAGCGGAGCAGGTCCGGGCCATGGCCGCTGCTTGCGTCGAGCGTTTCGGGAGTATCGACATCCTTCAGAACAACGTCGGAGGTTCAGTGCCCGGCGGAGCCGTGGAGATGTCGGAGGAAGACTGGGACACGCAAATGAGCTTCAATCTCAAAAGCGTCTTCCTGACTTGCAAGTACGTCCTTCCGGTGATGGAGGGGCAGGGCCGGGGAGCGATCGTCAACGTCGGCTCCATTGCCGGCGTTCGATACCTGGGCCGCGACATGGCCGCCTACTACGCCGCCAAGGCCGGTCTGCTTCAGTTCACGAAGGCGATGGCGATGCGCTACGTCAAACAAGGAATTCGCTGCAATTGCGTCATCCCCGGGCTCATGCACACGCCGCTCGTCGCCCACCGAATTGCCGATCAGTACGGTGACGGCAACGTGGATGAAGCCGTTGCACGGCGCAATGCCATGTGCCCGACCGGAAAGATGGGAGATGCCTGGGACGTTGCCTACGCTTCGCTCTTCCTGGCATCAGACGAAGCGAAATACGTCACAGCGACCGAACTGCTTGTGGACGGCGGGCTCTCGGCGAAATTCTGACTGGCGGCCAGGCTGGCGTCGATTTGCACACGCGTCTTCCCTGCGCTGAGGTGTCTTCCCCGCGCTGACCCGTTCTGTTCTTGGCGTCTAGCCCGAAGTTCCAGGGGCCGATTTCGGCGTAAGAGTAACCAAGAAAGGGAGTTAGGGTCGGTTTGGGGTGGTCTCGAAGTGCTTTTTGTAGCCACTAATTAGTGACTTTCTTCTGGACTTTTTGCTCTAGATATGCTATCATAGCTTTATGCCATCTAGATCAGGTGCTGTTCATGTAGCCACCACTACTCGCCGCTACAAAAACAAAATCTATACCTCCCACCTGCTCCGCCGCTCCTTTCGCGCCGGCCAGCAGGTCAAACACGAAACCCTCGGCAACCTCTCCCACCTGCCCGATTCCCTCATCGACGTCATCCGCCGCTCGCTCGCCGGCGAATCCTTTGTACCCGCCGCCGAAGCTTTCCTGGTCGAACGCTGCCGCCCCCACGGCCACGTTGAAGCTGTTCTCGGTACACTCCGCCAGCTCGGCCTCGAACGCCTGCTGGGGTCCAAACCCTCGCGCCAGCGCGACCTCGTCGTGGCCATGATCGTCGAGCGGCTGCTGCATCCCGGCTCGAAACTGGCCACCACCAGGCTGTGGCAGCACTCCACGCTGGCTGAGCAGCTGGGCGTCGAAGACGCCGACGAAAACGACCTCTACGCGGCGCTGGACTGGCTGCTGGCCCGCCAAAAACGCATCGAAAAGAAGCTCGCGGCGCGGCATCTCGCGGCCGGCGACACCGTGCTCTACGACGTCTCCAGCAGCTACTACGAAGGACGCCACTGCCCGCTGGCGGCGTTCGGCCACAGCCGCGACCGCAAAAAGGGCAAGCCGATCATCGTCTACGGCGTGCTCGCCGACAGCCAAGGACGGCCGTTGGCGGTCAGCGTCTACCCCGGCAACACGGGCGATCCGGCGACGCTGCCCGATCAGGTCGACACGCTGCGGCGGCGCTTCGGGCTCGAGCGCGTGGTGCTGGTGGGCGACCGCGGTTTGTGGACCCAAACGCAGATTGAAAACCTGCGGCAACATCGCGGGCTGGGCTGGATCTCGGCGCTGCGCGCGCCGGCGCTGCGGCGGCTGGCCAGCGAAGGCGCGTTGCAGTTATCGTTGTTCGACAAGAAAAACTTGGCTGAAATTCACTCCCCCGACTATCCCGGCGAGCGGCTGGTGGCCTGCTATAACCCGCTGCTGGCCGAGGAGCGCGGGCGCAAGCGCGACGAGCTGCTGGCGGCCAGCGAGAAGGAATTCGAGCGCATCGAGGCCGAGGTGGCGCGGCGCAAACGCACCCCGCTGACCGCCGCCGAGATCGGACGCAAGGCGGGCCGCGTGCAGGACCGCTACAAGATGGGCAAGCATTTTGAGACGACCATCGGCGAGGGCGTTTTCCGCTGGCGGCGGCGCACGGCGGCGGTCGAAGCAGAAGCGGCGCTGGACGGCATCTACGTCATCCGCAGCAGCGAAAAGAAGGCCGATCTGAAGGCCGAAGACGCGGTGCGTTCCTACAAGAGTTTGGCCCGCGTGGAGCGGGTGTTTCGCTGCATGAAAGGCGCGGATCTGCGGGTGCGGCCGACCTTTCACCGCACGCCGGACCACGTGCGGGCGCATATTTTTTTGTGTCTGCTGGCCTATTACGTGGAGTGGCGGATGCGCCAAGCGTGGGCGGAGTTGCTGTTTGAAGACGAGCAGCTGGAGGCCGGCCGGCAGCAACGCGATCCGGTGGCGCCGGCCGAGCCTTCGGCGGCGGTGAAGAAGAAAAAGGCGAGCCGCCGCACCTCGGAGGGCTTGCCCGTGCACAGCTTCCAGACGTTGCTCGACGCCCTGGCGACGCGCTGCCAAAACACCTGCCGGGTCGGCGGCGAGGAGGGCGAGGGGAGCGCGGCGACGTTCGAACAACGGACCGCGCCGACGGCGCTGCAAAAGCGGGCCTTGGAGCTGCTGGGCCTGTAGCCAGAAGAGCGAATTTCGCCGGCCGCCTTTCCGCCGCAGAATCAATAACTTACTGTCGTTTTGCCCCTGGAACTTCGGTCTAGCCGCAATACTGTCCACTTAGTATCCGTATAGTCAAATCGTTTCCGATTGTGGCAGGAAATTTCAGACGCCCGGACAGAGCCGCGGACGGAAGTCCGCGGACAGGGCGCAGGAGAACAACCGCATGCTTACGCCTCTGCAAGCAAAGCTCTGTGAGGCGTTAGTGAGGCGTTCGTTCGTTGCTGCCCGATACAAGAGCACGTGCCATTGAACCAAAACCCTCCGCGCGGAACTGCTAACTGAACAGTATTGCGTCTACTCAACAAACAGACTGGCAATCTCAAAGGGCAAATCTCCCAAATCGAGGGAGCCCGTGTTGATCATCATCGCCAGAATCACCTTGGAATCGGGATAGATCACAAACTGTGCCTTCCCTCCGACTGAACCGCCTCCGTGTCCAATCCGGCGACGGCCGTGATCGTCGGCGCCGGTACGCCAGCCGATGCCGTAGCCGGTTGGTTTGCCATCCTTCGTTCGCTGTGGAGTGAGCAGCAGTTGCACCGTCTTGGGTTTCAGGAGCCCTCCGCTGATGATTCCCTGGCCAAAGCGCAGAAGGTCCTCGGCTGTCGAGATAAAGCCGCCCCCCGCCCACTTGTAGCTGTTATCCACATAGGGCGCGTTTTCCCAGGTCCTGGCGTCGTTGCGTTCGTAGAAACGGGTTCGGTGCGGAATCACCCGGTCCGTGTGGTCGGCCGTTGTGTTCTTCATGCCGAGGGGATCAAAGACATTCTCTTGCATGTAGGAAAGGAAATCCTGTCCGGACGCCCCCTCGACCACGGCGCTGAGAAGGTTGAATCCGTGGCTTGAGTAGCTATACTTTTCTCCCGGCTCGAACAACAGAGGGTCGTCTTGAAACAGCTCCAAGCCTGCCACGACCGAGTCGTAATGGCGCATATTGAAAACTTCCGACCGGCTGCCGGGCAGATAGCCGCGGATTCCGGCCAGGTGTCCGGCAAGCTGACGGGCTGTGATCGGGTAACGCTTTTTCGGAAACGAAGGAACATACTTTTGCACCGCGGCATCCAAATCCAGCTTGCCCTGTTCGTAAAGCAGACCGACCGCGGCCGAAGTCAGCGACTTCGACACGCTTCCGATTCGCATCTTGGTGTGGGGCCGGACCGGCACGCCGTTCTCCAGATCCGCCATCCCGAAGCCTTGCGACCAAACTATCTCTCCGCCGGCCATGACGGCGATGGTGAGGCCGGGCGCGTCGTGCTCAGCCAGCCATGCTTTGACAACCTCGCGAGCTTCCGCGACTGGTGATGAGAAGTCGCGACTGGCGTGGCCGGCAGCAGTCGCCGATTGAGCAGCGAGCGGCGTCCCGGCGACAAACCACAGACTCGCAAACAGGAGAACCAGCAGAGGTGCAACTTTTCGCTGCGTCATTCTTCTTTCCTAACGCGGAACCAGCCGCAAGGAAAAAGGGTTTCCGCGGCCGCTGCCGGCGTGGGTACGTTTTCGGGCGAGGAGCGCGGGCTGACGCCTGCGGCTCTGAACGGCGCCCCGAAATTTTCTGCCCGAACGCGACAGGATTTCAGTATAGGCGCACTGACAAACCCGGAATGCTTCCGGGCTGACAGGGGGCGGAATTTTCGTGTTGTTTTCGTGCAGCAGCCTGGGAAAAGTGGCATGTTTGTCTGCCAGTTTGGCCTTTTCATGCGGAGAAAACCGCGACATCCGACTCGCCGACGCCCCTGGAGAACGTCGGGTGCAGCTCACGCCCTGGATCACTCGTCAGGGGTACGGACCCGCAAAGGCGCGCGTCCGGGGCTTCCCTCGCAGGGTCTCGGACCCAGCGTTTCGCTTCGCTCCACCCATGGGCTACGATCCGGCGCCGTTTCGCGGCTCAAAGGCTCTACTGAGTCTCGCAAAATAGAGTGACAACATGGGTCAAAAAAGAAGACCGGTGTGACGCAAGAAAGAGAGCGGCAGTTTGGATCGGCGCACTCGCTCCAGGCCGCTTCGCAGGGCCGCCTCGGCGTCCGCTAATCCCTCCACGCAGCGGTTGGCGAGTTCCTGGCCCTTCACGTTGCCCCACAGGTCTTCCAGCGGATTCAGATCGGGCGAGTAGCCGGGCAGCATTTCCACCTCAACCAGCTCTTCTGGCTCTCCAGATAAGCTCGCATCTCCCGGCTTTTGTGCGCCGGCAAGCCGTCCCAGATCAGAATGGCCGGCTGTCTTCGCAGGTGTTTTTTCAGATCCCGCAGGAAATCAATCAGGCCCGCCGCGTTATAGCTGCCCGGCCGCAGTTGGAACCACAGACGGCAGCGTTGGCCGTCCCAGCGGAAACCCAGCGCGGCAGAGATCGACAACTTCTTCCAGTTGAAGGCATGAATCAAGCGCGGAGTCTCGCCCTTCGGCGCCCAGGCTCTCCTCACCGGCGGCCGCTCCGTGACACCGCTTTCGTCCTGGAAGACGATCCAAGCTTTTCGGCGCCGGGCTTTTTTTTAATGGCCGGCCAGCGTTCGGCCAGCCATTCGCGCCGGGCTTTTTCGTTGCGTTCCCGAGCTTGTTTGGCGGGCCGTTGCAGCGTCCAGTTCAGGGCTCCCAGAATTTTCCACACATGTCCGGGATGGTCGCAGACTCCCGTGAGCCGCTCGATGAGAGTGGCCACCCGCGGCAAGGTCCACAGAGCGGCGCCAAAACCGTGGGCTGACGCTCCCTGCCGCAGCGCCTTGTCCAGCACCTTGCGTTGCCGCTTGTCGAGTTTCGGTTTGCGGCCCGCCCGGCCAGCGCCAGCGAGCCAGCCCGGCTGATCGTGCTGCCATGCCAGGTACCAACGACTGACGCTCTGGCGGCTGGCGCCGAGTTGGCGGGCAATCTCCGCCTGCGTCATCTTGGCGGCGGCGAACAAGCGCGCGGCGCGGCGGCGGCGCTGAGCCAGGGCGGCGAAATCTCGCCGGGGAGCCGGGGAGCGGTCGCGGTAGGGATGCCGGTTGCCCGGCACCCCCCGCACAGATCCGTACGTGAGCATCAACTCATACGGCTCTTACCTCGGATGGGTAACGGCAAAGCGCACACTTGGAAACGGGTGACAACATCGTGGCTGCGGCAGATACGCGTCCAGCAGCCGGTAGAACCGGCCCCAGCTTATCCGGCGTTTCTGGCCGCGACGCCGAAGCGTCCGCCGCCAGTGCCGGGCCAGCGCCCAGCGAAAGCCCGCCAGCATCTGGCGGTTTCCCGGCACCCCGTGGTATTGAAAGTAGCCTCGCACCACCGTCCGCAGCCACTTGCCGGTCTCGCCCGGCGGCGCGTGCATCCGCGCCCTAAGCTGGCTCTTAATCTCCGCCAGCTTGGCCCGCATCCGCTTCCGCACCGTCCTGCGCCCAACCACAAAGCGCCCGCTCTTCCGGTTGATCTCGCATATATGCGTGAACCCCAGAAAATCGAAGGTTTCAGGCTTGCCTTCCCCACGGCTTCGCCGGTTTGCTATCGCCCAGCGTCCGAACTCGATCAGCCGCGTCTTGTCAGGATGCAACTCCAGCCCGAACTCCGCCAACCGTTCCCGGAGTTCCTCCAGAAACCGCTCGGCCTCGCTCCGGTGCTCGAATCCCAGCACGAAATCATCCGCGTACCGCACGAGTATTACCCCGCCGTTCGCCGACTTTTTGCGCCAGTCTTGCACCCACAAGTCGAAAACATAATGCAAGTACACGTTCGCCAGCAACGCTGAAATCACCGCCCAGGACTGCAACAAAGTTTCTGTAAATTTGTTTGTTTCCACGGTGCCTTTGTTTCTCCAGTGTCTTTCCTTCTTCAGATTTGCGCCGCTGAGCCGGGCCGCAGGGAGCCCCTGGGGCGACCGCAGGTCCCGGCTCAGCGGCGGCGCGCTCAGGTCGCCTGCCTGGCCGTTTTGCTAGCCGCTTGCCCCAGCGCCTCCCAATCCGCGTTCTCCATGCTGAAGTAGGGCCGCGGCTCCAGTTGCCACTTCTCATGCCGCTCCAGCAAGATCGCCCCGATCAGCCGCTCGCAGGAGGCCCGGTTGGGAAACACTCCCACCACCCGCGTGCGCTGCTGCAGCGTCTTCATCAGCCGCTCCAGCATGTTCGTCGATCCCAGCCGGCGGTGGTGGCCCTCCGGAAAATCCAGCACCGTCAGGCAATCCTCCAGCCCCTGCCGCAACATCGCCGCCACTTTGGGCCGCCGGGTCTGCCACTTTTGGGCCATCTCCTCGCCCCGCCGCAGGCACTCCTGTTTGTCTTCTCCAGCAAACACCGCGGCCAAGTCGCTCAACACCTCGCGGTATTCCCGGTTGGCGACCTGGCGCGCCACCTCGCGTTTGAAATGCACCCGGCAACGCTGCCAGCGCACCCCTTGGAAGTGCCGCCCCAGCGCAGCCACGATGCCCGCATGGGCGTCGCTGACGATCAGCCGCAGCCCGCGAAACCGCGGTCCTTAAGCTGCCGAAACAGCTCTCCCCAAGTGGCTTCGGACTCGCTGTCGCCGTTGCGCCAGTCCAGAATTTCACGCTGCCCTTGCTCGTTGAACCCCGCGACCACCAGCACCGCCTCGCTGACGATGCCGCCTTTTTGGCGTATCTTTTCGTAACGCGCGTCGATCATCAGATAGGGGTATTCGTGCTGCTCCAGACGCCGCCCGCGGAACTGGGCCAGCTTCTCATCCAGCTCGGCCGCCACCCGCGAAACCGTCATCGCCGAGACCTCGCAGCCGCACATCTGATCCAGCACCCGCTGCACCCGCCGCGTCGAGACGCCCTGGAAATACATCTCGGCGCAGGCCACCAGCAGGGCCCGCTCGCTGCGCTGCCAGCGAGCGAACATCGACGGCTGGTAGGGCTCGCAATGGCGCACCTGGGGCACGCTCAGCGCCAGCTCTCCCACACGGGTTTTCAGCTTGCGGGGCTTGGCGCCATTGCGCCAGCCCTGTCGCTGCGGGTTGCGCTCGTGTCGCTCCACACCCAGTTGTTCGCTCACCTCCGCTCTCATCGCCAGGTTCAGCAGCTCTTCGAGCAGGCGTTTGAGGCCGTCCTGTTGTTGAACCTAAAAACGGCAGTTGGACGTTCTAGCATTCGTTGTAACATATTGAAAGAACGTATCTTATGTGCTGATATTGCAACTGCGGAGCAGTTGCAATCTTCACCCGCCGGTCCCCGATGACACTCGGGTCCAACTGACGTCTCGTCACAAGGTTGGGGCGGTTCGAAGACGACCAACTGCCGTTTTTAGGATCAACGCCTTAACAGCCTTCCCGGACGCCGAATGGCGAACTCAAATGAAGAATCCTTACCAAAGAAATCCCCTGAAGCTGCCCGATCTGGCTCCGAATAGGGATCGGGATCTGGACTGCACCCCAAAAGTGAGACACAAAGTTAAGGGGCCAAATACAGTGAAAGGAGAGAGGTATGGATTTGGCCCGACGAATTTACAACCGCGAATTGAAAGTCGCGGCGATGAGAGAGATCGACTCCGGACGCACCATCGGCGAGCTGGCGCGCCAGCTAGAACTGAGCCCCAAACTGTTGGAGCGCTGGCGCGGCGAATGGCGGGCGCGAGGTGAGCTGGCCTTCCCCGGCAGTGGGCGGCGGGGCCCATCCCAGGGCTTCACGCAGCTGCAGCGGACCGCCGAGCTGGAACGCAAGATCGGCCAGCTGACGATGGAGAACGATTTCCTAAAAAAAACTTTACAGCATTTCAGGGATCATCACCCGCCAGCGGTCGTCAATGGCGAGGCTGCCTGTTTGAAGAAATCCGGCAAGCGGCCGAGAAAGGACAAGCCGTGAGCGCGTTGTGTGCCATGACGGGGCTCAGCCGGGCCGGCTACTACCGTTGGCGCGCCGGGCCGCCCGGCGACCCGGTCGAGATGGAGTTGCGCGACACGATGCAGCAGATCGCGCTGGAGTTCCCCTACTATGGGTACCGTAGGATTACGGCGGAGATGCAGCGGCGCGGTTTGCAGGTGAATCACAAACGCGTTCTGCGCCTGATGAGGGAAGACAATCTGCTTTGTTTGCGGCGCAAGTCCTTCGTGGTGACGACCGCTTCGCGCCACTCCCTGGCGGTCTATGAGAACCTCGCCCGGGAGATGACAGCGAGCGCGCTGAACCAGCTGTGGGTGGGCGACATCACCTACATCCGGCTGCGCCGCGAGTTCGTCTACCTGGCGGTGCTGTTGGATTCATATTCACGGCGGGTGATTGGCTGGGCTCTGGGCCGCACTTTGCGAGCCGAGCTGACCCTTTCGGCCTTAGGCATGGCGCTGCGGCAACGGCAGCCTTTGCCAGGGCTGGTACATCACTCTGACCGCGGCGTGCAGTATGCCTGTCGCGCCTACACGGACTTGCTCCAACAGCACACGATCACCATCAGCATGAGTCGCAAGGGAAATCCCTATGACAACGCTCAGGCGGAATCTTTCATGAAGACGCTGAAGTACGAAGAGGTCTACCGCACCGAATACCGAGATTTAGCTGATGCCTACGCCTCGATCGGCGAATTCATCGAGCGCGTGTACAACGAAAAACGGCTGCACTCGGCACTGGGCTATCGGCCACCGGCCGAGTTCGAGCAGCAGGCGGAGGGGCTGCCATGAAGTCGCTCCGCGACGACATGCTTGCTTGGGGGCGCCGCCCCCAAACCCCTGGGATTTACCGCTTTCGGGCCAGAATGGATGCCGCCGGAAGGCCCGGTTTTGGAGGCGGCCGAAGCCGCCTCCAGCCATTCCGGCAACTGAGTCGGCGCTCGGGTTGCGTCCCCGCAGAGCCCTATCCTCCGCTCAGCTACCCCCAGAGTGGACTACATCAACCCTGCCGTGCAATACTTTTGCAGCGAACGGCAACTACCCCCTTAACTGACTGTCTCACGTTTGGGGTTCACTTCAATCTCCCCCACCCAACCCCCGAACGACCGTCGCTGACGGTCGTTCGCCAGGAGCAGATTTCTGGGGGTGCGGGGACGCCGGGCCTCAAAGGACCGGCCTATGTGAAGTCAGGCCAGGTGAACGTGGCTGGCCTACCAGCGTCCTGGAAAGTCGTTGCCTGTCCCCGACTTTTCCCCCGACTTTTCCCCCGACTTTTCCCGACTTTTCCCCGACTTTTCCTGTCCCCGACTTTTCCCCGACTTTTCCGACTTTTTGAAATTGCCCAGGGCTTTCTGACTTTTCTCAACTGTTTCCCTTCGACGGTTTTGAGTCGTTCGACTTTTTGAAATTGCTTTCCAGGGCTTTCTGCTGCGTGTCATCCATTCTGGTGGCTCAACTGTTTCCCTTCGACGGTTTTGAGTCGTTCGATGATGTCGTCGATGGCGGCACCTCGGTACATCATGTCCATGGCCAAGCGCGAGGCGCTGACTCGGCTGGCAGAGGAGGCTTTCTGGTCGTCCATCACGTTCTCGAGCGTGTCGAGGGCGCGAACGCTCATTTGCTGGAGGCGGGTGGTGGTGTGGGCCAGACCGGGCTGCTCTTAGGGCAGTCTGGAAGCTTTCCTGTTTCATCCAGCGATAAATGGATGCTTCACTCACATTTGCTCTTTTTGCCGCTCTAACGATCGTATTCGTTAGCAAAAGAGCTTCAATGGCCTTGTTCTGTAGGGTTGTAAGTTGTTCATTCATAAGGGTTGACTTTTTTTAATGAGAGTATTTGAGAGTCTGTGAGAGGCTTTCTGGCTTTTGGGTCCCGCCGGGGTCGTGGAATGGTTGTCCTTTCCTTTCTGTTGCAACTGAGTCATTGTTGGTTTTGTCGCTTTTAGGATAACAAGCCGATCTTGGGATTCCTTGCGGGCGGTGGGTAAACCTATTGAAAACACAGGGATTACATTTACAAATTATCCGTGACTGAGTTGGGGTGATTTGCGGTTCTGGGGGGGGGCGGTGTTTTGGGGGCAAAGGGGCTCACCGGTAGGCGGATCGGCGTTGGGTGGGGAGTTCGCTGGTCAGCGGTTCGTCGCCGCTTGGCGTGCGAGCGTTGAGCATCCAGAGGAAGTTATTGATACCCATTGATACCCGCAAAATATAGTGTTGTTTTCGGACACAGCGAATGCCTTGTCGGAGCGGGCGCAGCACGCTGCGCCCCTACACTGTATTTCGCGAACATCAATAAGGCTGGACCGGGTGAGAGTCGGCCGGTATCATTTCGGACGCGAATGCTGGCGCGGCACGCTCCCAGGGTAACCGGCCGGCGCTGCTGAAGGCGTTGAAGAGGTTTGGGGCAGCGGATTGCTGGGGAGTTGGGTTTGTTTTGGTCGTGGTTCCCTTTCGCTGCTCGGTTGGCTTTGACATGCGTCCATCGAAAAGTCGTAGCGTCCCCGCTTTCCCCCGCTTTCCCGATGAGCCGAGGTTCGGAGGTTCGGGAGCTGTCCCCAATCTCCCCAATCTCCCCAATCTCCAGAGGAAGTTATTGATACCCGCAAAATATAGTGTTGTTTTCGGACACAGCGAATGCCTTGTCGGAGCGGGCGCAGCACGCTGCGCCCCTACACTGTATTTCGCGAACATCAATAAGGCTGGACCGGGTGAGAGCCGGTCAGTATCATTTCGGACGCGAATGCTGGCGCGGCACGCTCCCAGGGTAGCCGGCCGGCGCTGCTGAAGGCGTTGAAGAAGGTTTGGGGCAGCGGATTGCTGAGGAGTTGGGTTCGCTTTGGTCGTGTTTCCCTTTCGCTGCTCGGTTGGCTTTGCCATGCGTCCATCGAAAAGTCGTAGCGTCCCCGCTTTCCCGATGAGCCGAGGTTCGGGAGCTGTCCCCGATCTTCCCGTCCCCGATCTCCCCCCCATGCCCCTAGAACCCGGTCGTCTGAACCCCGTCGCAACGTTCTGAGATAGGGGTCACTCCCCAAACGACGGGCAGTTTCAGCGAACACTAGACGCTGTCACATACATACTGAAGAACTGATTCCAAGAGAGATATCAAGCCGCTTCTGGCAATCGAACAATGGGGCGAAAGGGACCCCTCTTGCCCAAGCCGCCATTGGGATGAGAAAATCAAATGCTTGGCCATTGTCGAAACCAATCCGCGAACATTGCGCGGGCCGTGGGCTTCCGGCTTCGCGCTCGACTGGCACACGCTCAGCAGCACCCCCATCGGGCATAACCAATTCGGACATATGATGTTCGACACGGAGCGACCCCCGGTCGGGCAACTGCTTTACGAGTTGAAATATGGCCGCACCCAAACGGCAGCGCAAAAGCAGGAGATTGCCGAGCAGTTGACCGACACCGCCGCGCACTTTGTGCAGAACACTTGGCGACTGGCGATTGACGCGATTGTGCCGGTTCCCCCTTCCAACGTCCGAACGCTTCAGCCGGTCATGGTTGTGGCCGAAGCGTTGGCCGCGCGGCTTGGCGTGCCGCTTTGCACGGGCTGCTTAACGAAGGTGAAGCAGACGCCGCAATTGAAGGACATAACCGATTACGCTAAAAGAGCGGAGGCGCTAAAGGACGCTTTCACCGTGGCTCCGGAACTGACGGCAGGCAAGAATTTGTTGCTGTTCGATGATCTTCATGGCTCAGGCGCGACGGTCGGGCATATTGTGGAAGTCCTGAAAAACCAAGGCCGCGCGAAGGCGGTTTACCTTCTGACGCTGACGACGAAATAGGCACCTAATGACTGTTTTCATTGGCGGATCAATCAGGATTTCCAAGCTGAACGCGGCCATTCGCGCACGGCTGGACGACTTCATGAAGCGCGGCAACGCGATTCTCATTGGTGACGCGAACGGCGCGGATAAGGCCGTGCAAACGTATCTCGCAGAGCGCGCCTATCGCAACGTGACCGTGTATTGCATGGAAGATTGCCGCAACAACATCGGCGCATGGCCGACGCGCAGCATAGAGCCGCCGAGCAAAAAGAAGGATTCCAGCTACTACGCAGCGAAAGATTCTGTGATGTTCCAAGAAGCGCAATGCGGCGTGATGCTGTGGGACGCCAAGAGCAAAGGTACGCTGCAAAATATGCTCAACCTTGTTGGGGCCGGTAAGCGCACGCTGGTGTACTTCGCGCCAACCAAGGATTTTCATGTACTGGCGAACGAGCAGGATTTGCAAGCGCTCTTAGCCCGTTGCCAGCCGCGCGACCTCGACACCGCATCGCGTAAGCTCGGCCTGAAAACACCACTCACGCAGCCGCATTTGCCGCTGTCGCTTTCCCGATCGTAAGACCCCGGCCCTCTCTTTTCACTTTGTGAGCCGAAGAGCGCAACCATGCGCGCAGGCCATGGTTTGATCCCGGCCCGCGGCATCGGGAGGCCATCGGCTGGCGCAAGGGCCGTCGGCCAAGAACTAAAGAAAAGGAGGACGCTTCGCCGGATGTACCAAAAGGGTCCCGTTTTGCCCCATTCATTTGTTGCCGCGTTCGCCCGGCATGGCCGTCAGGCCAAGACGGCCCAACAAACGCTCCCTTTCGATAAGGGTTCGCAACGCGGTCTCCACGGCCTCGCCAAAGCTCATGTGGATGGGATAACGGGAAACGGCAACACCAACCGAACCTCAGCATAAATCCCACTCAAACGTTGTCATTTGGTATCATCTGCTATCATAGTACTATGAGAAACACATGGATCGGGACAGACGAGGCCGCCGAGTATCTTGGGATGGGTAAGACGAAACTCTACGAGATCACGCGTGAGGGGAGAATTCCGGCGACTCGGGTTGGCAAAAAGTGGATGTACGACCACGAAGAGCTTGCCGAGTGGGTTCGGAGCAGCAGGAGTCTCCAAGACTTCTTTCAGGACACACCAGCCAGCATCGAGACCAACACCAACCTTCGCGATCCACAGCGTGACGCCTACATCCAGGCCGCAGCGTTCTTCCAGGGCGGCGGACAGAAGGCGTTGATCCAGCTTCCGGTGGGCTGTGGCAAGTCCGGAGTCGCGGCCATCCTTCCGTTCGGAATTGCTGAAGGTCGCGTCCTGGTGGTCGCTCCGAACCTGACCATCAAGGACGAACTATACAAGGCTTTCGACATCACCAACAAACAGAAGTGTTTCTGGCGTCAGAGAGCAGTACTTGAAGAGAAGCACATGAAGAGAGGCCCATACGTCTGCACGCTCGACACCGGCAACCTCTCTGTCTGCGAGAAGTCACACGTCGTCATCACCAACATCCAGCAGTTCGGGATGAACGCTGACAAGTGGCTGACACGCTTCCCTGAGGACTTCTTCGACCTGATCATCGTTGATGAGGCTCATCACGGTCCCGCGGCAAGTTGGAAGAGGGTGGTCGGCAGGTTCCCGAACGCGAAGGTCGCAAACCTGACAGCCACACCATTCCGAAGTGATCGACAGGAATTGGAAGGCGAACTGATCTTTCGCTACCCGTTCAAGAGCGCGAGTATCAAGGGCTACATCAAAAAATTGAAGTCCAGCTACGTCGCTCCCACACAGCTCACGTTCACGCTCAAGGGAGAGGAGCGCACGTACACCCTCGAGGAGGTCCTCAAGATGAAGGAAAAGGAGTGGTTCAGCCGTGGCGTGGCTTTATCCCCTCCTTGCAACATTTCGATCGTCGACAACAGCCTCGAGAAGCTGGAACAGCTCAGGCAGACCGGTACCAGGCATCAGATAATCGCCGTCGCGTGCTCAATCGCCCATGCGCGGCAAATCCGCTCGCTCTACAAGGAGCGCGGATATGAGGCGGCCATCGTCCACAGCAATTCGGAGAAGGGGGCGGATGAGAAAGAGAACGAGGCTGTTATGCGGGACCTCTACAACGGCGTCCTCGACTGCATCGTCCAGGTCCAGATGCTGGGAGAGGGATTCGACCATCCCAAGCTAAGCGTTGCAGCGATTTTCCGACCGTTTCGTTCGCTGGCACCGTACATCCAGTTTGTCGGACGCATACTTCGCGTCGTGGTTCAAAACGACCCCACACATCCGGATAACTATGGGCACATTGTGACCCACGTCGGCCTTAACCTGGACGAGCAGTTGAAGCAGTTCAAACAGTTCGAGAACGACGATCAACGGTTTTGGGAAAAGGTAACGGGGGGTGAGGAACCTGATCCGCCGCGAGAAGTCGCCGAAGGTGGGGCGCGGATGAAGCTCCATGAAGACATGGTGGTCCAGAGCGAGATCGTAGATACCCTCTTCGAGGAGGACTTCTCAACCGCAGAGGACACGGACATCCAGCAGGACCTCGAGAAAAAGCTCGAGGCCTTGGGTTTAGATTCCACGCTTGCTCAGCAGATTCTGCAGCAGAGCCGCGAGCAAACTCCTGGACCGGCCGTGGCCCCCGCAGCACAGCCTTTCAGCGTGGTCCCCGCGAAACAGTGGCAAGAGGCCAAGAGGCGTCTCAACGAGGAGGCGCAACGTACCGCCAAACTCCTTCTCAACCGCACCAACCTACAACGCGAGGGTGTTGAGCTTCCCCGCAAGTTAAAGCCTGAGATTGGCGCACAGAATAACTTCATCGCGGCTCTGCAAATGGTGAACGAGGGTATCGCCAAGAGAGTGGGCGGCGGAAGGAAACGCCCGCAATGGTCTTCGGAAGAGTTCGCGACGGCCATGGAATTGTTGCCCGACATATTGAATGGCCTCGTGCGTGAAATCAAGAAGGTTCAGAATGCCCAAGGGTAAGATACCGTCACTGATCGGCTCGTCCCTTGGGCGGCCTCGCAAGGAGACATGCGGGCGGGAGACGCCGTGCAGTCGTTGCCGTCGCTGCATCGTCAAGGATGAGGACTGCTACGACGTTCCTTGGCCCCTGAAGCCTCACTCATCAACTCGCCGCTTCTGTGCTGAGTGTTTCAAGGACGTGCTTGAACAGACCAAGCGGGACGTCGAAAAACTGGAAGAACTCTAGCTATAGCTAGCTAGGGCGTGTTAACACTTGGGGGGCTGATGGGTCGCGGTAGGGATGCCGGTCGCCCGGCACCCCCCGCACAGATCCGTACGTGAGCGTTGACTCATACGGCTCTTACCTCGGATAATGGCGTCAGCGCAAGCCCGACAACAGCTTCCGCTCCGCACGCCGCCCAGCGCATGGGGCACGGCCTGTCCGCCTCTGTGTGCGGTCCGTGGCGCACCCGACGACGTTCTCCTCGGTCCAGGCCCTTCCCTCCAGATCCTCCGCCGACGGTTGCCCGCCCTTGTTCGGACCCTTCGCGGGTACTACGGCCCGGTCCGACTCCTCGGCGGCGTACGCGTGGGGCGTGCGGCTCGCGCCTTCCCCCACCGGCCTGCCACTTCGCGGCAGGCGCCTCCGAGGTCTCCCGGTTCTCGCGCAAGGAGTTTCCTGACGTGCACGGGTTCTCCGACCGCGCCGGGTTCGCACGCCGCTTGCGATAGCGCGACGCTCGATGTTGCCTTCCCCTTCTGTCCACAAGGTCGGCACCCGAATCTAGGTATTTCGCGGCTCGATAGGCGGCCCGCCAGTGCCTCTGTCAACGCTTCACCCGCGACGTCGCCATCGCCGGCGCATGACTCGAGGTCAGCGTGGTTCGCTACTCCTTCACTGTGGGGCTCTTTCATCCCCGACTCCCCGCCGGTTTATCCCGGCGCTTTCGGACTGTCCCTCTATCCTATCCGCGCCGCTGGTAAGCTGTTCTCAAGCCACCGGGCTCCAGAGCAGACTGAGGATGTCGCAATTTTTAGGCGAAAGGCGACACCCCTCGTCTCGCAAAAAACCCGTCAGAGGCGCTGATTTGGCCGGAATCAAGCAGCTCTGGCGAACTCTGGGCAGCAGGCGTGAGGTATCCTCACCATAGGGAGTCCGCGGAGATCCGGATTGCGGACCGGAGTTGTGAGGTGAAAGGTTTTGGGATGGATGAGCTATCTTAACGTTCAGACGCGGATCAGCATAGGCGTTTTAGCTTTTCTTGTGATCTCTCCGGCGACCGCCGCCGACTTTGCTGAGACCGCCAGGAAGGCCCAGACCGCGTACGCCGCCGCGCAACGCGAGTGGCAGATTGGGTTGGCGGAATTAGCGGTCGAGCAAGTGCCAGAGTTTGAAGCGATCGCCAAGGCCCAGAGAGACCTGCAAGTGGCCTATCTTGAGCGCGGGACGTCCCGGTTTGAGTACCTGCTGGCTGAGGATCCTGGCGCATTGTGCTCACCGAGGGCCTGTTTCATTACATCAATTCTGCCTGGTCATCAATTATGCCTGGCCGGATGAAGATACGCAGACCCTCCGAGAAGCCGATCCCGGCTACGCGGCATTGATGGTTCGTCAGTTAGCCAGCTCGCGCACGAGCGAATACTGACAAGGAGGAGTCAGACGGCGGCAATCGCCACCGATAGCGCGTTATCGCGTTTCAGTCTGTCGGCCAACCGATTTCAGCCCGCTCGGGGGACAAGATGAGGGGTTTGGCGAGTTCCTCTTCAGCCTGAATCGCCGCGTAGACTCGCTTGCGCCAATTCTGGCCATAACCGGCGGGCAGTTCCCTGACACGCATCAGGGTCCTCTTCAGGAAATCAATCTCTAGAGCCTGGCGCCCTATGACGCGCTTCAGCGTCTCGAGACGCAGTGAGTCGCTTGCCGCGGCTTCATCCCCACCTTCCGCTTGATGGCGCTGAGAACTCCGGACAGTTCTTGGGCTAGCCGACTCGTACTCTTCTCGCCAGCCTTCCAGTAGCGCCGGAACCAGACACAGGTGGTGAGCGAGAGTTTCGGCCGGTACTCCGGATTGCATTCTTCGCACAATCTCGGTTTTCAACTCATCGGTGAAGGTCCTCGTCGACAATTTAAACATTCTTGAGTTCAATGGCGTACCTCCATTGAGCGGGGCTTCGCACGAGTAACGGGCTGGCGCGGCCCGATTTTGCCCTGCTGTCTTTAACATACCGGGCGAACCCCCGGCCCCTTTTGAACTCCCGGAGCTAAGTGGTTAAAAAAAAAGAAGATATTTTTTTAAATCTAACGTGACTGGATTGGCGGAATTTCGTTTTTGAGCAGGTATCCGGGAGAGTCAGTCACTCGATCCGGGACCCTTGTGAGATTGCTCGCGGGGAACCGCCGGCGTAAGCCGGGCTAGAGGGCTGTCCAGCCGCCATCGATGGCAATGACGGACCCCTGAACGTATTCCGCCTCGTCCGAGCAGAGGTACAACACGAGGTGGGCGATCTCTTCCGGGTAGCCCATGCGCCCGATGGGCTGGCGGGCGTGAACTTCCTCGCGAACCTTATCTTTTTCGTGCTTGTGGAATTTCTCGAGATAGCCTTCGACGAAAGGCGTATGCACGGTCCCCGGGCAAATACAGTTCACGCGCAACTGCTTTGCGTAATCGCCGGCAAGCTGGCGCGTCAGCGCGACCACGGCTCCTTTCGACGCGCAGTAAGCGAAACGCCGCCCGACGCCGACCAGCCCGGCGACGGAGCTGATGTTGACGATCGATCCGTGTTCGGAAGCCAATAGCAGCGAAAGTGCGTGCTTCGTGACAAGAAAAACGCCGTCCACGTTGACCTCAAAGACGCGCCTCCAGTCTTCCAGCTCGGTCTCTTCGATGTTTCCAACGTGGGCAACGCCGGCGTTGTTCACGAGGATGTCGAGCCGATCGAGGCCCTCGAACACTTCCTTGACCGAGGCAGGATCGGTTACGTCGATTGGGGCCGCGGAGACAGCTTCTCCAAGGGCATGGGCTAGCGTCTTCGCGCCTTCCAGGTTGCGGTCCGCCACGATGACCGATGCCCCGGCGCCGTTCAGAGCGCGAACCGTTTGTTCACCGATCCCGCTGGCGCCGCCGGTGACCAGAGCGCGCCGGCCGTCGAGACGAAATGGAACTTTCATGTCAGTGAAATGCTCAAGAACCGGGGTCCTCGAAGGCGGCCCCGGCGATGCGACAGTCGATTATATCAGGACCGAAACAGAGCGACGCCCACTACGAGGGGCTGCGAGGGGGCTTCGCGGGATCACAATCGAACCGCCCTGTAACAACGTTTCTGGTCACGAGCCGCCGAGCGGCTCCCATGCGCTCATGCGGGACCCGGATTCCAGCCCGCAAACCGCCTTTTCTGTTTTCGCGCCCTGTGGTATAATCCGCTTTTTCAGGAGCCCAAGCGGCTTACCCGTTCTTCTAGAAGGAGATTCAACTCTATGGCGTATGTTATCGCGGAACCTTGCATCGGAACAAAAGACACGGCGTGCGTGGATGCCTGTCCGGTCGATTGCATTCACCCCAAGTCCGATGAAGAGGATTTCGAAAAGGTAGAAATGCTCTACATCGAGCCCGATGAATGTATTGATTGCGGCGCCTGCGTGCCGGTGTGTCCGGTGTCGGCAATTTTCGAGCTAGAAGACCTCCCCGAAAAATGGGATGCGTTCACGGCGAGGAACGCGGCCTACTACGACAAGTAGAAGTCATCCGCCCATGTGCCGCCGCACGAAGCCGAAAGCGTTGGCGCAGGCGGCCTCGATTAGTTTTGGATCACCACCCTAACGCGGACGAGCCGCAACCAAGGAGGTCCACAGGGCAGGCGGGGTTGAGACGCGACCGCGATGAAGCACGGACTTCCGTCCGCGCCTCTGTCCGGCCATCTGAAGCTTTCCGGCCGCGGCCCTCGGGGCGCCTGCGATAGCTTGCGCGGCGGAGCGGCCGCCCGGCGGTCCGTGATGACCTGGTAATCGCCATGCTCGCGGATCGATCCACGTTACCGGATAGTCATCGCCCGGCTCTCCCAATACAGCCAAGCTCGGAACCGTCCCGCCGCGAGAGCATGTGGGGCAGCCGAATTTGACACTACCTCCGCCCCCTCGATAAACTTACGTCTCAAAACATGATATTGAACCGGTCGTTCATTTCGTACATGGCTCGAGAGCTTGCCAGGCGGCTCGGCAAGGAATCCCTGCAGGTAAATGACCCCCAACCGTTGCGTGAACGCTTCGAGAACGTCCTCATCGATGAGCTCAGTCTCGAGGACGAGATCAATGCGGAAGCCAGGGAATTGCTCAACCAGTACACGGATTACATGCGCCGGCAACGCATTCCTTATCAGGAGATGTTCTCCAAGGTGAAGCGGCAGGTGCTGGCGGAACGAAAGATGACTTCGGCGCAGGCGCGCGAACCGGGAGGCCGCAAAATGAAGATTTCCCGGAGCAAGGTTCTGGAGTTTTCCCACAAACTGGGCGCGGTCGTTCCGAGGGTCCCCGGCATCCGCGCGAAAGCGGGCTGGAACGACATCCGGCTGCAGATCGTGAGGGAGCTGACCGACATCCTCACTAGGGAAGAGACGATCGATCAGAACGCCCAAAAAAAGATCAGCAGCCAGAAACGCGACATCCCCGAAGGCAGCGAAGAGTGGACCCTGCTGTATCGCCGCTACTACGACGAAGAAATGCAACGCTTCGGGATTGATTTATCGGCCCCGTAGCAGGCTTCGCCAAGGTATCGGGTCAACACCTTTCAACAGTCGAGGAAGAATCACGCCCCTAACGCGGACGAGCCACATCCAAAGAGGGTCCACAGGGGTGGACGGGATGGTGACGCGGCCGCGACGAAGAGCGCAGCCCGTTTTCAACGGGCTAAGCGTGGACTGCCGTCCACGCCTCTGTCCGGCCGTCTGAAATTTCCTGGCACAATCGGCAACGATTTGGCCTTTCTCAGCCGGCGGCCGCTATTTGTTGAAACGCCGGCTTGAGGGCCGGGTATAGCCCGCGGAACACGGGGTAGCTGTTTTGGTATACCGCAGCAGTTCCTTTGTCCGGCTCCAAGCGGCTGCTTTCGCGGATGGCGGCTCGGCAAGCCTCCGTTACCGAGCCGAAGTGACCGCTGCCCACCATCCCAAGCAGGGCCGCGCCGTAAGCCGAGCCTTCCTGCGTTTCAAGCGTTGCGATCGGGCGATCGAATACTCCCGCCAGCACGCTCCGCCAGAAGGGACTGCGGGCGCCCCCGCCCGAGGCGCGTACAACCTTGACGTCCGCTCCCAGCGATTCCACGATTTCGAGACAGTCCTTTAGGCTGTAGGAAACGCCCTCGATGACCGAGCGAATCAAGTGCGCGCGGGTGTGCTTGGCCGTCAGCCCGACCCAGCCGCCGCGCGCCAGTGCGTCGAGATGCGGCGTGCGCTCGCCCATTAGATAGGGCAACCAAAACAAACCCTCGCTTGCGGCCGGCGCGGTGGACGCTTCCTCCAGCAGCAAGTCGTAGGGGTCGGCTCCCTTTTCCCCGGCTTCACGGACCGCGTCCGCCCCCAACTGATTTCGGAACCATTGCAGGCTCAGGCCCGCTCCCTGCGTGACGCCCATCACGTGCCACTTGCCCGGCACGGCGTGACAGAACGTATGGACGCGCCCCCGAGGGTCGTAGCCGACCTCGTCGAGGTGCGAGAATACCACGCCGGACGTTCCGATCGTGCAGGAGACCAGGCCGGAATCGACGATGCCGTTGCCCACCGCGCTGGCCGCCTGATCGCCGGCGCCTCCCACCACGGGAGTTCCGGCGGCCAATCCTGTTTTGCCTGCGGCCTCCTTGCTGATAGCGCCCGTCAACTCCGTCGACTCGACAACCCGCGGCAATACCGAGCGGTCGATGCCGAGTTTCTCGATCAGCGGCTCGGCCCAGCGGCGATGAACCACGTCGAACAACGCCGTCCCGGAAGCGTCGGAAACATCGCCGGCGAACTCCCCGGTTAAGCAGAAGCGAATGTAGTCCTTCGGGAGCAGAACTTGGCGGGTTCGCTCGTAGCTCGACGGATCGTGATCCCGCACCCAAATCAGCTTCGGCGCCGTAAAGCCCGTCAGCACGGGGTTGGCCGTTTGTTCGAGGACCATCTCCTCTCCCGCGGCCGCGTTGATCCAGTCGACCTGCTGCTGGCAGCGCTGGTCGCACCAGATCAGCGCGGGACGAATCACGCGGTTGTCCGAGTCCAGCAGAACGAGCCCGTGCATCTGGCCCGACAGGCCAACGCCGGCCACGTCTTCCCCGCGAACAGCGGCCTTGGCCAAGACTCCCTGGATCGCTTCCACCGCGGCGTCCCACCAATTTTCCGGACGCTGCTCGGCCCACAGAGGATGGGGCATTTGAATATCCTCGTGGGCAGCGGTGACGCCCGCGGCGACGTGTCCTTCGGCGTCTACCAGCAGCGCGCGCGAGCCGCCGGTTCCAATATCAACTCCAAGCCAATACTTCACGGGTCTGTTTGCCTCCTCGCCGGTCCGCAACGCTGTGGGTCATGGGGGCGTCTTTCAATTGTCGTTGGAGTGGGGAACAGACGCAACGTTGCGGACGCGAAAAAAGGGGACAGCCAGCCAATTTCCTTCCGATGAAGAGTTGATTTTTGAATGGATTGGACGCCGAGATCGCGGCGCGAGGGGCTACCTGGAACGCCGCACTTGGTCGAGACGCTCGCGGAGGGTATCGCTAAGCTGCTCTTCGATTTCAGCGGTGATGAGTTTCACCAAATCCATGTCCTGGATGTGGACTTGGTCTTTGAGTCGAAAGCTGGTGAGCTTCATGGTGACCAAGTCGGCCACGCTGGCGAGCGGAACGCCCTCCGACGTGAGTACAGGTTGTGAGAATTCCGGCGTGGGTGCAACATCCTCCGGCCGAACATATTCACCCGTGAAGAGCAGGTGGACGGCACTTCGTGCCCTGGGGCGTTCGGCGTCGACCAGCATGTCGGCTTCCGCAGCCTGACAGTAGTGGAAACCGGACGGCTCGACCGCCCGACAGATCCGATCCAGGTCACCTCGGTCAACCGACACGTCGATGTCCGGTGTCATGCGGGCGGCCATCGGGTCCCGTTCGTTGACATGAAGATACACGGCGACTCCGCCAACGATTCGGTATTCGATCCCGGCCTTCGCGAGGGCGGTCGTGAACCGTTTCAGCGTTTCAAAAAGCTGTTCGACGTGTTGATCGTAAGACCTCGCGCTGAGGGCCATGCTGGGTTTCAGTATGTCACAGGCGATTCAGACTGGAACAGCGCGAAGCAAAACATTCGCGCCGATCAGCCCCGCGCCCGCAGCTCCTTCTCGGCTGCTTGGATTTGCTTTGTGACGGCCTGAAAAACCTCTTTAATCACGCCGATTTGCCCCTGGGCCGTTTCCCATTGTCCCTGCTCGATGGCCTCGCGGATGCCCGGCAGCGTCTTCACCCCGTAACCGGTGTAGAAACCCGGAGCGTAAATCTGATGACGGTACCACCCGCGCTGACCCGGCAGCCCCTCCGGCCTCCCCATGGCTTGCTCGACCTTGCGCAGAATCTCGTTGAGCTTCGATAGGTCGCCTTTGGGCCCCGCGCCGCGGAAGGTTTTTTCGAGGGTTTTCTCGTAAGCGTCCGCCGCCTGACTCAACTCTTTCAAAGGACCGCGCAGTTGCTTGAGATCAAGTGCCTCTGCTACCGGCTTTTTCTTTTTCTTTTCAGCCAGGAGCTTATCCAGCTCATCCAGATAGACACCCAGCGTGTCGGCTAGATTGGTGAACTCGAAGGGCAGCACGGCCGCATCGGCCATGCGGGCCAGTGCCACGGCATGGAACTGCGCCATGGCCCGGCCGTAGACGAACTGCGGATCGCCAAAGCGGCGGTACCAGTCAAACGAATCGTAGATGGAATGGTAGACACCGCCCCCTTCCCCGCGGAAACTCAGGTTGGCCGATGCAATCGCGAGGTGATCGATGAAGACGGTGTAGTCGGACCCCGATCCCAGCGCACCGATACGCAGGTCGGGGCGGCTGTCGATTTTCTTTTTCTTTTCTTCGTCGTCCTTGGCATCTTTGAGGCTCTTGTCTTTGATCAGTTTCCAGATCGTCTCGCCCGTGCGCGGGTCTTCGAGATCGCGGGCGACATTGTTGAGAAACCGCTCCAGCGTGTGCGAGCCTTGCATGCGCAGCGTGCCCTGGCGATTACTGTCGGTATTGAAATAGACGACCGTTTTTTGACGCAGCTCGTCCGCGTGTTTTTCGCCCCATTCGGTCGAGCCGATCAATCCCCATTCCTCGGCGTCCCAACTGGCGAAAATGATGGTTCGCTTCGGCTTCCAACCCTGCTTCACCATGACAGCGAGAGTCCGTGCCGTCTCCATCAACGCGGCGTTTCCGCTAACCGGGTCGGTGGCGCCGTTGACCCAGGCGTCGTGATGGTTGCCGTAGATGATCCACTCGTCAGGAAACTCGCTGCCTGGGATTCGCGCGATGACATTTTCTCCAGTGGTGATGTTCCAATCAAAGGCAACCTCGAGATGCACCTTGGCCGGCCCGGGTCCCACGTGGTAGGTAATGGGCAGCGCCCCGCGCCATTCCTTGGGGGCGACGGGGCCGCCGAGATTGCGCAGCAGCGGCAGGGCATCACTGTAGGAGACGGGCAGAACGGGAATCTTCGGCAGCGTCTTCGATTCCGAGATCTCGAGCTTTCGCCCGCCCGGCTCGGATCCCCAGCCGGGAGAAAGCGGGTCGCCGGGGTGGATCGGCATGTCCATCGTGCTGCCGCGCTGGACACCGAAATCAGGGCGATTCTGGCCCAGCGGATAGACGTCATCGCCGTAGTATCCGTCGTCCTTTGGATCGGAATAGATGATGCAGCCGATCGCGCCGTGCTCGGCGGCGACTTTCGGCTTGATGCCCCGCCAGCCGCCATAGTAGCGGGCGATGACGAGCTTGCCCTTGACGTCCACGCCCAGCTCTTCCAGCCGCTCGTAGTCGGCGGGCATGCCGTAGTTGACGTAGACGAGTTGCCCGGTTACGTCGCCGTCGGGAGAATAAGCGTTGTAAGTCGGAAGCTGGCCCAGGTCGGAGGAATCTTTGTCCTCGGGAATGGCCGGCTCCTGGAGCTTCGCGACATAGTTCTCAGGCGCGAGCATTTCCAGGCGGCGTTGGCGCGGTGTCGGCATCAGTCCGTCGAACTCTTCGATCTGGGCGTCGAGTCCCCATTCGGTGAACTTATCGAGCACGTACCGCGCCACCTTGCGTCCGGCTTCACTGCCGGTATGATGCGGCTCTTCCGACATCACCCGGATGTACTCGCGCACATTGGCCGGCTGGGGGATTTTCTTGATCTTCTCTTCGAGGGCCCGCTGTTTCGCGGACTGGCCGCGGGTAAACCCCCGAACCAGTCTTTCTTCAGCGAACGTTTCTTGAGTGAACGTTTCCTGAGCGAACAAGGAGAGGGGCAGGCAGCAAAGGGCGAGGGCGGCCGCAATGGGGTTTCTCATGAAGAGCATTCTACACAAGCGCATGGGGTCGATAGGTGATAATGAGGGAAGTTCAAGGAGATCAACCGTGGCCGAGCCCGCACGACCCCCGCAACAGCCGGTCGAGCTGAAGGCAGGCAACCTCGAGGTCCCCGAAGAGGCGGTCGCCGGGTTGTGCCGCCGCCGTCATATTCGCAAACTGGCGTTTTTCGGCTCGGTTCTGCGTGAGGACTTCGGTCCTAACAGCGATGTCGATGTGCTGATCGAGTTCGAGCCAGGACATGAGCCGGGGTTCTTCCGTTTGTTTGACATTGAGCAGGAGCTTTCCGCTGTTTTGGGCGGCAGAAAAGTAGACTTGCGAACGCCGCAAGATTTGAGCCGCTACTTTCGCGGCGAAGTCATCGCCGGCGCACAGGTCTGTTATGCGGAAGAATGACCTTCCCCGCTTGCGTCACATCTTGGACGCGGCGGAAGAAGCGCTGTCATTCACTGCGACCCGGTCCCGCCAGGAGCTCGATATAGACCGAAAGCTCGCCCGCTAGTCAGTAGAGGCGCTTTCCTCATGCATCCAGCGCTTGAGCAGGGGAACGAGCATGAAACAGATTGCAGCCGAGGCGATCGCGGCGATTGCGATCTTTCCGAAGACGCTTCCGTAGATGTTTACCGTCTCCAGGGGTGGCGGGATCGTGTTCCCGCCGCCGTTTCCCCCGTGCGTCACCCCGGTGAACTGGGCGATGATAGCGGCAAGGAACTGCGAGAACGCAGTCGCCAGAAACCACGTACCCATGACGGTGCTCACCAGCGTGGCCGGTGACAGTTTTGTGATCATCGACAGGCCCACGGGCGAGAGGCAAAGCTCACCCGTTGTCTGGAGCAGATAGCCAAGCGCGAGCCAGCTAAGCCCGACCATGCCGCTATCGTCCGCGGTCTGTGCGCCGTACCAGAAGCAGCCGAAGCCAAGTCCCAATTGAAGCAGCCCAAGGGCGAACTTGAAGGGCGTGCTCGGCTCCAGCCCGCGCGCCCCCAGGAAGCTCCAGAGCCCCGTAAAGACGAGCCCGAAGATCAAGATGTATACGGGATTGATGGACTGGAAGGTGCTGGCCGGGATTTCGTCCAGTCTTTCGCCGATCCCCATCCCAACGTTGTCTTCAGCGACCGTCCAGTCGATCTCGAAGTTGGGATCTTCCCTGTGCTCCTCGCGAAGCTCGTTGAGGACGTCGAGCGTGAATGTTCGCCCCCCGTTGTGACGCCCGAGCTGTTCTTGGGTGGGCTGTATCCTGATCGTCGTCCCGACGTCGGCGGCAGTGATCGTGCTTTGCTCGACGACGCGATCCACGTTGCGGTCCGTGAAGTTGTTGACTGAGCTTCCGGCTTGCTCGAAGAACGACCAGAACAGCATCGAGAAGAAGGTAAGGATAAGCACCACGTACATTCGCTCGCGCGGGACCTTGCCCAGGCGCAAGATTTGGAGGCCCAAATAGTAGAGCGCCACTACCCCGCAGAGGAACAATGCGAGCCCGGCCGGCCGGCTCATTTCTCTGATAACCACCGCCAGCACTTGCACCATCGCACTCTCGCTCGCCTGCATCTCCTCGATCAGCGAGTCAGGAATGATCGTCACAAAGTTGTTTTCGGAGGTCACGGGCGCGAAGCCCGAAACGAGCAGCACGAAGAGCGGAATCGCCAGTAAGGTTCCTATATAGACCGTCCACTCGGCGGAGACCAGACCACCTACTCGCCTCCGAAGACGGTCGTAGTCAGGGGGTGCTCCGGCCTGTTTGGGAAGCCCGCCCCTGCCGAGTGCAACCCACGCGACGACGCCGGCGGCCAGAAGCGAGATGCCAACGAAAGCGTTTACGGCGATTGAAAAGGGGTTGTCGGGATGAAAGTAGAAGAGGCTGAAGGCCGCGCTGACGACCCCTGCCATGATCAAAACCTGTGTGACACGCGTGGGGGCGACAAAGACGGCAACACCGGTGAGCATGCCCATCGTGGCCAGCCCGAATCCTATATGCCAGCCGTAAGTCTCCCCGATGTATCCGCATAGCAGCGGAGACATCGCCGCGCCCAAGTTGATCCCCATGTAGAAGAGCGTGAAGCCGCTGTCCCGTTTGGGGCTGCCCGCCGGGTAGAGCTTGCCGACCATGGTGGAGATGTTGGGTTTGAAGAAACCGTTGCCGCAGATCAGCAAGGCGAGCGCCGTGAAGAACGCCACGTCTTGCTCGATCGTCATCATGAGATGGCCCGCCGCCATCAGCAGACCGCCGAGGACCACGGCCCGCCGCGCGCCAAGCAGCCGGTCGGCAAGCATCCCGCCGAAGAACGGCGTCAAGTAAACCAGCGCCGTGTAAGCGCCATAGACGGCATAGGCGTCGCTGTCCCCGTACCCAAGGAAGCCCTTGAGCATGTAGAAGAGAAGGAGGGCCCGCATGCCGTAGTAGGAGAACCGCTCCCACATTTCGGCGAAGAACAGGGTGAACAGGCCCGCGGGATGTCCGAAAACGGTCCCTTGTTCCTGGTTGTCCGGGATGCTCATGGATGTCTCGGTAGCCAATCAGGAGATCCGCTCGCCGGCATAATCAGATCGCACGCCTTACGGATGCGAAGCGGGAGCCGGTCAGCCATGCTGGACGCGATTCGAAGGAGCCGCGAGCCTCTATCGTGGCAGTTGTCTGGGATTGGGACATGGTGATCTCGCGAGTTGTCTGCCAGGGAGAAGCGCGTTCCGAAGGGTCGAATCGTGGGCGATCCGCCGCAGCCCCAAGGGCAAGACTTACCGATTATAGTCAGATCCGCCCCACCTTCGGGGGTGAGCTTATCGGAACAAACCAACGTGGGTTCGTTCACAAATCTCAGGGGAGGGCCGTCGTGCGCGCTTTCGCCGCTCGTCACGTCTATGAGAAGATAGGTTTCCCCTGGCGGGAGGTTGTTGTCCCGCACCGGTTTCTCGCCCCCCGGATCCCAGCTACGGATGAGTACGCCTCAGCCTCAGGCAGACGCCCCCGCGAAACGCGGCGTACTGAGCGCAACCTTCCGGGCTTTTCAGTACCGCAATTTCCGGCTCATGTGGGCGGGGGCCTTTACGTCCACCAGCGGCTATTTCGTTCAGGAAGTCGCCCAGAGCTGGCTCGTTTACACCCTGACCGGCTCGCCCTTCCTGCTGGGGCTGACAGCGTTCCTCAACGGAGCGCCAATTCTGTTGTTGTCACTATTTGGCGGCGTTGCCGCGGACCGCATGGACCGCCGCAAGATCCTGGCGGTCTCGCAATATATCCAAATGCTGGCCGCGATGATTCTGGCCGTCTTGCTGTGGCTGGACGTGATCGAAGTCTGGCACATTATGGCGGCGGCGCTAATGAACGGCATCGGACAAGCGTTCGGCGGACCGGCCTACCAGGCGCTTATCCCTTCTCTCGTGGACAAGGAAGATTTGCAGAACGCGGTCGCGCTGATGTCGATCCAATTCAATCTGGCGAGCGTCATCGGGAGGCTCATCGGCGGCATTGTCTTCGCGGCTGTCGGAGCGGCGTCCTGCTTTGCGATTAACGCTGTTACGTTCGTGCCCGTGATTGTCGTGCTCTACTTCATCCACGTCACGTTTGTGCCGAAAAAAACGGAAGTCCACGTTTGGCAGAGCCTCAAAGAGGGTGTGGGGTACGTGTTTCGGCACGGCGCTTTGTCGTCGCTGATGCTGCTGTCGCTGGCCACCGCGTTTCTGGCGATTCCGCTGATCACGTTGTTGCCAGTGTTTGCTCGCGAGACCTTCCAGCTCGGCGCGCAAGGATACAGCTTGATGGGCGCGGTCTTTGGCGCGGGCGCCGTTGTCGGCGCGCTTTTCGTGGCCTGGCTAGGAGACACGCGCAACAAAGGACAGAGAGCGCTGCTGATGCAGCTCGGCCTCGGCGCCGCCCTGCTGGCGTTCGCACTGAGCGGAAGTCTTTGGATCGCCCTTTTCTTTGCTTTCCTGGCGGGCGGGGCGGTGCTAGCGGTCTTTGCCATGATCAACTCGCTCGTTCAGCAGCTCGCGCCGGAAGAATTGCGGGGGCGGATCATGAGCGTGCAGAACACGGCGTTTCGGGGAGCCATGCCGCTGGGTAATCTGGCAGCGGGGTCTTTGGCCGGACATCTGGGAGCGCCGCTGATCGTTGCACTGAACGGAGCAGCCCTCGGCGTGATCGCGGTGTGGTACTTGCTCCGGGGGAAGTCGGTGACCCGGCTGTAGGGTGTTGGGCTGCTAACCCCAACACTGTTCAGTTAGAGGTTTGGAGGGCTGACTTCGGTTGTTCAAGTTGAAGTCCTTCGTTCGGCGCAAACCCGATCGTCGTCGGAATCATAGGTTTGTTATCCTGCGCCCCTTGCGCTTGCGAGGCTCTGCCTCGATGGGTCTTGGACCCAGGGTTCCGCTTCGCTGCACCCATGGGCTACGATCCTGCGCCGCTTCGCGGCTCAACGGCTCCAACCCGCATTTCGGTACCACTCCAACGTCCGCTTCAATCCCGCTTCAAAATCAACGACTGGTTCGTAGCTGAGATCTTGGCGCGCGGCCGTCAAGTCGGCTTGGGAATCACGAACATCCCCTTGACGAGGAGGGCCGTAGTTTGCGGGGATTCGAGTCCCCTCGATCTGGTTGAGCAATAACCACGTGTGGTTCAGCGTGTAGCGGCCCCCGACGCCTCCGTTGTAAACATTCCCCTGAACTTTTGCTGATCTCGCCGCAAGGATGTTGAGCCGGACGACGTTGTCCACGTAAGTGAAGTCTCGCGACTGTTCGCCGTCGCCGAAAATCGTCGGCGCCCGGCCCTCGAGAACCGCCGCACAAAAAACCGACAGGACTCCCGAGTAGAGCGAGCTGGGGTCTTGGCGCGGCCCGAACACGTTGAAGTATCGCAGCGAGACCGTTTCGAGTCCGAAGACGTCCCAGAACGTTTTCGCGTAATACTCGCCCAGCAGCTTCTGCACGGCGTAAGGGGACTTGGGATTCGGCAGCATCGACTCCGTTTTGGGCAGAACAGGCGTGTCGCCATAGGCGGACGAGGAAGCGGCGTAAACGACTCGCTTTACGTTCCGCCGATGCGCTGCTAGCAGTACGCTGAAGGCGCCGTTGACGTTCACATCGTGCGACAGCTCGGGCTCGGCAATCGACCGCGGCACCGACGGAATGGCCGCTTCGTGGAAGACGACGTCAATTCCCGAAAAGACCTGTTCGAGCCGGCCGCCGTCCCGGATGTCCAGTTCGTGAAACTCGATATCCTCGCGAACGTCATCGAGATTCGCCTGCTTGCCGGTGAGCAGGTTGTCGACCACGACGACCCGCTCGACGCCGTCCTCGGCCAGCAGGCCCCGAACCAAAGCTGATCCGATGAAGCCCGCGCCGCCCGTGACGAGAACGTTCTTCATGCCCGGTTCAACTGTCCGATCTGATCGCGCAGATAGGCGTACGTTTCGGTGACGATCTTTTCCGAGCCTGGCGTGAAGTCGAAAACTTCCATTGAAACCCAGCCGTCGAAAGCGCGGTCTTTGGCCACTTGCAGCACCGGCTTGAAGTCGTAACCGCCATCGGGGCGCGGGTAGCTTCCATCCAGCTCGTTGACATGGACGTGGCGAATCAGGTCCCAATGCTTGCTGACGATGTCGGCATGGGGTTCGGCCTCATCGATGGCGTTGTGGGAATCGAACATCGTCTTGACCGCCGGGCTGTTCACGTCGCGGACAACCTGTACCGCCTCGTCGAGCGTCAGAATCACGTCGGACTGGGCGATCGGAAGGGCCTCGACGCACAAAGTGACGCCGCGCTCCTCTAGCACGGGCGCGATCGAGCGAACACCGCCGGTAAAGTTGCGGACGGCGACATCGACGGGGAAGGCGCCGTCCGTGCGGCGCTGAAAAGGGGAGCCGAAAACCATGACGCCGCCGCTTCCGCCTTCGGGACGCAGGTCGGCGCAGAGGTCGGCCAGCCGCCGCACGAAGTCCCAACTGCTAGTGCGCTGGTTTTCATCCGGGGTGGTCACGTGCAATCCCTCCGGACCGACCGTGAGCCAGTGCAGCCCGACAAACTCGAGGCCTTCGGACACAATGATGTCGCGCACCTCGCGGCGGCGCTCGGCGGGAAGCGTACTGGCGTCTTTTTGGAGGGTGAACGGCGCGATTTCGATGCCCTGCCAGCCGGCCTTTTTCAGCAAGCGGCAGGAGGCGGCAAAATCCGAGCCCTCAAAAAGCTCGTTGCAGACGGCGAGTTTGAATTTGTAGTTGTCAGGCATGGCTAGTGGTCAGTTTATCGAAGACACCGGGCCAACATGGTTTTCAGCCGCGGTTCCGCCCATGCCTGAGGGTGTTCGATTCTGTCCATATAGAGGCGCTTCTTGCTCCGGTTCACTCTAACCTCAACAGGGAGGTGCGCACGCAGGTGATGTCGGCCGCCCACAGTTGTGAAGGCGGAGCACCAGTCATAGAGCTTGCCGCGTTTGACCTCCAGCTCGCGGGCCAGAGCCGAGGCCGACTCGCCGTCTTGCATGCGCCGCACGGCCTCGATCTTGAACTCTTGCGTGAATTGTCTTCGGGACACATCTTCCTCCTTGCCATTCAATGTTAGTGTGTCCCTTCTTTCCCGGCCCCACTTTCCGCCCGCACTCCAACACAGCCGCGGCGACATTTTCTCTCCAACCGGCTCCTAGTTACGGAATTCAACCGGCTGGGAATCGCTCGATTCTGCCTAACTTGGGTCTATCTGTCCAGTTGATCGGCTCGTTTGCAGCACCTCGGCAGCAACCGATACAATCAAAAGAAGCTCACCGGGATAGCGATAGCCCGCTTCTGGGTTCCCCTTTTTGAATGCGCCGGAGAGATGGCCGAGTGGTTGAAGGCGCACGCTTGGAAAGCGTGTGTAGGGGTAACTCTACCGAGGGTTCGAATCCCTCTCTCTCCGCCATTCCCTGAACTATCGATGAAGCCGTGGGGCAAACTTGGTGAGCAGCGCCGAAATGGTTGGTCAGTGTTGCCATGGCCAGCAGGAAGAGAGCATACGAATCCAGCTTCCTCAGATACTTTCGCTGATCGATTTCCAGCCCACATTTACGCAGGCATCAGATATGCGTGACTGGACTTCCGAATGTGATGTTGAAGTCTCTTCGCTTTGCTCCTTTCCTTGAGATTCCTCTACCGCTGATTTGGAACGGGGCCTCCTTGCCCGGTTTGGCGGAGTAGCGCGCTGGCGGCCTGGAAGCTGCGCAAACGGCCATTCGGCGACATCACCTCAAGCACTTTCCGGTGAAGTATCTAGGCGTCGCTCTACTTCTCGTCCCGGTCGCGACCTGGATTGCAGGTAGTGTCGAGTTCGGGATGCGGCAGACTGTTCGCAAGAGTGTTGACGTTGTTTTTGACGCAGCCCGCGCGTACACTGATGATGGTGGCAACAAGGGGAGTAATGGATTTCCCATGGAAGATTCAACGTGACGCGCGAGTGCATTGGCTGATCGCAGCCCTGTGTTGCGGCGCCGCCCTGCCGTTAGCCGCGCAGCAAACCGGCTCGCTCGGACCCGAAGATGCCGCCCGTCACGCCCGGCGGATGGCTCAAGGCATCGAGCTGTTCAAGCAAGAGGTTCGGCCACTCCTCGTCGAACGCTGCCTCCCCTGCCATGGCGGCGGGCAAACCATGGGCAGCTTCGACCTCTCCAACCGCGATTCCCTCGTTAACAGTGGCAAGATTGGTGAGACTGCGGCCGCGAGCCGTCTGCTGAAGCTCATCCGGCATGAGCAGAAACCGCACATGCCCTTTCAGCAACCAAAGCTCTCCGAGGAGGCGATCAGCAGCATCGCCGGCTGGGTGGACCTGGGTGCGCCTTACGACAAGCCTCTCGTGGACAAGCCCGCGGATCGGGATGGGCCGATGGAAATCACCGGCCAGCACCGCGAGTTCTGGGCCTTTCGCCCGCTGGCCCGCAACGCGCCGCCCGCCGTCGGCGATCAAGACTGGCCCCGAACGGCGATCGACCGCTTCATCCTCAAAAAACTCAACTCGAAAGGGCTGACCCCCAACGCGGCGGCGGGACGCCGAACTTTGATCCGCCGGGCGTACTTGGATCTGCTTGGCTTGCCACCCTCGCCGGAGGAGGTCGACGCCTTTGTGACCGATTCCTCGGCAACCGCTTACGAGGACCTGATCGATCACCTTCTGGAATCCCCGCACTACGGTGAACGCTGGGCGCGCCACTGGATCGACATCGCCCGCTTTGCGGAAAGTCACGCCTTCGAGGAAGACCACGACCGGCCCTACGCGTATCACTACCGAGACTTTCTCGTCAAAGCGCTCAACGAGGACATGCCCTACGATCAGTTCGTTCGCTGGCAGCTTGCCGGCGACGAACTCGCTCCGGACAACCCGCTCGCTCTGATGGCGACCGGGTTTTTGGGCGGCGGCCCTTTCCCGACCCAGATCACGGAGCACGAGTTCGAAACCGTCCGCTACGACGAGCTGGACGACATGATCGGCACGATGGGTACCGCGATGCTCGGCCTGACGGTCGGCTGCGCCCGTTGCCACGACCACAAGTACGACCCCATCCCGACCCGCGATTACTACCGGCTGGCCTCGACCTTCGGGCGCACGATTCGCACCGAGATCGACTATGACCCGGATCCCCAGGGCTATCGTCTCGCGCAGGAAAAGTGGGACAAAGAGCACCAAGCCCTCACCGCCGAGCGAGCACGGTACGAGCGCGAGAGCCTAACCAAGCCATTCGATCAATGGTTGCGAGACGGCGCCCCGAACATCGGCGAGCAGGGTGCAACCCCCGACGCCGATGCATGGCAGGTGCTCGACCTGAACAGCTATGAATCGAAGAACGGCGCCTCCTTTGAAAAGCTCGAAGACGGCTCGATTCTGGCTATCGGCCCGAACCCCGACTTCGACGACTACACCGTTACGGCCGATGTACAAACGCAGGGAATCAGCTCCCTCCGGCTGGAGGCGATGAGCCATCCCTCGCTACCCTCCAACGGCCCAGGACGTTCCCACAGTGGCCGGTTTCACTTGGGCGTTGTCAAAGTCAAAGTTCAGCCGCTGTCCGATCTGGAGTCCGAGCCTGTCGACGCCGAGCTTACCTCCGCCCGGGCCACCAGCGAGTTGGACCCGGGGAGGTCTGCTCAGGCTGCGCTGAATGATTCCGGGAAAGACGGGTGGTGGCTGACGCCGACGGCCACCGGGGAAGATCACGCTGCTGCTTTTGCGTTTTCGGAACTGATCGGCTTCGAAGGCGGAACGAGGCTCACTATCACCCTGCGGTTTCTCTACAACAGCCAGCACGCATTGGGACGACCCCGGCTCTCTGTTTCGACCACTAAGCGACCGCCCCTGGCTGTTGGTTCCGGGGTGCCACAGGCAGTTGTCGAGGGCCTTGCCGCGCTCAAACAGGACGGACTGCACAGTCTGTCAAAGGAACACGGCGCTGCGTTGCTGCGGTGGTTTGGGCGGTCCGACACTCGCTGGCGACGCCTGGACGACGCGGTTCAAGCTCACGCTGCCACTAAGCCATACTCGTCGAAAACGAAGCTGCAGGTGACCGCTGAGGGGTTTCCCCATCCGCGCCATAGCGCCAATGACAAGGGCTACCCGCACTTTTACGAGGAGACCTACTTCCTCAACCGAGGGGATGTCAGCCAGAAACAGGAGCCGGCTAGCTCGGGCTTCCTGCGAGTGCTGATTCGTGGCGGCAACGGCGAAACCTACTGGAGCGCGTCCCCGGCGGAAGCCGGCGGCGGAAGCCACTTCCTCGAGTCGCCGAGGCAAGGCTGGGGTAAAAGTACCTTGAGCCGCGCTTCACTCGCCAACTGGATGACTGATGTCGACCGCGGCGCCGGGGGACTGTTGGCGCGGGTCATCGCAAACCGCCTCTGGCATCACCACTTCGGCCGCGGGATTGTTGCTACCCCCAACAACTTTGGATTGCAAGGTGACCGCCCGACCCATACCGAGTTGCTCGATTGGATGGCCCAAGATCTGATCGCCCACGGCTGGCGGCTCAAACGGCTGCACAAGTTGATCATGACGAGCGCCGTCTACAGGCAGAGCGCGGCCCGCGACGCTCAAAAGGCCGAGGCGGACATCAACAATCTCTACCGCTGGCGCTGGACCCCGCGCCGGTTGGAAGCCGAAGCCGTCCGGGACTCCCTGCTCACCGTCGCCGGACTCCTCGATGACACTATGTACGGACCCGGCTCCCAGCGCGAGGACATGCGCCGCCGCAGCGTTTACTTCTTCATCAAGCGGACGGAACTCATCCCCATGCTGATGCTGTTCGACTGGCCCGAGCACCTCGTCGGCATCGGACGCCGCCCATCGACCACCATCGCCCCGCAAGCCCTGATGTTCCTGAACAGCCCGCAAGCTCGCCGCTACGCCGAGGGTCTCGCCGCGCGTCTCGATGGACTGGAAGGTCCCCGAGCAATTCGCCAAGCCTACCGCATCGCATACGCCAGGCCGCCCAACGAGGCTGAGCTTACTGACGGCGAAAAATTCCTCGCGCAGCAGCAGCGATCCTTCGAAGCTGAGGGCAAAGCCAACGCAGCCGCTCTAGCCCTAACCGACTACTGCCAGACCCTCTTGAGCCTGAACGAGTTTCTTTACATTAGGTGACACCCATGCCTTTTCCTATTCCAAATCGCTTGTGTAATAGCGGCGCCAAAATGAATCCGACAGCCACCCTCTCCCGACGTTCCCTGCTACAGCGTTGCGGCATGGGGCTTGGCATGCTGGGCTTAGCGGGCGTCCTCAACGAGGAAGGACTCCTCGCCGCCGGCGCGCTCGCCGAACGGTCTCTAAACCCGATGGCGCCCCAACAGCCTCACTTCGCGCCCAAAGCGAAACGGGTGATCTGGCTCTTCATCAACGGCGGGCCTAGCCACATCGATACGTGGGATTACAAGCCCGCTCTCGCGAAACACCACGGCCAGGAACTCGAGGGATTCGACAAGTTCACCGGCTTCTTCTCGGAGGAAGTCGGGGCCTTGATGAAGTCGCCGTTCGAGTTTTCACCTCGCGGGGAAAGCGGCAAGATGGTGTCGGAATTGTTCCCCCACCTGGGTGAACATGTCGACAAAATGGCTTTCATCCACTCGGGCCACTCCGACTCGAATAATCACTCGCCCGCGCTGTTCACGATCAACAGCGGACAGATGCGCATGGGTTTCCCGTGTCTCGGCTCGTGGGTCACCTACGGGCTTGGCAGCCAGAGCCGCAATCTGCCGGGATTTGTCGTTATGTCGGACCCGAAGGGGCGCGGGCTTCCCAAGAGCAGCGCGGCGAACTGGAGCGCGGGCTTCCTCCCCGGCGTCTACCAGGGCACCTGGCTTCGGCCGACAGGCGAGCCGATCCAAAACCTCAAGCGCGCGGCCGCGATGACCGACGACAGGCAGCGCGCGCAGCTCGATCTGATGGCGCGCCTCAACAATCGGGACCTCGAGCAAAACCCCGGCGAAGCCGAGCTTGCGGCGCGAATCAAGAGTTTTGAGCTGGCCTACCGCATGCAGATGGCGGCGCCGGAGGCCTTGGACGTCGATCGCGAACCGGAACATATTCAGCAGCTATACGGATTGCACGAGGAACGCTGCGGCCACATGGCGAGGCAATGTCTCATGGCGCGGCGGCTCGTCGAGCGCGGCGTGCGCTTCGTCCAGATCTATTCCGGGGGCATGGAAAACCAGCGTTCGTGGGATGGACACCATGACATCCACGGAAATCACTCACAATTCGCCGGCGAGACGGACCAGCCGATGGCGGCGCTGCTGACGGATCTCGAACAGCGTGGCCTGCTGGAGGACACCCTCGTGATTTGGGGCGGGGAATTCGGCCGTCTGCCGGTGGCTCAGATCGGCGCCGAAAAACCCGGCCGAGACCACAACCCACATTGCTTCACCACATGGATGACAGGCGGCGGTGTCAAGGGAGGCGTTTCCTACGGCGAGTCGGACGAGCTGGGTTTCAAGGCGGCGGCGAACCCAGTTTCAGTCAACGACTTCCACGCAACGATCCTTCACCTGCTGGGGCTGGAGCACGAGCGGCTGACCTACAAGTACAACGGCCGGCAATACCGGCTGACGGACGTGGCCGGCAAAGTGCTGCACCAGATCATCGCCTGAAGCCGAAAGGCGGCTGAAGCGGGCAAGTCGTCCAAGCGAAAAACATTGGTACCCGAGGTGGGACTCGGACTATTCCACCCTATTGAAAAAACGCAAGTTACTGATTCCTTCAAAGTGCCATAAACGCCATTCCCGGCTCTTGTAGTGGCGGATGGTCGAGCCGATCAAGACGGCTCAATTCTACCGTTTCTCAGATAGATGGCGGGAACAAGCCATACCACCAACAATCCGTTCCGAGCCCCGCTAGCTGCCTGATTAGACTCGGTTTTCGGGTTGCTAGACGGCCCGGTGCGGAGGTTCTGGCCCGATAACACGTTGCTGGACACCTCCACGGTGCCGGGCAGTGATCCATCTCATACTCCATCTCTGCTTGCGGCAATCTTCGCGAGCTGTCCTGAGGCAGGCTCTGCGTTCCGACCGAAGTTGTTTTTTTCATGAGAGGCCTTTTAGGCCGGTTGCCGTGCCGATAAATTTTTTAGAACGGTTTGAGGCGACCCCCAAACCGTTCGACCCGAGAACAGTGGAGCGTCGTGAAGGGGAAAAATTTACGAGCGCCCGTGGTCGAGGAATGCTTAGAGTGTGTTTGTGTTTTTGATTCGATGGGTAGGCATAGGGTTCTCAATGAAAACTTTGTCGATTCTCTTTTCTGTTGGCATTAGGTTTGGCGGTTCTTCAACTTAGTCAAGTGCCCACCCGCCCCATGGGGTGTTGTTGTTGAGATAAAAGGTTTGTAGTGCAGTGTTAAGCGTTAATCTCCCTGTTGAGTTGTGTGATCGGGGCGGCAGGCCGTTGCTCCGAGCGGACCATGAACATACATGTTGGCTTAAAATGGTTGATCATGAACTACATAGTCAAAAGGCATCTGTCCACGAGGAGGCCGCCTGGAGCGTATCCTCTGCAGAGGTGATCAGCATTTTTTCGTCAAGGGACGAGAGGGGATTTTATAGTGAGGACTTGGTTCGGGGGATGTTGGGTAGCCTAGCGGACATAGAAGGTTCCGGCATGAGCAGTACGACAATCAACAGCATCGACGAGGAGAATATATATATTGGCGCTTATTGGCGCCATTCGACCGACAAGACGAGCATTGGAAATGTGGAAGACACTGGAAGACGCGTTTGTGTATTTGAACACGCCGAGGCCGGCGTTCCGGTACTTCTTTACTGCGCAGTTTTCAGGTACTCCAGCAAGTCGCTCATCTGTTGAACATCGACTTGCTCTTCGAGATCTCCCGGCATTGCCGACAGGTTGGCAGCATAGAGGCTTTTAATGTCTTGGCGTCGAATCACCTGCTCTTTTCCCTCTTCCTGGCGGAGGGTGATGGTGGTCGAGGTTTGCGGGCCCATGACTCCCTCGATCGTGCCGGCGCTCGCGGTTTGCACCACGTAGGCCTCATAGCCTTGAGAAATCGTTTGATTGGGCATCAAAATATCGGCCAGAAGCACCTCTCGCGGACGGTTTCGGACTTCTCCAAGGTCAGGTCCGACCTCCTTTCCGGCGCCGTTGAACTTGTGGCATTTCGAGCAGGCGTTGTCGAAGACCTCGCGGCCGCGCCCCGCGTCTCCCGCCATGGCCAGCGCCTCTTGGTATTGATCGATGACTTTCTCGCGCTCTTCCGGCTGCTGCATCAGCAGTTTGCGCGAGTTCTCGCGAATCTGCTCGTCTTCGTTCATGAGCAATCCCGCTCTTTGCCCGAATTGAAGCGCCCAAGGCTGCACTTGATCGTCTTCGATCGCCTTGACCAGCATTCGAGTGCGGCCGGGGTCTCGCAGCAAGGCATCGGCGGCTTCGTATCGCACCGAGGAGGTCATCACCCGCCACTGTTCAAGCAAGTAAGTTCCAATCCCGTCACCCGGGATCTTGCCAATCGCGCGGATCGCCGCGGCCTGCAGCGCCTCGGGTTCTTGGGGGTCCAACAGGCTCTTCAATAGAGGCTCGTGGGCGGCGGGATCCGCCAGTGCCAGCAGACCCACCGCATCCGCCCTGCGATCGGGATCGACTTCCCGGTTGCCCGCCGCCGCCGTCGCCCTCGCCAATGCGGCTGTGGCCGCGGACCCGGTCGGCAGCCCCGTGACTTCAAGCAGCGATAGAGATGCGCGCCGGACGGATGTGTCGTCTCCCTCAGACAATTTCAACAAGAGATTCTTGGCGGTCTCTCCCTTGCTTAACTCACCGCCTCTTCGCCTGATGACCTTTCGAGTTTTCGGGGCGAAGTAATCTATAGGCTCTCCCTTGCTTAACTCACCGCCTCTTAGCTCGATGCCTTCGGCGAGCCCTTCCAGGGCGGCCGCTCGCCACCAGGCCGCCTCGGGTCGCGAAGCTTTCGCGAGGGTCTGTATCACCTGCTGGATTTCGGCGCTGCGCTGGCGCACGCCAATAACCGAACTGACCTGGCGGAAGAAGTCCGACCGGCCATCCGTTCGCGAGTCTGTTAGGCGCGACACGGCCATCTTGAACATCCGCGGGCCGCCATCAGAAGCCGCACTCAGAGCTGCTGCTTGGAACCATCGGTCTTCAATGTCCCGCGCCAGTAATTTCTCTCGTGCCGTACGGGCCGAGGAGGATTCCATGGAGCCCAGGGTGCAAAGGAGCTGAAAGCGTAAACGGGGGTCGGGGTCGTCGCCCATTTGGACGAGTTTTTCCGCGAGCCTGGGAGAGCTAGAGAACCGTGACTCGGCCAGGCGCACCGCGTTTTCTCTCACCCCAGGTTCGGGGTCGTCCAGGGCCTTCTCAACCAGGCTGGCGTCGAGTTCGCCGAGCCCGTCCAGCGTCCACAATGCGTGAACACGAGCCGTAGCTGAGTCGCTATCTTGAAGAAGCTGAATGAGTGGCTGCACGGCGTCCGCGCTCTGACGGTCAACCAGCAGCCGCTGGGCAGTTCGCCGCCACCAAATGTTCGGGTTCTCCAACCGCGCGACCAGCTCCTCATCAGAGTCATCTCCCAACTGAACGCCGACTGCCAAAGGGGGCGGATCCGAATCCGGCACGATGCGGTAAATCCGGCCTTGCTCGGTTCCCTGGTACGCGGCTTCTGACTCGTACACCTCTCGTTCGGTCCACTCCGCATGCTCTATGACTCGCCGATAGTAGTCCACCACATAAAGCGCCCCATCCGGGCCAACGTAAAAGTTCACAGGCCGAAACCAGCCATCGGTCGACGTCAAAAAGTCCCTTCCCTTTCGAAGGCGTTGCGCTTGAAACGTTGCTCCGGAAGGCGATATGACGTTCGATATTACGAGGTTATGTTCGGGCTCGGCTATAAAAGCCAGATTGCCAAACGAGGCCGGAAAGGCTCCGCCGCGGTAGAACGTAATGCCGCAGGCCGACGTGATTCGTCCGGCCCCGGTCAGCATCTGGTGCTCGGGGCGCTCCGTGATGGGGAAAACTTCCGTGTAGGAAGATAAAAGCTGCCTCGTTGACCGCAACAGCAAGTCTGGATTGCGCTCTAAATACCGAGCTGCAATGACTTCATGGTTGCCATTACCGCCGCTGCCGAAATAATGACCCCAGTCGTCGAAGGTGTGGCCAAATTGTGAGGTGCTTGACAGGGTTTCCAGCTGATAGGAGTCAGGTCGAAAGCGAACACTGAGGCCCCGCTGTGCTACCGCCGAAACGTCAGTACGGTCAGGGAACCGGATATCGCTCCCTTTGTCTCCGAATTGTTCGGGGAAAACGTGCGTCTCAACCGGCCTTTCACTGGCTAGGTAGATCCAATTGTCCGGCCCATATGTTGGGTTGCTGACGGTATGTTGTGGGTTGGAGAAGGCAAAACCGGTCAGGACCACTCGCCGCACATCCGCTTTGTCGTCCCCGTCCGAATCCTCGAAGTACCAGACGTTCGGGGCGTCGGTGACCAATATGCCCTTCTTCCAGCGCATCACGCCGGTGGGCATCCTGAGGTCGTCGGCGAACACAGTCGTATGATCCGGACGCCCATCGCCGTCGGTATCCTGAAGCAGTTTCACGCGGCCCAGTTTGCCATCGACTGCAAGGGGATACGCCGGGTTTTCGACGACGTAGATACGTCCGTATTCGTCGATTTCCATATCCACGGGATCGATGATGTCAGGCTCCGCAGCAAACAGCTCAATCCGAAAGCCTGGCTCGAGTTGGAACGACGCAAGGGCCGCTTCGGGACTATACGGCGGACCGGAACTCTGACATCCGCACGCAATGGCCATTAATAGGACGGCAGGCCATAGCGGCTGGATGTAGTCAGGTGGGCGCCATATCATGGTTTTTCCTCCGGTCATTGGTTCGTCGCGCTCAAGGGCTTGGGACCGCCGGAGCACTCGCCGACAGCTCCCTCAATTCCTTGTCCAGCTCACGAAACAAGCTGAAGTGATGCGCTGCCTTTCCGCTTGCCCGAGCCGGGCGTAAGCACGTCGAATGTGAGACGAGCGCGACGAGCGCGACAATCATTGCATTGGAAGCGCGGCTTCGGCTACCCTGGCGCTGTCAGGACATCCAAAATGGAAATTCCTCTTGTACACTACCAGCTAGGTCGTCGCAGAGCAAGACTACGGCGGATTAACGGCGGTGCACCCATGAACCGTTGGGGCCCGCCTAGATCTGCTCTACGGGATCGGCGCCAGCGGCGCTCTCGTTGACGAAGAGGCCTCACAGGCCGCCGGGACGCGAGACCCTACAGCGCCAACTCGGCCATTGTCCGCACAGTGTTGATGTCGTTCGTCCCGCAGATCAGCGTTGTTAGGCCGCAGCCTTTCCACGCCTCGAGGCGCTCGGCAATGCGCTCCCTGGGCCCGCAGAGTGCCACTTCATCCACGAGCGCATCGGGCACCGTCGCTGCGGCCTCTTTCTTGTCGCCCGCCAGGAACAGGTCCTGAATCTTGCCCGCGGCTTCCTCGTACCCGTAGCGGCACGCCAGGTTGTAGTAGAAATTCTTCGTACGCGCACCCATGCCGCCCACGTAGAGCGCGATAGTGGGCTTCAGGCGGTCGCGGCACGCTTGCAGGTCGTCACCCATGACGATTTGGGCGGTGGGGGCAATGTCGAATTCAGCCGGGTCCTTGCCTCCGGCGACGGTAAAGCCGGCGTCCAGGTATTCCTTGTAGATGTGCATTCTTTCGGGCGAGAAGAACATCCCGAGCCAACCGTCGAAGATCTCAGCTGCCAGGGCCACGTTCTTCGGGCCGATGGCCGCCAGATACGTCGGGATGTGATTCCGCACAGGATGGATGATCAGCTTCAGTGGCTTGCCGAGCCCAGAGCCGTTCTGGCACGGGATGTCGTAGAACTCACCATGGTGCTCGACCGGGCCTTCGCGGCGAATGATCTTGCGGACGATGTCCACGTACTCGCGGGATCGAGTGAGCGGCTTCCCGTAAGGAACGCCGTGCCAGCCTTCCACGACTTGCGGCCCGGAGGCGCCGATACCGAGAAGCACCCGCCCGCCGGTGAGCATATCCAGTGTGGCGGCGGTCATTGCAGTGACGGCCGGGGCCCGTGCAGTCATCTGCATAATGGCTGTGCCCACCTTGATCTTCGAAGTCTGGGCCGCCAGCCAGGTGAGCGTCGTTATTGAGTCGGAGCCGTAAGCCTCCGCAGTCCAAACCGAGTCAAAGCCAAGCCGCTCCGCCTCCTGAGTGAGCGCAACATTGTCCTGGGCTCCCGAGCCCCAGTAGCCGAAATTGAGTCCTAAACGCATGGGACTATCCTACGCGAATCGGTCGGGCCCCACAGCAACAACAAACTGTGGAGTGCAAGCTTGCTGGTACGCGCGGGTAATTGGCCACTTTGAGGAGGGCGTGGGTAAGCGAAGCCACCAGCTGCGATTTGCCGGAGTTTGGTGGACCGATGAGGACAACTTGACCAACACCCTCCTTCTTCACCACATAGAATGGCGCCGCGTGCGAAGTGGACTTGTTGTGAGACTCCTTGCGGGCCTTAGAGAGTCTGCGCTTGAGGTCGGCCTGGAGCTTCCCTCAGTGCCCTTGTGCTTGGGCAGGGTTGACAGCATCCTCTCCAGGGCAGCGATTTCTCTTGGTGGGTGGTGGCACTCTTGTAGTCCCGGATTTTCAATTTGAACTCGGTATCCAGACTTTGCGGCGGCCTTCAGCGTCCTTATTTATAGGGGTCGCAGCCCAATGAGGACGCGCCGGAGGCCAACACCTGATGGGTGAAAAAGAGAGAAAGCCGTTTCAGCTAAGCTTCAACGGCTTGTTGAAAGTTGATTTCCAAGGATCGCGCGTCACTTCCGACGGCGCGCTGATCCTGGTCCGCGAGTTGGACGAACGACTCGGGTTAGGGAAGCTCATCGAGGAGCATCTCAGCGACTCGTGACAAGGCTTGAACAAGAAGTTCCCGCTGGCCGATTTGCTGCGGCAGTCCGTCTACAGCCGACTCGCCGGCTACGAGGACGTCAACGACGCTGTGCGGGTCTCGGCCGATCCGACCTTTCGCTTGATCGGCTCAAAGAGCAACTGGGACCGCGGAGCGCCTCCAGGCTCCAAAGCTTTTAGGCTGAGCTGCTGGCCAGCGAGGAAAACCTGCTTGGGTTGATGACGGTGAACCGGGAGCTGGTCGCGCAAGCCGAAGCTCCCGACGGTTCAGACCGCGTGGTGCTCGATATGGACTCCACGGAGAGCCCCGTCCACGGCCAGCAAGAAGGCAGTGCCTACAACGGGCACTTCGAGTCCGTCTGCTACCACCCGTTGTTGCTGTTCAACCAGCACGGCGACTGCCTAGCAGGGCCGTGATGCGCAAGGAGATAGAGCATGTCATTGCGCGGATGCGTGGGCGCCATTGAGTTTAAGGCTCTCACCTTACGTGCCTTTCCCTGCATCGCACCGCGGTCAGGTCCGCCGGTGCTCGGCAAGGGTAATGCTTGCCGTGATGAAGTCCTCTTAACTCATTTAAATCGAACCCAATACGGGCTTCGTGTGACTGCGGCTTGCTACTGAATGATCCTAAGAGAGAGGTCTGGACACTAGTGCGGCCTGCAAATTCGTACTACGTGTCAGCGCGAACTCCCCTATGCTCCATGAACCGAAGGGACTATAGCGGTCAGGTTTCTCGAAATGAAGAATGCACTGCGTGTTCTATATTCGCTGGCGGCTTTTCCCCATAAAGTCCATAATAGTGAGTAGTCCGGTTCAACCGCCCAATACAGCGAAACCCGGCGGGGGTGAGTTGCGCCTTCGAGCGGAACTCGACTCCGCCGTGCTGCTTCGGCTGAGGACCATACTGCCTCTGCTCGGGCTGCTCCATGTCGTCGCGGCTTCCCAGTTCATGCTGCTAGGGTGGACGCTGAGGGCGCCGCTTATCTGGGCTAACTCAATGAGCGCCGTTGTCTGCCTTGTATTGACAGCCGGTGTATGGAACGACTGGATACGGCCGAAATGGGCTCACGCTACCGGCTTCGTAGCTGCGTTGGCTATCTTGGCAAACGGTGTTGTCCAACTGGAGTACCATCTTGAGCCGAGCCACGCCACGGGAATTGTCCTGCTGTTGATCGGCGCCGGGTGCATTTTTCTCTCGCTGTCGTGGCTGGTCTTGGTAATTGTTACCTCGTTTGCCGCGTGCGCTACGCTGGTCGCGCTCCACCCTCAATCTCTCCAGTGGGCGCCGCTGAGCAGCGTTCTGTTGACTTCCACGGTTATTTCGTTGGGAGTGTATTTTTTCCGTGCGCGCACCTACCAGCGTCTCATTCGGGCGCGCTTGCAGGAAGAGCAGGGAAAGCTCCAACTCAGAGAAGTTCAGCAGCGATACGCGCTGGCCGTGAGCGGCGCCAACGACGGCCTCTGGTACTGGGACCTCAAAACAGATGAACTCTTCTTTTCACACCGTTGGAACACGATCATCGGGTATGAAGAAGAAGATGAGATGGGCAATCGCCCCGACGACTGGCTGGGGCGCGTCCACTTTTCCGACTTGAAGCGCCTCAAGCTCGACATTCTCAACCACATCAACGGCCAAACAACACTCTTTCAAAGCGAGTACCGGATTCGCTATAAAGACGGGACCTTCCTGTGGGTGATCAGCCGGGGTTTGGTGGGACGAGACACGGATGGGAAGGCTGTCCGATTTGCCGGGTCGTTGACCGACATCAGCCAGCTCAAGAAGGCGGAGTCGCGTTTGCTTCATGACGCTTATAACGATCGCCTCACCGGTCTCCCGAATCGAAGCTTTCTCACAGACCATCTGGGGAGGGCTCTCGAACGCAAGAAAGTGGACCGCAGCTATCGCTTTGCCGTCGCTTTCTTGGATCTCGATCAGTTCAAGGCAGTGAACGACAACCTCGGCCATCTGATTGGTGACCAGTTGCTCGCGGCCGTTGCCGAGCGCCTGCGGCGATGCAAGCGGCACTCTGACCTGGCAACTCGCTTTGGCGGCGACGAGTTCGTCCTCTTGTGGGAAGGTGTGGAGAGCCCGGAAGACGCCCGCGCGGCGGCATCGCGAGTTCAGGAGGCGCTGACAGCTCCATTCCACCTTGGCGGCCACGAACTCTTTACTAGCGCGAGTGTGGGTATCACGCTCAGCTCGGGTCCCTACGAAAAAGCAGCTGACATGCTGCGCGATGCCGACATCGCGATGTACCAGGCAAAAGCAAAAGGATTCGGCAAGTTCCAGATCTTTAGTCAGCTCATGCATGCTCAGACCGCCAAGCTTTGGAAGCTGCAAAATGATCTACGGCGCGCCGTGGAAAGAGACGAACTTGTGCTGCACTATCAGCCCCTGGTGTCGGCCGCCGACGGCAAGATCGTCGGAGGCGAGGCGCTGGTTCGCTGGAATCACCCGTCCGGACAGTTGGTGTCACCAGCCGAGTTCATACCCTTGGCGGAAGAAACCAGCCTGATTCACGATGTTGGCCGCTGGGTTTTGCGGAATGCTTGCCAGCAGATTCAGGCCTGGAAGGTCGAGGGGCTCATCCATTTTCGCGTGTCCGTCAACGTGTCCCCGAATCAGCTCAAGCAGGATGACTTCGCCGATATCGTGGAAGGCATCCTGGCCGAGACGGAACTGGATCCGCAATTCTTGCGGCTGGAACTGACCGAGAGCGCTCTGATCGATAACGAGCAGCAAGCCCGGTCTTGTCTCAACGCGCTTTATGACTTGGGTATTCGCCTGACGATCGATGACTTCGGTACAGGCTACTCTTCACTGAGCTATTTGAAGCGCTTCAATTTCGACGCCATCAAGATCAGTTCCACTTTTCTTGATGGGACCCCGTCTGATCCCGACGCCACGGCTTTGGTGACCGGTCTGATGTCTTTAGCCCACTCGTTGAATTTGGACGTTGTCGTTGAGGGAGTAGAGACGCATGAACAACTCGCCCTGCTTCGCTTGCAGGACTGCGATCTCGTTCAAGGGTATCTGGCGAGCCGTCCGGTTGAAGCAAATGCGTTTGAGGAGCTGCTACGCAGCGGCAAAAGCCTGTTGACTGAAAGCGAGAACGCACCGGTCTCGATCCGGGCGCTTTCCGCTGCCACCGGCGGGTCACCTTCCAGCGCTGCGGTCTCATCCCTGCGGCGCGTTTGATAAATTGACGATTTGCCGCGCGCGTGAATATCCGCAACGATAGGTACATGTGTAGCCCCGTGCCGATTCGTAGCCATCGAAGTCAGCCCCCGTTCACCAAAGCCTGGAAACTCCTGTTCGCCCTCTCGCTCGCGGTCGTTTTGCTTCCCGGGCTGGCGGAGCCCGCCGCTGACAGCGACAAGCTACTCCTGTGGGAGGCCGCTGGCCCCAAAAGGAAAGGCCTACTTGTTAGGCTCGATCCACCTTGCGCGCCAAGACCTCTACCCGCTCGACGAAACCATCGAAATGCCTTTGCGCAATCCGGCACCCTTGTCGTCGAGGTGAATCTCAACGAGATGGACGAAGGTGCAATGCAGCAGAAAGCTCTGTTCGCCGGCGTCTACGGAGACGGGCGCAAGCTCGAGGATCAGCTATCTCCCGGCACCTTGAACGAACTCAAGTCGTCCTCCTTGTTGAAACTCCTCGTTGGGCCACTGGACCTTAAATCCCCGATCCCCCTATCAGTTGAAGGCCGCATTCTTTCTTGTCGTCATCTCTCTGCCAAGGCCACCTTCCTTCTCGAGCATCTTCGTGGAGCAGAACGGGAACGGTGCATGTGTGGCAGCCGATGCTCTTGTACACTTGGCCTGCCGCGAGGCTCTTGTGATAGAGGGGATGAACCGGCAGCGCCCGTTCGCGCACATACTCATCCACTTGTGCCTCGGTCCAGTCAAACAGCGGCGCCACTTTGATAATCTCCCGCCCCTCGAACGGGATGACTTGTGTCTTGCCCAGTTGGCTCCTGTGGTGCGACTGATCCTTGCGGAGGCCGGTGATCCAGACATCCAGCGTTTTCAGCGCCTGATAATTCGGTACAACCTTTCGAACGTGGCAGCAGTAGTCCTGCAATTCCTTGCTCCTGTAGAAAAGATGTTCTCCATGCCGCTTGATCATGGCCTGGGTAGTCGCCTCATCCGGCCGATAGCTTTCCAGCCTCAAGCCGTATCGCCGCTTCATTTCTTCCATGTAAGCGTAGGTTTCCGGGAACAGCCTCACGGTATCGATCGTATAGACGCGGAAGTTTTTGGCGACCTGTGATGCGATGTCGATCGTTACGGTCCCGGTCTTTTGAAAAGAAGTGCCGATCGCGGCTCTTTGGCCGTACTGACGGAAAACGGCTTGGATCAATTCGTGAGGATCGAGGCGGGTCCAAGCCTGCAGGGTATCTTCAATTCGCGCCATGGATTGTTGCTCGGACATAGGTTGTAATCAAGACAAGCGCTCAGCCCGCGCATGGGCGGACCGATTATCCCCAGAGTGACTTCGATGTTATCAAACGTCACCCTGCCCGGCCCAGCGAGCACTCCAGACGGGGCATCCCCGCGCCAAGAAACAACAGAGCCGCAGGCGTCAGCCCGCGGTCAAGACCCCAAATCACCTGCCAATCATCAAGCCCAGTGAGCGCGCGCCTGCCGGCGGGCTGTGTCGGCCCCCGGGCCCCGACGCCTGGAGTTTCTACATTCCGCACTCCGCGGCCGGAGTGGCGAGTGACTGAAACGAAAGAGGTTGTCGATTGGGAGTATAAAGTTTCTTTACGAATGGCACAAAGTGGCACGATTTGGCAGCGTTTCGGCTAGATTTTCCCTGATTGAGGCGCTCCGTCTTCGACGGAAACGGATAGTGTTTTTGTTTTCAGTGGTTTGGCTTCGAGGGAGGCGGCGGCCCGATGGCAGATCCCGTGTCAGAAAGTACGGTACTGCGTGCGGATTTGTGTGGTTTTCGTGTCTTGCGCGGGTTGGACGATGAGTTTCAGGGGTGCGCGGCGGACGGTGGGCCTGGAGGCCCAACACGGCACGTCTGGAGCCGTGCGCCAGTGTGCCCAGCAGGGGCTGATTCTAGCAGGATGAAACGATCCTGCCGGGACCGCTGGAGCTAACCGCAGGGAACCGCAGAGCGGAAGGCGCGGGGCGCAAGTCGCGCGGCCAAGCCGCAGGAAGCGGGAAACAAACCTTTGACCGCAGGAACACGAACCGGCAGAGAGGCCGCCTACGGGCGGTAAGCGTGCTGGCCACCGCGAAGCCCGCAATCCATACGAGACGTGCGAGGCAGAGCCGGGCGGAATGAAGGGACAGAATCAGCGCCTTAGCTGGGAAGAGCTCCTGCGCGAAAGCGGGGCAGAAGTCAGCAGAGGCCATAGTAGCGAAGAAGGCGGGTAACGCCGCTGCAGCGCAGGGCTGAAGGACCAAGGAGCAAAGCTAGAGCAGCGACTGGCAGAGCGGGCAAGAGGTTTCCCGGAGTCCCGGGCCGAGAGCTCCTTCCCCGCTGGAGGAACGCGACGGGGAGCAGGCGGAGGCAATAGCGGTGGAGCCGCGGCGAGCCAAGGCCGGCGGGAACCAGAGCGCGAGCCGCGAGACTCTCGACAGAAAGCAATGCACGATGATCTGATGGAACAAGTGGCGGCCCAAGAGAACCTGCGGCGTGCGCTGGCGGCGGTGAAACGCAACCACGGCGCGGCGGGCATCGACGGCAGGACCACCGGCCAACTCGCATCCCACTTGGCACGCCACGGCGAGAAGATCCGGGCGAAACTTCTGGCGGGGCGCTGGACGCCGAGCCCGCTGCGGCGGGTCGCAATACCCAAGCCGCACGGAGGTAAACGGCTGTTGGGCATCCCGGCGGTGATCGAGCGGCTGCTGCAGCCAGCTTTGCTGCAAGTTTTGACGCCGATTTTTGAGCCGTTGTGCAGCGAGCCGGGCTACGGATTTCGGCCGGGGCGGAGTGCGCACGGGGATTCAGAACTGGATCGGGAAACATCTGCGACTGCCAGTGAACGAGGCGAAGCGCGGGGCGGGGCGGCCTTGGGAACGGAAGTTCCTGGGGTTTCGCATCCACCGCCGGGGGCAGCGAGAAGCGGCGCCGCAAAGTGTCGAGCGACTCAAGCAGAAGGTGCGAGAGATCTGGCGCAGTTGCCGCAGTGTGACGAGCCGGCAGTTACGCGACGAGTGGCGGCGGTATATCGCCGGCTGGTGGGGTTATGACCGGCTGGCCGAGGACCGGCGCGCGATCTTTTGGCTGGAGGGCTGGATGCGGCGGCACATACGGAAGTGCTTCTGGTTGCGCTGGCACTGTGTGCGGGGTCGAGGCCGCGCATGGCGGCGCTTGGGCGTGCCCGAGTGGAAGCTGCGCTATGTAGCGGCGCGTCGCGGCGCTTGGTTTGTCGCGGCGCGGGCGATGATGCACACGGCCCTGCCGAACCGCAATTTGCAGCGTTACGGATTCTGGATGCCGTCGGATCTCGCGGCCAGCAGTTAAGCCGCTGGGTCCAACCGCCGGATACGGAAAACCGTACGTCCGGTGGTGTGGGAGGGTGCCGGGGCGCAATCCCCGGCACCCGACCCGATCGTCAGAGCGGAGTGAAGAGGTTTGAGCAGATCTCGGAAAATTCCGCCTTTGTTCGACTGTGGAGCCTAAAGGTTCGCCGCGGAGACTCGAAAAAAACTGAATCTTTCTGGAAAAGCGGAGTGTCCTACAGACGAAGAGGAGAGGCTGGCACCGCACACGGGCACGGAAGTCGACCCCGACATGAGCCTGGTAGCACGTGTACAGCGTGGCGAGACGGAAGCGTTCGAGGATTTGGTCCGGCCGTCATGGACAGCGTATTCGCCGGACGCTGGAGGGCATCCTGAAGCAGCCAGAGGAGGCTGAGGACGCTGCACAGGAAGTCTTTTTCAATGCCTTTCGGCACATCGCTGAGTTCGAGGGGCGATCGAAGTTCTCAACATGGTTGATGCGGATCGCGGTCAACCGCGGCCTGCAACAGCTGCGCAGTCGTCGCCCGGTGGAAAGTATCGACAGCGTCGGAGGAGAGGAGGTTTTCCGTCCGCGCAATGTGCAGCCTTGGCAGGAGAATCCCGAACAGATCTATTCGAGGGCGGAGACCCGCGAGCTGGTCGAAAGAGAAGTCATGAAACTGCCTGTCCCGTATCGGATTGCGGTGATGCTGCGCGATATCCAGAAGCTATCAACCGAGGAGGCAGTCGACGCCACCGGGCTTACGGTGCCGGGCTTGAAAACGCGCCTGCTGAGGGCGCGCCTGATGCTACGTGAAGCGCTTGCACCGCACTTCTCGAGGCGCGAGGCGAGGGGGAGGCATGCTTAGCTGCCGTGAATTTCTAGCTGAATTTGGGGACTACTTGGACGGATTGTTGACAGAGGAAGAGCATCAGGAACTCGCAGCACATCTTTCCCAGTGCCAGACTTGCCAGGTTATCCACGATTCCACGCGAAAGACGCTAAGGTTGGTCAGCGACAGCGGATCGTTTGAACTCCCCGTAGCTGCGGCCGACTCGCTTGTCGCCAAGATCATGGACAGGATTCGTGGCGGTGAGGCACCCGAACCGGAGCCGGAGTCAGAGGGCCCCTCGGGGCGAACGATCTCCTGACGGTGAGATAACCGCGAATCACGGCTCACTGCGCGGGACACCGGCTTCCCATTCGCCTTCGACCCACACATCCCCATCCTCGAAGTATTCCTTCTTCCAAACCGGCACGAGCTTTTTGAGCCGATTGATCGCTTCCAAACTGGCTTCGTAGGCCGGCCGGCGGTGTGCGGAACTGACAACGATCGCCACGCTCGTCTCGCTGATTTCAAGCCGGCCTAAACGGTGAACCATCGCAACACGGCCGACCGGGTGTTTGTCAAGGATGTCGCGCCCGATCTCTTGCATCTTTCGTAAAGCCAGCGGCACGTAGCAGTCGTAATCGAGGAAGCGCGTTCGCCGGCCGTTCGAATGGCCGCGGACAACGCCTTCAAACACGATAACCGCCCCGTCGGCGGCGGTCAGCACGCGCCGCTTCAGCCCTTCGACATCGATGGCGTCGTTCGTCAGTGCGTAGAAACCGCGCTCGTCTTCGCTGCTGGCAAGCCAGGGCAGGGATTCTTCCGGCGCCGCTGAAGCACCGTTTGGCCCCGCTTCCGTATCCGCTCGCGACCCGCCGCTGACGGGCGGCATCAGCGCCACCTCGTCGCCATCCGCCAGAACAACCTCGGGACCGGCGAACTCTTGGTTTCTCGCCAAGACGATGCTGCCCGCCATCTCGCGAAGCGCTGGAAACTTAGATGCATAGTGCTCAAACACCGTTTCGAGACGCGCTCCATCAGGCAGCTCCAGACTCTCTTCCGAACAGCCTGTCAGGTCTCGCAGCATCCCGAAAAATAGGACTTGAATACGCATCGCCGAGCCTCATCATTGTAGCGCAGGTATGATTGGCTTCCCCCGCCTCAAAACGGCTCATTTCGTCTTGCCAGGCGCTCAACGGGTCAGCCGGATGGTCGCAGTCGAGGCCCATCCGGGAGCGGATCGCGGCTGGTGTCAAGAATTTGTAAAACGAACTAGCGCGGGGATAACCTCACCGCTTCCAAGGCCGTCCTATCGGCAACAAGCGGCATTCAATCGAAAATCGCAATCGAAAACCGAGGAGAGATCAACGTGACAAACAGAATGTTTACAGCGGCGGTTCTGACGGTCTTGGCAGCTTCCGTAGGCGCTGCCGCCGGAGTTGACGGCAAGTGGACCGCGGAAACGCCCGGGCGGCAAGGGCCGATGGAAATGGTGTTCGCGCAGGCGGCTTCGGGCGTCCGATGACCTTTTCACCTGCAGTTCCGATCGGGCCGGTTCGGCGAAGGAATGCCGCGTCTGCGCCGGGCCATTCCTATTGAGCCGCGCTAGCCACGCGCCATAGCGCGGCTGATAAGTTTCCGTTGAAAGAAGGAAGCCCGTTGAAACGGGCTGACAGGCCTTGCGCTGGCGGACTCAACCAGCCGTAAACGACTGGCCTAGCTAGGAACAGCAAACCGCGTGAACGCGGCTCTCCCATGGCTGCCGACTGGGGCAAGCGCGGACTTCCGTCCGCGCCTCTGTGTCGACGTGATTCCTGGCCGCCCCTTACTCCACAATCAGCAGCGGGACCTTCACAAAAATCGGTTCACCGGGCTCCGTCGGGACGCGATAGAGTGTCTGGGGCATCGGCTCTTCCTGGACCAGCAGCCGGGCTCCCAAACCTGCTTGCTGCTCGGCCTTGGTCCAGGGCTTGCCCGCCCCTTTCTCCAATTCGAATCGTTCTGCTTTGCCACTCCATTTCGATTCCCATTCGGCCACTTGCTGCTCGGAGAGTTTCAGGGCGCCGCGGCTGGCTTCGGGGCCGATCCGCACTCCAGGCAGGGGCCTAGGTGAAACAAGCACCGAGATGAGTTCCGCGGTTTGCCCGGGCTTGCTGCGGCGAAGCGTGAAATAAGGCGGATTGTCGGTTTGGTCTGGGATCTCGATGATGCGTCCTGCTTTCACTGCGTTGTCTCCGCCGCGTATCCGCCGGACGGGAAAGATCAGGTAGGGTTCGCTCAGGGAGTTGTCGGAGTATTGTTCGCGGTCGATCACGTAGAGATACCCCTCTTTGGGGGCTTCGATCGTCAAGCGGACGAGGTCGCCTTCTTGGAGGGCTGTTTCTGATTCGACGCGCTGCGGTGTAAACTGCTTTCCTTCGTCCGAGAGCGTGGCCTCGTCACCTGGCCGCGAAGGACGCAGCCGCCAAATGGTGATCCCGACAAAGGAATCGGTTGGCTTCAGGGGCTGGGGTTTCTCCGTATTCGTTTTGTACCGCGGCTTTTGTGGTTTTGCTTCGTGTGTTGTCTTGGCTGGTTTCTTGTCCGTTTGGCTTGCGGAAACGAATTCTGTATCCCAAAGCTGACGGGTCTGCTGTGGGGGCGCCGCGCGGCCCGCCCCGCCGCCGACGAAAAGCAAAACGGCGAGTGCGGAGCACTGCATCGTCAGCACGCGGTTGATCACCGCGTTTCGATTGAACCATGCACATGTGGCTCTCATGCTGTCACCTCTCATGAGTCCGTAATCGGCTCTTGCTATATGCTACCTTGCACCGTCATGGACGCGGCGGGCTTCACTGATGTTCCAGCTTGATGAGATGCACCAGGACGCCGCTGTCGGCCGTAACCAGAGTTTGTTTCACCTCGTCGAGCCGCTCCACCAGCGGCTTGTCGGCGTAATGCTCCACGAGGAACTGCTGGATTTCCGCTTTCTGCACGCGATTGCGAATAACCCCCCGGTCTCGAGGGTTGGCCAACCCTTTGACGGCTTCCAGCGGAGGGACGGCGTTCTCGGCCCAGATGAACCAAAGTTTCTCGGTCCCTTGCTCGGCGTCGAACGCGAAGCCGCCGCGCTCCGGCAGCTGGACTTCGGAGCCGGCTTGCAGCAATGCCTGGCCATTATTCATTGCCGGCTTGGGAAACAATACGTTATAGCTGGGGAGCCCATCCACGGGAACAGGGCCCTCATTGATGATGTAAAGGCGCCCGGCTTGATCGGATTTCAGGTGCAAGAAGATCCGAAAGTCCAACTCGAAGATCATTTCTCCGGCTACTTGGAACGGTTCCCGATAGGGCAGGCCGTCGCGGTACCTTTGCACTGTAATCCAGTAGAGGAGTGTTCGTTGGGGCGTGACGGCCGCCGTGCAGGGTGACGAAGCGGGGAAAAGTCCGCAAAGGATGGGTTCCCAATTGAATGCCGCGATGAGAGCCACGGACGCGACGGCAGCGGCGGCGATCATTCCGATAGGGCGTTTCTTGCTCCCTGCCGGCGGCAGCGGCGCCACCATCTTCGAGGGTTGCTGCTGGTTTCCGAAATCGGCGCCGTAGAGGTTGAAGAGCACAATTCTTTCGCCGTGCTTGACCGCGTGCTCTCCCAGTTCATGCACGTAGTCTCGCCAATCCCGCAGTTGGCTCAACAGGTCGGCGACGGTCTTCGATATGAGAATATGTCCGCCGTCACCGCTGTCCATGACTCTTTGGGCAAGATTGATGCCACCCCCGGCCACGTTCCTAGCGCGGTTGATGTCCACCGTTCGGAACACGGGGCCGCTATGGACACCCATGCGCAACTTCAATTCGGGCCGGCTCTTCAGCGCGCGGGAAATCTGTATGGCGCATTCAACGGGGGCGATCGGATCGCCAAAGAAAGTCAGGGCTACTCCATCTCCGGTGGGGAGCAGGACCAACTGGTCATCTTGCCTGGCCTGCTTGTAGCGCTCGGTGTTCTCGATGATCCGGGTGAGACCTTCGACGAGTTCCGCGCCTTCGTCCATCGGTAATCGCGAGTAGCCGACGATGTCAGTAAACAGGACGTGAGCCACTTCCAACCGAGGCGTCTCCGTCACGCTGGAATTGCCTGTCTGCACTATATTGCGTGGCGCCAGCCGGGTGGGGCTGGTGCCGGACAAGGGGCCTGGATCCAGGAGCGCCGCCGCGAGCTCCGCCGCGCTTTGGAATCGCTCGGCCCGGTTTTTCTCGAGCGCCTTCTCAACCGTTTTCTCTAAATAAGCGGGAACATCCTGGCGGCACTCGGAGACCGGCTTTGGTTCTTCGTTCAGAATTTCATAGGTGAGCGCCTGATCGTACTGCGCCCGAAACGGCCTGTGTCCGGCGATCATCTCGTAAAGAACGACCCCCAGCGACCAAATATCACTGCGCTTGTCGACGTTTTCCCCGGAAAGCTGTTCCGGAGACATGTAGGCAGAACTCCCCAGGATCGTGCCTGGGCTGGTGAGGTCCGGCGCGGCAGTCAGTTTCGCCAAGCCGAAGTCCAGGATCTTGACGACGCCTTCATTCGTAACGATGACGTTGGCCGGTTTGATATCGCGGTGCGTAATGCCGCGCTCGTGCGCCGCCGCCAATCCGCTTGCGACTTGGCGGGTGAAATCCGTGATTTTTTCGAAGGGCAACCCGCCGAGGGCGATTTTTTCTTTCAGCGTTTCACCATTGCGTTTCACCGACCTCGTAATAAGCCATCGAGATGAAGGTCTGGCCGGAATCGACCTCACCGATCTCGTATATCGTGCAGACATTCTGATGGTCCAGGGCGGAGGCGGCTTTCGCTTCGCGAACGAACCGTTGCTTGGCTTCCTCGTTTTGCCCTAAATAAGGAAGCAGAAACTTGAGCACGGTAAAGCGGTCGAGCAGCAGGTCCTGAGCCTTGTATACGGTGCCCATACCGCCCTGGCCGATCTTCTCCAGAATCTTGAAGTGGGAAACCGTTTGACCGATCATCGAACTGTTTGGTTCAGGCGGCATCGACATTGTGACCGCGGTTCGCGGGGGATAGGATCATTCTATCGCGGGTTGGCGGTTGAGCCTTCGAGTAGAGTTACGGGTCCTGCTCACTGGACTCGGATGGTCACTCCGTCAGGACTCTCGAATCCATCGAAAGAAATCTTGATTTCCGCGTCACCCGGGGGTACGCCTTCGGGCAGTGTCGCGTTGATCTGATAAAGGCCGGCGAAGCTAGGGGACAGGCCGGCGAAGAAGAGTTGCCCGTCTGGAATCTGTACGCCTCCGACTGTCACCGAGGGGCGGCTCGTGGCGCTACGAAGCGTTACGTTCGATCCGTCCGCGAGGCAAACACCGTCGGGTTCGCACGAGGCGTGGCCATCCAATATCGGCGGGTCGACTTCGCCGAGCCCGGCGCAAAATATGATGAGCACGTCACCTGCTGAAACCGGGTTGCTTTCGTTCACCACGACGACTTGGCCGTCCTTGATGGTTTGTATGGACGCCGGCCCTGCCCCGGTACCGAACTGCGTGAAAATCGCCGGCCGGACCTGACTCGCATGCACGGAGACCGCCGATGAGAGCGTGGAGCCGCGCTGGACATAAACGTCGCGCTCCTGATTCACGCCCAAGCCGTAAGGGCTGATCGCGTTCACCTGGTCTTCCCGCGAGAACAGCAAGGGAGCAAAGCCCTGGCCGGCGAAGAAGATCTTGCCCCCGCCTAGCTCGGTGGAAAGGGGCAAACTGGTGGCCTGCTCACCCCCGCCGAAGGGCTGACCGAGATCGATTTTCCGCTCCGACAGGCCCTCCCCGAAAAGTGAAAAGATGTTGCCCGCGGCCAGGGGCTGCCCTTCGAAGCTGGCGGCATGCACCACGCCGGCGGCGGTGAGAATCGGGGGTGCGTCGGGGTTGGAGAGCACCTCCAGGTTTCGAGTGATCTGCCCTTGGATCACTTGATCGCCGGCGTTCGGCATCGATGCAGCTATGGTCACAACAACGTCGCCGGTCGCGGAATTCGAGAAAGTGACGCTTTCGTTCCAGAGGCCCTCGGCCGCATGTTCCAGCACCAGCGGGGCGTGTCCGTTGGAAAAACTGACCGTTACGTCGCCGGTCACCATCGGCTGCTGACAATCATCGAGCACGGTGACGCCGATCGAAGCCGGCCAGCCCGCGGAAACGGGTAAGCCGCCGGAGTTGCTTGTCAGCTCAGGAATGAGCGCGGTCGGCGAACAGGCGCCTTGAAACCGGGGTGCGGGCGCGGCCGAGCTTGCTGTTCTCTCCCGGACGAGCAAAACAATCCGGACTGTGCGGGTGCGCCCGGAAAACGAGAGCCGGATGAACCCCCGATACGTACCCGGTTTCAGCCCTTCGAGATTCGGCCGGACCCCCACGGACAACATCTCGCCCGGCCCGACTACCCCCTGATCCGGCGAATAGGACAGCCAATCACCGCCATCCACTGTCAGCGAGTTGGATGTTACGGCAACGGGATTGGTGGAGAGATTGGATAGCCGGAACCTCTTGGGGTCCGGAGGCGGACCACCGGCTTGACCGGCGAAAAGCAGACCGACAGGTTCAATAGTCAAGCCGAGATCGGAGCCAGGTGGCAGCAGATTGAGTGCCACCACCGAGAACCGGGGAGAGCTAGCAGCTTCGGAAGAGTCGGTCTGGATTGAACCGTAGTATCTTCCGGGGGGAAGGCTGCCTGGCTGGACCCTGACCTCCACCGCGCTTTGACCGTTCGGTTCCGTCGATCCCATCGCCGGGGCGACGGTGAGCCAATCGGGGCCACCAGAAATCGTATCTGTTGTTATTGACCAGTTGAGAGTGCCGACTCCACTGTTGGCCACCCTCAACCTCTGAGGAAGCGCCCCGCTGCCTCCGGAAACCGCCGTGAATGTCATGCCTTTTCGCGAGAGACGAAGCAGCCGCTGACGCTCGCTGATCGCCATGACGACCGGAATCAGGGCCGTTTCGCCGCTTGTGGGCGACGAGATCGTGATATCCCCGAAGCGCGTACCGGGACCTGTCCCTGAGGGATCGATGGTGACGAACAAAAGAGCCGGTTGAGTTGCCGTCGTGCTGCCGCTAGACGGTGACACGGACAACCAGTCACCCCCGGTCTTGGTGGAGAACGTCACGTTGAAGTTCAATGTGCCGGCTCCTGGATTGGATACGATTAGCGCTCCTGTTTTCGGCTCTGATTGCGCCACGAACGCGGCCAGCACCCGCGGCGGATGAACGCTTAGTGTCGGAGGTTCCTGCGACGGGGGCTCGACTTGGAGCAGGAATTCCTTGAGACCGCTTTGGCCGGCGCTATCTCCCACGCGAAACGTTGCACCGTATTCGCCAGCCCGGATCGGCGTTCCGCTAATCTCGCCGCTGGCGGGGTCTAGAGTGAGCCCCGGCGCCAGGGCTCCGACCACGATGGATCAGTTGTAGGGCTGAACGCCTTGTTCAGCATCGAGCCGGGCTGTGTAGGTCTCGCCGACAGCCGCTTGCGGCAGTGACGCTTCGGTGATGATGATGGGCGGAGGCCCGCGCGAAACCGGCAGCGAAAACTCCTTGTCGAACATCGTTCCCATGGAATCGGTAACGCGGACCGTGAAAACCGCCGTGCCGGGTTCGGTGAGCATGCCGCTGATCGTGCTGGTCTGCGTGTCGAAATCCAGCCCGCTTGGAAAGGCGCCCCCTACAATTGCCCAGGTGTAGGGCGGTACGCCTCCCGCTGCCAGAAAAGTGCCGCCATACGGTTCTTGAACCCGCGCCGCCGGCAAGGGAGAGATCGTCAAGATGGTGAGGGCTTGGTTAACAACAATGTCGAACGTTTTAACGGCGGTGGCGCCTTCGGCGTCAGTCACTCGAATGGCGACGCTATAGTTTCCGGCCGCGGAGGGCAAGCCCGTGATGGTCCCGCCAGAACTGAGGGCGAGCCCCGGCGGCAGGGGGTTGAAGGGGCTGTTTTCGGACCAGCTATAAGGCGGAACGCCGCCGACTGCTTGCAGTACGACGTTGTAGGAAGCGCCGACAGAGGTGGCTGGAAGCGGAGACCCAGTCGTGATTGTCACCGGCTCTCCCGTCCCGCCTCCCCCGCACGGCAGGACTCGAAAAATGCTTACCGGGTCGCCAGAGGCGCCAACGAATCTCGGCTCGGGTGCGAAGCGATTGGAAGTCTGGACGGCGCTGATCGGCGCAAGCGTGACATTTGCCTGCATGGTTTGTTTGGTGGACGGCAATCCGTTTTCCACATCAGCGAGGAAACCGACAACGACCGGAATGTCGACCAGACCCTGTGAAGCAGGGTTGCCCGTGATCACCTCATAGACGGCGAATCCAAAGCCGCCATCGATCGAAAGCTCCCGCGGGCCGCTACCGCCGATCAAGACACCGCCGGCCCCGGAGCTGTTGGCGTCATCGACAAGGCGCAGCACCAGGCCGCCGGTCCCGACTTCTGATTGGACAGCTAGCCGGATCCCCTGCGGTATATTAGAAAAGCGGGTTAGCACGCGGCTGCCTTGACTCGCGCCTCCATTGTTGGCTCCCGAGCCGGGAGCGAAGTATCCGGCTTCGGAAGCCCCCGGCGGGTTGTTGAAACCCGGAGATCCCAGTATCCGCAAAGCGCTTGTGAATCTTTCCGACACCCGGACGTGAAACGTTGGTGGACCGTTGAAACCAGTGCCGAACGGAGTCATCGTGATGTTTTGCGACTCGCACTGCTGAGCGGTCACAACGCCGCTTGGGCCCTGGTTCGCGCCGTCTCGGTACTCTACGTCCGTGGCCGGGCTCGGAGTGCCCAGCGGGAGTACCCGGGGCGTCACGGGAATCGATACTTGACCCGAGATAGACACGAAAGCGGTTACCGGACTCGACGAGCCCAGGAGAGCTTGGTTTGCACGGATTCCGGTGAGACGAAACAGCGTGGTGCTGGGAAACTTCCCAGCGCCCGGGATCGGGAACAGAACGCCATTCCACTCCAGCCGGTTGGAAGCGGTCAAGACGCCAAACTGCGGAAGAGGGAAGCGGGGGTCGGGGCCGCCGAGAACGGATTCAACGCTGGGTTTCTGGGAATTGTTTTCGTTCGTGACCAGTATGGCGTCGGTGACGACCGAGCCCTGACCGAAGTCCCTGTTGTTGGTGATGTTGGTGTTGAGGCTGACTGCGACGTTAACACTCACATAGCTCGACTGTTGAGCCGGAGAACCGGCCTCCGTTAAACCAATGTTTGTGAGCGTGCACCGCAGGACGATGTCTCCCAGACGCTCGGCGATACCTTCCGCCCGAATGAGGGGTGGAGCGGAACTGGCAGTGCAATTGATCTGGCCGGCTGCCCCCTCCGTCAAGAGGCAAACCGCCCCCGCTAGCAGCAGGGCGTGAAACTTTGGTGGTGTTCTCACTGCGAACTCTTCTTCCTGATTCGCCTTTTCGTTTTTCGATCTGGGGCGTATTTCAAGGCTGACTCGTAGGCTGCGGCGGCTTCGGCGTGGCGGTCTAGTTGTTTGTTCACATCGCCAAGCCGCTCATGGATTTCCGCGCTGTCTTGCTGGAGCTTTCGGGCTGCGGTCAACTGCTCCAGTGCCGCCTCGGGGCGATTCGATTGAAGTTGGAGGTCCGCTAGCCTCAGGCGCGCGGCCAGGTATTCCGGCCGGGCTTGGACGACCGTTTCGTATTGCCCGATGGCGGCGTCCGTCTGCCCGTTCTGATCCAAAGTGCGGGCCAGGCTGAGAAGCGAGGGCAGATACTCAGGATCCTTTTCGAGATTCTCACGCCAAAGATCGATCGCTTCGGCGGCCTTGCCGGTTGGCCCGCCTTTTCTTGCGCCTGCCAGGAGCACGGCGAGATTGTGCCGTCCCTCGAGAAGGTCTCCATCGTAGTCAAGCGATTGGCGGTAGAGCTTCTCCGCTTCTTCGGCGCGGTTACTCGAAGCTTTCAGGTAGCCCAGCGCGTTGTGCGCCAGTGCGAGATGGCGGCGGCGGAACTCCGGTTCTAGGTTTTCCGCTTTGGCGATGGCGTCACGATACGCACGTTCGGCTTCACGGCGGCGGTTGAGACGCTGGTAGACCAAACCCAGGTTGTAGGGCAAGTAGGCGTAATCGGGCGCCATTTCGATGGCCTGCTTGTAGGTTTGAATGGCGCTGGTGTAGTCACCCGATTGCACATAGCTCAGCGCCAGATTGTGGTAGGGATAAGCCCAGCGCCGCGCTCGCTGAATGGCGTCTTGGAAGGCCGCGATCGCCTGCGCGTACTGGGCCTGCTCGAGCCGGGCGATGCCGAGCGCGTTGTAAGAATAGGCGCCAGTGGGGTCCAGGCGCGCCGCGCGCTCCAGGTAATCGACGGCCCGGCCGTAGTCCTTGTCAAAGATCGCGACCCGGCCCAGGCAAAACGAGCCGCGCGCGTCCAGCAGAAGCGATTCAGGGGTGAGCACCTTGGCCTGCTCGAAAAGCGCGGCCCCCTTCAAGAAGTCTTCCCTTGTCTGAGGTACTTGCTCGCCTTGAAGGTAGCGAAGCAGCACCTGCTGCCCCTCGATCTCCAGTTTGACGCGCAGGGCGTTGGACTGTTCCAAATACTGCTGCTTGGGCAGCCGCCTCCTCAACGAACTGAGGACGGTGAAGGCGTTATTGGAATCATTCGGCAAGATGCGGTTTGTGTCAAGAGCCCTCTGAAACATCAAAATGTCGGAAGGGAGGTCCCCTGATCTTCGCCGCCGCGGGACAGCGGGAGCAACAATCGAGCGGCTGCTTTCACCTCCGGCGGGCGCCGCAGCCATCAGGGTGGTTTCCGGGGCTAGTCCTTTCCAAGGCTGAATCGAGACGCCCGGCTGGTCCAGCTTTGCCATGACCGTGCCCCGGTCGAAATCGCCGAAGCGGCGAGGGTGCTGGCGGTCATACGTCGCTTCCTCGACCCTGTTCTCGACGTAGTCGATCATGTCGTTGAGGACGACAGTACCCTCTTGGCCGTAGTCGGCGGCCCCGTTCAGAGCATTCAACAGAAAGTAGGTAAAGGCCCCGTGGCCTCCGCCAAACTGCGGTCCCTCAAACGAAACTTCGCGCGGCTCGCTAGCCATGAAGCCGATGATCTCGCCGTCCGCTTCACCGAGATCCTCAACGACGCGGTTGATGCGATTTTTCTTGTCCAGGATCGTACCGATCTTGCCCGCGTGACAGACGTCCACGTAGATCTGGACTCGCTTCACCGAGCTGAGCCGTTGCTCGACGAGATTCTGCAAATCCGCCATGGGCAAGGCGGTGCTGGCCAAGTCCTGCGGGTCGCTGTCGTAGGTGACGATGAACCCTTGCCTCGTTTCGGGGTCGACGGTTCCATGGCTGGCGAAAAATATCAGCACCGTATCTTCGGGCCCGGCCACGGTTTTCAGCAACGTCTCGATCGCCGTGCGTATCCCGGCGGCCGTGGCCTGCTCGTTGATCAGCAATTGCACGTTCTCATCCGGTAGAGCGCCGCCCCGTGGTGATTGCAAATGTTGCTGGAACAGAATCGCGTCCTGGTGAGCAAAACGCAGCGGCATGATATTCTGGTTTTGGTAGTCGGAGATGCCGACCAGCAGCGCGAAACTCTTGCCTTCGGCCGTCGTTTCGGAATCTGGCGGGGACTGCTGGAGCGCTTCCTTGGCCTCTTTTTCGTCGTGGACGAAAAGGCGGCTCTTGGCCCAAACCGCGTCCGGCCATTTGTCGAGTATCAGGGCATATTGCTGTTTGGCATCGCTGGAAAGGTTGTAGCGGTCGAGCAGCGCGGCGCGAGCGACATGAGCGGACAAGTTATTGGAATCCTCGGCGAGTGCGTTTCCGACAGCGGCCAGCTGTGACTGCACGACGCTTCGCTGGCCGACGGGCAACTGTTGCAGACGTGATTCAAAGGTTGTTGCGGCAACTGGGCCGGCCAGATCACGCGCCAGGGACCCTCCGTTGTGCTGCTGGCTGGCGGGAGCCCGCCTCGCGACCGGCGGCAGAATGCAGATAGAAAGCTGTTTCGAGTCCCGCAGGCTTCCGGCATCGACTCTCACGGCGTTCTCGCCGAACGTCACTTCCGCGTCCCCGCTCACTTTGTGAGAGGAGCTATCCGGACAAAACTGGAAAGCCGCGGTCCCGTCGTTCGCTTTAAGAGAGTCCCCGGCAAAGAGAATATCCCCGACCTTGGCTCCCAGCGCGGAGGCGTCCCCGGAACGGTGCAAGGTCGCTCCTTGAGAAGCCAGCACCAATCCGACCGGCTGTTCGAGTTGGTTCGCGCGGAGGTCAGCCGTCAGCAGGCCCGCCCAGAGCAGGCAGGATGTGGCGCGATCTAGCAGGCGTTTCCCGGTCAAGCGTTGTCCTCCCGGCGAGTGACTGGAACGGCGAGCGGGGTCAATGAGCGGGATCCAATGACATGGGAGCCGGTCCGATTCAGACTGTGCTCCCTACCCGGTCTAGTGACCAGACTAACATTTCTTGGTGCTCCATCCCAGGGTGAATCGTTACTCACGTTACTCATGATTGGAGCGGCGTTCTCTGAAACAACGCCGCGGCTCGTTCAAGCTCCGGAAGTCCAGAAGTCAAGGCCGGGGATTGACCTTAGTACCAGAAAGAACCTGATTCCAGGTTAGCCTCGCTATAATTAGCGTCGGGCAGCGCATCACCGTCTAGCAAAGATCTATGCAATGTTTGTGGCGCCTAACCGTGTTCGCGGGTTTTTGTTCAGTGATATGCCCCGCGCAGACGACGCAAGGTCTCATCGCGGGGCGGGTTGTGGACTCGCAAACGGGCAGTCCCATCACGGCAGCGCAAGTCAGCTATGAAAAGCCCGCGACGAATGCCCGCGGCCAGGCCGAAACCACCCCAGCGGGTTACTATGTGCTTCCGCTGCTCTCTCCGGGCCTCTACACCATTCGCATAACCGCTGATCAATACCAGTCACAGGAAGTTCACGAGCTTGAACTGCCGGTTGCCGGACGGATCGACCTCAACTCCAGGTTGCGGCCCTTGACTGATATTTGGGAGCAGGGCCGCTACCGCAGCGTCTTCTTCCCCGAGACAGAAGCCGTTCTGACTTTCTACGGTCCCGACGTCGATACCAGCCGCATCGGCTCGTTCGCCGCCAATGCAGGGAGCCGCGGCACATTGGAAGCAACCATTTCGCGAGCCATTGACCCGGTTGAGCTGCGGGCGCTGCCCTTCGCCGGCCGCGATGTCTACACGATGCTCGTCACACAGGCCGGCGTGACAGCGGATACCACGACCGCTCGCGGGCTCGGTTTATCCATCAACGGGCAGCGTCCCTCCGCGTCGAACTTCATGCTCGACGGTTTGGAGAACAACAACTATTTGGTCACCGGCCCCTTATCCGCTCTGGCGCCGGAAGCCGTACAGGAGTATCGCGTCTCGGTGAGCAGCTTCTCCTCCGAGTACGGCCGAACGTCGGGCTATTTGGCCAATGCCGTGACCCGTTCAGGCGGCAATCGATGGCACGGGATTGGTTACTTCAATCTGAAGAACGAAGCGCTCAATGCGAATGATTTTCAAAGTAACCGGCGCGGGCTCGGGCGGCGGCCCAACAAGGAATCCCAACTGGGCTACCACGCCGGAGGACCGCTTCGGCGCGACACGCTTTTCTTCTCCTCGGCGTTTGAGTACCTGCGCACCCGCAACCGCCAAGAAGCCGTCGATATCAAGGTCCCCGCACCCGGCTTCGCGGAATCGTTCGCAGCTCCCGACAGCCTGGCGCGCCGTTTGCTGAGGGAGTTTCCGGCTCCGGCGGCCGGCCCAGGTGATGGCGTCACTTCCAACCTAACCGTTAGCCCGACCACTTCGATTAATCGTTACCTGACGCTGGCGCGGCTGGATTATGTGTCCCCGGCGGGTGGCGATCGTTTGATGGGGAGGCTGGCCCTGGCGCGGCTGAGCCGTCCGGATTTTATCTGGAGTCCCTATGAGGCCTTCACCTCGGGCCTGGAGCAGCCGACGAGCAGCCTGGCTTTCCAATACATCAAGAACTTTCGCCCGAGCCTAATCAACGAGCTGAGGCTGGGCTGGAGCCAGGACGACCTTCGCTGGAACCGCGCTCGTCCGGAGATCCCGACGCTGGTCGTGGCGAGAACTCTGCAATCCCCGGGTGACGCTCCCGAGGATGCGCTTCGCCCCACGCTGCTGCCAGGAAGCGGGGCGTTCTACGAGTTTCAAAACGAAAGCCGCAACTTGGAGCTCAATGACAACTTGATTTGGGCGCAGGGCCGCCACATCATCAAGCTTGGCGGAGGCCTTCTATTCCGGAACCTGGAGGGTTTTCTTACCGCGGGACGGGACGGCCGCTATAGTTTCGACGACATCATTTCGTTCGCATTCGACCAGCCGAGGTTTTTTTCCACATCCCTGACGCGAGAGGATTTGCCGCAGTTTCAGCAGCCTAATTTCGACCGCGAGTATCGCTCCAGGCAGTTTTTTCTCTTTGTCCAGGACACCTTCAAGCTCAGCTCACGGCTTGTGCTGAACCTGGGGCTGCGGTACGAAAACTTCGGATCACCCTCCAACACCGGAGGAGTCAAAGACGCCGTCGTCGAACTTGGGCAGGGAGCGAGTTTTCCTGAACGGCTGCAATCTGAATCCACCGCACTGTCCTTCCCGTCGGCGGGTGATCAACAGCTTTACAACCGGGACAACAATGACCTGGCCCTTCGCTTGGGGTTCTCCTACGATCTGTTCGGCGATTCCAGCACGGTTGTTCGGGGCGCGTACGGGATTTTCTACGACAGGCCATTCGACAACCTCTGGCAGAATCTGCGCAACAACAGCTTCGTTCTGGGTACATTTCGCTACCGCCCGAGCGCGGACCCGGATGGTTATCTCTCGGCGATTTCCAGCGTTCTGCCCGCCTACCAGGGAAGCACGTTTTCGATGAACTTCCCGCAGCTCACCTTGTTCGACCCAAACCTGAGAACCGGATACGCGCAGAACTTCTTCGCTGGAGTCCAGCGCGACGTGACCGATAGCTGGAATATCGAGCTGAACCTTCTGGGCGCTTTGGGGCGCAAACTCGTTACCACGGATATCGTCAACCGGCAGTTCAGCCTACCGCTCGATGAGACAACCGGGGGGCGGCTCAATCCGGCGCTTCCTGATATTTCTTACCGCGCCGGTCAAGGATCATCCAGCTACTATGCTTTGACAGCAGTGAGCCGCTACAGGACCCCGCGAACGCTTTTCCAGTTGTCCTACACCTGGGGCCACACCATCGACAACCAAAGTGACCCGCTCCTGGGCGATTTTTTCGATCTGAGCTTTACGGGCGCGACCTCGGCCGCCAGCGCGGGCAGCCGCGCCTCGTTCGCCCGCCAGTTCGACAGCAGCGCCGACCGCGGCAATGCGGACTTCGATCAGCGTCATAACTTGGTCTTTTACTCGATCTGGGACTTGCCCGCCGTTGCTGGCTCCAGCAAAGCGGCTTCACTGTTCCGCAACTGGAAGTTCGCTCAGATCGCGGCGTTTCGTACTGGTTTCCCCTACACGGCGTTTGCCGCCTCGAGAGCTTTCGGAGGGGGCGGGCAGATCATCAATCAGCGTGCTGATATCGCCGATCCAGGCCAAACGGAAACTGGTAAGGATACGGCGGTTCCCGGCGGCGTGCGTTTGTTGAATCCGGTTGTGGGCGAAGGATTTGCACAGCCCGGCGCGAGCGTTCTGGGCAATGCCGGGCGCAATGCCTTTCGCGGCCCCGGGCTTTACAACATTGACCTCTCCCTGAGCCGCTCTTTCAGGCCGTCTTGGCTCGGCGAATCCGGCCGCCTGACTCTTCGCGCGGATGTGTTCAATGTCCTCAATCACGCCAACCTCAACCAGCCTTCCGGCTTAGTGCTTGGGTCGGAGGCGTTTGGCAGCGCCCTGTTCGGACGGCGAGGCCGCGACTCCGGCTTCCCGGCCTTGACGCCTTTCAACGAGACGGCCCGGCAGATCCAGTTGATTCTGCGAATCGAGTTTTGAAACGAGGCGTCACCCTGGCTCAGGGCTCGTGAAGGCTAGCGGGTTTCAGGATCGCCTAACCGGCCCCCGCTTCCAAGCAGCGAGCATGCGGTTTTTTTTCTGGCTGTGCGTTTCGACCGGCCAGCGACAAACTACGTCGCGATGCCCTCGACAATATCGAGTGCGTATTTCAGATCCGGGTCCTCCGGATCGAGCTCGTGTGCCGGTTCGCAGGTGATCAACCGTGCCTGCGTTATCGCCGGACTGTGCATAATCAACCCGGCCTGGAGGAGTTTTCGGCCGTTACTTCCCACGCGCACAAACGCAACGCTGTCAAAACAAAATTTACCGGGCTCCCCAAGAAAGCCAAGCGCGCGCGGCCTTCCATGAGTTCAAGGCCAAGTGGGGCCAGTCGTTTCCGAGCGTCGTGGCGATCATCGAGAACGATTCCGAAGCCCCGCTGCGCTTCTTTCAGTTTGACCCGATCTGCTGGACGGTCTTACGAACGACCAATCATTGAACGTTTGAACAAGGAGTTGAAGGGAAGAACCCGCGCGATGGAAGTGACCGCAGGGGAAATCTCCACCCATCGCTGTTTAGTCTACGTCTTCCAAACCATGGAGCGCCGCCGGAGCTTTCATCCTCTCTCTCAGTGGACCTTCTCTTACACGCAAAATGCCGCTTGACCCCAGCGGCTCTACCGCGCCCCGGAGGTTCGCCGGCGCCCCACGTGACCCCGCGCCGCGCCTCTCTCAAGTCAATTGTTGACAACGAGGTCATTGTAGGCTATAATTTCTGTAACAACAGAAATAACGAATACAACAGGCTGGAAGGGTACGATGTTACTCAGGCAGACAGGATCTCCGCTCTCCAGTGCCGGGCCCCAGGCTTTGAGCGCAGGGAAGGGAGCGGGCGCCGCAACAGGGTCTCGATGGAGATCAAGCGGCCTCGCGAGAGGCACGGTGCTGTTCGACGCCGAGTGCCGTTTTTGCGTTTCGCTGGCGAAAGGCTTGGCGACGACCCTGCAAAGAGCCGGCTTTGCACTCGCGCCGCTGCAGGATAGCCGGCAGGCTCCGGCGGTTCCCCGCGGAAGCGAGCCGGCGTCAGGTGAGACGTTTGATTCGATGGTCGTGCTGACCCCTGTGGGCTGCGCGCTTCAGTCCGCCGAGGCTCTGGTGTATCTAGCAAAGCGGATTCGCTGGGCACGCCCCGTGGCCGCTATGGCAAGCCTTCCGTTCGGCATGCGGCTGCTGGACCGCCTCTATGCCTGGGTTGCCCGCAACCGTTACTGTCTGGGCGGAAAATGCGCTGCGCCCGTAAGCCGGCGCTGGCCGGCGTGGTTGCCCCTGTTGTTGCTGCTAGCCGGGGCCTTCGCAGTCAGGGAGGGGATGGAGGACTGGCTATGGATGTGGGTACTCTCGTTTTCTTTGTTCTTCGGACTGAAGTGGTTCGCTTGGTGGAAGACGCGCCCGAGGACCAGCGGCTCGCCTTGGTATCGCCACTGCTGCTACCTGTTCGGCTGGGTGGGGATGGACCCCGTTGCGTTCCTGAGTTCCAAGCCGCAACCAGGAAAACGCTCCTGGAAGGACTGGGCTCGCGGAATCGCCAGCGTCGCCGCCGGGTCCGCGCTTGTCTGGATCGTTGTCCGCTTCGTCCCTCCGGAAGATCGGCTGGTCCAGGCCTGGATCGGGCTGCTGGGGCTGATTCTCATCCTTCACTTCGGCCTGTTTCATTTGCTGGCTCTGGGCTGGCAGGCTGGCGGCGCCGGCGCCCAGCCGATCATGCGTTCTCCTTTGCGTTCCACGTCGCTGAGCGAGTTTTGGGGACGGCGCTGGAACCTGGGCTTCAGATATCTCTCCCACACATTCGTTTTTGAGCCTGTTCGACAACGGAGGGGAGCGGCCGCGGCCACGGTAGCGGCGTTTCTTGCCTCGGGAGTCATCCACGACCTGGTGATCTCGCTGCCGGCTCGGGGAGGCTATGGGCTGCCCACGGCCTATTTCGCCATGCAGGCGGCTGGCGTGCTGATCGAGCGTTCCGCTCTCGGCAAGCGGCTGCGGCTGAGCACGGGATGGAACGGGCGTGCTTACGCGGTGGCGGTGTCAGCAGGTCCCGTCATGCTCTTGTTTCACCAGCCGTTCATCAACAAAGTAGCCCTGCCGATGTTGCAGGCTATTGGAGCGTTTTGAGATGCCTGGTGCAGAGTCCAACGATCTCCACGTTGTCACGGGGGCTTTCGGGTACTCCGGACGCTACATGGCTCGCCGCCTTTTGGACGGGGGCCAGCGAGTATGAACCCTCACGAATTCACCGCGGCGGGAGAATCCCTTTGGCGGGAAGGTTGAAGTGAGACCGTATGACTTCGATGACCCTGATCGGCTCGTCAACTCGCTGAGGGGCGCAACGGTCCTCTACAACACCTATTGGGTTCGTTTCGACCACACCGACTTTACCCACTCACAAGCGGTGCGGAACACGCTGACGCTGTTCGAGGCGGCAAAGGAAGCCGGCGTCGAGCGTGTCGTGCACCTGAGCATCACCAATGCAACTGAGCCTTCAGACCTGCCTTATTTCATAGGCAAGGCGAGAATCGAGGCGGCGCTGAAGAAATTCGGGTTGTCTTACGCAATTCTGCGGCCGACGGTTCTCTTCGGAACAGAGGACATACTGATCAACAACATTGCCTGGATGCTTCGATGGTTCCCTGTGTTCGGTGTCTTCGGTGACGGGCAGTATAAGCTCCAACCAATCTACGTCGACGACTTGGCGGCGCTGGCGGTTGAACAGGGGCGGCACGGCCACAACGTCACCGTCGACGCAATTGGGCCCGAGACGTTGACGTATCGAGAGCTTGTCGCGGAAGTGGGGCGGGCTATCGGTAAGAAACGGCCGATAGTCAGCATTCACCCCAGGCTCGGCCTGCTGTGCGGCCAGTTGGTCGGGGTCGCTCTGGGGGACGTCATCATAACGCGGGAGGAGATCCGCGGGTTGATGGAAAACCGGCTGTGCACGGAGTCACCGCCGGCAGGGGCAACCAAACTGACTGAGTGGTTGCCAAAGCACGCGGATGATCTTGGGAGACGGTACTCGAGCGAACTCGCACGGCGGCGCGACCGCCAAAGGAGCTACGAGTCGCTGCGGCAAGGATGACGCGATTGGCGGATCATGGAGCCCGGAACTGAGCGAAAGAAACGAAGAAACCGAAATAAGGCGGGACGCAGCCGCCAGAAAAGGGAGGACACGATGAACGCGTTAATTCCCTATATCTGGATTGCTGGAGGGGTCCAGCTTGCGATTGCGTCGGCCAATTTCGTGCTGCCGCCGGCAACCGCCCGGACCAGGCGACCTTGCTGGAAGTGGTGGCAGACCTGCGGAGCCGCTTTGGGCTGCAGCGCGTGGTGTGGGTCGGCGACCGCGGCATGGTGTGATGGGTTACCTCGAAGTGGGTATCGGCAAAGTCCCCATGCCGTGCAGTTGACTGCTTCGTCCAATGCCAAAGCGGAGTCTTTCATGAAGACGCTGAAGTACGAAGAGGTCTACCGCTCGGAGTACCGCGATCTGGCCGAGGCGCCCGCTTCGATTGGGTGCTTTCTCGAGAATGTGTACAACGAGAAGCGCTTACATTCGGCTTTGGGCTATTGTCCGCCGGCGGAGTTTGAGCAGAAGCTGCTTGCCCCGCCAGCAGTTGCGGCGGCAGTGGCGGGAGGAGTTTTCTGAGGCATGGGGAAATCTTTCGATCCGATAGGGGTGGCTGGGGGGATGCGGGACGCAAAGCTGTGCAACTCTACGCCCCGCCCCATCGTCTCGATGAGTTTCCAGCTGGCTATTCCTTGGCGGGTTGCTCTCCAGCAGAGCCCGCCTCCGCTTCACCAACCGGAAATCATTATGCAGCAAACAACCGTTGCTGGCCATCAAAAACCAGCGAACGGTCAACAGTGTCTAAACTATTTGTCTCACCCCAGGGGGCAGGCCCAAAGTGTCCCAAAACGATCTTCCCTGAAGGAAAGTGGAGCAGCGTGAGAGGCTGTAAGTTATTGAAAAGATTGGTGCTGGAGGAGGGGGTCGAACCCTCATGGACCGTAAAGTCCGCGGGATTTTGAGTCCCGTGCGTCTGCCAGTTCCGCCACTCCAGCTCCTTTTAATTCAACAACTTACCAAACTCGATGTCGCCAGATTTGGAAAGTTGCCTTGTGGCATGCCTTTTCAACTTCGGCAAGATGGCGATCGAGCTTGGCGGCAGCATCGTGCAAGTCCTTCTCCCTGACGCGGACGAGCCGCAACCAAAAAGGATTCGTAAGTCCGATTTTTGAAAATGCGCTGTACCCGCTTGAAAACAAAGCACCTAGAGCGGAGCGGAAAAATTTCTGCCAGTTACAGCAACAATTTCATTCCTAAAGGTACTAACGATATTGTATCGATCAAAGACCGATCGTGTCTTCCATCCGCCAATCATCATGGCGACGCGTTCGGGCACCCCAGCCCGCACCAAATTGCGAGCGCCCGTGCGGCGCAGATCGTGAAATAGGTACTTCGGCTTATCCGTCTCCTCGTTCCAAGGGCCAGCGCGTTTGCTAGTGTAGTGTCCTCGAATTAAGTGGACAGTCCTTCGTTCTTCTTTTGCGTCGAGGCTGAGTGCGACCAGTCTGAATCTGTTCGAGGGGAAGAGTTTTTCCTGAATCGATTCCATCGTGGCCGTCGATACATCTGTCCATTTATTTGTTAGACACTACACTAGCTTCTTCCCAAGCGCCCCGGAAATCCTTGATCCGTTTCCCGTACCGGAAGAAAACCCCCGGACACTCGGGCCAACACTCGTCGCGGATCTGCTTCTGAAAGACGAGCATCTGGTAGGGTTCGCCTGCCAGAGGGATCACACGGCCTTCCTCGTTCTTGGTTTCCCCCGGATTCAGCCGCACCACCCTTGCGATCAAGTAAAGTTGGTCCCATCGAAGCAGCAGGATTTCATTCTTTCCGCAACCCGTGTAGTACGCGAAAGTAATGACCGGACCATGGCACTCAGGCAACTCACCCCGGAGCAAACGGAAGGCGTCGTGTTCAAAGAAACCTTTTCGGAGCGGGGCTTCCTTCAGCTTCGGGAACACCGGAACCCGCTTGACCCTTGGGGTGTCGCCTTGTGGGCCAAATTGAAAGCGCGGCGGAGTAGTGCTAACCCATGTTTGCCAAAAACATCTGTAAGTGATTGAAAATACGGGAGCGGGGTTCCGGGTGTGCCACTACATGCGGGGTTTTCGGTCGGGGCCGCCCGGCGGCGTGCAGTCGCGGATCCCCAGTGCCTGCAGCACTTGTTGGGCACGCCGCGTCCCCCGCGTCACCAGCCGCTTGGCGCCGCCGTCGGGCAACTCCAGATCCAGCAGCTGCACCGTCGTCAGCGCCCCCAGCGCCCCCTCGGCGGACAAGTCCATGCCCGCTTGTTTCAGTTTCCGCTGGACCGCGTGCTGGAGCAGCAGCGCCAGCGCCGCCACGAAGATGTGCGCCTCCTCTCCATAGCCACTCAATCTTTCCCTTCCTTCCTTGAATTTAGCCCTTTCCTTCTTTCAACAGAAATCTTTTGGCCGCGCGATGCCCGACAGGGCCAGCGTGCCCGATCAACAAATCCTACTGCCCCGCGGCGGCGCTTGCCGCGGCTGCCGGCTCAGCGTTGCGGAAAGGTTGCCAAGCTTCGTTTTTCGCCCACATCGCATGCAGCACGACCGCCAGCTTGCGCGCCACCGCCACCACCGCTCGCCGCTTGGACCGCTTCTTGCCCCGCGCCGCCAACTGCAAGCCCCAGCACCGCAGCTCTGACTCCCGACCAAAAGGTCCTAATATCCTTTGTGATGACTGCACCAGCAGCCACCGCAACTGTCCGTTGCCCGCCTTGGTGATGCCCAACTCCGGCGACGACTCTCCCGAGTCCCGCTGCTTGGGCCGGCAGCCCACCACCGCTCCCATCTGCCGCGATCGCTTCACCCGTCCCACGTCGTTGTTCAACTCCAGCACGCAGGCCAGGCTCGTCAGCGGGCCCACTCCATCGACGCTGCGCAGCAACTGCGTGACCGGATACTGCTCTTTCCCCAGTTTTTCGAGGCGCCGGTCCAGCTCGTTGATCTCTCGCGTCAGCGCCACAATGATCCGCGCCATCGGCTCCAGAATCGTTTGCAGTACGGCCGGACATTGCTGCTCCACCGCGGCGGCCCACTTCGTCATGCCGCATGGCCCGAAGCGGATGCCGTGCGACTTGGCGATCCCTCGCACGCTGTTGAGGAGTTTAGTGCGGCTTTCGACCAGCGTCTGGCGCCCTGTCAACCAGCTGCGATGCTGCTCGACTTGTTGGCCGCGCGGCTCCAGCGGCGCCAGCAATTCCGGGTTGGTGCGGCCCAGCTCGGCCAGCCAGTAGGCGTCGTTGCGGTCGTTTTTGGCATAGGACTGGCTGATCAGCCGCAACTGCCGGGCGTCAGCCACCAGCACTTCGTGACCCAACCCGGCGATCAGGCGGCGTATCCAGTTCGTCTGCCCGCCGCTCTCGAGCACCACTCGCAGCCGCGGCCAGGAGCGGAAATATTTCTCGATGGCGGCGGGGCGAGTGGGAACCTTGACTTCTTGGAGCAGCTCGCCGTCGCGGCCGACCAGCCGCACATAACTGCGTTTGTCTCCGATGTCGACTCCGGCCACGCCGCCGATTTTGCCGGCCTGCTGCATGCGCTTTCGCTCGCTCTCCAACTGCTGCTCGAATGGCGTTTGCGGTTTGCTGGCTGCCTGCCTTTTGGCCGGCTGCTGCTTGCTGGCTGCCTGCTGTGATTTGCTCTGCTGCGATTTGGTCTGCTGCGATTTGCTATTCTGTTTCATGGCTGGTCGCCTCCTTTGTTTGGAAATCAAAGTTCCGCAGCACGTTCTTTCTCGAAGAGTGCGTTGCTGCCGAAAGCTTAGCGCTTTCGGCTCTCAGCGACCAGCCTTCTCATCCCATCTCTGTTCCCTCGCACCCAAACCAAAATCATGGAACCCAGTGAACTTCGCGGCAAACTTTCCGGCGTCATCGCTTTTCCCGTGACTCCGTTCAAAGCGGACCTCTCGCTCGACATCGACGGTTTGCGAACGAACGTCGCCGAGATGGCGAAGTTTCCGCTGTGTGCGATGGTGGCCGCCGGCGGCACGGGCGAGATGTACTCACTGACACCGGAGGAACACCGCCAAGTCGTGGAGGCGACGGTCCAGGAGGTCAACGGAAAAATGCTGGTGATCGCCGGAACCGGTTTCGGGCATCAGCTTGCGGTCGAACTGGCGAAGCAGTCGGAGGCGGCGGGTGCGGACGGCATTCTTTGCTTCCCTCCTTACTACCCCAACGCGCATTTTGAGGGCCTGTTGCACTACTACCGGGCGGTCGGCGAGAGCACCAAACTGGGGATGCTGGTCTATAACCGCGACTGGGCGGCGTTCAGCCCGACTGAAGTCCATCGCCTGGCGGAAGCGATTCCCTCACTCATCGCCTGGAAGGAAGGGCAGGCCGACATTCGCCGTTATCAGATGATCATGGAGCGTGTTGGCGACCGCCTGCACTGGATCGGCGGGGCCGGAGACGACATGGTACCCGGCTATTACGCTCTCGGCATTCGCACCTACACGTCGAGCATTGCCGGCATCGCCCCGCGCTTGTCGCTGCAACTGCACGAGCGCGCCTCGATGCTGGACATGTCGAGCTTGAAGCGGCTGATGACGAATTACGTGCTGCCGCTCTACGGGCTGCGTTCCCGGCGCAAAGGGTACGAAGTTTCGGTGATGAAGGCCGCCATGGAGATCCTGGGCAAGCCGGCCGGCCCGGTGCGCCCGCCTCTTCCCAATGTGCGTCCGGACGAAAGAAAAGAGATCGAGGCGCTGATGGAACGCTACAAGCCGGTGCTGTAGGCCGATACGGCGCGGAAGAGGGCCCCGTTTGCTATCGTTGTTGGCGCGAACGTTGGTGCACACACTGGGGAGGATACATGGCCGCCATCACACCCAACGCCAGCGGACACGACAAGCTGGGCCCGCTGGCGTCGCGCTACGTGGATGTCGCTGAATTACCTTGGGAGGCGACGAAGTATCCCGGCATCGAGATGAAGGTCCTGATGGAGGACAAGGACGCCGGACTGATCACGGCCCTGTTTCGCTGCGAACCCGGAGCACGGTTGCCGCTTCATGAACACACCGACATCGAGCAAACCTACGTTCTCGAAGGCAGCCTCGCCGATGACGAAGGAGAGGTCACCACAGGCAATTACGTTTGGCGTCCCGCGGGCAGCCGCCACTCGGCGCACTCGCCCAACGGAGTGCTCGCCATTTCGTTCTTTTTGAGCCCGAATCGCTTTCTGGAAGAGGAATCAACAGAACCTGAAGAGGCCTAACGACCCGGATGAAGCGCGGACTTCCGTCCGCGCCTCTGTCCGGCCATCTGAAATGTTCTGCCACAATCGGCAATAGCTGAGCACTCTGCTTGATTGATCCATGACGGAAGGAAATTTAAGGCAACCCCCTTGTGTTTTGTCGATCTTGGCGCATCCTGACGATGCCGAGTTCTTCTGCGCCGGGACGTTGATTCGGCTCCAAGAGCTTGGATTCGAAATCCACATCGCAACGATGACTCCGGGCGACTGTGGCAGCATGGAGCACGGCGCCTCCGAGATTGCCGGCATGCGCCGCCGGGAAGCGGCTGAGGCGGCGGCGAAAATCCGCGGGCACTATCACTGCCTCGACGGCCGTGACCTTCTGGTGCGATATGACCCCGAACATGTTCAGGCCGCGGTCGAGATGGTGCGGCAAGTCGCGCCGGATATCGTCATCACGCACGCGCCTCAGGACTATCATCTCGACCATGAGATGACCAGCCTGGTCGTGCGGAATGCCTGCTTTGCAGCGTCAGCCCCCAACTTCGATACGGGCAGGAGGCCGGCCCACGCGGCGACCTCTTCGATTCCTCATCTTTACTATGCGAGCCCCGCCGCGGGCACGGACATTTTTGGGCAGGCGGTTGCCTCTTCGATCTACATCGACATCTCAGACGTTATCGGACTCAAGGCCGATCTGCTGGCCTGCCACCGCAGCCAGCGCGAGTGGCTGCAAGCGCAGCACGGCATGGACGAGTATCTCGAGGAAATGCGCCGCTGGAACGGAGAGCAAGGCAAGCAGGCGGGCGTCGAATTCGCGGAAGGCTTTCGGCAGCATCTCGGCCACCCCTACCCGCAATACGACAAACTGACGGAGCTGCTGGGCACGAAGGACTAAGGTCGTTTTCCGAGGATGAACGGTTTCAAATCACTTGCTCGCCGTGCTCAACGCTGGGCGCCGAGGCGATGTCGCCAGGAATGGCGACACGGCACGCACGAATGCGTGCGCCACGTCGGGGCGGCGCACGCAGTCGTCAGTGATAGCATCAAATTCCATCCCATGAAACTCAGATCCCGCGCCCTGACGATCGTCTTGGCGGTTTGCGCTCTCTCGTGTGAAGGGGAACCCGCGTCTTCGCCCGGCGAAAGCTCCCTCAGCGGCGACCGTATTTCCGCGCATGTCAAGTTCCTGGCAAGCGATGCCCTTGGCGGCCGGGGTCCGGCCACGCCGGGCGAAACGCTGGCCACCGAATACATCGCCACACAGTTTGCGCTGGCCGGCTTAAAACCCGGCGGCGATGACGGCAGCTACTTCCAGAAGGTCCCCTTGGTCGGGGTTCGATCACTGCCCGAAACGGATCTTTCTTGGGATGGCGGGGGCAAGAAACTGGGGATGGACTGGCTCCACGACTACGTCGCCGTTAACCATCGGCAGCAGGCTGATCAGGCGATCGACGCCGAAGCGATCTATGTCGGCCACGGCATCGTCGCCCCGGAATTTGACTGGGACGACTACAAGGGAGTTGACGTGGCGGGGAAGATCGTGGTGTTGTTCACCAACGAGCCACGATCCGAAGACCGGGCCTTTTTCGGGGGCAAGGCGCTGACCTACTATGGCCGCTGGGTTTTCAAGTACGAAGAGGCGCTGCGGCAGGGCGCTGTCGGGGCCATCATCGTCCACACGGCGCCGACGGCCGGCTATCCCTGGACGGTTGTTCGCAACTCCTGGGGCGGCACGAACCCCTATGTGAAACTTGGGGATGGCGAGCCCGCGCTCGGCGTTGCGGGCTGGGTCACTTCACCGACGGGCGAGCGGATCCTGGCACAAACCGGTAAATCGCTCGATGAACTTCTCAAGGAAGCCGACTCACGAGACTTTCACCCGATCCCCCTTCAGCTGCGTCTGCGCGGCCGCATCAACAGCCGAGTCACGCCGCTGAACACGCGCAATGTCGTCGGCATTGTGGAAGGAAGTGATCCGCATAAGAAGGACGAGGCGGTTCTTTACTCCGCGCACTGGGATCATCTCGGCGAAGGAATTGCTGTAGAAGGCGACAGTATCTACAACGGCGCCATCGATAACGCCACGGGCTGCGGGATTCTTCTCGAACTAGCCCGGGCGTTCGCGGAATTGCGGCGGCCCCCGGCCCGCTCGATCGTGTTCGCTGCCGTCGGAGCTGAAGAGGGTGGTCTCCGCGGGTCGCAATACTACGCCGAACATCCTCTTATTCCGGCCGGCAAGACGGCGCTCAATCTCAACTACGACGGGCTCATGCCGCTGGGGTTGAGCAGCGACATCTCGCTCCCCGGCTACGAACGCACAACCCTGCGCGAGACGGTTGAGCGTGTGGCCCGGAAATTTCAGCTTGAGATCCGTCCCGAGGCGCATCCCGAGCAGGGATACTACTATCGCTCCGATCACTTCAGTCTGGCCAAGGCCGGGGTACCGGCGTTCTCCATCAAGCCCGGTACGCGGTATGAAGGCCGCCCCGAGGACTGGGGCGCTCAGGCACGGGAGGAGTACGTGGCCAACGACTATCATCAGCCGTCGGACGAATTTGACCCGGCGTGGGATTTCTCCGGACTGGAACAGATCGCGCGCTTTGGTTTCGAGCTCGGTCTGGAGGTGGCGAATCAGCCCGAGTTGCCTACCTGGAATCCCGGCGATGAGTTTCTAGCGGCACGGGAGAAGTCATGGGGGAGATAGCCCGTGCGCGGGGCGCGGTGAGGGGGGACGACGCAAAGAGCCGCGTGCGAGGCGACTTCATCGACGGCGGAATCGCGAAAAGCGGCAACGGAGTCCGGAACTCGAGCGGCTGGTCCCGAGGCGATTACCGGTAGCGTCGCCGCGGGCGCACCGGGGACGTCCCGTGCCGCGCCCCGCACGTGGAAACCGACGCCGCCCCAACATGAATCGAGGGTCCTGTTAGTCCCTGCACGCAATGCCTCTCGCCTAAGTGAAGTCCCACAAACCAGCCAAAGGGGGGTCAAAAATCGTGTGCTAAAATCAAGAAACGCCACCTGTTTCGCCACGGTAGCTCAGTTGGCAGAGCAGCGGTTTCGTAAACCGCAGGTCGTCGGTTCGAATCCGACCCGTGGCTCCATATTTTTCGGATGTACTGCGCAGAGGCGTATCCCCGCTCAGCGGCTAACCGGTACCACTTGACGGCTTCAGCGTAGTCTTGCGGGACGCCTTGGCCGGTGTCGCGGCCAACTCCTCGACGTCGAGCTCGGCCGGCTTCTCGAGCCAGGGAACGATCACCAATCTGTTCCGACTCTGCCGGCACGGCTTGAAGACGGGAACACTGTCGCTCGCTTGCTGCGAGGCAGGGCTTCGCTGAATGGCGAGAGGTGGCGCGCATTGAGAACGCCGGCTGAGAACGGAGGCCGTCCTTCGCCGCCAGCCAGATTTTTCGTCGCTGGCCGGACAAGTTAACAGTGCCCGCGCTGGCCTGCCTTTGGAACGACCGCCGATCCGATTGCACAACGTGGTATCTTAGTGCGCGAAGTCTTTCAGCGCTTCGAACCTCCGGCCGCGCGAAGGCAGGGGTTCAACGGAGTTTTGATGAAGTCATCCTCGAGCGCCGCAGTCCTGATTCTCGCACTTGCTCTGGTCACTGTTCCGGCGGAGGGGCAATCCTCGGACTACGAGCCGTCCCGGCTGCCGAACGGGCAACCGGATCTGAACGGCATTTGGCAGGCTCATAACTCCGCCAACTACGACATCGAGCGGCATATGGCCCGGCCCGCCATGCAACTGCGCGAAGGGCCGCACGGGCCGCTGCCGGCCGTGGCTGTCCTGCGTCTCGGCGCTGTCGGCTCCGTGCCCGGCGGCATGGGCGTGGTCGAGGGCGGCAAGATCCCCTACACGCCCCAGGCGCAGGCGAAGAGAAAGGAGAACCAGGAGCACTGGCTCGACCGCGATCCCGAGATCAAGTGCTATCTGCCGGGCGTACCGCGCGCCACCTACATGCCCTTCCCGTTCCAGATCTTCCAGAACGAGAAGTCGATCTTTATCGCCTACGAGTTCGCCGGCGCGTTCCGCGATATCTATCTCGAGGACATCGGGCCGGCCGAGACCGATTCTTGGATGGGGCAGTCGGTCGGACATTGGGAGGGCGACACGCTGGTCGCCGACGTCACTGGACAAAGTGACCAGACCTGGTTCGACCGCTCGGGAACGCACCACAGCAACCAGTTGCATGTCGTGGAGCGGTACACGCTGATCAGTCCCAACCACATCCAATACGAAGCCAGGATCGAAGATCCCGAGGTCTTTACTCGGCCTTGGAAGATCAGCATGCCGTTGTACCGCCGGATCGAAAAGGACGCGCGGCTGATGGACTTCAAATGTGTCGAGTTCGTCGAAGAACTCATCTACGGCGAGTATCGCCGCCACCCGTTGGAGAGATAATCGAAGGAGGGTGTCATGCGCAGTCGATTCTTGACCATTTTTGTCGCTCTCACGATCGCGGTTGTGATCTTGGGAGGCGCGGACATCCCGCGCACCGCGGACGGCCGCCCGGATCTTTCGGGTGCCTACGATGTCGCGACCCTGACCCCGTTGCAGCGGCCGGAGAGGTTCGGCGACAAGCTGACGCTGACCGACGAGGAGGCCGCAGCCGTCGCGAAGAAAGAGGCTCAACTGGTCGCGAAGGCGGATGCAGCCTCGGATCCCAACCGGGATGCGCCGGGGATCGGGGGCGCAGGGTTTGCAGGCGAGATCGAGGTTCCGGAGCTCGACGGTGCGGCCGGCAACGTCGGCGGTTACAACTGGTTCTGGATCGACCGGGGAACTGGGGCGTTCAAGATTGACGGAAAATGGCGCACGTCGATCATCACGGACCCGAAGAACGGGCACCGTCCCCCGATGACGCCGGAGGGTAAGAAGAGGGCCGCCGCGAGGGTCCGGTTGTTCCGGCCGAACACCGGGGAAGCTTGGTGGATCAAGGAGGGGCTCGAGACGGGCCCTTACGACGATCCGGAGATCCGCCCTTTGGCCGAGCGCTGCCTCTTGGGGTTCGGCTCGACCTCCGGCCCCCCGATGCTGCCGGTCTTGTACAACAACGTGAAGAAGATCGTGCAGACCAAAGACCACGTCATGATCCTGGTCGAAATGGTCCACGACGCCCGCATCATTCGCTTGAACGCCGAACATGACCCGCCAGAAATCCGCAGGTGGTTGGGAGACTCGGTGGGTCATTGGGAGGACGATACGCTGGTGGTGGACACGACGAACTTCACCGACAAACCCGGGCTCTCTCAGGCGTCCAGGAACCTGCATGTCGTCGAGCGCTTCAGGCGCATCGACAAGGACACGCTGCTCTACCAGTTCACCGTGGACGATCCAACCATCTGGACCGAGCCTTGGAGCGGGGAGTACATCTGGCCGGCGACCGACAAGCGCGTCTACGAGTACGCCTGCCACGAGGCGAACTATTCTTTCGGCGGCATTCTCCGCGGGGCCCGGGTTCTCGAGACCGAGGCGCTCGGCAAAAGCAATGGCGAATGAACAGTCCGCGGCATTTGCGGCGAGTATCGCCACGATCCGGTTGAGAGATAACCGGGGGAGGTTGCCATGAGCATTCGATTGTTTACCATTCTTGGCGCTCTCACGATCGCCGTCACAACTCTGGGAGGCGCCGACATCCCGCGTACCGCCGACGGCCGCCCGGATCTGTCAGGCACCTACGATACCGCTACCCTGACGCCCTTGCAGCGGCCGGAGAAGTTCGGCGGCAAGCTGACCCTGACCGACGAAGAAGCCGAGGCCATCGCGAGGGAAGAGGTTGAGTTTATGGCGAAAACGAACGCGGCGTCGGATCCAAATCGGACGGCGCCGCCGGAAGGCGGAGACGGATCCACGGGAGGGAAGGGAAACGTTGGCGGCTACAACTCGTTCTGGTACGCCCGGGGCGCCAGGGCGTTCAAGATCGCCGGCAAATGGCGCACGTCGATCATCACCGATCCGAAGAACGGACACCGGCCGCCGCTGACCCCGCGGGCCAAGAAGCGGGCAGCCGCGCGCGCCAAGCTGTTTCGCCCGAACACCGGCGAGGCCTGGTGGATCAAGGAGGGGCTCGAGACGGGCCCCTACGACGATCCGGAGATCCGCCCTTTGGGCGAGCGCTGCCTGTTGGGGTTCGGCTCGACCGGCGGCCCCCCGATGCTCCCGGTCTTGTACAACAATCTGAAGAAGATCGTGCAGACCAAAGACCACGTCATGATCCTGGTCGAAATGGTGCATGACGCCCGCATCGTTCGCATGAACGCCGAGCACGCCCCGCCAGAAATCCGCGGCTGGTTGGGAGACTCGGTGGGTCATTGGGAGGGCGATACGCTGGTGGTGGACACGACGAACTTCACCGACAAACCCGGGCTCTCTCAGGCTTCCAGGAACCTGCACGTCGTCGAGCGCTTCAGGCGCACCGGCACGGACACGCTGCTCTATCAGTTCACCGTGGACGACCCAACCGTGTGGAGGGAGCCGTGGAGCGGCGAGTACGCTTGGCCGGCGACCAAGGATCGCATCTACGAATACGCCTGCCATGAGGCGAATTACTCCTTCGGGGGGATTCTGCGCGGCGCGCGGTTTCTCGAAGCCGAGGCGCGCGGTGAGGCTGAAGACAAATGACAGTAGCATTCGTAACTGCCGGCCATGGACTCACGAGGTGTATCCCATGAGCAGAAAATCAGATCCTCGGCTGACGCCGTTCACCGCCTTCGCCATCCTTTTCTCCCTGAGCGTGCTTCTCATCGCGGTCGCCGTGCCGGTGGAAGCCCACCATGCATTCGGCGCTGAATTCGACCCGAAGCGTCCACTGCTGCTCAAGGGGCCGGTCGTGCGAGTGGAATGGGTGAATCCGCATACCTGGATCCACATGGAGGTCACCGACAAGGAGGGCAAAAAGGAAGTGTGGATGATCGAGGGCGGGACTCCGAACAGCTTGCTGCGGCGCGGGCTCAAAAGGGATTCGATCAAGCCCGGTCAGATCATCATCGTCGACGGTTATCAGGCCAAAGACCGCTCCAATCGGGCCAACGGGCGGGACGTGACGTTCGAGGACGGGCGCAAGTTCTTCTTGGGCTCGTCCGGCACCGGCGCCCCGTATGACAAGCGGGGCAAGAAAGAGTCTCGCTAGACCTTTGCCCCGGCTTAGTGGGCATTGTCAAGTTAACCCGGGTTGGCGACAATTGACCGATTTCCACCCGAGATCATCAGCCATGCCGTCTGGTTGTACCATCGGTTCACGCTGAGCTTTCGCGATGTCGAGGAACTATTCGCTGAGCGTGGCGTCACCGTATCCTGCGAAGCCATTCGATCCTGGCGCCGAAAGTTTGGACCAGCGTATGCCCGCACTCTGCGGCGACGACAAGGTCGACTCGGCGACATCTGGCACGTGGACGAAGTGTTCATCACCATCCGCGGCGAACGCCATTATCTTTGGAGAGCGGTGGACCAGGACGGCGACGTCCTGGATATTTTGGTCACACGCCACCGAGACAGCAGAGCCGCCAAACGCTTCTTTCGCAAGGTTTTGAAGCACCAGGGGAGGCCACCCTGGAACTCGCTACCGACAAGCTTCGAAGCCATCTGGCGGCCCACCGAGAGGTCTTCCCATCCGTCACCCATCGCAGCGGCCAGTACGAGAACAACCGAGCTGAGGTTTCCCACCAACACACCAGAGAGCAGGATCGCCAAATGCGCCGATTCAAATCAGCGGCACAAGTCCACCGCTTTCTCTGCGTCCACGGCCCCATTCACAATCTGTTCCGAGTTGGACGTCATCATCTCAAAGCGGTCCATCATCGACTCCTGAGAGAGCGAGCTTTTATTGACTGGAAGAAGGTGACGTGTGTTTGCTGAAAGGGAGAAACCTCGGACGATCTGCAGGGCAAACCGCCTTCGCGTTGTTAACTTGACAATGCCCGGCGAGGAGATTAGCTGTGGCTAGATGCCGAAGAGGCAGGCATGACTGGGATTGTCTGGGCCACGAACGTCGCCAGGAACAGGGAACGCTGCACTCAAGAATGCGCGTGCCATGCCGGGCTAGTTGGGAACGCGTGCACGAGTGCTGTCGGCGCTGCAGTTCGTGATCACGATCTCGGCCAACTTTCCCGGCGAAGGCGCCGAGTCCTCGAGCGCAACGCGAATGTAGTTATCGGTCAGGGCAAGCGTCTCCCGTTCGCTGTGCTGGTCCAGGATCACCGCGGAAAATCGGCTTCCCACGAGTGACTGACGGTAGGCCAGGTTCTTTTCCGCGATCCGCTCGCGAAGAATCCGGTTGCGGCGCTTCTTGACGGGAGCGGGGACTTGGCCCGGCATTTCCGCTGCTTCGGTTCCTGGGCGCTGCGAGTAGGTGAAAACGTGCAAGTAGGTGAACGGCAACTCAGAGACCAACTGCCTGGTCGCTTCGAAGTCCTCATCCGTTTCACCCGGGAAGCCGACCATCACGTCGGCCCCGATGGCTGCGGCGGGCATCAGGTCGCGGGCGCGCCTGACCCGGTCGGCGTAGTGGCGGGCACGGTAGCGCCGGCGCATCGCCTTCAGGACGGCGTCGGAGCCCGACTGCAGCGGGATGTGGATGTGCTTGCATATGCGGCCGTTCGATGAGACCAGATCAAGCAGGTCGTTGGTCCAGTCCATAGGCTCGACTGAGCTGATGCGAAGCTTCCGGACGTCGGTTTCCGCCAAGACCTTGCGCAGCAGGACCGAGAAACGGGGCCGGCCGGGCAGATCACGGCCCCAGCGGCCAAGGTTGATTCCAGTGAGAACGACCTCGGAATAGCGGGCGGCCAAGCCACGAATTTGCTCGATCACTCGTTCAGCGGGTGCACTTCGGCTGTCGCCGCGCACGAACGGGATGATGCAGAAGCGGCAACGGTTGCCGCAGCCGTCCTGGATTTTGAGGTTCGGACGAGTACGGTCTTGTCCGGCCCCGGCCACCGGTGCGGACACGAAGCTTTGTTGTTCAAAGATATCGCCGGCCAGAGTGCCGCCTTCGCGGATTTCTCCGTGGTAGGCCAGCCCCGCGTGGCTCGCCAACCCGCCAATGTGAACGAGCCGCGGAGCGACGATGTCGCCGATAACGGCCTTGTGAGAATTCCCCACCACCCACTTCACGCCCGACAAGGCGGAAAGTTCCTCGGGCCTCCGTTGTGCGTAGCAGCCGGTGACGAGGATTTCGGCGCCGGGATTTTCGCGGTGCAGGCGGCGTACGGTTTGACGCGCGTCCTGGTCCGCCTGGTGCGTGACGGTACAGGTATTGACGATCACGACGTCCGCGGCGGATGAGGCGGACTCAGACCGCAGCCCGCGAGCGGCCAGATCGGCGGCTATGGCCGCGCCATCAGCCTGCGTCGCCCGGCAACCGAAGTTTTTCACATAGAAGGTCTTTGGGGCGGGCATGGGGGGATAACGACGAGGACCGTTCGGCTAAGGCTTTCTTATTCTAGGGGCATAGGCAAGGCAAGCTGGCGATTTTTAGGCAGTGGCCCCCGAATACTGCTGAATCTTCTCGGTATCAAAGACGCCAATCACCATGCCGCTGCCACCATCCAGACTCTTGGCGAAGCGCTGGGCGTCGCGTAGCGCACTCTTATCGAATTGCACCTCCATCTGGGAGGGGTGACTGAAATCCCCATTTTGTGTTGTCACGGTTAGTTCGGGCGCGCTGAGAGAAATAGATGTTTCCCGCAGCATCCGCTGCTATATACAGAGTTCCGACCCTTCCCGAGGTAGTCGTGCCCAGATCGACTCGAGCGGGCTCTGCCGCGGGTCCCGTTGACGGCAGCACCAGCAAGCTAACAGACAGCACGACAAAAGCAGCTCTCACGGATGTCATCTGCGATTTCGGAGTCCGGCTCAGGATCGATCCCACATCAATGGTGGCAGGCAAGAGCCTGCCTGGTAGTTGATAGACATGGTAGCACTAGCGTCCGGTTAGCGACTCACTGACGGGCGGCAACTGACTGTTCCAGCATGGCTTAGCCGCCCGTGGTAAGAGTATACCAAAGGACCTGACAAAACCAAATACTTTGGTGTATAATTGTTTTATGGCAATGGGACGACGCAACCAGCGGCAGCGCCTCACCGTCGCCCCTGGCGAAGAAAGTCGCTGAGCTGCAAGCCCAAGAGCGAGCAGTTCAGTCACCTCAGCCTGCGGGCTTCAGACACTATGGCGACCGGAAAGCACCCGTCTGGGCCGAGAGTGTGGGCGCTAACTGATGGAGCGATTGACGGTCGCCCACCGGTGTTGTTTTTACCCATGCTTCACCCGCAGTCCATCGACATCACGGATTCGGCATGAGATTTTCACGACAAAAGTGCTGTTGGGCGAGGCGGATTTCCCGAGTCCGGTCAAGTAGCTGGTTCCCGGGCGCCTTGGAGAGATCGGGGAGAGATGGGGACGGGAGAGATCGGGAGAGATCGGAGGGAGAGATCGGGAGAGATCGGAGGGAGAGATCGGGGGTGATCATCGGATTCACGACGGCCCCCTCTGAGCCCGCCTGAGCGCCGCGGCGACTGAGAGCCAGTGATCACGACTGGCAGGCAGGCCTTGGTCGATCCGCTGGAGTGCGCCCTTGACCGTCGTCAGCGCCAGTCCGAGGGCAGTCTCCGGACCGACATTGTCGATGAGCCGCCGCAGCTCGCTGATCGAGCGAGTGAGCGCCTCAGCGACCGTGCCGGTGGTGTGGTGGTGCTTGGCGTCCCTCATTAGCCTTCTAGCATTCCAAGCTCACCGTGTCCTCGGTCTGCGCTTCGAGCCACTCAGTAACGGCGCTCTTTCGGTACAGAATCAGCCCGCCGCCGGCCTTCGTTCGGGTTGGGCCGATCCGCTGCTTATGCCAGCGATCGAGTGTCCTTGTGCTACGCCTGAGATCGCGTGCTAGATCTTCACGGGTATAGTAATCAGCAAGGGGGGAAGTATCGTTTGTCAGCATGATGTTTCCTTTTTCTATCTAATCGTCTCACAGGCTGACATCCGTGTACAGAATTGTAGTATCATTTGAGTATGACGCTTCCTGGAGATTGGATCGAGGCCGAACTACCGTTGTTGGAGGGTCGATCGCTTGAGCGGCGAACGCAAACAAACGAGATCATCGTTGCTCAGACTATTGAGTTGGACGGCGATCGACTGACGTGGAACATGCGCTCACCACGGCGCGGTGAGAGCTGGTGCAAACTTAAGAAGCCTAGAGTTGGGCCCAGGGGAGGCGTTCTCGACAAATTTGTTTCCCTGGCTGGGAAAGATTCACCGCACGCAGTACTGAAGCTCGCGAAAGAGTGGGGGGTTTTTGGAATCTGTGAAGAACACAATCTACCCCGCAGCCATAATTCCACAATCGCGACGGGCAGGGCCGGCTGCCAGCCCCGTGGATCGTTCGAGGAAAGTTACTGGGAGCCGGTGCGCTCATGGTTCAAATTCGCCCAGCACTTTCAGTCAATCCTGAATGTTGCCGCACGGCTCCACCTCAACAAAAAAGGGACCAAGCGCGACTGGATAAATATCAAAGGAGACCGCGACGACTTCAGGAAAACGGTCAGCGAACAGCGGTGGTTGATCGGAGACCAAGTGAACGCACTCTTATTTGTTGGGGGAGTGCGGCTATCTTTTTCATGGCCGCATCATCATCCCTCCATGGATTACTCGACTGGCGGGGTGGAGAATCTCTTCGGTTACTTAGCGCTTCAGTTGGCGCTAGCCATTGGGCGAACGGACGGTTTGGCAACTTGCTCCGCTTGCGCGCAAAGCTACATACCCGGGCGACAACCGAACGCTAACCGTCGAACCTATTGTCTTGCTTGCGGGCGGAAAGCAGCAGTTCGAGACGCATCACGAGAGTATCGAAGACGAAAGAAGAGAAGCGCCTAACGGGTGATCTCCACCACTTTCGCTTCGGTCGGCTCGCCGATAATGGCACGCAGATGGCGCTCCCACTTCTCGAGAGCCGCGCGTTTCAGTCCGCGGGCTTTTTTTTCGATCGCCATCAATCACGTTCTGTCGGTCCCGGTAGTCATCCTGGATTGAGGCGACCTCCATCAACATCAGCGGTCGCCCGGCCCCATGATTCAACGAACTTCCTAGAGTTTGGATTCTAGGTGCGGTTACCTAGCGCACACCAGAAATACTAGATCCCCGCGGTACCAATGGGGGGTTGTCGGCTGAAGTGTGTATCCCCATAATCAAACTGTGCAGACTTCTTTCCACGGTGTTTTGAGGACATTCCATCGGGGAATCCGCTCAGGGGCGAACTTGCTGCGTCGGAGTCAGCGGTCCGAGCTACCCGAACAACGGAGTGAGCCTCGCCTCCCGGCCAATGAGCCCGGTCAGGTCGAATGGGTCAATGCCAAAGGCGAGCGGCAATCGGAGAAGATCAGTATTCGGGACTTCTTGCAAAGCGGGGTCGGGTTTGGTCTCGTGCAACAGCTCCGAATCGGTCAGATGGTCTGGGTCACGACCGAGAAGGCCAAAAAATGCAAAGCCGTTGTTCGGCATTGTCACGAGGAGACCGGGGGTTACTTCGTCGGTGCGATTAGGGTCCTCCGAGAGCGCCGCCGATTTGAAAGACAGCCGGTTGGAGCGAAGGTCAGACTTCACTGGGAAGCCCCGGGAGGAGGGCAAGCGGAAGCCGATGTCCTGGTTCGAGATGGCAGTGAGTTCGGCCTGCAGCTTCTCGTTCCGAGTATGGTTCCGGTGCCGGCGGTAGTTCGGCTTGAAGGACGCAAAGTGGACTACTTTGGATCGACCTGCTACTCCACGCCTTACCAGGGTCAATACCTCGTTGGCCTGCATGTTTTTCCGCCGGTTGGGGATGCGACCCTGGAGCGCCACCTGGATCAGACAACTGGAGACTCTGAAAAGCAACGCACAATTTAGCTCACTACCCGGCTCGACAACCTCATGGAAGAGCCTTCGGTCAAGCTCGTCGCCCGCGGGGTCAGTGCCCGGAGCGAACACGACCTTTACGAACTCGAGGAATCGATCCCCGTACGCCTCGTGGTTCTCTTGGGTTCGTTTGCGTCTGTATTTCTCGCCGGCACTTATCGCGGCACGGGCTTCGGGCAGATCGCTGCGCATCATGAGCAAGACGATCTTGAATTCCGCAAAGTCATGGTCAAAGGAACCATAACGCGGATTTTGTCGAACGACTTCAGCAGCTTTCTGGAGCGCGTATTCTTCGTCGGGGAAGGGTATAGCCGGTGGCTTCCGGCGTGAGCGGGGCTTGATTGGAGGCTTCATGACTGGCCTCCCTCCGCGTCGATGGGCACGGGTAGGCGGTCGAGCTTCCTCTTGATGAGCGCGATGAGGTCCGCGGCGGTTTCGAGCAGAGCCTTCAGCTCTTCGGTTTGCTCGGCTATGTCGGGGCCGGGGGGCTTCAATGACTGGCCTCCGTCGTCCGCGTTGAGCTTGACGGGCCGCGCCCCGTTACCGCAATGAGCCGGCCCAGGTGGGCGTGAAGCTCCTCGACCCGCTGTTCCGGCATTTCTCGGGCGAACTTCAGCGCCCCACGTGCAAGCCCGCCGCGTGTCGCGTCGTCGAGTACACCCTGGAACGTGGCTCTTCCTTGGCTGGCTTTTAAAGAGATCGGAAAGAGATCGGGGACAGCTCCCGAACTGTGAGACAATAGCGACTCTTCACTAACCGAATGGCTCGGATGGCCCGGCTGGTGGCGGCGGGTGTGCCGCATCACATCACGCAACGGGGCAACAATCGCCAGGACGTCTTCCTGCTCGACGACGACCGGCGTTTCTATCTCGAAACACGGACCGCGGGAAAAAAGCCCCCATGACCGGGCTCAGCGGGCAGCCCAGCGCGATTCCCTCATCCGAGAATTGGCTGAGTCTCAAGATTGAATACCTGACCCGGGAAGCCGGCCGACGCGCTCCGACCGATTCCCCCGCCGCCGCAATGCCATGGGCAAGCCATATAGACAACCTCATTTCTGGCAAAAAACTCACGAAATCACTAGGCAAACTGACACTATTCCCCTTCCGATTCGCAGCCGAAGATCCCATCCCATCCACCACCCTCGCGTCATCGACAAACCGTCAAAATCCCCGATTGTCTCTTCCCAGTCACGTATTTTTTAAAAAAGTATTGTCTTCATTTTCAGTCATGTAGCGATCCAGAGCCCTGGAATCCCCTACGCCGCTTGCTATCGTGTGAGTGATGAAGCAATTGCAACGCGCCACAAAGTGCCGCCTGGCTACGCGGCCCCGAGCGGTCTCCGTTCTTAGACCGAAATTGCCTCAAACACTGCCATATTCTGCCATTCACTAAAGGAACTCATTATGAATAAACAACTTACACCACTTCAGCTCCGCGCCGTCGAATCTTTGACCGTCTGCACCAGTATTCCCAGCGCGGCGAAACACGCCGGGGTTGGAGAGCGTACCCTCTATCGCTGGCTGCAAGAGGAGGAATTTCAAAGCGCTATCCGGCGTGTCCGGCAGCTCTCGCTGACCCAGCTCGCAACCCACCTCCAGCACATGGCGGGCCGCGCCGCTGGCACTCTCGATGAGATCATGGAAGACAAGAACGCCACATCCGCCAGCCGGGTCAGCGCTGCCCGCTACTCCATGGGGGGGAGTTATGGGGGGGGAGTTCGGGGGGAGTTCGGGGACGGAGCCCGAACCCCAGAACACAAAGCCGGCAAAAGTCGAAAGTCGGACACGAAAGTCGGGGGCGGGCAGGCTACGACCTTCCAGAGCGCTGGTCGGCCGGCCACGGTCACGTGGCTTGATTTCAAATAGGCCGGTCCCTCACAAAACAATACCTCCCCAACCAAGTTCGGTGGCCGCGCCGGGCCGTCCGTGCGCCCCACGGCGACACGACCAACCGAAACTAGCCGCCGTGCCTCCATCCGAAACCCCGCGATCCTTGCGTGCGAAGCAGTCGCTCCCTCACAAAAGCACCCCATTTTCAAAAACTCCCGCAACCAGTCACGGAAATTTGAAAAATATATTCTCAATAACTTCAGCCACTTTGGCCCCGAGGCCCCCAATTTCACCCTCCAGGCGTTTGCTAGCTTAAACGTGGGAGGGCTTACACTATGAAAAAATCATCGGTCAACAACGTGACGGCCATCAATCAGTCCAACGACAGAAACGACGGCCTAACACCATCGCAAGAACGCGCCATCGAAGCCCTGCTCGCCTCGCGCTCAACCGAAACACCCAAAGCCGCAAGACATGGCGCACGCATTCTTGCGTGCCGTGTCGCCATTCTTGGCGACATGTCTTGGGCCCCCAGGCCCGCCATCAACCCGACCCCCCCGTCGCACCTCGCTCCCGCCCGTCAAAAAAGGCGAACAAAAGGAGTACGAATTTTCCGAAACCCGCTCAAACCTGCTCACCCCGCCGCAAGAAACAACAGAGCCGCAGGCGGCAGCCTGCGGTCAAGACCCCAAATCACCTCCCATCCATCAAGTCCAAGACGTCGCCGTCCCCAGCAGCCACCACCCGCAATCTAATCAAAACGCGCCGGTCCCAACCTAATGCCCTCCGGCGTGCCGTGCTGAGCCGTGCGGCCAGCCACAACTCCATCTCGCCGGCGCGCCCGGGCCGCCCCTGAAACAAAGCCGAACAAAAGGAGTGCGAATTTTTCAAAACCCGCTCAAATCTGCTCACCGGCCCGCTCGAGGCATCTGGGCCTCGCTGATAGTAGTGATAGGGTGAGGGTTGAGACTCACGCGGCTCGAATTCCGTAACCGAGGCTGAGAAAAAATGGACCTCCGAAGAGTTGCCATTGTCGCGGGTGGCCGGACGCCCTTCGTCAAATCCGGCAAAGCTTTCAAAGATCTGGGGCCGCTCGCGCTGGCCAAGCACGCGGTCCGGGGTCTGATTGACGCGCACGGCATCGACGCGGGGACGATCGATGCGATCACTTTCGGGGTGGTAGTTCCGGAGCCGGGTAAGCCCAACCTGGCGCGCGAGATCGTCTTCGAGACAGGGCTGCCTAAATCGATCGAAGCGCAGACTGTTTCGTCCTATTGCATCACGGGATTACGATCGATCACGGCGGTCGCTGAAGGGATCGCGAGCGGCCGCTTCGAGAGCGGGATTGCAGGCGGGGCGGAGTCTCTTTCCCGTGCCGATCCCAGCACCTTTCGCGAACCGTCGAGCGGTTTGACGATGGGAGACCACGGCGAGATCACGCGCAAGGAATGGGATATCCCCAGGCAACGGCAAGACGAAATTGCGCTAGCCAGCCACCGCAACGCGGTAGCCGCCCGCGACAACCTGGCCGGGGAGATTTATCCGCTCGAAGACGTGGAGCATGACTCGGGACCCCGCACCGAAACCTCGCTCGAGGCCTTGGCTTCGCTGAATCCGGTTTTCGGCGCCGAAGGTACGCTTACGGCCGGTAACTCCTCTCCGGTGACAGACGGCGCGTCCGCCGTTCTGCTCATGAGTGAAGAAAGGACCCGAGCGGAAGGGCGCGAGCCGCTGGCGTTCATTCGCGGAATGGAGTATGGAGCTATCGAGCTGGCCGAGGGTTTGCTGATGGCGCCCGGTCTGGTTGTCCCGCGGCTGTTGAAGCGCACGGGCCTGACGCTCGAACAGATGGATCTCATTGAAATCCACGAGGCTTTTGGCGCCCAGGTGCTCGCCAATACAATGGCCTGGGAGCAAGGGTGGAAGGGAGATCCAACAGGCCCTATCAATTGGGACTGCGTAAACGTGTGTGGCAGCTCGATTGCCGTCGGTCACCCTTGGGCCGCTACCGGCGGACGAATTACGACGACCCTCGCTTACGAGATGGCCCGCCGCAACGCCGGGCTGGGACTCATCAGCATTTGCGCGGCGGGCGCGATGGCGGGGGCGATGATCCTGGAGAGAGCGTGAAGCAGCTGCATCCCGCATCCGCCCACAACGCCGCCGCCCTGCACCCCTGATACAGGGCAAGGATGCTCGTGTGGGGATGGCGGTCCCGCGCTCCGTCACCGTGTACGCTTCAATTCCGCCGTTGACCTTTTAATTCGCCCGTCAAAATACTTCAGCATCTCTTCGGCTGCTAGCCGGTGCCCCTCGCGGTTCCAATGCGGGTCGCGTTTGAAATAGGTGTCTCTCATCTCGCTCGCCCGCCGGAAGGCGGATGTCAGGTCCAAGCAGGCAACTCCGAGGTCAGTGGCTATTTCACAGAGGCGGCGATAACCGGTTTCCTCGATTTCGAGGTAATCGCTGGGAAAGATCTTGAGATACTCCTGCTTATTGGCAGATTCCTTGGAGGGCAACAAGAACACAACAGGCGTCACCTCGTGTTTCTGGACGAACTCCAACAGGCGCCGGAACACCGCCTCGATCCCGGCGTCGTACGACTGCGTGAAGTAGTAGGGGTGAGCGCCCAACTGGCGGTAGAACTCCATGCCTGCTTCGTTGGTTTCGTGGTCCAGGTGGGACGGCGCGGGAGCCGCCTCCGTGCCCGCGGCAACAGCCAATCGCCGCCACTGCCGCCCGATGAACTGGGAAGCCTGATAGATAAAAAACTTCTTGTAGGGCGGAAACTCACGGTATTGATCCCAGCCGAATCTTTCATGGAAGTTCGCCAGATCGTCATCGCTCAACGGCGCTGTCAGGTCATTGGCAAAGACGCAAATCGCCACGTAGCGGGGGTTATAGCGGCCGAGAAACCCGCGCAGGATCTTCTCGTACTGCTCCATGTAGTAGCTCTGCTGGCCCAGATTCGAGACGGCCTTTCCGAGCCTCCGGCCAACCAGGTCCGGAAAAGTTTCCTCTCGTGGCAGCCACATTCCCCACGTAAACGAATCTCCGACAAAGAATACTTCGCTGTGATCGTAGTCCCGGCCCGCATTGCGGAAGCCCAGCTCGTCGGTGCTGTAACTCGCGTGAAGCGAGTTTTGCATCCAGGTGATTTCGAAGCCGCGCAGATTCGGCCGGGCTCGAAAGCCAAGTTCGGGATGAGGCTCAAACAGGCCGTAGAGCGTTGCCTGCCGGTCCCGGAACTCGGAAGGTACGAGAATTTCGAGCGGGACCACAACAGCCTCGATCGCACCCACAACTAGCAGCACGGACACCACTGCAACGAGGACTCGCTTTCTCGTGCTCGCTGGTTCCCTGTTAAGCACTAGCCCTGCCGGTCGCGTAACGGCCCTGCTTTAAGGCCGGAACCTTTTCTCGTTCAAATCGAACGTGGCGGAGGATGACGTTAGGCCGCGCACCGGCCTTGCGTCGAAAAAAAGGACCTTGGGACGAACCATGAACCACTGATTTTCCACGTCCCGCCCTTGGATTAGGTATTCCTCGCTGATGGAGTGAACGACCTGGGGTATCGTTCGGGGATCCTGCGCCCCGTGGTAGGTGCAAATGGCCATGCGAGGCCTGAACCGGCGGAGTGTTTGCGTGGCCCCGCGTAAGGCCCGCGCCTCCGCTCCCTCGATGTCCATCTTGATGAAATCGACGCGCTCCAGCCCATGCTGCTCGACTATTTCATCCAACGGTAACACCGGGATGCCGTCTAGGTGCGAGTCTCCGGCATGATCGCCAAAGCGGTGAGATCCTGAATGCCCGGGAGTGACCCTGAGAGCTAGATTCGTCTTCTCGTCCCACACTCCGGCTTTGATCAAGACAACCTTTCCGGAAGCGATCTCCGGCGCGAAATTGGCCTCCAAACAGGCAATGTTGGTGGGCTCAGGTTCAATCGCCACAACTTTCCCGGCGCCCCGGCTCAAGGCGTAGCGGGTAAAAACGCCGACATGCGCCCCGCAATCAACCACGGTGTCACCGGGACGAATTCGGACTGCGCCGTTTTCGTACACCTGTTGAATGCTCATTTCCCAGATCAAGAAACTCAACTGAGCGTTGCCCGGCGCTGGGATCCAGAAATTTCCCAGGTCGGTACGGTACAACTCGCAGTCCCGCCCGTTGAGCACCTTGGTTTCCACCCTGTTCACTCGCTCAGCGACCCCCGGATGCGGCCATGCCAAGCCGTAGCAGCGTGAGAAAACGGCCCGCACAACGTCGTTCCAGCCCACGTACGGCAATTCTCCCTTGGCCTTGGAATAGGCGATTCTGCCCTTCCACCACACTGAGCAACCGGTGATGTCCTGCGTAGACCAATACAAACCGAGCGCCACTAGCACTACCGCAACTACGACCGCGGTTTTCGGCCGGCGGGCCCAGATCAACCCCGCCGTGAGCACAAGCGCTAACAGAAGCGGCGTATCGTGGATCCAGATCCAGCCGCCAACGAGGGTAACCAAAACGGCAGACAGGATGGTGAGCCGAACGCGTGTTGAGGGAGTCATTCGGTGTACCGCTCTCCTAGCAGCCCGTGGCAAAAGTGTGCTCGGGCGTAAAAGGGGGACTGCCACCAATTTCCGCTTCTCCAATCCATTTTAAAATCAGCGCTTCCTCGAAAGGAAATTGGCTGGCTGTCCCCTTTTTTCGCCAACGCGTACACCAGCCGGCGAGGCCTGCCCAACGTTGCCGTGGCTATCAGGATGCCGAATTAATTATAGAACAAGGGCCGGTTTGCCTGTCCCGGTTTGCGTCCCGGTTTGCCCAACCTACCTACCGGGAGGGGAATGGACGGAGCCCTTTTGTGCAATGCCGCCGGCTCCACGTTCCGCTCGCATTGCAGCTGGGAGCGAGCACCTCATGACGCGCCGGAGCAACCTCGCGGGGTCTTCCGGGAGTGCGGAGTGAGCAGGTATGAGCAGATCCACGAAAATTCCGCCTTTGTTTGACTGTCGGGCTTGAACTGCTTCGAGCAGGTCTCGGGAAATTCACTTTTTGCGGCTGGGGGTTTTGCGAAGTGCTTGTCTGCCACACTGGCTGATCGCTCACTAGTGGAAACCGCTTGCTGACGCGCGCGGCTCCGTTTTGGGGTTGGATTCGGGCGGGTGTTGGCCGCGGATTGCGGTCGGCGGGCTGGGCCTTCTCGAGGGCCTTGACGCGTTCGATGATGTCACAATAGACGGCTGAGCGGAAGGCGTACTCGATGGCGGTGCGAATGAGCGTGACTCGTCCGGGTTCGATGGGACGGCCGGATTGGATGAGTTCGTACATGATGGCGACGGCTCGGGCCGCGCCTTGCTGAAGCATCAGGGCGGCGTGCGAGAGGGCTTGCTCGCGGAACTGGCGCAGTTTGTTTTGGAAGTTGTGGTCCTCGCGGAGCCAGCGGCGCAGGGTGCTTTGACCGACGCCGGCCTGGCGCGCGGCGGCGGCGATGGAGCGCGCGGTGAGCATGGCTCGGATGGCGCGCTCTTGGCTGGGGGTGAGTCCGTCGCGGCGGACGTTGGAGGTATAGGCGCTACGTGGTTTGCTCATATTGTGCTGGTCCTTATATTCAGGCTAGCGGGTGATGGCGGGGATGCAAGGCGCGGTTTTGCTAAGTGCATGGTTTTAAAGAGATTAAAATTCTTGGACGAGCGTGACTGGTTTCTTGGAGATCGGGGTATCGTGACGGGTTGGGGATTGGCGTAAGCGTTGGCGTAACAGCCGCAAAGGCGCGGACGATTTCCATAAGTTGCCTGATTGTTGAGGGCCTCTGTATTTGAATCCAGCGGATGGGGGGCATTTTCGCGGGCTGGGCGGGGCCAGCCGTTGGGAACGGCTGGTTTTGTTGCCCGCCCCAGGCCCCGCAAGGCCGCAGGACCGGCCTTGCGCCGAAGATGACTGTGGGGGGAGTTGCCCGGGGTTCCGCTACGCTCCACCGCGGGCCATTATTAAATTTCTGGACTCCCGGATTCCCACAAGCGTTCCGGATTCACAAGCGTTCGACATCGCAGCGAATCCTCCTTGCTCCTCCCCGGCCCCGGAAAGAGCTCAGCCGCTCTCCCCGATGACCGTGGGTTTGATAATTGAGGCTGTCCCAGTTTCCGCGGTTTCCCCGGTTTCCCCCAACTTTCGGATCGGACGGGTAAAGATTCTTTATTCGGGCTCTGTCCCTACTTCCCCCTACTTCCCCGGAATGGCGAGTTTTGGGAGTTACGGGTTCCAGGAGGTCGCCGATTCCGGGACACGACGTGTCGCGTGCCTAGATGAGCGGGATTGTCCGAGCCAAATTTCACTCAGGAATGGCCGTGCCGCGAGGCAAGGATACACCGGCCCGCTCTCGTTCCGGACCGGGGCTCGCCCCGCCCAGCGAAGACTTCGAAACTACGCTTGCGCAATTTTCTGAATTATCGACGAAAAGCATAACTACGTACCTTTCCACCGCGGTATCATCTTTGGGTCGTTCCCTAGATAATAGCGGTGAAGGTGGGCCAACCCACCTTGCTATCAGGTGGCCAGATTGGAACAAATGACGCGCATCGAATTCGATCTGCCGAGCGGCGACAAGCTCGTCTTCGCGGATCTCGACGAACTCAATGATTTCTTTAAGGCGGAACTAGTCTTCTGGGACTGGTTACGGGCGGCAAACGTCCACGGCGCCATCCAAGGGCCCTCTAATCAACTCGAAGGGTTCCTAAAGAAACTTCCAAATATTGCTAAAGAGTGGCAGTCCGCACCGGATGATGCGGAGCGCCAAAGGCTCAAGCAGAGTGCTGAAGGTTTCGTCGCATCAAACGAATCCGTTTGGCTTCGCAGGTCAAACCCCCGCGCGCAGTACGTCAAGGCGCTCAGCGATAAGGGTGACAAGGGGGTCGCAGCCTTCGCGTGGCTCGTTTTTCTAGGGAAGGACGTCCCACTCACCGTAACGATGGCAATCAAGGGCTTCGTGTATGCGGCGGCCTTTGACGCCGGCCTTTCCGACGAAACTGCACGGGCAGAGAAAAAGGCCCTCGAACAAGTACGAAGTCAGTGGGAAAGTTTCTCTGGATCTTCGAAGCGTGAATACTCGCGGTTTCGAGACGACTTTGAGGGATTGCAGACCGACATCCAAAAGCTCCGAGCGCAACAAGTGGAACGGTTCGACGAAGTTCTGGAAAAAGGGCGTTTGGAGCTCGAAGCCATCGCGAAAACGTACGATGAGAAGCTCGCTCTCCAAGCGCCGGTGGCCTACTGGGAGGGGCGGGTGAAGATCCACAAGAAACGGTCCAAGACCTTCGCCTGGGCCTTCATAATTTCTGTTGTGGGAGTCCTCGCACTAGTGGGCGGTGCGTCCTTCGTGATTCTTCCTGATATGTGGGCTGGCGAGATTCCGAAGGACTTGGGGTACTGGCCCCTCGCTTTGCTCGGTGGGATTGCCGCTTTTTTGATCTGGCCCGTGCGCATTCTCTCGCGCGTACTACTTAGCAATCTCCACCTCCTGACCGATGCGGAGGAGCGTGTGACCATGGCTAATACGTACCTGTCCCTTCTACGGAGCGAGTCAGGACTCGATCCGTCGAATAGAAAGCTCATTCTGGAAACGCTCTTTCGTCCAGCGAGCACGGGAATCGTCAAGGACGACGCAGCTGGTGCAACTGCGGCCACCCTCTTATCGCGCTTGTTGTCGGGCGATCGCAAGCAGTAGATGGTCGGCTCGGCTAGAGCCCGATCCCCTCTCGCCGACTACGGTTCATACGCTCTTCGATCATCGCTTCCCGGATGGCGGCTCGGATGCCTTCAAGTCGCGCAGCAGTCGATCGAGTGCCTTCTTGTATTTGTCGTGGTCTTTCCAGGCGGAGAAGTCGGTGATGTGGCGTTCGCGGCGGATTTTGCGGACCCAGGCGAGGTTGGATTTTTCTGTGGCGCTGTCGGTGCGGATGGGGAATAGCACGGTGGGCCGGGGGTTGTCCTCGCTCTTGATGTCCTGCTCTTTTTCGAGGGCGGTTTCGACTTCAGTTTCCACCCAATCGCTGTTGATAGACGCCTCGGAAAGCACGATCAGCAGCTTGTCGTAGATCCGGATGGTTTCGTCGATTCGGTCGCGGATGCGGTCGCCGGTCTTCATGTCCTCCGGGGCAAACCAGACACGGACTTTAGAGGCTCGCAAATCAGCCTGCAGGCGCCGTGCGAACTGCTCGTCCTTGCTGGAGTAGCTGACGAAGCACGAATAGAACTGGATCGGGTCCTCGCGAAGAGACGGGGGAAGGTAGTCGATGAATTCCTGAGGGACGCCCGCACTGAGCAAGAATTTTTCTGGGATGTTGCCCGCGCCCGATTTGTAGAGGGTGTCGATGCCAATGGTGGACGGACCTTCATGAACAACTGTGTCGATTCCTTTCACGCCCTTGAGGCTCATATTTGCAAAAATTGTCTCTTGGATTCTCGCTTCGCCAATGTCGGCCTGAAAGAGGGCTGCCTCGCTGAAGTCTGCCCCGGTGAGGTGTGCCCCGTGGAGGTTTGCACTGCAGAGGAACGCCATGAAGAAGTCCGTCCAGCGCAGGTCCGCCCGACGGAGGTCTGCCCGGCCGAGGCTCGCGTCGCGCAGCCTCGCCTCCGTGAGGTTCGCCTCGCGGAGGTTCGCCCCGCTGAGGTTCGCCCCGCTGAGGTCAGCCCAGCGGAGCTGCGCCTCCGAGAGGTCGGGCCGTAGCGTGGCGTTGTCGAGCCGCCATTGATTCCAGGCCTTGACGCCTTTGCGGAGAATCGCCAGATGTCAACGCCAAATAGAAATGTCCTATTCGCTGCCAAGTAGAAATGTCCGGTTGGGGCGGGGCGGCTGGAGGGGCCGTGGCGAGGCACTCGCCGGTTGGGCATGACGCTGCGAGTGAGTGCTGCTGACCCATTCGGCCAGCTCACAGCCGCGTCTGTGTTTGTGGGCGGGATTGCTTTGGTGAAGTCTCGGAGCTGAGGCCTTGGGCTGGGCCAACGCGACTATCGCCGGGCGCCGTTTGCCCGGCGCTCCCAATCGAATTTTGGTTTAGCAGCGCCCGCCAACTCAGCCTATCGGCGGGCGCATCTCCCCGGCGGCCACCGGAAGCTCGCGCCTGCTCACCCTTCCAGGGTGACTCTGTCAATAGGACATTTCTACTTGGCACATTTAGGACATTTTCACTTGGCAGCGACACGGAGAATCGCCAGATGGTCTTGGTTGGCCATGACCTATAGCCTAGGTCAGTTCCGAGGGGCCGGGTCGTTTGGGCGTGAGCCGGTTTGTCTCTGAGTGGCCCGGCTGATCTAAGGGCTCGTGCACGACAGCGCGAAGTAAATCGTCGTCCATAGGAACTGCTCGATGGACTGTTCGCCCTGGGGAGACGAGTGGGCTAAGGAACAACGGCCCGAAGGTTCCTCCGATCCTTCTGGACCGCTCATCCTCCCAGGGAAGTCTTCGAACACAACGCGTTGCCGTCTTTCTCTCCTTATGGCGTGCGTTGGTTAAGGGGCGCGCTTCAGTGGACGTGTATGGAATAATTGACGTGCCCCGTTCGGAGCCGGTGCTTCATATGTTTTAGTCATCGGCCCGCTGGCAGGGGATTTGCCATGGAATCGACCGAAACGCTGGCTCTAGTCGTCGCGGCGCTTGCCGTTTTCGTTGGGCCTTTGGTTGCGTGGCGTGTAACCAAATTGCAGATTCAGGCATCTTTCCACGCGGCCAACAAGCAGACCATCGGACCCATGCGCCGACAGTGGATTGAGTCGCTTCTCGATCTGATTGCCGAACTCTCGAGTGAAGCGCAACACCTGTACGTCGCAGGTGTTGACGATGACACGGAAGAGGGCAGTGCCGAGCTGGTCGGCAGGTTTCGTAGGATGATGTTCCTCGAGCAGAAGATTCGACTGATGTTGAGTCCGCCCGAGAGTGATCATCAGGAACTTCTTGATCAGATTAGAAAGCTTGTCATAGCGGCCGAGTCGCCGTCCTATGCGAGCAAAGACTTCAGCGAAGCACACGATTCGGTCACGGATTTGTCGCGGCGCGTGTTCAAGCGCGAGTGGCACCGTGTCCGACACGAGCTGTAGTGGGATCTAACAAGCGCGTGGAGTTTCAGACGCTCTGCATACGGTCACCACGCGTTGGGACGCCCGGTTCCCAGGAGAATAGGCAGAACTGATCGAAGGCCCAATAGAGGATTTTGGGGGTTTGCTCGCTCCGCGCAAGCCACGGGCTAGCCAGTATTCGCGGGGCCAGGGGCAGCCGCCGTTGAAGATGGGGAGCAGGTAGAGAGTCTTTTCTTGTGGCCAGTTGCGCCCGTCGGTGCGGTAGAACGCGATCGTTTCGCGGGCGGGGGTCATGTCGCGGCTGCCGAATCCAAAATCGAGAGCTTCGGTCTTAGGCGGTCGAATGGCGCCGGCTACCTACTATTCATCAGCTCCAGCACAGCCGCCGTCATGCCCTTTACCCCGGTTGCGATCGTGGGTCTTGGCAGGGGCCAGAAAAAGGCCGAGTGCAGCGATGGCAGTGGCTTGCCGCCGGGCCTTTGTGATTCCTGCATGCGCGCCGGGTCGATCGTGCCCAGCCGGAACATGAAAATCGGCACTCGCGGATCTTCCTTCCCGTAGCGGGGAAAATCCAGCGGATTTTCGGGGAAGAGGGGTTCGAACAAGCAGCGCTGGCGGTGGCGCAGGGTGGTTAATCCTTATTATACCACAAATCGTGCCTATTTGTCCTAAATCTTTTCGTCGTTTCGTCCGTTTCCCGGCCGGCCAACCGCTGTATTTAGCTGACCGGACCGCTCCTTTTTGCGCCGGAAAGTAGCTAGGGCGCGGTCTTAAAATCCGGTGGGGCGGATCCAGTAGCTTTCTTCCCAGGCTTGACCGGGGGGAATGGTTTGCAGGTCTTTGTAGATTCCGCGATGAGCGAGGTTGAAGGCGTTGGTGATGCCGCTCATGGGCTCGAAGCAGATGAAGTTTTGATCCTTGCCGGTGGGCGCGTAAACAACTGCGGCGCGGTATTTCGGCCCATAAACGACCTCGATTTTTTGCCGGGCGCCCTCAACGGAAAACGACGCGCCACCCTCATCGTCACGCAACAGACTGCCCAACACGTGATCGAGAAAGAGTCCCTTGAGCGGCAGGTTGGCAGGATCCCCCAGGACATCTTGAATCTGCTTTGTCTCGCCGGTCGGGATCAGCTTGTCGCTCAGAGTCCAGACTCGCTCGGCTCCCAGCCGGACGGTCCAATCATGGCGTGGTGCGTCATGGAGCTGGAAGTAGGGATGGTAGCCCACCGAAAGCGGCATCGTTTGCGCGCCGATGTTGTCGATGCGAGTATGCACTTCCAGCGAGCCGCCGCGCAGCCGGTAGGTCATCTCGATCGTGTGCGCAAAGGGAAACTGCGCCATCCAATCGGCGTGGCGGGAAAACTCCAACCGGCTGGTTACGTGGGCGCTTTCGCTGTTCGCGCTGAGCGAAACAACTTCCCAGGCCGAGGCATAGAGCAGCAGACCGTGAATCGGCAGGTGGTTACCGTCCTTTCGAAAGTTGTCCAGGTCGGGGTTGAGCCGGTACTTCCTTCCATTCGCGTGGAAAGCTTCTTCGTCGAGGCGGTTCGCCCAGGGGGCCAGAAACGGGTTTCCGCAAAGCTTAGGGTTGGCGGCGAGATCCTTGACCGAATCGAAGGGAAACCAGAAGGCGTTCTTGCCATTCACGTCCATGCGGTAGGCGATGTTGCCAACCGAGGGAACGATCGAGACGGTTGTGTTCCGCGAGGCGTCGGACAACTCGATGACCGAAACCCCGTCCACGGTTGTCTTTCGAGCGGAGTAAGTTTGAGCCGGGAGAGTCATGGAGATAAATACTGGAAGCCAAGCTGCGGCGCGACGGAGTCGAATCATTCTTCAGGGATTTCCTGGAGTTCGGTCTCGTCCTGGCAACACATGCAGCGGCCGGGCTCGTGGGTGTAGATGTGGCAGACCTCGCAATAGTAGGTGACTCGATGGCGTTTGCCTTCTTTCAAGGTGAAGAGTTTGTGTATGGAAAAGCTGCCGCCGGGCGTGAATTCCCCCTCGAATTCCCACTCGCGGCCGGCTAAGCGGGGGTCCCGCAACTGGCCTTCGGAAAACTCATCTCCGAGGAGCGTGACTTTCTTGCCGTTGTCTCCCTTCGGTTGGGAGCTGATCAAGACAAGCGGCTTGTCTTCGGGCGGCGGTTGTCCGGATTCGGCTGCGAGGCGGCCCCGGATGATTTCCACCGCTTCGGCTTGACCATGGGCCGCCGCGCATGCCAGAGCCACGGCAACAAAGCAGGCCCGGGCCGCAAGACGCGTCATAACTGATGAAAGAAACAACAAAATCGACTCCTTGAATTCCGCCGGTTCGTGCCTGCTCCTATGTTACCGCGCCGATCATCGCGGGCAACTCGACAGATCCAAAGGCCGCGGGTCTCTGCGAGCCCCGCGCTACGGGGATTTCGAACCGCCGGCCGATCAGGCGCTTCGAACCAGCCTGACTCTGCCTGAAAAGCGCTCGACGATGGCGCCGACGACTTCCTTCCCTCGCTCGTAGGCTTCAAGGTACATGCGGTTCTTTTCTTCGCGGGTTAAATGGCGGCCGATGCGCAGCAGACGGTCGAGCCCTTTGCCGACGACGTAGGTGCCCGCGAACGAAATCAAACCTTTGGAGAGCAGGCCTCCTCCGGCGGGGATCTTCGAGACCAGCTCGCGGGCGGCCGCGCGCCAGCCGAAAGCCGCCGCGACGATCGAAGCGATCTGGGCGCGCTGCTTCGAATAGCCCACCTCGCAGTCGCTTGCCGCCGCGATCAAGAACGCCATCCGCACCTGGTTCATCGTCAGGAATGCCGTGTCGGATGCGAATTCGCCGATGGCCCAGGGCAGACTGACGATGCTTGGAATCACGTTCGGCAGTGCTGTGGCGACGGTGAACATGGCGTTTTCTTTGCTGACTTTCCAGATGATGCGTTCGATGACCGGATCGCGAAAGGCGACAAAGCGGCGCGCGATGGGAACCCAAAGCTCTTGCTGCTCTTTGAGCACGGTTTCCACCGCGGCATCCGGGTTTCGCCAATCGAAGGGGTAAAAATGACGCGGGTGCGGCAGGCCAGGCTCGGCAAAACCGAACTGGCAGCGGTCAAAGTCCTCCTCCGAAGCCAGACGCAAGATGTGCCTGCCCGCCTCGGCGGCCTTGGCCTCGGATAAACCTTCCGGTACCAAAAACGAGACGACACGCCCGAAAAAGGCCTCATCCGCAGCCAGGATCCCGACGGTTACCGGACGGTCGGCCTGTGCGCGGACCGTGTTTGGGTTGAGGGTCCTCAGAGCCCCGCTGATCTGGCGCAGGATGGCTAGTGACACGGCACTTTCATTCTAGCGCCTAGAAAGAATCGAAAAACGCCCGGCGGCGGGTGTGTGGTGCATGGCCCGTTCGCCCACGCGTGGGTGCGGAGTAAGCAGGTCCGAGCAGATCTCGGAAAATTCCGGCGGTGCTTGACTGAGGGGCCTGGGCAGGTTCGAGCAGGTCTCGGAAAATTCCCTTTTCGCGGCTGGGGGTTTTGCGAAGTGCTTGTCTCCAACACTGGCTGATCGCGAACTAGAGGAAACCGCTTACTGACGCGCGCGGCTCCGTTTCGGGGTTGGCTTCGGGCGGCTGTCGGGCGCGGATTGTCGCCAGCGGGCTGGTTTTGGCGCTGGGCCTTCTCGAGAGCCTTGACGCGTTCGATGATGTCGCAGTAGACGGCTGCGCGGAAGGCGAACTCGATGGCAGTTTTGATGAGCGAGACTCGTCCCGGATCGATGCGGCCTTCGGATTGGATGAGTACGTGCATGATGAAGACGGCCGTGGCGGCGCCTTGCTGAAGCAGCAGGGCGGCGTGCGAAAGGGCTTCCTCGCGGAACTGGCTTAGTTTTTCTTAGAAGTTGTCGTCCTCGCGGATCCAGCGGCGCAGGGTGCTTTGACCGACGTCGGCCTGGCGCGCGGCGGCGGCGATGGAGCGCCCGGTGAGCATGGCTAGGATGGCGCGTTCTTGGCCGGGAGTGAGTCCGTCGTGGCGGACGTTGGAGCGATTGGCTCTGGTTGGTTTGCTCATATGGTGTCGGTCCTTATATTCAGGCTAGCAGGCGGCGGGAGGGCAATTCGGGGTGGCTTTCTTTAAATGTATGGTTTTAAAGAGAATAAATGTTTTAAATTAGCGTGACTGGTTTTTGGATTGATGGTTTTGTGCGGATTGGGGGATTGGGTTCGTTTTTTCACTCTTGGCGGGATTGGGGGTGAGCGCAGGCGCCAGAACCCCCTCTCGGCTTGGTTTGTGTGACCCCTTAGCATAGAGCGTCATGCCGATGAAGGTGCGGGGAGTGATCCGGTTGCTCGAAAAGCATGGCTGGAAAGAAATTCGATCGAAGGGTAGCCATTGGCACTTCAAGCACGCCGAGCAGCGCTACGTCATCACCGTACCGGGCAATATGGGAAAGGAACTGGCGCCAGGTACGCTGAACGCTATACTCAAGAAAGCAGGCTTGCAATGAGTCCGAAGCGTTACGCGCTGGTGATTGAAAAGACCGGTACCGGATACTCCGCTTATTCCCCGGACGTGCCCGGCTGCGCGGCGGTGGGCGATACCGGGGAAGAAACGCGGCGAAACTTCCAGGACGCTTTGGCGACCCACTTCGAGGTGATGCGGGAGTTGGGTGAGCCAATCCCGGAGCCGAGTTCGTCCGTCGACTATGTCGAAGTCGCCGCCTAGAAGTCCGAGCGGGCGGCGAGATGGCGCTCAAAGTCACCACCGGCGGGCGTATAGCGGGGATGGGGTATTTAGTTGACTCCAGTAGCCACAATATGTTGTGGTTGGGGGCATGAAGGAGGACTACCCCCGAAACCTCGTCGAGTTGGAAGCTCGATTCTCGACCGAGGAGGCGTGCCGGGAGTACCTGCTGAAGCTGCGCTGGCCGGAGGGGTTCGTGTGCCCGCGCTGTGGGATCCAGTCCTCATGGGCCAGCAAACGCAATCTGCTGCTCTGCGCCGACTGCGGTTACCAGGCCTCGGTGACGGCGGGCACGATTTTCCAGGACACCCGCAAGCCCTTGACGTTGTGGTTCCGGGCGGCTTGGTGGGTGACAACGCAAAAAGGCGGGGCCAGCGCGCTGGAGTTGCAGCGGGTCTTGGGTTTGGGTAGCTATGTAACCGCCTGGACCTGGCTGCACAAGTTCCGCCGCGCCATGGTGCGCCCCGGTCGCAATCGGCTGGTCGGCCGGGTGGAGGTGGACGAAACGTATGTGGGCGGAGTCGAAGAGGGCGTCCGAGGTCGCGAAATGGTTGGCAAAGCGTTAGTTGCGGTTGCTGCCGAGGAGGATGGGCGCGGTATGGGTCGCATCCGGCTCCGTCGGATCGCGGATGCCTCAGCGGCGAGCTTGGAAGCCTTTGTCGAAGAAGCTATCCAACCTGGCAGCCTCGTGCACACCGACGGCTGGGAAGGCTATGCGGGATTGGAGAACAAAGGATACCGCCATGAAGTCACCGTGCTGCGCGGGAAGCGGCAATCGGCGAGTAAGCTGCTGCCGAGAGTCCATCGTGTCGCCTCTCTGCTAAAGCGCTGGCTGTTGGGGACCCACCAGGGGGCTGTCAGTCACGAGTATTTGGACTACTACCTGGACGAGTTCACGTTCCGCTTCAACCGGCGGACCTCACGGTCGCGCGGCAAACTTTTCTATCGCCTCCTCCAGCAGGCGGTCGCCGCCGACCCTGCTCCCTATAAGACAATGGTCGAGGCCACCAGGGCCGGCACCCCCACCCCCAAGATGTAGTGGCTACTGGAGTCAACTAAATACCCCATTAGCGGGGAAACAATTCACAGCAACGGTTTCGACTCCGCCCCTTTGGGGCGTTCGGGGACGCCGCCGAAGCTACGTTCACGTGGCTTGTCTTCGCCAGGGCCGGCCGTTTTACCTGGGGCTGAGCGCTGGCCTCAGGACCGCGGCTCTCAGGGTCCGTGTCCTCTACGTTAGGCAGTGCGCCCGCGAAGTTCGCATCTTCTGGTTCGGGTTGCCCTTTGAAGAGCTGGGGTTGTCGTTGGGTTCCAAAAATAGGAAGCTGTTGCAGTGCGGTTGTTCGGTGAAGCCGGCCCACGTAAGGCTTTTGGTTTCGCTATCGACAAGCCGCCACCGAACGAATTTCTGGCTCTTCCGGGTTTTTAGTGGGTTGCCAACGGGTAGCGGCTCCTCCATCCCGCCGACCCCGACGTCGGCCGCACTCACATCGAAGCCCAAAGAGAGGCCAGGAAGTTCCCAAAAGACCTACACGCCAGCCCAGCCGAGGGCAACTTGTCAAAGAATAAGGAACTGATAAACAAGGAGTTGTCTGTTTGAGTGAGGCCACTGGGTACCCTTTGGGGATCAGCATTTCACAGCCTCCGGGAGACTGTACGACTACTCGCCAGCCTTGCTCGACACGTAACTCTTTGTTTATCAGTACATTCTTTTGGCCAACCGCCGTCGCTGGCCTGTCTTGGGTTCCGTAGAGTTGTCACAAAGCCCTCTACTGGCACCGAAGCAGGCTCCGAGGTCGGCCTCACAGGGGCGAGAGCCCCGTCACTCACCGCCGTCAGCCACTAAAAACCCGGAAGAGCCGAATTTCTCTACAGCTTGCCGTTGCCGGTTTCTTCCGGTTTCCTCGGTTTCCTGAACAGCCCGCTACTGCCTAGCCCATGTTTGTCATAAATCGCTGTATGTTGTTGAAACCATGGAGTTGGGTTGTCGGTTGTGCCACTACATGCGCGGTTTTTGGGCTGGGTCGCAGCGCCTCCATGGCCTTTTCCCGCTGCCCCTGTTCGTACTCCCGCCGCTGCTCGCTGTCCACCACAAACACCCGCACGCCCGCTTCCTCGCCGGCCACTTCCTGCACCCGCGTGCGCGGCGGGACGGCCTTTTCGCGGGCCGTAATCCCGGCCGGGCAATCTTGCCAAGGGCCTTGCGCCTGCTCGATGTAGCGCCGCACCTGCTCGTTGCGGCGCCGCTTGAGCCCCAGCAAATAGCCCTGTCCCCGCGAACGAATCCGGTCCAGATTCTCGCTCCTCATCATGCCGCGGTCGCCGACGAACACCACCCGCTGCAGGCCGAAGCGGCGCCGCAGGTCCGCGAGCACCGGCTCGACCGTCTGGGCGTCGTGCAAGTTGCCGCGAAACACATGATGGGCGATCGGCCAGCCGTCGACCCGCACCACCCCGACCAAGACTTGGCGCTGGCGCGGTTGGCCGTCGCGCGAGTAGCCGTGCCGCGCCAGCCCGGCCCGCTGCCTTGGAAATACGTCGAGGTCAGGTCGTAGAAAACCATCTCGGCGCGCAGCGAAAACAAATCGCGCAGCCTGAGGAACAGTTGCTTTTCGATCGTCGTCCTGTGCGCGGCCAGAGCGTCGAGGGTGCGCTACCAGCCGTTGAGCTGGGCGTCTTGGACGCGCACCCGCGAGCGGCTGCGGCGGCGCTCGTCGTCGTCGCGCCAGGCCGGCAGCCAGCGGCGGCCGCAGACGAACTCGGTTTCCAGCCAGCGCGCCATCCCGAGCGGCGGCGACAGCAAAAGAAACGCTGGTTCCGGCGGGCGCAGAGGTGGCGGGCGGGATCGGAAGGGCGCATCAGCTTACTGAAGAGGAGACATGGTTTGGACCGCTGCCGCTACCGCGGCCCGGACGGCATGAAACGCTGGGTGGGGTTGGGCGTTCTCGCCGACAACCTGATCAACATGGGCCGCCTGATGGCCGCCTGCGACAGCAGCTGAGCCGGGCCGACTCTTGTTCCGCCTGTTGCGCCGCCATTGCATTCCCCCACTCCCCAACCTTCAACCCTGCGCCGAGCCCCGCCGCAGGGGTATCGCTGTGCAAAACGGACCCTCGCCCCGTGCGCCGCCGGCCTTTTCAAAAAACGTATTCTTGCGCCGCAAACTAGCTAGGCGGCTTGGCCCGGTCCAGGCCCTTGATCTGGCTCAGTTTTCGCCCCCTCTGACGTCCTCCTGAGCGCCTCCTGACGGTCGGTGGGTGGACGGAACATGATTCGTCGACAGCTATCGGTCCGTCGGTGCTTGCAGATCACGGGAAGCTCCGGGTCCAATAATTCCCAGGAACTGCTGTGCCTTCGCACACGGAAGCCAAGCCACTTGTGGTAGTTTTATACCACCTGAATTATGCATTGCGGGGTGCACCTGAGGAGGGCTGAGCCGCAAGGGACCATTGGGGAACGCCCGAAAACATGGGGTAAAAAGGTAGGCTGGCAAAGATTCCAGCTTCACCAGCCAACCCAAAGGAGGTCACCCAAATGGTTACCAAGCGAAAACAGCATAGCTCCCAAAGGGCCGTCAAACAAGGCCCAGCCGTGACGGTCTCGCAGCCCAATAAAATCGGGGCATCCACGCCTTGACAACTTCCGCGGCAGGAAGCCGACTCCCTACGGCGGCTTGCCGCCGGTAGTCGAGAGGGCGTTGATCTGAGAGCCTGGCTATGCGCTATGCATAAAATTTTATGCACTGGCCGCAACGTACTGGAAACACGCCACTTCGGAGCGGGGTTTTGCCGACGCGGATTCTGGGCGGGAGGGGAAACCGGGGACGGAGAAGCCAAAAGACCAGTTGCCGAGCTCCCACCTTACGACGGCCGTCAAGCCGCTACGAACGCAGCCGCACTCGCAAAGCGAATCTGTGCATAATTCAGGTACCATTATGACAGGCGCCGGGAAATCCATCTTTCGTCACGTGGCCTCTATTCTTGCTATCGCCCTCGCGTGGACAACAGTACTCGCGGCCCAACCCGCTCCTGCGCGCGAGTGGAAGTGGTACAAAGGCAACCTCCACGCGCACACGATCAACAGCGACGGCGACAGCACGCCTGACGCGGTTGTGCGCTGGTACAAGGAACAGCGCTACAACTTCCTGGTGCTCAACGACCATAACTTTGTGACCGAGACGGAGGGGCTAAACTCGATCTTCGCCGCCAAGGACAGGTTTCTAGTCATCAGGGGTGAAGAAGTCACCTCGAAGTTCGACGGCGCGCCAGTTTACGTGAACGCATTGAATCCGCGCTCCACCGTATTGCCGGCTGTCGGCAACAGCCCGTTCGAGATTCTGCGGAAAAACATAGACGCCATCCAGAAGGCTGGCGGCCTGCCCTGGCTGAACCCTCCCGGCTTCACTCAGCCCCTCACCCCCAAGCAGCTAGAGCAGTTGCGAAACGTGAAGCTGCTTGAGATCTACAATGGCCACCCGCGGGCCAACAATCTGGGGGGAGGAGCCTTCGCCGGCCCCGAGCAACAGTGGGACGTCATGCTGAGCGCGGGACGGGAATTTTACGGTGTTGCGGTCGACGACGCGCACGACTTCAAGCGGTTTGGGCCGGAGCTGTCGAATCCCGGTCGCGGCTGGATTTGCATAAAGGCCCCGGAGCTATCGCTTGACGCGGTACTCGATGCGCTGAATTCTGGCGAGTTTTACGCTTCCACCGGCGTGGAACTCGAAGCGGTGCACCGTTTGCCGAACGGCCTGCGAATCAAGATGAGGAAAGAAGATTGGATCAAATACACCGTCGAATTCATTGGCCGCGGGGGCAAGGTCCTGAAGAAGACTTCTGACAATCCCGCCGAGTATTTCTTGCAGCCCGGCGACCAATATGTGCGCGCGAGGATCACCGCCTCGAACTTGCGTCGTGCCTGGGTGCAACCGGTGTTCCGAAAGTAATGTCCTCCTCGAAGCTGACGCGCGGCGGCTCCACTCTTGGCACGATGGCCTGCATGTCGCCTGAGCAGGCCCAGGGGGCCGATGTCGATCGCCGCAGCGACATCTGGTCGTTCGGGGAGCTGCGAAATAAGTTGGAGGTCCCAAATGAGAAAGACACACTCGGCACGTCCTTCGATGACATGGCGACGTTTAACTCTGACTGTCGCCCTCGCCCTCGGCTTTGGGGCGCTGACCGCACCGCAGCCGGGTCGCGCGCAAGAGCGAACCCGGCTGAACAAAGTCATCGAGGCGCTCGAAGACGGACGACCCGCGGTCGAAGATCAGGAGTGGCGCTTCATCGACATGGAACACTCGCCGTTCTCGGGCGAGCGGCTGGTATCGATCCTGTCCGAGATGGCTCAGGACCGCGATGTCGAGGGCCGGCTGAAGCTGACGCCGATCGTGCGTATTCCGCAAGATGGCGACGAGGACTTCAGGTGGGCCGTCAAGCAGGTGCTGGACCTGGGCGCCTTCGGCGTCGTGCTGCCGCACGTCGACACCAAAGAAGAAGCTGTCAGGCTGGTGCGCGCCATGCGCTACCCTCCGATGCGGGATGCGGCGCAGCCCGAGCCGCGCGGCGAGCGGGGCTGGGGGCCGGCGAGAGCGGTGCGTCTGTGGGGCGTGGCGGACGTCGCGGAATACCACCGCAAGGCCGACGTGTGGCCCCTCAATCCCGAGGGCGAGCTCTTCGCCGTGGTCTTGATCGAATCGGCCGAAGCTGTCGCGAACATCACCGAGATCCTGGAGGCGCCGGTCAGCGCAATCATGGTCGTGCCGGGCGACATGAGCATCGACCTCGGCCTCGGACCAGCGCCTGGCGAGCAGAACCATCCCGAAGTCGATGCCGCCTTTCAGACGGTTCTCGAAGCGTGCAAGGCGCAGAGCACTGTCATCTGCGGATGTGGCGACGCTCGCAGCCGGCTGCAGCAGCGGCTTGATGAAGGGTGGAAGTTCGTGCTTCCGCTCGGCGGATGAGGACCGGCGGCCGTGGCGGCCGGTGACCGCGTGGAATGGCATTGTCAAGTTAACCACCGGTGGGCGACAATTGACTGATGGAATCCCTGTATCGACGCCGCCGTTTTCCATCCGAGATCATCAGCCACGCGGTTTGGCAGTAACATCGGTTCACGCTGGGCTTTCGCGATGTCGAGGACCTTCGGCCCCGCTAAGCACTATGGTCCTGACCTTGCATGCCTTCACCAAAACCACTTCGGTATGGTGGCCGAAGCAGCAGCAATGGAGATGTTGCGCCGTCTGGGTCACCGATTCACGTCACGCTGTTGCTGGAGAGGAGGTCCGCAGTGGAGGCCGCCGACCTCCAGGCTCCCATGCTCGAAGGCGAGGCTCCCCGTTTTGGTTGCGGCCCAAATAGATTCGCGAAGTTCGGCGCCCTACCTTCTCTTCTTTTTCCCGCCGTCTTCGGAGAGCACAGCCTGAAAGTGCCATGCGACGTGGGAGAACGCGACAAGCGCCATCAACAGACCAAACAAAGTGAGGAATAAATCGTCGATTGAGCTGATAACATTGCCCGTTACGAGCAGCCAGCCGGCTACGCCGAGACCCGCCAGACCCAATAACAGACTGAATAAGAGACCAATTGCTGTTTTACCCATTTGCTGAATGACTCCGGCTTCACTGTTGATGATTGAGTGGTTCGTCTTGGCCCCGCTGCCGTTCACTTTGTGGCGCCGAGGCCGGTTTCCGCGTCCCTTCGTATTTATTCGGACGCGAGGGACAAAAACATGCCTTTGTTTTCCCGCACCCCCATCCGGGACTTGTGTCTGATAGGGACTTCCATCCAGGGTTCCGCCCGCGGCTCTACCCTGGACTAATTTCTGGCTCCGCTTTCCGGCGCCGCCTCACGGCAGCAGCAGCAGCTTACCGCTCGTCAGACGCGCGGCCAGCTTGCGCTGGGCTTCCCCCGCCTGCGACAACGGGAAGGCCTCTCCGATAACGACGTTCACTTTGCCTGAACTCACCCAACCCAGCACATCAGAAGCGCGTTCGAGCAACTCTTCCCGCTTGGCCGCGTAATGAGCCAAACTGGGCCGCGTCAAGAAGAGCGATCCTCTGGCGGTCAAGGCCAGGGGCTCGATGGCCGGTACGGGGCCACTAGCGTTACCGAAAAACACCGCCATGCCGCGCGGCCGCAGACAATTCAAGCTTCCCTCCCAGGTTGCCTTGCCCACCGAGTCGTAAACCACATCGACGCCCTCGCCATCGGTGATACGCTTGACCTCGGTCTCGAAGTCCTGCTCGGTATAGAGAATGACTTCATCGGCTCCGGCCTCGCGAACCTTCGCTGCCTTCTCCGGGGTAGAGCAGGTTCCGATCACCCGCGCGCCCCTCATCTTGGCCACCTGGACAAGCAGCAGGCCCACCCCGCCCGCCGCTGCGTGAACCAGCGCCGTGTGGCCGGGCTCGAGCGGGAACGTGGAATGAGTCAAGTAATGAACCGTCATCCCCTGCAGCATCACGGCGGCGGCGGTGCGCGTATCAACGCCATCGGGCAGTTTCACAAGCCGGGCCGCCGGAACCGCGGCATACTCCGCGTAGGAACCCACAACGCCGGCATACGCAACCCGGTCGCCGCTTTGAACCTCACTCACATCGGAACCAACGGCTGTCACCACGCCGGCGGCTTCCTGGCCGTTCGTAAACGGCAGATCTGTTTTGTAAAGGCCGCTTCGGAAGTAAATATCGATGAAGTTCACTCCGGCGGCTTCGATCTTGACCACCGCCTGATCGGGGGCCGGAGAGGGGTCCGGGGCGTCCTCATAACTGAGAACTTCCGGGCCGCCATGCTGGTGTACGCGAATTGCTTTCATGGTGTGGTTTGTGATTTTAGACTGATTGAAAATTGTAACAAACCCCGGAAGGCACGGCTTTGCAGGAAGCGCCGAGCTCCCATTCTGCTATTCTATTCCTGTCGCGGGAGACCCAAAACGGAAATCCCGGTTGAGGCGGTCTTGATGCCTGAATGCAAATTGGAGTACCTATTCTCGTTCTCCTTCGGCCTTAAACTTCCGCCGGAGGTTATCGGGCCCGTTCCGGAAGGAATTCGTGCCAACTTCTATCTCACTGGTGGGGCCGTGGAGGGTCCCCGATTACGGGGGAAAGTTTTGGCGGTTGGGGCTGACTGCCTGCTCCTTCGGAAAGATGGAGTTGGTCTGCTAGATGTCCGCGCCACTTTCGAGAGCGAGGATGGAGCCTTGATCTATGCGCCTTATTCGGGCATTCTCGACGCGGGTCCTGACGGATATGAGAGATTTCTACAAAACGACCTGCCACCCAAGATGCCGGTGCGTAATGCGCCACGGTTCCAGACGGCCCACCCAGATTATGCCTGGATGAACCGGCTCCAATGTTTCGGTGTCGGCGAATGCGATCTCGTCGAGAATCGCGTCTCTTATGACATATACGCAGCGCCCTAGCTAGGACCTGCCTGCGGCTTGCGGCGCAGGGTAGCACTGAGAACCGAAACACTGCCGCGCACGTGGATGAGTCTATCGAGGTGGGAGCACCGATGAATGGGAATTCGTTTTGAAAAGTTCGGTTTACAGGCGCCCATCGGCCGCGCATACAATCAGTCGTGACCTTCGTTCGCGGGTTCGTAGTTTTCTTGGCGCTTGCCCCGGCACTGGTGGGGGCGACGCGAGAGCCGGTCCGCGGCCAGCGGGCGATGGTGGTTTCGGCGGAAGCGCATGGCACCGAGGCAGGAGTTGCGGTCCTCAAGGACGGCGGAAACGCGATCGACGCGGCGATTGCCGTCGGTTTTGCGCTGGCCGTGACCCACCCCCGAGCCGGTAACATCGGCGGCGGCGGATTCATGCTGATTCGATTCGCCGATGGACATTCCACTTTCATCGACTTTCGCGAGCGCGCTCCGGCGGCCGCCAGTCGCGATATGTATCTTGACGCGGATGGCAAGCCGATCCAAGACAGCGTCGTCGGCTATCGTGCCGTCGGCGTTCCCGGGACCGTGCGCGGCTTCGAGCTGGCCCGGGGCAAGTACGGCACGAAACCCTGGGGCAGACTCGTCGCGCCCGCAATTCGGCTTGCGGAGGAAGGTTTTCCGGTTTCCCATCAGCGGGCCGAAGACTTTCGCGAAAACAAACGGCTGCCGCTGTTCGCCGACTCGAAGCGGATCTTCCTGCGCGACGGACAGCTCTACGAGATGGGCGAGGTTCTTCGCCAAACCGAGCTCGCCGCGACGCTGGGACGTATCGCCGGCAACGGCGCCAACGAGTTCTACACTGGCAAAACCGCCCGCTTGATTGCCGGCGATATGAAGCGTAACGGAGGGCTGATCACGCTCGATGATCTCCGCGAATACAAGGCCGTTGAGCGCAAGCCGGTCGCGGGCGAATACCGCGGCTATAAGATTCTCTCGGCCCCTCCGCCAAGCTCAGGCGGAGCCGGAATCATACAAATGCTGAACATGCTGGAGGGCAGCGGGTTCGCCAGCGGAGGCGGCGGATCAGCCTCCTCCATCCACTATGTTGCCGAAGTGATGCGGCGTTTCTTTGCTGACCGTGCGGAGTACTTCGGCGACACCGATTTCGTGGACATGCCGCTGGAGGGCCTGCTCAGCAAAGACTACGCGCGGCAACGACGGGCTTCGATTCGCGCGGACCGCACGACCCTCAGCTCGGACGTCCGAGCCGGGCGGCCCAGCGGACACGAAAGCAGCGAAACCACCCATTACTCGGTCGTCGACCGGGACGGGAACGCGGTGGCGGTAAGCTACACGCTCAACAGCTCGTTCGGTTCGGGTGTGACGGCCAGCGGTACAGGTATCCTCCTCAACAACGAGATGGATGATTTTACCGCCAAGCCGGGAGAGCCGAATCAGTTCGGTCTGTTGCAAAGTGACAACAACGCCATTGAGCCCGGCAAGCGGCCGCTCTCGGCCATGACTCCGACCATTGTCACCCGGAATGGAAGGCTGTTCATGGTGCTGGGCGCACCGGGCGGCCCCACGATCATCTCGACTGTCCTGCAGGTGATCACCAACGTCATCGACTTTAAGATGAACTTGCAGCAAGCCGTCGACTTCCCGCGCTTCCACCATCAATGGATGCCCGACGAACTGCGGCTCGAGGACCACGGCTTTTCTCCCGATACGGTCGAGCTTCTGAGGAAACGCGGCCACCAGATCAAATTCGTCGAGAAGATGGGTCGCGTGATGGCAATTCAGGCGGAAGGCCGATGGCTGCTAGGGGCCGCGGATTCACGGTCGGAAGGCACTGCTCAGGGGTTTTGAAGCATTCGTGAACCGTTTACCGTTGCCCGTTAAGTTCCCAAGCCATAGCCGCTCACGGCATGAGTATCGTGTTTCAAACCTCACGGCTCACGAATCACCGTCCTTCCAACTGCGCGCGGTGCCACAGGCCGAACAGAATGATGAACCCTGCCAGCACGAGGTGGAAGACGATCGGAATCGTTCCGCCGAACCAGCGCGTTTCCGGCCGCAAGATCATCTGCAAGCCGTAGCGGACGATCATACCCGCGAGGTAGATGTACCCAAAATAAAGGACGCTGCGGCCGAACGCGGGCCGGGTCGTTACGAACCATCCGCGGCCCTTCGAAAAGTCGAGGCACACTTTCGCGCAGACCACGATGATCAGCATCTGCGACGGCAGCAGATAAGGGTAGGGCACTACACCGGACATCCACTCGCCCATTGGCGGAAGCCAGGTGACGTTCCTGAAGGCAACAAGCATTTGACCGGCCACGCGCCCGACAAAGCCGGCCAGTAACAGCCACAGGACGGGCGCCAGTCGCTGTGAGGGAAGTTTGATGCCCGCCATTTGATTTGTTCAGCCCTAAACGATGGCGAGCCACGTTCACGTGGCTATCAGCGGCTCCATCCGCTGCTGGGTTCCGTGGGACAGACTTGCAGCCCCTCCTAGCTCTCCCGTAGCCCACTCAGCCGAACATCTCCCGGTAATGCCGATACCAGTCACTTTGGAAGCGCTCTTCTGGGTCGCACTTGCGCTTGAGCCGCAGGAATTCCGGAAACCGCGGGTAGCACGCCTCCACCTGTTCACGCCTGGCCCACTTGTGGTAGGTAAGGAAATAGCTGCCGCCGCGGCGAATCGCCATGTCAATCAAGCGGCGGAAGGCGTCCGCTGAGTGCTTGAGTCCCTCAGGGCTGTGCTCTGTGTGCAAGTTGAATATGGTGCAGGCGTAAGGCTGTTTCGCCCACGCTAGGAAGCTGTCATCGTCGCGCTCGATGAGCCGGATCGTCCCGTAAATGACGTGGACATTGTTGTGGAGGAAGTCGTCGGCGGCTTCCCCGAGGAAATCCGCCAGCTTGTCCCGCGGCACGTAGATCTCGGTGATCATCTCCGACGCCGCGGTGTCCGCTTTCAGCCGAGCGTCAAGAGCGATGTGATAGTCGTCCAGATAGGTGCTGAGCTGGTGAGTGTCGGACCAGTAGATTTGTCCGGACGTCGACAAATAGTACCGCGAATACTCGCGGAAGACCTGAGCCTTATCCGAATGCGCCAGAAAGAGAAGCCGCTCCCAGTTTTCCTTGGCAAGTTGTTTCTGCTCTTCTGGAATAGGAGTCGCGGGGTCCACCGGGCGATAGCAAGAGAAAATACCGCGCCGCAGAAAATCCTCCGAGCTCTCGTCGATCGAGAATTGGAAGTCTCCGTAGATGAATCCATCGGAGATTCGTTGTTCGAACGCTTCCATCAGGCCATCGGCAACGCCGATTTCGACGACCCGCTCGAGCTTCTGTCGGCGAGCGAGGCGAAGCTTGACCGACGAGACGACACCGAATAGCCCGTAGCCGCCGGCCACCAGGCGGAACAGTTCGCTGTTCTGTTCGCGGCTGCACGTCAGCGCCTTGCCAGCCGGATCCACGAGAACGAACGATTCGACGTCGCTTGAAAAAGGCTTCATCCGCAACCCGCGCCCGTGGGCGTTCGCCGCTAGCGCCCCGCCGATACTGAGCTTGTCCGCGCCGGTCTGTTTTTGAGCAATACCCCATTGCTCTGGCTTACCCTGCTGGGCGCGGACGGTATAGTCGATCAGCTCGGGCCAGTTGATGCCGGCTTCGACCTCGATGATTCCGCTCCCGGCATCAAAGTCCAGCACCCGATTCAGCTTCGTGGTGTCGAGAAGGATCGTGTCGGTGCCGAACTGCTGGGCTCCCATGGCGTGACGGCCGCCCGCGATCGAAATGGATCGGCCCTGGCCTCTTGCGTTCTCGATGGCAGCCTGGATTGCTTCGACTGAGTCCGCTGGAACGATTCGATCGACCCGGGTTTCGTTCAGCTTGGAATGTATGTCGTTGACAACGACGCCTTCGGGCTCGCTCCCTTGCGGGGAGCAGGCCCAAGGAGCCAGCGCCAGCAAGCCAGCCGACTTTTGAAATTCCCTGCGGCTGAGTTTCATGCTTGCCTTTGATTATCGTTCATGCGCCGCCATTGTTGGTTGACGGTGAGGGCCTTGCGATGTGAGACCGACGCGGGCCAGATCCAGGTCCCGATTGCGTGCTAGGCCGGGACGAGGCTGCCACGCAACACGCCATGCGGTTCCATCGAGTGTCGGGGACGATCCGCGTGGCGCGTCAGCGCGAGCACTCGGTTTGCTCAGATTCGGGTTCTCGTCCTATACTGAGTAGGTTCCCGCCAACTGGGAGGTAGTGTAACGGTAACACGACAGATTCTGGATCTGTTTATCGGGGTTCGAGTCCCTGCCTCCCAGCCATTACCTTTGTTTTCAATAGGTTATAAACCATACTAGTGATCAAAATTCCAAATTGACTAGTAAGCTCCCGCTGTGCCAGCCTCTTTTGAGAACCAAAAGGAGACTCCTGGATGCACCGTCGGGTCAACATTCTCCAGTACCTGAAAACGCCTTCTGGCCGCTGGCAGTCAGATCCGCGAGATGGACAACAAGGCGCTGCGGGCGCACTTGCCGGGGTTGACGAGCGGGCAAGTCTCTCGTTTGCTGAAGCGCCTGCGCAGGCACGGAATCATCAAGAAAGTCAGCCCTGGCTACCGCTACTACTTGACTGCGCTGGGGCGTCAAGTGATCGCGCTGGGGCTGCGGTTAAAGAACCTGGTGATCATTCCTCGACTCGCCATCGCCGAGGCCGGATGAAATATCCTGCCAAATGCGAGAAGAATTTCATGATGTAGTACTACAGTGCGACCATGTTTTGGCGGGACGCGCGGGTAAGCACGCTTGCCGTTTCCAGACGTTGATCGAGAGGACTTGTTTCCGCGGCGCGACACATCGCCGCTGCGCGGCGAAGGACCGCCACAATTGCCGGCACCTACAAAGTTCAGTCCCAATGATGTTTCGCGTCGACGGGTTTCACTAGCAGATTGGCGCCCAGCGCGAGTACGAGAAGGCCGGCCATCAAGTACATCGTGGTGTTGTAGACCGTGCTGGAGGGGTCGACGGTCCCTGCCGGCGCGATCGCCATCAGCTTGGCGATGGTGACCGTCTTCTGAGCCATCAGGGATTCGAGCTGAGCGATCGGGGCCCCGAAGCTGGCGGCGAACAGAGCCGGGTCGATGCGGCCCGCCAGATCGCGGCCCGCCTTTTCGAGTGACAGTTCGCGTAACGACGTAATCGCCAGCGGGCCGAGGACGCCGGCGGTACTCCAGGCCGTTAGCAGGCGGCCGTGAATCCCGCCCACGAATTTCGAGCCGAAAAGATCCGCCAGATAAGCCGGGATGGTCGCGAAGCCTCCCCCATACATGGTGAAGATCAGCATCGTTGCGCCGTAGAAATAGATCAGCCAGACGATCGCCGGCGAGGCGCTCACCTGCTCCGCCGTGTAGGGGATGGAGGCGTAGAGAACGGCGCCGAACACGAAAAAGATGGTGTAGGTTGACTTGCGGCCCAGGTAGTCCGACGTGCTGGCCCAGAAGAAGCGCCCGGCCATGTTGAAGACGCTGATCATCAGCACGTAAGTCGCCGCGAATCCGGCGTTGACAATCGCCGGCAGCGTGGAGCCGAAGATCTCGGTCATCATCGTCTTGGCGACGCCGAGCACTCCGATTCCAGCGGTGACGTTGAAGCAAAGCACGATCCACAGCAGGTAAAACTGCGGCGTCTTCATGGCCTCGTCGATGCCAACATTTCGCGAGCTGATCATCTTCTTCCGGGTCACCTCGGCAGTCGGAGGCTGCCAGCCCTCGGGAAGCCAGCCGTCAGCCGGAAGGCGATAGGAAAAGGCTGCTACGAGCATGACGACAAAGTAGAGGGCGCCTAGCGCCAGGAATGCCTCGGTCACGCCCGCCTGTCCCGTGCCGACGACATAGGCTCCCTGCGGGCCAGGGACAATCATCTGGCCCACTTCGTTGGCGCCAACCAGGACCACTTCGCGGAGTTCGGCCCCGATCCGGGCGAAACGCCTGCCGCCTTCGGTGACCAACTCCAGCTCAGCGGCGGGTCCCAAATACTCCGGCGCGCGGTAAAACGAGCGGATCAAGAATTCCTTCAGCGGAGCTGCAATTATGGCTCCGCCGCCGAAGCCCATAATGGCCATTCCCGAAGCCAGCCCGCGCCGGTCGGGAAACCATTTGATGAGAGTGCTGACCGGAGAAACGTAGCCCAGTCCAAGCCCGCAGCCGCCAATGACCCCATAGCCAAGGTAGAGCAGCCAGAGCTCGTGCAGATGAATCCCGAGGGCGGCGAAGACGAAGCCCCCTCCCCAGCACACCGCCGCCACCGAACCGACCGTGCGCGGTCCGACCTTTTCAAGCCACCTTCCGGCGAGCGCGGCGGATAGCCCTAAACATACGATGGCAACGGTGAAGACCCAGACGACTTCCCGCAGCGACCAGTCGCTCGCCGCGCTGACGACGACGCCTTGGGTTTTGGTCAGCGCGGGGTTAAAAATGCTCCAGGCGTAGACAGAGCCGATCGAAAGATGAATGGCCACCGACGCCGGCGGCACACGCCAGCGGTTGAAACCGGGGCCGGCGACGATGCTTTCCTTGGAGAACCAGCCCGGCATAGTGTGGCATTATACCGAGCAGCGGCCCGCCGCGAAGTTGTTGAGGCCGCTAGCCTTCCCAACCGGCGACGGATCGAGTCCGAGCCGCAGCCGCTACAAGCCCGTCAGTTCGGCTTCGATGCGCTGAACCATTTGTTGGGGTCCGGGATCGCCGGGCGCCAGCGGAACCAGCTCCCGAGCGAAGCGCAGGGCCTCGTGCAAACGGCGTTCCTGAAGATAGTAGATGGCAAGAGCGTTGACGGTGTCAGCGACAGTGGGTCCTATTTCGTAGGCGCGAAGCAGTTGCCTTTCTCCCTCACTACGGCGGCCGAGACGTTGCAGCGCCAGCGAGTGGTTGTAGAAAACGCGCGCTCGCTGGGGCAGGCGCTGGGCGGCTTGGCGCAGGTAAACCTCAGCCTCTTCAAGGCGCTGCTCTTCGGCCAACAGTAGCCCCAGGGAATAGTAGATCTCCCCTTGATCGGGAGAGTTCTTGAGAGCTTCGCGAAGTACCTGCTCGGCCTCAGCGTTCTTTCCGTTCTCGTTGAGGAGCCTGGCTAGCTCGAGCGGGGCGGCGGCAAAGCGGGGGTCCATCTCCCAAGCAATCCGGTAATGCTCCACCGCCAGATCCGTCTCGCCCATGTCGGCGCGTAGCCGGCCCAGATTCATATGGGCGGAGGGCATGTCCGCCGCGCTCATTTGGGCGGCTTCGTATTCCTTTAGCGCCGCCTCGAATTTACCGCGCTGTTCGGGCTCGAAGTTCTCGGGCGGGACTGACGCCAGCACGCGCGCCGCTTCGATGCGCACCGATCGAACAGGGTCTGAAAGCAGCGGCGCGACCGAGTCGAGACGCGGCCCGGGTGGCAAGCGGTTCAGACCGCCAACGGCCAGCGTCCGCACCAGAGGGTCCGGGTCTTTCGTTGCCAGCATCATCGCCGCCCCGCCATCGGCGCCGAAACCCCGCAGCAGCTCCAGCGCCGTCGCCCGCGCGATGGCGGGTTGCTCGTCGTCCATGGCGAGCCGAATGAGTTTACTTTCCGCGCCCGGCTCGCCCCGGCGGCCGGCCGCGATCGCTTCAGCGAAGTGCGGCTGCTGGTTGCGCTCGGGCCCATACCACTTGGCGAGGGCGGCGAGCGCCCATTCGGGCGACTGATCTTCGTGACAGTCGTTGCAGGCATTGGGCGTACCCAGCTTGATGGAAAGATCCGGGCGGGGGACGCGAAAACCATGGTCCCGCCGGGGGTCGACGCCCATGTAGGTGCGGGCAGGAGCGTGGCAGTTGACACATCGAGCACCCTCGCCGCCGGGGGCGTGGAAGTGGTGTTCGCGGGTCTCGTATTCCTTCGCATTCAAGCTGGGAAACTCCTCGGGCGGGCTCCTCTGGTGGCAGCGAATACAAACACCGTTTCCCGGGCTCTGAAGCCTGCCGCTGTGAGGGTTGTGGCAGTCCGTGCAGCGTACCCCTTTTTGGTGCATTTTGCTTTGGATGAAAGACCCATAGACGTACACTTCGTCCAGAATCTGGCCGTCCGCGTGATAGAGGCCTTCGCGGAGAGTCTCCACCATGAAGCTGTCGAAGTAAGATGCGCCCGGCTGGTTATCGCTGCTCAACTGATGCCGCCTGGAATGGCACGGAGCACAAGTCTGAATCTCATTCTCGGGCTTGGCGTCCAGGAATACCGCGGCCAGTTGGTAGTCCGGCTCTTCGGGGACCGCTCCTTGGGGCAGATTCCGCGCCCATTTGAGATGAGCTTCGCCGGGACCGTGACACGCTTGGCAACTGACATTGATCTCGGCCCAGGTCGTTCGATAGCTGTCGGAGCCGGGATCGTAGTTTTTGCGCAGATCCGTGCTGTGGCAGGCGGCGCACATGTGATTCCAAACTTGGTAACGTCCGGTCCAATGGAGCGCATCGTCGGGCGCGATCTTCTCGCCGGCGTAGAGGTGGAACCAGCGCTCTGCTTCCGTGTCCCAAGCCGTCGTGAGGCTCTGCAGACGTCCCCCGGGAAACTCAATCAGATACTGCTGCAGCGGTTTGACGCCGAAGGTGTAGCGGATCTGGAAATCAGCCGCTTTGCCGTCGCGCCCCTCGGTGTTGACGAAGAACTGATCACCCTTCTTGAAGAAGAGGGTGGTTTGATCAAAGTAGGTGAACGTGGCGCTATTGAAGTCGCCGAGCACGGTGTCCGCGCTGGCCGGCTGCATGGCGAGGTGGTGGTCGGAACCGGTCCAGTCATCGAATTGCTGCTCGTGGCATTCGGCGCAAGCTTGGTTGGGCACGAAGGCTGAGCCTTGCGGGGATGAAGTTCGATCCCGCTTTGGAGGACTGCCCTGGCTTGTGAATTTGGGCGCCAGCAGGAACGCTGTGCCGAGTATGGCGCCAAGCCCCAGGAGTGCGATCGCGAACCGGGTTGAGGGCGGCCTGGCCGGTTGGTTTTCCAGTCTGGGGGCCGCCTGGCCGCTGGATTCACCTCGCCCGTGGGGCGGCCGGCTTTGGTGGGGGCGCTTTTTCACCGCGAGATCTAGTGTAATCAATCAGTTCGAAGACAGCCGAAGACGCGACTGCAAGTCGCCTGAAGCGCGGCTTGGCCGAAACAGAGCCGCGCCCGCAAGGGTGCGGTCAAGGGGAGTCCGTGCGTCGGGACCGCCATCGGAATGCGGTCACTGCCAGACTGACGGTCACTGCCAGACTGGACCGCACCCTTGCGGGCGCGGCTCTGTTGAGAACCCTCGCTTGAAGCTGACCGCCTGAAAGGCGGTGGGTTTAGACCTGGTGATTGAACTAAATGTCGACTTCATCCCAAGTAACCGCGCGTTTTTCGTCGATGGCGGTTCGGCCCATGATGGCCATCAGCGTGGCGTACTTGCCGTAGGTCGCGTTGTTGAGCGGTTCGGTGTTGTCGCGGGCGTGCTGAAAAAACGCTTTCACCGCCCGCAGCGTCATGTCATCGCCGGAGCGGTCCCAGTCGAGCTCCTCCGGCTCGGCTCTGACTCGTTTTTGCGGTTCCAGCCGGTATTTGGTCCCCGTGGGAAGGTCAATAGCATATTCGCTGCCCCAGATCTTCTCGGAAATGCCCGTGAAGCCGCGCGGGTCGAGGTATATGTGGGTAAAAGTCAGCCGAACGTCTCCGGGATACTCATAGATCACGACGTAGTTGTCATAGGTCGTCCTGCCCGGCGGCTGGTCATGGTAGACGTTGATGCCTCCCGAACCGATGGCGCGGAGCGGGTGCGTCTGCACGGCCCAATTCATGATGTCCATGATGTGGACCGCCTGCTCGACGATGCTGTTACCGGAACGCGAGGCGTCGAACAGCCACTCGTTTTCACGCGGAAGGTCGCTGGTGTGCCGGTTGGCCTGCATGTAGGCGACCTTGCCGATGCCGCCTTGATGGATGTGCTGGATTGCGGCCACGCGCGGCGGATCATAGCGGAGTTGAAACCCCATCTGAAGCTGTCCGCGCGATTTCGTGGTTGCTTCGAAAACGGATTTGACGTCTTCCGGGGTATTGCCCATGGGCTTTTCGAGATAAAGATGCTTGTGCACCTCGAGCGCCGCCATGGCCATCTCCTTGTGCAAGTCAACGGGCGTGGCGACGAAAACCGCGTCGATATCCCCGCGGTCGAGCAGCTTGCGGTATTCGACGATCACATCCGGCTTGTCGCGCTCGGCGATCTGGGATGCCTGTTCTTGTGCTTCGGGGTCGATGTCGCAAACCGCCACGACGCGAACGTTAGGGACCTGCACGATGCGGCTCAGCAGGCTCGATCCGCGTCCCCCGATGCCGATGATGCCGACCCGTATCTCGTTGTTCGTGCCCTGTGCGGAAAGAAAAGCCGGGGCCGCGATCGCGGTTGCCGCGGACTGCAGGATGGCTCGTCTTGTCTTGCCTGTTTCTGTGCTCATGGTGCCTCCTGTTCTCGCCAAGAAACTACAATACTGCATAATGAGGCGCGCCGTGCAAAGTTTACTGGTGGCTCGCGGATTCGTTCGGGTCTAGGGCATGCTCGATTTTCTGCAAACGAACTGGCAACCCCCGGCGACGGTTCTTGGCCTGTCCGTGTTTTGGCTATGGGAAACCTGGGCGCCCTTGACTCCCGCCAAGAATCGCTATCGCCATGCGGCTGTGAATCTGACGGTTGCCGTGATGAACTGGCTGCTGCTGCTGGCTCTGGCTGCGGTCACGGTTGGGATCGCGGAAGTGGCCACGAGGCGTGAAATCGGGGTGTTGCATCTGATTTCGCTGTCTAGCCCTTTCCACTTTTGCGGCGCCTTGCTGCTCTACGACATGTGGAGTTATTGGTGGCACCGTATCAATCACCGGATTCCGTTTCTGTGGCGGTTCCATCGAATGCATCATAGCGACCCGGGCATGGACGTCTCCACGGCCACGCGCTTCCATCCCGGCGAGATCTTTCTGGCGTCCCTGATTCGCTTGCTTGTGATTCCCCTGATTGGCGTGCCAGCCATGGCGCTTGTGGTTTATGACGGCGTGCAGTTGGCGAATACGCAATTCCACCATGCCAACATTAGTCTCTTTGCGTGGCTGGACCGCGGCGTGCGCTATGTTCTGGTTTCCCCGAACATGCATAAGGTCCATCATTCGCCGCTGCGGGAGGAGACCGATTCCAACTACTCGAGCGTTTTGTCTGTCTGGGACAGGGTTTTCGGGTCGTATCGCGAACTGGCCACCGATCGCGAGGTTCGATTCGGACTCGACGAACTTCAGGAGCCGGAGACGCAGTCGTTTGGCGGGTTGCTGCGGACGCCGCTATTCCGGCTTTAGCAACGACCTGATCGGGCGGGCGACCGCGCCGGCAGGGATGTCTCCGGGGTCCCACATCACACACGGAACCCGGATGCCGCCCTCCCAGGTCGTGCCTTTGGCGCCTCGCAGAGGTCCGGCCGAGGAGCCTGCATGCTCCTCGATATCGGCCGTGTATCGCGGCAGCGAGTGGTTGCTCCCGGCCCGTTGTCAGAGGTGTAGACAACGATCGTGTTTTGATCGAGGTTGAGTTCCTTGAGCAAGTCGACAATCTCGCCGGTCGAGGCGTCGAGCTCTTCGATCACGTCGCCGTAGAGTCCCCGCTCCGAGCGGCCGCGGAACGGCTCGGTCACGTCCAGAACAATCCGGAACCCGTCATTTGCGGAAGTTCCGGCGAAATCACCATTCGTTTCAGCCCTTCTTGCCCCCTCGCCCGGCGCTGGGCGAAGCCCTATTCTAGCAGTTGATCCGTATCCCGCCTTGTCATTTCACGCACTGAAAAGTGGTTTCATCCAGGCTACATTGAACCGGGGTTCGCCTCACAGCAACCTTGATAAGGTATAAAGATATGACCGCTGAACAGGTCAACGAGGTGGTGCGCGAGATCCGGGAGCGGGTGCGCGGCCGCTATCAGAAAGAAGTCACCGGGATTCCTGATTTCTCGCTGCCGACGCTCGATCCACTGGGCCATGCGAGGGATGCCGCAGAGGGCAAGTCGGCTTCGATCGGCACGGTCAACCCCCGGCCCCCGGGCTTGCTCAACGGCGCCGTGCAGGCGGTCAAGCGCAAGATTGCACGGGCTTTGCATTGGTTTGTGCGAGACCAGGTGGCCTTCAATCACGCCGTCGTGCGCTACATGGACGCCAATCTGGAAGCGTCCATCGAGCAAAACCACCACCTGTTGCGGCTGGCCAAGGAGATTGCCTCGCGGGAGGAGGAGCATTCGAAGCTCGATCGCCAGGTCGAGGACATGCTGCATCACTGGAATGAGTGGCGGCCGGCCTGGGAAGAGAAACTCACCGCGGCTGAGATCGGCCTGCTTCACAGTATTCGAGGCATTGAAGAGCGGGCCCGCGTACGGGAGGACAAGCAGCGTGAAAAAACGCTGCAGATGCACCAGGATTATTTGGACGCCCTCAAGGCCTCCATGGAGGAAGTGCAGAAACAGTTTTGGTCCGACTTGGCGAAGCTAAAATCCGGGCAGGAAAGACTGATCCACACCGAACTGAAGCTCATTCGGCAGCGGGTGAGTGCGGGTCCCCAAGCTCTGATGAGAACAGCCTGCCACGACAAGCCCCCGCTAGAAGATTCCGCCAGTCCGCCGGAGCCCCAGAAAAGCGCTCTCCCAACCGCCGTAGCTTTCGACTACGCCGGCTTTGAAGAGAGGTTTCGCGGTCCAGAAGCCACTGTCCGGGCGCGGCAGGAATTCTATATCCCCTACTTCAAGGACTGCCGCCGCGTGCTGGACCTCGGCTGCGGCCGCGGTGAATTCCTCGAGCTGCTGAAAGAGCTTGATGTCACCGGCAGCGGAGTCGACCTCAACCCTGATGCCGTCAGTGCCTGCCGCGCGAAAAACATCGAAGCCCGCCAGGCCGACATCTTCGATTTTCTGAGCGGCCAGCCCGATCAAAGCTTCGATGGCATTTTTTGCGCCCATGTTGTCGAACATCTAGCTAGCGAAAGTCTTCCCAGCCTGGTGGACCTGGCGGCTCGAAAACTTACCCCCGGAGGACTCTTCGCTCTCGAAACGCCGAACCCCGCTTGCCTCGCGATTTTCGCCGGTGACTTCTATCTTGACCCAACCCACCAAAGACCGGTTCCAAGCCGGCAGCTCGATTTCTATCTTCAGGAAGCCGGCTTCGTGGAGATCGAAACACATGAGTTGCATCCCGCGGCCGAAGTCTTCTCCGAACTTGCCGCCATGGACGATATGGAAGCTTTGCGCGGCTTTCGGCGCAGGTTTTTCGGCGGTCTCGACTACGCGATCATCGGCCGGAAGATGAATTCATGATGGAATTCACCGGTGAACGCGTTGTCCCTGGTCAAACGGATCCGGATCTGATGAACGAGCATCTGGCTCGCTATTGTTTCGCGGAAGCCCTGGCCGGTCAAAAACGCGTTTTGGACGCCGGTTGCGGCCTCGCCTACGGGTCGGCCCGCTTGGCCCGCCGCGCTCAGGACGTCTTCGCCCTCGACAACGCTTTCGATCCCTTGGCCCAAGTACGCGCCCAGCATGAATCTGAACGCGTTCGCTTCGTACAGGGAGACGTCACCTCGCTCCCGTTCCCTCCGGGATCGTTTGACATTGTCGTCGCGTTCGAGGTTATCGAACACCTGGAAGACTGGCAGGGTTTCCTGGCCGAGGTGGAGCGAGTCCTGGCGCCGCACGGCCAATTCATCGTCTCCACGCCCAACCGGCTCTACTACGCCGAAACTCGCAGCGAGCCGAATCTTTACCATGTCCACGAGTTCGACTACCAGGAATTCCAGAGCGAGCTGCGGAAGTTCTTTCCCCATGTCACGATTTTCCTGGAGAACCACAGTAACGCCATCACCTTCACGCCACTGAGTATTCAAGGCGTCAGGACTATCCTTGAATCGAACTCGGCCAAGCCGGAGGAGGCTCACTTTTTTCTTGCGACCTGCTCGAAGCAGCCACTTTTCGGATCGCCCGCGTTTGTGTATCTGCCCCAGGCCGGCAATGTTCTGCGGGAACGCGAGCATCACATCGATCTTCTCGATGACGAAATCAAACAGAAGGAAAAATGGCTGGCGGAAACAACGGCTGAGTTGAAGCAGCTTGACGAGGAGTACCGTCGTGAGCAGAAGCTCGCCCAGGAAACCATCGCCGAGCTCGAACAACAGAACGAACTGAAAACCCAGTGGGCCGAGCAGATCGAAGCGGACTACAGCAAGGAGCTGGAACAGCGCACCGAATGGGCCGAGAAACTAGATGCTGAACTCAAGCAAGCGTGGGACAACTACCGCGGAATTGAGCAGGAGCTGAAGAAGTGCATCGCCCTGCTCGACGACGCCGAACAGCGGGTCATCGAAAGAACCCAGTGGGCGCGGCGGCTGGATCGCGAACTCGAGCAAACACGCGAGCAACTCGCTCGCGTTTACTCTTCGCCGGCCTATCGGTTCGGTCGCCGCCTCCGCCTTGCGCCCGACCCCGCGCCGGCCTGCTCCGAACCGAGCCGTGAACGTGAGTGAGCGGTCCAGAGATGAGACCTCTTGGATCATCCTAAATCCGGCAGTTGGGGACTGTGATCTACTGTTGTAAGATATTGAAACAAAATCCTTTATCAAACAGACGCGTGAACCGCGCCCAAGTGAAGATCAACTGGAAGTTCGACCGCCGGGCTGCACGAAAAAAATTTGGCTGCTAAAAGAACTCTTTCAGGAAGTCAAAGACCTAGGCGTGGACGATGTGGCTTCCGGGGGCGTTGATGCGCACGGGTATTTCGTGGAGTTCGCTCAACTGCCGCCGCACGTTCTCTCGTCTTTCAGGCGGCACGACAAACAGCAGGAATCCCCCTCCTCCGGCGCCGAGGAGTTTTCCTCCAAACGCTCCACCTTGGCGGCCCCGTTCGTACAAATCCACAATCATTGGGTTAGCCACGCCGGAGTCCAGGCTTTGTTTGAGCCCCCAGCTTTCGTGCAGAAGATGGCCGAACTTCTCAGTCAAGCGCTGTTTCCCGGAGCAAGGCCCTTGGCACGAAACAGTTTAGCACCAGGCGCGACAGGGACTTAGGACTTATCGCCTCTCGCTCGTCATGGCCGTCCGCAACTTGCTAATCTAACGAGTTAACCTTCGTTTCCATCCCCAGAGCGAAACGCTGCTCTGTACCCATAAAAACGAGTGATCCGAGGTAATTCAATGGCGGATGAAAGAACAACTACATTCAAAGGCGACCCCCTGGTTCTGCTGGGACCGGAACTCAAGGCCGGAGACAAGGCTCCCGACTTCGAGCTGACCGGCAATGACCTGAGTGCGGTCTCTCTCTCCCAGACGTCCGGCGCCCGCATCTTCAGTGTTGTGCCGTCGCTCGATACCCCGGTATGCGACCAGCAAACTCGCCGCTTCAACGAAGAAGCCGCGCGCATCGGCGACGTCACCATCTATACCGTCAGCAGCGACCTGCCATTTGCACAGTCGCGCTGGTGCGGAGCGGCCGGGGTCGACAAAGTCACGACACTCTCCGACTACAAGACCGGCAAATTCGGCGAATCCTGGGGAACCATGATCCGCGACTGGCGCATGCAGAGCCGCGCCGTCTTTGTGGTCGATAGCGATGACACCGTCCGGTACGCCGAGTACGTGCCGGAGGTCGCCGAACACCCCAACTACGACGCTGTCCTCGAAGCCGCGAAGTCCCTGGCGGGGTCGTAAGAACGATCAAGGTCCCGCCCGAGGCCGGCCTTCGCCGCGGGACCATCCGCACAACCGAAGGGGAGTTCAATCCAGGGCTCACTGCGTATTTCGCGGCGTTTGAGTCTGGCGGTCCTGCCGCCAGAGCCGACGCCGCCCTGGCAGGCTTGCTGCTGTTCGTCCTCAGCGAGAGACCCGTATGAATACCTTCACGAGTATCGCAAAACGTCTTCCCGCCATCAGGGTAATCAAGCAACACGCCGCCGCGGTCAAGGGTGCCGAGCACTATGAAACCTGAATTATGCATTGCGGGGTGCATCTGAGGAGGGCTGAGCCGCAAGGGACCATTGGGGAACGCCCGAAAACATGGGGTAAAAAGGTAGGCTGGCAAAGATTCCAGCTTCACCAGCCAACCCAAAGGAGGTCACCCAAATGGTTACCAAGCGAAAACAGCATAGCTCCCAAAGGGCCGTCAAACAAGGCCCAGCCGTGACGGTCTCGCAGCCCAATAAAATCGGGGCATCCACGCCTTGACAACTTCCGCGGCAGGAAGCCGACTCCCTACGGCGGCTTGCCGCCGGTAGTCGAGAGGGCGTTGATCTGAGAGCCTGGCTATGCGCTATGCATAAAATTTTATGCACTGGCCGCAACGTACTGGAAACACGCCACTTCGGAGCGGGGTTTTGCCGACGCGGATTCTGGGCGGGAGGGGAAACCGGGGACGGAGAAGCCAAAAGACCAGTTGCCGAGCTCCCACCTTACGACGGCCGTCAAGCCGCTACGAACGCAGCCGCACTCGCAAAGCGAATCTGTGCATAATTCAGGTGAAACAGCCGGCACGACGATCGAGGACAGGTATCTCAACCTCCTGAAGCGGAGTCTGACGCGGTACGGCCTGTGCCGGGAATACGAGCACGTTCCCGTGCTGCCGGGTCTTAGCAACTTTCTGTCCTCCCGCCGGCTGGCGTTTGTTCGAGTCCTGCCAGCGGACTCCGCGGCCCGCATCGACGGCAGCGTCATGCGCCCCTCTGACGCCGAGACAATGATCGGGCTGAAACGCCTGGACAATCTTCAGAACTGCATCGTCGACGTTCTCGAAAGCGATGTACCCGGCGACCTGATCGAGGCAGGCGCTTGGCGGGGTGGAGCTACGATATTCATGCGTGCCGTCCTCGAAGCCTGCGGTGACACCTGCCGAACCGTCTGGGTGTCGGACTCGTTCGAGGGCTTGCCGAAGCCGGACGCGGCAGCCTATCCCGCCGACGCCGGAGATATCCACTGGACTCTTGATCACCTCGCGGTCCCGCTTGATGAAGTGAGGGAAAACTTCGAGCGTTATGGGCTGTTCGACGACCGCGTGCGGTTTCTCAAAGGCTGGTTTAAAGACACCCTGCCGGCGGCTCCGATCGAAAAGCTCGCGATTCTCCGAGTCGACGCCGACATGTACGGATCAACGATGGAGGTCCTGCAGTCCCTCTATTCGAAGCTCTCGGCGGGCGGCTACGTGATCGTCGACGACTACGGGGCCGTACCCGGCTGCAAAAAAGCCGTGGAAGACTTTCGGGCCAAAAACGGGATCGCCGAAGAGATAGAGAAAATCGACTGGACAGGAGTGTACTGGCAAAAACTCGATTAGCCCCACCACCGTTGAGCAGTTGAGCAGTTGAGCCGTTGAGCCGCTACACTGCTGCATTGAAGCGAGATACTGTGAAGCGCGTTTCGAACTGCTCGCCGTGAACTTCGAGCCCTACCGATTCGACGCATGCGTATCTCCCGGTTATCCGTTGACGGTCGCCTCTATCGGCTGCACTAGGTTTGACGGCCCAACATTTCGGGGCTCAACGGTTTAACGGATCAACGGCTCAACCGCTCAACGGATCAACGGCTCAACGGATCAGATTCCCGCCAGATCCGTTATAATGACTTCGGTCTTTGACAGTTCGCTATTCACGTAATGCCACAAACTCCAAGCACTGTTGACGTCTATGACGTCGTCGTTGTAGGCTCCGGCGCCGGCGGAGGCGGCGTCACCCGCGTCCTCGCGAACAAGGGGATCAAGGTAGCGCTGCTCGAAGCCGGTCCCATGCTCGATCCCGCGAAGGAATTCAAAGAGCATGACTGGCCCCACGACTACGACCACCGCGGCGCCGAACAAGGCGGCAAGTATTATTTCGGCAAGGGCAAGCCCTCCCGATTTTTCTCAGCCAGCATGGGTGGCTATCGGCTTGACGACGAGCCCTACACCGTCGGTGCGGAAAGCCAGTTCAAGTGGTTCCGCTCGCGTGTGGTCGGCGGCCGTACCAACCACTATGGCCGCTATTCGTTTCGGTTCTCGCAGCTCGACTTCAAGGCCTACGACCGCGACGGGCTGGGACTGAACTGGCCCATCGATTACGACGACATCGCCCCCTACTACGACAAAGCGGAAGAGTATATCGGCGTCACGGGTACGGTCGAGGGCATCCCCAGCGCCCCGGACGGCGTTTTCCAGAAACCGCCCCCGCCCAAGGCCCACGAGCATCTCTTCCGCGCCGCGGGCAAGAAGCTCGGCATACCATTTATCGCCAACCGCCGGGCGGTCATTACCGCCAACCTCAACGGCCGTCCCGCCTGCCACTATTGCGGCCAGTGCGGACGGGGTTGTCTTACAGCCTCGAACTATTCGGCCAGTCAGGTTGACGTTTTTCCCGCCATCGACACTGGGAACGTGAAGTTGTTCACCGATGCCATGGTCCGTGAAGTGCTCACGGACAAGACCGGTAAAGCAACGGGCGTCGTTTACGTCGACAAGAATACGCGCAGAGAAAAACGCGTCATGGGACGCGTCGTGGTTGTCGCGGCAAGCTCCTGTGAATCGGCCCGCATCCTGCTGAATTCCAAATCAAGCGTTTTCCCCGACGGCCTTGCCAATGGTTCCGGACAGCTCGGGCGCAACCTCATGGACACGGTCGGCTACGGCGTCAGAGGCTACGTGCCCGCGCTGGAAGGGATGCCGGTCTACAACACCGACGGCTTCAGCGGCTCGCATCTTTATGCGCCCTGGTGGGAATGGGACAACCAAAAGGCGATCGGGTTTCCGCGCGGCTATCACATTGAAACCGGAGGCGGCTTCGGCATGCCCGCCGTCGGATCTTTTCATGGGGCGGCGCGCCGTCACGGTTACGGCCGTGAAATGAAGCAGCGTATTCGCGAAGAGTACGGCGCCTCAGTCGGATTCTCGGGGCGCGGGGAAATGATTTCGAACCACAACAGCTACTGCGAAATCGACCCCGATGTAGTGGACGCCTGGGGCATTCCCGTTCTCAAGTTCCATTTCAAATGGACCGATTACGAGTGGAAGCAGGCCCGCCACATGCAAAACACGTTCACCGGTCTCATCGAGTCGATGGGTGGAAGGGTCACCACTTTCGGTAACAGACGCCAAAAGGCGGGCATTTCCGTACCGGGAACGATCATCCACGAAGTCGGCACGGCCCGCATGGGCGACAACCCGCGGACATCGGTGCTCAACAGCTTCTGCCAGGCGCATGACGTCAAGAATCTCTTCGTGTGTGACGGAGCCAGTTTTGTCACGAGCCCCGACAAGAACCCCACTTTGACGATCAGCGCCCTCTCCTGGCGCGCTGCTGACTACATGGCCGAAGAAATGAGGAAGGGCAATGTCTGAGTTCGTCCAGATCAGCGGCTTATCGCGGCGTGACGCGATTCGGCGAATTGCCTTGGCGCTGACCGCGGCGGGGACCGCTTCGCTCGACTTCGCGTCGGCGCAGCACGTCCACAAGGAAGTGGAGAGCAGCAAGAGCGCCGCGGGCGGCTACACTCCCAAGCTCCTGACCGAACATGAGTTCAAGACCGTTTCGAAACTGGCCGAGCTGATCGTCCCCGCCGACGACAGATCCGGCAGCGCGGTTGACGCCGGGGCGCCTGAGTTCATCGACTTGCTTTGCAGCCAGAACGAAACTCTGGCCCGCACCTACACCGGCGGCATCGGCTGGCTCGACGCCCGCATGCGCCGCCGCCACAACAGCACCTTCGTCGAAGCCAGCGAAAAACAGCAAACGGAGATGCTCGATCTGCTTGCCGAGGCTCAGCGAACCTCATATGAGCCCGACGAGCAGTGGGACCGCGACTACGCGCGCTTTCGCGACTATGGCATGGAAAAGAGGCCGGACCTGGGTGCCGGAGTCCGCTTCTTCGACTGGGTCCGCAAGATGGCGGTCGACGCCTACTACACCAGTGAAATCGGCATCAAAGACCTCGGCTACGCCGGCAACCAAGCGCTATCGGAATACACCGTCCCCCAAGAAGCCATCGACCACGCCATGAACCGCAGCCCCCTAGCCTAGCCGCCGTACTTTCATTGTCCGTGAGCCGCCCGCCCGACGTGGGCGCCCGACGTGGGTGCCTCATGAATCCCCAATCGCTGTCACGGGCGCGGCACGTTGCGTGATTGTAATCGACGAGAGGGGTTTTCCTTATCCTCTTCCCATCTCTCGGGATTTCGCACGATGTAACCCCAGGCTCGAAGGAACTCCCGATCGTTGCGGATAATGTGCTCATAGTAGTTCCTCTGCCAAACCGGTCCCTGGTGACCCAGTTCCATCCTGGCCCTTCGGGTCACCGCGGATTTGAACGCCCGTAGGATGGCGCTCACGGATTGCCGCTCGAGCCCGAGCAAAGCGCCCCATCGGTCGGTGTGCGTGCGGCGCCCAGCATCGTCACGAAACATTCCATCTCGCAGCAGAGTGAAGAGAGCGTGGAAATGATTCGGCATCACAACGAACACCTGGGATTCCACGTACGGGCGGAGCGAAGCCGTCCTCTCCCACTCCTTTGCAAGCACGGATCCCAGCAACGATGGCTGCAGGCGTCCGTGAACGACACGCCCGAACAAACAGCGCTGGTTCGCGGCACAGACGGTGATGAAATAGCTTCGGTTCCGGGTGTAGTCAAACCCCGCCAGGCGGATGCTCCGACGACGCGGAGGGTCCACCGGATCACGCCAGGACATAACAAAGGTAATTGTAGGGGCGTAGCGTGCTACGCCCGCAACTGAATTCCCAACCGCCGGCGACGTGCTACGCCCGCAAACCGGCCTCCCAACCGCCTCTACGGGCGCCGGGCGCAGCACGCTGCGCCCCTACACCAGCGCGTACGGATTCTCACACAGCCTTACTCAACCTAGCGTGCCGGCACTCGTCTCCGTGGCCGCTGCTAATTTCCCGCGTTTCGCGCCTGCTCCGAGAACGGCCCCCAGCCCGGCTTGCTCCCAGATCGCTCGCAGCTCAGCTTTTTCTTTACCAGAGGCCCTATTGTAAGAACCCAGGAAAGCACTCGCAGCCTGCTGCGGATCATTCGCTCGTCGAAACACCCCAAGGCCCTTGATCAGCCACTCACCCGACTCCCGAAACCGTTCCTGAACACCCGCATGTAGGGGCGTAGCGTGCTACGACCTCCCAACCGCCTCTACGGGCGCCGGGCGCAGCACGCTGCGCCCCTACACCAGCGCGTACACATTCTCACACAGCCTTGCCCAACCCAGCGCGTCGACACAAGTCTCCGTGCCCGCTGCTAATTTCCCGCCTTTCGCGCCTGCTCCGGGAACGGCCCCAGCCCGGCTTGCTCCCACATCGTAAGCAGCGCGGCCTTGTCATCATTTGAGGCTCTGCCGTAAAACACCAGGAAGTTGCTAGCAACGGTCTGTGCCTGGTGCGGATCATTCGCTCGCCGAAACGCCGCCAGGCCCTTGATCAGCCACTCACCCGACTCTCGAAACCGTTCCTGACCACCCGCAATGTAGGGGCGTAGCGTGCTAGGCCCGCAAACCGACCTCCCAACCGCCTCTACGGGCGCAGGGCGCAGCACGCTGCGCCCCTACACCAGCGCGTACGGATTCTCACACAGCCTTACTCAACCTAGCGTGCCGGCACTCGTCTCCGTGCCCGCTGCTAATTTCCTGCCTCCTGCGCTTGCTCCGGGAACGGCCCCAGCCCAGCTTGCTCCCACCCCCAACCAAGGTCGGTGGCCGCGCCGGGCCGTCTCCAGCAATGCCCGGGCCGTCCGTGCGCCCCAGGGCGACACGACCAACCGAAACTGGCCGCCGTGCCTCCATCCGAAACCCCGCGATCCTTGCGCGCGAAGCAGTCGCTCCCTCACAAAAGCACCCCAATTTCAAAAACTCCCGCAACCAGTCACGGAAATTTGAAAAATATATTCTCAATAAAATCAGCCACTTTGGCCCCGAGGCCCCCAATTCACCCTCCATGTGTTTGCTAGCTTAAACGTGGGAAGGCTTACACTATGAAAAAATCATCGACCAACAACGTAACAGCGATTAATCAATCCAACAGCAGAAAGGACGGCTCAACGGCTGAACGGCTCAACAGCTCAACCGTTCCAACAGCAATCAATTCGTCCAACTACAGCGACGTCATCGAGCGCCTGAAAACCGTCGAATGCAATCCAACGCCGGAGTCAAGGCAATGAAATACTGGTGCTACTACACCGACGTCGTCCGCTATCTGGAGCGGATCGAAGCGGGCCAATCCCAAAAGACCGCGGCCCCCGCCTATCTCATCTGGCAGGACGACGACGGCCCCTCCATGATCATCGGTCCGGGCGTCGAATGGTACCGAGGCAACGGCCCCCCGCCCGACATTGACGCCATCACTGTAAGCGCTGGTCGTCCGCTCGCCCCCGCTCCGCCCGAGCGAAACACCCAAAGCCGCAAGACGTGGCGCGCGCATTCTTGCGTGCCGTGTCGCCATTCTTGGCGACATGTCTTGGCCCCCAGGCCCGCCATAGCCCCGATCCCACCGGCGCACCTGCGTTCCGCCCGTCAAAAAGGCGAACAAAAGGAGTACGAATTTTCCAAAACCCGCTCAAACCTGCTCACCCCGCCCCAAGAAACAACAGAGGCGTGGACGGGAGTCCACGCTTGCTGCGGGCGTCAGCCTGCGGTCAAGACCCCCAATGACCCCGCATCCATCAAGTCCAGGACCGCGGCCTCCCGAGCCGCGGCCTCCCGCGATCGAGACAAAATGCGACCGTCGTCCCAATCCAGTGCCCTCCGGCGTACAGCATTGGGTCTGTTACTAGGCCTCCAGGCCCACCATAGCCCCAATCCCACCGACACACCTGGGTCCCGCCCGTCAAAAAGGCGAACAAAAGGAGTACGGATTTTCCAAAACCCGCTCAAACCTGCTCACCGAAGAATTCCGTAACGAGCAGCCAAAATGATCCATCTACAGCGATCGGATGTTAAGCTGAGTCGATCTACGGCGAACTCCACCCTGGTAAATGGCATGACCGCTGCCGAATGTGCCAGGTAAACAGTAACGAGAGATTCCAAAGGTCCCCCAGGGTCCAAACGACGACAGCACAAGCGGAAGCGGAACATGACAGCCAACGATCGGGTACTCGGAGCCTGGGGGTGGTGAAAAAATAGGGACTGTTGCAAAGCGCTGCTGGTGCAAGCCTGAAGGAATCAACCTAAAAACGGCAGTTGGACGTTCTAGCATTCGTTGTAACATATTGAAAGAACGTATCTTATGTGCTGATCTTGCAACTGCGGAGCAGTTGCAATCTTCACCCGCCGGTCCCCGATGACACTCGGGTCCAACTGACGTCTCGTCACAAGGTTGGGGCGGTTCGAAGACGACCAACTGCCGTTTTTAGGATCAACGCTCCCCGCCGGCGCGAAGCGGACTATCCGCCATTTTTTTCAAATTCTTCTCCATCACGTCTCGCACTTGCTGCATGAGCGCTGCGCGGTCCTGAGTCGTCATGCCTTTCGTTGCTATCGGCGGATGGAAAACGAGCGAAGTTTTGCCCGGCTTCATGTAGGGCTGCCCCTTCGGCATCAGCTCACGCGCTCCATGAACGGTAACGGGTACAAGCGGCGCTTGCGCCTCTATCGCGATGGTGAAGGGTCCCGGACGAAAAGGGAGCAGGCGGCCGTCAAGGCTGCGCGTCCCTTCCGGAAAGATCATCAGAGAGATCCCCCTCCGGAGGGCGTCCACCGCGGCTTCGAGCGCCCGGCTGCGCGACTCACGACTCACCCGGTCGACATAAATGAATCCCCCGAGCTTCATGACGTAGCCGAGCAGGGGGATTCGACCAAGTTCCTTTTTGAGCACGACCGTAATACGCGGCAGCACCATGAACAGCGCCGCGGGCTCGATGTTGCTGACGTGGTTGCTCAGAAACACCGACTGGGGGTGCTGAAAAGCGTATTCCAGGTGAACGAGATGGACGCCAACACCCGAGAGAAGGAAAGCAATGCGAACGCCCGTACGCGCCACCCAATAGATCGGGCGAATGTCACGAATCAACCACGTGAGCGGCACGAAGAAAAGCGTGCCCAGCGTCACGTAGACGACCAGAAACGGGTAGACCAGCAAGAACGCGCGGAGCATTTTTGTCCGTTGAGCCGTTGATCCGCTAAGCGGTTGGACCGTTACACTGTGAAGCGCGTTTCGAACTGCTCGCCGTGAACTTCGAGCGCTACCGATTCGATGCTGAACGGCTCAACGGATCAACGGCTCAACGGTCCTCCCCATACCTCCCCAGCCAGTCATTCTTCCGGACTCGCAGAATATCAAGGAAGGCATCCGCCCCCGAGAACGCGGCAACTGTGGTGCCTTCGACATCATTCCATCGAACCGGCACCTCGGCGACTTTGAATCCATACTTACGGGCGAGGTAGAGAATCTCGACGTCGAAACCGAAGCGTTCCAACTGCTGCTTGGGAAAAATGTGATGAGCCGCGCGGGCCGAAAAAAGTTTGAACCCGCACTGCGTGTCCGCGAAAGGCAGCCCCGTGGCCACTCGCACAACCAGATTGAAAACCCGGCCCATCGTCTCCCGAAAAAACGGCTGATGGACCCCGATCAGAGAGCGGTCCAGAGCGCGCGAGCCAATCGCGATCTCGTGGGACCCGCCGATGACCGCCGCCAGCAATTTGTCGCATTCCTCGATGGGAGCCGAAAGGTCCGCGTCGGTGAACAAGACCCAGTCATAGCGCGACTCGGCCGCGCCATAACGCACGCTGTAGCCCTTGCCTCGGTTCCCCGGGTTGTCCAGAACACGCAGCGACAGGTTGCCGGACTGAATTTTGCCCGCCATCTGGCGTGAAACCTCCGCCGTGCGGTCCGAAGATCCGTCATTGACAACAAGAATTTCCGATTTGCGGCCGGGGCGGCGCTGCAAATAATCCGCAACGCGCTCCAGCGTGGGCGGGAGGCGCTTTTCCTCGTTGTAGGAGGGAATAACGACCGAGAGCGAGTTCTGCAAAGCCGAATAGTAGGAGCACAGCGATTATATCATCGGCCGGACCGGCGAACGTTCAGCAGGTATCGTGGCGCCGGTGTCCGATACGCCTCAGCGATGGTATCCGAACCTGACCCCGGCTGATTGCCGATCCGCGTCAACCCGGCTATTATCAAGACATGGGGACGCAGACCGGCATCCGGCCTCTGATGACCGCCGATGAGCTAGCAGAGTTTCCCGACGACAGCTTTCAGTGCGAGCTAGACGAAGGGGAACTGATCATGATGGCGCCGGCTGGCGAAGAACACGGACGAATCGAAATAGACATCGTGGGGTTGTTGTACGCGGAAGTGAAAAAGCGCGGACTCGGGCAGCTTTACTCTTCCGACACTGGGTTCGTTCTCCGGGAGGATCCCGATATCGTTCGCAGTCCCGACGTCGCATTTGTCCGCAAGGAGAGGCTTCCGCTGCCCGTCACGTCTCGGGGTTTTATCCGTGGTGCTCCGGATTTGGCGGTGGAAGTCCGGTCGCCTTCTCAGTCACCCGCCGACCTCAATCGGAAGACACAGCAATATCTCGACAACGGCGCCGACACCGTGTGGGTGATCTACCCTCGCGAGAAGAAAGCCTTCGTGCGGGATTCGTCAGGGACGGCGAAGCCAGTCGAGCTCGATGGGTTCCTGGAAGCGCCTAGAATCTTGCCTGGCGTCAGAATCGCGCTCCGAGATGTTTTTGAACCCTCCTACTAAATAAACGCCACCGAGCCGTCGGCGCGGTAGCCTGTACGCCTCTTCCAGGGCCTTGGCGGCATGCTCGGAAAGGCTTCTTCGTTGAGTTCGACGCCCCAGCCCGGCTTGTTGGGGATTTCGAGATAGCCGTTCTTCACCATCAGAGGCTCTTTGAGGACGTCCTTGTATGCCCCGGCGTCCGGCGCGCGGTATTCGAGGATGAGGAAGTTCGGCGTCGAGGCGGCGAAGTGCACGTTCACCGCGGCTGCCAGGGGGCTCATGGGATTGTGGGGCGCGACGACCATGTACTGCGCCTCGGCCATGGCGGCGATCTTCTTCATCTCCATGATTCCGCCGCAAACGCAAATATCGGGCTGGATGATGTCGAGGGCTTGAATGTTGATGAGGTCGCGAAACTCGTATCTCGTGTAGTTGCATTCACCGCTCGCCAGCGGAATGCTCACGTGGTCGGCCAGCTTTTTCATGGCATCGAAATTTTCGGGGCGAATCGGTTCTTCGAGCCAAAACGGATTGTACGGCTCGATCTCCTTGGCGACGCGAATCGCGCGTTGCACCTCGAAATAGCGGGCGTGGATATCCACTCCGATGTCGACGTCCGGCCCAACCGCCTCGCGAACAGCCCGCACTCGCTGACCCGCAATGCGGGTCACTTGGTTATACGGCATGGCATTGTCACCTGGATTGTGAGGGGACATCTTGACAGCGGTGTAGCCGTATTTGTCGACGAGCCGGAGAGCGTTCTCGGCCGCCTCTTCGGCCGTCGCGCCGCCGATGCTCTGGTAGGTGCGGACTTTGTTCCGAACACGGCCTCCGAGCAGGGCCCATACCGGCAGGCCGGCCGCTTTGCCGGCGATGTCCCACAAGGCATGTTCAATGCCGCTGATGGCTGAGCCGGTGATCGAGCCACCGGGAAAACGCGTGGTGTTATACATCAAGTCCCACAGGTATTGGATGTTGCGGGGGTCCTGCCCGACCAGCCAGAGTTTATAGTCCTCGATGACCTTTACCGTGGCCTCGTCGGGACCCACGGAGTAGGCTTCGCCAATGCCCGAAATGCCCTGGTCGGTTTCGACTTTGACGTAGACCCAGTTGCGGCCGCCGTTCCAAACCAGGAAGGTCTTGATGTCGCTGATCTTGATGGCGGGCTTATCGCCCATGGGAGCGGGAGCTTGCAGCATGGGAGCAGCACTCAGCGGCGCGGCGGCCGAGGCCAGGGCTGTCTTGGCGAGAAATTGTCTTCGTTTCATGATGGACTCCTTATTACCACGGGACAGCCGATAATCTAGCGAACGGCGCGCCGGTTTGCAATGCGCCCATGCCTGATGTCCGCCCATGACTGAAAGATTGGCGGGCGAACCAGTTCCTGAGCCAACCGTAGCCGCGGCTTCACCGAGACAGCTTGACCTCACCCTTGCGCTTACAGGGGGTGAAAATGGGGACTGTGCCGGCCGCCGCCAGCACAAGTCCCAAGGATTCAATGTGTCTCAGCGGCGCGAAGTGGACTCTACCCGATTTTTTCGCAAACCCTTGCGGCCACGGCCCGCATCCTCTCGTCTGATACCATGAAAAGGCTGGTTTTCTCCCGTATTCCGGCGAAATATCGTTTCTTGCCGGCCTCATCCGTTCATGCAGCCCGCTGGGCCGCGAAAGCCGCGTGATGGCTGCGCGCTTGCCGATCGGAAGCGGAATCCAGCCTCACGGGCCGCCATGAAGATCTGCTACCTGGAATGCTTCTCCGGCATCAGCGGAGACATGCTGCTGGGCGCCTTGGCCGATGCGGGCGCCGGCCAGGAGGAGTTGCGCTCGGGAATTGCCAAGCTGGGACTCGACGGCATCGAGCTCAAGTTCGAAAAGTGCCTCCGCGCCGGCATTGGCGGAACCAACCTGACCGTCGATGTCGCGCAAGATCACCACCACCGCTCGCTCAGCCGCATCGAGGAGATCATTCATGCCAGCGCGCTCGATGAGGAAATAAAGAACCGCAGCGTCCAGATCTTCCGCCGGCTCGGAAAAGTCGAAGCCGCCATTCATCAGGCGCCCGTCGAGAAGGTTCATTTCCACGAAGTCGGAGCGCTCGATTCGATCACCGACATCGTCGGCGTCTGCATTGGGTTCCAGTTGCTCGGCGTCGAAAAGATCTACTGCTCGCCGTTAAATCTGGGCAGCGGCACAATCCAAGCCGCCCATGGAGTCATGCCGGTCCCGGCGCCGGCCACGGCTGCCCTAGTCAAGGGGATACCAACGTATTCCGACGGTCCCGCGGTTGAGCTGACGACCCCGACCGGCGCGGCGATTGTCGCAACCCTCGCCTCGGAGTTCGGCGCCATGCCGGCCATGCGAACCTCGGCGATCGGCTACGGGGCGGGGGATCGAGACTTCAGCGGCAGAGCGAACCTCTTGCGCGTTGTCGTCGGCGAGCAAAGCCAGGCCGTGGAAACCACCGAGGTTTTCGTCATCGAAGCGAATGTGGATGACATGAACCCGCAACTAGCGGGCTATGTCCGCGAGCGCCTATTGGAAGCCGGCGCCCTCGATGTGACATTGGCGCCGGTCTATATGAAAAAGGATCGTCCCGGATTCATGATTTCGGTGCTGGCCAAACCCGCAGACCGCGAGGAACTGGGCGCGCTGCTGTTCGCCGAGACAACGACTTTGGGAATTCGCATGTATGCCGCGCAGCGGCGAGTGCTTGAGCGCACCTGGCGGCAGGTCACGACGAAGTTCGGCAATGTCCGGGTGAAAGTCGCATCAGAGAATGGCTCGGTACGCAATTTCACTCCCGAATATGATGACTGCCGCAAAATCGCTATCCAGCAAGGCGTGCCCCTCAAGGACGTGATGCAGCAGGCAAACTTCGAGTATCTGCGCATGGGTGATAGCGAGACAAGCTAAGACCGCATGTGATCGGCTTTCTGTCAATAACTTCAGCAGAAAAACATGAAGTACTACCTCACGACTCCGATCTACTACGTCAACGCCACGCCCCACATCGGCCACACCTACACCACCCTCGTGGCCGACACGGTGAAACGCTTCCGGCGCATGATGGGAGACGACGTCTACCTCGTGACCGGTACCGATGAACACGGGCAAAAAGTCGAGGCCGCCGGGCGAAGCGCCGGCTGGGAACCGCGGCATTACGCCGATCGCGTGGCGGCTGCGTTCCGGTGGCAGTGGGATGAACTCGGCATCGACTACGACGATTTCGTTCGGACCACCGAGCCACGCCATGCCCGAGCTGTCCAATGGCTGTTTTCTTTGTGCAAAGAGAAAGGAGCTATCTACAAAGGCAGCTACAGCGGCCAATACTGCCCGAATTGCGAACTCTACGTGAACGATGCCGAGCCGGGATCACCCTGCCCCGACTGCGGCCGCCCAACCGAGACGGTCACGGAAGAAAACTACTTCTTCAAGCTCTCTGAGTATCAGGACAAGCTGCTGCGGTTCTACGAGGAATATCCTGAGTTCATACGTCCCGAATCGCGCCGCAACGAGGTTCTCTCGTTTGTCCGCGGCGGCTTGAGGGACCTGTCGATCAGCCGCTCGAACCTGAAGTGGGGTATCCCGCTGCCTGGAGACGAAGGACACGTCTTCTACGTCTGGTTCGACGCGCTGACCAACTACATGACCGCCCTCGGCTACGGCGAGGAGCAACAGGAGAAGGTCGACCCCAATCGACTTTGGCCCGCCGATTTGCACTTGGTCGGGAAAGAGATTCTGCGCTTCCACGCCGTCTACTGGCCGGCGTTTCTCTTGGCCGCCGAACTCCCTCTTCCGAAACAAGTCTTTGCCCATGGCTGGCTCATCTTCCAGGAGCACAAGATGAGCAAGTCCCGGGGGAACATCGTGCGGGCGTCTCCGATCGACCAGGTCATGGGGATTGAGTCGCTGCGCTATTACCTGCTCCGTGAAATCGTTTTTGGGAAGGACGGTAACTTTAGCTACGACGCCCTGGTGGAGCGCTATAACTCCGACTTGGCCAATGGGCTCGGCAACCTGGTGAGCCGCACCCTCGCGATGATTCACCGCTATTTCGATGGAGAGGCGCCGGCTTCCCCCGGCGATGGCGGCGAAATCGCTGCAACGGCCCGGAGCACGATCTCCCAGACCACTGAATTTTTCGAGAACTTTGAGTTCTCTCGCGGGCTAGAGGCGATCTGGGCCATGCTCAGCACGGTGGATAAGTACATTGTCGAGCGCAAGCCCTGGGTGCTGGCCAAGAACAGCGACGAGGAGTCTCAGGCAACGCTGCGCGAGACGCTGTACAACTCCGCCGAGGTGCTGCGGATTGCCTGCGTGCTGCTGCACCCGGTGATGCCCAAGGCCACGGCCACGATCTGGAAGCAGCTCTCTCAGACGACTCCGCTCGGTGAGGTGCAGCTATCCGGCCTCCATTGGGGTCAACTGCAAGCAGGCATTAAAGTCGGTGAAGCGAGTGCTGTCTTTCCCAGGCTGGGCGTCGAAGAAACTGTTGAAAAAATGAAAGAACTGGAGAAGGAAACATTGAAAGAACAAGCTGAAATCATGGGCAAGCAGACATCCGAGCCGGCAGCGGAGACGGCGGCCCCGGACGAAGCCGCGGCGAGCGCGAGTTCGAAAGACGCGGCCACTGAACCCGCTGCCGCCGCCACTGAACCGCCGCAAGAACCGAAAATCAAGTTCGAAGACTTCATGAAAGTCGAGATGCGGGTCGGAGAAGTCAAATCCGCCGAAAGAGTTCCCAAGACCGACCGCCTGCTGCACCTGATGGTGGACATTGGCGAGCCTGAACCACGCTCCATCGTGGCCGGTATCGCGGAGGCCTACGAACCCGAGTCCCTGATCGGCCGCAAGGTCGTGATCGTCGCGAATCTCAAACCCCGCAAAATGCGCGGCGTTGAATCGAATGGAATGATCGTCGCCGCCAGCGTGGATGGCGGCAAGCCCGTCCTCGCGGGGTTTCACGAGGACGTGCCCGCTGGAGCCCCTTTGAGGTGATCGTCGACTCTCACTGCCACCTCGATGACCCGGCATTTGACGACGACCGCCCGCAAGTTCTCGAACGTGCCAAGGCGGCGGGCGTCGGGTTGATCCTCGCAATCGGAACCGGTGAGGGCCCCCCCGACCTCGAACCCGCGATCCGCTTGGCCGACCGGCTTAGCAACGTTTTCGCAACGGTCGGCGTGCATCCCCACGACGCCCGCAAGGCGGATGCCGGGGCCTTCGACCGCTTAGCCGCGCTTTGCTCGCACGAGAAAGTTCTCGCCGTGGGGGAAATCGGTCTCGACTTCCACTACGACAATTCCCCCCGGGAAATCCAGCGCGACGTTTTTGTCAGGCAGATGGAAGTGGCCCGGCAGGCCCGCAAGCCGATCGTCATCCACACGCGCGATGCCTGGCCGGAAACCCTCGATCTATTGGAAGAGCACTGGCGTCCGAGCGGTCTGGGCGGTATCATGCATTGTTTCTCGGGAGACTACGAGCATGCGAAACGTTCCATCGACAGTGGATTTATGATCGCCTTCGGGGGGATGCTGACCTTCAAGCGTTCAGATGAGTTGAGGCGAACAGCCGCGCGTCTTCCGCTGGAGTGCTTGCTGGTTGAAACTGATGCACCCTACCTAACGCCCGCGCCCTATCGCAAAATACGGCGCAACGAGCCTTGCTACGTCACCGAAACCGCGCGTAAGCTCGCCGAGGTGCGCGGACGGGGCGATGAAGAAGTGGCCATGGCGACGACGGCAAACTTCCGCAGGCTTTTCGATTTGCCTGTTTCTGTCATGGAAGTATAAACTGAAACTCTCCGTTCCCCGCATCATGGAAACAATTAAGGCCCAGGCGATCAAGGCCCAGGCGATGTCGCGCCACGAGGTCATTGCACTGATTGCCGCTGACCTCGAGCGTGTCGAAGAAGCGATCGGCGTTGACACCGTCTGCTCGGTCGAAGCGGTTACGGCCATCAACCAGCACCTGCAGCTAAGCGGGGGCAAGCGCCTGCGCCCTGCTCTGCTGCTGCTTTCGAGCGGTCTCTGCGGGTATCGCGGTGAATCAGCCATCCGCATGGGGGCGGTGGTGGAAGTGATTCACACAGCGACGCTCGTCCACGACGACATCATTGATGGCGCCGCGGTTCGCCGCGGCAGGCCCTCGACCAACCAGCGGTGGGGAAACCAAACCAGCGTCCTTGCCGGCGACTGGCTCTACATGCAGGCCTTCAATCTGGCGCTGCGGGAGCGAAATTTCTATGTGCTCGACTCGCTGATCGAGCTCACCCAGATGATGGTCGAAGGCGAGCTGATGCAGATGGAGCGGGCGGGCCGCATCGACGTCACACCCGAACAGCATCTGGATTTGGTCAATCGCAAAACCGCTTGCCTGTTTTGTGTCTGCGCCCGCTTGGGCGCGGTGCTCGCCGACGCCGGGTCAGATGTGGAACAGCGGCTCGCCGATTACGGCTGGAACCTCGGTACGGCCTTCCAGTTGATCGACGACATACTGGACTTCACCGCTGACGAGGCAACGCTCGGCAAGCCCGTCGGCAACGACCTCCGCGAGGGAAAAGTAACCTTACCGCTCATACTCGCACTCGAGCGCTGTACCCCTGAAGAGAAGCGCCTAGTCGAAACCGTCCTCAAGGATGGCAACTACGACTCCGTGCCGTTCGCGGAAATCCGCTCGCTCGTCGACAGGTACGACGGAATTGAAACCGTGAGGAGCCGTGCCGTCGAATACACCGAGCGCGCCACCGAGCAGTTGACCCGCTTCGATGAGTCGCCTTACAAGCGCGCACTCTACTCGGTTTCCGACTGGGTCGTCGATCGCCAGAGCTGAGCCCCGGCCCTTTGCATTGATCCGCATTGGCCGGCCGTTACGGTTTCCCGTCCAACCCCCTAAAGCGGACGAGCCGCAACCAAAGAGGGCGCGTGGCCGCTGTCGGATTCCGCGGGTCGAAGCGGCAACCCCTCCCTCACGGTCGGGGCTCTGAATCTGGCTCCCGAATTTCCTGCCACATTTTGCAAGAATTTCACGATAGAGGTACTACATGACGGAAACGGAAATCAAGCTCCCCGTTGTTAAGGTGGAGACGATGCGGCGGCTCCTCCGCCGTCTCGGATGGCGAGTGTCCGTCCGCCGCTGCCTGGAGCACAATCTGGTCTTTGACCGCGCCGACGAATCTCTCCTGCGAGCGGGCTGCCTGTTGCGTGTTCGCTCAGCCGGCAAGCGCTGCCTGCTCACTGTGAAGCGGCCGATGCAAGGGCCGTCTCTCCATAAAGTGCGCCAGGAATTCGAGATCGAAACGACGGACACGAATTCAATGATCCGTATCTTGAACGCTCTGGACTACCGTGTCGCCTGGCGCTACGAAAAGTACCGGACCCAATTCAAGCAGTCGGGCGCCAAAGGCGAGGTCCTGCTCGACGAAACCCCGATCGGAAACTACTTGGAACTCGAAGGAGAACCAGAGTGGATCGATTCCACGGGCGCCCAACTCGGTTTTAGGCCGGATGATTACATCACCGCCACTTACCGCGAACTTTTTCTCGAACACGCCCCCGGAAACAAGAGGGCGGGACGGCACATGGTCTTCGAGGCCAAGCCCCGCAAGCAACTGCCCTGAGAGCAGCCAGTAGGACCGGCAATCCTGCCGGTCCTTCACCGCGAAGCGGCGACACAAGAGGGCCCATCATCTCACTACCGATCTCAGCCACAGCGGTGCGATAGGATGGAAGGCATGGGTCAGGACCTCTACAACCTGACGTGCCCCTGCTGCGGAGCCGTCCTTGAAGTGGACGCCGCCACGCAGACGATCCTGACTCATCAAGCGCCGAAGCCCGAGTCCGTCCCCGAAGATTTGCAAGAAGCCGTGAGGCGCCTCAAGGCCGAGCAAGGCACGCGCGATGAGCGTTTCCGCGAGCAAGTGGACCTAGAGCGCCAGCACGGACAGACCTTGGACAATCGATTCGAAGGGCTGCTCAAGAAAGCGCGCACGGAAGGCCCCCAGAAGCCCGGACTTCGGGACATCGATCTCAACTAGCCTTCAGGCCGGTTTTAGTTAGGCCGGCAACAACCAGAGACCCTCACGCCGCCGCGTTTCTAACCGGCTCTCCAGCGCTCGATGTTCGCCGCTCCTCCGCGGCGAATTTCCTCGGAACCTCCTGCGTCCGGCGGCTCGAAAGCAAGCCCTATAGAATCAATATTTAGGATTGCTGCGAAGCGGACGGATTGCGACTGCTTCCCGGCCGCGCCTCCGTGGTGCGGAAAGCTCTTGCCAACAAGGCGCTTTCGCTACCCAACGCCGCTTTCAAACTCATATGAACAATCTTGATTACGTAACCGTCGCAACCGAAATCGCCCACGAGGCAGGTAGTCTGCTCGAGCAGTGGTTCGAAAAACGTCCCGCCATCGAATACAAGCAAGAGTACGACCTGGTGACCGCCGCCGACCGCGCCTCGGAAAAGCTGGTGGTTGAAAGGCTCAGGTGTCGCGCTTCGGGTCCCACAGCATCGTGGGTGAAGAAGGCGGCGGAATTGACAACAACTCAGAGTACGTGTGGTATGTCGACCCGCTCGATGGCACGACGAACTTCGCGCACGGCTACCCGGTCTTCGCGGTGAGTCTGGGCTTGCTGCACAAGGGTGAACCCATCGCTGGCGTGGTTTTCGATCCGATTCGCAAAGAATGCTTCTCGGCCGAAAAAGGATCAGGGGCCTATCTGAACAACCGCCGAATCCACGTGACGAAAACCACGGTCATGGAGAAAGGCATTTACGGTACCGGGTTCCCGAGTCCGCGGCGGCACACAAATGTCAATGTCCACTTTTTTCATCAAGTGTCGATGCTGACGCACGGATCGCGGCGTGTGGGCTCGGCGGCGCTCGACTTGTGCTGGATCGCCTGCGGCCGCCTGGACGGCTTTTGGGAGTTCGGCCTCAAGTCATGGGATGCGGCCGGCGGAATCATCATGATCGCTGAAGCCGGCGGAATCTATACCGACATGCACGGCGGCCCTTACAAGATCGGCGGGCCGACCCTGGCGGCGACCAACGGCAAAGTCCACCAGCCGCTGCTGCAACTTTTCAGCGAAGTATTCCAAGGCAAGTACCGCGTGCCCCTGGAGCCGGTGAGCGCCTACCAGCCCGATCCCATCGATTGAATCGCTTTGGAGGCTTTCGCGGCAGCTCAGCTGGGCGAACGCCATGCATAGGAAGTGATCCCAGCAGGAGAAGCAGCGCAATCTGCGATCCCCGTCGTAACGGCTTACGCAGCGGCGGAATTCGCGATCCGGAAGGAAGCTGATCAACTGCGCGAACACAGTGCGGCCGAGGTTCATGAACCATTGTCGGCCGTCTCCGAAGTCGTACAGTTCCAGCCGTCCTTCGCCGTTCAAATCGCGGCAAGAAAGAACAGGTGCTAGCAGCCCGTGGCAGAAGTGGCTGTTTTCAAGCGGTGCGAGCGGGACCGAAGATTCGCGGTTGCCAGTCGAGTCGGAAGGGTCCGTTGACCAGCCGCGTCCACAACCCAAGCAAAAGCGCTTGCCGCGCCGAAAAGGGCCGCCTGACGGCCTCCCAGAGCCAATCGAAGGCCTTTTTCGCTTCCGCCAGCCCGCGCGGCGTGCCCGCTCCCAGCTCCTTCCTCAGCAGCAGCGACAAGTTGAACGCGCCGCCGTGAATCAGCAGCCGTTTCAAGATATTTTCGTGGCCGCGCAAGTGCGTCCGCCGCATCCGGCCGGTCTCATATAAGTGAGCAAAACTGCGTTCCACCCGCTCGCTGCGCAACCGTGACAGTTGTTTGCCCCGCTCGCCGCGCATCCGTCGCCGGTTGCCATACACCGCTTGTTGCTGCCGCCGCTTGCCGCACCAGTTGCGCCGCCCGCGGTCCGGTTCATTGATGTAAGAACGCAGCTCCAGCGCCGTCAGGTCCGTCAGCACGTCGTTGCTGTGATAGCCCTTGTCGGCCACCACTTCTTGCAGCCCTTGGGGAGACAGTTGCTCGTTCGCCTGCTGGTCTTGGGCGACCGCGGCGACTTGCTCCGCGGCCGCGCTAATCGTCTCGGACACGGTGCTCGTGTCGCCCAGATCGGCGCCTTGCACGGTCAGCGCCAGCAGCGCGCCCGTCTGCAGGTCCACGGCGTGCTCGGCCTTGTGCGCCAAGTGCGTGCGCCCGTCTTTCATTTTTGCGATCTTGGCGTCGGGGTCATGCTGATTCGTCCAATCCTTTGTTGGAGCCTTTGTTTTTGCGCTTTTTGTCCAGCTTGGCCAGTTGCTCGCGGCTCGGCGTCTCGATCCCCGACTGCGCCGCCAGCCCCTTGAGAAAGTCTTCGTAGCTCTCGCCGCTGTCGCGCCGCACGATCGAGCGCAACGCCGCGTTGGCCTCCAGCGTGGTGGCATCGACCGCAATCGTAGCGCCTTTCAACAGCCCCTGCTGGGCGAGCAATTGCAGCACCCAGGTGAACACTTGGCGGTGCGTTTCGACGTCGATCAGGCGGCGGCTGCGCGAGATCGTCGAATGATCGGGCGTGGATTCGTCGAGCTCGATGGCGAGAAAGCGCCGCAGCGAGATCGAATCGGCCAGGCGCCAAGCGATGCCGCGCTCGCTGTCGATGCCTTCGAGGTAGCCGATCAACAGGCAGCGGAAGTAGCTGCCGGGCGTCAGCGAGGGACGGCCCATGTGCGCCGCGTAGAACTTCTCGCAGCGCTGTTCGGCGAAGTCGTCGAAGCCGTGCTCGTCGAGCAGCTCGTTGAGCCTGCGATAAAACGGGTGGGCCGCTGTGTGTGGCAGATCCGCGGCGGCGACCCAGAGCCCTTTCTGCCACTGCCGCCGGTTGCGTCGTCCCATTGCCATGAAACAATTATACACTAAAGTATTTGGTTTTGTCAGATCCTTTGGGATACTTTTACCACGGGCTGCTAGACCTAGAGAGCTGCCAAAACCGCTCCTCTGACCTTCCACGGAGATCCTGGCGCTCATGCCACAGTCTGCGTCAAAGCATGCCAGATAGATCCTCCCTGACGGGGTAGGTCAAGCAAGGCGCGACAAAACAAGTCTGGCTCTTCCGGGTTTCTAGTGGGTCAAGGGGCCAGCTCCAGCCCGCCGCAGTGGAAGTAGATGGCGTTGATGAAGTTCTGTTTGTTTCGGAACCCCCCGGGCGGTGTACTTCACCCACTGAATCTTTGCATTCAGGGATTCGCTGGTCGCGTTGGTGATGCGGTGGCGCAGGCAGGTCACGATGTTTTCAAACCGTCGCTGCAGCATCCGCCCCACTTCCATCATGGGTTGCAGGCGGCTCCGCGACGCCCAGTTGTGCCACCATCGAAAGTGCTTTCGCGCTGGCCGCTCGTAGCGGTAGTCGAAAAACGCCATCATGGTTTCCTTCAAAGCCCACGCCCGGGCTGTCTTTAATCCGCTGTCCCGCAGGGCCGCAAAAGCTCGCCGGTCTTTGGGCTCCATCCGCGCCGGATGCCGTAACCAGTCGTAGCGCGTGCCGGCCAGCGTGTCGTCTCCCTCCGCGCGCAGGATCTTGTTCTCCTTCCGGCGCTCTCCCAGATGCTTGGCGATGTGAAACTTATCGAAGACGATCTTGCCATCCGTTTCCGGCAGGTGCTCCCGCACCGAGGCGATGCAGGGATTCCACATGTCCATGGCGACCGCTGTGATGCTGTTGCTTTGCTCTGCTGTTAGAGTTTCCCAAAACCCGTCCAGGCTGCTCTGTTTGCGGTCTTCGGCTACATACAACACCCGGCCCCGGGCCAGGTCGTGCACCAGAGTCAGATAGTGATGGCCCTTGCGAAAGGCCTTCTCATCGACAGCGATCTGAGTGACCGGCTCGGCTTGGCGCCGCTCCAACCCACGTTTCACCGCTCGCTCCATGATCCCATGAATTTCGTCCCAACTCAGTTGCAACAGCCCGGCCACTGCTTTCTGGCTGGCTGCCTTGAACCATTCAATCGCCAGCGCTTCAAACAGCGCCGTGAATCGGCTGGACGGCTCCGCCCATGCCAGTTTCACCACGCGCACTCCGTGCTCGGGGCAGGCGCTGCGCGGCGGCTCGGCGTGCAGGATCGTACGATATTGGCACGTATTCAGGTGTCGCCACTGCCGCCGTGGCTGATGGTCGTAAAGCTTGCACGCCACTCCGCATTCCGGACACGGCCACTCGATCCCGTGCCGGTGTGCCAGCCGAACGTGCACCTCTCCAGCCTCCAACTTCAACTCGACCGAGTCCACCTGAGGTCGCGGGCGGACCACAGAGGGCCCGCTGGGCCGAAGTGCACTGTAGATGATTTTGAGCTGTAACAAGCACCCTGAAACCACAAGTTTCAACAAGTATCAACACGGACACCGCAAGTCGTTGAAACCTACAGTAAGTAACTGAAAACAGGCGAGTTCTGAATCGCATGGAAATCTGTCTTCTAAGCAGGCGCTCCTCAACGTTCGCTAGTAGACGATTTGGCTCGATACCAAGCCTTCGTACCGGCCACCAACCGGGCTCAAATGTGAGAGTTCTCTCGCTCGGCTTTGTTCGAGATGATCGCCTGCAGGCGCCCATCCCACTTCCGGAGCGCCCGCCGCTTCTCGTCATCGTACGTATAGCGGTCATAGATACCCGTCACTTCTCGGTCGGCGTGGTTGAGAATGCGCGCCAAGGTGAAGCGATCAATACCCAGCCCGGCGATGTGCGAAGCCGCTGCGCGACGCAGGTCGTGGGGTGTCCACCTTGCTAGACCGAAGTGCTCGCGGTTGTGTCGCACGGCGTGACTGAGCGCAAGAACTTGCAGTGGTTGATCTTTGACCGAAGAAACGGCCCTCAACAAAAAGAACCTGCGATTCTTCACTCCTACGTCGTGCACCCCTCAGAATCCTCAGAATCGGCAGGCTGGAATCTATGTGTTCTAAATTCATAGAATGGAGTTATTAGCGAAAGGAGAAACCAGCGATGGGTATGACTATCGAACTGTCGTCTGAGGAAGAGGCCGCCTATCAAGCACATGCTCTTGCTGAGGGGCTCACTGTCGAACAGTGGCTCAAGAGGCTCGCGGACGAACGTGTACGGCCCGCGAGAGAGAAGAAGTCCCCCGCTGCATCGAAAACCCTGCTTGAGCTCTTCGAGCCTCTGCGCGGTCTTGAACTGCATTTCGGCCGCAGCCCTTCAACAGGCCGCTCGATTGACCTATGACGGGGTTCCTGCTTGATACGAACATCCCTTCCGAATTGACGCGCCGCGCGCCCGATCCTCGCGTCGAAACTTGGGTTCACTCCGCAGGCCGGCCGGCGCTCTACATCAGCGTCATCACCCTGGGCGAAATTCGCAAAGGGTCGACTATCCTTGGAGCCACCCGCCGTCGGCAGCGACGCGAAGAGTGGTTTACCAAGGACCTCAAAGCTTGGTTTGAAGAACGGATTTTACCCGTAACCGAGGCGATCTCCGAGCGGTGGGGCCTTCTCGACGGCGAGCGGCACTTGCAGGGCCGGCCGCTCAATACGGCCGACGGCCTGATCGCGGCCACAGCCCTCGAACACGATCTTTCCCTGGTCACGCGTAATGTCTACGATTACGAAAGCCTCGGCGTTACAATCGTCAATCCCTGGGAGTCTTGAGCCGTCAAGCGTCAAGCAACACAATCGGGGTCTGCCCTTGCAGTTTGCAAGCAGCTACGAGGGCAGCAAATGCAAATCACCCACACGACATCCACAATACGATTCTTCGGCAAGACTTTGTCGCGTCCGGTCCTCGCGGCAGGCGTTTAAGCCCTCACGCGCTTACCTGCTCGTAGATGTAACCGGCGACGGCAATGTCTTCAACGGCAAGTCCTTGCGATTCGAACAAGGTGATATCGCTGTCATCGGTGCGCCCGGCGGCGCGCCCGGCGACGATCGATGAGAGTTCGCGGACGCGGCTCCAGTCAAGCCGGCCTTCTTCGGCTGCGCGGATCAGATCTCCGGCTTCTATCCGGGCCTGCTCGACCGAGTCGGCGGCGATAACGGCGGCGCGCTCTACGGCCTGGGAGTCAATCTCCCTTCGCTTGGCGTGGTTGCTTCCGGCGGCGTTGATGTGGCAGCCGGCGGCAAGCCAGCTCCCTTCCAGAACCGGCTCGCGGGCGTTGGTGACAGTCGAAATGATGTCCGCTGCCGCAACAGCCGCCGCGGCGGTTTCGGCTGGTTCGATGGCTAGCTGAAGCCGCGCGGCCATTTTTTCGGCGAACGCCGCGCGCCGCTCGGGCGACCGGCTGTAAACCCTGACTCTGCTTAGCTCTCGCACGTTCGCGACCGCCTCGAGCTGCGTTTCGGCTTGATAGCCGGTTCCGATCATTGCTAGAGTGGCGGCGTCGGCGCGGGACATATGACGGGTGGCGACACCGCTCGCCGCGCCCGTGCGGATCTGCCCCAAAGCGTCGGCTTCAATCGTCGCCAGCAGACTAGAAGTCGCTGCCTCGAACAGCAAGACCATGAAGTGCGCTCCGCGCCGGCTTGTCGCGTACACCTTGGTTCCCAGGTAGCCGCTTTCGTTGTCGCCTGCCGCCATGTAGTGGAGCACTGTACGATTCTCCATGACTACTCGCCGTCGCGGATGATTGACCGCTTTGTTGCCATCGAGCCGGCGAAAGGCCTCTTCGACCAGCTCAATCGCCTTGCTCATTGGCAGGGCTTCGCGGACTTGCTGTTCCGTGATGTGAATCATGCGCTGGCCCCAATCAAGGCAGTAGTCTAGCATTCTCGCTTTCCCTGCGGAGAAACCTGTCGCGGATCAGGCGCAACCAAAGAGGGTGCGGACGGGATGGGGACGCGGACCCCGCCGGAGCGTGGACTGCCGTCCACGCCTCTGTCCGGCCGTCTGAAGTTTTCTGACACAACAGGCAAAAGATTGACTATTCGTGTACTCACGGTCAGAGCTTCTAAGTGTGGGTCCCCGACCGCTTGACCTCCGGCGGCCCTAGACGGTAGGATGCTGGATCGTGGGGGAAAGCCACGAGTTGCGGGCGTTGTGCGGCTCTTCTTTAGGAAGTCCAACGCGCAGCCACAACGCACCTGATTATTGGGAGGATATTACGGAATGTCAGTCACAGACGTTGCAAACAGCCTCGTAGACCTTTGCCGTCAGGGCAAATTCATGGAGGCAATCAAGCAGCACTACGGCGACAATATTGTAAGCGTGGAACCGGTTGGCAACGAGGCCATGCCGGCGGAAATGTCCGGCATTGACGCGATCCGCGGGAAGAACCAATGGTGGACGGACAACCACGAAGTTCACGGGCTTACTGTCGACGGACCGTTCGTCGGCGACGGCCAGTTCGCCGTGCGCTTCACAATCGATGCCACTCCCAAGATGACGGGACAACGCACTACTATGATCGAGGTAGGAATCTATACCGTCGAGAACGACAAGATCACCAAGGAAGAGTTTTACTACAACGCACCGTAGATATCCCGAGCCGTGACCGTCAGGGAGCGGTCTAAGCAAAGCGAGGAAACCATGGCAAAAGAACTTCGCGTCGGCATGCTCGGGTACGGCTTTATGGGCCGCGCCCACTCGAACGCCTACAAGCGCCTGAATGATTTTTTTAATGTGGAGCACCGCCCGGTTCTCAAAGTGGCCTCTGCCCGCAAGGAAGACAAGCTCAAGAGTTTTGCCGAGAACTGGGGCTATGAGCGCACCGAGACGGACTGGCGAAAGGTTGTCGAAGCCGATGACGTCGACTTGATCGACATCAGCGCGCCGAATCACGTTCATCACGAAATCGCCATTGCCGCGGCCAAGGCCGGCAAGATGGTGGTCTGCGAAAAGCCGCTTGCCATGAACGTGGCCGAGGCGGAAGAAATGACTCAGGCGGTCGAGGAGGCCGGCGTGGCGAACATGGTCTGGTTTAACTATCGCCGGGTCCCCGCCATTGCGCTCGCCAAGCAGATCAACGACGAGGGACGCATCGGGCGTCCTTTTCACTATCGAGCCACCTACCTGCAAGACTGGACGATCGCCGAAGACATCCCCCAAGGCGGCGCGGGGCTCTGGCGGCTGGATGTCAACGTCGCCGGATCCGGCGTGACCGGTGATCTGCTGGCACACTCGATTGACTCCGCCATGTGGCTCAACGGCGCCCTCACCCGCGTCGTCGCCAAGACCGAGACGTTTGTCAAAGAACGCCAGCACGTCGAAAGCGGCAACGTCGAGCCGGTTGGGATCGATGACGCTTGCATGTTCTTGGCCGAGTTCGCCAATGGCTCCATGGGGACGTTCGAATCCACCCGCTACGCACGGGGGCGCAAGAACTACAACACGCTCGAGCTGAACGGCGCCGATGGCAGCGTCTATTTCGATTTGGAGGAGCCCGAATACCTGCAGTTCTTCGAGTACACGCAACAGCAGTCCGGCCGCAAGACCGAAGACCACCTCACGGGCTGGCGCAAGATCCACGTCAGCAACCACGAGCACCCCTACATGGATAAGTATTGGGTTCCGGGAACAACGATCGGCTACGAGCACACGTTCTTGAACGCGCTGGCCGATTTTGTCATTGGAATCGAAACAGGCAAGCCGACTCAGCCGGACTTCCGCAACGCCCTGCAAACTCAAAAGGTCTGCGACGCGGTCATCGACTCGGCTAACACGGGTGAGTGGAAAGATACGGGCGTCGAGCTGTAGCCCGGTAAATCCCCGCTGCGAGAAACGACTTACCTCCAGGATATGTACCAAAGTTAGTACAATGATGCGTGGCGCAAGGACTCAAACGGCTGCCAGCGTACTTCTACCGCTCGGGTAGCGGGCGCGAGCCGGTTCGCGAATGGTTGCGGGGGCTGGACATTGACGATCGCAAAATCATCGGCGAGGACATCAGGGACATCGAGTTTTCTTGGCCGATCGGTATGCCGGTGGTGCGCTCACTGGGGCGCGGCCTCTGGGAGGTGCGCAGCAACCTCACTCGCCGCAAGATCGCGCGGGTGATTTTCTGTGTGGATGACGGCCGCATGATCTTACTGCACGGTTTCATCAAGAAAACGCAGCAGACGCCCCAGAAGGACATCGATCTGGCGCACAAACGAAAGAAGGGAAACGCAGATGAAGGATAAGAACGTCGGAACCTCGTTTGACAACTGGCTGCGCGAGGAAGGCATACACGAAGAAGTCACCGCGGGTGCAATCAAGCGCGTGTTGGCGCGTCAGGTGGAGGCTGCCATGGAACAAGAGGGCCTCTCGAAAACCGAGATGGCCCGGCGAATGCAAACCAGCCGCAGCGCTCTCGACCGCTTGCTGGATCCCGACAATGAGTCGGTCACTCTGGCGACGCTGCAGAAGGCCGCGCTGGCGGTTGGACGTGAAGTGCGGCTGGAGCTGGTGTAGCCGCCAACAAGCGATGGCAAGACGCCCCGACACGTTCATGGAGGTGGACGCCCACCCGCGCTTGCCGGCCGGGCACGGCGGCTCGTCTTACGATTTGAGGATGCCCGGCTACGAAAATCGAAAGACCTTCAGGCCGGGGATCAACTTGAAGTGGCGTACGTTTGCGGTCACAACCGAGAATTGCAATTCGATCGCGAGCGCTCCGATATACAAATCCACCGTCGGGACCACTTTCCCCTTCATTCGGCTTTGAGCATCGATCTGACCCGCGATTCGAGCGGTGCGCAGGTTGAAAACTCGAATCGGAATTCGAGCAAAGACCTCTTCAACGAATTCTTCCCGCCGCATCCGAATTCGTGGCCCAGAGGCCCTCCAAATCCCGTGGACCAGCTCCGCGGCCGACATTGCCGAGAGTACGATTGCCTGATCTTTGAATCGGCGTTCGAGGGCGCCGAGCAACGCCGTCACCGTACGGTTCTCTCGTTCCGCGCTTACGAGTACCCTGGAATCGAGAACTAATCCCACGCCGGCGGCTCGTCCACGGGATTGCCGGCGATGATGTCATCTAGGTCGCGCGCGAAATCAGGATCAGGTCTCACCGATGCCCGAGGGAGTTTCACGCTCAGGCATTCGGAAATCCGGCGGGGCGCCGATTTCGCCGGTCCGATCAGAGCGACAGCCTCACCACGGCGTTCGATCACAGCTTCGCTTCCGTCTTCCACCTGGTCCAACAGATGGGAGAAGTCTCGTGCCGCCTGTGTCGCGGTTAGTCGCAAAATCTGATTCTTCACACTAAAATCATACCACAGTCGTGGACGGCCGGACAAGCCCAGCTGCCCGACGGTAAACAAGAACAGCCTGGCTAGACACGCGGGCAACCGATTACCTCACGAGCCCTCAAATGCAGTTTCGGCCTTGCGACACCTCCGTGGTACAATAGCCGCAATTCCATCCTGTTTTGTGAGGTCCATCATGAGCAACAATTCTCCCCGCCGTCGCGAGATTTTGGCCGCTGCAGCCGCGGCGCCACTCATCCTTTCCAGCTCTGCCAAGGGAGCCAACGAGCGCATCACCTTCGCTCTGATTGGCGCCGGCGGACGCGGCCGCCGCGTAACCCAGACGTTCATTGAATTCGGTGGCGCGAAGTTGCTGTCAGTGTGCGACGTCTACAAACCCAATCTGGAAAAAGGGCTTGAAATCGGCGGGACCGACGCCAAGGGCTATGTCGACTACAAAGAAGTTCTCGCCCGCGACGACATCGACGCCGTTCTGATTGCGACCCCCGACCATCATCACGCGCCCATGCTGATCGACGCCGTCAAGGCGGGGAAGGACGTCTACTGCGAAAAGCCCATGACACACTCGATCAGCGAAGGCGTCCGGGTGATTCGCGAAGTGCGCGCCACCGACCGCATCGTTCAGATCGGCATGCAGCGCCGCAGCACCCCTTGGATCATCGAAACCAAAAAGATGGTCGGCGACGGGCTGATCGGCGACATCCTCGCCGCCAAGGCTCAATGGAACTGGATCCGTTCAAGGCCGCTGAATAACTCCCAGCTTGAAGGTGAACTGGACTGGAAGCGTTTTGTGGGGCGCGCCGCCTACCGGCCGCTCGAGCCGATGCGTTTTCGGTCTTGGCGCAATTTCTGGGACTATTCCGGCGGCAACATCACCGACCAGGGCACGCACCTGATGGACGTCATCCAGTGGCTGAGCAATTCGGGCACTCCCAAATCGGCGACCTGCCTGGGCAAGGTGTTCGAGATGCACGGGGCCGAGACGCCGGACGTCTTTTCAGCGGCATATGAGTACCGAAACTTGATCGCCACCTGGACACTGAACTACAACAACGACTACCAAAACGGCTGGACCATCCGGCTGGAAGGAACCAAGGGAACGCTCATCCTCGACGGCAGCGGCTACCGCGTCTACCAGGCGCCCTGGAAAGACAACCGCGAGCCCATCATGACACACGAGGGCCGCCTGCCGACCCCGCCTCATGTCCAGAACTTCCTCAACTGCGTGAAGAGCCGCGAACAGCCCAACGCTCCGGTCGAGGTCGGTCATTCCGCCGTCTGCGGTCCGCACCTGGCCAACATCGCCTTCCACACCAAGCGCGTAGCCTACTTGAACCCCACAGCGACCGAGGCATACTAGGTCTTTGACCGCCTGGAAGAGTTCTTTTTGTAGCCAAAGTTTTTTCGAGCCGCCTTGCGGTCGAACGTCCAGTTAATCTTCACTTGGTCTCGGTTCACACGATCTTTCCACGAACTCGTCTCCTGCTGCAATGTTTTCAGGTCAGGGATACGCCGACGGCCCAGGCACTGGCGCGAATACATACTCAGTTCAATTTCGGCCTGATGGAGCCAACTGCCGTGTATCGGGGTCGGATGGATCGTCAGCCAGCTCCACATCTCGCCTCCTTGCTTTTCCCCGTAGTAGTCCGTCAATGATTTCTTGCAGTGGATGTTCAGGTTGTCCCAGACCACGTGGATGGTCCGCGCCGAGGGATAACGATGCAGCAGGGATCCGAGCGTCTTCGCAAACTCCGCCGCCGTTCGATTCGGCGTCGCACAGGTGAAATGCCGACCGGCTTTCGGCTCCACCACGGCAAAGACATTGGCCGTGCCACAGCGTTGATACTCGTTGTCCCGTTTGGCAGTGTGGCCGGGCGCTGCCGGACGGGGCGGCCGCACTTCCTTGTGCAGCGAGACCGGTTTCTCGTCCAGGCAGACGACCGGCTCGGCCGGGTCATACGGCTTTTCGTACAGTGCCAGGACATCTTCCATGCGCTCGATGTATTTCTCATCCAGCTCCGCCACGCACCACATTTTTTTCCCGCCACGGCTTGAAGTCGTGGCTTTCAAGAAGTACCCGAATGGTTTCTCGCCCGGCCCGCGGCACGAGCTTGCGTTTGACCGCTTCTTCGGCGATCAGCCGCACCGTCCAGCGCGCTCGCCCCGCCGGCGGATCACTGCACACCATGGCAATGATGCGCTGTTTTTCGCTGGCCCCGAGCAGGGGAGCCGCCCCAGGCCGCTGTTTGTCGTGGAGGGCACGCTCGAAGCCTCCCTGTTCATAGCGCCGTCCAATCTCCCGCACCGCCTTGGAGGTGAGTTGAACATGGCGGGCCACCGCGGAAGCTGTCTGGCCGGCATCGAGCTGCAGCAGCGTCAGCGCTCGTAATACGGTGCGCACGGGCTGGATTCCCTTCCGCAGCAACTGACGCAGATCTTTACGGTCCCGCTGGGAGAGGCGAACGGAGAGACGACGATAGGCGCGCAGGGCCCATTATAGGCCAAAACATTCTTGGGGTAAAGTATGTTAAATAACTTTTTCAGGCGGTCATCGACCTAGAGGCGCCTTGAAAGCGTACGCCACGCGTCCCGCTCTCGGGATTACGCGTGGTCCAGCTGCTGCTCGATGATCGGGTCGGGTACCGGGGATTGCGCCCCGGCACCCTCCCACACCACCGGACGTACGGTTTTCCGTATCCGGCGGTTGGACCCAGCGGCTTAGCTGCTGGCCGCGAGATCCGATGGCATCACAAATCCGTAACGCTGCAAACTACGTTTCGACAGGGCCCGATGCATCATCGCCCGCGCCGCGACAAACCAAGCGCCACGACGCGTCGGCACATAGCGCAGCATCCGCTCGGGCACGCCCAAGCGCCGCAATGCGCGGCAGCGACCCCGCACGCTGTGCCAGCGCAGCCAGAAGCACTTCCGAATGTGCCGCCGAATCCAGCTTTCCAGCCAAAAGACCGCGCGCCGATCCTCGGCCAGCCGGTAGTAACCCCACCAGCCGACGATATACCGCCGCCACTCGTCGCGTAATTCCCGGCTCGTGACACTGCGGCAACTGCGCCATATCTCTCGCACCTTCTGCTGGAGCCGCTCGACACTTTGCGGCGCCACTTCCCGCTGCCCCCGGCGGTTGATGCGAAACCCCAGAAACTTCCGTTCCCAAGGCCGCCCCGCCCCGCTCTTCGCCTCGTTCACTTGCAGTCGCAGATGTTGCTCGATCCAGCTCCAGATCCCCGCCAGCACCCGCTTCGCCGCCGCTTCGCTGCTCACATAAATGTTGCAGTCGTCGGCATAACGGCAAAAACTCAGCCCGCGGTTCTCCAGTTCCCGATCCAGTGCATCCAGGTAGATGTTCGCCAGCAATGGAGACAGCGGCCCGCCTTGCGGCGTGCCCTCCTCGCTTTTGACCAGCACCCCGTTCAGCAGTACTCCGGCCCTCAAATACCGGCCTGTCAATCTTAAGATCCTTTTGTCCCGAATCACTTGCGCGATCCGTCGCATCAGAATGTCGTGATTCACATGGTCGAAGAACTTGGCGATGTCTATATCCACCACCCAGTCCTTGCCCTCGCGGACGTATCCCTGTGCCACGCGTACCGCCTCATGCGCGCTCCGCCCCGGCCGAAATCCGTAGCTCGACTCGCTGAACATCGGCTCCCAAAACCAGGCTCAAAGATCGGCGTCAAAACTTGCAGCAACGCTTGCTGCAGCAGCCGGTCCATCACCGTCGGGATGCCCAACAGCCGTTGGCCTCCGTGCGGATTGGATATCTCTACCCGCCGCACGGGACTCGGCGTCCAGCGCCCCGCCAGCAGTTTCGCCCGGATCTTTTCACCGTGGCGTCGAAAGTGGGATTCGAGTTGTTCGGTGGTCATGCCGTCGATGCCCGCCGCGCCGCGGTTGCGTTTGACCGCCCCCAGCGCACGCCGCAGGTTCTCTTCGGCCGCCACTTGTTCCATCAGATCGTCGTGCATCACTTTCTGTCGAGAGTCTCGCGGCTCACGCTCGGGTTCCCGCCGGCATTGGCCCGCCACGGTTCCACCGCTTCTGCCTCCGCCTGCTCCCCGTCTCGTTCCCCCAGCGGGGAAGGACCCTGCGGTCCGGGACTCCGGGAAACCTCTTGCACGCTGTGCCAGTCGCTCCTCTAGCTTTGCTCCTTGGTCCTTCAGCCCTTTGCTCCAGCGGCGTTACCCGCCTTCTCGGCTACTATGGCTTCTGCTGACTTCTCCCCCGCTCTCACGGAGAAGCTCTCCCCAGGTAAGGCGCTGATTCTGTTCCTTCGTGCCGTCCGGCTCTACCTCGCACGTCTCGTATGGATATTGGGCTTCGCGGTGGCCAGCACGCTTACCGCCCGTACGCGGCCTCTCTGCCGGTTTGTGTTCCTACAGTCGAAGTATTCGTTCCCCGCTTCCTTCGGCTTTCACCGCGCGGCTTGCGCCCCACGACTTCCGCTCTGCGGTTCCCTACGGTTACCTCCATCGGTCCCGGCAGGATCGTTTCATCCTGCTAGAATCAGCCCATGCTGGGCACACTGGCGCGCGCCTCCAGCCGTGCCGTGTCGCCATTCCTGGCGACATGTCTTGTCACCCCGCGGCCTGTCTGGCGGCGGGGCCCCAAGCAGACGCCCACAACGGGCGCCGGCCCCGAGATCAAACCCTCGCTTGGAAGGACTGAGAGAGTCGAACCGCCTCGGATACGTGCATACGCTGTCTACAGCGGGACGCTTCTGGCTCTACACAGTCCTGAATCGAGAATCAGTCTCATGTCGCGGTCTTTGGCGAGCAGCGAAACCCCGGCTTCTTCCGCGAGCCGCGCGATAAGACAGTCGACCGTCGAACGCACTGACACCCCGCGTGCCCTCAACCCTCGATAAAGCTCCGCCGCCGCAAGGTAGGTTTCGGGCTCTCTCGGTTTTAGGTTCACCATGTCGCGAAAGTACACTTCCAGGCTCTTCAGCCACCGGCGATCCCGAATGCCCTGAAAGAACTCCGCGAGGACCAGTCCGCACGTTACAATTTCGACCTCGTCTTCAATGAGGTTAGCGAGGCCTTGCGCCTCTTGACTGGGGTAGTCGTTGAAAAAATCCACCCAGACGGAGGTGTCGACCAGAACTGTCATGTGCGCTTCCTGAGCGCGTCAATGTCTCCCTCCCAGCGCACTTTGCCGCGCAGTTCCAGCAGCTTCTTTCGCCGTTTGGTGCGAGCGAATTGCCTGAGAGCCTGGTTGATTACCTCCGTTTTGGTATGGCCTTTTGCGTACGTCATCGCGGAGGCCAAGGCTTCGTCATCGATGTTGAGGGTCGTGCGCATGATCTGTATTCTTAAACATATAATATAGCAATAAATCTGTGTCACTATGCAGACGAGTTGCGCGCTTCATCCGCATTGCGGAAAGTCAAGTGGAGAGGTGGCGGCCGAGTGCTTGGCCCCAGCCTACCCCTTGCTGCCCAGTGCCCGATCGAGGTTGAAAGCCGCACTGATGAGCGCCAAGTGGGTAAACGCCTGCGGGAAGTTGCCAAGCGCCTCTCCGCTATGGCCCGTTTGTTCGGCATAAAGCCCGAGATGGTTGGCGTACCCCAGCATCTTTTCAAAGCCGAGCCGGGCCTCATCCAGCCTCGCGGGATCGGTCCGCCCTGCGCGGGTCAGCGCCTCTTTACGCCGCCCGAGCCGAGCTGGCGGCTGAACCGTCCATTCGTCCGGCGGGAAGGGCCTGGCGGTTGCGGATCTCACCTGAGTGGACGAGCAGTCCGGAATCGTTGATCGCCTGGAAATACAGCGCGTCCTCGGTGAGCCCCAGATCCATGAAATGGTAGTCGGGAGATGCGGCTTCGACGTCCGGGTGATCGCTTCTGACGCCCTTACGCCGTTTCCCGGCCGCTCCGGAGGTGATGTGGTGAACGCCCTTTATCGGGCGGATCTTCTGGTAGAAGTGTTCGTGCCCGGCAAGCACGACGTCGGCGTGCTCGATGATTTCCGGCTCGAGCACTCTCTGCAAGTAGGGATTCGAGCCATGGCCCCGCGGCAGGAACCCGAGCCAAGGATCTTCAACATGGGAATGGATTGCATGGTGGAAATAGACGACGTTCCAGCGATAGCCGTCTGAGTTGCGCAGCCGCTCCCGGAGTCTGCCCAGCATTCGTTCCAGGGCCTTCTCCTCCCGCATTTGGATCGCCTCGACCCAGCGAGTGGAGTTGAGACAAATGAACCGAGCCAGCTCCGTGCCGTCCCCCAGCTTTGGCCCCGCCGAGAATTCGTATTCGTCCTGCCCTCCGATGTAGCCGAACGCCTCTTCTTGAAGTTGTTCGGCGCCGCCCTTGTGGCGGATATCATGATTTCCCAATGTGGAATGGAATTGCACGCCGTCATCCAGCAGTTCGCGATAAACGTCGATGAACTTGCGCTCGAAGTACTTGGAATTGCCGTTTTCGTAGATGTTGTCGCCCATGGTCAGGACGAACTGCCACGGGTCCTGGGAACGAACCCGATGAAGTCGGTTCATCTGGGCGGCCACACGGTGCTGGGCGGGCTCGCCTGATCCGCTGTCGCCGATGACACCGAACCGCAAGAGGGCTGGCACGTCCACCCGGGGTCTGAGCGGCTGGGCGTCCGTAGCGAGGGCCTGTTCCACAACGGCACGCGCTCCGGCGGCCAGCAACGGCAGCTTCAGGATGGTCCGGCGATCTAGATCCATACGCATGATCTCTTCCTTCATTCTATTGGTGTGACGCTTACCGAGTGGGCCTTGCGGATGCAACAACGCAAAAGAAAACTGCCCGGCGCCTGTCGCTCGCGGCGCTAGTGGCCCGTGGTGCAAGTGGGTTCGGCGAAAAATGGGGACTGCCAGCCGATTTTCGTGACTCGTAAGCGCCGTGTTTTCGATCAAACTGGACACGAAAATCGGTGGCTGTACCCATTTTTCGTGCACACTGCACTTCTGCCACAGGCTACCAGCGCGCCGCTTGGCACGTCTGCCGAGGCGTGGCACATTCTCTCAGCCTCTCTCTGGACTTGCCCCCAAAAGTGAGACAACCAGTTTAGACTCAAAATCCAGTGAACGGAGGATGAGTGATGAGTTTGTCTCGACGGAGATTCACGCAAGAATTCAATTTGTCGGCAGTGGAACGGCTGCAGCAGGGCGCCTCGGCGGCCCAGGTCAGCCGGGCCTTTGAGATCAATCCCATGCAGCAAACAACCGTTGCTGGCCATCAAAAACCAGCGAACGG